>NZ_BEWA01000011.1 GCF_003112535.1 Streptomyces rishiriensis | reverse complement strand
AGACGCGGTTTGCGCAGCCGGCGCTGTTCGCCGTCGAGGTGGCGTTGTTCCGGTTGGCGGAGTCGTGGGGTGTGCGTCCCGACTATGTGACGGGTCATTCGGTCGGTGAGGTGACGGCTGCGTTCGTTGCGGGTGTGTGGTCGTTGGAGGATGCGGCGGCTCTGGTGGTGGCGCGGGGTCGGTTGATGCAGGCTCTGCCGTCGGGTGGGGTGATGTTCGCGGTCGAGGCGGCGGAGGACGAGGTCGGGCCTTTGCTGGGCGAGGGTGTGAGTGTCGCGGCGGTGAACGGGCCGACGTCGTTGGTGCTGTCGGGCGCCGAGGACGCCGTCGCGGAGGTGGTGGCCCGCTTGGGGGATCGTCGGGTCAAGCGGTTGCGGGTCTCGCACGCGTTCCATTCGGCGTTGATGGATCCGATGTTGGAGGAATTCCGCCAGGTCGCGGCCGCACTCGCCTATCACGAGCCGGTTGTGCCGGTGGTGTCGAATCTGACCGGTGAAGTGGCGGAGGCGGGCCGGTTGTGCACGCCGGAGTACTGGGTGGAGCACGTGCGGGGCACGGTCCGGTTCCACGACGGTGTCGAGGCGCTGCGAAAGCAGAAGGTGTCGACGTTCTTGGAGTTGGGTCCTGACGGTGTGCTGTCGGGGATGGTGGCCGGGGATTGCGTGCCTTCTCTGCGGCGGGACATGCCGGAGGACCGGGCGCTGATGAGCAGCTTGGGGCAGTTGCATGCCCGGGGTGTGCGGGTGGACTGGGAGAAGGTGTTCGCCGGGACCGGAGCCCGGCGGGTGGACCTGCCCACCTACGCCTTCCAACACCAGCGGTACTGGATCGCGGGCGACGGACCGGCCGTCGCCGAGACCGTGGCCGATCCGGTCGACGCGGCTTTCTGGGACATCGTGGACAGTGGCGACGCGAACTCGCTGGCCCACTCCCTGCGGCTCGACGCGTCCGTCCTGGACGGCGTCCTGCCCGCCCTGTCCTCGTGGCGCCGCCGTCACCGTGACCAGGCTGTGCTGGACGGCTGGCGGTACCGGATCGACTGGCGGCCGATAACCGACGCGTCGTCGCCGGATACGGTCGTCGCCGACGGCACTTGGCTGATGCTGGTGCCCGCGGGGCAGGCCGACGCGATGGCGGAGGCCACGGGCGGCGCGCTGACCGCCCACGGCGGTCGCGTCGTACGGGTGGACGTGGACGGTGAGGACCGGAACGGCCTGGCGGAACTGATCAGGGCGGAACTCGTCCGGGCCGGTCTGGACACTGCGGGGGCCGCACCGGTCGCAGTGGTGTCCCTGCTGCCCCTGGACGAGCGGCCGGACGCCGACCACCCCACGCTGTCACGGGGAACGTCCGCCACCGTCACCCTCGTCCAGTCGCTCAAGGATCTGGACGTCAGCGCCCCGCTGTGGTGCCTGACCTCCGGGGCCGTCGCGGTCCGGGAGGACGGGGAGGCGGACAGCGCGACGCAGCCCATGGTCTGGGGACTCGGCACGGTCCTGGCCCTCGACCACCCCAGGTCCTGGGGCGGACTCGTCGATGTGGCCGCCGAGCCCGACGGGACGGCGTTGGACCGGCTGGTCGCCGTGCTCTGCGGAGAGCACGGCGAGGACCAGGTGGCGATCCGGGCCACGGGTGCGTACGCGTGCCGTATGGTCCGTGCCGAGTCCGCCGGTGCCGGTGCCGGTGCCGGTGGCGGTGGCGCGGTGTCCGGGGAGCCCTGGACGCCCCGCGGTACGGTCCTGGTCACCGGCGGTACCGGGGGCATCGGCGCACACTTGGCGCGGTGGGCCGCGGGCCGGGGCGCCGAACACCTGCTGCTGCTCAGCCGCCGCGGCCCGGCCGCCGAGGGGGCGGACGCGTTGGAGGCGGAGCTGACCGCGCTCGGCGCCCGTGTCACCGTCGCGGCCTGCGACGTCACCGACCGGGCCGCGCTCGCCGAGGTCATCGCGGCGGTCCCGTCCGACGTGCCCGTCTCCGCCGTCTTCCACACGGCGGGCGCCGCACAGGAACCTGTGCAGCTGCCGGACAGCAGCGTCGCGGAGTTCGCGGAGGTGGGCCGGGCGAAGATCGCCGGTGCGGTCCACCTGGACGCCCTGCTCGCCGACCGTCCGCTGGACGCCTTCGTGATGTTCTCCTCGGGCGCCGCCGTCTGGGGCGGTGCGGGGCAGAGCGCCTACGCAGCCGCCAATGCCTTCGTCGAGGGCCTCGCGCTTCGCAGGCGCGCCCAGGGCCGGTCGGCGACTGCCGTGGCCTGGGGCGCCTGGGCCGGCGGCGGCATGGTCGACGAGACGGTGGCCGAGGAGTTCGCGGAGGTCGGCGTCGAGCTGATGCGGCCCGACCTGGCGGTCGAGGCCCTGGGCCAGGCGATCGCGCGTGGCGAGGGGCACCTCGTGGTCGCGGGTATCGACTGGTCGCGGTTCGTGCCGGCCTACACGGTGGCCAGGGAGCGCCCGCTGCTGCGGGAACTGCCCGAGGTCGCCGCTCTCACGGCCCCCGGCAGCGGCAGCGGCAGCGGCAGCGGCGCCGGCACTGGTACCGGCACAGGTACCGGTGGTGACAGGGGCGCCAAGCCGGGGGACGACGGGGAGGCGCTGCGGGCGCGCCTGCTGCCGCTGTCGCCACCGGAGCGGCTGACGGCGCTGACCGACCTGGTGCTGGTGGAAGCCGGACGGGTGCTCGGTCACGCCACCGGCTCGACGGCGGTCGAGGACGGGGTCGCCTTCCTCGACATCGGCTTCGACTCGCTGACCGGTCTCGAACTGCGCAACCGTCTGCGCCGTGTGTCGGGACTCGACCTGCCGCAGGGCCTGATCTTCGACTTCCCCACCGCGGGCATGATCGCCGAGCTGTTGCTCGAGGCCCTCGAACCCGGACTCGCCGTCACACCGGAGGAAGTCGCCGAGGAGATGGACAAGTTGGAGTCGGCGCTGGCTCCGGCACTGCACGACGACGCGTCGCGCGCGCGGGCCGTCTCGCGGCTGCGCGAGCTGCTGGCCAAGTGGGACCACATCGAGAAGGGGAAGTAACCGGATGTTCGAGGTCGAGACCTACTTGCGCCGTCTGGGTGTCACGGAGGTGCCCGCGCCGAGTGCCGAGACGCTCCGCCTGCTGCACAAGAGGCACCTGATGTCGCTGGCCTACGACAGCAGCCACTTCATCAAGAGCTTCACGGGTTTCCGCAACGTCGTCGACATCGACGTCGACGACACGTTCCAAGCGATCGTCGTCGAGGGCGCGGGCGGTGTGTGCCACGACCTGAGCGGCCTGTTCCGCAGGCTCCTGACCGAACTCGGTTACGACGTCTCGATCCTGGCCGCGTCCCAGCGCTGGCCGAACGGGCAGTTCGGACCGGACTTCGAGCACACCTTCGCCAGTGTGCGGCTGGACGGGGAGACCTGGCTGGTCGACGTGGGCTTCGCCGGGCCGTCGTATCTGGAGCCGCTGCGGGTGACCGACGAGGTGCAGCACCAGTTCGGCTGCTCCTACCGGCTCACGGCGGACGGCGCCCATCACGTGCTGGAACGCAGGGCCGCCACCGGCGACTGGCGGTCGGTGTACCGGTTCGAGCTGACCGCCCGCGCCGTCTCCGACTGGGACAGCCCGCGGGACTCCGCCGCCGAACAGATCGTGAAGGACTCGCTGTTCGCCGGGACCGTGCTGCGCGGACGTGCCACCGACAACGGGCAGCTCGTCCTCACCGGCAGGCGGCTGCTGACCGTGGAGAACGGTCACGAGACGGTCCGCACCCTGATCGACAAGGCCGAGTTCGAACGCGTGGTGAAGGACATCCTCGCCGGCACGGGCAACGGCTGAGACGGGACCGGACGGAGATGACAGTGGAGACACGGACGGCGGATGCCGGAACCGGGGCGGACGCCGTCACCGACACGGACGTGGCCGTCGTCGGCTACGGACCGGTGGGCCAGCTGCTGGCGATCCTGCTGGCCCGGCACGGCTGGCGGGTCACGGTCGTGGAGCGCTGGGCGCAGCCCTACCCCATGCCGCGTGCCGTCGGCTTCGACGACGAGGCCGCCCGTATCCTGGCGGCCGCCGGCATCGGGCCCTTCCTCGACAAGTTCGGGGAGAACTCACGGGACTACGCCTGGCGCAACGCCGCGGGCGACACCCTGCTGCACATGGAGAGCGCCGCGAAAGGTCACTGCGGCTGGCCGCAGGCGACGGCCATGTACCAGCCGGGACTCGAGGCGACGCTCATCGAGCGGGGCGCCGAATTCCCGAACCTGCGGGTCGTCCGCGGACAGGAGGTCGTCGAACTCGACGACCGCGGCGACCTGGTCGAGGTGATCTCCGAGGACGCCGACGAGCGGGAGCACACCTTCACCGCGCGGTACGTCGTCGGGTGCGACGGGGCCAACAGCTTCGTCCGGGAGTCCATGGAGAGTTCCCTCACCGACCTCGGGTTCTTCTACGACTGGCTGATCTGCGACGTCGTACTGGACGAGCCGCGCGACTTCCGCCCCAACAACCTGCAGATCTGCGACCCGGGGCGGCCGCGGACCGCCGTGTCGGCCGGACCGGGGCACCGCCGCTTCGAGTTCATGCGGCTGCCCGGTGAGAACATCGAGGAGCTCAAGCGCGCCGACACCCTGTGGCGCATGCTGGAGATGTTCGCCGTCCGTCCGGACAACGCGACGCTCGAACGGCACGCCGTGTACACCTTCCAGGCCCGCTGGGCGGGGGAGTGGCGCAAGGGCCGGCTGCTGATCGCGGGGGACGCCGCACACCTCATGCCGCCCTTCGCCGGGCAGGGCATGTGCTCGGGCTTCCGGGACGTGGCCAACCTGTCGTGGAAGCTCGACCTGGCCCTGCGCGGTCTCGCCGATGAGTCCGTGCTCGACACCTACACCGCCGAGCGACGGGCGCACGTCCAAAACGCCATCACCACGTCGGTCAGACTCGGCAAGGTCATCTGTGTGACCGATCCCGCGGCAGCCGCCGACCGGGACGCGATCATGCTGGCCGCCCGCGACCGCGAGGGCGCCGCCGCACTGCCCATGTCGACCGTGATCCCCCTCGACGAAGGCCTGTTCCGGCAGACCGGCGACGGCACACCGGTCAGGCCCGCCGGCACCCTGTTCCCACAGGCCAGGGTGGCGGACGCCGAAGGGGAGGGGCTGCTCGACGAGATCGTCGGCCTGGGCTTCGTCCTGCTGGCCGCCGACGATCCGGCGGCGCTGCTCGACGACCGGCGGCGGGCCTTCCTCGACGGCCTCGGCACGCGCTGCGCCCACGTGCTGCCCGCGGGAACGGAACCGGGAGCGCCCGGTCCCGGCGCCGTGGTCGACATCGAGGACCGCTATCTGCCGTACCTGGCCGAGAACGGCGCGACGGCCGTGCTGGTGCGCCCCGACTTCACGGTCTTCGGCGCGGCGGACGGGCCCGGGGAGCTGGGCGCACTGGTGGACGAACTCGCCCGCACGCTGGGGGCGCCGGTCCCGGCCGCCGACTGAGAAACCCAGGCCCAGAAGAATTTCCCGCTCTGTGGGAAGCACCACGAGAAAGGACACGCACATGGGTGCGCGCGAAGATATGTACGGCCTGTTCACGAGCGTCAACGAGATCAACCTGACGAATGATCAGGGCGGTCAGAGCGCCAAGGAGGGCGCACACAAGAAGAACATCTCCACCAGTTACGACCTGCAGGCCCGGATGTCGAAGAAGGGCATCCTGTGGAACTGGGGCTACCACGACGACCAGGTGGCCAAGGAGATCAGCGCCCGTATTCCGGGCTTCCTCGACTACGACACGGACGGCTTCTCCGAGGAGCTGTACTTCGCCGCCCTCAGGGAGGTGCCGCTCGACCTGGACGACTACGCGGACAAGTCCGTTCTCGAGGTCGGCTGCGGACTGGGTGAGGGGCTGAACTTCCTCTCCCGCGTCGTCGACGCGAAGAGCATGATCGGCCTCGACCTGTCGGAGCAGGCCATCAGGCGGGCCAACGCCTCGCTGTCCCGCAAGGGCCTGCGCTACGTCCAGGGCGACGCGGAGAACCTGCCGTTCGAGGACGGCGAGGTCGACGTCCTGGTCAACATCGAGAGCGCGCACAACTACCCGAGCCTGGAGAAGTTCCTGAAGGAGGTGGCGCGCGTGCTCAAGCCGGGCGGCTACTTCACCCACGTCGACCTCTACACCACGCAGCGCCACACCTTCCTGAAGGAGCTCCAGGAGCAGGACCTCGGTCTGGAGTGGGTGCTCGACCGTGACATCTCGCCCCAGGTGCGGGCCGCGATCCACGGGCGGCTGTCCCCCGAGGGCTCCTTCCACAAGGCGCTGCGGGAGCAGCGGGTCGGCGCCATCCAGCGGCACATGGCCAAGCGGGTCGGCCCGGAGGCCGTGGGCGGCTCCTTCGCCGGCTACACCGACAGCGGCTCCACCCGGCTGCTGAAGAGGATGGGCGTGCTGCCGTCGCAGTTCATGCCGCCGGTGGACAGCTACCGGCACTACGTGGCCAAGAAGATCTGATCTTCGTCGGCTGAGCTCCTCATCCGTGTCGGGGCTCTCCCGCCGACCGCCGCGGACGTCCGCCGATCGCCGCCCACGCCGCGGACGTCCGCCGGCCGCCGAGAACTGCCGCCCGCGCAGCACCGTCCAGCACGAGGAAGGGTCATGATGACCGATCACCCGCGCCCCATCAGCGGAACCACCCGTCTGTACGCCGTTCTGGGCGACCCGGTCACCCAGGTCCAGTCGCCCGGGCTGCTCAACCCGGTCTTCGCCGGGCTGGGCATCGACGCGGTGCTGGTGCCCGTGCATGTGCGGCGCGACGACCTCGTCGACGTGGTCCGTGGTCTGCAGCGTGTCGGCAATCTGGACGGCCTGTTCGTCACCGTCCCGCACAAGACGGCCGCCGCGCACCTGGCGGACCGTCGCAGCCGCACGGTGGAGATAACCGGCAGCGCGAACGCCCTGCGGCGTGAGCCCGACGGCGCATGGCTCGCCGCGAACTTCGACGGTTCGGGGTTCGTGGCGGGCCTGGTCGGGTCCGGCCACTCTCCTCGGGGAAGGAAGGTGGCGCTGGCCGGCGCGGGCGGAGCGGGCAGCGCCATCGCGGCGGCCCTGCTCACCGCGGGGGTGAAGAGTCTGTCCGTCTCCGATCCGGACGAGCCTCGCCTGACCGCGCTCGTCGAGCGGCTGGCGGAACACTGGCCGGGCCGCGTCCGTGCCACTTCCGAACCGACGTTGCACGACACGGACATCGCCGTCAACGCCACGCCGCTCGGGCTGCGTCCCGACGACCCGTTGCCGTTCGCGCCCCAGGCCCTGCCTCCCGGCAGCGTGGTGGCGGACATCATCATGAAGCCGAGAGAAACACCCCTCCTGCGGGAGGCTGCCGCGCAGGGCCACCAGGTGCACCACGGAATGCACATGCTCACCGGTCAGGTGGATTCCTACCGCACGTTCTTCGGGCTGGGCGTGCCCCGGACCGCCGACTGACGAGCCTGAGCCCCCGCGGTGGGCGCCGCCGGGACCCGCGGCTCCTGATCGGGCTCACCCGCAGCGTCCTGCACGACCCCGACGGACCCGTCGGCCACGGTCACGGCTTGAGGAATCCGGCCTCGGTCAGGACCTTCTGGCCCTCGTCGGACTGCACCAGCGCGATGAACGCCTTGGCCGCCTCGGCGTTGGGCGCGTCCTTGAGCAGGGTGATCGGGTAGGCGTTGACGGCGCTCGCGGACTCGGGGAACTCCACACCCTCCACCTTGCTGCCCGCCGCCTTCACATCGGTCTTGTAGACGACGGCGGCGTCGGCCTCCTTCAGCACCACCTTGTTGAGGGCGGACTTGACGTCCTCCTCGTAGGAGACCGGGGTGAGCTTCAGCTTCCCGGCGTCCAGCGCCTTCTGGGCGGCGGCGCCGCAGGGCACCTTCCTGTCGCACAGCACGACCTTCAGACCGGACCCGGTCAGATCCTTGAGAGAGGAGATCTTGTCGGGGTTGCCCGGCAGGGTGGCGATCTCCAACTGGTTGCGGACGAAGGTGGCGGGGGTGCCGACAGCGTCCTTCTTGTCGGTCACGATCGCCATCGTCTTGGGACTGGCGGAGGCGAAGACGTCGGCGGGGGCGCCGCCGGTGATGCTCGCCGCGAGAGTGTCGCTGCCGCTGAAGTTGAAGGTGACCTCGGTGCCGGGGTGGGCCTTCTCGAACTCCTTGCCCAGCGTCGTGAAGCTCTCCTTGAGCGAGGCGGCGGCGAAGACCGTCACCGTCCCGGACAGCTTCGGTGAGGAGGACGCCGAAGCGGAGGAGTCCGACTTCGTCGACGAGGAGTCGTCGGAGGACGAGCAGGCGCTCAGGGCCAGGAGCGCGGCGGCGCTCACGCCGGTCGCCTGCAGCATCCGGCGGGTCCGGCGGGTCCGGCGCACGGAACGGGTCATCACGGGTGAACTCCCTCTGGTCCTGACGGACTCGGCTTCGGTCTTGCGACCTTGTCCACGGTCTCTCGACGACGACGTCGGTCGACTTGATCACGGCCATCGCCGGAACACCGGGCTCGGGAACCGGTTGCGGGCCGAGGAGTCGGTGGACTCCCGTTCCGCCCGGTGCGTCCCGCGGGCGCAGACCGCGAGAGCCGGCCCGGGGATGATCCGGCGGCCCTGCCCTGCCCTGCCCGGTAGGTGTGCATGCACCGATCATAGTGCCGCAGATGCAAGGGGATGGTCTGCTGTCAGATCGCATCAGCCGGAACCTTGATCTGTCAGGTTGGCATGTGCGTTCGTACGTGAGGGGGGTCCGGGTACGGTCGTCCGGGAGGTGGTAGCCCGTGGGCCGGACCCTCGCAGCTGCGTCCCGTGATCCGGGGCGCGAGTCGAAGACGCCGGCGATCATTTACGGCTTTCGGCTGTGCCGTTCTGTTCTGTCCGGCAATATGCCTGTTCGTGGGGCGATTGCCGGTAGGGGTGGACGAACTGGTCGAGCACCGAGCTTTACCTGACGACGGGTCGAAGCCCGCGACGGCCACGTCGCGGGCCATGCAAAGCCGGCTCGACGTACAGCCGGGGCCGACCGTCGTGATCCTCACGGCCTCTCTTCCGCGCCGACGGCGACCGCAACGGCGAAGCCGTGGTGCTGGGCAATATCGGCGGCGTCCTCACGGGGGGCGGGTCGGTGCGGGGAGGCCGTCGGCTTCCTCACCCGGGCCGCCGACCACACGGTCGGCGACCGACCCGGCGAGGCCGCGGCCTTGACCAAGCTCGGTGTCGGCCTCTCCGAGGTGGGGAGGCAGGCCGAAGCGGTGACCGCCCTGCTTCTGTTCCTGGCATGTCTGGGAACGGACGGCGATCAGGTGCTGCCCGGAGCGCTTCCGGCGGCGCAGGAAGCGGCAGAGCTGTTCAGCCGGCTGGCAGAAACCACCCCCGGGCATTCGCCGGAATGCTCGCGGCCTCACTGAGGACGCCTGTCGACATCCTGGAGCAGCTCGGGCGCACCGAGGACGCAGAACGTACGCGGCGGCGGCTCACAGCCATGGAACCTCCCCAGCAGTAGCAGTCCCCGCCGGCGCCTTCCTCTCCACGTGGTCGACCGCCACACCCTCGGAGTCCGGGCATCCGGCTTCCGCCCGCAGTGGGGCCGTCGTCGAAGTCGGCAACGCCCACGCCCACTGGGACGAATATCGGCGCACCACATGACACGACCTCTGAGGAGGATGTCAACATCACGGGGATCTTGACCGGTTGCCGGCAGATCGTGTTCCGGCGGCCCCTCGTCACGATCGGGCAACTAGCCTCAACGGTCGAAGACGTGGGTGAGCGTGCTCCAGGAATGGGCGCACCCTGCCGGATGGGAGACCGCACGTGAGCAACGCTCCGACGCACGAAGCAGGTGACGTGCGGGACGCCTGGGGCCGGGTCACCGCGTGGCTTGAGCGGAACGACCCGGAAACTCTCGCCGCGTTCGGCGGCCCGGGGAGCCAGCGGGCCGTCAGGGAAGCCGAAATGCGCATGGGTCTGGAGCTGCCGGGGGAGATGCGGCAGTGGCTGCTGGCGAACGACATCGATGCCGGCAGGCGCCCCGCCGCCTCATCGGGCCTGGTGACCCTGGGGTGCGAGATACCCCTACCCGGGGGCCACCTCCTTCTCGGCCTGACGGACATTCAGCGGGTCTACCTCAGCCGGACGGGATGGGAGGAAATGGAGTCTTCCTCAGACCCCGGCCATCCGTTCTGGCGTCGTGAGTGGGTTCCGATCGCCGCGGAGCGCGACGGTCTCTACGGGACGTTTCTGGACACGCTCAGCGGAACCATCGGAACATGGGCCGAGGCAGAGGGCCCGGAGGAAGGGGTCTACGCCTCGTTGTTCGCCTATTTCCAAGAGACAGCGGACCGGCTGGAGGGGGTCTCCTCGGGTGACTCGAGGGGACCTGGCACGGCCGCCGGACCCCGTGATCTCGATCCCCGTCCGGAAGACGATCCGATACGCCACTGGGCACGCACCAATGGTTACCTCGTAAGTGATGGCGGTCGTATCCCTGCGGCCATTCGCGAGGCTTTCGAGGCCTCACAGAGGTGAGCGCCGCATCCCGCTCTGTCTGTCGGTCGGTCATGGCCGTTCGTCGGTCGCAGCAACAGGGATGGTGACCGCGAAGCGGACCCGCAAGTCTGTCGAGACGACAAACCACCGCCCGGTCCGCCTCACACGGTTGAATCCGCGCTCAGCGGTGGGCAGGCCGGGAGTGGCGTCGGGGAGCCGCGGTGGTTCAGTACAGCTTTTTTTCCTGTGCCAGCATGGCGACGAACTTCTCGATGCGGGCCGCCCGGGTCTCCGGCTTCTTGGCGTCCTCGACCCGGTGCAGGATCGCGTACCGGTTGCGGCTGTCCAGGGTGGCGAAGAAGTCGCGGGCCCCGGGCTCCGCGTCCAGCGCGGCCTGGAGGTCGTCGGGCACCGTCGCCTTGCTCTGCGACGCGTACGCCGCCTCCCAGCGGCCGTCCGCCTTGGCCTTCTCGACCTCACGCAGACCGGAGGGTCGCATCCGCCCGCTCTTGATCAGCTCGGCGGCCTTCTCCCGGTTCACCTTCGACCACTTGCTGTCGGGCCGCCGCGGGGTGAAGCGCTGCAGCCAGTGCTCCTCGTCCAGCTTCTTCTTCTGCCCGTCGATCCAGCCGTAGCACAGGGCCGACTCCAGGGCGTGCGCGTAGTCCACGCCGTCGACTCCCGAGCCGTTCTTCGGGATCTGGAACCAGATCCCCGGTACGTCCTCGTGGTTCTTCTCCAGCCACTTCTCCCACTCTTCCTGCGTGGCGACGAACAGGACCGGATCCGGCGATTTCCGCGCTCCCTCAGACATGGACGTCATGAAATCCCAGCCTCGGTACCGGGTCAACAACCGCACGCGCGGGGGCGGCACCCGATCCGCTCCCCGCGGCGATGGCTCCGGGACGGCGAGCCGCCCGCGCTGCCGCTGCCGGCCGTCGTGCCCGGCCGCTGGGTCGGTGTCGGGCTGCCGCGCCCGGCTGCCGTGTCGGGCCGCACCCGGCGTGCACAAAGTTGAGCAGCCGGTCTCCGGCGCTCCCGCGTACCGTCCCCGCTGGCGGAGCGGCACACGGAAGGGCGGACGCATGACGACGATGTACGAGCACGTCGGCGGTGAAGAGCAACTGCGGCGGCTGGCGGAGCACTTCCACCACATGGTGCTGGAGGACCCGCTGCTGGGCGACCTGTTCCGTGCCGGATCGCCGTACCACGCCGACCACCTCACCGCCTTCCTCGCCGAGATGCTCGGCGGGCCCGCCCGCTACACCGACGAACTCGGCGGATTCATCGCGCTGTTGAGGGCCCACGTCGGCATGCGGATCACGCCGGAGCAGAGCGACCGGTTCGTCACCCTGATGCTCCGGGCGGCCGACGAGGTCGGGCTGCCCGACGACGACCGCTTCCGCAAGGCGTTCACCAGCAACGTCGAGAAGGCGGCCGGATTCACCACCAAGGCCTCGCACGACGACAGCCACCCCATGCTCCAGCCGCCGTATCCGGTGCTGGGCCGCTGGCAGTGGTGAACCGGCACCGCTGAGACCGAACACCGAGACGAGGGGGATCGTTGAAGCCCGCGGAGCCCGTCCCCGTGTCATCCGCCGAGTTGACCGCCGGCACCACCTGTGAACGACTGCTCGGCATCCTGGAGCCCCTGGTCGGCCAGGACGGCCCGGTGGGCCCGGACACCGAACTGGCCGACGCCGGACTCTCCTCGCTCGCCGCCGTGCGGCTGATGCTGGAGATCGAGACGGAGTTCGGCACGGAGGTGCCCCTCTCGGGGCTCCTGGAGTGCCGCACCCCGCGCGACCTCGCCGACCGGATCGACCGTGGTGACGGCGAGGACGGCGCCGGCGCCGCCGGCCCGGTGGACGTGGTGGCGGACCCCGGATCACGTCACGACCCCGTCCCGGCGACCCCCATGCAGGAGGCGTACGTCGTCGGCAAGTACCCGGAGCTCGATCCGGACGCCTTCGGCTGCCACCACTACCACGAGTTCGCCGTCGACGGGCTGGACGCCGACCGGTTGGCGCGGGCCTGGCTGCGGCTCGTGGAGCACTTCGACGCCCTCAGGCTCACCGGCGTCGGACGCAACCAGCGGGTCCAGGAGAGCGTGCGGGTACCCGGACCGGTCGTCCACGAGACGGCGGACGCGGACGCGCTGGAGACCGAGGCGAGCGCCGTGCGCCGCCGGCTGTCCCACCACCGGTACCCGCCGGGCCACTGGCCGCCGTTCCAGGTCGAGATCTGCCGGGAGCCCGCCGGACGCGCCGTGGTCCACCTCAGCCTCGACGGCACGGTCACCGACGCCCACGGCACCGAGCTGCTCCTGCACCACTGGTGGCAGGCCTACACGGACGACGGCCACCGGCTGCCCGACGTCCCGTTCAGCCTCCGCGACACCCTGGACGCGCTCGCCCGCCACCGCGACTGCGCCGCCCACCGGGCC
This sequence comes from Streptomyces rishiriensis, assembly GCF_003112535.1. Taxonomy (GTDB): domain Bacteria; phylum Actinomycetota; class Actinomycetes; order Streptomycetales; family Streptomycetaceae; genus Streptomyces; species Streptomyces rishiriensis. The sequence goes on along the minus strand of NZ_BEWA01000011.1, from coordinate 192,495 downwards.
GCCCTGTCGCGGGCCGCCGAACGCCTCAAGGGCCTGCCCGGCGGCCCCGCACTGCTGCTCGCCGAACCACCCCCGCCGCCGCCCGGCCTCGACGGCCATCTGCGCACCCCGCGCCGTGCCCGGCTCACCGCCGTCCAGTGGGCGGGCCTGCGCGCGCGGGCCGCCGCACTGCGCGTCTCACCCACCTCGCTCGTGCTGACCGCCTTCGCCGAAGCCCTGGCGCCGGCCGGTGCGGACGATCCCTTCACCCTCGTCCTGACCACGACGGACCGGCCCCGGCTGCCGTCCGCCGCCGAGGGCCTCGTCGGCCCCTACACCTCCGGATGTCTGCTCGTCATCGACGCGCACACCCCGGCTCCGCCCCTCGACGACGCCGCGCGCGCCACCCACCAGCGGGTGTGGGAGGCGCTGTCCCACTCGGCCGTCGGCAGCGTCGAGGTGCTGCGCGAGCTGCGCGCGCACGGCACCGAGGCGCCCGCGCTGCCCGTCGTCTTCACCAGCCTGCTGGACCTGACGTTCGAGGGCGCCGGGCGGGGCAGCATGACCGACCACGAGCGGTACGTCGTCGGTCAGACCTCCGGCATCGCGCTCGACCACCAGATGCGGGAGCGCGAGGACGGACTGGACTTCCGCTGGGACACCGCCGACGCCCTCTTCCCGCCGGGCACGCCCGACGCCCTGTTCGGCCGCTTCTGCCGGCTGCTGCAAGGACTGTGCGAACCGGCGCCAGACACCGCCCCGGCCGCCCGGGACCTCCAGCAGGCGTACCTCGTGGCCCGGCTCGACGGACGGACCGACCGCGGCTGCCAGTACCACCAGAGCTTCCATGTGGACGACCTGGACGTCGCACGGCTGCGCGACGCCTGGCACGAACTCGTCACCGCACACGAGGCGTTGCGTCTGCGCACCGGCGCCGACGGCACGCTCGGCGTGCTGCCCACCGCCCCGGCGGACGCCTGGATCCCGGTCCTGGACGTCCCCAGGGGCGCCGACGCCGACGCCGTCGACCGTGCCGTACGCGCCGACATGACCCACCGGCCCTTCGGGCTCGGCCGGGGAGGGCACACCGACCTCAGGGTCGTCCGGGCGCCCGGACGACCCGCCACCGTCCACCTGTCCGTCGACCTGCTGGTCGGGGACGCCCGCAGCATCGTGCTCCTGGCCCGTGATCTGCTGCGCCGGTACGCCGACCCCGCGGGCGCCCCGCCCGTGCCGACCCGGCTGACCCGGGCGCCCCGGCAGGTGTCCGACGCCGCGCGCGCCCACTGGCGGGACCGGCTCGCCGACCTCCCGGCCGGGCCGCCGCTGCGGGAGGCGCAGGGCCCCTCCCGCCCCCGGCGCCGCGAACACCTCCTCACCGACCGCACGGCCCTCACGGCATGGGCCGACCGGCACGGAGTGAGCCTCGACGCCACTGTGCTGGCCGCCTACTGCACCGTCCTCGGCACCCTGTACGACGAGCCGTTCGCGCTGCCCGTGGTCTGCTTCACCGGCTCGGACGAGCGGCGTCCCGCGGAGTTCACCGAGCTGACCTGGACGCGCTCACCGCAGCCCGGCACCGACCCGGCCGCCCTCGCCCGCGCCTGCCACCGGCAGCTGACCGCCGATCTGGAGCGGGGCGGCGGCGCCGGTCTCGCCGAGATGCGCTCGCTCGTCGTGCGGCGCCGCCGGGACACGGACTTCGACCATCCCGTGGTGTTCACGACGGTGCTCGACGTGTCCGCCCGTCCACTGCCGGCCGGCATGCGTCCGGGCCCCGCCGGCACGGCCACCACCGACGTGGCCCTCGACTGCGTGACGGTCGACGACGGAGCCGCCCTGCACCTGGCCTGGGACGCGCTGGACGAGCGGTTCGAGGACGGCGTGCTGGACCGGGCGTTCGAGCACTACGTCGCCCTGCTCACGGCGCTGGCCGCGGAACGCGACCCGGACGCCGACGGTGCGCGGGGCGGGCCGTGGGAGAGCGCCGCCACGGCCGGCGCCGTCGGCCCCGCCGAGCGCGACCGGCTCCTGTACGCCTTCAACGACACCGTCCGCCCCTACCCGGCCGAGGGCCCCGTCCACCTGCTCTTCGAGCGGCAGGCGCACAGCCGCCCCGACGCGGTGGCGCTGCGCTGGCGCGAGGGCGCCATGACGTACGGCGAACTGAACCGCCGGGCCAACCTGGTCGCGCACCGGCTCCGGCGGGCGGGCGTCGGCGAAGGCGACTCCGTGGGCATCTCCGTGCGGCGCGGGCCGGCGCTCGCCGTGTCCGTGTTCGCGGTCCTCAAGGCGGGCGGCGCCTACGTCCCCGTCGACCCCTCGCTGCCCCGCGAACGCGCCCACGGCATGCTCCGGGACACCGGCGCCCGGCACCTGCTGGTCACGGCGGACGACCCCGGCCCGCAGGCGCCGGACGGCATGAGCGTCCTCGACCTGGACGCACCCGGGATCACCGGCTCCGATCTGCCCGACCCGGGCGACCCCGAGCCCGTCACCGGCCCGGACTCGGTGGCGTACCGGCTGTTCACCTCCGGCAGCACCGGGCGGCCCAAGTGCGTGACGGTGGCGCACCGTTCCCTGCACAACCTCTTCGACTGGTGCCGGCGCACCTTCGACTTCGGTCCGCACGACACCGGGCTGTGCGTCACCTCCCTCGGTTTCGACCTGTCCGTCTTCGACATCCTCGGACTCCTCGCCTACGGCGCCGGCCTGTACGTCGCCGACGAGGCCGAGCAGCGTGACCCCGAGCTGCTGACAGCGGCCCTGCTGCGGGAGCCGATCACCTTCTGGAACTCCGCGCCCACCACCCTTGCCCGGCTCGCGCCGCTCCTTCGGGAACATCGCGGACACCCCGGCACCGCCGATCTGCGGCTGGTCTTCCTCAGCGGCGACTGGATCCCGCTGTCCCTGCCCGACGACGTGCGCGCGGTGTTCGGCGGGGCTCGGGTGATCAGTCTCGGCGGCGCCACCGAGGCCACCGTCTGGTCCAACTGGTACGCCGTCGGCGCCATCGATCCGGAGTGGCGCAGCATCCCGTACGGCAGGCCGATCGACAACGCCCGCTACTACGTCCTGGACGAGCGTCTGGAGCCCTGCCCGGTCGGTGAGGAGGGCGACCTCTACATCGCCGGCGACTGCCTCAGCCTCGGCTACCACGGACAGCCGGAACTGACCCGGGAGCGGTTCGTACCCGAGCCGTTCGCGGGCGGCCCGGACTCCCGCATGTACGCCACCGGGGACCGGGCGGCCTTCCGCGACGACGGAGTCATGGTCTTCCTGGGACGCCGCGACCACCAGGTGAAGATCCGGGGCTTCCGCGTCGAACTCGGCGAGATCGAGCACCGGTTGCGCAACCATCCGGCCGTGCACGACGCGGTGGTGGTGGCCCGGGCCGACGGCGCGGGGGACCGGCGTCTGGTCGCGTACCTGCTCGCCGAACCGGGGGCCGCCCGGCCGTCCGTGTCCGAACTGCGCGCCCACGCCGCCCGGACCCTGCCCGACTACATGGTCCCGAACTTCGCGGCGTTCCTGCCGTCCTTCCCGGCCACCGGCAACGGCAAGCTGGACCGGGACGCCCTGCCGTGGCCGTTGCCCGCGCCCGGCGAGCCGGAACCGCCGACGCCGGAACGACTGACTGCGGAATCACCGACTGCGGAACGACTGACGGTGGGATCACCGACCGCGGAACGACTGACGGCGAAATCATCGACGGCGGAATCAGCGACGGCGGTCTCTCCGTCCGTGCAGGCGGCGACGGAGCGTCCCGGGTCCGGACCCGGCTCCGCTTTTCCGCCCGCCGAGCGACTGGCCGAGGAAATAGGCTCGTTGCTCGCCGAACTGATCGACGTGCCCGGACTCGACCCCACGCTCGACCTGTGGGACCAGGGCGCGACCTCCTTCACCCTGGCCCAGCTGTCCTCGGCGCTGCGAGCGCGTTACGGCCGCCGTGTCCCCGTCTCGGCCCTGCTGGCCGAGCCGACCGTCGCCGGGATGGCCCGCCATCTCGCGGGCGGCGGCGGCCGGGCCGAGTCCGCCTCGGAGCCGGCGGCCGAGGAGGAGCGCCTCCCCGAGCCCGCAGCACCGGACGCCCGCAGCGCCCCGGACAGCGTGGAGTTCTTCTCCGCCGAGGACCGTGACCGCTTCAAGTCGGGTGCCTGGCACCTGCGGCGGCACTCCGACGACGAACCGCTCCTGGTGCTCGACGGCCCGCTCCCGCCGGCCGAGCGGTACCTGGAGCGCGCCACCCGGCGGGACTTCGCCGACGGCCCGCTCGCGCACGACGGCTTCCTGCGCTTCATGGCCGCCCTGCGCTCCCGTCCGGCCGGCGCCGGCCCGCGCCGGCTGTACGCGTCCGCCGGTGACACCTACGCCGTACAGACCTACCTGCACATCAAACCGGGCGCGGTCGAGGGCGTCCCCGGCGGCCTGTACTACCACCGCCCGGACGACCACGTCCTGCAACGCGTCAGCGCCGAGCCCGGGATCGACCGCACCGTCCACTTCTCCTACAACCGGCCCGTCTTCGACCGTGCGGCGTTCGGGGTGTTCCTGATCTCCGAGCCGCGCGGCATCGAGCCGCTGTACGGCGAGGAGTCGGAGCTGTACCTGGCGGTCGAGGCCGGCTACATGGGGCAGTTGCTGATGGGCGGGCAGCGGGAGAGCGGCGTCGGGCTGTGCGCGGTGGGAAGCCTCGCCTTCGACCGCGTCCGGGACGCCTTCCGGCTGCACCCCGGTCAGCGGCTGCTGCACGCCTTCCTCGCCGGCCCGCTGCCGCAGGAGCCGCGGGAGCCGCAGGTGCTCCAGGAGTCCCAGGAGTCCGAGGAGTCCCCGGCGCGCGTCCGGCCGGTCCGGGAGCGGCACGCCGCCGCCGAGGCCAGGACGACCGTCCGGCCGGCTCCGGCGGACGTGGCCGTCATCGGCGCCGCCGGACGCTATCCGGGCGCGGACGGCCTGGAGGAGTTCTGGGAGATCCTGCGCTCCGGTCGCCGCGCGCTCGGCCCGCTGCCCGCCGAACGGCTGGCCGCGTTCGCCGCTGCCGCCGGCGCCGCGCCGGACCGGGCGCGGACCTGGCCGTACGGCGGCTATCTGCGCGGTGACGACGGATTCGACGGCCGCCTGTTCCGCATCTCGCCCCAGGAGGCCGAAGGCCTGGATCCGCAACTGCGGCTGCTGCTGCCGGTGGTGTGGCAGTGCCTGGAGGACGCCGGCCACACACCCGATGGTCTCACCCGGGACGGCGAGCGGGTCGGGGTGTTCACGGCGACCATGTGGCACGACCACCGGCAGCTGGGCGAGGCCCGGTGGCGGCAGGGCGCGGCGGCCCGCCAGGCGGGCGCCGCCTCGGACCTCCCGGCGCGCATCGCGCACTGCCTCGGGTTCGAGGGCCCGGCCGTCGCGGTGGACACCGCCTGCTCCTCCTCGCTGACCGCCCTGCACCTGGCCGTGACCAGCCTGCACCAGGGGGAGTGCGACGCGGCCCTGGTGACGGGCGTCAACGTGGTGGCCCACCCCTACCACCTGGCGCTGCTGAGCGACCTCGGCCTGGCGGCGGAGCGTCCGTCGGCCGGCGCCTTCGGCGCCGAGGACGGCGGCTGGCCGCCCGGCGAGGGCGCGGGCGCGCTGCTGCTGCGCCCGCTGCGGGACGCCGTGGAGCGCCGCGACGTCCTGCACGCGGTCGTCGAGGCGACCGGCACCGGGTCGGCCGGGCGGCCCGGACCGTTCGCGATGCCCGCCGCCGACCCGCTCGCCCGCTCCCTCACCCGCATGCTGCACCGGCACGGGCTCGGCGGGGCGGACATCGGCTACGCCGAGTGCGCCGCCTCCGGCGCGCTGCTCGCCGACGCCGCCGAACTGGACGCCCTGCTCACCGCGTTGCGCCCGCCCGGCAGCGCCGGGGACCTGCTCGTCGGCACCGTCAAACCGCACATCGGCCATCTGGAGGCGGCCTCCGGGCTGTCCCAGCTCACCAAGGTGCTCCTGCAACTGCGCGAGCGCACGCTGGCGCCGACCGCCGTGGCGCCCCGGCGCACCGGGCTGCCCGACTGGACCCGGCTCACGGTCGCCGACACGGCCCGGCCCTGGACGCCCGTCGCACCGGGCGCACCCCTGCGGGCCCTCGTCAACGCCGTCTCCGCGACGGGCGCGTACGGACACGCCGTGCTCCGCTCGGCGGACGGCGCGGACGGCGCGGACGGCGCGGACGGCGACGACCGATGACCGGGGCCGCCCGCCCCGGCTCCCACCGAACGGAAGGACAGCGGTGACCGGTACCTGGCTGAAGAGCGGCGACGCCACCCAGGACGCACCGCTGCGCCTGTTCTGCTTCGCCCACGCCGGTGGCGGCGGCGGCTTCTACCGGCCGTGGCGGGAGAAACTGCTGCCGGAGATCGAGGTGTGCCCGGTGATCCTGCCGGGCCGCGAGACCCGCGTCGCCGAACCGGCCCACCGGAGCATGGAGGATCTCATCGACCCGCTCTGCGCGGGCCTCGCTCCCCACCTGGACCGGCCGTATGCCCTGTTCGGCCACAGCACCGGGGCGGCCATCGCCTACGAGGTCGCCCGCCGCTTCCAGGACGATCCGGCGCGCGCCCCCCGCCGGCTGCTGGTGTCCGGACGGCGCGCCCCGCATCTGGCGGCCCGCCGTCCCCCGTTCGCGGGACTCGCCGACGACGACTTCCTGCGGGTCGTCGCCGAGCTGGGCGGCACCCCCCAGGAGGTGATGAGCCAGCGCGACCTGATGCGGATGTTCCTGCCCGCGCTGCGTGCCGACTTCCACCTCAACGAGAGCTACCGGCCGCTGCCCGGCCCCCGGCTGCGCTGCCCGCTGTCCGGTTTCACCGGCGACCACGACCCGGAGGTCACCCCGCTGGAACTGCGGCTGTGGGAGACCATGAGCGACGGCCCGTTCCGGATGCGGGTCTACGAGGGCGGCCACTTCTACCTGGCCGGGCTGCCCGAGCCGCTGTGCTCGGACCTGCGGCAGGATCTGCGCGAGGACATCCGGCAGACGGTGTCCTGACGCACGTCACGGCGGGCCGGGGTGCCGGACCACCGTCACGTCCGGCCCGTGGCCCCGCCGCAGCGCCACCGCGACGACGTGCCGGTCGCCCCGGGGCCACTGGGCGAACTGCCACAGCAGGCCGTCGTCGTCGGCTGCGGCCAGGCGGGGCGCGCCCGCCGCGTCCGGGGTCACGGCGTAGGAGTCCGGGGGCAGCAGGAAGCCCAGGCCCCGCGCCTTGCCGTACGCCTCCTTCAGCGTCCAGTGCCGCAGGAACACGGCGCTCCGCTCGGCGGGCGGAGCCGCGAGCACCCGCGCGCTCTCCCGGGGATGGAACATCGTGCGCGCCACGCGCACCGGGTCCACCGAGCGGTCGGCCGTCTCGACGTCGACGCCGCAGTCCAGCTCGGGACAGACGAGACACACGGCCAGGCCCGGAGCGTGGGCGACGCTGAAACGCAGCGGCGGCACGGTGGGCGGCCCCGCGGTCTCGGGACGCCCGTGCGGACCCGTCGTGAAACGCCAGCCGACGGGCGGGACTTCGGGAACGCAGCGGCTGAGCGCGGTCCGCAGCAGGGTGCGGGCCGCGACGTACAGACGACGGTCCCCCTCCCTGCGGAAGGCGCCGGAGCGCCGCCGTTCCTCCTCCGACAGCAGGGCGTGGTCGCCGTAGGCGTCCGGGGCGGCGGCCCACACGTGGGCGAAGGGGACGCCGGTGACCGCATGGTGCAGGGCGACACGAGGGGGCGGCGGGGTCTCCTCGGGCACGGCGGCCTCCCCGGTTCCGGCCCACGGCCGTCGGACGTGCGGTGGCGATGTACCGAGCCTGCGGCGCACCGAAGTGCCCTGCCGTGCAAAAGTGAGCAGAGCCGCGACGCCCGCGAAGGTTACAACCGAGAGCCGGGGCCCGGTGGCAGGCCCCCGACCGCGGGAGCGACCATGGCTGTCGGCATCGAGGCGATCAACGCCTATGTGGCACGCGCCTGTTTCGACGTGGCGGAGCTCTTCCGCGGCCGAGGCCTGGACATGACCCGGTTCGACAACCTGATGATGCGTCAGAAGTCGGTCAACCTGCCCTGTGAGGACGCGGTCACCAACGCGGTCAACGCGGCCAGGCCCCTCGTCGACCGGCTCACCCCCGGGGAACGCGACGCCGTCGAACTCCTCGTCGTCGGCACCGAGTCGGGCCTCGACCTCGGCAAACCCATCTCCACCTACATCCACCACCACCTCGGCCTCAGCCCGCGCTGCCGTTCCTTCGAGGTCAAACACGCCTGCTACGGCGGCACGGCCGCCCTCCAGACCGCCGCCGGCATCATCGGCGCCTCACCCGTGGACACCGCCAAGGCCCTGGTGATCGCCGCCGACGCGCCGAGCGCGGCGGCCCGCGGCACCTATTGGGAACCCTCCGAGGGCGCCGGCGCCGTCGCCCTCCTGGTCGGCCGCCGACCGCACGTCCTGGACCTCGACCCCGGGGCCAGCGGCCTGCACACCTTCGAGGTGATGGACACCCTGCGGCCCCGCCCCGACCTGGACTTCGTCGACTCCGACGTCTCCCTGCTGTCGTACCTGACCTGCCTGGAACGCAGCTTCGCCGCCTACCGGGAACGGGTGGCCGGCGCCGACGTGGTGGACAGCTTCGCCCACCTGGTCCTGCACACCCCGTTCGCCGGCATGGTCAAGGGTGCGCACCGCAAGCTGCTGCGCACCCACAAGGGCCTCGGACCGCGCGAGGCGGCCGAGGACTTCGCCCGCCGGGTCGCGCCCACCCTGCACTACGGCTCCCGGGTCGGGAACCTCTTCTCCGCCTCGCTCTACCTCGCCCTGTGCTCCCTCCTCGACCACGGCGCTCCCGAGACACCGTGCCGCATCGGGCTGTTCTCCTACGGCTCGGGGTGCGGTTCGGAGTTCTTCAGCGGCGTGCTCGGCGAGGAGGCGGTGGCCACCGCCGGCCGGATGCGGATCGGCGCCGCCCTCGACGCCCGGCGGGCGCTGACCATGGAGGAGTACGACGCCGTCACCGAACTCGGCGGCGACCGCGCGTTCGGCGTGCGGGACCTGGACGTCGACACCAAGCCCTACGCGGACCTGTACGGCGACCTCTTCGACGGCGCCGGGCTGCTGACGCTCGACCGTATCGAGAACTTCCACCGCCTCTACTCCTGGAGCTGACCGACCGATGAGCCACGGCACCGTCCGCGTCGGGCGCCAGGACCCCGCCGTCCTGCGCATCACCCTGAGCCGGCCCGAGCGCGGCAACACCGTCGACTCCGCCCTGATCGCGGACCTGCACGAGGCCCTGGACGGCGCCGAGAAGTCCGACGCCTGCCGGCTGGTCGTGCTCGACTCGCCAGGGCAGGTGTTCTGCAACGGGCTGGACATGGCCGAGTCGGCGGCGGAGTTTCCCGCGGCGTCCGACCACGACGGCGACCCGGGCCGGGGGGCGGCCGGGTCCGCGTTCTTCGGACTGCTGCGCCGGCTGACCGAGACGCCGAGACTGACCCTCGCCTGCGTGGACGGGCGGGTGACCGGCGGCGGCGTGGGACTCGCCGCGGCCTGCGATCTCGTCCACACCACCGAGCGCGGCGTGTTCAGCCTCCCCGAGGCACTGTGGGGCCTGCTGCCGTGCAGCGTGCTCCCGTTCCTGGTCCGCCGCACCGGCTTCCGCACCGCCGGCTCCATGACCCTCACCACCCTGCCGCTCACCGCCCGGGAGGCCGTGGACCGGGGGCTCGCCGACGAACTGTCCCCGGATGCCGCCCCGTTGGTGCGCCGACTGCTGTCGCGGCTGACCAAGGTCGACGCCCGGATGATCGGAGAGGCCAAGCAGTACCTGTCCGCGCTGCACCCCGTCACCGCCGAGACCGAGCGGCGCGCGGTCACCGAGTTCGCCCGGCTCGCCGCGGCGCCGGGCGTCCGCGAGGGCATGGCACGGTTCGCCGCCGAAGGGCGCTATCCGTGGGAGCGGTGAGCGCCGGGCCCGGGCCCGCCCCCCGCCGAACGCCGCACGGGGAAGAGGGCCGATGAGAGTCGTGTGGGCGTTTCCCGGCCAGGGCTCCCAGCGCAAGAACATGGGAGCCGGCCTCTTCGACCGCCACCCCGGGACGCTCGCGCGGGCGGAGGCCGTACTCGGCCGCTCGGTGCCCGAACTCTGCTCGGACCAGGCCGCGTTGCGCGACACCCGCGTCCTGCAGCCCGTGCTCTACACCGTCGGCGCGCTGACGTACCTCGACCGCGCCGCCCGCGAGCCGCAGCCCGACTGCATGATCGGCCACAGCCTCGGCGAGTACACCGCCCTCTACGCGTCCGGCGCCCTCGACTTCGAGACCGGACTGCGACTCGTCGTGGCCCGCGCCGAGATCATGAGCCGGGCGAGCGGGGGCGGCATGCTCGCGGTCGTGGGACTCGGCATCGACCGGCTGCGGGAGGTCATGCGCCGTGAGGGCGCGGACGACATCGACGTCGCCAACCACAACTCGCCCGTGCAGACCGTCCTCTCGGGCCCCGAGGAGTCCGTCCGCGCCCTCGCGCCCGTACTGCGCCGGGAAGGGGCGGGCAAGTGCGTGCTGCTGCACATCAGCGTCGCCGCCCACTCCCGCTACATGGCCGAGGCGGCCGACGAACTGGGAACCGTCCTCGACGCCGTCACCTTCCACGAGCCCCGCGTTCCCGTGATCTGCAACGTCACCGCCCGCCCCCACCGCGCCGGCGAGATCGCTCTCCGGCTGCGCGAACACATGTGCCGGGAGGTGCGCTGGTGGGACAGCCTGGCCCACCTCGTCGACCACGGGGTCACGGAGCTGGTCGAGCTGGGCCCGGGAAGCGTGCTGACGAAGCTGTGGGCGACGGCCCGCACGGAACTGGCGCCGGGCGCGGCCGGCCCGCAGGGGCCGCCGGACGGCGGCGGCGGGGCGGCCAGGGACGGCACGAGCGCGGATACTCGTGCCGGAGCGGGCACGGATGCCGGTGCCGGAGCGGTCTCGGCGACGCGAACCGGACAGAACGCCGGGGCCCGGCCGGAGACGGACGCGACCCCCGGTCCGCAGCCGGGCGGTGACAGCGCGGCGGCGCCGCGGACGCGGGGGTCCACGGGTGGGACGGGACGGCCCTCCGCGCCGCCCCCCGTGCCGCGCCGCGTGCCGCCCCCTGTGCCGCGCCGCGTCCCGGTGGCCAAGGAGCGGCTCGGCTCGGCGCGGTTCCGGGAGCGGTACGGCGCCGAACTGGCGTGGGTCGTGTCCGGGACCGGGGACGGGGCCGTGGGCGACGAGGTCTGCCGGGCCGCACGGGCCGCCGGTCTCGCGGCCTTCGCCGATCCCGCCCTCGGCGACCCGGACCGCCTGTCCCTCGGCGGCGCGGGACGACAGGGGTGGGGGATCGGACTGCGCCCCGGACCGGACGCGCACGAACAGGTCACCGCGCTGCTCGCCCACGGGGTGCGACACGTCGAGGCCCACCACCCGCACGGTCCCGACGCGGCGCTCGTCCGCTTCCGCTTCACCGGCGCCCGCCGCGGTCCGGCCGGCGCTGCCGTCGCCGTACGGCACGTCATCGCCCGCGTCACCGGCCTCGACCAGGCCGCGGCCTTCCTGCGCCCGCCCTCCGCGGCCCTGCTCGCCGAACTCGTGCGCACCGAAGGCCTGTCGGCCGCGGAGGCCGACGCCGCCCGCGTGCTGCCCGTCGCCTCCGACCTGGCCGTCCAGGCGCCGGGGGGCTGGCACGACGACGGCGCCGACGCCTACCAGCTCCTGCCCGCCGTCGCCGCGCTCGCCGCCCGAAGCCCCGGGCCCGAGCCCGTGCACGTGGGTCTGTGCGGTGTCGTCGGCACGCCCGAACAGGCCGCCACGGCCTTCGCGCTCGGCGCCGCCTTCCTCGTCTCCACCTCGCTCACCGCCTGCTCACCGGCCGCCCGGCTCGCCGTCGCCCTCAAGCACACCCTCGCGGGGGCCGGCGACGACGACGTCACCTGGGCCCCCACCGAACGGCACGCCACTCTCGGCGTTCCCGCACGGGTCGTCCGCCGGGGCACCCTGTTCCCTGCCAGGGCCGGCCTGCTGCACCGGCTACTGCGCGCACACCGGTATTTCGCCGACGTCCCCGAGCACCGGCGCCGGCACATCGAGGAACATCTGCTGGGCGGACCCGCCACGGCGCTGCCGGCGGCCGCCAGCGCCGACGGCCGCCTGCGCACGGCCGACGTGTTCCGCTGGTACGCGCGTGAGACCGCCCGCCGCACGCCGGGCGGCGACCCCGTACGGCCCCTGGACCACCAGCTGCCGTGCGACCCGGATCTGACCCACTTCAACCGCGTCACGTCCGGCACCGCGCTGGCCGCGTGGACCGCCCGCACCCCGGACGCGGTCGTCGGACATCTCCTGACAAACGCGGCGGAACTGCTGACCGCGAGGGCCCCGAACCGGGCCGAAACGCGCCCATGAACCAGTGGCACAGCAAGCAATCGCCGATACGGTCTGCGACGGACGACGGCGTCCCGCCCACGGGACCCCACGGGCACGCGGCGTGCCCGGACCGACACGGACCGAGCCGAGGTCGACACCCGTGGAGTGAGACGGCATGAACCCTATGGAGCGCACCGACATCGACACCCGACCCCACGGCGGTACGCGCGTCCCCCCGGACACCCCGTCCGGCGGCAACGGGACGGCGCCGGTCGACCCGTGCGTCGTCCTCGTGTCGGCGGGCGACCCGGAGCGGCTCGCCCGCGCCGCCCACGGCCTGCGCGACCGGCTCGCCCGGCTGCTGCGCCAGGAGCGGGCGCCCGCCGTCGCCGACGTGGCCTGGACGACCCAGACCGGCAGGGTGCCCATGCGGCACCGGCTGGCGGTCGTCCACCACGATCTCGCCGGGGTCGTCGCCGCGCTCGGCGCCTTCCTCGCCGGGCGGGCCGACCCGGCCGTCCACACCGGGCGGGCCGGCCGGGCGCCGGCCGGCCCGCCCGGCACCGCCGCCGAGGCGGCCCGGCTGTGGGCCGAGGGTGCCGACCTGACCTGGGAGACCTACTGGCACACGCCACGCGCCCGCGTCGCCCTGCCGGTGTACCCCTTCACCGCCGCCGACGCGCCCGTGCCGCGGTCCCCTTCGGCACTCGCCGTCGCCACCGCATCGGACGCGGGGGCAGATCCGTGCGTGGCCGACCTGGAGACGGCCCTCCTGGACCGGTACGCCGAGGTGTCCGGGATACCCCGGAGCGAACTCGACGCCCACACGCCCTTCGTGGAGTACGGGCTCACCTCGCTGCAGATCGGCGAACTCAACCGGCTGCTGGAGGAGGACTGGGGGGTCGGCGCCCGCACCCTGTTCTTCGAGCACCGCGACATGGCACACGTCGCCGAGGACGCCGTACGCCGCTGCGGAGCCGCCCCGCGCCGTACGCCCGAGACCGGACGGACGGAGACCGGACGGACGGACACCGGACAGTCGGAATCCAGACAGTCGGAGACCGTACGGACGGACCCCGGACAGTCGGAGACCGTACGGACGGACCCCGGACAGTCGGAGACCGTACGGACGGACCCCGCTCCCTTATCGGCCGCGGCCCTGGACCCTGCCCCGCCCCCGCCCCCGCCCCCTGTCCCCACCCCTGCCCCTGCTCCGGCCCCGGCCGGGGGGAGCAACGGCGCGATAGCCGTCATCGGCGTCGCCGGCCGCTACCCGCAGGCCCCGGACCTGGAGACGTTCTGGGCCAACCTGAGATCCGGACACGACTGCGTCACCGGCCTGCCCGCCCACCGGCACCGGCCCGGCTGGCCCGTCGAGGACATGACCGGCGGCTTCCTCGACGGCGTCGACCGCTTCGACCCGCTGCTGTTCGGCATCACCCCCCGCGACGCCGCCCTCATGGACCCGCACGAGCGGCTCTTCCTGGAGACGGCCTGGGCCGCTCTGGAGAACGCCGCCTACCCCCGGCAACGACTGCGCGAACAGCACCGGTCGCGCGTCGGCGTCTACGCGGGCGCCATGTACGCCGACTACGCCTTCTTCGGCGTGGAGGAGACCCTGCGCGGACGCTCCGCCTACAGCGGCGGCGCGCTCGGCAACATCGCCAACCGCGTCTCCTACGTCCTCGACCTGCACGGTCCCAGCCTCGCCGTCGACACCATGTGCTCCTCCTCGCTGTCCGCCCTGCACCTGGCCGTGCGCGCACTGCGGGCCGGAGACTGCGAGATCGCGCTCGCCGGGGCCGTCAACCTCTCCCTGCACCCGAACAAGTTCGTCCAGCAGCGGCTCATGTCCCTGACCTCCAGCTCCCGGCGCTGCCGCAGCTTCGGCGCGGGCGGCGACGGATTCGTGCCGGCCGAGGCGGTCGGCGTGCTGGTGCTGAAGCCGCTGGCCCGGGCCCTGGCCGACGGCGACCGGGTGCGCGCGGTGATCCGGGGCACCGCAGTGGTGCACGCGGGACGCACCAACGGCTACATCGTGCCGTCCCCCGTCGCGCAGAGCGAGGTCGTCCGGGACGCCCTCGCGGACGCGGGACTGCGACCCGCCGACATCGACTACGTGGAGGCCCACGGCGCCGGCACCGCACTCGGCGACCCGGTCGAGATCGACGGTCTCACCCGCGTCTTCGGCGGCGACGACCGTCCGCCGGGCTCGCTGCCCATCGGCTCGGTGAAGTCCGCCATCGGGCACGCCGAGGCCGCGGCCGGCATCGCCGCGCTCACCAAGAGCCTGCTCCAGCTGGAACACGGCACGCTGGCCCCGACCCTGCACGTGGACCGGCTCAACCCGAACATCGACTGGGACGCCGTGCCGTTCCGCGCCCAGGACACCGCCGCCCCCTGGCAGCGGCCGACCGGACCCGACGGCGCACCGCGGCCCCGGCGCGCGGGCATCAGCTCCTTCGGCGCCGGCGGAACCATCGCCCACGTCGTGCTGGAGGAGTTCCCCGCGCAGCCCCGCACGGACACCGCCCCGGCGCCCCGGCTGCTCGTGCTCTCCGCACACGACGAGGAGCGGCTGAAGGACTCCGCGTCCCGCCTCGCCGCCTGGCTGCGCCGCCCGGAGCCTGTCGCACTCGCCGACATCGCCTGGACCCTCCAGATCGGCCGCGAGCCGCTGCGCGTGCGGCTCGCGCTCCTCGCCACCGACGCGGCGGAGGCGGCCGACCGCCTGACGGAGTTCGCGGCAGGCCGGCACACGGACGCCGCGGGCGTCCTGCGCGGCCGGGCGCCGCACGGTGGCCGGCCCCAGGGGCGTCTGCTGCCGGACGGTCCCGACCCCGACCTCGCCGCGGTCGCCCGGCACTGGGTGAGCGGCGGACCCGTCGACTGGGCCCGGCTGTACACCGGCGCCGTGCCGCGCGTCACCACCCTGCCGACCTACCCCTTCGCCGGGATGCGGTGCTGGATCCGCGAGGAGGACGACGCCGGCGGGCCCCCTGCCTCGCCCGCCACCGGGTCCCCGCGTGACACACCGGCCCCTCGACAGGACGGCGACGACACCGTGCTGCTGCGCCGCGAGTGGCTGCCCACCGGCGAGGCGACCGCCGGGAACGGTCCCGCCGAGGGCGTCGTGGTGTGCCTGTTCGGCGCCGCGACCCGGGCCCTGGCCGACGCGCTCGCGCGCACGGCGCCGCCCGGCACCCTCGTCCCGGTCCTCGTCCACGACGGCAACTGTCCAGGCGACGCAGGGGAGTTCGGCGACGACGGCCAGGCCGACGCCGTCACCGACGACCTGCTCGCCCGCCACCCGGTGATCGCCGGCTGGATCGACCTCACCGACCTCGACCGGCCCGACCCCGACGACCCCGGCCCGTGGACCGCCCGCCTGCTGATGATCCGCCGGCTCGTCGGCGCCCGGCCGGGCGCCCGGTTGCGCGGCGTCCAGGCGGTACGCGGCCTTCAGGACCTCGACGGGCCCGACCCCTGCCCGTCCGGCGCCCGCATGGCCGGGTTCCTGCGCTGCCTCGGCGCCGAGTACCGGCGACTGGACACCACCGTCCTCGACACCGACCTGCCCACCGCCGACCCGGAACGGCTGGCCGCCTCGCTGTGGGGCGAATGGCACCGGCCGGGCGACCGGGCCGAGGTCTGCCATCGGCACGGACTGCGCTACGAACCCGTCCTGCGCCCCACCCTGGCCCGGCACGCCCCGCTCGAACCGGACCCCGGCCGCGCCTACGTCGTCACCGGCGGCACCCGGGGCATCGGCGCCCGGATCGCCGCACATCTCGTCCAGCGCGGAGCGCGGGCGATCGCGGTGCTCGGAGCCCGGCCGCTGCCGCCCCGTGACCGGTGGGACGCCGCCGGGGCGCTCGGCGCCGCCGAGGCGGAGGCCGTCGTCGGCGTACGGCGACTGGAACAGCTCGGCGCGCGCGTCCTGGTCCACACCGGTCCGCTCACCGACCGGGCCGCCCTCGGCGCCTTTCTGGAGCGGGTGCGGTCCGAACTCGGTCCCCTCGCGGGCGTGGTGCACTGCGCGGGCGGTCCCGGCGACGGCCGGCCCGCTTTCGTCGGCAAGGACACCGCCACCGTCCGCGCCACGTTCGCGCCCAAGCCCGAGGGTCTGGAGACACTGGCCGGCCTGTGCGCGGGCGACCGGCTCGACTTCTTCGTGGCGTTCTCCTCGGCCTGCGCCCTGATCCCGCGCCTCGCCGTCGGCGTCACCGACTACGCGGCGGCCAACGCGGCGATGGACCTGCTGCTGTCCCACCGGGTACGCCGCGGCGCCGGCCACTTCCGTTCCGTGGCCTGGCCGATGTGGACGCAGAGCGGAGCGGCACGCGGCAAGGACAACGTCTGCGCCCCGGTCGGTCTGGACACCGTCGACGACGCGGCGGGGCTGCGCATCCTGGAGCAGGCGATCGCCATGCCCTGGGGCGGCACGGTCCTGCCGGCCGTCCCCCTGGACTCCTCCCTGGACACCGAGACGTTGCTGGTCACCCGGACGGGTGAGGCGCCGGCCGGACCGGTGGCGGACGCGCCCCCGGCGCAGGAGGCCCCGCCCGCCGACAGCGGTCCCGGATGGCTGGTCCCGCTGGTGTGCGCGGTGCTCGGCACCCCGGAGACGGACCTCGACATCACTGCGGACTTCACCGATCTCGGCGTGGAGTCCGTGATGCTGGGCGAACTGCTGGAGCACGTCGAGGAGGCCGTAGGCAAGCGCCTTCCCCCGTCGCTGCTGCTGGAACACCCCTCGGTCGAGCAACTGCACGACCACCTGACCTCCGTGGGCCTCGCCCCACACGCCGAACCGGTCGCCACGACGGCGGAGTCCGCGACCCGGGGGCCCGCGCCGCGGACCGGGCCGGCGGTCCCGGCGCCGACGGCAGCCCCCGCCACCGTCTCCTCGGCCGGCTCGGCCGGCCGCGGTACCGACGGCAGGGTCGCCGTCATCGGCATGGCCGGACGGTTCCCCGGCGCCCCCGACGTCGCCGCCTTCTGGCGCAACCTGCTCGAAGGCCGCTGTTCCGTGACCGAGGTGCCGGCCGGACGCTGGGACACCCGGGCCTACTACCGCCCCGACCACGAACTGGGCCGCAGCACCGGGAAATGGGGCGGGTTCCTGGACGGGCTGGACCTGTTCGACCCGGAGCCCTTCCAGCTCACCGACGACGAGGCGACCGTGCTGGACCCGGGGATCCGGCTGTTCCTGGAGGCCACCCGGGACTGTCTCGCCGACGCCGGCTACCGGGGCGAGGAACTGCGCGGCCGGGACGTGGGCGTCTTCGTCGGCGGGCGGATCTCCTCCTACCCGCTGCGCGCGCCCCTGCGCCCGGACGTGCTCCAGTCCGACCAGAACTTCCTGGCCGCCCAGGTGGCCCACCGCTTCGACTTCCGGGGGCCCAGCCTGGTGGTGGACAGCGCCTGTTCGTCCTCCCTGGTGAGCGTGCAGCTGGCGTGCCGCAGCGTGCTGTCCGGAGAGGCGGAACTTGCCCTGGCGGGCGGGGTGGAGATCCTCCTGGACGAGCGGCCCTACCTGGAGTTCAGCGCCGCGCGGGTGCTGTCGCCCACGGGTCGCTGCCGGCCGTTCGACGAGAAGGCGGACGGGATCGTGCCGGGGGAGGCCTGCGGCGCCGTCCTGCTGAAACCGCTGGCCGCCGCCCTGCGCGACGGCGACCGCGTCCACGCGGTGATCGAGGCGGTCGCCGTCAACAACGACGGCCACACCATGGGGACGACCACGCCGAACCCGGCCGCCCAGACCGACGTCGTCCGCAAGGCGCTGGCCGCGGCCGGCCGCCGGGCCGAGGAGATCGGGCTGGTGGAAGCGCACGGGACCGCCACCAGGATCGGCGACCCCATGGAACTCAAGGCCCTCACCGACGCGTTCGCCGGCGCGGAGGAGCCGTACGGCCGTTGCGCCATCGGCAGCCTGAAGGCCAACGTCGGCCATCTGCTGAGCGCGGCCGGTGTGGCGGGGCTGGTCAAGGTCGCGCTGAGCCTGGAGCACGGGGTGGTGCCGCCCACCCTGTTCTGCGAGACGCCCAATCCGCGCTTCGACTTCGCCCACTCGCCGTTCCGGCCCGTGACCTCGGCCGAGCAGTGGACGGCGCCGCCCGGGCGGAGGGTGGCCGGGCTCAGCTCCTTCGGGCTCGGCGGCACCAACGCCCATCTCGTCGCCTCCGCCCTCGACCCCGCCGAGCGGCCGTCCGGCGTCGCGGTGCGCGAGCCCCTGCCCGCGCCCGCCTACACACGACGGCGGCTGTGGCTGGAGCGAAAGCCGGACGGCGGCCCCGCCCCGGAACCCCGCCCGCAGGCCGAACCCTGGTCGCAGGCGGAACCCCGGCCGCAGGCGGAAGCCCGGCCGGCGCCCGCCCGCGCCGCCATCCTCGATCTGCGCTTCGTCACCCGCCGGGTGACGGGGGGCAGTCCCCCGTCCAGCCCGGCGGAGAGGGTGCCGTAGCACCCGGCCCGCCGCCCGTCATCCCACGGAAGGAAACACCCGTCATGGACAACTCCGCAGAGGCGGCCTCCCGGCCCGCGGACGCGGCACCGGCCCTGCCCACCCCTCGTCAGGCCGCGCTGGCCATCGTCGGTGTGATGGCGGGAATGCTGCTGTCGGCACTGGACCAGACCGTCGTCAGCGTCGCCCTGCCCAGCATCGTCGGCGAACTGGGCGGCCTGGAACGCCTGCCCTGGGTGGTGACGATCTACCTGGTCACCTCCATGGCGGTCACCCCGCTCTGGGGCAAGGTGTCCGACCTCTACGGCCGCCGGACCGTGGTGCAGTGCGCCATCGGCGTCTTCGTCCTGGGGTCCGTGCTGTGCGGCGTCGCGCAGAGCATCTGGCAGCTCATCGTCTTCCGCGGGATCCAGGGGCTCGGCGCGGGCGGACTGTTCGTGCTGGCGCTCGCCGTGATCGCCGACGTGGTGCCGCCGGAGCGCAGGGGCCGCTACCAAGGCATGTTCGGGGCCGTGTTCGGACTGTCGAGCGTGGTCGGACCGCTGGTCGGCGGCTGGTTCACGGACGGTCCGGGCTGGCGCTGGATCTTCCTGATCAACGTGCCGGTCGGCGCGCTGGCCCTGGTGGCGACCGCCGTCGGCCTGCGCATCCGCAGCCCTCAGCGCCGCCACACCATCGACTTCGCCGGCGCCGCCCTGGTCGCCGGCGCCGTCGTGTGCGCCCTGCTGTACCTCAACTGGGCCGGGGACGCCTACGGTTGGGCCGCACCCGGTTCGCTGCTGCTGGTCGCGGGCGCCGTCGCCCTCGGTGTCCTGTTCGTGTGGGCGGAGACCCGGGCGGCCGAACCGGTCATCCCCATGAACCTGTTCCGCAACCCGGTCTTCGGCGTCGGCGCCCTGTTCGGACTGCTCTCCGGCGCCGCCATGTTCGCCGGCATCGTGTTCCTGCCGCTGTACTTCCAGACCGTGATGGGCATGTCCTCCACCCGCTCCGGACTCGCCATGCTCCCCGCGATGTTCGGGCTGACCCTCACCTCGATCGCCTCGGGACAGCTGATCAGCAAGAACGGCCGCTACAAGGTGTTCCCCGTCTCCGGGTCCGCGCTGCTGGTCGTCACCATGCTGCTGCTGTCCCGGCTCACCGCCGACACCCCCTACTGGCAGATCGGCCTGTACGCCTTCCTGTTCGGCGCAGGCGTCGGTCTGGTGATGCAGCCCGTCATCACCGCCGTGCAGAACTCCGTGCCCCCGCAGGACGTCGGCGCGGCCACCAGCGCCGCGAACTTCTTCCAGCGGATGGGGTCCGCCGTCGGGGTCGCGGTCCTCGGCACCGTCCTCACCAGCCGGGTGACCGACCGGCTGACCGACGTCGGCCAGGACGCGGCACGCGCCGCCGGCCAGGGCGTCGAGGCCCTGCACCGGCTGCCCGAACCGGCGCGCGGGGACGCCCTGGACGGGTACGCGCACGCCATGGGCGACATGTTCCTGGTGTGCGTCCTGCTGGTGGGCATCGCCCTCGTGGTGTCCCTGTTCCTCAAGGAGATGCCCCGCAAGGCCGAGCCGGCCGCCGAGCAGCCGGTGCAGGAGGCGCCCGCGGCCGGCTGACCCCGGGCCGGCGGGACCGCCCCCGCCTGCTCAAAGTTGTGCAGCCCCCGCACCCCGGTCCGCCTAGCGTGGCTCGCGCCGGCCTTCCAGGCCCGGCACGAGCCACGCATTCTGCGCATCGGAAGGACGGCCATTCCATGGAACAGCGGACAGCCCGGAGCGCGGCCGGTCTCAGCCCGGCGTCGGCCCAGAGCCCCGTGCCCGCCGACAAGCTGCTGCACTCCGGCAACTCGGGCTTCACCATCGCCCGCAGCGCCCAGCTGAAGTACGAGCACCGGGTCGAGGGCCGCAAGCTCTTCGCCGACGTGATCGCCTACATGAACCAGTCCGACCTCAACGGGGCCTCCTTCTACTTCTACGAGGAGGCGTTCGGCAAGCAGGACCGGGTGCACTGGCTGATCCATTGGAAGACCCCGAACGACTACGCCATCAGCCTGCACATGGTCGACCACGACGAGAAGATGATCGACCTGCTGGAGAGCGACCGCACGGTCGAGGACGCGAGCGCCGGTGTGTGGGGCCGTGCCGTCGTCGAGGGCTCCGTGCGCGAACGCATCCTCGTCCCGCAGCACGGGCTCGTGCACGAGGAGGACGAGCACGACAGCGGCGATCTCTGGGTCGACCCGGCCCGGTTGCAGACCAGGCAGTCCGACGCCGAACTGCTGCACTCCGCGAACGCGCTCCTCACCCTGCACCGCACCGGCCAGGCCTCGCACGAGTTCCGCAAGGAGGCCCGGCTGTACGCCTTCGCCTGGCAGAACGAGGTCAACCGCAAGCTGCCCGGCCGCGCCACCTCCTACCTCTACGAGGAGACGTTCGGCGTGATGGACCGGCTGCACTGGCTCGTCCACCTCAAGGACTTCGACGCCTACCAGGAACTGCTCCGACTCGAGCGCACCGACGCCGACTTCGGGGCGCTCGCCGAGCGGCAGTTCATCGCCGGCGGCAAGGGCGGCGGCAACTGGGGCCGCTCCTTCGTGCCCGGCACCATCGAGGACACCCTGCTGCTGCCGCACCAGCTCCACCCGGGCGCGTGAAGGCCTGGCTCTTCGCCGGACAGGGGGCGCAGCGCGCCGGGATGGGGGAGGCGCTCTTCGACCGCTTCCCCGAGTACGTGACGGCAGCCGACCGCATCCTCGGCGAGTCCGTGCGCGCGCTGTGCCTGGACGACCCCGACGGCCGGCTGAACCGCACCCGGTGGACCCAGCCCGCGCTGTACGTCGTCAACGCGCTCGCGTGCGCGGAGGCGCTGGCGGAGGGCCCCGCCCCCGACGTCCTGGCGGGACACAGCCTCGGCGAGTACAACGCGCTGCTCGCCGCGGGCTGCTTCGACTTCGAGACCGGTCTGCGGATCGTGCGGCGGCGCGGGGAGCTGATGGGGGAGGCGGACGGCGGCGCCATGCTGGCCGTCGTCGGCCTCACGCCCGACGCCGTCCGCGCCCTGCTCGACCGCTGCGGGGCCGCCGACGTCGACCTCGCCAACCTCAACACCGCCACCCAGGTGGTGGTGTCGGGGCCAGCCGAGTCCGTGCGGGCGGTACGCGCCGCGGTACGGGCGACCCAGGGTGTCCGCTGTGTCCCGCTGGCCACCAGCGGCGCCTTCCACTCCCGGCACATGCGCCCTGCCCAGGAACGTTTCGCCGCGTTCCTCGACACCGTCGGCTTCCGGCCGCCGCGCATCCCTGTGATCGCCAACGTGACCGGCCGGCCCTACCCCGCCGACGGTGTGGCGGACCTGCTCGCCCGGCAGATCGCGGCCCCGGTGCGCTGGCACGAGACCCTGCGCGAACTGGTCCGGCGGGGTGTGACCGAGGCCCGCGAGTTCGGCCCACGCCCCACACTGCGGCCCATGTGGGATTCGGTGCTGGCCGAGCCGGAAACCGTGCCGCAGCCGCAGCCGCAGCCGCAGCCGCAGCCGCAGCCGCAACTGAAACGGGAACCGGAACCAACGCCTGTGCCTGTGCCTGTGCCCGTGGCGGTGGCTGTACGACGGGACGCCCCCGCCGCCCCCGCCGCCCCCGAGCCGGAACCCGTCCGTGACCCGGCCGCCGCCCGGCTCGGCAGCGCGGAGTTCCGGGAGGACCACGGGGTGCGCTACGCCTACCTCGCGGGCAGCATGTTCCGGGGGGTGTCCTCCGTCGAACTGGTCGCCCGGCTCGGGCGGGCGGGCCTGCGCGGCTACTTCGGCGCCGGCGGACTGGACCTCGGCGCCGTCGAGAAGGCGCTCGCCGAACTCGCCCGCACCCCCGGCCTCGACGGCCGCTACGGAGTGAACCTGCTGCACGACCTCACCCGTCCCGGCGCCGAGGACGCCCTGACCGACCTGCTGCTGCGCCACGACGTCCGGCACGTGGAGGCCGCCGCCTTCACCACCGTCACCCCGGCGATCGTCCGCTACCGGTTCACCGGCGCCCACCGCACCCCCGACGGCGCCCCCATCGCCGTACGCACCCTGGTCGCGAAGTGCTCACGTCCCGAGGTGGCCGCGCACTTCATGGCGCCGCCCGCCGGGGAACTGCTGCGGCGCCTGGTCGCCGAGGGCGCGCTGACCGCGCAGGAGGCCGACGCGGCACGCGGGCTGCCGGTGGCGCAGGACATCTGCGTGGAGGGCGACTCGGCCGGCCACACGGACGGCGGTGTCAGCCTCGCCCTCGTGCCGACGACGGCCGCGCTGGCGGAGCAGTTGACGGCACGGCACGGCTACGCCCGCCGGCTGCGGGTCGGGGCCTGCGGAGGGCTGGGCACCCCCGAGGCGGTCGCGGCGGCCTTCGTCCTCGGCGCCGACTTCGTCGTCACCGGCTCCGTCAACCAGTGCTCACCGCAGGCGGGCACCTCGGACGCTGTGAAGGACCTGCTGGCCGCCCTGGACGTCCAGGACACCGCGTACGCGCCCGCCGGCGACCTGTTCGAACTGGGCTCCCGGGTCCAGGTGGTCCGCAAGGGCACCCTCTTCGCGGCCCGCGCCAACAAGCTGTACCAGCTCTACCGCGCCCACGGCGGACTGGACGACCTCGACGAGGCCACCTGCACCTGGCTGGAACGCGACTGTCTGCGCGCCCCGCTCGACCAGGTGTGGAAGCAGACGTGCGACCACTACCGGGACACCGGCCGCGTCCATGAGATCGAGCGGGCCGAGCGGGATCCCCGGCACCGGATGGCGCTCCTGTTCAAGTCGTACTTCGCCCGCACCAACCGGGCCGCACAGGACGGCGATCCCACCGAGCGCGCCAACTACCAGGTGCACTGCGGGCCCGCGGCGGGCGCCTTCAACCGCTGCGTCCGCGGCACCGCCCTGGAGCCCTGGCCGGAGCGGCACGTCGAACGCATCGCCGATCTGCTGATGACCGGCGCGGCGCGGGTCCTCGGCGAGCGCCTGGCCGCCTACGTCCGGCCCGGCCCGGGCGACATCCCTCACCACCCATGACACATGCGAGGAGAGCCAACATGACCGTGGACAGCGGCACGCCCAGTGTCCCGCCCGCCCGGCACCAGACCACGCAGCCCGCGGACCGGATCCTGCACTCCGCGAACGCCGGCGTCGTCGTGGAGCGGGTCGCGCAGATCGCCGCCGGCCAGGGCGACAGCGCGCGCCGCATGGCCCGCGAGGCCGCGGAGTTCGTCAACGCCAAGCATCCGGGCCTCGCGACCGTGTTCGTCTACGAGGAGACCTTCGGCGTCAAGGACCGCCTGCACTGGCTGATCCACTTCCGGTCCCTGGAGGACTACGAACGGCTGCTGCACATGGGGGGCGCCCGCGACTTCCGGGACGGCGTGCTCGGCGGCCATGTCTCCGACCGCCAGGCGGAGCAGTGGCAGGCCGCGTTCGTACCCGGCACGGTGCGGGAGACGATGATGTTCCCGCACCGCTGGGGCATGTTCGGCACGGCCACCCAGACCATGGCACAGGACCCGTCGATGAGCCCGCTCGCCGCCGACCGGGACGAGCCCTGGTTCGAGGTGCTGCCCGCGAGGCACCAGACCTCCGTCCCCGCCGACCAGCTGCTCAACACGGCCACGGCCGGTGTGATCATGCACCGGGTGGTCGACTTCAGCTACAAGTACCGGGCCGAGGCACGCCTGTTCGCCCGTACGGTCGCCGAGAACACCAACCTCAACTCGGGCGGCGACGCCACGGCGCTGGTGTTCGAGGAACTGTTCGGGACCATGGAGCGGATGCACTTCCTCATCCACATGAAATCGCTGGGCACGATGTACAAGCTGATGGGCATCGACGCCCGCACCGACCCCAGGGCGCCGCGCGCCACGTACATGCAGGACTGGGTGTCCAAGGAGCAGGGCGGCGGGCGCTGGGACAGCCTGATGCTGGAGGGCAGTGGCCACGACGGCTGCCTGACGCCGCAGTACTGGGGCGACTGAGACCGGCGCGAGGAGGCCGCGGCACTCGTGACGAGTGCCGCGGCCTCCTCGCGCCGTGCCCGGCGGAGCCGGTGTCAGGCCATGGTGGTCACGCAGAACGGGTGACCGGCCGGGTCGATCAGGACGACCCACTTCTCGCCGCCCGGCTGGTGCTCCGGCCGGGTCGCTCCCAGGGAGGTCAGCCGCTCCACGGCTTCGCCCAGATCACTGACACTGAAGTCGAGGTGCATCTGCTTGTCGTCACCGGGCCAGGAGGGCTGCTTCAGGCTCTCGGCCCGCTGGAAACCGATGCGGCTGGCCCCGTCCGGGGTGCCGATGTAGGCGAAGTCCTCGCTCGAGTAGAGCGTCTCCCAGCCGGTCACGGCGCTGTAGAACTCGGCCAGCGCCTTCGGGTCCGGTGCGTCGAGAGTGACCGCTGCCAGCTGCCCAATGGGGGACATGAAAGGTTTCCTTCCTCAGGACGATGGTCGTCTCGGCGTGCAACTTCCTTGTGCACCTCCGGCGTTCGCGAGCCTAGGCCCTGGCCTGTCCGTGTGCACGCGGATCGCCGGGACTTACTGGAAGGAGTGGTCCAGCGTGACCGTCGCATGGCCGTCGGGGCCGGGATTGTCGCAGAAGTAGGTGCCGGTGCCCCGCAAACCGGTCAACCCGCCTGTTCCGGAGCCCTCCAGCACCTCCAGGGTGGCCTTGGCCGCGCCGCCGCCGGTGGTGCCGGTGATCTGGAGGACGAAGCTGCCGCTGCGGTCGCCGATCCGGCCCGTCACCCGCTCCAGCGCCGTGAACGCGCTCGCCCCGCCGGGGGACAGGGCGATGAGGACCTGTTGCACGCCCTCGCCCTCGAGCTGTCCCCGGTAGTGGTTGGCCACCTGGCCGTGCATCAGCACGGGAGCGCCCTCCGTCGCCTCGTAGGGGGCCGGCTGCCAGGGATCCCAGGTCATGGTGCTGGTCGACTGCGTCTGCATGCGTTGTCCTCTCGCTCGCTGGACCTCGGCGAACCGGTGGCCGGACTGCCGACGGTGATCAGCCGGATCCTCGCGCCTCGACACCGTCGGCTCTGCTCACTTTTGAGCGTTCACCGGCCGCGGCAAGAGGTATTTTCCCAAAGGAGCCGATAACCGGTCCCGCGCTCGGTCAGATAGCTGCCGGACAGGACCGGCCAAATGCATTCCCAGCCTATCGGGACGAGAAAGGGTGCTGTTATCTTCGGGCCATGAGCGATGAATTCCAGGAAATGCCCGAGGACTGGACCCGCGCCCTCGCCGTGGTGGCGCATCCCGACGACATGGAATTCGGCGCCGCGGGCGCCGTGGCACGCTGGACCGCGGCCGGGAAGTCGGTCGCCTACCTCGTGGCCAGCCGGGGCGAGGCCGGCATCGACTCGATGGCGCCGGAGAAGGCCGCCGAGGTCCGTGAGGCGGAGCAGCGGGCCAGTGCGGCGGTCGTGGGGGCGAGCGGAGTGGAGTTCCTCGACCATCCCGACGGGCGCATCGAGTACTCCGCCGAGCTGCGCCGCGAGTTCGCCGCCGCGATCCGCCGCCACCGCCCCGAACTGGTTCTCGGCTTCTGCCACCACGACCACACCTCGACGGGGCGCTGGAACTCGCCGGACCACCGCAACACCGGCCGCGCCCTGCTCGACGCGGTCGGCGACGCGGCCAACCGGTGGATCTTCCCCGAGGACGGCCTGGGTCCCTGGCAGGGCGTCCGGTACGTGGCGGTCTCCAACTCGCCCCGGCCCACCCACGCCGTGGACGTCACCGACCACATCGACCGGGCGGTGGCCTCCCTCGAAGCCCACGCGAGCTATCTGGCGGCCATGCAGCCGCCCGTCACCGACGTGCGCGGCCCGCTGCTGGGCCTGGCCCAGGCGATGGGGGCCCGCTTCGGCGGCCGGCCGGCGATCGCCTTCGAGCTGATACCGCGCTGACCCGGCCCGGCCGGTCCGGTACCGGGCCGAGCGCGGCGAGCCGGGGACGACGGGCGCCTGCCCCGTCGTCCCCGGCGTCGTCCGTCCCCGGCCTCGTCCCGTCCCCGGCGTCGTGCCGGCCCCCGCACGGTCTCCGGGGCTCAGATCCTGACGTACACGCTGCGGTGCACGCGCCACTGCTGCAGCCGGGGGCGATCCGGGTCGGGCAGGGTGCGCAGAGCGGCCAGCGCGGGCTCGACGACCCGGGCCCAGGTCTCGTCGTCCACGTTCCACAGGTAGGGCGGGAGACGGCGTTCCAGGCTCTCCAGGAGCTGACGGGGAGTCGTCGCCCGTTCGTAGTCCGGGGCGAACTCGTGCCGCAGTCGCTCCAGGCCCGTCTCCCGCGCGGCCGCGTCGAGGCGCTCGGGGGTGTCGGGGCGCGGCGGTTGCAGCACGGCCAGCCGGTCCAGCACGGCGACCAGTTCGTCCGGGTCGGCCTCGGGGTCCCCGTGCACCGCGAGCAGCCGTCCTCCGGGACGCAGCACCCGCGCCGCCTCACGCAGCGCCCGGGGCATGTCGCCGACCAGGTGCAGGACGTGCGTGAACACCAGGTTGTCGAACGTGCCGTCGGCGAACGGCAGCGCCCGCGCGTCCCCGGCGGTGACCCGCCCCGGGAGCCGTTCGGCGGCCCGCGTCAACATCGGCAGGGACATGTCGACGCCGTACACCTCGTGGCCGAGCTCGGCCAGCCCGGCCGCCACGACGCCCGTGCCGACGCCCACCTCCAGCACCGGGCCCGGAGTCAGGTCCCCGGCCAGCTGTGCCGCGGCCTGTCTGCCGCGTTCCATTCCGCCCCGCATCCGGTCGTAGTCGTCCGCGACCCGGTCGAAGGCCTTGGCCTCGGTCACCGCGCAGTCCCTTCCATGTCGATGTGCCAGGTGATCTCCGCGTACCGCACGAGGTCGGCGACCTCCTCCGGTGCGCGGACGAACTCCGTGATCAGCTCCGCCACCAGTGCGGGGCGGTCGTGCGGCGCGTAGTGACCGGCGACGGCCAGCTCGGCGTACCGCGCGTGCGGGAAGCACCGGGCCGCCTCGCGGGCCCGGGCGGGGGAGGAGATGCCGTCGAACTCCGAACAGACGAACAGCGCCGGCACGGCCACCCGCGGCGCCTGGGCCGCCGAGTCGAGCCGCCAGAGGTCCACGAGCTGACGGGCGTAGCGCACGAGCACCTCGGCGTCCCGGAAGGGCCGTCGCACCTCGTCGGCGAGCGCCCCGCTCAGCACCCCGAGCACCCCCGCGTCCTGGGCTCCGGGGCTGCCCTTGCCGCCCGCCGCGCCCGGCGCCAGCAAATCCAGCATCCGGGCGGCCTTGTCGGGCCTGCGGTCCAGCGCGCGGCACACCGCCGCGAGGTCGGACTCGTACTTGGTGTCCATGCCGTCCCAGCGGCCGTTCTGCCGGAACGTGGCGTTCAGGAACACGAGGGAGGCGACGCTCAGGGGGCTGTGCTGCTGGAACGCCGTGGCGATCTTGGCGCCGGTGCACCAGCCGAGCACATGGGCGCGCTCGGCGCCGACGGCCTCCAGCACCGCGGTCATGTCGTCGAGCTGGTGCCGGATCCCCCAGGCCGGATCCTCCCGCTCGGTGCCGCGCACCTGCCAGGTGACGACGCGGTGGTACGGGGCCAGGTGCGCGCACAGGCGCGTCAGGAAGCCGGGGCCCTGCCCGAGCGCGTTCAGCACCAGCAGGGGCGGCCCCTCACCGGCCCCGCCCTCGAACAGCACGAGCGGTCGTCCGGCCACCTCCAGGACGCGGTGCCGCAGAGCCGTCCCGCCCTGGGTCCTCTCCGGCAGCGCCTGGTGGGCCCGGACCGCGCCGAACAGCTCCCACTGGCCGGCGGCGGAGAGGGGAGCGGGCGCGGCGTCCGCCGCGTGCGCGGGGACTGCCGCAGGGCCTGCCGGGGACCGCGGAGTCCCGGTGGCGGGCGTGTTCGTGCTGGTGGGTGAGTGCGGGGGCGGGGCGGCGTCCGCCGCGGGGCCGCCTTGCGGCGCGGCTGCCGAAGGCGTCGCGGAGCGTTGCGGGGAGCATGGCGCCGCGCCGGCGGACACCGAGGGGGCCGCCGGTGACGCGACCTCGGCAGCATCGGTCCCGGCAGCGTCGATCCCGGCAGCGTCGATCCCGGTCGTCGCGGACCGTTCCGCGTCGGAGTCGGACCCCGTCGGCCTCGCAGGCCCCGCCGAGCCCGCCGCCCCCGCCGCCCTCGCCGGGCGCGAGTCAGTGTGCGCCGGCGCCGCGTCCCGCAGACGTACCGCCTGGCGGCGTACGTCGGCCAGCCGCAGGTCCAGCAGCCGGTCGGCGGCGCCGAAGTCCTCGCGGTCCGGTACCGGGCGTACGTCGATGCCGTGCACCGCCCCGGCCCGGGCGAGCACGTCGGCCAGCGGGACCGGGGCGGGCCGGGGCACCGTCGCGAAGCCGTCGGGCAGTTCGCCGGGCGCGCCGGCCCGCCACAGTTCCCCGGCGGCCTGCTCCGCGGTCAGCAGGGTCAGGCCCAGCCCCGCCACACCGGCCACCCGCAGCGGATGCCGCTCGAACCAGTCCGGCACGCGGTCCTCGACCTCGGTCCGCACCGAGTGCAGCGCCCACAGGAGCCGGTGCGCACCCGGCGGGCACTCGCCCAGAACCGGGGCCCGGTCGTCCATCGCCGGCGCCGTGCGCAGCACCCGCCAGGACACTCCGGCGTCCAGGCACGTCTCCACCGCGAGCCGTTCGAGGTCCCGGTACGAGCGGTGCGCCCGGCCCTCGTCCGGCGTCGTCTCCGGGCCCACGTGCACGTACCGGCGGGCCCCGAGGCCCGGCAGCGCGGCGAGCAGCGTCCCGGCCAGCGCGGAGTCCGCGCGCGTCCCGCGGGCCGGCGACGGGTCCCAGCCCGGCGTCACGCACCACACCTGGTCCGCCGTCCAGGCCTTCAGCTCGCGGGCGACGGCGTCCGGCTCGACGCACACCACCGTGAGCCGCCCCTCGTCGAGGGCATCGTGCGGCGGACCGGCCGGAGCGCCGCCCGGGCGAGGCCCGTGGCCGGACGGCGTCGGCGCACCGGTGCGGCACCGTGCCACGAACGCGGCCAGCTCGTGCCGGTCCGGCGCCGGCGCCCCCGGGCGGGACCCCGGCGCGGACAGCAACACCACGTCGGCGCCGGCGGCGGAGTCCGTGGCCGCCAGGCAGCGGGCGGCCAGCCGGCCGGCGAGGAGCGGTGACGTACCGGCGATCAGCACACGCTGCGGCATGCGTAACGTCCTCCCGTGCCGGCGGGCGCCGCCGGCGGGTGATTCCCGGGGACTCGAAACGAAATTGAAGACCTCAGATGTTCCGCTCTTTACGGGCCGTAATTCTGCTCAATAGTGCGCACGTCGAAAAAGTACCCGGAGGCCCTTGCGGCGGCGGAAATTCCGTCGTTAGCATCCCCGCGGCCGGATTTTCTCTCGACCGGGCCCGCACGCTCATTCCGCGACGTTCCCCGGAACCCTCCGAGCGCGTGCACTCCGACACGGCTCACCCGGCATACCGGCACCATCCCGGCGACGACGAGAAGGACGAGGCGCACCGTGGCGACGAACTGGGACGAGACCTACGAGAAGCTGGTCAGGGCCGCACTCACCGACTACCCCCCGACCGCCCCGCTGCGCGCCGACCTCCCGCTGCCCGCGCACGGTCTGGACTCCCTCGGCATGGTCGGCCTCTCCGCCCGCCTGGAGGACGCCTACGGCATCGAGTTCCCCGACGGAGCCCTCGTCCCGGCCAGCTTCGCCACCCCGGCCGACCTGTGGCGTGTGGTCAGCGGCTGTCTGGCGAACCGGTGACGGCCCGCGAGCCGGGCGCCCGGCCGGGCGCCGCCCGGATGCTGCACGAGTGGTTCGCCGACGGCCTCGCCCGCAACCCCGACGGCCCTGCCCTGCGCATCCTCGACCGCAGCTGGACCTACACCGAGGTGGACGCCGCCGCCCGCACCTGGGCCGCCGCCGTCGGTACGGCCGGTGAACCCGCCGCTCCCGTCGCCGTGCTCGCCTCCAAGACCTCCGAGGCGTACATCGGCCTGCTCGCAGCCCTCTACGCGGGCGCCCCCGCCGTGCCGCTGAACCCGGAGAACCCGGTGGCCCGCAACGCCGCCGTGCTGCGGGCCGCGGGCTGCGGCGCCGTCATCGCGGCCCCGCACGCCGTCGGCCAGGTGGCGCGGCTCCTGCAGTCCGCGCCCGTCCACGTCGTCCTGGCTCCGAGCACGGACCGTGCGGCCCTGCCCGCGAAACTGCCCAGCTCCGTCGGCGGCGCCCGCGTCCTGACGGCGGGCGAACTGTCCGAGCCCGGCGGCGCGAGCGCCTGGCAGCCACCCGCCGGGGCGCCCGACGACATCGCCTACATCCTGTTCACCTCCGGCTCCACCGGCGCCCCCAAGGGAGTCCCGGTCAGCCACGGCAACGTGTCGGCGTTCCTGGCCGCCTCGCTCTCCCGCTACGCCGTGCGCCCCGAGGACCGGTTCAGCCAGGTCCACGAGACCACCTTCGACCTGGCGATGTGCGACATCTTCCCGGCCTGGGCCGGTGGCGCCTGTGTGTGCGTGCTGTCCCGTCTGCAGGCCCTGGACCCGGCACGCTGGGTCCGCCGGTACGCGCTGACCGTCTGGCACAGCACCCCCAGCCTCGCGCGCGGCCTGCAACGCGCCGACCGGCTCGCTCCCGGCAGCCTCACCGGCCTGCGCCAGTCCGTGTTCGCCGGCGAGCCCCTGCTGGTGGACACCGCACGCTACTGGCAGCGCGCCGCGCCCGACGGCGTCCTCGACAACATCTACGGCCCCACCGAACTGACCATCGCCTGCACCGCGTTCCGCTGGCGTCCGGACCAGGACCTGTCCGATCCGGGGTACGGCGCCACCGTGCCCATCGGCGAGCCGAACGCCGGCATGGAGGCGATGCTCCTCGCCCCGGACGGCTCACCCTGCGACGGCGCCGGCGAACTCGTCATGACCGGGCCCCAGATGTTCCGCGGCTACCTCGACCCGGAGCAGGACGCGGGCCGGTTCCTGCACCACGGCGGTCGGCGCTGGTACCGCACCGGGGACCAGGTGCGCGCCACCGCGCACGGCTGGGTCCACCTCGGCCGCAAGGACGCCCAGGTGAAGATCAACGGCTATCGGGTGGAGATCGGGGAGGTGGAGGCCGCCCTGCGCGACGCCTCCGGCGCCGAGGCCGTCGCGTTCGCCCTCGACGCGCCCGGCGGCGCCCGTCTCGTCGCCTGTCTGATCGGCGGCACCGAACCCGACACCGCACGGCTGGCCGAACTGCTGGCCGACCGTCTGCCGCCCTACATGCTGCCCCGCCACCTGTGGTGGCTGCCCGACGCACCGCTGAACGCCCATGGGAAGACGGACCGGACCCGGCTGCGCGAAGACGCCGTCCGCCGGCTCGGACACGAGGGGGAAGCCACGCCGTGAACGACCCGATCGAGTGTCACCTCTCGCTGCCGCACGACGACTTCATCATGCAGAACCACCGCATCCACCAGGTGTCGGTGATGCCGGGCGCGACCTTCCTCGACATCGTGTACCGGATCCTGCGCGCGCAGGAGCTGGACGTCGAGCGCGCGGTGCTGCGGGACGTGCTCTTCGCCGAGCCCATCGCCACCGCGCCGGGACGCGACCTCACCGTCCGCATCACGATCGGCGCCCCCGACGCCACCGGCGCCCGCCCCGTCGAGGCGGCCGGCGCGGTCACGGCGCCCGGCACGGACCCGGCGGCGGCGCCCGGGGGCGTCCGGTGGCGGCCGCACTTCTCGGCCCGCCTGGAGTTCACCGACGAACCCCCGCCTCCTCCCATCGACCCGCGCGCCCTGCTCACCCGCGCCGAGCCGGCCCGGGACATGGACGAGCTGTACCGGCAGGCCCGGGCCGAGGACATCGAGCACGGGCCGCCCATGATGGGCTTCGGCCGGCTCCACCGCCTCGACACGGGCGGTCTGCTGGCCCGCCTGGAACTGGACCCCGGCTCCCGGGACCAGGAGAGCGCCTTCCACGTGCACCCGGCGAAGCTCGACGCCGCCACCCTCGTCGCCTTCGGCCACCGCACCCCGCCCGGCCCCGACCCGTTCATCCCCGTCCACATCGCCGAGTTCCGCGCCCCGCGCGCGGTGACCGGCCCCTGCTGGGTGCACGTGCCCACGCCGGAGACCGTCGCCGCCTCCGGCGACCTGATGCACAACGACTGCCTGATCCACGACGAACAGGGCCGCTTCGTCGCCAAGTTCACCAAGCTCAGCTGCAAACGGGTACGACACGCCGGACTCATCACTCGGCTGCTGGACACCCCGGCCGCGCCGGAGGAGCCGACCCGGGCGGCCCTCCTCGCCGACCACGGACCGGCTACCGCGGGCACGGCCGACGGCGACACCGAGCAACGGCTCGTCGCGCACATCCGCACCCTGATCGGCGGCCTGCTGGGCCGGGCCCCGGACGCCGTCGACCCCCGCCGGGGCTTCTACGAACTCGGCCTCGACTCGGTCGCGTTGCTCTCCCTGAGCGCCGAACTGGAGGGGGTCGTGGAAGGCCGCCTCTACCCGACGCTGCTCTTCGAGCACCCGGACGTCGCCTCCGTCGCCCGCCACCTGGCCCAGCGGCACACGATCACGCTGCCGTCCGGCGACCCGGCGCCAGCGGAGCCGGGCTCTCCGGCAGCCGCCGCCGGCGATCCGCCGGCGCGGTCGGCGGCCCCGCCGGCGACACCGCCCGCGTCGGACCCCCGGCCCCGCCTCTACACCCCCCGCTGGGTCCGCCGGGCCGCGACCGGCGCCCCGCAAGCGCCGGGCGACCTGCTCGTCGTCACCGGCGACCCCGCGCTGCCCGACGCGCTGCGCCGCCGCGCGGCCCCGGGACGGCGCACGGTGCACGTCCTGCCGGCCTTCGCCTACGAACGGACCGGGCCCGACACCTGGCACCTGCCCACCGGCAGCCGCGCCGACTTCGCCCGCCTGCTGGACGAACTCGCCGCCGAGGGCGCCATACCGACGGTCCTGGCCGTCTGCCCCGCGCCCGCGCCCGGCCCCTCCGCCGACGCCGCCGACGGCTACGACGTCGTCTGGGCGCTCGCCGGCGCACTGGCCGGCCGACCCGCCGACGTCCCCCGCGAGCTCCGCTTCCTGTACCGCGCCGAGCACGAGGACGCGGCCCCGCAGCACAGCGCGGTCGGCGCCCTGGCGCGCGGCATCACCGCGGAGAACCCGGCCCTGCGCTGCCGCAGCACGCTCGTCGTCGGCGCGCCGGACGCCGCCGAACTCGCCGGCGTCCTGCTGTCGGAGGCGGCCGACGGCGGCGAGGACAGCGAGAGCAGGCACCGCGACGGCGAGCGCCACGTGCGCCGCCTCGCCCCCCACACCCTCGACGGCCCCGACTCGCCCGCTCTGCCCCGGGGCGCCGTCTGCCTGGTCACCGGCGGAGCGGGCGGAATCGGCTCGCTCCTCGCCGAGCACCTCGCCGGCGCCCGCGAGGCCCGCCTGGTGCTGTGCGGGACCCGGCCGCCCGACGCCGCGGTCACCGCCCTCCTCGACCGTTGTGCCGCACGGGGCGGCGAGGCGCACTACGTGCAGGCGGACATCTCCCTCCGCCAGGACGCCGAGGCCGTCGCCGCCCGGTGCCACGAGCTGTACGGCCGCATCGACGCGGTCCTGCACTGCGCCGGCCGCACCGACGACGCCCTGCACTTCCGCCGTGACCCGGCCGGGACGCGCGCCGTGCTGGCCCCGAAGCTGGCCGGCACCCTGCACCTCGACCGGGCCACCGCCCCCAGCGACCCGGCCCTGTTCGTGCTGTTCTCCTCGTTGTCCGGGGTGCTCCCCAACACCGGCCAGTGCGCGTACGGCTACGCCAACGCCTTCCTCGACGCCTTCGCCGGCCACCGCGCCGCCGACCCCGCCCGCACCGGACGCACCCTGTCCCTCGCCTGGCCCTACTGGGCCGAGGGCGGCATGCGCGCCGACGCCGCCGCACTCGCCCGCTCCGCCGAGTCCGGAATGCGGCCCCTGCCCACCCGGGCCGCGCTGGACCTGCTGGACCGCTGCCTGGCGCGGCCGGACGCCCCGGCCCGGCTGGTGGCCGTGCACACCGAGGGGAGCGTGGCCGGACCGCTGACGACGGGACTGTTCGCTCCCGTGGCGGACCATGCGACCGCCGAAGCCGAAGCCGAAGCCGAAGCCGAAGCCGAAGCCGAAGCCGAAGCCGAAGCCGAAGCCGCGGCTGCGGCCGCAGCGGTCGGGCGGCGCGCCCGTACGAGCCCCGAACCCATCGCGATCGTCGGCGTCGCCGGGCGCTACCCCGGGGCCGCCGACCTGGACGCCTTCTGGACCAACCTGGCCGCCGGCCGGGACTGCGTCACCGAGGTGCCGCCCGACCGCTGGGACCACGAAGCGCTCTTCGACCCCGAGCCCGGCCGGCCCGGCCGCACCTACGGCCGCTGGGGCGGCTTCCTGGCCGGCATGGACCGCTTCGACCCGCTGTTCTTCGGCATCTCCCGCCGGGAGGCCGAGCGCATGGACCCCCAGGAACGGCTGTTCCTGACCATCGCCTGGCAGACGCTGGAGGACGCCGGGTATCCGCCGGGGTCCCTCACCGCCGAACAGGTCGGCGTCTTCGCCGGCGTCATGTGGAACCACTTCCAGTTCGTGTCGGACCCCGACGACGAGACCGCCCCCGTGGCCCTCCACTCCTCCGTCGCCAACCGCGTCTCCTACACCTTCGACTTCCACGGCCCCAGCATCGCCGTCGACACCGCCTGCTCCTCGTCGCTGACGGCGGTGCAGCTCGCGGTGGAGAGCCTGCGCCGGGGCGAGAGCACCTTCGCGCTGGCCGGCGGCGTCAACGTCATGCCGCACCCGCAGAAGTACCTCCAACTCGCCCGGGGACGCTGGCTGTCACGCGACGGCCGGTGCCGCGCCTTCGGCGAGGGCGGCACCGGGTACGTGCCCGGAGAGGGGGTCGGCGCGGTACTCCTCAAGCCCCTGGACCGGGCCCTCGCCGACGGCGACCACGTCCACGGCGTCATCCGTTCCGCCCGCCTCAACCACAGCGGCCGCACCAGCGGTTTCACCGTGCCCAGCCCCACAGCGCAGGCCGCGCTCATCGCCGACGCGGTCCGCGAGTCCGGCGCCGACGTGCGCGCCCTCGGCTACGTCGAGGCCCACGGCACCGGCACCTCGCTCGGCGATCCGATCGAACTGGAGGGACTGCGCACGGCGTTGGCCGCCTTCACACCCGGCCCCGAGCAGGTGGCCATCGGGTCGGTGAAGACCAACATCGGTCATCTGGAGAGCGCGGCCGGCATCGCCGGGCTCACCAAGGTGCTCCTGCAGTTCCGGCACGCCGCCCTGGCGCCCTCGCTGCACGCCGACACCCTCAACCGGCACCTCGACTTCGGGGACGGCCGGCTGGCGGTGCAGCGCAGTGCCGCGCCCTGGCCGCGTCCGTCCGGCGGCCGCCGCCTGGCCGGGCTCAGTTCGTTCGGCGCGGGCGGCTCCAACGCCCATCTGGTGCTGGAGGAGGCGCCGGAGGTCCCGGCCCGGCCCGCGCCGCGCGGATCCCGGCTGTTCGTGCTGTCCGCCAAGGACGACGAGGCCCTGCGGGAGCGGGCGTCGGCCCTGCTCGCCCTTCTGACGCCGGAGGAAGGTCGGCCCTGCGGCGCCGTCACGGGTGTGCCCGCGCTGATGCGGTCCCTCGTCGCCCGGCGTCTCGCGGTGCCCGAGACGTCCCTCGGCGGCGGCGAGACCTTCGAGGACCTCGGCATGGATCCCGCCGCCCTCCTCGCCCTGGCCCACGACCTGGCCGCGCACTCGGAGCCCGAACAGACGCCCGCGGCCGAGGAGTTCGCGGCGGAGGTGCACTCCGGGACCACGCTGGACGAGGCCGCCGGGACCTGGGCCGGTCTGGCCGCGGCGGCGGCCCGCAGGGGCGGCCACGGGCTGCCGAGACTCGACGACCTCGCCCACACGCTGCGGTCGGGCCGCACCGCGATGCAGGCCCGGTTCGCGGTCGTCGCCGACAGCCTCCCGGAGCTGCGGGCGGCGCTGGAGCGCCTGGTGAAGGGCGCCGAACCGGGACCCCGCGAGTACCGGGGGACCGCGTCGACCGAGGCCCTGCCCGCCCGTGCGGCGAGGGCCACCGGAGACTTGGAGGACCGGGCGCGCCGCTGGGTCACGGGCGAGACCGACGACGCCGACGGACCCGAGCCGGGCACGGGCGACGGCACACGTCCCCGCCGTGTCCCGCTGCCGGGCTACCCCTTCCGCGAGGAGCGCTGCTGGCCCGGCGGATGGGCCGCGAGGACGGCCACGGACCGGCAAGCCGAACCCGTCGCCGCCCCCGCCCGCGTCCCCGGTGCCGCCCCCGCCCCAGTCGTCCTCGGCGTCGGCGAACCGGCCTCGGTAACGGCCTCGGTCCCGGTCTCGGGCCCCGCCCCGGTCCCGGCTCCGGTCCCGGCCTCGGCCTCGGTTCGGGTCCCGGCCCCGGCCTCGGTCCCGGCTCCGGTCCCGGGCACATCCGCCGCCGCGCCCGTCCTCACGGCCCTCGCCCGCGACGAGGGCGCCGAACTCGTCGTCCTGGACGGCGGGATCGGTCTGATCCGCATGCACTCGCCCATGTTCACCGAGCGGTTGCTGCACGACCTGCGCGCGGCCTTCGACACGGTCGCCGCGCGCACCGACGTCAAGGCCGTGATCGTCACGGGCTCCGACGGCGTGTTCAGCATGGGCGGCACGGCCGAGGCCCTGGAGTCGCTGGCCGAGGGCGACGGGCGCTTCACCGACCAGGCGTTCGTGTACGAGGGACTGCTGCGCTGCGACCGGCCCGTGATCGCCGCGATCGACGGGCACGCCTCCGGCGGCGGACTCGCCTTCGGGCTGTACGCCGACGTGGTGCTGCTCGCCGAGGAGAGCGTCTTCAGCGCCAACTTCGTCGCCTACGGCTTCACCCCCGGCATGGGGGCGACCTATGTCCTGGAACGCCGGTTCGGCTCGGCGCTCGCGGACGAGATGATGCTCACGGGCAGGTCACTGACCGGTGCCGAACTGCAGCGCCACGGCGCCATGGTGACGGTCCTGCCGGGCCACGAGGTGCTGCCGGCCGCGCTGGACCGCGCCCGCGCGCTCGCGACCCGCCCGCAGGGCGCCGTACGCCGTCTCAAGCAGGAGCTGGCCGGTCGGGTCCTGGCCCGGCTGGACGAGGTGGTCGGGCGCGAGGTCCGGATGCACGAGGAGGTGCTCGGCGCCGAGGCCCGCGACCGGGTCAGGGGCCACTTCGCCCGGGTGGAGGCGTTCCGGGGGACCGGGAGCACCACGGAGAAGGAGCCCGAGCCCGCGCTCCCGCCCAGGGCGACGCCGGTACGGGAAGCCGAAGAAGGGCCCTCCGAGGCGCAGGTGCGGGCGGACGTCGTCGCTTCGCTGGCCCAGGTGCTCTACCTGCGGCCGGAGGAGATCGACGACGAGCGCACCTTCGCCGAGATGGGGCTGGACTCGATCGGCGCCGTCGAGGTCGTCCGTGGCCTCAACGAGCGGCACGGCGCCGGTCTGGAGGCCGTCGCGGTCTACGACCACCCGACCGTGCCCGCGATGGCCGCCGCCCTCATGACGGCCCGCCACCGGACCGCGGCCCTGCACCGGGCGGCCCTCGCCCCGCACGTCCCCGACAGGGGCGCGCCGGCCGACGTCGGCCCCCGCCGGGACACCGTCACCGCGGGCACGGACGCTTCCGCCGGCGCCGGCGCGCGTGGCGCCGCCGAGGCGAGCCCCGGAGCGTTCGGCGACTCCGGCGCCCCGCGCACCGCTCCCGCTGCGGCCCCCGCGCCGGAACCCGCCCCTGTGCCCGCCCCGGCGAGCAAGCCGGCCTCCCGCCCCCCGGCCCCGGCCGGCGACTCCGGGCCCCACGCCCCGGCCGGCACGGTGACCCTGCGGCCGGTGCCGCGCCGCGCCCCGGCCGCGCCGAAGACCGCACACGGCGAAGAGGAGCAGAGCCCCGACCTCGATCCCGATCCCGATCCGGCCGGTTCGCCGGGCGAACCGGAAGTCGCCTCCGCCGCCTCCGCCGACATCGCGGTGATCGGCATGTCCGGTCGCTTCCCCGGCGCCGACGACCTCGACGCCTTCTGGCGCAACTTGGAGGCCGGACGCAGTGAGATCGCCGAGGTGCCGCCGGAGCGCTGGGACGTCCGCCGCTGGTACGACCCGGACCGGTCCGTCGCCGACCGCACCGACAGCAAGTGGGCCGCGCTGATCCGCGGGGTGGACGAGTTCGACCCGGGATTCTTCCGGCTCTCGCCGCTGGAGGCGGAGGCCATGGACCCGCAGCAGCGGCTCTTCCTCCAGGAGGCATGGAAGGCGCTGGAGGACGCCGGTCACGGCGCGGGCGGCACCGACCGGCCGAACGAGCGCGGCACCCGCGACTGCGGGGTGTTCGTGGGCTGCGGCGCCGGCGACTACCAGGACCTCCTGGCGGCGGCCGGACAGGCCGACACCGGGCACGCCTTCCTCGGCTCCTCGCCGTCCGTGCTGGCCGCGCGCATCTCCTACTTCCTCGACCTGACCGGCCCCACCCTGGCCGTCGACACCGCCTGCTCCTCCTCGCTCACCGCCGTGCACCTGGCCTGCGAGAGCCTGCGCCGCGGAGAGTGCCGCACGGCCCTCGCGGGCGGCGTCGCCCTGATGCTCACCCCGCGCCTGCACATCCGGTGCAGCAACGCCGGAATGCTGTCCCCGACCGGCACCAGCGCCCCCTTCGACGCGCGCGCCGACGGCATCGTGCTCGGCGAGGGCGTCGGCGTCGTCGTACTGAAGCCGCTGGCCCAGGCGTTGGCGGACGGTGACCACATCCACGGCGTGATCAAGGCCACCGGCGTCAACGGCGACGGCCGCACCAACGGCATGACCGCGCCCAGCGCCGCCGCCCAGAGCGAACTGCTGCGCCGCGTACACCGCGCGGCCGGCATCACCGGCGCGGACGTCGGGCTCGTCGAGGCGCACGGCACCGGCACCCCGCTCGGCGACCCGATCGAGGTGAAAGCACTCCAGGACGCGTTCCGCACCGACGGCGACGTCCCCGCGGAACCGGCCGTGCTCGGTTCGGTGAAGGCCAACATCGGCCACACCACCATGGCGGCCGGCATCGCCGGGCTGCTGAAGATCCTCCTGGCGCTGCGGCACCGCCGGCTCCCGGCCACCCCGCACTTCACCGAGAGCAACCCCGAGATCGACCTCTCCCGGGGTCCCTTCCGCGTACTCGCCCGCACCGACGCCTGGCGACCCGGTCCCGCGGGCGCCCGGATCGCCACGCTCAGCAGCTTCGGGTTCAGCGGCACCAACGCGCACGCCGTCATCGCCGAGGCCCCGGCCCGGAAGTCCGCCCCCGCCGAGACCGGCCGGGCCCTTCTGATCCCCGTCTCGGCACGCACCCAGGACGCCCTGGGACAGGTCCTCACCCGGCTCGCCGACGCCCTCGACACCGAGGACGCGACGGCGCCCGCCCTCGCAGACGTCGCCCTCACCCTGAGCGTCGGCCGCACCCACTTCCCGCTGCGCGCCGCGTTCGTCGTACGGGACCGCGCCGAGCTCGTCCGGGCACTGCGCGCCTCCGCACACCGCGAGGCGCCGTACGCGCACACACCGGCGACCGGCGAGTCAGAGCTCCGGAGCCTGGCCGAGTCGTACGCGCACGGCGCGGCCGTCGACTGGACGGCCCTCCACCCGCCCGGCAGTGCCCGCCGGGTGCCGCTGCCCGCCTATCCCTTCGCCGCGGACCGGCACTGGGTGTCCGGCGTCCGACCGGACGCCGGCACGCCGTCTCCGCCCGCGGGTCACGGCTCGCCGCCTCCGCCCGCGGGTCACGGCACGCTGACCCAGGCCCTCGACCCGCGCGACCGCGTCGTGGCCGATCACCGGCTGGGCGGCCGCGCCGTCCTGCCGGGAGTCGCCGGGCTGTCGCTCGCCGTACGCGCCGCCGCCCGGCACGGGATCACCGGAGCCGTCCGCGTCTCGCAGGTGCAGTGGCTGCGCCCGGTCGAGGTGGCCGTCGCCCGTGACGTCCGGGTCACGACGAAGGAGCACCCGGCGGCCGGGTTGACCTTCGAACTCACGGCCGACGGCGCAGAGCGGGCGCCGTGCACCCGGGGCCGCGTACAGGCCTTCACCGACGACGGCGGGACGGAGGACTCCCTCGCCGTCGAGGAGGTGCGCGACCGCTGTCCCTCCTGGCGTCCGGGGGACGACCTGTACGCCGCCTTCGCCGCCGGAGGCCTCGCCTACGGGCCCGCCTACCAGGCGCTGGAGGGGGTGTGGGCCGGCGTCGACGAGGCGCTCGGAGTGCTGCGCGCCCCGGACACGCCGGTGGGCGAGGAGGCGTCGTGGCCGCTCGATCCGGCCGTGCTGGACGCGGCCCTGCAGACGCTCACCACGCTGACCCCCGACTCCGGCGGCGCCCCGCTCGTCCCCTTCGCGTTGCGGGCGCTGGAGGTGCGGGCCCCGCTGCCGGGGCGCGGCTTCGCCCACGCGACACGGGACGGCGCCACGTTCACCGTACGGGTGACGGACCCCGGGGGCCGCGTGTGCGCGTCCTTCGTGGGGCTGGCGCTGCGGCCCTTGCGGGCAACGGACGACGAGCGAGCTCCGGCGTCCGAGGTGCCGAAGACCGAAGTCCTCGTCCCGCGGCTGAGAGACGCCGGCCCGGTGGACCGGGCGACGCTCCCGGACGGGCGGACGACCTGGGTGTTCCACACCTCCGCCGCGCGGCCCCTCGCCGAGGCCCTGGCGGGCGCCGGGGAGACGGTGACCACGATCGCCCTTCCGGCCGCCGACGGCCCCGCGCCCTTCGAGGCGCCCGACGGTGTGCCCGACACGGTCTACTGGCTCGCCCTGCACGATCCCGCCGAGCCCGTGTCCGCACAGGCCCCCGACGCGGCCACGCTGGGCCTGTACCGGTTGCTGAGGACGCTGCTCGCCCGAGGCGCCGGCAGTCGGCGGCTCACCTTGAAGGTGGCCCTGTGCGGCGCGGTCGCCGACGACGAGCGGGGGCCCGCACAGCCGCACAGCGCCGGTCTGATCGGGCTGACCCGGTCGGCCGCCGCCGAGTACCCCAAGTGGCGTGCGGGCTGCGTCGACCTGCCTGCGCAGCCGTCCGCGCCGGCGGAGTCGGCGAACCGGCTGGCGGCCGAACCCTGCACGGAACCCCTCGTCGTCCTGCGCGGCGCCCGTCGGCTGGTGCGCACGCTGGCGCCGGCGCCGGCGCCGCAGGCGGCCGCCACGGGCTTCGCGTTCCGCGAGGGCGGCGCGTACGTCGTGATCGGCGGCACCGGGGGTGTCGGCACGGCGCTCGCCCGCCACCTGGCCCGAGCCCACCGGGCGCGTCTGGTGCTGGTCGGCCGCCGTCCGCTGGACGACGCCGTGCGCACGCGGCTGGCCGAACTCGACGCGCTGGGCGGGCAGGCCGTCTACGTGCGCGGCGATGTCGCCGATCCGGCCGACGCCCGGCGGATCGTCGCCGAGGCACGCGACCGGGTGGGCCGCGTCGACTGCGTCTTCCACAGTGCGCTGGTGCTGCGTGACCGCACGCTCGCGACCATGGACGAGGACGCCTTCCTGAACGTCCTGGCGGTGAAGACGAACGGGCTGGTGGCGCTGGCCGCCGCGCTCGAGGACGAGCCGCCCGGCCTCCTGGTCTGCTTCTCCTCGGCGATCTCCTTCGCCGACGCACCGGGACAGGCCAACTACGCGGCGGCCAGCACGTTCGAGGACGCCTTCGCCGGACACCTGCGGGAGCGGTCCTTCCCCGCCGTCGTCGTCAACTGGGGCTTCTGGGGCAGTGTCGGCGCGGTCGCCGAGGAGCACCGCGTCGAGCGGTTCGCCGAGCTGGGCATCGGGTCGCTGGAGCCCGCCGAGGGCATCGGCGCCCTCACCGGCGTGCTCGGGGCCGGGCTCGCCCAGGCGGTGGTCGTGAAGGGCGTCCCCCGCGGACTCGCCCTCCTCGGCGCCGAACCGGCCGACTCCGCCGACCCCCTGGCGCGGTCCCGCGCCGGATTCGCCGAGCTGGAGCGGCTCGCCGCGGGCCTGCTGCGCGCACGGCTGCCCGGCACGGACGGCGCTCCCGACGCCGCGCTGGCGCGGTGGACGGGCCGGCATGCCGAGGGAAGCGCCGGTGAGCGGCTGCTCCAGGCCGTGGCGGACCTGCTGCGAAGGACCGGACACGACGGCGTCTCCGCGCAGGAACTCGTCGCCCGCCATCCGGCCATGCACCCGCACGTCACCTTGCTGCAACGCTGTGTCGAAGCCCTGCCCGAGGTGCTCGACGGCACCCGTCCGCCCACGGACGTGCTCTTCCCGGGCGGATCCGTGGAACTGGTCGAATCCGTGTACCGGGGACAGCCGGTGTCCGACCACCACCACCGGCTCATGGCAGCCGAAGCAGTGGCCGCCCTGAAGCGCCACATGCCGGCCGACGGCCCCGCGCGGCCGCTGCGGATCCTGGAGATCGGCGCGGGAACGGGTGCGGGTACGACGTTCGTCCTCGACGCCCTCGACGAGGCCCTGCGCGACGCCGAGGGCGTCCCGCCGGTGTCGTACACCTACACGGACGTCTCGCCCGCCTTCCTGGCGCACGGCGAGCGGGAGTTCGGGCCGGGCCGTCCTTATCTGTCCTTCCGCGTCCTCGACATCGAGCGCCCTTCCGGAGCGCAGCACTTCACCCCGCACGGATTCGACCTGGTCCTCGCCACCAACGTGCTGCACGCCACGGCCGACGTCGGGCGGACCCTGGCCCATGTGCGCGAGCTGGTGGCGCCCGGGGGCAGTGTGCTGGTCAACGAGGTCACCCGGGCCTCCGACTTCCTCACCCTCACCTTCGGGCTGACGCCCGGCTGGTGGGCGTTCCGGGATGCCGAGCGCAGGCTGCCGCACGCGCCCCTGCTGGGACCGGACCAGTGGCGCCGGGCGCTGACCGAGAGCGGCTTCGGGCCGGTGCGGACGCTGGGCGCGCCGGGCACTCCCGTCGAGCGCCTGGACCAGTGCGTGTTCGTGGCCGGGACGGCCCCGGGGCCGCTCCCGGCGGCCGCCGCACCCGACGGCGCCCGGGTGCGCGCGTATGTGCGCGAGGTCTTCGCCGAGGTGCTGAAGTTCGATCCCGGCGCGCTCGCGGACGAGGTCACCTTCGAGAACTACGGGGTCGACTCGCTGGTCAGCCTGCGCATCATCAACCGTTTCGAGGAGGACTTCGGGGAGCTGCCCGCGACACTGCTGTTCGAGAAGCTGACGATCGCGCAGCTGGCGGACCACTTCGCCGAGGAACACGGTCCCGCCGTAGCGGCGTTGCTCGACCCGCCGCCCGCTCGTCCGGGGACGCCGCCCGCCGAGAGCCCGGCCGCCGGAACTCCGGCCGTGGAGGCGCCGTCCGCCGGGATGCCGTCCGCCGTGGGGCCGTCCGGGCCGTCCGCCGTGGGACCCTCCGCCGGGATGACGTCCGCTGTGACGCCGCGCCCTGATCCCGTGTCTCCGCCGACGGAGCCGGCCGCCTCCCGCGACATCGCCGTCATCGGGGTCAGCGGCCGCTACCCGGGCGCGCCCGACCTGGACGCCTTCTGGCGCAACCTCGCCTCCGGCGCCGCGACGTTCACCGAGGTGCCGGCCGAACGCTGGGACTGGCGGCCGACGTTCGACGCCCGCCGCGGCACACCCCAGCGCACGTACAGCCGTTGGGGAGCCTTCCTGGACGGCATCGACCGGTTCGACCCCGCGTTCTTCGGCATCCTGGGCCGCGACGCCGCGCACATCGACCCGCAG
Source organism: Streptomyces rishiriensis (assembly GCF_003112535.1). Lineage (GTDB taxonomy): Bacteria > Actinomycetota > Actinomycetes > Streptomycetales > Streptomycetaceae > Streptomyces > Streptomyces rishiriensis. Next base: position 147,927 of record NZ_BEWA01000011.1, on the reverse strand, counting down.
GAGCGGCTGTTCCTGGAGACCGCGTGGAACCTGCTGGAGGAGAACGGCCATCTCGGCCCGCAGACCCACGAGCCGGACACCGGCGTCTTCGTCGGCGTCATGTACGGCACCTACGGGCAGCTCGCGGCCACCGGCTGGCCGCAGGGCCGGCTGTCCGGCGCGCACTCGGCGCACTGGTCGGTCGCCAACCGGGTGTCGTACTTCTTCGACTTCCAGGGCCCCAGCATCTCCGTGGACAGCGCCTGCTCGTCCTCGCTCACCGCCGTCCACCTGGCCTGCGAGAGCCTGCGGCGCGGCGAGTGCCGTACCGCCGTGGCCGGCGGCGTGAGCCTGATCCTGCACCCGGCCCACCATGTGTCGCTGAGCGCCCTCAACATGCTGTCCGCCGACGGCCGGTGCAAGGTGTTCGACGCCGACGCCGACGGGTTCGTGCCCGGCGAGGGCGTCGGCGCCGTGCTGCTCAAACCGCTCGACCGCGCGGTTGCCGACGGGGACCGGATCTGGGCGGTGATCAAGGGCGGTGCCATGAACGCCGGCGGAAAGACCGGCGGGTACACCGTGCCCAACCCCAACGCGCAGGCCGCCCTGGTCCGCCGCGTCCTGGAGAACTCCTGCGTGCCGCCCGAGACCGTGTCGTACGTCGAGTGCCACGGCACCGGCACCGCACTGGGCGACCCGATCGAGATCGCGGCCCTCGGCAAGGCGCTCGGCGGAGCAGGCCGGACGCACCCCTGCGCGGTGGGCTCCGTCAAGTCCAACATCGGGCACCTCGAAGGCGCGGCGGGCATCGCCGGACTGACCAAACTGCTGCTGCAGCTGCGGCACCGCCGGCTCGCGCCCTGCGCCAACCTCGACCGGCTCAACCCCAGGATCGACTTCGACTCGACGGCACTGGAACCGGTCCGGGCGCTCACCGAGTGGCCCGCCCGGCCCGACGGCGGCCCCCGCCGGGCCGGCGTCAGCTCCTTCGGCGCGGGCGGCGCCAACACCCATCTGATCCTGGAGGAGTACACCGGGCCGGACGAGTCCGCTCCGCAGACCTTCGGACCGCAGGTCTTCCTGCTGTCGGCGCGGTCCGCGGAACGCCTGCGGGCCTACGCCCGCCGGGTCGCCGACCACCTCGCCACCCCGGATGGCGCCGCGACCGCGCCGGCCTCGCTCGCCCGGACCAGTCAGACCGGCCGGCGCCACTTCCCGGAACGGCTCGCGGTGGTCTGCGCCGACACCGAGCGGCTCGCCGTCCTGCTCCGCTCCTACGCCGACACCGGCCGCGCCGCGATCCCCGGCCTCGTCGTCGGCAGGGCCGCCCCCGGCCAGGGCGGCCGGCGCCACGGTCCCGACTCCGCCCTGCTGCGGGACGCCCGCGGAACGGACCCGGCGTCGGCGCTCGCCCAGCTCGGCAGGCGCTGGTCCGTCGGCGACGACGTCGACTGGGCCGCTCTGTGGGAGGGGCGCGCCGTCCCGCGCGTGCCGTATCCGACGTATCCCTTCGAACGGACGCGGCACTGGCTGGAGACCGGGGTGGCGGACCCGACCATGGGCGCCCCCGCCGCGCAACTCCCCACCCGGGAAAGCGACTCCAGCACCCTGTACCGCCTCGCCCCCACCATGGAGCCGCGCCCCCTGGACCCGTCCACGGCCGCCGATCCCCCGCGCCGGGTCCTGCTGCTCGGGCCGGACTCACCGGTGCGCCGCGCCCTGGCCGACGAGTTCGCCCGCAGGGGCGCCGACTGCCTCCAGATGGGCGCGGGCGCGCCCGGCACGGACGGCGCCGTGCCCGCCACCCCCGAGGACCTGCGCCGGTTCGTGGACGGGCTCGCCGAACGCGACCGGCTGCCCGACGCGCTCGTCCTGGCCTGCCCGCCGGCCGCCGGACCGCCCGAGCCGGACACCGTCGCCGACGACCTCGACGCCGGACCGCACCTGCTCCTGTGGACGGCGGCGGCTCTGCTCGCCCGCGACCGGCGGGTGCGGCTGCGCACGGCCGTGACGCACGGGCCCGCCCGACGGCAGCCGCAGTTCTCCGCGACCGGGGCTCTGCTCAAGTCGCTCGCGCTGGAGCACAGCGGCTGCACCGCGGTGACCATCGGCTTCGAGACGTACGTGGACGCGGCGGGCGAAGGAGCCACCGCGGCCCGGATCGCGGCCGTCGTCGCCGACGAACTGGAGCGCCCCGGCCACGGCGTCACCGAACTCCGCCACGACCGCGACGGCCGACGCCGCCTCCGGCTGCTGGCCGAGCGGTCCGCACCGGAGTGGACACCGGACGCGCCGCTGCCGGTCCGCCCCGGCGGCACCTACCTCGTCACCGGCGGCGCGGGCGCCCTCGGCCGGATCCTCGGCGGGTTCCTCGCCGACGCCGAGCCCGTCAACCTGGTCCTCGCCGGGCGGTCGCCGCTCGACGAGGACATCGAACGGCGCACCGCACAGCTGTGGCGCGGCGGCAGCACCGTCTGGTACCGGCAGACCGACCTCGGCTCCGCGGCGGACGTCGACGGCCTGATCGCCGACGTCCGCACCCGCTACGGCGCCCTGAACGGCATCGTGCACGCGGCCGGCGTGCACCGCGACGCCCGCGCCGTGCTCAAGACGGCCGGGGAGGCGGCCGAGGTGTTCGGTCCCAAGGTGGCCGGCACGGTACTGCTGGACCACGCCACACGCGACGAGGACCTCGACTTCTACGTCCTGTGCGCCTCGCTGGTGGGGGAGACGGGCAACCTGGGGCAGACCGACTACGCCTACGCCAACGCCTTCCAGCTGGACTTCGCCGAGGGCCGGGAGCGGCTGCGCGAACGCGGCGAGCGCTCGGGCCGCACCGTGGCCATCGGCTGGCCCCTGTGGGAGGACGGCGGCATGGACGTCGACGACGCCACCCGCCGGCTGTTCGCCCAGCGCTGGTCGATGGCGCCGCTGCGCACCGACACCGGCCTCGCGGTCTTTCGCGCGGCCCTGACCGGAACCGACACGCGGTGGCTGCCGGTGGAACGGGCCGCGTCCCCGGCCCCGCCGACGACGGTCCCGCCCGCGCCGTCCGCCGATGGCGAAGAGGAGGCACGTACGGACACCACGACCGGCGCGCGGCACCCGGACGCCGACGCCCTGAGCGCCGCGGTCCGTCGTCAACTGCGCGTCTTCACCGCCGAGTTCCTGATGGTCGACCCGGGCGAGGTGGACACCTCCGTCGAGCTGATGGACCTCGGCTTCGACTCCATCTCGCTGAGCGAGCTGATCGTCCGCGTCAACGACCACTACGGACTCGAACTGCTGCCGACGGTCCTGTTCGAACACCCCACGCTGGACGACGTGGCCGCTTGTCTGAGCCGGGAGCACCCGGCGGAGGTCGGTGCCGCACACCGGGCGGTCGGGGAGCGCCCGGCGCAGGCGCACGCCGCACACCTGCCGCCACCGCCACCGCCACCGCCGACGACGGCTACGGCAGCGCCCGCGACCCCGCCCCCGCCCGCCTCCGTGCCCGCATCCGTGCCCGCGAAGTCTCAGGACGAGGGGAACGCCGTCGCCCCGACGCCCTTGGCGTCGTCGACGTCCGCGGCCCCCGTGCGCCGTCGCCGGGACGTGGCCGTGATCGGCATGGCGGGGCGGCTTCCCGGTTCGCCGGACCTGGACGCCTTCTGGCGCCGCCTGAGCGCCGGCGACGACCTGGTCGGTCCGGTGCCCCCGGACCGCACCGACCTGCTGGCGGACCCGGCCACGGCCGGCCTGCGCGGCGGGTTCCTCGCGGACGTGGCCGACTTCGACGCCGCGTTCTTCCGGATCTCCCCGGCCGAGGCCCGGCTGATGGACCCCCAGCACCGGCTGTTCCTGGAGACGGTCTGGCGCGCCTTCGAGGACGCCGGATACCGGCCGCAGGACCGCGCGGGCACCTCGACCGGCGTGTTCGTGGGCATGGCCACCTCGGACTACGGCGAGCTGATCGCCCGGTCCGGCGCGGAGACCGAGGCCCACATGGCGACCGGAGTCGCCCGCTCCCTGGTCGCCAACCGCGTCTCCCACCTGCTCGACCTGCGCGGACCCAGCGAGACCGTCGACACGGCCTGTTCCAGTTCCCTGGTGGCCCTGCACCGTGCGGTCGGCGCCCTGGCCGACGGCGAGTGCGACACCGCGATCGCGGGCGGCGTCAGCCTGGCGCTGAGCCCCGGTCTGTTCCGGGTGTTCGACCGGTCCGGCATGCTCAGCCCCGCCGGACGCTGCCGCACCTTCGACAAGGACGCCGACGGGTACGTCCGCGGGGAGGGGGTCGGCGCGGTCCTGCTGAAGCCGCTGGAACGGGCCGAGGCCGACGGCGACCGTATCCTCGCCGTCGTCCGGGGCAGCGCCGTCAACCACTGCGGCCGGTCGCCCTCGCTGACCGCGCCCAACCCGCGCGCCCAGGCCGACGTCGTCGTCCGCGCCCACCGGGTCGCCGGCGTCTCCCCGGCCACCGTCACCTACATCGAGACCCACGGCACGGGCACCCGGCTCGGCGACCCGATCGAGGCCGAGGGCCTCAAGGACGCCTTCGCCCGGCTGTACGGCGACACGGGCGAGCCCGTACCCACCGAGCCGCACATCACCCTCGGCTCGGTGAAGACCAACATCGGCCACCTGGAGGCGGCGGCCGGGATCGCCGGGCTGCTCAAGGTGCTGCTGGCCATGCGGCACCGCACGCTGCCCGCACATCTGCACCTGCGGGAGGCGAACCCCTACCTCCGGCTGGACGGCACCCCGTTCCGCATCGGCACCACGGCCACCCCTTGGGAGGGGGCGAAGGACGAACACGGGCGACCGTCCTGGCGGGCCGGGGTCAGCTCGTTCGGGTTCGGCGGCGCCAACGCCCATGTCGTCCTGGAGGCCTGGACACCGCCCGACGGCGCGCACCCGGCCGCCGCGCGTGCCCACGAGGTGCCGAGGGCCGAGTTCCGACCGCGCCGCCACTGGTTCACCGCCCCGACCGCACCCAGGCCAGCGAAGACGGAGTCCCCCGTGTCGCACACCGACCAGCCAGCCACGACCGCTCACCCGGAGGCGGACCCGATCCCGGCCTCCCCGCCTCGCCCCCGGGTACGGCTGCAGCCCCTCGGCACGACCGCACCGGCCGAGCCGAACGCTCCCGGAGAAACCGCCCCCGCCCGGTGGACCCCACCAGGTCCCGGCGAGCCCGTGGCGGACGAGGCGGCCCCCACAACCCCGGCCGCGCGGACGCCCGGCGGCTCCGGGCCCTCCGAGCCGGAGATCCGCGCCACCGTACGGGGCCTGGTCGCCGAAGTCCTCGGCCTGCCCGCCGCCGACCTCGCGGACGACACCCCCTTCGCGGACCTGGGCCTGGACTCCATCTTCCGCATGGACGTGGCCCGCGCCCTGAACGACCTGCACGGCCTCGACCTGCAGGGCGCCGACCTCTACGAGCACGACTCCGTCGCGGCACTCGCGGCCCATGTGCTGACGTCCGCCGGGACCGGCACGCCCCGGCCGGCGCCACGCGAGATCCCGCCGACGACCCTCGCGCACGACCGGACACCGCACGACCGGACACCGAACGACCGGACACCGAACGACCGGACACCGAACGACCGGACACCGAACGACCCGACACCGCACGAAGAGATGCCGCACGAGCAGGCGCCGAACGACCCGACACCGCACGAGCAGGCGCCGAACGCGGAGACGCCGGCCGTGGAGACGCCGAACGCGGAGACGCCGGCCGGCCGCGACGACGCCCGGGACGCACTGCGCCGGATCCTGGAGCAGGTCCTCGGCCGTCCGCTCGACCCGACGGCCACCTTCGAGGACAACGGTTTCACCTCCTTCGACATGCTCCGCGGCGTCAGCGCGCTGGAGACCGGCCTCGGCGCCCTGCCCAAGGCCCTGCTGTTCGAGCGGCCCACGCTGGACCGGCTCACCGACGCCCTCTGCCGGACGCATGGCGAGGAGGTCGTCGCGCGGGTACGGCCCCCGGCCCGGGAACGCACCCCGGTCCCCGCTCCCGCTCCCACCCCGGGCCCCGCCGGCCGGGCCGGCACGCTCACCCGTGCCGAGGCCGCCGCAGACCCGGAACTGGGCCCGGTCATAGCCGAGTTGGAGCAGAAGCACGGCAGGGAGAGCGGGCTCGGCGGCCGTGACATCGCCCCGTACCTCTTCGTCGGCGCCGAACGCCGCGGCTTCTTCGCACTGTCGAAGGGAGACCGGGCCATGCTCGTGTGGAACTACACCGGCCCCGAGGACCACTTCGCCGAGCTGTCCGCCGAGTACTTCGACCACGCCCGCAGCACCGGCCTGCGGCCCAACCTCCTGTCCCTGGTCCGGCTGGAGGAGGTGGGCGGCGCCCCGGTCACCGCGACGCCCTTCGGCGCGCTCCAGCGCATCGAGGACCTGGGATCCTTCACGCTGTCCGGCGGGCGGATGAGCCGGCTGCGCTACATGGTCAAGCGGTTCGAGAAGGCCGGCGCGTGCCGTACGGCCGAGTACCGCAGCGGCGACGACCCGGGCGTGGACGCGGAGCTGGCCGCCCTGGTGGACGGCTGGGCGGCGACCAAGCAGATGGTCAACCCGTACGTCCGGCGGGTGCGTGAGGAGCTGGCCGGCGGCAGACTCGACGAGCGTCACCGGCTCTTTCTGACCAGCCTCGACGACGTGCTGGTGAACGCTGTCGTGATCACCCGGATCCCGTCCGAGAACGGCTATCTCCTCGACGTCGAGTTCTACCCGGACCGCATGCCGCTCGGCGGCCTGGAGTTCGCGCTCGTGCGGATCCTGGAGCGACTGCGGGAGGAGGGCTGCGAGGTCTTCAGCTTCGGCGCCAGTTTCGGCGGCGAGATGGGGACGTCCCCGAACGCGTCCGAGACCGCCGTACGCGCCCTGGCGGAACTCCGTGACGCCGGCGTCTTCGGCGGGGGCAACTACCAGTTCAAGAACAAGTTCCGGCCCGCCAACCAGACCCTGTACCTGGTGCAGCCCGAGGGAGAGGCCGCCAGCGAGGTCAGCGACGTCATCCTGATGATCGCCGACCCCGCGACGCCCGCGACCGCCGCCGCCCCCGAGCCGAAGGACTTCGCGACGCCCACGACCGCCGCCCGCGAGCCGAAGGAAACAGAGACGCCCGCGACCGCCGTCGCCCCCGAGCCGAAGGCCCCCGCTCCCGACCGCGCCCCGCGTCTGGCCCAACTGTCGGCGCACGGCCACAATCCCGTCCGGCTCCCGCACATGGCCGTCGAACTGGACCTCGTCACCGACTCCTGGGCGGACCGTGCCGACCCGTGGCAGCGGGAGCGCGGCCGGGCCCTGGCCGAGCTCGCGGACGCGGCCGGGGTCACCGGGGAGGAGCCGCCGGCCGTGTCCTGGCTGCCGTTCGCCCACCGGTTCTTCGCGGCGTCGGGGCGCACGGCGGAGGACCGGCTGTGCCGGGCCTGGCCGGGACCGCGCGGCCGGGTCCTGCACGGCTCGGCTTTCCCGACCTGGCTGGCGGCCCTGGTGGAGCACGGCTTCGATCCCTCGGTCGCGCTGCCCGTGGCAGGCGAGGGCCCCTTCGCCGCGGACCTCGATCTGGCGGCGCTGGAGGACGCGTTGGAACGGCACGCCGGGGACGTCTCCTTCGTCCTGGTGGAGACCGCCGCCAACGCCCACGGCGGCGCCCCGCTGTCCCTGGAGAACCTGCGCGGCGTCGCGGAGCGGACGCGGGCCCGTGGTGTGCCGCTGGTGCTGGACGCCACCCGGCTGCTGGACAACGCGGTACTGGTGGCCGGCACGGAGCGGGGCCGGCCGGGCCGCGACCCGTGGGAGGTGGCCGGGGAGATGCTGGGCCTCGCCCGGGCGGCGACGTTCAGCCTGTCCAAGGACTTCGCGGTCGACGGCGGAGGCCTGATCGCCACCGGCGACGAGCAGCTGGCCGAACGGCTCACGGAGCGGATGCTGGAACGCGGCCGGGAACCGGGTCTGACCGCGCGCCGACTGCTGTCCGCCGCCCTGCTGGACCAGGAGCGCACGAGGGGGCTGGTGGCCGAACGGGTGGCGAACGTGGCCGCGTTCCGGCAGCGCCTGGAGCTGGGCGGTGTGCCACTGGTGCCCGGTCCTTCGGCGCACTGCGTGCTCCTCGACGTCGACAAGGCCGCCGCCGGCGCCGCACTGCGCCACCCCGTCGCCTCCTACCTGTCCGCGATCTACGCGGCGACCGGCGTACGCGGCGGCCCCCATCTCGGCCCGGGCGCGCGCCTCAGCGACGGCTCCGCGCCGCCGGAGCGGGGCCTGATCCGGCTCGCCGTACCGCTGGGCATGGACCGCGGGACGCTGGAGCGGGCCGCCGACCGGCTCGCGGAGCTCGTCGCCGATCCGGCGTCGGTGCCGGACCTCGTCGAGGTGCCCGGCGCCCCCGGCCCCGCCGCGCTGCGCTCCTACCACCCGGCGGACGCGCTGCCCGCCGACATCCGCGAGGCCTTCGAGGAACAGCCCGCGCCGGCCGCCCCCGTGTCGGCCAACCACGACCTGCTGCGGGAGCGGGCTCCCGGGACGCGGCGGCACCTGCTGCCGATGGCCGGCGGCGCGGTGGAGGTGTTCGACTGCGGCAGCGGCCCGGTCGTGCTGATGCTGCCGCCCTTCAACCTCGGCGGCGGCGTCTTCGCCGACCAGGTCGCGGGCCTGTCGGACCGCTACCGGGTGCTGGTCGTCCACCACCCCGGCGTCGGCGCCACCACCGGCGCGGACGACATCTCGCTGCCCGGGATGGCCGACCTGTACCGCGACGTCCTGGACCGGCTGGGCGTGACCGGCCCGGTGCACGTCATGGGCACCTCCTTCGGCGGACTCCTCGCACAGAGCTTCGTCCTCGCCCATCCCGAACGCGCCGCGTCGCTGGCGCTGGTGTGCAGCTCGTACAAGTACGCCAACCGTACGGGCGAGGTGAACCGCCTGGAGGACCTCGTCGCCGAGGACCTGGACCGGATCGTCGCGGCCGGCGCCGAGGACGTGGCCCGGCACCGGGCCCGGTACACCGAACGGCTGCTGCGCTGCGAGAGCATGGCCCCGCACATCGGGCTGCGCTACCTCGACGTCTTCGCCCAACAACCCGATCTGCTGGGACGGCTCGGCGACATCGCCGTGCCCACCCTCGTCGTGGCCGGCGGCGTCGACGCCGTCGTACCGCGCAAGACCTCGCACCTGATGCACGGCGCCATCCCCGACGCCCGTTACCACGAACTGCCGCTGGCCGGGCACTTCCCGACCGTCACCGACCCCGACGGGGTGACGGAGGCGCTGGCGGCCTTCCTCGCGGACCTCGGCGCCGCCGGGGAGGCCCGATGAGCGGCAGCACCCCGGCCGGGTACGGCATCGAAGCCCTGGACGTGTACGCGGGCAGCGCCGCCGTCAGCGCCCGCGCGGTGTTCGACGGCCGGAGCCTCGATGCGCGCCGCTTCGACAACGTCGCCTCCGACCGGCGCTCGGTGGCGCTGCCCTTCGAGGACCCCGTCACGCACGCCGTCAACGCCGCCCGCCCGCTGCTGGACCGGCTGGCCCCCGCCGACCGCGACAGGATCGAACTCCTCGTCACCAGCAGCGAGTCCGGCATCGACTACAGCAAGTCCATCGCCTCCTACGTGCACCAACACCTCGGCCTGCCGCCGACCTGCCGGCTGGTGGAGATGAAGCAGGCCTGCTACGCGGCCACCGCCGCGCTGCAGCTCGCCGTCGCCTACCTGGCCGCCGGGCTCTCGCCCGGCGCGAAGGTGCTCATCGTCTCCACCGACATGTCCCTGGCCGACGAGCGCGCCCAGTACGCCGAGCCGGTCACCGGCACCGGAGCCGTAGCGCTGCTCGTCGGCGACCGTCCCCGCGTCCTCACCGCCGACCTGGGGGCGTTCGGCGTGCACAGCTTCGAGACCCTGGACTCCGCGCGGCCCCGGCCCGACCTCGACATCGCGGACGCCGACCGATCGCTCATGGCCTATCTGGAGTGCTTCTCGCGCAGCTTCGCCGACTACCGCTCCCGCGTGGAGGGCGCCGACTTCGCCACGACCTTCGACCTGCTCGCCCTGCACACCCCGTTCTCCGGCATGGTCAGGGCCGCACACCGCCGGCTCATGCGCGAGCTGTACCGCAGCCCCGCCGACGCCGTGGCCGAGGACTTCGAACGCCGGGTCGCCCCGTCGCTGGTCCACCCCGGCCAGACCGGCAACCTCTTCTCCGGCTCCCTCTACCTGGCGCTGGCCAGTGCGCTGGACCACGCCGAGCTCGACGGGCCCGCCCGCGTGGGGCTGTTCTCCTACGGTTCCGGCTGCTCCTCGGAGTTCTTCAGCGGCGTCGTCGGGCCGGAGTCGGCCGCCGCCGTCGGCGAGGCGCGCATCGGGGCCCGGTTGCGGGCCCGCGCCGACCTCGACTTCGCGGAGTACACGGCGCTGCTCGCGGAGAACACCGCGTGCCTGCGCCCCGCATCGCACCGCGACGTCGACCCCGGCCGCTACGAGGCCCTGCTCAGCCGGGCCGTGGACCGCCCCGAACTGCTCGCGCTGACCGGCGTGCGCGAGCACCACCGCCAGTACGCATGGATCTGACGAACCGGAGGTACCCCCAGTGAACGGATCGGCCGAGAGCGTTCCCGGCACGGACAGCGCCGAGGAACGGGTCCTGGCGGTGTTGCGCCGCACCACCCTGGAGATCGTGCCGGAGGTCGAACCGGCCCTGTTCACGCCCGACCGGACCCTGTCCGACCTGGGCTGCAACAGCATCGACCGGGCCGAGATCGTCACCCTGGCCATGGAGGAGCTGGGCATCGCGGTGCCCGTGCACGAGTTCCACCAGGGGATGGACCTCGGCACCCTGGCCGCGATCATGCGCAAGCAGCTGTGAGCGGACCCGTCGCGGACGGGCGCGCGGTGGTGGTGACCGGGCTCGGTGTGCTCGGCGCCGTCGCGGCCGACCCCGGAGACCTGAGCGTCGCGCTGCGCGCGGGACGCTGCGCCCTCACCGCGCCGGCGCCCCCCGCCGACGCGGACCGGCCGGGCGTGTCCTGGCCCGCGTTCACGGCCGAGCTGGCTTCGGAGGACGTCCCCAAGCGGGCCCTGGACGCGCTGCCCGGTCTGCCGGAAGACCTGCGGACCGCGGCGCGGCGGACCGCGCTGCGGGCGCCGGCGCCGGTGTGCGCGGCCGTCGTCGCCGCCCTCCAGGCGTGGCTGGAGGCCGGGCTCGACCGCACGGCGCCGCCGCCCGAGCGCATCGGCGTCGTGGTGGCCGGGAACAACCTCACGGAGCGGGTCACCGAGGACGGCCGGACCCGCGCGGAGCGCAACCCGGTCTACCTGCCCGCGCGTTACGCCCTGCATCACCAGGACACCGATCACGTCGCCACGCTCAGCCGCGTCCTGGGCGTGCGCGGGGAGGGCTGCACGGTCGGCGGCGCCTCGGCGAGCGGCAACCTGGCCCTCGCGCACGGCGCCCGGATGCTCGCCGCCGGGGCGGCCGACGTGTGTCTCGTCGTGGGAGCCATGACCCCGCTGTCCCAGCTGCAGACGCGCGGCTACCTCACCCTCGGCGCGATGGCCCCGGCGCACGGCGCACCCGTGCGCCCGCCGGCGCCGTTCGACGCCGGCCACCGCGGTTTCCATCCCGGGCAGGCGGCGGCCTGCATGGTCCTGGAGACCGTCGCGTCGGCCCGCCTGCGCGGCGCGCGGTCGCTGGCCGGGCTCGTGGGCGCCGCCGTCGTCCTGGACGGCAACCATCTGGCCGACCCGTCCGTGGACGGCGAGGTCCGGGCCATGGAGGGCGCGCTGGCGCAGGCGGGCGTGAGCGCGTCCGACGTCGGCTGGGTCAGCACCCACGGCACCGGATCGCCGCTGGGCGACCGGACCGAGGCCGACGCCCTGCGCAAGGTCTTCGGAACGGGCGACGACGGGCCCTGGGTCAACGCCACCAAGTCCCTCACCGGCCACTGCCTCAGCGCGGCCGGCGTGGTCGAGGCCGTGGCCGCCGTGGTGCAGCTGCGGGGCGGCTTCGTGCACCCCGATCCGGGGCGGCGCGAACCCGTCGACGCGAGCCTGCGCTTCACCGGCGACGAGCCGAGGCGGGCGCGCGGCGGGTTCGTGCTGTCGAACGGATTCGGGTTCGGCGGCATCAACTCGGCGGTCGTCCTGGCCCATCCGCAGGTCTGAACCGGGCCGTTCGAGCCCGCCGATGCTCAGAAGTGAACAGAACCGGGGCGGCGCCGGGACATAGCGTCGGGGCCCGTGCCGGGTGCGGACGCGCGGGGCGACGAGGAAGGGCTTCCTATGACGGACACGACCGAGACCACCGGGCCGCTGCCGGACCCCGAGGCCGAACCTCCCGTGTTCCCGCAGGAAAAGGCGCCGGGCTGTCCCTTCGACCCGCCTCCCGCGTACCGCCGGCTCCAGGCCGAGGACCCGTTCGCCCGGGTCACCCTGCCCAGCGGACAGCAGGCGCGCCTGGTCACCCGGCACCGGGACGTACGGGCCGTGCTGGACGACCCGCGCTTCAGCGCCGACAGCTCCCACCCGGACTTCCCCCGGATGTTCCCCCGGCCCGTGCCCCAGGTCCTGCAGGGCACCTTCCCCCGGCTCGACGGCGCCGAGCACCTGCGCTACCGCCGGATGCTGGCCCGGGACTTCACCGGCCGGCGGGCCGAGGAACTGCGGCCCCGGATCGAGCAGATCGTCGACGCGCGCCTGGACCTGATGGAGGAGACGGGCGGCCCGCTGGACCTGATGGAGGCGCTCGCCTACCCCGTGCCGTCCACCGTCGTGTGCGAGCTGCTCGGGGTGCCGCCCGAGGACAGCCCGCTGTTCGAGTCCCGCACCCGGGTCCTCATCAACGGCCGCAGCGGTCCGCAGGAGACGCAGCGGGCCAAGGACGACATCCTCCACCATCTCGAAGGGGTGGTGGCGGCCAAGGAGAAGCAGCCCGGCGACGACCTCATCAGCCGGCTGCTGGTCGACCAGGTGGCTCCCGGACTGCTGGACCGCGGGGAGGTCGCCGTCATCGCCTGGCTGCTGCTCGCGGCCGGCCACCACACCACCGCGACCATGATCGGCACCGGCGCCATGCTGCTGCTGGAGAACCCGGAGCAGCTGGCCGCCCTGCGCGCCGACCCGGCACTGCTCCCGGGCGCCGTGGACGAACTGCTGAGGCATCAGACGGCCATGCAGATCGGCATGAACCGGATCGCGACCGAGGACGTCGCCATCGGTGACGAGACGGTACGCGCGGGGGAGGGCGTGGTGTGCCAGCTGGCGTCCGCCAACCGGGACGCCGACGTCTTCCCCGGCCCCGACCGCTTCGACGTCACCCGCACCGCCCGCGGCCACCTGGCCTTCGGCCACGGCCCCCACCAGTGCCCCGGCCAGTCCCTGGCCCGGGTCGAGCTCCAGGTCACCCTGGCGCGGCTGTTCACCCGGCTGCCCGCCCTGCGACTCGCCGTCCCCGCCGCCGACGTCCCGTTCTGGCATCACCTGTTCGGCATCCACGGAGTCAGGGAACTGCCCGTCACCTGGTGAACCCGCGTCGTCCGCCGCCCGCTGCGCCGGGCGGCCACGGCGCATCCGAGGGCCCCGTCCAACCGACGCAGGAGGAGTCGTTGTCGCAGGTACAGGCACAGCAGGAGCTTCTCCACCGGTTCGACGGGCTGCGCGCGGCCTCGCTGTCCACGCGGCGCAGCGAGAAGTGGCGGCGCTACCCGCCCGACATCCTCCCGGCCTTCATCGCCGAGATGGACTTCCCCGTCGCCGAACCGGTGATCGACGCCGTCCGCGCGCACCTCGTCGAGGGCGGCGATCTCGGCTACGCCTACGCCTACACCACCGACGCCTGCGTGCAGCGGGCGTTCGCGGCCTGGGCGTGGGCGCATCACGGCTGGCGCGTGGAACCGCGGAACGTGGTGCTGTTCCCGGACACCATGCGGGTGATGGAAGTGGCGCTGGAGCGGTTCACCGAGCCGGGCGACGGCGTCGTGGTCGACGTGCCGGCCTACCCGCCCTACTTCGAGGCCATCTCCGCGGCCGGCCGCCAGGTGGTCGCCCAGCCGATGCGGCTGCGAGGGGGCCGTTGGCGGCTCGACCTGGAGGGGCTGGCCCGCTCCTTCCGGTCCGGGGCCGCCGCGTACTTCCTGTGCAATCCGCACAATCCCACCGGGCGCGTCCTGACCGTCCAGGAGCTGCGCGAGGTGCTGGCGCTGGCGGCCGAGTTCGACGTCGCGGTGATCTCCGACGAGGTGCACGCCCCGCTCGCCCACCCGGGGCGCCGGCATGTGCCGCTCGGCTCGCTGCCCGAGGCGGCCCGGGTGGCCACGGTGACGGCCGCCTCGGCGAGCAAGGGCTGGAACCTGTCCGGTCTGAAGTGCGCGATGGCGGTGGCCGGCCGGCCCCGGGACCACGAGCGGCTCATGGAGATGCGGCCCAGGGAACGGGACGGCGTCGGCATCCTGGGCGTGAGCGCGAGCGAGGCCGCCTTCACCCGGGGCGATCCCTGGCTGCGCACGGTACGTCACTATCTTCACGGCAGCTCGCGCATGCTCGTCGAGCTGTTCGAGTCCTTCGGTCCCGACCTGGTGCTGGTGCCGCCCGAGGCGAGCTACCTGGCGTGGCTCGACGGCCGGCGGCTGGCGGACCGGCTGGGCAGCGGCGACCTCGCGGGGTTCTTCCTCACCCGGGGGAAGGTCGCCCTCAGTGACGGCCGGGAGTACGGGAGCGAGGGCTTCATCCGGCTCAACTTCGGCACGTCCCAGCGCTTGCTGGAGGAAATGGTGCGCCGCATGGAGAAAGCGGTGCGGGAGGAGGCCCCGGATCCAGGTGGCGCCGGTGGGGCGCCACCGCGAAGTGTTCCGGGATACCCCGCGCCGGTGTGCGGCTCCTATAGGCCGGCGGACAGCGAGGAATTCTCCAGATAGTCCGTCAACTCGGCTATGTGAATGCATAGATGCGCGTCCTCGGTGCGATGCACCACACCGGCCACGGAAAACCTCTTGAGGAAGTAACCGACGCGGGAACGAGTCGTCCCGACCATTTCCGCCAGCTCCTCCTGGGTTATTCGGTCGCGAATCAGTGCGGTCTGGGCCCTGCGGCTCCCGAATTTTTTCCCGAGGTTCACCAGAAGTGCCGCCAGCCGGTGTTCGCTGTCCATCGTCACCAAATTCGCAATTACCTGCTGCTGCTCCAGCAGGCGGTTGGCCATGTGTCGGATCAACGCCTCGCGCAGCGGCGGGTCGCAGTCGTTCACGATCTGCGCGACGCGGACCTGGATCAAGACCGTGACCTGCATGGCCTGTGCGGTTTCGGTGCGGTTGGCGGCCAGTACGCTGGACTCTCCGAACACGTCACCGGGTCCGTGTATGGACAGCAGGCACTGTTTGCCGTCGCGGGTGTGCGTCAGTGTTTTGATCTGGCCGCTCTCGACGAGATAGACGTGCGCGTCGGGCTGCCCCAGATTATAGACGTGTTCTCGTCGGCCGACATGAATCCGTGTCCCTCTGAGGGTTCCTCTCCTGGCCGCTTCCTGAAGTGCTTCGGCCAGGCTGCGTTCGGCGTTACAGAAGGATTCCATTCTGCTCCCGGTGATCGACTTCGGTCGGCAAAGCTCCTGGTGAAAACCGTCAGCCGTGATCGAATTCCTGCGCCGAATCTAAGACATGGGACCCGGACAGTGGTAGGGCTGCGGGCCATGTTGGCTGCAATTGACCGTAACCTGTTGGGACGTTGCCGCGCGGCGCGGTGGATTCGCTGGAATTAGTAATTCCGATTTGTGTCCGGTGGGGCGCAAGGGGTGGGCCGTCCGCTGAAATGACTGGTAAACACGGTGGCGTCGGGGGTGCACGCGGGGACGCTCGGTCGCGTTGATGTCGCTTTGTGTCAGATTATTCGCGAAAGGCGTACACGAGTTTGCGTCACTTTTGGCTCCCTGGCGCGATGCGATCGTTCAGGAAAGATCCTTCGAGGCGCGCCGTGGACGCGCGGTCCCGTGGAGTGCGCGCGACATGGGATCCGCGCCCCGGTCGGAGGCGAAACCGCTTCCGGCCGGACGGGCGCGGTCGGCCGGAAGCGGTTTCGCCCTGTGGCGGTACGGCTTTCCCCAGGGGTGAAACGCCTGGCAGCACGATGGCGCACGGGGGAGTGCGTTGCGAAGGTCGACGGGTCCGCACACCGCAGCGCCGCACCTGAAGGAACCTCCCATGCGCAGCTCTCGTCTCGTCGCCGTTTCTCTGGTCGGGGTCGTCGTCGCCGGTCTCGCCGTCTCGACCGCGCTCCCGGCTTCGGCCGGCCCCTCCTCGCACGCCGCGCCCGAGCCGTCCGTGTCGTCGGACCCCGCGAAGGGGCGGACGCTCACGCTCCCCGCGCCCCGCGGCCGCCATGCCACCGGTGAGTCGGTCTTCCGGCTCGTCGACGACGAGCGGGCGGACCCGTGGGCGCCCGACAGGTCCTACCGCGAGCTGATGATCAGCGTCTTCTATCCGGCGGCGCACACCGGGGGCCGGCCGTTCACGAAGCAGTTCCCGCCGGCGGTGGCCGCGGCGGTCGGTGCGGCGGTCGAGGAGGGCGATGAGCTGCCCGCGGGTCTGGTGGACTGGGCCGCGACCGGGACGCACTCGGTGAAGGACGCCGAGGCGGCGCCGGGCCGTTTCCCGGTCGTCCTGTACTCGCCCGGCGCCGGGGACCCGCGGGACTGGAACGTGTCGCTGGTCGAGGACCTCGCTTCGCGCGGCTTCGTGGTGGTCACCGTCGACCACACCGGGGAGGCGCCGGCGGTGCAGTTCCCGGACGGTCACCTGGTCGGCAACGGGCCGCTGACGGCGGCCTGGACCCAGGCGTTCGAGAACGGCACGACCCTGGCGTTCTTCACGAAGCTGATGGGCGCACGCGTGGCCGACACCGAGCTCGTGCTCGACCGGCTGGCGAGCCTGCCGCACCGGCTGACCGGCGTCATGGACCTGAACCGGATCGGCATGCTCGGGCACTCCGGCGGCGGGTTCACGGCGGCGAACGTGATGTACGGCGATCCGCGGATCAAGGCCGGCGTCAACATGGACGGCACCCTGGAGTACTCCGTCAAGCCCGACGGCAGCAACCTGAGCGAGGTCGCGCTGCACGGGCTGGACCGGCCGTTCCTGCTGATGGGCAGCAGCTCCGCGGCCGACGGCAGCGACGTGCACCGCGAGCCGTCATGGGCGTCGTTCTGGCAGCACCAGCGCGGCTGGAAGGCCGATGTCACGCTGGACGACTCCGCGCACGCGTCGTTCACCGATGCCGAGGCGCTGCTGCCGCAGCTGGCCGGCCGGGTGCCGGCCGCGACGCTGGCCGCGGCGGTGGGGACGGTCGACTCGCGCCGGGCGGTGGCGGCGAACCGGGCGCTGGTGGCCTCCTTCTTCGACCGGTTCCTGAAGGGCCGCGACGACCATCTCCTGGACGGCGGCGCGTCGAAGTACCCGATCACCTTCGTCCGGTAACCCGCGCCCGCCAGGGGCCCCGGGCCGTCCGGGATCCTGACCACGACCGGCGGCCGGGCCGACCCGGAAAGGTGCACGGCCATGGAAACGGTCCGCCACGCGCCCCATGGAACACGGCGACGCCGAAGCCGGGCGTCGGGCAGCGCGCCCGGTCCGACGTGCGCGGCCTGGACGTCGGCCGGGAGGTCGTCGGCCTGGCCGCGGTAGGAGGTCAGCCGCACCCCGCCCGGGATCATGAACGGGGTGAAGCCGGGGCTCGTCCACTGGCCCGCCAGGGCACCGGTGAAGCAGACCGTGCCGTGCCGGCGGACGGTGCGCAGGGTGTCGGCGAGGATCGAGCAGCCCACCAGCTCCAGTGCGGCGTCGACGCCGTCCGGCATCAGCTCGCGCACCTGGTCGGCGATCGTCCCGTCGTCGACGCGGGGATGGTCGACGCCCGCGGCTCGCAGGGCCCCTGCCCTCTGACGGTTACGAAGCCCAGATCACCGAGCGCCTGCGCCACTGGGCCGCTCTGCGTGCCCGCCGGCACTGCGGCTGACGCGGACACGTGGGCAGGGTCCAGAGCCTCGCCGGCGTCTGCCCCCGCTTCGGCGAGTTCACCGCACTGCACGACCGGCTCGACCCCGGCCGGCGCTTCACCGACCCGTATCCGCGCAGGGCGCCGGGCGACTGAACGTGCGGCTCGCGCCTCTTCGCGCCGCGGGGGTTTCCCGGGCGGGGGCCTTCGTTCCGGATACGGTGTAGCTGTCAAGGTGCAGGCCGAGGAGGTGGGACGTTCCGTGGCAGCAGCCGACCCTGCGCGAGCGGGTGCGCGATCGGCTCGGCGTTCTCCGGGACGGCCGCCGGTGCCGTTGGAGCGCATCGTCGCCACCGCCCTGCGGATCGTGGACGAGGAGGGCGCCGACGCCCTCTCGATGCGGACGCTCGCCCAGCGTCTGGGCTCGGGCACGGCGACGCTGTACCGGCACTTCGACAACCGGGCGGCGCTGGTCGCCCATGTCGTGGACCGCATGTTGGGCGCCGTGCAGCTGAACGACGGCGAACTCCTCGCGACGGGCTGGGAACAGGCGCTGCGGACGGTCGCGCACACCATGTTCGACGCCCTGGCCGGACACCGGAACGCGGCGCGCCTGATGGTCGAGCGGGTCCCCCTGGGCCCGAACGCGATGGCACTGCGCGAGCACTGCGTCGCGGTGCTGCTCGGCAGCGGCTTCCCGCCGCCGGTGGCCGCGCACGCGTACGCGACGCTGGCCCGCTATGTCCTCGGATTCGCCATCCAGGCCGACGGACAGGGCGGCGCGGGGCCACTCGGCGACGCGGACCCGTCCGCGGTCTTCCACAGCGTGGATCCGAACCTGTACCCGGCGACCCTCGCCGTTGCCGGGTCGATGCCCGTTCCGATCGAGGACGAGTTCTCCTTCGGCCTCGACCTGCTTCTCAGCGGGCTCGCCCGCCTGCGCGACGACGTCTGACCGGGCAGGCGGTGCGGGCCCGCGGTCCGGTCCGGCGCCGTCGTGACGACCTGCGCGCCGCGCAGCGGCAGGCGGCTCATTCTACGTCTCCCGGGCCGGGGTGGACGCGGCTCCGCCGGGACATGGGGTCGCTCCCTGCCTGCGGCGTCATCGCCCGCACGGCCGTCTGCGTGGAAGTGAGGAAGTCCCGGGTGGCGATGTGCCCGACGTAGCCGTCGGGACGGATCAGCAGCAGCGTGTCGCCGGTCAGGCCGTAGGCCCGCCGCAGCGTGTTCCCGGGGTCGGAGAAGGCGGGGCCGACGGCGCCGGCCGGTCCCACGGTGAGCCGCTTCAGCCGGGCGCCCGCCGTGGGCCAGACGAGGCCGTCGAGGGCCCGGGCGGCGCCGGGGCCACAGGCGACGGCGGTGAAGTGCGGTCCGCGCAGGACGTCGAGGAGTCGGGTCCCGGCGCCGTCGGGGCCGCGCAGCTCGGCGTCCGGGGCGCGGTCGCCCGTACGCAGCGTCCCGGTGCGCATGCCGTCGGCGGGTGCGAGCGGGCCGCCGTAGTAGGTCAAGGCGAGCTGCTGCTCGTCCTTGCCCCGCTTCATGCTCGAGGGGTCGAGCTTGGCGATGCCGTCCCACTTCTCGCTGGACAGGCCGAGAACCCCTGCGGCGATCGGCTGCCGCTCGGCCTCGTAGGTGTCCAGCAGGGCCGCATCCGCTCCGGCGAGCACCTGGGCGAGCTTCCAGCCGAGGTTGTAGCCGTCCTGGATGCCGGTGTTGAGGCCCTGGGCGCCGGCCGGGGGGTGGACGTGCGCGGCGTCACCGGCGAGGAGGACGCGTCCCCGGCCGTAACTCTCCGCCAGGCGGATGTTGGGCCGGAACACCGACGTCCAGCGGATGTCGTGCAGCCGGATGCGCCGGTCGTGGGTGTGGTCGTGGATCCGCCGGAGGATGTCGTCCTTCCCCGACGGGGGTTCCTCGTCCGGCGTGAGACGGATCGTCCACTGGAACATGTCGCTGCCGGGCAGCGGACAGGCGCCGATGAGCCTGCCGCCCCGGCCGGGCCACATGTGCCACCGGTCGCGGGCCAGACCGGTCACCGAGGCGTCGACGACGAGCGTCCGGTCGCTCTCGTGCGTCGTCCCGGCGAAGCCGACGCCGAGCTGTTTGCGCACGGCGCTGGAACCGCCGTCGGCGCCCACCACGTAGCGGGCGACGATCTTCTCCGTGCCGTCCGCGCCCGCCACCTCGGCGACGACCGTGTCCTCGTCCTGCGTCAGCCCGGTCAGCTCCCTGCCGAACTCGATCTCGCGGCCGAGCTCGCCGAGGCGCGCGTGCAGGGCGCGGTCCGTGCGGAACTGGGGGATGAGCCAGGTGTTGGGGTAGGGGACGTCCGGGGTCGCCTCCTTGTGGGGGAACATCTTCCACGGCACGGCGAGGGGGCCCGCGTGCAGCCCGAGCCTGGGGTAGACGCTGCCGCCGGCCAGCACGTCGTCGAGGGCGCCGAGGTCTTCGAGGACTTCGAGGCTGCGGGGTTGCACGCCCTTGGCGCGCGAGCCGTCGAAGGCATGGGGAGACCGGTCGACGATCCGGACGTCGAGTCCCCGGCGTACGAGGTCGATCGCCGCGGCGGAGCCCGAGGGACCCGCACCGACGACCAGGACGTCGATGATCTGCGGACTGCTCATGAGTCGAGCTCCATGGAACGGGCCTCCTGGCCTCCGTGCGTGGTGGTGTCGGCCGCGACGAACCGGGAATCGGGTGGTGGCTCAGACCGGGAACTCATATTGGATACAGTGTTACCGATAAGGCGTCGTGTCAAGGGAACAGGGTGGGCCGGGTGGTCCGCGCGCCGGGGCCCCGGCGCGCGACGGCTGCCGTCGAGGGCGAGGAGACCGCGCGCAGACGAACCGTCGAGGGCGGACGGCTCCGGCCGCGGGCGGCCACTGCGCCAGACGCTCCCGCGAGAGGCCGGAAGCCGTCCGCCACCGGAGTGAAGTGTCCGACCCGCGTGAGGTCGTCCGTGCCCGCGTGGCAGGTATCGGTGCTGGGCGGCCGCGTCGGCGAAGCGCTGGACGGGGCCGGTCGCCCGGCGGCCTCGGAGCGTCAAGGAGTGGAGAACACATGGGACACGGCGGGAACGTCATCCAGGAACTGACCGCGGACCACAGGGAGGTGGACGAGCTCTTCGCGCAGATCGAGGCGCTGCCGGGGGCCGACCGGCAGCGACGCGAACTGGCGGACCGGCTCACCATGGAGCTGATCCGGCACTCGGTGGCCGAGGAGGAGCACCTGTACCCGACGGTGCGCCGGTACGTCGACGGCGGAGACGACCTCGCCGACAAGGAGATCGCCGACCACGCCGAGGTCGAGCACATGCTCAAGGAGCTCGAAGGCTGCCAGCCCGGCGACGCGCGTTTCGACGCGCTGATCCTGCGGCTGAAGAACTCCGTCACGGCCCATGTCGACGACGAGGAGAACCGGCTCTTCCCGATGCTGGCCGACGTCTGCTCCGCCGACGCCCTGGCCGAGCTCGGCGAGAAGGTCCGCTCGGCCAAGCGGCACGCTCCGACGCGCCCGCACCCGGCCGCGCCGGACACCCCGCCCGCGAACAAGCTCCTGGCGCCCGGCGCCGGACTGGTCGACCGCCTGCGCGACATGCTCACCGGGCGCGGAAAGCAGGACTGACAGGCACGCAATCGCTGCCGGCACCCGTGTGACATCACGGCCCGGTGCGCATATTGTCCGCATATGGGAGAAATTCGGCGGTGCCGGAGGGCGGCCCCGCTACGACGAGGGTCCGACGAGGACCGCACAGGCGGCCCGAGCGCCGCCGCGCCGCACCTGCCGGTACCGGCCGTCCGGACGATCCGCCAGGCGGCCTCTGCCGTCCGGCACGCCAGGGCCGTTCGGGCGCAGACGGGCGCCGGCGCGGTCACCGGCGTCGGAACCGAGCGGTGTCGCGGTGGAGGCGTGCGGCGAGCGGTCGTCCCCCCGCGGAGGAAGGGGGGAAGGTGACCGACGGCGCGACCGCCGACTCCGCCGCGGGCCTCGGCCCACAGGCGATGGAGTCGGTCGCGCTCGACTTCGCGGTGGAGAGCGGCGCCAGCGTCATCGCCGTCTATCTGCTGACGCCGGACGAACCCGTGATGCAGGTGGCGCTGCTGAGCGGGGTGTCATGGCGGATCGCCGTCCCCTGGGCGACGGTGGCCCTGGACAAGTCGACCCCGGTCGCCGACGCCGTGCGGGAGCGCCGGCTGGTGTGGATCGGCAGCGAGGAGGAACGGGCGCGCCGCTACCCCAAGATGGCGCTCGTCCTGCCCCACCCCTTCGCCCTGGCCGCCGCCCCGATCACGACGGGACCGACCGTATGGGGCGGCCTCGTGCTGCACTGGCCCGCCTCGCACCCGCCGGCCCTGAGCCCGCGGGAGCGTGCGGCGATCGAGGACGTCTGCGACCGCCTGGGCAGGATCCTGCGGCGGGCCGCCGAGAGCGGACGCCGGGTACGGCCCGGCGCCGAGCCGCTGATGCCGTCTCCGCGGCCGGTCCGTACCGCCGGAGAGGGAGAGGCACGGGCCGCGGTCGGCTTCGCCGAGCGTCTCCCCGGCGGCTGCTGCGCGCTGGACGTGGACGGGCGGATCACCTTCATCACCCTCGCCGCCGCCGACCTCCTGGGGGTCGAGGTCTCGGAGCTGCTGGGAGCACGGCCCTGGGAGGCTCTGCCCTGGCTGGACACCCCCGTCGCCGAGGACCGCTACCGGTCCGCGGCGCTCAGCCGTGAAGCCACGTCCTTCACCGGTCTGCGTCCCCCGGACCACTGGCTGTCCTTCCACCTGTACCCGGACGCCACCGGCATCAGCGTGCGCGTCGTCCCCGCCGAGCCGACGCACACCTCGCGGCCTCCGCGGCTGGTCCACCCGGCGCCGCCCGCCGAACCGGGCCGGGCCACCGCGCTGTACGCCCTGACGCACCTGGCCGTCGGGCTCACGGAGGCCGTGGGCGTGTCGGACGTGGTGGACCGGGTCGCCGACCAGGTCCTGGCCGCGTTCGGGGCCCGTGCTCTCGTCCTGATGACCGCGCAGGAGGGACGGCTGCGGATCGTCGGCCACCGCGGCTACAGCGCCGACCTCATGGAGCGCTTCGACGCCGTCCCCCTGACCTCCGACACCCCGGCCGTCCACGTCCTGACCACCGGCAACCCGTGCTTCTTCGCCGATTTCGCGGAGCTGAAACGGGTCCACCCGCCGGCCGTCCTCCAGGACGGCATGGCCTCCTGGGCGTTTCTTCCGCTGATCACCACCGGCCGCCCCGTGGGCTCCATGGTGCTCGCCTACGACCGGCCCCATCCGTTCCCACCGCAGGAACGCTCCGTCCTGACAGCCCTGGCCGGACTGATCGCCCAGGCCCTGGACCGCGCCCATCTCTACGACGCCGAGCACCACCTCGCCCGCAACCTCCAGGCCGGACTGCTGCCCCACGCCCTGCCCCACGTGCCGGGCCTGGAGGTGGCGGCCCGCTACCTCCCCGCCGGCCGCGGCACGGGCATCGGCGGCGACTTCTACGACTTCATCCGCCTCGACGAGACCACCGCCGCCGCAGCCATCGGCGACGTACAGGGCCACAACGTCCAGGCCGCGACCCTCATGGGGCAGGTCCGCACCGCCGTCCACGCCACCGCGGGCGCGCCGCCCGGCGAAGTCCTCGCCCGCACCAACCGCCTGCTCACCGACCTCGACCCCGGCCTGTTCACCAGCTGCACCTACATCGCCCTCGACACGGTCCGCGACCACGCCCGCCTGGCCACCGCGGGCCATCCACCGCCCCTCCTGCGTCACCCGGACGGCCGCACCGAAGTCCTCCCCCTCGAGCCCGGGCTCCTGCTCGGCCTCGACCCCACGGCCGACTACCCCACCACCGAGATCGTGCTGCCTCCCGGGGCCGTGCTCGCGCTGTACACCGACGGACTCGTCGAGGCGCCCGGCGTCGACCTCGAGGACGCCATCCACCGCCTCGCCGACACACTGGCCCGAGCCGACACCGCCGGCATCGAGGACCTCGCCGACCATCTGGTCCAGCGCGCCGGACCGTCCGCGCCGCACAGCGACGACATCGCACTGCTCCTCATCCGCTTGCTGTAGACCACCCGAGCGTTGCCCCGGTCCGATCCGATTCACCTCGCCGGAGGCGGCCAGGAAGGAGAATGCCCGAGGGCACCGTCCTCGTCCTGACTACCGGAAGGCACGCAGACCATGAACAGCCGACGCGACCGCTGGGCCGAACTGACCGGCGGACAGGACGGAGAGGCGTACGCCCGGCGGTTCGCGCAGCTCGCCGAGTCGGGCCACGACGTGCACGGCGAAGCAGCCTTCTGCGACGCGCTGGTGACGCCCGGCGCCCGGATCCTCGACGCCGGCTGCGGCACCGGGCGGGTGGCGATCCGACTCGCCGAACTGGGGCACCGCTGCACGGGCGTGGACGTCGACCGCTCCATGCTGGCCGTCGCGCGCCGCGAGACCCCCACGCAGGAATGGATCCACGCGGACCTGGCGCACCTGGACGGCCTCGGCCTGGAACCCGGGTTCGACCTGGCCCTCGCCGCCGGGAACGTCGTCCCCCTGCTGGCGCCCGGGACCGAACCGGCCGTCGTGCGGCAACTCGCCGCCGTACTGCGCCCCGGCGGACTGCTGGTCACCGGCATGGGACTGGACGCGGAACATCTGCCGCTGCCGGAACCGACGGTGACGCTGCCGGAGTTCGACCACTGGTGCGCCGAGGCCGGACTGACGTTGCGGCAACGCTGTGCCACCTGGTCCGGCGAGCCCTATCGTCCTGGCGGCGGCTACGCCGTGAGCGTGCACGCCCGCCCCACCGCCTGACACGCCCCACCGCCTGACACGCCGCAGCGCCTGACACGCCCCGTGGGGAGCGGCCCTGCTTCCAGCAGCCTCCCGGCCCCTCGGTAGGCTCCGTCCTCATGACCCGCGCCTGGATCCTGCCGGTACTGCTGATGCTCTGCGGCTCGGCCGGCGCGGCCCGGCTGGCGTCCGGCGGGGCCCCCGGCGCCGCCGTAGCGCTCCTTGTGGTGTTCGTGCTGCTCGCCGGCGTGAACTCGCCTCTGGTCTTCCCGAGATCGATCGACGCGCTGGAGGCGCGACGCCGCAGCACGGCCGACGGCCGGCCGGTCGTCTACTGGCGGCCGGGCTGCCAGTACTGCCTGCGCCTGCGCCTCCGCCTGGGCCGCAGCGCCCGTGAGCTGTACTGGGTCGACATCTGGCGGGACCCGGCCGGCGCGGCGGCGGTGCGAGCGG
Organism: Streptomyces rishiriensis; assembly: GCF_003112535.1. Lineage (GTDB taxonomy): Bacteria > Actinomycetota > Actinomycetes > Streptomycetales > Streptomycetaceae > Streptomyces > Streptomyces rishiriensis. The sequence continues at coordinate 122,741 of NZ_BEWA01000011.1, read as the reverse complement.
TCAACGACGGCGACGAGACCGTGCCGACCGTCGTCGTGGGGGGCCGGCCGCACACCAACCCCGACCCCGCGTGGGTGCGTGGCCAGCTCTCCCGCCGCACGTGACCGGGAGCGGCGGCGTATCCGGTTCCGGGGCGCAGGGCGGCCCGCCGTTCCGGCCGTTCCGGCTGCGACGAGGAACCCGGCACCCGCGAGGAACACCGCCGCACGAACCGTCCCGGAAGGGGAATCCGTTGACCGCTGCCGCCGGAACGGTCGGGAGATCCCGCCTCTGGTCGCACCCCGAGCTCGGGCTGCACGCCGAGGTGGACGCCGCCGGCTCCGTGCGGCTGGGCGAGCCTCACCGGGACTGGGCGGCTCTCGTCCCCCTCGTCGAGGTCACCGCCACCGGACACGGACGTCTGTGGTCGGGTGAACGCTTCATCGAGACCGCCGTCGGCGAGCGCATGGTCTACCGCGACCATGACACCGTCCTGCGCGACGGCCGGGAGCTGACGACGATCCGGCTGGCCGACCCCGTCTCCGGCCTGGCCGCCCGCGTGACCCTGGAGACGCGTCCGGGCGCCGCGTTCCTGCGCGCGACGGTGCGTCTGGTCAACGAGGGAGCCGCCCCCCTCCTGCTGGAGAGCGTCACCAGCCTCACCCTCGGCGGCGTCACCGACTCCGACGGCGGCCTCGACGGCCTGACGCTGCACTGGGCGGACAACGACTGGCTCGCCGAATGCCGCTGGCGTGCCGCCGCGCTGCGCGAGCAGGTGGTCCCGCTGAGCAGAGGCGCGCACGGCCACGAGGGACGCGGCTGCTTCGAGCGTTCCTCGCAGGGCGGCTGGTCCACCGGCCGCCACCTCCCGGTCGGCGCGCTCACCGACCGGGAGGGGCGCGCCTGGCTCTGGCAGATCGAGTCCAGCGCGGGATGGCGTTTCGAGACGGGCGAACGCGAGGGCGCGGCCTACGTCGCCCTGCTCGGCCCCGACGACGCCCACCACCAGTGGCGCCACCTCCTCGCGCCCGGCGAGGAGTTCCGGTCCGTTCCCGCCGTCCTCGTCCGGACCGGTACGGGCGGTCTGGACGCCGCCTTCGGCGAACTCACCGACTACCGCCGTGCGATACGCCGCGACCACCCCGACCACCGCAGGCTCCCGGTGATCTACAACGACTACATGAACACCCTCATGGGCGATCCGACGACCGAGAAGCTGCTGCCCCTCGTCGAGGCGGCGGGGACGGCCGGCGCCGAAGTGTTCGTCGTCGACGCGGGCTGGTACGACGACGACGCCCGGGGCTGGTGGGACGCCGTCGGCGCGTGGGAGGCCGCTCCCCGCCGTTTCCCGGGCGGCATCCAGGAGGTCCTGCAAGCGATCAGGCGGCACGGCATGACCCCGGGACTCTGGCTCGAACCCGAAGTCGTCGGGGTGCGCAGCCCGCTGGCGCACACCCTCCCGCCCGAGGCGTTCTTCCGGCGGGGCGGCCTCCGCGTCACCGAACACGGACGCCATCACCTGGACCTGCGCCATCCGGCCGCTCGCGCCCACCTCGACCGGGTGGTGGACCGGCTCGTCGGCGACTGGGGCGTCGGCTATCTCAAGCTCGACTACAACATCAACATCGGCCCCGGCACGGAGAACGGCCCGGAGAGCGCGGGCGCCGGACTGCTCGGCCATCACCGCGCCCACCTCGACTGGATGGCCGCCCTCCTCGACCGCCACCCCGACCTGATCCTGGAGAACTGCGGCTCCGGCGGCCTGCGCATGGACTACGCGCAACTGTCCGTGGCCCAGATCCAGTCCACCAGCGACCAGCAGGACTTCCTGCGCTACCCGCCCATCGCCGCGGCGGCCGCCACCGCCGCCACGCCCGAGCAGGCGGCCGTGTGGGCCTACCCGCAGCCCCACCACGCCCCGGACGAGATCGCGTTCACCCTCACCGGAGCGCTGCTGGGCCGCGTCCACCTCTCCGGCTTCCTCGACCGTATGAGCCGCGGTCAACTGGAGCTCGTCCGCTCGGCGATCCGCGTGTACAAGGACATCCGGCCGGACATCCCAGGCGCGCGCCCCTTCTGGCCGATCGGTCTGCCCGGCTGGGAGGACGCCTGGATCGCCCACGGGCTCCGGGGCGAGCGCTCCACGTTCCTCACGGTCTGGCGACGGGAGGGCGCTGCCGGAGGCCCCGCGGCGGACGGCGCCGTCGCCACCCGCCGCACGCTCCTCCTGCCCCACCTGCGCGGCACGCATCTCACGCCGGTCGTCCTGTACCCCGCCGCGAGCGACGGCAGCGCGCAGTGGGACGCCGGGGCGGGAGAACTCACCGTCTCGCTGCCTCGCGGCAACACGGCCGTTCTCCTCCAACTGAGCCCCGCCGCCCCCACGGTCGGGCGGCGGAGCCGGTCACGGAGAGGATGAGCGTCCGCGGCCGACAGCACGGCCGAGGACGTCGTCGCCGTCGCATGAACCCATCGACCGCCGACACCCCACCGCCCGGCGACGTGGTGGAACGGCAGCGCGGGCGGGTGACCGTCGGCGAAGGCGTGGTACGCCGGCCGGGCGTCCCGGGCCCGGCGGGCCTCCGCTGTGCGCGGATGGTCGGGACTGGGCCGACCCGGCCCTGGAAAAGCGGTTCACCCCTGCTCACCCTCGACGGGCGTTGGGTGGACGGCGGCGGCCCCGACCACGACCGGATGTTCCACGCCTGCCCGGACGGCCTGCCCGTCGGCGCGATCGTCGTGCGGGTGCTCCACCCCTCGTGACGGACCGGCCCCTCCCCTCGGCCGGAGCCATGGACGAGGCCTCCTCGGACACCTCGGCCGCCGCCTCCGCCGGCATGCCCGACGGCGGGGCCGCCTGAGGCCTCGTCAGGCAGCACCGTGCGGAGCCGCTCTGCGGGCCTCCGCTCCGACGGTGTGTGCCGTATCACCCCTTTCGGGTGCCGCCCAAGTTGTCTGAGTCACAGCGGAAATGTCCCTTTGGCGGCCATGCTCGACACGCCACGGACAGCGGCTCCCGACGCGGAGCCCGTCGGCGCGGGCATGAAGTTCCCCAGCGCCCGTGGCGGAGCCCTCGTGACGTTCTTCCTCCCCCTGGAAAGGTGCCCATCATGGCCGCTTACCTCTGCCCTCCCGCCGTGATACACGGTGAGCACGCCGTGGAGACCAGCCAGATCGTGGCGGAGGTGCGCGACCGGCATCCGCATGCGGCGTGGGCGTCGCGGGTCGACGGCATCGCGGCCAGCACGGGCATCGAGACCCGTGGCTGGATGCTCCCGCTGGAGACCGCCGTCGCGCCCGGCGCCGGCGGCGGCCTGCAGGCGGTCGGAGTCGGGCCCGCCCAAGAGGCGCTGGCCCGCGACGGGTTCGCGCAGCAGGACGTGGACCGCGTCATCGCCGCCCTCGAGGCGATACCCGCGCCGCAGACCGTGCAGGAGCGCACCGCCCCGGCCTGGGAGGCCGTGCAGTCCTACGGGGAGCGTGCGGCGCGCGGGGCCCTGCAGATCGCCGGGCTGGACGCCGCCGACGTCGACTGTCTGATCACCAGTCACTCCACGACCCCGGCTCTGCCGGGTCTGGACCTCGCCCTCGCCAACAGGCTCGCTCTGCGCAACGACGTGATGCTGCTGCCGGCCACGCAGTGGGCCTGCGTCGCGGGGACCCGCTCCCTGGCCCTCGCGGCGGATCTCGTGGCCGCGGACCCCGACCGGGTGGTCCTGGTCGTGATCGCGGAGGCGCTGAGCACGACCTACCAGCCCGCCGACGACACCCTGGAGTCCCTGATCGTCCGGTTGCTGTTCGCGGACACCGCGGTCGCGGCGGTGGTCACGGGGCGTCCCAGGCGCGAGTCGGTGCTGCGGCTGGACGCCGCCTGGCACCACACCCTGCCCGGCACCCAGGACCTGCACCGCCTGGAGACGCGGGCGGACGGCACCCACTTCGTGATGGACCGGCGCGGGCCGCGCGCCGTGCAGGAGACGGTCACCGCGATGTGGGAGTGGCTGCGCGTCCGGTACCAGGACGACCCCGACGCCTGGCACCCCGACCTGCTGCTCGCGCACCCCGGCGGCACCCGGGTGCTGGAGTACATGGAGCAGACGATGCCCGACACCTGGCCCTCGGGCCTGCTGGAGTACAGCCGGGACAGCTACACGAGCGGCAACCGCGGAGGCGCGGCCGTGTTCGACATCCTGAGGCGGGCGCACGACGCCGGGCAGAAGTCGGGCGATCGCGCCGTCCTGTACGCCGCGGCGCCGGGCCTCACCGCCACCGCGCTGGCGGGGGAGTGGCTGTAGCGCGAGCCCATGCCACTCCCGCGGGCGAGCGGGGCGCCCTGCGTCCCGTGGGCGTCACCCCGGGACTTCCGCCCACACCACCTTGCCGGTGTCCGTCCACCGCACCCCCCACCGGGTGGTGAGCCGGTGCACGATGTGCAGGCCGCGCCCGCCGTCGTCGAGGAGGCCGCCCGCGCGCAGACGCGGCCTGCCGTTGCCCGTGTCGCCCACCTCGCACAGCAGTCCGTGACCGGCCCTGATCAGCCGGACCGTGATGGGGCCGGCGGCGAAGCGCACCGCGTTGGTGACCAGCTCGCTGACCAGCAGCGGCACGTCGTCCCGGGTGTCGGCCCTGGTGTGCCATTGCCGCAGCAGTGCGGAGACGTGCGCGCGGGCGCGGGCCGGAGCGTCGTCGCGGGCGGGCAGCCGCCAGGTCGCGGTGTCGCCCTTGCGGTAGCCGATCATGCGCGCGAGCAGCAGCGTCACGTCGTCGCGCTGGCGCGCGGGCGCCAGCGTGGAGACGACGTGCCGTGCGGCCTGCTGGAGGGCGTCCCAGGGGTGCACCGTGGACACGACGTTCGCCAGCCTGCCGATGCCCTCGTCGATCGACAGGGCCGGATCCTCCACCAGGCCGTCGGTGTAGAGGGCGAGCAGGGAGCCCGGGGGCGCGCCGAACGTGTGCACGTCGAACGGCTCCCGCAGCGCGAACTCGGTGCCGAGGCCGGGATGAGGGCGGAGCGCGAGCGGGCCCGCCTCGCCGTCCGGAAGCACCAGGACCGGAGGGAGGTGGCCGGCGCTGGAGAGCGTCACACGGTGGCTGACCGGGTCGTAGAGGGCGATGCAGCAGGTCGAGCCCAGGGCGCTGTATCCGGCCGCGAGCCCGGACTCCGCGTCGTCCAGCAGGGTGACGGTCTCGTCCAGGTGCTCCAGCACCTCGTCGGGGGCCAGCCCCGCGGACAGCAGCGCGCGGGCCTCCATGCTCAGCTGGCCCATGGTCGCGGCGGCTCCCAGGCCGTGCCCGACGACGTCGCCCACCACCAGGGCGGTCCGGCCGTCCGGCAGCGGAAAGCTGTTCACCCAGTCGCCGCCGACGCCCGCGCTGTCGGGGGTGGCGGGCTGGTAGACGCTGGCGATGTCGATGGTGTGGCCGCCGGTCCGGGGCAACAGCCGACGCTGCAACGCCAGCACCTGCGTGTGCTCGCGCTGGTGCTGACGGGCCAGGTCGACGTGGTGGGCGGTCCTGGCCACCAGCTCCTGGAGATCGAACAGGTCGCTGTCGTGGAAGGGGCGGTCCGCTCTCCGCCAGACCTCCGCCACGCCCAGCACGACGGGCGGCTCGCCGTCCAGGACCAGGGGGATGCACGCCACGCTCGCCGACCGGTCGCCGGGCACCAGGGCACGGATCACCCGCGGACTGCCGAGCAGCCGCTCGACCGACTTCCGGTCCGGTATGACGATGGCCTGCGGGGCGTCGTTGCGCCGCACCGCCTGCGCCAGCAGACGGCTCGCGTCGCTCGGAAGGTCGCCGCCCGGGGTGACGTAGCCCTCGGGCCACGCCCGCTCCGGGACCAGGGCCGCCCGCCGCAGCCGGATGCGTCCCTGCGCCCGCTCGGTGACTCCCTCGCCCGTCCACACGGCGAAGTCGAGGTCGACGGCGGCCACGTCTCCCCAGGCCAGCAGGGACTCCGCCAGCGACTGGGCGGTCTCGCCGATGTCCAGCGAGGTGCCGATCGCGGTCTCGGCCGCGTACAGATGCAGCCTTCTGGCCATCGCGATCAAGGAGACGGTCAGGCCCTCCTGGGGGGCCGCGGCCGGCAGGATGCTCATCGAGACCACCAGCTCCGACCCGTCGCCGCGCCGCAGGCGCTGGATCCGGGCGACGTGCGCCTCGCCCATCTCCAGGACCTGCCGCAACCGCCGGGTGACCGTCGGCACGTCACCGGGGGGCAGGAGATCGGCGAAAGGACTGCCGGCCACGGCGTCCAGGCCCGCGAAGACGGCTGCGTCCAGATTGCTGCGGGTGATCCTCAGATCCCTGTCCAGGTTGACCACGCCGAGGATCTGGTCCTGACGGTCGGCTGCCGGGCCGTCGGGCACGGGCCGACCGGTCGTGCGGTCTCCTCGCGCGTCGTCTCCCCGCGTCTCGTCCCCCTGCGCGTCGTCTCCCCCCGCGTCGCCGGGACCGGCGGCCGCCGCCGATCCGCCGGCCGGGACGTAGCGCCCGAGAGCGCTGCTGACCAGTTCGAACGGCGACGAGGGCGAGGAGGAGGGCGTGGAGTCCATGCGGCTCTCTCGGCAATCCCCGGCACAGCACCGGGGTCGTTACTCGGACCCGTGCGACCGGGCCCCGAGATCCCTGACCGCACACCTCATTGAATAACACCGGGGGTCGCATCGCCCACACCAGCGGATCGCACGGTGCCCGGAGGCAGCAGGGGCGCGGCATCCGACGTCAGGACGACGCCGGGGAACCCCGCGCCGAGGCAGCCGCCGGCGACCGACCCGGCGAGGTCCTTGCCGGGCCTCAGCGACCGGTGAGGGCGGGGCCCTGCGACGTCTCACCGCGCTGAACCGGTGGCGCGGCGTGACCTCCTCCCGCGTCCGGGCCTGTCGTGCCGTCCGTCGTCGGGCGCAGGCACTCGATCAGGTAGTCGCCGGTGTCCGGGTCGACCGTGACCCCGTGCGTCTCGCTGCGGAAACCGGGAAAACGGCGGTCGAAGGCCTCCAGGGCGCCGAGGTAGCGCAGCAGCGGGCCGTCGGAACCGCCGACGCCTTCGCCGGGCATGAGGACGGGGATCCCGGGCGGGGTGACCGTGACCATGGCGGCGGCCACCTGCCCGGACGCGTCGGCCGGCCGCACCCGGTGGGTGCCGCCCCGCACCAGCCGCTGGTAGCACAGCTGCGGCGGGGCGACCGGCTCGGGCAGCTCGCGGAACGCGGTGTCCAGCAGGTCGACGAGGCGGGCCGCACGCAGATGGTCGTGCATCTCCTGGCACAGCTCGCGCAGGGTCGACCCGGCGTAGCGCCGCGGGTGCTCGGCGACCAGCGCGGGCAGCACCCGGTCGAGGGAGGCGTCCTCGTCGTAGAGGGCCTTGAAGTCCATCAGCGCGTCGAGGAGCGTCCCCCACTTGCCCTTGGTGATGCCCATGGAGAACAGCACGAGCGTGGTGTAGCTGTCCGTCTTCTCCACGACGATGTTCCGCGTGGCCAGATACGCGGTGAGCACCCGTGCCGGGATGCCCCACGCGGCCGTCCGTCCCGTCGCGTCGATCCCCGGGCAGGTCAGGGTGACCTTGATCGGGTCGAGCATGCAGTAGCCGGCGGTGAGTTCGGGGAACCCGTGCCAGTCGGCGCCGGGTTCCAGATGCCAGCACGACGGCTCGGTGCGCAGCAGGTCTGCGGGAGCCTCCTCGAACGGCAGCCGCGCGCCGGTGCCCGGGTCGGTGACCGTCCCGGGCTGCCACACGCCGAAGAACCACGGCGGCCGGTCGCCGGCGTCCTCCACCCGGCGCCGGATGCGGACCATCTCCTGGCGGAAGCGGACCGCCTCGGTCACCGCCTCGTCGACGAGCCAGCGGCCCTGCGGCCCGTCCATCATCGCGGTCGCCACGTCCAGGGAGGCGATCATCGGATAGAGCGGGGACGTGGTGCCGTGCATCATCAACGCCTCGTTGAACCGGTCGTGTCCGACCGGCGCCCGGGGCGCGGGCCTGACGTGGACCATGGCGCTCTGCGACAGCGCCGCCAGCAGCTTGTGCGTGGACTGCGTCGAGAAGACCGTCGGCCGGTCCGGGCCCGGGAAGGCGTCCTCGTCCACCGACATGCCGTACCGGCCCGCGTAGAGCGGGTGGAAGCGGGCGTACGCGAACCACGCCTCGTCGAAGTGCACCCGGGGCGTGCTCGCGGCGAGCGCCCGCGCCGCCGCCAGGGCGTCGTAACACAGGCCGTCGTAGGTGGAGTTGGTGAACACGGCGTACTGGGCGTCCGGTGACAGCGCCTGTTCCGCCAGCGGGTTCGCCGCGATCCGGGCGGCGACCGAGTCGGGCGCCAGCTCCGCCGGGGGCAGCGGCCCGGCCAGCCCGTAGCCGTTGCGGGTGGGGACGAGATAGACCGGCCGTGCGCCCGACACGACCAGCCCGTGCAGCACCGACTTGTGGCAGTTGCGGTCCACGAGCGCGATCTCGTCGCGGGTGACGCTGAAGTGGCCCACCACGCGGTTGCAGGTGGAGTCCCCGTGCAGCACGAAGTACGTGAGGTCGGCGCCGAAGACGCGCGCGGCGTTGCGCTCCGCCTCGCCGATCGGGCCGGTGTGCTCGAACAGCGAGCCGAGTTCGCCGACCGAGATCGACAGGTCGCTGCGCAGCAGCCGCTCCCCGAAGTAGTCGTGGAAGGCCCGTCCCGCGGGCGACTTCAGCAGGGCGACGCCGCCGGAGTGGGCCGGGGTGTGCCACGAGTACTCGTGCGCGTCGTCGAAGCGGCGCAGCGCCCGGAAGAAGGGCGGCAGGACGGCTTCCCGGTAGGCGCGGGCGGCGGTGGTGATGCGGCCCGCGAGGAAGGCGGGTGTGTCCTCCAGCGGCCACACGTACCCCACGACCGACTCCGACACCCACAGCGGCAGGTCCGTGACGCCGTCGTCGGTCATGACCAGGAAGACCGGCAGGTCACGGAAGCGCCGGGCGAGGGAGCGCAGCACCCTGGCCCCGCCGGGCTCGTCCCCGCCGTTCCGGCCGGCCCCGCGGTCCGGCAGTTCCCAGGCGACCAGTGCGGCGGTCAGGCCGGCCTCCGTGCGCAGCACCGCCTCCGCGTCGGCGGCGTCGACCGCCCACCGGACGTCGAACCCCTTCTCCTCGACGGCCTGCCGGATGCGCACCAGCTGCTGGGCGACCGCGCCCTCGTCCCGGGGATGCTCCGGTACCGCGACCAGAAGCCTGCTGTCCGTCATGGGCCCCCCTCGTCCCGGCGGCCGCGTGCCGCCCCGACCAGTTTCCGGCGGGACGGGGCCGGGCCCGCGGCCACAGGGCCGCAAACCACTCCGAGGACGGAAACGACGGCGGCTGCGGCTGACGTCGGTCAGTCGGCGGCGGGAGTGCGGATCGCCGCGATGTCGAATTGCAGACGCACCTTCTCGCTGACCATCGCGCCGCCCTCGGCCAGCCGGGCATTGTAGGTGAGGCCCCATTCGGAACGGTCGATCGTGGTGGTGCCGTCGAAACCGACGCGTTCATATCCGAACGGGTCGGTGACATGCCCTATGTAGGTGAGTTCGAGAACCACGGGACGCGTGGCGTCCTTGATGGTGAGATCGCCGGTCATGCGGTAGACGTCCGAGCCGGCGAGTTCCACGGCGGTGCTCGTGAAACGCATATGCGGATAACTCGCCGAGTCCAGGAAGTCACGGCCGATCAGGTGGGCGTCGCGCTGCTCCACGCCGGTGTCGACGCTGGCCGTGGACAGCAGGATCTCGGCGCGCGAGCGGGAGGGGTCGCGCCCGTCGAACCAGAGGCGGCTGCGGTACTCGGTGAAAGCTCCACGCACCGTCGTGACCAGGGCATGGCGCACGGAGAATCCGATGCGGCTGTGCGCGGGGTCGATCATCCAATCTCCGGACAGCGCCGCCAGGGCGGGATCCGGCCGGACGCCGGACGTGTCGACGGCGAGGTGCGCAGCGACGGGGGGCGCCGAACGTCGGGCGGACGCGCCGCGGGTGAACAGGTTCATGGTTCACCTGGTTACTCCACCGCAGAATGCGTCGCAAGCCGCGCCGGCGGGCGGCGGCGGACCGAATCCGTACCGAAAGGCCTATACGCAGGCACCGCACGACGGGCGGGTACAACATCCACACATTCCCGTCACCGAAAGGCCAAGGGGAGGGGGTTCGCGCAGAGCCCTCCGAAGCGACTCCCGGCGCCGTCCGGGAAGTCGTTCACGCGGTGGGTCGGTGAATTTCGGTCAGTGGCCGGACGGCGGGCGGGAAATTCCCGACTCGTCGGCAGCGGGCGCCGTCACAGCGCGCCCGCGGGGTCCTGCACGAGGCCGGCCGCCAGCCACTGCTCCACGGCCGCGATGTGGACCGTGGCGGTCGAGACCGCCAGCGGGGCGTCGCGTGCCCGCAGCGCACGGAGGATCTCGTCGTGCTCCCGGTGGGCGTGTTCCACGGCCCGTTCGGTCCGGGTGCCCCGGACGATGCGAACCCGCTGGGTGCGCGTGGACAGCACGCGCAGCAGCATGGACAGCACCGGATTGCCGACGGTCTCGACGATCCGCAGGTGGAACGCGATGTCGTGACCGACGAACTCCTCGACCGTAGCGGCGGACCGGCACCGCCGCAGGAGGGCGGCCAGCTCGTCGAGGTCGGCGGCGGTGAGCAGCGCGGAGGCCAGACCGGTCGCCTGCGGTTCGAGCAGCCGGCGCACCTCCAGCAGGTGCAGGGCCGCGCGGCCCTGGGAGACGTCCGAGGCGAACGCGAGCGACTCGAACAGCAGCTGGGGCTCCAGGCTCGACACGTAGGTGCCGTCGCCCTGCCGGGTGACGAGGATCCGCATCGCGGTCAGCGCCCGCACCGCCTCGCGCAGCGAACTGCGGGACAGGCCGAGCTGTCCGGCGAGGACCTCCTCCCTGGGCAACCGGGAGCCCGGCGCGAGCTCGCCCGCCACGATCATCGCCTTGATCTTGTCCATGGCCTCGTCGGTCAGTGCCACGAGCGTGCCCTCCTGTGCGCCTACTCCTGCTTCTCGCCGGAGGCGAAGCGGGAGATGATCAGGGCGACGATGATGATCGCGCCGTTGAGGAACTGGTTCCACAGCGGCGGCACACCGGCCAGCGTCATGACGTTGACGACGAGCTGGAGGGTGAGCACGCCGGTCAGCGCGCCGAAGACGGACCCCTTGCCGCCGTTGAGGCTCACCCCGCCGATGACGGTCGCGGCGAAGACCTGGAAGATCCAGCCGCTGCCCTGGGTGGCGGAGAGGGAACCGTAGTGGCCGCTGTAGAGGATGCCGGCGAACGCGGCCAGCACGCTGCCGATGATCAGGACGAGCCACACGATCCGGTCGACCCGGATGCCGGCGGTGCGGGCGGCCTCCGCGTTGCCGCCGATCGCGTACAGCGCCCGGCCGTGCCGCAGCCAGGCCAGGGCCGCGCTGCCCAGGGCGAACAGCACCACGCAGATCCAGATCGCCGCGGGCGCGCCCCACCAGGACGCTTTGCCCAAGTAGGTGAAGGAGGACGGCAGTTCGACGATGGACTGACCCTCGGAGAGGGCGACCTGCAGTCCCCGCAGCATCGTGAGCATGCCGAGGGTGACGATGAAGCCGTTGAGCCGCAGCTTCAGGATCAGGAACCCGTTGACGGCACCGATCACCGCGCCCGTCAGCAGACAGAGCGGAATCGCCGTCCACTCGGGCAGCAGCCCCAGCCCGGTGAACCGGGCGCCGCTGGTGGGCAGCACGAGCCAGACCGCGATGACCGGGGCCACCCCGATGGTGGACTCCAGGGACAGGTCCATCCGCCCGCTGATCAGGATGAGGGCGGTGGCGAGCACCAGCAGGCTCAGCTCGGTGGACTGCTGTGCCACGCCTATGAGGTTGTCCGAGGTCAGGAAGGCCGGTGAGACGATGAAGCCGATCAGCCCGAGGACCAGGATGGCCGGGATCAGGGACAGTTCACGGAACCGGCCGAGATCGAGCCCGCGCCGGGAGTCCTCGGCGGTCGTCCGCGCCACGCCGGCCGCGGGTTCGGTGACATCGGTGGTGGCGGACATGACTACCTCTCGTCCTGATCTGTGCCGGGCGCGTCTGCGTCGGCATCTGTGTCGGCGTCCGTGTCGGTGTCCGTGCCGGGCGCCGCGTGATCGGTCACGCCCACGCCCTCCATGGCGGCGACCACCTGCTCGTCCCGCCAGCCGGGGGCGAACTCGGCGACCACGCGGCCGTGGAACATCACGACGACCCGGTCGCACACCCTGAGGTCGTCCAGCTCGTCGGAGACGATCAGCGCGGCCTTCCCGCCGTCCGCGACCTCGCGGACACGACGCAGGAGGAACTCCTTGGACTTGACGTCCACCCCGTTGGTCGGGCGGACGGCGACCAGCACCCGGGGGTCGGTGGCCAGGGCGCGGGCGACGACCACCTTCTGCTGGTTTCCGCCGGAGAGCGCGGACACCGGGGTGGCCGGCCCCGGGGTCTTGATGTCGAGGTCGCGGATCATGCGCCGGGCGAAGACCCTGGTCCGCGAGGGCAGCACGGTGCCGAAGGGGCCGAGCTGGTCGGTGACGGTGAGCGTCGCGTTCTCCGCCACGCTGCGGTTGCCGACCAGACCCTGGAGGTGACGGTCCTCCGGGACCAGGCCGACGCCCGCGGCCAGCGCCGAGGGCACGCTGCCGGGGCGCACGGCCCGGCCGCCGACCGAGATCCGGCCCTCCTCGGCGCGGTGCAGACCGGCGACCGCCTCCCCGACCCGCACGTTGCCGCTGGCCGCCGCCCCGGCCAGTCCGACGACCTCGCCCGAGCGCACCGACAGGGACAGCCCGTGACAGACGCCGGGGAGCGTGAGCCCGTCGACGGTCAGGAGCTCGGGGCGTTCGTCCGGTCCGGCGGCACGGTGTCCGGCGGCCGGATCGACGGCGGTGGCATCGGCAGTGGTGGCTGCCGTGTCGCCCGTCATCGCCTCCACCAGGGCCCGGTGGCCGACCTCGGTCACCGGCGCGGTGAGGATGTGGGTGGCGTCCCGGTAGACGGTGACCGTGGTGCACAGGTCGTACACCTCCTGCAGATGATGGGAGATGTAGAGGAAGGCGACGCCTTGGCGCTGGAGGTCGCGCAGCTTGTCGAAGAGGCGGCCGATGCCCCGGGCGTCGAGCTTCGCGGTCGGCTCGTCGAGGACGATGAAGCGGGCGCCGAACGACAGGGCGCGCGCGATCTCCACGAACTGCCGCTGTTCCACGGTGAGGTCCCTGGCCCGCGCGGCGGCGTCGACGTCCACCCCGTACTCGCCGAGCAGTTCCTCGGCCCGGTGCCGCAACTGCCGCCAGCGGATGGGCTGCAGCGAGCCGGAACTCTGCCGGTTCAGGAAGAGGTTCTCCGCGACGGTCAGGTCCGGGATGATCGTGGAACGCTGATAGACGCAGGCCACCCGGGCGCGCCAGGCGTCGATGTCCCCCACGGGCGGGGCGGGTTCGCCGGAGAACCGCAGGACGCCGGCGTCGGGTCGGCGCAGTCCGGTGAGCAGGGACACAAGGGTCGACTTGCCGGCCCCGTTGCGGCCCACCAGCGCGTGCGACTCGCCGGGCGCGACGGCGATCCGGGCGTCGCGCAGCGCGACGGTGGCGCCGAACCGCTTGCCGATCCCGACGGCCTCGGCGACCGGCGTCGGGCCGGCGGCGTGCGCCGGCGCGGTCGGGGTGTGCGCCATGACGGGTACCGTCCTTCCAGGGGTGCGGGCGCTGTCGCCGGTCCGGTGGGTCACCGGCTCACGTTGTTGCCCCACAGGGCCTTGTCCTCGACGTTGTCCTTGGTCACCAGCGGCGCGGGCAGCTGGTCCTCCAGACCGTTGGGGATCTTGATGATCGTGGAGCCGTGGTCGGTCGCGCCCGGCTGGAAGGTCTTGCCCTCGGCCGCGGCCTTGGCGTAGTACAGCGCGTACTTGGCGTAGAGGTCGGCGGGCTGGGAGACGGTCGCGTCGATCTGGCCCTTGCGGATGGCGTCGAACTCCTGGGGGATGCCGTCGTTGGAGACGATCGCGATGTGCCCCTTCTGCCCCGCCGGCCTGAGCAGCTTCTTCTGCTCCAGCAGGGCCAGGGTCGGCTGCAGGAAGACTCCGCCGGCCTGCATGTAGATGCCGCCCAGGTCGGGGTGCTGGGCGAGCAGGGACTGCAGCTTGGCGGAGGCCACGTCGCCCTTCCAGTCGGTGGGCAGCTCGAACACCTGGATACCGGGGAACTTCTGCTTCATGCAGCCGGCGAAGGCCTCGGAGCGGTCGCGCCCGTTGATGGAGTCCAGCGCGCCCTGCAGTTCGGCGACCTTGCCCTTGCCGCCGAGCTGCTTGCCGAGGAACTCGCAGGCCTTGGTGCCGTACGCCCGGTTGTCCGCCCGGACCACCATGTAGACGTCGCCCTTGTCGGGCCGGGTGTCGACGCTGACCACCGGGATCTTCTTCGCGGCGAGCGCGTCCAGGGTGGAGGCGACGGCGCCGGTGTCCTGGGGCGCCATGACCACGGCCTTGGCGCCGGTGTTCTGGAACACCTGCACGTTGGCCACCAGCTTGGTGACGTCGTTCTGCGAGTTGCTCAGCGGCAGGGCGTTCACGCCGTCGGTCTTGATGTCCTTCTTCAGGTACTGGGCGTAGGAGTTCCAGAAGTCGGAGTCGGAACGCGGCAGGTCGATCCCGACGGCGGGACTGTCGCCGCCCGCGCTGTCCGACCCGGCGCTGTCGCGGTTGCACGCGGTCAGGAGGGCGAGGGCTGCGACGACGGCGCCGGCTGCTGCGGCGGTGGAACGGGTGCGGGCGAGATTCATGGCCGGGTTCTCTCCTTGCCAGGGATGGGAGTCGCGCGAGGTGAGGGACGGAAGGGGCAGGGCGCGTCGGTCCGCGGGGGGAGAGCGCGAGCGCGGTCGAGGAGGCGGGAAATTCCTCCGATGTATCTCGAACGCCGAGGACGTTACGACGGCGTCGCCAGCGCTGACAAGGGGTTGTCCTTAAACAATCGAGCGGATTCCCTGGGGTGTTGTCACCTCGGTCCGATGCCCTTAAAGTCGCGGTTCTGGAATTCCTCCGATGTATCAGTCTCGTCAAGCATGAAGGGCGCCCCCTTGACCGCAACCCCGGCCCGGATCGTGGCGGTGGACACCCACGACATCCGCTTCCCGACCTCGCGGGAGCTGGACGGCTCCGACGCGATGAACCCGGATCCCGACTACTCCGCCGCCTACGTGGTGCTGCGGACCGACGCCGGCGACGGGCTGGAGGGTCACGGCTTCAGCTTCACCATCGGACGCGGCAACGATGTCCAGGTCGCCGCCATCGCGGCCCTGCGCCCGCATGTGCTGGGGCGGCCCGTGGACGAGCTGTGCGCCGACCCGGGCTCTCTCGACCGCGATCTCATCGGCGACAGCCAACTGCGCTGGCTCGGGCCCGAGAAGGGCGTGATGCACATGGCGATCGGCGCGGTCATGAACGCCGTCTGGGACCTCGCCGCCAAGCGTGCCGGGCAGCCGCTGTGGCGTCTGCTGGCCCACGCCGACCCCGAATGGCTGGTCTCCCAGGTCGACTTCCGCTACATCGCCGACGTGCTCACGCCCGCGGACGCCCTGGCCCTGCTCAGGGACGCGCGCACCGGGCTGGCCGAGCGCGAGCGGATGCTGCTGGAGCGCGGATACCCTGCCTACACCACCTCGCCGGGCTGGCTCGGCTACTCCGACGAGAAACTCACCCGGCTGGCCAAGCAGGCCGTCTCCGACGGGTTCACCCAGATCAAGCTCAAGGTGGGCGCCGATCGCGCCGACGACCTGCGGCGGCTGCGCACGGCCCGCGCCGCCGTCGGGGACGGCGTGCGCATCGCCGTCGACGCCAACCAGCGCTGGAACGTCGCAGAGGCGATCGAATGGACCCGCGCCCTGGCGGCGCTGGACCCGTACTGGATCGAGGAACCCACCAGCCCCGACGACATCCTCGGTCACGCCGCCATCCGCGAGGCGGTCGCGCCGGTGAAGGTCGCCACCGGCGAACACGTGCAGAACCGCGTCGTCTTCAAGCAACTGCTCCAGGCCGGCGCCCTCGACGTGCTGCAGATCGACGCGGCGCGGGTCGGCGGCGTCAACGAGAACCTCGCGATCCTGCTGCTCGCCGCCAAGTTCGGGGTGCCGGTGTGCCCGCACGCCGGGGGCGTGGGGCTGTGCGAACTCGTCCAGCACCTCGCCATGTTCGACTACCTGGCCGTGTCCGGCACGACCGAGGACCGGGTCATCGAGTACGTCGACCACCTGCACGAGCACTTCACCGCGCCGGTCGTGATCCGCGACGGCCGCTACACGGCCCCGCTGACCCCGGGCTTCTCCGCGGCCATGCACCCGGCCTCGATCGCCGAATACCGTTACCCGGACGGCGCGTTCTGGGCCGCCGACCTCGCCGGGGGAGGGGCGCAGGAGGCCTGACGGGGCCGCTGCCGACGGGCCGGGACCGTCGCACCGCCGGGGTCGCGGGCCGCCGGGGCCCTCAGCCGGCCGGGATCCGCTCGACGAAGAGCTCGACGTCCCGCGTCGTGGGCCGCAGCAGAGCGTCGCGCGGGCGGAGGCGAACGGGCGGAGGCGAAGAGGCACGCAGGCGCACGACCGGCGGCCGCATTCCGGGCCCGCAGACGAGGACAGGACCTGACCTATATGGCTCCTACGGTCCTCGCATGACCACCTCTTCGAAGAACGCGGACGATGTCACCTTCCCTCCCGGCGAGCGCGGTGAACTGCTGCGGGCGCTCGCCGAGCAGCGGGAGCTGCTGCTCATCACGGTGCGCGGCCTCACCGACGCCCAGGCGGCGCGACGCACCACGGCGAGCGAGCTGACGCTGGGCGGCATCGTCAAGCACATGGCGCGCGGCGAGCAGGTGTGGCGGCACATCCTCGTCGAGCGGGACGGTGAACTTCCCGACGGCATGCTCGACATGGAGCAGTACCGCATGGCCGAGGGGGAGAGCCTTCCTGAGCTGCTGAACCGGTACGCGGCCGCGGCCCGCGAGCTCGACGCGGCCGTGACCGGGCTTCGCGGCGCGGACAGCATGGACGCGACGGTGCCGCTGCCCCGGACTCCCTGGTCTCCTCCGGAGACGGTGCACTGGCCGGTGCGACGGATCCTGCTGCACCTGATCCGGGAGACCGCCCAGCACGCCGGGCACGCGGACATCGTCCGGGAAGCGCTGGACGGGGCCAACAGCACAGCTCAACGGTGAGCCGGAGAAGGCGAGGGCGAGCGGGCCCGTTCAGGTGAGGGCGGGCGGGCCCGTTTCGACGCCCGCTCGCCCGAAGGGGTGCGCGATGTCTTGACGTGTACTCGCCGTAATGGCTTCATGGGAGCGCTCCCACGTGCATGGAAACTTCCTCCCTTCTGCCGCCTGAGTTTCTTGGCCTCACTCCTGGAGTCGCAGTGAGAACGACAAGAAGCACGACAAGAAGCACGACAAGAAGCACGACAAGCAGGACGAGCACGACAACGAGCACGCCGCCAACGCACCGCCCGGGCAATCCCCTGGGCACGCTGCTGACCAGGCTGGCGGCCCTCCTCGGCCTGGTCCTCGTCGGCGCGCTGAGCCCGGCCGTCGCACTCGCCCAGGACCAGGCCCGCTCGCCCGGGGCCCTCGCCACGGGTCTCCACATCAGCGGCGGCCGCCTGGTGGAGGGCAACGGGAACGACTTCGTCATGCGGGGCGTCAACCACGCCCACACCTGGTATCCGGGCCGGACGCAGCAGTCGCTCGCCGACATCAAGGCGATGGGCGCCAACGCCGTGCGCGTCGTCCTCGCCGACGGCCACCGCTGGAGCGCCAACAGCCCCTCCGACGTCGCGAACGTCATCGCCCAGTGCAAGGCCAACCGGCTCATCTGCGTGCTGGAGGTGCACGACACCACCGGCTACGGCGAGGACAGCGCGGCCGGCACGCTCGACCAGGCGGCCGACTACTGGATCGGCCTGAAGGACGTCCTGGCCGGCCAGGAGGACTACATCATCGTCAACATCGGCAACGAACCGTGGGGCAACACCGACCCGGCGGGCTGGACGGCGCCCACGATCGCCGCGGTCAAGAAGCTGCGCGCCGCCGGTCTCCGGCACACGATCATGGTGGACGCCCCCAACTGGGGCCAGGACTGGCAGGGCGTGATGAAGGCCAACGCCCGGTCCGTGTACGACGCCGACACCACCGGCAACCTGATCTTCTCGATCCACATGTACAGCGTCTTCGACACGGCGGCGGAGGTCACCGACTATCTGCACACCTTCGTCGACGCCGGACTGCCCCTGCTGATCGGGGAGTTCGGCGGCCCCGCCGACCAGTACGGGGACCCCGACGAGGACACCATGATGGCCGCCGCCCAGCAGCTCAGGCTCGGGTACCTGGCCTGGTCCTGGAGCGGCAACACCGACCCGATCCTCGACCTGGCGCTCGACTTCGATCCCGCCCGGCTCAGTTCCTGGGGCAAGCGCATCTTCAACGGCGTCAACGGGATCGCCCAGACCGCGAAGGAGGCCACCGTCTTCGGCGGCGGGACCCCCGGCGACACGCAGGCCCCCACCGCCCCCGGCGCCCCGACCGCCTCGGCGGTGACGGCGACCTCGGCCACCCTCTCCTGGGCGGCCGCCACCGACGACGTCGGCGTCGCCGGATACGACGTCGTCCGGATCAACGGGACCACCGAGACCGGTGTCGCCGCGTCGACCGCCACCACCGCCACCGTGACCGGGCTGACGGCGAACACGGCGTACACCTTCGCCGTCTACGCCCGTGACGCCGCCGGGAACCGCTCCGCCCGCTCGACCGCCGTGAACGTCACCACCGCCGGGGCTCCCGCCGTGGCGTGCTCCGTCGGCTACCGCGTGGTGGGGGAGTGGCCGGGCGGCTTCCAGGGTGAGATCACCCTGCGCAACACCGGCTCCACCCCGATCAGCGGCTGGCGGCTGGCCTTCGCCTTCGCGGACGGACAGGCCGTCACCAGCATGTGGGGCGGAACCGCCGCCCAGAGCGGCGGCTCGGTGACCGTGACCCCCGCCGCCTACACCTCCACCGTCCCCGCCGGCGGCTCGGTCGGCGTCGGCTTCATCGGCAACAAGGGCGCGACCAACACCGCACCGACCGCGTTCACCCTGAACGGCGGTGCCTGCAGCACCGTCTGACGGACCGTCGGAACAGTGGACCGTCGGGCCGCGTCACCGGCCGGCGTGAGGCGCTCGCCGCCTCCGCCGGTCGCCGGTCGGCAGACGGGCCGCCCGGTGAGCAGGCGGCCCGCACCGGTCGTCCCCCTGCCGGCGCGGCCGCCCGAAGGCGCCGAGCACGCTCGGAGGGACCTTGGCGCGACCGCGGCGCGACCTCTCGTCCACCAGACTCACGGACCGCGGCCCGCCTGTCGGGCACCCCGTAATGTGTGCCCATGTCCACGACGCCCCGCTGGCTCAACGCCGACGAACGCCGAGCCTGGCTGGCCTACGTCGAGTTCTCCACGCTGCTCGCCGACCACCTCAACCGCCAGCTGCGGCGCGACGCCGGGATGACGCACGCCGACTACAGCCTGCTGGCCTACCTCTCCATGGCCCCCGACGGCACCCTCGGCATGTCGGACCTCGCCGAGCGTCTGAAGATCACGCGCAGCCGGCTCACCCACGCGGTGAGCCGGCTGCGCGAGGTCGGTCTCGTCGACCGCCGGGAGGATCCCGCCGACGGCCGTGGCCAGCTCGCCTTCCTCACCGACGAGGGCAGGGCGCTGCTGGAGGTGGTGGCTCCCGGTCACGTCGAGGCCGTGCGCCGGGCGGTGTTCGACGTTCTCACCCCCGAACAGGTGCGTCAGTTCGGGGACATCGGTGAGGCGATCAGCCAGGCCCTGCACCGGGCCGAGAGCGCCGAGGCCGACCCCGCGGCGCTGCCCTGGCGTCGCCGCTAGCCGTACGGGAAGCCCGGCGGTCCGGCCCGCTCCGGTCCGGCCCGCTCCGGCCCGCTCCGGCCCGCTCCGGTCCGGCCCGCTCCGGTCCGCTCCGGGCCGGGCCTGGTCTGGCCTGGTCTGGCCGGTCGAGGCGAGGTCGGTCGGGGCGGAGCGGTGGTGGTGTTGCGGTCGGGGTCGGCGGCGGGTCCGGGGCCGGCCCGGGTGAAGGAATCGGCGGGGAATCGAGAAGAACCGGCCGGCGGTCCGTACCTGGGGGTACCGGGGGCCGCCCGCCCCTCCGACCGCGCCACCGATCCAAGGGACATACCTCGTGAACGCAACCGCCGCCATCGGCGTCACCGGCCTCGGCGTGATGGGCCGCAACCTCGCGCGCAACTTCGCCCGCAACGGCTACACCGTCGCCGTCCACAACCGCAGCGCCGGTCGCACCCGTGCGCTGGTCGAGGAGTTCGGCCACGAGGGCGCCTTCGTCCCCGCCGAGTCGGCCGCCGACTTCGTGGCGGCGCTCGAACGCCCCCGACGGCTGATGATCATGGTGCAGGCGGGCGAGGTCACCGACGCGGTCATCGAGGAGTTCGCCCCGCTCCTGGAGCCCGGCGACATGATCATCGACGGCGGCAACGCCCACTACGCCGACACCCGCCGCCGCGAGGAGGCCCTGCGCGAGCGCGGCCTGCACTTCGTCGGCGCCGGCGTATCCGGCGGCGAGGAGGGCGCGCTGAACGGGCCGGCCGTCATGGTCGGCGGCTCTCCGGAGTCGTACGACGTCCTCGGCCCGATGTTCGAGTCCATCAGCGCGAAGGTCGACGGCGAGCCCTGTGCCACGCACATCGGCACCGACGGCGCCGGGCACTTCGTCAAGATGGTGCACAACGGCATCGAGTACGCCGACATGCAGCTCATCGCCGAGGCCTACGACCTGCTGCGCCAGGTCGCCGGCTACACCCCGGCCGAGATCGCCGGCATCTTCCGCACCTGGAACCAGGGCCGCCTCGGCTCCTACCTGATCGAGATCACCGCCGAGGTGCTCGCCCACACCGACGCCGACACCGGGCGGGCGTTCGTCGACGTCGTCGTCGACGCCGCCGGTCAGAAGGGCACCGGCCGCTGGACCGTGCAGACCGCCCTGGACCTCGGCTCCCCGGTCACGGCCATCGCCCAGGCCACCTTCGCCCGGGCCGCCTCCGGCCAGCGCGCACTGCGCGCCGCCTACGCCGGACTCCCCGGCGGCACCACGCCCCCGCTCAGCCGCACCGAGGCCTCGCGCTTCACCTCACAGGTCGAGCACGCCCTGTACGCCTCGAAGGTCATCGCCTACGACCAGGGCTGGAAGATGATCCAGGACGCGGCCGAAGAGTTCGGCTGGAAGATCGACCTGGGCGCGGTCGCCCGGATCTGGCGTGGCGGCTGCATCATCCGCGCCTCGTTCCTCGACCGCATCCGCGCCGCGTACGCGGCCGACCCGAAGCTGGTCAGCCTGCTCGGCGAGATGGAGTTCGCCATGGAGATCACCGACGCGCAGGTGCCCTGGCGCGAGACCGTGGCCTCCGCCGCCCGCCGCGGCATCCCGGTGCCCGCCTTCTCCGCCGCGCTCGCCCACTACGACACCCTGCGCGCCGAGCGGCTGCCCGCCGCGCTGCTCCAGGGGCAGCGCGACTACTTCGGCGCCCACACCTACGGCCGCACCGACCGCCCGGGCGCGTTCCACACCCACTGGGCCGAGTCCGGCCGTCCGGAGACGTCCGCCTGACGGAAGCCTCCGACTCGGCGGAAGCCGCGAACGGCGGAAGCCGCGAACGGCGGGGGCGGGGCACCCATGAGGTGCCCCGCCCCCGCCGTGCGGTATCGGCGAGGGCCGGTCAGACGCTCGTCGCCGGGTACGTCGGGTACTCCACGCCCGAGACGTGCTGGACGACGCGGACGACCTGGCAGGAGTAGCCGAACTCGTTGTCGTACCAGAGGTAGAGGATCGCGTTGTCGCCGTCGACCTTGGTGGCGCCGGCATCGATGATCGAGGCGTGGCGCGAGCCGATGAAGTCCATCGAGACCGCGTCCGGCGCCGTGGTGAAGTCGATCTGTCGACGCAGCGGCGAGGTCAGCGAGACGCCGCGCAGGTACTCGAGGACCGTCTCACGGTCCGTCTCGCGGCCCAGCCGCAGGCTCAGGATCGCGATCGAGACGTCCGGCACCGGGACGCGGATCGAGCTGCCGGTGATCGGCGCCTGGAGGTCGGGCAGCGCCTTGGCGACCGCGGACGCGGCGCCGGTCTCGGTGATGACCATGTTGAGCGGCGCCGAGCGCCCGCGCCGGTCGGCCTTGTGGTAGTTGTCCAGCAGGTTCTGGTCGTTGGTGAACGAGTGGACGGTCTCCACGTGGCCGCGCAGCACGCCGTACTCGTCGTTCATCGCCTTCAGGGGCGGGACGATCGCGTTGGTGGTGCAGGAGGCGCAGGACAGGATCTGCTCCTCCGGCTTGATCGTGTCGTGGTTGACGCCGTGCACGATGTTCGGGACGTCGCCCTTGCCGGGCGCGGTCAGCACCACCTTGTCGACGCCGGGCCGCAGGTGCTTGGAGAGGCCCTCGCGGTCGCGCCACTTGCCTGTGTTGTCGATCAGGATGGCGTTGTCGATGCCGTACGCCGTGTAGTCGACCTCGGACGGGTCGTCGGCGTAGATGACCGTGATCTCGTTGCCGTTGGCGATGATGCGGTTGTTGGCCTCGTCGACCGTGATCGTGCCCTGGAACTGGCCGTGCACGGAGTCGCGGCGCAGCAGCGAGGCCCGCTTGACGAGGTCGTCGGCGGCCCGGGTTCCGCCGCCGCGCACCACGATGGCGCGCAGTCGCAGACCGTTGCCGGAGCCGGACTTCTCGATCAGCAGCCGGGCGACGAGCCGGCCGATGCGGCCGAAGCCGTACAGGACGACGTCGCGCGGCTCGCGGCGGTCGATCTTGTTGGCGCCCGTGGCCCCGGCGACGGCCTCGGCGGTGAAGTCCAGCACCGACAGACCGCGGTCGTCGGCACGGTGGCTCTCGGCGAGGATGCCGATGTCGATCTGGGCCGGACCGAGGTCGAGGGTGGTCAGGGCCTCCAGGAACGGCAGCGTCTCGGTGACCGAGAGCTCCTCGCCCGCGATCTGCCGGGCGAACCGGTGGGTCTTGAGGATGCTGACCACCGACTTGTTCACCAGGGAGCGGCTGTGCAGCAGGACGGTCACGTCCCGCTCGCGGTGCAGCTTCCCGATCATCGGGATCATCGACTCCGCGATCTCCTCGCGGTTCTTCCAGTCAGTGAACGAATCGTCGTTGAGCGTCACGGGCCTATCTTTCGAGCTAGGTGGCGCTCATATGCTAACCCCGAGGTCGTTCGATCATTCAAGCGGGCCTGCGCTCAGGTGTGCGGGCCTGGCCGGGACGGCCGGACGCGGGGGAGAAGGACGGTGCCTCGGCCGTTGAAGGGGGCGGGGCGGAGGCGTCCGCCCCGACCGTCGGCCAGGGCTGTCACGCCTCTTCGGGGACGTGCTGCCGGCGCGGGACGGCCAGGGCGCACAGCGCGCCGGCGAACACCACCGCGACGCCGACCCACACCGCGGGGTGCAGTCCGTCCACGAACTCGCGCTGCCCGCGGGTGCTGCCGTGCGCCGTGAAGACGGTGCTCAGTACGGCGATGCCGAGGGCGCCGCCGATCTCGCGCACGGTCGCGTTGGCGCCGGACGCCTTGCCCGCGTGGTGCTTGGCGACCGAGCCGAGCACGACCGCCGCCGTCGGCGCGAACACGAAGCCCATGCCGACACCGGCCACGATCATCGGCCCCACCAGCGACGGGTACGCCGTGTCGACGTCCGCGACCAGATTGATCCAGCCCAGCCCGACCCCCTGGAGGAAGAGACCGAGCGCCATCAACCGTCCGCCGCCCACCCGGTCGGTGAGCAGACCGGCCGCCGGGGCGACGAACATCGGCATCAGCGTCCAGGCCAGGGTGCGCACGCCGGCCTCCAGCGGGGTGCGCGCGGGCACGATCTGGAGGTACTGGGCCAGCAGGAACAGGGAGCCGAAGACACCGAAGTACATGGTCGCCGAGACGATGTTGGTGAGGGTGAAGGACCGCGCCCGGTAGAACGACAGCGGCAGCATCGGCGCCTCCGTCCGCGCCTCCCAGGCGACGAAGGCGACGAGCAGCGCCGCGCCCGCCGTGAACGTGCCCAGCACCTTCGCCGACGTCCAGCCGTCCGGCTCGCCGTGCACGATCGCCCACACCACCGCGCACAGGCCGGCCGCGGCGAGCGCCATGCCGACGAGGTCGAGCCGGACGGCGGGCAGCGAGCTCTCCCGCAGGGCGAACAGCACCAGCGGGATCGCGATCACGCACACCGGCACGTTGATCCAGAAGATCCACCGCCAGTCCAGACCGTCGACGACCGCGCCGCCGACCACCGGGCCCATGGCCACGGCCAGACCGCTCACGCCGGACCACACGCCCAGCGCCATTCCGCGCAGCCGGTCCGGCACGGCCTGGGACAGCAGGGTCAGCGACAGCGGCATCACGGCCGCCGCCCCGAAGCCCTGGACCGCGCGGAAGGCGATCAGCTGGGCGCTGGTGTCGGCGAGACCGCAGCCGACGGAGGCCAGGGTGAACACGGCGATGCCGGCGACGAAGATCCTGCGACGTCCGAACCGGTCGCCGAGCGCGGCGCCGGTCATGAGCAGACAGGCGAAGCTCAGCACGTACGCGTTGACGAACCACTGCAGTTCCTGGGTGTCCGCCCGCAGGTCGACGGCCAGGGTGTGCAGGGCCGTCGATACGACGAGGTTGTCGAGCGCGACCATGAACATGGGCACGCTCGCGGCGACGATCGCGAGCCACAGGGGTATGCGGCGGCGCTCGGGCGGCGGGGCGGGGGCGGCCGGTCGGCCGAGGATCGGGATGTTCTCGGACAGCGTCATGACTGATGCCTTCTCTCCGGCGGTGCGCAAGAATATTGGATACCTCTACTATCCGTGTTAGACAGTAGAGGTATCCAACACTCGGGGCAAGGCCGACCAGCGAACCGGAGCCGATCGCATGCGCATCTCCGAACTGAGCCGTCGTAGCGGCGTCTCCGTGACGACGATCAAGTACTACCTCCGCGAGGGGCTCCTCCCGCCGGGCCGTCAGACGGCCGCCACCCAGGCCGAGTACGACGACCAGCACCTGCACCGGCTCCGGCTGATCCGTGCGCTGACCGGCGTACGAGGTCTGTCGGTCAGCACCGTCCGGGAGGTGCTCGACGCCCTCGCGGAGCACGCGGACGACACCCACCGTCTGCTGGGAGTGGCGCTGGGGTCCGTCCGGGTGGGCGAGAAGGCCGGGCAGGACGCTCCGGAGGCGGCCGAAGTGGCCGAACTCGTCGAGGAGTTGGACTGGCGGGTCCACGCGGCGGCGCCCGCGCGTGCCGTCCTCGCCGAGACCCTGAGCTCCCTGCGCGCCCTCGGTGTCCCGCTCGACTGGCGCACGCTCCTGCCGTACGCGCGGCTCGCCGAGCGCACGGCGGTCCTCGATCTCGACCAACTCGACGGGCTCGACGACCCGTTGGAGACCGCCGAGCGCGCCCTCCTGCTGACGGTCCTCCTGGAGCCCGCACTGATGGCGCTCAGGCGCATGGCCCAGGAGAACGAGTCGGCCCGCCGTCACCTGCCGTGACCGCCCGCGCCGGGACGTGACCGAGGCCCAGCTGCTCGGAGTGCGGCCACGAGCCGCCTCCTGCGGCCGAGGGGCGCATGGCGCGCTGCCGACGTGGCGAACCGCCCTCGCCGGGGTGATTGAGCCCTGCACGGTCGGGTACGCGAGGCCGGACCGCCGCTACCAGGGAGCTTCCATGGAGACACCCGCGCACGACCGCTCGAACAATCCCGCTGCGCGCGCGCTGGACGCGCTGGCCCGGGACACCGGGAACACCGACGCACTGGACACGCTCGCGCACAGCGACGTGCTCGTCCCGGTGCCCGACGACGCCACCGACGAGGACGTCACCAACCCGACCACGGTCGCCCTGCCCGTTCTCGAACAGCCCGGGGGCGCGCACGTGGTCCCGGTGTTCACCTCGGAGCCGGAGATGGCCGACCTGCTGCCGGAGATCGACCGCTATCGGCTGGTGCCGCTCGCCGCGCTCGCCGCGCAGTGGCCGAGCGGAGAACTGTCGCTCTCGATCGACGGGGCCGGCGATCACCCGCTGACGCTGACCTCCGAAGGGGTGCGCACGCTGCTCGTCCGCTGAGGCACGGGAAGGCGGGGGCCTGTGCGACTCCGGCCCGCCCGTCCCGCTCGGAGCAGGCGGCGCCGGCGCCTCGGCGGGCAAGCACGTCGTCCCGACGGCCGTCGCCGCCGGGGCCGCGCGGTGCGGGCAGCGGGCGCCGGCAGACTCCGGCCCACAGCGCCCACAGTCGGCCGCGGGCGGGCGGCCGCCGGGATCAGGACCCGGTCAGCATCCGTTCCAGCACCTGCCGCTGCAGTGGCAGCACCTCGGTGTGCAGGTCACGGCCCCGGTGGGTCAGGGCGACATACACCCCACGCCGGTCCTCCAGGCAGACGGACCGTTCCACCAGGCCCTCCTTCTCCAGGCGGCCGATGAGCCGGGACAGTGCGCTCTGGCTGAGATGCACGCGTCCGACGAGGTTCTGCACCCGGCACTGGTCGCCTTCCCGGGGCGCCTCGGAGGCGAGGATGTCGAGCACCTCGAAGTCGCTGGCGCCGAGGCCGTGCGGGTGGAGCGCCCGATCGATCTCGCACATCGTGCGCGCGTGGACCGACAGGATGTCGCGCCACCGCTCCTCCAGGCCCGCCCCGGCCGTTTTCGCTGCCATACCCGCACGGTAACACCGATCCGCCAATTCATTGACAGTGCAACTAGTGCGGGTGCATGCGGTCGGCGGGGCGTGCTCAGGCGGTCGGATCCTGGAGCAGCCCCACGAGGTTGCCGTCCGCGTCCTTCACGAAGGCGATCAGCCTGCCGCCGCCGACGTCCTGGGCGTCCTGCAGCAGCTCCGCGCCCGCCGCCAGCAGCGCCGCGAGCCGCTCGCGCAGGTCCGTGACGTGCCAGTACGGAACCGGTCCGGTCATGCCCTTGGCGTGCCCGTTGGGGTCCAGGCCGACGTCCTGGCCGGCGGCCTTGAAGCCGACGTAGTACGGCTCGTCGGCATACGGCTCGACCTCCAGCAGCGCGCTGAACAGGGCCTTGGCCCGGACGAGGTCCTTGACGGGATAGATGACGGTCTGCAGGCCGGCGGCCATGGCGTCCTCCTCGGTGTGCGGTCCGTGCGAACACGTCCGTGTTCTCGCACTCCTCACGCTAGGCCGGGGAAGGGCCGGACGGCTTCTCCGATCCTGACCCGTTGGCCCGACCTGACGCACGAACCGCCCGCCCGCCCGCCCGCCCGCCCCTCGGCCCGGCTCCGGTGACGTCAGGTCGACTCGCGCTTGACCAGTTCCGTCGGCAGGATCACCGCCGCCGGTTCCTCGCCCCCGATCTGGGCGAGCAGCACGCGGACCATCTCGCTGCTGATGCGGTCCCAGGGCTGGCGGATGGTGGTGAGGGAGGGAGAGGCCGCGGTCGCCGCTGGGGAGTCGTCGAAGCCGCCCACCGCGACGTCCTGCGGCACCCGCCGGCCCGCCCGGCGCAGTGCCGTGAGCACACCCTGCGCCATCAGGTCGGACGCGACGAACACCGCGTCCAGGTCCGGGGCCCGGTCCAGCAGCCGCTCGGCCCCCGCCTCGCCGCTGGCCCGGCTGTAGTCGCCGGAGACCACGATCCCCTCGTCGTACTGGACGCCCGCCTCGGCGAGCACCTCCCGGTACCCCGCCAGCCGCTCCACACCGCCGGGGGTGTCCAGCGGCCCGGTGACCACGCCGATGCGCCGACGGCCCTGCGCGAGCAGATGGCGCACCATGTCCCGGGCGCCGTCGCGGTCGTCGGCGGCCACGTAGCTCACCTTGGAGCCGATCCCGATCGGCTTGCCGCACGCGACCAGCGGCACGCCCGCCTCGCGCAGCTCGGTCGCGATCGGGTCGCCGGAGTGACTGGAGACCAGCAGCACCCCGTCGACGTGCCCGGCGGTGATGTACCGCGTGATGCGTCGCCGCTCGTCCTCGGTTCCCGCCAGCATCAGCAGCAGGGGGACGTCGTGCGCGGCCAGCGCCTGGGTGCAGCCGCGCAGCAGGACATTGAAGTTGGGGTCCTCGAAGAACCGTTCCTGAGGTTCCGTCAGCAGGAAGCCCACGGAGTCGGAACGGCCGGTGATCAGCGAGCGGGCGTGCCGGTTCACGACGTAACCCGTCCTGCGGATGGCGGCGTTGACCGCCTCGGCCGCGGCCGGGCTGACGTAGTGCCCGCCGTTGAGGACGCGCGAGACGGTGCCGCGCGAGACGCCCGCCTCCCGCGCCACGTCGTGGATGGTCGGCGGTCTGCGCCGGCCCCCGGCCCCATTGTTCATGGTCATGACTTTACGGCTCCGGAGAGCAGATCCAGGCTCCAGAACCGCTGGACCACCAGGAAGAGCGCCACGAGCGGGACCACCGCGAGGAACGCGCCGGTGATCACCAGTGTGTAGAGCGCCGGAGTGTTGGCGCCCTGTTCCAGGAGGGTGAACAGGCCGAGGGTGATCGGGAACTTCTCGTCGTCGCTCAGCATGATGTACGGCAGCAGGAAGTTGTTCCACACCGCGACGAACTGGAACAGGAACACCGTGACCAGGCCCGGGACCATCATCGGCAGCGCGATCCGGGTGAAGATCCGCCACTCGCTCGCCCCGTCCATGCGGCCGGCCTCCACCACGTCGTCCGGAACGGCCGCGGCGGCGTAGATGCGCGCGAGGTAGACGCCGTAGGGGGAGAGGATCTGCGGCAGCAGCACCGACCAGTACGAGTCGGTGAGGCCGGTCTTGGCCAGCAGCAGGTACTGTGGAACGGCGAGGATGATCGGCGGCATCAGCACGCCCGCCAGCAGGATGTTGAACATCGTCTCGCGGCCGCGGAAGCGGTACGTCGCCAGCGCGTAGCCGCTGAACGCCGACACGCACGTCGACAGCAGCGCGCCGAGACCTGCGTACAGGGCGGAGTTGCCCATCCACTGCCAGTAGACGCCGTCGCGGTAGGCGGTGAGGTCCCTCAGGTTGTCGGTGAAGCCCGTGCCCGGCAGGAACGTGAACGTGGTGAACAGCTCGCGCCCGGACTTGGTGGACGCGATCACCACCCACGCCACCGGCAGCAGGCAGTAGAGCGCCCCCAGGAGCAGCGTGAGGGTGGGGACCAGCGCGATCCGGCGGCGCAGCGGCGGACCGCTGCGGGCCGTGCCCGCGGCGCCGGCCGCCGACGGGGCCTTGTGGACGGCAAGAGAACTCATCGCGCTGCCTCCTGCCTGTTGCGACGGTTCGCGCCCCGCAGGAAGCCGAAGGACAGCACCAGCGTGGCGAGCGCGATGATCACGGCCTCGGCGGCCGCCTGGTAGACGTCCCCGGCGCCGAACGCGTCCCGGTACACCTTCATCAGCGGACTCCAGGTCGTGGAGACGGAGTTGGTGAGGGGCTTGAGGGTGGTCGGTTCGCTGAACACCTGGAGCGTGGCGATGATCGAGAAGAAGAAGGTCAGCACCAGCGAAGGCGCCACCATCGGGATCTTGATCCTGAGGGCGATCTGCAGCGGGGTGGCGCCGTCCAGCTTCGCCGCCTCGTACACCTCGGCCGGGACGGCCTGCAGCGAGGTGTAGATGACGATCATGTTGAAGCCGGTGCCGCCCCAGATCGCGATGTTCGACAGGGCGAGGTACAGCGGGCCGCCGTCCAGCAGGTCCGGCTGCGGCAGGCCCAGCTTCTCGAGGACGTAGTAGAAGGGACTGACGTCCGGCAGGTACAGGAAACCCCAGAGCAGCGCCGCGACGACGCCCGGGACGGCGTACGGCAGGAAGATCGCGAGCCGGGTGAACGGGGCGAGGCGCACCCGGTCGGAGTCGAGCATCAACGCGAACAGCAGCGCCAGGCCGAGCATCACCGGGACGACGATGCAGCCGTAGCCGAGGACGTGCAGCGCGCCGTCGAGCAGCTCGCTGTCGGTGAATGCGTCGGTGTAGTTCTCGACGCCGGCCCACACCTCCTTCCGGGCACCCGAGCCCAGGCCGAGCCCGGAGACGTGCACCTTGTGGAAGCTGAGCCACACCGCGTACCCGATGGGCAGCGCGAAGAACAGGGCGAACAGGATCGTCGCGGGGAGGAGGAAGCCGTACGGGGCACCCTTGACCCCGTACGACCTCCGGCGGTGTGCGGTGGTCACTCGGAGACCTCGAAGCCCTGCTTCTTCATGTCGGCGACGGTGGCCGACTGCATCTTCGCCAGGGCGGCGGAGAAGTCCGACCTGTCCTTGGCGGCGGCGCCGAAGGCGTCGTTGAAGGTCGTGTAGGCCACGTTCACGTTCGGGCCCCAGGCCGAGGGCGCCGTCGTCCTGGCGATCTTGGCGGCCAGGGTGTAGAAGTCCGCCTGGTTCGAGAAGTAGTCCGGCGGAGTGGTGAAGGCTCCGCTGAGCTGGGCGGAGGTGGAGGCGGGGTAGATGCCGCCCTCCTTGGCCAGCGCGCTCAGGGCGTCGCCGTCGGTGTTCAGCCAGGCGGCGAACTTCGCGGCGGCCTCCTGGTGCTTCGAGTCCGTCGTCACGGCCGTGGAGGACCCGCCCCAGCTGCCGGTCACGTTCTCGCCGTTCGACCACTGGGGGAGCGGGGCCATGGCCCACTTGCCCTTGGTGTCGGGCGCGGCGGTGGTCAGGGTGCCGGGGGCCCACACGGCGGAGACCCAGGCGATCTGCTTGCCGGTGTCGAGCGCCTTGTTCCAGGCCGGCGTGTACATCGGCTGGTTGTCGACGGCGCCCTCCTTGACGAGGCCGCCCCAGAAGTCGGCGACCTTCTTGGTGGCCGCGTCGTCGATGGCGACCTTCCACTTGTCCCCGGAGGTGGTCCACCACTTGGCGCCGGCCTGCTGGGCGAGGCCCGCGAAGAGGCCGGAGTCGTTGGCGGAGAAGGTGGTGAGGTCCGTGCCGGGGGACTTCTTCTTCAGTGCGCGCGCGGTCTCGGCGAACTGCTCCCACGTCGCGGGGACCGTCAGGCCGTACTTCTTGAAGAGGTCCGCGCGGTAGTAGAACATCATGGGGCCGATGTCCTGCGGCACCGCGTAGACGGCGTCGGTGCCGAGCGTGGTCTGCTGCCAGACCCCGTCGGCGAACTTGGCCTTCGCGTCCCCGACGTTCTTCGCTATGTCCGCCAGCGCGTCGTTGCTGACCAGCGTCGGCAACGCCTGGTACTCGGCCTGCACCAGGTCCGGGGCCTTGCCGGCCTTGTGCGCGGTGAGGATCTTGGTGATCAGTGTGTCGCCGGAGGCCTGCTTCTTCACGGTGACGGTGATCCGGTCCTTCTTGCCCTGGCCCTTGTTCCACAGGTCCACGACCTTGTCCATGCCGGGCGTCCACGTCCAGTACGTGAGCGAGACCGGGCCGGACGCGGTGCCGCCGTCGTCGTCGGAGGAGCCGCAGGCGGCGAGTGCGGTGGCGCCGAGGGTGACGGCGAGGGCGGAGGCCGCGCCTCTGACAAGGAGCCGCCGACGCTTCGTGTTGGGCATGGATCTCTCCCCTGACCTGGGTTTCCGCCCGATGCGGAAACCTGCCATGCGATCGCACGACCGGGGGCCCCGCCGTGGCGAGGCCCTGTCATGCTGTCTGTGAGCGTTCACAGTAGAGAAACATCCCGGACACTTGTCAATGGTTGTTGCTGTGCGGTTATGTTGGGCTCCGAACGCCGCCGCTGTGTGTGCACGTTCCCAAATGATCGATTAAACGGGAGACATCCATGCCGGAGACCAGCCCCAGGGGCCTCACCAGGCTCGCCTTCGGGGGGGACTACAACCCCGAGCAGTGGCCGGAAACCGTCTGGCAGGACGACGTCCGGCTGATGCGGGAGGCCGGCGTCACCATGGTCAGCGTCGGGATCTTCTCCTGGGCGCTCCTGGAGCCCGCGCCGGGCGAGTACGACTTCGGCTGGCTCGACCGCGTCCTCGGCCTCCTGCACGAGAACGGCATCCGCGTCGACCTGGGCACGCCCACGGTCGCCCCGCCCGTGTGGTTCTACCGCGACCATCCCGAGGCGCTGCCCGTCACCCCCGAGGGCGTGCGCTACGAGTTCGGTTCGCGCGGCGCGATATGCCACAGCAACGCGGACTACCGCGCCGCCGCGGCGAACATCACCACGCGCCTCGCCGAGAGGTACGCCGACCACCCGGCGCTGGCGATGTGGCACGTGCACAACGAGTACGGCGTCCCCGTCTCCGCCTGCTACTGCGACTCCTGCGCCGCCCACTTCCGCCGCTGGCTGGCGGCCGCCTACGGCACGGTCGACGCGGTCAACGAGGCCTGGGGAACGGCCTTCTGGGGCCAGCGCTACGCGCGCCTGGAGGACGTCAACCCGCCGCGCGCCACCCCGACCGTCGGCAACCCGGGCCAGGCCCTGGACTACAGGCGGTTCGCCGACGCCACCATGCGCGAGAACTTCTGCGCGGAGCGGGACATCCTGCACCGCCTCGCCCCCGGCGTCCCGGTGACGACCAACTTCATGACCGCCCTGAGCCAGTGCGACTCCGTCGACTACTGGGCCTGGGGCCGCGAGGTCGACATCGTCACCAACGACCACTACCTGATCACCGACGGCCGCCGCACCCACGTCAATCTCGCGATGGCCGCCGACCTCACCCGCTCCGTGGGCGCCGGCGCGCCCTGGATCCTGCTGGAGCACTCCACCTCGGGCGTCAACTGGCAGCCGCGCAACCCCGCCAAGGCCCCCGGCCAGATGGCCCGCAACTCCCTGGCGCACGTGGCCCGCGGCTCCGAGGGTGCCATGTTCTTCCAGTGGCGGCAGTCCCGGCGCGGCGCCGAGAAGTTCCACTCGGCGATGGTTCCGCACGGCGGCGCCGACACCCGCGTGTGGCGCGAGGTCGTCGAACTCGGCGCCTCGCTCGACTCCCTCGCCGCCCTGCGCGGCACCCGCACCGAGGCCGACGTGGCCGTGCTGTGGGACTGGCAGTCCTGGTGGGCGCAGAACCTCGCCTGGCGCCCCAGCGAGGACGCCGACCCGCGCGAGCGCGCCGACGCCTTCTACGAGGCCCTCTACGACCGCCACCTCACCGTGGACTTCGCCCGTCCCGAGGCCGACCTGTCGGCGTACCCCCTGGTCGTCGTGCCCGCCCTCTACCTGATGACCGAGGCGGCCGGGGCCAACCTCCGGGCGTACGTGGAGAACGGCGGCACCCTGGTGGTGTCGTACTTCTCGGGCATCGTCGACGAGCACGACGCCGTCCACGAGGGGGCCTGCCCGGGGGCGCTGAGGGACGTCCTCGGCCTGACCGTCGAGGAGTTCTCCCCGCTGCTCCGGGGCGAGAGCGTGCGGCTGACGGGCCCCGACGGCTGCGAACTCGGCGGTGACGTCTGGACGGAGTTCGTGGTGCCGCGCGGCGCCGAGACCGTCTGGACGTACACCGACGGTCTCGCGGCCGGCCGCCCCGCCGTCACCCGGCACCGCCTCGGCGAGGGCTCCGCCTGGTACGTCTCCACCCGGCTGGGGCAGGAAGGCCTGGACGCCCTGCTCGGCCGGGCCGCCGAGGACGCGGGGATCGCCCCGCGCGCCGGCCTGCCCCGCGACGTCGAGGTCGTACGCCGCTCCGGAGAGACGGGCCGCTACCTCTTCGCGATCAACCACACCGCCGTCGACGCCAAGGTGCCGCTGGAGACCTCCGGCGCCGAGCTGCTGACGGGCGAACGCGCCGCGGGCCGCCTGGCGGTCCCGGCCGGAGCCGTCCGGGTCGTGCGACTCGACGGCTGAGCCGACTCCCCCTCCGCCCGTGGAGCCGCGAGCCGCGGGCGGAGGGGGTCCCTCGCCCACGAGGGAAACCCATCCCCATCACGTCGAAGGGACGACGGACGACGATGTTCCATCCCAGACGCACCCTCAGGGCCCTGCTGCTGCCGCTCGCCGCGGGGCTCGCCCTCACCGCCCTGCCCGCGCAGACCGCGCAGGCCGCGACCACCCTCGCCAACGGCGGCTTCGAGAGCGACGCGACCGGCACCGCGACCCCGGCCGGCTGGTCGACGTACTCGGCCGCCGGGCAGAACTCCGCCTCCTTCACCGAGTCCGGCGGCCACGGCGGGAGTTACCGCCTCTCGCACTACTCGGCCTCCGCCTACAAGGTCGAGACGTACCAGTACCTGTCCGGGCTCGCCAACGGCGCCTACAAGCTCACCGCCTGGGTGCGCTCCGGCGGTGGCCAGAAGGCCGCGTACCTGGCCCTGAAGAACTGCGGCAGCGCGGAGCAGCGCACCGACCTGCCGGTGTCGTCCAGCAGTTGGGTCCGGATCGTCACGTCGATCAACGTGACCAACAACCAGTGCACCATCAGCATCAACAGTGATGCCAATGCGGGTAACTGGATCAATGTTGACGACCTGACCTTCACCTCGGGCTCGACCGGTCTGTCCGTCAAGGGCGCGGACATCTCCTCCCTCGCCAAGAGCGAGGCCAAGGGCGGTGTCTACAAGACCGCTTCCGGTTCCACGGGCGACGCGGTCGCCATCCTGAAGAACGCCGGGATGAACTACGCCCGCCTCAAAGTGTGGGTGAACCCCGCCGACGGCTACAACGACAAGACGCGCGTGCTGGCCATGGCCAAGCGGATCAAGGCCGCCGGCATGAAGCTGCTGGTCGACTTCCACTACTCCGACACCTGGGCCGACCCGGGCAAGCAGACCAAGCCCGCCGCCTGGACCGGCCACTCGTACAGTCAGCTCAAGACGGACGTCTACCAGCACACCTACGACGTCCTCAACGCCCTCAAGTCCCAGGGCACCACGGCGGACATGGTCCAGGTCGGCAACGAGATCAACGGCGGCATGCTGTGGTCCGAGGGCTCCACCGACAACTGGTCTCAGCTCGCCGGCCTCGTCAACTCCGGCTACAGCGCCGTCAAGGCGGTCTCCTCCGGCACCCGGGTCGCCCTGCACCTGGCGAACGCCGGTGACGACGCCACCGTGCGCTGGTGGTTCGACAACGCCAGGACGTACGGCGTCAAGTACGACGTGATCGGCCTGTCGTACTACGGCTACTGGCACGGCTCGGCGGCCGCCGCCCAGACCACCCTGGACGACGTGGCCTCCCGCTACGGCAAGCCGGTCTTCATCGCCGAGACGGCCTACCCCTTCCGTCTCGACAGTGACGACTCCCTCGTCAACCAGATCGACACCACGGGCGAGCTGGTCACCGGCTACCCGGCGACCGCCGCGGGGCAGCTCGCCTGGATGAACACCGTGGCGAACATCGTGGAGGCCGTTCCCGACGGCCGCGGTCTGGGCGTCTTCTACTGGGAGGCGACCTGGACGGCCGTCGCGGGCAACGGCTGGGACCCGGCCGACGCCTCCTCCGGCAACGGCTGGGAGAACCAGGCGCTGTTCGGCTACGACGACAGGGCGCTGTCCTCCATGGCGTGGTTCAGCCACCGCTGAGACGCCCGCCCGACGGGCAGGGGTCCGTCCGCACCGCGCGGCCGTGCCCCTGCCCGTCTCTCTCGCACCACAGCGAACAGCCCTGTGTGGCAAGGGTGTTGGATCCCGGCCAAGGCTCCCGGAGTGCCGGACACGGCGGCCTCGCCTGCGCGAGAGTGGGGAGGGCGCGGTAGGACGGAGCCCCGAAACGGGGGCGGAGGGGGACCGAGGATGCTGAGGACTCCGGTGAGCGAGAGGCGACTGGACATCCTGGAGTGGCTGAAGGAGCCGGCCCGGCACTTCCCGACGCAGCGTCACGGGGACCCCGTCGAGGACGGCGTCCCCGCCGACGTGATCGCGACGAAACTCGGCGTGCGCCGGCAGGTGGCCGACACCCACCTCGCGCTGCTCGCGGACCTCGGCCTGCTGCGCGCCAAGCGGATCAGGCGCCGCACCTACTACCGGCGCGACGAGATGCGCATCGCGGAAGTGGCGCGCATGTTCGACAAAGGGTGGTAGCCGACGTCGCGAAGGGCCGGCAGAAGCCGGGCAGACCACCCCGCCAAAAGCCCCGGCAAAGGACCACGGCCGTGCTCCGCCGGTGTTCCGCCCTCCTGCGAGGATGGCCGCCTCCCCAAGGAAGGGCGGACCACATGGACCGTCGGGCGGCTCTCGTCCCCCTCAGGTACCTCTCCCTCCCCGGTCAGGGCCCCGAGGACGTCGTCGCCGACCCCGGAGGGCGGGTGCTGACCGGAGTGTCGGACGGGCGCATCCTGCGCGTGGACGGTCTGGACGACCCGCCGACGGCCCGTGTCGAGCACGTCGCAGAGATCGGCGGCCGCCCGCTCGGTCTCGAACTCCTCCCGGACGGCGACCTGCTGGTGTGCAGCGCCGACGGCGCACTGCTGCGCGTCGACCCCGACGGCACCGGCAGCGTCCGGGTCCTGACCGGGTCGGCGGCGGGGGAGCGGCTGCGCTTCTGCAGCAACGTCGTCGCCCTGCCCGACGGCACGGTCTACTTCACCGTCTCCAGCCGGGTCCATCCCCTGGAGGACTGGATGGGCGACATCGTCGAGCACACCGGCACCGGACGGCTGCTGCGGCTCGAACCCGGTGCCCGCGAGGCCGAAGTCGTGCTGGAGGGACTGCAGTTCGCCAACGGCCTGGCCCGCAGCGCCGACGACGCCTTCCTGATCGTCGCCGAGACCGGTGCCCGCCGCCTCACCCGCTTCCACCTCACGGGACCCCGGGCCGGCCGGGCCGAGCCCCTGGTCGAGCGGCTGCCGGGGTTCCCGGACAACATGTGGCGCGGAGCGCCCGACGGCCCGGTCTGGGTGGCGCTGGCCGGCCCGCGCGTGCCCCCGCTCGACCTGCTGCACCGCGCCGGACCCGCCGTGCGCCGCCGGGTCGCCCGCCTCGCCCTCCACGCCCCCTACCGCCCCTGGGGCGGGACCGGGGTGCTCGCGATCGACGACGACGGCCGCACGGTCGTGCCGTACTCCCCGCTGCGTTCCGGCGCGGGTGCGCCCGCCCTCACCCGGCGCCGCTCGGGGTTCCGCATGGTCACCAGCGTCTGCGAGACCGGCGGGCTGCTGGTTCTGGGCAGCCTGGTCGAGCGCGGCCTCGCGCTCTGCGAGGCGCCCGTGACCACGTGAGACGGGGTTACGCTGGTGCCCGGCCGTGATCACTCCGAAGACGTGGGGTGGTCCGGACCGGGCGGGAGACGTACGACATGACAGCTCCGGAGGCCGGGAGTCTCCGTACCGGCGCCCCACGCGCGACCACCCCCACGGGGCAGCTCCCGGTGGTCGCCGCCGTGGCCGTCGGCGGCGGCATCGGCGCCGCCGCCCGCTACGCGGCCTCGCTGTGGTGGCCCGCGCGGCCGGGCGAATTCCCCTGGACCACGTTCTGGGTGAACGTCGTCGGCTGCGCGGTGATCGGCGTGTTCCTGGTGCTGGTCACCGAGGCGGTGACCGCCCACCGGCTGGTGCGTCCCTTCTTCGGCACCGGTGTGCTCGGCGGTTTCACGACCTTCTCGACGTACGCCGTCGACGTCCGCGCGCTGCTCGGCGCGGGCCGGCCCGGCCCGGCCCTGGCCTACCTCGCCGCGACCCTGTTCGCGGCCCTTCTCGCGGTGTGGCTCGCGGCCACGGCGACCCGCCGCGTTCTCCTGTGGAGGCAGCGATGACCAGGCTGACCGGCAGTGCCCTGCGGCTGACCGTCCTCATCGGCGAGAACGACACCTGGCACCGCAAGCCCCTGTACACGGAGATCGTGCACCGCGCCCATGCCGCGGGTCTCGCGGGCGCCAGCGTCTTCCGCGGCATCGAGGGCTTCGGCGCGTCCTCGCGCATCCACACCTCCCGGCTGCTCTCGCTCAGCGAGGACCTGCCGGTGGCGGTGGTCGTCGTGGACACCGAGGAGCGGGTGCGGGCCTTCCTGCCGCAGCTCGACGAACTGGTCACCGAGGGGATGGTCACCCTCGATCCCTGCGAAGTGATCAGGTACGTCGGCCGCGGCGAGAACCGGGGCGATTCGGGCATGAAGGGTAAGAACTGGTTGTGAACTGGCTGGTGGTCGTCGTCGGCGGGATGATCGGCGCCCCCCTGCGGTACCTCACCGACCGCACGGTGCAGTCCCGGCACGACTCGGTCTTCCCCTGGGGCACCTTCGTCGTCAACGTCACCGGCTGCCTGGTCCTCGGCACACTGACCGGGGCCGCCGGCGTCGCCCCCGACCTGCGGTTGTTCCTGGGAACGGGCCTGTGTGGGGCGCTGACGACGTACTCCACGTTCTCCTACGAGACACTGCGACTGACCGAGACCGGTGCGGGCCTCTACGCCGCCGTCAACGCCGTCGCGAGCGTGGCTGCGGGGCTGGGAGCGGCCTCCGCGGGGGTGGCGCTGGGCCGGTGGGCGTGGCCGTAGGAGAATCGGGCCTGCTTCCGGCCCGCTGCGGGCCTGGTAGGACTGTGCACGACACCGGACCGTCTACAACGCTGTCGACCGAATCGTCTTCTCAGAACTGGATTCCATGAGCGCCATCTCCGTCGGCCAAGCCGTCGTCCTCGGAGCCGTCGAGGGAGTGACCGAGTTCCTCCCCGTCTCCTCGACCGGACATCTGAAGATCACCGAAGGCCTGATGCACATCCCGGTCGACGACGACGCAGTCGTCGGCTTCTCCGCCGTCATCCAGGTCGGCGCGATCGCCGCGGTGCTCGTGTACTTCCGCAAGGACATCGTGCGGATCGTGTCGGCCTGGTTCCGGGGGCTGCGCAACCGTGAGGAGCGCCACCACCACGACTACAAGTTCGCCTGGTGGGTGATCTACGCGACGATCCCGATCGTCGTCGTGGGCCTCGCCGCCAAACCGCTCATCGAGGGGCCGCTGGCCTCGCTGTGGGTGGTGGCGGGCTCGCTGATCGTCGGCAGCGGCGTGATGTGGGCGGCCGACCAGATGGGCCGGCACAAGCGCGGCGAGGACGACACCTCGCTGAAGGACGCGATGCTGGTCGGCAGCTCGCAGATCCTCGCGCTGCTCTTCCCCGGCTTCTCCCGCTCCGGCGCCACGATGTCCACCGCCCTCATCCTCGACCTCGACCGCGTCGCCGCCACCCGGCTGTCGTTCTTCCTCGGCATCCCCGCCCTGACCGGCGCCGGCATCTACGAGCTGAAGGACGCCTTGGGCACCGGCGCCGGCGCCGCGCCGCTGGCCGTCGGCACGGCCGTGTCCTTCGTCGTCGCCTACGCCTCCATCGCCTGGCTGCTGAAGTTCGTCGCCAAGCACTCGTTCAACGCGTTCGTCATCTACCGCCTCGTCGTCGGTCTGGCGCTGTTCGGTCTGCTGGCCGCCGGGGTCCTCGACAGCTGACCGGTGGAACCCCTCAGGGGGCGGGATGTCGCCATTCAGGCGCCCCGCCCCCTGAATTTTTGTTTTCGGCCGTCTTGACAGGGGCCTCGGGCCACCCGGAGTATCACTCCCGTGAACCTGTCAGACAGCCAGACAGGTGGTCGGACCCCGCGACGCGTCAGCGCCATGGAAGCGGTCCTCACCCACCTCCGCGGCGCCATCGAGCGCGGCGAGTACCCCATCGGCGACAAGCTCCCCTCCGAGGCGGAGCTCTGCCGCACCCTGGAGGTGTCCCGGCCCGTTCTGCGGGAGGCCCTGCGGGCGCTGCAGACGATGGGGCTGACCGTCGCCAAGACGGGCAAGGGCACCTTCGTGATCGCGAACACCGTCGAGGACCCCACCTTCGGCGACTACGCCGCGAGCGACCTGCTCGAAGTGCGCCGTCACGTCGAGATCCCGGTCGCCGGGTACGCGGCCCTGCGCCGCACCCCGGAGAACCTGGACCACCTCGCCCACCTGCTGGACCGCATGGAGCGCGAGACGGACACCACCGCCTGGGTCGCGATGGACACCCTTTTCCACCTGGCTGTCGCCGAAGCCGCCCAGAACCCGGTCTTCCGCCGGGTCATCGAGGAGATCCGGGACGCACTGGCGCGTCAGTCGGCCTTCCTCAACGAGCTGGGCGGCCGGCGCGAGCAGTCCAACCGCGAGCACCGGGCGATCGTCGAGGCCCTGATCGACGGTTCCGAACCCGATGCGGTGGAGGCGATGAGCCATCACCTCGACCGCGTCGAGACCACCCTCACCGACATCGTGCGCGCCCCGCGCGCGCACTCTCCCCTGGAAGGCGGACCCGAGGCGTGAGCGAACAGCACCTCAAAGACGAGACGCGCCCCTCGACCCGTCACGTCGACGCCGGAGACGCGGGCTACAGCAAGTCGCTGAAGTCCCGGCACGTCAACATGATCGCCATCGGCGGCGCCATCGGCACCGGCCTCTTCCTCGGCGCGGGCGGCCGCCTCGCCGACGCCGGCCCCTCCCTCTTCATCGCCTACGCGGTCTGCGGAATATTCGCCTTCCTCGTGGTGCGCGCCCTCGGCGAACTCGTGCTGTACCGCCCGTCCTCCGGCGCTTTCGTCTCCTACGCCCGCGAGTTCATGGGCGAGAAGGGCGCTTACACGGCCGGGTGGATGTACTTCCTGAACTGGGCCACCACCGGCATCGCCGACATCACGGCGGTGGCGACCTACACCCACTACTGGGGCATGTTCTCCGACATCCCCCAGTGGGTGATCGCCCTGATCGCCCTGGCGGTGGTCCTCACCGTGAACCTCATCTCGGTGCGGATCTTCGGCGAACTGGAGTTCTGGTTCGCCATCGTCAAGGTCAGCGCGCTGGTGATCTTCATGTGCATCGGGATCTTCCTGCTGGTCACCCAGCACCCGGTGGACGGCGCCACCCCCGGCCCGGCGCTGATCACCGACAACGGCGGCGTCTTCCCCAACGGCCTGCTGCCCATGCTGCTGATCATCCAGGGCGTCGTCTTCGCGTACGCCTCCGTCGAGCTGGTCGGCGTCGCCGCCGGCGAGACCGCGAACCCCGAGAAGATCCTGCCGAAGGCGATCAACTCGATCATGTGGCGCGTGGGCCTGTTCTACGTCGGCTCGGTGGTCCTGCTGTCGATGCTGCTGCCGTGGAACAAGTACACGTCGGGCGAGAGTCCCTTCGTGACGGTCCTGTCCAACGTCGGCATTCCGGCGGCGGGCGGCGTCATGAACCTCGTCGTCCTCACCGCGGCCATGTCCTCGC
The DNA here is from genome assembly GCF_003112535.1 of Streptomyces rishiriensis. Taxonomy (GTDB): domain Bacteria; phylum Actinomycetota; class Actinomycetes; order Streptomycetales; family Streptomycetaceae; genus Streptomyces; species Streptomyces rishiriensis. The sequence goes on along the minus strand of NZ_BEWA01000011.1, from coordinate 81,675 downwards.
TCAACTCCGGCCTGTACTCCACCGGCCGCATCCTTCGCTCCATGGCGATGTCCGGCTCCGCCCCGAAGTTCACCTCGGTCATGAGCCGCAGCCAGGTCCCGTACGGCGGCATCCTGCTCACCAGCGGCATCTGCGTCCTCGGCGTCGCCCTGAACTTCGTCGTCCCGGCGGACGCCTTCGAGATCGTCCTGAACTTCGCGGCGATCGGCATCCTCTCCACCTGGGGCATGATCATGATCTGTCACCTCCTCTTCTGGCGGAAGACCCAGAAGGGCGAGCTGACCCGCCCGGGCTACCGACTCCCGGGCTCCCCCTGGACCGAACTGGTGACGCTGGCGTTCCTCGCCTCGGTCCTGGTCCTCATGTACGCCGACGGCGGCGCCGGACGCACCACCGTGCTGTGCCTGCCGCTGATCGTCGCCGCGCTCGTGGCGGGCTGGTACGCCCTCCGCCGCAACCTGGCGCGCACCTCGTCCAAGGCCGACGCGTGACCCCTGCGCCGGCCCACGCCCACCCACAAGCGATCAGGCAGTGATGTTCAGCAGTTCCCTCGCCGAGGCCCCCACGATCCGCGAACCCCTCCACGCACCCGTCGCCCATCTCGTCCGGGGCGGGGTGACCGAGGGCATCCACTACGGCTCCGTCGTCGTCCTCGGCGCGGACGGTGAGGTCGAGCTCCAGCTCGGCGACATCGAGGCCGCCATGTATCCGCGCTCGGCGCTCAAGCCCGTGCAGGCGGTCGCCATGGTCCGCGCCGGGCTGCCGCTCGACGGGGAGCTGCTCTCGCTCGCCGCCGCCAGCCACTCCGGCGAGGAACGCCACCTCGCCGGAGCCCGGCGGATCCTGGAGCTCGCCGGCGTCGGCGAGGACGACCTGCGCAACGTCGAGGACATGCCGTACGACCCGACCGTCCGCGACGCGTGGACACGCGAGGGACGTGGGCCCTCGCGCCTGGCCCAGAACTGCTCCGGCAAGCACGCGGCCATGCTGTACACCTGCGCGCTCAACGGCTGGTCCCTCGACGGCTATCTCGACCCGGCGCACCCGCTGCAGCAGGCGATCGCCGAGATCGTCGAGGACCTCACGGGACAGCGGATCGCCCGGGTCACCGTCGACGGGTGCGGCGCCCCGCTGTTCTCCGTCTCCTTGCACGGCCTCGCCCGGGCCGCCGCCCGCATCACCGCGGCGGCGCCCGGCACCCCGGAGGCGCGCGTGGCCGACGCCATGCGCGACCACGCCGAGATGGCCTCCGGCTCCGGCCGGGACGTGGCCGCCCTGATGCGGGCCGTGCCGGGCCTGCTGACCAAGGACGGCTTCGAGGGCGTGCAGGTCGCCGCCCTCCCGGACGGCCGGTCCGTCGCCGTCAAGATCTCCGACGGCGCGAACCGGGCCCGGGTGCCGGTCACCGCCGCCGCCCTGACCCGGGCCGGCGTCGACCCCGCGCTCCTCACCGGGTTCGCGGGCGAGCCGCTGCTCGGCGGCGGTGTCCCGGTCGGCTGTGTCCGCCCGGTGCGCGCGCTGGACCCAGTCACCGTGCAGGCCTGCGCCTGACGCGTCCGGCCGCACGGCCCGGGGGCGGCGCGCCGCCTCCCCAGGGCGAGGCGATGAACCGGCGTCGTGCCGGACAGCCTCACCCGGCCGCGCTCTCACGGCCGGCCCCATGAACCGCCGTCCCGGTCACCACCGGGCCGGCGCCCGACCGGCTCGGGCGGACGCCATCCCGTACCGCCCGAGCCGGCCGCTCCTCCTTCGCCGAAACCGCCGTCTGCCCGCCCCTCAGAAAGAGGCCGCACCCTCATGACCGCCGCAGTCACCCGCAGCGAACACGACCTGCTCGGAGACCGGGACGTCCCCGCCGACGCGTACTGGGGCGTCCACACCCTGCGCGCCACGGAGAACTTCCCCATCACCGGGATGCCGATCTCCGCCTACCCGCACCTCATCGACGCGCTCGCCGCGGTCAAGGAGGCCGCCGCCCTCGCCAACGAGGAGCTCGGCCTGCTGGCCCCCGAGAAGGCCGCCGCCATCGTCGCCGCCTGCCGGGAGATCCGCGCCGGGAAGCTGCACGACCAGTTCGTCGTGGACGTCGTCCAGGGGGGCGCCGGCACCTCGACCAACATGAACGCCAACGAGGTCGTCGCCAACCGGGCGCTGGAGCTGCTCGGACACCGCAAGGGGCAGTACGGTCACCTGCACCCCAACGAGGACGTCAACCTCGGACAGTCCACCAACGACGTCTACCCGACCGCCGTCAAGATAGCGACGGTCTTCGCGGTGCGTGGACTGCTCAAGGCGATGTCCGTTTTGCAGGACTCCTTCGCCCGCAAGGCCGTCGAGTTCCGCAATGTGCTCAAGATGGGCCGTACACAGTTGCAGGATGCGGTCCCCATGACGCTCGGTCAAGAATTCTCGGCCTATGCCGTCATGATTGACGAGGACCGCAACCGTCTTGACGAGGCGGTCCAGTTGATCTACGAGATCAACCTGGGCGCCACGGCCATCGGCACCGGCCTCAACGCCCCTGCCGGATACGCCGAGTCGGCTCGCCGCCATCTCGCGGAGATCACCGGCCTGCCGCTCGTCACCGCGGCCAACCTGGTCGAGGCCACCCAGGACTGCGGCGCGTTCGTCCAGATGTCCGGCGTGCTGAAGCGGGTCGCCGTCAAGCTCTCCAAGAGCTGCAACGACCTTCGGCTGCTGTCGTCGGGACCGCGGGCCGGCCTCGGCGAGATCAACCTGCCGCCGGTCCAGGCCGGTTCGTCCATCATGCCCGGCAAGGTCAACCCGGTGATCCCCGAGGTCGTCAACCAGGTCGCCTTCGAGGTGATCGGCAACGACGTCACGATCACCATGGCCGCCGAGGCCGGACAGCTCCAGCTCAACGCCTTCGAGCCGATCATCCTGCACTCCCTGTCGGAGTCGATCACCCACCTGCGCGCCGCCTGCCTCACCCTCGCCGAACGCTGTGTGGACGGCATCACCGCCAACACCGAGGCACTGCGCGCGAGCGTCGAGAACTCCATCGGCCTGGTCACCGCCCTCAACCCGCACATCGGGTACACGGCGGCCACCGACATCGCCAAGGAGGCCCTCGCCACGGGCCGGGGCGTCGCCGAACTCGTTCTGGAGAAGGGGCTGTTGCCCGCCGAGCAGCTGGCACGCCTGCTGCGCCCCGAGGTCCTCGCCGGCAGCGGCTCGCCCCTGGCGTGAACCTGCCTCCACACCGCTGACCAGCGGCGAACGCGTCAGGACCGGCACGGAGGCACAATGGTGATCATGACAACGACGTCGTCCCCGGCCTTCCGGCCGGTCCTGGAACGCATCGCCGAGGAGATCGAGCGCACCCCCGGGCGCGGCCGGCCCGCCGACTACATTCCGGCGCTCGCCGCCTGCGACCCGCGTCGTTTCGGCATGGCCGTCGCGGAGCCCGACGGCACGGTGTACGGCGTGGGGGACTGGCGGGAGCCGTTCTCCACACAGTCGATCACCAAGGTGTTCACCCTCGCCCTCGATCTGGCCCGCGAGGGCGACGAACTCTGGGAGCACGTGGGCCGCGAACCCTCGGGCAACCCGTTCAACTCCCTGGTGCAGCTGGAGTACGAGCAGGGCATCCCGCGCAACCCCTTCATCAACGCGGGCGCGCTGGTCGTCACCGACCGGCTCCACACCCGTACCGGGGACGCGGCCGGCGAACTCCTCGGCTTCCTGCGCGCCGAGAGCGGCAACCCCGCGCTGGGCTTCGACGAGGACGTCGCCGCCTCCGAGGCCGCGCACGGCGACCGCAACGCCGCCCTCGCCCATTTCATGGCGTCCTACGGCAACGTCGACAACGACGTGCCGGTCCTGCTCGACCAGTACTTCCGTCAGTGCTCCCTGACCGCCTCGTGCGCCGATCTCGCCCTGGCGACCGGGTTCCTCGCCCGGCACGGCGTCCGCGCCGACGGCAGCCGGTTGCTCACCCGCAGCCAGGCCAAGCAGGTCAACGCGGTGATGCTGACCTGCGGCACCTACGACGCGGCCGGTGAATTCGCCTACCGGGTCGGCCTGCCCGGCAAGAGCGGCGTCGGCGGCGGCGTCATCGCCGTCGTCCCCGGCCGCTGCACCCTGTGCGTGTGGAGCCCGGGCCTGGACGAACGCGGCAACTCGGTGGCGGGAGTGGCCGCCCTGGACCGGTTCACGACGCTGACGGGGTTGTCGGTGTTCTGAGTCAGTCAGTCGCGGCCGGGCCGGTCCGGTGCCGCCAGGAACTCGGTCAGCAGCGGGAGCAGCAGGGTCGTGCGCCGCATCAGCGCCATGTGCGTGGTGGCCGGCAGGACGGCCAGCTCCGCCCGGGGGATCAGCCGCTGCATCTCGGCCGCGTGCTCGATCCGCACGAAGTCGGTGTCGCCGATCACCAGCAGCGTGGGCGCGCGCAGTCCGCGCAGGTCGTCCGCCGTCCAGGGGAGCGGGGCGTGGGCCGCGGCGGTGCACTTGGCGATGAGGTCCTGGAAGCGCTCCGGATGCGGTGCGACGGCCGTGTACGCGTCGGTCATCTCCTGGAAGTCGGCCTGGCTCGGGAGCCGCGCGGAGGTGTAGTCGGGGGCGACGACCTCCTCGTGGTAGCCCTCCTGGGAGTACTGCGTGGCGGCGAGCACGAGCCGTCCGACCCGCTCGGGGTGTTCGAGCGCGAGGTGCAGCGCGGTCACGCCGCCCAGGCTGAATCCGAGCAGGTCGGCCTGCTCGATGCCCAGTCCGTCGAGCAGCGCCACCACGTCGGAGGCCAGGTTCGCCGGCGTCATGGCACGGTCGATGTCGGCGGTGTGCCCGTGTCCCTGGAACTCGGGAGCCACGACGCGCCGGCCCACGGCCAGCGCGGGCAGCACGGCCCCGAAGGACAGTCCCACGGTGAGCACGCCCCCGTGCAGCAGCACCAGCGGACGCTCGGCCCCGTCGTCGCAGCCATGGCTCTCGTAGTACATCTCCAGGCCATTGACCTTGGCGTAGCCGGAACTGTTCGCCACGTTCGTCACGTCCGTTCGGTAGCTCGGTAGCTCGGTAGCTCGGTAGCTCGGTAGTTCGGTAGATCGGTGGTTCGGTGGAGGCGGTCACAGGAGAGACCGCCCGGGCCGACGGAACTCATCGCCGCCGCCCGAACACACGAGCCGGTCACGCGCAGGCCGCCGCCCCGAAGGCGGGAGGTCGCCCCGCGGCCATCCGGCGTCGACAGCATGACGGGGTGTCGGCCAATGCTTCCCCCCTCGATCTCCGTCGCTGTCAGGTGCTGGGCCTGGCCGGCACGGCGAGTCTCGCGCTCGGCGGCGAGACGGCCGGCGCCCTGCCCGCCCGCGAGCTCCTCGCCCCGTCCTCGGCGCACGCCGTCCTCGGACTGGTCGGCGTCTACTTCGGCCTGGTGCTGCTGACCGCCGCCTGGATCCTGCTGGGCCGACTGGTGCGCGGCGCGCGGCCGCCGACGCCGCGCGCCCTCGTGCTCGTCCTCGCCGTGTGGGCCGCGCCGCTGCTGATCGCACCGCCGCTGTTCAGCCGCGACGTGTACAGCTACCTGGCCCAGGGCGCCATGGTCGACGCGCACCTGGACGTGTACACGCACGGTCCGGCCCGGCTCGGCGGGCCGCTCGCCGAGGAGGTCGCCCCGCTGTGGCGGCAGACCGCAGCCCCTTACGGGCCGGTCTTCCTCGCGCTGGCCGCGGCCCTGTCCGCCCTGACCCGCGGCGCGCTCTCCGCTGGGCTGCTCGGCATGCGGTGCGTGGCGCTGTTCGGGGTGGCGCTGATGACGGCCGCCCTGCCCCGGCTCGCCCGGCACAGCGGCGCCGACCCCTCGGCCGCGCTCTGGCTCGGCGTCCTCAACCCGCTGGTGCTGCTGCACCTGGTGGCGGGCGCCCACAACGACGCGATCATGCTGGGACTGCTCGGCGTCGGCCTGGTCGCCGCGCTCGGCCGCCGTCCGGTGCTCGGGGCCGTCCTCGTCACCCTCGCCGCCCTGGTCAAGGCCCCGGCCGCGCTGGGCCTCGTGGCGGTCGTGGTCCTGCAACTGCGCGCGGGCCGGCGTCCGGCACCGGTCCTGCTGACGACCTTGGGCGCGTCGGCCGTCACCACGGTCGCGGCGACCGCCGTCGCGGGCACCGGATACGGCTGGATAGCGGCCCTGGACACTCCGGTCTCCGCACACAACTGGGCGCTGACCAGCCTGCTCGGGCGGGCCACCCGCGCCCTCCTGGAGGACCTCGGCAGCGACCTGGCGCCGCTGGCCGTCCCCGTCTGGCACGGTCTCGGGCTCGCGATCACCGCCGTCGCCCTCGTGGTCATCTGGTGGCGGCTGCGTCCGCGTCCGGTGTACGCGCTCGGACTGAGCCTCGCCGCGGTGGCCGCGTTCGGCCCGGCGATCCGTCCCTGGTACGCGTTGTGGGGCCTCTTCCTCATCGCCGCCGCGGCCCCCGACACCCCGACACGGCATCGGACGGCGGTCGTGGCCGGCGTCCTCGCGCTGGCCGTGCTCCCCGACGGCGGCCCGCCCGACCCGGGCCGCCTGCTGCTGGCCCTGTGCGGCGGCGCGCTCGCCGCGGTCGTCCTGTGGCAGGCCCGGCTCGCGGCACAGGCGCCGGCCGCCCTGGGGCGTACCGCATGACCCCGAAGGACGTCCCCGCCGTGCGGGCGCCCCGCACCGACCGCGGCCGGCTGCTGCTGGTGCTCGCCCTGGCCCTCGCCGTCACGGTCTTCACCGCGACCGTGCCGCTGCTGCGGGACTGGTTCGACCTGCGCGTCTACTACGGCACCGTCGACACCTGGATCCACGGCGACGGCCGCGTCTACGACTACCGGGTGCCGGGCACGCCGTACGGCTTCACCTACCCCCCGTTCGCGGCCGTCGTGATGTCGCCCATGGCCCTGATCGGCCTGCGCACCGCGATCGTGACCGCCCTGCTGCTCAACCTGGCGGCGCTGGCCCTCGTCGTGCGGGTGCTGTCCGGGCCCGGGTGGCGGCGGCACGGCTGGTACGGCGCCGGCCTCGCGGCCTGCGCGCTCGCCCTGTTCGAGCCGCTGCGCGACACCATCAGCTTCGGCCAGGTCAACCTGCTGCTGCTGGCCCTCGTCCTGGCCGACGCCCGGCTGCTGGCGTCCGGCCCACTCCCGCCCTCCGGCTCGCTCCCGCCGTCCGGCTCGCTCCCGCCGTCCGGCCCGCCCCACCGGCACGGCCGGGCCCGTCAGGTCCGAGGGCTCGAGCGGTTCCGGTGGCCGCGCCGGTCCGGTTGGTCGCGGTGGGCCGGAATCGGCATCGGGCTGGCGGCGGCGGTCAAGCTCACGCCCGCGCTCTTCATCGGCCTGCTGCTCATCGCCCGCCGGCGACGGGCGGCCGCCGTGGCCACCGCCGTGGCGGCCGGCGCGACGGCGTTCGCCGCGCTGGTCGCCCCCGACGCGTCGCGCTTCTACTGGACGCAGGCCCTGTGGGACACGAACCGTGTGGGCCGGCTCGACTACGTCTCGAACCAGTCCCTTCAGGGCGTGCTGGCCCGGCTGGGGGTGGAGAGCCGGGCCGTCTGGGCGGTGCTGGTCGTGCTGGTGCTGTGCGGGTGGGCGTGGCGGGCCCGGCGCGCGGCGGCCTCGGGAGACGTGCAGGGGGCGTTCGCCCTCACCGGCCTCACCGCCTGCCTGGTCAGTCCCGTCACCTGGGTCCACCACCTGGTCTGGCTGCTGCCGTCGTTCGCCGTGCTGATCCGCGTGGGGCGCCCGCGCGTCGCCGGCGCCCTGTACGCCGTGCTGTGCACCAGCGTGGTGTGGCTGTGGTTCGACGACGCGTCCGGCGTCGGCGGCTTCCTCGGCGCCAACGCCTACACCTGGGTCACGCTCGGCCTGCTGGTCTGGCTGCCCGTCGGTCACCTTCCCCGGGACCCGCGGCCCGCGAACCGCAGCACCAGCGCCACGGCGGCCCCGCCCAGCGCGGCGGCCCCCACGACGAGCGCCGCCTCGGACCAGCCGCCGGCCCCGTCCCCGCCGCCGGCCCTGACCGTCGCCGCGGTCGCCACGGTGGGGGTCGGCGCGGACCGCGTCGACGGGGCGGCGGACGGCGCCGACCGCGCGGGCGGCCGGAGCCCCGGTGCGGAGGGCGTGGACGGCGCCGCCCCCGGCCCGTATCGGGGATCGGGGAGCGGGGGCGCCCGCAGCGCGTCCAGCGAGCCCACCGGATCGACCCGTCCCGCTGCCGCGAAGCCCCAGTCCAGCAGCTCCCGCGCCTCCTCGTAGACGGCGAACCCGCCGCCCGCCTGAGGGTTCATCACCGTCACGACGAGGGTGCGGCCGCCCCGGCGGGCCGCGGCGACCAGGGTGTTGCCGGCGTTGCTGGTGTAGCCGTTCTTGATCCCGATCAGCCCCGGGTACGGCTCGACGCCGTTCGCCCCCGTGAGCAGCCGGTTGGTGTTGGCGATGCCGTAGGACTCGTCTCCGTCCCCGGGGAACTCCGCCTCCGCTGTCGCGCAGTACCGCGCGAAGTCGGGGTTGCGCAGCCCCTCCCGTCCGAACACCGCCAGGTCGTAGGCGGAGGACACCTGGCCGGGGGTGTCGTAGCCGTCGGGCGACCGCACGTGGGTGTCCAGCGCGCCCAGGGACCGCGCCTTGGCCTGCATCCGGGTGGCGGTGGTGTGCCAGCCCCCGCTGAGCGAGGCCAGGACGTGCACGGCGTCGTTGCCGGAGTTGAGGAACACGCCTCGCCACAGGTCGGCGATCCGGTAGGTGTGGCCCTCGGCGACGCCGACGAGGCTGCTGCCGGGGCCGATGCCCATGAGTTCCTCCGCGCTCACCCGGTGCCGGAGCTCGCCGGGCAGCACGGGCAGCACCGTCAGGGCGAAGAGGGTCTTCAGCGTGCTGGCGGGAGGAAGTGCCCGGTGCGCGTTCGACGCGGCGAGCACCTCGCCGGTCCCGGCGTCGGACACCAGCCACGACAGGGCGGAGACGTCCGGGACCTCGGGGGCGCCGGGGTGCGGCCTGACCTGCGTGCCGGAGCGGTACAGCAGCGACGGCCGAGGGAGCGTCCCGCCCGGTCCGCCGGCTGCGCCCGGTGCGCCGGGATGCCCGGGGTCCGTGCCGGCCGGGGCGGCGGCCGCGGCGGGCCCGAGGGCGAGGACGCCGGCCACGCAGAACGCGCAGGCCGCCGATGCGGCCCGGGAAGAGAATCCGATCGTCATATGATCAACGTAGGAACCGATGGCGGCTTCCCCGCGGTACCCGTGCCGGACGGGCCCGCGCGAGCACCCGGATGCCGCACGTTCAGCGGCCCGTTGCCCTCCGGCCGCACACTGCTGCCTTCCGGCGCCGCTCCGGTCGCGGTCCGGCGGCCGCCCCGCGGTCGTGCGGCGGCCGTCCCACGGTGGTCGGCCGGCCCTTCACCTGCTGGTCCATCCGCAAACTCGCCGCCTACCTGCGCGAAGTCCACGGCCGCGTGCTCCGGATGGGCCGGGGAGAGCTGAGTCTGCCAAGCGTCCGTCACGGTCGTACCGCTTGATGGAGTGGGAAGCGCTCGATCTTCAGTTGACGGTCGGCGGAGAGCCGTCCTGCATGAAGGTCACGGTGGTGACGGCGTCCGTGTTGGCCGTGTCCAGGAAGAGCTTGTAAAGATCGACACCCGTGTACGTGCCGTCCGGGGCGCCGCCGATGATCTCGACCAGTGCCAGATGGAGATGGGTCGCCGTCGGATCGAACCGGAGCACGGTACCCAGGAGGTCGCCCCTGCTGACGGTCGAGCCGACGCCCAGTCCGTCCGGAACATCGGTCAGATGGGTGTAGAAGCCGCCCATCATGTCGTTCGGGGCGCGCATGAACAACTGCGCGCCGTAGACCTTCTGGGTATCGGCGGCGGGGTCGTGCGGCGCGTACTTGGTGATGTGGGCGTCGAAGGCGGCGAAAATCTCTGTGCCTTCGTCGGCGCCCAGGTCCATTCCGAACTGGATGTACCACTGGGGTGGTTGATGACCACCCTGGTTCGGGCCGCCCAGACCGCCGGAGAACCCTGACGGGAACGGGTTGGAGAAGTCGATGTCGAAGGAAGACATGACGTCCGTCCTTTCGTCTTCACATGGTTGGTGAACGTTCTTGTCACTCACGCCGAAAGCACGTGGAAACCGAGTTCGGCGAAGACGGCGCGATCGATCTCATCGTCCGTCAAAGGGCGCCTGGAACTGGCGCCTCAGGGCGTCCCGGTCGGCGGCGACCTGGTCGGCGGTCGCCTCCGCGCCGTCGTCGTTGACCAGCCAGCGAAGCTCCTGGGCCTCGGCCAGCGAACGCTCTCGTTCCGCGTCCGTCGGCGCCGAGTCGGCCTGCGCCGTCTCGTCCAGTTTGTTGCCGATGCCCGTGCTCACCCAGCTCTTCTGGTCCAAGTGCATGCAGTTCACGCGGCCTTCGAGCGGATCGTTGAAGCCGATCCAGTAGTTGCGGACGCTGTCGAACATGGTGAGGTCTCCGTCCACTCGTGGGTTCACGGGCCTGCGCGAGGTCAGTGAGGGGAGAATCCGCCATGGCCACCGTGGCCGCCATGGCCCTGGTGGTCACCGTGGTCGCCGTCGCCGTGCGGCCCGCCGAAGCCGTGCGGCCCGTCGTCACGCTGCGGCCCGTCGTCGTTGTCGTCCTGGCCGCCGGATCCCGGGAAGAGATCGACGGTGTCGCAGTACAGCACCGGCCCCGGGGGCGTGGGGAGCGCGGCGGGCGGGGGAGCGACGGCGGGGATGTTCTCGGTCTCGACGACCGTCAGGCGCAGTGGCACCCCTGGCCCGACGGGTGGCACCGTGACCTGGCCCATGTAGGAGGGCCGGTGGGAGGAGTCCGCGTCGACCGAGGTCAGGGGGGTCGATGTGTCGTCCAGGGTCACCCAGCCGAGGTCGTCGTCGCCGACGACGTCATGTCGTCGTTGCAGCACGGCGGTGATCAGCGGTGGCGGGGAGTCCGTGGGGTCCCAGGAGGGGCCGGTGACGCTGACCGAGAGCACCGGGCCGGGCCTGACGGTCAACTCGCGGTCGGGCAGGGTGCGGACCAGGTCGGCGAGGACGACCCGGGAGATCTCGAAACCCGGGATCGACTCCGGCTGGTACCGGACCAGAGCGAGCCGGACGAACGGCAGACAGGCGTCCCCTGTGTCGATCTCCAGGTCGAAGTACCAGCGGCCGCCCTTCTCGTCGGCGTCGAACTGCGGGGCGAAGCCCACCACCGTGACGGGAAGCGGGCCGGAGGGCGTGGGCACCGAGAGCGGCCCGGAACGCCGCACCGCGTTGGTGAACATGTCCGCGGTCGGGGCGACGACCGGGGCGGAACGGTGAAGGGGATCGCGGCCCATCAGCGTGACCCAGGAATCCCGTACCGAGGCGGGGTCGCCCCCCGGCGGCTCGCCGAGGACCACACCGAGCAGTTCGCCGTCACCCGAGGAGTACCAGGGACGGTCCACGTACACCCGGATACCGCCACCGAGCCGGCGCTGGACGACGGCGCCGTCGGGTCCCTTGTCCCGCTCCAGCGCGAGGGTGGGCATGCAGTAGAGCACGCGCGGGGACGTGGGCGCCGCGCTGCTGGGCACCGAGTGTTCCCGCGGCGCCCCTGTCACGGTCAGCGTGCTCTCGCCGGGATCGGCGAACTGCGCGGGGAAGCAGTCGGCGAACCTGCTTCCGGCCACGGGGCGGTAGCGCACCGTGCGGTGTCGGGTGTCGCCGAACTCGTGGTTCTGGAGGACGGCCGGAGCGACGGCGGCCTTGGCCGCGCTCTCGACGCCGGCAGCCCTGGACCGGGCCGCTTCGTCGCTCTTGGCGGCGGCAGCGGCCACATCGCCCGCGTCCTTGGCCGCCTTGGCGGTGTCAGCGGCTTCCTTGGCCGCCGCCTTGGCCGCCTTGGCCTGGTCGTCGGCCGTCTTGGCCGCGTCCGCGGCAGTCTTCGCCCGGTCCTCGGACGCCTGCGTGCTGAAGGTCAGGACGCCGTTGTCGAGGACGGCGACCTGGGGGCCGTGGGTACCGGGCGGGTCCGCCCTGCCGGTCAGGAGTCCGAACACCGGGGCGGCCATCGGCCGGGCGTCGCGGCCGGTGGGTCCGGCGTCCGTCACCTCGGTCCACTCGGCGACGAGTTCGATCCGGCCCGTACTGGCCTCGTCCAGCGCGATGGTGCCGGCGAGGTGCTCGGCCGTGGCGCCGGGGGCGCGCGGGGGCCCCGACCCGGAGAGGTCCAGCACGGGTGTCCGCAGCGGCCGTTGGACCGCGTGCACGAGGGTCAGTTCGTGCCAGGGGGTGAACATCCAGTGCCGGCCGGCCGCGGCCAGTTCAAGGACCGCTTCGGGGTCCGGCGACTCCGCCGTCGTGACGGCCGCGTCGTCCGTCCCCGTGGCGGGTGCGGGTGCGGGTGCGGGGGTGGGTGTCCCGTCCGGGGGCCGCCGGCACCACCGGGCCAAGCCCATGAGGTCCGCGTCGAAGTCGATCCCGGAACACACCCGGACCGTCGCCACGGCGCCCTTGGGCAGTGACACGGTCAGTACCCGGGAGGCGTCGTCGAACCGGGGCGGCGCCGTCCCTTCGGCCAGCCTCACCCGCAGGGACCTGGGACGGTGCCAGACATCGCCTTCCCAGGGGACGGTGAAGGGCTGACCGGCGGGCATGCCCGGGAGGTCCAGCAGAACGGCTCCCATGGACAGCGGATCGGGAAGGTAGGGCAGTTCGACCTGCTCGCCGGTGTGCAGGGCGATCGACGCCGGGTGGCCGGGGTCCGCCGCGGGTGAGTCGACGGGCTTCAGCTGCACACCCGGCTGCGTGTCGCCGAGGGAGCCGTTCTCCCTGGTCGCCAGCGCGTAGACCGTGTCCTGGGCGCCGGGGTCGGTGGAGCCGATCGCCGCGTCCAGCAGTCCGTGCCATTCCACGCATTGAAGGGACGCCTTCGGCGCCACAAGGTGACGTTCGTCGATCCCCTGGTACGCCACGTGCCCTCGCGAGGTGACCAGTGCCGACTTGTTGAACTCCGCGGCGAACTGCTCCGCGGTGCTGCCGTCCGCGGGCGTGAAGCCGTGGCCGCAGTCGACGGTGAACCCGCTCTTGTGCCCCAGCGCGGTCAGGGACTCGCAGCCTGGGTCACCGTCGGCGTCCGCCCCCGCGAAGCCCTGCGCGAGCTGCTCCGCGGCGTAGGCCTTCCTGGTCTCATCGCCGAAGACGCCGTCCGCGCCGCCCAGCAGGGGGTGGCCGGCGGCGATGAGAGCCTTCTGGACGGTGCGGACGGCGTCATTGGTCAGGCCGGACCGGACATCGGCCAGGGCCACCGCCGTCGTCTGCCCATCGGGGCCCGCAGGACCGGCCGGGGGCGGCTCGGCACCCGGGCTGCTCCGGATCACCATCCGCACGGCCGAGGCGCCCTCGCCGAACGGAAGCCGGGGCACCACGGCCGGCGCCGGGACCGCCTCGAACCGCCGGAACGGCTCCGGCCCTGGACCGGGAAGCGCAGTACCGGGCAGGGCCTTCAGCGCCGTGGCCTGCGTGACGTCGAGGCCGTTGCCCGCCAGGTCGACGGTGCGCAGCCGTACCCGGTACTGCTGGCCGAAGCGCAGACGGGGGAGTGAACCGGGCCGGACCTTCACCGTGATCTCCAGCGGCACCCCCGGCGGCGCGTCGTTCCTGGGCGGCATCGGCTTGTTGGGCGGCAGGTGATCGTCGGGCGAGCCCGGGTCGGTGTCCAGCACCAGGCCCGGACGGGGCGCCGACAGCGACCAGCCGTGCCAGGAGACCAACTGCTCGGGTACGTACAGGGGCGGAGCCGTCGCCGACGGGACGCTCTCGTGCGGCGGTGAGGCGAGGTGTGCCTGGCAGAAGCCTTCGTCGGACGCGGTGAGCAGGACCGGTCCGGCACCGGGCTGCCGGTACTCCACGTCGCGCTCGTGCAGCGAGAACCACGCCCCGCGTGTCTCGTCCCAGACGTCCAGCCGGTGGCCGCGGACCACGTCCTGGGCCAGCAGCTCGGGGGCGCTCACACCGTCCGGGGCGGGCTGTGGGGAGGCGTTCGCGTTCTGCGGAGTGCCCGGGGCCGCCCCCGGTGTCTCCCCGGCCGGTACGCCGTTGCCGGCTCGTTGTGCCGAGACGACCTGGGAGAAGGCGTTCTCGTGAACGGCGGCCCGTTGGAACTCGTTCTTCAGGCTGTCCGCGCGGTCGTGCCTGATCAGGGAGAATCCGCGGGTTCGCACGGGGGACAGGCCCGTGGCGTCCGCGGGGACCGACAGCAACTTGAACGCGGCACCGTCGATGTCGGCCTGCTCCAGAGCGAAATTCTCGGAAAGCACCACCAGGCCGCGGGCCGGCGATGCCAGCGGGTCGCCGTGAGCAGGGGACTGCGCCGCGGGAACGAAGACACGGCGGGCGGGGTCGAGAGGGTCGGCGGAAAAGACGTAGCGGGTCCGGCAGGACACGTCGAACGCGCCCTGTTCCAGAGCGGACGCCCAGTGCGGGACGACCGTCAGCAACCGCTCGCCCGAGGAGGCGGGGAGCTGCTCGACCGGCAGGAGGAAGTCCAGGACGAGTCCGAGGCGCCGCAACAGGACCGGGTGGTCGCCGAGCGAGGTGAGCATCGTATGGAAGTCGGCAGGGGGCAACGAAGGCGGTGGTGGCGGGTCGGGCGGGGGCTGCTGTCCGTCGCCGGCCAGCCCCTCGCTGACGGTGGTACTCGGCTGCGGGACGCTGTGGAACGCGTTCAGGGCCGCCAGGTCCGGGGGCACCGCACCGTCCTGCGGCACATCGGTCCTGAGCTCCGTCTTGATCGTGTGCGGGCTGCTGCCGGGCTGCGGGATGTCCTTGGGTTCGTTCACGTGGGCGGAGCTCTGAACGCTCAGCGCGTGCCTCGTCGAGGGCGGTGCCTCGGGGTGGCCCATGGCCGCTCCGACGTACACCCGTTTGGTGTAGTCGCTGACCTGCGCGGCCGAGTAGGTGCGCTGCCCCCGCTCGCTCGACGATTCGAAGACGTAGGGCTCCAGAGGGGTGTTCTCGTGGAAGAGCTTTCTCCACAAGTCCGCGTCGGGGGGCGGACCTTGCGGCCTGAGGGGGCCGGCGAACGGTCCGTGCGCCACAGCCGGCGCCCCGGTGCCGTCCTCCTCGGTGGCGAACTCGAAGGTGGCGTCCTTGAGTTTGTCCGGCCAGCTGACGAGATCTCCGAAGCCGGACAGCGTGCCGCCCTCGTGCTCGGGCTGCAACCGGGGGGCGAAGAACACCGACACCCGGGCCTGGGTGCCGTCGTCCGACAGCCCGGCAGGGAGAACGGTCAAGTTGATGTGCTGTTCGAGCGGCATGGTCGTCTCCCATGCGATCAAGGAGCGTACGCCTCGCAGTACTCCCGCCAGTGCGGTTCCAGCACGCAGTCGGCGAAGGAAGGGTCGCCCGGGGCCCCGGAGAAGCTGCGCTCGAGACTGAGCTTGACGGACTTGCTGAAGAACGCGATCCGTACGCTGACCGTGAGGGTGCCCCTGCCAGTGATCACCGACTGGTGGATGTCCTTCCTCTTGTCGTAGGCCAGTTGGAGAGAGAACTCGACGGACACCGTGACGATGCCCAGCACGGACAGAAAACCGCTGCACCGCAGGTAGCCGGACAGGGAGGCCCCGGTGTCCGAGAGCGAGAAGCGGATGCCCGCCATCACCGAGACCCCGCCGCTCGCGACACCGAGATCGAGCGCCGCCGCGCCGCCGAACTCCAGGGCGCCCTCGAGTTGCCGCACTCCTCTGGCGGCGTCGACCAGCAGGGAGAAGTAGCCACCGCCGCCGAACAGGGACACGGTGACGATGAAGGGGTGCTGTCGCTCGGAGACCGAGAAACGGAACGTGACACCGGTCCCGTCGTCGAAGGGGATCTTCAGCTCGGCCGCCAGCGCGAGGTTCGACAGGGTGAAGACGCCGATGCCGATGGTCGGCACCGTGAACTTGTAGCCCGCGGTGACGCCGCTGGGCTGGACGTCGACATACGCGCCCGCCCCGAAGACGTCGGCGGGCAGGGCGCTGCGGAGGGTGTTGATGAATTCCAGGGCGCCTTCGAACTTCAGCTCCACACCGCTCGCCGTCACCTCGGGCTTCTTCGCCGAGCCGGTCCGGAACCTCAGCTCGGCGATTTCCACCCGGGCGCAATCGGCGAACTCCAGCGCGAAGTTGCTCAGCCTGCCGTCCACGGTGACCTGATCAAGTGCGCCCTTCGAGCGGACGGTGTGCGCGTCCAGGGTCAGCGTGGCATCCTTCGCGTCGATGACATCCGGCAGTTCGCCCTTCTCCGGTGGGGAGTCCGGGTTCGCCAGCCGGGTCTTCCACACGTAGCGCAGTTCCTTGCCCTGCCCGTCCGCCAGGTCGCGGATACGCATTACCGGCACCGGCAGGATGCCGTCCGCGGCGTCCAGGACGGCCTGGATCTGGTTGTCGGTGTAGTTCGTGACGGCGGTGACATCGTCCTTGACCAGGGCCTTCAGGACCCGTCCGAGGTCGATGAGGCCCAGCAGCTTGGCTCCGTCGAAGGTCTTCAGCATGTCGGACGGCGCAATCGCGTCGATGACGGCACCCGTGGCGTCGGTCTTGAAGACGTCGGGGACGACTCCCGCCTGGGCCGTGATGAGTCTGAGCGCGGTCTTCGGACTTGCGACCCCGCCGGCCTTCTCCGCCCCGAGCGCGAGGCCGATCGGCGCGACAAGGTCCAGGTAGGCGCCCGCCGGATGCTTCTCCATGGCCTGCTTGAGATAGGTGTCGTTGAAGGTGACCGCGAGATCCCCGGCGGTCGGGGCGAACTGCTCGACAGCGGGGACACGAACGGTGGCGGCCCCCACGTAGGGCAGACCGACCGCCATGCGGTCGGCTTCCGGCTTGCTGCCGATGGTCCCGAACCCGAAGGTCAGGGAGCCGACCGCGTGGCAGGTGCTGCCGGGAGCGTCGGCGGGCGGCTGAGCCATGGCCATCTGCTGGCCGCCCATCTGGCGTGTCGAACGGTCCTTCGCCGGGTCCGGACTCTTCGGCTTCTCGGCGTACCGGGCTTGCAGCTGCGGATCCGCCACGCCGTCCGGCACGAACACCAAAGGCATGGTGAAGCTGACTTTCCGGCCTTCACAGTCCGTTCCGATGACGGTGAACTCGTGGTCGTCGCCGGAGCTTTTGAGCCTCACCCAGAAGGACGAGGAATCGTCCTCCGCCTCGACGACCGGGGTGGTCCGATCGGTGATCCGCAGTGCACGGAAGGGCATTTCGCGCCCTCCGTAGGTGAACCCGGCCGTTCCGTACTGCACTTCCGGCTGCTTGGGTACGACGTGATCCTCCCGTTGCAGGTAGGCGACGATGCCGTCGTTCGGGCGTGCCACGAAGATCCGCTTGAACTCCTTCACGTGCAGGGCCTCATGACCCGTGCTCAGGCGGCCGTGTGTCACGGCGCGGACGTACTGATCACGTCCCAGACCCGTGATCTGGTCATACACCGTCAGGGTCGGGAACGGCCGACCTGCCTTCTCGTACGCGGACCTGTCGGAGTCCGGGGCACTTTCCCATGCACCGTGCAGGTGGGCCGAGGCGCCCAGCGGGGTGAGGATGAACTGTTCCGAGTGCAACGGCGCGCTCGGGACGGCGATGGGCACGCCGCTGCCCGGGACGATGAGTTCGGCCCGGCTGGTGAGGGTGACGAGGTCCTGAAGGTTCCCGGCGTCGAGCGGACTGCCCGGGGGCGGCGCGCCCCCGTCGCCGGCCGTCGCGAAGGCCCGGAGCAGCACCTCGCCGTTCTGCCCGCCGTGCAGCCGCGCGTGCCACAACGCGAGCCGTCCGCCGCCCTGTTGGGGCGCGGGCGGACCCAGCCAGTGAACCGGCTCATCGTAGGTGATCAGCAGCCGGGCCGGGAATTCGATGACGCTTCTGGGGATGCCCTGGAAGATCGTCGACCCCGGGGTGTCGGGATCACGCATGCCCACCGGCACGGTCAGCGGAACGAGTCGCTCCCAGTCGAGCAGCGCGGCCAGGGAGAGGTCCAGGCCATCCATGTCGCCCGGGACCGAGAAGGCCAGCCGGGTCGAGCCGGCGGTGACGGCTTTCAGCGCGCCGGAGGCGGGGCCCAGCGAATCCGGAACCGCTTCCAGCACGTGCTGCGGTGCCAGGCCGGCGACGACGAACGCCGGTGCACCCGGATCCCGCCGCACCAGACGGTGGCCGTCGAACCGCAGATTGACCAGGGCGATGTCGACGACGAGCATGTCGGCGGGTCGCACCACCCGGAACGGGCCCTCGGCGACGTCCTCGCCCGCCGGACCGTCGTGCGGTGGCCCGCCGGGACCGTCCTGCGGGCCACCGGGGTCCGGGCCGTCATGGCCGTCATGGCCGAACGGGTGCCCGCCGCCGAACGGAGGATGCCCACCGAAGCCCCCGCCGTGGCCGTCGAAGCCGCCACCGTGACCGCCGTGACCACCGAAGCCGCCGCCACCGTCGCCGTGTCCGCCGCCGGGATGGTTCCGCAGCTCTTCCCAGGGTCTCAGGGCTTCAGGGCGACCAGTGTGGAATGACATGAGAACGCCTCGTCCGAGGTCGTGGGAGTCGATCGTGGGAGTCGTGACGTGCGGCGGAGCCGCTCACACCTCCTTTCATGTTCACTCCGTCGGCGGATTCTCGCCACTGGAGTCCCAAGCGGTGACAGGGTGCACGGGAGCATCCTCCAGCCGTGGGACGCACCATCAGTTCGGTGACCCTTCAACCATGTTGACGTGCTGTTTTTCGCCATTGCACGCCGATCGGCCCGGGAATAACGTGGAGATGTCAGCACTTCGCCTCTCGCCATCGTCCGTTCACGTCGTCGGAGGCTGCCATGACGATGCTTCTCATCAACGGGTCGTTCCAGATCAAGGGAACCCAGCCGGATGGCGACACCATCCACTTCACCCCCGCCGACCCGAACGACTGGGGTCTCGTGGGCAGCGGAGGCCGTGCGGTCAAGCGCGACGCGTTGGGACGCGCGACGCTGCGACTGGACGCGATCGACGCGCTGGAGACCCATTACGGTGCCAACCGCGTTCACCAGCCCCTGCAGTTCGCCCATGCCGCACGCGACGAACTGCTGAGCTGGCTGGGGTTCACGGACGTGCAGCAGGGGTCGAACGAGACCGTCACCGCCGCGACACCCGACACCGTCCCCGGCTTCATCTACACCAGTGGCGCCGACATCCATGGCAGGTGTGTCGCCCTGGCCGGGCGCGGCGCCTCCGGCGGTGCCAGCGGTACGGACGTCGACGTCGACGTCACCATGCTCCGGGCGACGGTCAACCATCACCTGCTCACCGTGGGCCTGGTCTATCCCACCTTCTACCGCAGCCTGTTCCCCAGCCTGCGCGCGGAGTTGACCTCCGCCACCCAGCAGGCGCGGACGGCGCCGGGCCGAGGCCTGTGGCCGAGCGACGTGACGACGACCGGGGCGAAGGTCACGGCGCTGTCCTCGATCACCGACGACGTCGTCATCCTTCCCAAGCTGTTCCGGCGTCTTGTCGACTTCTTCCAGCTCGACAGCCCGAGCATCGCCTGCTTCCCCGCCTATCTGGCCGGAGTGCAGGACCGCTTCACGGTCCTGTCCACCGGCAAGCGCCTCGTGGGCCTGCACCACGTCGTCGAGGTCACCAACGGCGCCACCGTGCGGATGACGCTGCCGCCCGAGGACCTCGTCTTCGACGAGTCCTGAATCCAGCCGCCACAAGCACCGGCCCGGCGAACCATCCCGGTCGAAGCACTAGGCGGCGGGCAGCGTGGGCTGGATGCGGCGCAGGAAGGACGCGTTGTCGGGGGTCTCGCGCATCCGCTCCAGGAGGGTCTCCAGGTTCGCCTGGCCGTCCCGGGTCCGCAGGGCCCGGCGCAGACCGCGTACGGCGGTCAACTCGGCGGGGGAGTAGAGGAGTTCCTCCCGGCGGGTGCCGGAGCCGTCGACGTCGACGGCCGGGAAGACGCGTCGGGAGGCCGGTTCGCGGTCGAGGCGGAGCTCCATGTTGCCGGTGCTCTTCAGTTCCTCGAAGTAGAAGTCGTCGGCGCGCGAGCCCGTTTCGACCAGGGCGGTCGCGAGGATGGTGAGGGAACCGCCCTCCTCGGCGGCGCGCGCGGCGCCGAAGAACCGCTTGGGGCCGATCAGCGCGGTCGCGTCGACGCCGCCGCTGAGGGTGCGGCCACCGGCGGCCGCCGTGTTGTTGTGGGCCCGGCACAGCCGGGTGAGGGAGTCGAGCAGGATCACGACGTCCTCGCCCGCCTCGACGAGCCGCTTGGCCCGTTCGACGACGAGTTCGGCCAGGGCGACGTGCTGTCCCGGCGCCCGGTCGAACGTCGAGGCGTACACCTCGCCGCGCACGGAGCGCCGCATGTCGGTGACTTCCTCGGGCCGCTCGTCGAGCAGGACGACCATCAGCCGCGCCCCGGGATGGTTGCCGGCCACGGCGGCGGCGATCTGCTGGAGCAGCACGGTCTTGCCCGTCTTGGGCGGCGCGACGATCAGTCCGCGCTGCCCCTTGCCTACGGGCGCGAGGAGATCCGCCACCCGTCCGGCGAGACCCGACGCGCGGTGTTCGAGGCGGAGCCGTTCGTGGGGGTGCACGGGGGTGAGGTCGCGGAAGTTCCGGCGGCCGTGCAGTGCGTCGGGCGTACGGCCGTCGACGAGGGTGATCTCGGTCAGAGTGCGCTGGGCGCCGCGCAGCCCTTCGACGAGGTCGCCCTTGCGCAGACCGTGCCGGCGGATCAGCGCCGCCGGGACCTGGGGGTCGTTCGGCGTGGGCAGACAGTCGGCGGGGCGCAGGCGTCCCTTGCCGCTCGCGTCGACGTCGAGGACGCCGGCGGCGATCCGGGCCGGGGACTGCTGCACCGGGGGGTGTTCGAGAGTGGTGGTCATGGGTGGTCGGTCCTTTCACGGACGGAAGGCATGAGACATGCGAAGAGGGGGGAGCAGCCGCGGAGGGAGGGCGCGGGGCGCGCCTCGGGCGGCGGGAACGGCACCGCGGTACGGCGACGTCGCGCCGTGGGCGGTGGTGCGGGAAAGCCGCTGCACCGGCCGGAGACGGCGGGTGGCGAGGCGGCGATTCGGAAGAGCTGGACACCGGCGCCCGGCACGGGGCGTACACAAGTGCCACTCGCACTGTAGCACAGGGATCGGCCGCGACGGCGACCTCGGTCGCGAGGAGGGATGGACGCGCGGGGGTGTCAACGGCGGCGGGGGCGTCCGGGACCAGGGGTGAGGGGCCGGGCCTGTGCGAGGTTCGTCGCAGATGTCCCCAGAGAGTAACGATCCATGACGGCAGCGGACTTGACCGCCATATCTGCATTATCTTCACGTCATGTCCACGCCGCCTCAGCCTCCGCAGCAGCCGGAGCAGCCGTCCGGGGCGCCGGCCCAGCCGAGCGCGTACCCCTATCCGAATCCGCAGTCGCCGGCCCCCGGCGGCCCGATGGGCTTCCCGCCGGCGGCCCAGGCCGGTCCGCAGAGCGTCTACGCGCAGCCCACGCTGGTCGGCCACCCCGTACAGCCCCAGCCGGGCAACCCCTACGCCCAGCCGGCCCCGTACCCCGTCGTCGGTCCGCCGCCCACGGGGGGCGGCGGCGCCGGACGGGCGGTTCTGTGGGCCGTGGTCGGCGCGGTGGTGGCGTCGGCCGCGTGGGCGGCCGGCGTCTTCCTGACCGCGTCCGGCGCCGACACGGACCTGCGCGGCTACGCCGCGCCGACGAACCTGTGCACCTCCACCGACTACTCGTCGTTCAAGGGGGAGTACACGGCCGAGGACAGCGCCCCGAGCCACAACGGCATCAAGGACGACGCCCTCGACGAGGGCCTGTGCAACATCAGCCTGAAGAAGTCGGGTTCGAGCTACTCGGACGCCTACCTCTACACCCAGCTCGACCTGCACAAGAAGACGGACCCGGGGCCCGAGTTCACCGCCGCGTGGAAGAACTACGGCGACAGCCACAAGGGTTACGACGTGGAGAGCGTCCCGGGCATCGGCGACGAGGCCTACCTCGTCAGCGACGACACCACCTCCGGTTCGACGAGCGGTTCGCTCTACGCCACGCTCGCCGTCCGGGACGGCTGGGTCACCTACACGATGAGCTACAGCGCCTACTACACCTCGTACGCCACCGACACCCATCCGCCGACGCTCGCCCAGGTCTCGGACTGGCTGAAGACGGACACCCGGGCGACCCTGCGCGACCTGCGGGGGTGACGTCCCGCGACACGAGCAGTCCTGGGCAGTCCTGCGGGGCCGGCGTCAGGAGGCGGAGGCCGAGCGGGCCTCCGCCTCCTTCGCGATCTCGTCGAAGCGCGCGCCCATCGCCGCCGCGAGGGCCTGCGCGCCCGACAGCGGACGCACCATGACGGTCAGTTCGTCGATGAGGCCGTTCTCGTCGAGGTGGATGAAGTCGCAGCCGGTCAGCTGCCGCGCGCCCACCCGGGCCGTGAACACCAGCGCGTGGTCGCGGCCGTCGTCCCCGTCGAGCTCCCGCTCGTACCGGAAGTCCTCGAACACCTGCGACACCGCGCGCAGGATGGACGCGGTGATCGCCTTGCCCGGGTAGGGCTTGAACACGACCGGACTGGTGAACACCACGTCGTCGGCCAGCAGCGCCTCGACGGCGTCGAGATCGCCGGCCTCGACCGCCTCGCGGAACGCGCGCATCGGATCACCCCATCGCAGACAGTAAATTTGTTGAGTAGGTGCGGATGAGAATAATCATCCGCTTGCTACCGTGTCCACATGTCCCTGAAGTACGCCGTGCTGGCCGCCCTGCTGGAGGGCGAGGCCTCGGGCTATGAGCTGTCGAAGGTGTTCGACGTCTCCCTCGCGAACTTCTGGCCCGCCACCCCGCAGCAGCTCTACCGCGAACTGGAACGCCTCGCGCAGGACGGCCTGATCGAAGCACGGATGGTGCAGCAGGAACGCCGTCCCAACAAGCGGATGTTCACCCTCACCGCGGCGGGCCGGGAGGATCTGAGCTCCTTCGCCGCGACCCCGCCGCGCAGACCCACCGCGATCCGGGACGAACTCCTCGTCAAGATCCAGGCCATGGACGCCGGCGATCCCGAGGTCACGCGTGCGCTGATCGAGGAGCGGATGTCCTGGGCGCGCGGCAAGCTGGAGCGCTACGAGCGGCTCCGCGACCGCCTGCTCGACGGGCGCAGCGAGGACGAGTACCTGGTCGGGGCCGACCGGATCGGCCCCTATCTGACCCTGATGGGCGGCATCGCCTTCGAGGAGGGCAACCTGCGCTGGTGCGAGCGAGCCCTGGTGCTCCTGCGGCGGCGTGCCGCCGTAGGCTGACACCGATGTTCAGCCCCGAAGGCCCCACTCTGCGCGAACTCGCCGTCCAGGCCCTGTCGTCCGTCGAGCACGGCTACGACCTCCTGGCGCCGAAGTTCGACCGCACTCCCTTCCGCACCCCCGACTCCGTCCTGGATGCGGTCGCCTCGGCTCTGAAGGAGTCCGGCCCCTACGAGGACGGCCTCGACCTGTGCTGCGGCACGGGCGCCGGGGTCGACGTCCTGGCCACGGTGTGCCGCACCGGCGTGACCGGGGTCGACTTCAGTGCGGGCATGCTCGACGTGGCACGCGGGCGGACGCCCCCGCCGGGCCCGCGGGTGTCCTGGGTGCGGGCGGACGCCCGCGCACTGCCGTTCACGGCCGCGTTCGACCTCGTCGTGAGCTTCGGGGCGTTCGGCCACTTCCTGCCCCGTGAGCTGCCGGGCCTGTTCGCCCAGGTGCACGGTGCGCTGCGACCCGGGGGGCGCTTCGCGTTCCCCGTCCTCGCGCCGCCGCGGCCGTCCTCCCCGGCCTTCTGGATGCTCCTCGGCTTCGATGCGGCGATGCGCGTGCGCAACGCCGTGTGGCGGCCTCCGTTCGTCATGTACTACCGGGCCTTCCGGCTCGGCGAGGTGCGGCGGGCCCTCGAGGGCGCCGGGTTCTCCGTGGCCCTTCGGGCCCTGCCCGAGTTCGGCACGAGAAGAGACGGGAACCCGCGGGTGCGCATGGTCGAGGCGCTGCGGGCGCCCGACGGCGACGGCGCGGGCGGGGACGTCACGCCGCCGGGAGCGTGAACGCGTAGACCAGCGCCTCCCGCCGGGCGTCCACCACCAGATCGGTGATCTCCAGGGGGCGCGCGTACTGGTCGTGCACCTGCCGGGTCACCCGCATCGAGGGGGCGTCGCCGAGCGGGGTGATGAGGTCGCGGTGGTGCAGGGTCAGCCCGGCCCGGCGCATCCAGTCGTACGCCCGCCGCAGCTCCGGGGCGGCGTCGGCGTCGGCGCGGTCGCGATAGCGGGCCAGTTCCTCGACCTCGGTCAGCGCCACCGCCGAGAAGGACGTGACGGCCGTGCGCAGCCCCCGCCCGTCGGCGCGGGCGGACTCGTAGCGGTGCACCAGCGTCGGCCGCAGGGGGGCGAGCCCCAGCGCCTCGGCGTGCCCGGGCGGGGGCGCCTCCCAGCTGACGGCGGCCCGGGCCACCGCCGACGGGTCGTCCGCGGGCCGCGCGCCGACGGGGAAGGCGAGGAACGACGGCGTGCCGAGCGGGCCGTCCGGCAGGGCCGCGTAGCTGCCCCGCCGGTCGGTCTCGACGAGTCCGTCGCGGCGCAGGACCTCCAGGGCCTGGCGCACGGTCTCCCGGCTGACGCCGAAGTGAGCGGCCAACTGCCGTTCGCTGGGCAGTCGTTCGCCGGGCGCGAGGGTGCCGTCACGCAGATCGCCGAGCAACCTCTTCGCGATCCGCCAGTACAGCGGCCGGTCCTCGGAGTACGGGTGGACGTGGTCGGTGGTGGGGATGGTGCTGCGGGCCATGCCGCGCGCCTCCTGTGGGTGACGTGCCGTGTTCGTGC
The DNA here is from genome assembly GCF_003112535.1 of Streptomyces rishiriensis. Classification (GTDB taxonomy): domain Bacteria; phylum Actinomycetota; class Actinomycetes; order Streptomycetales; family Streptomycetaceae; genus Streptomyces; species Streptomyces rishiriensis. The sequence continues at coordinate 56,869 of NZ_BEWA01000011.1, read as the reverse complement.
GGACTCGGTGCGCCACCAGATCTAGCATTGGTCTAAACCATGAGGGAAGGGCGGACCGGCGGATCGGCCGAAACCGGTCCGCCCCGCGCCCCCGCCCCCGAGCTCGCCGCGACCGCGCTCACAGCGCGCTGTACAGGGCCTCGATCAGCGCCATCTTGCGCGGGTCGTCGGCGATGCGCGGCCCCATCCGGTTCATCACGTAACCCAGCGACACCCCGGCCTCCGGGTCGGCGAGTCCGCAGGAGCCGCCGAACCCGTCGTGACCGAAAGCGCGCGGGTTGGGTCCGTACGAGCCGTTCGGTCCGCTGAGCCACAACCCGAGGCCGATCTCGGTCTCATGCTCGAACCCGGCCCCCAGGACCACGTCCCGGCAGGCGCCCTGTCCCTCGCGCACCCGCTCGGCCGCCTCGGGGGACAGGATGCGCCTGCCGCCGTACGCGCCCCGGCCGGCGAAGACGCCGTAGAGCGCGGCCACGGCCCGCGCCGTGCCGTGACCGTTGGCCGCCGGGATCTCCGCGGCCCGCCACCGGGGCGAGTTGGCCTCGACCGCGCCTGCCGGGGGGTTGGTCAGCGCGGCGATGGCCGCGGGCGTCAACTGGCTGAACACCGCGGCCTGTTCGCTCCTCGAGGCGGCCGGGGGATGCACCAGCTCCGCCGCCCTTGCGGCCTCCTTCTCCGCCAGCCCGATGGTGAAGTCGAGGCCCAGCGGGCCGGTCGCCTCCCGCTCCAGAAAGGCCCCCGGCAGCAGTCCCGACACCCGCCGCACGACCTCCCCGACGAGGAAGCCGAAGGTGAGGGCGTGGTAGCCCGACCGGGTGCCCGGCTCCCACCAGGGCTCGGTGGCCGCCAGGCGCGCGGTGGTCAGCTCCCAGTCGTAGAGCTGTTCGAGCGAGTGCGGCTCGCGCAGTCCGGCCAGGCCCGCGCGGTGGGACAGCAGGTGCCGCACCAGCACCCGCTCCTTGCCCGCGGCGGCGAACTCCGGCCAGTAGGCGGCCACCGGGGCGTCGAAGTCCAGCAGTCCCCGGTCGGCGAGGATGTGCGCGCACAGGGCCGTCGGCCCCTTCGACGTGGACCACACGTTGACCAGCGTGTCCCGCTCCCAGGCGCGCGTGCGCGCCGGGTCGGCCCAGCCGCCCCACAGGTCGGCCACGGTCACCCCGTCGACGGTCACGCTCACGGCGGCGCCGAGCTCGCCCCGGTCCCGGAAGTTCTCCTCGAAGGCGGTGCGCACCGCGGCGAACCGCGGGTCGCAGTGGCCGTGAACCTGTGGCACGTGCTCGGACATGGGCCCTCCGTGGTCCGCCGGGACGTCCGGACCGCGACGGTGCGGCCCGGACCTCCTGAACGTACCGACTGGTCGGACTGGAGGGAAGCGGTCGGCACGGACCGCCGGGCCGCGGCTCAGGTGTAGGAGCGCAGCCAGCGCAGCTTGACCGCCTCCTGGTAGGGGCCGCCGCCCTCGTGGTCGTTGAACTCGTACACCTCGATGGCCTTGTCCTCGTGCGACCACGCGTTGAAGGCGGCGAACACGGTCGAAGGCGGGCAGGTCTGGTCCTCCAGCGCCGCCGAGAACAGGGCCGGGGCCGAGCCGCGGGAGGCGAAGTGGACGCCGTCGAAGTAGGACAGGGTGCGCAGCGCGTCCCCGGCGCGGCCGCGGTGCGTCTTGAGGAACAGGCCGATCTCACGGTAGGGGTGACGGTCCGTCAGCGTCGCGGCTCGGGGGAAGTCGCACAGGAACGGCACGTCGGGAGCGACCGCCGCGAGGTCGGGCACCAGGCCGCCCACGGCGATCGTGATGCCGCCGCCCTGGCTCGCGCCGACCGCCGCGGTCCGCGAGGCGTCGGTCAGCGGATGCGAACGGGCCGCCTCGACCGCGCGGACCGCGTCCGTGTACACCCGTCGGTAGTAGTAGTTCTCGGGGGCGTCGATGCCCCGGGTCATGAAACCGGGGTACGACGGCGCGCCGCCCACCGGGTCCGCGGTGCCGCCCCCGCCGCCCCATGCGCTGCCCTGGCCGCGGGTGTCCATGAGGAAGTGCGCGCGGCCCGTGGACGCCCACAGCAGGTGCTCGTGCGGCAGCCCTCGCCCGCCGCCGTACCCGACGAACTCCACGACCAGGGGGAGCGGCCGGTCGGCCCCGGCGGGCAGCGTAAGCCAGCCCTTGACCGGGTGGCCGCCGTACCCGGCGAACGTCACGTCGTACACCTGCACCGTGGTCAGGCCCGTGTCGACCGGCTCGAAGCGGGCGTCCAGGTCGTGTTCGCGGGCTTCCTGGAGCGTCTTGGACCAGAACGCGTCGAAATCCTCGGGCTCGGTGGAGGCGCTGCGGTAGTCGTGGAGCTCGTCGCGGGACAGGTCGAACAGGGCCATGGAAAACCGCCTTTTGTCAATTGCCCATACGAATGATCACACCGTACGTGGGGGTGGGAGGCGTCGCCAGACTGCGTCGCAAGCTTCAGGCGGGCCTGTGCCGGGTCCACTGCGGTTCGGTGAGCGCCCACTCCCGTTCCCACTCGGCCAGCCGGTGACGCATGGCCACCCGGCGGACGGCGGCGTGCCCGAGGAGCACCGAGGCCGCCGCGCCGCCGGCCACGCAGACGCCCAGGGTGAGGGTGTGCTGCCACACCATCGTGTCGTTGGGCGGCGGCGCGACGCTGCGGCCGTGGTCGTCGAACCACACGTCCACCACGTCTCCGCGATGCGTGCCCGCCGGCACCCGTGCGGTGGCCGTCCGCGCGTGCTCGCCCGGCGGCGTCCACCGCACGCTCACGGCGACCGTCTGCTGTCTGCCGCCCTCGACGGCGGGCATGGTCTCGGGCGGGTGGCCGACGACCTGCGCGGTCACCTGGTGCCGGTCGGCCCGTTGCCGGAGCGCGGCCGCCTGGGCGTCGTCATGGGCCCAGCGGCCCGCGAGCGCCCCGGCCAGGGGCGCGGCCACCAGCAGCAGCACGGCGACGACCAGCGCCGTCCACGCCTCGACGACATCCGACCTGCGCCGCAGCGGATTGTTCCGCCGACGCCATTCACGCACCCCGCTTCGCATGTCGACCTCCTCGCCGTCACGCGGACGAGTGCCTACCGCAGGGAGGTACCCCGTTCGGAGTACATCGTTTCACGCATCGTTCACGACGGCCCCTCGGCAGCGGTTCACGACGGCCCCTCGACACCCCTCGTCGGCTTCCCGGGCGAGGCCATGAGGGAAGGGCCGGCCGGGTCAGCCGAAGCGTTCGATCCTGATGCGGTCCACGGGCTGTCCGGCCTCGACCAGCAGCCGTGACGCGTGTTCGGCGAACCCGTTCGAGCCGCACACGTACGCCTCCCAGCCGCCCGCGGGCTCCTCGGCGAGCAGCGGCGCCAGGTGCTCCGCCCCCAGGCGGCCCACGGGCATGCCACGGGGCGCGCTCCGGGTGAACACGCGCGTCGTCTCCGCGCCGAGCTCGCGCGCGTAGATCAGTTCCTCGGGACCGCGGGCGGACACCACCAGCCGCAGCGGCACGTCGAGGCCGCGCGCCCGGTGGTGGCGCAGCATCGACATCAGCGGGACGACCCCGGACCCGGCGCCGATCAGCAGCGCCGGCCGGTCGCCGGGCCAGGCGAAGAAGCCGCTGAGCGGGCCGCGCACCTCGACCGCGTCGCCCGGCTCGGCCGTCGTGTGGAACCAGCCCGAGACCTCGCCGCCGTCCACATGGTCCAGCGTCAGCTCGATGTGCCCGTCGTCGTCGGGCGGGGACGCGATCGAGTAGTGGCGCTGGGCGGTGTACCCGTCGGCGGCCGTCAGCCGGAGCATCAGGTGCTGGCCGGGCAGATGACCCGCCCAGTCCGGCGCCGCGAACCGGAAGGTGGACGCGAGCCGGGTCTCGCGGCGGATCTCCGTGAGCGTCACCGTCTGCCACTCGGAGGCGGCCCGGCCGCTGACGGCGATCCGGCCGGGCACGGCGAACCGGGTGGCGGGCGTGAAGGTCCCGGACGGGGGAGCGGCGGCCGGGGACGGGGTGGCCGGGGACGGGGCGGCGAAGGTCTCAGTCACCGGAGTACCTCTGTTCCTCCCACGGGTTGCCCCGCGCGTGGTAGCCGTTCTGCTCCCAGAAGCCGGGCTCGTCGTGGTCGAGGAGGCGCAGCCCCGCGATCCACTTGGCGCTCTTCCAGAAATACAGGTGCGGCACCAGCAGTCGCGCCGGACCGCCGTGCTCGGCCGGGAGGGGCTCGCCGTCGTACTCCCAGGCGATCCAGGCGCGCCCGCCGGTCAGGTCGGCCAGCGGCAGGTTCGTGGTGTACCCGGTGTGGGAGTAGGCCACCGCGTGGGTCGCGGACGCTTCGGGCCGCACGGCAGCAAGGAACGCGTCCAGGGAGACGCCCCCGAACCGCACCCCGAACTTCGACCAGCTCGTGACGCAGTGGATGTCGCCCTCGTAGGCGGACTCCGGGAGCGCGTGCGCCTCGTCCCAGTCCCAGGTCCGGGGCGCCGCCACCAGCCCGTCGACGCGGAAGGTCCAGTCGGCGGGCGCCAGGTCGGGGGTGACCTCGGCGGACAGCACGGGCCAGTCGTCGCCGGCGTCGTACTGGCCGGGGGGCAGTCCCGGATCGGCGACGCGGGGGCGGCCGGTGAAGCCTCGGGTGACGTTCATGCGATTCCAGCGTGAGGTCGGCGGTCGGTTACGCAGTCCACCGTACGTGCAAGTCAGGGGCGCTCTGCACCGGGTCCGCCCCTCGATCGTCAAGGCCGTGTGAACAGTCCCGCGGGCGGGAATAGCGGCCGGACGCGCGCCCTTGCACGTGTCGTCCCCGAACGTCCGGCGGGTCCGGCGGCGCGGGGACGGCAGATGCCGGCGAAGGAGAGTGGGAGCAATGCCGAAGGCGTACGTCTTCACCCGGTACGGCGGCCCGGAGACCGAGGCGCTCGTCGATCTGGAGCGGCCCCGCCCCGGACCGGGCCAGGTGCTGGTCGCGGTGCGCGCGGCGGGCGTGAACCCCGTCGACCGGAAACAGCGCACCGGTTTCCGGCGCCCCGGCGAGAGCGGTGGGCTGTCGTTCCCCGTGGTTCTGGGCAACGAGGCGTCGGGCGTCGTGGCGCAGACCGGCGCGGACGTCACCGGGTTCGCGCCCGGCGACGAGGTGTTCGGCTCGGCCGTCGCCGGCGGCTACGCCCAGTACGTCCGGCTGGCCGCGGACGTCACCGCGCACAAGCCCGCCGAGCTCTCGTTCGCCGACGCGGCGACCCTCCCGGTGGCCGCCGCGACCGCCTACGACGGAGTCCACCGGCTCGGCCTGCCCGCCGGGGCGACGCTGCTGGTCACGGGCGCAGGCGGCGGGGTGGGCGTCGCCGTCGTGCAGATCGCCCGGGCCCTGGGAGTGCGCGTCGTGGGCGTCGCGAGCGCGGGCAAGAAGGAGCTGCTGGAGTCGCTGGGCGCCGTCCACGTGCCCGCCGGCGCCGGCTGGACGGACGCCGTGCGGACGGCCGCCCCCGAGGGCGTCGACGGCGTCTACGACCTCGTCGGCGGCGAGGTGCTGCACGAGGCGGCCGGGCTGGTGCGGGACCGGTCGAGGCTGGTCACCGCCGGGGCCCCGGCCGGGGAGGTGGAGCGGCTGGGCGGCGCACGGGTGGCGCGCGCCCGCGACGCGGCCGTCCCGCGGGCGGTGGCGGACCTGGTCGTGCGCGGAGATCTGGACCCGCACGTCACCCGGAGGTTCCCCCTGGAGCGGGCCGGTGAGGCGCTGCGCGAGGTCGAGAGCGGTCACGCCCTGGGCAAGGTCGTCCTGGAGATCGGGGCGGGCGCATGAGCGCCCCGGGACCCGCGCCGGGCGGGGGAGCGGGCGGCGGAGTCGGGCACGTCCTCGACGATCCCGCGCGGGCCGCGCTCACCGGCCCGCACGCGCACTTCGCCGAGCGCCGGGGACGCGTCCTGCGCTACCCCGTCGACGTGTCGCCCTGGCTGGCGATGCCGGCCGACCCGGACGCCGACGACTGGGCGGACCTCGCGGCGCTGGCCGGACCCGGGGCGGAGGTCCCGCTGCTCGGCTTCCGGGGCGAGGTGCCGGCCGGCTGGGAGGTCACCTTCCGGATCGAGGGCGTGCAGCTCGTCGACGACGGGCTGGAGGCGGCCCCCGACTCGGAGGCGGTGCGGCTCGGCCCCGCCGACGTGCCCGAGATCCTCGACCTGGTGGCGCGCACCCGGCCCGGCCCGTTCGAGGCCCGCACCATCGAGCTCGGCGACTACCTGGGCATCCGCCGGGACGGCGCCCTGGTCGCCCTCGCCGGCGAGCGGCTGCGACCGCCGGGCTGGACCGAGATCAGCGCGGTCTGCACCGACCCGGCCTTCCGCGGCGAGGGGCTGGCGACCCGGTTGATCCTGGCCGTCGCCCACGGCATCCGCGAACGCGGCGACACGCCCTTCCTGCACACCGCCGCCGACAACGCGAACGCCGTCCGCCTCTACGAGTCCCTGGGCTTCCGGCTGCGCCGGCGGACGGCGTTCCTGGCCGCCAGGACGCCCGAGCGGCCGGCGGAGGGACGGGCGGCGGTCCCCGCGTCCCAGGCGTACTGATCACGAGCGTCAGGGGCTTTCGGGGCTGGGCGTCAGTCGCCGTCCGGGGCGGGGCCGGGCCACGCGTTGTACCGCACCAGGTACTCCGCGAACCGCTCCAGGTCCCCGGGCGGCCACTCGGCCAGGCGCTCGTGGAAGGCGGCGCGACGGCTCTCGGTGACCTGGGCGAGGATGCGCCGTCCGGCGTCGGTGAGGTGGAGGACCTGGACGCGGTGGTCCTCGGGGTCCTGGCGCCGGCCGATCAGGTCGGCGCGCTCCAGGGCGGCGACCTGCCGGCTGACCGTGGACTTGTCCAGGGCGTAGTGCGCGGCGAGATCGGTGGCCCGGCAGCCGTCGCTCTCCTCCAGATGGCCGAGCAGCGTGTACGACACCAGCGACAGCTCGGGGTGCAGCCGGCCCGCCGAGGCGCGGGCCCGCCGGGCGAAGCTCGTCATCTCCCGCTGGATCTTCTCCACGGCGTCGGCTGCTTCCACCGGTCCTCTCCTCCCAGATCGCCCAGTTGCACAATACAACTGGAGCGGACGGGATGTCATGAACAGCGGGCGGGGGCTGGGGTAGGGTGGCCGACGGCCGCGGAGGTTCCCGGTCGTCGCGAGGCCCGGGAGGTGAGACCCATTACCGCTGTGTCAGGTCGGGTGCTCTCCTCTCGTGACGGCGTGGACCACCGCCGCGCCTAGGCGATCGCGGGAGCGCTCTTCGGCTTCTCGAAAGGCTCCTCGGCTCCATGCCTGCCCTCACCCCTTCCGCGTCTTCCTCGTCCGCCGCGCATCCTCCGTCCTCCCGTGACGCCCTCGTCCTCGCCCTGCGCGCCGCCGGGTGCGTCTTCGCCGAGGAGGAGGCCGAGCTGATCCTCGACGCCGCCGCCACCGCGGACGAGGCCGCCGCCATGGCGCGGCGCCGTGCGGCGGGCCTGCCCCTCGAACACGTCGTCGGCTGGGCCGAGTTCCACGGTCTGCGCGTCGGCGTCGAGCCGGGCGTCTTCGTGCCCCGCCGCCGCACCGAGTTCCTCGTCGACGAGGCGCTCGCCGCGGCGCCCCACGCCTCGGTGGTGGTCGACCTGTGCTGCGGCTCCGGGGCGGTCGGCGCCGCCCTGGCCGCCTCGCTCGGGCCGGTCGAACTGCACGCCGCGGACATCGACCCGGTCGCGGTCGGCTGCGCGCGACGCAACCTCGCCGGGTACGGCGGTCACGCCTACGCGGGCGATCTGTTCGCGCCGCTGCCCGCCGGGCTGCGCGGCCGCGTCGACATCCTGGCCGCCAACGTGCCGTACGTCCCGACCGGCGAGGTGCCCCTGCTGCCGGCCGAGGCCCGCGACCACGAGCCGCTCACCGCCCTCGACGGCGGCGGCGACGGGCTGGACGTGCTGCGCCGGGTCGCCGCCGGGGCTCCGCACTGGCTCGCCCCCGGCGGCTTTCTCCTCGTCGAGACCAGTGAGCGCCAGGCCCCGGCCGCCGTCGAGGCGTTCACCCGCAGCGGTCTCACGGTGCGGGTGGCGCGGGACGAGGAGCTGTCCGCCCACGTGGTCCTCGGGACCGGGCTCAGGTAGCGGCGCCGCTGCCCGTGGGGGCGGGGGAGCGGTGCTGGCCGCCGCGGTCCCACGGGCCGTGCCCGGGGAACCCGCCGCGGTGGTCATGGTCGTGGTCATGACCATGGTCGTCCCGGCCGCGGTCGCCGCCGAAGGAGCCGGACAGGACGCGGTCGGCGGTGTTCGTGTCCCCGGAACGGGTTCCGACGACGAACACGGTGGCGCCCTTCGTCGGCGCGGCGGCCCCGGAGCCGGACGCACCGTCGTCGAGGACGCGTGCGTCCGGGCCCAGGGTCCACGTCCACGAGACGCCGTCCTCGCTCCTGACGGTCAGGTGGGTGTGGTCCGCCTTCTCGACGGCGCCCCGCTGCCAGACGCGGACGACCCAGTGGCCGGTGCCGGGGTCCTTGACGGTCGCCTCGCCGTGGGCCGCGTCGCCGCCGGGGCCGAACCAGGGCCCGCCCCGGCCGTGCCGTGCCCCGGGTCCCTCGGAGGAGGAGGCGGACGGCGCCGCGGACGGCGAGCCGCCGTCGGAGCCGTTCGACGTGGCCGCGTACGCGACGGTGCCGCCCAGTGCCAGGACGGCGACGGCCGTGGCCGCGATCAGCGCACGGGCGCGGGCCGAACGCCGCCGCCACGGCGTGCGCACCGGGCCGCCCTCACGTTCCCCGGCGCCGTCGGCCGGACCCGAGAGGAGTTCGGCCTCGGGCGGCCGCTGCGGGCCTTGCGGTTCCTGCGGTTCCTGGGGTCCCTGCGGTTCCTGGGGCTCCTGCATGGCGCCTCACTCTCCTCGGCGACGAACGGCGACGCCCTTGTCACGCCTACCTGTGATTGTCCGGGGAGCCGGATAAGGGAGCGGTAACGAGAACCTGTGAACCGACGCTCGTCCCTTCGGGCCGCCGGCTATGCGGCGGTCAGCGCCCGGGCCACCAGCAGGGCGACGTCGTCCTGGTTGTCCGGGTGGTGCAACGCCTCCAGCAGCAGGTCGCACAGCTCCTCCAGCGGCCGGGCGGGATCGTCCAGCAGTGCCAGCAGCGCATCCAGCCGCTCGTCCAGGGAATGGGTGCGGGTCTCGACCAGTCCGTCCGTGTACAGCACCAGCTGGTCGCCGGGGGCGAAGTCGACGTCGGTCGTGGAGAACGCCACCCCGCCCACGCCCAGCGGCACGCCGGTCGGCAGCTCCAACAGCTCCGGCGGGCGGCCGGGGCGCACCCGGACCGGCGGCAGATGCCCGGCGTTGGCGATCAGGCACCTCCCGAGCCGAGGGTCGTGGACGGCGTACACGCAGGTGGCGATGGAGTGGTCCAGGCCCTGGGTGATGCGGTCCAGGTGCTCCAGAAGCACCGCCGGGTCGAGGTCGAGCGAGGCCAGCGTGGTCGTCGCCGTGCGCAGCCGGCCCATGGTGGCCGCGGCGTCGATGCCGCTGCCCATGACGTCGCCGACGACGAGCGCCGTCTTGCCGTCCGGCAGCGGGATGACGTCGAACCAGTCGCCGCCGACCTCCGTGGTGGCCCCGGCGGGCTGGTAGCGGGAGGCGACCTCCAGGCCGCCGGTGACCGGGGGATGGCTCGGCAGCAGGCTGCGCTGGAGGGTGAGCGCGGTGGTGCGGGCGTTCTGGTACCAGCGGGCGTTGTCGATCTGCACGGCCGCGCGGGCCGCCAGTTCGCGGGCGAGCAGCAGGTCGTCGTGGCTGAACGGCAGCCGGTTGCGGGTCCGCTTCAGGTCGAGGGCGCCCAGCACCTCGCCGCGCGCGATGAGCGGCACCGCCAGGTAGGAGTGCACGCCCGCCCGGGCCAGCAGGGCGGCCGCCTCCGGCGATCGGGCGATGCGGGCGAGGTCGGCCTCCTCCACCTGTGCCAGCATGACCGGCCGCCCCGAGCGCACGCACTCGGTGACGAGCCGGTCGGACGCGTAGCGGGCCACCTCTCCGGGCGGGTCGGCCGCCCGCAGCACGTCCGGATCGTCGGCGGCCCGCACCGCGAGGGCGCGGATGACGGCGGGTTCGGCGGGTCCGAGGCTGGTGCGCCGGCCCGCCACCACCGCGTCGAGCAGATCCACGGCGGCCACGTCCGCCAGTTCCGGCACGGCCACGTCGGCCAGTTCACGGGCGGTGCGCTCCAGGTCCAGGGTGGTGCCGATGCGGGCCGAGGCGTCGGCGACCAGCGCCAGCCGGCGGCGCGCCGCCTCCGCCTCGACGGCGGCCCGGTGCCGGTCGGTGACGTCCCTGACCGAGATGGCGACGCCCAGCACGGTGCCGCGCGCGTCCTCCAGGCGGTACAGGGAGACCGACCAGGCGTGGTCCTTCTGCGGGTCGGCCGGCGTGCGGCCGGCCGAGAGCCGGTCGACCAGCGGTTCGCCCGTCCGCAGCACCTGGCGTGCCGCGTCCTCCAGGGCGTCGGCGTCCAGCGACGGCAGCACCTCGCGGACCGTGCGTCCGAGGTGGTCCGCGGCCGGCACGCCGTTGATGCGCTCCAGCGCCGGGTTGACCGACACGTACCGCAGGTCGGTGTCCAGCACGGCGAGACCGTTGGGGGACTGAGCGACCATCCGGGTGGCCATGGCCACGTCGCGTTCCAGCCGGCGCACCGTCGTCTGGTCGGCGGCGAGCCCCAGGGCGTAGACCTCGCCCCGGTCGTCCATGAGCCGCATGTTGCGGAACTCCACCAGCACGGTGGTGCCGTCCTTGCGCCGTACGGGGAACGCCCCCGCCCAGCTCTGGCCGGTGGCCATGACGTCCGCGAACAGCTTCACCACCAGGTCGACGTGCCGCTCGTGCACCATCACCCGGGCCGCGTACCTGCCCAGCGCCTCCTGGGCCGAATAGCCGAACAGCTCCTCCGCCTGGGGGCTCCACAGCGCGATACGGCCTTCGGTGTCGAGAACCACCGAGGCCACGTTCAGCACGTCCAGCAGGCCGCTGGGGCCGCTGGGGCCACCGGTGCCGGCCGCGGACGATCCGCCTGCGCTCATGCCACGTACCGCCTCCGCGCCTCGATGCGGCACGCCTTCCCCCATGCCGACTCCCCTGTTCTCTCGCGCTCAACCCATTTCTCCCACGCCTGGACACCCCTGCCCATGGTCCTCCAGTACGGCTCGGCGCGCCGTTCTCCTCAGGGTCCGCCACCGTCCATTTGATTGGCCTGTACATGACCATGATCACGGGCCAGACTGTGCGCCGAGCGCGCCTCACCCCCCTTCACGAGGAGTCCCATGCCCCTGCGCCCCGTCCGCCGCCGCGCCCCCCTGGCCGGCGTCGCCCGCACCGCCCGCGCCTCCTTCCTCGCACTGGCCGTCGCGACCGTCACCGCCCTGTCCGCGGCCCCGCAGGCCGCGGCCGCGGACGCCTGGACCGAGATCGGCTCCGACCGGGCCGATCCGCTGACCGAGAGCCAGGGGCTGGCCTCGGTCGAGCTCCCGGCGGGCAGCCCCAACCGCTACACCGGCATCGGCACCATCCCCCTGTCCGTGTCGGTGCGGGGCTGGAACCATGTCGGCGACCCGGACGCCTCCTACGGCGGCTACTACGTCGAGCCCTACCAGAGCGACACGAAGGGCTCGAAGATGTACCGGGTGCAGGCGCCCGGCGGCGCCTGGTCGGAGTACGTCCACGCGCTGGGCCCGGGCGAGGCCCTGAACAACTCCTGGGTCGCGATCACCCCGGACAGCCAGTGGATGCTCTCGGGCGAGTGGGGCACCATGACCCGATTCCTCGTCTTCCCCACCCCCGGCGCGAACGCGAGCACCTCGCCCTCGGCGGATCTGCCGCAGGCGTCGACCGTCCGCCTCGACCACGCCGTACGCGACGTGCAGGGCTGTGACTTCACCGGTCCGACCACCCTGCTGTGTGCCTCGGACGACCCGGCCGGCACCCTCTTCGGCGTCACCAAGCCCCTTCTGCAGATCGACCTGTCCGCGCAGCCGAACGGCGGCTCCGACGTCACCGGCCATGTCACGGCCCTGCGTCAGCTTCCGCTGCGCAGCTCCTGCTCGGGCTCCTTCGAGGCGGAGGGCGTCGACTACGACCGCCGCAGCGGCACCCTGCGCGTGATCGTCGTCTCGCCCGGATTCTGCGTGCTGACAGACAGCAAGACGTACCGGTTCACCCGCGGCTGAGCCCGGGGCCGGCGGCCGCTCACGCCGCCGGCCCGTCGCTGGTCCCGATCGCAAAGGGATGTTTTTCTTGGGATGTGGAGCGGTTCGCGGGGAACCCGCACAGCCGCGCCACCCCACGAGAGGAGCGATCACGATGGATCGCGAGCGATCGCACGAAGAGTCCGTCTCCGTCGAGATCAGCGGATGCAGCAAGGAAGACGCCCGGATCGTGTTCGACGCGCTCAACGCGTGCTTCGAGTCCGACCGCGGCAGCGGCGAGGAGCCGCAGCAACTCCACGAGTCGCGCCCGATGGTGTGGCTCGGGACCTTCGAGGTCACCGAAACGCGCGACTGCGCCGAGCCGGCCCGCCTCTCGTCGTCCGTCGAGGCCGACGCGCAGGGCAGCTACTGGGCGATCGAGCGGCTCCGCGCGACGCTCGACTCGGTGTTCTCGGTGCGCGACCTGTCCTCCGCCTCCGGCGACCAGGAGCGGGAGCTGCACGTGCTGCTCGAAAGCCGGTGAGCGCCTGACGGGCGAGCCGGGGAAGTCCGGCGAAGTCCGTGAGGCGGTGACCTGCGGCACATGAGCCGGGCCTTATTGTGCAACTAGTTGCACAACCCGTGCGCGGTCCTCTAGAACTGAGGGACTACCGCCGCGCACGGAGGCCTGCCATGAGCCGCTACCCCCACCTGCTGAGCCCGCTCGACCTGGGCTTCACCACCCTGCCCAACCGCGTCCTGATGGGCTCGATGCACATCGGCCTGGAGGAGGCCGAGCGCGGCTTCGAGCGCATGGCCGAGTTCTACGCCGCCCGCGCACGCGGCGGCGTGGGCCTCATCGTCACCGGCGGCATCGCCCCCAACGACGAGGGCCGGCCCGGCGAGGGCGGCGCCAGGCTCACCACGGACGCGGAGGCCGAGCAGCACCGGCTCGTCACCGACGCCGTGCACCGCGAGGGCGGCCGCATCGCGATGCAGATCCTGCACTTCGGCCGGTACGCCTACCACCCGGACCTGGTCGCGCCGAGCCCCCTGCAGGCGCCGATCAGTCCCTTCGTGCCCCGTGAACTCACCGACGCCGACGTCGAGCGCACCATCGACGACTACGCCCGGGCCGCCCGCCTCGCCCGGCAGGCCGGCTACGACGGCGTCGAGATCATGGGCTCCGAGGGGTACCTCGTCAACGAGTTCGTCGCGGCCGCGACCAACCACCGCACGGATCGCTGGGGCGGCTCGTACGAGAACCGCATGCGCTTCCCGGTCGAGATCGTGCGGCGGGTGCGCGAGGCGGTCGGCGAGGACTTCATCGTCGTCTACCGGCTGTCCATGCTGGACCTGGTGCCCGGCGGCTCGACCCTCGACGAGGTCGTCACCCTCGCGCAGGCGGTCGAGGCGGCCGGCGCGACGATCATCAACACCGGCATCGGCTGGCACGAGGCGCGGATCCCCACCATCGCCACCTCGGTACCGCGCGGCGCCTACACCTGGGTGACGAAGAAGCTCATGGGCGCGGTCTCCGTGCCCCTGGTCACCACCAACCGGATCAACACCCCCGAGGTGGCCGAGGAGTTGCTCGCCGACGGCTGTGCGGACATGGTGTCCATGGCCCGCCCGATGCTCGCCGACCCCGACTTCGTCAACAAGGCCGCGGCCGGCACGCCCGAGGCCATCAACACCTGCATCGGCTGCAACCAGGCCTGCCTCGACCACACCTTCAGCGGGAAGATCACCTCCTGCCTGGTCAACCCGCGCGCCTGTCACGAGACCGAGCTGATCCTCGCCCCGACCCGGCTGCGCAAGCGGGTCGCGGTCGTCGGCGCGGGGCCCGCGGGCCTGGCGTGCGCGGTCGGCGCGGCCGAACGGGGCCACCACGTCACCCTCTTCGACGCGGCGAGCGAGATCGGCGGGCAGCTCAACGTCGCCCGCAAGGTGCCCGGCAAGCAGGAGTTCGACGAGACGCTGCGCTACTTCCGCCACCAGCTCGCCGCGCACGGCGTGGAGGTCCGGCTCGACACACACGTCGCCGCCGAGGACGTCGCCGACTACGACGAGGTCGTCGTCGCCACCGGCGTCAGCCCCCGCACCCCCGACATCCCGGGCGTCGACCACCCGAGCGTCGTCGGCTACCTCGACGTCCTGCGCGACGGCGCGCCCGTCGGCGACCGCGTCGCGATCCTCGGCGCGGGCGGCATCGGCTTCGACGTGGCCGAGTTCCTCACCGACGGCGGCGACAAGACGAGCGAGGACCCGGCGGCCTACTTCCGCCAGTGGGGCGTCGACATGGACTACCGGGGCCCCGGCGGTCTCGCCGCCCCCGAACGCCCCGTCCCGCCGCGCACGGTGCACCTCCTGCAGCGCAAGCCCGGCAAGGTCGGCGCGGGCCTCGGCAAGACCACCGGCTGGATCCACCGCACCGAGCTCAGGCACCGGGGCGTCACCATGGTCCCGGGCGTGCGCTACGACCGCATCGACGACGCCGGGCTCCATGTGACCGTCGGCGAGCAGAGCACCGTCCTGGAGGTCGACACGATCGTCCTGTGCACCGGCCAGGACCCGCGCCGCGACCTGTACGAGGCCCTGGTCGCCGCCGGCGGCTCCGTCCACCTGATCGGCGGCGCGGACGTGGCCGCCGAACTGGACGCCAAGCGCGCCGTCCAGCAGGGCACGGAGCTGGCGGCGGCACTGTAGAGGCCTCGGACCCGTCCCTAGGATGACGTCATGTCACTCCCGCACGCGATCCTCACCGCCCTGCTCGAGCGGCCCTCGTCGGGGCTGGATCTGACCCGCCGGTTCGACAGGTCGATCGGCTACTTCTGGTCGGCGACGCACCAGCAGATCTATCGCGAACTGGGACGACTGGAGGCCGAGGGCCACATCCGCGCCCTGCCCGCCGAGCAGCCGGCCCGCGGGCAGAAGAAGGCCTACGAGGTCCTGCCCGCGGGCCGCGCCGAACTCGCGCGCTGGACGGCGGCCGCCCAGGACCCGAAGCCGCACCGCGACGCCATGCTGCTGCGGCTGCGCGCCGCGGCCGTCGTCGGCACCGCGGGCCTGGAGGCCGACCTGCGCCGCCATCTGGAGCTGCACCGGCGGCAGTTGGCCGAGTACGAGGAGATCGAGGAGCGCGACTTCCCGCCCGGCGAGGACAGCGCGCAGGCCAGGCTGCAGCACCTGGTCCTGCGCGCCGGCATCGAGCTGGAGACCTTCTGGACGCGGTGGCTCACCGAGGCCCTGGCGGGATTGCCCGCCGCGGAGGACCGGCCTCAGGAGCCGTGAACGGTCTCAGGAGCCGTGAACGGTCTCAGGGGCGGTGACGGGCCTCAGAACCGGTACGGCTTCGAGCGGCGGCGCAGGAACCAGGCCGCCGCGATGGCGCCCGCGCCCACCAGCGCGCCGCCCACCGCCATGGTGACGGTGCCGTAGTCGCGGGCCGCGCCGCCGAGGCCGCCCATCACCCCCCGCGAGGGCGAGGCCGTCGCGGAGATCGTCGGGCTGGACGGGGCGGAGACGATCACGGACTGGGTGCCCGCGGTGTCGCCCCGCGAGCACATGACGACGACGGTGTACGTGCCGGGGGAGACGGCCGACCAGGCCGCGGACTGCCCGGCGGTCGTCCCCGACAGGGCCACCTGCCGACCCTGCGAGAAGCTCGCCTGGCTGCCGCTGAGCAGCGCCGCCGTGCCCCAGCTGCCGTTGATCTGGGTGCAGGAGCCGGTCACCACCGACACCGTGGAGCCGGTCGTGCTGACGGAGATGCCCGAGGCCCGGGCGGCGGCCGGCCCGGAGGTCAGGGTGAGGGGCAGTGCGGCGGCGGCTGCCACGGTCAGCCCTGAGCGGACGAGGAGACGGGAAGTGCGCATCGGATGTCCTCCGGCGGCGGCACGGTTGGCGGTACATCCCTTGCGCCGCCGAGGATCGGGTACGCCCGTGCTGCCTCAGGGTCAGCCAAAGCGCCGTGCGTCCGCCCCGCACCCGGGCTGCCCCCGGGCAGGTGACGGATTCCTCCGGACGGCCCATGCGGCGCTCACCCGCGCCCGCCCGTCGTCACCGCCCGCCCGTCGTCACCTCCCGCTGCGCCGAGAACGCGCCCCATGTGCCGTCCGGCAGCCGGGCCCGCAGCCGCACCCGATGGCCGACCCCCGCGTCCCGCCCCGCGTAGAAGCTGTACGCCGCCCTTCCCCGGGGCGGGGCGCCGCCCCAGACCAGCGAGGTGGCCGGCCGCCCGTCGAGCTCGACCTGGTACTCCGTGACGACGCCGTCCACCTGCGGCGGCGTCCAGGAGAGGTCGAGGTAGTAGGCGCCGTCGGCGAGACGGCAGGCGGCTCGGAAGCCGCCCGGCGCGGTGTCCGGCCCCTCGTCGGCGCCCGCCGCGGTGGTGAGGCGCACGGGCGGACCGGCGGACGAGACGTTGTCGGCCGCATCGCGGGCCCGGACGGTGAACGCGTAGCGGGTGTGCGGGCGCAGCCCCGTGACGACCGTCGCCGTCTGGCCGCCCCCGACGCTGTGGATCTTCGCGCCGCCCTGGAAGACGTCGTACGACACGACCGCGCGGTCGTCCGTGGACGGCGACCAGGACAGCTGGACGGCTCGGCTCCCGGCGGCCCGCCCTGTGACCCCGCCCGGCGGGGTGGGGGCCGAGTGGTCCGCGGCGGCGGCCGGCGTGGTGGCCCGCACCTCCCGGCTGCGCGGGCCCAGCCGCCCGTCGGCGCCGCGGGCCCGCACGGTGAAGACGTACACGGTGGACGGGGCGAGCCGGACGACGTCCAGCATGTGCGCGGAGGCGGGCACGTCGTCGGCCTTCCTCCCGTCCCGGTACACCTCGTAGCCGCTGACCTCCGGGTCGGCGGCGACCGCGTTCCACATCACGTGCACGCTCGTCGCGCTCCCGGCCCGGGCGCTGACGCCGGTGGGCGGGCCGGGCGCCCGGCCCTCGTCGGAGCCGCCTGCGGCGGCGCAGCCGCACGACAGGGCCGCCACCAGCCCGCTCCCCGCCATCCCCAGCGCAACACGTCGCACGGCTTCGCCTCCCGGCCCGGCATCGCGGCAATGGTCCGGACCAATATGGCGTGGTCGCGCGAGCACATCAAGGGGACGGGACGGTTGCGGGGGCCGCCGTTGGCGACCGCACCCGGACGTTACGTATGCTGAAGCTCCTCGCGGCTGAACTCTCCCTGAGGGCTCGGAAGTTCATGCCGGTGGCGCGGACCGCTGTCGTCGCTGATCCCGCGCCGGCGGAGTCGCCCGGGGGCCCGGAGCCGAGACGGTCGCCGGGCCCCCGGCCTCCTGCCCCCCTGCCCCCTGGACGCGATCGTCCTCGTCGTTCACCCGGTAGCCGGCGACGGAGGGCCAGCGAACCGTCAGCACCACGGACTCCTCCTCCGCGCACCAGGAGTGGTCGACGCCGTGGCCCCACACGACGTAGTCCCCCTGCCGGGCCAGGAGCACGCTGCGTCCGGGCAGTTCCACCCGGAAGCGCCCGCTGACGAGGACCAGGAGGGCGGTGCGCTCCTCACCGGTCACCCACCGGACCCGCTCGTCGCCCTGTGGATGGACGCCCCATTTGATCTCCACGGCCTCGCTGTGCCGAGGATCGGAGGCGTCCTTGAAATGCCCCAGCAGCCACCCGCGGTCCAGCGCGGCGTCCTGGCCCGCGTTGCCCACGTACACACTGTCGTTCATGGCTCGGCAAGGTAGCAGCAGGCCGTACCGGCGCCGCCTCCCGGCCCGCCCCACCGCGCAGGACACGGTGTTGGGCCTCCCGGTGGCCGCCTACCGCGCGTCGTGCACCGTACGGCCCCCTCCAAGTGGCCGCGTGGTGAGGTCGACACCAGATTGTTCTGAGTGTCCGTCAACGTCCTCACGAGAGGGTCCCGCATCGTGCGCGTCAAGTCGCTGACGCTGGCCGCGGCCGGCCTGGCCCTGCTGGCCCCGGCCACCCCCTCCGTCGCGGTGCGCCCGTCCGCGGCCGCCCCCGGAGCCGCCCCGTCCCGGCAGGAGGGCTCCGTGCGCGCCGCCGACCTGCTGGCCCGGGTCCGCGACTGCACCCAGATCTCACGCGGCCGCTACCGCACCGACGACGACGCGCCCGCCACGGTCGCGGTCTGCGGCACCGACGAGGCGGTCTTCTGGACGGCCGACATGGACATCGACTGCGACGGCCGCCCGAGCCCCCGATGCAACAGCAGCACCGACCCGCTGTTCTCCGACGCCACCGCCTACCAGCAGTCCGACGGCCGCTATCTGAGCGCCGAGACGCTGCCCTACATCGTGGTGCCCGGCGTCAGCGCCGTGTGGGACTACCGTGCCCACGGGGTGGGCGGGGGATCGGTCGCGGCGGTCGTCTACGGGGACCGGGTCGAGTACGCCGTCGTCGGGGACATCGGACCGCGCGAGATCATCGGCGAGGCGTCCTACGCCACCGCCACGGCGCTCGGCATCCGCCCCGACCCGCACGGCGGCGGCACGCCCTCCGGCGTCACGTACATCGTCTTCAAGAACGCCCGGGCGACGCCCATCGAGAGCCACGCGTCCGCGGTGGCGATGGGGGAGCAGCTGGCGCGGGCGTTCGTCAAGGGAACGGCTGCCGCCGAGCCGCCGACGCCCGCGCCCACCGTGCCGCCGGCGACCGACGCCGGCACGGCGCCGCAGGAGGGGGCCGCCGAGGACGACTGGGCGCCCGCCGCGGGACCGGTCGCCCAGGAGCCCCTGGAAGACCCGGACGGCACGGGCGCGACGGACGGCGCGGCCGGGACCCGGGCGGGCCGGACCGACGGCGCCGGGACGCCCGCGGACCCGGACGCCGAGACGGACGAAGGCCCCGGACCGGGCGACGGGGACGGGGACGGGTGAGAGGACGAAGGGCGACCGGACGGCCCGTGGCCCCGGCCGGCCGCTCCCGGACCCGGCGCCGGACCGGCCGCTCCCGCTCGCGTGGGAACGGCCGGTCCGGGGCCCCAGGTGTGGTGTCCCGGGCCGGCCGTCCGTGTCACACCTTGCGGTAGGTGTACGCCTCCTTGGCCGCCGCCTCCACCGCGTCGAGGTCGGCGCCCGCCGCCGAGGTGACCACGGCGGCGACCGCACCCTCCACGAACGGGGCGTCCACCAGGCGCGCGGCCTCGGGCAGCTCGTCGCCCTCCGCGAGCAGCGCCTTGACCGTGAGGACGGCGCTGCCCAGATCGGCGAGGACCGCGACGCCCGCGCCCCGGTCCACCGAGGCGGCGGCGGCGGCGATCAGATCGGCGCTGGTGCCCAGCCCACCGCCCTCCGTCCCGCCCGCCGCGGCGACCGGAACCGCCGTGTCGCCGCCCGCCAGACCCCGGGCCAGCTCGGCCACGGCCTCCGCCACCTGCGCGCTGTGCGACACCAGCACCACCCCGACCGGCTTCTGCGTGCTCACGGGCGCCTCACTTCCCCTCGGTCTCGGCGAGGGCGGCGATCAGAAGCGCCGCCGAGGTCGCGCCCGGGTCCTGGTGGCCGATGCTGCGCTCGCCGAGATAACTGGCCCTGCCCTTGCGGGCCTGGAGCGGCGTCGTCGCCTCCGCGCCCTGCTCGGCGGCGGAGCGTGCGGCGCCGAAGCCGTCGGCGAGGCGGTCGACGGCCGGCGCCAGCGCGTCGATCATGGTCTTGTCGCCGGGCGCGGCGCCGCCGAGCTGCATCACGGCGTCCACGCCCGCGCGCAGCGCCTCGGCGAACTGCTGCTCGTCCACCTCGGCCGCGTCGCCCAGCGCTTTGCCGGTCCTGCGCAGCAGCGTGCCGTACAGCGGCCCCGAAGCCCCTCCGACCGTCGAGATCAGCTGACGTCCCGCGAGCGTCAGGACGGCGCCCGGAGTCGGCGGCGACTCCTTCTCCAGCGCCGCGGTCACCGCGGTGAATCCGCGCCGGAGGTTGCTGCCGTGGTCGGCGTCCCCGATGGGCGAGTCGAGGGCGGTGAGGCGGTCGGCCTCGCGGTCCACGGACGCGGCGGTCGCCGTCATCCAACGGCGGAAGAAGTCGGCGTCGAGCACGTGATCTCCTTGCATGGTCGGTACGGTCCGGGCTCGGGTCCCTGCCTCAGACGCCCCAGCGCAGGCCGGCGGTCTTCACCGGCGCGTTCCACAGCCGCAGCCGCTCCTCGTCGACCTCGCAGAGCGTCACCGAGGCGCCCGCCATGTCGAGGGAGGTCACGTAGTTGCCGACGAGCGTGTGCGCGACGACCACTCCGCGTTGCGCCAGCACCCGCTGCACCTCCGCGTTGAAGCCGTACAGCTCCAACAGCGGCGTCGCGCCCATGCCGTTGACCAGGACGACGACGGGGTTGCGGGGCGTGATGTCGTCGAGGATCGCCTGGACGGCGAAGTCGGCGATCTCGCCCGATGTCATCATCGGCCGCCGCTCCCGGCCCGGCTCGCCGTGGATGCCGACGCCCAGTTCCAGCTCGCCGGCCGGCAGATCGAAGGTCGGGCTGCCCTTGGACGGCGTCGTGCAGGCGCTGAGCGCCACGCCGAAGCTGCGGGAGCTCTCGTTGACCTGCCGGGCGAGCGCCTGGACCCGCTCCAGCGGCTGCCCCTCCTCGGCCGCGGCCCCCGCGATCTTCTCCACGAACAGCGTCGCGCCCGTTCCGCGCCGCCCGGCCGTGTAGAGACTGTCGGTGACGGCGACGTCGTCGTTGACGAGGACCTTCGCGATCTGGATGCCCTCGTCCTCGGCGAGCTCGGCCGCCATGTCGAAGTTGAGCACGTCACCGGTGTAGTTCTTCACGATGAACAGCACACCGGCCCCGCTGTCGACGGCCGCGGCGGCGCGCGCCATCTGGTCCGGCACCGGAGAGGTGAACACCTCGCCGGGGCAGGCGGCGGAGAGCATGCCGGGCCCGACGAAACCGCCATGCAACGGCTCGTGCCCCGAGCCGCCGCCGGAGACCAGCGCCACCTTTCCGGCCACGGGAGCGTCCCGCCGTACGATCACCCGGTTCTCGACGTCGACGATCAGGTCGGGATGAGCTGCGGCCATCCCGCGCAGCGCGTCCGCGACGACGGTCTCGGGAACGTTGATCAGCATCCTCATGGATACCTCCCAGTGGGACTAGTAGATGCGGCACCACCTCCATTCTGCGCGTCAGGTCGGTCTGGGTCACTTGCCGGACACGCCGACGCGCGGCGATCGGGGACAGGACCCCGGCCGAATCGGCGCGCAGCGGAGGCCTGCGCGGGTGACGGAAGCCAACTGCCGTGCCTTCGAGGCGAGTCGGGGCAAGGGAACACCGTTGTGTTGGTCGGTGCCGACGGGATGCCGGGGGAGTTTTGCTGTGCGTTACTGGTGTCTGGCGGGACCTTTGCCCAGCGGGGTCTGCCGTTCGTCTGCTCTTCACTCAGAGTGGGCTTCGGACTCGTAGGGTTACGGCCGCCGCCGCCCCCACCACCGTCGCTTCTGTCCGGAGGACAGTCATGGCCGCCGTCAAGGCTCCCAAGCGCACCAGACACCCCCTCGCCGCTCTCGCCGGCGCCGTCGCCCTCACCGCCACGTCGATCGGGGTGTGGGCCGCCACGGCCTCCACCGCTCAGGCCGCCACGCTCCCCACCCCCGACCACGTCGTGGTCGTGGTGATGGAGAACCACGCCTACTCGCAGGTGATCGGCAGCTCCAGCGCCCCCTACCTCAACAACACCCTCAAGGCCGGCGGAGCCGACCTCACCCAGTCCTACGGTCTCACCCACCCCAGTGAGCCGAACTACTACATGCTGTTCTCGGGCTCCAACCAGGGCCGCACCGACGACAGTTGCGTCTCCGTCGGCTCCATATCCAAGCCGAACCTGGCCTCCGAGCTGATCGCCGCGGGCAACACGTGGGCGAGCTACAACGAGTCGCTGCCCAGCCAGGGTTCGACGACCTGCAGCAGCGGCAACTACGCCCAGAAGCACAACCCGTGGTTCGGCTTCTCCAACGTGCCGACGAACACCGCCAAGACGTTCGCGCAGTTCCCGACCGACTACACGACCCTGCCGAAGGTGTCCTTCGTCGTGCCGAACCTGTGCAGCGACATGCACGACTGCTCGGTCTCCACCGGCGACACCTGGATCAAGAACAACCTGGGCGCGTACGCCGCCTGGGCCGCGACCCACAACAGCATCCTCGCCGTCACCTTCGACGAGGACAACAAGCTGTCCGGCAACCGCATCCCGACCCTCTTCTACGGACAGCACGTCACGCCCGGCAGCTCCAGCTCCACCACCTACAACCACTACAACGTGCTGCGCACGCTGGAGGATCTGGCCGGGCTGAGCGCGCACGCGGGCAACGCCGCCTCGGCGTCGGACATCACCGGCATCTGGAACTGACGCCGGTGTACCTCGCGGACTCCCGCGGCGCCGCGGCCCCCGTCGTCCCGGACTCCGGTCCGGGACGGCGGCGGGCCGCCGTGCCCGCCACCGTGCTGGCCCTGGGGGCGGTCAGCCTGATCACCGACGTCTCCTCCGAGATGGTCACCGCCGTCCTGCCGCTGTACGTGATCACGGGCCTCGGTCTGTCGCCGCTCGGCTTCGGGCTCCTCGACGGCATCAACAACGGCGTCGGCGCGCTGGTGCGGCTGGCCGGCGGTCACCTCGCCGACCGGGGAGGACGCCGTCACAAGGCGGTGGCGGGCCTCGGCTACGGCCTGTCGGCGCTGTGCAAGCCCCTGCTGCTGCTCGCCCACAGCCTCCCGGTGATCAGCGCCGTGCTCGCGGCCGACCGCACCGGCAAGGGGCTGCGCACGGCCCCCAGGGACGCCATGATCTCGCTGGCCACCGCGCCCGAACACCGGGGGCGGGCCTTCGGGGTGCACCGCGCCATGGACACCACCGGCGCGCTGCTCGGCCCGCTCGCCGCCTTCGCCGTGCTCCGGGCCACCGTCGACGGTTATGACGCGGTCTTCGCCGTCAGCGGCTGCGTCGCCGTCCTCGGCGTCCTCGTGCTCGTGCTCTTCGTGCCCCGGCACGTCACCTCCGCGACGTCCGCACGGCCGCCCGCGCCGGGACGGCCGCGCGAGCCGGAGCGGCCGACGCTGCGCGACGCGCTCGGGCTGCTGCGCCGTCCGCGACTGCGCCGGCTCACCGCGTGCGCCACCCTGCTCGGCCTGACCACCGTCAGCGACTCCTTCCTGTACCTGCTGCTGCAGCGCGACGCGGACCTGCCCGCCCACCTGTTCCCGCTGCTGCCGCTGGGCACCGCCGCCGTCTTCCTCACGCTGGCCGTCCCCCTCGGCGTCCTCGCCGACCGGGTCAGCCGCCGACGGCTGTTCCTGGCCGGTCACGGCGTGCTGCTCGCCGGCTACGGCCTCGTCCTGAGCCCCTGGCACGGCATCCCGGCCGTGATCGCCGTCCTCGTGCTGCACGGGGCCTTCTACGCGGCCACGGACGGCGTCCTGGCGGCCGCCACCGCCGGAGCCGTCCCGGCGCGGCACCAGGGCGCCGGACAGGCGCTGGTCGGCACCGGACAGGCGCTCGCCCGCTTCGCCTGCTCGCTCGCCTTCGGCGCGGCCTGGAACCTGTGGGGCCCGCACACGGCGCTCGCCCTGACCGCGGCCGCGCTGGCGGTCAGCGCCGTCGTCGCCGCGTTCGTCCTGCGCAGCCCCGACGAGGTGCCCGCATGACCAAAAAGACCCGCCTCGTGATCCTGCTGGCCGCCGTCCTGCTGCTGGGGACCGTCGGCGCCGGGGCCGTGCTGCACGCCGCCCACCGGTCGGGGCTGCGCGACCAGCAGCAGGCGGACGGTCCGGCCGTGCGGGCCGGTACCGTCTCGCTGCTGCCTTCGGGCGGACGCCGGCTGCTGGTGCGCAACCTGGCCTGGGGCCCGCACCGCGACGAGATCGCCACGGTGCCCGCCGACCGTCCGCAGGGTCCGCGCACCGCGTCGGGCGTCAAGTGCCTGCGCTTCCACGCGGCGGCCGGCACGGGCATCTGCCTGCAGGCCGTGCACGGCGCGCTGCAGGACCGCTACCGGGCGGTGGTGCTCGACGCGCACCTGCGGGAACGGCACCGCTTCCCGGCGGCGGGCATCCCCACCCGGGCCCGCGTCTCGCCCTCCGGGCATCTGGTGGCCTGGACGGTCTTCGTCAGCGGCGACTCCTACGCCGGCACGGACTTCTCCACCCGGACGGCCGTGGTCGACACCCGCACCTGGAAGATCGACGACAACCTGGAGACCTTCCGCGTCGTCAAGGACGGCCGCTCCTACGAGGCCGCCGACATGAACGTCTGGGGCGTCACCTTCGCCGACGACACCCGCTTCTACGCCACGCTGGCGACCGGCGGCCGGACCTACCTCGTCCGGGGCGACCTCACCGCGCGCACCCTGACCACCGTGCACCGCAACGTGGAATGCCCCTCCCTCTCACCGGACGGCACCCGCGTCGCCTACAAGAAACGCGTCGAGGGCGCCTCGCCGGACGCGCCCTGGCGCCTGTACGTCCTGGATCTGCGCACGATGCGCGAGACGGCGACCGCCGAGGCGCGCAACATCGACGACCAGGCCCTGTGGGCCGACGACGCCACCCTCGTCTACGCCCTCCCCGGCGACTACGGCTCGGACCTGTGGAGCGTGCCCGCCGACGGAACCGGCGCGGCCCGCCCGCTGATGACCTCCGCGGTCGCCCCCGCCTACCTGGAGTGAGACGAGCGGGCCGGCCCGGGCGGGCGTGGCCTCAGGCGACGAGCGCCCGGCCGCGTCCGAGGCGCTCCAGGAGACGCGCGCGGTGGAGGCCGGCCACGGGGGCGAGGAGATCGGGGTGGCGCAGCAGCGCCGCCGCGTCGAGGTCGCGGTCGTCGGGTGCGACCAGGCGCCGGAAGCCGGGCGGAGTCCCCGCTCCGTGGTCGCCTCCGGCGAGCGCGGCCACCGCCTCGGCGGCCAGGACCGCGTCGCCGAGCAGACAGGCCGCCCAGCTCGCCACCACCTCGTCCACCCAGGTCCGCCAGGCATGGTCGGCGGCGGACAGGCCGTCGTCGGTGTCCGCGCCGCTGATCCAGTCCAGGCGGCCCGAGCCGCCCGGACCCGCCAGGCCGACCAGGGCGGCGTCCGTGGCGGTCGGATAGCGCAGCCGGGCCGCGACCGTCGCCGCCTGCCGGGCCTGCGCCTCGCACAGGGCGCCGGCGAGCGCGCCGCCGCTCGGCGGGTAGGCCCGGGTCAGCCACTGCGTGGTGGCGGCGACGAGGGGGGAGAGGTCAGCGAACAAGGCGGGCCGTCCGGGGTGTGCGCCAGCGAAGAGCGGCGAAGGTCGGAAGATCAGCGGGGGAGGGCAGCGGAGGGGCTGCGGAGAAGGTGGGGGCTGCGGAGAACCGTAGCCCGCGATCCCCGGGGAACGACATGTGTCCTCAGCCACAGCGGCCGACCGTCCGGCCCGGCCCTCTGTGATACTGAAGCGGTGCCGCAGACACCGCCGGCCCCGGTCCCGCACCCCGTCACGCCCGACGCCCCTGGCGCGATAGCGCGCCCGCTGCTCACGCAGTCCTGGCTCGACCTGACCTTCCTGCACTGGGCGGCCGACCCGGCGGACGTGGCCGGGCTGCTGCCGCCCGGGACCGTCCCCGACACCCTCGACGGCGTCACCTACGTGGGCCTGGTGGCGTTCCGGATGCACCGCGTGGGCTGGTTCCGCCTGCCGGGCGTGCCCTATCTCGGTTCCTTCCCCGAGACGAACGTCCGTCTGTACTCGGTGGACGCGCATGGGCGCCGGGGCGTGGTCTTCCGCTCGCTGGACGCCTCCCGGCTGGTGCCGGTGGCCGTTGCGCGGGCTGGCTTCCGGCTGCCCTACGCGTGGTCGCGCATGGCGATCCACGCCGACGGCGACACCGTCGCCTACACCAGCCGCCGCCGGTGGCCCGCTCCGCGCGGCGCCCGCAGCCGGATCACCGTGCGCGTGGGCGCGCGGATCGCGGAACCCACCGCGCTGGAGCACTTCCTGACCGCGCGCTGGGGCCTGCACAGCGCCTTCTTCGGCCGCCCGATGTACCTGCCCAACGCCCATCCGCGCTGGCCGCTGCACCGGGCCGACCTGGTGGAGTGCGAGGAGGACCTGATCGCGGCGGCGGGCCTGCCGGCGCCGACGCGGGACCCGGTGAGCGTCCTGTACTCGCCGGGCGTCCCGGTCCGCTTCGACCGCCCCGCCCGCCGGACCGGCCCGGCGGGCATCCCGACGCCCTGACCTGGCCTCCGGCGAGCCCCGCCCCGCCTCGGTCCCGCCCGGCTCGCTCCCACCGTCCGGACGGCCGCTGCCGTGCCGTCCCCGGGACGTCCCGGCAGCCCGGGGCGGGCCCCGCGATGTCACCGGTCGGGCGCGTCCGGACCGGGCCCGGTGCGCGGGTCGGGGTCGACGGCCGGGTGGCAGCTCTCCGGCGGCGCCGGACACGCCGCCGGCAGCCCGCCGGTGTCGACGACGATCCGGTCCACGGTGATCCCGTCGCCGCCTGCTCGGCTGCGGACCGCCGGTGCGTCGTGCGCCGGCCTGGCCGACTTACGCCGCCAGGGGCGACAGCGCCGGCCCGCGCTCAGTAGGCTCCCTGGCATGCGGATCTCCGTCTCCTCGGACATGGACGAGCCAGTGGCCCGGGCCCTCGTCGCCGAACTGCGCGGACGCGGGCACGACGTCGTCCCGCACGGCGCGCTGCGCACCGGCGACGACCCGCGATGGGCGGTGTGCTCGGAGGCCGCGGCCCGGGACGTGGCCGACGGCGCCTGCGAGCAGGCCGTGGTGTGCTGCTGGACCGGCACCGGCGCGTCGATCGCCGCGAACAAGGTGGCCGGCGTCCGGGCCGCGCTGTGCGTCGACGCCTACACCGCCGACGGCGCCCGCCGCTGGAACGACGCCAACGTCCTCGCCCTCAGTCTGCGCCTGACCTCCGAGCCGCTGCTGAAGGAGATCCTGGACGCATGGTTCGCCGCTGAGGGCGGAGGGGACGCCGAGGACCGGCAGAACGTGGCCCACGTCGACGGCCTCGACGCCGGCAGGGCGGCCTCGCGCGGGTAGCGGACGCCCCCCCCGGGCGGCGGACGCCCTCCTTACGGACGGCTCCGCGCCGCCCTATGGGTCGCCGGGCCCTGTCGGGTACCCGGCGGACGCGGCACGGCGGGCAGGTACGGCCCGGCACACGCCTGCGAGCCAACCCGACCGGGAAGGGAACCCCAGGTACCCGTCGACCCGCGAGCGCCGTCCGCCCGGCTCACCGACGCACTCGATGCGCCCGAGGCCGCCGACCGGGCCTGGGACTGCTGAGGCGACGGCCCACCCGCTGCTCACCCGCAGTCCACCCGCGGCCCGGCAGGGCGCACGGACCGGGGCGGACGGCGCAGGACGAGGGGCAGGAGGCGGACCGCCGTGCGCCCTGGCACGGCGTCCCGCCGGGTGCCTACAGTGGTCGGCCAGCCCCGCGCGCGGCATCGGCGGGGCGAGCCCCACCCTTCTCGTGGTCACCCGTCCCCGTCCGGCGCCGTCCGGACCCGGCGCGGCTCCGCACACCGGCGCGGCTCCCCGGGCGACGGGTGCGACGACCATCCACGCGACAGGCACCATCCGTGACACCGCTCGGGCCGCGCGTGGGCCGCCCGCGGCTCGAGCGCCAGTCGAGAGCCCCTGGAGGCCGTTGTGTCCCGACCGTGCATCGCCCTGATCGCCGACCCCACCTCGCCCGAAGGCTGCCGTGAGTACCTCGCCGACGCCGTGGAACTGCTGACCGGCGCACCGCCCGTCCGGGTCGACTCCCGGCACTTCGCGACCGGCGGAACCGGCCGAGGCATCCGGCACGGGAACCGGTTACGCCTGCGGGTCCCCGAGCAGCGGCTGGACTTCGTGCCGGACGTCGTCCTGCTCTACGAGATCCCGCCGCACCACCGGCGTGCCCTCGCCGGCTTCCAGCGGCTCCTGCAGAGCCACGGTGTGGTGACCCTCGCCGCCGGTCCCGACGCCTGGCGGACCGCCACCGAGAAGAACCTCACCGTCGAACGCTTCCTGCGGGACGGCATCGCCCAGATGGAGACCGCGGTGCTGTCGCGGCCCTCCCCCAGGGAGGCGGCCGACGTGTTCGAGCGCCTCGGGGGCGACACCTGGGCCAGGCCCGTCGTCGGCACCGGCGGCAACGACACCTTCCATGTCGACACCCCGGCTCGGCTGGAGCGCGCCGCCGCCTACTACGAGGAACGCGGCACCGACTGGCTCCTGTCCCGCGACGCGGGCAACGTCACCGCCGACGGCCTGCGCCACCAGTTCCGCGTGTTCGTCCTGGGCGACCGGGTCGTGCACGCCCGCGAGCACCTGCAACCCGCCACCGACACCCCGTGCAACACCTGCCAGGGGGCCACCGCCGTGCACCTCGCCCCGGCGGACCTCCCGCCCCGGCTCGCCGAACTCGCCGTCGCGGCCACCGCGTCCGTGGGGCTGCCCTTCGCCGGCGTCGACCTCGCCGCGGAGAACGGCGGGGTCGTCTTCGAGGTCAACGTCCAGCCCGCCTTCGTCGACGGGGAGCGCGAACTGCACGCCGTGGCCGTGCCCTACGTCCAGGCGCACCTCGACGCCCTGGCGCCGGCCCACGGCGGTCCGCACCGGGGGCTCACAGCTTCAGCGTGAACCAGGTCGTCTTGCCCTCGTCCGTCGGCCGCACCCCCCAGCCGGCGGCGAGGCCCCGGACCAGGATCAGGCCGCGGCCCGACTCCTCGTCCTCGACCGCCGTGCGCGGCTGGGGCAGATGCGGGCTGCGGTCGCTGACCTCGACCGTGAGATCGGTGGCCGTGCGGCGCAGATGCACGCCGACCGGGCCCGCGGCGTGCTGGACGGCGTTGGTCAGCGTCTCCGACAGCAGCAGGAGCGCGTCGTCGGCGCTGTCCGCGCAGTTCCACCCGATGAGCGCCTTGCGCAGAAAGGCACGCCCCTGCGGCACGGAGGCCGGGACGGCCGGCAGGTGCGTCGTGACGGCGGCCAGCGGAGCGGCGGGCAACTGCGCGAGCAGCAGGGTGACGTCGTCGTTGTGGCCGTCGGCGTCCGGCAGCAGACCCGCGAGGACATGGTCCGCCGCGGCCTCCAGACACGGCGTGCCGATGAACAACTGGCACAGCAGACGGGTCAGTTCGTCGATGCGCACTTCGATGTCGCTGCCCGGCGTCTCGATGAGGCCGTCCGTGTAGAGCACCAGCGTGGCCCCCGGCGGTATCTCCGAACTGGACTGCTCGTACACCACGTCGCCCACGCCCAGCGGCGTGTTGACCGGACTGGGCAGCCGGCTGATGCCTTCGCCGGCCCCGGCGACCAGCACCGGCAGGTGCCCCGCCGAGCAGACCGTCACCGTGCCCGCGTCCGGTGCGATCACCAGATAGCAGCAGGTGACGAGCTGGTCGGGGACGTCGAGGTCGGCGACGCAGGTGTCCAGCGCCCGCATCAGCTGGCGCGGCTGCATCCCGGTCTTGGCCAGCGCGTGCGCGGCCGACCTCAACTGGCCCATCACGGCGGCCGCTTCCAGCCCGCGGCCCATGACATCGCCTATCAGCACGCCCACCCGGTCGGCGCCCAGGGGAATCAGGTCGAACCAGTCGCCGCCCACCCCGGCGCCCTGGGTGGCGGGCCGGTAGCGGCTCGCGGTGGCCAGGCCGGGCAGCGCGGGCGGCGTGCCCATCAGGCTGCGCTGGAGCGTCAGGGCGATGTGCCGCTGCTGTTCGTACAGCACCGTGAGCTCGGCCTCCGCGCGCTTGCGGTCGCTGATGTCGCGCACGATCGCGCAGGCCCCGACCACCTTGCCGTGCGTGTCCCGGGTCGGCCACAACGTGACGTCGACGTCCAGCAGCGCCCCGGACTTGGTCATCCGCAGCGTCTCGTAGTGCTCCACCTTCTCCGCGTGCGGCAGCCGTTTGAGCAGCTCGCGGACCTCGCCCCGCAGCTCCGGCGGGGCCAGCAGCGAGACGTGCCGGCCGATGGCCTCCTCGGCGGTGTAGCCGTACAGGCGCTGCGCGGCCGCGTTCCAGTAGGTGATGTACCCGTCGAGGGTCTTGGCGAGGATCGCGTCCTGCGACGACTCCACCAGCGCGGCCAGCTCGTTGATGCGCGCCTCGGCCGCCTTGCGGTCGCTCACGTCGCGCACGGCCGCCGACACGAGCAGCCCCTCGGCGGTCTCCAGCGGGCTCAGGCTGATCTCGACGGGGAACTCGGTGCCGTCCTTGCGCAGCCCGTGCAGTTCGAGGCCGGCGCCCATCGGACGCACCTGGCGGTTGGTCGTGTACCCGCGCCGGTGCGCGGTGTGCTGGTCGTGGAAGCGGTGCGGGATCAGCAACTCGACCGGACAGCCGAGCAGTTCCTCGCGGCCGTGCCCGAACAGCGCCTCGGTCTGGGCGTTGACGAGCTTGATGACGCCCGTGTCGTCGACGATCACCATCGCGTCCGGCGCCGCCTCCAGGAGTCCCCGGAAGCGTTCCTCGGCCCCGCCGAGCGCGGTGTCCGACGCGGGCGCCGGGCAGCCGCACCGTTTCTGCTCGGCGTTCCGCTCGACGTCCGTCCTCGTGTCCCGCTCGGCGTCCTGTTCGCCGTCCTGCCTCGGGTCCTGCCCCAGGTCCTGCCTCACGCCCTGCTCGACGTTCTGCTTCGCAGCGCCCTCCCCCGCCCCCGCTCCTGTGCGCCGCGCCGGTTCCGCCCGCATCACCTCGGCCATGTCCCACCTCATCCTGCACGACGAATCAGGCCATCCCAGCGCCTTCGAGCCGTCCTCGCACCGCGTTGTCGTTTACTGTCCGCGGCCTGTCTGAACCTGAACGCCACCGAACCGGTCAGGATGGGAGAAGCGCCGGGTCCCGTGCCCCGGCTAGCGTGGCGTCCGAGGGAAGAGCCGGGCGGCGCCGACACGGACCGGGCGGCCCGCACGAGGGATGGAGAGACGATGAGCAAGGTCGACAGGACGTATGCGCCCGCGCCCGAGCCGCATGTCGCCGACGAGCACGACCTGATCCGGGTGCACGGGGCGCGCGAGAACAATCTCAAGGACGTCAGCATCGAGATCCCGAAGCGCCGGCTGACGGTGTTCACCGGGGTCTCCGGTTCGGGCAAGAGCTCGCTGGTGTTCGACACGATCGCCGCGGAGTCGCAACGGCTGATCAACGAGACCTACAGCGCCTTCGTACAGGGCTTCATGCCGAACCTGGCGCGTCCCGAGGTCGACGTGCTCGAAGGGCTGACGACCGCGATCATCGTCGACCAGCAGAGACTGGGCGTCGACCCGCGCTCCACCGTGGGGACGGCCACCGACGCCAACGCGATGCTGCGCATCCTCTTCAGCCGGCTCGCGCAGCCGCACATCGGCCCGCCCAGCGCCTACTCCTTCAACACCGCCTCCGTGCGGGCGAGCGGCGCGATCACCGTGGAGCGCGGCGCCAAGAAGGCGGTGAAGGCGACCTACACCCGCACCGGCGGCATGTGCCCCCGCTGCGAGGGCCGCGGCTCGGTCTCGGACATCGACCTCACCCAGCTCTACGACGAGAGCAAGTCCCTCAACGAGGGTGCGCTGACGATCCCCGGCTACAGCATGGAGGGCTGGTACGGCCGTATCTTCTCCGGCTGCGGCTTCTTCGACCCGGACAAGCCGATCAGCAGGTTCACCAAGCGGGAACTGCACGACCTGCTCCACAAGGAGCCGACGAAGATCAAGGTCGAGGGCATCAACCTGACGTACGAGGGCCTGATCCCGAAGATCCAGAAGTCCATGCTCTCCAAGGACATCGACGCCCTCCAGCCGCATGTCCGCGCCTTCGTCGAGCGGGCGACGACGTTCTCCGTCTGCCCGGAGTGCGAGGGCACCCGGCTGAGCGAGGGCGCCCGGTCGTCGAAGATCGACGGCGTCAGCATCGCCGACGCCTGCGCGATGCAGATCAGCGACCTTGCCGAGTGGGTCCGCGGACTCGGCGATCCGTCGGTGGCACCCCTTCTCACCGCGCTGCAGCACTCCCTCGACTCGTTCGGTGAGATCGGCCTGGGCTACCTCTCTCTCGACCGCCCCTCGGGCACGCTCTCGGGCGGCGAGGCCCAGCGCGTCAAGATGATCCGCCACCTCGGCTCCTCGCTCACCGACGTCACCTACGTCTTCGACGAGCCCACCACCGGGCTGCACCCGCACGACATCAGCCGGATGAACGACCTGCTGCTGCGGCTGCGGGACAAGGGCAACACGGTGCTGGTCGTGGAGCACAAGCCGCAGACGATCGCGATCGCCGACCACGTCGTGGACCTCGGCCCCGGCGCCGGCACGGCGGGCGGCAGCGTCTGCTTCGAGGGCACCGTCGAAGGGCTGCGGGCCGGCGGCACGATCACGGGCCGCCATCTCGACGACCGGGCCCGTGTGAAGGAGACGGTGCGCAAGCCCACCGGCGCGCTGGAGATCCGGGGCGCGTCGGCGCACAACCTGCGCGACGTGGACGTCGACATCCCGCTGGGGGTGCTGGTCGTCGTCACCGGCGTGGCCGGCTCGGGCAAGAGCTCGCTGGTGCACGGCTCGGTGCCGCCCGGCGAGGGCGTGGTCTCGGTCGACCAGGGTGCGATCCGCGGCTCGCGACGGAGCAACCCGGCCACGTACACCGGGCTGCTCGACCCGATCCGCAAGGCCTTCGCGAAGGCCAACGGCGTGAAGCCCGCGCTGTTCAGCGCCAACTCGGAGGGCGCCTGTCCCACCTGCAACGGCGTCGGCGTCGTCTTCACCGACCTGGCGATGATGGCGGGCGTCGCCACCCCCTGCGAGGAGTGCGAGGGCAAGCGGTACCAGGCGTCGGTCCTGGAGTACCGCCTCGGCGGGCGGGACATCAGCGAGGTGCTCGCGATGCCGGTGGCCGAGGCCGTGGAGTTCTTCGGCGCGGGCGAGGCGAACACCCCGGCGGCGCACCGCGTCCTGACCCGTCTCTCCGACGTCGGGCTCGGTTACCTGAGCCTCGGACAGCCGCTCACCACGCTGTCCGGCGGTGAGCGCCAGCGGCTCAAGCTGGCCACCCACATGGCGGACAAGGGCGGCGTGTACGTCCTGGACGAGCCGACCACCGGCCTGCACCTCGCCGACGTCGAGCAGCTGCTCGGCCTGCTGGACCGCCTCGTCGACTCGGGCAAGTCGGTCATCGTCGTCGAGCACCACCCGGCGGTGATGGCGCACGCCGACTGGATCGTCGACCTCGGCCCGGGCGCGGGCCATGACGGCGGCCGGATCGTCTTCGAGGGCACCCCCGCCGATCTCGTCGCCGCCCGCTCCACTCTCACCGGCGAGCACCTCGCGGCCTACGTCGGAACCTGACCGGGCGCCCACCGGTGGTCGGCGGCCCGGAGCGCCGGACCGACGGCTCCCCGCATCCGGAACGAGTGCCGGCCGGGCAGGTACCAGGAAGCCGCGCCGCGGGGCAGCGGTTCGGGGAACGGTTCAGTGGGCGCCCAGACCGCCTCCGCCGAACGAGCCGCTGCTGCCCCGGCTCCAGCGCGGACGTTTCTTGTCCGTGCTCGACCGGGTCTGCATGTTGGTGAGCTCGTACGGGGTGAGGGGACGGCCGCCCTCCGCCATCCGGGGCACCTCGTCGGGCTCCCGGTTCTCGCGGATCTCGTGCACGGCGCCGCCCGGCGGGAGGTGCGGCTGATCCTCGGGGCGCGGTCGTGCCGACTCGCGCGACTTGACGCGCGCGCCCAGCCAGAAGGCGCCGCCCAGCACCGCGAGGAGGGCCATGCCGACCACGAACAGCGCGAGACTGAGCAGGCCGCTCGCGGCGGCCAGCTGTTGGCTTGCGGTAGTCATATCAGGTGAATACCCACATAAAAGGCCGCGAATCGCCCATAAGGCCCCGTCGGCTTCGTCGGCGGCGGCGCCTCCGGGGGGTTTGGCGTCGGGCTCCCCGGCTACCCGCCCCGTGTGACTACGACGACATCCCAACAGGAACTCTTCCGGTTCCTGGAGGACCGCTTCGCCTGCGCCCAGGCGTGCGCCGAGTGTGCGCGAGCCAGCGCGCTGCGGGCGAGCCTCGTGGATCCGGACGGAAGAGAACACCAGGAACTGGTGCGACGCAAAGGCATCATGTGCGCGGAGGTCTGCGACGCGACCTGCCGTGTGCTGTCCGAGGAGAGCGCGACGGACGAGGCCGGCATCCGGGCGCAGCTGGAGTGGTGCCGGACCGTCTGCCTGGAGTGCGCGCACGTCTTCGACCGGCAGCCGGGAGCCGAGGAGGGCGCGGCCGCGTGCCGCGCCTGCGCCCAGGCCTGCACCGATTTCATCGACACGCTGCACTGACTCTCCGGGCGACGCCAAGAGGCCTGGACGCCTGGACGCTGAGACTGCCCAGCGACGCCAAGACCGCCGGGTCGCTTTTCGCGCCGACCGGCCCCTCGCCATTCCCAATTTCTGGAACACGTTCTACGGTGTGCGCCGTCAGGACACCGGCCTTGGGAAGCCAGGAGGCGCCGTGCACCTCGACCACACGCCCGAGCAACTGCGGTTGCGCACCGAACTGCGGGCCTACTTCGCCGAGTTGGTGCCCGACAACGCCTACGCCCGGCACGCCGACCCCGCCGCCGCCAAGCGCTTCTACCGCCGGACCATCCGGCGCCTCGGCGAGGACGGCTGGCTCGGCGTCGGCTGGCCGAAGGAGTACGGCGGGCGCGGTCTCACGCCCATCGAGCAGTTCGTCTTCTTCGACGAGGCCGCCCAGGCCGGCGTGCCGCTGCCCCTCATGGCGCTGAACACCGTCGGACCGACGATCATGCGCTACGGCACGGACGAGCAGAAGTCGTACTTCCTGCCGAAGATCCTCGCCGGCGAGATCGACTTCGCCATCGGCTACAGCGAGCCCGACGCGGGGACCGACCTGGCCGCACTCAAGACGCGCGCGGTGCGGGAGGGCGACGAGTACGTCGTGCACGGACAGAAGATCTGGACGACCAACGGCGACACCGCCGACTGGGTGTGGCTCGCCGTGCGCACCGATCCCGAGGCCCCGCCGCACAAGGGGATCACCATGCTCCTGGTGCCGACCGGCGATCCCGGCTACTCCTGCACCGTCATCCGCACGCTCGCCTCGCACGACACCACCGCCAGCTACTACGAGAACGTCCGCGTCCCCGTCTCGCGGCGAGTGGGCGCGGAGAACCAGGGCTGGCGACTGATCACCAACCAGCTCAACCACGAGCGCGTGACCCTCGCCGCGCACGGCACGATGGCGATCCGCGCGCTGCACGACGTCCAGCGCTGGGCGGGCGAGACCAAGCTCGCCGACGGCCGCCGGGTGGTCGACCTGCCCTGGGTGCGCCGGAGGCTGGCGCAGACCCATGTGAAACTCGACGCGCTCAAGCTCCTGAACTGGCA
This sequence comes from Streptomyces rishiriensis, assembly GCF_003112535.1. Classification (GTDB taxonomy): domain Bacteria; phylum Actinomycetota; class Actinomycetes; order Streptomycetales; family Streptomycetaceae; genus Streptomyces; species Streptomyces rishiriensis. The sequence continues at coordinate 21,419 of NZ_BEWA01000011.1, read as the reverse complement.
GATGGTCGGCGCCCTCCAGAACGGCACCCTCACCCCGCAGGATGCCTCGGCCGTGAAGGTGTACGGCTCCGAGGCCCGCCGGGACGCCTACGGCTGGCTCATGGAGGTCGTCGGAGCGCCCGGCGCACTCCAGGAGGGCTCGGCGGGCGCCGTTCTGCACGGCGAGCTCGAACGGGGCTACCGTTCCGCCGTGATCTTCACCTTCGGCGGCGGCAACAACGAGATCCAGCGGGAGATCATTTCCTGGATCGGCCTGGGAATGCCACGGGTGCGGCGCTAGCCTTCTTGTGACGAGGCTTTTTAGTTGGCACAAAAGCGGGACAGTTGGCACCGTAGCGAGGTGCAGACCGGAGGGTAGCGGACCTGGCTTGCAGACTGTCTGAGGCGGCTGACCTGCTGCTTCCTCAGGGCTGGTGAGGTTCGGGCGTGCTGTGGGCTCGTGTCTCCTACTAGATGATCGTGCGTACTGAGACACGGAGGCGCAGATTCTGGTCGCAGGGAGTCCCGAGTCGTGTCTAGTCTCAGGCGTCCGCGCCAGCAGAACTGCTCGCTGCTTCGTCCCCCAGGGTGAGGCCTGTTGTGATCCTCACGCTAAGGTCAGCCCCGGATCAGGATGTCGTCTATGCGGACCTGGAGGCTGGCCCCACGGTCGCAGGCGTTCGCCAGATGCGCCGCGTAGACGTCGAGACGTCTACGGAGATGGAGCCGGGCACCGCGCAAGTCGTCTCCCTGGAGAACGGAGAGTTCCCTGGTGAGCAAGGTGACGTCACCGCCGTTGCGCTCGGATTCACGGATGACTGGGCTGTGGACAGGTTCGCCCTGAGTGGCTCCGCTCCATGCGAGGGCGGCTCCAATCTCAGGGTCGCCCTGCTCGTGAAGTCTGCGGAGGCGAGGGATGCCGGCAGTCAGAAGGTGCCACTCTTCACTCGCCATGCGCCACTCGGCCAGGCGCTGGCGGCGGTTCGCGTAGTTGATCCGGTCCTGGGTGACATCGAGGTGATCTGCGATTTGGTCGACTCGTCGGTCGAACTCAGACCACAGCTTAATAGGATCGAAGCGCTTGGCGAGGCTGAATATGAGCTTGGCGGCCATCTTCGGAGTCAGGTCGAGGACCTCGGCGCATCGGGGCCAGGAGGCGCCGGTGATGAGTCTCACGAGCCGGATAGAGGCGGCGCGGCGCAGCGCGCGCACCCTGGGGCGTTGGTCTTCTGGCATGTGATCGAGGAAGCCATCGAAGTAGGTGTCGAACCAAGGTTTCGGCAGGTAGGCCGGGACCTCCTCAACCGAGAACCGGTGCTTGCGGGCCGGTGTCCGCAGGCTGCGGTGCCCGTGAGTGCCGTAGCTCTTGGTGGCCAGGGCCTGGGCGAAACGAGGGGAGATGTTGAGCGACCGGGCGATCTGGCCGTAGAACATCGGGGCATGGGACCGGACGGTTTGGACCAACGGCCGGACCTGTTCGCGGAGGGATGTCTGGTCGTGCTCGCCGAGTAGAGTGTCGGCCGCCAGCAGCAGCGCTGCTCGTTGCGTGGTGTCCGCAGGGGCCGCACGGGTACCGGAGCGCCGCGAGGGTAGGCCCGTGACTTGGCTGGCCTGGATCAGTTCGGTGATCGGTGCCGCGTGCTCGTCGAGACGTGCCTGCAGAGAGCGAGAGGGGATGAGATCGGCAGCGGTCGGCCAGCTGAGAGTGATCAGGTGTGCGGCAAGGAGCAGGTCTTCGAAGTACGAGTTGCCGTCCGGCTCTTGTTGGTCTCCGAAGAGGCGCCGGTCGATGCGGTGTTGGAGGGCGAGCAGCCGGTCGAGGTCGGAGGCGATCAGGCCAGGCGGTGGGCCTGAGGCATGGTCGAGGCGGTCCAGCCGGGTGCCGCAGCGGCGATTTCCTCGGGCCTTGTGCGCCGCGTCCTCGGTGCGATTGCGGCATTGCAATGCGTGCAGTCGCGTGCCGGGGCTGGTGACTAGGTTGAAGCGTCCCGAGCTGGAGGTGTTGAGCTGCCGTTGGCAGCCTGGGCAGGCCGATTCCAGCAGACGGTGGTGCTGGGGGCAGGCGAAGACCACGGGTAGATGCCATTGCAGTTTCCAGGGTCCGCCCCATGCCTGTTGGATCGCGCTCCCGTTGCCGCGCAGGCACGGGGGGCAATAGCGCGGTGAGAACTCCATGGCCCAGCGAGCGCTGAGCATGGTGGTCGTACGGTGCGGGGTGCGATACGCGGTCCGTAGGGGCGAGTAATGAGGCTGGAACCGTCTCAATGTCAGCGCGCTGACTTCGGCGAGGTCCAGCCCCGTGGCCAGGGCGAAGTTCTGGGCCATAGCGCCTGGGAGATCCTGCAGGAGCAAGGTTGGAATGCGGGCGTTGTGTACTGAGCGTTCAATAAGGCCGCATCGGACCGCGAGCCAACGGGGAGGGATCTCGAGTCGGCTGGAGAGCCGTAGCAGGAAGCCAGGCAGTGATTCTTCCGGCAACGGGGCCAGGCTCCGTGCCAAGGGACGGAAGGTCACAGAGATGCTCCCGTTAGTGCTCGGGCGACGGGAGCGAGCATCCGGCCCGCCTCGTTGGTACCGGCGGGAGTGGAAAAGGTGGTTGTGATCGCAGCAGTGTCAGTGCGCTGGTCGCAGGCGGTAGCGAGGACGGCGGAGTACGTTTCGAGGCGGCGCAGGAGCTCGCGTTTGCTGCCCTTGCGGTTGGCTGGGGTGCGGAGCTGGTTGATCGACGCGACCAGGCGCTGGGTGCTGCAGCCCGATTCCCTCAGGGCGCAGAGCATGGGGCTGTGAAGGTGATCGCCCTGAGTGACATGAGTCCAGATCAGCACGGTCGCGGTGTCACGGGTGGGGGAGGTGGCCCCCTGGCCGAACTGCTCGGAGTCGCGGCACAGTTCGGCCCAGTCACCAGCCGGAACTTGCCAGTACGAAAGAAGCTCCCGGCGTCGCCCGTAGTGAACACGATCTGTGTCCCAGTCCAATTGGCTGGCCACACTTTCGACGGACCGCTCAAAGTCCGACCACAGGTCGTGTGAATTCAACTCCTGCCGGATGACTTTGAGGGACTGCTGCGCAGTGTTCCACGGGATGTGGAGAGTCTTCGCGCAATCGGGCCAGGTGCCACCGCCACTCATCTCCGCGAGCTTGAGCGCTGAAACGCGCCGCAGGTGCCGCACCTTCCAGTCTGTGTGGTGCGCCCAGTGGGACAACAGGTCGTCGAAGTGGGCGGAGAGCCACTCTTGCGGCAGGAGAGCAGGCACGTGCTCGATTCGGAAGCGGCTCTGGCGTGAGGGAAGGAGCTGCCGCGCGTGCCGGTGGCCACCGGCGCGGTAGAAACCCTGGGTATGGCATAGCAGGGCACGTGCCATCGCAGGGGAGACGTCCATGCGTCGCAAAGAGGCCCCGATGTTGGCCGGATTACGGCTGAACGCGGACGTAGCGAGCGGCCGGACGTGATCGGTCATCCGGGCGTTATCGCGTTGCTCGTGACCGAGGAGGCTGTCGGCGGCAACGAGTACCGCCGCGCACTCCGCTGGGTCCTCGGGGGCATCCCAGGCGATGGGCATGCGTCCGTCGGGCTCAGGGGTGTAGCGGCGAGCGGCAGCGGAGGAAACGTGGCGGTCGATCAGGTCAGCCAGCGACGTCGAGGAAGCGTGTCCCGCGCCGTCTGGCCAGCTGAGCCGGATCAGATGTGCAGTGACGATGAGGTCGGGAAAGAAGTAGCGGTCTGGGGCAGACTGGCCTGCATCAGCGGTGGATTGATCGCACATCAGACGCTGATCAATGCGGTGCTGCAGGGCAAGCAGAACGGACAGATCGGCTTCGGGCACGCGCGCGGCCTGGCGGTCGTGGTCCAGGCGGGCAGCGCAGGATACGGCCGGAGCGCCGGGCACATCAGGCACAGGGCGCCGGCATTGGGCCGGGTGCAACCCGCTCGTGGTGCGGTGCGTGATCAGACCTTGGCGCTCTGTATTCGTCGGCCGATTCGGTGTACCCCCACAACTGGGGCAAGTATGGGAGAGCAAGGTGCGGTGTCTGACGCAGGCGTACGCGACGGGAAGATGCCAGCGCAGTTTCCAGGGACCGCCATAGAGAGTCTGGACGGGACTTCCGTCCCCGGACAGACAGGCGGCACAGTATCGACTGGAAATGCTGGCAGCCCACGACTTCCGCGCGGCTGTGGTGTTGCGGCTGCCGTCGATCCGAACGGATGCCAGGGGCGGGTAGACGGCAGCAAAGGAGGACAGCGTCAGTGCGTGGGCCTCCTCCACGTTCAAGCGGGCGGCCGCGGCGAATGGCCCGATCCGCTCGGCGGGCAGGGAGATCAGGTACTCGCCTGGGAGCCGATTTTGACGGTGGATCAGTCCGCACAGGCGTGCAGCCCTGGCGGGAGAGCACTCCATGCGGTAGGCCAGCCGCAGGAGCAGGCCGGGCAGTGATTCCTCAGGGAGCGGACTGAGCGCGCGGGCCAGCGGGCGGACGGTCATCGAGCCGCGGCCAACCGGTGAGTGATGCACGACCCGACATGAGTTTCACACGGGACGGGAATATCGGCATCACGGACCTCATCACAGGCTCGTGCCATCAAGTCCGCATAGTGGTCCAGTCGTTGGGACAGCGCCGAATCCGAGGTATTCCGGCGGCGGGTGATTGGTTCAGGGACGCAGGTGATCGGCGCAGGCGCCGTGCTGGCGGAGCGGTGCACGGTGGCGGCCGGGATGCGCTGCTGTCCACCTCTGTTGTTCCCGCACGGTTCCACGATCCAGCCCGGTGAGCGGTTCAGGCGATCTGTGAGGTGGACGAGGTAGCCGGGGAGCGGCTCCTCGGGTAGGGGCGCGAGGCTGCGGGGCAGCGGCCGGGGTGTCACCTCCGTCAGCCCGTCTCGCCGGCTGCGGCGGGGCCGTCATCGTCGAAGACGGCGTTGCGGCCCTTCGGCTTCTTTTTCCCCGGGGTGGGCTTGTGCGGCGGGATCTTGGGCTGCTCGCCGGATTCCACGTCGAGGTCGGGCATGTCGCCGGGGGTGACGGTGAACTGGTTGAACAGCTCCTTCGTCAGCCGCTCGCTCCGCTCGTCGATGGCCCGTCGACAGCCGTGCTGGATGAGCTTCTCCAGTACACCGACCACGCCGCCGGTGCGGTCGAACAGGTACTCGGGCATGTCGTCTCCGGTCAGCATTCCTTTGGTGTCGTTCAGTAGTCGCAAGTGCCCTTCCATGCGGGCCAGATGATCCATCCAGGCGGCCATCTCCGGTCCGGCGGTGTAGCGGAACGGGTCGAGGTCGACGATCTGGAAGCGCCGCTCGTGCTGGCTGGCGGCGTGATCGTTCGGGCTGCGGCCGCGATCCTTGATCGGCTGGTAGATCCAATCCAGGGTCTTGGGGTCGCGACGGCCTTCGCGCAGCAGACCGGAGGTGGGGATGCCGACGCCGACGAGAATGAGCGTGACGGGCATGCTCATCATTTCGCGGATCAGGTCGAGGACGTCCTGGTCGGCTTCCCGGTGGAGTTTGAGGCGGGTGATGTCGTCGATGACGAGTGCCCTGGTGGCGTGCTCGACGATGGCGGTCTTGACGGTACGGACCAGGTCCTCCAGGCGCATGCCCTTGTAGTCCTCGCCGTAGAAGTCGAGGATGCGCTGGCAGGTGGAGATGGGGGTGGCCTTGACCGGGCAGCGTACGTAGGCGACGGGGGCGACCAGGTCGCGGGTGCCGGGCATGGCATCAGGGTTCATGTAGTTGTTCAGGGCCATCCACGTCTCTTCGAAGACGGCCAAGGCCTCGCACACGGTCTCGGTCTTGCCCTGGGCGCCATCGCCGTTGACCATGATGCCGCCGCGTGTGCAGGCCTTGTGGCTGAACGCGCCGTCCTCGACGCGGGCCAGAACAGCGTGGGCGACGCGCTCGCTCATCGGAGTCACGTCGATGGGCAGGCTGCTGTGTGTGGCGAGCCTGTGCAGGTTGTAAAGGCGTTGCTGGCGGGGTGACTTGAGGGCGAATTCGGCGGCCGTCAGCACGGGAGCGGGGATGAACGCCCTGCGGGTATCGCACCAGCGCCGCCAGCCCTCCCACGTGGTGCGGTCGATCGGCGGGCCGGGGAGGAACGACGGACCGTTGTAGGGGGGATTCACCGGCTGACCTCTTCCTCGGCTGCGGCCGCTGTCGCCGCACCGGGCTCGTCTGTGTCGTCGTCGGGCAGGGCCAGCAGGCTGGTGGCGCGCAGCCGCTCGGACAGATCCTGTGGTGGCGGGGTCGGGCGTTCGGAGACGGCGGCTTCACGCCGTCGTCGACGTTCGTTGGTGACCGCGTTCTGTCCCTGCTCGGCGCGTTCGCGCCAGCGCAGCGGGATGACCTTGCCGTCGTCTGAGCCGGTGCGCGCCGCGGGCACGGCGGCGGGCGCTGGCTCGGCGGGCGCCGACTGGGCCGCAATGGCGTCGGCGGGGCGGTCGGCCGCGGCGGCCGCGGCCTGAGTCACTTCGCGGGCGTGCTCGGTGCGCTGCTTCTTCGTCAGTTGAGTCGGCCACTGCTCGACGGGGATCTTCCCACCGATCACGTCGAGGAGGACCGGCAGGAGTTCCTTGTCCGACTTCGGCGCCAGCCCGCGCTTGCGTAGTTCGCGCATGGCCTCGCGAACACGGGCGTCGCTGAAAGCGGGGAATTGCCCTTCCTCGGGCAGGCCCACCCAGCGCAGGGTGTGCCAGTCGTGCGTGAGCGGATCCTGGAAGAACACGAAGCAGGGATCGCGCGGGTCCCGGTGGATGACGTAGCGGTTCGCGTCTTTGCCGCCGCGCCGGGAGAGCTCCCCGCGGTACGGGTCCAGGGCCTCTCCGTCGTACCACAGGTTCTTGATCTTCACGCCTCGCTTGCCGTGGATCATGACTCGATGGGTGGGGAGAAGCTGGTAGTACAACTCAGGAGAAGGAATCTGCAGTGCGAAGCCGCCCTGAGTTATGGAGGCAGCGAACAGGCTGTTGGGACTGTGGTCACCGCCCGGGTCCCAGCTCGGGGCGTAGGAGTCGAAGCGGCGGTTCTGCCAGATCTTCACAATCCAGGTGGCGATGATGTGCTCCATCTCAGCCACAGTCAGGCAGGCGTCGGCCTCCGGATCCACGCCGCGGTCGGCGGTGTCCACGCCCTGGTAACCGAGCAGGATCGCGAACAGCAGCGACTGGATGGCCCCGAAGGCGCGTTCCACGGCCTTCTTGTCAGTGGGGCGCAGCACCCGGCTCGGCTTGATGTTCGCGCCGAGGACCCGCTGAACCTCGACCAAGTGGTGGTTGCGGTAGACGGAGCCGTGGTCGGTGGTGACGGTCTCTGGCGCGAAGAACGGCAGCCCGGCCACCTCGTACCCGGCGAAGTCGGCCACCACCGTGCCCGGGACGCCGGGATAGGCCCACTCCATGTCCTCGCCCCAGTCAGGGCGCATCGGCAGCGGCATCGTCATGTCCCGCAGCACCATTGCCACGTCGATCGAGGAGTCCGAGACCAGGCTGAGCCGGAACGCCACGATCGAGTGCGTGTACACGTCGAGTGCCAGCGTGAGATGCACGGAGACCGGATCGCCGAACACGTCCTCCAGGACCTTCACCGGCAGCACAGTGGTGTCCAGGGCCACAACCTGCCCAGGCCGGTGCACCACCACGTGCCGCCCCGTCGCGTACTTCTGCGCCACGGCCGCCGAGCGTGCGTAGCGCTGCCGCCCGCCGTTGGAGCCGAACCAGTCCCGCCACACCCTGCGCAAGACGTCGTAGCTGGGGACCTTGGTCTTCTCGCCGAAGGTCTCCCGTACGTACTGGTGGATGAGGCGTTCGCGGTCGCGCGCGGTCAGCTTCGCCCGCCGCAGGCTCTCGTCACGTACGGCGAACAGCGCCTCGCGCACCTCCGGGGTGATCCGGTGCCCGGTCGCCTCTCGCAGCCACCGGTCGTCCGAGAGACCGATCGGCCCGAGCTTGCGCCGTGCCGTGTCCCAGCGCACCAGCGTCCGCGCGCTCACCTTGTGCAGGGCCAGCGACTTCGCCAGCGTAAAATCCATGGCCTTCGCCTTGCGCAGCTCGGCCTCCTTCGCCTTTCGGCGCTGCGTCAGTGTCGTGGTCTCCGGGTCGTACTGTTGGAGTGGTTCGTGCGGCAGCGCGGCGTCCGGATCGCCGCTGCGGTAGCCGGTCTCGACCTCCCGGATGTGCTCCAGCCGCCGTACCACGTGCTCTTGTTGAACCGGAAGGAGGTCTGCCATCGACTTCGGCTGGCGGCCCCGGCTGGCAGCCGGGAGATCCTTGCGGGTCCGGGTGGACGGTCGGCAACCGGGGCGGTGGATCAGCTCGCTCAGCTGGACCTTCCACGGCGCGCCCTCGTCCCCGATGAGTGTCACGCGGCCCAAGTGCGGCAGACACGTCTCGACCCGCCACGCCTTGCCATCGATGATCAGCTCGGTGCCGGGCTCCAGCGCCCATGTCGATGCCGTTTCAGTATTCACTACCGCACACCGCGAGGCTCTACGAGTGCGAGCCGGATCAGGCTCGCGTCCCCGTACGGTGCCGAGAGGTCCGCACCGAGCTCTCTACGCCACAGCAAGTGCAGGGCATGGGCCCGGGCCACTGCAGGGATGGAGCACCGCTCGACCAAGTCACGTAGCGGCTGCGGACCTTGGGAGGCAGCTGCGCGCAGCTGGCCGTGCATGTCGAGCACATTGGACAACGGCCGCCGTTCGGCGGAGAACGCGTCCACCGTTTCCCATACGTGCCGACGCCAGCCGGTCACCACGCCGTAGCGCCACCCGGCGGCCAATGCGGCCTCGAACGTCGCGGCGAACTTCAGCTCGTCCTCGGGGTGAATCCGACCGGCCGGCCGTACATCGATCACGAATGGACCGGTATCGGTCAGCAGCAGGTAGTCCGGCGTGTGATTTACCCGCTTGCCGCCCGCGTAGAAGCGCAGCAGGAACGGCTGCGAAAGCGCCTCACGCAGCCCGGCCGCGAAGTCAGCGACTAGGAGCAGACACTCCTCCTCGAAGCTCTCATAACCGTGATGCCGACGCGTGGACACCATGTACTCGAGCCCGGGCCGGTGGTACTGGTCGGTCCGCCAAGTGAACCGACGCACCGGCATGGTGCGTGAGACGTCGACCTCGTTGAGGTCGCGCACCGAGTACGTGGCGGCGGCGTCCTGCCCGAACTTCCACCTCGTCGTCCAGCGCCGAGCCCATCGTTCGTCTAGGTCCAGCTGGTGCGCGTATTCGGTGAATCCCCGGTGCAAGAATGCCAGGTCCTCCAGGCGACAGGAGTCGGACCACGTATCCTCCTGTGATCCTTCCGGCACTCGGAGGACGGAACTCGCCCCGGAATCCTTCATATGCACGTCCACCGCTCCTCAGCAGATCGAACACGGACGCCAAGATCAGCCACGACGCTACGGTGAGCAGCGCCCATGGCTCCACCACATCAGCGCCCTTCACACGCACGAGTGAACGCCGGGCTCGGGACTGTAAAACGTTCGGCTCTGTCCCGTAATCGGTGGTAGCGCTGTGTAGTGATCACTGGAGGAGGATGCGGTGGCGGAGCAGGGAGAACCCGGTCCGGCCGTGCATCTGCCTCATGATCCGTTTGGTTCGGGTGTTGACGCCCTCGGTGCGGCCGTTGTGGTACGGGCGGGTGAAGCCGGCGTCGACGGCGGCGCGGTCGAGTGTCCCTGCCAACAGGAGCGACGTTGGGCCCTCGCCCTGCCCCAGCCTCGAAAAGAATTCACGTACAGACGCAAAGACTCCATTAGCGAGCTGACGGAGACTCATGAACGATCGAGGGTAACCAGGCACCCTGGACCGGCAATAGCTGTGAATTGAACAACCCTCTTACTCGCTGAAAACTACGGGCCTGATGGGGGCATCGGCCCTCCGGCCGGGTGGTGGTCCAGTCAGTTTCCAAGGTGGCTGTCGATCCAGGACAGTCCACCAAGGTCGAGATGGCGACGCGCTCGGGTGACGGCGACATAGGCGAGACGGGCGTCAGTATCGCTGACAGGTTCAGGGATAGGACTGCCCTCGGAGTCCTGCTGGCCGGTGTCCTTGGGGGGTGGGAAGTCGTCGCCGATCCGAACCGTTGGCCATTCGCGGCCCTTGGCCTTGTGCGCGGTGGAGACGATCACCTCGGCGCCGTGCTCGTCGGTGAGTTTGTCGACCGCAGTGAGGATCGCCTCGGGGCCGTGTGCGTCGACGAGGTCGACGAAGGGCTGCAGGTCGGCGCCAGCTGGGTCGTATGCCGCATAGTCCTGTACTTCGCCCCAGGAGGCGAAGAGGACGAGTTCGGGATGGCTGGTTCGGCGGCCTTCTTTGAGGCCGCGTGCGGCCAACGCCAGTGCGGCGAGTGTGTGTCCGCCGCGGGCCAGGGCGACGCGGCGGCCTTCGGCGAGGAGCCGCATGACCTCGGTCATAGCGCCGATGTTGGTGCGACACAGCACTGCATCCGGGTTTGCGATGTCTCCAATTTCCGTGGGCACCGTCTCGCTTCCGGTCAACCGGATGGGAGCGTCGGCGAGTTCGAGCCAGCGGTTGGCCTGTTGGGCGAGGAGGGGGCCGAAGCGGAAGGAGCGGGTGAGAGTGAGTGCGGTGGCGTCGTCGAAGCCGGTCATCACGTCCCGGGCGCCGCGCCAGCCGTAGATGGCCTGTGCGGAGTCGCCCACCATGACGAGCTGGGCATGGTCGCGTTGGGCATGGAAGACCTGTTCCAGGACCGGGTTGGTGTCCTGGGCCTCGTCGAGGAAGAGGAAGTCCGCTTCGATTTTCGGGTGGGTCAGGGCCCACATCTTCAGATAGTGGTCGTGTTCGAAGTGGACGACGCCCTGGTCGGGGTTCTGAAGGTCGGCCCACGCTTTCACCGCGAACGGAAAGACCGAGTCGGCGAGTTGAGTGTGCTCGGCGGGCGTCGGCAGGCGGCGAAGCCGCGGTACATGATGGTGGCTGAGAGTCTGGTCAGCGGAGTAGCAGAAGTGCTTCACGGCGCGTAGCGCTGTGTTGGAGAGCGTCCTGTGGCTGATCTCGTGATCGCCGATTCGGACGTGTCGGGTGATGCCGAGGGCTTGGCCGGTTTTCCAGGCGGGTTGGCGCGGTCCGTTGAGCCGACCGGCATAGCGGTGGCCGAGGGCGGCGTACGCGGTCGCATGGGCGGTCCTGCATGTCACCGTGCGCGGGAAGCGTGTAGCGGCGTGGCAGGCGATGTCCTTGTTGAAGGCGACGTAGCGGCCTCGTCGTTTGGTGCTGGACGCGAGCATCTGGAGGGTGGTGGTCTTGCCGGTACCGGCTCCCGCTTGCAGGGCGAGGTGGTGTCCTGCTCGGAAGGCGTCGAGGGCGTGAACCTGCTCGTCGGTTGGGGTGGACACAAATACTCCTCAAGAAGGGGCGGGGGCACTCTTGCATCTGGGCCGGCGGCGGGGGTGACGCAGGAGAGCGCTCACTGCGCAGAGCAGCAGTTCTTCGGGGGTGTGCTCGGCCAGAAGCTCTTCCAGCTGGCGGGCACGCTCTTCGCTGTGCCGGGCAACGGCATCGGTCACGACCTGGCGTAGGAAGTCCCGGGGCCGTTGGCCCGAGGCTGCCGCGGTCCGGCGGATGGTGGTGCGGGCGGCGGGGCTGAGGGCGACGTTCATCATGACCCGGCCCTGCCGGTCCGGGTAGTGGGTGGTGAGAACGTCGATGGGCAGCACCGCATCGAGCCGGTGGCGAAGCGCTCGCAGTGCGCGGCCAGGAGTCTTGGCACGCTGCAGGGCCAGCAGTCTGGTGCGGCTGGTGTCGCTGGCCAGAGCCACGACACGACGGGCACGGCACAGCTCATCGTCAGTGGCGGGCCGGGTCAGGGCGATCTCGACCGCGTGGTGTCCGGTCACGGCTGCGGTGCCCTCCTGCTCCGGTCTGCAGGCCCTGGACGTCGGGTGATCGTCGGGAGCCGGCTGCGGATGTGTTCGTGGTGGAGGAGCGGATCGAAGGGCTCCCACTCGGCCACCGTCACGTCGGGTGCTGTGGGAGTGGCGGCGTGCTCGGGACAGCGCTGGGCCCTCCAGCGCAATTGATCGGCGTAGTGCAGATGTGTGAGCGCGTAGACGGCCATGACCTCCCCGTGCAAAGGAAGTTGGCCGCGGACAGCAGTGGTGGATACGAGGGTCCACACCCCCGCCGGAGACTGAGGTGTGAGCAGTGGACTGGTGCAGCGGCGGCGTCGGCGGGTCTGAGCGACGCACTGGATTTCGTCCACCGGGCGGTTGGCGAGATAGCGGATGTACAGGAGCTGCACGACAGGTCGGGCTGGCCGGCACGTAGTCGTCGGCGAGGTCTCGACGTTCGGCTGAGCTGAAGAGGGAACGAACGCACCGCGGTCGATCAGGCGGCGGGTGTTGACCGCCAGAGCACGGCGCAGTCCTGCCAATTCGGGGGCAGCCGGGAGGGCTTCGCGGGCAGGGCAGAGCAGGGCGTGCGGCAGTCGGCACCAGGCGCTGCCGTCGCCCGCCGGATGAGCGACACCGCGGCTGACGTGCCAATGACAGGTCGAAGGCACCTTCTCGGCAGGCAGTTCGTCAGGGTGCAGCCGCACCGGCTGCTCGTTGATGCGGTGGTACCACTCGATGCGGTTGCCGCAATCGCGGCAGCGGTCGCTTTGGCCGCACCGCAGCAGACGGCTGGCACTGTCAGCGCTGACGCGGAGGGAACGTCTGGCGTGGACGTGGACGGGGCTTCCGTCCCGGCGGTGTGGGGAAGGGGGTGTGGAGCGCATGAGGGCGAACCTGCCAGCCAACACGCCGCTCGGCCGGTGTCGCTCCCGCAGTGTCCCCTGGACGGCCGTATTTGTTGAGACTGGCTTTCGGGAGTGCGAGTGCGTGTTCGCTTCGCGTCACTAATTCGGGCGGTTGGCGAACGCCGTCTTGGAGCTAGTCAGTCGTCCGCCTTTGTCGGCGGTTCGTGGCCGTTGCACAGCGTGGAGAAGAACTCGTCGAGCGGAGTGCTCAGAGCGTGCGCGAGGGCGTGCCAGGTCTTCAGAGTCCCGATCGTGCGGCCCTGCTCAATTTCGATGAGAGTCCGTCTGGCGAGGCCGCTACGGGCGGCGAGCTCGTCATAGCTCCATCCTCGGGCCGCCCGTAGGCGCGCGAGCTCCAGGCGGAGCGCCTCGAAGTTCGGATCGGGCGGAAAGATCGTCACCTGACCATCCGACGGGGCAGACCCCTGCCCTGTCAGTGCAGACCTCTGCCCTATTTCCCCAGGTGGCGGCCCGGGCAAGGGGGCAGAGGTCTGCACTACCGTGTGCTGCCGCTCCCTTGAGCGAACAACGGCGCGAGACAGGACTGGGAGGAGCGCGCGCCCTATGAGGCTCCACACGACATGCCCGACAGCGCGGCGTGCCTGGACTGTGGAGCTGCGGCCCGGCTCCGGTGGACCGCAGCTCGTTTGTCAGCAGTGCGACCACCGGGGCGTACTGCTTGCTGCCGTATCTGCACGCTCCGCGGCACTCGAACACCTGGCCGGGCATGCCCGGCGCGACGCTCTACCGTCGTACTTGCGTACCTGTCAGTGTCACGAGCGGGGGTGCCGCTGGCACCCCCGGCACCGCGGCTGCGCCGGCCCGGTTCGGCTTCTCCTTGCCCGTGAGCGGGGTGGGCGGCTCTGGCGACTTGCCGATGCCTGCACGGCCTGTGCGTCGGTCACGATGCAGGCCGCCGTGGTTCCGGAAACCTTCCTGCGTACGACCGTGGCGGCGGCGGACGGTGCCTCGCGGCGGCGCAAACGACAGCCCAAAGGGCCGGGCGATCAGGTTCGGGTGCGGGAGATGCTCAGCTACTTGGCCGCCACTCTGCCAGGCCACACCGGGGCTGCGACCCGACTGCTCGCCGTGCAGTGTGCCCTGCGCATGAATGCCGACGGGCAGGTTCGGTTGCCGATCGGGGTCCTGCACAGCCTCCGCCTGGGCCGCGACCTGCTCCCGTGGACTGAGTTGGAGCAGGCGCGATGTCTCCGCAGAACGCCAGCCTGCCCGGGCTCTGAGAGTGGCGGGACGATCGCCCAGATTCTCGACGGCGGGCTGTTTGCTCAGCATCCGGCACGCCCGGACCGCAGGAAGGCTGCTGACTGGGCGTTGCGCATGGCGACAGTCGGCGGCGTGAGTGCCGGTGACCCGGCTCTGCGGCTGACTGCCCTTTGCCTTGCGGCGCACACGGACTTCTCCGTTGGCCATGGATGTGTCGAGGCGGACCGGATTGCGCATGAGTGTGGGTTCGTTCCCGAGGCTTTGACCCTCGTGCTCGGCCGGCTGGCGACATCCCTCGCCTCCTGGAGCGTGGCTCTTGACTCTGGAGATCTGCGCTGGGAGCTGCCGCCAGGGCTGGTCTGAGGCTGTTCGTCTGCCCTGGGGTGCTGGATGACGGGGGCGGTACGGGGTGGTTTCCCCCAATCGCTTCGAGGCAGAGGCTGTACGTCCAGCCGCTCTGGCTGACCGTTAACACCGCGAACCACTCGTTCCTGGCGAAGGCGGTCATGTGAGGCATGGCGTTCCCGTCCCTGTCGGCGGGGCGCCGTCGCCCCGCGTGCCTTGGTTGGAATCAGGGTCGTGAGGCTTGTGTCGGCTCGGCAAGGCGGCTTCTGCCAGGCGGAAGGACTTCTGTAAAGAGGCTGGTCAGAGACCTGTCCTGTCAGCCCTAGTCGCCGGAGTAGGTGGCCCGGGTGGTGCTGCTGTCCGGTTCGCGCTTGGGTTGGCCGGAGAGGGCGACGGCGAGTGCGACTACTCACTGCGTAGCGTTAATCGCCCCAAAATGTCCACTTAATTGCAAATGTGATACCAGACTGTTGATGGATGCTCGGTACAGCGGCAAGAATCAGCATCACTGCAGGTCAACTGCTGATCGTTTTGGAGTCTGGGGCCCTCGGGTCGAATCCGGGTCGAATCCGCACCCTTTTAGGGTGTTGGGCGTGTCGCCGCTGGTCAGGGCGGTGTGAGGTCACGTGCTGGTTCGCCTCGTGTATGGGGGCGGGCGACGAGCAGTCGGACCGATGAGCCGCTGAAGAGGCGCTGAGTGGCTGTGGCCGGCTGCCAGGCGCAGGGGGCTCACCAGCGGATTCTTCGCTGGTGGTGGTGCACGCCTTTCGTGATCATGTCCTGCGGACATGTCTTCAGGCGGGACGGCTGATGCGCGACGGCCCGGGAATGGCGGTTCCTGCCCAAGACCGACCTGCCTGGTGGCAGGGCCATCCAGGAGACGGGTGGTAGGCGGGCGGCGTGGCCGGCTGCCCCGCCGTGAGGCAGCCGGAACTCTCGCAACAGCCGGTACGCCCCGGAACTGCCATGTGTCGTTGGACGCGCCGGACTGAACCCCGGTGCGGCGGCGGAGGCTGCCGTGAATGGACGTGGGCGCTTGTGCGCGGCCGGACTTGGTGTGACGGTGGGGGCCGGCTCTCCTGTGTGAGTGCCGAGGAAGGCCCTGGGCCAGCAGGGCTGGTGGTGCTGGTGAGGTGCGACTGGGCCCCTTGCTCTGCTCGATCCACGGCCGCAGTCCGTAGAGACGGACGATCTCGGGCAAGTCGGCTGGCGGATGCGGGCAGGCGGCGACGTGGGGCGCGCCAGGGTGGGGAAGGTTGGTGGCCATCCCTCGAGGGGCGACCTCCCCAAGGAGTGCGTCTGCCGCCGCTGGGACTGGACGTTCGCCGACTGGGCACGAATTGCCGAGACGGTCGTCAATATGTGACATCCGCGGCCGGAGACCGGGTCGAGGCCGCCGGACACCGGAGTGCGTCTGGCCGCGCAAGTGTGACGCGCCACCGTCCCAATCGGCCTGCATTAATCTGTCAGGTATGCATTTGGGCGTTGTGGCCGGTGGCGGGATCACCGACAGGTGATCGACGAGATTTTGCACCGGGTGCGGACCGGGGTGCAGTGACGGGATCTGCCTGAGCGGTTCGGGCCGTGGAAGACGGTCTATGAGCGCCATTGGCTGTGGTCAGCAGATGGCACCTGGAAACACGCCTGCTGCAGCAGGTGCAGTACGCGGCGGACGCCGCGAGCGAGATCGACTTGGACATCTCGGTTGACTCCACGATCGTGCGTGCCCATCAGCATGCGGCAGGCGCCCGTACCGATCCGCCGCCGGTCCCGGCGCAAAAAGGGGGGGCGAAGCAGCAGAACACCAAGCCGGGAAGTCATGGCAGAGCCTGCTCGATGGACAAGATCCGCATCCCGCGCATCGGGGCGGGCAGGCCGCGCAAGAAGCCCAACAGTCTCGCCGCGGACGAGGCCTACAGCAATGGCCCATGCCGCCAGTACCTACGCCGCAGGGGTACCCGGACCAAGGCTGCCCGCCTGGCTGGGCAACGCTTGGGCGCGGCGAAGCGGAGCCAGATCATGTTCATGGATCGCGACGACATCCTGAACCAGTTCGTGACCAACCTGCCGCTTCCCGTAAGCGCAACGCTGCCGGGTGCAAGGCCGCCGAGGAACGGCAGAGAATCACCATTCTGACGCGGTCGATGCAGGTGCTATCAGGTTGCGTCTGTTCGGCATTCGAGCAGACCGCCATGCGCTATGTCGCCGCCGCCCACCCCCAACGCACCGCCAAAGCTACCCCGATCATGCCTTTGCCCAGGCTGGAACCGTGGGGGCTCATCGCTCCTGTGGGGACGGCGTGGGCTCGGTGTGGGTGGCGGTCATGTCGAGCAGGAGCATGGCGTCGTGGTCGGGGGTGCCGGGCTCGGCGGTGTAGACGCCGAAGCGGTGGCCGGGGGTGCCTTCCAGGGTCATGCCCTGGAAGGCGAGGGTGATCTTGCCGACCTGGGGGTGCTGGAAGGTCTTGGCGGTGATCTTGCGGCCCGTGACGTCGTAGCGCTCCCACAGCCCGGCGAAGGCCGGACTCTTCAGGAGGAGTTCGCCGACGAGCTGCGTGAGGTCGGGGGCGTCGGGGTCGGTGCCGGCCAGGGCACGCAGGCGGGCGACGCAGTGGCGGATCTGGTTGTCCCAGTCGGGGAAGATCTCGCGGGCGGCGGGGTGGAGGAAGAGGTATCGGCCGAGGTTGCGCTGGGTGGCGGGCCAGTCCTCGATGCCGGTGTACAGGGCGAGGCCGCCGGGGTTGTGGGCGAGGATGTCCATGCTGCGGCTGACGACGTAGGCCGGGCTCGGTCGCACCGTCTCCAGCAGCAGTTTCATGTGGGGGCGCACGGTCCGGCTCGGCGCCGGGGCGGCCTGAGGCGCGTAGCGGGCGGCCCGGACGGCGAGGTCGTGCAGGTGCTGGTGCTCGGCGTCGTCGAGCTGCAGAGCGCGGGCGAGGGCGTCGATCACGGCCGGGCTGGGGCGGGTCTCCTTGCCGCGCTCCAGGCGGATGTAGTAGTCGATGCTGACCCCGGCGAGCGTGGCCAGTTCCTCGCGGCGCAGGCCGGGGGTGCGGCGCACCCCGGGGCCGGGGGTGAGGCCGGCTGCCTGAGGGCTGGTCTGGGTGCGGCGCGCGCGCAGGAAGCGCCCCAGCTCGTTGCCGCCGCTGTGCTGCTCGGGTGCCATCTCGCCAGTGTCTCTCCGCTCCCGGCGCGACATGCGCGTCGAGGGGGGCCCTGTTACACCCCCGCTGGCCACTCCCCGGCACGTCTCGGCCTCCCCGCGGCGGGCAATAGAGGGCAGGGTTGACCATGCGTCGCACCGGGGCCGAGCGTCCAAGGTCCCGTATCCCGAGACGTGGCTCCTTCTCGATGGCGTGCCCCTCACGTGCGGGAAACCGCGGACGGGATGAACGGCGACACGGCTGGTCAGAGCCCCGGCTCTTGGCCCTGCACATGGGAAGGGAACGACGATGACGGACTGGAAGGGCTCAGATCTCGAGAAGATCGCCGCGGCTCAGGAGCTGGACCTGGCGTCCGAACGGCTCAACGGCACCCTGCGCGACCCGGTGACGATGTGGGTGGTCCGCTCCGGCGATCAGCTGTACGTCCGCTCGGTCAAGGGCCCCGGCGGCCCCTGGTACCGGGGAACGCAGTCCCGCCACCAGGGACGCATCGAAGCCGGCGGCGTCCGGCAGGACGTCACCTTCCACCAAGCCGAACCCGACGAGTACCCGGGCGTGGATGCCGCCTACCGGGAGAAATACGGGCACTACACGAGCATCGTCGAGCACGTCCTGACCGAGCGGGCCCGCGCCTCCACCCTGCGCCTCGAACCCCGCTGACCGGCCCAGAACCCACCGACGCCCCCTTCCGGTTCACAGAGCCACCACAGCAGTTACGAAAGGGCAAGATCCTCTATGCGTGCCACTTTCCTGTCCGGCCCCGGCGACGTCCGGGTCGAGAACGTGCCCGCCCCGCAGAAGGCGATGGACGACCGCAGCCGGCTGACGGTGCTGGTGCGCCCGTGACCGCCCGCAAGCCCAACGCCGCTGCCACCGCCGCGCACGAGCGGCTCTTCCCCGGCCACGTCTCCACGCTCGCGGTCACCGATCCGGAGCTGATCGAGTACTTCGACAACTTCGCCTTCGACGAGGTCCTGCGCCACACCGGCGAGGTCGACGAGCGCACCCGGCTGATGACGCAGCTCGCCGCGATGATCGCCGTCGGCGCGGTCACCGAGTACCGGGTGATGCTCGGCGCCGCACTCACCGTCGGGGTCACGCCGGTGGAGGCCAAGGAGATCGTCTACCAGGCCGTGCCCTATGCCGGGATGGCCCGCGTCTTCGACTTCCTGCACGCCACCAACGACGTCCTCACCGACCGCGGCGTCGAACTGCCCCTGGAGGGCCAGTCCACCACCAGCCCGGACACCCGGATGGAGCAGGGCCTGGCGGTGCAG
Source organism: Streptomyces rishiriensis (assembly GCF_003112535.1). Classification (GTDB taxonomy): domain Bacteria; phylum Actinomycetota; class Actinomycetes; order Streptomycetales; family Streptomycetaceae; genus Streptomyces; species Streptomyces rishiriensis. The sequence goes on along the minus strand of NZ_BEWA01000011.1, from coordinate 2,675 downwards.
AAGCGGATCGTCGGCGAGAAGGCCGTGGACGCCATGTACGCGAACGCCCCGGCCGACGAGCAGCACATCCAGCAGTTCCTCAGCGTCAACTGCTTCGGCGACCACTACACCCGCACCGGCATCGACGTGCCCACACGTGAACTGCTCACCTTCGCGATGCTTGCCGCGCTCGGCGGCGCCGACGCGCAGGTGAAGGGACACATCGCGGCCAACCTGAACGTGGGCAACGACCGGGCCGCCCTGCTCGCCGTCCTGACCGGGCTGCTGCCGTTCATCGGCTACCCCCGCACCCTCAACGCCCTGACTGCCGTTCACGCCCTTGCCCCGGCCGACGACGCCCCGACCCGAGAGGAGCACGCATGACCACCCGTACCTGGCTCATCACCGGCGTCAGCAGCGGCTTCGGCCACGCCCTGACCACCCAGCTCCTCGAGCGCGGCGAGAAGGTCATCGGCACCGTCCGCAACCTGGACAAGGTCGCCGACCTGACCGAGAAGTACCCCGACACCTTCCGCCCCGAGATCCTCGACGTCACCGACATCGCCGCCGTACGCAAGACGGTGGACGCGGCGTTCGCGGCCGGCCGAGTGGACGTGCTCGTCTCCAACGCCGGCTACGGTCTGTTCGGCGCCGCCGAGGAGATCACCGACACCCAGGTCGACCACATCATCGCCACCAACCTCACCGGCTCCATCACCCTGATCCGCGCCGCGCTTCCGCACCTGCGCGCACAAGGCGGGGGACGCATCGTGCAGATGTCCACCTACGGCGGACAGGTCGCCTTCCCCGGCAACTCCATGTACCACGCCACCAAGTGGGGCATCGAGGGGTTCGCCGAGTCGGTCGCGCAGGAGGTCGCGCCGTTCGGTATCGGCGTGACGATCGTCGAGCCCGGTGGGGCCCGCACGGAGTTCCGCTACGGCAGCGCTCAGGTCGCGGACCCGATCGACGCCTACGACGGCAACCCCGCCCACGCATTCCAGGCCATGCTCGACCCGGCGAACGGACTGGCGCCAGGAGACCCGCAGCGCATGGCCGCTCGCATCATCGAGTCCGTCGACACCGACCCGGCTCCACTGCGGATAGTGCTGGGCTCTCAGGCGCTGGACTCCACCCTCGGTGTGCTGCGCAGGCGGATCGACGACTTCGAAGCCCAGCGCGACCTGGCGGCCTCCACGGACTTTCCCGTAGAGGAATGACCGCCCCACTCGGCCACAGCGCAGCTGTGGCGTTTCCCGAACCACATCCGTCAGAGGAGACACGCAACCGTGAAGCACATCAAGCTGGGTGACCTGGAGGTCTCTCGGATCGGCCTCGGGGCGATGGGCATGTCCCACGGCCTGACCGGCGCCGGAAGCGACGACGCGGAGTCGATCCGTACCGTGCACCGGGCGATCGAACTTGGCGTCACCCTCATCGACACCGCCGAGATCTACGGCCCGTACACCAACGAGGAGCTCCTCGGCCGGGCACTGAAGGGCCGACGCGACCAGGTCGTCCTGGCGACGAAGTTCGGCATGATCGACCATGGCGGGTCGGGCCCGTGGAATCTCAACTCCAAGCCCGCCAACGTCCGTGTTTCCGTTGAGGGGTCGCTGAAGCGGCTGGGCACCGACCATATCGACCTGTACTACCAGCATCGCGTCGACCGGGACACCCCTATCGAAGAGACCGCCGGCGCCGTCGCCGAGCTGGTCCAGGAGGGCAAGGTGCGCCACTTCGGACTGTCCGAAGCCGGACCGGACACGATCCGCCGCGCCCACGCCGTCCACCCCGTCACCGCCGTGCAGTCCGAGTACTCGCTGTGGACCCGCGGCATCGAGGACCGGGTCCTGCCCGTGCTGCGGGAGCTGGGCATCGGCCTGGTGCCGTTCTCCCCGCTCGGGCACGGCTTCCTCACCGGCACCGTCCGCAGCGAGAGTGACTTCGAAGAAGGCGACTTCCGGCGCGGCAACCCGCGCTTCACCGGCGAGAACTTCCAGCGCAACCTCGCGCTCGCCGACGAAGTCCAAGCCATCGCGGCCCAGGTCGGCGCCACACCCGCGCAGGTCGCGATCGCCTGGCTCCTCGCCCAGGGCGACGACATCGCCCCCATCCCCGGCACCAAGCGCGTGACCCGCGTCGAGGAGAACACCGCCGCCGACGGCCTCCGGCTCAGCTCCGAAGTCCTGGCAAAGCTCTCCAGCCTCCCCCCGGCCGCCGGCGACACCCACAACGAAGCCGGCCTGCGCATGCTGGAACGCTGACCCCGCCCCACCCCCGCCCGCACGAGAGCAACGAGCACACCATGGAGTTCGTCAAGCCGCAGCCCACCGGGAAGGGCCCCGAGGACTGGTTCAACGGAGACGTCTGGTTCGACGTCATCCACGTCGGCCAGGAGCCCTCCCGCCTGCGCGCCAACATGGTCCGCTTCGCCCCGGGCGCCCGCACCGCCTGGCATTACCACGCCGTCGGCCAAACCCTCCACGTCGTCGCCGGCACCGCCCTGATCGGCACCCGCGACGGCGTCGTCTACGAGGCCCATCCCGGCGAGACCGTCACCTGCCCACCCGGAGAGGAACACTGGCACGGCGCCACCGAAGACCGCTTCATGCAGCACCTCGCCCTGTGGGACGGCACCGCACCCGACGACGACCGGCCCGAGACCACCTGGCTCGAGCACATCACCGACGACT
>NZ_BEWA01000010.1 GCF_003112535.1 Streptomyces rishiriensis | reverse complement strand
GGGGGGTGCCTCTATGTCTTTCGTCAAGGCACCCAGGTTCGGTTTGGGGTGGTGTGACTTGTGGGGGTCATGCGGCGAGTTCGACGTCCTCAGGGATGCGGGGTTCGTAGAAGGTGCCGTCTCGGAGCATGGCGAACAGGACGCTGATGCGTTGGCGGGCCAGGCGGAGGAGGGCCTGGGTGTGGGTTTTGCCGCGGGCTCGTTGCTTGTCGTAGTAGGTGCGGGAGGCGGGGTCGGCGTTCATGCAGGCGAAGGCGGAGAGGAACATTGCCCGTTTGAGCTGACGGTTTCCGCCTCGGGGTGCGTGTTCGCCGTGGATCGAGGTTCCGGACGACTTCGTGGCCGGGGCCAGGCCGGCGTAGGAGGCGAGGTGGGCGGCGGTGGGGAAGCTGGTGCCGTCGCCGACGGTGACCAGCAGGACGGCGGCGGTCCTGACGCCGACGCCGGGCATCGACGTCAGGACCGGGGAAAGAGGGTGGGCCTCCAGCAGGGCGTTGATCTGGGCTTCCAGGGCCCGGCGCTGGGTGTGGACGGCGGCGAGCGAGGCGGCCAGGGAGGGCACGACGATGTCGAGGGTGCCGGTGCCGGGCACGACGACGGTCTGTTCGTCGAGCGCGTCGAAGACGTCGTCGATCAGCCGCTGGGCCATGCGCGGCGCCTTGGGCCGGATCAGTTCCACGAGTCTGCGACGGCCGGCCTTGCGCAGGGCGGCCGGGGAGCCGTAGCGCTCCAGGAGCCAGGTGACGGCCTGGTGGTCCAGGCGAGGGCCGAGGACGCGTTCGAGGCTGGGGTGGAACTGGGTGAGCAGGCCGCGTATCCGGTTGGACGTGCGGGTGGCCTCGGCGGCGAGGTCCTGGTCGAAGCCGACGAGCACGGTCAGCTCGGCGGTGATCTCGTCGGTCAGTTCCAGCGAGCGCAGGGTGTGCGGCATGGTGCGGGCGGCGTCGGCGATGACCGCGGCGTCCTTGGCGTCGGTCTTGGCCTCGCCCGGGTAGAGGTCGGCGATCCGGCGCATGGCGAGTCCGGGCAGGTAGGCGACCTGGCAGCCCGCGTCACGGGCGACGGTCAGCGGGAGGGCGCCGATGGAGGCGGGCTGGTCCACGATCACCAGCACGGTGCCGAACTTCGCGGTCAGCTTGTCGAAGACGGCCCGCAGTTTTGGCTCGCTGTTCGGCAGTTGCTTGTCGAAGACCTTCTTCCCGGCCGGGGTCAGCCCGTGGCCGTGATGGCTGCTCTTGCCGACGTCCAGGCCGAGGAACACGCCCACGTCTTCGGTGTCGAACATCGCGCCTTTCCCAGGGTGTTGACGGTGCCGGCCTCGGCTTCGGTGTCGTACGCGCGCATCCACGTTATGCAGACCTGCCGCTCGCGAGCTGTCCGGCAGTGCGCCGGACCGGGCGGTGGCCGGACCTCTCATCAGCGTCTCCGACGGCACCTCCCGGGCCCGGTGACACCACCCCCCAGGTCATCCGTTCGACAGGGGGCAACAGTCATGCCGGGCCCGGAGGCCAGCGGCCCCGTTGCGGAACCGCGGAAAACATAACGGGGCCAACTCACCATGCAACTCGGGCCCAAGAAGCAACGGTTTGCCTTGCGCCACTACGAGGGTGACACCTTCAGCTACAGCACCACCGGCGAAATGTCCGTCGGCCTGTCCGGCGTGACCTTTACCGTCGGGTCCGGCGGACACGCCGACAAGGTCCGGGTCGAGAACCTGGACACGACCGGCCTCGGCACCTTCACGAGGAATGACTAGCCTCGCGCCTTCATGAAGGACCCTGGCGGGATCCGCGCCCCGCACCCCCCGTGGCGGGACCCGGCGGATCCGAAGCCGTCGACCGAGCCGTGCAGATCGTCCTCCACTGATTCTCCGTGCATCCCGACCTGCATCGGCCGGACACAAGCCGGCGAAGGTGCGGGCGTCGCCTCGTCAGTGCCGCTGCCCGGTCATGCTGCGGCACGGGTGGGCCGCAGGGCCCGTCTCGTGGCCTCGGCCAAAACTGCTGTGGGGCACGGGGTGGCCCGAGTGGTGCGCCAGGCGACCACGTGGTCGGGCCGGACCAGCATGGCGCCGTGGTCGCCGATGCCGCAGGCCTCGGCCGGCCGTCCCGTTCCCCCCGTCGGTCTGTCGAGGCAGTGTGGCATCAACTCGCCCACTGGGCTGAGTAGTCGGGCGACGCGGAGGGCGCGGTGTATCTGTTCACACAGCTCCTCTCCGACCGCGAACGGCTCCAGGGACCCCGGCATCAGGACACCGGACTGGCCCGCCACCAGCTCGCCCACTGGCGCGGCCGGGCAGGGCGGGCCGAAGAAACCGTACGCCGTCACGAGGAGACGCACCGCTCGACCGAGCAGGAGGGCCGTACCGAGGCCGCGCTCAACCTGCCCTGCGACAAGGGCCATTGGCAGCAGCAGGCCGGCGACAACGCCGCCGCGCTGCGCACCTACACCCGGATGCTGAAGACCGCTGAGGGAGAGCTCAGCGGCGGCCACGAACTCACCAGGATCGCCCGCGGGCGCCATGCGGAACTCGCTGGCGGGCTGCCCTTCGGCCACGAGCGGGGGCACGACGGCCTGGAGGACCTGGTCGCGGCGGCCGCGGAGATCGAAGGGAACGGCGAGCCCTCGCGCGCAAGGCGCATGTACGGCCAAATAGCAGAGAGATGCGAGGAGTTGCACGGCCGGGACGGCGACCAGGCACTCGGCGCGCTGGTCTCGCAGGCGAAGGCAGCCATGCAGACGAAGGACCTGGACGAAGCCGTCGTCTGCTTCTGGAAAGTGCCGGCAACATGAAACTCCACATCGGCGACACAGCGGGAACCCTGCTCGCCCGGCAGGTGGAAGCGGCACCCACCACGGCCTTCGGACTGCTGGCAGAAGCCTGCGCCCGGCGCATCGCCCGGTTCTTCCCGGTCACCGACCGTACCGGTGGGCCGCGACCGCACAAGGGGAGCTTCGAGCAGTGGCGCGGTGTAATCCAGCGCGTGGCCGACCAGGGGTGCGAGGCCCGCGCCTGCTGCTTCGCCCGCGCGGACCGCCGCCCCAGGCCCGAGGAGATCGCCCAAGTCGGCGTGATCCAGGTGCTCGGGCCGGGTGTGTGCGGCCTGGCGTTCGGCAGCGAAGGGCACGCTGCTTGCAGTCGCCGCACAGGTGTGGGTGGGTCCCGCGCGGGGCGCCCCATCCGGCAGGCTCGATGGCCTTCCACCGTGCATCGGTGCGCCGGCTGGCGCAGCCGGCGCACACAGGACGGCGGGCTTCCCGCTCGGCCTTCCGCCTTCGGCAGCGCGGCTGCTGCTTGTCCTCCCGTTTACGGGCTGCGTACGCGGCCTGCCGACGGGCGTGGTGGGCTTCCGGGCGGGAGCCGCCGGTCGTCTCCAGAAGCGTCCGGGCGTGGGAGCGGCCTAAGCGTCGGAAGATCGCCCCGGCCGGGCTGCGCTCCTTGAGCTGCTGCTTCATGCCGGTGACCACGACGAGGAGCGTGTCGTCGTACATGTGGAAGCCGTCGTCGTAGGCGTCCTCTGTCAGTGTGGCCTGGTCAGCTCGGTCAGCTGCACGATGGCAAGGTCCGGGTCGCGCGGGCCGACGCGGTCGGTTGCCTCTCGGACGATGTCGACCATGGTCACTTCCGGGTGGCGCACGCTGCCGGCGCGGACGGTCACCGCTGGCGACGAATTGTCCGGTGGGCTGCATCTGCTGTGCGGTGTCGGGGCGAACCGTGTGGAGAACGAGAACCACAGAGGAGAGAGCGTGACCGACAGGGCGCAGGCAGGGGCGCGACGCTGCTGAGAAGCGTGGTATCGATTGCACAGGCTGGTGATCACCGATGACGAGATGGGCACCCCGGCCCGATGGCGGACGGCCTGCGGGTAAACCTTGCTCCCACGCCTGGACGGCGGACCCGCCCCCGCTGAGTGAGACGTGCGCGTCCTGCGCGGCGCGCGGAAGCGCACCGGCTGATCTGCTGCTGTGCCTGACGTGCGGCCACGTGGGCTGCAGCGACAGCTCTCCCGGCGCGCACGCCACGGGCCACTTCGACTCCAGCGCACACCCGGTCGCACGCACCCTGGCACGTGACCGGGAATGGGCCTGGTGCTACGAGGACGAGGTGTATCTGGACCGACTGGAAGAACCACCCGTGCCGCGTTCCGCCCCGCGGACGCCCGAGTCGGTCTGGGACTACCCGAGGCCGCCCGTCATGCGGGAGGACGACCGTGTGGTGCGGGTGGAGTGCGCAGGACAGGTGGTGGCCGAGACCCGCAGGGCCATCCGGGTCCTGGAGACCAGCCATCCCCCCGTGTTCTATATCCCGCCGCGGGACGTCCGTACGGAGCTTCTGTTCCCGGCGGTCGCGGGCCGGACCTGGTGCGAATGGAAGGGGTCGGCCCGGTACTGGGACGTCGTCCGGGGAGATGACGTACGTGCTCGCGCCGCGTGGAGCTATCCCCGTCCCGAGCCCGGCTACGCACCCCTCGTCGGCTTCCTCGCCTTCTACCCGAGCCGCGTGGACCGCTGCACGGTCGACGGGGAGGAGGTGACGGCGCAGGAGGGGGACTTCTACGGCGGCTGGATCACCGCAGAGGTGCGTGGGCCGTTCAAGGGAGCACCGGGCACCCGACTGTGGTGAGACGGCGACGGTGAGATCCGCTCGGTCGAGGATCGCGGAAGCCTCCACCTCGGCGGGAGCGCGGTGGACTGTTCGACGGGTTCTTCCGTGCGGATCAGCGGCGGTGGGGGCAGGCGTATGTGCGGGGGCTGCTGCTGGACGGGCGGCGCAAGTCGGTTGAACCGATGGCGGCCCGCCTCGGTGAGGACGGCAACCGGCAGGCACTGGCGCACTTCATCACCTCCAGCCCGTGGGATCCGGCGCATGTGCGGGCCCGACTGGCCTGGAGGATGCAGGACGCGATCGGGGCGGAGGCGTTGATCATCGACGACACCGGCTTCCTGAAGGACGGGGACGCCTCGGCGTGCGTGTCCCGGCAGTACACCGGCACCGCGGGCAAGGTCACCAAATGCCAGGTCGGCGTGTCGCTGCACCTGGCCCGGGATCACGCCTCGGCCGCGGTGAACTGGCGGCTGTTCCTGCCCGCGTCCTGGGACCCGGCCTCCCCGGAGGCGGACCCGGACAAGATCGCCCGCCGCACCCGCTGCGGCGTCCCCGACCGGGTGGGGCATGTGGAGAAGTGGCAGCTGGCCCTGGACATGATTGATGAGACCCGGTCGTGGGGCATCGATGTTCCCCTGGTCGTCGCGGACGCCGGTTACGGGGATGCCGCCGCCTTCCGCCACGGCCTGGAAGAACGCAACCTGCCCTATGCGGTGGGCATCTCCTCCCGCCACACCGCTCATCCGGCCAGCGCCCGGCCCGTCCAGCCCGCCTACGTGGGCACCGGCCGGCCACCGGCCATGCAGTACCCCGAGCCCGCGCAGACCATGAAGGACCTGGTCATCGCCGCCGGCCGGACGGCCGCGCGGCCGGCGTCCTGGAGGGAAGGCTCCCGGCCGGGCAAGGGCCAAAGTGGCTTCAAGCGCATGTACTCGCGGTTCGTCGCCCTGCGGATCCGCCCGGCCGGACGCGGCATCCGCAAGATGGGCGGCGATCCTGAGCTGCCCGAGCGGTGGCTGCTGGCCGAATGGCCCGCTGACGAAAGCGAACCCGTGCAGTTCTGGCTGTCGAACCTGCCCTCCGGGATACCGCTGTCCACGCTGGTGCGGCCGGCGAAGCTGCGCTGGCGCATCGAGCACGACTACCGCGAGATGAAACAGGCCCTGGGACTTGCCCACTTCGAAGGCCGCACCTGGGGCGGCTGGCATCACCACGTCACCCTCGTCTCCGCCGCCCACGCCTTCTGCACGCTGCAACGGCTGGCACACCACCCAAAAGAAGCGGCGCAGGTCTGAGCCTCTACCAGGTCGTCCGGGAACCACAGACCCTCCTCGCCACCTGGGCCGGAGCCTGCCCCACCTGCCACCGCGACATACCCACACCACTACGAACCTGACCAAGCCCTACTAGGCAGTGTCTGATGGCTCTTGCCTGGATGGTGGATCTACTGCCGTTCCGGGCAGGAGTCGGCCATGGTGCGTCGGCATGAACTGACGAATGCTCAGTGGGATCGGATAGCCCCGCTGCTGCCGGAGACCGGAAGCCCGGGCGGTCGATGGGCCGACCACCGGAGTCCACTTCGGTGGCGTCGGCGGGCAGAGCGTCGGACAGGAGTGCCTCGATCCTGTCGGCCAGCGGCGGGTGCGTGTCCCATGTCGCAGGCCGGGGCGCGGGCTGCCAGGCGGCAGGGCCGGAGCCGCCCGCTGCTAGGAACCGTCCGAAGGCCGGCAGGATCCCGGCCGGCGCGCGTCCGGTGCGTGCGGGGTTCATGTGGTCGCCGACGAAGCGCTGCCAGTCGGCCGCGGCCGTGTGCACCTTCTCGATGGCGGCGGCCGCGGTGCCAGGGTCGGTGACCCGCGCCGCGCAGCGGTCGGCCAGAAACTCCTGACGCTGCAGCCCGGAAGAGGAGACCAGCGAGTACAGGTGGAGGTATCCCTGGAGGACCAGCCGATGTGGTGCTCCCGGCGGGACCGCGTCGACGACCCGGGCCAGTAGATCTCGCCCGCCGTAGGTGACCACCGCGAGCCGCGTGTCCAGGTGGGAGAAGTGAGCCAGCTCGTGCCCCAGGACAGCGGTGGGACTCTGCACCGGCAGGGCGGTGAGGAGCGGCGCCCCCACGCACACGCAACGCCTGCCGCGGACCAGGCCCAGCAGCCTCGTGTGCTCGACGACGTATGCGTTGGGTTCGGCCGTCACGCGGATCTCGTGCGGCGGCCGCGTGCCGACCTCCGCGGCCAGGAGGACCACGTGGTTCCACAGCAGGGGAGCCTCGGCCGAGGTCACGAGGATGCCGTGCTGCGGTCCGCTCCGGCCGACGACGGTACGCGCCATCGCAGCCACCGTTCCCGTGGCCAGGGCGAGCGCCAGAGCGGCGAGCTTCACCGTGGCGATGTTGACGCCCTCGGTCGAGATCAGCACGGCGCCGCCGGCCAGGGCGAGGCCGCAGCGCGTGAAGTGCGGGTGGAGTGGGGGAAGTCGACAGCCTCGTCGATCGAGGACTTGGACACGCGTGAGACGGCGGCCTGCGCCCGGACGGGAAATTCGGGGCGGGAAATCGGGGCGGGATTCTTCGAGTTGACCTCTCGCCTGGTGGGCGTTCGACCGGCTCGGTACGCGGCGTATCACCCTTAAAGTCCCACGAATGTTTCGACACCGTTCGCGAATCATGCGGGAAGTATTGACCCCGTCCACCGGTTCCCTATCATCCTGATTGCTCGACGATCCGACCCTTGTTCGACATGACGGACATGCCAGAGTCGCCACGCCCCATCAGCACAGCAGAGCACCTCCGGATCCCGCACCACCGCAACGGCCGAAGCCCGAAGGAGCATGCCGCCGATGTATATGTCATGACCTCATCAATGATTCCCGCTGTCACGCACCAATGGGCGCCTCGTGCGCTGACGCCCGAAGCCCTCTGCAAGCGGAGCACGGCATGCCGTTGAGTCGTTCGATTGCCCAAGCTCCCCTAGCCCGGAGAATGCCGTGCACGCTCCGGAGCGTGCCGTCCCGCGCGGGCCCGGAGGCCCGATCAGAGCGCGAATGGCTCGCGGTGTGCACGGGGGGCCGCCGTACGTCGGGCCGGCACCACGACGGGCGACGGACTGCGCAGGCCGGTGCGTTGCGCAGCCAGGACGCACCGGGCGCCACCGGATGTCCCGATGGTCTCGCGGCGCCCGGAAGCCCTCAGGGGTCGGCCGGCGCTGACGGACGGCCGTGAAGCTCACCCCATCGACAGTCCGGACAGCCTCCGACGGGGCCGGCCGGAACCGCGTACTCAAGGATGACGAGGTCCTCATGCGCAGACCAAGTTTCAGCCGCAGACGTCTGTCTGTGGTGCTCGCCGCTGCGGTCACGGTACTGATCGCGTTGGCGGCCGCGCTCGTCGCCAACCCGGCCGAGGCGGCCACGAGCGGTGCCCTGCGCGGTGTCGGTTCCGGCCGGTGTCTCGACGTGCCGAACTCCAGCCAGACCGATGGCACGTACCTGCAGATCTACGACTGCTCGGGCGCGGCCAACCAGCAGTGGACGGCAACGGACAGCAACCAGTTGACCGTGTACGGCAACAAGTGCCTGGACGTTCCGGGCCATGCCACCGCGGCCGGTACCCGGGTGCAGATCTGGGCGTGCAGCGGCGGGGCCAACCAGCAGTGGCGGGTGAACGCCGACGGCACGATCGTCGGCGTGGAGTCCGGGCTGTGTCTGGACGTCACGGGCCACGGCACCGCCAACGGCACGGCGATGGAGATCTGGACGTGCAACGGCGGCAGCAACCAGAAGTGGACCGGTCTGTCCGGGACAACTCCGCCAGACGGCCCGTGCTCGCTTCCCTCGACCTACCGGTGGACGTCGACGGGCGCGCTGGCGCAGCCGGCGAACGGGTGGGTCTCGCTGAAGGACTTCACCAACGTGGTGTATCAGGGCAAGCACCTGGTCTACGCGTCGAACGTGTCGGGTTCGTCGTACGGTTCGATGGCTTTCAAGCCCTTCACGAACTGGTCGGACATGGCGTCGGCCGGCCAGACCGGCATGAGCCAGTCCACGGTGGCGCCCACGCTGTTCTACTTCGCGCCCAAGAACATCTGGGTGCTTGCGTACCAGTGGGGTGCGTGGCCCTTCATCTACCGCACGTCGAGCGACCCGACGAACCCCAACGGCTGGTCCGCGCCGCAGCCGCTGTTCACGGGCAGCGTCCCCGGCTCCGCCCCGATCGACCAGACCCTGATCGCCGACGGCCAGAACATGTACCTGTTCTTCGCCGGCGACAACGGCAACATCTACCGGGCGAGCATGCCGATCGGGAACTTCCCGGGCAACTTCGGCTCCTCGTACACGACCGTCATGAGCGACACGGTGAAGAACCTCTTCGAGGCGCCCCAGGTCTACAAGGTCCAGGGCCAGAACCAGTACCTCATGATCGTCGAGGCTCGGGGTGCGAACGAGCAGCGCTACTTCCGCTCGTTCACGGCCTCCAGCCTGAACGGCTCGTGGACCCCGCAGGCCGCCACCGAGAACAACCCCTTCGCGGGCAAGGCCAACAGCGGCGCCAACTGGACCAACGACATCAGCCACGGTGACCTGGTCCGCAACAACCCCGACCAGACCATGACCATCGACCCGTGCAACCTGCAGTTGCTCTACCAGGGCAAGTCCCCCACCGCGGGCGGCCCTTACGACCAACTGCCCTGGCGGCCGGGTGTCCTCACCCTGCAGCGCTGATCCTGCCCATCCACGGATGATCGCACCCCGGTGTGGTCCGCCGGCGCGTGGACGAGCGGTTCACGGCGCGGGCGACTTCACCTGCTGACCGATGCTCACCGCCCAGAGGGACCCCAGCCGTGCTTCGGTTGGGGTCCCCCCGGTTGTGGCCCTGCACGGCGGCCAAGGAGCCCAGCCGACGACGCCTTCCGGGCTGCCGGCGCGCCCCCCGACTCATCACGCTCGTCCGGCGGCCTCCGCGGGGCCGGGGCCCGCCGGCGGGCCGAGTGACGGCGTGCTCCCGCCAGGTGGCAACCTGACTCAAGAGGTCCTGACACGGCCGGCCTCGTCTCCGTCGGCGTCTTCCGCGCTCGCCGACCCGGACAGGGTGGAGCGGTTCCGCGGTCCGGCTTGGAGCATTTCGGTATTCGCGGTGCCGCACGGCCGGGCAGCTGCGGTGTCAGCGGCTGCTGCTCGTCAGATCACGTCCTCGACTGCGAGTTCACGGGGTTCCCACGTCCTCGGCGGTCATTGCCAGCAGGACCAGCGAGTCGTGCTCGGCCGTGCCGGGCGGGGCCTGGTAGATCAGCAGGCGCTGGCCCTCGCCAGCGGGGCTGAGCACCTCGTTGGCGAGGGTTATCGGGCCGATCACCGGGTGCCGGAACGCGGTCTGACCGGCGCGCTTGACCCATACCTCGTGCCGGCGCCACAGAGCGGCGAACTCGCCGCTGACCGCTGCCAGTTCGGCAACCAGCGCGGCAGTCCGCTCCGGGGCTGTCAGTTCGGCGGTGTGCAGGTGCGCGACACAGTTACGTGCCACCCGGTCCCAGTCGGCGAAAAGGGTCCGCGCGGTCGCATGCAGGAAGGTGTACCGAATCGTGTTGCGCTGTGCGGGCGGCCAGTCGCCGAGTCCCGGCATCAGCGCAAGGCCCTCCGGATTCGAGGCCAGCACGTCGTTGACATCGTCCAGTACGTACGCCGGGCTGGGCCGGACCGACTCCAGCAGCAGCCGCAGGCCAGGGCTGGCCGGCCGCGGGTCGGCTGGACGGCGGCGAGGCGTCCGCCCGGCGACTTGGTCGGCCAGGCCGAGCAAGTGGGAGTGCTCGTCGGCGGTGAGCCGCAGGGCTCGGGCCAACGCGCCCAGTACCGCGTCGCTGGGCGCGCTCTCCCGCCCCTGCTCGATCCGGATGTAGTAGTCCACGCTCACGCCGGCCAGCGCCGCCAACTCCTCTCGGCGCAGCCCGGGTGTGCGCCGGGCGCCCGGGCCGGTGGGCAGCCCGACGTCGGCCGGGCCGATCCGCCCGCGCCGGATCCGAAGGAAGTCGGCCATGGCGTTCACGGCTTCGAGTCTGCCACCGACCGATGCCTTCCTGGGTGGCCGTGGCACACCCAGGATTCACACGGCCTTCCCGGAACCGGCCCGGCGGCGCAGCCTCGCATCATGACTGACGCGATCATCATCGGTGGCGGATCCGGCATGGGTTTTGCCCTGGCCCGCACTCTGCTCGCTGAGAACATGAATGTGACGATCGTCGGCCGATCCGCGGGCCGGCTAGCGACGGCCCGGGCGGAACTGGAACGCCCCGGTCACGGGAAGATCACCACGATCACGGCCGACATGGGGCGGGAGGAGGACGTGGCCGAACTGTTCGCACAGGTGGAGCGCGTGGAGCACGTGGCGGTCACCGCTGCGGACGCGACCGGTGTGTACGGGCGGACCGCCGACGTAGCCACCGCGACCGCACGGGCCATCGTCGAAACCAAGCTGCTCGGTGCCTGGCTGGTCGGCAAACACGCGACCGGACGAGTCACCGGCTCGATCACCTATACCTCGGGCATCAACGCCTACCGGCCGAACGGGTCGAACACCATCATGGCGGCGGCCAACGGCGCGCTCGCGTCACTGGCGTACGGGCTGGCGATCGAACTGGCCCCCGTGCGAGTGAACGTCATCTCCCCCGGCTGGGTGGACACCCCCATCTGGGACCAACTCGGCATGGACAAACAAGCAGCCTTCGCCGAGCTGGCCGCACGACTCCCGGCACGCCGCGTCGGCACCCCTGACGACATCGCCCAGGCATTTTTGTCGGTGATGCGCAACGGATTCATCACCGGGACCGTCCTGCACATCGATGGAGGACACCGCCTCACCTGATCCGGTACCGAGGCGCCCGGCGCCAGCGCCCCTCATCCGACCAGGCCGGTAGTGGTCGCGGCCTGGCGGCGGGCGAATACGCGGACGCAGGCCTGCCGGCGGGCGCGACGGCGCCTTCCAGGCACTGGACAAGGTCGGCGCGGGGCCGGCGGATCTGGCCCTCGATGTAGCGCTCGACGGTGCGCCGCGAAATACCGGGAGCGTCGGCAGCCCTGTCCTGATCGAGGGCGCAGCTGCGCGCTCGCTACTCGGGGTGGCGGACCGCCCTCTTCACTTCGAGCTCCACGCCGGCCCGCATCACACCCTGCTCTCTCGCGTGTACGGCGACTGCGCCCTGCACGTCTTGGGCGAGGTCGCGCCATACCTGCCATGCGGCCTCGTAAGCGGCCGGATCGCCTTTGATGCGTAGGGCTTGCGCGGTCGCGTGCGCCTGGTCGGCGCCGCGTTGCTTCTCCACGAGTTCTTCGAAGGTGTGTGCCACATACGGACCCTAAGCCGTGCACGACTGGGCCCCTCCCCGCGACGTGCGCATCAGCCTCCGAGAACACCAGATAGACCAGAAGTCGGCGTTCCGTAGTGGGTGGGATTCCCTGCAAGGTCATCTGCGCCCCCCGCAGGAGGCCCGGGGCACGATCGTGTCCGCGACCGGGCCCGGTAAGACGATGACCACTTGTCGCGTGCCCGGTGGAGGGAGTGCTTCCCCGGCGGCCGGATCCTCGTGACCGCACCGACCCTGGACCTGCGCGTGCAGACCGCCCACGCGCGGCGGGCGGTGGGCGGTGGGCCACCGCTCCCCCATGGTCGCGATGTGCTCGCTGAACGAACTCGGGGTGCGCACCACGACCGGACACCCGCCTGGACACCCCGCTCGTGGTGCTGGAGAACGGCATCGACGCCGAGACCGAGCGGGTCACCGGCGACTCCCGGGAGGGCGCGCGCAAGGCCACGGAGCATCTGCTGGGCCCGCCACCTGACTGTCTGGCACATCGCGGGCCCCAGCGGCTGGAGCTCCGCCGACCACCGGCTGTCGAGCTGGCGGTCGACTCTGGAAGCGGTCGGCGCCCCGGTCCCCGAGCCGCTGTTCGGCGACCGCGCGAGCAGCGGCGCGGCGCCCGGCCGTTGAACACGGCCCTTCACGCGGGCACCGCGAGTCCCTCGTTCAGAACCTCGCCGATGAGGGCGATGCCCTCGTCGATCTCGTGGGCGGCGCCCGCCGCGTAACCGAGGACCAGACCGGGTGCTCCGGGGCAGATCCGGTGCCAGGACAGCGGGTGCGCCTTGACGCCCCGGGCGAGCGCGGCCGCGGCGAGGTCGGTGTCGCGGATGCCGGTCCCCGTCTCGTCGAAGGTGACCATGAGGTGCAAGCCCGCGGCGGCCCCGTGCACGCGGGCGCCGGGCAGATGTGTCTCGACGGCCCGCAGCATGGCGTCCCGGCGTCTGCGGTGGCGCAGCCGGACATGGCGCAGATGCCGTTCCAACTCGCCGGAGTCCATCAGCCGTGCGAGGACCAGCTGGGTGAGGATGCCGTTGCCGAGGTCGGCGTAGCGCTTGGCCGTCACGACGGCGTCCAGCCGGTCCGGCGGGACGAGCAGCCAGCCCACCCGGAGCGCGGGCGCGAGCAGTTTGGAGACACTGCCCGCGTAGCAGACGCCGTCGGACATCAGCGAGCGCAGGGCCGGCACCGGCGGCCGGTCGTAGCGGTGCTCGGCGTCGTAGTCGTCCTCGATCACCACCCCGCCCTCGGCCGCCCAGTTCAGCAGCTCGCGCCGGCGTTCCCCGTCGAGGACGACGCCGGTGGGGAACTGGTGGGCCGGGGTCGACAGCACCGCCTTGGCACCGCTGGCGCGCAGCGCGCCGACGTCGAGGCCGCCCGCGTCCACAGGGACGGGGACGACGGTGTGGCCGCTGTACTCCAACTGCTGGCGGGCGCCCAGGGATCCGGGGTCCTCGACGGCGACACGGCGGATGCCGTCGGCCCGCAGGAGCTGCCCGAGCAGGGCGAAGGCCTGTGCCACACCGGCGACGATCACGACCTCGTCCGGGTCGGCGCGGATGCCGCGGTTGCGGGCCAGCCAGCCGACGACGGCCCGCCGCAGGGCGGGGGCGCCCCGGGGATCGCCGTAACCGAAGTCGGCCGGGGTGACGCCCGCGAGGACGGCTCGCTCGGCGCGCAGCCAGGCGGTGCGGGGGAAGGCGGCGAGGTCGGGCAGGCCCGGGGAGAGGTCGATGCGGCACGAGAGGGCGCGCAGGGCGTCGACGACTCCCTCGCGGACCGCCGATCCGAAGAGCGGGTGACCGGGTTCGGACGCGGCTCGGGTGGGGGCGCCGGGTGCGGGGCCGGGAAGGCCGTGCGTGTGCTCGGCCGGTGCCGGGCCGGAGAGGTTGTGGGGATCGCCGGGGTGTGCGGGACCGTTCGCGGTGTGGATGCGGCCCCGGGGCTCGGCGGGTGCCGCCACGACGACCGTGCCGAGCCGGCCGCGGCCGGCGATCTGGCCCGACTCGGCGAGCCGTCGGTAGGCCTCGGTGACCACGCCTCTGGTGACGCGCAGCTCTTCGGCGAGGACGCGGCTGGCGGGCAGCCGGGTGCCGACGGGCAGCCTGCCGTCGGCGATGGCGGACCGCAGGCTGTCGGCGAGCCAGGCGGTACGGCCGCCGGGCGGCGCCTGACCGATGTCCAGTTGGAGGAAGTCCGAGCCGATGCCCGGCTGCGGCTCTTTGGACCCCTGTGACGGTGGGGTTGTGGACCTGCCCATGACGTCCATTGTGCGGGCAGGGTGGACGGCATGGACACCCCCTCCCCCTCGTTCGCCCGGCTCGTCCCCGGCATGGTCGGGATGACACTCGTCGGCAGCAGCGTCACCGTCTCGCACACCCTCGTGGGCGCCCCGCTGTTCAGTACCCAGGCCGTCCGATATGTGGCCGCGACCGCGATCCTCGTGGTCATGGCCCGGCTCGCCGGTACCCGTCTGGTGTGGCCGCGCGGACGGGAGTGGCTGTGGCTGGTGGGGCTCGCCGTCACCGGACTGGTGCTGTTCAACGTGGCCGTGGTCCGTGGCGTCGCACATGCGGAGCCCGCGGTGATCGCCGTCGCGGTGGCGTGCGTCCCCCTGCTGCTCGGGGTGATCGGCCCACTGCTGGAGCGGCGCAGGCCCAGCCGGCAGGTCCTGCTGGCGGCGCCCGTGGTGATGGCGGGCGCGGTGCTGGTGGAGGGGACGGGCCGGACCGACGCGGTCGGGGTGGCCTGGGCGGCGCTGGCCCTGGGCTGCGAGGCGGCGTTCACGCTGCTGGCGGTGCCGGTGCTGGGACGGCACACCCCGTGGGGCGTGTCCGTGCACGCGACCTGGCTGGGCGGAGTGCTGCTGGCCGTCCTCGGCATGATGTGGGAAGGGCCTTCGGCCGTGCGGGGGCTGACCGGGGTCCAGTGGGCGGCCGTCGGCTTTCTGACGCTGCTGGTGACGGCAGTCGCGTTCGTCCTGTGGTACTCGACGGTCCGTTCCGTCGGGGCCGGACGGGCCGGGCTGCTCACCGGCATCGCACCTCTGGCGGCCGCGGTCGTCGGCGCCGTCTCGGGAACGGGTGTGCCGGGGCCGTCGGTCTGGCTGGGCATCGCCGTGGTGATCACCGGCCTGGTGGTCGGCCTGCGGCCACGAGTGCTGCCCGCCGCGGAGAGAACCCCTGTCGGTCCTGTGGTGGGTTGAGCCCGTGTCGGGTCACCACTGGGTGACGAGCGGCGTGTCCGGACCGTGCTGCCGCCAAGCTGCGGTCAGGCGGGCGAGGCGGGTGGGGGCGGCGATGCCGCGCACGGTTGCGATCCTGCCGCCTGTGAGGTCGAACGTCACGGCGCCGATGACCTGGTCGCCGATGACGAAGATGATGGCGGGGACGCCGTTGACGAGCTCGTAGTGGATGGCGGGCGTGCCGCCTGCAAGTCGCCGTTTCACGGGTGTGGGTGTGAAACCAGCCCGTGCGATGGCGGCGATGCGCTGCGGAGTGTCGTATCGCAGCAGCGTCTGGGCAGCGCCGGCGCCGTTGGAGTCGGCGATCGCGGTCGCATCGTCGGTGAGCAGCGCCACCAGTCGTTCGGTGCGGCCTGAGGAGGCAGCGTCGAGGAATTCCTCGACGATCCTGCGGGCGGATACCGGGCCAAGCGCAGCCGTATCCCTGTGCTCACAAAGACGTCGGCGAGCTGTGGAGCCTCGATCTCCTGGCCGGCCGCGAGCTGGTGCAGCCGCAGCCGCTGGACGAAGTGGAGCTCTTCCGAGCCTCCCCTCCCTCCCCTCCCAGAGGCCGGCGCCGGGGCGCCCCAGGGGCCGCTTCCGGGGGGTGTCTCAAGCCCCGGAAGCCGGGACGTCGGAGAAGCGGGGCGTCTACCCGGCAGCAGCTACAGCCTCCGGGCTACGACGAGTGGCTGTCGATCGCCTCGGACTTCACCGCGGAGGCAGTCGCCGACGACCCCCACTTGTCCGACGAGGCGATCGACCTCATGAGGCGTCTCGCGCGCCTGCGACCCCAGCACGCCGGTGCGGTGGCCCAAGCAGGCCGCCGCGCTCGACATCGCCCTGGATACGGGCTCGCTCCCTCTCAGTCCCGGAGGCAAGGGGGTGACCCTCGTTCCTCTCCACGAAGTGGCGGCTGCTCTGGGCGCTGGCACAACCGGCGACCTGCGGAGCAGCTTCCACCAGCTTCATTCCATTGGCGTCTTGCTGGTCGACGCGTTGGGCAATGTCCCACTGGTTCGGATCGTCACCCAGCGTCCGCAGCGTCCCCGGGGGGGCCGTGGATCTTCAGTCACCCTTCGGGTCTCTGACCGGCTCGGATCACCGCTCCGCCCGAATGGTCTTCACCGTAAGCACCGGGTTGAGGGGCTCCACCAGTTCCTTGGTGGCGACGGCCACCTGGTGGGCGGGTGCATCACCCTCCAGCAACGCGCCCACGTACTCGAGGGCTTCCGCGGGCGAGAGCACAGGCAGCCTCTGGCGCAATGTCCGCACAGCATGCATCCGTCCGCGCTGAACGGCGACTCCGCGGAGCGCATCGTGTAGATCGTCCACTGCAGTACGCACCGGCAGCCCACGTATCCGAGCCCGGTAGTCGGCCTCCCACTCCCCGGTCACCGCGGAGACGACGCCGATCTGGTGCAGTCCCCCGTCGACGCGGTCGACCAGATACGGCCCATTGCCAATCAGCGCGTACTTCGAGTTCCGAGTGCGTACGAAGTCCTCGGACTGCCAGGAGACGATCCACACCAGCTCGTGCTCCTTGACACGGACCACAGCCATCCGCACCGCCTCCGCGCTCACAGCCCGCCACTGCCGATATTCGCGCTCCAGTTGCTCTTCGACAGCCCGAACGGCGGCTTCTCGCTCGATCACGCGTGGAGCATCCCGTACAGGCCCCTCCACCTACCAGCGAATTCGCCCGGCGCAGCGCCATGCACGAGGGGCCTGACGGACCCTTACCACAGTCCGGTCGACGGTCTCGATATGACAGTCGTTATAGGCCCGTGCACCCTGAAGGCCGTTCATGACGACTGTCATAGGAGAATGCCATGACGATCATTACCGTGAACACGCCGACCGGGCGCCTGAGCCTGGAGCGGCGCCGCAAGCTGGCCGAGACACTGACGGACGCGGTCCTCGTGCCCGAGGTGGGGCAGTTCGCTCCGCCCGCGCGGGTCGGCTTCCAGGTGCACTTCGTCGAGCGCCAGCCGGACATGATGGCGATCGGCGGGCGGCTGCTCGCGGACCTCGGCCCGGAGGCCGACGTCATGGTGATCGACGTGGCGGTGATGGACGGGGACTGGCGCCAGGAGGTCAGGACCGAGGTCATCGAGCGCCTGCTGGCGGCGCCGGCCGACGCCTGCGGCCTCGAAAAGCCGTCGCCGACCTGGTGGGTCAACTTCCGCGTCATCGACGAGGGCAGCTGGGGCTCCAGCGGCGGCGTACTGTCCGTCCTCCCGCTCCTCGACAACGGGCGTGTTCACCGAGGAGAAGGCCACGGCCGTCCGCGCCCACCTCGGCGCGTGATCCAGGCATGTGCGTCCACCTGCGTCAGGCCGGGTGGGCGCATAACTGTTCCTAACAAAGCCGTTGGACGTGGCGGTGGGTGATCATGATGGCGATTCTTGAAAACGAACGGAGTTGCTCCTCGCCTCACTTCGGAGAATCTTGAAGTGTGTGGGGAGAGTGGGGAGCGAAGATCGTGAGTGGCCCTGCTTCGGAAGCAGTTCGTGGGCTCTTCGTTCTAGTGTGTCGCGGTGAACACCAACGCTCTCGTCGGTAGTGAGGTCCGCCTCGTCCCGTTATCCACCGACCATGCCGAAGATCTCTTCCCTGCTGCATCCGACCCCGAGGTATGGCGGTGGATGCCACGGCCTCGTCCTGAGTCTGTGGTGCAGATGCGCGAGATGCTGAGCCAGATGCTCGCGGACCCGGCTCGGCGGTGCTTCGCGGTGCAACGTTGTGACGACGACACAGTGATCGGTTCGACCAGCCTGTATGACATTGACCTGGACGAGAGCCGCGCCGAAGTCGGCGCGACCTGGTTCGATCGATCTTGTTGGGGAGGCCCATACAACGCTGAGAGCAAGCTGTTGCTGTTCAGTCATGCCTTCGATGACCTGCGCCTCGCCAGGCTCGCTCTACGCACTGACAATCTGAATGTCCGTTCCCAGCACGCTCTGGCCCGTCTGGGCCTGGTCTATGAAGGGACCCTGCGCAGCCATATGCTGCGCCAGGACGGCACCCGCCGCGACTCGCTGTATTACAGCCTGCTCGCAGACGAGTGGCCCACCGTCCGCGAAACGCTGCGCACCAGGATCGCCGCCAAGACGACCGCTTGATCCGGGGCGCTGAGTTCATTCGTCGATGGCAAAGCCACTGGGCTCGCCGGCCGTCAGGCCGGCGAGCCCAGTGATCAGTGACGGTCGGGTGGCAGGGTCACGGTGTCCTTCGCAGCGGAACGATGTCGGGGCTGGTGGTAGGGACGGAAGGGCGGGCGGCTTCGGGGGTCGCGAGAAGCGCGACGATGGTGACCGGCTGCTGGCAGTGGGGACAGTTGCGGGTCGCGGTCGGTTCCAGCGGGTCACGTTCCGCGGCCACTTGCTGACGCGCGAGGGGTCGGCTGAGAGGTTTGGAGGGCGGAGGCAACTCGGGCCATGACGGCAGAGAAGTGGTCTCACCGAGACGACGTGCGCGGTCTTCGTCTCTTGCCTGGTCGCGGCGGCGCTCGGCGTCTTTGCGGCAGGCCGGGGAACAGTAGATCTGGCGGGTGGTTTCAGGGCCTCGAAGGAGCCGTTGCAGACCAGGCAGACGCGCCGATCCCGGATGTCGTCGCTGGTGCGGCCATCGCTGCGGCACTCTTCCGAGCAGTAGGTCCGGCGGCGGGCGACCGTCGTGGTGAACTCGTTCTCGCAGACCGGACAAGTCTGGCGGGCCGGTTTGCTGTTGCGGTTGGCCACCTTGCAGGTGGGTGAGCAGAAGACCTGTCGGCTGAAGGGGTAGGTGACGGTGAAGACGGTCTCGCAGACCGGGCAGCGACGTGCCATCTCGGGTTCGGCCTCGGTGGTGTCGGGGGTTTGGTCAGGAGACACGGGCGTTCACCCCGGCTCGGATGGTTTCGGCCTGCCTCTGGTGGCCGCGGAGCCGGTAGGAGGGGCCGTCGATGCCGGCGACTGCGGCCCGGTGCAGGAGCCGGTCGAGCATCGCGGCGGCGACCGTGGCGTCGCCGAAAGCGGTAGCCCAGTCGGCGATACCGACATTGGTCGTCAGGATGGTGCTTGATTTCAGATACCGCTGGTTGATCACCTGGAACAGTGCGGATGCGCCGTCCTCGGGCAGCGGGAGGTAGCCCAGTTCATCGATGATCAGAAGTTTCGGGCCGGCGAAGAAGTTCATGCAGGTCTTCCACCGGCCCTCCAGCGCGGCCTTGTGGCAGCGGGCGGCCAGGTCGGCCGCGGTGGTGAAGTAGACGCGATTGCCCGCTTCGACCGCCGCTCGTCCCAGGGCGACGGACAGCATCGTCTTGCCCACCCCGGGCGGCCCCACGAACAGGACGTTGGAGGCGTCGTCGAGGAAGCGGAGGGTGGCCAGGTCGCGGATGAGTTTCTCGTCGACGCCGGGCTGGGCCGCGAAGTCGAAATCGGACAGGGTCCACGGCTCGGGCAGGCAGGCGAAGCGTTCCCGGGCCGCGAGCCGGCGGGCCTCGGTGGCCTCGACCTCGATCTCCAGCAGCCGCTCCAGCGCCGCGGTCAGCGACATCCGCTCGGTGCGGGCCTGGTCCAGCACCCAGTTCAGGGCCTCGGCGGCATCGTTGAGCTTGAGATAGGACAGGTGGCCCCGCAGCTGCTGGAAGCGGCGTGCTTCGCTCACCGGCATCGGTGACGTACTCAATCCGCTTTCTCCTCCTCGGAGTTGGGGGCGGTCCGCAGCCGGTCGGCCACGGCGGCATAGTGGGACAGGTCGATCACGACCCGTTCGGCCGGATCACCGGCGGCGGCCCGGCCGCGAAGACGTTCGGCTTCCGCGAGCGCGGCCTCCGAGGGCGGGCGGCGGACCTTGGTCTTGCACGGAGCCCGGTCGGTGAAGGCGGCCAGCACCGTCCGTTCCAGCGCGATCACGTGCCCGGCGTCCCGGACGGTCTGGCCCGCGCCATCGACGGCCCGCCGGTGCCGGGCGATCACCGCGCGGCCGGCGGTGACGATGTCTGCGGCGCCGCGTACTTCCTCACCACGAATCTGGCTGGACTGCGGCCAAAATGGCGCGAGATGGACCGTACGCGTGGGCGCGACGTCCTGAAGCCTCACTCCAAGGAAGACGCCTCACAAGACAGCGCGAACGTAGCGCCATGATCCTCCCGGGGGGAGGGTGCATCGATCTTCGAGTGCGCCTCGATATACCTCGCGTTCCCCGCCGAGGTGTTCTCCGCCCGGAAGTAGCTCTGATCAACCTGGACCAGGCGGCCCCGGGTGAGTTCCGAGACGTCCGGCTTGATGGCCGGAATCATCCCGACGTGGCACGCCTCGGATAGCAACACCGTCGGCACCCGGGCTCAACGCAGCCTTGTTTCCCCCTGGCCAAAGGCATAGAAGCACCTCCCCACCGGAGAGGAAGCGCGGCAGTCAGGATGGCGGGACTTGGTCGAAGAGGGCGAGAGTTTCGGCGGGGGCCGGGCTCACGAGGCGTTTCAGACCGGCCGTCGTGATCTTCGCCCACCTGCCGCCCGTGCCCACATCTGTTCCGCGAAGACGCGGACGGTCTCGTCCCCATTCTCAGGGCCGGTGGCGATGGACTCCGCGAACTCGGCGCCTTCCAGCATCGCCAGGTTCGCGCCCGCCCCCAACGGGGGAATCAGATGGGCGGCATCACCCAGTAGCGTCACCCCGGAGACGTGGGTCAACGGCGGCGTCAGCCGTCCCGGCGCAGGCCCGCCATGAAACGCGGCTCGCGGACCTGCGCCCAGCCAGAGCCACCGAACGGGTGGCCTCCACGGGGCGCGAGTGAGCCCTGTTCCGCGGGCGCCGCCGAGAGGTCCTCCGCTGTGCCGGACGCCTCCGATCACGCCGCGTCCCTACCGACATCACCGCCCGGCGAAGTGTCCCTCGGCCCCGGCCGGGGAGCACCCGCTCCCCTGCGCTGCGGCGACGGCTTCCACGACGGCGCCGCGCCGCGCCGTCGGATCCGCCGGCGAGGGCATCGCGTGTAGCCCGCCAGTCTGTCCGCGCGGACCTTCCCCGACCGGTCGGAGCGCGCAGATCATGGGAGCTTTACGGAAAGAACACGAGTGAGCAGGTAAGCATGCGCGCGCACGACGCCCATACGGAACACGACGCGGCGACGCGGCCCGCGATCGCTGCGCGGAGCCGGAAGCCGCACTTCTCCGCGGCCTCGCCGGCCTCAGTCGCCCCGCTGTCGATCGCGTCGATCCAGCGCAGCGCCGGGAACGCCGCCGCCGTGCAACTCGTCGCCCAGCAGCGGCATGCGCACGGTCCTGGCTGCGGCCACGGCGAGGAGACCACCGACATCCAGCGCTCGACGGTCCCGGACGTCCTGCGCAGCCCGGGGAAGCCGCTGGACGGCGAGGTCCGTGCCGACATGGAGGCACGACTGGGGGCGGACTTCTCCGATGTGCGCGTCCATGACGACGGGGCCGCCCAGCGCTCCGCGGCGGAGGTCGGCGCGCGAGCCTACACCTCGGGCAGCCATGTCGTCATCGGCCGGGACGGGGCGGACCGGCACACGCTGGCCCACGAGTTGACCCACGTCATCCAGCAACGCTCCGGTCCCGTGGCGGGCACCTACAACGGCAGCGGACTGCGCGTCAGCGACCCCTCCGACCGTTTCGAGCGCGCCGCCGAGGCCAACGCGGTACGCGCGCTGTCGGGTCCCGCGCCGGTGCAGCGGGCCGGCGTGGTCCAGCAGCTGCCGGCGGGCGGGCGCGGCGAAAGCGGCGCGGCGGTGCAGCGGATGCCGAAGGACAGCGGCAAGAAGCGGGCCGGCAAGAAGTCCAAGGGCAAGACCGTCGCCGAGGCCCTCAAAAGCGAGTTGGAAAGCCTCGGCTGGATCGCGCACGGAGCCAGTCAGAGTCTGACCATCCACAAGCCGATCCGGGCGGAAAACCCGTCCGAGAGGTCGAAGGCGGAGAACCTCAAGGGCACCGCGGCGGCGCGGATCTACGGCGACTCGGCCAACCTCAAGGAGCCGCGATCGTACGCGGAGGAGGAGCGCAGCCGTCAGAGCACGCGCTGGGTCACGACCCTCGCCCTCAACTACCTGAACAGCCGCGGCAAGGCTCCCGAAGAGGTGCAGGCGACCATCCACGCAGCGCAGTTGCACATCTCGTCGAACAAGAACGCGGCCAACGACGCCCTGCGCGCGCTCGCCGAGAAGACGCAGACCGGTACCGCCTTCCTCAACGCGCTGATCGACGACAACTCCTCCGAGTCCCTGGACGGCCGGAGCGAGCGGCACCGGGACAAGGCGGGCAGCCGGCTCACGGGCAAGAAGGAGATGTCCGACGGCTACCAGGCGATCATCGGGGCCCTGTCCGCGAAGGTCGAGGTGCCCACGCAGGTGGACAAGGAACAGGACGGCCTGCACGCGGAACGGCGTCTGGCCCAGGCACTGCCCCGGGGTGCCGTCACCCCTGACACGACCGTGGGCACCAAACGCCCCTGCGTCGCCTGTTACATCTCCCTCTACCAGGGCACCGGCGTCTCCCCCGGCCCCTACTGGCCGAGCAAGGCAGCCAACGTCGGCATGGCCAACTACTCGCTGGAGAAGGCCGACATGCTCGCCCTGCAGATCGACACAGCGGTCACCCAGGCCGGCGGCACCTTCGCCTCCCTCGAACTGCTCTGCGCCGACCACGAGGAGAACATCGCCAACGGAGTCCACTGGGGCTACAACACCGACTCCGACTCGGACGCCAGCGGCGACGACGCGATGGACACGTCCGGAGCCTGACCGATCGGCGGCGCCCGTCCGCCCCCGTGGCCCACGGTCGAAAAAGCGCCTGGCAGCTCAGTCGATGACTGGACTGCGGCGTTCGATCAGGACCACGTCGCGCCACCGGCCGTTGTGCTGACCGATGCGCTCGCGGGTCCCGATGACCCGGAAGCCGGCCCGCTGATGCAAGGTGAGGCTGGCCATGTTCTCGGGGAAGACGCCGGACTGGATCGTCCAGATGCCCGCCGCCTCGGTGGAGGAGATCAGAGCGGTCAGCAGGGCAAGTCCGACACCGCGGCAGCGTGCCTCGGGATGGACGTAGACGGAGTGCTCGACCACCCCGGCGTACGCGCACCGGTCGGACACCGGCACCACCGCTGCCCAGCCCAGGACCTGGCCGTCGTCGTCCAACGCGACGAAGCGGTGGTCGGGCAGCTTGGCCGCGTCGAAGGCTTCCCAGGTCGGCACGGTGGTCTCGAAAGTGGCGTTCTGCTGGTCGATGCCGAGCTGGTAGATCTCCAGGACGGCCTCGGCGTGCTCGGGCCGCATCACCGTGACGCGGGCGCCGGTGGCCGTGCTCACGACGTCACCTCGATGCCGAGCTCGGCGAGCAGGCCGCGGATGCGCCGCTCGATCTCGTCGCGGATCGGCCGGACGGCCTCGACTCCCTGTCCGGCGGGATCGTCCAGCTTCCAGTCCAGGTACCGCTTGCCGGGGAAGTACGGGCAGGCGTCCCCGCAGCCCATCGTGATGACCACGTCCGAGGCCTGGACCGCCTCGGCAGTGAGGACCTTCGGTATCTGCGCGGAGATGTCGATGCCCACCTCCTTCATGGCCTTCACCACGGCGGTGTTCACGGCGTCGGCGGGGGCGGAGCCGGCCGAGCGGACCTGGACCTGGTCTCCGGCGAGATGGGTGAGGAAGGCGGAGGCCATCTGGGAGCGGCCGGCGTTGTGCACGCAGACGAACAGCACGGACGGGGCGGCAGAAGTGCTCATGAGACAACGGCGCTTTCTTCAGCAGGTCGGGCGGGGGCGGCGAGGTGCTGCTCGCGGTGCGGGACGACGACCTCGTCCCCGGTTGCAGGCGCCGGACGCCCGAAGGTGACGGCGACCAGCACCAGGCCCACGCCGGCACCGGCCAGCTGGGCGGCGAAGAACGGGGCCACGGACGCGGGAGCGATGCCGGCGAAGGTGTCGGTGAAAGCCCGCCCGATCGTCACCGCCGGGTTGGCGAAGCCGGTGGAGGAGGTGAACCAGTAGGCGGCACCGATGTAGGAGGCGACCGCCACCGGCGCAAGGTGCGCCCGGCCCGCCCGGGCCAGCCCGAAGATCAGCCACACCAGTCCCGCGGTGGCGACCACTTCGCCCAGCCACAGATGTCCGGCGGACCGGTCGTGCGTCGACCATTGCACCAGCGGCCGGGCGAACATGGCGTCGGCGAGGACCGCGCCGCCGATGGCCCCGGCGATCTGCGCGGGCACGTACGCGGCCACCTCCCGCAGGCTGGGACCGTCGGCTGTACGGCGGCCAGTGAACCAGGCGGCGAGCGTCACGACGGGGTTGAAGTGCGCCCCGGACACGGAGCCGAGCAGGGCGATGAGCACGCCCAGGCCGAAGACGGTCGCCAGGGAGTTGGCCAGCAGCTGCAGGCCGGCATCGCGGGTCAGCTCAGTCGCCTGAATCCCGGATCCGACCACCACGGCCACCAGCGCCGCCGTCCCGACGGCTTCGGCCGCCGCCCGCCGTGTCAGCGGCACCGGGGCATTCACGCGGACGCCTTCGCGGGCACGGCAGGGGTCTGCAACAGGGCGGACAGCTTGGCCAGGGCCTCGGGGAGGACCCAGTAGTACACCCAGGTCCCCCGCCGCTCGGAGCCGACCAGACCGGCCTCGCGCAGCACCTTCAGGTGGTGGGAGATGGTCGGCTGGGAGACGTCGAACGGGCCGATCAGGTCGCACACGCACGCCTCCCCGCCCTCGTGGGAGGCGATCAGGGACAGCAGCCGAAGCCGGATGGGGTCCGACAGCGCCTTGAACATCCGCGACAGCTCGATGGCGTCCACTTCACCCAGCGGCTGACGGACCATCGGGGCGCAGCATGTCACGTCCGGACCGAGCAGCGGCAGATCAGCTTGTTTCGACATGACTCTATGTTGACGTCTGTCTATCCAGGTGGCAAGCTCGGCTGTATCGACAAGCGTCGATACAGCACGCCTGTGATGGGAGACCGCCATGTCCCGAGTCCAGCTCGCCCTGCGCGTCGCCGACCTGGAAGGCTCGGTCGCCTTCTACTCCAAGCTGTTCGGCACCGAGCCCGCCAAGCGGCGCGAGGGCTACGCCAACTTCGCCGTCACCGAGCCCCCGTTGAAGCTTGTGCTCATCGAGGGCGAGGCCGGAGAGGAGACCCGCCTGGACCACCTCGGTGTCGAGGTCGCCAGCGCCGAGGAGGTCACCGCTGCCACGACCCAGCTCAAGGAAGCGGGCCTGGCCACGTTCGAGGAGAACGACACCGCCTGCTGCTACGCCCTGCAGGACAAGGTGTGGGTGACCGGCCCGGGCAAGGAGCCGTGGGAGGTCTACGTGGTCAAGGCCGACGCCGACACCCTGGAGAAGACCGGCATCGCCCCGGACGCCTGCTGCGGCACCATCGCCTGCTGCACTCCCAAGGAGCAGGCCCTCAGCCCCTCCCGGACCCCGGCCGAGGCCAAGGCGGCCGCCGGGTGCGCTTGCGCTAGCGCTAGCTAGCTGACCGGCCACCTCCCGGGCGGCGTCTGCGCAGGCAGCACGCGCACGACCGTCAGGCGGTCGGCAAGCAGCCCGCGCAGGAGACCTCTGCATCGGCACCCACTGGATCCGCTTCAACAGGGAAGACGACTTGTCCAAGGGGTGTCCGGACGCAAGCGGCGTGCGCGTCGCGGACCCGGGCGACGAGCACCGTCGCGGAGCGCCGGACGTCGTCCATCGCCTCGCGCAGCCCGGCCGTCACCTCCCGGGCGTGCGCTGCAGTGAGCGGCGGCCGCGCCGGTTCGGCGACGCCGTCCTGTTCGTGGTCGTGCTCGGCCATGTCTCCGTCGTCCTCCGCTTCGGCGGCTCCGGCCAGGGCGCACCGAGGCGCGGCTGCGAGTCGCCCGGCCTTCCCCTACCACGACGGCAGGGCGTCGGAGCGCGGACATCCTTCGTCTGTCACCAGCCCGGCGTGGGTTGCACCCGGTCCGGACCGTGCACTTCGCACACCGCGCCTGTCCAGTGGGATCGTTCCCCCACGGCGGACGGGTGGGGATCGCTACGGTGGTGAGAGCCGGCGCGGCGTCGCCGCTCGGCCGGCCGTACAGGTCTCGCGGGTCCTACACATCCTCTCGCAGGTCTCGCAGGTCTCGCAGGTCCCGTAAGGTCACACGGGTTCCGCGGGTGCGGTCGGCCCGGCCGGTCCCGGCCGACGAGGAGGCACATGACGAGGGAGGCGCTCCCCCACTGGATCGTGCTGCTCGACATCGAGGACTTCGGTTCGCGGCCCGACGCCGTCCGCTCACGACTGCGTGAAGCCATGCACAGCATGGCCGGGTCCGCGCTCACGCACGCCGGGCTCGACCCGGACCGATGCCCGCGACAGGACCGCGGGGACGGCCTGCTGATCCTGATCCCCGGCTCGGTCTCCCCGGGCCGGCTGTTGCAGCCGTTCGTCTCGAGCCTCGACATCGATCTTCGGACGCACCTGGAGACGCACAACGCCAGTCACCGCATGAGACTGCGGGTCGGGATCAGCCGGGGACTCGTGGCGGTCGAGGGTTCGCAGTGGACGGGCGGGGTCGTCGAGAACCTTGCCGAGCTGGTGGAGGCCGCCGCCGTGACCGGGGTGTTCGCCCGGGCGATCCGCGCCCGGCTGATGCTGGTGGTCCCGGACGACCTCTACGGCTCGTTGGTGGTCCAGGACCGCTCTCGCGGCCTCGACCCCGCGGCCTTCGGTCCCAGGGACTACGTCACCAAGCAGGGCCGCACGCTTCGGGGTTGGGTCACACTGCCCGGATACCCCAGGCCGCCGGAGCCCTTCCCGGAGGAGGCGGCGCAGGACACGGACGAGCCGCGCGTCACGGACTTGGTCGAGGCCGACCACGACGACCACGACGACCACGACGACCACGACGACCACGGGACGATTCTCCTCGAACGGCCGTCGGACGGAGTCCACGCCCCCTCGGGCCACACCCCGCCCGGGCCGGAACACGATCCGGACGACGACTGGCCACGACAGACTCCGGAGCGGTAGCGCGTGGGGGACATCGCCAAAGGCGTGCTCACAGGCGGATGGGCGGTGCTCGTGGGGTGGATCCTGCCCACCGCGCTGAACCTCGCCGTGTTCGCGTTCGCCGTCGCCCCGAGCCTGCACCGGCCGGCGGTCCTCGTGCGCCTGTGGCCGGCCTCCGGCGGCCACACCGCGCTTCTGCTGCTGGTGACGGCCGTCCTGCTCGGGCTGGTTCTGAACGCTCTGCAGACTCCCCTCTACCGCTTCCTGGAGGGGTACGCGCTGTGGCCGACGGCCGCCTACGAACGAGGTTGCCGTAGGCAGCGCGCCCGGCGGCAGAGGACGACCGACCGCCTCGCCGACCCCTCGCTCGCCTCGCCCATCAGGCGGGCCCTTCTCAGAGAGAGGCTCGGCCGCTACCCGGTGAGCGACCAGCAGATCACACCGACCCGGCTCGGGAACGCCATCCGCAGGTTCGAGGAGTACGGATACGACCGGTACCGGCTCGACACCCAGGTGCTGTGGAACGAGCTGACGAGCGTCGCGCCGGAACCGGCCGGCAAGCAGGTGGTGGCGGCCCGTACGAACGTCGACTTCTTCGTGGCCCTCCTCTATGGACACGCGGCGGTGGCGCTCGCCGCGTACGCGTCGCTGAGCAGCGCCCAGGCCGACCGTCCGGTGCTCGTCCTCTCCGGCGCCTGTCTGCTCGCCCTCACGCCGGTCTGGTACCACGCGGCGGTGGCCGCCACCGACGAGTGGGCCGCAGCCGTGCGCGCTCTGGTCAACCTGGGACGCAAGCCTCTCGCCGAGGGACTCGGCCTCGCCCTCCCGAAACACCTGGAGGACGAGCGGCGCATGTGGCAACTGGTCACCCGGATGTCCAAACGCCCCTATGCACCGGCGGCCGACGAGGCGTTCGAGCCCTACCGGCTCGATCCCGGCCGACCGGCAGGCGGACCGCAACCTCCCGGCTGCTGACACCGCTTCACGAGCCGGCGTCCGAGCGTCGGCCGCCGGGCGCGCGGCCGGCCCCGGCGAGCGTCCGCGTGATCCGTGTCGTCCTACGTGCCCCCGGCCTTCGCCGCATCCCGTGGGAAGGCGTTGTTCCCGACGCCGTGAGAGGGCCGACGCGACGCGCGTCGGCCGCCGCCCGTCGACGTCGGACGGGCGGCGGCCCGGCAGGAGATGGTCACAGGGCGGGACACCCTTTTCGGCGCCCCGCCGCCGGGACACCTCAGTCCACGTACCACTTGCCGCACTTGGTGACGCCGTCGATCTCCGCACAGGCGCGCGCGGCGAAGTCGGAGTTGAAGACGGACTGCGTACGGCTGCCGGTGTAGGGGCCGCACATCTTCCAGCCATCGCTCTTCGCCCGCTGATCGCTGACGATGCCCTTGAAGTCGGGGAAGGAGTGGAAGCTGCGGTCGACCCACAGCCGGTCGCCGGCCTGGCGACCGGACTTGATCTCCGCGCGGCTGTAGCGGTCGAGCGCCGACTCGTTCTGCAACTCGACGCGGCGGCCGTGGAAGTCGAACGAGGCTCCGGACTCGACGGCCCGGAAGCGGCCGATGACGGCGATGCCGTCGCAGTCGTCCTCGGTGGCCGAGGCCGCCGAGGCGGGCACGAAGACAACGGCGCCACTGCTGATCAGCACGGCCGAGGCCGCGATGACGCGACCCATACGGGGCTTCTTCACAGGGTTCCTTTTCGGGTGACATGTACGGTGGGGAGTCGACGCGCCGCCGGGGGCGAGACCTCGCCGAACGAAGCTCGACGTCATCTGGGTCGCGCCCGGCGGCGTATCGCGTTGCCGGTCGAACACTGCGCCACGGACCTTGCGGAAACCTTGCGACCCGTCGCGACGTGGGCGGCCGACTCATCGGCCGCACGTCCTCGGGGCCGGGCCGGAGCGACTGACCGCCGGGCGGCCGCCCCGATGCTGCGCGGAACGTCCATGACCTGCCCGAAAGCTGGGCGAGATCATCGAACCGGTGACCTGGCCGCCCAGATCCTCACCGGCCTACTGAGCGCGGCGGGCTCCACGGAGTTCGAGGTGGAGTTCGGGATCGATCTCGCCGCGGAGGCGGGCGCGGTGACACCAAGAGCACGGTGGGCACGCACGCCCCGGGGCGGCCGAGACCCTCCACCTGCCCTGGATCCGCTCCCGCCCCCTGCCCGGGTGCCGTGCCTGGACCGGCACCCCGGCGAACGAGACGCTCTGGCAGGCCTGGACGCCGACGCCGAGCCGGCCAGCCGCACCACCCTTCCTGCCCACGTCACGTGCAGCGCCGTGGTGATCGACCGACACCGGCGGGTCCTGCACGTCCGCCACAAGGCGAGCGGAGGACTGCTGCTCGCCACCGGCGGGCACGTTGAAGCTGACGACGACACTCTCCTGACCGCGGCCCTGCGCGAGGTCAAGGAGGAGGCCGGGATCCCAGCCTCGGCTCTCGTCCTTCGACCTGATCGACCAGATGCCCCCGCCGCCGGTCCTTGAGCTGGACGGCAAGCACGGCACCAGGCAGCTCGCGCGGCTTCAGCTGGACGAAGACGAGATCCGCGCCTGCATGGACAGCGACACCCGTGCCGCCCGCATCCGAGTCCCGTCCACCCTCGCCGTACGGAAGTTCACCCACCTGTGGCGCGCGGACGAGATCGCTCGCGCCCTCCGGCCCGTCTTCACCCCGCCGACCGAAGAGGCCGCGCTCGAGAACGAGACCGCTGCCTTGAAGTGCGTCTACGTGGTCATCGAGAAACCCCAACCACCCTGGGGTGCCCTCGCGTGGTCGCAGCAGAAACCCCAGCCGGCGCGCGGCTGGGGCTTCTCAGGGTGGTGCGTTTCGGTCAGCGGGTGGAGTCGCCCGCGTAGTAGACGGCTCGTCTACGCGTCGGCGGACCGCACCGCGTCGGGGTCACCGTTGATGGGGTGGGTCAGCGCTGCAGGGTGAGCAGGCCCGGACGGTAGGGCAGCAGCGCGTAGGAGGTGGTGTCCCCCGGGGGCGGCGGGGTCCTGCCCTGGTAGAGGAGCTGCAGGTTGCAGGCGTCGACGGTCATGGTCTGGTCGGGGTTGTTGCGGACCAGGTCTCCGTGGCTGATGTCACCTGCCCTTGCAAGCAGGGCCAGATGAGTCCGGCCCTGCCGCTGACGCGGCCGGGCCAACACCCAAGATCTTCGTGGACCTTCTAGTCGATGATCTGGTGGAAGAACAGCACGGCCGGTGCCACGACCCCACCGCCGACGCTCACCGCGACGGGCCACGTGTTGCCGGCCAGCACCGACAGAGCAGTGGCACCGATGCCGACCAGGGCTGCCAGCAGGAAGACGACGGCGGCGCGCTGAGTGAGGAGCGGTCCGTCCCGGCCGGACCGCCGACGGTTGGCCTGTGCCACCTCGATACTCCTTACCTGACCGTGAGAACGGGCTCGTGCACGGGCACGTCCCAGGGATCCTGCGCGGGACGCAGCAGCTCGAAGGCGACACCGCCGTCACCGCTCGTGCGGACCCCGTGCACGGCCGGTTCGGGCAGGCTGTTGTAGTGGAACGGCGTCGAGAAGTAGTAGGCGCCCGTGTCCGGGACGGCGACGATGTCCCCGGGCTCCAGCAGCGGCAACGCCCGGTCGCGCGCCAGCAGGTCACCGGCGAAGCAGGCGGGGCCCGCGATGTCCTGACGGACCGGGCCGCCCCGCTTGACCGTGCCGCCGCCGTCGTACGCCTCGATCCGCAGGGGCCAGGCGTCGGGATGGAACACGGTCCGGGTGGCCACCTGGACACCCGCGTGGGTGACCGCGATCGACCGGCCGCCCACGTTCTTGGTGTACTCGACGTACGCGGCGGTGAACCCGTTCTTGGCCAGGACGGAACGCCCGAACTCGGTGACGATCTCGTACCCGCCGGAGAATCCGGAGAGTTCGGCGAACAACGCGGGCGCATGGGCGCGCAGTTGTTCCACGTACGTGGCGAAGGTCGGCGTGGTCTCGTCGTCGGCGAAGTTGACGGGCAGCCCGCCGCCGATGTCGACGCCGACCACCTGGCGCCGCCCCAGGGACGCGTTGACCTCCTCGGCGAACTCCACGGCCTGCGCGACCCCGCGCGCCATGAGGTCGAGCGGACAGCCCTGCGAACCGGTGTGCGTGTGCACCCAGGTCAGCCACGGGCGGTCGCGGTAGGCGCGCAGCAACTCCCGCCGACTGCCCGGGTCCGCCAGCGGAACGCCGAACTTGGAGGTGCTGGTGGCCGTGCTCATCGCGGCGATGGTGCCGCCGCCGAGCTGGGAGTTGACGCGCAGACCGATCCGGGACGCCGGGACGCGGCCGCCGAGTGCCCGGTCGATCCTGGCGAGCTCCTGGTAGTTGTCCGCGTTGACCGTCACACCCAGGTCCAGGGCGCGCCGGAGTTCGGCCTCCGTCTTGGCCGGCGAGTCGAAGACGATCCGCTCCGGTGCGAAGCCGGCGGCCAGGGCGCGGGCCAGCTCACCCGCGGTGGCGACCTCGCAGCCCATGCCGAGGTCTCGCAGCTCCGCCAGCACCGGCACCAGGCTGTTCGCCTTGGCGGCGAACGCGTGCAGCACGGGCGGAGAGGAGGGAGCCGAGGCGAACGCGCGGTGCAGGGACTCGACTGTCGCGGCGACGCCGTCCAGGTCGACGAAGGCGGCCAGCAGGTCTCGCTCGGGGTCCAGCAGTCCCTGCCGTACCGCTTCCCGCAGGATCCGCTCGCGCCGCTCGGCGGCGGGGGTCAGTCCGGTCATGGTGAGCCTTCCGGGGTGGTCTGCGCAGCACCCGGGACCTTCCCGGGCTGGACCACCAGCCTGCTGTCCGCACCGGGAGGGCGTCTTCGTCGAGTCGTGAGAGCCGCGGGCCCGCCCCACGACGGTCAGGAGCAAACAACCGCCCCGCCAGGTAGGCCCGTTGTGCGCTCCGACGAAGAAGCGGCCTTGTGATGGTGGGGGCCGACGAGCGGCCGGGGGCCGGTCAGTCGCGCTGGTCGTCGTCCTCGTCGCTCAGGCGTAACTGCAACTGGGCCAGCAGACGCGCGTCGGGGTCCGCCAGGTCCAGTCCGGACACCTGGGCGATGCGCCGCAGCCGGTAGCGCAGGCTGTTGGAGTGCACGCCGAGCGCGCGGGAGGCGGCGGACACGTCGCCGAAGTGGTCGAGATAGGCGCGCAGGGTCTCCACCAGGCAACTGCCGCTGTGCTCGGCGTCGAACGCCCGCAGACGGGCCACCGAGGTCTGCGGCGGCAGATCCACCCCACGCAGGGCGTCGACGACGTGCAGGATGCCGACCGTGTCCGCGACGTCCCCGCTCCTGGCGACCGTTCGCGACCCCGCGCCCGCGGTGAGCGCCCTGAGGGCGAGCTCGGCCTCCCGGCGCGACCCGGGCGCCCTCGCCAGCCCGGGGGCCACCTCGCCGAGCCCGACCTTCAGCGGCCCGCCGAGAGTGGCCGACAGCTGGTGCGCCAGTGTTTCCCCCAGCCGGGTCACCTGGCTCTCGGCCCGGCCGAGATCACGGTCCAGGGCACTCAACAGCACCAGGATCCTGCCGCCCGCCGGGACGACCACCGCGCGGTGGCCGTACGCGGCGCAGTGCAGGGTCAGCAGCCCGTGCAGTCCCGACGGATCGCCGTCCCCGTGATCCGCGGTCCCGGTGCCGACGGCAAGGACGGCACACGGCTCCCGCGGCGGCAGCGAGGCCCGTTCCGCGAGCACCTCGACGGATCCGCGGTCTTCCAGCAGCGCACGGGCCGCGTCCTCGACGAGACGGTCGTCCGAACTGTGGGTGCGATGGTGCAGCAGGTGGGCGGCGGCGGCCCGGGCCGCCGCGCGCAGGGCCTCGGAGGCGTTGGGCGCCAGCGGCCGACCGGCCACGGCGGCCACCCAGATCGATCCGAGCGCCTCCCCGCCCGCCCGCACGGCGCCCACCAGGCGTTCCGGGTTCTGCCCGTGTGCCGGCCGGTGCAGTACGTCGTCCCCCGCCCACAGCGCCTGGAAGAACCCCGCCTCGCGCATAGCGGCCACCCGCCACGGCGGGACACGGCGGCCGAGGATGGTCAGTCGGCGCTGCTCGTCCACGTTCTCCTCGGTGGAGGAGTAGGCCAGCACCCGGGACTCGGTGTCCTCGATGGTCACCGCGCCGCCCACCAGGGCCGCCACCGCATCGGCCAGCGAGTTGAGGTCCCCCAGGCGCGGCCCGCCGAGCCCGGCCACCGGCGGGACGCCCGCCGAGGCCAGCCCCGCCCGCAGCACGCCCACCAGATGGGCCCAGGTGCACCAGGCGGTACGGAACAGCAGCGCCGTACCGCCCTCCTCGGCGGCCGTCTGAAGGGCTCCCGCGGTGGGTTCGGGCCGGCCCGGGCCGAACACCACGCCCGCCGCACCGGACTCGCCCGCCCGGCGCACGACGTCGACCGCCAGGGCCGAGCGCGGATCGACGCCCACGGCGAGCAGCAGTTCCCGCGGTCCGACCACGGGCTCCCGGAGGTCAAGCACGTTCACGCCGGTGACCGTGATCCCCAGTCCCTGGGGCGCCGAGTGCAACTCCACGGCGCCCACCCCCACGACGGACAGCAGCCGCTCCAACGTCACCCGTGACTCGCCGGCCGTGTCCCAACCGGCCGCCACCCCAGAGTCCGTCATGTCGCCCCCGTCTCGCGCCCCCGCCCGGCCCCGCGCCGAACCAGGGCGTGCACACGCCACCACGCTCGGTGGCCGATCGGGAAAACGTACGACATCACGGTCGCGGCCCGCAGTCGATGCGGGCCAAAACCGGTCGCCCCCGCGCTGGTTCATCCTCCCGGGACAGAACGGCTGGGACTCGGTGAGGAAGTTCGGTGAGCGCTGGCGGCCTCGGGCGAGCTGAGGCAGTCGGCTCGTTCAGCTCCTGGGCCACGCCGGCTCGTCAAGCGCGCCTTACGCGCCGCTCATGAGGGGGTCAGAAGGCTGGCATGGACAGGTAGTCGCCGTGTTCCAGGTCTTCGAGCAGCGTTGGCCGGGTGGGTGACCAGCCGAGCAGCTCCTGGGTGTACGAACTGGAGGCAGGCCCGTCGTGGCCGTAGGCGGTGGCCATGAACGGGCTGCCGAAGTGCGTGGCAGCCTCGTCGGGGCTGAGTGAGACCGCGGGCAGATCGAGGCCCCGGGCGATGGTCTCCGCGATGCTCTTCAGGGTGACGCCGCTTTCGGCTACTCCGTGCAGCACGCTGCCTGCCGGTGCCTGCTCCAGTGCCAGGCGGAACAGGACCGCCGCGTCCAGCCGGTGCACCGCAGGCCATCGGTTGGCGCCGTCGCCGGTGTAGGCCGACACGCCGGTCTTTCGGGCGGTGGCGATGAGCATGGGGATGAAACCGTGGTCTTCGGGGCCGTGGACGGTAGGAGCGAGGCGGACCACGCTTGCGCGCACGTCCCCGGCGGCGAAGCCCAGACAAGCTCGCTCACCCGCGATGCGGAAGGCGGCGATCCCGGCCGTGTCGGGCTCGTCCTGCTCGGTGGCTTCCCGACCGGCGGGCAGGACGAGGGTGCCGGAGGTGACGACGAGCGGTTTGCCCGAGTGTTCCAACGGCCGGCCGAGCGCCTCGATGGCCCTCCGGTCGCGCCTCATCATGTCGTCGAGGTCGGAGAAGTCGCCACCGTAGGCCATGTGCAGGACACCGTCGGCGGCTTCGGCGCCGCTGTGCAGAGTGTCGAGGTCGTCCAGGGAGCCGCGGTGTGGTGTGGCGCCCAGTGACTCCAGCCGGGCGGCGGCGGCATCCGAGCGCGCCAGTCCGGTGACGCTGTGGCCGCCCGCAACGAGCTCGGCGACGACTGCGGGGCCGGTCTGGCCGGAACCGCCGGTAACAAAGACATGCATGAAGCACCCTCCTACTTAACGCCAGTGACTGGCACTACGCGCGCCGGTCGCCGAGCCTAGGTAGCGTCAGTGACTGGCGTCAAGTAGCGCCAGTCACTGGCGTATGGGTATCCTCGGGAGGTGCCACGAAGCGGAGCAGAAGCGCGTCGCCGCCTTCAACAGGCGGCCCTGGAGCTGTACCAGGAACGCGGGTTCGACCAGACCACCACGGCGGAGATCGCCGCCCGGGCCGGCGTCAACGAGCGCACCTTCTTCCGGCACTTCCCGGACAAGCGTGAGGTGCTCTTCGACGGCGAAGCCGATCTGCGCGCCGCGCTGATGGAGGCGGTGGCCGAAGCGCCCGACGGTCTGCAACCGCTCGAGACGCTGCTCTGCGCCTTCCGGAAAGCCGGACGGATCCTTGAGGAAAACCGGCCGTTCACCGAACCACGACTGGCGGTCATCGCGGTGACGCCGGCACTTCGCGAACGCGACCTGGCCAAGGCCGCGTCGCTCACCGAAGCCGTAGCGGAAGCGCTGCAGCGGCGCGGTGTCGCGGACCGGCTGGCCGGCCTGGCCGCTCAGACCGGCTGGGCCGCCTTTCATCACGCGGCCCAAGCCTGGATCGACGACCCCTCACAGACCTTGGACGCGCACCTCCTGCGGGCCTTCGATGACCTGCGTACCCTCTCCGCGCCCCCCCTGCAGACTCAGGCACAGCCTGAGAGAGGCGATCGCCCCGCCCACGATCACCGACGATCGTGAGCTCCGCAGGTCAGTGCCGGGCCGGGCGTGGGCCCGAGGCGGAACCCGCCGGGCCGCGGCTTGCCGCTGGCGGCGTACGGGAGTACGGGAGGACGGGAGGACGTCGTGGGGGCTCTCGCCCGGCGAGGGGTGGACGACGCGGTCGGAGAGCACGGCGAGCGGGTACAGGCCCGTCGTCCTCGCCATGTCGGTGAACTTGCGGTGCATGTCGATTCGGGCCTTGCCGATGACGGCGGCCCGGTTGTCGGTGCCGGAGCATGGACATGCACCGGCAGCCGGTGGGCAAGCGGATCACGGCCGTGTGGTCCTGGCCGACGACCCGGGCGCCGGCATCGCCGGACGCCCGGTCCGACGAGGTCGGACTGCCGGGTCCATCCCGTTCGCCTCACTGGCCGGGCGGGTATGACGGCGGACCTCCGGCGGGCTCTTACCGGTGACGCCGGGGTCGCGGTCGCACAGCCGGCTCGACATGAGTGAGGACCGGCTCGCTCGGCGACTCCGGTCCTCACCTGCGCGTACCGCTGCTCAGTGGTCGTGGCCACACTCCCAGTGGGCCTTGACCCAGTGGCGCTCCCAGTGGGCCGGCACGTAGACCCACTTGTAGGAGTGGTGGTACTCCCAGTGGCCGTGCTTCCAGGTCTTGTCCTGGACCGGCTTCTTCTCCCAGTGACCCTTGACCCACACCTTCTCCCAGTGCCCCTTCTCCCAGTGGCACTTGCTGTGGTGATCACCGCTCGAGACGGTCGCAGCGGGGGTCGGAGCGGGGGCCGCGGCAGCCGTGCCCGTCAGGCCGAATGCGGCTCCTCCGGCCAGCAGGCCCGTGGCGGCGGCTCCGACCGCCAGGCGGCGCAATCGCAGGGATGCGGTCATCGGACACCTCTCCTTCAAAAGGTCGGCTCTTCGTTCGACGAGTCGTGCTGTCCCGTCTCACGGTGTCTGACGTCAGGGATTCGGAGCGGGCGTCCCAGCGGATGACGTCGGAGGAAATTAATCCTCCGGCCACTCCGCTCACCCGCCCGGGTGGGAAGTGTGGGCTTTCTGCACGCAGCCCTGCGACATCCACGAGCCTCGCGGCTACGAATCTCCGGTGCAGGATCCCCACGGGCCGGGTCGTTCGAAGGAGCGCTCATGTCCATGACTACGTCACCGACCACGGCAGCGCAGCACGCCGTCACGCTTCCCCACACCCGGCGCGCCCCGTCCGCCGCCCGACGCATCAGTGAGCGCTGGCTCCAGGCGACCGCTCCGGTCGACCGCATGAGCGACGCGGTGCTCATCGTGTCCGAACTGGTGACCAACGCGGTTCGTCACACCTCGGAATCCTGCACGCTGACGCTTACGGTTCGCGACGGCCGGCTCGACATAGCGGTCGCTGACCGCAGTGAGGAGTTGCCGGACATGTGCCGCGGTCTCGGCGGCGAGCGTGGCGGCTTCGGCATGGGCATCATCCGTGAGCTGGGCGGCGACATCCGGTCGGTCCCCGCGATCGGCGGCAAGACCGTGCACGTGCTGCTCGAGTTGCGATCCGCCACCGACGTCATAGGGGTCGGATGAGCGGCTCTTGGGCGATCACATCCTTACGACCGCCCGTGCGGCCGCCGCCGGGCCTGGCACGAGGGGAGCAGAGCTGTGCTGCACAGCTCCGAGTCGAACGTCCGAGTCGAGGAACTCCTGGCCCGTGTGGCAGGCGGCGACCAGGATGCCTTCACCGGAATCTACGACGCGCTCTCCGGCGCAGTGATGGGACTGGTGCACCGCATCCTGCGCGATGCGGCCCAGGCGGAGGAGGTGACCCAGGACGTCATGATCGAGGTATGGCGCACCGCGGGCCGTTACGACCCCGAGCGAGGCACAGCGAAAGCGTGGATTCTCACCCTCGCCCACCGGCGGGCGGTGGACCGTGTCAGGACCGCGCGGGCCAGCGCGGAACGCGAACAGCGTACGGGCATCCTGGCGCCGGAACGGGCCTTCGACGAAGTCGCTGAAAAGGTGCAGGACCACGACGAGCAACGGCGCCTGCGCCGCTGTCTGGCCAAGCTGGAGCGGCACCGGCGGGTGCCGCTCATGCTCGCCTTCTACCAGGGGCTGACCTACATCGAGGTCGCCGCTGCGCTGTCGGTACCGGAAGGAACGGTCAAGTCCCGCATGCGTGCAGGGTTGCGGGAGCTTCACGCGTGTCTGGAGGGCCAGGCATGACAACCAGCAAGGAGGATCCGCATCTGGCCGTCGGCGCATACGTGTTGCACGCCTTGCCACCGGCTGACGAAGCCGCGTTCGAGAACCATCTCGCAGGTTGCGAGCAGTGCCGACGAGAAGCCGGCGCTCTGCTCGAGACCGCGGCACGGTGGGGCGGCTCGACGCAGACAGTGGCGGTGACGTCGCAGGCACGTGCTCGCACTCTCCTCGCGGTCGCCGGCACCCGCCAGAACGGGACCCCGCAGCGTCCGCGGGCGCGTGGCCGGCGCACCGTGCGGCCGGCGCTCGCCGCGAGCGTCGCGGCGGCCGTCGCATTCGGCGGCGTCGCCGCGTGGCAACACCACGAATCCGACGACGCCCGGGCCCGGGCCGCCCGCGCCGAGCAGCGGGCCGACACGGAAAGCTCAGCCATCGCAGGCGTCCTCACCGCACCCGACGCCACGGTCCACACCGGTGAACTCACCGACGGAACCACCGCTGCCGTCCTCGTCTCCCGTTCCCAGGCGCGCGCAGTCTTCGCCGCCCGTCGGCTTCCCGCTCTGACCGGCGACCGCGTGTACGAACTCTGGTACGCGGCCAGATCGGGAAACCTGAGGCCGGCGGGCCTCGTGCCCAACGCCTCGCGCAGCGACTTCCGCGTCCTGAAGGGGTCGCCTGTCGGCTCCGTAGCTGTGGGCATCACCATCGAACCTGCGGGCGGCTCTGAACAACCCACCACACAGCCTTTGGGTGTCATTCCCCTCACCGTCTAGGTGTGCTGTCCGGGCTGCCGGAAGCGCGTCACCAGGGCACCTCTCCCTCGTCGTCGAAGAAGCGGCCGGTCGGCCCGTCGTCCGGTACGGTGGCCAGCCGGATCGCGGCGGCGGCGCCCTGCTGGGGGGTGCGCACTCCCCGGAAGTCGTTGAGGTCGGTCGCCGTGAAGCCGGGGCAGACGGCGTTGATCAGGATGTGGGTGCCGGCCAGTTCCTTGGCGTACTGCACGGTGACGGCGTTGAGGAACGTCTTCGACGGAGCGTAGGCGATGGCGATGGGGCCCGTCTCGGCGCCGGGCGTGGTCTGGCGTGTGAGGGAGCCGACGCTGCTGGAGACGTTCACGATCCGCGGCGACGGCGAGCGGCGCAGCAGGGGGAGCAGGGCGTTGGTGACGCGGATGACGCCGATCACGTTGGTCTCCACGGCCGCCCGTACCCGGTTCACGTCGACCGTGGTGGGCTCCTGCGGTCCGCCGCCGGTGATCCCCGCGTTGTTGACGAGCGCGTCGAGCCGCCCCACCCGCTCCTCCATCAGCCGAGCCGCCGCTGTCACGCCGGCGTCGTCGGTCACATCCAGCGGCACGCCGAACGCGTCGGCTCCGGCCGCGCGCAGCTTGTCCACGGCGGCCTCGCGCCGCTCCTCGTTCCGCGCGCCGATGCCGACGGACCAGCCGAGGGCGCCGAGCCCGGCGGCGATCTCGTACCCGATGCCCTTGTTGGCCCCGGTCACCAGCGCGACCTTGTGGTGGTTCACAGTGTTCGTCTCACTCATGA
This sequence comes from Streptomyces rishiriensis, assembly GCF_003112535.1. Lineage (GTDB taxonomy): Bacteria > Actinomycetota > Actinomycetes > Streptomycetales > Streptomycetaceae > Streptomyces > Streptomyces rishiriensis. The sequence continues at coordinate 172,716 of NZ_BEWA01000010.1, read as the reverse complement.
CCTCGATACTTCTCCCCCGTCGGGCAGGGCGTCCAAGACCGACTGGGTGGCGGGCGATACCGCCCGGGTATCGCTCCTGGCCGTCCCGGTTAGGCTGGCGGGGTGGAGACACGTGAGCTGCGGTACTTCGTCGCGGTCGCCGAAGAGCTGCACTTCGGCCGGGCCGCGCGGCGACTCGGGATCGCCCAACCCCCGCTGTCGCGGGCGATCGGCGGGCTCGAACGGCGCCTGGGCACCCTCCTGCTGGAGCGCGGCAGCCGGGGTGTCGCCCTGACCGGGGCAGGGGCGGTGCTGCTGCGGGAGGCGCGGGCGGCGCTGGACGCCGTCGAGGCCGCCGAACGGCGCACGCGCCGGGCCGCCCTCGCGGCGACCGGCCGGCCCGCCGTGGTCCTGGCCGCGAAGGCGGGCGCCTCCGACGAACTGCTGGCGAAACTCCTCGACGCCTACGCGGCCGAGCCCGGCGCCGTGGCCGTGGACGTCGTGCTGTGCGGCCCGGGCGAGCAGGCGCGGTTGCTGCACGACGGCCGGGCCGACGTAGCCCTGCTACATCGGCCGTTCGACGACACGGCGGGCTTCGACACCGAGGACCTGCACTCCGAGGGCCAGGTCGCGGTCCTCCCGGTGGGCCACCCCCTCAGCGTCCGCCCCCACGTGCGGCTCGCCGAGGTCACCGACCTTCCCGACCTGCCCCTCCCCCGCTGGCCTCGCCCTGACGGCACCTTCCCGGACGGCCCCGGACCGCAGGTGCGCGACCACACGCAACTCACCCAGCTGATCGCCCTCGGCCGCGCCTGCGCGGTCGTGCCGGAGTCGGGCCGCACCGGCCTGCGCGAGGACCTCACCGCCGTACCGGTTCCCGACGCCCCGCACGTCACCACGGTCATCGCATGGCCCCCACACAGCCGCTCAACGGCGGTCGCGGGGCTGGTCCGCGCCGCCACTGCCCGGTGACCGACGGGGCGGTGAACGCCGGGGCACCGTGCTGGATTTCGGGGACAGCGTCCGGTCTGCCGTCAGCTCCCGACACATCGTGCGGTACGAGGTGACCGGCGGGCACCGGCGTGCCGGAACCGCGCCCCTGGCACAGCCAGGATCCGACGCGCAGCGACAACAGGCCTGCCTTGGTGACACCCGGCGCGACATGAGTCTGGGCGGACTGGCCACCCCGGCGTTCAGTCAGACGGCGCGGCAGGCTCGTTTCCGACACCGGAACGGTGCTTGAGAGGCGCGTCCCGCGAGGGGACCGTCCTCATCCCGGGCAGGTGCGCCTTGCGCACCGCCCTGCCGACGACCCATGACGACGGCACCGGGCCGTGATGCCGGGAGTCCGTGCTCAGGGACCGGTTGTCACCCAGGACGACCACGTGACCGGCAGGCACCGGTGCGCCCGGTGCCCCGCCCGGCACGCCTGCGGGCAGGGCATCGCCCGGCAGGGCCGCGATCCGCTTGATCGTCAGCCGGCCCAGCAGGGTGTGGCCCTCGGGTGCCTGACCGGTCGGCGGCATGTCCACGATCACCACGTCGCCGCGGCGCAGTCGCGCCGCCGCCACGCGCCGGCCCACCACCCAGTCACCCGGCAGATACGCCGGACTCATGCTCCGGCCGTGCACCAGCACCAGAACGACGGTCCGGCGGACCCACGTCAGCGCCGCCCGAGCGGAGGCCAGGAGCCCTGCGGTCATCGCCGCCGCAGCGATGAGCCAGGTCACTGTCTCGCCTCCACGGGCTGTCCCGGAACGTTCGCCACCGGCTCAGCGGTCCTGGACTGGTAGCCCTCGGCCTGCGCCGCGAACATCCCCGCGTACAGCCCTCCGTGCGCGATCAGCTCGTCGTGCGTCCCCTGCTCGGCCACCTCACCGTCGTCGACGACCAGCAGCTCGTCCGCCTCCCGTACCGATCCCAGCCGGTGCGATATCAGTACGCTCGTGCGGCTTCCGCGGTACTCACGCAACTGGCGATGGATCCTGGCCTCCGTCTCGGCGTCCAGGCCGGAGCTGGGTTCGTCCAGAATCAGCAGGTCCTGGCGCCCGCGCAGATAGGCCCGCGCGATGGCCAGCCGCTGCCACTGGCCGCCCGACAGCGTCACACCCCGGTCGCCGTCTCCGTCCTCCTCGTCGCCCTGGAAGAAGATCCGGGACAGCAAGGTGTCGTACCCGCGCGGCAGTTCCCGGACGAAGGTGTCCGCGCCCGACCGCTGCGCCGCCTCCGTCACCCGCTCGGGCGACGCGTTCGGCAGATCGCCCAGCGCGATGTTCTCGTAGGCGCTCAGGTCGTACGTCATGTAGTCCTGGAACACCGCGCCGATCCGGCGCCGAAGCTCCGGCGGGTCCAGTTCCCGCAGGTCCACGCCGTCCCACAGGATCGCGCCCCGCTCGGGGTCGTACATGCGGCAGAGCAGCTTCACGATCGTGCTCTTGCCCGCGCCGTTGCGTCCGACCAGTGCGAGGCAACGCCCGTGGCCGAGCCGGAAACTGACGCCCCGCAGCGCCCACGGATGTTCGGGTGAGTAGCGGAACCACACATCCCGGAACTCGATGCCCGAGGACAGCGCGGGAACCGGCGACGGCTTCTGCGGCACCGGAAGATCCGGTGCACCGTCGACGATGGACAAGTAGTGCCGGAACATGAGCAGTTGCTGATGGGACTTGGCGATGTCCCGCATGAGCCCGGAGCCCGCGGACTGGACTCCGGCCACGGACGCCATCATCAGCGATACGTCGCCCAGGGAGATACGCCCGCTCAGCGCCGCGAGCACCGCCCAGATGACAGCCGCGCCCGCGCTGCTCGCGGTGACGAGACCTGCCAGTGTCTGAGCCCCCAGCTCCTGCCGGTCTAGCCGGGCCCGGACGGAGTTGGCCTTGACCTTCTCCCGTGTCATCCGCGCACAGAGCTGTCCGCCGATATCGAACAGCCGTATCTCCTTGACGGCCTGAAGGTTCGTCAGCAGCTCCCGGTAGAAGATCTCCCGTCGTTCCGTCGGGCCGATCTGCCAGTAGGCGTTCACCCGGCGCTTGGCGAGCCACATCTCCGATGCCAGCACCGGCACGACGGACACGACGACGACCGCCGGCAGCCACCAGGCGAGCAGCAGCAGCGAGCCCAGAAATCCGCCGGCCATGGCCACCGCGCGCACCACGGACAGGATCGTGGCCACCAGGACGCCGGGAGTGGCGCCGCCGTGCTGCTGCGCGAGCCGGAGGCGGTCCACGAACGCCGGGTCCTCGAACCGGGCCAGCCCCACGAGCCGGCCGGTCGCCTCGTACAGCTGTTGCTGCGCCAGCAGGCCCACGGCACGCTCGAACTCCTTGTTGGCGTACATGAGCAGCTGGGGCAGGCAGCCGGTGAACAGTCCCGCGGCGGCAAGGCCCGCTGCCAGCAGAACGACCTGGCCGCGTTGCGCGCCGCCTCCGTGGGCGAGGAGATCCAGCAGCGACTTGGTCAGCCAGGCGGCAGCCACGGGGGTCACGGCGCTGACGAAGGTGAGCAGCGCCAGCACGCAGGTTCCCCCGCGCGAGGCACGCCAGGTCAGCCTCAGCGCCTTGAGGATGCCCTGCGTCGTCGTCACGCGTCCACCAAGGACGACACGTGCCTGATCAGTGAACCCGTCGCCCGGACCACCTTGTCCGGGCCGATCACCGCGAGCGCCGGGTACACCCGTGCGGCCAGGGCCAGGGACACCGGGCCGTCCAGTTCCTCGATCACCACGGTGGACACGGGTTCGGCGAGCGCCCGCTTCGCCTCGACCTGCTCGGGCGTCCCCACCATCAGGGCCAGCGCCCGCTCGCGGGAGATTCCGTGCGCCCGGACGAACGAGACGAACTCCGGCAGCCGCTCGTCGCACTTGCCGCAGCCGTGCGCGAAGATGCCGACCACCGTGGGGCCGTCCGACAGGAAGGCGTCGGAGAGAAGCTCGCCCTCGGTGGTGACGGTGGTGAACGCGCCCACCTGCTCGCCCACCGCCAGCATCACGTCGAGGGGGCCCGGGGTCAGATCCAGTCCGCTGTAGGCGGTCCGCTCCTCGATCTCGCGCAGCCGCCGCAGGACCCCCACGGTGAGCATGATGTTCAGCACGCACAGTGCCCCGAACAAAGCGGTCAGTGCGATGACGTAGGACATGGTTCTTACCCTTCTTGCCGGAGCGGCCGAAACAGCCGGGAGATGTCGTCGGTGAGCAGCGTCACGCCGGCGGCCGCGGCGCCGAACACGAACGAGGTGGCCACGCCCGCGGTCCCGACGGCGCCCCCGCCCGCCGTCAGCGCGCAGAGCAGGCCTGCCAGCGAACCGGCCAGCAGGAACGCGTTCCTGATCAGATGCGCGGGGCCCACGGGAGCGGTGGAGGCCGCGCCGAAGCAGCGGCATGCGACCTGATCGCCGCGCCGCACACTCGCACCGATCGCCAAGGAGAAGGCACTCAGCAGTCCGGTGGCAAGGACGAATCCGGCAAGAAGCGTCATCGGCAGCGCGAGCAGGACGACGATCAGCGCCTCGGTAGTGATCACCGACACCGCGGCAGGCCCGGCGGGAAGGCGCGGGGCCAACGCCCCTACCGAATCGGTGAATCCGCGAAATGCCTGCCGGCCTTTGACCTTGCCCGCCACGGAGAGCACGAACACGAGGGTGATGAAGGCACGGCAGGAAATGAGAACATGGGCCATGGAGGGTTCACCTCTGGATGAGAGGCGTCGCGCCCCGCTATCACCGGGGCGCGACGCTTCGTTCATGTCATGTCACTGTGCCGACGGGCGGGGACGGCTCAGCAGTCGTCCGAGTCCGTGCAGCCCGTCTGCGACACGAAGGTGCTGCCGTCGCTGCACCTCCAGTGGAGGTCTTCCTTCCAGTACCAGAAGGGGCAGTGAGGGTTGCAGACCCTCTGCTCGATCCAGCAGCCGTTGGCGCCGGACGACGTGGCATGCGCCGCCCGACTCGGAACGATGTGGCTCAGCAGCTTGTCGGCAACAGCGGTAAGAGTGCTCATCGTCTCTCCTCCCGTATCTGTGGTCCGGGCCGGAATCCCCGGCCGGACGGGTCCGGATGGACCCGTTTCTGTGCAAGAAACGCTAAGTGCGCGGCAGTTGACGAACTATCCACAGGCGGACCGGATACGAGCGGTTTCCGGATAGCCGCGAAGACCGGCCGTTCTGGACGGCACAGTGCCGTAGGTGGCCTTGTAGAGCGCAGCGAAGCGTCCGAGATGGACGAACCCCCAGCGCAGTGCCACGTCGGTGACCGTGCCGTCGTGCCGGCCCTCGGCGATCGCGAGCAGGTCCTGGTGGGCGCTGTCGAGCCTGACCCTGCGCAGGTACATCAGCGGGGTGGTGCCGAGGTGGGCACGGAAGGCGGCCCTCAGTGCCGGGACGCTCAGCCCCGAGGCGAGCGCCATGTCGGCAATGGACAGCGGTTCGCCGGCATGCTCATCGCAGTACGTCATCGCCCGGCGCAGTGCGCCCGGCAGTGCGGCGTGCCGGGCGGAACGCCGCAGGGATTCACTGAGGCTGCTGGGCTGGCTGTCCAGCAGTCCGTGCGCCAGCAGCTGTTCGAAGTGGCGCGTCCCGAGCGGCGAGCAGGCGAGAAGCCCACTCTTCAACGCCTCGGCATAGGCGTGCAACGTGCGCAGCCAGGCCCGTGAGCCGGGGCTTCGGATGTCGATGGCGGGCGTGAACCGGACCGGGACGCCCGGGACGACGGGGATGCCCCGCAACTCGATCGCCCGGTCGAGGACCGGCCGCGGGATGCGCAGGATCATCATGTCGCTGTCGTGGGACCGGCGGATCTCCATCCGCTGTCCCGGGCTGACGACGTCCTGTGCGGTGGCCACTGGCTCTCCGTCGACGACCAGACTGCTGCGGCCGGCCAGGGGGATGTGGATCAGATACAGGCCCTGCAGAGCTACGGGGCGTATCTCCACGTCGGCCCCATGGCGCAAGCGGTAAAGGGCCATGTCACCTTGCGAGTTGCTCACCCGGAAGGAGGCCGGCCCGGCCTCCTGCCCGAGCAGTCTCAGCCGGTGCGGGGCGAACTGGGCGGCCACGGCCTCGTGCATGCGCGCCAGGTCACGCCCCTCGTACAGGACGAACTCCGGGACGTTCTCCACTCGTCCTCCTCGATCGGTGATGCGTAGGCAGGCCGGCCATCCTGAAAGCCGCTGTTCTGCGGCGTTCGCGCCTCGCGGAACACCGTGGGTGACGGCGCGTTCTTCCGTTTTGGCTGCGGTGGCGACCGCAGCCACCTGCGGCGAGCGGGACGGCGCCGGTTCACGCGACACCGAACGGCTGCCGGTGGCGGCCCGCACACCGTAGTGATCGGATCGGGCCGTGGGCCCGGTCGAGGTGCGAGGAACATGCTCGGCTCACTTGGCTCCCTCAGCGGTGCTGGGTGTGACTCCCCCCGTTGGGAGCAGTGACAGTTATCCCCCGATCGCGCAGCGGGCCGCACGCATTTCGACGTTCCTCGAAACGAAGCCGCAGGCGTCAGATCGTGCCGCAACCGGTCCGGCGCGCCGGACGGAGAATCGTCGGGTCGGAGTCTTCCCACGGAGTTGAACTGAGGACGTCTGCTTCAGGTGCGGAAATTCGGTGGACCGGCCCGGATGGACCGTGCAACGGTCCTGGCATGTCGAGCGAGATCGAGTTGTCAGAGTCCATCGGGGTCATCGCATCCTTTGCGTCCTTCGACGGCACCGTGATCAGCTGTCGGCAGCTCGGCTCGGGGCCGGCGGTCGTGATGGTCCATGGCTCCGGCGGTGGACTGCACTCCTGGCAGCCGGTGGCCGAACACCTCGCCGGGCCGCTTCGAGCTCTGGACGCCCGCCCGCCGCGGGTACGCCCCGAGCGGGCCCGGCCGACCACCGAAGCGCTTTGCCGACGAGGTGGAGGACCTCAAGGCTCTGATCGCCACGATCGGCCGCCCTGTGCACCTGGTCGGCATGTCCTACGGCGCCACCGTCGCTCTGCACGCAGCAGCAGCCGGACTGCCGGTTCGCTCGCTGGTGCTGTGGGAACCGCCGCTGTACGCCGCCGGCGAAGAACTGGCGCCCGTGTTGGGCGAGTTCGAGGAACTGACCGCAAACGGTGACCGGCGGCGAGCCGATCGGCTCCTGGCGGAGAAGGTGGCCCGCGTCCCGGCCGCGCTGCTGGACCTCATGGATGCGGGCGAGTCCACCGCCAGCGAACCCGACAACGAACCCGACGAAGCGCCCGGCTGGTGCCGTGACCTCGAATCGATGGCCGCCGACTCGGTGGACGTGGAGCGCTGGTCCATGGTCACCGTCCCGACGCTGCTGATGCGGGGCGCCGACACCTGGCAGCCGATGCCCGCAACTCTCGACCGGCTCGCGACCGTACTGCCCGACGTCACCTACACGACGTTTCCCGGCCAGATGCACTTCGCACCGTCGGTTGTCCCCGAAGCCGTGGCGGCGGAGATCGCTCGCTTCCTGCCGTCCTCCTGAAGTCGTCCGGACAGGCATGACGAAGCTCCCGGCAGTCAGCGGGTGGTCTGATCCTCACCCCGTCTGCCGGGAGCTTCATCACGGCGTTCTGCTGGGGCATCTCACCTTGAAGGTGGCCCCGTGCGTGCGCCGTCTCCTGTGGTCGACAGGATCAGCAGGGGAAGGTGCCGCTGTAGACGGCGTGTCCGTGGGAGGAGCTTCCGGAGCCGAAGCCGTAGATGCCGTCGTCGCTCCAGACCGCCTCGCGGAAGCCGTTGACGCAGGTCGACGTCGGCGCGATCGCGAAGCCCTCCAGGTTGTCCGTCGGCATGACGGCCGGGTTCGTGTAGGTCACGTCCGGAACCATCACGCCACCGGCGCCGACCTTCACGAAGGTGTGCGTCTCGCCGCAGGTGTTGTCGCAGGTCGCGATGATGCGCTGGGTTCCGGCGTCGAACGTCACATCCATCACGGAGCCCTTGCCGGTCGCGATCGTGCCGAACGTGACGAAGGTGCCGTCGGAGTTCAGGCCGTAGACATGCAGCGAGCCGTCCCACTCCAGGCCGGCGAAGAACAAACCCGAGCCGTGCAGCGGGTAGTTCGCGGGATCGTAGGCGGCGCCGGTGAGCGGGTCGACCCAGCCGTTCGCGGTCAGCCAGCTGTCCGGCACATAGCCGACGCCCTCGAAGCCCAGGTTGGCGTCGTCCTTGCTGCCGGTGTCGAGCTGCGGGAACTGCGAGGTCATGTCCCACTGGTGGATCGGCGTCAGCGTCGATCCGGTCGCGGCCGGGTCGAACTCCATGATCGTGTCCTTGGGGACCGTGTTGTCGGTGTTGTCACGCTCGGAGGTCACGTAGATGTGGCCGTTGGCGCCGACCGTCAGGCCCTCGGAGTCCGGCTGGCCGGTGCCGCCGGCGAAACGGATCTGCTTGCCGGCAGCGCTCCATGACGCGTCCGGGATCCACTTGCCGTTGCTCTTGACCAGCTTGTACAGCCAGTTCTTGTTCTTGGCGGCCCATAGCGCCGACGGGTTCGCCGGGTCGAACGCGAGGCCGCTGAGGTCCCGTCCTTCAGGGCCGGTGGACGTGGTGAACGCGCAGACGTTGTCGGCGATCGTGACGTCCACCCCGCCCGGCCACGCCAGGGCGCCCGCCGGGGTGGAACCCGTACCGGAGGGTGCTTCGGGGGTGCAGCCGCTGGTGAGCGAGCCGCCGCCACCCAGCAGCTGACCGCCGCCACCGCCGCCACTGCCCGAGCAGGAGTTCGCGCTGCCGAGCGTCGCGGTCGCAGAGGTCCGGAACCAGCCGGCGCCGTTGGCGCAGCGCTCGTCCGACGGCTTGGCGCCATCGGTCGCCCAGGTCACCGAGTCGACGGTGTTGCCGAGGCTGTCGAGGAGGTAGACCGAGTCGTTGTCGCCCAGACCGAGGGTGGAGTTGAACGTGACGTAGCCTCCCGCCGGGATGCTGGTCGCGCTCGGCGAGGAGGACGAGAGGGAGACCGGGGAGTGGGTGGTGTCGTTGTCGACGTACTTCCACGACCCGATGCTGACCGCGCTCGCTCCCCCGTTGTACAGCTCCACGGTGTCCGCGCTGTTCGAGGTGACCTCGTTGATCCGCACCCGGCTCGCCGCCGGTGTCGACGACGGGCAGCCCGCGGCGTTCGAGGCGCCGAAGGTGGGCGCCGTGGTCGCGGTCGTCCACCCGCCGGTGCCGTCGCCGCCGCAGCGCGCCATCGCCGGCTTCGCCCCGTCGGCGGCCCACTCGACGCGGTCGACCACCGTGCCGCCGGCCGTGTAGATCACGAGCTTGTCCGCGTCACCGAGCCCCTTGGGCGAATTGAAGGTGACGTAGCCGCCTGCCGGGATCGTGCTGGAGGACGGGCTGAACGTCTGCGGCGAGAAGCTGTCGTCGGACATCTTCCAGCCACTGATGCTCACTGCGATCGAGCCGGTGTTGTACAGCTCCACCGTGTCGCTGTTCGACGAGGTGACCTCGTTGATCCGCACGTTCTGGTAGCCGGCCTGGTCCGTGGCGGCCGCAGGCTGAGCGGCAACCGTCCCTGTCACGAGCAGTCCTGAAAGCGTCAAAGCCGCGGCGCATGCAGAGGCGACGCCGGCACGCGAGTGTGAGGTAGGCACGAGGCGCAAGTCTGGTGGCACGATCTTGAAACAGGGTGTACTCCAGCTGAATGCCGCCTGCTGGCCACCGGAACGCCAGGACCCGTCAGGGGGGATCTGACGTCCACTGAGGTGAGCCGGCCGGTCGGGCGGGTGACGCGAAGCCCGCACGAACGGCCCGCGAGGCGAAGCCCTGACCATGGGGCCCCATGAAGGACAGTCAGACGGATCACGTACTGGTCGTCGGCGCGGGCCCGGTGGGGCTCGTCACCGCTCATGAACTGGCCCGGCGGGGCGTGCCGGTGCGGATCGTGGACGCCGCCGAGCGGCCCGCCCCGACCAGCCGGGCCATCGCCACCCATGCCCGCACCCTGGAGATCTACGACCAGATGGGCGTCGTGGAGGGGATGCTGGCCCGGGGGCGGCGGCTCCAGGCGTTCACGATGCACCGCGGCGGCAGACAGCTGGTGCGGATGGGCGCCGACTACAGCAGGCTGCCCACCCGGTACCCCTTCACCCTGATGATCCCTCAGGCGGCCACGGAGGCGGTGCTGCGTGAGGCTCTGGCCGAGCAGGGGGTGAAGGTCGAGTACGGCGTACGGCTCGCCCGGTTCGAGGAACGCGCCGACGGCGTGCGGGCGGTGCTGAGTCATCGTGCGGACGCGGAAGAGGGGGAGGAAAGCGAGGAGGCGGTGGACGTCCGCTGGCTGGTGGGCTGCGACGGCGGGCACAGCGTGGTCCGCAAACAGCTGGGCATCCCGTTGATCGGGGCGTCCAGCGAGACCTGGCTGATCGCCGACGCCGAGGTCGAGACGGTCGCCCGTCAGGACAGCATCCACTGGATCAGCGTCGACGGCGGGACGGTGATGCTCGTCCCGTTCCCCGAGTCCGGGCGGTGGCGGCTCCTCGACACCGCCGACGCCGACTACGCGGGCGACCCCGCCGAGGTGGCCCAGCGGTTCGCGGCGAAGCTGTCGGCGGGACTCGGTACACCGGTGACCGTCCGCACACCGGACTGGGTCTCCGTCTTCACCATCCAGCAGCGCATGGTGCCCACGATGCGCGAGGGGCGGGTGCTGGTCGCGGGGGACGCCGCGCATGTGCACAGCCCGGCGTCCGGCCAGGGCATGAACACCGGTGTGCAGGACGCGTTCAATCTCGCCTGGAAGCTGGCGATGGTGGCCCGGGGCGAGGCGGGGGCGACGCTGCTCGACTCGTACTCCGCGGAGCGCGTGCCGGTGGGTGAGGCACTGCTCGGGTCGACCGCGCGGGCCACCTCGCTGGTGGCGTTGAAGAGCCGGTTGCAGGATGTGCTGCTGCCCGTGGTGATGGGCGTGGTGCGCAACGTGCCGCCGTTGAAGGGGAAGATCGAGCGGAAGATCATGTCGGCGATGTCGGCTTTGGAGTTGTCGTATCCCGACTCGCCGCTGACCGTGGGCAGCGAGGGCGACGCCGTGCCGCGGCCGGGGCAGCGCGTGACGCGCGTGAACGGAGAGGGCGCCGGCGCACCGGCGTGGTCGGCCTTCCTGGCGGAACTGCGTGACCCCCGCTGGACGCTGCTGGTCTCGGGCGCGGGCTCGAGCGCGGAGGAGCTGGTGGGCAGCCGCCCCGACTGGCTGTCGGTTCGCACGGTGCGCGACGGCGGCCCTGCCGCCGGGCTGCTGGCCGACCCCGGGCGGGTGCTCCGCGACGGCCTGCGGCTCGCGGACGACGGCTGGCTGCTGATCCGCCCCGACGGCTATCTGGCGGCCCGCGGGCCCCGGTTCTCGGCGAGGGAGTTCGCCAGGGCGTTGGCGGCACTCGGCCCTGCCGGGGTCACCGGCGCGCCCGGCTGAGAGCGCGGCGGTCCGGCCGGGGGCCGGCTACGACCTGCGGGGAACCCCGTGGGCCCGGTCGCGTCCCCCGAAGGACCGACCGGGCCCGGCCAGGTCGTCGTCGCCTCCGGCCGTGGGCCCGGTCAGGCGCGTCACCCGTCGGTCTCCAGGTCGTCGAGCAACGCCACCGCCCTGGTCCAGCCCGCGCCCGCGCCCCGGATCTTCGTCGGAAGGCAGGAAAGGTGGAAGCCGTAGGGCGCGGGCAGGGCGTCGAGGTTGTGGAGGCGCTCGATCTGGCAGTACTCGCGGCGGCGGCCGGCGAAGTGGGCGGGCCACAGCACGCCCGCGTCGCCGGTCTCCTGGTACCGCCGGATCATGTCGCCGAACGGGGCGTCGAGGCTGAAGGCGTCCGTGCCGATGACCTTGACGCCGAGGTCGAGAAGATGGTCCACGGCCTCCCCGTCCAGGCCGGTGAAGTCGGTGAAGTACCGCTGGGTGCCGGCGTGGCGCCAGGCTCCGGTGTGCAGCACCACGATGTCCATGGGGCGGGGCTCGCGGCCGGTCCGGGCGATCGCCGCTCGCAGCACGTCCACGCCCGCGGCTCCCGTCGGCTGGTCCTGGAGATCGAGGACGAGCGCGGGCCGCAGGAACCAGTCCAGCGGGAGCTCGTCGATGGTGCGCGGCTTCCCGTAGTCGGTGACGGCGGCCGAACCGTAGTGGGCGGGGGCGTCCACATGCGTACCGGTGTGGCTGGTGAGGGTGAGGGTGTCCAGGGAGAGGAGTTCGCCGCCCGGCAGCGCGGCGGGGTCGAAGTCGAGGCCGAAGTGCTCCTTCATCTCGGCGGCCATGTGCTTGGCGCCCTGCGCGGGGGTGAGGATGCGGTGCACCACGGGGTCCGGCTCCCAAGCGGCCGCGTCGACGGGGCTGGACAGGTCGATGATGCGCAGGGGACGCCGGGTGGCCGGGGTGCGTCGCCGCACCGTGGCCCCCTCGGAACCGGACGGGCGAGTCGTCCCCGCATCCGGGTCGAGCGGACCGCGCGGGTTGCTGTGGACGGTCATGCTTTCTTGGCCCTTTCATGGTCTCCGGCGTGATGCCGGCGGTCGCATTCGGCGTGCACGAGGCGTAGATCGCTGCGCCCATCCGATCCGCCGTCCCGCCTGTGGATGACGTGTCGCCTGTGCGCCGGCGGAACCGGGGGGACGCACCGTGCTCTGCCGACGGCGCGGCTTGCAACTGACGGGAAGTCATCGAGGATTCCTGTGCATCAGCCCGTCCGGCACGACCGCTTCGGCTTCGCGCCCCGGCGTCAGCAGAGACGTTCCTTCCTCTCAGGGGCCGTCCAGCCGGGCGGAGCGACTTCGCGTCGCGCTCAGGCCCTCTCCTTGGGTGCGGGGCGGGTGGTGAAGAGATCGGTGCGCACCTGGACGGGGGTGCGGCCGTGAGCGATGCGGCGAGTGAGCGCGGTGCCCAGCGGGGTACGGGTGACCAGGCCGCCGAGGACCTGGCGCATGGTGTCGGCGACCGGGTTCGGGCGGCCGAGCATCGCCTTCGACTGGGCCACCTGGAAGCGGAAGACGGCGTCGATGTCGCCGGAGCGCAACTCCGTGAAGCGGTCGAGCATCGAGGTGGCGTCGGCGGCGAGCGCGTCGAGCAGCACGGGGTGCAGTACGGCGGCGTCCTGGAGCGCCAGGTTGATGCCCTGGGCGCCGAGCGGGCTGTGGGTGTGGGCGGCGTCCCCTATGAGAACCAGGCCGTCGCGCACCCACTCGGCGGCCCGGCCCGCGAAGACGTCGAGGAGCTTCAGCTCGGACAGAGAGGTGAGCTGCTCGTCCACCAGGTCGGCGAACTCGGGCAGGGCCCGCGCCAACTCCCCCTTCACGAAGTCGAGTCCGCGCCCCGCCACCTCGTTCCAGCCGCGGTGCGGAACGGTCCAGCCGATCTGCAGCCGATCGGGGTGGGACCCGTACACGAGGACCGCCCGGCCGGCGGAGCGATGCACGCGGACCCGGTCGACGCTCCGGCCGGGGGCGTGCACTTTGAACCAGACGACGTCCTGGGCGAAGACGTCCATCCGGCCCGCGTCGATCCCTGCCAGTCTGCGGGTGCGCGAGTAGCGGCCGTCGGCGCCGACCACGAAGCGCGCCCGCACGGTGTGCGGGGCGGCGGCCGGGCCGCCGTCGGCGACGACCCCGGTGTACCGGTCCTCGTCGCGCAGCAGCCCGGACACCCGGTGGCCGCCCAGGTACCGGAAGGACGGGAGCTGCTCACAGGCCGTGAGCAGCTCCTCGAGTACGTGCTCCTGACCGACCGCCAGCAGATGGTCGTAGGGTGCGCCGAGTCGCCCGTAGTCGATGTCGAGCAGGGTCCTGTCGCCGTCGACGAGCCGGAAGCCCCGGTGGGCCCGGGAACCGCGGTCCCGGGCGCCCGCCAGGACCCCGAGCGCGTCGAGGACGGCCATGCCGCCCGGTTGCAGGATCTCGCCGCGGAACTCGCGCCGGAAGCCGGTGGCGCGTTCGACGAGGGTGACGTGGACTCCGGAGCGCAGCAGCAGCAGCGACAGGGCGAGGCCGGCCGGTCCGGCGCCGACGACGCAGACGTCGGTGGTGTGATGGTCGGCCATGGCCGTCTCCAGTTCTCGGGTCGGGCGGTCGGTGGTTCTCGGGTCGGGCGGTCAGTCGAGGGCGCGGACCACGACGGCGGCGTTGAAGCCGCCGCGCCCGCGCGCCAGGACGAGAACGTGGCGCAGCGCGGTCCGCAGCGGCTGGGTGACCAGGTCGAGGGTGTGGTGCGCGGCGGCGGTGGTGTGCACGGTCGGCGGCACCACCTGGTCGCGCAGCGCGAGCAGCGCCGCGGCGAGGTCGAGTGCGGCGCCCCCCGCGGCGAGCCGTCCGGTCATCGTCTTGGGCGCGGTGACGAGCACTCCGTACGGGCCGAAGAGCCGGCGGATCGCGTCCGCCTCCGCCCGGTCGGCGGCGGGGTCGCCGGCCGCGTCGGCGAACACGGCGTCCACCGCCTCCGGTTCGATGCCGGCCTCGGCCAGGGCGGCCTCGGCGGCCCGGGCGAGGCCACTGACGCCGCCGCTGCCGGGCGCCGGGTCGAAGGTGGCCGCGTACCCCGCGACGGCGCCGTAGCCGACGGCCCCGCGGAAGCGGGCCGCTTCGGCGTCCTCCAGGACCAGCAGGGCGCCGCCCTCGCCCGCCACATGGCCGCGCGCGTCGTCCGAGAAGGGAAGGTAGGCGGCGTGCGGCCGCTCGTCCTGACTGAGGCCGCCGCCGGCGAGGTGGGCGGTCCAGCCCCAGGGGCACATCGCCGAGTCGACTCCCCCGGTGAGCATGAGCGGTGTGCCCTTGCGGAGCTGTCGCCGGGCCTGGGCGACCGCGTCGAGCCCGCCGGCCTGGTCGGTGACCAGGACGCCGCCGGGGCCGCGGAGGCGGTGGCGGATGGAGATCTGGCCCGTGTTGACCGCGTAGAACCAGGCGAAGGACTGGTAGACGCTGACGTATTCGCTGCCCTGGCTCCACAGGGCCTGGAGTTCCCTCTGTCCGAACTCGAAGCCGCCCGCCGAGCCGGCGGTGACCACGCCCGCGCCGTACTCGGGCAGGTCGGCGGGGTCCACTCCGGCGTCCTGGAGCGCCTCGGCCGCGGCGAACAGCGCGAGCCGGGTCATCCGGTCGGTCTGCGGCAGCAGCCGGCCGGGGATGTGTGCGGCGTCGTCGAAGCCGGGCACCTCCCCGGCCAGCCGGGCCGGGTAGCCGCTCGCGTCGAAGCGGCCGACCGGGCGGATGCCGCTCTCACCGCTCAGCACCGCGTCCCACCAGGCCCTGACGCCCAGGCCGTTGGGGGCGGCGACGCCGATCCCGGTGACCACCGCGGTGGTCGTGCGGGCGGGAGCCGGGGCGGTGCTCATGCCATGTCCTTTCCGGGTGCGGTGAGCACCATCGCGCTCTGGAAGCCGCCGAATCCGCTGCCGACGGTCAGTACGGTGTCCACCTGCCGTCGGCGTGCGACGAGCGGCGTGTAGTCGAGGTCGCACTCGGGGTCGGGCTCGTGGAGGTTGGCGGTCGGCGGGACGATGTCGTGCTCGATGGCGAGGGCGCCGGCCGCGATCTCCAGCGAGCCGATCGCGCCCAGCGAGTGGCCGATCATGGACTTGATGGAGCTGATCGGGACGTCGTAGGCGTGGCTGCCGAGGCTGCGTTTGAAGGCCGCTGTCTCGTGCCGGTCGTTCTGCTGGGTTCCCGAGCCGTGCGCGTTGACGTAGTCCACCGCGGTCGGGTCGGTGCGGGCCTCGCCCAGGGCCTGCCGGATGGCCTCGGCCATCTCCTTGCCGTCCGGGCGCAGTCCGGTCATGTGGAAGGCGTTGCAGCGGGTGGCGAACCCGGAGATCTCGGCGTACGCGTGGGCGCCCCGGCGCCGGGCGTGGTCCAGCTCCTCCAGGACGAAGACGGCCGAGCCCTCGCCCAGGACGAATCCGTTGCGGGTGCGGTCGAAGGGCCGTGAGGCGGTCCCGGGGTCGTCGTTGCGCGGCGAGGTGGCGCGGATGGCGTCGAAGCAGGCCACGGTGATCGGGGAGATCGGGGCCTCGGTGGCGCCCGCGATCATCACGTCGGCCGATCCCTCACGGATCAGCTCGACCGCGTGGCCGACCGCGTCGAGACCCGAGGTGCAGCCGGTGGAGACCATGGCGACGGGGCCCAGTGCGCCGGTCCGCCAGGCCACTTCGGCGGCCATGGAGCTGGGGACGAAGTAGTCGTAGAGCCAGGGGACGGCCCGGGTGTGGTCGACCTCCCAGCGTCGGCCGGACTCGCTGACCCGCGCGTACTCGCGGTCGAGGCCCGTGGTGCAGCCGACCGCGCTGCCCAGGGTCACTCCGGTGCGCGTGGGGTCGTACTCCCCGTCGAGACCGCTGTCACGGACCGCTTCGTCGGCGCTCACGAGGGCGAACTGGACGGCCCGGTCGAGCCGTTCGGCCTGTTCGGGGGCGATTCCGTGCAGTGCGGGATCGAAGTCGCACTCGGCGGCGATCCGGGAGCGGTACGAGGAGGCGTCGAACAGCGAGATGGTCCGCGTGGCGGTGCGTCCCGAGGTGAGCAGCGACCAGAACTCCTTGACGCCTGTGCCGCCGGGAGCGACCACGCCTATGCCGGTGATGACGACCCGTCTGTTCATGATGCGGTCTCCAAACCGATCCTCCTGCGTTCAGACCCCGGCGGACGCCGTGTCCAGGCCGGTGGCGAGCGACCTCAGCACGTCCGAGAGGAGCGTGGTCAACGCCCGTTCCCGTACGAAGTAGTGGTCGCCCGTGATGGTGCGCGTGGTGAAGGGGCCGGTGGTCCATCGGGACCACCCGGCCATCGCCCTGGCGTCGGCCAGGGTGTCCCGGTCGCCGTTGACGGCCAGCAGCGGCACATCGGCGGGCCGCTCGGCCGCCGCCCGCAGCGCACGGGCGAGCATCAGGTCGTCGCGAAGCACCGGGAGCACGTAGCGGCGGAGCGTCGCCTCGGACAGCGTGCGCGCGCTGGAGTGGCGGATCAGTTCCAGCATCGCCTCTTCGGTCGGGCTCTCGGCGTCGATGACCGGCACGTCGGTGTCCGGGGGTTGCGAGGCGCCGATGACGAGGAGTTCGGGTGCGGTGGCGGCGAACTGCCGCCACCGCGCCGCGAGGTGGTGGGCCACCAGCCCGCCCAGGCTGTGCCCGTACAGCGCGTAGGGGCGGGCGGGCGGGTGGTCGACGGCGGTGCGCAGTTCGCGGTGCAGTCCGGCCACGTCGGTGATGCGCGCCTCGTTGAAGCGGGCGTCACGGCCGGGCAGCAGGACCGGGACGACCTCGACGGAGGCTCCCAGCAGTTGCGGCCAGGGGCCGAAGGCCAGCTTGCCCGCGGCCGCGTGGTGAAAGCAGTACAGCCGCAGTGGTCCGTCCTGGCCCATCGCTCTCCGTCCCTCCCTCTCCGGTCCCGGCGGCGCCGGCCTGACCACAGTGCCCCGCACCGTTCAAGCCCGGTTCAAGGGAGGCGGGCGCCGACTTCGCCGCCACGGCGGGCGCCGTCTTCGCCGCCCCACCGGGTGCGGCCTGCGCAGGCGCGGCAAAGGGCGATTAACCTCCTGCGCCGCAAAGTGCTTTCGGTCTACACTCGGGTCAACTGATCACGAAGCAGGGACACGAAGTCACGGGGGACGATCGTGGTTCAGACATGGTCGGCGAAGCAGTGCAGCTCAGCGACTGACCACAGCACCTGTGACGCTGTTCAGCCGCTTCCACCAGTCGGGGTGCGTGCGGTACCAGAGCACGGTGTCGGCCAGCCCCTCCTCGAAGGGAACGCGGGGCCGGTAGCCGAGTTCGCGGCGGATCTTCCCGTCGTCGAGGGCGTAGCGCAGGTCGTGACCCTTACGGTCGGCCACCTCCCGCACCCTGCTCCAGTCGGCGCCGCAGAGCGCCAGCAGCCGCTCGGTCATCTCCCGGTTGGTGAGGCCCGTTCCGCCGCCGATGTTGTAGACCTCGCCCGCCCGTCCCCCGGTGAGGACGGCGTGCACGCCCCGGCAGTGGTCGTCGACGTGCACCCACTCACGGACGTTGCGGCCGTCGCCGTAGAGCGGGACGGTCTGTTCCGCCAGCAGCCGGGTGACGAACAGCGGGATGAGCTTCTCGATGTGCTGGAAGGGACCGTAGTTGTTGCAGCACCGGGTGACCCGCACGTCCAGGCCGTGGGTGGCGGCGTAGGCGAGGGCGATCAGGTCGCCGCCGGCCTTGGCCGCCGCGTAGGGGGAGTTGGGCCGTAGCGGCCACTCCTCGGTCCACACGCCGTCCTCGATCGAGCCGTACACCTCGTCCGTCGACACCTGGACGAATCGCGGGACCTCCGCGTGCAGACAGGCGTCGAGCAGGCACTGCGTACCGCCGACGTTGGTCCGAATGAACTCCGCGGCGCCGTACAGGGAACGGTCCACATGGGATTCCGCGGCGAAGTTGACGACGGCGTCCTGGCCCTTGACCAGTTCGCCGATCAGTTCCGTGTCGCAGATGTCGCCCTCAACGAAACGCAGCCGTGGGTGGCCGACCGGGAGGTTCGCCAGATTTCCCGCGTAGGTGAGTTTGTCGACGACGGTAATGGACGCGTCCTCATATTCTTCGAGTCCGCCGTCGAGCATGGTGCGGACATAGTGGGAGCCGATGAAACCGGCGCCACCGGTGATGAGAATCCTCACGCCGCAGCCTTTCCCGAGAATGAATTGATCATGTCTCTCTCTTGCCGTTGAGGGGAGACGAAAGAGGGCAGCACGATGCCCCTTCCATGCGGATCTCCGGAAGCACGGGTCACTATGCGGATGCACGGAAGGGGCGTCCTGTGCGCCTTGGGAGGGAAATCCGAAGCGTCTCCGGAATGTTCCCGAAATGTTTTGGACCGGAGGCGACGGCCTTCGGCGGGCAGCAGGCCGGCTAGGCGGAGGTGCCCAGGGCCAGCGCCTCACGCTGAAGGCGCTGCAGCTCCGGGGAGGGGGCGAGGCCCAGCTCCCGGTCGAGGATCTGGCGCAGCGACTGGTAGGCCTGAAGCGATTCCCCGCGGCGGCCCGACCGGCTCAGCGCGAGGATCAGCTTGCCGTGGAACCACTCGTTGAGCGGGTAGAGGGTGACCAGTGAGCGCAGTTCGGCGATGAGCGCGCGATGCCGGCCGAGCTGCAGGTCGGCCTCGATGCGCAGCTGGGTGGCGTGGATCCGCTCTTCCTCCAGATGCGCCACGCTGCCTTCCAGCAGGCGGCCGGCCGACACGTTGGCCAGCGCCGGGCCGCGCCATAACTGTAGTGCCCGGCGGAGCACCTGGGCCGCCTCGGCGGGCTTGCCGTCGGCCAGCAGGATGCGGCCCTGCCTGGTCAGCTGCTCGAACTCGTAGAGGTCGACCTGCCTCTCGCCGACGGTGAGCACATAGCCGGGCGGGCGGGTGACGAAGAGTTCTTCACCCTCGGGTCCCGCCTCGCGGGCGAAGAGCTTGCGCAGGTGGTAGATGTACGTCTGCGCCGTGGTCACGGCGCTGCGCGGCGGGCGCTCTCCCCACAGCTCCTCGATGAACGATGCCGTGTCCACGACGTGGTTGGCGCGCAGGATGAGCAGGGCGAGCACACCGCGGACCTTCGGCGCCGTGGGCGTGCACGTGAGGTCGCCGTGCAGCACTTCGAGCGGTCCGAGCACTCTGAATCTGAAGGCGCTGGGCTGGAATATGTCCGGGTCGGAATCCTTCAACAGCAAGGTCACTACTTCCCCCATCTGCGAATACACGCAGCATCCCGAGCGTTGGAGATCAACCAACGAAATCAGGCATGCCGGAATCGCGCAGAATGCGAGGAATTCCCCCGCACTGACCAGTGGTGAAGTCTTCGCCGGCATCCCATTCCGTGAACGGGATTGCTATGTCTTTCTCGACAGTAACCCAGTGAGAATCCACAGACAAGGCTGCCCATATACCGGAACTCGGCGTTCCATTTCCCCCGGAAGTGTCCGAAGTGCGAGTTTCGCCGCATCACATTCCCGGTTTCGCCTGATTGATCCTCGCCCTACCGGCGCGGGAGGCACTCCCGGCAGTTCACTCGCCACAGTCGCGGGACCGGCCTCGAAGGAGACTTGAAGATCGCTATAACCAAACTCAAAGACGCTTAGCGAGATTATCACTCCGATTTTACTTCAGCCGGTTTGGCCGAACGCCGTACCGGATGTTATTGCGCCGTTCCCGCCCTCGTCGAGAGGTTCACGATGACCAGAATCCCGCCGCCCGACGCAGCGGCAGCCGAGGCCGTCCTGGCCCGGCACCCAGGTGTGGCCGAGGTCTTGGTCACGGCGAACGGGGCGGGCCCGGCTCCGATCGCCCGGATCGTCCCGGTCCTCGACCGCGACCGGGCCCGCCTGGAACTGGGCCTGCTGTGGACCGCCGTCGCCGACCGTACCGCGGCCCAGGCCCCGGCGTCCGGCACGGACTTCGACATCAGCGGGTGGACAGACAGCCACACCGGGCAGCCGCTGCCCGCGTCGGACATGCGCGAATGGGTGGCCCACACCGTCGCCCTGCTGCGGGAGGGCCGGCCGCGCACCGTGCTCGAGCTCGGCTGCGGAACCGGGCTGCTCCTGCTCCGGCTGGCCGACGCGACCCGGCGCTACACCGCGCTCGACATCTCCGCCCCCACCCTCGACGCGCTGCGCACCGCGGTGGAGCGGGCGGGACTGCGCCAGGTCGAGCTCCGCAAGGGCGAGGCCACCGAGGCCGAGAACTTCGCCGGAGACGGATTCGACCTGGTGGTGTGCAATTCCGTCGCGCACTACTTCCCCGACGAGGAGTATCTGCGCCGCACCGCCGTCGCGGCCCTGCGGGCCGCCGGGCCCAGGGGCAGGGTGGTCTTCGGAGACGTCAAGGACCGTGCGCTGGCGGGGGCGTTCCACGCCTCCGTGGTGCTGGCGCAGGCGGCCGACACCGCCCCCGGCGAGGAGCTGCGGCACAGCTGGCTCCAGCGGCTGCGCGAGGACCCCCAGATGTTCATCGACCCGCGCTGGTTCAGCGCCTGCGCCGCGAGCGCGCCGGTCCCGGTCGGGTCCGTCGCCGTACGGCCCCGGCGCGGAGCCGCGCGCAACGAGATGAACGCCTTCCGGTACGACGCCGTGCTGCACCTGGGCGCCCCGCCGTTCGACGTCGCCCGCTGGATCGACTGGGGCGGCGAGGGACTGAGTCCGGAGAAGCTCGACCTGCTGCTGCGGGGCCGGCCCCGCGCCCTGGGACTGCTGGGCATCCCCAACGCCCGTACCGCGGGCGCCGCGGCGGTCGCGGCCGCGCTCGCCGGCGACGCCCCGCCGCCCGCGTCCGAGCTGCGTCGCCTCGCCCAGGAGCGGGAGGGCGCGGGCGTGGACCCCGAGGATCTCTTCGCGCTCGCCGCCCGCCGGGGGTACCTGCTCCACCTCAGCCGGGCGTCCGGGGCGCCGTCGGGGGCGTACGACGCCGCCTTCGTGCGACAGGAACCGGGCGCTGTCACGGGGGCGGAGGCCGGCCACGGCCCCCTCCCCCGTTTCCCCGACGCCCCTGAGCCCGATACCGGTTCCCGGGTGACGGAACCGGTGGTGCAGCGGGCGCTCGGCATCGCGCGCAAACGGCTGGTGCCGCAGCTGCGGCGGCTCGGGGAGGCCGAGCTGGCTCCCCACCAGCGGCCCCAGGAGTACCTGGTCGTGCCCCGGCTGCCGTGACGCGGGAGCCGGGTGGGATGTGGCCGACCGCCACTCCCCACCCGGCTGTCAGGGCCTCCGGCGACCGGTTCACGGGTCTCGCGGCCGGCCGCGGAGGCCTCCTCGCCCGGCCGCCGTGGGCCGGCTACGCGACCGCCTGTTTCTCCAGGGCCTCGACGTCGACCTTGCCGTTGGGCGTCACCGGCAGGGTGTCCACGACCGCCCACAGCGCGGGCAGCGCGTACGTGGGGAGGGCCTCGGCCATGAACCGGCGGATCCCGTCGAGGAGTTCGGGATCCGGCCCGGCGACGACGGCGGCCAGCATGCGGCGCGTCTCGGCCCCGGCGCCGACCGTGACCACGAGCGAGTCCCGTACCGCCGGATGCGCGGCGAGCCTGGCCCGTACCTCGTCGAGCTCGATGCGGTACCCGCGGATCTTGACCTGGTGGTCCCGGCGGCCGAGGAACCGCAGCCGGCCCGCGCCGTCCCAGCGGACCATGTCACCGGTGCGGTAGACCCGCCGTCCGTCCTCGGCCGGCACCGGGCCGAACGCCGCCCGCGTACGCTCCTCGTCCCCCAGGTAGTCCAGGGCGAGGCCGTCCCCGGACACGCACAGCTCACCGGCGGTGCCCGGCGGTACGAGCCCGCCCCGGTCGTCGAGCACGAGCACGCCGGTGCCCGCGACCGGGCGGCCGATCGGCACGGGGGCGGTGGCGTCGCACACGTCGTCGATGTGGTGCACCGTCGTCAGCGTGGTGTTCTCGGTCGGGCCGTAGCCGTTGCTGACGCGCAGTCCCGGGTAACGGCGCAACAGCGTCCGGACCGGCTCGGGGGGAACGACGTCGCCGCCGGCCATGATCTGCCGGGCCGTACCGAACGCGTCCGGGCGGTGCTCGACGACCAGCCGGAACAGCCCCGCGGTCAGCAGTGCAACGGTGACCCGCCGCTCGGTGAGGAAGTCCGCGAGTTCGCCCGCCGACACCGGCCGCTCCGGGTACATCGCGACGGTGCTCCCCGTGGCCAGCGGCACGAACAGCTCCACGGTGGAGACGTCGAAGGACAGCGGCGCGAGCCGCAGGAAGCGCTCCCCCGGTCCGGTGCGCAACGCCTCCCGGTCCCCGGTCAGCCGGGTGATGCCGCGCTGCGGCACCCGGACGGCCTTCGGCCGCCCCGTCGACCCGGAGGTGAACGTGAGGTAGGCGACCCGCTCGGGATCGGCGGGGGCCGCGGGCGGCGCCGCCCCCCGCGGGTGCGGTCCGGCCGGGTCCACCGGGCGGACGCGCGCGCAGCCGGCCGGGGCCAGCTCCATCAGCACGTCTGCGTGCTCGCCGTCGCCGAGCACGGCACGCGGCGCGCACGTGGCCAGCATGTCCCGCAGGGTGGCGTGCGGATAGGCGGTGTTGAGGGCGGTGTAGGCGGCCCCCAGACGCAGTACGGCGAGCACGGCGACCGCCTCGGCCGCCGACCTGGGCAGGGCGATCACCACATGGTCCCCGGCGGTCACCCCCGCATCGGCGAGACGCCCCGACTGGGCGACGGCGGCGTCGTACAGCTGCTGGTACGTCAGGGCGAGTCCGGCTGCGGGATCGTCGACGGCGATCAGCTCCGCGTGCGCGGCGGCGGCCCGCTCGAAGGTCGCCCAGACCCCCTCCCGCGAGGGTGCCGACGCGCCCGCGCCCAGTTCCGCCAGGCGGGCGAGCTGGCGGTCGCTGAGTGCCCGCACGCCGGCGAGCGGCAGTTCCGCCCGGGCGGCGAGCTCGACCAGCGCGCTCTGGAAGGAGTCGGCGAGTTCGGTCGCTTCCGCGAGCGTGAGCACCGAGGTCGCGTACTCCAGCGACACCCGGGGCCGCTCGCCCCACCGCTGCACGTACAGCGACACGTCGGCGGCGGTGCCCGAGCAGTGCCCCTCGTGGATCTCGACGTCCAGCTCGGCCGCGCGCAGCCGCAGCGGCACGAGGTCGTCGTGGGCCGAGAACACCGCCTGGACCAGGGGGATCCTGCGGTCGTCGGGCATGCCTCCGAGCCCGGCCACCAGGTCCTCGAACGGCACCTCGGCCGCCGCGAGCGCCTCGGTCACGGCCCGCGAGGTCGACCGCAGATAGTCGGTGACGGGTGCGTCGTCGGCGAGTCGGCAACGCACCGGCAGCAGGGCGCTGCACGGGCCGAGCGTCCGCATGATCTCGGCGTCGGCGCGCTCGGCGGACGAGATGCCGACCAGGAGGTCCCTGGTGCCGGCGCGGCGGCCCAGGGCCAGCGCCCAGGCGGCCAGGAGCACGACCGTGCGGCTGAGCCGGGTGCGTGCGCACAGCTCCTCGCAGGCCTGCCGGGCCGGGTCGCCGAGGCCGAAGTAGAGCCGTTTGCCGACGAAGTCGAAGGACGCGGGCCGCACCAGGTCGGTGGGCAGTTCGAGCACCTTGGGCGCGTCGGCCAGCTGGTCGAGACGGCGGGCGAGGAGCTCGGCGGTGTGTCCCGACGCGGCCAGCTGCTCGGCCCGGGCGGTGATGACATCGGGCGACGGGGCGGGCGTGTCGTCGATGTCCCCGCCCTCGCGCAGCGCCCGGTAGTGCTCGGCGAACTCGCTCCACAGCACACCGACGCCCCAGCCGTCGGCGACCACCGCGTGGTGCAGCAGGGTCAGCAGATGCCGGTCCGGGCCGAGCTCGGTGAGGACGAAGGCCACCGGCGGCCGCTCCAGGGGAGCCAGGAACCCCTCGCTGACCGAGGTGAGCTGGGCGTGCACCAGGTCCACCGCGTCGTCCCCCTCGGCGAGCGAGAGCGCCATGCGGGTCAGCGGCGCGCGCCGTGCCGGCAGCACCCGGCGCCAGTGCCGGCCGTGCTCGGCGACGTACACGGTGCGCAGTTCCTCGTGCCGGGCCACGAGCCGGTCGAGGGTCGTGGTCAGCGCCGTGTCGTCCAGGGGGCCGGTGAGTTCGGCGGTGACCATCATGTGCAGCGCGGAGCCACCGACGAACTGCTGGGTGAGCAGCATGCTCTCCTGCCCGGGCAGGACCGGGCGCAGTCCCGGGCCGGGCGCGGCTCGGGGGGGTTCGGCGCGGGCCGGGGCGGGCTTCGCCGCCACGGCGGCGTCCAGTACCTCGGCCAGCGGGTCGAGGCCGAGCAGCCGGGCGAAGTCGATGCTCACGCCGAGGAGTTCCTCGGCCTGGGCCACCAGGGTCACGGCGCCGAGGGAGTCACCGCCGAGCGCGATGAAGGAACGGTCCGCGGCGCCGGTCCGCCACTGCGCGGACGACTCGGCGCCGAGCGTGTCGCGGACGAGCCGGTCCAGCTGTTCGGCCCGCCCGGCCGCGGTTGTGGGTGTTGCCGCATCTGTCACTCTTCGTCAGCCTTTCAGTCCGCCGCGTGGAGTGCGGCCTCGCCGGTGCTCGTCGTGGGCTGCGTACCGTTCAGGCGAGGTCGTCACGGGTCACCCGGCGGTCGCGGACCAGCAGGGAGCCGTCGTCGGCGCGGACCAGCGTGTCCTCGCACACAGTGCTGCGGTGCAGGGCCGGTGTGCCGCCCAGGGGCACCTGGATGACCAGGGCGTACGAGCGGCTGCGTATCGTGCCGTCGTCCGCCTCCTCGACGGTGACCATGCCGAGCCAGTGCCGGTGCACGAGGCCCTCCTGGGCAAGCCGGTCCTGGGCGGCGCGGGCGGCGGCCTCGATGGTGGCGCGGCCCTTGGCCGGGGCGGGCAGGCCGTTGGCGTCGAACACGCCGTCCTCGGTGAAGGTGGCCGCCCACTCGGCGCAGGCCCGGGTGTCGAGCAGCTGCATCTGGCCGGCGTAGAAGTGCTGCACCTCGGTGTAGAGGGCGGCGCCCGCGGGGTGGGCGGTCGTCGCGGGGGCGCTCAGCGGACTGGGCACGGCAGGTCCTTCCTGGAGGTCGGCCGCCACCGGCAGTGGGGCCGCGGGGCTGTCGTCGGGCGCATCCTGATGAGCGGCGTTGGAGCACGGTTCGAGCGCCCGTCCACGGCCCTGTTCACCGGCCGGCCGGGCTCCGGCGCCGTTCGCATGCCACCGGCGTCCGGCTCGATCCCGCGTCGAAGGTCGCTCGAAGAGGCGTTACCAGGCTCGGGGCATGACGACTGAACAGCAGCGTGTCGCCCTGGTCACCGGGGCAACGAGCGGCATCGGGCTCGCCGTCGCCAAGGCACTCGGCGCCTCTGGCGCGCGGGTGTTCATCTGTGCCCGCGACGCCGACGCGGTGGCCGCCACCGTGAAGGAACTCTCCGGTCAGGGGCTGGAGGTGGACGGCGCCCCCTGCGACGTCCGCTCGCGCGAGGCGGTGACGGCTCTGGTGAACGCGGCCGTGGACCGCTTCGGCGCCCTGGACATCCTGGTCAACAACGCCGGGCGCAGTGGCGGCGGCGTCACCGCGGACCTGCCCGACGAGACGTGGTACGACGTCATCGACACCAACCTCAACAGCGTCTTCCTGGTCACCCGCGAGGTGCTCACCACCGGCGGGCTGCGGGACAGGTCGTGGGGCCGCATCATCAACATCGCCTCCACCGGCGGCAAGCAGGGCGTGGTGCTCGGCGCCCCGTACTCGGCCTCCAAGCACGGCGTCGTCGGCTTCACCAAGGCCCTCGGCAACGAGCTCGCGCCGACCGGGATCACCGTCAACGCGGTCTGCCCGGGGTACGTCGAGACGCCGATGGCCCAGCGGGTGCGCTCCGGTTACGCCGACCACTGGGGTGTCACCGAGGCCGAGGTGCTCGGCCGCTTCGAGGCGAAGATCCCGCTCGGGCGGTACAGCACGCCGGAGGAGGTCGCCGCGCTGGTCGGCTATCTGGCCACCGACGCCGCCGCCCCGATCACCGCACAGGCCCTCAACGTCTGCGGTGGGCTGGGCACCTACTGACCCGCCGTCCGGGACACGCGGACCCGCGCGGGAGCGCCGGGCCGGCAGAGCAAGCACAGCCACCAACACGGAAGGCGGAGCGCGGTGTCACAGCCCAAGACGTACTTCACGGAACACTCGGTCCCGGTCGCCGCACCGGCCGACGTCACCTACGACCTGATCGCCGATGTCACCGGCTGGCCGCTGCTGTTCGCGCCCACCGTCCACGCCGAGCGCGTGTCGGGCGGGGACGAGGAGGAGCGGATCCGGCTGTGGGCGATGGCGGGCGGCGAGGTGCGGACCTGGACCTCGCACCGCCGGCTGGACCGGGCCGCCCGCACGGTCACGTTCCGCCAGGAGGTCTCGCAGCCCCCGGTGGCCGCCATGGGCGGCGAGTGGCGGATCACCTCGCAGCCCGACGGCACCTGCACCGTGGACCTGCTCCACGACTTCGCCGCCGTCGACGACGATCCCGAGGGCCTGGACTGGATCGAGCGGGCCGTCGACCGCAACAGCAGGGCGGAGCTGGCCGCGCTGAAGACGGCGGCCGAGAACCACCGGCAGACCCCCGATCTCGTACTGACCTTCGAGGACAGTGTGGACATCGCCGGGCCGGCCGCCGAGGTCTACTCCTTCATCGAGCGCAGCGACCTGTGGCCCGAGCGGCTCCCGCACGTCTCGCGCCTCGAACTCACCGAGGCCGTCCCCGGGCTGCAGTTGATGACCATGGACACCCGGGCCCCCGACGGCACGGTGCACACGACGGAGTCCGCCCGGGTCTGCTTCGCGGAGATCCCCCGGATCGTCTACAAGCAGACCCGCGTCCCGCAGGTCCTGACGGGCCACACCGGCGCCTGGAGCTTCCTGCCGACCGAAGGGGGCGTGCGCGCCACCTCCCGGCACACGGTGGCCGTCAACCCGCGCACCGTGACGGACGTACTCGGCGCCGGAGCCACGATCGCCGACGCGCGCGAGGCCGTGCGCACCGCGCTGGGCGCCAACAGCCTGGCCACCCTGAACCTCGCCAAGGCTCATGTGGAGGGTGGCGACCGTGCCTGAACGCGCCCTGCCGGACGGCTCCCTGGACGGGCTGCTGACCGAGGCGGCCGCCCGGTTCGGGGACCGCACGGCGATCCGTACGACCGTCCCCGGGGCTGCGTCGCCGAGCTTCCGGGAGCTGGACGCGGCGGCCACC
This sequence comes from Streptomyces rishiriensis, assembly GCF_003112535.1. GTDB lineage: Bacteria > Actinomycetota > Actinomycetes > Streptomycetales > Streptomycetaceae > Streptomyces > Streptomyces rishiriensis. The sequence goes on along the minus strand of NZ_BEWA01000010.1, from coordinate 145,128 downwards.
CGGTGCGCCGCCGCCGTGCAGGGGCTGATCGGGACGGACGGCGGGAGCGTGGCGCTGGCATCGCCGCTGGACCCGGCGTTCGCCGTGGCCTTCCACGGCATCGTGCGCAGCGGCCATGCCGTCGTGCCGGTCAACCCCCTGCTCAGGGCGGACGAGTTGTGCCATCTGCTGGGCACCGCCCGGGCCCGGCTGGCCGTCGTCACCCCGCAGATCCTGGAGGAACTGCGGTCCGTACGGGTCCGGTTGCCGGACCTGGCCGAGGTGCTCGTGCTCGGCGAGGAGTGGCCCGAGGGGACCCCGGCCGCGGCCGGGCAGCCCGACGGCATCGCGTGTCTGCACTTCACCAGCGGCACGACGGGCGCGCCGAAGGCAGCCGTCCTCACCCACCGCAACCTGCTCGTCAACGCGGCACAGACCGCGGCGGCCCATCGGCTCGACAGTGACGCGGTGGTCCTCAACCACCTGCCCAAGTACCACCTGATGCACCTGAACTCGGCGCTGAGCGCCGGCGCGACGCAGGTCCTCTGCGCCGAGCCCGACTCGGTCGACGCGGTACGAGCGGCGAACCGGCACCGGGCGACGCACTTCTACAGCATCCCGATGCGGCTGACCCGGCTGGCGGCCGACGAACGGCTGCCGCAGCTCGGCTTCGACACCGTGCGGATGATCGCCTCCGGCGGTTCCGCGCTGCCGCCGCGCTCCGCCGAGGCGCTCCGCCGCCACTTCGGCGTCCCGGTCTTCCAGGGGTACGGGCTGGCGGAGACCTCGCCGCTGACGCACAGCGACGGCCCCGACCGGCCACGGCCCGGTTCGGTCGGGCCGCCGGTGGAGGGCACCGAGTGCCGCGTCGTCGACATCGACACCGGCGCGGTGCTGCCCGCCGGCTCGCGCGGCGAGGTGCAGGTGCGCGGTCCGCAGGTGATGCGCGGCTATCTGAGCGGGCCGTCGCCGGTGGACGCCGAGGGCTGGCTGGCCACCGGTGACGTCGGGGTGCGCGACGAGGACGGCTACCTCTTCCTGGTGGACCGGATCAAGGACGTCTTCAAATGCGACAACTACCTGGTCTCGCCGACGGAGGTGGAGAAGGCCCTGCGCGCCCACCCGGCGGTCCGGGACTGCGTGGTCGTCGACCTTCCCGACCCGTACAGCGGGGCGGTCGCGGGCGCCTTCCTCGTCCTCGCCGATCCGGCCGCCGACACCTCCGGGGTCCTCGCGCAGGTGAACGCGGGGCTCCCCTACTACCAGCGCGTACGTCACGCCGAGCGCACGGACGCGATCCCGCGCGCGGCGGGCGGCAAGATCCGGCGCGCAGAACTGCGCGCGGAACTCATCGAACGGCGGACCTCGGTCCCGCCTCGTCAGGGAGGCAACACAGTGTCGGACTCCGTCGAGCAGGTCGTGGCGATCACGAAGTTCACGGTCAGGGCAGAACCCGCCGAGTTCGAGCAGGCGTTCAAGGAGCACGCGGAGTTCATGCGCGGGCGTCCGGGATTCCAGCGGGCCCAGATGATCCGCTCCGCGCGCACCCCCGAGGTGTACGTCAACGTGGGCTACTGGACGGACAGCGCCTCCTACCTCGCGGTGCTCCGGACCGACGAGTTCCGCGGCCACCTGGGCCTGTTCGCCAAACTCGCGGACGTGGAGCCGCTGATGGGCCCCGTCCTGTTCACCCTCGAACCGGGCCAGGCGTGAACGCGCCGGTCAGCGGCGGCACGCTGGGTCTGGAGGGCCGGGTCTCGCTGGTGACCGGCGCGACCCGGGGGCTGGGCCTCGCGGTCGCGCGCAAGCTGTGCGCCTGCGGAGGCGACGTGGTGCTGGGCTACGGCAGCGGTGAGGAGGACGCGAGCAGGGCGCTGCGCTCGCTCGAAGGGCTCAAGGGCAGCGCGTCCCTGGTGCGCGCCGACCTGCGGGACCCGGGCGCCGTGCCCCGGATGCTGCAGACCGTGCGGGAGCGGTTCGGGCGCCTGGACGTGCTGGTGCACAACGCCGCGACCTGGACGCCCATGGCGGCGACGGCCGCCGACCGCGGGGCCCTGCACGGTGACATCGCCACGGCGCTGGACCCGCTGCTGGAGGCGGCCGCCCTGCTGCCCGAGCTGATGGGCCCCGGCGGCCGGGTCGTCGCCGTCTCCAGCACCGGGGCGCACCAGGTGGTCCCGGGGTACGTGAGCCTCGGCCTCGCCAAGGCGGCGCTGGAGTCCCTGGTGCGCTATCTGGCCGTGGAGCTCAGCGAGCACGGCATCGCCGTCAACGCGGTGTCCACCGCCAAGCTGGACAAGGGGCCCGGCACGGTGAACGGTCCGGCCGCGGCCGCGCTGGCCGCCCGCACCCCGGCGGGGCGGTTGACGGTGCCGTCCGACGTCGCCGACGTGGTCGCCCTGCTGTGCACGGACGAGGCGGCCTGGCTGCGCGGCCAGGTCCTCACGGCGGACGGCGGCCTCGGCCTCCGCAGCTGACCGACACGGCCGGGAACCGTCCCGGCCGTACCGTCGCCTCCCGCCCGCACAACCGCCCCGGGCCGGGGCCCGCCCGGACCCGGGCAGGTCCCGGCGTCGCGCCGGACGAGCCGCGGCGGGCGTCGCGGTCGCGGTCCCGCGCCGACCGGCGCGGGGCGGGTCGCCGGGGCGCACGCAAAGGAGCACGCGCAGCCTCTGCGGGCCGGAGCCCGCGGACGCAGGCGGGGCCGCGGTCGACGGACGCGGGCGGGCACGCGGGCCGCGGCGCGGCGGCCGGCCCGCGCACGCCGTTGTGCGCGTCGCACGTTCTCGGACCCCTGTCCGTTCCCCGGCCCGAGTGCCGCAGGAGCGGACAGGGGTCTCAGCCTTTCTCGCGCATCCGTTCGTACCAGGCGAGGCACTCCTCGTACGTGGGCAGCAGCCCGGCCCGCGCCGCCTGCGCCACCGTGGGCGCGCAGGCGTCCTTCGCCGACATGATCGGGGCGCCCTTCGTCCCCCAGGGCAGGTCGAGTTCGGGATCCAGCGGGTTGATGTCGAGCTGGGTGCCCGGCACGTGGGCGGTGGAACAGAGATAGCCCACGCAGGCATCGTCCGTCAGCGCCACGAATCCGTGCCCGAGACCCTCCGGCACGAAGACGGACGTGCCCTCCTGCTCGCTCAGCCGGGTCACGTGGTGGACCCCGAAGGTCGGCGACCCCAGCCGGATGTCCACGACGATGTCCAGGACCGCGCCCCGGTGGCAGGTGACGATCTTCGCCTGACCGGGCGGCAGCAGCACGCTGTGGATTCCCCGGAGCGCCCCGCGCCGTGACACCGAATAGTTGACCTGTCTCGGCGTGAAGCGACGGCCGGTCACCGCCGCCACCTCCGACTCCTTGAACGACTCGTAGAAGCTGCCGCGCGAGTCGTGCAGGGGACGTGGGCGCAGCAGAAATCCCCCGGGCACTGTCAACGGATTGATCTCCATGGCCGCGAAGTTACGGACGTCCCTTTGAGGATCGGACAAGACCGGGGCGCGCTGCCCCCGGTTCCTCGAGGACGGCTCGAAGCCGTCCGGGCAGCATCTGCGGGCAGGAGCGCGGGAAGGCGAGGGCGATGACGTACGACGGACACGGACACGGACAGCAACGGCGGGTGAGGCTCGGCCTATTGGGCTGCGCGGACATCGCGTGGCGGCGCACCCTGCCGGCCGCCGCCGCCGAGCCCCTCGTCGAACTGGTGGCGGTGGCCAGCCGCGACCAGGACAAGGCGAGACGGTTCGCCGAACGCTTCGCGGGCGCGCCGGTGGACGGCTACCGGGCGCTGCTCGCGCGCGACGATGTCGACGCCGTGTACATTCCGCTGCCCGCCGGGCTGCACGCCCGGTGGATCGAAGCGGCCCTGCGGGCCGGCAAGCACGTTCTGGCGGAGAAGCCGCTGACCACGGACGCCGCGACCACGCAGCGGCTGGTGGAGTTGGCGCGCTCGCGCGGACTGCTGCTCATGGAGAACTTCATGTTCACCTATCACGCGCAGCACGAGGCGGTACGCAAGCTCGTCGCGGACGGAGCGATCGGCGAACTGCGGGCGTTCTTCGGCGCGTTCACGATTCCCGAACTGCCGGCCGACGACATCCGGCACCAGCCGCTGCTCGGCGGCGGCGCGCTGCTCGACGTCGCGGGCTATCCGGTGCGGGCCGCGGAACTCTTCCTCGGCGACGGCCTGGAGGTGGTCGGCGCGGTCCTGCGCCACTCCCCGGAGCGGGGGGTGGACCTGGGCGGTGCCGCCCTGCTGCGCACCGCGTCCGGAGTGAGTGCCCAGGTCACCTTCGGGATGGCGAACAGCTACCGGTCGTCGTACGAACTCTGGGGCAGCACGGGACGCATCGGCGTGCACCGCGCGTTCACCCCGCCCGCGGACCACCAGCCGGTGATCCGGATCGAGCGGGACACCGGCACGCAGGACATCACCCTGCCGGCCGACGACCAATTCGCCCGCGTGGTAAGGGCGTTCGCGTGCGGGGTCCTCGACGGAAAGGTGCCCCCCGACGGAACTGGGCACGGTACGGATGACATCGTGAAACATGCGCGGCTGATCGACGACATTCGGCGGCTCGCCACCTGACCCCTCCGGTCCGCCCGACCCGCGGACCGGTCACCGCCCGACCGACCATCCCCTGGAGGTCCTGCCATGCGCATCCTGTTCACCGCGTACGCCGCGCGGCCGCACTTCTATCCCATGGCGCCGCTCGCCTGGGCCTGCCTGAACGCCGGTCACGAGGTCCGGTTCGCCAGCACCCCGTCCCTGATGGACACCGTCAACGAGTCGGGGCTGCCCGGCGTCTCGGTCGGCGAGGACATCGACGCCGATTCCTGGTACCGGCGCGGCACGTTCGTCCCCAAGCCGGCCGACCCGGACGAGCCGGAGATCAACGCCTGGATGCGCGTCACCGACCAGCTCGCCGAGAAGCAGTTCAGCGTCTGCGAACACATGGTCGACGGACTGGTGGACTACTGCCGCAAGTGGCGGCCCGACCTCATCGTGCACGACCCGGTGACCTTCGCGGGACCGGTCGCCGGCGCGGTCCTGGGCTTACCCACCGTCAGCCACCTCTACGGCCTCGCCCGGCTGCTGCGGCTGGACATCAAGGACTGGGTGGGCACCGAGCACCGCCAGGGCTATCTGGACCTGTTCGACCGCTGGGGCGTCGAGCCGCTGCTGGACCCCGACGCGTGGATCGACCCGTGCCCGCCCGGGCTGCGCTGGCCGGGACAGCACGAGATCAACCGCGTCCAGATGCGCTACATCCCCTACAACGGCCCCGGCGTCGCACCGTCCTGGCTGCTGGAGCCGCCGTCCCGCCCCCGGGTGGTGGTCACCTGGGGCACCTCGCAGCAGAAGAAACTGGGAGTGGGCATCATCGAGCTCTTCGGGCGGATCGCGCGCAGCGCCGCCTCGCTCGACGTCGAGGTGGTCCTCACGGTCGGCGCGATGGACCCCGAGCACCGCGGCCACCTGGGCGAGCTGCCGGACAACGTACGCGCCGTCGACTGGCTGCCGCTGAGCGCACTCGTCCAGAGCAGCCAGGCCATCGTGCACACCGGCGGCACGGGCGTGATGATGACCTCCGCGGCTTATGGCGTACCGCAGTTGGGCATCACCAAGATCCCCGAGGGCCGGTTCAACGTGGAACGGCTGGTCGCCGTGGGCGCGGGCCGCCATCTGCCGCAGGACGAGGTCGACGCGCCCTCGGTGCGGGACCACCTTTCCGCGCTGCTGGAGGACGCCTCCCACCGGGACGCGGCGGGGGCGCTGCGCCAGGAGATCGAGGAGCAGCCGCTGCCCGCCTCGGTGGTCCCCGCGCTGGAAGAGATCGTCGCCAAGGCGGAGGCCGCGAAATGAGCGTCGTACAGGCCGGGGCGCCGGAGCTGCGCCCGCCCGCACACCGGCTCGACCGACGGGTCGTGCGCTACTGGACCCTCCGGGCGGGCGGCGGCTGGCTGCTGCTGCTCGTGGCACAGAGCGTCTGGCTGCTCCTCGCACACGACGGACGGCGCGACGCGCACCTGGTCGCGCTGCTCGTCACCGCGGTCGTGGGCGTCGCGCACACCTGCGTCATGCCGTCCTGGCGCTACCGGGTGCACCGCTGGGAAGCGACCCCGGACGCCCTCTTCACCCAGACCGGCTGGCTGGTGGAGGACCGCCGGATCGCGCCCGTCTCGCGCATCCAGACCGTCGACACCACGCGCGGCCCACTGGAGCAGGTCCTCGGCCTCACCAACGTCACGGTCACGACGGCCTCCGCGGCGGGCCCGCTGATCATCCAGGGCCTCGACCACACCACGGCCTCGGAGCTGGTGGCGGAGCTGACCCGACTGGCCCAGGACACGGAAGACGATGCCACGTGAGCGCCGCCGCGACGTCCGCAGACGAAGAGACCCCGTGGCGTCGGCTGCACCCCCGGATGCTCCTCGTGCATCCGCTGCACGAGCTCGTCCGGGCCCTGCCCCTGCTGGTGGCCACCCTGGTCGTCGGCGTCAGCACCGGCGAGGGCGGACTGTGGTCGCTGGTGGCCTCGGCCGGCGCCGTGCTGCTCGGTCCGCTGCGCTGGTACACCACCCAGTACCGGATCACCCCGAAGCAGGTGCAGCTGCGCCGCGGACTGGTGCAGCGTCAGGTGACCGCGGTGCCCCGGGAGCGGGTGCGCAGCATCGACGTCACCGCGCATCTGCTGCACCGGATGCTGGGTCTGGCCCGTGTCGAGATCGGCACCGGCAGCAACGAGCGCGGCGCCGAGGGACGGCTGAAGCTGGACGCGCTGCGAGCGGCGGACGCCGACCGGGTGCGGGCCGAGCTGTTCCGTACGGACATGGACGGGCCCCGGGCCCGTGAGCTCGCGGCGTTCCAGCCGGCGTGGCTGCGGTACGCGCCCCTCAACGTCGGGGGTCCCGTGCTGCTCGGACTGCTCGCCGTGCTGCTGAACGAAGTGCACCTGGAGCCCTGGGACACGGCGCCCGCGCACGCCCTGGCCGACCAGCTGCGCGGCGCGCATCCGTGGACCGGTGTGCTGGAGGCTGTTCTGGTGGCCGTCGTGTGCACCACCACGGCGTCGACGTTGTTCTACGCCGTGATGTTCGGCAACTTCCGGCTGTCCCGGCTGCCCGACGGCGCCCTGCAGACCGCGCACGGGCTGCTCACCACCCGCACCGTCACCGTGGAGGAGCGGCGGATCCGCGGGGTCGAGATCGGCGAGACCCTCCCGGTGCGCGCGCTGGGCGGCGCCCGGTGCGTCGCCGTCACCACGGGGCTGCGGCCCGGACGGGGCGGCGGGACGCTGCTGGTGCCGTCCGCGCCCGTCGCCGAGGTGCGACGGCTGGCCGGCGAGGCGCTGGGCGACGCCGGCCCGGTCGAGTGCGCGCTGACCCCCCATCCGCGCAAGGCCCTGCGGCGGCGGATCGTCCGCGCCGTGACGGTGGGCGTGGCGGTGGCGGCGCTGTTCGCGGCGGCGGTCCGCTGGTCGTCGCTGCCGGTGTGGCCGTGGCCCGCGGTGGCGGCGGTGCTCCCGGTCGCCGTGCTGGTGGCCTTCGACGCCTATCGCTCGCTCGGCCACGCTCAGGCCGGCCCTTATCTCGTGGGGCGGTCGGGCGTCCTGGTCCGGCGCCGCTGGGCGCTGTCGCGCCAGGGCGTCGTCGGGCTGCGGCTGCGCCGGTCGTTCTTCCAGCGGCGGGCTGGGCTCGTGACGTTCATCGCCACCACGGCCGCGGGCCGCCGCCGGTACACGCTGCCCGACCTGGACGTCGCCGAGGCGGTGCGGATCGCCCGGGAGGTGACTCCGGGACTGCTCGACCCCTTCCTGACACCGGCCGCGGCGGCGACCGGTGCCGTGGGTGACGAGGCGCTGCCTCACGCCAGGTCGGCGAGGAGCGGCACGAGGTCCGCCGGGGAGGGCTGAGCGGCGATCTCCTCGGCGAGGACCCGCGCGTGGCCACGGCAACCGGACCTGCCGGCCCCGGCCACCGCGTGGTCCGCGCCTGCACCGGCGCGTGTGCCTGCGTCGGCGCGTGTGTCCGCGCCGGCGCTCGTGGCTGCGTCGGCGCTCGTGGCTGCGTCGGCGTCTTCGCCCTCGTCCTCGCTTTCGCCCTCGCCGAGGAGGGCGTCGAGCGCCGAGCGCAGGGCCAGGTGATCGGTCTGGGCCGCGCCCTGGAGGGCGCGGCCCACGCCACGCCCGACCAGGCCCGCGGCGCAGTCCGCGAGGGCGGGGTGCGGCGGCGGGAGCAGCAGTTGCGGGACGCCGCGGGCGCAGGCCGTCATCGCGGTGCCGGTCCCGCCGTGGTGGACCACCGCGTCGCAGGTGGCCAACAGCGCGTCCAGCGGGGCGTGCGCGACGATCCGGAACCGGTCGGGCGCCGGTCGCAGCAGCGGCTGCACCGCCTCGGGCACGGTCAGCACCACGTCCAGGTCCGCCCGGGGCCGCAGCGCCTCGACGACCGCGTCGAAGCGGGCCGCCAGATCACCGCCCTCGATGAAGTCCGCTCCCGACATCGCCGCCTTGCTGCCGAACAGGCCGAACGTCACGCAGACCCGGGGCCACGGCGGCTTGGTGCGCGCCCAGGACGGCAGCTGCTGAGGGCCGTTGTACGGGACGAAGCGGACGGACTCGACCGCGGTCGAGGTGTCGAGGCGCAGGCTGGGCGGGCACGGGTCCACGGTGAGCACGGGAGCCGGGATCCCGTCGGCGGCGCCGAGGGCGGCCGCCGCCTCGGCGAGCACCACGCGGGCGCGGGTGATCGCCTCGGCGCTCATGGAGTCCGGGCCGCCCCAGCGCTGCACGACCACCGGCACACCGGTCACCGCGCCGACGACCAGTCCCGTGAACTCGATCGGGTCGCACAGGATCAGGTCGGGACGCCACTGCCGGGCCACCGCGAGAAAGGCGTCGACGACCCGGCCGACGCGCACCTGCCACGGGTGCCCCCCGGCGGGCCAGACCCGCCCGGCGAACGACTGCCGCTGCGCCTCGGTGAGCACCCGCTCCATCCGGGGCAGCCCCGGGTCCGGCCCGTCGGCGGGGACGCCCGCCGGGCCCGTGTCAGCGCCGGTACCGGCCGCCGCGGGCGCCTGTGTCAGTTCGGCGGCGGGCAGCCCGGCCCGGCGGGCGGCCCGCGCCACCTCCGCGCGTCCCACGACCAGGACCTCGTGCCCCGCCGCGCGGGCTGCCCAGGCCGTCGGGACCATGCAGAGCAGATGGCTCGGCGCGAGGGCGGTGACCAGGAGCCTCATCGGTCACCGGACCCGGCCGCGAGCGCCTCCAGTTCGGGTACGAGCCCGGCGGGCGCCGGCAGCGCGGCCATCTCGTCGGCGACCTTGCGGGCGCCCGCCGCGTACGAACCGTTCTCCAGCAGGTCGCGCACCGCGTCCCGGACCTGCCCGGGATCGTCCTGGGCCGCGGGATCGGTGAGCTCGCGTGCCACACAGCGGTCGCGCAGCCGGGCGGCCCACAGCGACTCGTTGCCGATCTGCGGCAGCACCAGCTGGGGCAGGCCGAATGCGCACGCCGTCAGGGCCGTGCCCGTACCGCCGTGGTGGACGACGGCGGCACAGGACGCGAGGAAGAGGTTGAGCGGAACGGGTTCGACGACGCGGGTGGCGGGGCCCACCGGTCCCAACTCGGCGTGGTAGCGCGCCGGGAGGGTCACGATCGTCTCGACGCCCTCGATCGCCTCAAGTCCGTCGACCACGCTGCGGAACAGCGGGATGCCGTTGAGCGAGGCGGTCAGTCCGCCCAGGCTCACCACCACCCGGCCGGGCCCGGCGGGTTCGGTGACCCACGGGGGCAGCGTGCCCGCTCCGTTGTACGGGACGTAGCGCACGGCCCGGGTGGGGGGCCCGGCGTCCGTCGCGCCGGTGCCGCGCACCGAGGGCGGGCAGGAGTCCAGGACGAGGCTGGGGCCGGGGAGTTCGCAGGCCAGACCGAGGCGTGCGAACCGTGCGCCCAGGAGAGTCCTCGCCATGGCCGTCGGCTCGTCGGCGAGCGGCTCGATGTCCCAGCGGTGGTGGACGACGGGAACGCCGAGCACACCGCCGACCAGCAGCGCGCTGAACTCCATGGGGTCGCTGACGACCAGTTCCGGCCGCCACTCGGCGGCGAACTCCAGGTACTGCTTCATCAGATACCGGGTGTGCATCAGCCACGGCATGACGAGGGTGAACGGGGTCTGGTCCGACACCTGCGCCCGGCCCGCCTGGTTGGGCCGCTTCCCGGCGGGGAGCCTGGCCGTGAGCGCTTCCACGGCGTCGTACAGATCCCCGATCTCGACGGCCGGCAGTCCGGCGGCGAGCGCGGGCGCCACGATGTCGGGCTGTCCGGCGACCAGCACCTCGTGGCCGGCCGTACGCAGGGCCCACGCCAGGGGGACCATCGGCATGAAATGGCTGGCCACCGGTGTGGCCATGATCAGCACCCGCATGGGGCCTCCTCGTGGGGATGGAGGGCGGTTCCCTCCGCGCGGTGGATTCCCCGGGGAGTATCCGGGCTCCTGTTCAACGCACGTTCAAGGAGGCGCGGGGGTGTCCGCCGCCCTTCGATCCCGTCTCGAACGGCGTGTGGCGGGATGGGACGCATGGTTGATCGAGTGCGGCCTCTGTACTACCTGGTCTCCCCCGCGGGAATTCCCAACTACGGCGACGAACTGATCGCTCTGACCTGGCTGCGCCATCTCGCCGAGGTGGCCCCGGACGCCGATGTGGTCGTGGACTGCATCGGGCCGGAGGCGGCCGAGGCGCGCATGCGCGGTACGCATCCGCGCGTGCGGTTCCTCAACTCGCTGTGGCAGCTGTGCGTACGCAACTGGTCGCCGGACCCGGCCCGGACCGCCGAGGCCGTCGCGGCGGCCGTGCGCGATCCCGGCCCCTACCCCGAACAGGCCCCCGGAGTGGCCCTGTTGCGCCGGGCCGAAGTGGTGCATCTGCTCGGCGGCGGGTTCATCAACGCCATCTGGGCGCCGTTCGCCGGACTGCTGGCGGGCATCACGACCGCCGTCGGGCTGTCCGGCGGGCGGGCCGCCATGACCGGCCAGGGGCTGTGGCCGCCGGCCGAGGGGGCGAGCCGGCTGATCAGGTCGCTCGCGGACGCCTTCGCCGTCGTGGACGTACGGGACGCGGCTTCGGCTGAACTCCTCGCCGCCGGACCGTCGTCGCTGAGCTGCGACGACGTGTTCCTCGGGCTCGGGCCCCAGCTGTACGCGGGCGCCGACGACGTACCGGATGTGATGGTGAGCGTGCAGTCGCTGCTCGCCGCCGGTGATCCGGCCGAGCTGCTGTCGTTCGTCGCCAAGGTGGTGGACGCGTGGGGCGCGGACCGGGTCGGTCTGCTGGAGTGCGCGCCCGACCAGGACCGGGAGGTCCTCGACGCGGCCCGGCGCGTGCTGCCCGGGGCCCGCAGCTACGCGATGGCCGACGTACTCGCGGACGGCCTGCCGGTGCGGCCGGGGCAGGCGTGGCTGACGACCCGGTTCCACCCGCATCTGGTGGCGGCCGCGGGCGGCGCGTCCGGTGTGGCGCTGGACATCCGGCCCGACTACTACGGCACCAAGCACCGCTCACTGACCGACGGCGGGTCACACTGGCGGCTGATCGGCGACTTCGACCTGCCGGAGCGGCCGGCGGACGGCGGCTACCCACCGCAGACGGTGCGCCGGCTGCGCACCGCCAAGCGTGCGGTCGCGGACCGCGTCTACACCGGGCGCTGAGGGCGCGCCGCCGGGGCGGACACGACGGCGGGGCCGGCCTCCTGCGAGGCCGGCCCCGCTGTCGTGCCGTCCGCCGCTCAGCCGTCCGCCGTGTCCGCCGACGGGCCCAGGGGCGCCGCCCCGGTCAGCTCTGCCATGACCTCGCTCGGCGCCGGCGCCGCGGCCGTCTCCGCGCGCAGTCGCTCCGCGGCCGTGCGCAGGGCGGGGTCGTCGAGGAGGGCGGCGAGGGCGCCGCGGATCTGCGCGGGCCCTGCGGTCAGCCCCTCCAGCGGGACGACCGCGCCGGTCGCCGCGAGCCGCCTGCTGAACACGATCTGGTCGCTCGCCAGCGCGAGCGCCAGCTGCGGCACTCCCGCCACCGCCGCGTTCATCAGGCAGTTGTCGCTGCCGTGATGGACGACGACGTCCGAGGCGGCCAGCAGCAGGTGCAGCGGGAAGTTCTCGAGGACCCGCACCCCGTCGGGGAGCGTGCCGAGCGCCCGTACCTGCTCGGCCGCGGCGGTGAGGACGACGTCCGCGCCGAGCCCGGCCGCCGCGGTGACCGCCTCGCGCAGCGCGGGCACGTCCATCCCGTAGAGCCCGCTGGCCGAACGGCCCCACACCACGCACACCCGGGGCCGCCGGCGCGGTGCGAGCGTCCAGCCGGGCAGCGCGCCGGGCCCGTTGTACGGCACGAACCGCACGGGCATCCGGGCGGCCTTTCCCAGCGGGGGCACGGCCGAGTCCGGCGAAGGGTCGATCACCCGGGTGATGGACTCCCGGTCCCAGTACGGCACCCCCGGCCTGGACATGTTGTTGACCAGGTCGCGCAGGGCGAGGTCGAGGCCCAGTTCCTCGTCGAGGGTGCCGAACAGGCCGGGCGCGCAGTACACGCTCGGCACGCCCAGCTCATCGGCGACCAGGGCGCCCTCCTCGGCCAGCACGTCATGGCAGACCAGGTCGGGGCGCCAGGCGCGGGCGAACTGCGCCGTGCGCCGATGGCTCTCGCCCACGGCGGCGCCGTACTCGACACCGAACTCCTTCTGGGCCGCCGTCACGTCGAACTCGTCCAGCCGTCCCACCCGCTCCGCGGTGACCGGGTGGAGCGGCAGCCCGGGGAGGGTGACCTTCCCCTCCACGACGTTGGCGTACAGATGGAGCCGCGCCATGTACATCATGTCGGGGCTCTCCATGACGGGCACCGGCACCAGCCCGGCCCGTCCGATCGTCTCCGCCTGCTGCGGGGCGCAGACGACCCGGACCTCGTGTCCGGCCGCCTGCGCGGCCCAGCCGAGCGGGATCATGCAGAAGTAATGGCCTGCCCAGTTCGAGGTGGTGAACAGCAACCGCATCGTCGCCTCCGGCGTCGAGAAGGGGATCGTGGTCAGCGGCGCCGGGCGATGCCACGGATGGCCAGGGGCGCGAACACCAGCGCCACCACCAGTGAGGAGAGCAGGGTGTAGGTGACCGGCCGGGCGACGGGGCCGCCCAGCAGCAGCCCGCGCTCCGCGGCCGCCAGCCAGGTGACCGGGTTCACCTTGACGAACGCCTGGAGCCAGCCGGGCATCGTGTCGGTACGGGCGAACGCGCCGCTGATGAAGGTCAGCGGGATCGTGCAGAGGAAGGAGAGCATCTGCACGGTCTCCGCGGACTTCACCGACAGGCCGATGGCCATCGCCAGCCAGGCCATGCCGAAGGAGAAGGCCGCCAGCAGCAGCGCTGCGTAGCCCAGGTGCCACCAGTGCGTGTGGATCCGGAAGCCGAGCGAGAAGCCCACGATCAGCACCAGGACGAGGGCCCACATCTGGAGCACCAGGTCGCCGCAGTAGCGGGCGATCAGCGGGGCGAGCCGGGAGACCGGCATGGAACGGAACCGGTCGAAGACGCCGCGCGCCACGTCGCCGAAGAGCGCGGGCGCACTGCTCATGGTCGCGAACACCGCGTTGTAGCCGAGCACTCCGGGCACCTCGTACTGGAGGTAGGAGTGGGAGGAGCCGGCCATCTGTCCGCCGTAGATGTACGTGGAGAGCAGCAGGAACAGAATGGGCTGGATGCCCAGCAGGAACAGCGGCTCCGGGTTGTGGCGGATCTGGGTGAGGATGCGCCAGGTGAGCGCGGCCGTGTGCCGGTACATCCGGACCGGGGTCATGCGGCGGACCGCCACGGGGCCGGCGGGGCCGGCGGGGCCGATCACGGACGGGTGGGTCAGGGTGTCGCTCATGCGGCGCTCTCCTCGTGGTGCGCGGCCGGGCCGGTGCCCTGCGCGGTGTCCTGCGCCTGCGGGTCGCCCGCCTCCGGGGCGCCGGTCTGCTCCTCGCCGGTGTCCGCCGAGTCCGCGGGCTTGCCGACGATGGCGAGGAACGCCTCGTCCAGGCTGGGCTTGCGCAGACCGACCTCGTCCAGCCGCAGTCCCGCCTCCTCCAGCCGCCGCAGGACGGTGGACATCAGTGCTCCGTCGGCCGACGGGACGACGACGGCGCCGTCCTCCTCCATGGCCTCGGGCACGACGGCGCGCACGGCGCCGACCATCGCCGCCAGCTCCTCCGGATCGTCCGGCCGGATCACCAGGGTGCGGTCGCCGACGCGCGCCTTGAGCGCGCCGGCGGTGCCCCGGGCCGCGACCTGGCCCTTGTCGATCACGATGAGGTCGTCGGCCAGGCGGTCCGCCTCCTCCATGTACTGGGTGGTGAGGAGGACCGCGGTGCCCTCCTTGGCCAACTGGCGTACCGCGCGCCAGAGTTCGATGCGGCTCTTGGGGTCGAGTCCGGTGGTGGGCTCGTCCAGGAAGAGCACCCGCGGCCGTCCCACCAGGCTCGCCGCGAGGTCGAGGCGGCGGCGCATGCCGCCGGAGTAGGTGCGCACCGTGCGCCGGGCGGCGTCGCTGAGGCTGAACGCCTCCAGCAGCTCGGCGGCCCGCCGCCGGGAGTCCGGCCGGCTCATCTCCAGCAGCCGGGCGATCAGCACGAGGTTCTCGGCGCCCGTGAGGTTCTCGTCGACCGCCGCGTACTGTCCGGTGAGCGCGATGAGCTGGCGCACCCGGGAGGCTTCGCGGACCACGTCGAAGCCGCCGATGAGGGCCCGTCCCGCGTCCGGCTTGAGCAGGGTCGCCAGGATGCGTACGGCCGTGGTCTTCCCGGCGCCGTTGGGACCGAGCAGTCCGAGCACCTGCCCCTCGCGCACCTGCAGGTCGATGCCCGCGAGGGCCGTCACGTCGCCGAAGCGCTTGGCCAGCCCCTCGGCGAGCAGTGCCTCCGTCATGATGTTCCCTTCGTCGTCTTCGGTCCTCGCCGCTGGTGCCGCTCGGGCCTTGCGGTCCGGATGGTCGATCCGGTCACTGACACGGCGCTGACACGGCCCTGAGACGGTCCCCCGGATCCGCCGGCCGGGCCTCGGCGGGCGCGGCGAGCACCTGGGCGAGCACGCCGGCGAGGGTGCGGCCGGGGTGTGGGTCCGTGTCGTGCGGTGCCCGCCAGCAGACGAACCCGTCCGGCCGCACCAGCACGGCGCCGCTGTCCGACACCCCGTGCGCCGCGGCCCAGCCGCCCGTCGCGTCGCACAGGGCGGCGCCCATGCGGTGCACCTGTACGTCCAGCGCGGCGTCGAGCCCGCGCGCCGCTTCGGCCCACCGGCCGCCCCGCTGCCCGCACAGCAGCACGAACCTGCCCCGGTAGAGGTCGAGCGTGGAGAGCCGTTCCCCGGCGAGGAGCACCGGATGGTGCGGGGCCCGGCTGCCCGGAGTCCCGTCGAACTCCATGGACATCGCCGGGAGTTCGGCCCCCTCCTCTTCCGTCACCACGGCGGCCGAGCGGTAGCGGTGTCCCAGGACGGCGGCGAGGGGATGGGGGGCGGGGTCCTGCGAGCGTCCTCCTGAGCGCCGGCTCAGCTGCTGGCGCACCGACTGTTCCCCGGCTGCCAGCGCGACCGGGCGGCGCTCCTGCTCGTAGGTGTCGAGCAGCGCGGGCCCCGCGGTGCCGCGCAGCACGGCCGCCAGCTTCCAGGCCAGGTTGTGCGCGTCCTGGATGCCGGTGTTCCCGCCCAGGCCGCCGGCGGGGGCCATCACATGCGCCGCGTCGCCTGCGAGCAGCACCCGGCCCCGCCGGTAGGCGTCCGCGGTCCACGAGGCCAGCTCCCAGGTCTGCACCACGGCGCCCGGCCCGTCGCGGTCGTGCAGCAGGTCCGGTTCCAGACCGGGCACGCCGGTCGCCGCCCGCACCAGCTCCGCACAGCGGCCGGGCGTGAAGTCCTCGGCCCGCTCGCCCTGTTCGGGCCGGTAGGGGACCATCAGGACCCAGTTCTCCGGGTGGTCGAGCCGGGTCAGCATGGTGTGCGCGACGGGCTGGTCGAGATAGCAGAGGGCGAGACGGCGGCCGCGCAGCGGGACCGAGAGGTCGGCCCGGAAGGGGATGTTGGCGTAGTGGGCGATGCTGCCCACCCCGCTCGTCGCGATGGCGAGCGCGCCGCGCACCGGCGAGCGGTGGCCGTCCGCGGCGACCAGATAGCGGGCCCGCACCGTGGACGGGGCGTCCGTCGTCAGATCGCGCAGCCGGACGGTGACCGAGGCGCCGTCCTGCTCGAAGGAGTCGAGGCGGGTGGCGAACCGCAGGTCGGCGCCGCGCCGTTCGGCGTCCGCCCGCAACACCGGCTCGACCTCGTTCTGGTCGATCATCAGGGGTTCGGCCGGGCTGATCGCGGTGAACGCCTCGGTCGCCGGCCGGGCGGCCCGGAAGCGCTCCTGCCCGGCGAGGGTCTCGGCCCGCGCGATCTCCGGGAACCCGTACAGCACCGACCGCGGTGCGCGGCGCAGCGCCTGTTCGACCCCGGTGGCGCGCAGCACCTCCATGGAACGCAGGTTCAGTCCGCGGCCGCGCGGCAGCCTCGACGGCTCCCGGCGCTGTTCGACCAGAAGGGTGTCCACTCCCTGGTCGGCGAGGAAGACCGCGAGCGACAGGCCCACCAGCCCACCGCCCGCGATCACCACTTCGACTTCGCTGTCCATGCTGCTTCCCGTCACGTGAGTGGCCTGGGCCAGCAGCGTGACGGTCGTGCTTCGAACGTGCTTCGAAGCGGCGCCGCAAGCATGTGCTCGCCGCTCAGCCGACGGAAGGTAGTCATGACGCACTCCACACCGCCCAGCATCGACACCAGGCAGCTGCACGACATCGCCCGCGGTTACGTGAAGACCGCGCTGCTGCGCACCGCCTTCGAGCTGCGCCTGTTCGACCCGCTCGCGGACGGTCCGCGGACCGCCGCCGAGCTGGCCGCGGACAAGGACGTCCACCCCCGCGGCATGCGCATCCTGCTCGACGCGCTGGCCGCGATCGGCCTGCTGCACAACGTGGACGACACCTACGCGCTGCCGGACGGCGGCCACTCGCTGCTCGTCAGCAGCGGTTCGCAATTCTTCGGCGGAGCCGTGCGGCTCGGTGCGAGCGACTGGGAGTGGGACGCGCAGAAGCATCTGATCGACGCGGTACGGCACGGCGGGACCGTCGCCGAGACCCACGCCCTGACCCCGCAGTTCGACTACTGGGAGGAGTTCGCCACGAACACCTCCTGGTTCAACAACGGCGCGGCCGAGCTGATGGCCGACCAGCTGGTGCCCTGGGCCAGGGACCGCGAGTCGGTGGACGTGCTGGACATCGCGTGCAGCCACGGCTCATACGGGTTCGCCTTCGCCCAGCGCGAGCCCCGGGCCACCATCACGGGCCTCGACTGGCCGAACGTCCTGGAGATCACCCGGCGCCACGCGGAGCGGCTCGGTCTCGCGGACCGCTTCAGAACCCTCTCCGGCGACATGTTCAAGACGCCGCTCGGGGGCCCGTACGACATCGTGATGCTCACCAACGTGCTGCACCACTTCTCACAGGAGGAGGCCACCGAGCTGCTCAAGCACGCGGCCACGGCGGTCAAGCCGGGCGGCCGGATCGCGGTGGTCGGCCACACCACCGACGAGGACGACACCCCGCACACCAACCCGCTGCCGTACATGTTCTCCGTGATCATGCTCGTGCAGACGCACGACGGGGAGACCCACTCGGTCGAGACCTACAAGCGGATGCTGACGGACGCCGGTTTCAGCAATCCCACCGACCACTCCGCCGAGAAGGCCATGCACCGGCTGTTCCTCGCCGACCGGCCCTGACGCGGAAAGGACAGCGCTCATGCCGCACACCGGCCCCGCCCCGGCGACCGCCCCGCGGCGGCCCGCCCGGGGGCCCGAAGCACTGCGCGGCGCCGCCCGCGCGGCCCGGTCCACGGTGTCCGGGCTCGCCCGGCTCGCCGACCGTGAACGGGTGCTGAGCCCGGAAGCCGTCCGGGCGATCACGCTGGCGGGGTTCCCCCGCCACTTCGTGCCCCGGCGGTTCGGCGGCGACGCCGGCACCTTCACCGAGTTCGTCGCGGGCGTCACCGAGGTCGCCGCGGGCTGCGCCGCCGCCGGGTGGTGCGCCTCGCTGTACGCCTCGCACGCCCGGCTGGCCGCCTATCTGCCCGCCCGCGGCCAGGCGGAGGTCTGGCGGGAGGGGCCCGACGCCCGGGTGTCCGCCGGGTTCGTCCCCGCGGGCACCGCCGCCCGGGCGCCCGGCGGCTGGGTGCTGAACGGCACCTGGAACTTCATCAGCGGAGTGGACTTCGCCGACTGGGTGCTGCTCGCGGCCTGGGAGCCCGAACCGGCGGAGCGCCGGCTGCGGTTCTTCGCCGTGCCGCGCGGAGTCTGCGAGGTGCGGGACACCTGGTTCACCGTCGGGCTGCGCGGCACGGGCAGCAAGGCCGTGGTGCTCGGCGAGGTCTTCGTCCCCGAGCACCGCACGTTCGCCCAGGCCGTGCTGCTGGCCGGTACGGCGCCCGAGGCCGAACCCGCCCGCTGCCACGCGGTGCCCTTCCGGCTCGTCAACGGACTCACCATGATCACCCCCGCCCTGGGGGCGGCCGACGGAGCCCTGCACGAGTGGAGCCGGTGGATCGCGTCGAGGACCGAGGTCCTCATGGGCCGCGCCGTGCCGTCCGCGGAGAAGGCCTCCGTGCAGTCGGCGCTGGCTCGTTCGTCGGCCGCGGTCGAGGCGGCCTCGCTGCTGATCGGACGCATCACCGCGACGGCGGACGCCGACGCCGAGGTCCCGGCCGACGCGGTGCCGCGCAGCCACCGCGACTACGCCGTCGTCGCCGAGTCCCTGACGGACGCGGTGGACCGGTTGCAGCGGGAGAGCGGGGCCCGCGGCCAGGCCGAGGGCAGCCCCGTGGAGCGCGCCTGGCGGGACGTCCACGCGGCGGCCGCGCACGCCGCCCTGCAATTCGACAGCAACGCCGCCGTGTACGCCCGGCACACGCTGGGGGCGTACCGGCCGAGCACCGAGGAGGAACCATCCCATGGCTGACCCGGCCCCGGGTGCGGCGCCCGCCATCCCCGCCGCGCTGCGCCTGCACACCCTCGCCTACAGCCTCGGCGTCACCGCGGCCGTCACCGCGGCGGCCCGGCTGGGGCTGGCCGACGCGCTCGGCGAGGAGCCGCTGTCCGTCGGCGCGCTCGCCACGGCGGTGGGCGCCGACGAGGAGGCACTCGGCCAGCTGCTGCGGGCGCTCGCCTGTCACGAGGTGTTCCGCGAGACCGAGGACGGCGGCTACACCCACACCGAGATGTCCCGGCTGCTGCGCACGGACGCACCGGCGGGCCGCAGGGCGATGGCCCTGCTGGCCGGGGCCCCGTTCGCCTGGCAGATCTGGTCCCGTCTCGACGAGGCGGTACGCAGCGGCCGGAGCGTGTTCCAGGACCTGTACGGCAAGCCCCTGTTCGCCTATCTCCACCAGGACGAACCGGAGCTGGGCGCGCTCTTCGACCGGGCCATGGCCAAGTCCGGCGAGACCACGGCGGCGGCCGTGGCGGAGGCGCTCGACCTGTCCGGCGCCGGCACGGTCGCCGACATCGGCGGGGGGCGCGGCACGCTGCTGCGGACGCTGCTGGACCGTCATTCCGCCCTGAACGGGGTGCTGTTCGACCTGCCGCAGGTGGTCGCCGACGCCGACCCGGCCCTGCGCAGGGGCGGTGAACTCGCCGACCGCTGCCGGCTGGTCGCCGGGGACTGCCATGTCGACGTCCCGGTCAAGGCCGACACGTATCTGCTCAAGGGCGTCGTGCACATGTGGAACGACGCCACCGCCGTCGCGGCTCTGCGCACTCTGGCCCGCAACGCCCCGCCCGGGTCCCGGGTCGTCCTGATCGAGCAGGTGCTCGACGCCACCGACACCCCCGAGATCGCCACCGTCATGAACCTGCTGATGCTCGTCAGCCAGGGCGGCCGCGAACGCACGCAGGGGGAGCTGCGCTCGGTGCTCACGCGCGCGGGGCTGGAGTTCTGCTCGATCACCCCGACCGCAAGCGTGGTGCATCTGGTCGAGGCGGTGGTGCCCGGGCCCTGACCGTCGCAGGGGTGTCAGGGCCCGGGCGGCGGTCCCTCGTCGCGGCCGGCCGGGGCCAGCACCGCGGTCAGCGCGTCGCGGTCGCCGGTGGCCACCGCGGCGGCGCCGCCGCGGTAGGCGCTGTCGAGGGCCGGCCCGCCCGCCAGCGCCTCACAGCGGGTCCGGACCCGGCGGGCGTCCGGATGGGTCCGGCCCGCCTCGCCGGTCAGTGCGTCACCGACGCCGAGCAGGGTCATCGCCCGCTCGGCGTCGCCGCGTTCCTGAGCGATGTCCGCCCCGAGCCGCGCCACCGCGGCGATCACCTTCGGGTCGCCGAGGAGCAGGGCGTACGTCGCCGCCTCCTGGTACCGCTCCCTCGCGCTGGCCAGGCGCCGGCCGGCCACATCGACATGGCCCTGCCCGCAGAGCGTCAGGGCGAGCTGCCCCACGTCGGGACGGGAGACGGCGCTCAACGACGCCATGCTCCGGCCGAGGACCGCCGAGGCGCCGGGCAGGTCGCCCTCCCAGCGGGCGACGTCGGCGAGGCCGCAGCACACCTGCGGCAGACAGCGGGTGATCCCCGCCCGTCGCGCCGTACGCAGCCCGAGCTCCAGCTCGCCCCGGCCGCCGGCCAGGTCGCCGGCCCGGGCGCGTTCACCGGCGAGCCTGGCCCGGATGGTGATCTGGTCCTCCACCGCACCGAGTTCCACGGCCAGTTGCAGGGCGTCCTCCAGCAGCTGCGCGGCTTCCTCTGCGCCTTCGAGGGTGGCGGCGATCTCCGCGAGGGCGCTGAGCGCCTGGATCTGCCCCCACCGCTCGCCGATGCTCCTGGCCTCGTGCAGCGCGGAGCGGTAGTGCTGCCGCGCCCGCGGCACGTCGCCCGCGCCCCCGTGGATGTGACCGCAGTTGAGATGTCCGCAGGCCCGGGTCCACGGATCCGCCTCGTGGGTCAGCCGCTCCATCGCCGCCAGCGCACCGGCCAGGTCCTGGTCCAGCATGCTCAGCATGGCCTGGAACGCGGCGAGTTCGGGCCGCTTGCGGGCGCCCTCGGGGCGGGTCCGTTCGGTCAGGTCCATCCACTGCCTGATCCGTGTCATCGCCTCGGCCACCCCCTGCGCGGAGGTGGCGGGGACCAGGGCCGACATGATGAGCACCAGGGCGCGTGCGTCGGGCGGGGCGTCACCCGGCGCGGCCAGGGCGCGGGCCGCCCAGTCCGCCGCCTCGACCTGCTGACCGCGCAGGAACCAGTACCAGCCGAGGGCCGCCACCAGCCGTACGGCGAGGCCCCCCTCCCCCGTCTCGACCGCCCACTGCAGCGCCGCCTGTACGTTGTCCTGCTCGGCGGCGAGCCGGGCCAGCCAGGTCACCTGGTCGGCGCCGAGCAGCTGCGGCTCGGCGGCCTCGGCCAGCTCCAGGAAGTACGCGGCGTGCGCGCGCCGCGTCATCTCGCCCTCAGCCGCGCCGAGCTGTTCCACGAGGTACTCACGAATGGTGCCGAGCATGCGGTACCGCACCCGCCCGTCGCTCTCGTCGACGAGAAGCAGCGACTTGTCCACCAGCGCGGTGACCAGGTCGACCACGTTCTCGGGCGGCAGACCCTCCGCGGCAGGGGCAGCGGGCGGCAGGCCCGCCACCGCGGACGCGTCGGCCGGCAGGCGCCTCCCCGCAGAAGCACCGGCCGACAGGCCCCCCGCCGCAGAGACGTCGGCCGCCGATCCCCCCGTCGCCGTCGCGTCGGCCGGCAGAGCCGCCGTCGCGCAGGCGCAGACCCGCTCCGCGGCGTCGAGCGTAGCCCCGCCCGAGAAGACGGCGAGCCGTCTGGCCAGGACCCGTTCCTCGGGGCTGAGCAGGTTCCAGCTCCAGCCGACGACGGCGTCGAGGGTGCGGTGCCGGTCGGGGCCGCCGCGCCGGTTGCCGGTGAGCAGCCGGAAGTGCTCCTCGAGGCGGTCGGCGATCTGCGCGGGCGACAGGGCCCGCAACCGCGCCGACGCCAGTTCGAGGGCGAGCGGCAGACCGTCGAGCCGACGGCAGATACGGGCCACGTCGCCCGCGTTCGCCTCGTCCACCACGAAGGAGGGGCGCACCTCCCGGGTCCGCTCGGCCAGCAGCCGCACGGCCGGGCTCGCCGTCACCTCGGGCAGCGCGGCGCCCACCGGCGGCGGCGCGAGCGGCCCCAGCGGCAGCACCCGCTCGCCCGCCACGGCGAGCGGTTCCCTGCTCGTGGCCAGCACGCGCACCTGCGGGCAGCTCGCGAGCAGGACGTCGATGTGCCGCGCCACGGCCTCCACCAGGTGCTCGCAGTTGTCGAACACCACGAGCATGCGGCGGCCGCCGACCAGGTCGGCGAGCCGCTCGTGCGTCCCGCGGCCGAGCGGGACCTGGCCGCCGAGCACCGCGGGGCCGCCCGGTTCAAGGGTGGCGAGGACGGCCTCCGCGACCCGCGCCGGGTCGCGGAGCGCGGCCAGGTCCACCCACCAGACCCCGTCCTCGAACCGGTCCGCCAGCAGCTGGGCCGCCTCGGTCGCGAGCCGGGTCTTGCCGATGCCGCCGGGCCCCGCCACGGTGACCAGCCGCTGCGAGGTGAACAGCTCGGCCAGCCGGGCCAGTTCGCCCTCCCGGCCGAGGAACCCGGTGAGCCGCGGGGGCACCCCGGTGCGCGGTGGGGGCTGCGGAGCCGGGCTCGCGCCCGGGGGCGCGGCGGACCGGGCGGCACCGGGCGCCGGCGTCCCGCGCAGGACCGCGAGGTGGACGCCCGCCAGCTCCGGGGAGGGATCGATGCCGAGCTCGGCGAGCGCGCCGCGGGTCTGCCCGTACGCCTCCAGCGCATCTGCCTGGCGCCCCACCGACCGCAGGGCCAGCATCAGCCGGGCGGCCCACCATTCGTCGGCCGGGTCGGCGTGGACGAGGCGCTCCAGCTCGGGCAGCGCCTCGGCGGCCCGGCCGAGGGCGAGATCGGCGTCGATCCGGCCGGCCAGGGCGGACCTGCGCAGCTCCCGGGCGTGCACGGCGGGCGCCTGGGTGAACAGGGCTCCCGCCGCTTCCGTGAACTCCTCGCCCCGCCACAGCTCCAGCGCCTGGCGGAGGGTGGCCGCCGCCAGATCGGGCCGGTCGGGCAGCTGCCCGCGACCGCGCGCCGTCAGCTTCTCGAACCGCCACAGGTCGACGGCCTCCGGCGCGACGTCCAGGGCGTATCCGGCCAGTGACGAGCTGACGGGCAGGTGGGGCGCCAGCCGGCGCAGCCGCGACACCAGGGCCTGGACCGCGTTGAGCGGATTGGCGGGCGGCGCGGAGCCCCACAGGTCCTCGATGAGGCGTTCCGTGGCGACCGGGCGGCCCCCGGCGAGGGCCAGCCGGATCACCAGCGAGCTCAGCCGGGCGCCGGGCAGCGCCACCGGATCGCCCTGCAGGTCACGGACCACCAGCGGGCCGAGGACCGCCACGCGGATGCCCGTCGCTTCCATGCCCGTCGTCCTCCCGCACTGACCCGGGTGGTGACACTACCGGATGCGCCGCAGGCTGCCCGGACGCCTCCGACCGTACTCGAATCGCCCTCGGCGACCGCTCGTTAGCTTCGGGCCGGACATCGCCCCGAGGAGAAGGTCAGCTGGATGCTCAAGTCTTCCGCGGAGTCCGATATCACGGCGTCCGGCTCCGCCCCGTCCCCCGTCGGTCCTGCGCACCGGATCGCTGTCTCCGCGCGGGCGGTGGACAGCCCGGTGATGCCGAACGCCCGTTTCGACGCCTGGTTCGCCGCCCGTCGCCGGCGCAGCGGCTTCCAGGTGACCCGTATCCCGTTCGCCCGGCTGACGGGCTGGGGGTTCGATCCGCGTACGGGTTCGCTGGTGCACGACAGCGGCCGGTTCTTCTCCGTCGAGGGGCTGCGGGTGGAGGGCGGCGAGGAGATCGGCTGCTGGGAACAGCCCATTCTGGTGCAGCGCGAGATCGGCGTCCTCGGCATCCTGGTCCGTGAGTTCGACGGCGTGCTGCACTTTCTGATGCAGGCCAAGATGGAGCCGGGCAACACGGGCGCGGTGCGGCTGTCCCCGACCGTGCAGGCCACCCGCAGCAACTACAGCGGGGTGCACAAGGGCCGCGCCATCCCGTACATCGACTATTTCGTACGGAGCGGGCCGCGCCGGATACTCGTCGACACCCTGCAGTCCGAGCGCGGCACCTGGTTCCTGCGCAAGCGCAACCGGCACATGGTCCTGGAGACCGGGGGGCCCGTCCCCGAGCACGAGGATTTCTGCTGGCTGACCCTCGGCCAGCTGCGCGCGCTGATGCGCCGGGACAACGTGCTGAGCATGGAGGCCTGTTCGGTTCTGGCGTGTCTGCCGGGCGGTGCGCCGGACGACGGCGGGCGGGCCCGGCACACGCTGCCCGAGGTGATCGGCATGCTGTCCGAGGTCAAGGCCCGCCACGAGGTGGCCCAGCACCGCCTGCCGCTGAGCGAGGCGGCGCCCTGGCTGCGGCTCGACGACGAGATCTCCCGGCCGGACGGCAGGTACTTCAAGGTGATCGCCGCCGAGGTGCACGCCGACAGCCGGGAGATCCTGCACTGGTCGCAGCCGCTGCTCGCGCCGGTCCCCGGCGGCCACGCGGCGCTGCTGACCCGGCGGTTCGACGGGGTGCGGCATGTGCTGCTGCACGCCCGGGTCGAGGCCGGCTCGCTGGACGTCGCGGAGTTCGGGCCGACCGTCCAGTGCACCCCGGACAACTACCGTGACCTGCCGCCGGAGCGCCGCCCGCGTTTCCTCGACCATGTCCTGTCCGCTCCGCGGGAGGCGGTCCTGTACGACGCCCTGCAGTCGGAGGAGGGGGCCCGTTTCCACCACGCGGAGGTCCGCTACCGGATCATCGACGTGGGCGAGGGACTCGCCGACGTGCCGGACGACTTCGTCTGGCTGACCGCCCGCCAGATCAGCCGTCTGCTGGAACACAGTTACTACCTGAACATGCAGGCGCGCACCTTCGTCGCGGTGCTGCACTCGTTGGACTGACGGTCGACGGACCGACCGTCGGCGGCCCCCGCACCGGACTCCGTGAAGGCGTCCGGTGCGGGGGCCGTCGTGGTGCGGGCCGTCGTGGTGCGGGCCGTCGTCGTGCGGGGGTTCAGCCCAGGACGGCGGACAGCTCGGCCACCTGGGTCACCAGTTCGGCGGCGAGCGACTCCGCGTCGGCCCGCGGCACCACGTCCGTGCGGTACCGCAGCAGCCCGCCGAGGTCCGGGTGCGGGCGCAGCTCCAGGTGCAGCTCGGGCACCCAGGTCACGGGAGCGACCCGGATCTGCTCGCCGTACAGGTCCGCCGTGATGTCCACCCTGGACGGCGGCACCTCCTCCAGGACGAAGTACGCCTGGAGCAGGGGGTGGCGGGGGAATCCCGCGGGCACCTCGGGCAACTGGAGGTCGATCGAGAGCAGCGGCGCGCTCATCGCCTCGCGCAGCTGCCCGGCGGCCTGCCGCACCAGTTCCCGGGGTTCGGCGGCCGCGGCCAGGCGCAGCGCGAGCATGCTGGCGTAACAGCCGATGGACTGGGCGGAGTCGGGTGCGAAGCGGCCGGAGACCGGGGTGCAGACCGCCAGGTCGGCGGCGCCCGTGTGCGCGCCGAGCACCCGGGCGAAGGCGGCCAGGAACACGGCGCTCGCGGTGCCGTCCACGGCCGCCGCGGCCCGCCCGGCGTCGGCCATCAGCTCCTTGGTGAGTTTGAGGTCCACCTCGGCCGCCGGTCCGTAGCGGGGCACGTCGGATGCGTCGGGGAACCTGATCCAGTCCACCCCTTCGGCCCGCGACCGCCAGCTGGCGAGCGCGGCCGGGCGCCGCTGTGCCTGGTCGTTCAACTGCGTGCGGTAGGTGGTGAAGAAGGACGCGGCGGGTCCCTCGAAGGCCGGGCGCCCGGCGCCGATCGCCCGGTAGGCGTCGAACAGCTCCCGCCAGAACAGCTGGGTCGACCAGGCGTCGAAGGCGATGTGGTGCCCGACCACGGCCAGCAGCCACTCCCCCTCCGCGGCCCTGAGCAGCCGGGCCCGCAGGGGGCCGGCGCCGCGCAGCGGGAAGGGCGCGGTGAGCCAGTCGCGCGCCCGCCGCTCGGCGACCGCGCGCGGCGCCGGGGCGCCGCGGTCCACCTGGAGGACGCCGGTGGCCTCGGCCGGCGCCAGGATCTCGGCCTCCAGACCGCCGGCGCCCGCGCGGAACCGGGCGCGCAGGACGTCGTGCCGGGTGACGACGGCGTCGACCGCGGCTCGCAGCGCCGCCGTGTCCAGTGCGCCGCGGAGCACGAACAGCGTCGGCATGATGCTCTCGTGGAGATCGGGCTCGTACTCCGCCATCCGCCAGAACTTCTCCAGCGAGAAGAGCGCGCCACCGTCGGGGCCTGTGCCCGGCTGCGCCGCCCGGGCGGCCCGCTCGCGCTGCGCGGGAGCCGGCCCGTGTGCGTGCGGCTCCCGCTCGCCTAGGCGTTCGAGCAGCGCGCTCACGGTCCGCGTCTGCAGGATGTCCAGCTCCGAGACGGGGTGGCCGAGAAGCCGCCCGAGCCTGGTCGCCAGGCGGATCGCGGTCATCGAGGTCGCGCCGTGGTCGAACAGGTCGTCGTGCGGCCCGACTTCGTAGCCGAGCAGTTCCCCCGCCACGGCAAGGGCCGGGCCCAGCTCGCCGTCCGGGCCGCCGTCCGGCCCGCCTGCCGGCTCCGGGCTCTCGCCCTCCTCGCCGGACGGTTGCGCCGGCCGTCCGGCGGCGGCCCGCGCGCGGGTTGGGACCAGGGCGCTCAGGGCCCCGTGGTCGACCTTGCCGTTGGACAGCTTCGGGAGCCGTTCCACGATCGCGATCCGTTCCGGCACACACGCCGCGGGCAGTTCCCGCGTCACGGCCCCGGTGACCAGTTCCCGCGCCGGCAGCGGTCCGCCCTCGCTGCTCGCCACCGCCGCGAGCCCTGTCGTACGGCCCGACGCGTCCGTCAGCGCCACGACCGCCGCACGCCTGACTCCGGGCACCCCTTCGATGACCGTCTCGATCTCCGCGGGCTCGATCCGTACTCCCCGGAGCTTGATCTGCCGGTCGCGGCGTCCGGCGAAGACCAGCCGGCCGTCCTCGTCCCACCGTCCCAGGTCACCGGTGACGTACACGCGACGCGGCGCGCCGTCCAGGTCGAGGACGGGAAAGCGCCGTTCGGTCTCCCCCGGGTCGCCGAGGTAGCCGATGGCCAGTCCCTCGCCACCGATCACGATCTCCCCGACGGCTCCGTCCGGCACGGGCTTTCGGTCCTCGTCCAGCAGCCAGAGGTCGGTCCCGCGCACCGGCCTGCCGATGGGGACCTCCGCGTCGGCGTCCACCGCGTCGAGCGGGTGCGTCGTGGTGAAGGTGGTGTTCTCGGAGGGTCCGTACGCATGCAGCAGCCGGACTCCGCGATGGCGGCGGCGGCAGGCCGCCAGATGGCGGACCGAGTGCCGCTCACCGCCGGTGAGGAGCAGGTCGAGGCCGCTCAGGCAGTCGATGTCGTCGTCGACGAGCGCGTTGAACAGGACGGTGTTGAGGAAGATCGCGTCGACGCCCTGGGCGATCGCCGCCCGCACCCGGGCCCCGGTGGGGCGCTCGCCGCCGGACAGCACACAGGTGCCTCCGCGCACCAGCGGCACCCACAGTTCCCAGGCGAGGGCGTCCCACGCGGGTGAGGCCATCTGGTACGTCGTCATACGGCCCGGCACCACACAGGACTCGTCCTCCGCCAGCCGGAGCAGTCCGCGGTGCGAGGCGGTCACGCCCTTGGGCGCACCGGAACTCCCCGAGGTGAAGAAGACGCACAGCGCGTCGTCGCCGCCGGAGGCGGCCCCCGTCGCTCCGGCGGCCGCGGACGCGGCCGCGCCCTCGGCCCCGCTCGCGGCACCGCTCACCGGTCCCGCCACGACCGAGGCGAGGTCGATCGTGCGGACCCCCGGCACCGGGTCCTCGGCAGCGGCGCTCACGCAGAGGCGGACCCCGTCGAGGCCCGCGATGCGCTCGTAGCGGCCGCGCGGCCAGTCCGGCGGAACGATCGTGTACGCGGCGCCGCACTGCATGACGCCCAGCAGCAGCCGCACCGTGTCGGGTACGCAGTCCGCCCGGACGACGACGACGTCCCCGCGGCCCACGCCGAGACCGGCCAGGACGGCCGCGCCGCGCCGGGCTCCCTCGACCAGTCCGCCGTAGGAGGTGTCCACACCGTTCCAGCGCAGGGCGGGCGCGTCGGGCGTGCGTCGGGCGTGTGCCGCGACGCGCGCGTGCACCAGCTCGTCCCGGGGCTGATCGCCCCACTCCGTGCGCGGCACGCTGGACGCGAACGGTTTCTGCCTCTCCATGGTGGCCTCCCCTTGGCAACACTCCCGGCGCCGGTCGGTCCGCATCCTCAGCCACCGCTCTCAAGGCGTCGTCGAATCGAATCCGGCTGGACCGGCTCTCGAAGCCGGGTGCGCAGGATCGGCGGTCGAGCGGCGGCCGAGCGCCGCTCGACCCCACCGTCTGGAGGAGCATCGTGGAACTTGGTCTCTCCGGCCGGGTCGTCCTGGTCACCGGGGCCACCCGGGGCATCGGCCTGGCCGTGGCGCGCGCCTTCGCCGCCGAGGGCTGCCGGGTGGCGCTGACCTACCGCAGCGCCAAGGACGTCGCCGACCGTCTGGTCGCCGAACTGGGCGGGGACGAAAGGGCCTTGGCCGTCCGCTACGCGCTGGACGAGCCCGGCTCGCCCGGGCAGGCGGTCGACGAGGTGACCCGGCGCTGGGGCGGCGTGGACGTCCTGGTGGCCAACGCCTATCAGCGTGGTCCGCGCCGCGCGCCCGGGGTCCGGTTCGAGGAGGTGCCCGCCCAGGAGTGGGGGGCCACGCTGACGGACAACCTCGCGGGCACGGTCCGTACCGCTCAGGCCGTCCTCGGCGGCATGCGGGCGCGGGGCTGGGGCCGCATCGTGCTGGTCTCCTCGCACATCGCCACGCACGGCCGGGGCGGCCAGGAGGTCTACGGCGCCGCGAAGGCGGCCCTGCACGGGCTGGCCCGCAACCTCGCCTGGGAGGCCGGCGCGGACGGTGTCCTCGTCAATGCCGTGGCGCCGGGGCTCACGCTCACCGAAGGAGTACGGGAGGCGCTGCCGGCCGCGCTGCGCGAGGAGGAGCGCGGGCGCACCCCCACCGCGCGGCTGTCCGAGCCGGCCGCCGTCGCGCACGCGGCCGTCTTCCTGGCCTCGGCCGCGAACACCAACATCAGCGGCCAGGTACTGCATGTGGACGGCGGCCGCTGAGCGCCGTGCCCCGGGGACCCCGGGACCGTTGGACTCGACTCACCGGGAGAGGGCGTTGAAAGTACAGGACATCTACATCGACTCCGTGGGCACCTACGTGCCGGAGACCGTCAGCTCCGCCCGGGCGGTGGCGGACGGCCGTTACGACGCGGCCGCGTACGAGGAGACGGGGCTGACCGGAGTCGCGGTCTCGCCCGGTCTCGCCGGCCCGGACATGGCGGTGCTCGCCGCCGAACAGGCCTTCGCGCGCGCCACCCGGACCCGCGCCGACGTGGACGCGGTGTTCCACGTCTCCTGCTTCCACGAGGGGCCGGACGCCTGGTGCGCGCAGAACTACGTGCAGCTGCGGACGGTCGGCGAGGCGGTCGGGCACAGCGTCCCGGCCTTCGAGGTGCGCCAGGGCTGCAACGGCATGTTCGACGCGCTCGAGCTGGCCGTCTGCTATCTGCGGGCGGACGAGCGGCGGGACACCGCGCTCGTCACCATCGGCGACAACATGGAGTCGCCCCTGCTCGACCGCTGGCGGTCCGCGCCGTTCCAGCTCATCGGCGACGCCGGCGCCTCGGCGATCCTGTCCAAGGCCGGCGGCTTCGCCCGGCTGCGGTCGGTGGGCACCCACCTCGTCCAGGAGCTGGAGTCCCTGCACCGGGGCGCCGAGCCGATCTTCCCGCCGCCCGCCACCACCCGGGCGCCCCTGGACCTGGGCGCCCGCTCCGCGGACTTCTTCCGGTCGCGGACCTACGAGGAGTTCAACCGGTTCAGCCTCGACGGGCTGCACGCCCTCACCGACCGGCTGACCGAGGAGGCCGGGGTCAAGCTCCAGGACATCGCCCGGGTGTCGTACATGAGCGCGTCCCGGGACTTCACCGAGCAGCGGCTGATGATGCCGCTCGGGCTGCCGATGGAGAAGTCCTGCTGGGAGTACGCCAAAGGCGTCGGCCATCTCGCCGCCTCCGACCACCTGGCCGCTCTGGACCATCTGCTGGGCGCGGGCGAACTGGTGCCCGGCGACCTGATGCTCATGATCGGCCTGGCGTCCGGACTGTCCGTCAGCGGTGCCGTGGTCGAGATCCTCGCCACCGCGCCCTGGCTCTGCTGACCGGCCGAGGGGGAGAGATCATGCGCGTGCTGTTCGCCACCTGGGCCGCTCCCGGCCACTTCTTTCCGATGGTCCCGCTCGCCTGGGCCCTCAAGGCGGCGGGCGACGAGGTGCGGTTCGCCGTGCCGCCGTCCTGCCGGAGCACCGTCCTGGGCGCGGGGATGTCCGTCGTCCCGATCGGGCCCGACGCCCCGCCGCGGCGCAAGGGCCCGGTCGCCAACATGAGGTCCTGGGGCAGTGAGCGCCCCTGGCCGGACGGCTGGACCGCGCGGCCCGAGCTGCTCGACGAGTGGCAGACCACCGTGCTCGACTACACGGCGGGCAAGCAGGTGGCCGCCGCCGCGACGATGACCGACGACCTGGTGTCCTTCGCCCGCTGGTGGCGGCCCGACCTGGTGGTCTGCGACACGCTGTGCTTCGCGGGCCCGGTCGCCGCCGCCGCGGTCGGCGTGCCCCTGCTCGCCCAGAGCTGGGAGGTGGGCTCGCTCCTGCGCACCGAGCGCGCGGGGCGGCGCGGCGACTGGCTGCCGGGGTACGCCGAGTTGTTCGAGCGGTACGGGGCCGAGCCCCGCGCCTGCTCGGACCATCTGCTCGACACCAGCCCGCCGAGCCTGCGGATCCCGGAGTCGTTCGCGGTGCGGCGCACCTCCATGCGGTACCTGCCCTTCAACGGGGCGGCCGCCGCGCCCGCCTGGCTCGCCGAGCCGCGCCGACGCCCCCGGGTGTGCGTGACCAGCGGCATCGCGCTCGACCGGTACGACGCCACGACCGCGGCCCGGGTGACCGCCGAGTTCGCCGAGTCGGTGGCCGGCCTCGGTGTCGAGCTGGTGATCGCCGCGGGCGCCGGCCAGGGCGAGGCGGTCGCCGCGTCGGCGCCCGGGGTCCGGGTCCGGGTCGCCGAGGCGGTCCCCTTCCATCTGCTGCTGCCGACCTGCGACGCGGTGATCCATCACGGCGGCGCGGGCACGGCCATGACCGCCGTCGCCGCCGGGGTGCCCCAGTTGATCCTGCCGCAGTCCCCGCCCTACGCGGAGATCGCGCACCGGGTGCGGCGCGCCGGAGCCGGTGTCGTCCTCGACGCCGACAGCGGGCCCGCTCGGGTGCGGGCCGCGCTCGGGGAGCTGCTGGGCGACGACCGCTTCCCCAAGGCCCTCGCCGCGATCCGCACCGAGATGAACGCGATGCCCACACCCCACGAGGTCGTGCCCGCGCTGAGGGCACTGGCCCAGGAAGGACAGCCGTGCCCTACGACAATGTCGTGACGTCGCTGGAGCAGTTCCACAGCTGGTTCGCCGCCCGCGCCGGGGCCACCGACTACCGGGTCAAGGAGGTGCCGCTGCACAGCCTGGCGGGCTGGCACAGCGACCCGGACACCGGGAACCTGGTCCACCGCACCGGGCGTTTCTACTCGATCGAGGGGCTCCGCGCGACCGTTCGGGACGGCGGCGGTGAGCGGAGCTGGGCGCAGCCCGTCATCGTGCAGCCGGAGATCGGCATCCTGGGCATCCTGGTCCGCACGTTCGACGGGGTGCCGCACTGTCTGATGCAGGCGAAGATGGAGCCCGGGAACGTCAACTCCCTGCAACTGTCGCCGACCGTCCAGGCGACCCACAGCAACTACACCCGGGTGCACCGGGGCAGCGCGGTGCCCTATCTGGAGTACTTCACCGACCCGCGGCGGGGCCGCCCGCTGGCCGACTCCCTGCAGTCGGAGCAGGGTTCGTGGTTCCTGGGCAAGCGCAACCGCAACGTCATCGTCGAGACCACCGAGGACGTGCCCCTCCGCGACGGCTTCTGCTGGCTGACCGTGCGGCAGCTGGGCGAGCTGCTGCGCCTCGACAACCTGGTCAACATGGACGCCCGGTGCGTCCTGGCCGCGCTGCCCTCGCCCGCGGCGGACGACGCCACGGTGGCGGAGGACTCCTTCGCGGGGGCGCTGGCCCGCTCGGCGGCCGCCCCCGGGGACGCCACCGCGCTGCTGAGCCGGTTCACCGCGCTCAAGTCGCGGCGCTCGCTGGTGCGCCGCCGCATCCCGCTGAACCAGGTGGCCGGCTGGCACCGCACCACGGACCGGATCGCACACGAGGAGGGCCGGTACTTCTGCGTCATCGGCGTCGACGTGGAGGCCGCCGACCGTGAGGTGCCCCGCTGGTCCCAGCCGCTGCTGGCCCCGGCGAGCCGTGGCGTGATCGCCCTGCTGACGCGGCGGACCGACGGCGTCCTGCGGCTGCTGCTGCGCGCGCGCACCGAGGCCGGCACCTTCGACACGGTGGAGTTCGGACCGACCGTGCAGTGCGCCCCGCGCAACTACCCCTCGGACCCGCCGGGCCGCCCCCCGTTCCTCGACGAGGTGCTGCGGGCGCCGTCCGACCGCGTCCGGTTCGACGCCGTGCACTCCGAGGAGGGCGGCCGCTTCCACCATGCGCAGAACCGCTACCTCGTCGTCGAGGCCGCCGACGACTTCCCCGAGGACGTACCCGACGGCTACCTGTGGGCGACCGTCGGCGAGACCCTGGAGCTGCTGCGTCACGCGCACTACCTGAATGTGGAGGCCCGCTGTCTCCTGGCCTGCCTGCGGTCGCTGGGATCACGGTGAGGGGACAGGTCGTGGTCCTGGGCGGCACCGGTTTCCTGGGCCGTCACATCTGCCGGGCGCTGACAGCCGGGTCCTGGGACGTGCTCTGCGTGGCGCACCGCCGCGCCGGCCCGGACGTGCGGCGCACCGTCACGCTCGACCTCAGCGGGTCATACGGCGACGGGCTCACCGCGCTGCTGCAACGGGAGCGGCCGGTGGCCGTCGTGAACGCGGCGGGCGCCGTCTGGGGCGCCACGGACGAGCAGTTGACCGAGCTGAACGCTTCCCTGGTGGACCGGCTGATCGAGGTGCTGGCCGCGCTGCCGCTGCCGCCGCGGCTGGTGCAGATCGGCTCGCTGCACGAGCGTTCGCTGCCCGAGCCCGGACATCCGGAGCCCGCCGCGCTGTACGCCCTGACCAAGGCGCGGGCCACCCGGGCGGTGCGGGCGGCGGCCGAGGCCGGCCTGGTCGAGGGGGTGGTGCTGCGTGTCTCCAACGCCCTGGGGGCGGGGGCTCCGGCCGGCAGCCTGCTCGGCGGGGTCACGGAACGGCTGGCCGCCGCGGCGCGCCGGGGCGAGACGTGTGCGCTGGAGCTGCCGCCGCTCACCGCGCACCGCGACTTCGTCGACGTACGCGATGTGGCCGACGCCGTGGTGCGGGCCGCCGCCCGCGCTCCGGCCGGGGGGCGGGTCATCGACGTGGGCCGCGGCGAGTCGGTCGGCGTGCGCCGGCTGGTCGACGAACTGATCGAGGTGAGCGGGGTTCGGGCCGAGGTCACGGACCGCTCACCGGGTACCCGGGCCGCGGCCGTCCGGGGCCGCGACGTCGGGGATCAGCGGGCGGACATCCGTGCTGCCCGTGAACTGCTCGGCTGGCGGCCGCGGTTCACCCCGCACGACGCGCTCGTCTCGATGTGGCGGGCAGCCCTCGGGCGAGCGCCTCGGCACGGCGTCGAAGCAGTCTCGACAGCACCGGTCCATGGTGGAGGCCTCCGGTCCGAAGCCGCCCCGTTCCCAGGAAGACTCCAGGAAGAGACGTTGCATGAGTGAGGGAAAGAAACAGATCCTCGACCTGGTGCGCAAGTACCACCAGGAGAACGTCCGGCACGAGT
Source organism: Streptomyces rishiriensis (assembly GCF_003112535.1). Taxonomy (GTDB): domain Bacteria; phylum Actinomycetota; class Actinomycetes; order Streptomycetales; family Streptomycetaceae; genus Streptomyces; species Streptomyces rishiriensis. The sequence goes on along the minus strand of NZ_BEWA01000010.1, from coordinate 111,030 downwards.
TCGTTCCGGGCGTCACCCCCGTCTTCCCGTCGGGCGCGACGCTGGACGACGACGACCGGGTGGCACTTGTCGAAGCGGCCCTGGACATGCGTATCGCGGCCGGCGTCAGCTCACGCAGGTTCGAGCGCGAGTTCGCCCGGTTCTTCGGTCTGCGCAAGGCGCACATGACCAACTCCGGCTCCTCGGCCAATCTGCTGGCACTGGGTTCGCTGCTGTCGCCGCAGCTCGGCGACCGGCGGCTGCGCCCCGGGGACGAGGTGATCACCGTCGCGGCGGGCTTCCCCACGACGGTCAACCCCATCCTGCAGAACGGCCTGGTCCCGGTCTTCGTGGACGTGGAGCTCGGCACGTACAACACGACTGCGGAGCGGATCGCCGAGGCGATCACACCGAAGACCCGGGCGATCATGATCGCCCATGCGCTGGGCAACCCCTTCCAGGCCGAAGAGGTCGCCCAACTGGCCGCCGAACACGGCATGTTCCTGATCGAGGACAACTGCGACGCGGTGGGATCGCTGTACCGGGGCAGGCCCACCGGCTCCTTCGGCGACTTGGCGACGGCCAGTTTCTACCCGGCGCACCACATCACCACCGGTGAGGGAGGCTGTGTCGTCACCCGCAACCTGACGCTGGCCCGGATCGTGGAGCAGCTGCGCGACTGGGGCCGGGACTGCTGGTGCGAGCCGGGCGAGGACAACACCTGTTTCAAGCGGTTCGACTACCAGCTGGGCGATCTGCCCCACGGCTACGACCACAAGTACATCTTCTCCCACGTCGGGTACAACCTGAAGTCGACGGATCTGCAGGCCGCGCTCGGGCTGAGCCAGTTGCAGAAGATCGCCCGGTTCGGCGAGCTGCGCAGGCGCAACTGGCAGCGCCTGCGGGACGGGCTGTGCGACGTGCCGGGCCTGCTGCTGCCCCGGGCGACCCCGGACAGCGATCCGAGCTGGTTCGGCTTCGTCATCACCGTGCGGCCCGACGCACCCTTCACCCGGCAGCAGCTGGGGAACTTCCTGGAGTCCAGGAAGATCGGCACCCGCCGCTTCTTCGGCGGAAACCTCACCCGGCATCCCGCCTATCTCGACCAGCCGCACCGCGTCGTGGGCGACCTCGCCAACTCCGACGTCATCACGGAGCACACCTTCTGGATCGGCGTCTATCCGTCGCTCACCCTCGAAATGATCGACTACGTGGCGGCCTCCATCAGGGAGTTCGCCGCAGCGGCCTGACCCGCGCGCCACGCAGCCGGGGCCCGTCCCGAAAGGGACGGACCCCGGCTGCGGTGCTGTACGGACGGCGGCGCCGGCGGTCAGCTCGGCACGGCGGGGGCCGGCCCGTAGGAGGGCAGGTCCCCGGCCTCCAAGCGCCCGGTCCGGGCTAGGCGTTCGAGGGGCTCGACGAGATCGGCCGGCGCGGGCTGCGCCGCGATGACCTCGCGCAGCCGGCCGGCCGCCGCCCGGTGCTCCGCCCCGGTCAGCACGGCGACCGCGGCACGGGCCGCCACCGCCGGGTCCTCGCGCAGCGCGCAGAGCGCGACGGCCGCGCCCGTGGCCGCGATCCGGCGGCTCACCACGCCCTGCTCGTCCGTGAAGGAGAGCGCGAGCTGCGGCACCCCGGCCGCGGCGGCGGTCATCAGGGCGTTGGCGCTGCCGTGGTGGACGACCGCGTCGCACACGCCCAGCAGCAGACTCAGCGGGAAGCTGCTCAGCACCCGCACCCCGGGCGGGAGTTCACCCAGCTGCTCGGCCTGGCGGGGGGTGCTGGTGAGCAGCACCTGGGCGCCCTGGTCCAGCACCGCGTCGATCGCGGCGCGCAGCAGCGGGATCTCGGTGGCCTCGGCGGCGGCCGACTCCCCCACCAGCACGCACACCCGCGGCCGGTCTCGGCCCCGGGGCAGCCAGCCGGGCAGCCCGCCGGGACCGTTGTAGGGGACGTAGCGGACCGGCATCCGCAGCGCCTGGCCCATGGGGACCACGACGCTGTCGGGCGAGGGGTCGATGACGTAGTCGACGTGGCCGGTGTGCCAGCGCGGCCTGCCGTACCGGGGGAAGGAGCCGGAGGGATCGCCGTCACCCAGGTCGATGCCCGGCTCGGTCTCGGCTGTGCCGGACAGGCCCGGCGGGTGGTACACGGACGGGCAGCCGGTCAGCTGGGCGACCAGTGCGCCCTCCGGGGCGGTCAGATCGTGCACCACCAGGTCGGGCCGCCACCGGCGGCCGAAGGCGACGGCCCCGTCGTAGCTGCGGCGGATCGCCTCGTGCGCCCCCGCCTGGAACTTCGGGGCCTCGGCGGCCACGTCGAACTCGTCCAGCGAGCGCACCGGCTGCCCCGTGTACGGGTGCAGCGGCAGCCCCGGGCGGCTGCCGGCCACGGTCTCCAGATAGCGGAACATCCGTCCCATCGTCGTCAGCTCGATGGCCTCCAGGACGGGCGCCGCGACCAGCCCCGCCCGGCCGACGTAGGCGGCCTGGGTGGGCGGGCAGGCGACCCGCACCTCGTGCCCTGCGGCCTGCAGAGCCCAGCCCAGCGGCACCATGCAGTAGTAGTGCCCGCGCCAGTCCGAGGCGGTGAACAGCACCCGCACGGCCCTCACCTCCCCGCCGGGGCGAGCCGGCCGGTGCGGGCCAGCTCGACGAGCGGTGCGACGAGCCGGGACGGCGCGGGCCGGGCGGCGAGCTCGGCGGCGATCCGCCGGGCGCGGTGCCGGTAGCGGTCCTCGCCCAGGACGGCGGCGACGCCGTCCCGGATCTGCTGCGGCGTGGAGGTCAGCGCCGACAGGGCGAGGACCGCGCCGCCCCGGGAGATCCGCTCCCGGTAGACGGGCCCATCGATGCTGAGGGTCAGGCACAGCTGCGGCACGCCCGCCGTGAAGGCGTTCATGACCGTGCCCGCGCCGCCGTGGTGGATCACCGCGTCACAGCCCGCGAGCAGCAGATCGACCGGGAAATCCGTCAGAACCCTTACTCCCGGCGGAAGTTCGCCCAGGGCCTGGACCTGTTGCGGGCCGGCGGTCAGCACCACCTCGGCCCCCGTGGCCGAGGCCGCCTCCAGCGCGTGGCGCAGGGCGGGGACGTGCGGCCCGTACATCGCGGTCGCCGAGTAGCCCCACAGCACGCAGACGCGCCGGCCGGACGACGGCTCCAGCAGCCAGTCGGGGACGGAGCGGACCCCGTTGTACGGCACCGGGCGGACGGGAATCCGCTGCGCGGCGCCGTGCGGCGGCAGCGAGGAGTCGGGCGAGGGGTCGATGACGTACTCGATCTGGTCGCGGCTCCAGGGCTTCGCACCGTGCCGGGCGAACGACCCCGTCGGGTCCTCCAGCCCCGTTTCGAGGACCGGCTCGGTCTCGGCCGCGCCGAACAGCCCCGCCGAGTGGTACAGCGCCGGCACCCCGGCGAGGCGGGCGACCAGTGCGCCCTCGGGCGCCATCAGGTCGTAGCAGACGAGGTCCGGGCGCCAGGCCCGGCCGAACTCCACCGCCGCGTCGTGGCTGCGCTCGAGGGCGCGCCCGGCCTCCTGCCAGAACCGCGCCGTCTCGGCCGCGACGTCGAACTCCGCGAGGTCGGCCACCGGTTCGCAGGTCGCGGGGTGCAGCGGCGGCCCGGGCAGCGAACCGGTGCCGTCGACCGCCTCCTGGTAGCGGATCAACCGGGTGCAGTACGTCATGTCGGGGCCGTCCAGGACGGGCACCGGGACGAGTCCCGCGTCGGCGAGCGCCCTCTCCTGAGCGGGCGGGCAGGCGACCCGCACCTCGTGCCCGGCGGCCTGAAGGGCCCAGCCCAGGGGCACCATGCAGTAGTAGTGCCCGCCCCAGTCGGACACGGTGAACAGCACTCTCATCCAGGCCTCCCGCTCGTCGGTATCCGGCGGGCAGCCTTGTGCCGAGGGTTGGAACGCACGTAGAAGACCCTTCGAGGCGGCCGGGGCACGCAGACGGTCCGGGCTTGCCGCGCGCTATAACGCGGCTCGAAGAGGCGCTCCTAGGTTCACCGCCATGACAGAGTCGTTGGACACCAAAGTCGCGGTGGTCACGGGTGCCGAGACCGACATCGGCGCGGCCGTGGCCGCGGAACTCGCCGGCCGGGGCGCGGCCGTGGCCGTGCAGTACTTCAGCTCCTTCTCCCGGGCGAAAGAGGTGGTCCGCGGGATCGAGAGCGCCGGCGGGCAGGCGGTCGCCATCAAGGCCGACCTGCGCGACCCGGCCCAGAGCGATCTGCTGTGCAAGAAGGCGGGCGGCGCGTTCGGCGACGTCGACATCATGGTGGTGACCGGACCCGGCCGCCCCGTGGAGCCGGTGCAGTCCACGGCCGACCCCGCGGTGGCCCTCGCCGACGCGGTACGGGCCCAGCTGCTCACCTGCCTCACCCCCGCCTACGCCCCACTGCCCGACATGGTCGGCCGGGGCGCGGGTTCGCTGGTCTACATCTGCGACCCGGCGCTGCCCGGCCGGGCGGCGGCCGACCCCGCGCGGGCCATCACCGACGCGGCCGTGCGCGCCGCCCTGGAGCAACTGGAGGTGGAGTTCGGGCCGTTCGGCATCCGGACGCACACCCTGCCGGCCGAGTCGCCGCAGCGCGTCGGACACAGCGTCGCCCTGCTGGTGTCCGACGACGCGTCGGTGACCACGAGGAGCTGAGCCATGACCGCCGGCATGCGTGTGCTGTTCACCACGACCAACTGGAAGGGCATCTACTTCTGCATGGTGCCCCTGGGCTGGGCCCTTCAGGCCGCGGGACACGAGGTGCGGGTCGCCTGTTCCCCCGCTCAGGCGCCCGCGATCAGCGGGGCCGGGCTCGTCCCGGTTCCCGTGCTCGAAGGGTTCGAGTTGATGCAGGTGGAGCGGATGTCGCGGTACGCCGCCGCGCGGCGCTCCCCGGACGAGTTCGCCGCGCTCGCGCCGGTGCACCCGGTCACCGGACAGCCGGTGGACAGCTACGACGACTACGACGTGGCCGCGCACGAGGAGGACTTCACCCGCCGGTACCACGAGAGCCTCGGGCGCAACTGCGACGCGGCGGTCGCGTTCGCGCGGTCCTGGCGCCCGGCCCTGGTGGTGCACGACCTGATGACACCGGAGGGCGTGCTGGCGGCCCTGGCCACCGGGGTTCCCTCGGTGTACCACTCCCCCGGCATGTTCGGCAGCGTGGAGGCGAGCCTGCACGACCCGACCGGCGCGTTCGCGCGGCACGGCGTCACCGGCTGGGACCGCTCGCAGATCGGCTACGCCATCGACCCCTCGCCCCGGCAGGTGACCCCCGACATGGGCAAGGCCCTGCGGATGCCCGTGCGGTACGTGCCCTACAACGGGCCGGGCGCGATGGATCCCTGGCTGCTCGACCGGCCCGAGCGCCCGCGGATCTGCCTGATCTGGGGGAACTCGGCGTCCGGAATCTTCGGTACCGGCGTCCCCGCGCTGCGCCACGCGATCGACGCGGTCACCTCGGCGGGCGCGGAGCTGCTGCTCACCACCGCGCCGGAGCAGGCCGACGCGCTGGGCGAACTCCCGGACGGCGTACGGCTGCTGCGCGACCATCCGCTGCATCTGCTGCTGGCGCACTGCGACGCGGTGATCCACCAGGGGAGCGTCAATCCGATGATGACCGCAGCCGGACTGCCGCAGCTCATCCTCGCCCTGACGGACGACCAGGTGGAGATCGGGCGCCGCTTCGCGCTGGGCGGCTCGGCGCTGCTGCTGCCCGGCCTGGACGCCACCGCGGAACAGATCCGCACGGCCGTCTCCCGGCTGCTCACCGACGCCGCCCTGCGCGAGGCGGCCAAGCGTCTGGAGAGCGACATCGACAGCCACCCGACCGTGGCACAGCTGGTCCCGGCCCTGGAGCGGCTGGCGCGCACCGGCGCCCTCGACGCCGCGGACCTGCCCCGATGAGCGCCGCACGTACCGGCCGGCACCCCTTCGATCCGACAGCGAGGACAAGACCAGTGTCAACGACCAACGACGCGACCCGGCACGACACCCTGGACGACCTGCACGCGTGGCTGCTGCGCACCCACGGGGAGACCGTCGACCCGGACCGCCTCGGACACGTACGCCGGGAGGTCGAGCGCGTCGTCGCGGACGGCGTCCCCGGCGCGGTGGTCGAACTCGGCTGCTTCCGCGGTGCGATGACCCTGTGGATCCGTGCCGTGCTCGACTCGCTGGGCGACGACCGGCCGGTCCATGTCTTCGACTCCTTCGAAGGCCTCCCGGACACCTCGGAGGAGGACGAGATCGTCATGCCGCTGGGCGCCATGTCCGCCGGCCAGGCCGAGGTCGCGGCCACCTTCGCGGCCTGGCACAAGACGCCGCCGCCGATGCACCCCGGCTGGTTCGAGGACACCCTGCACACCCAGCTGCCCGAGCGGATCGCCTTCGGCTACCTCGACGGCGACCTCTACAGCTCGACCGTGGTCTCGCTCGCCGAGTGCGTTCCACGGCTGGCGCCCGGCGGCTCGGTGATCCTCGACGACTACGCCGACCCGGAGGCCAACCCGCGCACGGTCGTGAAGTTCCCGGGCGTCAAGCGGGCCTGCGACGAGTACTTCGGGCTGCCCTCGCCGGTCGAGGTCCTGATCGGCGAGGGCGACCTCGCCTACGGACGCTACATCCGGCCGACCGCCTGAATGGACATCGTCGGCAACGGATTCCTGGCCCGCCACCTGGCTGCCGTCGCGGGCTCCCACCCAGGGGTGGTCGTGGCGGCGGCCGGAGTCTCCGCGGCCCGGCACACCTCGCCGGAGCCGTTCCTGCGGGAGGCCGCCCTCGTCCGCGACCTGGTGCGCCGCTGCACGGACAGCGGGGAGCGGCTGGTCTTCTTCTCGACCGCCTCCAGCGGCCTGTACTCCGAACCGGGCCGGCCCGGGACCGAGGACGGCCCGGTCCGGCCCGCCACCCCGTACGGAAGACACAAGCACGCCCTGGAGAGGGAGTTGGCCGCCTCCCCGGTCGACTTCCTGATCCTGCGTCTGGGCCATGTGGTGGGCCCCGACCAGCCGCCCCACCAGTTGCTGCCCGCCATGGCCGCGCAGGTGCGGTCCGGCCGGGTGCGGATCTTTCCCGGTTCCTGCCGGGACCTGATCGACGTCACCGACGTCGTCACCGTCGTCGACGCGCTCCTCGCCACCGGCGTCGGGCGCACGATCGTCAACGTGGCGTCCGGCAGCGCGGTGCCGATCGAGCGGATCGTGCGGCACATCCAGCACCGGCTGGGGTTGCAGGCCCACTGGAGCTACGGCCCGCCGGCCGTCACCCAGGAGATCTCCACCGCCCGGCTCCGCCGGCTGGCGCCGGTGGTGGAGCACATGGGCTTCGGCCCCGACTACCACCACAAAGTGCTCGACAAGTACCTCTCCGCCCGGCCGGCGCACCGCCCCGGCCGGGTCTCGCCCGCAACCCCCCTGTGAGGAAGCCCACATGGCAGATGTGATCATCGCCGGCGGCGGTCCGGTCGGCATGCTGCTCGCCTGCGAACTGCGCCTGCACGGCGTCGACGTCGTGGTCCTGGAGAAGCTGAGCGAACCCAGCCCGCACTCCCGGGCCTTCCGGCTGCAGCCCAGGACCATGGAGATGCTCGACTACCGGGGCCTCGCCGAGCGGTTCCGTCAGGACCGTCCGCAGTGGCCGAAGGCGCACTTCGCCGGGCTCCAGCCGCTCCTGGACCTCTCCCGGCTGACGAGCAGCCACCCCTACTCCCTGCTGATTCCCCAGGCGCACACCGAACGGCTCCTGGAGGAACGGGCCACCGAGCTCGGGGCCGGAATCCGGCGCGGCCACGAGGTGACCGGAGTGGCCCAGGACCGCGACGGCGTGCACGTCCTCGCGACGGGTCCCGAAGGCCCCTACGACCTGCGGGGCCGTTACCTCGTGGGGTGCGACGGCGGCCGCAGCACCGTCCGCAGGCTGGCCGGCTTCGACTTCCCCGGCACCGGGGCGAGCGTCACCGCGCTGCTCGGCGACGTCATCCTCGACGACCCCGGCCAGCTCCCCTCGGGCGTTCCCGGCACCACGCGCACCGCCCGGGGCCTGCTGATGGCCGTGGCCCTCGAGGCGCCCTACGTCCGTGTGCTGACGACCGAGTTCCGGCCACCGCAGGACGGCGCGGACGTCCCGGTGACGCTCGACGACCTCCGCGAGAGCATCGCCCGGGTGATCGGCACGCCCGTCGACATCCGCGAACCCCGCTGGCTGTCCCGGTTCAGCGACGCCACCCGGCTGGCCGGACGCTACCGCGACGGGCGGGTGCTGCTGGCGGGAGACGCCGCCCACATCCACTTCCCCATCGGCGCGCAGGGCCTCAACCTGGGCCTCCAGGAGGCCATGAACCTCGGCTGGAAGCTGGCGGCCGAGGTACGCGGCGACGCGCCCGAGGCGCTCCTGGACTCCTACCACGACGAACGCCACCCGGTGGCCCGGCGCGTCCTGCAGGAGACCCGGGCCCAGCTCGCGCTGATGAACCCCGACCCCCGCACCGACCCGCTGCGGGAGCTCTTCGGCGAACTGCTGGCCCTCGCCCCGGTCAACGCCCATCTGTCCGCCCTGGTCGCCGGCACCGACGTCGGCTACCCGCAGGACGGCCACGCGCACCCCTGGACCGGCCGGGCCGTGCCCGATCTCGCCCTGAAGACCGAGGACGGGCGCACCCGGATCGCCGAACTGCTGCACCCCGGCCGCGGGATCCTGCTCGACCTGACCGACTCCGACGCCCTGTCCGCCCCGGCCCGCACATGGGCCCCCCGGATCGACCTGGTCCGCGCACGCGCCCTGCAGAGCGCGGTCGCGGGCGCGGGGGCGGCCGTCGACACGGCCACGCAGTCGGCCCTGGAACCGGCCACGCAGACGGCCGTGGAGGCCGTCCTCATCCGGCCGGACGGCCATGTCGCCTGGGCGGGCCCTGCCGACGCCGCGGCCCCCGGACTCGCCGACGCCCTGCACACCTGGTTCGGGCCGCCCGCCAGGCCCTGACCGCCGTGTCGCCCAGCAACCCACGGAGGTGGCCATGAAGGCCCTGATTCTGTCCGGCGGTACGGGCACCCGACTGCGCCCGTTCACCTACTCGATACCCAAGCAGCTGGTACCGGTGGCCAACAAGCCCGTGCTGCTGCACTGCCTGGACAACGTCCGCGACATGGGGGTGACCCAGGTCGGGGTGATCGTCGGCAGCCAGGAGGACCAGATCAGAGCCGTCGTCGGCGACGGCTCGGCACTCGGCCTCGACATCACCTACATACCGCAGCACCTCCCGCTCGGCCTCGCCCACTGCGTGCTGATCGCCCGGGACTTCCTCGAAGACGACGACTTCGTCATGTACCTCGGCGACAACATGCTCGTCGGCGGTGTGACCGAGGCGGCCAAGATGTTCCGCGCCCAGCGGCCGGACGCGGGCGTGCTGGTCACCGAGGTCCCCGACCCCCGCCAGTTCGGCGTCGCGGAACTCGACGCCGACGGCCGCGTCACCGCGGTCGTGGAAAAGCCCCTGGAACCCCGCAGCAACCTGGCACTCATAGGGGTCTACTTCTTCACGCCGGCGATCCACGACGCGGTCGCGCGCCTCAGACCCAGCGCACGGGGCGAGCTGGAGATCACCGAAGCGATCCAGCAACTCGTCGACCGCGGCCACCGGGTGACGGCCCAGCAGTTCACGGGCTACTGGAAGGACACCGGCAACGTCGACGACCTGCTCGACTGCAACCGGGTGCTCCTCGACACCCTGCGCTGCGACAGCGACCGCGCCGACGTGGACGCGGAGAGCCTGATCGTCGGCGACGTGGTCATCGAACCCGGAGCGACGATCATCGCCTCCCGGATCGAGGGACCCGTCATCATCGGGGCGGGCAGCACGATCCGCAACAGCCGCATCGGCCCGTACACCGCGGTGGGACGGCACTGCGAGCTCTCCGGGTCCGCCGTCTCCGACTCGATCATCCTGGACGGCGCCTCGATCCGCGACGTCCTCGACCTCCAGGGATCGCTCATCGGCCGCTGGGCGGACGTCCACGTCGGCGACAGCCACCCGCGCCACCGACTGCTGGTCGGCGACCACTCCCAGATCGCCCTCCCCGCGTGACGCGCCCGACCCCACACGCCCATCTCCCCCAAGCCCAGCCGCTCAGGCCCCGCACCCGCCCCGCACCGGACACCACCCACCCGACAGAAGGAATCCCCATGAGCGAGTTCACCCTCGAAGACATGAAGCGCATCCTGCGAGAGCACGCGGGCGAAGAGGAGTCGGCGAACCTCGACGGAGACATCCTGGACGCCAACTTCACCGACCTCGGCTACGACTCCCTCGCCCTGCTGCAGACCAGCACCCTGATCGAACGGGAATTCAACGTCACCCTGCCCGACGAAGGACTCCACACGTTCGACACCCCCGCAAAGCTCATCGCCCTGGTCAACCAGCACCTCACCGTGACCAGCTGAAGACGGCCCGGGCAGGCGCCCCCTCCCCCGCCCCGCCTGCCCGGGCATCCCGCACCCACCCGCACACAAGGAGGCTCCCCCATGCACTGGCGCGTCCGATGGCACCTGCGCCGCGCGGCCCTTTCAGCCTTCAACCACCTCGCCCACCTCGGCCGCTGCTACATCGGCCCCCACGAATACGCACCCCTCGAACTGAACCCGCTCTCCCTCCCGCCCCGGCGCTTCCTCAACGAGCCGCCGCCGGGCCACCCCGAAAAACTCTGCAACTAGCATCCGGGGACGGCGCGGACGAGAACGGCACAGTGACCGGAACCCTCCGACCACCACGGCGGAGCCGGGGCGGCGGTCACCCACCTCGGCGCCCGGGCTGCGGGCGATCAGCCCGTCACGGCCGCCTTCCGGCCTGACGGAGTGACGGCGTACCACTCCTGCTCCCTGCCCTGGCCGTTCGCCTCACCGGCCTTCGTGTCGCCGACGTAGCGGTACAGCGGCCAGCCGGCGAGGGTGAGCTGCTTCATACCCTTGCGATGGACCGTACCCAGCAGGCTCTTCTCCACCCCGGTGGCCTGCACGGAGTCCTCCACCAGGACCGGAATCCACGTCTTCGTGCACGCACCGGCGCACGTCCACCTCGACGGACTCGGCCGGTCCCGGTCATAGCGGTAGAGAGTCATGCCCTTGTCGTCGGTGACCACACTGCCCGCGCCCCTCGCCACCCCGGCCGTCACCCCGGTGGTCACGGCCATCCGCCCACTCCCGGAATCACGACTGCCGGCCGACGCCGAAGCGACCGGTGCGGAAGGCGCGGAACCCACCGCGGCCGTGGCGACCGGTGAGACGCCGTCAGGGCTCGCGCCCGACGCGTCGCCGCTCGACACACCGCACCCCGCCAGCACGACCACGCAGGCCAACCCGGCAGCCGACGCGAGGACGACGCGTTGCACGACCACAGAAACACCCTCCACCCGCAAGGACCACCTGCCTACCGTCCCCACATACGTCCGCAGACTCGCACCCCCTCAACCACCGCCCCCACATGACACAATCTTGACCACCACCCCACCCGGGCACGCCAAGGCGGATCCGGTTCATCCGTCTCCGTCCCGTCCTGCCGTCCGTGCAGCGCTCGCGGCGCGGCCCGGCGTGTGGCCGAAGGCACTGCGGTAGACGTCGATGAACGCGCTCGCCGAGGACCAGCCGCATCGGTGCGCCACCACCGTCACCGGTGTGTCCTCGGCGAGCAGCACCAAGGCGTGGGAGAGCCGCAGTTGCGTGCGCCACTGCGGGAACGTCATGCCGAGGTCGGCCCTGAACAGCCGGGACAGTGTGCGGCCGCTGGCGCCGACCTCCGCGCCCAGGGATGCCAGCGTGCGGTTGTCGGCCGGGTCGGCGTGCAGGATCGCGCACAGCGCCTTCAGTTGCGGTGCGGTCGGCGCCGGCACGTGCAGTGGCTGCTGGGGGGAGACGCGTAGCTGGTCGTAGAGGACGGCCCGCAGGCGGCGGTGTTCCGGGGTGACGTCCGCCGGGTCGCGGGTGCAGGCGAGAATGAGTTCCCTCAGCAGCGGGCTGACGCTGAGCACGGTGGGTTCGTCGGTGCCGAGCGGGTGGACGTCCGCCGGGATGCCGATCAGGTGCAGTTCGAGTTCGCCGTGCGCCTGGTGGGAGTGCACGGTGCCGGCCGGTACCCAGATGGCCCGGGTCGCGGGGGCCGTCCAGGAGCCGGCACCGGTGGTGACGGCGAGGACGCCCCGGCCCGCGTAGACGAGCTGGTGGTCGTCGTGCCGGTGGGCGTCGATCCCCGTCCCGGAGGCGAGTCGGCGGGCGCTGGTCGACGCCACCGACTCGTGGCGGAAGTCCGTCATTGATTGGCAGATTATCGGAAGCCGGACACGGCGGCCACGGGTGACCATGACGCCATGCCAAGGAACAGATCAATCGTGCTGCTGTCGGTCGGACATGCATGTGTGGACGTCTACCAGGGCGCCGTCGCGGCCCTCGTCCCGTTCTTCGTCGCCGAGCGCGACTACACCTACGCCGCGGCCTCGGGGATCGTCCTCGCCGCCAGCCTGTTGTCCTCCGTGGTGCAGCCCTTGTTCGGCGCCCTCACCGACCGGCACGCCATCCCCTGGCTGCTCCCGGCGAGCACTGTCCTCGGCGGGCTCGGCGTGGCCCTGAGCGGTGTCGGCGGCTCGTACACGCTCACCTTGGTGTTCGTCGCGTTGTCCGGCATCGGGGTCGCCGCCTACCATCCGGAGTCCGCGCGGGTCGCACGGGCGGCGAGCAAGGGAAGCCACAGCTCCATGGGCTGGTTCTCCCTGGGCGGCAACGTAGGTTTCGCCGCCGCTCCCGTGCTGGTCAGCGTCGTGATCGCCACGGGTGGACTGCGCTTCTCACCGCTGCTGATCCTGCCCGCGCTGATCGGCAGCGTGCTGACGCTGCCGGTGCTGCGGGCCCTGGACAGGGCGCCGTCCGCCGGCGACGGCAAGGCAGCCGCGCAGGGCCACAACGACTGGGTGTCGTTCATACGGCTGTCGCTGGCGGTGGTGTGCCGGTCCGTCGTCTTCGTCGGCATGAGCACATTCGTCGCCTTCCATGTCCGCGAGCAGACGGGCGGCGGCACCTCGGCAGGGACGGCCGCGCTGTTCGTGCTCTATGTGGGCGGCGCCGTCGGCACGCTCCTCGGCAGCAGACTGGCCCACCGCTGGGACCGGGTCACGGTGGTGAGCATGTCGTACCTGATCACGGTCGGGGCCGTCGCGGGCGTGGTGTTCGTGCCCGGCCCGGCGATCTACCTGTTCGTGGCGCTCACCTCGGTCGGCCTGTACGTCCCCTTCTCGCTGCAGGTCACGCTCGCCCAGGACTATCTGCCCACGCGCGTCGGAACGGCCAGCGGGATCACCCTCGGCCTCATGGTCAGCGTCGGCGGCCTGACCAGCCCTCTCATCGGCAGCATCGCCGACGCCACCTCGCTGCGCACGGCCCTGATGCCCCTGATCGCGATGCCCGCCCTCAGCTGGCTGCTGTTCCGCACCCTGCCCGAACCGGCCGTGCCCAAGCCGGCGGCAGGGAACGGCGACGAAGCCGAGCCGGAGACGGCGAGCCAATCCGCCGAGCGCACCAGCATCTGACCGGCCCGGCCCGGCCGCCGGCACGCGGGCCGCCCGAGGACCAGCCACGAAAGGACGACGGAGTGCGACAGCCAGTGAGCCGGCCGGTGGCTTCTTCTCCGGCCCCACCCGCCCAGGACGCCTGCCCGCTGGCCGCCTGGGGTTGCTGTACCGAACTGCCGCGGCCCGACTGGCGGTTGGTGTCCAGCCATGACACCTCCGATGGCCGCGTCGAGTACTGCCGCTGTGCCTGTGCGGCGTTCGTGATCCTGCGCGAGGGCGAGGTGGCGGCCTTCACGGCGCCACGCCACGCCTGACGAGTTGTCAGCGGTGCGGTGGCGATCAGGGCAGCAGCAGCCGCTCCAGGTCCGCGGGCGGCGGGCGGCCGACCAGGGAACGGAGTGGGGAGGTGGAACCGGTGTCGCGCGCGAGGATGCCGCCGAGCACAGTGCCGGTGTCCGGCCGCAGGAAGACCTTGGCGTAGCGGGCGATGCCGTCGGCGAAGGTCACCTCGACCGGCCGAGGATCGCCGGGGTGGACCGTGGCGCCGAAGGTGGCCACGTGCACGCCGAGGAGTTTGAGCGTCGTGGCGTCGTCGGTCCGGTCGAAGGGCTGCGCGTCACGGCCCGTCAGCTGGGCAGCCACCGAGTCGGCCATGGCGTATCCCGGGGCGGCCAAGCCGTGGCAGCGCCCCAGCACGGCGGCGCACTCGCCGATGGCCCAGACGCGCGGATCGGCGGTGCGGCAGAGGGCGTCGACAAGGAAGCCCCCGCGTTCTCCGCGGGCCAGGTCGAGCGGTTTCGCCAACTCGTCGCGGGGCCGGATCCCTGCGGCGAAGACGACGAGATCCACGTCCAGCGTCGTCCCGTCACCGAGCGTGGCTGCTCGCACGGCGCCGTCGGGCCCCGCATGCACGTGCGCGACCCCGGTGCCGCAGTGCAGGCGCAGGCCGAGTTCGTCGGCCCGCCGGTGCAGCACCTCGGCCGCCCCGGGGTCGAGCTGCGCCGGCATCAGGTGGGGCGCGGTTTCCACGACGTGAGGGCGCACGCCCAGTCGGCTCAACGCGTAGGCAGCCTCCAGGCCGAGCAGGCCGCCGCCGACGACGAGGCCCTGCCCTCCCGGGCGGGCCACGCGGCGGATCGCGTCCAGGTCCTCGAAGGTGCGATAGACGAAGCAGTGCGTGAGGTCCCGCCCCGGCACCGGGGGGACGAAGGGGCGGGAGCCCGTGGCGAGAACCAGGGCGTCGTAGCGGATCCGGTCGCCGCCCTGCGTCACGACCACGCGTACCGTGCGGTCGGCGCGGGCGACGGGCGTCGCCAGGCGCAGCTCCACTCGGGGGTCGGCGAGGAAGTCCCGGCCGGCGAGCGTCAGGTCGTCCCTGCTGCGGCCGCCCAGATAGGTGGACAGCGCCAGGCGGTCGTAGGCGGGGTGGGGTTCCTCGGCGAGGATCACGATGCGCCAGTCGCGTGCGGTGTCCAGGGCGCGAAGCCGGTCGGCGAACCGGTGTCCGATCATTCCGTGTCCGGCGACCACCAGGGTGCGTGTCACGGGGTCCGCTCTCCGTCGTGGCGCGTCTCGCGCGCCCATCCGGCGCTCAGCTCCGCCACATCACTGCCGCAGCCGCCGCAGCCTGTCGTGGCGCGGGTCGCGGCGGCGAGCGCGGTGACCGTACGGGCGCCGGCCCGCCATGCTTTGGCCAGGGTCTGGCGCTGCACGTTGTTGCACAGGCAGATCACGGCGTCCTCGGGCGGGTCGAGGTCCGTCGACGCGGGTCGCGGCGGCCCGCCGAGGAGCAGGTGGAGTCGGTCGGAGGGCAGCGCCTGGCCGCGCCGGTGCAGCTCCCCGACGGAGGCGATGGCCTCCGGCAGGCCGAACAACACGGCGGCGACCAGACGCTCGCCGCGCAGCGCGAGCCTGGCGTACCGTCCGCCTTCGTGGTCGGCGTACGTGAGGCGGCGCAGGGCGGGATCCGCGAAGGCGGCCGGAGCGCCCACGCAGGCCACTTCGGCGATCCGGGTGCGCAGCCGGAACACCGCAGGGGTCGTGTGGTGCGCGGGCGCGTCCTGCCCGGTGAGAATCCGCGCGAGACTGTCGGCCTGGGCCCAGGCGGCCTCGATGCCGGCCACCGCCCGCCCCTCGTGCTCGGCGCAGTCGCCGATGGCGTGAATGCGCGGGTCGCTGGTGCGCAACCGGTCGTCGACGACGATTCCGGTCCGGACTCCGAGCCCGGCCGCCCGGGCGAGGCGCACCTCGGGGTGCGCGCCCGTGCACAGAGCGAGGGTGTCGGCGGGCACCCGGGTCCCGTCGTCGAGGAGGACGCGGCCGGGCTCGCGCGCGGTGACGGTACGCCCGGCGAGCACGTCGACGCCCGCGCGGCGCAGGGCGTCGGTGAGCAGCGCGGAGGCGCTCTCGCCGAGCCGGTCGTACAGAGGATGGGGGGTGGCGCAGACCAGGGTCGTGGCCGTGCCGCGGGCCGCCAGGGCGGCGGCGGTCTCCACACCCAGGGGCCCGCCCCCGAGGACGACCACCGTGTCCCCCGTGACGCGTGCGCAGTCCGCGACGGTGCGCAGCACGGTCACGCCGGGACCCCTCGCACCACGGATGTCCGGCACGTCGGCGCGGGCTCCGGTGGCGAGGACCAGGACGTCGTATCCGTGGACGGACTCGGACGTGTGCACCTCCCGGCGCACGCGATCGATGTGAGTGACGGCCGTGCCGGAGTGCGTTTCGATGCCGGGCAGGGCCGGCATGCGCAGGGCTTCGGGGTCCGCCTGCCCCGAGAGGACGTAGGAGAGCAAGGGCCGGTGGTAGGCCGGATACGGTTCGGCGCCGAGGATCGTGACGGGTCCGGAGACGCCGTGGTGGCGTAGTCGGTCGGCGAGGCGGTGACCGGCGGGGCCGCCTCCGACCACGAGGGTCCGGTTCATGGTGTGGCCTCCGGAAGCGGCTCGAGCCGTACGGCACTCAGCTTGAATTCGGGCATGCCGCTGCGGGGGTCGAGGGCGGGGTTGGTGAAGAGGTTGGCGCTGCCGTCGCCCGGAAAGTGGAACGGTATGAAGAGGGTGTCCGGGCGCATCGTCGGGTCGAGCTGGATCCGGGCTGTCATGCTGCCTCGGGCGGAGGTGACCCGGGCGAGGGCCCGGCCGGCCACCCCGGCGCGGGCGGCGGTGTCGGGGTGGACGGAGATGAGCGGTTCGGGGGCGGCGCCGTGCAGTTCGGCGACGCGCCGGGTCTGCGCGCCGGACTGGTAGTGGGCGAGGACGCGGCCGGTGGTGGCGTGCAGCGGATACGCGGCGCTGACGGCCTCGGCGGGCCCGCGGTGGTCGACCTCGGCGAACCGGGCCCGGCCGTCGGGGTGCGTGAACCGCTCCAGGAAGAGCCGGGGTGTACCGGGATGCGCGGGCTCGGTGGCGGGGCAGGGCCAGTGCAGGGCCTCTCCGGCGTCCAGGCGCCGGTAGTTGATGCCGGAGTAGTCGGCCGGTCCGCCCCGTGATGCCGCGCGCAGTTCGTCGAAGACGTCCCTCGGGGCGGTCGGGTACCGATGCGGGGGTTCGCCGAGCCGCACGGCGAGGCCGTGCAGGACCTCCAGATCGGTACGCACGTGCGGGGGCGGTGTCAGCAGCGCGCGGCGGCGCAGCACCCGGCCCTCCAGGCTGGTCAGCGTCCCCTCCTCCTCGGCCCACTGGGTGACCGGCAGCACGACGTCGGCCGTGCGGGCGGTCTCCGAGGGGACGAAGTCGGCCACGACCAGCAGGTCCAGCGAGGCCAGCCGCTCGGCCACGTGCGCGGCGTTCGGTGCGGAGACGACGGGGTTCGACCCGAATATCAGCAGGGCGCGTGGCCCCTGGTCGCGGCCGAGGGAGTCCAGGAGTTCGTACGCGGTGCGCCCGGGTCCGGGGAGCGATTCGGGCGGCACACCCCAGACGCCGGCGACGTGGGCGCGGGCCTCGGGGTCGGTGAGGGAGCGATAGCCGGGCAACTGGTCGGCCTTCTGCCCGTGTTCGCGCCCGCCCTGGCCGTTGCCCTGCCCGGTCAGGCATCCGTATCCGCCGTGGCCGGAGCCGGGCAGGCCGAGAGCGAGGGCGAGGTTGATGAACGCGGCGGCGGTGTCGGTCCCCTGACTGTTCTGTTCGACGCCGCGGCCGGTGAGGATGTAGGCGTTCCGGGCCGCCGCGAGCATCCGGGCGGCGGCGCGCTGGGTGCTCGCCGGGACGCCGGTGACGGCCTCCACCCGCTCGGGCCACCATGCCATCGCCTGGCGTACGGCGGATGCGAAGCCGTGGGTGCGGCGTCGGATGTACTCCGCGTCGGTGAGCCCGTCGACGACGGTGATGTGCAGAAGACCGAGGGCGAGGGCGAGGTCGGTGCCGGGGGCGGGCTGGAGGTGCAGCTTGGCTCGCTGGGCGGTGGGGGTGTGCCGGGGGTCGATGACGATGAGTTCCGCCGTGTCCATGTGCTGCATGAGAGGCGGCATGGTCTCGGCGACGTTGGCGCCGGCCAGCAGCACCGTGTCGGCGGCCGCGAGGTCGGTGACGGGGAAGGGCAGGCCGCGGTCCACGCCGAAGGCGGCTTTGCCGGCCGCGGCGGCGGACGCCATGCAGAACCGCCCGTTGTAGTCGATCTGGCTCGTGCCCAGTGCCAGTCGGGCGAACTTGCCCAGCAGGTAGGCCTTTTCGTTGGTCAGGCCGCCGCCGCCGAAGGCGGCCACCGTGTCGGGGCCGTATCGCGTACGCAGCTCGCGCAGGCGTCCCGCGACTGTGTCGAGGGCGCGGTCCCAGGTGGTCTCGGTCAAGTTGCCGTCCGGTGCGCGGACAAGCGGCACGGTCAGCCGGTCGGCGGCGGCCAGCACGTCGGGCGCGGTCCAGCCCTTCTGACACAGGCGGCCTCGGTTGGTCGGGAACTCGGCCGGGCGCACGGTCACGCCCATGTCCCGGTCGCCGCTCAGTCGCGTACCGCATTGCAGGGCGCAGTAGGGGCAGTGCGTCTCCACGTGCGGTGTGCGGGCAGGCGGTTCAGACACGGCTGGTCGCCTCGATACGGTCGGCGGGGGCCGTGTGCTCGACCGGCCTCCGGCGCAGGTAGACGGCCCGGATGAGCACCATGCACAGGACGTAGTAGGCGAGGAAGGCGAGGAAGGCGGGCGCACCGGAGCCGGAGCCGTCGGAGTACGACAGCTTGAAGGCGATGTTGATGGCGGCGCCACCCAGCGCGCCGATCGCCCCGGCGATGGCGATGACCGCCCCGGACAGCCGGCGTGCCCGGGCGAACGCGGCGCCGGCGTCCTGGCCGGCGGCGACCTCACGGCGGGCGCGCCCCGCGAACACGGCGGGGATCATCTTGTACGTGGAGCCGTTGCCGATGCCGCTGAGCACGAACAGGGCGGTGAACCCGGCGACGAACAGGGCGAAGGAATTCACCTGGACCGCGCCGAGCAGGACGAGGGTGCCCGCGCCCATACCGAGGAAGTTCCAGAAGGTCACCCTCGCCCCGCCCAGCCGGTCGGCCAACAGCCCGCCCAACGGCCGGGCCACCGAGCCCAGCAGCGGACCGAGGAAGGTGTAGCCGACCGCGCCGAGAGGGCTGGTGTCGAACTCGTTCTGCAACACCAGCCCGAAGGCGAAGCCGTAGCCGATGAACGAGCCGAACGTGCCGATGTACAGCAGCGAGATCCACCAGGTGTCCTGGTCGCGGGCGGCCTCGCGCTGGGTGCCCGGGGTGGCCCGCACCGCGTCCACGTTGTCCATCCGCAACGCCGCGAGCAGCGCGACGAGCACGATCAGCGGCGCGTAGACCGCGGCAACGTACGACGGGTGGGTCCGGCCCGCCACGCTGATGACGGTGAGCCCGACGAGTTGCACGGCCGCGACGCCCAGGTTCCCGCCGCCGGCGTTCAGGCCGAGGGCCCACCCCTGGTGGCGCTGAGGGTACAGGGCAGTGATGTTCGTCATCGACGACGCGAAGTTCCCGCCGCCGACGCCCGCGAGCGCGCCGACGACCAGGAACACCCACAGCGGCGTGCCGGGCCGCTGGACGAAGTACAGCGCGAGGAGGGTCGGCACGAGCAGGATCGCGGTGGCGAACACGGTCCAGTTCCGTCCGCCGTACCGGGTCACCGCGAAACTGTAGGGTAGGCGGAGCAAGGCGCCGACGACGGTGGGCGTGGCCACCAGGAGGAACTTGTCTCCGGCGTCGAAGCCGAGGCCGATATCGGGCGACATGAACAGGACGAGGACGGACCACAGCGTCCATACGGAGAATCCGATGTGCTCGCTGAGCACGGACAGGGCGAGATTGCGGCGCGCGAGCCGCCGGCCGTAGCGCTCCCAGGCGTCTTCGTCCTCCGGGTCCCAGTCGACGAGCCACGTTCCCTTGTGGGGACGGTGAGTCATGGTGTGCTCCAGGGAAAGGCCGGCTCAGGATGCCGAGATCAGGGACTTGCGGAACTGTTCGATGACGTCGTCGAGCAGGCGCGCGCTCTCCGGGAGGAGGTGCGGCCGGCCGTCCTGCCGGACGAGGTGTTCGTCGAGCAGGAAGAGGCTCTGCACCACATGCCGGGCGCCCAGCGCGTGCGCCACGGGCCGCAGCGCGTAGTCGAGGACCAGGAGATGGGCGACGCTGCCGCCGGTGGCCAGGGGAAGCACGACCTTGTGCCGGAATCCGTAGCGGGGCAGCAGGTCCAGGAAGGTCTTGAGCAGGCCCGAGAAGCTCGCCTTGTACGTCGGTGTGGCGAGGACGATGCCGTCGGCCCGGGAGACCTGTTCCAGGGCCTCGGCGATGGCGGGATGCGTGGCGTCGGCGTTCACGAGCGGCTCGGCTGGCAGGGTGCGGACTTTGAGGTGCCGGGCGTGCCACTCGTAGTCGGCGAGGCGCCGCGCCACGTGATCGCCGACGGCTTCGGTCTTGGAGGTCGCGGACGGGCTGCCGGATATGACCAATACGTGAGACACAGCCACCTCTGGTGTCGTGTGTTCCGGGCGGGAAACCGAGCGGGTGCGCAGCGGCCGGGGCGCGGGCATGGCCCCGCGCCCCGGCCGCCGGGGGTCAGGCCGGCCAGCCGAAGGCACTGATGGTGTCGCGGGCGCGCTGCGGCTCCGGGTCGCTGAAGACGAAGCAGCGGGTGTTGGTGACGCTGCCGCCTTCGGCCTGGGCGGTCGAGAAGATCAGCACGGGCTTCGGGGCGCCCTCCCTGGTCAGGAAGTTGGCCCGGAAGTTGATGATCGGCGAGTCCTCGTCCCAGCGGCCGAGGAAGTCGTCGAGCAGCCCCTTGTCGTCATAGATGTTGCGGATGTGCCGGCCGACGTAGTCGGAGGGCGAGGACGTGTACTCGACGAGGGCCACGTCCGCCGGGTTGGCATGCATGACCTGGCCGTTGACGCCGATCAGATGGATCGCCACAGGGGCCACCTCGTAGAACTCGCGCATGACGTCCTCGAGTTCCTTGGTGGGAGCCAGGGCGGGCAGCGGGCGCTCGTTGACGGCGCGGATCCAGGACGTGGCGTCGGAGGTGACGTCCTCGGTCCTGTCGTTGGGGATCGGGAGCCGCTCGCTGAGCTCCGGCCGGCTCACCCAGTGGATGCGTGCGTCGTCGCCGCTGCCGGTCAGCACGGCGTTCACCCGGGCGGCGTGCTCGTTCCCGCCGCCGCTGCCGCGGTAGGTGACCTGCACGTTCTCGACCCGCTGCTCCTTCCCCAAACGCTCGATCAGCGCCTGGAGGCCGTCCTGCGCGCTGTCGAGCAGGATTCGGCCGCCGAGGTGGTCGGCCTCCCCGCCCATCAGCACGGACTGCGCCCGGTTGTGCAGCACGACGGCGCCCGCGCGGTCGGTGACCGCGATGCCCACCGAGCTGTTCGCGATGACGTCGATCAACTGCTCGAGCGAAGGCGTGCTCTGCTGGTCGTTCGGCATGTCTGAAACTCCATTCGTTCGGCGGTGCAGGGAGGGATCGGTTCCGGAGAGGGCAGGCCCACGCGCCGGATCACTCGGGGTGCGGGCTGAGTTCGGGTGCCGGCTGTGTCCGACGATGCGGGAGATGACGTCCGCGATCGCCTGCTCACCGGACAGGTAGTAGTCGTGACCGCCGCGGAAGGTGAACATTCCGAGGTACGGACCGCTGGTGAAGTCTTTCCAGCGCTCCATCTCGCCCGGTGTGGCGAAGGGGTCGGAGGCACCGCACAGCAGGGCCAGAGGGGCCCGCACCACCTGATGGGCGGTCCGGTACTCGCCCCGCATACGCAGGTCCCGGTCCATCCAGTGCTCCCCGGCGCCCTCCTGCCGGTCCGGGGCCCGCAGCGCGGCGAAGGCGGTGGCCAGCAGGGAGCGGGGACTGCTGCCCGGCTCGCGGGCGCCCGACACGGACAGACTGCCGACCTCGCTGTGGGGGCGCGACTCGAGACGGAGTGTCAGTTCGTAGGCGTAGAGCGCCCCCAGGCTGTGGCCGAAGAAGTGCAGCCGACGGCCCGGCACGATCTCGGCCAGGTCGGCGGCCCAGCGGTCGGCCGCGCTGTGCACGGAGCCGGGCGCCTCCTCGTTCGCCAGCCGGCCGCGCCCCGGCGTCTCGCAGTGCACGGTGGGCAGGGTGTCCTGGAGGAGGGTGCCGATCGGGAGGTAGGGCGAGGAGACGGTGCCCGCCGGCGGCAGGAAGACGACGATGTCGTCGGCCTTGTCGACATCGCCCTGGATGACCAGGGATCGTTCGGTTCTCGTGCCCATCACCACTCCCCGCACGGACGTCGGCCTCATTGGAAGAAGGTCTGCTCGATGCCTTTGAGGGTGCGGAAGGAATCGAGGCTGACGTCGTTCGATTCCAGCGCCGTGCCGCGCAGGTCCTCGATGAACAGGACGAGTTCGACGAACTGCAGTGAGTCGATGATGCGTGAGTCGATGATGTCGGTCTCGGGCTGCAGATCCGTCAGGTCGGGATTGCGCTCGAGGATCCAATCGCGTACGTCGTTCCAGGTCGCTGCCATCAGCCCTCCTCGGTGGTGTCCGGCGTTCGGTCCGGCCTTGTCACTTTCCGGAGCGGGCGGTCAGACCGGCGAGCGCGTTGAACGCCCCCACGCGGTCGGCCACTTCGCAGGCCAGGGCAAAGTCCCCGGGGCTGAAAGCCCCCCGGCGATGGTCGGCCTGCCGTACGAGGATGAGGTGACCGCCGGACAGCCCGCGGTAGGCGAGGGAGATGACCACCGCCGAGTCGCCCCCTCCCTCGCGCAGCAGTTCGAGGTGGCGCGGGTCGGTCTTGGCGGCCAGCCCCTCGTGCTCGCTGATGACGATCTGCCGTTGCCCCGTCTCCGCGGCGAGTCCGCGCAACGCGTCGACGACGGCCGCCAGTTCGTCCGAGCCGTGGAAGACGGCCCGGTCGTGTGTGGTCTCGGCGTCCAACGAGACCGCGCCGGCGAAGAACGGCACGCAGGTGCGGGCCACCGCCGGGACGACGGCCGCGGCGTCCTCGGTGTCGCGGACGGTTGCGCTGACGTGCGCGACGAATCCCAACGATTCCTCGGCCGCTTTGCGCCCTGCGATGTACTTGAGGGCGGTGTTCCAGTTCTGGGTCTGGCTCTCGGTGGTGCTTCCAGGCATGAGGGATCCTCGGAGGGCGAGATGTGGGTGGGTGGGTGCGGCCGCGATCGGGTGGCCGCGTGCGGGTACAGAAGTACGTGGCGGCCGGCTCCCCGGAGGCGCCCGGTGTTCAGGCGAACCGTACGTCCGGGTCGAGCAGGCAAAGCCGCCCGTCGGCCAGGTGCAGCCGGTCGTTGCTGTAGTTGAGGGCGGCCGACCGCAGGTCGCGGAGGGCCTTTTCCAGGCGGGTCGGCGAGTCCTGGAGATAGCCGTGCGCGAGGCCGACCGCGTCGATGAGCTCGTCGACGGCTGCGTAGCACTCCTCGGCCGCCGTGATCTTGAGGTTGTTCAGCAGCAGCTGGTGACCGGTGACCGACCAGTCCGTCCCGCCCTCGGCCAGTGCCTGGGTCCGGCGCAGCAGCGCGTGGACGGTCTCCAGCCGCTGCCGGGCTCCGGACAGCCTGCTGAGCAGCAGCTCCGAGCCAAGGTCGAAGCGCCTGCGGCCGGCCGGGTCGCGCAGCAGCCGCAGCACTCGCGACAGGGCCCCGGAGGCCGTGCCCAGCCAGACGGCCGACCAGCCGAGGTGGGCGAGCGGGCCGAAGACCGACTGCACGATGCGGTGGAACGCGCCGTGCTCACCGATCACCTGGTGGGCCGGAATACGTCCGCTGAGCTTCAGCGGCGGACTGTGCGTGGCGCGCATCCCCATCGGGTTCCACTGCCCGGTGACCTCCACGTGCAGCTGGTGGCGGTGGGCGTAGACGAGGGAGACGTGCTGGTCTGCCGTGGCGTAGGGGCTGCGCATGGTGATCAGAAAGCCGTCCGCAGAGGTGGCGCCGGTCGAAATGGGCACGGTCCGGTCGACTTCCAGGACCCCTTCCGCCTCGTGCAGCGGCGCCTCGGACTTGAACAGGTCGGCGCCCTTGCCGCTCTCGGTGGTCACTGACGCCAGGTACAGCTTGCCTTCGGCGAGGAGCGGGATCAGCTCCTCCCGCAGGGGCGACGAGGCGTGCCGCACAACGGCCTCGGCCTGCTGGCAGTGCATCACGAAGATCATGCCCAGTGACATGTCGGTGCGCCCGAGCGCCAGGCCTGCCTCGATGAGGTCGCCGAGGGTGCCGCCTAGGCCGCCCTCCTCCTTGGGCACCTGAAGGCCGAGCAGGCGGGTGCTGCGCAGCTCCGCCAGCGCCTCAGCGGGGAACGTCGCGTCCCGCTCGGTGCGTTTCAGGTGCTGTTCGGCGACCCGGGTCACCGCCGCAAGGCGTTCCGCGAGGTCAGGGACGCCGGCCCGGTCCGCGCCTTCGGCCACACTTGCCGTTTCTGTCGTTGCCGTGGTCATAGTGCCTCTTTCCGGGTGCTGGCCGTGGCCGCCGTGAGCGACCGGTAGTCGATCTTTCCGTTGCGGCTCAGGGGCAGCGTGTCCCACTGCTGCCAGCGGCGCGGAACCATCACCGGGGGCAGGGCCGCGCTGAGCGCCAGCCGTAGTTCCTGCTGCGGCACCTCGGTGCGCAGGGTGTAGTGGGCGACCAGTTCGCTCATGACGTCCTGGTCGAAGACGGTGACGGCGCACTGTTCGACGGCTGGGTGCCGGCTGAGGACCGCCTCGATCTCGTCCAGTTCCATCCGGACGCCGCCGACCTTGACCTGCCGGTCGCCGCGGCCCAGGTAGTACAGGAGCCCGTCCTCCACGCGGGCGAGGTCGCCGGTGCGGTAGATCCGGCAGGTCGGGGAATCCGGGTCGAAGGGGTCGCGGAAGAAGGCGCGTTCCGTGGTGGCGGTGTCATGGAGGTAGCCCGACCCGACGCAGGTGCCGCCGACGAACAGCTCGCCGCTCTCCTCAGGTTCGGCCGGCCGCCAGGCGCCGTCGTCTCTCTGGCGCAGGACATGGAGGGTGCAGTTGGCGACGGGGGTGCCGACCGGCAGTCGGGGGCGGCGCAGGTCGGCGCGGGTCACGGTGTGCAGGGAGACGTCGTCGGAGCACTCTGCGGGCCCGTACGCGTTGACGAGGGACACGTGCGGGAGCGTGTCGAGTACCTGCTCCGCCAGGGCGGGATACAGCTCCTCGCCGGTGGACAGCAGCCACCGCAGTTTCGGCAGCGCCGGCCCCTCCTGGCGCCGTATCTCGTCGAGCAGCCGGCCGACGACCGTGGGCACCAACTCCGCGACGGTGACGTCCGCGGTGTCCAGGGCGCCGATCAGCCAGCGCGGCATGCGCATGGCGGCATCGTCGATCACGACGACCCTGCCGCCCACCAGGAACGGGCAGAGCATCTGCCAGATGGAGATGTCGAACACCAGCGGCGCCGAGAAGGCCACCGCGTCCTCGGGCCCCAGTGACAGGTCGGCCGTCTTGGACCACAGATGGTTGAGCAGGCCCTGGTGCTCGATGACGGCGCCTTTCGGGCGGCCGGTCGTGCCCGAGGTGAAGATCGTGTACCGGGTCTCGCCGCCGCGGTCGCCGTACGTTTCGTGGTCCACGGGGCCGGGCTTGCCTTCTGTCGGCAGGCTCAGCGTGCCGAGCCCCTCGGCGTCGGCGGCCGAACGCGCGGCTGAGGCTGCGCGGCCGGAGTAGTCGAGCAACAGGGCGGGCTTGCTGCGGTCGAGCACGTCACGGACACGGTTCTCCGGCCAGCTCATGTCGATCGGCACATACGACGCCAGGAGGCTCTCCAGAGCCAGGAAGACGACCGGGGTGTGCGCGCTGCGCGGGCCGACGGCGGCGACCAGGTCACCGGCCCGCACCCCCCGGGCGTACAGCGCGTCTCTCGCCGAGGCGACCCTGGCGAGCAACTGCCCGTAGGTCAGGGTGCGTTCGCCGTCCAAGACGGCACAGGCGTCCGGGCGGACCCGGGCGTGCCGGATGACGTGGTCGAGGAGGGCGGTCGTCGTGTCGAGCGCTACCGGGTTACGCAGGGCCAGTTCTCGTGCCCGGGGGACCGCGCCCGGCGCCAGGGGCAGTTCGGGCCGGGGCTGTGGAGCGGGATCGGCGGTGAGGCGCGTGGACGGGGCCTGGCTGTTCAAGGTCTCTCCCGGGTCCGTCAGTGGCGGGTGATGAGGGGTCAGCTGGACACCGCGACGAGGAGATGTGTCTCCAGTGACAGCCGGCGCAGTGATTCCACGGCGAACCCGGCCTGTCCGAGAAGAGCGCGGTAGTGCGCCTCGTCCCGTTCGCGGCCGCCGCCGTGCACTACCAGCATGTGCAGGTTGTAGCCCTGGGCGAGCGAGGAGCCGGTGTCCTTGGCGAGGATGCGTTCCACGATCACCAGTCGGGCGTTCGGGGCCATCGCGCTGCGGCAGTTCGTGAGGATCCGGTGGCAGGCCTCGTCGTCGAAGCAGTGCAGGATGCGCGAGAGGAGGTAGACGTCACCGTCGTCGGGCACCGCCTCGAAGAGGTCTCCGGCGATTCGCCGGCATCGGTCCGCGTGCACCGTGGCGATCCGGCGGTTCGCCGACTCCTCGAGGACATCGGGTGCGTCGAACAGTACGGCGTGGGGGCCGGGATGTGCGTCGAGGATCTCCTCGATGAGTGCTCCGTTCCCGCCGGCGACGTCCACGATCCGACGTGCGCGGGAGAAGTCGAAGGCGTGAGCGACCTCGGCGAAGAAGGGGGCGCCCGCCGTCATGGCGCGTTCGTATGTCAGCGCCACGTCGGGATTCTGGTGCAGGTACGAGAACAGGTCGCTGCCGAAGACACGGGTGAACGCCGATCGTCCGGTGTGCAGAGAGTGGGACAGAGCACTCCACGCCTGGTAGAAGTACGAGCCGTGCAGGCGGACGTGGTCGCTCATCGAGTGAGGAGCGTCGGTGCGCAGCAAGGCGCCGACAGGGGTGAGGGCGTAGCCGCATTTCTCGTCGCCGTCGACCACACCGAGGCTGTCGAGGAACAACAGCAGCCGTCCCAGGGCGTCGGCGTCGGTGCCGGTGCGGTGCGCCAGGTCGACTGCGGGGATCCGGCCCGCAGCGGCGATGTGATCGACGATGCCCAGCTCGGTCGCCATGTAGACGGCCTGTGCCTTCCAGAAGCCGGTCATCAACTCGACGAGTTGCAGACCCGCTTCGCTCTCGGTCGCGTTATGCGTGGTCATATCCACGCCCTCCTGCTCGTTCATGGTCAGGCCTCACCGGTCTGCTCCCCATCGGCGCCGTGTCGGCCGGATGCGTCCGGCCCGTCGGGCCTGTTCCGGGCGGCGGATGCGAGCGGCGCCCCCGTCGCGGGGCCTTTGCGGTCTCAGCCTCGCAGCCCCCCGTCGAGATCTTGTGGGGAACCAGCCCCAGAAGCCTTCAACGTTGAGCCTGGATATGGCAGAGGCGCAGTTCAGACGGCATTTGTCGGCCTGTCCTGGATGTCTGAAGGCCGACGGGCGAAGAGAGGACAGCCTCCGAGGGGGCGGGACAGGGCTCCGTCGTTCTCGTGATCGGCCGGGACTCATCACGTGAGTCCGAGGGCTGTCAACGGCCGGGCATGTCCGGTCCGTGCCGGGCAGGGCCTCGGCGATGGGGGAAGCCGGTCCTCCCAGTGACGAGTACGTGCGCCACGACGAAAGGATCACGGTGCACGGCCGCTCGGTTCCCGTCCCTGCTGTTTCTGGTACCCGCAGGGACAGGCATGACGGCCGCGTCGTCAATGCCCTCCGACTGATGGCCGTGCGGGGGCGGGCGCCTCAACTCGGACGACCGTCTCGGGCACCTCGGACGGATTCCACGGGCACGCTTTCCGTCGGGGAGTTCACCAGCTCGTCCGGCCGCGACCGTGCTGCCTGCACGGTGCCGCACCGCCGACCCCGCCGCAGATCGGCCGGGTGACTCACGCGCCCTGGTGAAGGAGCGGCCGACCAGACCGACAACCGCTCAGTCGTACGGCGGCAACACCGTACTTGCGGTCAGGAAGAGCCCGGGGCTGCCGGGCTCGCCCCCTCAGCGGCGACGGCGCAGGCGGTCCGCAGGCCCGAGTGCTCGCCGGGCTGCGGACCGCCTCGCCGATCCGCGTCTCCAAGGCGCCGGGCGCCTCACCCAGTGCGCCTGGCGGTGTAGGGGCCGGCTGATGCCATGAGGCCGGCACCGTTCTCATCGGAGCCGCGGGGCCCCCACGGGAGCCGGCGCGGCGATCACTGCCCTCCGCTCCGCAGCCGCCCGTGACCCACCGCGGGGGGGCTTCACACCGCGCCGGGCTCCGAACTCAGTATGGCCAGCTGGAGTTCCCTGAGCGGGGCGCCGGGCTCGATCCCGATCTCGCTCACCAGCCGGGTGCGCAGCGTGCGCAGCACGCCGAGGGCCTCGGCCCTGCGCCCGCCGAGCGCGAGTGCGCGAGCGTACTGGGCCTGGAGTCCCTCATGGAGCGTGTGCTCGGTGGTCACTGCGGCCAGCTGGGTGATGGCCCGCTGGTGCAGGCCGGCCTTGATCTGCGCCTCGGCCCGTATCGCTATGGCGTCGAGCCGGGACTCCTCGAAGAACCGCCGTTTCGAATGGAGTACAGGCCCCTCCGGGGTGTCGACCAGAGCATCGCCCCGCCACAGCGCCAGGGCGGCGTCGAGCAGTTCGATCCCCGTCGCGCTCTCACCCTCTTCCAGTGCCGTGGTCCCGAGGTTCTTCAGCCGCTGGAACTCCAGCCAGTCCAGGCAGATATGAGCACTCTTCAGCCCATAACCCCCCGCTCCGGTCACCAGGACCTCCCGTGCGACATGGGCGGGTGAGCGACCGGTGATCGTGCACAGAATTTTTCTGCAGTTCAGTACGTAGGTCTGCAGGGTCCGCAAGCCGGTTGCCGGCGGCCGCTCTCCCCAGAGCTCGCGCATGAAGGCGTGGACCGGAACCAGTTGGTCGACATGGACCAACAGCATGGCCATGACCGTACGAACCTTCGGTGCGATCGAGACGCCTTCATCCGACCCGGAGGCGCCCAGATGCAAGGGGCCGAGAACCCTTCCCTGAACCGTCGCCGCGTCCATCTGATTCGCTTGCCGTTCCCGTACCAGCGGCCTCGGAATTCGTTCGTCCAAATGCTTCGAGCGATCCATCAGTCCCCCATTTCTGATGCAGATGCCGGTGACCCATCCAGATTCACGAAGCAGCAGAAACATACACAGTGGTTTGCAGGTAAACCAAGGGCACCCAGGGTCCTTTTGGCGCTAAAGCTACGAACGACCTTTGCATACAACGCGTGTGACAGCGAAGAGCGCACGTCCGTTATAACCGTTGTGCGGCAAATGTCACCAGGGCAGCGGTCCTGCCCCACGGCCCGGAATCACCAGGGGAACCAAGCATTCCCGCCCTCGCAGCAGCTCATCGGCACCGTCACCGGGGCGACAGGGTGCGACTCCAGCCGCGAGACAACGATTTGGCGCAATCTGGGCTGGCGAGCCGCAAGCCATGCGCGTGGCCGAAACCAGTCCCTGCACCGACAGTCGACGAAACCGCACGGTTTCACAGTTGTAACGACCACGGGTCGCCCTCGACGGCCGCCACAAACCCCGCACCAGGCACCTCCGAGCTGCGATTCAACGCTTTCTCCAACAGTTTCTTGAGCGCCCTTTGCCATACTTTCGTCGACCCGATCAACGCCATCTCCGGGCGAATGCCCGCCAGAAGGAGTCCACAATGTGAACGTCACATTGACAGGCGGCTTTCGGCACATCGGCAGACTGCCTGGATGCGAGGACGGCCGGCCTGCGTACGTTCCGTGAGACCGCAATCGGTCCGTCGGGGTGAAAGGAGATGTGCGGTTCGACGAGCTGAACCGCGGCATCCTCGGGGAAGCCGATGCGGTCGTCGGGTGCGAACACGGGAAGCGGCCGCTCGCTGCGAGGACGGAAACCCGGAGCCCGTCCACGGGGGGAAGCGCGGCGGCCCCGACGTCAGCCCGTCCCCGTACCCGGCTCACCCGGACCTCGGAGATCCAGCCCGTCGTCACCAGCAGGCCCTCGTCCGCCGCGAGACCCGGGAGACGGCCCGTAGGCAGGAGACAGCGCACCATGCCCGATCAAAGAACCTCACCCCGTGCGGGCCGCCAGGCCCGGCGGCACCGGCAGGGCAGCGCCGTGCAGCGGCACGGCCTCGCCCTCCGATACGCCCTCATCATCGGCGACAGCCGATTGGCCGAGGCCCTTCAGGTCGTGTGCCACGAGGACGCTGTGACGGTGGAGTTTCCCGAGACCTCCGTCCATGTCGACCTGTCCACACCGCTTCCCGAGGAAAACGGCGGCGTTCTGCTGCACTGCCGTGCGTCGTACCGCTCCGGCGACCTCAGCCCGCTCGACATCACCCGTGTGTGGCGGCGGGCCCTCACCGGCCGTCCGGGCGCGCTGCACCAGAGGGAGGCGCTCCTGCGGGAGATCCTGGCCGCCCGCAGCCGAGCCCCCGGCCGGGTCGTCGCCCGGCCCACATCCGCCTGGCTCCGTCACCTCGCAGCCGCCGTCTGACGTCACGTGTCCGCCCGCCTCTTCGAGCTCACCCGTCCACTCCCCTGCTCCTTCAAGGATGTGCCATGGACCGTCATCAGCGGGTCGCTGCACCCGATCAGGACGACGTCTTCGAGACCCTGGAGTCGGAAGTCCGCAGCTACTGCCGCGGCTGGCCGACCGTCTTCGACCGTGCCCGCGGTTCATACCTGTACGACGAACTGGGCCGCGCGTACGTCGACTTCTTCACCGGTGCGGGCTCGCTCAACTACGGCCACAACAACCCCCTTTTCAAGGGGGCGTTGATCGACTACCTCCAACGTGACCGGGTCACCCAAGGCCTGGACATGTCGACCGCGGCCAAGCGCACGTTCCTGCAGACCTTCCGGGACGTGATCCTGCGGCCGCGGGAACTGTCGTACAAGGTGATGTTCTCGGGCCCGACCGGCACCAATGCCGTCGAGGCGGCGCTCAAGCTGGCCCGCAAGGTCAAGGGCCGTGAGACGGTCGTGTCGTTCACGAACGCCTTCCACGGTATGACCCTCGGCTCGCTCGCGGTCACCGGCAACACCTTCAAACGGGCGGGCGCGGGTGTGTCACTGGTGCACAGCGTCCCCATGCCCTACGACGGCTATCTGGGCGACGCCCCTCCCTTCGCATGGTTCGAGCGGCTCTTGGCGGACAAGGGCTCCGGACTCGACCGCCCCGCCGCCGTGATCGTCGAGACCGTGCAGGGGGAGGGAGGCGTCAACGTGGCCCGGCCCGAGTGGCTGCGTGAACTCGCCGAGGTGTGCCGGCGCAACGACATGCTGCTGATCGTGGACGACATCCAGATGGGGTGCGGCCGCACCGGCGCCTTCTTCTCCTTCGAGGAGGCGGGCATCGTTCCCGACATCGTCACCGTCTCGAAGTCCATCAGCGGTTACGGGCTTCCCCTGGCGCTGTGCCTCTTCAAACCAGAACTCGACATCTGGGAGCCGGGCGAGCACAACGGCACCTTCCGAGGCAACAACCCGGCCTTCGTCACCGCCACGGCCGCGCTCGAGGCCTACTGGACGAACGACCAACTGGAGAAGCAGACGCTGCTGCACGGCGAGCAGGTCGAACGCACATTGGCGAAGATCCAGGCCGAACATCCCGACGACGTCAAGGAGTTCCGAGGCCGGGGCCTGGTGTGGGGCCTGGAGTTTTACGACGCGGATCGCGCGGCGCGGGTCACCACCCGTTCCTTCGCACTCGGCCTCCTGGTCGAGAACTCCGGCCCGGACGGCGAGGTCGTCAAGCTGCTGCCGCCTCTTACCGCCACCTTCAGCGAACTCGACGAGGGCCTGAACGCTTTGACATGCGCGGTGCGTGAGACGGCGCTGTCGGCCTGAACTCCCGAGCCGTGATGCTGGACGAGCCCATCGGCGACAAGAAGTCCCGGGGGGGCCGCGTCCGGCTCCTACTGGAGGGGGCGCGGTCGTGGCGCCCACCTCCAGCAGGAGCCGAACAGCGGCTGGGCGGAGCGGGGACTGGGCAGAGCGACATTCAACCGAGTGGAAAAGGGCTCACTGCCGGTGGCGGCGCAGGGCCTGTCGTGGTGGCAGGGTCAGGGTGATCTGCCGGACGAGTTGCTGAAAGCATGCGAGAGATGCGAGGGCGGGCAGAGCAGCTCCAGCGATTCCGGTGAAGGTCTTGTGTGCTTGTGCTACGCACAGCATTATCGCGACGGAGGAGAAGAGCAGAACGATGAACCACGAGTGGACCGCTCGGCGTTGATGCAAGGCAGCGCGCAGAATGGACAGAGAGGCCACCATCCACGGGCCGTACACGAGAAGAGGCCAGGACGGTGCGATGCCGACACCTGTTCCGGACGTGATGTTCTGCAGCGGCTTGTAGGCCACCATGCCGCCGAAGACGCTGACCATCGCCACAATGGCGGCGACGAGGGCGACGAGGGCGACGCTGCCGGTCTGCAACCACTTGAGCCGGGCTTTTCGAACTTCCATCTTCCGGTGCCCGGCAGAAGTGCGTCGGGGAGGCGGTAGCTGAGCAGCCAGGCTCTCCAGAGGGTCGCTGAAGTCGACGCCGGCCGGAGGCTCCCTGCGAAGCGGCGGCACCCTTGCCGAATGCTCCGCCTGCACGGGTTCCTGCAGGAGATTGGCAAGTTCCTCGACCGGGTCCCAGCCCCCTGTGCTGGGTTCAGTCAGGGGAACCCCTGCGTGGACGCTGTCGTCGAACCCCCCGTTCCAGCCGTTCCCCGTTCCATAGGAGTACCACTCACGTTGCGCAAACGCAGGATTCACGTAGTCATGATTCATGGGATTTTCTTCCGTCACGCACTGTTCGCGTTAAGGTCAGAGTTCCCCTGGACGTTCCACCGAGAATTGAGTTCCTCCTGGATCGCCTCCAGCAGCCCGAGGAAATCACTCAACAGAGGCTCGGTAATACGATGTTCGACCCATGCACCGTCCCCGATTGGGGTACCTTGCGCCCCAAGCGCCGAGTAAGTCGCACCAGACGTCCAAGCGCATTTCCTCACTGTCAGATCAGGGGCCACAGGTGCACTGCCCGGCCTGGTGTTGCGTCGAGGGAGACCGGGAGGCGTCGCTTCTGTCATATCCCGCTAACGGCGCCCTGACTCCTCCAGGTGCGCGCGCAGAGGAGTGATCGCGACCCCGGTACGGGTGAGGTTTCCTTGATCAAGTCCTACGTATCCCACTTCGCACTTTATGAGCCGAGAGGCTTGTACTCGGATTCACCGGAGCGGCAGGCAGGTGACTTCCGAGGTGGCGCTGCGCACGGGCGAAGAGGAAATCGCGCCGCCCGCCGACCCCTTTGCGGGCGACGACGCGGCGCCTCTGAACAGCTGGTGCCCGCCCTCGCCACGGGATGCCTTCGCCCTCTGCGCGGACACGGTGAGGGCAGCCCTCACCGAGCTCCAGGCCTGCGCACCAGGCACTCGTGGTGCGGCCGGTGGTGCGGCTTCGTGCCCACGGTCGACTCCAGTAGAACCACGAAGGGCTACGCCGCGGTTCCCCGCCCGGCTTCCCACGGGTCCCCCATCGGCCGGGTCAGCCCCGCGGCCTCCTCGCCCGCCCGGCGTTCCGGCTCCGTCTCGTCCAGCTCCCAGTGATGCCGGCACTCCTCACACCGCGGCCCCGTCTCGCCGGGTTCGAAGACTTCCCCGTTCGGGCAGTCCGTGCCGTCACCGCGGCCCTCGCACACTTCCCTGACGTCTCCCATGCGTTCGACCGTGCGCCGCGCCCCCGCCGGCCGGGCAGGGAGCGTGCCATGCGCACAGGCGCTCATCCCCGGCACCACGCCCCAAAACCCGCCAGACGCCCCACAAGCCCTGCTCTGCCTGAAAGACCGGCCACCGTGGAATCAACCAGAGAACAGCGCCAGCCGCCCCGTTCGACCCGACCTCGCGCGGCTCGCGCATCTCCGCGTGCGGACCGCGTCCGGGCCGACAAGGGACGAGGACGGCTTGGACGAGGCCGGTGATCCGGGTCGTCGAGCAGTGGAGTGTACGGAGGAGGCGCCAGCACTTGAGGGTGGCGATTCGCGAACCCGGAGCCGGCGGTGGAGGGGCTGCCCCGGCGTGGGCGCTGGCTCGGGCGGTGGGGGCCGTCCGCGGGATGGCGGGCGCTGGTGCACCTGGCGCGGAGGGTTTCCGGTGCAGGACCGGTGCGTTCTGTACCGATGAGTTCTGGGGTGACGCCCGGTCTATCCCTGTGACCGCAGCACGTAGCGCTCATCACCCCGCGCAGCACAGGAGAACCTGATGTCCGAGACCACCGCCCCCGTCACCTCCGCGGCTTCCGCCCCCGCCTCCCGTGGGCGCCGCGCCCGGATCGCCCTGCGCACCGTACAGGTGCTGCTCGCCCTCTTCTACGGCATCGCCAGCGCCCTGCCGAAGCTGATCGCGAACTCCTACGCCGTCGACTCCTTCGAGCGGATCGGCTGGGGCAGCACCGGCATGTACGTCATCGGCGCACTCGAACTCGCCGGTGCCGTCGCCCTGTTGATCCCTGTGCTGCAGTCGGTGGCCGCGCTCGCGCTGAGCGCGCTGATGGTCGGCGCGTTCGTCGTCCAGATGGCCGTCTTCGACGGCGAGAACGCGGCGACCCCGTTGATCCTCGTCGTGCCGCTCGTCCTGATCGCCTGGGTCCGCCGGGACTCCACCAGGGATCTGCTGAAGCTGGTACGACGACGGGTGTGAGCCCCCAGGGGATAGGTGGCGTCCGGCACGGTCGGACGCCGCCTTCGCGTGCCCGGGTCGGCGTCCGCCCGGCCGTGGCGCGAAGTGCTGAACCGACCGCGCCGCGAGCACCGTCATGCGGAACCCCTCGCAGCCCGCCTACTCCGTGACCGGCCACCGCACGGTCGAGCGCGAGAGCGTCGAACGCACCGGCCCGTTCGGGCTGTTCCACCGCTCGGTGTTCAGGAGCGAGAGGCAGTCCTTCACCCGCCAGGTGACGGCGATCTGCCCGCACGGGGTCCTCGACCAGCGGCACCACGGCATCGAGCAGCACCACGCCGGCCGCACCGGCCGACGCCAGGAGACCGCCCCCGGCTCTGAAACGACTTCTTCAGTGAAGGTGGAGCGTGCTCAGCGCGGTGGTCCAGTCCCTGACGATCGCCTGCTGCGCCTGTGCGAGGGTGATCTTCCCCGCACAGACCGCCGTGTGCAGCTTCGTCTCCACCGGATCCTTCTTGTTGTTCACGCCGGCGCCCGCCCGATGGTCGGGGTCGGCGGACTCGACCCACAGATTCCGGGGGTCGTTGGGGTCACCGCCGAGCTGAAGACTGATCAGGTGGTCGTACTCGGCGTCGCTCAGACGGCCGCTATAGCCGTAGGAGGCGGCATTGAGCCTCTTCTCCTTGCCCGTCACATAGGCAGAGGGGCGTATCCCCGACGTGTAGCCGCCCTTGCGGCATATCGTCGACGCCAGGTTCCTCTGCGTGACCGCCGGAGAAACAGCACCCGGTGTGCAAGCGGGGTCCTCCAACGGCTCACCCCGCTCATACCGGTACCTGCAACTGCCCGCCGCCGGCTGCCTCTGCACCGTGTACGCCTTCTGCGGGCCGGCGCCCACCGCGAGCGACCGCCCGGACGACCCGCCCGCGGCAGGCGTCTTCGACGGCCCGGCCGCCGCAGCCCCGGACTCGCCCAGACCACCGAGGGAACCGGCGGAGCAGCCCGCCAGCAGAAACGCGAACACTGCCGGCACAGCGACACCACGGACGAAACGCATGACGACCCCTCACGGGCAAGCGACGACTGAAGAGAAACCACCCCGCCCCATCAGGAATGCCGGACAAGTGATTGTCAAGACTTCTGGGTCAGCAGCGGCTCACCATGATGCGCGGCCCCCGGGTTCAGCGGGATTCGCGTCTTGGCCCATGCCGGAGTCCGGCGATCACGAGGCCACCGTCAGCACGATCTTGCCTTGGAGGTGGCCCTGCGCCGCTCGCGTGTGTGCGCTGCCCGCATCGGGCAGCGGGTAGGTGCTGTCCACCCCGACCTGAAGCGTGCCCTCCTCCAACAGGCTCCCGATCTCGGCGAGTTGGGGGCCGCTGGACCGTACCTGAATGTTCGAGACGGTGATGCCCAGCCTCGCCGTCTCTTGCGGGTCGTACTGGGCGAAGAACACCGGAAGCATGGTGCCGCCGCGCTTGAGCACGGTCAGGAAGCGTGAGCTGTCCGGTCCACCGACGGTGTCGATCACCAGGTCGAGACCGCTGACCACGTCCGTGGCCCGTGTCCTGGTGTAGTCGATGAACTCATCGGCGCCGAGCTCGCGCAGGAACTGCTCGTGCCGGCCCGAGGCCACCGCGATCACGTGCGCCCCCTTCCACTTCGCCAACTGCACCGCGAAGTGGCCCACTCCACCGGCGGCCCCGTTGACCAGCACGGTCATCCCTGGCGTGATCGGCGCCGGCCGGTGCACCCGGCCGGTGAACGGGGACGGCACGTCGTGGCCGAGTTCCACCAGGTACTGCCAGGCCGTGAGGGCGGCCATCGGCGCCCCGGCCGCCTGCACGTGGTCGATACGGGCCGGCTTGTGAGCAACGTCCGAAGCGGGCGCGGCCACGTACTCGGCGTACGTCCGGCCGTCGAATCCGGGGAACCGCAGCATGCCGAAGACCTCGTCACCGACGGCGAACCCCCGCACGTCCGGGGAGACGGCCTGAACCGTGCCCGACATGTCCGTTCCGGGAATCAGGGGGAACGACAGCGCCGGCCTCATCTCGGCCGGCATGACCTTCATCCCCTCACGCAGGTACCAGTCCGGCGGGTTGATGCCCGCCGCGTGCACCCGGACGAGCACCTCGCCCGGGCCGATCTCTGGAACCGGCACCTCGTCATACCGCAGAACTTCCGGCCCGCCCGCTGCGTGGATCTGGATCGCCTTCATCGCGCCTGTCGCTCTCTTCCGGAAACGTTGCTCCTTCAGTCAAGGCCAAGGGCGGCACGGCCGTCCAAGACCGGTTCGGCAACCTGTCCATTCCGAAACGGCATGACGGGTACGGTGAAAGGGTGAACGATCTCGGACAGGACCTGGAACTGCGGCTGGTGCGCTACTTCACCGTGGTGGCGGCCCATCAGCACTTCGGCCGGGCCGCCGCCGACCTGCACGTGGCCCAGCCCGCGCTGAGCCGCCAGATCCAACGGCTCGAGAAGCATCTCGGCACGCGGCTGCTGGACCGCGTGCCTCAGGGCACCCGGCTCACTCCGGCCGGCCAGAGGTTCCTCCCCCGGGCCCACGCCCTGCTGCAGGCCGCCCGGCAGGCCGAGTCGGCCGCGCGTGAACAGACAGAGACCGAGCGCATCTCCATCGGCTACGTGGAAGACCTGGTGATCACTGCCGCCGTACGGGAACTGCGCCGCCGCCACCCGGACGCCGAGATCGCCACCCGGTATCTGAGCTGCCGCGACGTCGGGGCGCTGTCCGACAAGCGCGTGGACGCCCTGATCGCGCGGGCTCCGTTGCCGCTCGCCGCCGACGACGTGTTCACCACCCCGCTGTACGAGGAGCCGCGGATGCTCGTGGTTCCGCGCGGCCATCCCCTGGCCGTCCGCGCGTCGGTGACCGCGGACGAACTGGCCGGCGAGGCGGTGGCTCCGTGCGCGTTCACGACCGCGGACTGGACTGCCTACCGGATCCTCGGAGTTGGCGTGCCGCCGATCGAAAGCTACGAGGACAAGCTCGAACTCGTCGCGAGCGGCAGGGCGATCGCCGTGCTACCGGTCGGCGACCGGCGGAGCTCTCTGCGTCCCGACCTCGTCACCGTCCCGATCGAGGGCGCTCCCTCCAGCCAGGTCGTCCTGGTCAGCCGCAAGGGCGACCCGAATCCGATGATCAGGAACCTCCGGCTGGCGGCCAAGGCCGTCCTCGCCGCCCCGGCAGCCTGACCGGGACCGGCCGCCCCGCCTGGCGCCGAACTGCCCCAGGGACCCAAATGCGCCCGGCGCCCAGGACCTTCAAGGCGTCGACGACCATCCTCTTTTCCACGACGCCGCCGGAGACTGCTCCCAGACTATGGCGGCGCTGCGCGACGCGTCGCTCTGGGGCGGCCGGCAGGGCTGTTCCTTCAGCGTCCCGGTGCGGCGAGCGCGGCCGGGGACTCGGTTGACCGAGGAGTCGAGGGAGCGGAGACTTGTACACGCAGTATGTGTGCAGCGTAGGTGTACGTCGAGCTTCCACTGCGTCCGCTCACCCCGTCGAGGGTGCCTGGCGCCACGGTGGCTCCGGCACCGAGCCCTTGTCGCGAGCCCGGCATCCGCCCGGGACGGCTCGGCAGGTCGCCCCGGGGGCAGAGAAGGGAGGCTCCAAATGGGCTTCCATGCCTTCCGGGAGGTGCGGCCGGTCCGCAGGCGTTTCTGGGCGGAGATCGCCCTGGGAACCCTCTCCGGGCTGCTCTTCCTCGTCACGCTCATCTGGCGCGACTGGATCGAAACACTCTTCGGCGTCGAGCCCGACGCCGGAAGCGGAGCCGTCGAGTGGCTCATCGTGGCCGCCACGGCCCTGGTCACCGTCCTGTGCGCACTCGGCGCCCGGACGGAGTGGCGGCGAACCCACCCGGCTGCGGCGCACGCCTCGCGGTAGCGCGGCCGGCTGAGGCGAGAGGAGGACCGTCATGCCCGATGGTCCTGAAGATGTGCTGGGACTGGTCCGGCGGACTCCGCTGAGCTTCCTGGGCACGGTCACCCGCGTCGGCGACACACGGCTCGCGGAGGTACCGGCCGGCGAACGCACGGCGGTGGTCAAGGTGGACACGGTGCTGCACGCCCCCGACGCCTTCACGAGGCTCGGGGGGAGCGAGGTCACCGTTCAGCTGTCGGACGACCTCGATCCGCCGACCGTCGGCGAGGCGGCCGCGTTCTTCACCGACGGAATGGCCTACGGCGAAGGGCTTGCCGTCCGGGAGATCGGACGCCTGCCCGCCGACGCGGTGGCTCCGGACGTCTCCCGGGTCGCCAGGAGCGCCGATCCGATGCCGTTCTCCGCTCTCCAGCGCGACATCGAGAACGAGGGCCTGGTCACGCACGCCGACGAGGCGGACGCGGTCGTGGTCGCGGTGGTCGTCGGCCTGGAGCAGGCGGGCAGCGGGCGGACCCCCGACGAGAAGTTCAGCGAGCACGCCCCCGACTGGTGGCGCGCCCAGCTCGACGTGTCCCATGTGGAGCAGGGGGAGATCGCCCCCGGGCGGATCACGGTGCTCTACCCCAACAGCCGGGACTTCCGCTGGTTCCGGGCGCCCAAGCCGCAGCCCGCACAGGAGGGGATGTGGATGTTGCACGCCACCGAAGGGGCGCTGGCTGAGTGGGCCCCGTTCCAGATCCTTCACCCCGATGACTACCAGCCGGTGCAGAAGCTTCAGACGCTGCAGGCGGCACGGAGGTGAGTCGGCATGCCCACGCTCAAAGTCGTCAACATCACTCCCGCCGCGCTGAGCGGCGGCCGCAGCCAGGACGCTGAGCCCAATCTCGCGGTCAATCCCGAGAGCCCCTCCGAGATCGTCGCGACCGCGTTCACGCCCGATCCGATGGGCGGCCCTCTCGCCCCGGTCTACGTGTCGACCGACGGCGGGCAGACCTGGGGCCTCAGAAGCATCATCCCCGGCGCGGACGCCGACACGGGCACCGGGGACATCTCGGTCGGGTTCGCGTCCGAGGGAGGCGCCCTGTACGCGGGCATCCTCAGCGGACTGCACCGGCCCAAGGTGACCCGCATGCAGATCCTGCGCTCGCCGGGCATCTCCTCGACGGCGCCCATGGAAATCCTCGTCACCCGGGACAGCCCGGACCAGCCGTGGGTGGTGGCGGCCAGCGTCCGGCTGCACGGTGACATCCGCGACCGCGTCTACGTCGCCAACAACGACCTGGGCCGGCAGCCGCAGACCGCCGCCGTCGACGTCTCCGACAACGCTCGCACGGCGCCGGCGCCCGCCGGGTTCAAGCCCAGCGTGATCGAGCGGCGCGCGCCGTCCGGCCAGGACGGGCCGCCGGTGCGGATCGCGCTGCATCCCGACGGCACGGTGTACGCGGTCTTCGAGAGCTGGCGCGACGTCGGTGACGTCGGCGGGGGCATCCTGAACGTCACGTTCGACGTCGTGGTCACCCGCGACGACGAAGGGGGTCTGGGTCCGAACGCGTTCCAGGATCTGAAGGACGCCGAGGATTCCGGGATCGGCCAGCGGGTGGTGGCAGAGCGCACCGAGAGGTTCAACGCCTTCATGGGGCAGGAGCGCCTCGGCGGCGATCTCGCGATCGCGGTGGACCCGACGGACCCGGCCGACGTGTGGGTGGCCTGGTGCGACCGCGGCGGCGCGGCGCCCGGGGTCGGCTGCACGCTGCACGTACGCCACTCCACCGACCACGGGCAGACCTGGTCGTCCGATGTCCGCACCGTCACCGACGCCAAGAACCCGGCACTGGCGGTCAGTACGGACTCCCTGCTGGGGCTTGCGTACCAACAGTTCAAGCACAGCCAGTGGGTGACGACGCTGGAGCTGACCGGCGACGGCTGGCAGACCCCGGCGGAGCACCACGTCCTGCACCAGGCGCCGGCCAACGTGCCGCGGGCGCAGTTCTTTCCGTACCTGGGCGACTACATCCGGCTGCTCTCGGTGGGCCGGGACTTCTACGGGGTGTTCTCGGGCAACAACACGCCCGACTTCGCCGACTTCCCCGAGGGAGTGACGTATCAACGGCACGCCGACTTCGTCAGCCACCAGCTGTTCGACCTGGACAACGTGACGCGCGTGCCGCCGTCGATCGACCCGTTCTTCTTCCACCGGGCCGCGTAGGCCTGGGCGTCGCCGACCGCTCTCAGCCGTCCCCGGGCGGGAGCGGCCAGGCGCGGGTGCGAGGCGAG
Organism: Streptomyces rishiriensis; assembly: GCF_003112535.1. Taxonomy (GTDB): domain Bacteria; phylum Actinomycetota; class Actinomycetes; order Streptomycetales; family Streptomycetaceae; genus Streptomyces; species Streptomyces rishiriensis. The sequence goes on along the minus strand of NZ_BEWA01000010.1, from coordinate 70,187 downwards.
AGGCGAGAGGCGAGAGGCGATGCTAGGTGGCAGCGCTCAGGCAGAACTGCAGCAGACCGGCGTCGACATCGAGGATGATGTGCTCCATCTCCGGCCACGGCGGCTGGAAGCTCTTGCCCCATTCCACCGTGAAGGCCAGGACCTTGCCGTTGTGCGAGTCCATGAGGTGGCGCGCATAGGCGTAGTCGTCGCTGGTTCCGCAGGTCGGGTACAGGTCGAAGCCGGGCATCGGGGTGTAGTCCTTGCCACGGACGCCCTTCGCGCCCCGGCTGAACTGTTCCGCGAGGACGGCGGAGTCGTCGGCGTCGGCCTTGGGCACGAACTCCCCGTACAGCAGGTCGTCGGCCAGTCCGCGCTGGTGATCGAAGTCCGGGTTCCGGAAGTTCCGGCTCGGGTCGAGGGACTGGTTGTCGTCGTCCCCCCAGACGAAGAGCATGTCCTCGGAGTAGCTGTGCAGGTCGACGAACCAGCGGGTGCGCGGGAATTGGTCGAGCAGCCGGCGGACGTTGCGGGTCTCGGGTTCCGAGAAGGGGCTGGGGCCCTGGTACACCTGCTGGGGGTCCGCCGGGTCGTTGGAGACCCGCACCGGAGCGGCCGGATGGAAAGCGGCCTCGAAGTCGAAGAGGAAGTCGTAGTTGCGGTTGATGTCGACGCCGACTCCGGCCGGGTCGCCGCCGGACAGAGCCGGGTTGCGGTTCTTGCGCCACAAGGGGTCGACGGTCTGGCTGTAGTGCCGGCCGTCGGGGTTGACCAGCGGGAAGACGACGACGTCGAGCCCGTCGAGGACGCTGCGCACCTGGGCGGCGGTGAAGGCGGTGCCGCCGTAGGTGAGTCCGGTGCCGTCGCGGTGGGCCTCCAGGAGGTCGGCCGCGAGGTCGACCAGGATCTCGCAGCTCCCCCACTCGCGGGCGTGCACGCCGCCGATCAGCAAGACGGCGTCGTGGACGTCCCGCCCTCCCGTGCCGATCCTGAGGGCGTGTGCGGTCCGGCCTTCGACGGAGGGCTCCGGGAGTTCGATGAGCTCTGCGGCCGGGAATGCGGCGGCCAGTGATGCCACGGCCGACTCGACCTCCGTGACGTTCAGATACGACATGGTGTCCCTCCTAGGCGTCCGTCGCCTTGAGGGCGAGCCCGTGCGGAACCGCGTCCCCGGGAGCGAACCGGTCTCCCTCGCCGACCTCGCTCTGGCGGGCTTTGCCGGTGGCCGTGGCGTCCGCGTGGACGGTGACCACCACACCCTCGCGGTCGAGGGCCTCGGCCTGCTCGGGCGACACGTAGGCGTCGATGCCGATGGAGCCGTCCTCAGTCCGGCGGACACCGCCGCCGACGTCGGGTCGGACCTCGCGCAGAAGTGCTCGCAGCGTGTCGGCGTCCTCGGCCGTGACGCGGACGCGGAGGGTGGTGTACTCGCTGGACATGGCGGCCACTTTCCGGGCGCCGTCGTGCTCACCTCGGCGGTGTCGGCGACGCACTTGCCGACGTAGGTGTACGTCCGATGCGTACCTCGTATTCTCAGCGTGCTCTTCCGTCGTAGAACGCGTCAAGGGCAGGATCGGGCATGCGGCTCAGCAGACTGTCAAGGCCCTCCATGAGGTCTCGTTCGCCGTCGTTCTCGGCCAGACGTGGGACAACGGCACGCAGTCGTGGGTAGTCGGCGGCGGGCAGCCGGTGCAGCCCCAGGCGCAGCATGAGGTCCGGTTCGTCGGGGTCGTCGACGACCGGGCGCTCGTCCACGAGGAGGCAGCCGAGGTTCCAGGCGACGAAGGCACGGTAGATCGTCAGCGTCGTGGGGTCGTCGAATCCGGCGCGGCCGAGCACGGCGAGGATGTGTTCGGTGAGCTGGAGCAGCGGGGCCGGGCGCCGGGCCACGGGAACGGCGAGCGGCGGGTGGCCACCACGGGCAGGATCTCGGGATGGGCCCGCGCCTCGGCCCTGAACGCGCGGGCGATCCGGTCCAGTTCGGCGCGCCAGGGCTGTTCTGCGGCCCGCCCCGGCCGGCTTCCTCCGCAAGGTCCTGGCGAGGCTCCTCGGACGAGGTGCGCAGTCGGTCGTTGACCTCGGCGAAGAAGGCCTCGACCAGGCCGTCGACCAGCTCCTGCTTACCTGCGGTATAGCGGTAGATGGCCATCGGCTCCACCCCCAGCTCGGTGGCGAGCCGCCGCATGGTAGGCGCCGCGAGTCCTTCCCGGTCGACGAGTGCGACGGCCGCGGTGATCACCAGTCGGCGATTCAGCCGTCGCCGCTTTCCCCGACTCTCCCGCTCGACCATGTCCGCCACCGGAGGGGAGGAACGTACAGAATGAAGATTCTGCGCAATTCCACTCAATAGGCTCACCCCATGGGGCTCCGACTCCGGGCGGGATCCTTGCCTGCCGGTGAGCCGGGACGTCGGCTGGGGCGGCGGCACGCAGCGCTGCTTCGACCCGGCGGTTGCCGGTCATGGATGCCGTGACGGCCGTCAGCGCCGGGAGTAAGCCCGCGGCGGCGCAGAGCGGCGTGCGGATGTCGTAGGCGGTGGCCAGCCAGCCGCCGACGAAGGCCCCGAGGGGGCGGCGCCCATGGCCAGCATGCGGGAGGCGGAGGCGACCCGGCCCATTCTCCAGTTGAGCCTGCGGCACATCGCCGACAAGGAACAGCAGGCCGGACGGCGTCACTGCCCTGGGCTGACCTCGGTGCCGGGACTCTGTCGTCTGGTGTGGCGCTAATCGTCGTCCGGCTCAGCAGGCAGGGCGGGCCGGGGGCCCTCGTCGGGCACAACCACCAGGCGTACGGCCATGTGCCGTGAGTCGGGTGGGTGGTCACCGGGCTCCGTCAGGTACTTGCGCAGAAGCGTCTGGTACTCCTCGACGAACGTGGCGACCTGCTCCTTCGTCATCCACAGTCCGGCGCGGTAGATCTGGTTCCAGCCTGCGGAGGAGTCGTACCCGGCGTATGCGCTCACGACCAGGTTCAGGTCATGGGCCATCTTGAGGGTGCCGATCTTCACCGCGGCCTCGCGTTCATCGGCCGTCAGCTCCAGGCCCGGCGGCGTGAAGATGTCCGTCATGAGTGACTTCCACCAGCGTTCCCGGCCGGTGGACCGTTCCTCGATCTCAGCAATCAGCTTGAGCTCGGCGAGTTTGCGCAGGTGGTAGCTGGTGGTGCCGGTGCTCTCACCGAGGGCCTTGGCGACGCTGGTGGAGTTCGCTTCGCCGTGCTCGCCGAGGTAGCTGAGGATGTCGCGGCGCACCGGGTTGGACAGTGCCTTGTAGAAGGCTTTGAGGTCCGGGCCGGTGAGCACTCTCTTGTCGGGGCGCTCGACCATAGCGACCAGCGTACTGCAGAGATCCTCTGCAGTCATCACAGAGATTGTTTGCAGAATATCTCTGCAATCGCTACGTTGGTGCACGAGGGTGCCAGTGGGCACCGGGACGCTCGGGGGTCGAGATGCGAAAAATCCTGGCCGGAAGGCTGTTACTGGCCGCGGGGCTGGCGCTGGTGCCGTGGCTTGCGGTGCTGTGGACGACACTGCCGGACCTCTATCCGGCACAGCACTGGCGGGTCGCCTGGGTCGGATTCGATGCGTTGGAGATCGCCGGTCTGCTCACCGCGGCGCTGCTGGTCCGGCGCAGTGACCACCGGGCGCCGCTGGCGTCGATCGCGACGGCCGTGATGTTGCTGGTCGACGCCTGGTTCGACGTCATGACGGCCGGGCACTCCGTCGTCATCTCACTGGCGCTGGCCTGCACGCTGGAACTGCCCCTCGCGGCACTGTGCACTGTCGTCGCGCTGCGGCCGCCGGTGATGGCTTCCGTTCAGACACCTATGGTGCAGCGGGTGGCCGTCCATGTCTGACTCACTCGATGCCCAGATGCGGGACGAGATCGACGATCAGGTCGCGGAGGCGTTCGACGCCTACCTGGCCGACAGACTGGCCGAACCGGGGCCGCTGCGCGCGTCACTGGCATTGAGGCGCAGCACCAGGCTGGTTCTGGGCACCGTCGGATTGGGCGTACTCGCCACGGCGCTGGCGCCGGACGGAAGCGCCGCCGTCTGCTGGATCCGGGGAGCGATCACCTTGATGAATATCGCCTGGCTGCTGACCGCACGCCGCCCTTGACCGACCACTACCTGGAGATCCTGCCGGTCAAGCCCGGCGTCATGGCCGGATCGACCGCGCTGGCCGCGCCGCGTGCCGAGGGCTCCTTCACCGCCACCCATGAGGCGTTCTGGGCCGCTCCCCTGAAAACCCACGGGACGCTGCCGGCACTTGAGCCCTGGTCGAGGTCCTGCTGCTGCACCTTCCGGTCGGCACCCGACCGTTGCCGCAAACACTCATGTTCAAAGGGGCGCGTGTCAAACGCCCTTCAGTACACGATCAAGTGCCGCCCGGCCTGCAGGTCCCCACTTCGGCTTGCCGCCGGGAAGGCCCCGATCTCCGTTCTGCCCCATGAGCATGAGGAAGAGACTCTTCATAGCGGCCAGCCCGCGGGCACGCCTGATCGCCGCCTCGTCCGCATGCGCGTACACGTCGAAGAACCGTGAGGCCATGCCCGCGGGCAGCAGCACCCATGCGGCGGCGAGGTCCCACGCCGGGTCGCCGGCGAACATGTCCCCGAAGTCGACGACGCCCGAAAGCGTTCCGTCCGAGACGACGACGTTCGCCGGATGGAGGTCACCGTGCACCCAGAGCGGCGGACCCTCCCACGCGTGGGCCGCAACGGCGTCGTCCCAGACGGCCCGGACGCCGGCAGCGATGTCGTCGGGGACAACGGCCTGGAAGAAGGCCTCGAAGCCGTCCGTGCAGTTCCTGGGATGGGCACCGCGGTCCGTGGCCACCGGGGCCTCGGCGGGCGCCTCCACATGGAGCGCCCGGAGGAAGTCCGCCAGCACGTCGGCCGCGTGGGCGCCGCGGCTGATCGACCCGTGGTCCAACGGCTCGCCGGGAACCCACGTCATCACCGTCCAGTGCTTGGGGAAGCGCTCGGACGGTTCGCCGAACCTCACCGGGGTCGGCACCGGGAGCGGAAGGCGCGGAGCCAGCACGGGGAGCCACCGACGCTCCTTGAGCTGGAGATCCGGGGTGGGGTCCATGCGCTGCATACGCACGGCCAACTCGTCCCCTAGACGCCACATCTGGTTGCCCCAACCGCCCGCCACTTCGCGGATGGCCAACCCGGCAAGGTCTGGATGCTGCTCCTGCAGCAGACCGCGAACCAGCTCTGCGGTGATCTCGGTGTCGGTGTCGGTGTCGGTGTCGGTCATGCGAAGTCACCATACTGAGACGGCAGACGGAGCGGATCTCACCCTCGGGAACAGTGCGAATGCAGCGACAAGGCGTCCACGGGGAGGGCAGGCGAACAGGAGGATGCTCATGCCCTGTGGATCGGCCTAGGGCTCGGACCGATCCGTCAGCGCACGCCCGCCGCGTCGAGCAGGGTGGTCACCGTGGGCGTGATGAGCCCCGTGAGGTTGTCGACTCCGATTCCCGCGCGGGCGCTGGCCCCGTCGAAGACCAGGCTGAGCTGACGGGCCAGCAGATCGGGATCGCGCGCACCGCCCTGTTCGGCCTCGGAGCGGAAGAAGGCGGTCAGGTTCGCCTTGATCTGGCGGGCGACCCGGCTCGCAGGATGGTCCTCCTCCTTGAGTTCGATCTGCACGGCCAGGTACCGGCAGCCCCGGAACCCGGGCGCACCCGCCTGTGATTCCACCTGATCGAAGACGTGCAGGATCCGCTCGCGGGGTGAACCGTCGTCGTCCGCCGCAGGGAGGAGTGTGGCCACGAAGGCCGAGGCGTGCTCCTTGAGGCTTGCTGCCAGCAGTTCGTCCTTGCTCTCGAACAGCTGGTACATGGAGCGCTTCGACACCCCCGCCGCCTTGCACAGCGCGTCGACACCGATGCCGACACCGTCTCGGTAGGTGAGCGTGGCCGCTGCCTCCAGCAGCCGCTCCCGGGGACTTGCCTTCACGTCCGTGGTCATATTGCGAGGTTAACTCGGATCCGCCCAATTGAAAACCGATCGGTTTACGATGCTTGGGGCGCTTGGCGGGGGCGCGCTTACCCGCCGTCCACGGTCGAGGGGTATAAGAATGCGGCCTCCGCCATATCGGTGCGGTGAGGACGGATCGCGCGGCAGACGTCGACACCGACTCGGAGATGCCCTGTCCCCCTTCGCCGGTTCACGCCATGAGGGCGGTGATCAGCGCGGGTGGCAGGGCATCTCTCACTCCGGAGCCGGGCTCAGTGGGCGATCACGGGCTCGCCCTCCGACGGCGCCAGCGGCGCGTTCGGTATCAGAAGCGCCGACAGGACGGCTCCGACCACGAAGAACCCGGCGCCCCACGCCAGGGTGGCCGTGTAGCTCTCGACTCCGGCCTGGGCCATGGTCAGCGCGCCGGGCTTGTGCGAGGACAGGTAGTCGGTCCCGGCCGACGAGGCGACGGTGGTCAGCAGTGCCGTACTGATCGAACCGCCCACCTGCTGACCGGTGTTGATCAGCGCCGAGGCGACGCCCGAGTCCTCGTGATGTATGCCCGCGGTCGCGCCCTGGAACGCCGTGGCCATCACTCCGCCGAGGCCGAGACCCAGCAGGATCAGACCGGGCATGATGTCGGCGAGGTAGGCGCTGTCCAGCTCGAGCCGGGTCAGCAGGGCCATGCCGGACGCGGCGACCAGGAAGCCGGCGCTGATCACGATCTTCGGGCCGACCCTGGGCAGCAGCAGCGAAGGCGCCGTGGTCGACGCGGCGACGATGCCCGCGACCATCGGCAGGAACGCCAGTCCGGTCTTGATCGGCGAGTAGCCGATGCTCGCCTCCAGGTAGTAGGTCAGGAAGAGGAAGATCGAGAACATCCCCATGCCGATGACGAACACCGTCAGGAACGAACCCCCGCGGGTGCGGTCCCATACGAGTCGCAGCGGCAGCAGCGGATGCGCGACCCTGGACTCCAGCCAGACGAAGACCGCGAGCAGCGCCACACCGGCGACCATGGAGCCGAGGCTGACCGGGTCGGTCCAACGGGTGGATTCGACGTGCGCGAAGCCGTAGACGACGGCGAACAGCGCGGCGCTCACCACGAGGGTGCCGGGAATGTCGAGCCTGGGCCGCCCGGTGACCGCGGGCTTGGCCAGCAGCAGCACCGCGCCGATCAGCGCGACGGCCGCGAAGACGACGTTCACGTACATCACCCAGCGCCACGACGCCCATTCGGTGAGCATGCCGCCGAGCAACAGTCCGATCGCGCCGCCCGCACCGGCCAGCGCGCTGAAGACGCCGAACGCCTTCGGCCTCTCCCTCGGGTCGGTGAAGGTCACGCTGAGCAGCGACAGTGCCGCAGGCGCGAGCAGCGCGGCGAAGAGACCCTGGGCCACGCGTGCCGTGACGAGGATGTCGAGCTGGTGGCCGCGCCGCCGAGGACGGACGCACCCGCGAAACCGACCAGGCCGGTCACGAAGGTGGTACGCCGGCCGAACAGGTCACCGAGCCGGCCGCCGAGCAGCAGCAGGCTGCCGAACGCCAGGGCATAACCGGTGATGACCCACTGCCGGCTGCCGTCGCTGAACCCGAGGTCGTGTTGCGCTGCGGGAAGCGCGATATTCACGACGGTCGCATCGAGCGTGACCATGAGCTGCGCCGTGCCCAGCACGACAAGCACCCACCAGCGCACGGCATGTGAGCCGCGGCGGCCCGAACCTGATGTCCCGGAGACGGGCGCTCCGCGGTCGAAGGTGGTACTCACTTTTCCCCTTGGTTGCAGTCCATAGGCCAGCCACCGGGCGGAAACCGATCTGTTTCCACCTAGGAAAACAGATCGGTTTCCACAGCGCAAGCCAACGGCCCGCCCCCATGCCCACGGCAGGGCGGGGAAGCGGGCCGCATGCTCCACCCCACTCCTCCGACGCGGCCGATTCCCCTCGCGTACTTGCATCGAGAAACCGATCGGTTTACGGTGGTGGAAACCGATCGGTTTCTCATTCTGTGGAGGTAGTCATGACCGCTCTGAAGGGCGCGAACGTCTTCGTCACCGGCGGCAGCCGCGGCATCGGCAAGGCACTGGTGGAGGAGCTCTACGCACGCGGCGCCGGCAAGGTCTACGCCACGGCCCGCGACCCGCGCAGCGTGACGCACCCCGACGCGGTCCCGGTGGCGCTGGAGGTCACCGACCCCGACTCCGTGGCGGCCGCCGCCGCACAGGCGGGAGACGTGACCGTACTGATCAACAACGCCGGCGCCTCGGTCGGCGCGTCCTTCCTCGACTCCCCCGTCGACGACGTACGCCGCGAGTTCGAGACCAACTTCTACGGCCCGCTGCTGCTCACCCGGGCCTTCGCGCCCGTCATCGAGCGCAACGGCGGCGGCCACCTCCTCAACGTGCACTCCGCGCTCTCCTGGATCGCCCTCGGCGGCTCGTACAGCGCCTCCAAGGCCGCCCTGTGGTCGCAGACCAACTCCCTGCGCCTGGAGCTCCAGCCGCGCGGCATCGCCGTCACCGGACTGCACGTGGGATACGTGGACACGGACCTGACGGCCGGCGTCGTCGCGCCCAAGTCCGACCCGCGCGAGGTCGCCGCACTCGCCCTCGACGGCGTCGAAGCGGGAGCGTACGAAGTACTCGCGGACGACATCTCGCGCCAGGTCAAGGCCGGTCTCGCCGGCGACCTCGCCGCCCTGTACCCCCAGCTGGCCCAGTAGTACGCCGGACAAGGAGCCGACGAGATGCCCCTCCACGAGTCACGCCCCACGATGCACATCCCGGGGACCACCACCCACACCATCGCACCGCGCCCCGGCCACCGCGGTCACGAAGGGACGTTGCGCTACCTCAAGGCGGGCGCCGGCGCTCCCCTGGTCCTGCTGCACACCGTGCGCACCCAGGCCGAGCACTTCCGCCTCCTCATCCCGCTGATCGCGGACCACTACACCGTGTACGCCCTCGACCTGCCGGGGATGGGCTACTCCGAGATCGTGCCCGGCGCCTCGTACGACGAGCCGGCCATGCGCGCGGGCGTCGAACGGCTCCTCACCGAACTCGACCTCCACGACGTCACGTTGGTCGGCGAGTCCATGGGCGCGGTGCTCGCGCTCACCACCGCGGCCGATCTGCCGGAGCGCGTCCGACGCGTCGTCGCGGTGAACGCCTACGACTTCCCGGACGGGATCGCCCGCTCCGGCCTCCTCGCCCGTGTGGTGGTCGGCGGGGTCCTCGCACCGGGAGTGGGCCCGGTGATCGCCGGAGTGGAGCCCAGGGCCGTGTTCCGCAGGATCCTGCAAGGCGGCCTCGGCGACAAGCGCGCGCTGAGGGAGGACTACGTGGACGAGCTCCTCCAGGTGGGAAGCCGCCCCGGTTACCCGACCGTCGCCCGAGGCGTCTACCAGGCCCTGCCCAGCCTCATCGCGGCCCGCTCGCGCTACCCCGAGGTCAAGGCCCCCGTCCACCTCGTCTACGGCGAAATGGACTGGTCCCGCCCCTCGGACCGGGAAGCCGACAAGAAGCTGCTGCCGGCCGCCGACTTCACCCAGGTCCCGCAGGCCGGCCACTTCATCGCCCTGGAACGGCCCGACGTACTGGCCGACCTGCTGACCTCGCCGGCGTGAGCGCCCCGGCAACTCGGCGTCTGCGTTCGATCGGTGAACGCCATGAGGGACCGAGGGGCCGGAGCGTCAGCCGTCCAGGCCGAGGATCGGCGCACTCGGAGGTGGATCACCAGGGCATCTCACCGTGACGGTCGCGGAAGGTTCCGGTCGGGCCGTCCGCCCCGACGGTGGCGAGTTCGACGATGGCGTCGGTCCCCTCGGTCACCGTCTGCGGGCCGCTGTGCCCGTTGAAGTCGGTCGCGGTGTACCCCGGGTCGGCCGCGTTCACCTTCACGTCCGGCAAGGACTTCGCGTACTGCGTGGTCAACATGGTCACGGCAGCCTTCGACGCCGTGTAGAGCGGCGCGACGACCTGTCCCTCGGCGCGCCCGGGGTCATGAGTGGCCGCGAACGACCCCATTCCACTGGACACATTGACGATGACCGGGTTCGCAGATCGGCGCAGCAGGGGCAGGAACGCGTGCGTCACCCGGACGATCCCCACGACGTTGACCTCGAACACCGCGACGGCGTCAGCGGCCGTGATCCGGTCGGCGGGGCTGTGCGTCCCGAGGACGCCGGCGTTGTTGATCAGGACGTCGATGCCGCCCTCATGGGCCCCGATGTCGTCGGCGGCCGCGGCCACCGACGCGTCGTCCGTCACGTCGATCTGCACGAAACGGGCGCCGAGCGCGTCGGCGGCCGCCCGGCCGCGCTCCGGATCACGAGCGCCGACGATGACGGTGTGACCTGCCTCGATCAGCCGGCGGGCGGTCTCGTACCCGAGGGACTTGTTGGCTCCTGTGATGAGCGTTGTCGTCATGCGTTCACTCTCGGACCGCGACGAGGGGACAACCAGTGCCCCCTGCGACGGTAGGACGGCCAGTACCAGGCACCGCGGCTGTCCGGCAGACACAATGGTCGCGTGGACGAGACCCTTGGCACCGCATTGCGCCGCTGGCGCGACCGGCTGTCCCCCCTCGACGTCGGGCGGGCCGCGCGGCCCGGACGACGTGCGACGGGGTTGCGACGCGAGGAACTGGCCGAGCTCGCCGGGCTGTCGGTGGACTATGTGGTGCGGCTGGAACAGGGGCGTGCCACGAGCCCTTCGGCGCAGGTCGTCGCGAGCCTGGCCAGGGCACTGCAGCTACAGCCGCTGGAACGCGACTACGCCTACCGGCTGGCAGGCCTCCTCCCTCCCCAGGAAGGGACGATCTCCACGCATGTTCCCGCCGGGGTCCAACGGATGCTGGCCCGCCTCGGCGAATTCCCCGTGGGGGTGTTCAGTGCCGACTGGACCCTGCTGACCTGGACGCCCGCGTGGGCAGCGCTGCTGGGCGACCCCGGCGCACGGACACACACCGAGCGGAACCTGGTGCGGGCGGTCTTCGCCGTGGGGCCCTCCGGGCTCGCGGCCTGGCCCGTGCTCCAGGACGGCGACGCCCTGGAACCCGCGCTCGTCGCCGACCTGCGCACCGCGCTCCTCGACTACCCGCGCGACCGCGCGCTCACCGGCCTGGTCGCGGAACTGCGTTCCGGCAGCGAGGAGTTCGCCCGGCTCTGGGACGAGGGTGCGGTCGGCCCGCACGTCTCGGCCCGCAAGACCGTCGTGCATCCCCAGGTCGGCGAGGTGACCTGCGACTGCGACGTGCTCACGGTCCCGGGCTGCGACATCCGCCTCGTCGTCTACACCGTGGCCGCGGGTTCCGCCGACGCGGAGAAGCTGGAGTTCCTGCGGGTCACCAGCGGCGTCCGCGTGGACGGCTAGCAGAGGCGTCCCGCCCTCGGCGCGGGGCTCCTGGGCCGACGCGCCTGGTCGGCGGCGTGCTCGCGCACACGCCGACCAGGCGCGACTACGTGGTTCCACCGATGCCGTTCTCTGCCCGCGGCCGTACAGTTCGGGACCGAAGCGGAACAGCCCGCTGTGCCGCAGCCCCATCGGGCGCGCCCGCCCTCACCGACGGAGTGAGCATGAAGTCGCATCCTCAAGGCCCGTTGTACGGGCTCCGCGCCGAAGGACGTCACGAGCTGTTCGTGGCGGGTTCCTCAGGAGTGGGGTGCGTCGCGCTGCTGATCTCGAGCATCACGGGCGGTGTCTCCCCCTGGTGGAGCCTGGTGGCCGTGCCCGTGGGAGCCTTCAACGCCATCGAGGTCATCGGCTACTTCGCCGCTCGCAGGGACAGGTAGGAGAACTCCTGTGGTCCTGTTCCCGTGCGCACGTGGTCATACCCCCGAGGCGGATTTCCGCGCGTGGCCGGGCAGTTGAGTTCGGGGCCCCCGCCCCGGCCGGGTCAGAACAGCTCGTCCTGTTCCACGGGGCCGGTCCGGCGCCCGGCGCGCCGGACCGGTCGCCGAGCGGGCGGCTCGTGGCCGAAGAGCGGGACCGTGCCGCACTCGTCGGGCTCTGCCGGCACAGGGGTGGGTCCCGTGCCCACGTTCAGACGCAGGGGGACGTCCCGGTCGAAGTCCGCCGGCGTCATCGCCAGCCATTCGCCGTCCTGACGTTCACTCATCTCGACACTCCTCGGCCCTCACGCCTTCTTCTGCCCCCGCCCCTCCGCCGGCACGCCCAGACGATGATCGAAGACCCGTACGGCCGGACGTCCCACGATGTCACCCGCTCAGGCCTGCCCGGCACCGATCCCGGTATCGAGCCCACGCCCCCACTCCCCGCCTCGTGCGACAGGTCAGAATGCCGCTATGCGAATGCCCTTCGGCCGTCCGAGTCTGCGCCCCTGTCTGCCCTACCGGCAGCCCGTCGCGCCGGAGCACGGCGGGCTGGTCGCCCACTTCCTGGGCACGAGTTCCGTGCTCCTGTCGGACGGGGAGACCTCAGTCCTGAGCGACGGGTTCGTGACCCGACCCGGGATGCTCCGCGTCGCCATGGGCAAGCTCGCGCCCGACCGCTCTCTCGTACGGTCCGCCATCGCCCGGCTGCGGGTGGAGGAGTTGGCCGCCGTGGTCTGCGCCCACGCCCATGACGACCACGCTCTGGATGCGCCGGTGTGGGCGTTGGAGACCGGCGCGGAGCTGGTCGGCTCGCCTTCCACCGCGAACATCGGCCGCGGCCTGGGGGTGCCGGAGTCGTCCCTGCGCGTGGTGGCGGACGGGGCCACGGTCTCCTACGGCCTTTCGACCTGACCTTCCTCGACTCCGTGCACAGCCCCGGGGACCACTACCCCGGTACCGTCGACGAACCCCTTGTGCCCCCGGCCCGTGCCGGCGCCTGGAGGACGGGCACCGCCTACAGCGTGCTGATCGCCCATCCCGCGGGCCGCATCCTGCTCCACGCCAGTGCGAACTTCCGACCCGGCGCCCTGCAGGGGCGCCTCGCCGACGTCGTCTATCTGGGTGTCGGCAGCCTGGGGCGGCAGCGGCCCGGGTTCCTGGACGCCTACTGGGACGAGGTGGTCGTCACGACCGGAGCCCGGCGCGTCGTCCTCGTGCACTGGGACGACTTGTTCGTCGGCCTCCACCGGCCCCTGCGGCCCATGCCCTACTTCCTGGACAGCCTTGATGCCACGATGAGCCGGCTGCTGCCCCTGGCCCGCCGCGACGGTGTCGACGTCGTCATGCCCGTCGCCTGGCAAGCGAGCGCCCCTCTCGCCGATCTCGCCGATCCCGCCTGACCGATCGCGTTGACGGGGACTCAGGGGCAGTCCGGCGCGATGCCGTTCAGCCCGAGACGGGGCTTTTCTCGCGGCCGTCGGCGTCGAGGGCGTCTCACGCCTCGGACCCGATGTTCTTTACGAGCGCGCCGACGGGGGTGGAGGCGTCGGACGCGGGGCATGTACTCCAGACCGGATGCACCGGAGGCACCACGCGAGGAGGGCGTCATGAACCGTCAGGCCCGGATTCATGTCCGTGTCAGCCGTCGGCCCGCCTCGCCCTCGAAGGACGAGATCGACCGCAGGACGCCGTCGGGACGCCTCCTTCCGTACTGACTGTTCGAAGGAGCGGCGGGCGCGCGGCGGGCGGCGGCTTGTGGTGGAAGCCGCTTCTCACTCCTGCGAGTGAGGTGTGGGGGCCTGTCGGCCAGGACACTGAACGGCATGCGAAGCCCACGGATCGTCGACCCGCTGGTGGCGCTGGCCGTCACGCTGGCCACGGTCGTGCCCGTGCTGCCGTCGCCCGGGCGCTGGTGGATGGCGCCGCTGGCCCTGGCCGCTTCGGCTCCGGTGCTGTGGCGGCGGCGGGCGCCGGTGCCGGTCACCCTGGTCGTCGGTGCGGCGACGACCGCGCTGGTGCTGTGGCAGAAGCCGCTGCTGCTGCCGTGGGGGCCGCTGGTGGGGGTGTACTCGGTTGCCGCGCTGAGCCGTCCCCTGGTGCGGCTGGTGTCGCTGCCGATCACGGTGGCCGCCGTCTACGTCTCGCTGGCCCTGCCGCGGGAGAACGCCGACGTCTATCCGCTCATGGGGACGGCCTTCTTCGCCGCGTTCGCGCTGGGCACAGCCGAACAGGCACGCCGTTCGCAGGCTGCGGAGCATGCCGAGCGCGCCCGGCGTCTCGAACAGGAGAGAACCGCGGCGGTGCTGCGTGAACGCGCCCGTATCGCCCGCGACATGCACGACGTCGTGACGCACTCGGTCGGTCTGATGGTCGTCCAGGCGGAGGCCGGTCCCTTCGCCCGGCGGGGCGAGTCCGACGCGGCGGACGGCCGGGACGCCCAGACGGAGGCCTTCGACCGCATCGCCGACACCGGACGCGCCGCCCTGACCCACCTGCGTGCGCTGCTCGGCGTCCTCAGGGAGATGCCGGCGGGTGCGCCGCAGCCCGGGCTCGCGACGATCAAGGACCTGGTGCGGGCCTTCGAGCTGCCGGTGCGACTGACCGTGGAGGGTGCGCCGCGCACGGTCCCGCCCGAGGTCGGCGTCGCCGCGTACCGGATCGTCCAGGAGGCGCTGACGAACGTCCGCAAGCACGCCGCGGCCGGCGCGGTGGCCGTGCGGGTGCGTTGGGGCGGCGACCTGGAGATCGAGATCGCCGACGACGGCCGGGGCGGAACCCCGCGACCCGGGGGCCTGGGGATCATCGGGATGCACGAGCGCGCGACGACGTGCGGCGGCACCGTGCGCGCCGGGCCGGGCCCGCGGGGGTTCACGGTCGTCGCGCGTTTTCCGGTGGAACGAGCCGCATGCTGAGCGTTCTCGTCGCCGACGACCAGGACCTGTTCCGTGCGGCGTTCGCCGCGATCCTGAACGGCCAGGACGACATGTCGGTGGTCGGCGAGGCGGCCGACGGCGCCGCCGCGGTCCGGACAGCGCACGAACTGCGGCCCGACGTCGTGGTCATGGACGTGCGGATGCCCGGCATGAACGGCATCGAGGCCACCGAACGGATCTGCTCGGCACTGCCCTCCCGGGTCCTGGTGCTCACCATGTTCGACCTGGACGAGTACGTCTACGACGCGTTGCGGGCCGGGGCGAGCGGCTTCCTGTTGAAGGACATCAGACGGGACGAACTCGCCCGGGCCGTACGGGTGGTGGCAGCGGGCGACTCGCTGCTCGCCCCCGCGGTCACCCGCCGGCTGGTGGAGGACCTGGTCAGACGACCGAGCCACGGCGTCGCCCCCCGTCTCGCCGCCCGCCTACGGCAGCTCACCGCCCGTGAGGCCGAGACGCTGCGGCTCGTCGCCCGCGGCCTGTCGAACGCCGAGATCGCGGGCGCCCTGGTCGTCACCGAGCACACCGTCAAGACGCACGTGAGCCACGTCCTCACCAAACTCGGCCTGCGCGACCGCGTGCAGGCGGTGGTGTTCGCCTACGAGTCCGGTCTTGTCGCACCGGGTGACTCTCAGGAGTGAGGGCCGAAAGCGCTCGCGGGAGCGACGCACCGGCGCGGCCGCGCGGCACAGGATCGCTCCATGACCGTCCTCGTCCCGACCCTCGTCAGTTCCGTGCTGCTGCTGTTCGGCACCGGCCTGCACCCGCTGCCCTGGCTCACCTGGCTCGCGCCCCTGCCGGTCCTCCGGCTGGCCCCCCGGGTGGGTGCGCGCGTCGCGTGCTGCGCCGCGGGGCTCGCCTGGCTCCTCGGGCAGAGCAGGATGTGGCCGTACTTCCTCGGCGCCCTGGACATGCCGCTCCCGGCCGCCGTCGCCGTCATACTCGGCCAGGCGCTGGTGTTCGCCCTGCTGACCTGCGCATATCGCCGGCTGTTGGTGAACGGTCGTCCGCTCGCTGCCGCCGCTGCCGTCCCTGCGGGCTGGGTCGCGCTGGAGTACGTCGTGTCGCTGGCCCTGCCCCACGGCGCCTGGCTGAGCCTGGCCTACACCCAGGCGGACGTGCTGCCGGTGCTCCAGACGGCCTCCCTCACCGGGCCGTGGGGGATCACGTTCCTGGTGATGGGCCTCCCGGCGGCGCTGGCCGCGGCGACCACGCCACAGGTGCAGGGCAGGGACCGGGGCGGCAGGGGCCGGATCGGCGGGGGCCGGGTTCTGGTGGTGGCCGCCGTCGTGATGGCCCTGTCGCTCGGCTACGGCACATGGCGGCTGAGTCAGCCGCACCCCGTCGCCACCGCCCGTGTCGCCCTGCTGGACACCGACCGACCCGACGACACCGCCGACCTGGCCACCACCGCCGGCCGACGCCTCCTCGACCGCTACGTCATGCGGATCCGCGCCCTGCCCCGCTCGACGAGCACGGTGGTCCTCCCGGAGAAGACCTTCGCCGCGGACGAGCGGACGCTGCCGGTCCTCACCGGCCCGCTTCGGCGGCTGGCCGTCGAGCACCGCCAGGACATCGTCGTCGGGCTGGTGCTCGACCGCGCCGGGACGTCCTCCAACGCCGCTCTCGGGTTCCGCGCGCAGGGCGGCGAGCCGGTGCTGTACCTCAAGCACCACCTCATCCCAGGAGCCGAGGAGGAACTGCGGCCCGGCGGCGGGCTGACGTTCGTCTCCCCCGGCCACGGCCTCATCATCTGCAAGGACCTGGACTTCCCTGCCCTGGTCCGCGACTACCGCGGCCACGGCGCCGCCGTCCTCCTCGCGCCCGCATGGGACTTCACCGAGGACGGCCGGCTGCACAGCCGGATGGCCGTCGCCCGCGGTGTGGAGAACGGCCTGGCCGTGGCGCGCACGGCCCGTGCCGGGAGACTGACCGTCAGCGACCCGTACGGCCGGGTGCTCGCCGAACAGGTCACCGGCCACGACGACTTCACCACGGTCACGGCTGCCCTTCCCGCCCCCGCCGGCGCCACCGTGTACGACCGGTTCGGCGACTGGTTCGCCTGGCTCTGCATGCTGCTGCTCGCCGCTGTGACCATCGGCCGACGGCGCTTCCCACGGGCCGGAGGCCAGGTCACACGGAACGACGACCCACGTGCCAATGAGGCTGTTGTTACTGGTGAGACCCGGTACAGCTTGAGTCCCCGTCGTGGTGGTGGAGGGCGTCGATGGGCGTCCGGCATGCGGGCGCGAGGGCAGAACCCGTGACTTGACGGTGCGGGCAGTGTTAGAAAGGCCGAATGGAAGACCGTTTTGCCCGAGATACGCGCATATCGCGTCTATGGTCGCTGGTGCGCAGGAGCACCCGGACCGTCGCAGGCCAGATGCTCCTCATGCAGGTGACACTGGTGGTGCTCCTCGTGGCATTCGCCGTCTTCGCCCTTGTCCTCCAGTCGCAGCGGCAGACCAACGCCGAGGCCAAACGAAGATCCATAGCCGTCGCCCAGACCTTCGCGCACGCGCCGGGCGTGCTGTCCGCGCTGCAAGCGCCCGATCCCTCCAAGATCCTGCAGCCGCAGACCGAGGCCGGACGCAAGGCCGCGGGCGTCGACTTCGTCGTCGTCATGGACACGAAGGGGATCCGATACACCCATCCCCTGCCGGACCGGATCGGAAAACGGTTCGTGGGAAAGATCGAGCCGGCGCTGGCGGGCAAGGTCTACACCGAAAGCGTGCACGGCCCGCTCGGCCAGGAAGTCCAGGCCACCGTGCCCGTCCGGAACGCCCGGGGCCACGTGGTGGCCCTCGTCTCCGCCGGGCTGAAGGTCAAGCATGTGACCGGCCTGGTGGAGCGGCAGATACCGATCATCCTGACCGCCGGGGCAGGCGCGCTCGGAGCGGCCACCGCCGCCACGGTGCTGGTGAGCCGGCGGCTACGACGGCAGACGCACAGTCTGGCCCCCAACGAGATGACCCGCATGTACGAGCACCACGACGCGGTGCTGCACTCCGTGCGCGAAGGGGTGCTCATCGTCAATGACGAGGGGCGGCTGCTCCTGGCGAACGACGAGGCCAAGCGTCTGCTGGAGCTGCCCCCGGAGGCAGAGGGACAGCACGTCTCCCGGATGTCGCACCTCGAACCCGAGATCATGTCCGTGCTCAGCTCCGGCCGCGAGGCCAACGACGAGGTACATCTGGCCGGGCCGCGGCTGCTGGTGGTCAACCAGAGGTCCACGGGTCGCGGTGCAGGAGGCCCCAAGGGCACCGTGGTGACGCTGCGCGACTCCACGGAGCTGCAGGCCGTGTCGGGCAGGGCCGAGATCACAGGTGAGCGGCTGAAGCTGCTCTACGACGCCGGACTGGGCATCGGCACCACCCTCGACGTCGTCCGGACGGCCGACGAACTCGCCCGGATCGCCGTCCCCCGCTTCGCCGACTTCGTCACCGTGGATCTGGCCGACGCCGTACTGCACGGCGAGGAGCCTGCCGCCACCGCAAAGGGAATGCGACGGGTCGCCGTATGGGGCATCCGCGACGATCAACCGCTCTACGAGAAGGACCGGCTGATCGACTTCCTTCCCTCCACACCCCAGGCACGCGGCTACGGCACCGGCCGCTCCGAACTGGTGGCCGACCTGTCCACGGCGACGGGCTGGCATCTGCAGGACCCGGAACGCACCGAACAGATACTGGACTACGGCATCCATTCGCTCATAGCAGCTCCGATCCAGGCCCGCGGGGTCGTGCTCGGCATGGTCAACTTCTGGCGCTGCGAGGAGCACAGCCCCTTCGACCAGGAAGAACTCTCACTGGCCGAGGAACTCGTCGCCCGCGCCGCGGTCAGCATCGACAACGCCCGCCGGTACACGCGCGAGCACGCCCTGGCGGTCACCCTGCAGCGCAGCCTGCTGCCGCAAGGCCTGCCCGAGCAGAGCGCCCTCGACGTCGGCTACCGGTACCTCCCGGCGCAGTCGGGTGTGAGCGGGGACTGGTTCGACGTGATTCCCCTGCCCGGCAGCCGCGTGGCGCTCGTCGTCGGCGACGTGGTCGGCCACGGCCTGCACGCCGCCGCGACCATGGGGCGGCTGCGGACCGCGGTGCACAACTTCTCCACGCTCGATCTGCCGCCCGACGAACTGCTCAGTCACCTGGACGACCTGGTGGGGCGCATCGACCAGGACGAGGCGTGCACGGACGACCCCGCTGCCGTCGTGGGCGCCACCTGCCTGTACGCGATCTACGACCCGACGACGCTCCGCTGCACCATGGCGCGCGCGGGACACCTGGCTCCGGCGCTGGCCGATCCTGACGGGAACGTGATCTTTCCCGACCTGCCGCCGGGTCCGCCTCTGGGTCTGGGCGGCATGCCCTTCCAGACGGCTGAGCTGGACATCGCCGAAGGCTCCCAGCTCGTCCTGTACACCGACGGTCTCGTCGAGGACCGGACCCGCGACCTCGACGAAGGGATGGAACTCCTGCGCAAGGCCCTGACGGGTCACCCCGAGCGCGCGCCGGAGGAGAGCTGCCGGGCCGTACTGGGATCACTGCTGCCCGACCACCCCGCCGACGACGTGGCTCTGCTCATCGCCCGCACCCATGCGCTGCCGCCGGACCGGATCGCCGAGTGGGACGTGCCACCCGATCCGGCCGCCGTCGCCGCGGTACGCGCCACAGCCTCCGACAAGCTCGACGAGTGGGGCCTGTCCGAGCTGGCCTTCAGCACGGAACTGGTGCTGAGCGAGCTCGTCACCAACGCCGTCCGCTACGGCTGCGAGCCGATACACCTGCGGCTGATCCACGACCGCACGCTGATCTGCGAGGTGACCGACGGCAGCAGTACCTCGCCCCACCTGCGGTACGCCGCGACGACCGACGAGGGCGGCCGGGGCCTCTTCCTGGTGTCGCAGCTGACCGAGCGCTGGGGAACTCGCTACACCCCCCAGGGCAAGGTGATCTGGGCTGAGCAGGCGCTGCCGAAAGACTGAGACGCCGCGGGGCTGCGCGCCCTGAACCCTCAGAGCCGTCAGCCCTCAGCGGCTCGCGCCGGCGGAGGCATCCCCGACCAAGGATCAAGCTGACGTCCGCGGGCCCGAAACCGGAGGTGGCGGGCCTCCAAGACGGCCGCCCGAAGCCGGACCGGGCGGGCGACCGTCCGGGTCCGCCGCCGTCGGGAAGTCCGGCAATCCGGGTGATAGTGGGCGATACACCGTACGGTGTTGTCGCAGTGGCGGTCGGCGAGGGCGCCGTATCTGACGTGCAGTGGGCCGTCCCGCCAGCGCAGATCGCTGAGGATGCACCGTCCGGGCAGACCGTCGAGGACGTCGCCCAGCTCGGCGAGGATGCGCTCGCACTCGGACTCGTCGCTCGGATAGACGGTCACGAACTTCCCGCTGGATCCGCGGTGCGCGTACTTGGCGTTGGCGAGGAACAGGGTCTCCAGGCCGGGGAGGAACTTGAACGCGACGCGATTTCGTACCGCTTGTCCACGGAAGCCTCCGGATCCGGTGCCCTCCTGAGCGGTTGTCCGGGCGTTCCTCTCCCACGATGGCAGAGCGGCGGAGCACGGACATCGTTCGTCTGTCACCGGCACGGCGTGGGTTGCGCACAGCCGGGCCTGTGCACATCGCACACCCCCTCGCACACCTCGCCCGTGCACATCGCACGCACGAGCCGGGCGCCAGGTGTTCACGGACGCCGACCGGCCGGCCCGGTCGGCAAACCGGCCGAAAGCCCATGCGTCCACCGTTCCTTCAACGAAGGTCGCTCACTTCCTTGCGGAGCCCCGTGCGGTCCCCGGGGCGACCGGTTCGGGATCGGCGGGCGCGCGGCCCACGTCCGACAGGGTTTCGCGGGCCCGGGCGTCGACGAAGCGGGTCACAAGATGCTGCGCTGCGCCGAAAATGACGGCCCAGGCCATGATCTGCGAACTGGAATCCAGGGCGCTCAGGCCGGGAATGAACGCCCCCTTGATCAGCAGCACCCCGATGAAAGCCGTCAGAGCGCCGGTCGGGAATTTCAGCAGCGCGGCCGAAAGCGGCAACATGTAAGGAGTGCTGGTTCCCTGGATCCGGCGCAGAGAGGCAATGACGGTGAGCGCGGCGCCGGCCAGCCCTGCCGCCTCGATCAGGAGGACGTCGTCGCGCTGGGCATACCGACTCGGAACATGGTGCGGTTTCGGAGAAATCTCCCCGGATGGGCATGCGATGGGGCCCCCGCTCTTGGGGATGAAACACATGTTCAGGGAATGGGGACAAGACCACCCCCAGGCCGCGAGTCCACCGGCGCCGAGAAGAACGAAGAAGGTGGCGATCCGCAGAATGATGCTGAGGCTGCGCACTCTGCTGAATTCGGCGTCCAGCGCGTCGTACGAAGCGCTCAGAGCGAGGACGAGGAGTTCCCGGTCCCCCGGTCCAGGATTCTTCGTCTCCAGGCGCTTCTCCACCGCCTCCGTCCTCACTCGAAGCGGGTTGCCCGGTCGAAGATGCTGCTGGACGTGGCTCAGCACGTCAGCGCTTCGGCTCCTCAGATCTTCGTCCGCACACAACGCAAGCAGCATCACATCGGTCGCGCGCACATTGGCCCAGGTCCGTTCCAGGGCCGCGGCTCCGGAGAAGAGGCGCCTCCGTGCGGTGATGGCATTGCCCGCCTCTTCGAGTTGCCGCGAGATCCCTTCCAGTGTCTCCTTCCGTTGACACTGCTCGGCCGGGCTCTTTGCCGTTCGGCACCTTTCACGGTCTGCCTGTTGCTCCAGATAGAGGATGCGTGCGGCAGCTCGCTCGCGCCAAGCCGTCCGGTGCGTCCTGAACTGGATTTTGGGTGACTTGGGCAACTGGACGACGTTCTTACGCCTGGTCGGCTGGTATGGGTGATCCTGCTTCGATGAGTCCGGTACGGCGTTACGCGCGAGCAAGAGCGAGGCGATCCACACGAGAATGAAGACGGAGAGGCTTCCTCTGGCCTTCGCCGGGCGTTCGGAGCCGTTGAACTCTTTCCCGTTGGCCATACCGACCTCCAGCAAGGCTCCTCTTCCCGATCGAGGTCACCCCAAGCCCCGGTCAGCACATCGTCGATGCGGAAGTCCTTCATCCCGTGATGTCGAGGAACAGGGTCGTGCTCCCGATGAACAAGAGCGGTGACTGGCAGGCGAGGTCCGGCTTTGGGGCCGACGGCATGATCGTCACCTCCGGTCTGTGAACGCACCTGAGCCTTCCTCGGTGCTGTCACGAGGGCATGGCTCAATCTCCATGGAAGCATCGTTGCGGAGGTGCTACCAGTTGGATCCATCTCACCCCGCCGCACCCACCGGACGTCAAGGAGACGGCTCGCAGATGGAGTTCACGGAGGTCGACGAGCAGCCCGAACCGGACATGCCGCCGTCGGCGGCGATCTGCGCGACCTGCACCGGGTGAGCCGTGTCTCACGGCTGCGGCGTTGCTATGCAACGAGGTGCATAGGAAGATCGTGCGCATGGCGCTCGAGCACGCGATCCTCGTCTCCCTGCTGGAGAAGCCGGGCTCCGGCTACGAGCTGGCCCGGCGCTTCGAGCGGTCCATCGGGTACTTCTGGACCGCCACCCACCAGCAGATCTACCGCGTGCTCAAGCGCATGACGAGCGACGGCTGGGTCGACGTCCGGGACGTCCAGCAGTACGGGCGTCCGGACAAGAAGGAGTACTCCGTCGCCGGGCCGGGGCGGGACGCGCTCGGCGCGTGGCTCCAGGAAGCGACCGAGCCCGAGAGCGTGCGGCACGACCTGGCGGTGAAGGTGCGGGGCGCCGCCTTCGGTGATCCGGCCGCCCTGATCACTGAGGTCGAGCGGCACCGGCAGGCGCACACGGATCGCCTGGCCCACTACCTCACGGGCGAGGCCCGCGACTTCGGGGAGCCCACGGCAGGCGGTCCCCTCGACGCCGAGCGGGAGCTCCAGCACGTCGTACTGCGCGGCGGCATGGCGTACGAGCGGATGATGATCGCCTGGCTCGACGACGTCCTCGCCACACTCGCCGGCCTCGACGCCGGTCGCTGACCGGCCGACCGGAGCTCGGCCCCCGTATCCGTACCCGTACCCGTACTTCTGTCCGTTACCGCTTTCACCCTTCCCAGCCGAAAGGCGGCACCCATGGCCGACACGCTGCTCTTCAACCCGCGGACGTACGACCCCGCGCACTTCGACCCGGAGACCCGCAGGTTGTTGCGCGCCACCGTCGACTGGTTCGAGGAGCGGGGCAAGCGCCGCCTGATCGAGGACTACCGGACCCGCGCCTGGCTCGGCGACTTCCTCGCGTTCGCCGCCGAGGAGGGCCTCTTCGCGACGTTCCTCACGATCTCTTCCGCCGCCGGAGCGGGCGAGGGCGACAAGCGCTGGGACACCGCGCGCATAGCCGCCCTCAACGAGATCCTCGGCTTCTACGGCCTGGACTATTGGTACGCGTGGCAGGTCACCATCCTCGGCCTCGGCCCGGTCTGGCAGAGCGAGAACCCCGCCGCCCGCGCCCGCGCGGCGCAACTGCTCGCCCAGGGTGAGGTGTTCGCCTTCGGCCTGTCCGAGAAGGCCCACGGCGCCGACATCTACTCCACCGACATGCTTCTGGAGCCCGACGGCGCGGGCGGCTTCCGGGCCACCGGTTCCAAGTACTACATCGGCAACGGCAACGCCGCCGGGCTCGTCTCCGTCTTCGGCCGGCGCACCGACGTGGAAGGCCCCGATGGATACGTCTTCTTCGCCGCTGACAGCCGCCACCCGGCGTACCACCTGGTCAAGAACGTCGTCGACTCGTCGAAGTACGTCAGCGAGTTCCGCCTGGAGGACTGTCCCGTAGGCCCGGAGGACGTGCTGCACACCGGCCGCGCCGCGTTCGACGCCGCCCTCAACACGGTCAACGTCGGCAAGTTCAACCTGTGCACCGCCTCGATCGGCATCTGCGAGCACGCGATGTACGAGGCCGTCACCCACGCGCAGAACCGCATCCTCTACGGCCGCCCGGTCACCGCCTTCCCGCATGTGCGGCGGGAGTTGACCGACGCCTACGTCCGGCTCGTAGGCATGAAGCTGTTCAGCGACCGGGCCGTCGACTACTTCCGCACCGCGGGCCCCGACGACCGCCGCTACCTCCTCTTCAACCCGATGACCAAGATGAAGGTGACCACCGAGGGCGAGAAGGTCATCGACCTGATGTGGGACGTCATCGCCGCCAAGGGCTTCGAGAAGGACACCTACTTCGCCCAGGCCGCCGTCGAGATCCGCAGCCTGCCGAAGCTGGAGGGCACCGTCCACGTCAACCTGGCGCTGATCCTCAAGTTCATGCGCAACCACCTCCTCGACCCGGTCCCCTACGAGCCCGTCGCCACCCGCCTCGACGCGGCCGACGACGAGTTCCTCTTCCGCCAGGGCCCGGCCCGCGGCCTGGGTTCGGTGCGTTTTCATGACTGGCGGCCGGCCTTCGACGCGTACGCCCACCTGCCCAACGTGGCCCGGTCCCGGGAACAGGCCGACGCGCTCTGCGACTTCGTGCTCAAGGCCGCGCCGGACAAGGAGCAGAGCCGGGACCTCGACCTGCTCCTCGCCGTCGGGCAGCTCTTCGCGCTCGTCGTCCACGGGCAGCTGGTCCTGGAGCAGGCCGCCCTCACGGGCCTCGACGACGATGTGCTCGACGAGCTGTTCGCCGTCCTCGTGCGGGACTTCTCCGCGCACGCCGTCGAGCTGCACGGCAAGGACTCCGCGACCGGGGAGCAGCAGCTCTGGGCACTCGGCGCGGTCCGGCGTCCGGTCGTCGACGCGGCGCGTTCGGAGCGCGTCTGGCAACGGGTCGAGGCTCTGTCGGGGGCGTACGAGATGAAGCCCTGAGGCCCCGACGCGGCCTCGGGCCGCCTCGTGGGGCACAGCGTCCGCCGTACCCCGCGAGGTGACCGAGATATGGGCGACGGCTGCGATCCGCCCGACGGATCGCAGCGCCTGTCAGGGACGGGCTAGGGGGCTTCGGGTCCGCACATCCGTACGGCGGGCTTCAGTCGCCCCCCGCCGCCGACGTCCTGCCCTGCCGGGTCGCGCGCGCGGACGGCGCTTTCTCAGGCGGCCCGGTAGGCCTCGCCCAGCTTCCGGACGGCCGCTCCGTACCGTCCGGTGAGCGAGAGGTGGTCGGCGTCGGCGAACGGTTTCGCGGCCCCCGCCGTGAGGTGCGTGCCCACCTTCTGCTGGACGATCTGCCGGGCCCGGGCGACGAGTGCCCGGCCCGTCCGGTCGGCCCCGGCCCGCTCGGCCGCGGCGGCCGCGACGCCGAGCGTCCGAAGGGTGGCCGCGCCGCCCGCCGGCGTCTTGGCCAGGGTCGTCAGGCCCCAGCCATAGGGGAACAGCGGGTCGTACGACGTGTCGCCCACGTTGATGGGCAGCTGAGCCTCGGACCGGGGCCAGGTGACCGGCAGCCGACCGGTGAAGGGCCGTTTCCCGTAGAGGACGTCGGCCACGCCGTCGCCCTCGGTGCCCGGCAGCCAGGACGCGACCAGGGCGTCGATCGCGCCGAGCCGGTCGCCGATCAGCTGGGGGCGTCCGGAGACGACCAGCACCACGCACTTCATGGCCGCGCACACCTTGTCGATCGCGGAACGGTCGGCGGCCGACAGTTCGAGGGAGTGCCCGTTGCCGACGTCCCCGACGCCCTCCGCGTACGGGGTCTCGCCGACGACGACCACGCCGACGTCGTAGCCGGCCGTGGGCGCGGAGGCGTCCTTGGAGTAGCTGACGTTTCCGTCCTTGCGCATCGCGTCGAGGACGGTGGTGCCCTGGGTGTGGGTGCCGGAGGCGCCCTGCCAGGTGACCGTCCAGCCTCCGGTCTGGTTCCCGAGGTCGTCGGCGTTGGACCCGGCGACGTAGACCTTCTGCGCCTTCCTCAGCGGGAGCAGCCCGCCGCTGTTCTTCAGGAGCACCTGCGACTCGGCGGCCGCCTGACGGGCGACGGCCCGGTGCGCGGCGCCGCCGATCCCGGAGGCGTTGGCCGTCTGCGCATAAGGGTGCTCGAACAGTCCCAGCCGGAACTTCTGCGTGAGGACGCGCGAGACGGCGTCGTCGATCCGCTTGCCGCTCACCCGTCCGGCGTCGACCTCGCCGATCAGGGCCGAGGTGAAGTCCTTGTAGCCGTACGGCACCATCATCATGTCGACGCCGGCGCGGACCGCCGTGCGGACCTGGGACGGATAGTCGCCGGGGAGCTGGTCGACGGCGTTCCAGTCGCTGATGACGAACCCGTCGAAGCCCATACGTCCCTTGAGCACACCGTTGATCATGTCGGCGCGGGCGTGCATCTTCACCGGACCCTGTCCGTCGCCGAGGACGTCGAGCGAGGAGTACGACGGCATGACGGTGCCGATGCCCCGGTCCACGGCCGTTCGGTACGGCGCCAGGTGGACGGCCTCCAGCTGCTGCCGGGTGACCTTGGTGACGCCCTGGTCGATGGTGTACGTGCCCGTGGTGGACGAGCCGTACTCGGTGCCGCCGTCGCCCACGAAGTGCTTGGCCGTGGCCAGGACCTTGTCGTCGTCCTTCAGATCCCGCCCGTCGGCGCGGCCCTGTAGCCCCTGGATGACGGTCTCCATGGACTGGACGAGGGCCGGGTCCTCGCCGAAGGACTCGTAGGAGCGGCCCCAGCGTTCGTCGCGGGTGACGCACAGGCAGGGGGCGAAGTCCCACGGGACGCCGGTGGCGCGGACCTCACTGGCCGTCACCGCACCGGTCTGCTGGGCGAGTTGGGGGTCACGGGTCGCGCCGATGCCGATGTTGTGCGGCATGATCGTGGCGCCGACCAGGTTGTTGTGGCCGTGCACGGCGTCGACGCCGTAGATCAGCGGGATCTGCAACCGCGTGGCCTGGGCCCGGAGCTGGAAGCCGTCGATCATCTTCGCCCAGGCTCCGGGGGTGTTCGGCGTGGGCGTCGAGCCGCCGCCGGAGAGCAGCGAGCCGAGCTCGTACGTGGCGACGTCGGCCCCCTCCCCCACGGCGCCGCGCTCGGCCTGGGTCATCTGTCCCGCCTTCTCCCTGAGGGACATGCGGGACAGGAGATCGGCGACACGCTTGCGCACCGGCAACTTGGCGTCCAGATAGGGCAGTCCGTTGGCGTTGAGGACGACCTGCGGTGTCTCGGCGGGGGCCTTGGCCCCGGTGACGGTCAGCTTCAGCGGGACGGTCTCGGCGGGCTCGGCGTACTTGTCGCGGAGGGTGCGGACCTCGATGGTCCGCGTCGCTCCCGACGCCGTCCCGGCCGGGAAGGTGAGTGTTCCGGTGACCGGCGTGTAGTCCCGGCCCGGGTCGGCGGTGCCGCCGGTGGTCGCGTAGGCGACGGTGACCGGGTCGTCGAGGGGGGCTGACCCGGTGGTGGCGACGGTGACCGAGACGGTGGCCGTGCCGCCCTCCCGTATCGGGTAGACGGCCGCGTCGGTCGTCACATGCGCCCGCAGCGCCTGGTCGGCCCTGCCGTACAGCTCGACGTCGTCCATGGCGAAGAGACCCTTGACGCCGACGGGGAGCGTGACGGCGTACCCCCACATCTGGGTGAGCCCGAGGACGTGGTCGATGCCGCCGACGGGCTGGTAGTCCGTGCGGTAGGCGAAGTCGGCGAAGGGGAGCTCGATCTGTTTCCAGCCGCTGAAGTCGTCGGTGAAGGTGGTCGTCCACAGCTCGGAGGCCTCGCCGTTCGCGCCGCCGTCCTTGATCTCGAAGGGGACCTTCTTGCCGGAGTCCTGGCCCTCCCACCAGAAGCGGACGCCTCGGCGGGCGGACCAGTCGTGCGCGGGCCGGTCGGCCGCGAAGTCGTGCGTGAAGCCGCCGTAGCCGCTGATGTCGTAGGCGCCGGTGAGCACCTTCTGGCCTTCGGGGGCGTCGGCGCGAGCGGTCAGCTGCAGGGCGGGCGGATCGTCGCCGTCGCCGCCCCAGGTGAAGATGCCCTCGGCCGGCTGAGAGGCGAAGGGGACCTCGCCCTCGAAGCGGTCGACGGGAACCGGCGCGGGGTCGTCGGCGGCCTGGGACGTCGTCGGCGACAGCACGACGGCGAGCAGGGCGGTGGAGAGGAGCAGAGCGGTTCTCGGCATGGACCTTCCCTCGGCTCACGTGTTTCGCTCAATGCTTAGATCACGCCGTGAGTCAACTCATGGCCCGCACACCCGTCAAGACGTCACGTCGGACAGCGCACGCCGCCGGGGAGGAGGTCGCCCCCCTGGCCGGCTCGACCGCTTCTCGATCGCGCAGGACCTCGCGGACGTCGCGCCATGAGTGCGAAGGCGTCCAAACCCGTTGTGCGAACGGCCATTTCATGGCCTCTTCCCGTAGCCGATACGGTCCGCAGCATGGAGTCGAACCTTTTGACGGCTGAGGAACTCGCGGCTGCCTTACGTGCCGGTGAAACGACCTCGGAGGACGTGACCGACGCGGCGATCACACGGATCGAGCAGCACGACGAGGCGATCAACGCGATCTGCGTGCCGGACTTCGAGCGGGCGCGGGCCGCCGCACGCGGCGCCGACCGGGCGCGCGCCCGCGGTGAGGACCGGCCGTTGCTCGGCATTCCGGTGACGGTCAAGGAGTCCTACGACGTCGCCGGGCTGCCCACGACCTGGGGCATGCCGCTCCATCGACACTACGTGCCGGCCGAGGACGCGGTGCAGGTGTCGCGGCTCAAGGCCGCGGGCGCGGTGGTGCTCGGCAAGACCAATGTGCCGTTGGGACTGCAGGACGTGCAGAGCTTCAACGAGATCTACGGCACCACCAACAACCCGTGGGATCACCGTCGTACGCCGGGTGGGTCCTCCGGGGGATCAGCGGCCGCCCTGGCGTCCGGGTTCGGCGCGCTGTCCATCGGCTCCGACATCGGGGGTTCGTTGCGCACTCCCGCACATTTCTGCGGTGTCTACGCACACAAGCCGACGCTCGGGCTGGCGGCGAGCCGCGGTATGGTCCCGCCGCAGGGGCCGGCGTACCCGGCCGAGTCCGACCTCGCCGTCGTCGGGCCCATGGCGCGCACCGCCCGCGACCTCACGCTCCTGCTCGACGTCATGGCCGGACCGGACCCGCTGACGCTGGGTGCGGCGTACGACCTGACGCTGCCGCCCGCGCGCCACGAGCGGCTCGGCGACTTCAGGGTCCTGGTCCTGGACGAGCATCCGCTCATCCCGACCGGTTCCGCCGTGCGGGCGGGGGTGCATCGGGTGGCCGACGCGCTCGTCGAGGGCGGCGCCCGGGTGGAGCGACACAGTCCGCTGCTGCCCGACCTGACCGAAGCCGCGATGCTCTACACGCATCTGCTGTTCGCGAGCTCGGCTGCGCGTTTTCCCGCCGAAGCGTACGGGCGACTGCGGACCCAGGCCCACGGACTGGGAGCGGACGATCAGAGCCTCGATGCGGCACGGCTGCGCGGCACGGTGTCCAGTCACCGCGACTGGATGGAGGCGAACAATGGCCGAGAGCGCCACCGCCATGGATGGCGGCAGCTCTTCGCCGAGTTCGACGCCGTGGTGTGTCCCGTCACTCCCACTCCCGCGTTTCCGCACGATCACGACCCCGATCCGATGAAGCGCCGCATCGACATCGACGGCGTCGAGTACCCGTACCTGGACCAGCTCGTGTGGGCCGGTGTCGCCACCATGCCGGGCCTGCCCGCCACCGCCGTACCGGCGGGCAGATCCCCCGAGGGCCTGCCGGTGGGAGTGCAGTTGATCGGCCCGATGTTCGAGGACCGCACCCCGCTGCGGCTGGCCGAACTGCTCGAGCAGCGGATCGGCGGCTTCGAGGCACCGCGGTAGAGCGCCCTGTGCCGGTCGGGGCAGCGCGCCACTGGTCGGTCAGAAGGGCAGACGGCGACGCGCCCGGCGGCCCGCGGAACCACTGCGGCCCACGGCCCGCGAGCTGGACTCGAAAGGCTTGCTCAACAGGCGCCCCAGCGGGCCGGGGGCCTTGGAACCGGCACGAGATCCCCAACCCAGGCCGCGCTGCGCGCCGTTCTGGGGGTGCCTGCTCAGTCGCGGGACGACGAAAGCGAGTACCGCGAGGATCACGCAGAAGGCGATCACGCCGACGATCATCATGGGGAGACTCCTGGGCCGGTCTGGACGGGTTCAACTCCGTGCCACAGCACGGACGTGGCGTTTTGTGCTACCGACCGACTGCCCGCTGCGGCGCGGGCCACGCCAGGGGGCAGTCGGTCGGGGTGCCGGGCGAGCCGCTGACGACCGCGATGACGTCCGGTGCGACGGCGACGCTCTTCGGACGACGATTTGCCGGACCGGCAACAAGAGTGGCGGCCGTGGGCCCCGGTGGACGACCGTGGGGCCGTGACCGACAACATCGCAGCAGGATCGCCTGCTTCCGCCAACTCCTTTCCCGCCGACGGATACGTCGGCGACCCCGCGGTGCGGGCGGAGTGGGACAACCGATACGCCGACCGGGACCAGCTGTGGAGCGGCCGGCCCAACGGCGCGCTCGTGGCCGAGGTCGCCGGGCTCACACCGGGGCGGGTGCTCGACGTCGGCTGCGGCGAGGGCGCGGACGCCGTCTGGCTCGCACGCGCCGGCTGGGACGTGACCGCCCTCGAGGTCTCGGGCCTGGCACTGGAGCGGGCGGCCGGGCACGCGCGGGACGCCGGGCTCACCGTTCACTGGGTGCACGCCGCGCTCACCGAGGCAGGTCTCCCGGCTGCCTCCTTCGACCTGGTCTCCGCGCAGTACCCGGCCCTGCTGCGCACCCCCGACGCCGCGGCCGAGCGAGCGCTGCTCGCCGCTGTCGCGCCCGGCGGCGTGCTGCTGCTCGTGCACCACGCGGGGATGGACACCCAGCACGCGCAGGACGGCGGCTTCGACCCGGCCGACTACGTCTGGCCCTCGATGGTCGCCGCTCAGCTCGACGACGATTGGGAGGTGCAGGTGCACGAGCAACGCCCCCGCGTGGCACCCGACGGTGGCGCCGGCGCACACCATGCCGACGACCTGGTGCTCCGCGCACGCCGACTGCGCTGAGGGACTCCAGGCCCGAGCGACGTCGCGGCAGTCGAGGTCCTGGGCGTGAGCGGTCCCGGCCGGCGGGGTGACGCGTACGGTCGCGGCGGCTGTGCCTGCGAGGGGAGCACGATGTGACATGGACGTCTCCTGCCGGTCCCTGGGGAATCCGTCGCCTGCGACGCCAGGAGACGGTCGGCCCGTCGGCGCGAGAGCGTCGGCCATGCGGGGGGCGTCCATAAGAGGCGCCGACGCCGCGAACCGGATCCTCCCGCCCTTTGGGTCTGCGACCACACTGGGACTATCGTCGAATACCGGGGCCAGGACGAGGAGGACGGCCGGTGATGCCGCAGGACGAGGCCGTGATCGGCTGCACGGGAAACGTACTGATCGGAACCCGCGGACCTGCGGGTCCCGGCGAAGTCCTGGTGCGGGTCAGAGGCGGGTCGGAGACGTTCCTCGCCTGGTCGGAGGAGCCCCTGCCCATAGGCGCCACAGTGCTTGTGATCGAATCGCGTGGATGCCGTGAGGTCGGCGTCATCGAATGGGTGGATCCATTGGACGCGCTCGGCGAGTACAGCGTCGGCGCAGGCTGAGGAGTACAAGCATGTTCGGATACCGCGTACCCGCCCCCGACGAGGCGATGTTGATCTCGGGAGGCAGGCGCGGACTGGGGGGCGCGCCGTTTCGAGTGGTGACGGGGCACGGCAAGTTCGTGCTCCCCATCTTCCGCAAGGTCCGGTTCCTCACCTTGTCCATGTGCGAGTCGGAGGTCACCGAGACCTGTGTGACCCGACAGGGCATCTCGTTGCACGTCCGCGCGGTCATCGCCTTCAAAGTGGGCAACGACCACGAGAGCATCATCAACGCGGGCCAGCGGTTCCTCTCCGACCAGGAGCAGATGTCCGTGCTCACCGGCCGGATCTTCGCCGGCCATCTGCGGGCCATCATCGGTTCGATGACGGTCGAGGAGATCGTCACCGAGCGGCAGAAGCTCGCCGCGGAGGTCCTGGACACCTCCAAGACCGAGATGGCGAAGATCGGCCTGATCGTCGACTCGCTGCAGATCCAGTCGATCGACGACGGCGACACCGGCTACATCGACGCGATGTCCGCGCCCCACAAGGCGGCCATCCAGCGGCAGGCGCAGATCGCGCAGGCGCAGGCCACCCAGACCGCGGCCGAGGCGCAGCAGGAGGCGGCCCGCAAGCAGGCCGAGTACGCCCGGCAGACCGCCGTCGTCAAGGCGGAGTACTCGGCCCAGGTGGACCGCGCCCAGGCGCAGGCCGCCCAGGCCGGACCGCTGGCGCAGGCCCACGCCCAGCAGGAGGTGCTCGCCGCCCAGACGGAGCTGGCCCAGCGCCAGGCCAAACTGCGCCAGCAGCAGCTGGTGGCCGAGGTCGTGAAGCCCGCCGAAGCCGAGGCCGAGCGGGTCCGGATCCTCGCGGCCGCCGAGGCACAGCGGATGAAGATCCAGGCTGAGGCAGCGGCCTCGTACGACCGGGTCGCGCTCGACCGGATGCTGATCGACCAGCTCCCGCAGATCGTCAAGGAGGCCGCCGGCGGCCTCGCCGGCGCCAACGTCAACGTCCTCAACGGCGCGGACGGTCTCGGCGAGATCGCCGCGGGCCTCGTGTCCCAGGGCCTGACGATCCTCGACTCGGTCCGCCAGAACCTGAGCAGCCAGGACGCCGACGGCGCCCCCCCTTCCGGCAACCGTCCCGAGAGCAAGGGCAACGGCCTGCTCCAGCTGCCCACCAGCAAGGAGAAGAAGTCGGACGACGGCCCCGTGGACGTCGACTAACGTCCGTCGTCAACAGCATCGTCAGGAGCGCCGGGCGGCGGGCGTGCTCGGCCGAGAGCCCGCTCGGCCGAGTGTGCAGTGCGGCCGGCAGCCGCTCGCGCAGAGCGTCGAGTTCACCGGTGGTGATCTTCTGGACCAGGAGGTCACCGGTCGGCACCCGATTCGCCGCCGGAACGGTGTCGCGGTCTCCGCACGGCGGCGCGGCAGGACGGCGTTTCGTCCGGCACCGGTCCTGGCCGAGGTTCTAGGCTCGGCCCGTGGGGCAACCTGAGCAGCGCGCCGAGGGCGCAGGACCGTTCACCACCCGGCTCACCTGGCATCTTCCCGACGGCGGCACCGCCGTGTGGGAGTCCCGCATCGCGCGCCGGCGTGGGCTGCTCTGCGTCCGCCCCGTCAGCGCGGGGCCCGCTCGCCACGTCCGCGCGGACGCCGTTTCCCGCACCCGGCTGCGGCGGCTCAACGCCGTCGCCGCGCTCGCCTTCGTGATCGGCGGGGCCTTCTTCGCGGCCGGCGCGGCCGTCGCCCAGTTCGGTTCCGGCGACGCCACCGAGTGCGCCTCGATCTACTTCGTGGGCGGGGTGTTCTTCACTCTCGGCGGGTACGTCTCGCTGCTCCAGGTGATCAACGCGCCGCGCCACGTCGCGGGCGGCGCAGGGCGGCTGGTCACCCCCGGCTGGCGATGGTGGAGTTATGAGCCGACGCGGGTGGACTGGCTGAGCACCTTCGTCCTCTTCTCGGGCACGCTCGTCTTCGCCGTCGACCTGTTCGACTCCTTCCTGCAGGGCCTGTCCGTGCAGCAGGTCAACAGGCTGATCTGGACCCCCGACGTGATCGGCTGCGCCCTCTTCCTGATCTCCGGCCATCTGGCCTTCATCGAGATCGGCCCTGACCGGTTCCGCCTGCGGACGCACGACCTCGGGCAGTGGATCGTGGTCGTCGACCAACTCGGGTCGGTGCTGTTCATGGTCTCGGCGCTCGCCGCCTACACCCGCCCCGCCACCGGCAGCCTCGTCAACGCCGACATCGCCGACTGGGGCACCCTCACCGGCGCTCTGTGCTTCTCCCTCGCGGGCGTCCTCCAGCTCGGCGAACACTCATAGGACGTGAGGCGTTCAGGACGGCACAGCCGGGCCGCCGGCCCCGGGCGCGCCGGCGCGCAGCCCGTCCATGACGAGGTCGAGGAGCCGGGCGGCACGCGGTCGCCAGTCGTCGGTGGGCGCCATCTGCCACAGGCCTCCGATGGCGAGGACCAGGTCGTCGGGGGTCATGCCCGGCCGGATGGAGCCCACCCGGTCGTTGGCACGCAGCAGGAGTTCGGCCGCGTCGGAGACGGGGGTGTGAGCGGGCTTCGTGAGGCCGCCCTTGCTGGTGGCGAGGCGGATCGCGTCGGCGAGACCGGCCTTGGTCATGCCGAACTCGGCCAGCCGGTCCATCCAGGCGCGCAGGGCCCGGTCCGGCGGCAGCTGTTCGAGCAGCTGGGCCGCGCTGTCGGCCACCTGGCGCATCTCGTGGCGGTAGATCTCCAGGACGAGGGCTTCGCGGTTGGGGAAGTTGCGGTAGAAGGTGCCCTGGCCCACGCCCGCCTTCCTGGCGATCGCGCTGAGCGGCGCGTCGGGGCACAGCGTCAGCTCGGCCAGGGCGACCTCGAGGATGCGCTCACGGTTGCGTTGTGCGTCCGAGCGCAGGGGCGCGTCCTTGTCGTGCTGCACTCGACTCTCCTCGGGGTGCGCGGAAACCCCACCCTTGCTAAGCGGACAACTGTCCGTTACTTTTGCCGATAGCGGACGGCTGTCCGGTTGGGAACACGATAGCTCCGGCCGGATCCGCGCGGGAGTCCGCGTGCACCTCGGCGCCTCCCCCGCGCGTCCACCGCGCACCACCCAACGACGTACTCGGCAGTCGCCAGGCACCGGCGGTCGCCGCCCGGCTTTCCGGAAGCGCGAAAGAAGCTCTCATGGCCTTACCGACGTCCAGCGTCATCACCTTGCACATCAACGGCGAGCGGCGCACGCTCCCCGTCGACCACCGCACCACCCTGCTCGACGCACTCCGCGAGCGACTCGACCTCACCGGCACCAAGAAGGGCTGCGACCAGGGACAGTGCGGAGCCTGCACCGTCCTGGTCGACGGCCGCAGGACCGTGGCCTGTCTCCAGCTCGCGGTCGCGGCCGAAGAGCGGGAGATCACCACCATCGAGGGCGTGGCGGACGGCGAACAACTGCACCCGGTGCAGCAGGCGTTCCTCGACCTCGACGGCTACCAGTGCGGCTACTGCACGCCCGGACAGATCTGTTCGGCCATCGGCGTGCTCGCGGAGCACGCCGCCGGCTGGCCGAGCGCCGCCACGGCCGACATACGGCCCTCGGCGGGACCGCCTCCGCTGACAGCGGACGAGATCCGTGAACGCATGAGCGGCAACCTGTGCCGTTGCGCCGCCTACACCTCGATCGTCGAGGCCGTCGCCAGTGCCGCGGAATCCGGGCCCGCGACGCGCACGGACACCCGACCGGAAGCCAAGGAGCCTGCGGCATGAGGGAGTTCGGCTACCGGAAGGCTCCCGACGTCGCAGGCGCCGTCGCCCTGCTGGACTCCGACCCGGACGCGCGCTACCTCGCCGGCGGCACCAATCTGGTCGACCTGATGAAGACCGGCGTCGAACGACCGGGACGGCTGGTCGACGTACGCGGCCTGCCGCTGGACCGGGTGGAGCCGACTCCGGACGGCGGAGTGCGGATCGGCGCGACCGTCACCAACAGCGACCTCGCCGCCCATTCCCTGGTCCGCACGCGCTACCCCGCTCTGGCGCAGGCGGTCCTCGCCGGTGCCTCCGGCCAGCTGCGCAACATGGCCACCGTCGGCGGCAACCTGCTCCAGCGCACCCGCTGCGCCTACTTCGCCGACACCACCGCGCCCTGCAACAAGCGGGTACCCGGCAGCGGCTGTGCCGCCGTCAACGGCGAGAACCGCAACCACGCCGTCCTCGGCGCTTCCTCGCACTGCGTGGCCGTGCACCCGTCGGACATGGCCGTCGCACTGGCGGCCCTCGACGGCGTGATCCACTACGAGACCACTGAGGGACCGGGCGAACTGCCCCTCGGCTGGTTCTATCTCCCGGTCTCCGACACCCCGCACCGCGAGACGGCCCTGCCGGCGGGCGCACTGATCACCGGCGTCACCCTGCCGCCGGCTCCGGTCGCCGTCCGTTCCCGCTACCGGAAGGTGCGAGAGCGCGCCTCCTACGCGTTCGCCGTCGGCTCGGTCGCCGCCGCGCTCGACGTCCGCGGCGGCGTCGTCCGGGAGGTGCGCCTCGCGTTCGGCGCGGTGGCCTCCCGGCCCTGGCGGGCCCGCGCGGCCGAGCGGACCCTCGTAGGCGCGCCCGCCGACACGGCGTCGTTCGCGGCCGCCGCGGACGCCGAGCTGGCGGCGGCCAGGCCGCTGTCGCACAACGGATTCAAGGTGACCCTGATGCGCAACCTGACCGTGGCCGTGCTGAGCGAGCTCGCCGAGGAGGCCGCGCGATGACGGCCGAGGCGCCCCTCGCCCCCGCCCGCGCCGTCGGCACCGGCCACGTCCGCGTGGAGGGGCGGGACAAGGTCACCGGTGCGGCCCGGTACGCGGGCGAGGTGCCCTTCGCCGACCTCGCCCACGGCTGGCTGGTGCTGTCCACCGTGGCACGCGGCCGGATCCGCGACATCGGGGCGGAGGCCGTCCTCGCGATGCCCGGCGTCCTGTGCGTGCTGGACCATCGCAACGCGCCGCCGCTGAAGACGGACTACGTGGGAATGCTGGGCACCGGCCCGGACCCGACGTGCGCGGTCTTCCAGAACGACCGGGTGCCCCATCTGGGCTGGCCGGTGGCGCTGGTGGTCGCCGAGACGTCGGAACAGGCGCGCGAGGCCGCCGAGTCCCTCGTGGTCCACTACGAACAGGCCCCGCACGACGTCGGCTTCACCGGCGACCATCCCGACGCCCACCCGTCGGACGGCCATATGCCCGCCGTGACGGACAAGGGCGATCTGGCGGCCGAACTCGCCGCGTCCGCCTACGTGGTGGACGCCACGTACACCACTCCGGAAGAACACCACCACCCCATGGAGCCCCATGCGGCCACAGCCCGCTGGGAGGGCGACCGGCTGGAGGTGGTGGACTCCAACCAGGGCACCACCTGGGTCGTCGCGGAACTCGCGAACCTCTTCGGGCTCGATCCCGCGTCGGTGCGGGTGCGTTCGGAGCACGTCGGCGGCGGCTTCGGCAGCAAGGGCGTGCGCGCCCACCAGGTGGCCGCCGTGATGGCGTCCAGGATGACCGGGCGCCCGGTGCGCGTGGTCATGACGCGCCGTCAGATGTTCACGCTGGCCGGCCACCGCAGCCCCACCATCCAGCGGGTCAGGCTCGGAGCGGACGCCGACGGGCGGCTGCGCGCACTGGACCACCTCTCGCTCAGCCGCACCTCCACCGTGTTCGAGTTCGTCGAGCCGAGTGCCGGCGTGGCCCGGGTGATGTACGACGCCGACGCGCACCGCACGGAGAACCAGGTCGTGCCTCTCGACGTCCCGACCCCCACCTGGATGCGCGCTCCGGGCGAGGCGCCGGGCTCCTTCGCGCTGGAGGCCGCGCTCGACGAACTCGCCCACGCGTGCGGCGTCGACCCGGTCGAGCTGCGGCTGCGCAACGACCCGGACCGGGGCCCGGTCTCCGGTCTCCCCTTCGCCGGACGCAATCTGCGCGCCTGCTTCGAGGAGGGCGCCCGTCGCTTCGGCTGGGACCGGCGCGACCCGCGGCCCGGGGTGCGGCGCGAGGGGCGCTGGCTCCTCGGCACCGGCACCGCGGCGGCTTCCTTCGGCGCCGGCGCCGCGCCGTCCACAGCCTCGATCACCGCCGAGGCGGACGGCCGCTTCACCGTGCGGATCTCGGCGGCGGACATCGGCACCGGCGCCCGGACGGCTCTCACGCTGGTGGCCGCAGACGCCCTGGACGTCCCGGTGGAACGCGTACAAGTACGCCTGGGCGACAGCGCGTTCGGGCCCGCGATGATCGCGGGCGGATCCATGGGGACGCGGTCCTGGGCATGGGCGGTCATGGCCGCTGCGGGCGAACTGCGCGACCGGCTCGTGCCGGGTGCCGCGATCCCGGCCGAGGGCGTCACCGCGCGCTCCGACACCACCGAGGCGATCGCCGCGCTCGCACAGAAGGAACGGCACTCCTTCGGCGCGCAGTTCGCGGAGGTCGCCGTCGACACCGGCACCGGCGAGGTCCGGGTACGGCGCATGCTCGGCGTGTTCGCGGCGGGGCGCATCGTCAACCCCCTCACGGCTCGCGGCCAGTTCACGGGCGGGATGATCTGGGGCATCTCCATGGCCCTGCACGAGGAAGCCGCGCGCGACGCGGTCTCCGGTGGGCCCGTCGGCGCGGACCTCGCGGGCTACCACGTGGCCACGCACGCCGACGTACCGCGCGTCGAGGCGCACTGGGTGGCGGACGACGACCCCGAGGACCCGGTCGGCATCAAGGGAATCGGCGAGATCGGCGTCGTCGGCGCGGCCGCCGCCGTCGCCAACGCCGTGTGGCACGCGACCGGCGTACGCCACCGCAGCCTGCCCATCCGCCCCGACCGTGTTCTGACGGGCGGCCAGGATGCTTGACCTCGCGCCCCAGCTGGGCGACTGGCTGGCCGAGGGCCGTGCGGCCGCCGTCGCGACCGTCGTGTCGGTCGGCGGCAGCGCGCCCCGCGGTCCCGGCGCCGCCCTCGCCGTCGACGGGCAGGGAACCGTCATCGGGTCGGTGTCCGGCGGCTGTGTGGAGGCTTCCGTGTACGACCTGTGCGCGCGGGCGCTGGAGAGCGGGGACAGCGTCCTCGAACGGTTCGGCTACGACGACGAGGACGCCTTCGCCGTGGGACTCACGTGCGGAGGGGTCCTCGACGTCCTGGTCACCCCGCTCACCCCGGACGGTCCGGTCGGCGCGCTGCTGCGTTCCGCTCTGGAGCGAGTGGCACGAGGCGAGCCGACGGCGCTGGTCAGGGTCGTCCGCGGTCCCGCGGCCCTTCTCGGCGGCGCGCTGCTCGTGCACGCCGACGGCTCCCGGGAGGGCGCGCTCGGCGGGCACGAGGACCTCGACCGAGCCGCCACCGCACAGGGCCTGGCCGCGCTGGACACGGGTCGCACCGACACGGTCGAGCTGTCGCCGGACGGTTCGCACTGCCCCGGCGGCCTCGCCCTGCTCGTCGAACCGAGCGTGCCGCCGCCCCGGATGATCGTGTTCGGCGCCGTCGACTTCGCGGCGGCCCTGGTACGCGCCGGCAAGTTCCTGGGGTATCACGTCACCGTGTGCGACGCCCGTCCCGTCTTCACCACCCCGGAGCGTTTCCCCGAGGCCGACGAGGTCGTCGTGGACTGGCCGCACCGCTATCTGCGGGGCACCCGGACGGACACGCGCACGGTGGTGTGCGTGCTCACCCACGACGCCAAGTTCGACGTCCCGCTGCTGGAGGTCGCGCTGCGGTTGCCGGTGTCGTTCGTCGGCGCGATGGGTTCCCACCGCACCCATGCCGATCGGGACCGGCGGCTGCGCGACATCGGTCTGCAGGACCATGAGCTGGCGCGGCTGAGGTCGCCCATCGGCCTGGACCTCGGGGGGCGCACGCCGGAGGAGACCGCTCTGTCGATCGCGGCGGAGATCGTCGCCGCCCGCCGGGGCGGTACGGGTCTGCCGTTGACCGGGTCGGACAGGCCGATCCACCATCGCCGGTCAGCCTGAGCCGTCGACGGCCCGGCGCGCTCGGGCAGCCAGCACGCTCGGCGCACTCGGGCGCTCGGCGCGCTGGAGGAAGCGGCCGCCGGGCGCGCGGGACGCCCGGCGGTGGGAAGCATCCGCGAGGGCTGCGTCGAACGCGCCGTCGTCCATCCGACGCAGCCGGGGCTCCCCTGCCCCGGCTGCGTCGAACGGCCTTCGGCCGGCGCGTACTTCACCCTCTCGCCGACGTCCGACGTCGCCGCCGAGGCGGCGGCGCGGCTCGACGCCCGTCCGGCGTGGCGGGCCTCAGGCCCAGGGCGAGGTCACCACCCAACTGGTGTCGTCGGACCAGGCGCCGGTGCTGTCCCACGCGTGGGACCCGCCGTGGCTCGCGATGTAGACGTCGTGGTTGTAGTGGCGCACGAAGTCACTCGGGTAGTTGGCGGACCGGAGCGAGACGCCTTGGCCGTTGTGACTCGCCTGCGGACAGAACGTGGCGTCCAGTCGGGACAGTGCGCTGCTGTCGATGGTCGCCACGCGCAGTCGGAAGTCGTAGTGACGCAGGTACTGCCCCGGCTTGTCGGCGGATTCGAAGGAGACGCAGGAGGCGTCACCGAGGCCCTGACGCACGGTCCAGGTGGCGGCGGCCTTGTCGGCCGAGGCGCTGGAGGCGGAGACCGCCGCGATGACGGCGTCGCTGTCGGCGCTGTTGTGCCGGATGAAGTTGTCGGTGCAGCAGGAGGTGGTGGCCCGCAGTGACACGCGGGAACCCGCGGCGGGGGCGCCTGCCGGAGGGGACGCCACGTACCCGGCGGCGCTGATGTTGGCCTGTACGGCGTTCTCGGTCGCCTCTGACGGATAGCCCGACGTCATGACGCCCTCGTAGAAGGTGCCGGCGGAACTGTTGCTGTTGTCGCCGCCGATACCGAGGATGATCGCGCCTTCCTTCTTCATCGGGTTGTAGCCCGAGGCGTTGGGCCGAGGACCGTCGTAGTACGTGGACAGGCCCCCGGACTGGGCGTTGCCGGCCCGGATCGCCCAGCGGTTCGGGCCGCCCTTGACGATCGCGGTGAGGAACCGGTGGCTGACGCTGGGGTCGTTGGCGTTGTAGCCGGGGTTCACTCCGGAGAAAAGCCCGTTCTCCAGGTCGGCCATGACCCAGGGACCGTTGCCCGTTCCATAGCCCCACGCCTTGATGTCGCCGAAATAGACGGCCTCCATCGTGCCGTTGCCGTTGTCCCGGCTGTTGGTCTCGGCGTTGCCGTAGTCGAAACAGCAACCGCCGTTACGGTGGGTTCCGTCGAGGATCGCGTACATGCCTTCCGGCTGGTCACCGGTGGCGATGCCGTTGGTGTGGTTGTTGCGGTAACCGGTACCGGGCGCGATGAAGACGCCGTACGCCTTGTGGCCGCCCACGATGACCGGTGCCGCGGACGCCTCCGCGAGGTTGTCGTAACCTCCCGCCGCAGGGCCCTGGAACCCTCCGGGCGGCGCCTGGGTGAGATGGTTGCCGCGGCCGGACTGGTCGTAGACGACGGTGATGAGACAGCTCGTCCCCGCGCAGAAGGAGTCCTGCGCGGCGGCATCGGCGTACCCGCCCGAACTGAGCACGCCGACGTCCCGGGTGGAGCCGTCCGAGGCGCGCCTGACCTGGTAGAGGCGGCCGTTGTAGGTGGAGTAGAGGGCGCGTGTCGTGCTGTGCGCGGCCACGCAGGGCGTGCCGGCGGCGGCGTACAGGTCGCAGGGCAGCGAGCCGGCGGCCGCGGCGCTGGTGCCCGCGGAGGCGGGGCCGCCGAGCAGGAATGTGGCCATGGCCAGCACGATCGCGAACAGCGCGAGCGGCCTGGCCCGCCTGGAGCGGACCGGTGTCACGGGCATGGGCGGTCTCCTGGGGATGAGGGGGTTCGTCGGCCTCCCACGGCTGGGAGACATTGCGCGATAGGCATGGACATGCCATTTCCTATGGCAGATGACGTCCGGAGCCGGACGCGGTGGGAGCGGACAGGAGGAGAGGTGCG
This sequence comes from Streptomyces rishiriensis, assembly GCF_003112535.1. Taxonomy (GTDB): domain Bacteria; phylum Actinomycetota; class Actinomycetes; order Streptomycetales; family Streptomycetaceae; genus Streptomyces; species Streptomyces rishiriensis. Next base: position 28,950 of record NZ_BEWA01000010.1, on the reverse strand, counting down.
TTCGTCATGTCGAACACTGATCAGAATGACGGACAGCTGTCGATAATAGGAGGGCCTGAAAGCATGTCAACAGATCGCGCATGTCCGATACTTCGACCATCGGCGCCCGTGTCTGCCGCCGAAGCGTCCCGCCTCCTGTCACGGCCCCCGACCACGGCGGCAACCGCGGCGGAGGCGGTTCCACGCCGGACTCGGCCTCTCCCGACAGGACCACACGGCCGTACCGTGTGTGCAGCAAATGGGCCAAGGTCCACCAGGTGGCGGCGGTGACGGCGACCGCGGTCAGCCACGCCGCGTACAGCGGTCTGCGGTCTGCGGTCTGCGGTCTGCGGTCTGCGGTCTGCGGTCTGCGGTCTGCGGGGCACCGTGCCGGGCCGACGACGTCGCCGCGAGTTGACGTGACGCGGCCGGTCACGGGCGCATCCGGTCAGCGAATTGCAGCCGCTTCCTCAGCGGACACGGCGGATACGGATCGCGCCCCGGGCCGTCGTCGGCTCGACGGGACGGCCGGCTTGAGTGATCTCCACCTCGCCTGCCGCGACCAGACGGCGAGCCGCGCGGCGAGCGGGCTCCATGAGTTCGCGCCAGCCGTCGCCCTCCCCCTCGTACACCGCCCGCGCGGCGTCCGAGGGACAGATCGTCTTGGCGAGGCCGCGACGTTCGAGCAACTCCAAGATCGCCTGCTCCAAGCGCCGGCCCGTCTGCCGTTCGCTTTCGCCCACCACGCCAGTATCACCCGGCCGACGCGACGAGGCCACGCTCAGCGCCCGCACCGCGCCTGCACGCAGAAGGACGACGCCCGCCGGATCGACATCTTCCTTGCGCAGCGATCCCAAGGCCCCCGTGCCGGCCTCCCCCTGCGCCCTACAGGTCCGCTTGTTCCTCGGATGACGCCTGCGCCTCGGCGATCTGCTCGTCCGCCCACTCACTCCACTCCGCCTGCATGCGCGTGAAGCGCTTGCCCCACTCGAGGGTGAGCCGCCCGTAGACGGAGAGCGCGTCGTCGCCCCAGGCCATCGCCTCGTCCATCGCGGTGAACTGGGCGTTGCGGCTGCGGGCGATCTCGGCGCGGCGGCGCATGAACTCCCGGGCCTCACCCGGCTCCACCGCGCCGAGGAGGAAGACCCTCAGGAGGATGTCGTTTCGGCGGTAGCCGTCCGGGGCGACCTCAAGCAGCCAGTGCCGCAGCTCCTCGCGGCCGTCGGCGGTGACCTCGTATGTCTTCCTGCCTCGCGGCCCCTCCTCCGCGACTCTGATCAGGCCCGCGTCGGCGAGCCGGGTCAGCTCCGAGTAGACCTGGCTCTGAGTCGCGGGCCAGACGTTCGACAGGGTCGACTTGAAGGCGCCGAGGAGGTCGTAACCGCTGCCCGGCCCGTTGGACAGCAGCCCCAGCAATGCGTGGCGAAGGCTCATGATTCCCACTGTAGACCCGACGTTCCAGTCTTGACATGTCACGGCAAGACCTTCTAGTTTCGACATGTCAATAGTGGAACATCGCCCGTTCGGGCAGAGCGAGACCACTCGCACAGGGGGACACGACCATGCAGTACCTGCGCAGCTTCCTTCCGTGGATAGTCGTCAGCATCCTGGTCGGAAGCTTCGACGCCCGACTCGCGCTAGGCGCGGGCCTCGTCGTCGCGTTGGCCCTGATCGGCTACCAGCGCGCCGGCGGCCGTCCGTGGGACGCGCAGGTCGTGGAGATCAGCGCCACGCTGTTCTTCGCGGTCGCCACCGCGGTCGCCTGCGCCGCGCCCGACTCGGCGTTCGTGGAGGACTACGCGTCCGCCGGTTCCTCACTGTGGCTGGCGATGACAGCATGGGGCTCGCTGGCAGTCGGCCGGCCGTTCACTCTCGGCATCGCACGGACGTCGGTGCCCTCCGAGCACTGGAACACCCCGCTGTTCCTCAGCGTGAACAAGGCCATCACCGCGGTGTGGGCGGCCGCCTTCACCGTCACCGGCGCGGGCTCGGCCCTGCTGCACCGCTACCAGCCGGACAGCGGCGGCGCCCGCACGGCCCTGACGGTCGCCGGCATCGTCCTGCCGATCCTGTTCACGATCCGCTACCCCGACATCGCCCGCAGCCGCTTCCTCGCCGCCCGGCAGACGGCCGCCGCGCCGCAGGACCACACGAAGTAGACCCGACTTCCCCGAACTGAGCGCACAGGTTTCCGGGCGGCGGCTCGGACGCGAGGGCCGGCGGCGCGACCCGCCGCCGCTCACCTCTCCTCGGGGGTGCAGGCGGCGAGGAACGGCCAAGCCCCTGCGGATCGGCGTCACGCGGGATGAGCACCACCTCCTGATGCGTGCGGCGCTCGACCCGCATGGCTTCCGCCGGGGTCCGGTCAGGCGGTCACGAGCGTCGTGATGCTTCGCGCGGGGAGCGAGACGGCGAAGGCGCCGTTCGACACCCCGGTGACGCCCTGGGACGCGACGTTCCTGTTCGCGTCGGTCAGCCACGACGAGACGCTGGACGCGCTGGCGTTCGCCAGGCTGAACTGCTGACTCACCGCGGAGGCCCCCTTGTTGACGGCGACCACGACCGTCGAGTCACCGCTCCTGTACGCCGAGACGTAGACGTCCGACGACGGTCGGGCCGTCGCCTCGACCCGTACGGATCCGGGCCGCACGAACCTGGCGAAGTGCGCCATGCAGGCGCCGCGCTTGCTGATCCGGCCGTCCTCGCGCATGGGGCCGTAGCTTCGCCGGATGTACCACCAGATGTACGCCTGGAACTCGGCGTCCACCATGGCGCGGTGGATGTGCTCCCCCACGTCGAGCGCCTGGGGCCACAGATCCGCCGAGTCCGTGCTGTTGGGGTAGTACACCTCGGTCATCCAGAGCTCTTTGCCCGCGCCCTTCTGTTTGAACAGGGGGTAGGGGAAGTTCGCGAACGGCGTGCCGTAGAGATGAGCGCCGATGACGTCCACGTTGGCGAGCGCCGCCGGGTCGTTGAGGATCGGGTCCGACATGTTCTTCAGGTACTGGAAGGACTCCGGCGCGATGACCCTGGTGCTGATCGACCCGGCGTTCTCCCGCAGGAACCGGACCATCTCGGCGGGGGTCCACCACGTCCAGTCCTGTGCGTAATCGGGCTCGTTCTGCACCGATATGCCGTACAGATTGACTCCGTTGTTCCGCAGGAACGCAGTGAAGTCGTTGAGATGCTGGGCGTAGGCGCCGTACATGTCGTGCCTGAGACGTCGCGCATTGGTCTGGCTGCCGCGGACGAAGGTCTCGACCATGGAGGAGGGCGGGTTCCACGGCGACGCGATGACCGTCGCGCCGAGCTCGATCGCGCGCCTCGCCGTCGCCATGTCCCGGCTCCAGGCGGACCGGTCCTCGGGGACGGGGATCCTCAGCAGAGAGAGTCCCAGTCGACCGTCGCCGGCGCCGAACGCCGTGTCCCGCTGGGCAGTCGTGAGGTCGCCGATCCAGGCGGAGTGACTCATGCCTCCGAATCCCCGGATCGTCTGCCGCCGCGCCGACGCGTCGACGACCACCGCGGTGGCAGCCGTCGCGGCCCCGGCTCTCGACGCCCCGGCGACGGACGTCGCGGCCGTGAGGATCGGCAGGGCCCCCATCGTGGCCAGGACGCTCCTGCGGCTCGGCGATCGCCGCTCCCCGCTCACGGGCTCATTCCGACTCTGCGTCATGTCCCCTCCTCCTCTTGGCTGCTGATCCCGGTACGGACATTGCCGACTTCATGGGAGCGCTCCCATTTACAGCGGTGACTACACGTGTTCCGGTTTCCTGCGAGAGGTGCTGCCGATGTCGCGCACGGCCTGGCTCGGCGGCCCGGCGGCTCGACAGGACGCCTCGGCCGTTCGACATCATGAACAGTGTCCAAGACTGCGGATATCACGAAAGCTAACGACCACCCTCAACACCGTCAAGCCTCTCGACGGGGCGCGGGCGTGGTCGCTGTCGCCACCGGACTCGACCAGGCCGGCTCGCCCTTCGACAGATCGGCTCGCCCTTCGGCCAGATCGGCTCATCCTTCGCGCACGGACTTCTTCGGAGGTGCCGTACGCGCCTGTTCAGGCGCCTCGAAGGGCCCTCTCCAGGCGACCGCCCCAGCGGAGGGCGGCGGCCGCGCACTCCCGCGTCCGGGGTTGCAGGCGGCGTCGCGGTCCGACGACCTGGACGGCGGCCACGACCTCGTCGGTGAAGTCGCGGACCGGCACGGCGACGGAGTACAGGCCGGGTTCGGCCTCCTCGTCGACGATCGAGTAGCCGCGCCGACGGGTCTCCTCCAGGCGACGCAGGAAATCGTCCACGCCGGTCGGCGCGTTGGGGCCGTGGCGCAGGAACTCCGTGCGGGCGAAGACGTCAGCCACCTCGTCGTCGTCGGCGTCGCTGAGCAGGGCCTGGCCGCAGTCGCTGCAGTAGGCCGGGTAGGGGCGGCCGATCCACGAGCCGAGCTGCCGACTGCCCCGGGGCACGCGTTCGGCGATGGTCACGGTGGTGTCGCCGACCAGGACTCCGAGGTAGCAGCTCTCGCCGGTCTCGGCCGCCATGCCCTCCAGGGCGGTGAGCCCGTCCGTGCGCAGCCGGTGCGCGGTCAGGTCGCGTGCCGCCGTGTAGAGCCGCCAGTGCGGGGCGACGCCGCCGGAGACGTCGTCGCGGGCGACGAATTCCTCCGCCGCCATGGCGGTGAGCACGCGGGACAGCTGGCTGCGGTCGCGTCCGAGCCTGCGGGCCAGCTCCGAGACGGACGCGGCGGTGGCTCCCGGTCCGCCCTCGGCTGGACGATGGGCGAGCGCCGACAGGGCGTCCAGGCCCTTCGCCACGCTTGAGTCCACCTGTTCCTCCGCCCGTTCCTCCGCCGTGCCGGTGCGCGGGTCCGCCAGGGCGAGGTCCCGGTGACGTTCGTTCCGCGCCGACGGCCCGCATCGTACCTCCGCGGTTTCACCCCGCCTGCGCCTCCACTCTTCACCAGTGTGCATCATTTGCATCTTGCCGTGCATTTAATGCACGCATAGCATCCTTGCATCGTCCACCAGCGCCGACTTCCGGCCACCGACCAGACCACCGACCACCGAGGATTGACTGCGTATGGCCACGACCACGATCACGCCGAGAGCCGCCGGAGAGGACCGCGCATCCGTCCGTACGACCGTCCGACGCCGGACGGTCCGGGCGATCAAGGTGTACTGGCCGGTCGCGGAAGCGACCCTGGCCGCCTGCGCGAAGGGCGACCTCGACGCGCTGCGCGCCGACGAGTCCTTCGCCTCGCTCCTGCACGTCCTGGAGGCCTCACCCGAGCTGGGGGACTTCGGCGTCTACGACGACGTGTTCGAGGTGGCCCTCGGGGCGGAGGGATTCACCATACGGCCCGGCGCCCGACCCTCACTGGGCTCGGTCGGCGGGCGGGTCCTCTCCTCGACGCTCGCCGTCACCACGTACGTCGACGCCGCGGCGGACGACGACGCGCTCGCGCAGGTCCTGGCCCGCATCGCCGACGCCCACCCCTGGGAGATTCCGGTGATCGAGCTCTCCGCCCCGCTGGACCTCGTCTCCCGGGCCTGACCCCCGCCCCTCCTCGGAAGCGCCCTCGCCCCGCGGCCATGCGGCACCGATCCGACACCCAGCCCCAGAGCGACACATCCCCGCCGCCCACGTCCCGGAGCACGACGCGGAGAGGCATGCGGAGAACCACGCAAAGTACGACGCCGAGAAAGAGGGACGAGCAGGCATGACTTCGAACACGGACTTCACGGCCCCGGACACCGTCACCGCCGAACCGCCGCTGTGGGCCCTGCACCGGGAACTGATCGGGCAGACGGTCCGCACCGACCTCACGCACGCGTTCCACCCCGGTCAGCCGCACTTCCCCGCCTTCCCCGACGAACAGCGCGAGATGCCCTTCGACATGTCCCGCGGCGACGGCTTCAACGTGCACCGCTACACGATCGTCGGACAGTGGGGCACGCACGTCGACCCGCCCGTCCACTTCGTCGCGGGCGCCCGCGCTCTGGACGAGATCCCCGTGGACGAGATGATCCTTCCGCTCGTCGTCCTCGACATCACCGAGCGCGTCGCCGGGGACCCGGACGCGGTGCCGACCCTGGACGACGTGGCGGCCTGGGAGGCGCGCCACGGGCGGATCCCGCGCGGGGCGTTCGTCGCGCTGCGCACGGGCTGGAGCCGGCGCTGGCCGGACCCGGCCGCCATGGCCAACAAGGACGAAGCGGGTGTCAGTCACTGTCCGGGCTGGTCCGCCGAGGTCCTGCGCCACCTCTTCGAGGAGGCCGGCGTCACCGCGATCGGGCACGAGCAGACCGACACCGATCCCGGACTGGCCACCTCGGCGGGCGACTTCGGCCTGGAGGACTACGTCCTGCGGCGGGACCGCTGGCAGATCGAACTGCTGGCCAACCTCGACAGGGTCCCGGAGGCGGGCGCGCTGATCGTGGCCACCTGGCCCAAGCCGCAGGGCGGTTCGGGCTTCCCCGCCCGTGTCTTCGCGCTGCACCACGCGGACTGAAAGACGTCGCGAACCGGCACAGCCGAACGGGCGCGAACCGGCACAGCCGAACCGGGCCGGCGCGTACCGGTGTGACGCAGAGCCGCGGGATCGCCCGGTGCAGGCCTGGAGTGCCCGCCCACGCCGCCCCGGGCCGGTGATCACCGGCTCGCCTATAGTGCGGAGGTGACGACGAACGGCCACTCCCCCGGACGGACGAGCCCGGGAACGGCGTCCTCGCTGCGTATGGCCCTGCGCGTGGTCAACGCCGTGCTGGACCGCGAGGCCTCCGGCCGCACCGGCTTCAACGTCAGCAGGATCGCCGACGAGGTCGGCATCGAGCGGAGCAAGGCGTCGCGCACGACTCAGGACCTGTGTGACAAGGGGTTCCTCGAACGCGGCGACGACTCGACGTTGCGCGCCGGCAACGCCTTCTTCACCACGGCCGCGTCGTTGCACCCCGGCCTGCTCCGTCGCAGTCGCCCCCTCCTGCGCCGCATGGCCGTCGCGCACGGCGCCGGGGCACGGCTCTCCGTGCGCGACGGCGTGCAGGTGCGGCTGCTGCGCGCCGAGTCCGCCGCGGGCTTCGCCCAGGGGTGGCAGGGCCGGGCGAGTCTCGTCACCCCCTGCTGGTGCACCGGCGCCGGACGCGCCCTCCTCCTCGACCACACCGTCGAGGAGATCACCGTTCTCCTCGACGACTACGAACTGATCGGCGTCGGCGGCCCCAACGCGGCCCACAGCGCCGGGGAACTCGCCGCGGCCAACGACCGCGACCGTCGGCGCGGCGTCGTCGTCGCGCGGGGGGAGTTCGAACACGGCGTCACCGAGTACGCCGTACCCGTACGCGACGGCGGCGGTGGCGACGGCACCCGCACCCGCGCCGGCACCGGCACCGGACACATCAGGGCCGCCCTGTCGGTCGTCGGCAGAGAGCAGGACCTCCTGCCCCACGAGGAGGCGATCCGCACCGACCTCACCGCTGCGGCCGAAGCGCTGGGGGAAGCGTTCGACGGCCACGGCCTGCCCCGGTAGCGTCTCCGCAGCCCGGGTCGCGCGCGATGCGCGCCCGGCGTGTCTGCCGGAACCGCTCGGGCGCCGGCGTCGTCTTGTGCGCTGACTGCGTGCGAGGCAGGCAGGGAAATGGGGGACGTCGTGACGCGGAACGTGACGAAGGCCGGTCTCATGGTGATGACCATCATGACGGTGCTCGGGGCCTCGGCCTGCGGCGGGAAAGCCGGCGCGGCGGCCGGAAACAGCGGTACCGGCGGAACGCCGTCCGCGCACGGCAAGGCGTCCTCCGTGACGTCCGCCGGGGAGGGGTTGTCGTCCGACTCGGCGCCCGGGGCTCCCGGCGCCGTCGGGAAGCTGTCCGGGGTGGCGCAGAGCGCGGCGTCTCCTCTCACCCGGCACGTGCCGTGGAACCTGGACATTCTGGACCAGCGCTCGCGGCCGCTGAACGGGAAGCTCACCACGACCGCCACGGGCAAGGGCGTGCACGTCTATGTGATCGACACCGGGATGGACGTCGCCCACAAGGAGTTCGGCGGACGCGCCCGGCTCGGCGCCGACTTCGTGGGCGCGAAGAACTCCGGCGACTGCTTCAGCGAGGACGGCATAGGCCACGGCACGTTCGTCGCGGGCGTCATCGGCGGCGCCAAGTACGGGGTGGCGCCCAAGGCGGAGCTCGTCCGGGTTCAGGGCGTCCTGTGCGAGAGCGAGGGCGGCGGCTCCCCCGCGGCGGCCGAGGCCGCTCTGGTGAAGTCGGTCAACTGGGTCACCGCGCATGCGCAGAAGCCCGCCGTGGTGAACATGTCGCTCAACCTCGACCACCGGTCGACGGCCCTGGAGGCCGCGGTGAAGAAGATGGTCGACGCGGGGATCCCGACGGTGGTGTCGGCCGGCAACTTCCGTGACGACGCCTGCCGGCACTCCCCGGCCGGCGTCCCCGGCACGATCGTCGTGGCGGCCTCCACGACGACCGACCGCCCGTGGAGCGACACCGGCTCGTACGGGTCGGGGTACGGACGGTGCGTGGACCTGTACGCCCCCGGCCAGAAGGTGACCGCCGCCCTCGCCGGTGGCGGCACGGCGACGGAGGACGGCGGCGCGACCTCCTGGGCCGCACCGCACGCGACCGGCGTGATCGCGCTGTATCTGTCGGCCCACCCGCACGCCACGGCCAAGGAGGTCCACACCTGGCTCGACCACACGGCCACCCGTGGCGTCCTGCACGGCGTACGCTCCGACACTCCCAACCGGCTGCTCAACACCGGCGGCCTCTGATCCGGCCCGGCTGCTCAGCGCAGCCGGTCTTCGCCCGGGCCCGGCCGCTCAGCACCGCAGGTCGCTGGTCCGGGCCGTGGCCGCTAACGGTGCTCGGGATTCTCGTAGTCGTGTCGGCAGCCCGCGTCCCAGGCGGTGCGCTGGTTGCCGTAGGCGGGAATGCCCCCCAGATCCTTCAGCGCCCGCGCCATGTGCAGCAGGTTCCAGGTCATGAATGTGGTGTTGCGGTTGGTGAAGTCGTTCTCCGGTCCGCCCGAGCCAGGGTCGAGGTAGGAGGGGCCGGGCCCGGCCTCGCCGATCCACCCCGCATCCGCCTGGGGAGGAATGGTGTAGCCCAGGTGCTGCAGGCTGTAGAGGACGTTCATGGCGCAGTGCTTGACGCCGTCCTCGTTTCCGGTGATCAGGCAGCCGCCGACGCGGCCGTAGTAGGCGTACTGGCCGGCTTCGTTGAGCAGACTGGAGCAGGCGTAGAGACGTTCGATCACCTGTTTCATCACCGAACTGTTGTCGCCCAGCCAGATGGGTCCGGCCAGCACGAGGATGTCGGCTGCCATGACCTGCCGGTACAGATCCGGCCAGGCGTCCCTCTCCCAGCCGTGCTCCGTCATGTCGGGCCACACCCCCGTGGCGATGTCGTGATCGACGGCCCTCACCACGTCGACCTGCACGCCCTGGGCGCCCAGGACGGCGGTACTCCGGTCGATCAGCCCCTGGGTGTTGCTCGGCTCCGGCGAGCGTTTGAGGGTGCAGTTGATCACCAGGGCCCGCAGGTCGTCGTACCGGGCCGGGGGTGTGTCGCTCGAGGGCGACGAAGCGGTCACGCGAACCTCCAAGAGCTTGCCGCGACCCCGAGCTCGGCGGCGCGTCCCTGCACGCATACAGATCAAGCCTGCGGTCCGCCCCTGCCGGACGCCACCACAGCTCCTCCGAACGCGCAGGGTCGCGCAGCAGTGCGGTGGCTGAGCCGGAGACGGGCGGGACGGTGCACGCACCGTGGACGGATGTAGCGGATGTAACAGCTGCTACATTTTTCGATGTGACAGGGCTGGGAGCATCGGGCCGGTGGCTCGTCCTCGTGATCAAGCTGGCCGCGGAACCGTCGCGGCACCGCGTGGCCGTCTGGCGCGAGCTGCGCAAGGTCGGCGCGGTCTCACTGGGGCAGGGCATCTGGGCCGTGCCGGACGTGCCGGTCTTCGCCGACGGCGTCATGCGGGCGCTCGCCCTCACCGAGCAGGCCGGCGGGCAGGCGATGACGCTGGACGCCTCGGGTCGCGGGCCGCAGGACGCCGCCCGTCTGCGAGAGCTGTTCACCGCGGCGCGGTCGGCCGACTGGACCGAGTTCCTCGCCGACTGCGGCAAGTTCGAGGACGAACTGGCCAAGGAGATCCGCATCGCCAAGTTCACCCTCGCCGAACTCGAAGAAGAGGAGCAGTCGCTGGAACGGCTGCGGCGCTGGCACCGCGACCTGACCGCGCGGGACGTGTTCGGCACGCCCGAGGCGGCCGAGGCCGGAGAACGGCTCAGACAGTGCACGGCCGCCTGCGAGGACTACGCCGAGCGCGTCGTCGCCGCCCTGCACCAGACCCCGGAGCCGGGCCGGTGACCGCGGCGAAGACGCAGGCCGCGCCGGCCCGGCAGATGTGGCCGCTGTACGCGGCGGGATTCACGACGGCCTTCGGGGCGCACGGCATCGCCGCCAATCTCGGCGGTCGCTCGGACGACGCCGTCACCTCGCTGCTGGTTCTGGGCGGACTGCTGGCCCTGTACGACGGCGCCGAGGTCCTTCTCAAACCGGTCTTCGGCACCCTGGCCGACCGGATCGGCGCCCGCCCGGTGCTGCTGGGCGGGCTCGTCGCGTTCGCGGCCGCCTCCTCCGTGTACATGGTGGCGGACAGTCCGGGCCTGCTGTGGGCGGCCCGCCTGGGCCAGGGTGCGGCGGCAGCGGCGTTCTCCCCGTCCGCCGCCGCCCTGGTGGCCCGGCTCAACCCGGCCGCCAAACGCGGCCGGGCTTTCGGCGGTTACGGCTTCTACAAGTCGATCGGCTACACCCTGGGCCCGCTCCTGGGCGGCGTCCTGGTGTGGGCCGGCGGGCTGGGTCTTCTGTTCGCGGTCCTCACCGCACTCGGCGCGGCCGTCGCCGCCTGGGCCGCGCTCGCCGTGCCCGACGTGGCGCCCCTGCCCAGAGCCCGACAGACGGTCCTCGACCTTGCCCGGCGCCTCACCCGACGCTCCTTCCTCGCTCCGACGTCGGCCCTGGCCGCGGCAACCGCCGCACTCTCCGTCGGGGTCGGCTTCCTGCCGGTCTCCGGCCGGGCAGCCGGCCTCGGTACGGTCGCCACGGGCGCGGCGGTGTCGGTGCTCGCCGCCTGTGCGGCCGTCGTGCAACCCAGAGCCGGACGGGCGCTGGACGAAGGGCGCCTCACTCCACGCGGCGGCATGAGCGCCGGATTGCTGATCGCTGCCGTCGGCCTCGCCTGCGCCACGCTGCCCGGTCTGACGGGTGTGTTGACCGGGGCCGCCCTGATCGGCGCCGGCACCGGGCTGATCACCCCGCTCGGCTTCGCCGCCCTCGCCGCCTCGACGCCGACCGAGCGCCTCGGGCAGACCATGGGCGCCGCCGAACTCGGCCGCGAACTCGGCGACGCGGGCGGTCCCTTGCTCGTCGCCGTGATCGCTTCGTCGACCACCCTGGCACACGGCTACGCGACCCTCGCGGTCCTGCTCGCCGCAGGGTCGCTCCTCGGCCTCGCCTCCCGCCGCCCCGGACCGACACCGCGGACAGCCGCACCCGAACACTGAAGCCGCCCTCGCCGGCGCCGCCGTCCGGTGGAACACCCGACGAAGCACGGCCCGCAGTGGGGCACGGGAGGACCTGTTCGTCGTTCAGGCCGTCGGGCCCGGGCACCCGCTTCGACGGATTCGTCCGCGCCTCAGCTGGGCAGGGACTCAAGGAATGTCATGAGCACGACTACCCTTCCCCCACAAGGAGGTCGATCATGCACGTCCGTACGCTGACCACCGGCGGCCTGGCCGCTGCCTGCCTGATGTCGATGGCCCTGGCAGGCGGCCAGGCCGCAGCCGCCCCCCACACGGTGAACGCCCCCGCAACCACCCGTGTGGTGACCTATGACGCAGGCGGCTCCGCGGAGTTCCGGAGCGCCGTCGACCGGGGCGCGGCGATCTGGAACGAGAGCGTCGACGCCGTCGAACTCCGGCCGGCCGCCGCCGGGCAACGGGCCAACATACGCGTCCTCGCGGACAACGGCTGGCCGCGCGCCCTGCCCACCACCCTGGGCAGCGGCACGGTGTACATCGGACGCCAGGCCGTCGACGAGGGGTACGACACCGTCCGCATCTCCGCGCACGAACTCGGGCACATTCTGGGTCTGCCGGATCGCAAGCCCGGTCCGTGCTCGAGTCTGATGTCCGGCTCCAGCGCGGGCACCGCCTGCACGAACCCCTACCCGAACGCCGCGGAGAAGGCCGAGGTGGAAGGCAACTTCGGGGGCGCCCTCGTCGGCCGGGTCCCCTCGGCGCGCGCCGAGGTGATCGTGGACTGACGCGCCCGCCGCGCCGCGGACGCCCCCTGGTGGTTCGAGGGAGGGTGTTCCCTCCCTCGAACCACGAGCCCCTGTCCGCAACCGCGGTGGCCGAAAAATGTGTCTCCCCACGCGTGGCCCGAAGCTCGGAGGGCGAAACCCGGGCCGCTCGGCCGCCTTGGGGGGATGGAATGGACACATGGGCAGTGCCCGGCTACACCGAGTCGCTGGAACTCGGGTCAGGGGCGAGCGGACGGGTCGTCCTTGCCGTGCACGAGAAGACCGGTGTTCCGGTCGCGGTCAAGTACCTCAGCGAGTCACTGCGCACCCGGCCGGGCTTCGTGCACGGGTTCAGGGCGGAGGCGCGGCTGCTCGGCGGACTGGAGAGCTCCTACGTCGCGGAGCTGTACGAGTACGTCGAAAGCCCGGACGGCGCCGCCATCGTGATGGAGCTGGTGGACGGCGTCTCGTTGCGAACCCTGCTGACCAGGGCGGCCCCGCTCGACCCCGAGGCCGCCCTCGTGGTCCTCAAGGGATCGCTGCTCGGTCTGGCCGACGCGCACCGCCTCGGCGTCGTCCATCGTGACTACAAGCCGGAGAACGTCCTGGTCGTGCCGGACGGATCGTCCAGGCTCGTGGACTTCGGGATCGCGGTGGACGTCGGCGCCAGCGCCGGGGCGGCAGGGACCCCTTCCTACATGGCCCCGGAGCAGTGGACCGGCGCACCCGCCTCTCCCGCCGCCGACGTGTACGCCGCCACCGCCACGTTCTTCGAGTGTCTGACGAGCCGCAGGCCGTACTCGGGCGACAACCTCGCCGAACTCGCCCTGCGGCACATCGACGCCCCGATCCCCGCCGACGAGGCCCCCGAGCCGGTACGGGACCTGGTGCGTCGCGGCCTCGCCAAGAACCCGGTGGAACGGCCCGCCCACGCCGAGGCGTTCGTCAGGGAACTGGAGGCGGCGGCCGGCGCCGCCTACGGGCCCGACTGGGAGGAACGCGGCCGCGACCGGCTCGCCGCGCTGGTGGCTCTGGTGCCGCTGCTGCTGCCGTCGGCCCGCCGCGCCCCGCGGAGCACCAAGGACACCGCGCGCACGGTCCTGAGCCGCGAACCGGCCCCCGGCGGGGCGCGGTCGTGGCTGCCCGGCCGGGCGGGGATGCTCGTGTCCGGTGCGGCCGTGCTCCTGGGGGTCCTCCTGTCCTACGGTCTCCGGCACGTTCCGGAGGCGACCGCCGCGCAGCAGGCTGCCCAGGCCCTGGCGACCACCAGTGCCCACCCCGCCGTGGAGCCCGGAGGGTCCGCCACTCCGACCGCGTCGGCCCCCTTCTCGCCGCCCCCGACTTCCACCGGGTCGCCGACCGCGTCACCGACCGCGTCACCGAGCCTGTCGGTCTCCGGTCCGGCGACCGCCGGCACCGGCGAGCCCTCCACATCCGCCACCGCGTCCGAACCCCAGGAGACGACGACGCCCAGCGGGCCGGCCACCGAGGCGACGCCGACCACGGCCGCCACGAGCGCGCCGCCCGCTCCCGCCGTCAAGGACGTCACGGTGACCGACTTCCGGCAGACCGGATCGACGACCGCCACGGCGACCATCTCCCTCACGACGGACGGAACCGGCCCGCTCTCCCTCACCGTCTCGTGGTTCACCGGCGACACCGGCAGCGGGGTCGGAGCACCGGACGGCGCGTCGCAGACGTTCCGTCGGAGCGGCGCCACCCAGTACACGCTGACCGTGGACCACACCTTCCGCAACGCGGGCTGCTACTGGGCCGTAGGGGCCGCCACCACTCCCGCCTCCGCCGACGGCGGCGGCTCGCAACAGCTTCTGACCAGGCAGTGTGAGATCCGATGACCGCGCCCGACGACCGCACCCTCGCCTCCGCCGAGGACCGCGAGCCCACCCGTACGCCCGACCCCGCGGCCGTGCGCCCGCCGTGCTCCGAACCCGGCCCCGCCGACGCCGAGTACAGCGCGACCGTGCTGGCCAGTCACTGGATCCAGCGGCCGTACGAGCCGGACGCCACCCTCGTCGAGCCGCTCTCCCCACAGCCCCGGACAACGCCGACACGAACTCCGACACAGGCACAGGGACCGGGACAGGGGCAGGCACCGGCACCGACGCCGGCTCCGACGCGGACGCCCACGCGGACGTTCGCGCCGGATCGGGTCGAAGGCACCGTGCTGCGCTTCGGCCCGGGCGTGACCGCCGCCACCGTCGCTCGACGTAGCGACAGGACGCTCACCGCCGTGCCGCCCCGTCCCACGCCCTCGCGCCGGCGGCCCCGCAGACACGCCCTGCCCGCCCTGGTGCTGATCTGCGTCATCGCGCTCCTCGCCTGGCAGCGCATCGGACCTCCCCTCACCGCGGGCGCGGTGCGGGTCACGGCCGGGCCGACGGTGCTGGGGTGCGGCGGCACCGCGGACATCGTCGGCCTCGTCACGACGAACGGCCGTCCGGGCACGGTCTCGTACCGCTGGACCCGGAGCGACGGAACGGCCTCGGGCGTGCTGCGCGAAGTGCTGGTCCGTGGCCGCAAGCAGGCCCGCCTGCACCTGCTGTGGACCTTCCAGGGCCAGGGCCGCTATGCGGCCCGGGCCGAACTGCACGTCCTCTCGCCCGTTGACCGAACGGTCGTCACCCACCTCACATACGACTGTCCCTGAATGGCAGTTGAGGGCGTGCGAACGGGTGATTCACGTTCACATACGGGCGGGGCGTGGAAGGTTCTGCTCAAGACTTGTCCAAATGCCGGACGGTTTCTCGCACCGGTGATCGGGTGCTCCACGACGGCTGTATGACCACCCCGGTTTCGGAGGATCTGGTGTCAGCACCCACCCGAAAGAGACGATGGCTCACGCTCTGCGCCATCACCGCCACCGCAGCACTCATCGCGACGCCCGCGGGCGCCAGGCCCGACAAGGACGGCCAGCCCTTCGGGGCGCGCACCCTCGCTCAACTCGCCGCCCAGCGCACGCAGTCCGCGGGCGCCATGAACCCCAGGGTGAAGGCAGAGGACGAGGACGACGGCAACGAGGCGGACGAGATCGCCGAGGGCGCGCAGCAATACGCCGAGGCGCGCACGTCACCCGGCATCGTCGCCCCCGGCGCGTACGGCGCCGCCTGGACCGGTCTGCGCAACCTGCCCGGCACCGGCGGCAGGTGGCGCAACGTCACCGACCTGCCGTACGACTCCGACGACTCCCGCTACCGTGACGTCGACTCCAACTCCAGCGGCGGCTCGGGCAACGTCACCGGCCGCATGGCCGCGATCGCCGCCGACGACGACGGCTACGTCTACGCCGGCAGCGCGGGTGGCGGCGTCTGGCGGTCCGCGCGAAGCGGCGGCCACTGGACGCCCATCAGCGACAGTCTGCCCTCGCAGTCCACGGGAGCGCTCGCCCTCGACGGCTCGGGACGGCTGTGGCTGGGGACCGGCGAGGCCACCACCAACGCCGACGCCTATCTCGGCAGCGGCGTCTACGTCCTGTCCGACCCCCATCGCGGCGCCTTCTCCCCCCGCAGCCGGGTCGGCGGCGACGAGCTGGAGTCCACCACCATCCACGAGCTGCGCTTCGGCGGCGGCAAGGTGTGGGCCGCCACCAGCGCCGGCGTGTGGAGTCATTCCACGAAGACGCCGAGGGGGGCCTGGAAGCGGGAATTCGCACCCCATCCCGAGTACCTGCCGGGCGGCTCGAAGGCGGACGACGACTCGGCCGCGTACAAGAACATCGCCAACGACATCGCGATCGACCCGAAGGATCCGAGCAAGGTCGTGCTCGCGGTCGGCTGGCGCAGCGGCGACGACTACAACGGCTTCTACACCAAGGTCGGCGGCGTCTGGACCCGCATCACCCACGGCTTCGGCGACCTGCCGACCGACGCGGACGACGTCGGCAACGTCACCTTCGCCCGCTCCGCCGACGGCTCGCGCTTCTACGCCGTCGACCAGTCGCCAAAACTGACCGCGTCCAACCCGGACAGCGGACTGGAGGGCGTCTACAGCGCCGCCTCGCCGTTCGGCCCCTGGACGAAGATCGCCGACTACAAGCAGCTGGCCGCGGACGGCTCGGCGCTGACCACCGCCGGCTACATGCCCGGCGTGCAGGCTTGGTACAACCAGTTCCTGACCGTCGACCCGAGCGATGCGCGGCACGTGTACGCCGGGCTCGAGGAGGTCTACGAGACGAAGGACGGCGGCGACACCTGGTCGACCGTGGGGCCGTACTGGAACTTCACCTTCCCCTGCTGGTCCATCGACCCGGCCAAGCAGACCGGCGACTGCAACCCGACCACCCACTCCGACCAGCACGGCGTCGCGATCGGCCGCTATCACGGCAAGAGCTTCGTGTACGTCGGCAACGACGGCGGCGTCTACAAGCGTCCGGTCGACGGCTCCCAGGACGCGTCCGGCCACGCCACCGACTGGACCTCCCTCAACGACGGCACCATCGACACACTGCAGTACTACTCGGTCGGCGTCGGCAAGGACCTCGACCACGGCGGCCTCTCCGTCACCGGCGGCCTGCAGGACAACGGTCAGTCCGTCCTGCGCAGCAACGACAAGGTGATGGGCTCCGACTTCGGCGGCGACGGCGGCGACACGCTCACCGACCCGGCCAACGGCTGCCACATCGCCGAGGAGTACGTCTACCTCGCCGTCCAGGTGACCCAGAACTGCGCCGTCAACGACGGCAGTTGGGTCACCGACCCCAGCAAGGCCACGTCGTACAACGTCGCCCCCGCCGACAACGCCACGAGCGAGGCCCGCTTCATCGCCCCGCTCACCGCCGACCTGAAGAGCAGCTCGACGTGGATCGCCGGCGGCCGCCACGTGTGGGTGCAGACGCACGGTTACGCCATCCGCAGCGGCGCCGAGTGGAAGAGCGTGTACGACCTGGGCGCCGGCCGCACCGCCACCGCCGTCGCGGCCTCGGGCGGCAAGGTCTACGCGGCCTGGTGCGGCCCCTGCAACAACCAGGGCTTCGCCCGCGGCATCTCCGTGGGCAACGCGGACGGCACCGGCTGGCACGACGTCACGCTGCCGGTCGACGGGACGGTGCCCAACCGCTACCTCAGCGGTTTCGCCGTCGACCCGAAGAACGCCGACCACGTCTTCCTCGCCGTCAACGGTTTCTCCCGGCACTGGACCGAGGGCCCCGGCGCCGGCGTCGGCCACATCTTCGAGTCCACCGACGGCGGCACCACCTGGAAGGACGTCTCGGCCAACCTGCCGGACGTGCCGGCCGACTCCGCGATCGTCACACCGAACGGCGGGCTCGCCGTCGCCACCGACCTCGGCGTCGTCTACCGCGCGCCCGGCCGCACCAAGTGGCAGCGCGTCGGCAGTCTCCCGGCGGTCGCCGCGCTCCAGCTGAAGCTGAGCCCCGACGGACGGACCCTGTACGCGGCCACACACGGCCGCGGCATCTACACCATCAGGGTGCGCGACTGCGGCTGACGCACACCGCGTGCTGACGGGAGGGGTGACCCATGCGGTTCTCCGGGGTCACCCCTCCCGCGCTTGCGGGGTCACGGTCAGGTCGAGGGTGAACGTGACGCGCGCTGCTCCCGCCACGTCCGCGGCTTTCGCCAGCGCGGTGATCGTGGCGCTGCCGCCCCGCGTGCCCGCGGACCGCAGCGCGGCGTGCGCGGTGCCGTCGGCATCCACGCGCCATCCGGATGCCAGGACGAAGACCGGCGCGGAACTCCGCACGGCCGTCCACCGCTTGTCGTCCGTGCGGGCCTGGAGCACCAGTGACACCACCGTCCCGGGCCGTACGCACAACCGCCGTCGGGGCGCATCGTCGGGCGCGACGGTGACCTCCGTCCGTCCCGCGACACAGGCGGCGGCCGGAGCCGAGGACGGGACGGCGGGCGAGGACGGGCTCGGCGCCGCCGCGCTCGCGGTACGGGTCGAGGCCGGGGACCTGGGGGCGGGCGAGGCGGGAGGAGCGGAGCCGCTCGTCGGCGCACCGCGCGGCGGCTCGGTCGAGTGGTTCTCGGACGCACCTCCGCCCGAGCCATCGCCGGGCGACGTGCTGCATGCGGCCAGGACGGTCACCACGGGCACGATCCATCCTGCGGCCCACCACCGCATCTCCCACCTCCCGGTCGGCGAGGAACAGGCTCCGGCTCCCAGCATGCCCCACCGCCGTCCCGGGCGGAGGAGAGGTCCGGCGAGAATGCCGCCGAAGAGCGGAGGCCGAAGCCCGGAAGCGTCCGTGGAGCGTGGCCCGTGGAGCATGAACCGAGCCCGAGCGGTCAGCGGGAGAGGCGATGCCGGGACTGACAGGGCTCAGGCGTTGGCGTGGCGCGGGGCGACCGCGTGCCGCCGTGCGCCGCGGTGCGCCGGCCTGTTCGCCACGGCGGGCCGGACGCGTTGCAGCCACAGGGAGGCCGTCACCAGCAGGCCGGTGAAGACCGCCAGGAGGAGTAGGGAGACCCACATCTGCCGGCTTGCGGGGTGGATCCATCCTGTCCAGGCCGCCGCGACCGTCCACATCAGGACTCCTGCCGCGTAGAAGGCGCGGATCCGGCGCAGCTGCCGCACGGCCCGCAGGGAAACCGGGTGATCAGTCTTCGGTGCCATGGCGACCGTGTACCCCGGTGCGCGGTGTTCAGCCGACGATGTTCGCCTGCCGTCCGCTCGCCTCTACCGCTGGCGATCGGTGCGTCCTTCCATGTCGCGCCGTACGCCTGCGCCTTGGTCTTCGACGAGCCCGGCTTCGTCCGGGAGGTCCAGGACGCTGCCGCAGTGACGGCACAGTTTCCCGTCTTCCGCCGGCGTGCCGCACGCCTTGCAGAATCGGTTGCCCTTCTCGTTCTCGCTCTGCTGCGTCATGACTCTCCCAGGCTGGGTGGACGGTGAGGGATGCAAAGTACCCATGGCGCGCGCGTTGATTCCCCGGGGCGACTGCCTCACTTCCGCTCGGCCTGATGGCCGGGTGGTACGCATGGCAGCGCGACCCGGAGGCGGTCAGGCCGTTTGGGACGGCAGGTCGACGCCCAGCAGCCCGAGGAATGCGGAGGCGGCGGGTGACGGGGTGAACCGGCTCCAGATGAGACGCTCCACCCGTACCGGTCCGTTGGTGATCGGGACGCACCGCAGCCCGTGCAGTTCGGCGGTGAACGCCGCGGGCAGCAGGGCTACGCCCAGTCCGTTGCGGACCATCCGGACCATGAGTTCGACCCCGGACACCTCGAAGGCGACCTCACGGCGCAGGCCGGCCGCCGCGAACGCCTGGTCCGACTGGGCGCGAGCGGCGCTGCCGTCGGCGAAGTCCACGAACGCCTCCTCGGTGAGGGAGGCGAGGTCCACCTCCTGTTCCGTGGCCAGCGGGTGGTCCGGCGCCACCACCGCGACATGCCGCCCCTGGGCGAGTTCCCTGTCACGGACCCCCTGCGTACGGAAGCCGGGCTGTACGCCGAGGAAGGCCGCGTCCAGGAGGCCGTCGCGCACGTGCTCGACGAGCCGCTCGCTGGAGCCCGCCCGGAGAGTGATCCGTACCTGGGGGTAGCGCCGACGGTAGTCCCGGAGCACGGCCGGGAGGTCGACGGCCGCCACGGTGGGGATCGATCCGACGGTCAGCCGGCCCCGTATCTCGCCGGTGGCCGCCGCCACCTCCGCCCGGGCCCGCTCGGCCGCCTCCAGGGCCTGACGCGCGGCGGGCAGGAACGCCTCTCCCGCGGCGGTCAGCCACACCCGGCGGCTGGTCCGATCGAACAACCGGGCGCCCAGCTCCTTCTCCAGCCGTGCCACTTGGTGACTCAGCGCGGACTGGACGATGTGGCACTGCTCGGCGGCGCGGGTGAAGCTGGCGGTCTCCGCCACCGCGAGCACGTAGCGCATCTGCTGAAGATCCATCGGCCCATCGTGAAACGAGCTGGATCGAATGACAAACATGCGTTGGACCGATGAATGCCGGCTCGGCGATGATCCCCTCAGGGGCAGGCCACGGCAGCCGCCGACCGGCCGCCGTGGCACGGCGGGACCCGGAGCCGCGGGCCCCGCCGTACCGCCCCACCGGCGCCCCCGGGCGCCCCGACCCCAGGGAGACTCCATGCGTGTGATCGCCTTCGATCATCTCGTCCTCAACGTCGCCGACATCGAGCGTTCGCTGGCCTTCTACACCGGCCCTCTGGGGCTGCAGCCGGTGCGGGTGGACGAGTGGCGGGACGGCAAGGCCCCCTTCCCGTCCGTGAGGGTGAGCCCGACCACCATCATCGACCTCGTCACGACGCCCGCGGAACGGTCGCAGATCTCCAACGTCGACCACATCTGCCTGGTGGTCGAGCCGCTCGACTGGCAACAGGTCGTCGATTCCGGCGTCTTCACGGTGCTGGACGGTCCCGCCGAGCGCTTCGGCGCCCAGGGCACCGCGGTCTCCCTGTACGTGCAGGACCCGGACGCCAACACGGTGGAACTGCGCTGGTATCCGCAGGACGCATGAGCCTTCCCCCGGTCACCCATCGGTGTCGGCCGTGGGGCCTGACATGGCGTGAATGAGCTCGGAAGGGGATCGGAGGGGCATCGCAGGGCGATCGGGTGACCAGCGGCCCAGGTTGTGGCGGACGCTACGCGTCGGCCGACCTCACCGACGTCAGGCGTGCCATCTCCGCGTCCGAGAGCCGAAGTGCGCCGGCCGCCATGTTCTGCGCGAGATGGTCCGGATCACCGGTCCCCGGGATGGCCAGCACGTGCGGACCTTGTTGCAGGGTCCAGGCCAGCCGGACCTGCGCGACGGACACGCCGTGCGCGCGGGCGACGGCGCGCACCGCATCGCCCTCACCGGCGACCGGACCCGCTTCGCGCCCGGGACCGGCGATCGCGAAGAACGGGACGAAGGCGAGAGCGAGTTCACCGCAGCGCTCAAGGACGGCCCGGTCCTCATGCGACGCACCGATCCCATAGGGGTTCTGCACACAGACGACCGGGGCGATGGCCCGGGCCTCGGCCAGCTGTTCGGACGTGACGTGGGAGAGACCGAGGTGGCGGATCAGTCCCGCATCGCGCAGCGCGGCCAACGCGCCGAAGTGCTCGCCGATGGAACCGGTCCGCCGGCTCGGAGGCACGCGCAGGTTCACCACGTCCAGGTGATCGCGGCCGAGTTGGCGAAGGTTCTCCTCGACCTGGCCCCGCAACTGCTCCG
This sequence comes from Streptomyces rishiriensis, assembly GCF_003112535.1. GTDB lineage: Bacteria > Actinomycetota > Actinomycetes > Streptomycetales > Streptomycetaceae > Streptomyces > Streptomyces rishiriensis. The sequence continues at coordinate 7,503 of NZ_BEWA01000010.1, read as the reverse complement.
GCGCCGCCCACCACCATGCGCCCGAGGGGTCGCGGCTCGGCCAGACCTTGGTGGCGATGACCAGATCCTCCGGGTAGGGGGCCAGCGCTCGGTTGATCAGCTCGTTGGCGGAGCGCGTGGCCGAGAAGTAGTAGGCGGCGGTGTCGAGGTGGTTGACGCCGAGCTCGACCGCGCGCCGGAGCACGCCGATCGACCGGTCGCGGTCACGCGGCACGCCGCGGTCGAAGGGCTCGGTACCCGTCAGGCGCATCGCGCCGAACCCGACGCGGTTGACGGTCAGGTCACCGAGTCGCCAAGTGCCCGCTGCTGCAGACGTGTTCGTTCGTGGGCTCATGACGTGGATCTCCTCTTGCCAGCTGGGAAGGCGGAACCGACAGGGCGCGGCGCATTCAGCCCGCTCGGCGGGGCGAGCAGCCCATAACGGGTCCAACGAGCTCCGGGACACGAGACCCCGGGCAGGAAAAAAGCCTCCCCGGCGGATCAGAGTCCGCACCGGGAAGGCTCATGTGATGCCCGACATTCTAGCAGGGCGGGGCAGGCGATAAGGGGTCTTCCAGGAGGCCGATCGACCGGCGTGCGTGGACCGGCGCACGGACCGTCAACGGCCACGCGCAATCGCCGGCCGGGCGAGATCCATGACGGCGATAGCGTCCCAGATCCAGCAGACGACGGCGGTTCCGTCCGGCACCGACCCCGTGGCCAGCACACCCGATCCGACGGTGCCCAGCACGGCGCCCGGTGCTGTGCGCGACCAGGCCCCACGATCAGGACCACCGATGCCCGACCAATCAGCTCCAGGAAGCGGGCTGACGAACGTACCGTGTGATCACAAAGCGGTCCGCAACGTCACTGAATGATTCGCGAAGCCGTTCCGCTCGTAGAAACGGATCGCATCGGCGTTGGCGGAGTAGGCAGTCACCTCGGCCAGTTCGGCCCCCACTTCCCTGGCCCAGGCAGAGAACTGCGCGATCATGCGCTCCCCGAGCCCGCTACGGCGATGGACCGGCTGCACATACATGCTCACGAGCGTCGCGACCTTGACCGGCCTCATCGCAGAGCCCTCGGCCGCGGCCCCGGCGAGGTGTCCCACGATCTCCCCGTCACGGTCCGCGACGAGCATCAGCCTCGTCGGGTCGCCTATGCCGGCGGCGAAGCGCTCGGCCCCGAACTCACGGGGCCAACCTATGGAGACGCTCGGATCTCTCGTCCCGGCGTCCTCGGCGAACAGTGCGCTACTGCACGCCACCAGTCCATCCACATCGGCCGGCTGTGCACGGCGGACGCTCACCCCAAGATGCTGATCACTCATACCGCGTGACGGTAGCCGAGGCCGCTGACAGCCAAGCGTGCGTCATGCGTCGGGCGCTCCTTCACACACCGTCGCGCCCAGGGCACTCGCCGGAGCGGCGCAGGCACCGCGACGCAGTGACCGTCCGCGCCCCATCAGTCCCCCTCCAGCTCGCTGCCTGGCCGGTCTGTGGTCATGGCTTCCGGGTGGCCCGGTGCACGAAGGCGGGCGGGAGGTTCCGCCACACCACGGTCGATCGTTCCAACCGGTCGAAACGGCGGCCCAGTTCGGCGGTGAAGTCACGTGCGGGCGGAGTCCAGGCCGCGTGCACATACGCGAAGGTGGTGAATCTGCCGCCGGGAACGAGGACTTCGGTCACGGCGTCCAGGATGTGCCCCCGTCGCTCCCGTGGCATGACCGTCCACGGCAGCCCGGATATCACCGCCTCGACCGGTTCGCCCACCGCGGCGGCCAGCTCGGCCGCCGAACCCTGCACCACGGTCAGCCGTGTGTCGCGCCGGGTGGCCGACAGCCGTGCCGCGAGCACCGGGTTGAGCTCGACGGCGACGAGCCGTGCCTCGGGTGCGAGCCGGGCGAGGACGGCGTCGGTGAACACCCCGGTTCCCGGACCGAGTTCGACGACGGTCCGGGCACGCTCGAGACCGACGGATGCGGTCATCGCGTACGCGAGCCGTCGTGAACTGGCGGCGACGGCACCGGTCATGAGAGGCCGTCTGAGGAATTCGGTGGTGATCGACATGACCGACATGCTGGAAGCGCACCGGGGAGCCGCACGTCGTATCCCCGGCCGGTGCGCGTACGACCGCGGGAGGACCCCGGGACGCCCCGCAGGACGATGCGAGGGAGCGGGGCCCAACCGTAGCGTGAGGTGGTGCATCGGCTGATGGAGACCCTGCCCCGCTTGCGGCGCGGCCACCCGTGGCTGACCGACGTCCTGCTGGTGGTGCTGGTGGCCGTGCCCCCGGTGATCCGTCCGCAGCCGGGCTGGCGGCCGGTCTGGGTGCAGACGGTCGTGTACACGGCCCTGGTGCTGCCCCTGCTGTGGCGCCGCCGCCGGCCGGTACTCGTCGCGGCCCTGGTGACGGCGGCGTTCTGGGCGCAGTATCTCGGACATGTGTGGGGGCAGGAACCGGGGCGCGGCACCGTCGCGCTGGCCGCGGTCCTGGCCACTCTCACGGTGCGTGGCCTGCGGCGCGCCGCTGCGGCGACGGTGCTCTGTGCCGGCGTCTGCGTGCTGCTGTGGATTCCCGGGTGGCAGCGGGAGTCCATGGGTCCGGGCGCTCGCGGCGGCTGGCTCACCCCGCTCGCGGTGGGGCTCCTGCTGGCCGGGGCCTGGGTGTTCGGCGAGTACATCCGTGCTCGGCGCGCCTACATCGCGGAGTTCGAGCGGCGGGTCGCGCTGGCCGGGTCAGAGCGCCTCGCCCTGGCTCAGGTCGCCGTCGCCGAGGAGCGGGCGCGCATCGCCCGAGAGATCCACGACGTCCTCGCGCACAGTATGAGCGTGATGGTGTTGAACGCCGAGGGAGGCAGGCTGATGCGGCACGTCGACCCGGACGTCGTCGATCGCACCCTCGGCGTCATCAGCGCGACCGGCCGTGAGGCCCTGGGTGAACTGCGCCGGCTCCTGGAGGTGCTGCGAACGCCGGTCGCGGACGCCTCAGCCGGCACCCCCGGCACACCTGGCACCCCCGGCACCGTATCCGATCCCGGCTCCCGCCTCGGCTCCGGCCCTGGCTCCGACTCCGGCTCCGGCCTCGGTTCTGACCCCGGTGGGGCCGGCGAGTCCCTCTCGGACGGTCTGCGGCGGCTGGTCGGGCGCCTCAACACGAGCGGCACGCGGGCCCGGTTGGACCTTCACGGAGAGCGCGGCGGCCTCGCCGCGGATCTCACCGTGCAGACGTACCGCATCGTGCAGGAAGCGCTCACCAACGTCGTCAAGCACGCGTCGCCGGACGCCACGATCCACGTGCGGGTCGACACCGGTGTCCAGGGGCCCGGGCGGCTGGTGCACGTGCGGGTGGAGAACTCGGCCGGAACCGGAGCGGGAGCCGCCGCGGAGCGGCCCGTCCCGCTTCTCTCCTCCGGTCGCGGACTCACCGGAATGCGCGAACGCGCCGCCCGGTACGGCGGGAGTGTCGAGGCCGGGCCCACACCCGAGGGCGGCTACCGGGTCGCCGCCACCCTGCGCTCCACCGAGCCCGTGCCCGAGCCCGTGCCCACTACGGCGACCTCATGACCGATCCGACGTCGCCCGCGCCCCCGCCCGCGGCTCCGAAGCCGGCATCGTCCCGTGTGCTGATCTGCGACGACCAGGAATTGATCCGGATGGGGCTGCGCATGGTCGTCGACAGTCAGCCCGATCTCAGCGTGGTGGGCGAGGCCGCCGACGGGGACGCGGCGATCGCGGCCGTGGCCGCCCTGGAGCCGGACCTCGTCCTCATGGACGTGCGCATGCCCGGCCTGGACGGACTCGCGGCGACCGAACACCTCTGTGCGCAGCCCCATGCGCCCCGGATCCTCGTCGTCACCACCTTCGACCTCGACGAGTACGCCTATGCGGCCCTGCGCGCCGGCGCGAACGGCTTCCTCGTCAAGGACGCCCCCGCCGAGGAGATCCTGGTGACCGTGCGTGCCGTGCTGCGGGGCGAGGTCATGGTGGCGCCCTCACTGACCCGGCGTCTGGTCGAACGCTTCGTCCTGAACGCCCCTGCCCCCGCCTCCGCGGCCGGCCAGCGCAGCCGTCTGGCGGCTCTCACCGAGCGGGAGCGGGAAGTGCTCGCCCTGGTCGGGCGAGGACTGGCCAACGGGGAGATCGCCGGCAGCCTTTTCGTCGGGGAGACGACCGTCAAGACCCACCTCGGCCGCATCCTCACCAAACTCGGCCTCCGCGACCGTGTCCACGCGGTGATCTTCGCCTACGAGAGCGGGCTGGTCCGGGTCGGGGACTGAGCGGCGACGGACATCCCGCCGGGCGGCCGGCCTCGCCGCGGGTCCGGCGGCACCCCTCACCCCTGCCGCGGTCCGGGCCGAAACCCAGGCCTGGATCCGGCAGGTTCCAGCAGTCGGCGGATGCGGTCGTGCTCGGCGGCCATCTCCGGTGTGGCGAGGAAGTCGTCGAGATCGGCGGAGACCTCGTGGTCGACGTCCTCGATGGAACGGATGGCGAGTTCGTAGAGCTCGCCGCGCCGGTTCTGCTCCAGGTAGCTCTTCCAGTGCGCCAACGCGCTGACGGCGGTGAGGACTCCGGTGTCCAGATCGTCTTCGACGAGGATGCCGTCGTAGATCGTGGCAAGCTTGTCCCGCAGCTCGGCGGCGCTGATCGTCAGGACGTTTCCGCAGGCGGTGGCGAGCGCGACCCGGGCCTCGTCGGTGAGTTCGTCCTCGGCCGCACCGCGGAGCAGCGCAGGCCGTACCAGACGAGTGACCGTCTCCTCCCCGAAGGCACGGGCGTCGTCGTCGGTCGCTCCGACGACCAACCGCAGGACGTCCGCCTCGAGTTCGCTGTAGTTCACGCCCGCAGCCTAAGCGGTCCGGGGGCCGTGCGGAGCAGGTGACGCCAGGGCGTCCCCCGTGGCCCAGAACGACGCCGCACCCTGTCGAGTAGCGGAAGCACTCGAGGTCCTTCGAGTGGTCCGGCAGACCGCTGGTGGGGTTTGGAGTTGACGAAGCGTCACCTGATGTCAGGCGTGAGGGAGTTGCGGGAGGCGCTTGCGCAGGGTGTCGTCGAGACCCTGTGCCGCGGTCGACGAGGGACAGCGCCACCGCTCCGCTGCAGGCCTTGGCCGTGCTCGCGATCCGCATGTGGTCGTTCGCCTGCGGCCGGCGGCCCGTCGCCAGGTCGGCGCCGGGCCGACGGCCCGGAACACGCGGGTCTGCTTGCCGTCGCGCAGCAGGGCGACGATGCGGCACGAAGAGAACGCGCGGGGCACAGAGGCATCCTGGCTCCTGAAGATGGACGACGGGCTGTTGCAGGTCAGGCCGCACCGGCCGCAGATGCCGGCGCGCCTCCCGTTGCCGCAAACAGCCCAGTCGGCCCTGCCATGGCCGTTGCCCCACGGCGCCGATGTCGGTCACCGTCAACCGCGCCGGTACGTCCGGGACCGCAGGGCGCCGTCCGCCCCGTTCTTCTTCTCCGCAGGTTCAGCCTGGTTCAGCAGGTGGAACTGCTGGAGATCTTTATGCCGGTGACGCTGTAGGCGTTCGTGAACACGGTCTCGGTGTTCGGCGGCAGGCAGATCGAGTTCCCGTCCTGGAGCCGCAGATACGCCACGTCGTCGTTCCGCGTGTTCACGACGTGGTAGTGCGGGCGGGACCGGACCGTCTGGTAGGAACTCGTGACATCGCGGAACTTGGCGATCGGCGTGCCCGCGTTCCAGGCGTGCTCGTCCACGTAGAAGCAGACGTAGGGGTAGGGACAGCCGTTCGTGGGGGCCTCCGCCCGGGCTGCCGAAGCGCCGGCCACGGACATGACTGCGACGGCGGCACTCGCGCCTGCGAGGCCTGCCGCCTTTCGGATGAGGGACTTCATCGAACCTCCAGAGGTCGAGCGGATCGTCCGGCACGGCGGCCACGGAGTTGATCGCTTGCGTATGCCCCGGTCAGCAGGCCTGGTCGGGGCGACACCGAGAGCATCGGCGGTCACGGGAGTCCGACGCAACTCCCGTCGTCTCCTTGGCGACAGTGGAACCATCCCAGCCCATCTGACGTGCAGATATATGAGTGCCTGGGATACGGGATCGCGGGCGGACGACGGAGGAACGGTGTCGGGTCGGGACGATGTCGAGGTGTTCGCGGCGCTGCTGCGCCGGCTGAAGGACCGCACGGACCGGAGCTACGGCTCCCTGGCCCGTCGCGTCAACATGAACACCTCCACGCTGCACCGGTACTGCGCGGGCGAGGCGGTCCCGCAGGACTTCGCGCCCGTGGAGCGGCTCGCGGCCTTCTGCCAGGCGACGCCGCAGGAGCGACTCGAGCTGCACCGGCTGTGGTTGGCGGCGGTGGCGGCTCGGCAGCGGGTGCGTACGGGCGGACCTGCGGAAGCGGTGGTGCCGGTTTCAGCACCAAGACCGGCACCGGCGTGGGCGACAGCACCGGACGGGCAACGCGCCGAGGCCGGGGAAGGCGCCGAAAGCGGGGAGCCCGTCGAGGCCGGGGAACTCTCCGAGACCGGGGATCCCGTCGCGGAGAACAGCTCCGCGGGGCAACCCGGAGGTGCTCCCGGCCCGGACGCGTCCGCCCCCTCCCCTGCTCCCCGGCCTTGGTACCGCCGCCGACGGGTCCTGGCGTCGACTGCCGTCGTCTGCGCGGTGCTCGCCACTCTGAGCAGCACGCACATCCTGACGAACGACGACTCCTCCGGGGCGGACGCCTCTCGTCCCGGGGGCCCGCGGACGGCCGCGCCCGGCGCACCCCACCGTTCGGCGAAACCGTCGGCGACGGCCTCCCCCGCACCGTCCGGCAGCTCCGCGTCGCCCGGGCCCCGGCAAGAAAAGGCTCCCGCCTCGTCCGCCACCGGCCGCGATCCCGTCTCGTCCGCGAAGCCGGCCACGGAGCCGCCGCTGACCGTGAGCACCGACTCCGTCGTCTGGAACGAGGGCTGCGGCCACGAGTACGTCGTCGACAAGCCGCCCGCGCAGGTGCCTCCGCCGCCGGTCGAGCAGGACGCCGGGGTCTGGGCGTCGACGCAGGGCGCGGTGCACGGACGGGAGACGACGGTGCAGATCTCGGTGCAGGGGAGGTCGTCCACCGCTGTGGTCCTGGAGGCGCTCCATGTCCGCATCGTCAGCCGAGAGAGCCCGGAGCCCGGGAACGCGTACTCCATGGGCCAGGGCTGCGGCGGCGACATCACGCCCCGCAGCTTCACCGTGAACCTCGACGTCGACCGCCCGATCACCCGTCCGGCGAGCGGCGCCGACACCGGAAACGTCGTTCCCACCGTGCACTTCCCCTACCGCGTCTCCGCCGAGGACCCGGAGGTGCTGCTGGTCTACGCGACGACGCAGGCCTACGACGCCCGCTGGTACCTCGAACTCGACTGGTCCTCGCAGGGCCGAAGCGGCACGATCCGCATCGACGACCACGGCCGCCCGTTCCACACCACCAGCATCAAGGGAATGCCGCACTACTGGTTCGGCACGAACGACGCGGGCGAGCGCGCCTGGGTGCCCTCCGAGAGCTAGAGCCAACGCCGTTCA
>NZ_BEWA01000009.1 GCF_003112535.1 Streptomyces rishiriensis | reverse complement strand
GTTCTGAGTCGGTTTTCCCGGCCCCTCCTGGGACCGTCCCGACGCTCAAGGCGTCGTGCCGTTCCCGCTCGGGCGGAGCCGTAAACGTACTGGAGCGGGGCTGCCCGATGCAAATCGGGGAGCCCCGCTCCGGGTTCACGCGTACGGCGGGCCGTGCGCGGGTCAGACCTCGACCACCACCGGGAGGATCATCGGCCTGCGGCGATAGGTGTCGGAGACCCACTTGCCCAGCGTGCGGCGGATGAGCTGCTGCAGCTGATGGGGCTCCACGACGCCGTCCTGGGCCGAGCGTTCCAGGACCTCGGCGATCTTCGGGGCGACGGCCGAGAAGGCCGAGTCCTCGATGCCCGAGCCGCGGGCCTGGATGTGGGGGCCGCCCGTGATCTTGCCGGTGGACGAGTCCACGACGACGAAGACCGAGATGATGCCCTCGTCCCCGAGGATCTTCCGGTCCTTGAGAGCCGGCTCGCCCACGTCGCCGACCGAGAGTCCGTCGACGTACACATAGCCCGCCTGGACCTTGCCGGAGATCTTGGCCTTGCCCTCGACGAGGTCGACGACCACGCCGTCCTCCGCGATGACGATGCGGTCGTGCGGGACGCCGGTCAGCGCTCCCAACTCGGCGTTGGCGCGCAGATGACGCCATTCGCCGTGGACCGGCATCAGGTTCTTCGGACGACAGATGTTGTAGAAGTACAGGAGCTCGCCCGCGGACGCGTGGCCCGAGACGTGCACCTTGGCGTTGCCCTTGTGGATGACGTTCGCCCCCCAGCGGGTGAGGCCGTTGATCACGCGGTAGACCGCGTTCTCGTTGCCGGGGATGAGCGAGGAGGCCAGGATCACCGTGTCGCCGGGGACGATGCGGATCTGGTGATCGCGGTTGGCCATGCGGGACAGGGCCGCCATCGGCTCGCCCTGGGACCCCGTGCAGACCAGGACGACCTCGTGGTCGGGGAGGTCGTCCAGCGTCTTGACGTCTACGACCAGGCCCGGCGGGACCTTGAGATAGCCGAGGTCGCGGGCGATGCCCATGTTGCGGACCATCGAGCGGCCCACGAAGGCGACCCTGCGGCCGTACTCGTGCGCGGTGTCGAGGATCTGCTGGATGCGGTGGACGTGGCTGGCGAAGCTGGCCACGATGATCCGCTTGCGGGCGTTCCCGAAGACCGTGCGCAGGACGTTGGAGATGTCCCGCTCGGGCGGCACGAAGCCCGGGACCTCGGCGTTCGTCGAGTCGGAGAGGAGGAGGTCGATGCCCTCCTCGCTCAGACGCGCGAACGCGTGCAGGTCGGTGAGGCGGCCGTCCAGCGGCAGCTGGTCCATCTTGAAGTCGCCCGTGTGGACCGCCATGCCGGCCGGTGTGCGGATGGCGACCGCCAGCGCGTCCGGGATGGAGTGGTTGACGGCGATGAACTCGCAGTCGAACGGGCCGATACGCTCCCGGTGCCCCTCCGCGACCTCGAGGGTGTACGGGCGGATCCGGTGCTCCTGGAGCTTGGCCTCGATCAGCGCGAGGGTCAGCTTGGAGCCGATCAACGGGATGTCCGGCTTCTCCCGGAGGAGGTACGGGACGGCGCCGATGTGGTCCTCGTGGCCGTGGGTGAGGACGATGCCCTCGATGTCGTCGAGGCGGTTCCTGATGGACGTGAAGTCCGGCAGGATCAGGTCGATTCCGGGCTGCTCCTCCTCGGGGAAGAGCACTCCGCAGTCGACGATCAACAGGCGGCCGCCGAACTCGAAGACCGTCATGTTCCGGCCGATCTCACCGAGACCGCCGAGCGGGGTGACCCGCAGGCCGCCCTCCGGCAGTGGCGGGGGCGGGGCGAGTTGCGGATGCGGATGACTCAAAAGACTCTCCTCAAACACGCGCGCCACGTACCGGTGGGCACGTGGCGCGCATGACGTTCGTGCAGAAGCAGTTGTCGTGGTGGATTGCAGGCACCGGTGGCCTGCCTATTCAGTTGTGAAGTCCGTTGTCAGAGCTGTACCCCGCCCGCGGCAAGATCGATCTTGAGCTGCTCGATCTCTTCGGGCGAGCACTCGACCATGGGCGAGCGCAGCGGTCCGGCGGGCAGGCCCTGGAGCGCGAGCGCCGCCTTGGTCGTCATGACGCCCTGGGTGCGGAACATACCCGTGTAGACGGGCAGCAGCTTCTGGTGGATCTCGGTGGCCTTCTGCACGTCGCCGGCGGTGAACGCCTCGACGAGGGCGCGCAGGTCCGGGGTGACCACGTGGCCGACCACCGAGACGAAGCCGACCGCGCCCACGGAGAGCAGCGGCAGGTTCAGCATGTCGTCGCCGGAGTACCAGGCGAGGCCGGAGCGCGCGATGGCCCAGCTCGCGCGGCCCAGGTCGCCCTTGGCGTCCTTGTTGGCGACGATCCGGGGGTGCTCGGCGAGGCGGACCAGCGTCTCGGTGCTGATCGGGACGCCGCTGCGGCCGGGGATGTCGTAGAGCATCGCCGGCAGTCCGGTGGCGTCCGCGACGGTCGTGAAGTGCCGGTGCAGGCCTTCCTGCGGGGGCTTGTTGTAGTACGGGGTGACGACCAGGAGGCCGTGCGCGCCCCTCTTCTCCGCCGTCCGGGCCAGCTCGACGCTGTGGCGGGTGTCGTTGGTGCCGACTCCCGCGACGACGTGGGCGCGGTCTCCGACGGCCTCCAGGACGGCTCGTACCAGGTCCGATTTCTCCGCGTCACTGGTGGTGGGGGACTCGCCCGTGGTGCCGTTGACGATCAGGCCGTCGTTGCCTGCGTCCACCAGGTGGGTGGCGAGCCGCTGTGCGCCGTCGAGGTCGAGTGCGCCGTCCGCCGTGAACGGCGTGACCATGGCGGTGAGGACCCGCCCGAAGGGGGTCTGCGGAGTGGAGGTCGGAGCCATGGGGAACACGCTACTCGTTGCTCACGGTGGGGTCTGCCCACGGGGGGTACGGACAGTCATGACAAGTGCGGAGCCCGGCACTGCCTGCTCGGGGGTTCAAGCAGTGCCGGGTCCGTTTGATCAGGCTAGATGAACTTCTCCAAATGCCGCAATACGGACACTTCGCACGGATGATCCGTACATACGTCTCCGTGGCCGTGTCCCTTACGGGGCGACGCGACCGTTGGCGTTGAAGGCGGCGTAGGTGAGGGGCATGAGCTTGGCCCACTCGGCCTCCATCCTCTCGCCCACCATCTCGATCTCCCGCTGCGGGAACGAGGGGACCTTCGCCAGCTCGTGCTGGGTGCGCAGACCGAGGAAGTGCATCAGCGAGCGGGCGTTGCAGGTGGCGTACATCGAGGAGAAGAGACCCACCGGCAGGACCGCGCGGGCGACCTCGCGGGCGACGCCGGCGGCGAGCATCTCCTGGTAGGCCTCGTAGGCCTGGCGGTAGGAGTCCTCCATGGTGCGGTTCACCAGCTCCTGCTGGTCCTGCGTGCCCTCGACGAAGACGTACTTGCCGGGACGGCCCTGCTGAACGAGTTTGCGGTCCTCGCCGGGAACGTAGAAGACCGGCTGGAGCTCGCGGTAACGCCCGGACTCCTCGTTGTACGAGTTGTGTACGACAAAACCGTCAGCGATGAAGTTGTGGTGCGGCGGAGGCATGGAGATGTCGTAGGTCATCTCCTCCCCGTCAGGGACGACGGAGACCACGACCTCCCAGCGCACGCCGTTCTGGAGGGCGCGGCGGCGCACTCCGATCGGCACGCCCTCGCCGTTGGTCTTGCGCTGGTGACACGACTTGCAGGCCGGTCGCAGATTTGAGACGTCGAGCGCCTTGGTCAGGTCGGCATCCACCGGGATGACGTGATCCAGCTCCAGGTCCTTGGCCTCGAACTTCTCGTCGCAGATGTAGCAGAGGTCCATGGGCGCAACGAGATCGGACCGCTGCTCGGTGGTCCAGATCTGGATCCCCTCGCGCAGGCGCTTCGGGATGCCTACCCGCTCGCCGACCCCCACGCGGCCCAGCCGCCCGATCCGGTCGCCGACCCGCAGGTCGCCGGCGCGCACCCAGCCATCGGGCGTCCACACACGGTGGTCTGCTGTGCACCGCAGAGCCTTGCCGTTCGTTGTCGACACCTTGAGGATCGGCTTCACGCCGGACTCGAACACGTCGACCATCGGCGCCTTCTCCGCCAACCCGGTCTCCAGGTTGACGGTGTCGGTCAGGAGGTTCTGGCAGGACTTCAGCCTGCGCGTACGCCCCAGGGAATCGGGCACACCGATCTTCCAGTCCCGATGGATGTCCGCGATGCGTTTGGCTTTGCCGTTCTTGCTGGTGCCGACACGAATCATGGCGTCCCCCGGCAGGCACCAGCCCACCCTGTGCCGCATGAACTCGCGGAACACGAAGATCGGGGCACTGATGAAGAAGGTCATCGAGTTGTGCTCGAACGGGCTGCCGTGCCGGTCCCGCATCAGGTAGTTGATCAGGCCCTTGGAGCGTTCCGGGTCCTTGCCCAGTTCGTCCAGGGAGTGCTCGCCGACGGTCGAGACGCGGGCGGCGAAGAGCACGTCCGCGTCGGACGCGGTGTGCTTGACCAGCTCGACGGTGACGTCGCTGCGGAAGCCGGGCTTGAGGTCGGCGGGGCTGTCGGTCACGGTACGGGGGTCCTTCCATCGCGTCTTCTGAGCGGCGACAACTCTACGGGGGCAGCCGAGCCGGGCTTCCGTCGGCGTGCCGCGGGATTCGTGCGGGACGTCTGCTGATATTGGGCACGTTTTCGGGCACTCGCTCGTCTGAACCAGTGACGCGGTCCCCTCGGCAGCGTCCACGCGACTTCTCTCGGGAGGAAGTACCCACCATGTTCCGCCGGCGCGAGCCCGTACCCTTCGCCTTTGTCGCCGAGACCGACAGGTTCCGGAGCAATGTCACTCCCCCGCCCCCCGAACGGTCCTCGGTGAGCCAGATAGCCGGGCGTTGCCTGCTGGGGCTCACCATCATGGCCGCGCTGGTGGGCTCGGTGGTCATCGGGATGCCGGCGCTGAGCCAGAACCAGCCCGCGCAGGGACCGCAGTCGCAGGCGTCCCAGGGCCGCTGAACACCACGCCGACGCCATCCGGCCCCCGAAGGTGGTGAGCCGGGACACAGCCGGATAGCCTCACCGGGCACAGCCCACGCATGGACGAGTGAGGACCAGCCGTGCCCCTGCCCTTCCTGACGGCCGACCGCGCATTCGAGGCAGCGGACGACGTCGCGTTGCCCTTCGACGACCGCGACCGCTGGCGGCGCCCCTACCGGCCCGGGCCCTGGCGGGTCGGTGCGGCCGCGTTGGCGCTGCTGCTCGCCTCGTACGTGCTGTTCGCGGCCGTCATCATCGCTCTGACCGGATCGGTGTCCGAGGCGGGCACGGTCTTCGGCTGCTCGCTGGTCGTGATCGCCGCGGCTCTGCGCCTGCTGCGGGTGGGGGTGTGGGTGAGCGACCGCGGACTGCGCCATGTGGGTTTCCTCCGCACGCGCACGCTGCCGTGGGAGCGGATCCTGGCCGTGCGGACCGTCCAGCAGCCGGTGCGCTGGCTAGGGCTGCCGCGGACGGTCCAGGGCGAAGCGCTGACCCTCGTCCGGCGGGAGCGGCCCGCCGAGGCGGCGCCGCTGCTGACCACGCACGGTGCGGACTTCCTGGCGCGTCCCGAGGCGTTCGACCGGGCGGCCGACGCCGTCGAGGCGTGGGCGTCGGAGAACCGGCGCGGCTGACTCCGCGCGGGCATGCAGGGGGAAGGGGCCGGTCCACGGTGTCGTGGACCGGCCCCTTCCCCCTGCATGCGGGCGGGCCGGGCGGCCCCGTGTCCGAACGGGATGGTGGAAGCGGCCGCGCAGGCGTGCGGCTCAGGCGGTCCGGACCGGCTTGCCGTCGTGGAGGGCGATCGCCCGCTGCATCGCCTTGCGGGCCCTGGGGGTGTCGCGGGCGTCGTGGTAGGCGACGGCGAGACGGAACCAGGTGCGCCAGTCCCCGGGGGCGGCCTCGGTCTCGGTCTTGCGCCGGGCGAAGACCTCGTCGGCCGAGTCGCGGTCGACGCGGCCGCCGGGGGTGCGCCGCAGTTCGTCGACGGGCAGGCCGCCCTCGGCGTCGAGTTCGGCGGCGAGGGCGTTGGCCCGGCGGACGAACTGGGTGTTCTTCCACAGGAACCAGACGCCGATGACCGGCAGGATCAGCACCGCCACCCCGAAGGTGACGGTCAGGAGCGTGCCGGACTGGATGAGCATGACGCCGCGGCTGCCGACCAGGACGAAGTAGAAGACCAGGACGGCGGCCGTGAGGGCGTAGGAGATCTTCGCGCGCATGACGTCAGGGACTCAGTTCAGGTCGAGGAAGTGTTCCAGGCCGAAGGTGAGGCCCGGCGTCGACACCACCCTGCGGGCGCCCAGCAGGATGCCCGGCATGAAGCTGCTGTGGTGCAGCGAGTCGTGGCGGACGGTGAGGGTCTCGCCCTCGCCGCCCAGCAGGACCTCCTGGTGGGCCAGCAGACCGCGCAGCCGGACGGCGTGGACGGGGATCCCGTCCACGTTCGCGCCGCGCGCCCCTTCCAGGCCCGTCTCGGTGGCGTCCGGCGCCGGGGCGGTGCCCGCCTTGCGGCGGGCCTCGGCGATGAGCTGGGCGGTGCGCGTGGCGGTGCCGGAGGGGGCGTCCACCTTCTTCGGGTGGTGCAGCTCCACGACCTCGACGGACTCGAAGTAGGGCGCGGCGATCTGCGCGAACTTCATCGTGAGGACGGCCCCGATGGAGAAGTTGGGCGCGATGAGCACGCCCGTCTGCGGGGACGCGGCCAGCCAGCCGTTCAGCTGTGCGAGGCGTTCGTCGGTCCAGCCGGTGGTGCCGACCACGGCGTGGACGCCGTGCCCCACGCAGAACTCGAGGTTGTCCATGACCGAGGCCGGGGTGGTCAGCTCGACGGCGACCTGGGCGCCGGCCTCCGTCAGCGTCTCCAGGGTGTCGCCGCGGCCGAGGGCTGCCACCAGTTCCATGTCCTCGGCGGCCTCGACCGCCCGTACCGCCTCGGAGCCGATCCGGCCGTTGGCGCCGAGGACGGCCACGCGCAGCTTGCTCATCTCTGTGCTTCCTTACCGAAGATGCTTACCGGAGGTGGTTCGGAGGTGGTGGGGCTTCCCGCGGACCCGGCCGGGTCAGGCGACCGCGTCGTGCAGGCGGGCGGCCTGCTTGTCCTTGAGCGGGCCGATGACCGACAGCGACGGCCGTCGTCCCAGGATGTCGCGGGCCACCGAACGGACGTCGTCCGGGGTCACGGCGGCTATCCGGGCGAGCATGTCGTCGACCGACATCTGCTCGCCCCAGCACAGCTCGCTCTTGCCGATGCGGTTCATGAGCGCGCCGGTGTCCTCCAGGCCGAGGACCGTGGAGCCCCTCACCTGGCCGATGGCGCGGCCGATCTCCTCGTCGGACAGACCGTGCTCGGCGACCTGGTCGAGTTCGTCGCGGCAGATCTTCAGGACGTCGTGCACCTGCGAGGGCCTGCAGCCCGCGTACACGCCGAAGAGACCGCAGTCGGCGAAGCCCGAGGTGTACGAGTACACGCTGTAGGCCAGACCGCGCTTCTCGCGGACCTCCTGGAAGAGGCGGGAGGACATGCCGCCGCCCAGGGCCGTGTTCAGCACGCCGAGCGCCCAGCGGCGGTCGTCCGTGCGGGCCAGGCCGGGCATGCCGAGGACGACGTGCGCCTGTTCCGTCTTGCGGCCGATCAGCTCGACGCGGCCCGAGGTGCGGATCGCCCGCCGGCCGTCGCGGGGGGCGACGGGCGCGGCGTCGGCGTTTCTGAAGGCGCCCGCCTTCTCGAAGGCCGCGCGGACCTGGCGCACGACCTTGTTGTGGTCGATGTTGCCCGCGGCCGCGACCACCAGGTGGGTGGGGTCGTAGTGCTTCTTGTAGAAGCGGCGGATGCGGTCGGCGGTGAGGGCGTTGACGGTGTCGACGGTGCCGAGGACCGGGCGGCCCAGGGCGGTGTCCCCGAACATCGTCTGCGCGAACAGGTCGTGCACGCAGTCGCCGGGGTCGTCGTCGGTCATGGCGATCTCTTCGAGGATCGCGCCGCGCTCGACGTTGACGTCCTCCTCACGGATCAGGGAGCCCGTCAGCATGTCGCAGACGACGTCGATGGCGAGCGGCAGGTCGGTGTCGAGCACGCGCGCGTAGTAGCACGTGTACTCCTTCGCCGTGAACGCGTTCATCTCGCCGCCGACCGCGTCTATGGCGGAGGAGATGTCCAGCGCGGACCTGCGGTGCGTCCCCTTGAAGAGGAGGTGCTCCAGGTAGTGGGTGGCGCCGTTCAGGGACGGCGTCTCGTCGCGGGAGCCGACGTGCGCCCAGATGCCGAAGGTGGCGGAGCGGACCGAGGGGAGGGTCTCGGTGACGATGCGCAGGCCGCCCGGGAGGGTGGTCTTGCGGACGACGCCGATGCCGGCCGTGCCCTTGATCAGGGTTTGGGTACGGGCGACGGCCCGCGCCTCCGAAGAGGTGCGGGCCGTCGCCTGGGAGCTACTCGACGTCACTTGTCGGAGTCGTCCTTCGTGTCCTCAGCAGCTTCCTCGCCCTCGATCACGGGGATCAGGGAGAGCTTGCCGCGCGAGTCGATCTCGGCGATCTCGACCTGGACCTTGGAGCCCACACCGAGCACGTCCTCGACGTTCTCCACGCGCTTGCCGCCGGCGAGCTTACGGATCTGCGAGATGTGCAGCAGACCGTCCTTGCCCGGGAGCAGCGACACGAACGCACCGAAGGTGGTGGTCTTGACGACCGTGCCCAGGTAGCGCTCGCCGACCTCCGGCATGGTCGGGTTGGCGATGCCGTTGATCGTGGCGCGGGCGGCCTCGGCCTGCGAGCCGACCTGGGCACCGATGTAGATGGTGCCGTCGTCCTCGATCGTGATCTCGGCGCCGGTGTCCTCCTGGATCTGGTTGATCATCTTGCCCTTCGGGCCGATGACCTCACCGATCTTGTCCACCGGGATCTTGACGGTGATGATCCGCGGGGCGTTGGGGGACATCTCGTCCGGCGTGTCGATCGCTTCCATCATCACGTCGAGGATGTGGAGGCGGGCGTCGCGGGCCTGCTTGAGGGCCGCGGCCAGGACGGAGGCCGGGATGCCGTCCAGCTTGGTGTCGAGCTGGAGGGCGGTGACGAACTCCTTGGTGCCGGCGACCTTGAAGTCCATGTCGCCGAAGGCGTCCTCCGCACCGAGGATGTCGGTGAGGGCGACGTAGTGCGTCTCGCCGTTGATCTCCTGGGAGATCAGGCCCATGGCGATGCCGGCGACGGGGGCCTTGAGGGGCACACCGGCGTTCAGCAGCGACATGGTGGAGGCGCAGACCGAGCCCATCGACGTCGAGCCGTTGGAGCCGAGGGCCTCGGACACCTGACGGATCGCGTAGGGGAACTCCTCGCGCGTCGGCAGGACCGGCACGATGGCGCGCTCGGCGAGAGCGCCGTGGCCGATCTCGCGGCGCTTCGGGGAGCCGACGCGGCCGGTCTCGCCGACCGAGTACGGCGGGAAGTTGTAGTTGTGCATGTAGCGCTTGCGGGTCACCGGGGAGAGGGTGTCCAGCTGCTGCTCCATGCGGAGCATGTTGAGGGTGGTGACGCCCAGGATCTGGGTCTCGCCACGCTCGAACAGCGCCGAGCCGTGCACGCGCGGGATGGCCTCCACCTCGGCGGCGAGCGTACGGATGTCCGTGACGCCGCGGCCGTCGATGCGCTTCTTCTCCTTGATCACGCGCTCGCGGACCAGCTGCTTGGTGAGCGAGCGGTACGCGGCGGAGATCTCCTTCTCGCGGCCCTCGAACTCCGGCAGGAGCTTCTCGGCGGCGAGCGCCTTGACGCGGTCCAGCTCGGCCTCGCGGTCCTGCTTGCCCGCGATGGTCAGCGCGGAGGCGAGCTCCGGGCGGACGGCGGCGGACAGCGCCTCCAGGATGTCGTCCTGGTAGTCGAGGAAGACCGGGAACTCGCCGGTCGGCTTGGCGGCCTTCGCGGCGAGGTCGGCCTGGGCCTTGCAGAGCACCTTGATGAAGGGCTTCGCGGCGTCCAGACCGGAGGCGACGACCTCCTCGGTCGGCGCCTCGGCGCCGCCCGCGACCAGCGTGATGGTCTTCTCGGTGGCCTCGGCCTCGACCATCATGATCGCGACGTCGCCGTCCTCCAGGACGCGACCGGCGACGACCATGTCGAAGACGGCGTCCTCGAGCTCGGTGTGCGTCGGGAACGCGACCCACTGGCCGTTGATCAGCGCGACGCGGACGCCGCCGATCGGGCCGGAGAAGGGCAGGCCGGCCAGCTGCGTGGACGCGGAGGCGGCGTTGATCGCCACGACGTCGTACAGGTGGTCGGGGTTGAGCGCCATGATCGTGGCGACGACCTGGATCTCGTTGCGCAGGCCCTTCTTGAAGGACGGGCGCAGCGGGCGGTCGATCAGCCGGCAGGTGAGGATGGCGTCCTCGGAGGGACGGCCCTCACGGCGGAAGAAGCTGCCGGGGATCTTGCCGGCGGCGTACATCCGCTCCTCGACGTCCACCGTGAGGGGGAAGAAGTCGAGCTGGTCCTTGGGGTTCTTGGAGGCGGTGGTGGCCGACAGCACCATGGTGTCGTCGTCCAGGTACGCCACGGCGGAGCCGGCGGCCTGCTTGGCCAGGCGGCCCGTCTCGAAGCGGATGGTGCGGGTGCCGAAGGTGCCGTTGTCGATCACGGCCTCGGCGTAGTGGGTCTCGTTCTCCACTAGTGAATTCTCCTCGTCTTCGTCCCTCGCTGCCCGTGTGGCAGGGGGACGGTTGCGGAGAAGCGCGCCGTTCGGTGCGGGCCGGTCTTCGATCGAAGCACCCGGGGTTCTCTGTCCCGGGGGCCACTACCGAGGACCGGCGGCGGTGCGGTGCGCTTCTCCTCGTTCGGTGTGCGTGGTGACGTTCACCCGCAGCGAGTGCACGTCATCACGCTGTGTCGTACGTCGTGCGTTGTGCTACCACACTACAAAGCGTGGGAGACACTCCGCACGTTTCCGCGACCGGCAGGGCGCACGACGGGCCCGGCCGGGGTGCGTGCCGCTCCGTGGAGCGCACGCCGCGTACAGCAAAAGGGAGCGGTCCCGATGCTGCCGGGAACCGCTCCCCTCACGGCGTCCTACTTGGCGCCCGCCGCACCGCGGCGGATGCCGAGGCGGTCGACCAGCGCACGGAAGCGCTGGATGTCCTTCTTGGCGAGGTACTGCAGCAGGCGGCGACGCTGACCGACCAGGATCAGCAGACCACGACGGGAGTGGTGGTCGTGCTTGTGCGTCTTGAGGTGCTCGGTCAGGTCCGAGATCCGGCGCGACAGCATGGCGACCTGGACCTCGGGAGAGCCGGTGTCGCCCTCCTTCTGGCCGAACTCGCTGATGATCTGCTTCTTCGTAGCGGCGTCGAGCGGCACGCGTACTCCTCGTAGTCTTTTTCAGGCCACCGAGTGCCCCCGGTCTGTGTCTCGGGGGAGCTTCCGTTACTCGGGAGGCGGGGATCCGCTGAGCGCGACCTCCAGAACCTTCAGGCGGTGCCTGAGGGCGCTTCCGGGGGTGCGTACACAAACGGCCGAAGACCAGGGTATCAGGCCGGTGCGCCGGGCTTGTCCGGGATGCACGGCGGGCGACCGGGCCGCGGTCCGACGGTGCGGGGCGGCGGTGCGGGACGGCAGTCCGGCGGGGGGCCGTCGGCCGCGCGGCGCTCGGCCGGGCGGGGGCGGGCGGGCCGCGCTCCGGCGGGGGGCGGCGCGGGCGTCTGTCCGCATCCGGCGAGTGGGGGCAGTGTACGGGCCGCGAGGCCGGGCGGGAACGTAACGGAGGAACCTCTGAGCTGGGAGAACTGCGACAAGTAGGGTGACGCCACAGCTCGTTGGCACAGCGGGAACAGAGGGAAGGGGCGGAGCCGATCATGGCCGATGACATGGCCGACGCCGAGAACACCGGGAACGCCGGGAACGCCGAGGACAGGGCGGTGCGGGCGCGCAAGGACCGGGAGCGGGACGAGCTCTACGCGCTCGACATCTCCGGCGTCGAGTGGCAGTGCGCACCGGGCACGGAGGAGCACGAGGAGCGCGTCGAGATCGCGCATCTGCCCGAGGGCGCCGTGGCGATGCGGTCGTCGCTCGACCCGGAGACGGTGCTGCGCTACACCGAGGCGGAATGGCGGGCCTTCGTGCTGGGCGCCCGCGACGGCGAGTTCGACCTGGAGCCGGCGCCGGGCGACGGGGGGTGACGGCGGGGCGGCCGGGGTCCGACGACGAGGGACGGCGGTCAACGTCCGAGAAGCCGAGCACGGCGACCGCGCCGACGACGACCCCGGCCGCGCCGCCCAGCAGCCCAAGCAGCGTCTCGCGGCCGCACCCGGCCTGGGCGGCGATGCGTTCGGCGTCCGTGCAGGGGATCCGCCGCCGGCCTGAGCCCGGCGGGCGCAGGGCGCCGTCGCTGCCGCAGTTCCTGGCGCTCGTCAGCGCGATACCGGCGCTCGCCACCATCTTTTCCGCCTGACGCTCACGTGGGGGCGCGCAACGAGGTCTCGCTCAGCGGTCCTCCGCGGGTGACCTGGCGCCGCGCCGACGAACTGACGGCGGCGTGGCGCGCGTTGGAGGACGCCGCTCGCCACGGGGGTGCCGGGCTCGCCCGGCTGGGCCGCGAGCAGCTGCCCGGGATGCTCGCCGCCCTGCCTCTCGGAGGCGCGCGACGACGGCCCGACGCCAGGGGCGACCCCGGGTCCCGGCGCGCGGAACGGCTCGGACGGCGCGCCGGTTCCGGCCGGTCGGAGGGCGCGCGCGCCCTGCCCATCGGGGACGACGGTGTCGTCGGCGGGCTCGACGTCGAGGGGCGGCCCGCCGTGCTGGGGCTCAACCGGCCCACGGTGTACGACGTCGTCCTGATCGGGGGGGCTGTGGACGGCGCAGGTGCCGGCGCTCAGGGCCGCGGCGACCGGCGCGCGGGGCACGCCGGTGCTGGTGGTGCGGGACTGCGGGATGCGCCCCCCACGTGGACGCGTCGCCTCCGGCCCTGGCAGGCCGTGCTGACGCTGCTGCCGCATCTCGGTCCGGTCGCCCCGCGTCTGATTCGGCAGGCCGGGCTGGTCGGCGTGCGGCGGATCCCGCCCGACGAAGCCGCGTAGCTGGGCCGCGCGTTGACGCTGCCCCGGGGGGACGTGGAGGCGCTTCCCACGCTCGCCGACGGTTTCACCCTGGGATGCGCCGACCGTGACCGGCAGTACGTGATGACGCAGCCCAAGGATGCGGCGACCGGGTTGCTGGGCACGCTCCGTCGCATGGACCGAACCGAGGCGGCACCGGCGCCTCGGACGCCTGCTCCCGTACCTCGTGCGGCAGTTGCGGCCTTTTGGCCGGTTTGTTGAGTGACGTGACGAACAGCGGCGGCTTCGTCGTGGAGTCACCGGCGTGGTCGCGGAGTCACCGACGTGATGGACTGGTGCCGAGGGGCGGGCGGGCCTGCCTGCGTCGGGGGTCCGATGACTAGGCTGGTGCGGGGGCGCGGTACCGGAAACCGTGGGACGGGTGTCCTCGCCTCTGGGGGAGGGCCGGCGCATCGGACGACCTCAGACCGCCTCGCATCACTTCGGACGACGAGAGAAAACGGTCGCCCCGCCACGGCATGCGGGTGCTCGACCACATCAGGAGGAATTGTGAGCAGCGATCGGGACGGGAACGGCGGGGGCTGGGCCACACCCGGCGATGACCAGCCCGACGCGGAGTCCTCTGTCGAGGCGACGGGCGAGTTCACCATCGACTACGCGCCGCCGGCCTGGTACACGCAGAACGCGGGCGGGGATTCGACGGGCGGTGCGACGGGGCCCGCGGGCGCGAACCCGGGCGCGGCGGCCCCCGTGGGGCCGCCCACCGGCCCCGCCGGGCCGACCCGACCCGCAGCCGAGCCTGCTGCCGGAGCTGTACCCGGGCCTCCGGCGCCTGCCGGACCGGCGGCACCTGGCATGCCCGGTGCAGCCGGTGTGCCCGGTGCGCCTGGCATGCCGTTCACTCCGGCTGCTCCGCCGGCCCCCATCGCGCCCGAGACGCCTGGCATGCCGCCCGTGCCGCCCTCGCCTGTCCTTCCCACGCCCGCTGCTTCGACCCCCGCTGCTCCGACGCCCGTTGCCCCGGCGGCCGTCGCTCCGGCGTCCCCCGTTCCGGCTCCGGGCGTGCCGCTGACGCCTCCGGGTCCGGCGCCCGAGGCTCCGTTCGCTCCGCCCGCGCCGCCGGCGCCTCCCGTGTCGTCCGCCCCGCAGCAGGACGCCGTGCCCGGCCCTCCGGCCGACAGCGGGTTCGAGCTCCAGCGACCGCTGGCCCCGGCCCAAGTACCGGCACCGGCACCGGCACCGGCACCCATGACGCCTCCGGCCGCCCAGGTCGCGCAGGAGGCCGACGAGGACGGCGGTTCCGGGAACGGGGACCTGGAGAGCGGCGCCACGATGCGCTTCTCGGCGATCGCCCTCAAGCGGGAGATCGCGGAACACGCTGCCGCGGCAGAGTCCGAAGCCCGGCCCGAGGAAGCGGCCGCTGAGGCCCAGGAGGGTGACGGCGCTGCCGCCGGGGCCGACGAGTCCGCGGACGGGACCGAGAGCCCGGTGGAGGGTTCGCAGTCCGCCGACGGCCCTGCCCCGGACGGGACAGGGGCCGCCGCCGCCGAGACGGAGACGGCCGGGTCCGGCGAGCCCCGGGCCGCGGCCGACGGTACCGTCGGCGACGCCGGCGAGGCGGGGGCCGCTCCCGGCCGCTCCGCGGACCCCGCGGCTCAGGACGCCGAGGCCGTGGCGGTCCCGGCCCCCGAGGAACCGCCCGCGGTCGGGGACGCGGTCCCCGTGCAGAACGTCCCCGTGCAGAACGTCCCGCTACACGATGCCCCCGTGGACGATGTCGCCGAGGGCCCGTCCGACGCCGTTCCCGCGCACGCCCCCGAGCCCCAGGACAGCGCACCCCAGGAGGCTCCTCCCACCGGGCCGCCCGTCTGGACTCCCCCGCCGGTCCCGCAGGGCGGCCTTCCTCCGCTGCCGCCGTCGTACCAGCCCGCCGCTCCGGCTCCGGCGGCCCAGTGGCCGGCCCAGCCGCAGCCGGCCGCCGCGGGTCCCGAGACCGCGCCCGCACAGCAGCCTCCGGTCCAGCAGCCTCCGGTCCAGCAGCAGGCGGCTCCGGCCGCCCCGGTCGGCTGGAACCCGCCCGCCCCCGAGCCCGCACCGGCCGCGCCGCAGCCCGGCTACGGCTTCCCCCAGCCCCCGGCTCCCGCGCCCGCAGCACAGCAGCCCCCCGCACCGCAGCCGGGTTACGGCTTCCCGCAGCCCGGCGGGGCCTCGGCGCCCACCCCGCCGGCCGCCCCCGGCGGTTACGGGTTCCCTCAGCAGAACACCGGCCCGACGGCACCGCACGGCTACGGCTTCCCCCAGCCCCAGCCCCAAGCCCAGCCCCTGCCCCAGCCGCAGCCCGAGGGCACTCAAGCTCCGCAGCCGCAGCCCGGGTTCCCGCAGCCCGGTGTTCAGCCCGGCATTCCGCAGCAGTCGGACGGAAGCTTCCCGGCAGCCGCGCCCCAGGACTATCCGCAGGGGGCTCCGCAAGGAGCGGCTCAGCAGGGCCACCCACAGGGTTTCCCCGGGCAGGTCCCGCAGCCGACCCCTCATCAAGCGCCGTACGCACCGCAGGCGCCCGCGCCTGCCCCCGCACCCGACTTCGGTCCCGGCCCAGGTTTCGGTCCCGGTCCTGACGACGCGTCGCCGCAGAGCCACCAGGCGGCCCCGCAGATTCCCCAGCAGCCCGTCGATCCCCGGTCCGGGGCCGCATGGCCGCAGCCGATCCAGCACGACCAGCGGCAGCCGGTCAATCCCGGTGCCGCGCCGCTGGGTTACACGGCCGCCGTGGAGCTGTCGTCGGACCGGCTGCTCAACAACAGGAAGCAGAAGGCCAAGAGCGGCCGGCCGACCGCGGCGTCCTCCCGCTTCAAGCTCGGCGGGAAGAAGGAGGAGGCCGAGCGGCAGCGCAAACTGGAGCTGATCCGCACGCCGGTGCTGTCGTGCTACCGGATCGCGGTCATCAGCCTCAAGGGCGGCGTCGGCAAGACGACGACCACCACCGCCCTCGGGGCGACGCTCGCGACGGAACGGCAGGACAAGATCCTCGCCATCGACGCCAACCCGGACGCCGGCACGCTCGGCCGACGGGTGCGCCGCGAGACCGGGGCGACCATCCGCGACCTCGTCCAGGCGATCCCGTACCTCAACTCGTACATGGACATCCGGCGGTTCACCTCCCAGGCGCCGTCCGGCCTGGAGATCATCGCCAACGACGTCGACCCGGCCGTCTCGACGGCCTTCAACGACGAGGACTACCGGCGCGCGATCGACGTGCTCGGCAACCAGTACCCGATCATCCTCACGGACTCCGGCACCGGTCTGCTCTATAGCGCCATGCGCGGGGTGCTCGACCTCGCCGACCAGCTCATCATCATCTCCACCCCGTCCGTGGACGGCGCGAGCAGCGCCAGCACCACGCTCGACTGGCTGTCGGCGCACGGGTACGCCGAGCTCGTCTCGCGGTCCCTCACCGTCATCTCCGGGGTGCGCGAGACCGGCAAGATGATCAAGGTGGACGACATCGTGGCGCACTTCGAGACCCGTTGCCGCGGTGTCGTCGTCGTGCCGTTCGACGAGCACCTGGCGGCAGGCGCCGAGGTCGACCTCGACATGATGCGGCCCAAGGTGCGCGAGGCGTACTTCAATCTCACGGCGCTGGTCGCGGAGGACTTCATCCGTCATCAGCAGCGTCAGGGGCTGTGGACCAGCGACGGCAACCCGCCCCCGGTGGCCGCCCCGCCGATG
The DNA here is from genome assembly GCF_003112535.1 of Streptomyces rishiriensis. Classification (GTDB taxonomy): domain Bacteria; phylum Actinomycetota; class Actinomycetes; order Streptomycetales; family Streptomycetaceae; genus Streptomyces; species Streptomyces rishiriensis. The sequence goes on along the minus strand of NZ_BEWA01000009.1, from coordinate 334,675 downwards.
CCGGGTCAGCAGATGCCCGGGCAGCCGATGCCCGGGCAGCAGGCGCCGGCACAGCCGTATCCGCCGCAGGCCGGCCAGCCGTACCCGCAGGCTCCCCAGCCCGGGCCCGGCCAGCCGTATCCCCCGCAGGGCCAGCCGTATCCGCAGGACCCGGGCCAGCCCTATCCGCAACAGCAGCCACAGCCGCAGTCCCAGCCCCAATCCCAGCCCCAGCAGCCGCACCCGGGGTACCCCCCGCCCGGCTACGGCTACCCGCAGCAGCCTCCGCAGCAGTGAAGAACGCCGAAGGGCGGCCGGTGTCCTGGGACACCGGCCGCCCTTCGGCCGTTCACGGTCGGACCTGCGGCGCGACTACGGCTGCGCCGCCACCAGTTCCCGGCAGCGCTTCACGTCCAGCGCCATCTGCTCCAACAGGCCTTCCAGGGAATCGAACTTGGCCTGGCCGCGTACGAAGGCCAGGAAGTCGACGGCGACGTGCAGGCCGTACAGGTCGAGGCCGACGCGGTCGATGGCGTACGCCTCCACCGTGCGCTCCGTGCCGTCGAACTGCGGGTTCGTGCCGACGGAGATCGCGGCCGGCATCGCCTCGCCGGCCGCGTGCAGCCAGCCCGCGTAGACGCCGTCCGCCGGGATCGCGGTGTGCGGGAGCGTCTCGACGTTCGCGGTGGGGAAGCCGAGTTCGCGGCCCCGCTGGGCCCCGCGCACCACGACGCCCTCGACCCGGTGCGGGCGGCCGAGGATCTCACCGGCGCCCGCGAGATCGCCCTCGGCGACCAGTCGGCGGGTCAGCGTGGAGGAGAACGGCTGACCGCCGCCCGCCTCGCCGCACAGCACCAGGTCGACGATCTCGACGTCGAAGTCGTACACCTTGCCCTGCTCGGTGAGGAAGTCGACGTTCCCCGCCGCCTTGTGGCCGAAGCGGAAGTTCGGGCCTTCGACGACCGCCTTGGCGTGCAGCTTGTCGACGAGGACCTTCACCACGAAGTCGGCGGGCGAGAGCTTCGAGAACTCGGTCGTGAAGGGCAGGATCAGGACCGCGTCGACCCCCAGTTCCGCCATCAGTTCGGCGCGGCGGTGGTGCGGGGCGAGCAGCGGCGGGTGGCTGCCGGGGCGGACGACCTCGCTGGGGTGCGGGTCGAAGGTGACGACGACCGCGGGAACGTCCAGCTCACGGGCGCGGTCCACGGCATGCCGGATGATCAGCTGGTGCCCGCGGTGGACCCCGTCGTAGGACCCGATGGTGACGACGCTGCGTCCCCAGTCCTCGGGGATGTCCTCCAAGCCACGCCAGCGCTGCACTGTGACCGCTCCTCGAACCCGTGTCCGTATCCACTGTTGTCTCTTACGCAGGTCTAAGGGTGCCATGCCGGACGCTTCGGGCCCGCATCGGCATGGAGGCTGTGACCCGGCCCACTGAGCAGGCCGCGGGCGATCGGCAGGCGAAGGGCAGGCGATCGGCAAGCTGCCGGCACGGGACGGGGACGGGCGGAGACCGCGGGTCCCCGCGCCGGTGTGCCTCATGCGGGCACGCGCGCTCCCGCCAGGCTCTCCAGCGTTCGGCGGGCGCTCGGGCCGACCATCGCGGCCCACTCCCCCGGAGCCCGGGCGAGCCAGTCCACCACCTGTGCGGCGAACCCCGGCACATGACGCCCGAGATCGACCAGCCCGCGGTCGAAGCGGATCGCGCCGTCCGGTGTGCGGACGAGGAGGAGACCCGTGCGATGGACCAGTGCGCGCAGGTCCTCTCCGCTGCGCTCCGCGGCTCCGTACAGGACGGCGGCGAGGACGGCCGGGGCGCGTTCGTGCGTGAGGAGACGGTCCAGGAGTTCGCGGCGCAGGGGGGCGGACTGCGGAGCGCCGGGGGCGGCCAGCACGCCGGCCAGGGCGGCTCGCGCCTGCTCGGGGCAGTCGCCGTCCAACAAGCCCCTGAGCAGCGGGAGGAGGGCGGCGTGCGCGGTGGGCCCGTCGTCGAGGCGTCGGCCGACGGACGCGGCCAGACGGCCCGTGCTCTCCGGCCGCCGCTCCAGCGCCTCCCGCAGGAGCGCGGCGATCCGGTGGGCCAGGGCAGGGGTGGCGGCTTCCACGAGGGCGTGCAGGACAGCGCCCGCGTCCGCCGCACCCGCGTCCGCCCGGCCTGTGTCCGGCCGGTCTCCGTCCGCCCGGCCCGTGTCCTCCCGGGCGGGGCCGTGCAGCCGGGTTCGGAAGGCGGCCAGGACCGGTTCGGGGTGGGTGCTCAGGGCGGTGAGCAGCGCTTCCGGGGGCACCTGCCGGTCCCCCGCCGCGAAGCGCTCCAGGGCCTGCGCGAGGTGACGGGAGCGGGTCTCGGGGTCGCGGACGAGGAGGGCGAGCGCACCGCCGTGCAGGGTGCGGTCGGCCGGGCGGGCGAGCAGGGTGAGGGCGGCGTGCCGCAGCAGCAGGCGGTCGGGCTCCGTCCGGACGTGCGGCGCGGCACGCAGCCCGTGCGTCACCGCCGCCGCCCGCCGGGCGGGCCGCTGGTCGTGCGCCCACCGGTCGACTGCCCGGCACAGGGCGGTCGGTTCCTCCTCGGCCAGCACCGCGAGCAGTTCGTCGGCGCGCAGATGGGCGCAGTCGACGAGGGCCTCGGTGAGGTCGTCGGGCGCCCGGTGGCGGTGGGTGTGCAGCAGCGCCTGCGCCGCCGTCGCCACGGTGGCGTGCGGGGTCGCGGGCAGCGGCCGCTCGTCGTCGAACCAGTTTGTGAGGTACGGCTGGACGGCGCGAGGGTCGGCGGCGAGGACTCCGGCGACGGCGTCGAGGTAGCGGGGGGCGTCCGCTTCGTGCGGGGCGCCGTCGGCGAGGACCAGGCGGCGCAGCAGGTCCAGCCGGGCGTCGGCCGGCAGGGCGAGCCGCGTCCAGAAGGCGGGGCCCAGGTCCGCGAACCGGCCGAGGTCCGAGGCGCCGGCGCCGATCCGGTCCGCGATCAGGCGCAGGACGGCCGTGTAGGGCGTCGCGTCCGGGACGCGCAGCAGGGTCTCGGTGAGCAGGCGGGCGGCCCACCACGAGTCCGGGTCGGCTTCCAGTGCGTGGGCCAACTCGCGTAGCCGGGCGGCGAGTCGGTGCGGGCCCTGCTGGCGGGCGAGGAGCAGCAGGGCCTGGACGACGGGGCCGATGCGGTGGTGCGGGACGGGCAGCGGACGGTCGTCCTCGGGTGTGCCGGTCCGGTGGACGAGGGCGCGCAGGGCTTCGTCGAGGTCGAGGTGGGCGCCCTGGATCCAGTCGGCGAGTTCCTCGTGGGCGAAGCGGTAGCCGCTGCCGGCCGGCACGAGGAGGCCCTCGGCGAGGACGGCGGACGCCCAGCCGACCCCTCCGCCGAGGCGGGCCGGCGCGGGCCCCCACGGGAAGACCGCCTCGAACGACGCCCGGTCCAGGCCGCCCTGTCCCGGCCCGAGACTGCGCCGGGCGGCTTCGTGCACCTGGCCGGCGACCTTCGCCGCGAGGCGTCGTACGGCGGCGCCCCGCAGCCCGTTCCCGGCGGCGAGGCGGACCGCGACGCGCAGGCACATCAGGTCGAGGTGGGCGGCGAGGACGTCGTCACGGTCGACGGGGGTCTGGTCGGGCGGGCCGGGGAGCGCGGCGCGGACCTCGGAGAGCAGGCGCAGGGTGAGCGGGTGCCGGTCGTCGGGGGAGGCGAGCGCCGTCTCGGGAAGGCAGTAGCGGGCGCGGGCCTCGCGGGCCTCGTCGGGGGTGAAGTCGCCCAGGCGGACGCAGGGCGGGAGCGGATCCCCGGCGGCTGCGGCTCCGTACAGCATCTCCGGCGCAAACCGGGCTCCGGCGTGCTCCCAGTACTCGCTCCGGCACGCCACCACGAGCCGCGCTCCCGTCTCCCGCAGCCATCGCGCCGTGCCCTCGGTCCACTCGGCGAGCCGGTGCGCGAGGACCGGGGGCATCTCCTCGGGTCCGTCCAGGAGGAGCAGCAGCGGGCGTCCGACGGTGCGGGCGAGCCGGGCGAGCCGCTCGGGGGTGACGTCACCGAGGTCGGTGCCGACGGCGCCGGCGGCCGGGGAGGGGGGCGCCGCTCGCCCCGGCCGCGAGGCCGCCACGATGCGGGCGGCCCTGGCCAGGGTGCGGCGGGCCGCGTCGGCGAGCGACTCGTCCTCGTCCTGCAGGTCGGCGCCGCGCAACCAGAGGGTGGGGGCGGGCCGGGCGCCCCGGGTGCGGCGGGCGGCGAGGGCCGCGAGTTCGGTCGTACGGCCGCTGCCCGGAGCGCCGACCAGGCCGAGGACGGCTGCCGGGCTCGACGCGAACCGGGTGAACTCCCCTGCGGGGAGGGCCCGTTCGACGGGTTCCGAGGCGGCGGGGCGGGACCCGGTCCCGGTGCGGTGGAGGGAGTGGTTCAGCGCGCCCGGCGGGCCGTCCGAGCCGACGGACGTGGCCGTCAGCTCCAGGACGGCCGCCAGGTTGAGGTCGGCGCCGTACGCGGGCACGGTGGCCGCGTTGCGGGCGAGCAACTCGGCGAGGGGCCCCTCGGGCCGCGTCTCCGCCGTCTCCGCACGACCGGAGGCCCCCGCCGGCGCTGCCGCCCCCACCGGGCTCGCCGCCCCGGCGGTCCGTGCCGTTCCCGCAGCCCCCGCCGTTCCCGCCGCTCGCGTGGGCGTCCCCGGCGCCCCCTGCTCCCCGACGCCGCAGGGCAAAACCGTGTCCCCGTGTGTCCCGACGCCGCCGGCCCGAGTCGTCTCCCCCGGCGGCACGGAGTACTCCCCCGTCGCCCAGCCCTCGCCCGACACCGTCGGCGCCGTCGGGGCGGCGACGGGCGCTCCGTCCCCGCGCTCGCTCCGCTGCTCGCCGGTCGTGCGGGTGAGGGGGCGCAGCGGCACGGCGAAGCCGGTGTCGCGGTGACCGCAGTGGAGCGCGGTGCCGAGGACGGCGACGACCGCGCCGGTCCGGGCGTCGAGGACCGGTCCGCCGGCCGCGCCCCCGCCCGGGCGCAGCGCGTCCCGGCCCGCGGTGCCGATCGCCAGCTCCAGGACGCCGTCGAGGTGGTGGAAGCGGTCGGTGGCCGTGTACGTCGCGCTGGTCTCGGCCAGCACCCGCGCCTCACGCCAGCAGCCGGCCGCCAGCCGGACGTATCTGCCGGGCTCCACGCCCTCCCGCACGGTCATCGGCAGCGGGTCCACGCCGAGCCCCTCGGTGCGCACGAGTGCCAGGTCGAGTTCGGGCAGCGGGGTGACCGCGTCGGCCGTCACGACGCAGCTGCGGTCGCCGGCGCCGTACAGCACGAGCCGGGGCAGTCCGTCGACCGCCTCGTGGCTGGTGACCACGGTGCCGTGGTGGTCGGCGACGAAGCCGGCGCCGCGCGGCCGGCCGGCGGGATCCTGGATGCGCACGAGAGCGGGGCCGACGTCCGGGGCGGCGCGGCAGACGTCCGCCGGACGGCCCTGGAGCGCGCCGCGCCCGGAGTCCCGCCACGGTGCCCGCGGGCCCCGTCCCGCCATCGTCGTACCTCCCGCCGCGCCCGCGTGTGCTGCGTCCGACGGTAGGGGCGGGATGATCGGCGGGACAGATCGCTGAGCGAAAGCGCCCCCCTGCGCTCCCTCGGTTCACTCCGAGCGCCTGCCCGGACGGGTGAATGAAGGGGGGTCGTCGGACACACCCTAGGGGTGGGGGAACCGAGGGGGGCCGTGGAGCGGCGGCGCAGCACCACCCCGTGTTCGCCGCTCCACGGGCCGGGCCGGGAGTGCCTCAGCCGAGTACGGCCAGGCTCTTGGCCTTGCCCTTCTGTTCCTCCACCAGGGCCAGGAAGCGGCCCTCGGGATCGAAGACGGCCACGGCGCCCGCGTCGGCGTACTCGTCGGGCATCTCCAGCCGCACGCCGTTGAGGAGCAGCCGAGCCCGCTTGGCGTCCACGTTCCAGCGGGGGAACGCGGCGGCGGCCGCGTCGGCGATCGGCATCACGCTCAGCTCCTGCTGGAGCTGGTCGAGCGTCTTCGCCGAGTCCAGCTTGTAGGGGCCGACGCGGGTGCGGCGCAGGGCGGTGAGGTGGCCGCCGACGCCGAGTCCGGCGCCCAGGTCGCGGGCGAGGGCCCGGATGTAGGTGCCGGAGGAGCAGACGACGGAGACGACGAGGTCCAGGACGGGGGTGCCGTCCTCGGCGACGGCGTCGCGAACGTCGTACACCGAGAAGGACGAGACGGTGACCGGGCGGGCCGGGATCTCGAAGTCCTCGCCGTCGCGGGCCCGTTTGTAGGAGCGAACCCCGTTGATCTTGATGGCGCTGACCTTGGACGGCACCTGCATGATGTCGCCGCTCAGCTCGGCGATGCCCGCGTCGATCGCGTCCCGGGCGACCTTCGAGGCGTCCGTGGAGCCCGTGAGCTCGCCCTCGGCGTCGTCGGTCAGGGTCGTCTGGCCGAGCCGGATCGTGCCCAGGTACTCCTTCTCGGTGAGCGCCAGGTGCCCGAGGAGCTTGGTCGCCTTCTCGATGCCGAGGACGAGGACGCCCGTCGCCATCGGGTCGAGCGTGCCGGCGTGGCCGACGCGGCGGGTCCCCGCGATCCCCCGCATCTTGGCCACGACGTCGTGCGAAGTGAAGCCCGACGGCTTGTCCACGATGACCAGGCCGTCGGGCGGGGTCGGCTTGCGGTTCATCAGGCGGAGTCGTCCGTCTCGTCCTCGTCACCGGGCTTCTTGTACGGGTCGGCGTCGCCCGCGTAGCCGGCTCCCGCGGACACCTCGCGGACCTTCTCGTCGGCGGCGCGCGCCTTGTCGAGGAGGTCGTCGATGGTGCGGGCGTTGTCCGGCAGGGCGTCGGCGACGAAGGCCAGCGTCGGCGTGAACTTCACGCCCGCCGCACGGCCCACCTCGGAGCGCAGGACGCCCTTGGCGCTCTCCAGACCGGCGGCCGCGGCCGCCCGCTCCTCGTCGTCCCCGTACACGGTGTAGAAGACGGTCGCCTCCCTGAGGTCACCCGTGACCCGGGTGTCCGTGATGGTGACGTGGGAGCCGAGCCGCGGGTCCTTGATCCCGCGCTGCAGCTTCTGGGCCACCACCTGCTGGATGAGGTCCGCCAGCCTCTTGGCGCGCGCGTTGTCGGCCACTGGTCCGTCTCCCGTTCTTTCTTCTTCTTGCGATTCGTGGTCGGTCGGTCAGTCGTCTTCGCCGTGGAAGCGGCGTCTGACCGACAGCAGCTCCACCTCGGGGCGCCCGGCGACCAGCCGTTCGCACCGGTCCAGTACATCGGTCAGGTGCTCCGCGTCACCCGAGACCACGGCGAGGCCGATCCTGGCCCTGCGGTGAAGGTCCTGGTCGTCCACCTCGGCCACGCTCACCGCGAACTTGCGCTGGAGCTCGGCGACGATGGGACGGACGACGGAGCGCTTCTCCTTCAGCGAATGTACGTCGCCGAGGAGGAGGTCGAAGGACAGAGTCCCCACGTACATGTGTATCCGGTTCACCCGCCGGTACGGGATCGACGGCCCTGCCGCCATGGGACAGGGACATCGAGAACGGTACAGCGTTCCCGGCGGCTGCTCGACGGGGTTTTCCCCGCTTGGCGGCGCCGGACGCCGTACCGGCCGGCGGGGAACGATCCCCCGCCGGCCGGTACGGACCTTGGGTGCTTACACCCGCGGCTTCTCGCGCATCTCGTACGTCGCGATGACGTCGTCGACCTTGATGTCGTTGAAGTTGCCGAGGTTGATACCGCCCTCGAACCCTTCGCGGATCTCGGTGACGTCGTCCTTGAAGCGACGCAGCCCGGAGATGGTGAGGCTCTCCGCGATGACCTTGCCGTCGCGGATGAGGCGCGCCTTGGTGTTGCGCTTGACCTCGCCCGAGCGGACCAGGACACCGGCGATGTTGCCCAGCTTGGACGACTTGAAGACCTCGCGGATCTCCGCCGTGCCGAGCTCGACCTCCTCGTACTCCGGCTTCAGCATGCCCTTCAGGGCCGCCTCGATCTCCTCGATGGCCTGGTAGATCACCGAGTAGTACCGGACGTCCACACCCTCGCGCTCCGCCATCTGCGCGGCACGACCGGCCGCACGGACGTTGAAGCCGATGACGATGGCGTCGGAGCCGGTCGCCAGGTCGATGTCCGACTCGGTGACCGCACCCACACCGCGGTGCAGGACGCGGATGTCGACCTCTTCGCCGACGTCGAGCTGGAGCAGCGAGGACTCGAGAGCCTCCACCGAACCGGACGCGTCGCCCTTGATGATGAGGTTGAGTTCCTGCACCAGACCGGCCTTGAGCGCCTCGTCCAGGTTCTCCAGGGAGAACCGGACTCCACGCCGGGCGAAGTTGGCGTTGCGCTCACGCGCCGCGCGCTTCTCGGCGATCTGACGTGCCGTGCGGTCCTCGTCGACGACGAGGAAGTTGTCGCCGGCGCCCGGGACGTTGGTGAGACCCAGGACCAGGACGGGGGTCGACGGACCCGCTTCCTCGACGTTGTTGCCGTTGTCGTCGAGCATCGCCCGGACTCGGCCGTACGCGTCGCCGACCACCATCGTGTCGCCGATGCGCAGCGTGCCGCGCTGGACCAGAACCGTCGAGACGGCACCACGGCCGCGGTCGAGGTGGGACTCGATCGCGATGCCCTGCGCGTCCTGCTCCGGGTTGGCCCGCAGGTCGAGCGAGGCGTCCGCGGTCAGGACCACGGCCTCCAGCAGGCTCTCGATGTTGAGGCCCTGCTTGGCGGAGATGTCGACGAACATCGTGTCGCCGCCGTACTCCTCGGCCACCAGACCGAACTCGGTGAGCTGACCGCGCACCTTGGTCGGGTCCGCGCCCTCGACGTCGATCTTGTTGACCGCGACCACGATCGGCACGTCGGCCGCCTTGGCGTGGTTCAGCGCCTCGATCGTCTGGGGCATCACACCGTCGTTGGCCGCCACCACGAGGATCGCGATGTCGGTCGACTTGGCGCCACGGGCACGCATGGCGGTGAACGCCTCGTGACCCGGGGTGTCGATGAAGGTGATCCTGCGCTCTTCACCGTTGACCTCGGTGGCGACCTGGTACGCACCGATGTGCTGCGTGATGCCGCCGGCCTCGCCCGCGATGACGTTCGTCTTGCGGATGGTGTCGAGCAGTCGGGTCTTACCGTGGTCGACGTGACCCATGACGGTCACGACCGGCGGACGAACCACCAGGTCTTCCTCGTCGCCCTCGTCCTCGCCGAACTCGATGTCGAAGGACTCGAGCAGCTCGCGGTCCTCCTCCTCGGGGCTGACGATCTCGAGGACGAAGTTCATCTCGTCCGCGAGAAGCTTCAGCGTCTCGTCGGAGACGGACTGCGTGGCGGTGACCATCTCGCCGAGGTTCATCATCACGCCGACGAGCGACGCCGGGTTGGCGCCGATCTTCTCGGCGAAGTCGGTCAGGGACGCACCACGCGACAGGCGGACGGACTGTCCGTTGCCGCGAGGCAGCATCACGCCGCCGACCGACGGGGCCTGCATGGCCTCGTACTCCTGGCGCCTCTGCCGCTTCGACTTGCGACCGCGACGCGCGGGACCGCCGGGACGGCCGAAGGCGCCCTGCGTGCCACCACGGGCACCCGGACCGCCGGGACGACCGCCGAATCCGGGACGGCCACCGCCGCCGCCGAAGCCGCCGCCGCCACCGGGACCGCCGGGACGACCGGCGAAGCCGCCGCCGCCACCGGGACGGGCGCCGCCGCCGGGACCGGCCGGACGACCTGCGAAGCCGCCGCCGGGACGACCGCCGCCGCCAGGACGACCCGCACCGCCGCCGCCACCCGGGCCGCGGCCACCGGGGCCACCGCCGGGACGCGGGCCGGCAGCGGGACGCTGCGGCATCATGCCGGGGTTGGGACGGGGACCGCCGCCGGGACGCGGGCCGCCGGGGCCTGCGCCCTGCGGGCGGGGCATGCCGCCCGGAGACGGACGGGAGCCGCCCGGAGACTGCGGACGAGGACCGCCGCCCTGGCCACCGGGGCCCTGCGGACGGGGACCGGCGCCGGGAGCGCCACCGGGGCCGCCGGGACGCGGGGCGCCCTGCGGACGGGGCGCCTGCGGGCGCGCCATGCCGGCGTTGCCGCCGGACGTGAAGGGGTTGTTGCCCGGACGCGGACCCGTGGGACGGGCACCGCCCGGACGCGGGGCGCCGGCGCCACCGGGGCGCGGCCCCTGAGCGGCGGCCGGACGCTGGCCGCGGTCACCACGATCGCCGCGGTCACCACGGTCGCCGCGGTCCTGACCGGGCGCGGGACGGCCGGCGGGGCGCGGCGCGCCGGGGCGCGGACCCTGCGAGGCCGGCCGCGGGCCGGACGACTGGGCCGGAGCGGCGGGGGCGGCCGGAGCAGCCGGCGGAGCGGTGAACTCCGGGGCGGCGGGGGCCGGACGCGGCGCGGGCTTGGGGCCCGGACGCGGACCGGAGGCCGCCGGCGCGGGGGCCGACGGCGCGGGAGCCGACGAGGCGGCAGGGGCGGCGGGAGCCGCCGGAGCCGCGGGCGTCTGCGCCGCGGGAGGCTTGGGGGCGGCCGGCCGAGGTGCGGCCGGACCCGGACGGGCCGCCTGCGCCGGAGAGGGCGCCGCGGGCCTGGGGGCTGCCTTGCGGGGGGCGGGCTTGCCGCCGCCCTGGAAGGCGTCAGTCAGTTTGCGGACAACGGGCGCTTCGATGGTCGAAGACGCCGAACGGACGAATTCACCGAGTTCCTGGAGCTTGGCCATGACGGCCTTGCTCTCCACCCCGAACTCCTTGGCGAGTTCGTATACCCGGACCTTAGCCACTTCGCTCCTTTTAGGTCCGGGTGTGTCCGGACCGTCGCTACTTCATGGGCGTACTCATCGCGTGCTCATCGAGTGCTCATCGCAATCTCGACCTACTTCCAACTCGCGGGGTACCAGAGCCGCACGGAGGTTCCGTGCGACGCCTTCTTACGGTGTCGCCTGTTCGGCAACGGTCGTCTGCTCGACGTACTGGCGCAACGCGTTTGTGTCGAGCGCTCCCGGGGCTCGCAACGCCCTCGTGAACGCCCGGCGGCGCGCCGCCTGGTCGAGACAGAACGGGGCGGGGTGCAGATACGCACCCCGGCCGGGCAGCGTACCGCGTGGATCGGGGACGCATGCGTCCTTGATCGCCACGATGCGCAGCAGCTCCGTCTTGGCCGCTCGCTTCCGGCACCCCACACAGGTGCGTTCAGGGCGTGATCCGGTGTGCGTCCGGCCAGACACAGTCAAGTCTACCTCCCCGCGTCGACCTCGTCCCAATGGGACAGGAATCGAACACGTGCCGTGACGAACTCTGACGTGATCTCAGCCACCACAGGCCGAGATCTATTCCTCCGGCTGTTCGGTGTCCGGACGGATGTCGATCCGCCAGCCGGTCAGACGGGCGGCGAGCCGGGCGTTCTGCCCTTCCTTGCCGATCGCCAGGGACAGCTGGTAGTCCGGCACGGTCACGCGCGCGGAGCGGGCCGCGAGGTCGACGACCTCCACCTTCGAGACCCGGGCCGGGGACAGCGCGTTGGCCACCATCTCGGCCGGGTCGTCGGACCAGTCGACGATGTCGATCTTCTCACCGTTGAGCTCGCCCATCACGTTGCGCACCCGGCCGCCCATGGGGCCGATGCAGGCTCCCTTGGCGTTCAGGCCCGAACGGGTGGACCTGACGGCGATCTTCGTGCGGTGCCCGGCCTCGCGGGCGATCGCGGCGATCTCGACCGAGCCGTCGGCGATCTCCGGCACCTCCAGGGCGAAGAGCTTCTTCACCAGGTTGGGGTGGGTCCGCGAGAGCGTCACGGACGGGCCGCGCACGCCCTTCGCCACCCGGACGACGTACGACCGCAGTCGCAATCCGTGCGAGTAGGTCTCGCCGGGGACCTGCTCCTGGACCGGCAGGATGGCCTCCAGCTTGCCGATGTCCACGAGCACGTTCTTCGGGTCGCGGCCCTGCTGGACCACGCCGGTGACGATGTCGCCCTCCCGGCCGGCGTACTCGCCGAGCGTCGCGTCGTCCTCGGCGTCGCGCAGGCGCTGCAGGATGACCTGCTTGGCCGTGGTGGCGGCGATACGGCCGAAGTCCGACGGGGTGTCGTCGAACGTGCGGGGCTCCTGCCCCTCGTCGAGGTCCTCGGGGTCCTCCTTCGCCCACACGGTCACATGACCGGTCTGCCGGTTGAGCTCCACGCGCGCGTGACGGCGGCTTCCCTCGGTGCGGTGGTAGGCGATGAGGAGGGCCGACTCGATCGCTTCGACCAGCAGGTCGAAGGAGATCTCCTTCTCCCGTACCAAGCCCCGCAGGGCGCTCATGTCGATGTCCACGGCTACGCCTCCTCTTCCTTCTCGTTCTTGTCCTTGCGGTTGAACTCGACCTGCACGCGCGCCTTGTCGACGTCGGCGAAGGCGAGTCTGCGGGCGGTGGCCCTGCGGCCCTTCACGCCCGGCACCTCGACGTCGAGCCCCTCGTCGTCGACCCCGACGATCCGGGCGACCAGCTCGCCGCCCTCGGTCAGCTGGAATCGCACCAGCCGGTCCGTGGCGCGCACGTAGTGGCGGTGCTCGGTGAGGGCGCGCTCCGCGCCCGGGGTGCCGACCTCGAGGGTGTACTCGCCCTCGCCCATCGCGTCCGTCTCGTCGAGCTTCGCCGAGAGCGCGCGGCTCACATCGGCGATCTGGTCCAGGTCCGCTCCGGTGTCGGAGTCGACGACCACGCTCAGCACCCGCTTGCGTCCTACGGAGTCCACGGCGATCTCTTCGAGATCCAGTCCCTGGGAGGCGACGAGCGGTTCCAGTAGCTCTCGCAGCCTCTCGCTCTGGGTGGTGCTCATCCGGGTGACTCCTCGGCCGCGTGTGCTGTTGTGGGACGGTGCGCGTGTCTGGTCAAAGGGTATCCGGTCGCAGGGAGTGTTGCCGTCCACCTGTGCACGGAGGGTGGCGGACCGTGGCGCCCGCGGTGCCGCTGAGCTGTGGGGGAGGAACGCGCGGGTACGGTGATCACGGGCCTGCCGCCCTTCTTCGTGTTCCTTATCGTTTCTTTCGTACGAGTTCCCGAGGACGTCTGCCGTGCCGTTCCCCCTTCCCCCGCGCGCCCCGTCGGGACCGCGCAGAAGATCCCTGCTCGCGTCCGCCGCGGGAGCGGCGCTGCTCGCCGGCTGCTCGTCGGGCGGCGGGGACGGCGAGGAGGGCGGCGGGGACGCGAGCGGCAGCCCGGCGGTCGTCGAGCGGGCACGCGCGCGTGCGGCCGCGGACAGCGACGGGCTGGTGGCGCGGTACGACGCGGTCCTGGCCGTCCATCCGGGGCTGACGGGTCTGCTGGGACCGCTGCGGGCCGAGGTCGTCCGGCATGTGGACGCGTTCGGCGGCGTCCGCAGCACGCCCCCGCCGCGGTCCGCCTCCCCCACCGGGGCGCCGGCCGGTTCTCCCACCGGTTCTCCCACCGGCCCCGTCCCGGCGCCCCCGGCCTCGGCCGTGCCCTCCCCCGCTCCGGCGGTCGAGAAGGACGCCCTGGCGCAGTTGGCCGCCGCCGAACGGGCGCTGGCCGACCGCAGGGCCGGGGAGCTGGCGGGCCTGCCGGGCGAACACGCCCGGCTGCTGGCCTCGGTGGCGGCGGCCGGCGCGGCCCACGCCTATCTGCTGACGGAGGGGACGCGATGAGCGAGGAGACGAGCGCGGAGCTGACGGCGCTGCAGGCGGCGCTGGCCGCCGAGCACGCCGCCGTCTACGGCTACGGGGTCGTGGGCGGGCGCATCGGCGAGGTACGGCGCCTCGAGGCGCGGGCGGCCTACGACACGCACCGGGCTCGCCGTGACGCGCTGGTGCGCGAGGTGCGGGGCCTGGGCGCCGAGCCGGTCGCGGCGAGCGCCGGGTACGCGCTGCCGTTCGCGGTGGCGGACTCCGCCTCGGCGGTGCGGCTCGCCGCCGAGCTGGAGGGACGCGTGGCCGGGGTGTACTCGGACCTGGTGCGGGCAGCCGGGGACGCACGACGCCGCGAGGCCGCGGCGGCGCTGCGGGAGGCGGCGGTGCGCGCGGTGCGCTGGCGCGGCAGCAGCGTAGCCTTCCCTGGTCTCGCGGAGCGGGACGGTACGGATCCGGCCACGGGCTCGGCGCCCGCCACGACGGCGGCGCCCGCCGCGCCCCCGGCGACAGCGGCATCGGCCACGGCCACGGGGTGACCGAAGGCTCGGCCGGAAGCACGGAAGGGGACGACTCGCGCATGGCTTTCGCACCGCCGCAGCGTCTGGTCAGGGCGCTCGGTGAGACGGCGCCGGACGGGGACGGCTGGCTGGAGAAGCTGCCGGAGACCGTCCGGCAGGCCGTCGCCCTGCGCGAGTTGACCGTCGACCGGGTGCAGGTGCCGGGCGGCCGGTCCAGCCTGGTCGTGCTGGTGCGCCGGGCGGACGGGACGCCGGCCGTGCTGAAGCTGGCCCCTCCCCGGTTCCGCCCCGAGGCCGAGCGGGCCGCGCTGGCGCGCTGGGACGGCCTGGGCGCGGTGCAGGCACTGGACGGGCCGGAGACGGCGGGGGCCCTGCTCCTGGAACGGCTGCACCCCGATGTGTCGGTGCGGTCGCTGCCGGAGGCGAAGGCGTTGCTGGAGGCGGCGGGGACGCTGCGGCGGCTGTGGGTGGAGCCGCCGGCCGGGCAGGTCTTCGAGACGGTGGCCGAGCGGACCGGTCGGCAGGCTGTGGCGATGCGGAGCACCGCCGCCGGTTCCGAGGCGGCGGTGGCCGCTCTGGTGGACGCGGCGCTCGCCGCCCGGGAGGAGCTGGTGGGCACCGCGCCGGAGGTGCGGTTGCTGCACGGCACGTTCCGGCAGAGCAAGGTGCTGGCGGCGGAGCGGTCGCCGTGGCTGGCGGTGGGCCCGGATCCCGTGGTGGGCGAGTGCGCGTTCGACCTGGCACGGCTGGTGCGTGACCGGGTGGAGGATCTGATCGGCTCCCCCTCGGGGGCGGCGACCACGCGGCGGCGGGTGCGGAAGCTGGCGGAGTCGCTGGAGCTGGACGGCGAGCGGGTGCGCGCGTGGACGCTCTTCCGGGCGGTGGAGTCGGGGGTGCGGGCGCTGCGGGTCGGCCGGCCCCGGGACGCCGAGCTGCTGCTGGAATTCGCCGCCTGGCTCTGAATCGACATGTCGACTCACCGGTCCGGGGCACCGGTGAGTCGATGACGTCGGCGCAGGTCGCCGACGAAGAGCGTCAGGACGGGCGGACGGCGCCGTCGAGGTGTCGTCCGCCCGCTTGACGCCGCTGCCGCCGACGCCGGGGCGGCTCTGCCGGCCGCCGTGGGCGTTCCCCTCCCTGGGGGCGTTCCGTCACGCCTGCGGTCGGGGAACGGCCCGCGGGAGGTGCGCCGAGGCGGCCGCACGGCCACTCGGCGCCCTCCGGTACGGCTCTGCCGTCATGCGGTGAGGCGGGCGATCGCCTCGTCCACCGTGAGCTCCTCGCGCTCGCCGGTCCTGCGGTCCTTCAGCTCCAGGACGCCTTCGGCGGAGCGACGGCCCGCCACCAGGATCTGCGGCACGCCGATCAGCTCGGAGTCGGTGAACTTCACGCCCGGGGAGACGCCGGCCCGGTCGTCGACCAGGACGCGCAGGCCGGCCGCGCGCAGCTTCTCGGAGACCTCCAGCGCCAGCTCGGTCTGCAGCGCCTTGCCGGCGGCGACCACGTGCACGTCGGCCGGGGCGACCTCGGCGGGCCAGCACAGGCCCTTGTCGTCGGCGGTCTGCTCGGCGAGGGCGGCGACCGCGCGGGAGACGCCGATGCCGTAGGAGCCCATGGTGACGCGGACCGGCTTGCCGTGCTGGCCGAGGACGTCGAGCTTGAGGGCGTCGGCGTACTTGCGGCCCAGCTGGAAGATGTGGCCGATCTCGATGGCGCGGTCCAGCTTCAGGCCGGTGCCGCACTTCGGGCAGGGGTCGCCCTCCTGGACGACGACGACGTCGACGTACGCGCCGACCTCGAAGTCGCGGCCCGCGACGACGTTCTTCGCGTGCGTGCCCTCCTTGTTGGCGCCGGTGATCCAGGAGGTGCCGGGCGCCACGCGCGGGTCGGCGATGTAGGTGACCTTGTCCCCGAGTCCCTGCGGGCCGACGTAGCCGCGCACCAGGTCGGGGCGGCCGACGAAGTCCTCGGCGGTGACCAGTTCGACGGCGGCCGGGGCGAAGTGCGCCTCGACCTTGCCGAGGTCCACCTCGCGGTCGCCGGGCACGCCGACGGCCACGATCTCGCCGCCGACCTTCACCAGCAGGTTCTTCAGGGTGGCGGAGGCCGGGACGCCGAGATGGGCGGCGAGGGTCTCGATGGTCGGGGTGTCCGGGGTGGGGATCTCCTCGAGCGCGGCGACGCCGTCGGCGTCGACCGGCGCCAGCTCGTAGGTGATCGCCTCGGTGTTCGCCGCGAAGTCGCAGTTCGGGCAGTCCGCGAAGGTGTCCTCGCCGGCCTCGGCGGGGGCGAGGAACTCCTCCGACTTCGAGCCGCCCATCGCGCCGGCGGTGGCGGCGCAGATGCGGTAGTCGAGGCCGAGACGCTCGAAGACGCGCTGGTAGGCCTGGCGGTGCAGGGCGTAGGAGTGGGCGAGGCCCTCGTCCTCGGTGTCGAAGGAGTAGGAGTCCTTCATGAGGAACTCGCGGCCGCGCAGGATGCCGGCACGCGGGCGGGCCTCGTCGCGGTACTTGTTCTGGATCTGGTAGAGGATGACCGGCAGGTCCTTGTAGGAGGACGCCTGGTCCTTCACGAGGAGGGTGAAGATCTCCTCGTGGGTGGGGCCGAGCAGGTAGTCGCCGCCCCTGCGGTCCTGGAGGCGGAAGAGCTCGGCGCCGTACTCCTCCCACCGGCCGGTCGCCTCGTACGGCTCCCGGGGCAGGATGGCGGGGAGCAGCACCTCCTGGGCGCCGATCGCGTCCATCTCCTCGCGCACGATGCGCTCGACGTTGGAGAGGACCTTCTTGCCGAGGGGCAGCCAGGACCAGATGCCGGCGGCGGTGCGACGGACGTAGCCGGCACGGACGAGGAGCTTGTGGCTGAGGACCTCGGCGTCCGCCGGGTCGTCGCGCAGCGTCTTCGCCATCAACTGGGACATGCGCTGGACCGGTGCGTTGGCCATGGTTGTCGTACTCCTGCCGATGGGGTACCCCCGCTCGGACGGAGCCGAGAGCGGAGGAGGGTGATGGCTAGGAGGTTAGCCGGGAGCGCGGCGTGCCCGGAAATCCGTTATTCCGGGCGCAGGAGCGGAAGCGGGGCGCCCATCACCGCGTAGGGGCGGGGGGCGCTGGGGAAGAGGACGCGGCGGGCCAGGTCCTGGTATCCGAGGGAGCGGTAGAGCGCCCGGGCGGGGCTCTCGGTGTCGATCGCGGAGAGGATCGAGCGGGGCTCGGCCGCGGTGTCGGTGATCGTGGTGATGAGGGCCCGGCCCGCGCCGCGGTTCTGGTACGCGGGGTGGACGTGGAGCTCGGTGATGACGAAGGAGTCGTCGAGCCAGTGCTCGTGGTGCTGGGCCCGCAGATAGGGCTGGACGACGGTGGACCACCAGTGGGTGCGGTCGTTGGGCATGCCGTAGACGAAGCCGACGAGCCGGCCCTCGGACGTCGTCGCGCCGAAGGCGCGCGCGCCCGAACTCGTCATGTGGCGCAGGACGATCTGGCGTCTGACGGCGACTTCGTCGGGGCCGAGCCCGAAGGCGACGGCCTGGACGGCCAGGGCCTCGTCCACGTGGGCGGGAAGGTCCAGGGGGCCGATGACGAGGTCCATGGCGGGGAGCCTACAGGGGCGTCAAAAGAGCACGCTCGTGAAGGCGCCGACCTCCTGGAAGCCGACCCTGCGGTACGTCCTGCGCGCCGCGGTGTTGAAGTCGTTCACGTAGAGACTCACCACGGGGGCCACGTCCGCCAGGGCGTAGCGCAGGACCGCCGCCATGCCGGGGGCGGCCAGGCCCTGCCCGCGGTACTCGGGGGCCACCCAGACGCCCTGGATCTGGCAGGCCTGGGATGTCGCCGCGCCGATCTCCGCCTTGAAGGCGACCTTGCCCCGCTCGTCGAGACGGGCGAACGAGCGGCCGGAGCCGACGAGTTCGGCGACCCGGGCCTGGTACAGGAGTCCGCCGTCGCCGGCCATCGGGGAGACCCCGACCTCCTCGGTGAACATCGCCACGCACGCCGGCATGATCGTGTCCATCTCGTCCTTGCGGATGCGGCGGACGTAGGGGTCGGGGGCGACGTCGGCGGGCATGCGGTCGGTGACCATGAGCGGCTGACGGGTGCGGACCTCCCGGGCCGGGCCCCAGTGGGGTTCGAGGAGGCGCCACAGCCGGGTCGTCGGCTCGGCGGGGCCGACGATCGAGGAGCAGCGGCGGCCGGCCCGGCGGGCCCGGTCGGCGAAGGCGCGCACCGCGCGCGGAGTCGCGCAGATCGGGACGAGGTTGGCGCCGGCGTAGCACAGGGACGTCAGCATGCCGTCCTGGTACCAGCCCCACATCTCGCCGCCGAGGCGCCACGGGTCGAGGCCGGCGATCTGCACGCGGGATGTCACGAAGGCGTTGGCGACCGGCTCGCGGTCCAGGACGGCGAGCGCGGCGTCCAGGTCGCTCGGTTCGAGGACCCGGGAGGTGGTCTGGGTCAACACGCGCGGGGCCTCACACTCAGGTCTGCTGATCTCCGCACTGTACCCGCGGAAGCTTTGCGGTGCCGCCCTGCGTTGGGTCGCCGTTCGTTTGCCGGTGGCCGTCGGCTTGCCGTGCCCTCTTCTGGGGGCTGCCGCCCCCAGGCCCCCGCGGTCGGCCCTGAACGGGCCTCGTCCTCAAACGCCGGACGGGCTGAGGGGGAACGGTCAGCACTCGTCTTCAAGTGGCCAGGCGGGCTGAAGGCCGGCCACCGGCTGGGACTCGACAGCCCCGTCGCCCCCGTCAGCCCGCGACCGACACCGAGGGCTCACCGGAGGCGGTTCCCGCGGCCTCCATCTGCTCGGCCAGCTTCATGGCTTCCTCGATGAGGGTCTCCACGATCTTCGACTCGGGGACGGTCTTGATGACCTCGCCCTTGACGAAGATCTGGCCCTTGCCGTTGCCGGAGGCGACCCCGAGGTCGGCCTCGCGGGCCTCGCCGGGACCGTTGACGACGCAGCCCATGACGGCCACCCGCAGCGGGACCTCCATGCCGGTGAGACCGGCGGTGACCTCCTCGGCCAGCTTGTACACGTCGACCTGGGCACGGCCGCAGGACGGGCACGAGACGATCTCCAGCCCGCGCTGCCTCAGGTTCAGCGACTCCAGGATCTGGTTGCCGACCTTGACCTCCTCCACCGGAGGGGCCGACAGCGACACGCGGATGGTGTCGCCGATGCCCTCCGACAGCAGCGCGCCGAAGGCCACCGCCGACTTGATCGTGCCCTGGAAGGCGGGCCCGGCCTCCGTGACGCCCAGGTGCAGCGGGTAGTCGCACTGCGCGGCGAGCTGCCGGTAGGCCTCGATCATCACGACCGGGTCGTTGTGCTTGACCGAGATCTTGATGTCACGGAAGTCGTGCTCCTCGAAGAGGGACGCCTCCCACAGCGCCGACTCCACCAGCGCCTCGGGCGTCGCCCTGCCGTACTTCTGCAGCAGCCGGCGATCCAGCGAACCCGCGTTGACGCCGATACGGATCGGCGTGCCGTGCTCCTTCGCCGCCTTGGCGATCTCGCGGACCTTGTCGTCGAACTGCTTGATGTTGCCCGGGTTCACCCGCACCGCCGCACAGCCCGCCTCGATCGCGGCGAACACGTACTTCGGCTGGAAGTGGATGTCCGCGATCACCGGGATCTGCGACTTGCGCGCGATCGTCGCCAGCGCGTCCGCGTCGTCCTGCGTCGGACACGCCACCCGCACGATCTGACAGCCCGACGCCGTCAGCTCCGCGATCTGCTGCAACGTCGCACCGACGTCCGACGTACGCGTCGTCGTCATCGACTGCACCGACACCGGGGCGTCTCCGCCGACCGCCACGGAGCCGACCTGGATCTGCCGGCTCTTGCGGCGCTCGGCGAGCTTGGTCGGAACGGACGGCATGCCGAGAGAAATCGCAGTCATCTGCTGTGCAACCCCAAGTCGTGGATCAAGGCCCAGGTCCCGTCTTCAGGCGGGTTCCAGGCTTCGAGATTACGGCACCGGCCGGTGCGGAAGCACTTCCGCTCCCGGGAACCACCCGCGCGGGGCACCCCTCGGTCGTCGAACCCCCGGTGACGCGGGACGGCCCGGCACGAGGAGAGTGCCGGGCCGTCCCGAACCGCCGGCCACCGGGGCGGCGGTGACCTGCCGCTACGAGATCTTCACCGGGTTGACCACGTCCGCGATCAGGACCAGCACGGTGAAGCAGATGAAGATGCCCGCCACGACGTACGCGACCGGCATCAGCTTCGCCACGTCGAACGGACCCGGGTCCGGCCTGCGCATGACCCTGGCCAGGTTGCGGCGCAGCGACTCCCACAGGGCGCCCGCGATGTGGCCGCCGTCGAGCGGCAGCAGCGGGAGCATGTTGAACAGGAACAGGGAGAGGTTGAAGCCGGCCACGAGCATCACGGCCAGGGCGAGCTGCTGCGAGGCCGGGATGTCCAGGGTGAAGATCTCGCCGCCGACGCGGGCCGCGCCGACCACGCCCATGGGCGAGTCGGGCTCGCGGGGCGCGCCGTCGAAGGCCGCGTTCCACAGGGCCGGGATCTTGCCGGGCAGGGCGGTGAGGGAGTCGACGGCCTCGCCCACCCGGTCGGTCATCCAGGAGACGGAGTCGCCGAAGTCCTGCTTGACGACGCCGTTGGCCGCGCTGAAGCCGAGGAATCCGGCCTTCACGTACTGGCCCTGGACGTACGCCCCGCTGGAGTCCTTCTTGGCGACCATGTTGGTGGCGATCTTGGCGTGCAGGGTCAGTTCGCTGCCCTTGCGCTCGACGACGATGGCGACGTCCTTGCCGGCGCTGACCCGGATCAGGTCGGAGAGGGTGTCCCAGTCGTCCGTCCGCTGCCCGGCGAAGGAGACGATCCGGTCGCCGGGCTTCATGCCGGCGGCCGCGGCCGGGGAGGCCGGGTCGGACGGCTTGCACGCGTCACGGTTCTGGCTCTGCGCGATGACGCACGGGGAGACCGAGCTGACGCTGGTGGTCTGCTGGGAGATGCCGAAGCCCATCAGCACGGTGAGGAACAGCCCGATCGCGAGCACCAGGTTCATGAACGGTCCGGCGAACATCACGATGACGCGCTTCCAGGGCTTGCGCGTGTAGAACATGCGCGTCTCGTCGCCCGGCTGGAGTTCCTCGTAGGCCGCCGAGCGGGCGTCCTCGATCATGCCGCGCCAGGGCGAGGTGGAGCGGGCCGTGATCCGGCCGTCCTCGCCGGGCGGGAACATGCCGATCATGCGGATGTAGCCGCCCAGCGGGATCGCCTTGACGCCGTACTCGGTGTCGCCCTTCTTGCGCGAGAAGACGGTCGGGCCGAAGCCGACCATGTACTGCGGGACGCGGATGCCGAAGAGCTTGGCCGTGGACAGGTGTCCCAGCTCGTGCCAGGCGATCGAGAACAGCAGCCCCGCCGCGAAGACGACTATGCCGAGGATCATCATCAGGGCTGTCATGCACGCGCCTCCGCGGTAGCCGTCAGTTCTTGGGCCCGGGCCCGTGCCCAGGTCTCCGCTTCGAGGACGTCCGACACGGTCAGTGAAGTTCCCGTCACCGGCGTGCCGTGCTCGTGCACGACCCGGGTGACGGTCTCCATGATGCCGTTGAAGGGCAGCGCGCCCCTGCGGAACGCCTCGACGCACTCCTCGTTCGCGGCATTGAACACCGCGGGGGCCGTGCCCGCGAGCTCGCCCACGTGCCGGGCGAGGCCCACCGAGGGGAAGGCCTCCTCGTCGAGAGGGAAGAACTCCCAGGTCGACGCGGTGCTCCAGTCGAAGGCGGGCGCGGCGTCCGGGACGCGCCCGGGCCAGCCGAGGCCTATGGCGATGGGCCCGCGCATGTCGGGGGGCGTCGCCTGCGCCAGTGTCGATCCGTCCGTGAACTCAACCATCGAGTGGACATACGACTGCGGGTGGACGACCACCTCAATGCGCGAGAAGGGAATGTCGTAGAGCAGGTGCGCCTCGATGACCTCCAGGCCCTTGTTGACGAGGGTCGCGGAGTTGATCGTGATCACCGGGCCCATGGACCAGGTGGGGTGGGCGAGGGCGTCCTCGACCGTCACGTTCGCCAGTTCCGCCTTCGTCCGGCCGCGGAACGGGCCGCCGGAGGCGGTGACGACCAGCTTGCGGACGTCGGCCCGGGTGCCTGCGGCGAGGCACTGGAAGAGGGCCGCGTGCTCGGAGTCCACCGGGATGATCTGCCCCGGCTCGGCGAGCGCCTTGACCAGCGGTCCGCCGACGATGAGCGACTCCTTGTTGGCGAGCGCGAGGGTGCGGCCCGCCTCCAGGGCGGCGAGGGTGGGCGCGAGGCCGATGGAGCCGGTGATGCCGTTCAGCACGGTGTGGCAGTCGGACGCGGCGAGCTCGGTGGCCGCCGCGGGGCCCGCGAGGATCTCGGGCAGCGGCTCTCCGGGGCCGTACTCGGCGGCCAGCGCCTCGCGCAGGGCGGGCACGACGTCCTCGCGGGCGACGGCGACGGTCCGCGCGCGCAGCCGGCGGGCCTGCTCGGCGAGGAGGGCGACCCGGCCGCCGTTGGCGGACAGGCCGGTCACCCGGAAGCGGTCCGGATTGCGCAGCACGAGGTCGATGGCCTGGGTCCCGATCGAGCCGGTGGAACCGAGGATCACCACGTCCTTGGGGCCGTCGCCCGCGACGGGGTCGTAGACGAGATGCGGGTCGGCGAGGGGGGCTGGACTGTCGCTCATCCCCCCATTGTTGCCGCAACGGGAAGGCGGCCGGACAGGGCGTCCCCCTGGGGAACGCCCCGCGACCCGGCCGCCTGGCAACCGTGTTCGAAGGATCACCTGATCGGGCGGTGGACGTTCTCCCGCTCGCTGGGGCCGGGGGTCGCGTCGGCGATCCAGGGAGCGTCCCCGGACAGGTCGACGACGCCCTGCTCCAGCCACTCGTAGGCGCCCGCCATGACGCCCCTGACGACCTTGCGGTCCAGATCGTCGGTGTTGTGCCACAGGCGCGCGAAGAGCTCGTCGACGCGGATGCGGGACTGGCGGCAGAACACGTCGGCGAGCTGGTAGGCCTCGCGGCCGTTCTCGCCGCGCGAGCGCAGCAGTTCGGCGCGCACACAGGCCGCGCTCATCGCGAACAGCTCCGCGCCGATGTCGACGATCCGGCCGAGGAAGCCCTGCTTGGTCTCCATCCGGCCCTGCCAGCGGGACATGGCGTAGAAGGTGGAGCGGGCGAGCTTGCGCGCATGCCGCTCGACATGCCGCAGATGCGGCGACAGGTCGACGCCCGCGTGCTTGAACTCCGCGTACGACGAAGGCAGTTGCCCCGGCCCCGCGACCAGCTTCGGCAGCCACTTGGCGTAGAAGACACCGGCGTTCGCACCCGCCCTCGCCTTGTCCTGGAGGGACTTGTCGGGGTCGATGAGGTCGCCGGCGACCGTGAGGTGGGCGTCGACGGCCTCGCGGGCGATGAGGAGGTGCATGATCTCCGTCGAGCCCTCGAAGATGCGGTTGATCCGCAGGTCGCGCAGGACCTGTTCGGCGGGGACGGCCTTCTCGCCGCGGGCGGCGAGGGACTCCGCCGTCTCGAAGCCGCGGCCGCCGCGGATCTGGACCAGTTCGTCGGCCATCCGCCAGCCCATCTCGGAGGCGAAGAGCTTGGCCAGCGCGCCCTCGATGCGGATGTCGTTGCGGTCCTCGTCGGCCATCTGCGACGACAGGTCGAGCACCGCTTCCAAGGCGAAGGTGGTCGCCGCGATGAAGGAGATCTTCGCGCCGACCGCCTCGTGGTGGGCGATCGGCTTGCCCCACTGCTCGCGGGCCGCCGACCATTCACGGGCGATCTTCAGACACCACTTGCCGGCGGCCACGCAGGACGCGGGCAGGGAGAGCCGGCCCGTGTTGAGCGTGGTCAGGGCGATCTTCAGACCGGCGCCCTCGGGGCCGACGCGGTTCGCGGCCGGGACCCGGACCTGGTGGAAGCGGGTGACGCCGTTCTCGATGCCGCGCAGGCCCATGAAGGCGTTGCGGTTCTCGACGGTGATGCCGGGCGAGTCCGTCTCCACGACGAAGGCGGTGATGCCGCCCTTGTGCCCCTCGCTCGCGGGGACCCGCGCCATGACCACCAGCAGGTCGGCGACCACGCCGTTGGTCGTCCACAGCTTCACGCCGTCGAGGACGTAGTCGTCGCCGTCGGGCACCGCGCTCGCCGCCAGGCGGGCCGGGTCGGAGCCGACGTCCGGCTCGGTGAGCAGGAAGGCGCTGATGTCGGTGGTGGCGCAGCGAGGCAGGAACTTCTGCTTCTGCTCGGGGGTGCCGAACATCTTCAGCGGCTGCGGCACGCCGATCGACTGGTGCGCCGACAGCAGCACCCCGATGGCGGGGCTGGCGGAGCCCACCAGGGCCAGGGCCTTGTTGTAGTACACCTGGGTGAGGCCGAGGCCGCCGTACTTGGGGTCGATCTTCATGCCGAGGGCGCCGAGCTCCTTGAGCCCGCGCACGACCTCGTCGGGGATGCGGGCCTCGCGTTCGATGCGGGCCGCGTCCACCTGCGTCTCGCAGAATTCGCGGAGCTTGGCCAGGAACGCCTCGCCCCGCCGGACGGCCTCGTCGGAGGGGACCGGGTGCGGGTGGACGAGGTCGAGGCGGAAACGGCCCAGGAACAGTTCCTTGGCGAAGCTGGGCTTGCGCCAGTCCTGCTCCCGGGCGGCCTCGGCGACCTGACGGGCCTCACGCTCGGTGACGGTGGGTTTCTTGAGGGGTGGTGCGGACATGAGGCTCACCTCGCCGCGAATCGGGATCTCGGACCACATTGGTTACCGATGGGTGCTACCCGATCGTTGGTACCCGATCCGGGCCGCGGTGGCCACCCCACGCGCGGCCCTTCGAGCGGGATCGGGCCCGGCGGCCGGGCCCGGGAGGGGCGTCGCCCCGGCGTATCGCGGCGTGTCGCGGCGTCCCCCGGCGTCCGGGCGCGGGCCGCGCGGGACGCCGTGCGCGGCCCGCGCGGCCTGCGCCGAACGGGTGTGGGCGACGACCGCGGCCCGTTCCCGTACTCTTCTCCACCAATCCGCCACAACTCGCTGTCGAAGCGCTTCGACAACCTATGGACACCCACTCGCGCTAGAGCTACTGTCGAACCACCCTCACCCGCCCCTGTTCGCAATGCGCACTGTCGAAGCGCTTCACAAAACTTGGAGAGCTGGATGGTCACCCTCGCCGAGGTCGCCCAGCACGCCGGAGTCTCGGCGAGCACGGTGAGCTATGTCCTCAGTGGCAAGCGGTCCATCTCCACGACCACCCGGCAGCGCGTCGAGCAGAGCATCCGGGAGCTCGGCTACCACCCGAACGCGGGCGCGCGCGCCCTGGCCAGCAGCAGGTCGAACATCATCGCGCTGATGATCCCGCTGCGCACCGACATCTACGTGCCGGTGATGATGGAGATCGCCATCGCGGTGGCCACCACGGCACGGACGCACGGGTACGACGTCCTGCTGCTCACCGGCGAGGAGGGGTCCGACGCGGTCCGCCGCGTCACCGGCAGCGGGCTCGCCGACGCGATGATCCTGATGGACGTCGAACTCGACGACGAGCGGCTGCCGCTGCTGCGCTCCACCGACCAGCCGTCCGTCCTGATCGGCCTCCCGGCCGACACCTCGGGGCTGACCTGCGTCGATCTGGACTTCGGGGCGACCGGCGCGCTGTGTGTGGAGCATCTGGCCACGCTCGGGCACCGCGACATCGCCGTCATCGGCGAGGCCCCGGCGGTCTACGAGCGGCACACCGGCTTCGCCGAGCGCACGCTCGACGGGCTGCGCCGCCGGGCGAGGGAACTGGGCCTGCGGCTGCTGCACCGGCCGTGCGAGGGCGGGTACGACGCGATGGCCGTGACCCTGGCCCGGATCCTCGACGAACGTCCGGGCACCACCGGCTTCGTCGTGCAGAACGAGTCGGCGGTGGAGCCGCTGCTCGCGCTGCTGCGCCAGCAGGGCCGGGCCGTGCCGGAGGACGTCTCGGTGGTGGCGATCTGCCCCGACCAGGTCGCCGTCCAGGCGTCGGTGCGGCTGACCTCCGTCGCCATCCCCGCGCAGGAGATGGGCCGGCACGCGGTGGAACGCCTGGTCGCCAAGCTGGAGGGGCACGGCGGCGACGAGGTCGTGCTGATCGCGCCCGAGCTGACGGTCCGGGCGAGCACCGGACCGGTTCCCGTCGCCTCCTGAGAAACCCCCGCTTTTCTCGCTGTCGTGCCCTCGCCGGGGCACCGCCATGTCTGCACTCCTTCAAGGAGCACTCCACATGAACCAGCCCGCCGAAAGCCAGCCTCAGGTCAGCCTCGCGCAGTCCTCCCCCACCGTCGGCACCTTCCGTGAGCGAGGCGGCGCGCTGGAGTGGAGCGGCCGCCAGGAGACTCTGCGCGTCGAACCCTGGGGTCCGGACGCCGTCCGGGTGCGCGCCCGACTCGGCGGGCCGATCCTGCAGGGGCTGCCGGGCGCGCTGCTCGAGGAGCCGCCGGCCACCGAGAGCACCGTCAAGACCGGCGACGACGAGGGGCAGCTGACGGTCGGCGCGCTCACCGTCGAGGTGAACGCCGAGGGCCTGATCCGCTTTCTGCGCACGGACGACCGCACGGAGATCCTGGCCGAGGAGCGCGCCCACTTCTGGTGGCCGGGCTCGCGTCTGTACACGGCGGTCGGCCACGGCCATCACCGGCTGGAGCAGCGCTTCGCCGCGTACGACGACGAGAAGCTGTACGGGCTCGGCCAGCACCAGCACGGGCGGCTCGACCAGAAGGGCCTGGTCCTGGACCTGGTCCAGCGCAACGCCGAGGTCGGCATCCCGGTGCTCACCTCCAGCCGCGGCTACACGCTGCTGTGGAACAACCCGGCGATCGGCCGCGTCGAACTGGCCGGCAACGGCACCCGCTGGGTCGCGGACTCGGCCCGCCAGATCGACTACTGGATCACGGCGGGCGCGCCGGCCGAGGCCCAGCGCCGCTACAGCGCGGTCACCGGCCGCACCCCGATGCTGCCGGAGTGGGCCGCCGGGTTCTGGCAGTGCAAGCTGCGCTACCGCACCCAGCACGAACTCCTCGAAGTGGCAAGGGAGTACAAGCGCCGGGGCCTGCCGCTGGACGCCATCGTCTGCGACTTCTTCCACTGGACGCACCTCGGCGAGTGGAGGTTCGACCCCAGCGAGTGGCCCGACCCGGCGGCGATGGTCCGTGAACTGGACGAGCTGGGCGTGAAGCTGGTGGTGTCGGTGTGGCCGTCGGTGTCCCCGCTGTCGGAGAACCACCCGGTGATGGAGCAGCGGGGCTACTTCATCGGCACCGAGTACGGCCCGACGGCCCACGCCGACTGGCCGGACAAGGGCGTCGCCTCGACCGTCCAGGTGGCGTTCTACGACGCGACGAACCCCGAGGCCCGGGAGTTCCTGTGGTCGAGGATCCGCGACAACTACCTGGCCCCGTACGGCATCACGGCGTTCTGGCTGGACGCCTGCGAGCCCGAGCTGAAGCCCGGTTTCCAGGAGAACCTGCGGTACTGGGCGGGTCCGGGGCTGGAGGTCGGCAACATCTACCCGGCCGAGAACGCCCGCACCTTCTACGAGGGCCTGCGCGCGGCCGGCGAGGAGGAGATCGTCAGCCTCAACCGCTCGGCGTGGGCGGGCAGCCAGCGCTACGGCGCCGCCCTGTGGTCCGGTGACATCGGCACCGACTTCCCCACCCTGCGCCGTCAGATCGCGGCCGGCCTGAACACCGCGCTGTCGGGCATTCCGTGGTGGAACACCGACATCGGCGGCTTCCACGGCGGCGACCCGGACGATCCGCGGTACCGGGAGGTGATGGTGCGCTGGTTCCAGTTCGGCGCGCTGTCCCCGCTGATGCGGCTGCACGGCTTCCGCGACCCCGGCATGCCGCTGGGCCCGGACATGACGGGCGGCCCGAACGAGGTGTGGTCCTACGGCGAGGAGGCCGGCGCGGTCCTGGAGAAGTACCTGCGGCTGCGGGAGCGGCTCAAGCCCTATGTCCTGCGGGTGATGCGGGAGGCGCACGAGGAGGGCCTGCCGCCCATGCGGCCGCTGTTCCTGGAGTTCCCCGACGACCGGGCGGCCTGGTCGGTGGACGACTCCTACCTCTTCGGCCGGGACCTGCTCGTCGCCCCGGTGCTGACGGCGGGCGCCACGGCCCGCACCGCGTACCTGCCGGCGGGGGCGCGCTGGACCGACGCGTGGACGGGCGAGACGTACGAGGGGGGTGCGGCCGTGACGGTCGACGCCCCGCTGGACCGGCTCCCGCTGTTCCTGCGGGACGGGGCGCGGCTGCCCGTGGCGGAGTAGCCGTCGCCGACGCGGCCGGTCCGACGTGGGTGGGCCGGCCGCCCCGGCGTGCGGGTCAGCGGCAGACGGAGGCCAGGGAGCGGGTCAGCGCCCGGGTGTGCAGGGCGTCGAGGCGGTCCTCGTGGTGGACCAGGAGGGCGGCCAGGGCGAGCTCGGGGCGGCAGGCGGGGGCGTCGCGGTCGGTGGCCGTGGCGGCGAGGGCCTCGACGAGCGCACCGGTGACCCGGTTGATCTCCTGCCGTACGACGGCCAGGTCGGGGCGAGTGACGGGCGCCTGGTCGGGGTGGTCCGTCCAGCGCCGGAAGAGGCCGCGCTGCACGGTCTTGTCGGCCTCGATCTGGTCGCGGAAGACCGTGCGGATCTCGTCCGGGTCGGCGCCCAGCTCCGTGGCCCGGGCGGCCACGGCGTCCAGGACCTGCTGCTCGCGGGCGGGGTCGTCGACGGGGGCGGTGGTGCCCCACTTCGCGGCGGCGACCAGGTCGGCGGTGGCGAGGCGCTCCGCGGACAGCTCGGCGACCGGGCGCAGGGCGAGGACGGGGCCGGGGCCGGAGGCGGGAGAGAAGGGCGCGGTGGACGCCGGGACGCCGACGGCCGGGACCGCGACCGCGGCTCCCGTGCAGGCGAGGGCGACGGCCGCGGTCGCGGTCAGGGTGGTCAGGAGGCGGCGCAGGGGGGTGATCGGACGCATGCGGTCATCCAACCCGACGCCGCCCCATGATCAGGTCAACTGCTGCTGACGGTCAGGTTGTTGGTGGTGAAGTTCAGGCCGCCGGAGGACGAGGTGATCTCGTAGCCGAACTGGAGGTCTCCGATGGTCTCGTTGCCGAACCAGCCCTTGGAGTCCTTGATCCACTTGAGGATCGGCAGGATGTTCACCGTGCCGGAGGTCGAGTTGGAGGTGCGGACGAAGGAGAACACCTCGTTGGCGCCGTTGCTGCCCTTGTAGACGGTCCAGGAGTGCCCGCCGAGCGTGACGTTGCCCTGCGAGGAGCCGAGGGGGCCGACGGCTCCGGTCTTGTTGACCCAGAGCATGATCTCGTAGCGGTGCGCGGTGTCCCAGATGTCGTACGACGTGTTGTACGCGCCGGACGACGGGACGGAGACGTTGTAGGTGCTGGAGAGCGAGCCCAGCGAGGTGATCGACTTGTTGATCACCTTCTTCGAGTCGGGGTACGACTTGATGCCGCCGGTGTTGGGGTGGTTGGCCCAGACGCCCCAGTTGGTGCCGGAGTTGGCCCAGATGCACTGGCTGCCCGCGCCGGAGCCCCAGATGTTGTTGTAGAGCGTGTAGCCGTTGAGGCTGGTGTTGCCCCACTGGTCGCAGGAGTTCCAGACGGCGGCCGAGGCGGGGGCGGAGGCGAGGCCGACGGTGGCGCCGAGCGCGAGGGCCGGGGCCAGCGTCGCCATGGTGATCCTGCGGAGCGTGCGAGTTGCCATGGTGTCCCTTCCATGGGTGGGGGGATGTGCGTTTTCTGTGGGGGTCACCACGTCCCCGGGGTGAGGACGTGGTCTTCTCCGGCGACCAGGTCGAGCGAGTGGGCGTCGCCGGAGGAAGTCCGGACTTCTATGCGGTGGCTGCGGTGCGGTCTGAGGACGGCCCGGGTGCCCGTCGGACCCCAGGACAGGTCGAGCTCGGCGCCGAACCGGGTGCGCACGCCCCGCAGTTCGCCCTCGCCCAGGGCGGGGACGGGGGCGGGCAGCAGGACCAGCCGGTGGGGGGTCGACTGGACGAGCGCCTCGATGAGCACCGCGGGCAGGGTGTGCGCGGCGTCGGCGTTGTAGACGTCGCGGCCCGGATAGTGGGAGCTCATCAGGGAGGCGTGGAAGAAGTCGCCGCCCAGCACGGAGTCGAGCGCGCGGGCGACCCGGTGGCCGTCGCGCAGCCGCGCCGCGATCAGGGCGTGGTGGAGGTGGCCGTGCGCGGAGTCGTTCTCGGCGCCGCGCAGTTCCAGCGCGCGGTGCGCGGCGGCGGCCGGGCCGGGGGTGTCGTAGGGGTTGATCTCGTCGAGCGGCCAGACCCCGTAGAGGTGGCTGAGGTGACGGTGGTCGTAGCGGTCGCCGAGGCCGGGCCGGGCCCATTCGGCGAGGGCGCCGTCGGCGTTCACGCGGTGCGGCGGGAGCCGGTCGGCGAGGGCGCGCCAGCGGGCGGCCCGCTCGGGGCGGTGCGGGTGGTACGCGGCGGCGGTGAGCAGCGCGTGCCGGGCCGCGGAGAGGTCCATGGCCGCGTTGAGGGCGCCCCAGCTCCCGCCCTCCGGGCGGTTCTCGGGCGAGTAGGAGGGCACGACGACGAGCCGGCCGTCCGGGTGGCCGGGGTCGGTGCGGGTGAGGAAGTCCTCGTAGAAGAGGGCGGTCTCGGCGAGGGCGGCGGCGGTGCGCGGATCGCGTTCGCCGCGGGTCTCGTCGTGGTCGACGAGCGGCTTGAGCAGCCAGTCCGCGCCGGCCGTCCACAGGTGCAGCGGGTACTCCCGGCTGAAGTGGTAGGCCAGCCCGGACTCGCCGTCGCTGTGCGCGGGCGCGACCGCGCCCCGGGCGCCGAAGACCGCGCGGGCGTTCTCGCGCCAGTCGTCGAGCTGGCGGTGGATCAGACCGGCCAGGGCGTCGGTGACTTCGGGGAGTGCGGCGGCCGGGGCGGAGGAGGTCTGGAGGTTGAGGTTGGCGTCGTTGGTGAACGCCCCGGACCAGGCCGTGTCCCAGTCGCCGGTCCACAGGCCGGTCAGCCGGGGCGGGTTGAGCCCGCTGGACGACAGCAGGTGGTAGCGGCCGGCGGCGAAGAGGCGCTCCAGCAGAGCCGGGCTCCGGGGGCGTGCCAGCAGCTCGCTGCCGGGCAGGAGGCGCTCGCCCGGGTCGGCGTGCAGGTCGAGGACGACCCGCTGGTAGGCGGTGCGGTGCAGCGCGAGGTGCCGGGCGAGCAGCTCGTCGTAGGAGTGCGGCAGATCGGCCAGGGCCCGCTGTTCCCGGGCGACGTCCGGTTCGCCGCGGTGCCGGCGCACGCGGGTGAGCAGCAGCACCGACTCGGCGCCGGAGACGGCCACGCCGGGGAGCCGGAGCGTGGTGCGGCCGCCGGTGGCGACGACGAGTGTGACGCCCGTGTAGCCGCGGTCGCTGTCCGGGTAGCGGGCCCGCAGGGTGAGCAGCGCGCCGTCCGGGGTGAGGACGGCTCCCTGGCCCACGGCGAGGCCGGCGGGCGCGCCGGGCAGCCGGTGGTCCAGGCGGACCTCCAGGTCGGGGCCGGTGAAATGCTGGACGATCACGTCGTCGGCGCGGGAGACGAAGAGCCGGCCGGCGCCGTCGGCGCAGCTCGCCGTGGTCTCGCCGGTGGTGAAGTCGACGGAGCGCAGGTGGTCGCGGCAGTCGCCCGGTTCGCCGGAGGGCGCCGCGCTCAGCCGCAGCTGGAAGGCCGGGTGGAAGGGCTGGACCCACTGCAGCGGCCGGTGGTCGGTGAAGTCCTCGGCGGCGGCCCGGTCGCCGGCGAGCAACCTGTCCTGCACCGCCGCCAGTTCACCGGCCAGCTCGGGCGGCCGGGCGTGTTCGGCGCCGTTGGGGCGGACCAGCGTGTGGTGGGTGACGACGACGCGGTCGTCGTGGGGGTCGCCGAACACGAGGGCGCCGTGCCGGCCGTTGCCGCTGAGGAAGGCGTCCTCCCAGCGCTGGGCGGGCCGGTGCTCGTGCGTGCCGTGAAGGGGGCCGTCGACGCCGGGGCGGTGCGGACCAGGACCGGCGAAGGGCGGCCGGTCGGCGTCCGGGCGGGCGGGGCGGGCGTGGGCGGGGTGCGGGGAGGCGTCGGTCATGAGCGCAGCACCGCCGCCCCGTAGCGGCCCAGCGTGATCTCGTCGGTGACGGTGGTCCCGCTGAGCAGGTCGTGGTGGGCGCCGGGCAGCTCGACGGTGACCGGTTCGCGGCCGTGGTGGAGCAGGAACAGCAGGTCGCCCCGGCGCACGGCCTCCACGCCCGGCGGCAGGCCGTCGAGGACGGGCCGCACGCCCGCGCCGGCGGCGACCCGCGCGAGGAGGTCCCGCAGGGCCTCGGGTTCGGGGAGGGTGGAGACGTACCAGGCACGGCCCTTGCGCAGGACGGCGGGCAGCCGGTCGAGCTCGCCGCCCTTGTAGGCGCTCTCCACGGCGTCCTCGTCGGCTTCGAGCTCCTCCGACCACAGGGTCGCGTCGAACCCGTCGGTCGCGACCCGCTCCCCGGGCTCCAGCGGCCACCACTCGTGCAGGACGCGGATGCCGAACAGCTCGCGCAGCCGGGCGTCCATGCCTCCGGGGCGGATCCGGTCGTCCTCGTCGGCCACGCCGGTCAGGAAGCCGGCCACCAGGGAGCCGCCGCCGCGGACATGGGCGAGGAGGTTGTCGATCGCGGCGTCCGTCATCGCGTAGAGCTGCGGGACGACGATCAGCCGGTAGCGGGTGAGGTCGTGTTCGGGGTGGGCGAAGTCGGTGGCGAGGCCGGCCTCCCACAGGGCGCGGTGCCAGGCGTGCAGGACGGCCGCGTGGTCGACGTGCACGGAGGGCCGGCCGTCCTGGGCGCCGGCCCACCAGGCGTGCCAGTCGTGCAGGATCGCGATGTCCGCAGTGATATGACCACCCGTCACTTCAGCCCCGATGCGCGCCAGTTCACCGCCGAGCTGCTTGACCTCCTGGAAGGTGCGGCCCCGCTCCCCAGCGTGGCCGACCATCCCGGAGTGGAACTTCTCGGCGCCCTGCCGGGACTGCCGCCACTGGAAGTAGCAGACGGCGTCCGCGCCGCGGGCCACGGCCTGCAGGGACCAGAGGCGGTTGAGGCCGCGCGGTTTGGGGTGGTTCGCCCCGCGCCAGTTGACGGGCCCCGCCGCCTGTTCCATCAGCATCCAGGGGCCGCGGGCCTGGGAGCGGGTGAGGTCCTGGACCAGCGCGGCGTGCTGGGCGCCCAGCGGGTCGCGGGGGTCGGGGTAGAGGTCGACGGAGACGACGTCCTCCTCCTCGGCCCAGCGCCAGGCGTCCTGGCCGGCGAAGAGCGGCATGAAGTTGGTGGTGACCGGGATGTGCGGGGTGTGCCGGGCGACGATGTCCCGCTCGGCGAGGTAGCACTCCAGGAGCATGTCGGAGGTGAAGCGCCGGAAGTCCAGCACCTGGGCGGGGTTCTTCAGGTAGTGGGTGCGGCGGGCGGGCAGGACGCCGTCCCAGCTGTCGTAGCCCTGGCTCCAGAAGGCCGTGCCCCAGGCGGTGTTGAGGGCGTCGAGGGTGCCGTACCTGTCGCGCAGCCAGCGGCGGAAGGCGGCGGCCGCCTCGTCGCCGTGGTCGGCGGTGCAGTACTCGTTGTTGATGTGCCACATCGTGAGGGCGGGATGGCCGGCGTAGCGGGCCGCGAGGTCCTCGGTGATGGCCGCGGCGTGACGCCGGTAGGCGGTGCTGGAGTGCGAGAAGTGCTGGCGGCCGCCCCACCACTCGACGTCGCCGTTCTCGTCGCGGGGCAGGGTGTCGGGGTGGAGCCGGCCGAGCCAGGGGGGCGGGGCGGAGGTCGGGGTGGCGAGCACGACCCCGATGCCGTTCGCGTGCATCAGGTCCATCAGCGTGTCGAGCCAGCCGAAGTCCCTCGCCCCGGGCTCCGGTTCGAGCCGGGCCCAGGAGAAGACGCCGAGGGTGACGGAGTTGACGCCGGCCTCCCGCATGAGCCGGACGTCCTCGTGCCAGGTCTCCTCGGGCCACTGCTCGGGGTTGTAGTCGCCGCCGAAGAGGATGCGGCCGCGGGTGGCGTCGGCGAGGCCGGGGCGGTCGGCGGCGGTCATCGGACGGGCTCCCCGTACTGGATGCCCCGGCCGTTGGTGGCGATGTACACCCGGCCGTGGACGCGCGGGTCGGCGGCGAGGGTCGCGCCGATCCAGCCCCACTGGTGCCGGTCGTCGTTGATCCGCGTCCAGGTCCTCGCGCCGTCGTCGGAGCGGTACACGGCGGTGATCGTCTCCGTGGAGCCGACCAGGTAGACCGCCGGACGGCCGGCGCCCTCGGCGCCCCGGCCGAAGGCGACGGTGTACGCGGCCCGGCAGCTGTCGACCTTCGTGAAGCTCGCGCCGCCGTCGGTGGACCGGTACAGGCCGTTCCCCTTGGCGCTCAGCCACAGGTCGCCGGAGCGCCCCGGGACGGCGGCCAGCTGGAACTGGCTGTCGCCGGAGGGCAGTCCGCCGGCCCGGCCGGTGAAGGTGAGCCCGCCGTCCGTGCTCGCGAACAGGGTTCCGGTGTCGGTGTCGTAGGCGTAGAGGCGCGTCGGGTCGACCGGGTCGGCGAGCGGGGTGGCGCCCTCGGGGAAGGTGGGAACCTCGGACCAGGTCGCCCCGTCGTCGGTGGAGCGCTGGGCGGGGTACCCGGCGCCGTCCCCGTGCACGAAAGTCCACAGCAGCACGCCGCCGTCGGCGGTGACGGCGATCGGTCCGGTGGCGTCCTTGGCGAGAATGGGCTGGGCGGCGAAGGGGGTCCAGGTCCTGCCGCCGTCGTGCGACCGGGCGCCGTTGCCGTGGTCGCCGAACCCGGTGCGCACGACGTACGACGGCCAGGCCGCGGCCTGGGCGAGTCCCGTCGCCGTCCCGAACACGGGGTCGGCCGCCATGCCCCGCGACGGCGAGGCGGTGAGCCGGTCGTGGTACATCACGCCGAGGTCCCCGAGACCGCTGATCAGGTGGGCCCGTCCGGCCGGGGGAGAGATCAGCTGCCGTACGGAGGTCTCCTCCAGACCCCGGATCTGCGGGGCCCAGTGCTTCAGGTCCCGGGTGCCGTACAACGTGGCGCCGGTGCCGTAGACGATGTGGTGCGCGTCGTAGGGGTCGACGGCGACGGCCTGGATCCACCAGCCGAACTTGGGCTCGTCGGCGCCGAAGGTGAGGAACGGCGTCTCGGACACGTCGAGGACGGCCGAGTCCTTGAGGGAGGTCCAGGTGCGGCCGCCGTCCGTGGTCCGGTACAGGGTGTCGACGGCCGCCCAGCGGTTGTTGGTGGACACGACGGCCACGCCGGGGCGGCGGGCGTCCACGGCGACGCCGCCGTAGCCGAAGGTGTCCGCGCCCCCCTCGGCCGTCGTCCCGCCGGGCTTCACCGGGGTGACGTCCGTCCATCTGCCGCTCGCCGTGGCCAGCTTGTGCACGCTGCCGTCGGACTGGCCGTTGGGGCCGGGGGCGTCGGCGTACGTCACGTACAGCTCGTGGGCGCGGCCGTCGTGAGCGGCGCGGATGGGCACCTTCGCCGAGGCTCCGGAGGGCTGTCCGGGGACGGCGTGCCAGGTGCTGCCGTCGGTCGTGCGGTACAGGTGGGGCGCGGTCCCGTCGGAGTCGCCCCAGCCGGCGTAGAGCGCGCGCCCGGCGGCGACGAGCAGCGTGACGCCCTGTCCGCCGGCGACGGGGGTCGCCGGGAACCCGCCGGCGGCCGCCCAGGTGGCGCCGCGGTCGGTCGACCTGAGCAGTCCGTCGTGCCGTGTCCCCAGCCACAGGGTGTCGCTGTCGCGCGGGTCGACCAGCAGCCGCTCCCCGGCGCCCCGGCCGTCCTCGTTGCCGCCCAGGCGCACGGGGAGGTCGGTGCGGGACCAGGTGGCGCCGCGGTCCTCGGAGCGCAGGACCGCGCCGTTGCCGGCCCAGGACTGGGCGTAGGCGCCGAGCGCGAGGTAGAGCCGGTCCGGGTGGGCGGGATCGACGGCGAGGGCCTCGACGCCGAGCAGGTTCCAGTCGTCCCAGCCGAGATGGTCGGTCAGGGGCGTCCAGCGGGCGGATCGGTCGTCCCAGCGGTAGGCGCCGCCGATGTCGGTGCGGGCGTAGGCGAGACCGCGGACGGCGGGGTGGAAGAGGACTCCGGTGACGAACCCGCCACCGCCGACGACGACGTCGCGCCACCGGTAGGCGGGGGCGGGCCCGGCACCCGTCTGCGCGGCGTGGGCGTTGTCCTGCAGGGCGGGCAGGGCGGTGAGCGCGGCGGCGGTGGCTGCGCCGGCGAGGACCGTACGGCGGGACGCGTGCATGGGGTACCTCGGGGGGGGTGAGGGGGGCGGGGACGTGGGTTGCCGTGGGGGGAGGCGGGACGCTCGCGCGCGCGCGTGGCGGCGCGCCGCCACGGGGCTCGCTGCCCGCAGCCGTGCGGGCAGCGGTGACCGGCCGTCGCCCGGGGGCGCGGGGCCGGGTCGGTGCGCGGTCGCGCGGGGCGGGGGGCGAGGCCCCGGCCGCCGGCGGGTCGGCCCCGGCCTGGAGGGCCTACGGTGCTGCCCGGCGAAGGGGGCGCCCGGCCGGGGCGCTACCCCTTGACCGCCCCCGTCAGCATCCCCTTCTTGAAGTGCTTCTGGACGAACGGCGAGAGCACCGCGACCGGCAGCAGGGCCATCACCATCACCGCCATCTGGACGGCCAGCCCGGAGAGCTGACCGGTCTTGATGGCCTGGCCGAGGCCGACCGGCGCCTCCTGCTTCTGCACGAGCTGGATCATCACGTTCTGCAGCGGCATCATGTCCTGGTCGTTCAGGTAGAGGGAGGCGTTGAACCACGCGCTCCAGTACCCGACGGCGTAGAACAGGGTGATCACCGCGAGGACCGCTCGCGACAGCGGCATGACGATCTGCCACAGGATCCGGAAGTCGCCGGCCCCGTCGATGCGGGCGCTGTCGACGAGTTCCTGCGAGATCCCCATGAAGAAGCCGCGCAGGACCAGGATGTTGAAGACGCTGAGCGCGCTCGGCAGGATCAGCGCGAGATAGCTGTCCGTCAGGCCGAGCGACTGCACCAGCAGGTACGTCGGGATGAGACCGGCGCTGAAGAACATCGTGGCGAGCAGGGCCAGGAGCAGCCAGCGGTGGCCCAGCGACCCGGTGCGGGAGAGGCCGTAGGCGCACAGCACCGACACCGCCATCGAGAAGAGCGTGCCGACCAGCGTGATCAGGACGCTGATCACCGCCGCCCGGGTCACCTGGCCGCCGCTCAGCAGCTCCTGGTAGGCGACGAAGGTGACGCCCTTGGGGATCATCACCAGGCCGCCGGCCTCGTCGATCGTCCTGCGGGACGAGAGGCTGGTGACGACCACGATCCAGATGGGGAAGAGGATCCCCAGGCAGGCCAGCGACAGGACGAGGCCCTTGCCCGCGAGGCCCGCCCTGCCGGGCTCCTCCTCCCAGGACGGCCGGGGCGGCGCGGCCCACAACCCGCCCGTGCCGGCCGGTTCGTGGGCCGGCTTGTGCAGTGTCGCGCTCACTTCTTGTACACCCCCTGCTCGCCCATGAGATGGGCCGCCTTGTTCGCGGCGAGGACCAGCCCGAGGCTGACGACGCCCTTGACCAGACCTGCGGCGGCCGCGTAGCCGAAGTCCTGGTTGCGCACACCGTTCCACCAGACGAAGGTGTCGAGGACCTCGGACGCGCCCGGTCCCACCGCGTCGCGTTGCAGCAGGATCTGTTCGAACCCGACCGTCAGCGCGTCGCCGACCCTCAGCACCAGCAGCAGCGCGATCACCGGGCGCAGGGCCGGGAGCGTCACGTGCCACATGCGGCGCCAGCGGCCGGCGCCGTCCATCGCCGCGGCCTCGTACAGGTCGGTCGGGACGGAGGCCAGGGCCGCGAGGAAGACGATGATCCCCCACCCCGCGTCCTTCCACACGCTCTCCGCGGTGATCAGGAACTTGAACGTCGCGGGGTCGGTCATGATGTCGAGGCCGTCGTAGCCGTGCTGCCGCAGCAGTTGGGAGAGCAGGCCGGCGCCGCCGAACAACTGCTGGAAGACGGCGATGACCAGGACCCAGGAGAAGAAGTGGGGCAGATAGAGGATCGCCTGGGAGAGGGCCCGCACCTTCGGTCTGACCACGCTGTTGATGAGCAGCGCGAGCATGATCGGGATGGGGAAGTACAGCACCAGCTGGAGGCCGAACAGCACCAGGGTGTTGCGGACCGCGCCCCAGAACGCCGAGTCCGCGAAGATCCGCTGGAAGTTGTCGAAGCCGACCCAGGGGCTGTGCAGGATCGAGACGATCCCGTTGTCGCTGACGTAGGGGTCGTAGTCCTGGAAGGCGACGACGTTGCCGAGGATCGGCACGTAGCTGAAGACCAGGACGAGGAGGAGGGCCGGCAGGGTCATCAGCAGCAGGACCCGGTCGCGTCTGAACCTCACACGCAGGCTCAGTCTCCCCGAGGGCGGCTTTCGCCGGGCGGCCGCCTCGCCGCCGGGCGCCGCCGGTGTGTTCGCCGTCTCGTCCGCCTCGGCCTCGCTCCGAGGCACCGTGCTGTGGGCCACGGCGTTCTCCTCGCCTCGCCGCCGGTCAGCTCGCCGCCGTGCCGTTGTCGTCGAGCAGCTTCTTGTACCAGTCGCGCAGCTTGTCTCCGCCCTTGCTCTTCCAGTCGGAGACGGCCTGCTGCATGTCGCTGATCTTCTTGCGGCCGCGGGTGATGTCGTCCTCGAGCTGCTCGAAGCCGTCGGAGAGGTTGGTGTACCGGGCCGGCTCCGTGATCTGCATGCCGTAGAAGGAGGACTTCTTGGTGAAGGCGCCCGCGTGCTGCTGCCACTCGACCTGCGCCTTGGCGACCGCGGGGAAGTCGGGGTGCGCGATGGTGGCGGCGGGGCTCGCGACCATGACGTACGCGTTCAGCACCTCGTTGTTGCCCTTGTCGGTCTTGACCGGGACGCCGTCCTTGACGGTGTAGTGGGTGCCCTCCACACCGTAGTTGGTCATCATGTACTCCTTGGTGCCGTACGGAGCGGCGGTGACGTTGGCGACGGCCAGCACGTCACGGATGACCGACTCGGAGGCCTTCTTGTTGACGAAGGCGAAGATGCCGGCGGGCTGTTCGGCCCAGAGATGGGGGTCGCCGCCGTCGTGCGCGAAGACGTCCATGCCCCAGATCCTGAACTCGGGGTTCTGGGTTGCCTGTTCGGCGGTGCGGCCCCACCACTGGCTGATGTTGTTGGCGTAGATCAGGAACTCGCCGGCCGCGAACTTGGGTCCGGGGTCGGGGGCCGTCTTGCCCAGCTCGGCGTCGGGGTGCACGACCCCGGCGGCGAAGAGCTTGCGGGTCCACTCCAGCGCTTCCAGGTACTCGTCGGTCTCGACGCGGTTGACGAGCTTGCCGTCGACCAGGTTCCAGCCGAGCGGCTTCTCGCTCCCGGAGAGCACCCCGAACATCTGCCAGGCGGTCCACTTCATGTCCAGGCAGGCCCACCGCTTGGCCTTGGCGTCGGTGATCTCCTTGGCCAGCGCCATGAACTCGTCCGCGGAGCGCGGGACGGTGTACCCCTTCTTGTCGAAGACGTCCTTGCGGTACAGCGGCACGATGCCGGTCACGTACGGCGAGGGCTGCGGCAGGCCGAGCAGCTTCCCGCCGAAGATGGACCGCTGCCAGGCGTCCGTGGGGATCGCGGCGAGGTTCGGGTACTCCTTGACGGCGTCCCCGGAGAGGTAGGGGCCGAGGTCGGCGAACTTGCTGATGATCGCGCTGGGTATCCGGCCGGTCATGTTCCAGCCGGGGACGACCACGACGTCCGGCACGTCGCTGGAGGCGAGGACCGCGCCGAGTTTCTGGTCGTAGGTGTTGCCGTCCTGGTTCTGCCAGGCGACGTCGACGCCGATGAGGGAGTTCATCCCCTGGTAGTAGGCGTTGTCGGCCTTGGGCGGGGAGCCCCAGAACGGCGACATCACGGTGACCTTGCCGCCCTTGCCGAGTTTCTCGGGCACGGAGGTCTTGAGCGTGGCGAGGTCGAGCTTGGCGGTGAAACCGATGGCCGAGCCGTTCCTGGCCGGGATGTCCGGCGTCACCACGTTGCTCGCCACGAACGCCGGGAGGATCTTCTTCGCGTCCTTGCCCGACGTGGTGCCGTCGCGCGAGCCGCTGTCCGAGCCGCCGCAGGCGGCCAGCAACGGCATCCCTCCCGCCACCGCTGCGGTGGCGACCGCCGTGGAGGCGAGGAAGCTTCTCCGGCTGGGCCCGGAAGGACCTGAAGAGGGGGAAGCGGCGTTCGGCGTCATTGCGTCAACCCTTCATGGCGCACCAGGACACCCGGCGGGGGCCGTCGGCTGCGGTGTCTCGAGTGGAACTGGCTGGGCTGAAGCGATCCTTCGACCGACGACGTCCGAGAACGTCCGACAACGACCGACCACGTCCCACGGCGTCAAGCTCAGTCGAAGCGCTTCGATGTTGCTGCGAGGTTAAGTGAACACCCGGGGGTGCACAAGGGCCGCTCCCAAGATTCCTCCGAGGTGCCAGGAGCGACGTGTGAGTATGGCCTGCTTGAAATTAGCGTGAGGCTCTCTTGACACCCGCCCTCTCGTCGAATGAGCATCGAAGCGCTTCGAAAGAGCCTTCCCGGTCCAGTGCAAAGGGATCCCCACCGTGACCGCACCTCCGCCGCACACGCCGCCGTTCCGCGACCCTCGGCTGCCGTTCGCGAAGCGCATCGACGACCTGCTGTCGCGTCTGACGCCGCAGGAGAAGACCTCCTTCCTGCACCAGTTCGCGCCCGCCGTCGAGCGTCTCGGCATCGCCGCCTTCCGCACCGGACAGGAAGCACTGCACGGCGTCGCGTGGATGGGCCCGGCGACGGTGTTCCCGCAGGCCGTGGGGCTGGCCGCGACCTGGGACACGGACCTCGTGCGCCGGGTCGGCGAGGCGGTGTCCCGGGAGGTCAGGGCGATGCGCGCCCGCGACGAACGGGTCGGCCTCAACGTCTGGTCGCCCACCGTCAACCTGCTGCGCCACCCTCTGTGGGGCCGCAACGAGGAGGGTTACTCCGAGGACCCGAAGCTCACCTCGGCCATCGCCACCGCCTACACGCGCGGGCTGCGCGGCGATCACCC
The DNA here is from genome assembly GCF_003112535.1 of Streptomyces rishiriensis. Taxonomy (GTDB): domain Bacteria; phylum Actinomycetota; class Actinomycetes; order Streptomycetales; family Streptomycetaceae; genus Streptomyces; species Streptomyces rishiriensis. The sequence continues at coordinate 293,551 of NZ_BEWA01000009.1, read as the reverse complement.
CACGTACTGGCGCACGGCCCCGGTCCTCAAGCACTGGCTGGCCCACAACAACGAGACGGGCCGGGACGTCACGTCGTCGTCGGTCCGCCCGCGCGTGCTGCACGAGTACGACCTGCGCGCCTTCCACGAGACGGTGCGGGCGGGCGCGGTGGCCGGGGTGATGCCCGCCTACAACCTGGTCAACGGCCGCCCCAACCACGTCTCGCCGTACCTGCGCGAGCACCTGCGCGCGTGGACCGACGACGAGCTGCTGGTCTGCTCGGACGCGGGCGCGCCCTCCAACCTGGTGGACTCCGAGCACTACTTCGACACCCACGAGGAGGCGACGGCGGCCGCGCTCGTCGCCGGCGTGGACAGCTTCACCGACCACGGCACGGACGGCTCGAAGATCGTCGCCCGGGTCCAGGGGGCCCTGGAGCAGGGCCTGCTGACGGAGGCGGACGTGGACGCGGCGGTCCGCCGCCAGCTGTCGGTCCGCTTCCGGCTGGGCGAGTTCGACCCGCACCACGACCCGCACGCGGGCGCCGGCGAGTTCGACAGCCCGGCCCATCGCGCCCTCGCCCGGGAGGCCGCCGAGCGGGCGATCGTCCTGCTGCGCAACGACGGCGTGCTGCCGCTGGCCGCCGGCGCCCGGATCGCGGTGGTCGGCCTGCTCGCCGACGAGTGCAAGCTCGACTGGTACAGCGGCACGCTGATCCACCGCTCCACTCCGCTGGAAGGGCTGTACGAGCGGTTCGGCGCCGAGCGGGTCGAGTTCGCCGAGGGCGTGGACCGGGTGCTGTTGCGGACCTCCGCCGGAACGTTCCTGAAGGTCCCCGACGCCCCCGGGGCCGCGGCCGGGGCGCGCGGCGCCGAGGGGGCGCTCGACCCGGCGCTCCTGGCCGGCCGCACCGACCTCCCGCCGCTGACCACGGACGCCGTCGGCACGGAGCTCGCGCTCGTCGAATGGGGCGAGGGCGTGCTCACGCTGCGCGCCCCCGACGGCCGCTATCTCTCGGTGGCCGAGGACGGCCGGCTGCGCGCCTCCGCCGACCAGCCCGGCGGCTGGATCGTCCAGGAGACGTTCCGCCTCGAACCGCACGGAAACGGTCACCTCCTGCTGCATGTGGGCACGGGTCGACACGTCTGTGTCGCCGCCGACGGCGTGCAGGTTGCCGGGGCGGATCCCGAGGCCGTCGCGGGGGCGGATCCCGAGGTCTTCGAGCTCGTCCTCGTCGAGAGGGGCGAGGACGCCGTGGCGCGGGCGGCGGCCGGGGCCGACGTGGTCGTGGTGGTGGCGGGCAACGACCCGCACATCAACGGGCGCGAGACCGAGGACCGCACGACGCTGCGGCTGCCGGCCCACCAGGAGCGGTTGCTGGCGGCCGCCCGGGCGGCGAACCGGCGCACGGTGCTGGTCCTGGTGTCGGCGTACCCGTACGCGTTCGAGCCGGGACCGCTGTCCGCGGCGCTGTGGACCGCGCACGGCGGCCAGGCCGCGGGCGACGCCCTGGCGCGGGTCCTCGCCGGCGACGTCTCCCCCGCCGGCCGCCTGCCCCAGACCTGGTACGCCGACGACGCCGACCTGCCCGACCTGCTCGACTACGACGTGATCGGCGCCCGTCAGACGTACCTGTACTTCGAGGGCGCTCCGCTCTTCCCGTTCGGGCACGGCCTGTCGTACGCGTCGTTCTCCTACGCCGACCTGGCGGTGCGCGTCGAGGGCGGCTCGGTGCACGTGGCGTTCACCGTCGCCAACACCGGCGGGGTGAGCGCCGACGAGGTGGCCCAGCTCTACACCCGCGCCGTCGAGCCGTCGGTGGTCCGACCGCGCCGCGAGCTGCTCGGCCACCGCCGGGTGCGGCTCGCGCCCGGCGAGCGGACGGAGCTGTCCTTCGAGGTCCCGCTGTCCGCTTTCGCGTTCTGGGACGTGGCGCACGGCCGGTGGCGGCTGGAGTCCGGCCCCTACGACCTCCTGGTCGGCGCGTCCAGCGCGGACGTCCGGCTGCGCGGGACCGTCACGCTCGAAGGCGAGCCGCCGAGCCCGCGCGAGGTCTTGGACGGCGGCCTGGCGGCCGTCGACTTCGACGAGCAGAGCGGCTGCGACATCGTCGACCGCACGAAGACGTCCGGCGACGCGGTGACGCCGGTCGCGGGCGGGACGGCCGAACTGGTCTACCGGGCCTGCGACTTCGCAGCCGGCACGACCGGCGTGACGCTCACGGTGGCCGGGCGGGGCACGGTCGGGCTGTCGTCCGACGGCGGCGCGCCGACCGTGCTCACCCTCGGCACGCCCACGGCGGGTCCGTACGACTACGTCCGCGTCGAGGCCGCGTTCGCCGCCGACGGCGTGCGCGATCTGCACATCCAACTGCGCGGCCCGCTGCGGCTCGCGCACGTCGCCTTCCACGGCTGAGGGTCCGCGGGGGCCGACGCGAAGGGGCCCGGCGCCGGAAGTCATCGGCGCCGGGCCCCTTCGGGCAGGCTATATGAAAACGGTTCCCACGTACGGGAGTGCCGTGGCCTAGAGCGCGAGGCCCGTCAGGACCAGCACCCGCTCGTAGGTGTAGTCGTCCATCGCGAACTTCACGCCCTCGCGGCCCACCCCGGACTGCTTGGCGCCGCCGTACGGCATCTGGTCGGCGCGGTACGAGGGCACGTCGCCGACGACCACGCCGCCGACCTCCAGCGCGCGGTGGGCGCGGAAGGCGACCTGGAGGTCGTGGGTGAACACGCCCGCCTGGAGGCCGTACTTGGAGGAGTTGACGGCCGCGAAGGCCTCGGCCTCGCCGTTCACCCGCTGCACCGTGAGCACCGGTCCGAAGACCTCCTCGCGGGCGATCGTGGTGTCCGACGGGACGTCGGTGAGAACGGTCGGCGCGTAGGAGGCGCCGTCGCGCTTGCCGCCGGCGAGGAGCTTCGCGCCCGCGGCGACGGCCTCGTCCACCCAGGCCTCGACGCGCTCGGCCGCGGCCTCGCTGACCAGCGGGCCGACGTCCGTGGCGTCGTCGGAGGGGTCGCCGGTGACCTGGGCCTCGACGGCGGCGACGATGCGCGGCAGCAGCCGGTCGTACACGGCGGCGTCCGCGACGACCCGCTGCACCGAGATGCAGGACTGGCCGCCCTGGTAGTTGGAGAAGGTCGCGATGCGGGCGGCGGCCCAGTCGAGGTCGGCGTCGGCGGCGTAGTCCGCGAGGACCACGGCCGCGCCGTTGCCGCCCAGCTCCAGGGTGCAGTGCTTGCGCGGCACCGAGTCCATGATCGCGTAACCGACCTGCTCGGAGCCCGTGAAGGAGATGACCGGCAGCCGCTCGTCCTGGACGAGGGCGGGCATGCGGTCGTTGGCGACCGGCAGGATCGACCAGGAGCCGGCCGGCAGGTCCGTCTCGGCGAGCAGGTCGCCGAGGATCAGACCGGACAGCGGGGTCGCCGGGGCGGGCTTGAGGATGATCGGCACGCCGGCCGCGATCGCCGGGGCGACCTTGTGGGCGCACAGGTTCAGCGGGAAGTTGAACGGCGCGATGCCGAGCACGACGCCCTTGGGGAAGCGCCGGGTGAGGGCGAGCCGCCCCTGACCGCCGAGGTCGGTGTCCAGGCGCTGGGCCTCTCCGCCGTTGAAACGCCGGGCCTCCTCGGCGGCGAACCGGAAGACCGACACGGCGCGGCCCACCTCGCCCCGGGCCCACTTGATGGGCTTGCCGTTCTCCGCGGAGATCAGCTGGGCGATCTCCTCGGTGCGCTCGACGAGCCGCCTGCTGACGTGGTCGAGGGCGGCGGCGCGCACATGGGCCGGGGTGGCGGCGAACTCGTCCCGCACGGCGTACGCGGCGGCCACGGCCTCCTCGACCTGGTCGTCCGTCGGCACGCCGACCCGGGCGACGAGGCGGCCGTCCCAGGGGGAGGTGACGTCGAAGCCGTCCTCGCCGGTGGCCTGGCGGCCGGCGAGCCAGAAGGCGTGGAGGGAAGTCATATCGGAGTCCCGGCCCTTCCGCTTAGGGAGTGTCCTGTGGTGTGCGTGCTCCACGGTAGGGGTGGGACGCCGACGGAGCGCTTGTCCGAGTCGTACGGGTGGACGGCGGGTGTGCGCCGGTTTGGCACGGTCGCCCCGCTCCCGTGCCGGGCCTCCTCCCGCTCCCCCGGTCCCCTTCCTGGTCACGCTCCCTTTCCCGCTCCCGCTCCCGCTCCAGGAAGAGCCGCAGCGCGCCGAGCAGCACCGCGCTCAGGCACCAGCTCGCCACGACGTCCAGCGGCCAGTGGTAGCCCCGGCGGACCAGCCCGTAGGAGACGGCCAGGACGAGGAGCGCGCCCGTGGCGACGGCCGCCCGGCGGGCGAGCGCCGTACGCAGCCACGGCAGCAGGACCAGCACCGCGCAGCCGTAGGCGACGGCCGCCGTCGCCGTGTGTCCGGAGGGGTAGTACCCGGTGGCCGGCGGCACGGCGGGGGTGCCGGGCCGGTCGGTCCACTCCTTCAGGGGGACGACGATCAGCGGCACCAGCGCCATCGGACACAGGGCGGCGACGGGCGGGACCCACCACCGCGCGTCACCCGCGCCTCTGCCGCGCCACGCCGTCCAGGCCGCGACCAGCACCAGGACCGGCAGCGCGACCTGCACGTTCCCCAGGTCGGCCAGCAGCTCACCGGAACGGCCGGGGTGGACCAGGGCGTGGCTGAGGCGCTCGTCCGGGCCCAGGAGCGGCCCGGCGGCGGCCACCTGCCAGGTGATCAGCGCGAAGAGGACGGCGGGCGGCAGGAGGCCGAGGAGAGCGCGGCTCGGGCGGGACGGCATGGGCCCCAGCTTGTCAGCAGCGGCCGGCCGGCGGAGAGCCTGCGAGGACGACGGGCCGAAAGCGTTCCGGAACGAAAGAGGGGCGCCACCGAAAAGGACCCCGGATCAGTGTCCGGGGTCCGCTTTCGTGGTCTGCACCAGAGAAGGAGGTCGGCCACCCCGGAACAGGGGGGGTGGTTCCGGGGTGGCCGTCCGGACCGGATCGTCGGCCGCCCCGGGGGGTTTGGGGCGGACGACCGTCCGATCGGTGTGGAGATTTCCGAAGCCGGAAGCTCCCGTTGTGTGCGCGAGGGCACGACCAGGTCGAAGCTGGGGAGGCCCCGGCCCGGCGTCCGTCCACAGTCCCCTGTGGACGGGGTGTATCTCTCATCTGGGTAGAACCTACGGCAGCGGCAGGCCGTACGACAGCCCGTATCCCGTCCCGCCATCCTCCTCGCACACGTTCTTCACACCCTCTGCGGGCGCTGGGAGGCAGGTGTGCGAGGGCCCTGCTCAGATGCGCGCGAAAGCCTGCTCGATGATGTCCAGGCCCTCTTCGAGCAGGTCGTCGCCGATGACCAGCGGCGGCAGGAAGCGCAGCACGTTGCCGTAGGTGCCACAGGTCAGGACCAGCAGGCCCTCCTGGTGGCAGGCCTTGGCGAGGGCGGCGGTGGCCTCGGCGTTCGGCTCCTTCGTCGTGCGGTCCTTGACCAGCTCGATCGCGATCATCGCGCCGCGCCCGCGGACGTCGCCGATCACGTCGAACTTCTCGGCCATGGCCGTCAGGCGGCCCTTCATGACGGCCTCGATGTGCTTGGCCCGGGCGTTGAGGTCGAGCTCCTTCATCGTCTCGATCGCGCCGAGCGCGCCCGCGCAGGCGACCGGGTTGCCGCCGTAGGTGCCGCCCAGGCCGCCCGCGTGCGCGGCGTCCATGATCTCGGCGCGGCCGGTCACGGCGGCGAGCGGCAGCCCGCCCGCGATGCCCTTGGCCGTGGTGATCAGGTCCGGGACGATGCCCTCGTCCTCGCAGGCGAACCACTGGCCGGTGCGGCAGAAGCCCGACTGGATCTCGTCGGCGACGAAGACGATGCCGTTGTCGGACGCGAACTGGCTGATGGCCGGCAGGAAGCCCTTGGCCGGCTCGATGAAGCCGCCCTCGCCGAGCACCGGCTCGATGATGATCGCGGCCACGTTGTCCGCGCCGACCTGCTTGGTGATCTGGTCGATGGCCTGCGCGGCGGCCTCGCGGCCGGCGTTCTGCGCGCCGGTGGGCCAGCGGTAGCCGTAGGCGACCGGGACGCGGTAGACCTCGGGAGCGAACGGGCCGAAGCCGTGCTTGTACGGCATGTTCTTCGCCGTCAGGGCCATGGTGAGGTTGGTCCGGCCGTGGTAACCGTGGTCGAAGACGACGACGGCCTGGCGCTTGGTGTACGCGCGCGCGATCTTGACGGCGTTCTCGACGGCCTCGGCGCCCGAGTTGAACAGCGCGGACTTCTTGGCGTGGTCGCCCGGGGTGAGCTCGGCGAGGGCCTCGGCCACCGCCACGTAGCCCTCGTAGGGGGTGACCATGAAACAGGTGTGGGTGAAGTCGGCGAGCTGGGCGGTGGCCCGGCGCACGACGGCCTCGGCGGAGGCGCCGACGGAGGTCACCGCGATGCCGGAGCCGAAGTCGATCAGACGGTTGCCGTCGACGTCCTCGATGATGCCGCCGCCCGCGCGCGTGGTGAAGACGGGGAGCACCGAGCCCACGCCGGCCGCCACCGCGGCGGTACGGCGGGCCTGCAGCTCCTGCGACTTCGGGCCGGGGATGGCGGTGACGACGCGGCGCTCCTGCGGAAGGGCGGTCATGACGGCTCCTGTGGTTCTGCGAACGGGGCTTTGCGGACGCTTTTCCCTCTTTTCTCGCAGGCTAGGACCCCGGGCGGGGGGTCGGCATGCTCCATGTGGGCGGTGTCGGAGAGACGGGTTGTCCGACATGGACAGTGCCGAAGCGCGACCGTCCCCGCGGGCCCGGCCGCGTAAGCGGTGAACTCCCCTTGCGGGCGCGTTAGATTGGCTCGCTGATGACGGACGGAACGGCTGGTCAGGGGGCAGGGTCGATGGACAGCGACGGGACGCAGGACGCGCGGGGTACGCATGCGAATCCTGTGCCGCGCCCGGCGGGGCCCGCACAGCCGCCCCCGGTGCCGCCGCGGCCGGCCCGCGCGCCGGGCGTGCCGCCGGCCGCCGAGCACGCGCCGCGGGCCGCGTCCGCCGTCGCGGCCTGGCTCGACGAGGCGCGGCCGGTGTCCCGGCCGGGGATCTGGCGGTTCGGCCACCGGCTGCCGAAACCGCAACGGGCGTCGGAGCGGCTCGCTCCGGTGACGGTCGTCGGCATGCTGGTCCCGCTGGTGGTCGCGCTGGTGCTGTGGTCGCTGTGGCGACGGGGCGCCCTGCCCTACCAGTTCACCCTGCTGCGGCTGTTCACCCCCGACAGCTGGTGGTGGGGCGGCACGATCGCCTCCCCCAAGAACATGGACGGCGCCGAGGCGCGGGTGGTCTACGACGGCGTCTTCTTCGCCGTTCTGCTGTACGCCATGGGCCGGCTGGGCAGCTGGCCGCACGTCGTACGGCACTTCGTCGGCCGGCGGCCGCAGCCCGCGCGGGCCCTGATCGCCCTGCTGGGCGCGCTCGCCGCGCTGAGCTTCGTCTTCCCCGGCGCCTTCGGCGTCGGCTGGGACGCGCTGCCGGTCGTGGACCCGCTGTTCTCGCTGATCGTGCTGATCTCCGGCGGCTACGAGCTGTTCTCCTCTCCCCTCTTCACGAACACCCTTTACGCCGTCATCACGGTGCTGGTGGTCTGGCCGTTCGCACGGGTCGGGGGCTGGCTGCCGTACGCGAAGGAGCGGCTCGCCGCCCGGCGGGCCGGCCCCGACCACGGCGTGCCCGCGGCCGAGCGGCCCCGCTCGCAGTGGCCGGAACTGCGCGACGCCGGGCAGTACGAGGCGGCCGACCTGCTCACCGGTGAGGTCGCCGCGGGCCGGATGAACGACGTGGACTGCGTGCGGGTGCGCCAGGCGTGGAGCGCGGGTCTCGGCGACTTCCGCGAGACCGTGCTGCGCCAGGGCGGCGCGGCCTGGACGCACCCTTCCGGCGACCGCGACCTGCCCCGGCGCACGGCCCGCCACGACCTGCTCACCGGGCAGGTGCGCATCGGCCGCTGGGTGGCCGCCGAGCGCACCCCGCTCGCCTATCACGACACGGGCGCCGCGCTCGGCCCGGACCTGCTGGGCACCTCGCTGCTGGCGGTGGGGCCGTCCGGCTCGGGCAAGACGCGCACGCTGATCGAGCCGCTGACCGAGGCGCTGGCCCTGCAGGCGCTGACCGGGACGTGCGCCGTGGTCGCGCTGTCCTCGCCCGGCGGCGGCCCGCTCGGCTCCGACACCGCCTTCGACGTGATCGTGCGGATCGGCGACCCGTCGTCCGTGTACGACCTGGACCCGTACGCGGGCTGCGACGACCCGGACGAGGCGGCCGCCGTCCTCGCCGAGGCGCTGGTCGGCGACCTCGACTCGGTGAGCGCCCAGGGCGCGGCCACGGCGCTCGCCCAGCTGCTCGGTCCGTACCGCGCCGCGCACGGGCGTTTCCCCGCCCTGACCGAGCTGCTCGGGCTGCTGGAGGGCGAGCCCGGCGCGCTGTCCGCGCTGCGCGAGGCGGTGGCAGGGAACGAGGTGATGCGGCGCGAGCTGCAGGCGCGCCTCCGGCAGACGGGCGCGGCGGGCGACCCCGGCCGCGCCCTGGCCGACCGGCTGGCGCTGCTGAGCCGGCCGGCGTTCGCGGGGTTCTTCGGCGCGGACGGCGACGCGCACCGGACCTTCTCGCTGCGCGCGGTCGCCCACCATCCGCTCCGGGTGCGGATCGACCTGCCCGAGCGCGGCCACGAGGAGGCCGCCCGGCTGATCACCCGGCTGGTCCTCGCGCAGTTCCACGCCGTCGTACGGGAGCGGCACGACCACTTCGCCTGTCTGGTCCTGGACGACGCCACGGGGGCCGTCACCGACGGGTCGGTGCGCCGGCTGCAGCGGCTGCGCTCGCAGAACGCGGGCGTGGTGCTCGCCCTGCGCAGCGTCGGCGACGTCCCCGAGGCCCTGCACGGACCGCTGTACGGGGCCGTCGGCTGCCGGATGGCGTTCTCCGGGATCACCACCTGGGACGGCGGCAGGTTCGCGCAGACCTGGGGCACGGAGTGGGTGGAGACCACGGAGATCGCCAAGCACACCGTGTTCGCCGACCAGCCGATGACCCGCGCCATCCACGCGCTGCGCAAACTGGTGACCGGGAACGCGGTGACCACGGACGCGGTGACGGTGCGCCAGGTCGAGCGGGAGCGGTGGTCGGCGTCCCAGCTGGCGCACGAGGTCCCGCCCGGGCACGCGGTGCTGTCCCTGACCAGCGTGCGGGGCGAGCACACGCCGCCGCTGCTGGTGGATCTGCGGGGCTGAAGCGGCGTCCCGCGGGCCCTTACGGTGAGGCAGAATCGGCACAGGCCCTTCATACGAAGCGGCCAAATGATCACCTCGTCCACACCCGCCCCGCCGATCGCTCGTCTCCTCGACCTGAAGGCCCCATGCCTCCCACGCTCGCCTCGCTCGTCCACCATTCCGCGCTGAAGCTGACCGTCCGGGCGGGCGGGGGCCGTCTGGACGTGCCGGTGCGCTGGGCGCACGTCAGCGAGCTGGCGGACCCCGTGCCCTACATGGAGGGCGGGGAGCTGCTGCTGATCACCGCGCTCAAACTGGACGCCGAGGACCCGCAGGCCATGCGGCGCTATGTGCGGCGGCTGGCCAAGGCGGGGGTGGTCGGGCTGGGCTTCGCCGTGGGCGTCAATTACGAGGAGATCCCCGGGGCGCTGGTGGACGCGGCCGAGGAGGAGGGCCTGCCGCTGCTGGAGGTGCCGCGGCGCACGCCCTTCCTCGCCATCAGCAAGGCGGTGTCGGCGGCGATCGCGGCCGACCAGTACCGAGCGGTGACGGCCGGGTTCGCGGCGCAGCGGGAGCTGACCAGGCAGGCGCTGACCGAGGGCCCCCAGGGTCTGCTCGGCGCACTCGCCGCGCAGGTGAACGGGTGGGCGGCCCTGTACGACGCCTCGGGGGCCGTGGTGGCGGCCGCTCCCGAGTGGGCGGGCCGGCGGGCGGCGCGGCTCACGGCGGAGGTGGAGCGGCTGCGGGAGCGGCCGGCGCCCGCCTCGGCGGTGGTCGGGAGCGGGGCGGCGGACCGCCCCGAGCACGACGACCGTTACGACGACCGGATCGAACTGCACTCCCTGGGTACCGGCCGGCGCCCGCGCGCGGCGCTCGCCGTCGGCACCGCGTCGGCCCCGGGCACCGCCGAGCGGTACGCCGTCCACTCGGCCATCGCCCTGCTGACCCTGACCACGGAACGCTCCCGGCCGCTGCACGCGGCGCAGCAGCGGATCGGCGCGGCGGTCCTGCGCATGCTGCTGGCGGGCGAGCCCGACCACGCGCGGGCCGTCGCCGGGGACCTCTACGGCGATCTGCTCGACGCCCCCTTCCGGGTGGTGGTCGCCGAGACGGCGTCGGCCTCGCGGACGCACCCGGACACGTCGGCGCGAGGGCCGGCGGGCGCCGCGGAGGGGCCGCACGCGCGCGCGGCGCCCGTGACCCAGCCGGTCGGCGACCCGTTCGGCGCTCTGGTCGAGGCGATCGAGTCGGCGGCCGCCCGGGCCGGGGAGGCCGTGCTCGCGGTCCCCGAGGGCGACCGGCTGACGGCGCTGGTCAGGGACGGGGGCGCGGCCGCGGCGGCCTGCGAGCGGTACGCGACGGCGCGGGAGGGCGCGCCGGCGGACGACGGCGTCGCGCCCGGGACCGGCGACGAGCCCGGGTCGGTCGTGGGGCTGTCGGCGCCGGCCGGACCGATCGCGGCGGCTGCGGCCTACAGACAGGCGGAACAGGCGCTGTCGGTGGCACGGCGCCGGGGCCGGTTCTTCGTGGAGCACGAGCAGCTCGCGGCGGGTTCCGTGCTGCCGCTGCTCGCCGACGACGCGGTGAAGGCGTTCGCGGACGGCCTGCTGCGGGCGCTGCGCGAACACGACGCGACCGGCCGCGGCGACCTGGTGGCCTCCCTGCGGGCCTGGCTGTCCCGGCACGGCCAGTGGGACGCGGCGGCGGCCGACCTGGGCGTCCACCGCCACACCCTGCGCTACCGCATGCGCCGGGTGGAGGAGATCCTCGGACGCTCCCTGGACGACCCGGACGTGCGCATGGAGCTGTGGCTGGCCCTGAAGACGACGTCGGCGGACTGAGCCCCGGCGCGCCGGGGGCCGTCACGGCCGGCCCCGCCCGCGGGGCCGCGCGAAGCTCTCGGGGCGGCTCCGCCGGCCCCGGGACCGCGGGCCCTCGCGATCGGCCTGCCCGCGAGACCGGCGGGAGCCGCCGCGGCCGGCCACGGCCGCGGGGGTGTCCGGGACGTCAGTCGGCCCCTCCGTCCGCCAGGCCCGCCGCGGCCTCGTGCATCGCCAGTTCGAGGAGCGCCGGGTCGGTCAGGGTGCCGCTGCCGTCCGGCGGGACCAGCCAGCGCACGTTCCCGGTCCCGCGCCCCGGATAGGGCACGACGATCCAGGCGCCGGCCCCGGCGGTGCGGATGCCGGTGCCGAGCCAGCGGGCGGCGGTGCCGGGCGCCACGAAGAAGCCCATGCGGTCGTCCCCGAAGTCGACGAGCACCGGGCCCGGCCGGTCGAGGATCCGGGTGAGCACGTCGAGGGTGGGACAGCCGAGCCCGCCCGGCAGGATGAGCACGTCCCAGGCCCTGCCCGCGGGCAGCAGCGCCACCCCCAGCGGGTTGCGCTCCCATTCCCAGCGGCACGCCTCGGGATCCGGTGCGACCGATGCCAGCCATTCGACGGCCGTCTTCGCCCCAGCCATGAGAAGACCTCCCCTTCACTCGTGGACGCGGTCGCGTCACAAGGGAGAGGGAGGTCCCCGGCAGGCGTTACGCGGGTTCGGGCGACCCGTTGGAGTGAACCGGGCCGCCGTTCACCGGGCCGCCGTTCACCGGGCTGTCAGCTGTCGAAGCCCAGGCCCAGCCGGTCCATCGTCCTCAGCCACAGGTTGCGCCGTCCGCCGTGCGCGTCGGCCCGGGCCAGCGACCACTTGGTGAGGGCGATGCCCGTCCAGGCGAACGGCTCGGGCGGGAAGGGCAGCGGCTTCCTGCGGACCATCTCCAGCGACGTCCGCTCGGTGCTCTCCCCCGCGAGCAGGTCCAGCATCACCTCGGCCCCGAACCGGGTGGCCCCGACGCCCAGACCGGTGTACCCGGCCGCGTACGCCACCCTGCCCCGGTGGGCCGTGCCGAAGAACGCCGAGAAGCGCGAGCAGGTGTCGATCGCCCCGCCCCACGCGTGGGTGAAACGGACGTCCTCGAGTTGCGGGAAGCAGCCGAAGAAGTGCTCGGCGAGTGTGGCGTACGTCTGCGGCCGGTCGTCGTACTCGGCGCGCACCCGGCCCCCGTAGGGGTAGACGGCGTCGTACCCGCCCCACAGGATCCGGTTGTCGGCCGACAGCCGGAAGTAGTGGAACTGGTTCGCCGAGTCCCCGAGCCCCTGCCGGTTCTTCCAGCCGACGGAGTCGAGCTGTCCGGCGGTCAGCGGCTCGGTCATCAGCGCGTAGTCGTAGACCGGCACGGTGTACGACCGCACCCGCCTGACCAGGCTGGGGAAGATGTTCGTGCCCAGGGCGATCTGCCGGGCGCGGACCTGCCCGTACGGTGTGCGGACGGCCATTGCGGCGCCGTTCGGCTTCAGGTCCAGCGCGGGCGTGTGCTCGTACACGCGCACCCCGAGCCGCAGGCACGCCGCCTTCAGGCCCCAGGCCAGCTTGGCCGGATGGAGCATGGCGACGCCCCGGCGGTCGTGCAGGCCGGCCTCGAAGGTGGGCGAGGCGACCTGCTCGCGCACCGCGTCGGCGTCGAGGAACTCGATGCCGTCGCCGAGGCCGCGGCGGTCCAGCTCCTCGTACCAGTCGCGCAGCTCCCGCGCCTGGTACTCCTCGGTGGCGACGTCGATCTCGCCGGTGCGCTCGAAGTCGCAGTCGATGCCGTGCCGGGCGATCGCCGCCTCGATCTCGTCGAGGTTGCGCGCCCCGAGCTCCTGGAGCCGGTGGATCTCGTCCGGCCAGCGGGTGAGCCCGTTGGACAGCCCGTGGGTGAGGGAGGCCGCGCAGAACCCCCCGTTGCGGCCCGAGGCGGCCCAGCCCACCTCGCGGCCCTCCAGCAGCACCACGTCCCGCTGCGGCTCGCGCTCCTTGGCGACGAGCGCGGTCCACAGTCCGCTGTAGCCGCCCCCGACGACCAGCAGGTCGCAGGTCTCGGGGCCGGTGAGCGCGGCTTCGGGGCGGGGCCTGCCCGGGTCTTCCAGCCAGTACGGGACCGGCTGGGCGTCGGAAAGAGAAGTGATCCACCGGTTCATGGCGCTCGGGGCCATGATGTCAACTCCCTACAGGGGCTCCGCGCAGGCTCATGCCTTGTGCTTGGTGCGGCGATTGCTGATGACCATCGACGTCAGGACGAGGGCCACGGCGACGAGGAACATGGCCGTGCCGATGACGTTGATCTGGACGGGCGTCCCGCGCTGTGCCGAGCCCCAGACGAACATGGGGAAGGTGACGGTGGAGCCCGCGTTGAAGTTGGTGATGATGAAATCGTCGAAGGAGAGCGCGAAGGCGAGCAGCGCGCCCGCGGCGATTCCGGGGGCGGCGATCGGCAGGGTGACGCGCAGGAACGTCTGCGCGGGTCCGGCGTAGAGGTCCTGGGCGGCCTGTTCGAGGCGCGGGTCCATCGACATCACGCGTGCCTTGACCGCCGTCACGACGAAGCTCAGACAGAACATGATGTGGGCGATGAGGATCGTCCAGAATCCCAGCTGCGCGCCCAGGTTGAGGAACAGGGTGAGCAGCGAGGCCGCCATGACGACCTCGGGCATGGCCATCGGCAGGAAGATCAGCGAGTTGACGGCGCCCCGCGCGCGGAAGCGGTAGCGCACCAGGGCGAAGGCGATCATCGTGCCGAGGAGCGTGGCGCCCAGGGTCGCCCAGACGGCGATCTGGAGGCTGAGCGACAACGAGCCGCACATGCCGGCCACGCCGCACGGGTCCTTCCAGGCGTCCGTGGAGAACTGCTGCCATTCGTAGTTGAAGCGGCCCTTCGGCTTGTTGAAGGAGAACACCGTGACGACGACGTTCGGCAGGAGGAGATACGCGAGCGTGAGAAGTCCCGCGATGACCACGAAATGGCGCTTGAGCCAGTTGACGAAGGGCATTTAGACCAGATCCTCCGTCCCGGACCTGCGGATGTAGAAGGTGACCATGAAGAGGATCGCGGCCATGAGGATGAAGGAGAGGGCCGCCGCCGTCGGATAGTCCAGGACGCGCAGGAACTGCGTCTGGATGACGTTTCCGATCATGCGGGTGTCGGTCGAGCCGAGGAGTTCCGCGTTGACGTAGTCGCCGGAGGCCGGGATGAAGGTCAGCAGCGTCCCGGAGACCACGCCCGGCATCGACAGCGGGAAGGTGACCTTGCGGAAGACGGTGGACGGCCGGGCGTACAGGTCGCCCGCCGCCTCGTGCAGCCGTCCGTCGATGCGCTCGAGGGAGGAGTACAGCGGAAGGATCATGAACGGCAGGAAGTTGTACGTCAGGCCGCAGACCACCGCGAGCGGGGTGGCGAGGACGCGGTCCCCGGCCGTCCAGCCGAGCCAGCTGGTGACGTCGAGGACGTGCAGGGTGTTCAGGGCGCCGACGACGGGGCCGCCGTCCGCGAGGATCGTCTTCCAGGCGAGGGTGCGGATCAGGAAGCTGGTGAAGAACGGCGCGATCACCAGGATCATGATCAGGTTGCGCCAGCGTCCGGCGCGGAAGGCGATCAGATAGGCCAGCGGGTAGCCGAGCGCCAGGCACAGGACCGTGGCGGCGCCCGCGTAGAGCACCGAGCGCAGGAACTGCGGCCAGTACGCGCTGAGGGCGTCCCAGTAGGTGGCGAGGTGCCAGGTGACCTTGTAGCCCTGCTCCAGGGATCCCGTCTGCACGGACGTGGAGGCCTGGTAGATCATCGGCAGCGCGAAGAACACGACCAGCCAGAGCAGGCCGGGCAGCAGCAGCCAGTACGGGGTCAGACGCCCGCGCTTGCGCGGCGGCTTCTGCGTCGGCGCCGTCGGGGAGAGAGGCGGGGGCGCCTCGGTGAGGGTCGCCATCTCAGACCGCCGTCTCTTCCTGGATGCCGGCGTCGATGTCCTGTGCCGCGTCCAGCCCGAAGGTGTGGGCCGGGCTCCAGTGCAGGACGACGTCGGCGCCGGGGACGAGCCGGGCGTCGCGGTCGATGTTCTGGGCGTAGACCTCGAACTCGGGGCAGACCGAGCTGTCGATGACGTACTGGGTGGAGACGCCGATGAACGAGGAGTCGGCGATCTTCCCGGTGATGCGGTTGCGGCCCTCCGGGATCTCGCCCGCGTCGTCGGCGTGGCTGAGGGATATCTTCTCCGGGCGGACGCCGACGAGCACCTTGCCGCCGGTCGTCGTGGGCGCCGAGCAGCGCGCCTCGGGCAGCACCAGCTTGCCGCCGCCCGCCTTCAGGACGATGTCGCCGCCGCTGCGGGAGTCGACCTCGGCCTCGATGAGGTTGGAGGTGCCGAGGAAGTTGGCGACGAACGTGGTGTGCGGGTTCTCGTAGAGGTCGGCCGGGGAGCCGAGCTGCTCGACGCGGCCGGCGTTCATCACCGCGACGGTGTCGGCCATCGTCATGGCCTCCTCCTGGTCGTGCGTGACGTGCACGAAGGTGATGCCGACCTCGGTCTGGATGCGCTTGAGCTCCAGCTGCATCTGGCGGCGCAGCTTGAGGTCGAGGGCGCCGAGGGGCTCGTCGAGGAGGAGCACCTTGGGGTGGTTGATCAGGGCGCGGGCCACGGCGACGCGTTGCTGCTGGCCGCCGGAGAGCTGGTGCGGCTTCTTGCGGGCCTGCTCGCCGAGCTGGACGAGCTCCAGCATGTCCTCGACCTGCTTCTTCACGCTCTTGATGCCGCGCCGGCGCAGACCGAAGGCGACGTTCTCGAAGATGTCGAGGTGCGGGAAGAGCGCGTAGGACTGGAAGACGGTGTTCACCGGGCGCTTGTACGGCGGGAGGGCCGTGACGTCGAGGTCGCCGAGGTGGACGGTCCCCGAGGACGGCTCCTCCAGTCCGGCGATCATGCGCAGGGTGGTGGTCTTGCCGCAGCCGGAGGCGCCGAGCAGGGCGAAGAAGGAGCCCTGCGGGACGGTCAGGTCCAGCGGGTGGACGGCGGTGAAGGAGCCGTAGGTCTTGCTGATGCCGGTCAGGCGGACGTCGCCGCTGCCGCTGTCGTTCGTCTTCATCGTCGTCACGCCCCGGTCAGCTTCGCGAACTTCGCTTGGTAGGCGGTCTCTTCCTTCGCGCTCAGGGAGCGGAAGGCGTGGGACCTGGCCTGCATGGCCTTGTCGGGGAGGATCAGCGGATTGTCCGCCGCCGACTTGTCGATCTTGGCGAGGTACGGCTTCACGTCCGCGACCGGGCTCACGTAGTTGATGTACGCGGCGAGTTCGGCGGCCGGCTCGGGCTGGTAGTAGTAGTCGATCAGCCGCTCGGCGTTCGTCTTGTGGCGCGCCTTGTTGGGGATCAGCATGTTGTCGGTCGAGGTCATGTAGCCGCTGTCCGGGACGACATAGCCGACGTCCGGGTTGTCGGCCTGGAGCTGCACGATGTCGCCGGCCCAGGCGACACAGGCGGCCAGGTCGCCCTTGCTGAGGTCGGAGGTGTAGTCGTTGCCGGTGAAGCGGCGGATCTGGCCCTTGTCGACGGCTTTCTGGAGGCGGGCGAGGACCGCGTCGTAGTCGTCGTCGGTGAACTTCGCCGGGTCCTTGCCCATGTCGAGCATGGTCATCCCGACGGTGTCGCGCATCTCGGTGAGCAGGCCCACCCGGCCCTTGAGCGCCGGGGTGTCGAGCAGGTCGGAGACCGACTTCACCTCGACGCCGTGCAGCGCCTTCTTGTTGAAGGCGATGACCGTCGAGATGCCCTGCCAGGGGTACGAGTAGGCGCGGCCCGGGTCCCAGTCGGGGCTGCGGAACTGGTCCGAGAGGTTGGCGAAGGCGTGCGGCAGGTGGGACGCGTCCAGCTTCTGGACGTAGCCGAGCCGGATCATGCGGGCGGCCAGCCAGTCGGTGAGGACGATGAGGTCGCGGCCGGTGTCCTGGCCGGCGGCGAGCTGCGGCTGGATCTTGCCGAAGAACTCGTCGTTGTCGTTGATGTCCTCGGTGTACGTGACCGCGATGCCGGTCTGCCTGCGGAACGCGTCCAGCGTCGGGCGGCGCTTGCCACTGTCGTCGACGTCGATGTACTCCGGCCAGTTGGAGAACTTGACGACCTTCTCCTTCGCCGAGTGGTCGTCCGCGGAGACGCCGCCCTGGGACTTGCCGGCGGCGGGGATGCCGCAGCCGCTCAGCGCGCCGAGGCCGCCCAGGGTGAGCGCGCCGCCGGCGGAGGCGCGCAGCACCGACCGTCGGGTCATGGCCGCCCTGCCGTTGCGGAGGCTGCGCCGTATCGCGGCCAGGTGGGCCGGGCTGAGGCGGTCTGGCTCGTACTGCTCCATGCGCGTGGTGCCCTTTCGGGAGGTACGGCCGTGGTCGGCGGCCGGTCGTCGTCGCTTATGAGTCCCCGAAGACAGTGCGGTGCCAGGGCTTGCGGGCCACCGCCGTGTTATCGAACATAACGTGCTTTACCTGCGTGTACTCCTCGAACGAATACGCTGACATGTCCTTGCCGAAGCCGGAGGCCTTGTAGCCGCCGTGCGGCATCTCGCTGATGATCGGAATGTGATCGTTGATCCACACGCACCCGGCCTTGATCTCGCGTGTCGCCCGGTTCGCCCGGAACACGTCCCGGGTCCACGCGGAGGCGGCCAGCCCGTAGGGGGTGTCGTTGGCGAGCGCGATGCCCTCGTCGTCACCGTCGAAGGGCAGGACCACCAGGACCGGCCCGAAGATCTCGGACTGGACGACCTCGCTGTCCTGGGCCGCGCCCGCGATCAGCGTGGGGAGGTAGTAGGCGCCGTTCTTCAGCTCCCCCTGGGGCGCCTCGCCGCCGGTCACGACGCGCGCGTACCCGCGCGCCCGGTCGACGAAGGCGGCGACCCGGTCGCGCTGGAGATGCGAGACCAGCGGCCCGAGGTCGGTGCCGGGGGCGAAGGGGTCTCCGACCCGGACCGTCTCCATCAGCGCGGCCGTCCGCTCGACGAACGCCTCGTAGAGCGGCCGCTGCACATACGCGCGCGTGGCGGCCGTGCAGTCCTGCCCCGTGTTGATGAGCGCGCCCGCGACCGCGCCGTTGGCCGCGGCCTCCAGGTCGGCGTCGTCGAAGACCAGGAGGGGCGCCTTTCCGCCGAGCTCCAGGTGCAGCCGCTTGACGGTCGCGGTGGCGACCTCGGCGACGCGCTTGCCGACGGCGGTGGAGCCGGTGAAGGACGTCATCGCCACGTCGGGGTGGCCGACCAGGTGCTCGCCCGCCGTCCGCCCGGTCCCGGTGACGATGTTGACGACGCCGTCGGGGATGCCGGCCTCCGTGGCCGCCTGCGCGAAGAGGAGCGAGGTCAGCGGGGTGAGTTCGGCGGGCTTGAGCACGATGGTGTTGCCCGCGGCGATCGCCGGGAGGATCTTCCAGGCGGCCATCTGGAGGGGGTAGTTCCAGGGGGCGATGGAGCCGACGACGCCGATGGGCTCACGGCGGACGTAGGAGGTGTGGTCGCCGGAGTACTCGCCGGCGGACTGGCCCGCGAGGTGACGGGCGGCGCCGGCGAAGAAGGAGGTGTTGTCGATCGTCCCCGGGACGTCGAACTCGCGGGTCAGCTTCAGCGGCTTGCCGCACTGCAGGGACTCGGCGCGGGCCAGGTCCTCGGCGCGGTCGGCGAGGACGGCGGCGAAACGGTGCAGGGCGTCGGAGCGCTCGCCCGGGGTGGCCGCGGACCAGCCGGTGAAGGCCGCGCGCGCGGCGGCGACGGCGGCGTCGACGTCGCCCGCGCCCGCCAGCTCGTAGGTGAGGACCTCCTCGCCGGTGGCGGGGTCGACCACGGTGTGGGCGGCACCCGACGTGCCCTTCGTCAGGCGGCCGGCGATGTACTGCGCGCCGTCCGAGAAACGTTCCTGTGCGGGAAACCGGTCCTGCATGTCGCTCTCCTCCGCCTTCGCCCCGAAGTGTTCGGCAGCGGGTGGCGTAGCTCCAGCTCGATTTGATTGCCGATCCTGACAGAGCAAGGGCACTCCAACAAGTGATTCCGTTGTTGCCTTTTGATTACGCGACGAAATCTGTCGACGAGGGTCGACCAGGTGTCGAGTCGGAGCGAAAAAGGGGGGACGCTCTGTCAGTGGCGCGTGCCATCCTCGGCGGCATGGACACGATCGTGGACCGGGAGGCGCTGGTCGGCGCCGTCCGGGCGGGGGCCCGAATCAAGTACCTGCACTTCTGGGGACACCGGCCGCGACCGGACGGGCGGATCGGCGCGAGCTGCCTCAGCCAGTGGTGGCCGTCACCGTTCGTGGTCGACGGGGTCGGCTATGCGACGGCCGAGCACTGGATGATGGCCGCGAAGGCGCGGCTCTTCGGCGACGCCGAGGCGGAGCGGCGGGCGCTGGCCGCCGCCTCCCCCGCGCAGGCGAAGAAGGAGGGGCGGCTGGTGCGCGGCTTCGACGAGGAGACCTGGCAGCGGGAGCGGTTCGGGATCGTGGTCGAGGGCAGCGTCCACAAGTTCGCCTCGGACGCCGGGCTGCGCGCTTTCCTGCTGGGCACCGGCACCCGGGTGCTGGTCGAGGCGAGCCCCATGGACCGCGTGTGGGGCATCGGTCTGGCGGCCGACGACGAGGCGGCGATGGATCCGCAGCGGTGGCGGGGGCCGAACCTGCTGGGGTTCGCGCTGATGGAGGCGAGAGAGCGGCTGCGGGCCGCCGGCTGAGCGGCGGGAGAACGGCTGGGCCGGCCTCCGCCGCGCGTCGCCGGAGCCTCAGGGCACCACGATCGTCAGGACGCCCACCGCGACGGCGAGCACCACGCCCACGGCTCCGCAGATGATGCCCGCCAGCGCCTGGCCGGGGTTGGAGGCCTCGCCCCGGGCGGCCTTCCGGCGTCCGATCGCGCCGAAGACGACGCCGAGGATGCCGAGGACGGCGGCGAGCGGCCAGAGACAGAAGAGGACAGCGGCGAGGATCCCGAGCGCGAGCCCGGCGACCCCCATGCCGTTGCTGTCCCCCGCCCCGGTCCCGGTCCAGCCGTACAGGCCCGGGCCGCCCCCGTAGGGCTGCGGGGGCGGGTAGCCGTAGCCGTAGCCGTAGCCGCCCGGGTAGCCGTAGGGGATCTGTCCCGGACCGTCGGGGGCGATGGGCGGCGGCGGGACGGCCTGCGCGGGAGGCGCGAAGGGGTTGGGGGGCGGGCCGCCGACGGCGGTCGCCGGGTTGGGCGGCGGGAAGGACCCGAGCGGCTGCCCGGCCTGCGGGGCGCCGAAGGGGCTGGTCCAGGGCTGCGGAGCGCCGCCGGCGGCCGGCATCGAGGTGACCGTCCGCTGGTCGTGGACGGACGGGGGCGCCTGGCCGGGAAGCACGGGATCCGGGCCGGCGGTGCGACCGGGCCCGCTCGGCTCACCGCCACCGGGAGCGGCCCACGGACCGGCCCCACCCGTCGCCCCCTCGCCCGACGGCACCGCGTCGGACGGAGGCGCGTCGGACGGAGGCGCGTCCGCCCCGGGGGGCGCGGGCCACGCAGGGCCGGACGCGTCAGCGGCACTCCCGCCCGCAGCCCCCGCAGCCCCCGCGACCGCCGGACCCGCATCGCCGTCCGCCGTCCCCTCCCCCGGGCCCTTGCCCAAGGAGACCTTGCCGGCCGCGTCCTGCGGACCGTCCGCGTCGGCGGAGGCGGCGGCTGGCCACGGGGAGCGGGTGGCGTCGTCGGTCGGTGTCGGCACCTCGTCGGACATGCGTGGATCCCCCTGTCGCCCGCTTCGGGCCTGCGTTCTGCGTTCCGTCACCCGTACGCCGTTCCACCCCGCGCACGTTCCGTCATGCTACGGCCCGCGGTCGGCGGGGCGCTTGCGGGACGGGCCCGCGGCCGCCCGCCGAGCCCTCCGCCTACGATGATCCCGACCCACCGATCAGCCGATCACCCGCGTCCCGTCCGGCCCGCCGGGCCACGGGCGCCGTCCCGGGGAGGACCCCATGACCGACCGCCTCGACGCATCCTCAGCAGCCGCCTCGTCCGGCTCCCCCGCGTCCGGCGCACCCGCCGGTCCCACCGTCGCGGCCGCGGCCGGCGGCCGCGATCTGCACGCCTTCATCGCGGGGCTGCCGAAGGCCGAATTGCACGTGCACCACGTAGGCTCCGCCTCCCCCCGCATCGTCTCCGAGCTGGCCGCCCGGCACCCCGACTCCAGGGTGCCCACCGACCCCGAGGCTCTGGCCGACTACTTCACGTTCACGGACTTCGCCCACTTCATCGAGGTGTACCTGTCCGTCGTCGACCTCATCCGCACCCCCGAGGACGTCCGGCTGCTGACGTACGAGGTCGCCCGGGACCTGGCCCGCCAGCAGGTGCGGTACGCGGAGCTGACGATCACCCCGTTCTCCTCGACCCGGCGCGGCATCGACGAACTCGCCTTCATGGACGCCGTCGAGGATGCCCGCAAGGCGGCCGAGGCGGAGTTCGGGACCGTGCTGCGCTGGTGCTTCGACATCCCCGGCGAGGCCGGGCTGGAGGCCGCCGAGGAGACGACGCGGCTCGCCACCGACGACCGGGTCCGCCCCGAGGGGCTGGTCTCCTTCGGCCTCGGCGGGCCCGAGATCGGGGTGCCGCGCCCGCAGTTCAAGCCGTACTTCGACCGGGCGATCGCCGCCGGGCTGCGGTCCGTGCCGCACGCCGGCGAGACCACCGGCCCCGAGACGGTGTGGGACGCGCTGACGCATCTGCGCGCCGAGCGCATCGGCCACGGCACCAGCTCCGCGCAGGACGGGAAGCTCCTCGCCCACCTCGCCGAGGCCCGGATCGCGCTGGAGGTGTGCCCCACGTCGAACATCGCCACGCGTGCGGTCCGCACCCTCGACGAGCACCCGATCAAGCAGTTCGTGGAGGCCGGCGTCCTGGTGACGGTCAACTCCGACGACCCGCCCATGTTCGGCACGGACCTCAACAGCGAGTACGCGGTGGCCGCCCGACTCCTCGGCCTCGACGAGCGCGGCGTCGCCGGCCTCGCGAAGAACGCGGTCGAGGCCTCCTTCCTGGAGGAGAGCGGCAAGCGACGCGTCCGGGACGAGATCGACGCCTACACCGCCGGGTGGCTCGCCCCCTGACGGCGGTCCGCCCCGGCCCGCCACAATGGGCCCATGCAGAACGTGACCGCCGTCGCCCATCGCGGCGACCCCTACCGCTTCCGTGAGAACACGATCGACTCGCTGATGTCCGCGCTCGACCGGGGTGCGGACGCCGTCGAGTGCGACGTCCGGCTCACCCGGGACGGCGTGCCCGTCCTGCTCCACGACGAGACGCTCAAGCGGCTCTGGGGGCAGGACCGGCCGCTGCGGTCGCTGTCCGCCGCGGAGGTGCGCGGACTCACGGACGGCGCAGTGCCCACCCTCGCGGAGGCGCTCGCGGCGACGGACGGCAGCAGGCTGATGCTCGACCTGCCGGGCACCCGGGAGGAGCGCACGGCGCGGCGGATCGTCGACGCCGTGCGCGAGGCCGGGGCCGCCGACCGGGTCTACTACTGCGCCGACGCCGTGGCGATGCTCGCCGTGCGCGCCGCGGACCCGTCCGCCGAGATCGCCCTGACCTGCACGAGCCTGGCGCCCCCGCGCCCCGCGTTGCTCGCCGCGGTCAAGCCGCGCTGGCTCAACTACCGCTTCTCCCTGGTGGACCGGGACCTCGCCGCGCGCGTCCACCACGACGGCTTCCTGCTCTCCGTGTGGACCCCCGACACCCGCCGCGCGCTGCGCCGGCTCATCGGCCTGGGCGTCGACTCCGTCACCACCAACCGCATCGACGTGCTGACCGCGCTGCGCGAACAGGCCTGAGCCCGCGGGACGTCACACGTCGGAGCGCTGCGGCGCCGTCGCCGGGTCGGACGGCGTCTCGCGGGTGACGTACTGCGGGACCGGTGCGTCGTCCCGGCCGGTGTCGCGGACCAGGCCGTAGCGCCGCGCGCCCTGGGCGGGACCGCTGGTGACGCCCGGGGCGGAGGTCCTCACCGCAGCGGCTCCTCCAGCGGGACGTCGCGCACCCCGGGGAGATGGCCGTCCAGCTCCCCCGGCTCGAACCGGCACATGCCCACCGCGTGCCAGAACTCGCCGGTGACGTCCCCCTCGTACTTGTAGCCGCCGGACGGCGCGAGCGCGGCCCAGCCGCCCGGCAGTCCGACCAGGACGGCGCGGAGCGCGACCGGGCCGTCGGCGGGGACCTCCCACAGCCGGACCGTGCCGTCCTCGCCGCCGCTGGCCAGCAGCGAGCCGTCGGGGCTGAAGGAGACCGCCAGCACCCGGCCGGTGTGGCCGGTCAGGACGGCGGCCTCGCGGCCGGTGCGGGCGTCCCAGAGGCGGACCGTGCGGTCGTCGCCGGCGGTCGCGAGCAGCGGGCGGCGCGGATGGGCCGCGGCCGTCCAGAGTCTGCCGCTGTGGCCGGTCAGCCGGTGCACGGCCGCGCCGTCGCGCCAGATCACCGCCAGGCCGTCCCAGGAGGCGCTGGCCAGCCAGGAGCCGTCGGCCGCGAACGTGACGGCGTACACGCGATCGGCGTGTCCGTCGAGCACGGCGGTGACCCGGCGTTCGGCGACGTCCCAGATGCGCACCTTGCGGTCGTCGCAACCGGTCGCCAGGACCGCGCCGTCGGGCCGGAAGGCGATGGAGCGGACGCGTCCGAAGTGCTCGCCGATGGTGACGACGTGTGCGCCGGTCGCCCGGTACCACAGGCAGACCGTGTCGTCGTCGTTGGCGGTGGCGAGCAGTTCGCCGTCCGGGCTGAACGCCTCGGCCCAGACGTGGTCCGTCTCCACGTCCATCTCGCGCTGGTACTCGCCGGTGCCCGCGTTCCACAGGTACATGTCGCCGTCGCTGCTCGCGGTGGCCAGCAGCGGGCCGTCGGGGCCGAACACGGCCGAGACCAGCCGGTCGCTGTGTCCGGCCAGCTCCCGCAGCCGCCGCCCGGAGGAGGTGTGCCACAGCCGGACGACGCCGTCGTTGCCGCCGGCCGCCAGCATCGAGCCGTCGGCGCTGAAGGACAGGGTGGCGATCCGCCGCCCGTGTCCGCGCAGGATCCGCCGCCCCTGGCCGGTGGCCGGGTCCCAGAGCCGGACGACGCCGTCGTTGCCGCCGGTGACCAGCAGCGAGCCGGCGTCCGGGGCGAGCCCGGCCCCGGCGGACCCCGCGGCCCCTTCCGCGGCGGGACGGAACGTGCACACCCAGACCGAGCCGCGGTGCTCGGGCGGCTGGCGGGTGAGCGGCACGGCGACCGGGTCGCCCTGCGGGTCGACCCGCCACAGCCGCACCACGCCCTGGCTGTCCCCGGCGGCCAGCAGGGTTCCCTCGGGGTCGAAGAGCACCTGGTACACGGCGCCGCGGCAGCCGCCGAGCACCCCGGCGCCGGCCCCTGCGGCCAGGTCCCACAGCCGTACCTCGCCCTCGGTGTCCCCGCTCACCAGGAACCGGCCCCCGGGGTGGAAGTCCAGCGTGTAGACGCGGCCCGCGTGTCCGCCGAAGGTGTGCACCACCCGCCGCCGGGCCACGTCCCACACCCGGACGGTCCCGGCCCGCCCGTCTCCCATGTCGCCGGTGGCGAGCAGGGCGCCGTCCGGGCTGAACCGGGCCCGGAAGACCGCCCCCCGGTGCCCGGGCAGCGCTCCCAGCAGCCGCCCGGCGGCGAGGTCCCACAGCCGTACGGCGGCCGAGGCGTCCCCGGTGACGAGGGTGGCGCCGTCGGCCGCGAAGGCGACGGTGTAGACGGGCGCGGAGTGGCCGGGCAGCCGGTGCAGGGGCCGGCCCGTGGCCGTGTCCCACAGGGTGACCACGCCGTCGGCGTCGCCGGTGGCCAGCAGGGCGCCCCCGGCGTCCAGGGCGAGCGGCCAGACCCCGCCCTCGTGGATGCGCAGCACGTGCCGGCACGCGCCGGACACCGGGTCCCACAGCCGCACCGTGCCGTCGGCGCCGCCGGTGGCCAGCACGCGCTCGCGGAACTTGACGGCGTAGACGCGGTCGGTGTGGCCCTGCAGGGTGCGCAGTGCGGTGCCGGTGACGGCGTCGCAGACCAGGACCCCGCCGTCCTCGCTGCCGACGGCGAGCAGTTCGCCGTCCGGACTGTACGAGATCGGTTCGGGCAGCCGGCTGGTGCGCATGTCGAAGCCGTAGGGCACGCCGACCGCGGAGGGCCGGAAGCCGGAGTCGACGCTCATGCCGGGGGCGAACGCGGCGGCGGCCAGTTCCGGGGTGTCCGGCAGCCCGGCCCCGGTGGTCGCCGCGATGAGCGCGGCGCGCCGCCAGTTGCCGCCCTCGACCCGGGCGCCGGTGAGGTCGGCGCGGATCAGCCGGGACCGCCGCAGGTCGGCGCCGCGCAGGTCGGCCCCGGTGAGATCGGCCCCGTCGAGCCGCGCGCCGGTCAGCCGGGCGTCGCGCAGGACGGCGCCGGAGAGGTTCGCGCCGACCAGGCGGGCGTCGGTGAGATCGGCGCGGGTGAGGTCGACGCCGGAGAAGTCGCGGTAGGAGAGGTCCTCCCCGGCCAGGGCGGCGCCCCGCAGGTCGGTGTGGGCGGGCACCCGCAGCCGGGAGAGGATCTTCACGGCGTTGGCGCGCGACACCTCCGCGCCGCCGGAGTCCTGCTCGTCCAGCACCCGTTCCGCCCACTCCTGGCAGGCGCGGTGGTCGGCCAGGTCGCACAGGAACTCGACGGCGAGCCGGCTGAGCGGGCGCAGGCCCAGCAGCGCGCTGTCCCCCGCGGCCAGCCGCAGCGCGCACTCGCGGGCGATGAGCCACTCCACCACCGAGCCGTGGATGAAACGGAACACGCCGTCCTCGCCGCGCACCAGCAGGCTGCCGGAGCCGACGGCGTGCGCGGCCTGCGGGACGGACAGGCGGCTGTCGGCGAGTCCGGTCAGGGTCTCGGCGACGTCCGTCAGCTCGTCGAGGCGCAGTGAGTCCTGGCCGCTCTGCCACAGCCGCAGGGCGAGCGCGGTGACCGCCCGCCACAGCTGGTCCAGGCTGAGTCCGGGAGCCCGCCCGGCGCCGCCGCCGGCCCGCTGCTGCTCGAAGCGCAGCCAGGCGGTGAGCACCTCCTGGTAGAGGCCGGCGGGGCTGAGGGCGCGGCCCGCGCCGGCGACGGCGCGCAGCTGGTCGTCGTCGAGGTCGGCGACGAAGCCGAGGAGGCGGGGGTTGCGGCACAGGGCGAGCAGGTCGGGGATGGCGTCGAGCAGATGGACCCGGCGGTCGGCGGCGCGGTCGTCGCCGTCGTAGCGGTTGACCAGGTAGGCGCGGATCTGCTGCGGGGTGAACTCCTGGACGGCCAGCACCCGGCGGTGCGGGAGCAGGCCCACGCGTTCGCCGAGCGCGGTCAGCACCTGCCCCTGGGAACGGAAGTGCTGGGTGCGGCTGCTGACGACGATCTTGGCGCTGTCGACGGCGGAGTCGAGCAGCACCTGGAGGCGTTCGGCGGCGCGGTCGTACGTCACCCGGGTGACGAGTTCGTCGAAGCCGTCGAAGAGGAGCACGATGCGGCCCTGCTGGAGCATGTACCGGAAGGCGCGCAGGTCGATGTTGTCGACGCCGTGGGCGGCGAGGTGGGCGGCGACCAGGCCCTCGAAGGAGTAGGCCCGGTCCAGGGCGTTCAGCTCCACCAGCAGCGGTACCAGGTGCGGGAGTTCGGCGGGGATGCGGCGGGCCAGCTCGCGCAGCGCGAACGTCTTGCCGTGGCCGAAGTCGCCCAGCAGGAGCAGGAAGCGGCCCTGGTCGGAGTCGAGGAGGCGGAGCATGTCGTCGACCAGGCCGTCGCGGTCCTCGGCGTCGATGCGCTCGATCTCGCGGTAGCGCTGGGGCAGGTACATGCCCGGCGGGTAGCGCAGGTCGGTGCGCAGCCGCTCGCTCTGGGCGCCGACGTACGCCCGCAGGTCGAGCAGGCCCTGGAACTCGGTGAAGCTGCGCACCCGGACGCCTCGGCGGCGGGCCTGGTCACGCAGCTCCCGGGCGGGCGGCGGACCGTCGTGGACGAGTTCGGCCTCGGTCTCGGAGTCCGCCGCGTGGACGAGGGCGACCACGCGCTCGACGTCCTGGTCGGTGGGCGTGCCGGTGTGCACGGCGACGCGCTGCTGCCGTACGAAGCCCGACTGGGTCCAGGTGACGAGGAGTTGGGGCACCGGTCCGGCCACCGGGCGGATCTGCGCGCCCTCGTGCCGGGTCCGGCAGACCTCGGCGACACGGGCCAGCAGCGTCTCGGCCGGGGACTGCAGGGCGCGCGGCTCGGGGTCCGGGTCGGCGCCCGTGTGCGGTGCGCCGCCGGGAGGACCGCCGGGCGCGCCGGCCGCCTCGTCGGGGGCGAAGGCGCGGTGGGCCCGCCGCCAGTCGGCCCGGGTGCGGCGCGGTTCGCCGGGACCCGGCCAGACGGCCAGTCCGTCGCGGCCGATGCGCAGCAGCTGGTGCCGGGCGGGGCCGGCGGCGGCCAGCAGCGGCAGCTCTCCGGCGGCGGTGGGCAGGACGGAGTGCGCGCCGGGGCCGGTCGGGCCGTGCAGCAGCAGGTGCAGCCGGGGGGCGGTGAGCCGGGCCAGCACGTCGGTGTCGCGCAGCGGCCCCGAGCCGTCCGGGGCGGCGGCGCCGCGCAGCACTCCGGCGCGGGCGGTCCCGGGGGCGTGCCGCAGCGCGCCGATCCGGAGCCAGCCCTCCTCCTCGTAGGGCCGCAGCGCCTGCGCGAACCAGGCGGCCTGCTCGGGCCCGACGAAGCCGTACTGGTCGTCGAGGCGGTGGCTGTAGGCCATCGAGGAGTTGAGCCCGGCGACGACGGTGTGCAGTTCGGGCACGGGGAAGAGGGTCCACGGCTGGTCGCTGTCGAAGACGGCGTCGAGCCCCTGGTAGAGCTCCTGGAAGAGCCGCGTGAAGTGCCGCCACTTGGGCCAGTACGGCGGCCTGGGCGGCATCTCGTCCGCCTCGCAGGTGCTGAAGTAGGCCCGGCAGGCGGCCTGGTTGACGTCGTGGCCGCCGGGGACGAGGGCCACCCGGTGCGGTTCGAGGCCCAGCAGCGCCCGCAGTCCGGTGAGGAAGGAGAGCGCCTGGTCGAACTCGCGCGGGCTGCCGGAGGCGGTGAGATCGCCGGTGACGACCAGCAGATCGGGTCCGGGCGCGCCCGCGTCGGCGAGCTCGACGAGATCGCCCCAGATCGCCGCCTGCAGTTCGGCCGGGTCCTGGCCGCGTCCGAAGGCGGGCCCGGCCAGCTGCAGCACGGTGACCGCGTCGCGGGTCGCCGGGGCGCCGGCGACCCGCGGGTAGACGGGCGGCGTGGCGGGCCTGCGGCGTCCGGCCCAGCCGGGGCGCCCGAGCGGCCGGCCGCTCCGCGGCGCGACCGGCGCCGCCGCGGCGGGCGGCCCGGGCTGCCCGTCGCCCGGGTAGCCGGGCCGCAGGGTGGGCCGGGCCCGGCCGTCGAGGGCCTGGCGCACGCGGACGAGCAGCAGGTCGCGGGCGGCGGACGGGTCGGTCACCGGCACCAGGTCCACGTAGGTGAGCGTGGCGAGCAGCCCCTCCACCGGGATGTCCTCGACCCGGACGGTGATCAGCCGGCGCTCGGGCAGGTCCGGGTCGGCGCGCAGGGCGGCCTGCCACTCCATGCGGCCGTACCGGGAGCGCTCGTAGTTGCGCGAGAGGACGGCGATGACGGCCGCGGACTCGCTCACCCCGCGGTCCATGAAGTCGACGAAGTTGGTCCCCGGCACGAAGTCCCAGGCCTGCAGGACGGTCCGGTATCCGGCCTCCTCCAGCGTCCAGGCGATCCAGGACGCCCAGCGCTCGTCCGCGGGCGAATAGCTGACGAAGAAGTCCAACGGTCCGGTGTCACCGCTCATCTGACGACCCCCCATGTCTTCATGATGCAGTGAACGAGCATCGGCATGAACTGTTTTCGCAGCCGCGGGACCGGCCGGAAGCCCCCTGGGGCGAATCTGTCCCGAAGCAGCCCCTGGTCACACGGGCGCACAATTGTGCGACCCTTCCCCTCGTGCCTGTCTTACGGCGTCTGCATGTACTGGACCGGGTGGCGATCGCTCTCCTGGCGACCGGACTGGCGTGCGTGGCAACGGGGTTGCTGCCCACCGGCGCCGCGTCCGGCGCGATGACCCGGATCGCGCCGCTGCTGGCCTTCCTGGGCACGGTGATCGTGCTCGCCGAACTCACCAGCAGGGCCGAGGTGTTCGACGTGGTGGCGGCGCGGGTGGCACGGGCGGGCCGGGGCAGCCGCCCGCTGCTGTTCCTGCTGTGCGTGGCCTTCGCGTCGGTCACGACGATCTGCCTGAACCTGGACACCACGGCGGTGCTCCTGACGCCCGTGATGCTGGCGCTGGCCTCCAGGGTGGGGATCGCGGCGGTCCCGCTGGCGATGACGACGGTCTGGCTCGCCAACACGGCGAGCCTGCTGCTCCCCGTCTCGAATCTGACCAACCTGCTGGCCGCGGACCGGGTGGCGCTGTCCCCCCTGGGCCTGGCGGGCCGGATGTGGGCTCCGCAGCTGGCGGCGGTCGCCGTGACCACGGCCTGTCTGTGGGCCTTCTTCTGGCGGCCCGCGCGCCGAACGGCCGACGGGGCGCGGCGGCGGGAGCGGGGCGGGCCGGGAGCGGTCCGCGTCGGGCAGGGGGAGCGGACGGCGCGGGACGGACGTTATGCGCTGCCCGCGGTGCACCGCCCGGCCGACCCGGTGCTCTTCCGGGCCTGCGCTCTCGCCTGCGGCGGCTTCCTGCTGGCCATCCTGGTCGCCGACGTGCCGTTGTGGATCGCGTCCGCGACGGCGGCGGCGGTGGCCGTCACGGCGTTCGCGCTGCGGGAGCGGCCGGCGCTGCGGTGGTCCCTGGTGCCGTGGCGGCTGCTGGTGATGGTGCCGGGGATGTTCCTGGTGGTGGAGACCGTCACCGCGCACGGCCTGCACGGCCTGCTGGCCGCCGCGGTCGGCGACGACGGCGGCGTCCTGGGCCGGTTCCGGGCGGCGGCGGTCGGCGCCGGACTGTCGAACGTCCTGAACAACCTGCCCGTCTATCTGGCCGGCGAGGGGGCGGTCCCGGTCGGCAACCACGACCAGCTCCTCGCCCTGCTCATCGGCACCAACGCCGGCCCGGTGGTCACCCCGTGGGCCTCTCTGGCGACCCTGCTGTGGTACGAGCGCTGCCTCGCGCACGGGGTACGGGTGCCGGCGGCCCGGCTGGTCGGCACGGGCGCGGTGCTGGCCGTCACGGCGGTGACGGCGTCGGTGGCGGCGCTGGCCCTCACCCGGTAGCCGTGACGGGCCCTCACCGGGTAGCCGAGCGTGGCCCTCACCCGGTGGCCGTGACTGACTCTCACCCGGTGGCCGTGCCGGCCCGCCCCGGCGCCCTGCCGCGCAGGGGGGTGGCGGCCGCGACCAGGTCCAGCAGGGACGGCAGGATCTCGGGGCGGCCCGCGACGAAGGACCGGTCGGTGTCGGGGCCGGTGAAGCCGGCGCTGAACTCGCCGCCGTCGAGCCTGCGCAGGACCACCCCGGCCTCGCGGGCCAGCAGGGCCCCGGCCGGCAGGTCGATGGCCTCGGCGCGGTAGCCGACGAAGCCGTCGATGTCCCCTCTGGCCAGCATCGCCCAGGCGACCAGCGGCGCCCACAGCTGGAGCAGCCGGCGCGAGCGCAGCTCCAGGCCGTGCCGCAAGGCGTGGACGGCCGGATCGTCACGGCGGACCGCGTGCCCCTGGGTCCAGGCCAGGAGCGGCCCCGCGGGCGAGGACGGCCGGCGGGCCGGGGCGAGCGGGCCGGCCGGACCGTGCGCGCCCGCCCCGTGCCGGGCCGACCAGGTCCGGCCGGTCACCGGGTCGTGCACCACGCCGACCACCGGCGCCCCCTCCACGCACAGGGCGATGCCGACGACGTAGACGGGCAGGCCGATCACCACGTTGTTGCTGCCGTCGAGGGGGTCCACCAGCCAGGTGCGGCCGCCGTCGCCGCCCAGGGCGCCCAGGTCGCCGCCCTCCTCGGCGAGGACGCGGTCGTGCGGGAAGTCGGCGCGGATCCGGTCGACGACCATGCTCTCGGCCAGCAGGTCGAGGTCGGTGACGACGTCGCCCAGGGCGCCCTTGGGGCGGGCCGCGAACCCGTCGGGGAACCTTGACCGCAGCAGCGCCCCGGCCGCCTCGGCGGCCGCCACCGCCGTCCGGCACTCGGCGGTGAAGTCAGACGGACGGGGGGTGGGCCTCATGGATCCTCCTGAGCGCGGCCTGGGCGATCCGGGCGGTCTGGGCCGCGTCGCACATCCTGCGGACCACCCGGTGGCCCGGGGCCCGTATCGGGCCCAGGGAGAGGTCCGCCCGGCCGGGCGTCGTCCGCCCCAGCACCAGGGTGGCGGTCGGACGGCCGTCCGGCACCACGGTGGTGTGGAACTCGCCCGCCGGAAGGGCGTAGGTCTGACCCCGTGCGCTCGACTGCTCGGGACCCGGCAGACAGCGCACCAGCCGTCTGGTGGGCCGCAGTTCGTCCACCCCGGACGGCGCGCTGTGCACCTCGAACACGCGGTGGGTGGGGCGCACGGCCTCCTCGGTCACCTCCATCCGCCGGTTGTTCAGCTCCCCGTACAGCACCGTGCTCGTCAACTCCCAGCTGTGCGAGTGCACTCGGCGGTCCTCCAGGACGGGGTCCGTAGGCCCGAAGACATGCACGCACACGCCCTGCGGCCCGTCGCGCAGGACCGGCAGACAGACGAACCCCAGCGGATGACGCACCGCGCGCAGCGCCCGGCCGCCGGAGACGACTCCCTCGAGTTGCGACACGGCGTGCCGCACCAGCTCGGCGGTCGCGCCCCGCCGCGCGGCCCGTTCGAGGGCCGGGTAGTCCATCACTCCCCCAAGGGGCTCTCGTCGGGATCCGGCCGGGCACACGCTCACCTGCGGTAGGGGTCCTCCGCGCGCAGCGCCTTGTCGATCACGTCGCCGACGTCGCGGTCGGTGAAACTGGCCGGCAACGGCAGTCCGAGCCGGTCGAGCAGCCGTCTGACCTCGTCGACGGTCGGCTCCTCGCCCAACGGGGCCGCCTCCCGCAGATCGAGCTTGACCGCCTGCTCGCGGCTCTGGTGCAACTCGGTGACGTAGTAGTCGTACAGCGGCCGCCCCCGCTCCACGAACAGGCTGACGCGGCGCGGGTCGTCCTGGGTGATGATCAGGCAGGTGTCGGACAGGTCGAAGCGCAACGCCGGTGCCACGGAGCTGAGATGGACGTCGATCTCCAGGGTGTCCAGCCGTTGCCGGTGCCAGCTGGCGGCGACGACGGTGGCGTAGGACTCCTTGCGGGTGCGTTCCGGCGTCCAGCCCTCGCCGTCCCCGTGTCCGAAGGTCCGCCGGAAACGGGCGTAGGCCTCGCACACCTTGTCGTCGGCCGGGTTGACGATGTCGATCTTCATGCTGAGGGAGCGGCGCTGCCGCTGCGCCTCCAGCACGCACTCGGGCAGGGTGACCGCCCGCAGATAGGTCCCGGTGCCGCCCTTGAAGACCCAGCGGCTGGTGCTGCGCCGGGCCCGCTCGTGCGCGGGACCGACCTCCGGGCCGGTCAGCGTGCGGACCATGGCCAGATCCTCGATCGCCCGGCCGGTCCCGGCGGTGGCGGCCCGGATGTCGGCCATCCGGCGTCGGCGCTCGGTCAGCGATCCGTACACCAGCGTGGCCAGGACCAGCAGGATCGAGCCGGTGACGATGTTGTCGTCGAAGTTCTTGTCCGTGATGTCCAGCAGGCCCACGGTGAGGGCCACGGCGATGGCCACGAGGCCGTCCGCGTTGCGGACCGCCCAGGCGATCGAGTCCTCGAGCCGACGTCCCGACGGCTGCGGTGCACTGCGCGACACGACCACCCTCCCCCGACGGCGGACTCCATGGTAGGAGCAGTCGGCCCCGGACGGCTACGGTGCGTGAATCGGCCTCAACGGCGCGCCTTCGACGCCGACGACGCGGTGGAGGGCGCCATGGACGGCGCACTGCGCCGGGGCGACCGCGTTTCCTGCGCGCTCGGCGTCGGACGCGCGCCGTAGGTGCGGTCCGTGCCCGGGGCAGCGGTGTCGGCGGGGGCAGCCGCGGCGTCGGGGGCGCTCGTCGTGTCCGCCCCCCGGGTAGGGCGCTCGGCGCGCTCCGGAGGCGAGGCCGACGGACCGGGCACGGGCCCGGTGGACGGACCGCCGGTCACCGGGGGCGGGGCGAGCGGCGTCGTCGGGCGCACGGGCGCGTCGGACGCCGTCAGCCGCAGCGGCAGCAGGACGGCGAACACGGTGACCGCGCACGCCGCTCCGACGCCGGCCGCGGTGCGCAGCGTCCTGCGGCGGACCGCGCCGCGGCGGATCTCCTCGTAGCGGCCGGGCGGCGGGCCGAGGTGTCCGGCGGGGGGGCGCAGGATGACGGTCAGGGGGTCGTCGGGGTCGAGGTCCGGGCCGTCGTCGAAGTCGTCAGCCGGTGTGATCAAGGCTTCTCCTCAGGTGGACGCGGAGCAGTTCGCGGGCCGCGTGCAGGTCGGCCTTGACGGTTCCTTCCTTGCGTCCGGTCAGCACGGACACCTCCCGGATCGGCATGTCAGCGTAGTAGTGCAGCAGGATCGGCACCCGCAGCCGGTCGGGCAGGGACTGCACCAGCATCCGCACCGACGGGTCGGCCTGTTCGGCCGGCGGGGCGACGGCGACCTCGACGGTGACCCGGCGCACGGCCCGGCGTTCCCGTTCCAGCTTGCGCCAGTGGTCGCGGACCAGGTTGGCGGCGGTGACGAACAGGAAGCCCTGGGGCTCGGTCACCGTCGTCCAGCGCGCCCAGAGCCGGGTGAACGCCTCCGAGGCGATCTCGTGCGCCGTCTCGTCGTCGTCGACGAGACGGCGGCACCAGCCGGCCAGGCGGGGGTAGAGGGCGGCGAACAGTTCGGACGCCGCCCTCTCGCGCGAGCGTGAGCGTTTCAACGTTCTCCCGCAGTACTCGACGCGCCGCCGGATCCAGACCCGGACGTGGACCCGGACGTGGACCCGGACCCGGACGTGGATCCGGACCCGGATCCGGTGCTGAGCGCGGCGAAGACGATCACGTTGTCGCGGTACCCGTCGCCGGTGCGCGGGCCGCCGCACGTGATGAGACGCAGTTCGGGCCGGCCCACGTTCCCGTAGACCTCCTCGGTGGGGAACTGCGCCTTGTCGACGGTCCGCACGCGGGTGACGGCGAACCCGGCCGTCGTGCCGTTCTCCAGGCGCACCACGATCCGGTCGCCCCGGTGCAGCCGGTCGAGGCGGCGGAACACGCCGTCGCCGTACTGCCCGACCGTGACGTGGGCGAGGATCACCGACGGCCCGGTCTGCCCCGGCGTCGGCGAGTGCTCGTACCACCCCGCCCGGTCGTGCCGCTCGACCGGAGGCACCTGGACACTGCCGTCGGCGGCCAGTCCCAGCCGCATGACCGGGGTGTCGACGCCGATGGCCGGGATTTGCAGTCCGACCGGCGCCGAGCGCGCGAGGGGCCGCACGGCCCGGGCGGCCGGAGCGGCCGGGGCCGAGGGCCCCGGTCCGCCCGCGACGGCCGTGGCGGTCGTGCCGGGCGTCGCGGCCGGCTCGGACCCGTGCGCGGTGCAGCCGGTGAACAGCAGCGCCGCGAGGGCCGCGAGCGCCGGGGCGCGCCTGGAGAGCGGGCTCATGCGCCGGTCGCCCTCCGGCGCCGCACGACATAGAAGACGGTGCCGGCCGCGGCGAACGCCGCCGCGGCGCCGCCGCCGATCAGCGTGCCGTGGCCCTCGGAGGCCGGCTCGGCGACGCCGGTGTCGGCCGCTCCCCTCGGCACGACGCCGACTTGGTTCCGGCCGGTGGCCGGAGCACTGGTGGCCTCGGGCGCCTTGGTGGGCTCGGCCGCCCTGCTCGGGCCGGTGTCGGTCGGGCCGGTGTCGGCCCCGCCCGGGGCCTGGCTGGCACTGCGGGTGCTGGGAACGGGGGTCGGCGTCCCCGCGTCGGCGAGCGCCGGCGCCGCGCCCGCCAGCAGGGCGGTGCTCGCAACTGCCAGGGCGGCGAGGCCCGTTCGGGGCTTGAGTCGCATGAATCGCTCTCTTTCGTCGGTCCGTTGACGGATCGAGCGAAGAGACGAGGCAGCCCGGGACCAGGTTGTAAAGAGATGGCAAAGCCCGAAACGGCGGCAGCCGGCCGACGCCGACCGACGCCGTCGACCGGGCGGTCACGATGCGGAGATGAGTCGGCAGGGGTGACGACAGGTCCCGACGAGGGCCGCCGGCCGTGGGACCCCCGCCAGGGGCCCACGGCCCGTGAACGCGACGGGCACGGCGGAGGACCGCCGTGCCCGTGTGCGGCCGAACCCGCGGAGCGCTACGCGTCGAGGGACGTCATGACGTGCTTGATGCGCGTGTAGTCGTCGAAGCCGTAGCCCGAGAGGTCCTTGCCGTAGCCGGACTTCTTGAAGCCGCCGTGGGGCATCTCGGCGACCAGCGGGATGTGGGTGTTGATCCACACGCAGCCGAAGTCGAGCTTCTTCGACATCCGCATGGCACGGCCGTGGTCCTTGGTCCACACCGAGGAGGCGAGGGCGTAGTCGACGCCGTTGGCCCACGCGACGGCCTGGTCCTCGTCCGTGAAGGACTGGACGGTGATGACCGGCCCGAAGACCTCGTTCTGGATGATCTCGTCGTCCTGCTTCAGCCCGGAGACGACGGTGGCGGCGTAGAAGTAGCCCTTGTCGCCGACCCGTTCACCGCCCGCCTCGACCTTGGCGTGCGCGGGCAGCCGCTCGATGAACCCGGCGACCTGCTCGAGCTGGTTGGGGTTGTTCAGCGGCCCGTACAGCACGTCCTCGTCGTCCGGCTGCCCGGTCTTCGTCTCGGAGGCGGCCTTCGCGAGCGCGGCCACGAACTCGTCGTGGATGGACTCCTGGACGAGGACGCGGGTGGCGGCCGTGCAGTCCTGGCCGGCGTTGAAGTAGCCCGCCACCGAGATGTCCTCGACGGCCTTGGCGATGTCGGTGTCCTCGAAGACCACGACCGGCGCCTTGCCGCCCAGCTCCAGGTGGACCCGCTTGAGGTCGCGGGACGCCGACTCGGCGACCGACATGCCGGCGCGCACGGACCCGGTGATGGACGCCATGGCAGGGGTCGGGTGCTCGACCATCAGCCGGCCAGTGTCCCGGTCCCCGGTGACGACGTTGAAGACGCCCTTGGGCAGGATCGAGCCGATGATGTCGGCGATCAGGACGGTGGAGGCGGGGGTGGTGTCCGACGGCTTGAGCACCACCGTGTTGCCGGCCGCGATCGCCGGGGCGAACTTCCACACGGCCATCATCATGGGGTAGTTCCACGGCGCGACCTGCGCGCAGACGCCGACCGGCTCACGGCGGACGATCGAGGTCATCCCGTCCATGTACTCGCCGGCCGAGCGGCCCTCCAGCATCCGGGCCGCGCCCGCGAAGAAGCGGATCTGGTCCACCATCGGCGGGATCTCCTCGGAGCGGGTCAGGCCGATGGGCTTGCCCGTGTTCTCCACCTCCGCCGCGATGAGGTCCTCGGCGCGCTCCTCGAACGCGTCCGCGATCTTGAGGAGGGCCTTCTGACGCTCGGCCGGGGTGGTGTCGCGCCAGCCCGGGAAGGCCTCGGCGGCGGCGGCCATGGCGGCGTCGACGTCCGCCGGGCCGGACAGCGGCGCGGTCGCGTACGCCTCGCCCGTCGCCGGGTTGACCACCTCGGTGGTCCGTCCGTCGACGGCGTCCCGGAACTCGCCGGCGATGTAATTCCGTAGTTTGCGCATCCGGCGCAGCTCGGTGCTCACTGCCGGCCTCCTGATCGTTTCTTACTGCTGGGGGTGTCCATGGACTGAGACACCACCCTAATCCGCGCGCCCGCGTTTTCAACACCCCCGATCGCGTGACGGCTGCGGAATCCGCAGATCTCACACACGTAAACAACGAATTTCATCGCCTCGACCTTGCGGAACTGTCGAGACGTCGTGCACAGTGTGGCCGTGGCCAGTCGAAGCGCAGAGCACAGGGACTCCCGCGAGTCCAGGAACGGCAGCACCCCTCACCTGGATGCCGTGAGCCTCGCCATCATCGAGCAGTTGCAGGAGGACGGCCGTCGGCCGTACGCCGCGATCGGCAAGGCCGTGGGCCTGTCCGAGGCGGCCGTGCGCCAGCGCGTCCAGAAGCTGCTCGACCAGGGCGTGATGCAGATCGTCGCCGTCACGGACCCGCTCACCGTGGGCTTCCGCCGTCAGGCGATGGTCGGGATCAACGTCGAGGGGGACGTCGAGTCCATCGCCGACGCGCTGACCGCCATGCCGGAGGTCGAGTACGTGGTGATGACGGCGGGCTCGTTCGACATCCTCGCCGAGATCGTCTGCGAGGACGACGACCACCTGCTCGACGTCATCAACAAACGCATGCGCGCCCTGCCCGGCGTGCGCTCCACCGAGAGCTTCGTCTACCTGAAGCTGAAGAAGCAGACCTACATGTGGGGAACCCGATAACCGTGAGGACCCGATAACCGTGAGCACCAAGGACCTCAGCCGCACCGCGTACGACCACCTGTGGATGCACTTCACCCGCATGTCCTCGTACGAGAACTCGCCGGTCCCGACCATCGTCCGGGGCGAGGGCACCTACATCTACGACGACAAGGGCAAGCGCTACCTCGACGGTCTCGCGGGCCTGTTCGTGGTCCAGGCGGGCCACGGCCGCGTGGAGCTCGCCGAGGCGGCCTTCAAGCAGGCGCAGGAGCTCGCGTTCTTCCCGGTCTGGTCCTACGCCCACCCCAAGGCCGTGGAGCTGGCGGAGCGTCTGGCCGACCACGCGCCGGGCGACCTGAACAAGGTCTTCTTCACCACCGGCGGCGGAGAGGCCGTCGAGACCGCCTGGAAGCTCGCCAAGCAGTACTTCAAGCTGCAGGGCAAGCCGACCAAGTACAAGGTCATCTCCCGCGCGGTCGCCTATCACGGCACCCCGCAGGGCGCCCTGTCCATCACCGGGCTGCCGGCCCTGAAGGCCCCCTTCGAGCCGCTCGTCCCGGGCGCGCACAAGGTGCCGAACACCAACATCTACCGCGCCCCGCTCTTCGGCGACGACCCCGAGGCCTTCGGCCGCTGGGCCGCCGACCAGATCGAGCAGCAGATCCTCTTCGAGGGCCCGGACACCGTCGCGGCGGTCTTCCTGGAGCCGGTCCAGAACGCCGGCGGCTGCTTCCCGCCCCCGCCCGGCTACTTCCGGCGGGTGCGCGAGATCTGCGACCAGTACGACGTGCTGCTCGTCTCGGACGAGGTCATCTGCGCCTTCGGCCGCCTCGGCACGATGTTCGCCTGCGACAAGTTCGGCTACGTCCCGGACATGATCACCTGCGCCAAGGGCATGACCTCGGGCTACTCCCCGATCGGCGCCTGCATCATCAGCGACAGGCTGGCCGAGCCGTTCTACAAGGGCGACAACACCTTCCTGCACGGCTACACCTTCGGCGGCCACCCGGTGTCCGCGGCCGTGGGCCTGGCCAACCTCGACCTGTTCGAACGCGAGAACCTCACCCAGCACGTGCTGGACAACGAGGACGCGTTCCGCTCGACCCTGGAGAAGCTGCACGACCTGCCGATCGTCGGCGACGTCCGCGGCAACGGCTTCTTCTACGGCATCGAGCTGGTGAAGGACAAGGCCACGAAGGAGTCGTTCGACGCCGAGGAGACCGAGCGCGTCCTGTACGGCTTCCTCTCCAAGGCGCTGTACGACAACGGCCTGTACTGCCGTGCCGACGACCGCGGCGACCCGGTCGTCCAGCTCGCCCCGCCGCTGATCTCCAACCAGGAGACGTTCGACGAGATCGAGCAGATCCTGCGCGCCACGCTGACGGAGGCGTGGACGAAGCTGTGACGTCAGCCTGATCAGCTGATCAACACCGGCCCCGGTGTCGACCGTTCGAGTGAGAAACGGCGGCCCGGGGCCGCGTGCTGTCCGGATGCCCGCTCTCGCCTCCTTAGCGTGCCAGTGACCGATCGGCCCTGCCTTCGTTCCCCCGCACGGGGGAACGGCACGGGAACCACAGATCTGAACCGAGGTGTACGCCCATGGAGGCCCCGCCGGACAACGACGTGCTCTGGGCACGCTCCCTGCACTTCTCGCACCCCGACGGCTCCCCCGGGCTGAGCGGGGTCTCGCTGGGTGTGCGGGAGGGCGAGATCCTGGCCGTCGGCGGACCACGCGGCAGCGGCAAGACGACGTTGCTGCGCTGTCTGTCGGGCCTGGCGTCCGCCCAGCGCGGCGAGGTCTGGTTCAACAGCGCGCCCGTGCACACGATGGGTCCGACGGCCCGCGAACGGCTGCGCCGCGACCGCTTCGGCTGGATCGACCCGGCACCGCTCCTCGTCCCCGAACTCAGCGTCTGGGAGAACGCGGCCCTCCCCCTGATGCTGCGCGGCACCGGCCGTCGCCGGGCCAAGGCCGCCGCGCTGGAATGGCTGGAGCGCCTGGACATCGGCGACCGCTCGCACTGCCGCCCGCACGAGCTCACCCAGGCCGAGCGCCAGCGGGTCTGCATCACCCGCGCCCTGGCGCCGGCCCCCTCGGTCCTGTTCGCGGACGAGCCGACGGCCCCCCTGCACCGGGCGGACCGGGCCCACGTCCTGCGCACCCTGACGACGGCCGCCCGCTCACACGGCATCACGGTGGTCCTGGCCACCCACGACGCGGAGACGGCGGCCCTCGCCGACCGCACGGTGGCGCTGCTGGACGGACGCCGGGTCAAGACGGTCCACCTGCCCCCGGTCACGGAGTCGGAAGGCCGGGGGGCGGCGTGCTCGCTCTCCGTCTGACCCGCAGCGCCCGTCCCGCCGTCCAGCTGCGCCGTCTGCTGGTGGCGGCGGCGTCGGCGGGCACCGGGTTCCTCCTGCTGAGCACCCTCGGCCACGCCCTGACCCACCCCGAGGCTCCGGCGGCGTCCGCGATCCGGCTGGCCTGGTGCGTGGTCCCGCTGGCCGCGACCGTCCACCTCGCTCTGGCGGTGGCCCGCACCGACCCCGGCACCCGGCCCCGCCCAGGGCTGGCGGCGATCGGCCTGGGCCCGGCCCGTCTGATGGCCGTCTCGGCGATGACGACGGCCCTGTCGACGCTGCTCGGCTCCATGCTGGCGCTGCTGTTCTTCCTCCATCTGCGCGGAGACCTGACGGGCATGCCCTTCGACGGAGCGGCCAGGGACTTCCTGGCGGCCGGCCGCCCGCTGCCGTGGCCGGCCGCCCTGACCCTGCTGACCCTCGCGCCGGTGTCCTCGTCGGTCGCGGTGGTGCTGATGCTGCGCCCCCGGGACGCACGGGTGGCGGCCCGGACGGCGCCACGGATGTTCGGCCGGTTCGGGGCGTACGCGACGACGGGGCCGGGAGAGACGTTCGGCGCGTACGGCAGATTCGGCAGCCGCGCGGTCCGTCCCCTCGCCGGCCGTGCCGCCGGGACCGCACCGGCGCCGTCCGCCGAAGCGGACGGCGCGTCCTCGCCCCCGGACGGCGCGCTCCCCGCCCCGGCCGACGGCGCCCTCGGGGAGACGGCCCCGAGCGCCGTGAACGGTTCGGCGCCCCAGGGCGTCCCACCGGCGCGGGACGTCCCGGCCCCCGACCCCACCGCCCTCCCCTGGGGCACGGCCCTGCTGGCCGTCGGTCTGGCCGTGGAGGCGTACGCCGACCGCGGCCCCGACGTCGGCGGGCTGCCCCTCCCCGGGGGCCTGCCCACCGGCCCCGCCGCCGTCCTGCTGGGCTGGACGCTCACCGCCGTGGGCCTCGCGCTCGCCGGCCCCGGCCTCACCCACCTGTGCGGCCGTCTGCTGCAGGCGGCCCGCCCCGGCGCCCTGCGTCTCCTCGCGGGCCGCGGACTGATGCAGGAGGCCTCCCGCATCGGCCGTCCGCTGGGCGTGGTCTGCGCGGTGGCCTCCGGCGCGTTCACGATGGCCCGGCTGTACGACCCCGCCGACCCCTCCTTCGGCCCGCTCACCATCCTCGGCGCCCTGGTCGTGGCCGGCTGCACCCTCGCCACGCTGCTGACCGCGGCCGTGGAGGCCAGGCAGTCCCGCGCCGACACCACGGCCGCCCTCCTACGCCTCGGCGCC
Organism: Streptomyces rishiriensis; assembly: GCF_003112535.1. GTDB lineage: Bacteria > Actinomycetota > Actinomycetes > Streptomycetales > Streptomycetaceae > Streptomyces > Streptomyces rishiriensis. Next base: position 252,473 of record NZ_BEWA01000009.1, on the reverse strand, counting down.
CCGGCCAGGACGCTCCGCAGCGCCGCCGCCCTGCGCACGGGGGCCCTGCTGACGCTCTTCGTCCCGCTCACCCTGGCCGTGGCCGAACTGGCGGCCCTCCCGCTGATGCGCTGAAGCGCTCCCGCGCCGCACGGCGGACAGCGACGCAGAAGAGACCGGCGCGAAAGAGAGCGGTGCGGAAGCGAGCGGTGCGGAAGCGAGCGGTGCGGAAAATATCTTCCCGGGCCGATGAGTTCCGGGCGGCGCCCCGGTCTACCCCCACGACAACGCACCCAGCGGCAGCGATCCTCCGGGAGAGACCAGATGAGCACCTCGGCCTACCAGCAGATGATCTTCGTGAACCTGCCCGTGAACGACCTCGACGCCTCGAAGAAGTTCTTCACGGAGCTCGGCTACTCGATCAACCCGCAGTTCAGCGACGACAACGCCGCCTCCGTGGTGATCAGCGACACGATCGTCGCGATGCTGCTCACCAAGCCGTTCTACTCGACCTTCACCAAGAAGGAGATCGCGGACTCCGCCACCACCAGCGAGGTGCTGATCGCGCTGAGCGCGCCGAGCCGCGAGAAGGTCGACGAGCTGGTCGACCGGGCGCTCGCGCTGGGCGGTTCGCCGAGCGGCGACACCCAGGACCACGGCTTCATGTACGGCCGCTCCTTCGACGACCTCGACGGCCACACCTGGGAGGTCGTCTGGATGGACCCGTCGGCCGTCCAGGGCTGACCGGCGCCGAGGCCGTTCCGGGGGACGGAATCCGGGGACGGCTCCGATCGCCGGTGGGGCGGTGCCTAGCATGGGCGGGTGCATCCGACGACACCCGCCCAGCCGTTCGACGGTTCCCACGACCGTGAGATCGAGTCCCTCGCCGAGTTCGACGAGGTGGTCGCCGCTCACGGCACGCTCTCCCACTTCCGCGTCCAGTCCGTCGACCTGACGGACCGTACGGACGCCCTGCTCTCGGTCGACACCTCGGGCGCCGTCTTCCTCGGCTGCCCGATGGACCCGGCGGCCGCCGCCCGTGCGCGTGCCGGCGGCGCTCTGGTCTTCCCGCCCGTGCCGGGCCTGCCCTTCGACCCGTACCGCGGCCGCGTCTACTCCCCTGACGAGTTGTTCGCGTCCCTCGACGAGGGGTACGAGGCGACCCCGGACGCCCGGACGTACGCCTGGTTCCAGCGCACGAAGGCGGACGGCGACATCTTCGGCTCGATGCTCCGCTCGATCCACGACGACGCCGTCTCGGACGCCCTCGACGAACTGCTCGCCGGCGCGCCCGTGGTGGGCGTGATGGGCGGTCACGCGATGGCGCGCGGCACCGAGGAGTACGCCGGGGCGGCCCGGCTCGGCCGTGAACTGGCCCGCGCCGGACTGACGGTGGCCACGGGCGGCGGACCGGGCGCCATGGAGGCGGCCAACCTCGGCGCGTACACGGCGCCCTTCGACGCCGGGATGCTCACCGAGGCCCTGCGGATCCTCGCGAAGGCGCCGAAGTTCACGCCCTCGGTCACCGACTGGGCGCGGGCCGCCTTCGAGGTCCGCGCGAACTGGCCCGGCGGCGGGCCCTCGGTCGCCGTCCCCACCTGGTTCTACGGCCACGAGCCGCCGAACCCGTTCGCCGCGCACATCGCCAAGTACTTCTCCAACGCCACCCGCGAGGACGGCCTGTTGGCCCGCTGCACGGCGGGCGTGGTGTTCCTGCCGGGCGCCGCCGGGACCGTCCAGGAGATCTTCGACAACACGACGCCCAACTACTACGAGTCGCGGGGCGAGCCGACGCCGATGGTGCTGGTGGACCGTGCGCACTGGACGGAACGCCTGCCGGCCTGGCCGCTCCTGCGGTCCCTCGCCCGGGAGCGGTCGATGGAGTCCCGTATCGCCCTGGTTGACCGGATCGAGGAGGCGCCGGCGGCCCTGAAACGTCTCGGTGGTTAATAAGCGGGCAAAGCCAACCGCTCAGAGGAGTCTCCGCATTGACACTGCTTATGAAACGCTTATAGACCTGTGAGCCTGCTGGGGATGGTGACGCACTCGGCTCACCCGGGGGCGCCATCTCCCCCTCCACCCCCCGCAGTTGCGCTTCCCGTAAAGGACAAACGTGTCCCTTTCCCGCCGTACCGCCGCCCGTTCGGTGCGCATGCTCGGTGTCACCGCCGCCTCCGCAGCCCTTGCGCTCAGCGCCTCCGGCACCGCGCTGGCCTGCGACATCACCGAGTTCTCCGCCGCTGCCGCCTGTGACGGCACGAAGGGCGTCATCACCGTCACGGACAAGGACGCCACGCACGTCCCGGCCGTCGTCACCGTCTTCCTCGAGAACAACGGCGCCGACCTCCGGCAGGTCGGCAAGGAACAGACGGTCACCGGCTCGAAGAAGGGCGTCGCCGTCTCCTTCGCCGAGGACTGGGAGCCGAACGCCGAGTACCGGGTCCACGTCGTGGCCGTCAAGGGCAAGAAGACGCTCGTCGACGCCGACATCACCCCGAACGTGACCACGCCGTCCAAGGCCTGCGCGGCCGACGACACGTCGATCCCGACGACCACCCCGTCCTCGACGCCGTCGTCGACGCCTTCCTCGTCGTCGTCGCAGACCGCTGCGCCGCCGGCCGGGACGGCCACCCCGTCGCCGTCCCCGTCCGACTCGTCGGGCGACACCGCCGCACCCCCGGCACCCGCGAGCAACGCCCCGTCGCCCGCGGCCCAGGAGTCCAACCTCGCCGAGACCGGCGCCAACTCCAACACCGGCCTGATCGTCGGCATCGCGGCCGTCCTGGTCGTCGTCGGCGGCGGCGCGGTGTTCTTCGGGATGCGCCGCCGCGGAGCCAGCCACCGCTGACCCCCACGCCCGCCCACCACGAAGCGAACATCACGGCCCGCCCCCGATCGGGGGCGGGCCGTCCGCGCGTGACTCAGCCGAACGTCGCCTTCTCCAGCCAGAACTCCAGCACCTCGCGCTCGCCGAGCACCTCCAGCCCGGGACCGTCCAACGGCAGCCGACCGTAGAAGGCGAGCAGCACGGAGGTGAGCGGGCCGCGCAGGGCGACGGTCGTCTCCTCGTGGCCGGGGCGCCATTCGACGCCCTGCTCGGTGAGTTCGACCACCCTGCCCCACGTCCCGGCCCGGGGGACCGCCGTCGCGTCTCGCACCGCGCCCGGCTCGGCGGGTGCGTCCGTGGCGTCCAGCTGGATCGTGCGGCCCCTGACGAGCAGCTCCCCGGCCGCCGCGTGCGGCTCGTTGCGCTGCGCCCACCGCACGAGCTGCAGCCACTCGTCCACGGCGTCGGCGGCCACGTCCGGCGCGACCTCGTAGGGCAGTCCGGCGGCGAGCGCGGCGTCGGCGCGGTGCACGGTGATCTCGTGGGTCATCCGGCGCGCCCAGAAGCCGCTGTCGGGCACTCCGGCCCAGCCCCACACCTTCGTGTCCGGGCCGGCCTCGCGCAGCGCGCCGACGACCAGTTCACCGCTCTCCGCGAGCCAGGCGTCGAGCGCGGCCGCGTCGCCCACCTCGTCCGGTCCGCCGAGCAGCGGGATCCGCTCGTCCGGGATGTTCTCCTGCGCCCGCGTCCGCACCAGCGCGTCCACCCAGCGCAGGGCGCCGCCCATGTGCCGCACAAGCTGCTCCAGCGACCAGTCGGGGCAGGTCGGCACGGTCGCCGCCAGAGCCGCCCCGGAGGTCACAACCGTCCTCAACTCACCGACCTGATGGGCGATTTCGTCACAGTACCGGTCATGCGCGAGAACAGTCATACCGAGCACCCTAGGGTCCGGCGGTTCGGTTCAGCACCACGGTTTCGGCCGGGTCGAAGGACACCCCCACCACGCTCCCGACCTCCGGCGCGTCGCGCAGCGTGCACGCTGCCTCCAGCCTCGGTGCGCCCTCCGGCTGGAGGCGCAAGGCGACATGCGTGCCCCGGAAGGTGCGGGCGGCGACCGTGCAGCGCAGCCCGTCGTCCGCGGCGCCCAGGCGCACGCCCGCCGGCCGGACGAGCAGGGTCCGCGTCCCCTGGCCGGACCCGGCCGGCACCGGAGTCTTGCCCCACGGCGTGACCGCGACCTCGCCCGTGACGGTGGCCTCCACCACGTTGTCGAAGCCGAGGAAGCGGGCCACGAACGCGTCCGCCGGCCGCTGCCAGACCTCGAGCGGCGTACCGGACTGGGCGATGCGGCCGTCCCGCATCACCACGACCCGGTCGGCCAGCGCGAACGCCTCGCCCTGGTCATGGGTGACCGCCAGCACGGTGGTCCCCAACCTGCCGAAGAGCTCGCGCAGTTCGACGACCAGCCGCTCGCGCAGCGACCGGTCGAGCTGACCGAACGGCTCGTCGAGCATCAGCAGCCGGGGGCGCGGCGCGAGGGCTCTGGCCAGCGCCACCCGCTGCTGCTCACCGCCGGAGAGCGAGGCCACGGCCCGTCCGGCCGCGCCCGGCAGCCCGACGAGGTCGAGCAGCTCCCCCACACGCTCGCCCTGCCGGCCGCGCGGCATGCCGCGCATCCGCAGTCCGAAGGCCACGTTGCCGCCGACGTCGCGCTGCGGGAACAGCTGGTGGTCCTGGAACATCAGGCCGAGCTCGCGCCGGTGCGCGGGCACGCCCGCCTGGTCGCGCCCGTCGAGCGCGACCCGCCCGGAGTCCAGGGGCTGCAGACCGGCCACGGCCCGCAGCAGCGTCGACTTGCCGCTGCCGCTGGGCCCGAGCACGCACACCACCTCGTGCTCGGCGACGTCGAGATCGACGGCGTCCAGCACGGCCCGCCCGCCGAACCGCACAGTGGCCCGCTCCAGTTCGAGCAGTCGCATCAGAACTCCCCCGCCCGGTCGGTCCGCAGCCGCTCCAGCACCAGCAGCGCCACCGCGCACACCACCATCAGAATCGTCGAAAGGGCCATCGCCTGGCCGTAGTTGAGCTCACCGGCCCGACCGAGGAGGCGCGCCACGGCCACCGGCAGCGTCGGGTTGTCGGGCCGTGCGATGAACACCGTCGCCCCGAACTCCCCCAGCGACACCGCGAAGGCGAACCCGGCCGCGACCAGCAGCGCCCGCCGCACCATCGGCAGGTCGACCTCGCGCCACACCCGCCAGGGCGAGGCCCCGAGCACGGCCGCCGCCTCCCGCAGCCGCTGGTCCACCGCCCGCAGAACCGGCAGCATGGTCCGCACGACGAAGGGCACACCGACCAGCGCCTGGGCCAGCGGCACCAGGATCCATGTGGCGCGCAGATCCAGCGGCGGCTCGTCGAGCGCGATCAGGAACCCGAAGCCCACGGTCACCGCGGAGACGCCCAGCGGCAGCATCAGCAGCGCGTCGAAGCCCCGCACCAGCCGTCCGGCGTCCCTCCGGGTGAGCGCGGCCGCGGCGAGGCCGCCGACGACCATGGCGATCGCGGTCGCGGCGAGCGCGTACTGGAGCGAGTTGCCGACCGCGTCGATCGGCGGGACCAGGAAGACGTTCCCGTCGTCGCGGGTCAGCGCCCGGTAGTAGGCGAACCCGGGCGCGTCCAGCGAGCGCTGCACCAGGACCGCGAGCGGCAGGACCAGCAGGACGGCGATGCTCGCGAGCACCCCGGCCAGCAGCGCCCACTGCCCGCCCCCGCGCGGCCGGCGCGCCGTCCCGGCCGCGTCCACCAGCCGCAGCGCGCTCTCCCGCCGCCGTACCGTCCAGGCGTGCACGGCGAGGATCGCGCCGACGGCCGCGAACTGGACGATCGTGAGGACGGCGGCCGTGGACAGGTCGAAGATCTCGGAGGTCTGCCGGTAGATCTCCACCTCCAGCGTGGAGAAGGTGGGGCCGCCGAGGATCTGCACCACCCCGAAGGAGGTGAAGGTGAAGAGGAAGACCATCAGCGCGGCCGCGGCGACGGCGGGTCCGAGCGCCGGCAGGGTCACCGTGCGCCAGGCCCGCAGCCGGGACGCGCCCAGCATCCGCGCCGCCTCCTCCTGCCGCGGGTCGAGCTGCGCCCACAGCCCGCCCACCGTGCGGACGACGACCGCGTAGTTGAAGAAGACGTGGGCGAGCAGGATCGCCCACACGGTGGTGTCGAGACGCAGCCCCCACAGGTCGTCGAGCAGCCCGCCGCGCCCGACGAGCGCGAGGAACGCCGTGCCGACGACGACCGTCGGCAGCACGAACGGAACGGTGACGACGGCGCGCAGCGCCTGCCTGCCGGGGAAGTCGAGGCGCGCGAGGACATACGCACCCGGCAGCGCCACCAGCAGCGTGAGCGCGGTGGAGGCGAGCGCCTGCCAGGTGGTGAACCACAGCACGTGCCGGATGTCGGACTGCCCGAGCACGTCCCACAGCCGCCCGAAGCGCCACGCCCCGTCGACGTGGAGCCCCCGGGCGACGATCGCGGCGACCGGGTAGGCGAAGAAGACAGCGAAGAACGCGACGGGCACGGCCAGGAGTCCGAGCCGGGCCGCCGCGCTCCCCTTGGCTCCCCTGCCCGGGGCTACTTCAGTACGAGCGAGGTCCACGACTTGACCCACTGGTCGCGACGGTCGGCGATCTTCGCCGGGTCCATGGTCTCGGGATCCTTGGCGGCGGGCCCGAACCGGGTGAACTCGGCGGGCACGGCCGCGCCCTTCACCACCGGGTACACGAACATGTTGAGCGGCATGTCCTCCTGGAACTCCTTGCCGATCAGGAAGTCGATCAGCGCCTTGCCGCCCTCGCTGTTGCGGGCGTTGCTCAGCAGGCCCGCGAACTCGATCTGCCGGAAGCAGGTGCCGGTCGCGACGCCGGTCGGCGCGGTGGCCGGCTTCGGGTCGCCGTAGATCACCTCGGCGGGCGGCGAGGAGGCGTACGAGACGACGAGCGGCCGGTCCGCCTTGGCCTTTTTGCCGCCCGCGGAGCCCGAGAACTCCTCGTTGTAGGCCTGCTCCCAGCCGTCGACCACCTTCACTCCGTTGGCCTTGAGCTGCTTCCAGTACCCCTGCCAGCCTCCCCCACTCTCGGCTTCGCTCGAGCGGGAGGTGCCCCCACCGCCGTACTTCGCGGCCGTGCCGAGCAGGAAGCCGAGGCCGGGCGAGGAGGTGGAGGCGTTCTCGGTGACGAGGAGGTTCTTGTAGGCGGGCTTCACCAGGTCCTCGAAGGAGGCGGGCGGGGCCAGCTTGTGCGCGGTGAAGTACGCCTTGTCGTAGTTGACGCAGATGTCGCCGAAGTCGATCGGCGTGACCCGGTGCTTCTTCGCGTCCAGCTGGTACGGGCCGCCGACCTGCGCCAGCCCCTTGGCCTCGTACGACTGGAACAGCCCGTTGTCGAGGGCGCGGGACAGCAGGGTGTTGTCGACGCCGAAGAAGACGTCGCCCTGCGGGTTGTCCTTGGTGAGGATCGCCTTGTTGACGGCCTGCCCGGCGTCGCCGTCCTTGAGGACCCGCACCTTGTACCCGGAGCGCTTCTCGAAGTCGGCGAGGACGCTCTTGGAGACGACCCACGAGTCGTGGCTGACGAGGGTGACCGTCTTCGAGCCCGTCGAGCTCGCCGCCCCCTTGCCGTCCGTGGACCCGCACGCGGACAACGCGGGCGACGCGACCAGGCCGAGCCCGAGGGCCACGGCCACGAAGGTCTTGTTCTGCACTGGTTTTCCTCCTGGGTTGACCAGGAAGAGACGCGGCCCCGCCCGGGTCCGCGCGGACTCCGGGCAGGGCGCAACAGCTCGAGTGATGACCGAACTTCCTACCCAGAATGACCTGGGCGAGGTTCAGAGGGTCTGCGGGCCTGGGTGCCGCACTCTCAGCGCTGTGGCGCTCCCCTGTCGGAATATGAAGATGTGTACGGTCCTCAGACTACCGCTCGGTGGCCGCGAGCTGACCGCACGCTCCGTCGATCTCCTGACCACGGGTGTCGCGGACGGTCACCGGCACCCCGTGCGCGGCGATCGCCTCGACGAAGGCCTTCTCGTCCTCCGGCCGGGAGGCCGTCCACTTCGAGCCCGGCGTCGGGTTCAGCGGGATGAGGTTGACGTGCACGGGCTTGCCGCGCAGCAGCCGGCCCAGCCGGTCACCACGCCAGGCCTGGTCGTTGATGTCCCGGATCAGCGCGTACTCGATGGACAGCCGGCGGCCCGACCGCTCGGTGTACTCGAACCCGGCGTCCAGCACCTCGCGCACCTTCCACCGCGTGTTCACGGGGACGAGGGTGTCGCGCAGCTCGTCGTCCGGGGCGTGCAGGGAGATCGCCAGCCGGCACTTGAAGCCCTCTTCGGAGAACCGGTGGATGGCGGGCACCAGCCCGACCGTCGACACGGTGATCCCGCGCTGCGACAGTCCGAGCCCGTCCGGGGCCGGGTCGGTCAGCGCGCGGACGGCGCCGACGACCCGCTTGTAGTTGGCGAGCGGCTCGCCCATCCCCATGAAGACGATGTTGGAGAGCCTGGCGGGCCCGCCGGGCACCTCCCCGTCGCGCAGCGCACGCATCCCGTCGACGATCTGGTGCACGATCTCGGCGGTGGACAGGTTCCGGTCGAGCCCCGCCTGCCCGGTGGCGCAGAACGGGCAGTTCATCCCGCACCCCGCCTGCGAGCTGATGCACATGGTCACCCGGTCGGGGTACCGCATCAGCACCGACTCCACGAGCGTGCCGTCGAACAGCCGCCACAGCGTCTTGCGGGTGGTCCCCTGGTCCGTCGACAGATGCCGGACGACCGACATCAGGTCCGGCAGCAGCGCCTCACGCAGCTTCTCGCGGGAGCCGGCGGGGATGTCGGTCCACTCCACCGGGTCGTGCGCGTACCGGGCGAAGTAGTGCTGCGAGAGCTGCTTGGCACGAAACGGCTTCTCCCCGATCTCCGCCACGACCTCCTTCCGCTCGGCGGGCGAGAGGTCGGCGAGATGCCGCGGCGGCTTCTTGGCTCCGCGGGGGGCGACGAAAGTGAGTTCTCCGGGCTTCGGCATAACTCATCCAGTGTCGCAGATCGTCCGTGCTGCCCCGCCGGGGAGCCGGGACGGGGGATCGCCGCCGGGCGTCCGCGGGCGCCGCCCGGGTGTTCTTCCGGCGCACCCGGGCGGGTCGCCCTCGGGCGGCTATGCCGGCCGGTGCTCCAAGCGGTCCTTCAGCAGGCGCTCGTTCACCGGGAACTCCTTGCGGGCCTGACGCCGGACGACGAGGGGCACGAGGAGCTTGCCCATGCCCTTGCCCTCGAAGTCGAGGTCCATGATCACGCGGGAGCGGCGGCCCTCGTCGATCGGGAGGATCTCGCCGCGGAAGTGGCCGCGCACGGGGCCGTCGACACCCTGAAGCGCCCAGGCGTGCGGCGGGTCGTACTCGGTGTACTCCATGGTCATCGGCATTTCCCGGCTGCCGACGTGCCGGGTGACCCGCACCCGGGAGCCGACACCGGCCGGCCCGGGGTCGAGCTGCTCCGCCGAGACCGCGCTCGCCTGCCATTCGGGCAGGTGGGAGGGGTCGATGACATAGGCCCATACGTCGTCTGCCGGGGCGTCGACGTCGATCGATTCATGGAAGTCGGACATACAGCCCGCCCCCTTTCAGGGCGATCCCCCCTGTGCGGCCTTCACCAGAATCGTCCCACCCGCGCGGCCTCGCGACCACGGCAGCGGGCCCCCGTCCCGAGCGATCAGGACGAGGGCCCGCGGGAGCCGGTGTGCGCGGGTCAGCCGGAGCCCACGAACAGCACGAGCAGCAGCCAGACGACCGGAGCCGTCGGCAGCAGCGAGTCCAGCCGGTCCATGATGCCGCCGTGCCCCGGAAGCAGCGTTCCCATGTCCTTGATGCCCAGGTCCCGCTTGATCATGGACTCGCCGAGGTCGCCCAGCGTGGCGCTGGCCGCGACGGCGAAACCGAGCACCAGTCCCTGCCACCAGGCGCCGCCGTCGATGAGGAACTGCATGCACAGCGCACCGACGACCATCGCGAACGACACCGCGCCGAGCAGCCCCTCGCGGGTCTTTCCCGGGCTGATGCGCGGGGCGAGCTTGGTCCTGCCGAAGCGCCAGCCGACGGCGTACGCGCCCGTGTCGCTGACGACCGTCAGGACCAGGAAGGTCATGACACGGAACGCTCCGTCGTCGGCGGTGAGCATCAGGGCGACGAACGTGGCCAGGAACGGGACGTAGAAGGCCGCGAAGACGCCGGCCGTGACGTCCTTGAGGTAGCCCTCGGGCGGCTCGGTCATCCGCCAGACCAGCACCGCGAGCGCGGTGAGGGCCATGGCGACCCAGGCGCCCTCGGGGCCCCGGACGTAACCGGCGACCACCATGGCGGCGCCGCCGACCGCGAGCGGCACGAGCGGCGCCCTGATGCCCTTGCGCTCCTGCAGCCTGCTGGTCAGCTCCCACAGGCCGACGACGACGGCGACCGCTATCACGCCGACGAACACGGCCTTGACGACGAACAGCGACGCGACGATGACCGCACCGAGTCCGACCCCGACCCCTATGGCCGCGCCCAGGTCTCGGCCCGCGCTCTTCTTCTGCGGCGCGGGCGCCGGGTGAGGGGCGTCGGGCATGGGCTCCGGATTCTGCGGCGCCGCCGCAGGGGGCCGTGCCGTCGGGGTGTCGTCGCCGTGGGCGGCGAGGCGGTGGGGCTCGCCGCCGTAGGGCGCGTTGCCGTAGTTCTCGTCGTGGAACAAGGGGCCGCCCAGCCGAGCGGCCCCCCGGTCGTCATCCTGGTTTCCGCCGAGTGCGGGCACGTCGGGGACGATGGGCATGGGGCGAGTCTGCTGCGCCTCAGGCGCATCGTACGCGGGACCCGCCGGGGCGGCCCCCTGGACCGGCCCCTGGTCGGCGGGCCCCCAGTACCCGGCCCGCGACCCGGCGTGTGGCGGTGAGCCCCAGGAAGAGTCGTTCATCAGACCTCGAGCAGCTCCGCTTCCTTGTGCTTCAGGAGCTCGTCCACCTGAGCGACGTACTTCGCGGTGGTGTCGTCGAGCTCCTTCTCGGCACGGCGGCCCTCGTCCTCGCCGACCTCGCCGTCCTTGATCAGCTTGTCGATCGCGTCCTTGGCCTTGCGGCGGACCGCGCGGATGGACACCTTGGCGTCCTCGGCCTTGCCCTTGGCGACCTTGATGTAGTCGCGGCGGCGCTCCTCGGTCAGCTCGGGGAACACCACTCGGATGATGTTGCCGTCGTTGCTCGGGTTGACGCCCAGGTCGGAGTCGCGGATCGCCTGCTCGATGTTGCGCAGGGCGGTCTTGTCGAACGGGGTCACGACGGCCATGCGCGGCTCCGGCACGGAGAACGAAGCCAGCTGGTTGATCGGCGTCGGCGCACCGTAGTAGTCGGCAACGATCTTGTTGAACATCGCCGGGTGCGCACGGCCGGTGCGGATCGCGGCGAAGTCCTCCTTGGCGACCACGACGGCCTTCTCCATCTTCTCCTCGGCCTCGAGGAGGGTCTCTTCGATCACCACTTGCTCCTGCGTGTCTTGAGTAGGCCCGGCTGCGGATCCTTGCGAGGGCGGCGGCCGGCTGCGTCGCGTCTTCTTCCTGCACGGTTCCCGACCGGCAGGACATTGTCCATCCTGCGACCGGGGTCCGTCCCCCGGTCAGACGTTGTCGTGGAAAACCGGGATGGCGCCGGTCAGGACCGGCTGCCTTGCTCACCCACGAGCGTGCCGATCTTCTCACCCTTGACCGCGCGGGCGATATTGCCCTCGGCGAGAAGCTCGAAGACGAGGATCGGCAGCTTGTTGTCGCGGCACAGCGTGATCGCGGTCATGTCGGCGACCTTCAGGTCGCGGGTGATGACCTCGCCGTACCCGAGGGCGTCGAACTTGACGGCCGCGGGGTTGGTCTTCGGGTCGGAGTCGTAGACGCCGTCCACGCCGTTCTTGCCCATGAGCAGCGCCTCGGCGTCGATCTCCAGGGCGCGCTGGGCGGCGGTGGTGTCGGTGGAGAAGTACGGCATGCCCATGCCGGCGCCGAAGATGACCACGCGGCCCTTCTCCAGGTGCCGCACGGCCCGCAGCGGGATGTACGGCTCGGCGACCTGGCCCATCGTGATGGCGGTCTGCACGCGGCTGTCGATGCCCTCCTTCTCCAGGAAGTCCTGGAGGGCGAGGCAGTTCATCACCGTGCCGAGCATGCCCATGTAGTCCGAGCGGGCCCGGTCCATGCCGCGCACCTGGAGTTCGGCGCCGCGGAAGAAGTTGCCGCCGCCGATGACGACCGCGATCTCGGCGCCGTCGCGGACGACGGCCGCGATCTCCCGAGCGATCTTGTGCACCACGTCGGGGTCCACGCCCAGGCCTCCGCCGCCGGAGAATGCCTCACCGGACAGCTTCAGCAGAAACCGGCCGTGTACCTTGCCGTCGTCACTCTTCTGGGCCTTGGTGGTCATGGGAGATCCCGCCTCTTTCACGTGGTGCACATACGAAGAAGGCCACTGCCGGTGGGGTGTCGTGGGCAACCCGTGCGCGGCAATGGCCTCCTCGTCAGATCTGCTGTCGTCCGCCACGCGTGCGCGTGACGGCGTACCGGACGACTGCACCCGACCCTATCGGGCCGACGCGTCGATCGCGGTACGGACTCAGATGCCGACCTTGATGCGCGTGAAGCGCTTCAGGGTGACACCGGCCTCGTCCAGGACCTTCTGGACGGACTTCTTGTTGTCCAGCGCGTACGGCTGACCGAGCAGCGTGGCGTCCTTGAAGAAGCCGTTGAGGCGACCCTCGACGATCTTCGGCAGGGCGGCCTCGGGCTTGCCCTCGGCGCGGGTGGTCTCCTCGGCGACGCGGCGCTCGGACTCGACGACCTCGGCCGGCACGTCCTCCTTGGAGAGGTACTTCGGCGCGAAGGCGGCGATGTGCTGGGCGACGCCCTTGGCGATCGCGGCGGCCTCGTCGGTCTGCTTGTCCAGCTCGACGAGGACACCGATCTGCGGGGGCAGGTCGGGCATCGTGCGGTGCATGTAGGCAGTGACGTAGCCGTCGGTGAACTGCGCGAAGCGGTCCAGCACGATCTTCTCGCCGAGGTTGGCGTTGGCCTCGTCCACGAACGCCTGGACGGTCTTGCCGGCCTCGATCTCGGACGCGAGCAGCGCCTCGAGGTCGGCCGGGGAGGTCTTGGTGACGTGCTCGGCGATCGCGGTGGCGACGGCCTGGAACTTGTCGCCCTTGGCGACGAAGTCCGTCTCGCACTTCAGCTCGACGAGGACGCCGGAGGAGTTGTCGTCGGCGATGATCGAGACCACGGCGCCGTTCTCGGCGGAGCGGCCCTCGCGCTTGGCGACGCCCTTCTGGCCCTTGATGCGGAGCGCCTCGACGGCCTTGTCGACGTGGCCCTCGGCCTCGTCCAGCGCCTTCTTGCAGTCCATCATGCCGGCGCCGGTGAGCTCACGGAGCTTCTTGACGTCAGCGGCGGTGTAGTTCGCCATGATCTGTGAATCTCTCTCGGAGTTCGAAGTCTCGAAGATCTACGAAGATCTGGGGGCTGTGGGTGAACGGCGGGCGGCGCACTCGGCGCCTCCCGCCGTCACTTCATCCCTGGGGCCGTGCGAACGCGACGACGGCCGCACGGCTCACGGCCTGAGTCAGGCCTGCTCGCCCTCGGCGGCCGGAGCGGCCTCGGCGGCGGGCGCCTCGGCGGCCGGAGCCTCGGCCTCAGCCTCAGCGGCCGGAGCCTCGGCGGCGGGGGCCTCGGCGTCGGCCTCGGCGGGCTTCTCGGCGGCGTCCGTGGTCTCGGAGTCGGCCTTCTTCTCGCCCTCGAGCAGGTCGCGCTCCCACTCGGCCAGCGGCTCGCTCGCGGCCTTCTCGCCCTTGTCGCCGGTGGCGACACCGGAACGGGAGATGAGGCCCTCGGCGACGGCGTCGGCGATCACGCGGGTGAGCAGGGTGACGGAGCGGATCGCGTCGTCGTTGCCCGGGATCTTGTAGTCGACCTCGTCGGGGTCGCAGTTGGTGTCGAGGATGGCGACGACCGGGATGTTGAGCTTCCGGGCCTCGCCGACCGCGATGTGCTCCTTCTTGGTGTCCACGATCCAGACGGCGCTGGGCACCTTGGACATCTCGCGGATACCACCGAGGGTCTTCTCGAGCTTGGCCTTCTCACGCGAGAGGACCAGGAGCTCCTTCTTCGTCAGACCCGAGGCGGCGACGTCCTCGAAGTCGATGAGCTCGAGCTCCTTGAGGCGCTGGAGGCGCTTGTAGACGGTCGAGAAGTTGGTGAGCATGCCGCCCAGCCAGCGCTGGTTGACGTAGGGCATGCCGACGCGGGTGGCCTGCTCGGCGATGGCCTCCTGCGCCTGCTTCTTCGTGCCGACGAACATGACCGTGCCGCCGTGGGCGACGGTCTCCTTGACGAACTCGTAGGCGCGGTCGATGTACGACAGCGACTGGAGCAGGTCGATGATGTAGATGCCGTTGCGCTCGGTGAAGATGAAGCGCTTCATCTTCGGGTTCCAGCGACGGGTCTGGTGACCGAAGTGGACGCCGCTTTCCAGCAGCTCCCGCATCGTGACGACGGCCATGGCCGTTCTCCTCGTTTTTCTCGGTTGTGCCGCGGGGGCCGGACGGCTCCCGCGCCTGACGCCCGCGATGCGCCGAGCCACTGAGGACCGAGGGGCGCGAATACCGGAGAACCGACCGGAGCCGGTCCCCGTTACCGGGGCGTGCGAAGTCGACCCGGTGACCCGGATCGCCAGAAGAAGTGTACGGGACCCGGGGGGCGCCGGGTGACGCCGCTGTCCACAACCGCCGGGCCGTCCACAGGTCCGGGCCGTGTGCGGCGGAATGCGGAACGGTTCTCGCATGCACGCGAAACGACTTCTCGGCGGCCTGGCGCCGCTGCTGACGATCATGATGCTGGCGTCCACGGGCTGGGCGAACCCACTGCCCCCGCCCCGAACCCCCACGCCCCCGCCCGGCCCGCCCACATCGTCGGCCTCCGCCGCCCCGGCGGCCCCGGCCGTCCCAGCGGGCACTGCCGTCCCAGCGGGCCCGGCCGTCCGAGCAGTACCGGCCGCCCCGCCTGCCCCTGCCGCCCCGGCGGACCCGACGGACCCGGCCGTCCCGGCGGTGGCCCGGGTCTGGCCGGTGGGCTCGCGCCCGCCGGTGGTCCGTGGCTGGGAGCCGCCGGCGACGCCGTACGCCCGCGGCCACCGCGGGGTCGACCTGGCGACGGCGCCGGGCGCCCCGGTGCGGGCGGTGGCCGCCGGGCGGGTGTCCTTCGCGGGACGGGTGGCGGGCAGAGGGGTCGTCGCGGTGGAACTCGCGGTCACCGGCGAGCCGCCCCTGCGGACGACGTACGAACCGGTACGGGCGTCGGTGCGCGCGGGCGACCGGGTGGTCGCGGGCCAGGTCGTCGGCGCGGTCGAGCCGGCGGACTCGCACTGCACCGGCGGCTGCCTGCACTGGGGGCTGCTCAGAGGCGAGACCTACCTGGACCCGCTGTCCCTGCTGCCGCCATGGCTGAGGCGCAGCCTCCCGGCCCGGCTCCTCCCGGTCCTCGGCGTCCCCCTTCCGTGAGCCCGGCCCTGCCGCTTCCGGCCCGTGGGCTCCTGCCGTGAGCGCAACGCCGGCCCCTCCCGGCCGGTCCCTCAGCCGCGGACCCCGCGCAGGGCCATCGCCACCGCCGCCTCCGTGATCGCCGCGGGCTCCTCGGCGGCCCCGAGTTCGATGCGCCGCACGGCCGCGTCGACGACGCCCTGCAGGAGCATGGCCGCCAGCCGGGGCTCCGTGTGCCCCAGGCCCGCCAGCGCCTCCCCGATCATCGTCACGAGGGCGCCGTGCGCCGCGCGGATCTTCTCCCGGGCGCCCGCGTCCAGCTCGCTCGCCGAGATCGCCACGACGGCCCGGTGCCGCCGGTCCCCGACCAGCGCGAGCTGCCGGCGCACATACGCCTCGACCTTGGCCTCCGCCCCGTCGGCCGCGGCCATCGCCGCCTCGACCTCCGCCGTCCACACGGGGAAGTCCACCGCGCACAGTTCCTCGACCACGGCGGCCCGCGACCGGAAGTACTCGTACACGGACGAACGCGCGAGGCCCGTCCGCTCGGCGAGGGCCGGGAAGGTCAGCGCGTCCGTTCCGCCCTCGGACAGCAGGGTGCGCGCCGCGTCCAGGAGGGCGGCACGCTGCATCGACCGGTGCTCGGCCACGGAGGCCGCTCGAATCCTTGGCACGCCGCCCACTTTACGGACGCGCCGCCCCAGACGGGAGTGACGCCGACCGCGTTCCTGTCGTCCGTCCAGGTCAGCGGCCGAAGCTCGCCAGTTTCGCGCGCAGCTGGAGCACGGACTTGGTGTGGATCTGGCTCACCCTGCTCTCGGTCACGCCCAGCACGTTGCCGATCTCCGCGAGCGTCAGCCCCTCGTAGTAGTACAGCGTGACGACCGTCTTCTCACGGTCGGGCAGCGTGTTGATCGCTCGGGCCAGGAACCGCCGCAGCTCCCGGTCCTCGGCCACCTCCACCGGGTTGTCGGCGGCGGTGTCCTCCAGCGTGTCCATGAAGCTGAGGCCGTCGCCGTCCTCGCCCCCGACGTGCAGCAGCTCCTCCAGCGCCACCACGTTGGCCAGCGACAACTGGCTGAACACGGCGTGCAGTTCTTCGACGGCGATGCCCAGCTCGGCGGCCACCTCGCACTCCGTGGGCGTCCGCCGCAGCCGCGCCTCCAGCGTCGCGTAGGCCCGCTCCACGTTGCGCGCCTTCTGCCGCACCGACCTCGGGATCCAGTCCAGCGCCCGCAGCTCGTCGATCATCGCGCCCCGGATCCGGGTGATCGCGTACGTCTCGAACTTGATCTCCCGGTCGACGTCGAACTTCTCGATCGCGTCGATCAGCCCGAAGACCCCCGAGGAGACGAAGTCGGCCTGCTCCACGTTGGGCGGCAGACCGACGCTCACCCGCCCCGCCACGTACTTCACCAGCGGCGAGTAGTGCAGGATCAGCTGCTCGCGCAGGCGCTCGTCCCCTGTCGCCTTGTACGACCGCCACAGCTCGTCGAGCGTCGAGGGAGCGGGCGGCCGCACGCTGCCACCGTCACGGGCGGCTGGGGGGATCGCCGCCCGGTCGGACCCGGAGGTGTGCTGGGGCATTCGTCGCCTTGTGCCGTTCTGCCGTGAAGTGCGTGAGGTCGGTACCGCGTGGTGCAGTGGTCCGGTCTGTGCCGGAATCCACGTGAGCGTAGCGTGACTGGAGTGTCGCGGTGAGCGAAGGACGTGCCCGAACCGGTACGCAGATACGTTCCGCTGAGCGCTCTCCGGAGTCACGGCGGTCGCTGCGGGTGACGATCGAGCGGGTCAACTGCCGGAATTCCCAAGGCTTTCGGCGTTCCCCCGGACGGCCGAACCCCCCGCGTCAACATCGGGGCCGGCCCCCTCGAACGGAGACCATCGCCTGGCGTGTCAACTTCCAGCCGTCGCCGTGTCGTTCGACGTAGCCGAGCGCTCTGAGTTCGTACAGCCGGGCGATCGCGTCGTCCGGTGTGGTGCCGGCTTCGCGGGCGATCTCCTCCGGCGCGGCGGGCCGCCGGGAGGGGAGGGCGGCCAGCACCCGCCGGGCGCCCGGCTCCAGCAGATCGCGCGGCAGCTGCGGCCCCCGCCGGTCCGGGGCCAGCTCCCCCATGTCCCCGACCAGTTCGACGACCTCGGCGGCGTCGGTGACCAGCACCGCCTCGCCCCGCAGCAGTTCGTGGACCCCGGCGGACAGTCCGCTGGTGGCCGGGCCGGGGACGCCCATGGTGTGCCGGCCCAGCCGTTGCGCCGCCCTCGCGGTGACCAGCGAGCCGCTGCGGTGGGCCGCCTCGACGACGACCGTGCCCCGGGTGAGCGCGGCGATCACCCGGTTGCGCAGGATGAACCTGCTCGGCGTGGGATGGTCGCCGGGCGGCAACTCCCCGATCACCAGCCCCTGTTCCGCGATCCGGCCGATCAGCTCCGTGTGGCCGCTCGGGTAGGGCCGGTCGACCCCGCAGGCGAGGACGGCGACGGTGGCGCCGCCCGCGCCGAGTGCGCCCCGGTGGGCGGCTCCGTCGACTCCGTAGGCCCCGCCGGACACGACCACCCACCCTCGTTCGGCGAGGCCGCAGGCCAGGGTGGCGGCCATGTGGGCGCCGTACTCGGTGCAGGCACGGGCCCCGACCACGGCGACCGAGCGCAACGCCCACATGCGCAGACTGGGCCGCCCTCGCACCCACAGCCCCAGCGGTCTCGCGTCCCCGAGCTCGTCCAGCGGGCCCGGCCACTCGGCGTCGCCGGGGCAGACGTAGCGGACCCCGGCCTCCCGCGCGACGGCGAGATCGCGTTCCGGGTCGGCCTGCGCGGCCCGGGCCAGCAGCCCGGCCCACCGCCGGGCGGTCACCCCGGGCAGCGGCTCCCCGTCGCCGCGCAGCCGGCGTACCACCTCCGGCACGCCCCGCTCCCGCACCCACTGGCCGCTCACCTCGTCCCCGGGCTCGACGACCCGCCCGAGGAAGATCCGGGCGAGCCGGTCGTCGGCCAGGGCGCCGTCGGCGTTCACGTCAGCGCCCCGAGGGCCATGGGGACTCCGCGCGGCACCCCTGTGCGCAACTGCAGGGCCAGGGCCACGTCCATCGCGTCCGGCCGGTCGTGGCCGACGAGGTCGGCGACGGTCCAGGCGACGCGCAGCACACGGTCGAGCCCCCGCGCGGTCAGCACCCCGCGTTCCAGGTTGCGCTCGGCCTCGTCCATGGCTCCGGCAGCGGCGTGCCAGCGGTTGCGCAGCTCACGGCCCGGCACTTCGCTGTTGGTCCGCCAGGGAGTTCCCGCCAGCCGGGCGGTGGCACGTTCGCGGGCGGTCAGGACCCGGTCGGCGACGGTCCGGGTGGACTCGCCGCCGGGTCCGCGGTGGGCGAGCTCGGCCCGGCTGACCGGGTCGACCTCGACGCGCAGGTCGACCCGGTCGAGCAGCGGGCCGGACAGCCGTGCCTGGTAGCGGCGGATCGCGGAGGGCGGGCACTCGCACAGGGAGTCGCGCTGCGAGAAGCGGCCGCACGGGCATGGGTTGGCCGCGAGCACCATGAGGAACCGCGCCGGGAACCTCACCACGCCCGCGCTGCGCGCGATCACCACATGGCCCGCCTCCAGCGGCTGCCGCAGGGCGTCCAGGGCGTGGCTGCCGAACTCCGGGGTCTCGTCGAGGAAGAGCACCCCGCGGTGGGCCAGCGAGACGGCGCCGGGGCGGGCGACCCCGGGGCCGCCTCCGACCAGCGACTGCATCGTGGCCGAGTGGTGCGGCGCGCAGTACGGGGGCACGTCGATGAGCGGCTTGCCCGGTGGCAGCAGCCCGGCCACCGAGTGCACCGCGGTGACCTCCAGCGAATCCTGCCTGGTCAGCCGGGGCAGCACCGCCGGCAGCCGCTCCGCGAGCATGGTCTTGCCCGCTCCGGGCGGACCTTCCAGGAAGAGGTGGTGGCCGCCGGCCGCGGCCACCTCCACGGCGGTGCGCGCCGAACGCTGTCCGACCACGTCCGCCAGGTCGTGCCCCTGGTCCTGCTGGGCGGCGCCCATGCTGTGCATGCCGGTGGCGGCGCCCATGCTGTGCATGCCGGTGGCGGCGCCGGTGCCGGGCATGCGCAGGCCGGCCAGGAGCGGATCCGGGCGGCCCGCCTCGTCCGGCTCCTCCTCGGGTACGGGCTCGTCCGCGAGGACGGCGATCAGCTGGCGCAGGCTGCGCACGCCGAGCACGGAGACGCCCGGCACCAGCGACGCCTCGGCGGCGGCGCACTCGGGCACGACGACCTGTTCGTACCCGGCGTCGGCCGCGGCGAGCACCGCGGGGAGGATGCCCCGTACCGGGCGCACCCGTCCGTCCAGGCCCAGTTCCCCGATCATCACGATGTCGGCGAGCACCCTGGGATCGATGCGTTCGGCCGCGCCGAGGACCGCGCAAGCGACAGCGAGGTCGAAGCCCGATCCGCCTTTGGGCACGGAGGCCGGGCTGAGGCCCACCGTGAGCTTCTTCTGCGGCCACTCGGCGCCGGAGTTCACCACCGCCGCCCGCACCCGGTCACGGCTCTCGCTCAGGCTCTTGTCCGGCAGCCCCACCAGGGTGAACGCCGCCACTCCGGGTTCCAGGTCGGCCTGGACCTCGACGACGACCCCTTCGACGCCGACCAGCGCCACCGAGCACGTACGCGCGAACCCCATCTCAGGCCACCCCCCGCGCATGCTCGACGACGGGCGCTCCGCGGCCGGGCAGGACCACGCCGACCAGGTCGATGCGGACGCCTCCCGGCGGCGCTCCCCCGTGCGCCTGGATCCATCGCGCGGCGAGCGTGCGCAGGCGTTCGGCCTTCTCCGGCGTCACCGCGGCCATCGGGTGCTGGAATCCGCCGCCCCGGCGGGTCTTCACCTCGCAGACGACCAGGACGTCGCCGTCCCGGGCGACGATGTCGATCTCGCCGGTCCTGCCGCAGCGCCAGTTGCGCTCCAGGACCGTCATCCCGGCCTCGGCGAGCCGCCGCGCGGCGAGATCCTCGCCGTACCTGCCGAGGGCTCCTCGGGCCAGATCCGTGTTCGTGCTCATGTGGGCACCACCTCCGGCACCCACGCTCACGCATCCGCCGCCCAGGAAAGGATCTTGGTGGACAACCCGGCGGCTGTGGAAAACCCCGTCACCCACACGGGCGCGGCCACGGGGGAGCGCGAGGGGCTCAGCTGCCCGGGAGCTCCAGATCGCTCTTGTTGAGCTCCTCGATGTTCACGTCCTTGAACGTGAGCACCCGCACCTGCTTCACGAACCGGGCCGGCCGGTACATGTCCCACACCCAGGCGTCGGCCATCGACACCTCGAAGAACACCTCACCCTGGACCGAGTGCACCTGCATCTCATAGTCATTGGTGAGGTAGAAACGCCGCTCGGTCTCGATCACGTATTTGAACAGACCGACGACATCGCGGTACTCCCGGTAGAGCTTCAGCTCCATCTCGGTCTCGTACTTCTCGAGGTCCTCGGCGCTCATGGCATGTTCCCCTTCAGCCGTGCGATCTCCCCATTGTGCGCCAGTCCCGTGCGCCCCTAGACGATTTCCGTGTCAAGGGTTACGGGTCCGGCCGGGAGACCTTCGTCGAGCAGCGTGCGCAGCAACTCGGCGAGTCTGGTCGGATACACCGTCTCATGTGCCTGGGTCAGTTCCCGACACGTCCACCAACGCGATCCGGCGACGCTGCGCCGCTCCAGCTCGGTCAGGGCCGTCGCCCGGATCGCCGTCTTCGTCGTACGGGCCAGGTAGTACCACTCGTCCTGGTCCCAGCGCCGGCCCGCGAAGGGGAACGAGCACACCCGCCGCCACAGCACCGGGCCCAGCTCGACCTCGGTGATGCCGGTCTCCTCGGCGAGTTCCCGCAGGGCGGCCTCTTCACGGGTCTCGTCGCCCTCGACACCGCCGCCGGGCGTGAACCACCAGTCGTCGGCGGGGTCGTCCGGCTCGTGGCCGTGCAGCAGCAGGATGCGGTCCTGCGGGTCGAGGAGGACGACCCGGGCGACCCTGCGCAGCCCGCCCCCGCAGGAGTCGGCGCCGGTGCCCGTCGGCTCGTCCGCCGTCTCAGCGGGCACCGGCGGGCTCCGGCCGGGCGCGGCCGCGGCGCCCCGACGTCCGCTTGGCGATCGGGCCGTAGGCGCCGCCGCCGAGGACCAGCACGGCTCCGGCGACGATCAGCCAGCCGATCGTGCCCAGCGGGCCGGGCTGGGAGAGGGAGCCGAGGGTCTCGAAGCCCGTGGGCCGCTTCAGCATGCCGTTCATGGGCCAGACGACGGCGTCGACACGGGCCTTGACGGCGCTGCGCGCGACCGTGCCCTGGGCGGCGTCGGTGAGGTGGGCGGTGGAGTCCAGGGAACCCTCCCGCTCGTCACCGAGCAGGAACAGCCGGCCGTCCGGCACCTTCACGGTCGGGATGTTCTTGTTCTCGGCCAGGCTGCCGGCGGGAAGATACGGTTCTTCGATCTGCTTGCCGTTCACGGTCAGCTTGCCGTCGGTGCAGCAGGAGACCGTGTCGCCGCCGACGGCGACCACCCGCTTCACCACGGGCGCGTTGCTCACCCAGGTCTTGTCGGTGAAGACGACCACGTCCCCGCGCCGTACCTCGCCGCCGCCGACCCGCTCGGCCAGCACCCGGTCGCCGGCGGCGATCGTCGGGCTCATGGAGCTGGTGGGCACGGTGTACGGCCGGTAGACCAGGGCTCCCCAGCCGAATCCGCCGAGGAACAGCACGAGGCCCAGTGCGACGGCCAGGCCGGACAGACGTTGTCCGGTCCGGCTGCCCACCGGGCCACTGCTGGTGCCGCCGCCACTCGGCGGGGCCGTACGCGTAGTGCTCTCGCCACCCATGGATCCGCACCCTACCCGGCGGTACCGAACCGGGTCAGCCCTTCGCCCCCGGACTTCCCCGGCCTCGGTCACAAGCTTGGGAAAGGGTTTGCACGGCGGAGAGGGAGAGGTCAGCGGGTCTCGGCGTCGTCCCGGACCCGCCGGCGACGCCACAGGACGACCGGCACGGCGCCGACCAGGGCGAGGCCGCCCGGCGCGACCGTCAGCGCCGCGGAGGCCGCGGACCGGTCGTTCAGGCCGGTCTGGTCGAACGTGTCCGGCACCGGCAGCGTGCCCCAGTGGCTGATCGGCCAGGCCTTGACGATGGCGCGTCCGACGACCTGGTCGACGGGGACCATGCCGTGGTTCTTGTCCGACTGGTTGTAGCGCGAGTCGCGCGAGTTCTGCCGGTGGTCGCCCATGACCCAGACGAAGCCCTTGGGGACCTTCACGGTGAACTGACCGCCCTGGTCGTCCTGGCTGCACGGGGTGTTGCCGGGGTAGACGTACGGCTCGTTCAGCGCCTTGCCGTTGACCGTGAGCGGGCCCGTGCCCTTGCAGGAGACCGTGTCGCCGCCGACGCCGATGACCCGCTTGATCAGGTCCTTCTCCTCCGCGGACGGCATCAGGCCGATCCAGCTGAGGACGGTCTGGAAGGCGTTCGGCTCGGCCGTGTTCTCGCCAGCCAGCCAGTCGTCGGGGTCGTGGAAGACGACGACCTCGCCGCGCTCGGGCTCGGAGCCGAACCACGGGGTCAGCTTGTCCACGAGGACCCGGTCGCCGATCTTCAGGGTGTTCTCCATCGACGCCGACGGGATGGAGAACGCCTGCACCAGGAACGTCTTGATCAACAGCGCCAGGACGA
Source organism: Streptomyces rishiriensis (assembly GCF_003112535.1). Lineage (GTDB taxonomy): Bacteria > Actinomycetota > Actinomycetes > Streptomycetales > Streptomycetaceae > Streptomyces > Streptomyces rishiriensis. The sequence goes on along the minus strand of NZ_BEWA01000009.1, from coordinate 229,406 downwards.
GCGCGATGCCGATCAGGATCGGCAGCTCCTTCCAGAAGGAGCGGGGCTTCTTCGCCTTCGGCGCCGGGCCGCCCGAACCCTCGCCGCCGGTCCTGGGCGACTCGCTCGACGGCGGGCCGTCGCCGCCCGCCGCAGGGTCACTCCCGGAGGTCACGCCGTCGTCCGGAGCCCGGTCGGCGGCTTCCACGGGGTGCCCGCGGTGATCCTCGCCGTCGTGCCCGGACCGTGCGCCAACCGCCACATCCCCCACGCCAACTCCTTACTCTGTGCCGCTGCCTGCCCCACGTACGACGCAGGCCCACCACTCCCATAACGAGCGGGAGTTCCGCAGGGGTCGGGAGTTGTCGAATCGATCCGTTCGGATCGCCGGAAGCCACACTATGCGACAGCCGGGCGGACGCGGTCGCCCCGGCAGCCGAGGCGGTCACGGAAGAGAAAGTTTGCGGTTCCTTGAGGCGCACCCAGTGACCCAGCGGCCAGGCGATGACCATGGCCCGGCCCACCACCCCGTCCTCCGAGACGGTCCCGCCGTAGTCGGTGTTCTGGTGGAAGCGGGAGTCGGCCGAATTGGCCCGGTGGTCGCCCATCACCCACAGCCGGCCCTGGGGGACGGTGATGTCGAACGGAGTGCTGGAGGGCGCGTTGCCGGGGTAGAGATACGACCCCTCCTCCAGCGGAGCGCCGTTGACGGTCACCCGCCCCTGGGTGTCGCAGCACACCACGCGGTCGCCGCCCACCCCGACGACCCGCTTGATGAGGTCCTTCTCGTCGTCGGACGGCAGCAGACCGATGAAGGTGAGCCCTTCCTTGACCTGCTTGACGACGACCGGGTCCTTCTTCTTCGCGGTGGTCTGCTCGTCGTTGAGCCAGCCGCCCGGATCCTTGAACACGACGACGTCCCCGCGCTCGGGCTTGGAGCCGAACCACGGGGTGAACTTGTCGACCAGGACGCGGTCGCCGATCTGGATCGTCTGCTCCATGGAGCCGGACGGGATCACGAAGGCCTGGACGAGGAACGTCTTCAGGACGAGGGCGATCAGGACGGCGACGCCGACCAGCAGCGGTATCTCCCGGACGGCCGACCGCCGGCGCTTGCGCTTGACCTTGCGCTGCAGCTTGCGCCGCTCGGCGCGCGAGCGTCCGCCGCTCGGAGCGGCGGTGCGTCGCGAGCCCGTGGGCAGGAGGTTGTCCGCCGGGGACGCGGGCACGCCGCGCGGCCTGCCGCGGTTACCCATGGGCGCCCTCCGCGCCGGGCACGCGCGCGTAGGCGCTCGGGCGGGGCAGCCGGGTCAGGTGCGCGAAGGGCCAGACGATCCAGTCGGCGCGGCCGATCACGTCGTCGACGGGGATCATTCCGCCGCCCGGTGAGCCGAGGTGGTCCCGCGAGTCGCGGGAACGGCCACGATGGTCGCCGAGGACGAACAGCGTGCCGTCGGGCACGACCACGTCGAAGTCGGCCGTGGACGGGCTGTCGCCGGGATACAGGAACGTCGACTCGTCGACCGACCGGCCGTTCACCTGGATCCTCCCCTCCTTGTCGCAGCAGACCACTCGGTCTCCCCCTACCCCCACGACGCGCTTGATGTAGTCGGAGTTCCCGAAGTAGCCGGTGCCGTCGAACACGACGACGTCGCCGCGCCGCGGCTCGGCACCGAAACGGTACGCCAACTTATTTACGAGAACGCGGTCGCCGATCCTCAATCCGTTTTCCATGGATCCGCTGGGAATCTGGAACGGTTGGGCCACGAAAGCGTTGAGTACCAGCAAAAACACCAGGCAGACCAGCAGGGTGAGACTGACCCGGCCGCCGGGCAGCCACGGGACGATCCGCCCCGCGAACGCGAAACGCGACCGCCCCTCCGGTCCCTCCGGGCCCGGGGTCTCCTGGGAGACGTCCTCGGGTGCGGAAGGGCGGGAGGAGCGGTCGCGCTCCGTCGGCTGAGCTTCGGTGTCCATCGGGGCCAGATGCTATCCGGCCCCTCTGTGAACCCCGGAAGGCGCTCAGTTGTCGCGCTTCTCCTTGATCTTCGCGGCCTTGCCGCGCAGCTCACGGAGGTAGTAGAGCTTGGCGCGACGCACGTCGCCGCGGGTCACGAGCTCGATCTTCTCGACGATCGGGGTGTGGACCGGGAAGGTGCGCTCCACGCCGACGGAGAAGGAGACCTTGCGGACCGTGAAGGTCTCGCGGACACCGGCGCCCTGACGGCGGATGACGACGCCCTTGAACTGCTGCACACGGGAGCGGTTGCCCTCGATGACGCGGACGTGGACGTTGACGGTGTCACCCGGGCGGAAGGCCGGGACGTCGCTGCGCAGCGACGCGGAGTCGACGGAGTCGAGCAGGTGAGACATTTCGTCTGCTTTCTTCGCTGATGCCACAGGTCATCAACGGAACTAGAAGTTCGGGGATTGAGTGCCGTGTGCCCGTCGAGGCGGGCGTCGTGTCCCCCTGCGGCAGGGGCGCACACCGGACGGCGCACAACAGCGACCTATTCTTCCACGCCGTCGGTCCTGCGCCAAAATCGGCCGTGGGGCTCACCCGCGGGGTCGGGGGCCCAGCCCAGGATGGAGAGCATCTCGCGGTCCTTCTTGTCGAAGGCCTTCGGCGGGCAGCGCTCTATCAGGTCGGGCCGGTTGGCGGTCGTGCGGCGCAGCGCCTCGTCCCGTCGCCAGCGGGCGATCTTGCCGTGGTGTCCGCTGAGCAGCACCTCCGGGATCTCCCGGCCGCGCCAGGCCGGCGGCTTCGTGTACACGGGGCCTTCCAGGAGGTTGGCCATGGCGCCGGGGGCGAAGGAGTCGTCGCGGTGGGACTCGGCGTTGCCGAGCACGCCGGGCAGCAGACGGGCCACCGCCTCGGTGACGACCAGCACGGCGGCCTCCCCGCCGGCCAGCACGTAGTCCCCGATGGAGACCTCGTAGACGGGGACCCTGGTGGCGTACTCGTCGACGACCCGCCGGTCGATGCCCTCGTAGCGGGCCGGCGTGAAGATCAGCCAGGGGCGCTCGGAGAGCTCGACGGCCAGTTCCTGGGTGAAGGGGCGTCCGCTCGGCGTCGGCACGACGATCGCCGGGGCGTGGGCGCCCGTCTCGTAGCCGTCGGCGAGGACCGAGTCGAGGGCGTCGCCCCAGGGGTCGGTCTTCATGACCATGCCCGGTCCGCCGCCGTAGGGGGTGTCGTCGACCGTGTTGTGCCGGTCGTAGGTCCACTCCCGCAGATCGTGCACGCGCACGTCCAGCCGGCCACGCGCGCGTGCCTTGCCGACGAGGGAGACGTTCAGCGGGTCGAGGTACTCGGGGAAGATCGTGACGACGTCGAGGCGCATCAGGACTCGTCCCCGGCCGAGTCGCGGGAGGAGGCGATCTCGGCGCGGTCGTCGATCAGACCGGGCGGCGGGTCGATGACCGCCCGCTGCTCCTCCAGGTCGATCTCGGTGACGATCGACTCGACGAACGGGATCATCACCTCGCTGCCGTCGGGCCGCTCGACGATGAAGAGGTCCTGGGAGGGGAGGTGGGAGATCTCGGTGATCCGGCCGATCTCCTCGCCGTCCTTGGTGACCACGTCCAGGTCCATCAGCTGGTGGTCGTAGTACTCGTCCTCCTCCTCGGGCAGCTCCTCGGGATCGACCTCGGCGATCAGGAGCGTGTTGCGCAGGGCTTCGGCGGCGTTGCGGTCGCGCACGCCCTCGAAGCGCAGGAGGAGACGGCCGCTGTGCACCCGGCCGGTCTCGATGGTCAGCGGGCCGGTCGAGGCCGGGTCCGTGGACAGGACGGCGCCGGGCGCGAGCCGCAGCTCCGGCTCGTCGGTGCGTACCTCGACGGTGACCTCGCCCTTGATGCCGTGGGCGCGGCCGATCCGTCCGACTACGAGCTGCACTTCTCAAGATCTCCTGTCGTGCCTGTCGTGCCTGTCATGCCTGCCGTGCCCGTCATGCCCTGTCGTGGCCCTTCATGCCTGGGGTCACGCGTCCGTCATGCCTGGGGTCACGAGTGCCGGAACGACTACGGGCCGGGGACGGCCCAGTGGCCCTCCCCGGCCCGAGCCGGTGCTGCGAAACGCGTCAGCGGACGTGATCCACGTCGACGAGGTCGACACGGACGCCCCGGCCGCCGATGGCGCCCACGACGGTGCGCAGAGCGCGTGCGGTGCGGCCGTTGCGGCCGATCACCTTGCCGAGGTCGTCCGGGTGGACCCGGACCTCGAGCACGCGCCCGCGGCGCAGGTCGCGCGAGGCGACCTGCACATCGTCGGGGTTGTCGACGATGCCCTTCACGAGGTGCTCAAGCGCCTCTTCGAGCATGCTGCTCAGGCCTCGGTCGACTCGGAGGACTCGGCGGCAGCCTCGTCCTTCTTCTCGGCCTTCTTCTTCTGGGTGATCGCCTCACCCTTGGCCGAGTCGTCGCCGCCGAGGGCTTCGAACGACGGGCGAGCCTTCTTCGGCTCGGCGACGAGCAGCGGCGCCGGGGCGGGCTCGCCCTTGAACTTCTGCCAGTCGCCGGTCTTCTTCAGGATGGCGAGCACGGGCTCGGTCGGCTGCGCGCCGACACCCAGCCAGTACGCCACACGGTCGGCGTCCACCTCGATGACCGAGGGGTGGTACGTCGGCTGGTACTTGCCGATCTCCTCGATCGCACGACCGTCGCGACGGGTACGGGAGTCGGCGATGACGATGCGGTAGTGAGGCGAACGGATCTTGCCCAGACGCTTCAGCTTGATCTTGACTGCCACGGGAGTGGGTTCTCCTGGTTTTGACGTGATTGGGCACGGCGAAGTTGCCGCGTGGGGTTGCGGTACCCGAGTGCCCGATGGACGCGTCAGCCGGAGGAGAGAGGGGTCCTGTGCGACTGTCGAGTACAGCTAGCCATTGTGCCACACCCGGCGGGTCGCCTCGGGCCGCGGGGCCTTCGGCGCCCGGGCACACCCCATCGACGCCCGGCGTCGGAGGCGTGCCGGGTGTGCGGCCCGGACCGCGGGGCCCCGGCCGCACGCGCCCTCGCCTTCTCGCCGTCGACCGGCAGCCACGAGATGCCGGTGCAGGGCTGCCCGGCTTACGCCGCGCCGGCGATCTCCGGGATCCGGAACGGCTTGCCGCAGCCCCCGCACACGATCGGCGCCTGGGCCAGGACCGAGGGCACGACGCGCACGTTGCGCCCGCAGTCGCAGACGGCCTTGACCCGGACGCCTCCGCCCGAGGAGCCGTGCCGGGCGGCCGGACCGCGGAAGGTGCGGGCGGTGTCGGCGGAGGTGGCCGCCGTGTGGGCCTTGAGGGCCCGCTGGAGGCGCTCGATGGTGGGCCGGTAGCGACGCTTGGCCTCGGGGTTGAGCGTCACCAGGGAGAACCCGCTGCTGGGGTGGGGCTCCTCGGGGTGGTCCAGACCCAGTTCCTCGGCGATCGCGAGGAATCTGCGGTTGTGGTAGCGGCCGGCACGGGAGGTGTCGCGGACGCCGCGGGCGGCGGCGATGCCATGGACTGCCTCATGGAGCAGTCGCTCGAAGGAGAGCTCGTGACCGCAGGCGGACGACGACTCCCCGATCAGGGACTCTGGCGCGGCGAGATCCGGCAGCTCGGGGTGGTACCGCTGAATGTCGGCCCACGCCTCTGCCAGCTCTGCGGCGAGAACTGGTGGTGTCTGTGTCGTGCTCACGTAATGACAACGAGCGGGGGTGCCCCTGTGTTCCTATTCCGGGCCATCCCAAATAATTTGCACGTACCCGTCAGTTGGCACTGATGCGTCCGGACGAGGGCGGGTGCGCTGATCTGCGGATAAGCCTCACAGCTCATACCAAGCTGGTGCGTAGTCCGCGCTACGACCCGGCGCGTGGACCAGGTCCGCGCGCCGGGGTGCGGACGTCCCGAGGGGGCGCAAGGGGCGTTTCGGCCGCTCTCGCCGACGGAAGGCGCTGCCTCAGTAAGCGCGTGCGACGACCGCGACGTTACCGCGACCGTCCTCGCCGTCCGGCACCGGGCCGCCCCGGGCGGCCGGCGGGGGCGGGTGCCCTGATCATGGCGCGATGGTACGGCCCCGAGTTGCCGGTATGTGAATTCTCGCCACAGGCACATGCCGTCCCCAACCAGGACACCGCAACCCCTGGACGCGGCCGCAGACGGGGAGTTACCTGGCATACGGGAGCGGTGCGAGGGCACTGCACGGGGGCCCACCTGAGCGAGTCGAGCGGCAGACTCCCGGCGGATTGGGGCGCTTTTCCATGACACCTGTTCTCGTGCGACAGCATCTGCCTCACGCGGGGCCGGCGTCCCGCGCGGATCTGGGTGCCCGCGCGCGTGACTGGTCCGAGATCCAGGAACGGATGCTGGTTCCGCTCTACGAGGCCGTCCACGAGCGACTGGACGTGGGGCCGGGCACCCGGCTCCTGTCCCTCGGCTGCGGATCCGGGCTCGCCCTGGTGATGGCGGCCTCCAGGGGCGCGGCGCTCACCGGCGTCGAGTCCGCCTCCCCCGCGCGGCTGGCCCTCGCCCGCGAGCGGCTGCTCGGAGAGAGCCGGGAGGCACGCGCGCGTGCGGACGTCCGGCTCACCGACCGGCTGCCCGCCGACCGGCCGGCCGCGTACACGGTCGTGACGGCCTTCGAGCCGATCGGACAGGTGGCGGGCGACACGGAGGAACTGACCGGACTGCTGGCGGCCGCGACGCCGCTCGCCCGGCGCGGCACGCCCGTGGTGCTGGTGGGCTGGGGCCCGCCCGAGCGCTGCGCCACCACCGCGGTGCTCCGGGTCGCGGCCAAGCTCGCGGACCAGGACCGCGGCACGGTCCGGTTACGTCCGGCGCTCCGCGACGACCTGGAGGAGGTCGCCCGGCGGGCCGGACTGCGGCCGGACGGATCGGGGCGGGTCGCCTGTCCGTTCGGGTACGCCGACCTGGACAGCGCCCTCAAGGGGCTGCTCTCCACGGGTCTGTTCGACGCGGCGGTGGCGGCGACGGACCAGGCGCAGGTCGACAAGGAGGTCGCGGAGGCGCTGCACCCGTACCGGCGCTCGGACGGCACGGTGTGGATGCCGAACGTCTTCCGGTACCTGATCGCCCGCACTCCCTGACGCGCCCGTGCACGCGGCGTCCCGCCGACGCACCCCTGCACCCGGCGTCCCGCCTACGCACCCCTGCACGCGGCGTCCCGCCGACGCACCCCTGCACCCGGCGTCCCGCCTACGCACCCCTGCACGCGGCGTCCCGCCGACGCACCCCTGCACCCGGCGTCCCGCCTACGCACCCCTGCACGCGGCGTCCCGCCTACGCACCCCTGCACGGGGCGTCCCGCTGACGCAGCTGTGCACACGGCTCGCCGACGCACGCCGTGCAGCCGTCCGTGTCCGCCGCGGGCCGCGTCCGTCAGGTCCCGGTCCCCTCGTCGGTCTTGGTCAGCCGGGCGACGCCGGCGATCCGGTACGCGTCCGCCTCCTCCAGCGTCTCGTGTTCCAGCAGCGCCAGGGCCAGGGCGTCCAACTGCCCCCGGTGGTCGCGGAGTTTGCGGCAGGCCTCCTCGTAGCAGTCGTCGACGATGCGTCGCATCTCGTGGTCGATGACGTCGAGGGTCGCCGGGGCGGCGGCGAGGCCGTAGGCCTGCTGGGCGTCGTTGGGGAGGGCGGAGAGGCGGCCCACCCGTTCGCTCATGCCCCAGCGCGCGACCATCCCGCGCGCGATGTTGGTGACCTGCTCCAGGTCGTTCTCGGCGCCGGTGGTGAAGACGCCGTAGACGACGTGTTCGGCCGCCATCCCGCCGAGGGCGCCGATGATGCGGCCGCGCAGATACTCCTCGGAGAGCGCGTACCGCTCCACCTCGGGGGTCGACATGGTCACCCCGAGGGCTCGGCCGCGCGGCACGATGGTGACCTTGCGGACCGGGTCGGCGCCGGGCTGCAGCATGCCCAGGAGGGCGTGGCCGCTCTCGTGGAAGGCCGTGCGCCGGCGGTCCTCCTCGGGCATGACCAGCGTGCGCTCGGCCCCGAGCTGGACCTTCTCCAGCGCCTCGGACAGGTCGGACTGCGTGACCTGCTCCTGCTTGCGCTTCACGGCGAGCAGCGCGGCCTCGTTGGCGAGATTGGCCAGATCCGCTCCCGTCATGCCGGGGGTCGTCCGGGCCACCCGGGACAGGTCCACGTCGGGCGCGAGCGGGATCTCGCGGGTGTGGATGCCGAGGATCGCCTCACGTCCGGCGCGGTCCGGCGGGGAGACGCTGACCACCCGGTCGAAGCGGCCGGGCCGGGTCAGCGCCGGGTCGAGGATGTCGGCGCGGTTGGTCGCCGCGATGACGATGACGCCCTCGGAGCCCGTGAAGCCGTCCATCTCGGTGAGGATCTGGTTCAGGGTCTGCTCGCGCTCGTCGTGACCGCTCACCGAGGCGCCGCCGCCCCGGATCCGGCCGATGGTGTCGATCTCGTCGATGAAGATGATCGACGGCGCCACCTTGCGGGCCTCGGCGAACAGCTCGCGGACCCGGGACGCGCCGACGCCGACGATCATCTCGATGAACTCGGAGGCCGAGGCGGAGAAGAACGGCACGCCGGCCTCGCCCGCCACCGCGCGTGCCAGCAGGGTCTTGCCGGTGCCTGGCGAGCCGGCGAGCAGGACGCCACGGGGCATCTTCGCGCCCATCCGGCGGTACAGCTCGGGGTGCTCCAGGAAGTCGACGACGTCGTCCAGCTCGCCCTTGACCTCGTCGATGCCGGCCACGTCGGCGAAGGTGGTACGCCGGACGCCGGGCCGCAGCCCCACCGGTCTGGGCGGCGCCTTGCGTCCGAGCATGCCGCCCGGGCCGCCCTGACCTCCGCCGAAGCGTCGGGCGAAGAAGATCCACAGGGCCGCCAGCAGCACGATCGGCGCCAGCGAGAGCAGCACGTTGGACAGCAGGCTGCGCTGCTGCACGACCGGCCGCGCGGTCACCGTGACGTGCTGGCGGTCCAGGCTCTGCCAGAGATCGTCGTTCGCGAAGGCGGGGCGCTGCGTCTTGAACGTCTTGTACTGGCCGCCGCCGTCGGGGTCGTCACGGGCGTTCTTCAGCCGGCCCTGGATGGCGTCGCCCTTGGAGTAGATCTTGTCGACGTTGCCCGCGTCGACCTGTCTGCTGAACTCCGTGTAGGAGATCGTCGGTTCGTCTCCCCCGCCGAGGTAGTTCAGCCCGATGTACACCAGCAGGAAGACGACCACCGCGGTGACGGCCAGCCCCCACCAGCGGCCGCGCGTCCTCCTGCCGTCGGGGGGGCGCGATCCGTCGTCGGGGGTGCCCTCGGTGCGCCACGGCTGTTCCGGAGTCTTGCGCGCCGGAGCGGCATTGCTCATATCTGGACGTTACGACAGAGCCCCGGCCACGGCATGCGCTGAGGGCGCCCTCCGGCTCGGGAGAGCGCCCTCGGCGGTGTCGGGACTCAGCCCATGAACTTCTTGAACTCGTCCGGCAGCTCGAAGTCCTGAGCGCCCTGCTGCGGCAGTCCGAGCGCGTTGCCGCCCTGAGCCTGGGCCTCGCGGCGCCGGGCCGCCTCCAGCTCCTGCTGCTTGCGCTTCATCGGGTTGCCGGAGCGCTGCTTGCCCTTGGCCTGCTTCGGCTGCTTCTTCGTCCGGCCGGCACCGCCGCCCATACCCGGCATCCCCGGCATTCCGGGCATGCCGCCGCCCTGGGCCATGCGGGACATCATCTTGCGGGCCTCGAAGAACCGCTCGACCAGGCCCTTCACCGCGCTGACCTCGACGCCGGAGCCCTTGGCGATACGGGCGCGGCGCGAGCCGTTGATGATCGTCGGTTCCTGGCGCTCGGCCGGCGTCATCGACTTGATGATCGCGGCCGTGCGGTCGACGTCCCGCTCGTCGAGGTTGGCGATCTGGTCCTTGATCTGGCCCATGCCGGGCAGCATGCCGAGCAGCTTGGAGATGCTGCCCATCTTCCTGACCTGCTCCATCTGGGCCAGGAAGTCGTCCAGGGTGAAGTCCTGGCCCTTCTTGGACGCCAGCTTGGAGGCCATCTTCTCGGCCTCTTCCTGGCTGAACGTCTTCTCCGCCTGCTCGATCAGGGTGAGGAGGTCACCCATGTCGAGGATGCGGGAGGCCATCCGGTCAGGGTGGAAGGCGTCGAACTCGTCGAGCTTCTCGCCGTTCGACGCGAACATGATCGGCTTGCCGGTCACCGAGGCGATCGACAGGGCCGCGCCGCCGCGGGCGTCGCCGTCGAGCTTGGACAGCACCACGCCGTCGAAGCCGACGCCGTCACGGAAGGCCTCGGCGGTGTTGACCGCGTCCTGGCCGATCATCGCGTCGACGACGAAGAGGATCTCGTCGGGCGAGACGGCGTCGCGGATGTCCGCGGCCTGCCGCATCAGCTCGGCGTCGATGCCGAGCCGGCCGGCGGTGTCCACGATCACGATGTCGTGGACCTTGGCCTTGGCGAACTCGATGGAGTCCTTGGCGACCTGCACCGGGTCGCCCACGCCGTTGCCCGGCTGCGGGGCGTAGACGGCCACGCCGGCGCGCTCGGCGACGACGCTGAGCTGGTTGACGGCGTTGGGGCGCTGGAGGTCGCAGGCGACGAGCAGCGGCGAGTGGCCCTGCTCCTTCAGCCAGCGGCCGAGCTTGCCCGCGAGGGTGGTCTTGCCCGCGCCCTGCAGGCCCGCGAGCATGATCACGGTGGGCGGCTGCTTGGCGAAGCGCAGGCGGCGGGTCTCGCCGCCCAGGATCGTGACGAGTTCGTCGTTGACGATCTTCAGGACCTGCTGGGCGGGGTTCAGCGCCTTGGACACCTCGGAGCCGAGGGCCCGCTCCTTGACGTTCTTGATGAACGTGCGGACGACGGGAAGAGCGACGTCGGCCTCGAGGAGCGCGATGCGGATCTCGCGCGCCGTGGCGTCGATGTCCGCTTCGCTCAGGCGCCCCTTGCCGCGCAAGTTCTTGAAGGTCGCTGAAAGGCGATCGGAGAGAGTATCGAACACGGCGGCGTCGGTCCTCGGAGTCGGGGGCAGTCTGAGCGTCTTCCAGGGTATCCGGCCGCGCAAGACATTCGTCCCCGCCTGCTGTATTCAGCGGACGGGGACGGCCGGCGCGGCCCGTGCTCAGGCCCGCAGGGTCTCCTCCAGCTTGCGGGTGACGGAGGCGGCCTCGTCGGCGGGAAGGGGCGCGCCGTCGGCTCCGGTGACGTAGAACGCGTCCACGGCGTTCGCGCCGAGGGTGGAGACGTGCATGCTGCGCACGTGCAGTCCCTCGTCCTCCAGGGCCTGTCCGATCCGGAACAGCAGGCCCGGCGCGTCCTGGGCGCGCACCTCGATGACCGTGGCGTGCCGGGAGGCCGCGGAGGCCACCGTCACCCGTGAGGGGGGCGCCACCACGCCCCGGCGGCGGGGGTAGGCGGCGTCCCGTTCCGCGAGCCGTCCGCCGATGTCCAGCGAGCCGTCGAGGGCGCGTACGAGATCGGCGCGGAGCCGGGCGGCCTGGGGCAGGGAGCCGTACTCGGCGGCGACCCGCCAGTTCAGCAGCAGGACGGAGCCCTCGACTCCGGTCGGCAGGTCCAGGGCGCGCAGCTCGGCGGTGCGCACGGTCAGCCGGTGCACGGCGAGCACGCCGGCCACCGCGGGCAGCACGCCGGCCTGGTCGGGCACCGCGATGAGCAGCTCGACACCGAGGGGCTCGGGGTCGTCGGCGGGCCGGTCCTCGGCAGGCGGCTCGGTCTGCGCGTGCAGGGAGAGCACCGGGCTGCCGGTGGCGATCGCCTCGATGGCGAGCCGCTCCTGCTCGGCGGTGGGCGCGGCCGCGTCGGGCTCCTCGGGCTCGTCCCCGGCGAGCGCCGCCGCGACCCGCTTGACCAGGTCCGCCACGAGCGAACCCCGCCAGGAGGACCAGGCGGCGGGCCCGGTGGCGAGCGCGTCCGCCTCGGTGAGCGCGTGCAGCAGCTCCAGGGTGCTCTGCGAGCCGACCGCTTCGGCGACCGAGCGGACCGTGGCCGGGTCCTCCAGGTCGCGCCGGGTGGCCGTCTCGATCAGCAGCAGGTGGTGCCGGACGAGGGAGGACAGCACCGCCACGTCCGCGCGGTCGAAGCCGATGCGGGCGGCGACGTCCTTGGCGATGATCTCGCCCGCCACGGAGTGGTCGCCGGGCCAGCCCTTGCCGATGTCGTGCAGCAGGGCGGCGACCAGGAGGAGGTCGGGGCGGCTGACGCGGCGGGTGAACTCGGAGGCGCGCACGGCCGTCTCGATGAGGTGCCGGTCGACGGTCCAGATGTGCACGGCGTTGCGCTGCGGCCGGCAGCGCACCCGCTCCCAGTCGGGCAGCAGCTGCGTGATCAGGCCCTCGGCCTCCAGCGCCTCCCAGACCTCGACGGTGGGCCGGCCGGAGCCGAGCAGGGTGACCAGCTGCTCACGGGCCTCGGCGGGCCAGGGAGTGGGCAGCGGGCGCACGGTCGCGGCGAGACGCCGTACGGCGTGCAGGGAGAGCGGGAGTCCGGCCTGTGCGGCGGCGGCCGCGGCGCGCAGCGGGAGCACGGGGTCGCGTTCGGGGCGGGCGGCACGGGCGAGCACCACCTCGCCGTCCTGCTCCACGACGCCCTCGGCCAGCGGCGACCGCTCGGGTGCGGGCTTGCCGCCGCCGAGCATGGCGCGCAGCCGGGGCCGCACGGCGCGCGACCGCAGCACGCGTCCCACCTCACGCCAGGTGACGTCGCTGGCGTACGAGATGACGCGTGCCGCCTCGTACACCTGCCGCAGCAGGGTGTCCGCGTCCAGCAGACCCAGCTCGGCGGCGACCTGGTCCTGCTCCTGGAGGGCGAGCCGGTCCGTCGCGCGGCCCGTGGCCAGGTGCAGGGCGTCCCGTACGTCGAGGAGCCGGCGGCGCGCGCCGTCGAGGCCCTCACGGGGCGCGTCCGCCAGCCAGGAGGCGGCGACGGCGCGCAGCGCGGTGGCGTCCCGCAGCCCGCCGCGCGCCTCCTTGAGGTCGGGTTCCAGCAGGTACTGCAGCTCGCCCTGGCGTTCGGCGCGCTCGGCGCACAGTTCCTGGAGCTCGGGCAGCCGCCTGGGCGCCTGGTTGCGCCAGTCGGCGAGGACCGACGTCCGCAGCCCGGCGGTCAGACCGAGGTCGCCGGCGAGGTGGCGGGCGTCCAGCAGGCCGAGCTGGACCTTGAGGTCCTCCCCGGCGGTCCTGCGGGCTTCCGCAGGGGTCCGGACGGAGTGGTCGAGGGCGAGGCCCAGATCCCAGACGGGGTACCAGAGGCGGTCGGCGAGGGCGGCGACCTCCTTGCCGTCGGCGCCGTCGTGCAGCAGGAGGAGGTCGAGGTCGCTGCGCGGGGACAGCTCTCCGCGGCCGTAGCCGCCGACGGCGACCAGGGACACGCCCTTGAGGTCCCCGGCGCCGGCGGCGAACAGCCCGGCCAGCCATTCGTCGGTCAGTTCGGCGAGGGCCGCACGGCGCGGCGGCCCGGACCGCGCCCCCTCGGTGAGGAGGCGCAGCCGGGCCGCCGCGTAGCCGCTGGGTCCCGAGTCCTCTGCATCCTTGCGCACGTCCGTACTCGTCACCCAGTGACTCCTGTTCTGTTCTGCCGTCAGAGCGCGTCCGGGCCGCGCTCGCCGGTGCGGACCCGTACGGCCGTCTCGACCGGGAGGGACCAGACCTTGCCGTCACCGATCTTGCCGGTGCGGGCCGCCTTGACGATGACGTCGATCAGCTGCTCGGCGTCGTCGTCCTCGGCCAGCACCTCGATGCGGATCTTGGGCACCAGGTCGACGGTGTACTCGGCACCACGGTAGACCTCGGTGTGGCCCCGCTGACGACCGTAGCCGCTGGCCTCGGTGACCGTCAGACCGTGCACGCCGAAGGCCTGCAGGGCTTCCTTGATCTCGTCGAGCCGGTGGGGCTTGACGACGGCGGTGATGAGCTTCATGCGTCCACCTTCTTGCTCGCGTCGGCGACCGCGGTCGGGAGGGCGGTCGTGCGGGCGGCGCCGCCGCCGGCCCCGCTGAAGTCGTATGCGGTCTCGGCGTGCTCCGCCTGGTCGATGCCCGCGATCTCGTCGTCCTCGGAGACCCGCATGCCGATGGTCTTGTCGAGGAGGAAGGCGAGGACCGCGGAGACCACCAGCGAGTAGGCGAGGATCGCGAAGACCCCGGCGCACTGCTTCCACAGCTGGTCGAAGGAGTGGTCGCCGTAGAAGACGCCGGTCGCTTCGGACTGGCCCTTGCCGGTGGCGAAGAAGCCGATCAGCAGGGAGCCCGCGACACCGCCGACGAGGTGGACGCCGACGACGTCGAGCGAGTCGTCGTAACCGAACTTGTACTTCAGGCCGACGGCCATGGCGCACAGCACACCGGCGATGGCGCCGACGGCGATCGCGCCGAGCGGGGAGACCGCACCGCCCGAGGGGGTGATGGCGACCAGACCGGCGACCGCGCCGGAGGCGGCGCCCAGCGTGGTGAACGCGCCGTGGCGGATCTTCTCGTAGGCGAGCCAGGCCAGCATGGCGGCGGCGGTGGCGACCTGCGTGTTGACGAACATCAGCGCGCCGACGCCGTCGTCGTTGCCGAGCCACGAGCCGGCGTTGAAGCCGAACCAGCCGAACCACAGCAGACCGGCGCCGAGCATGACCAGCGGCAGGCTGTGCGGGCGCATCGGGTCCTTCTTGAACCCGACGCGCTTGCCGATGACGAGGATCACGCCGAGGGCCGCGGCGCCGGCGTTGATGTGGACCGCCGTACCGCCCGCGAAGTCGATGACGCCCAGCTCGAAGGCCCAGCCGCCGGCGCCCCAGACCCAGTGCGCGACCGGGAAGTAGACGACCGTGGCCCACAGCGCGACGAACAGCGCCCAGGCGGAGAACTTCACGCGGTCGGCCAGCGCGCCGCTGATCAGGGCGGGCGTGATGATGGCGAACATCATCTGGAAGACCATGAAGACGAAGATCGGGATGGTGTAGCCGTCCCACAGCTGCGTCAGGCCGATGTTGCTGAGGCCGACCCAGTCGGAGTTCCAGCCGATGAGGCTGCCGGAGTCGGTCCCGAAGGCGAGCGAGAAGCCGTACAGCACCCACAGGATGGTGACGATCCCTATGCTGATGAAGCTCATCATCAGCATGTTCAGCGTGCTCTTGACGCGGACCATGCCGCCGTAGAAGAAGGCGAGGCCCGGAGTCATGATCAGCACCAGGGCGGAACAGATGAGCATGAAGCCTGTGTTCGCGGAGGACAGCTTGGGTGCCTCCGCGGCAAGCGTGATGGCTGCTGCCATCGGCGTCTCCTCGTCGTAGGTACGGCCCCGTGCGGGCGAAGCCAGAGCGGGTTCGTGAGGGGTGGGCCGGTTATGCGCCATGAGATTCGCGCAGTGCGGTTTCGGTGGAAGCCCCTCGTTGTTTCGCCGCCGTGACGAAGACGGCCCCTGCGTTACGCCTCGATGAACTGCCTGATGTCCGGCGAGTGGATCGTTATCGTGGCGCAACCTTCACCGGGGGAAGGAGAAACCGGCCGCGGTCGGCCTTCCGATGACCTGGCACGGGGGAGCCGAGTCGGGCTGTTCGGGAGGGCCGGCCGCGGCCGGGGTACCGGGGTTGTGCCGTGCGGGTCAGACCGCCTCGGCCGTCTCCGGGAGCTCGATGGTGAGCCGTTCGGTGAGGTCCACGACCTCGGAGAGCTCCCCGAAATCGCGTACAGCGCTGTCGACGGTCTTGCGGATGCGCGTGTTCACCCGCTCGGAGCGCACCTTCTTCGCCTCCTTCATGGCCTGGGTGGCGAGGGTGGCGCTCTGCTCGGGCTCACGCTGCAGCAGATGCACGGTGGCCATGCCGATCAGGTTCAGCACATAGGACCGCTGGTGGTCGCAGTCGCCCGCGAACAGCTCGACGGCCCTGCGCATCAGGGGCTCGGCCAGCGACGCGTACGCGGGGCTGCGGCCGGCGACATAGGCGAGGTCGCGGAAGGAGTGGCTGTTCTCGCCGTACAGCTCGGCCTCGGAGAAGAAACGGATCCAGTCCGGGTCGGGCTCGTCCCACTCGTCCGCCTCGGCGAAGGTGTCCTCGGCCATCCGCACCGCCCGCTTGCACCGGCCGGGCTGCCCCATGTTGGCGTAGGCGCGGGCCTCCATCGCATACAGCATGGACTGGGTGCGCGGGCCGGCGCAGTCCCGGCTGCCGTACTGCGCGAGGTGGATCAGCTCCAGGGCGTCCTCGGGCCGGCCGAGGTGGATCATCTGACGGCTCATGCTGGACAGCACGTAACTGCCGAGCGGCCGGTCGCCCGCCTCCTTGGCGGCGTGCAGGGCGAGGACGAAGTACTTCTGCGCGGTCGGTTGCAGACCCACGTCGTACGACATCCAGCCGGCCAGCTCCGCCAGTTCGGCGGCGACCTTGAACAACTTCTTCGAAGTGGCCTCGGGCTGCGGTTCCTGGAGCAGGTCGGTCACCTCGTGCAGCTGTCCGACGACCGCCTTGCGGCGCAGACCGCCTCCGCACTGCGCGTCCCACTGCCGGAACATCACGGTGGTGGACTCCAGCAGCTCCAGTTCGGGCCGGGAGAGCCGGCCGCGGGCCCGGCTGGTCGGCATCGAGTCCGGTTCCGCGAGCTGGGCGGGCGGCGAGGGGACGAGCCAGCGCTGCATGGGCTCGATGAGGGACGGTCCCGCGCACAGGGCGAGCGAGGTCCCGAGGAAGCCGCGCCGGGCCAGCATCAGGTCGCTGCGTGAGAACTCGCTGAGCTGGGCCACCGTCTGCGGAGCCGTCCACGGCAGGTCGACGCCGGTCGCGGAGGGCGACTGGCGCGCGGCGCGCAGCCCGAGGTCCTCGACGGAGACGACGCAGCCGAACCGCTCGGAGAACAGCTCGGACAGGATCCTGGGGATGGGCTCGCGGGGGTTCTCGCCGTCCAGCCAGCGGCGCACCCTGGAGGTGTCCGTGGAGATGTGGTTGGCGCCCAACTGCCGGGCTCGGCGGTTGACTTGGCGGGCCAGTTCGCCCTTCGACCAGCCGCTGCGCACGAACCACGAAGTGAGCAGCTCGTTCGGGCGCTTGTCCGCGCCCGCAGCGTTGGTTCCGCTTCCGCCGTTGCCGCTCACTGGAACGCCCCCAATTCCTGAGACCACTTGTCACCGAGTGCGCCAAGCCCTATCAGAATGCCGGTAAATACGGCCCGCCGTACGGTACTTGTCACCCTTCGAACGGAAAGGCGACTTGCCTCCGGCATACCCACAAGCGCATGTGCCTCCATGACCCGCATACTCAAAGTAGTCCTACGATCACGCTCCCAGCCATGGCGATCCCGGAAACGCCACCATTCGCCACCCCTTCGAATGAACTCTCGGGGCCTCGTCAGCGATTCACTTGACATAGGACAGCCGCGGGTGAGCGGAGCGAAGCACTCAGGGGCGCGCGCAGTCGAGCACACCACCGAGGACGCCTCCGGGCGCTGCCTGGACCGGGCGGCCAGCGGGAAGCGACAACACACAGAGTCACAGCACGGGACCGCTGCGTAACCATCGGCGCGTCGGACCCGTTGGAGGGGGCAGTCGGACCCGTTGGAGGGGGCATGGGCTTCACGATCGGCGGCATTCGCGAGATCCGATCCGGTGCGCGCAGGCGGGGCCGCTCGTCCGAGTGCACCGCCGTCGCCGAGTTCACGGGTCTGTGGGGCTGGGACGCGGTGCCGGGCGCGCGGGCCGCGGCGGGCGTCTGCTCGTGCGGACGTCCCGACTGCCGTGCACCGGGCGCGCACCCCCTGGAGTTCGCCCCGCGGGTCCCCGCCGGAGCCACTCTCGACGACGTGATCAGGGCCTGGTCGGAGTTCCCCGGCGCCGCGATCATGCTGCCCGTCGGGCGGGCGTTCGACGTGATCGACGTCGCCGAGCCCGCCGGGCGTCGCGCCCTGGTCCGCCTGGAGCGCATGGGGCTGCCCCTCGGCCCGGTCGTCGCCACCCCGCACGGGCGCACCCAGTTCTTCGTCGCCCCGGGCGCCGCCGCGGAGCTGCCCGGCCTGCTCTACCGCATGGGCTGGGACGACCCGACCGCCCTCGACCTGCGCGGTCTCGGCCCCGGCGCGCACATCACGGCCCCGCCCTCCGACCGCGGCGGCCTCGGCCCGGCGCGCTGGCTGCGCCCGCCCGCGCTGGACTCGGCGACCCGCCCCCCGGAGGCGCGGCTGCTCCTGGGCACCCTGGCCTACCTGGCCCACCGCTCACGCGCCTGAGACGGACCGGCCGCACGAGCCGCACGTCGAGACCGGCCGCACGAGCGATGCGTCGAGATCGGCCGCACGAACGGTACGTCGAGTGCGCGCACGACGGGTGCGACGCGTGCGCGCGCACGACCCGTACGACGCGTGCTGCGTCGTACACAGCGAAGCGCCCGCTCCCAGTGCACCTGGGGGCGGGCGCTTCTCGCAGCCGGGCGGGGGGGGGCGGTCGATGCTCCCTCGGACTCTCGGCTTCCCGGTCGCGTCGGCTTCTCGGGCTGCTGGGCCTTCTCAGTCTCCGATGAGGGCGTCGACGAACGCCTCCGGCTCGAACGGCGCCAGGTCGTCCGCGCCCTCGCCGAGTCCCACCAGTTTGACCGGGACGCCCAGCTCGCGCTGGACCGCGACCACGATGCCGCCCTTGGCCGTGCCGTCCAGCTTGGTCAGCACGATGCCGGTGATGTCCACGACCTCGGCGAAGACGCGGGCCTGGACGAGCCCGTTCTGCCCCGTGGTGGCGTCGAGGACGAGCAGGATCTCGTCCAGCGGGGCGTGCTTCTCGACGACCCGCTTGACCTTGCCGAGCTCGTCCATGAGGCCGGTCTTGGTGTGCAGGCGGCCGGCGGTGTCGATGAGGACGACGTCGACCCCCATCTCCTTGCCCTCCTTCACCGCGTCGAACGCGACGGAGGCGGGGTCGCCGGCCTCGGGGCCGCGCACGGTGTGGGCGCCGACACGCTCGCCCCAGGTCTGGAGCTGGTCGGCGGCGGCGGCGCGGAAGGTGTCGGCGGCGCCCAGCACGACGGTGCGCCCGTCGGCCACGAGCACCCGCGCGAGCTTGCCGGTGGTGGTGGTCTTGCCGGTGCCGTTGACCCCGACGACCATCACGATGCCGGGCTTGCGGTCCGCCGGCTCGGTCTTCACCGTGCGGTCGACGTCCGTGCCGACCAGCTTGAGGAGCTCGTCGCGCAGCAGGGCGCGCAGTTCCTCCGGGGTGCGCGTGCCGAGCACCTTGACGCGCTCGCGCAGCCGCTCCACCAGTTCCTGGGTGGGCTGCACGCCGACGTCGGCGGTGAGCAGGGTGTCCTCGATCTCCTCCCAGGTGTCCTCGTCGAGGTGCTCGCGCGAGAGCAGCGTGAGCAGCCCCTTGCCGAGGGCGTTCTGCGAACGGGAGAGCCGGGCGCGGAGACGGATCAGCCGCCCTTCCGTCGGCTCGGGGATCTCGAGCTCGGGAACCTCGACGGAGGGCCCGGCGGGCGGCTCCTCGACGGTGGTGCCGGTCGCGCCGCCCCCGGGGAGGTCCACCTCCTCGATCGTGCGGCGCGGTTCGTCGCGCGGCGTCTCGGCCTCGTCGCCGACGTGCGGCTCGGTCGGCGGGGCGGTGATGTCGGGCGCGGTGGGGGGCGGCGGGGGCAGCGACTTCTGCCGTCGACTGCCGACGACGAGCCCGCCGAGCACCGCGAGCACGACCACGGCGATGACTACAGCAAGGATGACGGTTTCCATAACGCACCCAGTATGCGCGACCCCTCTGCGCCGACACGGGCGGCGGCCCGGTCGCCCGTCCCCCGATCACTCCGCTCCACCAGCGGAGGCGTCCCGCCGGGGCGGTGCGACGGCTTCGAGCCGGTCCTCGAGGGGTTCCGGAGCATGGCTATCTGACGTTCCGTCAGCTACCGTCCCCCCACATCCGCCGAAGGGGGTCGCCATGCCCGTCACCGTCGTCCGCTTCAACCTCGTCGCGCCCGGTGCGACCCCCGCCGAGCTGGGCGTCCGCTACCGGGCCGCGCTGGAGATGGCCGCGTACGCGGACGAGCACGGGGTCACGACCCTGCAGACGGAGGAACACCACGGCGTCGAGAACAACTGGATGCCGTCCCCGTTCGTGTTCGCGGGCGCGGTGCTCGGGGCGACCCGGCGGCTGGCGGTGACCGTCTCCGCCGCCATCGGCCCGCTGCACGACCCGCTGCGGCTCGCCGAGGACATCGCGGTGCTCGATCTGCTGAGCGGCGGCCGGCTGGTGACGGTCGCCGGGATCGGGTACCGGCCCGAGGAGTACGCCCGGGCGGGCGTGGAGTGGAAGCGCCGGGGCCGGCTCCAGGACGAGTTGCTGGAGACCGTGCTGCGGGCCTGGACCGGGGAGGAGTTCGAGTACCGCGGCCGTACGGTGCGGGTCACCCCGCGCCCGGGGACCGCGCCGCACCCCTTGCTGCTGGTCGGCGGCTCCTCGCAGGCCGCCGCCCGCCGGGCCGCCCGGCTCGGTCTGCCCTTCTTCCCCAGCGCGCACCTGCCGGAGCTGGAGGCGTACTACAAGGAGCGGCTGGTGGAGTACGGGACGGAGGGCTGGACGATGATGCCCGGCGCCGAGACCCCGCTGCTGCACCTCGCCGAGGATCCGGACCGGGCCTGGGCCCGGTACGGCGGGCACTTCCTGCACGAGGCCCGGACGTACGCCTCCTGGCAGTCCGGGGACATCCGCTCGGCGGTGCGGTCGGGGGCGCTCACGGTCGACGAGCTCCGGGACGAGGGCGTGTACCGCGTCCTCACGCCGGACGAGTGCGTGGCGCAGGGGCTCGACAACCTCGTCCTGCACCCGCTGGCCGGCGGGATGCCGGTGGAGGAGGGCTGGCGCAGTCTGCGGCTGTTCTGCGAACGCGTGCTGCCCCGGCTCGGGGGGTGAGCCGGGGCAGCACGCGTCACGGGTGTCGAGGAGCGGGCAGCGGGGACTTGGCCCGGCTCCTCGAGTTCAGGGGCTGGAGGGCCTCGTCGCACGACTCGGCCCTGGCTCGTGGCTCAGCCCATCTCCTCCAGCGCCTTGCCCTTCGTCTCCTTGACGTACTTCAGGACGAACGGGATGGAGAGCGCGGCGAAGACCGTGTAGATCACGTAGGTCGCGGAGAGGTTCCAGTCGGCCAGCGACGGGAAGCTCGCGGTGATGGCCCAGTTGGCGATCCACTGCGCGGAGGCGGCCACGCCGAGGGCGGCGGCGCGGATCCGGTTGGGGAACATCTCGCCGAGGAAGACCCAGACGACGACGCCCCACGAGAGGGCGAAGAAGAGGACGAACACATGGGCGGCGATCAGGGCGATCCAGCCCTGGGCGGCCGGGAGCTTGCCGTCGACGAGGTCGTAGGAGAACGCCCAGGCCTCCAGCGCGAGTCCGACGACCATGCCGACGGAGCCGATGAGGGCGAGCGGCCTGCGGCCGACGCGGTCCACGAAGATCATGGCGATCACGGTGCCGATGATGTTGATGATCGACGTCGTGAAGGAGTAGAAGAACGAGTCCGTCGGGTCGACGCCGACCGACTGCCACAGCGTCGAGGAGTAGTAGAACGCGACGTTGATGCCGACGAACTGCTGGAAGACCGACAGGCCGATGCCGACCCAGACGATCGGCTTGAAGAAGAAGGAGCCGCCGAGCAGGTCCTTGAAGGTGGACTTGTGCTCGCTCTTCATCGCGTGCTCGATCTCGGCGACGCGGGCGTCCAGGTCGATCTTGTCGCCCTCGACCTCTTCCAGGATGTCGCGGGCCCGCTCGCGCTTGCCGACGGAGATCAGGAAGCGCGGGGACTCGGGGATGGCGAAGGAGAGCAGGCCGTACAGGACGGCCGGGACGACCATCACGCCGAGCATGACCTGCCAGGCCTCCAGGCCCATGAGCTTGCCGCGCTGGTCGCCGCCCGCGGAGTTGAGCAGACCCCAGTTGACCAGCTGCGAGATCGCGATGCCGATGACGATCGCGGCCTGCTGGAAGGATCCGAGCCGGCCGCGGTAGGCGGGCGGGGCGACCTCGGCGATGTAGGCGGGGCCGATCACGGAGGCCATGCCGATGGCGAAGCCGCCGACGACCCGCCACAGGGCGAAGTCCCACAGCGCGAAGGGCAGGGCCGAGCCGACGGCGCTGGCCGTGAACAGCACGGCGGCGATCTGCATCACCCGGATGCGGCCGATGCGGTCCGCCATGCGGCCGGCGGTCGCGGCGCCGATGGCGCAGCCGATCAGGGCGATGGCGATGACCTGGGCGAGGGCGGCGGAGCCCACGTCGTAGCGGTCCCGGATGGCCTCCACGGCGCCGTTGATCACGGAGCTGTCGTAGCCGAAGAGGAAGCCGCCCATCGCGGCCGCCGCGGCGATGAAGATGACATGCCCGAGATGATCGGGGTGAGCCGTCCCGGCTCCTGACTTGGGCGCCTGCTCTGTGCTGGTCACGTGAACTCCTCGGGCCACCGGCAACGCTGCCGGCGTGGTCAGCCTTCCAGGTAGGTGGTACCTGAAGGTAAATCCAACGTTCCTGACCTTATGCCTTCAAGTTTCAAAATCAAACGCGGGAAATTGTGAGAACTCAGACAAGATCACGTCACATACGTTCACTTCTTGAAGGCAGCACAGGTCACGACGTGGACGCGAAGGCCAAGCGGCCGCTCGTCAGCGCAACCGCTGGCTGATCACCTTCGACACGCCGTCACCCTGCATGGACACGCCGTACAGCGCGTCGGCGACCTCCATCGTGCGCTTCTGGTGGGTGATCACGATGAGCTGCGAGGCCTCCTGCAGCTCCTGCATGATCCGGATCAGCCGCTGCAGGTTGGTGTCGTCGAGGGCCGCCTCGACCTCATCCATCACGTAGAACGGGCTGGGCCGGGCCTTGAAGATCGACACCAGCATGGCGACGGCGGTCAGCGAGCGCTCGCCGCCGGACAGCAGGCTCAGCCGCTTGACCTTCTTTCCGGGAGGCCGTGCCTCGACGTCGACGCCCGTGGTGAGCATGTTGTCGGGGTCGGTCAGGATCAACCGTCCCTCCCCGCCAGGGAACAGCCGGCCGAACACCCCCTCGAACTCGCGCGCGGTGTCCCGGAAGGCCTCGGAGAAGACCTGCTCGACGCGCTCGTCGACCTCCCTGACCACCTGCAGCAGGTCGGTACGGGTCTTCTTGAGGTCCTCCAGCTGCTCGCTGAGGAACTGGTGACGCTCCTCCAGGGCGGAGAACTCCTCCAGGGCGAGCGGGTTGACCTTGCCGAGCTGCTGGTACGCGCGCTCGGCGGCCCTGAGCCGCTTCTCCTGATCCGCCCGGACGAACGACCTCGGCCGGTTGCGCGGGTGCTCCGGATCCTCCGGCAGCTCCTCGCCCTCGGCGGGGGGCGAGGGCGGCACCGGCTGATGCGGACCGTACTC
The DNA here is from genome assembly GCF_003112535.1 of Streptomyces rishiriensis. GTDB lineage: Bacteria > Actinomycetota > Actinomycetes > Streptomycetales > Streptomycetaceae > Streptomyces > Streptomyces rishiriensis. Next base: position 206,101 of record NZ_BEWA01000009.1, on the reverse strand, counting down.
CGACACGAGCGCCGCCGGTTCGACACCGAGCTCCTCCAGAGCCTTGGTCTCCAGCTGCTCGATCCGCAGCCGTTTCTCGGCTCCTAGTACCTCGCCCCGGTGAACTGAATCCGTCAACTTGTCGAGTTCCGCCTTCAGATCGCGCCCCGCGGTGCGGGCGGCGGCCAGCTCCTGCTCCCGGCGCGCCTTCGCCGCGTCGGCCGCGACGCGCTCCTGCTCGGCGCGCCCGAGGGACACCTCGACGTGGGCGAGCAGCTGCCGGGCGCCGGCGGCCACGGCTTCCGCGACGGCGGCCTCGTGCCGCAGCCGCGCCCGCCGCTGCTCGGCACGCGCGCGTGCCTCGCGTTCCGTGCGCGCGGCCCGGTCCAGGGAGTCGGCCCGCCCGGCCAGCCCCTTGACCCGCTCCTCGTGGGTGCGGACCTGCAGCCGCGCCTCCATCTCGGTCTGCCGGGCGTTCGCCCCGTCCGCCGCGAGCCGGTCCCGCACGGAGGTGTCGGGCTCCTCCTCGACCGGCATCTCCTCGGCGACGGCCAGCCGTTCGGCCAGTTCCTCCGCCTCCTCGACGGCCCGGTCCAGCGCCTCCTGCGCCCGCGCCGCGGCCGCCGTGGACCGTTCGGCCTCTCCGGCGGCGCCCCGCGCCTGTCCCGCCAGCCGCCCGAGCTGCTGGGCCACGGCCGACTTCTCCCGGTCGGCCGCCCGCCGCCGCTCCCCCAGCTCCTCGACGAGCGCGGCGCACTCCTTGCGCCGCTCCCCGGCCGCGCTCTGCGCCCGCGCCAGCCGCTCGCACCGCACCGCCAGCTCCTCCAGCTCGGCGGCGGCCTCGTCGACCGACGCCTGCACTTCCAGCAGACTGGGCGCCCCGGCCGACCCGCCGTGCGCGAAGTGCGCCCCCAGCAGATCGCCCTCGGCCGTGACGGCGACGAGATCGGGACGGCCGTAGACGAGCTCCTCGGCGTCCTCCAGCGTGCCGACGACGACGATCCCGCGCAGCAGCCTGCGCACGGCGGGCATCAGCTCGGCGGGACCCCGCACGAGGTCGGCGGCGCCGGGCGGCCCGTCGCCGCGCTGTTCCCCGGACGGCTCCTCCGGCGCGCCGCTCAGCAGCAGCGCGGCGCGGCCCGCGTCCTGCTTGCGCAGCAGGCGGATCGCGTCGGCCGCCGACGCGGGCGTCGTCACCGCGATCGCGTCCGCCGCCGCCCCGAAAGCCGCCGCGAGGGCGACCTCGTATCCGGAAGTCACCGTGAGGAGTTCGGCGGCCGGACCGAGCAGACCGTTCAGGCGGTCCTGTGCGCCGAGCAGCGCACCGGTGCCGTCCTTGCGCCGCAGCCCGAGCGCCAGGGCGTCGCGCCGGGCCTGGGTCGCGGCGCGGCTGCGTTCGGCCGCCGTGGTCGCCTCCCGGGCCGCGGTGTGGGCGGCCTCCGCCTCGGCGAGCTGCCGCCTGGCCGTCTCGTGCCGCTCGCCCAGTTCGTGATCGCCGGCGTCGAGGCCGTCGACCTCCGCCCTCAGCGTCTCGTACTCCTCCTGCGCGGCGACGGCGCGTTCCTGTGCCTCGTCGCGGGCGGCGGCCAGCCGGTCGATCTCGGCCTGGGCGGAGGCGGCACGCGAGCGGGCGGCGTTGACCTGCCCGTTCAGCCGGGCCAGCCCCTCGCGGCGGTCGGCGATGGACCGGGCCACGTCCTTCAGCCGGCGTTCCTCGACGGCGAGCTCCCGCTCCAGGTCGCAACGGTGGGAGACGGTGTCGTCCAGGGCGTGCCGGGCCGCTTCGAGGGCGGCCTCCAGCTCGGCCTCCTGCTCACGGACCCGGGCGGCCTCACGCTCCATGTCCTCGGGGTCGCGGCCGCGCCGCTCCTCGGGGGGCGCCGAGGTGGCGCTCTTCACGCGCGCGTCGGCGAGCGAGATCGTGCCGCGGACGCGTTCGGCGAGCTGGGACAGCTCGTACCAGGTCTGCTGGGCGCGCTGCACCCGTGGCGTCAGCCGGCGGACCTCGTCCTCCAGGAGGGCCTCGCGCTGCAGCGCCTTGCGCAACTCCTGCTCGGCGGCCTCCTTGCGCTCCTTCAGGGCGGCCTCGTCGGCGATCTCGCCGCGCAGGGCCTCCCGCAGCCGTACGAGGTCGTCGGCGAGGAGGCGCAGCCGGGCGTCGCGCAGGTCGGCCTGGATCACGGCGGCGCGGCGGGCGACGGCCGCCTGGCGGCCGAGGGGCTTGAGCTGACGCCGCAGTTCGTCGGTGAGGTCCTGCACGCGCGCGAGGTTGGCCTGCATCGCGTCCAGCTTGCGCAGCGCCTTCTCCTTGCGCTTGCGGTGCTTCAGGACGCCCGCGGCCTCCTCGATGAAGGCGCGGCGGCCCATGGGATCGGCGTGCAGGACGGAGTCGAGCTGGCCCTGGCCGACGATGACGTGCATCTCGCGGCCGATGCCGGAGTCGGACAGCAGGTCCTGGATGTCGAGCAGGCGGCAGGTGTCGCCGTTGATCTGGTACTCGCTGCCGCCGTTGCGGAACATGATCCGCGTGATGGTGACCTCGGCGTACTCGATGGGCAGCGCCCCGTCGGAGTTGTCGATGGTCAGGGACACCTCGGCGCGGCCCAGCGGGGGGCGCCCGGTGGTGCCGGCGAAGATGACGTCCTCCATCTTGCCGCCGCGCAGCGACTTGGCGCCCTGCTCCCCCATGACCCAGCTGAGCGCGTCGACCACGTTGGACTTGCCCGAGCCGTTCGGACCGACGACGCAGGTGATACCCGGTTCGAACCGGAGCGTGGTCGCCGAGGCGAACGACTTGAACCCCCTGAGGGTCAGGGCCTTGAGGTGCACGGCGCTGGACTCTACCTTCCGGGGGTGTCTCACTCCATGAACCCGCGGTTTCACCTGTGAACGCGCAGGGCACACCAAACGTTAAGAGACTGAAAGGGTGCGTGGGGGAACCAACAGCGGGGGCCACCGGGGCGGCAGGAAAGGAAGAAGGGACGCCTGAGCGGCGTCCCTTGCAAACTCTGACAACTTAGCGGTCCGACGCGGTTGATGTGTGCCGCCCGACCACTGCGATGCCGTTGTACAGCGGTGCAGCGATCAGGTGAGTGCAGGCTCCGCCTGGCGTGCGTCGATGCTCTCCATAAGCGATTCGTGAGAAGCGGCAGCCGTCAGTGCGTCGTTCTCGGCCTGGATCCGTCCGAGCTCGGATTCCAGATCCTGTACACGCTGCTGGAGCCGTCGCATCTCGGCGAGGAGTCGCGGGTCGGAGCCGCCGACGTAACCGAGAAGCGCCTTTGCCATGATGGATGGTCCTCCACAATGAGTGACCGACCGAAGCGGTGTGGGTCGTGAGGGATTCGCACCCGCGGTGCTTGGCGGGATCTTGTTCATCCTGCTGTTCATCCATGCCAAACAGCTGAGGTGCGCGGGGTGCTTTCAGCGTCTCACCAAAAAGTTTGACGGTCAACACGATCACGCCCCGTATTGGCGGGCATCCCGGTGGCGCGCGGCCGTCACGGCGGCGCTGCGGCTCCTGCGGGGCCCTGGAGGCGTGGCGATCATCCTTGCCTGCGGAGCCTGCCACTGCAAGCGATTCTTGGCAACCACCTGCCCCTTTCCCCTTCCGGCAGGTGCCGGCGGCACGTTCCGCCGCTTCCGCGGGGCCGCCTCACGCACCTTGCTCAGCGGATGGCGAAGCCGTCGTAGCCGCCGCGTGGTGTGTCCCATATCTCGGTGACGCCCTCGACGCGTCCGGGCGTGTCGTCACCGAGGAGCCAGCCGAGCAGTCCCTCACAGCCCTCTCGGCCGCCCTCGGCGACCACCTGGACCCGCCCGTCGGCCAAATTGAGAGCAAAACCACTCAGGCCGCCGATCTCCAAGGCCTTCGCCCGCGTGAACCAGCGGAATCCCACGCCTTGGACGTGTCCGCGCACCCAGGCGACCAGCCGTACATCCTCGCTCATGACTGCAACCTAGCCGGGCGAAGTCTCTCCGGGCACTTCCTCCCCCAGCGCCATGGGGTACCGTCCCCACCCAATGATTCTCAGCTGAAACTCACTCGATCGGGTGAGTCCGGTCGACCAGAGGGAGCAGGAGGCGCGCGACGCCCCGAGCCCCGGCCGACCGTGGGGAAACACCGCTTGAACGAGGAAGGCAAGGACATGGGACGCCACCGACGCTCCGCCGCCGGCCGCGCCGCCACGAGCCGCGCCACGGGGGTCACACAGACGCACGGCTCGCACGCGGACGGTCACACCCCGCAGGACCGCTACGCCGGCGACCGCCCCACGAGGGGCATCGCGCCGTATCTGAACCCCGAGGCCTACGCCGACTCCGTGGCCCGGAGCCAGGAGTACCTCTTCGCCATGGACGACGAGCACGCGCGCGCCGACACCGCCGTGTTCCCGGGCGGCGGCTTCGCTCCCGGCGGCAGGGCCCCGCGCCCGGGCGAGGGCCGGGACGGCTCGGGCCGCCGTCGCAGGAAGAGGGTCGTCACACCGGTGAGGACGGGCCTGCTCGGCGTGTCCGCGGCGGTCGCCCTGGGCACCGTCGCGGTGGCCACGGGCGTGGTGCCGGGTCTCGACAGCTACCGGCTCGGCGGCGGCAACGGCCCCGCCGACAAGGTGCAGGCCGCGGGCTCGCCGACCAACTCGGCCGCCGAGCAGGGCGGCACGTCCGGCTCCGCCGAGTCCGACCGCGGCGCCGCGTCGACCAGTCGTGACGCCGGCCGGGCCGCTTCGCCGTCCGCCTCCTCGGTCTCCCCGTCCCCCTCCACCTCCACCTCCGCACCGTCGGCCTCGGCCTCGGTCTCGGCCTCGCCGAGCAAGGTGGCCACCGAGAAGCCGCGGGCCACGCGCTCGAAGCCGGCGAAGGGGCCGCAGAGCACGCCGTCCAGGTCGAAGACGGCCACCAAGGCACCGCAGCGGGCCGAGACGCCGGTGACGGTCTCGGCCGAGACGCAGGCCGCGGCCGAGGTGCTGAGCCTCGTCAACGAGGAGCGGGCCAAGGTCGGCTGCAGCGCCCTCTCGGCGAACAGTGCGCTGTCGGACCTCGCCGAGAAGTTCAGCGACGACATGGCCGCACGCGGCTTCTTCGACCACACCGACCCGGACGGGGCGACCCCCTGGGACCGGGCGGCCAAGGCCGGCATATCCGACCTCGGCGGCGAGAACATAGCCCGCGGCCAGGCCGACGCGGCCGCGGTCATGGCCGCCTGGATGAACAGCCCCGGCCACAAGGCGAACATCCTGAACTGCGACTTCAAGACCCTCGGCGTCGGCGTCCACCTCGGCCCCGGCGGCCCTTGGTGGACGCAGGACTTCGGCTACTGAGACCCGCTCCCGCCGGCTCGCGCAGAAACGATCAAGCAGTCTGGGCGAGGCCGGCCAGGAAGACCCTCGCCGTCTCGGCGACCCTGCGGCCCAGGTGTTCCGCCGTCGCGACGTCGGCCTTGTGCACGGCGTCCGGGCCCTCGTCGACGTTGGTCTGCGCGGCCGCGCCGAGGAACACGCCGAGGCGGTTGAGGTCGTTCTCGGAGCCGGTGGAGCTGTTCCAGCCGGGCAGCAGACCGAGGTTGACCCAGTGCATGCCGAGCTGCGCGGCCAGGATCTGGAAGAACTGCAGCGTGTGCAGCTTGTCGCCGCTCTTCGAGCCGGAGTTGGTGAACCCGGCGGCCAGCTTGTCCTTCCAGGCCTGGGTGGCCCAGCGGGCGGAGGTCGCCTCGGCGAAGGCGTGGAACGCGCCCGACGCGGTGCCCATGTAGGTGGGCGAGCCGAAGACGATCGCGTCCGAGCCGTCGAGCCGGGTCCACTGCTCCTCGGTGATCTCGTCGACCTTGATCAGGTGCACCTCGGCGCCGGCCTCCACGGCTCCCGCGCGCACGGCCTCGGCGAGGACGGCGGTGTGGCCGTAGCCGGAGTGGTAGGCGACCGAGACGACAGGGACGACGAGGGCAGCGGGGACGACAGAGGGGGACATGCACACTCCTCATGGGCGGAGCTGCGGTGCAGCTCAACGACGATATCTGAAGGAAAGCACTAACCGATAGTTAGTGCAACCTGCCGGTTAGCGCTGCCTTGGAGTACGCTCTTGGTATGACCATCACCGAGGTGAGCGCGGAGGACCGCGACCTCCCGTTCAACGTGTTCGCCAAGGCCTGCCCCTCGCGCGGCACTCTGGAGCACATCACCGGCCGCTGGGGCGGGCTCACGCTCGGCGCACTGTACGAGGGCTCGCTCCGGTTCAACGAGCTGCGTCGCCGGGTGGACGGCGTGAGCGAGAAGATGCTGTCCCAGACGCTGCACGCGCTGGAGCGGGACGGGCTGGTGCACCGCGAGGCACAGCCCACCAACCCGCCCCGCGTGGACTACGAACTGACCCCGCTCGGGCGCGAGGTGGCCGAACGCCTGCTCAGCCTGATCCACCATCTCGAAGGGCGGATGGACGACGTCCTCGCCGCCCGCGAGCGTTACGACGGTATGCGCGGCGGCGTCTGACACTTCGGGCAGAAGTAGCTGGACCGGTTCATCCACGGGCGTCGGCGCATGGGCGTTCCGCACCGCTTGCACGGCAGCCCCTCGCGCCCGTAGGCGTCCAGGGACCGGTCGAAGTAGCCGGATTCGCCGTTGACGTTGACGTACAGGCTGTCGAAGCTGGTGCCGCCGACGGCCAGCGCCGCGTTCATCACGTCCCGGACATGGCCGAGGAGTTCGCGCGTACGCGGCCGGGTGAGATTCCCGGTCGGGCGGTCGTAGTGCAGACGGGCCCGCCACAGCGCCTCGTCAGCGTAGATGTTGCCGACGCCGCTGATCAGCGACTGGTCGAGCAGGGCCCGCTTGACGGTGGTGCGCTTGCGCCGCAGGGCCTGGTGGAACGCCTCGTCGTCGAACTGCGGGTCGAGGGGGTCACGGGCGATGTGCGCGATGACGTCCGGCAGCCCGTCGGGGCCGGTGTCGTGCAGGGACAGGCCGCCGAAGGTGCGCTGGTCCACGAAGCGCAGTTCGGTGTCCACCTCGTCGGCGAAGCGCACCCGGACGCGCAGATGCTTCTCGTCGGGCGCCTCGTGCGGCTGGACCAGGAGCTGACCGCTCATGCCGAGGTGGGCCAGGACCGCCAGGCGGGTGTCCTCCAGCGGCAGCCACAGATACTTGCCGCGCCGGCTGGGGGTTCCGACGCGATGACCCTTGAGGCGCTGCGCGAAGTCGTCGGCCCCGGCGATGTGCCGGCGCACGGCGCGCGGATGCAGCACTTCGGCGTCGGCGACCGTGCGGTGGGCGACCCACCGCTCCAGACCGCGCCGGACGACCTCGACCTCGGGCAACTCGGGCATGGGATCCCCCGTACGGAACGCCCGCCTCCCTGCGGGGGCGGGCGTTCGTCTCGTACTGCTGTACTACTGTGCCGCTGTTGCGGCGTTCCTCAGGCGGAGGCGGACTCGGGGTCCGGCGTGCTGCCGTCGGCGGCCCGGACGGCCTGGGCCGTCTGCTCCGCCGTGGCGCGCTCGTCCGCAGCGGCCCGGATGGACCGCCACGCGGACTCGGCGGCCTGCTGCTCCGCCTCCTTCTTGCTGCGGCCGGTGCCGGTGCCGTACGAGACGCCTCCGACGCGGGCGGCAGCAGTGAAGGTCTTCTCGTGATCGGGGCCGGTCTCCGTGACCAGGTACTCGGGGACGCCGAGCCCTTCGGTCGCGGTGAGTTCCTGGAGACTGGTCTTCCAGTCCAGGCCGGCGCCGAGGTTCGAGGACTTCTCGATCAGCGGGTCGAACAGGCGGTGCACCAGTTCGGAGGCCGCTTCGAGGCCCTGGTCGAGATAGACCGCGCCGATCACCGCTTCCAGGGTGTCGGCGAGGATGGACGCCTTGTCCCGGCCGCCCGTGCCCTCTTCGCCCCGGCCCAGCCGGATGAAGGAGCCCAGGTCGAGGCCACGGCCGACCTCCGCCAGCGCGCGCGAGTTGACCACCGCGGCCCGAAGCTTGGCCAGTTGGCCTTCGGGCAGGTCGGGGTGGGTGCGGTACAGCGTGTCCGTGACGACGAGGCCGAGCACGGAGTCCCCGAGGAACTCCAGCCGCTCGTTCGTCGGCAGACCGCCGTTCTCGTACGCGTAGGAACGGTGGGTCAGCGCACGCACCAGAAGGGCGGACTCGAGCTGATAGCCGAGCCGCCCTTCCAGAAGCGTGTGGGACGAGGCTGTGGTGTCCGCCTTTTTCTTGGCGGTCGTGTCCGCCTTGGCGTCAGACATGGAGCCTCTCACCAGCCGCTCAGACCTCGAGGACCTGGCGCTTGTTGTAGGTGCCGCAAGACGGGCACGCGATGTGCTGCAGCTTGGGCTCGTGGCAGCGCTCGCACGCAACCAGGGTGGGGACCGCAGCCTTCCACTGCGACCGGCGGTGGCGCGTGTTGCTGCGCGACATCTTCCGCTTCGGAACAGCCACGGCTACTTCTCCTGCTTCTCGTCGGCGGGCGCTGATCGAGGCACGCCGCCGCTCATCTCGTCCTTCTCGCCGTCTTCGAGTGAACCGGCGAGTCCCTGCAGTGCCGCCCAACGGATGTCGGTGGCGTCATGGTTGTGCCCCGGGTCGTCCGCCAGCCGGGCTCCGCACTGGGAGCACAGGCCGGGGCAGTCGTCCTGGCACACCGGCTGCATCGGCAGTGCGAGCACCACCGCATCACGCAGCACGGGTTCGAGGTCGAACAGGCCGTCCTCGAGAAAGAGCCTGTCCTCGTCTTCCTCGGCGTCGTCGGCCGGCTCCGCTTTCACACGGCCCCGGTCGTCGGCGTCAGGGTACGAGAACATCTCCTGGAACTCCGCTTCGAGATCAAGCTCGAGCGGCTCCAGACACCTTACGCACTCCCCCTCGGCCTGTGCACGGGCGGTGCCTGTGACGAGCACACCTTCCATGACCGACTCGAGTCGGAGTTCGAGCTCCACCGGAGCGCCTTCCGGCACGCCGATGACATCCAGGATCCCGAGATCCTTGGGAGCGTCGATCTCGCGGGTCAGGCGCTGCAGCGCGCCAGGACGCCGCCCCAGCTCGTGTGTGTCGAACACGAGAGGGTTGCGGTGGTCGAGGCGGGCGTTCAGGGCCATTCCTGCTTTCGATCTTCGAACTCGGTGAGGGCCGCTGCCCTCGGTGCTGCGGACAGCGGTGATCGCGGGCGCATACGAAGTCAGCAAAGCGCACACGCGACCGAAGAGCCAGGATACTAAACCTTTCGTCCACAGCCCAATCGGGTGGGCGCGACGACGTTCCTACAGGCCGCGCTCCTGCTCGTACGCGCGCAGCTGCTCGGCACTGATCATGCCGGTGTCGAAGAGGCTGGTCTCGTCCAGGGCGTACCCCTGCTGGGCCTGCTGCTGCGGCTGCTGCTGGGCCTGCTGGACGACCTGGTGGGGGTCGTAGGAGGCCTGCCCGCTGTCGTAGCCGTACGCGTAGGGGTCCGCCTGCTGGTAGCCGTAGGGGTCCTGCCCGCCGTAGGCCTGCTGCTCCTGCTGCGGGTAGCCGCCGCCGTAGGGGTCCGCCGGCTGCGGGTAGCCGTCGGCCCCCTGCTGGTAGCCGTAGACCGGCTGGGCTTCCTGCTGTTCGTACGGCTGCCGGACGGGCTGTCCGGCGTTCGCGTCCTGCTCCGCGAGGGCGGTCAGGTCGGCGAGGTAGTCGGCGTCGGAGGAGTGCTGGAAGGTCGTCGTGTCGCCGGCGAGGGCGCCCAGGTCGTCCGTGGCGATGCGGCCGTGCAGCTTCTGGCGGCCGCGGCCGACCGCCTCCAGGGTCTTGGCGAGGACCGCCTCGAAGGCGCCCAGCTTGGTGTCGACGTAGGCGTCGGCGTCCCGACGCAGGGTCGCGGGGTCGTGGCTGCGCTCGGGGGCGTCCTCGTCCTCGTAGCCGTTCTCGTCGACGCCCGGGCCGGTGCCGAGGAGCTTCTCGCGGCCCCGGCCGACGGAGCCCAGCGTCTTGGTGAGGACGACCTCGAAGTTCGCGAGCTTGGAGTCGACGTAGTCGTCGGCCTCGGCGCGGACCTCCTCGGCCTCCTTGCGGGCCTCGGCGAGGATGCGGTCGGCCTCGGCCTGGGAGCGGCGGGCGATCTCGGTGTCGGAGATCAGGGAGCCGCGTTCGGCGTGTGCGGTGGAGATGATCCGCTCGGCCTCCTGGCGGGCCTGCTCGACCATCTGCTCCCGGCCGCCGATCAGCTCCTCGGCCTGGGCCAGCGAGTCGGGCAGGGCCGCGCGCACCTCTTCGAGCAGGGCGAGCAGGTCCGCGCGGTTGACCACGCACGAGGCCGACATCGGCATCGACCGGGCACTGGAGACCGCCGTGACGATCTCGTCGAGCTTCTTCTGCACGTCCACCGGTTGCTCGCCACTCTCTACAGCTGGGTTGGAGACGGACGGGACGACTGTACGGCCACGGGGTCTCCGCCGGACACCGGATGACGGGCCGTCAGGAGCCCCCGTCCGACGTCAGTCCCGCGCGAGGCGCTCGCCGAGCGCCTCGAGGACCAGCGGGGGCACCAGGTGGGAGACGTCGCCGCCCCAGGTGGCGACCTCCTTGACCAGGGAGGAGGAGAGGAAGCTGTAGGTGGGGTTGGTCGGCACGAACAGCGTCTCGACGCCCGAGAGGCCGTTGTTCATCTGGGCCATCTGCAGCTCGTAGTCGAAGTCGCTGACCGCGCGCAGCCCCTTGACGATGGCCGGGATCTCGCGCTGCTTGCAGAAGTCGACGAGGAGGCCGTGGAAGGCCTCGACCCGGACGTTGCCGTACTCGGCCGTGACCCGGCGGATCAGGTCGAGCCGCTCGTCGATCTCGAACAGGCCCTTCTTCGACTTGTTGATCATGACCGCGACATAGACCTCGTCGTACAGACGGGAGGCGCGGGAAATGATGTCGAGGTGTCCGTTGGTGATCGGGTCGAACGACCCGGGACAGACGGCACGGCGCACTGGTGTTCCCTCGCTCTCCGGTCCGGTCATCGCGCGTCTTCGCACGTAGAGGCGGCGCGACCGTACCAAAACGTTCCCTCGCCGTAACGACGGGCCCGGAGCGCCTCGAAGCCGTCCGGCCAGTGGAACTCCCCGCCTCTGGTGCTGCGCTCCACGGTGACGAGGGCATCGGCCGCTAGCCACCCCTTCGAGCGGAGTGTGAGCAGAATCTCGCGAAGATCGTCGTCGGAGACGGCGTACGGGGGGTCGAGGAAGGCGAGGTCGTACGGAGCGCCGGGCTGGTCCTGGACGACCTGCCGGGCCCTGCCCGCGCGGACCTCGGCGCCGGGCAGGCCGAGGGCCTTCACGTTCTCCCGGATCGTGCGGGCCGCGCGGGCGTCGGCCTCGACCAGGAGGGTGTGGCTCGCGCCGCGGGAGAGGGCCTCCAGGCCGACGGCGCCGGAGCCGGCGTACAGGTCGAGGACCCGCTCGCCGGCCAGGGGGCCGCCGAGGAGCGACTGCCAGGTGGAGAAGAGACCTTCGCGGGCGCGGTCGGAGGTGGGACGGGTGCCGGTCCCCGGCGGGACGGCCAGGCGACGTCCGCCTGCTGCGCCAGCGATCACGCGGGTCATCTCGGGTCCTTGTTCGGCAGCGGTCACGGGTCCAACGGTTACGGGTCCAGTCTGTCAGGCCGAGAGGGGACGCCTCCGTGCCCTTCGGCGGCCGCCGCCGCTCAGCCCTTGTCCAGGTACTGTTCCCTCTCCTCGTCCAGCAGGGCGTCCAGGGCCGTCCGCAGGCCCGGGTAGGCGCTGAGCTCCGGGTCCGCCGCGACCACCGCCACCGCCTCCTGACGGGCCTCCGCGATGACCTCCTCGTCCTCGATCACCGCGAGGACGCGCAGCGAGGTGCGGGCGCCGGACTGGGCCTGGCCGAGGACGTCGCCCTCGCGGCGCTGTTCGAGGTCGATGCGGGAGAGCTCGAAGCCGTCGAGGGTGGTGGCGACGGCGGTGAGCCGCTGCCGGGCCGCGCTCGCCTCCGGCATCTCGCTGACCAGGAGGCACAGGCCCGGGGCCGAGCCACGGCCCACCCGGCCGCGCAGCTGGTGGAGCTGGGAGACGCCGAAGCGGTCGGCGTCCATGATCACCATCGCGGTGGCGTTGGGGACGTTGACGCCGACCTCGATGACGGTCGTGGCGACCAGGACGTCGGTGTCCCCGGCGGCGAAGCGGCGCATCACGGCGTCCTTGTCGTCGGGGTGCATCCGGCCGTGCAGCACTTCCACGGTCAGCCCGCTCAGCGGGCCCTTCGCCAGCTGCTCGGCCACCTCCAGGACCGCGAGCGGCGGGCGCTTCTCCGCCTCGTCCTCGGCGGACTTCTTCCGGCCGGCCTTCTTGGCGTCGTCCGCTTCGTCGCCGTCGTCCCCGATGCGCGGGCAGACGACGTAGGCCTGGTGGCCGCCTGCCACCTCCTCGCGCACGCGCTCCCACGCGCGCGCCAGGAAGTGGGGTTTGTCGGCGGCCGGGACGACATGGCTGGCGATGGGCGAGCGGCCGGCCGGGAGCTGGTCGAGGACGGAGGTCTCCAGGTCGCCGAAGACGGTCATGGCGACGGTGCGCGGGATGGGCGTGGCCGTCATGACGAGCAGGTGCGGGGGCTGTTTGCCCTTGCCGCGCAGGGCGTCGCGCTGTTCGACGCCGAAGCGGTGCTGCTCGTCGACCACGACCAGGCCCAGGTCGTGGAACTGGACCTTGTCCTCGATCAGCGCGTGCGTGCCGATCACGATGCCGGCCTCCCCGGTGACCAGGTCGAGCAGGGCCTGGCGGCGGGCGGCCGTGCCCATCGAGCCGGTCAGCAGCACGACCTTGGTGGCACGCTCGGATCCGCCGAGCATGCCGCCCTCGGCGAGGTCGCCCATCATCTCGACGACGGAGCGGTGGTGCTGCTGGGCGAGGACCTCGGTGGGCGCGAGCAGGGCGGCCTGTCCGCCGGCGTCGACCACGGCGAGCATGGCGCGCAGGGCGACCAGGGTCTTGCCCGAACCCACCTCCCCCTGGAGCAGCCGGTGCATCGGATGGTCCGTCGCCAGGTCGTCGAAGATCTCCCTGGAGACCTTCTGCTGGCCCTCGGTGAGGGTGAAGGGGAGGCGGGCGTCGAAGGCCGTGAGGAGGCCGTCGGGGGCGGCCTCGCGGGGAACGGCCGGGAGTTGGGCGTCGGTGTGCCGGCGGCGGGCCAGGGCCACCTGGAGGACGAACGCCTCGTCCCACTTCAGGCGGGCGCGGGCGTCGGCGATGTCGGCCTTGGTGTGCGGGCGGTGGATCTTCAGCAGGGCCTCGGGGAGGGAGACCAGGCCGCGGCCCTCGCGCAGGGAGTCCGGGAGGGGGTCGACGGCGTCCTGCGCGTCGGGCAGGACGGTCTGGACCGCCTTGCCGATCTTCCAGGACTCCATCTTGGCGGTGGCCGGGTAGAGCGGGATGAGGGCGCCGGCCCAGCTCTCGACGGACTCCTCGGCGTCGGCGCGCAGCAGCTCGTAGGCCGGGTGGGCCAGTTGGAGACGGCGGTTGAAGACCGAGACCTTGCCCGAGAACATCGCGCGCGTGCCGGGCAGGAGCTCCTTGTGGGGCTTGTGCACGCCGCTGCCGAAGAAGACCAGCTGGAGGCGGCCGCTGCCGTCGGTGATGGTCACCTCGAGGCGCTGGCCCTTGCCCCGGGGGGCCTTGGCGGAGGCGAAGCTGTGCAGCCGGGCGTCGGCGACCTGGGCGACCACGGTGACGTGCTCGTCCATGGGGAGGTCGGCGAGGTGCGTGAGCTGGCCGCGCTCCTCGTATCTGCGGGGGTAGTGGTGCAGGAGGTCGCCGACGGTGTGCAGGCCGAGGTGCTCGGCCATCACCTTCGCGGTGGCGGGGCCGAGCACTGACTTCAGCGGTCGTTCCAGTGGTTCATTCAGCGCGGGCACGAGATCCATTGCACACCACGGCACTGACATTGCCGCACAGGTGTCCCGAAACCCCTGGTCAGGCGGCTCGTTCGGGCCCTAGGATGGCGCGCTCCGGCCATCATCCGCGGTCACCGCCCCACCGGGACCGCCCGACCCCGCGCCGTGCTCCTTCCCCAGCCCGCGGCGCTGCAGCGATGGACTCCCAGACCTCACAGTCATCCCAGTCATCCCAGCAGCCTCATACGTTCCAGGTCGACCTGCGTGGCCTGGTGGACCTGCTGTCCCATCACCTCTACTCCAGTCCCAAGGTCTACCTGCGCGAGCTGTTGCAGAACGCGGTGGACGCCATCACCGCCCGGCGGGCCGAGGAGCCCGACGCCCCGGCGCGGGTGCGGCTGTCCGCCGCGGACGGCGGGCTGCGGGTGGAGGACTCGGGCGTCGGGCTCACCGAGGCCGACGTGCACAGCCTGCTGGCCACGATCGGGCGCAGTTCCAAGCGCGCCGAGGGACTGCAGGACGTCCGTTCGGACTTCCTCGGGCAGTTCGGCATCGGGCTGCTGGCCTGTTTCGTGGTCGCCGAGCGCATCCGGGTGGTCAGCCGCAGCGCCCGTACACCGGACGCGCCGCCCGTGGAGTGGACGGCGCGCGACGACGGCTCGTACACCGTGCGGACGCTGCCGCACGAGGAGCGTCCCGAGCCGGGCACCACCGTCCATCTGGTGGCACGGGCCGGCGCCGGGGAGTGGCTCGCCGAGCCGCGGGTGCTGGCGCTGGCCCGCGACTTCGGGTCGCTGCTGCCCTACGACGTGCGGGTCGGCGACGAGGCGGTCACCGATCTGCCCGCGGCCTGGGACCGCCCGTACCCCTCCCCCGCCGACCGGCGGGTCGCGCTGGCCCGGCACTGTCACGAGCTGTTCGGCTTCACCCCGCTGGACGCGATCGAGCTGGACGTGCCGCTGGCGGGGATCCGCGGGGTGGCGTACGTGCTGCCGTCGGCGGTCAGCCCGGCGCAGCGCGGCGGCCACCGGGTGCACCTCAAGGGCATGCTGCTGACCGAGCGCGGCGAACAGCTGCTGCCCGACTGGGCGTTCTTCGTGCGCTGCGTCCTGGACACCGACAGCCTGCGCCCGACGGCCTCGCGGGAGTCGCTGTACGAGGACGAGACGCTGGCCGCGGTGCGCGAGGCGCTCGGCGGACGGATCCGGTCCTGGCTGACGGGACTGGCCGCCGGGGACCCGGAGCGGCTCGCCGCCTTCCTGGCGGTGCACCACCTGGGCGTGAAGTCCCTGGCGCGGCACGACCGGGAGATGCTGCGCACGATGCTGCCGTGGCTGCCCTTCGAGACCACCGACGGACGGCTGTCGCTGGAGGAGTTCGCGCAGCGCCACCCGGTGGTGCACTTCACCCGGACCGTGGAGGAGTACCGGCAGGTCGCGCCGATCGCGTCCGCGCAGGGCGTCGGGGTGGTCAACGGCGGTTACACGTACGACGGCGAGCTGGTGGAGGCGCTGCCCTCGGTGCGGCCGGGGACCGTGGTCGCCGAGCTGGACGCGGACACCGTGACCGCCCACCTGGACGGCGTCGACCCGGCCGACGAGCTGGCGCTGGCGGGCTTCCTGGCGGCCGCGCGGGCGAGGCTGCACCCGCTGGGCTGCGACGTCGTCCTGCGGGCCTTCCACCCGCTGTCGGTGCCCGCGCTGCATCTCGACGACCGGGCGGCCCGGCACGAGCAGGCACGCGCGCAGGCCGAGGAGCAGGCCGACGACCTGTGGGCGGGCATCCTGGGCTCGCTGCGCGGGAGCGCCCCGCGCGCGCGTCTGGTGCTCAACCATCTCAACCCGCTGATCCGGCGGATCGGTTCGCTGCACGATCCCGAGCTGATCGGCACGGCCACGGAGTCCTTGTACGGGCAGGCGCTGCTGATGGCGCAGCGGCCCCTGCGCCCGGCGGACTCGGCGCTGCTGAACCGGGCGTTCATCGGCCTTCTGGAATGGGCCACACACGGGGAGTCGGCCCATCGGGAGCCGACCGAGGGACGGGCGGCCGACGATGAGTGAGATCACGGACTTTGACTCCCTGCGCCGGGCGATGGCGGAGAACGGTGAGCAGCCGGAGGGGCCGGCCCGCAACGCGCGCGCGGAGCAGCTGCTGCTGGAGGCCGAGAAGCTGAGGATCCCGCTGGCCGTGATCGAGGCGCTCGGGCACCAGCTGAAGGTCTACAACTACAGCTCCGAGAAGGCGAAGATGTTCGTCCCGTTCGCGCGGCTGCTGCGCATGTGGGACGAGCGGCCCGAGGACTTCGACGCGGACGAGACGCACTCGCTGCACTGGGTCTTCAAGTGGATGTCGGCGGGCATGCTCGACCAGCCGCACGTGCCGCTGGCGTCGGTGGAGAAGTGGCTCGGCGAGATGGAGCACCGCTACCGCCTCGCCGGGCACTCCGAGCGGGCGGTGCGCAGCGCCGAGTTCAGCGTCGCCGCGCACGTGGGGGACGTGGAGCGGGCCGAGCGGGCGTTCGCCGCCTGGCTGGCCGCGGACCGGGACGCGATGGCCGACTGCCACGCGTGCGAGCTGCACGGGCAGGGCTGGTGGGAGGCGGAGCGCGGTCGGGACGCCGAGGCTTTGAGGGTGTGGGCGCCGGTCCTGGAGGGCGAGTACTCGTGCGCGCACGAGCCGCACACCGTGCTCGCCTCGTCCCTTGTCCCGCTGTTGCGGCTGGGCCGCCCGGAGGAGGCCCGCGCCCACCATCTGCGCGGCTTCCGGCTGGTGCGGCCCATGGAGTCGATGCGCGGCGCCTACGCCGACCACGTCGAGTTCTGCGCGCTGACCGGCAACGAGGCGCGTGGTCTGGAGCTGCTCGCGGAGCGGCCCGCGTACTTCACCGACGAGGGGCATCCGCGCAGCAGGCTGGAGTTCCTGAGCGTGGTGGTGCTGCTCATGGGGCGGCTGGCGGAGCTCGGGCTCGGCGGTGAGCGGGTGCCCGGTCCGGCCGGCCGGGAGTGGACCGCCGGCGAACTCGCGGACCATGCGCGCGCGCAGGCCCTCGCGCTGGCCGCGCGCTTCGACGAGCGCAACGGCACGCGGCACGTCAGCGAGCGGGCACGCGCGCGGATGGCGCAGCGGCCCCTGGTGGAGCGGCTGCCCCTGGGGGTACGGGCCGCGCGCCCGGTGTCCGCCGCGGCCGCGTCGACGCCCTCGGCGCAGGCCCCGGCCGCGGCTGCGGCCGCGGCCGGGGAGTCCGGCGGGCCGGAGCTGGCGGCTCTGCTGGCCGAGGCCCGGCGGCTGTCGGACACCCTCCAGCCGCACGCCGTCGAGGCATGGGCGCGGGTCGCCGAGGTGGCCGAGGGCTCGGAGGGCGTGGAGCTGCGGACGCGTGACCGCGCGGAGATCGCCGACCACGAGGCCATCGGTCTCGGCCCGGAGGGCGCCGAGAGGTTCGAGCGGGCGGCCGAGCTGTACGCGCGGGCGGGCGACCCCGGCGAGGCCCTGGCGGCACGCGCGCGTGCCGCCTACGTCCGCGCGCTCGCCGGCGAGGTCGACGAGGCGCTCGCCGCGGTGGCGGGCCCCTACGACCGCGTGCTCGCGCTGTACGCCGACGGCGGCACGCAGGTGCCGCAGGCGGCGGGCGTGCTCATGGCGCGGGCCCGGATCCTGATGCGGCGCGTCCACGAGGCCGAGGGGCCGGTGGAGGACGCCGTCCTGACGGCGGCGGAGACGGCCGTGCGGGAGCTGCTGGCGCTGGTGGAGGGCCGGGCGGGCGACGACGTGCGCCTGGCCGCGCGGGTCGCCGAGGGCCACGCGATGCTCGCCGAACTGGCGGTGCGGTCGGGGGATCCGGAGGAGGGCGTGAAGCTGTTCGCGCGGGCCGCCGGCGAGTTCGTCGCGGCGGGCCTGCCGTGGTTCGCCGTGGAGTACGAGGCCCGGCTGGCCGGTCTCGCCCACCAGCTGGACGACATGGTCGAGGCGGAGCGGGCGCTGCGGGCGGCGCTGGAGCACGGCGGACCGTTCCTGGAGGCGGTGGGGCGGGCTCAGCTGCATCTGCAGCTCGCCGAAGTGGTCGGAGGCCGGGGAGAGGCCGCCGAGGCCGCGGAGCACGCCCTGGAGGCGGCGCACTGGGCCGACGAGGCGGGCATGGGCCCGACGTTCGGCGCGTGGGCGCGCCACCAGCTCGGCGGATACCTGGTGCGTCAGGGCCGCTGGGCCGAGGCCGCGGAGGTGCTGGAGTCGGCGCTCGCCGACCTGAGAGCCGAGACCCACGGCGACGGCGCGGTCGTCCAGACGCAGTGGTGGCTGGGCGACTGTCTCAGCGAGCTCGGCGACCACCGGGACGCCGCCGAGCGGCGGCTGCAGGCCGCCGAGATCGCCCGGCACTGGCCCGAACAGCACGACCACGCGACCCTGGCGCACCTGGCCGCCGAGTCGCTCGGCCAGGCCGGCCTGCACGCCGAGGCGGACCGGGCCTACGCGCGCGCGGGCGCACTGTGGCGCGATCTCGGCAACGTCCACGGCCTGGTGCGCTCGCTGCGGGCCCGCGCGTGGCTGGCGTCGCGCGCCGAGGACGGCACGGACACGGCACGCGATCTGATGGCGGCCGCCCTGGAGGAGTGCGCGGACGCGTTCGACGCGGCGCGCGACGACGAGGCGCGCCGGCGGCTGGTCGCCGAACTGGGCGACACGCACCGCCAGTTCGGAGATCTGCTGGCCCGCTCCGCCGCCGAGGACGCCGACGACGACTCCATCCGGACCGCTCTGGACGAGGCGCTCTCCCAGATGGCCGAGGCCGTCGCGGTGTTCGTCGCCCTGGGCGACAGCGCCTTGCACGCCCGGACCGGCGCGGAGCTGGCGGCCGGCTGGCTGGAGAGCGACCTGGGACGCCCGGCGGAGGCGGCGGCACGCGCGCGTGCGGTGCTGCGCTCCTACGCGGACGCGCAGACGCGCGCCGGGACGGGCGCCGACGCCGACCACGGCCGACCCGGCGAGCACGGACCCGGCGAGCGCGGTGGACACGGCGGCGGCCAGGGCGAACAGGGCGAGGACGAGACTGCGCGGGCCCGGCGGGCCGAGGCGGAGCAGCTGCTGCAGGTGGCGGAGGAGCAGAAGGACCGCTGAACGACCCCTGTCCCCGCGAGCTTGGCGAGCTTGGCGAGCGGGGCTACTCCACGCCGATCAGCAGCAGTGCGCCCTGCCGGCCGCCCCGGTACACCACCGTGTCCACCGCGAGGTACGCCTCCCGCACCCGTGCCTCCAGGTGCTCGGCGACGCCCTCGGGGGCCTCGTCGCCCAGCACGAGGGTGACGAGTTCGCCGCCGGCCGACAGCATGCGGCTCAGGACGGTCTCGGCGGTGGCGGTCACGTCGGAGCCGATGACGGCGACGTCGCCGTCGACGAGTCCGAGGACGTCGCCGGCCTGGCAGATGCCGGCCATGGTCCACGACTGGCGCTCGGCCACGACGACCTCGGCGTGCCGGGTCGCGCCGGCCGCCGAGGTCATCGAGACGACGTCCTCGTCGAAGCGGCGGTCCGGCTCGTGGACGGCGAGGGCGGCGATCCCCTGCACCGCCGAGCGGGTCGGGATCAGGGCGACCCGGATGCCCTCCGTGCGGGCCTGCTCGGCGGCCGCGGCGGCGGTGTGGCGCAGGTCGGCGTCGTTGGGCAGCAGGACGACCTCGCGCGCGTGGGCCCGTCGTACGGCCTGGACGAGCTCGCCGCTGGCGGGCGGCTCTCCGGGACGCGCGAGCACGGTGGTCGCGCCCGCCTCGGCGTAGAGCCCGGCCAGCCCCTCGCCGGGCACGACGGCGACGACCGCGCGCTGGACGCGCTCGCGGGGCGGACGCTCGCTCCCGCGCGTGTGCGCGTCGCCGGCGCCGAAGTGCGTGATGCGGATCCGGTAGGGCCGGCCCGCGTCGACGCCGGCCTCCACGGCGGCCCCCGCGTCGTCGACATGCACGTGGACGTTCCACAGGCCGTCGCCGCCGACCACGACGAGCGAGTCGCCCAGGGCGTCCAGCCGCTGCCGCAGCCGCCCCACCGCGACGTCCTCGGCCTCCAGCAGGTAGATCACCTCGAAGGCGGGGCCGCTCGCGCCCCGCGGTCCGTCGCCGCAGTCCTTGGCGGGGCCCTCGCCGCCGTCGGCCGGGACCGTCTCCTCGCGCTCCTTGCGGGCGGGGCCCCCGGACGCGACCGCGGAGAACCCGGGGGCCTCCCCGGTGAACGTCTCCACCAGCGCCGCGAGCACCGCGACCAGTCCCCGGCCGCCCGCGTCGACGACTCCGGCGTGCTCCAGGACGGCCAGCTGCCCCGGGGTCGCGGCGAGCGCCGCGCAGGCTCCCTGGTAGGCGGCCCGGGCGACGATCCCGCAGTCGCCCTCCGAGCCCTGTGCTCCCGCCGCCGTCTCGGCGGCGTCCGCGGCGGCCGAGGCGACCGACAGGACGGTGCCCTCGACGGGGTGGGCGACGGCCTGGCGGGCGGAGTCGGCCGCGCGCCGGAGGGCCAGCCGCAGTCCGCGGCCGTCGGTGTGAGAGGCCTCACCCTCGGCGGCGAGCACCTGGGCCATGCCGCGCAGCAGCTGCGCCAGGATCGTCCCCGAGTTGCCGCGCGCCCCGATGAGCGCGCCGTGCGCCATCGCGTGGGCGGCGTCGGCGAGGGCGGGCTTCCCGGCGGGCGCGGAACCGGCGCCCGAACCGGCCTCGTACCCGGCGAACACCGCCTCGACGGCGGTCGCCGCCGACTCGACGGTCAGGTACAGGTTGGTGCCGGTGTCCCCGTCCGCGACCGGGTAGACGTTGATCGCGTCGATCTCCTCACGCGCCCGTCCCAGCGCCGTGAGGGCGAGGCCGCACCAGGTGCGCACCGCGAGAGCATCGAAGAATGTCTGCGGCACCTGCGCCACCTGCGCCTCCCTGGCTGCTGGACTGGACGCAGCGTAGACCCCGGGCGGGCGTCCGGCGGAAAGCGGGCCGGGGCCGGGGCCGGGGCCGGGCCGGAGCCGACGTGGGCCGCCCCGGGCGGGGGCCGGGCCCCTGAGCAGCCATGGTAGTTTCGTTGTACCGGCGCAGCCGTTGTATGCTGCTCCGGTTGCCCGATCCGCATCGGGCCGTCCCCCTGGCACCGCCACTCAGATCCTAGATCCTGATTCCGGCATGCCGGGATCATCCGTAAGTGCATCTGAAGTCTTTGGAGTGACCCGTGGCTGCCAACTGCGACGTCTGTGGCAAGGGGCCGAGCTTCGGCAACAACATCTCGTTTTCGCACCGCCGTACGTCCCGTCGCTGGAACCCGAACATCCAGCGCGTCCGTACCGTGGTCGGCGGGACGCCGAAGCGCGTGAACGCTTGCACCTCGTGCATCAAGGCCGGCAAGGTCTCGCGCTGACGCACATCCCCCTTCTCTCGAGTCCGCTCGAGCTGGGGGGAACCCCATCGTGCGCGGCCACTGCTGGTTCGCTGCAACGAGCCGGTCCACCTGTGTGGGCCGGCTTTTTGCTGTGCTCGTCCCGGTCACGCCCCCTCTCACCGGGCCCCTGTCCGGTGAGGCGTTGGCGGCGGTACCGCCGTCGGCGCCGGATCCGGCCGTGCGGCTGTTCGTGGACCGGCCGGGACCGGTGGACCGGCTGCTCGCCTCCCGCCCGATGGCGTCCTTCTTCAAGCGGATCACCGAGAAGGCGGCGACGAACATCAAGCTGCCGGAGTACCCCGGGTGAGAGCCCAGCCGTGGTCCACGGGACCGATGCCCGCGCCGAGTGCGAACCCGGCGGCGATCGCTCCGGTGACGTAGCTCTTCGCCGCCGTCACCGCCTCCGGCACGGACTGCCCCTTCGCGAGCTGGGCGGCGATCGCCGACGCGAGGGTGCAGCCGGTGCCGTGCGTGTGCCGGTTGTCGTGCCGGGGGGCGCGCAGCCAGTGCTCCTCGACGCCGTCGGTCAGCAGGTCCACGGCGTCGCCGGGCAGATGGCCGCCCTTGATCAGCGCCCAGCGCGGTCCGTGGGCCAGCACCGCGGCCGCCGCGTCCCTGAGCTGCTCCTCCGACTCGACCCGCACGCCGGTCAGTCGGGCCACCTCGTCGAGGTTCGGGGTGGCGACGGCGGCCAGCGGGAGCAGTTTCGTGCGCACGGAGTCCAGCGCGGAGGCCGCGAGCAGCGGGTCGCCGTGCTTGGAGGCGCCGACCGGGTCGACGACGACGGGGGCGTCCGTCCCGGCGAGCAACTCGGCTACGGTCTCGACGAGTTCGGCGGAGGAGAGCATGCCCGTCTTGACCGCCTGGACGCCCACGTCGTCGACGACGCTGCGGTACTGGGCGCGGACCGCCTCCGCCGGCAGTTCCCAAGTCCCTTGCACGCCGAGGGAGTTCTGCGCGGTGACGGCGGTGACGACGCTCATGCCGTGCACGCCGAGCGCGAGCATCGTCTTCAGGTCGGCCTGGATCCCGGCCCCGCCGCCGGAGTCGGAGCCGGCCACGGTCAGCACCCGGGGCGGGATCCCGTGGGCGGTCATGACTCCATGTCCCCGAAGTGGTCCCAGCCGCCCTTGCTGGTCCAGGGCGCCCCGTCGACCGTCACCTGGGGCAGCGCGGAGGGGTTGAGCACCTCGCCGATCACCTTCCAGCGGGCGGGGAGTTTCACGTCGGGCGGGAAGGTCGCCACGATGGCGTGGTCCTCTCCCCCGGTGAGCACCCACTGGATGGGGTCGACGCCGACGGCCTGCCCGATGTCGTGCATCTGCGTGGGGATGTCTATGGCGCCCGAGCGGATGTCGATGCGGACCTTGCTGGCCTCGGCGATGTGCCCGAGGTCGGCGATCAGCCCGTCGCTGACGTCGCACATCGCCGTCGCGCCGAGCGCGGCGGCCGCGGGGCCCGCATGGTAGGGCGGCTCGGGGCGGCGGTGGGCCTCCACGAAGGCGCGGGGCGAGCGGAAGCCGCGGGAGAGGACCGCGTACCCGGCGGCGGACCAGCCGAGCCAGCCGGTCACGGCGACGAGGTCGCCGGGCTGGGCGCCGCCCCGGGTGACGGGCTCCTGGTTGCGCAGATCGCCGAGCGCGGTGATCGACACCATGATGGTGTCGCCCCGCACGACGTCGCCGCCGACCACGGAGGCGCCCGCAACCTGGCACTCGTCGCGCAGGCCGTCCATCATCTCCGACGGCCACGTCACGGGCAGTTCGGCGGGCACGACGAGGCCGAGCAGCAGGGCCGTCGGCACCGCGCCCATGGCGGCGATGTCGGCGAGGTTCTGCGCGGCGGCCTTGCGGCCCACGTCGTAGGCGGTCGACCAGTCGCGGCGGAAGTGCCGGCCCTCCAGCAGGATGTCGGTGCTGGCCACGACCCTGCGGTCGGGCGCGGCGACCACCGCGGCGTCGTCGCCGGGGCCGACCCGGACCGCGGGGGTGGTGGTGAGGCGGGAGGTGAGCTCCCTGATGAGCCCGAACTCCCCGAGTTCACCAACAGTGCCCTTCATTTGCCCTTTGGCCCCTTCTGTACCTGTCCGTGCCCGGTCGCGCATACCCAGTGTCCTCGATACGGTCGAGACAGCCGTCGACTTCTGTCGTACCCCCGCACCCCGGCGCGCGAGCCGTGGTCCTCGTAGGTCTCCCCGCGGCGCGCGGCGACGCGATACCGTGGCGTTCCTTTTCCCCACATGATCCTCGTGGCCGCCCTGGAGGTTCCGTGGTACAGGCGTACATCCTGATCCAGACGGACGTCGGCAAAGCGTCGACCGTCGCCGAGGAGATCGGCAAAATCCCTGGCGTGGTCCAGGCCGAGGACGTGACGGGACCCTATGACGTGATCGTGCGGGCCCAGGCGGACACGGTGGACGACCTCGGCCGCATGGTGGTCGCCAAGGTCCAGCAGGTGGACGGGATCACCCGCACCCTGACCTGCCCGGTGGTCCATCTGTAGCCCCCGTCTAACCTTGGCCGGTGAACCTTTTCCGTCACCGGTGCCGCCCTGTCCTCGGGCTGTCCGCCCTCGTCCTGCTGATCACGACCGCAGGCTGCTCCTCAGCAGACGACAGCGCGTCGACGGCGGTTCCCAGCCCCGGCGCGAACGCCACGAAGCTGTGCCGGAACCTGGACAAGGCACTGCCGGCGAAGGTGGACGGTGAGAGCCGCCACGATCCCGAGCCCGCCTCCGCGCTGACCGCGGGCTGGGGAGGCTCCGCGATCATACTGCGCTGCGGTGTCACGCGGCCGCCGAAGATGATCGACCCGAGGGTCCCGGCGGGGGCCGACCCGGACGCGGTGGCGGGCGGAGTGAACGGCGTCGACTGGCTGATGGAGAAGCGGGACGGCGGGGGCAACCGCTTCACCACGGCCGGTCGCAGCGCGTACGTCGAGGTGACGGTGGCGAAGGACGCCGACAACTCCTCGGTCCTGATCGATCTGGCCCCGGCCATCAAGAAGGCGATCCCCGAGGGGATCGCCGACTAGCAGGTGCTCCGGTTCGTCCGGGGATCAGCGCAGACCCGTGGACCTGCGCAGCGCCGCCTGCACCAGGCGGTCCACCAGCTCGGGGTAGCCGATCCCGGTCTCCTGCCACATCTTGGGGTACATCGAGATCGGCGTGAAGCCGGGCATCGTGTTGATCTCGTTGATGACGAACTCGCCGTCCTCCGTGAGGAAGAAGTCCGCACGGACCAGGCCCTCGCAGGACGCCGCGTCGAAGGCGTCCACCGCCAGCCTGCGGACGTGCGCCGTCTCCTCGTCGGTCAGCGGCGCCGGGACGATCCCCGGGGTCGAGTCGATGTACTTGGCGTCGAAGTCGTAGTAGGCGTGCGCGTCCGGCGGCGGGATCTCGGCCGGGAGGGAGGCACGGGGGCCGTCCTCGAACTCCAGGACGCCGCACTCGATCTCGCGGCCCCGCAGCGCCGCCTCGACCAGGATCTTCGGGTCGTGGCGCTGGGCCTCGGCGATCGCCTCGTCGAGTCCGGACAGGTCGTCGACCTTGGTGATGCCGATGGACGAACCCGCGCGCGCGGGCTTCACGAAGAGCGGCCAGCCGTGCTCGCCGGCGAAGTCGATGATCTTCTTGCGGGCGCCCGGCTCGTCCTGCGCCCACTCGCGCGGCCGGATCACCACGTACGGGCCGACCTTGAGCCCGAAGGAGGTGAACACCCGCTTCATGTACTCCTTGTCCTGGCCGACGGCCGAGGCGAGCACGCCGGAACCCACGTAGGGGACGCCGGAGAGCTCCAGCAGGCCCTGCAGGGTCCCGTCCTCGCCGTAGGGGCCGTGCAGCACCGGGAAGACGACGTCGACCTCGCCCAGCGCCTTCGGTACCGATCCCGGCTCGTAGTAGACGACTTCGCGGTTGGCGGGGTCGACGGGGAGCACCACTCCGCCGTCCCGCGACTCGGCGAGCTCGTCGACGTCGGGCGTACGGCGGTCGGTGATCGCCATGCGCTCGGGTTCGTCGGCGGTGAGGAACCAGCGGCCCTCGCGGGTGATGCCGATCGGCAGGACCTCGTACTTGGTCCGGTCGATGGCCCTCAGGACCGCGCCTGCGGTCACCACGGAGATCCCGTGCTCGGAGCTGCGGCCGCCGAAGACGACGGCCACCCGCGGCTTGCGGACGGGCTGCTGAGGGCTCTGGGGGAGGTTCTCGGTGCTCATATCGGGTTGAGAGTACCCGGTGGTAGGGCCGGGAGTCAGCGTCCGCCCACCGGGTTCGCTCAGCGTCGCTCGGGCTTCGCGCTGCGCGACATCAGCTCCTTGACGGCGACCCCCGGAGGCTTGCCCTCGTGCACGATGGCGACGACCGTCTCGGTGATCGGCATGTCGACGCCGTGCCGGCGGGCCAGATCCAGCACCGACTCACAGGACTTGACGCCCTCGGCGGTCTGCCGGGTGACCGCGATGGTCTCCTGCAGGGTCATGCCCTTGCCGAGGTTGGTGCCGAAGGTGTGGTTGCGGGACAGCGGCGAGGAGCAGGTCGCCACCAGGTCGCCGAGTCCGGCGAGTCCCGCGAAGGTGAGCGGGTCCGCGCCCATGACCAGGCCCAGCCGGGTGGTCTCGGCGAGCCCGCGGGTGATCAGCGAGCCCTTGGCGTTGTCGCCCAGGCCCATGCCGTCGGCGATGCCGACCGCGAGGCCGATGACGTTCTTCACCGCGCCGCCCAGCTCGCAGCCCACCACGTCGGTGTTGGTGTAGGGGCGGAAGTACGGGGTGTGACAGGCGGCCTGGAGCCTCTGGGCGACGGCCTCGTCGGTGCAGGCGACCACGGCGGCGGCCGGCCTGCGGGAGGCGATCTCCCTGGCGAGGTTGGGCCCGGTGACCACGGCGATCCGGCCCGGGCCCACCTTGGCGACGTCCTCGATCACCTCGCTCATCCGCATGGTCGTACCGAGCTCGACGCCCTTCATCAACGACACCAGGACGGTGTCCGGGGCCAGCAGGGGCGTCCAGTCGGCCAGGTTGGCGCGCAGCGTCTGCGAAGGCACCGACAGCACCGTGTAGTCGGCGCCGGCGGCGGCCTCGGCGGGGTCCGTCGTGGCCCGCAGATTCCCCGGCAGCTCGACGCCGGGGAAGTAGTCGGGGTTGGTCCGGGTGGTGTTGATCGCCTCGGCCACCTCGGGGCGACGCGCCCACAGGGTGACGTCGCATCCCGCGTCGGCGAGCACCATGCCGAAGGCCGTCCCCCACGAACCGGCGCTGAACACCGCCGCCTTCACGGACTTGCTCACTTGCTGTTCTCCCCCTCGTGACGGGCTTGCGCGTGGCCGGTCTCCGCACCGGTCTCCGCCTGGGTGCGGCGGCGCTGCTCGATCCGCTCCCGGCGCGGGTCGTAGGGCCTCTCGGGCGCCTTCTCGCCGCGGATCTCCTCCAGCTGGGCGGTGACGGCCGCCATGATGACCTCCGTCGCCTCCTTCAGGAGCTCGGGGGTCATCTCGAGGCCGTAGAACCGGGCGAGGTCCACGGGCGGACCCGCGAGCACATGGTGGGTCTTGCGCGGAAGGAGGTGGGGCTTCCTGGCGTACGGCGGCAGCAGTTCGTTGGCGCCCCACTGGGCCACGGGGATCACCGGGCACTTGGTCTGCAGGGCCACGCGTGCCGCGCCGGTCTTGGCGGTCATGGGCCAGCCGTCCGGGTCGCGGGTGAGGGTGCCCTCGGGATAGAACGCGACGCACTCACCGCGCTCCACGGCCTCGATCGCGGCCCGGAAGGCGCTCAGCGCGTCCGTGCTCTCGCGGTAGACGGGGATCTGTCCGGTGCCGCGCATCGCGGCGCCGACGAATCCCTCCTTGAAAAGCGCGCTCTTCGCGAGGAATCGCGGCACCCGTCCGCTGTTGTACTGGAAATGGGCGTACGCGAAGGGGTCGACATGCGAATTGTGGTTCACCGCGGTGATAAATCCACCCTCGGCCGGAATGTGCTCCATTCCGCGCCAGTCCCGCTTGATCAGAACCACCAGCCAGGGTTTGCAGAGGACCGCTGCGAAGCGGTACCAGAAGCCGATTCTGCGGCGGGGCACGCGGACACCTTCCTCTAGGACTTCCCAAGGCCTGCTCCTGGCCCGGGGGCCGCACAAGTGTCGCCCCGGGCCGCTGGTCTGTCGAGAACACCGTACGCCCGCCCCTGCGACCTGCGGACGGGCCGGGTGACAATGGCCGCGACGAGAGAGAGACGGTACGCCGGTGCAGTGGACCTTGGTCATACCCCTGAAGCCCTTGGCGCTGGCCAAGAGCAGGCTCGCGGACACCGCCACCGACGGGCTGCGCCCCGGGCTCGCCCTGGCCTTCGCCGAGGACACCGTGGCCGCCGCGCTGGCCTCGCCCGCGGTGCGGGATGTGGCCGTGGTCACGGACGACGCCCTGGCCGCGCGCACCCTGGCGGGGCTGGGCGCCCGGATCGTCCCGGACGAGCCGCGCGCGGGCCTCAACGCCGCGCTGACGCACGGGGCGGCCGCCGTACGGGCCATTCGTCCCGGTTCCGCGCTCGCGGCCCTCAACGCCGACCTGCCGGCGCTGCGCCCGCCGGAATTGGCGCGCGTGCTGGACGCGGCCGCCGAATTCCCCCGCGCTTTCCTCCCGGACGCGGCCGCCGTCGGCACGACTCTTCTCACCGCCGCTCCCGGCCGCGCCCTGGATCCCGCGTTCGGCACGGATTCACGCGCCCGCCATCGCGCCTCCGGAGCCGAGGAACTCCGTCTCGACGCGGTGGATTCCGTGCGCCAGGACGTGGACACCGGCGAGGATCTGCGCGCGGCCCTGCTCCTGGGCGTCGGACCCCGGACGGCGGCGGCGACCGCGCGGCTGCTGATCCCGGGGCAGTAGGCTGCCGCCATGCAGGCGACCGCATACACGTACGACCCCGCCACACGCAGCGGGCAGGTGCTGCTGGACGACGGCACACCGGTCCCCTTCGACGCGTCGGCGTTCGACGCGGGCGGGCTGAGGCTGCTGCGGCCCGGGCAGCGGGTGCGCATCGAGACGGAGGGGCGCGGCGACGGCTCCGGTCCCCGGATCACCCTGGTGACGCTGCAGACCTTCTGAGCGGGCTCCGAACACGCCGCGGGCCGGACTTCCGAGAGGGAGTCCGGCCCGGCGTGTGAGTGCCCCAGCTGCCCTACGCCTTGCGGGCGGTGGCCTTCTTGGCGGTGGTCTTGCGCGCGGTCGACTTCTTGGCGGGGGCCTTGGTGGCCGTCGCCTTCTTCGCGGCCGGGGCCTTCTTGGCCGTCGTCTTCTTGGCCGTGGCCGACTTGGCGGTGGTGGTCTTCTTGGCGGCCGCCGTCGTCGTCTTGGCCGTGGTCTTCTTCGCGGTGGTCTTCTTGGCGGCGCCGGTGGTCTTCTTCGCCGTGGCCGTCGTCTTCTTCGCGGCGGCCGTGGTCTTCTTCGCGGCGCCGGCCCTCGTCGAGGGGGAGGCCTTCTTCGCGGCGGCCTTCTTGACCGTGGCGGAAGAACCGCCGGTCAGGCTGCCCTTGGGGGCCTTCTTGACGGCGACCTCGCCACCGCGCGGGAGCTTCTTCGACCCGCTCACCAGGTCCTTGAAGCCCTGGCCTGCGCGGAAGCGCGGCACGGACGTCTTCTTGACCCGCACCCGCTCGCCCGTCTGGGGGTTGCGAGCGTAGCGGGCCGGCCGGTCGACCTTCTCGAACGAACCGAAGCCGGTGACCGAGACCCGGTCGCCGGCGACCGTCGCGCGGACGATGGCGTCCAGGACCGCGTCGACCGCGTCGGCGGCCTGCTGGCGGCCGCCCACCTTGTCGGCAATCGCTTCTACGAGCTGCGCCTTGTTCACGTCTTCCCCTTCGGAGACATTAGCCGGAACGAAACTGTTCAAGCTTTTTCGCACGTTAGGCAGATATATACCGCAAATCAAACACGAAACGGGCTAATCACCCTTGTGCCGCAACGAAATCGGCTGCTCCGGAGGCGTTCAACGCCCCTCTTCGGGCGTTCGCCCTTCGTCGAGGTCCGCCATGAACCGCTCCAGACGCCTTGTCGCATCGGCGAGATCGTGCTTGGCCGCGGCCGTAATGACCAGCAGCTTCCGGGTCAGCGCCATCCGTACGCCCTCCGGGACTTGCAGTGCGCGCACTCTCGCGTGCGCTTCCTTGAGTTGGTTCGCGACCGCCGTATAGAGCTCGAGTTGGCCGTCGTGTTCCATGCACAGATTGTGCCATCTGGGGCGAGTTGTCGCCCGCTCAGGGGGCAACTGCCGCCTCAGACGGCCGTCCGGGCACATCCGGCGTTCACGTCCTCATCAGGCGCATACCCCGGCAACAACCCTCCTAACGTGGGAAGTTGACAGCGGCGGCGCGAGCCCGCAGGGCCGAACGGGTGCAGACGCGGCCGTACCCCCGATCGGTGGGATCGGGGGTACGGCGGGGGTGTCGTGGTGGCCGAAACTCGACCTGCCCGGGGCTTCCCGGGCTCCGGGATCAGACCGGGAGCGTCCTCGGCTTGTACGACGGGCGCTTGGCCTCGTAGGTGGCGATGTCGCCCTCGTTCCGGAGGGTGATGGAGATGTCGTCCAGGCCGTTCAGCAACCGCCAGCGGGAGTTCTCGTCCAGCTCGAAGGAGGCGGTGATCCCCTCGGCGCGCACCTCGCGGGCCTCGAGGTCGACCGTGATCTCGGCCTGCGGGTCCTTCTCGCTGAGGTCCTGCAGCGCCTCCACGATCTTCTGGTCCAGAACGACGGTGAGCAGGCCGTTCTTGAGCGAGTTGCCCCGGAAGATGTCGGCGAAGCGGGAGGAGATCACGGTTTTGAAGCCGTAGTTCTGCAGCGCCCAGACGGCGTGCTCACGGGAGGATCCGGTGCCGAAGTCGGGGCCGGCGACCAGCACGCTCGCGCCCTGCCGCTCGGGGCGGTTGAGGATGAACTCCGCGTCCTTGCGCCAGGCCTCGAACAGCCCGTCCTCGAAACCGTCCCGCGTGACCTTCTTGAGCCAGTGAGCAGGGATGATCTGGTCGGTGTCGACGTTGGAGCGGCGCAGCGGGACGGCCCGCCCGGTGTGCGTGGTGAATGCTTCCATGACTGATCAGACTCCAGCGGGCGTACGGGTCTCGGCGTCGGACAGGTCGGCCGGGGAGGCCAGGTGGCCCAGGACGGCCGTGGCGGCCGCGACCTGCGGCGACACCAGGTGGGTACGGCCGCCCTTGCCCTGCCGCCCCTCGAAGTTGCGGTTGGAGGTGGACGCGGAGCGCTCACCCGGCGCCAGCTGGTCGGGGTTCATGCCGAGACACATCGAGCAGCCCGCGTGCCGCCACTCGGCGCCGGCCTCCTTGAAGACGACGTCCAGACCCTCGGAGACGGCCTGCAGACCGACCCGCGCGGAGCCGGGGACGACCAGCATCCGTACGCCGTCGGCGACTTTGCGGCCCTCGACGATGGCGGCGGCGGCCCGCAGGTCCTCGATGCGGCCGTTGGTGCAGGAACCTACGAAGACGGTGTCCACGTTGATGGAGCGCAGCGGCTGTCCGGCCTCCAACCCCATGTACTCCAGGGCCTTTTCGGCGGCGAGGCGCTCCGAAGCGTCTTCGTACGAAGCGGGGTCGGGGACGTGGGCCGAAAGCGGCGCGCCCTGGCCCGGGTTGGTGCCCCAGGTGACGAACGGCGACAGCGCGGCGGCGTCGATGACGACCTCGGCGTCGAACTCGGCGTCGTCGTCCGTCCTCAGCGTCTTCCAGTACGCGACGGCGGCGTCCCAGTCCTCGCCCTCGGGCGCGTGGGCGCGGCCGGCGAGGTAGGCGAAGGTGGTCTCGTCGGGGGCGATCATGCCCGCGCGGGCGCCGGCCTCGATCGACATGTTGCAGATGGTCATCCGGGCCTCCATCGAGAGCTTCTCGATGGCGGAGCCGCGGTACTCCAGGATGTAGCCCTGGCCGCCGCCGGTGCCGATCTTCGCGATGATCGCCAGGATCAGGTCCTTGGCGGTGACGCCGTCGGGCAGTTCGCCGTCGACCGTGATCGCCATGGTCCTGGGGCGGGCCAGCGGCAGCGTCTGGGTGGCCAGCACGTGCTCGACCTGCGAGGTGCCGATGCCGAACGCCAGCGCGCCGAAGGCGCCGTGCGTGGAGGTGTGCGAGTCGCCGCAGACGACGGTCATCCCGGGCTGCGTCAGACCCAACTGCGGGCCCACGACGTGCACCACGCCCTGCTCGACGTCGCCGAGCGGGTGCAGCCGCACGCCGAACTCGGCGCAGTTCTTGCGCAGCGTCTCCAGCTGCGCGCGCGAGACCGGGTCGGCGATCGGCTTGTCGATGTCGAGGGTCGGGGTGTTGTGGTCCTCGGTCGCGATGGTGAGGTCGAGACGGCGCACGGGGCGGCCGTTCTGGCGGAGGCCGTCGAAGGCCTGGGGGCTGGTCACCTCGTGCAGCAGGTGCAGATCGATGAAGAGGAGGTCGGGCTCGCCCTCGGCGCGCCGGACGACGTGGTCGTCCCAGACCTTCTCCGCGAGTGTCCTACCCATCGCTTTCCCTCCGGCCGGCAAAGGTGCACCGGCCCAACTAGAGATCTTGTGGAGGCGACGCCCTCGCCCCTGTAAGCCGGGCACCCGCCGCCAGGCCCGTTGGTCTGCGGGCCGCCATGTCTCCAAGGGTTGCGCGTCTCACGGAAAATTGAACTTGCGTTTCACAGAGTGAGACGGGAGTATCGTTTCATGGACAACAGTAGCGGCGTCGGCGTCCTGGACAAGGCAGCCCTTGTCCTGAGCGCCCTGGAGTCCGGTCCGGCCACCCTCGCAGGCTTGGTCGCTGCCACCGGACTCGCACGACCCACGGCCCACCGCCTGGCCGTGGCACTGGAACACCACCGTATGGTGGCGCGGGACATGCAGGGACGCTTCATTCTGGGCCCCCGGCTGGCCGAGCTGGCCGCGGCCGCCGGCGAGGACCGCCTGCTGGCCACCGCCGGCCCGGTGCTCACCCACCTGCGCGACATCACGGGCGAGAGCGCGCAGCTCTACCGCCGCCAGGGCGACATGCGCATCTGCGTGGCCGCGGCGGAACGCCTGTCCGGCCTTCGGGACACGGTCCCGGTGGGCTCCACGCTCACGATGAAGGCCGGCTCCTCGGCACAGATCCTCATGGCCTGGGAGGAGCCCGAGCGTCTGCACCGCGGCCTGCAGGGCGCCCGCTTCACGGCGACGGCCCTGTCGGGCGTACGGCGCCGCGGCTGGGCCCAGTCCATCGGCGAGCGCGAGCCGGGCGTCGCCTCGGTGTCGGCTCCCGTGCGCGGCCCCTCCAACCGCGTGGTAGCCGCCGTCTCCGTGTCGGGCCCCATCGAGCGCCTGACCCGCCACCCGGGCCGCATGCACGCCCAAGCCGTCATCGACGCGGCGGCCCGCCTCTCGGAGGCCCTGCGCAGGACCGGCTGACGCCGGGCGGAAGAGCGGGCCTCAACGCCGCGGCACGCTCTTCCCGCACGGCAGGACACAGCCCTCCCGCTCACGCGGACCGCGTCCGGGCGGACCGTGCCTCTGCGCGGCTCCGCCGCGTGGGCGCGACCGGCCACGACGGGCCGGGCGCCCCGCAGGACCCCTAGGGCGCCGACCGGTGGGCGAACCGGTCCTTCGCGTACCGCCCACGTCGCTCCAACGGCACCTGCCCGTGCGCGGCCGCGAGGCCGAA
This sequence comes from Streptomyces rishiriensis, assembly GCF_003112535.1. Classification (GTDB taxonomy): domain Bacteria; phylum Actinomycetota; class Actinomycetes; order Streptomycetales; family Streptomycetaceae; genus Streptomyces; species Streptomyces rishiriensis. Next base: position 173,228 of record NZ_BEWA01000009.1, on the reverse strand, counting down.
GGCCGGCATGTCCCCGTACACCGCCTCGTACGAGCCCTCGGGCACGACGTACGTCTCGTGCCAGATGCCCACGTGACCGCGGACCTTCCCGCGCCGCTCCAGGCGGTTGATCTTCGCCCACGCCTTGTGGTGGAAGGCGTCGGGCGCGCTCGCGTAGGCGTACAGCTTCTCCTTGGACTCCCAGTACTGGACGACGTAGTACGTCCGGGGCGAGGCGGTCAGCAACACCCGGGAGAGCAGTCCGCGCCCCGGGTCCTTCTTCAGCTCCGCCAGCATGCGCACCATGGCCAGCATGACCGGCGCCCACTGGTGCACGGCCCAGAAGTGGTTGACGCGCATGCCGATCAGCAGGACGACCACGTCTCCCCGGGCGTCCGCGGTGGTACGGGTGGCTTCGACAGACATGCTTGGATAGTGACGCTACCCAAGGAGAGACGCAAGACATGCGACTGGCCGAACTGAGCGAACGCAGCGGTGTGTCCACCGCGACGATCAAGTACTACCTGCGCGAGGGCCTGTTGCCGCCCGGCCGCCAGCTCAACCGGACCACCGCGCAGTACGACGAGGAGCATCTGCGCCGACTGCGGCTGGTGCGCGCGATGATCCAGGTGGGCCGGCTGCCGGTGGCCACGGTCCGCGAGGTGCTCGGCCATGTCGACGACGACTCCCTGGGCCGCACGATCCGGCTCGGCGCGGCCCTGTGGGCACTGCCCCAGGTCCCCGAGCCGGACGCGGACGACGAGTACGTGCGCGCCGCGCATCTGGAGGCGGACGACCTGCTGGGGACGCTGGGCTGGACGAACGCCCGGCTGCTGACGTCCCTCTCCCCCGCCTACCGTTCGCTGGTGGTGTCGGTGGCGGCGCTGCGGCGGCTCGGCTACGAGTGGGACGCCGAACTCCTCGTGTCCTACGCCCGGTTGATGCACCGGGCCGCCTCGCTCGACCTCGACTTCGTGGAGACGCAGGAGTCGGAGGCGGAGCGGATCGAGACGGCGGTGCTCGGCGCGATCCTCCTCGAACCGATGCTGCAGGCGCTGCACCGGCTGGCCCAGGAGGAGGAGTCGGCCCGGCGGTACGGCTTCGAGTGAGCGCGCGGCCCCGGCCGGCCGGTAGGGGAACCGGCGTGGGGAGCCGGAGTGGGAAGGGACAGGAGCGGGGACGCGGGAGCGGACACGACGAAGGCCCCCCACCGAAGTGGAGGGCCTTGCCTGCTGTGTACCCCCGACCGGATTCGAACCGGCGCTACCGCCTTGAGAGGGCGGCGTGCTAGGCCGCTACACAACGGGGGCGAGGATCTTGCGTTTCCGCAGATCCGAGCTGGTCTACCAGGACTCGAACCTAGACTAACTGAACCAGAATCAGTCGTGCTGCCAATTACACCATAGACCAATGTGGTTTAGACCAGTTCGTACCCCCGACCGGATTCGAACCGGCGCTACCGCCTTGAGAGGGCGGCGTGCTAGGCCGCTACACAACGGGGGCCCTAGCGATCCTGCATCGAGGTGAGCGGGAGCTACCCGAACTCCCCCCGCGGGAAGGATCTGTACCCCCGACCGGATTCGAACCGGCGCTACCGCCTTGAGAGGGCGGCGTGCTAGGCCGCTACACAACGGGGGCGTTGTGGAGATGATCTCCACGTGCGCAGATGAGCTCTGCGAGCTGGCCTACCTGGACTCGAACCAAGACTAACTGAACCAGAATCAGTCGTGCTGCCAATTACACCATAGGCCACTGGAACGCAAGCCCCGATGGGGATCTCGTCCTAGTTTCGCTCCTCCGGTTCCGGCCTTTCGGCCCGCTCTCCGGCGGCGCAGGAAGAACATTACCTGAAGGTGGACTGCGCTCCAAAACGGGTATCCGAGCCGAGCAGCGCGGGAAGTTCGGCGAGGCTGACGATGCGGTGCCGGCCGGACGGGAGCTCGACGGTGGCCCCGCCTCCGTAGCGGTCGATCCACACCGAGAGCAGCCCGGCGTCGGCGGCGCCCCGTCCGTCGATCTCCGGATGGTCGCCGACGTAGGCCACCTGATGCGGGGGCAGGGAGAGCGCCTCGCAGGCCGCCAGGAAGGCGCCGGCCTCCGGCTTGGAGACGCCGAGCTCCGCGGCGCACAGGATGACCTCGAAGCGGTCGTGGACGCCGAGGACGCGCAGCTTGTGGTCCTGGACATGGATGCTGGAGTTCGACAGCACGGCGTGGCGGTGACTGGCGGCGAGGGCGTCGAGCACGGGCAGGACGTCGGGGAACAGCGACCAGGCGGCCTCGTAGTGCGCGATGTACCGACGGAACCAGGCGTCCGCCTCCGCGTCGGTGAGCTCCGGCCGCTCCAGGAACGCCCGTACCCGGTCGCGGCGCTGGTCCTCGAAGGTCATCCCGCCCGCGGAGAACCGCGCCCACTGCTCGTCGGTCACCTCCCGCCAGCGTGCGAGGGCCTCGTCGGCGGTGCCGAACCGGCCCAGCAGCCGCTCGGTGGTGAGGTACGACCGCATGCCCTCGCGGTCGGCGGTCGTGTAGTCGAAAAGGGTGTCGTCGACGTCCCAGACCACGGCACGAATGCTCATGCCCCGACGGTATCGCGGGCTGGCACACTGAGGACATGAGCGAGTACCGAGTCCAGTTCACCGTCGAGGCCCGGGCGGCCTACGACGGTCTGCCGAGCGAGCGACGGGCGCAGTTGGACATGGCCGTGCGGGTACTGGCGCGCGATCCCTTCCGAAAGGTCTCCACCGCGCAGCTCGGTCCCGACGAGCACCTGCGCAAGGCGTACGTCGCCCCGGGCGTCATGGTGGAGTACGTGGTGGCGGCGGCCGTACTGGTCGTCGTCGTGCTCGAGATCTTCGACGAGTTCGCCTATCTGATCGACGAGAGCGACGCCGTCTGAGACGAACGCGTGAGGGGCGGCTCCCGCCGGAGGTCCGGGAGCCGCCCCTCACGCGCGTCCCGGCGTTACGCCGCGAGCTTCGCCAGGGCCGCGTCGATGCGGGCCAGCGTCCTGTCCTTGCCCAGGATCTCCAGGGACTCGAAGAGCGGCAGGCCGACGGTGCGGCCGGTGACGGCGACGCGGACGGGGGCCTGGGCCTTGCCGAGCTTGAGGCCGTGGGTCTCGCCCGCGGCCAGGACGGCCTCCTTCAGGGACTCGGCCGAGCTCCAGTCCGCCGACTCCAGCTTCTCCCTCGCCGTGGCCAGCAGGGCGTCGCTGCCCTCCTTCATCGCCTTCGTCCAGGACGCCTCGTCGAAGACCGGCTCCGGCAGGAAGAGGAAGTCGACGTTGTCGGTGATCTCGGAGAGGACCTTCAGCCGGGTCTGGGCGTGCGGGGCGATCGCCTGCCACTTCGCCTCGTCGAAGTCCTCCGGCGCCCAGGGGGCGACCGGGGCCTTCAGCCAGGGGGCGCAGCGCTCGGTGAAGTCCTTCACGTCCAGCAGGCGGATGTGGTCGGCGTTGATCGCCTCGCACTTCTTCAGGTCGAAGCGCGCCGGGTTGGGGTTGACGTCGGCGATGTCGAAGGCCGCGACCATCTCGTCCATCGTGAAGATGTCCTGGTCGGCCGAGAGCGACCAGCCCAGGAGGGAGAGGTAGTTGAGCAGGCCCTCGGGCAGGAAGCCGCGCTCGCGGTAGAGGTTGAGCGAGGCCTGCGGGTCCCGCTTGGACAGCTTCTTGTTGCCCTCGCCCATCACGTACGGCAGGTGGCCGAAGGCGGGCACGGACTTGGCGATGCCCAGCTCGGTCAGCGCCTTGTACAGGGCGATCTGCCGGGGGGTGGAGGACAGCAGGTCCTCGCCGCGCAGGACGTGCGTGATCTCCATCAGCGCGTCGTCCACCGGGTTGACCAGCGTGTACAGCGGGGCGCCGTTCGCGCGGACGATGCCGTAGTCGGGGACGTTCTCCGGGGTGAACGTCAGCTCGCCGCGGACCAGGTCCGTGAACGTGATCGTCTCGTCGGGCATGCGGAAGCGGACGATGGGGGTACGGCCCTGGGCCGTGTACTCCTCGACCTGCTCGGCGCTCAGGTCACGGCAGTGGCCGTCGTAGCCGGACGGCTTGCCGGCGGCGCGGGCGGCCTCGCGGCGGGTGTCCAGCTCCTCCTGGGAACAGTAGCAGCGGTACGCGTGACCGGCGTCCAGAAGCTTGTGGGCGACGTCCTTGTAGAGGTCCATGCGCTGCGACTGGCGGTAGGGCGCGTGCGGGCCGCCGACCTCGGGGCCCTCGTCCCAGTCGAAGCCCAGCCAGCGCATCGAGTCCAGCAGCTGTGCGTACGACTCCTCGGAGTCGCGGGCCGCGTCGGTGTCCTCGATGCGGAAGACCAGCGTGCCCTGGTGGTGCTTGGCGAACGCCCAGTTGAACAGGGCGGTGCGGACCAGGCCCACATGGGGGTTACCGGTGGGCGAGGGGCAGAAACGGACGCGCGGGGGTACCCCCTGTCCGAGCGGAGTCGAGGACTTGGGGGAGGGTGAGCCGGGTGCGCTAGCCACGCTTGACAACCTTGTTGGTGAGAGTGCCGATGCCTTCGATGGTGACGGCGACCTCGTCGCCGACGACCAGGGGGCCTACCCCTGCGGGGGTGCCCGTGAGGATCACGTCGCCGGGGAGCAGCGTCATGGCCTCGGTGATGTTGACGATCAGATCCTCGATGGTGTGGATCATCTCGCTGGTGCGGCCGAGCTGCCGCTGGGCGCCGTTGACCGTGAGCTGGACGGTGAGGTCGCTCGCGGTCTTCAGGTCCAGGCCGGTCTCCACCCAGGGGCCCAGCGGGCAGGAGGTGTCGAAGCCCTTGGCCCGGGCCCACTGCTTCTCGCGCTTCTGCACGTCGCGGGCGGTGACGTCGTTGGCGCAGGTGTAGCCGAAGATCACGTCCTTGACGCGTTCACGGGGGACCTCGCGGCACAGCCGGCCGATGACCACGGCGAGCTCGGCCTCGTGGTGGACCTCCGCGGAGAAGGACGGGTACTGGATGGCGTCGCCGTCGCCGATCACCGACGTGGACGGCTTGAAGAAGGCGAACGGGGCGTCCGGGACCTCGTTGCCCAGCTCGCGCGCGTGTGCGGCGTAGTTGCGGCCGAAGGCCACGACCTTGTTGGGCAGCACGGGCGGGAGCAGCCGGACCTTGCTCAGCGGCACCTTGGTACCGGAGAGCTCGAAGTCCGTGAACGGGATGCCCTTGATGATGTCGAGGACGAGCTCGTCCGGCTTGTCGCCCTCGACCGCGCCGAAGGCGACGTTCCCGTCGATGGAGAACCTGGCGATGCGCACGGGTTGGTTGGCCCCTTGACTGAGCTGGCTGGAGTGTGACGCTCCAGGCTAACGCGGAAGGGCGTCCCCGGCCGGGGACGCCCTTGACATCGGTGAACGGTCGCCTTGAGCATTCGGCGGCCGGTGTCCGTATCCCTCCACGAAGATCGGTGAGGATCGTGTGGAGCCACGGGGTGGGTCTACTGCGCGACGGAGGCCGCGACCGGGATCTCCATGAGGATGGTGCGCTTGGGGTTGGCAGTCTGGGCCGGGAGGTCGACGGAGTGCTCCGGCTGCTCGGGGAGCTGCAGTTCGTCGGCGTCCGCGAGGTGCGCCAGCGTCGTGCGCCTCGGGTTGGCGATCTTGTGGAACATCGTCGTCGTCTTCACTGTTGTCGTCGACCCTGTCGTTTCCGGGCGCCGGAAAGGGCCCTCGAGGGCCCCCGCGCAGGCGCGGCTTGTCGGATGTGCCATCCCTGTAAAACGTCAGGCTAAACACGCGAATCCCGGTGAACGCGTGAAGGTCACATGATCGGCGTGTGAGTTTGCTCACGAATGCATGGGCAAAAGGGTCAATCCAGACCCTCAACCGACCGCAACGAAACGGACATTGACCACCTGAAGCCCATATTCCGCTCCTGATCATGGCGACTGGGACACCACCCGCGCCCTGGGGCTTCGCCCGCTTATGTCCGCCTTATACGGGATCGGCTTCTACATCCCGTAACCTGACCCTCACTTCGTGTCACGGATGTCACAGCCTGGCCAACGGGCCTTGTTGGAGATCCTGCACTGTGCTGGAATTCCTCGGACCGCCGCGGGATCGAGCCGGCGCACAGAGGGCGCGTCAGAGCGCCCGGTGGCGGCGAGGTCAGGGGGAGCCGGCGCCGGTACTCACGACCATCCGGGGGGCGTAATTCAGGACGCCCCTCCCCACGCCGACACCGTCCTTCCGTTCACGCGGAGGGGCGCCTGGTCCAGAGGTTGCGACGCTAGTGCAGGGACGTTTCAAGAGGGATGGCAGCGCTTCGGCCGAGCCGGAGCCGCACGGCGGGACTGGCCCGATGGCAGTCGGCTCCTCGCCCCAGCACGCCCAGAACCCGGGCCCGGCCGCGTCCGGCGACGGCGGTGAGCGCCCCGGGCGCCCCGGCGCGTCCGCGTCGCCGAGTTCTCCTCCTCCGACTCCGACGGTCAAGCCGCCGGCCGGTCCCCCCGGTCCCGGTTCGCGCGTGGCGCTGCGCAACTGGCGCATCTCCACGCGTCTGGTGGCGCTGCTGACCCTGCCGGTGGTCGCGGCCACCACGCTGGGCGCGGTCCGCATCAACCAGTCCATGGACGACATCAAGCAGCTCGACAACATGAAGCTGCTGACGGACATGACCAAGCAGGCCACCGAGCTGGCCGTGCAGCTGCAGAACGAGCGCGACCGCTCGGCCGGCCCGCTGGCGCACGGCGTCAAGGCCACCGAGTTCGGGATCAAGGGCTACCGGGACAAGACCGACAAGGCGCTCGTCGCCTTCCAGGACGCCTCGGAAGAGATCGACACCGCCAGCACGGACGGCAACCTGCAGGGTGTCCGCGACAGCCTCGTGGGTCTCCTCAGCGACCTCGGCAACCTCGCCAAGATCCGCAACACGGCGTACACGGAGAAGAACAACTCCACCCAGACGGTCGAGGCGTACCACCGTCTGATCACCAGCCTGCTCGACCTGTCCCAGGACATGGCGCAGGCCACGAGCAACCCGGAGATGATCCAGCGCACGCGTGCGCTGGCCGCCTTCTCCGCCGCCAAGGAGTACGCCTCGGTCCAGCGCGCCGTCCTCGCGGCCGCGCTGCCGAAGAGCAACTCCGTCTACGGCCAGATCTCCGAGAACGACCGGCAGTACGCCGAAGCCGCGCTCGAGAACCAGGACTCCGAGCTCGCGAGCTTCCGCAGCATCTACGGCGGCGACGGCGCCGAGGAACTGCTGAAGCCCGTCGAGCAGGGCAACCCGGTCATCGAGGAAGCCAACACCTACGCCACCCGCGCGCTCAGCTCCGCGACCGGTCTGCAGTCCCTGGACAAGCGGTCGTACCAGGACTGGATCGACGACAGCACGACCAAGATCGCGCAGATGAACAACATCGAGCACACGCTGCTCGAGGACATGGAGCAGAAGGCGCGTGAGCTGCGCGCCGCGTCCGAGCGCGAGGCGATCATCTCCGGTGCGCTCATCCTGCTCGTGCTGGGCGTGTCGCTGGTCGGCGCGTTCGTCGTCGCCCGGTCCATGATCCGCTCGCTGCGCCGTCTGCAGGAGACCGCCACCAAGGTCGCCCAGGACCGGCTGCCCGAGCTGGTCAAGCAGCTGTCCGAGTCCGACCCGCAGGACGTCGACACGTCCGTGGAGTCGGTCGGTGTGCACTCCCGGGACGAGATCGGCCAGGTGGCCGCGGCCTTCGACGACGTGCACCGCGAGGCCGTCCGCCTCGCCGCCGAGCAGGCCCTGCTGCGGGGCAACGTCAACGCGATGTTCACCAACCTCTCGCGCCGCTCCCAGGGCCTCATCCAGCGTCAGCTCTCGCTCATCTCCGAACTGGAGTCCCGCGAGGCCGACCCGGACCAGCTGTCCTCGCTCTTCAAGCTCGACCACCTCGCGACCCGCATGCGCCGTAACGGTGAGAACCTCCTCGTCCTCGCCGGTGAGGAGCCCGGCCGACGCTGGACCCGTCCGGTCCCGCTGGTCGACGTCCTGCGCGCCGCCGCCTCCGAGGTGGAGCAGTACGAGCGCATCGAGCTGTCCTCCGTGCCGACCACCGAAGTGGCCGGCCGGGTCGTCAACGACCTCGTGCACCTGCTCGCCGAGCTGCTGGAGAACGCCACGTCGTTCTCCTCCCCGCAGACCAAGGTCAAGGTCACCGGTCACGCGCTGCCCGACGGGCGGGTGCTGATCGAGATCCACGACACCGGCATCGGCCTGTCCCCCGAGGACCTCGCCGCGATCAACGAGCGGCTCGCCTCGCCGCCGACCGTGGACGTGTCGGTCTCCCGGCGCATGGGTCTGTTCGTGGTCGGCCGGCTGTCGCAGCGCCACGGCATCCGCATCCAGCTGCGCCCCTCCGACTCCGGTGGCACGACCGCGCTGGTCATGCTGCCCGTGGACGTCGCCCAGGGCGGCAAGAAGCCCCAGCCCAAGCCCGGCCAGGGCGGCGTCGCCGGCGGTCCCGCCGCCGCGCAGGCCGCCGCCGGCGTCGCCGCCGCGCGGCGCCAGAACGGCTCGCAGGGCGGCGCCCTCGGCGCGGGCGCCCCGAACGGCGGCGCTCCCGGCGCCGGTTCCGGCGGGGGCGGCCGGCTCGCCGGCGGCCAGGGTCCCCGGGCCGCGCTGCCCGGCCGTGACGGCGGTGCCCGTCCCGGCGGTCAGCCGCCGCGCGGACCGCAGCAGCCTCCGCTCTCCCCCCAGCAGGGCCGCCCTGCTCCGGCCGGCGCCGGCTTCGGCGGCCAGGCGCCGGGCGCACCGCAGGGCCTGCAGGCCGCGGGCGCGGGTGCGCCGGGCACGGACATGTTCGGCGGCGGACGTCCGCCGCAGCAGCGGGGCGCCAAGAACGAGCAGGGCGGCCGCGGCCGTCAGCCGCAGCTGCCCCCGCGCGGGGGTCCGCGCGCCGAGCTGCCCGGCGGCAACCCGCAGCCGCGCGTGACCAGCTGGGGCGACGAGAACGCCCAGCCGCCGGTGCCGCGCACCCCGCTGGACGCCCCGCGCGGCCACGAGGAGCCGGACGTCGCCCAGACCTCGCGCATGCCGCGCATCGACGACCGCCAGGGTCCCGGCGCGACCGCCGAGATACCGGCGATCCCGCGGATGGACGAGCGCCAGGGTCCGGCGGGCCCCGCCGACTTCGGCCGCCCGGTGGCGAACGGTCTGCACGGCACGGGCCAGTTCCCGGCCGTGGGCAGCCCGCAGGGCGGCTACGACGGACGGCAGGACACGGGCCAGCTCCAGCGCCCGGGGCTGAACGGCGTCAACGGGCGGCAGGACACCGGCCAGTTCGAGCGGCCCGGCACGACCGGCCGTCCGGACGACAACGGCTTCACCCGCTCCGACGTCTTCGGCGCCGCGGGCGGGCAGAACGCTCCGGCGAACCCGAACCAGTTCGCTCCGCAGGCCTACGACAACGGCTCCACCGGCCAGTTCGCCGCTCCCGGCTACGACGGCTCCGCCACCGGGCAGCACGCGCTGCCCGGCCGCCAGGACCCCTCGGCCGCAGGCCGGTTCGCCACTCCTCAGCCCAACGGCTACGGTGCGCCGGCCCAGCCGGAGGCGCTGCCGCCGGCGGGCCCGGGCGACGGCCGCACTCCGCTGTACGACACGTTGGAGACCAACTGGTTCCACGGTCAGCAGGCGGGCGCTGCGGCTCCGGAGCCGCAGCAGCACGACCAGCAGTCCCAGCAGTCCCAGCAGGCTCCGGCCGCTCCTCAGCGTCCCGCTGCCGCCAGTGCCTCCTGGCGCACCTCGCCGAACGACGAACTCGTCCGGCAGGCCGAGCGCGTCAGGCAGCCGGCCGCGGGCGGCGTCACCACCTCCGGTCTGCCGCGCCGGGTACCCCGGGCGAACCTCGTCCCGGGCACGGCTCAGCAGCAACAGCACCAAAGCGGTCCGCAGGTCTCCCGTGCGCCTGACGACGTACGCGGCCGGCTGACCAATCTCCGTCGGGGCATCGCACAGGGTCGGCAGGCCGGCAACGGCCCGCAGACCGGCAGCTTCCCCAGCCCCACTCACCAGCAGGAGCGTTAGTTGAGCCAGATGAGCCAGGCAGCACAGAACCTGAACTGGTTGATCACCAACTTCGTGGACAACACCCCTGGGGTGTCCCACACCGTCGTGGTGTCCGCCGACGGGCTCCTGCTCGCCATGTCCGAGGGTTTCCCGCGCGACCGTGCCGACCAGCTGGCGGCCGTCGCGTCGGGACTCACCTCGCTGACCGCGGGCGCGTCCCGGATCTTCGAGGGCGGCAGCGTCGCGCAGACGGTCGTCGAGATGGAGCGAGGATTCCTCTTCCTCATGTCCGTCTCGGACGGCTCGTCGCTCGCCGTGCTCGCGCACCCCGAGTGCGACATCGGCCTCGTCGGCTACGAGATGGCGCTCCTTGTCGACCGTGCGGGGGCGGTGCTCACGCCCGACCTGCGCGCCGAGCTCCAGGGCAGTCTGCTCCACTGACCCGCCCTCGTACCACCCACCTCACGAAATCACCGTCCGGCCGACACAATCCCCCCACCGGCCCTGACGGACGGCACGACAATCCGAGAATGCTGTCCCGCCCGGAGGATCCATGACCCCGCCCACCGCCCATCATGACCCGTACGCGGAGCCGTACGGGGATGAGGGCGACCAGCCGCTGGTGCGTCCGTACGCGATGACCGGTGGCCGGACCCGGCCGCGTTATCAGCTCGCCATCGAGGCGCTGATCAGCACCACGGCCGACCCGGCAGCGCTCATGGGGCTGCTTCCCGAGCACCAGCGCATCTGCCACCTGTGCCGTGAGGTGAAGTCGGTCGCCGAGGTCTCGGCGTTGCTGGCCATGCCGCTGGGTGTGGCACGGATCCTCGTCGCGGACCTCGCCGAGGCCGGCCTGGTGGCCATCCACCAGCCGGGCGGCGACGAGAACAACGGCGGCGCACCTGACGTGACGCTGCTCGAAAGGGTGCTCAGTGGACTTCGCAAGCTCTGACGGAGGGCGGGCCACCACCTCCGCGAAGATCGTGGTGGCGGGCGGCTTCGGCGTGGGCAAGACCACGTTCGTGGGCGCCGTCTCCGAGATCAACCCGCTGCGCACGGAGGCCGTGATGACGTCCGCGAGCGCGGGCATCGACGACCTCACCCACACCGGGGACAAGACCACCACCACGGTGGCCATGGACTTCGGCCGTATCACGCTCGACCAGGACCTGATCCTCTACCTGTTCGGCACGCCGGGCCAGGACCGGTTCTGGTTCATGTGGGACGACCTGGTGCGCGGCGCCATCGGCGCCGTGGTGCTGGTGGACACGCGGCGGCTGGCCGACTGCTTCCCCGCGGTCGACTACTTCGAGAACAGCGGTCTGCCGTTCGTCGTCGCCCTGAACGGCTTCGACGGTCAGCAGCCCTACCAGCCCGAAGAGGTGCGCGAGGCGCTGCAGATCGGCCCGGACACCCCGATCATCACGACGGACGCCCGGCATCGTTCGGACGCCAAGAGCGCGCTGATCACCCTGGTCGAGCACGCGCTCATGGCACGACTGCGGTAACTTTCAATATCGCCGTGCCCTACGGCAGTTGTCGTAGACGCTTCGGAGCCGGCTGTGGCCTTTGACACGGTCGGCTCCGGTGTTCATAACGTTTCGGCAGTGGAATCGGCGGACACCGCCACGCGTCGCGGTCGCTCGGTCTCACTGCGCGCACGAAGGCCCCGTCTTTTGACGGGGCTCGTTCTGTTTGACCGTTTTATCTGGGGTTTACATCACGTCGAACCCACTCTTTCCCATGTTTGGAAGAGGACTGGTCGTCGTGCTGGAATGCCTGAACTGCCCAATAGTCAATGACGTACTGATGGTCGATGGCTGACCGGGCTCTGAGACACTGCGGCACGACGAAGGTGCCGACCGCCGAGAGGTTGTTGGTCGAGTGAGGCGAAGCAAGAAAAGTCCCGAGCCGGCGGCGCGGGGCAACTTCACCCCGCCGCCGCGCGGAGCGGCGACCGCCCCTGCGCCCGGCTCGGAGCCGACGGCCGCGCCCGCGAAGAGCGGCGGCCGTCTCTCCCCGCGCAACTGGCGCGTGCCGACCCGGCTGAACGCGATTCTGCTCATACCCGTGGTGGTCGGCCTGGTCATGGGCGGCTTCCAGGTGAAGAGCTCGATCGACACCTGGCAGGAGGCAGAGGACGCGGAGAGCACCGCGCGTCTGGTGCGGGCCTCGCTGAGCTACGGCGACGCCCTGTACAAGGAACGCGACGTCTCCGCCGCTCCCCTGCTCGCCGGCAAGAAGGACGACCCCACGGTCACGGCGTCCCGCAAGGCCACCGACGCCGCCGCCGACGCCTTCGACGCAGCCGCGCAGAACATGCCGGCCAAGCCCGGCCTGGAGCGCAGGCTGAAGCTGTTCCGCGCCACCGAGACCAAGCTGCCGGCGCTGCGCGCGGCCGCCTATACCTCCAAGCTCACCGGCGTGCAGACCGAAGAGGGCTACACCCAGGTCGCGCACCCGCTGATGGAGTTCTCCAACGAGCTCGGCCTGGGCACCGGAAACATCACCTCCTACGGCCGTACCGTCTACGCCATCTCGCTGACCAAGGCCGCGCTCTCCCTGGAGCGCTCGATCGGCATGCATCTGCTGATCAAGCCGGGCCCGCAGGACACGGACTTCGCCAAGCAGAAGGTCTCCCTCTCCTCGTACGCCTACCTCGAGGGCATCGCCGTCGAGGAGTACATCGGCGGCGGCACCGAGGCCGACGCCAAGCGGCTGGACGACGCCTCGGCGAAGATCAAGAGCGACGGCGCCGCGCTGGCCGCCGAGCAGAAGCAGAAGGACCCCGACTACGTTCCGCCGCCGTCCGACCCGACCACCATGGTCGGCGCGATCTCCACGATGGAGACCAAGTCGGGCGCCGAGCGCGCCGGTCTCGCCGAGAAGGGCATCAGCAAGGAGAACTGGTGGGCGGTCACCACGCTGAAGTACGACGCCTACCGGCAGATCGAGTCGGACATGGCCGACAAGGCCGTGACCGAGGCCTCGGACATCGCGGCTGACGCCAAGACGTCCGCGATCATCACCGGCGCCGCGGTCGTCGTCGCCCTGCTCCTGGCGTTCATCCTCGCCGGCGCCGTGGCCCGTCAGATGAGCCGCGCGATGCGCCAGCTGCGCAACGCCGCCTTCGGCATCGCCGAACAGCGGCTGCCGATGCTGGTCGACCAGCTCTCGCGCACCGACCCCGGGCGCGTGGACACCCGCGTGCAGGCCATCCCGATCACCACCACGGACGAGATCGGCGAGGTCGCCCGCGCCTTCGACCAGGTCCACCGCGAGGCCGTCCGGCTCGCCGCCGAGCAGGCGCTGCTGCGGGGCAACATCAACGCGATCTTCACCAACCTCTCGCGCCGCAACCAGTCGCTGATCGAGGGCCAGCTGACCCTGATCACCGACCTGGAGAACAACGAGGCCGATCCGGACCAGCTGGAGAACCTCTTCCGCCTGGACCACCTCGCGACCCGTATGCGCCGCAACGGCGAGAACCTCCTGGTCCTCGCCGGCGAGGAGCCGGGCCGCCGCTGGGACCAGCCGGTTCCGCTGGTCGACGTGCTGCGCGCGGCCTCCTCCGAGGTGGAGCAGTACGAGCGCATCGAGCTGTCGGGCGTCCCGGAGGCCGAGATCCACGGCCGCGCCGTGACCGACCTCGTGCACCTGCTCGCCGAGCTTCTGGAGAACGCCACCACGTTCTCCTCCCCGCAGACCAAGGTCCGCGTGACCGCCACCCGGCTGCCCGACGGCAGGGTCATGATCGAGATCCACGACAAGGGCATCGGCCTGACCGCCGAGGACTTCGCGGACATCAACCACAAGCTGGCCAACCCGCCGACGGTGGACGCCGCGATCTCGCAGCGCATGGGCCTGTTCGTGGTCGGCCGACTGTCCGACCGGCACGGCATCCGCGTCCAGCTGCGTCCCTCGGGCGAGCAGGCCGGCACCACCTCGCTGGTCATGCTGCCGGACGCCATCACCCACGGTGGCGGCGGCGAGCAGCAGCAGTCGCGCGACGACTTCACGGTCTCGCAGATCATCCCCGAGCAGCAGCAGAACTTCGGCGGCGAGGACTTCAACACCGGTCTGCCGATGCGCACGGCCGCCGAGCTGGGCTTCGACGACAGCCGCTACGAGGTCCCCGACGACATCCGCGAGCTGGACCCGGTGGGCCGCTCCCTGCTGCGCGAGGAACGGCGTGCGGCGCTGGAGACCCAGCCGGACCAGCACGGTCAGCAGCACGGCCAGAACGGTCAGCAGCAAGGCCAGAACGGTCAGCAGCAGGGCCAGCAGTCCGGCCAGCACGGCCAGCAGCAGCCGGCGCAGACCCCCTCCTACGGCGAGGGCTTCGACGCCGAACGCCGGCCGGAGTACGACGCCGGGCAGAACGGCTACGACCCCGCGCAGAACGGCGCCCAGAACGGCTACGACGCCAATGCCACCGGCTATGCCGACCGGCCCGGGACGTTCGACCAGCAGACGGCGTACGAGGAGCAGCAGCGCCCGGCGTACGACGACCAGTACTTCGGTCAGAACGGCGGCCTGCCGCAGAACGACGCGTTCTCCACGAACGGCGGGCTGCCGCAGAGCGACGCCTTCACGTCGAACGGCGGCTACCCGGACCCCGCGTATGCGGAGCCCGTTCAGGAGGAGCGGCCGGCGGCCCCCGCCGGGACCTCCGAGGGCTTCCGGCCCTACGAGGAGCAGCAGCCCTACCAGGACGACTGGCCCCAGCAGAACGGTCACACGAACGGTTACCAGAACGGCTACCCGGACCAGTACGCTCCGGAAGCGGAATCCGTGCAGGCCGCTGACGCGGGCGAGCAGAACCGCGTAGGCTTCGACCGTCCGGGACCGGCCCCCTCCGCCCCCCACGCGCTGACCGAAGCCGGTCTGCCTCGCCGCGGATCCCCCGCAAGCGCTGCGAACGGCACTCGGCCCGCGAAGCAGGACGCGTCGGCCTCCTCCTCCGAGAGCGGCGGCAGCGACGTCTGGCGGTCGGCGAACGACGAGCGCTGGCACCAGGCCTCCGCTCTGAAGAAGCCCAAGGCGGGCGGGGTCACCTCCTCCGGCCTGCCGCGCCGGGTGCCCAAGGCCAACCTGGTCGAGGGCGCCGCCGAGAACACCCCCCAGGGCGGCCCACAGGTCTCCCGCGCCCCGGAGGACGTCCGAGGCAGGTTGAGCAACCTGCGACGGGGCGTCGAGCGCGGGCGCAACGCAGGCAGCAGTGAAACGAACGGCCAGGGCCTCGGTCCTGACAGCACCTACAACCAGGAGCGTTAGTGTGAGCCCGATGAGCCAGGCGGCACAGAACCTGAACTGGGTGATCACCAACTTCGTGGACAACACCCCGGGGGTGTCCCACACCGTGGTGGTCTCCGCCGACGGACTCCTTCTGGCGATGTCCGAAGGCTTCCCCCGCGACCGTGCCGACCAGCTCGCGGCCGTCGCCTCCGGTCTGACGTCCCTGACGGCAGGCGCCTCCCGGATCTTCGAGGGCGGCAGCGTGAACCAGACGGTTGTGGAGATGGAGCGGGGATTCCTCTTCCTCATGTCCATCTCTGACGGTTCCTCGCTCGCGGTTCTCGCTCATCCCGAGGCGGACATCGGCCTCATTGGGTACGAGATGGCCCTTCTGGTGGACCGGGCGGGTTCGGTCCTGACGCCCGACCTTCGTGCGGAGCTCCAAGGGAGCCTTCTCAACTAACAGCGGGACGGTGCGTTTTGGCGTCCTGAGGCCGTAGGGTTTCGGGACGCGGCTTCCATGTGATGGGCGCCAGGCACAGTCGGAGGAGGAGAGAGAGTGGCAACACCCCCAGGCGGTTCCAATTCGGGTAACTGGTCGTACGGCCCTGCCCAGGGTCACGGCGACGGTTCCCAGAACCCGAACCGTTACGACTTCCCCTCCGCGCCCGGCCAGCAGCGGCCGTACTCGCCCCAGGGTCCCGGGCAGTCCCCTTACGACCAGCCGCAGGCGCCGCGCATCCAGCCCGTGCAGCCGCACCGCCGGACCCCCGAGGCGGCTCCCGCCGGGGCGGCGAACAACCCGCTGGTGCGTCCGTACGCCATGACCGGCGGCCGGACCCGCCCGCGTTACCAGCTCGCCATCGAGGCGCTGGTGCACACCACCGCGCAGCCGCACCAGATGCAGGGCCAGTTGCCCGAGCATCAGCGGATCTGCAACCTCTGCCGAGAGATCAAGTCGGTCGCCGAGATCTCGGCGCTGCTGACCATCCCCCTCGGCGTGGCCAGGATCCTCGTCGCCGACTTGGCGGAGGCGGGACTGGTCGCCATCCATCAGCCCGGCGGCGACGAGAGCGCCGGCGGCCAGCCAGACGTGACACTGCTCGAAAGGGTGCTCAGTGGACTTCGCAAGCTCTAGCGGGGGTCCCTCCCGCTCCACCACTTCCGCGAAGATCGTGGTGGCGGGCGGCTTCGGCGTGGGCAAGACCACGTTCGTCGGGGCTGTTTCGGAGATCAATCCGCTGCGCACCGAGGCCGTCATGACGTCCGCGTCGGCGGGCATCGACGACCTCACCCACACCGGGGACAAGACGACCACCACGGTCGCGATGGACTTCGGCCGCATCACCCTGGATCAGGACCTGATCCTCTACCTCTTCGGCACGCCCGGCCAGGACCGCTTCTGGTTCATGTGGGACGACCTGGTGCGCGGCGCCATCGGGGCGATCGTGCTCGTCGACACCCGCCGTCTCGCCGACTGCTTCCCCGCGGTCGACTACTTCGAGAACAGCGGCCTCCCCTTCGTCATCGCGTTGAACGGCTTCGACGGCAACCAGCCGTACAACCCCGACGAGGTGCGTGAGGCACTGCAGATCGGCCCGGACACCCCGATCATCACGACGGACGCCCGCCATCGCGCCGACGCCAAGTCCGCGCTGATCACCCTGGTGGAGCACGCCTTGATGGCGCGCCTGCGGTAGCGCCGCCCTCCCCCGCACAGCCGAAGGCCCCCTCCACGACGAGGGGGCCTTTCGCGTGGCCGGACCGGGCCCCTTCGCCGGGCGCATGCCGAAGGGGGCCCACCCGGGCGGGTGGGCCCCCTTCAGGGACGTGCAGGAGGGTTCAGCGCCAGCTGTGCGGGGCGCGGAAGCCGCCCTCGCGTTCCAGGCGGCGCCAGCCGGCCCGGGGACGGGAGCGGTGCGCGGTGGGCTCGGAGGGGCGGGCCGCCGCGCGAGCCAGGAGGACCGCCGCGATGGCGGCGACTTCCTCGGGCTCGGCATGGCCCTTCTCGACGCGGATGTCGGGAGCGTTCATGGGTGTCAGTCTCCGTGGATGAGGTTTCCGCAGGGAATCCGCCGGGTTACTCGTGAGGTCCGTCGGGTTACTGCGGGGGGTTGCCGTGCTTGCGCGAGGGCAGGTCCGCGTGCTTGGACTGCAGCATGGCCAGGGACCTGACGAGGACCTCGCGGGTCTCGGCGGGGTCGATGACGTCGTCGACCAGGCCGCGCTCGGCCGCGTAGTACGGATGCATCAGCTCGGACTTGTACTCCTTGACCATGCGGGCCCGCATGGCCTCGGGGTCCTCGGCCTCGGCGATCTGACGGCGGAAGATGACGTTGGCGGCGCCCTCGGCGCCCATCACGGCGATCTCGTTCGTCGGCCAGGCGTAGGTGAGGTCGGCCCCGATGGACTGGCTGTCCATGACGATGTAAGCACCTCCGTACGCCTTGCGCAGGATCAGCGAGATCCGGGGCACGGTCGCGTTGCAGTACGCGTACAGCAGCTTCGCGCCGTGGCGGATGATTCCACCGTGCTCCTGATCGACGCCGGGCAGGAAGCCGGGTACGTCCAGAAGAGTGATGATCGGAATATTGAAGGCGTCGCACATCTGTACGAAGCGTGCGGCCTTCTCGCTGGCCTCGATGTCCAGGACGCCCGCGAGGGACTGCGGCTGGTTGGCGACGATGCCGACGACCTGACCGCCGAGCCGGGCCAGGGCGCAGATGATGTTGCGCGCCCAGCGCTCGTGGACCTCCAGGTACTCGCCGTCGTCGACGATCTCCTCGATGACCTTGGTCATGTCGTAGGGGCGGTTGCCGTCGGCCGGGACCAGGTCGAGCAGGACGTCGCCGCGGCGCTCGGCCGGGTCGGCGGAGTCGACGCGCGGCGGGTTCTCCCGGTTGTTCTGCGGCAGCAGCGACAGCAGGTAGCGCACCTCCGCGATGCAGGTCTCCTCGTCGTCGTACGCGAAGTGGCAGACACCGGAGGTCTCGGCGTGCACGTCCGCGCCGCCGAGGCCGTTCTGGGTGATCTCCTCGCCGGTGACGGCCTTGACCACGTCCGGCCCGGTGATGAACATCTGCGAGGTCTCGCGGACCATGAAGACGAAGTCGGTGAGGGCGGGGCTGTAGGCCGCGCCGCCCGCGCAGGGGCCCAGCATCACGCTGATCTGCGGGATGACTCCGGACGCCCTGGTGTTGCGCTGGAAGATGCCGCCGTAGCCGGCGAGCGCCGAGACGCCTTCCTGGATACGGGCGCCGGCGCCGTCGTTGAGCGAGACCAGCGGAGCCCCGGCCGCGATGGCCATGTCCATGATCTTGTGGATCTTGGTGGCGTGGGCCTCGCCCAGCGCACCGCCGAAGATACGGAAGTCGTGGGCGTAGACGAAGACCGTGCGGCCCTCGACCGTGCCCCAGCCGGTGATGACGCCGTCGGTGAACGGCTTCTTGGACTCCAGGCCGAACCCGGTCGCCCGGTGCCGGCGCAGCTGCTCGACCTCCTGGAAGGATCCCGGGTCCACCAGCAGCTCGATCCGCTCCCGGGCGGTCAGCTTGCCCTTGGCGTGCTGCGCCTGGGTCGCCTTCTCGCTCGGGCCGGCCAGCGCCTGGGCACGGATCTCGTGCAGCTCGGCCACGCGGCCGCGCGCGTCCGTGGGCTCCGAGGGCTCCGCGGTCGACTCACCCGGCGTCTCTTCCAAAACGGTCATGTAGCGACCTTACGAAGCCCACCAAGGAAAGAGTGACGTCGACTCCGTACAGTCCTCGGAGCGTTTTCCTGGTACCCCTGAACAGAACCGGTTCGGGTTACAGCCGTTCCGACTGCTCAGAGGGCCAGGGGGTTGTAGGGGTCGCACAAACCCGGCCAATGAGACCCAGCTCACATTTCGCGCCACAGCTGCCCTCCCCGGGGTGAAGCCACAGCGCCGGACGGCGGTCGGGCGCTCCCTCGGCGACGCGGCGCAACCTTGGGAGAATTGCTCCCCCGATTAAGTTGAAAGTTGAACGGAATGGGTCTACTGTCGTTCCTGTCAGCTCGTTGAAGGTTAAACATCTTCGACTCCTCCCGTCCCCAAGGAGCACGCCATGGGCATCTTCGGCCGCAAGAGCACCGACGAGACCACCTCCACCGCTGCCACCACGGTAAGCCCGGAGCTCGCCGCCCTGACCGGTGAGTACACGATCGATCCCGCGCACTCGACGATCGGCTTCACCGCCCGCCACGCGATGGTCACCAACGTCAAGGGCAGGTTCACCGACTTCACCGGCACGCTGCATCTGGACGGCGTCGACCCGTCCCGGTCGACCGCCTCCATCGACGTCACGATGGACAGCATCGACACCGGGTCCGCCGACCGCGACGGCCACCTGAAGAGCGCGGACTTCTTCCGGACCGAGGAATTCCCGCTGATGACCTTCCGCTCCACCTCCGCCGAGGCCCTGGGCGGCGACGACTACCGCGTCTCCGGCGAGCTGAGCATCCTCGGCGCGACCAAGCCGCTCACCATCGACCTGGAGTTCAACGGCTCCGCCAAGGACCCGTTCGGCAACGAGCGCGTGGGCTTCGAGGGCAAAGCCGAGATCCTCCGCTCGGACTGGGGTCTGACCTGGAACGCGGCCCTGGAGACGGGTGGCGTCCTGATCTCCGACAAGATCAAGCTGAACTTCGACATCTCGGCGATCAAGAACGCGTAACCGTGTGGTGGAATACGGCGAAAACCGGCAGAAAGGGGCCGGAAGCGAAGAGCTTCCGGCCCCTTGGTGTGTCCTGTGTCACAGTCGCGGACCATGAGCATCAAGACCGGACCCCAGTACTACCCCGGCGCCAACCGCGACCACTGGTACCAGGACGACTTCGGCGGTGACCGCATGGAGGTCAACGTCGTCGTCCTGCACACCACGGAGGGCCGCTCGCTGCCCGACTACCAGGGCGGCTCCGTCGCGCCCAACCTGACGGCCGTGCCGGACTTCGCGGCCAAGCGGCTGACGTGGTACCAGCACTTCGAGATCGACGTCTCCTCGCGCGCGCTGGCCAACCGGCGCGGCGGCGTCGAGACGAACACCCTCAACGTCTGCCAGGTGGAGCTCGTCGGCACCTGCGACCCCGAGCTGCACACCAAGTGGAACACTCACGACCAGGCCCATGTCTACTGGCCCAAGGCCCCGGAGTGGGCGCTGCGCGCCGTCGCCCAGTACCTGGCCTGGATGCACATCCACCACGACGTGCCGCTGCGCGGACCCACGCTGTGGCCCCCCTACCCGAAGTCCGCGGGGAACGGCGGCGGGCAGCGGATGAGCGGCGAGCGGTGGAACGGGTTCAAGGGCGTGTGCGGCCATATGCACGTGCCCGAGAACACCCATGGAGACCCGGGGGCGATCGACTTCGAGGCCCTGCTCGGCTTCGCCAAGTCCGCCGCCCAGGACTGACGGCCCCGCGGGTCGTCCCGCGGGCGACGCGTCAGCGGCGCCGGCGGGCGTTGAGCCGGGCGGCCCGGCGCGTCAGATGGTCGCGCTCGGCGAGGTCGGGCGCCTTGCGGGCGGCCTCGGCGTACAGCCGCGCGGCCGTCGCCAGGTCGCCGTCGCGCTCGTGGAGGTACGCCGCGACCGCGGTGTGGCGCGGCAGCGTGTCGTCCAGCGCCGCGAGCGCCGCCAGACCGGCGCGCGGTCCGTCGGCCTCCCCGACGGCTACCGCGCGGTTCAGCCGGACGACCGGGTTGCCGGTCAGGGCCACGAGCTCGTCGTACCACTCGACGATCTGCGCCCAGTCGGTCTCCTCGGCGGTCGGCGCGTCGGCGTGCAGGGCCGCGACGGCGGCCTGGGCCTGGAACTCGCCCAGCCGGTCGCGGGCGAGGGCCGCCTGGAGGATCCCGACGCCCTCCGCGATCGACGCTGTGTCCCACCGGCCGCGGTCCTGCTCGGCGAGCGGCACCAGGCTGCCGTCGGGCGCGGTCCGGGCGGCACGCCGGGCGTGGTGGAGCAGCATGAGGGCGAGCAGCCCCGCGACCTCGGGGTGGTCGACGGCCGCCGCGAGCTGCCGGGTGAGCCGGATGGCCTCGGCGGCGAGGTCGACGTCGCCGGAGTAGCCCTCGTTGAACACCAGGTACAGCACGCGCAGCACGGTGGCCACGTCGCCCGGCCGGTCGAACCGCACGTCGGAGACGGTGCGCTTGGCCCGGCTGATCCGTTGCGCCATGGTCGCCTCGGGGACCAGGTAGGCCTGGGCGATCTGACGGGTGGTGAGCCCTCCGACGGCGCGCAGGGTGAGTGCGACGGCGGACGACGGCGTCAGCGACGGGTGGGCGCACAGGAAGTAGAGCCGGAGGGTGTCGTCCGCGGCGGGCGCGGGCCCGGGCGCCGGTTCCTCGTCCAGGCGGTCCTCGCGGCGGCGGCGGGCGGCGTCCGCCCGCCGCGCGTCGAGGAACCTGCGCCAGGCGACGGTGATCAGCCAGCCCTCGGCGTCCCGCGGCGGGTCGGCCGGCCAGACGCGCAACGCCTCGACGAGTGCGTCCTGCACGGCGTCCTCGGCCGCCGCGAAGTCGGCCCCGCGGCGGACGAGGACGGTGAGGACGTGCGGTGTGAGGCTGCGCAGCAGGGCCTCGTCCATCGTCGGGGTCACTCCGTGACGGTGCCGTGCTCGCCCAGGAACGGGCGCAGCTCGAGCCATTCGTGGATCGGCCTCCCGCCGGCCCCGGGGGCGGCCGACAGTTCCCCGGCCAGTTCGAGGGCGCGTTCGTGGCTGTCGACGTCGATGACCATCCAGCCGGCGATGAGGTCCTTGGTCTCGGCGAAGGGGCCGTCGGTGACGGGCGGGCGGCCCGCGCCGTCGTAGCGCACGAACGTGCCCTCGGGGGCGAGCGCCTGGCTGTCGACGAACTCGCCGGTGCTTTCGAGGCGGGCCGCGAAGTCGTTCATGTACTGCACGTGGGCCGAGATCTCCTCCGGCGTCCACTGGTCCATGGGCACGTCGTTCTCCGGAGCCGGCGCACCACGGTAGTGCTTGAGCAGCAGGTACTTGGCCATCGTGGTTCTCCTCGGTGCTGGTGCGGCCCATTGTGGTCGCGTTCACCCCGGGGACGGAGCCGGACGCGGGTTCTCGACATCGCCGTCCGACTTCTTCCGGTCTCTTCCCGGCGAGCCCGGGTGAGCCGTCGTCCCGGGTTGGGATCGCTCTCCCGATCCCGCCCGGGGCAAGGGGGCCGGAGGGCAGGGGGGGCCGGAGGGCCGGGGGCCGGAGGCCGGAGGGCCGGAGGGCCGGGGGGCCGGGGGCCGGGGGGCCGGGGGCCGGGGGGCCGGGTGGCGCGGGTGGCCGGGGGGGGGCCGGGGGCGCGGGTGGCCGAATCGGCTGGGGCATCGGGTGCGCCCGGGCCAACGCCCCCGGCGTCTACTCCGAGGTGTCGACGTTCGCCTCCGCGATCGCCTCGGCGGCCGCCTCGCTCTGACCCGGTCGGCGGCCGGCGGGCCACGCCCTGCCGGTCGGCGCTCCCACCCGCAGGCCCCCCACGGGGTTCACGGGCCCGTCGCCGCGGCACTCCGCGACGCCGGGCCCGTACCCGTCCCCGTTCCCGCCCGCTGAGAACCCCCCGCTAGAACCCCCCGCCGAAGTCGCCGCCTCCCCCGCCGCCGCCGAAGTCCCCGCCTCCCCCGCCGCCGAAGCCGCCCCCGAAGTCCCCGGGGTCGAAGTCCGCGCCGGAGACGTCGCCGCCGTCATAGCCGCCGAAGTCGCCGTAGCCGGTGCCGTAGCCGGCCGCGTACGACGGGGTGGCCATGATCGAGCCGAGCATCGTGCCGACGAGGAGGCCGGGCAGGATGCCGCCGCCGAAGTAGCCGCCCGCCCAGGGGCCGTAGGCGGGACCGGCCTCCCAGTAGGGGCGGCGGCCGTAGTCGCTGTCGACCTCGCGGATCACGGGGTCGCGGCCGTCGGCCAGACGGGTCGCGTCCGCCGCGCAGACCGGGACCTCGCGGGTGGCCCCGCCCGGCGGCGTCCAGGTGGCGTCGGCGACCGAGGGGCCGTGGCGGGGATCGAAGAAGCAGGGCGGACGGCGCTCAGGCAGCGGCCTTCCCGTGCGCCGGGCGGCGAGGGAGGCCAGCGAGAAGCGGCCGGCCTCCAGCGCCTCGGTGACGGCCCGGACGTCCTCCGGCCGGGCCGCCGCCGCCATGGCCGTCTTCGCCTGCTCGTAGGCGTCCAGAGCGCGTTCGTAGTCGGCGCGCATGGCGTCGTCGGCGCCCGCCTCGGCCGGATGGAAGTCGAGGCGGTCGAGTTCCTCGCCGAAAGCCGTGATGTCCTCGTCCACGACGACCCTCAGCCGGTCGAGCGCCGCCCGCTGCTCCTCGGCCCGGCGCCGGCGGCCCCGCCGCACCAGGGTGTACGCCCCCGCCCCGCCGGCCGCCAGCACCGCGCCCGCGACGATCAGCCCGGAGGACGAAATCCCCCCGCCGCCGTTCGAGGAGCCCCAGCTCGCGGGGGCGGAGCCGCCCATGTGGGCCAGGGCGCGGTCGGTGAAGTCGGTCAGCTGGGTTCCGGCGTCGCTCTCGCCGCCGACGCTGCCCACGAGGTTGCGCACGAGGTTGCGCACGGCCGTCCGCGGCAGGACGGAGGAGTCGGCGCGGGCGTCGAAGCGGTCGCCCAGCCGGATCGCGTACAGACCGGTGACCCCGGTGGCGGTGCGCAGGTCGCCGAAGAGGCCGGCCGTGGGGTAGCCGGCCGGCAGGACGGCGATGAACAGGGGTTTGTCGGCGTTCTCGATCTGCTGCTCCAGGGCGCGCCGGTCGGCCCGGGACAGCTGCCCGGCCGCCTCGGGGTCGACGTAGACCGGGCTGTGGCGAAGGGAGTCGGCGATCGCCGAGACGCCGGTGGCGGCGGCCGCCCGCGGGGCGCCCGCCGCCCACACGGTCCACACCGTGAGGGCGACGAGCACCAGCGCGAGCAGGGGTGCGGTGAGGCCTCGGGCCCGGCGGGCCGAGAGCACGACCTTCATACCTCGAAGCTACCCGAAACCCTCACAGAGGGGACATCCGGCAGCTGTCGGACATCACTCCGCGGGGTCCACGCCCGCCCGCAGCAGTCCGTACGTGTACGCGTCCTCCAGGGCCTGCCAGGAGGCGGCGATGACGTTCTCCGCCACGCCCACCGTGGACCACTCCCCCGTGCCGTCGGTCGTGGAGATCAGGACGCGGGTGGTGGACTGGGTGCCGTGGACGCCCTCCAGGATGCGGACCTTGTAGTCGACCAGGTCGAGCTTGGCCAGCTGGGGGTAGATCTTCTCCAGGGCCACCCGCAGGGCGCGGTCCAGGGCGTTGACCGGGCCGTTGCCCTCGGCCGTCGCGACGATGCGCTCGGCCTTGGCCCAGAGCTTCACTGTGGCCTCGTTGGCGTGGGTGCCGTCGGGGCGGTCCTCGACGATGGCGCGCCAGGACTCGACGTCGAAGTATTTCAGCGGCCTGCCCTCGACCTCGGCGCGCAGCAGGAGTTCGAAGGAGGCGTCGGCCGCCTCGTAGGTGTAACCCCGGAGCTCCCGCTCCTTGACCCGGTCCACGACCCGGCCGACCAGTTCGCGGTCGCCGCCGAGGTCGACGCCGAGCTCCTTGCCCTTGAGCTCGATGGAGGCGCGGCCGGCCATGTCGGAGACCAGCATCCGCATGGTGTTGCCGACCTGCTCGGGGTCGATGTGCTGGTAGAGGTCGGGGTCGATCTTGATGGCCGAGGCGTGCAGCCCGGCCTTGTGGGCGAACGCCGAGACGCCCACGTAGGGCTGGTGCGTGGACGGCGTGAGGTTGACGACCTCGGCGATGGCGTGCGAGATGCGGGTCATCTCACGCAGCCGGCCCTCGGGCAGCACCTTCATGCCGTACTTCAGCTCCAGGGCCGCGACCACCGGGAACAGGTTCGCGTTGCCGACGCGTTCGCCGTAGCCGTTCGCCGTGCACTGGACGTGGGTCGCGCCCGCGTCCACCGCGGCGAGGGTGTTGGCCACCGCGCAGCCGGTGTCGTCCTGGGCGTGGATGCCGAGCCGGGCGCCCGTGTCGGCGAGCACCGTCGAGACCACGGCCTGGACCTGCGCCGGGAGCATCCCGCCGTTGGTGTCGCACAGGATGACCACGTCCGCGCCTGCCTCGGCGGCGGCCCGGACGACCGCCTTCGCGTACTCCGGGTTGGCGCGGTATCCGTCGAAGAAGTGCTCGCAGTCGACGAAGACGCGGCGGCCCTGGCCCTTCAGGAAGGAGACCGTGTCGCCGACCATGGCGAGGTTCTCGTCCAGGGTGGTGCGCAGGGCCAGTTCGACGTGTCGGTCATGGGACTTCGCGACCAGGGTGATCACCCCGGCGCCCGACTCCAGCAGCGCCCTGACCTGCGGGTCCTCCGCGGCCTTCGCACCCGCCCGGCGGGTCGCGCCGAAGGCGACCAGCTGGGCGTGCCGGAAGTCGATCTCCTCCTGCGCGCGGGCGAAGAACTCGGTGTCGCGCGGGTTGGCGCCGGGCCAGCCGCCCTCGATGAAGCCCACTCCGAAGTCGTCCAGGTGCCGGGCGATGGCCAGCTTGTCGGCGACGGTGAGGTTGATGCCCTCACGCTGCGCGCCGTCGCGCAGCGTGGTGTCGAAGACGTGGAAGGAATCGTCGGGTTCGCTGGGTGCGGTCATGGTCTGAAGGCTCCTGTGTCGGATCTCGGTCGTTACCGGAAGACCGGCTCCACCGTCCCCCCATGGTCCCTCGCGCTCTCGCTCCCGGCTGCGGGTGGGCCAGAAAAGCGAAAAACCCCTCGCGGGTGCGAGAGGTCTGCGCGCGGGTCGAGGACGACGATGGCCGCTCGTACCTGGTCGTACGGAGCGGTCACTGCGGACCGGCGCGCCTGCTGCCAATAATCATGGCGAACGAGAGCACGGCGGCAGTCTGGCACAGACCGTCCTCGTGCTCACCGGGTGTCTCAGGATGCGAACAGCGCGTCCTCACGCGTCCGTGAGGAGGCTCCCGGCCAGGAACTCGCCGACGTGCCCGAGGACCTGTTCGCGGTCCGTGCCGCGCAGGCCGACGGCGACGTGGATGGAGAACCCGTCGAGCAGGGCTCGCAGCCGGGCCGCGTACCGGTCGGGGTCCACCCGCCGGAACTCGCCGCGTGACATCCCCTCCGCCAGCAGGGCGACCAGGTCGCGGTGCCAGGCCCCCTCGATGGCCGCCTGGCGGTCGCGCGCGTCCGCGTCGTCGGCGGCGTTCTGCGAGCGGTTCCAGACCTCCAGCCAGAGGGTCCAGTGCGGGTCGCGGTGGCCGTCGGGGACGTACAGGCCGACGTAGGCGTCGAGGCGCTCGCGGGCGGGTGCGGCACGGGCCAGCAGCCGTGCGCGCTCGGCGCCGAGGCGGCCCTCGCTCCACTCCAGGGTGCGCAGCAGGAGCTCGTCCTTGGAGTGGAAGTAGTAGAGGAGATGGCCGCTGCTCATGTCGACCTCACGGCCGAGCGCCGCCATGGTGAGCTTCTCCAGACCGCGTTCGGCGATCATCCTCATGGCCGCCGCGAGGACGTCCTCGCGGGGCGGGGCGTTCCTGCGTGCCCGTGCCGCTTCGGCCATGTCCCGGCTCCCCTGCCTCTCGCTGGTCGTCAGTTGTCGTCGGCCGCCGGTCGCCGGTCGCCGTGCGAGGCTCCCAGGTCTCAGACCCTCGGCTGCTGCTGGGTGACGCAGTGGATGCCACCGCCGCCGGAGAAGATCGTACGGGCGTCCACCAGGGTGACCGTCCGCTCCGGGAACAGCCGGCGGAAGACCCCCGCCGCGAGCTCGTCGCGCGGGTCGTCGAAACCGCACAGCACCACGCCGCCGTTGCAGAGGTAGTGGTTGATGTAGGAGTAGTCGGCCCAGTGGCCGTCGGCCTCCAGCACGGTCGGGGCGGCGACCTCGACGACCTCCAGTCGGCGGCCGCGCGCGTCGGTCTGTCCGCGCAGCAGTCCGACGGTCTCGCGTGTCACCTCGTGGTCGGGGTGCGCCGAGTCCGGCTGGCTGTGGGCGACGACGACTCCGGGCCGGGCGAAGGCGGCGACGATGTCGACATGGCCGAGGGTGCCGTAGCCGTGCGGGGGGTAGTCGCCGGTGAGGCCGCGGGGCAGCCAGATCGCCTTGCGGGTGCCGAGCATGGCGTGGATCTCCGCCTCGACCTCCTCCCGTGTCCATCCCGGATTGCGCTCGGGGCCGAGCTGGACCGTCTCCGTCAGCAGGACCGTGCCCTCCCCGTCGACGTGGACGGCGCCGCCCTCGTTGACCAGCCGCGAGGCGTACGTCCGCGCCCCCGCGAGGTCGGCGACGGACGCGGCGATCTTCGCGTCGTGCTCCCAGCGGGCCCATGCCTGGGCGCCCCAGCCGTTGAACGTCCAGTCGACGGCGGCCAGTTCACGGCCGTTCGTGAGGAAGGTCGGGCCGATGTCGCGCATCCAGGCGTCGTCCAGCTCGCGCTCGACCGTCCGCACCCCGGGGCCGAGCAGGCCCCGGGCGTCCGCCGACTGTCCGGGACCGCACACCACGGTCACCGGTTCGAAGTGGCGGACGGCGCGGGCGACCGCCGCCCAGGCCGCCCGTGCGGCGGCCAGGTCGTCGGGGTCGTCGAAGGTGGGGTTGGGGCCCGGCCACGCCATCCAGGTGCGTTCGTGCGGGGTCCACTCGGCGGGCATGCGGAAGCCTTCGGCGGCCGGCTTGCTCATGGGACGGTCCTTGGTCCTTGGGGAGTCAGAGGAAGTAGAGGCGGTTCAGGGACACGGACTCGGCCGGCTCGGAGCGCAGCGGCTCGCCGTCGAGGGTGACCAGACCGGTGCGCCGGTCGACGTCGACCGCTCCGGTGCGGGAGTTCAGGCGCAGGTCGGCGGGGCCGATGCCGCGGGTGCCGCGGACGGCGACCCGGCGGCGGCGGGTGGGCATCGAGTCGCCGCCCTGGTCGAGGGCGGCCCGGGCGACGAAGGCGACGGAGAGATCGGCGGGCGTGGCCCCGTACGCCCCGAACTGCGGTCCGAGGACGAGGGGTTCGCAGGTGTCGGTGGCCGCGTTCGGGTCGCCGACCACCCCGTACGCAGGGAAGCCCGACTTGAGGACCAGTTGCGGTTTGGCGCCGAAGTACTCGGGGCGCCACAGCACGATGTCGGCGAGCTTGCCGACCTCGATCGATCCGACCTCGTGCGAAAGCCCGTGCGCGATGGCGGGGTTGACGGTCAGCTTGGCCAGGTAGCGCAGGACGCGCTCGTTGTCGTGGTCGTCGTGCGGGGCGCCGAACTCGGCCTTCATCTTGCCGGCCATGGCGAAGGTGCGGCGGACGGTCTCGCCCGCGCGGCCCATGCCCTGCGCGTCGGACGAGGTGATGCCGATCGCGCCCAGGTCGTGCAGCACGTCCTCGGCGCCCATCGTCCCGGCGCGGATGCGGTCGCGGGCCATGGCGGCGTCGCCGGGCAGGTCGGTCTTCAGGTCGTGGACGGAGACGATCATCCCGTAGTGCTCGGCGACGGCGTCCCGGCCGAAGGGCAGGGTGGGGTTGGTGGAGGAGCCGATGACGTTCGGCACGCCGGCCATCTTCAGCACGTTGGGCACATGGCCGCCGCCGCAGCCCTCGATGTGGAAGGCGTGGATCGTCCGGCCCTCCAGGACGCGCAGGGTGTCCTCGACCGACAGGCACTCGTTCAACCCGTCGCTGTGCAGGGCGACTTGGACGTCGTGTTCCTCGGCGACCCGCAACGCCGTGTCCAGCGCCCGGGTGTGGGCGCCCATGTCCTCGTGCACCTTGAAGCCCGAGGCGCCGCCCTCGGCCAGCGCCTCGACCAGCGGGGCGTCGTGCGAGGACGAACCGCGGCCCAGGAAGCCGATGTTGACCGGCCAGGCGTCGAAGGCGTTGAACGCGTGCCGCAGCGCCCAGGGCGAGTTGACGCCGACGCCCCACACGGGCCCGAACTCCTGCCCGATGACCGTCGTCACACCGGAGGCCAGCGAGGCCTCCATGATGCGCGGCGACAGCAGATGGACATGGGTGTCGACGGCGCCGGCGGTGGCGATGAGCCCCTCGCCGGAGACGATGGACGTGCCCGTGCCGACGACGACGTCCACCCCGTCCAGGGTGTCGGGGTTCCCGGCGCGCCCGATCGCGTGGATGCGGCCCTCCCGGATCCCGATCGAGACCTTGTGGATCCCCAGCACCGCGTCGATCACCACGACGTTGCTGATCACGACGTCACAGGTGTCACGGACGGCGGCGGCCTTGAGGTGCAGTCCGTCGCGGGCGGTCTTGCCGAAGCCGGCGAGGAACTCGTCGCCGGGGAGCTGGGAGTCGGACTCCACGCGGACGACGAGGCCGCTGTCGCCGAGCCGGACGCGGTCGCCGGCGCGGGGGCCGTGGGTGGCGGCGTACTCGTGCGGGTTCACGCCTTCGCCCCCAGGTATCCGCAGGCGGCTGCCCGGCGCAGGGCTTCCTGCCGGGCGCCCGGGGCGTCCAGCGGCCCGTCGACCAGCCCGGCGAAGCCGATCGCCACCCGCTCGCCCCCGATGGGCAGCAGCCCGACCTCGACGCTCTCCCCCGGCCCGAAGCGCACGGAGGACCCGGCGGGGACGGCGAGCCGCATCCCGTAGGCCGCGTCCCGCGCGAAGTCCAGCCGCGGGTTGGCCTCGAAGAAGTGGAAGTGGGAGGTGACGGAGACGGGCACTGCGGCGGTGTTGACGACGGTCAGCCGCACGACCGCCTCGGGCTCGGCGTGCGTGGGCCCCGGCAGCAGCGCGCCCGGCCCGAGGCCGTCGGGCGCCCGGCTCCCCGCGCCGTGCGCCCCGTCCGCGCCGATCGGGTCGGAGACGACGGCGAGCCGCGTGCCGTCGTCGAAGACGGCCTCGACGTGCACCTCGGTGACGATGTCCGCGACCCCCGGCAGCACGTCGTCCGGGCCGAGGACCGACCGGGCCCGCTCGATCGCCTCGGCGAGCCGCACGCCGTCACGGGCGGCCTCGCAGACGGTGTCCGCGACGAGCGCGGTCGCCTCCGGGACGTTGAGCAGCAGCCCGCGGGCCCTTCTCGCCCGGGCCAGCTCGGCCGCCCCGAAGAGCAGCAGCCGGTCCCGTTCGGTGGGGGTGAGTCGCACCTGGCCTCCCTGTCCGCCGTCGGTCGTCGAGAGCGGCCCGAACACGGTATGTGAGCAGCACTCCATATCTTAGAGCAGCACTCTAAGCGATCTAGTCGATGATCGGAAGGAGTCAAGGGAACTTTTAGAGCAGCGTTCTATATGCGCCGCACCGGCGGCGGGCTTCAGGAACGCCGCAGGGCCACCCCGGTCGGGGTGGCCCTGCGGCGATGCGGGGACATTCGGGTCGGGGATCAGCCCAGCGGGTGCATCCAGCCGTGCTTGTCCTCGGCCGTGCCGCGCTGGATGTCCAGCAGGGCCTGCCGGAGCCGGAGGGTGACCTCGCCGGGCTCGCCGCCCGACTGCTGCCACTCCCCGCCGGTGCGCTTGACCGTGCCGACCGGGGTGATCACGGCCGCGGTGCCGCAGGCGAAGACCTCCTGCAGCGCGCCGCTCTCGGAGTCGCGCTGCCACTGGTCGACGGAGACCCGGCCCTCCTCCGCCTCGTAGCCCAGGTCTCGGGCGACGGTGAGGAGGCTGTCGCGGGTGACGCCCTCCAGGATGGAGCCGGTCAGCGAAGGCGTGACGATCTTGTTCCCGTAGACGAAGTACAGGTTCATGCCGCCGAGCTCCTCGACCCACGTGCGCTCGACCGCGTCGAGGTAGCAGACCTGGGCGCAGCCCTGTGCGGCGGCCTCGGCCTGGGCGAGCAGGGAGGCGGCGTAGTTGCCGCCGGTCTTGGCGTCGCCCATGCCTCCGGGAACGGCGCGGACGTGGTCCTCGGAGACCCAGATGGAGACGGGCTTGACGCCGCCCGGGAAGTAGGCGCCGGCCGGCGAGGCGATCACGATGAAGAGGTACTCGTTGGCCGGCTTCACGCCCAGGCCCACCTCGGTCGCGATCATGAAGGGGCGCAGGTAGAGGGACTCCTCGCCGCCGTGCGCGGGCACCCAGTCCTTGTCCTGGCCGACGAGCGCGTCACAGGCCTCGATGAACGTCTCGACCGGCAGCTCGGGCATGGCCAGGCGGCGGGCGGAGCGCTGGAACCGCTTGGCGTTCTGGTCCGGGCGGAAGGTGGCGACGGAGCCGTCGGGACGGCGGTAGGCCTTCAGCCCCTCGAAGATCTCCTGCGCGTAGTGCAGGACGTTGGTCGCCGGGTCGAGGGGGATCGGCGCGTACGGAACGAGCTGACCGTCGTGCCAGCCGCGGCCCTCGGTCCACCTGATCGTCACCATGTGGTCGGTGAAGTGGCGGCCGAAGCCGGGGTTCGCCAGGATCGCCTCGCGCTCGGCGGCGGAGAGCGGGCTGGCGGAGGGCTTGAGCTCGATCGTGGGCGTCGTCATGAGTGGTTGTCCTTCACCGGTTGTGTGTGACGGGCCGCGCTCACGTCCGTACGGCCAGTGGCGTGTGCTAGGACGTCCGAGCATTGCCTGATACCGCGGCTCCGCGTTCGATTATCGCAAGCGGGACGCGCGGAAGAAAACGGCGTGAATGCGACCCGGGGTCGATGGTGACACCCGGCAGGAGATACGAGAAGCCGCCGGGTGCGAGGTGACCCGGCGGCTTCGAGGGACTGCCCCGGCTCCTGGGAGCCGGGGCGTCGCGTGGTGCGCCGGGTCAGCCGGCTACTCGTGCGGCGAGCGCGTCGCCGATCTCCGAGGTGCTGCGCGCGGGCAGCGCGCCGCGCTCCGCCAGGTCGGCGGAGACGGCGTCCTCGATGCGGACCGCCTCGGCGTCGTGACCGAGGTGGCGCAGCAGCAGGGCGACGGACAGGACCGTGGCGGTGGGGTCGGCCTTGCCCTGGCCCGCGATGTCCGGGGCCGAGCCGTGCACGGGCTCGAACATGGAGGGGAACTCGCCGGAGGGGTTGATGTTCCCGCTCGCGGCGACGCCGATGCCGCCGGAGACGGCCGCGGCGAGGTCGGTGATGATGTCGCCGAAGAGGTTGTCGGTGACGATCACGTCGAACCGGCCGGGGTCGGTGACCAGGTAGATCGTCGCGGCGTCCACGTGGATGTAGTCCGTGGTGACGTCGGGGAACTCCGCGGCCACCCGGTTGAAGACGTTCGTCCACAGGTGACCGGCGAAGGCCAGCACGTTGTTCTTGTGGACCAGCGTGAGCTTCTTGCGGGGGCGGGCCTGGGCGCGGGCGAAGGCGTCGCGGACCACGCGCTCGACGCCGAAGGCCGTGTTCACGGAGACCTCGGTGGCGACCTCGTGCGGGGTGCCCTTGCGGATCGTGCCGCCGTTGCCGGTGTACGGGCCCTCGGTGCCCTCGCGGACCACGACGAAGTCGATCTCGGGCTGGCCGGCCAGCGGGGTGGCCACGCCGGGGAGCAGCTTCGAGGGGCGCAGGTTGACGTGGTGGTCGAAGAGGAAGCGCAGCTTGAGCAGGAAGCCCCGCTCCAGGACGCCGGAGGGCACGCTCGGGTCGCCGATCGCACCGAGCAGGATCGCGTCGTGCCGCTTGAGCGCCTCCGCGTCGGCGTCGGTGAGGGTCTCACCGGTGGCGTGGTAGCGCCGGGCGCCGAAGTCGTACTCCTTGGTCTCCAGCTTCACGTCCTGCGGGAGGACGGCGGAGAGGACCTTGAGACCTTCGGCCACGACCTCCTGGCCGATGCCGTCACCGGGGATCACTGCGAGATTGAGGCTGCGAGACATGCGGGAACCCTACTCCCCGTCCCATGGGATGACACGGACCGTCCGTCATGCGGACAGCGGGTCGCGGGGCGGACGCGGGGGTCCGAGGTGCGGCGCGGGGCCCGACGTCCCGTTCGGGCGCCCGCGCCGCGCCCTGTGCGGGCGCGACTCCCGGACTGCTTCCGGGGTGCTTCCCGACTACCGGGAGGCGTGGCTCAGTGGCCGGTCTCGCCGCCGTTGTCACGGCGGTCGAGGGCGCGCTGCAGGGCGGCGGCGGCGTTCTTGCGGTCGGACTCGCTCGTACGGGAGACGTGACGGACTCGGCGGCGGACGGTCGTCTCGGCCATGGGGAATCGACTCCTTCGAATTCCAGGGAGTGCCAAAGGGGTGACGAGACTCCCCCTCTGCCTAATGGGCGGGGGGTGCCCCCAAGGGGCGGGGAGCGGACCACAGGGGTTGCCTGCAGGGGCCCGGCTCACGCCCGCCATTCGCTTGATCGAGCGAGACGTTCGGCTCCTACAAAACTAAGGGAGGAGCGCGCGCCTGTCTCCACAATTACTCGGACTTCCTACTATCTGAGACGGACGCCGGGCATCTAACCGCTGGCAACGCATCGACCGGTTAGGCAGGGTGCGCGCGTGACCGCGATCGTCACGCAGAACGGCAACGCCTACGAGAAGCGGCCGGGAGATTACTCGCCGAGGGCACGCGAAGGGCCGGGCGGATCGCCCGGCCCTCGTGTCACCCGGCCGGTCCCGGCCCGGGTGCGTGCGTCAGTCCATGCCCATGTGGGGGCGTCAGCCCATGTGGGGGCGTCAGACCAGGTGGGGGCGTCAGCCCATGTGCGGGTACGTGTAGTCGGTCGGCGCGACCAGGGTCTCCTTGATGGCCCGGGTGAGGGTCCAGCGCATCAGGTTCTGCGGAGCGCCGGCCTTGTCGTTGGTGCCGGAGGCGCGGCCGCCGCCGAAGGGCTGCTGGCCGACGACGGCCCCGGTGGACTTGTCGTTGATGTAGAAGTTGCCGGCCGCGTAGCGCAGCTTCTCCATCGTGTACGCGGCGGCCGCCCGGTCGCCCGAGACGACCGAGCCCGTCAGCGCGTAGTCCGAGACCGACTCCATCTGCGTCAGCATGGCGTCGTACTGGTCGTCCTCGTACACGTGCACGGCGAGGAAGGGGCCGAAGTACTCGGTCGTGAAGACCTCGTTCTCCGGGTCGGTGCACTCGACGACGGTCGGGCGGACGAAGTAGCCCACCGAGTCGTCGTAGGAGCCGCCGGCGACGATCGTGCAGGCCGGGTCCGCCTTCGCCCGGTCGATCGCGGCCTTGTTCTTGGCGAAGGAACGCTCGTCGATGACCGCGCCGATGAAGTTCGACAGGTCGGTGACGTCACCCATGGTCAGGTGGTCGACCTCGGCCGCGAACTCCTCCTTGAAGCCGGAGTTCCAGATCGACGCCGGGATGTAGGCCCGGGAGGTCGCGCTGCACTTCTGGCCCTGGTACTCGAAGGCGCCGCGGGTGAGGGCCGTCTTCAGCACCGCGCGGTCGGCGCTCGGGTGGGCGACGACGAAGTCCTTGCCGCCGGTCTCGCCGACCAGACGCGGGTAGGAACGGTACTTCTCGATGTTCGCGCCGACCGTCTTCCACAGGTGCTGGAAGGTCTTGGTGGAGCCCGTGAAGTGGATGCCGGCGAGGTCGCGGTGGTTCAGGGCGACCTCAGAGACCTCCAAGCCGTCGCCGGTGACCAGGTTGATGACGCCCTTGGGCAGACCGGCCTCCTCCAGCAGCCGCATGAGCAGCACGGCGGCGTGCGTCTGCGTCGGGGACGGCTTCCACACGACCACGTTGCCCATCAGCGCGGGCGCGGTGGGCAGGTTGCCGGCGATGGCCGTGAAGTTGAACGGCGTGATCGCGTAGACGAAGCCCTCGAGCGGGCGGTGGTCGAGGCGGTTCCAGACGCCCGGGGAGTTGGCCGGCGGCTGCTCGGCCAGGATCTGGCGCGCGTAGGCGACGTTGAAGCGCCAGAAGTCGACCAGTTCGCAGGGACAGTCGATCTCCGCCTGCTGGGCGGTCTTGGACTGGCCGAGCATGGTGGAGGCGGCGAGCGTCTCTCGCCAGGGGCCGGCGAGCAGTTCGGCGGCGCGCAGGATGATCGCGGCACGGTCGTCGAAGGACATCGCGCGCCAGGCGGGCGCGGCGGCGAGGGCCGCGTCGACGGCGTCCTGCGCGTCCTGACGGGTGGCGTTGGCGTAGGTGCCGAGGCGGGCCTTGTGGTTGTGCGGCTGCACGACGTCGAACCGCTCGCCGCCGCCCATCCGCCGCTCGCCGCCGATGGTGCAGGGCAGGTCGACCGGGTTGTCGGCCAGCTCCTTCAGCTTGGCCTCCAGCCGGGCGCGCTCCGGGGTGCCGGGGGCGTAGCCGTGCACCGGCTCGTTGACGGGGGTGGGGACCTGGGTCACAGCGTCCATGGGTTCCGTAACTCCTTACTGAGCGGTGTTGCAAGCGATGGGGCAGGCCGTGTGGCCGGCGTGGGTGCCGGGCCGCGGGCGCGAGCGGGGGTGGGCTCAGCCCTTGCTGATCATCGAGCGGACGAAGAACCGCAGGTTGGCCGGCTTCTCGGCCAGACGGCGCATGAAGTAGCCGTACCAGTCGGTGCCGTAGGCCGTGTAGACGCGCATGCGGTGGCCCTCGGCGGCGAGGCGCAGGTGCTCGTCGCTCCTGATCCCGTACAGCATCTGGAACTCGTACTCGTCGGGCTTGCGGCCGGCCCGGCGGGCGAGTTCCTGCGCGATGGAGATCAGGCGCGGGTCGTGGGACCCGATCATCGGGTACCCGTCGCCGTCCATCAGGGTGCGCAGGACCCGGACGTACGCCTTGTCGATCTCGTGCTTCTGCTGGTAGGCGACCTCGGCGGGCTCCTTGTACGCCCCTTTGACGAGCCGTACCCGGCTGCCGTTCGCGGCGAGGCGGCGGGCGTCGGCCTCGGTGCGGAAGAGGTAGGCCTGGATGACGCAGCCAGTCTGCGGGAAGTCCTGGCGCAGCTCGTCGTGGATGGCGAACATCGAGTCGAGGGTGGTGTGGTCCTCGGCGTCCAGGGTGACGGTGGTGCCGATGGCGGCGGCGGCCTCCACCACCGGGCGGACGTTGGCGAGCGCCAGCTCGTGCCCGCCCTCCAGCGCTTGGCCGAACATCGACAGCTTGACGGACATCTCGACGCGCTCGCCGAGTTCCAGCTCCGCCAGCCGGTCGACCAGCGCCAGATAGGCGTCGCGGGCGGCGCGGGCCTCGTCGGGGGTGGTGATGTCCTCGCCGACGACGTCCATCGTCAGCTCCAGCCCCTGCGCGGTGCGCTCCTCGACGATCGGAACGACGTCGTCGACGGTCTCACCGGGGATGAAGCGGTCCACGACCTGTTTCGTCACCGGGGCCGCCGAGATCAGGCGTCGCATCCGGTCGCTGCGCGACGCGGCGAGAATCACGGGACCCAGCACGGGGCACCTCCACAAACCAGCAGACAGAACCACCGTGAAACCTAAGGATCCCTCCGATCGTGGGCCATCGACAGCTGTCACGCATCCGTGCCGCAGATCTCAGACAGATGTATGAAGGGCCGCGGGAATGGGAGAGAATGCCCCCGTGAAGGCCGATGCCGCATCTTCCTCCCACGCGGGCGACTACCAGGAGCTCGTCGACGAGATCTCGGAGCTGCTCGGCGCCCCCGCGACCCTGGAGAACCGCGACTTCGAGCTGATCGCGTTCGGGGCGTACGACAGCGAGGGCGAGCTGGACGCGTCCGCGCTGGACCCGGTGCGCACCCGCTCCATCCTGACCCGGCGCTCGACCGCGGCCGTGCGCACCTGGTTCGAGGGGTTCGGCATCACCCGCGCCACCGGTCCGGTCCGCATCCCGCCCACCCCGGAGGCGGGGGTCCACCGCGGGCGCGTCTGCCTGCCCGTCCGGCACCGGGGGGTCGCCCTCGGCTACGTCTGGCTGCTGGACGACGATCCCGGACCCACGGACGCCCAGCTGGCGGCCGCGATGGAGGTGACCGCGCGGATCGGCGCCCTGCTCGCGGACGAGGCCCAGCACGGCGCGGATCTCACCCGGGAGCTGCGGGCGGTCCTCACCGCCGCTCGGGGCTGGCCGCGGGACATGGCGGTGGCGGAGCTGCGCACCGCGCTCGGCGCCCGCGCGGACGGCCCGCACACGGTGGTGTGCGTGGCCCCCTGGCCGTCCGCCGATCCGGACGAGGCCCCCTCACTGCGCACCCTGCCGGGGGCGACGGCGCTGTGCACGGTGCCGTGGGCGACGGCCGGGCAGTGCCTTGCGGTGCTGGTGCGGCTGCGTTCCGCGGACACCCTCACCCCGGCGACGTCCGCGGCGGCCCGGCTGCTGGAGCGGGCGGCGGAGGCGGCGCCGGGGGTGGCGGCGGGAGTGGCCGCCGGGCGGTCCGGGCTGGCCGGACTCGGGGCGGCCTGGGAGGAGGCGTCGGCGTCGGCGCGGGCCGCGCTGGCGGAGCCGCGCCTCGGTCCGGTCGCGCGCTGGGCGTCCGTCGGCCCCTACCGGCTGCTGACCGCGCTGCCGCCCGAAGCCGCCCAGGACCCTTCCGTGCGGCCTCTGCTGGCACCCGCCCACCAGGAACTGGCCCGCACCGCCGAGGTGTATCTCGACTGCGCGGGCCAGGCCGGCCGCACGGCAGCCGAGCTGGGCATCCACCGGCAGACCCTGTACTACCGGCTCGCGCGGGTGGAGCAGTTGACGGGCCTGAACCTGGACGACGGCGAGGACCGGCTGCTGCTGCACATGACGCTGAAGACGGCCCGGCTGCCCTGACCGGACGACCCGGGCGGATCGGTGACCGGACGCCCCGGGCGGATCAGTCGCGCGTCGCGCCCGCGATCACCCGCCGCAGCCCCTCGGTGAGCTGCGCCGCGTCGGTCGCCGAGGGCGGGTCGAAGAGCCACTGGACCATGAGCCCGTTCAGGAGGGTCTGGTAGAAGCGGCCCTCCGAGTCGACGGTCTCCTTGTCGAGCTCGTCCTCGGGGACGCCGGTGAACAGGGGCACGATCCCCGCGCGGCCCTGCTCCTGCGCCACGGCGAGCAGCGAGCGCACCTCCTGCAGCCGGTCGGCGTAGAGGATGACTTCGAGGCTCAGCATCCACACGGCCCGGGCCTCGGGCAGCGAACGGATGATGTTCGCCCAGACCTCCTGGAAGCGTTCCAGCGACCCCGGGGCCGACGAGCTGTCGCCGCCCGCGCCCCAGCCGGGGTCGAAGGTGTCGCCGAGGCCCTCGATCAGTGAGACGTAGGCCTGCACGAGCAGGGCGTCCTTCGACCCGTAGTGGTAGCCGATCGACGCGAGATTGGTCCCCGACTCCTTGACGATGTCGCGCGCCGTGGTGCGCACGAATCCCTTCTCCAGCAGGCAGCGCTTGGCGCCTTCGAGCAGATCCTCACGGTGTCCCATGTCCGTCACCCTACTCCCGATCCATACAGACGTCCTAGACAAGTGAATTACACAAGCGTTCTAGACAATCGTTTAAGACGCTCGTACAGTCATCGGCATGACGAACCCTACGAGCAATGCCACACCCCCGGCCGCCCGCGCCGGGCGCCGCGAATGGACCGCCCTCGGCGTGCTGATGCTGCCGCTGCTGCTGGTCTCCATGGACGTCTCCGTCCTCTACTTCGCCATCCCCGCGATCAACGCGGACCTGCAGCCCAGCGGCACCCAGCAGCTGTGGATCTTCGACGTCTACGCGTTCGTCCTGGCCGGCCTGCTGATGACGATGGGCTCGCTCGGCGACCGCGTCGGCCGCCGCAAGCTGCTGCTGATCGGCGCGGCCGCCTTCGGCGCCGCCTCACTCACCGCGGCCTACGCCGACAGCGCCGAGACCCTGATCGCCGCCCGCGCGGTCCTCGGCATCGGCGGCGCGACGCTGATGCCCTCGACGATGGCCCTGATCCGCACGATGTTCGCCGACCCCGGACAGCGCGCGAAGGCGATCGGTCTGTGGTCCGGCGTCATGACGGGCGGCATCGCGCTCGGCTCGGTGATGAGCGGTGTCCTGGTCCAGTACTTCTGGTGGGGGTCGGTCTTCCTGGTCAACCTGCCCGCGATGGCCCTGCTGCTGGTCCTCGGCCCGATCCTGCTGCCCGAGTCGCGCGACCCCTCCCCGGGCCGCTTCGACCGGCTGAGCGTCCCGCTGTCGATGGCCGCCGTGCTTCCCGTGGTCTACGGCCTGAAGGAGATCGCCTCGCAGGGCCGGCACACCGAGTACGTCGTCTCGATCACCGTGGGCCTGCTCTTCGCCGCCCTCTTCGTGCACCGGCAGCGCACGGCGGCCGATCCGATGATCTCCCCCGCGCTGTTCCGCGGCACGGGCT
Source organism: Streptomyces rishiriensis (assembly GCF_003112535.1). Taxonomy (GTDB): domain Bacteria; phylum Actinomycetota; class Actinomycetes; order Streptomycetales; family Streptomycetaceae; genus Streptomyces; species Streptomyces rishiriensis. Next base: position 133,945 of record NZ_BEWA01000009.1, on the reverse strand, counting down.
TCGGTCCCGCCGTCGCCCTGAACCTCGTCTCCTCGTTCGGGATGCTGGGCTCGGCGTTCTTCACCACGCAGTACCTGCAGTCGGTGCTCGGCAAGAGCGCGCTGGAGGCGGCGCTGTGGGCGCTGGTGCCCTCGGTCCCGATCGGCATGGCGGCCCCGCTCGCCACCTCCCTGGTCCAGAAGGGCGTCGACCGGGCCCACGTCGTGACGGCGGGCTTCGCGATCGGCGCGGCCGGCTACGGCCTGCTCACCCTCACCGGCGCCGACGCCCTGTGGCTCGTCCTGACCGCCAGCGGAACGCTCGCCTCCGGGATCGTCATGGTCATCTCCCAGATGACGGACCTGGCGATGGGCGCGGCCCCGGCCGAGCGCGCCGGCTCCGCTTCCTCCCTGCTGGAGACGGGCGCGGAGTTCGGCGGCGCGCTGGGCATGGCGGTCCTGGGCTCCGTCGGCACCGCGATCTACCGCCACGACATGCCGTCCACGGCCCCGGCCCAGGCCCGCGAGACGCTCGGCGGGGCCCTGGCGATCGCCGGTCACCTGCCCGGGCGCACGGGAGACGCCCTGGCCACCGCCGCCCGCGAGGCCTTCGTCCACGGCATGCAGGGAGCGGCGATCGCGGGAGCGGCGATCCTCGCGGGGGCCGCGGTGGCGGCGACGGCGACCCTGCGACGCAACCGCGTCGGCGACCCCGAGCAGTAACGGCACAGACGGAAAACGCCGGACGGACTGAGAACCTCAGTCCGTCCGGCGCTGTGCGTTCGAGCCCCGTCGGGTCATTCCCGCCCGTCCGGCGTTTGAGGACGAGGCCCCTTCAGGGCCGAAGCGGGGGCCCGGGGGCGCCAGCCCCCGGAACGTGCGGCGAACCTCAGACGAGGTTCACGGCACGGGCGGACGTCGCGCCGATCTCCTCCGCGACCTCCGCCAGCACCGCGGCGGGCACCGTGTCGTCGACCGTCAGGACGGCCAGCGCCTCGCCGCCGGCGACCGCGCGGGCCACCTGCATACCGGCGATGTTGATCCCGGCCTCGCCGAAGACCCGGCCGACGGTGCCGACGACGCCCGGCCGGTCCTCGTACCGCAGGACGACCATGTGGTCGGCGAGCGCGAGGTCGACGTCGTACTCGCCGACCGCGACGATCTTCTGGAGGTGCTTGGGACCGGCCAGCGTGCCGGAGACGGACACCTCCTCGCCGTCCGAGAGGGTGCCGCGCACGGTCACGACGTTGCGGTGGTCGGCCGACTCCGAGCTGGTCGTCAGCCGCACCTCGACACCGCGCTCCTGCGCGAACAGCGGAGCGTTGACGTAGGACACCGTCTCGTCGACGACGTCCTCGAAGACGCCCTTGAGGGCGCTGAGCTCCAGCACCTTCACGTCGTGCTGGGTGATCTCGCCGTAGACCTCGACGTCGAGGCGGACCGCGACCTCGCCGGCCAGCGCGGTGAAGATCCGGCCGAGGCGCTCGGCGAGCGGCAGACCGGGCTTGACGTCCTCGGCGATGACACCGCCCTGGACGTTCACCGCGTCGGGGACGAGCTCACCGGCGAGCGCGAGGCGCACCGACCGCGCGACCGCGATGCCGGCCTTCTCCTGCGCCTCGTCGGTGGACGCGCCCAGGTGCGGGGTGGCCACGACCTGGTCGAACTCGAACAGCGGGGAGTCCGTGCAGGGCTCCTTCGCGTACACGTCGAGACCGGCGCCGGCGACGCGGCCCTCCTTCAGCGCCGAGTACAGCGCCTCCTCGTCGACGATCCCGCCGCGCGCGGCGTTGACGATGCGCACGCTCGGCTTGACCTTGCGCAGCGCCTCGTCGCCGATCAGGCCGACCGTCTCGGGCGTCTTGGGCAGGTGGACGGTGATGAAGTCGGAGACCTCCAGCAGCTCGTCCAGCGAGAGGACCTTCACGCCCATCTGCGCGGCGCGCGCGGGCTGCACGTAGGGGTCGTAGGCGACGACCTTCATCCCGAAGCCGGACATGCGCTGCGCGACGAGCGCGCCGATGCGGCCCAGGCCGACCACGCCGAGGGTCTTCTCGGCGAGCTCCACGCCCGTGTACTTGCTGCGCTTCCACTCGCCGTTCTTCAGCGCGGCGTTGGCCTGCGGGATGTGGCGGGCGGTGGCGAGCAGCAGACCGCAGGCAAGCTCGGCGGCGGTCACGATGTTCGAGGTGGGGGCGTTGACGACCATCACGCCGGCCTTGGTGGCGGCGGAGACGTCGACGTTGTCCAGGCCGACGCCGGCTCGTGCGACGACCTTCAGCTTGTGCGCGGCGGCGATCGCCTCGGCGTCGACCTTGGTGGCCGAGCGGATCAGGATCGCGTCGACGTCGGCGAGGGCCGGGAGCAGTTCGGCTCGGTCCGCTCCGTTGCAGTGCCGGATCTCGAAGTCCGGGCCGAGTGCGTCCACGGTCGCGGGCGACAGCTCTTCAGCGATGAGTACGACAGGTTTCGAGCTCACGTGAGTCCTCACAAGTCCAGTGCGTGCGGACGGCCGTCCCGACGGCCGCAGGCGGAGGGAGGGGCTAGCCGCGTGGAAGACGCACGACGCTGTGGGCCTGAACGCGAATGTAGGCAGCAGTGTAGTGCTGCGGCGGAGGTCGCCTCATGCCTCCGCGGAAGGATCACCCGTCCGTGGCCGGACGGAATGGACAACGGGCCGGAGCAGCACGCTCCGGCCCCTGTCCCCGAGGCTACGCCTCTTCGTTCACCCAGCTCATCAGCTTGCGGAGCTGCTTGCCGGTGGTCTCCAGCAGGTGCTCGGAGTCCGCGTCCTTGTACTCGTTGTACTTCTTCAGACCGCCGTGGTACTCGTCCATCCAGTTCTGGGCGAAGGTGCCGTCCTGGATCTCCGCGAGGACCCGCTTCATCTCGGCCTTGGTGGCGTCCGTGATGATGCGCGGGCCGGTGACGTAGTCGCCCCACTCGGCGGTCTCGGAGACGCTCCAGCGCATCTTCTCCAGGCCGCCCTCGTACATGAGGTCCACGATCAGCTTCAGCTCGTGCAGGCACTCGAAGTAGGCGATCTCCGGCTGGTAGCCGGCCTCGACCAGGGTCTCGAAGCCCGCCTTGACCAGCGCCGAGGTGCCACCGCACAGCACGGCCTGCTCGCCGAACAGGTCGGTCTCGGTCTCCTCGGTGAAGGTCGTCTTGATGACGCCCGCGCGGGTGCCGCCGATGCCCTTGGCGTACGACAGCGCCAGCGCGAAGGCGTTGCCCGTGGCGTCCTGCTCGACCGCGGCGATCGCGGGGACGCCGCGGCCCTCCTCGTACTGGCGGCGGACGAGGTGGCCCGGGCCCTTCGGGGCGACCAGGGCGACGTCGACGCCGGCCGGGGCCTTGATGAAGCCGAAGCGCACGTTGAAGCCGTGGGCGAAGAACAGCGCGTCGCCGTCCTTCAGGTTGTCCTTGATGGACTCCTCGTAGACCTGGGCCTGGATCGGGTCCGGGATGAGGATCATGATGACGTCGGCCTCGGCGGCGGCCTCGGCCGGGGTCACCACGCGCAGGCCCTGCTCCTCGGCCTTGGCCTTGGACTTGGAGCCCTCGTGCAGACCGACCCGGACGTCGACACCGGAGTCACGGAGCGACAGGGCGTGGGCGTGGCCCTGGCTGCCGTAGCCGATGACCGCGACCTTGCGGCCCTGGATGATGGACAGGTCGGCGTCGGCGTCGTAGAACAGCTCGGCCACTTTGGGTTCTCTCCTTGGGGTGCAGGTGTTGCGTCCCACCGTATGACGGCGGGCGGAAGGGAAGTCTCGGGGTCTCGGTATACGGGCGGCCGGATGACGCCGGCCGCCCGGTCCGTGTCTTAAGCCGACCGGTCGAGGGAGCGCAACGACCGGTCCGTGATCGAACGGGCGCCACGGCCGATCGCGATCGTGCCGGACTGGACCAGTTCCTTGATGCCGTACGGCTCCAGCATCTTGAGCATGGCGGACAGCTTGTCGCTGCTGCCGGTGGCCTCGATGGTCACGGCCTCCGGGGAGACGTCGACGGTCTTGGCGCGGAACAGCTGGACGATCTCCACGATCTGGGAGCGCGTCTCGTTGTCGGAGCGCACCTTCACCAGAACGAGTTCGCGCTGAACGGCCTGTCCCGGCTCCAGCTCGACGATCTTCAGCACCTCGACGAGCTTGTTGAGCTGCTTGGTGACCTGCTCCAGCGGGAGGGCCTCCACGCTCACCACGATCGTGATGCGGGAGATGTCGGCGTGCTCGGTGACGCCGACGGCGAGCGAGTCGATGTTGAAGCCGCGGCGCGAGAACAGGGCGGCGATCCGGGCCAGGATGCCCGGCTTGTTCTCCACCAGGACGGAGAGCGTGTGCTTGGACATGTCTTCTTTACGTCTCTCTCGCTCAGTCGTCTTCGTTGTCGCCGAAGTCGGGGCGGACGTCCCGGGCGGCCATGATCTCGTCGTTGGAGGTGCCGGCGGCGACCATCGGCCACACCATCGCGTCCTCGTGGACGATGAAGTCGACGACGACCGGGCGGTCGTTGATCGAGTTCGCCTCCGCGATGACCTTGTCGAGGTCCTCCGGGGACTCGCAGCGGATCGCGTGGCAGCCCATGGCCTCGGACAGCTTCACGAAGTCCGGCACCCGCGTGCCCCGGGCGTCCGGGTTCACGTCGTTCGGGCCGGAGTGCAGCACCGTGTTGGAGTAGCGCTGGTTGTAGAACAGGGTCTGCCACTGGCGGACCATCCCGAGGGCGCCGTTGTTGATGATGGCGACCTTGATCGGGATGTTGTTCAGGGCGCAGGTGGTGAGCTCCTGGTTGGTCATCTGGAAGCAGCCGTCGCCGTCGATCGCCCAGACCGTCTGGTCCGGCGCGCCGGCCTTGGCGCCCATCGCGGCCGGGACCGCGTAGCCCATCGTGCCCGCGCCGCCGGAGTTCAGCCAGGTGGCGGGCTTCTCGTACTGAATGAAGTGGGCGGCCCACATCTGGTGCTGGCCGACGCCCGCGGCGAAGATCGTCCCCTCGGGGGCGAGCTGTCCGACCCGCTCGATGACCTGCTGCGGGGAGAGCGAGCCGTCGGAGGGCTGGTCGTAGCCGAGCGGGTAGGTCTCGCGCCAGCGGCTGAGGTCCTTCCACCACGCGGTGCAGTCTCCCCGGTGGCCCTCGCTGTGCTCCTTCTGGACGGCCTGGACCAGGTCCGCGATGACCTCGCGCGCGTCGCCCACGATCGGGACGTCGGCGGTGCGGTTCTTGCCGATCTCCGCCGGGTCGATGTCCGCGTGGACGATCTTCGCGAAGGGCGCGAAGCTGTCCAGCTTGCCGGTGACGCGGTCGTCGAAGCGGGCGCCGAGGGCGACGATCAGGTCGGCCTTCTGCAGTCCGGTGACCGCGGCCACCGAGCCGTGCATGCCGGGCATGCCCAGATGCTGCGGGTGGCTGTCGGGGAACGCGCCCAGCGCCATCAGCGTGGTGGTGACGGGCGCGCCGGTCAGCTCGGCGAGGACCTTCAGCTCGGCGGTGGCGCCGGCCTTGAGGACGCCGCCGCCGACGTACAGGATCGGCCGCTTGGCGGCGGTGATCAGCTTGGCGGCCTCGCGGATCTGCTTCGCGTGCGGCTTGGTCACCGGGCGGTAGCCGGGCAGGTCCATGACGGGCGGCCAGGAGAACGTGGTCTTCGCCTGGAGGGCGTCCTTGGCGATGTCGACCAGGACCGGGCCCGGGCGGCCGGTGGAGGCGATGTGGAACGCCTGCGCGATGATCCGCGGGATGTCCTCGGCCTGGGTGACCAGGAAGTTGTGCTTGGTGATCGGCATGGTGATGCCCACGATGTCCGCCTCCTGGAAGGCGTCCGTGCCGATCGCCTTGGAGGCCACCTGCCCGGTGATCGCCACGAGCGGCACCGAGTCCATGTGGGCGTCCGCGATGGGGGTCACCAGGTTGGTGGCGCCGGGCCCGGAGGTGGCCATGCAGACGCCGACCCGGCCGGTGGCCTGGGCGTAGCCGGTGGCGGCGTGACCGGCGCCCTGCTCGTGCCGGACCAGGACGTGACGGACCCGGGTGGAGTCCATCAGCGGGTCGTAGGCGGGAAGGATCGCACCGCCGGGAATGCCGAATACCGTGTCGGCGCCGACCTCCTCGAGAGAACGGATGAGGGACTGCGCACCCGTGACGTGCTCGACGGACGCGGAGTGCTGTCCTCCGGATCGGGGCCGCGGCTGCGGATGGGCCCCGGTGGCCTGCTCGGTCATCGGCATTCTCTTCTCGATGCTGAGGGTTTTACTGAGGGTCGTGCGGGTGGTGCCGGTCCTGCTGGGGGTGGAGCCTGCGGGTTTTGTGCAACAAAAAACCCCTCGTGCCAAAAGGCAAGCGAGGGGAGCGCGCCGGGTGTGGGTCGCGGTGAGTTCCGGTCCGCCCGGACGTCACCAGCTTCAGCCGACGCGCTTTCCAAGTACGAGAATTCGGGTGCGCATGGCATTGACCCTCCCCCTGGCGCGCACCGACTGTCAAGTGGGTGGGACGGGAGTCTCATTATGTGAGCGAAGAGCGCTTCCGCCGCCCAGCACGGCCGTGACACCGCCGGCGACGACGCCACCGGCGTGGACACCACTGGTGTACACCCCCGCGCCTCCGCCCGCGAACGCGGGTTCGGCGGGTTCGTGCGGAACCGGGAAGCGGCCCGTCGCCAGGGCCCGGCGCAGCCGGTACTCGTCCAGCGGCCCGGTGAAGGCCATGCCCTGACCGTGGGTGCAGCCGAGCGCGCGCAGGGCGACGACCTGTTCGGGGAGGTCCACGCCGTCGGCGACCGACTGCAGCCCCAGGTCGCAGGCGATCCGCAGCAGCCCACTGGTGATCTTGTGCAGCCGCGCGGACTCCACGACGCCCTCGACCAGCGAGCGGTCCAGCTTGAGGATGTCCACGGGGAGTCGGCGCAGCGCGGTGAGGGCCGCGTAGCCGCTGCCGAAGCCGTCCAGGGCGATGCGGACCCCGAGGCGCTTCAGAGCGCCCAGGCGGCGCTCCAGCTCCTCCAGCGGCACCCTGGGGTCGGTGTCGGAGAGCTCGACCACCAGGGAACCGGACGGCAGCCCGTGCCGGGTCAGCAGCGCCTCCACCGAGCCCAGCGGCATCGAACGGTCCGTCAGGCGCCGGGCGCTCACCCGCACGACCACCGGCAGGGTCAGCCCGCTCGCGGTCCGGTCGGCGGCCTGCTCGACGGCCTCCTCCAGCACCCAGCGGCCCAGCTCGGCCCCCTTGTCGCCGTCCTCCGCGACCCGCAGGAACTCGGCGGGCGTGAAGAGGACCCCCTGGGAGGAGCGCCAGCGGGCCTGCGCGGCCACCGACGTGATCCGGCCGTCCCCCAGGCGCACCACGGGCTGGTGCAGCAGCGCGAACTCGCCGTCGTGCAGTGCGGCCCGCAGCCGTGTGGCCAGCTCCGCCTTGCGTACGACGTCCTGCTGCATCTGCGGCTTGTAGAGCTCCACCCGGCCCTTGCCGCCGGCCTTGGCGCGGTACATGGCGAGGTCGGCGTTGCGCAGCAGCTCGCCGGCGCCGAGGCCGGGGTCGGCGAAGGCGACGCCGATGGACGCGGCGACCCGGACCTCGTTGCCGTCGATGAGGTACGGCTGGGAGAGCGTGAGCCTGAGTCGGTCGGCGAGTTCCAGTATGTGCCGTTCGCGGGCGGCGCGGTCCCGCGTGCCGTCGCCGACGATCAGGGCCGCGAACTCGTCGCCGCCCAGCCGGGAGGCGGTGTCGGACTTGCGGACCGCGTCCTGGAGCCTGCGGGCGGCCTGGACCAGGAGCTGGTCCCCGGCCGCGTGGCCGATGGTGTCGTTGACGGCCTTGAACCCGTCGAGGTCGATGAAGAGGACCGCCGTGCCCCGCAGTGCCGGGCCGCGGTCGGAGCTGCGACGGCCGGACAGGGCCTGCTGGACGCGCCGGGTGAACAGGGCGCGGTTGGGCAGGTCGGTGAGCGGGTCGTGCTCGGCGTTGTGCTGGAGCTGGGCCTGCAGGCGCACGCGCTCGGTGACGTCCCGGCTGTTGAAGATCAGGCCGCCGTGGTGGCGGTTGACGGTGGACTCGACGTTGAGCCAGCCGCCGTCGCCGGAGCGGAACCGGCACTCGATGCGGGTGGTGGGCTCGTCCTGGGGGCTGGCGGCGAGGAAGCGGCGCACCTCGTGCACCACGCAGCCCAGGTCCCCGGGATGGATCAGATCGGCCAGCTCGGTGCCCACCAGGTCCTCGGCGGACCGGCCGTAGACGCCGGCGGCGGCCGGGGAGACGTAGCGCAGGACCCCGCTGGGCGCGGCGATCATGATGACGTCGCTGGAGCCCTGCACCAGGGAGCGGAAGTGGTTCTCCTTCTGCGCCAGTTCCTGGGTGAGGGTGATGTTGTCCAGCAGCATGATCCCCTGGCGCACCACCAGCGCGAGCACCACCGTGCCGCCGGTCAGCAGCACCACGCGGTCGACGCTGCGGCCGTTGAGGACGTTGTAGAGGATCCCCAGGGTGCAGACGGCGGCGGCGAGATAGGGCGTGAGCGCGGCCAGGGAGCCGGTGATGGGCCGGGTGACCGGATACCGGCCGTGTTCGCCGCCCTGAGGAGGCGCCTGCGCCTGCAGGTGCGGGGGCTGGTGCGCGGGGCCGGGGGCGCGCGGCGGGACCGGAGCGCGGCCGCCGGCGCGCTGGCCGGGCAGGTGTTCGAGGACCACGCGCGTGTGCCCCTCCTCCGCCGCCTCCTGCCGGCAGGAGGCGGCCCAGGGCGCGTACGCCAGGAGCAGCGAGCCGGCGAACCAGCCCGCGTCGAGGAGCTGGCCCGAGTGGTAGTTGTTGTGCAGCAGCGGCGAGGTGAACAGCGCGTCGCACATCACGGTCAGCGCGAGCGCGCCGACGGCCGTGTTCACCGCCGTGCGGTTCACCGGCGTGCGCCGGAAGTGCAGCACCAGCACCATGCTCACCAGCGCGATGTCCAGCAGCGGGTACGCCAGCGACAGCGCGGCGTGCGCCACGCTCGGCCCGTCGAACTTCGCGGCCTGGGCGAGCGCGAGGCTCCAGGAGAGGGTGAGCAGCGAGCCGGCGATCAGCCAGGCGTCCAGCGCCAGGCAGACCCAGCCGGCCTTCGTCATGGGACGGGCGGCGAGCACCAGCAGCCCCACGATGGCGGGGGGCGCGAAGCACAGGAAGAACAGGTCGGCGAAGCTGGGGCTGGGCACGGGACGCCCGAGGACCACCTCGTACCAGCCCCAGACCAGGTTGCCGAGGGCCGCCATCGCCGAGGAGAGCGAGAACAGCAGCCAGGCGGGTCGAAAGCGGACGCGGCGGCTGCGCGCGTAGAGGAGGCACGAGACGGCGGCCGTGCCGGCCGCGGCGGTCAGCCCGAAGTCGCCCATGATCAGCGCGAGTCGGTCGGAGCCCCAGCCCAGCGCGGAGCCGACGGCGTACACCGCGCAGACGAGGGCCAGCAGAAGTTGGTGGACCAGGTGCGATCCGGGGCCGTGGGCGGACGGCGGTCCGAGGCGCGGCCTCCCGGTCGGGGGCTGTGTCCGCAGCGCTCCGTCGAGGAGAGGCGCGGAGGTCGACGGCGAACTCACCGCGGCCTCCCGGTCCGTGTCGCTCCCGGGTCCCGCGGGGTGCGGGCCGGCGGCTGCGGCTGCCTCCCGCGGCCGTCGCACCCGCGCGGGGGAGGACCGTGAGGAGGGCCGTATTGAGTGCGGTGACCGTGTCCGCCCGCTGCCGGGTGCCAGGGTCGTCGCCGGCGGCTCCGCCGCGTCGGATCGTTCGTCCATAGGCCGTGCATCGCCCGTCGCCCCCCTCACAAGTCTGAAATGTCCATCCCTGACGCCGATCATGCGCGGCGCAGCCCCTGTCGGGACGATACACCAGTCTCGTCACTCAGGGACATAGTCCTTCTACGCTGCGTGACGATCATCGGCATATGCGCCCGGATGGGGTACAGAACGCGTCCGCGGGACTGCGGAGCGTGCCCGAACAGGGACGGAGAACCGCCGGGGTCGTCAGGATCCGCTCTCCGTGCCCGTCGTCACGATCACGTTGCGCAGGGGCTCCCGGTTCACGAAGCGGCCCAACTGGTCCGCCAGAAGCCGCTCGGCACGAGGCCGGAAGGCGGAGGTCGGGCCCGCCGACGTGCGGGCTGATGAGGACGCCCGGCGCGGTCCACAACGGGTGGCCCGGGGGCAGGGGTTCGGGGTCGGTGACGTCCAGGGCCGCCGTGAGGCGGCCCTTCTCCAGTTCGGCGAGCAGCGCCTCGGTGTCGACGACCGGCCCGCGGGCCACGTTGACCAGCAGCGCGCCGTCCTTCATCCGGGCCAGGAACTCGGCGTCGACCAGACCGCGCGTGCTGTCGTTCAGCGGCGTGGAGACGATCACCACGTCCGCCTCGGGGAGCAGGGCGGGCAGTTCGGCGATCGGGTGCACGGGACCGCGCGCCGTCGTGCGCCAGGAGCGCGCGACGCGCGCCACCCGCGCCACCTCGAACGGCACGAGCCGGTCCTCGATGGCGGAGCCGATGGAGCCGTACCCGACGACGAGGACGTTCTTGTCGGCGAGCGCGGGATGGAACGCGCTCTGCCAGCGCCCCTCGTCCTGCGCGCGCACGAACTGCGGGATCCCGCGCAGCGCGGCCAGGGTCAGGGTGAGGGCCAGTTCGGCGGTGCTCGCCTCGTGCACCCCGCGCGCGTTGCACAACCGCACCCCGGGCACGAGATCCGCCAGCCTCGCGGTGATGTCGTCGACGCCGGCGGTGAGGGTCTGCACGACCTGGAGGCTGCGCATCTCCCGCAGCGGCCGCACCTTCACGGGCTGCCGCTTCATGTACGGCACCACGTAGACGACGCAGCGCGCGGGATCCCCGGGGAACGGCTGGTCGCCGTTCTCTCCCCCGTCCCAGAAAAGGTAGTCGAGCCCGTCCGGAAGCCCGTCGATCTCCCCGGGCGGGATGGGCAGCCATACGTCGCGTGCCAGGTCAGCGGTCATGCCAGGAGGCTATGTCAGGCGTGTGCCGGCCCAGCGGTTAGGTTGGGGGATCCGGCGAGGGAGGGTCACGAGCAGGTGGAGCGCAGGACGATCGGCGCGGGGGCGCTCGAAGTCGGGGCCGTGGGCCTCGGGTGCATGCCGATGAGCTGGGCGTACAGCGGGTCCCGGCAGCGGGGCGACGAGTCGCTCAGAGCGGTGAACAGGGCGCTGGACGCGGGGTCTTCCCTGCTGGACACCGCCGACATGTACGGCCCCTTCACCAACGAGCTTCTGCTGGGGCGGGTGTTGAAGGAGCGGCGCGCGGACGCGTTCGTGTCGACGAAGGTGGGTCTGCTCGTCGGCCAGCAGCACATCGTCGCCAACGGCCGTCCCGGGTACGTCAGACGGGCCTGCGACGCGTCCCTGAGGCGCCTGCAGACGGACGTCATCGACCTCTACCAGCTGCACCGCGCCGACCCCGAGGTCCCGGTCGAGGAGACCTGGGGCGCGATGGCGGAGCTCGTACGGGCGGGCAAGGTAAGGGCGTTGGGGTGGTGCGCGGTGGGGGCGCGCGGCGGTCGCCGGTCGGGCGGACTGTACGACGGAACGATTCGGCAGCTGCGGCGCGTCCAACAGGTCTTCCCGGTGGGCGCGGTGGAGGCGGAGCTGTCGGTGTGGTCGCCCGAGGCGCTGGAGACGCTGCTGCCGTGGTGCGAGGCCCGCGGCGTGGGCTTCCTGGCGGCGATGCCGCTCGGCAACGGCTTCCTCACCGGCACGCTGAAGCCCGGCCAGGGCTTCGAACCGGACGACATGCGGGCCCGCCATCCCCGGTTCACCGCCGAGATGATGGCCGCGAACCAGCCGATCGTCGCCGGTCTGCGCCGGGTCGCCGCCCGGCACGGCGAGGGGGTGACGACGGCGCAGGTGGCGCTGGCCTGGGTGCTGGCGCGGGGCCGGCACGTCGTCCCGGTGCCGGGCGCCAAGCAGGAGCGCTGGGTGACGGAGAACGCGGCGGCGGCCGGGCTGCGCCTGACGCCGCAGGACCTGGCGGAGGTGGCGAAGCTGCCGGCGGCGCGGGGATCGTGGGAGTGAGTGACGCTTGAGGGTGGCGTCGACGCGGATCGGGAACCCGGGAGACGCGAACTGCGTAGGACTGGGCGTAGGACGAGTGGCGCCTGCCGAGGGAACCGCCGTGCCGAAGGGACCGTGATCGTGGGACGTCGAGCTGTGTCCGCCGTGCTGGCCGTGCTGGCCGGGGGCTCCCTGCTGGCGACGGCCGGCTGTTCCTCCGGCGCCGGCGGGTCGCCGGGCGTCTCCGCCAGCGCCTCCCCGGGCGGCACGACCGCGTCCGCCTCCCCGTCCGCCGAGCGGACCCCGCCCGCGAAGGGCACGGTCACGGTGGTGCGCACGGTCGCGGAGGGCCTGAACAGCCCCTGGGGTCTGGCTCCCCTTCCCGAGGGCGGCCTGCTGGTCGCCTCGCGCGACAAGGGGACGATCACACGCGTGGACGAGAAGACGGGCGCGAAGACGGAGCTCGGCGAGGTGCCCGGCACCGCCGCGGCCGGCGAGGGCGGCCTGCTGGGCCTGGCCCTCTCCCCCCGGTACGCCGCGGACCACATGGTCTACGCGTACGTCACGACGGTCTCGGACAACCGTGTCGTGCGCATGCTCTACGACGCGAAGCGACCGGCCGGGGACGAGCTGGGGGCGCCCGACACGGTCTTCAAGGGCATTCCCAAGGGCATGATCCACAACGGTGGCCGGATCGCGTTCGGCCCCGACGGGATGCTGTACGTGGGCACCGGCGAGACGGGCGACCGGGGGCTGGCCCAGGACAAGAAGTCCCTGGGCGGCAAGATCCTGCGCCTGACCCCGGAGGGCGAACCGGCCGCCGGCGACCCCTTCCCGGACTCTCCGGTGTACTCGTACGGCCACCGCAACGTGCAGGGCCTGGCCTGGGACGCCGAGCAGAGGCTGTTCGCCTCGGAGTTCGGCCAGGACACCTGGGACGAGCTGAACGCGATCGCGCCGGGCGCCGACTACGGCTGGCCGATCGCGGAGGGCAGGAGCGCCGAGGGCAAGACCGCGGACGCGAAGTTCCGCGACCCGATAGCCCAGTGGCACACCGACGACGCCTCCCCCAGCGGCATCGCCTACGCCGAGGGCTCGATCTGGATGGCCGGTCTCAAGGGACAGCGCCTGTGGCGCATCCCCCTCAAGGGCGCCACGGCCTCGGCGGCCCCGCAGGCCTTCCTCGAGGGCGAGTACGGCCGGCTGCGCACGGTGGTGTCGGCGGGCGGGGACAGGCTGTGGGTCACGACCAGCAACACGGACGGCCGCGGCCACCCGAAGTCGGGCGACGACCGGATCCTGGAGCTGCGGGTGAGCTGAGCGCCGTCACCCGTCCCCGGCCGGCGGCTCCTCGCTCAGGGGCTTCTCCCGGGCCGGTTCCTGTCCTGCGGGCTCCTCCCTCGCGGGCTCCTCCCCCGCCGGGTCGGGCTCGGCCGGCCGGACCACGACCTTTCCGGAGGCGAGGTCTATCGGCCCGTGCCCGGGATCGGCGTCGCCGACGTCCTCCCGGGTCAGTTCCAGCCGGTTCTGCTCGTCCCGGGTGTGCTTGCGGCCCGGCGCGAAGAGTTCCTCGAAGGGATTGAACATCGTCCTCCTCTGCCGTGCCTGTCACGGGCCTGAGCCCACATGCCTGGTCACGGGCCTGAGCCCAGTATCGCGCGGTCACCCGGCTTCGGCCCTCGGCGGGAACAGGCGCAGCCGGTGGGCGACCGCCGCCGCCTCGCCCCGGCCCGAGACGTCGAGCTTGGACAGGATGTTCGAGACGTGGACGCTCGCCGTCTTCGGCGAGATGAACAGCCGCTCGGCGATCTGGCGGTTGGTGCGGCCCTCGGACACCAGACGCAGAACGTCCCGTTCCCGGCTGGTCAGGCCCAGGGCGGCGAGCGGATCGGCGGGAGCCGACGGGGCGTCCGGCCGGCCCGCGACGGGGGCCGGGGACAGCCGGGCCCGCCGGCCGAGCAGGGCGACGGCGTCGGCCAGGGGGCGGGCGCCGAGGTGGGCGGCCACCGCGTGGGCGAGGCGCAGGAGCTCGGCGGCCCGCTCGCGTTCGCCGTCACCGCCGGTGGAGAGCAGGGCCTCGGCCAGCCGGAGCCGGGTGCGGGCGAGGTCGTAGGGGCGTTCCAGGTGCTCGAAGGCGGTGACGACCTCGCACCAGTCGTCCGGGTCGGTGCGGCCCTCGGCCCGCGCGAGTTCGGCGCGGACCCAGTGCTCGTGGGCCTGCCACACGGGCGCGATCGTGACGAGTTTCCTGGCGGCGCCGCGGATGCGGGCCAGGAGGTCGGCGCGCCCGGCGTCGGCGGCCGGCAGCGCGCGGGCGTCGCCCTCGACGGAGGCGGCGGCGAGCAGCAGGGGCCACGCGTCGCGTTGGGTGCCGAGCGGGAAGCCGCGGTCGAGAACGGGCGCCACGTGGGCGCGGGCGTCCAGCGGCCGGCCCTGGGCCGCGGCCAGCTGGACGGCGAGGCGGGTGAGGGGAAGGTGGTGCTGGGGGGCGTGCTCCTGGGAGCCGAAGAAGGTCCTCCCCGCGTCGAGTCGGCGCTCCGCCTCGGCGAGATCGCCGCGCGCGAGGGCGAGTTCGGCGCGGAGGGTGGCGTGCACCCCTCGCACAGCCACGCCCTGGCCCACCCGGCCCGCGGCGGCGCACGCGCGGTCGGCCTCGTCCCAGCGGCCCAGGGAGAGCAGGGATTCGGCGAGGTTGCCCCACACCCAGGCCTCGGTGTCGGGCGGTCCGTGCCGTCGCGCGTAGTCGAGGCCCTTCTCCAGCATCGGGACGGCCTCCCGCGAGCGGCCGACCGCCTCCAGTTCGGAGGGGAGGTTGACGTAGGCGTTCAGGGCGACGGCGGGGGCGTCCTCGGCGAGGGCCCGCTCCCTGACCTCGTGCAGCTCCGCGAGTCCCGCCTCGATGTGGCCGGCGTGGACCATGAGGACTCCGAGGATCTGACGGGCGTCGAGCTCGGTCTCGCGGGAGCCGACCATGCGGGCGTACTGCACGGCACGCTCGGCCGCCTGGTAGGCCTCGGGGCCGGGCGCGTGGATCGTGGACCAGTTGGCCATGTGCGTGAGCACCTCGGCGTGCACCGCGCTGGGCGGCAGTCCGCGCAGCAGCTCCTGGGCGGTGGCCAGTTCCTCACGGCCGCTGCCCCGGCCCAGGGAACGGGCCAGCCGGGAGCGCTGCATCCAGAACCAGGCGGCGCGCAGGGGGTCGTCCTCGTCCTCCAGCAGCCGCAGCGCCCGCTTGGCGATCTTCAGGGCGCGTTCGCGTTCTCCGCAGTAGCGGCCGGCGACGGCGGCCTCGGCCATGAGGTCGAGATAGCGCAGCGGGGTGGTGGCGGGGTCGCAGCCGCATGGGGGGTATGCCTCGGTGTAGTCGACGGGGCGCAGCGCGGCCCGCACGTCCTGCGGGGCCGACTCCCACAGTTCCATCGCCCGTTCCAGGAGCCGCAGCTGCTCGCTGTAGGCGCGCCGGGAGCGGGCCTCGACGGAGGCGTCGAGGACGGCGGGCAGGGCCTTGGCCGGGTCGTGGGCGTGGTACCAGTAGCTGGCCAGCCGCATGACGCGCTCGTCGGCGGGGACGAGTGTCGGGTCGCCCTGCAGGGCCTCGGCGTAGCGGCGGTTGAGGCGGGCGCGTTCGCCGGGCAGCAGGTCGTCGCTGACGGCCTCGCGGACCAGGGAGTGGCGGAAGCGGTAGCCGTCGCCGTCGGGGGTGGCGAGCAGCAGGTTGGCGTTCACGGCGGCGCGCAGCGCCTCGATGAGGTCGTCCTCGGCGAGCCGGGCGACGGCGTCGAGCAGCCGGTACTCGACGGTGGAGCCGCCCTCGGCCACGATCCGGGCGACGTGCTGGGTGCTCTCGGGGAGCGCCTCGACGCGGACGAGCAGCAGGTCGCGCAGGGAGTCGGTGAGGCCGGTGCAGCAGCCCTCGTGGGCGGCGACGGCCAGTTCCTCGACGAAGAAGGCGTTGCCGTCGGAGCGGTCGAAGATGTCGTCGACCTGGGCGGGGTCGGGTTCGCGGGCGAGGATGCCGGCGATCTGGCGGCAGACCTCGTCGCGGGTGAGACGGGCCAGTTCGAGGCGGCGGACGGTGCGCAGCCGGTCGAGTTCGGCGAGCAGGGGGCGCAGCGGATGGCGGCGGTGGATGTCGTCGGCGCGGTAGGTGGCGAGGACGACGAGGCGGCCGGTGCGCAGGGTGCGCAGCAGGTAGGACAGGAGGTGGCGGGTGGAGGCGTCGGCCCAGTGCAGGTCCTCCAGGACGAGGACGACCGTGTGCTCGGCGGCGACGCGTTCCAGGAGGCGGGCGGTGAGTTCGAAGAGGCGGGCCATGCCCTCCTCGTCGTGGCGGCCGGTCCGGCTCTGCCCCAACTCCGGCAGCAGCCGGGCGAGTTCCTCCTCCTGGCCGGCCGCGCAGGCGGCCAGTTCGTCCGGCAGGGCGCGGCGCAGGGCGCGCAGGGCGGTCGAGAACGGGGCGAAGGGCAGTCCGTCGGCGCCGATCTCGACGCAGCCGCCGAGGGCGAGGACGGCGCCCCGGCGGCAGGCGGCCGTGGCGAACTCCTCGACCAAGCGGGTCTTTCCGACGCCGGCCTCGCCGCCGATGAGCAACGCCTGCGGCTCGCCCGCCGAGGCGCGGGTGAGCGCCTCGTTCAGGATGTCCAGCTCGTCGGCGCGGCCGACGAAGACGGGGCTGACTGACCTGGTCTCCACGGGGGCGAGCATGGCACGCGGGGACGAGGAGGGCCCAGCGGATATCGCCGGGCCCTCGCCTGCGGGGCGGCCGACCCCCGTACGGCCGCCCCGCTGCGTGTCGGTGTTCACGCCGGCCGGGGGAATCCGAACCGGCGCGGACGGCGGGTATGCGATTTGCTCTCGGCGTCGCCGTCCGACCGCCGGGCGGCGCGTGCGGCGGCTTCGCGGCGGGCGGCGCGGGCGCCGCGGACCGCCTCGTGGGCCATCCGCTCGTCCGCGGCCCGGCGGCGCAGTTCGGTGGAACGGGCCTGGTGGAGCTCGTACTCGTACATGGTGGGTGTCCCCTGAGAGGTCGGTGTCGGGCTTCGCTTGCTGCGATGCCTCCACCTTCGTCTGGCAGGGGGGTGCGCCACATCGGGAGAGTTCCGCATCTTCGGCGGCGGGCGGGGCCTTAGACGCGCCGAAGGGGCCTCAGGCCGGCCGTAAGGTGCTTACGTCCGGCCTGAGACCCCTCGTGACGTGCGTGGACTCAGCCCGCGGAGGGCAGGCCGAGCAGGGCGTCGGTGTACTTCAGGACGGCCAGCAGCAGGCCGACGACACCGAGGGCCACGCCGGCCCAGGAGACCGACTTGATCCAGGCCGCCTGCGGGCGGGCCGGGTTGCCGAAGGCGGGGCGGGCCAGCACGACGACGCCGGTGACCAGCGCGGCCAGTGCGAAGAGGCCGGCCCACAGCGCGGTGGCCTGCCAGGCGTCGCCGTAGATCACCTCCAGCTGCTTGGCGACGGTCGTGCCGGACGAGGCGGACGTCTGCAGCTGGCCGACGAGGGTCTGGCGGGCCCCGGCGAGGGTGCCGATCCAGCTGCCGGTGAGCGAGACGAAGCCGAGCACGGCGGAGACGACGGCGCCCGCGCCCTGGCCGACGCCGACGGAGCCGTCCGCGACGACGGCCTCGTCCCCGGCGGCGAGCTCGTCGGCGTCCTCCTCGGAGTGCGGGGCCTCCTCGGTCACCTCGTCCGCGGCGTCGGTCCCGGTGACGTCCGTCTTCTCGTCGTCGGTCGTGGTCCCGGCGGTCTCGGCGCCGGTCTCGTCAGCAGTCTTGGTTCCCATACCTCGCACCGTACGGACGCTCTCTGAGAGGTCCCTTAATGATCGTCGTGAGCGGCACGCGCGCGTGCGTCGCGCCACTCCTGGGCAAGCACGGACCACACCTCGAGGTCGTGCCGCACCCCACGATAGGGGTAGGCCTGCCGCCGCACGCCGTCGCGGGTCATGCCGAGCCGCCGCGCGACGTTCAGGCTGGGGGTGTTCCCCGCGGAGGCGATCCACTCGATCCGCTGGATCCCGCGCTGCTCCACCGCGAAGTCGATCAGCACCCCGATGGCCCGGGTGACCAGTCCCCGGCCGGACCCCGCGGGCTCGAGCCAGCAGCCGACCTCGCAGTTCCCGGCCTCGGCGTCGAAGTTCAGGAAGAGCACGCCGCCCACGAGCCGGCCGTCCAGCCACAGGCCGTGCAGCGAGCCGGTGTCGGCGGCCCGCATGTCGGCGTAGCGCTGGAGCACCTCGCGCGCGCCGGCCGGGTCCGTGGCCTTCGAGCCGAAGGGGATGTACCGGTTGATGAACTCCCGGCCGCGTTCGAGGTGGGCGAGGAACTCCTCGGCGTGCCAGGGCTCCAGGGGGCGCAGTTCTGCTCCGTCGTCACCCAGCGATATCGCGTACATCCGGTCGCGGCTCCTTCTCCAGTACGTGGCTTGCGTCCACTGCCTGCGCGAGCCTCTCATGGGCGGCGCGGCACTCGGGCGGTTCGATGCTGATCCTCGGCAGGCGTCTGTCCAGCCCGCGGGGCAGCCACCAGTTGGCGCCGCCGAGCAGGTGCATCAGGGCGGGCACCAGGAGCGTGCGCAGCACGAAGGCGTCGAGGGCGACGGCGGCGGCGAGGCCGATGCCGAACATGGCGATCACCCGGTCGCCGCTGAGGACGAAGGCCAGGAACACCGAGATCATGATGACCGCGGCGGAGTTGATCACCCGGCTGGTCTCGGCGAGGCCGACCCGGACGGCGCGCCGGTTGTCGCCGGTCTCCAGCCACTCCTCGTACATCCGGCTGACCAGGAAGACCTGGTAGTCCATGGAGAGACCGAACAGCACCGACACCATGATCACGGGGAGGAAGGGCTCGATCGGCCCGGCCCGGCCGAGGCCCAGCAGCTCGCTCCCCCAGCCCCACTGGAAGATCGCGACGACGACTCCGAACGCGGCGGCCACGGCGGCCACGTTCATCACGGCGGCCTTGAGCGGTATGCCGACGGACCGGAACGCGAGCAGGAGCAGCAGAGCGCCCAGGGCGATGACGACCCCGACGAAGAGCGGCAGTTTGCCGACGATGACGTCCGCGAAGTCGTCGTAGCCGGCCGTCACCCCGCCGACGTGCACGTCGAGCGAGGTGCCGGCCTCCGCGCGGGGCAGCACCTCGGTGCGCAGCCGGCCGACGAGTTCGCTGGTGCGCGGCGACTGCGGCGAGGACTGCGGCACGACCGTGAGGTGGGCGGCGCGGCCGCCGGAGTCGAAGGTCACCGGCGTCACGGACGCCACGCCGTCGACGGCGCGCAGGGCCGTGTCGAGGTTGTCCAGGGCGAGCCGGTCCTCGGCGCCCTGGACGCGGGTCACCAGGGTCAGCGGACCGTTCACGCCGGGGCCGAAGCCTTCGGCGAGGAGGTCGTAGGCCTGGCGCGTGGTGGCCGACTTGGGGGCGTTGCCCTGGTCGGAGGTGCCCAGACGCAGGGAGAGGGTGGGCAGGGCGAGGACCGCGACGACGACGAGGGCGAGCGCGCCGAGCAGCCGGGGGTGGCGCTCGACGAACGCCGACCAGCGGGCGGCGAGCCCGGTCGGCAGCTCGGGCTGCGGCCCGTGGTCGGCGAGGCGGCGCCGTTCGCGGCGGCTGAGGGCGCGCATGCCGATGAACGACAGCAGGGCCGGCAGCAGCGTCACGGAGGCGGCGACGGTGAGCACGACGGTGAGGGAGGCGGCGACCGCCACGCCGTTGAGGAAGCTCAGGCGCAGGGTCAGCATGCCGAGCAGGGCCAGGCACACCGTGGCGCCCGCGAAGACGACGGCGCGCCCGGTGGTGGCCACGGCGTTCGCGGCGGCCTCGGCGACCAGCAGCCCGCGTTTCAGTCCGCGCCGGTGCCGGGTCACGATGAACAGCGCGTAGTCGATGCCGACGCCGAGCCCCACGAGCAGGCCGAGCATCGGGGCGAAGTCGGCGACGGTCATGGCGTGTCCGAGCAGCGCGATCGCCGCGTACGCGGTGCCCACGCCGACCAGGGCGGTGGCTATGGGCAGCGCCGAGGCGGCGAGCGAGCCGAAGGCGAGGAAGAGCACGACCGCGGCGACGACCACGCCGACGATCTCGGCGGCGTGACCGCCGGAGGACTCGGTGAGGGCGATCGCGCTGCCGCCCAGTTCGACCTGGAGGCCGTCGCCGCGGGCGGCCTGCGCGGTGTCGACGACGGCCTGTGCCTCGCCGCGGTCGACGTCCTCGGCGCGGTCCTCGAAGACGACGGTGGCGTAGGCCGTGCGCCCGTCCTTGCTGATCTGCGCCGGGCCCTGCCCGTCGTAGGGGCCGGACACGGAGGCCACACCGGGCAGGTCGGCGATCTTCTCCAGCGTGCGGGTCATGGTCTGTTCGACGTCGACGGCGCGGACGGCGCCCGCCGTGGTGTGCCAGACGACGGTGTCGCTGTCGCCCCCGAGGTGCGGGAACGCCTCGGCGAGCAGCTGGGTGGCGCGGCCGGACTCGGTGCCCGGGACCTCGTAGTCGTCGGAGTACGCGGAGCCTGCGACGACGGCCGCCGTGGCCGTGCCGCCCAGGGCGAGCAGCCAGAGCACCACCACGAGAAGGCGGTTGCGGACACACCAACGTGCGAGGGCTGCCACTGACGTGCTCCCGGAGATGAATTGTGGATCTTTGACCGGGAAACAGCCCGCAAAGAACGTATGAGGGATACGGGTTCACTCTTGCAGGCGCGCGAGATCGTCGGCCGCGTTCGTGTGGCTTTTCACAGGAGTGGGAGGCAGATCACAGGACAATAACGTCCGTGCTGTCAGGGCAGGGCACGTCAGTCGGACTGGTCGCCGAACGCCATCACCGTCACGCCGGCGACGAGCAGCCACAGGGCGCGCCGGGTGCGGCCCCGGGAGCCGAAGAACGCGGCGAGGGCGCAGACGGCGGCGCCGAGGGCGTAGGCCGCCGGGACGAGGGCCGGAGCGGAACGGGAGAGGCGTATGAGGGACGCGGCGAGACCGGCGAGGGTGAGCAGCGCTCCGGTGGCGGTCGCCGTCCAGCGGGCCCGTCGGGCGTCCTCGGTGCCGTACTCCTCGTCCGGGTCCTCTGTGTCGCTGTGGGGTTCGGAGTCGGTTCGTGCACTCATGGCGGGCGAGCGTAGCGCGTCGTGCCCGGCACAGGGGAAACCAGGGAAGAGGGGTGCACCGGCTCGCGGTGCACCCCTTCGGGAGTCCGGCGGGGCTCAGCCCTCGCTGACGCCCAGCTTCTCCAGGATCAGCTCCTTGACGCGGGCCGCGTCGGCCTGGCCGCGCGTGGCCTTCATCACCGCGCCGACCAGGGCGCCGGCCGCCGCGACCTTGCCGCCGCGGATCTTGTCGGCGATGCCCGGGTTGCCCGCGATGGCCTCGTCGACGGCCGTGCCCAGCGCGGAGTCGTCGGAGACGACCTTCAGCCCGCGCTTGTCGACGACCTCGTCCGGGCCGCCCTCGCCCGCGAGGACGCCCTCGATGACCTGGCGGGCCAGCTTGTCGTTCAGGTCGCCCTTGAGCACCAGCTCGGCGACCCGCGCGACCTGCACCGGCGTGATGGCCAGCTCGTCGAGCGCGACCCCCGACTCGTTGGCGCTGCGGGCCAGTTCGCCCATCCACCACTTGCGGGCCGAGGCCGCGTCGGCCCCGGCGTCGATGGTGGCGACGATCAGGTCCAGCGCGCCGGCGTTGAGGATCGACTGCATGTCGAGGGCGGTGATGCCCCACTCGGCGACCAGCCGGTTGCGGCGGGCCAGCGGCAGCTCCGGCAGCCCGGCGCGGATCTCCTCGACCCACGCGCGGGACGGGGCGATGGGCACCAGGTCGGGCTCCGGGAAGTACCGGTAGTCCTCGGCCTCCTCCTTCACGCGGCCCGAGGTCGTGGTCCCGGTGTCCTCGTGGAAGTGGCGGGTCTCCTGGATGATCGTGCCGCCGTCGTTCAGCACGGCCGCGTGCCGCTGGATCTCGAAACGGGCCGCACGCTCCACGGACCGCAGCGAGTTCACGTTCTTCGTCTCGGACCGCGTGCCGAACTTCTCCCGGCCGTGCGGGCGCAGCGACAGGTTCACGTCGCACCGCATCTGGCCCATCTCCATGCGGGCCTCGGAGACGCCGAGCGCCTTGATGACCTCGCGCAGCTCACGCACGTAGGCCCGGGCGACCTCGGGAGCACGCTCGCCCGCGCCCTCGATCGGCTTGGTGACGATCTCGATGAGCGGGATGCCGGCGCGGTTGTAGTCCAGCAGCGAGTGGGACGCGCCGTGGATGCGGCCGGTGGCGCCGCCGACGTGGGTCGACTTGCCGGTGTCCTCCTCCATGTGGGCGCGCTCGATCTGCACCCGGAAGGTCTCGCCGTCCTCCAGCTGCACGTCGAGGTAGCCGTCGAAGGCGATCGGCTCGTCGTACTGGGAGGTCTGGAAGTTCTTCGGCATGTCCGGATAGAAGTAGTTCTTCCGGGCGAAGCGGCACCACTCGGCGATCTCGCAGTTCAGCGCGAGACCGATCTTGATCGCCGACTCGATCCCGATCGCGTTGACGACCGGGAGCGCGCCGGGCATGCCGAGGCAGGTGGGGCAGGTCTGCGTGTTGGCGTCCTGACCTAGCTCGGTCGAACAGCCGCAGAACATCTTCGTCTTGGTGCCGAGTTCGACATGGACCTCGAGGCCCATGACGGGGTCGTACGACGCGAGTGCGTCCTCGTACGACACCAGGTCGGTCGTGGTGGTCACGGTGAAACTTCCCTCTCAGCCCAGCAGGACGTCGTCGTCGCCCAGCCGCTTCAGCTCGCGGTACAGGATGGCGAGGCCGGTGGCGATGGCGACGGCGGACACGGTGGCGTCGATCAGGACCAGCGTGTCCTTCTCGGCACGGGCCTTCTTGAGCCGCTTGGCGACGCCGAACGCGCCGAACGCGGTCCCGGCGATGGACAGGTACGTACCGGACTTGGACTTCTTGAAGCCCTTGGCCTTGTTCAGTGCGCTCACAGCGACGGAGCCTCCTCGAGAAGCGGGTGACCCCACCTTTCCACGAAGGCGGCCTCGACGGCGGCGCCGACCTTGTACAGACGGTCGTCCTTCAGCGCCGGGGCGATGATCTGCAGCCCGACCGGGAGGTCGTCCTCCGGGGCGAGACCGCAGGGCAGCGACATGGCCGCGTTGCCCGCGAGGTTGGTCGGGATGGTGCACAGGTCGGCCAGGTACATCGCCATGGGGTCGTCGGCACGCTCGCCGATCGCGAAGGCGGTGGTCGGGGTCGTCGGCGAGACGATCACGTCGACCTGCTCGAAGGCCTTCTCGAAGTCGCGCGTGATGAGCGTGCGGACCTTCTGCGCGGAGCCGTAGTAGGCGTCGTAGTAGCCGCTCGACAGGGCGTACGTGCCGAGGATGATGCGGCGCTTGACCTCCGGGCCGAAGCCCGCCTCGCGGGTGAGGGAGGTGACCTCCTCGGCCGAACGGGTGCCGTCGTCGCCGACGCGCAGGCCGTAGCGCAGGCCGTCGAAACGGGCCAGGTTGGACGAGCACTCGGACGGCGCGATCAGGTAGTACGCCGACAGGGCGAGGTCGAAGGACGGGCAGTCCAGCTCGACGATCTCGGCGCCCAGCTCCTTCAGCAGCGCGACGGACTCGTCGAACCGCTGGATGACGCCGGCCTGGTAGCCCTCGCCGCGGAACTGCTTCACGACGCCGACGCGCATGCCGTCGACGCTGCCGTTGCGGGCGGCCTCGACGACCGGTGGGACGGGCGCGTCGATGGACGTCGAGTCCAGCGGGTCGTGCCCGGCGATGACCTCGTGCAGCAGCGCCGCGTCCAGGACCGTGCGGGCGCAGGGGCCGCCCTGGTCGAGGGAGGACGAGAAGGCGACCATGCCGTACCGCGAGACCGCGCCGTACGTCGGCTTCACGCCGACCGTGCCGGTGACGGCGGCCGGCTGGCGGATGGAGCCGCCGGTGTCGGTGCCGATGGCCAGCGGCGCCTGGAAGGAGGCGAGCGCGGCGGAGGAGCCGCCGCCGGAGCCGCCGGGGATCTTGGTGAGGTCCCAGGGGTTGCCGGTGGGGCCGTAGGCGCTGTTCTCGGTGGAGGACCCCATGGCGAACTCGTCCATGTTGGTCTTGCCGAGGATGACCACGTCGGCGGCCTTCAGCCGCTTGGTGAGCGTCGCGTCGTACGGCGGGATCCAGCCCTCGAGGATCTTCGAGCCGACGGTCGTCGGGATGCCCTCGGTGGTGAAGATGTCCTTCAGCGCGAGCGGGACGCCGGCGAGGGGCCCGAGCTTCTCGCCCCGCTCCCGCTTCGCGTCGACGGCGCGGGCCTGCGCGAGGGCGCCCTCGCGGTCGACGTGCAGGAAGGCGTGGACCTTCTCGTCGACGGCCTCGATGCGCGCCAGGTGCGCCTCGGTGACCTGGACGGCCGTGAGCTCGCCGGAGGCGATCCTGGCCGCGGTCTCGGCGGCCGTGAGCTTGATGATGGTGACGTTGTCCGTCATGGCGGTTAGTCCTCCCCCAGGATCTGCGGCACCTTGAAACGCTGCTGCTCCTGGGCCGGGGCGCCGGAGAGCGCCTGCTCGGGGGTGAGCGACGGACGGACCTCGTCCGCCCGCATGACGTTGGTCAGCGGGAGCGGGTGCGAGGTCGGCGGTACGTCTTGGTCGGCGACCTCGCTGACGCGGGCGACCGCGCCGATGATGTCGTCCAGCTGTCCCGCGAAGTGTTCGAGCTCTTCGGGCTTCAGCTCCAGACGCGCCAGCCGGGCGAGGTGGGCGACCTCCTCGCGCGTGATGCCAGGCATGCAGCGTTCCTCTGGGGTGGAGTGAGTGTGTGGTCCGGCCCAATCCTAGGGTGCGGGGCGGCTTACGCGTGAAACGGTCGGGCCTGCCTCCCGGGTTCCCACCGGCGTCCCCCGGCTGCGGCGACCTCGCCGGGCCCCGGCCCACGGCAACGGGCGGACGGGCGAACGGGCGGGGCGGAGGAGGCGGAGGAGGCGGCTACTCGTCCGACGCGGCCGCCGGGAGGGCCGCGGCGGGGCGCTGCCAGCCGCGTGAGCCGCGGGCGCGCAGCCAGGCCGTCGTCTCCTCGGGGGGCATCGCGGCGGCCACCAGCCAGCCCTGGACCGCGTCGCAGCCCAGATCGCGCAGACGTTCCCATGTCTCGTCGTCCTCGACGCCCTCGGCGACCACCAGCAGGCCCAGGGAATGCGCGAGGTCGAGGGTGCAGCGCACGATCTCGGCGTCCTCGGCGTCCACGGCCAGCCGGGCCACGAAGGAGCGGTCGATCTTCAGCTCGCTCACCGGCAGCCGGCGCAGATGGACCAGGGAGGAGTAGCCGGTGCCGAAGTCGTCCAGGGACATCTTCACGCCGTGGCCGGTCAGCGCGTTGAGGGTGTCGGCGGCGCGCTGCGGGTCCTCCAGGAGGACGTGTTCGGTGATCTCCAGTTGGAGCGCTCCCGCGGGCACTCCGTGCCGGGCGAGGCGCGCGGCGACGGATCCGGCGAACCCCGGAGTGTGGACGTCGCGGGGGGAGACGTTCACCGCGACCGGGACGTACAGGCCCTGCGCCCGCCACCGGGCGACCTGGGCGAGCGCGGTGTCCAGCACGTACTCCGTCAGATAGGGCATCAGCCCGGACGACTCGGCTATCGCTATGAACTCGTCCGGCGGCACCTTCCCGCGCTCCGGGTGCACCCAGCGGACCAGGGCCTCCAGCCCCGCCACCTGTCCGTCGAAGCGGACCTTCGGCTGGTAGTGCAGCTGCACCTCGTGCGCGTCGAGGGCGCGCCGCAGGTCGCCCAGCAGGCCGAGCCGGTCGGGGGTGTTGGAGTCGCGCTTGGACTCGTACACCTCGACTCCGGTGCGGTCCCGCTTGGCCTGGTACATCGCCACGTCGGCCCGGCGCAGCAGGCCCTCGGCGTCGAGCGCGTGGTCGGGGAAGACGGCGACCCCGGCGCTGGCCTCCAGCACGAGGGTGAGGCCGTCGAGGTCGAGCGGCGAGCTCAGGTCGGCGACCAGGGCGCGGGCGATCCGGCTCGCGGAGGTGGTGGAGTCCGCGACGGGCAGTAAGACGGCGAACTCGTCCCCGCCTAGCCGCGCGACCTCCGCCCCGCGCGGGAGAGCGACCCGCAGCCGGTCGGCGATCTGCAGCAGCAGCCGGTCTCCGGCGAGATGACCGAGGGTGTCGTTGACGGAGCGGAAACGGTCGAGGTCGATCAGCATCAGGGCGGCCCGGGCGCCGATGCGTTCGGCGTCGTCCAGGGCGGTCCAGATGCGCTCCAGCAGCCACTGGCGGTTGGGCAGCCCGGTGAGCGGGTCGCGCAGTTGCTCCTCGGCGCGGGCGCGCGCGATCCACAGGGTGGAGTCGAGGGCGATCAGCGGGATGGCGAACAGCGGCAGCAGGACGGGCTTGGCCAGGGCCACCACGCAGATCAGCGGGGCGATGCCCAGCAGGGCGACCGCCACCAGGCCCTGTCTGACCAGGGCGGTGCGGGCGACGGTGGGCAGTCCGCCGACGCGGGGGGCGTGGAGATACCACAGCAGGACGCGGGTGACGGCGAGGTAGGCGACGGCCACCAGGATGACCTGGGGGGCGGTGTAGAGCGACCAGGTGCCGGGGGCCCAGGGGCGCTCCACGGACGGTATCCGCCCGCAGGCGGCCAGCAGGAGCGCGCCCGCGCCGATGCCGAGGACGTCCACCGCGCCGTGCAGGACGCCCTGCCGCCAGCGGTGGCGCCGGGCTATGCCGACCAGCACGACGACGGTGAGGCTGACCATGCCGGCGGGCACCCAGCCGTACAGCAGCAGCACGGCGAGGGTGAGCGCGGCGCCGGATCCGGTGCCGCCCCACCAGCGGGCGCGGCCGAGCAGGACCAGGTGTCCGACGATGACGCCGGCCAGGACGGCCAGCGCCCAGCCGGCTTCGCCGGACGGGAAGAGCGCGTGGCCGTCGGTGAAGGCGCGGTAGAACCCCGCGCCGAGAGCGAAGGCGGCGGCGCCGACGACGGTCGAGGGCAGCGCGGGCCAGGACAGATGCCGGTCGGATGCGGCGCCGCCGGGCAGACCGGGAGGCGGCTGGACGGAGGCACGCGCGTCCAGGGTGGAGTGCGGCTCGGTGTGCGGCACGTACGCCTCCGCGCCCGGACGCCCTTCGGAGCGCTCCGTCCACCAGGTCCCCCACCAGACGCCGGCGACCCGGCGTCGGCGCACCGCCTCGTCCGGGGCGGCGCTCTCGGTCGGTTCCATTCCCGTCCCTCTCACAGCCGGCGGTGCCCACGCCACGCGGCCCGTTGCCCGACGATCCGGGGCGGCGCCGCGTTGGAAAACCCTTCCTTCTGCCCGCCAGGAGCAGAGGGATGCCCCGACCGCAGCTGGGCACGGCAGGCGCACGCCTCAACAGTAGGCCGCAGAAGGCTTCCACGGGCAGCGGTCGCCGACGGTTGCCCGAATGCGCCCCGGCCACCCGTATGCATCTGGTATGCGCCGATCGGGTGGCCTTCAACCGCCGCTCCGCGCTACTCCTCGGTGGGCAGGGCCGCTTCGGAAGCCGCCTCAGGACCGTGTTCCAGCAGGACGGTGAAGCCGTCCTCGTTCAGGACCGGAACCTTGAGCTGCATCGCCTTGTCATATTTCGATCCGGGGCTGTCACCCACAACGACGAACGAGGTCTTCTTCGAGACCGAACCGGTGACCTTCGCTCCGCGGCTCTGCAGGGCGTCCTTGGCGCCGTCCCGGGTGAAGTGTTCGAGGGTGCCGGTGACGACGACCGTGAGCCCTTCGAGGGGACGCGGCCCTTCGTCCTCGGCGGAACCCTCCTCCTCCATGCGGACGCCGGCCGCCTTCCACTTGCGCAGGATCTCCTGGTGCCACTCCTCGGCGAACCACTCCTTGAGGGAGGCGGCGATGATGGCGCCGACCCCGTCGGTGGCCGCGAGCTCCTCCTCGGTGGCCCGCTCGATCCGCTCGATCGAGCGGAATTCACGGGCCAGCGCCTCCGCCGCGACCGGTCCGACATGGCGGATCGACAGGCCGGTGAGGACGCGCGCCAGGGGGCGTTCCTTGGCGGCGGCGATGTTGTCGAGCATGGCGAGCGCGTTCTTCTTGGGCTCGCCCAGCTGGTTGGCGAAGACCGTGGCGATCTTCTCCTCGCCGGTCTTCGGATCCCGCTTGGGCAGTCCGCTGTCCTGGTCGAGGACGTACGCCTTGATGGGCAGCAGCCGCTCCACGGTGAGGTCGAACAGGTCGCCCTCGTCGCCCAGCGGGGGATCAGCCGGCTCCAGCGGCTTGGTGAGGGCGGCCGCGGCCACGTACCCGAAGTGCTCGATGTCCAGCGCCTTACGGCCGGCCAGGTAGAACAGTCGCTCGCGCAACTGGGCCGGGCAGGTGCGGGCGTTGGGGCAGCGCAGGTCGACGTCGCCCTCCTTCATCGGCCGCAGCGGTGTGCCGCACTCGGGGCACTCGGACGGCATCACGAACGCGCGCTCGGTGCCGTCGCGCAGGTCCGCCACCGGTCCGAGGATCTCCGGGATCACGTCACCGGCCTTGCGCAGCACCACGGTGTCGCCGATCAGGACGCCCTTGGCCTTGACGACGTCCTGGTTGTGCAGGGTGGCGAACTCGACCTCGGAGCCGGCCACCGTCACCGGTTCGACCTGGGCGTACGGCGTGACACGGCCGGTGCGGCCGACGCCCACCTTGATGTCGACGAGCTTGGTGTTGACCTCCTCCGGCGCGTACTTGTAGGCGATCGCCCACCGGGGCGCGCGGGCCGTGGAGCCGAGCCGGCCCTGGAGCCGGATCTCGTCGAGCTTGACGACCACGCCGTCGATCTCGTGCTCCACGGAGTGCCGGTTCTCGCCGTAGTAGGCGATGAACTCCCGTACGCCGTCGAGGTCGTCGACCACCTTGTTGTGCCGCGAGGTGGGCAGACCCCACGTCTTGAGCAGGTCGTAGGCCTCGGAGAGGCGGCCGAGGCCCTCGTAGCCCTCCAGGGCGCCGATGCCGTGCACGACCATGTGCAGCGGGCGGGACGCGGTGACGCGCGGGTCCTTCTGGCGCAGGGAACCGGCCGCCGCGTTGCGCGGGTTGGCGAAGGGCTTGTCGCCGGACTCGACCAGCCGGGCGTTGAGCTCCTCGAACTTCTCCATCGGGAAGTAGACCTCGCCGCGGATCTCCACCAGGGACGGGACGCCGTCGCCCGTGAGCCGGTCGGGGATCTCCGCGATGGTGCGCACGTTGGGCGTGATGTCCTCGCCCGTACGGCCGTCGCCGCGGGTCGCCGCGCGCGTGAGACGGCCGTTCTCGTACGTGAGGTTGACGGCCAGACCGTCGACCTTGAGCTCGCACAGGAAGTGGTGGGTCAGGGAGCCGACGTCCTTGTGGACGCGTTCGGCCCAGGCGGCGAGCTCCAGGTCGTCGAAGGCGTTGTCCAGCGACAGCATCCGCTCGCGGTGCTGGACGGCCGTGAACTCCGTCGCGTACGCGCCCGCGACCTTCTGGGTCGGCGAGTCGGGCGTGCGCAGCTCGGCGTACCGCTCCTCCAGCGCCTCCAGGGCGCGCAGGAGCCGGTCGAACTCCGCGTCGCTGATGACGGGAGCGTCCTTCACGTAGTACCGGAAGCGGTGCTCCTCGATCTGCTCAGCGAGCTGCGCGTGCTGCTCCCGTGCCTCCGAGGGCACCGTCGTCTCCGCTTGCCTGTCGCCGGCCACCGTGTCGTCCTCCCGTTACTCTGGGTTGTCCGCGAGGGATCTCGCCGCCCGGACGCAGTGGGCGAGGGCCTGGCGGGCGTACGCGGGAGAGGCCCCCGCGAGTCCGCACGACGGCGTGAGCGTGACCGCCTCCGCGAGCAGCCCCGGTCGCAGCCCCAGCCTGCGCCACAGCGTCCTGACACCCCTGACGCTACCGGCAGGGTCTGACAATGGGGCGTCCACGCCGGGCACGACACCGGCGAAGAGCCGGGTGCCCGCCTCGACCGCTTCACCGATCACGTCGTCGTCACGTTCGGTGAGGAGCGA
Organism: Streptomyces rishiriensis; assembly: GCF_003112535.1. Lineage (GTDB taxonomy): Bacteria > Actinomycetota > Actinomycetes > Streptomycetales > Streptomycetaceae > Streptomyces > Streptomyces rishiriensis. The sequence goes on along the minus strand of NZ_BEWA01000009.1, from coordinate 103,975 downwards.
GAAGTCGAAGGAGACCGCCGCCGCCCCCGCCCGGCGCAACAGGGCGAACGGGACGTCCGGTGCGCACGAGTGGACCACGACGGGCCCGTCGTCGTGAACCCCCATGACGTCCCGGAGCGTGGACTCCACGAGCTGCCGGTCGACGGCCCGGTGGGTGTGGTAGCCGCTGGCGGTGCGCACCTCACCGCGCAGGACGGCGGTGAGGGACGGTTCGTCGAGCTGAAGCACGACCTGGGCGCCCGGCAGACGCCGCCGCACCTCGTCGAGGTGCAGGCGCAGGCCCTCGCCGAGGGAACCGGCGAGGTCGCGGCGGGCTCCGTGGTCGGAGAGCACCGACTGACCGTTCTTCAGCTCCAGCGAGGCGGCAAGGGTCCACGGTCCGACGGCCTGCACCTTCACCTGGCCCTCGTAGCCCTGGGTGAACTCCTCCAGCGCGTCCAGGTCCTCGCCCAGCCAGGACCGGGCCCGCTTGGTGTCCCGGCCCGGCCGGTCGCCGATCCGCCACCCGCTGGGCTCCACGCGCGCGTACAGCTCGACGAGCATCCCCGCGGTGCGGCCGATCATGTCCGCGCCGGGGCCGCGGGCCGGCAGTTCGGCGAGGAACGGGAAGTCCTCGAAGGACCCGGTGGCGGCCTTGGCGGCCTCGCGGGCGTCACCGCCCGGCAGGGAGCCGACGCCGGTGGCGGGACCAAAACTGAAGTGTGCGTTCACAGGTGAAGCCTACGTAGCCGCGGAGGCCCGTCCGTCCCGCGCGGGCCGGTTCCCGCCCGCGCGGCCGTCCTCAGCTCCCCGGGCGCACCGTCAGGTCGTTGACCTCCGCGTCCCTCGGCAGGTCGAGCGCCATCAGGATCGTCGTCGCCACCGACTCGGGGTCGATCCACTCCGTGGGGTCGTACTCCTTGCCCTCCTGCCGGTGGACCTTGGCCTGCATGGGGCTCGCGGTGCGGCCGGGGTAGACGGAGGTGACGCGGACGCCGTTGCCGTGCTCCTCCTGGCGCAGCGAGTCCGCGAGCGCCTTCAGGCCGTGCTTGGAGGCGGCGTAGGCGGACCAGTCGGCGCTCGCCCGCAGTCCCGCCCCGGAGTTCACGAAGAGCACATGGCCGCGGGCGGCGCGCAGTTGGGGCAGGAAGTGCCGGGTCAGCTCGGCGGGGGCGATCAGGTTGACGTTGAGCTGGTGGCGCCAGGTCTTCGGGGTCAGGTCGCCCACCGGACCGAGGTCGACCACTCCGGCGACGTGGAGCAGGGAGTCCACCTGGCCGGGGAGCGTCTGGTGCGAGAAGGCCCAGCTCAGTCTGTCGGGGTCGGCCAGATCGCCGACGAGCGTGCGCGCGCCCGGGAACAGCGCCGCGAGCTCCTTCGCGCGGCCCGCGTCGCGCGCGTGGAGCACGAGTTCGTCCCCGCGCGCGTGCAGACGGCGGGCCACGGCCGCGCCGATGCCGGAGCCCGCTCCGGTGATCACATGAGTAGCCATGCCCGCCATGCTCGCATCACCTACGGGTCGTCGAGGCCGGCGGCCGAGTGGAAGACGCGGATCCGCATGCGGCCGCGGTGCGCGGGAAGAACCGGGGGCCCGCGCGTGCTGTTCCGGTATGGCCAATGGACACACGATCACGATCGAGCGGGACGACCGGCGCATCAGGGTCGTCCACGGGGACCAGGTGCTGGCCGAGACGGGCCGGGCGCTCGCACTGCGCGAGACCGGCTGTCCGGTGCGGTACTACATCCCCGCCGAGGACGTACGGCTCGACCTCCTGACCCCCTCCGACACCCACACGCACTGCCCGTTCAAGGGAACGGCGTCCTACTGGTCGCTCCCGGACGCGGCCGACCTCGTCTGGTCCTACCCCGACCCGAAGCAGGACGTCGCCGAGATCAAGGATCATCTCTGCTTCTACGAAGTGGAAGTCTCGCCGGCGGAGGTGTCGTAGGCCGATGAGTGCGGTGCCGTGCGGCAGTCTGCATGAGCATGGACAAGAAGACTGTTTCCCGCGACGGCACCGAACTCGCGTACGAGAGCACCGGTCGGGGCCCCGCGGTCGTTCTGGTGAGCGGCGCGATGTCCACGGGCGGCACCATGGCGCCCCTGGCCGGCCTGCTCGCGGACCGCTTCACCGCCGTCCGCTACGACCGCCGGGGCCGCGGCGAGAGCGGTGACACGGCGCCGTACGCGGTGGAGCGCGAGGTCGAGGACCTGGCGGCGCTCATCGACGCGGTGGGCGGCGAGGCCGCGCTGTACGGCGTCTCGTCGGGCGGCGCCCTGGTGCTGGAGGCGGCGGCCGCCGGGCTGCCGGTGAGCCGGGTGGCCGTCTACGAGACGCCGTTCGCCCTCGACGAGAAGGACGCGCGCGGGCGCGCCGAGTACACCTCGAACCTCGCGGAGGCGCTCGCGCAGGACCGGCGTGGGGACGCCGTCGAGCTGTTCCTGCGCCTGACGGGGCTGGCCGAGGAGATGATCCAGGGGGCCCGCCGGTCGCCCATGTGGGCGGGGATGGAGGCCGTCGCGCCCACCCTCGCCTACGACGACGCCGTCATGGGCGACGGGCGGCCGCCGAGGGAGCGGCTGGCGTCGGTTCGCGTGCCGGTGCTGGCCGTCGCGGGCGAGGCCAGTCCGCCCTGGCTGCGCGACGCCGTGCGCACCGTCGCGGAGGCGGTCCCGGACGGCGCGTACCGGACGCTGGAGGGCCAGACCCACATGGTCGACCCGGCCGTCCTCGCGCCGGTGCTGGCGGAGTTCTTCGGCGGCCGGGACTGACGGTCAGGCGCTCGGCACCGACGGTCAGGCGGTCTCGGGACCGACGGTCAGGCGGTCTCGGGACCGACGGTCAGGCGACCGGGGCCGCCGCCCGCACCGTGGAGGCGATGGTGGCCGAGCCGACCACGCGGGTGCCGTCGTACAGCACGATCGCCTGGCCGGGGGCCACGCCCCGGACCGGCTCGGCGAAGGTGACCTCCAGGTGGCCGTCGACCGGTTCGGCGGTCACCTCGGTCTCGCCGCCGTGGGCGCGCAGTTGGGCCGTGTAGACGCCGGGGCCCGACGGGGCCGCGCCGCACCAGCGGGGCCTGATCGCCGTCAGCGCGGTCACGTCCAGGGCGGCGGCCGGGCCCACCGTCACGGTGTTGTCCACGGGGGAGATGTCCAGGACGTAGCGCGGCTTGCCGTCGGGAGCCGGGGTGCCGATGCGCAGGCCCTTGCGCTGGCCGATGGTGAAGCCGTACGCGCCCTCGTGGGTGCCGACCTTGGCGCCCGACTCGTCGACGATGTCGCCCTCCGAGCGGCCCAGCCGGTTCGCGAGGAAGCCCTGGGTGTCGCCGTCGGCGATGAAGCAGATGTCGTGGGAGTCGGGCTTCTTGGCCACGGCCAGCCCGCGGCGCTCGGCCTCGGCGCGGATCTCGTCCTTCGTCGTCACCGTGTCGCCGAGCGGGAAGAGGGCGTGGGCGAGCTGCCGGTCGTCCAGGACGCCGAGGACGTAGGACTGGTCCTTGGCCATGTCGGAGGCGCGGTGCAGTTCACGGGCGCCGTCCTCGCCCACGAGCACCTTCGCGTAGTGGCCGGTGCACACCGCGTCGAAGCCCAGAGCGAGGGCCTTGTCGAGCAGCGCGGCGAACTTGATCTTCTCGTTGCAGCGCAGACAGGGGTTGGGGGTGCGGCCGGCCTCGTACTCGGCGACGAAGTCCTCGACGACGTCCTCGCGGAAGCGGTCGGCGAGGTCCCACACGTAGAACGGGATGCCGATGACGTCGGCCGCGCGGCGGGCGTCGCGGGAGTCCTCGATGGTGCAACAGCCCCGTGCGCCCGTGCGGAACGACTGCGGGTTCGCGGAGAGCGCGAGGTGGACGCCGGTCACGTCGTGGCCGGCTTCGGCGGCACGGGCGGCGGCGACGGCGGAGTCCACGCCGCCGGACATGGCGGCGAGTACGCGAAGGGGGCGGGGGCGCGGCGAGGTCTCAGTCATAACCCTTCCAGGGTACGGGTCGCCGGGAACCGCGGCCCGCGAGTATCCGTTGACGATCACGAGGGGCGAGGAAGGGCACGGACATGGGGGACGGGAAGAGCGACTCCGACCGGCGGATCGGGCGGCGCGCCCTGCTGATCGGCGGGGCGGCGGCCGCCGTCGGCACGGGCCTGCTGGCGCGGGACGAGCTGGCGCGGCTGTACTGGCGGCTGCCCGGCGTGCGCAGAGCGCGCGTGGAGGGCGCGGTGGACTACCGGGGCGCGCGGTGGGTGGCGGCGTCGGAGGCGAACTTCCGCTGGGCGGACCGGCCGGACGACTACGGGATCGACATGGTCGTCGTCCATGTCACCCAGGGCGATCTCGGCAGTGCGGTGAAGGCGTTCGAGGACCCCGGGCACCGGGCGGCCGCGCACTACATCGTCGGCAAGGACGGACGCGTCACGCAGATGGTCCGCGAGCTCGACGTCGCGTACCACGCGGGCAACCGCTCCTACAACGAGCGCAGCGTCGGCATCGAGCACGAGGGCTTCGTGGACCGGCCGAAGGACTTCACCGACGCGATGTACGCGGCGTCGGCCCGGCTGACCGCCGCGGTCTGCCGGCGGTACGGCATACCCGTGGACCGCGAGCACATCATCGGTCACGTGGAGGTGCCGGGCACGGATCACACCGATCCCGGCGAGCACTGGGACTGGAACCGCTATCTGCGGCTCGTCGCACAGGAGCACGAAGCGACCGCCTGAGGCCCCGCGCGCCTCGCCGGCAGCCCGCGGCCCGCGGGGTCAGGGAGCGGGTTCGGCCCGGCGCAGGCTGCGGAACACCGTGGGGGTCGTCCAGCCCCGCAGCGTCGCGTTGATCGCGGACCGGAACGCGGCGTCCGCCGTGGGGGCGTCGAGGGCCCCGGCCAGTTCGAGGGTCACCAGCCCGTGCAGGGTCACCCAGAGCGAGAGGGCGATCGACGTCACCTGACCGTCGAGGACGGACTCGGTCACCGCGCGCTCGATCGCCGCGACGAGCGGCCGAACGGGGTCGGCCGCACCGACCGCTCCCGACGGGTCGAAGGGCTGCACGCCGCCGAACAGCACCGTGTACAGGTGACTGTGCCCGCGCCCCCAACGACGGTAGGCGACGGCCAGCGCGTAGAGGTCGGCGAGCGGGTCCGCGGAGGACGGGACCGCCGACACGTCCCGGAAGAGGCCGGCGACGGCCCTGTCGCGCACCGCCTCGATCAGCCCGTCCTTGCCGCCGAACAGGGTGTACACCGCCGTGGCCGACGCCCCGGCGGCGGCGGCCACGGCGCGGACCGTGACCGCTTCGCGCGGATGCGTCGCGAGCATCTCGGTCGCGCACACCACCAGCCGCTCTCCGACGGCGTCGTCGTTCGTTCTCGGCCTACCCACGCCCGGCAGCCTACCCTCCCTGGTACGTTGTTTTAAAACAGCGTTCTGAAACCACGGAAGGCTTCGCCGTGCCCCTCTCCGCCATACGTTTCGTCCGCCTCGCCGGACGCCTGCTGTCGGCCCTGGCCGCCGTCACGGCACTGGTCGTCGTCTTTCTCGCTCTGATCACCCTCACGGACGGGGCGGCCTCGGGCCTTGCCGCATGGTCGGCGACCCTCGCAGCGGGGGCGGCCCTCGCACTGCGGCGGGGACGGCGACGCGGTCGGCCGGCGCGGCTCGCGCCGTTCCTGCCGGTGGCCGTGGCGGCGGCACTGACCGCGGCGGTCTGCGTCCCGACCGCGCCGACGGCCCGGCGGTATCCCCCGGCCCTGCCGTTCGTGGCCACGCAGCACTGGAGCCTGGCCACAGGCAGCCGGGTCGCGGTGTACCACTACCCGCCCGCGCACCGCGGCACCCGGCGCCCGCTCCCGCTGGTGTACCTCAACGGCGGACCGGTCCGCGGCATCTCGGTGCTCGACCACCGGTTCCTGCAGCTGCTGGCACGCCGGGGTTACGACGTGTACGCCTACGAACAGGCCGGCGGCGGACGAAGCGACCTGCTCCCCATGAGCCAGTACACGATCTCCAGGTCGGTCCGCGACCTCGCCGCCTTCGTCGACCGCCTGGGCAGGGGCAAAGTCGACGTCCTCGGATTCTCCTCGGGCGGGGTCGTGCTCACGCGGGCCCTCGCCGACCCGGGCGTCGCCGCCCGTCTGCACCGGGCGGTCGTCGCCGAGCCCGGTCCCATGGACGGCCCCACCGCGCGCGTCGCCGGACACCGGGGCCGGACGTCCGCGCGGGGACTCGCGCCGGCCATGACCGGGCCGCGCTCGACGCACGTTCCCCGGTACGCCGTGGCATTCGGCCTCATGCGGCTCGGACTGCTCACGCCCGGCACCGCGCTGATCGGACAGGCCGAGGGCGACAACGCCTTCACCGCCGCCGACCTGGGCAGCGACACCGCATCCGCCTACTGCGCCCGCGACGCGCACCGCATCCCGGTCGAGGACACCGCACAGAACTTCTCCTTCAGCCCGGCGGCCAGCCTCCGCGTCCAGCAGACGGTGCGGGACTCGCCCTCCATCGCCCCGCAGCTCAGGCTCTCCCGGACCCCCGCGATGCTGATGATCGCCGAGTGCTCCTCCCAGCTGCGCCAGTGGGCGACCGCCGTCCTCGCCGACGACCCCGCCGTCCGGCGCACGCAGTACATGCCGGGAGTCGGGCACCACATGTGGAACGGCCTGGACGGCAACAACGACCGGGCCGCCGCGGCGATCACCGCGTTCCTGGAGGACGAGCCGCCGCCCGTGCCCGACTACCCGACCCGCGCCGGGATCCCCGCGTTCCTGCACGACCGCCGGTGAGGACCCGGCAGTCCGCCTCCGGTGAGGACGGGCGGACGGAGGGCGGGGCGGACGGGCGGACGGCGGTCAGCTGAGCCCGGCCGCCCGGGCCCGCTCCACCGCGGGGCCGATGGCCTTGGCGACCGCCTCGACGTCGGCCTCCGTGGAGGTGTGGCCGAGCGAGAAGCGGAGGGTGCCGCGGGCCAGGGCCGGGTCGACGCCGGTGGCGAGCAGGACATGGCTGGGCTGGGCGACGCCCGCGGTGCAGGCGGAGCCGGTGGAGCACTCGATGCCCTGCGCGTCGAGCAGCAGCAGCAGGGAGTCGCCCTCGCAGCCCGGGAAGGTGAAGTGGGCGTTGGCCGGCAGCCGGTCGACGGGGTCGCCGCCGAGGATGGCGTCCGGGACGGCAGTGCGGACCGCGTCGATCAAGCCGTCGCGCAGGGCGCCGATCTCGCGGGCGAACCACTCGCGCTGCTCGGCGGCGAGGCGGCCGGCGACCGCGAAGGCGGCGGTCGCGGGGACGTCGAGGGTTCCGGAGCGGACGTGGCGCTCCTGGCCTCCGCCGTGCAGGACGGGCACGGGGGTGTGTTCACGGCCGAGGAGGAGGGCGCCGATGCCGTAGGGGCCGCCGATCTTGTGGCCGGAGACCGTCATCGCGGCGAGGCCGGAGGCGGCGAAGTCGACGGGTACCTGGCCGAAGGCCTGGACGGCGTCGGCATGCAGAGGGATGCCGAACTCGGCTGCGACGTCGGCCAGTTCACGGACCGGCAGGATCGTGCCGATCTCGTTGTTGGCCCACATGACGGTGGCCAGCGCCACGTCGTGGGGATTGCGGGCGACGGCCTCGCGCAGGGCCTCGGGGTGGACCCGCCCGTAGGAGTCGACCGGCAGGTACTCGACCGTGGCGCCCTCGTGCTCGCCGAGCCAGTGCACGGCGTCGAGAACCGCGTGGTGCTCGACGGGGCTGGCCAGGACACGGGTGCGGGCCGGGTCCGCGTCGCGCCGGGACCAGTACAGGCCCTTGACGGCGAGGTTGTCGGCCTCGGTGCCGCCGGAGGTGAGCACGACCTCGCTGGGACGGGCGCCGAGCGCTTCGGCGAGCGTCTCGCGGGCTTCCTCGACCGTACGGCGGGCCTGCCGGCCGGCCGCGTGCAGGGAGGAGGCGTTGCCGGTGACGCCCAGGTGCGCGGTCAGTGCCTCGACCGCCTCGGGAAGCATCGGCGTGGTCGCGGCGTGGTCGAGGTATGCCATGGTGCCCCGATTCTACGGGGGCGGGGCGGCGCGCCTGGCTGCCAGGTGGCCGCGGCGGTCAGAAGCTCCAGGAGATCGTCGAGTCCGCCTGCATGAACGCCACCAGGACCAGCAGGTCGGCGACGCCCAGCGCGAGGCCGAGGTAGGCGCGGCCGCGGCGGGCCGTGCCGCGCCAGAGGGCCGCCGCCGCCAGCACGATGGCGATCGGGCCGAGGAAGACGTTGAGGACGAGCAGGCCCAGCAGGCCCAGGATGAAGGACGCGACGGCCATGCCGTCTGCGTCGCGGACGCCGGTGCGGCGCGTGGCCGGTGCGGTGAGCTGCATGGTCGGTCGACTCCTGTCGGTGGGCGGGGCGGTCAGCGGGTCGGGGAGTGCCGGCGGCCGTGGCGCTCGCGGAGCGCGAAGATGCCGAGCCAGGCGGCGATCACGGCGGCGGCGACGACGGTGAACGCGAGCGGCGCATGGGCGACGGTGCCCATGACGACGCCCAGCAGAAGCAGTGCGGCGACGAGGAACAGCATGGGATCGGATCCCCCTCCGTAAAGTTTGGGTGAACAGTTGTAGTTACACTTGTTCACTGACTCTCGAGTCTAGCGCGTCCCGCGGCTTTTCAATTCCGGAGAACAGTTGTTAACTGGATGACATGAGTCACACCCTCGGCATTCGGCAGGCCCAGAAGCAGAAGACCCGGCAGGCGCTCATGGACGCGGCGCTGGCGCTGCTGGAGGAGCAGAGCCTGAGCAGCCTGGGCCTGCGCGAGGTCACCCGCGCCGTCGGGGTCGCCCCGACCGCGTTCTACCGCCACTTCCGCTCCACCGCGGACCTCGGCGTGGCCCTGGTCGAGGAGGCGCTGGGCAGCCTGCACCCGATGATCCGGACCACGGTGACGTCCGCCGACTCCAGCGGCGAACGCATCAAGCGCGCTGTCGAGTTGATAGCCGGTCACGTGACCGCGTACCCCGCACACGTGCGTTTCATCGCCCGGGAACGGCATGGCGGGGTCCAGCCGGTGCGGGAGGCGATCCGGGAGCAACTGGGCCGGTTCGCCCACGAGGTGAAGGCCGAGCTGGCCAAGGACGCCGAGGCCGCCGGCTGGAGCGACGACGACCTGCTGATGCTCTCGCATCTCTACGTCGACCAGATGCTCATCACGGCCTCGCTGTTCCTGGAGGCGCTGGAGGCCTCGCCGGAGGACCGGGAGCGGGTCACCCTGCTCGCGGCCCGTCAGATGCGGCTCATCAGCATCGGCCGCCACCACTGGCTGGACTGAGACCGGGCGGCCGGACCGGCCGCCGCCCCGCGCGCCGCGCACTCCCCCGCCCGCCGCACGACCGACCCCGGCCGGACGCACGAGCGGCGCACCCCTTTCCGAGTGCGCCGCCCCGTTGCCGGACCGCCGGTCAGCCCTGCCGGGCCGGTCAGCCCTGCTGGGCCTGCTGCCCCTGCCCGCCGCTCGGCCCGCCGCTCGACCCGCCGCCGGGACCTCCGCAGCCGCCGCTCCGACCATCGGCCGGGCCGCCCTGAGCGCCGCCCCGGCCGCCTCCGGAGCCGCCGCTCGCCGCGCCGGTCGGCCTGCCCGTCGGCATGTCCGTCGGCGTCCCTGTGGGCGTGCCCGTCGGCCTGCCCGTGGCCGCCGCACCGCTCGGCGCCCCGGACGGAGCGCCCGCCGGCGCGCCGCCCGGCACGCCCGAGGCGTTGCCCGACGGCGGCTGACAGGACTGCTGGGACGAGGCGCCGCCGGACGACGAGGAGGACGAGGAGGAGGAGTCACCCGAGCCGCAGGCCGCCAGGGCGAGGGGCGAGAGCGCCAGCAGCGCCACCGCGGGGACGAGACGGACGGGCATCAGCGCACGCTTCATGAGAGACAGCTCCAGTGAGGATGAGGAGAACCTGAAGCGGAAACTCAACCAACGGCACTTAGGGCTACCTTGAGCTCCCCCTGTGCACCGCCTGTCGACGGGGCACAGCGCGCCCCGAGCGACCTCCTGGACCTGGCGGTTCGCCCTGGGAGCCCGGTCGGTGGGCCGGGACGGACCCGTGACACAGTCGGCCGCCGCGACCCGCCCCACGGACGTCGGCGGCCTCGTGCCGGAAAACCGTTCAGCCGAGCCTGACCCGGGCCAGCTGCCGCGACTGCGCGACGAGCCGGTCCGCGCTGTCCCAGACCTCGGCGTCCTCCTCGAGGAAGCCGCCGGCGAGGTTGCGGGTGGTGATGGACACGCGCAGCGGACCCGGGGCCGGACGGCAGCGGACGTGGACCGTCAGCTCGACGGTGGGGACCCAGCCGCGCAGACCGATCTCGAAGGCGGTGGGCGGCAGCGCGTCCACGGCGAGGAGGAGGGAGAGCGGGTCGGGGTCACGGCCGTCCTTCAGGCCGAACCAGGCGCGCATCTCGCCCTTGCCGGAGGGCTGTCCGAGCGCCCAGCCGAGGGTGGACGGGTCGAGTTTGAGCATCAGCCGGTCGGCGATCGCGGAACTGCCGTCGACCGGCGCCGGTCCGTCCTCGGGGCCGAAGCACTGGTCGATCGGCGGGATCGCGGGCGGCTTCGCGGTCGTGCGCACGTCGTCCGGCAGGGAGTCCAGGTCGCCGTAGGAGGCGAGGACGCGGATCCGCTCGACCTCTTCGCCCTGCTCGTCGTACTGCAGGAGCGAGGCCTGGCCGGTGGACAGGGTGCGGCCGGTGCGGACCACCTCCGTGCGGACGACCGCCGGACCCGGCTGGGAGGCGGTCAGGTAATGGGCCGAGACCGTGAACGGGTCGCCGTGCGGCAGGGCGTCCGCGAGCGCGCGCCCGAGGACCGCGAGGAGGTAGCCGCCGTTGACGGCGCTGATGATCGTCCAGCCGGCCGACAGGTCGATGTCGTAGACGCCGGGCGCGCGCCGGGTGAGTGCGGTGTCCCGGTCGAACTCACTGTCCCCGACGGTGGCCTGCCGGGCCGTCGCCGTAGCTGCTTCTGCCATGGCTGCACGGTACAACACTTGATTACTAAGCGGTAGCTTTTCCAGGCGCCCCTCGAGCACGCTCCGGACCGCTACTGCAATTTCTTGGTAAGTGTCCGAACTCGTCCGTAACCTCGACGCCTCGTTTTCCCTCTGCTAAGGCATGAGCCTCACCGGGACTCCGTTCCTCTACACCCTGATCGCGCTGTCCGCCGTCGCCGTCGTGCTGCCGCTGCTGCTGTGGTCGCGACTGCGCGGACCGCGGGTCCTGCGCGCCGCGGCCCGGATCATGATGCTGCTGTTCGCCCAGACCACGGCCGTGAGCCTGGTCTTCGTTCTGGTCAACAACGCCAACAACCTGTACGACACATGGGACGACCTCCTGGGCACCGGCACCCATGTGCAGCAGGCCGCCAACCTGGGCGCCGACGGCACCGGCGGCATCGCGCTGAACCGACTGCCGAAGGTAAGACAGAAGTTCACACTGGTGGACGGCGCGGCGATGCACGCGGCCGGCGGGGTGCGCGTCACCCAGGTGCACGGCCAGGTCTCCGGCGTGAACGCCGAGGTCTACGTATGGCTGCCCCCGCAGTACAACGACCCCGCGTACGCCCACCGTTCCTTCCCCGTCGTGGAGTTGCTGCCGGGCTACCCCGGTTCCGCGAAGTCCTGGTTCGGGACACTGCACGTGCACGAGCAACTGGCCCCGCTGATGCGTGAGGGCAAGGTCGCGCCGTTCATCCTGGCCGCCCCGCGCACCACGCTGCTGCCGGGCGTGGACACCGGCTGCGCCAACGTCCCGGGCACCGTCAACGCGGACACCTGGCTCAGCGTCGACGTCCCGAAGATGCTCAGGGACAACTTCCGGACCCAGCCCGCGCCCAAGAGCTGGGCCGTGGCCGGGTACTCGGCGGGCGGCCACTGCGCGACCAAGCTGGCCGTCGCCCACCCCGACCGCTACCGGGCCGCGGTGAGCCTGTCCGGGTACAGCGACCCGGCGATCGTGCACGACTCGCTGGCCGCCCAGGACCCGGCCGTGCGCCGGGCGAACAACCCGTACCTGCTGCTGCGCAAGGCCGCCCTCCCGCCGGCGGTGGCCCTCTACCTCTCCGGCCAGCCGCGCGACGGCTACGAGGCGGCCCTGGCCCTGCGTCAGGTGGCGAAGGCGCCGACGACCGTGCACGTCGTGTACATCCCGAGCAAGGCGGGAGGACACACCATGGGGCTGTGGCGGCCGCAGGTGGTGCCCGCGTTCCGCTGGCTGACGACGCAGATGGGCCAGCGCGCGATCGCCGGGAAGGGGTCTACTCCTCACGCACCGTCGAGCGGCGGTTCCAAGCACGCGGAGCTCGCCAGTGGAACCGCATCGCGAGCAACCGCAGGACGAAAGCGGTGACGGCGGCCACCCCGCTGGCCAGCGGGGTGAGCATGTCGTAGCGGATGCACAGCGCCACCATCGCGGCGCCGGCCATCGCTGGGACCGCGTAGAGGTCGCGGTCCCAGCGCAGCAGCGAGGGCACCTCGTTGGCGAGCACGTCGCGCAGCACGCCGCCGCCGACGGCGGTCGCGATCCCGAGGGCCGCCGACGCGGTGAGGTTCAGCCCGTAGGCGTGCGCCTTCGTCGTACCCGTGACGCAGAACAGGCCGAGGCCCGCCGCGTCGAAGACGTTGACGCCCAGCTGGATGCGCTCCACCTGCGGGTGCAGGAAGACGACCAGCAGAGCGGCGAGCAGCGGCGTGAGGAAGTACCCCAGGTCGGTGAAGGCGGCCGGGGGCACCGCCCCGATCACCAGATCCCGGAACACGCCGCCGCCCAGCGCGGTGACCTCGGCGAGCATGGCGATGCCGAACACGTCGAAGTTCTTGCGGACGGCCAGCAGCGCGCCCGAGATGGCGAAGACGAAGATGCCGACCAGGTCGAGCGTGTGCTGGACGGAGGGGCTGAAGATTTGCTGGAGCACCCCTACATTCTCACCCAGCGCGAAGCCTTCGCCTTACATTACAAGGCGGGTCGACCTCACAGAGACGGTTTTCCCGGAGTGAAGAGCCAGGTCTGGAAGAGGTCGTCGAGCTGCCGCCCGGAGACCTTCTCGGCGAGACGGACGAAGTCGTCGGTGTCCGCGTTGCCGTAGCGGTGCAGCCTGGTCCAGGTGGGGAGCAGCTTGAAGAAGGCCTTGTCGCCGATCCGCTCGCGCAGGACCTGGAGGGTCATCGCGCCGCGCTGGTAGACGGCGGAGGCGAACATCGTGTCGCGCTGCGGGTCGCCGACGGCCGTCTGCCAGAAGGCGCTGTCGGCGGGGCGGGCGTTGTAGCCGGCCAGGAACGAGTCGTGCGCGGAGCGGGTGCCCTGGTGCTCGGCCCACAGCCACTGGGCGTAGGTGGCGAACCCCTCGTTGAGCCAGATGTCCTTCCAGTGGGCCACCGACACGGAGTCGCCGAACCACTGGTGAGCCAGCTCGTGCACGATCGTGGACTCGCTGCGGACGGCCGAGTACGCCGGCTTGGACTGCACCTCCAGGGAGAAGCCGGCCTGGGGCATGTCGTCGACGATCGCGCCGGTCTCCTCGAAGGGATACGGTCCGAAGACCTGCGACCAGTAGTCGGTGGCCGCGGCGGTGACGCCGTACACGTCCACGCTGTTGCCGTTCGCGAGCACCGGGTCGATCGCGACGTAGATCGGGGTGCCGCCGGGCGTCGTCCCGGTCTTCACGTCGAACTTCCCGATGGTGGCGGTCGCGAGATACGTGGCCATGGGCTTCGTCTCGCGCCAGTGGGTGTACGTCGAGGCGCCCTTGTCGTACGTCGAGACCAGCCGGCCGTTGGAGACCGCGGTCAGGCCCCGGGGCGCCTTGATCCGGATGTCGTAGGCGGCCTTGTCCGAGGGGTGGTCGCTGGACGGGAACCAGGTGGAGGCGGCGTTGGGCTCGCAGGCCACGAAGACGCCGTCCGTCGTCTTCATCCACCCGTAGGAGGACCCGAAGACGATGGGGCCGCCGAGGGGCTCGGGGACGCCGCCGTAGGTGACGGCCACCTCGAAGGTCCGCCCCTTGCGGATCGCCCCGCGCGGGGTGATGCGGATCTCGTCGCCGACGCGGGTGAACTGCGCCTTTCTGCCGTCCACTTCGACCCGGGTGACCTCCAGTTTCTGCAGGTCCAGATCGAAGGACGAGAGGCTCTGGGTGGCGCGTGCGGTGATCGTCGTACGGCCGTCGAGACGGTCGGTGTCGGGGTCGTAGGCGAGGGCGAGGTCGTAGTGGCGGGCGTCGAAGCCGCCGTTGCCGAGCTGCGGGAAGTAGGCGTCGCCGATTCCGTCGGCGCCCGGGGTGGGGGCGGAGGAGGCGGCGATGACGAGGAAGGAGGCCGCCGCTGTCGCGAGGGCCCCCCAACGTGCCGAACGGGAGAGTGCCATGTGTCGTCCCTTCGAGCGCGTGCCGTGGTGCCGGACGCGGACGACTCTGCACTCTCCCGTTAAGCCATGTACATGACTTTACTAACTCGTCATGCCCTACTTGTCAGTTGACTCCTGGCCACCCTCGGACCCGGGGGCATCGGCGACCTCGGCGGCCTCCGCCTTCACGGGCTCGGCCTTCACGGCCTCGGCCGACTCTGCGGCCTCCGTCTTCGCGGGCTCGGCCGGCTCTGCGGCCTCCGCCGTCGCGGGCTCGGCCGGCTCGGCGACCTCGGCTGCCTCGGCCTCGGTGGCCTCGGTGGGCTCGGCCGCCTCGGTCTCGGTGGGCTCGGAAGCCGTCTCCGCCGCCAGCGCCGCCGACGTCTCCGCCGACTCCGCGAGCACCTCGTCGGCCACCAGCTCCGCCGCCTCCTTCGCGACGGTCAGCAGAACGGTGTCCTGCGGAGCCTGGTCTTCGAAGTTCTCCGGGTGGTGGCAGGCGACCTGCTGACCGGTCCGCAGCTCTACGAGCACCGGCTCGGTGGTCTTGCAGGTCTGCGTCGCCTTCCAGCACCGGGTGTGGAACCGGCAGCCGCTCGGCGGGGAGATCGGCGAGGGCACGTCGCCCTTGAGCAGGATCCGCTCGCTCTTGGCGTTCTTGCGCCGCGGGTCCGGGATCGGCACCGCCGACATCAGCGCCTTGGTGTACGGGTGCATCGGCGACTTGTAGAGCAGGTCGCGGTCGGCGAGCTCGACGATCTTGCCGAGGTACATCACCGCGATGCGGTCCGAGACGTGCCGGACGACCGAGAGGTCGTGCGCGATGATCACGTACGTGAGGCCGAGCTCCTGCTGGAGGTCGTCGAGCAGGTTGACGACCTGGGCCTGGATCGACACGTCCAGGGCCGAGACCGGCTCGTCGGCCACGACCAGCTTCGGGTTCAGCGCGAGCGCGCGGGCGATGCCGATGCGCTGGCGCTGACCGCCGGAGAACTCGTGCGGGTAGCGGTTGTAGTGCTCGGGATTGAGCCCCACGACCGACAGCAGCCGCTGCACTTCCTTCTTGACGCCGCCCTCGGGCTCGACGCCCTGGAGCTTGAAGGGAGCGCCGACGATCGTGCCGATGGTGTGCCGCGGGTTCAGCGACGAGTACGGGTCCTGGAAGATCATCTGCACGTCGCGGCGCAGCGGACGCATGCCGCTGACGCCGAGGTGCGTGATGTCCTTGCCCTCGAACTCGACCTTGCCGCCGGTCGGTTCGAGCAGCCGGGTGATCAGCCGGCCCATCGTGGACTTGCCGCAGCCCGACTCGCCCACGACGCCGAGCGTCTCGCCGGAGCGGACCTCGAAGTCGATCCCGTCGACCGCGTGCACCGCCCCGACCTGCCGCTGGAGCAGACCCTTCTTGATGGGGAAGTGCTTCTGCAGCCCGGTCACCTTCAGCAGGACCTCGCCGGGGGCGGCGTCCTTGGTGAGCGCGGCCCCCTGCGTCGTCGGGCCGTCGGCCTGCGCGGGAATGGTCACCGCTTTCGCTTCGTCACTCACAGCTTCGGCGCAATCTCTTCGGTCCAGATACGCTCCCGCTGCTCCTTGCCCAGGTGGCAGGCGGCCCAGTGCCGGCTGCCGACCTCGGACAGCTCGGGCCGGACGGTGCGGGTGACGTTGTCCTTCGGCAGGTCCGCGTACGGGCAGCGCGGGTTGAAGGCGCAGCCGGACGGGATGTTGATCAGCGAGGGCGGCGAGCCCTTGACCGGGATCAGCCGCTCCTGCTGGTCGCGGTCCAGACGCGGCATCGAGCCGAGCAGACCCCAGGTGTAGGGGTGCCGGGGCTCGTAGAAGACCTCCTCGGCCGACCCCCGCTCGACGCAGCGGCCGCCGTACATCACCAGGATGTCGTCGGCGAGTTCGGCGACGACGCCCAGGTCGTGGGTGATGACGATGACCGCGGAGCCGAACTCCTTCTGCAGGTCGCGGATGAGGTCGAGGATCTGCGCCTGGACGGTCACGTCCAGGGCGGTCGTCGGCTCGTCGGCGATCAGCAGCTCGGGGTTGTTGACCAGCGACATCGCGATCATCGCGCGCTGGCGCATACCGCCGGAGAACTCGTGCGGGTAGCTGTCCACCCGCTTGTCCGGCTGCGGGATGCCCACGCGGTCGAGCATCTCGACCGCACGGCGCTTGGCGGTCTTCTTGTCGACGTCGTGGTGGATCCGGTACGCCTCCACGATCTGCTGGCCGATCGTGTAGTACGGGTGCAGCGCCGACAGCGGATCCTGGAAGATCATCGCCATCTCGCGGCCGCGCAGCTTGCGCACGTGGTCGGGGTCGGCGGACAGCAGCTCGGTGCCGTCCAGCCAGATCTCGCCGGAGATCTGCGCCTTGCGCTTGCCGTACTGGCCGGCGGTGTGCAGGCCCATGATGCCCAGCGAGGTCACCGACTTGCCGGAGCCGGACTCGCCCACGATGCCGAGGGTCTTGCCCTTCTCCAGCTGGAAGCTGAGCCCGTCGACGGACTTGACCAGGCCGTCGTCGGTCGGGAAGTGCACCTTGAGGTCGCGCACTTCGAGGAAGGACGTCGGCGCGGGCGAAGCGGGGGTGGGCTCGCCCACGGCCGCTCCGCTCTTGCTGAGTTCGGTCACGTGAGCCTCACTCGGGGGTCGATCACGGCGTACAGGATGTCCACCACGAGGTTGGCGACGAGCACCGCGAGGGAAGTGATCAGGGTGACGCCCACGATGATGGGCAGGTCCTGGTTGCGGATGGCGTCCAGTACGGCCCGGCCGAGACCGGGCAGGTTGAACGTGGACTCGGTCAGGATCGCGCCGCCGATGAGGGCGCCGAGGTCCATGCCGAGCATGGTCAGGATGGGCGTCATCGTCGAGCGCATGGCGTGCTTGCCGATGACGGTGGTCTCCTTGAGGCCCTTGGCCCGGGCGGTGCGGATGTAGTCCTCGCCGAGGATCTCCAGCATGGTGGCGCGGGTGATCCGGGCGTACATCGCCGCGTACAGGAAGGCCAGGGTGATCCACGGCAGGATCATCGCGCCGAACCAGCCGGAGAAGCTCTCCTCCAGCGGCACGTACTGCGCGTCGATCCAGTGCAGCCCGAAGGCGAAGATCGCCAGGCTCAGCATGCCGGTGAAGTAGATGGGCAGGGAGACGCCGGCCAGGGCGACCACCATGGCGCCGCGGTCCCACAGGCTGCCCCGCTTGAGCGCGGAGAGGACGCCCGCCGCGACGCCGAAGACCAGCCACAGCAGGGCGGCGCCGAGCGCGAGACTCAATGTCACCGGGAAGCGGTCGGTCAGCACCGGCCAGACGGCCTGCTCGCTGCGGAAGGAGTAGCCGAAGCACGGCGCGGCGCAGTGGATGGTGTCGCCTCCGCCGCTGTACGTGCGTCCGGCGAAGATGCCCTTGAAGAACTCCCAGACCTGCGCGTAGATCGGGTCGCCCAGACCCAGCTTCTGTCGCACGGCCTCGACGGCGGCAGGGTCGGCCTGCTTGCCCACGAAGCTCAAGGCGATGTCGACGCCCGCCCACTTGGGGAAGAGGAAGAAGATGCTGAAGACCACCATGACGATGACCACGAGCATCACTGCGGCGGCGAACAACCGCCTGATGAGGTAAGCGAGCACAGCTCTCGGCCCGCCGCGGACCGCGGGCCACCGGGGGGAGTACCTCCCACGCCTTGTGGGCGGTGGGGGGACCTCCGGTGGCCCGCGATCACGCCGCGCCGGCCTTCACCTGCCTTTCGTGCCGTTCGGCGGGTGTGCCGGGATTACTTCTTGGGGTTCTTCAGACCGAGGTTGACGAAGTCGTACTGACCGCTGTAGCCGTCGGTCGTGTAGACGTTCGCCAGGTTGTCCGAGCGCCAGTTGATGAACTTCTCGAAGGTGAAGGGCAGGTAGTACGCGCCCTCCATCACCTTGTGGTTGATCTCCGTGGCGATCTTGGTCTTGCCGGAGTCGTCCAGCGTGGTGACGTACGAGTCGAACAGGCCGTCGATGGCCTTGTCCTTGATGAGCCCGTAGTTGTTGTTACCGCTCTGCTGGATGTACTTGCTGTCCCACAGCGGCAGACCGAAGCCCTGCACGGACGGGAAGTCCGGGCCCCAGCCCATGATGATGATGCCGTAGCCCTTCTTGGCCACGTTCGAGGGGCTGCCGATGATGCCGGCGGTCTGCGAGCCGTCGAACTGGTCGATCTCGACGTTGATGCCGATCTTCTTCAGCGACGCCTGCAGGGACTGGGCCGTGGCCACCTCGACCGGCTTGTTGTTGCGCACCGCGATGGTGGTCTTGAAGCCGTTCGGCTGACCGCAGGCCTTCAGGGCCTCCTTGGCCTTGGCCACGTTGCCGTTCTTGTCGGCGCCGGCCAGCTCGTACGGGTCGTACTTCTGGCCCTCGGCGCCCGCGACGGACGGCGGCAGCATGTTGGTGCCGATGTCGCCGCCGGCGATCGGGCCGCCGCGCGCGGTCTGCAGCGACACGTGGTCGGCGCCGAGGATGACGGCCTTGCGGCAGTTGATGTTGTCGAACGGCTTCACGCTCTGCGGGAAGACCGCGTAGCGGATGTAGCCGGAGACCGGGTTGTCCAGGTTGGCCTTGTGCTGCTTCAGGGCGGTGGTGCGGCCCTGCGGCGACATGCCGGTCTGGGTGAGGTCCAGGTCCAGGTCACCGTTGAGCAGACGCTGGTCGAGCTGGTTGGCGTCCGAGAAGAACTGGACGGTGATCTTGTCCGGGTAGGCCTTGCGGACCGGGTCCGAGGCCTGCTTCCAGGACGTGTTGCGGACCAGCGTGAGGTCCTTGCCCGGGCTGTAGGACTCGAACTTGTACGGGCCCGAGGAGAACGGGTGCAGCTGGTACTTGGCCTTGGTGTCCATGTCCTGACGGACCGGGGACGCCGAGACCAGGCCCAGCATCTCCTCGAAGTCCGAGTTGGCCTGCGGGAGCTTGAAGACGATGGTCTTGTCGTCCGGCGTCTGGATGGCCTTCAGGCCCAGCTTGTCGGCAGACGTGTCCTTGTAGGGGCCCTTGTACTCGCCCTTGGGGTCCAACACCTGCATGAGGTACGGCGGGCCGCCGGACAGCACGTCCGTCGCCCACACGCGCTCGATGCCGTACTTGATGTCCTTGGAGGTGATCGGCTTGCCGTCCTCCCACGTGACGCCGTCGCGCAGCGTGTACGTGTAGGTCTTGCCGCCGTCCGTGACCTTGGCGAGGCCGGTCGCGAGGTCCGGGGTCAGCTCGGCGCCCGCCTTGCCCGGCTCCGTCTTGTTCGTGACGAGCTGGCGGCTGTAGTAGCGCGCGAAGTTCCACATCATGCCGTAGTAACCGCGCGTGGTGTCCCACGAGTCGGCGTCCTGGGCGCTGCCGAACTTCAGCGTGCCGCCCTTCTTGACGGCGGAGGCCTGGGCGACCTTGTTGTTCGCGGCGTCGAAGCCGGCGGCGCCGGTGCTCGAGCCCTTGTTGTCGTCTCCGCCACCGCACGCCGCCGTGGTCAGCAGCGCGGCGACCGCGGCGGCAGCGGCAAGTGCCTGCTTCCGCCGCCCTGAGGTGCGTTGGGTAGTCACGATCTCGGATCCTCCGGATAGATGAGAGCCCCCGTGTGAACGTCACGGGACGGTTGGGGTGCCGCGTTCGGCGGTGCCGCTGTTCGGCGGTTCAGCGGGAAGCCTTCGGGTCCAGCGCGTCCCGGACGCCGTCGCCGAAGAGGTTGAAGGCCAGCACGGTGATGAAGATCGCCACACCCGGGACCACCATGTACATGGGGTCCGACTCGTAGTAGTCGATCGCGCTCGAGAGCATCTGTCCCCACGAGGCGGTGGGCGGCTTGACGCCGACGCCCAGGAAGCTCAGCGCCGCCTCGGTGAGGATGTTGGTGGGGATCATCATCGTCGTGTACACGACGATCGGGGCGACCAGGTTGGGCAGCAGCTCCTTGAACAGGATGTACACCCGGCCGGCGCCGAGCGACCGTGCGGCCTCGACGTACTCGCGCTCACGCAGCGAGAGCGTCTGGCCGCGCACCACACGTCCGATGTAGGGCCAGCCGAAGAAGCCGATGACCAGGATCATGACGAAGACGCGCACGCTCGAACCGGTCAGGCCCAGCATCTCGTTCGGCATGACGGAGACGAGGGCGATGATGAAGAGCAGCTGCGGGAAGGCGAGCAGGCCGTCCATCACGCGGCTGATCAGCGAGTCGATCCAGCCGCCGAAGAAGCCGGCGAGGATGCCGAGCACCGTTCCGAGGATCACGGCCACCACGGCGGACAGGAAGCCGACCAGCAGCGAGATCCGGGCCCCGTAGAGGATGCGGGCGAAGATGTCGCGACCGTTGACCGGCTCGACGCCGAGCAGGTGGTCGCCACTCAAGCCGCCCAACGAGCCCGTGGGCGTGCCGAAGAGCGGGTCGATGAGGTTCTCGTGGTACTCGTTCGGGTCCTGCCCGAGGAGGCTCGTGATGACGGGCGCGAGCAGCGCGACCACCACGAGGAGGAGCACCACGATTCCGCCCGTGAGGGCGAGTTTGTCCCGCTTGAGGCGCTCCCAGGCGATCCGGCCCAGGGAACGGCCCTGAACGGCCTTGGCGTCGCCGGCGGCGACCGCCGCTTCCTCGGCCGCGCTCGGGGCCGCTTCCGCGGTCGGCTCGTGCAATGGTGCCGTCATCTGGCAGGGACCCCTCTCAACCGGCGGTAGCCGGCCCGCACTTGCCGCTGTAGCGGCGTGATCAGTCCGTGATACGCAGGGGATAAGTCCCCTGGAGCCGGAGTCTTCAACGCTTTGGCGATCTGTTGCCAGACTTGGCAGTGAATGGATGCGTAAACGTGATGCGGCTAGAGGGGTTCCGTTATCCGGACGGCGGGTAACGCCCCCCGGACGGTGACTTATTAGGACATATTGGGCGCGTCTATCGCTTATCGCTGCTATCTACGCGCGAAGAAGTCCGACTCCTGCGGCGGGGCGGGAGCGACGAACGAGTCAGTAGCGTCCGCTGGGCGGATATCCGTAGCCGCCCGCGGGAGCCTGGGCGGGGGCGGCGGCGTGCGCCTCACGGTCGTAGAAGGGCCGCGCGTTGGCGCGCATCCACATCACGACGGGGTCGTACTCGTCGGTCATGGCGACCGTCGAGACCGGCAGTCCGTCCGGCACCGCGCCGATGGACTGCTGCATCATCGCCCGGACGGCGTCCACGGCCGGCGGGGAGGTCTCGTAGACGTCCAGCCCGAGGGCCAGGTAGGGCGCGCCCAGCGCCGGTTGCACCCAGGCCCGGCGCAACGCGCGGACCACCGGGGTGCGGTGGGCGTTCTGCGCGAGCAGAGCGTAGAACTGCGGGATCTCGATGCCGGGCTCGGACAGCCGCAGCGGGCCGGCGGGCTGGCGCTCCAGACCGGTGGCGATACGGCGCAGATCGAGCCAGGGGATGCCCATGCCGCCGCCGGGGGCGTGCGGGTTCAGCCAGAGGCCGTAGTGGTCGGGGTAGAGCGTGCGGGCCGCGTCCAGCCCGTCGATGACCTCGTAGGACCTGTTCCAGCCGCTGGCGCTCAGCTCCTGGGCGGAGGTCACGCACGGCGCGTAGCCGTGGCCGTCGACCTCCATGTTCCCGTACTGCGCGTCCGGGGAGCCGGCCTGGCCGTGCCACAGCAGCATCCAGACCTGACCGGAGGACGGGGTCGCGAGCGCGCGCAGGAGCGCCTCGTAGGCGTCATAGCGCCCGGGCGTGACCTGGCGCAGCATGTGCTCGACCTGACCGGTCGCGATGCCGCTGGCGCTCACCTGTACCGCCCCTTCTTCTGTGTTGCCCCGCGTCGGAGTCCAGCTTAAGCGCCCAAGGGGTCGGGGGGCGTGGCACGTTGGCGGGCGCGGTCCGTTCGTGACCGGGCGCCCCCGCGGCCGAGCCGTCCGCGGACGCGGCCGGGGCCCCCGGGGCCGCCCCTCGCGGGCCCGCTAGTGCAGCCGCGCGTAGAAGGGACGCACCCTTTCCCTCATCCACTCCCCCACCGGATCCTGGGCGACGTCCAGCAGCACCAGGTTGACGGGCCAGGGCGACGACGTCCTGCCCAGCGCCCTGCCCAGGGCCTCCAGCGGCAGGGCGCGCAGGTCTCCCTCCCACTGGGAGAGTTCCACGCCGACGAACATCACCGGGTCCGCGGTCTCGATCGCGGCCAGGCACCGGCGGGCCGTGCGGACCACGCCGACCGCCTCGAACTCCGCGGAGGCCGCGGCCAGGAAGTCGACGGGGTCGTCCTGCCAGTCGGGCTCGTAGAGGCGGACCCGGCCGCCGCTCGCCGGACCGTCCAACGCGGTGCGGCCCGCCCGGCACAGCTCGGCCACGGCCGGCGGAGGCAGCGGGACGCCGACCACGCCGTCGGGGTTGACCAGGATGCCGACCTGCGGGGGCAGCCCGCGGGCGAACTCCACGGCCGGCGCGATCGTGTACGACATGTGCGCGCCGGCGACCTGGCGGAACTGCTCCTCGGAGCTGAAGACCGGCACGTACACCTGGCCGTCGAGCTCCAGGGTGGGCAGGTCGAGGGGGCCGCTGTGCGGGCCGCCGCCGCTGGGCAGCGGCACCCAGACGAAGCTGCGGCCGAGCACCTCCACGATCCGGCCGCCGGCTTCCGGCATGCCGAGGGAGACGGAGAGCACCTCCTCCAGCTCGTTGCCGGGCCATCCGCCGTGCGAATGGGGGTGCGCCTGCGCCGGGAAATTCGCCGGGAAGTCCGCCGGGGGGAAGTCCATCTGCCTACCGCCTGCTGAGAACCGCTCACGCCAGTGTGACTGAAAGGCTAACGGGTGCCGAGGGGGTCGGTTCGGCCCGTGAAGCCGATTCGCCGCAGGACGTCGGCCGCGGACCGGTCGAGGAGGACCGCCGCACCGCATCCCGCGGGCAGTCGCCCCTTCTCCACCGAGCGCAGCAGCCGCGCCGCCGCACGGCGGTGCCGCAGGAAGGCGTAGCGCGAGACGCCCCGGCCGCGCTCGCGCTGGCCCTCCCTCGCCGTCTCCGCGCCGACGTCGAGGAGGATCAGATGGAGCGTGCCGCCCCGGCGGCGGGCCGCGCGGGCCAGCCAGTCGCGGACCCAGGCCTGCGTGCCGCAGTCGTGCACGACGACGCCCTCGCCGCCGCGCAGGGCGCGGCGCAGTCCGGCGTAGTGGGAGAGCCGCACGAGGGGCCGGTAGAGGGCGTAGGGGAGGAAGCGGGGCATGCGGGCGTCCCAGCGGTCGCGGGTGTCCTGGGAGTCGACGCGGACGCCGTTCACGGTCCGCTGCATCAGCGTGGACTTTCCGCTGCCGGGCAGGCCCGTCACCACGACCAGGTCACGGGGCCCGAACAGCAGGCCGTGCGGGCTGCGGCCGGCTCGTTCACGCAGATCGCGGACGACGGGCGCGGGCTGCGGGCCGCACGCCTCCCGGGCCCGGCGGCCGGGCTGGGCGGGCAGCGCGATCCCCGCGCCGGTCGCGAACGCCGTGGTCCTCGCCGTGCTCGTCGTCCTGTTCACCGTGATCGTCCTCCCCTGGGGCCAGGTGGTCCTCATCCCCGTCAAGCGTAAAGAGAAGGTAATGCCCGGCGCCTCGCGTTTTCGTACGCGTACCGACACAGGCCGGTTACAGATACGGCCTGCCGCGATCGGGGCGAGCCGTGCGATGATGGCCGCGCCAACTGCATACCGGCCGTTTGAATCCGCGCGGGAGAGTCCTCAGCAGCAGCTTCGCTGGGGCGCCGAAGGAGCAAGTCCCTCCCTTGAATCTCTCAGGCCCCGTTACCGCGCGGGCGAGGCACATCTGAAAAGCGGGTCGCCCACGGGCGGCTCCACCCACGGTGCAAGTCACGATCTTCGCGATCATGGCGAACCTCTCAGGTTCCGATGACAGATGGGGAGGAACGACCTCGCCATCCCCCACGCCCGGATCCGCTCGCGCGGGGGACCCCATTGCCCTGGGAGACGACCGACCGATGAGCAGTACCGAATCCACGGCCGTGCGCCGCACCGCGCTCGACGCCCTGCATCGCTCGCTCGGCGCGACGATGACCGACTTCGCCGGCTGGGACATGCCCCTGCGCTACGGCTCCGAGCGCGACGAGCACCACGCCGTCCGCACCCGGGCCGGGCTCTTCGACCTCTCGCACATGGGCGAGATCACGGTGAGCGGCCCGCAGGCGGCCGAGCTCCTGAACTTCGCGCTGGTCGGCGACCTCGCGGCGGTGGGCACGGGCCGCGCCCGCTACACCATGATCTGCCGGGCCGACGGCGGCATCCTGGACGACCTGATCGTCTACCGGCTCGCCGAGAGCGAGTACATGGTCGTCGCCAACGCCTCGAACGCGCAGGTCGTGCTCGACGCGCTCGTGGAGCGCTCCGCGGGCTTCGACGCCGAGGTCCGCGACGACCGGGACGCCTACGCGCTGATCGCCGTCCAGGGCCCGCAGTCCCCCGGCATCCTGAAGTCGCTGACCGACGCCGACCTCGACGGCCTGAAGTACTACGCCGGGCTGCCCGGCGCCGTCGCCGGCGTCCCCGCGCTCATCGCGCGCACCGGCTACACCGGCGAGGACGGCTTCGAGCTGTTCGTGAAGCCGGAGCACGCCGTCGAGCTGTGGCAGGCGCTGACCGAGGCCGGCGAAGGCGTCGGACTGGTCCCCTGCGGGCTGTCCTGCCGGGACACGCTGCGCCTGGAAGCGGGCATGCCGCTGTACGGGCACGAGCTGAGCACCTCCCTCACCCCGTTCGACGCCGGGCTCGGCCGGGTGGTGAAGTTCCAGAAGGAGGGCGACTTCGTCGGCCGCGAGGCGCTCGCCGCGGCGGCCGCCCGCGCCGAGGAGAAGCCGCCGCGCGTCCTGGTCGGCCTGGTCGCCGAGGGACGTCGCGTCCCGCGCGCCGGGTACAAGGTCGTGGCGGGCGGCGAGGTGATCGGCGAGGTCACCTCCGGCGCCCCTTCCCCCACCCTCGGCAAGCCGATCGCGATGGCGTACGTCGACGCGGCCCACGCGGCGCCGGGAACCCAGGGCGTCGGCGTGGACATCCGTGGCGCGCACGAGCCGTACGAGGTCGTGGCGCTGCCGTTCTACCGGCGCGAGAAGTAGACACTGGGCGCGTCCCCGCGCCCCCTGCGTGAGACCGCGACGCGCGAGACCGCGATGCGTGAGACTGCGCACATTCTCGCTGCTCACGTACGCCTTCAGCCGTCCCCCTTCATCAGCACTCCCCCGCGTACAGGAGAATTCAGGCCATGAGCAACCCCCAGCAGCTGCGCTACAGCAAGGAGCACGAGTGGCTGTCGGTCGTCGAGGACGGCGTCTCGACGGTCGGCATCACGGAGCACGCGGCCAACGCGCTCGGTGACGTGGTCTTCGTCCAGCTCCCCGAGGTCGGCGACGCGGTGACCGCGGGCGAGTCCTGCGGCGAACTGGAGTCCACGAAGTCGGTCAGCGAGCTGTAC
The DNA here is from genome assembly GCF_003112535.1 of Streptomyces rishiriensis. Taxonomy (GTDB): domain Bacteria; phylum Actinomycetota; class Actinomycetes; order Streptomycetales; family Streptomycetaceae; genus Streptomyces; species Streptomyces rishiriensis. The sequence continues at coordinate 78,220 of NZ_BEWA01000009.1, read as the reverse complement.
GCCCCGGTCACCGGCGAGATCACCGAGGTCAACCAGGACGTCGTCGACGACCCGGCACTGGTGAACTCCGCCCCCTTCGAGGGCGGGTGGCTGTTCAAGGTACGCGTCACGGACGAGCCGGGCGACCTGCTCACCGCAGACGAGTACACCGCCTACACCGCCGGCTGAGGAGTCGTAGACGCATGTCCGTCCTGAACACGCCCCTGCACGAGCTCGACCCGGAGATCGCCGCCGCGGTCGACGCCGAGCTGAACCGCCAGCAGTCCACGCTCGAGATGATCGCCTCGGAGAACTTCGCTCCGCTCGCCGTCATGGAGGCGCAGGGCTCGGTCCTGACCAACAAGTACGCCGAGGGCTACCCGGGCCGCCGCTACTACGGCGGCTGCGAGCACGTCGACGTCGCCGAGCAGATCGCGATCGACCGGATCAAGGAACTGTTCGGCGCCGAGTACGCCAACGTGCAGCCGCACTCCGGCGCCTCCGCCAACCAGGCCGCCCTGTTCGCGATGGCGCAGCCCGGCGACACCATCCTCGGTCTCGACCTGGCGCACGGCGGCCACCTGACCCACGGGATGCGGCTGAACTTCTCCGGCAAGCAGTTCGACGTGGTCGCCTACCACGTGGACCCCGCCACCGGCCTGGTCGACATGGCCGAGGTCGAGAAGCTCGCCAAGGAGCACCGCCCGAAGGTGATCATCGCGGGCTGGTCGGCGTACCCGAGGCAGCTGGACTTCGCGGAGTTCCGCCGGATCGCCGACGAGGTCGAGGCGTACCTGTGGGTGGACATGGCCCACTTCGCGGGCCTGGTCGCGGCGGGACTGCACCCGAACCCGGTCGAGTACGCCGACGTCGTCACCTCCACCACCCACAAGACACTGGGCGGCCCGCGGGGCGGTGTCATCCTCGCGAAGAAGGAGTTCGCGAAGAAGCTGAACTCGTCCGTCTTCCCGGGCTTCCAGGGCGGCCCGCTGGAGCACGTGATCGCCGCCAAGGCGGTGTCCTTCAAGGTCGCCGCCTCGGAGGACTTCAAGGAGCGCCAGCGCCGTACAGTGGACGGTGCGCGGATCCTGGCCGAGCGTCTGACGGCCGACGACACGCGCAAGGCGGGCGTGAACGTCCTGTCCGGCGGCACGGACGTCCATCTGATCCTGGTCGACCTGCGCGAGTCGGAGCTCGACGGGCAGCAGGCCGAGGACCGTCTCCACGAGGTCGGCATCACGGTCAACCGCAACGCGGTCCCGAACGACCCCCGGCCTCCGATGGTCACCTCGGGACTGCGGATCGGCACGCCGGCCCTCGCGACCCGCGGCTTCACCGCCGAGGACTTCGCGGAGGTCGCGGACGTGATCGCGCGGACGCTGACGGCGCCGTCGCCGTTCGCGGAGGCCGACCGTGCGGAGCTGAAGGCCCGGGTCACCGCCCTGGCCGGCAAGCACCCGCTCTACCCCGGCCTGAACCAGTCCTGAACCGGTCCTGAACCAGTCCTGATCGGGTTCTGAAACCAGTCCTGATCAGGCCCCGCACGAGCAAGTCCCCGGTGGGGCGCCCGTCCTGCGCGAACCGGCGTCCGGCCTCCGGCATCCCGTTCCGGGTGCGGGCGCCCCACCACCCCAGTCCTGAGGAGTACCCGTGGCCATCTCGGTCTTCGACCTGTTCTCGATCGGCATCGGCCCGTCCAGCTCCCACACGGTCGGCCCGATGCGCGCGGCGCGCATGTTCGCGCGGCGGCTGCGCAACGAGGGCCTGCTGGAGTCCACCGCGTCGGTCCGCTGCGAGCTGTACGGCTCGCTGGGCGCGACCGGCCACGGCCACGGCACCCCCAAGGCGGTCCTGCTCGGCCTGGAGGGCGCCTCCCCCCGCACCGTGGACGTCGCGGGAGCGGACGACCGGGTGGCGCAGATCAAGGAGTCCTCGCGGCTGCGGCTGCTGGGCAGCCACGAGATCCCGTTCTCCTTCGACGACGATCTGGTGCTGCACCGCCGCAAGGCGCTGCCCTACCACGCCAACGGCATGACGGTGTGGGCCCATGACGCCTCGGGCGCGGAACTGCTGTCCAAGACGTACTACTCGGTCGGCGGCGGGTTCGTCGTGGACGAGGACGCGGTCGGCGAGGACCGCATCAAGCTCGACGACACGGTGCTGAAGTACAGCTTCCGCACGGGCGACGAGCTGTTGCGCCTGACGAAGGAGACCGGCCTGTCGATCTCCTCCCTGATGCTGGAGAACGAGCGCGCCTGGCGCACGGAGGACGAGATCCGGGCCGGGCTGCTGGAGATCTGGCGCGTGATGCAGTCCTGTGTGTCCCGCGGCATGTCCCAGGAGGGCATCCTGCCGGGCGGCCTGCGGGTGCGCCGTCGCGCCGCCATGACGGCTCGTCAGCTGCGGGCGGAGGGCGACGCGTTGGCCCACTCCATGGAGTGGATCACGCTGTACGCGATGGCGGTCAACGAGGAGAACGCGGCCGGCGGCCGGGTGGTGACGGCCCCCACGAACGGCGCGGCCGGCATCATCCCCGCGGTCCTGCACTACTACATGAACTTCGTTCCCGGCGCCGACGAGGACGGCGTGGTCCGCTTCCTCCTCGCGGCCGGCGCGATCGGCATGCTCTTCAAGGAGAACGCCTCCATCTCCGGCGCCGAGGTCGGCTGCCAGGGCGAGGTCGGCTCGGCCTGCTCGATGGCGGCGGGCGCACTGGCCGAGGTCCTCGGCGGCTCCCCCGAGCAGGTCGAGAACGCGGCCGAGATCGGCATGGAGCACAACCTCGGCCTCACCTGCGACCCCGTCGGCGGTCTGGTCCAGATCCCCTGCATCGAGCGCAACGGCATGGCCGCGGTGAAGGCGGTCACGGCGGCCCGCATGGCGATGCGCGGCGACGGCTCGCACAAGGTGTCCCTGGACAAGGTCATCAAGACGATGAAGGACACGGGCGCCGACATGAGCGTCAAGTACAAGGAGACGGCCCGCGGCGGGCTGGCGGTGAACATCATCGAGTGCTAGGGAATCGGGCCCTGACCAGTGCGTTCGTCACTTCCAGCACGGTCGGGGCCTTCCCTGCTCACGCGGCGGAAAGTCCCCGGGTGCCCGTGAGGCAGCCGCGAAGGTTCCCGAAGAGTCCCCGAGAAGTGCTGCTCGGGGTCGTCGCCGAGCGCATCACGGCGTCGCAGAGCGCCCCGCCCCCACAGCGACGAACGCCGGGGCCTCGGGCGACGTTCCCGTGGACGTCGGGAAAAACAGCCGATCCCCCGGGCGAAAGCCCGGTTTTCTGCTTCTGAATATCCGGTGATTCTCTCCGGACCCCTCCCTCGCATTCGGCGATGCCCTATATTCGACGCGCCGTACGAACGCACGCCCGAACGACCGGGCCGGCTCAATGGGGGATTGACGGTGCGTTGTCTGCCTCCGCACGAGGGAGGATTACTGTGACGGAACAGGGATCCGGAGCATCCGGGGAGTTTCCCGAGGAAGGCCCGCAAGGTGGTCCGGGAGGTCCGGGCTTTATGTCGCGCCGTTCTCTGCTGCATCGTTCGGGAGCCGTCGGGCTGGGAACGCTCTGGCTCGGGGGCGAGCTGGGGCCGCTCGGTGCGGGCGGCGTCGCGTACGCCGGTGAAGGCGTCGCCGCGGACCCCGCCGACGACGGTCTCGTCCGGGTCGACACCCACGAGAGCGCCAATCTGTGCGCCGCGCTCTCGCCGGACGGCACGACGCTCGCCATCGACGCGCTCAACGCGATCTGGCTGTTACCGGCCGCGGGCGGTACGGCACGCCGGCTCACCGACGACCTGCTGGACGCGACGCAGCCGCACTGGGCGCCGGACGGGCAGAGCCTGGTGTTCCAGTCGTTCCGTGAGGGGACGTACGACCTGTGGCGCATCGGCGTCGACGGGTCCGGGGCGCGTCGGCTGACCACCGGCGACGGGTACGACCAGGAGCCCAAGTTCTCCCCCGACGGCCGCTCGGTCGCGTTCGCCTCGGACCGGGACAACGCCGGCCGGATCGAGGTCGTCGACACCACGACGGGCGCCCGGCGGTCGCTCACCCGGCAGGACCGCAACGTCGCCATGCCGACCTGGTCCGCCGACGGGCGACAGGTGGCGTACGTCGCGGAGTACGGCTCGATCGAGGCCGTCGACATCGGGACGGGAGAGACGCGGACGCTGCTCACCGGCCCGGCGGACGCCGCCCTGTACGCACCGTCGTTCGACCCGGACGGCCGGCGGCTGGCGTACGTCCGGGTCACCGGCGCGCGCGCCGAACTCATGGTGGACGACCGGGTCCTGAGCGAGGACGAGGACGTCTTCCCGCTCGCGCCGGTCTGGTTGTCGGCCGGCGAACTGCTGTACACGGCCGACGGCCGGATATGCCGGCGCAGGCTCGACGGCGGCGGCCGCAGCACCGTCCCGTTCACCGCCTCGGTCGAGGTGCGGCGGGTGGACCACGCGAAGCGGAAGGGGCCCGACCTCACCGGGGACGGCCCCCAGGACGTCCTGGGCATCGCCGACCCCGCGCTCTCCCCCGACGGCCGGAAGATCGCCTTCCGGGCGCTGAACGCGCTGTGGCTGCGCACCGGCGCCGAGCGGCCCGTCAAGATCGTCGCGGACGGCTACTTCAACTCCTCCCCCGACTGGGCGCCCGACGGCCGGTCCCTCGTCTACGTCAGCGACCGGGCCGGCACCGCGAATCTGTGGCGCTACGACGTCGCGAAGGGCGCCTCCGAGCGGCTCACCGATCTGCCGAACGCCCAGCTCGCGCCCCGCTGGTCACCGGACGGCTCCCGGATCGCGTACCAGGACGAGAGCGGCGCCACCTGGGTGCTGACCCTGGCCGACGGCTCGGTCACCCAGGTCGTCCCCGCGCTGTACCAGCCCGGACCGCCCGCCTGGTCGCCGAACGGCAGGATCCTCGCCCTCGCCGCGGCCGCCCCCTACTCCCGGCGCAGCGTCAACGGCGTGAACCAGATCCTCACCGTCGACCTGACCACGCACGAACTGCGCTACCAGAGCGTGGCGCCCGGACGCTCGGTCTCCACCCGCAGCGGCGACGGCCCGCTGTGGACGCCCGACGGCACGCATCTCGTCGTCGGCATCGAGAGCCAGGCGTGGAAGGTCCCGGTGGACACGGCCGGGCGGATCACCGGCGAGCCGGTGCGGCTCACCGACGACGTCACCGACTCGCTCTCCGTCGGGACGCGCTGCGACGCCCTGCTCTACCTCTCCCTGGGCCGACTGCGCATGGTCGGACTGGACGGCGGCACGCCGCGCACGCTGCCGACCCGGCTGTCCTGGTCCCGCCGTCCGGCCCCCGCCGGACGGACCGTCGTGCGCGCGGGCGCGGTGTGGGACGGGACGTCCGGCACCCTGCGGCACGAGGCGGACGTCGTGCTGCGCGGCGGCAGGATCGAGGAGGTCGTACGGCGGGGAAGCGCGCGCGGCGAACGGGTCGTCGACGCATCGGACCTGACCGTCATGCCCGGACTGATCGACACCCACAACCACTGGCACTGGCGCGGCCCCCAGTGGGGCGACCGGCAGGGCCGCGCCTGGCTCGCGTACGGCGTCACCACCAGCCGCACCCCCGGCGATCCGGCGTACCAGATGGTCGAGACGCGGGAGGCGCTGGCGGCCGGGGCCAAGGTCGGGCCGCGCTACTTCGGGTCCGGCGAGGGGCTGGAGGGAACCCGCGGGCGCCATCGCGTCATGCGGCCGGTCTTCTCCCGCGACCAGCTGGACCGGGACCTGCAACGCGCCCTCGCCCTGCGCTACGACCTGCTGAAGTCGTACATCCGGCTGCCGGTGGAGTACGAGCGGGAGGTCGTGGCGCGCGCGCACGCCGCCGGCGTCCCGGTGACCTCGCACTACCTCTACCCGGCGGCCCGCACCGGGCTGGACGGCATGGAGCACACCGGCGGCGGCAACCGCCTCGGCTACTCGAGGACGCTGAGCTTCGCCGCCGGGCGGACGTTCCAGGACTCGGTGGACCTGCTGGCGGCGAGCGGCATGTGGATCTCCACGACGACGCTGTTCGCCTCCGAGCTGTTCGTCGAGGACCGCTCGCTGATCGAGGACGAGCGGACCCGGGTGCTGTACCCCGACTGGGAGTACGCCCGGCTGGTCCAGAAGGCCGCCGACGCGGGGTCGGGCAGCGCGGACGCCCAGCTCAACCACGCCTGGACCCTCGGGGACTGCGACATGCTGCTGCGGGTGCACCGGGCCGGGGGGCTGGTCGTCGCCGGCACGGACTCGGCCCTGGACGACGTGGCGATCAGCATCCACCAGAACCTGCGGATCCTGGTGAAGTACGGCTTCACCCCGCGCGAGGCGCTCCAGACGGCCACCGGGAACGCGGCCCGGGCGCTCGGCCTCGGCGACCGGCTGGGCCGGGTGGCCCCGGGACACCTGGCCGACCTGGTGGGCGTCGCCGGCGACCCGCTCACCGACATCCGTGCGGCGGCGGCGGTGCGCCGGGTCATGGTGGGCGGCCACCCGTACGAGGTGCCGGAGCTGCTCGCACCGTTCCGTCCGTCCGCCGCGGCCGCCCGCGGCGGCGCACCGGGCGGCGCTCCCCGCAACGAGGTCCGGGCCGCCGCGCCCAGCGCGCGCGAGGACGCCGCGCATTACTGGCACGGGGCGGAATGGCGGCACTCGGGCTGCTGCCGCTCCCGCACCCGCTGATTCGACGGAATGAGCGCACACGGATATCCGGGACCGGCTTCGGCCGGTCCCGGATATCCGTGTCGGCGGGAATTACCCCGGCTCAGTTCACCTGGCGCTCCCGGTCGGCCCAGAATTCCTTGCGGAGTTCGCGTCTGAGTATTTTTCCGCTGGGGTTGCGGGGGATGCGCTCGATGAACTCGTAGCCGCTCGGGGACTTGAAATCGGCGAGCCGTCCCTGAAGGTGGAGTTTCAGTTCGCGCGGGCTCGCCGACATCCCCGGGCGCAGCACGACGAAGGCGCGCACGACCTCGCCCCAGCGGTCGTCGGGCACCCCGATGACGGCCGCCTCGGCCACCGCCGGATGGGTGGCCAGCGCGTTCTCCACCTCGGCCGGGTAGACGTTCTCGCCGGCGACGATGACGGTGTCCTTGAGACGGTCGCACACGTAGACGTAGCCGTCCTCGTCGAGGTAGCCGGCGTCCCCGGTGTGCAGCCAGCCGTCGGCGAGGGTCTCCTCGGTCGCCTCCTTCATGCCCCAGTACTCCACCATCACCGCGGGCGTGCGCAGACAGATCTCCCCGATGGCGCCGGACGGGAGGGCGCCGCCGTCCTCGCAGACCACCTTCACCTCGACGCCGGGGTACGGGCGGCCCGCGGCGCGCAGCCGGGGGCTGCCGGCGCGGTGGTCCGAGGGCGGCAGGCACAGCGCGGTGTTGCCGCTCTCGGTGAGCCCGTACAGCTGGCCCAGGTCGCAGCCCAGCATCTCCATGCACTGCAGCATCAGCGTCTCGGAGATCGGGGAGCCACCGTAGGTGACCTTGCGCAGCGAGGCGAAGTCGGCGGGTCCGACGCCGGGTTCGGACACCATCATCTGCAGCATCGCCGGGACCGCGCAGGTGGTGGTGACGCCGTGTTCGCGGATCAGCCGCACGGCGTCGTGCGCGGCGAACATCCGCATGGACACGCTGGTCACGCCGGCGTTGAAGGCCTGCATGGCCCACCAGATGCCCGCGACGTGGAAGCCGGGGATGCTGATCAGGCTGACGTCGCCCGGGTACCAGTCGATCCAGTCGAGGCCGTGTTCCGCGAGCAGGTCACGGATCGCGAAGAAGCTGCGGTGGGCGAGGACGACGCCCTTGGGCAGGCCGGTGGTGCCGCTGGTGTAGATCTGGGTGACCGGGTCGTCGGGCTGGGCCCGGACCGTGAGGTCGCCGTCCGGCCGGTCCGCCTTCCACTCCCGCAGTCCGGCGCCCCGGTCGTCACCGTCGTCGAGCACGACGAGAGCGGGCCGGGCGGGCAGCTCCGCGCGGATGCGGGCGGCGGTGTCGGCGTACTCCCGTTCCACGAAGAGGACTTCGGCTCCGGAGTCGCGCAGGATGTGCTCCACCTCGGCGGGGGTGAGCCGCCAGTTGATCGGGACGAGCACCGCTCCGGTCTTGGCGCAGGCGAAGAAGATCTCGTAGTAGTGCTCGGACTCCTTGCCGAGGAAGGCGACGCGGGTGCCTCGCCCGGCGCCGCCCGCGAGCAGGGACCGGGCGGTGCGGTTGCTCTCCCGGTGCAGCTGCTCGTAGGTGACGTCGCGGCCCTCGCAGCTCAGGGCGGTGCGCCGGGGGTGGTGGGTGGCGTGGAACGCCACCGTTTCGGCGGCGGTCCTGAGGTTCGGGTAGTGCATGAGGGAGTGTCCTGTCCGTAGGAGGCTGAGGCTCAGATCCAGTTGTGGTGGTCGGGCCAGTGGCGCCGGCCGACGAGCGCGGGACCGGGCAGGTGGAGCAGTTCGGGGCGCGGACCGTCGGGCGGCCACAACTCGGCTGTGGCGGGGGCCTCCTGGGCGACGTACCGACGGGCGTGCCGGGCGGCCCCGGTGAGGTGCGCGGGCGCGCCGGGGGCGTCGAGGCCCGGGCCCGGGTCGGCCGCGGACGCCCGCTCCAGTGCGGCGAGGAGGGCGGAGCGGTCGTGGACGACGGCCGCGTACCGGACGGCGTGGTGGTCACGGCCCTCGGCGAGGGTCCGGCAGACGGCGGCGGGGGACCAGTCGGCGCGGTCCCGCAGATGGCGGTGCAGCCGGGCGGCCGTGCCGGCCAGCGCCTCGGCGCTGTGCGCCGACAGCAGCAGCGGCCAGGGGCCCGCGTCCTCGGCGGCCCGGGCTGTTCCCGCGGCCGCTGCTGCCCCGGCGGCCGGGGCGGCCGGGCGCTCGGGGGCGCTCTCCAGCACGACGTGCGCCAGCGTGCCGCAGAAGCCGAACCCGCTGACGGCCGCCCGTCTCCTGCCGTGCGTGGGCCAGGGCAGCGGCTTCGCGGCGAGCCGCAGCGCCGTCCGCTCCCACGGGATGTCCGGGTCCGCCTCCTCCTCGCCGGGTTGCGGCGGGATCTCCGCATGGGCGAGCGCGAGCACCGTCTTCATCAGCCCGGGCGCGCCGGAGGCGGTTTCGAGGTAGCCGAGGTTCGCCTTGCAGGAGCCGATGTACAGCGGCGTCGCGTCGGGCGAGCGCCGCGCGTACGCGTCGGCCAGGGTCTCGGCCTCGATCTGGCCGCCGATCCGCGAGCCGTTGGCCTGTGCCTCGACGTACTGCACGTCCTCGGGGGCGACGTCCGCGTCCTGGAGCGCCCGCTCGATCACGGCCTTCTGGCCGCGGGCCGAGGCCACCGAGATGCCGGGCCGGTCGCCCTGGGCGTGGACGGCGCTGCCGCGCACGAGCGCGTACGGCCGGTCCCCGTCGGCGATCGCGTCCGCGTACCGCTTCAGGACGACGACCCCGCAGCCTTCGCCGCGCACGTGCCCGTCGGCGTGCCGGGTGAAGGGCCTGCTGCGGCCGGTCGGCGACAGCATCCCGGCCCGGTCGAGGATGCCGGTGCCGAACGGGGAGAGCAGCAGGTTGCAGGTGCCGACGAGGGCGACGTCGCACTCGCGGGCGCGCAGGGCCCGCACCGCCAGGTGCACGGCCGTCAGCATGGACGAGGACGCGGTGTCGACGGTGACGGCCGGGCCGTTGAGCCCCAGCGACAGCGCGATGCGGCCGCTGAAGGCGCTGGGCGAGGAGCCCGTGCTCATGTGCGCGGACAGACCGTCGCCGGGGATTCCGCCGCGCAGCCAGGCGTGCGGGTACTCCACCGGCCCGGCCACCGCGTACACGCCGACGTCCCGGCCCCGCAGCCGCTCCCGGGACAGGTTGGCGTCCGCGAGGGCCTCGGCGGCGACCTCCAGGAGGAGGCGCTGCTGCGGGTCCATGTGGCGGGCCTCCTCGTGCGCGATGCCGAACCGGTCGGCGTCGAAGAGGTCCACGTCCGTCAGGTAGGCGCCCTGACGCAGCCGTCCGGCCAGCGGCGCCAGGTCCGGCGCGGCGAGGTTCCAGCGCGGCCGGCCGAGGCTGTCGGCGGGCACGCCGGCCGCCTCGGTGGGCAGGACCCGTCCCTCGCGCAGCGCGCTCCACAGTGCCCGGGGGTCGTCGAGCCCGCCGGGCAGGCGGCAGCCCATGCCGATGACGGCGACCGGCTGGGTCCGCTCGTGGTGCTGCCGGGCCAGCATCACCATGAGCTGCTTCTTCGACAGGGTCTCCAGGTGATCGATGTAGCTCGTCGCCTTCGGGCGGTCGCCGGTCACCGGAACATCTCGCGCAGCGCGTCGAGTTCGTCGTCCGCCTCGGCGTCGGTCAGCTCGCGCACGTCCTCGCCGGGGTTCTCCCGCGGCGGGGCGGCCGGTCCGTCCTGGGCCTGGTCCGGGACGAGCTGCTCGTCGAGGAACACGGCCAGCGACCGCACGGCGGGGTGGTCGAAGAGGGCGGAGGCGGGCAGCGGGATGCCGAGCACGGTCTCCAGGGCGTTCTTCAGCTCCACCGAGCCGAGCGAGTCGAGGCCGAGGTCCACGAACCGGGCGTCGAGGTCGATCTCCTCGGGCGAGTCGTAGCGCAGCACGTCCGCGATCCGGGCGCGCAGCAGTTCCCGGAGCGCGGCCTCGCGGTCGGGCTTCGGCCGGGCGAGCAGCTCGTCGACGTCCACGTCGGTCCGGTTCGGCGCGGCGCTCCGGCCCGAACGCAGTTCGTCGAGCAGGGCGTTCGGGGACGGCAGGGCGCCGGTGTAGGCGTCCCAGTCGAACTCGCCGACGACGGTCTGGGCGTACGGCCGGGCGAGCGCGGTGAACAGGGCGTTCAGCGCGGCGTCGGGCTTGACGAACTTCAGGCCGCGGGCCTCGATGCCGTCGATCTGGCGCTCGGTGAGGGAGGCGGCCATGCCGATGTCCGCCCACGGGCCCCAGTTGACGCTGAGTCCGGTCAAACCGGCGGCGGCCCGGGCCTGCATGAGGACGTCCATGTACGCGTTGCCCGCGGCGTAGTTGGCCTGGCCGGCGGAGCCGAGCACCGAGGCGATCGACGAGTAGCCGACGAAGAACCGGAGCGTGGGCACGTCGGCCAGCGCGCGGTGCAGCAGCCAGGTGCCGTGGACCTTGGCGCGCAGGACCGCGGCCATGCTCTCCCAGGTCTGGGCCGTGAGCGGGGCGTCGGCGAGGACGCCCGCGGCGTGCAGGACGCCGCCGAGCGGGGCGTCGCTCCCGGCGAGGTCGCCGACGATCCGCTGGACGTCGGCGGCGTCGGCGACGTCCCCCTGGTGGATCTCCACCTCGACGCCCTCGCCGAGTCCGGCGGCGATCTCGGCCCGCCGGCGCTCGTCGACGGCCCGGCGGCTGACGAGCGCGATGCGGCGGGCGCCCTGCCGGACCAGCTTGCGCGCGGAGGCCAGACCGAGCGCGCCGAGGCCTCCGGTGACGAGGTACGTCTCCCCCGCGTCGATGGGCACCGGCTGGGCGGGCAGGTCGCGTTCGTCGCGGAACTCCAGCACGACCTTGCCGAGGTTGGCGCCCCGGCTCAGGACGCCGAACGCCTCCTCGACCTCGTCGAGGGAGTAGCCGACCACGGGCAGGGCGGTCAACCGGCCGGCCTCGATGTGGTCGGCGACCGTCCGCAGGATGTCGTGGTTGAGGCGGTCGAGCTCGTCGGCGGGCAGCTCGCCGAGGTCGAAGTTGTGGTACTCGACGTCGGGTCGCCGGGCGGTCATCTCCTCGGGCGACCAGACGCCGATCTTGCCGAGTTCGACGAACCGGCCGCCTTCGGCGAGGCAGCGCAGACCTGCCGGGATGTGGTCCTTGTTGAGGCTGTTGAGGACGATGTCGACGCCCCGGCCCCCGGTGGCCGCCAGCACCTCGTCGGCGAAGTCGAGGGTGCGGGAGTTCATGACGTGCTCCACGCCCTGGGAGCGCAGCAGGGGCCACTTGCGGGGGCTGGCGGTGGCGTACACCTCGGCGCCGGCGAGCCGGGCGAGCTGCACGGCCGCCTGTCCGACGCCGCCCGCGGCCGCGTGGACCAGGACCCGGTCGCCCGCCTTGACGCCGGCGAGGTCGTGCAGTGCGTGGAAGGCAGTGACGTACGCGGCGGGCAGCCCCGCGGCCTCGGTGAAGGTGAGGCCGGCGGGCTTGCGCACGACGACCGTGGACGGGACGGTGACCCGCCGCCGCATGGAGCCGATCCGGCTGAGCATCACGTCGTCGCCGGGCCGGAACGCGGCGTCGGGTCCCGCCTCGACGACGGTGCCGGACGCCTCGAAGCCGAGCGGGAGGGGCTGGTGCGGGAGGCCGTGGTCCAGCGCGTACTGGCGGAGCATGCCGAGCGCGTTGAGGACGTCCTTGAAGTTGAGCCCGGCGGCGTGCACCTGGACGGTGACTTCGTCGCCGGTGGGCGGGCGGTCCTCGACGGGCACCGGCCGGACGGCGGAGAACTGGCCGTACTCGGTGATCGTGAGTTCCGTGTTGGCGTCGTCGCGGCTGCCGGCGACGGGCGGGGAGAGCCGCTTCACGTGGCGCACGCCGGACCGGTACGCGATCTGGTGCTCGCCGCCCGAGGCGTCCGCGGCGAGCCACTCGTCGACGAGGGGCTGGAGGTCGGTTCCGTCGAGGTCGAGCAGCACGGTCCGCAGCGCCGGGTACTCGTTGGCCAGGACCGCGCCGAAGCCCCACAGGGAGGCGGCGGCGAGCGCGTCGCCGTCCCGGGACGCGCTGTCCGCGACGTCGCCGGGCAGCCACTGGGCGCGTTCGGTCACGAGCAGGACCCGCGGGGCGCGGCCCGCGACCGGTCCGTCGGCCACGGCCGCCACCAGGGCGAGCAGGTCGCGGTAGTTGCGCTCGGTCTCGGTGCGCAGCCGGTCCTCGCCTTCGAGGGCGGGCTCGGGCGTCCAGAACCAGCACAGGTCCGTGACGGCGTCGTCCGCGGCCAGCAGCGCGGCGGCGGCGACGGCGTCGGGGGCGTGCAGGGTGTCGACGCCCGTGCCGGCGAGCCGGTCGCGCAGGCCGCCCGGGAGGCCGTCGCCGGGACGGACCACCAGGACGCGGCGGTCCTGCCCGCCGGTCCTGGCCGCGGGCAGCGAGCGCTTGATCCAGCGGGGGCGCAGCAGCATGCGCTCGGCCGGGTCGGCCGGGGCGTCGGCGACGCGCTTGAGGCGGACGCCCTTGACGACGAAGACCGTCCGGGCGCCCTCCAGGGCGACGATGTCGGCGGCGAGCTCGCCGCCGGGGTCGAGGTCGACCTGGACGAGGATGTGCAGGTCGCCCTTGGGGCGCTTGAGCAGTTCGACCGCGTCGAAGCCGACGGGCAGATAGGTGCCGTCCAGGTCGACGGCGGCGCCGAGGGTCTGCATCGCGCAGTCGAGGACCGAGGCCCGCAGGTGTTCCACGACGGGTGTGTCGAGGCCGCGCAGCTCGCCGGTGGCGAAGCCGTCGGCGTACCGGTCGACGCGCAGGACGCGCCGGAACTCGGGGCCGTAGGGCAGTCCCAGTTCGGCGTACCGCTCGTACAGGTCCTCGCCGGGCCGGCGGTCCTGCGGCGCGTCGAGGGTCGCGGCCGTCTTGCGCAGGCGGTCCACGACGTCGCCGAGCGCGGCCGGTCCGGTGGGCGCGCCGTCGAGGGCGGCGGTGGCGTGGACGCGTTCGATCATGCCGTCCCGGCCGTCGACGCGGCTGACGATCTCGACGGCGGCGGGCCCGTCGGCGGCGTCGTGGGGGCGCAGCCGGGTGCGGATCTCGGTCGGTTCGCCGTCGCGCAGGAAGAGGGGTTCGTGGATGCGCAGGTCCCGGACGGGCCGGCCGGTCTCGCCGTGCACCGCGTCCTGCAGGGCCAGCACGACTTCGACGTATCCCGCGCCGGGGAACACCGCCTGGCCCATGACGACGTGGTCGGCGAGGTACGCCGGGGAGTCGGGGGCCAGCAGCGCGCTGAACTCGCGCTGCCCCGCCGCGCGCCGGTCCTCGGCGGTGACGTCGCGGCCCAGCAGCGGATGGCAGGCCGGTCCGGACGCGCGGCCGGCGAGGGCGGCGCGGACGCGGGTGGAGGGCAGCGGGTGGCGCTTCTTCGCGAAGACGTAGCCGGGCAGCGGCACGTGCCGCCCGCCGCGCCCGGCGTGGTAGCCCGCCCAGGAGACGGGGAGTCCGGCCTGGTAGCAGCGGGCGAGCGCGGCGGCGATCGTGCCGGCGCCGGGGTCGGACCTGGCCATGCTGGACACCCACACGTGGGCGTCGGGGTCGCCGTTGTGCCGGCCCAGGGCGGTGAGCGCGCGGGACGGGCCGACCTCGACGAGGACGTGGGGGCCGCGGGACTGGACCCGGCGCATGCCGGCGGCGAAGTCGACGGGCTCCAGGATGTGGCGGACCCAGTACTCGGGCGTGCCCACGTCGGCGAGCGTGGCGACCTCGCCGGTGAGGTTGGAGACGAAGCTCAGCCGCGGCTCGTGGAAGGCGATGCCGGCGATGGCCTCCCCGAACGCGTCGGACACCTCGGCCATCAGCGGGGAGTGGAACGCGTGCGACACCGGCAGCTCCCTGACGTCGACGCCCCTCTCCCGCAGAGCGCCGACGAGGTCGGCGAGGGAGTCGCGTCCGCCGGAGATCACGCACTGGCGCGGGGAGTTGACGGCGCCGAAGCCGACGTCGGAGTACCGCGCCAGGAGCGGGGCGATCTCCTCGGCGGGGGCGTGGACGGCGGCCATGCCCCCGGGCGCCGTCACGGACTGCATGAGGCGCGCGCGGACGGCGACCAGCCGGACGGCGTCCTCCAGCGAGAACAGGCCCGCGATCGCGGCCGCGGCGATCTCCCCGACGCTGTGTCCGAGCAGGACGCCCGGCCGGATCCCCCAGGACATCCAGAGCCGGGCGGTCGCGTACTCCAGGCTGAACAGGGCGGGCTGGGTGTAGAGGGTCCGGTCGATGTCCAGGTCGCTGTCCGGCGCGTCGCCGAACATGACGTCCTTGACGGAGCGGCCGAGGTGTTCGGCGAAGAGCTCGTCGCAGGCGTCGAGGTGGCGGCGGAAGGCGGGGTGGCGGTCGTACAGGCCGCGCCCCATCCCGACGTACTGGGCGCCCTGTCCTGAGAACAGGAACGCGGCCTCGGTGAACCGGGGTTCGCCGCCGTCGCGGCCGTCGTCAGCGAGCTGCCGGTCGAGCAGCCGCACCAGGTCCTCCCGCGAGGAGACGGGTCCGGCGAGCCGTGCGGGCAGGTGGGCGCGGCCGAGGTTGGAGCTGCGGCAGTAGTCGGGGACGGCGAGGCCGGGGCTCGTGTCGAGGAAGCGCAGGTGGGCCGCGGCCTGGGCGCGCAGTCCGGCGTGGTCCTTCGCCGAGAGGGTGAAGACGGCGGTGCCGTCGTCCGGGGCCGCCGCAGGCGCGGGGGCGGGCGGCGCCTGCTCCAGGACGACGGACGCGATGGTGCCGGCGAAGCCGAACGAGTTGACCAGGGCGCGTCGGGGCCCGTCGGCCCGCCAGTCGCGCAGTTCGGTGGGGACGGTCACGCGGTAGCGGTCCCAGGGGATGTGGCGCGAGGGCGTGTCCAGGTTGATGTGCGGGTAGATCACGCCTTCCTGGAGCTGGAGGACGACCTTGGCGACGCCGCCGATGCCCGCGGCGGCCTCCATGTGGCCGATGTTGGTCTTCACCGAGCCGACGGCCAGCGGCTCGCCGTGCGCGCGCGACTCGGCGAAGACGGTGTTGACGGACCCCATCTCGATGGGGTCGCCGAGGGACGTTCCGGTGCCGTGCGCCTCCACGTACTGGATGTCCTCGGGCTCCAGGTTGGCGGAGGCCAGCGCGTCGCGCATCAGGGCGACCTGGGCCGTGCCGTTCGGGACGGTGAGGCCGCCGCTCTCGCCGTCCTGGCGGACCGAGGAGCCGCGCAGCAGCGCGAGCACGGTGTCGCCGTCGCGCCGGGCGTCCGAGAGCCGTTTGAGGACGACCATGCCGGATCCCTCGCTGCGGCCGTAGCCGTCGGCGGAGTCGTCGAAGGTCTTGCAGCGGCCGTCGGGCGACAGCATGCCGGCGCGTGAGTAGACGATGTGGTTGCGCGGGTGGTGGGTGGCGTTCACGCCTCCCGCGAGGGCGATGTCGCACTCGCGGCGGCGCAGTCCCTGGGCGGCGAGGTGCAGCGCCACGAGCGAGGCGGAGCAGGCGGTGTCGACGCTCAGACAGGGGCCGCGCCAGCCGAGGAAGTAGGACAGGCGTCCGGCGGCGGCGCTGTGCGCGGTGCCCGCGGCGACGTGCGCGTCGAGGTCGATCGGGTCCACGGCCTCGACGTCGATCGCGAAGTCCATCTGCCCGACGCCCAGATAGACGCCGCCGTTTTTTCCGCGCAGTGCCGCCGGGTCCATGTGGGCCGATTCCAGGGCACGCCAGGCCGATTCCAGGGCCCAGCGGTGCTGCGGGTCCATGAAGTCGGCTTCCTTGGGCGATATGTTGAAGAATTTCGAGTCGAATTCGTCCGCGCCGGAGACGAATCCCCCGCCGGCCGCGAGGGGGCTTCGCCCCGCCTCCTTCTCGGCGGCCTGCAGTGCGTCCATGTCCCAGCGGTCCGCGGGCACGGGGCCGGTTCCGGCCCGGCCTTCTCTGAGGAATGCGGAGAATTCCTCGGGAGTGTCGTTGTCCCCCGGGAAACGGATGCCCAGCCCGACGACGGCGATCGGCTCGTACTTCTCCAGAAGCAGGTCCTTCAGCAGGGCGTCGGTGCGGGACGAGGCCGTGTCGGTCACTGGTAGAGCTCCTTGAGGATGTCGTTGACCAGGTGCTTCGTGGACGTGGACACTCCCGCGTCCCGGGGCGGCTCGGGGGCGGGCGGGCCGGCGGAGAAGAGCTCGGGGAGCACGTCGGCGGTCAGGAAGGCGACGAGGTCACCGACCGTCGGATGGTTGAACAGGAAGGCCGCGTCGAGCGTGCGGCCGAGTTCCCGTTCGAGCCGACGCCTGGTGTCGACGGCGCCGAGGGAGGTGAGTCCGAGTTCGAAGTAACTCACCCCGAGAGGCAGCACGTCCGTGTCGTCCATCATCAGTTCACGTTTGAACTCCGCGACGACCAGGGATTCGAGGAGCGCCCGGCGTTCGGAAGGCGGAGTGTCTGACAATTCCTGAATCCAGGGTGTACGCGAAGTCATGCCGCTCCTTGGCTGGATTGTTCGATTGTTGTTGACCGCGGTCGCTTGCAGCTGGAAGGATCAGCGCGCCAAGTTCATGGAAAATCAAGGGAATTGAGGGTCATTCGATGACGGGGACCGGCGAGGAGAGCGACCTGGAGTTCGCGGCCCGGCGGCGGGCCGAGGAGCTGTACGCGAAGGACCGCACCTGCGAGCTGCTCGGCATCGCCCTGCTGGACGCCGGGCCGGGGCGGGCGACCGTCGGCATGCGGGTCACGGAGGCCATGGTGAACGGCCACGGCATAGGGCACGGCGGCTTCCTCTTCCTGCTGGCCGACGCGGCGTTCGCCTTCGCCTGCAACACGTACGGCCCGACGACCCTGGCCCAGGGCGCGCAGATCACCTTCCTGCGCCCGGCCGAGGTGGACGACGAACTGGTCGCGGAGGCGGTGGAGCGGACCCGCTTCGGGCGCGGCGGCCTGTACGACGTCACCGTGCGCCGCGCGGACGGAGTGCCGGTCGCCGAGTTCCGGGGACACAGCCACACGCTCGGGAGCCGGCCGGCTCCCGAGGCGCGGCCGCAGGACCCGTCACTTCGGTGACCATCGCGGGTCCCGGCCCAGCGAGGCGAGCAGCCGGTCCTCGGCGCTCGCCGCGCCGGCCGGCTCGACCGGCGGCCCGAACGCCGCGCCGGGGCGCTCCCGTGACGGCCCGACCGGCACCTCCTTGACGGCCACCTCGGCGGCGGCCGCGACGAGGTCGTCGTCGTAGGCCGCCGGGACGCCCAGGGAGACCGCGACGTCCCAGCCGTGCACCACGTAGTCCACGAGGTGGAAGCCGATCGCGCGCGGGGCGGCGAACCGCATGGTCGGGTGGATCCACGGCAGGACGAACGCCCGCTCGAGCACGCCGTCGGCGGCGAACGCGTCGAGGACGCGGTCGACGGAGTCGGCGTACGCCCGAAGGGGATCCGCGAGCGGCGTCTCCCGCCAGACGGCCTCGTCGACCGGTCCGCCGTCGGCGGCCGCGGCGAAACCGAGGTGCTGAGCAGTCATATGGGCGAGCAGGCGGCGCAGGGACCAGCTCCCGCAGGGGGTGGGGGCGTCCCACTGGTCGTCGCGGATCCGCGCGACGATCTCCGCGCTGCGCAGCACGGCCCTGCGGTCGAGTTCCTGGATTCCGCCGTCGGACGGGTCCGCGGCGCTGTGCCGGTCGGTCATGATCAGCCCTTCTCCTGTGCGTTCTCCCGCCACCAGCGCCGCCCCGCCTCGGGCAGCGTGGTGATGGGGTCGTAGAACGGGTGACGGCGTGCGAGCGCGTCCGGGTCGTCCAGCTCGATTCCGGTGCGGTAGTTCTTCGTCCACTGCGAGACGCCGCGTTCCCGGTCGTAGTCGACGAGTTGGTGGACCCAGCGCTTGCCGACGTACGGGACGTCGCACACGATCCGCGGCGTCGCGTACCCGGGCAGATAGCCCATGACGGCGTGCTGGAGTTCCTGCGCCTCCCAGACCGCGATGCGCCAGTGCTCGGCGTTCGGGATCATGTCGCACATGTAGAAGTAGTACGGCAGGATGTTCGCCTCGCCCTGCAGGACCATGCACAGGTCCAGCAGGGCCTTCGGGGAGTCGTTGACGCCGCGCATCACGACGCCCTGGTTGCGGATGTCGCGGACGCCCGCGTCCAGCGCGGCCCGCGCGGCCTCGGCCACCAGCGGGGTGACGGACTGGACGTGGTTGACGTGGGTGTGCACCGCCAGGTTCACGGAGCGCCGGGCCGCGGTCCGCGCCACGCGTTCCAGTCCTTCGAGGACCGTCCCCTGGAGCCAGTGCTGGGGCAGCCCGGCGAGGGCCTTGGTGGCCAGCCGGACGTCCCGGACGCTCTCCAGGTCGAGCAGCCGCATCAGGAACGACTCCAGCCGCGGCCACGGCACGTTGGCCACGTCGCCGCCGGAGACGACGACGTCGCGTACGCCGGGGTTGCGCTTGAGGTAGTCGATCATCTGGTCCTGGCGGTCGGCCGGCTTGAGGGTCAGCTTCTGCTTCTCCACCTGGGGGGTCGAGCCGCCCACCAGGTCCATCCGGGTGCAGTGCCCGCAGTACTGCGGGCAGGTGGAGACCAACTCCGCCAGGACCTTGGTCGGATAGCGGTGGGTGAGTCCCTCGACGACCCACATCTCCGCCTCGTGGAGCGAGTCCCGCTCGGCGTAGGGGTGGCTCGGCCACTCCGGTTCCCGGTCGGAGGCGACCGGCAGCATGTACCGGCGGACCGGGTCGGTCAGGAAGGCGTCCGTGAAGGCCGCCGCCCGCGTGGGCGCGTCGGGCGCCATGGTGTTGAGCATCTGCGGGGTCAGCAGCATCGACATGGTGGCGAAGCGCTTGTGGTCGGCCTCCAGATCGTCGTAGAAGCGGTCCTCCAGCAGCGGGCCCATCACCGCTTTCAGCTGTCTGGCGGTCTTCACGCAGTGCGCGCGCTGCCACTGGGCGTCACGCCACTGGGCGTCGGTGACCTCGCTCCAGCCCGGCAGACGGCGCCAGTCGGGTTCTACCGGGATCACGCGCTCGTACTCGTAGGGCTGCGGTACGGGCAGGGTGTGCGGTCCCTGTGACGTCATGATTCCCATCGGATTCCTACCTGATCGACAGGGCGGGTACGGCGCCGGTGAAGAGCGTGGCCCAGCGGGTGCGCAGCTCCCGCTTGAGGACCTTGCCGGTGACGCCGGTCGGGAAGTCGGCCGGGTCGCGGGCGATGATCACGGCCGCCAGCGGCGCGAGACCGACGGTGGCCAGTTCCTTGTTGGCCCGGGCGCACAGCTCCGTCGCGGAGGGCTCGGCGACGCCCGGCTGCAGCCGTACGACGGCGATCGGGACCTGTCCTGTGCCGTTCTCGGCCGGCACGCCGACGACGGCGCAGTCCTGGACCACGTCCCCGCAGTCGGCGAGCAGCACCTCCTCCGCGGGCAGGCTGTAGACCGGGCCGTCCGCGGTGTCGATGACGTCCACGGTCCGGTCGAGGTGGTAGAAGTTCCCCTCCTCGTCCCGGCGCGCCACGTCGCCCGTCAGCCAGTAGCCGTCGACCTCGAAGCTGCGGGTCAGCTCGGGGTCGTTCCAGTAACCCGGGGTGCGTGAGGGGGTCTTCACGGCCAGCAGGCCGACCGTGCCGACGGGCGCCTCGCGGCCGTCGGCGTCGAGGACGACCGCGGCCGTGACGACCTCGGTGGGCTTGCCGACGCAGCGGTCGTCGCGCTTCGACTCGGGGGTGGTCACCTGCCCGAACAGGGCCATGCCCATCTCGGAGGAGCCCAGTCCGTCGATGAACTGCGAGCCGGGGACGGCCTCGTCGTTCGCGTGGTCGCGCGGCAGCAGCCACGGCTTGATGAGCCCGGCGGGCCGTTCGCCGAGTTTCACCAGGCGACGGATGTGGCCGTAGTGGGCGCCGTCGCCGGTGTTGAACCAGCTGTGCACCTTGGCGGCCGCCCGCGTGGGCGGCTCTCCGGTGGCGAGCTCGACGAACGTGCGCGGGAAGGAGGCGACCATCGTCGGCCGGAACGCCTCCATGACCGGCTCCACGACGGCGCGCCGCCAGTCGCCCATGACGACCGTGGGCAGCCCGAGCAGGGTGGCGGTGAGGAAGTAGCTGAGTCCGCCGGCGTGGGTGTGCGGCATCAGCGACATCAGGCGGTCGTCGGGCGAGGCGGGGAACCGCTCCATGCGGGGCTCCTTGCCGGCCCAGAACTGACGGTGCCCGAGCATCGTGGACTTCGGGGTGCCGGTGGTCCCGGAGGAGTGGATGAGCGCCACGATCTCGTCGTCCGCGTGCTCGTGGGGGTATCCGTCGGGCAGCGGGCCGCTCGGGTCGTACGCCTTGATCTCGGCGGCCGGGACGACGAAGCGGGGCCGGCGGCGGTTGGCGTCGGCACGGTACGCGGCGACCAGCCGGGTCGGGTCGTCGGCGACCAGGCCCACGGCGCCGACGTGGTCGATGTAGCGCAGGGCCGTGACCTCGGGCATGGCGGCGTTGATGAGGGCCGGCACCGCGCCGAGGGCGGTGAGCGCCAGGAAGTGCAGCAGCGGTTCGAGGCCCTCGGCGACGAGAATGGCGACCGGCTCGCCCTTGCGGACCCCGTTGGCCAGGTACCAGTGGGCGTACCGGTCGCGCAGCGCTGCCAGGTCGCGCAGGCTGTGGCCGCGCAGCACGACCTGGCCCCGGTGGTCGGTGCTGTGGGTGAAGGCGTACGGGACGGTGTTGTTCGGGTTCGCCTCCAGCGCTTTGTGCAGGAAGTTGCCGGCCCCCAGGGAGGGGTCGGTCATGAACTGCCGCCGGACGGCGAGCGGGGCGATCGGGCTGGTGGTCACGGTGCTCTCCTGAGAACGTCGGGGTGGTCTCGTGACTCGGGCCGGTGGTCGTCCGGCCCTGTTGCGCCGGACGGCTCCCATGGGCGGACGACTCCCACGGGCGGACGACTCCCATCGGCGGCGGCCCGCTACGGGTGGGCGGCCAGTTCCGCGGCGGCCCGGTGGCCCGATCGGACGGCGCCTTCCATGAGTCCGAAGAACTCGGTGCTGGTCTCGGTGCCGGCCCAGTGGACGCGGCCGTGCGGCCGGGTCAGGCGGGGGCCGAGCGCCGACCAGTCGCCGGGGCCGAACAGGGCGGCGTAACAGCCGCGGCTGTAGGGGTCGTTGACCCAGTCGGTCACATGGAAGCCGATGGGTTCGGGCAGGTCGGGGAAGAGCCGGCCGGCCTGGGCGACGGCGGCGGCCCGCTGTTCGGCGAGGGGCAGCGCGGCGAAGCGGCGGGCCTCCTCGCCGGTGACGAAGCCGGTCAGGATCCCCGCGCCGCCGTCGGCGGGCGAGTCGTCGACCGTGGACAGCAGCGGGCCCTCGGCGCTCACCGACCAGCCGGACAGGCCCTGTCGGCGCCAGAGCGGCGACGGGTGGACCAGGTGGACCTTGACCGCGCAGCCGGGCCCGGTCCGCTCTCCCGAGCGCGGGGCGGGCAGTCCGGGCGAGAAGTCGATCCCGTCGGCGAGGACCGGGGGCAGCGCGACGATCACCGCGTCGGCGCGGGTGACGCCGCCCGCCGAGCGCACCGTGACGCCGGTGTCGTCCTGTTCCACCGCGGTGACCGGCTCGGACAGGCGCACCCGGTCGCCGAGTCCGGCGCGGAGAGCCTCGCTCAGCCGGTGCGCGCCGCCGTCGATCCGCCACTCCTGAGCGCCTCCGGCGAAGGCGTTGAGGTAGCGCAGGCCGCCACCGGAGCGCAGGTAGAAGGCCATGTGCAGGACGGACACGTCGGCGGGGGCGGCGGCCATCATCTCGCCGAGGAACAGCGGGAAGAACAGCCGGCTGTCGGGGTGACGCAGATGGGCGTCCGCCCACTCGGCGGCCGTCATGGCGTCGAGGCGCCCGGCGTCCGGGGTGAGCCAGGGGGCGTCGGTGCGCACGGAGCGCGTGACCTCGTCCAGCAGGTCGAACAGCTCGCCCAGCGCCACGCCGCTCAGCGGAGGGAAGCGCCCGGGAACGCTGTCCGCCCGGGCGGCGCCGGAGACGTCGAAGCGGCTGTCCCCCTCCATGACGGTGGGCACGGTCTTGAGGCCGGAGCGGGCCATCAGCGCGAGCAGTTCGGTGTGCCGCTCGCCCAGGTAGGCGGCGCCGGCGTCGGCCCAGTCGCCGGGGGCGACCTCGATGCCGTGCGTCCTGCCGCCCACCCGGTCGCGGGCTTCGAGGACCTGGACGTCGACGCCGCGGCCGGCGAGGTCGGTGGCGGCGGTGAGGCCCGCGAGCCCCGCCCCCACGACGACCACGCGCGCCGGGACGCTCGTCGGCGCAGTCGGGGAAGGGCTCATCGGGACACGCTCGCGACACGGTCGGCGAGCAGCGCGGGCGTGGGAGCCACGAGGAGGTCGTCGAAGGTCAGCTCCACCCCCTGCGCGCGGGCGACGGCGCTCAGGACGCGGGTGCCCATGAGCGAGTCGCCGCCGGACTCGAAGAAGTCGGTGTCCGCCGTGACGCCGTCGGTCTCCAGAACCCTGCGGAAGATGGCGACCATGTCGTCGGGACTCATCGGTTGTCCTGTTCTGTGAGGCCGCCCCGGTGTTCCGCGGGGGCGGACGGTGCGGCGGCGGGTGAGTGACGTCGGTGGGTGCCGAGCCGGTCGATCTTTCCGCCGGCGGTGTGGACGAGTCCGGGGACGACGGTCACCCGGTGCGGGACGAGATGGCCGGGCACGCTCGCGCGCAGGTCGCGCAGGACCTGCCGGGCGAGAGCGGCGTCGTCGGCGTCGGCGCGCTGGGGCACCACGTACGCGGTCACGGTCGTGCGGTCCTCGACCCGGGTGCCGACGACGACCGCGACGCCGACCTCCGGGTGGGCGGTGAGATGGGCCTCGATCTCGCCGGGGTCGACACGGATGCCCCGTACCTTGATCTCGGCGTCGAGGCGGCCCTCGTGGACCAGGTGACCGTCCGGCCGGCGGGCGACGCGGTCGCCGGTGCGGAACCAGCGCACGGGTCCGTCGGGGCCCTGACGGGTCACGAAGCGCTCGGCGGTGACCTCCGGCAGATCGCGGTAGCCCAGCGCCAGCGCCGGCCCGGAGACCAGGAGTTCGCCGTCCGGGCCGATGGCGTCGGTGACGTGCGGCAGCGGCCTGCCGACGGGGACGCCGCCGTGCTCGCCCCACCAGGCGCCCGGTCCGGGCGCCCCGGGACCGTGCAGGTCCACCGCGTGCGTGATCAGCGTGGTCTCGGTGCACCCGTAGGTGTTGACCAGCCGGACGCGACCGGTGTCGCGGGTCCGCCACTCGGCGAGCCGGGCGGGGCTGACGGCCTCGCCGCCGATGACCACCGTCCGCACGCAGTCGGGCAGTTGCTCGTCGCTCTCGGCGAGGTGGCGGACGAGCTCGTGCCAGAAGGCGGTCGGCAGGTCGAGCAGCGTGACACGGGTCGCGGCGACGGCCCTGAGCAGTCGGGGGATCGACCCCGTGTACGCCTCTTCGTGGAAGACGAGCGTCGCGCCCGTCGTGAGGGCGGGGAGGATCTCCTCCAGGCAGGTGTCCCAGTTGAGCGAGGCGAACTGCAGGACCCGGTCCGCGGGGGTGAGGGCGAAGAGGTCGCGCAGCGAGGCGACCGAGGCGGCGATGGCGCGCTTCGGGGTGAGGACGGGCTTGGGCCGCCCGGTGGACCCGGAGGTGAAGAGCGTGTACGCGGGCGCCTCCGGGTCCCCCGCCTCCGGGGCCGGCGATGCGCGGTGCGCCCCGTCCGCTGCGGTGTCCGGCGCCGTCGTCGGCACGGGGACGAGGCCGGACGGTCCGAGCACCCGGGTGCAGCCGGCCGCCTCCAGGAGCGCCTGCCGCCGTGCGGCGGGGAAGGACGGGTCGACCGGGACGTAGACGCCGCCCGCGGCCAGGATGCCCAGGAGGGCGACGACGGTGGCTTCGGAGCGGTCCGTCAGGACCCCCACCGGTCCGGGCGCGGTCCCCAGTTCGCGGGCCGTCGCACGGACCCGGTGGGCCAGTTCCGCATACGTCGACTCACGTCCGTCGCATTCGATGGCGCACTTTTCGGGAAAGGTGCGAGCCATTTCCAGAAAGGCGGGCACTATACCCACCATCAAGATATCCCTTCATTTTCCAGCATGGCCATGACGCTATCACTCCAAAATCTCGACGAGTCAAGAATAATTCAGCACGTGATCCGCGTCACATGAATTTCCGGGGAGCCGATGCGGTCTTGCCCGGCCCATCTGCATGCGGTAGGAATTTATCCATCCACGAAGGAGGTCGACTGCGCATGACGAAACCGTTCCAGTTGCGGATCACCGTACGGGGCTATGAACTCGACACACAGGGACACCTGAATCAGGCCGTCTATCTGCAGTACTGCGAGCATCTGCGCTGGGAGAGCCTGCGCGCGGCGGGCATCTCGCAGGACAAGCTGATCGCCACGCAGATCGGCCCCGCCGTCCTGGAGAACACGATGCGCTTCCGCAACGAACTGCGCGGCGGGGACGAAGTCGACGTGACCTGCCAGTGGCTCTGGGGCGAGGGCAAGACCTTCCGCGTCGAACAGGAAATCCGGCGCACGGACGGCGTCCTCGCCTGCGAATTGTCGAGCGTCGCCGGACTCATCGACCTGACGCAGCGCAAATTGATTTGCAACCCGGCCGAGCATTTCGCCAAACTGGCCGACCATCCGGAGATCATGGGTCTCTGAGCTTCGCTGAGCCCCACCGGACGAGAGCGTCCGAAAAGCACCCGAGGAAGATTCGCCCCGTATCCCGCGGCAGAATCCTCCGAGGGTGCTTTCGTATGTCCCACCCCGTCCGCCGCTCTGAAGGTCACTCCTGCTGCGACGCCCTCCGTCCTGCCGGCGCGTGCGCCGACGGGAGCCGCGAGAGCGTGAGCAACGCCCGCCCGATGTCGGCCCCGTGGCGGCCGAGCGCTTCGGCGTACCGTCCCAGCACGGCGTTCTCCCAGGCGAGCTCCGAGGCCGGCAGGCCCGAGAGGCGACGCGCGGACTGGTCGTACCGGGCGAGCTCCGCCCGGCGCAGCACCAGGGTGATGATCTGGCCGTCGAGGTCGGCGAGCAGCGCGCGGATCTCCTGTTCCCCGGCGCTCGCGGGAACCGCCTGAGGCGGCTGCGCCACCGGGGCCGGCAGGTCCAGGGCCGCGCTCACGCGTCCACCGCCTCGCCCGGCACCAGCTCCGCGCGGGCCGTTCCGGCCGCGATGGCCGCGGTCATCGTCCGGGACTTGACCAGGGTCTCCTCGTATTCCTCGGCCGGCTCGGACAGCGCGATCACCGCTCCGCCGACGCCGAACGACGTTCCCTCGCCGGTGGCGACGATCGTGCGGATCACGATGCTGAGATCGGCGGCGCCGCCCAGCGAGAACCACCCGAGGGCGCCGGAGTACACCCCGCGTGCCCCGCCCTCCAGCCGGTCGATGATCTCCATGGTGCGCAGCTTGGGCGCCCCGGTCATCGACCCGCCGGGGAACGACGCCCGCACGCAGTCCACCGCCGAGACGCCCTCGCGCAGCGTCCCCCGCACGGTGCTCACGAGCTGGTGCACCGGCGCGTAGGTCTCGACGTCGAACAGCTTGGGCACATGGACCGATCCGACCTCGCACACCGTGTTGAGGTCGTTGCGCAGCAGGTCCACGATCATCAGGTTCTCGGCGCGGTCCTTCTCGCTGGCCAGCAGGCCGTCCCGCAGCGCCCGGTCCTGCCCCGGGGTGGCGCCCCGCGGCCGGGTGCCCTTGATCGGCTTCGACTCCGCGACCCGGTCCGTCCCGATGCTCAGGAACCGTTCCGGGGACGCGCTGAGCACGGCCACTCCGGGGAAGTCCAGGAGCGCGCCGTAGGGGACGGGGCTGATGTCCCGCATCAGCCGGTAGGTGGCCAGCGGGTCGACGACGGTGGGCGTGGAGACCATGTTCGTCAGACAGATCTCGTACGACTCCCCGTCGCGGATCTTCTCCAGGCACTGCCCGACGCGTGTCAGGTACTCCTGTTCGTCGTGCCGCTGCGCGAGGGCGGCGACGGCGAGCGGGGGCGCCTCGGTGAGCGGTGCGCGCTCGCGGTCGGTCTGGTCGGGCAGCACCGCGAGGCGGCCGGTCGTGGCGTCGAGCCACTTGACGGCCTCCGGGTCGTCCGGGCCGGTGCCCAGACAGAGCAGATAGGTGCAGCGCGCGACGTGGTCGACGACGACGGCGCGGTCGGCGAAGAGCAGGGCCGCGTCCGGGGTGGGCGCGGTGTGCGCGGCGCTCGCTCCGGCCTCGGCCTTGAGTTCGTAGCCGAGGTAGCCGACGTAGCCGAGGTTGAAGGAGAACGGCAGCTGTGGGTCCGCCGGCAGCGCCCGCCGCCGTAACTCGGCGTCGAGGTAGTCGAAGAAGCCGCTGGTCACCTGCTCGTCGGTGCGGTCGGTCCGCTCGATCCGCACGGTGCCGGTCGCGACCCGGTAGGTGAGGTACTCGGCGAGCGGACCGCTGCCGTCGCCGAGGAAGGAGAAGCGGGAGTCGCCGTCGGCGTGCGAACCGCTGTCGAGCCAGAAGCTGTGCGGCCGGCCGGCGAACAGCTCGGCGTACACGGCCTCCGTGTCGGGCGCCTGGTCCAGGCGGCGGGTGTGCAGGCGGTACGGCGAATCGGCCGGAGTCCCGACCGCCGCGCGTCCCAGGGACAGGTCCCGGAAGTTGGCGAGCAGTTCGCGGCCGAACTCGCTGGATATGGACTCGGGGTGGAACTGGACGCCCCAGACGGGGCGCGTCCGGTGGCGCAGCCCCATGAGGACGCCGTCCTCGGTCCAGGCGACGCCCTCCAGTTCGTCGGAGAGCGCGGAGACCGCGAGGGAGTGGTAGCGGACCGCGGAGAACGGCGAGGGCAGCCCGGCGAAGAGGTCCTCGCCGTTGTGCACGATCCGGGAGAGCCGGCCGTGCATCGGCTCGGGGGCGTGCTCGACCGTGCCGCCGAACAGGGCGGCGATGCCCTGGTGCCCGAGGCAGACGCCGAGGACGGGCAGTCCGGAGTCGCGGATCGCGCGGCTCCCGACGCCGAAGTCACGGTCGCGGTCGGGGCGTCCGGGGCCGGGTGAGACGACGATGTTGTCGTAGTCGCCGAGGTGCAGGGCGGCCCAGTCGACGTCGTTGCGGACGACGACGGGCGGCTGGCCGTTCACCTCGCCGAGGAGTTGGTAGAGGTTGTAGGTGAACGAGTCGTAGTTGTCGACGAGGAGCGTGCGGACGGGGCGGCTCATGAGGCGACGTCCCTGACCGGCCGCCGGCCGTCGGTGTCCGGCGCGTCGGTCACGGGCTCCTCCACAGGGGCGCTCTCCTCGGTGATCCGGTCGTACGTCCGCCGCGTGCGGGTGGCGGCGGCGCCGTGCTCCCGTTCGTGCTCCGCACCCAGGACGCGGATGTCGGTCCGGGCCGTCCGGGGGTGCGGCGATGTCGCGTCGATGAAGTCGAGTTCAGCGCGCAGACCAGCCAGCCCGACTTCAGGGCTCGAGGTCGTCGTCATGCCTGTGCCTTTCTGAACGTCGTGGTGCAACGGGCTGGTTCCGTCGGGTGTGGGGGCTCCCGATGTCGGGCAGGCACGGCCCAGTACGGCCGCGCGTCGGTGCAAGGACTCGTGACGGCAGGACCGCTCGGCGCCTTTGCCCAGCGTCCTGCCAAGGTGGCGCTTTGAGCCAAACACACGGCGCGGAGGGCCCCCAAAGCTTTTAGCTGGGGCTAAAAGCTCCGCGCGGGGCGGGTCCGGGGACGGCGACGGCGGCCGGCCCCGGCGGCCGGCGAGGGCCGAAGGGGGCGGCCGCCGAGGTTCGGAGGGGGCGGTCCTGGCTGGTCAGACGGCGCGGCCGGCGGTGTGCTCGGCGCCGCGGACGAGCGCCTCGCCCGTCTCCGTGAGGGTGTGCACCACCCGCTGCCCCGACCGCTGGCTGGTGACCAGGTCGCAGCCTCTGAGCACCGAGACGTGCTGGCTGATGGCGCCCGGGGTGACGTCGACCATGGCGGCCAGCTCGCCCGTGGAGGCGGGGGTGAGCAGGGCTTCGAGGACCGCGGCGCGGACTCCGCCGAGCAGCGCCCGCAGCGGGCTCGGGCGGTCCTCGCCGTGGTGACGCCAGATGTCGGCGACCGCGGGGCGCGGATACACGATCATCGCCTGGAGCGGCGGCAGCATGGTCAGCACTTCCGGGCCGCAGAAGACGCTGGGCACCAGCACGATGCCCTGGCCGTTGAGCGACTCCTCGAAGGCGTAGCCGCTGCGCACGACGAGGCGGTCGTCCTGCCAGCCGATGCGCTCGTTGAGGGTGGAGAAGACGGAGGCCGCCCCCGAACTCTCCATCACCCGCATCCGGGAACGGACGTCGGACACGAGCCCGGCGTGCAGCTTGTGCCAGGACGGCTCGAGGGCCACCCTCCAGTAGGCGCGCAGCCGTTGGGTGATCTGCTGGACCGCCTTCTCGGGCTCGTCCAGCATCTGCCGGTGCAGCGGCGCCGTCTCCCGGCGCCAGGCGAGCGGCGTCCCGGTGTCCCCCACCATCCAGGCCAACTCGTCGACGAAGTGGGAGATGCGGGTGGCGCGCACCGCTTCCAGCTCGTTCTCGAAGCTGGAGGGCGTGCCCGTGGGCGGCGGCGTGAGGAAGTCCGGCACGTATCCGGTGGGCGGGATCACGGCCCGCAGCGGCCCGAGATCGAGATCCTTCAGCCGGTGCAGAACGTCGTCGACCCACGGCTGGTGCTGCCTTCTGCGCTCGGGGGACGCCAGCATGCGAAAGCTGTAAACGGTTTCCCCGAGCGGAGACATTGAAAATCGAACTTTCGCGACGTCATCGGCGGTCGCACTGTAGCTGATCAACGTTCCCCCGTTTCTCTGCTGCACCTGCTCCTCTCACGGTAGGCCGCAGAAGGCGCCCTTGCGCAACGCAATCCGGCTGCGGATCCCGGCGGCCGAACGAACGCCGCCGCAACGGGACAAGACCGACCGATGACGAAAGGGACCGTGCACCCCGCCGATCGCGGCGGAGACGCACGGCCTTGACGAGGTTCGACTCGACTTCACCCCGCGGGAATCCGAACCCGTCAAGCGGTATTCCGGTCAGGTGGCGGCCCGTGACGCACCCGATGAATTCGGCCATAAACATGTCCGGAAACCGCACCCCGGTCCGCCCGCACCCCGGTCCGCCCGGTCCGCCCGGGCGTCGGGACCGACTGGGCCGGCGCCGCCCTAGTCGGTCCCGGCGGGGGCGACCTCCCGGGCGAGAACCGCGTACACGTACTCGCTGCCCCAGCCGCGGTCGTCGCGGTCGTTCTCGATCAGATGCGCCTCACGACGCATCGACAGCCGCTCACAGATCCGCTCGGAGGCCGTGTTGTCGGCGTCGATACGGGCGAACAGCCGGTGCACGTCGAGCTGTTGAAAGGCCAGGTCACGCAGGGCGAGGGACGCCTCCGTGGCATAGCCGCGGCCCCCGTGGTCGGGGTGGAAGACCCACCCGATCTCGGCCTGCCGGGCGTACGCGCTCGCCAGCGTGACCTGCACCTCGCCGATCACCCCCGGGGTGTCGCGGCGGCACACCGCCAGCGTGAGGTTGTCCCCGTCCTCCTTCCAGTGCGTGCCCTGCCCGATGCGCTCGATGACCTCGGCGCAACGGGCGCGGTCGCGCGGCGGCCGGTACAGAAACCTGGCCACTTCGGGCAGTTGCTGATACGCGTGCATGTCGTCGAGGTCGTCCGCCGTGAACAGACGCAGGACCAGCCGATCGGTCGTCACCGGCTGGGAAATCGCGAAATTCATGGGTCCAGCTTCCCTATTCATAGGATTGACACCCCATCATGCGCAACTTAGACTCCACGGCGCTACCTGGCCAGTGGCATCTGCAACGGGGGAACATGAAGCAATGCGGCGATGCGCACAGTCCTGGGCCCATGTCGGGGGCTTGTCGGACTGGACCACCACCCCATTCCTCACCACGTTTCAGAAGCGGCCCTCAGAGGCGGCTGAAAGCGGACGCATAGGCGGCGTGGCAGTACCCACGTCGTCGCGGAGCCGCAAAGTGGCCTGCCCTTCATACCGCGTATCACGCCCCTGTGGCAGGCGTGCCCGCGGTGGCACCACGTGACCCTGGACAGCACGGTCCGAGCGGCCGTTCAGCGACCGGTCCAGTGCCCGTCCAGGCACCACGACATCCCCACCTTTCTCACGGCCGGAGCACGCGCCGAGCGGCGCCCCCGTGCCCGTAGACACGAGGAGAACCATGTACGCAGGGCCACAGCAGACTGCCGTCGTCGTCGGCAACGGAGCAGTCGGCGCCTCCATCGCCTATGAGTTGAGCAGCCGCGGATTCCAGGTCACCCGCGTGGGCCGGGAGAACCGCCCCTACGCCGCCTCGCTCGCCGCCGGCGCGATGCTCGGCTGCTTCGGCGAGGTCACCACGTCGCTGCTGGCCAGCGACCACGGCCGGGCCAAGCTCGACATGGACCACCGGGCCCGCCGTTACTGGGCCGAGTGGGACGAGCGCCTCAGCCAGGACTCCGGCGACTCCCGCACCCTCTTCAGCGCCGACGGCACCTTCGTCCTCCTCAACACGATGGGATCGGCCGCCGTCGACTCCGGCAACTTCCGCGCCATCGAGGCGACGCTGCAGGAGTACAAGGAGCCGTACGAGACGGCCGACCCCGAGGACCTGGACTGGCTGGCCCCCAACGACCTCTCGCGCTCGCTGCGCGGCATGTACATCCCGGGCGAACACGCCGTGGACTCCCACCGGTTGCTGGTCAAGCTGGACCAGGCGCTGGTGAAGTCCGGCGGCCGAGTGGTCGACGCCGAGGCGCTGCGGGTCCGGGTGGCGAACGGCCGCGTGACCGGCGTCGAGCTGGCGAACGGGGAGATCCTGCCCGCCGACCACGTCGTCGTGGCCGCCGGCGCCAAGTCCCTCGCCCTGCTGGACGAGGTGGCCGAGGCGCGCGCGCAGATGCCGCCCATGGTGAGCGGTTACGGCGTCTCGGTGCTGGTCGAGACCGAGGACCGCGCGCTGCCCTCGTCCGTGGTGCGCACCCCCAACCGGGCCTTCGCCTGCGGTCTGCACGCCGTGCCCCGCGCCGACGGAGTGATCTACCTCGGCGCCACCAACATCATCTCCGAGCAGCCCCGCCGCTTCGCCGCCGTCGGCGACCTGCAGTTCCTGCTCGGCTGCGCCGTGGACCAGCTGCACACCAACCTCTCCGAGGGGTCCCTGCTCTCCGTGCAGGTCGGCAACCGACCCGTGCCCGCGGACGGTTTCCCGCTGGTGGGCAACGCCGGCGCGGAGGGGCTGTGGCTGGCCACCGGCACCTACCGCGACGGACTGCACCAGTCCCCGCTGCTCGCCCGGCACATCGCCACCCTCGTCGAGGGCGGCACGAGCGAGTTCGACTTCCTGTCGTCCTTCTCCCCGGTGCGCGCCCCGCTGGCCGGCGGGACCCGCGAGCAGGTCGTGACCACGGCGGTCGAGCACATGATGGCCACCGGCTACGAGTACAAGTGGAACGTCACACCGGAGTGGCCGCCGCGCATCGAGCGTCATCTGCGCCGGTTCTACGGCTCCCTGGTGGAGGAGCTGCACCCGACGTTCACGCCCCCGGCCGAACTCGTCGCCGCGATGACCGACGGGATCCGCGCCTCCCTCACGCGCTACTACGCGGCGTGGTCGCGATGACGACGGCGGAGCGCATCCGGTCCGTCCACGACGAGGCCCGCGCGCGTCTGGCCGAGGCGGGCGTGTGGGACGTCGAAGGAGACCTCGCCGCTCTGCAGGAGCGCTTCCTCGCCGGAGGGACGGCGGCGGCCGTGGCCCGCTTCGAGGCCGCCGTGGCCGAGCGCTGCCGACGCATCCCGCTCGGGCACATCATCGGTTCCGTCGAGTTCGACGGGCTCGAACTCGTCGTCGGCAGCGGGGTGTTCGTGCCCCGGCACGAGAGCACCGCGCTGGTGGCGTGGGCGGCCCAGGACGGGACGCTGCCGCGCGACGGCGTCGCGCTCGACCTGTGCTCGGGCGTCGGAGCGCTCGGCCTCGCCCTGTCGCGGCGTCGCCCCGACGCGAGGGTGACGTGCGTGGAGCGGGACGACACCTGTCTGCAGTACCTGCGGCGCAACGTGGCGCGCCACGAGGCCGTCCTGGGCACGGTCGCCGTGCACGCCGCCGACCTCACGGAGCCGGGCTGCCTCGACGCCTACGACGGCCGGACCGACCTGGTCGTCGCGAACCCGCCGTACGTCTCCCCCGAGGTGCGGCTGCTGCCCGAGTGGTCCGAGCACCAGCCGCGGGCCGCCGTCTACAGCGGCGCCGACGGGCTGGACCTGATCCGCCGGATCGCCGTCCTCGCCGCGGCGGCGCTGCGCCCCGGCGGGCGGCTGGCGCTCGAACACGACCGGGCGCAGCCCGAGCAGGTGCGCGAGCTCCTGCGCGGCGACGCCTTCGACGACGTGACCACCTTCGTCGACACCGCCGGAGAACCGAGGATCACGGTCGCCCGCCGTGCCGACCAGGAGGGAACCCCGTGAGCGCGTCCCCGACATCGCAGAACTGGCTGACCACCCGCAGGGACCGCACGTCCTCCGCCCTGGACCAGTGTTTCGCCGAGGGGCTGACCGGACACACCGTGGTCTCCCGCGACCGCAAGCGCGTCACCCTCCAGGACGGCACCACGGCCACGGAGTTCGTCTCCTGCTCCTACCTCGGGCTGGAGTCGCACCCCGCCCTGTCGCAGGCCGTGGTCGAGGCCGTCGGCCGCTTCGGCGTCCACCTGTCGTCCTCGCGCAACCGCATGCGGCCGTCCTATCTGCCCGAGCTGGAGGAACTGCTGGGGCGCGTCTACCCGGGCGCCACCCCCTGTGTGTTCACCTCCACCAGCAACGTCCATCTCGGCGTGCTGCCGCTCCTGGCGTCGGGGTCACTGCCCAGCTACCCCGTCCAGGGCGGACCGCATCTGTTCGTCGACCGGACCGCGCACGCCTCGATGCAGGTGCTGCGGGGAATCTTCGAGCAGTTCGGCCCGGTCGACCGGTTCCGCTCCGACGACCCCGCCTCGGTGGAGGAGTCGTTGCACCGGGCGACCGAGGCGGGACGCACCCCGGTCCTGCTGGTGGACGGGGTGGGCTCGATGAACGGCCTGGTGCCCGTCCATGATCTGGCGCAGCGGACGGCGGCGGCCGGCGGATACCTCTACGTCGACGACGCCCACGGCATCTCCATCGACGGCGCCGGGGGCTGCGGTTACGCCTTCGACGCCCTGGGGGGCAAGCTCCCGTACAACGTCGTCCTGGCCGGCTCCCTGTCCAAGGGCTTCGGCGGTTCGGGCGGCTTCCTCCTCGTCGCGTCCGCCGAGGACGTCGCCGTCGTCAGGAAGCTCGCCAATCCGCTGGTCTTCGGCCACTCGGTGATGGTGCCCATGATGGCCGCCAACGTCGCGGCGGCCCGCATCCACCTCTCTCCCGAGATCACCCTGCTGCAGGGGAAGTTGTGGGCGAACGCGGCCCGGCTCGACGAACTGACCGGCGGCAAGCTGTCCAACGCCGGGCTCCGCACGCCGGTGCGCGGGGCGGTGTTCGCCACCGAGGAGGAGGGGCTGCGCACCGTGCGGCGGCTCAAGGAGCGCGGAGTGATCATGCTCCCCGCGTTCTACCCGACGGTGGCGCAGGGCCGGTCCCTGCTGCGGTTCGCCCTGTCCGCACTGCACGGTGAGGAGGATCTGACCCTTCTCGCGGACACGCTCGAGGAGAGCGGGCACTACGGAAGCGGTCAGGAGCCCGACGCCCGTGACTGAGCAATCCACCTCGCCGGCCGCGGCGCAGGACCCCGGTCCGCCCGGCCCGGCGCTGGGGCCGCTGGTGCGCCCCCTCGCCGTGTCGCACTTCGTCACCTACTTCGGCGACGGCCTGTTCTACGTCTGCGCGGCGCTGTACTTCACCCGGGTGATCGGACTGGAACCGGTCACCTACGGGGCCGCGCTCACCGCCTCATGGCTGCTGGCCATGGTGCTGAGCGTGCCCGTGGGTCATCTCGCCGACCGGTTCGAGGCCCGCACCGTCGCCGTCACCCTGCTCGCGCTGGCCGGCCTGTCCCTCTGCCTGTACCTGGTGACCTCCAGCGTGCCGCTGTTCTTCGTGGGGGCCTGTCTGCTGGCGGTCTCCACCCAGGGCGCCATGTCCGCCCGCTCCGCCCTGATCGCCCGCTCGTTCCCTCCCGAACAGGTCACCCGGGTACGGGCGGTGCTGATCGCGACCGCCAACGCCGGTCTGGCGGTGGGGGCGGCGCTGGGCGCCCTCGTCATCGCCGTGGACACCGACACCGCCTACCGGCTGGCGTTCGGCCTGGACGGGCTGTCGTTCTTCCTCGCCGCGGCGCTGCTGCTCAAGGTGCCGCGGACGCTGCGCACCGCGGCCGCCTCCCCGGCGGACGGGAGCGCGGTCGCGCAGGTCGCGGCCGCGGAGGTCGGGGGCTCGCCGCTGCGGGTGTTCCGCGACCGCGGCTACGCCGCCGTCAGCCTCGTCAATCTGATCCTGATGCTCCATGTGCCGTTGATCGACGTGGCGCTGCCCCTGTGGATCGTGCGGCAGACCCACGCACCCGAGTGGACCATCGCCGCGGTCTTCGTCGTCAACACCGGCCTGGTGGTGGCCCTGCAGTACCGGACCTCGAAGACGGTGACAAGCGTCGACGCCGGTGTGCGCAGTCTGCGCGTCGGCGGACTGCTGCTGTTCGCGGGCATGGCGCTGTACTCGCTGTCCGGGCTGCCGTCCTCGCCCTGGGCGGCGGGCGGGGTGCTCCTGCTGGCGGTCACGGTCCTCACCTTCGGCGAGATCCGGCAGATCTCCAGCATGAACGAGATCAGCTTCCGGCTCGTGGCGGACGGCAGGTACGGCGAGTACCAGGGCTTCTTCGGCATCGGCTCCACCATCGCCGAGGCGGTCGGACCGCTCGCCCTCACCTGGCTCCTGCTCTCCCACGGCTCCTGGGGCTGGCTGGCCCTCGGCGCCCTCTTCCTCGTCGCGTCCTTCGCCATGAAGTACTGCGTCGCCCTCGCCCGCCGCTCTCCGCTCGTGAGGGAGAACGCCCTGTGACACCCCCCGCCCCCGCGGCCCCTCGCCGTCCCGTGCTCCTGCTGCTCAGCGGCAGTCGCAGAGTCGTCGACAAGGCCCTGGGCCTCGGTCTGGACGTGGTGCACCTCCAGGCGCCCACCATGAGCGACGCCTCGCTGGACCCGCTGTGCCTGCGCTCGGTGCGCACCGACCTGCTCGACGTGCCCGGCGTCGTGGCCACGGCCCGCGCACTGCACGAGGAGTTCGGCTTCGCCGGAGTGTGCAGCAACCACGAACCCGCGTGCGCGGCCAGCGAGGCGGTCGCCCTGGACCTGGGGCTGACCGCGCCCGGCACCGGGGTCGCCGCGCTGCTGCGCGACAAGGCCAGGACCCACGAGGTGCTCGACAAGAGCCCTTCGCTGCGCTCCCCCTGGGCCCGGCTGAACGGCCCCGAGGACGCGCTCCGGGTCGCCGGGGCGGCCGGCTGGCCGCTGATCCTCAAGCCCGTCGACGGCTCCGCCAGCCTGGGCGTGCTGAAGGTCGACGGTCCCGAGGGCCTCGACGACGCCTGGCAGCGGGTGCGGGACACGCTGCGCAACGGCCACCGGTACCACGAGGTGCTGCCCGTGACCGGCTATCTCGTCGAACCCTTCGCCGCCGGCGAGGAGTTCAGCGTCGAGACGTTCAGCCGCGGCGGCGCCCACGAGGTGCGGGCGGTGGTGCGCAAGCTCGTCGGCGGCGCGTTCGTCGAGACCGGCCACCTCGTCCCGGCCGACCTCGACGCCGGGCGGCGCCGGGCGGTCGTCGACCGCGTCACCGCCTTCCTCGACCACGTCGGGCTGTGCGAGGGCCCCGCTCACACCGAGGTCATCGTCGGCGAGACGGGCGTCCACCTCGTCGAGTCGCACGCCCGCACCGGCGGCGACGAGATCCCGGCGCTCCTCACGCTGGTCACCGGGCGGGACATGGAGGCGGACATGCTCGCCCACGCCTGCGGGCTGCCGCTGCCGCCCCCGGTGCGGCCGCTCGGCGCGGCGGCCGTGAAGCGCTATCTGCTGGCGGACCGCGCCGGCCGCGTCGCCGCCGTCGACGGCACGGCCGAGGCCGCCGCACTGCCGGGCGTGCACAGCGTGCGGGTCTGGACGGGTCCCGGCGACACCGTGCGCCCGGCGACGGCGAGCTGGGAGCGGCTCGGCGAGATCGTCGCCGTCGGCCCCGACACCGGGGCGGCCGCCGCGGCGGCCGAGCGGGCCTGCCGGGCCATCACCCTACGGATGGAGGAACAGTGAGGCTCCTCGCGGATCTCACGCTGCCACGCCCGGAGCTGCTGCGCGTCCAGGCGGACAACCTGGCGCTCATGCGGGACGCCGTGCGCCGGTCGCGGACCTGTACGGCGCTGCGCCCCCACGCGGACTCGCTGACCCCCGAAGGACTGGAACAGGTCCCGCTTACCACCCGCGACCAGCTCGCCGAGTGGAGCGTGGCGCCCGGCGCCCCGAACCGCATCACCGAGGGCGACATCCGGCTGGTGCTGCGTTCGAGCGGCTCCTCGGGCCGGGTGCGGACCCTGCTGCACGACCGTCCCTTCAACGAGCGGGTCGAGGCCCTCGGGGCGCGCGGTCTGTGCGTCGACGGACTGGGCGACAACCCGTTCGTGCTCAACTCGCTCGCTCCGGGCGACCTGTTCGGCGGCTTCGGCTTCGCGGACGCGGTGCTCTCCCGCCGTGGCGCGGCCGTGCTCCCGGCCGGGACGTCCATGCCCGCGCCCCACCTCGCGGAACTGATCGCCGACCTCGGGGTCACCGCGATGGTCGGCCTGCCGGGCTATGTCGAGCGGCTGATGGCCGAGATCCCCGCGGCCATGCTGCGGTTGCGCACGCTGTACTACCTCGGCGAGCGCATGTCCGGACCGGCCGCCGACGCGCTCGCCGAGGCCGGCTGCGCCGTCCGCTCCTTCGCGTACAGCACCACCGAGACCGGACCCATCGGGTTCCAGTGCGCCCACCTCACCGGCGCCGACCACCATGTGCACGAGGACCTGGTGATCGCCGAGGTCGTCGACGAGGACGGCCGGCGGCTGCCGGACGGGGTCGTGGGCGCGCTGGCGGTCACCGTGCCGGCCGAGACCGGCACCGCGCTGGTGCGCTATCTCGTCGGCGACCGCGCGAGCCTGCGGACCGCCGACTGCCCCTGCGGCTCCACGGCCCGGGTGCTGCGGATCGGGGCCCGCGACGACGTGTCGGCCAACCTGGACGGCACCCTGGTCACCCGCTCCATGTTCGACACCGCGCTCGGCCTGCCGCCGGACGCCCGCTACCAGGTCGGTCACGGCTCCCGCCGGGGACTGCTGCGGCTGACCCTGCGCGGCGCCGCCCTCGGCGGGCTCACGGGTGAGGCGGCGCGCACGGCCCTCGGCCGGCACCAGACCCTCCGCAAGGTCATCGGATCAGCGCGCTTCGCCGGGCTCACGGTCGACGCCGGGACCGCGCCGCGCATCACCACCCGGGCCAAGGCCCCGTTCTTCTGGGACGAAAGTGAAGAGGACTGAGATGATCACGTCTGGTGCGGCGCCCGGCGAGGCCGAGGCGGCGACGGTGCTGGGCCCCCTGCGCGACCGGCTCGACGATCTGGACCGCAGGCTGCTCGGGCTCATCGTCGAGCGGATGGACCTCTGCCTCGACATCGCCCGGCTCAAGGCCGAGCACGGGATCCCCATGATGCAGCCCTCGCGCGTCGGGCTCGTCGTCGGCAGGGCCCGCGCGCACGCGGCCGCCCACGGCCTGCCCGAGGAGTATCTCGGCGACCTCTTCGAGCGGATCGTGGCCGAGACGTGTGCCCAGGAGGACGTGCTGATGGCGGAACTGAACGGAGCCGAAGACCGGTGAAGGTCCTCATCATCGACAACTTCGACTCCTTCACCCTCAACATCGCGCAGTACCTGTACGAAGTGACCGGTGTGCAGCCGCTCGTGCTGCCGAACACGGTCCGCTACGACGCCCTGCCGCTCGACGAGTGCGGCGCCGTCGTCCTCTCGCCCGGCCCCGGACGGCCCTCGCGGGAAGCCGACTTCGGCGTCTGCCGCGAGATCATCGCGCGCTGCGGACTGCCGCTGCTCGGCGTGTGCCTGGGGCATCAGGGGATAGCCGAGTTCTTCGGCGGGCGCACGGTCCACGCGCCCACCCCCGCGCACGGTGTCGTCGACACGGTCGCCCACCTGGGCACCGGCCTGTTCGCGGGGCTGCCGCAGGACCTGCCGGTGGTGCGCTACCACTCGCTGGTCAGCACCGATCTGCCGGACACGCTGGAGCGCACCGCCTGGACCCGGGACGGGCTGGTCATGGCCGTCGCGCACCGTTCCCGGCCGGTGTGGGGCGTGCAGTTCCATCCCGAGTCCGTCGAGTCGGCCGGCGGGCACGGCCTGCTCGCCAACTTCGTCGCGCTCGCCGTCCGTCACCACGCCGGGGACGGCGCGCCGCCCCCCGCCTCCCCGGCCGCCGGGGACGCGACCGGCGCCGCGGCCGGGGAGCCCGCGTCCGTGGCGGCGTTCCGCAGGGCGGGCGGCTCGCTGCGGATGCGTCTGGAAGCCGAGGCCTTCACCACGCCGGACACGCCCGCGGACTTCTTCCACCGGCACTGTGCCGGCCGCCCCTACGCCTTCTGGCTCGACTCCGAGGGCAGCGAGCACCCCGGCTCCCGGTACTCGCTGATGGGCTCCTGGGGCGAGCAGGGCGACGTCGTCCTCGGCTACGACCTGGCCGGGCGCCGCCTCACCCTGCGCGGCCCCGGCCGCACCGAGGAGGTGACGGGCGACGTCTTCGCTCTCCTGGAGGAGATCGTCGACGCCGTGGAGGTCACGGCGCCCGCGGACTGGAGCATGCCGTTCCGCGGCGGTCTGGTGGGGTGGTTCGGGTACGAGCTGAAGGCGCTCACCACGGGGGACGAGCGGCACGCCTCGCCGGAGCCCGAGGCGTGGTTCCTGCACACCCGCGCGTTCACCGTCTTCGATCACCAGCGCGGCGTCGCCCTGGCCTGCCGGCTGGTTCCCGTGGACGACAACGACGCCTACGAGGCCGACACCGACGACAACCGCGAGGGCGAGGGCGGCCGCCGCGCGGGCGGGAGCCGGGACGTCCCGGCGTCGCTCACCGCGCGGAGCGCGCCCGTGGCTCCGGCGGCGATGAGCGCGGCCGGTCCGGGCCGGGCCGCCGCCTACGCGCCGGGTCCGGTGTCGGAGCGGCTGCTGGGCCTGCGCGACGGACGCGACGCGTACCTCGCGAAGATCAAGGAGAGCCAACGCCTCATCACCGACGGCGAGAGCTACGAGATCTGCCTCACCAACAGCGCCGAACTGTCCGGCGTGGGCGCGGGACTGCCCGCCTACACCCGGATGCGCACCATCAGCGCGGTGCCCCGCGGCGCCTACCTGCGCGCCGGGGACGTCGAGGTGCTGTGCTCCTCGCCGGAGACGTTCCTGCGGGTGGACGAGAGCCGCATCGTGGAGTCACGGCCCATCAAGGGCACCCGCCCGCGCGGCGCGACGCCCGAGGAGGACACGGCGCTGCGGGAGGAGCTGCGGTCCTCCCGCAAGGACCGCGCCGAGAACCTGATGATCGTCGACCTGGTCCGGCACGATCTCAACTCGGTGTGCGTTCCGGGCAGCGTCCACGTGCCGCACGCGTTCGCGATCGAGAGCTACTCCTCCGTCCACCAGCTGGTGTCCACCGTCCGCGGACGGCTGCGGCGCACCGAGTCGGCGCTCTCGGCGGTGCGCGCCTGCTTCCCGGGCGGCTCGATGACCGGCGCCCCGAAGAAGCGGACCATGGAGATCATCGACGAGCTGGAGGGCACGGCCCGGGGTGTCTACTCGGGCGCCCTGGGCTGGCTGTCGTTCTCGGGCGCGCTCGATCTGAACATCGTGATCCGCACCGCGGTGGTGCGCGAGGGCACGGCCCGCTTCGGCGTCGGCGGTGCGATCACCGCGCAGTCCGACCCCGACGAGGAGTACGAGGAGACACTGGTCAAGGCGAGCGTGCCCTACTTCGGGCTGCGCGGCTGGCAGCGGGAGGTCGAGCGTTGAGCACCCCGGACACGGACGAGGCGGCGGGGCGCCGCAGGATCGTGCTGCTGGGCGCGGCCGGCACGGTGGGCCGCTGGTACCGCGCTCATCTCACGGACGCCGGGGACGCGGTGGCCACCGCCGACCTCGGCGCCGGCGCGGACCACCCCGGTGATGTGCGCGCGCCCTCCGCGGCTCTGCGCTCGGCCGTCGCCGCGGCCGACGAGGTGGTCCTCGCGCTGCCCGAGGACGTCGCCGCGGCGTGCGTGCCGTGGCTGGCCGGGTACGCCCGTCCGGGAACGGTGGTGGTGTCCACCTGCTCGGTCCAGCTGCCGTTGTTCGAGGCCTCGTCGGAGCACGGGCTCCGCGCCCCGCTGCGCGGCGTCAACCCGATGTTCTCGCCCACCCTGCCCTCCGCGGGGCAGTCGGTCGTGGTGATCGCCCCCGCGGCCGCGCCCGGACAGCCGGCCGGCACGGATCCTCATGTCCGCCGGATGACGGCGCGTCTTCAGGCCGGGTCCATGACGGTCTCCGTCATGGACCCGGCGGGACACGACGCGGCGATGTCCGTGCTGCAGGCGCTGCCGCACGCGGCGGTGCTGTCGTTCGTGGACGCGCTCCTGGCCGCGCCGGTGGACGTGCCGACCCTGATGCGGATCGCTCCGCCCCCGGCCCGCACCCTGGTGGCGCTGGCCTGTCGCATCCTGGCGGCTCCGCCCGAGATCTACTGGGACATCCAGCGGGCCAACACGCTGGGCGGCGACCGCCGCAAGGAGCTGTCGTCCTCCCTGGCGCGGCTGGACGCGCTCGTCGACGCGGACCGGGCCGACGACTTCCGCGCCGCTCTCGCCTCGGCGGCGCGGGGCCTGGGGCCGTACGCCGCCGAGGGAGCCGAGGAGTGCCGTGAGCTGTTCGGGCTGATCCAGCGGCGCCGGACGGCGCAGCAGGCCGCCGAGGACGGGGACGCCGGGGCCGCCGAGGACGGGGACGCCGGGGCCGCCGAGGACGGGGACGCCGGGGCCGCCGGCCGCCCCGAGCGGCCGGTCTGACGCTTCGGGGACCCGATCGTGTTCGGGTCCCCGACGGGCCGCACGTCCCCCTGGACGTCGTCCGACTAGCCGCGGAACGTCGCCGGGCGCTCCGGGCTCGCCTCGGCCAGCGCCTTGGTGACCCCCTCGACGCCGGCGCGCAGGCCGTAGACGGGGGTGTCGGGCTGCTGACGCCAGGAGTCGTCGATGCCGCCCGCGTCGACGGTGTCGAAGCCGAGCTCGTCGATCAGGGCGCGCACCTTCGCCTTGGCCGCCCCGTCGTCGCCGGCGACCGGCAGCGCGACCCGGTCCGGGTCGCCGGCCGGCAGCGGGCGGTCCAGGATGTCCTGGGCGTAGGTGCCGTTGAAGGCCTTGATCACGGGGTGGCCGAGCTGGCGCTCGACCCAGCGGCTCTCGGTGAGGCCCTCGTCCTCGATCGCCGCGATCCGGCCGTCGCGCTGCTGCGGGTAGTAGTTGTTGGTGTCGATGACGACCACGCCGTCGGCCGCGCCGTCCAGGAGGCCGGAGGGCAGGCTCGGGACCGCCTTCAGCGGGAC
Organism: Streptomyces rishiriensis; assembly: GCF_003112535.1. GTDB lineage: Bacteria > Actinomycetota > Actinomycetes > Streptomycetales > Streptomycetaceae > Streptomyces > Streptomyces rishiriensis. Next base: position 35,960 of record NZ_BEWA01000009.1, on the reverse strand, counting down.
CGTGACGACCACGATCTCGGCGTCGCGTGCCGCTTCCCCGACGGGGACGGGGGTCGCCCCCGTCTCCTTCGCGAGATCCGTGAGCGTCTGCGGGCCGCGGGAGTTCGCGACCGCGACGTCGTGGCCGAGCGCGGTGAGACGCCGGGTGAGGTTGCCGCCGATGTTGCCCGCGCCGATGATGCCGATCTTCATGACAGGCCCTGCCTTCCGATGCGATCCGAGGTCGATGAGCGATCCGTATCAATGCACATGCATGCGTCCGGACGGCGTCAACCTCGCACTCCGCGGAACTATTCCGCTCCCGTGCGCGGGTCTTCGCACGGGTCCTCCGGTGCCCGCTCCGGCGCCTGCGCCTGCGCCGGGCGGACGGCATGAGGAAGGGGGACGCCGCACAGGCGGCGCCCCCCTCTCGGCTCAGCCCGGCCCGGCCCGGCCCGGCTCAGCCCGGGTCACTTGTCGAGGTGAGCCCAGAACTCGTCGAACGACAGGACCTTGTCGCCGTTGAGGTCACGGCTCTTGATGATGACCTCGGCCACCGACTCCGTGACGTTCCAGTCGCCCCCCTGGGCCAGAGCGGTCTTGAACTCGGCCGCGGTGATGTAGCCGTCGCCGTCCGTGTCGATCCGCTGGAACTGCTTGCGCGCTTCTTCGATGTCGGCCACCGATCCGCCCCTCTTGACGATGCCTTGCGGTCATACGTGCTGTCTTGCTGTCCTACTGACGCAGGTCAGATTAACGGCCCCGGGGAGCGCGCAGCGCGGCGACCACCCGGGAGAACTCCTCGTCGTGGCTCTGCGGACAGGCGTGACCGGCGACGAGGGACGACAACACCCGGCGACGGGCGAGACGTTCGCCGGCGGCGGCCGTCGGGCGGTCCAGGGCGGCGGCCCGGTCGGCGGCCCGGTCGGCGTCGCCGAGGAGGCCGCGTGAGCCGCACCACGCGGCTCCCGGGTGGAGACCCGAGAGGCGGCGGGACGGCACGCCTACCGGAAGACGCCCGTGTGGCCGAGCGAGTAGCGGCCGGGCTGGGGGTAGACGGCGAGGCCGTGCGGTCCGCTGCCGACCTTGATGCGGGCGAGCTGGCTTCCGGTGCGGGTGTCGATGGCGTACACCTCGGAGTTGTACCGTCCCGACAGCCACAGGACCTTGCCGTCCGCCGAGACGCCGCCCATGTCGGGGCTGCCGCCCTGCGGGAGGCGCCACTTCTTCGTGAGCGCGTTCGCGCGGAAGTCGAAGACGGAGACGGTGCCCTCGCCCCGGTTGGACACGTACATCTCGTGGGAGTCGCGGCTGACGTACAGCCCGTGGCAGCCCTTGCCGGTGTGCAGGAAGGCCGGCTTGCCGAACGTGTCGCCGTCGACGACCCACATCCCGTCGGCCTTCATGTCCGCGACGTAGAAGCGCTTCCCGTCGGGCGAGATCTTGACGTCCTGCGGCATCGCGCCGTGGAACGGCAGCTTCTGCTGTGCGACGACCTTCATCTTCTCGGTGTCGACCTTGAGCAGCTCTCCGCTGAACTCGCAGGACACGATGAAGTACCTCCCGTCCAGCGAGAAGTCGGCGTGGTTGACGCCGTAGCAGGTGACCGGTTCGGTCTTGATGCGCTTCATCGTGTGGGAGTCGCGGAAGACGAGCTCGCGGTCGAGGGAGGCCATCACGACGGCGTACTTGCCGTCGGGGGTGAAGTAGAGGTTGTACGGGTCGTGCACCTCGACCGACCTGCCGGTCTTTCCGGTCCTGGGGTCGATGGGGGTGAGGGTGTTGCCCCGGTCGTTGTTGACCCACAGCGTCTTCAGGTCCCAGGAGGGCACGACGTGCTGCGGCTGCCGGCCCACCCGGAGGGTCTCGATCACCTGGTACGTCCGCGGGTCGATGACGGAGACGGTGTCGGACTCGGTGTTGGGGACGTAGACCCGGGAGGGGAAGTCGCGGACCACCGGGGAGAGCCGGTTCGGGCGGTCGGCGGCGTAGACGTCCTTCGGGTCCAGCACGGGCGGCATGCCGGGCAGTCCGTCGACGACCGGCTTCTTCGCGGCCTTCTTCGCCGGCGCGGGGACCGCGGCCCTGGTGGCGCCGTCCGAGCCGTCCTTGGCCCCGGCGCCGCAGGCGGCGAGGACGGCGAGCGCCGCGCCGGTGAGCAGGGTGCGTTTCACGAGGTTCGGGTGCATCAGCCGATCAGCTCCGTGGCAGTGACCGCGCGCAGGCGGCGGCGGGCGAGTTCGTCCAGCAGGACGGGGAGGGCGGCGACCGTGTCCGCGTGACCGAAGTGCAGGCTCACGACGGATCCGTTGCGGACCCCGCCGAGGACGTTGCGGGTGACGGCGGGGGCGCCGGGCGAGGTGAAGTCGAGGGAGTCGACGTCGTAGGAGAGGACGTGCGGGTAACCGGCGCGCTGGGCCAGCCGCTCGACGAGCGGGGAGGCGCGGGCGGCGCGGGAGGGGCGGAACCAGGTGCCGATGGACCCGGTGAGTCTGCGCAGCCGCTCGGCGCACCCGGCGATCTCGGCCGTCGCCTCGGCCTCGGACATCGCGTTGACGTCGAGGTGGCGTTGGGTGTGGTTGCCGAGGTCGTGGCCGCCGTCGAGGATCCGGCGGGCGATGTCGGGGTGCTCGTCGAGCCAGGTCCCGACGGCGAGCACGGTGACCCGGGCGCCGTGCCGTTCGGCCTCGCCGAGCAGGGCGCGGGCGACGGCGGGATCGCCCTGGCCGTGGAAGGTGAGGGCGACGCGGGGCCGGTCGCGGGGACCGTGCGCGATCTGGACGGGCTGCCGGGGGAAGGCGCGCGGCGAGGGCGCGACGAGAGGCCGGGCCGCCGCTCCGGAGGCCGACGGTGCGGAGGCGGCGGACGGGGACGCGGGGGTGCGGCGGGCGGCGCAGGGGGAGGCCCCGGAGGGCGAGCACGCGGCCGCGATCGCGCCTCCGGCGACGAGCCCCGCGCCCGCCCGCAACGCGGAACGGCGGTCGGATGTGGTCATCCACCCCATTTAAGGGGCGATATCCCGTAATCCGGGCCATTGACGCAGCCTGCCGCCCGACGCCTTACCCGTTCCTTGCCCGCGCGCGCCGGCCGCCGCCCGTCTACCGGTCGGCGACCCGCATCTCGAACCAGGTCGTCTTCCCCCGGGGCAGCAGGTCGACGCCCCAGCGGTCGGACAGCTTGTCGACGAGGAAGAGACCCCGGCCGCTGACGTCGAGCTCCTGAACCGGCATCAGACAGGGCAGGCCCCGGGAGGGGTCGCGGACCTCGACGCGGATCCACCCGCGCCGGCGCCGCATCCGGAGGCCGAAGGCCCGTGCGCCGGTGTGCCGTACGGCGTTGCCGACGAGCTCGGAGACGAGCAGGACCACGTCCTCGGTCATCTTGGGGGTCAGCCCCCACTGGCGCAGGACGACGACCTGAGCCAGTCGACGCGCGCTGGCGGCGGATTCGGGGCGGGACGGCAGGGAGACCTCGCCCTCCGTGGGGTTTCCGAACAACTCCAGCGCCTTGAGCGCCCGTTCGTCCTCGACCGCAGGCGACCAGCGCGCCGCGGTCGCACGGCTCCGTCCCCGCGGCTGTTCGATGCCCTCCAGCCCCGCCATGCCCCCATCATGGCCGCCCGCCGACGCCGTCGGGGCCGTTCCGCCGGAATACGCCCCCCGGGTGCGGGCCCTCCCCAGAAGGCGTTCGGCATATGCCGGAGGCAGGTCGACCACCGGAGCACCCGCACCCACCTGCGAGGACGGCCCGCCCAGGAGTGATCGACGATCACCCCCGGCAAGGCAGTCTTAAGGTCCCCTTAAGGTTCCCATAAACCGCCCCTTCGGGGGACCCGGATGAGACACCCCGTCAATTGCAAGCGATTCCGGCGACTTGAATGGAGACGCTGCTCACAGGAACTTGGCCTTGCCCGGACCCTCCTCCACGAAACTGCGCATGCCGGTCTCGCGGTCGGCGGTCGCGAAGAGACCCGCGAACCAGTTGCGTTCGACCGTCAGACCCGTCTCGATGTCCGTCTCCAGACCGGTGTCGATCGACTCCTTGGCGGCGCGCAGAGCGATCGCCGGTCCCTGCGCGAGCCTGGCGGCCCAGGCGTGCGCCTCGGTGTACACGTCGGCGGCCGGGACGACCCGGTCCACCAGGCCGAGGGCCAGCGCCTCGTCGGCCTTCACCATGCGGCCCGTGAAGATCAGGTCCTTCGCCTTCGAGGGGCCGATCAGCCGGGAGAGCCGCTGGGTGCCGCCCGCGCCCGGGATCAGCCCGAGCTGGATCTCCGGCTGGCCCAGCTTCGCGTTGTCCCCGGCGATCCGGAAGTCCGCGCAGAGCGCGAGCTCGCAGCCGCCGCCCAGCGCGTACCCGGTGACGGCCGCCACGACCGGCTTGGGGATGCGGGCCACGGCGGTGAAGGAGTCCTGCAGGGCGCGGGCGCGCAGCACCATCGCGGTGTGGTCCATCGCCTGCATCTCCTTGATGTCCGCGCCCGCCGCGAACACCTTCTCCCCGCCGTACAGGACGACCGCGCGGACGTCGTCGCGTCGGGCGGCCTCCTCGGCGAGCTCCTTGAGACGGTCCTGGGTGGCCACGTCCAGCGCGTTCATGGGCGGGCGGTCGAGGCGGAGGGTGCCGACGCCTTCGGCGACTTCGAGATTCACGGTCATGCCAGCAGGTTAACCACCATTAACGACGACGGGCCCGGTGCCATAGGTCACAGCACCGGGCCCGGCCAGGAGAGCGTGCGCCCTCGCGGCGTCCGCCGCCTCTACTTCTTCCACTCCGCCCAGGGGATGTTCCAGCCGTTGAGGCCGTTGGAGGGGTCGACGGTCGGGTCGGTGGAGTTCTTCACGACCACCACGTCGCCGACGATCGAGTGGTCGAAGAACCACGCGGCCGCGACGGAGCTGTCGTAGCCCCCGCGCACGTCGCGCAGTCCGATGCAGCCGTGGCTGGCGTTGTAGTTGCCGAAGGCGTCGCCGCCCCAGTAGTTGCCGTGCACGAAGGTGCCGGAGTTGGTCAGGCGGATGGCGTGCGGGACGTCCTTGATGTCGTACTCGCCGTCGTAGCCGACCGTGTCGCCGTTCATCCTGGTCACGGTGAACTTCTCGCTCATGACCATCTGGCCGTTCCAGGTCGCGTAGCCGGGCTTGCCGGTGGTGACCGGGATGGTCTTGACGACCTTGCCGTTCTGCGTGACCTTCATCGTGTGCTTCTTGGCGTCCACCACGGACACCTGGTCGCGGCCGACGGTGAAGGAGACGGTCTTGGACTGCTTGCCGTAGACGCCCTTGCGGCCCTCGACGCCGTCCAGGTTCATCTCGACCGTCACCTTGGTGCCGGCCTTCCAGTACTTCTCGGGACGGAAGTCGAGGCGGTCGTTGCCGAACCAGTGGCCCTCGACCTCGACGGCCGGCACGGTCGTGATCCTGATGGCCTTCTCGACGTCGTCCGGCTTGGTGATGCCGCGCGTGAAGTTGACCGAGAACGGCATGCCGACGCCGACCGTCGAGCCGTCCTCGGGCGTGAAGTTGCCGATGAAGGTGTTCTGCGGGCTCAGCGTGGTGAAGGACGAGTCCTCGGCGGCCGTCCGGCCCGCGGAGTCCTTGGCGACCGCGTGCACCTGGTACGCGGTGGACGCGGCCAGGTGGGTGGCGGGCGTCCAGCCGCCGCCGTCGGCCGAGATCGCGCCCTCGATCTTCCTGCCCTTGGTGTCCTTGACGGTCACCTCGGTCAGCTTGCCCTTGGCCGCCGTGACCTTCAGGGCGCCGCTGGTGTCGACGCCCTTGGCGCCGGTCTTCGGGGCGATGGTGACGACCGCCTCCGACTGCTTGCTCTCCGCGGCGGCCGTGGCGCCCTTGTCGCCGCCGGCCTTCCCGTCGGATCCGGATCCGTCACCGCCGCCGCCGCACGCCGTGACGGCGAGCAGCATTCCACCGGCGATCAGCGCCAGCCGCCTGTTGCGGCCGCGTGAGCGCCCCCCAACCGACGCCCCCGGTATCGGTCGCACGTTCAAAGTCGTTCTCCCCACTCCCCCGGGCCCTCCCCGGGCCGCACAGCGACGCGTCCCCCGCGTTCGCCGCATATTAACCACATGGTCAGCGGCCTGGACGGGCCGAAAATGTCACCGTTCAGTCCCAACTTGGACCATGGGAAGGCGGGGAAGGTCGCCCCCGGAGGGCGCGAACCTCCCTCGGGTCAGCGCACGGGGGCGGCCGTCCACTCCTTCCAGGTCATGTTCCAGCCGCCGAGGCCGTTGTCGGGGGCGACCTGCTTGTCCTTGCTGTGGACGACCTCGATGACGTCCCCGATCAGGCTGCGGTCGAAGAACCACCCCGCGGGCGTGTCCGAGGCGCCGCCCCGGACGTCCCTGAGGCCGACGCAGCCGTGACTGACGTTGGCGTGGCCGAAGACGTCGTCCACCCAGTAGTTGCCGTGCAGGAAGGTGCCGGAGCTGGTCAGGCGCATGGCGTGCGGCACGTCCGGGATGTCGTACTCGCCCTTGCCGTCGGCCTTCTTGAAGCCGACCGTCGCGCCGTTCATCCGGGTCAGCTCCAGCATCTCGCTCACCACCATCCTGCCGTTGTACGTGGTGTTCTCCGGCGCCCCGGCCGTGATCGGCACGGTCGCCAGAAGCTGTCCGTCGCGCCGCACCTGCATGGTGTGCTTCGCCGCGTCGACCAGCGACACCTGGCTGCGGCCGACGGTGAACGAGAACGACTTCTCCTGCAGCCCGTAGACGCCGGGCGCCCCCTCGACGTCCCGCAGCCCCAGCGCGACCGTGACCCGGGTGCCGGGCTTCCAGTACTCCTCGGGGCGGAAGTCGAGCCGGGCGCGGCCGAACCAGTGGGGCCGGACCTCCACCGCCGGCTGCGCCGTGACCCGGACGGCGCGCTCCACGGCCGCCCGGTCCTCGATCTCCCGGTTGAACTCCAGCGAGACGATCATCCCGGTGCCGACGGTGGAGCGGTCCTCGGGGGTGACGTAGCCGATGAAGCGCTTGTCGGGGACGAGCGTGGTGAAGGTGGTGTGGCGGGCCGAGCGGTCGCCGTCGCCGTCCAGGGCGACGACGTCCACGGTGTAGCGGGCGGCGAGAGCGAGCCGGTCGCCGTCCGGCCGCCAGCTCAGGCCGTCCGCGGCGATCCTGCCCTTCACCTCCGTCTCCTCGGCGTCCTGCGACCGGACGACCTTCACCGACTCCAGCCGCCCGTCGGGCACCCGCACCCGCAGGCTCTCCCCGGGCCGCACGCCCGTGGCGCCGTCCCGCGGGGAGACGCGGATGACGTCCTCGGGGGCCGGCGGTTTGCCGAGCATCCGGTCGAGTCCGCTCCGGCTGTCGCCGCCGGTGCAGCCGGCGGCCCCGGCCAGTAGTCCTGCCCATGTCAGTACGGCGGCCAGTGCGACCCCCGCGCGCCGTGCGCGCCCTTGTACGTGCCTCACGGCGTGCCCAACGACCGGGCACGCCCCGGGGAAACGTGAGTGCGAGGGCCGCTCTGGGCAGGAATGGGGGGAGGACGACACGACGGGGAGCCGCGGCCGGGACACCGCGCGCTCTTTTCCCACGTCGTTCCACGAGCCGCGGGAGGCTGAACGGTGTCCAGCGCAGCCGAGCAGGAGGCGGTGGCGGCCCAGCGCGCCACGCCGGCCATCGTCGTGAACGGTGCGCCGCGCAAGGTGCCGGGCCCACCCGTGTGGCCGGGTGCGTCGACGCCCCTGGGCGCCCGGTTCAGGGTCGGCCCGGACGGGGTCGCGGGCACCAACTTCGCCCTGTGGGCGGGCGGGGCGGAGGCGGTCGACCTGTGCCTGTTCGACGAGGCCGGACGCGAGACCCGCGCCCGGCTCACCGAGCTCACCCACGAGATCTGGCACGGATTCGTGCCCGGGATCATGCCGGGCCAGCGGTACGGCTACCGGGTGCACGGCCGCTGGGACCCGTGGACCGGCGGCCGCTGGAACCCGGCGAAGCTGCTGCTCGACCCCTACGCCCGCGCGGTGGACGGCGAGTTCGCGCTGCCCGCGGAGGTCTACGGGCACGTCCGTGACTGGCCCCAGCAGCAGGTCGCCGACACCGTGCGCGACGAACGGGACTCCGCGCCCCACGTCCCCAAGGGCGTCGTCGTCCACGACGACGACGACTGGGCCGACGACCGCCGCCCGAAGACCCCGTGGGCCGACTCGGTGATCTACGAGCTGCATGTGCGCGGCTTCACCCGGCTGCACCCGCAGATCCCCGAGGAGCTGCGCGGCACCTATGCCGGGCTGGCCCATCCGGCGGCCCTCGACCATCTGGTGCGGCTGGGCGTGACGGCGGTCGAGCTGCTGCCCGTCCACCAGTTCGCGCACGAGGACCATCTGCTGCGCCGCGGCCTGAAGAACTACTGGGGCTACAACTCGATCGGCTACTTCGCCCCGCACGCCGCCTACTCGGCCGCCGGGACCACGGGACAGCAGGTCGGCGAGTTCAAGCGGATGGTGCGCGCCCTGCACGCGGCCGGGATCGAGGTGATCCTCGACGTCGTCTACAACCACACGGCCGAGGCCGGCGAGCTCGGCCCGACCCTGTCGCTGAAGGGCGTCGACAACCGCGGGTACTACCGCCTGCAGTCCGACGCCCGGCGCTACGCCGACTACACGGGCTGCGGGAACACCCTGCACGTGGTCCAGCCGCATGTGCTGCGGCTGATCACCGACTCGCTGCGCTACTGGGTGACGGAGATGGGCGTCGACGGCTTCCGCTTCGACCTGGCGGCGGCGCTGGCCCGCTCCATGCACGACGTCGACATGCTGTCCCCGTTCCTCGCGGTGATCGCGCAGGATCCGGTGCTGCGCCGGGTGAAGCTCATCGCGGAGCCGTGGGACGTGGGCTCGGGCGGCTACCAGGTGGGCGCGTTCCCGCCGCTGTGGACGGAGTGGAACGACCGCTACCGCGACACCGTGCGCGACTTCTGGCGGCACGCGCTGCCCGACGTGCGGGAGATGGGCTACCGGCTGTCGGGGTCGAGCGACCTGTACGCCTGGGGCGGCAGGCGGCCGTACGCGTCGGTCAACTTCGTGACCGCGCACGACGGTTTCACCCTGCGCGACCTGGTCTCCTACGAGCGCAAGCACAACGAGGCCAACGGCGAGGGCAACCGGGACGGCACCGACGACAACCGCTCCTGGAACGGCGGCGTCGAGGGCGAGACGGCCGACGAACGCGTACGGGCGCTGCGGCGACGGCAGTTGCGCAACCTGCTCACGACACTGCTGCTGTCGACGGGCGTGCCGATGCTGGTCGCGGGCGACGAACTGGGGCGCACCCAGCGGGGCAACAACAACGCCTACTGCCAGGACAACGAGATCAGCTGGGTGGACTGGGGGCTGCTGCAGGACCCGGGCTGGCGGGCCCTGTTCGACCTCACCTCGCGGCTGATCGCGCTGCGCCACCGGCACCCGGTGCTGCGCCGGCGCGCCTTCTTCTCCGGCCGGGCGCACTCGGCGGACGGGCTGCGGGACCTGGCGTGGTTCACGGAGCGGGGCACGGAGATGACCGAGGGGGACTGGTACGCGCCCGCCGCGACCTTGGGAATGTACCTGTCGGGGCGGGACATCCCCGGCCGGGACGAGCAGGGCGCCCCGATCACCGACGACAGCTTCCTCGCCGTCCTGCACGCCGGGGACCGGCCGGCGGACTTCGTCCTGCCGGGGCCGCCGTGGGCGGAGCGGTACGAGGTGGTCGTCGACACCTCACGGGAGGAGCAGGGCGAGGCCCCGGGGGTGACGCTTCCGGCGGGGACGGCGGTGACGGTGCCGGGGCGGGCGGTACTGCTGCTGCGGGTGGTGGGCTGAAGCGTGCGGACGGCGGGCCGAGGCGTGCGGCGGGTTGAGGCGTGAGGCCGGCGGCCTGACGCGCGCAGGCGGCGGCCTGAGGCGTGCGGGCGGCGGCCTGAGGGGTGCAGGCGGCGGGCCGACGCGTCGGACGGCGGGCTGAGGCGGCGTTCCCGCCCGCGCACGCCACGGCGCGGCTGCGGCCGCCGTCAGGAGACGGTCCGCCGCGCCGCGCCCCGGCTCGCCCCGCGGGCCGCTCCCCCGCTCACCCTCCGGCCCGCCCCAGGATCCCCCGCTCGTAGGCCGCCGCGACGGCGGCCGCGCGGTCGTTGACGCCCAGCTTGGCGTACAGGTGGGTGAGATGGGTCTTCACGGTGGCTTCGCTGATGAAGAGCTCGCGGGCGATCTCGCGGTTGGACGTGCCCCGCGCCACCAGGGCGAGGACCTCGCGCTCGCGCGCGGACAGCGGCTCGGCGGCGGGCGTCCGGGGAGCGCGGACCGCGGTGACCAGCCGGGTGGCCACCGCGGGGGACAGCACGGTACGGCCCTCCGCCGCCGCGCGGACCGCCGTGAACAGCTCGTCGCGAGGGGCGTCCTTGAGGAGATAGCCCGTCGCGCCCGCCTCGATCGCGGGGAGCGTGTCGGAGTCGGTGTCGTACGTGGTCAGGACGAGGATCTTCGCCCGCGCCCGGCGGCGGGTCAGCTCGCGGATGGCGTCCACCCCTGCGCCGCCCGGCATCCGCAGGTCCATCAGGATCACGTCCGGGTCGGCCGTCGCGGCGGCCGACAGCGCCTCGACGCCGTTCGCCGCCTCGCCCACGACCCGGAAACCGGGGGCCGACTCGAACATGCCGCGCAGGCCGTCCCGCACGACGGGATGGTCGTCCACGATCAGCAGGGTGATCAGGGGTTCGTCACTCACGGCGGATCAACGGTACGTGAGCCGACAGCGCCGTGCCCTGGCCCGGGGCCGATTCCACGGTCAGGGCGCCCGCGACGCGTTCGGCGCGGGCCCGCATGCCGTCCAGGCCGAAGCCCCCGGTCCGGGTGCGCCGGCGCACCGCCTGCGGGTCGAAGCCCCGGCCGTCGTCGCGGATGTCGAGGAGGACCTCGTCCCCCAGGAAGGAGAGGGTGACGCCGACGCGCGAGGCACGGGCGTGGCGGGCCGCGTTCGACAGGGCCTCCTGGGCGAGGCGCAGCAGGGTGGCGGCCACTTCGTCGTGGAGCTGTTCCACGGTGCCGGTAACGGTGAACTCGGCTCGTACGCCGGTCCGTTCACCCCATTCGGCGACCGTCTTCTTCAGCGCCTCGGGCAGCCCGTCGTGCTCCAGGGCCACCGGGGCCAGGTTGTGGACGGAGCGGCGGGCCTCGCCCAGGCTGTGCCGGGCGAGGTCGCTGGCGCGTTCGAGGTGGGTGCGGGCGACGTCGAGGTCGGGGGCGTTCGCGACGACCTGGAGCTGGGCGATGATGCCGGTGAGTCCCTGGGCGATGGTGTCGTGGATCTCGGCGGCGAGGCGGCGGCGCTCGTCGGCGACGCCCGCCTCCCGTGCCTGGAGCAGGAGTTGGGCGTGCAGGGCGGCGTTCTCGTCGAGGGCCTGCTGCAACGCCGTGTTGGTGCGCTCGAGTTCGGCGATGGTCGCGGTGCGCTCGCGGGTGCGCTGCGCCTCCTGGCCCGTGATGTGGGCGATCACCAGCTGCAGGCCGGAGTTGGCGGCCAGCAGCCCGGCGAAGAGGATCCACTGGACCGTGCCGTGCAACGGCAGCCCGCCGGCCTGCGCACCGGCCACGGTGACCGCGCTCGCGAACAGTCCGAGCCGCTGGCACCTGGCGGGGAGCAGCTCGTCGGCGTCCATGTAGCCGGTGGCGGCGTAGAACGCGAAGAACGGGTCGATCCAGGTGAGGGCGAACGCGAGGGCCCAGCGCAGGACGTAGTAGACCGTCCCGGTCCGCGACGGGGTCCGGCCGCGGCCGGGACGCCCGGACCGGATGCCCTGCCAGCCCAGCTGGAGGGCGATCGCGGCGCCGACCAGGTCCCAGGCGGTGTACCACTGGACGGAACGGTCGATCTCGGGGGCGGAGGCGACCGCGAGGACGACGCCGACGCCGAGCAGTCCGTAGGGCCCCCAGGTGTGCAGTTGTTCCCAGCGCCGTTCGATCTGCCGGTCCGCCGTGGTCATCTCACCAGTCTGCACGGCCCCGCGCCTATTCCCAGCGGAACCAGCGCGAGGCGGCGCCCGTCAGCAGCACGATCCACATGGCGAGGACGCCGAGGTGGCTCCAGCCGGGCCAGTGACCGGCCGCCGCCTGGTCCAGGGCCTGCGCGGCCGCCCCGAAGGGGGTGCAGCCCACGATGCGGGCGAGGGTGTCCGGCATGGTCCGCACCGGCGCCCACACGCCGGCGCAGAACATCGAGGGGAAGAACACGGCGGAGCCGATCGCTCCCGCGATCTTCGTCGTACGGGACAGCGCCGACACCACCGATCCGAGCGCGAGCGCGACCAGGACGGCCGCCAGCAGGGCGAGCGCGTACCCGACGGGCTGCTCGGGCAGGCGCACGTCGAAGCCGAGCCGCCCGACCGCGAGGACCAGCACCGCCGACGCCAGGGACGCCGCGCCGTACACCAGCATCTGCGCGGACAGCAGGGCGGACGGCCGGACGGGCGTGACGGCCATCCGGCGCAGGATGCCGCGCTCGCGATACCCGGTCAGGGTCTGCGGCATCGACTGCAGGCCGCCGACGATCATCCCGAGCAGCACGGCCACCGGGACGTAGACGTCGACGGTGCGCAGACCGCCGAGGCCGTCGCTCGGCTGCCGGAAGGACGGGACGGAGCCGAGGATCACCAGCAGCAGGCTCGGGAACAGCAGAATCCAGAACAGGGCGCCGGGCTCGCGCCGGAACAGGCGCAGCTCGGTTCTCAGGACGGCGGTGCTCATGACGCGGTCTCCTTCGTCAGGTCGAGGAACGCGTCGTCGAGCGTGGCGTCCACGACGCGCAACTGGTGGGCGGTGACGCGGTGGCGGGCCAGGAGGGTGATGACGGCGTTGACGGTGGCGTCGGTGCCCGCCAGGGTGACGCGGCCCTCCTTGTGCTCGACCGAGGCCAGTTCGGGCAGCGCGCCCAGGTCGCGGTCGTCCAGCGGGACGGAGGGGGTGAAGCTGATGACCGTGGCCCCCGCCGAGCGCCGGATCAGGTCCGCGGGGGTGTCCAGGGCGGCCACCCGGCCCCTGTCGATCACCGCGATCCGGTCGCAGAGCCGCTGGGCCTCCTCCATGAAGTGGGTGACCAGCAGGACGGTGACCCCGCCGGCCCGCACGTCCTCGATGAGCTCCCAGGTGTCCCGGCGGGCCCGCGGGTCGAGGCCGGTGGTCAGCTCGTCCAGGACGACGATCCGCGGGTCGCCGATCAGCGCGAGCGCGATGAACAGGCGCTGCTTCTGGCCGCCGGACAGACGTGCGAACCGGGTGGTCAGCTTCGAGGTCAGGCCGAGACGTTCGGCGAGCGGGGCCCAGTCGAGCGGCCGGGGATGGAAGGAGGCGTAGAGCTCCAGCGCCTCGCGGACGGTGAGCTTCGGCTGCAGTTCGCTCTGCTGGAGCTGGGCGCCGAGCACCCGGGCGACCTTCGCGTGGTCGGCGACCGGGTCCAGCCCGGCGACCCGCACCCGGCCCGCGTCGGGCGCCCGCAGACCCTCGACGCACTCCACGGTGGTGGTCTTGCCCGCGCCGTTCGGGCCGAGGATCCCGAAGATCTCGCCCTCCTCCACGGTGAAGGAGACGCCGTCGACGACCGCTCGGCCGTCGTACGTCTTGCGCAGGTCGGTGACTTCGATGACGGACATGGCACCAGCGTCGCCGCCGGGGCGGCCCCCGCACATCGGCCGGCTCGCTCGAACGGGCATCAGCCGATCGGTGGATGCGCCGGTACGACCCGTCGAACACGCAGGTCGTAGGACCTGCGACCGAGCCCGGTCGGGCCGAAACTCGGTGGGCGATGTCAGTGCCGGTCCGTAGGCTCGCGGTGATGGCCGAGACATATGCAACCGCCGCCCCCGACCGCTCCGCCGTACGGTCCCTGCTGCGCCTGTGGCCGTACGTCCGCCCCGTACGGCTGCGGTTGTTCACGGCCGCCTTCGTCGCCGTGCTGGCCTCCTGCGCGGGGCTGGTGATCCCGCTGGTCCTGAAGTGGATGGTGGACGGCCCGGTGGCGGACCGGGACACCGGCGGGGTCTGGCTGGGCGCGCTCTTCCTGCTGCTGCTCGGCCTCGCGGAGGCGCTGCTGTTCGGGATGCGGCGCTGGCTGGTGGCGCGTCCGCTGGCGCACGTCGAGGCGGAGATGCGGGCGGAGCTGTACGGGCGGCTGCAGCGGCTGCCGGTGGCGTTCCACGACCGGTGGGCGTCGGGCCAGCTGCTCTCACGGGCGACGGCCGATCTCGGCCTGGTCCGGATGTTCCTCGCCTTCCCGCTGACGTTCCTGCTGGTCAACTCAGTCACGATCGTCTTCGGCGTCGTCATCATGCTGCTGCAGGACTGGAGGCTCGGGCTGGTCATCCTCGGGCCGGCCGTCCCGGTCGTCGTGATGTGCGTGTACTTCGAGAACCGGTACGCGGTCGTGGCGCGCCGCGCGCAGGACCAGGTCGGGGATCTGACGACGGTGGTCGAGGAGAGCGTCCTCGGCATCCGGATCATCAAGGGCTTCGGCCGGCACCGCACACAGGCGCGGGCGTTCCGGGAGCTGTCCTCGACGCTGCGCGGCACGGAGCTGAGCAAGGCCCGGCTGCTGGCCACGATCTGGGCCGTCATCGTGACGCTGCCCGAACTGGCCATCGGCGCGGCGCTGGTGCTGGGGGCGGTGCAGGTCGCGGACGGGGAGCTGTCCGCGGGCACCCTGGTCGCCTTCCTGTCCACCGCGCTCGCGCTGCGCTGGCCCGTCGACTCGATCGGGTTCCTGCTCGCGATGAGCCAGGAGGCGGCGACGGCGACCGAGCGGTACTTCGAGGTGATGGACGAGGAGCCGGAACGGGACGCCGTGGTGCGGTCGGCCCCGGCGCCCGACGCCGGACTGCGCTTCGACGGCGTCGTCTTCCGCTACCCGGACGCCGACCCCGGCTCCCCGCCCGTCCTCGACGGCGTCGACCTGCACGTCCGCCCCGGTGAGTCGATGGCTCTGGTGGGGGCGACCGGCAGCGGCAAGACCACCCTCACGGCCCTCGTCCCCCGGCTGCACGAGGTGACGGCCGGGCGCATCAGCCTCGACGGCGTGGACGTCGCCGCGCTGCCCCGCGAGGAGCTCCGCGCGCGGGTCGCCGTCGCGTTCGAGGAGCCCACCCTGTTCTCCGCGAGCGTCGGGGAGAACGTCCTGATGGGCGCCGACGACCGGGCGGGTGACGCCGAGCTGGAGCGGGCGCTGGCCGTGGCGCAGGCCGAGTTCGTGCACGCGCTGCCGCAGGGCGCCGACACCCAGGTCGGCGAACAGGGGCTCAGTCTCTCCGGCGGGCAGCGGCAACGGCTCGCGCTGGCCAGAGCCGTGGTCGGCCGGCCCCCGTTCCTCGTCCTCGACGACCCGCTCTCCGCGCTGGACGTGCACACCGAGGCGGCCGTGGAAGCCGCGCTGCGGCAGGTGCTCGCCGGCACCACCGCGCTGATCGTCGCCCACCGCCCGTCCACCGTCCTGCTCGCCGACCGGGTGGCCCTGCTGTCCGGCGGCCGGATCGCCGCCGTGGGCACCCACCACGAACTGCTGCGCGACAACCCCGACTACGCCCACCTCATGTCAGGAACCGGCCGCCAGGAGGACGACCGATGACCGCCCCCGCCACCTCCTCCCCCACGACCGACGGCGGACCGGGACAACCGCCCCCGAAGGCCGTGGAGGATCCCTTCGACAAGGACGTCCTGCCCACCCCGCCCGGCGCCACCGGCCTGCTGCTGCGCTCCCTGCTGGCCCCGCTGCGGGGGCGCGTCGCCCTCACCACGCTCCTGCTGCTGCTCCAGCAGGCGGCCGTGCAGGCGGGCCCGCTCCTGGTGGCGTACGCCATCGACCGGGCCGTGCCCGCGTGGCGGTCGGACGACCACGGGCCGCTGGTCGCGGTGGGCGTCGGCTACCTGCTGTGCGCCCTGGCCTCCGGCGCGCTGCAGTACGCCTTCCTGATGGCCTCCGCGCGCGTCAGCCAGGACGTGCTGCTCGACCTGCGCGGCCGGATCTTCCGGCACGCTCAGGCGCTGAGCCTGGACTTCCACGAGCGCTACACCTCGGGCCGGCTCATCTCCCGCTCCACCAGCGATGTGGAGGCCCTGCGCGAGCTCCTCAACGAGGGGCTTCAGGAGCTCGTCTCCGTGGTGCTGTCCTTCCTGTTCATCTCCGCGATGCTGCTCTGGCTGGACCTGGGCCTGGGCGCCGTCGCGGTCGCGTCGTTCGTGCCGCTGTACCTTCTGGTCCGGGTCTACCAGCGGCGCGCGGGCCGGGTGTTCACGGCCCGGTCCACCGCGATCGCGGCCGTGATCGTGAAGTTCGTGGAGACCATGAACGGGATCCGGCCGGTGCGCGCCTTCCGCCGCGAGGCGGTCAACGAGGCCGGGTTCCGGGTCCTGAACCACCGGCACGAGCGCAGGAACGGCGACGCGCTGCTGGAGATGGCCCGCTATGTGGTCGGCTCGCGGCTGGTCGCCAACGCGGCGGTCGCGCTGATCGTGCTGTGGGGCGCCACCCGGGTCGCGGACGGCTCGCTGGAACTGGGCGTGCTGGCGGCGGCGGTGCTGTACCTGCGGCGGCTGTACGACCCGATCGACCGGCTCGGCATGTTCCTCAACTCCTACCAGTCGGCCGCCGCCTCGCTGGAGAAGATCGCGGGCCTGCTCGCGCAGACGCCCTCCGTGCCGGAGCCGTCGGCGCCGAGGGAACTGCCCGCGCTCCAGGGCGGTCTGCCCGGCCGGGAGGTCGTCTTCGACGGGGTCTCCTTCGGCTACCGCACGGGCGGCGAGGTCCTGCCCCGCTTCGACCTCGTCCTGCCGGCCGGTCAGACGGTCGCCGTGGTGGGCTCCACCGGCGCCGGCAAGTCCACGCTGGCCAAGCTGCTCGCCCGCTTCTACGACCCCTCCCGGGGCCGGGTGCTGCTGGACGGGGTCGACCTGCGCGAGCTGGCCGTGCCCGAACTGCGGCGCGGGGTGGTGATGGTGACGCAGGAGGCGTTCCTGTTCTCCGGGACGGTCGCCGAGAACATCGCCATCGGCCGGCCGGACGCGTCCCGGGAGGACGTCGAGCGGGCGGCGAAGGCGATCGGCGCGCACGAGTTCGTCAGCGCGCTGCCGGACGGCTACGACACGGACGTCCGCAAACGCGGCGGCCGCATCTCCGCCGGGCAGCGCCAACTGGTCGCGTTCGCACGGGCGTTGCTCGCCGATCCGGCGGTGCTGATCCTCGACGAGGCGACCAGCTCGCTCGACGTGCCGGGCGAGCGGGCCGTGCAGGCGGCGATGGCGACGGTGCTGAAGGGCCGCACGGCGGTGGTGATCGCGCACCGGCTGTCCACCGTGGAGATCGCCGACCGGGTGCTCGTCATGGAACACGGCCGGATCGTCGAGGACGGCGCTCCGGCCGAACTCGTCGCCGGCGCGGGCCGCTTCGCGGACCTGCACCGCGCCTGGCGCGACAGCCTGGCCTGACCCGCCCGGGACGACCGGCACGACCTGCACGACCCGACGACCCGACTCCCGGGGGACTGTGTGATCGACGCGTACGAGGATCCCGGCACGCCCGACACCCGCGGCGGCTGGGCGTACCTCGCCTGGCTGGTGCGCTGCCAGCCCTGGCGGTCGGCGGCGGGCGCGGTGCTGGCCAGCGTCTGGATGGTGCTGCTGGCGGTGGCGCCCTACCTGCTGTCGAAAGCGGTGGACGACGGGCTGGAGCCCGGTGACGCGGCCGCGCTGGCCGGCTGGACGACGGCCCTGTTCGCGGTAGGCGCGCTCAACGCCTGGGTGAGCATCATGCGGCACCGCACGATGACCCGGGTGCGCATGGACGCCTACTTCCGCACCACCAAGGTCGTCGTCGGACACGCGGCGCGCCTCGGCGCCACGCTCTCGCGCGGGGTGGGCAGCGGCGAGGTCGTCACCATCGGCGTCGGTGACGTCCACACCATCGCGGGCTCGTTGACGGTGGTCGGGCCCGGCGTGGGCTCGATCGTCGTGTACGTGTTCGTGGCCGGACTGCTGCTGTCCGTGTCGCCGCTGCTGGCGGCGGTCGTGCTGCTGGGGATGCCGGTCGTCGCCGTGCTGGTGGGACCGCTCATGGCGCGGCTGCAGAGCACGGAGGCCGAGTACCGGGAGCGGCAGGGCGTGCTCACCGCGCGGATCGGCGACCTGGCGGGCGGCCTGCGCGTCCTCAACGGCCTCGGCGGCAAGGGGCTGTTCTCGGACGCCTTCGACCGTGACTCGCAGCGGCTGCGGGCGCAGGGCTACCGGGTCGGCTCGGTCACCAGCTGGATGCAGGCGCTCGGGGTGGGCCTGCCGACCCTGTTCCTCGCCGTGGTGACCTGGCTGGCGGCCCGGCTCGCCGCCCAGGGCGAGCTGACGGTGGGGGAGTTGGTGTCGGTGTACGGCTATGTCGCCGTCCTGGTCGGCCCGGTGGCCTTCCTCGTGGACATGGGCTACCAGCTCAGCCGGGGAGTGGTGGCCGCCCGGCGCGTCGTACGGCTGCTGCGCGTGGAGCCCGAACCGGACACCGGGACCGCCGAAGCGCCCGCCGAACCGGCGGTCCTGCACGATCCCGCCTCCGGCGTGCGGGTGGCCCCGGGCCGGCTGACGGCGCTGGTCGGCGCGCGGCACGCCGAGGTGACCGCCCTGGTGGACCGGCTCGGCCGCTACGGTCCCACGGACGTCACCTGGGGCGGGGTGCGACTGGACGCCCTGCCCCTGGACCGGGTCAGGGCCGCGATCCTGGTCGCCGACAACGAGGCCGACCTGTTCGCGGGCAGCCTGCGCGAGGTGGTGGCCGGACGGCGTGAGCCCTCCGCGGCGGACATCGCGCGCGCTGTACGGGCGGCCGCGGCCGACGACATCGTGCAGGGCCTGCCGGAGGGACTCGACTCGCCCGTGACCGCACAGGGCCGCAGCCTCTCCGGGGGCCAGCGGCAGCGCGTTCGCCTGGTGCGGGCGCTGCTCGCCGATCCCGAGGTGCTGCTGGCCGTCGAGCCGACGTCGGCGCTCGACGCGCACACGGAGGCGGTCGTCGCGCGGCGGCTGAGGGCGGCGCGGGCCGGGCGGACCACGGTCGTGACCACCACCTCCCCCCTGCTCCTCGACCACGCGGAGACCGTGCACTATCTGGTCGACGGCAAGGTGGCGGCGACCGGCCGCCACGACGACCTGCTGCGACGCGAGCCGGGCTACCGCGCGCTGGTGGCGCGAGACGCCGACGACGACGAAGGCCGCGACGCCACCGACGGCGGCGACGGCGAGAACGCCCACGACGCCGGAAGCTCCAAGCGCACCGGCCGCACCGATCCCGCCGATCCCGCCGATCCCGCCGATCCCGCCGATCCCGCCGAAGCCGCCGAAGCCGCCGAAGCCGCCGAAGCCGCCGACGGCATCCTCGGGCCCTCGACGGCGGAGCCGGATGAGAGCGATGCCGAGGAGGCCCTGCGATGACCGCGCCGACCAAGCCGACCGGGCGGAGCGGGCCCACCGGGTCCGGCGCGCCGACCGGGTCCACGGAGGGCGACGGGGGCTCGGGGCGGCTGCCGGTCGCCGGGCGGGCCGACGTGCGCCGGGCTGCGGTCCGTCTCGTGCGGGCCGACGGCCGGGCCTTCGCCGCGGCGCTCGCCCTGAACGTCCTCGCCGCCGGGGCCGGACTCGTCGGCCCGTGGCTGCTGGGCCGGATCATCGACGAGGTGCGGGCCGGACACGGGACCGGCGTGGTGGACCGGCTGTCGGCGGCCATCGTGGTCTGCGCGCTGGCCCAGTTGCTGCTGGCGCGCTGGGCCCGGTACGCGGGGCACCGCTTCGGCGAGCGGACGCTCGCGCGGGTCCGGGAGGAGTTCGTCGGACGGGCGCTGGCGCTGCCCGCGTCGGCGGTCGAGCGGGCCGGCGCCGGCGACCTGACCACGCGCGGCACCGCCGACGTGGCGGCCGTCGGCACGACACTGCGGGACGCGGGGCCGGAGCTGCTGGTCTGCACGGTCCAGGCGCTGTTCACGCTCGGCGCGGTCTTCGTGATCGACCCGCTGCTCGGTGCGGTCGGCGTGCTGGCGCTGACCCCGATCTGGTTCGCCCTGCGCTGGTATCTGCGCAGGGCCCGCGCGGGCTATCTCGCCCAGGGCGCGGCCGACTCCGAGGTCGCCGAGATCGTCGCGGCGACGGCGGCGGGGGCGCGCACGGTCGAGGCGTTCCGGCTCCAGGAGCGGCGGACGGCGGCGAGCCGGGACGCGCTGGAGATCTCGCGCCGCTCCCGCTTCCACACCCTCTACCTGCGCACGGTGTTCTTCCCGGCGGTGGAGGTGTCGTACTCGCTGCCGGTGGCGGGAGTGCTGCTGCTGGGCGGGGCGCTGCACGCGCGCGGCGCGATGAGCCTGGGCGCGGTGGTCGCGGCCGCGCTGTATCTGCGGCAGTTCACGGAGCCGCTGGACCAGATCCTGGTACGCGTCGAGCAACTGCAGAGCAGTGGCGCCTCGTTCGCGCGGGTGGAGGGCCTGGCGGGGGCGCCGCGCGCCGTGGCCGACGGCGCGGCGCCGGTTCCGGCGGACGACCGGATCGACGTGACCGGCGTGCGGTACGCCTACGAGCGCGGCGGTGAGGTGCTGCGCGGGGTCGACCTGACGGTGCGGCCCGGGGAGCGGCTGGCGGTCGTCGGTCCGTCGGGGGCGGGCAAGACCACCCTCAGCAGGCTGCTCGCGGGGGTGGACGCGCCGAGCGCGGGCTCGGTGACGGTGGGCGGCGCGCCGGTCGCGGAGCTGGCGCCCGAGACGCTGCGCCGCCAGGTCGTCCTGGTCACCCAGGAGCACCATGTCTTCCTCGGCACGGTCCGCGACAACCTGCTGATCGCCGAACCTGCCGCGACGGACGAGGAGTTGTGGGCGGCGCTGGGCGCGGTCGGCGCCGCCGGCTGGGTGCGGGAGCTGCCGGGCGGCCTGGACGCCGAACTGGGCGGATCCGGTCGTCGTACGGACGGCTCGCAGGCCCAGCAGCTCGCCCTGGCCCGGGTGGTGCTGGCCGACCCGCACACCCTGATCCTGGACGAGGCGACGGCCCTGCTGGACCCGACGACGGCCCGGCACACCGAGCGTGCGCTGGCCGCCGTGCTCCGGGGCCGGACCGTGATCGCCATCGCCCACCGGCTGCACACCGCCCACGACGCGGACCGGGTCGCGGTGATGGAGGACGGCCGGCTCACCGAACTGGGCACGCACGAGGCGCTGGTGGCGGGCGACGGCGCGTACGCGGCACTGTGGCGGACCTGGCACGGGGAGCCGGCGGCCGGCCGGCCCGGAGCCGGGCCGCGCCCGTCCTGAGTCACCGCTCGTCCGATCGGGCCCGCACCCGTCCCGAGTGTCCCCGTGTCCCCGCGCGTCCGGTCGCGGGCTCGCCCCGGCGGGGCGGACGGCCCCCCGGCGACGACGCCCGGGGAAGATCCACCCGGCCGAAAACCAACGGGTCCGCATATCGAACATGAATTGCCGGACAACGGACCGTTTCCGGCCAACTTCCTGACGCGCTCCTGACAGACAGCGCAATCCACTGCCACTCTTCCCACTGCCGGTTCACAGCAACCCCACAGCAACACCTCGCTCCAGGTTCCGCCTTTGTTCTGCGTACCGCCTTTGTCGTGCCCGTACGGCCCACCCGCCGTCGGGTCTCCCCTGGCCGTGTGATCCGCGGCCGCGCAGAAGGAGTCCGTGTTGAGCAGCAACCCCTCTCGCAGACGCACCCCCCACACCACCCCCCGCCGCGCCGCGGCCGTCGCCCTCGTCGGCGTCTCCGCGCTCATCGCCGCCGCCGTGCAGTCCGGCGCCGCGACCGCCGCCCCGGTGAAGTCGCCGCGGGCGGCGAGCCAGGCCAACCCGGGCGCCGAGTCGCTGAGTCTCACCCCCGCCCAGCGCGCCGCGCTGATCCGCGACGCGGACGCCGGCAAGGCCGCGACCGCCAAGGAGCTCGGCCTGGGCGCCGCGGAGGCGCTCGTCGTCCGTGACGTCATCAAGGACGTCGACGGCACCGTGCACACCCGCTACGAGCGCACCTACGCCGGCCTGCCGGTGCTCGGCGGCGACCTGGTCGTCGAGAAGGCGAAGTCCGGCGTCACCGAGGGCGTCACCAAGGCCACGCGGGCCGCCATCAAGGTCGCCTCGCTCAGCCCGGCCGTCAGCGCGGACAAGGCGCAGAAGCAGGCGCTGGGCCTCGCCGCCGCCGCGGGCGCCGCGAAGCCGGCCGCCGGCCAGGCGCCGCGCAAGGTGATCTGGGCCGCGAACGGCACGCCGGTCCTGGCGTACGAGACGGTCGTGGGCGGCCTCCAGGAGGACGGCACCCCGAACGAGCTGCACGTCATCACCGACGCGACCACCGGCAAGAAGCTCTACCAGTACCAGGGCATCGAGACCGGCACCGGCAACACGATGTACAGCGGCACGGTGACGCTCGGCACGACGCAGTCCGGGTCGACGTACAACCTGACCGACGCGGCGCGCGGCGGCCACAAGACGTACAACCTCAACCACGGTTCCTCCGGCACCGGCACGCTCTTCTCCGGTCCCGACGACGTCTGGGGCAACGGCGCCGCCTCCAACGCCGAGACGGCGGGCGCCGACGCGCACTACGGCGCGGCCCTCACCTGGGACTACTACAAGAACGTGCACGGCCGCAGCGGCATCAAGGGCAACGGCGTCGGCGCGTACTCGCGGGTGCACTACGGCAACAACTACGTCAACGCCTTCTGGGACGACGGCTGCTTCTGCATGACGTACGGAGACGGCTCGGGCAACACCCACCCGCTGACGGCGATCGACGTGGCCGGCCACGAGATGACCCACGGCGTCACCTCCAACACCGCGGGCCTCAACTACAGCGGGGAGTCCGGCGGTCTCAACGAGGCCACCTCGGACATCTTCGGCACCGCCGTGGAGTTCTACGCGGCGAACCCCTCCGACGTCGGTGACTACCTCATCGGCGAGGAGATCGACATCAACGGCGACGGCACGCCGCTGCGGTACATGGACAAGCCCAGCAAGGACGGCGCGTCGAAGGACAGCTGGTACTCGGGGATCGGGTCGGTGGACGTCCACTACTCGTCCGGCCCGGCGAACCACTTCTTCTACCTGCTGAGCGAGGGCAGCGGCGCCAAGGTCATCAACGGCGTCAGCTACAACTCCCCGACGGCGGACGGCCTTCCGGTCACCGGCATAGGCCGCGACAAGGCGGAGAAGATCTGGTTCCGCGCGCTGACGACGAAGTTCACCTCGACCACCAACTACGCGGCGGCCCGCACCGGCACGCTGGCGGCGGCCGGTGAGCTGTACGGCACCACGTCCACCGAGTACAAGGCGGTCCAGGACGCGTGGGCCGGCGTCGCGGTCGGCGCCCGCTCCGGCGGTGGCGGCGGCGGTGGCACGTCCTTCGAGAACACCGCCGACGTATCGATTCCGGACAACGGGGCGGCGGTCACCTCGTCGATCACCGTCTCGGGCCGGACCGGCAACGCGCCGTCGAACCTCGCGGTGGCGGTCGACATCGTCCACACCTACATCGGCGACCTCCAGGTGCAGCTGGTGGCCCCCGACGGCACGGCGTACACGCTGAAGGCCTATGGCACCGGCGGGAGCGCGGACAACATCAACACCACGTACACGGTGAACGCTTCCTCCGAAGTCGCCAACGGTGTGTGGAAGTTGAGGGTCCAGGACAACGCGGCCCAGGACACCGGCTACATCAACAGCTGGAAGCTCACCTTCCCGTAGGGAGCGGGCCCCGCACGGGCCGCGCACAGCCGTCCGCAAGGCCTCGCACAGGACGCCGTCCCGGGGGATCCACTCCCCGGGGCGGCGTCCCCTTTTTACGGGCCGCATACCCGCGGCCTGTTGCCCTTTGACCGAGGTCAACGCCGTTTACATTCCTGCAACGTTCACCGGACAGTCGATTTTCGGCCAACATCACTTGAGGGTCCTGACATGTACGCGCCTTGATGTCACTCTTCCTTCACCCGCCGCACAACTTCACACCCGTCTCGGGCGGCGCCCCACGCCGCCTGGACCCCCCACATCCAAGGAGCTTGTGTGACCTCCCTCTACGCGCGTCACAAGCGCACCACTCTGGCCATCGCCACCGCCGTCGCGGCCGGAGCCCTGGTCACCACCGGTCTGACCACCGGTACCGCTGCCGCCCAGACCCCGGCGGAGTCCGGCGGCAAGTCGGTCCAGCCGGCCGCACCGGTCCAGCTGTCGGCCGCCGCACGCACGACGCTGATCAAGCAGCAGCAGGTCGACGCGCCCGAGACCGCCCAGGCGATAGGCCTCGGCGCGAAGGAGAAGCTCGTCGTCAAGGACGTCGTCAAGGACGCCGACGGCACCGTCCACACCCGCTACGAGCGCACCTACGCCGGCCTGCCGGTCCTCGGCGGCGACCTCGTCGTGCACGAGTCCGCCACCGGCGCGACCAAGGGCGTCACCAAGGCCAACACCGCCACCATCAAGGTGGCCACGCTGACCCCGAAGGTCGCCGCCGCCAAGGTCGAGAAGCAGGCGCTGACCGCCGCCAAGGCCGTGGGCTCCGAGTCCGCCGCGGCGGACCAGGCCCCCCGCAAGGTGATCTGGGCCGGCCACGGCACTCCGGTCCTCGCCTACGAGACGGTCGTCGGCGGTCTGCAGGACGACGGCACCCCGAGCCAGCTGCACGTCATCACCGACGCGGCCACCGGCAAGAAGCTCTACGAGTACCAGGGCATCGAGACCGGCACCGGCAAGAGCCTCTACTCGGGCACCGTCACGCTCGGCACGACCAAGTCGGGCTCGACGTACAACCTGACGGACGGCACGCGCGGCGGCCACAAGACCTACAACAAGTCGCACGGCACCTCCTCGTCGGCGGGCACCCTGTTCACCGACGCGGACGACGTCTGGGGCACCGGCGCGGCCTCCAGCTCCGCCACGGACCAGACGGCCGCCGTGGACGCCGCCTACGGCGCGCAGGTCACCTGGGACTTCTACAAGTCCACGTTCGGCCGCAGCGGCATCAAGAACAACGGCGTCGCCGCCTACTCCCGCGTCCACTACGGCAACGCGTACGTCAACGCGTTCTGGGACGACAGCTGCTTCTGCATGACGTACGGCGACGGCGACGGCAACAACCACCCGCTGACCTCGCTGGACGTGGCCGGCCACGAGATGAGCCACGGCGTCACCGCGAACACGGCGGGCCTGAACTACTCCGGCGAGTCCGGCGGTCTGAACGAGGCCACCTCGGACATCTTCGGCACCGGCGTCGAGTTCTTCGCCAACAGCGCCTCCGACAAGGGCGACTACCTCATCGGCGAGAAGATCGACATCAACGGCGACGGCTCCCCGCTGCGCTACATGGACAAGCCCAGCAAGGACGGCGGCTCGGCGGACTCCTGGTCCTCCGGCGTCGGCAACCTCGACGTGCACTACTCGTCCGGCGTCGCGAACCACTTCTTCTACCTCCTGAGCGAGGGCAGCGGTTCGAAGACGATCAACGGCGTGTCCTACAACTCGCCGACGTCCAACGGCTCCACGGTCACCGGCATCGGCCGCGACAAGGCGCTGCAGATCTGGTACAAGGCGCTCACCACGTACTTCACGTCGACGACGAACTACAAGTCGGCGCGGACGGGGACGCTGAGCGCGGCCTCGGCCCTGTACGGCTCCACCAGCGCCGAGTACAAGGCGGTCGCGGCCGCCTGGTCGGCGGTCAACGTCAGCTGACGCTGCGGTAGACGAGTCGAGGGCGGCACCCGGGAGGAAGGCATCCCCGGGTGCCGCCCTACTCTTGGCTCCCATGTCTTCGAAGGACTTCACGTACGACGAGGTCGGCGCCACCCGCGACCGCCCGGGCTTCTGCCCTCCGGGGTTCCACCCCCTCCACGTCCGCACCCGCCTCGGCGAGGGACACGAGGTCTTCCGCCGCGCCGCGGAAGCCGTCATGACGTGGGAGATGCACCGCGCCCTGGGCGTGGGCGTCGAGGCCTCGGCCGACCGCGCGGCCCCGGACGTCGACGTCACCGTCACCCTGGCCGGCATCGTCAAGGCCCCCTGCCGGGTGGTCTGGACGGTGGACGAACACCGGCGCGCCGGGTGGGCCTACGGCACCCTCCCCGGCCACCCCGAGACCGGTGAGGAGTCGTTCGTCGTCGACCGCACCGGGGACGGCACGGTCTGGCTGACGGTCTCCGCCTTCAGCCGGGCCGCGAAGTGGTACGCGAGGGCGGGCGGCCCGGCCACGAGGGGCCTGCAACAGGCGTACGCGCGCCGCTGCGGGGTGGCGCTGCGGGGGTTGTGCGCGGACGAGGAGTCCTAGCCGGGCGGGGGCGCGGTTCCCGCCCGGCACGAGGGGGTCAGGTGCGGGACACCACGCCGCAGCCCTTCTCGCTGTTGTCGGCCAGGTCCCTGCTGCGGTCGTACGGGTCCGCGGTCGGCCCGGTCGGAGCGCCGCCCGTGGGCTCGTCCGTCGTCCCGGCCGTCGAGAACGAGGGATGCAGAAAGCCGTCGTAGACGTCGCAGGCGGAGTTGCCGATGTCCCGGTCGTACCTGACGACGGTGATCCTGCCCGGCGTGAAGGCGTACGTGTTCGGCTTGTCCGGGTCGAAGAACTCCAGGTCGAGGGCGCGCCGGACGATGGTGCGGGCGACCTCGGCCGGAGCGCTCCCGTCGACGCGCGTCACCGGGTAGACGAAGGTGTAGTCGGCGTGCACGACGACGGAGGAGTGCTCACCGGCCTTGAACGTCATCCGTCCCCGCGTCTTGACCACGTGCCCGACCAGGCGCAGTTCGCGGGGGTCGAAGCGGCTGAACATCGACAGCGGGTCGTGCTTCTGGTCCGGCTTGCTGAGGGCGGCGTTCAGCAGGCTCACCAGGTCCTTCTGCTGCGGCTCGATCGCCGAGAGCACCGCCCCGGGACGTTCGCCGCGCAGGGTCGCCGGGTCGAGGTTGGCGTCGATCAGCAGCTTCCTGCTCTGCTGCAGCGCCTTCTCCACCTCCGCCTCGGACAGCGTCCCGACCGGAGCGGCCGCGGGCACGACGATGCCGGCGGCGCCGTCGGCCCACCTCAGCGCGGGGGATCCCGCGAACGGCCGTTCCAGCGTGGGCTTTTGAGCATCGACGGCCCCGGGGGCGCCGGTCGGGGCAGCGGTCTCCGCCGGCAGCGGCGAGACGGCGGCCTCCGGGTCCCCCGCGCCGAAGGGATCGCCGGGCAGCAGCGAGGGCCGCATGGCGACGACGGCCAGGGCCGCCGCGACGGGCAGCCCGATGACCGCCCACAGCCGCCGCCTGCGCGTCGCCCTCCTCTGCGTCTCCTGCAGGGACGGCCCGCTGCGCCAGCCCACCGGCGACTCGCCGCGCGCCTCCTGCTGCCGCAGCCGCTCCGTCACCATGCGGGCCCGCGCGGACGGCTCCTTCGGGGCGGAGGCGGGTATCCCGCGCGCGCTGTCCTGGACGAACTTCGCCCATTCCTCGTCGGATATGGAACTGCCGGCCTCCGGAGACGACCCAGCGCCGCCGTCCCCCTCTTCCGCACCGGATCTGTGCTCTTCGGATCTGTCGGACACGCCGCCGTCGGCCTCTCTCTGCGTCGGTCACCGGGTGCCACAGCCTATGACAGCCCCTGTCCGGGCGCGGCGAGAGGCGTGACCCCGCAGCCGGCCGCCGGACGGCCGGTCAGCCGCCGGCACGCCCAGCGAATTCGGCGCCGCCGTCTCCGGCGCGAGAGCGGCCGCGCTCTCGACGTCGTGGCACGCGGGACCGGCCGGCCCGTCGTGGACGCGGGCCGGCCGGCGCCGGAGACGTCGGTCAGCGCAGCAGCACGCCCGCTCCCTCGGCCGCCTCCTCCGACGGCACCTCCACCAGCCCCAGTTCCGCCCCGGACGCCAGCAGCCGGTGGGACGGCAGGATGCGGACGGTGTAGCCGAAGGGACCCGTGCGGTCCAGGGAGAGCGGACCCTCGTAGACCCAGCGGCCTTCCAGGTCCGGGCCGCCCGTCGGCTTGAGCGGGACCGTCGAGGCGTCCGTGATGCGGTCCTCCTCGTCGACCCGGCCCGAGACGGCCTGCACCTCGACGTCGTCGGGGGTGAGGTCGCCCAGGCCCACCCGCACCCTGAGCGCGAGGGCCGTGCCGAGTTCGGCG
This sequence comes from Streptomyces rishiriensis, assembly GCF_003112535.1. Taxonomy (GTDB): domain Bacteria; phylum Actinomycetota; class Actinomycetes; order Streptomycetales; family Streptomycetaceae; genus Streptomyces; species Streptomyces rishiriensis. Next base: position 7,853 of record NZ_BEWA01000009.1, on the reverse strand, counting down.
GTGGTGGTGGCCACCGACGTCTCGACGTGGTCCACCCGGACGGCGTGCCAGGACGCGCGCACCTGCTGCTTCCAGCGGGCGAGTTCACGCGCCGTGTCGGGGGCCATCGTCCGGTGGGCGTGGGCGGCCGGCGTGTAGAGCCGCTCGACGTACTCGCGGACCATGCGCCCCGCCAGCACCTTCGGGCCGAGCAGACCGAGCGTCCGGCGGACCATCTCGATCCAGCGGTCGGGCAGGCCCGCCTGGCCGCGTTCGTAGAAGCGCGGGGTGATGCGCTGTTCGAGGAGGTCGTAGAGGGCGGCCGCCTCGACGTCGTCACGGTGATCGGGGTCGGTCCCGGCGCCGTCCGCGGTGGGGATCGCCCAGCCGAAGTCGGGCTGGAACCACTCGTCCCACCAGCCGTCCAGGACGGACAGGTTGAGACAGCCGTTGAGCGCCGCCTTCATGCCCGACGTGCCGCAGGCCTCCAGCGGGCGGAGCGGGTTGTTCAGCCAGATGTCGCAGCCGGGGTACAGCTTCTGCGCCATCGCCATGCCGTAGTCGGGCAGGAAGACGATGCGGTGCCGCACGCGCGGGTCGTCGGTGAACCGGACCAGTTCCTGGACCAGGCGTTTGCCGCCGTCGTCCGCCGGGTGCGCCTTGCCCGCGACGACGATCTGGATCGGCCGCTCCGGGTGCAGCAGCAGGTCCTTCAGCCGGTCGCGGTCGCGCAGCATCAGCGTCAGACGCTTGTAGGAGGGGACCCGGCGCGCAAAGCCGATGGTAAGGACGTCCGGGTCGAGGACGCCGTCGATCCAGCCCAACTCGGCCGTGCCCGCGCCCCGTTGCCGCCAGGAGGCCCGCAGGCGCTCGCGCACCTCCACGACCAGCTGCTCGCGCAGATCGCGGCGCAGCTCCCAGATGTCCTGGTCGGGGATGTCGGCGACGGCGTCCCAGCGCTCCGAGCCGCCGACGCTGAGGGCGTCCTCGGCGCGCTCGGCGCCGATCTGGCGGGCCCCGAGGCGCAGCACCTCGGGGGCCACCCAGGTGGGGGCGTGCACACCGTTGGTGACCGAGGTGATCGGCACCTCGTCGGGGTCGAACCCGGGCCACAGACCGGAGAACATCTCCCGGCTGACGTGACCGTGCAGCAGCGACACCCCGTTGGCGCGCTGGGCCAGCCGCAGGCCCATGACGGCCATGTTGAAGAGGTTCGGCTCGCCGCCGGGGTAGGTCTCCATGCCCAGGCGCAGGATGCGGTCGACGTCCATGCGCGGGAGCTCGGCGTCGGGGCCGAAGTGGCGGGCGACCAGCGCGCGGTCGAAGCGGTCGATGCCGGCGGGGACGGGGGTGTGGGTGGTGAAGACCGTCCCGGCCCGGACGGCCTCCAGCGCGGCGTCGAAGTCGAGCCCCTCGTCGGCGAGCTCGGCGATCCGCTCCAGGCCGAGGAACCCGGCGTGGCCCTCGTTGGTGTGGAAGACCTCGGGCCGGGCGTGGCCGGTCAGCCGGCAGTACGTCCGTACGGCCCGGACACCTCCTATGCCGAGCAGCATCTCCTGCAGCAGCCGGTGCTCGCTGCCGCCGCCGTAGAGCCGGTCGGTCACCCCGCGTTCGCCGAGGTCGTTCTCCTCGACGTCGGAGTCGAGCATGAGGAGCGGGACCCGGCCGACCTGGGCCAGCCAGACGCGGGCGTGGAGCCGTTTGCCGCCCGGCAGGGCGAGGGAGACGCGCGCGGGGGCGCCGTCGTCCTCCCGCAGGAGGGTCACCGGCAGCTCGTTGGGGTCCAGGACGGGGTAGTGCTCCTGCTGCCAGCCCTCCCGGGAGAGGGTCTGGCGGAAGTAGCCGTGCCGGTAGAGCAGTCCCACGCCGATGAGCGGGACGCCCAGGTCGCTGGCGGCCTTCAGATGGTCGCCGGCGAGGATGCCGAGGCCGCCGGAGTACTGCGGCAGCGCGGCGGTGACGCCGAACTCGGGCGAGAAGTAGGCGATGGCGGCGGGCAGCCCGGCGGAGGCGGGCTGCTCCTGGTACCAGCGGTCGCCGGTCCGGTAGTCGTGCAGGTCGTCGGCGGCGGCGGCGAGCCGGCGCAGGAAGCGGCGGTCCTCGGCGAGCTCGGCCAGACGTGCCGGGCGCACGCTGCCGAGGAGTCTCACCGGGTCGCCGTCGCAGAGCGCCCAGCGCTCGGGATCGACGGACTGGAAGAGGTCACGGGTCTCCGCGTGCCACGACCAGCGCAGGTTGCGGGACAGGTCGCTGAGCGGTCGGAGAGGTTCGGGGAGGAGGGGTCGGACGGTGAATCGACGGATCGCCTTCACATTCCACCTCGGCGTGGCGCGTTCGCTGGATGGACACACGGCGGTGTGGGTCCACGTCTACGGAAACGGTACCGGCGCGGGTGTCGACCTCGCTGGGGACTGGCCGCCCGCGGGCCCCTGCTTTTCGGCCCGGCCGGCCGCGTACCGCAGACGCCGGACGGGCCGAGGGGCCCGGATCCGCCGTCGTCGGGGTGTGCCGCAACGGGCCGAAACCCCTGTTTCTCCCCCGGAGGCCACCTTGTGGCGCTTCGCGCACCGCGAGAGGCTGCCCCCTGGCGTGCCCGGGCCCGGCCCGGGCACGCCGAGTCGAGGAGGGGAACTCGGACCATGGCACGGACGCGCACTCGGCGTCTGCGCCGGACAGGGGGCCTGACCGCGGTCGTGACGACCGTGGTGCTGTCGGCCGTCACCCTGCCCGCGCACGCCGCACCGGAGGGGACGATCCTCGGCGCCGGGCTGCCCGGCTCCGTCGGCGGCAGCTACGTCGTGACGCTGAAGGGGGACACCCCGGCGTCGTCGGCGACCGGACGGCGTCTCGTCGGCGCGCACGGGGCGAGAATCAGCCACATCTACGGCACGGTCCTGAACGGGTTCGCCGTGGAGGCCGACGCCGGACAGGCCCGCCGGCTCGCGGCCGACCCGCACGTGGTCTCGGTCGTCCAGGACACCCGGGTGACGCTGGACGCCGTCGGCGGGGATCCGCCGCCCTGGGGCCTGGACCGCCTGGACCGGCCGAGCCGTCCGCTGGACGGCGGCTACCGCGCGCCGAGGTCCGCGGGCGCGGGCGTCACGGTGTACGTGATCGACACCGGCGTCCGGATCACGCACGCCGACTTCGGCGGCCGGGCGCGCTACGGCTGGGACTTCGTCGGCGGCGACCCGGTCGCCGCCGACGGCAACGGACACGGCACGCACGTCGCCGGCATCGTGGCGGGCACGGTGTCGGGCGTCGCCAAGAAAGCGCAGGTGGTCGCCGTGCGGGTGCTCGACGACGCCGGCGCGGGCACCACCGCGCAGGTGATCGCGGGCATCGACTGGGTCACCCGGCACGCCCGCAAGCCGGCGGTCGCCAATCTCAGCCTGGGCGGCGGCTACAACGCGGCGCTGGACGCGGCGGTGCGCACCTCCATCCGGTCCGGCGTCACCTACACCGTCGCCGCCGGCAACACCGGCGGCCCGGCCGCCCTGCACTCCCCCGCCGACGTGCGCGAGGCGGTCACGGTCGGCGCGACCGACCGCCGGGACGCCCGGGCGGCCTTCTCGGACTACGGCTCGGCCCTGGACCTGTTCGCGCCGGGCGTGTCGATCACCTCCGCCTCCCGGGCGGGCGACACCGCCCGCACGACCCGTTCCGGCACCTCGACGGCTGCGCCGCACGCGGCCGGCGCGGCCGCGCTGTATCTCGCCGACCACCCCCGGGCGACGCCCGCGCAGGTGGCGAAAGCACTGGTGGCGGGGGCCGCGAACGGCAAGGTGTCCGGCCGCGGGCCCGGTTCGCCGAACAAGCTCCTGCAAGTTCCACCGTTCATGTGACGGGCGTCCGGAAGCGGCTCTCCGTTCGTCTCGAACGAAGCATCTCTTGTGTAAAGACATAGGCGTGAGCAGTTAACAAAGCGCCGGATTGCACACCCGAATAGGGTGGAAGGCTCCCCCGTACTCCCCTAGCAGGACCCACCTCCCCACATCCATCCGCCTACCCCCCGTTGATGCGGACAGGAGCGGTCATGCCAGCCAGGCACCACCCGTCATCACCCCCGACGCCCCGTACCGAGAACGGCACGAACGCCGAGAACGGACCCCAGGGCAAGAACAGCAGGAGCGGCAAGGACAGCAAGACCGGCAAGACCGGCAAGCGCGGCAAGGACAGCAGGCGCGCCAAGAGCGGCAAGGCCGGCAAGAACGCCAGGAGCGCCGCCGCCGGCGCACCCGTCGAGAGCGCCCGGAAGGCCGACAAGGCCGAGAGGGCCGAGCAGACGGAGAGGGCCGTGCAGACGGAGAGCGTCGAGGCGACCGCGGCCGGTCACACCACCGCCGTCGGGCGCATACCCGTCCTCGACGTCCGTCCCCTGGTCCAGCAGGGCCGCCGGCCGGCCAAGGCGGTCGTCGGCGAGACGTTCGAGGTCTCGGCCACCGTGTTCCGCGAAGGCCATGACGCCGTCGCGGCCAACGTGGTCCTGCGGGATCCCGACGGCGCGCCCGGACCCTGGACCCCGATGCGCGAGCTCGCCCCCGGCACGGACCGCTGGGGCGCGGACGTCACTGCGGACGCTGCGGGCCGCTGGACCTACACCGTGGAGGCGTGGGGCGATCCGGTCGCCACCTGGCGGCATCACGCCCGCATCAAGATCCCCGCGGGGATGGACACGGAGCCGGTCCTGGAGGAGGGCGCGCGCCTGTACGAGCGGGCGGCCGACGCAGTGCCCGAGGGGCCGGACCGCGCCGCGGTGCTGGCGGCGGCCGACGCCCTGCGCGACGAGAGCCGTCCGGCCGTCGCCCGGCTGGCGGCGGCGCTGACGCCGGAGGTGGACGCCGCCCTGGAGCGGCATCCGCTGCGCGAGCTGGTCACGGCCTCCGATCCGCTGCCGCTGCTGGTGGAGCGGGAGCGGGCCCTGTACGGGTCCTGGTACGAGTTCTTCCCGCGTTCCGAGGGGACTCCCGAGCGCCCGCACGGCACGTTCCGCACCGCCGCGCGCCGGCTGCCGGCCATCGCGAAGATGGGCTTCGACGTCGTCTACCTCCCGCCGATCCACCCGATCGGCACGACGTTCCGCAAGGGCCCCAACAACACGTTGAACGCCGGGCCGGACGATGTGGGCGTGCCGTGGGCGATCGGCTCGCCGGAGGGCGGCCACGACGCCGTCCACCCCGATCTGGGCACGCTGGAGGACTTCGCCGACTTCGTGGAGCGGGCGCGCGAACTGGGGCTGGAGATCGCCCTCGACTTCGCCCTGCAGTGCTCCCCCGACCACCCCTGGGTGCAGAAACACCCGGAGTGGTTCCACCACCGGCCCGACGGGACGATCGCCTACGCGGAGAACCCGCCGAAGAAGTACCAGGACATCTACCCGATCGCCTTCGACGCCGACATGGACGGCCTCGTCGCCGAGACCGTCCGGGTGCTGCGGCACTGGATGTCGTACGGGGTGCGGATCTTCCGGGTGGACAACCCGCACACCAAGCCGGTCGTGTTCTGGGAGCGGGTCATCGCGGACGTCAACCGCACCGACCCCGACGTGATCTTCCTGGCCGAGGCCTTCACCCGCCCCGCGATGATGCACACGCTCGCCCAGATCGGCTTCCAGCAGTCGTACACCTACTTCACCTGGCGCACCACCAAGGAAGAGCTGACCGACTACCTCACCGAACTGTCGGGGGAGGCCGCCTCGTACATGCGGCCCAACCTCTTCGCCAACACCCCGGACATCCTGCACGCCTATCTGCAGCACGGCGGCCGGCCCGCCTTCGAGATCCGGGCGGTCCTGGCCGCGACCCTCTCCCCCACCTGGGGCCTGTACAGCGGCTACGAGCTGTGCGAGAACACCCCCTTGCGGGAGGGCGGCGAGGAGTACCTGGACTCGGAGAAGTACCAGCTCAAGCCGCGTGACTGGGAGGCGGCCGAGCGTGAGGGCCGCAGCCTGGCCCCGCTGATCACCAAGCTCAACGAGATCCGGCGGGCCAATCCGGCCCTGCACCGGCTGCGCAATCTGCGCTTCCACGGCACGGACAACCCCTCCGTCATCGCGTACAGCAAGCGGGCGGGGTCGAACACGGTTCTGGTGGTCGTCAACCTCGACCCCCACCACACCCAGGAGGCGACGGTGTCGTTGGACATGCCGCAACTCGGCCTGGACTGGCACGAGTCGGCGTCGGTGCGCGACGAGCTCACCGGCGAGACCTACCACTGGGGCAGGGCCAACTACGTGCGCCTCGAACCGGGCACCCGGCCCGCGCACGTACTCACCGTCCTGCGACCGTCCAACCCGCAGATCGGAGGGTCACCCACATCATGATCGTCAACGAGCCCGTTCCGGACACCTTCGAGGACACGCCCGCCAAGGACCGCGACCCCGAGTGGTTCAAGCGCGCCGTCTTCTACGAGGTCCTCGTCCGCTCCTTCCAGGACAGCAACGGCGACGGCGTCGGCGACCTCAAGGGCATCACCGCCAAACTCGACTACCTGCAATGGCTCGGGGTCGACTGCCTCTGGCTGCCGCCCTTCTTCAAGTCGCCCCTGCGCGACGGCGGATACGACGTGTCCGACTACACGGCCGTCCTCCCCGAGTTCGGCGACCTGGCCGACTTCGTCGAGTTCGTCGACGCCGCCCACCAACGCGGCATGCGCGTCATCATCGACTTCGTGATGAACCACACCAGCGACCAGCACCCGTGGTTCCAGGAATCGAGGAAGGACCCCGACGGACCCTACGGCGACTACTACATGTGGGCCGACGACGACAAGCAGTACGGCGACGCCCGCATCATCTTCGTCGACACCGAGGTCTCCAACTGGACCTTCGACCCGGTCCGCAAGCAGTACTTCTTCCACCGCTTCTTCTCCCACCAGCCGGACCTCAACTACGAGAACCCGGCCGTCCAGGAGGAGATCCTGGCCGCTCTCCGCTTCTGGCTGGACCTCGGCATCGACGGCTTCCGCCTCGACGCCGTGCCCTACCTGTACGCCGAGGAGGGCACCAACTGCGAGAACCTCCCCGCGACGCACGAGTTCCTCAAGCGGGTCCGCAAGGAGATCGACGCCGCCTATCCGGACACGGTGATCCTGGCGGAGGCCAACCAGTGGCCCGAGGACGTCGTCGACTACTTCGGCGACTACGCCTCCGGCGGCGACGAGTGCCACATGGCGTTCCACTTCCCCGTCATGCCCCGCATCTTCATGGCCGTCCGCCGCGAGTCGCGCCACCCCGTCTCCGAGATCCTCGCCAAGACCCCCGCGATCCCCGCGAACTGCCAATGGGGCATCTTCCTGCGCAACCACGACGAGCTCACCCTCGAGATGGTCACCGACGAGGAACGCGACTACATGTACGCCGAATACGCGAAAGACCCGCGTATGCGCGCCAACATCGGCATCCGCCGCCGCCTCGCGCCCCTCCTCGACAACGACCGCAACCAGATCGAGCTCTTCACCGCCCTGCTGCTCTCCCTGCCCGGCTCGCCGATCCTCTACTACGGCGACGAGATCGGCATGGGCGACAACATCTGGCTCGGCGACCGCGACGCCGTGCGCACCCCCATGCAGTGGACCCCCGACCGCAACGCCGGCTTCTCCTCCTGCGACCCCGGCCGGCTCTCCCTGCCCACCATCATGGACCCCGTCTACGGCTACCAGGTCACCAACGTCGAGGCGTCCATGTCGTCGCCCTCCTCGCTCCTGCACTGGACCCGCCGCATGATCGAGATCCGCAAACAGAACCACGCCTTCGGCCTGGGCACCTACACCGAACTGCCCTCCTCCAACCCCGCCGTCCTCGCCTTCCTGCGCGAACACGAGGACGACCTGGTGCTGTGCGTGCACAACTTCTCACGCTTCGCACAGCCCACCGA
>NZ_BEWA01000008.1 GCF_003112535.1 Streptomyces rishiriensis | reverse complement strand
GACGAGCTTGGCCAGGCCCCGGCCCCGGTGGGCGCGGGCGGTGCCGGTCATGCCCGTGTCGTATCTGCCGGCGTCGCCGGTGTGGGCCACGCTGAAGGCCACCGGCCTGCCGTCGGCCACGGCGACCGAGGTCAGGTCAAGGTTCAGATGCGGGTGCCTCCAGTACTCGTCGACCCAGGCCTCGTAATCGCTCATCTCGGTCGCGACGTCGCTCGGTTCGTCCGAGCCCGCCTCCGCGTCCAGTGCGAACAGCGGGCGGGGGTCGTCCGCGAAGTCGGCGGCGGTGCGCAGTTCCACACCGGGCGGCGGGTCCTGAAGCGGCGGCAGAGCGGCCTTCGCCAGGTCCAGACGGAGGAAGTGCGCGCTGCGCCCGGCCCGGTAGCCGCGCCGTTCGGCGAAGGCGCGGTGGCCCGGCTCGTCCAGCACCCAGGCGAACAGCTTCGTCGCCCCGTGCGCCGCGAGGTGCTCCTCGGCCGCCCGCACCAGCAGCGTGCCCGCGCCGCGCCCGGTGTGCGCCGGGTCCACGTACACGTTGAGGGCGCCCTGGCCGGGCTCCGGGCTGTCGTGGGCGAGGCTCACCTGGGCCGTCCCCACCACCTCGCCGTCGATCACGGCCACCAGCTTGCGGGCGTGGGCGGCGGGGTGGGCGGACGTGAGGCCGTGCAGCACGGAGGCGGGGCTGAAGTACACGTAGGGCAGAGCGAGGTGCCGGACCCGGACGAAGCCCCGGATGTCGGCGGCGGCGCCGGGGCGCAGATCGCGCACGATGACGGTCATGGGGCGCACGCTACGTGCGGGCGGCGCGGATGTGCCTCCCATTTTCCGCGGGTGCGGGACAATCGGCCCGTGACCTTGAAGATCCATGTCGATGAGGGCGCCGCACCCTACGAGCAGGTGCGCGCGCAGATCGCCGAGCAGGCCCGGTCGGGCGCGCTGCCGGTCGGCTACCGGCTGCCGACGGTGCGGGGGCTGGCCGAGTCGCTCGGCCTCGCCGCGAACACCGTCGCCAAGGCCTACCGGGCGCTGGAGACGGACGGCGTGATCGAGACCCGGGGGCGCAACGGCACGTTCGTCGCCGCCTCGGGACCGGCGGCACAGCGCGAGGCGGCGGCGGCCGCAGGCGCCTACGCCGAGCGGGCGCTGCGGCTGGGGCTCACCGAGGAAGAGGCCTCGGCCGCCGTGCGGGAGGCCCTGCGGGCGGCCTACCAGGCGTGACCGGGGGCGGGTGGTCATCCGTGATCAGCTGCGGGCGGCGAGCGCGCGCGGCGTCCGCGTCACCCGCAGGCCCGCCCGCTCCGCCGTCCTGCCGAACAGCGCCGCGTCCCCCACCGCCGCGCCGCCCGGGTCGTTGTTGAAGTACGCGTAGACGTCGGCGTCGCGCGCCCAGGTCGTCGCGACGCGGTCGACCCAGGTCTCCAGCGCGCGATGCCCGTAGCGCGGCCACGGCCGGGCGCGGCCCTGGTGGAAGCGGACGTACCCCCAGTCGGCGGTGCGCCACAGCGGAGTGACCGGGCGGGACGCGACGTCGGCCCAGCACAGGGCCGCGCCCCGGGTCCGCAGCACCTCCCGCACCTCGGCGGTCCACCACGAGTCGTGCCGCGGCTCCACCGCGACGCGGGTGTCCGCCGGGAAGCAGGCCAGACAGGCGTCCAGCAGCCCCGGATCGGCCCGCAGGGTCGGCGGCAGCTGGAGCAGGACCGGGCCCAGGCGCGGCCCGAGGCCGGCCGCGTGGGTCATCAGCCGGTGCACCGGCTCCCCGGGATGGCGCAGCCGCTTGACGTGGGTCAGATAGCGGCTCGCCTTCACCGTGACGGTGAAGTCCGACGGGACGCGGGCGCCCCAGGACGCGAAGGTCTCCCGCGACGGCAGCCGGTAGAACGCGTTGTTGATCTCGACGGTGGCGAAGTGCGCCGCGTACTCCTCCAGCCACCGCCGTACGGGAAGGTCCGCCGGGTACAGCACGCCCTTCCAGTCCTTGTACTGCCAGCCCGACGTGCCGACGTACAGCGTCATACCTCCATCAAAACACCCGGGCCGGATCCGCGTGTCCCGAAGGAGTCAGAGATAGAGCCCCGCGTCCACCCCGCCCCGCGGCTCCGGCAGCGAGGCGGGGGAGACGCCCCGGCGCAGCGCGTACAGCTCCGCCAGCGTGGCGCCCTCGCGGCCGACCCCCTCCTCCGTGCCCAGCCAGTCCACGGCCTCCCGGCGGGTCAGCGGGCCGACCTCGATGCGGGCCATGCAGCGGCCGGGGCGCACGACGGCCGGGTGCAGCCGCTCCAGGTCCTCGTTGGTGGTGACCCCCACCAGGACGTTGCGCCCCTGTCCGAGCAGGCCGTCGGTGAGGTTCAGCAGCCGGGACAGGGCCTGGCCCGCCGTGTGCTTGGCCTCGCCGCGGATCAGTTCGTCGCAGTCCTCCAGGAGCAGCAGCCGCCAGCGGCCCTTGCCCGTGCCGTCCTCCTCGCCGATCGCGATGTCCATCAGATAGCCGACGTCGGAGAAGAGCCGCTCCGGGTCCAGGACGCAGTCCACCTGGCACCACTCCCGCCAGGAGCGGGCCAGGGTGCGCAGCGCCGAGGTCTTGCCGGTGCCGGGCGGGCCGTGCAGCAGGAGCAGCCGGCCGGCGATGTCCTCGGGGGTCGTCGCCATCAGGCCGTCCATCGCCTCGGCGACGGGGGCGGTGTAGTTCGCGCGCACCTCGTCCCAGGTGCCGGCGGAGATCTGACGGGTCGTGCGGTGCGGTCCGCGCCGCGGGGAGACGTACCAGAACCCCATGGTCACGTTCTCCGGCTGGGGCTCGGGTTCGTCCGCCGCGCCGTCGGTGGCCTCGTCGAGCACCTTGGCGGCCAGTTCGGCGGTGGTCGCCGTGACCGTGACGTCGGCGCCGCGGTTCCAGCGGGAGACCAGCAGCGTCCAGCCGTCCCCCTCGGCCAGGGTGGCGCTGCGGTCCTCGTCGCGGGCGACCCGCAGCACACGGGCGTGCGCCGGCAGCAGGGTCGCGCCGGAGCGTACGCGGTCGATGTTCGCGGCGTGCGAGTACGGCTGCTCGCCGGTCGCGAAGCGGCCGAGGAACAGCGCGTCGACGACATCGGACGGCGAGTCGGAGTCGTCGACGGTGAGCCGGATCGGCAGAGCGTCCTGTGGCTGGACAGACATGCGCCCATGATCCGGCACCGGGCCCCTGTCCGCACCCGGTTTCCGCACTGCGCGTGGCGTGTCGGGTAAGCCGGACATGCCGGATACGCGAGTTTCGTCCGGTGGTCGGCCGGTCCCGCCGGTCCCGCCGGTCCTCGCGCCGCCGCCTCCGTTTGACGACCGGTCAAGAGCGCTACTCCGTACGCCTCGGGGTGCAAGTGGGCCCGAACCGGCCCCCACGGCCGTCGTGAGGGCGAAAAGTCTTGGCATGGACACTTCCCGTCAATGCGGGTGCTTGCTACGAAAGTTGTGGCAGAGAACCTGCTAAAGGAGGTTCCATGAGACGTTCCCGACTTGTCGTATTCGTCAGCTCAGCCCTCCTCGCCCTCGGCGCCGCCCTCACCGGGGCGGGCTCCGCGCAGGGATCCCACCTCGCCGCCACCGGTGGCTATGTGGCCCTCGGCGACTCCTACTCCTCCGGCGTCGGCGCGGGGAGTTACCTCAGCTCCAGCGGCGACTGTAAGCGCAGCACCAAGGCCTACCCGTACCTCTGGAACGCCGCCCACGGCCCCGCCTCGTTCACCTTCGCTGCCTGCTCGGGAGCCCGTACGGGTGATGTTCTGGCGAGTCAGCTCGGCGGCCTGAACTCCTCCACCGGCCTCGTCTCCATCACCATCGGCGGCAACGACGCGGGCTTCGCCGACGTCATGACGACCTGTGTCACCAGTTCCGACAGCGGCTGCCTCGGCCGTATCGACACCGCCCGCGCCTACGTCGACTCCACGCTCCCCGGCAAACTCGACGGCGTCTACTCGGCGATCCGCTCCAAAGCACCCAACGCGCGCGTCGTCGTCATCGGCTATCCCCGCTTCTACCGGCTCGGCTCCCTGTGCCTCGGCCTGTCCGAGACCAAGCGCTCCGCCATCAACGGCGCGGCCGACTACCTCGACGCCGCCGTCGCCCGCCGCGCGGCCGCCCACGGCTTCGTCTTCGGCGACGTCCGCACCCCCTTCGGCGGCCACGAGATCTGCTCCGGCAGCTCCTGGCTGCACAGCCTCGACCTGCTGAACATCGGCGAGTCCTACCACCCGACCGCCTCCGGCCAGTCCGGCGGCTACCTGCCGGTCCTCACCAGCGCGGCCTGACGGCCGCCGCCCGGCTCATTCGGACGGCGAGGACGAGGGGGAGGCCCCGCCCGACGGGGTCTCCGTCTCGCAGGTGACCGAGAACGGCACCGCGTCCGACGTCGCCTTCACCGGCTTGCGCACCTCGACGGCGATGGAGTTCCGGTACGTGCCGCTCCCGGCGTACGTCGACACGATCACCTTGTCCTGCTTCGACTTCCCGCCGCCCGACGGGAAGTCGAGCGTCTTCCAGGTCTGCCCGGACAGCTCGCCGTCCTTCGACACCCAGCGGTAGGACACCGTCGCGGGCAGCCGTCCCACCGTGATCGTCGCGGTGAAGGCGGGCGCGTCGGCGTCCTGCGGCGGACACGCACCGGTGTAGTCCGTGTGCGCGCCGGCGACGCTGACCGTGACCGTCTGCTCCGGTGCGGCGGACGAGGGGCTCCCGCTCGGGCTCGGGCTCGCGGACTCCGCCGCCGACCTGCTCGGCTCCCGCTGCGGCGCGGGCGAACTCACCGCTTCCGAGGCGCTGTTCGTGACCCCGCCGGAGCCGCTGCGGCGGCCGACGTCGTGGTGCAGCAGCCCGTACGTCAGTCCGGCGACCGCCAGCGCCAGCACCGCCACCCCCGTGACGAGGAGCACGCCGGCCCGCCGGCCCCGGTCCGGCTCCGGCGAGGAGGCGCCCCGCCCCGCCGCGCCCGCCGGGGCGGACGTCCACGGCTGTGGCGCGGCCGGGTCCGCGGGCCCGTGCCGGAAGGGTTCGGCGGGGGTCGCCGCCGTCGGCGGATACGGCGCGTACATCGCCCCGCGGGTCGTGCCCGCGCCCGGATCGCCTCCCCCGGAGGGCGTGCCCCCGGCCGCGATCAACCGCAGGTCCCGTTCGGCCCGTTCGGCGGACAGCCGTTCGGCCGGGTCCTTGCGCAGCAGGCCCTCGATCACCGGCGCGAGCGGCCCCGCCCGGCGCGGCGGCGGCAGCTCCTCGTCGACGACCGCCCGGAGCGTGCTCAGCGGAGTGTCGTACCGGAAGGGGGAGTTGCCCTCCACCGCCGCGTACAGCAGCACGCCCAGCGACCACAGATCCGACTCGGGACCCGGTGTACGCCCCAGCGCGCGCTCCGGCGCGAGGAACTCGGGAGAGCCGATGACCTCGCCGGTCATGGTCAGCGCCGAGGTGCCCTCGACGGTCGCGATGCCGAAGTCGGTGAGCACCACGCGGCCGTCGTTCGACATCAGCACGTTCGCCGGTTTGACGTCCCGGTGCAGCACGCCCGCCTCGTGCGCGGCCCGCAGCGCGGCCAGCACCTCGGCGCCGATGTGCGCGACCCGCGCCGGTTCGAGCGGCCCCTCCGCGTCGAGCAGTTCGGAGAGGGAGATCCCGTGCACGATCTCCATGACGATCCAGGGCCGTCCGTCCTGGGCGGCCACGTCGTACACGGTGACGACGTTGCGGTTCGCGACCCGGGCCGCGGCCCAGGCCTCGCGCTCCAGCCGGGCGTACAGGCGCTCCACGTCGGAGGCGGCCAGCCCGTGCGGCGCGCGCACCTCCTTGACCGCGACCTCGCGGTGCAGCACCTCGTCACGGGCCCGCCACACCGTGCCCATGCCGCCCTCGCCGAGCGGGGTCAGCAGACGGTAGCGGCCCGCGATCAGACGTTCACTGCCCGGTTCTTCGGACACCGCGCCCCCATTTCGCTCTTCGCATCCGGGCGAAAACCTCCGCAACCCCACCAACGTAGCTCAGCCCAGTACGGATGCGGCCCCCCTGAGCACCAGTCCGGCACCGAGGACCACCACGAGGAAGGCGGACCACAGGGGCAGATTGCGGCGCACGAGCGTCACGGCCGGGTGGGTCGTCCAGCGCGGCTGACGGTCCAGGAGGCGGGTCGCCCCCGCGCCGAGCCTGACGACGGCGAACCCGGCGGCGGTCAGGGTCAGCGCGAGACCGACGCCGTACGCGACCACGAGCAGCAGCCCGAACCAGGCCTGCCCGAGCGCGGCCGCACCGACCAGCACGACCACCGCCGACGGGCTGGGCACCATGCCGCCGGCGAACCCGAGCAGGAGCGTGCCGCGCAGGGTGGGGGCGACGGCGTGGCTGTGGGTGTGGCCGCCGTGGGTGTGCGTGTGGGTGTGCCCGTGGTCGTGCTCATGACCGTCTTCGCGGTGAGGCCCGTGGCCGTGCTCGTGACCGTGCTCGTGGTCATGTCCGTGCTCGTGTTCGTGACCGGTTTCGTGACGGTGCCCGTGAGTGGGGTCGGGGGCGTCGTGGTCGTGATGGGCATGGGTGTGCGCGGTGGTGGCCCCCACCAGTGCGAGTTGACGGTCCGCGGCCTTCGCCGGCTCGTGGGCGGGCGAGTGACCACCCGGCGGGTGCGGGTGCGGGTGCGGGTGCGGGTGGGGGTGGGGATGGGCGTGTCCGTGCGCGGTGCCGGTGCCGCCGCGGCCGCGCCAGGCCCGGCGTGCGAGGGTCGCGCCCGCGAAGAGCACCAGCGCGCCGCTCGCCAGCCCCAGCCAGGCGATCACCGAGGGCGCCGCGGCCGAACCGGCGGTGACGAGAAGGCCCAGCGCGACGACGCCGAGCGTGTGCGTGACGGTCACCGACGCGGCGAGCGGGAGAACGTCCTTCATCCGCGCCCTGCCGCCCCGGGCCGCCGCCGTCGCGGCCATGATGGTCTTGCCGTGGCCCGGGGCGACCGCGTGCAGCGCGCCGAGACCGATGGCGATCACCAGGGCGAGCGCGGCGAAGCCGAGGGTGAGGTGCTGGCGGGCGACCAGATCGTCCAGGGCCCGTGTCCAGCGGTCCGCGCCGCGCGGCAGCACCGAGGCGGCCGGTGCGTCCCGGTTCTCCTCGACGAGCGCCGCACCGCCGGGCCGCACCCGCACGGACGCGGTCGAGGTGTCCGCCGGGGAGGACAGCAACTCCTTGGGATAGCTGGTCAGTTCGCCCGACAGCGACTTCTTCGGGACGTCGGACGCGGTCAGCGTCATCCGGTCGCCGCGCGCGGTGATCTCCCGCCAGCCGGGGCCGGTGGAGACGCCCGCGCTGTGAAAGCCGACGGAGACGGCGTCCCCGTCGGCGACGTCGGGCAGCGGGGCGGCCAGCCGGCACTCGACGCGCAGCGTGTCGAGCCCCGCCTGACCGGGCCGCACGGACGCCTTGCTGGAGCCCACCGTGAGGGTCACGGCCCGGCCGTCGACGGTGAGCCTGCTGCCGGACGCGGCCGTGGCGCAGCGCTCCCGGGCCCAGGCGCTCATCCCGAGCCGCTCGATGTCGGGCTTCGCCTGGGTCGCCGGGATCTCGGCGAGGTCCTCGACATGGTCGACCCGCAGCTGTCCCGGGGCGGCGACGAGACCGTCGTAGCGGTTGACGGTGAAGTTGCCGAGCGGGTGCGCGCTCGCGCCGGCGGAAGGAACCAGCGCGAGCGCACAGCCGGCCGTGAACACGGCCGCGCAGGAGGCGAACAGTCGACGGGTGCTCACTTGCTCGCCTCCAGCGTCTTGAGCGCCGCCCGGGCCTGACGGGCGCCCAGCGGCGAGAAGCCGGGGTTCAGCTTCAGGGCGGCGGCCAGGTGGGTGCGGGCGTCGGCCAGGTGGCCCGTGGCCTTCTCGATCACACCGCGGTGGTAGAGGAAGGCGGCGTTGCGGTAACCGGTGGCCGTGGCCTGCCGGGCGTAGGGGAGGGCCTCGGCGTCCTTGCCGTTGACGTGGAGAGCCCAGGCCAGGGCGTCCGCCGTGTGCACGGTGTGCCGGCGGGACCAGTCGTCGCGGGCCGCGCGCAGGGCCGTCGCCCGGTCGCCGTGGTCGGCGGCGGCGAGCGCGGTGTCCAGGTCGGCGTTGACGCCGTTGGCGCGGGCGATCGCGGTCCACGCGTCGACGAGCGCGTACTGCTCCTGGGCCTTCGTCCTGTCTCCGGCGCCGCCTCTGGCCTCGTACAGCTCGCCGAGCTCCACCAGCGGTCCGGGGAGCGGATAGCGGGCGACGATCAGCTCCAACCCCTTGAGGGCCTCGGCCTGCTGTCCGCTCGCCGCCTGGGCGCGGGCGCGGCCCTCCAGCGCGGGGAGGTAGTTCTCGTCCGCGGCGAGGGCGCGGGCGTAGTGGGTGAGGGCCGTGGCGTAGTCGCCCTGGTTCCAGGCGAGTTGGCCGAGCTGGGCGGCGACGTAGGCGATGTCGCCGGGCGACGTGGACACGGCGAGGGCCCGCTCCAGGACCCGGCGGGCGGTGGCGACGTCGCCGCGCAGTTCGTGGACGTAGGCGTAGCGGGTGAACACCGGTACCCCGGGGCGTCGTTGGTCCGCCGTCTGCACGGCCGCCTCGGCGTCGTCGTAGCGGCCCAGCTCGACGAGGGCGTCGACGCGCGAGCACAGGGCGCGTTCGTTGTAGGGGTTCTGCTTCAGGGCCCCGTCGGCCAGCTTCAGGGCGTTCGCGAAGTCGTGCCGCGCGGCGGCCAGGGCGGCCCGGCCGGCCAGCGCCTGGTCGTTGTCGGCGCGCAGGGAGAGGGAACGCTTCAGGGCCTGCTCGGCCTGCGGATAGCGGGAGGGGTCTCCCTTGGTGCGGGCCTGCTCGACGTAGGCCAGCCCGAGCGTGGCCCAGCCGCCGAAGTCCCTTGGCTGGACGCGCAGATGGGCCTGCAGGGCCGTGATGCTCGCGTCGAGGTCGCCGCCGGCGAGCAGGCCGGGGGACACCGCCGCGGCGGTCGCCACGGGCATGTCGCGTCCGTCGTGCACCGCGCCGAGCGCGATCGCCCCGGCGGTCAGCGCCACGGCCACCATGGCGGCGCAGGCGGTGAGCTGGGCGGCCCGCCAGCGACGTCCCGCGGCCCCCGCCCGCCGCACCGCGGCGACCCGCTCGTCGGCATCGGCACCGGCGTCGGCATCGGTACCGCCATCGGCACCGGCCGCGTCGGGCTCGTCGGCCATGTCGTCCGTGGCGTCGTCGCCCGTCTCCCGGTCGGTGACAGGGACCGCTCGAACGTCGCCGCCCGCGTCGTCCCCGGCCTCGGCCCCGAGGGCGACGCCGGTGTCGGCCGAGGCTCCGCCTGCGCCGACGTGATCGGCGTGGTCGGCGTCGGCGTCCGCCGTCGTGCGGGTCTCCGTGTCAGCTGCCCCCGGGTCGGACCCGGTCGCGTCCTCCGCGGTGGAGGCTCCCCCGGGTGCCGGGGCGGTGGTCGGCGCCGGCCGTCCCGGGTCCGGGACCGGCGCGCCGGAGGCCGGTTCGCCGGAGACCGGCCTGCCGGTGACCGGTTCCGGTCGGGCGGAGGCCGGTCGGGTGGGCTCCGGTGCGCCGTCGTTCGTCCGCGGGGACATGCCCTCTCCTAGATCGCCTGGGATGGTTCCGTCTGCTCACGTGGGGGCGGCGCGGCCCGCGCCGTGGGGGATGAGTACGCGGGCCGCGCCAGTCGGTGGGACAGGGCCGGGGAGCGCAGGATTCTCCCCGGCCCGCTCAGAGGGAGGGCCTAGTAGGCCCGCCGCCGGCCCCGCCACCACATCAGGCCGCCGCCGATGAGGAGGATGCCCGCCGCGCCGGCGCCCGCGGAGGACGCGATCAGCGTGGTGTTGTCGTTCGAGCCCGTGAGGGCGTCACCGAGCTGGCTCTTGACGTCGGCGCCGCTCTTGGCGGTCGCGCCGCGCGAGCCCTCGGTCGGCAGGGCGATGTAGGGGAAGTACTTCTCGAAGCTCTTGTCGTTCTTGTCGACCGCGTCGCCCAGGTCGTTCTTGGAGCCGACCAGCTCGCCCTCGACGACCTGCAGCGAGGCGTCGATCACGTCATCGGTGAGGCGACGGCCGTTCGGGAAGCCCGCGTTGTCACCGTCGAGCACGCCCAGTCGCTTCGGGTGCATGCTCGGCTTGACCGAGGTGTTGAGGCGCAGTTCCTCCGAAGGCGTCACGTACGGGGGCTGGTTGAGGCCCTTGACGCCCTTGAGGAACACGTCGACGAGGTCGTTGCGCGGCTCGGCCGGCGCCTTGATCTTGTAGATCGCCTCGATGAGCTTGGGCAGCTCGGGGTTGGTGACGTTCTTCAGGAACTGGCCGTCGTCCTTGGGCTTGGACGCGTTGAACTTGTCCTTGTCCTTGATCGGGTTGACGACCTCGTTGACCAGCGGGTTGCCCAGCCGCGAGACCTGCGTGTAGTAGCCCTGGGCGTTCTGGCGCTGGGTGGTCGACCAGATGCCGACGATCGGCTGGTGCTTCGACTCGGCGATCAGGTCGTTCGGCACCTGGAGGGCGATCGTGTTGACGTTGTAGCCCTTGAGGGTGTCGTTGCCCACCTCGGAGAGGTTGCCGCCGTACAGCAGGTCGAAGACGCGCAGGTCGGCGAAGAACGGGTCGTCGGCCTGGCCGGCGAACGTCTTCGAGCCGTTGGAGAGCTTGTAGATCGCCTGGTCGCGCAGCTTCGAGTAATTCGGCATCGAGGCCTTGCCCACGTTGGACGGGGCCACCGGCACGTCGTCCGCGAGCTTGGTCTCGTGCTCGACCTTGCCCTTCTTGAGCTTGATCAGCTCCAGGTCGTAGGACTGCGTGACGTTCAGGTCGGGGTCGTACAGGCTGTCGACCACGCCGGTGTTGTAGAGGAACGACTTCCGGTTCTTGACGTTCGTCTTGAAGGTGTAGCGGAAGATCAGGTCTTCCTTGGCGTCACCGTTGCTGTCGATGCGGACGTCGTACTGGGCGTCCTCGGCGAACTGGTAGAAGTTCGGGCCTCCGCCGGGCTCCTCGAAGGGGATGACGTTCGCGATGATGGTCGTCGTGTCCGGGTGGTCCGGGCTGACGAACGCGTAGAGGTCCGTGTTGTCGTACTGCGGGGTGCCCGAGATGAGAGGAGCCTCGCGGTGGCTGGAGGCGTAGGCGGCCCCCGGGGCCAGCGCGGCGGCGCCGGCGGCTGCGAGCCCCCCGGCGGCCAACGCACCGCATATGAGGGTCGCGACGCTCCTGCGTCCGTTGCCGCTCCTGGAGAAAGCTGTCATGCCGTCCGTCCTCTGTGCCAAGTTGCCTGACGGACAGTGATACGGAACGGAGGGCGGGTTCGGATTGGTCGGGAACGAAAAACTTTTTCTTTCCTGCTCACCCGCGTTTTCGCCGCTCGGATCCGTACCCATCCACCGGAGGTGTGTTCGTTTGCGGATGCCTGGTGTGACGGGGCGGCCCGGGTGCGGCGGTCGCAGAGAGGGGGACGGCATGGAGGCGGACGAGCTTCTGGTGCTCGTGGCGAGGGGCGACCAGCGGGCGTTCGAACGCCTCTACGCCGTCGTCTCCGGGCCGGTGTTCGGCCTCGTGCGCCGGGTCGTCCGGGATCCCGCACAGTCGGAGGAGGTCGCCCAGGAGGTGCTCCTGGAGGCCTGGCGCTCCGCCGGCCGTTTCGACCCGAACCGCGGCAGCGCCCTCTCCTGGATCCTCACCCTCGCCCACCGCCGTGCCGTCGACCGGGTGCGCAGCGCCCGCGCGGCCGTCGACCGCGAGCAGCGCGAGGCCTCGCGCTACCACGACCCCGCCTTCGACCAGGTGGCGGAGGAGGTCGAGGCAGGCCTGGAACGCCAGTTGGTCCGCCGCTGTCTGAACCGGCTGACGGCTCTTCAGCGCCAGTCCGTCACCCTCGCCTACTACGACGGCTACACGTACCGTGAGGTGGCCGACCGGCTCTCGCTCCCGCTGGGCACGGTGAAGACACGGATGCGTGACGGGCTCACGCGGCTGCGCGACTGCCTGGGAGGCGCCGCATGAGTCTGCTCGGCCTGTTCCGCCGCGAGGACCTGCACTCGCTGGCGGCCCCCTACGCGCTCGACGCCCTCGAGGCAGACGAGCGCCACCGCTTCGAAAGACACCTCAAGCGCTGCGACCGCTGCGCCGCCGAGGTGCGGGCGCTGGCCGAGGACGCCGTCCGGCTCGCCTGGTCGACGGCCGCCCCACCGCCGCCCGCGATGCGCGAGCGGGTGCTGGCGGCGGTGCAGAGAACCCCGCAGGAGGCCGCGCGTACGCCGGTGCGGGAGCACGCGCCCCAACTGCCCCCGCACGTCTGGGGCGCGCAGCCGCCGCCGCGACGCTCCGGGGGCACCTCCCACGCGTCCGGCCGTGGGGGAGCGCCCCGCGCCCGCCGCCCGCTGTTCGCGCCGTTGGCGGCGGCCACCGCCGCCGCGGCCCTCGTGGTCGCCTCCGTCCTCGCCGTCCAGGCCGGCCGGACCCAGGACCGGCTGGACGCCGAGCGCGCCCACTCGCGTGAGATCGCCCACGTTCTCGCGGCTCCTGACGCGCGGGCGGGCAACGGGAAGGACGCCGAGGGCCGGGGCATCGCAGTGATCGCTTCCGCCTCGGAGGGGCAGGCGATCGTCACCTTGAGCGGATACGGCGCGTTGCCCGCCGGGCGGGTGCACCAGCTGTGGCTCATGCGCCCGAACGCGCAACCGCGCTCCCTCGGGCTCTTCTCGGGCGACACGCCCCTGGTCGCCGACGGTCTCGACAAAGCGGCGACGTCACTCGCTGTGACCGTCGAGCCGGACGGGGGATCGCCGCAGCCCACTACTCAGCCGGTTGTCCAACTCACCCTGAAATCGGTTGGATTCGGAGAGTGATCGGCCAGGCTTCGTCAACCCCCTTACGGGGAAGGTGAATCACGTGAGCTCGATACATGTGTGCCTCGACGGGGCGATAGGGTTACCCTGCCCGGGCCGGGTGGACTCGTACGGGTGGGGAGTGACATGGAACAGATAACGATGCACAGCAGGGCGCGCGTCCCTGCGATCACCTGCGGGAGCAGCGCGACCAGTTCGCGCCTGGACCGCCATCTCTCGGTGCTGGCGGGTCCCGCCATACCGCAGCGGGAGACGGTCGAGGCGACCTCGCTCATGCGGGAGCTGACCGCGCGTGAACCGCTGCGCGACCGCGACCACGGTGCCCGGACGACGCGGGCCCGGGTCAGCCGCGTCTCGCTCTTCGCGCCCCTGCGCCGACTGCGCCGCTCGCTGTTCGGCGGCAACAAGCACTGACCGTCCGGCACGTCGTCACGTACTGAGTCCCGCGCTCAGGCGGCCACACCGTCCCGGCGCAGCGCTGCGATCTCCTCGTCCGTCATCCCCACGGCACGCAGCAGCGCTTCGGTGTGCTCCCCGAGCGCGGGCACGTCCCCCATCCGTGCCTCCGCTCCGCCCGGCAGCGTGATCGGCGGCAGCAGCGCCCGCAGCGGTCCGACCGGCGTTCCCACCTCCCGCCAGCGCTCACGGGCCGCGAGCTGCGGATGCTCCGCCAGCTCGTGCAGATCCCGCAGACGCGCGCACGCGATGCCCGCGTCCTCCAGCCGTGCCAGCGCCTCGTCGGTGCTCAGCGCGCCCAGGGCCTCCGCCACCACGGCGTCCGTGCGCTCCCGGTTCGCCACCCGTGCCGCGTTCGTCGCAAACGCCGGATCCGTCCCCCACGCGGGGCGTCCGACGACCTGTTCGGCCAGCCGCCGCCACTCCCGGTCGTTCTGCACCGACAGCAGCACCCGTCCGCCGTCCGCCGTGGGGTAGGCGTCGTACGGCGCGATCACCGTGTGCGCCAGGCCGGTGCGGGCCGGGGCGGCGCCGCCGTGCATCGTGTGGTGCAGGGGGTGTCCCATCCACTCCGCGAGCGACTCCAGCATCGACACCTGCACCGGACCGCCCCGCCCGGTCGTGCCCCGGCGCACGAGCGCCGCGAGCACGCCGGAGAAGGCGTACATGGCCGCCGCGATGTCCGCCGCCGGGATCCCCGCCTTCACCGGCTGCTCGGGCGTCCCGGTCACCGACACGAGCCCGGCCTCGCACTGCACGAGCATGTCGTAGGCACGCTTGTCGGCGTAGGGCCCGCTCGGCCCGTACCCGGAGACGTCCACCGCGACCAGCCGCGGATGCCTCGCGCACAGGGTGGCCGCGTCCAGGCCCAGCCGGGCCGCCGCACCCTGCGCGAGGTTCTGCACGAACACGTCCGCGCCGGCGACCAGCCGCCGTACGACGTCCAGCCCGCGCGGATCCTTCAGGTCCAGCGCGATGGACTCCTTGCCCCGGTTGCACCACACGAAATGGGAGGCGAGGCCGCCGGCGGCGGTGTCGTAGCCGCGCGCGAAGTCACCGCCGTCGATCCGCTCGACCTTGATCACCCGGGCGCCGAGGTCGGCGAGCTGCCGGGTCGCGAACGGCGCCGCGACGGCCTGCTCGACGGCGACGACGGTGAGCCCCTCCAGGGGCAGGGGCTGGGGGACGGTCAGGGGCTGGGGCTGCGGCGGGGGCTGAAGGGGCTGGTCCATGCAGGGGATCATGTCCCCTGACCGGTCGCTCTGTCAGCCGGGCCGGGGGAGGCGCCGCGTGGCGGCGGGGGGGAAGGCGTCGCGGGGCGGCGTCGGAGCGGGCCGGTCCGCAAGGCCGTCCGGCGTCGCGCTCGCCGTGGCGCGCGGCCGCCCGGGTTCGGCCCCCCGTCTCACAGCAGCGCGAACTGGCCCTCCGGGCCCTCCTCGTGATGGTCCAGAACGGTCGCCGGGCGGCGGGCGGAGTCCGGGACCGGCAGCACGCCCGCCGTGCGCAGCTCCGCCGTGGTGACCGTGTCGGTGACCTCCCACTCCGCCCACCGGTCGCGCACTTCGGCCAGCAGCGTCAACACGGTGATCAGCTCCAGGAGTTCGGACGTCCACGTCTGCTGCCAGGTCGCCGGGCGGATCGCCGCGAGCGCGCCGGGCCCGGCGTCCTGCGCCGTCCGCACCGCGAACCACCGCTCCAGCACCCGGGCCCCGCCCGCCTCGAATTCCCAGGCCTGCGGCGGGACGGGGGAGATCCGGCCCTCGTCGAGGTGGAGGGTCTCCGCGTCGCGGTCGTAGCGAAGGCTCGCAGGCCGGGCCGGGAGCGGGGCGCGGACGTAGGGCCGGCGGCCGCCGGGGAGCCGGGGCCGCTCGCCGTCGCGGCGCAGCAGCCACAGCGCGCGGCGGCCCGCCTCCACCCCTTCGGCCCAGACCCCGCGGTCGCGGGTGAGCGGGACGGTGAGGTCGGGGCGGACGGCGGTCAGGGTCCAGGCCAGGAAGTCCACCGGATCGGGGGAGTGGCCCAGCCGGCGCAGCAGGTCCGGCAGGCCCGGCGCCAGATTGGGTTCCTCGCCGCCGGGCCGCCGGTACAGCGGTCGGATGCGGCCGGGCCGCACCAGCGGGAGCAGCGAGGACACCAGGAGGGGCGACTCCGGCGTCTCCACCACGAAGACCTGCCGCTCGTCCGCCACCCGCCACAACTCCGGGCGGGCCGCGTCGATGAGGCGCTGGTCGGGGATCAGCCACTGTTCGTCGAAGGGCGCCGCCAGCACCCGGACCGGCTCCGGACAGGGACCCGAGGCGCGGACCAGCTTCTGCGTCCCGCCGGAGAGGCCGGGCAGCTGCCCGACCGCCGAGTGCAGGGTGCGTGAGCGGGTCGGCTCGAACAGGGCCTCGCGGTCCGCGCCCTCGGCCTTCAGCAGGGCGTCCCAGCGGGCCTTCAGGGACGCCGGGTCGGGCGCCGTCGGCCACCCCCGGCCGAGCCGCGGCGGTGCGACGGACCACGGCATCAGGTCCGCCAGCGGCGGAGCGTCGTCGTGCGTCACGCCGGGCATCGTACGACGGCTCGCGGACGGCGCGGCACGGCGCGTCACGTCGCGTCGAGCGTGACCGTGAAGGAGAAACGGTCGCCCCGGTAGTGGATGACCGCCGCGTCCAGGACCCGGCCGGAGGCGTCGTGGGTGACCCCCGTGTAGTGCAGGATCGGGCTCAGCAGCGGGACCCGGAGCAGCCGGGCCGTCTCCGGGTCCGCCAGCCGTGCCTCGACGGTGTCCGTGATCCTGCCGATGTCCGCGCCGACGACGTCCCGCAGCACCTTCGTCATGGGCCAGCGGACCAGGTCGTCTGGGTCGATGCGGGCGGCCAGTTCGGGGCGGACGTAGTTGCGGGCGTGGTTGGTGGGCTCGCCCGTCACCTCGTCGCTCCTGAGGCGGTGGTAGGCCGCCACCTCGGTCAGGTCCGGGAAGTGCTCGGCGACCTCGGCGGGGACGGCCGTGCTGCCGTGCTCCAGGAGCTCGGTCGTCATGCCGGACTGCTGGGCCACGATCGCGTCGACCGAGCCCAGCAGCCGCACCGGGGCGCCGCGCCGCGCGGTCGGCTCGATGAAGGTGCCCCGGCGGCGGTGCCGGGTGATGAGCCCCTCGTCCTCCAGCTCCTTCAGCGCCTGCCGCATGGTCAGCACGCTCACCCCGTAGTGCCCGGCCAACTGCTCCTCGGTGGGCAGCCGGAGCGGGTCGCGGGGGGAGCGGCCGAGTATCGAGGCGCGCAGCGACTGCGACACCTGATACCAGAGCGGCAGTTTTCGGGTGAGGACGATCGAGTCCGGGGCGAAGGAGGTCACGGCCTATCCGTACCGGTCGGCACCGTTCAGTGCAATGTGTCGTCGGAGGGCCGGAAGTGGCGTTCGAGGCCCTGCCAGACGTCGTCGTAGCGCTCTTGCAGATGCTCGGCGCGGGCCGCCTGCGGGGTGAGGACGAGCGGCCAGCGCGTCTCGAACATGAACGCCAGCCCGTCGTCGAGCTTGTGCGGCTCGAGTTCGGCGGCGCCGGCCCGGTCGAAGGTCTCCCGGTCCGGGCCGTGCGCCGACATCATGTTGTGCAGCGAGCCGCCGCCCGGCACGAAGCCCCCCTCGCCCGCCGTCTTGGCGTCGTACGCGCCCTCGATGAGGCCCATGTACTCGCTCATCACGTTGCGGTGGAAGTACGGCGGCCGGAACGTGTCCTCGCCGACCAGCCAGCGCGGGGCGAAGACCACGAAGTCGACGCCGGCCAGCCCGGGGGTGTCCGAGGGGGACGTCAGCACGGTGAAGATCGACGGGTCGGGGTGGTCGTAGGAGATGGTTCCGATGACGTTGAAGCGGCGCAGGTCGTAGACGTAGGGCGTCAGGTTGCCGTGCCAGGCCACGACGTCGAGCGGGGAGTGGTCGTAGGTGGCGCTCCAGAGGTGGCCGCAGAACTTGTTGACCACCTCCACCGGGCCGTCGACGTCCTCGTAGGCGGCGACGGGTGCGCGGAAGTCCCGGGGGTTGGCGAGCCCGTTGGCGCCGATCGGCCCGAGGTCGGGGAGGCGGAAGAGCGCGCCGTAGTTCTCGCAGACGTAACCGCGTGCGGTCGGGCCCTGCCCGCCGTCGGGCGCGGTGTCCAGCAGGTCGACGCGGAAGCGGACCCCGCGCGGGATCAGCGCCACCTCGCCGGGCTCGACGTGCAGCAGCCCGAACTCCGTGCGCAGCAGCAGCCCGCCCGCCTCGGGGACGATCAGCAGCTCGCCGTCCGCATTGCCGAAGACGCGCTCCATGGAGGCGTTCGCGTGGTACAGGTGCACGGCCATGCCGGTGCGCTGGGCCGCGTCGCCGTTGCCGCCGAGGGTCCACAGACCGGCGAGGAAGTCCGTGCCGGCGGGCGGCTCGGGCAGCGGGTCCCAGCGCAGCCGGTTGGGGTCGGGGACCGTCTGGCCGAAGGGGCCGGTGCGGATCGCGCCGTCGCCGGACCGGGTGAACGCCGGGTGCGCGGCCGAGGGGCGGATCCGGTACAGCCACGAGCGGCGGTTGTGGGCGCGCGGCTCGGTGAACGCCGTGCCGCTGAGCTGCTCCGCGTACAGGCCCAGGGGTGCGCGCTGGGGGGAGTTGCGGCCCTGCGGCAGGGCGCCCGGCACCGCCTCGGAGGCGTGCTCGTTGCCGAACCCGGAGAGGTAGGTCAGCCCCTCGGCCGTCTTGCGTGCGTCCCCGCTGCTCATCGTGGCTCCCTTGCCCGGCTGATTCCTATGCATCACCGTAGGATTGCGTTTTCACGGACGCAAGAGGGCCGGGGTCCTCCTCTCGGAGGACGATCACGGCACGGCCAGAACCAGACTTCAGGGGGATCCGCGTGCCGGACCGGTGCTCTAGTGTCCCGATCATGTCGTGGACGCGCACTCATCCCGCCGCGCTCGCGGTCTGTGTCCTGCTGCTGACCGGATCCGCGGGCTGCGGCTCCAGCGGTACGCGGGACGGGGGGAACGCGCAGTCGCCCTCGCCCGTGGGCAAGGTGCTGGACCACACCGACGACGACGGGCGCCACTACCGCGAGGTCGCGAAGAAGGGGGCGCCCGAGGTGGGCGTGGAGGTCCAGCCGGACGCCCACGGCGGCTGGGACGTGCGGCTGAAGCTGGCGCGTTTCCGGCTCTCGCCGACGGGAACGCCCGTCGAGGCGGTCGCCGGTCGAGGCATCGCCCGGCTCTACGTCGACAGCCGGCGGGTCGCCGACCTGCGCGGCCCCTCGTACCGCATTCCGGCCGGATATCTCCCGCACGGCACGCACGAGGTCACCGTCCGCCTCTACGCCGACGACGCGACGGTGTGGGCGGTGGAGGGCAAGCCGGTGGAGGCCACGGCGGACGTCACGGCGTCGGAGCAGTCGCCCGCCGGATCCCCGTCGGGATCGCTGACCGGATCCCTGTCCGGGTCCGCGTCCGGATCGCCGACCGCGTCCCCGTCCGCTTGAGTGCATCGGGCACCTTTCTCCGTACACAGGGGCGAGGTTCACCTGGACGCGGCGGAAAGGCATCATGAGGTCCGTGCCCCAAGCGACATCGCTCCGTCGCGCGCCCGTGCAGCGGCGCAGCGCCGAACGGCTGACCAGAATCCTGGACGCCTGCGCCGACCTGCTGGACGAGGTCGGCTACGACGCCCTGAGCACCCGGGCCGTGGCCGAGCGCGCCGGCGTCCCCATCGGCTCCGTCTACCGCTTCTTCGGCAACAAGCGGCAGATGGCCGACGCGCTCGCGCAGCGCAACCTCGAACGCTACGCCGAGCGCGTCACCGAGCGGCTGAAGGAGGCCGCCCGTGGGGACTGGCGGGCCGCCATGGACGCCGTGCTCGACGAGTACCTCGCCATGAAGCGCACCGCGCCCGGCTTCTCCCTCGTCGACTTCGGCAACCAGATCCCGGTCGGCGCCCGGCACGCCGAACCCAACCACCGCGTCGCCGACCGCCTCACCGACCTGCTCTCGGACTATCTCGTCCGCGCTCCCGACGACGATCTGCGCCGCACCTTCCTGATCGCCGTGGAGACCGCCGACACCCTCGTCCACCTGGCCTTCCGGGTGGATCCGCAGGGTGACCCCAAGGTGATCGACGAGACCCGCGAGCTGCTGCGCGCGTATCTGGCGCGCACCCTGGACTGACGGCCGCGGCCGACCCCCTCCCCACGGGCCATACCGCTCGGTATGCTCGGTCGGGACAAGGCACTGCCGCCCCAGGAGGACCCGTGTCCCGCACCGCCCTGCGAATCTGCCCGTTGTGCGAGGCCACCTGCGGGCTCACGCTCACCATCGAGGGGACGAAGGTCACCGGCGCCCGCGGCGACCGGGAGGACGTCTTCAGCAAGGGCTTCATCTGCCCCAAGGGCGCCTCCTTCGGCGCCGTGGACGGCGACCCGGACCGGCTGCGGACCCCGCTGGTGCGCAAGGACGGGGAGCTGCGCGAGGCCACCTGGGAGGAGGCCTTCGACGCGGTGGCCGCCGGGATCCGGCCGGTCGTCGAGCGGTACGGGGCGAACTCCGTCGGCGTCGTGCTCGGCAACCCCAACGTGCACACCATGGCCGGCGCGCTCTACCCGGCCGTGCTCGTCGCCGGCCTCGGCACCCGCAGCCTCTTCACCGCCTCCACCGTCGACCAGATGCCCAAGCATGTCTCCAGCGGACTGCTCTTCGGCGACGCGGGCGCGATCCCCGTGCCGGACCTCGACCACACCGACCACCTCCTGCTCATCGGCGCCAACCCCCTGGAGTCCAACGGCAGTCTGTGCACCGCCGCAGACTTCCCGGGCAAGCTCAAGGCGCTGAAGGCCCGCGGCGGCGCCCTCACGGTCATCGACCCGCGCCGCACCCGCACCGCCAAGCTCGCCGACCGGCACATCCCCATCAGGCCGGGCACGGACGCGCTGCTCCTCGCCGCCATGACCCACGTCTTGTTCGAGGAATCCCTCGTCGCCCTCGGCGAGTTGATCCCGCACGTCGAGGGCCTCGACGAACTAGCCGAAGCGGTGCGGGAGTTCACCCCCGAGGCGGTCGCCGGCGCCTGCGACGTGGAAGCCGCGCTGATCCGCACCCTGGCCCGCGAGCTCGCCGCCGCCCCCACCGCCGCCGTCTACGGCCGCATCGGCAGCTGCACGGTGCCCTACGGCACCCTCGCCAGCTGGCTCGTCGACGTCCTCAACATCCTCACCGGCAACCTGGACCGGACCGGCGGCGCGCTCTTCCCGCAGGCCGCCACCGACCGCACCCCCCGTCCGGCCGGCCCCGGGCACGGCTTCCAGCTCGCGCGCTGGCACTCCCGCGTGAGCCGGCACCCCGAGGCCAAGGGCGAACTGCCGCTCTCCGCGCTCGCCGAGGAGATCGACACCGCCACCGAGGAGGGCGAGCCGATCCGGGCGCTCGTCGCGGTGGCCGCCAACCCCGTCCTGTCCGCCCCGGACGGCGACCGGCTCGACAAGGCCCTCGACGCCCTCGACTTCATGGTCAGCGTCGACCCCTACCTGAACGAGACCTCGCGCCACGCCGACGTCGTGCTTCCCCCGCCGCCGCCCTCGCAGAGCCCGCACCACGACTTCGCCTTCAACACGCTCGCCGTGCGCAACCAGGTCCGCTACACCCGCCCGGCCGTCCCGCTGGAGCCCGGCCGGATGGCCGAGACCGAGATCCTCGCCCGGCTGACCCTGGCCGCCACCGGCATGCACGGCGCCGACCCCGGTGCCGTGGACGACCTGGTCGTCGGGCAGACCCTCGGCAAGGCGGTCAAGGACCCGCACTCGCCCGTGCACGGCCGCGACCCGCACGAGCTCGCCGCACAGCTCGCTGGCGACACCGGCCCCGAGCGCCGGCTGGACATGATGCTGCGCCTCGGCCCCTACGGCGACGGCTTCGGCGCCCGCCCGGACGGACTGGGGCTGACCCGGCTGCTCGCCGCGCCGCACGGCATCGACCTCGGCCCGCTGCGCCCGCGTCTGCCCCAGCCGTTGAAGACCCGCAGCGGCCGGATCGAACTGCTGCCGCAGCCGATCGCCGACGACCTGCCGCGCCTGCGGGAGGGCATGCGGCAGCGCACGGACGGACTCGTCCTCGTCGGACGGCGGCATCTGCGGTCCAACAACAGCTGGATGCACAACGTCCCCGCCCTCACCGGCGGCACCAACCGCTGCACCCTGCACATCCACCCCGAGGACGCCGAGCGGCTCGGCGTGCGCGACGGCGCGCCGGTGCGGGTGAAGGGCGCCGGGGGAGAGGTGACGGCGCCGGCCGAGGTCACCGACGGCGTGCGCCCGGGCGTCGTCAGCCTGCCCCACGGCTGGGGCCACGACCGCCCCGGCACCCGCCTGAGCCATGCCGCGGCCGACCCCGGCGTCAACGTCAACCAGCTCCTCGACGGCAGCCTGCTGGACCCCCTGTCGGGCAACGCCGTCCTCAACGGAGTGCCGGTGGAACTTGCCGCCGTCCCGGCCCTGTGAGCTGAGCAAAGCTGTGACCTGGAGTTTTGCGCTTATTGCTCGCAGGTCAACGTCTTGTTAACACCGTTTGAACGGACCTAACGTCGACCCACCGCCGACCCCCAGGTGGGATGTTCAAGGGCGAACGTTAGGTATCCACTCATGTTGACCATCCTCGGCTTCGCCATGATCGCGACCTTCCTGGTCCTGATCATGCTGAAGAAGATGTCGCCGATCGCGGCGCTCGTGCTGATCCCGGCGCTGTTCTGCGTCTTCGTCGGAAAGGGCGCCAAGCTCGGTGACTACGTCCTCGACGGCGTCACGAGCCTCGCCCCGACGGCGGCCATGCTCATGTTCGCGATCGTCTACTTCGGTGTGATGATCGATGTCGGCCTCTTCGACCCGATCGTCCGGGGCATCCTGAAGTTCTGCAAGGCCGACCCGCTCCGCATCGTCATCGGCACGGCGCTGCTCGCCGCGATCGTCTCCCTCGACGGCGACGGCTCCACGACCTTCATGATCACCGTCTCCGCGATGTACCCGCTGTACAAGCGCCTGAAGATGAGCCTGGTCGTGATGACCGGCGTCGCGGCCATGGCCAACGGCGTGATGAACACCCTGCCCTGGGGCGGCCCGACCGCCCGCGCGGCCACCGCGCTCAAGCTCGACGCCGGCGACATCTTCGTGCCGATGATCCCGGCCCTGGCCGTGGGCCTGCTCTTCGTCTTCGTCCTCGCCTACGTCCTCGGCCGCCGCGAGCGCACCCGGCTCGGCGTGCTGACGCTGGACGAGGTGCTGGTGGGGGGTCACGTCAAGGACAAGGAGACGGCCGAGCGGACCGAGACGGTCCTCGTGGGGGCCGGCGGCTCGGGCCCGGGCGCGACCCCCGCGCCGGCCGCGGGCTCCGGTGCGGCCGTCGGCCTCGGCGACGACGAGAGCGGCGACGGGAGCGAGGACGACGGGAGCGACGACGGCTTCCAGGGCCTCGACCCGCGACGGGCCACCCTGCGCCCCCGGCTGTACTGGTTCAACGCGCTGCTCACGGTCGGACTGCTGACCTCCATGATCATGGAGTTGCTGCCCATCCCGGTGCTGTTCCTGCTCGGCGCGGCGCTCGCCCTGACCGTCAACTTCCCGCACATCCCGGACCAGAAGGCGCGGCTCGCGGCCCACGCGGACAACGTCCTCAACGTCTCCGGCATGGTCTTCGCCGCCGCCGTCTTCACCGGCGTCCTGCAGGGCACCGGCATGGTCGACCACATGGCCAGGTGGATGGTGGACGTCATCCCCGCCGGAATGGGCCCGCACATGGCGCTCGTCACCGGCGTCCTGAGCCTTCCGCTCACCTACTTCATGTCGAACGACGGCTTCTACTTCGGCGTGCTGCCGGTCCTCGCCGAGGCCGGCGCGGCCCACGGCGTCACGCCGCTGGAGATGGCCCGCGCCTCGCTCGTCGGCCAGCCCCTGCACATGTCCAGCCCCCTCGTCCCGGCCGTCTACGTCCTCGTCGGCATGGCGAAGGTCGAGTTCGGCGACCACACCCGGTTCGTGGTGAAGTGGGCCGCCTGCACCTGCCTGGCCATCCTCGGCGCGGGCATCCTGTTCGGGATCATCTGACCCTGCCGTGGAGGAACTCGTGAGGCCCGGTGGGAACCACGGCTGGCTGCTCCGACTCGTCATCGCCTTCGGCTTCGCGCAGGGGGCGGTGTCGATGGCCCGGCCCGCCGTGTCCTACCGGGCCCTCGCGCTGGGCGCGGACGAGCGGGCGATCGGCGTCATCGCGGGCGTGTACGCCCTGTTGCCGCTCCTGGCCGCCGTGCCGCTCGGCCGGCGCACCGACCACGGCCGCTGCGCACCCCTGCTGCCCGTCGGCGTGGTCCTGATATCCGGCGGCTGCGTGCTGAGCGGCCTGGCCGGCTCGCTGTGGACGATGGCCCTGTGGAGCGGGGTGATGGGACTCGGCCACCTCTGCTTCGTCATCGGCTCCCAGTCCCTGGTCGCACGTCAGTCCGCGCCGCACGAACAGGACCGCAACTTCGGCCACTTCACCATCGGCGCCTCCCTCGGTCAGCTGGTCGGCCCGGTCGCGGCCGGAGCGCTGATCGACGGCGCCGACATGGCGCGCAGCAGCGCGCTGGCCCTGCTCGTCGCGGGCGCGGGCTGCGCGCCGGCCTTCACCTCGCTGTGGCGCGTCGAGCACCGCGACACCGCGACCGCCTCCCGCGGCGGGCCGGGCGGCCGAGTCCCCGTCGGCCGCATCCTGCATACGCGGGGCGTCCCGGCCGGCATCCTGATCAGCCTCTCCGTGCTGTCCGCGACCGACATCCTCACCGCCTATCTGCCGGTGGTCGGCGAGCACCGGGGCATCGCGCCGGCCGTGATCGGCGTGCTGCTCAGCGTCCGCGCGGCGGCCTCCATAGCGTGCCGGCTCGTCCTCACGCCGCTGCTGCGGCTGCTCGGCCGGACGGCGCTGCTCTGCGCGACCTGTCTGCTGGCGGCCCTGCTGTGCGCCGGGATCGCGCTGCCCGCGCCGGTCTGGGCGCTGGGCGTGATCCTCGGCGCGCTCGGCTTCTGCCTCGGGGTCGGCCAGCCGCTGTCCATGACGACGGTCGTCCAGGCCGCACCGGAGGGCGCCCGCTCCACCGCCCTCGCGCTGCGCCTGACCGGCAACCGGCTCGGCCAGGCCGCCGCGCCCGCCGCCGCCGGTCTGGTGGCCGGGGTCGCGGGCGTGGCCGCGCCGTTCGTGATGCTGGGGGCGCTGTTGCTGCTGTCGGCGGGGGTGGCCGTGCGCTCGTCGGGCGGTCCGCGGGGGGACGAGGGCGCGGGCGCGGCCCCGCCCGGCCGCCGGTCCGGGGCGGGGTTGCGCCGGTCGAGCGACGTCTGACGGCGCGTCGGGCGGCGCTCCCACCACCAGGGGCGGCGATGTGAAAGAGAGTCAGGTGCAAGAGCGATTTGTATGAAAATCGTCCTGACTCGGAGGAATGCGCATGTCCAGCTCGACGCTCCCGCCCGCCTTCGGCGCCCGCCTCGGCGCCACGGCTCTCACGGTGCTCGCCGCAGCGGGTTTCACCTGCCTCGCGGCGCCGTCCGCCATGGCCGTAGGGGAGGCCGGCGACATCAGGATCCACCGCGAGCAGGTCCCCCCAGGCGTCTCCAAGGACGACCCGGTGGCCTGCCGGTTCTACCTCGACGCCGCCAACTTCGGCGAACTGCCGACCGTCGGCTACACCATCAAGGCGCGGCCCCCGGCCCCCGACACCGCCACCGTCACCGGCAACATCGCCCTGACCGACGGCGCCGGGCACACCGACACCCTGGGTCTGGCCGAGGGGTCCTACACGCTCGAGTGGACCCTTCCGGCCGCCGCCCCCGGCGCCCCTCCGGCTCCCTCGCCCAAGGTGAAGGTCTTCAAGATCAGCTGCCCCGAGGGCCGGCGCGGCGGCAACGAGGGCCCGAACCGGCCGATCACCGACGACGGCCGTGAGGCCGCGGCCCCCAACGGCCCGAACGCCGGCGGCCCGAACGGCGGCGGCCAGGGCGGCGCCGGTCAGAACGGCGCCGGGCAGGGCGGCGGCAACGGCTGGAGCGGTGAGAAGGGCGGCGGCCCGGCGGGCGGCGTGCACGCCGGCGGCGGCGGCCTCGCCGACACCTCGCAGTCCTTCACCCCGCTGGCGGGAACCGCGGCCGTCGGCCTGGCGGCCATCGGCGGCGTCGCCTACTTCCGACTGACCCGCCGGCGCAACCATGGTGCCGCGTAGGCGCGTACGCAGGCCCTGGTACCGGACGCGTGCCTTTCGCCTCACCAGGACGGCCGTGCTCGCGGTCGTCCTGGTGACGGTCGGCGTCCGGTGCTGGGGGCACGACGGCCCGGGAGCCCCGGTCCGGGCGGGCGGGGCGGCCTCCGACGGCACGGCCGCCGCCCCAGTCGCCGGGGGCGACGGCGAAGGGGACCGGACGGAGGGGAAGAAGGGGTCCGAGCGGCCCGCACCCCCGCCACGTCCGCTGACCCGGTCTCCGGCGACCGCCCTGCGCGTGCCCTCCCTGGGCATCGACGCGCCGATCGTCCCGCTCCGGCTCGGCCCCGGCCGGCACCTCGGGACGCCGCCGGTCGACGATCCCCGGCTCGTCGGCTGGTACGCGGGCGGCCCGACCCCGGGAGAGCGGGGCACGGCCGTCGCCGTCGGCCATCGCGACACCAAGACCGGCCCCGCGGTTTTCGCCGGCCTCGCGCGCGTGGCGCGCGGAGCCCGGATCGAGGCGCGGCGCGCCGACGGACGCACCGCCGTCTACACCGTGGACCGGGTGCGGGTGTTCGACAAGGCCACCTTCCCCGACAAGGAGGTGTACGGCCCGAGCAGGCGGCCCGAGCTCAGGGTCCTCACCTGCGGAGGGCTCTTCCGCCGCGGGACGGGCTACACCAGCAACGTCGTCGTCTTCGCCCATCTGACGCAGACCCGCTGAACCGGCGCCGGGCCCCTCCGGCTGCGGAAAGTCCACCGTGCTCCGGATGATCGCCGGACGGGAGCACATCCCTGGACGAGTGAGCGGGCGTACTCCCGTGTCCCCTGGCGCCAGAAAACTATCGACGCTAGTTTCAGGTCGTGGACGACGACGCCCGCCCGGAGGGAACGCGATGAAGGCACATGACGGCATCTACCTCGACGGGGCGTGGCGGCCGGCCGCGGGCCAGGACGTGATCGAGGTGGTCAACCCGGTGGACGAGCAGATCATCGGCCGGGTCCCGGCGGCCGAGGCCGACGACGTCGACGCCGCGGTGCGCGCCGCCCGCGCCGCCCTGCCCGGCTGGGCCGCGACGCCGCCGTCCGAGCGCGCGGCCCGCCTGACCGCCCTGCGGGACGTCCTGGCCGCCCGCAAGGACGAGATCGCCGAGACCGTCACCGCCGAACTCGGCTCGCCCCTGGCCTTCTCCCAGGCGGTCCACGCGGCCGTGCCGATCGCGGTCGCGGCCTCCTACGCCGAACTCGCCGCGACCCATGTCTTCGAGGAGAAGATCGGCAACTCCACCGTCCTGCACGAGCCGATCGGCGTGGTCGGCGCGATCACCCCGTGGAACTACCCGCTCCACCAGATCGTCGCCAAGGTCGCCCCGGCGCTCGCCGCGGGCTGCACGGTGGTCCTCAAGCCCGCCGAGGACACCCCGCTCACCGCCCAGCTGTTCGCCGAGGCGGTCCACGAGGCGGGCGTCCCGGCCGGAGTGTTCAACCTGGTCACCGGTGTGGGCCCGGTCGCCGGCCAGGCCCTGGCCGAACACCCCGAGGTCGACCTGGTCTCCTTCACCGGCTCCACGGCCGTGGGCCGGCGGATCGCGGCGACCGCGGGCGCGGCCGTCAAGAAGGCGGCCCTCGAACTCGGCGGCAAGTCCGCCAACGTCATCCTGCCGAGCGCCGACCTCGCCAGGGCCGTCAACGTGGGCGTCGCCAACGTGATGTCCAACGCGGGCCAGACCTGCAGCGCCTGGACGCGGATGCTCGTCCACCGCGACCGGTACGACGAGGCGGTCGGGCTCGCCGCCGCGGCGGCCGCCAAGTACGCCGACCGCATCGGCCCGGTCGTCAACGCCCGCCAGCGCGAGCGCGTGCTCGGGTACATCGAGAAGGGCGTGACCGAGGGGGCCCGGCTGGTGGCCGGCGGCCCCGGATCCCCGCGCGGACAGGGCTACTTCGTCCGCCCCACGGTCTTCGCCGACGTCACCCCCGACATGACGATCGCCCAGGAGGAGATCTTCGGCCCGGTGCTGTGCGTCCTGCGCTACGAGGACGAGGAGGACGCCTTGCGGATCGCCAACGGCACGGTGTACGGACTCGCCGGCGCCGTCTGGGCCGGCGACGAGGCGGAGGCGGTGGCCTTCGCCCGCAGGATGGACACCGGCCAGGTCGACGTCAACGGCGGACGCTTCAACCCGCTGGCCCCCTTCGGCGGTTACAAGCAGTCGGGCGTCGGCCGCGAGCTCGGCGCGCACGGTCTCGCCGAGTATCTCCAGACCAAGTCCCTCCAGTTCTAAGGGAGTCATCGAACATGGCTGTCCGTGCCGCCGTACTCCCCGCCGTCGGGGCTCCGTTGGAGATCACGGAGATCGAGCTGCCCGAGCCGGGGCCCGGCCGCGTCCGCGTCCGGCTCGCCGCCGCAGGGGTGTGCCACTCCGACCTCTCCCTGTCCGACGGCACCATGAGGGTGCCGGTCCCCGCCGTGCTCGGCCACGAGGGCGCCGGCACCGTCGTCTCCGTCGGCGAGGGCGTCGAGCGCCTCGCACCCGGCGACCAGGTGGTCCTCAACTGGGCCCCGTCCTGCGGCGCTTGCCACGCCTGCTCCCTCGGCGAGGTCTGGCTGTGCGCCAACGCCCTCGCCGGCGCCGCCGAGGTCCACGCCCGCACGACGCGGGGCACGGACCTCCACCCCGGCCTGAACGTCGCCGCCTTCGCCGAGGAGACCGTCGTCCCGGCCTCCTGCGCCCTGCCCCTGCCGGACGGCGTCCCCCTCACCGAAGCGGCCCTCCTCGGCTGCGCCGTCCTCACCGGCTACGGCGCCGTCCACCACAGCGCCCGGGTCCGGTCCGGCGAGACGGTCGCCGTCTTCGGCGTCGGCGGGGTCGGCCTCGCCACCCTCCAGGCCGCCCGCATCGCCGGCGCCTCGACGATCGTCGCCGTCGACGTCTCCCCCGAGAAGGAGGCGCTGGCCCGGGCGGCGGGGGCCACGGAGTACGTCGTCGCCTCCGAGCGCACGGCGCGCGACATCCGCGGCCTCACCGGCGGACAGGGCGTCGACGTGGCCGTGGAGTGCGTGGGCCGCGCCGTGACCATCCGCGCCGCCTGGGAGTCCACCCGGCGCGGCGGCCGCACCACGGTCGTCGGCATCGGCGGCAAGGACCAGGAGGTCACGTTCAACGCCCTGGAGCTCTTCCACTGGGGCCGCACCCTCTCGGGCTGCGTCTACGGGAACTCCGACCCGGCGAAGGACCTCCCGGTCCTGGCCGGACACGTCCGGGGCGGCCGCCTCGACCTGAGCGCGCTGGTCACCGACCGCATCGGGCTGGCGGACATCCCGGCGGCCTTCGACGCCATGCGGGCGGGCAAGGGCGGACGGGCACTGGTGATCTTCTGACGGCGGTCGGCGGGGCGGGCGGCCCTCGGCGCCGGTCGCCCGGCGGGCCCGGTCGGGTGGAGCGGGAGCTCCGCCCGGCGCGCGGCTCCGGGGCGGACCGCCCGGTGGACAGCGGGGAGGACAGCAGGGACGCCTCCCCGGTCGCGGCCCCTCAGGTCCCGGTCTCCGTGCTCGCGGTCCCCGCGGTCGTGGTTTGTGCGCCCGTGGTCCCAGCGGGCGCAGTCCCCGCAGGCGCAGGCCCTGCGGTCACGGTCCCCGCGGTCCCCGCCGTCGTGGCCGGGGGCGCCGCTCGCGGCCCCGACCGGGACACGGCCACCCCCGCCAGACACAGCGCCCCGCCCGCAAGGGTGAGCGGCCCCGGCGCCTCGGCCAGCACCAGCCACGACATCCCGACGACCAGCGCGGGCACCGCGTACGTGGTCGCCCCCATGCGGCCGGCCGTCGTCCGGGCCAGCGCGTACGCCCACGTGGTGAACGCCAGCGCGGTCGGGAAGACGCCCAGGTAGACCATGTTCAGCGTCGCGGAGAGCGGCGCGTCGGCCGTCTCGTGGACCAGCTGTCCCGCGAACGGCAGGCACACCACCGCCCCGACGGCACACCCGAACGTCGTCACCTGCAACGCGCTCGCCCGGGCCAGGGCCGGCTTCTGCGCGACGACACCGCCCGCGTAGCCGACGGCGGCGAGCAGACACAACACCACGCCCAGCACGGATGATCCGCCGGCCGGACATCGACAGCCCCACCGCGACCGCGCCCGCGAACGACACCGCCATCCCCGCCAGCAGCCGCGGCGGCATCAGGTCGCCGAGCAGCCGCGCGCCGAGCAGCGCGATGAGGATCGGCCCGATGTTGACGACCAGGGCCGCCGTCCCCGCGTCCACCTGCTGCTCGCCCCAGTTGAGCACCACCATGTAGAAGCCGAACCACAGCACCCCCGACACGGCGATCCCGCGCCAGGTGGGCCGCGGCGGCCACCCTTCACGCCGTATCGCGCAGACGCCCCCCAGCACCGCCGCGCCGGACAGCAGCCGCCCGAGCGCCAGCGCCCCCGGCGAGTACGCGTCCCCCGCACTGCGGATGGAGACGAAGGCGGACGCCCACAGCACGACGCTGACCGCCGCCGCCCCCGCGGCCGCTCGTTCCGTACGACGTCCTGCACGCTGTGGACTGTTCATCATGGTCTCCAGGATGGGAAGGGGGGAGTGCCGGGTCTCGCGGATTCCGGACGGTGAACCGGCGGGGGCGCACGCTCCGGCCTCGCGGCGCCCCGGGCCGGGCAGCGCCTTGCCGGGCCGGCCGGTCAGCGCAGCGCCGCCGTCTCGACGCCCAGGAGTCCGGCCAGCGCCCGCTCGCCGGCCGGCGTCACCTTCACCGCCCGCTCCGAACCGATGCGCACGCACCAGCCCGCGTCGAGCGCGTGCCGGCACAGGGCCGCGCCCGCGGCGCCCGCCAGGTGGGGGCGGCGCTCGGTCCAGTCGAGGCAGGCGCGGGCGAGCGGCCGGCGGCCCGTCCGGTCGAGCGCGATGCCGTTGTCCGCGAACCAGCGCGCCCCGGCCTCGGTCAGCGCGAACCCGGCGGCCCCGCCTTCCCGCCGGCCCGCACCGCTCAGCAGCCCACGCGCCGTGAACCCGTCGGTGAGGGCGATGCCGAGCCGCCCGGCGAGATGGTCGTAGCAGGTGCGTCCCCGGGCCATCGCCGAACCGGCCGTCGAGGCCCGCAGACCGCGCGGCCTGCGGGCGGGGTCCGGGGCGACCTGGGCGGCGAGGTCCTCCAGGAGCTGGGCGACCCGGGTGTCGAGGAGCCGCACGTACCGGTGGCGCCCCTGCCGTTCCTCGGCCAGCAGCCCGCCGGCGACCAGCTTGCCCAGGTGCTCGCTCAGCGTCGACGCGGCCACGCCCGCGTGCCGGGCCAGCTCGCCGGCGGTCCGGGCCCGCCCGTCGAGCAGCGCCAGCAGACAGACGGCCCGCGTCTCGTCCGCGACCAGCCCGGCGAGCGCGGCCAGCCCCGGCGCCCTTGCGTCCCGATGATCACCCGCGTGTGTGTCGCTCACGAGGTCCAGCATGCGCGACGGACGGTTCGGCCCACACCGAACCGTGCTCGCCCGCCCGTGCTAGGGCAGCTGCTCGAACTGCCGGGCGAGTCCGTCCAGCAGGGCCGTCAGGCCGGTCTCGAAGGCGCGCTCGTCGATCTTCTCCTGCTGGTCGGCGAGCAGATGGGCCTGGCCGAGGTGGGGGTAGTCGGCGGGGTCGTAGGCGCTCACGTCGTCGACGAAGCCGCCGGCGAACGAGCCGAGCGCGGACCCCATGACGAAGTAGCGCATCAGCGCGCCGATGGAGGTGGCCTGCGCGGGGGGCCAGCCCGCGCGGACCATCGCGCCGTACACCGCGTCGGCCAGCCGCAGACCGGCGGGACGCCGGCCGGGACCCCGGGCGAGCACCGGGACGATGTTCGGATGGTCGCGCAGGGCGGCGCGGTAGGAGACGGCCCAGTCGTGCAGCGCGGTGCGCCAGTCGCGGTCGTCCTCGAACATCGACAGGTCGACCTGGGCGCTCACCGAGTCGGCGACGGCCTCCAGGATCTCGTCCTTCGTGCGGAAGTGGTTGTAGAGCGAGGGCCCGCTCACTCCCAGCTCGGCGGCGAGCCGGCGGGTGGAGACGGCCGTGAGCCCCTCCGCGTCCACGAGCGCCCGTGCGGCCTGGACGATCCGGTCGGTGCTGAGAAGGGGCTTGCGCGGTCGGGCCATGGCGCACATAGTAGGGCTGCGCCATGTAAACTAGCAGTGCTAATTTAAAGTGTGACTTCGTCGGTGGGGTGATCTCGTGGTGAATCTGGGGCTCAGCGAGGAGCAGGCGGCCGTGCAACGGCTCGCCAAGGACTTCGTCGACCGTGAGATAGCCCCCCACGTCGTCGCCTGGGACCGGGCCGAGGAGGTCGACCGGTCCATCGTGGCGAAACTCGGCGCGATCGGTTTCCTCGGCCTGACCGTCGACGAGCAGTACGGCGGCTCGGGCGGCGACCATCTCGCCTACTGCCTGGTCACGGAGGAGCTGGGGCGCGGGGACTCGTCCGTGCGCGGGATCGTGTCCGTCTCCCTGGGGCTGGTCGCCAAGAGCGTCGCGGCCTGGGGGAGCGAGGAGCAGAAGCGCCGCTGGCTCCCGGGGCTGACGTCCGGCGCGTACGTGGGCTGCTTCGGACTGACCGAACCCGGCACCGGCTCGGACGCCGGCAACCTCGCCACCCGCGCGGTCCGCGACGGCGGCGACTACGTCATCAACGGCGCCAAGACGTTCATCACCAACGGCACCTGGGCCGACGTCGTCCTGCTCTTCGCCCGCTCGACCGACGCCCCGGGCCACAAGGGCGTCTCCGCGTTCCTCGTCCCCACCGACACTCCCGGCCTGTCCCGCCGTGCCATCCACGGCAAGCTCGGACTGCGCGGCCAGGCCACCGCCGAACTGGTCCTGGAGGACGTCCGCGTCCCTGCCGACGCGCTGCTGGCGCCCGAGGGCAAGGGGTTCTCGGTCGCGATGTCGGCGCTGGCCAAGGGGCGGATGTCGGTCGCCGCGGGCTGTGTCGGCATCGCGCAGGCCGCCCTGGACGCGGCGGTGCGGTACGCGG
Source organism: Streptomyces rishiriensis (assembly GCF_003112535.1). Taxonomy (GTDB): domain Bacteria; phylum Actinomycetota; class Actinomycetes; order Streptomycetales; family Streptomycetaceae; genus Streptomyces; species Streptomyces rishiriensis. The sequence goes on along the minus strand of NZ_BEWA01000008.1, from coordinate 366,178 downwards.
GGGAGCGTGAACAGTTCGGCAGGACCATCGCCCACCACCAGCTGATCCAGGAGCTGATCAGCGACATCGCGGTCGACGTGGACGCGGCCCGGCTGCTGACCTGGCGGGTCGCCGACCTGATCGACCGCGGCCTGCCCTTCGCCACCGAGTCCTCCAAGGCCAAGCTCTTCGCCTCGGAGGCCGCCGTGCGCGCCGCCAACAACGCCCTGCAGGTCTTCGGCGGCTACGGCTACATCGACGAGTACCCGGCGGGCAAGCTGTTGCGCGACGCCCGCGTGATGACCCTCTACGAGGGCACCAGCCAGATCCAGAAGCTGCTCATCGGGCGGTCGCTGACGGGCGTCTCGGCGTTCTGACGTCCCGGCGTTCTGAGTACGTCCTGAGTACCCGGACGGATGCGGCGCGGGCACTCCGGCGGCCAGGCTGTCGCCATGAGCGACACACCGGTCAAGCAGAACACCGCCGCCTTCTACGGCCAGGCGGTCGCGTCCTTCGCCGTGGCCATGGCGGCGACCGCCGTCGGCATCTTCAAGCTGAACGCCGACGCCTGGGTGCGGGCCTTCCTCGCGATCGCCGTTCTCTACCTCGTCACGTCCGCCTTCACCCTGGCCAAGGTGATCCGGGACAAGCAGGACGCCGCGGCCCGCACTTACAGTCCCTTCGAAAAGCTCTGAGCGAGCGTTCTAAGCGAGCGCTCAGTTTCGGCTGTATGGTGTAGCTCCTGCAGCGAGAGGGGCGGATCAGCGATGAGTACGGCGGAGGAGACGGCCGGCGGCGAGATCGAGCCGTGGGACGAGGTCACCCCTGACGCGGCCCGGCGACTGCTGGTCGCCGCCGTGGAGGCCTTCGCCGAGCGCGGCTACCACGCGACGACGACCCGGGACATCGCGGGCCGCGCGGGCATGAGCCCGGCCGCCCTCTACATCCACTACAAGACCAAGGAAGAGCTGCTCCACCGCATCAGCCGGATCGGCCACGACCGTGCGCTGGACATCCTGCGCACGGCGGCCGCCGGCGACGGCGACGCCACCCTGCGCCTCGCCGAGGCCGTGAGCTCCTTCGTCCGCTGGCACGCCGGGCGGCGCACCACGGCGCGCGTCGTCCAGTACGAACTGGACGCCCTTGGCCCCGAGGCCCGCGCCGAGATCCTCGACCTGCGCCGGCAGGTCGACGCCGAGGTGCGCGGCATCATCGAGGACGGTGTGGCCACGGGCGAGTTCGACGTGCCGGACGTCCACGGGACGACCCTCGCCGTGCTGTCCCTCTGCATCGACGTGGCCCGCTGGTTCAACGTCGACGGCCCCCGCACGCCCGACGAGGTCGGCGCGCTGTACGCCGACCTCGTGCTGCGGATGGTGGGCGCGGCGAAGTAGCCGCGCCGCCGCGGCGGGGTCAGAGGTAGTACCGGGACACCGACTCCGCCACGCACACCGGCTTGTCCCCGCCCTCGCGCTCCACGGTGAAGGCGACGGCGACCTGGACGCCGCCGGTGACGTCCTGCACGCCGGTGATCGTCGCGGTCGCGCGCAGGCGCGAGCCGACCGGGACGGGGGCCGGGAAACGGACCTTGTTCGTCCCGTAGTTGACGCCCATCTTCACGTTCTCGACCGTGATCAGCTGCGGGCCGAAGAGCGGCAGCAGGGAGAGGGTGAGGTAGCCGTGTGCGATGGTCGTGCCGAAGGGGCCGGCGGCGGCCTTCTCCGGATCGACGTGGATCCACTGGTGGTCGCCGGTGGCCTCCGCGAAGAGGTCGATCCGCTTCTGGTCGACCTCCACCCAGTCGGTGTGCCCCAGCTGCTCGCCCACCGCCGCCTTCAGGTCGTCGGCGGACGTGAAGATCCTCGGCTCTGCCATGTCTGCGGCCCTCTCGCGTCACTAGCTGCCCATGTCACCGTGCCATAGGTCTAAGCGACTGCTTAGCATGGTCCGCCGTCGGGCCGATGTCAACGGACCCGGCGGCGGGCGGGGTGGGTAGGGTTCGAGGGATGCCGCAGATTCCCGAGAAGGTCCACGAGCTCACGGTCGGTCAGCTCGCCGCGCGCAGCGGCGCCGCCGTCTCCGCCCTGCACTTCTACGAGTCCAAGGGCCTGATCAGCAGCCGCCGCACGGCAGGCAACCAACGCCGCTACCACCGTGACGCGCTGCGCCGCGTCGCCTTCGTCCGCGCGGCGCAGCGGGTCGGCATCCCGCTGGCCACGATCCGCGACGCCCTGGCCGAGCTCCCCGAGGAGCGGACCCCGACCCGGGAGGACTGGGCCCGCCTCTCCCGGGCGTGGCGCGCGGAACTGGACGAGCGGATCCAGCAGCTCAACCGCCTGAGGGACCACCTCACCGACTGCATCGGCTGCGGCTGCCTGTCCCTGGCGACCTGTGTCCTGTCCAACCCCGACGACGTCTTCGGCCAGCGGGCCTCCGGCTCGCGGCTGATGGTGGGGCGCAAGAGGTCGGACGACCGTGCGTGCGGCGACCGCTGAGCCGTCCCGCTCGTCCTCTGAGCCGTCCCGCCAGTCCTCGTGAGCGGTCCAGCACGTCCCGCACGGCCGTCCCGCACGCCCGTCCCGCGCGCGCACGGTCGCGTCCGCGCCCGGTCTCACTCGTACTCGGTGCCGCCCTTGCGGGTCAGATACGCCCCGCTGACCGCCTTCGCGATCGCCCTGCCCCCGGTCACGGGGCTGTGGCGCTCGACGGCCGGCCGGATCACCACACCCTCGCGCAGGTGCAGCCCGCGTCCCGTCACCGTCTCCCGGCCGGTCGCGATCTCCAGGATCCGCTCGCTGTCGTAGGGACCCTCGAACAGGCGCGGCACCAGGGGCAGTTCGCCGTCCAGCAGCTGCGCCGCGTCCAGCCAGCGGACCGTGCCGTCGATGTCCGCGCAGACGTCGAACACCGCGTACCCGAGGGTGGCGCGCCGTCCGTCCGCACCGTACGTCAGGTCCTGCACGCCCGCTCCGTAGACCTCCCCGAAGACGCCGACCCGGCGGGCGCCGAGCCGGCCGGCCAGGCGCGCCGCCGCTTCGGGGACGCCGTGACCGCGCACGGCCCGCCAGTACAGGTTGCGCGGATCCTCCGTCAGGGCGAGGGACTTCGCGCCGAAGCCCTTCGAGGAGACGTACACCCGCTCCTGGCCGGCCACGTACGTGAGCAGGCAGGCCGAGCCGTGCAGCTTCTCGGTCACGACGACGGGCTCGCCGGCTTCGAAGATGCCGGGGTAGCGCTGGATGTTCTCGATGTCGACCCAGGGCAGCAGATCCGGCGCGGCCTCGACGTCACCGCTCATGGTCGGCGGGATCGGCGGCACCCACTTGACGATGCCGAGCCGTTCCGCGAAGTCGGTGCCCTCCGCCGCCGCCCGCGCCAGGTCGACGCCGGCCAGCGCCTCGGGCCGGCACACGATCCCCTGCGACAGCTCGCCCCGCAGCCGCACCGCCTTGACCCGGTCCGCCCCGCTGCCCGCCAGCCGCCCGGTGAGCCCCAGCTCCTCGATCAGCGCGGCGGGAAGCACCGACTGCTCGGGGATGTACAGGGCCGCCTCACCGGTTCGGTAGGCGCCCTTGGCGACCACGGCCCGGTACAACCCGACCTGGGCCAGCTCGAGGGCGTCGGCGTCGGGGTGTTCGTGGACGGTCAGCACTTCGGCGGTGACGCGCAGCGTCGACATCAGGGGCTCCTCAGGGACTCGATGGGTCCTCAGTCGTGTTTCATCGGCCCCTACTGTCCTTGCGGGAAACCGGTGGAGCGACCGGATTACCGGCTGCTAGCGTCGGCGGGGGCTCGATGCCCAAGTCCCGGACGACACAGGCCGCTTCACCCACCCCTCGGCCTCCCGCGCCCCGCGCCCGGACCGGCGGATCGCCCGACTGCCATGGCTCGACGGTGCGTTCCCCGGTGCGCCCCAGGGGCCTGCCCCGCGCTCACCCGGGCCCGCCCGTGTGCCCGGCCGTCGCCTGTGACACCAACTGGGCGTTGGACGAGGCCCGTTGTCCGTCCGGCAGGCACAGGGTGTCCTCCAGGCCGATCCGGGTGGCCAGCCCGAGCCGCTCCGCCAGCCGCAGCACCGGCCAGGCCCCGCCGTCCTCGCCGTGCAGCAGCACGGGGCGGCCGAGCGCGGGCCCCAGCTCGGCCAGGAGGGCGCGCGCGGTCGTCACGGCCGTCCGCCCGGCGGTGTCGGTGACCTCCGCGAGGACCCGCAGCACCCTGGGGCCGAGCGGCGAGGCCGCGAACCGCGCCGCTCCGTCCGTTCCCGACCAGATGCCCGCCTCCACGCCGACGCCCCGGTCCATCAGGGCGGCCGCCAGTTCCTCCGCGCCCGGCTCGTGCCAGTTGACCGAGGCGTGGTCGGGGAGCACCGTCCAGCCGCGCACCCGGGCGAGCCGCTGCGCGGGGTCGGGCTCCGCCCAGGCGCCCGTGGTGACGCCGACCGGCACCGCCACCCGCGCCCGTATCGCGTCGAGGGTCGCCGCGACCACGCGCGGCGAGAGCGAGTCCCGTCCGCACGGCGTCCTGGGGTGGACATGGACGTCGGCGGCCCCCGCGGCGACGGCCTCCGCCGCGGACTCGGCCAGCGCCTCGGGCGTCAGCGGCACGACCGCGCCGTCCGCCGCTCCCCGTGTTCCGTTCAGACAGACCTGCACCATGTCCCGATGGTGGCATCCGGCACCGACAACCGACCGGGCGGCCGTCGGCGGCCCGCCGGGCCGGCGGAGGAGAGCGGAGCAGAGCGGAACAGGGAGGAACAGGGGGGAACAGAGGGGAGCAGGGAGGTGCGCCATCCCCGGCGCACCACCCCGTCGTGCTCTGCGCCCCCGTCGTGCTCTGCGCCCCCGCTGTGCTCTGCGCCCCCGCTGTGCTCGGCACCCGCGTCGTGCTCTCAGGCCGACATCAGCAGTCGTCCACGCCGGGCGTACGCCAGGGCCTCGGGGGTGAGGACCGGGCGCGGCACGAGGATCCCGCAGTCCGCGCAGACCGGACCCGCCGAGGGCTCGTGGTCCAGTTCGTACTTCCAGGGCAGTTCCTCGCCGCCGCACACCGGGCAGACGGCGCCCGGCGCGCGCTCCAGCGCGGCGATCAGCCTGCGCAGCACCTCGGCCAGCGGTTCACGGGGGTGGACCCGCGGGTCGTCGCACCACGCGACGCCGAAACCGCCCCAGGTCAGCCGGTGCCAGTCGTCCACGGTGCCGGGCCTGCGCAGTCCGTCGTGCTTCTCCTTCCTGCGGCGTTCGGCGAACTCGACCTCGTAGGCCAGCCATACGGCCCGTGCCTCCTCCAGCTCGTCCAACGCGGCCACGAGCCGCGCAGGGTCGGGGGAGCGGTCCTCCGGACCGAACCCGGCCCGGGAGCACAGGTGGTCCCAGGTCGCCCTGTGTCCGTAGGGGGCGAACCGCTCAAGGCACTTGCGCAGCGAATACCGCCGCAGCGCCAGATCGCAGCGCGGGTCTCGCACCTGTCTCGCCAGACTCCGGAAACCGGCCATCGCCTTGCACCTCCGTCACATCTGCACCTGTACTTCGGTCACTTCGGCGTCGTCGTACGGACGTCGTCGAATAGACGTATCGACATGCGATTCGGCTCCATCCGATCTCCGATGACCTCCCCCAGCCGAAAACTTGACGCATGTTCATCTTCAAATCCGGGGGCTACCGGCGGTAACCTTCCGGCCACCCCCATCGCTAGGAGCAGCCGATGCCACGGCGAACCCCACGCAACACTCTCGACAGACTGAGAACTCCCGGCAGATTCCCCGGGTTCCTGAAGACAGCCTCCGTATGCGCGCTGATCGCAGGACTTTTGTCGCCGATCACCCAGGCTGCGGCCGCCGCCGAGGCGACGACCGCCTCGAACGACTACTGCGGCGGCCAGTGTTCCGACATCCTGCCGCCGGGCGAGAACGGCAACGCCACTCTCGCCCAGGTCCTGCTCAACCAGGCCTTCGGGACCCAGCCCGACCACGCCGAGGACCAGCTGGGCCCCTACGCCAACCTGGCCAAGGGCTACCCCACGCTCACCAACGCGACGGTCAACACCTTCTTCAACGACGCCTCCTTCGGCGTTCCCTCCGATCAGGTCGCCTCCACCCTGAGTCCGGCGGGCCGCAGCGACGTGACGATCGTCCGCGACAAGAAGACGGGCGTTCCGCACATCACCGGCACCACCCGGTACGGCACCGAGTTCGGCGCCGGGTACGCCGCCGCCCAGGACCGGCTCTGGCTCATGGACGTCTTCCGTCATGTCGGCCGCGGCCAGCTCACGGGCTTCGCGGGCGGCGCCGCCTCCAACCAGGGTCTGGAACAGCAGTTCTGGCGTAATGCTCCGTACACCGAGGCAGACCTCCAGGCTCAGATCGACAACGCCGTCGCGACCAACGGCGCGCGCGGCCAGCAGGCCCTCGCCGACGCAGGCGCCTACCTGGCCGGTATCAACGCGTACATCGACGCCTCCGACAGCGGCCGCTACTTCCCCGGTGAATACGTCCTCACCGGCCACAAGGACTCAATCACCAACGCCGGCACCATCGATCACTTCAAGATCACCGACATGGTGGCGCTGGCCTCGGTGATCGGCGCGCTCTTCGGCTCCGGCGGCGGCGGCGAGGTCAACAACGCCGTGTCGCTGCTCGCGGCGCAGGAGAAGTACGGCGTGGAGCAGGGCACCCAGGTCTGGGAGGCGTTCCGCGAGCGCAACGACCCCGAGGCAGCCCTCACCGTCCACAACGGCGAGAGCTTCCCGTACGCCGCCAAACCCGCGAGCCCGCAGGGCGAGGCGCTGCCCGACGGCGGCTCGGTGACCACGCAGCCGCTGGTCTACGACGCCACCGGCACCGGCGGCGACCAGAGCGCCTCCGCCACCGCGGCGGCGGCCACCGCGTCAGCCCTCAGCTCGGCCCGGCGCGGCATGTCCAACGCCCTGGTGGTGAGCGGCAGGTCGACCGCGAGCGGCCACCCGATCGCCGTCTTCGGCCCGCAGACCGGCTACTTCGCCCCCCAGCTGCTCATGCTCCAGGAGATCCAGGGTCCGGGCATCAGCGCCCGCGGCGCCTCCTTCGCGGGCCTGAGCATGTACGTCGAGCTCGGCCGCGGCCAGGACTACGCCTGGAGCGCCACGACCTCCGGCCAGGACATCATCGACTCCTACGCGGTCGAACTGTGCCAGGACGACTACCACTACCTGTACCACGGCGCCTGCACGGCCATGGACGTCGTCGAGCAGAAGAACGCCTGGAAGCCGACCACCGCCGACGGGACGGCCGCCGGCTCGTACACCATGCGCGTCTACCGCACCAAGTACGGCCCCGTGCAGTACCGGGCGACCGTCGGCGGCAAGAAGGTCGCCTACACCACCCTGCGCTCGTCCTTCATGCACGAGGCCGACTCGATCATCGGCTTCCAGATGCTGAACGACCCGGACTACGTCAAGAGCCCGCAGACCTTCCAGAGCGCGGTGCAGCACATCAACTACACGTTCAACTGGTTCTACGCCGACTCCTCCCACACCGCCTACTACAACAGCGGTGACAACCCGGTGCGCGCGAGCGGCGTCGACGCCGAGTTCCCGGTGTGGGCGCAGGCGGCGTACGAGTGGAAGGACTGGGTCCCGGCCACCAACACGGCCGCGTACACGCCCGCCTCGGCGCACCCCAACTCCGTCGACCAGGACTACTACATCTCCTGGAACAACAAGCAGGCCAAGGACTACGCGACGGCCTCCTGGGGCGACGGGTCCGTGCACCGCGGCAACCTGCTGGAGGACCGGGTGAAGAAGCTGGTCGCGGCCGGCGGCGTCACGCGCGCGTCCCTGGCGAAGGCGATGGCCGAGGCGGCGCTCGTCGACCTGCGGGCCGAGGACGTCCTGCCCGATCTGCTGAAGGTGATCAACAGCTCCGCGGTCACCGACTCCACGGCCGCGGCCGCGGTGACCAAGCTCCAGGCGTGGCTGACGGCGGGCGGCAAGCGCACGGAGACCACGGCCGGTTCGAAGACCTACGCCGACGCCGACGCGATCCGCATCCTGGACGCCTGGTGGCCGCTGCTGGTGAAGGCGGAGTTCGAACCCGGTCTCGGCACCGGCCTGTACAGCGCGTTCACCGCCAACCTACCCGTGGACGAGGCCCCGTCGGCCGCCCACGGCCCGACCGGGGCGCACGCCGGCAGCTCCTTCCAGTACGGCTGGTGGAGCTATGTCGACAAGGACGTCCGGGCGGTGCTCGGCCAGTCGGTGCAGGGCGGGCTGACGCAGAAGTACTGCGGCGGCGGCACCCTCGGCGGCTGCCGCGACGTCCTGATCAGCACCCTGAAGACGGCGGCCGGCAAGACCGCGGCCCAGGTCTACCCGGGCGACACCCTGTGCGCCGCGGGCAACCAGTGGTGCGCCGACTCGATCGTCCAGCGCACGCTGGGCGGCATCAAGCACGGCAACATCAGCTGGCAGAACCGCCCCACCTTCCAGCAGGTGGTGGAGTTCGCCTCGCACCGGTAGTCCCCGCGACGGCGGGTCGTGTCCTGACGGACGCGGCCCGCCGTCGGCGTCTCGCGCGAGCCCTGCGCCCGCCGCCGTCGTCGTGCGGGCCGGCGCGCGTGCGGGCCGGACGCGCGTGGGGGAGCGCGCACGCCCGCGTGGCCGGCACGGCCCGCCCCCCGTCGTGCCGCCGCACACCCGCCCGGCGTCCGGCGCCTCCCCGACCGGCCTCCGGACCGGCGCCCGCGTGCCCTTCCCCGCGCCCTTCCCCCTCCCCGCCGGAGTCGGAGGACACGGGCAGGGACGGGCAGCGACGGGCAGGGTCGGGTCCGTGCGGGCAGTGTCCTGCGAACATGGGCCCGTGCGCACGCCACGACGCATACGGACAGAGGGCGTCCCCGTTCACGGCCGCCGGACTCGGCGGCGATCCCGGGGTAACCCTTCCGCCGCAACATACCGACTGGTTAGTCTGGCGAGCAGAGCCGATTCGTGCCGCAGTCGCGTCGAAGGAGACCGATGGTGGAAGCCGTGCAGGATGCCGGAGTGGTCGTGACCGGAGCGGGAGGCGGCATCGGGGCCGCGCTGGCCCGCCGCTTCGCCGCCGAGGGCGCCCGGGTCGTCGTCAACGACCTGGACGCCGGGCGGGCCGAGGCGGTGGCCGCCGAGATCGGCGGCATCGCGGTGCCCGGCGACGCCTCCACGATCGTCGACCGGGCCCGCGAGGCGCTCGGCGGCGCCGTCGACGTGTACTGCGCCAACGCCGGGGTCGCCTCGGGCGGCTCGGAGGCGGCCGGCGAGGCCGTCTGGGCGCAGGCCTGGGACGTCAACGTCATGGCCCACGTCCGCGCGGCGCACGCGCTGCTCCCGCACTGGCTGGAGCGCGGCCGCGGCCGGTTCGTCTCGACCGTCTCCGCCGCCGGGCTGCTCACCATGATCGGCGCGGCCCCCTACAGCGTCACCAAGCACGGCGCGTACGCCTTCGCCGAATGGCTGTCGCTCACCTACCGCCACCGGGGGATCCAGGTCCACGCGATCTGCCCGCAGGGCGTGCGCACCGACATGCTGGACGCCACCGGCAGCGCGGGCGACCTGGTGCTCAAGCCGACCGCGATCGAGCCGCAGGACGTCGCGGACGCCCTGTTCAAGGGCATCGCCGAGGACCGCTTCCTGATCCTGCCGCACCCCGAGGTCGCCGGGTACTACCAGGTGCGGGCCGGCGACCCCGACCGCTGGCTGACCAACATGAACCACCTGCAGCAGAAGTGGGAGACCGCCGAATGACCCAGTCCGCCTCCCGGTACGCCGCCAAGCCCTGGCTGGCCCTCCTCGACGACGCCCAGCGCGCCCCGATCGAGCCCGCCGACTCACCTGTGCACGCCTTCCGCAGGTCCGTGGCCGAGGCCCCCGACCGCGCCTGCCTCGCCTACTTCGACGGCCGGCTCAGCTACCGCGAGGTCGACGAGCTCAGCGACTCCGTGGCCGGCCACCTCGCCGCCCGCGGCCTGGCGCCGGGCGACCGGGTCGCCGTCCTGCTGCAGAACTCCCCGCTCTTCGTCCTCGCCCTGCTCGGCGCGTGGAAGGCGGGCGCGACGGTCGTCCCGGTGAACCCGATGTACAAGTCCGCGGAGGTCGCCCACGTCCTGCGGGACGGCGAGGTCGCGGCGCTGATCTGCTCCGACCGCGCGTGGGAGACGTATCTGCGCGACACGGCCGCCGACTCGCCCGTGCGGATCGCGCTCACCGGCTGCGAGCTGGACTTCCAGACGCGGGGCGACGCGCGCGTGCTCGCCTTCGAACGCCTCCCGCAGGCGCCCGACGCCGACGACCTCACCGCCGTCGCCCGGGCCGGCCACAAGGCGCCCGAGGGCCGCGAGGCGGCCCCGGACGACATCGCCCTGATCAGCTACACCTCCGGCACGAGCGGGGCCCCCAAGGGCGCCACCAACACGCACGGCAACATCATGCACAACGCCGAGCGGCAGCGCACCGGGCTGCGCCTGCCCGAGGCGCCCGTGTACTACGCGCTCGCGCCCCTGTTCCACATCACCGGCATGGTCTGCCAGCTCGTCGCGTGTCTGAACAGCGCGGGCACGCTCGTCCTCACGTACCGCTTCGACGCGGGCGTCGTGCTGGAGGCGTTCGCCGAGCACCGGCCGCACTACACGGTCGGCCCGTCCACCGCCTTCATGGCGCTGGCCGCCCACCCCACCTGCACCCGGGACCACTTCGCCTCCTTCGCGCACATCTCCTCCGGCGGCGCACCGCTGCCGCCGGCCCTGGTGGAGAAGTTCCGGGCCGGCTTCGGGCCCTACATCCGCAACGGCTACGGGCTCACCGAGTGCACCGCGCCCTGCGCCTCCGTCCCGCCGCAGCTGGAGGCGCCGGTCGACCCGGCCTCCGGAACCCTCGCCGTCGGCGTGCCCGGCCCCGACACGGTCGTGCGCATCGTCGACGACCAGGGCGCGGAGGCGCCCTTCGGCGAGCAGGGCGAGATCGTCGTCCGGGGCCCGCAGGTCGTGCCCGGGTACTGGCGGCGGCCCGACGCCACCGCGGAGACCTTCCCCGACGGGGAGCTGCGCACCGGCGACATCGGTTTCATGGACGAACAGGGCTGGCTGTACGTCGTGGACCGCAAGAAGGACATGATCAACGCGTCCGGGTTCAAGGTGTGGCCGCGCGAGGTCGAGGACGTGCTGTACACGCATCCGGCGGTGCGCGAGGCGGCCGTCGTCGGGGTGCCGGACGGCTATCGGGGCGAGACCGTCAAGGCCTACATCAGCCTGCGTCCCGGCGCCGACGCGGATGCCGGTACGCTCGCGGCCTACTGCAAGGAAAGGCTGGCGGCGTACAAGTACCCGCGTCAGGTGGAGATCCTGCCCGACCTGCCCAAGACGGCGAGTGGCAAGATCCTCCGTCGGGAACTGCGTTCCCGCGCACACGACGGCCAGTGACGCATCGAGGAAGAAGGCAGGTGGCGGCAGTGCCCAGGACGACGGACGGCGACGGGACGCCGGTGCCGCAGCGGCTGCTCGCCGCCGCCACCCGGCTCTTCGCCGAGCAGGGCTACGACCGCACCTCGGTGCAGGAGATCGTCGAGGCCGCAGGCGTCACCAAGGGGGCGCTGTACCACTACTTCGGCTCCAAGGACGACCTGCTGCACGAGGTCTACGCGCGCGTGCTGCGCGTCCAGCAGGAGCGCCTCGACGCGTTCGCGGGCGCCGACGAGCCGATCGAGAAGCGGCTGCGGGGCGCGGCGGCGGACGTCGTCGTCACGACGATCGAGAACCTCGACGACGCGATGATCTTCTTCCGTTCGATGCACCATCTGAGCCCCGAGAAGAACAAGCAGGTGCGCGCCGAGCGGCGGCGCTACCACGAACGCTTCCGCGCGCTGGTCGAGGAGGGCCAGCGGGCCGGCGTCTTCTCCACGGCGACCCCGGCCGACCTGGTCGTGGACTACCACTTCGGGTCCGTCCACCACCTGTCGACCTGGTACCGCCCGGACGGCCCGATGGGCGCGCAGGAGGTCGCCGACCACCTCGCCGACCTGCTGCTGCGGGCGCTGCGGCCGTAGGCCCCGCGCCCCCGCCGTGGGAGGCGTGCACGCGTGAGGGGCGGTCGCCACGGCCACGGCGACCGCCCCTCACCGGTTCCCGCTGCCGGGTCCCTAGAGGTACTTCTTCAGCTCCCGGCGCGCCAGCGACCGCTGGTGGACCTCGTCCGGCCCGTCCGCGATCATGAGCGTGCGCGCACTGGCGTACAGCTCGGCCAGCGGGAAGTCCTGGCTGACGCCGCCCGCGCCGTGCAGCTGGATCGCCCGGTCGATGATGTCGACGACCGCCCGTGGCGTCGCGATCTTGATGGCCTGGATCTCCGTGTGGGCGCCCCGGTTGCCGACGGTGTCCATCATCCAGGCGGTCTTCAGCACCAGCAGCCGCAGCTGCTCGACCGTCACCCGGGCGTCCGCGATCCAGTTGTGGACCACGCCCTGCTGGGCCAGCGACTTGCCGAAGGCGTCGCGGGAGACGGCCCGGCGGCACATCAGCTCGATCGCCCGCTCGGCCATGCCGATCAGCCGCATGCAGTGGTGGATGCGGCCGGGGCCGAGCCGGGCCTGGGCGATGGCGAAGCCGCCGCCCTCCTCGCCGATCAGGTTCGTCACCGGCACGCGCGCGTGGTCGAAGACCACCTCGGCGTGGCCGCCGTGGGAGTGGTCCTCGTAGCCGAAGACCTTCATGGCCCGCTTGACCGTGACGCCCGGGGTGTCGCGCGGCACGAGCACCATGGACTGCTGGCGGCGCACGTCGGCGCCGTCCGGGTTCGTCTTGCCCATCACGATGAAGATCGCGCAGTCCGGGTTCATCGCCCCCGAGATGTACCACTTGCGGCCCGTGACGACGTAGTCGTCGCCGTCGCGCTCGATGAGCGTGGTGATGTTGGTGGCGTCGGAGGAGGCCACCTCCGGCTCGGTCATCGCGAACGCCGAGCGGATCTCCCCGCCGAGCAGCGGCTCCAGCCACTGCTTCTTCTGCGGCTCGTCCGCGAACTGCGCGAGCACCTCCATGTTCCCGGTGTCCGGCGCGGCGCAGTTCAGGGCCGTAGGCGCCAGATGCGGCGAGCGGCCGGTGATCTCGGCCAGGGGCGCGTACTGGAGGTTCGTCAGACCCGCGCCGTGCTCGGCGTCGGGCAGGAAGAGGTTCCACAGGCCCTGCCGGCGCGCCTGCGCCTTCAGCTCCCCCACCACGGCCGGGGTGTCCCAGGGGGAGGCCAGCGCCGCCCGCTGCTCCTCCGCCACGGCCTCGGCCGGGTAGACGTACTCGTCCATGAAGGCGAGCAGCCTGGCGCGGAGTTCCTCGGTGCGGGCGTCGAACGTGAAGTCCATGCCGGTCAGCCTTCCTGGAGAGTGGTCAGTCCGTGTTCGATGAAGACGGGGACGAGCTCCCCGATCCGGTCGAAGCCGCGCCCGACCGTCTGGCCCAGCGTGTACCGGTAGTGGATCCCCTCCAGGATCACGGCGAGCTTGAACCAGGCGAACGCCGTGTACCAGGAGACCGCCGAGACGTCCCGCCCGGAGCGGGCCGCGTACCGTTCCACCAGCTCGGCCGGCGACGGGTGCCCCGGGGCGGAGGCCGTCGTGGAGATCGGCGAGTCCGGCAGCCGCAGGGGGACGCTGTACATCACCAGCAGGCCCAGGTCGGTCAGCGGATCGCCGAGCGTCGACATCTCCCAGTCGAGGATGGCCCGGATGGTGTCGTCCGGGCCGATCAGCACGTTGTCGAGCCGGTAGTCGCCGTGCACGACGGCGGGCGCGGGGGAGTGCGGCAGCTCGCGGCCGAGGGCCGCATGCAGCTCGTCGACCCCGGCCAGGTCGCGGCTGCGGGAGGCGTCCAGCTGCTTGCCCCAGCGGCGCAGCTGCCGGTCCAAGAAGCCCTCGGGGCGGCCGAAGTCGGCCAGGCCCACCTCGGCGGGGTCCACCGCGTGCAGCTCCACCAGGGTGTCCACCAGCGACAGGATCGCGTCCCGGGTGCGCCGCTCGCCGAGCGGGACGAGCTCGTCCGCCGTCCGGTACGGGGTGCCCTCGACGAACTCCATGACGTAGAAGGGCGCCCCGAGCACCTGCTCGTCCTCGCAGAGCAGCACCGGTCGCGGCACCGGCACGCTCGTCGGGTGCAGCGCGCTGATCACCCGGTGCTCGCGCCGCATGTCGTGCGCGGTGGCCAGCACGTGCCCGAGCGGAGGCCGCCGCACGACCCACTTTGCCTCGCCGTCGGAGACCGCGTAGGTGAGGTTCGACCGTCCGCCCTCGATCAGCCGGCCGGTCAGGGGGCCGTGGACCAGGCCGGGACGCTCGCGCTCCAACAGGGCGCGCAGCCGGTCGAGGTCGAGTCCGGGCGGGTGGTCGGGGCTCATGCGTCGCTCCTGTGGGCGGGACGGGTGAACAGGACTCGCCCCATGATGCCGACCGGTCGGTATGCCGTCCAGTGGTCCCGCCCAACGTGATCGGGGCCACGATAGGACGAAGGCTCCCCGGGCGACACCCGCGGAGCCCTCGGCGGACGATCGCCGGCCGCCCGCCCGACCTGGCGCGGACGCCCCGCCCGGCGTCAGTGGTCGTCCCAGTGGCCTTCGTGCTCGGCGTGGCGGTGGCCGTCGTGCAGGTAGTCCACATGGTCGCCGTGCTGCACGCGCGCGTGCCCGCAGTCCTCGCCGTGCCGGTGCTCGTGCCCGCCGTGGGTCACGTGTCCCACGGGCTCGCACTCGTCCCAGTGGCCGCCGTGCTCGCGGTGCAGATGCCCGTCGTGGGCGTAGTCGACATGGTCGCCGTGCTGCACGCGCGCGTGCCCGCAGTCGGGGCCGTGCGCGTGCGAGTGGGCGGCGTGTTCGGCGTGGGTGGCGGTCATGGGGGGCTCACCTTCGACGCTGCGGGCGATGACGTCGGACAGGCTGCCATGCGAACCGCCCGTATCGGGTCATTCCGCTTGCGTGGCGTTCGGGGACCCCTGAGGGTCGGACCCATGAAGGCCATCAGCTACTCCCGCTACGGCGGCCCCGAGACGCTCGTGTACGGGGACGTCCGCGAGCCCAAGGTCGGCCCCGACTCGGTGCTCGTGAAGGTCCGGGCGGCGGCGGTGAACCCCGTCGACTGGAAGTGCCGTGAGGGTCATCTGGACCCGATGCTCGACGCCGTCTTCCCGGTGGTCCCCGGCTGGGACGTCTCGGGCGTCGTCGTCCAGCTCGGCGTGTCCGTCGCGGAGTACGCCGTGGGCGACGAGGTCATCGGCTACGTCCGCGAGGACTTCCTCTCCCGCGGGACCTTCGCCGAGTACGTGGCCGCGCCGGTGCGCACCCTCGCCCGCAAGCCGCGCCATCTCACCTGGGAGGAGGCCGCGGGCCTGCCGCTGACCGGCCTCACCGCCTACCAGGTGCTGACCGGGGCCCTCCAGGTGAAGCGGGGCGAGACCGTCCTCGTCCACGCGGCCGCGGGCGGGGTCGGCTCCATGGCCGTGCAACTGGCCCGCCACCTGGGCGCACGGGTGATCGGCACGGCGAGCGAGGCCAACCACGACTTCGTGCGCTCGCTGGGCGGCGAGCCGGTCGCCCACGGCGCGGGACTGGCCGAGCGGGTGCGCGGGCTGGCCCCCGAGGGGGTGGACGCGGCCTTCGACACGGTCGGCGGGGAGTCCCTGAAGGTCTCCGCCAACCTGCTGGCTCCGGAGGGACGCCTGGTGTCGATCGCCGACGGCGAAGTCATCGGCTACGGCGGCCGCTACTACTGGGTCAGGCCCGACGCCGAGGACCTCACCCGAGTGGCGGAACTGGCCGAACAGGGCGTGCTCCGCGTGCACGTCTCCCGGACGTTCCCGCTGGAACGCGCGGCGGAGGCCCACCGCCTGAACGAGGAGGGCCGCACCCGCGGCAAGATCGTCGTCACGGTGGCCTGGGACCCGACGGACGGCGCGGAGACAGCGACGGGCGAGGAGACGGCGACGGGCGGGGACGGCGCGAGCGCGGACGCCGGCCCCTGGTAGAAGCCGGGGCCCGGCACGGCCCGGCCCGGCACGGCCCGGCCCGGCACGGCCCGGCACGGCCCGGCCCGGCACGGCCCGGCACGGCACGGCCCGGCACGGCCCGGCACGGCCCGGCCCGGCACGGCCCGGCCCGGCCCAGCCCGGCACGGCCCGGCACGGCCCGGCACGGCCCGGCCCGGCACGGCCCGGCCCGGCACGAGCACTCGGCCCCGACACCCGGCCCGGGAGGGCAGACCCTAGATCACCAGTGCCAGGGCGCACGCCGCCGTCGCGAGCGTGCACAGGACCACCGACGCGGCGTGCCGCGGAGCGAGGGGCGCCGGACTCGCCGTGGCGGCGAGGGCCCGGATCCGCTCGTGGGCGAGCAGCAGGAAGGCCAGCCACAGTCCGCAGCACAGCGCACAGGCGACGATCCCGAACGCCGAGGGCCCGCCGTGCAGCGCCGCCTTCACGGCCAGCACGGCGGTGACGGTGCTCGCCAGCGTGGTACGCCGCCAGGCCAGCCGCGTCCGCTCCGGCTGGAGCCCGGGATCGCGCACGGACAGTGCCTCGCCGCTCACCCCTCCCACCCCACCAGCACCACCACGACCATCGCCACGGCCACCACCGCGACCACCACGCCCAGCAGCGCCGGGAAGCGGGACGCCGGCAGGTCCTCGCCCCGGCGCATCGCCCGCTCGCAGCGCATCCAGTGGTTCACCGCGCGCAACGAGCACAGCACGCCCGCCCCGAGCAGGGCCAGCGCCAGCCCCACCCGCCAGCCCCAGCGCAGGTCCGGCAGGAACTGGTCCACCGCGAAACCCCCGCCGATCAGGGCCAGCGCGGTGCGCATCCAGGCCAGGAAGGTGCGCTCGTTGGCCAGCGAGAACCGGTAGTCGGGTGTGCTGCCCTCCTCCCGGACCTGCTCGGGCGCGAACCACAGCCTGACGTTCTGCACGAACTCGATCACCCGACGGACCCTACCCGCCCTCCGGCGTCCCGCCCGGAGCCGTCCGCCGCCGCCCGGAGGCCCCGCTCAGCCCGTCGGCCGGAACTCCTTCAGACGCCGGTACGCGTCCAGCCCGTCCGGCACCCACTCCCAGACGGGCAGCCGGCGTTCGACCTCCTCCTCGGGCAGGAACGCGTGCCAGGCCACCTCCTCCGCCTGGGGGTTCACCGGCAACTCGCAGCGGACCTCGTAGACGGCCGACCACCAGCTCCCGGCCGGCCCGCCCTCGTAGAGGAACTTGAAGAGGAACTCCGGCCGGGGCAGACCGCTCACGCCGAGCTCCTCCTCGGCCTCGCGCAGGGCGGCGTCGTCGTACGCCTCGCCCGCGCCGACCACCCCGCCCACGAACATGTCGTACAACGAGGGGAAGACCAGCTTGGTCGCGGTCCGGCGGTGCACGAAGAGCCGGCCGTCGGCGTCCCGGGCCTGGATGAAGACGCAGCGGTGCCGCAGCCCTTCGGCGTACACCCTGCCCCGTGGAAAACGCCCCACGACCTGGTCGTTCTCGTCGACGACGTCGAGGATCTCGTCAGCAGCGCTCATGCGCCCATCCAAGCAGGCGGCCGGCGCCGGAGGGCGGGCCGCGCCGTTCGGACGAGGACGGCCGGTCCGGCGGGTCGAGGACGGCCGCGGCGGCGGGAACCGGGAGAGGGCCGGCCCGGCGCGGCGACGGCCGGTCGGTCACTGCGGCTGGAAGTCCGGCACGCGCTCGCGCGGCGCCGCGCCCCGGGGCATCGCCGGATGCAGTCCGAGGAGCACGATGCCCGCGACGATCGCCGCGAGTCCCGCCGCCTCCCAGGCCAGAGCGCCGGTGTCGGTGTGCAGCCGGTCGCCGAGGAAGCCCACGCCGCAGAGGATCCCCGCGAGCGGCTGGGCCGCGGTCAGCGCGGGCAGCGACATCCGCAGGGGCGCCGTCTCGAACGCGCTCTGGACCAGCACGAGCCCGGTCACGCCGAGCGCGAGCACCGCGTACGGCTGCCAGCCGGTGAGCAGCTCACCGAGGCCGCCCGCGCCGAAACGCTGCCCGCTGACCCTGGTCAGGGCGTCCTGCACGCCGTACAGCAGACCGGCCGCCAGGGAGAGCAGGACCGGACCCGAACTCAGCCGGGAACGCCTGGCGTACGTCGTCAGCAGCAGCGCCAGCCCGACCATCACGCCGATGAGCAGCCAGTGCCGCAGCGGATCCGCGACCGCGTGGCCGCCGCGCGGCTGGCCCGCCACGATGAAGGCCGTCACCCCGCCCGCGAGCAGGAGCAGACCGGACCAGCCCTGGCGGCCCAGCGGCTGTTTCGTCTGGTGCCGGGAGAGCGCGAGGGCGAAGAGCAGGTTCGTCGCCAGCAGCGGCTCCACCAGGGAGATCTCGCCCTGGCCGAGCGCGACCGCGCCCAGCGCCATGCCGGCCACCATCAGGCCGATGCCGCCGAGCCAGCGCGGCACCTTCATCAGGTCGAGCAGCAGCCGCGGCGAGAGGAAGTCGCCGAGCGGCGCCCGCTGGGCCGCGTTCTGCTGGAGCACGAACCCGAAGCCCAGGCAGCAGGCGGCGCTCACGGCGAGAACCAGAACCAGTACCGACACGCTGCGTACCTCGATCATCCGGTCGGACCACGGACGGGGTGCGTGTGGCCGACTGTAGCGTCCCCGCGCCCCCAGTGCTCCTGGGAGTGCCGGAAACCTTCGCTTCGGGCCCGTCCCGGGACGACGCTTCCGGGAGTGCCCCTGACCGGGCGGTCGACCCGCCCGAGGCGCCGGGCCCGAGGGCCGGGGCGCGACCGTACGGCCGTGGTGGCCGTATCGCCATGGTGTGGGCTGCGGCCGGGCAGCGCCATGGCGTACGCCACACCGGCACCGGGCGGCCCCGCCCGCGACCGGTCCCACCAGCGGCGGGCCCCCGTCGGCCCGCCGAGGCCGTGCGGCGGCCGGCGCGGGTCACGGTTCCCGGCTCTTGACGGTGGGCGCCGACCGGGGATTGGCTGTGTGTGATCGGCCGATCGCGGGCCGATGCCAGAGCCGCCGCCGAGGAGGATGAGGAAGTCCCGCGGTGCATTTACCCCCGCCACCCCTCGGCCCCGGCCGGCAGCGCCCGGGTCCGATCCCCGACCCGGCCCTGGACGACGTCGAACTCGGCGTCGCCCGCGCCGCGTTGGTCCAGGGCCGTCGACAGCCCGTGCGCTCCCTGCTGGCCCGTACCGGCGACGACTGGGACCGGCGCGCACACCGGGTCTGCGTCCTCGCCCTCGAACCGTATGCGGCCGCCTGGGCCGACGACTGGCTGCTCGCCGAACCCGGCTGCGCCGACGCCGCCGTCCTGCTCGCCCTGGCCCGGGTCCGCCGGGCCCTGCGCGGCAAGGAGGATCCGGCCCTCGCGCGCGCCGCGTGCCGGTCGGCCGCCGAGCTGGCTCCCGCCGATCCCACCCCCTGGCTCGGCCTGCTGCGGCTGGAGCGGACGGGCGGGGCCGAGGCGGTGCGGATCTTCGAGGAGATCCGCTCCCGGCACCGCGACCACCACCACGCGCACCACCTCATGGTGGCCCGGCTCGCCGGACGCCGCGCGGACGGCGGCCCCGACCCGCTGCACGAGGTGTACGACTTCGCCGCCTGGGCCGCCGAGCAGGCGCCCGCGGACTCCCCGCTGGCCATCCTCCCGGTCGTCGCGCACGCCGAGCGCTACCGGGTGCTGGCCGCCCACGGCTTCGCGCCGGCCGACCCCGCCGCCTGCGGGCACTGGCGCGACAGCCGGGCCCGGGACGTGATGAAGGCGGCCTTCGACTGGTGGCTGGAGTGGGAGCACGACGGTCACCCCCGGCATCTGGTGGACCTGAACTTCCTCGCCCACGCCAAGGTGTGCGGGGGCCGGGGAGCCGAGGCCGCCGCCCTCTTCCAGCGCATCGGCCGGCATGTCACCCGCAGGCCCTGGTCGTACCCGGACCGCGACCCGGGCGAGGCGTTCCGGAGGGCCCGGGCCGGCGCGCTCCGGACCGGCGGGGCCGCGCCGCAGCTGAGAAGCGGGTGAGAAGTGTGACGGAAGTCTGACGGCGGTTCTGGATCCCTGGCCCCGGTGGGCCCCGTGGTGCTCGAATGGAAGGGTGAACCCCCAACCGTCCGAGCAACCCGAACCACCCGAACGACCCGAACGACCGGGACCGTCCGAACGACCGGGACCGTCCGAACGACCGGGACCGTCCGAACGACCGGGACCGTCCGATCGGCCGCGCCCGTCCGAACCGCCGGGTGCGTCCGGGCGACCGGACCGGGCCGGGCGACCGGACCGGCACGAGCCGCCGGGTGCGTCCGGGTCGTCCGGTGAGCGCGGTGCGCCCGTCGGCCGGCGCGTGTTCCTCGGCACGCTCGCCCTGGGCGCCGTGGGAGTGATCGCCGCGCCGCCCCTGCAGCGCGGCCTCGAAGCCTTCCTCGCCAGCGCCGCCGTCAAGGACCCCACCGGTCTCACCGGGCTGCTCCCCAACGGCGGCGGCTTCCGCTACTACTCGGTGACCTCGTCCGTGCCGCACAAGAACGCGGCGAACTACCGCCTCACCGTGGACGGCCTCGTCGACCGGCCCGTCACCTACACCCTGGACGAGCTGCGGGCGATGCCCCAGACCCGGATGGTCAAGGACGTCCAGTGCGTCACCGGCTGGCGGGTGCCCGGCACCCCCTTCGAGGGCGTACGGCTGTCCGCGCTGCTGGACGCGGCCGGAGTGCAGGCCAAGGCCGGCGCGGTCCGCTTCACCTGCTTCGACGGCGCCTACAGCGAGAGCCTCACCCTGGCCCAGGCCCGCCGCGCCGACGTCCTGGTCGCGCTGCGGATGCAGGACAAGGACCTCGGCCACGACCACGGCGGACCCGTCCGCCTCTATGTGGCGCCCATGTACTTCTACAAGTCCGCCAAGTGGCTCTCGGGCATCACCGTCACCGAGAAGGTGCGCCCCGGCTACTGGGAGGACCGCGGCTATGACGTCGACGCCTGGGTCGGTCGTTCGAACGGGCGGGACGATGATCCTACGAGCTGAGGCGCGACCCGCCGCGGACGTGCGCCGCTTCACCCGCGCCGTGCGGTGGGTGCACCGCACCACCGCCCTGCTGATGGGCGTGTGCGTGGTGACCGCGTCCTTCCTGTACGTCCCCGAGTTCGCCCAGCTCGTGGGCCGCCGCGAGCTGGTGGTCCGCGTCCACGAGTGGGCCGGGCTGGCCCTGCCCGTGCCCGTCCTGGCGGGCCTGGTCTCCCGCGCGTTCCGCGCCGACCTCGGACACCTCAACCGCTTCGGCCCGCACGACCGGCGCTGGCTGCGGGCCGCCCTGCGCCGGGACAAGCGCCGGGAGTCGCGTCCGGCGGCCAAGTTCAACGCCGGGCAGAAGGTCTACGCGTCCTGGATCGCGGGGGCGACCCTGGTCATGCTCGGCACGGGCCTGCTCATGTGGTTCACCCACCTCACCCCGATCATGTGGCGCACCAGTGCGACCTTCGTCCACGACTGGCTGGCTCTGACCATCGGCGTCGTCCTGGCCGGCCACATCGGCATGGCCCTGGGCGACCCGGAGGCCAGACGCGGCATGCGCACCGGCTCGGTGAGCCGGGAGTGGGCGGAGCGAGAACACCGCCTGTGGCGGCCGTGACCGCCGGGTCCACCGTGCCCCTTGCCCTTGCCCTTGCCCTTGCCCTTGCCCTTCGCCGAGGCGAGAGCGCCCGCGTCCGGGCCATGGCGCACAGAGCAGACGGCCGCACAGAGCAGACGGCCGCACAGAGCAGACGGCCGCACAGAGCAGACGGCCGGCCTCCGGCTGCTCCGCCCGGCGCGGGATCGCCTCGCCCAGCTCGGCCGCCTCGGTCACCTCGGCCAGGAGGGCGCTCCCGCCCCGGTCCTCTGCCCTGGCCCCCGGCGGCTCGCGTGAGGGCCGGGTCCGGGGCGGGCCCTCGACGGTGCCGGACGGTCAGCTTGCGAAGTCCAGCAGGACCTTGCAGGAGCGCTCCCGGTCGGCCGCCAGCGCGAACGCCGACTCCGCCTCCGACACCGGCGCCACCGCGCTGATCAGCCCGTCGAACGCGGGCTGTCCCGCCAGCAGCGCCAGGGCGTCGTCGAACTCGGCGTCGAAGCGGAACGCACCGCGCAGCTCGATCTCCCGGCCGACCACCAGGTTCCCCGCGAACGGGCTCTGCCCCGGCGGCAGCATTCCGAGCTGGACGACGGTGCCGCCGCGCCGCACCCGCCGCAGACAGGCGTCGAGCCCCGCGGCCGCTCCGGACGCCTCGACGGCCACGTCCGCCTCCGCCTCGTCCGGCCGGGCCGGATCCGCCGGATCCGCCGGATCCGCCGGATCCGCGGCGAGGACGGTCGTGTCGGCGCCCGCGGCGCGCGCGTACCCGAGCGCGGCCGGCAGCAGATCCGTCACGGTCACCTGGGCCGCGCCCGCGGCCTTCGCCGCCGCGACCACCAGGCAGCCGATCGGTCCGGCCCCCGTGACCAGGACGTGGCGGCCGGCCACCGGGCCGGCCCGCCGCACCGCGTGCAGCGCCACCGACAGCGGCTCGGCGAGCGCGGCCCGCCGCGACGGGAGTCCCGCGGGAAGCGGTCGTACCTGATCGGCGGGAACGACGATCCGGGCCGCGAACCCGCCCTGGACGTGCGGCGTGCGGGCCGCGCTGCCCAGGTAGCGGGCGTCCCGGCAGATGTTGCGCCGGCCCCGCGCGCACTCGGGGCACGTCCCGCACGGGGTGGCGGGGTGCACGGCGACCTCGGCGCCGGCCGGGACGCCCCGCGGCGCGGGGGAGCCGTGCGCGAGCACCGTCCCCACCACCTCGTGCCCGAGCACCATCGGCTCGCGCAGCCGGAAGTCGCCCACCCCGCCGTGCCGCCAGTAGTGCAGGTCGGAGCCGCAGATCCCGCCGTAGCGGACGGCGACCAGCACCTCGCCCGGTCCGGGCGACGGCGTCGGGAGCTCCTCGACGCGCAGGTCGCCCCGACCATGGATCACACAGCCCAGCATCCGCCGCACGTCCCCTCAGAGCACACTCGTCATACCGCCGTCGACGTACAGCACCTGACCGCTGACGAAGTCCGCCGCGGGAGAGACGAGGAACAGCACCCCGCCCACCAGGTCCTCGGTGCGGCCCCACCGCCCGGCCGGGGTGCGGCGGCGCACCCAGGCGCTGAACTCCTCGTCCTCGACCAGGGGCCGGGTCAGCTCGGTCTCGATGTAGCCGGGGCCGAGCCCGTTGACCTGCACGCCGTACGGACCCCAGTCCGCGCACATGCCCTTGGTGAGCATCTTCAGCGCGCCCTTGGTGGCCGCGTACGGCGCGATGCCGGGCCGCACCACCTCGCTCTGCAGGGAGCAGATGTTGACGATCTTCCCGTGGCCGCGTTCCGTCATCCGGCGGGCGGCTTCCCGCCCCACCAGGAACGCGCTGGTGAGGTTGGTGTCCAGCAGCCGGTGCCAGTCGGCGTCCGCGAACTCCAGGAGCGGGGCGCGCAGTTGTACGCCCGCGTTGTTGACCAGGATGTCGAGCGGACCGACCCGTTCCTCGACGTCGGCGATCCCGGCGGCGACGGACGGGCCGTCGGTGACGTCGAAGGCGGCCGTGTGGACCCGCTCGCCGGGCAGCTCGGCGGCGGCCCGCTCCAGACGCCCGGCGTCGCGGCCGTTGAGTACCACCGTGCAGCCGGCCTCCGCCAGGCCCCGCGCGAGGGCGAGGCCGATGCCCCGGCTGGAGCCGGTGACCAGCGCCGTTTGGCCGCCGATGTCGAACAGGGGATGACTCATCCGCGTGCCCCTCTCCTTCTCCTCAAGTCCCGCGATTCCTTCTCCGCAAGCCCCGCGATCTCCTAGACGACGAGCGAGATCAGCAGGACCAGGCCGCCGGCGACCACCGAGATGATGGTCTCCATGACCGACCAGGTCTTGATGTTCTGGCCGACGCTCAGCCCGAAGTACTCCTTGACCAGCCAGAAGCCGGCGTCGTTGACATGGCTGAAGAACAGCGAGCCGGCGCCGATGGCCAGGACCAGCAGGGCGGTGTGCGCGGTCGACATGTCGGCGGCGAGCGGCGCGACCAGGCCGGCCGCCGAGATCGTCGCCACGGTCGCCGAACCGGTCGCCAGCCGGATCGCCACCGCGATCAGCCAGGCCAGCAGCAGGGCCGGTATCGACCAGTCCTTGGAGACCTCCAGGACCATCCGGCCCACGCCGCAGTCGATCAGCGTCTGCTTGAAGCCGCCGCCGGCGCCGACGATCAGCAGGATGCCCGCGATGGGCGCGAGCCCCTTGTCCACGAGGTGCGAGATCCGCTCCTTGCTGAACCCCGCGGGCCGGCCCAGCGTGAAGATGCCGACGAGCACGGCGGCGAGCAACGCGATCAGGGGCGAGCCGACGACGTCGAACACGCGCTGCACGGTGTGCTCGGGGTCGTCCACGACGATGTCGACGAGTGCCTTGGACAGCATCAGCACGACCGGCAGGAGGATGGTGGCCAGCGTGGCGCCGAAGCCGGGGCGCCTCTCCAGCTCCTCGGAGGGCCGCTGCGGTGTCATGCGGTCGGGGGCGGGGACGTCGACCCAGCGGGCGGCGACCTTCGAGAACAGCGGACCGGCGATGACGACCGTCGGCACGGCGACGAGCACGCCGAACGCCAGGGTGACGCCCAGGTTGGCGCCGACCGCGTCGATCGCGACCAGCGGACCGGGGTGCGGCGGGACGAGTCCGTGCATCACCGACAGCCCGGCCAGCGCCGGGATGCCGATCCGCATGAGCGAGTAGTTGCCCCGCTTGGCGACCATCAGCACCACCGGGATCAGCAGCACCACGCCGACCTCGAAGAACAGCGGCAGGCCGATCACGGAGGCGATCAGCACCATCGCCCACGGCATCGAGCGCCCGCCGGCCTTGGCGAGGATCGTGTCCACGATCTGGTCGGCGCCCCCGGAGTCCGCGAGCAGCTTGCCGAGGATCGCGCCCAGCGCGATCAGCACGCCCACCCCGGCGACCGTGGAACCAAGCCCGGCGGTGAAGGAGGCGATGGTCTTGTCGAGGGGCGCCCCGGCGAATGCGCCGAGCGCGAGCGAGCCGACGGTCAGGGCCAGGAAGGCGTGAAGCTTGAACTTGGTGATGAGCAGGACGATCAAGGCGATGCCTGCCAGGACGGCGATGCCCAGCTGCGCGTGGCCGGCCGAGGTGATCGGCTCGACCGTGTCCGCCGCCAGCATCTCGACGCTGAGTCTGGTCACGGGGGTTTCCTTGCGGTTATCGGTGACGGGGGAGGGTGAGGGGGTTACGCGGCCGGCTCGGGAAGGGCGGCGAGCGCCGTCACGGCCCGGCCGGCGATGGCCTCCGGGCTGCCGGAGACGTCGACGGCGACGCCCGTCTCGTCGGCCTGGAGCGGCTGCAGCGTGGCGAACTGGGAGTCCAGCAGCGCGGTCGGCATGAAGTGACCCTGCCGGTGCTCCATGCGGTCCTCGATCAGGGACCGGTCGCCGGCCAGGTGCACGAAGACGACTCCCGGGGCCGCGGCCCGGAGCCGGTCGCGGTACGCCCGCTTCAGCGCCGAGCAGCTGACCACCCCGCCGAGCCCGGCCCGCTCGTCCGCCCAGGCGCCGATGGCGTCGAGCCACGGCCACCGGTCGTCGTCGTCGAGCGGGGTGCCGACCGACATCTTGGCGATGTTGGCCGGCGGATGGAAGTCGTCGCCCTCCGCGTACGGGACGCCCAGCCGGGCGGCGAGCAGCGGACCGATGGTGGTCTTGCCCGTGCCGGCGACGCCCATCACCACGACGACCTGGGGGGTGCGCATCTTCGCCTCGCTGTCTTCATCGACACCTGACGCCAACGGGCGCCGACGACACTGAAACCGATTAGGTACGACGAATTCAAGAGGCTGTGATGAATAAGTCTGACTTTTTAGCTTCGTGATCTACCGCGTACTCTGAGTGCATGACCACTCCGGGCCGGGGTCTGCACGGCCGAGTACTGGACGCCCTCGGGCCCGCGATCACCGCGGGTGAGTACCCGCCGGGCAGCGTCCTGCGCACCGACGAACTGGCCCAGCGCTTCGACGTCTCCCGCTCCGTGATGCGCGAGGCGGTCCGTGTGCTGGAGTCCATGCACCTCGTCGAGTCCCGCCGCCGCGTGGGCGTCACGGTGCGCCCCAGGGCCGAGTGGAACGTCTACGACCCGCAGGTCATCCGCTGGCGGCTGGCCGGCGCCGACCGCCCGCACCAGCTGCGCTCGCTCACCGTCCTGCGCTCGGCCGTCGAGCCGGTCGCGGCGGGCCTGGCGGCGACGCACGCCACGGCGGAGCAGTGCGCCGAGCTGACGCGGTGCGCACTGGGCATGGTGGCCACCTCACGCGGCCACCGCCTGCAGGACTACCTGGTCCACGACGTCGCCTTCCACCGGATGATCCTCGTCGCGTCCGGCAACGAGATGTTCGCCCGGCTCGGCGACGTCGTCGCGGAGGTGCTGGCCGGCCGCACCCATCACGAGGTGATGTTCGAGGACCCCGACCCGGCCGCCGTCACGCTGCACGTCCAGCTCGCCGAAGCGGTCCGCGAGGGCGACCCGGTGCGCGCGGAACGGCTCACCCGCGAGATCACGGTCGGCGCGCTCCAGGAACTCGACATCCTGGCGCCCTGACCTGCCCGCACGCGCCCTGACCCGCTACTCGGGGAACTCCCCGTCCACGTACGCCCACGCCCCGTCCACCCGCTCGAACCGGCTGCGCTCGTGCAGCGCCCCGCCCCGGTAGGACGCCCGGAACTCCACCACGCCGGACGTGTGGAACGCGGTGCCGTCGGACGTGGCGAGGATCTCCAGACCCGTCCACCGCATCCCGGGGTCGAGCTCCAGCCGCTCCGGCCGCGTCCGCGGATGCCAGGTCCGCAGCAGATAGGGCACGTTCCCCCGCACGAACGCGCTGTAGCGCGAACGCATCAGCGCCTCGGCGGTGGGTGCGGCCACGGCGTCGCCGCCCGCGTGGAAGCGCCCGCAGCACGCCTCGTACGACGAGGGCAGACCGCACGGACAGCCGGCGGACACGGAGGCGGGGGTGGCGGAGGCTCGCCGCCGCGGACGGGCGGTACGTCGGACCATGCCCCCATTGTGCCCGCCCCCTCGCCCCGGAGGGACGCGGGGACCACGACGCCCCGAACGCGGCCGCCGCAGCCGGACCGCCCATCGCCGACCACCCCTCGCCGGGCCGGGCCGGTTCGCCACCGCGTCCCGGCGGAGCGTTACGCCGACTCCGCGCCGCGGCGCGGCGTCAGGACCGGCAGCGGAGGCAGCGCCGTCCGGTACACCCAGGCCTCGAACAGGTCCTCCAACAGGCCGTCCAGCGGGTCCGGGGCGAACCGGGCCACGTGCGCGGTGAGCGTCGACGTCGTCACCGCCCCGCCCCGGTGCAGGGACAGCCAGGCGCGCAGCATCCGGAAGAACGCCTCGTCGCCCAGCGCGCAGCGCACCGCGTGCACGGTGAGGCCGCCGCGCTCGTAGAGCCGGTCGTCGAACATCGACTTGCGGCCCGGGTCGGCCAGCCGCAGATCCTGCGGCTGCGCCGCCAGCGACCGGTGCGCCACGGCGGCCAGTTGCTGTGCGCTGCGGCCGCCCGAACGCTCCGACCACAGCCACTCCGCGTACTTGGCGAACCCCTCGTTCAGCCAGATGTGCCGCCAGTCGGCGATCGACACGCTGTTGCCGAACCACTGGTGCGCCAGCTCGTGCGCCACCAGCCGCTCCGAACCCCGGGCCCCGTCCACGTGGTTGGCGCCGAACAGCGACAACCCCTGCGCCTCGACGGGGACGTCGAGCTCCTCCTCCGTCACCACGACCGCGTACTCGTCGAACGGGTAAGGCCCGAAGAGCTGTTGGAAGAGATGCATCATCCCGGGCTGGCGCGCGAAGTCCCGCGAGAACGCCGCCAGCAGATGCGCCGGGATGTGACCGTGCTGCGGCACCCCGCCGAGCCCCGGATCGCCCAGCAGGACGGTCTGGTACTCGCCGATGGACAGGCCCACCAGATAGCTCGACGTCGGCGCCGACTGCTCGTAGACCCAGGTGGTCGTCGAGGCCTTCGCCGTCCGCGTGAGGAGCCGCCCGCCCGCCACCACCGAGTACGCGGACGGCGTCGTGACCGATATCAGATACGACGCCTTGTCCGCGGGCCGGTCGTTGCACGGGTACCAGGACGGCGCCCCCACGGGCTGGCTCGCCACCAGCGCCCCGTCGTCCAGCTCCTCCCAGCCGATGCCGCCCCACGGACTGTTCACCGGCTTGGGGTTGCCCGACCAGTGCACCTCCACCGTGAAGGCCGCCCCGGCGCGGATCGGCTTGGCGGGACGGATCCGCAGCCGGCCGCCCCGATGCGTGTAGTGCGGCTGTCGGCCGTCCACCCGCACCCGGCCGATCTTGAAGTCGGCCAGGTTCAGCTGGAACTCCGCCAGCGGCGCACGCCCCGCGATCGCGTTGATGCGCGCCGCGCCCGACAGCCGGTTGGGGCCGGGCCGGTAGTCCAGCGTGAGCTCGTAACGGTGCACCCGGTACCGGGGGTCACCGTTGGCCGGGAAATACGGATCCGGCCCGACCGTCTGCTGAACTGCCACGTCCCCGTCCGCTCCCTGACCTGTGCTCGAACCACCCGTCGCCGGTACACCGCTCACCGACTCCGAGTAGCCCCTCCTCAGGGACGCCATGCCTCGATCGGGTTGCCGAGCCAGCGGGTGTCGTCCGGGACGGACTCCGCGGCCATGACGAGCGACGCGGGACCCAGGGTCGTCCGGGCCCCGATCGTGCTGCCGGGCAGCACGATCCCGCCAGGGCCCAGCGTGGCGCCCTCACGGAGGACCACAGTATCCGTCCGCAAGATCCGGTCGTGGAAGAGGTGAGTCTGCAGCACGCACCCACGGTTGACCGTGGCGCCGTCCTCCAGCGTCACCAGGTCCGATTCGGGCAGCCAGTAGCTCTCCACCCACACGCCCCGGCCGATCCGCGCCCCGAGACCGCGCAGCCACGCCGTCATCACGGGCGTCCCCGGCACCGCACCCGCCAGCCACGGCACGGCCACCACCTCGACGAACGTGTCCGCCAGCTCATTGCGCCAGACGAAACCGCTCCACAGCGGGTGCTCACCGGTGCGGTGGCGGCCGACCAGCGCCCATTTGGCGACGACGGACACGAGCGCCGCCGCGACTCCCGTGCCCAGCAGCACCACGCCGGCCAGCAGGGGCGCCCACGCCCCCAGAGCGCACAGCACGGCCACCGTGGCCACGCCCAGCGCGGTCGAGCACAGCACCGGCACGATCCTGCACAGCTCCACCAGCGCCCGCGCCCACAGCAGCCGCGCGGGCGGCTCGTAGGTACGGCTGTCGTCGGAGTCCGCCGCGTGCCGGGGCAGCTTCACCGGCGGCAGCCCCAGGTACGAGGTGCCCTTCTTCGCCTTCTTCGGCGTCGCCGACAGCACACCCACCAGCCCGCCGTCCGGCACCGACCTGCCCGGCGCGGTCATCCCCGAGTTCCCGAGGAACGCCCTGCGCCCGATCTCCGCGCGCCCCACGCGCACCCAGCCGCCGCCCAGCTCGTACGGTGCGGTCAGCGTGTCGTCGGCCAGGAACGCGCCCTCGCCGACCGTCGTCAGACTCGGCAGGGCCAGGACCGTCGACACCTCGGCGCCCCGCCCGATCCGCATGCCCAGCAGCCGCAGCCACACCGGCGTGACCAGCCCGGCGTACAGCGGGAACAGCGTCTCGCGCGCCCGGTCCATCAGCTGGGTGGCCGTCCAGGCCTGCCAGCCCACCCGCCCGTGCGCCGGGTGCGTGCCCTCGCGCAGCCCCAGGCTCAGCAGCCGGACGGCGACCAGCACCAGCAGCGCGTACGCCGCCCCGTAGGCCAGCGTGGCGGGCACGAGCGCGACGGCCGCACCCCGCACGGCCTCTCCGAGCCCGTCGCCGGGCGTCACGAACAGCGAGGCCACCAGCAGCGCCGCCGCGCCCGACAGCACGGGAAGCAGCGTCAGTCCGAGCCCCGACACGCCGTACATGGCCCGCCAGTACCGGCTCTGCGGCGGCCGCTCCTTGGGCCAGTTGCGCTTGGCCTTGCCGAGCTTGACCGCCGGCGCCCCCGCCCACCGCTGACCGGTGGGGATCTGCCCGGCGACCGCCGAGCCCGGCGCCACCTCGGCCCGCTTGCCGACACGGGCGCCCGGGAACAGCGTGCTGCGCGTGCCGACGACGGCGTGCGCGCCCACCTTCACCGTGCCGATCTCCAGCCGGTCGCCGTCCAGCCAGTAGCCGGACAGGTCCACCTCGGACTCCACGGCCGCGCCCCGGCCCAGCTTCAGCAGGCCGGTGACCGGCGGCAGCGCGTGCAGGTCGACGTCGGGGCCGATCTTCGCGCCCAGCGCCCGCGCGTACCGCTGCAGCCACGCCCCCGTCAGCGCGGTCGCCCCGCTGAAGTCGGCCAGCCGCTCAGCCGCCCACAGCCGCACATGGACCGAGCCGCCCCGCGGATGCCGGCCGGGCCGCACGCCCCGCAGCAGCAGCCGCGCCCCGCCCGCACCGAGCGCGAGGCGCCCCGGCGGACTGAAGAACAGCAGGAGCCCGGCGGCCACCAGCCACCACGGAGCGGTCGGCAGCCAGCCGTACGCGGGCAGCAGATCGCCCAGCGCGGTCAGCGCGACCGTCCAGCGCAGCCCGAGCAGGGTGAACAGGGGCAGGAGCAGCAGCAGCTGCAGGAACTGCGTCCGCTTCGGCACGGGCGCGATCGTGCGCGTGCCGGCGTCGTCCTGGGCCGAGGCCTCCAGGCGCCGGGCCAGCTTGCGCAGCGTCGGCCGCGCGTAGACGTCCAGCACCGCGGCGTTGGGATAGCGGGTGCGCAGCCGGGTGGTGAGCTGGGCCGCGCCCAGACTGCTGCCGCCGATCGCGAAGAAGTCGTCGGAGGCGGAGGCGACCGGGATGCCCAGCACCTCCGTCCACTGCTCGGCGAGCCAGGCCTCGGTGCCGTACAGCTGCTCGACGCGGCCGGCGGTCTCCAGCCCCTCCAGGGGCCAGGGCAGCGCGTTGCGGTCGACCTTCCCCGACGTGCGCGTCGGCAGGTCCTGCACCGGCGCCAGCAGCGGCACCAGGGCCGCGGGCAGCTCGGCGCGCAGCCGCTCCACGGCCGCCGCCTGGTCCCAGCCCTCCTGCGTGACGACGTACCCGACGAGGAGCTGGTTGCCGCTGCGGGCGGTCCGCACGGCCGCGGCCGCGCCCGCCACGCCCGGCAGCGCCTGCAGCGCCGCGTCCACCTCGCCCAGCTCGATGCGCCGTCCGCCGAGCTTGATCTGCTCGTCGGCCCGGCCGAGGAAGACGAGCCCCTCGGCGTCCGCGCGCACCAGGTCGCCGCTGCGGTACGCCCGCTCCCAGCCCAGCGACTCCAGCGGCGCGTACTTCTCGGCGTCCTTCTCGGCGTCGAGGTAGCGCGCGAGCCCGACTCCGCCGATCACGAGCTGTCCGCTGCCGCCCAGGGGCACCGGCTCGCCGGCGTCGTCCACGACCGCCAGCTCCCAGCCCCTGAGCGGCAGCCCGATCCGGACCGGCTCCTCGCCCGACATCAGCGAGGCGCAGGCGACCACGGTCGCCTCGGTCGGCCCGTAGGTGTTCCAGACCTCCCGCCCCTCCGTCACCAGGCGCTGCACCAGCTCGGGCGGGCAGGCCTCGCCGCCGAAGATCAGCAGCCGGACGTCGTTGAGGGTCTCGGGTTCCCACAGCGCGGCCAGCGTCGGCACCGTGGAGACCACGGTGATCTCCTGCTCCACCAGCCAGGGCCCCAGATCGGCGCCGCTGCGGACCTGGGAGCGGGGCACGGGCACCAGACAGGCGCCGTACCGCCAGGCGAGCCACATCTCCTCGCACGAGGCGTCGAAGGCCACCGACAGTCCGGCCATGACCCGGTCGCCGGGCCCGATGGGCTCCTCGGTGAGGAACAGGGCGGCCTCGGCGTCCACGAAGGCGGCCGCGCTGCGGTGGCTGACGGCGACGCCCTTGGGCTTGCCCGTGGAGCCGGAGGTGAAGATGATCCAGGCGTCGTGCTCGGGCCCGGGGCGCGCGGCGGCCGCCGTCGCGGACGTGCCGTGGACGGTGATCTCGTGCCCGGCGCCGATGACGGCCCGCACGTCGGCCTCGCCGAACACCAGCTCGGCCCGCTCGTCGGGGTCCTCGGCGTCCACCGGGACATAGGCCGCGCCCACGGCGAGGACGGCCAGGATCGCCACGTAGAGGTCGTTGCTGCCGGAGGGGACGCGCACGCCCACCCGGTCGCCGAGCCCGGCCCCGGCGGCGGCGAGCCGGCGCCGGAGGTTCTCCACCTCGACGGCGAGGGCGCGGTAGGTGAGGGAGGCGACGCCGTCGTCCAGGGCCGGCTCGTCCGGGAACGACCGCACCGTCGCGTCGAGGACGTCGACCAGGGTGCGGGAAGAGGCGGCGGGACCGCCGGAGAAACGGGCGGTGTCGCCGAGTTGTGCGCGGATTTCTTCGTCGAGCAGGCCGAGAGCGCTGCTCTCGTGTGTGGCTGCCATCGGTCCTCGCGTCTCGATCCCGGAAGCCTCCGGGGCGCCGGCGGGCCCGCAGGTCTGCCTGGGGTTGTCCGGTCCAGCTCCGTAACAAGCCGGATATTTTAGTACGACGCTAGGCACCCCCGTCGGCGACGGCCACTCGGGACGGCCGCACGGGGAGCCGGGGAAGATCGTCGAGACGCCTCTGACCTGGGCGGTCACGGCGACGGGGAGACTTGCCCCACATCGGCGGAAACCGCCGCCACACCGCCCCCATACCCCCGCTTACGCCCCGTCGCCGCCCGCCTGCGTCCAGTAGCCTCACAGTTCTTCGCTCGTCTGGCGGGAGGCGCACATGGCGCTGACGGACCGTACGCAGCCCTTTCTGTACGCGCTGGCGCGGCCCTTGCGGGAGGACCTGCTGCGGCTCGGTTCGGAACGCCCCTTCGCCGCGGGCGAGCACCTGATGCGGGAGAGCGAACCCGGCAGGAACGTGGTCGTCCTGCTCGACGGATGGTCGGCCGTCTCGATCAGCACCGGCCGCAGCTCCTACCGGCTGCTGCTGGCGCTGCGCGGCCCGGGCGAGCTGGTGGGCGAGATGGCGATGGTCGACGGTTCACCGCGCAGTGCCACGGTGACCGGAGAACCGCCCACCTCCCGCTGCCCCTCGAATCGCCCGAACCCCCCGCGTCGTCGCCTCCGCCTCCCACGTCGGCCATGCCCCCCGCAGTCCCCACGCCCTCCGCACTCCCCAGGCCCTCCGCACCCCCCGCGTCCGTCGCGTCGTACAGGCAGCCCACTCCGCCCGCACCCGTCGGCCCCGGCCTGGCGGTGCCCCCCAGACCGGACCGCCCCCCTGCCTCCGTTCCCCGCGAACCGCACCGCCCGGAACCTGCGCGGCCGTCGGAGCAGCAGTGGCAGGCGACCCTTCGGGAGGCGCTCGACGTCCCGTTCCTGAACGCCCGGCCGGAGCCGCGGACCATCCGCAGACGCCGCAAGGCGGTCCAGCCGATGGAGTCGCATGTCCGCGAGACGCTCGTGCGGCAGCTGTGCGAGCCGTTCGGCCCGCGCGCCGTGGACCATCGCAGGCAGCTCAGGAACAGACTGCTGGCCGAGCCCTCGGTGACCGACGTGGTGCACATCCTGGGCCGGACCCTGACGTGCCAGGCCCAGAACATGGTCCTCGGGACGCTGGGGGAGCGTGAGTACACGGAGGAGGAGCTGGGCGAGCTGTGCCGGGGCCTGCTCGGCGAGCGTCTGCTGCTGAGGTCGTGGCCCTCGGACCCGGACCCGGTCCTCGCGTTCCATCTGCAGGCGCGGGCCCTTCGTGTGGCCCAGTGGCTGCTCTACTGGCTGGTCGCGCCGAAGGCCGAGCGGCATCTGCCGGCGGTGGAGGGCTTTCTCGCCGAACTGGCCGCGTCCGAGGAGTTCGTCGACTGCCAGCTCCTGGAGGACATCCTCGTGCGCTGGCCGACCGATGTGACCGATCTGCCCCCCAGCGCGCTGCGCGTGGCCGTGCGAGGCCTGTACGAGCGGCACGCCCTGTGGGTCCCCGCCCCCGAGCCTCCCGGCTGACCACGCAGAAAGGGTGGTTCCGGCCGACCGGCCGGAACCACCCTCTCTGACTCTGTGTCCGAGGGGGGACTTGAACCCCCACGCCCGATAAAGGGCACTAGCACCTCAAGCTAGCGCGTCTGCCATTCCGCCACCCGGACAAGGTGTCTGTCGTGCGGGGTTTCCCCCGCGGCGACGTCGTAAACATTACCAGGCTTTCCGGGGTGCCCGATCACAGCAGGTCGGCCGCCCCGCGTCCGGTCGGGCGTGAACTGCGTGTGACGGGCCGGGACCGGTCTTGGGCCGGGAGGGGGAGAGGGGGAGGATGAGGGGGACCCACCAGCAGTGACAGCGGGAGGAACCAGCGTGAGCGCGACGGACGACACGGCCAGGAGCGTCACCGGCGAGGACGAGGTAGTGGACCTCTGCCGCGAGCTGATCCGGATCGACACCAGCAACTACGGCGACCACTCGGGCCCGGGTGAACGCAAGGCGGCCGAATGGGTCGCCGAGAAGCTCGCCGAGGTGGGCCTCGAACCGGAGATCTTCGAGTCCCACCCGGGCCGCGCCTCCACGGTGGCCCGCATCGCGGGCGAGGACCCGTCGAGGCCCGCGCTGCTCATCCACGGCCACCTCGACGTCGTCCCGGCCAACGCGGCCGACTGGACCCACCACCCCTTCTCGGGCGAGGTCGCCGACGGCTGCGTGTGGGGCCGGGGCGCGGTCGACATGAAGGACATGGACGCGATGACGCTGGCCGTGGTCCGCGACCGGCTGCGCTCCGGGCGCAGGCCCCCGCGTGACATCGTGCTCGCGTTCCTGGCCGACGAGGAGGCCGGCGGCATCTACGGCGCCCGCCATCTCGTCGACAACCACCGCCACCTGTTCGACGGCGTCACCGAGGCGATCAGCGAGGTGGGCGGGTTCTCGTTCACGGTGAGCGAGGAGCGGCGGCTCTACCTCATCCAGACGGCCGAGAAGGGCATGCAGTGGATGAAGCTGACCGTGGCCGGCACCGCCGGGCACGGCTCGATGATCCACCGGGACAACGCCATCACCGAGCTGTCCGAGGCCGTCGCGCGGCTCGGCCGGCACACCTTCCCCGTGCGGGTCACCAAGACGACCCGGGCCTTCCTCGACGAGCTCGGCGACGCGCTGGGCACCGAGCTGGACCCCGAGGACATGCAGTCGACCCTGGCCCGGCTCGGCGGCATCGCCAAACTGATCGGCGCGACCCTGAGCAACACCGCCAACCCGACCCAGCTGGGCGCCGGCTACAAGGTCAACGTCATCCCCGGCGAGGCCACCGCGCACGTCGACGGGCGGTTCCTGCCCGGGCACCAGGAGGAGTTCCTGGCCGACCTCGACCGGATCCTCGGTCCGAACGTGCGCCGCGAGGACGTGCACTCCGACAAGGCCCTGGAGACGTCCTTCGACGGAGCCCTGGTCGAGGCGATGCAGTCCTCGCTGCTCGCCGAGGACCCGACGGCGAAGGCCGTCCCCTACATGCTCTCCGGCGGCACCGACGCCAAGTCCTTCGACGATCTCGGCATCCGCGGGTTCGGCTTCGCCCCGCTCAAGCTGCCGCCGGAGCTCGACTTCGCCGGGATGTTCCACGGCGTGGACGAGCGGGTGCCGGTGGACGGGCTGAAGTTCGGGGTGCGTGTGCTGGACCGCTTCATCGACGCCTCCTGAAAAAAATGTCCCGGTGGGACGAGGTTTCGCCGGGCTTCGGACGGGCGAAGAAAATCGGCCGTCTGTACGGGCGCGACTGGGAAGAGTGAATGCGCCGATAAACTCGTAGCCTCATTAATTCCGCCTCGTTACTGGTGACATGCGATCCGCTGCTTGGGGTCGCTTTGCCAACAAGGAGGAATAATGATCAAGAAGGTCGTCGCTGCTGCGGCTGCCACTGGTGGGCTGGTTCTCGCGGGTGCGGGCCTCGCCGTCGCCGACGCCGGTGCC
Organism: Streptomyces rishiriensis; assembly: GCF_003112535.1. Lineage (GTDB taxonomy): Bacteria > Actinomycetota > Actinomycetes > Streptomycetales > Streptomycetaceae > Streptomyces > Streptomyces rishiriensis. Next base: position 330,189 of record NZ_BEWA01000008.1, on the reverse strand, counting down.
CAGGGCGCCGCGGTGGGCTCCCCGGGTGTGCTGTCCGGCAACGTCATCCAGGTTCCCGTGCACGTCCCGGTGAACGTCTGCGGCAACACGATCTCGGTGATCGGGCTGCTGAACCCCGCCTTCGGCAACACCTGCGTCAACGACTGACGTCGACCCGCTGAGGGGTCGTCCACACCGTCGGCCCCGGAGCGCACCCCATGCGCTCCGGGGCCGACCGGTCTTTTCCCGAAGGAAAGGCCGAAGACTTCGAAAATCCCGGATAAATCGAACAGCTGCAATGATGGCGAGCAATTCGGGACGCGGACGAAATGGAAAGCAGGGATTCAGCAATGCGACAGGTCACCCGCAAAAGCCTCATGACCGTGGCGGCGGCAACGGGGGTGATCGCCGCCGCCGGCGGCTACGCCCACGCCGACTCCGGCGCGAACGGCTACGCCACCGACTCGCCCGGCGTCCTGTCGGGCAACTCGGTGCAGGCGCCGGTCAACGTTCCCGTCAACGTGTGCGGCAACACCGTCGACGTCGTCGGGGCGCTCAACCCGACCTTCGGCAACTCCTGCGCCAACAAGAGCGGCGGCACTCCGTCGCGCGGTTACGGCGAGCAGCGAGGCGGCGGCAGCCACGCCGGAGGCCAGGGCGGCAGCCACTACGGCGGCCACAACGGGGGCTACAACGGCGGTCACAACGGGGGCTACAACGGCGGCCACAACGGGGGCTACAACGGCGGTCACAACGGGGGCTACAACGGCGGTCACTACGGCGGTGACGCCGGCGGTCACTACGGCGGTCACGGCGGCTCCGGGGGCGCGCAGGCGGGCGGCCACACCGGCGGGTCGCCCGGCGTCGGCTCCGGCAACCACGTCCAGGCGCCGATCGACGTTCCGGTGAACGTGTGCGGGAACAGCGTCGACGTCGTCGGGATCCTCAACCCGAGCTTCGGCAACGACTGCGCCAACGACGGCGGCTCCGGCATGCACACGCCGCCGTCGCGCGGCCACGAGACCCCGGGCAAGCCCGGTGGGCACGACCACGGCAAGCCGGGCGACCACGGCCAGTCCAGCTCGTCCCACCCCGGCGGCGTGCCGTCCACCTCGCATCACGTGACGCCGGTCGGCGCCTCGTCCGTCCACCTGCCCGCAGCCCACGCCGCGCAGCTCGCGCACACGGGCAGCGAGATGCCGATGGGCCTCGTCCTGCCGGTCGGCGCGGGCGCGCTGCTCGCGGGCGCGGTGCTCTACCGCAAGGCGCGTCCCTCGGCGTAAGCACGAGGGGCGCCCACAACGGAGCGGGCCCCGCCACGGCGGGGCCCGCTCCGTTTTCCGCTTCTCACCTCACCACGTGGCACGCACCTGGCGGATGATCCGCCGGCGCAACCGCACCCGGCGGCTGCCGTCACGCAGCAGGCTCAGGCGGTCCAACTCCCAGTGTCCGTACTCGGCATGGTCGGTCAGCAGTCGCGTCGCCTCCTTGCGGGAGACCCCGCGCGGCACGTAGACGTCGACGAATTCGTATTCCGGCATCGCATCTATTGTGCGGGCTGGGGCCCGGTACGGATAGCGTCTGCACTATGTCTGATGCTGCGCAGCCCACCGCTGCCGAGGTACGCGCCGCCGCCGAGGCGGTCAAGACCGCGCTCGACCGCCACCTGGCCGCGGTCGAACGCAGGACGGGAGAGGACGACCCGGCTGTCAACGAGGCGTTCAACGAGCTGGCCGCGGCCGCCGAGGTGTACGACGAACTGCTGTACGACCGATACGACGAGGTCACGCCCTTCGAGATTCCTGGCGCGGAGGACTCCCTGCCGCCCTACGAGGGACCCGAGGAGCCGAACGCGCTGAGCGTGCTGATCCGCCGCGACTACGCCGTCGCCGAGCCGCAGCGGCTGCTGGCGCAGGCCCAGCGGGTGGAGGCGGCGGACGACGAGGCGGCGGGGGCCGAGGTCGCGAGCACCGTGCACGGTGCGCTGGGCATCCTGTTCGGCGAGTTCGAAGCGGACGAGATCGCCTCCCGGCACAAGGAGTTCGGCCTGGAGGAGGGCGACTCCACGCTGTGGGTGCTGGCCGCCGACGAACCGGCCGAGCCGGGGGAGTGGCTGGAGGCGCCGTTCGACGACGCCGACCCCGGGCGCGTGGTCTGCCGCTTCGACGCGAGTTCGGTCTTCGACGAGCTCGACGACGACACCGACGACGATCTCGCGGACGACATCGAGGACGAGGAACTGGAGACGCTGGACGCGGACCGCTAGCCGACGACGGACGCGGACCGCCGGTTGACGACGGACCGAGCCCGACGACGGACCGAGCCCGACGACGGACCGAGCCTGATGACGGACCACGACCGGCGGTGGCCGATGCCGGTGATCGGCCGCCCGCGCCTGACGGCACGGGCCGCCCGCGTCTGCTGACCGGCGGTAGGACGGCGGCGGTCGCGAAGGGGGAGACCCTTTCGCGACCGCCGCCGTTCGTGCTACTCCGCCGCCGGGAGCTGGGTGCGCAGCAGTACCGGCAGCCGGGTCGTGCGCGGCTTCGCCGGAACCTCGGCGACCGCTCGTGGCAGGGCCTGCTCCACTCCGTGCACCACGGACAGATGGCGCTCCGCCCGGCCGAAGGCCGTGTACACCCAGGGGCGGGACAGGGCCTGCGCCGCGTCCCCGGGCAGCACCACGACCGCCGCGGGCCACCGGCTGCCCGCCGCCTGGTGCGCGGTGAGCGCCCATCCGTGGCGCACGGTCTGCTCCACCCGCTCCCTCGGGACGACGACGGAGCCGTCCGCGCAGGTCAGGTGCAGTCCGTCCGCGTCGGCCGTCAATACCCGGCCCGTCACCGTACGGCCCGGCGCGGGGGAGTAGGCGATGCGATCGCCGGGGTCGAAGCCGCCGAAGCGGCCGGGGCCGGGATTGAGCCGTTCCTTCAGCGCGGCGTTCAGGGCGCGCGTGCCGGCCGCGCCACCGTGCCCCGGGGTGATCACCACCGCTTCGTCGGACGTGATCCCGAAGGCCCGCGGCACCGAGTCGGCGAGCAGCTGCACGGTCCGGTGGACGGCCTCGCCCGCGTCGCGCACCGGCACGATCACGATCTCCTTGCCCGGTGCGTCGACCTGGTTCAGCTCGCCGACGCCGACGCCGGACACCAGCTCGCCGAGCGGCCCGGGGTCGGGGGTGCGCGAGGCGACCTGCGGGCAGGCGCGCGCCGCGAGCAGGTCGGCGAAGACCCGGCCGGGCCCGGCCGACCACAGCACCGCCGGGTCGCCGCTGAGCACCAGCCGCGCCCCGTCCGGGAGGGACTCGGCCAGCATGGCGGCGCTCTCCACATCCAGTTGCGGGGCGTCGAGCACGATCAGCAGGTCGAGCGCGAAGGCCCCGTCGCCGTCCCGTCCGGGGCCCTCGGCTCCGGCGAGGAGACCGGGGACGGTCACGACCGCGCCGTCCGCGGCCCGCTCGCCCAGGAGGGCCGTGAACCGGCGCAGGCCGTCCGGGGTGTGGCAGGCGGCGACGGCACGCAGCCCCCGCTCCCGGGCCGCGGCGAGCAGCGCGGCGGGTTCGGCACGGGCGGCCTCGCCCCCGGTGTGCAGCACCAGGCCGTGCCCCGCGACGGCGCGGATCAGCTCGGCGGCGCTGCCGGAGGCCGCGGCGGTCGCCGGATCCCACGGCGCGGACGCCTCCTTGGCCAGGGAGTTGACGACGCGGGCCAGTGCGTCGGCGAGGCTCTCCTCGGCGAGCGCGTAGCGTTCCAGGCCCACCAGGACGCGGACCGGCCGGTCAGCCCCGCTCTCCTCGCCCTCCGCACCCTCGTGGCCCTCGTCGCCCGTCATGGTGTCCGCCGTCGGCCGGCCTGCCGTGGGCGCGTCCAGGGCGTCCTGGAAGACGAGGGCCTCTCCCTCGGCCAGGGTGCTCTGCACGGCCGCGTCGGCGTCCGGCACGGCCTGCCGGACGAGAGCGGCGGTGAGCGTGGGCAGCTCCAGGGCGGTGTGCCCGGCCAGCGCGGCCTGCTCCAGCAGCCGGACCGTCAGCGCACGGCCGCGCCGCTCGTCGTCGGGGGCGCACTCCGGGCCGAGCAGCGCCCGCGCGAACCCGTCCGCCTGCTCGGGGCGCACGCCGGGGACGCGCAGCAACTGCCACGGATCCTCGCGCAGGACGTCCTCGGCGCCCTCGCCGAGCACGGCGGCGGCCTGCGGCGCGAGCGCCTCGGGTGCGCCGCCGCCGGCCAGCACGCGCCGTACGCCCTCGACGGCGTCCGCCGCCGGAGCCGGCCGGGCGACGGCCTCGGCGGGCGCCTGCCGCGGTCGCCGGACCGGCTCCGGAGCGGGGCGGCGCGGGGCGGGTTCCTCGCCGAAGACGGTGGCCGGGGCAGTGGCCCCGCCCTCCACGGCCCGTACCGCCGCCAGCAGGTCGGCGGCCTTTCCGCTGAGCTTGGCCCCGGCGGCGATGGGCGCCGCCTTCTCGGCCTTGCGCCGCTCGATCCGCTCCCGCTCCAGTTTCTGCGCGGCGAGCTCGGCCTGTGCCTCGGAGAGCTGCGCGGCGGCTTCCGCCTCGGCGGCTTCCGCCTCGGCGGCCTCCGCCGTCGTGGAAGCACCGCCCTCGCCGCCTTCGCCGCCCGCGCCGGTCTCGGTCGCTTCCGAGCCGCCCGCGCCCTCAGCCTCGTCCGTACCGCCCGCGCCCGTGGCCGCGCCGGCATGCACGTCCTCGGCGCCGGCTGCGACCGGCGTCCCGGGCTCCTCGGCGGCGTCCGGCTCCGCCGTCGCGGCGTTCTCCGTGCTCTGCGGGGAATCCGGCTCCGTGCTCACAGCGTGCTCCAGTCGTGATCGGGATAGCGGTGCACGGGCGCCGACACATCGTCGAGGGCCCGGCAGATCTCGTCAGGAAGACTAAGCGCCTCCACTGACAAAGCCGCCGTGAGCTGCTGCGCGTTGCGCGCGCCGACGATCGGGGCGGCCACGCCGGGCCGGTCGCGGACCCAGGCCAGGGCGACCTGCAGCGCTGTCACCGCCAGGCCGTCCGCCGCCGTCGACACGGCGTCGACGATGCGGCTGGCGGTGTCGTCGAGGTAGGGCTCGACGAACGGCGCGAAGTGCTCCGAGGCGCCGCGCGAGTCGGGCGGCAGGGCGTCGCCCCGGTACTTGCCGGTGAGGACGCCCCGGCCGAGGGGAGAGGAGGGCAGCAGACCGATGCCCAGGTCCAGTGCGGCAGGCAGCACCTCACGCTCGATGCCGCGCTGCAGCAGCGAGTACTCCATCTGCGTCGCCGCCAGCCGCGTCCGGGCGCCCGGCGCGGCGAGCTGCCAGGTGGCCGCCTTGGCCAGTTGCCAGCCGCAGAAGTTGGAGACGCCCGCGTACCGGGCGCGACCGCTGGCGACGGCGATGTCGAGGGCTTGGAGGGTCTCCTCCAGCGGGGTGTCCGGGTCGAAGGCGTGCACCTGCCAGATGTCGACGTAGTCCGTGCCGAGCCGGGAGAGGGAGGCGTCGAGAGCGGCGAGCAGGTGACCCCGCGAGCCGTCGAAGCGCCGGTCCGGGTCGGGCACGCTGCCCGCCTTCGTCGAGATGATCAGGTCCCGGCGCGGCACCAGCCCGTCTATGAGCCGCCCGAGCAGGTACTCGGCGTCCCCGTCGCCGTACACGTCGGCCGTGTCGACGAGGGTCCCGCCCGCCTCCCAGAACGTCTTCATGACGTCCGCGGCGTCGTGCTCGTCGGTGTCGCGTCCCCAGGTGAGGGTGCCGAGCCCGATGCGGGACACACGCAGGCCGGTGCGACCGAGATGCCTCTGCTCCATGGACGCCGAGATTACTGGCCAGAACTGGGCAGTGGGTTGCCTGTGGACAACCGGGTTCCGGGACGGCGAACCCGGCTCTGTGCAGGCCGCGACCCCGGCGCCGGTCCGCGCGACCCTCGCCACACCGCTCTCCCGGGCCCGCGCCCCCCGCGCTAAGGTCTGCCCAACAGCGTCGTTACTGATCAGTAAGGGGATCGGCCATGCAGCTCGGGATCAACCTCGGCTACTGGGGTGCCGGAATGGACGGCGACAACCTCGCCGTCGCCCAGGAGGCCGACCGCCTCGGCTACGCCGTCTGCTGGGCCGCCGAGGCCTACGGGTCGGACGCGGCCACCGTGCTCACCTGGGTCGCCGCGAAGACCGAGCGGATCGACGTCGGCTCGGCCATCTTCCAGATCCCCGCACGGCAGCCCGCCATGACGGCGATGACCGCCGCCACGCTCGACTCGCTCTCCGGCGGCCGCTTCCGTCTCGGTCTCGGCGTCTCGGGACCGCAGGTCTCCGAGGGCTGGTACGGCGTCAAGTTCGACAAGCCGCTGTCCCGCACCCGCGAGTACGTCGAGATCGTCCGCAAGGCGATGACGCGTGAGCGGCTGTCGTACGAGGGCGAGCACTGGACGCTGCCGCTGCCGGACGGCCCGGGCAAGCCGATCAAGCTGACCGTGCACCCCGAGCGCGAGCACATCCCGCTGTACATCGCGGCGATCGGGCCGAAGAACCTCGAGCAGACCGGCGAGATCGCCGACGGCGCGCTGCTCATCTTCCCCTCCGCCGACCACCTCGAGGACACCGCGATCAGGCATCTGCGGGCCGGGCGCGAGAAGGCGGGCAAGACCCTGGAGGGCTTCGACGTCTGCCCGACGCTGCCGCTGGCACTCGGCGAGGACAAGGACGTCGAGCGGCTCGCCGACACCTTCCGCCCCTACACCGCCCTCTACGTGGGCGGCATGGGCAGCCGCAAGCAGAACTTCTACAACCAGCTCGCGCAGCGGATGGGGTACGAGGCGGCGGCCGCCGACATCCAGGACAAGTACCTGTCCGGCGACAAGCAGGGCGCGGCGGCCGCGGTCCCCCACGAGCTGATCGACCGCACCACGCTGCTGGGTTCGGTGGAGCGGATCGCCGACCGGATGAAGGCCTATGCGGCTGCCGGCGTCACCACCCTGACCCTGGCCCCCGCGGGCTTCGCCCTGGAGGAGCGTCTCGCCTCGCTGCGGGCGGGTGTGCAGGCCGCGGAGCTGGCCGGCCTGGCGTAGCCGGGCGGCGAGGGATCGTCGACAAGGGGCGCCGGCAAGCGACTCCGACAGGGCTCCCGGCGAGCGATCGCGGAGAGGGGCTTCAGCGGCCGTGGTGGGGGCTCGGGGGTCTTCCCCGCCACGGCCGTCACGGGGAACAACGCGCCGCGCGGCGCGCGGTTACGCTCCTCGGCCCACTGTCGGCGTCCCTCTTTCGGCGGAGTCTCCCGACACTGCTGTTGCAGCGCTCGACAGGCCGCATTTGACTCGTTCCTTGCGGAACGTCGCGAGATGTTGCGGAATCCTGCGCAGTGCGGAGAGGGGCCCCACGATGCTTTCGGCCAAGAGTCTGTTCCAGGAGATCATCGACGACGACGAGGCCTTCGCCCTCTTCTGCTCCATCGCCGCCGGCGGCGAGTCGCAAGGGGGCTGGGAGAACGCCAGGATCGCCGCGCTGGTCCTGCCGAGCGAACGCTCCCTCGCCCCCAAGATCGCCCGCCACGGCGCCGACGAGGACAAGCACGGGCGGATCTTCACCGCCCTGATGCGCCGGCGCGGCCTCGACCCCGTGCCCGTCCCGCCCGACACCGACTACACGATGCTCCTGGAGCGGAGCGGCATCGGCCTCTCCCACGACCGTCTGCGGGCCGAGCGGCCCCTGACCGTGCAGGACGTCGTCACCTACCTGTCCCACAGCCGGGTCACCGAACAGCGCGCCGCCGAGCAGATGGCCCTGCTGCGCAGGCACTTCGCCGACCACCCCGACATCGGGCGCGCCGTCAGGATGATCGCCGACGACGAGGACAACCACCTCGCCTACTGCCACGAGGAACTGCTGCGCCTCGCCCGCGCGGGGCACGGACCGGCCATCCAGCGGACCCTGCGCGCGTGCGCGCTCGCCGAGATCCGCGTCTACCGCGACGTCAGCCTGGCCGTGACGGCCCACATGGGCCGCATCCTCGGCTGGCCCAGGGCGCGCTCGGCCGTCCTGGCGGCAGGCATTCACGCCGTGTACGCGTGGGAGCGGTTCGCCGGATGGCGGCGGATGGTCTCCCTCAGGACGCCCGAACGACGCGACGCGCTCGGCGGCCCCGCGACCGCGGCCCCCGAGTTCGCCTGAGCCCGGAGTTCGCCCGAGCCCGGAGTTCGCCCGAGCCCCGAGTACGCATGAGCCCCCGAGTACGCATGAACCGCCCGGCCGCTCCAGGGACGGGCCCAGAACCGCCCCAGGGCCGGTTCTAGAGCCAGCCGCGTCGCTTGAACAGCCGGAACAACAGGAGTTCCAGCACGCCCATCACCGCGATGACCGCCGGATACGACCAAAACCAGTGCAGCTCCGGCATGTGGTCGAAGTTCATGCCGTAGATCCCCGCGAGCATCGTGGGGACCGCGGCCATGGCCGCCCATGCCGAGATCTTCCGCATGTCGTCGTTCTGCCGGACGCTCATCTGCGCCAGATGCGCCGAGAGGATGTCCGTCACCAGCCGGTCCAGCCCCTCGACGGACTCGTTCACGCGCGTGAGATGGTCGCTCACGTCCCGGAAGAAGGGCCGTGCCTTGTCGTTCACGAACGGCACGCCGGGGCCGCCCCCGCCGACGCCCGCCAACCGGGTCAGCGGCGGCCCCAGCGGGCCCGTGGCCCGGCGGAACTCCAGGATCTGCCGCTTGAAGGTGTAGATCCGCGACGCGGTGTTGCGCGAACCGCCGACGTCCGGCGAGAACACCTCCGCCTCCAGCTCCTCCAGGTCGGTCTGCAGCTCCGTCGCCACGTCCAGATAGTGGTCCACCGTGGCGTCGGCGATCGCGTACACCACCGCCGTGGGCCCCTTCGCGAGCAGCTTGGGCTCGTGCTCGAGCCGGTTCCGCACCGCGGCCAGCGGCGCGCCCTCGCCGTGCCGGACGGTCACCACGAACGAGTCGCCCAGGAAGACCATCACCTCGCCCGAGGAGACCGCGTCGCTCTCCGCTTCGTAGACGACCGGCTTGAACACCAGGAACAGCGAATCGTCGTACACCTCCATCTTGGGCCGCTGGTGGGCGTTCAGCGCGTCCTCGACGGCGAGCGGATGCAGCCCGAACTCCCGCGTGATGAGGTCGAACTCCTTCTCGGTGGGCTCGTGCAGCCCGACCCACACGAAGCCGCCCCCGGCACGTGCCTCGTCCACGGCGTCGGAGAAGTCCTCGGGACCCTCCCTGCGACGTCCTTCGCGGTAGATGGCGCAGTCCACGATCACTGGGCGCGTTCTCCCTTCGAGCTCTCGCCGGCGCACACGCGCGTGCGCCTACGCTGGGCCGCATGCCCACGTTGATCCTCGTCCGGCACGGCCGGTCCACCGCCAACACCTCCGCTGTGCTCGCCGGCTGGACGCCCGGCGTCGCCCTCGACGAGCGCGGCGCCGCACAGGCCGCCGCGCTGCCCGGGCGGCTCGCGTCGCTGCCGATCGCGGAGGTCGTCACCAGCCCCCTCCAGCGCTGCCAGGAGACGCTGGGCCCCCTGCTCGACGCCCGCCCCGGACTGCGCGCGCACACCGACGACCGGATCGGGGAGTGCCACTACGGCGACTGGTCCGGGCGCAAGCTCGCCGAGCTGATGGACGAGCCGCTGATGGAGATCGTGCAGTCGCACCCCTCCGCGGCCGCGTTCCCGGGCGGCGAGTCCCTGCGCGCCATGCAGACCCGCGCGGCCGAGGCGGTGCGCGAGTGGAACGCGCGCGTGGAGCGCGACCACGGCGCGGACGCCGTCTACCTGATGTGCTCGCACGGCGACGTCATCAAGTCGCTCGTCGCCGACGCACTCGGACTTCATCTCGACCTCTTCCAGCGGATCTCTGTGGAGCCTTGTTCCATCACCGCGATCCGTTACACCCGGCTGCGCCCCTTTCTGGTGCGTCTCGGCGACACCGGCGACCTCGCCTCCCTGGCGCCGCGCGAGGAGCCGCCCACGGGGGACGCCCCGGTCGGGGGCGGTGCGGGCGCACCGTGATCGTCGGCCGCAGTAGGGTGAAGCGGTCCGCAAACGCGCGCGTACCCGCAGGGACGTTCCCCCACTCGTTCCCAGAACCACGATGACCCACGATTCCCATGGAGACAGGACGTGTCCCGTCAGGTGTTCCTCTACGACCCCCCGGACCGTTTCGTGGCCGGTACGGTCGGGCTGCCCGGGCGCCGCACCTTCTTCCTCCAGGCCACCGCCGGCGGTCGAGTGACCAGCGTGGCCCTGGAGAAGACCCAGGTCGCCGCGCTCGCCGAGCGCATGGACGAACTGCTGGACGAGGTCGTACGCCGTAGCGGCGGCAGCGCCATGGTGCCCGCCGTCTCGCCCGCCGAGAACAGCGACACGGCCCCCCTCGACACCCCGATCGAGGAGGAGTTCCGGGTCGGCACCATGGCCCTCGCCTGGGACGGCGAGGAACAGCGCATGATCGTCGAGGCCCAGGCCCTCGTGGAACTCGAGGCCGACTCCGAGGAGGACCTCGCCGAGGCCGAGGAGAAGCTCCTGCAGGACGAGGAGAACGGGCCCCCGATGCTGCGGGTCCGGCTCACCGGCGCACAGGCGCGGGCCTTCGCCAAGCGCGCCCTCGACGTCGTCAACGCCGGCCGGCCGCCGTGCCCGCTGTGCAGCCTGCCGCTCGACCCGGAAGGACACGTATGTCCGCGCCAGAACGGATACCGCCGGGGAGCGTGACGACCACCGACCCGGCCGTCGCCGACCTCCTCGCCCACGGCGGGCTCACGGTCCGCGGACGCATCCGCGACGCCTCGAACGCGGCCCTGTACTGCACCGTCGCGCACGAGGGCCGCAAGGCCGCCTGCGTCTACAAGCCGGTGGCCGGGGAGCGGCCCCTGTGGGACTTCCCCGACGGCACCCTCGCTCAGCGCGAGGTCGCCGCCTACGAGGTCTCGGAGGCGACCGGCTGGGGCCTCGTCCCGCCCACGGTGCTGCGGGACGGGCCGCACGGCGAGGGCATGTGCCAGCTGTGGGTCGAGACGGCCCCCGAGGCCGAACTGCTCGCCCTGGTGGACGGCGAGGAGCCCGGACCCGGCTGGAAGGCGATCGGCTTCGCCGAGGTCGGTGGAGGCCGGACCGCGTTGCTGGTGCACGCGGACGACGAACGCCTTCGCCGGCTCGCCGTGCTCGACGCGGTGATCAACAACGCCGACCGCAAGGGCGGCCATCTGCTGCCCACCGCCGACGGCCGCCTGTACGGCATCGACCACGGCGTCACCTTCAACGCCGAGAACAAGCTGCGCACGCTCCTGTGGGGCTGGGCGGGGGAGCCCCTGACCGGGGAGGCCGTCGAGGTCCTCAAGGGCCTCAGGAGCGCCCTGGAGCCCGGCGGACGGCTGGCCGGCGCGCTGAGCGGGCTCATCACCCCCGCCGAACTCGACGCCACCCGCGCGCGGACCGAGGCACTGCTCGCCTCCGGGACCCATCCGGAGCCGAGCGGCGAGTGGCCCGCGATCCCCTGGCCCCCGGTCTAGCGCCCCGTCGGTCGGCCGGGCTCGTCGGTCGGCCGGGGCGGGTCGGCCGACGCACGCCGGGCACACCGGCGGGAAAGCCGCAAGAGCGCCTTCCCGGCCATCTGGTCCGCTCCGGTTCGTACAGGCAACTTCCGTCCGGTTACGCTCATGGCATGCATGCCTGGCCCGCTTCCGAGGTCCCCGCCCTGCCTGGTCAGGGCCGCGACCTGAGGATCCACGACACCGCGACCGGCGGTACGGTCTCCCTCGACCCCGGTCCCGTCGCCCGTATCTACGTCTGCGGCATCACGCCGTACGACGCGACCCACATCGGTCACGCGGCGACCTACAACGCGTTCGACCTCGTCCAGCGCGTGTGGCTCGACACCAAGCGGCAGGTTCAGTACGTCCAGAACGTGACCGACGTCGACGACCCGCTCCTGGAGCGGGCCGAACGCGACGGCGTCGACTGGGTCGCCCTCGCCGAGAAGGAGACGGCTCTCTTCCGCGAGGACATGACGGCCCTGCGGATGCTCCCGCCGCAGCATTACATAGGCGCGGTGGAGGCGATACCCGGCATCGTCCCGCTCGTCGAACGCCTGCGGGACGCGGGCGCCGCCTACGAACTCGACGGCGACGTCTACTTCTCCGTCGAGGCCGACCCGAACTTCGGCAAGGTCGCGAACCTGGACGCCGAGACCATGCGGCTGCTGTCCGCCGAGCGCGGCGGCGACCCGGACCGCCCGGGGAAGAAGAACCCGCTCGACCCCATGCTGTGGATGGCCGCCCGCGAGGGCGAGCCCAGCTGGGACGGCGGCTCGCTCGGCCGTGGCCGGCCCGGCTGGCACATCGAGTGCGTGGCCATCGCCCTGGACCACCTGGGCATGGGCTTCGACGTCCAGGGCGGCGGCTCCGACCTGGCCTTCCCGCACCACGAGATGGGCGCCTCCCACGCCCAGGCCCTCACCGGCGAGTTCCCCATGGCCAAGGCGTACGTCCACGCCGGCATGGTCGCCCTCCACGGCGAGAAGATGTCCAAGTCCAAGGGCAACCTCGTCTTCGTCTCCACGCTCCGCCAGGACGGCGTCGACCCCGCCGCCATCCGGCTCGCTCTCCTCGCCCACCACTACCGCGCCGACTGGGAGTGGACCGACCAGGTCCTGGTGGAGGCCGAGGCCCGCCTCGGCCGCTGGCGCGCCGCCGTCTCGCGCCCCGACGGACCGCCCGCCGAGGCGCTCGTCGCGGAGGTGCGCGAGGCCCTCGCCGACGACCTCGACGCCCCCGCCGCGCTCGCCGCCGTCGACCGCTGGGCCGCGCTCCAGCAGGAGACGGGCGGGACCGACATCGGCGCCCCCGGCGTCGTCTCGCGGACCGTGGACGCACTGCTCGGGGTGGCGCTCTAGCACCTCGGCACAGTCATGAGCCATGACTGTGCCGGTCATGAGCCATGAGAGGGGCGCCCCCCGATCCCGGGAGGCGCCCCTTCGCCGCTCTCGCGGCCTCATGCGTCCTGTGTGTGCGCTCGACGGGCCTCCGGCCGGTCCGCTCAGTCGTCCGACGAATCGCTGTCGTCCGGGGTCTCCCCGCTCGGCTTCGGCGGCTTGGGGGGCCGGGTGCGCTCCCCGGGGTCGGGCGGACCGCCGCCGTCCCGCCGCCGCAGGTAGCGCTCGAACTCGCGGGCGATCGCCTCACCCGACGCCTCCGGCAGCTCCGCGGTGTCCCGTGCCTCCTCCAGCGTCTGGACGTACTCGGCGACCTCGGTGTCCTCGGCGGCCAGCTGGTCCACGCCCACCTGCCACGCGCGCGCGTCCTCGGGCAGCTCGCCCAGCGGGATGCGGACGTCGATCAGGTCCTCCAGACGGTTGAGGAGGGCCAGCGTCGCCTTCGGGTTCGGCGGCTGCGAGACGTAGTGCGGGACGGCCGCCCACAGACTGACCGCGGGCACACCCGCGTGCGTGCACGCCTCCTGAAGGACGCCGACGATGCCCGTGGGGCCCTCGTACTTGGTCTCCTCCAGGTCCATGCGCTGCGCCAGATCGGCGTCCGACGTGGTCCCGCTGATCGGAACCGGACGCGTGTGCGGGGTGTCGCCGAGCAGCGCGCCCAGGACGACCACCAGTTCCACGCCCAGCTCGTGGGCGAAGCCCAGCAACTCGTTGCAGAACGAGCGCCAGCGCATGGACGGTTCGATGCCGCGCACGAGCACCAGGTCGCGTGGCTTGTCACCGCCGACCCGGACGACCGACAACCTTGTCGTCGGCCATGTGATCTTGCGCACGCCGGCGTCCATCCACACCGTGGGGCGGTTCACCTGGAAGTCGTAGTAGTCCTCGGCGTCCAGCGCCGCGAACACCTCGCCCTTCCACTCCCGCTCCAGATGCGCGACCGCGGTGGAGGCGGCGTCGCCGGCATCGTTCCAGCCCTCGAACGCGGCCACCATGACCGGGTCGATCAGCTCGGGAACCCCCTCGAGCTCGATCACCCAGCGCCTCCTTCCGACGTGCCCTCGCTTGACCACCCAACCTTACGGCGTTCCGCGGGGGCGCCCGCAGCCCCCTTGCGCGGGGAGCAACCGGATCACTGCCCCGTTCGCCACCCCGGGACACCCCGCGATGATCGGCGCCCCTGCGCGCTGCCGTCCCGCGCTCACCGTCACCGGCCTACAGGGAGGACCGCAGCCACTGTTCGACGCTCGCGATGTGCACCGTCGCCCACGAACGCGCCGCCTCCGCGTCGCGGTCGCGCAGCGCCGAGAGGATCGCCCGGTGCTCGCGCAGGGTGCCGGAGACCGCGTCCTCCTGTGTCAGCCCGCGCCAGATCCGGGCCCGGGTGGTGGGCCCGGACAGCCCGTCGAGCAGGGAGCACAGCACCGAGTTGCCGGCGCTCTGCACGATGCCCCGGTGGAACTCCAGATCGCTGGCGACGAGTTCCTCCACCGACGGAGCGCCCCCGAGCTTGTCCAACTGGGACTCCAGCGCGTCCAGTTGCTGTTCGCTGACGCGCAGCGCGGCCATCGCCGTGGCGGCCGGCTCCAGGATGCGGCGCACCGCCAGGAACTCCAGGACGGTGTCGTCGCGGTGGAAGTCCACGACGAAACTCAGCGCCTCCAGGAGCAGTTGGGGGTCGAGACTGGTCACATAGGTGCCGTCGCCCTGCCGTACGTCCAGGATCCGGATCAGCGACAGGGCGCGCACCGCCTCGCGCAGCGAGTTGCGGGACAGGCCCAGCTCGGCGGCGAGTTCGCTCTCCTTGGGCAGCCGGTCCCCGGGGCGCAGCGCACCCGAGACGATCATGCCCTTGATCCGCTCGATCGCCTCGTCGGTGACTGCCATGTCCGTCCTCCTGTCGTTCCACGTCGAGACATCCGATGTCTCAGCGGTCATTATGAGGCCAGATCGGCGGACTGCCTCCGGAGCGGCGATCGCCACCAGTGATCACCGCCTCACCGTCGGGCCTCCCGGCCTTGCCCGGCCGTCCCCGGCCTCCTCCGGCCGCTCCATCGGTCCGCGTCTCGGCATCTGGACACGGTGCGGGCGGGGTGGTCGGATCCGCTGCCGCCCGGACGTCTGCTCGATCGCCCCGAACTGTGGTTCCCCAGGTCGGGTACCGTGGCTGTCGCCACCGGAACACCAGGAGCGTCCCTTTATGTCCCAGGAACTTCGTGCCGTCGAATGGACCGGAAACGGTCTGGCGCTCATCGATCAGACGCTGCTGCCGCATCGCACCCAGATCGTGGATGTCCGCGATGTGGACACCCTGGTCGACGCCGTCCGTCGCCTCGTCGTGCGCGGCGCCCCCGCGATCGGCGCGGCGGGCGCGTACGGCGTCGCGATCGCCGTGCTGCAGGGCGCGCGCGAGGGCTGGTCGGAGGCCGAGGTGCGCGCGGCCGTCGCCCGCGTCCGCGAGGCGCGTCCGACGGCGGTGAACCTCATGGTGTGCGTCGACCGGGTCATGACCCGCTTCGCCGAGGGGCTCGACGCGGTCCTGGCGGAGGCGGCCGCCGTCCAGCGCGAGGACGTCGAGGCGAACCGCGCGATGGGCGCGGCCGGCGCGGACTGGCTGCTGAAGCGGGTCGGCGAGGACCGCCCGCTGCGCGTCCTGACGCACTGCAACACCGGAGCGCTGGCCACCGCGGGCTGGGGCACCGCCCTCGGCGTCATCCGTGAACTGCACGCGCGAGGACGCCTGGAGGTGGTGTACGTCGACGAGACCCGCCCGTTGCTCCAAGGCTCGCGCCTGACCGCCTGGGAGCTCGTCCAGGAGGGCATCGCGCACTACGTCCAGGCCGACGGGGCGGCGGCCGGAACGATTTTGCGCGGCCAGGTCGACGCGGTGGTCGTCGGCGCCGACCGCATAGCGGCCAACGGCGACACGGCCAACAAGGTCGGCACCGTGGGCGTGGCCCTGGCCTGCGCCGACGCGGGCGTCCCGTTCCTGGTGGCCGCGCCCACGACCACGGTCGACCTGTCCACGGCGACCGGCGCGGACATCCACATCGAACTCCGGGGCGAGGAGGAGGTGCTGGAGTGGGCGGGTGTGCGCACGGCGCCGACCGGCTCGCGCGGCCACAACCCGGCGTTCGACGTCACGCCGGGCCGCCTGGTCACGGGCCTGGTGACCGAGCGGGGTGTGCTGGAGGTCTCCGCCGGTGAACTGCCCGGCGACCGGATGCGCTGAGCACCCGGCCGCGCGGCCGTCCCGTGGGGCCTCGCCGCGTGTCCCGGCACCGCGTGTCCCGGCGCCGTGCGTCCGGCGCCGGGCACTCAGCGGCGGGTGAGCTCCAACTCCAGGAGCCACTCGACGACCTCGGTGTGGTGGCGGGCTTGGCGCGGGTCGTCGCCCCATACGTACAGGCCGTGCCCGGCCACGACCACGGCGGGCATCCGTTGGTCGCGGGCCGCCTCCAGCCGGTCGCCGAGCACCTTCATGTCCTGGCTGTTGGCGATGACCGGCAGCGTCACCTCGACGTCGTGGGCGGGCTGGCCGACCCCCTTGAGCATCTCCAGATCCTTGAAGACGATCCCGCCCGGGTGCCGGTGCCCCAGCGCCACGGACGCCACCGTGTGGACGTGCACCACGGCTCCCGCGCCGGTCAGCGCGGCCACGCGGGCGTGCAGCTCGGCCTCCGCGGACGGCCGGCCGCCGTTCACCGCGGCGCCCCGCCCGTCGACCAGCACCACGTCGGCGGGCGTCAGTTCGCCCTTGTCGTGGCCGCTCGCGGTGACGGCGAGCCGCAGCGGTTCGCGCGTCAGGACGACCGACAGGTTGCCGGACGTGCCGCGCATCCAGCCGAAGGAGGCGAAACGGGCGGACTCGGCGGCCAGGACCGCGCCCGCCTCCTCCAGGTCCAGTGCGGTGATCTCGGCGGTCATGCGGTGCTCCCGGTGGTGCCGACGGTGATCTCGTCGAACGACCCCGCCTGCGCGTGGTCGCCGACTCCCTGCTCGAAGTACGGCTCTCCCGGCCGCCGGACGCCGACGGTGCGCCAGCCCGCCTCGCGGGCCGCGTCCAGCTCGCCCGGCCGGTCGGAGAGGAACAGCAGCCGGGACGGCTCGACGCCGGTCCCCGTGGCGATGCGGCGGTACGACTCCGGCTCCTGCTTGGGACCGGCGTTCTCGGTGTCGTACAGGCCGCTCACCAGTGGCGTGAGGTCGCCCTCGGGGCTGTTGGCGAACCAGGCCCGCTGCGCCGCCGCCGACCCGGACGAGTAGACGTACAGCCGCAGTCCGGCCGCGTGCCAGGCGCGCAGCCGCGGTACGACGTCGTCGTAGAAGTGCGAGACCAGGTCGCCGCGCGCGAAGCCCTCGGACCAGACGATGCCCTGCAGGGTCTTCAGCGGGGTCGCCTTGCGGTCGTCGTCCAGCCAGGCGTTCAGCGTCTTCTCGATCGCGGCCGTGTCGGCGTCCGGCTCACTCGTGAGCTCCCGCACCTGCGCGATCGCCCGCGCCACCGCGGGCTCCTCGGCCCGCTCGGCGAGCAGTTCGGCGAACCGGGCGCGCGAGTACGGGTACAGCACGTCCACGACGAAACCCGTGGCGCTCGTGGTGCCCTCGATGTCGAGCACCACGGCGTCCACGTCGAACGCCGGGTCCCGCAGGCTCACGCGGCGTCCCGGTCGGCCGCGTGGCCGGCCGCGATGGTGTCGTAGTCCGGGAAACGGGCGGCGATGGGGGAGCCGGTGAAGTTGCCGATCCAGCCGTCCTCCTCGTGGAAGAAGCGGATCGCCGTGAACGACGGCTTCGTGCCCATGTCGAACCAGTGGGTGGTGCCGCGCGGGACGCCCAGCAGGTCGCCCTTCTCGCAGAGGACCGCGTGCACCTCGCCGCCGACGTGCAGATAGAAGATGCCGGAGCCGGAGACGAAGAAGCGGACCTCGTCATCGTCGTCGTGGGTGTGCTCCTGGAGGAACTTCTCCCGGGCGGCCTTCGCCTTCGCCGGGAACTCCGGGTCGTCGCCGGGGTGCAGGCCGAGGACGTCGACCGTGGTGAAGCCCTCCTCGGCGTTCAGCTTCTCGATCTCCGGGCCGTAGGCGGCGAAGACCGTGTCGCCGTCGGCGTCCGCGGGGACGTCCTCGCGGATCGGCCACTGCTCGTAGCGCACGCCCAGCGGCGCGAGCGCCTCGGCGATCTCGGCGGGGTCGGAGGTGCGGCGCACCAGGGTCTCCGGGCCGGACTCGGACCAGGTCGTCAGCAGCGTCATGGAAGCAACTCCAGAAGTCTGGAAGGAGGAGTGGGGAGCGCGGGCAGGGCGGTGGAGGAGCATCACTCGACCGCGACACGCCAGGGCGCATGCCGCTCCGGTGATGGTAACCGCCGATGGTGTGTGCACCGACTGTGACGAGGTCGTCATCTCATATGACGGGATTTCGTGTCCACTTCTTTGACGTGCGGCTGAAAACGTTCTCATCATCTGCGTATGAAGACGCTGCTGCTCGTGCGGCGGCTGTACGTGGACCTGCTCCGGTCGACCACGGCCAGCTGTCGCTGACCCCTCCCGGAGCCCGACGCGCCCCCGTTCCCCGGGCGTTGTCCGCCACCCCGCCGTGGCTCGTTCTCGCCCCTCGCTCCGGTCGCGCACCTTCTCGGCCCCCGCGCCTGCCCGCACGCTCTCGTGCCCCTCCGCTTCGCACCGCCCCGTACCTGGAGCTCTCCATGTCCCGTGCCCGTCTGCCTCTCGCCGCGCTCTCCCTGGCCTCCGTCTCCGCCCTCGTCCTGTCGGGCTGCTCCCAGTCCTCCGACGCCTCCACGGGCACGGCCGACACCGCGGCCCCGGCCGCCGCGGCCACCGGCAAGAAGCCCGCACCGTTCGGCGCGGGCCCGGTCAAGGTCGCCCTGGTGCGGCAGAGTGGCGCCGGCGACTACTTCGAGCAGTGGGGCAACGGAGCGAAGGCCCAGGCCAAGGCCCTCGGCATCGACCTGACCGTGTACGACGCCCAGGCCGACAACGCCAAGCAGGCCACCGACCTGTCCTCGGCGATCAACTCCGGCGCGAAGGCGATCATCATCGACCACGGGTTCCCGGCCACCATCCAGCCGGAGATCGACAAGGCCGTGAAGAAGGGCGTCAAGGTCGTCGTCTACGACGTCGACACCCCCACCAAGGGGGTCGTGTCCACGGAGCAGGACGACGCGAGCATGGCCAAGGCCGTCCTCGACGTGATGGCCGGTCAGGTCGGGAAGAACGCCAGGGTCGGCTACGTCAACGTCGCCGGCTACGCGGCCCTCGACAAGCGCGACGCCGTCTGGAAGTCCACGGTGACCGCCGAGGCCTGGAAGCAGCAGTTCAAGGTCGGCAAGGTCACCGACTCCACGGCCACCGACAACGTTCCCCTGGTCTCCGCCGCGCTCACCCAGCACTCCGACGTCACCGGCGTCTTCGCGCCCTACGACGAACTCGCCAAGGGCGCCGTGCTCGCCGTGCAGAACAAGAAGCTGCAGGACAGGGTGAAGGTGTTCGGCGCGGACGTCTCCAACGCCGACATCCAGCAGATGACCGCGGCGGACAGCCCCTGGGTCGCGACCGCGGGCACCGACCCGTCCGCCGTCGGCGCGGCCGTCGTGCGCACCACCGCCCTGGAGCTGGCCGGCCGACTCGGCAGGACGTCCGTGGAGTTCCCGGCCGTCGCCATCACGCAGGACTTCCTGCGGGAGAAGAAGATCGCGAACATGGACCAGCTGCGGCAGGCGCTGCCCGCGCTGAACCTCTCGCAGGTCTCCACCGCGGACTGGATCCCGAATGTCGCCCACTGAGCCCGCCGAACCCGTCGACTTGGCGGAGCCCGCCGGGCCGGCCCCGGCCGTCACGCTCGCCGACGTCAGCATGGCGTTCGGCGGCAGGACGGTCCTCGCCTCCGTCTCGCTCGACATCGCACCGGGCAGCGTGGTCGCGCTGCTCGGCGCGAACGGCGCCGGCAAGTCGACCCTGATCAAGATCCTCTCTGGCGTCCACCCCGGCCACGGCGGCCGGATCCGCGTGGACGGCGCACCCGTCGTCCTCGACTCCCCGCTCGCCGCCCGCCGGTTGGGCATCCAGACGGTGCACCAGCGGATCGGCGAGGGCGTCGTGCCCGGTCTCAGCGTCGCCGAGAACCTCGTGTTCGAGGAACTCGCGCAGCGGCGCGGCAACCCGTTCGTCAGCGGCCGCGCCACGCTGGCCCGCGCCCGTGAGATCCAGGCGGGCCTCGGCCTGGACTGGAGCGACGCGGTGCTGAAGCGGGACGTCACCGAACTGGGCATCTCCGACCGGCAGTTGCTCATCCTGGCCCGTGCGCTGGCGACCCGCCCCCGGCTCCTCGTCCTCGACGAGCCCACCTCGGCGCTCTCCGCCGCCGAGGCGAAGCGGCTGTTCGCGCTCGTCGCGAGGATGCGCGAGGACGGCATCGCCGTGCTCTACGTCTCCCACCGGCTCGGCGAGATCGACGCGCTCGCCGACCGGCTGGTCGTCCTGCGCGACGGTCTCCTCACCGACGACCAGGCCAGGCCCTTCGACTGGGACGCGGCCCTGCGCGCCATGCTGGCCCAGGCGCAGGAGGCCACGACCGCCCGGCCGGTCCGTGCGGGCGTCCGGGGAGAGACCCTGCTCTCCCTGCGCGGAGTGCGGCTCTTCGCGGGCCGCGCACCGCTCGACCTCGACCTGCGCGCGGGCGAGGTCACCGGCGTCGTCGGCCTGCTGGGCGCGGGCAAGACCGAGCTGGCCCGCGGTCTGTTCGGCGCCGAGCCCTTCCCCGCGGGCGCCGTCGAACTGGACGGGGCCGCCTACGCGCCCCGTCGCCCCGCCGACGCCATCCGGGCCGGCGTCCACCTGGTGCCCGAGGACCGGCACACCGACGCCCTCGTACCCGGCTGGTCGGTCGCCCGCAACGTCTCGCTGCCGTTCCTGAAGTCCCTGTCCAGGGGCGGGCTGGTGAGCCGCTCCCGCGAGGACGCCCTCGGCCGCGACACGATCGGCGCCCTGGGCGTCGTCGCCCGGGACGAGCACAGCACCGTCGAGGAGCTGTCCGGCGGCAACCAGCAGAAGGTCGTCGTCGGCCGCTGGCTCGCCGCCACCCCGCGCGTCCTCATCCTGGACGAGCCGTTCCGAGGCGTGGACATCGGCGCCCGGCGCGACATCGGCCGCCGGGCCCGCGCCCTGGCCGCCGAAGGCGCGGCCGTCCTCGTGCTGTCCGCGGACGTCGACGAGGTCCTGGAGGTCGCCGACCGGGTCGTCGTCCTCGCGGGCGGCGAGGTCCACCTCGACGCGTACGGCGAAGACGCGGAGCGCGACCGCGTGATCCAGACCATCTCGGCGTCCGTGTGACGCCGGCTCCCCACGAAGGCCCGGGAAGAACGCCATGACCACCACCCAGAGCACCGAGGTCCCCACCCAGGCGGCGCTCCCGCCGGCGACCTCCGCCGCCGTGCGCGTCCAGAACGCCGTCATCAAGTACGGCTTCATCTTCGTGACGGTCGCGCTGTTCCTGTACTTCGCGCTGAGCGAGGGCTCCTTCCGCGAGTCGGCGACTCTCCTCGACACCCTGCGCTACGTGTCCGTCGCCGCCATCCTCGGCCTGGGCGTCACGTTCACCATGGCCGTCGGCGGAATGGACATGTCCGTCGGCGCGGTCGCCGGACTGGGCGTCTCCGTCGCCGCACAGACCATGGTCGTCCTCAACCAGGTCGGCACGGTCGCGATCCTCGCCGTCCTGGCGGCCGGCGCGGTCGCGGGCCTGCTCAACGCGCTGCTGATCGTCGTCCTGAAGATCCCCGACATGCTCGCCACGCTCGGCACGATGTTCGTCATCCAGGGCGGCAAACTCATCCTCGTCGACGGCCAGTCCATCACCCCGGGCATGACCATGTCCGACGGGTCGACCGCGCCCGGCAGATTCACCGAGGGCTTCCTGAAGATCGACCGCGGCACGGTCCTCGGCGTGCCGATCTCCGTGCTGATCTTCGGCGGCCTGACGGTCGCCGCCTGGGTCTTCCTCGCCCGCACCCGCTGGGGCCGCGTCCTGTACGCCATCGGCGCCAACCCCGAGGCCTCCCGGCTGGCCGGCATCCGCGTGGGCGCCCACCGCGCCCTCGCCTACGTCGTCTCCGGCGTCCTCGCCTCCGTCGGCGGCCTCATCCTGGCGTCCAGGATCGGCCAGGGCGACGTCTCGGCCGGCGCCTCCCAGCTGCTCGAGGCGGTGGCCGTGGCGCTCGTCGGCACGTCCGTCCTGGGCCGCGGCCGCCCCAACGTGTGGGGCACAGCCCTCGGCGCGGTGCTCATCGGCGTCATCACCACCGGCCTGACCATCAAGGGCCTGCCGTACTACACCCAGGACGTCGTCGAGGGCGCCGTGCTCATCCTCGCCCTGGTCTTCAGCTTCACCCTGTCCAAGCGCCGTACCGCATAAGGGAGTTCACCGACCATGGGCTACCGCATCCTGGAGACCGACGACATCCCCGCGTACCTGCGAGAGCGGGGCCACTGGGACGACCTCGCGGACATCCACGTCCGCGAGGTGTCGGACGGCAACATGAACCGGGTGTTCCTCGCCTCCTCCGCCGACGGAACCCGCAGCCTCGCCGTCAAGCAGGCCCTGCCCTGGGTCCGCGTCGCGGGCCCCTCCTGGCCCATGAGCCCCGACCGCGCCGACGCCGAGGCCCGCGCCTACCAGCAGGTCGCCAGGGTCGCCCCCGACAAGATCCCGGCGGTGCACGGCTACGATCCCGAGAACCACGCCCTCGTCATGGAGGACATGTCCGACCTCCGGGTCCTGCGCACCCTCCTCAACGAGGGCGCGCCCTACGGCCCCGGGACCTCGGCGCGGATCGGCGAGTTCGTCGCCCAGTTCTCCTTCGCCACCAGCGACTTCGGCATGCCCTCAGCCGAGCGCAAGGCGCTGATCGCGGCCTCCGTCAGCCCTGAGCTGTGCAAGATCACCGAGGATGTGGTGCTGTCCGAGCCCTACCTCGAGCACGAGCACAACCACTGGCACCCCGGCCTCGACGACCTGGCCGCCGCCTTCCGCGCCGACGCCCGTCTGCGCACCGAGGTCGCCGACCTCCGCCACACCTTCATGACCGGCGCCCAGGCCCTTCTGCACGGCGACCTGCACACCGGCAGCGTCATGGTCGGCTCCCGCGGGGGCGCCCCCGTCGTCCGGGTCTTCGACCCCGAGTTCTCCTTCGTCGGCCCCGTCGGCTACGACCTCGGCCTGTACTGGGCGAACACCCTGGTCTCGGCGGAACGGGCCCGCGCGCTCGGCACGTTGTCCGACCACGCCGACCAACTCCACCTCTCCTGGCAGGCGTTCGAGGCCGAGTTCCGCCGGCTGTGGCCGGCCCGCGTCGACGCCTTCTTCGACGACGCCTACCTCGACCGCTTCCTGCGCCGTGTCTGGACCGACTCCGTCGGCTACGCCGGAGCCGAGATCGTCCGCCGCGTCATCGGCTTCGCCCATCTCACCGACCTGACGACCCTGCCCGACCCGGTCCCCGCCTCCCGCCGCGCGCTGCTGCTGGGACGTGAACTGATCGTGCGGCGCGAGGAGTTGACCGACGTCCGGGCGGTGGAGGCGGTGGTGGCGTCGCTCGGCTGAGCGGTCTCGCCACCGCGTCCGACCGCTCCCTGCCGGCCGCCCGGCCGAGCGTGGGCTCCCCGCCGCCGTCCAGCGCGAAGGCCTCGCGCAGCGCCGCCGGTTCGGCGGAACCCACGTGACCGACGTCCACGTCTGCGGGCAAGCACCGGGCGACGGCGCCCGGACCGCGAGGGTGGGGACCGGCATGCGGAAGGGGCATGCGAAAGGGGCGGCTCCATAGGGGTGGAGCCGCCCCTTTCCCGGTTCCGGCCCCGGTACGGTGGGGCCGTCCCCGCCGGCCCCGGTCAGGGGAGTGGGGCCGGCGGAGGGTCTCGTCGTGCGGACGGGGTGTCCCGCGGCGGACCTACTTCTTGTCGAGCAGGTCCTGCACCCTGGCGCGGACGTCGTCCGTGGCCAGACCGCGGATCGTCAGCGTCGTGCGGCGGCGCAGCACGTCGTCCGCCGTCTCGGCCCACTCGTTGTCACGGGCGTAGACGACCTGCGCCCAGATCTCGGGCGCGTCCGGGTGGACCCGCTCGCGCAGCGAGGGGTCCTCGTTCGCCAGCCGCGCGATGTCGAAGGCGAGCGAGCCGTAGTGGGTGGCCAGGTGCTTGGCGGTGTCGGCCGCCATGCGCGGGCCGGGCGCCGGGTTGTCGACCAACAGCCGGTGGGCGATCGCGCGCGGGTTGGCGACGCCGGGCAGCGGCAGCTTCCTCGGCAGCGAGGAGATCGGCTCGAAGTCGTCGCCCAGCGGGTGGCCCGGCAGCGCCTCCAGCTTCTGCATGACCGTCCGGCCGATGTGCCGGAACGTCGTCCACTTGCCGCCCGCGACGGACAGCATGCCGCCCCGGCCCTCCGTCACCACGGTCTCGCGCTTGGCCTTCGCCGTGCTCCCCGGTCCGCCCGGCAGCACGCGCAGACCCGCGAAGGCGTAGGTGATCAGGTCACGGTCGAGCTGCTGGTCGCGGATGGAGAACGCGGCCTCGTCGAGTATCTGCGCGGTGTCCTTCTCGGTGACCGCGACGTCCGCCGGGTCGCCCTCGTACTCCTCGTCCGTGGTGCCGAGCAGCAGCATGTCCTCCCAGGGGAGGGCGAAGGTGATGCGGTACTTGTCGATGGGCGTCGCGAGCGCGGCCCGCCAGGGCGCGGTGCGCTTCAGCACCAGGTGCGCGCCCTTGGACAGGCGGATGGACGGCGCCGCGTTGGGGTCCTCCATCTTGCGCAGGTGGTCGACCCACGGACCGGTGGCGTTCAGCACCAGGCGGGCGTCGACGCCGAACTCGTCCCCCGAGAGTCGGTCGCGCAGCTCGGCGCCCGTGACCCGGCCCTTGGTGAAGCGCAGGCCCGACACCTCGGCGTGGTTGAGGACCACCGCACCCGCCTCGACGGCCGCGCGGACCGTCATCAGCGCCATGCGCGCGTCGTTCATCTGGTCGTCGCCGTACACGGCCACGGCCTTGAGGTTGTCGGTGCGCAGCTCGGGCACGTCCTGCGCGGCCTTGGCCGGGGACAGGAGGTGACCGACGCCGTCGCCGAACGCCGACAGCGCGGAGTAGGCGAAGACGCCCGCCCCGAGCTTCGCCGCGCCGTGCGGCCCGCCCTTGTACACGGGGAGGTAGAACGTGAGCGGGTTCGCCAGGTGGGGGGCCACCTGACGGGAGACCGCACGGCGCTCGAAGTGGTTCTCCGCCACCAGCTTCACCGCGCCGGTCTGCAGGTAGCGCAGACCGCCGTGGAGCAGCTTGGAGGAGGCGGAGGAGGTGGCGCCGGCGAAGTCGCCGGCGTCGACCAGAGCCACCCTGAGGCCGGACTGCGCGGCGTGCCAGGCGGTGGAGATGCCCAGAATGCCGCCGCCGATCACGAGAAGGTCGTACGACGCCTTGGAGAGCTGCTCCCGGGTCTCGGCGCGGCTCGGGTTGGAGCCGGACGCCGGGTGCGTCCCCAGGGCAGGCACGGACTGCAGGGTGGGCTGACTGGTCATTTCGGGTCTTACTCCTCGTCCTCGAGCCAGCCCATGGTCCGCTCGACGGCCTTGAGCCAGCTCTTGTACTCACGGTCGCGGGTGTCCGCGTCCATGCGGGGGGTCCACTCGGCGGCCCGCCGCCAGTTGGCGCGCAGGTCGTCGGTGCTGGTCCAGAAGCCGACGGCGAGGCCGGCGGCGTAGGCGGCGCCGAGGCAGGTGGTCTCGGCGACCATCGGGCGCACCACGGGGGCGTCCACGAAGTCCGAGAGGGTCTGCATCAGCAGGTTGTTGGAGGTCATGCCGCCGTCGACCTTGAGGGCCGCGAGCTCGACGCCGGAGTCCTTCGTCATGGCGTCGGTGATCTCCCGGGTCTGCCAGGCCGTGGCCTCCAGGACGGCGCGCGCGAGGTGCGCCTTGGTGACGTACCGGGTGAGGCCGGCGATCACACCGCGGGCGTCGGAGCGCCAGTACGGGGCGAACAGACCGGAGAAGGCCGGCACGAAGTACGCGCCGCCGTTGTCCTCGACGGAGAGCGCGAGCGTCTCGATCTCGGCGGCGGTGGAGATCAGGCCCATCTGGTCGCGCATCCACTGCACCAGCGAACCGGTGACGGCGATCGAGCCCTCCAGGGCGTACACCGGCTTGTCGTCGCCGATGCGGTAGCCGACCGTGGTCAGCAGGCCCGAGTAGGAGTTGATGATCTTCTCGCCGGTGTTCATCAGCATGAACGTGCCGGTGCCGTACGTCGACTTGGCCTCGCCCTCGGCGAAACAGGTCTGACCGAACAGGGCGGCCTGCTGGTCGCCGAGCGCGGAGGCGACCGGGATGCCGCCGAGCAGCTCGCCCAGGCGGCCGCCGGTGACCTCGCCGTACACCTCGGCCGAGGAGCGGATCTCCGGGAGCATCGACAGCGGCACGCCGATGGACTCGGCGATCTTCTCGTCCCACTCCAGGGTGTGCAGGTTCATCAGCATGGTGCGGGAGGCGTTGGTGACGTCGGTGTAGTGCTTGCCGCCGTCGACGCCGCCGGTCAGGTTCCAGATGACCCAGGTGTCCATGGTGCCGAAGAGGATGTCGCCCGCCTCGGCGCGCTCGCGCAGACCCTCGACGTTGTCGAGCAGCCAGCGCGCCTTGGGGCCGGCGAAGTACGAGGCCAGCGGAAGGCCGGTCTCGCGGCGGAAGCGGTCCTGGCCGACGTTGCGGCCGAGCTCGCGGCACAGGGCGTCGGTGCGGGTGTCCTGCCAGACGATGGCGTTGTGGACGGGCTCACCGGTGTTCTTGTCCCACAGCAGCGTGGTCTCACGCTGGTTGGTGATGCCGATGGCCTTGATGTCGTCGCGGGTGATGCCGGCCTTCTCGATGGCTCCGGCGACGACCTCCTGGACGTTGGTCCAGATCTCGGTGGCGTCGTGCTCGACCCAGCCCGGCTTCGGGAAGATCTGCTCGTGCTCCTTCTGGTCGACGGAGACGATCCGGCCGTCGCGGTCGAAGACGATGCAGCGGGAGGAGGTGGTGCCCTGGTCGATGGCGGCGATGAAGGGGCCGGCGGTGTGCGCGTCGGTCACGGTGTGCTCCTGGGGTTCCGTGGAGAGGGGGCTGTCTGTACGGCGCTGCTGACTACGCGGTGCACCTGGTGCTCTCAAGCAAAAGCGACGTTGTAGATGCCTGCAGCGATCGCGCCGCCGATCAGCGGGCCGACCACCGGGATCCAGGCGTAGCTCCAGTCGGAGCCGCCCTTGTTGGGCAGGGGCAGGAGGGCGTGCACGATGCGGGGACCGAGGTCACGGGCCGGGTTGATCGCGTACCCGGTCGGACCGCCGAGCGAGAGGCCGATCGAGACGACCACGAGCGCGGTGATCAGCGCGCCCAGGTTGCCCAGGCCGTTGCCCTTGTCGTTCAGGCCCTGCGTGAGGACGGCGAGCACCAGCACGACGGTGCCGATGATCTCCGTGGCGAGGTTCTGCCAGACGACCCGGATCTCCGGACCGGTGGAGAAGACGCCCAGAACCGGGCCGGCGCCCGCTTCCTGCGCCTCGACGGCCTTGGCCTTGGTGGCCTGCGCGCCCGGACCGCCGACGATCTCGCGGTCGGTCAGGTGCGCGTGGAACTGGCCGTAGTAGGCGACCCAGACCAGGGCCGCGCCGATGGCGGCGCCGAGCAGCTGTCCCGCCCAGTAGACCGGAACGTTGCTCCAGTCGTCGTCCTTGATCGCGAGTGCGAGGGTGACCGCCGGGTTGAGGTGGGCCCCGGAGAGGGGGGCCGAGGTGTAGACAGCCGTCAGAACGGCGAAACCCCACCCGAAGGTGATGGCGAGCCAACCGGCGTTGCGCGCCTTGGAGGCCTTCAGCGTGACGGCGGCGCAGACGCCACCGCCCAGCAGGATGAGTATGGCGGTACCGATGGTCTCGCCGATGAAGATGTCGGAGCTGGACACCCGCGACTCCTTTGTCCTTCGTCCAGGGAAGCCGAACCCCGGGTCCCACCGGGGATTCGAGCGCCCTCGGGGGTGAGAGCGATGCCGGCCTTTGGCGTTGTCACACTCTAGCGCGTATTGCCGGTAGGTGTTCGACAATGCCGACCGATGGACGGGAGTCTTGCCCGGCCGTCAGGTGTGCGTCAAGAGTGGTGTTATCGAAAGTGCGATCGTTATTGATCGCGGCAAGTCATCGATCTTCGCGTGGGTGCGCATGCACTCGCCCCTGATGTCCGCGTCAGGGCGTCTTTTGCCGGGTATGGCGGCGGCCGGGACGTCGTCCGACGTCCCGGCCAGGTCTCACGCACTTCTCGGGACGACGTCGCCGGCGCCCCGTGCCCGCACCGCTCGGGTGCACTCATCGAACGCACCGCCCGGGAGGGCCGCCGGCGACGGGCTCAGAAACGCCCGGCGCCCAGGTCCCGCGACACCGCGCGGGCGCAGTCCCGCACGGCCGCGATCAGCTCGGGACGCAGCTCGCCGTCCCGCCCCAGCCGCTCCACGGCGCCGGTGATGCCGACCGCGCCCACGGGCATGCGCCGACGGTCGTGGATGGGCGCGGCGATGGACGCCACGCCCTCCCAGGTCTCCTCCACGTCGGCCGCGTAGCCCCGCGCGCGCGTGAGGTCGAGGATGTGCTCGAAGGCGTCCAGCTCGCACACCGTGCGGTCCGTGAACGGCTTGCGGTCGACCTCCAGGGCCTCGCTGTGGGCCACCGGGTCGTAGGCCGACAGGACCTTGCCCAGAGCGGTGGAGTGCAGCGGCTGCATGGCCCCGATCTCCAGCACCTGCCGGCTGTCGTCCGGCCGGAAGACGTGGTGCACGATCAGCACGCCCTGCTGGTGCAGCACCCCCAGGTGGACGCTCTCGCCGCTGGAGCGGGCCAGGTCGTCCGTCCACACCAGGGCACGCGCGCGCAGCTCGTGCACGTCCAGGTACGTCGTGCCCAGGCGCAGCAGCTCCGCGCCCAGCTGATAGCGCCCGGAGACGTCGTCCTGCTCGACGAATCCCTCCTGCTGGAGGGTGCGCAGGATCCCGTGTGCGGTGCCCTTGGCCAGGCCCGTGGACGAGGCGATGTCCGACAGGCCCAGTCGCCGCTCGCCGCCGGCCAGCAGTCGCAGCATCGCGGCCGCACGTTCGACCGACTGGATGTTCCGTGCCATCGCCGTCCTGCCTCCGTCCCCTTCGACCGTCAACGCACGGCATCTGCTGCCGTCGTTCGGCAATGTCGAACACTACCGGTCCATGCCGACCTCTCGCTAATGGTCGGTCGATACGTGTTACGCGAGTCGTCTCCCAGGAGTGACACGCCCGTCGCACGGCCGTGCCCGACCGTCCGCCACCCCCTCCGGGGCCGTGTCCGCCGCCGCCGGACCCGTCCGTCCCGTGGACGCCCCTGACCATAAGGCCTCCGACCCGGCTACCCTGACGGCGTGCACGCTCCTCGGGAAGCCTTGCCAGCCGCATCCTGAGGAGACGCAAAGCCGACAGCCGTCGCATCTGAGGGAGCCCTTTCATGGCCTCTGTGCCGCCGACCCCTTCCGCCGACAGCCGGACCCGCGTGTCCGCGCTCCGAGAGGCCCTGGCCACCCGAGTGGTGGTGGCCGACGGAGCGATGGGCACCATGCTCCAGGCCCAGGAGCCCACCCTGGAGGACTTCGAGAACCTCGAGGGCTGCAACGAGATCCTGAACGTCACCCGGCCGGACATCGTCCGCTCGGTGCACGAGGAGTACTTCGGCGCAGGCGTCGACTGCGTCGAGACCAACACGTTCGGCGCAAACCACTCCGCCATGGCCGAGTACGACATCGCCGACCGCGTGTACGAGCTGTCCGAGGCCGGCGCCCGCATCGCCCGGGAGACCGCGGACGCCTTCGCCGCCCGCGACGGACGCACCCGCTGGGTCCTCGGCTCCATCGGCCCCGGCACCAAGCTGCCCACCCTCGGCCACATCGGCTACGGCACGCTGCGCGACGGTTTCCAGGCCAACGCCGAGGGCCTGCTCGCCGGCGGCGCGGACGCGTTGATCGTCGAGACCACCCAGGACCTGCTGCAGACGAAGTCGTCGGTGCTGGGCGCGAGGCGGGCCATGCAGGCGACGGGCGCCGAGGTGCCGCTGCTGGTCTCGATGGCGTTCGAGACGACCGGCACCATGCTGCTGGGCTCCGAGATCGGCGCCGCGCTCACCGCGCTGGAACCCCTCGGCATCGACATGATCGGCCTGAACTGCTCCACCGGTCCCGCCGAGATGAGCGAGCACCTGCGCTATCTGGCCCGGCACTCCCGCACCCCGCTGCTGTGCATGCCGAACGCCGGTCTGCCGATCCTCACCAAGGACGGCGCCCACTTCCCGCTCGACGCCACAGGCCTGGCCGACGCGCAGGAGACCTTCGTCCGTGACTACGGGCTGAACCTCGTCGGCGGGTGCTGTGGGACGACGCCCGAGCATCTGCGTCAGCTCGTGGAGCGGGTGCGGGGGGCCTCGCCGGCCGAGCGCAGTCCGCGTCCGGAGCCGGGCGCCGCCTCGCTGTACCAGACGGTGTCGTTCCGGCAGGACACCGCGTACATGGCGATCGGGGAGCGCACGAACGCCAACGGTTCGAAGAAGTTCCGTGAGGCGATGCTGGAGGGCCGCTGGGACGACTGCGTGGAGATGGCCCGGGACCAGATCCGTGAGGGCGCGCACATGCTCGACCTGTGCGTGGACTACGTCGGCCGTGACGGTGTGGCCGACATGGACGAGCTCGCGGGCCGCTTCGCGACCGCCTCGACGCTGCCGATCGTGCTGGACTCCACGGAGGTGGAGGTCATCCGGGCGGGGCTGGAGCGGCTGGGCGGCCGTGCGGTGATCAACTCGGTGAACTACGAGGACGGCGACGGGCCCGAGTCGCGGTTCGCGAAGGTGACGGCGCTGGCCCGGGAGCACGGTGCGGCGCTGATCGCGCTGACCATCGACGAGGAGGGCCAGGCCCGCACGGTCGAGTCCAAGGTGGCCATCGCCGAGCGTCTCATCGACGACCTCACCGGCAACTGGGGCATCCTCGAGTCGGACATCCTCATCGACTGTCTGACGTTCACGATCTGCACGGGCCAGGAGGAGTCCCGCAAGGACGGCATCGCCACGATCGAGGCGATCCGCGAGCTCAAGCGGCGCCGGCCCGAGGTGCAGACCACGCTGGGCCTGTCGAACATCTCCTTCGGGCTGAACCCGGCGGCGCGGATCCTGCTGAACTCGGTGTTCCTGGACGAGTGCGTGAAGGCGGGTCTGGACTCGGCGATCGTCCACGCGTCGAAGATCCTGCCCATCGCGCGTTTCAGCGAGGAGGAGGTCGCCACCGCCCTCGACCTGATCCACGACCGCCGCGCCGAGGGATACGACCCGCTGCAGAAGCTGATGGCGTTGTTCGAGGGCGCCACCACCAAGTCGCTGAAGGCCGGCAAGGCGGAGGAACTGGCGGCGCTGCCGCTGGACGAGCGCCTGAAGCGGCGGATCATCGACGGCGAGAAGAACGGGCTGGAGGCCGACCTCGCCGAGGCGCTGCAGACCCGCCCCGCGCTGGACATCGTCAACGAGACGCTGCTGGACGGCATGAAGGTGGTCGGCGAGCTGTTCGGCTCCGGTCAGATGCAACTGCCGTTCGTGCTGCAGTCCGCGGAGGTGATGAAGACCGCGGTGGCTTTCCTGGAGCCGCACATGGAGAAGTCCGACGCGGAGGGCAAGGGCACGATCGTGCTGGCCACCGTGCGCGGCGACGTCCACGACATCGGCAAGAACCTGGTCGACATCATCTTGTCGAACAACGGCTACAACGTCGTCAACCTGGGGATCAAGCAGCCGGTCTCGGCGATCCTGGACGCGGCCCAGGAGCACCGGGCCGACGTGATCGGCATGTCGGGACTGCTGGTGAAGTCCACGGTGATCATGAAGGAGAACCTGGAGGAGCTCAACCAGCGCAAGATGGCCGCAGACTACCCGGTGATCCTCGGCGGCGCGGCCCTGACCAGAGCCTACGTCGAGCAGGACCTGCACGAGATCTACCAGGGCGAGGTGCGCTACGCCCGCGACGCCTTCGAGGGCCTGCGTCTGATGGACGCCCTGATCGGCGTCAAGCGGGGCGTGCCGGGGGCGAAGCTGCCCGAGCTGAAGCAGCGCCGGGTACGGGCGAGCACGACGGCCACGGAGGTCGAGGAGCGCCCCCAGGAGGGTCATGTCCGTTCCGACGTGGCCACCGACAACCCCGTGCCCGAGCCGCCGTTCGAGGGCACCCGGGTCATCAAGGGCATCCAGCTCAAGGAGTACGCCTCCTGGCTCGACGAGGGCGCGCTCTTCAAGGGCCAGTGGGGGCTGAAGGAGGCCCGCACCGGGGACGGACCCAGTTATGAGGAACTCGTCGAGAGCGAGGGCCGCCCCCGGCTGCGCGGTCTGCTGGACAGGCTCCAGACCGACAACCTCCTCGAAGCGGCCGTCGTCTACGGCTACTTCCCCTGTGTGTCCAAGGACGACGACCTGATCGTCCTCGACGAGCAGGGCAACGAGCGCACCCGCTTCACCTTCCCGCGCCAGCGCCGCGGCCGGCGCCTGTGCCTGGCCGACTTCTTCCGCCCGGAGGAGTCGGGGGAGAGGGACGTCGTCGGCTTCCAGGTCGTCACCGTCGGCTCCCGCATCGGGGAGGAGACGGCCCGCCTCTTCGCCTCCGACTCCTACCGCGACTACCTCGAACTGCACGGCCTGTCCGTCCAGTTGGCCGAGGCCCTCGCCGAGTACTGGCACGCCCGGGTGCGTTCCGAACTCGGTTTCGCCGGCGAGGACCCGGCGGACGTCGAGGACATGTTCGCCCTGAAGTACCGCGGCGCCCGCTTCTCCCTCGGCTACGGCGCCTGCCCCGACCTGGAGGACCGCGCCAAGATCGCCGAGCTGCTGCAGCCCGAGCGGATCGGCGTGCACCTGTCGGAGGAGTTCCAGCTCCACCCCGAGCAGTCCACCGACGCCATCGTCATCCACCACCCCGAGGCCAAGTACTTCAACGCACGCTGACACCGTGACACGCGGCCCCCGACAGGCGCGCCACCGGGCACACTGATCGGATAAGTCGTACACTGGTCGGTCCACTGCAGGCCGGTTCCCCCGCGGGAACCGGCCTGCTCGTCCCTCAAGGAGGTACGTGGATGACCAGCACGGTTCCCGCGCCAGTGACCCGTACGGCCCAGGGCTCCGCCCTGCAGGCCGTGCTCCTCGACATGGACGGCACTCTGGTGGACACCGAGGGCTTCTGGTGGGACGTCGAGGTCGAGGTCTTCGCCGGCCTCGGCCACACCCTCGACGACTCCTGGCGTCACGTCGTGGTCGGCGGCCCCATGAGCCGCAGCGCAGGGTTCCTGATCGACGCCACCGGGGCCGACGTCACCCTCGCCGAACTCAGCGTCCTGCTCAACGAGGGGTTCGAGGACCGCATCACCCGTGCCCTGCCCCTGATGCCGGGAGCCGCCCGGCTGCTGGCGGAACTGGCCGAGCACCAGGTGCCCACCGCGCTCGTCTCCGCCTCCCACCGCCGCATCATCGACCGCGTCCTCACCGCGCTCGGCGCCGAGCACTTCCGGCTCACCGTGGCCGGCGACGAGGTCCCGCGCACCAAGCCCCACCCGGACCCCTACCTGTTCGCGGCCGCGGGCCTCGGCGCGGACCCGGCCCGGTGCGCCGTCGTCGAGGACACCGCCACCGGGGTCGCCTCGGCGGAGGCGGCCGGGTGCCATGTGGTCGCCGTGCCCTCCGTCGCCCCCATCTCGCCCGCCCCGCGCCGCACCGTCGTCTCCTCGCTGGAACAGGTCGACCTGACTTTTCTGCGCGGCCTGATGCCGCTCCGATGATCGCGACCGCGATCATTGGTGAGCGGCCGATGACGGAAATGCGATAGCCGTTCACCCAGCGTGCACCGCCGATTGCGGGGAATTCGGCGGGTGTGCGCGCGGTCGAATTCGGATCTTCGCCAAACGCTCCCCGGCGGCCGAATTCCGCTCCGCCCGAACCCGTTATGCGTGTGACGTTCCCCACCCGTTCAAGGCTCGACAGATGACTCTCCGTATGTATCACGGCCTCGCCGGACGCCCTCGCGTGCATCCTTGTGTCCCGATTGGTGAGTGGCTGTACGAATCCTTCCGCTGACGGCTGTTCAGTGCGTCCGCAGCCGGTTTCACAGCGTGATGGGCTTTCAACTCCGGTGGCCGCCAACCGTCCTGCCGGTCCGGACTAATCTCGTCGCGAGAACATCGCCCTAACCCCGTGATCCGCAGCGCCACCCCTGCATGCCGGGTACACGGACCGACAGCTGTGGAGAAACTCGAGCATGAACCGTAAGACTTTGGTGCTGCCGGCCGTGGTCGGTCTGCTCGCGCCCGCACTCGCGGCCTGCGGCGCAACCGACAGCGGGAGCGGCAGCGGCGACGCCATCGTCGTCGGCACCACCGACCGGTTCACGGCCACGAAGGACGCCCCGGCCCCGCTCGACCCGGCGTACTCCTACGACGTCGGCACCTGGAACATCCTGCGCCAGACGGTGCAGACCCTGATGATCCAGCCCAAGGGCGAGGGTGAGCCGGTGCCCGAGGCGGCCGAGAGCTGCGGCTTCACCGACACCGGCAACGAGCGCTACTCCTGCAAGCTGCGCAGCGGCCTGAAGTTCGCCAACGGCGACGCCGTGACCGCCAAGGACGTCAAGTTCTCCATCGAGCGCGCCCGCACCATCAAGGCCGACTCCGGCGTCTTCGCCCTGCTGTCCACCATCGACACCATCGAAACGCAGGGCGACAACGAAGTCATCTTCCATCTCAAGACCGCCGACGCGACGTTCCCCTTCAAGCTGTCGACCCCGGTCGCCGGAATCGTCAACCCCGCGGACTACGACAAGGGCAAGCTGCGCGACGGCTTCGACATCGACGGCTCCGGCCCGTACACCCTCAAGGCCGAGACCGACGGCGACGAGATGACCAAGGCCGTGTTCACCAAGAACCCCCACTACAAGGGGACGCTGACGGTGAACAACGACGAGGTCGACATGGTCTCCTTCAAGGACGCCGACGCCATGGGCACCGCCCTGCAAAAGGGCGACATCGACCTCATGACCCGCACCATGTCGCCCCAGCAGATACGCAAGCTCTCGGACTCCTCCGCCGCCGGCGACATCGACCTGGTCGAGCTCAACGGCCTCGAGATCCGCTACCTCGCCTTCGACACCACCGACTCGACGGTCAAGTCGAAGGCCGTGCGCCAGGCGATGGCCCAGGTCGTCAACCGCGGCCAGCTCGTCTCCGAGGTCTACGGCTCCCAGGCCGAGCCCCTCTACTCGCTCGTCCCGGCCACCGTCACCGGCCACTCCAACTCGTTCTTCAACGCCTACGGCGACCCGAACGTCGGCAAGGCCAAGGCCATGCTGGCCGACGCCGACATCACCACCCCGGTGAAGCTGACGCTGAACTACACGACCGACCACTACGGCTCGGCCACCAAGCAGGAGTTCGAGACGCTGCAGAAGCAGCTCAACGGCAGCGGCCTGTTCGACGTCACCATCAAGGGCGCGCCCTGGGACTCGTTCGTCCCCGCCGAGCGCAAGGGCGAGTACGCCGTCTACGGCATGGGCTGGTTCCCCGACTTCCCCGACGCCGACAACTTCGTCGCGCCGTTCCTGGACAAGGACAACTTCCTCAAGTCCCCGTACGCCAACAGCGACATCATCAACAAGCTGATCCCGGCCTCCCGCCGCGAGGCCGACCGCCTCAGCGCCGCCAAGACCCTCACCGAGGTCCAGGACATCGTCGCCAAGGACGTCCCGATCCTGCCGCTGTGGCAGGGCAAGCAGTACGTCGCCGCCAACAACGACGTCACGGGCACGGCCTACGTGCTGAACTCCTCCGCGACCCTGCAGCTGTGGGAGCTCGGCCGAGGCTCCAGCAACTGACCCACCCCCAGCACCACGCACGACGAAGGGCGCCCCTTGCGGACAAGGGGCGCCCTTCACCGTCGTCAGCGTGCTCCGCGTCACTGGGCGCCCGGACGCACCAGACCGCTCTCGTACGCGTACACCGCGGCCTGCACCCGGTCGCGCAGCCCCAGCTTCGTCAGCACATGACCCACGTGCGTCTTCACCGTCGTCTCGCTGACGAAGAGGTCCGCGGCGATCTCCGCGTTCGACAGACCCCGGGCCACCAGCTTCAGCACCTCCACCTCGCGGTCGGTGAGCGTGTGCAGGGTGTCCGGCACCGGCTCGTCGCCCGACGGCAGATGCGTGGCGTACTTGTCCAGCAGCCGGCGCGTGATGCTCGGCGCCAGCAGCGCCTCACCCGCGGCCACCACCCGGATCGCCTGCAGCAGTTCGACAGCCGGCGCGTCCTTCAGCAGGAATCCGCTCGCCCCGGCCCGCAACGCCTCCACCACGTACTCGTCGAGATCGAACGTCGTCAGCACCAGCACCTTCGCCGGCCCGTCCCGCCCGGGACCGGTGATCTGACGGGTCGCCTCCACCCCGTCCATCCGCGGCATACGAATGTCCATCAACACCACATCGGGCTGCAACGCCCGCACCTGGTCGAGAGCCTGCAGACCGTCTCCGGCCTCACCGACGACCGCGATGTCCTGCTCGGCCTCCAGAATCATCCGGAAGCCCGTGCGCAGCAGCGGCTGGTCGTCGACCAGCAGGACGCGGATGGCCACGTGAATCTCCTTCTCTAGCCCGGCCCCATTCTGCCCTGCGCCCCGCCCTCCGACTCGGCCGCCCTCACCGGCTCCGGCGCGGAGAGCGTCACCGCCAGCGGATACGGCGGGGGAGTGCCCCCGAACTCCGGACAGTGCGCCTGGTGATCACACCAACCGCACAGCTTCGTCGGCCGAGGCCGCCACTCGCCCGTCTCCGTCGCCTGCCGGATCGCCTCCCACAACGCGAGCAGCTTGCGCTCCACCCGCTCCAGATCCGCGAGCACCGGGTCGTACGTCAGCACGTCCCCACTGCCCAGGTAGACCAGCTGCAGCCGCC
This sequence comes from Streptomyces rishiriensis, assembly GCF_003112535.1. GTDB lineage: Bacteria > Actinomycetota > Actinomycetes > Streptomycetales > Streptomycetaceae > Streptomyces > Streptomyces rishiriensis. The sequence goes on along the minus strand of NZ_BEWA01000008.1, from coordinate 293,229 downwards.
GCGGGACCACGTTCTTCAGCCGCCACACCACCAACGCGTAGAACTTCATCTGGAACAGCGCGCCCTCGGCGTACTCCGGCCGCGGCGCCTTGCCCGTCTTGTAGTCGACGATCCGCACCTCGCCGGTCGGCGCCACGTCGACCCGGTCGATGATCCCGCGCAACCGCAGCCCCGACTCCAGCTCCGTCTCCACGAACAGCTCCCGCTCGGCGGGCTCCAGCCGCGTCGGATCCTCCAGCGTGAACCAGCGCTCCACCAGCCGTTCCGCCTCCGCCAGCCACCCCGCCAGCCGCTCGCCCTCCGGATCGTCGGCGAACAGCTCCACCACCTCGGGCCGGCTCTCCCGCAACCGGTCCCACTGACCGGGGATCAACGACTTGGCCCGCGGAGCCGTCCGTTCGGCCGCCGGAGCATCGAACAGCCGTTCGAGGACCGCGTGCACCAGCGTCCCCCGCGTCGCCGCCGGACTCGGCTTCTCCGGCAACCGGTCGATCACCCGGAACCGGTACAGCAGCGGGCACTGCATGAAATCACCGGCGCGCGACGGCGACAGCGAGGCCGGCGCCACCGCCGCGACCACCGGCGCCACCTCCTCCGACACCACCGCGACCTCACCCGCCACCACGTCCGCCGGACCCTCCACGACACCACCGTCGCCCACCTGGACGACGTCCTCGCTGCTGCTCTCCATGACCACAGACCTTACGGCCCGCCACCGACAGTCACCCCCGCCCGCACCACGCCCCCGCCCCGGACGGCGAGGACCTGCGGGGAATCACAGGGGGTGCCGGGGCGGAACACACCACCACCGCCGCATACCATCGGTCCCAGACCCTCCCGCCCGGCACCGGCGGGAGACGCTTCGATCGAGGGGACACCGTGGTGGAAAGCGGCGGGAGCGGGCGGCCGCGGCCGGACAACGAGCAGTCGGCCGAGCACCCCGCGACACCTGCGTCCCCGGCCACCGACCCCCAGCACCACCCGGCCCCGGCCGACGGCCCCCAGGGCGCCCGGCAGCCGCAGACGCCCGACGACGACAGCCGCGCCCCCCGCGCCACCACGCACGACGACGAGAGCGCCGAACCCGAGGCCCCCCACGCCCACCGGGCCGGACCGGCAGACGAATCCGGCGAATCCGGCGAGGCCGGTCAGGCGGGCCAGGCGGGTCAGGCCGGTTCCGCCGGGCCGACCGGTCGCGCGGAACCGGCCGACCGCCCCGCACCGGCGGCCCGGGCCGACCGTGCCGGGCCCCCGCCCCCCACACCCCCGGGCCTCCCCAAAGGCCCCCCGCCCGCCCGCCCCCCGGAGCAGCCCCGCGGCGGCCTCCTCATGGGCCGCCCCTTCGGCGTACCCGTCTACGTAGCCCCCAGCTGGTTCCTCGTGGCCGCCCTCATCACCTGGGTCTTCGGCGGCCAGCTCGACCGTGTGCTGCCGGAACTCGGCGCCGCCCGCTACCTCGTCTCCCTCTTCTTCGCCGTCGCCTTCTACGCCTCCGTCCTCATCCACGAACTCGCCCACACCGTCGCCGCCCTCCGCTTCGAACTCCCCGTCCGCCGCATCCAGCTCCAGTTCTTCGGCGGCGTCTCCGAGATCGAGAAAGAAGCCGAGACCCCCGGCCGCGAGTTCTGGCTCGCCTTCGTCGGCCCCCTCCTCTCCCTCGCCCTCTCCGGCCTGTTCTACCTCGCCATGCAACCCGTCGAGCGCGGCACCGTACCCGGCGTCCTGCTCGCCGGCCTCATGATCTCCAACCTCATCGTCGCGATCTTCAACCTGCTGCCCGGCCTCCCCCTCGACGGCGGCCGCATGCTCCGCGCCGTCGTCTGGAAGATCACCGGCAAACCCATGAGCGGCACCATCGCCGCCGCCTGGGTCGGCCGCGCCCTCGCCGTCTCCGTCCTCATCGGCCTCCCCCTGCTCACCCAGTCCGGCGCCCTCGGCACCAGCGCCGAGGACAGCGTCGGCATGGACACCGTCACCGACGCCCTCCTCGCCGCCATCCTCGCCGCGATCATCTGGACCGGCGCCGGCAACAGCCTGCGCATGGCCCGCCTGCGCGAACACCTCCCCGAACTGCGCGCCCGCACCCTCACCCGCCGCGCCGTCCCCGTCGAGACCCACACCCCCCTCTCCGAAGCCCTCCGCCGCGCCAACGACGCCGGCGCCCGCGCCCTCGTCGTCGTCGACGCCCACGGCGAACCCCTCTCCCTCGTCCGCGAAGCCGCCATCGTCGGCGTACCCGAACACCGCCGCCCCTGGGTCGCCGTCAGCGGCCTCGCCCAGGACCTCACCGACGGCATGCGCGTCTCCGCCGAACTCGCGGGCGAAGATCTCCTCGACGTCCTGCGCGCCACCCCCGCCACCGAATACCTCGTCGTCGAGGAGACCGGAGAGATCTTCGGCGTCCTCTCCGCCGCCGACGTCGAGCGCGCCTTCGTCAAGGCCATGGCCCGCCCCAACTGACCGCCGGTCCCCCCGGGCGGTGGTCGGCGACCCCGCCAAACGCCGGTAGGCTGGTCACATGTCCGAACCGACCGGTGCCGCCCGCAGGCGCGGGCCCTTCAAGGTCGGGGACCAGGTTCAGCTGACCGACCCCAAGGGCCGCCACTACACGTTCACGCTCGAAGCCGGGAAGAACTTCCACACCCACAAGGGTTCCTTCCCGCACGACGAACTGATCGGCTCACCCGAGGGCAGCGTCGTCCGCACCACCGGGAACGTCGCCTATCTCGCGCTGCGCCCCCTGCTCCCCGACTACGTCCTGTCCATGCCCCGCGGGGCAGCCGTCGTCTACCCCAAGGACGCGGGGCAGATCCTCGCCTTCGCCGACATCTTCCCCGGCGCACGCGTCGTCGAGGCCGGCGTCGGCTCCGGCTCCCTCAGCAGCTTCCTGCTGCGCGCCATCGGCGACCAGGGCATGCTGCACTCCTACGAGCGCCGCGAGGACTTCGCCGAGATCGCGCAGGCGAACGTCGAGCGCTACTTCGGCGGCCCGCACCCCGCCTGGCAGCTCACCGTCGGCGACCTCCAGGACAACCTGAGCGACACCGAGGTCGACCGCGTCATCCTGGACATGCTCGCCCCCTGGGAATGCCTCGAAGCCGTCTCCAAGGCACTCGTCCCCGGCGGCATCCTCTGCTGCTACGTCGCCACCACCACCCAGCTCGCCCGGACCGTCGAGTCGATCCGCGAGATCGGCTCCTTCAACGAGCCGACCGCCTGGGAGTCGATGATCCGCAACTGGCACATCGAAGGCCTCGCCGTCCGCCCCGACCACCGCATGATCGGCCACACCGGCTTCCTGCTCACCGCCCGTCGCCTCGCCGACGGCGTCGAGCCCCCCATGCGTCGCCGCCGCCCCGCCAAGGGCGCCTACGGCGAGGACTACGCCGGCCCCAACGCCGACGGAGCCAGCGGTCGCTGACCCCCCCCGCACCACCCACAACGACAAGGCGCCGTGGCCGAGTTCCCCCCACCCACCGGGAACTCCACCACGGCGCCTCGCCAGTTCATCCACGCGCGGAACACCACACCCGCGACACCACACCCGGGACGTCCGAAATCCCGCACCCCCGCCGTTCCCCCACCCTGTGACGTGTGGCACGATGCTGGCCAATCCACCCCCACCGGCACAGCCCCGCAGGAGACACACCTAGTGCAGCACTCCGCCGTCCCGGAACTGGCACACACCCACACCCGGCCCATCCACTGGGTCGCGACCGCCACCGCCGTCGCCGGCGTCGTCGCCTTCTCCTCGCTGCTGCAACCCGGACCCGCGACAGCCGCCCAGACCGCCGGCTCACCGGCCCGGCCCGCCGCGGCCCCCGCCACCACCGGCGTCGACTTCCCCATCCGATGCGGCCCCGTGACCGCCCTCGTCGTGAAGAAGGCCACCGGCGACCTCGACGGCGACGGCGCCCCCGAAACGGTCGCCGTCGTGCACTGCGACGCCCCCATGGGCACCCCGCCCGACGGCGTCTACGTCCTCACCCGCGGCGCAGACGACGCCCACGCACGCGTGGTCGCCACCCTCATCGACCCCAAGGCCCGCAACACCGTCACCGGCCTCGGCATCACCGACGGAGCGGTCGTCGCCACCCTCCTCGGCTACTCCACCGCCGACGTGCCCAGCTGCTGCCCCGACGTCAAGGACAGCGCCCGATGGCAGTGGAAGGACCACAAGTTCATCCGCTCGACCCCCGCAGGCACCCGCAACGTCTGAATCCGGCCGTTCGCCCTGTGAGAAATCAGACAGACGTCACCCCGTGAACCGGTGCGCTCACTCCGCGTCAGGACCGTAGACCTCGACCCCGTCCGCAACGCGACGCACATGAATGCAGTCACCCGGACACTCCCGCGCCGAGTCCACCACGTCCCCCAGCAACGGCAACGGCACCGGCGTCACAGCCCCCTTGGCCTGCAACAGCTCGTCCTGCTCGCCCTTGACATACGCCAGCCCGTCGATGTCCAGCTCGAACACCTCCGGCGCGTACTGCGCGCAGATCCCGTCACCGGTACAGAGATCCTGATCGATCCACACCTCCAGGGCCTCGCCACCGACACCGGCCTCCTGCTGCACGCCCATAACTCCTGCCGTTTATCGTCGAGCCGCCAGGGAACCATGCAGGCTCCGACGGGTGTTGAACACTTCGACCCTACCCTCGGCCGCTTTCCAATCATGTTCGGTGGGTATTCCCCTGGCGTGAGGGAGAGCGCAAGGGTGAAGATCGGACACACCCCGACAGTCTTTGTGATCTAGGGGTTTCAATCGACACCCACCCAGGTAGGGTCTGGAAGCGTCCAGCTCCCCTTGGAGGAGGTGAGGACCGTGGCAGCCCACGACGACGACATGAACCGCGGCATCCGCCCGGGACGAGGGTCCGACGACCCGTCCGGGCAGATTGCCTACCTTGAGCAGGAGATCGCCGTCCTGCGGCGCAAGCTCGCCGACTCTCCGCGACACACGAGGATTCTCGAAGAGCGGATCGTCGAGCTGCAGACCAACCTGGCCGGCGTGTCCGCCCAGAACGAGAGACTGGCCAACACACTCCGCGAGGCCCGCGACCAGATCGTGGCCCTCAAGGAAGAAGTCGACCGGCTCGCCCAGCCGCCGGCCGGCTTCGGCGTCTTCCTCACGGCGAACGAGGACGGCACGGCCGACATCTTCACCGGCGGCCGCAAACTCCGCGTGAACGTCAGCCCCGGCGTCGAGCTCGACGAACTCCGACGCGGCCAGGAAGTCATGCTCAACGAAGCGCTCAACGTGGTCGAGGCCATGGAATACGAGCGCGTCGGCGACATCGTCACCCTCAAGGAGATCCTCGAGGACGGCGAACGAGCCCTGGTGCTCGGACACACCGACGAAGAACGAGTGGTCAGGCTCGCCGAGCCCCTGCTGGACGTCACCATCCGGCCCGGCGACGCCCTCCTGCTCGAACCCCGCTCCGGATACGTCTACGAGATCGTCCCCAAGAGCGAGGTCGAGGAACTCGTCCTCGAAGAGGTCCCCGACATCGGCTACGAGCAGATCGGCGGCCTCGGCGGACAGATCGAGATGATCCGCGACGCCGTCGAACTGCCCTACCTCTACCCCGACCTCTTCAAGGAGCACGAGCTCCGCCCGCCCAAGGGCGTCCTCCTCTACGGACCCCCCGGATGCGGCAAGACGCTCATCGCCAAGGCCGTCGCCAACTCGCTGGCCAAAAAGGTCGCCGAAGTCACCGGCCAGGCCACCGGCAAGAGCTTCTTCCTCAACATCAAGGGCCCCGAGCTCCTCAACAAGTACGTCGGCGAGACCGAGCGGCAGATCCGCCTCGTCTTCCAGCGCGCCAGGGAGAAGGCCTCCGAGGGCACTCCCGTCATCGTCTTCTTCGACGAGATGGAATCCCTCTTCCGCACCCGCGGCTCCGGCGTCAGCTCCGACGTCGAGAACACCATCGTCCCGCAGCTCCTCGCCGAGATCGACGGCGTCGAAGGCCTGCAGAACGTGGTCGTCATCGGCGCCTCCAACCGCGAGGACATGATCGACCCCGCCATCCTGCGCCCCGGCCGCCTCGACGTGAAGATCAAGATCGAGCGTCCGGACGCCGAAGCGGCCAAGGACATCTTCCAGAAGTACCTCACCGAACGCCTCCCCCTGCACTCCGAGGACGTCGGCGAACACGGCGGCGACAAGACCACCACCGTCCAGAGCATGATCCAGACGGCAGTGGAACACATGTACGCCGAATCCGAGGAAAACCGCTTCCTGGAAGTCACCTACGCCAATGGCGACAAGGAAGTCCTCTACTTCAAGGACTTCAACTCCGGCGCCATGATCGAGAACATCGTCGGCCGCGCCAAGAAAATGGCCATCAAGGACTTCCTCGACCACAACCAGAAGGGCCTGCGCGTCTCCCACCTCCTCCAGGCGTGCGTGGACGAGTTCAAGGAGAACGAGGACCTGCCCAACACCACCAACCCCGACGACTGGGCCCGCATCTCCGGAAAGAAGGGCGAACGGATCGTCTACATCCGCACCCTCATCACCGGAAAGCAGGGCGCGGACACCGGACGCTCCATCGACACGGTGGCGAACACCGGACAGTACCTGTAAAAACAGGGCGGCTGCGGGTGCCCACCACGGGTACCCGCAGCCGACTGCTTTCCGGGCCACGGCTGGAGCAAGGCAATGACGCAAATGATCTCCCCACCAGCGCAGAGGCGTTCTAGGCTCTTCCGTACCGCCGGGTCGCTAGTTGCGGGGACGGGCACCGCACACGCACCGGAGCACCACCGGTATCTGAGCGGCGCCCACGACCGAGGGTGCCGCCGGGCAAGGAGGGCCGCATGACCGTACGGCGAGTAATGGGCATCGAGACCGAGTACGGCATCTCCGTGCCCGGCCACCCCAACGCCAATGCCATGCTCACCTCGTCCCAGATCGTCAACGCCTACGCGGCGGCGATGCACAGGGCCCGCCGGGCCCGCTGGGACTTCGAGGAGGAGAACCCGCTGCGGGACGCGCGTGGCTTCGACCTCGCCCGCGAGACCGCCGACTCCAGCCAGCTCACCGACGAGGACATCGGCCTCGCCAACGTCATCCTCACCAACGGCGCACGTCTCTACGTCGACCACGCACACCCCGAATACAGCGCCCCCGAGGTCACCAACCCCCGCGACGCCGTCCTCTGGGACAAGGCCGGCGAACGCATCATGGCCGAAGCCGCCGAACGCGCCGCCGCGCTCCCCGGCGCCCAGCCCATCCACCTCTACAAGAACAACACCGACAACAAGGGCGCCTCCTACGGCACGCACGAGAACTACCTGATGAAGCGCGAGACCGCCTTCTCGGACATCGTGCGCCACCTCACGCCCTTCTTCGTCTCCCGCCAGGTCTTCGCCGGCGCGGGCCGCGTGGGCATCGGCCAGGACGGCCACGAACACGGCTTCCAGCTCAGTCAGCGCGCCGACTACTTCGAGGTCGAGGTCGGCCTGGAGACGACGCTGAAACGCCCCATCATCAACACCCGCGACGAGCCGCACGCCGACGCCGAGAAGTACCGCCGCCTCCATGTGATCATCGGCGACGCCAACCTCTCCGAGATCTCGACCTACCTCAAGCTCGGCACCACGGCCCTGGTCCTGTCGATGATCGAGGACGGCTTCATCGCCGTCGACCTCGCCGTCGACCAGCCCGTCCGCACCCTCCACCAGGTCTCCCACGACCCCGGCCTGAAACGGCTGGTCACCCTGCGCAGCGGCCGCACGCTCACCGCCGTGCAGCTCCAGATGGAGTACTACGAGCTGTCGCGCAAATACGTCGAGGAACGCTTCGGCGCGGACGCCGACGACCAGACCAAGGACGTCCTCGCCCGCTGGGAGGACACCCTCACCCGCCTGGAGAACGACCCCATGAGCCTGGCCGGCGAACTGGACTGGGTCGCCAAACGGGAGGTCATGGAGGGCTACCGGCGCCGCGACGACCTCGACTGGGACGCCGCCCGTCTCCACCTCGTCGACCTCCAGTACGCCGACGTCAGGGCCGAGAAGGGCATCTACAACCGCCTCGTGGCCCGCGGGCGCATCAAACGCCTCCTGGACGAGTCCGAGGTCGAGAGGGCCGTGGGCAAGCCCCCTGAGGACACCCGCGCGTACTTCCGCGGCCGCTGCCTGGAGCAGTACGCCGACGACGTCGCCGCGGCCTCCTGGGACTCCGTGATCTTCGATCTGCCGGGCCGGGACTCGCTCCAACGCGTCCCAACCCTGGAACCCCTTCGCGGAACGCGGAATCACGTCAAGGAGCTCCTGGACCGCTGCCGCACCGCGGAAGACCTGGTCAGGGTCCTGTCGGGCGGCTGAACCGTGACCCGGACGGAACCTGCCGGACGGGTGGAACGCCCCCCGTCCGGGAATCATCGAGATGGGCCTCGTACGTTGACGCAACTGCGGGGCCGATGTCGGACCGGGCTTGTAGGGTTCTGATCATCACCGATCGGCAGGAATGCCGACCTGTCGACCATGTCGGGCGAAAGAGCGGGGTGAGGGTTATGGCGACCAAGGACACCGGCGGCGGCCAGCAGAAGGCGACGCACTCCACGGAGGAGGTCGAGGAGCAGACCGCGGAGACGCAGGGCTCCGAGGACCTCAAGGAGCGCCACGAGAAGCTGAGCGACGACGTGGACTCGGTTCTCGACGAGATCGACGATGTACTCGAGGAGAACGCCGAGGACTTCGTGCGCTCATTTGTCCAGAAAGGCGGGGAATAGTCCTAAATGTTCGATTCGGGTGCCGGCAAGCGGTGCCCGGCGTGCAGACGGACTCTCCCCGCCAGCCCATTCGCGGCTGACAGGTGCAAGCTCGACAGGCTCCAGGATCGTCGCCGCGGATGCGGAGCGGAGGCCTACCGGCGTCGACGAGAAGCTCAGGGCTTGGGCTGTGATGAGGCCAAGCCCTGAGGGCACAGCGTGCCGCGCTGTAGCGGGGCGTGAGGGGCACCTGAAGCGTCAGTACGGCATGACCGAAGCCGAGCGTGACGCCATGGTCGCTTCCCGGAAGGCGCTGTGCGTGATCTGCCTGAAAGCCCCGGCCGTCCATGTGGATCACTGCCACGAGACGGGTAGGGTCCGTGGCGTACTGTGCTTCAACTGCAATTCGGCCATCGGCAAGTTGGGAGACGACCCCGACGCTGTTCGTCGGGCAGCCGCCTACCTGGAGGGAACTTCGTGGAAGCCAACACTCGTAGCACCGGGCGTCTACCAGCTGCCTTCCTGACGCCTGGGTCCTCGTCCTTCATGGACTTCCTCTCCGAGCACCAGCCGGAGATGCTGCCCGGCAAGCGGCAGCTGCCCCCGACGCAGGGTGTGATCGAGGCTCCGCACGGGACGACGATCGTGGCCGTCACGTTCCCCGGGGGCGTCGTGCTCGCGGGCGACCGTCGCGCGACGATGGGCAACGTCATCGCGCAGCGGGACATCGAGAAGGTGTTCCCGGCCGACGAGTACTCGGCCGTGGGCATCGCCGGCACGGCGGGCCTGGCCGTGGAGATGGTGAAGCTGTTCCAGCTGGAGCTGGAGCACTTCGAGAAGGTCGAGGGGGCGCAGCTCTCGCTGGAGGGCAAGGCGAACCGGCTGTCGACCATGATCCGGTCGAATCTGGGCATGGCGATGCAGGGTCTGGCGGTGGTGCCGTTGTTCGCCGGTTTCGACGTGGACCGGGACCGGGGCCGGATCTTCTCGTACGACGTGACGGGCGGCCGGTCGGAGGAGCATCACTTCGCGGCGACGGGTTCGGGCTCGGTGTTCGCGCGGGGGGCGATGAAGAAGCTCTACCGTGCCGATCTGTCCGAGGAGCAGGCCACGACGCTGGTGGTGCAGGCTCTGTACGACGCGGCGGACGACGATTCGGCGACCGGTGGTCCCGATGTCGCGCGTCGGATCTATCCGATCGTCACCGTGATCACCGAGGACGGTTTCCGTCGGTTGACCGACGAGGAGTCGTCGGAGATCGCCCGTTCCATTCTCGAGCGTCGTCTGGAGCAGCCGGACGGCCCGCGTGCCGCTCTGCTGTAGTCGGCGGGCTCGTTCTTGTCCCAGGTGATCCAGTGACTTCGACAGAAAGGGACGGTTAACCGGTGTCGACGCCGTTCTATGTCTCACCCCAGCAGGCGATGGCGGACCGCGCGGAGTACGCGCGCAAGGGCATCGCGCGTGGCCGCAGCCTGGTCGTGCTGCAGTATGCCGACGGCATCGTGTTCGTCGGTGAGAACCCGTCCCGTGCGCTGCACAAGTTCAGCGAGATCTATGACCGGATCGGTTTCGCGGCCGCCGGCAAGTACAACGAGTACGAGAATCTGCGGATCGGCGGTGTGCGGTACGCCGATCTGCGGGGTTACACCTATGACCGTGACGACGTGACGGCGCGTGGTCTGGCGAACGTGTATGCGCAGACGCTGGGCACGATCTTCTCTTCGGCGGGTGAGAAGCCGTACGAGGTGGAACTGGTCGTGGCGGAGGTCGGTGAGACTCCGGACGGTGATCAGATCTATCGGTTGCCGCATGACGGGTCGATCGTGGACGAGCACGGTTCGGTCGCGGTGGGCGGCAATGCGGAGCAGATCAGCAGTTATCTGGATCAGCGTCATCAGGACGGGATGAGTCTGGCGGACGCGTTGAAGCTGGCGGTGCAGGCGCTGTCGCGGGACACCAACGGTACGCAGCGGGAGATTCCGGCGGAGCGGTTGGAGGTCGCGGTGCTGGACCGGACGCGGCCGCAGCAGCGGAAGTTCAAGCGGATCGTGGGGCGTCAGCTGGGCCGGTTGCTGGAGACGGACGGTGCGTCGACGGAGGCGGAGAGCTCCGAGGAGGAGTAGCCCGTCAGGTGTGTGTGGGATCCCTGTGTGCCCCGGTCGGGTCGTCGGCCGGGGCACAGGGCGTTCAGGGGGCGCTGGGCGGGGCTGTGGAGGCTCGTACGACGAGGTGGACGGGGATGTCCGCGGCGTCGGGTGTGCGGCCTTCCAGGACGTCGAGGAGGGCTTGCATGCCGCGTTCGCCGAAGAGTTCGGCGTCGAGTCGGACGGTGGTGAGCTCGGGGTCGAGGGCGGTGGCGAGGGCGAGGTCGTCGAGGCCGGTGACGGAGATGTCGTCGGGGATGCGCAGGCCGAGGCGGCGCAGGGCCTTGTAGGCGCCGGCGGCGAGTTTGTCGTCGTCGCAGACGACGGCTGTGGGGCGGGGGCCGGGGGCGGTGAGGGCGGTTTCGGCGGCGGCGCGGGCTTCGTCGATGGAGATGGGGGCGGGTGCGGTGCGCAGGGTGGTGCCGGGGGTGGCGGCGATGCGGGTGGTGAGGGCGTGGGCGCGGACGTCGAAGGTCCAGGAGGGGACGTCGGCCGCGAGGTGCAGGAAGTGGCGGTGGCCGAGGCCGAGGAGGTGGTCGGCGAGCTGGCGGGCGCCGTCGGCGATGTCGAGGTTGACGGTGGCGGCGCCGAGGCTTCCGGCGGGGTCGCTGTCGAGCATGACGAGGGGGAGCTGGTCGCCGCGGATGGCGGTGAGGGCGTCGGCGGCCATGGAGGAGGCGAGGACGCCGTCGAGGGCGGCCTGTGCGGAGGCGAAGGGGTCGCGGGCGGGGCCGACGCCTTCGGGGGAGGGGTAGAGGACGACGCCGAAGCCGTGTGCGGCGGCTACGCGTGCGGCTCCGGTGTAGACGCCGGCGAAGAATTCGGTGGTGAGGGCGGGGACGACGAGGAGGACGGTGCGGGTGCGGCCGAGGCGGAGGTTGCGGGCGGCGAGGTTGGGGCGGTAGCCGAGTTCGCGGGCTGCTTCGCGTACGCGTTGGGCGGTGGTCTCGGAGACGCGGCCGCGCCATTTGTCGCCGAGGACGAGGGAGACGGCGGCTTGGGAGACGCCTGCGGCCAGGGCGACGTCGCGGCTCGTGGGGCGGGTGCTACCTCGTGCCACGGTGGGCCTGCTCCTTCGTCTGGACGGGCGAACAGCGCACATGGTACGTATGACAAGAGGCGTTATACGTAAAACTTCGGGGTGGCTCACTGCCTCGGGCGAGCCGACGGAGGCAGGACATTGGCCGCGGGATACCTGGAGATCCTCAGGGCGAGGCACGCGGCCCGGTTGCTGGCCGGCACGCTGGTGGGCCGGCTGCCCAACGCCACGGCCGCGATCGCGATCGTCCTGTTCGTGCGGGCCGAGGGCGGCACGTACAGCCTGGCGGGGGCGCTGGCCGCGGTGTACGGCGTGGCGAACGCCGTGGGGCAGCCGTCGCTGGGGCGGCTGGTCGACGTCTACGGGCAGCCTCGGGTCCAGCTGCCGGCGGCGCTCGCCTCGGCGCTTTCGATGGCGGTGTTCGCGTTCGCGGGCACCGGTCCGCTGCCGGTCGCCTATGGGGCGGTGGCCGCGGCGGGGTTCTTCACGCCGCCGCTGGAGGGCGGGCTGCGCGCCCTGTGGCCGGCGGTGCTGCGGCGCGAGGACCAGGTGCACACGGCCTACGCGATGGACGCGGTGGCGCAGGAGGTGATGTTCACCGTCGGGCCGCTGCTGGTGACGGTGTGCGTGTCGGTGTGGTCGGCGCAGGCCGCGCTGCTGGTGCTGAACGCCCTGGGGGTGCTGGGCGCGCTGTGGGTGGTCGTGTCGCCGCCCTCGCGCGCGTGGCGGTCGGCTCCGCGTGAGGCGCACTGGCTGGGGGCGCTGCGGTCGCCGGGTCTGCTGGCACTGCTGGGGGCGTTCCTGTTCGTGGGTGTGGCGCTGGGTTCGATCACGGTGGCGTCGGTGTCGTATGCGGACGATCACGGCGGGGACGCGGTGTACGGCTGGTTGATGGCGGCGCTGGGGCTGGGCGCGCTGGCGGGCGGGGTGGCGTACGGGGCGCGGCGGTGGGCCGGGGCGCCGGAGCGGCGACTGGTCGGGCTGGTGGCCGCTCTGGCGGTGTGTTACCTGCCGTTGACGCTGATGCCGGGCGCGGTGGCCATGGTGGCGCTGACGGCGCTGGCGGGCGTGTTCCTGGCTCCTGCCCTCGCGTGTGCGTTCGTCATCGTGGACCGGCACGCGCCGCGGGGAACGGTGACGGAGGCGTTCTCCTGGCTGGTGACGACCTTCACGGTGGGGGCGTCGGTGGGGACGGGTGTGGCGGGGCCGGTCGTGGAGGCCGGTGGCGCGTTGTGGGGGTTCGCGGTGCCGGGCGCCGCGGGGGCCGTGTCCTTGGTGGTTTTGCTGGCCACAAGGCGGGTAATGGCAGTTCCCGCGGGAACCGGGGTGGTTGCGGCTTCATCGGAAAATGATCCAAACCGTGCTGCCGAACCCCGTTTCAGTTCAGGGGATCGGGCGTAATGTTCACTCATGGACCGCCGCATTTTCGGGCTGGAGAACGAGTACGGCGTCACATGTACGTTCAGGGGACAGCGTCGGCTGTCTCCCGACGAGGTGGCGCGGTACCTCTTCCGCCGTGTCGTGTCATGGGGCCGAAGCAGCAATGTCTTTCTGCGGAACGGCGCCCGCCTCTATCTCGACGTGGGTTCGCATCCGGAATACGCGACACCGGAATGTGACAACGTGACCGAACTGGTCACCCACGACAAGGCCGGCGAGCGCATTCTCGAGGGACTCCTGGTGGACGCGGAGCGACGCCTGCACGAGGAAGGAATCGCGGGCGACGTCTACCTCTTCAAGAACAACACGGACTCGGCGGGCAACTCTTATGGTTGTCACGAGAACTATCTGGTGGCGCGGCACGGGGAGTTCTCCCGGCTGGCGGACATCCTGATCCCGTTCCTGGTGACCCGGCAGCTGCTGTGCGGGGCGGGCAAGGTGCTGCAGACGCCCCGTGGGGCGGTCTACTGCGTCAGCCAGCGGGCCGAGCACATCTGGGAGGGCGTCTCCTCGGCGACGACCCGTTCGCGGCCCATCATCAACACGCGTGACGAGCCGCACGCGGACGCCGAGCGGTACCGCCGTCTGCATGTCATCGTGGGCGACTCGAACATGTCCGAGACGACGATGCTGCTGAAGGTCGGCGCGACGGATCTGGTGCTGCGCATGATCGAGGCGGGCACGGTGATGCGGGATCTGACGCTGGAGAACCCGATCCGGGCGATCCGCGAGGTCAGCCACGACATCACGGGCCGTCGCAAGGTGCGGTTGGCCAGCGGGCGTGAGGCCTCCGCGCTGGAGGTGCAGCGGGAGTACTACGAGAAGGCCGTGGACTTCGTCGAGCGCCGCGGGATCCGCACCGGCACCGTCGACCAGGTCCTGGAGCTGTGGGGCCGCACGCTGGACGCGATCGAGGCGGAGGACCTCGACCGGATCGGCACCGAGATCGACTGGGTGATGAAGTACCAGCTCATCGAGCGGTACCGGGCCAAGCACAACATGACGATGTCGCATCCGCGGGTGGCGCAGATAGACCTCGCCTACCACGACATCCATCGTCGTCGTGGTCTGTACTACCTGCTGGAGCGCAAGGGCCAAGCGGCGCGGATCTGCAACGACTTGAAGATCTTCGAGGGCAAGTCGGTGCCTCCGCAGACGACTCGGGCGCGGTTGCGCGGTGACTTCATCCGGCGTGCGCAGGAGCAGCGCCGGGACTTCACGGTGGACTGGGTGCACCTCAAGCTCAACGACCAGGCGCAGCGCACCGTGCTGTGCAAGGACCCGTTCCGTTCGGTGGACGACCGGGTGGAGAAGCTGATCGCCGGCATGTGAGCACGTGTTCCGCTCGGGCTCGGCGCGGGTGCGGAACGCAACACGGGCACCGTACGTTTCCCGTACGGTGCCCGTGTTGCGTCGTAGAGTTGCGCACGCCATCCGAAGATCGACCGATTACGAGGCTTCATCGTGCGCCGACGCTCCCTCATCCTTGCCGCCGTACCCGCGGGACTGGTCACGCTGTCCGCGTGCGGTGCCGACAAGTCCGACTCGAGCAAGGCGAGCGACAAGGCGTCGCCCTCGGCTTCGGCCGCGGCTCCGTCGGCGGCGCCTCCGCCGAAGATCGTCGACGGTCCGCTGCCGGCCATCACGGCGGGGGCGAAGTTCGGTGAGAAGCCGACGGTCGCCAAGGGTCCGGGCAAGCCGTCGGATCAGCTGGCGGTCAGGACGGTGATCGCCGGCGGCGGGAAGACGGTCGCGGAGAACGACTACATCCAGGCCGACTATCTGGCCCAGGTGTGGGACACGGCGAGGGTCCTCACCAACACCTACGACCACAAGGTGCCGCTGCTGACCCAGCTCGCGCAGGGCAGCACCCTGGAGGGCTGGCGTTACGCGCTGACGGGGAAGAAGGTGGGCAGCCGGGTGGAGTTCGCGGTGCCGCCGACCTGGGCCTTCGGTAAGAAGGGCAATGCGCAGGTGGGGGTGAAGGGCACGGACACGCTGGTGTTCGTGTTCGACATCAAGGACTCGTTCAACGCGAACAGTTCCGCCAAGGGCAAGAACGTGCCGCAGGACGGGGCCGGTGTGCCGAAGGTGGGCACGAACACCGACGGCAAAGCGCCCTCGATCGACATTCCCAAGACGAAGCCGCCGACGAAGCTGGTGTCGAACTACGTGATCGAGGGGGACGGCCCGGTGCTCGCGGCGGCCGACACCGTGCTGGTGCAGTACAAGGGCGTCATCTGGAACACGGGCAAGGAGTTCGACTCGACGTACGGCCACCACACGCTGACGTCGTTCTCGCTCCAGCAGGTGGTCAAGGGCTGGGCGCAGGGACTGACCGGCAAGAAGGTGGGCAGCCGGGTCGTCATCGTCGTCCCGCCGTCGCTGGGTTACGGCGACAGCCCGCCGAGCGGCAGCGGCATCGAGAAGGACTCCACGATGGTGTTCTCGGTGGACATCCTCGCGAAGATGTGAGGCCGCCAGAAGTGTAAGACTGTCCGTGTTGTTGCCTTTCCGTGAGACATGCAGGAGCCAGTGACGTGAGCATTGACAAGCCCGAGATCGACTTTCCCGGCGGCGAGCCCCCGGCGAACCTCGAGATCAAGGACATCTGGGAGGGCGACGGCGAGGTTGCGCAGGCCGGTCAGACCGTCTCCGTCCACTACGTGGGTGTCGCGTTCAGCACCGGTGAGGAGTTCGACGCCAGCTGGAACCGCGGGACGCCGTTCCGCTTCCCGCTCGGCGGCGGCCGGGTCATCAAGGGCTGGGACCAGGGCGTGCAGGGCATGAAGGTCGGCGGGCGCCGCCAGCTGACCATCCCGGCCCACCTCGCCTACGGCGACCAGAGCCCGACGCCGGCGATCAAGCCCGGTGAGACGCTGATCTTCGTGGTGGACCTGCTCGGCGTCTGATCGTCCCACCGCCGGTCGGCGTTGGTCGCGGTGCGACCGGTGCCGATCATCTGGGGCCCATGCCTGCCCGGGCGTGGGCCCTCGGCTTTTGTCCGGGGCACGCGGGGCGGTACGGTCTCGATCGTAAGCACCATAGGGGAGGCGAAGGGCGTCGATGGCCATTGCCAAGGCCGAGCGGCTGATGAACCTGGCGCTGTGTCTGCTCGGCACGCGTCGGCCGCTCAGCAAGCGTGAGCTGCGCGACTCCATCGAGGCATACGTCGAGGCCTTCGGGCCGGGCAGGGGTGCGGCTCTCCGGTCGGGCGGCGGGGCCGCGACGTCGGACGACTCCTTCAACCGGATGTTCGAGCGCGACAAGGACGATCTGCGCGAGCTCGGCCTGGTCATCGAGACCGTGGAGAGCCTGGACGGCGAGATCGGCTACCTCGCGCGCCGTGACAGCAACCGGCTGCCGCCCATCACTCTCGACGCCGAGGAGGCCGCGGCTCTCGGGCTGGCGGCCAAGGTGTGGCAGCAGGCCCGGCTGGCGGGAGCGGCCAGCGGCGCGCTGCAGAAGCTGCGGGCGGCGGGCCTTCCCGAGGACGTGGACCCTTACGAGGCCCATGGCGCGCTGGAGCCCCGGATCCCCGTGCACGAGGCGGCCTTCGAGCCGTTGATGCTGGCCTGCCGGGACCGTCGGCCCGTGGTGTTCGACTACCGCAAGGCCACCGCCGCGCACCCGGAGCCGCGGCATGTGGAGCCGTGGGCGCTGGAGTGCTGGCGCGGCCACTGGTACCTGGCCGGTTTCGACCGTGACCGGGGCGCCGAGCGGGTGTTCCGGCTGTCGCGGATCACCGGCCGGGTGCGCTCGCGCGGGTCGGCGTTCACCGTGCCGGTTCCCGACGTCGTCACGGTGCGTGAGACGGTCGCGAGCTGGGCGGGGGAGACCGCCGACCGCAGCGCGCTGATCCGGCTGCGGACGGGCTCGGGGTACCCCTTGCGGGCGAAGGCCACCGCGGTGCGGGAACTCGGGGACGGCTGGGACGAGTTGGAGATTCCGTACGGGCACGGGCTGGACGCCTGGCTGGTGGAGTTCGGGCCGGACGTGGTGGTCCTGGGACCGGCCGAGCTGCGGGCGGACGTCGTGGACCGGCTGCGGGCCGTGGCCAAGGGCTGAGGGGGAGCGAGCAACACAGTGGCAGGCAAACCGGTCAGGCCGGCGAACGCGATCGACCAGACCCGGCGGATGCTCTCCCTGGTGACGTATCTCAGGGAGCGGCCCGGCGCGCGCATCGAGGACGTGGCGCGCGCCTTCGGCATCACCGAGGACGAGCTGGTCTCGGACCTCGACGTGCTGCCCATGTGCGGGACCAGCTTCCGCGGCGGCGACCTTCTCGACATCGACACCGACGGCGAGCGGATCTGGTGGCACAATCCGGCGGCGCTGGGCGCGGACGCCGCCGAGCCGCTGCGTCTTGCCGCCGACGAGGCGACCGCGCTGCTGGTGGCGGCCCGTGCCGTGGCGACGCTGCCGGGGCTGCGGGAGGGCGACCGGCAGGCGCTGCTGCGGGCCACGGCGAAGGTGGAGGCGGCGGCCGGCGAGGCGGCGGGGGCGAGCGCGCGCCTGTCGGTGACGTTCGAGTCGGAGGGCGGGGTCTTCGCGGACGTCGACCGGGCGATCTCGGAGCGGCGCAGGCTGTGGATCCGCTACTACTCGCCCGCTCGTGACGAGCTGAGCGAGCGAGAGATCGACCCCATCCGGCTGGTCAGCGTCGGGCACACCTATGTGGAGGCCTGGTGCCGCCGCTCCGAGGCGCGCCGCACGTTCCGGCTGGACCGGGTCGCCGAGATCAAGATCCTCGACGAGCCCTCGGCGCCGCCCGAGATCGAGTTGCGGGACCTGTCGGAGGGGCTGGTGCAGCCGGCCGCGGAGGATCCGGAGGTCGTGGTCGAGGTGGGGCCGGGCGGCCGCTGGGTCGCCGAGTACTACCCGCACGACAGTGCGGATGAACTGCCCGAGGGCGGGCTGCGTATTGCTCTGCGTACGCCCGAGCCGGCCTCGCTGAGGCGGCTGGCCCTGCGGCTCGGCCGCGACGGCCGGATCGTCTCGCCGCCGGAGCTCGCCGACAGCGCCCGCCGGGCCGCCCGCGAGGCGCTGGCCGCGTACGACGGGATCGAGGCGGCCGGGGCGGCCGGAGCGCCGCTCGCGGCGCACGGCGAGGGCAGGTCGGACGGACGGGAGCAGGGGGAGCAGTGAGCGAGTCGACGGCGTCCGGCGTGCGGGACATCTCGGTGGCGTCCGCGTTCGCGGGGATGCGCAGCGTGGCCCCGGTGCGGTTCAGAGCCGGGTGCCCGGACTGCCGGGGCGCCTTCGAGCTCGCCGCGAGCGCGCTGCGGCTGGCCATCGGCGCCTCCAGCCGCACCACCTTCTACTCGTTCACCTGCCCGGACTGCGGGGCGGCGGTGCGCAAGCCGGCCGGCGAGCGGATCGTGGAGCTGCTGACCGGCGGCGGGGTCAGGACCCTGCGGCTGCATGCCCCGTAGGGGGTCTAGGCTCGCTCCATGTTCTGGGCGATGTTCGCGGTTGCGTTGGGTTTTGCAGGTCTCGCCGTCCTCGCGGTGTTCGCCGTGCGGGTCTTCGTCGAGGCGCAGCGGCTGGGGCGGCAGGTCGCCGAGTCCGCGCGCAGGGTCGACCGGGCCGCCCAGGACCTGGAGCGGGCGGCGGCGAGCGCGGCGCGCGCCGTGGACACGCTGTGACGGCCGCGTGCCTGGTCCCGCCGGGTGCGGAGCCGTTCGTGTGAGTCCTGAGACCGATGCGTTGTGGGCCGCTTCGGCCTCCCGCGCCGGTGGTGGGGGCAGGTACGCTGCTGGTCGCGGCTCGGAGAACGAGGCCCGGACCGCATACCGGGAGTACGCACGGGGATTGCCTCACGTTTACCCCTGAGCGTTACGATCGCTGTCAACACGATCGTTCGGACACGCGTCCGACCGGTCGGACGGCAACCCGCCCCCGCAGCCTCGGTGAGAAGGTAAAGACTTATGTTCGGAAGGCTCGGCGCCCCCGAGATCATTCTCATCCTCGTCGTCGTCATCCTGCTGTTCGGCGCGAAGAAGCTTCCCGACATGGCGCGCTCGCTGGGCAAGTCCGCTCGCATCCTGAAGAGCGAGGCCAAGGCGATGAAGGAGGACGGCGGCAGCACGACCACGCCGGCCGGCCCGCCCCCCGCCGACGAGCAGACCCCGGCGACGCGCACCATCCAGGCCGCTCCCGGCGACGTGACCAGCTCCCGTCCGGTCACCGAGCCGACGGACACGACCAAGCGCTGACGCAGGGCCGGTGACCTCCGGCCCGCCGCACGAGATGGGAACGTGGGTTGCTGAAGTCTGCCCGCAAAGAGGAGAAGGACCCCGAGGGGCGGATGCCCCTCGCGGATCACCTTCGTGAGCTTCGCAACCGGCTCGCGAAGGCGATGCTGGCCATCGTCGTCGTCACGATCGTGGCCGCCTTCTTCTACAAGAACATCATCGAGTTCTTCACGAACCCGATTCTCAACGCGGTGGGGTGCGACTCGACCTTCTCCGAGCTGGCGACCCAGCGGAGCGGCACCTGCGCCCGTATCGTGCTGAACGGTCTGCTCACCCCCTTCACGCTCGCCCTCAAGGTCTCCCTGATGGCCGGCGTGATCTTCGCGTCGCCGGTCTGGCTCTACCAGCTGTGGGCGTTCGTCGCGCCCGGTCTGCACCGGCACGAGCGCAAGTACGCCTACGCGTTCGTCGGCACGGGCGTTCCGCTGTTCCTCGGCGGGGCGTTCTTCGCGTACAAGACGCTCCCGACCATGGCCAAGGTGCTCCTGCAGTTCTCGCCGGCCGACCTCGACAACCAGCTGCCGCTGGACGATCTCCTCGATCTGATCGTCCGCATGGTGCTGGTCTTCGGCCTCTCGTTCGAGCTGCCGCTGCTGCTGGTGATGCTCAATCTGACCGGGGTGCTGACCGGCAAGCGCATGCTCGGCTGGTGGCGCGGGATGATCATCGGCATCACGGTGTTCGCCGCGGTCGCCACGCCCAGCACCGACCCGCTGACCATGCTGGCGCTCGCCGGTCCGATCTGGGTCCTGTACTTCTGCGCGACCGCCTTCTCCGTGCTGAACGACCGCCGCAAGCACCGCCGCGACGCCCTCGGCCCGGCCGACGACGAGGCGTCCGAGCTGGATCTCACCCCGGAGGACATCGGCGGGGTCGAGACGGTGGCCGCCTCGCGCTCGCTGCCGGAGCAGTCGAGCACGGACCGGGTCAACGGGTACGACGACGTGACCTGACAGACGCCGCCGGACTCCCGGGTCGCCCTCGCGACCCGCGAGATCACCCTCTTTCGTCCATCCCGCTGCGGGCCGCGGCCGGGGCGCCCGCACGGCGCCCCGGCCGCTTCCGCGTCGCGGGCGGCCGGCGACCGCCGGGGCGCGGGCGGGGGAGCGGCGCGGGGACGGGGAGCGGCGCGGGACACCGCCGCTCAGCGTGCGTCGCGTGACCGGGTCGGGGCGTGTCGCGGGCGCCTGGGCCGGGGCGTGTCGCCCGGCCCGCGCGCCGGAGCCCGGCGGCCCTGCGTGAGCTGGGCGTACCCGGGTTCGGAAGCACCTGATCCGGATAATGATCGTCCTGTTGTCAGTGCGGCCCGGTACGCTCGAAAGCACGATGACAGAGGATCTCTCACCGGCCGAGCGGTACACGGCAGCACGTAAGCGCGCTGTCGAGCAGGCCACCGCGCTCGCGTCCTTCCGCGAGATGTACGACTTCGGTCTCGACCCCTTCCAGATCGAGGCCTGTCAGGCGCTGGAGGCGGGCAAGGGCGTCCTGGTGGCCGCCCCCACCGGCTCGGGCAAGACGATCGTGGGCGAGTTCGCCGTCCACCTCGCCCTGCAACAGGGCAAGAAGTGCTTCTACACGACCCCCATCAAGGCGCTGTCGAACCAGAAGTACTCCGACCTGTGCCGCCGCTACGGCAGCGACAAGGTGGGTCTGCTCACCGGCGACAACAGCGTCAACTCCGAAGCGCCGGTGGTCGTGATGACCACCGAGGTGCTGCGGAACATGCTCTACGCCGGTTCGCAGACGCTCCTCGGCCTCGGATACGTGGTGATGGACGAGGTGCACTACCTCTCCGACCGCTTCCGGGGCGCCGTGTGGGAAGAGGTGATCATCCATCTTCCCGAGTCGGTCACCCTGGTCTCGCTGTCCGCGACCGTGTCCAACGCCGAGGAGTTCGGCGACTGGCTGGACACCGTGCGCGGCGACACCGAGGTGATCGTCTCCGAACACCGGCCCGTGCCGCTGTTCCAGCACGTGCTCGCCGGGCGGCGGATGTACGACCTGTTCGAGGAGGGCGAGGGCCATCGAAGGGCCGTCAACCCCGACCTCATGCGCCTGGCCCGCATGGAGGCCTCCAGGCCGTCGTACCAGGACCGCAGGCGGGGCCGCAGCATGCGCGAGGCCGACCGCGAGCGCGAGCGCAGGCAGCGCTCGCGGGTGTGGACGCCGGGCCGGCCCGAGGTCATCGAGCGGCTCGACGCCGAAGGGCTGCTGCCCGCCATCACGTTCATCTTCAGCCGCGCCGCCTGCGAGGCCGCCGTCCAGCAGTGCCTGTACGCCGGACTGCGGCTGAACGACGAGGAGGCGCGGGCCGAGGTCCGCGCCCTCGTCGAGGAGCGCACCGCCGCCATCCCGCACGAGGACCTGCACGTCCTCGGCTACTACGAGTGGCTGGAGGGCCTGGAGCGGGGTATCGCCGCCCACCACGCGGGCATGCTGCCGACGTTCAAGGAGGTCGTCGAGGAGCTGTTCGTGCGCGGCCTGGTCAAGGCCGTCTTCGCGACCGAGACCCTCGCCCTCGGCATCAACATGCCCGCCCGGTCGGTGGTGCTGGAGAAGCTCGTCAAGTGGAACGGCGAACAGCACGCCGACATCACCCCCGGCGAGTACACCCAGCTCACCGGGCGCGCGGGCCGGCGCGGCATCGACGTCGAGGGACACGCCGTCGTGCTGTGGCAGCGCGCGATGGCCCCCGAGCACCTCGCCGGCCTCGCGGGCACGCGCACGTACCCGCTGCGCTCCAGCTTCAAGCCGTCCTACAACATGGCGGTCAACCTCGTCGAACAGTTCGGGCGGCACCGCTCGCGCGAACTGCTGGAGACGTCGTTCGCGCAGTTCCAGGCCGACCGGTCGGTGGTCGGGATCTCCCGGCAGGTCCAGCGCAACGAGGAGGGCCTGGACGGCTACAAGGCCTCCATGACCTGCCACCTCGGCGACTTCGAGGAGTACGCGCGGCTGCGCCGCGACCTCAAGGACCGCGAGACCGAACTGGCCAAGCAGGGCGCGGTCCAGCGGCGCGCGGAGGCCGCCGTGGCGCTGGAGAGGCTCAAGCCCGGGGACGTCATCCACGTGCCCGCCGGCAAGTACGCGGGGCTGGCGCTGGTGCTGGACCCGGGCCTGCCCGCCGGGCGGGCCAACGGGCACCGCGGCTTCGACCACCAGGACGGGCCGCGCCCGCTGGTCCTGACCGCCGAGCGGCAGGTCAAGCGGCTGGCGTCGATCGACTTCCCCGTGCCGGTCGAGGCGCTGGAGCGGATGCGGATCCCCAAGACGTTCAACGCGCGCTCGCCGCAGTCCCGCCGCGACCTCGCCTCCGCGCTGCGCACCAAGGCCGGGCACATCCCGCCGGAGCGGGCCCGCAAGCAGCGCTCCCAGGCCGCGGACGACCGGGAGATCGCCCGGCTGCGCACCGAGATCCGGGCGCACCCGTGCCACGGCTGCTCCGACCGCGAGGACCACGCCCGCTGGGCCGAGCGCTACCACCGGCTGTTGCGCGACACCTCGCAGCTGGAGCGGCGCATCGAGGGCCGCACCAACACCATCGCCCGTACCTTCGACCGGATCGTGGCGCTGCTGACCGAGTTGGACTACCTGCGCGGCAACGAGGTCACCGAGCACGGCAAGCGGCTCGCCCGCCTCTACGGCGAACTCGACCTGCTCGCCAGCGAATGTCTGCGCGCGGGTGTCTGGGAGGGGCTCAGCCCCGCTGAACTCGCCGCCTGCGTCTCGGCGTTGGTGTACGAGGCGCGGATGAGCGACGACGCGATGGCGCCGAAGCTGCCCTCGGGCAAGGCGAAGGCCGCGCTCGGCGAGATGGTGCGCATCTGGGGCCGGCTGGACGCGCTGGAGGAGGACTTCCGGATCAGCCAGACCGAGGGCGTCGGACAGCGCGAACCTGACCTGGGCTTCGCCTGGTCGGCGTACATGTGGGCCTCGGGGAAGGGGCTGGACGAGGTGCTGCGCGAGGCGGAGATGCCCGCCGGAGACTTCGTGCGCTGGTGCAAGCAGGTCATCGACGTACTCGGGCAGATCGCGGCGGCGGCTCCCGCCGAGAGCACGACGGTGGCGAAGAACGCCCGTAAGGCGGTCGACGCGTTGCTGCGGGGCGTCGTGGCCTACTCGTCGGTGGGCTGAGAGTGGACGGCGGGTGCGGGGAGCGGGTGGCCGGCCACCCGCTCCCCGCACCCTTCCTACCCGCCGGGAGCCGAACGAGAGGTTCTAGGTGCGCTGCCCCTGGCGCTCGTTCAGGTAGCTGCGCCAGCCGCCGTAGGCGGTGATGTCCTCGGCGTCCGCGAGGGCGCAGGGCTCGCAGAGGAAGCCGGGGACGCGGGTGCCGTCGGCGAGTTCCACCGGGCCCAGGGCCATCGGGCGGGGCAGCGCGGCCAGCAGGGATCCGAGGCCTTCGGCCGGGAGACGCCATACCTCCGTCTCGATCGCCGCTCCGGAGCCGTCCTCGGCGCCGACGTGCACCAGGCCCGGCTTCGGCGGGCTCGTGCGCAGGGCGTGCAGCCGGTAGACCGGGGCGGTGACCGTCGTCCGGTCCAGGCGGGCGCCCAGGGCCAGGAGCTGGCCGTTCAGCGGCTGGCCCGACAGGTGCGCGCCCACCACCGCCACCCGTGTCCCGGGCCGCAGCAGCGCGGCGATCCGGGCCAGCCGCTCGTCCGTGTGAGCCGGCCCGATCAGCATCACGCCGAACGGGAGGCCGTTCACCTCGCCGGCCGGGACCGCCACCGCCGCCAGGTCGAAGAGGTTGGTGGAGTTGGTGAAGCGGCCCAGGCGGGCGTTGGCGCCCAGCGGGTCGGCGGCGACCTCCGCGAGGGTGGGGTGGCCGGGGGCGGTGGGCAGCAGCAGCGCGTCGGCGTCGGCCAGTTCGGCGAAAGCGCGGGTGCGCAGGGCGGCCAGTCGGTCCTGGTCCGCGAAGAGGCGGTGGGCGGGGACGTCGCGGGCCCGGGTGATGATGCCGGCGACCGTCGGGTCCAGGCCCGCACCGCCTTCCGCGAGCAACTTGTCGACAAAGCTCCCCACGGCGGTGTAGCGCTCGGCGACGAACGCGCCCTCGTACAGCATCGCGGCGGCCTCGGTGAAGGGGCTGAGGTCGAGGGTGCGGAGCTCGGCCCCGGCCGCCGCGAGCTGCCGTGCCGCCGCCTCGTAGGCCTGCGCCCAGCCGGCGTCCAGTTCGCCGAGCTGGTCGAGCGGCGGGACCGCGACGCGCCAGGGGCCGGCGGGCCGCCCGGGCGGGGGCGGGACGGCGCCGGTCGCCATGTGGGCGAGGGCCTGTTCGGCCTCCGGCAGGGTGCGGGCGAAGACGGTCACGCAGTCGAGCGAGGCGCAGGCGGGGACGACGCCCTCGGTCGGGACGAGACCGCGGGTCGGCTTCAGGCCGACGACGCCGTTGAAGGCGGCCGGGACCCGGCCCGAGCCCGCCGTGTCCGTGCCGAGCGCGAGGTCGACGAGGCCGAGGGCCACCGCCACGGCCGAGCCGGAGCTGGAGCCGCCGCTGATCCGCTCCGGGTCGAAGGCGCCCCGGACCGCGCCGTGCGGGGAGCGGGTGCCCACCAGGCCCGTCGCGAACTGGTCGAGGTTCGTCGTGCCCAGCAGCAGTGCCCCGGCCGCGCGCAGAGCGGCCACCGCCGGGGCGTCCTGGGCCGGCCGGTAGGCGTACGCGGGACAGCCCGCCGTGGTGGGCAGGCCGGCCACGTCGATGTTGCCCTTGGCGGCGAGCAGCCGGCCGGCGAGCGGAAGACGGTCTCCGGAGGCGACGCGCCGGTCGATCGCCTCCGCCTCCGCCTCGACCTCGTCCCGGGGCCGCAGGTCGATCCAGATCTCGGGGCGGTCCGTGGCCTCGATGCGGGCGTACGCGGCGCGGACGCGGCTGAGCGTGCTGGACATCTGCGGTTCCTCTCTCAGACGCCGGCCGGCGCGAGGACGAGCAGTGCCGTCCCCGCCTCGACCTGGTCGCCGGGTCGGGCCAGGACCTGTGCCACGACGCCGTCGACCGGCGCGTGCACCCTGGACTCCATCTTCATCGCCTCCAGGGCGAGCAGCGGCTGGCCCGCCGTCACCTCGTCGCCCGGCGACACGTTCAACTGCCATACGCAGGCGGCGAACTCGGCCTCCACGAGCCGTCCGCCGGCCGGGACCGTCACCTCGGCCGGTGCGACGGCCGGGGCGGTGGCGGCCTGCGCGCGGGCGAACTCGCCCGCGGCCTCCCAGGCGTCCCGCTCGGCCGCGAAGGCGGCCCGCTGGCGGGCTCCGAACTCCGCTATGGAGTCGGCGTGTTCGGCGAGGAAGGCCTGGTGTCCGGCGAGGGAGAAGGTGCCCTCCTCGATGCGCGGGACGAACCGTCCGGAGACGATGTCGGCCCGCAGGCCGAGCAGTTCGTCCGCGTCGACCGGATGCCAGCGGATCCGGTCGAAGAACCGCAGCAGCCAGGGGGAGCCCGCCTCGAACGCGCCGCGCTGCTGCCACGGCGACCACACCTGGGTCGTCCGGCCGACGAACTGGTAGCCGCCGGGGCCCTCCATGCCGTAGACGCACAGGTACGCCCCGCCGATGCCGACCGAGTTCTCGGCCGTCCAGGTGCGCGCCGGGTTGTACTTCGTGGTCACGAGCCGGTGGCGGGGGTCGAGGGGGGTGGCGACCGGGGCGCCCAGGTAGACGTCGCCGAGGCCCAGGACCAGGTACTCCGCGGCGAACACGGTGTCGTAGACGTCCGCCGTCGACTCCAGGCCGTTGACACGGCGGATGAACTCGATGTTCCAGGGGCACCAGGGGGCGTCGTCGCGGACGCCCGCCATGTAGCGGGCGATCGCCTCGCGGGTGGCCGGGTCGTCCCAGGACAGCGGCAGGTGCACCGTGCGGGAGGGGACGACCAGCTCGTCCGTGGGGGGCAGCGCCGCCGCCGTCTCGCGGACGATCGCGAGGAGCTCGCGCAGGGGCAGCCGGCCCGGGTCCGTGCGGATCTGCAGCGAGCGGATGCCCGGGGTGAGGTCGGTGACGCCCGTCGGATCCGCCGCGGCCACCGCCTCCATCAGGGCGTGGACGCGCATCCGCAGGGCGAGGTCCAGGTGGGGCGGACCGAACTCGACGAGGAGGTTGTCGTCGCCGCTGCGGCGGAAGACGACGTCGCCGTCCGTCGCGAGGATCCCGCCGTCGACGATCTCCGGGCGCGGACGGCCGTCCACGTCCACCGGCCGGAAGCGGACGGTGTCGCCGGGGCGCAGCTGGCCGAGCTTCCAGCGTTCGGAGGTGAGCACCGTGGCCGGGCACACGAAGCCGCCGAGCGAGGGGCCGTCCGGGCCGAGAAGCACCGGCATGTCGCCGGTGTAGTCGACGGCCCCGACGGAGTACGGGGTGTCGTGGATGTTGGAGGGGTGCAGGCCCGCCTCACCGCCGTCGGTGCGCGCCCACCGCGGCCTCGGGCCGATGAGGCGCACCCCGGTGCGGGCGGAGTTGAAGTGCACCTTCCAGTCGGCGGCGTAGAAGTCGCGGATGTCCTCCTCGGTGAAGAACTCCGGTGCCGCGTGCGGGCCTTCGACGGCGCCGATGTGCCAGACGGGACCGAAGGCGGGGCGGTCCGTCGCGGGAGCGCCCTCGGCGACGGTCCCGCCGTGCAGGACGTCGCCCGTGCGCAGCGCGCGGCCGCCGTGTCCGCCGAACCGGCCCAGCGTGAACGTGCTCGCGCTGCCCAGGAAGGCGGGGACGTCGAGACCGCCCGCGAACAGGACGTAGGTGCGCAGACCGTGCTCGACGGGCGCGCCGACCTCCAGCAGGGATCCCGCGGGGACCGTCACCGGTTCCCACTGCGCGACCGCGGCGCCGTCCACGGTGACCGTCGCGGGCGCGCCCGTCACGCACACCGTCGTGGCGTGCGTGAACCGCAGCGACGGGCCCTGGAGGGTGCACTCCAGGCCCGGCGCGCCCTCGGGGTTGCCGAGCGCCCGGTTGCCGAGCCGGAACGAGCGGTCGTCCATCGGGCCGGACGGCGGGACGCCGACCTGCCAGTGACCGGTGCGGCCGGGCCAGTCCTGCACGGTGGTGAGGGTGCCGCCGGCCGCCACCTCGATGCGCGGGGTCGGGTCGTGCACCTCGGCGAGGGTCGCCGTGGAGTGGGACGCCGCCACGAAGCGGGGGTCCACGAGCGCCGCGCGCACCAGGCCCAGGTTGGTCTCGACGCCGTCGACGCGGGTGCGGGCCAGCGCCTCGTCGAGCCGTCGCAGCGCGAGGGCGCGGTCCGCTCCGTAGGCGATCACCTTGGCGAGCATCGGGTCGTAGGACGTCGTCACCTCGCAGCCCGTCTCCACCCAGCCGTCGACGCGCACTCCGCCCGGGAACTCGACCCGGGTGAGCAGGCCGGCGCTGGGACGGTGGCCGCGGCTGGGGTCCTCGGCGTACAGGCGGGCCTCGACGGCGTGGCCGCGCGGCGGACCCGGCTCGCGGACGACGTCCCGCTCGCCGCGCGCCAGACGCAGCATCCAGGCGACGAGGTCGACGCCGTAGATCTCCTCGGTGACCGGATGCTCCACCTGCAGGCGGGTGTTGACCTCCAGGAAGTAGGCCTCCTCGCGGGCCGCGTCGTAGACGAACTCGACGGTGCCCGCCGAGCGGTAGCCCACGGAGGCGCACAGCTCCCGCGCGGACGCGGCGAGTTGCGCGCGCACCCGGTCGGGCAGCCCCGGCGCGGGGGCCTCCTCCACGACCTTCTGGTTGCGGCGCTGCAGCGAGCAGTCGCGGTCGCCGAAGGTGACGACCTTCCCCTCGCCGTCGCCGAAGACCTGGACCTCGACGTGGCGTGCGTCCTCGACGAGGCGTTCCAGGAAGACGCCGGCCGAGGAGAAGGAGGCGGCGGCGACGCGCTGGACGCGTTCCCAGGCGTCGGCGAGCTCGCCGGGGGAGCGGCAGGCCGACATGCCGATCCCGCCGCCTCCGCCGGTCGCCTTGAGCATGACGGGATAGCCGATGGCCTCGGCTTCCTTCTCGGCCGCGGCCAGGGAGGCCAGCAGTCCGGTGCCCGGCGCCAGCGGCACCCCGGCGGCCTGCGCCGCCGCGCGGGCCGTGTGCTTGGCGCCGAACAGCTCCAGCTGGTCCGGTGTCGGGCCGACGAACACGATGCCGGCGTCGGCGCAGCGGCGGGCGAAGGCCGCGTCCTCCGAGAGGAACCCGTAGCCGGGGTGGATCGCGCCCGCGCCGGTCTCCTCGGCCGCCTTCAGCACCAGGCCGGCGTCGAGGTAGGACTCCTTCGCGGGGGCCGGGCCGAGCCGTACCGCCTCGTCGGCGAGCCGGACGTGGGGCGCCGACCGGTCGGGGTCGGAGTACACCGCGACGGTGCGCAGGCCCAGTTCGCGGGCGGTGCGGATGATGCGGACGGCTATCTCGCCGCGGTTGGCGACGAGCAGCTTGTCGAAGGTCATGCCGGGTCCTCGTCGCCGTCGGGGGCGCTGATCGTCATCTCCACCGCGGTCGGCTCGAAGCCGTTGCAGGGGTTGTTGATCTGGGGGCAGTTGGACACCAGGACGAGGACGTCCCGTTCGGCGCGCAGGGTGAGCGAGAGGCCGGGGGCGGAGAGGCCGTCGACGATGCCGAGGGCGCCGTCCTTCTCGACCGGCACGTTCATGTACCAGTTGACGTTGGAGACGAGGTCGCGCTTGCCCAGGCCGTGTCTCGCGCCCTCGGCCAGGAAGTTGTCCACGCACGCGTGCTGCGCGAAGGTGTGGTGGCCGTAGCGCAGGGTGTTGGACTCCTTGGAGCAGGCGCCGCCGACGGTGTCGTGGCGGCCGACGGCGTCGGCGGTCACCGTCATCAGCGGGGTGTGCTCGTTGGACATCAGCACGCTGCCCGTGGTGAGGAAGACGCCGCCCTGCGCGTGGATCGTGTCGGGCGCGCTGTAGCGCACGGCCGTGTCGTGGGCGTCGTACACGAGGAAGTCGACGGCCTGGTTGCCGTGCAGGTCGGTGATGGTGAGCGTGTGGCCGGCGAGGACGACGGACGACCAGGCCGCCCGTGCCGGGACGACGGTCTTCGTGCTCATGCGCGCCCCCTGGCGGCGAGGAATTCGGCGGTGTTGAGGAAGGCGCGGCGGCCCTCCGGGGTCGCGTCCCACAGCGGGTCGCCCGGCCGGGTCGGCTCGGCCCGCCAGGCCAGCACCTCCAGCGGGGTGCTGACGTACTCGGGGCGGGGATCGGCCGGGTGCGGCACGTTGGCGATCAGGACCGTGACGTCCTGCTCGGCGCGCAGCGTGACGCTGCCGCCGGGCCCGGCCGAGCCGGTGAAGTCGAGGGAGCCGTCCTCACTGATCCGCACGCCCTGGAAGAAGGAGAGCGAGGGCGGCAGGTCGCGGGGCTCCAGGCCGTTCTTGGCGGCGGCCAGCTTGAACAGCTCACGGCCGGCGGGGGAGGGGCCCTGGGGGGCGCCGTCGCCGTAGCGCTCGGTGTTGCGGACGAGGGTGGAGGTGCCGCACAGGGCGTCGTGCCGGCCGGCGGTGTCGGTGACGACCGAGGCGAGGACGCGGCCCTGGTCGGACAGGAGCAGCACCCCCTCGCCGAGGTAGGCGTTCCACTGGACCTTGACGGTGTCGGCCACGTTCAGCCGCTCCCAGGGGCGGCCCTCGACGTAGAGGAGCAGATGGGCGCAGGCGTCGCCGTGCGGGTCGGTCAGGCGCAGCTCGGTGCCGCGGGCGAGGACCCGGTGGGTGTAGTTGCCGCCCGCGACCGTCTCGGCCCACACCAGATGACCGGCCTCGCAGGGCGGGTTCGGCCAGTCCCGGGCCGGGACGACCGGCATCGCCTCGGCCCGGGCGCCCTCCTGCGCCCGGGCGTGGGCGCGGGCTCCGTACGTGGTCGCTGTCGCCGCCATTCGCGGACCTCCGCAGCTCGGTTCCGTCACTGTCGCGGTATTTCTGTCGCGCGACAGAAATTAGGGCGGCGCCGGGTCGTCTCCGTTGCCCTCGGGTTGCGGGGCGGTTACCGAGTCCTCACCGGCTCCGCCCGAAGATCGTCGCGGTGCGCCGTGTGCGAGGATCGAACGCATGGAGTCGGGCAGCGGGCGTCGAGTGGGCCGGCCGCGCGCCGCGCAGCGTCCGGACAGCGGGCTCGCGCCGCGCGCGGAACTGCTCGTGGCCGCGGCGGAGTTGTTCACCACCCGCGGCTACGCCGCCACCACCACCCGGGCCGTCGCCGAGCGCGCGGGCATGCGCCAGGCCTCCATGTACCACTACGTGTCGGGCAAGGAGGAGCTGCTCGCCGCGCTGCTGGAGTCGACGGTCACGCCGTCGCTCGCCTATGCGGGTGAACTGCTCGCCGACGACACGCGGCCCGCCGCGGACCGGCTCCGGGAGCTGTGCCGCGCCGACGTGGAGCTGCTGTGCGGCGGCGCCCACGACCTCGGCGGCCTCTATCTGCTGCCCGAGGTGCGCACCGGGCGCTTCGCCCAGTTCCATGCCGTGCGCGCCGAACTCAAGGCCGCCTACCGGCAGTTGATCGCCGCGACCACCGATGCCGCCGCGGGCGGTGTGCCGGCCGAGAGCGAGCTCGATCTGCGCACCGATCTGGTCTTCGGGCTCATCGAGGGCGTCATCCTCGTCCACCGCTCCGACCCCGACCGCTCCATCGCGGAGTTCGCGCGCGCCACCGCCGACGCGGCCCTGCGCATCGTCGGCGCCTGAGGGCTCCTGCCGCGGCGGGTGATCGCCGGTCCGCGGTCGCCTCATCCGTTCCGGTGAACTGATTCGCGCACCCGTTCGCCGTCACTGAATGTACTCGATGTTTCACGGAGCGTTCAAAAGGGCTGACGTTACTCCACGTACGGGAGTGGTTTCAGGCGGTCGCCGAATATGACACGGCGATGATCCTGTCGGACTAAGCTCGCCCGCGGCGCACCGAGTTGAGGCGTATTCGTGCGCTTGTTCCCCAATATCCCGAAGATGCCGACAGATCCCTACAGAGGGTGCCCACATGGTGAGTGTTCAGTCCCCACCCGGTCGCCGAGAACTTCCCTACGCGCGCGTGCTGTTGCTGCCGGCGATACTGATGGCCGCGGCGACCGGAGCCGCCGTCGCCCTGGTGGCGACGCCGGCCCGCCTCGCCGTCGGCGTCTGCGGAGCCGTCGCGACCCTCCTGGTGCTCGCGGCGGGAGCCGAGTCGGTCCGCCGTGGCCGGCGGCTGCGGGAACTGCGCGCGGAGACCGACCAGCGCATCGCCCACCTGGAACGGCGCGTCGCCGATCACGCGGAGGAGAACCGCCGCCTCGCCCAGGAGCACGTGCCCAGCGCCGTGGCCTGGCTGCGCGCCGGAAACTCCCCCAGAGAGGTGATGCGCGACCTCAGCCAGAGTGATCCCGCCTTCCGTGCACTCGACGACGCGCAGCGCGCCGTGGTCAGGAAGATCCTCGACATCGTCGACCACGAGGAGTCCCTGCGCGACTCCGCCCAGCGCTCCTTCGTCAGCATCGCCCGCCGCGTACAGGCCCTCGTCCACCAACAGGCGGCGGAACTCCGGGAGATGGAGGAGGACCACGGACGCAACCCCGAGGTCTTCGACGACCTGCTGCGCATCGACCACGGCACCGCGCTGATCGGCCGCCTCGCCGACTCCATCGGTGTGCTCGGCGGCGGCCGCCCCAGCCGCAACTGGCCGCAGCCCGTCCCCCTGTACAGCGTGCTGCGCGGCGCCATGTCCCGGATCCTGGAGTACCGGCGCATCCAGCTGGACTCCATCGCCAAGGTCAACATCGGCGGCCTCTCCGTCGAGCCGCTCATCCACGCGCTCGCCGAACTCCTCGACAACGCCACCCGCTACTCGCCACCGCAGAGCAAGGTGCACGTCAACGCCGTCGAGGTGCAGACCGGCATCGCCATCGAGATCGAGGACGCCGGCGTCAGCCTCAGCGAAGAGGCCCGCGCCAAGGCCGAACGCATGCTGGAACAGGCCATGGCGGGCGTCGACATCCAGGACGTCGGCGGCACCCCGCGCCTGGGTCTCGCGGTCGTCGGCCGTCTGTGCACGTCGTTCAACCTCCAGGTCTCCCTGCGCACGTCGGCCTACGGCGGTGTCCGGGCCGTCCTCATCGTGCCGAGCGAGATGCAGACCTCCGATCCCGCCCCGGGCTTCGCGCACGGCATCGGCGCCACCGCCGTGCCCCAGATCGACCTGAGCCAGATCGGCGAGGGCCCCAAGCGCCCGCCGAAGAAGCGCCGCCCCACCAACGCGCGCATCCCCGCCGGAGTGTCCCTGACCGACGACGAGGTGCCCGAGGTCACCGAGTGGACCGAGCAGGGCCTGCCGCAACGCCGCAGCAAGACCACCGTCTCCATCGCCCAGCGCTACCGGGAGGCGTACGCCGCCCAGGACGCCGCACGCGAGGGCAAGCCCGACCCGTTCGCGCGGCCCGAACCGGAGCCGCAGCCCGAGGAGAAGAGGCGCGAGCCCGGCCTCGCCTTCGAGGCCTTCTGGGAGGGCCTGGTGAAGGTGGCCCCGCCGGGAGCGCACCCCACCGACTTCACCCGCAATCCCACCGCGTACCTGCACCTGCTCGAGGACAAGGCCGAGACCGAGGCCGACGATGAAGGGGACCTCACGTGATCCAGCAGCGCCAAAACTTCGACTGGCTGCTCAAGGAGCTCTATGACGGGGTTCCGGGCATCGAGATGATCGTCGTGCTCTCGGCCGACGGACTGCGCATCGCCCGCTACGCCGGCGACCCCGACGCCGCCGACCGGGTCGCCGCAGCCTGCGCCGGCCTGCAGAGCCTGGCCGCCGCGGTCGGCCAGGAGATCCACTCCAGCAGCGGCGAGATGGACATGGTCGTCATCGACCTGTGCGGCGGCTACTTCTACATGATGTCGGCCGGCGCCAACGCCTACCTCGCCGTCCTCGCCGACGTGCGCTGCGAGGCCGGCCGGATGAGCGGCATGATGCGCGACCTCGTGGTCCGCATCGGCGCGCATCTGACCAGCCCGCCGCGCCGCAACGGGCAGAGCGTATGACCCCTCCGCAACGCCGCCGGCGACAACCCCTGCCCCAGCCGCCCGCGCCGCCCCCACCGGTCCCCCGGTCCGCGCCGTCCCCGGCGGACGGCCAGGAAGGGACCGAGGGGGAGGGCAAGAACCCCGAGCGGCTGTACATCATCACGTGCGCGGACGGCGAACGCGCGCCCGTCGACCTCGTCACGCTGATCGTGGCGCGCGCCGAAGCGCCCTCGTCGGCGACCCCGGAGCAGACGGCGGTCCTGCGGATGTGCGCCGCCCCGCTGTCCGTGGCCGAGATCTCGGCCTATCTGCGCCTGCCGTTCAGCGTGGTGACGGTGCTGCTCACCGAGATGCTGGCGGCCGAGCTCGTGCAGGCGCGGGCCCCCATCGTCCGGCAGCAGCTCCCCGACCGTTCCCTCCTCGAAGCGGTGATGCATGGACTTCAACGGCTCTGACACGATTCCCGGCCCACGGGCCGAGGACCATCTGCCGCACACCACCACGGCCGCGGCGAAGATCGTCATCGTGGGCGGCTTCGGCGTCGGCAAGACCACCATGGTCGGCTCCGTCAGCGAGATCAGGCCGCTGACCACCGAGGAGACCATGACCCAGGCGGGCATCGGGGTCGACGACAACTACGGTTCCGAGACGAAGACCGCCACCACCGTGGCCATGGACTTCGGCCGCATCCGCATCACCGAGCAGGTCGTGCTCTACCTCTTCGGGACGCCGGGCCAGGAACGCTTCTGGTTCCTGTGGAACGGGCTGTTCGAGGGCGCGCTCGGGGCGGTCGTCCTGGTCGACACCCGCCGCATCGAGGTCAGCTTCGAGGTGATGGGCCGGCTGGAGGAGGGCGGCGTGCCGTTCGTCGTCGCCGTCAACACCTTTCCCGACGGGCCCCGTTACCCCCTCGACGACCTGCGGGCCGCCCTCGACCTGCCGCCCGAGATCCCCATCGTGGAGTGCGACGTCCGCCGTCGCGCCTCCAGCCGGGACGTGCTGATGACCCTCATGCGCTTCCTGCACTCCCTGGCCCTGAGCCGCAGCCTCACCTGACCCCCACGACACCACCATCCACCGAGCCCGGATCCAGCACGACACCGAATCCGGCACAGTTGCGGAGCGACCCCCTGTGACTCCCGAACACCCCACCCCGACCGGCCCGCGCGACCTCGCCCTGGACCCGCCGCCCGGCTGCCCCGCCCACACGAGGGGTCCCGGCGGACTGGCCCGCCTCTACGGCCCCGGCGCCGAGGACCTGAACGAACTGTACGAGCGGCTGCGCGAGGAACACGGCCCCGTGGCGCCGGTCCTGATCCACGACGACCTGCCGATGTGGATGGTCCTCGGACACGCCGAGAACCTGCGCATGGTCCGCACGCCCTCGCAGTTCACCAAGGACAGCCGTATCTGGTCGCAGCTGGTGCAGGGGAGGGTCCGGCCCGACCACCCGCTGATGCCGCACATCGCCTGGCAGCCCATCTGCGCCCACGCCGAGGGCGACGAGCACCGGCGGCTGCGCGGCGCGGTCACGGCGGCCATGGCGACCATCGACGACCGCAGTGTGCGCCGCTACATCAACCGCTCCAGTCAGCGCCTGGTCAACCGCTTCTGCGAGCAGGGCCGGGCCGAACTCGTCGGCGACTTCGCCGAGCACCTCCCGATGGCCGTGATGTGCCACGTCCTCGGCATGCCCGACGAGTACAACGACAAGATGGTGCACGCGGCCCGCGACGCCCTCAAGGGCAGCGAGACCGCCGTCGCCAGCCACGAGTACGTCGTCGGGGCCCTGGCCCGGCTCACCGCCCGCCGTCGCGCCGAGCCCGAGGAGGACTTCACCAGCCACCTCATCACCCACCCGGCCGCCCTCACCGACGACGAGGTGCGCGAGCACCTGCGCCTGGTGCTCTTCGCCGCCTACGAGAACACGGTCAACCTGCTCTCCAACGTGCTGCGCATGGTCCTCACCGACCCGCGCTTCCTCGCCCGGCTCAACGGCGGGCAGATGACGGTGGCGGAGGCGGTCGAGCAGTCCCTGTGGGACGAGCCCCCCTTCAGCACCATCTTCGGCTACTTCGCCAAGCAGGACACGGAGTTGGGCGGCCAGCGCATCCGCCGCGGCGACGGCCTCTTCTTCGCGCCCGCGCCGGGCAACGTGGACCCCCGGGTGCGCCCCGACCTGTCCGCCCACATGCAGGGCAACCGCTCCCACCTCGCCTTCGGCAGCGGTCCGCACGAGTGCCCCGGCCAGGACATCGGACGGGCGATCGCCGACGTCGGCGTCGACGCGCTGCTGATGCGACTGCCCGACGTGCAACTCGACTGCGCCGAGGACGACTTGCGGTGGACGATGTCGATCGCCTCGCGGCACCTGGTCGCGCTGCCGGTGCGCTTCGAGCCCAAGGACCAGCAGGACGTCAAGCACAAGCCGAGTCACGCCCCGATCCCGCCGCAGCGTCTGACGCGGCCGGTGGTCACGGCCCCGCAGTCCGCCCCGGCTCCCGTCCACGAGCCCGCGGCCGCCCCGGCTCCGCAGCCCGCGCCGGCCGCCCCGCAGCCGACGCGGCCGGCCCGCCGGCCGAACGCCTGGCGGCGCTTCCTGGCCTGGTGGCGCGGTTACTGAACGACGTCCGAGGGCCGGGCGTCCCGCGGCTGCGGGAGGCCGGCCCAACGGTCGTACGACGCCCAGGCGTCCAGGACGCGCCCGCTGCGCAGCCGGTGCATCCTCCCCGTGACCGGATCGGTGAACTCCAGCTCCCGCGCCAGCAGTTGCAGCGGACGCCGGAAGTCGCCGGGCGGCACGGGGGCGGCCACCTCGGGGTACAGCGGATCGCCGAGGATCGGCACGCCGAGCGCGTTCATATGGACGCGCAGCTGATGGGTCTGGCCGGTGGCGGGCAGCAGCCGGTACCGGCCGAGCCCCCGCGCCCCGTGCTCGACGAGCTCGACGCGGCTCACCGCGTTCGGCTCGCCCGCCACCTCGTAGGCGGCCAGGACGCCCCGCTCCTTGACGATCCGGCTGCGCACCGTGCGAGGAAGGGCGAGCCCGGGATCGTACGGCGCGACCGCCTCGTACACCTTGCGCACCAGGCGGTCGCGGAACAGCGTCTGGTACGCGCCGCGCTCCTCGGGGCGCACGACGAACAGCACCAGACCGGCGGTGAGCCGGTCGAGCCGGTGCGCGGCGCCCAGCGCGGGGACGCCCAGCTCGCGCCGCAGCCGGGCCAGCGCGGTCTCGACGACATGGCTGCCGCGCGGGGTGGTGGCCAGGAAGTGCGGCTTGTCGGCGACGACCAGGTGCTCGTCGCGGTACACGATCTCCAGCGGGAACGGCACGGGCGCCTCGGGCGCCAGCTCGCGGTGGTACCAGACGGACGTCCCCGGCGCGTAGGCCGTGTCCGCCGTCACCGCCCGGCCGTCGGCGCCGACGACGTGACCGGCCTCCAGCATCGCGTCCACGACGCCGGCGCGCGCCGCGCCCAGCCGCTCGACCAGGTGCTCCCGGACAGTGGCCCAGGAGCCGTCGCCCGGCAGCCGCACCCGCACCGGATCGATCCCGTCGCGTTGCGGCAGAGGAGAGGGCGGGGGCGGCGTACGGCGTCTCATCGGGGTCAAGCCTACGGCGACGGCAAACCCGGTTGACTCCTCGCGCGCCGTCGGCAGGATGCGGGTCATGCCCTACACAGTCGGCCCCGTCCTGCCCGCCCGAACCCTCTCGGGCGCCCCGCAACCCGTGCTCCCCACCGGCGACGGGCTCCTCCTGCGTCCCTGGCGGCCCGCGGACGCCCCCGCCGTCCACGCCGCCTTCCAGGACCCGGCGATGCACCAGTGGCACATCCGGGCCGCCGACTCCGAGGAAGAGACGGCCGGCTGGATCAGGGACTGGCGCCGGGCCTGGGAGGAGGAGCGCGGCGCCCAGTGGGCCGTCGTCGACCCGGGCACCGACGAACTGCTGGGCCGGGTGGCGCTGCGCCGCGTCCTGCTCGACGAGGGCGTCGCCGAGGTCGCGTACTGGACCACCAGGACGGCCCGCGGCCGGGGGGTCGCGCCCCGGGCCACGGCCGCGCTGACGCGCTGGGCCCTCGACGAGATCGGCTTCCACCGGCTCGAACTGCATCACGCCACCGCCAACGCGGCCTCCTGCCGTGTCGCCGCCAAGGCCGGTTTCACCCTGGAGGGCACCAAGCGCAGCGCCTGTCTCCACCCGGACGGCTGGCACGACATGCACGTCCACGCGCGTGTGCAGGGCGACTGAGCGGCCCGCGTCGCGCACGCGCGCGTGGAGGCCTCACGCGGGGGCCGTCCCCGGCACGGCCCCGGCGGGCTCCGCCGACCGCCTGCGCCAGGCCCGGTAGGCCACGCCGACGCCGACCGTCGCGCCGAGGAACAGCACGGTGAACCACTGGAAGTACCAGTGGCCGCCCGCCGGGTCGTACACCGCCGCGCGCGGCCAGGCCAGGTTGACCGTCATCAGCAGGCCGTACAGGAGCGCGAGGGCGTTGACCGGGACGCCCCAGCGGCCCAGGGAGAACAGACGGGCGCCGGTCTCGTCCGTGCCGGCCGGGGAGAACCCGCCGCGCAGCCGGCGCAGCAGCAGCGGGCCGGTGACCATCGCGTACGCCAGGTACAGCATCACGATGCAGGTGGTGCCGATGGCCAGGAAGGCGTCCGGCGAGGCGAAGTTCAGCAGCAGCAGGGCGGCGGCGAGGACGCCGACGACCAGTGCGGGGGCGCTCGGCATGCCGGTGCGGGCGTTGACGCGCGCGAGGCGGGCGGAGAACGGGAGCTGACCGTCGCGGGCCATGGAGAACAGCATCCTGCAGGCCGCCGTCTGGATGGCGAGCGTCGCCACCGCGATCGCCACCACCACGTCCGCCAGCAGTGCCTTGCCGACCCCGTCGCCGAGGCTGCTGGTGAGGACGTAGCTGAGTCCGTCGACCCCGAGCCGTCCGTCCGTCAGGCTGGGCGCGGCCAGCAGCCCGCCCAGCACGATCAGCCCCCCGAGCAGGCCGGCCGCGCCGAGGGCCGTGAGGATCGTGCGGGGCGCGGTGCGCCTCGGGTGGTGCGTCTCCTCGCTCATCTCGCCCGCGCTGTCGAAGCCGATCATCACGTAGGCGGCCGTGAACGAGCCCACGAGCAGCGCCCCGAACAGGCCGTCGCCCGCCGCCCCTTCGGTGTGGAAGGTGATGCCGGGGGTGCGCTCGGAGTGGGTGAGCAGGAGGACGACGATGAGCACCGCGCCGATGATCTCGGCGGTCACGCCGACCCGGTTGATCACGGACATCACGCGGTTGTCCAAGACGTTCACGAGCGTCGTCAGCACCAGCAGGAGCACGCCGAGCAGTGCCGCGTTGGCCGCGCCGTCCGGGGAGGTGGGGGCCGGGTCGGAGCCGATCAGCTGGAAGCCGGACCAGATGGCCGGCAGCACCATCTGCAGGGCCAGCGCGGCCGCGGCGACCACGACGATCTGCCCGATCACCATGATCCAGCCCGCGAACCACCCGAACGAGGGCGTCGACAGCCGCGACGACCACTGGTAGATGGCGCCGGAGATCGGGTAGCGCGCGGCCAGCTCCGCGAAGCACGCGGCGACCAGCAACTGGCCGGCCAGGACGGCCGGCCAGGCCCAGAAGAAGACCGGGCCGCCGAAGGCGTATCCGAAGGCGAAGAACTGGAAGACGGTGGTCAGGACGGAGATGAAGGAGAACCCGGCGGCGAACGAGGCGTACCGGCCCAGGCTGCGGTGCAGCTCCTGGGGGTAGCCGAACTCGGCGAGGGAGCCGTCGCCGTCGCCGTCGCCGGCGTCGGGGGAGTGCGGCGGGTCGGGGCGTACGTCGGTGGGTGTCGTTGTCGTCACGGCGGAACCTGCCTTGGCCCAGTGGGGACGGTAATTCCTGTCGGGCGACAGAAATTAGGGACGGGCTGTTTCGTCCGCGTCACGCCGTCGTGTCCGGGGCGGGCCCAAGTCCTCACGTCCCCGCGGGGTCACTCGATCCGGTGCCGGAGAGTCCACCGCGGTCAGGATCGTCACCCCCCGTCAGCGCCCTCTCGCCCCCCGGCGTGACCGTCGCCGGGGCAAGAGCTGATGCGGCCTGCGGCCTGCGGCCTGCGGCCTGCGGCCTGCGGCCTGCGGCCTGCCGCGCCGGGCTCGACGCGGCGCTCGGCGGGGGCCGGCCGGCTCGCGGAGCGGGTCGCCGTCGTCGACCGGGACCGGCGGCCGGTGGCGGACGGAAGGGCGGCCGGTGGCGGACGGGGAGGGCGGGCGAGGGTGCGGCCGGTGCGCCGTGGGGCCGGTCCGGCGGGGGTGGGTGCGGCGGGGGTGGGTGCGGCCGGCGGCCCGCCCTCATGAGGGCGGGCCGCCGGCCGTCGGGGTCACGCGGTGGGCGTCGCGCCCTCCTGCTCCTGCTCCTGCTCCACGCGGGCGTTCCACTCCCGCTTGGAGGCCTGCCAGCCGTCCTCGTTGTGGCCGAGCCGCCAGTAACCGGAGATCGACAGGTCCTCGCGCGGGATCTGAAGCTCGACGCGCAGCAGTTTGCGCAGCTCCTTCACGCAGGCCGCCTCGCCGTGCACGAACGCGTGCAGGCGGCCCTCGGGGAACCGGAGCCCCCGTACGGCCTCGACGAGCCGCTCGCCGACCGGCCGCTCGCCGCGGTGCAGCCAGACGACCTCCACGTCGGAGTCGATCTTCTGCTCCTCCTCGGGCCCGGCCACCTCGATGAAGGCGTGGGCGACGGCGCCGTCGGGCAGCGACTCCAGGGCGGTCGCGATGGCGGGCAGGGCGCTCTCGTCGCCGGCCAGCAGATGCCAGTCGGCGGCCGTGTCGGGCGCGTAGGCGCCGCCGGGGCCCAGGAAGCGGACCGTCTCGCCCGGCTGCACGCGCGTCGCCCACGGTCCGGCCAGGCCCTCGTCGCCGTGGATCACGAAGTCCAGGGTCAGCTCGCGGTGTTCGGCGTCCCAGCGGCGCACGGTGTACGTCCGGGTCACGGGCCACTGCTCCCGGGGGAAGTCGGCCCGGATCCGCTCCAGGTCGAACGGCTCCGGATAGCTCACGCCCTCGGGGCCGAAGAGCAGCTTCACGTAGTGATCCGTGCACGTCCCGGCGGTGAACTCCGCCAGGCTCCCGCCGCCGAGCACGACCCGCTGCATGTGCGGGGTGAGCCGTTCGGTGCGGACGACCTGCGCGGAGTGAGGCTTGCGCGGCTTCCGTGCCGGACGTTCTGCCATGACGGCCTCCCATGTCGATGCACTTAGGTCAACCTAAGTTAGCACCGCTTTCCGGGGAGACGCCCCCCTGCCGGACCGCGGGATCGTCATCGGACCGCCAGGGTCGTCAGCAGCCGCTGCAGCGAACCGCCGAGCCCCCAGCGCTGACCCAGCGCCTCCAGCGCCGCCCCGTCCCGCGGTGCACGGGGCAGCGCGGTGGCCACCTCCGGCAGGGGCACGTCATCGGCGACCTTGACCACCTTCGGCGCCACCGACACGTACGGCCGGGACTCGTCCAGCCGCTTGCGCTGCGACGGCGTCAGCTTCGCCGCCGGGTCGTCGACCGCCGCCATGATCCCGGCCAGATCGCCGAACTCGGCCAGCAGCTTGGCCGCGGTCTTCTCCCCGATGCCCGGCACCCCCGGCAGTCCGTCGCTCGGGTCGCCGCGCAGCAGCGCCAGATCGGCGTATCCGCGCCCGTCGACGCCGTACTTCTCGCGCAGCCACGCCTCGTCCGTCAGCTGGAGCGTGCCGACGCCCTTCAGGGGGTAGAGCACGCGCACCTCGCGCGCGTCGTCCACCAGCTGGTAGAGGTCGCGGTCGCCCGTGACGATGTCCACCGGGCCCTTCGCGATGCCGGTGAACGTGCCGATCACGTCGTCCGCCTCGTAGCCGGGCACCCCCACGCGCGCGATGCCGAGTGCGTCCAGGACCGCCTCGATGATCGGCACCTGCGGCGAGAGCGTGTCCGGCACCTCCTCCTCGTCCGGCCCGCTCGCGCGCTCCTCGGCGACCCGGTGCGCCTTGTAGGAGGGGATCAGGTCGACCCGCCAGCCGGGCCGCCAGTCCGCGTCCATGCACGCGACGAGCTCGTCCGGCCGGTGGTCCTTCACCAGCCGGTCGATGAAGTCCAGCAGACCGCGCACGGCGTTCACCGGAGTGCCGTCCGGCGCCCTCACGGAGTCCGGGACGCCGAAGTAGGCGCGGAAGTAGAGCGAGGCGGTGTCGAGGAGCATCAGTCGTCCGGTCACGCCACGCATCATGCCGCACGGGCGGCCGGGTGGCCGGTGCGTGCTCACTCCCGTGGCACACGTGAACGTGCTGCGGGCCGCCCGGCCGCGTCATGGGGGAGCACGGCCTCGACGGCGCCTCCACGGTCGTCGACGGCTTCACGGAGCACGGCGGCCCGGTGACCTGACAGCACCGCGGCCGTCCGACGAGGGGCGGGCACCGGCGCACGGCCTCACGGCCCGCGCCGGAGGTCGCCCCCCTCGCGCCGTTCCCTCGCTCCTCCCGCCCCGGCGGGCGCGTGCGCGCCGGAAGCCGGGGGCCGCCTCCGGGCCGGAAGCCGAGGGGAGGAATTCGGCCAACCACGCAGAGCTACACTCATCCCCGAGCCGGACCGCCGGCGACGCCGGGGACGAGCGGGAACACTCGGGGCCGCCCGCGCATTGAACCGGACGACGGGAGGGCGGCGCCGCACCCGCCGCCTCCGGGCTCCGGTCGACTGGCGTGAACTGTGAGGTCGCGTGTCACCCCGCGTGTCCTCGATGTGACGGGCGCATGAAACGGTTTGCCGAACCTGCATAGGG
Source organism: Streptomyces rishiriensis (assembly GCF_003112535.1). GTDB lineage: Bacteria > Actinomycetota > Actinomycetes > Streptomycetales > Streptomycetaceae > Streptomyces > Streptomyces rishiriensis. The sequence continues at coordinate 250,871 of NZ_BEWA01000008.1, read as the reverse complement.
TGCAGAGAACTCACCAGAAGACGTGCCCGAGAGCACACCGGGCACACGGCGCCGACGAGCGAAGGAGGGAGCCGGAGCGATGGGCGACCACAAAGAACAGCCCCTGCGGGTGGGCGCGGCCGTGCGCCGCCGGCGCCGCTCCCTGGAGCTCACCCTCGCCGTCGTGGCCGAGCGCAGCGGCCTGTCGGTGCCCTTCCTGAGCCAGATCGAGAACGACCGCGCGCGGCCCAGCACGGGCTCCCTGGAGAAGGTCGCCGACGCGCTGCGCACCACCGCCGTCGAACTCCTCGCCGCCGCCGACCCGGCCTGCAGCGTGGACGTCGTGCGCGCCGAGGTCGCCGAACAGCTCCAGGGGCAGACGTCCGACGCCCAGCCCCGCTCCCGCTCCCTGGTGCGCGGGCACCACCAGATGCACGCCTCCGAGTTCACCGGCGATCACGACGCCGGGCGGGAATTCCAGTACCGCAACGACCAGTTGATGTACGTCGCCGACGGCGCGGTGGAGATCGAGGCGGAGGGCCGCGCCTACCGGCTCGGCCGCGGCGACACCCTGTACCTCACCGGCGGCGTCCGCCACCGCTGGCGGGCGACCGTGGCGGACACCCGCGTGGTCGTCGTCGCGGTGGCCGAGCACATCGAGGCGGTCCGGGACCGGGGGCGGAAGCGGTAGTGCGGGTCGTCTCCCTGGTGCCGTCGCTCACCGAGGCCGTGGCCGTCACCGTGCCCGGCGTCCTGGTCGGGGCGACCGACTGGTGCAGCCACCCCGCGGACCTCGACGTCACCCGGATCGGCGGGACCAAGAACCCCGCCGTGGACCGGATCGTCGGCCTCGCCCCCGATCTGGTGATCGCCAACGAGGAGGAGAACCGGGAACCGGACCTGACCGCTCTGCGGGCGGCCGGACTGCGGGTCCTGGTGACGGAGGTGCGGGACGTCCCGCAGGCCTTCCGGGAACTGTCGCGGGTCCTCGACGCCTGCGGGGGGCCGCTCCGTCCTGACTGGCTGGCGCGGGCCGAGGAGGCCTGGGCGGAGCCGCCGCCGGCCGACCGCCGGACGGCCGTCGTGCCGATCTGGCGCCGCCCCTGGATGGTGCTGGGCAGGGACACGTTCGCCGGGGACGTGCTGGCCCGCCTGGGCGTCGACCACCTCCACGCCGGGCACCCCGAGCGCTATCCGCGCATCCCGGTGGCGGAACTGCGGGCGGCCGCGCCGGACCTCGTCGTGCTCCCGGACGAGCCCTACCGCTTCACCGCCGACGACGGCCCCGAGGCCTTCCCCGACGTGCCCTGCGCTCTGGTCAGCGGACGGCACCTGACGTGGTACGGCCCGTCCCTCGCCGAGGCCCCGCAGGCGCTGGGCGAGGCGCTGCGAGCAGCGCGCCGCTGAGCAGCCCGCGGGCGGTGTGCCCGGCGACGACGCCCCAGGCGGCGACCAGCACGAGGTACAGCGCGCAGGCGAGCACGTCGAAGGCGACCAGCCCGGTGGGCCGGGCCAGCGCGGCCGCACCGGTCACACAGGTGCCGACCGGGAAGGTGAACGCCCACCACGTCATCGTGAAGCCCATCCCGTGCCGGCGGGCCCGCGCCACATGCGCGGTGGCCAGACACAGCCACAGCAGCGCGAAGCCCATGACGGGCACCCCGTACAGCACGGCGAGACCACCGAGACCACCGAGTCCGCCGGGAGCGCGGCCGTCCGGCCCCGGCACCACGCCCGGAGCGACCTCGGCGAACTTCCCGGCGGCGGTCGTGGACTGGCCGAGCGGCCCGAGCACGAGGAACAGGGCCGGTGTGAGCGCGAGGGGCGGCGGCCCGCCGGTCACCAGCCGCCCGAACACCAGCGGCAGCATGACGAACGTGGCCAGCAGGCTCAGCCCGAACAGCGCGAGGCACGCGAACAGCAGCGTCTGCCGCGGCTGCCCGGCCGGCAGATACGGCACCAGCAGCGGGCCGAGCGCGGCGGACACCATCGGCGCGACGAGCGGCAGCAGCCACACCGGCGTGGCCTGCGACGCCGTCACGCGATGGCGCACGGCCATCAGATACGGCACGGCGACGGCGGCCGTGAGGGCGACGACCGTGCCGGCCGTGAACAGCACGGCGTCGAGGGCGACCGCGGCGTCGACGCCGATCCAGTCCCGGCCCACGGTGAGCGCGCCGCCCCCGACGGCGAGCAGCGCCATCGCGAGGCAGCCGTAGAAGGGCGCCGTCGCCGGGTCGAGGAGGTGCGCGCGGGCCCGGTCGCGATGGTGGCGCCAGTGCAGGGCGCGGGCGAGGAGCAGCGCCGCCAGCAGGACGAGGGAGAGCGCCCAGAACGCGGCGCACAGCGGCCGCAGTCCCGGGACCCGGACCGGCAGCGCGGCGCCCGCGGTCGCCACGATCGCGGTGCCCATCACCGCGGCGTACCAGTTCGGTCCGAGATGACGGACGGCGTCGGCGCGCGGGCGGGGCAGGACGGACAGGGGCTGGGCGGCGGTGACCATGTCTCCACGGTCGCCCGCGGGCGCGCCCGCGACCAGGGAGGACGGCTCTATGGGGACATAAGCTGGGCTTATGGGGAGCGTGGAGGAAGAGGGACGGGACGGCGGCGGCTCGATCGCGCACCGGGTGCCGGACCTGGGCGCGCTGGAGCTGCTGCTGGCGGTGGCCCGGCTGGGCAGCCTGGGCGCGGCCGCGCGGGAGCTGGGCATCACCCAGCCCGCCGCGAGCAGCCGGATCCGGTCCATGGAGCGCCAGCTGGGCGTGGCGTTGGTGGACCGTTCGCCGCGCGGTTCCCGGCTCACCGACGCGGGCGCCCTGGTGACGGACTGGGCGGGGCGGATCGTCGAGGCGGCGCGGGCCTTCGACGCGGGGGCGCAGGCGCTGCGGGACCGGCGGGACTCGCGGCTGCGGGTGGCGGCCAGCATGACGATCGCGGAGTACCTGCTGCCCGGCTGGCTGCTCGCGCTGCGCGCGGGCCGGCCGGACACGGCGGTGTCGCTGCTCGCGGGCAACTCGGCGGCCGTCGCGGAGCGGTTGCTGGCGGGGGAGGCGGATCTCGGCTTCGTGGAGGGGCTCACGGCGCCGGCCGGCCTGGACTCCGCCGTGATAGCGCACGACCGGCTCGTCGTGGTCGTCGCGCCCGGCCACCCCTGGGCCCGCCGCCGGCGGCCGCTGGACGCCGCCGAGCTGGCCTCGACGCCACTGATCCTGCGGGAGAAGGGTTCGGGAACCCGTCAGGTCCTCGACACGGCCCTGGGCGGCCTGGCCCGGCCGCTGATCGAGCTCTCCTCGACGACGGCGGTGAAGGCGGCGGCGGTGAGCGGGGCCGGCCCTGCGGTGCTGAGCGAGCTCGCCGTGGGCGAGGAGCTGGCGCTGCGGCGGCTGGTGGCGATACCGGTGGACGGGGTGTCGCTGACCCGGGACCTGCGCGCCGTGTGGCCCACCGGGCACCGCCCGACAGGCCCGGCGAGGGAACTCCTGACCCTGACCCGAGGCTGACCGGCCGCCCGCCCGGCGTCCCTCAGGAGGCGGGCTGCGTGGGGCGGGAGGCGGCGGGGCGGGAGGCGGCGGCGACCAGGGCGCGCATGACCCGGATGTCCTCGCCCATCTCCGGATGCCACTGCACCCCCAGCACCCAGCCGGCCGACGGCAGCTCGACGGCCTCCACGGTGCCGTCCGCCGCGTGCGCCGACGCGACCAGACCCGTGCCCAGGCGGTCCACCGCCTGGTGGTGATAGGTCGGCACCGAGGTCTCCTCCGCGACCACCCGGGCGTAGAGCGTGCCCGGAACCGGCTCGACCGGGTGGCGGCCGACGACGCCCACGGCCTCGACGTGCCCGTCGAGGTGCTGCGTGAGGGTGCCGCCGAGTGCGACGTTCAGGAGCTGCATGCCCCGGCAGATGCCGAGCAGCGGCAGACCGGCCGCCAGCGCCGCCTCGATCAGCGCCAGCTCCCACGCGTCGCGTTCCCGCGCCGGGGGCCCGGTGCGGGGGTCGGGCTCCGCGCCGTAGCGGCAGGGTTCGACGTCGGGGCCGCCCGCGATCACCAGCGCGTCGAGGCGGGCCGCGGTCGCCGGCGCGTGCCGGGGCGCGTCCGGCGGGAGCATCGCGGCCAGTCCGCCGGCCCGCTGCACGAGCCGTGGGTATCCGGCGGGCAGCAGCGCCGCTTCCAGCTCCCACACACCCCAGCGCGCACCCGGCTCCAGATACGTGCTGACGCCGATCAGCGGCCTGCCGCCCGTCGTCGTCGCGCCGGCCGCGGCCTCCGTCGCCTCCGCCGTAGTCGTCATGTGCCCCTCCGGCCGTTCAATGGACCGCCTTCCTACCATTGTGCGACCCCTGCGCGCGCGTCTCTCACGCGAGGAAGCCCCTGAGCAGGGCCGCCGTCCCGGCGCAGTGCTCGCGCATCATCTCCCGCGCGCCGTCCGCGTCCCCCTCCAGCACCGCGTCGACCAGCGCCGCGTGCTGGCGCTGGGAGTGCTCCAGGTTGCGCACGAGCAGCGGTATGCAGTCCAGCAGGTCGTTCACCGTGGCCCGCACCGCCGCGTACTGCGCGGTCAGCGACGGGGAACCGCACAGCTCGGCCAGGGTCAGGTGGAGCAGCGTGTCCCGGCGGCGGTAGTCGGCCAGCGGGGCGTCCGCCGTGCCGGCCAGAGCCTCGCGCAGCCGCCCCGCCCGCTCGTCCGACAGGCCGTGCGCGGCGCACAGCCCGGCGGCGCCCACCTCCAGCACCTCCCGGAAGCGCAGCACGTCCTCGATGTCGGTCCTCGCGACGCGCCGCCGCAGCTCGTCCTCGCCGCCGGCGTCCGTGCGCGGCAGCACGAACGTCCCGCCGTACCGGCCCCGGCGGGCCTCCACCAGGCCCTGGTCCTGGAGGACCTTGAGCACCTCGCGCAGCGTCACCCGGCTGATGCCGAGCCGCTCCGCCAGCTCCCGCTCGGCCGGCAGCCGTTCGCCCCCCGGTACCAGACCCAGCCGCACCACCTGCAGGATCTGCTCCAGCGCCTCCTCGAAACCGTTGCCGGCCCGCACCGGCCGCAGCACCGGGGTCAGCCGGTCGTCCGGTCCGCCGTCAGCGCTCACCGCCATCGGGCCGCGCCCCCTTCCCAAGCAATGGTTCTCCGCAATACCTTATGGCCATCGGTCACCGGCCGACCCGCAGAAGGCGACAGAAGCCAGGAAGCCTGAGGAGGCCCTCCCGTGGCAGACCGCACACCCCCGCTCGCCGTCGAGGAACTGCACGCCCTCGTCGCGGGCGGTGAGATCGACACTGTCGTCCTCGCCTTCCCGGACATGCAAGGGCGCCTCCAGGGCAAGCGCTTCGCCGCCGGATTCTTCCTCGACGAGGTCCTCCGGAACGGCACCGAGGGCTGCAACTACCTCCTCGCCGTCGACGCGGAGATGAACACCGTCGACGGGTACGCCATGTCCTCCTGGGAGAGCGGCTACGGCGACTTCGCCATGCATCCCGACCTGTCCACCCTGCGGCGGGTGCCCTGGAACGCCGGCACGGCGATGCTGATCGCCGACCTGGCCTGGCACGACGGCTCGCCCGTGACCGCCGCCCCGCGGCAGATCCTGCGCCGCCAGCTGGAGCGTCTGGCCGAGCACGGCCTCACCGCGCAGGTCGGCACCGAGCTGGAGTTCATCGTCTTCAAGGACAGCTACGAGGCCGCCTGGGACGCGAACTACCGGGGTCTCACCCCCGTCAACCAGTACAACGTCGACTACTCGGTGCTCGGCACCGGCCGGGTGGAGCCGCTGCTGCGCCGCATCCGCAACGAGATGGCGGGCGCCGGACTCACCGTCGAGTCCGCCAAGGGCGAGTGCAACCCCGGCCAGCACGAGATCGCCTTCCGCTACGACGAAGCCCTGGTCACCTGCGACCAGCACGCGGTCTACAAGACCGGCGCCAAGGAGATCGCCGCCCAGGAGGGCGTCTCGCTGACCTTCATGGCCAAGTACAACGAGCGCGAGGGCAACTCCTGCCACATCCACCTCTCGCTCGCCGACGCCGACGGCGCGAACGTCATGGCCGGCACGGACCAGGACCCGGACCACATGTCCGGCCTCATGCGCCACTTCCTCGCCGGGCAGCTCGCCGCCCTGCGCGACTTCTCCCTGCTCTACGCCCCCAACATCAACTCCTACAAGCGGTTCCAGCCCGGCTCCTTCGCCCCGACCGCCGTCGCCTGGGGGCACGACAACCGCACCTGCGCGCTGCGGGTCGTCGGCCACGGCCGCTCCATGCGCTTCGAGAACCGGCTGCCGGGCGGCGACGTCAACCCGCACCTCGCGGTGGCCGGGCTGATCGCCGCGGGCCTGTACGGCGTCGAGCAGAAACTGGAGCTGCCCGAGGCCTGCGCCGGCAACGCCTACACCGCCGACTACGCGCACGTGCCCACCACCCTGCGCGAGGCCGCCGAGCTCTGGGAGAACAGCCCGATCGCGCGGGCCGCCTTCGGCGAGGAGGTCGTCGCCCACTACCGCAACATGGCACGCGTCGAGCTGGCCGCCTTCGACGCCGCGGTCACCGACTGGGAGCTGCGCCGCTCCTTCGAACGCTTGTGAAAGGTCCCGCCGTGTCCCACCCGCACGCCCCGTCCCCGCCCGAGCCGCTCCCGCCCGAGCTCACCGTCCTCAACCCGGCCACCGAGGAGGTCGTCGCCACCGTCCCCGCCGCCGACGCGGCCGACGTCGACCGCGCGGTCACCCGTGCGGGCGCCGCCCAGGCCGCCTGGGCCGCCGCCGCCCCCGCCGACCGGGCCCGCCTGCTGCGCCGCTTCGCCGACGCCGTCGACGCCCACGTCGAGGAACTGGCGCTGCTGGAGGTCCGCGAGGCCGGCCATCTCCTCGGCAACGCCCGCTGGGAGGCCGGCAACGCCCGCGACCTGCTGCTCTACGCCGCCGGCGGCGTGGAGCGGCTCCTGGGCAGCCAGATCCCCGTCCCCGGCGGCTGGAACGTCACCTTCCACGAACCCCTCGGCGTGGTCGGCGTGATCGCCCCCTGGAACTTCCCGATGCCGATCGCCGCCTGGGGCTCCGTCCCGGCCCTCGCCGCCGGCAACGCCGTCGTCCTCAAGCCCGCCGAGACCACCCCCCTCACCGCCCTGCGCCTGGCCGAACTGGCGCTGGAGGCAGGCCTGCCCGAGCACCTCTTCCAGGTGCTGCCCGGCCACGGCGCGGTCGCCGGACGGGCGCTCGTCGACCACCCCGGCGTCGCGAAGATCGTGTTCACGGGCTCCACCCGCACCGGCCGCGAGGTGATGCAGCGCTGCGCCGGCCAGGTCAAGCCGGTCACCCTCGAACTGGGCGGCAAGAGCCCCAACGTCGTCTTCGCGGACGCCGACCTGAAGCGGGCCGTCGACCCGTTCTCGTTCCTCGACAACTCCGGCCAGGACTGCTGCGCCCGCACCCGCATCCTCGTCCAGGAGTCGGTCTACGACGAGGTCGCCGACCACCTGGCGCGCGAACTGGCCGCCGTCGTGGTCGGCGACCCGGCCGACGAGGGCACGCAGATGGGCCCGCTGATCTCCCGTCAGCAGGTGGACCGCGTACGGTCGTTCGTGCCGGACGGCGCCCGAGCGCTGCGCGGCGGCGCGCCCGAGGGCCCTGGCTTCTGGTTCCCGCCGACCGTCCTCACCGGCGCCGCGCCCGACTCGCCCGCCGCCCGCGAGGAGATCTTCGGCCCCGTGGCCGTCCTGCTCCCCTTCACCGACGAGGCGGACGCGATCCGGCTCGCCAACGACACCCCCTACGGCCTCTCCGGCTCCGTCTGGACCCGGGACGTGGGCCGCGCCCTGCGCGTCTCGCAGGCCGTGCGGGCCGGGAACCTGTCCGTCAACTCCCACTCCAGCGTCCGCTACTGGACCCCCTTCGGCGGCTACAAGCAGTCCGGCGTGGGCCGTGAGCTGGGTCCGGACGCCCTGACCGCCTTCACCGAGACCAAGAACGTCTTCATCAGCACGGAGGGCCCCGCACAGTGACCAGAGAGATCGTCTGCCGCCGGCTCGTCGGCCGCACCGCCGTCGTCACCGGAGCCGGCAGCGGCATCGGACTCGCCACCGCCCGCCGGCTCGCCGCCGAGGGGGCGCACGTGGTCTGCGGCGACGTCGACGAGACACGCGGCAAGGCCGCCGCCGAGGAGATCGGCGGCGTCTTCGTGAAGGTCGACGTCACCGACCCCGAACAGGTCGAGGCGCTGTTCAGGACCGCTCACGACACCTACGGCAGCGTCGACATCGCGTTCAACAACGCCGGGATCTCACCGCCCGACGACGACTCCATCCTGGAGACCGGCCTGGAGGCCTGGAAGCGGGTCCAGGAGGTCAACCTGACCTCCGTCTACCTGTGCTGCAAGGCCGCCATCCCCTACATGCGGCGCCAGGGCCGGGGCTCGATCATCAACACGGCCTCGTTCGTGGCGAGGATGGGCGCGGCGACCTCGCAGATCTCGTACACGGCGTCCAAGGGCGGCGTCCTGGCCATGTCCCGCGAGCTGGGCGTGCAGTTCGCGCGGGAGGGCATCCGGGTGAACGCCCTGTGCCCCGGCCCGGTCAACACCCCGCTGCTGCAGGAGCTGTTCGCCAAGGACCCCGAGCGGGCCGCCCGCCGCCTGGTCCACATCCCCGTGGGCCGGTTCGCCGAGGCCGAGGAGATCGCCGCCGCCGTCGCCTTCCTGGCCAGCGACGACTCCTCCTTCGTCAACGCCACCGACTTCCTCGTGGACGGCGGGATCTCCGGCGCCTACGTGACCCCGCTGTAGGCCGCGCCCCGGGTCAGAGGAACGTCCGGCCCTCGCCCCGGTAGGTCGGCACGGTCGCCGTCACCGACTCCCCCTCGACGAGGTGCAGTTCGTCGAACCGCTCGCACAGCTCACCGGCCTTCGCGTGCCGGAACCACACCTTGTCGCCGATCAGCAGATCGTCGGCGGGGGAGCCGATGAGCGGGGTCTGCACCTCGCCGGGGCCCTCCTGGGGGTCGTACCGCAGCCCCTCGGGCAGATACGGCACGGGCAGCCGGTCGGGTCCGGCGGCGCCGGAGGCGGGATACCCGCCGCCGAGGACGGTCACGATCCCCACCCCGGGCCGCCGCACGACGGGCTGGGCGAACAGCGCGGCCGGACGCCCGCTGAACGACGTGTAGTTGTCGAACAGACGCGGCACGTACAGCCCCGAACCGGCCGCGATCTCCGTGACCGCGTCCTCGGCGGCCGTGTGCTGCACACTGCCGGTGCCGCCGCCGTTGACGAACTCCAGGTCCGGGACGACGGCCCGCACCGCGCGCACCACCGCGGCGCGCCGCTCGGCGAGCTCGCGCCGGGCGGCGGCCTGCATCAGCCGGACGGCCCGGGAGCGCAGGGGCCGCCCCGCGACGGCGTCCCCCACCCCGGCGATGTGCCCCTCGTACGCCATGATCCCCACCAGGGCGAAACCGGGCCGCCGGGACACCGCCCTCGCCACGTCCGCCACCTGGGCGGGGGAGTGCAGCGGAGAACGCAGGGCGCCGACCCGCAGCCGGCCGCCGAGCAGCTTCAGCGAGGTGTCCAACTCCAGGCAGACGCGGATCACTTCGGCGCCCTCGCCGCGCGCCGCGTCGATCAGGTCCAGCTGGGCGACGTCGTCGACCATGACGGTGACGGTCGCGGCGAGCTTGGGGTCGGCGGCGAGCTCCGCGAAGCCGGCGCGGTCGGCCGACGGGTAGGCGAGGAGGACGTCCTCGAACCCCGAGCGGGCCAGCCACAGGGACTCGGCGAGGGTGAACGACATGATCCCGGCGAAGCCGTCCTTCGCCAGGACGCGTTCCAACAGCGTCCGGCAGCGCACCGACTTGCTGGCGACGCGGATCGGCTTGCCCCCGGCCCGGCGCACCAGGTCGTCGGCGTTGGCGTCGAAGGCCTCCAGGTCCACGAGGGCGAGGGGGGCGTCGAGATGGGCGGTGGCCCGGTCGTAACGGGCCCGGTCGGCGGCGCGCGCAGTCATGGACGCAGCCTGCCAGACAGGATTACCGCAGGGTAGGGGGACGTTCCGGGCAGAAGCCCCCGACGGCGCGGACGGGTTCCCGTTTGCCGGGCGACAAGCCGTAGAGTGACGCGCACGCACGCAGGGACGGCTCCGACCGGACGCCCGCGTCGGGATGCCGCTCCGCCCGTGCGGGTATGGCTGCCCGGAACGGACCGCCGCGTCCGACCGGGCCGCCGGGCGACGAGAACGACGGCCCGCGTACCAGAACGACGGCCCGCGGACGAAGAAACGGGGGGTGCATGAGCACGGAAGCACGCCGCGCCTCGGTCCCGCCGCGACCCGACGTGCCTCCCCAGCCCGGCGTCCCCCCGCGCCCGACGGCTCCGCCCCGCCCGTCCCGGCCCCCGACGCCGGACGCCGTCCCGGCGCAACCGACGCGACCGGCGGACCCGGCTGCCGCCGAAGCCGCCGAGCCGGCCCGCCCAGCGACCGGCGGCCGACCGGAGCGGGCTCCCGCTCCGCGTGCGACGCCCGGCCCGCAGGAGCGCGGCTTCGCACGCCGGACCACGTCCGAGGCGGCCGGGACGGATCCCGCGCGCGGGACGTCCACGGGCCCGGCGCAGGCGCAGGCCGCCGAGGAGCGCGCGGGCAACGGCGCCCCGGCCGCCTCCGACACCGCCGGCCCCCTCTCCCGCACCGCCCCCCGCTTCGTCAGGCTGCGGGCCCAGCACACGGACGCCATGACCCCGCCCCCGCCGCCAGCGTCGGCACGCTTCCCGGACACCCCGCCGCCCCCGAGCCGCCCCGCCCCGGCCGCCCGTCGAGACGACACCGCGACGCCCGGACGCGCCGAGGAGCGCCCTTCCGCCCCGGACGTCCCGCGCTCCGGCCCGCCGCACGACTTCCGCCGGCCCCCGCGCCCCGCCAGGCCGGCCCCCCGCCCCGCCCCCACGGACCCCCCGCCGTCCGCCGACGCCTCCGCCCCCCGTCGCCCCTTCGGCGCGCCCCCGTCCGACGCGGTGTCCGCGTCGGACGCGCGCGTGACCGGTCCGACGGCTCCCGGCCGCTCCGGCGCGGGCGGCGGCCGTCCCGCTGAGGCGGGGAGCACGCGCTCCGCCGGCCCGGACGACGCGACCGCCCCCGGACCCGCCGCCGACCGCGCGGGCGAGCGGGCCTGGTCGCCCCTGCCGCGCGGCTGGGTGCCCGTGCCCGGGGCGGTCCGGCACGAGACGTGGACGGACGGCGCCGGAACCGGACCGCGCGGCGGCTCCCGACCGGGTCCGGCGGCGGACGAGGCGCCCGCCTGGAGTCCTGGGGCGGCCGTGCGGCAACCCGACTTCACCATCGCCCCGCCGCCGTCCGCGGAACAGCGGCCGGAGATCCCACGGCGGCCCGACGGCACTCCGGGGACGGCGGACGGACCCGATCCGGCGCTCTCCTGGAGCGCTCCCATGACGCCCGGCGGCGCTCCCGGCGCCACCCGGCCCGTGGTCACGTTCGCCCGGCCCGAGGGATACACGCCCCGTATCCTCGGCAGACGCGCCCGCACCGCCGCGGCCGCCGCCTGCGTCGTCCTCGGACTGGGCCTCATCGGCGGCGCGGCGACCGGCAGCTGGCTCCTCGGCGGCTCGGGGGAGAGCGCCGAACGCAGCGCCTACACGAGCGCCGGCGGTCTGTGGCACAACGTGCCCGTGGACCAGCTGTTCCCGCCCACCGTGGACGGACAGGGCGCCGGCCCCGGCGGCGCCGACCGCACCTGGACGCGGATCGCCGTCGCCCCGGACGGCGGCTGCGCCGACGCCTTCGACCCGCTGCTGCTCAAGGTGCTCGCCCCGGTCGGCTGCCAGCGCCTCCTGCGCGCCACCTACACCGACGCCACCCAGAGCTACGTGACCACCGTCGGCCTGCTGTTCACCAAGGCGGACGCCGCCGCCATGCGCGCGCTCGACGCCCGTTTCGCCAAGGAGGGCCTGGCCCAGCGGGCGGATCTGATGCCGCGCCCGTACGCCGCGAAGGGCACCGCGGCCGCCGGGTTCGGCGACCGGCAGCGGGCCGCGTGGACGGTCTCGGTCCTCACCGACGCGCCCGTCGTCGTCTACGCCGTCTCCGGCTGGGCCGACGGCCGCACCGTCGACACCCCGCAGCCCGCCCCCCGGGCCACCGCGACCGGCGCCACCACGGACCCCGCCCAGGCCGGCCTCGGCAACGAGGCCCAGGGCCTCGCCGACCGCGTCGAGCGCGGCCTGCGCAAGACCGCCGTCACGCCCTCGGAGCAGCCCTCATGAGCACCCGCAGGACCCGGACGACCCCTGGGACCCGGACGACCCCCGGGACCCGGACGACCCATGGGGCCCGTACGACCCCTGGGACCCGTACGACGCGCACGCCCCGCAGGGCCGGGCTCCTGAGCTGCCTCCTCGCCGTCGTCGTCGTCCTGGCGCCGCCCTCCGTCGCCCACGCCGACGGCATCCGGGCCCAGCAGTGGGCCCTGGACGCCCTGCACACCCAGCAGGCCTGGCAGACCACCAGGGGCCGGGGCATCACCGTCGCCGTCCTGGACACCGGCGTCGAGGCCGACCACCCCGACCTCGTCGGCAACGTCCTCGCGGGCAAGGACATGGTGGGCTTCGGAGCGAAGCCCGGTGAGCGCGCCTGGGCCCGCCACGGCACCGCGATGGCCAGCATCATCGCCGGTCACGGGCATGGCGACGGCGACGACGACGGGGTGCTCGGGATCGCCCCGGAGGCGAAGATCCTTCCCGTCCGCGTGATCCTGGAGGACGGCGACCCGCAGCGCACCAAGGCCCGCAACACCCGGGGCAACGCCCTCGCCGAGGGCATCCGCTGGGCCGCCGACCAGGGCGCCGACGTCATCAACCTCTCCCTGGGCGACGACTCCGCCTCCGCCCACCCCGAGCCCGCCGAGGACGAGGCCGTCCAGTACGCCCTGAAGAAGGGCTCGGTCGTCGTCGCCTCGGCCGGCAACGGCGGCGAGAAGGGGGACCACATCTCCTACCCGGCCGCCTACCCGGGCGTCATCGCCGCGACCGCCGTCGACCGGTACGGCACGCGCGCCTCGTTCTCCACCCGCCGCTGGTACGCGACCGTCAGCGCGCCCGGCGTCGACGTCGTCATCGCCGACCCGGACCACAAGTACTACCAGGGCTGGGGGACCAGCGCCGCCTCCGCCTTCGTCTCGGGAGCCGTCGCGCTCGTCAAGGCCGCCCACCCCGGTCTGACCCCCGCACAGATCAAGAAGCTGCTGGAGGACACGGCCCGCAACGCCCCCGCCGGCGGCCGCGACGACTCCCGCGGCTACGGCTTCATCGACCCGGCCGCCGCGATCCGCGCGGCCGCCGCCCTCACGCCCGAGGGCCTGCAGTCCGCCGCCTACGGCGCGCGGTACTTCGGTTCCGGTCCCGACCGGGCGAAGGCGGACGACGGCACGTCGAGCTGGGCGGGCCTGCTCGCGGGCGGCGCAGGCGGGGTGCTGCTGCTGACGTCGGTCGTCCTGTGGCGCGGCCGCAGGGAACGCGACCGGCGCGAGGCACACGAGGCCCGCGAGAACTACGAGGTCTACGAGAACTACGAGGCCTACGAGACTCCCTAGCGTCCGGGCCGGCTACCCGACCGCGCCGGCGGAGGGGACGGCGGCCGACACCGCCGCCTTCGCCGCGCCCTCCACCAGCGAAATGCCCGCCGCCTGCGTCGCGTTGCCGTTCGACAGCACGGCCACCACGTAGTCGCGGCCGCCGACGCCCACCCGGCCGATGCTGTTGACCACCCACAGCCCCGTCGTGCTGCGCGGCAGCCAGCCGTTCTTCAGCGCCCACGAGGACCCGTCGGCCGCGGCCGAGACGCCCCAGTCCTGGCCCGCGGCTATCCGCCCCATCAGCCCCCTCAGATACGTCCGCGATGCCTCGCTCAGTTCCGACTCGTCCCCGAACACCTGCCGCAGCAGCGTGAGTTGGTCGGCCGCCGTGGTCCGGGTGAGCCCCCACAGCATGCCCTCGCCGCCCTCGGTCCGCGTCAGTCCGAGCCGCTCGTTCGCGGCGTCGAGCCCCTCGGCCTCGCCGATGGTCCGCCACAGTGCCGACGCCGCGTCGTTGTCACTGGTCTCGATCATGGCCGTGGCGTACGTCTTCTCGGCCGCCGAGAGACGACGCCCCTCGTCCTGCGCCCGCAGCAGCAGCGCGGCCAGGATGTCCGCCTTGACGATGCTCGCCGTCTCGAAGACGCCCCCGCCGTACGCGGCGCCGACGCCGGAGGCCAGGTCGAGCACGGCCACGGACACGGCCGCGTCCCTCGGCACGGTCACCGACCTCATCGCCGCCGCCAACTGCGCGTCGCGGTCCGCCCCGAGCGCCGCCTCGCTCTCCACCGACACCTCCTCGTCCTCCGACTCCGACTGCGACTGCGACTGCGACGTGGATGCCGATGCCGACGGCGTCGCGGAGGACGACGACGATACGGCCCGCGCGCCGGAGTCGGCCCGCGCCTTCACATAGGCGGCGCCGCCGGCCGTCGCACCCAGCACGGCGGCCGCGGCGAGCGCGAGGGGGAGGAGGGGGCGGCGGGAGGGACGAGCGCGGCGGCCACGGCGTGCTCCGGGGGACTCCATGGCCGTGATGGTCGGGCCGACGGCTGTGCGGGGCGTGGGACCGGCGTGAGAGCGGGGTCAGGGGAGTCTGAGAATCGCGTGAACGGCGTCGGCACGGCGACCCGGGCCCCGCACCGGCCCACGGGCCTGCCCCCGATAGGGTCGACGACCGTGGCGAACAAGAACATTCCCGACCCCGGCTTCTCCGACGACGACGGCTCCGCCGACCCCCGGCTGAGTGCGGCGCTCGCCGCCTGGGCCGACGACCGCACCGCCGTGGCCCCGGTGCTGGCGGCCCTGAAGGGCGCCCGGCTCCTCGTCCCCGTCGTGGCCGTGCTGGGCGAGGTCGAGGAGGACGAGCACGGGCTGCGCCGCGAGAAGACCAGCGACATGGCCGTCCCCACCCTCAAGGCGGGCTCGCGCACCGCGCTGCCCGCCTTCACCTCCACCGACTCCCTCGCCCGCTGGGATCCCGCTGCCCGCCCGGTCGCCGTCCCCCTGCACCAGGCGCTGCAGGCGGCCGCGCACGAGAAGGCCGACACGGTCGTCCTCGACCTGGCCGGACCGGTGGCCTTCGAGCTGACCGGGCCTGCGCTGCTGGCGCTCGCCGAGGGCCGGGCCTCCACCGATCCGCTCGCCGACCCGGCGGTCGTCGCGGCGGTACGGGCCGCCGTGGCCGCCGAACCGGAAATCCTCAGCGCCCACCTCGGGCCCGGGGAGGCCGACGGCACCCTGGCCCTCGTCCTCGACCCGGCGGCCGCGCCCGCCGACACGGCCCGGGCCGTGGCCCGCCGTCTCGCGGCCGACGAAACGCTGAGGGCCCGCCTGGTGCGCGGCCTCGACCTGGCAGTGCTGCCGGCCGGGACGACGCCTCCGGGCGAGCCCCTGTACGTGAAGAGCTGAATCCGCCGGAACCCGGCTCAGCCGTAGACCGGGCCCGTGTACTTCTCGCCCGGGCCCTGACCCGGCTCGTCCGGGACGATCGACGCCTCGCGGAACGCCAGTTGCAGCGACTTCAGACCGTCGCGCAGCGGGGCCGCGTGGAAGGAGCTGATCTCGGTCGCGGACGCGTCCAGCAGCCCGGCGAGGGCCGTCACCAGCTTGCGGGCCTCGTCGAGGTCCTTGTACGTGTCGCCCTCCTCGGTGAGGCCGAGCTTCACCGCGGCGGCGCTCATCAGGTTGACGGCGACCGTCACGATCACCTCGACGGCGGGGACCTCGGCGATGTCGCGGGTCATCTCGTCGAAGTCGGGGGCGTCGGGCGTCCCGGCGGAGCCGGCGGGGGAGGTGTCACTCATGCAGCACACGATAGGCGCAGGCCGCGCGGGGTCCGGTCGCGAGGCTCGATTGGCCGTTCGCGGCGGGGACTGGTAATCTCGGTTAACGACCGGTCGGACACGCGTGCCCCTCAGCAGGCGGATCCGGCCCACAAGTGGAGACTCCGAGCTCCCACCCGACTGTCCTCGCAGGACGGCGGGTCACCCCGGTCAGGCGGCCCCCATCGTTCCGTACGGACGATGGAGTCGCCCGGTAGCGCGCCCCGCGATCCTTGCGGCGGTGCTCCGGTAGTGCTTGGAGCCCCGCATGTGACCGTTCGGGGCATTTTTTGTGCTTCGACGTGGTTGCCAATCTATCGAACACAGACGTTACGCGGCCGTCCGCCAGACTGCCGTGTGGTGCTACCGAGGAGGATCCATCAGCACCGAGCCCCGCATCAACGACCGGATTCGCGTTCCCGAAGTGCGACTTGTCGGTCCCAGTGGCGAGCAGGTCGGCATCGTGCCGCTGGCCAAGGCCCTGGAGCTTGCGCAGGAGTACGACCTCGACCTGGTCGAGGTGGCCGCGAGCGCACGCCCGCCGGTCTGCAAGCTCATGGACTACGGGAAGTTCAAGTACGAGTCGGCCATGAAGGCCCGTGAGGCGCGCAAGAACCAGGCGCACACGGTCATCAAGGAAATGAAGCTCCGGCCGAAGATCGACCCGCACGACTACGACACCAAAAAGGGTCACGTCGTCCGGTTCCTCAAGCAGGGCGACAAGGTCAAGATCACGATCATGTTCCGTGGTCGCGAGCAGTCCCGGCCGGAGCTCGGCTTCCGACTGCTGCAGCGTCTCGCGTCGGACGTCGAGGACCTCGGCTTCATCGAGTCGAACCCGAAGCAGGACGGCCGGAACATGATCATGGTTCTCGGTCCGCACAAGAAGAAGACCGAGGCCATGGCCGAGGCCCGGCAGGCGCAGGAGGCCCGCAAGGCCGAGGCGAAGGCCAACCCCGGTCGCTCGCAGAACGCCGCTGACGCCGACGCCGTGAACGCCGAGGGCGAGAGCGACGTCGAGGTCGAGGCGGCTGACGCCGAGGCCCCTGCCGAGGCTTCCGCCGAGGCGTGATCCGAGGGGCGCGAGTCCCGCGGACATAACCGATACCAGCGACGTTCCACCGTGCCCGGTTTCACGACCGGGCACCGGAACGCCACCGACGAGGAGAGAACGGCGCTATGCCGAAGAACAAGTCGCACAGCGGTGCCAGCAAGCGCTTCAAGATCACCGGCTCCGGCAAGGTGCTCCGCGAGCGCGCCGGCAAGCGCCACCTGCTCGAGCACAAGTCGTCCCGCGTGACGCGCCGCCTCACCGGCAACGCCGAGATGGCCCCGGGCGACGCCGCGAAGATCAAGAAGCTTCTCGGCAAGTGACGTCGGGCGCAAGCGTCGCGCCTGACCTCTGACCGGGACCCAATCGTTTCCGGGTCGTGTGAGTCCCACCACGGCCCCGCTACAAGGAGTTAAAAAGTGGCACGCGTCAAGCGGGCAGTCAACGCCCACAAGAAGCGCCGGGCGATCCTCGAGGCGGCCTCCGGCTACCGCGGTCAGCGTTCGCGCCTGTACCGCAAGGCCAAGGAGCAGGTCACCCACTCGCTGGTCTACAACTACAACGACCGCAAGAAGCGCAAGGGCGACTTCCGTCAGCTGTGGATCCAGCGCATCAACGCTGCGGCCCGCCAGAACGGCATGACGTACAACCGCCTCATCCAGGGTCTGAAGGCCGCGAACATCGAGGTCGACCGCAAGATCCTGGCCGAGCTCGCCGTGAACGACGCCACCGCGTTCGCCGCGCTGGTCGAGGTCGCGCAGAAGGCCCTGCCCGCGGACGTGAACGCGCCCAAGGCCGCGTGACGCCGCGCCGGCTCTAGGCCGACGTGACTGAAGGACCCGCAGGTTTCGGCCTGCGGGTCCTTTTGCTGCTGACGCCCGCTGCCTCCGTCGTCCGGGCACCGGCCGTGCGTGGCCGGCCGCACCCGTGCGGCGCAGCCGCACGTGACAGAGCCCCGCGCCCCTCGGGGGCCGCAGTCGCCCCCGCCGCCCAGTCGGCCGCCCTGATACCGAAGGTGAACCACATGCCCTCCGCCACCCCCGAGCTGATCTCTCCCCGTTCCCCCCGCGTCGTGGCCGCGCGGCGGCTGGCCAGGCGGAACTTCCGGGGCAAGGAGCGGCTGTTCCTCGCGGAGGGGCCGCAGGCCGTGCGGGAGGCCGCGGCGCACCGCGCCGACGGACAGGCCACGCTCGTGGAACTGTTCGCCACCGTCGAGGCAGCCGAGCGCTACGCCGACGTCATCGCCGAGGCCCGCTCGGCCGGCGCCCGGGTCCACCTCGCCGCCGAACAGGTCATCGAGGACGTCTCCACCACCGTCACCCCGCAGGGGCTCGTCGGGATCTGCCGGTTCCTGGACACGCCCTTCGAGCGGATCCTCGCCGCCCGGCCCCGCCTCGTCGCCGTCCTCGCCCATGTGCGCGACCCCGGCAACGCGGGCACCGTGCTGCGGTGCGCCGACGCCGCCGGCGCCGACGCCGTCGTGCTGACCGACGCCTCCGTCGACGTCTACAACCCCAAGGCCGTCCGCGCCTCCGTCGGCTCCCTCTTCCACCTGCCCGTCGCCGTGGGCGTCCCCGTCGAGCAGGCCGTGGCGGGGCTGCGGGACTCCGGCGTGCGGATCCTGGCCGCCGACGGCGCGGGGGACGACGACCTCGACGCCGAACTCGACGAGGGCACCATGGGCGGCCCCACCGCGTGGGTGTTCGGGAACGAGGCCTGGGGACTTCCCGAGGAGACCCGCGCGCTCGCGGACGCCGTCGTGCGCGTCCCGATCCACGGAAAGGCGGAGAGTCTGAACCTCGCGACCGCCGCCGCCGTATGTCTCTACGCGTCGGCCCGTGCACAGCGCGCCTCCGGAGGGTGCCGCTCCGTGACCGACAGCTAGTAGGGTGACGAGTTCGCGGGCCTCTTCCGGGAGGACGGGAGGTGGGGTACGGGGATGAGTGTCGGCACGACCAGCGCACGGGGAGCGGCCCGGGCGGCCGGTGACCTCGCCGGACTCGGCGTCGACCCCGACGACCTGCCGGACGGGCTCGTCGTCGCCGACGAGAACGGCCGCGTGGTCTGCTTCAACGCCGCCGCCCGGCGCATCACCGCCGTCGCCGCCGAGGACGCCCTCGGGCAGCGCCTCGACAAGGCCCTTCCGCTGGAGGACCTGGAGGGCCGCCGCTGGTGGCAGCTGACCGACCCCTACGGCGGCCTCGCCATCCGCGTCGGCCAGCCCGAGCGCAACCTCCTGCTGCCGGGCGGCCGTGAGGTCCTCGTCTCCGCCCGGTACGTCCGCGCCGAGCCCACCGGTCCCGTCCGCCGCGTCGTCGTCTCGATCCGCGACACGGAGGCCCGCCGCCGCACCGAGCGCAGCCACGCCGAGCTGATCGCCACCGTGGCCCACGAACTGCGCTCCCCGCTCACCTCCGTCAAGGGCTTCACCGCCACCCTGCTCGCCAAGTGGTCCCGGTTCACCGACGACCAGAAGCGGCTGATGCTGGAGACCGTCGACGCCGACGCGGACCGGGTCACCCGCCTCATCGCCGAGCTGCTCGACATCTCCCGCATCGACTCCGGACGGCTGGAGGTGCGCCGCCAGCCCGTCGACATGGGCGCGGCCGTGGGACGGCACATCCAGGCCTACGTGGCCGCCGGTCAGCCCGCCGACCGGTTCCTGCTGCGCATCGAGCAGCCGCTGCCCGCACTGTGGGCCGACCCCGACAAGATCGACCAGGTGCTCAGCAACCTCATCGAAAACGCGGTGCGCCACGGCGAGGGAACCGTCACCATTGACGTCACGCCCGCCGCGTCCCCCCGGGAAGGGGAGGACACCGGCACATCGGTCACCGTGAGCGACGAGGGCGCAGGCATCCCGGAGGAGTCCATGAACCGCGTGTTCACCCGCTTCTGGCGGGGCAGCAAGCGCGGCGGCACCGGCCTCGGGCTGTACATCGTCAAGGGCATCGTCGAAGCCCACGGCGGCGCCATCACGGTGGGCCGCGCCCCCGGCGGCGGCGCGGAGTTCCGATTTACGCTGCCCGTGAGCACCCCGGCGTATCTCACCTGAGAGCCGGCCGGGCGGCCCACGGGCGCATCCGCACATCGTCACCCCGTTAGACTCGGCCTTTGGCACCCTTGTGTCCCATGGACGGCCCTCTGACCTCTGCGTGAGTCGGTGACGGGGACCTTCAGCCAGCCAACCGGAAGCACGGGAAGAGATGTCGGCACCGAATAAGTCGTACGACCCGGTAGAGGTCGAGGCCTTGAAACCGGAAGAGATCGAGCGCATGCGGGACGAGGCGCTCGCCGCCTTCGCCGCCGCGGACTCGCTCGACGCGCTCCAGGAGGCCAAGGTCGCCCACACCGGCGGCACCTCCCCGCTCGCCCTCGCCAACCGCGAGATCGGCGCCCTGCCCCCGCACGCCAAGGCCGCCGCCGGCAAGCTCGTCGGGCAGGCCCGCGGCGCCGTGAACAAGGGCTTCGCCGCCCGCCAGGAGGAGCTGGAGGCCGAGCGCGACGCACGGGTGCTGGTCGAGGAGGCGGTGGACGTCACGCTGCCCCACGACCGGATCCCGGCCGGCGCCCGCCACCCCCTCACCACGCTCTCCGAGCGCATCGAGGACGTCTTCGTGGCCATGGGCTACGAGGTCGCCGAGGGTCCGCAGGTCGAGGCCGAGTGGTTCAACTTCGACGCGCTCAACATCGGCCCGGACCATCCGGCCCGCGGCGAGGCCGACACGTTCTTCGTGCAGGGCCCGCAGGGCGGCACCGAGTCCGGCGTCGTGCTGCGCACCCACACCTCGCCGGTCCAGATCCGCTCGCTGCTCAGCCGCGAGCTGCCGGTGTACGTGATCTGCCCCGGCCGCGTGTACCGCACCGACGAGCTGGACGCCACGCACACCCCGGTCTTCCACCAGGTCGAGCTGCTCGCCGTGGACGAGGGCCTGACCATGGCCGATCTCAAGGGCACGATGGACCACATGGTCCAGTCGCTGTTCGGCGAGGGCATGAAGACCCGGCTGCGGCCGAACTTCTTCCCGTTCACCGAGCCGTCCGCCGAGATGGACATGGTGTGCTACGTCTGCCGCGGCGAGTCCGTCGGCAACCCCGACCGCCCCTGCCGCACCTGCTCCAGCGAGGGCTGGATCGAGCTGGGCGGCTGCGGCATGGTCAACCCCAAGGTGCTGGCCGCCTGCGGCGTCGACCCGGAGAAGTACAGCGGGTTCGCCTTCGGGTTCGGCATCGAGCGGATGCTGATGTTCCGCCACAACGTCGAAGACATGCGAGACATGGTCGAGGGTGACGTCCGGTTCACCCGGCCGTTCGGGATGGAGATCTGATGCGCGTCCCGCTTTCCTGGCTGCGGGAGTACGTCGACCTGCCGGCCACCGAGACCGGCCGTGACGTGCAGGCCAAGCTCGTGTCGGCCGGCCTGGAGGTCGAGACCGTCGAGCACCTCGGAGCCGACCTCAAGGGCCCGCTCGTCGTCGGTCAGGTCCTGACCATCGAGGAGCTGGAGGGCTTCAAGAAGCCGATCCGCTTCTGCACGGTCGACGTCGGCACGGCCAACGGCACCGGTGAGCCGCAGGAGATCGTCTGCGGCGCCCGCAACTTCGCCGTCGGCGACAAGGTCGTCGTGGTGCTCCCGGGCGCGGTCCTGCCCGGCGGCTTCGCGATCGCCGCGCGCAAGACGTACGGCAAGACCTCCCACGGCATGATCTGCTCCGGCGACGAGCTGGGCATGGGCGACGACGGCAGCCACGGCATCGTCGTGCTGCCGCCGGAGACCGAGGTCGGCAAGGACGCCATCGAGCTCCTCGAGCTGGTCGACGAGGTCCTGGACATCGCCGTCACCGCCAACCGCGGCGACTGCCTGTCCATCCGCGGCGTCGCCCGGGAGACCGCCATCGCCTACGGTCTGGCGCTGCGCGACCCCGCCCTGATCGACGTACCGGCGCCGAACGCCTTCGGCTACCCGGTGAAGGTCTCCGAGCCGATGGGCTGCGACCGCTTCACCGCCCGCACCGTCACCGGTCTGAGCCCCGAGGCGCGCTCGCCGATCTGGCTGAAGCGCCGGCTGCAGAAGGTCGGCATGCGCCCGATCTCGCTCGCCGTCGACGTCACCAACTACGTGATGACGGAGATCGGCCAGCCGCTGCACGCCTACGACCGCAATCTGGTCCAGGGCACGATCGGCGTGCGCCGGGCCGCGGAGGGCGAGCAGATCGTCACCCTCGACGGCGTGACCCGCACGCTGCACGCCGAGGACCTGGTCATCACCGACGACCGCGGTCCCATCGGCCTCGCCGGCGTCATGGGCGGCGCGAACACCGAGATCGCCGACCACGACGACGCGCAGAGCCCGACGACCGATGTGGTCATCGAGGCCGCCCACTTCGACGCGGTGTCGATCGCGCGCACGGCGCGTCGCCACAAGCTGTCCTCCGAGGCGTCCCGGCGCTTCGAGCGGGGCG
This sequence comes from Streptomyces rishiriensis, assembly GCF_003112535.1. Lineage (GTDB taxonomy): Bacteria > Actinomycetota > Actinomycetes > Streptomycetales > Streptomycetaceae > Streptomyces > Streptomyces rishiriensis. Next base: position 228,500 of record NZ_BEWA01000008.1, on the reverse strand, counting down.
TCGACCCGCAGGCCGCCGCTGCCGCCGCACAGCGCACGGTGGACCTGCTGGTGCTGCTCGCGGGCGGCACCGCCGACGCGGGCGTCACGGAGATCATCGCCCCGTCCGCCCCGCACTCGATCAGCGTCCCGGCCGACCACCCGGACAAGGTCGCGGGAGTGGAGTACGGGCGGGAGACCGTCGTCCGCCGCCTCCAGGAGATCGGCTGCGACGTGTACGGGCAGGACGAGCTGATCGTCACCGTCCCGTCCTGGCGGCCCGACCTCGCCGAGGTCAACGACCTGGCGGAGGAGGTCATCCGGCTGGAGGGCTACGAGAACCTGCCCTCCACGCTGCCCAAGCCGCCCTCGGGCCGCGGACTCACCCACCGCCAGCGCCTGCACCGCCGGGTCGGCCGCGCGCTGGCCGGGGCCGGTTACGTCGAGGCGCCGAACTACCCGTTCGTCAGCGAGCAGGTCTTCGACCAGCTCGGTCTGGACGCCGAGGACCCGGCCCGCCGCGTCGTGAAGCTCACCAACCCGCTCAACGACGAGGAGCCCGCGCTCCGCACGTCGCTGCTGCCGGGCCTGCTGGGCGCGCTGCGGCGCAACGACGGGCGGGGCTCGCACGATCTGGCGCTCTTCGAGACCGGGCTGGTCTTCCTCCCGCGCGAGGAGCAGGGCGTCGCCGCGCACCTGCCCGCCGACCGCCGTCCCACCGACGAGGAGCTGGCGTCGCTGGACGCCGTGCTGCCCGAGCAGCCGCGCCATGTCGCCGTCGTCCTCGCGGGCGCCCGCGAGCAGGCCGGCTGGTGGGGCAAGGGCCGTCCGGCGGACTGGGCCGACGCGGTCGAGGCGGGCCGCACGGTCGCCCGGGAGGCCGGCGCCGAGCTGGCCGTCCGCAACGGCCGTTACGGGCCGTGGCACCCCGGGCGCTGCGCCGAGTTCGTCGTGGCCGTCGACGGCGCCGAGCGGGTCGTCGGTCACGCGGGCGAGCTGCACCCCCGGGTGCTGAAGGCCCTGGGCCTGCCCGCGCGCACCTGCGCCATGGAGCTGGACCTGGACGTCCTGGAGCAGGTCGGCGACGACACGCCCCAGGCGCCGAGGATCTCCACGTTCCCGGTGGCCACCCAGGACGTGGCCCTCGTCGTCGACCGGCCCGTGCCGCACGCCGACGTCGAGGCCGCGCTGCGGGAGGGCGCGGGTGAACTGCTGGAGGACATCCGGCTGTTCGACGTCTACGAGAACGCGGAGCAGCTCGGCGAGGGCAAGAAGTCGCTGGCGTACGCGCTGCGCTTCCGCGCGGAGGACCGGACGCTGACCGTCGACGAGGCGTCGGCCGCCCGTGACGCGGCGGTCGCCCTGGCGGGGGAGCGGACGGGAGCGGCCCTGCGGGGCTGATCGCCGAGGTCGCGCAGTTCCCCGCGCCCCTGAGGGGTGCGGGGGGCTGCGCCCTTGCATCCCGAGTCGGGGGACGTACGCCGGCCGCGGGCCGGTGGTGGCCGGTCGCGCAGTTCCCCGCGCCCCTGAAGACTGGGGCTGCGCCCCTGCGCCCAGTTCGGGTTGCGTGTCGGCCGCGGGTCCGTGGCGGCTGGTCGCGCAGTTCCCCGCGCCCCCGGGGTGCGGGGCTGCGCTCCTGGACCCGGCAGGCTGGGTCGTTTTCGGGGAGGTCTGGGTGCAACCTCCTAGGGGCGCGGGGAACTGCGCGACCGGCCACGACGGACCCGCACCCGTCCACGTACCCAAGACGGCGCTCTCCGCCGGACCCGCGGAGCGCTGCGCCGGGCCGTCGCTTTTCGAGGGGGAGCCGACGGCCCGGCGAACCTCTTGCGAGGCGTTCCAGTCAACCGGGCCGTGAGGACGTCACGACAGCGCGCACACCCCGCGAACGCGGGCTTTGCGTTCACACCCCGTGTGAAGGCGGACCCACTAGTCTGACGGGCACCGAGGCACGGCACCGGGGGGCACCCATGCATCCCAACACTCTGCTCGACGCGATCCTCGACGAGGCGGGCATCTCGCACGCGGGCCTCGCCGCCCACGTCAACCAGGCCGGACGGGCCCGCGGGCTCGCCCTGCGGTACGAGCACACGGCGGTGGCCCGCTGGCTGAAGGGCCAACGGCCGCGCGGCCAGGTACCCGACCTCATCTGCGAGGTGCTCGCGGTGCGGCTGCACCGGCCGGTCACCCTCGACGACATCGGTCTCGGCGTCCCGGGCGAGCCGTCCGCCCCGCACGGCGCCTCGCTCTCCGGCTTCGTCGAGCGGGCCACCGCCCTGTGGCGCTCCGACGAGCAGCAGCGCCCGCACATCCTGGGCGCGCCCGCCGTCACCGGCACGCCGGCGGTGATGCCGGTGTGGGAGTGGGAGAACCCGCCGGAGGACGTGGACGTCTCCCGTGGCGGCCGGCACCGCGTCACCTCCGCCGACATCGAGATGCTGCGCGCCGCCCGCGCCCACTACGAGCAGATGTACCGCAAGGCGGGCGGCATCGCGACCCGCAGCCGGGTCGTCGGCTTCCTCAACGCCGAGACCGCGCCTCTGCTGCGCGGCAGCTACACGGACGAGGCGGGCCGTCAACTGCACCGTGCCACCGGCGGGTTGGTGGCGGTGGCGGGCATCTGCGCCTACGACTCCGACGCGCACGGCCTCGCCCAGCGCTACTTCCACCAGGCGCTCAGACTGGCCAAGGCCAGCGGTGACCGTGGGCTGGGGGCGTACGTCATCGCCCTGCTGGTGAACCAGTCGCTGTTCATGCGGGAGTACCGGCAGGCCGTCGCCTTCGCGGAGGCGGCGCTGCGGGCCGCGGGCAAGCACATCACGCCCGCTCTCGCCTCCGATCTGTACGCGATGCAGGCCAAGGCGTACGCGCACCTCGGAGACGGCACGGGCGCCCTGTCGTGCATCCGGCGGGCCGAGACGGCCGCCGATCGCATCCGGCGCGGGCACGAGCCCGACGAGACCGGCTATGTGCAGCCCGGCCTGGTCAACGTCCAGGTGGCGGAGGCCCTGCTCAGTCTGGGCGATCTCACCGCGGCCGCCGAGCACGCGGCGGCCGCCGTGGACACTCCGGCGCACGACCGTGGCCGGGTGCACCGGCTCGCCATGCTCAGCACGATCGAGCTGCGTCAGGGCAACGCCGACAAAGCGGTGGTCACCGCGGTGCGGATGGCCGAGCAGACCCGGGGGATGGAGTCCCAGCGGCTGCGCGACAGACTCCGGTCGGTGCGCGAGCACCTGGTGCGCAGCGGCTGCGCGGGAACGGCCGAGGCGGCCGAACTCATCGACGGGGCCCTGCGCGTACCGCTGTAGGCGGGGGCGTCACGGGGTATCCGACCACGACACCTGGAGGGCGGCACCTGGAGAACGCAGGCACGGCATCCGCGCCGACGCTGCATGGTTCCTGCTGCGATATTGCCACTTACTCGACGGAAGGTGGCAGAACCGTGCAGTGGACGAAACAGAACGAGCAAACTGTGTATGAAAACCGCTGGTTCCGCGTCAACCTGGCAGATGTGGAGCTGCCCGACGGCCGGCACCTCGACCACTTCCTCATACGGCTGAGGCCCGTCGCCGTGGCGACCGTCGTCAACGAGGCCAACGAGGTGCTGCTGCTGTGGCGGCACCGCTTCATCACCGACAGCTGGGGCTGGGAACTCGCCGCGGGCGTGGTCGAGGACGGCGAGGACGTCGCCCGGGCGGCCGCCCGGGAGCTGGAGGAGGAGACCGGCTGGCGGCCGGGACTCCTGCACCACCTGATGAGCGTGGAGCCGTCCAACGGGCTCACCGACGCCGTCCACCACATCTACTGGTCGGACGAGGCCGAGTACACGGGTCACCCGGTGGACGACTTCGAGTCGGACCGCCGGGAATGGGTCTCCCTCGCGCTCGTCCCCGAACTGGTCGCCCGAGGGGAGGTCCCGGCCGCCAACATGGCGGCCGCGTTGATGCTGCTGCATCACATCAGGCTCGGCTGAGGACGAACCTGCCGACGTCCCGCGGGCACTAGCGTCCGAAGGCCTGCCAGACCGTCACGACCAGTGCGCCGACGGCGGTGAGCGCGGCCACGGCCGGCAACGGCCAGCGTGAGTGCTCCAACGCCACGATGCGCGTGCTCAGTTCGTCGAGCTCCTTGGCCGTCTCCTCGGTGCGGTGCGTCAGCAGGGCCAGTCCGCCCTCGACGCGGGCGTACGCCACGTCGAGGCGGCGCCGTAACTCCGCGAGTTCTCCATGGACGACGGGATGCTCGGAATCGGTGGTCACGTGTCCGCTCCTTTCCGTGCTCGTCTCACATCCCTTACGTGCGCATGATGAGTGAACCCGCCGGGTGGGCCCGGGGGGAGAGTGTGCGCGCGGCATATGCGGGCCCGGTCCGCACACGGCGTGTGAAAAGAACGGGCCCGGCGCTCCGCGGAGCGCCGGGCCCGTGACCGGCCGGCGAGGGGACCCCGCGTGACGTGGGTCAGACGTGGGTCAGTACGTGTGGAAGGTCAGTACGTGTAGAAGCCCGAACCGGTCTTGCGGCCCAGCCGGCCCGCGTCCACCATGCGCTGGAGCAGCGGGGGAGCGGCGTAGAGCGGCTCCTTGTACTCCTCGTACATGGAGAACGCGACCGAGGCGACCGTGTCCAGACCGATCAGGTCGGACAGCTTCAGCGGGCCCATCGGGTGGGCGCAGCCCATCTCCATGCCGTTGTCGATGTCCTCGCGGCTGGCGATGCCCGTCTCGAACATCCGGATCGCGGACAGGAGGTAGGGGATCAGCAGCGCGTTGACCACGAAGCCGGAGCGGTCCTGGGCGCGGATCGCGTGCTTGCCCAGCACCTTCTCCGCGAACAGCTGCGCCCGGCCGAGCGTGCCCTCCGAGGTGGTCAGCGCCGGGATCAGCTCGACGAGCTGCTGCACCGGGGCCGGGTTGAAGAAGTGGATGCCGACGACCTGGTCGGGCCGCGAGGTGGCGACCGCCAGCTTCACCAGCGGGATGGAGGAGGTGTTGGAGGCCAGGATCGCGTCCGGGCGGGTCACCACCTGGTCGAGGACCTGGAAGATCTCGGTCTTGACCTGCTCGTTCTCGACCACGGCCTCGACGACGAGGTCACGGTCGGCGAACTCGCCCAGGTCCGTGGTGAAGCTCAGGCGCGCTAGCGCGGCGTCCCGCTCCTCCTCGGAGATCTTGCCGCGCTCGGCGGCCTTGGTCAGGGAGTTGAGCAGCCGGGTCCGGCCGATCTCCAGGGCTTCGCCGTTGGTCTCGGCGACCTTGACGTCGAGGCCGGCGCGGGCGCAGACCTCGGCGATGCCCGCCCCCATCTGGCCGCAGCCCACCACTCCGACCCGTTCGATGTCGGTCACATCGCACCTTTCGCCGCGCTGTCTCTGGCTGACTCTGTTGGCAGGGGCAGGTCTGCCGGGTCCCGGTCGGCCTGCTCCGATCGTGCACGTTACTAGCAAGTATCGATGATCGATCGTCTGGGTGGGGGCATGCTGGGGCCCGGAAACGATCCGTGACCGAACGGATCCGCAGAGTATGTGGGGATGTGTGCGATGGGGCGACTGACCCGGCGGGCGTTCGCGCTGGCAGCGCTGTCGGCGTTCACCACGACGGGCGCGGCGGCCGCTCCCGGGCGGGAGCGGCGGGCGACGACCGAGATGCGGGGGATGTGGCTGGCGACCGTCTCCAACCGCGACTGGCCCTCCCGGGCGGGCCTGACCGCCACCGCCCAGCGCGCCGAACTGATCGCGCTGCTGGACGTGGCGGTGCGCAGGCGGCTCAACACGGTGATCCTCCAGGTGCGGCCCACGGCCGACGCGCTGTGGCCCTCGCCGTACGAGCCGTGGTCCGAGGTGCTCACGGGCGTGCAGGGCAGGGCGCCGGGATGGGATCCGCTGGGCACGGCCGTCGCCGAGGCCCACGCCCGCGGCCTTCAGCTGCACGCCTGGTTCAACCCCTACCGGGTCGCGACCCACGACGACCCCTCCCGGCTGGTCGCCGCCCACCCGGCGCGCAGGCATCCGGACTGGGTGGTGCCGTTCGGCGGGAGGCTCTACTACAACCCCGGCCTGCCCGAGGTCCGCGCTTTCGTGCAGGACGCGATCCTCGACGCGGTCGCGAAGTACCCCGTGGACGCCGTGCACTTCGACGACTACTTCTATCCGTACCCGGTGGCCGGCCAGACCTTCGACGACGGGGACGCCTACGACGCCCACGGCGGCGCCTTCGCCACCCGGGCCGCCTGGCGGCGCGACAACGTCGACCGGCTGGTGCTGGAGACGGCCGCCCGCATCAAGGCCACCCGGCCCGGCACCCAGTTCGGGATCAGCCCGTTCGGTGTGTGGCGCAACGCCTCCACCGACTCGCGCGGCTCCGACACCCGGGCCCTGCAGTCGTACGACGACATCCACGCCGACACGCGCAAGTGGGTGAAGGAGGGCTGGATCGACTACGTGGTGCCCCAGTTGTACTGGAACATCGGGCTGTCGGCCGCCGACTACGCCAAGCTGGTGCCTTGGTGGGCGGAGGTGGCCAAGGGCAGCCGCACCCGGCTGTACATCGGCGAGGCCCTGTACCGGGCGGGCGACCCGACGCAGCCGGCGGCCTGGCAGGACCCGGCCGAACTCTCGGCCCACCTCGACCTGGCCGCCGCGCACCCACAGGTGCGCGGGCACGTGTACTTCGCCGCGGGGGACGTGAAGACGGACCGGATCGGGGCGATGGCCCGGGTCGTCGCCGAGCACTACCAGCAGCCGGCCGAGCCTCCGCGCTGAGCCGCGCCGAGCCTCCGCGCTGAGCCGCGCCGAGGCCCGACAGGCCGGGCCGGGTCACGTCGGCTCGCGTCGGTTCACGCCGGGTCGCGCCGGACTAGGGGCGCCGTTCCCCGGCCGTGCGGTGGCGGATCTCGGTGTCGGGGCCGGGCGAGCACACGCCCACGTGCCCGTCCTCGAAACGGACGCGGTACGGGGGGTCGCCTCCCTGGCCCAGTACCTCGACGATCTCGCCGACCTTGTCGTGTTGCCCGACCACCCTGCCGTGCTGGACAAGCTGGTCGCCCGTGGTTGCGCGCATCTGGGCCTCCTCACTGTGCCGAGCGGCGGTCCGTGCCGTCGAGTCCCCGATCCTCGCGTCCGTCGCGGGCGGCAGCCGGCTCGCGGTCAGCCGCGCGCCCGCTGCGTGACGGCGATGCAGACGACGACGGCCGCGGCCGTCAGCGGCGCGGCGGGCGTGAGGTGTTCGCCCAGCAGCAGCACCGACCACACCAGTGTGAGCAGCGGTTGGGCCAACTGCAACTGGCTGGCCCGGGGGATGCCGATGGCCGCCATGCCCCGGTACCAGACGACCAGCCCGAGGAACTGCGAGCCCGCGGTGATCCACAGCAGTCCGGCCACGCTGTGCCCGGTGAGGTGGACGGGCTGCAGGGCGACGGCGAGCGCGGCGGCGGGCAGGGTCAGGGGCAGACAGAGCACCAGCGCCCAGCCGATGACATGCCAGCCCGGCATGACCCGGGCCAGCCGGCCGCCCTCGGTGTAGCCGGCCGCGCACACCAGCAGCGCCCCGAACAGGTAGAGGTCGGCCGTGGTCAGGGCGCCGCCGCTCTGCTGCACGGTGAAGGCCGCCACCGCGCCGGCGCCGGCGAGGGCCGCCGCCCAGAAGGCGCGGGAGGGGCGGGCGCCCGTGCGCAGGACGGACAGCAGCGCGGTCGTCAGCGGCAGCAGGCCGACCACCACGGCCGCGTGCGCGGTCGTGGACGTCTGCAGCGCGAGCGTGGTCAGCAGGGGGAAGCCGACGACGACCCCGCCGGCGACGACGGCCAGCCCCGCCCAGTGCCGCCGGGCGGGCGGCGGGATCCGCAGGGCGAGCAGACACGCGCCGGCGAGCAGCGCGGCCAGGACGCTGCGCACCGCGACCAGCGCCCAGGGACCGAAGCCCTCCAGGCCCCAGGCGGTGGCGGGGAAGGTCAGCGAGAAGGCGACGACACCGAGGGCGGCCTGGAGGATGCCGGGGCCGCTCCGCTGGGCGCCGAGGTCCGGAGTGCTGACCGCTATCGCGGACGGTGCGGTAGCGCTACTCTGTATCTTCATGCACGAGCGTAGCAGTGTGATTGAACTGGTGGAACAGTTGCGCCGAGAGTTCGGCCGCTACTCACCAGGTGGAAAGCTGCCGTCGAGCCGGGCCCTGGTCGAGAGGTTCCGGGTGAGCCCCGTGACCGTCTCGCGGGCACTGGCGCAGCTGTCCGCCGAGGGGCTCGTGGTCACCCGCCCCGGCGCCGGAGCCTTCCGGGCCCGGCCGCCGCGCGCCGCCGCTCCCGTCGGCGACACCTCGTGGCAGGAGGTCTCGCTCAGCGCCGACGGCGCGGGCGAACTGGTCCCGCGCTCGGTGGACGCCTCGGGCGTCACCGCCTCCCTCTCCGCCCCGCCGCCCGGAGTGATCGAGTTCAACGGCGGCTACCTCCACCCCTCGCTCCAGCCGGAACGGGCCATGGCCGCGGCCCTGGCCCGCGCGGGGCGCCGGCCCGGCGCCTGGGGACGGCCGCCGCTGGACGGGCTGCCGGAGCTGCGCGAATGGTTCGCGCGCACCGTCGGCGGCCCGGCCACCGCGGCCGAGGTGCTGGTCAGCGGTGGCGGCCAGGCCTCGCTGACCACCGCCCTGCGCGCCCTGGCCCCGCCCGGCGCGCCGGTGCTGGTGGAGTCGCCGACCTACCCCGGCATGCTCGCGATCGCCCGGTCGGCGGGACTGCGGCCCGTCCCCGTCCCGGTCGACGCGGACGGCGTCCGCCCGGAGCTGCTCGCCGACGCGTTCCGGGCGAGCGGCGCCCGGGTCTTCGTCTGCCAGCCCCTGTTCCAGAACCCGACCGGGGCCGTCCTCGCCGCCGACCGGCGGGCCGAGGTGCTGGGTATCGCCCGGGAGGCGGGGGCGTTCGTCGTGGAGGACGACTTCGTGCGCCGGCTCGCGCACGAGGACGCGGGCCCCCTGCCGCGTCCGCTCGCCGCCGAGGACCCCGACGGCGTCGTCGTCCACGTCGGGTCGCTGACCAAGGCGACCTCCCCGAGCTTCCGGGTCAGCGCCCTGGTCGCCCGCGGCCCGGTGCTGGAACGGCTGCGCGCCATCCAGGTCGTCGACAGCTTCTTCGTGCCCCGTCCGCTGCAGGAGGCGGCCCTCGAACTCGTCGGCTCGCCGGCCTGGCCGCGCCATCTGCGGTCCGTGGCGGCGGAGCTGAGGGCCCGGCGGGACGCGATGACCGCCGCGCTGCGGCTGCGTCTGCCCCGGCTGGCCCTGCCGCACATCCCGTCCGGCGGCTACCACCTGTGGCTGCGGCTGCCCGACGGCACGGACGAGACGGCGTTCGCCGCCGCCGCTCTGCGGGCCGGCGTCGCCCTCGCCCCCGGCCGCCCCTACTTCAGCGCCGAGCCCCCGGCCGCCCACGTCCGGCTGAGCTTCGCCGCCGTCGCCGGAACGGCGGAGATCGCGGAGGGGGTGCGGCGGCTGGAGGCCGCGTGCGAGGAGGCGCTGCCGCAAACCGTTCGACATGACGTCCCGCCGCTGTGAGGATCCCGCCATGACCGACCTTTCCGGCCTCCCCGAGGGCTACGAGATCTCCGCCGACCCCGACCGCGTCGACGTCGGGCGCGTGCACCGATGGCTGTCGACCGACGCGTACTGGGCGACCGGGCGCACCCTGGACAAGCAGGAGCGGGCGATCGCGGGCTCGCTCAACTTCGGGGTGTACGACACGGCGTCCGGGGAGCAGGTCGCCTACGCCCGGGTGGTGACCGACCAGGCCACCTTCGCCTGGCTGTGCGACGTGTACGTGGATCCGGCCGTGCGCGGCAAGGGGATCGGCACGGCGATGGCCGAGGCGGTGCGGGATCACCTCACGCCGTACGGGCTGCGCCGCATCCTGCTCGCCACGCACGACGCGCACGGCGTGTACGAGAAGGCCGGTTTTCGGCCGCTCGCCGCGCCCGACCGGTGGATGGCGCTCGTTTTCGAGTGACTTGCCCTGTCGTGTCCAGGCCTTCCGCCAAGGTTTGGCGCATTCGTGACAACCAGCAGGTAACGCCTCTTGACCTGCGCACTTCCTCGGCTCACCATCACCGCATGCCACTTCGGGTCACGTTCGTCGCCGCCGCTCGCAGCTCCTCGCTGCTCGCGGAACGCTTCGAGGACGACCGCCCGCTGGACCAGCCGGGCTGGGACGAGGTGCAGCGGGCGGTCCCCGACCTCCTGCCGCTGGCCGCCGCCGGACTGCGCTACTGCTCGCCCACCCCGCGCAGCCGTGCGACCGGCGACGCCCTCGGGTACGCGCCGCTGGTGCAGCTCGCCCTGCGGGACTGCGACATGGGCCGCTGGCGGGGCCTCACCCTCGGTGAGGCGATGGCCCGCGAGCCGCAGGCGGTGGACGCCTGGCTGGCCGACCCGCTGGCGACCCCGCACGGCGGCGAGTCCCTGCTCGACTTCATCACGCGGCTGGGCGACTGGCTGGACACCCGGCCCGTCGGCGACGGCGACAAGATCGTCGCGGTCGCCGAGCCCAGCGTGATCCGTGCCGCGGTGGTCTATGCGCTCAAGGCGCCCCCGGCGACGTACTGGAACATCGACGTGCGCCCCCTGTCGGCGACCACCGTCACCGGCCGGGGCGGGCGTTGGAACCTGCGGTTCGAAGGGGTGCCGGTTCAGCCGGCACGCGCGTAGTCCGTCGTCAGCAGCAGGTCCTTGGCCGGGCCGCCCACCCGCCACACCGTCCGCCAGTGGTCCGCGTCCGAGACGGTGTACTCGCCCCGGTAGAGGTCGGCCGCGCAGGGATGGTCGGCGGTGTGCCGTCCGGTCGTCAGGTCCAGGTCGTGGAAGGGGCGGCCGTCGGCGAACCGGACGTCGGCCGTGCCGGGCGTCGGCCCCGGCGCGAAGCGCAGCGTGCGCTCGGCGGGCCGGGCCACGCCCCGCCAGACGAACGTGCCCGTCTCCAGCTGCAGCAGTCCGGCCTCGTCGCCTGTCCGGAAGACGGTCGTGCCCGTGAACGAGCCCGTGTCCCCGCTCGCGAGGTCCCGCACGGACCGCTCCGTCCGCCAGCTCCCGGCCAGATAGGCCAGCACGTCGGAGACCGGCCAGAACTCGCCCATCACCGTTCACCTCCGAAACTTCCGCTGCCGCGCGGCCCATTGACGCTCTCCGGTCCCCTCCCTATCTTGCCGTTCGAAGTGCTGATCAGCGTCCGGCATGTCGAACATTTGTGAACACAGAGCCTCGGAGCATCCATGTCACGCAGCACCACCCGACTGAGACTCGGTCTCGGGGCGAGCGCCTTCCTGCTGGCCGCGGGGCTGGTCCCGGCCCCCGCGCAAGCCGCCGGCCCCACCGACTACACGCTCACCGTCGACCCCGCCGCCAAGGGCGCGAAGATCGACGACACGATGTACGGCGTCTTCTTCGAGGACATCAACCGGGCGGCCGACGGCGGTCTGTACGCCGAACTCGTGCAGAACAGGTCCTTCGAGTACGCGACGGTCGACAACCGGTCGTACACCCCGCTCACCTCCTGGACGGTCGACGGCGCCGCCCGGGTGCTCGACGACGCCGGGCGCCTCAACGACCGCAACCGCTCGTACCTCTTCCTGGACGCCGGTTCGTCCGTCACCAACTCCGGCTACAACACCGGCGTCCGGGTCGAGCAGGGCAAGCGGTACGACTTCTCGGTCTGGGCCCGCGCCGAGCGCGGCAGCACCCTCACCGTGAGCCTCCAGGACGCCGGCGGCGCGCTCGCCACGGCGCGCAGGGTGGCCGTGCGCGCGGGCGGCTGGGCCCGGTACAGGGCGACCCTCACGGCCGCCCGCACCAGCAGCGAAGGCCGGCTGACCGTCGCCTCCTCCGGAGCGGCCGCCCTCGACATGGTGTCCCTGTTCCCCCGTGACACCTACAAGCACGAGCCCAACGGCCTGCGCAAGGACCTCGCCGAGAAGATCGCCGCCCTGAAGCCCGGCTTCGTCCGCTTCCCCGGTGGCTGCCTGGTCAACACCGGCTCGATGCAGGACTACAGCGAGGCCTCCGGCTGGCAGCGCGCCCGCTCCTACCAGTGGAAGGACACCGTCGGCCCGGTCGAGCAGCGGGCGACCAACTCCAACTTCTGGGGCTACAACCAGAGTTACGGCCTGGGCTACTACGAGTACTTCCGCCTCGCCGAGGATGTCGGCGCGATGCCGCTGCCCGTCGTGCCCGCCCTGGTGACCGGCTGCGGCCAGAACCGGGCCGTCGTGGACGAGGCACTGCTCAAGCGGCACGTCCAGGACACCCTCGACCTGATCGAGTTCGCCAACGGGCCCGTGACCTCGACCTGGGGCGCGAAGCGCGCCCGGATGGGCCACCCCCGGCCCTTCCACCTCACGCACATCGAGGTCGGCAACGAGGAGAACCTCCCCGTCGAGTTCCTCGCCCGCTTCAAGGAGTTCCGAGCCGCCGTCGAGGCGAAGTACCCGGACGTCACCGTCATCTCCAACTCCGGCCCGGACGACTCCGGTTCGACCTTCGACACGGCCTGTCAGCTCAACCGGGACGCCAAGGTCGACATGGTCGACGAGCACTACTACAACAGCCCGCAGTGGTTCCTGCAGAACAACGACCGCTACGACTCCTACGACCGCGTCGGCCCCAAGGTGTTCCTCGGCGAGTACGCCTCCCAGGGCAACGCCTTCAAGAACGGGCTGGCCGAAGCCGCCTACATGACCGGTCTGGAACGCAACGCCGACGTCGTCAAGCTCGCCTCCTACGCCCCGCTCTTCGCCAACGAGGACTACGTGCAGTGGCGGCCGGACCTGGTGTGGTTCAACAACCACGCCTCCTGGAACTCGGCCAACTACGAGGTGCAGAAGCTGTTCATGACCAACGTGGGCGACCGCGTGGTCCCGTCGACGGCCACCGGCACCCCGGCCCTCCAGGGCCCGATCGCCGGCGCCGTCGGCCTCTCCACCTGGGCGACCAGCGCGGCCTACGACGACGTACAGGTGACCGGCGCGGACGGCGCCACGCTGCTGAGCGACGACTTCTCCGGCGACGCGGCGAAGTGGACGCACACCGGCGGCGGCAGCTGGTCGCTCCAGGACGGGCAGTACGTGCAGAGCGACACCGCCGCCGAGAACACCATGGTCGCGGCCGGTGACCCCGCCTGGCACGACTACGACCTGCGGCTGAAGGCCACCAAGAAGTCCGGCAAGGAGGGCTTCCTCGTCGCCTTCGGCGTCAAGGACACGGGCAACTACTACTGGTGGAACCTGGGCGGCTGGAACAACACCCAGTCCGCCGTCGAGCAGGCCGTGGACGGCGGTAAGTCCACCCTGATCTCCAAGGCCGGGTCCGTCGAGACGGGCCGCGCCTACGACGTCCACGTCAAGGTCCGGGGCCGCCAGGTCACCCTCTACCTCGACGGCCAGGAATGGGGCGGCTTCACCGACGACAAGCCCGCCGAGCCGTTCCGCCAGGTCGTCACCAGGGACGACAGGACCGGCGACCTGATCGTCAAGGTCGTCAACGCCCAGTCCGCCGACGCCCGCACGGCGATCGACCTGGGCGGGGCGAAGGTCGCGTCCAGGGCCCGGGTGACCACGCTGGCGGCCGCGCCGGACGCGGTCAACTCGGAGACGGCGACCACGGTCGCGCCGGCGACCTCCACGTTCACCGCGGTCGCCGGGAAGTTCACGTACACCTTCCCGGCGAACTCGATCACCTTCCTGCGGATCAGGCAGAGGTAGCCGGCCGCGCCGGCGGGCGGGGGCGGCCGCTGCCCACGCCCGCCGGGCGTGCGGCGCGGTGAAACGGGAGAGGTCCGAGTGCTCCGGGTGCTCCGGGTACTCCGGGTGCTCCGGGTGCTCCGGGCGGTCCAGGGGCGCGCATGGATTGCATAAACGTACATCGATACGTATAGTCATGCCATCCAGGAGGAGGAGTCATGGTGGTACGTGCGGCGGTGGCCGGAGCGAGCGGGTATGCGGGCGGAGAGCTGCTGCGCCTGCTCCTGGCGCACCCCGAGATCGAGATCGGCGCCCTGACCGGCCATTCCCACGCCGGTCAGAAACTGGGCGGCCTTCAGCCGCACCTGCTGCCGCTGGCCGACCGGGTGCTCCAGGAGACCGTCCCCGAGGCGCTCGCCGGACACGACGTCGTCTTCCTCGCCCTCCCGCACGGTCAGTCCGCCGCCGTGGCCGAGCAGCTCGGTCCGGACGTCCTCGTCGTCGACATGGGCGCCGACTTCCGGCTGAAGGACCCGGCCGACTGGGAGCGTTTCTACGGCTCCGAGCACGCCGGGACCTGGCCGTACGGTCTCCCCGAACTGCCGGGCGGCCGCGCCGCGCTGGAGGGGTCCAGGCGCATCGCGGTCCCCGGCTGCTACCCCACGGCCGTCTCGCTGGCCCTGTTCCCCGCGTACGCCGCCGCGATCGCCGAGAACGAGGCCGTGATCGTCGCCGCCTCCGGCACCTCCGGCGCGGGCAAGGCGGCCAGGACGCACCTGCTGGGCTCCGAGGTCATGGGCTCCATGTCGCCGTACGGCGTCGGCGGCGTCCACCGGCACACCCCCGAGATGGTCCAGAACCTCAGCGTGGCGGCGGGCGAGCCGGTCACCGTCTCCTTCACGCCGACCCTCGCGCCGATGTCCCGCGGCATCCTCGCCACCTGCAGCGCCAAGGCCCGGCCGGGCGTCGGCGCCGACGCCGTCCGCGCCGCCTACGCCAAGGCCTTCGCCGACGAGCCGTTCGTCCACCTCCTCCCCGAGGGGCAGTGGCCCGCCACTGCGTCCGTCTACGGTTCCAACGCCGTTCAGGTACAGGTCGCGTACGACGAGGCCGCGGGCCGCATCATCGCCGTGAGCGCCATCGACAACCTGACCAAGGGCACCGCGGGCGGCGCCCTGCAGAGCATGAACATCGCCCTCGGGCTCGACGAGAGCACCGGGCTTTCCACGATCGGAGTCGCACCGTGAGCGTCACGGCAGCCAAGGGATTCACGGCGGCGGGCATCGCCGCCGGGATCAAGCAGAACGGCAACCCGGACCTGGCCCTCGTGGTCAACACCGGGCCCCGCCGCGCGGCCGCGGGCGTCTTCACCTCCAACCGCGTCAAGGCCGCGCCCGTCCTGTGGTCCGAGCAGGTCCTCAAGGGCGGCCGGGTGACCGCGGTGGTCCTCAACTCCGGCGGCGCCAACGCCTGTACCGGACCGAAGGGCTTCCAGGACACGCACGCGACCGCCGAGAAGGCCGCGGACGTGCTCGGGCACAACGCGGCCGAGGTCGCCGTCGCCTCGACCGGCCTCATCGGCGTCCTGCTGCCGATGGACAAGCTGCTGCCGGGCGTCGAGACCGCCGCCGGACAGCTGTCCGAGCACGGCGGCGAGAAGGCCGCCATCGCCATCAAGACCACCGACACCGTCCACAAGACGGCCGTGGCCCAGGGCGACGGCTGGACCGTCGGCGGCATGGCCAAGGGCGCGGGCATGCTCGCCCCCGGCCTCGCCACCATGCTCGTCGTCCTCACCACCGACGCCGACGTCGACAGCGAGACCCTGGACAGGGCGCTGCGCGCCGCCACCGCGGTCACCTTCGACCGGGTCGACTCCGACGGCTGCATGTCCACCAACGACACCGTGCTGCTGCTCGCCTCCGGCGCCACCGAAGTCACGCCCGGATACGAGGAGTTCGCCGCCGCCGTGCGCGCCGTCTGCGACGACCTCGGCCAGCAGCTCATCCGCGACGCCGAGGGCGCCAGCAAGGACATCAAGGTCGAGGTGGTGGGCGCGGCCAGCGAGGACGACGCCGTCGAGGTGGGCCGTTCCATCGCCCGCAACAACCTCCTCAAGTGCGCGATCCACGGCGAGGACCCCAACTGGGGACGCGTGCTCTCCGCGATCGGCACGACGAAGGCCGCCTTCGAGCCGGACCGGCTGAACGTCGCCATCAACGGCGTCTGGGTCTGCAAGAACGGCGGCGTCGGCGAGGACCGCGACAAGGTCGACATGCGCTACCGCGAGGTGCACATCGTCGCCGACCTCGCCGCCGGCGCGGAGACGGCCACGATCTGGACCAACGACCTCACCGCCGACTACGTCCACGAGAACAGCGCCTACTCCTCATGAGCAACGTGACCCGCAAGCACACCGCGCTTCCCAAGGCCCAGATCCTCATCGAGGCGCTGCCCTGGCTGGTCCGCCACAACGGCAGGACCGTCGTCATCAAGTTCGGCGGCAACGCCATGATCGACGAGGACCTGAAGGCCGCCTTCGCCCAGGACGTCGTCTTCCTGCACCACGCCGGCCTCAAGCCGGTCGTCGTGCACGGGGGCGGCCCGCAGATCAGCGCCGCCCTCGACAGGCACGGCATCGTCAGCGAGTTCAAGGCCGGCCTGCGCGTCACCACCGAGGACGCCATGGACGTCGTACGGATGGTGCTCGCCGGACAGGTCCAGCGCGAGCTGGTCGGCCTGCTCAACCAGCACGGGCCGCTCGCCGTCGGACTGACCGGCGAGGACGCCCACACCATCACCGCCACCAAGCACCTGCCCGAGATCGACGGCGAGTCGGTCGACATCGGGCGGGTCGGCGAGATCACCGCGATCGACACGGGCGCCATCGAGGCGCTGCTCGCCGACGGCCGCATCCCGGTCGTCTCGTCGATCGCCCGCTCACAGGACGACGGACATGTCTACAACGTCAATGCTGATACGGCGGCTGCGGCACTCGCTGCTGCTCTGGGCGCCGAGACCCTCATGGTCCTCACGGACGTCGAGGGCCTCTACGAGGACTGGCCGAACAGCGACGAGGTGATCAGCCGCCTCACGGCCGCGCAGCTGGAGAAGCTGCTGCCGGACCTGAGCTCCGGCATGGTCCCGAAGATGGAGGGCTGCCTGCACGCCGTGCGCAACGGCGTGAACACCGCCCGCGTGATCGACGGGCGGGTCCAGCACTCGATCCTGCTGGAGATCTTCACCGACGAAGGGATCGGCACGATGGTCGTGCCGGACGGACAGGGGGAGCCGTGAGCGACGCCAACCAGGAGCTGACCGCGCGGTGGCAGGGCGCGTTCATGAACAACTACGGCACCCCGCTGCTGCCCCTGGTGCGCGGCGCGGGCAGCCGGGTCTGGGACGCCGACGGCGCGGAGTACCTCGACTTCGTCGGCGGCATCGCGGTCAACGCGCTCGGCCACGCCCACCCGGCCGTCGTGGACGCGGTGAGCCGCCAGATCGCCTCCCTCGGCCACATCTCCAACTTCTTCATGGCCGAGCCCACCGTCGCCCTCGCCGAACGGCTGCTGCAGCACTTCGGCCGGGACGGCAGGGTCTTCTTCTGCAACTCCGGCGCCGAGGCCAACGAGGCCGCCTTCAAGATCGGCCGGCTGACCGGGCGCACGCACGTCGTCGCCACCGAGGGCGCCTTCCACGGCCGCACCATGGGCGCCCTGGCGCTCACCGGCCAGCAGGGCAAGCGCGAGCCGTTCCTGCCGTTGCCCGGCGACGTCACCCATGTGCCGTTCGGCGACGCGCAGGCACTGGCCGCCGCGGTCACCGAGGAGACCGCGCTCGTCGTCCTGGAGCCCGTCCAGGGCGAGCTCGGCGTCGTCGTGCCGCCCGCCGGCTACCTCAAGGCGGCCCGCGCGATCACCGCCGCCACCGGGGCGCTGCTGGTCCTCGACGAGGTGCAGACCGGCATCGGCCGGACCGGCCACTGGTTCGAGTACCAGGCCCACGAGGGCGTCCTGCCGGACGTCGTGACGCTGGCGAAGGGTCTCGGCGGCGGGCTGCCGCTGGGCGCGACCGTCGCCTTCGGCCGGGCGGCGGAGCTGCTGCAGCCCGGTCAGCACGGGACGACGTTCGGCGGCAACCCCGTCGCCTGCGCCGCCGGTCTCGCCGTCCTCGACACCATCGAGAACGAGGGGTTGCTGCAGAACGTCAAGCGGCAGAGCGAGAAGTTGCGGGACGGAATCACGGCTGCGGGCCATCCGTTGATCGATTATGTCCGGGGTGCGGGTCTCCTCCTGGGTATCGTGCTCACCGAGCCCCTCGCGCCCCAGGTGCGCCAGGCGGCTCAGGATGCCGGGTTCCTGGTGAACGCGCCCGCCCCGGACGTCGTCCGGCTGATGCCGCCGCTGAACCTCGGCGACGACGAGGTGGAGGCGTTCCTCGGGGCCCTGCCCGGCATCCTCGACGCAGCCGACGGGGACGGATCCGGGGAATGAGACGACGATGAGCCAGGCGCAGGACCATGAGCAGGCCGGTGCGGGCGGGGCCGCCGTGCCGCAGACCCGCACCGCGCGTCACCGCCGGATCGTGGACATCCTCAACCGGCAGCCCGTGCGCTCGCAGAGCCAGCTGGCGAAACTGCTGGCCGACGACGGGCTGAGCGTCACCCAGGCGACGCTCTCGCGGGATCTGGACGAGCTGAACGCGGTCAAGATCCGCAACAACGACGGCGACCTCATCTACGCGGTGCCCAGCGAGGGGGGTTTCCGGACCCCCCGGGCGCCGCTCGGGGAGTCGGCGAAGGAGGAGCGGATGAGGCGGCTCTCGCAGGAGCTGCTGATCTCCGCGGAGGCGTCCGCCAACCTCGTGGTCCTGCGGACCCCTCCGGGGGCCGCCCAGTTCCTCGCCTCGGCGATCGACCAGGCCGAGCTGCACGACATCCTCGGCACCATCGCGGGCGACGACACGCTGCTGCTGATCAGCCGGGAGCCGACGGGCGGGCAGGCGCTGGCGGACCACTTGCTGCGGCTGGCCCAGAACGGTCACTAGTGCCGTTGCGGCGCTGTGACGGTGGTCGGTGCGGGGTGTGATGTCCGGGGCGTGATGTCCGGGGCGTGATGTGCGGGCCCCCTCCTGCGGCGCCCCCGGCGGGGTCGTGCATGCCGGCCGTCTCCGCCGGGTGCCGGGGCGTGGGGGCTGGTCGCGCAGTTCCCCGCGCCCCCGGGGTGGGTGATCTCGACCCGGTCCGGCGACCGGGTGGGCCGCCGAGGGGGATGTCCGGCGGCCGTGGTCGGGATGGTTCAGCCCAGGCGTCGGGCCAGGCCGCCCGTGCAGCGCACCTCGTCGCCCGCCGTGATCAGGAGCGCCTCCACGTCCGGGAGCGCCTCCAGCCACGCGAGCGCCTCCCGCGACCCCATCGCGAACGCCGCCGTGGCCCAGCAGTCCGCCCAGGTCAGCCGGGGCGCGACCACGGTCACGGCCACCAGGTCCGTCACCGCGGAGCGGCCCGTACGGGGATCGACGATGTGCGCGCCCCGCTCCGTCGTGCCCGACGTGGCGACCGCCAGCTCGTCCGCGCCCGCCGCCGAGACCACGGCCGCGAGGCCGCCCGGCCGCAGGGGATCGGACACCCCCACCCGCCACGGCCGCTCGGGCCCGGGAACGCCCAGCAGCTGCACGTCCCCGCCGCCGTTGACGCTGACCCCGCTGACGCCCGCCGCCGAGATCAGCCGGGCGGCGCGCTCGGCGGCCCAGCCCTTGACGACGCCGGTCGGGTCCAGCCGGCCCTGGTAGCGCATGCTGAACCAGCCCTGGCTGACCCGCTCCGCCTCCTCGCCCAGCGCCAGCACCTCGGCGACCTCGGGATCGCACTCCCCGACGGTCAGCTCACCGCGCGCCAGCCGCGACACCTGGCTGTCCTCGCGGTAGGTGGTGAAGACCTCGTTCACCCGGTGCAGCGAGGCGATCGCCTCCTCCAGCGCCGCCCGCACCGCCTCGGCCTCGCCGCCGCGGACGTCGAAGGAGAAGACGGTTCCCATGACCTCTTCGGCATGCCGCACCACGGCGGGGGACTGCACCGGCTCGGCCACCGTGTCAGCCACCGGCCTGGTCGAGCGCCGACTGCAGCGACTTCTTGTAGCCCTCGCTGGTGTAGGTCGCGCCGGAGACGGAGTCGATGTCGGCGCTGCCCTTGGCGACGGCTTCCTGGTTGAGCTTGGGGACGGACAGCTGGGTCTTCTGGTCGCTGGTGCCGCCCTTGGGGGCCTGGACCGCGTCCGCCTTGGTGATCTTCCCGCCGGCGACGGTGATCCGGACCTGGACCGGCCCGTACTGCGTCTGCTGGACGGCGCCGGTGACGGTCCTGGCCTGTGCGGCCCCCGGGGCGGATCCCGCGTTCCCGGAGCCCGACGCCGAGCCGCCCTTCGCCTTCGCCTGGTCGAGCGCCGACTGGAGCGACTTCTTGTAGCCCTCGCTGGTGTAGGTCGCGCCGGAGACGGAGTCGATGTCGGCGCTGCCCTTGGCGACGGCTTCCTGGTTGAGCTTGGGGACGGACAGCTGGGTCTTCTGGTCGCTGGTGCCGCCCTTGGGGGCCTGGACGGCCTCCGCCTTGGTGATCTTCCCGCCGGCGACGGTGATCCGGACCTGCACGGTCCCGTACTGCGTCTGGACCGCTGCCCCGGTGAAGGCGCCCGCTGCCTGCGCGCTGCCCGAACCCTGGGAGGACCCGGACCCGGCGCTCGCGTTCGCCTTGTCGATCGCCGACTGCAGCGACTTCTTGTAGCCCTCGCTGGTGTACGTGGCGCCCGACACCGTGTCGATGTCCGGGCTCTGCTTGGCGACGACGTCGGCGTTGAGCTTGGGCACGGCCAGCGCGGTCTTCTGGTCGCTGGTGCCGCCCTTGGGAGCCTGGACGGCCTCCGCCTTGGTGATCTTGTTCGCGACCACGGTGATCCGGACCTGCACGGCCCCGTACTGCGTCTGGACGGCGTCGCCGGTCATCGTGCCGGTGACCGGCGCGCCGGCTCCGCCCTGCGCCGCTTCCTGCGCCGCCGCCGCGCCCGTGCCCGAGCCCGCGGCCTGCGCGGAACCGGGGTCGGACGCCGGCTTGAGCGACAGCAGCAGCACGATCCCTGACACGGTGGCGGCAGTGGCCAGCACGACCCGCCGAAGAGGGTGGCTCTTCCTCATCGCTTCCTGAGCTCCTGGTTTCCGTTGGTGGCGAGGTTCCCGTGCGTACGGGTCGCTCACATCTCGAACGACTCGTGGTGGATGCGGCGGGCGGGAACCCCGGCGCCGCGCAGTGCCTCGTACACACCCTGGGCGAAGCCGTTCGGCCCGCACATGAAGACGTCGTGGCTGTCGATGTCGGGGATCTTGCGCTGGAGCGACTCCGCCGAGATGTCGGGGCGCTCCCCGTCGGGGCTGTTGACGGCGTACATCAGGCGCGCCCCGCGCTCGTCGGCGATCTTCGCCAGCTCGTCCCACAGGGCCAGGTCCTGAGTGCTGTTGGCCCGGTAGAGCAGGGTGATGTCACCGGCCCCGCCCGGCAGCGTCTCGAACAGCGCCCGCATCGGCGTGATGCCGACCCCGCCGGCCACCAGCAGCACCTTGCCGCGGCTGCGCCGGGACGCCGTCATCGCGCCGTACGGTCCCTCGGCCCACACCTTCGTGCCGGGCTGCAGCTCGCGCAGCGCGGCGCTGTGGTCGCCGATCGCCTTGACCGTGATCCGCAGCAGCTCCGGCCGCGGGGCCGCCGACAGCGAGTACGGGTGGGAGCTCAGGCGCATGCCGGGCGCCATGAACCGCCAGCGGAAGAACTGCCCGGCCTCCGCGCCCATCCGGTGCAGCTTGCGCCCGCCGATCAGCACGGACACGATACCCGGCGTCTCCTCGATGACGGCCTCGACGTACATCCGGTGGCGCAGGTTCAGCCGGAGCGGGGTGATGATGCGGTACCAGACGACCAGCGCGGTGACCGACCCGTACAGCGCGTACCAGGCGGTCTTCGCGGTCGGCTCGACGGCGAAGTCGTTGCCGGTGGTGATCTGGTGCCAGAAGGTCAGGAACACGGCCGCGTACGTCATCAGGTGGATGTGGTACCAGGTGTCGTACGGCATCCGCCTGCGCACCGGCGCGATCGACACCACCCCGATCAGCAGGAACAGGCCGGTGCCGATGGCCGCCTTGCCCATGTCCGGCAGCTGCTCGACGGAGTCGATCGTCTGCTGGACGATGTCCCCCAGCGTCTTTCCGGCCTGCAGCGCGTACCCCCACATGATGAGGAAGACGTGCGCGAAGACCAGGCAGAGCGTGTACCGGCCGCTCATCGCGTGCCAGCGGGCGACCCGGTCCGAGCCCACCCGCCGCTCCAGCGCGGGCACCCGCGCCATCTGCAGCACGACGAGCGCCATCAGGTACCCGGCGAGCAGGCCGGTGATCCGTCCCGCGTTGAGGATCTTGCTGTTGTCGTCGGCGATGTTCGGCGTGTTGCTCCACCACAACCACAGCACGCCCGCCGCGCCCGCCCAGACGGCGAGCAGCAGCGGAACGGCCGGGGAGCGGCGCGGACGGATGCGGCGCATCGTCTGGCGGCGGGCGGCACGGCCGCCGGCGATCGTCGTGGTCACTGTTCCTCCGTGGGTACGGACCCTAGGCCCTCAGATACGGGCCGCGGGCGCGCAGCGTTCAGCGGCGCGCCGAGACGTCGAGAGCGGCGCGGGGGCTCAGTACCGGGTGATCGCCGTCGGCCCGGCAGCTGTGCCGATCGCGATGTGGGGGCGCTGCTGCGGCCGGACCCAGGCCAGCATCCGGCGTATGGCCTCCACCGGCGCCGATACACAACCGGCCGTCGCGCCACGCCCGTTGACGTGCAGGAAGATTCCCGCTCCCCGGCCGCGCACGGGCTTGTCGTAGTTGAAACCGATGACCAGCGCGTGCGCGTACTGCGTGCGGTAGGCCACCAGACGCTCGGACTCCGTGGCGCGGCAGTCGGCCGGCCGCGGCTCGGTCCACCGGTTGTAGGCACGGGAGGCATTGTCCTGACACCACCACGAGTCCTGGCGTACAGGGCGGTACGGGTACGACGTCCCGCGCGGCGCCGCCCGGACGCCGAAGGCGAACGGCAGACCGTACAGGCCGGTGGGCGTGGTGTTCGTGCCCTGCCGCCGTGAGGCTCCCTCGACGAGGCCGTTCGCGCCGAACCGGGCGGGCGTGGAGCCGGCCGGCGTCCATCGCCCGTCTCGCAGGTCCCACCAGGTGAGCGTGCCGGCCGTCGCGCCGGCCTCCGGGGCCACGGCGGTGATCAGCTGCGTGCCGCCGCCGGTGCCCGCCATCCGCGCGGGCAGCGGCGGGTGGTCGCCGGCGCCCGGAGCCGCACCGAGCAGCAGGAGGGACGCACAGACGACGGTGACGGCGACGACACGAGGACGCATGGTCCAGACGCTAGAGGGGGGCGGCGGCGACGGCAGGCCGGAGTGGGCCGACCGTGCGGCGCGTGGAACCGCAGCGGGGCGTGCGTGGCGACCGCGTCCACGAGTCCTGCGGAGAGCTCGGCCCTGCCGCCCGGTGCGAAGTCGGCCCGGGTGAGCGGCTCCACGTCGACCTCGCGGTCGATGTGCAGTCGGCCTATGCGCCTCGGATCGGGCGCAGGGGCAAGGGCAGTCCCGGCAGTCCGTCCATGCTCGTGGCGATGTGCTCCTTCTTCGCGAAGTACGCGCTGAGCGAGTCGGCGTCCTCCCGTGCGAACCGCTTGCCGTGCAGGTCGCGGTCCTCGTCGTACGTCATGAAGGGCACCGCGTACCCGCAGCTGTCCCGGACGGCTTCGGCGTGCACGACGATGATCGCGCGCAGCCCGTGCAGGGCCGGATCGATGTCGGGGAAGCGGGCGAGGAGATCCTGGAAGCGGGGGTCGTCCCGGAAGACCGGCTCGCCCCGGCCGTGGACGCGCACGATGTTCGGCGGCCCCTGGAAGGCGCACCACATCAGCGTGATCCGGCCGTTCTCGCGCAGGTGCGCGACGGTCTCCGCGTTGGACCCGGCGAAGTCGAGGTAGGCCACGGTGTGCTCGTCGAGCACCGCGAACGAACCCTTGAGTCCCTTGGGGGAGAGGTTGACCGTGCCGTCGCCCGCCAGCGGCGCGGTCGCGGTGAAGAAGAGGGGCTGCTCCTCGATGAACGTCCGGAGTCTGCCGTCTATGCGCTCATAGGTCTTTCCCATGTCTAACGATTATCCGGGAAAGCCTTTCGCCTGTCTAAGGAGATTACGGAATCCGCCTGTCGGAACCCGTGCCCGGCCGAGTTCGGCCGGGAGTGCCCGCGTGCGCGGACCGCAGGTGGCCGCCCCGGCCGGCGTCTCCTCGGGGCGGCCACCGCGCCTGTCACGTCACTTGTTCAGCGTGCAGGCGGCGAGGACGTTCAGTCCCTGCGGCTTGGTCCCCTTGCGGCCGATCGAGATGGCGATGCGGTCGATGGTGGACTCGCGCTTGCCCTGCAGCGGGCCGAGGATCGCGTTCTGCACGAAGTTGGGACCGCCCTGGCCCACCGTGTTCTTCAGGCGGGTGTTGGCCTCGTTGATCTGCGTCTGCAGCAGGGCGAGGTTGCGGTCGACCTCGGCCTTGGCGGAGGCGGGGACCGCGGGAAGCTGCGAGGCCACGTCCGGGCACGTGATCGTGCCGACCGCGCCGGCGTTGCCCGCGTTCCCGGCGTTGTTGTTGCCGTTGTTCCCGGCGTTGTTGTTTCCGGCATTGCCGTTGTTGGCGTTGTTTCCGGCGTTGCCGTTGTTGCCCGCCGCCGGGGCGGCCGCGCCGCCGCCGTTGAGGGCGCAGGGCGCCAGCGCGTCCAGGCCCGTCGGCTTCGCCGCCGTACGGCCGATGGCCGTGGCGATGCGGTTGACGGTCGAGATGCGCTTGTCCTTCAGCGGGCCGAGGATCGCGTTCTGCACGAAGTTGGGACCGCCCTGGCCCACGGTGTTCTGCAAGCGCGTGTTGGCTTCCTGGATCTGCGTCTGCAGCAGGGCCAGGTTGCGGTCGACCTCGGCCTTGGCGGAGGCCGGGATCGCCGGCAGCTTCGACGTGACGTCGGGGCACACGATGGTGCCGGGGCCGGCGGCGAGCGTCTGGGCGTTGGTGGTCGCTCCGCTCTTGGACTCCCCGGCCAGGGCGGTGTTCACCACGACCGCACCGGTCAGAGCCACGGCGACGGCGCCGCCGATGATCGCCACACGACGCTTGTTGTACTTGGGAAGAGCCCTGGACATGCGGGTGCCTCACTTGGGTCGGGGTGGTTGTGATCAACGCGGCGCCAGCGTTCAGGGGTGAGTACGGGTAAGCGGTTGCCATTGTTCAAGGCGTCTTCGAAAAGTCTTCGGGGCCCGGCGGACGACCGGTTTCCAGCCGCCGCGTTCCGGCCGCCTTGTTCCGGCCGTCCGGTTCGGCGTCGCGTCCGGGGCCGCGCCTCCGGGTGAGGTCGGATTGACGAATCATGCGGAGCTCTGCATACTCATGCACAACGTTGAGGTGCAGCGGTGAGGAGCAGCGCAAGTGAGCAGCAACAGCGGTGACGTAAGGCTCTGGGGCGGCCGTTTCGCCGACGGTCCCGCCGAGGCCCTGGCCAAGCTGTCCGCGTCCGTCCACTTCGACTGGCGGCTCGCGCCCTACGACATCGCCGGATCCCGCGCCCACGCGCGGGTGCTGCACAAGGCGGGCCTGCTCACCGAGGACGAGCTGACCCGGATGCTCGGCGGGCTCGACCGGCTCGAGGCGGACGTCGCCGACGGCTCCTTCGTGGGCACGATCGCCGACGAGGACGTCCACACCGCCCTGGAGCGCGGCCTTCTGGAGCGCCTCGGACCCGACCTGGGCGGCAAGCTGCGTGCGGGCCGTTCCCGCAACGACCAGGTCGCCACCCTCTTCCGGATGTACCTGCGCGACCACGCCCGGATCATCGGCGGTCTGATCGCCGAGCTCCAGGACGCCTTCATCGGCCTGGCGGAGGCCCACCCGGACGTGGCCATGCCCGGCCGCACCCACCTCCAGCACGCCCAGCCGGTCCTCTTCGCCCACCATGTCCTCGCCCATGTGCAGTCGCTGTCCCGGGACGCGGAGCGGCTGCGTCAGTGGGACGAGCGCACGGCCGTCTCCCCGTACGGCTCCGGCGCGC
This sequence comes from Streptomyces rishiriensis, assembly GCF_003112535.1. Classification (GTDB taxonomy): domain Bacteria; phylum Actinomycetota; class Actinomycetes; order Streptomycetales; family Streptomycetaceae; genus Streptomyces; species Streptomyces rishiriensis. Next base: position 202,665 of record NZ_BEWA01000008.1, on the reverse strand, counting down.
TGGCCGGTTCCTCCCTCGGCCTCGACCCGGAGGCGGTCGCCGAGGACCTCGGCTTCGAGCACGGCAGCGTCGGCAACTCCATCGACGGCACGGCGTCCCGCGACTTCGTCGCCGAGTTCGCCTTCATCACCGCGATGATCGGGGTGAACCTCTCCCGGGTCGCCGAGGAGATCATCATCTGGAACACGAAGGAATTCTCCTTCGTCACCCTGCACGACGCCTTCTCGACGGGCTCGTCGATCATGCCGCAGAAGAAGAACCCGGACATCGCGGAGCTGGCCCGGGGCAAGAGCGGCCGCCTCATCGGCAACCTCACCGGTCTGATGGCCACCCTCAAGGCCCTGCCCCTGGCGTACAACCGCGATCTGCAGGAGGACAAGGAGCCGGTCTTCGACTCCTGCGACCAGCTGGAGGTCCTGCTCCCCGCGTTCACCGGCATGATCGCCACTCTCACCGTGCACCGCGAGCGCATGGAGGAACTGGCTCCGGCCGGCTTCTCCCTGGCCACCGACATCGCCGAGTGGCTGGTCAAGCAGGGCGAGCCGTTCCGTGTCGCGCACGAGGTCGCCGGTGAGTGCGTCAAGGTCGCCGAGGCCGACGGCAAGGAGCTGGACGAGCTGACGGACGAGCAGTTCGGGAAGATCTCCGCCCGCCTCACCCCCGAGGTGCGCTCGGTCCTCAACGTGCCCGGCGCCCTCGCCTCCCGTGACGGCCGCGGGGGCACCGCGCCCAGCGCGGTCGCCGTCCAGCTCGCCGAGGTGAAGCGGAACGTGGCGGCCCAGCACGAGTGGGCGACGGCCAAAATGAAGCGGTAGGCGGAACTCCGCCGGCCGCACGCCGGGCCGCACGCCCGGCCGGGCTCCGTCTGAACGGACACCGGCCGGGCGCGGTCTGCTGGGAGCCGGGAGCCGGGAGCCGGGAGCCGGGAGCCGGACGTCGGCCGTCGGACCCTGCGCCGTCTGCCGGAAGCCGAGGTCAAGGTCGTCGCGGGTTACGTTGGTCGGGAGCCGAACCGGAGCCGACCCTACGGAGCCCGCGATGCCCTTCGCCCGCCTGGCCGCCGCAACGACCCCCACCTGCCACATCGGCTTCGGCCTCGCCGCCGTCGGCCGCCCCGGCTACATCACCCTCGGCCGTGACGAGGACCTCGGAGCGGACCGCAGCGTCGAGGCGTTGCGCGCCCGTACCCACGAACTCCTCGACGCGGCCTACGCCCAGGGCGTTCGCTACTTCGACGCGGCCCGCTCCTACGGCCGTTCCGAGGAGTTCCTGGCCGACTGGCTGAAGGCCAGGCCCGACGTCGACGACGTCGTCGTCGGCAGCAAGTGGGGCTACACCTACACCGCCGACTGGACCACGGACGCGGAGAAGCACGAGGTCAAGGACCACGGCCTCGCGACGTACGAACGTCAGCGCGCCGAGACGGCCGAGCTGCTCGGCGACCGGCTCGACCTGTACCAGATCCACTCGGTGACCCCGGACAGCCCGGCCCTGACCGACAAGGAACTCCACGCGAAGCTGGCCGAGGCCGCCGCCCGCGGAGTCACCGTCGGCTTCTCGACCAGCGGACCCTCCCAGGCCGCCGCCATCCGCGCCGCCCTGACCGTGACGGTCGACGGCGAGCCCCTCTTCCGCACCGTCCAGTCGACGTACAACGCGCTGGAGACCTCGGCCGGCCCGGCTCTCGCCGAGGCCCACGACGCCGGCCTCACGGTGATCGTGAAGGAGGGCCTGGCCAACGGCCGTCTCGCCGGGCCCCAGGCGCCGGAGGCCCTGAGGGCGGTCGCCGCCGAGTCCTCCCTCGGGTGCGACGCCATCGCCCTCGCCCTGGTCCTGCGCCGGCCCTGGGCCGGGGTCGTCCTCTCCGGCGCCGCGACCGCCGCCCAGCTCGCCTCCAACCTGCACGCGGCCGTAGTGGATCTGGACGACGGCCAGCTGGACCGGCTCACCGCCCTCGCCGAGGAGCCGCGCGCGTACTGGGAGCAGCGCGGCCGCCTGCCCTGGCACTGACGGCTCAGCAGCCGCGGCCGGACGGTGGTGCACTCGCCTCGGCCGTGAGGCGCCATGACGCACGCACGCCCATTGTGAGACGAAGATGTCTCATATGGGGTATGGTTGTCTCATGGCCGTCGACCGTGACCACGTGCTGCGCAGCGCAGCCGCCCTGCTGACCCGTAAATCCACCGCGACGATGGACGAGGTGGCCAAGGGGGCCGGCATCAGCCGCGCCACGCTGCACCGGCACTTCGCCGGACGTGACGCGCTCGTCCGCGCGCTGGAGGCCCTCGGGATCGCCGAGTGCGAGTCCGCCCTGGAGGCCGCCCGCCTCGACGACGGTCCGGCGAGCGACGCCGTACGCCGACTGATCGCCGCGACCGAGTCCGCCGCCGGTCTGCTCGCCTTCCTCTACACCGAGAACCAGCTGTTCGAGGGCGAGGAGCAGCACGAGGGCTGGACCCGGATCGACGACCGGATCTCCGCCCTCTTCCGGCGGGGTCAGCTCAGCGGGGAGTTCCGCATCGACCTCACGCCGGCCTGGCTCACCGAGGCCCTGTTCGGCCTGCTGGCCTCAGGAGTCTGGATGGTGCAGAGCGGCAAGGGCGCGCCGAAGGACTTTCCGCGCATGGTCGTCGACCTGCTGCTCGGCGGCGCACTGAGGCATCCCGCACCCCCGCACGATCCCGCCCCACGCGATCCCGCAGCCCGGGACTCCGCAGCCCAAGACCCCGCAGCACAAGACTCGGCATGACGAAGAGAGGAACCATGACCAGCACCCTGCAGCGGACGGCCACGACCGAGGCGGTGCGGCGCCCGGACCGCTGGCTCGCGCTCTCCGTCCTCGTGCTCGCCGTGCTGCTGGTGGCCGTCGACGCGACCGTCCTCGGTCTCGCGACCCCCTACATCAGCGAGGACCTCGCGCCGTCCGGCACCCAGCTGCTGTGGATCGGGGACGTCTACTCGTTCGTCATCGCCGGCCTGCTCGTCTCGATGGGCAGCCTCGGCGACCGCATCGGCCGCAAGCGGATCCTGCTCGCCGGTGCCACCGCGTTCGGGCTGATATCGGTCCTCAACGCCTACGCGACGAGCCCGGAGACGATGATCGCCGCCCGGGCGCTGCTCGGCGTGGCCGGTGCGACCCTGATGCCCGCCACCCTCGCGTTGATCCGCAACCTCTTCCACGACCCGCGCGAACGCAGCCTGGCGATCGGCATCTGGGGCGCGACCGCCTCCGCCGGCACCGCGATCGGTCCCATCGTGGGCGGCTTCCTGCTCGAACACTTCTGGTGGGGCTCGGTCTTCCTCATCAACGTGCCGGTGATGGTCGTCCTGGTCCTCGTCGGCGTCAGGACGCTCCCCGAGTCCCGCACCCCGAACCCGGGCCCGTGGGACCTGCTGAGCGTGATCCTGTCGCTGGTCGGCATGATCGGCGTCGTGTACGCCGTCAAGGAGGCCGCCACCCACGGCGTCACCTGGGTCTCGCTCGGCACGGGCCTGCTGGGCGCGGCGGCACTGTTCGGCTTCGTCCGGCGCCAGCTGACCCTCCCGATCCCGCTGCTGGACATGCGACTGTTCCGCAACCGCGGCTTCAGCGGTGCGGTCCTGGCCGACCTGCTGACCATCCTGGGCCTGTCCGGCCTGGTGTTCTTCCTCTCCCAGTACCTGCAACTCGTCCAGGGCCGGGCCCCGTTCGAGGCAGGACTGGCCGAACTGCCCGCCGCGATCGGCGCGGTGGCGGCCGGCCTGGCAGCCGGCCGGGTCGCTCGCCGCTTCTCGGTGCGGGCCGTTGTCTGCGGAGGCCTCGCGGCGATCGGCCTCGCCCTGGCGGCCCTGACGACGATCGGACCGTCCACCGGCTACCCGGTGCTGGGGGCCGTGCTGCTGGTGGTCGGCGTAGGCGCCGGCTTCTCCTTCACGGTGACCGCCGACGTCATCCTGGGCTCCGTGCCGAAGGACCAGGCCGGAGCGGCGTCCGCGGTGTCCGAGACGGCGTACGAACTCGGCGCTGCCCTGGGCATCGCCGTGCTCGGCTCGATCGTGACCGGCGTCTACCGAGGCTTCTCGGCCCCGGCGGGCACCCCGCAAGGGGCGCACGAGTCGCTCGGAGGAGCGGTCGAGGCGGCGGGCCACATGCCGGCGGCCCCGGCCGCGGAGATGCTCACGTCGGCTCGGGGGGCGTTCGTGGACGGCCTGAGCATGGCGTCCGCGGTGGGCGCGGCGGTTCTGCTGGCGACAGCCGCAGCAGCCTGGCTCATGCTGCGCAACGAACGCCTGGAAACCCACCCCGGGAGCGAAGCGGCCGATCAATGAGAGCCACGCCCCACGGGGACGCGGGCCGCTGAGCGAACGACCGGAGAGACACCCGGCCCCTCGGAGCCGGGGGCCGCGAGGTGAACGAGCGGTAGGACAGCCGCGCCCCTAAGGGGCGCGGGGAAGTGCGCGACCAGCCACGACGCACCCGCACCCGACGCACGGGCGCAGCCCCGGCCCCCGCCGGACCGAGCCCCCGCCGGACCCGGCCGCGCCGCAGCCGGGTGTCCCCGCCGGACCCGGCCGCAGCCGCAGTCCGCGGGTGACTGACGACCGACGGCGACAAGAACGCCCGCCCGACCGCTGGAGGCCTACGCGGCTTTCGCCTTCGTGGCGTACATGTCCACGTACTCCTGCCCGGACAACCGCATGACCTCGGTCATCACCGAGTCCGTCACGGCCCGCAGCACATAGCGGTCCCGGTCCATGCCCTCGTAGCGGGAGAACTCCATCGCCTCGCCGAACCGCACGGTGACCCGCCCCGGCCGGGGCATCCCCGCGCCGCCCGGCTGCAGCTTGTCCGTGCCGATCATCGCGAAGGGGACGACCGGCGCGCCGGTCATCAGCGTCAGCCGGGCGATACCGGTGCGCCCCCGGTAGAGGCGGCCGTCGGGGGAGCGCGTCCCCTCGGGGTAGATGCCGAAGACCTTGCCCTCCTCCAGCACCCGGCGACCGGTCATCAGCGCGGCCACGCCTCCGCGGCCGCCGTCGCGGTCGACCGGGATCATGCCGACCCCGGTGAAGAACCAGGCCATGAGACGGCCCTTCAGGCTCTTGCCGGTGACGTACTCGTCCTTGCCGATGAAGTACACCTGCCGGTCGCACACGAGCGGCAGGATCATCGAGTCGATGAAGGTGAGGTGATTGCCCGCCAGGATGACGGGGCCGTCGCCCGGGATGTGCTCCGCGCCCTCGACCTGTGGGCGGAACATCAAGCGCATGACCGGTCCGAGCATTGCCTTGATGAGCGCGAAGCGGGACAACGAGCCCTCCGATGTCAAGGGAAAACGGTATGAGTATGTGCAGGTGAAGACTAGGACGATACTCGCGGCCGCAGGTCTGACGCACATCGGGTCACCGGGTCTTACGCACTGTTGACGTACGTGTACCTGTACGGCCGAGTCGGTCGCCCGCCCGTCGTCCGTCCGTCATGCGTCCGTCATCCGGTCGGAACGAGGGGGAGGCCGTCGTGAGACCGGGGGAGTCTTGGCCGCCCTCGCCCCCGCCCTTGCCCGCGCCGCCCTGGGAGCGCTCGGCGCCCTGTGCGGCCGTGACCGACTCCGAAGCTGTGACCGACCGCCGAGGCCGGGACCGACCGCCGAGGCCGGGACCGCCCGTGGCCGGCACCGAACCGGGTCCCCGGGACGGCCGCGGCGAATCCGTCCGGGCGGACGGATCCGACGATCCGTCACATCACGGTACGCCGTGTTCCGCATCTGGCGTAGGGGACACCCCGCACCCGATGTACGGCACACGCCATGCACCGTCACCCGCGCGTTGGGGCCGAGGTCTCCCGACGGTCATGTCCACGCCCCTACGATCGGCCCGCACGGACGAGCCGACGGCAGGAGGCCCCCATGGGCACGCAGGACACGCAGGAGTCGAACCAGCAGGCGGGCGTGGGCGGAACGGGACGGCGGGCGCTCCTCGGCGCGGCCGTGCTCGGCGCCGCCGGAGGCGTCCTCGGCCTGTCGGGCACCGCGAGAGCCGCCGAGGCGCGGACCGGCGCCGGCCAGGGCGGCGGACACGGCGGCGGCCTGAAGAGCCTGCCCGTGCCGACGGTCATAGGTCACCGCGGCGCCAGCGGCTACCGCCCCGAGCACACCTTCGGCTCCTACCAGCTGGCCCTCGACCTGGGCGCCGACGTCGTCGAGGCCGGCGACCTGGTCCCCACCAGGGACGGCCATCTGGTCTGCCGTCACGAGCCGGAGATCGGCGGCACGACGAACGTCGCCGACCACCCCGAGTTCGCCGCCCGCAGGACGACGAAGGTGCTCGACGGCGTCTCCGTCACCGGCTGGTTCACCGAGGACTTCACGCTCGCCGAGCTGAAGACCCTGCGCGCGATCGAGCGCATCCCGGCCAACCGCCCGCACAACACGCTCTACAACGGGCGCTGGGAGATCCCCACCTTCGAGGAAGTCCTGAAGTGGCAGGACGAGCAGACCCGCAAGCGCGGCAAGCAGGTGTGGATCTACCCCGAGACCAAGCACCCCACCTACTTCCGCAAGCTCGGCCTGGGCCTGGAGGAGCGGGTCGCCAAGCTGCTGCACAAGCACGGCAAGGACAGGAAGAACTCGCCGGTCATCCTGCAGTCCTTCGAGCCCACCAGCATCCAGCGGCTCAACAAGCTGGTGGACAACCCCCTCGTCGTGCTCCTGTCCGCCGCGGACTCCCGTCCCTGGGACTTCGTCGAGACCGGCGACCCGCGCACGGTCGCCGACCTGATCACCCGGGCCGGCCTGCGCGAGATCGCGGGCTACGCCCAGGGCATCGGGCCCACCCTCGACCTGGTCATCCCGAAGGACGCGGCCGGCAACCTCACCCGGCCGACCACCCTGGTGAAGGACGCCCACGCGGTCGGCCTGGTCCTGCACCCGTACACCATGCGCAACGAGAACCCCTTCCTGCCCGCGAACTTCCGCAAGGGCACGGGTGCGGACGCCTACGGCGACTCCTTCGGCGCGTTCCGCACCTACTTCGCGACCGGCATCGACGGGGTCTTCACGGACAACCCGGACACCGCAGTGCTCGCCCGCGCCGACTTCGTCAACGGCTGAGTCCTCGTTGGAGTGACAGTGGGCCGCCCGGGCAACCGACCGCCCGGGCGCTCGCATCGTGGGGCATATGACGCACGACTTGCTCACCGCCCTGCGCCCGCTGCTCAGCGCGGAGGCCTCCGCCGAGGCCCACGCCGCCGGCGCCGAACCCGGAGACCTGGAACAGGCGGTCTGGCTCCGTCTCCTGGAGCACCTCGCCACCGACGGCCCGCCGCGCGACCCGCAGGGCTGGCTGCGCCGTGCCGTGCGCGCCGAGGTCCGCCGCACCCGCCGCACGGTCCGCCGTGAGCAGCCCTACGCGGCCGACCCGGCCGACGACGCCGAACGCGGTCCCGAGCAGCTCGCCCTCACCGCCGCCCGCCACCGCGCCCTGCGTGAGGCCGTGCACCGGCTGCCCGGCCGCTGCTCCCGTCTGCTGCAGGCCCTGCTGTCGCCGGAGGACCTCACCTACCGGGAGATCGCGGGGAAGTTGGGTATCTCACAGGGCAGTCTCGGACCGGAACGTTCCCGATGTCTGGGATGTCTGCGGCGTTTGCTTCCGCCGGAGGTTGCGGCCCGCGAAGTGCGGGGATAGGAGTGAGGGACCACAGGCGATCAGGTGAGCGGGAGGCGTGCGCACATGGGCATGAGCGTGACCATCTCGGTGGCGAGCGAGCAGGACACCGAGCAGATCTTCAGGCTGCAGTACCTGTGCTTCCAGAGCGAAGCCGCTCTGTACGGCAACTACCGCATCGCCCCCCTCGTCCAGACCCTCGCATCGGTGCGCGAGGAACTCGCCACCGACTGCGTCTTCGTGGCCCGGCTGGGCGACGAGGTGGTCGGCTGCGTACGCGGCAATCTCACCGAGGACGGCGCCGCGGCCATCGGCAAGCTCTGCGTCCACCCGCGTCTGCAGGGCCACGGCATCGGCGCCCGGCTGCTGCGCGCCGCCGAGTCGGCCCTCGCCGAGGAGCGCGGGGCCAAGAAGTTCCGCCTCTTCACCGGCCACCGCAGCGAGGGCAACCTCCGCCTCTACCGCCGCGTCGGCTACCAGACCGTCGGCACCTCCCAGGGCGCGGACGGCGTGCCGATGATCGTCCTGGAGAAGCAGGCGGGGGAGTACGCGGCTACCGCGTAGCGGCGGTCCGGGACCGCCGCAGCCAGTACAGGGCCGACAGCGGCAGCAGGACCGGGATGAACACGTAGCCCATCCCGTACTGCGACCACACGGTCGAGTCGGGGAAGGCCGACGGTTCGATCAGCGTCCAGGTGCCCACGATCAGCACGCCCGCGAGTTCGGCGGCGCAGCAGACCTGCGCCGCCCTGCGGGCCGTCTCCCCGCCCCGGACCAGCGAGTACGTGATGAATCCGTACACCACGCCCGCGACCGCCGACAGTGAGTACGACAGCGGCGCCCGGTCGAACCCGGTCGCGATCTGGTACGCCGACCGGGACACCGCCCCGACCACCATCACGCCGTAGAACCACACCAGCAGCAGCCCGGGGCCGCCGATCAGCCGGGCCGGCTTCTCCTGCGTCGCCGTCATCTCAGCCTCCCCAGATGTCGAAGAGCCGCACTTCCAGCACGGCGAGGACCACACCGGCCGCGGCGACCGTCACCGAGCCCCAGCGGGTGCGCTCGGCCAGCGACATGAAGCCCGCCGTCGGCACGCACGCGAACGCGCCCAGCAGATAGGCCACGAAGATCGTCGTGCCCTGCTCCGGCTTCTCGCCCCTCGCCAGCTGCACGATCCCGACCACCAGCTGGACCACGGCCAGCAGCGAGACCACGGCCATCCCGATGAAGTGCCAGTCCTTCGTCGGCTGGTCACGGTAGGCGGCCCAGCCGCACCAGGCGGCGAGGAGCAACGCGGCGACGCCGGTCGCCAGCGTCAGGGCATCAAGCATGCAGCGACCTTATTACGCCGTAATCAGCCCCTCGCCGTCGGCCCCGCGGCCCGGCGCGCGGCCGGAGCCGTGACGACCCGGACGATCCGCGCGCAGGTCCGGCTCTTCGACGCCCACGACGCCCGGGTGCCCCCTCGCCCGGCCTGGCGGCCGTGGCGTCGGCCACCACCCGCCAGGTCCGCGAAGTGGACGCCGGCCTGGTGGTGAAGGGCCTGCCCGCCCCCGTCGGCGCAGGTCGACGACGAGGGAGGGCGGATCTCCGCCCGCGGCTGACACGCGCCGCAGCACTGTCCACGGCTGTCCAGCATCCGGACAGCGAGGTCTTGGTCAGGACCGTACGTCTGCTTTACTGATGCTCATGACCACGACGAGCAGCCGCACCCATGCGACCGAGGCGACCATGACGCCCGGTGCTCGTTGTATGTGTCGAATGCGCGCCTTCTAGAGGGCCCCCGCACCACCCCCGAGCTCGCGCCCCGAAGCGAGCCGCCGTGGCAGGTCCGTACGCCGCATCCCCGCCGTACGCGATCTGAGCCGCGCCCCGCGCACAGGTTCCTCCCCGGTCTCCCGCCACGGCGAGAACCGTGTCGCGTCCTGACAGCCTGCACCCGTGCGCCCGGGCCCACCCACGCCCGCGCACTCGACAGTGACGGATATCCCCACGTGATCACCACCACGGGCCTGAGCAAGGTCTACCGCTCGCGCGGCCGTGCGGTCACCGCCCTCGACGGCGTCGACCTGCACGTGCGCGAAGGCGAGGTGTACGGCGTCATCGGCCAGTCCGGCGCCGGCAAGTCCTCGCTCATCCGCTGCATCAACCTCCTGGAGCGCCCCACCGCCGGCACGGTCACCGTCGACGGGCAGGACCTCACCGCGCTCGCCGGACGCGGACCGCGCGCCGGCCGGGAGCTGCGACAGGCGCGCAGCCGGATCGGCATGGTCTTCCAGCACTTCAACCTGCTGTCCACGCGGACCGTGCAGGACAACGTGGAGCTGCCCCTGGAGATCCTCGGCAGCTCAGGGAAGGAACGTTCCCGCAAGGCGTTGGCGCTGCTCGACCTGGTCGGCCTCGCCGACAAGGCCAAGTCCTACCCCGCCCAGCTCTCCGGCGGTCAGAAGCAGCGCGTCGGCATCGCCCGCGCCCTGGCCGGCGACCCGAAGGTGCTCCTCTCCGACGAGGCCACCAGCGCACTCGACCCGGAGACCACCCGCTCCATCCTCCAGCTCCTGCGCGACCTCAACCGGCAACTGGGGCTGACGGTCCTGCTGATCACCCACGAGATGGACGTGGTGAAGTCGGTCTGCGACTCCGCCGCGCTCATGGCCGGCGGCCGCGTCGTCGAGTCCGGCACGGTCAGCGAGCTGCTCGCCACCCCCGGCTCCGAACTGGCCGCCGCGCTCTTCCCGGTCGGCGGCGAGGCCACGGGCGACGACCGCACCGTCGTCGACGTCACCTTCCACGGCGAGGCCGCCACCCAGCCCGTCGTCTCCCAGCTGTCGCGCACCTACAACATCGACATCTCGATCCTCGGCGCCGCCATCGACACCGTCGGCGGCCTCCAGATCGGCCGCATGCGCATCGAACTGCCCGGCCGCTACGAGGACAACGTCGTGCCCATCGGCTTCCTGCGCGAACAGGGCCTGCAGATCGACGTCGTGGACCGCGCGGCCCCGCAGCCCGCGCTGCCGAAGGAGGGCGCCAAGTGAGCGGAACCGATTGGTCCGAGATGCAGCCCCTGCTGTCCCAGGCCTGTTGGGACACGCTCTACATGGTCGGCTGGTCCACCCTCGTGGCCGTCGTCGGCGGTCTGCCGCTCGGCGTCCTGCTGGTCCTGACCGACCGGGGCGGCCTGCTGCAGAACACCGTCGCCAACAAGGTGATCGGGCAGGTCGTGAACATCGCCCGCTCGATGCCCTTCATCATCCTGATGGTCGCGCTGATGAACTTCACGCGCACCGTCACCGGGACGACCATCGGCCGCGAGGCCGCGATCGTGCCGCTCGCGATCGGCGCCATCCCGTTCTTCGCGCGCCTGGTCGAGACGGCCGTCCGAGAAGTGGACGGCGGGCTCGTGGAGGCCGTGCAGGCCATGGGCGGCAACACCTGGACCATCGTGCGCAAGGTCCTCGTCCCGGAGTCCCTGCCCTCCCTCATCGCCGGCACGACCACCACGGTCGTCGCGCTCATCGGCTACTCCGCCATGGCCGGCACGGTCGGCGCCGGCGGCCTCGGCGACATCGCCATCCGCTACGGCTACCAGCGCTTCGAGACCGAGCTGATGTGGATCACGGTGGCGATCCTCGCCGTCGTCATCGCGCTCATCCAGTTCGCCGGCGACTACGCGGCCCGCTCCCTGCACCGCCGAGGCGGCCGCTCCGGTCCCGGGCCGAAGCTGCGCCTGCTCAGGGCGAAGGACCCGGCGGCCCCCGACGTCGGCAAGGTCGCCTGACCCCGCCTGGACCGCTCCCGAGACTCCCCGCACCACCCGAAGCGGGGCGCATCACCCTTCAGGAAAGGCACTTTTCGTGCGTAACACCGCCAAGATCACCACCGCCGTCCTCGCCGCCGGAGCCCTCACCCTCGGACTCAGCGCCTGCGGCTCGGACAAGGACTCCGGCAGCGCCGACCCGAACGCCACGCTCACCGTCGCCGCCACCCCCACCCCGCAGGGCGAGATCCTCACCTACGTCAAGGACCACCTCGCCGCGAAGGCCGGCCTCAAGCTTGAGGTGAAGGAGTTCACGGACTACGTGACGCCCAACACGGCCGTCCAGCAGGGCGAGGTCGACGCCAACTACTTCCAGCACCAGCCGTACCTGGACGACTTCAACAAGAAGAACGGCACCGACATCGTCGCCGTGCCGAACGCCACGGTGCACCTGGAGCCGCTCGGCCTGTATGCCAAGAGCGTCAAGAAGCTCGCGGACCTCAAGCGGGGCGCCACGATCGCCCTGCCGAACGACACCACCAACGAGGCCCGCGCGCTGAAGCTGCTGGAGGCCAACGGCCTGCTCCGGCTCAAGCCCGCCGCCGGTGACGGCGCGACCCCCAAGGACGTCGCGTCCAACCCCCGGAACCTGAAGTTCAAGGAGCTCGAGGCGGCCCAGCTGCCCCGCTCCCTCGGCGACGTCGACGCGGCCGTCATCAACGGCAACTACGCGCTGGAGGCCAAGCTCAGCCCGGCCAGGGACGCCCTGGTCGCGGAGTCCGCCAAGGGCAACCCGTACGCCAACTTCCTCGCCGTGAAGAAGGGCCACGAGGACGACCCGCGCGTGACGAAGCTCGCCAAGCTGCTCACCTCGCCCGAGGTCAAGAAGTTCATCGCGGACCAGTACGACGGCGCCGTCGTCGCGGCCTTCTGACCTTCACCCATGACGCCCGCACCCGGGGTCCGCGCCCTCACCCGGCGTGGACCCCGTGGTGTGGTTCCGTGCCGCATGCTGCATGCTGGGCAGTTCAGCGGGCCCTGACGGGTCGGCAGGTTCACGAGGTCCCGAAGGTTACGGAGCGGCGCATGACGAGCACCTTCCCCACCATCTCCATCAGCACGGAGCGGTTGGGCTTGCGTCCCCTCGACGAGGACGACGTGCCCGCCCTGGCAGACATGATGAACGACGAGCAGGTCGCGGCCTGGACCTCCGTGCCGCAGCCCTACGACGAGGCGGCCGCCCGCCGCTGGATCACCGAGTACGCCCCCGCCGAACGCGCCGCGGGCCGCGGCCTCGACCTCGCCGTCACCGAGTTCCTGACCCAGCGCCTGGTCGGCGTCGTCCAGCTCGCCAAGACCAACTGGCACGTCCGCTCCACCGAGCTGTCGTACATCATCGCCCCCTGGGCGCGCGGCGAGGGCTACGCCTCCGAGGCGGCGCTGGCCACCGCCCGGTGGCTGTTGACCGATCAGAAGTTCGAACGCATCGAACTGCGCACGGCCGCCGACAACACCGCCTCCCAGCAGGTCGCCCAGAAGATCGGATGCATCAGCGAGGGCGTGCTGCGCGGCGCCTGCATAGCGCGCGTCCGCGCCGAGGGCGGCGGGTGGAGCGAGGTGCGCACCGACTACATCGTGTGGAGCCTCCTCCCGGAGGACCTGGACGCCGGCGGGGAGCACTTCGCGGAGAGCGGCGGTTTCACCTCGTACACCGACTGGAACTGACCCCGGACCGCCGCCGTCCCCGGACACTCCGACCAGGTACCCTCACGGAGCCCGCTGCCTGCGTGAACCCGGGGGAGACTGACGACGATGGCCGACCGCGTCACCGTGATCGGCTGGGACGGTTCGCCGCTGTCCGCCGCGGCCCGCTCCGCTCTGGGCGCCGCCACCCTGGTGGCCGGCGCCGCCCACCACCTGACGCTCCCCGAGGTGCCCCCCGCCGCGGAGCGCATCCGGCTCGGCAGCGTCGCCCTCGCCGCCTCCCGCATCGCCGGCCACCGCGGCACCGCGGTCGTGGTCGCCGACGGCGACCCCGGCTTCTTCGGCGTCGTACGGGCCCTGCGCGCTCCCGAGTTCGGCCTGGAGGTCGAGGTCGTCCCCGCCGTCTCCGCCGTGGCCGCCGCCTTCGCCCGGGCCGGCATGCCCTGGGACGACGCCCAGGTGGTCGTCGCACACCGGCGCACCCTGCGTCGCGCGGTGAACGTGTGCCGCGCCCACACCAAGGTCGCCGTCCTCACCTCCCCGGGCGCCGGTCCCGCCGAGCTCGGCCTGCTGATGGAGGGCGTCCACCGCACCTTCGTGGTGTGCGAGGAGCTCGGCACCGACCGCGAACAGGTCAGCGTCGTCACCTCCGACAAGGCCGCCGACCACATCTGGCGCGACCCCAACGTCGTCATCGTCATCGGCGGCCCCACCGGTCCGGTCGTCTCCGGGGAGGGCGGCTGGATCGCGGGCCGTGACCCCGGCGCCGGTCCGCGTGGCTGGGCGCTGCCCGGCGAGGCGTACGGCGGCGGGCTCGGCGAGGGGGAGGCGCCGCTGCTGCGTGCCGCCCAACTGGCCCGGCTGGGCCCGCGCGTGGGCGACCTGGTCTGGGACATCGGCTGCGGCAGCGGAGCGTTCGCGACCGAGGCCGCCCGGGCGGGCGCCGCCGTCATCGCCGTCGACCGGGACCTGGAGGCCTGCGCCCGCACGGACGCCGCCGCGCGCCGGCACGGCGTCCAGCTCCAGATCGTCCACGGCGGCGCGCCGCACGTCCTGGAGAACCTGCCCGAACCGGACGTCGTCCGGGTCGGCGGCGGGGGCGCGCCGGTGGTCTCCGCGGTCGTCGACCGCCGTCCGCAGCGCATCGTCACCCACGCGGCGACCCGCGACGCCGCCGAACTCGTGGGCCGTGACCTCTCCGAGCACGGCTACGGCGTCGAGTGCGCCCTCGTCCAGTCCGTCGAACTCGACACGCGGGCCTGGACGGAGACGGAGCGGAGCGTCGCGTTCCTGCTCACCGGGGTTCTCGCCGACCGCCGGCCGTGACCGGGTCGGCCCTCCCCGTGATCCTGTTGTCGTACCGCGCGCGGTAGGCTGGCCGATCGTCGTACCGCTTCCGGTCGCCCGGCGCTTCGTCGGTCAATGTCCGGAAAACCCATCCCTTTTGGGCTGTGTGTGGTACGGCAGAACCGGAGGACGCGCAACGTGGCGCAGTCCACAGCGGAGCCTCGCCGATCAAGCTGTCGCGAGGCGGCGGCGGCCGGGACAATGCCACTGAATGGCTTTGTCGCTTTTTCGGGCGGGTCGTTCGTGCCGCTGGGCACGGACGCTCGTTCTTCACTGCGGGGCGGTCGGTGCGCCGCTCCGGGTGAGCCGGCCGTAGAAGCACTAACCGATGGGCGAGGGGTACGCATGACCGACACCGGCCAGGTCCCGGGCGAGGGACTGCCGGAGAGCGCAGGCATGGTGGAGCAGCCGGGCGCCCCCGCGCACGGTGCGTACACCTACCTCTCCGAGACCACCGCCGAGGACGAAGACCTGTTGCTGCTGCCGGGCGCCCAGAGCGCGTGGGGCAACGAGGTGGCCCCGCCCGCGCCGGAACCGGTGGTCGAAGCGGTCCACGAGCCGGGGCCGCACGAGACGGCCGGCCGCGACAGCGGTTCGGTCGACCTCAGCGGTGTCCGCCTGCCCGGCCCGTCCGCGCCGCAGGCGACCCCGCGCCGCCCCCTGCACCTCGGCCCCCCGATTCCCGACGCCTCCGCCAGTCCGGTCCGCTCGCTCGCCGATCGCGGCCCGGCCGGTGTGCCGGTGCGTCAGCCCGGCCCGCCGACGACCGGCCCCGAGTACCTCGACGTACAGCACCTGAGGGACATGCCGCCGCAGGGCGCGTCTCCCTGGGGCGTCGCCCAGGCCACGGCCCAGGCGACGGTCCAGGCGTCGGCCCCGGCACAGGTCGCTTCCGGGGGCACGGCCGGGGAAACGGTTGTTCCGGCTGCGGTCGCGCAGACGCAGCAGGCCGAGCCGGTGGGCGCGGCCCAGGCCGTGGTGGCCCGCGTCGCGACCGAGGCGATCGCCGCGACGGCCCCGCAGGAGGCCCACGAGCCCGAGTCCGAGGCCGCGCAGGAGCCCCGGGTCACCCGGGGATACGGCATCGTCGACACCGGTGAGCTGCTCGGCGCCGCGATGATGGCGGAGGCCCAGGAGGACCCGGCCGACGAACAGACGGCGGACGCTCCGCCGGCCGCCGTCGAGCCGCCGGTGGAAGCGGCGCAGGCGCCGGAGACCGTGGAAGGTCCCGAGGCCGCCCCGGCCCGACAGTCCGCCGCCGCCCACGAAGCCGCCGAGCCCGCCCAGCCCGCTGAGGCTGCCGAGCCCGTCCCCGCGGACGTCGTTGACGCCACGGAGGCGGTCGAGGGGGCAGCGGCGGAGACCACCGTGCCCGTCCCGGCGGAGACCTCCGCCGCCGTGCCCGTCCCGGCGGTGGCAGGGGACGTCGTGGCCGAACCTGCCGTGGCTGAGGACGTCGTGGCCGGTCAGGTCGTCGCGGATCAGACCGTCGCCGACGCGGGTGGAACGGCGGCGCCGAACCCCGCCGAGGAGTCCCAGGAGTCCCAGCAGCAGGAGCCACAGGAGTCCCAGGAGCCTCAGCCTGTCGCGGCCCTCGCCGACCCGTCGGCGCAGGGTCCGCAGACCTTCGAAGCGGCCGAGGCGCCGGAGACCGAGGCGGTCACGACCGCCGCCGTCGTCCCCGGACCCGACTCCGTGGCCGACGTTCCGTCGGAGCCCGCGCCCTCCGCGACGCCCGCTCCCGGACTCGCCACCACCCCTGAGCCGACCCCCGAGCCCGTCCCCGGGCCCGAGGCCGTGCAGGCGCCCGAGCCGCCGCAGGCCGTGAACCCTGAAGCGCCGGAGCCGGCGGCGTCCGCGGAGGAGACGCCCGCCGAGCAGGTCTTCGAGGTTTCCGCGCCCGAGTCCGCCCCGGAGCCCGTGGTCTCCGCCCCCACGACGGAGACCGACGCCCCCGCCCCCGCCGTGACGCCGGAGGACGCTGCGACCGTCGTCGCCGCCGAGTCCGGGCCGCAGGCGGAACGCCTCGCCGATCACGCCGCCCAGCAGGCCGCCGGAGAGCCGGAACTGGAGCCGGAGCCGGAGCCGGAGCCGGCGCCGTCGGCGGAGGCCGCGGACGAGGCGCCCGTGCCCGTCGCCCATACCGTCCAGACGATGGACGCCGCATCCCACACCCCGGACGCCGACGGCTCCGCCCCGGACGTCTCCCTCCCGGACGCGTCCCCCGCGCCGGAGCCCGAGGCCGCCCCCGTGGCCATGCCGGGCCTCGTCCAGCCGGAGCCCGCGGCGCCCCTCGTTCAGCCGTCGGCGGAGACGTCGGGCACGGCGGAGACGTCGGACACGTCGGACACGGCGGGTATGGCGGAGTTGCCGCAGGCGTCCGAGCCCGCGGGGTCGCCCGTCGAGGCTGCCCCCGCGCCCCTCGTCGTCCCCGAGACCTCCGTGCCCCTCGCGGCCGAAGCGCCGCCCGCCGAGCACCCGCAGGCCGTCCAGCCCGCGGTGGCCCACCTCGCGCCGACCGCCGACGAGCCCGACGCGGGGCTTCCGCACGGAGAGGCCCCCCTGGCTCCCGTGTCGGTGCAGCCCGGACCTGACCAGCCGCTCGGCCCGGCCGTGCCGGTCGAGGGCACGGTGTCCGCGGCAGAGCACCCGGCCCCGGCCCCGACCCCGCCGCCCGCTGCGGTCGCCCCCGCGTCGGAGCCCCCGGCCTCCGAGCATCCGGCCTCCGAGCAGGCGGCCCCCGAGCAGGCGGCGGACGAGCAGTCCGTGGACGAGCAGTCCGTGGACGGGCAGTCCGTCGAGGCCGAGGCACAGCCCGTGGAGGCGCGGGCCGTCGAGGCCGCCGTCCTCTCCGCGGCAGCCGTCCCCGCCCCCCGCGCCGCCGATCCCGTTCCGGCCCCGGCCACCCCCGACGCGGAGCACGAGAACGACGTCG
Organism: Streptomyces rishiriensis; assembly: GCF_003112535.1. Classification (GTDB taxonomy): domain Bacteria; phylum Actinomycetota; class Actinomycetes; order Streptomycetales; family Streptomycetaceae; genus Streptomyces; species Streptomyces rishiriensis. The sequence goes on along the minus strand of NZ_BEWA01000008.1, from coordinate 185,275 downwards.
ACCCCGACGTCGCACAGAGCCCGGAGGACCTGCAGACCAGGGCCGCCGACCAGGAAGAGAGCCCGGCCGCCGCAGTGGAAGAAGCGCGAGAGTCCACCGGCCCGGCCGCGCCCGCCTACGACGACGCCGAGCGTGCGGCCGTCCTGAAGGTGATGCGCGAGCGCCGGGACATCCGCAACGGCTTCCGGAGCGACCCGATCCCGCACGAGGTGCTGCTGCGCGTCCTGGAGGCCGCCCACACGGCACCCTCCGTGGGCCACTCGCAGCCCTGGGACTTCGTCGTCATCCGCTCGGCCGACACCCGGCGCGCGATGCACGAGCTGGCGACGCGCCAGCGCGACGCGTACGCGAAGTCCCTGCCCAAGGGCCGGGCCAAGCAGTTCAAGGAACTGAAGATCGAGGCCATCCTCGACACCCCGGTGAACATCGTCGTCACCGCCGACCCGACCCGGGGCGGCCGGCACACCCTGGGCCGTCACACCCAGCCGCAGATGGCGCCGTACTCCTCCGCGCTCGCGGTCGAGAACCTCTGGCTCGCCGCGCGCGCCGAGGGCCTCGGCGTCGGCTGGGTCAGCTTCTTCGACGAGCGTGAGATGGTCCGCGCGCTCGGGCTGCCCGAGCACCTCGAAGTGGTCGCCTACCTCTGCGTCGGCTACGTCGACGAGTTCCCGGACGAGCCCGAGCTGATGCAGGCGGGCTGGGCCAAGCGCCGCCCGCTGTCCTGGGTGGTCCACGAGGAGACGTACGGCCGTCGCGCGCTGCCCGGCGAGGACCCGCACGACCTGCTGGCCGAGACCGTCGCCAGCGTCCGCCCGCTGGACGCCAAGGCGCTCGGCGAGGCCTGGGAGCGGCAGAAGCGGATGACCAAGCCGGCCGGCGCGCTCGGCATGCTGGAGATCATCTCCGCTCAGCTGTCCGGTCTGTCCCGGCAGTGCCCGCCGCCGATCCCGGAGCCCGCGGCCGTCGCGATCTTCGCCGGTGACCACGGCGTGCACGCCCAGGGCGTCACCCCGTGGCCGCAGGAGGTGACGGCCCAGATGGTCGCCAACTTCCTCGGCGGGGGAGCGGTCTGCAACGCCTTCGCGACCCAGGTCGGCGCCGAGGTCTGTGTGGTGGACGTCGGCGTGGCCGCCGACCTGCCCGGCACTCCCGGTCTGCTGCCCCGCAAGATCCGCGCGGGCACGTCCGACATGACCACCGGTCCCGCGATGACCCGCGAGGAGGCCAAGCAGGCCATCGAGGTCGGCATCGAGACGGCCCGGGATCTGGTGGCGGCCGGCAACAAGGCGCTCCTCACCGGTGAGATGGGCATCGCGAACACCACGGCGTCCGCCGCTCTCATCTCGGTCTTCACCGGCGCCGACCCGGCCGAGGTCACCGGCCGCGGCACCGGGATCAACGACGAGACCCTCGCCCGAAAGACCGAGGTCGTCCGCCGCGCCCTGGACTTCCACCAGCCGGATCCGGCCGATCCGATCGGCGTCCTCGCCGCGATCGGCGGCTTTGAACACGCGGCGATGGTCGGCCTGCTGCTGGGCGGCGCCTCCCTGCGCACGCCCGTGATCCTGGACGGCGTCAGCGCCGGCGCGGCCGCCCTGGTCGCCCGCGCGATCGCCCCCGAGGTGCTCGCGGCGTGCATCGCGGGTCACCGCAGCGCCGAGCCCGGCCATGTGGCGGCCCTCAACAAGCTGGGCCTGCGCCCCCTCGTCGACCTGGACCTGCGCCTCGGCGAGGGCACGGGCGCGCTGCTGGCCCTGCCGCTGGTGCAGAGCACGGCCCGTGCCATGCACGAGGTCGCGACGTTCGACTCTGCGGGTGTGACCGAGAAGTAGGACCTGCTCCGGGGCCGGGCGGCATGCGGCTTGTGCTGCCCCCGGCCCCGCCGCATGCTGAAGCCACCTCTAAAATGCGCACGTCAGGGCCGCTCCAGAGCCGCAGCGCCCGCCCACTGCTCTCTGCCCGTACGAGGAGCCGCACCCTCATGGCCGAACACCCCGCCTACCCCGTAGGCCTCCGCCTCGCCGGCCGCAGGGTCGTCGTCCTCGGCGGCGGCCAGGTCGCCCAGCGCCGCCTGCCCGCCCTGATCGCGGCGGGGGCCGACGTGCGCCTCGTGTCCCCGGAGGCGACTCCGTCCGTCGAGGCGATGGCGGACGCGGGCGAGCTCGTCTGGTCGCGGCGCGTGTACGCCGAGGGCGACCTCGAGGCGGCCTGGTACGCCCTGATCGCCACCAGCGACCCGGCCGCCAACCGGCAGGCGTCCGCCGAGGCGGAGGCCCGCCGTGTCTGGTGCGTGCGCTCCGACGACGCCGACGCCGCCACCGCCTGGACCCCGGCGACCGGCCACAGCGAGGGCGTCACCATCGCCGTCCTCACCACGAAGGCCCGGGGCCGCGACCCGCGCCACACGGCGGCCGTCCGGGACGCCGTCGTGGAGGGCCTGCGCGACGGCACCCTCGTGGCTCCCCACCACCGCACCCGGACCCCGGGCGTCGCCCTCGTGGGCGGCGGCCCCGGCGACCCGGACCTGATCACGGTCCGCGGCCGCCGTCTGCTCGCCGAGGCGGACGTCGTCATCGCCGACCGGCTCGGCCCGCGCGACCTCCTCGCCGAACTCCCGCCGCACGTCGAGGTGATCGACGCGGCGAAGATCCCCTACGGCCGCTACATGGCCCAGGAGGCCATCAACAACGCGCTGATCGAGCACGCCAAGCAGGGCAAGTCGGTCGTCCGCCTCAAGGGCGGCGACCCGTACGTCTTCGGCCGCGGGATGGAGGAGCTCCAGGCCCTCGCCGAGGCGGGCATCGCCTGCACGGTCGTCCCGGGGATCTCCAGCTCGATCTCGGTCCCCGGCGCCGCCGGCATCCCGGTCACGCACCGCGGGGTCGCCCATGAGTTCACCGTGGTCAGCGGGCATGTCGCCCCCGACGACGAGCGTTCCCTGGTCGACTGGCCGTCCCTGGCGAAGCTCACCGGCACGCTGGTGGTGCTGATGGGCGTCGACAAGATCGGGAAGATCGCCGAGACCCTCGTCGCGCACGGAAAGTCGCCCGACACCCCGGTCGCCCTCGTCCAGGAGGGCACGACGGCCGCCCAGCGGCGCGTGGACGCGACCCTCGCGACCGTCGCCGAGACGGTCCGCACCGAGGAGGTCAGGCCCCCGGCGGTGATCGTCATCGGCGCCGTCGTCAACGTCGGCCCGCCGACCTCAGAGTAACCGCGGGTAACACAACCGTTCCGAGCCGTTGGCACCACACCCAGGACAAGGCAGTATCACCCTGTGGCCGATCTCATCACCGTTGACGATCCCGACGACCCGCGCCTGCGCGACTACACCGGCCTGACCGACGTCGAGCTGCGCCGCAGGCGCGAGCCCGCCGAGGGCCTGTTCATCGCCGAGGGCGAGAAGGTCATCCGCCGGGCCAAGGACGCCGGGTACGAGATGCGCTCGATGCTGCTCTCCGCCAAGTGGGTCGACGTCATGCGCGACGTCATCGACGAGCTCCCGGCGCCGGTCTACGCCGTCAGCCCGGAGCTCGCCGAACGGGTCACCGGCTACCACGTCCACCGCGGCGCGCTGGCCTCCATGCAGCGCAAGCCGCTGCCCGCGGCCGCCGAACTCCTGCAGACCGCCCGCCGGGTCGTCGTCATGGAGTCGGTCAACGACCACACCAACATCGGCGCGATCTTCCGCTCGGCGGCCGCCCTCGGCATGGACGCCGTGCTGCTCTCCCCGGACTGCGCCGACCCCCTGTACCGCCGCAGCGTGAAGGTGTCGATGGGCGCGGTCTTCTCCGTGCCGTACGCCCGGCTCGACAGCTGGCCCAAGGACCTGGACTCGGTCCGCGAGGCCGGCTTCGCCCTCCTCGCCCTCACCCCGGACGAGAAGGCCCGCAGTCTCGACGAGGCGGCGCCGCACCGGATGGACCGGGTGGCCCTGATGCTCGGCGCGGAGGGCGACGGCCTCTCCACCCAGGCACTCGTCGCCGCCGACGAATGGGTCCGCATCCCCATGTCCCACGGCGTCGACTCCCTCAACGTGGGCGCGGCGGCGGCGGTCGCCTTCTACGCGGTGGCGACGGGCCGGCCGCAACCGTAGGACCGCCGCTCGGGTCCCGGCGGGACGCCCGCCCGGGTCAGCCCTCGACCGGGTGCGCCCCGGCAGGTCCGGTCCGTCCGTCAGGTCCGGTCGGTCCGTCAGGCGCGGTCGGTCCGTTCGGTTCTTCGGACCCGGTTCCGCCGACCGGTCCGTCGGGTGCCGGCCGCTCGTGCTCCTGCTGGTGCCGGACGACGCCGTCGTTGACGCCGAGTCCGCGCGCGGGGCCCTCGCAGCCCTGGACGACGGCGATGCCGAGCGCCACGAACAGCGTCACCACGATGAACACGAAGATCCGCTGACGCAGCAGCCGCGGGTTGGCGGGCCGCCGTCCGGTTCCCGTGTTCCTCGGCCCCGGACGGCCGGTCCCGCCGCGGGGCACGGGTCTGCCGCCGTTGCCGGGACGGGTGTTGCGGGATCCGGGAGCGGGGCGGGCCCCGGAGCGCGCGGCCGGCGCGCCACCGCCCCGGGAGGGGTTCGCGCCGCGAGCCGGCGCCCCGCCGCGTGAGGGGACCGGACCACGCGAGGACGGCGTCCCGCCCCGCGGCGGCGGAGTGCCGGGCCCGCTCTGGTGGCGAACCGTGCGCTCCGAGCGGCCGGTGTCCGAGAGCCGCCCGGTGGGACGGTCCGCCTCGGCGGCCCGCGGCGCCGGAGGCCGCGCCTCCGCGAGGCCCTGCGCCTCACGGGTGGCGATCTCCTTCAGGCGCAGGGAGAGATCGAGGGTGCTGGGCCGTTCCTCGGGGTCCTTCGCCAGGCAGGCCCGCACCAGCGGCGCCAGCGCGTCCGGCACGCCGTGCAGCTGTGGCTCCTCGTGCACCACGCGGTAGAGCATGACCTCGGAACTGCCGTGCCCGAAGGGCGAGTCGGCCGTCGAGGCGTACGCGAGCGTGGCGCCGAGCGAGAACACGTCGGTGGCCGGCGTGACCAACGCCCCTCGCACCTGCTCCGGCGCCAGGAACCCGGGCGAGCCGACCGCCGTGCCGACATGCGTCAGGGTCGAGGCCCCCGTCGCCCAGGCGATGCCGAAGTCGATGATCCGGGGGCCCTTGGGGGAGAGCAGGATGTTGGACGGCTTCAGGTCCCGGTGCACGACCCCGGCTTCGTGGACGGCGACGAGCCCCTCCGACAGCGCGGCCCCGATCGAGGCGAGCTCGGCGGCGCCGAGCGGCCCCTCGTCGTTGACCTTGTCGTGCAGGGAGGGCCCGGGGACGTACTGGGTGGCGAACCAGGGCCGTTCGGCGTCCAGATCCGCCGCGACCAGCCGAGCCGTGCACCCGCCCCGGATCCGGCGCGCGGCCGACACCTCGCGTGCGAACCGCGACCGGAACTCCTGGTCCTCGGCCAGATCAGGCCTGATCACCTTCAGCGCGACCCGCTGGCCCTTCTTGTCGGACCCCAGGTAGACGACGCCCATGCCGCCCGCGCCGAGCCGTCGGTGAAGCCTGAACGAGCCGACGACACGCGGGTCCTCGCGCCTCAGGCGCATCATCGCCATGTTCATCCCCGCTGCCCGGTCCGTTTGACGTGGCACAGCTTACGTTTCCACGGCCGTTCGCGCGCAGAGGCCGCGCCCTCCGGTCCCGACCGATTGTCAGTGGCCGGTGGGAGAATTGAAGGGTGGTCAGGGGGCCTGGGAAAAGCCGCGCCTTGGCGGCTCCGTGATCTCAACCCACCTGCCACAGAAGGGGGATTGAACCCGTGAAGGGTGACCGCGTGGAGATAGTCGTCGACGCCGGCGACACGACCCGGACATACGAGGTGACGGCGAGCAGGGCGGGCCGCCGCGTGGAGACGGCGGTACGCCGAGGGGTGGTGGAAGTGAGCGAAGTCACGCGAAACGGCACCTCGGTGCGTACGGCCCGATTCATGGCGAACAGGGTGCTCGCCCTGGTCGAGCACCCGATCCCCCGGGAGGAGAGCTCGGACATACCGGCCCGCAGCGGGCGCCCCTTCCGGGAAGACCCTGAGACCTAGGTCCCCGTCTCCACCCAGGGGAGTACTCCGCAGGTCACGGCTCATCCTCCGGGAGGCCCGGCAATCGGTACGAGGGCATGACGTGCGGCGAACGCCGTCCGCCTAGATTTGAGGTCAAGCGGCGGGTGCAGCACTCGTCCCCCGAGGTCAGACGCCCGCCGCTGCCAACGACAACTGAGATACAGGTCAGGAGAGGGACCATGGCCCATACGGCACCGCGGACGATGATCCGCACACCGGGACGCACCACGCGTCCTCGTCGCACGGGCCGCCGCCACCCCCTGGTGGCGACGCTGATGGCCCTTCCCCTGGCGGTCCTGCTCCTCGTCGTCTTCGACGGCTGGGAGACAGTGGCCACACAGGCGTCGTCCGTGGGAGTGATGCTGGGGCGCTGAGCGGCGACCCCAGGCCCGGAAGAGCGGTTCGGGCGGGGACATCCACCCATGAAACCCCGTGGGGACGGGGGTGCGGCGGACGGCAAAAGATGCAGGCGCAGCTGGGGAGCTGCGCCTGCATTGTTTTCCCGCGGGCCCACGGCCCCACGGCCCCCACCGGGGCCCACGGGTCGACCGGTCGTCGTCGCCTCTGCGTACGCTCACGGGAAGACCCGTACGCCGCAGTTCCGGGAGTCACGTGACCGTCCATCCCCTGCTCGCCGAGCTCGCCCTGCGGGCCGGCGCCCGCGCTCACCGGACGGTCACGGCCTGCTCCTGCCGTGCGGCCACCCTCGCCGACCGCCCGGACGCCACCGTCGTCCGCCACGCCGACACCGTCGCGAAGGCGCATGCTCCCGGCACCGACCCGGCCGCGCTCGCCCCGCGCCTCGCCCTGGCCGCCGGCCTCCCCGACGTCCTCCTCGCCCCGCTCGCGGCGACCCCGGCCGAGCTGCACGGCCGCCTGGTGACCTTCTGGCCGTACGGCGACCCGGTCGACCCGGCCGACCCGGACGCCGCTCCCTGGGAGGCGGCCGGCGCCCTGCTCGCCCGTCTGCACCGCATCCCCGCCCCGGCCGGTCTGCCGCCGATGCGCGGCCCCGCCAAGGCCGCCCACGCCGTGGCCCGCCTGACCGCCGCGGGGCCGCATCCCGCGGTCGCGGCCGTTGTGGGCGCCTGGCGGGCACTGCCCGCCTGGGCGCGCGCCGAGGCCCCCATGCCCGAGCCGGGCGCCGTCTGCCACGGCGACCTCCACCTCGGCCAGCTCGTGCGTCATCCCGCTCCGGACGGCCCCTGGCGGCTGATCGACGTCGACGATCTCGGCGTCGGCCTGCCGGCCTGGGACCTCGCGCGCCCGGCCGCCTGGTACGCCTGCGGTCTGCTCCCGCCCGACGAGTGGACCCGCTTCCTCGACGCCTACCGCGCGGGAGGCGGCCCCGCCGTCCCCGCGTCCGGCGACCCGTGGGCCGCCCTCGACGTCGCGGCGCGCGCACTCACCGTGCAGACGGCGGCACGCGCCGTCACCAAGTCGGCGGCGCAGGGCAGGTCGTTGGACGAGGTCGAGCAGTGCCTGGTCGACGCGTGTGCCCGAATGGGATCCGTCCCGCCGCAGTTGGCGGCGGACTCGGCGAAGTAGGGTGCAACCGACCGCAGCCGGACAGTGTCTGTCCTGGCGGCAGGCGAAAGAGCCACGACCGGCGAGGAGTTGAGCCGAACCATGCAGTGCCCGAAGTGTCACGCTCAGATGCACACGTACAACCGCAACGGCGTCCAGATCGAACAGTGCAGCAACTGCCGGGGGATCTTCCTCGACTACGGCGAGCTGGAGGCGCTCACCCGCGTCGAGTCCCAGTGGTCCCAGCCCGCGCCGCCGCCCCCGGTCGCGCCGCAGGCGTACCCGGCCGCCCCGGTCGCCCCCGCCTGGGGCGCTCCCGCCCCGCACGGCGGCGGTCACCACGGAGGCGGTCACTACGGCGGCCACCACCGCCACAAGAGCTTCGGCCACATGCTGTTCTCCAGCTGAACCGGCGCACGCAGAAGCCCCCGACCGCTACGGCGGCCGGGGGCTCTCGGCGTGTGGACGATACTGGGATTGAACCAGTGACCTCTTCCGTGTCAGGGAAGCGCTCTCCCGCTGAGCTAATCGTCCTCGGGAACACGATCCGGGGATCATGTGCACTGCGTGCGCGATACTGGGATTGAACCAGTGACCTCTTCCGTGTCAGGGAAGCGCTCTCCCGCTGAGCTAATCGCGCGGGTTCGGATCTTCGAGCAGATCCAGTGGACGATACTGGGATTGAACCAGTGACCTCTTCCGTGTCAGGGAAGCGCTCTCCCGCTGAGCTAATCGTCCTTGGAGGTGGAGACGGGATTTGAACCCGTGTAGACGGCTTTGCAGGCCGTTGCCTCGCCTCTCGGCCACTCCACCAGGAGTGCAGGGGACCGGGAAGACCCCTTGTTCCTTCGAGCGGACGACGAGGCTCGAACTCGCGACCTCAACCTTGGCAAGGTTGCGCTCTACCAACTGAGCTACGTCCGCTTGTCGTTTCGTTCCGCTCTCACGGCCCGGCGACGAGTTGAACTCTAGCGGATTCCCGGGCCAGTACAAAAACGCGTTTGTGCAGCGTGCTGCGCTGTGCCCGCACGCGGGCCTGGTCAGGGGCCCCGGCCGGGACATCCGGGGACATGCGCGGGTCGCCTCCGGACGGCCCGTCCTAGACTCGACAGCGTGCTCGACCTCCCTCCTCTCGCCCGTTTCGGCGGCCGCGTCGCCACCGGCCTCCTCGATGTGACCAGCGATCCCGCGGCCCTCGACTCCGAGGGTTTCTGGGCCGTGTGCGCCGACTTCGAGGGCCGTCTGCTCTGCGCCCGCTTCGCCGACGTGCGCGAGGAGCCCGCGCCCGCCCCCGTGCCGGGGGCCTGGCGGGGGCCCGCCGCCGGTGACTGGACGTCGTCGCTCGACCGCGCCGCGTACACCGCGGGTGTGCGGCGCATCCGCGAGCAGATCGCGGCCGGCGAGGTGTACCAGGCCAACCTGTGCCGGGTCCTGACCGCGCCCATGTCGCCCGACGCCGATGTGGACGCGCTGACCGCGCTGTTGGCCCGGGGCAATCCGGCGCCGTATGCAGGAACGATTCGCCTCCCTGTGCACGGCGTGGAGACGGCCACCGCGTCCCCCGAGCTGTTCCTGCGCCGCGACGGCCGGGTCGTCGAGTCCGGGCCCATCAAGGGGACCGGGCGCACCGAGGCGGACCTCCTCGCCAAGGACTACGCCGAGAACGTGATGATCGTGGACCTCGTCCGCAACGACGTCGGCCGGGTCTGCGCCACCGGCAGTGTGACCGTCCCCGACCTGTGCGCCGTCGAGAAGCACCCGGGCCTGGTCCACCTCGTCTCCACGGTCCGCGGCGAGCTGCGCGAGGACGCCGGCTGGCCCGAACTGTTCGACGCCGCCTTCCCGCCCGGCTCGGTCACCGGCGCCCCCAAGTCCAGCGCCCTGCGCGTCATCGACGCCCTGGAGACGGCGCCCCGCGGCCCGTACTGCGGCGGCATCGGCTGGGTCGACGCCGACCGGGGCACGGGCGAGCTGGCCGTCGGGATCCGCACCTTCTGGATCGAGCGGTCCACCGGCGGCGGCCCCGTGCTGCGCTTCGGCACCGGCGCGGGCATCACCTGGGGCTCCGACCCCGAGGCCGAGTGGGAGGAGACCGAGCTGAAGGCGTCCCGGCTGCTCGCGGTAGCGTCGGGTGCGTACGAGGTGAGTGAAGGGACGCTGACGTGAAGATCTGGCTCGACGGCGGGCTGCAGGACAGCGGCGCCGCCCGCGTCTCCGTCTTCGACCACGGGCTGACCGTGGGCGACGGCATCTTCGAGACGGTGAAGGCGGTGAACGGCACGACCTTCGCGCTCACCCGCCACCTCGACCGGCTGACCCGCTCCGCCCGCGGCCTCGGCCTGCCCGACCCCGACCACGACGAGGTCCGCCGAGCCTGCGCCGCCGTCCTCGAAGCCAACCCGATGCCGCTCGGCCGGCTCCGCATCACCTACACCGGCGGCCGGGCCCCCCTCGGCTCCGAGCGCGGCGAACACGGCCCCACCCTCGTCGTCGCCCTCGGCGAGACCACCCGGCGCGCGGACTCCACGGCCGTCGTCACGGTCCCCTGGACCCGCAACGAACGCGGTGCGCTCAGCGGGCTCAAGACCACCTCGTACGGCGAGAACGTCGTCGCCCTGGCCCGCGCCCACCGACAGGGCGCCAGCGAGGCCCTGTTCGCCAACACGGTCGGGCGGCTCTGCGAGGGCACCGGGTCCAACGTCTTCGTCGTCCTGGACGGCGAGATCCACACCCCGCCCCTCGCCTCGGGCTGCCTCGCGGGCATCACGCGCGAACTGACCGTCGAGTGGACCGGCGCCCGGGAGAGCGACCTGCCGCTGGACGTGCTGGAGCGGGCCGACGAGGTCTTCCTCACCTCCACCCTGCGCGACGTCCAGGCCGTCCACCGCGTCGACGACCGCGAACTGCCGGGCGCGCCCGGGCCGGTGACCGCCAAGGCGATGCGGATCTTCACCGAGCGCAGTGGGCACGATCTCGACCCGTGAGGGCCGCGCCGGCTCCGTGGCCGCCGTGAAAAACGGGCTGCCGATCCCGTCCGCAGAGGGGTAGAACACCCCTGATGACCACGACCCTGCGGCCGACCGAGCCGCTGCAACGCGCCGCCGACGGGGCGCTCTCGCGCCACTACCAGGTGTGCGTCAACAGCCGCCCCGTCGGAGAGGTCCGTCTCTCCACGTCCCCCGCCTTCGGTTCCGACGGCGTCGCCCGGATCGCCGACCTGCGCATCGAGGAACGGGACCGCGGGCGGGGCCGGGGCACCGTGGCGGCGCTGGCCGCCGAGGAGGTGGCCCGCGGCTGGGGCTGCACGCGCGTCGAGCTCAGGGTGCCGGCCGACGCGGACGCCGCGCTGCGCCTGGCGAGCGCGCTCGGCTACGTCCACCGCAACCGCGGCATGGAGAAGACCCTCGGCGCGGCCGCCCCCGCCCTCCCCGACGGCAGCCTGGGCAGGGCCATGACGGAAGAGGAGTTCGGGCCCTGGCTGGAGCTCGCCCTCGCCGGCTACGCCCGGGCCTGGCGCGACCGCGGGGTGCCCGAGGAGGCGGCGTGGGCCAGGTCGCGGCGGGACCACGAGCGGCTGCTGCCCCAGGGCCTGGCGACGTCGGACACGCTGATCAGCGTCCTGGAGCACCGAGGCGAACCGGTCGGCTCGCTCTGGGTGTCGTTCAAGGACGACAAGGCGTTCGTGTTCGACGTCGAGGCCGACGAGGCCCACCGGGGCCGCGGCCACGGGCGCTCCCTGATGCTGCTGGCCGAGGCGCAGGCGATCGGGAACGGCAAGCGGGTCCTCGGCCTCAACGTCTTCGCCGGCAACACTCCGGCCGAGCGGCTGTACGAGTCGCTCGGGTACGTGCCGGTGAGCTACTCGATGTACAAGAACCTGCTCTGAGCCTGCTCTTCGAGCTTTGGCGGGGGCGGTGGGACAAGCGGTCGGCCGGGCCGTCCGGCTGTCCGTCCGGCTGCCGTCCAGCTGTCCGCCGCGCTGTCCGTCCGGCCTCTCCCCGTCGGGTCTCAGGCCTGCTCGGCCAGCAGCCGGTCGGCGATCTCCTGGATCCGGGCGCGCAGCCCCTCCTGGCTCTTGCCGCCGTCCAGCCGCTCACCGCCGATGACGTACGTCGGGGTCCCGGTCACGCCGATCGCCTTGCCCTCGGCCTGGTCGGCGTCCACGATCAGGATGTGCCGGCCGTCGATCAGAGCGGTGTCGAACTCCTCGGCGTCCAGCCCCAGTTCGCCGGCGACCTCGACCAGGAAGGGTTCACCCCTACGGTCCAGCTCCTCGACCCGGCCCAGCACGGCCTCGACGTAGGGCCACCCATGTCCCTGCTCCAGCGCCTCCTCGGCCGCCTGCGCGGCGGCGAAGGCGTGCTTGTGCTTCTCCAGCGGGAAGTGCCGCAGCCGCAGCTCCAGCCGGTCGCCGTAGCGCTCGCGCAGCGCGCTCAGGTCGTGGAGCGCGCCACGGCAGTCGGGGCACTGCAGCTCGCACCAGACGTCGAGGACGACGGCACGGTCCGGCCCCGGGGAGGGCGCGGCCGGCGTCGTCGACGCGGGGGAGGGGGAGCCGGGGGAGACGGAGGAGACGGAGGAGGTCGGGGACGAGTCGCTCATGGGGCCAGTCTCCCAGCCCCCGCCCGGCCGTCCCCATCCGGACCTGCCGCACCGGGCGCGCGGCGATCGCACGCGAACCGGCGCGCCGATCGGGGACGAGCCGGCGCGGCACCTGCGGAGGAGCCGACCCGGAGATGTCCCTGATGTCCGGCCGGAACATGGCCCGCGAGGCCCGCGCAGGTGCAGGATGGAAGGGACGACGAAGCAGCGCACCGCCTCGCGGGCCGTGCTGCCGAGTCGGTCGAGAGCCAGCCCTAGTGAGCCCACGCCTGGAGACCGGATGATTGCCGAGACCGTCTGTTCCGCCGTCGCCGTGGCCGGCTTGGGCATCGCGGCCGTCACGGCCTATCGCAAACGCTTCCTGGCCGCGGCCCGCATCGCGGCCTACGCCCTCGTGCCGCTCGGTCTGGTGATGACCGGCGCCGTCGGATGGGTCGTCGACACCGCCTTCAGTCCCACCGCCTGGGCGGGCTTCGTGGTGCTCGGCGGGGCCTGGGCCCTCTTCGCCTCCACCCGGGCGGTGGAGCGCCGCCGCGGCGGCACCCGCAAGGAGCGCAGGGCAGCGGCCCGCGCCGCACGGACGGACGCGGTGGCCCCCGCCGCCTCGGCGCCCTCCCTGGGGCAGGCCTCCCGTCCGGCCGACCGCCCGGCGTCCCGGCCCGCGGCCGCCCCCAGGGCCACCGGCGGCTCCGACGACTTCAGCGACATCGAGGCCATCCTCAAGAAGCACGGCATATGAAGCGGCGGCGGAGGCGGAACAGCGTGAACGTCGCCGCGTGAACCACGGCAGCGGAGCCGACCCTCGAAACGACACAGTCGGCCCGCGCGTGCGCGGAAACGATCACGGCCTGAAACCGACGTCACGGATTCTGGCGAACTCCCGCTCAAACCGCGCCTGTAGATCGCGCCGGGGAGGCCACCTGCGTCATCATCGCCCGCGAGATGCTGGACACGACACAGAGCGACGACGCGCCACCTCAGGACGAGCCGCGCGGGTGCCTCTTCGCCCTTTCCCAGCCACCGCTGATGATCTTCCTGGCGGTGATCGGGTGTCTGCTGCTCATGGCTTCGCTGCATGATCTGCTGCTGCTGTGAGCCGTACCCGCGGTCCCCGGCGTCACCCGCCGGGGCCCGTCGGCATCGAGCGCCCTGCCGGCGCCCCCTCCGCGTGCCGGGAGGTCAGCCCGCGGCCTCCTTGCGGCGCGCCCGGTAGGCGGCCACATGGAGCCGGTTGCCGCACGTGCGGCTGTCGCAGTACCTGCGGGACCGGTTGCGCGAGAGGTCGACGAAGGCGCGCCGGCAGTCCGGGGCCTCGCATCGCCGCAGCCGCTCCTCTTCCCCGGCGACCACGAAGAACGCCAGCGCCATCCCGCAGTCGGCCGCCAGGTGGTCGGCGACGGACGCGCCGGGCGCGAAGTAGTGCACATGCCAGTCGTAGCCGTCGTGGTCGGTGAGGCGAGGCGTGGTGCCCGCGGCGGCCACCAGGTCGTTGATCAGTCCGGCCGCGACGCGTGGGTCCGTCGCGGCGAAGATCCCGGCGAACCGTCCGCGGATCTTCCGCACCGCGGAAAGGTCGAACTCGGAGAGCACGCCGACGTCACTTATGTCGTGCTTTCGCACGAACTCCTCGAGGGCGGCGACATCCGGCAGCGCGTCCGGGGTCGTGCCGTCCTCCGGGGCGGTGTTCACCAGATCCACCACGGTGTCGAGCGCACACCGGGTGTCGTGGGTGATCAGCACGTTTCGCTCCCTGGCCTGGAGGTCGGGCGGGTGCCCGCCGATGCTGGCCGATGGTAGCCGCACCGGGCCGCCGAACCACGGTCGAACGGGGACCCGGATTCCGGCGGCCGGGAACGACGGACGGCCCGGGGAGCGCCGCCGGGGCCGCCGCGGACACGCCGACGCCGCCCCACGGCAGCCCGTGGCGCGGCGTCGGCGCATGCCCTATGCGGTTGTATCAGCCCGAACCGTCTCCCCGAGTGGACGGCGCCGGGCGGCTCGGTGTGAGCCTCGCCCTAGCTCTCCGCCAGGATGTGCGAGAGCTCTTGGTCGAGATCGAAGTGCCGGTGTTCCGTGCCGGGAGGCACGGCCGCGTCCGTCCGCTTCAGGAAGGACTCCAGGGCTCGCGCCGGGGCCTCGAGCAGGGCTTCGCCCTCAGGAGAGCTCAGAGCGATGCAGACGACGCCCTGACCGTGGCTGCGCGACGGCCAGACTCGGACGTCGCCCGTGCCCGTGGGCCGGTGCAGCCCTTCGGCGAGGAGGTCGCGGGCGAACACCCACTCGACGGTCTCTTCGGCTCCGGTGTGGAAGGTGGCGTGCACGGCGTAGGGGTCGGCCGTGTCGTACCGCAGGCCTGCGGGGACAGGCAGGGAGGACTCGCTCGACACAACGAGGCGCAGGTGCAGCTCGCAGCTGACCGTGGTGTTCATAAGCGCCAGGGCCTTTCGCTCAGTGTGCGCTCGGGGATTCGCACGTCGGCGAAATCGACATGCCACCTACGGTGCCGTTGTAAACCCCTCTGCGTGTTTTGCGTGCCTTTACGTAACTCTTCCGGCCGACACCTCGTTCGCCGAGTGCCACCATTCCGGTGACCGGAATCTCTCGGGTAGGGTCTGGCTGTATGAATACGGGGAGTGACGAGTCCGGCGACGCGTCCGTGGCGGCGGACGGGGCGAAACCGGACGGAGCGGCGCAGGAACAGCGCGGGCAGGGGCTCGGCTCCAAGGCTCCCGAATTCGTCAAGGCGCGCCGCATGCTGCACCTGAGCTGGCAGGTCGGCGTCTTCGTGATCGGCCTCGCCGTGGTGGGCGCCGGCATCGTCATGCTGCCGCTGCCCGGTCCCGGCTGGGTCGTGATCTTCGGCGGCATGGCGATCTGGGCGACCGAGTTCGTCTGGGCCCAGCTGGTGCTCCGCTGGACCAAACGCAAGGTCACCGAGGCGGCCCAGCGTGCCCTGGACCCGAAGGTCCGGCGCCGCAACATCATCCTGACCTCGATCGGCCTGGTGGTCATCGGGGCGTTGCTGGGGGTCTACCTGTGGAAGTTCGGCCTGGAGATGCCCTGGAACATCAGGGACCAGTGATCCGCGGCGGTCGGCGGGCGGGGGCCTCCGTCCGCCTTCGTACATGGTCACAGTCACCCCCTGACTTGGGGTAATGTTCTTCCTGCGTCCGGGCGATTAGCTCAGTGGGAGAGCGCTTCGTTCACACCGAAGAGGTCACTGGTTCGAACCCAGTATCGCCCACCCGGAACGTCGGCCCGTCTGCGACACAGCAGACGGGCCGACGCCGTTTCACCGCCCCCCGGCCACGCACGGCGCGTACCGCCCTCCCCGCCGCGCACGGCCTGCGCCGTCCTCCTCGCCGCTCACGCCCTGCGCCGTCCTCCTCGCCGCTCACGCCCTGCGCCGTCCTTCCCGCCGCTCACGGCCCGTACCGCCCTCCCCGCCGCTCATGGCCCCTCGGGACCCGTGGTCCATGCGGCCCATGCGGCCCGTGCGGCCCGTGCGGCCCGTGAGGCCCGTGCGGCCCGTGCGGCTCGTCCGGCGGCCCCTGCGTCCGTACTGGCCACGGCGGCCGCTGAGGCCGGCGCGATCCCCGCGGCCCGGGGTGACGTGAGGCGACACGGGGTTCCGCGGCCGACACCGGCCCGACCCCTGCCAGCCCCCGACAGGCCAGCTCGTCCCGGCACCCCCGTCGGTCCCAGTGGCCGCTGCTGCCAGCCCCTGGTCAGCGCCCTGCCGGTCCCGGCGACCGGCCCTTACGCGGCCCCCCTGCCAGCCTCAGCCGCCGGTTCCGCCCGACTCTCCTCGGCCACGCCCGACCAGTTGCGCAGCGCTTCCCCCGCGCGGCCTACCTCCCGGTCGCCCCCGGTCCTCACCGCCGGATCCCTGGACGCCTCGCCACGCTCCAGCTCGTCTTGCGGCCTGCCTTCGGGGCGCGCCCCGCCTCCGGTCGGATCCGGTCACACCCCGTAACCCTCACCGCCCCCGCCGCCCGCGCGCCCTTGGCGCCGCCCCCGCCCCACAGGCAAGCCCCTCAACCACCTCACACTCCATCAATTCACCTGCCTCCCATGGGGATCTGTCCTCCCCCAGGCCAAGCCGCCGTCCCGGCGCGGGTTTCAGCCGTTCGCCCCTTGCCCGCGAAAGCTGATCCTCGGTTCGATGCGCCGAACGGAAGCCCCTCACCAGGAGCTTCACGTTCGGGTGAGTGCCAAACGGTCCGGGAACGGCCGCCCCGCCGCGGAGTCGCCGCACAAGAAATTCCTGTCCGAATCATTGACGCTCTCTCAACCCCCTCGTACCTTGTGCCAGCAAGCGCTTTCTTGAAACGATTCATGCAAGCGGCAGTGACGCTGCGGGGAGGGCCCGACTGTGGGAACCAGCAGGAATGTTGAGAGGCGAACGATCCTCAAGGCCGCGGGGGCGACGGCGGCCACGCTGGGCCTGGCCGCGACCACCGGGTGCGGGGGAGACAGTGGGACCTCCGCCGACGGGACGGTGACGATCCGTTATGCGTGGTGGGGTGGCGAGCCGCGCACCATCGCCATCAAGAAGACGATCGCGCTCTTCGAGAAGAAGTACCCGAAGATCAAGATCAAGCCCGAATTCACCGACTACGAGGCGTTCTGGGAGAAGTTCCAGACCCAGGCTTCCGGCGGGAATCCGCCGGACGTTTTCCAGAATGCGGTCGGCTTTCTGCGCAAGTACGACAAGCGCGGTGTTCTGATGGATCTGAAGGCGCAGGCGGACGCGGGAAACCTGAAGCTGGAGAACTTCCGCAACGGTGTTCTGGCGAACGGTCAGGTCGACGGCAAGCAGATCGGCATACCCGTCGGCGCGAACACCATGGCGCTCGTCATCGACCTGAAGGCCTTCAAGAAGGCGGGCGTGGCGGCGAAGTTCGGCTGGACCTGGGACGACTACTTCGCCGCGCTGCAGACCGTCCAGGACAAACTGAAGATCGCCGGTGACACCGGATACTTCAACATCATGTACCTCTACGACCTGTACCTGCGTCAGAACGGAAAGGCGTTCTTCACGGAGACCGGTCTCGGCTTCACCGAGGACGACGTGACGCAGTGGTGGGAGGACGGCTACAAGCGCGTCAAGTCCGGACTCGTCGCCGACCCCAAGAAGATCGAGCAGGTCAAGCCGAAGTCGGGACTCTCGGCGGGCCTGGCCGCGTCCGAGTTCACCTGGGACAACTTCTCCATCCGCTATGAGGGCGAGGGCGAGTCGGACTACGGGCTCGCGCCCATTCCCACCACGAACGGCAAGGACACCGGCCAGTACCTCGGCTCGCTGATGCTGAGCGCCTTCTCCGGGACCAAGCACCCGAAGGAAGCGGCCCAGTTCATCGACTTCATGGTCCACGACCCCGAGGTCGGCAAGATCATGGGCTACGACCGCGGCATCCTCGCCACCACCGAGCAGTACGACGCCTTCAAGCCGGCCGACGCCCAGAACAAGGGCGTCGCGGCCTACGAGGACGAGGTCTCCAAGGCTGGCGTGCTCGGGAAGATCACCCCGCACCCGTCCGGCGCGGACGTCATCGAGGCGGCCTTCCTGCGCATCGGCGGTGAGGTCGCCCAGGGCAAGACCAAGCCGGCCGACGCCGCGAAGGCGCTGTTCAGCGAGGCCAAGGCCGCGTTCGCGGGCTGAGGGGACGTACCACCATGACGCTCGTCAAGGAAGCGCCCGCACGCCCGGCGAAGGAGCGGTCCGCCGCTCCGGTCGCCGGGCGACGCGGGCGGCGGCGCGAGAATCTCGCCGGCTATCTCTTCATGTCGCCGTGGATCGCGGGGTTCCTGCTGCTCACGGCCGGGCCGATGATCGCCTCGCTGTACTACGCGTTCACGAGCTACAACCTGTTCACGCCGCCCAGGTGGGTGGGTCTCGACAACTTCACCACGATGTTCCAGGATCCGCGCTGGCAGAAGTCGGTGCAGGTCACGCTGAAGTACGTCGTCGTGGCCACACCGCTGAAGCTGCTCCTCGCCCTCGGGGTGGCGCTGCTGCTCGCGCAGAAGCGGCGCGGACAGGCCCTGTACCGGGCCGCGTTCTACATGCCGTCGCTCATCGGGGCCAGCGTCTCCGTGGGCTTCGTGTGGCGGGCGCTGTTCTCCGACGGCGCCGTGGTCGACCGTACGCAGAAGATCTTCGGGCTCGACGTCGGCGGCTGGATCGGCAACCCGGACTACGTCCTGTACGCGCTGGTGGCGCTGAGCATCTGGCAGTTCGGCGCGCCGATGGTCATCTTCCTGGCGGGGCTCAAACAGGTGCCGCAGGAACTGTACGAGGCCGCCGAGATGGACGGCGCCGGCCCGTTCCGCCAGTTCTGGAACATCACGCTGCCGATGATCTCCCCGGTCCTCTTCTTCAACGTGCTGCTGGAGTCGATCCACGCGTTCCAGGTGTTCGGCTCGGCGTACGTCGTCTCCGACACCCGGTGCGGACCGGCCGACGCCACGTTGGTCTATACCTGCTACCTGTACCAGAAGGGCTTCAAGGAGGCCCAGATGGGCTTCGCCTCCGCGATGGCCTGGACGCTGGTGGTGGCGGTGGCGCTCGTCACGGCGGTCCTGTTCTGGTCGCAGAAGAAGTGGGTGCACTACGAGGAGGCCGCCAAGTGAGCACTGCCACCACCCCCGTCGCACGGGCCGCCAGCGAGCGGCGGCGCGTCGGCTCCCTCGCCTGGCACGTGGGGGCGCTGCTCGTGCTCGCCGTCGTCCTCTACCCGGTGGTCTGGGTGCTCGGGGCCTCGTTCAAGCCGAGCAAGGACATCGTCGCCAGCCTCGACCTGCTGCCAGCCAAGCCGGTCTGGGCGAACTTCTCCGGGCTCGCCGACGGCATCTCCGGGATCTCCATCGGCACCTTCTTCACCAACTCGCTCATGTACGCCGTCCTGGCCGTGGCCGGCGTGGTGCTCTCCAGCTCGCTCACCGCGTACGCCTTCGCCAAGATCCGGTTCGCCGGGCGGAACCTGCTCTTCACCCTGATGATCGGCACGCTGCTGCTGCCGTACCACGTGCTGCTCATCCCGCAGTACGTGCTGTTCCGCAATCTCGGCTACATCGACACGCTGGTACCGCTCGTGGCGGGGAAGTTCCTGGCCACTGAGGCGTTCTTCGTCTTCCTGATGGTCCAGTTCATGCGCGGGCTGCCGCGCGAGCTGGACGAGGCGGCCAAGCTGGACGGCTGCGGGCACCTGCGGACCTACTGGTCCGTCGTGCTGCCGCTGAGCCGTCCGGCGATCATCACCAGCGCCATCTTCGCCTTCATCAACGCGTGGAACGACTTCATGGGTCCGTTGATCTACCTGAACACCCCCTCCAAGTACACGGTCTCGCTCGGGCTGATGATGTTCCGCGACCAGGAGGGCATCTCCGACTACGGCAGCATGATCGCGATGTCGCTGGTGGCGCTCGTTCCGGTCATCGCCTTCTTCATGGCCTTCCAGCGCCATCTCATCGACGGCATGGCGACCTCCGGACTGAAGGGCTGAGGCGGTCACCATGGCGCAAGCACGGGTGAGGGCCCGCTCCGCGCGCAGGGAGTCGGTGTTCGGCGAGCGCTTCGCGGTCTTCGCCGAGTGTCTGCTCACCGGGGTGTGGATCGCGATCGCCAGCCTCGGCGTCGTCACCTGTCCCGCGGCCTTCGCGGCCGGCGCACGGCACCTGCGGCGGCGTACGAGCCATCAGGAGGGCGGTCTGCGGGACTTCGCCGCGGACTTCCTGGCGGCCGTGCGCGGGGGATGGGTCGTCGGGCTCGCCGGCTGGGCCGCGGCCGCCGCGGTCCGGGTGGACGTCCTGGCCTCCCGGGCCGGGCTGCCCGGCGGGCCGTACGTCGGGGCGGTGGGCGTCTTCGCGCTGATCGGGCTCGTCGTGACCCTGCTGCGGGCGGCGGCCGTCTGGACGCCCGGCTCCCGCTGGCGGGCGCTGCTCGCGGACGCCGGGCGGCGCACCGTGCGCGATCCCGCCGGGTCCTTCCTGATCGTCTGCGGCCTCGCCGTCGTCGCCCTGTCCGCCTGGTTCGTCCCGCCGCTGGCGGTTCCCGTCCTCGGGGCCGCCGTCGCGGCGGCCGTCGCCGTCGAGGCGCGGTACCGGCACCGCTGACGGCGGCGCCCTCGTCCGGGGACGGCGCCTCGGGCGTCGTTCCTCTCTCTGTCATGCCCCTGACCATCCCGCTGCGCAAGCCGCACGGAAAGGAAGGCTGCATCTCATGTCTCCCATCCCCCGCAGGTCCCTGCTCAAGGCGGCGGCCGTCGCCGGCGCCGCCGCGCAGTTCAGCTGGGCCCTAGGAGCCAAGGACGCCGAGGCCGCGCCGAGAGGCGCGGCGGCGGACGCCGACCCCGTCACCCTGGACTGGCTGGAGGACGGCGGTCTCGGCGCCGCCCCCGGCTCCACGCTCGGCGTGCCCTGGCCCATGGGCGCCTACCGGGAGGACCAGACCTTCGCGCTGACCGACGCCGACGGCAAGGACGTCCCCGTACAGTCCTGGCCGATCGCCTACTGGCCCGACGGCTCCCTCAAGTGGACCGCCCACGCCGTGAGTTCGGGCACCGGCAAGCTCACCCTCGCCGCCGGCGCCCCGGCCGCCCCCGCCGAGAAGGTCACCGTCGACAAGCGCGGCGGCACCGTCGACGTCTCGACGGGCGTCATCACGGCGAAGATCGGCAAATCGGGCTCCACGATCGTCAAGTCCGTGACCCGCGGCTCCACCGAGATCGCCAGGAACGGCCGGCTGGTGCTGATCCGCCAGCCGGAGATCGAGGACGAGGACCAGGGCTCCGTCCGGACCGAGCGCTTCGACGGGGTCGTCGACGGCGTCACCGTCGAGCAGTCGGGCCCGGTCCGCGCCGTCGTCCGCATCGACGGCAAGCACCGCAGGGGCAGCCGCAGCTGGCTGCCCTTCTCCCTCCGCCTCTACTTCTACGCGGGCGCCGACTCCTTCCGCATGGTCCACACGATCACGTACGACGGAAAGCAGGAGCCCGGCAAGGCGAGCGGCGACTTCATCCGGGGCCTGGGCGTCCGCTTCACCGTCCCGATGCGCGACGAGTCCTACGACCGCCACATCCGCATCGGCGGCGAAGGCTCAGGTCTGCTGCGCGAGGCGGTCAAGGGCATCACCGGACTGCGCCGCGACCCGGGCGCCGCGGTCCAGGCGGCCCAGTACGCGGGCCGGAAGCTGCCCGACCCGGCCACCTGGGACCAACGGGTGACCACCCGGCTCCAGTACATCCCGGAATGGGGGGACTACACCCTCTCGCAGCTCTCCGCCGACGGCTTCACCCTGCGCAAGCGCACCAAGAAGGGCCACGGCTGGATCGCCGCCGGCGGCGGCAGGCGCGCCTCCGGCTTCGGCTACGTCGGCGGGGTCAGCGGCGGCCTCTCCTTCGGCCTCAGGGACTTCTGGGAGAAGCACCCGGCCCAGCTCGACGTCCGCGAGGCGCACACCGACGAGGCCGAGGTCACCCTCTGGCTCTGGTCGCCCGAGGCACAGCCCATGGACCTGCGCTTCTACCACGACGGCATGGGCCAGGACACCTACCCCGAGCAGCTCGAAGGCCTCAACATCACCTACGAGGACTACGAGCCCGGCTTCGGCACCCCCTACGGGATCGCCCGTACCTCCGAGCTGATGTTCTGGGCCAACGAGTCGACGCCGTCGCCCGAGAAGCTGGCCGAACAGGTCGCGGCCGTACGGGTGCTGCCGCAGCTCGCCGCGCCGCCCAGGCAGCTCATCAAGGCCAAGGTCCTCGGCCCGGGTCTCTACTCCGAGCCCGACCGCTCCACCCCCGCCAAGGCCAGGATCGAGGACCACCTCGACTTCCTCTTCACCTACTACAAGGACCAGGTGGAACAGCGGCGCTGGTACGGCTTCTGGGACTACGGCGACATCATGCACACCTACGACGCCGTACGGCACCAGTGGCGGTACGACATCGGCGGCTACGCGTGGGACAACTCCGAGCTGTCGCCGGACATCTGGCTCTGGATGGCGTACCTGCGGTCCGGCCGCGCGGACATCTTCCGCTTCGCCGAGTCGATGACCCGGCACACCGGGGAGGTCGACGTCTACCATCTCGGCCAGTGGGCGGGGCTCGGCACCCGGCACGGCGTCCAGCACTACGCCGACAGCGCCAAGCAGCAGCGCATCGCCAACACCACCTACCGCCGGTACTACTACTTCCTCACCGCCGACGAACGCGTCGGCGACCTCATGCACGCCAACGTCGACTCCGACGAGACGTTCCTCGCGCTGGACCCGCTGCGCAAGATCCGCACCGAGCCCTACACGCCCGACCGGCACGCCCTCTCGATCGGCTTCGGCACCGACTGGAGCGGGCTGGTGTCGGCATGGCTCACCGAGTGGGAACGCAAGGGACCCAAGTGGGAGAAGGCCAAGGCGCGCGTGCTGTCCACGATGGAGACGATCGCCGCCCAGCCCAACGGCTTCGTCCAGGGCAGCGGCCTGTACGACCTGGACACCGGCAGGTTCGCCGTCGCCAGTGCCCCGGCGGTCAGCGTGTCCCACCTGTCGGCGGTCTTCGGCCTGAACGAACTGTGCGCCGAACTCATCCACCTGGTCGACATGCCGAAGTTCAACGAGGCCTACTTCGACTACTGCCGCTACTTCAACGCCACCAAGGCGGAACAGGCGGCGCGCTACGGCTCCCACTTCGGCACCCTGCTGCTGTTCCAGGGCCACTCGCGCCTCGACGCCTACGCCGCCGTCCAGACGGGCGACGCGGCGCTCGCCAAGCGGGCGTGGACGAAGTTCTACGGCTCCGACGGCTACACCGAGTCCTCGCCGTGGAAGACGGAGCCGCTCAGCGGCCCCGCCACCCTGGTCGCGGGCAGCGAGGCCGCCTGGGTCGCCACCAACGACACCGCGCTCTACGGCCTCGCCGCGATCGAGAACCTGGCGCTGCTCGGCGACAAGATGCCCTGACACCCGGCTAGTTCATCCTCTCCAGGACCTCCCGCACCCGCCGGACATCCCGCAGCCGCTGCTCGTACGTCGCCCCGAGCGCGAGCAGCAGCAGTCCGGCGAGTGCGGGCGGCGCCCAGCGCGGAAGCGCGTCGGTCATCTGGACCAGATACGGGGCGAGTTCGTGCAGCGCGTCCAGCGTGAGGACCGTCCCGCCCAGCAGGAGCGGCGCCCGCAGGCGGTGCCGGGCCCCGAGCAGGGTCAGCAGCAGCGCGGACGCGCCCAGCAGCAGCGGGCGGGTCCACCCGGGGTCGCCCCAGGCCACGGCGAGGCTCGGCAGCAGCGTGGCCGTCAGACCGGGACCGTACGCGGTCCAGGAGGAGGCCGCCGGGTCCCGGCGCCGGCGCAGGGCCCCGACGAGCAGCGCAGGGACCGTCACCGGAAGGGTGTACGCCTCCACGAGCCCCACCCGCCAGGACGTCAGCCGCACCCAGGAGGCCAGCACGAACAGGGCGACCGCCGCGTACCCGACGCGACGCCGGTCCGGGCGTACGGCCGTGCCCGCGGCGATCACCGCGCACAGGGCCAGGACCAGGGCGAGCAGCGGCGGGTCGAACACCGCGAGACCGACGGCCAGCAGGCCCGCGCCGGCGCCGACGGCCTCCACCACGGCCGTCGTCACCCGGTCGCCGATCCGCGGCGCCACCAGCGCCGCGACCACGGGGACCACGAGCACCAGCAGGGCGATGTGCTCCGGCCGCCATCCGGCGGCGGCGCCCGCGGCCACGGCCAGGGCCGTGGCCCACCCCAGGGACGCGCCGGCGGACACGGCCGCCGCACGGCCGCGCCACGCGGCCCCCGCGAACATCGCGGTCAGCACCGCGAGAACGGTCAGCGTCGCGGTCTCGGTGGCCAGGGAGAGGAAGGCGAGACCGAGCGAGACGAGCAGGGCGAGTCCGGCGGCCGTCCACGGGCTGCGCGTCGTCGGCTTCGTCGGCGCCAGCAGCGCAGCAGCGGTGGCACCCAGCACGAACAGGCTGACCACATAGGGGAGTTCCAGGGCGACGGGGACCACGACCATCGCCGCGCAGAGCAGCGCGAACGCGGCGGTCCGCGCCTGCGCACGCCACTCGCCGTCCCGTACCGCCGTCGCCAGGACCACCGCGACGGCGGCGAGGAGCAGGGGAGCCGTGGCGGCGTACGGCGGCCAGAAGGCGTCGACCGTCACCGCGGCACGGGCGTCGGCCGGAGCCCCGGACCAGATGTGCCCGAGCCGGGCCACGGGGCCCAGCACAGTGACCGCGACGGCCGGGACCGCCCACAGCACCGCCCCCGCCTGGACGAGACCCGAGGCCCAGGCGACACCCCGGCGCACCGGCTCCGGACCCCGGACGACGGCCAACAGCGCGATCCCGCACGCCAGGTACCCGGGCACGGTCCAGTCGCCGGGCGTCGACGCCCGCAGGACACCGCCCAGACCGGCGACCCCGCACAGCGCTGCCGTCAGCGCCCCGCCCGCCGTGAAACCGGGGTGCGGGGCGTACCGGGTCACGCACAGGGCGATCGCCGCCGCGAGGACGAGGAGCGCGGCCGCACGGGCCGCCTCACCCGGACCGGTCGCGTCCAGCGACAGCCCCACGGCCGCCGCCCCGCCCCAGCCGCCGGTGGCGAGCGCGCACACCACCGCCACCGTGCGCACCGGTCGTTGCGCCATCCGCAGCGCGACCGCCGCGTCGAACGCCGCCGTCAGCAGCGCCGCCGCCGTGACCGAGTGCGCCCCGCCGCCGGCTGCGACCGCCCAGAGCGGCAGCGCGAGCTGGCCGACCGTCAAGGCGGCCGGGCCGGGCAGGCGCAGCGCGGCCGTGCCCGGCAGCGCGGCGAGCGCCGTGCCGTACGCCGCCCAGAGCGCCGCCAGCAGCGTCGAGGCGGCCGCCGCGTACGTCGTGCCGTCCGCCGCGGTGAACGCCACCTCGTGCAGGGCGTACGCGTCCAGCGCCGTCAGCGCGAGACCGAGACCGGCGACCGACTCGGCGGTCGAACGCAGCCTCCGCCGCAGAAGCGCCACGGGCGCGCCGAGCACCGCGAGCGTGACCGCGCCGAGCACCGCGCTGCGCCCGGCGATCCCGAGATGGCCCCAGCTGACCAGCGTGAAGGCCATCGCCGCGACGGTGAGCAGGATCCCCCCGAGCAGGAGGAGAACGTTCTGCACACCGGCGGCGCCGGTCTCGGG
This sequence comes from Streptomyces rishiriensis, assembly GCF_003112535.1. Lineage (GTDB taxonomy): Bacteria > Actinomycetota > Actinomycetes > Streptomycetales > Streptomycetaceae > Streptomyces > Streptomyces rishiriensis. Next base: position 159,889 of record NZ_BEWA01000008.1, on the reverse strand, counting down.
GCGGCGGGACGAGGCCGCGGGCGCGGGCCGGGCCGGCCATCCCGGAGCGACCGGCGGAGCCGCCTGCTGCAGCGCGGCGACCAGCCAGGCGCGGCGGGCCAGCAAGTGGGCCCGGCGGACGTCCAGTTGTCGCAGCTCGGTGTCGAGGAGCCGCAGCTCCTCGGCCGGGGGCGGGAAATGCGTCATGCCTCGGAGTGTGGTTCGCGTCACGGCCGCCGGCATGAGCGCCCGTACTCAGAACGTACTCATCCGCACTGGTCGGGCCGTGCGCGGGCACACTCTGCCCATGGACTGGACCCACTACCGCTTCCACAGCCGATGGGCCCTGCCCGCGCCGCCCGCTCGCGTGTACGAGGCGCTGGGCCGGCCCGAGGACTACCCGCGCTGGTGGCCCCAGGTGCGCGAGGTGGGCCGCGTCGATGACACGACCGGCGTCGTCCGCGTGCGCTCCGCCCTTCCGTACGACCTGACGTTCACGGTGCGCGCCGTGCGCGGCGACTCCGCGGCCGGGGTCCTGGAGGTCGCCCTGTCGGGCGATCTCGACGGCTGGGCGCGCTGGACGGTCACCGCCGAGGGCTCCGGCGCCGTCGCCCGCTACGACCAGGAGGTCCGCGTGGACAAGCCGCTGCTGAGGCGGCTCGCCGTGCCGGGACGGCCGCTGTTCCGCCTGAACCACCGGCTGATGATGCGTGCCGGACGGCGCGGTCTGGCGGCGTACCTGGAAGCGGTTTGAAGGAAGCGTGCGGGGCCCTGTATGGTTCAGTGCGTTCCCGGGCGATTAGCTCAGTGGGAGAGCGCTTCGTTCACACCGAAGAGGTCACTGGTTCGAACCCAGTATCGCCCACCGGGAGAGGCCGGTCCGCGTCGAGCGGACCGGCTTTTTCGTGTCCCTCGTGCCTGTGCGTCTGTCGCGTTGCGTGTGCTGCGTCTGTTGCGGGTGTGGTGTCCGTCGTGCGCCGTGTGCGCCGTGTCCGTCGTGACGCCGTGTCCGCCGGGCGTCCGTCCTGGGGGTCCTAAGCCGCCGCCGGCAGCTCCGGCCGCAGGGGCCACGACGTGTCCACCGTCTCCGGCGTGCCGCTGCGGGCGAACCACGCCTGCAGCCCCCGCGCCTGCGCCGCGTGCCAGGTCGCCTGCAGCGTGTGCAGCTCGGCGGGGGACAGCCGCTCCAGCCGGGCCGCGAAGCGGCGGCCCAGCGCCCTGACGACCTCCAGCGCGGCCAGCGCGTCCGCCGCCGCGTCGTGCGCCTCCGCCAGCGTCACGTCGTAGTGCGCGCACAGGTCGGTGAGCGTGCGCCGCCCCTTGCGGTAGCGGTCCAGGTGCTTGTCCAGCACCCGCGGGTCCAGCACCCGCAGCGGTGTCGCGTCCAGCCAGTGGCCCAGCGACGAGGCGCGGTGCCTGCGCAGCTCACGGTCGAGCAGCGTCAGGTCGAACGGCGCGTTCATGACCACCAACGGCCGTCCGGCCGCCGCCTGTTCGGCGAGCAGCTCGGCTATCTCGAACATCACCGGCGCCGGCCAGCGGCCGTTGCGCTGCAGGTGGTCGTCCGTCAGCCCGTGCACGTCCGTCGCCCCGGCGGGCACCGGGACGCCCGGGTTCACCAGCCACCGGTTCACCCGCGGCCTCGCGCCCGGCGCGTCCTGGACGACGAGGGCGGCCGACACGATCCGGTCGGTCTCCACGTCGACGCCCGTCGTCTCCGTGTCAAATGCGGCCAAAGGGCCCTCGTACCAGTACGCCATACCTTCTCAACCCCTCGTTCACCCACGGCAGCTGACGCACCGTCTTCTGCCTGTTTGGTGATACCCGGGCTGTTTGCGCCGTACGCCGGAAGGACACAACACGAGTACGGGTCTTTGCAGTTCAGCGGCCCGTCACGGGGATCGGCTCTGGTGGGAAGGCTGTTGGCCATGGCGATTGCGCAGCCCGAGCGGGGCGGGCTGCTGCCTGAACGCGCGGGCGTTCACCGCGGCACACTCGCCACCACCGCCTGCATGGAGACACTGCAGGTGGGCTATCTGCACGCCGTCGCGGCGGCCGCGGGCTGCTCGCTGTCCCAGCCGTTCCCGGACAACGGCATCGACTGGCACGTCAGCCACAGCGCACCCGGACACACCGTCGACGACGAGGTCACCATCAAGGTGCAGCTCAAGGCGACCTATCAGGTGCGCCCCGACCCGCCGGGCCGCTTCTTCTCCTTCACCCTCGACAACGCCCATCTGCGCAAGCTCGCCCGCACCCCGGTGTCGGTGCACAAGATCCTCGTCGTGATGATCGTCCCCCGGTCGCAGGACCAGTGGCTGCGGGCCGGTCATGACCGCCTCGACCTGCGGCACTGCTGCTACTGGGTCAATCTCGCCGGCCACCCGATCACCGGCCGGACCCGGACCACCGTGCGGATACCGACCACACGCATCTTCGACGACCGGGCGCTGTGCGAGATCATGACGCGGGCCGGGACGGGAGGCAGACCATGACCCACCGCCCCCTCGACGAGCCGCTGCGGCCGGTGCGGCCGCACCCCGAGGCCCCCTGGAACCACCCCCCGGAGCCCTCCGAGGTGGACCCCGCCGTGCTCGGCGCCCTGCTGCGCCGGCACGGCTGGCAGCGGCGCGGCGGGGCGGCGGGGCGCTACGGCCGCTGGACCCCGCCCGGACCGGGCGGCGCCGGGATCAGCCTCCTCGTGCCGGAGAGCCGCGCCTTTCCCGACAGCGACGACCTGCTCGGCGAGGCGCTCCTGGCGCTCGTCCGCAGCGGCACGCCCGCCGCGCGCGAGGTGCTCGTCGGACTGGCCGTGCCCAGCGACGAGATCCGCTGGTGGCGGGACTCGCCGACCGGGCCCGCCGGGGCCGCCTCCTGGGCCGTGGAGGAGCAACTGCGCGCCGCCGCCCGTCAGATGCTGCTGGCCGGCGCGCTCGCCACCCGCGCGCGAGCGGGCTACCACGGCGCACGGCACCGGCGTGCCGCCCTGGCGGCGCTGGACGACGTCCTGGTGGGCTCGGCGACCAACGGACGCCGGCTGACCGCCTTCGTGCCGGTCGCCCGCGCCCGCAACCTCGCCGTCCGTCTCCACCAGGCCCTCTACGCCGTCCGCGAGGCCGTCGACTACCAGCGGGCCACCGGCGGCATGGACGCCTTCGACAGCGCCGTGGAGGCCGGCGCCAGCCGCGAGCTCACCGAGGCGCTGATCGCGCTCGTGCGCGGCGCCGAGGGCGCTCGGATCGCCGTCGAGTGGTCGCCCGCGGCCGGCGTCCCCGCGGACTGCGCCGCCGGCGGGGAACCGGTGGAGTTCTCGCCCGGCGACCTGTCCGTGCTGCGTGAGGCGGGCGCCCGCTATCTGCGCGAGGAGCCCTCCGTGCACGTGCGGATCACCGGCGCGGTGGTCCGCCTGCGCAGGTCGGGACCGCGCGGCGACGGGAGCGTACGGCTGCGGGTGCTGGCCGGCGCGGACATCCCGCACCTGCGGCTCACCCTCGACGAGGCGGACTACCGCATCGCCGGGCAGGCCCACCTGGTCGGACTGCCGGTGCGGGTGCAGGGCCGGCTGGAGAGCCGGGGCGGGTTCCGCCGGCTCACCGGCGCCTGCGGGGTCGTGGCCGTGCAGGTCGACGAGGCGGAGCGGGACCGGCTGATGAAGTCGATGCAGGGGAACCCGGCGGGCGCGGACTACTTCGACGAGGCCTGCGAAGGGGAGGAGCCGGGGGACTGATTTCGCGGTCGGCGGGTGCGGGTCGGTACGATCGCCTCTTGCGCGCGCTCACGGTATGGCGCCGCACCCCCTTCAGTCAGGAGAGACCGGTGTCAGACGTCCGTGTGATCATCCAACGCGATTCCGAGCGGGAAGAGCGCACGGTGACGACGGGCACCACGGCCGCCGACCTCTTCGCCGGCGAGCGCTCGATCGTCGCCGCGCGGGTGGCCGGCGAGCTCAAGGACCTGTCGTACGCGGTCCGCGAGGGCGACGAGGTCGAGGGCGTCGAGATCTCCTCCGAGGACGGCCTGAACATCCTGCGCCACTCCACCGCGCATGTGATGGCCCAGGCCGTGCAGGAGCTCTTCCCCGAGGCCAAGCTGGGCATCGGCCCGCCGGTCAAGGACGGCTTCTACTACGACTTCGACGTCGAGCGGCCGTTCACGCCCGAGGACCTCAAGGCCGTCGAGAAGAAGATGCAGGAGATCCAGAAGCGGGGGCAGCGGTTCGCCCGGCGCGTCGTCACCGACGAGGCCGCCCGCGAGGAGCTCGCCGACGAGCCCTACAAGCTGGAGCTGATCGGCCTCAAGGGCTCGGCCTCCGGCGAGGACGGCGCGGACGTGGAGGTCGGCTCCGGCGAGCTGACGATCTACGACAACCTGGACGCCAAGACCGGCGACCTGTGCTGGAAGGACCTCTGCCGCGGTCCCCACCTGCCCACCACTCGCAACATCCCGGCGTTCAAGCTGATGCGCAACGCGGCCGCCTACTGGCGCGGCAGCGAGAAGAACCCCATGCTCCAGCGCATCTACGGCACCGCCTGGCCCTCCAAGGAGGAGCTGAAGGCCCACCTCGACTTCCTCGCCGAGGCCGAGAAGCGCGACCACCGCAAGCTGGGCAGCGAGCTCGACCTGTTCTCCATCCCCGAGCAGATCGGCTCCGGCCTCGCCGTCTTCCACCCGCGGGGCGGCATCATCCGCCGGGTCATGGAGGACTACTCGCGCCGCCGGCACGAGGAGGAGGGCTACGAGTTCGTCTACACCCCGCACGCGACGAAGGGGAAGCTCTTCGAGACGTCCGGCCACCTGGACTGGTACGCCGACGGCATGTACCCGCCCATGCAGCTCGACGAGGGCGTGGACTACTACCTCAAGCCCATGAACTGCCCGATGCACAACCTGATCTTCGACGCGCGCGGCCGCTCCTACCGCGAGCTGCCGCTGCGTCTGTTCGAGTTCGGGACCGTGTACCGGTACGAGAAGTCGGGCGTCGTGCACGGCCTCACCCGCGCCCGCGGCTTCACCCAGGACGACGCGCACATCTACTGCACCCGTGAGCAGATGGCGGAGGAGCTCGACAAGACGCTCACGTTCGTCCTCGGCCTGCTGCGCGACTACGGCCTGGAGGACTTCTACCTGGAGCTGTCCACGAAGGACCCGGAGAAGTTCGTCGGCTCCGACGAGGCCTGGGACGAGGCGACCGAGACGCTGCGCCAGGTCGCCGAGAAGCAGGGCCTGCCGCTGGTGCCCGACCCGGGCGGCGCCGCCTTCTACGGGCCGAAGATCTCCGTCCAGACGAAGGACGCCATCGGCCGGACCTGGCAGATGTCGACCATCCAGCTCGACTTCAACCTGCCCGAGCGCTTCGACCTGGAGTACACCGGCCCGGACGGCGCCAAGCAGCGCCCGGTGATGATCCACCGCGCGCTGTTCGGCTCGATCGAGCGGTTCTTCGCGGTGCTCCTGGAGCACTACGCGGGCGCGTTCCCGGCGTGGCTGGCCCCGGTCCAGGCGCTCGGCATCCCGATCGGCGACGGCCACGTGGAGTACCTGGAGAAGTTCGCCGCGGCCGCGAAGAAGAAGGGCCTGCGGGTCGAGGTGGACTCCTCCTCGGACCGTATGCAGAAGAAGATCCGCAACGCGCAGAAGCAGAAGGTGCCCTTCATGGTCATCGCGGGCGACGAGGACATGGCGGCCGGTTCGGTGTCCTTCCGCTACCGCGACGGCTCGCAGGAGAACGGCATCCCGTTCGACGAGGCCATCGCGAAGATCGCGAAGGTCGTCGAGGAGCGGGCGCAGGTCTGAGCCGGACGCCCGGAGGCTGAGTCCCGCAGGCCCCCGGAAGGCTCAGCCTTCCGGGGGCCTGCGGTCGCTCTCGCGCGAGAAGATCTGCAGCAGCCACGACGAGAACGACCCGGTCACGGCCCCGAGCAGAGCCAGCCCGCCGGCCATCATGCCCATCGCGATCGCCCGGCCGCCCGGGGTCACCGGTGTGATGTCCCCGTAGCCGACCGTGCTGAGGGTCGCGGCGGCCCACCACACCGCGTCCCCGAACGTCCGCATGGACGCGCCCGGCGCCCCCCGCTCCTGCTGGTAGACCGCGAGGGCCCCGGCGAAGCCGAGGAGCAGCGCCGAGAGCCCGGCGTAGGCGATCACGCGCGCGTGCAGGGAGAGCCGCGGCTCCCCCTGGCGATGCTGGATCGCGTCGTAGAGCGGGACGATCCGCAGCGGCCGCAGCAGTGGCAGGACGACCACCACCGTGTGCAGGAAGTGCGTCCTGACGAAACGCGTGAAGCGCTGCCCGCCGAGGCGCCAGCGGACGACGTAGTCCGTCACGAACACCAGCCAGAGCACGAGCATCGTGAACCCGCACAGGCTCTTCCACGCGGACGGCATGCCCTCGGCCAGGACGCGCGCGGCATAGGCGGCCAGGAACAGCAGTGACGCCAGGAACAGCGGGATCTCGGTGCGCTGCTCCCAGCGGGCGTGGCGGCTGTCGTCGTCCATCGGCCCAGCTTGGCCCGCGCGGCTTCCGCGCGAACCCCGGCGACACGCCGCGAACGGGCGAAGCCATATGCTGACGGTCATGACGAGTGAGCCGGAGCAGCAGATCGGAGTGGGGACGCAGGACTCGTTCCAGCGCCTGTGGACGCCCCACCGGATGGCCTACATCCAGGGTGAGAACAAGCCGACCGGCCCGGGGGCCGACGACGGCTGCCCGTTCTGCTCGATCCCGGCGAAGTCCGACGAGGACGGCCTGATCGTCCGACGCGGCGAGCACGTGTACGCGGTGCTCAACCTGTACCCGTACAACGGCGGCCACCTGATGACCGTGCCCTACCGGCACGTGGCCGACTACACCGATCTGACCGTCCTGGAGACCGCCGAGCTCGCCGAGCTGACCAAGCAGGCGATGACGGCTCTGCGCACCGCGTCCGGCGCGCACGGCTTCAACATCGGCATGAACCAGGGGAGCGTGGCGGGGGCCGGCATCGCCGCCCACCTCCACCAGCACATCGTGCCCCGCTGGGGCGGCGACACGAACTTCATGCCGGTGGTGGGACACACGCGTGTGCTGCCCCAACTCCTCGCGGACACCAGGAAGATGCTCGCGGACGCCTGGCCGGCCTCGGCCTGACGACCCCGGCCGGGAAAACCGGCCCGTCCGGCGCTCGAGGACGAGGCCGTCCAGGCCGAAGCGGGGGTCCGGGGGCAGCAGCCCCCGGCACCGGTCACGCCGACCGACCGCACGACACCGGCCACCCGCCGTGAGACCCGCCCGACGGCCGCAGGCTCACGCGTCGTAGGTGTCCGCCTTGCGCGGCGAGACGTCCTGCACCGCCCCGCTCAGGGCCGACGAGCGCGAGCTGAACTTCTCGATGTCCACGTCGTGCTCCCTGAGCACCTTGAGCGCCGCGGCGTGCACCACGCGCAGCACCGGGGTGGCGGCCCGCAGCGCGTCGTCGGCCATGAAGCGGTGGCGCCAGGGCTGGTCGGCCCAGGCGTGCCGCAGGCCGAACGGCTCGGGCAGGCCGATGCCGCCGCCGAGCCACTTCAGCAGCGGCGGATACCAGCTGATCGTGGCACGCGCGGCCAGCCGGACCACCTCGTCGGCCGTGACCAGTGGAAGCTTGACCGTCCGCGTCTCCCAGAACCGGACGCTCTTGGCGACCTCTTTGACGGGCGCCTCGGGCTTGGTGGTGAACAGGCCGTTGACCGGGCCCAGGGCGTGCCCGGTGACCTCGATGCGCAGCGTCTCGTGCAACACCGTCACCGTGATCAGCATGGTGATGATCAACTGGCCGTCCCACAGCGGCCACTGGACGCCCAGGTAATGCCGGTCGCCGCCGCCGAACTGCTGGTTGTTGCAGATGTCCTCTATGGCCCTCGGCTTGACCTGGTACGCCTCGACATCGGTGCCCTCCGGCCGGGCGACCGCCTTGGCGTTCTCGCCGACCGGGGTCACGATCCAGTGCCGGACCGAGGGCGGCGGGAAGCCGCCGGTCTTCAGGCTCTGCCGGTTGAGCACGCTGAGCTGGTCGTGGATGGCCCGTATGACGGTCCAGCTGCGGAACTCGTGGACGCCCTTGTTCGGGTCGGTCGGCACCAGTTCCTCGGCGAGATGCCACGCGCCCCAGCGCGTGCCCATGCCGAGTATGCCCTTGGGGCCGGCGTAGAAGACCGAGTTGGACTGCTGCTCGGCGCTGAGCCGGGCCAGTGACTGGCGCAGTTGCTCGGCCGCGGTCTGGTTCGGGCTGGTCGGCACCGCCTCGGGGACCTTCGCGCCGACGCTGCCGCCCGACAGCAGGCTGTCCCAGCGCTCGCGCAGATCCGCCGCGGTCCTCTCGCAGATCCGCTTGGCCAGGAACCAGCCGGCCACGGGCGCCACGACGCACCCGCGCGCGTACCAGCCGACCGGGCCGCCGAACGGCATCTTGACCAGGAAGAGGACGGCGAGCGCCCCCACGGCGACGAGCAGACCGGTGCCGATGCCGGACATCCGCTTGTCGTCCAGCCTGCCCATGGTCGCCCGGAGCTGGAAGACCAGCAGCCACACCAGGAGTCCGGGCAGGAAGAGCACGCCGCACAGCAGCATGACGCCGGTGAGCTTCTTGTCGCGTTCCCGGCGGATGCGGGTGGCCGCCAGGCAGTGCTCGACGACCACCTGCGGCTCGCTGCCGAAGGACTGGATGAGCGGCTTGCGACCGACGCCGAGCATGCGGTCGATCACCGCCTGGGAGAACGCCTCGCCGAGGTTGGGCCGGAAGATCCGGGCCCATTTGCGGCCGGTACTGACCGCCGTCTGGTGCCACTCGTTGTCGGCCTTCTTGATGTCCTCGACCGGGTTGTCCCGGTAGGCGGCCGAGGCCAGGCCGAACGTCGGCGTCTGCCCGCCGTCCCCCATCTGCGGCACCTGTGGTCCGAAGATGTCCGCGTAACCGCTGCCAACGGTCATTCCCGCCCCCGATCGCCGCTGCTCTCGCCCTTGCGGCCTTCCCGACTTCCGTACTCCGCACACCTGTTGATCAGGTCATCAGCGTATCCGCAGGCGCGGACATCCGTCGGCGGACGGCCGAAGCCGCCCGCCGAAGCGGAAGGAACTGTTCCACCACGGTGCCGCACCGGTCACTTGAGGGCGGTCCCGCATCGAAAGCGGTCAGGCCTAGGCCTGTTGCCGGACCTTCTCGGCGACCTGCGCGGGCATCGGCTCGTGCCGGGCGTACGCACGCTGGAAACGCGCCGTGCCGTGCGAGAGCGAGCGCAGGTCGACCGCGTACCGCCCGATCTCGATCTCGGGCACCTCGGCCCGCACGAGGGTGCGGTCGCCGCTGATCTGCTCGGTGCCCAGCACCCGGCCCCGCCGCCCCGACAGATCGCTCATCACAGGTCCCACGTACTCGTCGCCGACCAGGACGGACACCTCGGCCACCGGCTCCAGCAGATGGATCTTCGCGTCGGCCGCCGCCTCCCGCAGCGCGAGCGCGCCGGCCGTCTGGAACGCGGCGTCGGAGGAGTCCACCGAGTGCGCCTTGCCGTCGAGCAGCGTGATCCGGACGTCGACCAGCGGATGCCCGGCCACCACGCCCCTGGCCGCCTGCGCCCGGACGCCCTTCTCGACGGAGGGGATGAACTGGCGCGGCACCGCGCCGCCCACGACCTTGTCCACGAACTCGATGCCCGAGCCGCCCGGCAGCGGCTCCACCTCGATCTCGCACACGGCGTACTGTCCGTGCCCGCCGGACTGCTTCACGTGCCGTCCGCGCCCGGCGGCCGGCGCCGCGAACGTCTCCCGCAGGGAGACCTTGTGCGGGACGACGTCGACCTGGACGCCGTAGCGGGAGCGCAGCCGTTCCAGGGCGACGTCCGAGTGGGCCTCGCCCAGGCACCACAGGACCACCTGGTGGGTGTGCTGGTTCTGTTCCAGGCGCATCGTCGGGTCCTCGGCGACCAGCCGGCCGAGGCCCTGCGAGAGCTTGTCCTCGTCGGCCTTGCTGTGCGCCTGGATGGCCAGCGGCAGCAACGGGTCGGGCATCTGCCAGGGCTCCATGAGCAGCGGGTCGTCCTTGGCGGAGAGCGTGTCGCCGGTCTCCGCGCGGCCGAGTTTCGCCACGCACGCGAGATCGCCCGCGATGCAGTGCGTCAGGGTCCGCTGCTGCTTGCCGAACGGCGCGGACAGGGCGCCGACGCGTTCGTCGACGTCGTGGTCCTCGTGGCCGCGGTCGGCGAGGCCGTGCCCCGAGACGTGGACGGTCGCGTCGGGCTGCAGGGTGCCGGAGAAGACGCGCACGAGCGAGACCCGGCCGACATAGGGGTCGGAGGAGGTCTTCACGACCTCCGCGACGAGCGGGCCGCCGGGATCGCAGCGCTTCAGCTCGCGCGGCTCGCCGTCGACGGTCGTCACCCGGGGCGCCTCGCGCTCCAGAGGCGTCGGGAAACCCCTGGTGACCAGTTCCAGCAGCTCGACCGTGCCGAGGCCCTGCCGGGCGCCCTCGGCGGCGGGGGCCGCCGGCAGCACGGGGAAGAACGTGCCGCGCGCGACGGCCCGCTCCAGGTCCTCGACGAGGGTCTTGACGTCGATCTGCTCGCCGCCGAGATAACGGTCCATGAGGGTCTCGTCCTCGCTCTCGGCGATGATCCCCTCGATCAGCCGGTTGCGGGCCTCCTCCAGGCCCGCCAGCTGCTCCTCGCCCGGCTGGGACTCCTCGCGCCCGCCGGAGGAGTAGTCGAACAGCGTCCGGGAGAGCAGCCCGGTCAGCCCCGTCACGGGCGCGTGCCCGTCGGGACCCTCGGGCCCGCGCAGCGGCAGGTACAGCGGCAGCACGGCGTCCGGGTCGTCGCCGCCGAAGGCCTGCGCGCAGATCCGGGTCATCTCCTCGAAATCCGCGCGCGCCGCTTCCAGATGCGTGACGACGATCGCGCGGGGCATGCCGACGGCCGCGCACTCCTCCCACACCATCCGGGTCGAGCCGTCCACGCCGTCCGCCGCCGAGACGACGAAGAGGGCCGCGTCCGCGGCGCGCAGACCGGCCCTGAGCTCCCCGACGAAGTCGGCGTATCCGGGGGTGTCGAGGAGGTTGATCTTGATGCCGTCCCATTCGACGGGCACCAGGGAGAGCTGCACCGAGCGCTGCTGCCGGTGCTCGATCTCGTCGTAGTCGGAGACGGTGCCGCCGTCCTCCACACGGCCCGCCCGGTTCACCGCTCCCGCCGTGAGTGCGAGAGCCTCCACCAATGTCGTCTTGCCCGATCCGCAGTGGCCGACCAGCACCACATTCCGCACGGACGCGGGGTGGTCGGCCGCTGTAGCCCTGCCGGCGGCTCCGGGGTGTGCGTTCGCCTTGTCGCCCATTTCCTTGCCTCCCGTACACGGTGAGGTCACTGGGGGCGCGGGCACGGCGGCCCCGCGTGCGATGGCGGCTCCGGGACGCCCGCGGTCCTTCGAGCTTTCCACTCCCGTCACCGCGCGTCCATACGACGGACGTGACGCGCCCCGTGACCCGGGCGATGCCGACACGACGGGACACGGGGGGCCGGGTGCCCGACCGTCGCACATACGCGCGCGTGGCTACGATGGGCCAGCCGGTGGCCAGCAGGGGCCGCGCGGCCACACCGAACCCTCGGGAAGGCCATGCTGAACAAGTACGCGCGTGCATTCTTCACGCGTGTCCTCACACCGTTCGCCGCGTTTCTCATCCGCAGGGGCGTGAGCCCCGACACGGTCACGCTCCTCGGCACCGCCGGCGTGATCGCGGGCGCGCTGGTCTTCTATCCCAGGGGGGAGTTCTTCTGGGGCACGATCGTGATCACGCTCTTCGTGTTCTCCGACCTGGTCGACGGCAACATGGCCCGTCAGCTCGGCCGCAGCAGCCGCTGGGGCGCGTTCCTGGACTCCACGCTCGACCGGGTCGCCGACGGCGCGATCTTCGGCGGCTTCGCGCTCTGGTACGCGGGCAACGGCGACGACAACGTCCTGTGCGCCGTCTCGATCTTCTGCCTGGCCAGCGGCCAGGTGGTGTCGTACACCAAGGCGCGCGGCGAGTCGATCGGCCTGCCGGTCGCCGTGAACGGGCTCGTGGAGCGCGCGGAGCGTCTGGTGATCTCCCTGGTCGCCGCCGGCCTGGCCGGCCTGCACGGCTTCGGCGTGCCGGGCATCCAGGTGCTGCTGCCGATCGCCCTGTGGATCGTCGCCGTCGGCAGCCTGGTCACGCTGATCCAGCGCGTCGTCACGGTCCGGCGGGAGTCGGCGGAGGCCGAGGCGGCCGCGGCCCGGGAAGCCGGGGGACACGAGGCCCAGGACGAGACTCAGGACGAGACCCGGGGGAGCGAGGCCGCGAAGTGAGCGTCCAGGAGCGCCTGACCGACGCGTTGTACGGCCTCGGCTGGAGCACCGTCAAGAAGCTTCCCGAGCCGGTCGCCGTACGACTCGGCCGCACTGTCGCCGACCTGGCCTGGAAGCGGCGCGGCAAGGGCGTGCGGCGACTGGAGAGCAACTACGCGCGCGTGGTGCCGGACGCGGGCCCCCAGCGCCTGGCCGAGCTCTCGCGGGCGGGAATGCGCTCCTACCTGCGGTACTGGATGGAGTCCTTCCGGCTGCCGGCCTGGAGCGCCCAGCGCGTGCGCGGCGGCTTCGCCCCCGAGGGCCTGCACCATCTGACGGACGGCATCGCCTCCGGCCGGGGCGTCGTCCTCGCCCTGCCGCACATGGCGAACTGGGACCTGGCCGGCGCCTGGGTCACCACCGAGCTGAAGACGCCGTTCACCACCGTCGCCGAGCGCCTGAAGCCGGAGACGCTGTACGACCGGTTCGTGGCCTACCGGGAGGGCCTCGGCATGGAGGTGCTGCCGCACACCGGCGGCGCCGCGTTCGGCACCCTGGCCCGGCGGTTGCGGGAAGGCGGCCTGGTCTGCCTGGTCGCCGAGCGGGACCTGTCGGCCTCCGGCGTCGAGGTGGACTTCTTCGGGGACCGGACGCGGATGCCGGCGGGCCCCGCCCTGCTCGCCCAGCAGACCGGCGCGCTCCTGCTCCCCGTCACCCTCTGGTACGACGACTCGCCCGTCATGCAGGGCCGTGTGCACCCCCCGATCGAGACGCCCGGGTCAGGCACCCGGGCCGAGAAGACGTCTGTCATGACACAGGCGCTGGCGGATGCCTTCGCCACCGGCATCGCCGACCACCCGGAGGACTGGCACATGCTCCAGCGCTTGTGGCTCGCGGACCTGGAACCCCGCCCGTCGGACGGGGACCCGGCGTGAGAATCGGCATCGTCTGCCCCTACTCCTGGGACGTGCCCGGCGGCGTCCAGTTCCACATCCGCGACCTCGCCGAGTACTTCATCCGGCTCGGCCACGAGGTGTCCGTGCTGGCCCCGGCCGACGACGACACCCCGCTGCCCTCGTACGTCGTCTCGGCCGGCCGTGCCGTCCCGGTGCCCTACAACGGATCGGTCGCGCGCCTCAACTTCGGCTTCCTGTCCGCCGCGCGCGTGCGGCGCTGGCTGCACGACGGCGCGTTCGACGTCGTCCACATCCACGAGCCGACCTCGCCGTCCCTGGGCCTGCTGACCTGCTGGGCGGCGTCGGGGCCGATAGTGGCCACCTTCCACACGTCCAACCCCCGCTCACGCGCGATGATCGCCGCCTACTCGATCCTGCAGGCGGCCCTGGAGAAGATCAGCGCGCGGATCGCCGTCAGCGAGTACGCCCGGCGCACGCTGGTGGAGCACCTCGGCGGGGACGCGGTCGTCATCCCCAACGGCGTCGACGTCGACTTCTTCGCCGAGGCCGAGCCCAACCCCGCGTGGCAGGGCGAGACCCTCGGCTTCGTCGGCCGCATCGACGAGCCGCGCAAGGGCCTGCCGGTGCTGATGAGGGCGCTGCCGCGGATCTTCGCCGAGCGGCCGGACGCCCGGCTGCTGGTCGCCGGCCGCGGCGACGAGAAGGAGGCGGTGGCGGACCTGCCCAGGGAGCTGCGCGCCCGCGTGGAGTTCCTCGGCATGGTCAGCGACCAGGACAAGGCGCGTTTCCTGCGCAGCGTCGACGTCTACGTCGCGCCCAACACGGGCGGCGAGAGCTTCGGCATCATCCTCGTCGAGGCCATGTCGGCCGGCGCCCCGGTGCTCGCCTCCGACCTCGACGCCTTCGCCCAGGTCCTCGACCAAGGCGCGGCGGGCGAGCTGTTCGCCAACGAGGACGCGGACGCGCTGGCCGAGGCGGCGGTGCGCCTCCTGGGCGACCCCGGGCGCAGAGCGGAGCTGAGCGAGCGCGGCAGCGCCCACGTGCGCCGCTTCGACTGGTCGACCGTCGGCGCGGACATCCTCTCGGTGTACGAGACGGTCACGGGCGGCGCGGCGGCGGTGGCGGCCGAGGACGACCGGGGACCGACCGGCCTGCGCTCCAGACTCGGCCTGGCCCGGGACTGACCCGCCCGCGCTCCCGGACCCGGCCCGGACTCGGCCGGGCGCGCGAGTGACCGCCCCGGGCCGCGGTGAGTCGCGCGGGCCGGCGCCCGTCGTCCGCGGGGCGTCCGGGAGCGCAGCACGCGCGCGCGGGAGGCACGGGTAGCCTTGCCGCCCGTGACCGCAACCCTCATCTGGACCCTGGCCGTCCTCGTCGCGATCGGCCTCTACCTGAGCTGGACGGCGGGACGGCTGGACCGGCTGCACGCCCGCATCGACGCCGCCCGCGCCGCGCTGGACGCGCAGCTCCTGCGCCGTGCCTCGGTGGCGCAGGAGCTGGCCACCTCCAAGGTCCTCGATCCCGCGGCCTCGATCGTGCTGTACGAGGCCGCGCACGCCGCCCGGCAGGCCGAGGAGGAGCAGCGGGAGGTCGCCGAGAGCGAGCTCAGCCAGGCCCTGCGGGCCGTCTTCGCGGACGTCCAGCAGCTGGAGGCGGTGCGCGTGGCGCCCGGGGGAGAGGCGGCGGCCCGCGAGCTCACGGAGGCCGTCCGCCGGGTCCCCATGGCCCGTCGCTTCCACAACGACGCCGTGGGCGCGGCCCGCAGACTGCGCCAACACCGCAAGGTGCGCTGGTTCCGGCTCGCCGGCCACGCCCCGTTCCCGCTGGCGTTCGAGATGGACGACGAACCGCCGGCCGCCCTGATGGACCGAGCCTGACGAAAAGGATCCACCGGCTGTTCATTGGCCCTTGCTGTGGACTGGTCCACTCGCGTTTCCTCAGCTGCACAAATCCTCTTTTAAACGAGCGAGGTCTCTCCGTGTCCAGCACGATCTCCGAAAACCAGACCCCCGAGACCGGCACCGCGCGCGTGAAGCGCGGCATGGCCGAGCAGCTCAAGGGCGGCGTGATCATGGACGTCGTCACGCCGGAGCAGGCGAAGATCGCCGAGGACGCGGGCGCCGTCGCCGTCATGGCGCTGGAGCGGGTCCCGGCCGACATCCGCAAGGACGGCGGCGTGGCCCGCATGTCCGACCCGGACATGATCGAAGGCATCATCGAGGCCGTGTCGATCCCGGTCATGGCCAAGTCCCGCATCGGCCACTTCGTCGAGGCCCAGGTGCTGCAGTCGCTCGGCGTGGACTACATCGACGAGTCCGAGGTCCTCACCCCGGCCGACGAGGTCAACCACAGCGACAAGTTCGCGTTCACGACCCCGTTCGTCTGCGGCGCCACCAACCTGGGCGAGGCCCTGCGCCGCATCGCCGAGGGCGCCGCGATGATCCGCTCCAAGGGCGAGGCCGGCACCGGCAACGTCGTCGAGGCCGTCCGCCACCTGCGTCAGATCAAGAACGAGATCGCCCGTCTGCGCGGCTTCGACAACAACGAGCTGTACGCCGCCGCCAAGGACCTGCGCGCCCCCTACGAGCTCGTCAAGGAGGTCGCCGAACTCGGCAAGCTCCCGGTCGTGCTGTTCTCCGCCGGCGGCGTGGCCACCCCGGCCGACGCCGCGCTGATGCGCCAGCTCGGCGCCGAGGGCGTCTTCGTCGGCTCCGGCATCTTCAAGTCCGGCGACCCGGCCAAGCGCGCCGCCGCCATCGTGAAGGCCACCACCTTCTACGACGACCCGAAGATCATCGCGGACGCGTCCCGCAACCTCGGCGAGGCCATGGTCGGCATCAACTGCGACACCCTGCCCGAGTCCGAGCGCTACGCCAACCGCGGCTGGTAACGAGCTCATGAGCAACGAAGCCCCTGTCGTGGGCGTCCTGGCCCTCCAGGGCGACGTACGGGAGCACCTCGTCGCCCTGGCCGCGGCCGACGCCGTGGCCAGGCCGGTGCGGCGCCCCGAGGAACTGGCCGAGGTCGACGGCCTCGTCCTGCCCGGCGGCGAGTCCACGACCATCTCCAAGCTGGCCGTCCTCTTCGACGTGATGGAGCCTCTCCGCGCGCGCGTGCGCGCCGGGATGCCCGTCTACGGCACCTGCGCGGGCCTGATCCTGCTCGCCGACAAGATCCTCGACCCGCGCTCCGGCCAGGAGACCGTCGGCGGCATCGACATGATCGTGCGGCGCAACGCCTTCGGACGGCAGAACGAGTCCTTCGAGGCGGCGGTGGACGTCAAGGGCGTCGCGGGCGCTCCCGTGGACGGCGTGTTCATCCGCGCCCCCTGGGTGGAGTCCGTCGGTGCGGCGGCCGAGGTGCTCGCCGAGCACGACGGTCACATCGTCGCGGTCCGTCAGGGCAACGCGCTCGCCACGTCGTTCCACCCGGAGCTGACCGGCGACCACCGCGTGCACGCGCTGTTCGTCGACATGGTCCGCGCGAACCGGGCGGCCGAGTCCTTGTAGGATTCGGGGGTCCCCAGGCTCTCGATGTCCGGGGACGTTCGGACGAGACGGGTTACGCGAAGGAGACAGGCAGATGTCCGGCCACTCTAAATGGGCTACGACGAAGCACAAGAAGGCCGTGATCGACGCCAAGCGCGGCAAGCTCTTCGCGAAGCTGATCAAGAACATCGAGGTCGCGGCGCGCATGGGCGGCGTGGACCTGGAAGGCAACCCCACGCTGTACGACGCCGTGCAGAAGGCGAAGAAGTCGTCGGTTCCGAACAAGAACATCGACTCCGCGATCAAGCGCGGCGGCGGTCTCGAAGCGGGCGGCGCCGACTACGAGACGATCATGTACGAGGGCTACGGCCCGAACGGCGTGGCCGTGCTCATCGAGTGCCTCACGGACAACCGCAACCGCGCCGCCTCCGACGTGCGCGTCGCGATGACCCGCAACGGCGGCTCCATGGCCGACCCGGGCTCCGTGTCGTACCTCTTCAACCGCAAGGGCGTCGTGATCGTCCCCAAGGGCGAGCTGGGCGAGGACGACGTGCTGGGCGCGGTGCTCGACGCGGGCGCCGAGGAGGTCAACGACCTCGGCGAGTCCTTCGAGGTGCTCAGCGAGGCCACCGACCTGGTCGCGGTCCGCACGGCCCTCCAGGACGCCGGCATCGACTACGACTCCGCCGACGCCAACTTCGTCCCGACCATGCAGGTCGAGCTGGACGAGGACGGCGCGCGCAAGATCTTCAAGCTGATCGACGCGCTGGAGGACAGCGACGACGTGCAGAACGTCTTCGCCAACTTCGACGTCAGCGACGAGGTCATGGAGAAGGTCGACGCGTAGGGCCGCCGCGAACTGAGCGGATCCGTCGGGCCGGTGGGACACGTCCTACCGGCCCGACGTCGTTGTCGGTGCCAGCGGATAGCCTGACGACGTCAGAGATCGGACGGACGACGCCAGAGGTCACCGGGCGGCGTCCGCCCAGCGGTGAAGGGGAGGGGTGCGTGCGGGTACTGGGTGTGGACCCCGGACTGACCCGGTGCGGCGTCGGCGTGGTCGAGGGAGTCGCGGGCCGACCGCTCACCATGCTCGGCGTGGGCGTCGTACGGACGCCGAGCGACGCCGAGTTGGGGCAGCGCCTGGTCGCCGTGGAGCAGGGCATCGAACGCTGGCTGGACGAGCACCGTCCTGAATTCGTCGCCGTGGAGCGGGTGTTCAGCCAGCACAACGTGCGCACCGTCATGGGCACCGCCCAGGCCAGCGCTGTCGCGATGCTGTGCGCGGCCCGCCGCGGCATCCCCGTCGCCCTGCACACCCCCAGCGAGGTCAAGGCCGCCGTCACCGGCAGCGGCCGCGCCGACAAGGCCCAGGTCGGCGCGATGGTCACGCGCCTGCTCCGGCTCGACGCGCCCCCCAAGCCGGCCGACGCCGCGGACGCCCTGGCGCTCGCCATCTGCCACATCTGGCGCGCCCCCGCCCAGAACCGGCTCCAGCAGGCCGTCGCCCTGCACGCGACCCGGTCCCCGATCACTTCGAAAGGCCGTACGGCATGATCGCCTTCGTCAGCGGCACGGTCGCCGCACTCGCCCCCGACTCCGCGGTGGTCGAGGTGGGCGGCGTGGGCATGGCCCTGCAGTGCTCGCCGAACACGCTGTCCACGCTCCGGCTCGGCCGCCCGGCCAAGCTCGCCACCTCCCTCGTCGTACGGGAGGACTCGCTGACCCTGTACGGCTTCGTGGACGACGACGAACGCCAGGTCTTCGAGCTGCTGCAGACCGCGAGCGGCGTCGGCCCGCGACTGGCCCAGGCCATGCTGGCGGTGCACGCTCCGGACGCGCTGCGCCGGGCCGTGGCCACGGGCGACGAGAAGGCGCTGATCGCGGTGCCGGGCATCGGCAAGAAGGGCGCCCAGAAGCTGCTGATCGAACTCAAGGACAGGCTGGGCGAGCCGGTCGGCGCCCCCGTGGTCGGCGCGCCGGTCACCAGCGGCTGGCGCGATCAGCTGCACGCCGCCCTGATCGGCCTCGGCTACGCGACCCGGGAGGCGGACGAGGCGGTCGTCGCCGTGACCCCGCAGGCCGAGGCCGCCGGCGGCGCGCCCCAGGTGGGCCAGCTGCTGAAGGCCGCCCTGCAGACCCTGAACCGCGCCCGCTAGGAGAAACGTCAGTGAACTGGGACGACACGAGCGACGAGACCGCCCCCGAGCGGCTCGCCGGCCCCGCCGAGGAACGGCTGGTGGGCTCTGTCGCCGACGGGGAGGACCAGGCGGTCGAGGCCGCCCTGCGCCCCAAGGACCTGGGCGAGTTCATCGGTCAGGAGAAGGTCCGCGAACAGCTCGACCTCGTCCTGCGCGCCGCACGCGCGCGCGGCGCGACCGCCGACCACGTGCTGCTCTCGGGCGCACCCGGCCTGGGCAAGACCACCCTGTCGATGATCATCGCCGCCGAGATGGGCGCCCCGATCCGCATCACCAGCGGTCCCGCCATCCAGCACGCGGGCGACCTCGCGGCGATCCTGTCCTCCCTGCAGGAGGGCGAGGTCCTCTTCCTCGACGAGATCCACCGCATGTCCCGGCCCGCCGAGGAGATGCTGTACATGGCGATGGAGGACTTCCGCGTCGACGTCATCGTCGGCAAGGGGCCCGGTGCCACCGCCATCCCCCTCGAACTGCCCCCCTTCACCCTGGTCGGCGCCACCACGCGCGCGGGCCTGCTGCCGCCCCCGCTGCGCGACCGGTTCGGCTTCACCGCCCACATGGAGTTCTACGAGCCCGGCGAACTGCAGCGCGTGATCCACCGCTCCGCCGACCTGCTCGACGTGGAGATCGACCCGGCCGGCGCCGCCGAGATCGCCGGCCGCTCCCGCGGCACCCCCCGTATCGCCAACCGTCTGCTGCGCCGGGTGCGCGACTACGCACAGGTCAAGGCCGACGGGAGCGTCACCCGTGAGATCGCGGCGGCGGCCCTCAAGGTCTACGAGGTGGACGAGCGCGGCCTGGACCGCCTGGACCGCGCGGTCCTGGAAGCCCTGCTGAAGCTGTTCGCCGGCGGGCCGGTCGGCCTGTCCACCCTCGCCGTGGCGGTGGGGGAGGAGCGCGAGACCGTCGAGGAGGTCGCCGAGCCGTTCCTCGTCAGGGAGGGCCTGCTGGCCCGTACGCCGCGGGGAAGGGTGGCCACTCCGGCGGCGTGGACGCATCTCGGGCTCACCCCGACGCGCCCCCAGGCGCTGGGGGGCGGACAACCCGGCCTGTTCGGCACGTGACGGGCGGGGCCGCGGCCGGGCTTTGGCCGGGTGGGGAACCCAGGTGCCATGCTGAGCGTTGTTCACTGCGCGCGGACTCGCTTAGACTCCGCCGATGCCGCCGTTGTCGGCAGCACACAACCCCCATCCATGAGGCCGCTCAAGCGTCGCGGTCGTTTGAAGGAAGTTCCGACCCGTGAGTCCTGTGACCCTCCTCCCGTTCATCGTGCTCATCGGGGCCATGTTCCTGATGACCCGGTCGGCCAAGAAG
Source organism: Streptomyces rishiriensis (assembly GCF_003112535.1). GTDB lineage: Bacteria > Actinomycetota > Actinomycetes > Streptomycetales > Streptomycetaceae > Streptomyces > Streptomyces rishiriensis. The sequence continues at coordinate 139,683 of NZ_BEWA01000008.1, read as the reverse complement.
AAGCAGCAGCAAGCGGCCGCCATGCGAAACGACCTGCAGCCCGGCAGTGGTGTCCGCACCATCGGGGGCATGTACGCGACGGTCAAGGAGGTCAATGACGACACCCTCCTCCTCGATGCGGGGCCGGGAGTGGAACTGCTCTTCGCGAAGAACGCGATCGGCGCCGTCCTGACCGACGACGAGTACAACCGCATCGTGCACGGCGTCGAGCACGACCTGAAGTCCGACACCGACATCGTCCCCGACGACGCCTCCTCCCTCACCGAGTCCGCCGACACCGACGACTCCGCCGACGAAGCTGCCGCCGCCTCCGACGAGAAGGTTGTCGACCTCGGCAAGAAGGACGGACCCGACGAGGTCCGGGAGAAGGCCGCCGAGGCCGAGCAGGCCGACGCCGACGAAGAGCCGAAGAAGACCGACGGCGACTCCGACACGAAGAAGTAGCCCCGTCCCCGGCGCACACGGGCCGTACCCGTACGCGCCGGGGCGCGCGCATCTCGCCAGGGGATCCCGACACCATGTCATGGCCGCGGCCGCGCTGACCCGGCGCGAGGCGGCCCGAGAGGGAGTACGAGAAGGTGGCAGCACCTAAGAAGGGCCGGAGCGCGAGTGCCCAGAGCAAGCCAGGGCGCTCGCTGGCCCTGATCCTGATCGCCATCGTGGGGCTCACCGGAGGCATGTTCGCCTCCGGTCACACCACTCCGCGTCTCGGCATCGACCTTGCCGGCGGTACCAGCATCACGCTGGAGGCGAAGGCCGACCAGGGATCCGCGATCAACAAGGCCAACTTGGACACCGCGGTCGACATCATGAACCGCCGTGTCAACGGGCTGGGCGTCTCCGAGGCGGAGGTGCAGAGGCAGGGCGACCGCAACATCATCGTCAACATCCCCAAGGGCACCAACTCCGAGGAAGCCCGCCAGCAGGTGGGCACCACAGCCAAGCTGTACTTCCGTCCGGTCCTGTCCCAGGAGCCCACCGGCTCCGCCGCCGCCACCCCGTCGCCGAGCGCCTCCGCGAGCGGTGCGTCGAGCGCGTCCCCGAGCCCTTCGGCGAGCGCCTCCGGCACCGGCGAGAAGGCGACCTCCTCGACGTCCCCCTCGGCCTCGCCCACCGCGCAGGGCCGCGCCGTCACCGACGGCCTGAAGGCCGACGCCACCCCGTCGGCCTCCGCCGGCAGCAAGACGGGCTCCTCCCCGAGCCCGTCGGCCGCGCCGAGCGGCGGCGCCTCCACCGGCGGGAACGCCGCGCTGCAGGCCAAGTACGCGACCCTGGACTGCTCCAAGGCAGCCGTGCGCACCAAGGCCGGCGAGGGCGTCAAGCCCGGCGACGCGACCGTGGCATGCGGTGAGGTCGACAAGGTCTGGTACAAGTACCTCCTCGGCCCGGCCGCCGTCGACGGTACGGACGTCAAGAAGGCCCAGGCCGTCTTCGACACGCAGGGCGCGGCCGGCTGGCAGGTCAACATGACCTTCACGTCCGGCGGCGCCAAGAAGTTCTCCACGATCACGGGTCAGCTCGCGCAGAACCAGCGGCCGCAGAACGAGTTCGCGATCGTGCTCGACGGCGACGTCGTCTCCAGCCCGTACGTGCAGAACGCGATCACCGGCGGCCAGGCCCAGATCTCCGGCAGCTTCAAGCAGGACGAGGCCCAGAGCCTGGCCAACATGCTGTCGTACGGTGCGCTCCCGCTCTCCTTCAAGGAGCAGAGCGTCACCACCGTGACCGCGGCGCTCGGCGGCGACCAGCTGCACGCCGGTCTGCTCGCGGGCGCCATCGGTCTCGCCCTGGTCGTTCTGTACCTGGTGGCCTACTACCGCGGTCTGTCGCTCATCGCGATGGCCTCGCTGCTGGTCTCCGCCGCCCTCACCTACGTGATCATGGCGTTGCTGGGCCCGGCCATCGGCTTCGCGCTGAACCTGCCGGCGGTCTGCGGCGCCATCGTCGCCATCGGCATCACGGCGGACTCCTTCATCGTGTACTTCGAACGGGTCCGGGACGAGATCCGCGAGGGCCGCACCCTGCGCCCGGCCGTCGAGCGCGCCTGGCCGCGCGCCCGGCGCACCATCCTGGTCTCCGACTTCGTGTCGTTCCTCGCCGCCGCGGTGCTCTTCATCGTCACCGTCGGCAAGGTCCAGGGCTTCGCGTTCACGCTGGGCCTGACCACCGTCCTCGACGTGGTCGTGGTCTTCTTCTTCACCAAGCCGCTGATGACGCTCATCGCCCGGCGGAAGTTCTTCGCGAACGGCCACAAGTGGTCCGGCCTCGACCCGAAGGGCCTGGGCGCCAAACCGCCGATCCGCCGCACCCGCCGTCCCTCCGGTCCTGGCGCCGGCCCCGTCGAGACGAAGGAGGCGTGAGCGATGTCGAAACTCGGCAATCTCGGCGCCCGACTGCACCGTGGCGAGGTCAGCTATGACTTCATCGGCCACCGCAAGCTCTGGTACGGCATCTCGATCCTGATCACCATCACGGCCGTCCTCGGCCTGGCGGTGCGCGGCCTGAACATGGGCATCGACTTCCAGGGCGGCGCCGTCTTCACCACCGAGAAGACCAGCGTCTCCGTCTCCCAGGCCGAGGAGTACGCGAAGACGGCGTCCGGCCACGACGCGGTCGTGCAGAAGCTGGGCAACGGCACGCTGCGCATCCAGATCGCCGGCATGGACATCCAGCAGTCCAACAAGATCAAGTCCGACCTCGCCCAGGACTTCAAGGCCGACCCGGAGACGATCACCGCCGAACTGGTCGGCCCCAGCTGGGGCGACCAGATCGCCAGCAAGGCCTGGCAGGGCCTGGCGATCTTCATGGTGCTGGTCGTGATCTACCTGGCGATCGCCTTCGAGTGGCGCATGGCCATCGCGGCCCTCGTCGCCCTGATCCACGACATCACCATCACCGTGGGCATCTACGCCCTCGTCGGGTTCGAGGTCACGCCCGGCACGGTGATCGGTCTGCTGACGATCCTCGGTTACTCGCTGTACGACACGGTCGTCGTCTTCGACTCCCTCAAGGAGCAGACGAAGGACCTCACCAAGCAGACCCGCTTCACCTACAGCGAGATCGCCAACCGCTCGATCAACGGCACCCTGGTCCGCTCCATCAACACCACGGTCGTCGCCCTGCTCCCGGTGGCGGGCCTGCTGTTCATCGGCGGCGGCTTCCTCGGCGCGGGCACGCTCAACGACATCTCGCTGTCGCTGTTCGTCGGTCTCGCCGCCGGCGCCTACTCGTCGATCTTCATCGCCACGCCGCTCGTCGCCGACCTCAAGGAGCGCGAGCCGCAGATCAAGGCGCTGAGGAAGCGTGTCCTGGCCAAGCGCGCCCAGGGCGGCAACGAGCCGCAGACGGTCGAGGCGCCCGGCGCCGACGACTACGACGACGAGCCCGAGGACGCCGCGCCGGCGGTCGTCGGACCGCGCAACCAGCCTTCGTCCCGTGGCCGCGGCCGCGGCCGTCCCTCGGGGAAGCGCCGATGACCGAGACCACCGACATCACGACGCTGCTGCTCAGCCGCATACGTGACGTGGCCGACTACCCGGAGCCGGGCGTGATGTTCAAGGACATCACCCCGCTTCTGGCGGACCCCACGGCGTTCACCGCGCTCACCGACGCCTTCGCGGACATCGCCGTCCGTACCGGCGCCACCAAGATCGTCGGCCTGGAGGCCCGGGGCTTCATCCTGGGCGCCCCGGTCGCCGTCCGCGCGGGCCTGGGCTTCATCCCCGTGCGCAAGGCGGGCAAGCTCCCCGGCGCGACCCTCGGCCAGGCCTACGACCTGGAGTACGGCTCGGCCGAGATCGAGGTGCACGCGGAGGACCTGAGCACCGGCGACCGGGTGCTCATCGTCGACGACGTGCTGGCCACCGGCGGCACCGCCGAGGCGTCGATCCAGCTCATCCACCGGGCGGGCGCCGAGGTCGCGGGCGTCGCCGTCCTCATGGAACTGGGCTTCCTCGCCGGCCGGCCCAGGCTGGAGGCGGCCCTCGGCGGGGCTCCTCTGGAGTCACTGCTGACCATCTGACGAGCGCCGTACGCGAGCGGGCGGGCACCGGAGGAATCCGGCGCCCGCCTCTTGCGTTTCCCCGGGTGGACGGCCCTCTCACCGGCCTGAAGGCGATCCCGGAGCCCAGGATCGCTACGATGGGTCCTCCGGAGCCTGACCGGGGACCCGGATCGCGCACGAGGAGTCCTCTTGCCAGACGAGGCCCAGCACCTGACCGCCGCCAAGCCCGAGTCCGCCTCGGGCCCCGCGGCCGCGCCCGCGTCGCACGCGTCGCCCGCGCAGGACGACAGCCGCGGGCCGGTCGAGCACGACCGTTCCGCGCCCGTCGACAAGCCGGACGAGCAGCCGCGCCCCAAGCCGGCCACGCCCGAGCCCTCCTCGGCCGCGCCGCCCGCCCGCCCGGCCGCCGCGCAGCCGCCCGCCCGCTCCGGCTCCTCCAACCGCGTCCGCGCCCGTCTCGCCCGGCTCGGCGTCCAGCGCCAGAACCCGTACAACCCGGTCCTGGAGCCGCTGCTGCGGATAGTGCGCAGCAACGACCCCAAGATCGAGACGGCGACGCTGCGCCAGATCGAGAAGTCCTACCAGGTCGCCGAGCGCTGGCACCGCGGCCAGAAGCGCAAGAGCGGCGACCCGTACATCACGCACCCGCTCGCCGTGACGACGATCCTCGCCGAGCTGGGCATGGACCCGGCGACGCTCATGGCGGGCCTGCTACACGACACCGTCGAGGACACCGAGTACGGCCTGGAGGACCTGCGCCGCGACTTCGGCGACCAGGTCGCCCTGCTGGTCGACGGCGTCACCAAGCTCGACAAGGTCAAGTTCGGCGAGGCCGCGCAGGCCGAGACCGTGCGCAAGATGGTCGTCGCCATGGCCAAGGACCCGCGTGTCCTGGTCATCAAGCTCGCCGACCGGCTGCACAACATGCGCACCATGCGTTACCTCAAGCGCGAGAAGCAGGAGAAGAAGGCGCGCGAGACGCTGGAGATCTACGCGCCCCTCGCCCACCGTCTCGGCATGAACACCATCAAGTGGGAACTGGAGGACCTCGCCTTCGCGATCCTCTACCCCAAGATGTACGACGAGATCGTACGGCTGGTGGCCGAAAGAGCACCGAAGCGTGACGAGTACCTGGCCATAGTGACCGACGAGGTCCAGGCCGACCTGCGCGCCGCACGCATCAAGGCGACCGTCACCGGCCGCCCGAAGCACTACTACAGCGTCTACCAGAAGATGATCGTCCGCGGCCGTGACTTCGCGGAGATCTACGACCTGGTGGGCATCCGCGTCCTCGTGGACACCGTCCGCGACTGCTACGCGGCCCTCGGCACCGTGCACGCGCGATGGAACCCGGTCCCCGGCCGGTTCAAGGACTACATCGCGATGCCCAAGTTCAACATGTACCAGTCGCTGCACACGACGGTCATCGGCCCCAACGGCAAGCCCGTCGAACTCCAGATCCGCACGTTCGACATGCACCGCCGCGCCGAGTACGGCATCGCCGCGCACTGGAAGTACAAGCAGGAGGCCGTGGCCGGCGCCTCCAAGGTGCGCTCGGACCAGCCGAGGGCCACCGGCAAGGACGACCACCTCAACGACATGGCCTGGCTGCGCCAGCTCCTGGACTGGCAGAAGGAGACCGAGGACCCGGGCGAGTTCCTGGAGTCCCTGCGCTTCGACCTGTCGCGCAACGAGGTCTTCGTCTTCACCCCCAAGGGCGACGTCATAGCGCTGCCGGCCGGGGCCACGCCGGTCGACTTCTCCTACGCGGTCCACACCGAGGTCGGCCACCGCACGATAGGAGCCCGCGTCAACGGGCGCCTGGTGCCGCTGGAGTCGACCCTGGACAACGGCGACCTGGTGGAGGTCTTCACCTCCAAGGCGGCCGGGGCCGGCCCCTCCCGGGACTGGCTGAACTTCGTCAAGTCGCCGCGCGCCCGGAACAAGATCCGGGCCTGGTTCTCCAAGGAGCGCCGCGACGAGGCGATCGAACAGGGCAAGGACGCCATCGCGCGCGCGATGCGCAAGCAGAACCTGCCGATCCAGCGCATCCTCACCGGCGACTCCCTCGTCACCCTCGCGCACGAGATGCGCTACCCGGACATCTCCTCGCTGTACGCGGCGATCGGCGAGGGCCATGTGGCCGCGCAGAACGTGGTGCAGAAGCTGGTGCAGGCGCTCGGCGGCGAGGAGGCGGCCTCCGAGGAGATGGACGAGGCGGTCCCGCCGTCCCGCGCCCGTGGCCGCAAGCGGCGCAGCAACCAGGACCCGGGCGTGGTCGTCAAGGGCGTCGACGACGTCTGGGTCAAGCTGGCACGCTGCTGCACCCCGGTCCCCGGCGACCCGATCATCGGCTTCGTCACGCGCGGGAGCGGCGTATCGGTTCACCGCAGCGACTGCGTCAACGTGGAGTCACTGTCCCGGGAGCCGGAGCGCATCCTCGACGTCGAGTGGGCGCCGACGCAGTCCTCGGTCTTCCTGGTCGCCATCCAGGTCGAGGCCCTGGACCGGTCCCGGCTCCTCTCGGACGTCACCCGGGTGCTCTCCGACCAGCACGTCAACATCCTGTCCGCGGCCGTCCAGACCTCCCGGGACCGGGTGGCGACCTCCCGCTTCACCTTCGAGATGGGCGACCCCAAGCACCTGGGGCACGTCCTGAAGGCCGTACGCGGGGTCGAGGGCGTCTACGACGTGTACCGGGTGACATCGGCCCGCAGGCCGTAGCCGAGCGCACGAGAGGCCCCCGTACACGAGGTACGGGGGCCTTGTCGTCGTACGGCCGGCCGGGAGATCAGCCGCCGAACTCCTGCAGACCCTTCAGCGCCTGGTCCAGCAGCGCCTGACGGCCTTCGAGCTCACGCTCCAGCTTGTCGGCCCGCGCGGAGTTGCCCTGGGCGCGCGCCTGCTCGATCTGGCCCTTCAGCTTGTCCACGGCGGCCTGGAGCTGACCGGTCAGACCCGCGGCACGCGCGCGTGCCTCCGGGTTGGTCCGGCGCCACTCGGCCTCCTCGGACTCCTGGATCGCCCGCTCCACCGCGTGCATCCGGCCCTCGATCTTCGGCCGGGCGTCGCGCGGCACATGACCGATGGCCTCCCAGCGCTCGTTGATCGTGCGGAACGAGGCGCGCGCCGCCTTCAGGTCGCCGACCGGCAGGAGCTTCTCGGCCTCCTCGGCCAGCTCCTCCTTGAGCTTGAGGTTCTCCGTCTGCTCCGCGTCCCGCTCGGCGAACACCGAGCTGCGGGCGGCGAAGAAGACGTCCTGGGCGCCGCGGAAGCGGTTCCACAGGTCGTCCTCGTGCTCGCGCTGGGCGCGGCCCGCCGCCTTCCACTCCGCCATCAGCTCGCGGTAGCGCGCCGCCGTCGGACCCCAGTCCGTCGAACCGGACAGCGCCTCGGCCTCCGAGACCAGCCGCTCCTTGATGCGCCGGGCCTCCTCGCGCTGGGCGTCCAGCTGCGCGAAGTGCCCCTTGCGGCGCTTGGAGAACGCCGAGCGCGCGTGCGAGAACCGGTGCCACAGCTCGTCGTCCGACTTGCGGTCCAGCCGGGGCAGGCCCTTCCAGGTGTCCACCAGCGCCCTCAGGCGTTCACCGGCGGCCCGCCACTGGTCGGACTGCGCCAGCTGCTCCGCCTCGGTGACGAGGTCCTCCTTGGCCTTGCGGGCCTGGTCGGACTGCTTGGCCCGCTGCTGCTTGCGCTCCTCGCGCCGCGACTCGACGGTCGCCACCAGCTTGTCCAGCCGCTCCCGCAGCGCCTGCAGATCGCCGACCGCGTGATGCGCGTCGACCTGCTCGCGGATGTGGTCGATGGCGACCTGCGCGTCCTTGGCCGACAGATCGGTGGTCTGCACTCGCTTCTCGAGGAGGCCGATCTCGACAACCAGGCCCTCGTACTTGCGCTCGAAGTAGGCCAGCGCCTCCTCGGGGGAGCCTGCCTGCCAGGAACCGACCACCTGCTCGCCGTCGGCCGTACGCACGTACACGGTGCCCGTCTCGTCGACGCGGCCCCACGGGTCGCTGCTCACAGCGCCTCCTCCACATGATGCCTCCGAGGGGCTTCGGCGCCCCTGGGCATCGTCCACAGTTTCGTCACGGCCAACATAGGCGACCGGCGGGTCGCCTGTCCGCATCCAGCGCGACCGAAATTGTGCGGTTGACCGCCCCTTGTCGTCGGCTTGTCGCCAGGTCGTCGTCAGGACTTCGTGACCGTCGCCTTGTTGATCACGACCGTCGCGTTGGGGGCGCCGTCACCGGCGCCGGTGTGCTCGCCCGCGGCGGCGATCTTCTTCAGAACCTTCATGCCGTCGGCCGTCAGCGTCCCGAACGGCGTGTAGCTGGGCGGCAGCTGGCTGTCCTGGTAGACGAGGAAGAACTGGCTGCCGCCGGTGTGCGCCTGGCCGGTGTTGGCCATCGCGACCGTGCCCGCCGGGTAGACGTTGGCCTTGAGGCTGGCGTCCTTCAGGTTCTCGTCCGGGATGGTGTAGCCGGGGCCGCCGCTGCCGCTGCCCGTGGGGTCGCCGCACTGCAGCACGTAGATCCCGTTGGTGGTCAGGCGGTGGCACTTGGTGTGGTCGAAGAAGCCCTTGCCGGCGAGGAAGCTGAAGGAGTTCACCGTGTGCGGCGCGGCCTTCGCCTTGAGCGCTACGCCGATGTCGCCGCAGGTCGTCGAGAGCGTCATCGTGTACTTCGCCGACTCGTCGATCGTGACCGCCGGCTCCTTCTTCCAGGTCTGCGTCTTGACCGAGCCGGTGGCCGGCTTCTCGCACGGGTCCTTCGCGGCGCTGGGCGCGGCCGACGGCGAGGTCTGCGAACTCGCGTTCGCCTTCTTGTCGTCGTCCTTGAGGACACCCGTCGTGTACAGCGCCACGCTGCCGATGACGATCACGCCGAGCACCGACGCGATCACCGAGTTGCGCATGCGCGCCTTGCGCCGGGCGCTCGTGCGCCGCTGCTGCTGCCGCAAGAACTTCTCCCGGGCGAGCTGACGCTTCCGCTGTTCCTGGGTGACCACCGGGTTTTCTCCTCATGCGTCTCGTACGTCGACTGGGACGCGTGCGTCTTGTGAGCCGACCGCCTGCGTGTGCCCCGTACCGTATATGGGTTCGCTGAGGAAACGGCAGCGCCGGTAGGCTCTGACCACTGGCGCGGCCGCCAGAAGCCCACGCGTATCGACACAAACGAAGGACGATCGTGCTCATTGCCGGGTTCCCCGCCGGGGCCTGGGGGACGAACTGTTATCTCGTCGCCCCCGCCGCCGGTGAGGAGTGCGTGATCATCGACCCGGGCCACCAGGCTGCCCCAGGAGTCGAGGAAGCCGTCCGAAAGCATCGGCTCAAGCCCGTCGCCGTCGTCCTCACCCACGGCCACATCGACCATGTGGCCTCGGTCGTCCCGGTCTGCGGTGCACACGACGTGCCGGCCTGGATCCACCCCGAGGACCGGTTCATGATGAGCGACCCGGAGAAGGCGCTCGGCCGGTCCATCGGGATGCCGCTCATGGGCGAGCTGACGGTGGGGGAGCCGGACGACGTCCGTGAGCTGACCGACGGCGCGAAGCTGGACCTGGCAGGTCTGGAGTTCTCCGTCGCGCACGCGCCGGGCCATACCAAGGGGTCGGTGACCTTCCGGATGCCCGAGGCGGCCGACGTCCCGTCGGTCTTCTTCTCCGGGGATCTGCTGTTCGCCGGCTCCATCGGACGCACCGACCTGCCCGGCGGCGACATGGCCGAGATGCTCGAATCGCTGGCCCGCGTGTGCCTGCCGCTCGAGGACTCGACCGTGGTGCTGTCGGGCCACGGCCCCCAGACGACCATCGGCCAGGAGCGCGCCGCCAACCCGTATCTGCGGCAGGTGGCGGCCGGCGGCCAGGGAGCGGGTTCCCACACCCCTCCCCGACGAGGAATGTGACGAGAGACCTTCCGTGAGCAGCTTCCAGGCCCCCAAGGGCACGTACGACCTGATCCCGCCGGACAGCGCCAAGTACCTCGCCGTCCGCGAGGCCATCGCCGCGCCGCTGCGCAACTCCGGCTACGGCTACATCGAGACGCCCGGCTTCGAGAACGTGGAGCTCTTCGCGCGCGGCGTGGGCGAGTCGACCGACATCGTGACGAAGGAGATGTACGCCTTCGAGACCAAGGGCGGCGACCGCCTCGCCCTGCGCCCCGAGGGCACGGCGTCCGTGCTGCGCGCCGCGCTGGAGGCCAACCTGCACAAGGCGGGCAACCTGCCGGTCAAGCTCTGGTACTCCGGCTCGTACTACCGCTACGAGCGCCCCCAGAAGGGCCGTTACCGGCACTTCTCGCAGGTGGGCGCCGAGGCGATCGGCGCCGAGGACCCGGCACTGGACGCCGAGCTGATCATCCTGGCGGACCAGGCGTACCGGTCGCTGGGGCTGCGGAACTTCCGCATCCTGCTCAACAGCCTCGGCGACAAGGAGTGCCGTCCGGTGTACCGGGAGGCGCTGCAGAACTTCCTGCGGAGCCTCGACCTCGACGAGGACACGCTGCGCCGCGCGGACATCAACCCGCTGCGGGTCCTCGACGACAAGCGCGAGTCGGTCCAGAAGCAGCTCGGGGACGCACCCCTCCTGCGCGACTACCTCTGCGACGCCTGCAAGGCGTACCACGAGGAGCTCCGTGAGCTGGTCACGGCGGCGGGCGTGGGCTTCGAGGACGACCCGAAGCTGGTCCGCGGCCTCGACTACTACACGCGCACGACGTTCGAGTTCGTCCACGACGGGCTGGGCTCGCAGTCCGCGGTGGGCGGCGGCGGCCGCTACGACGGGCTCTCCGAGATGATCGGCGGCCCCGCGCTGCCGTCGGTGGGCTGGGCGCTGGGCGTCGACCGCACGGTGCTGGCGCTGGAGGCGGAGGGCGTGGAGCTGGAACTGCCCGCCGTGACCTCGGTGTTCGCCGTGCCGCTCGGCGAGGAGGCCCGCAGGGTGCTCTTCGCCAAGGTCACCGAACTGCGCAAGCTCGGTGTTGCGGCCGACTTCTCCTACGGCGCCAAGGGGCTCAAGGGCGCGATGAAGAACGCCAACCGCAGCGGCGCCCGCTACACGGTCGTCGCGGGCGAACGCGACCTCGCCGAGGGCGTCGTCCAGCTCAAGGACATGGAGTCCGGCGAGCAGCGTGCGGTCGGCGTGAACGAGATCGTGGCCGAGCTGGAGTCGAGGCTGGGCTAGGGCCCGTCCGGGGGTGCCGGGTCGTGCGGTCCGGCACCCTTCGTTCGCGTGTGCTGTCCCGGTTCGTCCATCGGCCGAAACCGAACGCTCCGGGCCCGCCGCACGTACTTCCTTATGTCCGCCGAACGGTGGAGACCCGGTCGGGTGCGGCACAATGGCCCTGCCCGAAGATGGTCCAACTCTCAAGTGACGGATCGGCGTGATGAGCAAGACGACAGTCAAAGACGTCTCCACGGAGTCCGAGCCCGAGCGCGTCGCCGCGACGGAGCCACGGACCGTGGGCGGCAGCCGTGTGTTCGCGATCCTGCTGCTGATCACCGGTGCGGCCGGCCTGCTCGCCGCCTGGGTCATCACGGTCGACAAGATGAAGATCCTCGAGGCCAAGGCCGAGGGCAAGACCTTCACGCCCAGCTGCAGCATCAACCCGATCATCAGCTGCGGCAGCGTCATGGAGAGCAAGCAGGCCTCCGTCTTCGGGTTCCCGAACCCGATGCTCGGCCTGGTCGCCTACGGCATCGTCATCTGCGTCGGCATGAGCCTGCTGGCAGGCGCCCGCTTCCCCCGCTGGTACTGGCTGACCTTCAACTTCGGCACGCTGTTCGGCGTGGGCTTCGTCACCTGGCTGCAGTACCAGTCGCTGTACAACATCAACGCCCTGTGCCTGTGGTGCTCGCTGGCCTGGGTCGCGACGATCACCATGTTCTGGTACGTCACCTCGTTCAACCTGCGCAACGGCTTCCTGCCCGCGCCGGACGGGCTCAAGCGCTTCTTCGGCGAGTTCACCTGGGTCCTGCCGGCCACCCACGTCGGCATCATCGCCATGCTGGTCCTCACCCGCTGGGGAGCCGACCTCTGGGCCTGAGGCCCACGCCGCGCCCGGCGGTCCGCGCAGCACCGGACCGGAAGCCGGACCGGCGGCCGGACACGACGCCGGACCGGAGTGTCGGACCCCTGACGTAGGCTCCGACGTGTGGAGCCCGACCTGTTCACCGCCGCAGCGGAAGACCGCCAGGAGAAGGACCCCGCCGGGAGCCCCCTGGCGGTCCGGATGCGCCCGCGCACCCTCGACGAGGTGGTGGGCCAGCAGCACCTGCTGAAACCGGGCTCCCCCCTGCGCCGCCTGGTCGGCGACGGCGCCAAGGGCCCGGCCGGCCCCTCCTCGGTGATCCTCTGGGGGCCGCCCGGCACCGGGAAGACCACCCTGGCGTACGTCGTCTCCAAGGCCACCGACAAGCGGTTCGTGGAACTGTCGGCCATCACCGCCGGCGTCAAGGAGGTCCGCGCGGTCATCGACGGCGCCCGCCGCGCCATCGGCGGCTTCGGCAAGGAGACCGTCCTCTTCCTCGACGAGATCCACCGCTTCAGCAAGGCCCAGCAGGACTCCCTCCTCCCGGCGGTCGAGAACCGCTGGGTGACGCTGATCGCGGCGACCACCGAGAACCCCTACTTCTCGGTCATCTCCCCGCTGCTGTCGCGCTCCCTCCTGCTGACCCTCGAACCCCTCACGGACGACGACCTGCGCGGCCTCGTCCGCCGTGCCCTGGCCGACGAACGCGGCCTCAAGGGCGCCGTCACCCTCCCGGAGGAGACCGAGGCCCACCTCCTGCGCATCGCCGGCGGCGACGCCCGGCGGGCCCTGACCGCCCTGGAGGCCGCCGCCGGCGCCGCCCTCGACCAGGACGAGGCGGAGATCAGCCTCCAGACGCTGGAGCAGACGGTCGACCGGGCGGCGGTGAAGTACGACCGCGACGGCGACCAGCACTACGACGTCGCCAGCGCCCTGATCAAGTCCATCCGGGGTTCCGACGTCGACGCCGCCCTGCACTATCTGGCCCGCATGATCGAGGCCGGCGAGGACCCCCGCTTCATCGCCCGCCGCCTGATGATCTCCGCCAGCGAGGACATCGGCCTGGCCGATCCGAACGCCCTGCCCCTCGCGGTCGCCGCAGCCCAGGCCGTCGCGATGATCGGCTTCCCCGAAGCCGCTCTCACGCTCAGCCACACCACGATCGCCCTCGCCCTGGCCCCCAAGTCCAACGCCGCGACGACGGCGATCGGCGCCGCCCTGGAGGACGTCCGCAAGGGCCTGGCCGGGACCGTCCCGCCGCACCTGCGGGACGGGCACTACAAGGGCGCCGCCAAGCTGGGCCACGCGCAGGGGTACGTGTATCCGCACGACCTGCCGGAGGGCATCGCCGCCCAGCAGTACGCCCCGGACGCGGTCCACGGCCGGGAGTACTACACGCCCACCCGGCACGGAGCCGAGGCCCGCTACGCGGACGCCGTCGAATGGACCCGGCAGCGCCTCGGTCGCAAGGGGTCCTGAGCACCCTGTAGACTCGCCCGAAGCGCTGCGTCCCGTGCAGTCAGAACGGGACAGTCAGCCGGAGCACCGGTTCTTCGGACCGGCTCCAAGGAGCGTCGCGCACCGTCGAAGGTGTCGCGGGCAGCCCACCACCACCCGGAGTCCGGGACCGGTCGGTGGGCCACTCGCGTGCTGCACGTATGTGCCCAGACCAGGGGAGCGGCTGCCCGACAGGTCCCATGCGGACCCGGCGGGTTTCCCCGGCTGCGGATTGCGACCTCCCTCCACCCTGACAAGCCGAAACCAGGAAATGAGAGACAGTGGCGAACCAGTCCCGCCCCAAGGTCAAGAAGTCGCGTGCCCTCGGCATCGCGCTCACCCCGAAGGCCGTCAAGTACTTCGAGGCCCGTCCCTACCCGCCGGGCGAGCACGGCCGTGGCCGCAAGCAGAACTCGGACTACAAGGTCCGTCTGCTCGAGAAGCAGCGTCTGCGCGCGCAGTACGACGTGTCCGAGCGTCAGCTCGTCCGCGCCTACGAGCGTGCCTCCAAGGTCCAGGGCAAGACCGGTGAGGCCCTGATCATCGAGCTCGAGCGCCGCCTCGACGCGCTGGTCCTGCGTTCGGGCATCGCCCGCACGATCTACCAGGCCCGCCAGATGGTCGTCCACGGCCACATCGAGGTCAACGGCCAGAAGGTCGACAAGCCGTCCTTCCGCGTCAAGCCGGACGACGTCGTCATGGTCCGTGAGCGCAGCCGCAGCAAGACGCTGTTCGAGGTCTCCCGCGCCGGTGGCTTCGCCCCCGACGGCGAGACCCCGCGCTACCTCCAGGTGAACCTCGGCGCGCTGGCGTTCCGCCTGGACCGCGAGCCGAACCGCAAGGAGATCCCGGTCATCTGCGACGAGCAGCTCGTCGTCGAGTACTACGCCCGCTGATCCCCACCCGGATCGGTCCGCGGCCGTCGTAGGGCTTTCGCGCTCAAGGCCCGTCGTCCTCCCGCCCTTCGGGGCGGGTGGGGCGGCGGGCCTTCGCGCACCCCTAATGCGGTACGGACCGGCGGCGTCGGCGCGATAGGCTCGCCTCCAGAGAAGAAGCTGCCAAAAACAGCTGTTCGTCAGCACAGGGAGCGGGTGCGCAGTGTCCGGTGGAGAGGTGGCCGGCATCCTGGTGGCCGTGTTCTGGGCGATCCTGGTCTCCTTCCTCGCCGTCGCGCTGGCGAGGCTGGCCCAGACGCTCAGGGCGACGACCCGACTCGTCGCGGACGTGACCGAACAGGCCGTCCCGCTGCTCGCCGACGCCTCCGCGGCGGTGCGTTCCGCGCAGACCCAGATCGACCGGGTCGACGCGATCGCCACCGACGTCCAGGAAGTCACGTCGAACGCCTCGGCGTTGTCCACCACGGTCGCCTCCACCTTCGGCGGCCCCTTGGTGAAGGTCGCCGCCTTCGGCTACGGCGTCCGGCGAGCCCTCGCCGGCCGCAAGGACGACGTGTCCGCCGGGGACTCCCGACGTACCGTGATCGTGGGCCGGACGGTCTCCCGGCGGGAGAAGCGCAAGCCCCGTGGAAAGAGGGACTGAGAGCCAGCGATGTTCCGCCGCACCTTCTGGTTCAGCACGGGCGTCGCCGCCGGTGTCTGGGCCACCACCAAGGTCAACCGCAAGCTCAGGCAGCTGACCCCCGAGAGCCTCGCCGCCGCCGCGGCCGACAAGGCGCTCGAGGCGGGAGCACGCCTCAAGGACCGCGCGGTCGGCTTCGCACTCGACGTGCGCGACAACATGGCCCAGCGCGAGGCAGAACTCGGGGAGGCGCTCGGGATCCACGAGGACCCCGCGCTCCCCGCGCCCAGGCGGTATCCCGCCATCGAGAACACGACGTACTCGCAGCAGAAGAACCCGTACAACCGGAATGAGGACCACTGATGGAGTCGGCCGAGATTCGCCGCCGCTGGCTGAGCTTCTACGAGGAGCGCGGGCACACCGTCGTCCCTTCGGCGTCGCTCATCGCGGACGACCCGACTCTGCTCCTGGTCCCCGCCGGCATGGTCCCCTTCAAGCCGTACTTCCTCGGCGAGGTCAAGCCGCCGTGGTCGCGCGCCACCAGCGTGCAGAAGTGCGTGCGCACGCCCGACATCGAAGAGGTCGGCAAGACCACCCGCCACGGCACGTTCTTCCAGATGTGCGGCAACTTCTCCTTCGGCGACTACTTCAAGGAAGGCGCCGTCAAGTACGCCTGGGAGCTGCTCACCACGCCCCAGGACAAGGGTGGTTACGGCCTGGAGCCGGAGAAGCTCTGGATCACCGTCTACAAGGACGACGACGAGGCCGAGCGCATCTGGCACGACGTCGTCGGCGTGCCCAAGGAGCGCATCCAGCGCCTCGGCATGAAGGACAACTACTGGTCCATGGGCGTCCCCGGCCCCTGCGGAC
Source organism: Streptomyces rishiriensis (assembly GCF_003112535.1). GTDB lineage: Bacteria > Actinomycetota > Actinomycetes > Streptomycetales > Streptomycetaceae > Streptomyces > Streptomyces rishiriensis. The sequence continues at coordinate 123,769 of NZ_BEWA01000008.1, read as the reverse complement.
CGTGTTCCGAGATCAACTACGACCGCGGCCCCGAGTTCGGCGTCGAGGGCGGCCCCGCCGTCAACGACGAGCGGTACGTGGAGATCTGGAACCTCGTCTTCATGCAGTACGAGCGCGGCGAGGGCATCGGCAAGGACAACTTCGAGATCCTGGGCGAGCTGCCGAGCAAGAACATCGACACGGGCCTCGGCCTGGAGCGCCTCGCCATGATTCTGCAGGGCGTGCAGAACATGTACGAGATCGACACCTCCATGGCCGTCATCAAGAAGGCCACCGAGCTGACCGGCGTCGCGTACGGGGAGGCCCACGACTCGGACGTCTCCCTGCGCGTGGTCACCGACCACATGCGCACGTCCGTGATGCTCATCGGCGACGGCGTCACCCCCGGCAACGAGGGCCGCGGTTACGTGCTGCGCCGCATCATGCGGCGCGCCATCCGCAACATGCGCCTCCTCGGCGCCACCGGCCCGGTCGTCAAGGACCTCATCGACACCGTCATCGAGATGATGGGCCAGCAGTACCCGGAGCTCGTCACCGACCGGCAGCGCATCGAGACGGTGGCCCTCGCCGAGGAGGCCGCCTTCCTCAAGACGCTGAAGGCCGGCACGAACATCCTCGACACGGCCATCAGCGAGACGAAGCAGTCCGGCGGCGCCGTCCTCGCCGGCGACAAGGCCTTCCTGCTCCACGACACCTGGGGCTTCCCGATCGACCTCACGCTGGAGATGGCCGCCGAACAGGGCCTCTCCGTGGACGAGGACGGCTTCCGCCGCCTGATGAAGGAGCAGCGGGACAAGGCCAAGGCCGACGCCCAGGCCAAGAAGACCGGCCACGCCGGCGTGGGCGCCTACCGCGAGATCGCCGACCAGGCCGGGGCGACCGACTTCATCGGGTACTCCGACACCGAGGGCGAGTCGACGATCGTCGGCATCCTCGTCGACGGCGCCTCCTCGCCCGCCGCCACCGAGGGCGACGAGGTCGAGATCGTCCTCGACCGCACTCCGTTCTATGCCGAGGGCGGCGGCCAGATCGGCGACACCGGCCGGATCAGGGTGGACACCGGCGCGATCGTCGAGATCCGCGACACCCAGAAGCCGGTCCCCGGCGTGTACGTCCACAAGGGCGTCGTCCAGGTCGGCGAGGTCACGGTCGGCGCGAAGGCCCACGCCTCGATCGACCGGCGCCGCCGCACGGCCATCGCCCGCGCCCACTCCGCCACCCACCTCACCCACCAGGCGCTGCGCGACGCCCTCGGCCCGACGGCCGCCCAGGCCGGTTCCGAGAACCAGCCCGGCCGCTTCCGCTTCGACTTCGGCTCCCCGGCCGCCGTTCCGACGGCCGTGATGACCGACGTCGAGCAGAAGATCAACGAGGTGCTGGCCCGCGAACTCGACGTCCAGGCCGAGGTCATGGGCATCGACGAGGCCAAGAAGCAGGGCGCCATCGCCGAGTTCGGCGAGAAGTACGGCGAGCGGGTCCGCGTCGTCACCATCGGCGACTTCTCCAAGGAGCTGTGCGGCGGCACGCATGTGCACAACACCGCTCAGCTCGGACTGGTCAAGCTGCTCGGCGAGTCGTCCATCGGTTCCGGCGTGCGCCGCATCGAGGCCCTCGTCGGCGTCGACGCCTACAACTTCCTCGCCCGTGAGCACACGGTCGTCGCCCAGCTCCAGGAGCTGATCAAGGGACGCCCCGAGGAGCTCCCGGAGAAGGTCTCCGCCATGCTCGGCAAGCTGAAGGACGCCGAGAAGGAGATCGAGAAGTTCCGCGCCGAGAAGGTTCTGCAGGCCGCCGCCGGTCTCGTGGACTCCGCCAAGGACGTCCGCGGCGTCGCCGTCGTCACCGGCCAGGTCCCGGACGGCACCACGCCGGACGACCTGCGCAGGCTGGTTCTCGACGTGCGCGGCCGCATCCAGGGCGGCCGGGCCGCCGTGGTCGCCCTCTTCACGGTGAACAACGGCAAGCCGCTGACGGTCATCGCCACCAACGAGGCCGCCCGTGAGCGTGGCCTCAAGGCCGGCGAGCTGGTCCGCGCGGCCGCCAAGACGCTCGGCGGCGGCGGTGGCGGCAAGCCGGACGTCGCCCAGGGCGGCGGCCAGAACGCGGCCGCCGTCGGCGAGGCCGTGGACGCCGTCGAGCGGCTCGTGGCGGAAACGGCCAAGTGAGCGAGCCGATGCGCAAGGGCCGTCGACTCGCGATCGACGTCGGGGACGCCCGGATCGGGGTCGCCTCGTGCGACCCCGACGGGATCCTCGCCACTCCGGTGGAGACGGTCCCCGGCCGGGACGTCCCGGCGGCTCATCGCCGGCTGGCACAGCTGGTCGAGGAGTACGAGCCGATCGAGGTCGTCGTCGGCCTCCCTCGCTCCCTCAAGGGGGGCGAGGGGCCCGCCGCGGTGAAGGTGCGCGGATTCGCGCAGGAGCTGGCGAACAGAATCGCTCCCGTATCCGTACGTCTGGTGGACGAGCGGATGACGACCGTGACGGCCAGTCAGGGACTGCGTGCCTCAGGCGTGAAGGCGAAGAAGGGCCGGTCGGTGATCGACCAGGCAGCCGCTGTGATCATCCTGCAGCAGGCGCTGGAATCCGAACGAGTGTCAGGCAAAGCACCGGGCGAGGGCGTCGAAGTGGTCATCTGATCGCGATACGGTAACGTTCCGCGCGATGCGGCGGTGTTCGAACAGCCGCCGCACAGAGAGAGGCGGAACGGTGACGGGTCCGGGAAGGCCGAGTGATCGCCGCCTCGCGGCTCTAGGGGATCGATGACTGAGTATGGCCGGGGCCCAGGCTCCGAACCGTGGCATCCGGAGGACCCGTTGTACGGGGACGGCGGATGGGAGGGGCAGCAGGCCCACACGGGTCATCAGCCTGCCTACGGCGGCCAGCAGCACCCCTACCCGCAGCAGCAGCATGCGCAGGACGCCCAGCACCCCCAGCAGTCGGAGTACGGCGACTGGAGCCAGGGGCAGGGGCAGCAGTACGACCAGCACCAGGCGCAGTACGACCCGCAGTACCAGGGCTACGGCCAGCAGCAGTACGCCGATCAGGAACAGCAGCAGTACGCCCATCAGAACCAGCAGCACGGCAACCACGAGGGATACCAGGAGGGCGGCTGGGACGGGACGGGCACGCACGCCCACGTCCCCTACGCGGCCGACCCCGGTGACCCCTACGGGCAGCAGCCCACCGCCTACGGCGCGCAGCAGCCGGACTTCTACAACACCCCGGACGCGTATCCGCCGCCCGAGCCGCCCGCCCGGCGGCGGGCCGAGCCCGAAACCGAACCGGAGCCCGAGGCGGCGCCGGAGTCCGGGTCCGGGCAGAACGCCGACTGGGATCCGGGACCCGACCAGGGGGAGCACGCCTTCTTCGCGGGCGGCGGCGCCGACGACGAGGACGACGAGGAGTCGGACCGCGGGAACCGCCGAAGCCGCGGAGGCAAAGGCGCGAAGGGCACGAAGAGCAAGAAGAGCCGCAACGGCTGCGCCTGCCTGATCGTCGTCCTGGTGTTCGCCGGCGGCGTCGGCGGCGTCGGCTACGTCGGGTACCACTACTACAAGAATCGTTACAGCGCGGCTCCGGACTTCGCGGGCGGAGGCACCGGCCAGACCGTCAGCGTGCAGGTCCCCAAAGGATCGGGCGGCGCGGACATCGGCCGTCTGCTGAAGGAGGCCGGCGTCGTCAAGAGCGTCGACGCCTTCGTGTCCGCGTGCACGAGCAATCCGGACGGCGGCAAGATCCAGGCGGGCGCGTACATCCTGAGGAAGCAGATGTCCGCGAGCAGCGCCGTGGCCATGATGCTCGACCCCAAGAGCCAGGCCAACGTGCTGGTGACGCCGGGGCAGCGGAACGTGGCGGTCTACCGGAGCATCGACGCGAAACTCGGCCTCGCCGCCGGCTCCACCAGGAAGGTCGCGGAGAGCCGGTACGCCTCGCTCGGGCTGCCCAAGTGGGCGAACGACAACAGGGAGATCAAGGACCCGCTGGAGGGTTTCCTGTTCCCGGGCACCTACGGGGCCGCCAAGGGCATGAAGCCGGAGACGGTGCTCAAGGCGATGGTCGACCACGCCAACGACGTGTACGGCACCTACGACTTCGTGGCCAAGGCCAAGGCGCTCAAGCTGGAGAGTCCGCTCCAGGTCATCACGGTCGCCAGCCTGGTCCAGGCCGAGGGCAAGACGCACGACGACTACCGCAAGATGGCGGAGGTCGTCTACAACCGGCTCAAGCCCACCAACGACCAGACCAACCAGCTGCTGCAGTTCGACTCGACCTTCAACTACCTGAAGGGCGAGAGCAAGATCCACATCAGCGAGTCCGAGATCAACAGCAACAAGGACCCGTACAACACCTACACCAACAGAGGCCTGCCGCCCGGTCCGATCGGCAACCCCGGTGAGGACGCGCTGAAGGCCACGCTGAGTCCGACCTCCGACGGCTGGATCTACTTCGTGGCCACCGACGGCAAGAGCAACACCGAATTCGCCAAGACCTACGCCGAATTCCAGCGACTCAAGGAAAAGTTCGATGCCAGCTCGGGCAACTGACGCCCGCCGGGCCGCCGTGCTCGGCAGCCCCATCGCCCACTCCCTCTCCCCGGCGCTGCACCGTGCCGCGTACGAGGCGCTGGACCTCACCGGCTGGACGTACGACCGCTTCGACGTCGACGAGGAGGCCCTGCCCGCCTTCCTCGACGGGCTGGGCGCCGAGTGGGCCGGTCTGTCGCTGACCATGCCGCTGAAGCGCGCGGTCATCCCGCTGCTCGACGAGATCAGCGAGACCGCGGCCTCCGTCGAGGCGGTCAACACTCTCGTGTTCGCCGAGGACGGCCGGCGGGTCGGCGACAACACCGACATCCCCGGCATGGTCGCCGCCCTGCGCGAGCGCGGAATCGAACAGGTCGGGTCGGCCGCGATCCTCGGCGCCGGAGCCACCGCGTCCTCCGCCCTCGCCGCGCTGGCCAGGGTCTGCACCGGCGAGATCGTCGCCTACGTGCGCAGCGGGGCCCGCGCCGCCGAGATGCGGCAGTGGGCCGAGCGGCTCGACGTCGAGGTCCGGATCGCCGACTGGGCGGACGCCGGCGACGCGCTGAGCTTCCCGCTGGTCGTGGCGACCACCCCGGCCGGGGCCACGGACGCCCTCGCCGTGTCGGTGCCGGAGCGCCCCGCCACGCTCTTCGACGTGCTCTACGACCCCTGGCCGACCGAGCTGGCCGCGCGCTGGTCCATGTTCGGCGGCGCCGTGGTCGGCGGCCTCGACCTGCTCGTGCACCAGGCCGTGCTCCAGGTGGAGCAGATGACCGGCCGTGCCCCGGCCCCGGTGGAGGCCATGCGCCGGGCGGGCGAGCGGGCCCTCGCCTCCGGCCGGACGCCGCACCGCACGTGAGCGCCCCGGGCGTCCTCCCGTCCGTTTGCTGGACCGGCGACCGGCACCGGGGCCGGGACGTGGGAGGATCGGGGGTGGCGGGCCAGGGCCGCGCACCCGGTCACGCCGACGACGTACGCGAAGGACGCGCGTGCGCAGAGCAGTACCAGGGCGCGAGCACTGAGGAGCATCGTTGAGCAGGCTGCGTTGGCTGACCGCGGGGGAATCCCACGGTCCCGCACTTGTCGCGACGCTGGAGGGCCTTCCCGCCGGCGTGCCGATCACCACCGAGATGGTCGCCGACCACCTCGCGCGGCGGCGGCTCGGCTATGGGCGCGGTGCGCGGATGAAGTTCGAGCGCGACGAGGTCACCTTCCTCGGCGGTGTCCGGCACGGTCTGACCATGGGTTCCCCGGTCGCCGTCATGGTGGGCAACACGGAATGGCCCAAGTGGGAACAGGTCATGGCGGCCGATCCGGTCGACCCGGAGATCCTCGCGGGCCTCGCCCGCAACGCCCCGCTCACCCGGCCGCGCCCCGGCCACGCCGACCTCGCCGGGATGCAGAAGTACGGCTTCGACGAGGCCCGTCCGATCCTGGAGCGCGCCTCCGCGCGGGAGACCGCCGCCCGGGTCGCGCTCGGCGCGGTCGCCCGGTCGTACCTCAAGGAGACGGCCGGCATCGAGATCGTCTCCCACGTCGTGGAGCTGGCCGCCGCCAAGGCGCCCTACGGCGTCCTGCCGACCCCCGCCGACGTCGAGAAGCTGGACGCGGACCCGGTCCGCTGTCTGGACGCGGACGCGTCGAAGGCGATGGTCGCGGAGATCGACCAGGCCCACAAGGACGGCGACACCCTGGGCGGCGTCGTCGAGGTGCTGTCCTACGGCGTCCCGGTCGGTCTCGGCTCCCATGTGCACTGGGACCGCCGGCTGGACGCCCGGCTGGCCGCCGCGCTGATGGGCATCCAGGCGATCAAGGGCGTCGAGGTCGGTGACGGCTTCGACCTCGCGCGCGTGCCGGGCTCGAAGGCGCATGACGAGATCCTCGCCACCGGCGACGGCATCAAGCGCGCCTCCGGTCGCTCCGGCGGCACCGAGGGCGGACTGACCACCGGCGAGCTGCTGCGCGTGCGCGCCGCGATGAAGCCGATCGCGACCGTGCCGCGGGCCCTGCAGACGGTCGACGTCGCCACGGGCGAGGCGACCCAGGCGCACCACCAGCGCTCCGACGTGTGCGCGGTCCCGGCCGCCGGGATCGTCGCCGAGGCCATGGTCGCGCTGGTGCTGGCGGACGCGGTGGCGGAGAAGTTCGGCGGCGACAGCGTCGTCGAGACCCGTCGCAACGTGCGCTCGTACCTCGACAACCTGCACATCCGATGACCGGGCCACGCGTCGTCCTGGTCGGCCCCATGGGCGTCGGCAAGTCCACTGTCGGGCAGCTGCTCGCCGAGCGGCTCGGCGTCGCCTACCGGGACACCGACGACGACATCGTCGCCGAGGCGGGCCGCAGCATCGCGGAGGTCTTCGTCGACGAGGGCGAGGCCGCCTTCCGCGCGATGGAGAAGCGGGCCGTGCGGCGCGCCCTGGCCGAGCACGACGGCGTCCTGGCGCTCGGCGGCGGCTCGATCCTGGACCCGGACACGCGCGACCTGCTCGCCGGTCAGCGTGTGCTGTACCTGGCCATGGACGTCGAGGAGGCGGTCAAGCGCACCGGCCTGAACGCGGCCCGTCCGTTGCTCGCCGTCAACCCGCGCAAGCAGTGGCGCGAGTTGATGGAGGCCCGTCGTCATTTCTACGAGGGCGTCGCCACCGCGGTCGTGGCCACGGACGGCCGTACGCCCGAAGAGGTCAGCCAAGCAGCCCTGGACGCACTGGAGTTGAAGGAAGCATGAGCAGCGATTCCGTGACGCGGATCCGGATCGGCGGCAGTGCGGGGACGGACCCCTACGAGGTGCTGGTCGGCCGTCAGCTGCTCGGCGAGCTCGGCGGGCTGATCGGCGACCGCGTCAAGCGGGTCGCCGTGATCCACCCCGAGGCGCTCGCCGAGACCGGGGACGCGCTCCGCGCCGACTTGGCCGGGCAGGGCTTCGAGGCCGTGGCCATCCAGGTGCCCAACGCGGAGGAGGCCAAGACCGCCGAGGTCGCCGCATACTGCTGGAAGGCGCTCGGTCAGTCCGGGTTCACCCGCACGGACGTCGTCGTCGGCGTCGGCGGCGGCTCGACCACCGACCTGGCCGGGTTCGTCGCCGCGACCTGGCTGCGCGGGGTGCGCTGGATCGCCGTCCCGACGACCGTGCTCGCCATGGTCGACGCGGCCGTCGGCGGCAAGACCGGCATCAACACCGCCGAGGGCAAGAACCTCGTCGGCTCCTTCCACCCGCCGGCCGGGGTGCTGTGCGACCTGGCCGCGCTGGACTCCCTCCCGGTCAACGACTACGTCTCGGGCCTGGCCGAGATCATCAAGGCCGGCTTCATCGCCGACCCGGTGATCCTGGACCTCATCGAGTCCGATCCGGAGGCCGCGCGCACCCCGCAGGGCCCGCACACCGCCGAGCTCGTCGAGCGCTCCATCAGGGTCAAGGCGGACGTCGTGTCCTCCGACCTCAAGGAGTCCGGCCTGCGGGAGATCCTCAACTACGGCCACACCCTCGCGCACGCCATCGAGAAGAACGAGCGCTACAAGTGGCGGCACGGCGCGGCCGTCTCCGTCGGCATGCACTTCGCCGCCGAACTGGGGCGCCTCGCGGGCCGGCTGGACGACGCCACGGCCGACCGGCACCGCACGGTCCTGGAGTCGGTGGGCCTCCCGCTGCACTACCGCTACGACCAGTGGCCCAAGCTGCTGGAGAACATGAAGGTCGACAAGAAGTCCCGCGGCGACCTGTTGCGCTTCATCGTCCTGGACGGCCTGGCCAAGCCGACCGTCCTCGAAGGACCCGACCCGGCCGTTCTGCTCGCCGCGTACGGCGAGGTGGGCGAGTAGGACCTGCGGCCGGCCGGGTAAGTCCGCCCGCCCGGTCCCCCTTCCGCCCGATTCGCCGTCCACACCGGGCACTTCGGACCGCCCCCGGCCGTTCACCCGACGACAGCCGGGGGCGATACCGTTCGGACGGGGGCATCTCCCACGCCCTTTAGGCTGTGGTGAGAACCGGGGGTCCGCGCCCCCACAGCCAGCGCCCATTGCCTGTACGAGACGGAGTGGCACCGGATGCAGCACGCAGTGGGTTCTCCGCTGCCGCCGCCCCACCAGCCGGGGCACGGTCCGGCCGTCGGCTGGTCGCCGGCCGCACAACACCCGGGCCCGCACCAGCCGGGCAGCGCCCCGCACCAGCCGGGGCACCTGGGCGCCCCCGCGGGTCCCGTCCCGCCCGCGCCCCAGCCGCCGGTCCCGCCCGTGCCGCCCCCGCCCGCCCCGCAGCACGCCCCGGTCCCGCAGAGCGCCGATACCACCGGGCACGTCCCGCTGCCGCCCGGCGCGCCCGTCCCCATGCCCAGCGCGCCGCCCGCCCCGACGGTCCCCGACCCGGCGGCCACGACGCTCGCGGTGCTGCTGATCGGCCCGGCGGGCGCCGGGAAGACCAGCGTCGCCAAGTTCTGGGCCGACCACCGCCGGGTGCCCACCGCCCACGTCAGCCTGGACGACGTGCGCGAGTGGGTCCGCTCGGGCTTCGCCGACCCGCAGTCGGGATGGAACGACCACTCCGAGGCCCAGTACCGGCTGGCCCGCCGCACCTGCGGCTTCGCCGCCCGCAACTTCCTGGCCAACGGCATCTCGTGCATCCTGGACGACGCGATCTTCCCCGACCGCCCGGCCGTGGGCCTGGGCGGCTGGAAACGCCATGTGGGCCCGGGCCTGCTGCCCGTCGTCCTGCTGCCCGGTCTGGAAGTCGTCCTGGAGCGCAACGCCGAGCGTTCCGGCAACCGCCGCCTCGCCGACGAGGAGGTCGCCCGCATCCACGGCCGCATGGCCGGCTGGTACGGCTCCGGCCTGCCCATCATCGACAACTCGCAGCTGGACGTCCCGACGACGGCCAGAGTCCTGGACGACGTGCTGGCCCGGGCGATCGCCAGCCCGCCCAAGTGGTAGCCGGCGGGACCGGGGGGCGTCACAGACGCGGGTGACGGCGCGAGCGGACCCCGTGGGCCGGGGGCGACGCCCGACCGCGCGTGGCGCCCCGTCCCCCGAACGCCTTCCCAACCGGCGCGATCCGGTCGGCGCTCCTACGCTCGTGTCATGTCAGAGGTGCACGAGTCCCGCCGAAACCGCCTACGGGAACGCTGCCGCGCGGCCGGCAGCGCGGCAGCGCTGATCTCCCGTCCCGCCAACGTGAGGTATCTCGCGGGCGCCGCCCCGAACGGCGCCGTTCTGCTGCTGGGCGGACGGGAGGACCTCCTCGTCTGCTCCGGGCCGCTCGACGAGCGGCCGGGCGAAGGCCGACCGGACGACGCGCTGCGCGTCCACTCCCTGGCGCACGCCGGAGGCGATCCCGCGGTCGCCGCCGCCGACCTCCTCGTGGCAGGGGGCATCGACTCCCTGGCGATCGAGGAGCATCACCTCACGGTGTCCCGGCACCGCGAGATCCGTTCCGTCGCGCCCCGGCTGCGCATGGTCGACCTGGGCGGCGCGGTGGAGCAGGCGCGGGTGGTGAAGGACGAGGAGGAGATCTCCTGCCTGCGGATCGGCGCCGAGATCGCCGACCAGGCCCTGGGGGAGCTCCTGGAGTCCATCCTGGTCGGGCGGACGGAACGCCATCTCGCCCTGGAACTGGAGCGACGCCTCGTCGACCACGGCGCCGACGGCCCCGCCTTCGCGACCTCCGTCGGCACCGGCCCGAACTCCGGCCGCCGCGGGCACCGGCCGACCGACCGCCGGGTGGAGGAGGGCGACTTCCTCTCGGTCTGCCTGGGAGCGGCCTACCGCGGCTACCGCTGCGAGATCGGCCGCACCTTCGTGATCGGCACCTCCCCGGCCGACTGGCAGATCGAGCTGTACGACGTCGTCTTCGCCGCTCAGCGCGCCGGACGCGAGGCCCTGGCGCCCGGTGTGGCCTGCCGTGACGTCGATCACGCGGCACGGCAGGTGCTGGGTTCCGCGGGCCACTGTGAAGGTCTCCCGGGGCTCCTCGGGCACGGTGTCGGACTCGAAATCGACGAGGACCCGCAGTTGACTCCCGCAGCCATGGGTAAACTGGACGCTTGCGTGCCGGTCACCGTCGAACCCGGGGTCCACCTCCCGGGTCGGGGCGGCGTCCGGATCGATGACACGCTCGTCGTGCGCCCCGAGGCGGACGGCGGACCCGAGCTACTCACCATCACGACCAAGGAGCTGCTCGCCCTGTAGGCAGGTGCGTGCCCCGGGGTCGTCCACGTCAGTCCAGGAGATTCCGCAACCGTGGCTTCCACGAACGACCTCAAGAACGGCCTGGTGCTCAAGCTCGAAGGCGGCCAGCTCTGGTCCGTCGTCGAGTTCCAGCACGTCAAGCCCGGCAAGGGCCCGGCCTTCGTGCGCACCAAGCTCAAGAACGTGCTGTCCGGCAAGGTGGTCGACAAGACCTTCAACGCCGGCGTCAAGGTCGAGACGGCCACTGTCGACAAGCGCGACATGCAGTTCTCGTACATGGACGGCGAGTACTTCGTCTTCATGGACATGGAGACCTACGACCAGCTCATGGTCGACCGCAAGGCCGTCGGCGACGCCGCCAACTTCCTGATCGAGGGCTTCACGGCCACCGTCGCGCAGCACGAGGGCGAGGTGCTCTTCGTCGAGTTGCCGGCGGCCGTCGAGCTCGTGGTCCAGGAGACCGAGCCGGGCCTGCAGGGCGACCGCTCCACCGGCGGCACCAAGCCCGCCACCCTGGAGACCGGTCACCAGATCCAGGTCCCGCTCTTCATCACCACCGGTGAGAAGATCAAGGTCGACACCCGCACCAGCGACTACCTCGGCCGGGTGAACAGCTAACCGTGGCTGCCCGCAACACGGCCCGCAAGCGTGCCTTCCAGATCCTCTTCGAGGGCGACCAGCGCGGAGCCGACGTCCTGACGGTCCTCGCGGACTGGGTCCGGCTCTCCCGGGCCGACACCCGGCAGCCGCCGGTGAGCGAGTACACGATGCAGCTGGTCGAGGGCTACGCGGAGTACGCGCGGCGCATCGACGACCTGATCTCCCAGTACTCGGTCGGCTGGACGCTGGACCGGATGCCGGTCGTCGACCGCAACATCCTGCGGCTCGGCGCCTACGAGCTGATCTGGGTCGACGAGACCCCGGACGCCGTCGTTCTCGACGAGATGGTGCAGCTGGCGAAGGAGTTCTCGACGGACGAGTCGCCCTCGTTCGTCAACGGCCTGCTCGGCCGCCTCAAGGAGCTCAAGCCGTCCCTGCGGCGCGAATAGCCCCGCCGGGTGACGGGCCCGCGTACCGCAGGCCGCCACAGGCGGTCTGCGGGCCGTCAGCGGCTCGTGGCGGTGCTCCGCGACTCGCGGGGGCGTGAACATGCCGGAGGGCCCACAGCGCGCGCTGTGGGCCCTCCGGCATGTTCACGCCCCCGTCGGAAGCGGCCGGAACCGCTGGGTTCCGGCCACTTCCGCGAGGGTACGTTTCTGCTCAGCCGCGAAGCGGCTAGTTCTCCTCGTGGGAGACGGCGCGACGCGCGTCCGCGTCCAGGACGCCCCAGCTGATCAGCTGCTCGGTCAGGACCGAGGGCGACTGGTCGTAGATGACGGCGAGGGTGCGCAGGTCGTCCTGGCGGATCGACAGCACCTTGCCGTTGTAGTCGCCGCGCTGCGACTGGATCGTGGCCGCGTAGCGCTGCAGCGGGCCCGCCTTCTCGACCGGCACGTGGGCCAGTCGCTCCAGGTCGAGGACCAGCTTCGGCGGGGGCTCGGCCGCCCCGCCCGGGGTGGTGCCCGGCAGCAGTTCCTGCACGGGAACGCCGTAGAAGTCCGCCAGCTCGGCAAGGCGCTGCACGGTCACGGCGCGGTCGCCGCGCTCGTACGAACCGACCACGACCGCCTTCCAGCGTCCCTGGGACTTCTCCTCGACACCGTGGAGGGAAAGGCCCTGCTGGGTGCGGATCGCCCGGAGCTTGGCCCCGAGCTGTTTGGCGTATTCGCTGGACATATAGCTCCCCGGCACTGGGTCGACGCGGCACGAGCCGCGTGCTGGTAACTCACTGTGAGGTTACGCAGCGTGATTCTTCTGCGTCAAGCCGAATGGTCCACACCGACTCTTCCGTGGTAGCGGCGGCCGATTAGGCCAAGGGGGTGATCGGGACGCCGTCCCGGCCTGCTACCGTGGATGGCGCAAATCCGACGTCCTTTAAGGTCCGTCCCGTGAGGCGGAGAAGGAGGTCCGTTTCGTATGGACAAGCGTGCCATCGAGCAGGACATCGAGCAGGACCCCCGGCAGGCCGACGCGCGGCCCGTCCTCGAAGGCCCCGACATCGCGCGCGTGCTGACCCGCATCGCCCACGAGATCGTCGAACGCGCCAGAGGCGCCGACGACGTGGTCCTCCTGGGCATTCCGACGCGCGGCGTGTTCCTCGCCCAGCGGCTCGGCGCCAAGCTGGAGCAGATCACCGACCGCAAGATCCCCGTCGGCTCCCTCGACATCACCATGTACCGCGACGACCTGCGCATGCATCCGCCGCGCGCGCTGGCCCGCACCGAGATCCCCGGCGACGGCCTGGACGGCAGGCTGGTCGTCCTCGTCGACGACGTGCTCTTCTCCGGACGCACCATCCGCGCCGCCCTCGACGCGCTGAACGACCTCGGGCGCCCGCGCGCGGTGCAGCTCGCGGTCCTCGTCGACCGCGGCCACCGCGAACTGCCCATCCGCGCCGACTACGTCGGCAAGAACCTCCCCACGTCGCTGCGGGAGACGGTCAAGGTCCAGCTCGCCGAGGAGGACGGTCGCGACACCGTGCTGCTCGGCGTGAAGCAGACCCAGTAGCGGACGGACCGCGTACGCCGCCGCCGTACGCCGCTTCGGCACGCCTCCGCCTGCCCGGAATCTCCCCGAACCTGAACTGCCTTACGGAGCCTGACAGATGCAGCGTCATCTCATCTCGGCCGCCGACCTCACCCGCGACGACGCCGTCCTGATCCTCGACACCGCCGAGGAGATGGCCCGGGTGGCCGACCGGCCCATCAAGAAACTGCCGACCCTGCGCGGCCGCACCATCGTCAACCTCTTCTTCGAGGACTCCACCCGTACCCGCATCTCCTTCGAGGCCGCCGAGAAGCGCCTCTCCGCGGACGTCATCAACTTCTCCGCCAAGGGCTCCAGCGTGTCCAAGGGCGAGTCCCTGAAGGACACCGCACAGACGCTGGAGGCCATGGGCGTCGACGCGGTCGTCATCCGGCACGGGGCCTCCGGCGCCCCCTACCGGCTGGCCACCTCCGGCTGGATCGACGCCGTCGTCGTCAACGCCGGCGACGGCACCCACCAGCACCCCACCCAGGCCCTCCTGGACGCCTTCACCATGCGCCGCCGGCTCGTCGGCCGGGACGCCGGGATCGGCCAGGACCTCGCCGGGAAGCGCATCACGATCGTCGGCGACGTCCTGCACAGCCGCGTCGCCCGCTCCAACGTCGACCTGCTGCACACCCTCGGCGCCGAGGTCACCCTGGTCGCCCCGCCCACGCTGGTGCCGGTCGGCATCGAGACCTGGCCCTGCGCCGTCTCCTACGACCTGGACAGCACGCTGCCGAAGTCCGACGCGGTGATGATGCTGCGCGTGCAGCGCGAGCGCATGAACGCCGCGTTCTTCCCGACCGAGCGCGAGTACTCGCGGCGCTACGGCCTCGACGGCGACCGCATGGCGCGGATGCCCGAGCACGCCATCGTGATGCACCCCGGCCCGATGGTGCGCGGCATGGAGATCACCGCCGAGGTCGCCGACTCCGAGCGCTGCACCGTCGTCGAGCAGGTCGCCAACGGCGTGTCCATCCGGATGGCCGTCCTCTACCTGCTCCTGGGCGGCAACGAACCCGCCGTCAGCCACGCCCGCACCACCGAGGAGAAGTAAGACCATGAGCAAGATCCTGATCCGTGGTGCGAGGGTGCTCGGCGGCGAGCCGCAGGACGTCCTGATCGACGGCGCGGTCGTCGAGGCCGTCGGCACGGGCCTGTCCGCCGAGGGCGCCGAGATCGTCGAGGCCGCCGGGAAGGTGCTGCTGCCGGGCCTGGTCGACCTGCACACCCATCTGCGCGAGCCGGGCCGCGAGGACTCCGAGACCGTGCTGACCGGCACGCGCGCCGCCGCCTCCGGCGGCTACACGGCCGTCTTCGCCATGGCCAACACCTTCCCCGTCGCCGACACCGCCGGCGTGGTCGAGCAGGTCTACCGGCTCGGCCGGGAGCACGGCTACTGCGACGTGCAGCCCATCGGCGCGGTCACCGTCGGCCTGGAGGGCAGGAAGCTCGCCGAGCTCGGCGCCATGCACGAGTCGGCCGCAGGCGTCACCGTCTTCTCCGACGACGGCAAGTGCGTCGACGACGCCGTGATCATGCGCCGGGCCCTGGAGTACGTGAAGGCCTTCGGCGGGGTCGTCGCCCAGCACGCGCAGGAGCCGCGGCTGACCGAGGGCGCCCAGATGAACGAGGGCGTCGTCTCCGCCGAGCTGGGGCTCGGCGGGTGGCCCGCGGTGGCCGAGGAGTCGATCATCGCCCGGGACGTCCTGCTCGCCGAGCACGTCGGCTCCCGCGTCCACATCTGCCACCTCTCCACCGCCGGCTCGGTCGAGATCGTCCGCTGGGCCAAGTCCCGCGGCATCGACGTCACCGCCGAGGTCACCCCGCACCACCTGCTGCTCACCGACGAGCTGGTCCGGTCCTACAACCCGGTCTACAAGGTGAACCCGCCGCTGCGCACCGAGCGGGACGTGCTCGCCCTGCGCGAGGCGCTCGCCGACGGCACCATCGACATCGTGGCCACCGACCACGCCCCGCACCCGCACGAGGACAAGGACTGCGAGTGGGCCGCGGCCGCCATGGGCATGGTCGGCCTGGAGACCGCGCTGTCGGTGGTCCAGGAGACCATGGTGGAGACGGGCCTGCTGGACTGGGCCGGGGTCGCCGACCGCATGTCCTTCACGCCCGCCCGGATCGGGCGGGCCGGCGGTCACGGGCGTCCCGTCTCGGCTGGTGAGCCCGCCAACCTCACACTCGTCGACACGGAATACCGTGGGTCCGTGGACCCCGCCGGCTTCGCCTCGCGCAGCCGGAACACCCCGTACGAGGGGCGTGAGCTGCCGGGCCGTGTCACGCACACCTGGCTGAGGGGCAAGGCCACGCTCGTCGACGGGAAGCTCACGTGACATCTGCAGCACTACTGCTCGCGGCCGAGAAGGAATCGGCCGCCGTGACCGACTGGGCCGCGCGGATCGGCTGGGTGGTCGGCCTCGGCCTGTTCGTCGCGCTCGTCTACTGGCTGATGCGGGAGGGCTGGAAGTGGCGCGGCACGCTCCAGGGCGACCTGCCCGAGCTGCCCGCCGCGCCGTCCGGGCCGGGCGAGGCCAGACTGACGGTGCTGTCGATGAGCGGCCGCTACCACGGCTCCACCACCGCGGGGCAGTGGCTCGACCGCATCGTGGCGCACGGCCTGGGCACCCGCAGCCGGGTCGAGCTGACCCTCACGGACGCGGGACTGGACGTCGTCCGTCCCGGCGCGAGCGACTTCTTCGTCCCGGTCGCCGCACTGCGCGAGGCCCGGCTCGACAAGGGCATCGCCGGCAAGGTCCTCACCGAGGGCGGACTGCTGGTGGTGACGTGGGCCCACGGTGACCGGCTGCTCGACTCCGGGTTCCGCTCGGACCACGCGGCCGAGCACGCCGCCTGGGTCGCCGCCATCAACTCAATGACCGACAAGACGGAAACTCCGACGGAAACGGAAGGCGCACGATGACGACCTCCACCAGGGGAATCGCTTTTGCGAAAAAGGTGCTTCCCGCCGTACTCGTCCTGGAGGACGGCCGGATCTTCCGCGGCCGCGCCTACGGGGCCGTGGGGGAGACCTTCGGCGAAGCGGTGTTCTCCACCGGTATGACCGGCTACCAGGAGACCCTCACCGACCCGTCGTACGACCGCCAGATCGTCGTGGCGACCGCCCCGCAGATCGGCAACACGGGCTGGAACGACGAGGACGACGAGTCGGGCCGCATCTGGGTCTCCGGCTACGTCGTGCGCGACCCCGCGCGCGTGCCGTCCAACTGGCGGGCCAAGCGCTCGCTGGACGACGAGCTGGTCGCGCAGGGCGTCGTCGGGATCTCCGGCGTCGACACCCGCGCCCTCACCCGCCACCTGCGCGAGCGCGGCTCGATGCGCGCCGGCGTCTTCTCCGGCGAGGCGATCGCCTCCGACGGCGAGCTCCTCGCGCGCGTGCAGGCCCAGCCGCACATGAAGGGCGCGAGCCTCTACGAGGAGGTCGCCACCAAGGAGGCTTACGTCGTCCCGGCGGTCGGCGAGAAGCGGTTCACCGTCGCCGCCATCGACCTCGGCATCAAGGGCATGACCCCGCACCGCATGGCCGAGCGCGGCATCGAGGTGCACGTGCTGCCCGCGACGGCCTCGGCGGACGAGGTGTACGCCGTGAACCCCGACGGCGTGTTCTTCTCCAACGGGCCGGGCGACCCGGCGACCGCCGACGGCCCCGTGGCGCTGATGACCGAGGTGCTGGAGCGCAGGACGCCCCTGTTCGGCATCTGCTTCGGCAACCAGATCCTCGGCCGCGCCCTCGGCTTCGGCACGTACAAGCTGAAGTACGGCCACCGCGGCATCAACCAGCCGGTCCAGGACCGCACGACCGGCAAGGTCGAGGTCACCGCGCACAACCACGGCTTCGCCGTGGACGCGCCGCTCGACAAGGTCAGCGAGACGAAGTTCGGCCGCGCCGAGGTCTCGCACGTCTGCCTGAACGACGACGTCGTGGAGGGGCTGCAGCTGCTCGACCAGCCGGCCTTCTCCGTCCAGTACCACCCCGAAGCGGCAGCGGGCCCGCACGACGCCGCCTACCTGTTCGACCGCTTCGTATCCCTGATGGAGGGCCAGCGTGCCTAAGCGCACCGATATCCAGTCCGTCCTGGTCATCGGCTCCGGCCCGATCGTCATCGGCCAGGCCGCCGAGTTCGACTACTCCGGCACCCAGGCGTGCCGCATCCTGCGCGCCGAGGGCCTGCGGGTCGTCCTGGTCAACTCCAACCCGGCGACGATCATGACCGACCCGGAGATCGCCGACGCCACCTACGTCGAGCCGATCACCCCCGAGTTCGTCGAGAAGATCATCGCCAAGGAGCGGCCCGACGCCCTGCTGCCCACCCTGGGCGGCCAGACGGCCCTCAACACGGCGATCTCCCTCGCCGAGAACGGCGTCCTCGACAAGTACGGCGTCGAACTGATCGGCGCCAACGTCGAGGCCATCAACAAGGGCGAGGACCGCGACCTGTTCAAGGGCGTCGTGGAAGCCGTCCGCGCCAAGATCGGGCACGGCGAGTCGGCCCGCTCGGTCATCTGCCACACCATGGACGAGGTGATCGCCGGGGTCGACGAGCTCGGCGGCTACCCGGTCGTCGTGCGCCCCTCCTTCACCATGGGCGGCGCCGGCTCCGGCTTCGCCCACGACGAGGACGAGCTGCGCCGCATCGCCGGCCAGGGGCTCACGCTCTCGCCGACCACCGAGGTGCTCCTGGAGGAGTCCATCCTCGGCTGGAAGGAGTACGAGCTGGAGCTGATGCGCGACAAGCACGACAACGTCGTGGTCGTCTGCTCCATCGAGAACTTCGACCCCATGGGCGTGCACACCGGCGACTCGATCACCGTCGCCCCGGCGATGACGCTGACCGACCGCGAGTACCAGGTGCTGCGCGACGTCGGCATCGCGATCATCCGCGAGGTCGGCGTCGACACGGGCGGCTGCAACATCCAGTTCGCGGTGAACCCCGAGGACGGCCGCGTCATCGTCATCGAGATGAACCCGCGCGTGTCGCGGTCCTCGGCGCTCGCCTCCAAGGCGACCGGCTTCCCGATCGCGAAGATCGCGGCCAAGCTGGCCGTCGGCTACACCCTCGACGAGATCCCCAACGACATCACGCGGGAGACCCCGGCCTCCTTCGAGCCCACGCTCGACTACGTGGTCGTCAAGGCCCCGCGCTTCGCCTTCGAGAAGTTCCCGAGCGCCGACTCCACGCTGACCACGACGATGAAGTCGGTCGGCGAGGCCATGGCCATCGGCCGCAACTTCACCGAGGCCTTCCAGAAGGCGCTGCGCTCGCTGGAGAAGAAGGGCAGCCAGTTCACGTTCGTCGGCGAGCCCGGCGACAAGGACGAGCTGCTGCGCGAGGCCGTCCGCCCCACCGACGGCCGCATCAACACCGTCATGCAGGCCATCCGCGCGGGCGCCACGCCCGACGAGGTCTTCGAGTTCACCAAGATCGACCCCTGGTTCGTCGACCAGCTCTTCCTGATCAAGGAGACCGCCGACGAGCTGGCCGCCGCCGACCGCCTCGACGGCGAGCTGCTCGCCGAGGCCAAGCGGCACGGCTTCTCCGACGTGCAGATCGCCGAGATCCGCGGGCTGCGCGAGGACGTGGTGCGCGAGGTCCGGCACGCGCTGGGCGTGCGGCCGGTCTACAAGACGGTCGACACCTGCGCCGCCGAGTTCGCCGCGAAGACGCCGTACTTCTACTCCTCCTACGACGAGGAGAACGAGGTCGCCCCTCGCGAGAAGGCGGCCGTCATCATCCTGGGCTCCGGTCCGAACCGCATCGGCCAGGGCATCGAGTTCGACTACTCCTGCGTCCACGCCTCCTTCGCGCTGAGCGACGCGGGCTACGAGACCGTGATGGTCAACTGCAACCCGGAGACCGTCTCCACCGACTACGACACCTCCGACCGCCTGTACTTCGAGCCGCTGACGCTCGAGGACGTGCTGGAGATCGTCCACGCGGAGGCGCAGGCCGGCCCGATCGCCGGCGTCGTCGTCCAGCTCGGCGGACAGACCCCGCTCGGCCTGGCGCAGGCGCTGAAGGACAACGGCGTGCCGATCGTCGGCACCCCGCCCGAGGCCATCCACGCGGCCGAGGACCGGGGCGCCTTCGGCCGGGTGCTCGCCGAGGCCGGCCTCCCGGCCCCCAAGCACGGCACCGCCACCACCTTCACCGAGGCCAAGGCCATCGCGGACGAGATCGGCTACCCGGTCCTCGTCCGGCCGTCCTACGTCCTCGGCGGCCGCGGCATGGAGATCGTCTACGACGAGACCCGGCTGTCGTCCTACATCGCCGAGTCGACCGAGATCAGCCCCACCCGGCCGGTCCTCGTCGACCGCTTCCTCGACGACGCCATCGAGATCGACGTCGACGCGCTGTACGACGGCGAGGAGCTGTATCTCGGCGGCGTGATGGAGCACATCGAGGAGGCCGGCATCCACTCCGGCGACTCGGCCTGCGCCCTGCCCCCCATCACCCTCGGCGGCTTCGACATCAAGCGCCTGCGGGCCTCCACCGAGGCGATCGCCAAGGGCGTCGGCGTCCGCGGCCTCATCAACATCCAGTTCGCGATGGCCGGCGACATCCTCTACGTGCTGGAAGCCAACCCGCGCGCGTCGCGCACCGTGCCCTTCACCTCGAAGGCGACGGCGGTGCCGCTGGCGAAGGCCGCCGCCCGGATCTCCCTGGGCGCGACCGTGGCCGAGCTGCGTGCGGAGGGCCTGCTCCCGGCGACCGGCGACGGCGGCGAGCTGCCGCTGGACGCGCCGATCTCCGTCAAGGAGGCCGTCATGCCGTGGAGCCGCTTCCGGGACACCTCCGGCCGCGGCGTCGACACCGTCCTCGGCCCGGAGATGCGCTCCACCGGCGAGGTCATGGGCATCGACTCCGTCTTCGGCACCGCGTACGCCAAGTCGCAGGCCGGCGCCTACGGCCCGCTGCCCACCAAGGGCCGCGCGTTCATCTCGGTCGCCAACCGGGACAAGCGCTCGATGATCTTCCCCGCGCGCGAGCTGGTCGCCCACGGCTTCGAGCTGCTCGCCACCTCCGGCACCGCCGAGGTCCTCAGGCGCAACGGCATCAACGCCACGGTGGTGCGCAAGCAGTCGGAGGGCACCGGACCCAACGGCGAGAAGACCATCGTCCAGTGCATCCACGACGGCGAGGTCGACCTCATCGTCAACACCCCGTACGGCACCGGCGGCCGCCTCGACGGCTACGAGATCCGCACGGCGGCCGTGGCGCGGTCCGTGCCGTGCCTGACGACCGTCCAGGCGCTCGCCGCCGCCGTCCAGGGCATCGACGCGCTCAACCACGGCGACGTGGGCGTGCGCTCGCTCCAGGAACACGCCGAACACCTGATCGCGGCCCGCGACCGCGGCTAGCAGCCCTGAGGGGGACACCGGGAAACGGTGTCCCCCTCTTCATGAGGGAACCATGTACAAGATCTTCTTCAAGCTCGTCTTCACACGGATGGACCCGGAGCAGGCCCACTACCTGGCCTTCCGCTGGATCCGCCTCGCCGTCCGCGTCCCCGTGCTGCGCACCTTCGTGGCCGCCGCCCTCGCCCCCCGTTACAAGGAGCTGCGCACGGAGGCCTTCGGCCTGCGCATGCACGGCCCCTTCGGGCTCGCGGCCGGCTTCGACAAGAACGCGGTCGCGATCGACGGCATGGCGATGCTCGGCTTCGACCATGTCGAGATCGGCACGGTCACCGGTGAGCCGCAGCCCGGCAATCCCAAGCGGCGGCTGTTCCGCCTCGTGAAGGACCGGGCGCTCATCAACCGGATGGGCTTCAACAACGAGGGCTCGCTGGCCGTCGCCGCGCGTCTGGCCTCCCGCAGCCCCGTCTTCAGGCCCGTGGTCGGCGTCAACATCGGCAAGACCAAGGTCGTGCCCGAGGAGGAGGCCGTCGCCGACTACGTGAAGTCGGCCGAGCGGCTCGCCCCCTACGCCGACTACCTGGTCGTGAACGTCTCCTCGCCGAACACGCCCGGGCTGCGCAACCTCCAGGCCACCGAGGCCCTGCGACCGCTGCTGAGCGCCGTGCGCGAGGCCGCCGACCGTGCGGTGGGCACACGTCGGGTCCCGCTGCTGGTGAAGATCGCCCCGGACCTGGCCGACGAGGACGTCGACGCGGTCGCCGACCTGGCCGTGGAGCTGGGCCTGGACGGGATCATCGCCACCAACACCACCGTCGCGCGCGAGGGCCTGGGGCTGACGTCCGGCCCCTCGCAGGTGAAGGAGACCGGCGGGCTGTCCGGAGCGCCCCTCAAGGCACGCTCCCTGGAGGTGCTGCGCAGGCTCTACGCGCGCGTGGGCGACCGCATCACCCTGGTGGGCGTCGGCGGCGTCGAGAACGCCGAGGACGCCTGGCAGCGCATCCTGGCCGGCGCCACGCTGGTCCAGGGCTACAGCGCCTTCGTCTACGAAGGGCCCTTCTGGGGACGCGCCGTCCACAAGGGGCTCGCCGCCCGCCTGCGGACGAGTCCGCACGCCACCCTCGCCGACGCCGTCGGTGCCGACGTGAGGAAGACGGCATGACCCTGGAGCCCTTCGGCGCGCGACTGCGCCGCGCCATGGACGAGCGCGGTCCGCTGTGCGTCGGCATCGACCCGCACGCGTCCCTGCTCGCCGAGTGGGGTCTGAACGACGACGTCGCCGGTCTGGAGCGGTTCAGCCGCACGGTCGTCGAGGCGACGGCGGACCGGGTGGCCCTGCTGAAGCCGCAGAGCGCCTTCTTCGAGCGGTTCGGCTCGCGGGGGGTCGCCGTTCTGGAGAAGACGGTGCGGGAGGCGCGGGCGGCCGGCGCGCTGGTCGTCATGGACGCCAAACGCGGCGACATCGGCTCGACCATGGCCGCCTACGCCGAGTCCTTCCTGCACAAGGACGCGCCGTTGTTCTCCGACGCCCTCACCGTCTCGCCGTACCTCGGCTACGGGTCGCTCTCGCCGGCGGTGGCGCTGGCCCGGGAGAGCGGCGCCGGACTGTTCGTGCTGGCGCTCACCTCCAACCCGGAGGGCGGAGAGGTGCAGCACGCGGTCCGCGCCGACGGGCGGAACGTGGGCGCGACCATGCTGGCGCACCTGGCGGCGGAGAACGCGGGGGAGGAGCCGCTGGGCTCCTTCGGGGCGGTCGTCGGCGCCACGCTGGGCGATCTCTCGGCGTACGACCTCGACGTCAACGGGCCGCTCCTCGCGCCCGGCGTCGGCGCCCAGGGGGCGACTCCGGCCGATCTGCCGCGGGTCTTCGGGTCCGCGGTGCGCAACGTGGTGCCGAACGTGAGCCGGGGTGTGTTGCGTCACGGTCCCGACATCGTCGCTCTGCGTGACAGCGTGGAGCGGTTCGCGCGAGAAGTGCGGACGGCCGTGACCTCCGTCTGACGGGCGCCGGCCGCCCGACCGGGGGCTCGGTCGGGCGGCCGGCGGTCGACTTGAGCCTGGATACATCCTCAAATCCGGGGCACTATGTCCTAAATGCCCGGCCCTACGGAGGCTGACCAGGACTTTTCCTCTGTTCTCGCTGACTCTGGCGGAGTTGGCCGCTAGTCTCCGACGGAGAGTGAACGGGCAAGCGTGTTGCCCGGCTCACCTGGTGAGGGGCGACTAGGTTCCTCACCGGTCCGTATCCGACAGTTCGACATCCGAGGTGACGTAGGCGTGGCTCTTCCGCCCCTTACCCCCGAACAGCGCGCAGCCGCGCTCGAAAAGGCCGCCGCGGCTCGCCGGGAGCGGGCCGAGGTCAAGAATCGACTCAAGCACTCCGGCGCCTCTCTTCACGAGGTCATCAAGCAGGGTCAGGAAAACGACGTCATCGGCAAGATGAAGGTCTCCGCCCTCCTGGAGTCACTCCCGGGCGTGGGCAAGGTCCGCGCCAAGCAGATCATGGAGCGACTCGGCATCTCCGAGAGCCGTCGTGTACGCGGCCTCGGTTCCAACCAGATCGCCTCCCTGGAGCGGGAGTTCGGCAGCACCGGCTCCTGATTCCCGGGTCTTGCCGGTAGGGAGTCCCGGGCACTCCGGGATTGCTGGAATAATCGCTGCATGGCTGCAACATTCCGGGGGACGACCCCCGAGCCCCCGGACGTACGTCCGCGGCTGACCGTGCTCTCCGGCCCCTCCGGGGTCGGCAAGAGCACGGTCGTCGCTCATATGCGCAAGGAACACCCCGAGGTCTGGCTCTCGGTGTCGGCGACGACCCGCAAGCCCCGCCCCGGCGAGCGGCACGGCGTCCACTACTTCTTCGTCACCGACGAGGAGATGGACAAGCTGATCGCCAACGGCGAGCTGCTGGAGTGGGCCGAGTTCGCCGGCAACCGCTACGGCACTCCGCGCGCCGCCGTCCTGGAACGCCTGGAGTCGGGCGAGCCGGTCCTGCTGGAGATCGACCTCCAGGGCGCCCGGCAGGTCCGCGAGTCCATGTCCGACGCCCAGCTGGTGTTCCTGGCTCCGCCGTCCTGGGAGGAGCTGGTGCGCCGGCTCACCGGGCGGGGCACCGAACCGCCCGAGGTCATCGAGCGCCGCCTGGCGGCGGCGAAGATCGAACTCGCGGCCGAGCCGGAGTTCGACGAGACCCTGGTCAACACCTCCGTCGAGGACGTGGCGCGTGAGCTGCTAGCCTTGATGGATGTTGTGTGATCGCGGATCCGTGCTCTTCGCGGCCTCTGTGATCACGACCGGTCTTTTCCCATCCATCGGAAGGTAGAGCGTGTCCTCTTCCATCTCCGCGCCCGAGGGCATCATCAACCCGCCGATCGACGAGCTCCTCGAGGCCACCGACTCGAAGTACAGCCTCGTGATCTACGCGGCCAAGCGGGCCCGCCAGATCAACGCGTACTACTCGCAGCTCGGCGAGGGCCTCCTCGAGTACGTCGGTCCGCTCGTGGACACCCACGTCCACGAGAAGCCGCTCTCGATCGCCCTCCGCGAGATCAACGCCGGACTGCTGACGTCCGAGGCCGTCGAAGGCCCCGCCCAGTAGTATTTTCGGCTCGCAGTTGGTTTTTCCACAGGCCCGGCAGCACGACTGCCGGGCCTGTGGTGTGTGATGGACTCGTACGCCGGAAGCCCACGGCGGACGAAATCGTCGAGGTCCGGGGAGAGACGGTGGACGCACCGAAGGTCGTTCTGGGGGTCAGCGGTGGCATCGCCGCCTACAAGGCCTGTGAGCTGCTGCGCCGGCTGACGGAGTCGGGTCACGACGTGCGCGTCGTCCCCACCGCCTCCGCGCTGCACTTCGTCGGCGCCGCCACCTGGTCCGCCCTCTCCGGCCACCCGGTCTCCACCGAGGTCTGGGACGACGTCCACGAGGTCCCGCACGTCCGCATCGGCCAGCACGCCGACCTGGTGGTCGTCGCCCCGGCCACCGCCGACATGCTCGCCAAGGCCGCCCACGGCCTGGCCGACGACCTCCTCACCAACACCCTCCTCACGGCACGCTGCCCGGTCGTCTTCGCTCCCGCGATGCACACCGAGATGTGGGAGCACCCGGCCACCCAGGAGAACGTGGCGACACTGCGCCGCCGGGGCGCCCTCGTGATCGAACCGGCCGTCGGCCGGCTCACCGGCGTCGACACCGGCAAGGGCCGGCTGCCCGACCCCGGCGAGATCTTCGAGGTCTGCCGCCGTGTCCTGGCCAGAGGCGTGCGCGAACCCGACCTGGCCGGCCGGCACGTCGTGGTCAGCGCCGGCGGCACCCGCGAACCCCTCGACCCGGTCCGCTTCCTCGGCAACCGCTCCTCCGGCAAGCAGGGCTACGCCCTGGCCCGCACCGCCGCCGCCCGAGGCGCCCGGGTCACCCTGGTCGCGGCGAACACCGGCCTGCCCGACCCGGCGGGCGTCGACGTCGTGCAGGTGGGCACGGCCGTCCAGCTGCGCGAGGCGGTCCTGAAGGCGGCCGCCGACGCCGACGCCGTCGTCATGGCGGCCGCCGTGGCCGATTTCCGGCCGGAGTCCTACGCGGCCGGAAAGATCAAGAAGAAGGACGGCAAGGACCCGGACCCGATCGTCCTCGTGCGAAATCCGGACATCCTCGCGGAGCTGTCCGCCGACCGGGTGCGCGCCGATCAGGTGGTCGTCGGCTTCGCCGCCGAGACCGACGACGTCCTGGCGAACGGCCGGACGAAGCTGCGGCGCAAGGGCTGTGATCTGCTGGTGGTGAACGAGGTGGGGGAGCGCAGAACGTTCGGTTCCGAGGAGAACGAGGCCGTCGTGCTGGGCGCCGACGGCAGTGAGACGCCGGTGCCCCACGGCCCCAAGGAAGCCCTGGCCGAAATCGTGTGGGACCTGGTGACGCGGCGGCTGAGCTGACTGTTTGATGCGCTTCGTCGTCGCCTCCCACCCGGCTCGATTCCGGCGCGGCGCCCCTGGCCAAGCGTGCTCGGCCTCCGGCAGAATGCCCGTGCCGCAGGTCACAGCGCTCCCGAGAGGCGAGACGGGTGGGCCGGTGGCGGGGTATGACCGATAAACTGTTCTCGGACGACGCCGGGCGCAGCTCCCGTCGCGTCCGCCCATGATCAGCCAGCAGCCGCTGCAACCCCAGGGAGCGTTGTGTCCCGTCGCCTTTTCACTTCGGAGTCCGTGACCGAGGGTCACCCCGACAAGATCGCTGACCAGATCAGCGACACCATCCTCGATGCCCTGCTGCGTGAGGACCCGACCTCCCGGGTCGCCGTCGAGACCCTGATCACGACCGGTCTGGTCCATGTGGCCGGCGAGGTCACCACCAAGGCCTACGCGCCGATCCCCCAGCTGGTGCGCGACAAGATCCTCGAGATCGGCTACGACTCCTCCAAGAAGGGCTTCGACGGCGCCTCCTGCGGTGTGTCGGTGTCCATCGGCGCGCAGTCCCCGGACATCGCCCAGGGCGTCGACACGGCGTACGAGAACCGCGTCGAGGGCGACGAGGACGAGCTGGACCGGCAGGGCGCGGGCGACCAGGGCCTGATGTTCGGCTACGCGTCCGACGAGACGCCGACGCTGATGCCGCTGCCGATCTTCCTGGCGCACCGTCTGTCGAAGCGCCTGTCGGACGTCCGCAAGAACGGGACCATCCCCTACCTGCGTCCCGACGGCAAGACCCAGGTCACCATCGAGTACGACGGCGACAAGGCGGTCCGTCTGGACACCGTCGTCGTCTCCTCGCAGCACGCGTCCGACATCGACCTGGACTCGCTGCTGACCCCCGACATCCGCGAGTTCGTCGTGGAGCCGGAGCTCAAGGCGCTGCTGGACGACGGCATCAAGCTCGACACCGAGAACTACCGTCTGCTGGTCAACCCGACCGGGCGCTTCGAGATCGGCGGCCCGATGGGCGACGCCGGCCTCACCGGCCGCAAGATCATCATCGACACCTACGGCGGCATGGCCCGCCACGGCGGCGGCGCCTTCTCGGGCAAGGACCCGTCCAAGGTGGACCGCTCGGCCGCCTACGCGATGCGCTGGGTGGCGAAGAACGTGGTCGCGGCGGGTCTGGCGGCCCGCTGCGAGGTCCAGGTCGCCTACGCGATCGGCAAGGCCGAGCCGGTCGGTCTCTTCATCGAGACCTTCGGCACCGCCAAGATCGACGCCGAGAAGATCGAGAAGGCCATCGACGAGGTCTTCGACCTCCGCCCGGCCGCGATCATCCGCGACCTCGACCTGCTGCGCCCGATCTACGCCCAGACCGCCGCCTACGGCCACTTCGGCCGCGAGCTCCCCGACTTCACCTGGGAGCGCACGGACCGCGTCGACGCGCTGCGCAAGGCCGCGGGCCTGTAGGACCGCGACCCGCGCCGAGCCGTCCGCTCGGCCCGGCTGTACAGGACGTCGGCTCCCGAGACCCGGTGACGGGCTCGGGAGCCGACGTCGTCCTGCGTGTGCCACGGCCGCCCCGTGCGTCGCGTCCGCCTCCTCGGGGCGACCGGCGGACGCCACCGTGACACCCGGGCGGCCCGGTACCGACCCCCGGAGCCGCCGAGGGGCCAGGCGCGCACGCGACCGATGTCAGTGGCGTTTGGTAAGAATGCAGGCGTGAGCAGCGAGAACGGGCAGGGGGGCGGTGGGGCGGCCGGGGAGGGCGCGCCGCCGGAGCAGCTCGCGCTCATCCGGGAGAGCGTGCGGCGGGCCAAGACGCCCCGGGCCAAGCCCCGGACCTGGCGGGGAGCCGCGCTGGCCGGGGACCTGCCGGTCGCGCGGGTGCTCGTCGACAAGGGCGTACTGCATCTGGACCGCTACTTCGACTACGCCGTCCCGGCCGAGCTGGACGCGGACGCGCAGCCCGGCGTGCGGGTCCGGGTGCGGTTCGGAGCCGGACGCGGCCGGGTGCGCGACGGGCGGCGCGAGGGAGGCGGCCTGATCGACGGGTTCCTCGTCGAGCGGCTCGCGGCGTCGGACTACTCGGGACCGCTCGCGGCGCTCGCCCAGGTGGTGTCGCCCGAGCCGGTGCTCGGTCCGGAGCTCCTGGGCCTGGCCCGGGCCGTCGCCGACCGGTACGCGGGAAGCCTCGCCGACGTGCTGCAGCTGGCCGTTCCACCGCGCAACGCCAGGGCCGAGCAGCGGCCCTCCCCGGCGTCGCTGCCGCCGCCGGGGGCGCCTCGGACCGGCACCTGGGCCCGGTACGAGCAGGGAGGCGCGTTCCTGGAGTCGCTGGCGTCCGGCGGTACGCCGCGGGCCGTGTGGAACGCGCTGCCCGGGCCCGAGTGGAGCGAGGAACTGGCGCGGGCCGTCGCCGCCACGCTCGCCTCCGGGCGCGGGGCGCTGGTCGTCGTGCCGGACGGACGGGCCGCCGCGCGGGTCGACGGCGCGCTGACGGCGTTGCTGGGGGAGGGGCGGCACGCGCTGCTCACCGCGGACGCCGGACCCGAGAAGCGCTACCGGGAATGGCTGGCGGTGCGGCGCGGGTCCGTGCGCGCGGTCGTCGGAACGCGCGCCGCGATGTTCGCGCCGGTCCAGGACCTCGGGCTGGTCGCGCTCTGGGACGACGGCGACGACAGCCACAGCGAGCAGCACGCCCCGCAGCCGCATGCGCGGGAGGTGTTGCTGCTGCGGGCCGCGCAGGACAAGTGCGCCTTCCTGCTGGGGGGTTGGAGCTGCACGGTGGAAGGCGCCCAGCTCGTCGAGAGCGGGTGGGCGCGACCGCTGGTCGCCGGTCGGGAGCTGGTGCGGCGGACCGCGCCGCTGGTGCGGACGGTGGGGGACCAGGACCTGGCGAGGGACGAGGCGGCCCGGGCCGCCCGACTGCCCACCCTCGCCTGGCAGGCGGCCCGCGAGGGGCTGCGGCACGGGCCGGTGCTCGTGCAGGTGCCCCGCCGGGGATACGTGCCCCGGATGGCGTGCGCGCAGTGCCGGGCCGCGGCCCGTTGCCGGCACTGCTCCGGACCGCTGGAGGCACGCGACGGGGACGCCGGGGGTGCGCTGTGGTGCGGCTGGTGCGGGCGCGAGGAGAGCGCCTGGCACTGCCCGGAGTGCGGCTCGTTCCGGCTGCGGGCCCAGATCGTGGGGGCCCGACGGACCGCCGAGGAACTGGGGCGGGCGTTCCCGGCCGTGCCGGTGCGCACGTCGGGGCGTGAGCAGGTGCTGGACACGGTGCCGGCGGCGCCCGCGCTCGTCGTGTCCACACCCGGCGCCGAGCCCGTCGCCGAGGGCGGGTACGCGGCCGCCCTGCTGCTGGACGGCTGGGCCATGCTCGGACGTCCCGACCTGCGGGCCGGGGAGGACGCGCTGCGTCGCTGGATCGCCGCCGCCGCGCTCGTGCGCCCGCAGGAGGCCGGGGGGACGGTGGTCGTCGTCGCGGAGCCGACTCTGCGGCCCGTGCAGGCGCTGGTGCGGTGGGATCCCGTGGGGCACGCGGTGCGCGAGCTCGCCGAGCGGGCCGAACTGGGTTTCCCGCCGGTGTCGCGGATGGCGTCGGTGTCGGGGAGCGCCGAGGCGGTGAGCGCGTTCCTGGGAGCGGTCGAACTGCCCCGGGAGGCAGAGCTGCTGGGACCGGTCCCGATCCCGCCCACCCCCGCCGGCCGGCCCCGACGGCCCGGGGCGCCGCCGCCGGGGGAGCAGTGGGAGCGTGCGCTGATCCGGGTGCCGCCGGGCCGGGGCGCCGCGCTGGCCGCCGCGTTGAAGGCGGCCCAGGCGGCCCGGATGGCCCGCGGCGGCGAGGAGGCGGTACGCGTGAGGATCGACCCACCGGACATCGGGTAATCCCTGCGGCCTGCGGCCTGCGGCCTGCGGGTTCGGGTGGGGGCATGCGGCTGCCCTCTCGGGGTGGCCGAGAGGGCAGATGGGGGGGTGTCCGGGGGTGGCTTCAGCCGTTGCGGGGGCTGGGGAAGGCGGTCGGCCTCACCTCGTCGCGCAGGGCCGGGCTGCCGGCCGTCGGCTGGGTCGGCATCGAGCGGGCGGCCGGCACCGTGGGGACGGTCGGGAAGCCCGTGTTCACGGTGAGCGCGCGGGCGTCCGCGCGCTCCGTCGGTCGCTCGGCCTCGGCCGTGGCCGTGGCGGTGCCGGAGCCTGTCGCCGTGGCCGTGGCCGCGGCGGTCTGTGCGGTGGCGCGGCGGGCGCCGTAGCGGCGGTGGACCGCCTGCTTGGTGACCCCGAGCGCGGAGCCCACCGCGTCCCACGAGAAGCCGAGGGAACGGTCGAAGTCCACGGCCGCCGTGACCAGCGTCTCGACGCTGTCGCGCAGTTCCTGGGCGAGGCGGACGGTGGGGGCGGGGGCGCGTCCGTAGACGACGAAGCCCGTGGACGGGCCGGAACGGCGCGGGCGGTAGACGTTGCCCAGCTGGGCGGTGAGGGTGCGCAGTGCGTCCACCTGCCGGCGGACCCGTTCGATGTCCCGCACCAGCAAGTGCAGGCTGGCCCGGGCCTGGGCGTCGTGGGTTGCATGGTCGGCCATGAACAAGCCTCTCGAACCGGCGTTGAAGAAGGTGTGGTCAACTCTTTCTTGACAACGCGGGTTCGCTCCGCTGGTCACGGTGTGGGGGCGTATGGGCATATGCGTACGCCCCTGGGACAGGGTGCGCGCGGCTCCGCTTCCGTGGGGCTCCCGCCGTCGGCGGCCGGCCCCTTCGGTCGGCGGGAAGCCGTCCGCGGCGGCTCCGGCGGTCGTCATAAACTTGTGTGCTGCCCGCCGTCCGTCCCTCCGAGAGGCACCGCCCACTCATGAAGCTCGTCTTCGCCGGCACCCCCGAGGTCGCCGTTCCCGCACTG
Organism: Streptomyces rishiriensis; assembly: GCF_003112535.1. GTDB lineage: Bacteria > Actinomycetota > Actinomycetes > Streptomycetales > Streptomycetaceae > Streptomyces > Streptomyces rishiriensis. The sequence continues at coordinate 93,254 of NZ_BEWA01000008.1, read as the reverse complement.
GACGCTCTGATCGCTTCCGGGCGGCACGAGGTGGCCGCCGTCGTCACCCGCCCGGACGCGCCGGCCGGCCGGGGGCGCAGGCTGGTCGCCTCTCCCGTCGCCCAGCGGGCCGAAGAGGCCGGCATCGAGGTGCTGAGGCCCGCCAAGCCCCGGGACCCGGAGTTCCTGGAGCGGCTGAGGGAGATCGCGCCGGACTGCTGTCCGGTCGTCGCCTACGGGGCGCTGCTGCCGCGGGTGGCGCTCGACATCCCGGCGCACGGCTGGGTCAACCTGCACTTCTCGCTGCTGCCGGCCTGGCGCGGGGCCGCTCCCGTGCAGCACGCCGTCATGGCGGGGGACGAGATCACCGGCGCATCCACCTTCCTCATCGAGGAGGGGCTCGACTCGGGACCGGTGTACGGGACGGTGACCGAGGAGATCCGGCCCACCGACACCAGCGGCGACCTGCTCACCCGGCTGGCCTTCGCCGGCAGCGGGCTGCTCGCCGCGACGATGGACGGCATCGAGGACGGCGCCCTGAAGGCCGTGCCGCAGCCGGGGGAGGGGATCACCCTCGCGCCGAAGATCACCGTCGAGGACGCCCAGGTCGACTGGGCCACACCGGCCCTGCGCGTCGACCGTGTCGTCCGCGGCTGCACCCCGGCTCCGGGGGCGTGGACCACGTTCCGCGGCGAGCGGCTCAAGCTCATCCAGGTCCGGCCCGTGGCCGAGCGGACCGATCTCGCGCCGGGCGCCCTGTCCGCGGGCAAGAACAGCGTCCATGTCGGCACGGGCTCGTACGCGGTCGAGCTGGTGTGGGTGCAGGCCCAGGGCAAGAAGCCGATGCGGGCCGCCGACTGGGCGCGCGGCGTCCGGATCGGCGACGGCGAGACCGTCGGGGCGTAACGCTCCTGCACAGGCCCGGCCCGGCCCGCCCCGAAAGCGGCCCGGCCGGTCCGACCGTCAGCGCGGGCGGGCGCGGGACGGGCCGAGCCGAGCCGAGCCGCGTCCGCCCGGCCGGACCGACCCGGCTCCCGCACGGCTCCCGCCCGTCCGGCCGGACCGACCCGGCTCCCGCACGGCTCCCGCCCGTCCGGCCGGACCGACCCGGCTCCCGCCCAGCCCCTTGAACCGCCCGCGTGTGCGTCGACGTACGCTGGGGCGCGTCTTCCCTCCTGCAATCCGGAGCACCTTTTCGTGAGCGAACAGCCCCAGCGTCCCCGCAAGCCGGGCAAGCCCTACCGTCGGCCCCAGAAGGACCCCGTCCGCCTCCTCGCCTTCGAGGCGCTGCGGGCCGTGGACGAGCGGGACGCGTACGCCAACCTCGTGCTGCCGCCCCTGCTGCGCAAGGCACGGGAGAAGGAGGGCCCCGACAAGTTCGACGGGCGGGACGCGGCCCTCGCCACCGAGCTGGTCTACGGGACGCTGCGCCGGCAGGGGACGTACGACGCCGTCATCGCCGCGTGCGTCGACCGGCCCCTGCGCGAGGTCGACCCGCCCGTTCTCGACGTCCTGAGCCTCGGCGCGCACCAGCTGCTGGGGACGCGCATCCCGACGCACGCCGCCGTGTCCGCGTCCGTCGATCTCGCCCGGGTGGTGCTCGGCGACGGGCGGGCCAAGTTCGTCAACGCCGTGCTGCGCAAGATCGCCCAGCACGATCTGGACGAGTGGATCGAGAAGGTCGCCCCGCCCTACGACGACGACCCCGAGGACCACCTCGCCGTCGTGCACTCGCACCCGCGCTGGGTCGTCTCCGCGCTCTGGGACTCGCTCGGCGGCGGCCGGGCCGGCATCGAGGACCTGCTGGAGGCCGACAACGAGCGGCCCGAGGTGACGCTGGTCGCCCGTCCGGGGCGGGCCACGACCGAGGAGCTCCTGCGGGAGGAGGCCGCGGTCGCCGGGCGCTGGTCGCCGTACGCCGTCCGGCTCACCGAGGGCGGTGAGCCCGGCGCCATCGACGCCGTCCGGGACGGGCGTGCGGGTGTCCAGGACGAGGGCAGCCAGCTCGTGGCGCTCGCGCTGGCCAACGCGCCGGTCGACGGGCCGGACACGAAGTGGCTCGACGGATGCGCCGGCCCGGGCGGCAAGGCCGCGCTGCTCGCCGCCCTCGCCGCCGAGCGCGGAGCCGTCCTGCTGGCCTCGGAGAAGCAGCCGCACCGGGCGGGCCTCGTCGCCAGGGCGCTGGCCGGGAACCCCGGGCCCTACCGGGTCATCGCCGCCGACGGGACGCGGCCGCCGTGGCGGCCGGGCTCCTTCGACCGGGTCCTGATGGACGTGCCATGCACCGGGCTCGGCGCCCTGCGCCGGCGGCCCGAGGCGCGCTGGCGGCGCCGGCCGGAGGACCTCGACGGGTTCGGGCCGCTGCAGCGCGGGCTGCTGCGGACGGCCCTCGAGTCCGTCCGGGTCGGGGGCGTCGTCGGGTACGCCACCTGCTCGCCGCACCTCGCCGAGACCAGGGCCGTCGTCTCCGACGTCCTCAAGCAGTTCCCGCAGGCCGAGCTGATCGACGCGCGGCCGCTGCTGCCGGGTGTGCCGGCGCTGGGGGACGGCCCGGACGTCCAGCTGTGGCCGCATGTGCACGGGACCGACGCGATGTACCTGGCGTTGATCAAGAGGACCGGCTGAGACCCCCGACGGAGTTCCACGCCGGACCGTGAAGAAGGCCGGGCCGCACGCGAACAGCGTGCGGCCCGGCCTTCTTCACGGAGCCACGGTTTCCGCCGCTGCCGAGGGCGGCGGGCGGGTCGTCCCGTAGGGGTCAGTCCGTGCCGAACTCCATCGCGGCGCGGTCCAGCAGCGCGTCGTCCTCGGAGACCTCGCCGCGCGAGGCGATGGCCTCGGCGCCGCCCTCGGGCATCTCCGGCATGGTGCCGATCAGACCGGTCGCGGCCGCCTGGGCCGCGCCGATGACGGGGCTGCCGGTGCCGATCAGACCGAGCACGGCGTACTGCTCCAGCTTGGCGCGCGAGTCGGCGATGTCGAGGTTGCGCATGGTGAGCTGGCCGATCCGGTCCACCGGACCGAACGCGGAGTCCTCGGTGCGCTCCATGGACAGCTTGTCCGGGTGGTAGCTGAACGCGGGGCCGGTGGTGTCGAGGATCGAGTAGTCCTCGCCGCGCCGCAGCCGCAGGGTGACCTCGCCGGTCACGGCCGCGCCGACCCAGCGCTGCAGCGACTCCCGGATCATCAGCGCCTGCGGGTCCAGCCAGCGCCCCTCGTACATGAGGCGGCCCAGCCGCCGGCCCTCGTTGTGGTACTGGGCGACGGTGTCCTCGTTGTGGATCGCGTTGACCAGGCGCTCGTAGGCCGCGTGCAGCAGGGCCATGCCGGGCGCCTCGTAGATGCCGCGGCTCTTGGCCTCGATGATGCGGTTCTCGATCTGGTCGGACATGCCCAGGCCGTGCCGGCCGCCGATCGCGTTGGCCTCCATCACCAGGTCGACGGGGGAGGCGAACTCCTTGCCGTTGACCGTCACCGGGCGGCCCTGGTCGAAGCCGATCGTCACGTCCTCGGCGGCGATCTCGACCTCGGGGTCCCAGAACCGCACGCCCATGATGGGCTCGACGGTCTCGACGCCGGTGTCCAGGTGCTCCAGGGTCTTGGCCTCGTGGGTGGCGCCCCAGATGTTGGCGTCGGTGGAGTACGCCTTCTCGGTGCTGTCCCGGTAGGGCAGGTCGTGGGCGACGAGCCACTCCGACATCTCCTTGCGCCCGCCGAGCTCGGTCACGAAGTCCGCGTCCAGCCAGGGCTTGTAGATGCGCAGGTGTGGGTTGGCGAGCAGACCGTAGCGGTAGAACCGCTCGATGTCGTTGCCCTTGAAGGTCGAGCCGTCGCCCCAGATCTGGACGTCGTCCTCGAGCATCGCCCGGACCAGGAGGGTGCCGGTGACGGCACGGCCGAGCGGCGTGGTGTTGAAGTAGGCGCGCCCGCCCGAGCGGATGTGGAACGCCCCGCAGGTGAGCGCGGCCAGGCCCTCCTCGACCAGCGCGGCGCGGCAGTCGACCAGGCGCGCGATCTCGGCGCCGTAGGTCTTCGCGCGGCCGGGCACCGAGGCGATGTCGGGCTCGTCGTACTGGCCGATGTCGGCGGTGTAGGTGCACGGGACGGCGCCCTTGTCACGCATCCACGCGACCGCGACCGAGGTGTCGAGCCCGCCGGAGAAGGCGATGCCGACGCGCTCGCCGGCGGGGAGGGAGGTGAGGACCTTGGACATAGGAAGATTATGCATGAACTCGCATGGTCATGCAAAGGGCTCTTTCTGCTCCTCCGGCCGCGACGGTGGTCGCGGCCCGCCGGCGTCGTCCTCCCGGGACAGCCGGTGCGGCCACCACACCTTCGGCCCGACGTCCAGGAACAGCGAGGTGACCAGGATCGAGCGCACGATGAAGGTGTCCAGGAGGACGCCGAGGGCCACCGTGAACCCGATCTCCGCGAAGGCGACCATGGGGAGCGTGCCGAGGGCCGCGAAGGTTCCGGCCAGGACCAGGCCCGCCGAGGTGATCACCGCGCCTGTCGCCGCCAGGCCCGTCACCACGCCCTGCCGGGTGCCCTGGTGGACGGCCTCCTCGCGGATCCGGGTGGTCAGGAAGATGTTGTAGTCGATGCCGAGGGCCACCAGGAAGACGAAGACGAACAGCGGGAAGTCGGTGGACTCGCCCGCGTAGTCGAAGACATGGCGGAACGCCAGCGCGCTGATGCCCAGGGCCGCCGCGAAGGACAGGATGACGGTGCCCACCAGCATCAGCGGGGCGATCAGCGCGCGCAGCAGGCCGCAGAGGATCAGCAGGACCACGCCCAGGACCAGCGGGATGATCAGGCGGTTGTCGTGCGTGGTCGCCGCGTCCATGTCCAGCAGGGCCGCCGTGCCGCCGCCGACCCGGGCGTCGGCTTCGGGCACCGCGTGCACCGCGTCGCGCACCCGCTCCACGGTCCGCTTCGCGGCGTCGCTGTCCGACGGGGCGGTCATGGTCGCCTCGAACAGCACCTTGCCGTCGTGCACGGGCCTCGTGCCCGGGGGCACCCGCAGGGACGTCGGCACGACCCCCTCGGAGGCGGCCACCGCCCGGCGCACCTGCAGGGCCTGTGCCTGGTCGGAGACGATCACGAGCGGATCGCCGCTGCCCGCCGGGAAGTACCGCTCCGACACCTCCTGGCCCGTGATCGAGTCCGGCTTGCCGGTGAAGGCGTCCGCGTTGGAGATGCCCTCGGCGCGCAGCTGGAGCAGGCCGAGGGAGCAGACGGCCAGGACGAGCGTCGTCACGGCCCAGATCATGCGCGGGCGGCCGGCGATGCCCCGGCCGGTGCGGGCCCAGACGCCCTGCCCGCTCGGGTCGGCCGAGCCGGAGTGCGGGATCACCGGCCAGAAGATCCAGCGGCCGAAGATCACCAGCAGTGCGGGGAAGAGCGTCGTCATCGCGAGCAGCGCCACCGCCACGCCGATGGCCGCGACCGGGCCCAGGCCGGCGGTGGAGTTCATCTCGGCGACGGTCAGGACGAGCATGCTCAGGACGACCGTGGCGCCGGAGGCCAGCACCGCCGGGCCCGCCCGGTGCAGCGCACGGGCCATCGCCTCGTGCCGGTCGTCGTGACGGCGCAGCTCCTCCCGGTAGCGCGCGACGAGCAGCAGGGCGTAGTCCGTGCCCGCGCCGAACACCAGCACCGTCAGGATGCCGGCGCTCTGACCGTTCACCGTCAGGCCGGCGTGCTGGGCCAGGTAGTAGATCAGCGCCTGCGCGGTGAGCAGCGCGGCGACCACGCCGAGCACCGGGACGAGCAGGAGCGTCGGGCTGCGGTAGGTGATCAGGAGCATGACCACTACCACGGCCATCGCCGACACCAGCAGGGTGGAGTCGATGCCGTTGAACGCCTTGGAGAAGTCCGCCGAGGTGCCGCCGGGCCCCGTGATGTGCACGGCGAGCCCTGCGCCGCCGTCGCCGACGACGTGCCGGATCGAGTCGGCGGCCGGGGCGATGCGCTTCCAGCCCTTCGCGTCCATGGTGATCGGCACGTAGATCTGGGCGGCGCGGGGGTCGTTCGGGCGGTCGTAGACGGGACCGCGGGTCTCGGCGCCCCGGATGCCGTGGGCGGTGAGCCTCCGGAGTCCGGCGGCGTCCTCGGCGATCCGGGCCCGGTCCTTCGCCGTCAGCCCGCCTTCGCGGGCGTAGACGACGACCGCGGGGATCTGTTCGGGCCTGAAGCCCTGTGAGATCTGCAGAACCTGCGTGGACTCGGCCGATCCCGGCAGCCAGGAGGCCGCGTCATTGTCCTGGGCGTCGGAGAGCTTCGAGGCGAAGGGCGCCGTCAGGAACAGCACCACCACCCACAACCCCAGCACCAGCCACTTGGCCCGCCGCCCGCAGACCAGGTGCGCGACCCCGCGCGGCTGCGTCATGACCATGCCCCGGGCCGGCCCGCCGACGCCCGGTGCGGCCGCGTCGCCCGGGGGGTGCGCGTCACCGCGCGATCGGCGCCGGCCGGTCCGCGGACGACGAACCGTGTTCGCCCTCTCGGACCGGTGCTCGCAACCCCCGCGGAGCATGGCAGGCTTGGGTCATGGCCGTGCAGATCAACCCCAGCATCCTGTCCGCCGATTTCGCCCGCCTCGCGGACGAGGCGAAGGCGGTCGAAGGAGCCGACTGGCTCCACGTCGACGTCATGGACAACCATTTCGTCCCGAACCTCACGCTCGGTGTGCCGGTCGTAGAGTCACTGGCCCGTGCGACGGACACTCCGCTGGACTGCCATCTGATGATCGAGGCCCCCGATCGCTGGGCCCCGCAGTACGTCGAGGCGGGCGCCTCGTCCGTCACCTTCCACGTCGAGGCCGCCGCCGCGCCCGTGCGGCTCGCCCGTGAGATCCGGGCGAAGGGCGCCCGCGCCTCCATGGCGCTCAGGCCCGCCACGCCGATCGAGCCGTACGAGGACCTGCTGCCCGAACTGGACATGCTGCTGATCATGACGGTCGAGCCGGGCTTCGGAGGCCAGGCCTTCCTCGACATCATGCTCCCCAAGATCCGCCGCACCCGCGAGTTGATCAGCAAGCACGGCCTCGACCTGTGGCTGCAGATCGACGGCGGGGTCTCGGCCGCGACGATCGAGCGGTGCGCCGAGGCGGGCGCGGACGTCTTCGTGGCGGGCTCGGCCGTGTACGGGGCCGACGACCCGGCCGAGGCGGTCCGTGGCCTGCGGGCTCAGGCGGAGGCGGCGACCGCCGGCGCCACCTGGGGTTGTGAACACTGAACCGACCGCTGACCGACAGGAATGTGAACGGCTCCCATCAGAGCTGATCAACTGCGCCGGATCTGCGAGGATGAACGGCGTATCCAGAGTGTGAACAGCAGTGAGGAGATCGCCGTGTCGGGTATGTCGGCGGGCCGGTCAGCCATGCGGATGGGACCCGCTGAGCTGGTGCAGGCGGCGGCCATGGCCCGCCGCTTCTACCTCGAGGGGAAATCCAAGATCCAGATCGCCGAGGAGTTCGGCGTCAGCCGCTTCAAGGTGGCCCGGGTCCTGGAGACCGCCCTCGAACGGGATCTCGTACGGATCGAGATCCGCGTGCCGGCCGAACTGGACGCCGAGCGCTCCGACGCGCTCCGCGCCAGGTACGGCCTCAGGCACGCCGTCGTGGTCGAGTCCCCGGCCGAGGCCGAGGAGACCACGGACCCCGAGAACCTGGGGGAAGTGGCCGCCGACCTGCTCGGCGAACTGGTCGACGAGGGGGACGTACTGGGACTGGCCTGGGGCCGATCCACGATTCACATGGCGGCGGCGCTGGACCGGCTGCCGCCCTGCACGGTCGTGCAGCTGACGGGCGTGTACGACGCCGGGACCGCCGAGCGCGGCTCCGTCGAGGCGGTGCGCCGCGCCGCCCAGGTGTCCGGCGGCGACGCGCACCCCATCTACGCGCCGATGCTGCTGCCGGACGCGGCCACCGCGATAGCGCTGCGCCATCAGACCGGGATCGCCCGGGCCTTCGACTACTTCGACAAGGTCACGGTCGCCTGTGTCTCCATCGGCTCCTGGGAGCCGGGCATCTCGACGGTGTACGACATGCTCAGCGACGAGGAGCGGGGTCACTACGCCTCGCTCGGCGTCGCCGCTGAGATGTCCGCCCACCTCTTCGACGCCGAGGGCCGCAGGGTCGGACGCGACCTGGGCGAGCGGTGCATCACGGTCAAGGCCGACCAGCTGCGCCGGATCCCCGAGGTCGTCGCGATCGCGGGCGGTCAGCGCAAGGCCGCCGCGATCGACGCGGTGCTGCGGTCCGGGCTCGTCACCAGCCTGGTGACGGACACGTCCGCGGCGGACTACCTGATGACGGCCGGGCCGGCGCCCAAGCCCGCCCTCAACCGGTCGGACCCCGACGGGATCTGACGGGGATCCGGCGGGGTACCGGCGGGATCCGGCGGGATCCGGCGGATGATCAGAGAGGGGGGCGGGCTTCCGGGCCGCCCCCCTCTGCCGTGACCACGACTCGCTCAGGACGGTGCCTGGATGACGGAGCACATGCTGGAACTGGACCTCGACGGCGTCACGGACAAGGCGGCCCTGATGGACCGCTGCGCCCGCCACCTCGAACTGCCCGACCGGTTCGGCAGGAACTGGGACGCCCTCGCCGACAGCCTCACCGGCCTGCCCGACGGACCCGAGTCCGGGCCGGTGCTCGTCGTCGTGCGGAACTGGCGGCAGTACGCCAAGTCCCGGCCCGAGGAGTGGGAGATCGCCCAGGAGGTGTTCTCCGCCGCCGTGGACCGGGCGCCCGCGCTGTCTGTCGTGCTCGCTCTCGGAGGATCCTCCTAGCACTCCCAGGAGCTGCTTGGACGTTCCGTCCGGGCATCGCATCCCGGCCTTCGTGGGAGAATGAAGTACGTGCTTCTCCCCCTGGCTGACCTGTCCGGGGGTCACCTCTGATCGACTGGGATGTGCAGCACGTGCGTTTCCTCAACGACATCCAGCCCGCCTACGACCTCACCTACGACGACGTCTTCATGGTGCCGAGCCGCAGCGCGGTCGGGTCGCGTCAGGCCGTGGACCTCAGCGCCCCGGACGGCACGGGCACCACGATCCCGCTGGTCGTCGCCAACATGACCGCCGTCGCCGGTCGCCGGATGGCCGAGACCATGGCCCGCCGCGGCGGACTCGTGGTGATCCCGCAGGACATTCCGATCGACGTCGTCACCGACGTCGTCACCTGGGTCAAGAGCCGCCACCTGGTGCTGGACACCCCGATCGTGCTCGCCCCGCACCAGACGGTGGCCGACGCCCTGGCCCTGCTGCCCAAGCGCGCGCACAACGCCGGCGTCGTCGTCGACGAGGACTTCCGCCCGGTGGGCGTCGTCACCGACGCCGACCTCAGCGGCGTCGACCGCTTCACGCAGCTCGAGGTCGTCATGTCCCGTGACCTGCTGCTGCTCGACGCCGGGATCGACCCGCGGGAGGCCTTCAACACCCTCGACGCGGCCAACCGGCGCTACGCCCCCGCCGTCGACGCCGAGGGGCGGCTCGCCGGCATCCTCACCCGCAAGGGCGCCCTGCGCGCCACGCTGTACACCCCGGCCGTCGACGCGCGGGGCAAGCTGCGCATCGCCGCGGCCGTCGGCATCAACGGCGACGTCGCGGGCAAGGCCAAGCAGCTGCTCGACGCCGGTGCGGACACCCTCGTCATCGACACCGCGCACGGCCACCAGGAGTCGATGATCAGCGCGATCCGCACCGTGCGCGCCCTCGACCCCCGCGTGCCGATCGTGGCCGGCAACATCGTCTCCGCCGAGGGCGTCAGGGACCTGATCGAGGCGGGCGCCGACATCATCAAGGTCGGCGTCGGCCCCGGCGCCATGTGCACCACCCGCATGATGACGGGCGTGGGCCGGCCGCAGTTCTCGGCCGTTCTGGAGTGCGCGGCCGAGGCGAGGAAGCACGGCAAGCACGTGTGGGCCGACGGCGGTGTCCGCCACCCCCGTGACGTCGCCATGGCGCTCGCCGCCGGCGCGTCCAACGTGATGGTCGGGTCCTGGTTCGCGGGCACCTTCGAGTCCCCGGGCGACCTCCAGCAGGATGCCCAGGGTCGCCCGTACAAGGAGTCGTTCGGCATGGCCTCCGCGCGGGCCGTGCGCAACCGCACCTCCGAGGAGTCCTCCTACGACCGCGCCCGCAAGGCGCTGTTCGAGGAGGGCATCTCCACCTCCCGCATGTTCCTCGACCCGGCCCGCCCGGGCGTCGAGGACCTGGTCGACTCGATCGTCGCGGGCGTGCGTTCGTCCTGCACGTACGCGGGCGCGGCCTCCCTGGAGGAGTTCGCCGAGAAGGCCGTCGTGGGCGTCCAGAGCGCGGCCGGCTACGCCGAGGGCAAGCCGCTGCACGCCAGCTGGAGCTGAGCCGCCCGCCCGCCGCACGGCCCCCGGAGAAGCCGGGGGCCGTGCGCCCGCCCCGGCCGCTGCGGTCGGCCTCATGGAGATCACCGTCTGCGGGTCGGCGGACCTGCCGCTGCCGGAGCTGCACATCGGCTCTGCACGAGTTCGCCGGCGCCTGTGTCCTCCTCGTCGGGGAGTTCTCCTGACGGGGCCCGTGCAACACCCGGCGGCGCGCGCGCAACGAACACCCGCCGCGCCGTGATGAACGCAATGATCATGCGGGCACGCGCAAGGTTGCTGCATTACAGCGGCAACGTCCGGGCTCGTAGGGTTACGCGCTGTACGTAGCGTGGCGGGGACCCCGCTCGGCGGGCCCCTGATCGCACAGGCGCGCCGCCGGTCCCCTCCGCGCCGAGAGGCAGCGACGAAGGAGTCAGCGCGTGCTCGACCAAGGCGCACCCCCGCACCAGAGAAGTCGGACCGCCCCCGCGTCCCCGGGGCTGTTCGCGCGCCTCATGCGGCGCAAGCCCGTGGAACGGCTGGTCGCCGAGGGCGGCCAGGGCGAGGGCGGGTCCCTGCGGCGCTCGCTCGGGCTCTGGCAGCTCACCATGATCAGCATCGGCGCCACGCTCGGCACCGGCATCTTCGTCGTCCTCGGCGAGGCCGTCCCCAAGGCCGGGCCGGCCGTCACCCTGTCCTTCGTGATCGCCGGCGTCACGGCGCTCTTCTCGGCGCTCTCCTACGCGGAGCTGGCCGGCACCATCCCGGTCGCCGGGTCCTCGTACTCGTACGCATACGCGACGATGGGCGAGCTGATCGCCTGGATCTGCGGCTGGTGTCTGGTCCTGGAGTACGGCGTCTCGGTGGCCGCCGTCGCCGTCGGCTGGGGCGAGTACCTCAACGAGCTGCTCGACGGGACCATCGGCGTCACCATCCCGGACGCGCTGTCGGCGCCGCCCGGCGACGGGGGCGTCTTCAACCTGCCCGCCCTCATCGTCGTCCTGCTGGCGATGGCCTTCCTGCTGGGCGGCGCCCGCGAGTCGGCCCGCGCCAACACGTTCATGGTGGCCGTGAAGATCGCCGCGCTGGTGCTGTTCTGCGCCATCGGCGTCCAGGGCTTCCGCTCCGGCAACTACGAGAACTTCATGCCGCTGGGCATGGCGGGCGTCAGCGCGGCCGGGGCGACCCTGTTCTTCTCGTACATCGGCTTCGACGCCGCCTCCACCGCCGGCGAGGAGGCGAAGAACGCGCAGCGCGATCTGCCGCGGGCCATCATGCTGTCGCTGGTCATCGTCACCGCGCTCTACGTGCTCGTCGCGGCCGTGGCCGTCGGCGCCAAGCCGTGGCAGCGGTTCGGGGACTCCGAGGCCGCACTCGCCCAGATCATGCGCGAGGTGACCGGTCAGTCCTTCTGGGGGACCCTCCTCGCCTTCTGCGCGGTCATCGCCATCGCGAGCGTCGTCCTGACCGTGCTGTACGGCCAGACCCGCATCCTCTTCGCGATGTCCCGGGACGGCCTGGTGCCCCAGGTGTTCTCCAAGGTCCACCCGAAGACCGGCACGCCGCGGGCCAACACGGTCATCGTGTCCCTCTTCTGCGGCGTCCTGGCCGCCGCGATCCCGTTGGGCCAGCTGGCGGACGCCACCAGCATCGGCACGCTGTTCGCGTTCGGGCTGGTCAACATCGCCGTCGTGGTGCTGCGCCGGACCCGTCCGGAGATGCCCCGTACCTTCCGCGTGCCGCTGTCCCCGGTCCTGCCGGCCGTCGGCTTCGGCCTGTGCGTGTGGATGATGGGCAGCCTGTCGGCCGTCACCTGGGTGGTCTTCGGAGTCTGGATGGCGGTCGGGCTCGTGGTCTACTTCCTCTACGGCCACCGCCGCTCCCGACTCGCGTCACCCGCACCATCTGAGAAGTGATCGACCCACTGTGCTGAACGATCTCGACGAACGCATCGTGCACGCCCTCGCCGAGGACGCCCGCCGCTCCTACGCGGACATCGGGCACCTGGTCGGCCTGTCCGCGCCCGCCGTGAAACGGCGCGTGGACCGGCTGCGGGCCACCGGAGCCATCACCGGCTTCACCGTACGGGTCGACCCGGCGGCCCTCGGCTGGGAGACCGAGGGGTTCGTCGAGATCTACTGCCGGCGCAACACCTCCCCGGAGACCATCCAGCGGGGCCTGGAGCGCTACCAGGAGGTAGTGGCGGCGTCCACCGTCACCGGCGAGGCGGACGCGGTCGCCCAGGTATTCGCCGCCGACATGCGCCACTTCGAACGCGTCCTGGAACGGATCGCGGGGGAGCCCTTCGTGGAACGCACGAAGTCGGTCCTGGTGCTGTCCCCGCTCCTGCGCCGCTTCTCCTCGGGCTCGCCGGCCTGAGCCGGTTCGCCCGCCCCCCACCCGCCCCCCACCCGCCCCTGCCCGCGCGCTCCGCGGCCGGCCCGGGCCGTTGCGCGTCCTACTCGGCCGTCTTGCGGGCCAGCGCGTTGTTGCCTATCGAGTTGTGCACGCTGAAACTGACCGCGTCGGAGCGGTAGCGGTCGTCCGACCACTCCACCGGGCGGCCCTCGTGGGTCGTGGTCACCCGGCGGACGCGCAGCAGCGGGCTCGTACGGCGCACGCCGAGCAGCTCGGCGTCCTGGGCGCCCGCGGCCACCGCGTCGATGACGTGCTCGCCGTAGGCGAAGACGAGGCCGCTGTCGTCGAGGAGGCGCTGGGTCACCGAGGGACAGTCCGGCTCGATCGACTCGACGGCCGGGGAGATCCAGTCCGCGTACACGGTCCGCTCCAAAAGCACCGGCTCACCGTCCAGGCCGCGCAGCCGCAGCACGTGCAACACCGGTGTCCCCTCGCGGAGTTGGAGGCGCACGGCGTCCTCCGCGCCGGCCGGTCGGTAGTCCTGCCGCACGACCCGGCCGGTGGCCCGGCGGCCCATCGCGCGCGCCCACTGGGCGAAGCTGCGCAGCTCGGCGAAGCTCTGGCTGCGATGACTGGCCAGGACCACGCGGCGGGCGCCCTGGCGGGAGCCGATGAGGCCCTCGGCGGTCAGCGCCGCGACGGCCTGGCGGACCGTGCCGCGCGAGACGCCGTACCGGGCGGCGAGGTCGGTCTCGGCGGGCAGCCGGGCGCCGACCGCGTACTCCTCGCGGTCGATCGCCCGGCGCAGTTCGTCGGCGATCTCCTCGTGTCGCGCGGCCATGATTCCCCTCTGCTTCGACTGCTGTACACAGTCTGACCAGCGTAGTCCACTCGCGGCGCGGTTCGGTGACGACCACAACTGTGCGGGAAACAGGGGCTCAGGGTTTCGCCGGTGTTCACGAAGGGGACACCGACGGCGGGCGTACTTGGGCCAACTTGTTCAGACAAGTCAACCCCGCCTCCTGCATTCCAGCGCGTCCCCTGGAGAAGCCGTGACCGTGCCCCTGCCGAGAACCGCCGTTCGTGGCGGCGCCCTCGCCGCCGTCGCCGTACTCGCCCTGAGCGCCTGTGGCGCCGCCCCCGACACCGGCGCCGCGGCCGCCGCCGACGGCAAGAGCGCCGCCACCGCCGCGTCCGCCGCCGACTTCGGCGGCCTCGACGCCCTGGTGAAGGCGGCCAGGAAGGAGGGCACGCTGAACGCCATCGCGCTGCCCCGCGACTGGGCGAACTACGGCGCCCTGATCGACGGCTTCCAGAAGAAGTACGGCGTCAAGGTCGCGGTCGAGAACCCCGACGCCGCCAGCCAGGACGAGATCAACGCCGTCACCTCGCGCAAGGGCCAGGGCCGCGCACCGGACGTCCTCGACCTCGGCAGCTCCTTCGCGCTGAGCGCCGCGCAGCAGGGCCTGCTCGCGCCGTACAAGGTGGCGTCGTACGCCGACATCCCCGAGGGGCAGAAGGACGCCCGGGCCCGCTGGTACAACGACTACGGCGGCTACCTCTCCATAGGCTGCGACGCCAAGCGCGTGAAGGTCTGTCCGACCACCTTCGCGGACCTGCTCAAGCCGCAGTACAAGGGCCAGGTCGCCCTCAACGGCAACCCCACCAAGTCGGGTTCCGCGTTCGGCGGCGTCTACGCGGCCTCCCTCGCGAGCGGCGGCTCCTTCGACGACATCCAGCCCGGCCTCGACTTCTTCGCCAAGCTGAAGAAGAACGGCAACTACACGCCCGTCGAGTCGACGCCGGCCACCGTCGAGAAGGGCGAGACGCCCATCAGCATCGACTGGGACTACCTCAACGCCGGATACGCCGACGAGTTCGGCTCCAAGGGCGTCGACTGGAAGGTGGCGGTGCCCCGCGACGGCCAGTTCTCCCAGTACTACTCCCAGGCGATCAACAAGGACGCCCCGCACCCGGCGGCCGCCCGCCTGTGGCAGGAGTACCTCTACAGCGCCGAGGGCCAGAACCTGTGGCTCAAGGGCTACGCGCGGCCGGTCCTGATGACCGCCATGGAGAAGGCCGGCACCCTCGACAAGACGGCCGCGGCCAAGCTGCCCGAGGTCTCCGGCACGCCCTCCTTCCCGACCGAGGCCCAGCAGAGCAAGGCCAAGACGGTCCTCGGGCAGGGCTGGGCCGAGGCCGTCTCCGGATGACCTCCGTCGCCGTACGGGCCGACACGGCGCCCGCCGCCGGGCTCCAGCGGCGGCGCCGGTCCCTGGGCTGGCTCGCCGTCGTCCCGCTGCTCGCCTTCACCGCGCTCGCCTTCGGGCTGCCCGCCATGGCCATGCTCGACGGCGCGTTCACCGTCAGGGACCCGGCCACCGGCGCCACCTCGTACACGGCCGGCAACCTGACCGCCTCGCTGCGGGGCGCGTATCTGACGGCCCTGCTCGGCAGCGTGAAGCTGTCGGCCGTGTCCGCGGGACTGGGAGCGCTGCTCGGGCTGCCGCTGGCCCAGGCCGTGGTGACCTCCCGCCACCGCGCGCTGCGCGAGGCCGTGCTCACCGCGTCCGGCGTGCTGGCCAACTTCGGCGGCGTCCCGCTGGCCTTCGCCTTCGTCGCCACGCTCGGCAACGCCGGTGTGCTGACCAGGCAGTTCGGCCTCACCGACCAGGGCTGGGACCTGTACAGCTTCTGGGGGCTGGTGGTCGTCTACCTGTACTTCCTGCTCCCGCTGATGGTGCTCACCATCACCCCCGCCCTGGAGGGGCTGCGCTCCCAGTGGCGCGAGGCGGCGCAGAACAACGGCGCGACACCCGCCCAGTACTGGCGGCACGTCGCCCTGCCCGTCCTGCTGCCCTCGCTGCTCGGCGGCCTGGTGCTCCTCTTCGGCAGCGCCTTCGCCGCGTACGCGACCGCGGCCGCCATGGTGGGCAGCTCCATCCCGCTGGTCACCCTCCAGATCGCCGACGCCCTCTCGGGCAACGTGCTCGTCGGCCAGGAGAACGTGGCCCTCGCGCTCAGCCTCGACATGGTCCTGGTCGCGGGCCTGGTCATGGCGGTGTACCTGCCCCTGCAACGACGGAGCGCGCGATGGCTCGCCTGAACCTGTGGCGATGGGCGGTCCTCGGCCTCGCCGGACTGTACTTCCTGGTGCCGCTCGCCGCGTCGGTCGTCTTCACCGTCGACGTGCCCGGACAGGGCGTCACCCTCGACGCCTACACGCAGATCTTCTCCACCGGCGGCTTCGGCTCCAGTCCGCTGCTCTCGCTGGAACTGGCCGCCGTCACCGTCGCCGTCGTCCTGCTGCTGATGGTGCCCGCCATGGTGGCGCTGCGGCTGGGCTCGCCCCGCCTGCGGCCGGTCGTCGAGGTGGTGTGCTCGCTGCCGCTGGTCGTCCCGCCGATCGCGTTCGTCGCGGGCATCGGGACGGTGCTGAAGTGGGGACCCGAGCAGCTGTCGCGCACCCCGCTGTTCCAGACCTTCGTGGCCATCCAGAACCCCGACTTCCCCGTGGTCCTCGTGCTGGCCTACGTCGTCATGGCCCTGCCGTTCGTGTACCGGGCCCTGGACGCGGGACTGCGCTCCGTCGACGTGGGCACCCTCGTCGAGGCCGCCCGCAGCTGTGGGGCGGGCTGGCCGCAGGCGCTGATCCGGGCCGTCCTGCCCAATCTGCGCGGCGCGCTGCTCAACGCCTCCTTCCTCACCCTGGCCCTGGTGCTCGGCGAGTTCACCGTGGCGCAGCTGCTCGGCTTCCAGCCGTTCGCCGTCTGGATCGTCAACGTCAGCGGTTCGCAGGCCCAGCTGTCCGTCGCCGTCTCCGTGCTCAGCCTGCTCGTGACCTGGGCGCTCCTCCTCGTCCTCGCCGGTTTCGGCGGGCGCACCCGTCCTACTCCCCGGGGATGAACCATGACCGTGCTCGACAACACAGCGACCACGCCGCAGCCGGCGACGCAGGCGGCGACCGTCGAATTCCGCCGCCTGCGGCGCGAGTTCGGGCCGACCGTCGCCCTCGCCGGCCTCGACCTCACCGTCCGGCCGGGTGAACTCCTCGCCCTGCTCGGCCCCTCCGGCTGCGGCAAGACCACCGCGCTGCGGATGCTCGCCGGGTTCGAGCACCCGGACTCCGGCGAGGTGCTGGTCGACGGCGAGGACGTCACCCGGGTCCCGGCCCACCGCCGGGACGCCGGGATGGTCTTCCAGTCCTACAGCCTCTTCCCGCATCTCGACGCGCTCGACAACGTGGCCTTCGGGCTGCGGATGCGCAAGGTGCGCACCGCCCAACGGCGCTCCCGGGCAGCCGAGCTGCTGGACCTGGTGGGCCTCGCCGACAAGGGCGCACGCTTCCCCCACCAGCTCTCCGGCGGTCAGCAGCAGCGGGTCGCCCTGGCCCGCGCCCTCGCCCTGCGCCCACGCGTCCTGCTCCTGGACGAGCCGCTCTCCGCGCTCGACGCCAAGGTGCGGCTGACCCTGCGCGAGGAGATCCGGCGGCTCCAGCAGGAGCTCGGCATCACCACCCTGTTCGTCACCCACGATCAGGAAGAGGCCCTGTCCATGGCGGACCGGGTCGCCGTGATGCACGCCGGACGGCTCGAACAGTGCGCCGCCCCGGCCGAGTTGTACGGACGGCCCGCGACGGCCTTCGTCGCCGGGTTCGTGGGCACGACGAGCCGGATCCCGGGACGCCTCGACGGCGGGACCGTCGACGTGCTCGGGCGCCGACTGCCCGTCGACGGCAGGATCCCCGCCGTGACCGAGGTGGACGTCCTGGTGCGGCCGGAGGCCGTACAGGTGCGGGCCGCGGACGACGGGGACGCGCGCGTGGTCGCCACCTCCTTCCTGGGCGCCGCCGTCCGGGTCACCGTCCGGCTCGCCGACGGCGCCGAGATCAAGGCCGACCTGCCCGCGCACGAGACCGCCGGGCTCACCGCCGGCGCCGCGGTGGACGTGTCGCTGCCCGACCGCCCGGTGCTCGTCACCGAACGCACTTCCTGATCCCCCCACCGAAAGAGGCAACCGTGACGCGACTCCCCCTTCAGGCCGTCCTGTTCGACATGGACGGAACGCTCGTCGACACCGAGCGGCTGTGGTGGGAGGCGGTGGAAGAGGCGGCCGGCCGACCCCTGACCGAGGCGGACCGGCCGGACGTGCTCGGCCGTCCCGTCGAGCACACCGCGCACTGGCTGGCCGCCGCCACCGGCCGCCCCGCCCCGGAGCTCGCCGAGGCGCTCCACCGGGACTTCGCGGACCGTGTCCGCGCCGGGATAGTGCCGCGCCCCGGTGCACTCGCCCTGCTCGACGCCCTGGCCCGGGAGGGCGTGCCGACGGCGCTGGTGACCGCGTCGCCCCGGGCGGTCGCCGGCGTCGTGCTCGACGCGCTCGGCGCGAGCCGCTTCGCCGCCACCGTCACCGCCGACGACACCGAGCACACCAAGCCCGCCCCCGACCCCTACCTCGCCGCCTGCCGGGCCCTCGGCGTCGACCCGGCGGCCTGTGTGGCCGTCGAGGACACCGAGACCGGGGTGGCCTCCGCCGAGGCCGCCGGGTGCACGGTGCTCGCCGTGCCCTCGCTCGCGCCGATCGGGACGGCGCCCGGCCGGACCGTGGTGGCCGGCCTGGACGGCGTCACCCCGCAGTGGCTGCGCTCCCTGACGCCGCACCGGCTCCGCGTCATGAGCTGGAACCTCTGGCACGGCGGCACGAAGGTCCACGACCACCGGGCCAAACAGCTCAAGATCCTCACCGAGACCGACGTGGACGTCGTCGGCCTCCAGGAGACGTACGGCGCCGCGGCCGAGGAGCTCGCCGATGCCCTCGGCTGGCACCACCACCGGGCCGGGGACAACCTCGGGATCATCAGCCGGCACCCGATCACGGCCGCCCTCGGCGACCCCGGCGTGGGCTTCTACGGCGCGGCGGGCGTCCGGATCGAGGCGGACGGACACGAGGTAGACGTGTGGACGGCCCACCTGGACTACGCGCCGTACGGGCCCTACGAGGCCGCCTTCGACGGGCTCGGCGCGGACGCACTGATCGCCCACGAGGGGGTGCGGCTCGCCCGGCTGCGGGACGCCCTGCGCCGGATCGGAGCCGCGCCGGGCGTGCCGGTCGTCCTCGTCGGCGACTTCAACAGCCCCTCCCACCTGGACCGGCCGGACGTGGCGTGGCCGGTGACGCGGGCCGCCGAGGAGGCGGGCTTCGCCGACTCCTACCGCGAGGCGCACCCCGATCCCGTCCGCGAGCCCGGGCACACCTGGTCGCCGGTCCACACCGAGCACGAGGACGGCAGCGGCCGCCCCGAACCGCAGGACCGGATCGACTTCGTGCTCCACCGTGGCCTCAGGGTGCTCGACTCCCGCACCCATGTCACCGGCCGCCCCCGGCCCTGGCCGGACGTCGAGGACAACGACTGGCCCTCCGACCACGCGGCGGTGATCACCACGTTCGCGCTCGCCGGGAAACCGGTGGGCGGCGGGGCCTGAACTGGCTACCATCGGTGGCATGACCTGGCGACATTGATCCACGACCGGCTCCGGCGTCCGTCGACTGACCGCCACGCTCCACGCGTACGCGTTCCTCGACGAGTTCGTGCTGCTGTACCCGGTGTACGTGCTGCTGTTCGCGGACAGCGGGCTGTCCGTCGGGCGGATCTCCTCCCTCTTCGTCCTGTGGTCGCTGACCGGCGTCCTGCTGGAGGTTCCTTCCGGGGCCTGGGCCGACGCCGTGTCCCGACGGACGCTCCTGTGGCTGGGCCCGCTGCTGGGCGCGGCCGGCTTCGCGCTGTGGGTGCTCGTCCCGTCGTACTGGGCCTTCGCGGCCGGCTTCGTCCTGTGGGGAGCGCGCGGCGCACTGGGTTCCGGCGCGCTGGAGGCGCTGGTCTACGAGGAGCTGGAACGGGCCGGCGCGGCGGACCGGTACGCCCGGGTGATGGGCCGCGCCCATGCGCTGGGCCAGGTGGCCGTGATGGCGGCGACGGCACTGGCCGGGCCGGTGCTCTCGGCCGGCGGCTACCGGGCCGTCGGCGCGGCCAGCGTGCTGGCGAGCCTGCTCTGCGCCGCGGTCGCCACCCGCTTCCCCGAGCACCGCGCCCCGGCCGCCCCGTCCGAGGACGGCTGGGCCGCCACTCTGCGCGCGGGGTTCGCCGACGTCCGCCGGGACCGTTCGGTCCTCGGCGCCCTGCTGCTCGTGCCGGCCGTCACGGCGGTGTGGGGGGCGCTCGACGAGTACACCCCGCTGCTGGTCGAGGAGACCGGCGTCCCGGACACCGACGTCCCCCGCCTCCTCGTGCTGGTCTGGGCCGGCGTCACGGCCGGCAGCCTGCTGTCCGGCCCGGCGGAACGCCTGGGCCGCGCCGGGCTCGCCGCGCTCCTCGCGGGCGCGGCGCTCGCCCTGGCGGCCGGCGCCCTCACCGGGAAGCCCGCGGGCATCGCCCTCGTCGCCCTCGCCTTCGGCGGCTTCCAGCTCGCGACGGTCCTGGCGGACGTCCGGCTCCAGCGCCGCATCGAGGGCGCCGGCCGGGCCACCCTGACCTCGGTCGCGGGCCTGGGCACCGAGCTGGTGACCGTCGCGGTGTACGGCGCGTACGGGTTCCTCGGGTCCGCCTTCGGGCACGGCGCCGCGTTCGCCCTGTGCGCGGTGCCGTACCTGACGACGGCCCTGGCCGTGGCCCTGGCGGCGGCCCGGGGGAGGAAGCGGTGAGCGCGCGCAACGAATCGCCGCCGGGGCCCCCGCGCACGCAACGTTCCGCTCACCGGTGCGCAACGGCTCCTCCTTGTCCGGCCCGCGCGGCCGACCGTACCGTCTATCTGGCCCCCGCGACCGCCTCCACAGAGGCCCCCGCAGCGGCCCCCACGCCCCCCTCGTACCCGGTGAGGATCACGCATGCGCACCGCCCTGCTCCAGAGCTCCGGCCGTCCCGGATCCGTCGTCGAGAACCTCAAGGCGCTCGACGAGGCCGCGGAGCGGGCCGCAGCCGCGGGCGCCGCGCTCCTGGTCACGCCGGAGCTGTTCCTCACGGGGTACGCGATCGGCGACGACGTCGCCCGCCTCGCCGAGCCCGCCGACGGCGACTCCGCGGACGCGATCGCCGGGCTCGCCACACGGCACGGGCTCGCCATCGCGTACGGCTACCCCGAGCGGGACGGCGAGACGGTCCTCAACTCCGCTCAGCTGATCTCCGCCGAGGGCGTCCGGCTCGCGAACTACCGCAAGACCCACCTCTTCGGCTGCTTCGAGCGCGACCACTTCCGCGAGGGCGGGCAGCCGGTGGTCCAGGCCGAGCTGAACGGCCTCACCGTGGGCCTGATGATCTGCTACGACGTCGAGTTCCCGGAGAACGTCCGCGCCCACGCCCTGGCCGGCACCGACCTGCTCGTCGTGCCGACCGCGCAGATGCACCCCTTCCAGTTCGTCGCCGAGTCGATGGTCCCGGTGCGCGCCTTCGAGAACCAGATGTACGTCGCCTACGTCAACCGGGCCGGACGGGAAGGCGAGTACGAGTTCGTCGGGCTGTCCGCGCTGGCCGGGCCCGACGGAGTCGTCCGGGCCCGCGCCGGACGCGACGAGGAACTGGTGTTCGCCGACGTCGACCCCGTCGCGCTCGCGGCGTCGCGAGCGGCCAACCCGTATCTGCACGACCGTCGCCCCGGCCTCTACGGGTCCCTGGTCTGAAGCCCCGTCGTCCTTCGAGTCCGTTCGTCTTCGCCGCAAGGAGTCCGCACCCCATGACGTCCACCGTGCCCAACGCCGTCGAGCACGCAGACGAGCAGCAGCCGCCGATCACCATGTTCGGCCCGGACTTCCCGTACGCGTACGACGACTTCCTCGCCCATCCGGCGGGGCTCGGCCAGATCCCCGCGACCGAGCACGGGGCCGAGGTGGCCGTCATCGGCGGCGGGCTGTCGGGCATCGTGGCCGCCTACGAGCTGATGAAGATGGGCCTCAAGCCGGTCGTCTACGAGGCCGACAAGATCGGCGGGCGGCTGCGCACCGTCGGCTTCGACGGCTGCGACCCCTCCCTCATCGCCGAGATGGGCGCGATGCGCTTCCCGCCGTCCTCCACGGCGCTGCAGCACTACATCGACCTGGTGGGTCTGCGGACCGAGCCGTTCCCCAACCCCCTTGCCGAGGCGACTCCTTCGACGGTCGTCGACCTCAAGGGCGAGTCCCACTACGCCGAGACGATCGACGACCTTCCGCAGGTCTACCGTGACGTCGCCGCGGCCTGGAACAAGTGCCTGGAAGAGGGCGCGGACTTCTCCGACATGAATCAGGCCATGCGCGAGCGCGACGTGCCGCGCATCCGCGAGATCTGGGCGAAGCTCGTCGAGAAGCTCGACAACCAGACCTTCTACGGCTTCCTCTGCGACTCCGAGGCGTTCCGGTCCTTCCGCCACCGCGAGATCTTCGGCCAGGTCGGCTTCGGCACGGGCGGCTGGGACACCGACTTCCCCAACTCCATCCTGGAGATCCTGCGGGTCGTCTACACCGAGGCCGACGACCATCACCGCGGGATCGTCGGCGGCAGCCAGCAGCTTCCGCTGCGGCTCTGGGAGCGCGAGCCGGCGAAGATCGTCCACTGGGCCCACGGCACCTCGCTGGCGAGCCTGCACGAGGGCCGCGAGCCCCGCCCGGCCGTGACCCGGCTGCACCGCACCGCCGGCAACCGGATCACCGTGACGGACGCGGCCGGCGACATCCGCACCTACCGGGCGGCGATCTTCACGGCCCAGTCCTGGATGCTCCTGTCGAAGATCGCCTGCGACGACTCGCTCTTCCCGATCGACCACTGGACCGCCATCGAGCGCACCCACTACATGGAGTCCTCGAAGCTGTTCGTGCCGGTCGACCGGCCCTTCTGGCTGGACAAGGCCGTCGACGACAGGGGAAACCCGACCGGCCGGGACGTCATGTCGATGACGCTCACCGACCGCATGACGCGCGGCACGTACCTGCTCGACGACGGCCCCGACAAGCCCGCGGTCATCTGCCTGTCCTACACCTGGTGCGACGACAGCCTGAAGTGGCTGCCGCTGTCGGCGAACGAACGGATGGAGGTCATGCTGAAGTCGCTCGGCGAGATCTATCCGAACGTCGACATCCGGAAGCACGTCATCGGCAACCCGGTGACGGTCTCCTGGGAGAACGAGCCCTACTTCATGGGCGCGTTCAAGGCCAACCTGCCCGGCCACTACCGCTACCAGCGCCGCCTGTTCACGCACTTCATGCAGGACCGTCTGCCCGAGGACAAGCGGGGCATCTTCCTGGCCGGCGACGACATCTCCTGGACGGCGGGCTGGGCCGAGGGCGCGGTCCAGACCGCGCTGAACGCGGTCTGGGGCGTGATGCACCACTTCGGCGGGACGACGGACGCGACCAACCCCGGTCCCGGCGACGTCTACGACGAGATCGCGCCGGTGGAGCTGCCGGAGGACTGAGGTCCGCCCTGCGGGGGCCTCACAGCGGGGTGAGCATCATCCGCCCCGCGAAGCCGACGGCCGTGTCGAGCCGCTCGGTGAACTCCTGGGCCACGCCCGGGAGCCGGCGCAGCGCCCACAGGGCCCGGGCCGCCGTCCAGGTGGCGTCCCGGGCGCGCTCCAGGCTCCAGGCGCCGAGCAGGTGGGTGAGGGGATCGGCGATCTGCAACAGGTCGGGGCCCGGCATCAGGTCCTCGCGGACGCGCTCCTCCAGCGAGACGAGGAGATCGCCCACGCGGTCGAACTCGTCCTCCAGCTCGGCCGGTTCGCAGCCGAGGCTGTGACAGGCGTCCACGACGGCGAGCGCGAGGTCGTGTCCGATGTGCGCGTTGACGCCCGCGAGCGCGAACTGCAGCGGCCTTACGCCGGGATGGCGGCGGAACTGCAGCAGCGGACGCCAGCAGGCGGGCGCGCGCCGGTCCGACGGCACCGGGTCGACGGCGTCCAGATAGCGCTGCGCGAACCGCACGTCCAGCGTGGTCGCGGCCCGCGGATCCGGGAACCGGCCCCGGTCGATGCGCCGGTCCACCTCCCGGGTCACCGCCAGGTAGACGCGGTTGAAGACCGCGACCCCGTCCTGGGCGGGCAGGGTCGCGTCGAGGGCGCGCATCCGGGCGAGCACGTCGTCGACGCTCGCGCCCAGCGGGCCGGCCGTGTCGGCGCCCGGCTCGACGGGCGGCGTGAACTGTTCCCATTGCGGCATGGGGGCAGGGTCGCAGTCCTGGGAGGTCCCGCGGGTCGGCGAGCCCGACGCTTCCCCGGAACGGGGGAACGAGCCCGCCGCCCCGGCCGGTTCGGCCCGTCGCGCGCCTACGAACCGGCGTCGTCGTAGCTGCTGGTGCCTTCGTCCAGCAGCGGTCGCTGCGTCGTGAGATGGGCGGGCGCGAACGCGTGCAGTGCGTGGTAGCCGGTGATGACGACGACGGTGCCGAGCGCGATGCCGCTCAGCGAGAACGTGTCGGTGAACGTCATCGTGACGTTGCCGACGCCGATGATGATGCCCGCCGCGGCCGGCACCAGGTTCAGCGGGTTGCGCAGGTCGACGCCGGCGTTGATCCAGATCTGCGCGCCGAGCAGGCCGATCATGCCGTACAGGATGGCGGTGATCCCGCCGAGGACGCCGCCGGGGACCGCGGCGACGATCGCGCCGAACTTCGGGCACAGACCGAACAGGAGGGCGAACCCGGCGGCGGCCCAGTAGGCGGCCGTCGAGTAGACGCGGGTCGCGGCCATCACGCCGATGTTCTCGGAGTAGGTGGTGTTGGGCGGCCCGCCCAGGGCGGTGGACAGCATCGAGCCGACGCCGTCGGCGGAGATCGCCGTGCCGAGCCGGTCGTCCAGGTCGTCGCCGGTCATCTCGCCGACCGCCTTGACGTGCCCGGCGTTCTCCGCGACCAGCGCGATGACGACGGGCAGGGCCACCAGGGCAGCCGACCAGTCGAAGGACGGGCCGTGGAAGGGCGGCAGGCCGATCCAGTCGGCGTGACCGACGCCGGACAGGTCGAGCCGCCAGTGGTCGGTGACCTTGCCGCTCGCGTCGGCGGAGTGGATCCGGCCGAAGATCCGGTCGAACGCCCAGGAGACGGCGTATCCGAGGACGAGCCCGAGGAAGATGGCGATGCGGGACCAGAACCCGCGCAGACACACCACGGCCGCGGCGGTGAACGCCATCACCAGCAGCGCGGTCCACTGGTCCTGCGGCCAGTAGGTCGAGGCGGTGACCGGCGCGAGGTTGAAGCCGATCAGCATCACCACGGCGCCCGTCACGATCGGCGGCATCGCGGCGTGGATGATCCGCGCCCCGAAGCGCTGCACGGCCAGGCCGACGGCGAACAGCGCGACCCCGACGACGAACACCGCTCCGGTGACCGTGGCGCTCGTCCCGCCCTGCGCCCGGATGACCGCCGCCACGCCCACGAAGGACAGGGAGCACCCGAGATAACTGGGCACCCGGCCGCGGGTCGCGAGCAGGAAGACGACGGTGGCGACGCCGGACATCATGATGGCGAGGTTGGGGTCCAGGCCCATGAGGACCGGCGCCACGAAACTCGCGCCGAACATGGCCACCACGTGCTGGGCGCCGAGGCCGGCCGTGCGCGGCCAGGACAGCCGTTCGTCGGGGCGGACCACCGCGCCGGGCGCAGGGGTGCGTCCGTCGCCGTGCAGTTTCCAGCGGACGCCGAGATCCATGGTTGCGGGTTCGCCTTCGTGAGGGAGCGGCTCTCCCGGTCATTCTCACGTGCGAGAGGGCGGTGAGCGACCGCTTAGGGGCGGCTTAGGATGGTGGTCGTTTCCTCATACACGCCCAGGAGTGCTCGCCGTGACCGCCGAAGCCCCGCCCGCCCCCGCTGTGACATACGGCCGGCTCGTCCCCGTCACCGTCCACTTCGACGACCTGGACGCGCTCGGACTGCTGCACAACGCCCGCTATCCGCTGATGGTCGAACGCGCCTGGACCGAGCTGTGGCAGGAGTACGGCGTCCGCTTCGAGGGCGACTGGGCCACGGCCGGCGACGCCTGCAACGCCGTCAAGGAGCTGCGCGTCAGCTACGAGGCCCCGGTCACCAAGCCGGGCGCCTACGCCGTGCACCTGTGGCTGGAGCGGCTCGGCAACACCGGGCTGACGTACGGCTTCCGGTTCTGCTCGACGGACGGGACGCTGACCTACGCGCGCGGCGAACGGGTCCTCGTCCGGCTGGACGCGGCGACCATGCGCCCCGCGCCGTGGAGCGAGACCCTCAGGAGCGGGGGCCGGGCACTGCTTCGGCCCGCGGACTGACCTTCGCGCCCGTGCGCTCGCCGCCGCGCAGCACGCCGGCGAAGGCCACCAGCCCGCACGTGAGCACCGTCACGACGACGAACGACACCGTCAGGCTGGTCGCCTGCGCCACCCCGCCGATCAGGCTGGGCGCGACCAGTCCGGAGGTGTACGTGATGGTCGCGACGCCCGCGATGGCCTGGCTGGGGTTGGGCCCGCTGTGGCCGGCCGCGGCGAAGCACAGCGGTACGACGACGGCGATGCCGAGCCCCATCAGCCCGAACCCGCCGATCGCCACCGCCGGATGCCCCGCGGCGACGATCAGCAGACCGCCCAGCGCGGCCAGGACGCCCCCGGCGCGCACGGTGCGCACCGCTCCGAACCGGTTCACCACCACGTCCCCCGCGATCCGGGCCACCGCCATGGTGAGCATGAAGCCGGTCGTGCAGGCGGCCGCGACCCCGGCCGAGGAGGCGAGCCGGTCGCGCAGATACACCGCCGACCAGTCCAGGCTGGCGCCCTCCGCGAACACCGCGCAGAACCCGACGGCTCCGATCAGCAGGGCCGAGCGGGGCGGCAGCGCGAAGCGCGGGGGCGGCTCCTCGTCCTCGGTGGGCCTGATGTCCAGCACCCATCGGCAGGCCACGAGTCCGAGCGCGGTGAGGACGGCCGCCGCCAGCGTGTGGTGCAGCCGTGCGTCCGAGCCGAGGTGCGCGGCGAGCGTCCCGCCGGCCGAGCCGACCAGGGCGCCCGCGCTCCACATGCCGTGCAGGCCCGACATGATGGACCGGTCGAGCCGCCGTTCCACCTCGACGCCGAGGGCGTTCATCGCGACGTCCGCCATGCCCGCCGCGGCCCCGTACGTGAACATCGCCAGGCACAGCAGCGGCAGGTTCGGCGCGAGGGCGGGCAGGGTCAGCGACAGCGTCCACAGCGCCAGCAGCACGCGCAGGGCGGCCCGGCTGCCGAAGCGATGGGTGATCGAACCGGCCAGCGGCATCGCGCAGGCCGCGCCGAACGCGGTGAAGGCCAGGGCGAACCCGAGCTGCCCGGTGGAGACGTCGGCGTGGTCCTGGATCCACGGCACCCGGGTGGCGAACGAACCGGTGACCGCGCCGTGCACGGTGAACACGGCCGCCACGGCGTAGCGGGCCCGTCGTACCTCCGTGGGGGTGTGGACCACCTCGCCCGCTCCGCTCATTCCTCGCCCTTTCCGGATCCGCGCGGCCTTGTCGCGACGTCGACGTAAACTATCAGGAACCCTGCCTGATAAATAGAGGGCCTGGTCGCGACGCGTCGGCCGAGCCCCCCGGCCGTGGGAGGATTCCCGCCATGCCCGCATCCCCGAGCACCGCCCGGGTCATCAACGACCGGCTCGCCCTGCGGCTGCTGCAACGCGAAGGCCCGTTGACGGCAGGGCAGTTGAAACAGCTCACCGGTCTGTCCCGGCCCACGGTCGCCGACCTCGTCGAACGCCTCACCGCCTCCGGGCTGATCGAGGTCGCGGGGGAGACGGGCGAGCAGCGCCGCGGGCCGAACGCGAAGCTCTACGGCATCGTCGCGGGGCGCGCCCATCTGGCCGCCCTGGACGTGCGCACCGAGGGGGTCGCGGTGCTCGTCTCCGACCTCGTCGGCAGGGTGCTGGCCGAGGCGTCCGTGCCGATCGGCGGCGACACCGGCACCGGGACGGCCGTCGAGCGGGCGGTCACCCTGGTCGAGCGGGCGGCGAAGGAGGCCGGGGCCGACCCGCTGCACACCCTGGGCATCGGCGCGCCCGGTCTGATCGACCCGGTGAGCGGCGAACTGCGCGACTCCAGCGGGCTGCCCGAATGGCACCGCCGGCTGGTGGCCGCTCTGCAGGAACGGTTCCCGGACGCCCGCGCACACGTCGAGAACGAGACCAACCTCGCAGCCCTCGCGGAGCAGCGCGAGGGCTGCGCCCGGGACCGCGACACCTTCGTCCTGCTGTGGCTCGGTCACGGCATCGGCGCGGCCGTCGTGCTGGACGGCGGCCTGCGCCGGGGAGCCTCCGGCGGCACCGGCGAGATCGGCTTCCTGCCGGTGCCCGGCACCGACGGCCTGCCCTCGGCCACGGGGTGCGAGGGCGGGTTCCACTCCCTGGCCGGCTCGGCGGCGATCACCGCCCTGGCGGCGGAGCACGGCCTGACGGCACGGGCGCGCGCCGACGAGCCGGTGGCGGCGGAGCTGGTGCGCCGGGCGGTGGACACGGTCCGCACCACCCCGGCCCCCCGGCTTCCGCCCGCCCCCGCCGACCGGTCTCCGCACGCTGCCCCCGCCGACCGGTCTCCGCACGCTGCCCCCGCCGACCGGTCTCCGGAGGACGGGGCCGACCCGCTCCGGGACGCCACGGACGTCCCGGATCCCGGGGCCGACCCCGCCGACCCGGTAGCTGTCGGCCCCGTCGCTGCCGACCGGCGCCCGGACGCGCGCGCCGACCGGTTCCTCGACGCCCTCGCCGACCGTCTGACCCTCGGCGTCGCCTCCGTCGTCGCGGTCCTCGACCCCGGCTGTGTGGTCCTCGGCGGGGAGGTCGGCCAGGCCGGCGGCGAAGAGCTGGCGCTCCGGGTGGCGCGTCGGCTGCGCCTGATGGCTCCCCTGCCCACGGAAGTGCGCCCCAGCGCCCTCGGCGGCGGAGCGGTCCTGCGCGGGGCGCTGCTCACGGCCCGCGAGTCCGCGCAGGACGAACTGTTCGGCAGCGGTGCGCGGGAAGCCCCCGGCCTGCCGGAGGCGGCTCAGCGACGGATGCGCGTCGCCAGGTAGTCCTCGAACGTGCCCTTGCCGACGGCCCGCTCCGGGGCGAGATGACCGCCCGAGCAAAAGCCCCGGTAGGCAGCGCCGAACAGGGGCACGTTCAGCACGGCGCACCGCCGGCCGCTCGCCTTCAGGAACGCGCGGGCCAGCGACTCCGCGGTGCGCACTTCGGGGCCGCCCATGTCCTCGGCCCGTCCGGCGGGCGCGCCGACCGCCAGTTCCGCGAGCCGGTCGGCGACCTCGGCCACCTCCACCGGCTGAGCGCTCACCCCGGCGGGCAGCAGCAGGACCGGCACCCTGGCCAGCGCCTGGAACGCCTGGACCAGCAGGTCGTGGAACTGGGTGGCGCGCAGCACCGTCCAGCCCAGCCCCGACTCCTCCACCAGCTTCTCCACGGCGAGCTTCGCCCGGTAGTAGCCGTACGGCACCCGGTCCACCCCGACGATCGAGATGTAGACCAGATGCCTCACCCCGGCCCGGCGCGCGGCGGCGATCAGATGCCCGGCCGCCCGCTCGTCACCGCCGCGCGGCGAACTCGCGCAGTGCACCACGGTGTCCACGCCCGCCACGGCCGAGTCCAGCAGCGCTCCGCCCTCGCGCAGGTCGACGGCGTAGGGCGGGGTGCGGCGGCTCAGTACCCGCACCTCGTGCCCGTCGGCCCGCAGCCGCTCGGTGACGAGCCGGCCGAGGGTGCCGGTGCCGCCGGTCACCAGGATCGTGGTCATCGTTCGGTCCCTTCGGTTGCCGGACGCTCCCGGTCGGAGCGCCCTTCGCAGCTGGGACCGAGCGGCGCCACGGAATGTGACAACCGCCGCTGCGCCCGGCCCGACTGGCGCTCCACGAAGCCCAGCTTGTCCGGATTCAGCACCGCGTGCACCCCCGCGATCTCCCCGTCGAGGATCTCGAAGCCGAGGGCCATCATGAGCTTGTCGCCGTCCCGGACGAGCACGCCGGGCGTGCCGTTGAGCTCGACCACGCCGTAGGCGATGCCGGCCGGAAGGCCCCGGGAGACGCCGGCCAGGAAGCGCAGCACCTTCTCGCGTCCGAGGATCGGCCGCAGGGCCGCCGTGACCCGGCCGCCGCCGTCGCTCCACCAGATCACGTCCTCGGCGAGCAGTCTCTCCAGCCGGTCCAGGTCCCCGTCCCGGGCGGCCGTGACGAACGAGGAGACCAGCTCCTCCCGGCGGGCGGGGGCAGCCTCGAAGCGCCGTTCCGCGGCCGCGAGCCGATGCTCGGCCCGCCGGTGCAGCTGGCGGCAGTTGACCTCGCTCAGACCGAGGACCTCGGCGATCTCGCGGTGCGGGTGCCCGAACGCCTCCCGCAGCACGTACACCGCCCGCTCCGTGGGCGTGAGCCGCTCCAGCAGCACCAGCATCGCCAGAGAGACCGCCTCGCGCTGCTCCGCCGACTCCAGGGGGCCGAGCGTGCCGTCGGAGGTGACCACCGGCTCGGGCAGCCAGGTGCCGACGTAGGTCTCGCGGCGCGCCCGCGCCGAGGTCAGCCGGTTCAGGCAGAGGTTGGCGACGGTCCTGGCCAGCCATGCCCCCGGGTGCGCGATCCCCGCGCGGTCGGCGCCGCTGAACCGCAGATAGGCGTCCTGGACCGCGTCCTCGGCCTCGTGGGCCGACCCGAGCATCCGATAGGCCAGCCCGAACAGGCGGGGACGGTGGCCCTCGAACTCGTCGGCGCTCGCGGTCGTCATGGGGTCACCCTGCCAGAGCCGCGCGAGCGGCCGGACGAGGGGACCCGGCGGCGGGCAAGGGCCGTCGTCACCGCCGCCGGGCCGCACGCCTCGACCCTAGAAAGGACTAGACCAAAGCGTCAATAGGTATGGACCAATTGCCGAGGGCTGAAACGCCGTGGTGACGGACGCGCGCTTCGTCGCGACGCTCTGTGAGCCACCCCACACAGTTCACCTGTATGGACCCCGATCGGGCGTGGCACACTGGCCCTGTACCTAAAGCAGCGCACTCCGGGGTCGGTGAAAGTCCGAACCGGCGGTTACAGTCCGCGACCCGGCCGCTTCCAGCGGCCGGTTGACCAGGTGAAATTCCTGGACCGACGGTTAAAGTCCGGATGGGAGGCAGTGCGCGGCGGGCGGGCATTCGTGCGCGCCGCCGTATACGTACTCGTCCGCGGACGAGTCTGTCCGGCGTCGCCCCCGGTGCTCTCGCCCGTACCTGCTGTCGTCATCGACAGGCCCCGGAGTCCGTGCCCGAAGAGGCAGGAGGACCCGGGAAGTGTTCACCGGAATCGTCGAAGAGCTGGGTGAGGTCACCGCCGTCGAGAATCTCGGCGACGCCTCTCGCTTCCGGCTCCGCGGCCCCGTCGTGACCGACGGCGCGAAGCACGGCGACTCCATCGCCGTGAACGGAGTCTGTCTCACCGTCGTCGAGAACGAGGGCGACGAGTTCACCGCCGACGTCATGGCGGAGACCCTGAACCGTTCCAGCCTCGGCGCGCTCGGCGTCGGCTCCCCGGTCAACCTCGAACGCCCCACCGCCGTCGGCGCCCGCCTCGGCGGGCACATCGTGCAGGGCCATGTCGACGGCACCGGCGAGGTGTTGGAGCGCAAGCCCTCCGAGAACTGGGAGATCATCAAGATCTCCCTGCCTGACGGCCTCGCCCGGTACGTCGTCGAGAAGGGCTCGATCACGGTCGACGGCATCAGCCTGACGGTCGTCGACGCCGGCCTCGACCACTTCACCGTCAGCCTCATCCCCACCACCCTCGCCCTGACCACGCTCGGTATCAAGCAGCCCGGCGACCCGGTCAACCTCGAGGTGGACATCGTCGCCAAGTACGTGGAGCGACTGCTCGCGAGCACGCAGGGCACGGCCGGCACGCGGGGAGCGGCGCTGTGAACTGGCTGAACTCCCAGGCCTTCGTCCTGTTCGACCAGCACATCATCTGGTCGGACATGATCGGGAACATCCTCGGCCTGATCACGCTCGCGCTCGGCTGGCGCCGCTCGCTGCTGACCTGGCCGGTGCAGTTCCTCTCCGGCCTCGTCCTGTTCGTCGCCTTCTACGGTCATCTGGCCGGCAGCGCCGGCAAGCAGGTCGTCGTGATGGTCGTCGCCCTGTACGGCTGGTGGCAGTGGAACCGCAGCAAGGGGCGGTCCGCGGACGGGCAGATCACCCCCCGCTTCGCCACCTGGACCGAGCGCGCTGCCATGGCCGGCGCCGCCGCCCTCGGCACCGTCGCCGTCGCCCTGCTCTTCAAGGCCTACCCGTCGCTGTCCTGGGACCCCTGGCCGGACGCCTACATCTTCGTCGGCACCGTCGTCGCCATGTACGCCCAGGCGCGCGGCATGGTCGAGTTCTGGATCGCCTGGCTCCTCGTGGACGTCGTCGGCGTCCCCCTCAACTTCGCCAACGGCTACGCCTTCTCCGGCTTCGTGTACGTCATCTACGGCGCGCTCGTCCTGTGGGGCATGCGCGACTGGTGGCTGCGCTCCCGCAAGGCCTCGCAACCCGCTCTGGAAGGAGCGCCGGCATGAGCACAGCACCGATCCTCTACAGCACCGAGGGCGTCGAGGACTTCTCCCTCGACCCGGTCGAGCAGGCCATCGCCGACATCGCGGCCGGCCGCCCCATCTTGGTCGTCGACGACGAGGACCGCGAGAACGAGGGCGATCTCGTCGTCGCCGCCGAGAAGGCCACCCCCGAGATCGTCGCCTTCATGATGAGCGAGTGCCGCGGCCTGATCTGCGCCCCCATGGAGGGCGACGAGCTGGAGCGGCTGGAGCTCCCGCAGATGGTCGAGGACAACACCGAGTCGATGAAGACCGCGTTCACGGTCTCCGTCGACGCCAGTGCCGCCCACGGCGTCACCACCGGCATCTCCGCCGCCGACCGCGCCACCACCCTCCGGCTGCTGGCGGGCGGCCAGGCGCAGGCGGGCGACTTCGTCCGGCCCGGACACGTCTTCCCGCTGCGGGCCAAGCCCGGCGGGGTGCTGACCCGCAACGGCCACACCGAGGCCGCCGTCGACCTCGCCCGCCTCGCGGGCCTGCGGCCGGCCGGCGCGATCGTCGAGATCGCCGGCGAGGACGGCCGGATGCTCCGGCTGCCGGAGCTGATCCCCTTCGCCCGCAAGCACGGCCTGACGATCATCTCCATCGAGGACCTGATCGCCTACCGCCGCGGCTCCGAGCCCACGGTGCGCCGCGAGGCCGAGACCCGGCTGCCCACCGTCCACGGCACCTTCACCGCGTACGGCTACCGCTCGGCCGTCGACGGCGTCGAGCACGTCGCCCTCGTCCACGGCGAGATCGGCGACGGCGAGGACGTCCTCGTGCGCCTCCACTCCGAGTGCCTCACCGGCGACATCTTCGCCTCGCAGCGCTGCGACTGCGGCCCCCAGCTCGACGCGTCCCTGGAGCGCATCCAGAGCGAGGGCCGGGGCGTGGTGGTCTATCTGCGCGGCCACGAGGGCCGGGGCATCGGCCTGCTGTCCAAGCTGCGCGCCTACGAGCTCCAGGAACAGGGCCACGACACCCTGGACGCCAACCTGGAACTGGGCCTGCCCGCCGACGCCCGCGACTACGCGGCCGGCGCGCAGATCCTCGACGACCTCGCGGTGCGCAGCGTCCGCCTGATGACCAACAACCCCGAGAAGACACAGGCGCTCGTCCGGCACGGCATCGAGGTCACCCGGCGCGAGCCCATGCCCGTCCAGGCGGGCGAGCACAACATCCGCTACCTGCGCACCAAGCGGGACCGGATGGGACACGACCTGCCCTGGCTGGACGCGGTCCCCGTGTCCCCCTGCGGCAACCAGTGACCGGCGGTCGGCGAGCACACCGACAGCACGACCAGTAGCACGACCCACTGCACGACCAGCGAGCACGGCACCAGAGGAGAGACGTGAGCGGCAAGGGCGCACCGGAACTGTCCGTACGCAATGTGGGTGACCTCCGGGTCGCCGTCATCGCGGCGCAGTGGCACGAGAAGGTGATGGACGGTCTGGTCGACGGCGCGCTGCGCGCCCTGCACGACCTCGGCATCGACGAGCCGACCCTGCTGCGGGTCCCCGGCAGCTGGGAGCTCCCGGTCGTCGCCAAGGCGCTCGCCGGCCGCGGGTACGACGCGATCGTCGCCCTCGGCGTCGTCATCCGGGGCGGAACGCCGCACTTCGAGTACGTGTGCCAGGGCGTCGTCCAGGGCCTCACCCAGGTCTCCGTGGAGACCGGCGTGCCCGTCGGCATGGGCGTGCTCACCTGCGACACCGAGGAGCAGGCCCTGGACCGGGCCGGCCTGGAGGGCTCCAACGAGGACAAGGGGCACGAGGCGGTGACGGCGGCGGTGGCGACCGCGGCCACCCTGCGCTCAGTATCCGAACCCTGGCACTGACCCACCCGGTCTTGGAGCTAGGCTGACCTCACCATGTCGAACAAGACTTTCGAGGAGCTCTTCACCGAGCTCCAGCAGAAGGCCGCCACTGGCGACCCCGCCACGTCCCGCACCGCCGAACTGGTCGGGAAGGGCGTCCATGCCATCGGGAAAAAGGTCGTCGAAGAGGCCGCCGAGGTCTGGATGGCGGCCGAGTACGAGGGCAAGGAAGCGGCCGCCGAGGAGATCTCGCAGCTGCTCTACCACGTTCAGGTGATGATGGTCGCCCGCGGAATCTCGCTGGACGACGTGTACGCCCACCTGTAGAAACGCTCTCCGGACCCCGCTCCGCACACCCGCCCCTGCTCCACGTACCACGCGAAGGAAGCCGACCTCATGCTGCGCATCGCCGTCCCCAACAAGGGTTCCCTGTCAGGCCCCGCGGGGGAGATGCTGCATGAGGCCGGCTACCGGCAGCGCCGCGAGTCCAAGGAACTGCGGATCGTCGACCCGGTCAACGACGTCGAGTTCTTCTACCTCCGTCCCCGCGACATCGCGATCTACGTCTCCTCCGGCCGCCTCGACATCGGCGTCACCGGTCGAGACCTGCTGGTCGACTCCGCCGCCGAAGCCGAGGAGATCCTCCCCCTCGGCTTCGCCCGCTCCACCTTCCGCTTCGCCGCGAAGCCGGGCACGGCGCACACCCTGGAAGACCTCAAGGGCCGGACGATCGCCACCTCCTACGAGGGGATCGTCGGCAAGCACCTGGCCGAACAGGGCATCGACGCCTCCGTCGTGCACCTCGACGGCGCGGTAGAGACGGCCATCGAACTGGGCGTCGCCGAGGTCATCGCCGACGTCGTGGAGACCGGCACCTCGCTGCGCAACGCCGGCCTGGAGGTGTTCGGCGACCCGATCATGCAGTCCGAGGCCGTCGTCATCCGCCGCACCGGCGCGGACGCCGAGGACGCCGCCGAGCCCAGGGTCCAGCAGTTCCTGCGCCGCCTGCAGGGCGTCCTGGTCGCGCGGACCTACGTGATGATGGACTACGACTGCCGCGTCGAGCAGTTGGAGAAGGCCGTCGCGCTGACCCCGGGCCTGGAGTCGCCGACCGTCTCCCCGCTGCACAACGAGGGCTGGGTCGCCGTCCGCGCCATGGTCCCCGCCAAGGAGGCCCAGCGGATCATGGACGATCTGTACGACATCGGCGCCCGCGCCATCCTGACCACGGCCATCCACGCCTGCCGACTCTGAAACTCACCCGGGAACATGTCCGATCTCACGGGTAGCGACCTGCCCACCCTCCCCGTCACCTTCCGGCCCGGCCGCACCCGCGCGGTGCTGCTCACCGCAGGAGTGGCGATCTTCGCCGTCATCTCCGCCGTGGCGATGCTGCTGGAGCAGCTCGGCCCGGGGGAGCGGCTCAGCTTCATCCTCACCGGCGCCCTGATCTTCTGGGTGCTGGCCCAGATCGCCCGGGTGCGGGTCGTCGCCGACGACGCCGGCGTCACCGTCGTGAACATCGCCGGCCGGCGGCGGCTGGCATGGGCGGAGATCCTCCGGGTGAACCTCCGTCCGGGCGATCCCTGGGTGTTCCTCGACCTCAGCGACGGCACCAGCCTGCCCGCCCTAGGCATCCAGCCCGGCATCGACAAGCGGCAGGCCATCGCCGACGCGCGCAGCCTGCGGGTGCTCGCGGAAGCCCGGTCGGTCCGGGACCCCGAGACGCCCCCGGAACAAGATCAGGGCTGACTCGGGGCCGTCCACCCTGCCGTTCGAGGCCCTGTCTTGATTAATCTGGTGACGGACGCGCTGCCCCTGCGCCTCCGCCCCCGTCGTGCCCTGCCGGGCTCACGGGGGGTTCCTGCTACCCGAGGAGTGACTCCCTCCGGCGATGGACGGTTCGTCCTGTAGTACCTGCGCCGCCCCTGTCCGACCTGGTTCGGAGGCGGCGGCATCATGACCCATCCCTTGCTGCTCCTGGCAGCCGCGTTCCTGCTCATCCTCGCCAACGGCTTCTTCGTCGCCGCCGAGTTCGGCCTCGTCACGGTCGAGCGCCCGGACGCCGAGAAGGCCGCGGCCGAGGGCGACCGACGGGCCCGTACGGTCGTCGACTCGCTGAAGGAGCTGTCCTTCCAGCTCTCCGGCACCCAGCTGGGCATCACCATCACCTCCCTCGTCGTCGGCATGCTCGCCGAACCGGCGCTCGCGGAGCTGCTGCACGGCCCGTTCACCGCGGTCGGCATCCCCGGCGGCGCCGTCTCCGGTGTCGCCGTGGTCGTCGGCATGCTGCTGGCCTCCGCCGTGCAGATGGTGATCGGCGAGCTGGTGCCCAAGAA
Organism: Streptomyces rishiriensis; assembly: GCF_003112535.1. Lineage (GTDB taxonomy): Bacteria > Actinomycetota > Actinomycetes > Streptomycetales > Streptomycetaceae > Streptomyces > Streptomyces rishiriensis. The sequence goes on along the minus strand of NZ_BEWA01000008.1, from coordinate 56,888 downwards.
CTGGGCGGTGTCCAAGCCCCTGCAGGTCGCGCGGTTCGTCGCGGGCCCGCAGGCCGGCTTCTCCCGCCTGTTCCGGCCGGTGATCGCGGCGCTCAACACCGTCGCCAACCGGCTGGTGCGCTCCCTGGGCGTCGAGCCCACCGCGGAGCTGGCCTCCGCGCGCACCCCCGGCGAGCTCGTGTCCCTGGCCCGCCACTCGGCCCAGGCCGGCGCGCTCGAACAGGACACGGCCGACCTCTTCGTGCGGACCCTGTCGCTGGCCGAGCTGACCGCACAGCACGTCATGACCCCGCGCGTGAAGGTCAGCGCCCTGCAGGCGTCGGCCACCGCCGAGGACGTGGTCAACCTGACCCGAGCCACCGGCCTGTCCCGGTTCCCGGTCTACCGCGAGAAGATCGACGAAGTCGTCGGCATGGTCCACCTCAAGGACGCCCTGGCGGTGCCGGTCCACGACCGGCTGCGCACCCCGGTCGTCCGGATCGCCCGTCCGGCGCTGCAGGTCCCCGAGACCCTGCCCGTGCAGCCTTTGCTGGCCCGGCTGCGCAGCGAGCAGCCCATCGCCGTCGTCGTCGACGAGTACGGCGGCACGGCCGGAGTGGTCACCCTGGAGGACATCGTCGAGGAGATCGTCGGCGAGGTCCGCGACGAGCACGACGGCCAGGACGCCCCGGAGCTGGCCGCGGCCCCGCCCGAGGAGGGCAGACCCGCCTGGGACGTGGACGGCAGCTGTCGCGTCGACACGCTGCAGCGCATAGGGCTGGAGGTCCCCGAGGGACCGTACGAGACGGTCGCCGGCCTCGTCGCCGACCTGCTCGGCCGCATCCCGGCCGTCGGCGACCGGGCCGAACTGCCCGGCTGGCGGCTCTCGGTGCGCCGGATCGGCCACTACCGGGCCGAACGGGTCCGGCTGGTGCGCACCGGCCAGGTCGTGGAGGTCGCCCGATGAGCGCCCTGCAACTCCTCTTCGCCGCGCTCCTCGTGCTCGCCAACGGGTTCTTCGTCGGCGCCGAGTTCGCCCTCGTCTCGGTCCGCCGTAGCCAGATCGAGCCCCTGGGCACCACGCGGGCCCGCCAGGTCCTCTACGGCCTGGAGCGCCTGCCGCAGATGATGGCGGCGGCCCAGTTCGGCATCACCGTCTGCTCCCTCACCCTGGGCGCGGTCGCCGAGCCGACGGTCGCCGAGCTGCTGGAACCGCTGTTCCGGTGGATCCGGCTCCCGGACGGGATGATCCACCCGCTGGGCTACGTCCTGGCCCTGGCGGCCGTGGTCTTCTTCCACCTCGTCATCGGCGAGATGGTGCCGAAGAACCTCGCCATGGCGGCCCCCGAGAAGGCCGCCCTCTGGCTCAGCCCCGGGCTGGTCGCCTTCGCCCGGGTCTGCCGGCCGATCACCGTGGCCCTCGGCGCCTGCGCCCAGGGCATCCTGCGGCTCTTCCACGTGGAGCCCAAGGACGAGGTCGAGGCCGTCGTCACCAGCGAGCAGCTGAACCGGCTGCTGGAGGACTCCGGTCAGGCCGGCCTGCTCGACCCCGAGGAGCGGGAGCGGCTGGAGGACGCGCTGGAGCTGGGCTCCCGCCCGGTGACCGACGTGCTGCTGAAGCGCGAGTCGCTGGTCACGGTCAGCCCGTCGGTCACCCCCGGCGAGATCGTGGAGCTGACCGCCCGCACCGGCTACTCCCGTTTCCCCGTGGCCGCCGAGAACGGCGCCTACATGGGATACCTGCACGTGAAGGACGTCCTGGATCTGGAGAACTCCGAGCGGGCCGTGCCGCAGCAGGTGTGGCGTCCGATGACGAAGCTCCGGTCCGAACTGCCGCTGGACGACGCGCTCACGGTGATGCGCCGGGCGGCGACCCATCTGGCGCAGGTCGCCGACGCCTCCGGCAGGGTCCTCGGCCTGGTCGCCCTGGAGGACGTGCTGGAGCTCCTGGTAGGCGAGGTCACCGACCCGGCGCACCGGGAGGTTCCCGAGGTACGGCTGACGGAGCCGACGCCGCGCGACGAACCGGAGCAGGTGCTGGCGAGCTGAGAGGGGCCGCAGGGTCCGTCACCTCGCCGACGGATCCTGCGGTCCTCTGCCCGACAGCACCTCGCCGTAGGCCTGCATCAGGTCCGGGAGCCGCAGCGTCGACAGATCGTCCCGGGTCAGTGCGCCCGGGTAGGTCGACAGCCGCAGATCCCGGTAGGCGCAGCTCTTCTCGTACAGCGTCCGCAGGAACCGTCCGTTGCCGAGCTCGTCGATCCAGCCCTGGTCGACCACGTGCCCGGCGATGGAACGCAGCTCGTCCAGCGCCTCCTCGTCCCACACGTCGCCGTTCTCCGCCGCCAGCACCTCGCCGATGGAGGTGAGCTCCAGGGGCCGGTAGGAGGGGAAGTCGACGCGGCTGGTGAACCGGGAGGACAGCCCGGGGTTCGCGGCGAGCAGCCGGTCCATGCCCTCCGGATAGCCGGCCAGGATCACCACCAGGTGGTCCCGGTTGTCCTCGGCCCGCTTCAGCAGCACCTGCAGCGCCTCGTCGCCGTACGCGTCGCCCTTGCCGTACCCGGAGTTGGACAGCGAGTAGGCCTCGTCGACGAAGAGCACGCCGCCGAGAGCGGAGTCGATCAGCTCGTTGGCCTTCACGGCCGTCTGGCCCAGATACTCGCCGACCAGGTCGGCGCGCTGGGCCTCCACGAGATGGTCGCCGCCCAGCAGGCCGAGCGCGTAGAAGACCCGGCCGAGGATGCGCGCCACCGTGGTCTTGCCGGTGCCCGAAGGTCCGGAGAAGACGAAATGCCGCTTGGGCGGCTGGACCGGAAGCCCCTGCCCGGTCCGCAGCCGAGCCATGTTGAGCTGCGCCGAAAGGGCCTTGACCTGGCGCTTCACCGGCTCCAGCCCCACCATGCGCTCCAGCTCGGCGAGCGCCTCCTCAAGGAGGGCGGGATCGGTCGGTCCGGCCGGCAGGGACACGGAGGGAACGAGGTTCGTGTTCCGCGCGACCGGCTCCGTCACCGGCGTCAGGGGGGCGACGGGGGGCGGATCGGCGGGCTCGGTGAGCCTCAGATCGCGCCCCTCCGTGCCGAACAACGGGTCGAAGCCGTCCGGCCCGTCCACCGCGTCCTGCCCGAACCCCGTGAGCGTGATCGCCGCGAGGTCGGCCGTGTCGTCGTACCCGTCGCCCTCGGCGATCGCGGCCAGCCGGGCCGACGTGTCCATGAAGGCGGCGTCGACGCGGTGGACCGCCCGGTACAGCGGGAGGGCGGCCGCCGAACGGCCGGTGCCCTCGTGGGCCCGGGCCAGCCAGTACCGCAGTTCCTTGCGCTGCGGCTGCTCGCTGCGGCAGCGCATCAGCGCCGCCGAGAGCAGCGGCTCGGCCTGCCCGTACATCTCCAGGCGCACCCGGGCCATCCCGCCGAACAGACCGGCCTCGATGCCCAGCAGGGAGTCGTCCAGCAGCGGGTCGGTGTGCCGGACCAGCTGCTCCCAGTCCTTGACCAGATAGGCGCGGCAGGCGTGCAGGAACCGGACCTGATGGTCGGCGTCGACGGGCGGGAGGCCGGCGAGCGCCCGGTCCAGCTCGGGCACGTGGCGGCCGTCCAGCCAGTGCGAGGCGTGCGCGAGGAGCAGATCGCGCGGGCTCTCCAGCACCGGCTGCACCCACCAGCCCAGCCAGTACCAGGAGTTGAGGGTGCGGCGGTGCCGGGTCCGCTGCTCGCCGAAGCGCTCGCGGTGGCGGAACATCCGCAGCAGCGCGGTCGTCGTGTCGACGCGCAGCGCGTGCAGCCCGAGCCAGCCGTCGGCCATACCGGGATCGATCCGCACCGCGGTGCGGAACTCCTCCTCCGCCTGCGGATAGGCGCCCATGGTGTAGGCGTCCACGCCTCGCAGCCAGGCCAGGTCGGCCGGGGCCTCGGGGCCCTGCGTGCCGAAGTCCATCACGTCCCCCACAAACCGTGCCCCGTCGGTCTGCCGTCGAGCCGTCGCCCGTCGGCTGCCTTGGTCGAACCGCTGTGCCGCGGACCGGAGTTGCAAGGTGCGCGCAGCAGTCGTCCAGGTCGCACCGAGGGCATCGTACCTGCGTGGGCGTCGCTCGCCGTAGGGTGCCGCACAGGCCGTTCGACGAGGTGGGAGCAGACGGGGCGCACACCGAACCGTGACCCAGCGTGAGCGGACGGTGCCGCCTCGCGCCCGAAAAGGGGGGTGCGGAACCGGGAGGGGGCAGAACGAAGCCCCCGATCACGGGGGAACAATCGGGGGCTTCGCGTCTGGGGGCGGCTTCGATGCCGCACATTGAGAACGTAAGACCTGTACGGGCCGCCGGTCAAGCGGAGTTGGAGCACTTGGCGAAGTTCGAGTGCACGAGCCTTCACGGATTCACCACATCGAGGTCGGTCCCTCACGGTGGGTGACATCCTGGTGCGGACCAAGCTCTCCCAGCGGCCCCCGCAGCACCTCGTATCCCTGCTGCAACTGCCGTACCAGCAAGTCGGCGTACGGTCGCGACGGATCCTCGGCGAAGTGGCCGAGTTCGGCCGCAACCCAGCCGTCCCAGAAGTCCCGCTGCTCCTCCCCGTCGCGCGAGCGGCCGCGCGCCCAGGCCTCCCGCGCCGGTACGTCCATCCACAGCAGACACGCCAGCCGGGGCCGCAGGGCGCGTCGGCCGGCGCCGACTCCCTCCACCAGGACGACGGGGGCGGCGGGCAGCGGCCGGGGCGGCCCGAAGTGGCGGGCGCGCCAGTCGTAGGGGGTGTACCGCGCGCTCTCGCCGCGGCCGAGGGGTTCGATCACCTGGGTGAGCAGCCGCCCGGTCCACGCGAACAGCTCGTCGTGCGAGGCGATGTCGTCCAGATGCAGCACCGGCGCTCCGCCCAGCGCCTCGGCCAGCGCCGTGGCGAAGGTGGACTTCCCCGAGCCGGCGTGTCCGTCGACCCCGATCAGGCGGACCGGCCCGCAGGACGGCGGCAGACGGCGGAGCCGGGAGGCGAGCTGGCGGATGGCGGGTCCAGGTGGGCGAGGAGGAGGGGAAGGGGGAGGCGGGAGAGGCGGGGGAGGCCGCCGGTGGGACGGCCGGGAGGAGCGGGAAGGGCGGAAGGCGGGAGGGGCGGAAGGCTGGAGGAGCGGAAGGAGCGGGGCGAGCGGGAGGCGCTGTCGTCGGTACGGCCCGAGAATTCTACGTCCGTACGCCGACACCGGTGGTGGTCCGTACGCCGCACCAGTGGTGGTCCGTACGCCACACCGGTGGTTCGGCCCCTCGTCCGTGGGCGTGGCCTGGGCGACGGTGCTGGAAGGCGCGCTCCCCTCCGTCCATAGTGGGCGCACAGCCGCGCCGAGACCTCGGGGGTCCTTCCGCCCATGAGCAGAGCCGAACATCCGTCCCGCAGGAGAGTCCTCGCCGCCGCGGTCGCCGCCGCGGTCGCCGGCGGATCGGCCCCGGCCGCGACGGCCGCCGGCGCGACGGACACCGGCGACGCCGAGTCCGCCCCGGCCCGATACGTCGACCACCGCGCCTGGATCACCTACGCCGACTGGCTCACGGGGGCCGCCCAGGGCGTCCGTGCCGTCGCGGGTGCCCGCCCGGGCGTCGTCCTCGCCGCCCCGCTCGGCTCCGTCGACTACACGGACCCGCACACCAAGACCACCGCCGCCTGGGAGTACGCGACCTGGACGTCCCCGGTCCGGGCGCTCGCGGTCCCGGCCACCGAGGTGATCGCCTCCTGGAACGCGAGCACCCCGGCCGCCACCTGGCTCCAGGTCGAGCTGAAGGGGACGTACTCCGACGGCAAGGAGACCCCCTGGTACGTGATGGGCCGCTGGGCCTCCGGCGACCAGGACATCAGGCGCACCTCGGTCGACGGCCAGGCCGACGGCCGGAGCACCGTCCGGACCGACACCCTGGCCGTCGACGACGCCTCGACGGGTCTGCGCGTCGCCGCCGTCAGGCTCCGGCTCACCCTCTACCGCCGCCCCGGCTCCGAGGCCGCCCCGACCGTGTGGCGGCTGGGGGTGACGGGCTCGGACGTCCCGGACCGCTTCACCGTCGTGGCCTCCGCGCCCGGCCTGGCGCGGGAGCTGATCGTCCCGCGCTACTCGCAGGAGATCCACCGGGGCCGCTACCCCGAGTACGACAACGGCGGGGAGGCCTGGTGCAGCCCGACCTCCTCGCAGATGATCGTCGAGTACTGGGGCGGCCGGCTCACGCCCGCCCAACTGGCCTGGGTCGACCCCTCCTACAGCGATCCGCAGGTGTGCCACGCCGCCCGGTACACGTACGACTACCAGTACGGCGGCTGCGGCAACTGGCCGTTCAACGCCGCCTACGCGGCCACCTTCGCCGACCTGCAGGGTGTGGTGACCCGGCTCGGCTCCCTCACCGACCTGGAGACGCTGATCGCCGCCGGGATCCCGGCCATGACGTCCCAGTCCTTCCTCAAGGAGGAGCTCACGGGGGCGGGTTACGGCACCTCCGGGCACCTGATGACCGTGATCGGCTTCACGGCCGAGGGCGACGTCATCGCCAACGACCCGTTCTCGGCGGACGACGCGGCGGTGCGGCGCGTGTACCGGCGGCGGGAGTTCGAGAACATCTGGCTCAGGACCAAGCGCTACAACGCGAGCGGCAAGGTCGCCTCCGGCAGCGGAGGCGTCTGCTACGTCTACTTCCCGGCGCGGCCGACCGCCCGCCAGTGCGCGGCCCTCACCGCGGTGGGCGTCCCCGTGTGAGCAACGTCTCTGCCGCGAGGGCCCCGGCGGGTGGCAAGGTGGACGGATCGTGGGGGGATCCACCAGTACGTCCGACCTCAGCGAGACACCATGACCGCACAGACAGCCACCGCCGCCCGAGCCCGCACCGGAGGCCCCGACGCCGACGGCCCGAAGATCCTGGAGCACGTCGTGGGCTGGATCCTCGTCGCGGTCGTCGCGATGCTGGTCACCCAGCTCGGGCTGCTGTGACGGGCGTGACCTGACGCACGGTTGACCTGACATACTGCGGAAGTCCCCGCCGACCGCCCGAGACCAGGGTCGACATTGAATATCAGTGAACAGCGCGAAGTCGTCCGCCCCCGGGCGCGCGGCACCGAGCGCTCACTGGCGCGCCGCGCCGAACTCATCTCCATCGGGCGCAAGTTGTTCGCCGACACGTCGTACGACGCCCTCTCGATGGATGACATCGCCCGGCAGGCACACGTCGCCAAAGGGCTGATCTACTACTACTTCCAGTCCAAGCGGGGCTACTACCTGGCGATCATCCAGGACTCCGTCGCCGACCTGGTCACCTTCGCGGCGAGCGGCATGGAGCTGCCCCAGGTGGACCGGCTCCACCGCACCATCGACGGCTACCTGCGCTACGCCGAGCACAACCAGGCCGCCTATCGCACCATCGTCAGCGGCGGCGTCGGCTTCGACACCGAGGTGCACGCCATCCGGGACGGGGTGCGCGCGGCAATCGTGGCGACCCTCGCCGAGGGCGCGTACGGCCGCAGCGACATCCCCGCGCTGCCCCGCATGGCCCTGCTGTCCTGGGTGTGCAGCGTCGAGGGGGCCACGCTGGAGTGGATCGACCGCCCCGAACTCTCCCGCGAGGTCATGGGCGACCTGCTGGTGAAGACGCTGGGCGGCGCTCTGCGCGCCGTCGAGGAGCTCGACCCCGCCTTCCCCGCGCCGAAGCCGGCCCGCCGCGAGGTCTGACGCCGCGGCCGTCGGCGGAGGCCGGGGGAGCCTCGGCTCTGCGCCCCGGCCCGCCGCCCACGGGCTGCTTGACGGCCCTGATCAGTTCGCCGTCGGCCGTGTCACCGTCGAGCTCCCAGAAGAAGGTTCCGCCGAGCCCTGTACGTCGTCTTCGTCGCGGCCGTACATCCCCGCCGCGGGCCCGGTGGCCGTGCCCCGGTTTCGCCTGGGTGACGCCGGTCCAGCCGCGCCCGTAAAAGCCGATGCCGAGCGGCAGCCTGCGCGACGGGATGTGCCCCGTCGGATCCGGCGGACGGTCAGCGTGCGTCGCCCAGCGGGTCCCCGGAGCCGCCGAACTGTCCCGGCCGCACCTGGGGAGCCGCGAGCCGCACCCACTCGGGATCGTGACGGCCCGGCAGGGTCCGGCCCCGGTCGGCCCAAGTGCGCAGCAGGTCGCGGTAGATGGGCGGGTCCAGAGCGGCCGGCGAGGCCAGCGGAACCGATCCTGCGCGGGCGGGTTCCGGACGCGACGGAACGAAGAGCTGGCGGTGACGCCCGGGTGCAGCCGAATAGGTGGGGGTCATACCAGGGCAACGGAGGTGCCGCGGGACAGGTCACCGGCCGCCGTCGTAGAGCGTGAGTTCGGGGGGTGTCCCGGGTCCGGGACGTGCGTCACCGGCCCTGGAGTGCGGGCTCTGCGTGCTCCCGCCCGGCCCGGACCCGACCTGACGCGTATCGGGTCCACGCACGGCCGACACGGTGCCGCAGCACACCGATTGACGCATCGCCGGGTTTCGGGCGTCCTGCCCCGGTGCGCTCACCGGCGCACCGGCGCCGACGTAACACCGCCGTAGGGGGGGGCAGCGGTCGCAGCGACTGCCGCCCGGACAGGCGGAGTTCCTCGCGCCCACGGCAGCGGCGGCAGCCGGCGGAGCCGAAGCGGGCGGGCGATGGGCGCGAGGGCCCCCGGTCAGGCGGCGGCGCGGCGCAGCACCGGCACGCGCATCGGGCGCGAGCCCGGGCCGCCGACATGCGAGAAGGGCTGTGTGCGCCAGTCCAGGCCCTGAGGGAGCGTCAGCAGCAGTGCGGTGTCCTGCTCCTGGGGCTCCGCGGACTCGTCGGCGGAGCGGGCCTCGGACGCCGCGCGTCCCGTCCCGGCGCAGACCGTGAGCCCGAACGGGTTCCACGGCGAGGCGCACAGCGCGTGCTCCGGCAGGATCTCCTCGTCCGCGAGCAGTGCGATGGGCTGCGCGCAGTCCGGGCAGATCACGCGGTACATCTCGAAGGTGTCGTACGCGTCGAAGTGGTCGGCGTCATCGGCGTCGAAGCCGTCGGCGTCGAAGGGTTCGACGCCCTCCGGCTCGGGCTCTACGACCGACTGGAGCCGCTTGGGCGCGGTGCGACCAGGGCGCTTAAGACTCTGCATGGGATTCTCCCCCTCGGACTGGGCCGTGAAGGCACTGCGGCCTCGACCACAGCAAGCACTTCCCAGCACGTCCGGGCGGTAACCACGAGGCCATCACGAAGCCTTGACAACTGCTGTGGCCTTCGTCACATGCCCTGTGCAGATGCTGCACGCCCCACCCGGCCCGGCACATCACAAACCGGGTATGACCTGCGCTGCATACGTATACGCGGAGATCGCCCGCACGGTAGGTTCTTGCGTCATGGAGGAGCTGGACCGACAAATCGTGCAGCTGCTCGTCAGGGACGGGCGGATGAGCTACACCGATCTGGGCAAGGCCACGGGCCTGTCGACGTCCGCCGTGCACCAGCGGGTGCGCCGGCTGGAACAGCGCGGCGTCATCCGCGGCTACGCGGCCGTCGTCGATCCGGAGGCCGTCGGGCTGCCCCTGACCGCCTTCATCTCGGTGAAGCCGTTCGACCCCAGCGCCCCCGACGACATCGCCGAGCGGCTCGCGGGCGTGCCCGAGATCGAGGCCTGCCACAGCGTCGCCGGCGACGAGAACTACATCCTCAAGGTGCGCGTGGCCACCCCGCACGAGCTGGAGGAGCTCCTCGGCCGGCTGCGAGCGCTCGCGGGGGTGTCGACGCGCACGACCGTCGCCCTGTCCACCCCGTACGAGGCCCGGCCGCCGCGGATCTGAGGGGTCCCGTACGGGGCGGTCGGCGCGGATCTGAGGGGTCCCCGTGCGGGGCGGTCGGCGCGAGGCGCGAGACTGTTCCCCATGAGTGAGCGCGCCCCCCAGCCGAAGACCGTCCTGCTCCGCCGCGGAGAGGTCCACAGCCCCGCCGACCCGTTCGCGACCGCGATGGTGGTCGAGCGAGGCCAGGTCGCCTGGGTCGGCTCCGAGGGCGCCGCGGACGCCTTCGCGGACGGCGTCGACGAGGTCGTCGACCTGGACGGCGCCCTGGTCACCCCGGCGTTCACCGACGCCCATGTGCACACCACGTCCACCGGCCTCGCACTGACCGGACTCGACCTGTCCGGCGCCCCTTCGCTGGCCGCCGCCCTCACCCGCGTACGGGACTTCGCGGCCGCCCGCCCGCAGGACAAGGTGCTGCTCGGGCACGGCTGGGACGCCTCCGGCTGGCCGGAGGGGCGTCCTCCCCGGCGCGACGAACTGGACGAGGCCAGCGGCGGCCGGCCGCTCTACCTGAGCCGGATCGACGTCCACTCGGCCGTGGCCACCACCGCCCTGCTCGACCTGACCCCCGCCGCGCGCACCGCGGCCGGTTACGCCGAGGGGCAGCCGCTGACCCGCGACGCGCACCACGCCGTCCGCGCCGCCGCGTTCGCAGCCGTGACGCCGGGACAGCGGACCGAGGCCCAGCGGGCCGCCCTCGCGCACGCCGCCTCCCTCGGCATCGGCTCCGTCCACGAGTGCGGCGGTCCGGAGATCTCCTCGGAGGACGACTTCACGGACCTGCTGCGGCTCGCCGCCGAGGAGAGCGGCCCGCGCGTCGTCGGCTACTGGGCGGAGCAGGCCGTCGACAAGGCCCGGGAGCTGGGCGCGCTCGGCGCCGCCGGGGACCTGTTCGTCGACGGCGCCCTCGGCTCCCACACCGCCTGTCTGCACGGCCCGTACGCCGACGCGGACCACACCGGCGCCGCCTACCTGGGCGCGGCCGAGGTGGCCGCACACGTGGCGGCCTGCACCGAGGCCGGTCTTCAGGCGGGGTTCCACGCCATCGGCGACGCCGCGGTGAGCGCCGTCGTCGAAGGGGTGCGCGCCGCGGCGGAGAAGACCGGCCTCGCCCGGATCCGCGCCGCCCGCCACCGGGTGGAGCACGCCGAGATGCTCACGCCGGAGACGATCGCCGCCTTCGCCGAACTGGGCCTCACCGCCTCCGTGCAGCCCGCCTTCGACGCCCTGTGGGGCGGCGAGGAGGGCATGTACGCCCAGCGGCTTGGCGTCGAGCGGGCCCGCACGCTGAACCCCTTCGCCGCCCTGCTGCGGACCGGCGTCCCGCTCGCCTTCGGCTCCGACAGCCCGGTCACCCCCCTCGACCCCTGGGGCACGGTCCGCGCCGCCGCCTTCCATCGCACCCCCGACCACCGCGTCTCCGTACGGGCGGCGTTCACGGCCCACACGCGCGGCGGGTGGCGGGCGATCGGGCGCGACGACGCGGGCGTCCTGGTCCCCGGCGCACCCGCCGACTACGCCGTCTGGCGTACCGACGAGCTCGTCGTCCAGGCCCCCGACGACCGGGTCGCCCGCTGGTCCACCGACCCCCGCTCCGGCACCCCGGGACTGCCCGATCTGACCCCTGGAGCCGCTCTGCCGGTGTGCCTGCGGACCGTGGTGGACGGCCGGACCGTGTTCGTGCGCCCGAGCGAGTGATCTCCCGGGCCGGCGCGGCGAAGATCACCCGTCCGCCCGCCGTCGGGCCGCCGGCCCGTCCTCCCCCCTGACCAGGGCGTTGGCGAAAGACTCGCAGGTCGCACCGCTGTTGACAGCCGACTGCGGAAGGCCGGTAGGTTCGGCGGAGTCCACCACCGGACGCCCCGCCGGGGAACGTCCGCGCACTCGCCGCGGCGCCGCTGGGTCAGGGACGGTGTGCCGTGCCGGCGCACCGCCACTGGCAGCCAGGCTCAGCGCCCGCGCCGCAGCGAGGGAACGTTCCGGCCGGTCGGGGAGGTGTGACCCGGGTGGGGCCCGGGCGCTCAGTAGACAACGGCTTCGGTCGACCCGCAGCCAGCGGGTCCCGGGCCGGCCCGAAGAGCGCCGGGCCCCCATCCGCAGCGGGCGTGCGCACGAGCCGCCCGGGGTAGGGGCGTACATACAAGCTCAAAAGCGCGTTGTTACCCCGCTTTTGCGGATTCGACACCACCATGCGAACGCCCTGTCACGTCATCGCAGGCCGCGGCCACTATGGTGGTCCCCTGCGTACGGACTTGAAGGGGCAGCAGTGAACGACGGCGACGGGACCCGCGCGGCACAGGACCGGGGACGGCAGTTCGGTCCGCTCGGCACGGCCTTGGTGATCATCCCGACCTACAACGAGGCGGAGAACATCAAGAGCATCGTCGGCCGGGTGCGCAAGGCTGTCCCGGAGGCCCACGTCCTCGTGGCCGACGACAACAGCCCCGACGGCACCGGCAAGCTCGCCGACGAACTGGCCGCCGGGGACGACCAGGTCCAGGTGCTCCACCGCAAGGGCAAGGAAGGTCTCGGCGCGGCCTATCTCGCGGGCTTCCACTGGGGCCTGGACAACGGCTACGGCGTCCTGATCGAGATGGACGCCGACGGCTCCCACCAGCCCGAGGAGCTGCCCCGCCTGCTCACCGCGCTCAAGGGCGCCGACCTGGTCCTGGGCTCCCGCTGGGTGCCGGGCGGCCGGGTCGTGAACTGGCCCAGATCCCGCGAGGTCATCTCCCGCGGCGGCAGCCTCTACTCCCGCCTCGCCCTCGACCTGCCGCTGCGCGACATCACCGGCGGCTACCGCGCCTTCCGCCGCGAGACCCTGGAGGGCCTCGGCCTCGACGAGGTGGCCTCCCAGGGGTACTGCTTCCAGGTCGACCTCGCCCGCCGCGCGGTCAGGGCAGGGTTCCATGTGGTGGAAGTGCCCATCACCTTCGTCGAGCGTGAACTCGGCGACTCCAAGATGAGCCGGGACATCCTCGTCGAGGCGCTGTGGCGGGTCACGGCGTGGGGCGTGGGGGAGCGGGTCGGCAAGATCACCGGCCGCGGAGCCGACCGGCCGGAGCGTCCGCAGGCGCCCGTCCCGGCCCACAGCGCCGCCGCGAAGTCCGGCAGCGACGCCGCGAAGTCCGGCAGCGACGCCGCCGGGTCGGAGGCGGACGGCGCCTCCCGGGGCGAGGGCACGTCCCACGGCGAGGGCAGCTCCCCCAGCGACGGCTGAGGGTCCCCTTATGCCGCTCTGAGCCGGGTCCGGGCACACTGGAGGCATGACGACTGGCTCTCCGATCCGCGCATACCCGACCGACGCCCGGCCCCGCCGCACCCAGCCCCGTCGCTCCCGCCTGCGGACGTTCCTGCCGCTGGGCCTCGCCGCGTGGCTGGTGCTGGAGATCTGGCTGCTGACCGTCGTCGCGGGCGCGACGAGCGGGCCGGTGGTCCTCCTGCTCCTCGCCGCCGGGTTCGTGCTCGGCGCCGTCGTGATCAAGCGGGCCGGCCGGCGGGCCTTCCAGAACCTGAACGAGGCGATTCAGCGCGGCACGGCCCCCGGCAAGGGCGGCGGCAACGGTCTCATGATGCTCGGCGGCCTTCTCCTGATGATCCCGGGCCTGGCCTCCGACGCGATCGGCCTGCTCCTGCTGCTCCCGCCCGTCCAGAAGGCGGTCGGCGGCTATGGGGAGCGCAAGCTGCGGGAGGCCGCGGGCACCCCCGGCTCCCTGGGTGACGCCTTCCAGCAGGCCCGCATCCACCGCCCGGACGGCAAGGTGGTGCAGGGCGAGGTCCTCAGGGACGAGCAGTGACCTCGCGGCGTCAGGAGTGAATCCGGCGGCCCTGAGCTCCGAGGCCTCCGCGCTCCGGGCAGCCGGGCCGGGTTCTGGGTTCCGGGCCCGGGGCCTCTGGGCAGCCGGCCCGGGATTCTGGGCTTACGGGTCCGAGGTTCCGGCTCCGAGCGACCGGTAGGCGGCCCGCCGGCCGGGCCGCGTCCGAGGGAGCCGTCTCCGAGGGAGCCGTCTCCTGAGTAGCCGCAGTGGCCGGGCCGGTCCCTCCCGGGGACAGTGGAGCGGGCAGCACGAAGACCGCGGGCGCCGTACGTGAAACACGTACGGCGCCCGCGGTCGTTGTCGTGCGCTGTGCAGCCTGTCGCAGCCCCTAGGAGCTACGCGCTTTTACGGCTGTCGCGGGGATGTACCGCAAGGTTCATAGCCCCGGACCGCAGAACGGCCAGGCGCTCCTCGAGGACCTCTTCCAGTTCCTCGCGGGTCCGCCGCTCCATCAGCATGTCCCAGTGCGTACGCGCGGGCTTGGCCTTCTTTTCCTCAGGGCCGTCGCCGTCGACCAGAAGTGCAGGGGCTCCGCAGACCTTGCACTCCCACTCCGGCGGAATCTCCGCCTCGACCGAGAAGGGCATTTCAAACCGGTGCCCCTTCTCGCATGCGTACTCCACGGCCTGGCGCGGGGCCAGGTCGATACCGCGGTCCGTCTCGTAGCTGGTCACCACGAGGCGCGTGCCGCGAAGAGCTCGCTCACTCATGAATCGTGCCTCCCGGGCTTGTCGCCCACAGGACAGGTGTGTCGCTGTCGTCGTCATCCGGTCAACGTCCGGGCGGCGGTAAAGATTCCCGATCCGAGTTCGTTCCGGGTCGTGCGTCGCCGTCGTAGCCGCAGCCTTGTCAACCAGTGCAGTACCCACCGGCGCCCGGTTTGTCACATCTGAAAGGAGATGTCACCCAGCGTTTCGGCATCTTTGACGCGCAGTAACGGTACGCCTGGCAGGCCAAACGCGTACACTACCGCCCTTTCGCCTTGAGCGCTAAATCCGCTCGGGCACGGGGTTCCCCGCGTCGCCGATCGCCCGCCGTACGGGTACCCGCGCGAGCAGCAGGAACCCGATCACGAAGAAGGCCACCAGCGAGACGATCGCGTCACGGTAGCTGCCGGTGAGCTGGTAGGTGATCCCGAACAGCAGCGGGCCGAGCCAGCTCATGCCCCGGTCGCTCATCTCGTACGCCGAGAAGTACTCGGCCTCCTTGCCGGGCGGGACGAGATGGGAGAACAGCGAGCGGGACAGGGCCTGGCTGCCGCCGAGGACCAGTCCGATGGCGGCCGCCAGCAGGAAGAAGCCCACCGGAGCCCCGGCCGGCAGGAAGTATCCCGCGCCCAGGGTGAGCGTCCAGGCCGCCAGTGAACCGAGGATCGTCCGCTTCGCGCCGTACGTCCGGGCCAGCCGTCCCATCCCCAGCGCGCCCGCCACCGCGAGCAGCTGCACCAGCAGGACGGCGCCGATCAGCGTGGACTGACCGAGGCCCAGCTCCTCGGAGCCGTAGACCGAGGCCTGTGAGATCACCGTCTGGATGCCGTCGTTGTAGACGAGATACGCCAGGAGGAACGACAGGGTCAGCGGATGGCGGCGCATGTCGCGGACCGTCGCGGCGAGCTGCCGCAGCCCCGGAGCCGAGGCCTCCTCCCGAACGGCGGCCGGCCGGTCGCGCAGCCGCAGCAGCGGGATCAGCGTGAAGCCGCCCCACCACAGGCCGGCCGAGGCCAGGCAGATGCGCACGGCCGTCGACTCGCAGACGCCGAAGGAGTCGTGGGCGAGATAGAGGACGAGGTTCACGACGAGGACCAGCGAACCCGCCGCATAGCCGAAGGCCCAACCCCGGGAGGAGACCGCGTCGCGTTCCTCGGGCGGCGCGATCTGCGGCAGATAGGAGTTGTAGAGCATCATCGCCACCGACTGGGCCGCGTTCGCCACGATCAGCAGCGCGCCGCCCAGCAGATAGCGGTCGCCGCCGAGGAAGAACATGGCGGTGGTGGCCGCGGCACCCACGTAGGCGGCCGCGCCCAGCAGCGGCTTCTTGCGGCCGGTGCGGTCGGCGGCCGCGCCCACCAGCGGCATCACCACAACGGCCGCGATCACCGACAGGGACACCGAGTAGGCGAAGAAGGAGCCCGCCCTGACGGGGACGCCCAGGGGATGCACATACCCGTCGGCGTCCGCCGCCTTCTTGGCGACCGAGGTCAGGTACGGGCCGAGGAACACGGTGAGCACGCTCGTCGAGTAGACGGAGCACGCCCAGTCGTAGAAGTACCAGCCGCGCTGCTCGCGCCGCCGCCCGGAGGCTTCGTCGGACTCCGTCGTCCGCACGGTCTCGATGCCCACCCGCGCCCTCGCTTCCCGGTTCCGGAACCGCGTGCGGGCGGTGGGCCCGGAGTCAGACCCAGACGCCCCGGTCCTCCATGACCTTGCGCAACGCGTCGATGTGATCGGTCATGATGCCATCGACCCCCAGGTCCAGGAGCCGGTGCATCCGATCCGGATCGTTGATCGTCCACACATGGACCTGCAGCCCGCACGCGTGCGCGGTGCGGACGAAGCGGCGGTCCACGACCTGGATGCCCGACTGGGCCTCGGGCACCTGTGCGGCGATCGCGGAGCGGCGCGGCCTCACGGGCAGGCCCCAGGACCTCAGCCTCAGGTCGAGCACGCCCCGGGTGCCGTACGAGGTCGCCAGGCGCGGCCCGGCCAGCCGCTGGGCACGGGCGACGCGCGCCTCCGAGAACGAGCCCACGCAGACGCGGTCCCACGCGTCGGCGCGGGCGATCAGGTTGAGCAACGGGTGCAGTGCGGGCTCCGCCTTGAGGTCGACGTTCCACCGCACCTCGGGGAACGTCTCCAGGAGCTCCTCGAAGAGCGGCACGGGCTCCTTGCCCGCCACGCGCGCGTGGCGCACCTGCGACCACGGCAGGTCGGCTATGCGCCCCTCGCCGTCGGTCACCCGGTCCAGCGTCGTGTCGTGGAAGGCCACCAGCTTGCCGTCCCGCGTGGCGTGCACATCCGTCTCGACATAGCGGTACCCCGCCTGCACCGCCCGCCGGAACTGCGCCACGGTGTTCTCCAGACCGGCCGCGGCCCCACCGCGGTGCGCGAACGGGATGGGCCCCGGATGGTCGAGGTACGGATGGCGTCTGAGGCTGGTCACGGACGCAGTATCGCTCCCTGCGGTGTCCCGGTGGCAACGACCGCGCTGCCGCCGGATGCCGGCCGAACGGCGAACACCCGCAGGAAGAACTGGGCGAGCGGTCCGATCGTCACCGCGTAGAGCAGCGTGCCGACACCGATGGTGCCGCCGAGGGCGAACCCGGTCGCCACGACCGCCACCTCCACCGTCGTCCGCATCAGACGGACCGAGCGCCCGGTGCGCCGGTGAAGACCGGTCATCAGCCCGTCCCGCGGACCCGGTCCGAAACCGGCGGCGATGTACAGGCCCGTGGCCGCCCCGTTGAGGACGAGCCCGGCCGCCAGCAGCGGTGCCTGCGCGGCCGGCGTGTGCGCCTCCGGGACGCACGCGAGGGTGCCGTCCAGGGCGAGCCCGACGACGAACACGTTGGAGACCGTGCCGAGGCCCGGGCGCTGGCGCAGCGGGATCCACAGCAGCAGCACCGCCGCGCCCACACCGATCGACACGACGCCGATCGACAGCCCGGTCAGCTCGGCGAGCCCCTGGTGCAGCACGTTCCACGGCTCCAGGCCCAGGCCCGCCTGCACGAGCAGGGCGGAACTGGCGCCGTAGAGGGCGAGGCCGGCGTAGAGCTGGAGCAGCCTGCGCGCGACACGGCCGTTCGGCTCCCGGGAGGGCGGTTCCTGCGGTGACGGCTCGGACAAGGGGTCCCCCTGGTGGTGGCAGTGGCCTGACTCGTGACACTCTGTGGCTCGGAAGCGCACGTCATCCATGGCCAATTCGGGGAAGGTGGACTGGTAAACATGGCGCAGTGGACCTCTGCGGTGGGGGCCGCGCAGCTCGCCCGGCTCCTCAAGTCCCAGCAGGAGCGCCCGGCCGGCCCCGGCGCCCGGCGTCCGCCCGCCTACCGCGCGCTCGCCGACGGCGTCCGGCTGCTGGTGCTCGAAGGCCGGGTCCCCGTCGCGGCTCGCCTGCCCGCCGAACGGGAACTGGCCCTCTCCCTCTCCGTGAGCCGTACCACCGTCGCCGCCGCCTACGAGGCGCTGCGCGCGGAGGGTTTCCTTGAGTCGAGGCGCGGCGCGGGCAGCTGGACGGCCGTGCCGGCGGGCAACCCGGTCCCGGCCCGGGGGCTGGAGCCGCTGCCCCCCGAAACGCTGGGTTCCATGATCGACCTGGGCTGCGCGGCCCTGCCCGCGCCCGAACCCTGGCTCACCCGGGCCGTGCAGGGCGCACTGGAGGAGCTGCCCCCGTACGCCCACACGCACGGCGACTATCCGGCGGGCCTGCCGGCGCTGCGCGCCATGATCGCCGAGCGCTACAGCGCGCGCGGGATCCCGACGATGCCCGAGCAGATCATGGTCACGACCGGCGCCATGGGCGCCATCGACGCCATCTGCCACCTCTTCGGCGGACGCGGCGAGCGCATCGCCGTCGAGTCGCCCTCCTACGCCAACATCCTTCAGCTCATGCGCGAGGCGGGCGCCCGGCTGGTGCCCGTCGCGATGGCCGACGGTCTGGCCGGCTGGGACATGGACCGCTGGCGTCAGGTCCTGCGCGACGCCGCTCCACGCATCGCGTACGTCGTCGCCGACTTCCACAACCCGACCGGCGCGCTCGCCGACGACGACCAGCGGCGCCGTCTGGTGGAGGCGGCCCGCTCGGCCGGGACGGTGCTGGTCGCCGACGAGACCATGAGCGAACTGTGGCTCGACGACGTGCGGATGCCACGGCCCGTGTGCGGCTTCGACCCCGGCGGGTCGACCGTGATCACGGTCGGTTCGGCGAGCAAGGCCTTCTGGGCGGGGATGCGCATCGGGTGGGTGCGGGCCGCTCCGGACGTCATCCGCAGCCTGGTGGCGGCCCGCGCCTACGCCGACCTGGGCACGCCCGTGCTCGAGCAGCTGGCGGTGAACTGGCTGTTCAGCACCGGGGGCTGGGAGCAGGCCGTGGAGCTGCGCCGCCGCCAGGCGCGCGGCAACCGGGACGACCTGGTCGCGGCGGTACGGCGGGAGCTGCCGGAGTGGGAGTTCTCCGTCCCCGAGGGCGGACTCACCCTGTGGGTGCGGGCCGGCGGACTGTCCGGGTCCCGGCTCGCCGAGGCCGGGGAAAGAGTCGGACTGCGGGTGCCCTCCGGCCCGCGGTTCGGGGTCGACGGCGCCTTCGAGGGGTACGTGCGGCTGCCGTTCACCGTGGGAGGGGCGGTGGCGGACGAGGCGGCCATGCGCCTGGCCGCCGCCGCGCGGATCGTGGAGAGCGGGGGCACGGCGGGCGGCGAGGGCCCACGCACGTTCGTCGCGTAGGGGCGTAGGGGGTGTACGCCTGTACGGCCGTACAGGCGTACACCGCGTAGGAAGGGGAGCGGCGGGCGACGGCTGGCGGGAGCGGGTGATGCCGACCGGCCTGACCGGTCCGGTCGGCGGCGCCTGCGTCGGCGTCCGGTCGGGCCGGGTGGGCCCGGTGAGGCGGCGGCGTCCGACCGGGCCGGACGGTCCGGTGTCCGTCTACTCCGCGACCGCCGCCTCCGCCACGGCTCCTTCCGCTGCCGCCGTCTCCAGGACCGGCCGCTTCAAGAGGGCCGTCTCCGGGACCGTCGTCCGCGAAGTCACGGTCTGCGGAGTCACGGTCTGTGGCGTCGCGGCCGGCGGGGTGGCGGCCTTCGTGACGATGATCTTCGGGGCGGCGCTTTCGATTGGTGCCGCCGGTGCCGCCGGTGCCTCCGGTGCCTCCGGTGCCTCCACGTCGGCCGGCGTCTCTGCGCCGTCCGGGATCTCCGCATCGGCCCGAGTCCCGGTGCCGGGCGCAGTCGCCGTGCCGATCGGGGGTGCCGTGTCGGCGGGGCCCGCCGTCTCGACGGGAGTCTCCGTGTCGGCTGCCGTCGCCGCGTCTGCCGGTGTGGAGCGCGGCGGGAGCAGGTCCAGCACCGCCTGCCGGTGCGCGTCGCTCGTCGCGTCGTCGTACGGGTCCGGTGTGGCCGGCACCTGAAGCCGGTGGACCGGCGCCGAGCCCAGCCGGGCGTATCCGCGTCCCGGCGGGACGTCGTCGACCGGGGTGGTGTGCGGCGGCGCGCCGAGCACCGCCGTCAGCTGCTCCGCCGACGCCGGCCCGAGGGTGACCCGCGCGCGGGTGTGCTGGCACACCGCGTCGCTCAGGGAGTCCAGGGCGTCGAACTGCTCGGCCACGACCACCGTGACGGCGGCGGCGCGGCCGTGCCGCAGCGGGACCTGGAGGAAGGACTGCGGATCCTTGTGGCCGTCGGACTGCGCCAGGTGGGTGAAGGCGGTGGGGCGGTCCAGAAGGATCCACAGCGGGCGCTTGGTGTCCTCCGGCGCCGGCTCTCCCGCCTGGCGGGCTCGGTTGGCCGCGATGAGCCGGCGCTCGGTCTCGCCGGCCGCCCATTCCAGTGCGTCCAGCGCGCCGTCGAGTCCGATCTCGACGCCCAGCACGCCCTCCCGGCCCGCCAGGCACGCGTACTCGCCGGTCCCGCCGCCCTCGACGATCAGCACGTCGCCGTGTTGCAGGGCCTGGAGGGCGATGGAGCGCAGGAGGGTCGAGGTGCCGCTGCCGGGCTGGCCGACCGCCAGCAGGTGCGGCTCGGTGGAGCGGATGCCGGTGCGCCAGACGACGGGGGGGACGTCGCGCCGGTCCGCGCCGAAGGCGAGCGGGAGGGTGCGCTGCACCCGGCAGGGGTCCGTGAAGCCCAGGACCGTCTCGCCGGGGGCGGTGACGAAGCGCTGGGCCGCGATGTCGGTGGGCAGCGGGGAGAGGACGCTGACCGTGAGCTCGTTGCCCTCCTCGTCCCAGTCGAAGAGGTACTCGCGGCCGCGGCCGGACTTCGCGGCGAGCAACTGCTCGATCCGCGCGCGTGACGCCGCCTCGCCGTCCGGGAAGTACGCCGGATAGCGGATCACCAGGTGGGCCACGCGACCCGAGTCGTCGAACTCCAGGGTGGGGAAGACCGTCTCCCAGTCGCCGCCGTGGGCGTAGAGGGGAGACGGGTCTTCGGCCGTCGAGAAGTGCGGGACGAGGGCCTCGTACAGCACCTGGAGTCGCTGGATCTGCGATTCGTCAGGGCCATCGGGAGCCGGTGGGGTGCGGTCCCTGCCCTGCCAGGCCGCCGCCGCCATCAGGGTGACGACGGCGAGCAGCGGGCCGTACGGCACGAGCACCACGACCAGGATCACCGAGGCCGCCAGGAACAGCAGCGGACCGCGTCTGTCCCTGGGGGTCTCGGCCCATCTGCGCCGCCCGGCCGAGGCCAGCCGGCGCAGTCCGCGGGTCATCGTGATCAGCGGATGGAGGACATCGGTGGCGCTGTCGGCTGCCGTCCGGGCCAGCTCCCGACTCCGGGCGATCTGCGCGCTGCCTGTGCTCAGGATGCGGGGGAGGGGGCGCCGGGCCACTGCTGTCTCCTGGAGGTGCGTACGGACAGGACGTGCGGCGTCAGAACTTGATGCCGCCGAGAAGGCTGGCCAGGCTCTCGCCGCCGGCCTTGATGCTCGGGGCGATGGCCGTGCTGGCCATGTAGAACCCGAACAGCGCCGAGACGATGGCGTGCGACCCCTTCAGCCCGTCCTTGCGGAAGAAGAGGAAGACGACGATGCCGAGCAGGACCACGCCTGACATGGACAGGATCATTTGGTTCTCCTGGTTCGCGGGGACAGTCACCATGAGTACTTCCAGGCTCACAGGATGTATCCATACGATAAAAGGTGCAACTGGGTGAAATAAGACTCATTTCCCCCATGCGGCGGCAGGTTCGGTGGGCTGCCCGAGCAGGAGAATTGCGACGAACGGGGACTTGGGTGATCTTTGCCGCGGACGGCACCGGCCAGGGGACCGACGAGCCAGTACGCTGGCGATTCACCTGAACGGTTGTAGCGAGAGGCGGTCCGGCCGATGACCGAAGCCCCCGACCCCGAGGTCGTGGAGCTGGCGACGAAGATCTTCGATCTGGCTCGCCGGGGACAGACCGAGGAGCTCGTGGCGTACGTCGACGCGGGCGTTCCGGCCAACCTCACCAACGACCGCGGCGACTCGCTCGTGATGCTCGCCGCGTACCACGGCCACGCCGAGGCCGTCCGGGCCCTGCTGGCCCGCGGCGCCGAGGCCGACCGGATCAACGACCGCGGCCAGACCCCGCTCGCCGGAGCCGTATTCAAGGGTGAGACGGACGTCGTCAAGGCCCTGACGGAGGCCGGCGCCGACCCTTCCCAGGGCACGCCGTCGGCCGTCGACACGGCCCGCATGTTCGGCAGGACGGAGCTGCTGGACCTGTTCGGCGCGCACGGGGCCGACGGATCCTGAGCACGTCGACAGAAGTTCCTGACCAGGTAAATCGACGACCACGGGGGAGGCGGTACAAGGCCGCCGGAAATTTCGGTCGCGGCAGGTAGAACAGCCGGGTCATCATGACGTCGTGATTCACGGACGCGATGGCTGGGCAGGTGTTGCCGCACCGCGCGGGCCGTGATGCGGTCCGCATGGGCCACCGACGAGAGGCAGAGGAAGATGGTCTACAGCAAGCAGGAAACGGCGGGCGCCCCGACGTGTTGGCACGCGGCCAGGTAATGCACGTCCCCGGTTGCGTCGACGCTTGATGTGAGGCTGTTTCCCATGTTCGATCCGGTCATAGCGCCCAGCGGTACGCTGCTCGGCCTGCTCCAGAGGGGCCGCGGCGACGGCACGCTGCACGCGCTCACGGCACCGCGCGCCGACGCGCTCGCGGCGCTGAACCACTGTGTGCAGCGGGATCCCCGCCACGACTGGCAGGTGGAGAACCGCTCCCTTTACTACGCCCGTCTCTACCTCGACCTCAACGGCGAGCTGGACGAGATCGAGGCCCATCTCTTCGACGTCGAGGACGTCTTCGACACCGAGGAGTCACGTACGGGGCTCGCCCTGGCGGTCCTCGGCCACCTCGCCTCCTACGGCAGGCAGGACGCCCTCGAACTGCTGCGCAGATACGCCGCCACGGGAGCCAACTGGGCCTGGGCCCTGGACGAGCTCGCCCTGCGGGACGACGACGCCGGTCTGCGCGCCCTCGCCGCACCGGTGCTCGCCCGGTTCTCCACGGATGCCGAGGGCGAGGCCGAACTGGCCGCCGTCGTGCGGGACGCCTTCGAGCCACGGCCCTGGCGGCTGTGGGCCGAGGATCCCCGCGAGTACGTCTCCGCCCGCGTGCGCGCCGCTCACGAGGCCGGCTGTTTCGACCGCTGGCAACGCCAGATGAGTCCCAGCGGCCCACGGCCCGGCTGGAGCGTGCAGGCCGTGTTCGAATGGGCGCAACAGGGCGTCGAGCGCGGAGCCGCGCTCCACGTCCCCGCCGCCCGCTGCCTCTCCGCCGTGGCAGGGCCGGAGGACCGCCCCGAGATCGTGCAGGCGGCCAAGGACGGGGCCGACGGCGCCCGGTGCACCGCCCTGCGCTACCTCGCCGACTGCAACGACCCGGACGCCCTCGTCCTCGTCGAACAGGCCGTCGCCGCAGGCTCGGCGACCGTCGTCGAGGCCGCCGTCGACGCCTTCGAACGCATGCGCAGCGTCGCCGCCGTCGACCGGGCCCGCGGCTGGGTCCACCGGCCCGACGCCCTCGGCGCCGCGGCCGGCCGCATGCTCGCCTGCCGGGGCGGCGCGAGGGACACGGAACTGGTCCTCGGCGCCCTGCGCGAGGCCGTGCGGGGGGAGGGCTGCGACGCGCCCAGCCTGTGGACCCTCGTCGACGGCGCCGGACGGCTCGGCATCGTCTGCGCGGCGCCCGTGCTGCGCCACATCTACCGCGAGACGGCCTCGTCCCACCTGCGCGGGCGCTGCGCCCGCGCACTCGCCGCCACCGACCCCTCCTACGCCGCCGGCTTCGCCGTCGAGTGCCTCTGGGACTGCGAGGAGGGCACCCGCGAGATCGCCGCCCGGCACGCCGAGACCGGTGACGCGCGGGTCGTGGAGCGGTTGCGCCGGCTCGCCGCCGACCCGGCCGAGGAGGCCGAGGTCCAGACGGCCGTACGGAGCCGGATCGGACCCGACGCGGCATCCGCGATGTGACCCCGGGAGCGGGCCGCCGCCCGAGGAGATCCCGGCGGCGGCCCGCCCGACGGGTGAACGGCGCATGACCGGCGGGGCCGACGGTCATGGACACCGTCCGACCTGCGCGCGGTGCGCGCGCAGAGGGCGCCGGCCGCGCAGCGCAACGCTCATGGGACGTTAGTCGTGCGGACAGATCCACTTTGACGCGGCCACGTCCAGGACGGCGACAACACGGGTATGCGTGTCGTCATCGTGACCGAGTCCTTTCCCCCCGACGTGAACGGCGTGGCCCACTGCGCCTTCCAGACCGCCCGACACCTCGTCGAACGCGGTCACGCCCCCCTCGTCGTCGCCCCCGCCACCGCCGCGGGGGCCGGGCCGGACGCCGAAGCGCCCTGCCCCGTCGTGCGTGTCCCCTCCCTCCCGCTCCCCGGCTACCCCCAGGTCCGCGTCGCCCTCCCCAGCCGACGCGTCGCCGCGGCCATCGCGGAGCACCGTGCCGATCTGGTCCACCTGGCCAGCCCGTTCGTCCTCGGCGTCCGGGGCATGTCGGCCGCCTCCCGGCTCGGCATCCCCGCCGTCGCCGTCTACCAGACCGACCTGGGCGGATACGCCCGCACCTACATGGGCGCCGGCGAGGCCGCCGCCTGGCGCCGGATACGGTCCGTCCACGCCGCAGCCGACCTCACCCTCGCCCCCTCCAGCGCGGCCCTGCACGACCTGGACACCCACGGCGTGCCCCGGGTGAAGCTGTGGCCGCGGGGGGTGGACACCGTGCGGTTCCGCCCCGACCGCCGCGACGAGGCACTGCGCCGCGAACTCGCCCCGCACGGCGAGCTGATCGTCGGCTACGTCGGGCGGCTCGCCCCCGAGAAGCAGGTCGAGCTCCTGGCCGGCGCCTGCGCACTGCCGGGCGTCCGGCTCGTGGTGGTGGGCGACGGGCCCAGCAGGCCGGGTCTGGAGGAGGCCCTGCCGGGCGCGGTCTTCCTGGGCAGACGCACCGGCGACGACCTCGCCCGGATCTTCGCCTCGCTCGACGTGTTCGTGCACACGGGCCCGTTCGAGACGTTCTGCCAGACCGTGCAGGAGGCCATGGCCAGCGGTGTGCCCGTGGTCGCGCCGGCCGCGGGCGGCCCGCTGGACCTGGTCGCCCACGGACGCACCGGTCTGCTCGTCCCGCCGCGCGACGCCACGGCGGTACGGGACGCGGTCGCCTCGCTGACCCGCGACCCCGCACAGAGGGCCGCCTACGGCGCCGCCGGGCGGGACACGGTCGAGGGACGCACCTGGACCGCCGTCGGAGACCGGCTCATCGACCACTACCAGGACGTGCTCGCGGCACGCCGTCTGGTGGTGGCGGCATGAACGCGTCCGGTGGCGGCATGAAGGCGCCTGGTGGCGGTGTGAACGGCGGTGTGAACGGCGGGTCGTTGCGGATCGTCCGCCTCGCCAACTTCGTGGCCCCGGCCTCGGGCGGGCTGCGCACCGCGCTGCGCGAGCTGGGCAAGGGCTATCGCGAGGCCGGCCACCGGCCGGTCCTGATCGTTCCCGGCGAGCGGACGACCGACCGGGAGACCGAGCAGGGCAGGGTGATCACCCTGCCCGGACCCCTGCTGCCCGGCACCGGCGGCTACCGCGTCCTCGTCGACAAGCGGCGTGTCGCCCGCCTGCTGGAAGGCCTCGCCCCCGACCGCCTGGAGGTCTGCGACCGCACGACGCTGCGCTGGACCGGCAAGTGGGCGCGGCGGGCCCGGGTGCCCGCCGTGATGGTCTCGCACGAGACCGCCGACGGCGTCCTGCGTACCTGGGGCGTGCCGGAGGGGGCGGCCCGGCGCGCCGCCGACGCGCTCAACCTGCGCACGGCGCACACCTACGCGCGCGTGGTGTGCACGACCGAGTTCGCCGAGCGGGAGTTCGTGCGGATCGGCGTCCGCAACGTGGTGCGGGCCCCGTTGGGCGTCGACCTCGCCGAACGGCATCCCGCTCTGCGGGACGCCGGGCTGCGGGCCGTCCACGCGCGCGGGGACGAGACGCTGCTGGTGATGTGCACCCGCCTCTCCGTGGAGAAGCGGCCCGGCACGGCGTTGGACGCCCTGGAGGCGCTGCGGCGACGCGGTGCGCGGGCGGTGCTCGTCGTCGCCGGGGACGGTCCGCTGCGGCCCCGGCTGGAGCAGAGGGCGCGGGAACGCCGGCTGCCCGTGACGTTCCTGGGGCACGTCGCCGACCGGGGTGCGCTGGGCGCGCTCCAGGCCGTCGCCGACGTGTGTCTGGCGCCGGGGCCGGCGGAGACCTTCGGGCTCGCCGCCCTGGAGGCGATGGCCTGCGGCACCCCGGTGGTCGCGAGCGCGTCGTCGGCGCTCCCCGAGGTGATCGGGACCGCGGGAGCCACCGCGGCGGACCGGGGGGAGGCGTTCGCGGACGCGGTGGAGGAGCTCCTGGACCGTCCCGTCGCGGGACGCCGTGAGGCGGCACGCGCGCGTGCGGAATGCTTCGGCTGGACGACGGCGGTCGACGCGTTCCTCGCGGCGCACGACGCGACGGCGCCGACCCGCGGCGACGTCCACGGCGCGGCTGCCTCGTCCCGGCCGCAGGCGTCGGCTCCGCCGCTACCGCTGCCCACGCCCTTGCCCACGCCCTCGGCCAGCGCTGCCCTGGGCCCCCTCACGCCCGGAGCCCTCGGATGAGACGCCTGCGCTTCGTGGCCCTCGGGGACTCGCTCACCGAGGGGGTGGGCGACCCCGTGGGCCAGGGGTGGCGCGGATGGGCGGCGCTGCTGGCCGACGGCCTGACCGGCGAGACCGGCGAGACCGGCGAGACCGGCGAGACCGGTGAGACCGGTGAGATCGAGGAGGCTGCGGGGGCCGAGAGGGCCGCGGGGACCGGAAAGCCCGTGACCGGCGTCGAGTTCACCAATCTCGCGGTCAGCGGGGCGCAGACACGGGACGTGCTGGAACGCCAGCTCCCGGCGGCCCTGGCGCTGCGGCCCGAGGTCGTCTCCGTCGTCGTGGGCGTCAACGACACCCTGCGCTGCACCTTCGACATCCAAGCCGTGGCCGCCCGCCTGGACACGGTCTACGGTGCTTTCGCCGAGCGGGGTGCGGTCCTGCTCACCGCGTGTCTGCCCGACCCCGGCGCCACGCTCGGACTGCCGGGCGCCCTCGCCCGGCCGCTGGCCCGACGGCAGCGCGCGGTCAACGCCGTCGTCCACGCGCTCTCCGAGCGGTACGACGCCGTCCATCTGCACGCTGCGGAGGGCGCGTGGACGGCGGACCGGGCGATGTGGAGCGCGGACCGGCTCCACCCCGGCGAACGCGGACACCGTCAACTGGCTCTGCGCTTCCACGCGTTGCTGGCCGAGACCGGGCTCGCCACCGGGCCGGCGCCGTCGCCCGAGCCCGAGTTCCCGGCGCCCACGACGTCGGCGAGTCTGTGGTGGCTGGCGACCGCGGGCACAGGCTGGGTGGCGCGCAGGTGCACCGACCTGCTCCCTCAACTCCTCACTCTGGCGGCCGACGAGATGCGTCACCGCGCGCGGGGCACGAGCGCCCGGCTCGACCTGCGGACGTCCGCAGCCGTGTCGGCCGCCCTTGCCGCACTGTCCCCGCCGGAACGACGACCGGACGCCGCCTAGGGGCGGCCGGACGCGCCGGGACACGCAGGGACGCGGACGGCCTCACCGGGCGCGGACGGGCCCCCGCCGGGCGTGAACGGCCCCACCGGGCGTGAACGGCCCCACGGGGTGTCGACGGTCTCTTCCGGCCTCGTCGGCAAGGACGATCCGGCGTCACCGCCTGCGTACGGCGACGAAGCGGACCGGCGTCCCCGGTCGCGCCTGGGCGGCGGCCGGGAGGTCGGCCGCGCGCACGACCGCGATCACCGGGTAACCGCCCGTCGTCGGATGGTCGGCGAGGAAGACCACCGGCCGGCCGGCCGGCGGTACCTGCACGGCGCCCAGCACCATGCCCTCGCTCGCGAGCTCGCCGTCCACGGCGCGCTCCAGAGCGGGTCCCTCGGTGCGCAGTCCGATGCGGTTGCTCGCCGAGGAGACGTGGAACGTCCGTGACGTGAAGGTGCGCACCGCCTCGGGGGTGAACCAGTCCGCGCGCGGGCCGTGCGTCACCCGCAGGACGAGCTCGCCCGGGGGCGCCGGCTGGGGACCGACGTCCACGCGCGCGTACGGGGCGAGTTCGCGTCCCAGGTGCAGGACCGTGCCGTTCGTGAGGGGCGCGGGGCCGAGGCCGGACAGCAGGTCGGTGGAGCGGCTGCCGAGGACCGGCTCCACGGCGACGCCCCCGGCCGCGGCGACGTATCCGCGCACCCCGCTCAGGGCGGGGCCGACGTCCAGCACGGCCCCGGCGGGCACCCGTACCGGCGCGCCCCAGGCGACCGGCCGGCCGTCCACGGAGACGCGGCACGGCGCGCCCCCCACCGCGACGGTCACGTCCGAGCGCGGCCTGAGGGCGCACCCGTCGAGCGTGGTCTCCAGGACGGCCGCGTCGGCGGAGTTGCCCACCAGCCGGTTGACGAGGGCCGCCGCGGGCCCGTCGAGCGCACCGGAGCGGGGCACCCCGAGATGCGCGTGTCCGGGGCGGCCCCGGTCCTGCACCGTGGTGAGCGCCCCGGCGCGGACGACGACGAGCGCGCGGTCGCTCATGAGGGTCCCCCCGTCCCCGCAGTCCCCGCCGACTCCGTCGGTCCCACCGGCACGAAGCGCACGCGTGTGCCCGGCGACAGCAGGGCGGCCGGCACGCGCGCGTGGTCCCACAGCACCGCCTCCGTGCTGCCGATCAGCTGCCAGCCGCCCGGCGAGGTGCGCGGGTACACACCGGTGTAAGGCCCGGCCAGCGCCACGGAACCGGCCGGCACGGTGGTGCGCGGGACGGCCCGGCGCGGGACGTCGTAGCGCGAGGGCAGGCCGGTGAGGTAGCCGAAGCCGGGCGCGAAGCCGCAGAACGCGACCCGGAACTCGGTGGCCGCGTGGATGCGGGCCACCTCCCCCTCCGGGACGCCCCAGTGCGCGGCGACCTCGGCCAGGTCCGGACCGTCGTAACGGACCGCGATCTCCACGACCGCCTGCTCGCGCGGGGGAGCCGGCGGTATGTCGGAGGCGGCCAGCTCGGAGGCCACTCTGCCGGGATCGGCCAGACCGTCCAGCAGCACGGTGCAGGCCGCCGGGACGATCTCGCGGACGCCGAGCAGGCCCGCCGCGCGGCGCCGCAGCAGCTCCGCGTGCAGCGCCTCGGCCTCCTCGCCCGATGCCAGCTCGACGAGCAGGGCGTCGTCTCCGACGCGCAGGACGCGCACCCTCACGCGAAGGCCTCCACTCGTACCCCCGACTCCTCCAGGCCGCGCCGGACCCGGATGGCCAGTTCCACCGCGCCGGGCGTGTCGCCGTGCAGGCACAGCGAACGCGCGCGCACCTCGATAGACGCCCCCGCGTGGGAGATGACCTGCCCGGTGCGGGCCAGGCGCACCGAGCGTGCCACGACGATCTCCGGCTCGGTGATCTCGGCCCCGGCCCGCCCACGCGGTACGAGCGTGCCCTCGTCGGTGTACGAGCGGTCCGCGAAGGCCTCGGGGACCGCCGCGAGCCCCGCCCCCCGAGCCAGTTCCAGCAGACGTGAGCCCGGCAGCCCGAGCACGGTCGGCGCGGTGTCCGCGAGGAGCACGCCCTCGATCACCGCCCCGGCCTGCTCCTCGTCGTGCACGACCCGGTTGTAGAGCGCGCCGTGCGGCTTCACGTACGCGACGCGCGCGCCCGCCGCACGGGCGAACACCTCCAGCGCGCCGATCTGGTACGCCACCTCGGCGGCCAGTTCGGCGGCCGGCACGTCCATGGCGCGCCGGCCGAAGCCCGCCAGGTCCCGGTAGGAGACCTGCGCGCCGATCGTCACGCCGCGCTCGGCCGCCAGCGCGCACACCCGCCGCATGGTGGCCGCGTCCCCCGCGTGAAAGCCGCAGGCGACGTTGGCGCTGGTGACGACGGACAGCAGATGCTCGTCGTCCGTCAGCCGCCAGCGGCCGAAGCCCTCGCCGAGGTCGGCGTTCAGGTCGATCGCCGTCGTCGCGGGTGCGGGGGGCGTGGCGGGCGTGGCGGGCGTGGCGGTCATAGTTCCTTCGTACTCCTTCTCAGGCCACGCGGTACTGCTCGTCGCGGGCGTCGGTGAGGAACATCTGCCCCGGGGCGTGGGTGAGGGCGAACGGCGGGCGCGAAGCCATCACCGCGGCCTGCGGGGTCACCCCGCAGGCCCAGAACACCGGGATGTCGTCGGGCTCGGCGTCCACCGGGTCGCCGAAGTCGGGCCGCCCGAGATCGTCGATGCCCAGCCCCGACGGATCGCCGCAGTGTACGGGGCTTCCGTGCACCGCCGGGAGCAGGCTGCTCTCCCGGATGGCGGCCGCCAGATGCCGCGGCGGCACCGGTCGCATCGACACCACCATCGGCCCGTGCAGCCGCCCCGCCGGGCGGCACTGACGGTCGGTCATGTACATCGGGACGTTGCGCCCCTGTTCTAGGTGGCGGATGGGGACGCCCGCCCCGGACAGCGCCCACTCGAAGGTGAAGCTGCAGCCGATCAGGAACGACACCAGGTCCTCGCGCCAGTACGCGCGCACGTCCGTGGGCTCGTCCACCAGTTCCCCGTCCGCCCACACGCGGTAGCGGGGCAGATCGGTGCGCAGATCGGCCCCCTCGGCCAGGACGGTCGTCCAGGAGCCGGCGTCCGTGACGTCGAGGACGGGACAGGGCTTCGGGTTGCGCTGACAGAACAGCAGCATGTCGTACGCCCAGTCCGCGGGCACCGAGATCAGGTTGACCTGTGTGTGGCCCGCCGCGACGCCGGCCGTGGGGCCCGCCAGACCGGCCCGGAAGCGGGCGCGGGCGGTTTCGGGGCTCCACGCGTGCGCGTGCCGCTCGGCCAGTGCGACGGGACGGTCCTCGCCCAGAGGCGGACGACGGTCCTGCGTGAGAAAGGGGCGGTTCACTCGAGCTCCTTGCCGCGCGTCTCGGGGAGGCCCAACAGCGCCAGGGCGGCGATCGCGTAGCCGATCGCGCCGAAGGTCAGTGCGCCGCCGACCCCCCAGCTGTCGGCCAGGAAGCCGACCGTGGTGGGGAAGACCGCGCCCACGGCGCGGCCGGTGTTGTACGTGAAGCCCTGTCCCGTGCCGCGCAGGGCCGTCGGATACAACTCGCTCAGATAGGACCCGAAGCCGCTGAAGATGGCCGACATGCAGAACCCGAGCGGGAAGCCGAGGACGAGCAGCAGGGTGTCCGCGCCGCTCGGGATGTTGGCGTACGCCAGGATGCACACCGCCGAGAGCAGGGCGAACAGCCAGATGTTGCGGCGCCGGCCCAGCCGGTCGGTGAGGTAGCCCCCGGTGAGGTATCCGAGGAAGGCGCCGGAGATCAGGAAGGTCAGATAGCCGCCGGTGCCGACCACCGACAGTCCGCGCTCCGACTTCAGATACGTCGGCACCCAGGTGGCGAGGGTGTAGTAGCCGCCCTGCACGCCGGTGGAGAGCAGGCCCGCGAAGAGCGTCGTCCGCAGCAGCGGGCCCTTGAAGATCGCAGGGAACGAGCCTTTCTCGGTGCTCTGCTCCCGTGCCGCCGTGGCCTGCGGCGCGTCCTGCACCCGGCGCCGCATCCACACCACCAGCAGGGCGGGCAGCGCGCCCGTCCAGAACATGATCCGCCAGGCCGTGTCGTCGCCGAAGAACGAGAACACCAGTGTGTAGGCGACGGCGGCGAGGCCCCAGCCGACGGCCCACGAGCTCTGGATCGCTCCGAGGGTGCGGCCCCGGTGCCTCGGGCTCGCGTACTCGGCGACCAGGATCGCGCCGACCGCCCACTCGCCGCCGAAGCCGAGCCCCTGGAGGGACCGCAGGACCAGCAGCGTCTCGTAGGTGGGCGCGAAGCCGCAGGCGACGGTGAACACCGCGTAGGTGATCACCGTGATCATCAGGGCCCGGACCCGGCCGATCCGGTCGGCCAGAACGCCCGCCACGGCGCCGCCGATCGCCGAGGCGACCAGGGTGACGGTGGTGAACAGGCCGGTCTGGCCGCTGTCCAGGCCGAAGTACGAGGCCAGCGCGACCATGCTCAGGGGCAGCGTGAAGTAGTCGTAGGAGTCGAGGGCGTAGCCGCCGAACGCGCCGGCGAAGGCGCGGCGGCCGCGCGGCCCGAGTGCGCGCAGCCAGGCCGCCGCCCCGTCGTCGGGGGTGTGCGCGGTCGTCGTGCGTCGGTTCTCGGCGGACGGGGCCTGCGGTGGAGGGGGAGTGCTCATGGGCACCTCGCTGAAGGAGGACGGAGGGTGCTGGGACTGAGCCGTGCCGTGCAGGAGGCGGGTCGCCGCGGTGGGGACGGGGCGGGGCCGTGGAATCGAAGGTAGAGGATCGTTGAACGATTCTTCAATACCCCCGTTGTCTCGTTCTCAGGTCTGCGATTGAATTCCGGGCATGGCAGAGCAGCTGGCGGGACTGGCCGACGACCGCGCCCTCCTGGGCCGTACGAGCACGGCCGAACGGGTGGCGGACATCCTCAGGAGCCGCATCGCCGAGGGCTACTTCCCGCCCGGCACCCGGCTCTCGGAGGACAGCATCGGCGGAGCGCTCGGCGTCTCGCGCAACACCTTGCGCGAGGCGTTCCGGCTGCTCACCCATGAGCGCCTGCTCGTCCACGAGTTGAACCGGGGTGTGTTCGTCCGGGTCCTGACCGTGGAGGACGTCGAGGACATCTACCGCACGCGCACCCTCGTGGAGTGCGCCGTCGTGCGAGGGCTCGGGGAGCCGCCGTACGCGCTGGAGAACCTCCGGGCGAGCGTCGCCGAAGGACAGCTGGCGGCCGTGGAGAACGACTGGAAAGAACTGGGGACCGCCAACTTCCACTTCCACCGGGAACTGGTGGCTCTGGCCAGGAGCGCGCGCACCGACGAGCTCATGCGCAGCGTCTTCGCCGAGCTGCGCCTGGCCTTTCACCTCGTCGACGAACCGCGCCGGCTGCACGAGCCCTACCTCCAGCGCAACCGCCAGATCCTCCAGGCCCTCGAAGCCGGGGACAGGGCAGAGGCCGAGCACCTGCTGACGGTCTACCTCGACGACTCATCGGCAAAGGTGGTCGAGGTGTACCGGCGAAGGGTGGGGGAGGACCGCACCCCGTAGGGGAGCGCGGCCTGTAGGGGACCGCGGCCCGTAGAGGACCGCGGCCCGTAGAGGGCCGCGGCCGGGCACGCGGGGCGGGGGCGTGGGCCAGGGACGGGGCTGCCAGGGACGCCGGGCGCGAAAGCCGCAAGCCGCAGGGCCCGCAGACGCGTCACGGCCGGTGGCCGCCCGCTCGACCGCCGGAGGCGATCCGCGTCGTTTGGGTCGATGTCAGACCGAGGACCTAGTCTGTGCACCGTGACTTCGCCTGCTTCGACGGACCGTGTTCCGCCCCAGCTCAGCGCGGGGCCGCGTCCCGCTCAGGGACCGGCCGCCGACGAGGGGCTGGCGCGGCGGCTGCGCGCGCTCGCCTGCACGGCGCCGATCCACGACCTCGACGCGCGCAAGGCCAACCTGGCCGGTGAGTACTCGGTCTACGGCATGGCGGAGATCGCCCTGGCCGCCATCGACCTCGTCACGCTCAACATGGACTTCGACACCGGCGCCGACCACGACCAGATAGTGGCTCGTCTGCTGCCCCGCATCGCCGCACAGGCCCCGCGACGGCCCGTCGCCGAGCACGAACGGGTGGCCCGCTGGGTCCTGGAGAACCTGATCAACGTCGGCAGCGTGGACCGCGGTTTCCGCGCCGCCTACGGCATGTTCGCGCCGGACGGCACGTATGTGCGCCGTGACTACGACTTCAAGCTGATCGAGGAGGTCCCCGGCTACGGCGGAGCGGTCTACCTGCGCACCACCGACGAAGCGGTCAACGTGCTCGTCGGCGCCCTCGACACGGACGTCACCAGCGCCCAGATCGCGGCCGAGGTCAAGCTGGAGGTGCTGATCCGCCGCGGTCGCCTCGCCGACGCCCAGCTCGCCGCCGAACAGGCCCGCTACCGCACGGTGCAGTACTCCGAGACGCTCCGCCGCGCCCTGGAGGCCACCCGTCGCAACGTCCGCGCGGTGGACTGGCTGAACGCGGTGCCCGACATGATCGCCGAGGCCCTGGACCACGTCGCCGACCGCTACCGCCACGAGAACGCGATCCTCACCAACATCCGCAAGGCACGCGACGAGATCGAGGACGCGGAGAACAAGCGCCGGGCCGCCGAGCTCGTCGACATCGTCAAGGACTGCATCCGCCGGCACACACAGCTGCAGTCCCGGCTGCTGGAGGCCGGCCCGCTGTTCCGCGCCGAGCAGGACCGCCAGGCCTTCGCCACCCCCATGACGTCGTCCGGGACGGACCTCTACGGACACCTCGTCGCCCCCCTGCTGCCGTTGCCGGTGGAGCAGGCGGTCCGGGTCACCGACGCGTTCTTCGCACACGGCACCGGGCTGCGCACCCCGGTGTCCGTGCGGATGGGCGACCTCGTCGACCTCCTGCTGACCCCGCCCGTGGAGCGCGAGCACCTGGGAGCGGAGATGCCGGAACCCGACCTCATCGCCACGCCCGACGACAGCCGGTTCAGCGAGGAGCAGCTGGCCGCGGCGACGGAACTGCTCGATCTGCCCGCGGACGCGCCGAGGCGCCTGTCCGGGCTGCTGGCCCAGGCCCGCCGCACCGACCCCGACCTGCCGTATCTGGTGGCCCTGCTGGCGGTGCACGCGGCCAGCCCGGCCGTCGGCACCGCCTATCGGCAGGGCGAGGAGAAGCTGCTGTTCGCCGTGGACGACGGGACGGAACTGGACGATCCGGAGTTCGGCGGCGCCGATCTCATCGTCGGCACCGCCCTGCTGGACTCCGCGGGGATGGCTGCGGACCGCACGGAGGCGGCATGAGCCCGATGGGCGACCGAATGAACGAGCACGAGCGCACTAACGAGCACGAGCGCACACATGAGCACAAGCACGCATATGAGCACGAGTACGCGTGCCAGCAGAGCAAGGAGCCGAGGCCGTGACCGAGCACGTCGACCGGAGTGAACCGGAGGCCGTCGCCGTACCGGCCTCCGCCGCCGTCACCCCTGCCGACGCCGCCGACGCGGCGCGGCTCGTCGCCTTCGGGCTGCAGCCCAAACTGCAGCCCGCGCGCGACCAGGAGTACGCCGATCTGCTGCGGCGTCACCGCGAGGACCCGGCGTTCGCGCGGCTCGCCGACGCCGTCGCCGCCGGGCTGGGGCTGATCGTGCTGGAGGTGTCCCCCCGCGCGGGCATGGCCGTGACCGCCGCGGAGGACTCGGTGTTCGCCGTGCGCATGGGGGACTACGCCCGCCGTGCCTCCGCCGACGGCAGCGACCGCTTCCTGCACGGTCTCGCCCATCTCTGCGTCGCCGCGATGTCCTTCCCGCGGCCCGAGGACCTGGCCGACGACGGATACATCGGCCGGGTCAGCGTCAACGGGGTCGACGCCTTCGTGCGCCAGGCCTGCCACCGCCTCGAGCAGCGGGCGCAGGAGCAGGGCGAGAACACCGACCCGGCCACCGACGCGCCGGGCCTGGAGGCCGCGTGGCGGATCTGGGCCAGACGCAGCTCCACCGGCGCCACCAAGGACGCCCGCAGACTCGCCGGTTCGACGACCGGCATCGTCGGCAAGGCCGTCGCCTTCCTCACCGACTCCGGCTTCCTGCAGCGGACCGGCGACGACAACGGCGGCACCTATCGCACGACGGCCCGCTACCAGCTACAGGTGCGCGACATGGCGGGCAGCGCCGCCATGGCCGAACTGCTGGAACTGGGCGTCGTCCCGGTCACCGACGGCATGCCGACGCTGCTGCCCGCCGAGGAGAGCGACGACCTGGAGCTGGTGGCCGACGCGGGTCTTCCGTTCCACTCCTAGCTCCTCCCCGCGTCCTAGCCCCTCCCCGCGCCCCGGCGCACATCACCCCCCTGATCACGCCGATCTGCCGAAGACTTACGAGAGTCCGCCATGTACGAGCTGTCCCGGGTCCGCCTCTACTCCATCGGCCCTGCCGGTGCGCGCTACGCCGACACCGTGCTTGACCTGCGGGGCGTCGGCGACGTCGTGCCCGACCCCGCGCCCACCCAGGCGGAGTTCTTCGCAGAGGAGCCCGTAGGGCCGCCACGCCGTCCCGCGCCCGCCGGCGTGCTCTTCCTGGAGAACGGCGGCGGCAAGTCCGTCCTGCTGAAGCTGATCTTCTCGGTCATGCTGCCGGGCCACCGCAACACCCTCGGCGGGGCCAGCTCCGGAGTGCTGCGCAAGTTCCTGCTCGCCGACGACTGCGGACACGTGGCGCTGGAGTGGCAGCACGTGCTCACCGGCGAGTGCGTGGTGGTCGGCAAGGCCAGCGAGTGGCGCGGACGGCAGGTCTCCAACGACCCGCGCAAGTTCGCCGAGGCCTGGTACTCCTTCCGGCCGGGCCCCGGGCTGAGCCTGGACAACCTGCCCGTCGCCGAGTCCACCGCCGTGCGCCCTCCGGTCGAGGGCGCCTCCGGCGCACGGGGGCGCCGGCGCACCATGAAGGGCTTCCGGGACGCCATCACCGAGGCGGGCAAGGCGTATCCGCACCTCGAGGTGCACTGGGAGGAGATCCACGACCGGTGGATCGAGCACCTCGGCGACCTCGGCCTCGACCCCGAACTCTTCCGCTATCAGCGGGAGATGAACGCCGACGAGGGCGAGGCCGCCGGCCTCTTCGCCGTCAAGAAGGACTCCGACTTCACCGACCTGCTGCTGCGCGCGGTGACCGACACCCGCGACACCGACGGGCTCGCCGACCTGGTCAGCGGCTTCGGCAACAAACTCGGCCGCCGCGCGGAGCTCATGGCCGAACGGGACTTCACCGCCGGGTCCGCGGACCTGCTGGGCCGGATCGTCGAGGCCGCCGAGGCGCGGGCCCGCGCGCGCGACGTCCACGCGGGGGCCGAGCGACGCACCCGCGCGCTGGCCCGTCGGCTCTCCGCCCGTGGGCTGCGGGAGAGGCAGCGGGCCGGAGATCTCGCCCAGCGGGTCACGGCCGCCGCCTACGCCGTCACCCACTCCGAGGGCGCGCGCGGGCGCAGCGCCCTGATCGCCGCCGAACTCGCCTACCGCAATGCCTCGCTGGCCCTCTCGGCAGCAGAGAAGTCGGCCGCCGCGCAGAAGCGGGAACTCGCCGACGCCCGTACCCTGCACGCCGCCTGGCAGGCAGCCGAGTCCGTGCTGCGCCACCGCACCGCCGCCGACCGGGTCGCGCGCGTGTCCGCCGCCATCCAGGAGGCCGAACGCGACGCCGCCCCCGCCCTCGCCGCCCGCGCCAGGGCCGCCGTCGACCTCGTCCGTGCCCTGCACGCGGCCGCCGAGAGCGCCGAGAGCCTCGCCAACGAGGAGGAGGAGCGGTCGGCCGCCCTCCAGGAGGTCGGCGAATCGGCGCACCGGGACGCCACGTCCGCCGCCACCGACGCCCAGCGCGCCCGCAGCGAGGTCGGGCACCTGCGCCAGCGGCTCTCCGAGGTCGAGCAGGAGACCGCCGAAGCCGTACGCGCGGGCTGGCTCGACGACAGCGCGCCCGACGCCGACCCCGCCCGCGCCGCGCTCGCCGCCAGCGACGCCGAGAAGACGGCCGTCGCCGCCTGGGACACCGCCCGGGAAGCCGCGCGCAGAGCCGGCGAGCACGCGCGCGAGGCCGCCTCGGCCGAGTCCCGCGCCGAACTCACCGCGGCCCGCGCAGCCGACGCCGCCACCGCCGCCCAGCGCTCCTACGACGCCGAGCGACGCCTCGCCGACTCCCTGGCCGGCGAGGAACGGCTCGCCGAACTCCTGGGGCTGACCAGCGGCCGGGTGCGCCGCCAGATCCCGCAGCCCCGGCAGGACGGCGAGTCGTACGACGGCTCCCTGCTGAGCCCCGAGGACCTGGACCGCTGCGCCGACGAACTGCGCGAACTCCTCGACGACGCCGTCTCCTCCGCAGAGCGTCAGCTCTTCGATCTGCGCACCGACGCCGCCGACGACGCGCGCATCCTCGGTGCGCTCGGCGACGGGGGACTCCTGCCGCCCGGCCCGGACGTGCTGGCCACCGTCGAGTTCCTCGGCGAGCACGGCATCCCCGCGCTGCCCGGCTGGCGCTACCTCGCGCAGGCCGTCGCCCCGGCCGACCACGCGCGCGTGCTCGCCGCCCGGCCCGAACTGGTCGACGGCGTGATCATCACCGACCCCGGCTCGCACGCACGCGCGCGCGAGGCGCTCGGCGAGGCCGCGCTGCTGCCGCGCTCGGCCGTCGCCGTCGGCACGGCCGCCGCCCTGCTCGCGCCGACCCCGCCGGCCGACTCCGACAGCGGGGACGTCTTCCTCGTCCCGCCGAACCCGGCCATGCACGACGAGCACGCCGCCGACGAGGAACGGCAGGCGCTGCGCGCGCGGGCGACCGAGCGGGACGAGGACATCCGCCGGCTCGCGGCGCGGCTCGCCAAGGACCGGGAACTGGCGGCGCGGCTCACGTCCTGGCGTACCGGCTGTCCGGCCGGGCGGCTCACCGAGCTGACGCAGGCCGCCGGGGAGGCCCGCGCGTTCGCCGACGAGTCCGAGGCCGAGCTGGCCGAGGCTCGGACCGTGCGCGCGGAGGCCGACGAGACGGCCGTCGAGGCGGCCCAGGTGCGTGACGAGCGCCAGGAGGCCGCGCAGAAGGCCCGGCGCGCCGCGGACGCGCTCGCCGGGCTCGCCTTCCGGCTGCGCGAGCGCGCCGGCTGGCAGGTCAAGGTCCGGGAACTCGCCGACGAGGCCGCCGAGTCGGAGGCCCGCGCCCAGGCCTGCCTGGAGCGCGCCCGCGCCGCCGACGAGGACCGGCGCGGCGCCCAGCGCGCCGCCGACGACGCCCGCCGCACCGCACGGGCGCTGCGCGCCGAGCGCGCCGAGATCGCCGGCGCCCCCGACGACGTGCCCGCGGCTGACGCGGACGCCTCCAGGGCTTCTCTGCCGGCCCTCCGCGAGGCCTACCGGGCCGCGTCCCAGCTGTACGAGAAAGTGGGCGTCGGCGCGGACCTGCGGGCGGAGCAGGCCCGCGCGGAGAGCGACGAGAGCGCGGCCCGCGCCGAACTGGACCGGCTGAGCAACAAGGTCCGCACGCGCGCGGAGCAGCTGCTGCAGTCACCCGACGGTTCCGACGGACCGTCCCGGCAGGCCGCGGCCGCCCGCGCGGAGGAACTGGTGCAGCTCCTGGAGACGCGCGTGTCCACCGCGAGCGAGCAGCTCGGTCGCCTGCGCGGAGAGGCGGAGCGACACGCGCCCGAGGACGGCGCGGCGCACACCGAACTCGCCGAGGAACTCCAGCCGCGCGACGCCGAACACGCACAGGCCCTGCTGCGCACCGCGACCTCCGAACTCGCCTCCCGCACCGAGGCCCTGGACCGCTCCCGCGAGGCGCACGCCGAACTCCTGGCCGCCCACCGGGCCGCCGAGGACGCGGCCGGCGGATTCGACGAGATCGCCGCCATGTTGCGCGACCTGCTGCGCGAACACACTCCGGACGAGGAGCAGGAGGAGTCCGAGCCCTACCCCGGCACCCCGGAGGAGGCCCGCCACACGGCCGCCGAGGCCCGCCGCAATCTGCGCGGCTGCGCCGCCGACCTGTCGGCCGCCG
The DNA here is from genome assembly GCF_003112535.1 of Streptomyces rishiriensis. Classification (GTDB taxonomy): domain Bacteria; phylum Actinomycetota; class Actinomycetes; order Streptomycetales; family Streptomycetaceae; genus Streptomyces; species Streptomyces rishiriensis. The sequence goes on along the minus strand of NZ_BEWA01000008.1, from coordinate 17,510 downwards.
AGTCCGCCGTCCGCGAGGCCAGTGACATCCTCGTGCGGCATGCCAACTCCACCCGCTACGAGCAGGTGCGCACCCCCGCCCGCCAGCAGATCCGTGAGCTGCCCGCCTCCGCGCTGCCGGAGCACGCCAAGAGGTGGGCGGACGCCTTCGCGCCCCGATTGCGCGTCCTGACGGACGAGTTGGAGCAGCTGGAGCGCAACAGGGACTCGATCGTGGACCGGCTGCGGGGACTCGTGGAGTCCGCGCTCGCCACCCTGCGTTCGGCCCAGCGGCTCTCCCGCCTGCCCGAGGGACTGGGCGAATGGTCCGGCCAGGAGTTCCTGCGCATCCGCTTCGAGGAGCCCGACCAGGCCACCCTCGTCGAACGGCTCGGCGAGGTCATCGACGACGCGACCCGGGCGGCCGTCAAGAAGAACTCGGACCTGCGGCGCGACGGCATGTCGCTGCTGCTGCGCGGAGTCGGCGCGGCGCTTCAGCCCAAGGGCGTCGCCGTCGAGATCCTCAAGCCGGACGCCGTGCTGCGCGCCGAGCGCGTCCCCGTCGGCCAGATGGGCGACGTCTTCTCCGGCGGCCAGCTGCTCACCGCGGCCATCGCCCTGTACTGCACGATGGCCGCGCTCAGGAGCAACGACCGAGGTCGCGACAAGCACCGCCATGCCGGCACGCTGTTCCTCGACAACCCCATCGGACGTGCCAACGCGACCTATCTGCTGGAACTCCAGCGAGCCGTCTCGGACGCCCTGGGCGTGCAGCTGCTCTACACCACCGGTCTGTTCGACACGACGGCACTCGCGGAGTTCCCGCTGGTCATCCGCCTGCGCAACGACGCCGACCTCAGGGCGGGCCTGAAGTACATCAGCGTCGAGGAACACCTTCGCCCCGGTCTGCCGCAGCAGGCTCCGGCCGCGGAAGGGGATGCGGCGCAGGTGCACAGCGAGATCACGGCGACGCGGATGTACAAGCGCCCCGCGCCGAACGCCGGTTGACCGACAGCCCTGACACGTGGCTCGGACGGGCGGAAGCCGGTGCGGGGACGCGATCACAGATGCGTCCCCGCACCGACTCCAGCAACCGTGGCCCGAGTTCAGGAGTGCGAGAGCCGCCCGGCGCCGCTCTGCCTGCGTATCCGCTCCTGGCCGCGCGCGGCGATGCGTGCCTGCCGACGCACCCGGCGCCGCTCGCGCCGCAGCGAACGCGCCGTGCTGCTCGGCGTCGACACCACGCCGTTGCGCTGGTTCCACACCTGTCGGGTCACCCAGACGTCCAACGCGGCCCAGGTGGCCAGCACCGTGCTCACCACACTGCTGATCACCATGGGGAAGGCCAGCCAGGAGCCGGCCATCGTGCACAGGAACGCGATCATGGCCTGAATCAGCGTCACGGAGATGATCAGCACCGCGCGTACGGCCGCCGTGCGCACCGGATCGGGCATCCGGCGTCGACGCGCCGGCTCCTCGACCCACAGCGGCCGGTAGGCCACACGCGCCGCCGGCCGGGCGCTGCGCGCCGCCGACGCAGGTCTCTCCGCGGCCCGGACGTCTCCGGCCGCCGTCATGTGCCCGTTCGCGGAAGGACCGCGATCCCGTGCCTCGGGTTCTCGCAGTGCCGTACCGCCTGTCGCCGCGCCGTCCTCGGGCGCCTCGCGCCGCTCCGCCGTGCCCATCACCGTGTCACTCCCCACCGCCAGCAGACCGCTCGCCTCCGGGTTGAAGACCCTGCTCCCCAGTGGCTGCCCGGCTTGCGCTGATTTACGCAGCCCAGGTGCGGCATACGGCTCGTGTGGCCGATTCCGCCCCCAATTCCCAATGAGTAGGACGCGTGACCTGCCCCGAAGATTCCCGCGGCGCGAAAAATTCTGGCCAACTCGCCTGCGCGGCCGATCGGATCCAGCCGAACTCCAGGGATCGGATTCGAGGGGGCAATCTCCCGTAATGACCGGACAACACACCATGTCTCGCCCTCGGTACGGAAGTTCATCTTCCGGACGGCTCTTCGAGTTATGGGCGTGTCGGTAGTAGGCTCGCGCCGTTTGTTGACGCACATGTGTACCCCCTGCCGGTGGGGGTCCGAGCAGGGGGAGGCCATGCGCTTTCGCGGGAAGTCGATCCGCCGGAAGATCGTGGCGCTGCTTCTCGTGCCGCTGGTTTCCCTGACGGCGATCTGGGGCTTCGCCACGGTGCTCACGGGTCGTGAGGCGAGCCGCCTGTTCACCGTGTCGTCCCTTGTCGAAAAGGTCGGCTACCCCATCGAGGACACGGTCCGCGTCGTTCAGCAGGAACGCCGTCAGACCCTCGTCTACCTCGCCGACCCCCGTGCCGCCGACGCGCTGTCCGCCCTGCGCCGCACCCGGACCGCCACCGACGAGGCCATGGCCGAGATCCGCGGGAACGCCCGCGACTCCGACGTGCGCGACGTCCTGGACCAGGACGACAGCGAGGGCCTCACCGCGGTGCTCGACGCCTTCGACGGCATCGACGCCCTGCGCCGGAGCGTCGAGCAACGCACCGTCACCCGGGCCCAGGCCCTCGACCTCTACACCCAGCTGATCGACCCCTGTTACTCCCTGCTGGTCAAGCTGGACGTGGTCGACAGCGTCGAGATGGACAAGCAGTACCGGGCTCTCGTCGACGTCGCCCACGCCCGTGAACTGCTCTCCCAGGAGGACGCCCTGCTGGGCTCCGCCCTGGTCGTGGGCCGGCTCGGCCGCGGGGAGATCCGCGCCGTCTCCGATCTGCAGGCCCAGCGCGAAGTGGTCTACGACATCAGCCTCGTCCAGCTGCCCACCGCGGAGCGCGAACGCTACGAGAGCTTCTGGAAGAACGCCACCACCGCACCGCTGCGCACGGTCGAACAGGCCGTCGTCGGCGCGACGCCCGGCGACCCGCCCCGCGGGGTCAGCGCCAAGAACTGGGACACCGCGGCCGGCAGCGTCCTGGACGAACTAGGCACCCTGGACGAGCAGGCGAACGACCGCTATCAGGACCGGGTCCGCCCGGTGGCGACCGAGGTCATCGTCAAGGCGGTCGTGGCAGGCGTCTTCGGGCTGGTCGCCCTGCTCGTCTCCCTCGTGCTGTCCGTGCGCATCGGCCGGGGCCTCATCCGCGACCTGCGCCAGCTCAGGATGGAGGCCCACGAGGCGTCCGGCGTGCGGCTGCCCAGCGTGATGCGCCGTCTGTCCGCGGGCGAACAGGTCGACGTCGAGACCGAAGTGCCCCGCCTGGAGTACGACAAGAACGAGATGGGCGAGGTGGGCCACGCCCTCAACACCCTTCAGCGCGCCGCCGTCGAGGCCGCCGTCAAACAGGCCGAACTGCGCTCCGGCGTCGCCGAGGTCTTCGTCAATCTCGCCCGTCGCAGCCAGGTGCTGCTGCACAAGCAGCTCACCCTGCTCGACACCATGGAACGCCGCACCGAGGACACCGAGGAACTCGCCGACCTCTTCCGCCTCGACCACCTCACCACCCGTATGCGGCGGCACGCCGAAGGACTGGTGATCCTCTCCGGAGCCGCTCCCTCGCGGCAGTGGCGCAAGCCGGTGCAGCTCATGGACATCGTGCGGGCCGCCGTCGCCGAGGTGGAGGACTACGAACGCATCGAGGTCCGCCGTCTGCCCCGCCTGGCCGCGACCGGCCCGGCCGTCGCCGACCTCACCCACCTGGTGGCCGAACTCCTGGAGAACGCCACGGTGTTCTCCCCGCCGCACACCGCCGTCCAGGTGTACGGCGACCGGGTGGCCAACGGCTTCACCCTCGAAATCCACGACCGGGGACTCGGCATGGCGCCCGAAGCCCTCCTGGAGGCCAATCTCCGGCTCGCCGAGACACCGGAGTTCGAGCTGTCCGACACCGACCGCCTCGGGCTGTTCGTGGTCAGCCGGCTCGCCCAGCGGCAGAACGTCCGCGTCTCCCTGCAGCCCTCGCCGTACGGCGGGACGACCGCCGTGGTCTTCATCCCCGACGCACTGCTGACCGACGACGTCCCCGACACCAACGGCATCGGCTTCCGGCTCGACCGCCCCAGGCCCCCCAAGGAGGCGGAGCTCGCGGAGACCCGCAGGTCGGCGCTGTCCCCGGCCTCGGCGCAGCTCCCGGGAGTGCCCGCCTCGCTGCTCGACGGACCGATCGAACTGGAGGCGCCCGTCGGCCTGGACGCCCTGGGCGAATTCCAGGTTCCCCTGGCCGAGGACGACGAGGACCAGGGTGTTCTGTTCCGTCCCCGTCGCTCCCTCACCGACGCCGGTGAGGCGGGCGTCGACGACGCCGACCAGCACCGCAGGCCGTCCGCCGGGGCGGGCGAACCCGACGGGTCCGTCGGCGACGGCCCCGCCGCGCCCGTGCCGTTGCTGCCGGGCCGCCGCACGCCCAAGCTGGTCAGCTCGCACGGGCGCCCCGTCCCGGAGCACCGTCTCCCGCGCGCGGAGACCGACCCGGACCTCCCGGCCAGGCCCGGTCCGCGCCGCATCGACGACGGCAAGCCGGCGCCTCTGCCGTCGCGACGGCGTGGCACGGCGTCCCAGATTCCGCACGGCGGCGCCGAAGGCCTTCCGGCGCAGGAGCAGGCCGCCCGCGACGGTCAGGAGCCGTCCTCGCCCGCCGCCCTTCCCCGGCGCGCACGGCAGACCGCGGCCCTGTCCGACGGCCCGGACCGCGACGCCGGTCGGCGAGGGAACACCGGCTCCGGCTCCGACACGGGAGCGCTGCCGCGCCGCGTGCGCCAGGCGAACCTGGCCCCGCAGTTGCGGCAGGGCCCGGCGCCGCGCGCGGAGGACCGCTCCGACCCGGCGGACCGGGACGCCGACGAGGTACGCAGCCGCATGGCCTCGCTCCAGCGCGGCTGGCAGCGCGGCCGCGTGGAGAACGCCGCGGGCGACGACGCCCACAGCGGCACAGCACCACAAGGAACGACAAAGGGGGACGGTCGATGACCGCACCGAAGACGACCGGCCACACCAGCATCAACGGCGAGCTGAACTGGCTCCTCGACGAACTCGTCGACCGCGTCGCCAGCATCCGCAAGGCCGTCGTCCTCTCCGGCGACGGCCTGCCGACAGGGGTGTCGAAGGACCTGACCCGCGAGGACGGCGAGCATCTCGCCGCCGTCGCGTCCGGATTCCACAGCCTCGCCAAGGGCGTCGGCCGCCACTTCGAGGCCGGCAGCGTCCGTCAGACCGTCGTCGAGCTCGACGACGCGTTCCTGTTCGTCACCGCCGCCGGTGACGGCAGTTGCCTCGCCGTGCTCTCGGACGCCGACTCGGACGTGGGCCTCGTGGCGTACGAGATGACGCTGCTCGTCAAACGGGTCGGCGTACATCTGGGCACCGCCCCGCGCACCGATCTGCCCTCGGGCGGGTAGTGGGATGGCATGAGCACAGACGGTCAGGGAAGCAGTCACTGGTTCGACGACGAGGCCGGACCGGTCGTCCGTCCGTACGCCATGACGCGCGGCCGTACCACCAGTGCGGTCCAGCATCGTCTCGACCTGATCGCGGTCGTCGTCGCGGAGCCCCACGCGGATGACGCGGAAGCGGACCCCTCGCTGTCCCCCGAGCACGTGGACATCGCGGCGCTGTGCCTCGACGCGCCGCAGTCGGTCGCCGAACTCGCCGCTGAACTCAACCTCCCCATCGGGGTGGTTCGGGTCCTGGTCGGCGACCTCGTGGACGCGCAGTTCGTTCATGTGAACCGGCCGGTGCCCCCGGCCGAGCTGCCGGACGAAAGCATTCTGCGTGACGTGATCAACGGCCTCCGGGCGCTGTGAACAGCGCGGAAGCGGCTTCGGAAACGGCGGCGGCCTGCTTCCCGCGCACGCGCCGCCGTCCCCGGAACCCGGCTCCCCCCATCAAGCCATCGAGCAGGAGAAGAGATCGATGATCTTCGGGCGCTCTGAGCGCGGCAAGCCCCCGGTCGAGCCCGTCACGCTCAAGATCCTGGTGGCGGGCGGCTTCGGCGTGGGCAAGACGACCCTCGTCGCCGCCGTCAGCGAGATCAAGCCGCTGCGTACCGAGGAGTACCTCACCGAGGCCGGTCGTCCGGTGGACGACACCACCGGCGTCGAAGGCAAGAACACCACCACGGTCGCCATGGACTTCGGGCGCATCACCCTGCGTGAGGACCTGGTGCTGTACCTGTTCGGAACGCCCGGCCAGGAGCGGTTCTGGTTCATGTGGGACGAGCTCTCCGAGGGCGCGCTCGGCGCCGTCGTGCTCGCCGACACCCGCCGCCTGGAGGACTGCTTCGCCGCCGTCGACTACTTCGAGCGGCGCTCCATCCCGTTCCTCATCGCCGTCAACTGCTTCGAGGGAGCCGCACGTTACCCCGAGGCGGACGTGCGCGGCGCACTCGACCTGGACGACGACGTACCGGTCATCCTGTGCGACGCCCGCGACCGGAGGTCGGTCAGAGACGTCCTCGTCGGCGTCGTCCAGCATGCGATGGACTACGGGGCCGAACGCCGGGAGACCGTCACCACCTAGACGCGCGGGACGAGCACGGCCCGTGCCTCCACCGGCCGGGATTCGGCCCGCGGGCTGCCCGGGCAGCCACGCGCGCGTGCAACCCTTCGCCGTCCTCCAGTCGGCCCGGGCCGCCGTCCACGGCCTTGCGTCCACGGCCTTGCGCCGGCCTCCTCACCGCACCGCGACCACCGCCGAGCCATGGCCGAACAGCCCCTGGTTGGCCGTGACGGCCACGCGCGCGCCCGCGATCTGGCGGTCGCCCGCCTGTCCTCGCAACTGCCAGGTGACCTCGCAGACCTGGGCGATGGCCTGGGCGGGCACCGCCTCCCCGAAGGAGGCCAGTCCGCCGCTCGTGTTCACCGGTATGCGGCCGCCCGGCGCGGTCGCGCCTTCCCACAGCAGTTTGGCGGCCTCGCCGTCGCCGCACAGACCCAGATCCTCGTACCACTGCAGTTCCAGAGCGGTGGACAGGTCGTAGACCTCGGCCAGGGACAGATCCTCGGGACCGATGCCCGCCTCCTCATAGGCGGTCCGGGCGATCGACGCGCGGAACTTCTCGGCGCCCGGCCCGGCCCCACGGGCAGAGTCGGTCGCGATGTCCGGCAGATCGAGCACCGTGCGGGGATAGCGGGGGGTCACGGTGGACACGGCCCTGATCCGCACCGGGTCCGCCGCGCCGTGCCGGCGGGCGAACTCCATGCTGGACAGGACGAGCGCCGCACCGCCGTCGGAGGTCGCGCAGATGTCCAGCAGCCGCAGCGGGTCGGCGACGACGGCGGAGGCGGCGACCTCCTGCGACGTGACCCGCTTGCGGTAGCGCGCGTACGGATTCAGGGCGCCCATGGCCGCGTTCTTCACCTTGACCTGGGCGAAGTCCTCCGGAGTGTCCCCGTGCACCGCCATGCGTCTGCGCGCGTACAGCCCGAAGTACGCCGGATTGGTGGCGCCGAGGGCGCGGAACCGCAGCCAGTCAGGGTCGTCCGGCCGCTCTCCTCCGGCCGGCCGGAAGAAGCCCTTGGGCGCGGCGTCGGCCCCCACCACGAGCACCACGTCCGCCCGGCCCGCGAGGATCTGGGCCCGGGCCGTGTCGATCGCCTGCGCCCCGGACGCGCACGCCGCGTACACGCTCGTCACCCTGGCTCCCTGCCAGCCGAGCGCTTTCGCGAAGGTCGCCCCGGCCACATAGCCCGGATAGCCGCCGCGCACGGTGTCCGCCCCGACGATCGAATCGACGTCCCGCCACGCCACGCGCGCGTCCGCGAGCGCCGCGCGCGCCGCCTTCACGCCGTACTCGACGAAGCCGCGCCCCCATTTGCCCCATGGATGCATGCCCGCGCCGAGCACCGCCACCTCTGCCGTCATCCCGCCACCCCCGTCGGCCGCCATCGCCAGACCGTCCAGGTCGTCTCCGCGTCCTCGTCGAGCACGCCCGGGACGACCTCCACCTCCATGCCCACCGTCAGATCGGCGACGGTGATCCCGGGAACCGCCTGTCCCAGCACCACGATCTGCTCGGACTCCAGCTCCACAGCGATCAACGCGTACGGCTCCCACGGAAGTTCCGGATCCGTCACGTAGGGTGACGGAGGGCGGTACCGGCTGTCCGTGTACGACCACACGCGTCCGCGCCGGGAGAGCGGAACCTCTTCCAGGTCGCCGCTCTGGCAGTCCGGATTACGGCAGTAGGTGTCCTCACGGGGGAAGAAGACCGCCCGGCACGCCGAGCAACGCGTCCCGAGGAGCCTGAAGTCGTCTCCCTCCCCGGTGAACCATCCGGCGACCACAGGTGTGCGTGTACGCGACAAGGTCGCCTCCAGGCTCGTCATCTGACGATTCGTCAGGAGTGTGCCACGGCAGTGGGGAAATGGGCAGGGACCGGACGTGAAACGACTCTCCACAGCACTGAGCAGGGCGGCCTCACCCGGCTCGCCGCCCTGCTCCGGACACAGCCGCGGATCGACGATGAACCTCAACCCTCGTGAAGCTCCCGGCCGCGCCGACCAGGCCCTATCTGTCCCGCGAACCGCTCGTCCCGTGCGTCGCTCCCGGCGCGCCCTACCGACTGCTCCTCAAAAGCACGCGGGAGAGGTCGGCTTCGTGAACCTCCCCCAGGGACGGTGGCACTGCACCTTCAGACCCGGGCCCCCGGATGCCCGCTTCCACTTCCCCGTCTCCGCCGGATCCCTCGCCGGACGGCGCCGAGCCGCCTCCGTAACGACGCCCTCCGCAAGATCGGATACGCTCCGCCGCGTGTCCGAAACTCTGTACTCCACTTCGAACTCCGCGCGCGGCTCCCACTGTTCGAGCTGCGGAGCGCCCTACGGTGAGGGCGTCACCGGCTGGCCCCGCACCTGCCGGGTCTGCTCCACCGTGGTCTACCGCAACCCCCTGCCGGTGGCCGTCGCGCTCCAGCCCGTGTACGACGCGAAGGGCACCGCCCTGGTCGTCATCACCCGAACCGTCGCCCCCGCGCGCGGGGGCATCGCCCTGCCCGGCGGCTTCATCGACGACCGCGAGGACTGGCGGCAGTCCGTCGTCCGCGAGCTCAAGGAGGAGACCGGCATCGAGGCGGCGTCCCGCGACGTGCGACTCGCCGACGCCATGAGCTCGCCCGACGGCCACCTGCTGCTGTTCGGCCTCCTTCCGGAGCGTCCCGCCGACCGACTCCCGACGTCCGCGGCCACCGACGAGACCGAGGGCTGGCATCTGCTGCACCGGCCGGAGGAACTCGCCTTCCCGCTCCACACCCTCGCGGTGCGGGCGTTCTTCGAGGGCCGCTACATCTGACGTCACCGCTCGCCGAGCCCGCGCACGCGGACCGGGTGGGACGGCACCTGCACGCCGTCCTCACCCTCCCGCTCCACGACGACCCGCAGGCCCTCCCAGCGGCTGACGTACCGCTCGATCTGCGGTTCCTCCCCGCCGCCGCCCGCGTCCCGCACCACCAGACCCCCGCCCGTCCGCCCGCGGGCCGGCGCCCACACCTCCAGTTCCAGCCCGCCGTCGTCGCCCCGCACCGGCAGCACGGCGCCCGCGCGCGCAAGCACCGGAATACGCGACGCCGGCGCGTCCACGAGCACCTGCCCCGGCCCCTCGTACGCCCGGTCCGTCGCCGTGTCGTACCAGCGCCCGCGCGGAAGCCGCACCGTGCGCCGGTCGGCACCCGGCTCCAGCACGGGCGCCACCAGCAGACAGTCGCCCAGCAGGAAGGCGTCCTCGCAGTCCCGCAACGCCCGGTTCCCGGGCGAACCCCACCACACGGGACGTACGTACGGTGCGCCGGTACGCCTCGCCAGATGCGCCAACGTCACGAAGTACGGCATCAGCCGCCGACGCTCCACGAGCACCCCACGCGCGTGCTCCAGCACCTCCGCCCCGAACTCCCACGGCTCCCGCCCGCCCCCGCGCCCCCGCGCGTGCGTGCGGAACAACGGCAGATAGGCGCCCAGCTGAAGCCGGCGCAGATACAGCTCCGGCGACGGACCGCCGTCGAAACCGCCCACGTCCGGCCCCGAGTACGGCACCCCGCACAGCCCGAGCCCCATCACCAGGGACAACGACGCCCGCAGCCCCGGCCACCCCGTGCCCACCTCCCCGGACCAGGCTCCTCCGTAGCGCTGCAGACCCGCCCAGCCGGAGCGGGAGACGACGAACGGACGCTGCTCGGGATCCAGCCTCCGCAGGCCCTCGTACGCCGCCCGGGCCATGCACAGCCCGTACACGTTGTGCGCCTCGCGATGATCGCCTCCGCGCCCCTCCAGGGAGTGCCGGGCCGACCTGGGCAACGTCGACTCCCCGAAGGCGGCGAACGACGTCGGCTCGTCCCTGTCGTGCCAGAAGCCGGCGAAGCCCTGCTCGAGCCGCTCGGCGTGGAGCCCGCCCCACCACTGCCGCACACGCACGTGCGTGAAATCCGGGAACACCGACTCCCCAGGGCGCCCCACGCCCTCCACGAGCCGCCCCGACGCGTCCCGCACGAACGCGTCCTCGGCGACCCCGCCGTCGTACACGGCGCCGCCTGGCGCGGACCTGACCGCCGGGTCCACGACCGACACCAGACGTATCCCGTCCCGCCGCAGCTCCTCGGCCAGCACCGACAGCTTCGGGAAGCGGTCCTGGTCGACGGTGAAGACCTGGTGCTCGTCGTAGTGGTCGACGTCCAGGTGGACCGCGTCCAGCGGCAGACCGTGCTCCTGATAGCCCGCGACGATCCGGCGGACCTCCTGCTCCCCGTCGAAGCCCCGCCGCGCGTGATGATGGCCGAGCGCCCACGCGGGCGGCACCGCCGGCGCACCGGTGAGCGAAGCCCAGGCGAGGAGCACGCGCGCGGGAGTGCCCACGATCACCCAGCGACGCAACGGCCCGCCGTCCATCCGCACCTCGCACGCCCCCGGCCGGTCGTGCCCGGAGCCCGCCCCCTCCTCGCCCTCCCGCAGCACGACCGTGCCGTCCCAGGACGTGTCGTGGAACACCAGGTGCGTGCCCGCGTCGGCCACCACCAGCTGCACCGGCATCGTCAGATGCAGCGGATCGTGCCCAGGACCGAACGCGCGCCCGGGATCGGTGTTCCACAGCCGGTACGTCCCGTCGCGCAGCCGCGGCCCCGACGCCCGGCCGCCGAGGCCGAAGAAGCGCGCGTCCGCCGCCACCTCCGAGCGCTGCATCCACCGCGCCGCGCCGCCCTGCTGCTGCTCCCACCACCGGGGCGGCAGATCACGACGCAGCACGACTCCTCCCGGCGTGCGCACCTCGACGGCGCCGTGCCGGGAGACCACGACCGTCACCCGCTCCGCCACCACGCGCCAGCCGCCGTCCTTGTCCGGCTCCAGCACCGCGCGCGGGTCCCCCTCGGGACACGGGCCGGCCAGCGCGTAGGACGGCTCCGGCTCCGCCCCGTCCCAACCCCAGAACACGGCCCCGTTCACGGCGACGCGGATCCTCAGCTCCGAACGGCTGAACCGCAGCGTCCCCCCGCCGGGCCCCGGCAGCGCCTCCCGCACCAGGCCGGGCACCCGCGCGCGCTCAGGACCCCGCGCCGGCAGCCCCGACGCGTCGGCCCGCCTCCTGCGCCACGACGCCCTCACGGTGCGCAACCCCTGGGCAGCTCCCGCGGAACCGACCGCCTTCATCGAACGCACCAGGTCACGACCGCTCATACTGCTCACCCTGTCACTGACCGCGTCACGTGCGCGGGTCGTTCAACTGCCGTTCACCTGTGGCGGGAGCACATCTTCACGATACGGACTGTGGGGCGCCCGCCCTGGTGCAGAAGTCGATCACATGGCATCGTCCGTGTCAGCCGCGTCACGCGCACCACCCCCTGCTCGTGCGCGGGCGACGCACACGACGCGCACAGTCCGGGAGCCGCTTCATGCCCACCGTGAACCCCGAGCCGCTCTGGCGGCCAGATCCGCAGCGAACGGCGCAGGCCCAGGTCACCAAGTTCCAGACCTGGGCGGCCGAACACCACGGAGCCCCCGCCGAAGGCGGTTATCCGGCGCTGCACCGCTGGTCCGTCGAGGAGCTGGAGACGTTCTGGGAAGCCGTCACCCAGTGGTTCGACGTACGGTTCTCGACGCCGTACGCGCGCGTACTGGGCGAGCGCACCATGCCCGGCGCCGCATGGTTCCCCGGCGGGACGCTGAACTACGCCGAGCACGCGCTGCGCGCGGCCGCCACCCGGCCGGACGAACCGGCCCTGCTGTACGTCGACGAGATCCACGAACCGAGCCCGGTGAGCTGGTCCGAGCTGCGCCGCCAGGTCGGCTCCCTGGCCGGCGAACTGCGCGCGCTCGGCGTCCGCCCCGGCGACCGGATCAGCGGATACCTTCCGAACATCCCGCAGGCGGTCGTCGCGCTCCTCGCCACGGCCGCCGTGGGCGGCGTGTGGACCTCCTGCGCCCCCGACTTCGGCGCACGCAGCGTGCTCGACCGGTTCCAGCAGGTCGAACCCGTCGTCCTGTTCACCGTCGACGGCTACCGCTACGGCGGCAAGGAACACGACCGCCGCGACGTCGTCGCCGAACTCCGCGCCGAACTTCCCACCCTGCGTGCCGTCGTCCACATCCCCCTCCTCGGCGCCGAACCGCCCGAGGGCGCCCTGGAGTGGTCGGCCCTGACGGCCGCCGACGAGGAACCCGTCTTCGAACAGGTCCCCTTCGAGCACCCCCTCTGGGTGCTCTACTCCTCCGGCACGACCGGCCTGCCCAAGGCCATCGTCCAGTCCCAGGGCGGCATCCTCGTCGAACACCTCAAGCAGCTGGGCCTGCACTGCGACCTCGGGCCCGAGGACCGCTTCTTCTGGTACACCTCGACCGGCTGGATGATGTGGAACTTCCTCGTCTCCGGCCTCCTGACCGGGACGACGATCGTCCTCTACGACGGCAGCCCCGGCCACCCCGACACAGGCGCCCAGTGGCGCGTCGCCGAACGCACCGGAACCACCCTCTACGGCACCTCGGCGGCGTACGTGATGGCCTGCCGCAAGGCGGAGGTGCACCCCTCCCGCGACTTCGACCTCTCCCAGATCCAGTGCGTCGCCACCACGGGCTCCCCCCTGCCGCCGGACGGCTTCCGCTGGCTGCACGACGAGGTCCGCGACGACCTGTGGATCGCCTCGGTCAGCGGCGGCACGGACGTGTGCTCCTGCTTCGCCGGAGCCGTCCCCACCCTCCCGGTCTACACCGGCGAACTCCAGGCGCCCGGCCTCGGCACCGATCTGCAGGCCTGGGACCCCGACGGCCACCCCGTGATCGACGAGGTCGGCGAGCTCGTCGTCATCAACCCCATGCCCTCGATGCCGGTCCGCTTCTGGAACGACCCGGACGGCAGCCGCTACCGCGACAGCTACTTCGACACCTATCCCGGCGTATGGCGGCACGGCGACTGGATCACCGTCACCTCCCGCGGCTCCGTCGTCATCCACGGCCGATCCGACTCCACGCTCAACCGCCAGGGCGTACGCATGGGCTCCGCGGACATCTACGAGGTCGTCGAGCGCCTCCCCGAGATCAAGGAATCCCTGGTCATCGGCATCGAGCAGCCCGACGGCGGGTACTGGATGCCGCTCTTCGTGCACCTCGCCCCCGGAGCGGTCCTCGACGAGGCGCTGCTGGACCGCATCAAACAGTCCATCCGCCGACAGCTCTCCCCACGCCACGTCCCCGACGAGGTCATCGAAGTGCCCGGAGTCCCGCACACCCTCACCGGGAAGCGCATCGAAGTCCCGGTCAAACGCCTCCTCCAGGGCACCCCCCTGGACAAGGCCGTCAACCCCGGCGCCGTCGACGACCTCGGCCTCCTGCACTTCTACGAGGACCTCGCCCGCAAGCGATCCTGACCATGCCCCGGCCGGGCCACCCGCTGAACGCCGCAGGTGGTCCGGGCCTCACCGAGCACGACCGCGAAGCCCGGACCAGTCGGCCCGCTTGCCCCCCCGTGACCTGGGGTTTCCGTGCCGCGCAGGCCAGCCGTCGATCCACTGAATCCTCACTGTCAGTGCCGTCGATTACTGTGAGTGAGCATTGATTCGACGTGCACACCAGGGGGAAACCGTGGCAGACACCGACCAGCAGACCATGCGGCGCGTCCTGCGCCGGGAGATCGCCGGCACCATCGGCGTCCTCACCGACGAGCACGACTTCCGCGCCATGCGGCGCTACCGCACCTTCACGTTCGACGACCACGCCACCTACCTCCAACAGGTCGAAGGCCTGCTCAGGACACGCGCCCTGCAAGGCAGCCACACCACGCTGGCCCTCTTCGACCCGCAGGACTACGCCGACTACTGCACCGCCAAGGGCCTCGACGCCGACGACCCGGCCAACCGCACCCGCTTCACGGCCGAACTCGCGACCACCGGCCCCACCATCGCCTACGAGGGCCAGCCCCTCGCCGACCTCCTGCCCGCCCTCGTCGACGAAGCCGTCCGGCAGGCCGCCTGGGAATACGCGGCCACGCTGCTCGCCCGTCTCGGACCCTGCGCCACCTGCGGCGTGGACATCGGCCGCGCCGCCTTCACCCGCGCCGCGGACCTCCTCACCCGCATCCTCGACACGGCGCCGCCGGGCGACCGGCATCTCGTCTGCAGCGTCACCGGCACACCCGAAACGCTCGTCGCAGTCCTGCACGCCGACGACGCGGCCGACGCCACCGGTCCGCTGCTCGACGACGCCGAGGCCCTGGAGTTCACGAGCGTCCTCGCCCTCGGGCTCGCCACGCAGAGCCCGGGCGGACTGGTCATGCGCACCAGCGCTCCGGGTGCCTGCGACCAGATCTACGGATGGCGCCTGCGCGGCGAAGGCCTCGAACCCCTGACCGCCGGTGAGGTCTTCGACGCCTACTGCACCGACGTCGAATCCGGCGAGCTCATCTCACCCGAGTCCGGCGTCGACTACTGCTTCCCACCGGACCTAGGTCCCCAAGGACGGCCCTCGGGCCACGCCCACTGATCGGCACAGAACACCCGCCCACGCCAGGGGCGCCCCACCCGAAGGCGGAGCGCCCCTGCACCACCGGCCGACGGCCGACCCGGTCCGGCTACTCCCCGGACAGCACGGCCTGCGCCGCGCCGCGCGCTTCCTCCGCGCTGTCGCACGCACGCGCGGCGGCCGCGGCTCGCTCGCACTGAGCCAGCGTGTACTTCGCCAGCGCACCGCGCACATACGGAATCGACGCCGACCCCATGGAAAGAGAGGTGACCCCCAGACCCGTCAGCACACACGCGAGCAGCGGATCGGCGGCGGCCTCGCCGCACACGCCGCAGCTCTTGCCCTCGGCCCTGGCCGCCTCGGCAGACAGGGCGACGAGGTCCAGCAGCGCGGGCTGCCACGGATCCTGCAGACGGGACACCGCACCCACCTGCCGGTCGGCCGCGAACGTGTACTGCGCGAGGTCGTTCGTGCCGAGGGACAGGAACTCCACCTCCTGCAGAATCGAACGCGCCCGCAGAGCCGCCGACGGAATCTCGACCATCGCGCCGAACTTCGCCCGCAGCCCCGCCTCGCGACACGCGTCCGCGAAGGCCTTGGCGTCGGTGCGGTCCGCCACCATGGGCGCCATCACCTCGAGGTGGACGGGCAGCCCCTCGGCAGCCTTGGCCAGCGCCGTCAGCTGCGTCCGCAGCACGTCGGGATGGTCCAGGAGCGTCCGGAGCCCCCGCACGCCCAGCGCAGGGTTGGGCTCGTCGGCCGGCGTCAGGAAGTCCAGCGGCTTGTCCGCCCCCGCGTCCAGCACCCGTACGACGACGCGCCCTTCAGGGAACGCCTCCAGCACCTGCCGGTAGGCGTCGACCTGCTTCTCCTCGGACGGCGCGTTCTTGCTGTCGTCGAGGAAGAGGAACTCGGTACGGAAGAGCCCGACGCCTTCCGCCCCGGCGTCGAGGGCAGCCGGCACGTCGGCCGGTCCGCCGACGTTCGCCAGCAACGGCACCTTGTGACCGTCGGCGGTCGCGCCCGGACCGGTCGAGGCGGCCAGCGCGGCCCTGCGCTCGGCGGCCGCTGCCTCGAGCTGCGCCTTCTTCTCGTCGCTCGGGTTCACGAAGACGTCGCCGGTGCTGCCGTCGACGGCGATCACCGTGCCCTCCGCGAGCTCCCCGGCGCCCGGCAGAGCCACGACGGCCGGCACCCCGAGCGCGCGGGCGAGGATGGCGCTGTGACTCGTCGGCCCGCCCTCCTCGGTCACGAAGCCGAGCACCAGCGTCGGGTCCAGCAGCGCGGTGTCGGCGGGGGCCAGGTCCCGGGCGACCAGCACGTACGGTTCGTCGCTGTCAGGAACCCCCGGCATCGGGACACCGAGCAGGCGGGCGACGATACGATTCCGCACATCGTCGAGGTCAGCCACGCGGCCCGCCAGGTATTCACCGGCGCCGGCCAGCAACTCGCGGTAGGCGGCGAAGGCGTCGTACACGGCACGCTCGGCCGTGCTGCCGACCGCGATACGCCGGTCCACGTCGACCATCAGCTCCGGGTCCTGAGCCATCATGGCCTGCGCCTCGAGCACCGCCTGGGCTTCGCCCCCCGCCAGATTGCCGCGCGCCATCAGGTCGGCTGCCACAGCCTCCACGGCCTTGCGGGCGCGCCCCTGTTCGCGCTCCGCGTCCTGCACCGGGTTCTGCTTGGCCGGCGGTTCGAGCACCGCCGTCCCCATGTGCCGCACCTCGCCGATCGCCACACCGTGGCTCACGCCGACGCCTCGCAGCGTTGTCACCATCTCACCCGTCTCCCATAGTGCGGCGGGGCCTGCCGCCGCGGTGGTTGTCCTGTGTGCCGTCGACCGGGACGGCGTCGGCGTCACTGCCAGGAAAACAGAGCGTCGCCGGCCTTCACGTCACCGTCCGCACGGAGATCGCCGAGCGAGTCGGCCGTGGCTTCCAGAGCGACGACCGGGCATACCGCGGACTTGCCGGCCGCTTCCACCGCGCTCGGGTCCCATCGCACGATGCCCTGCCCGCGCGTGACGGTGTCCCCCTTGTTCACGAGGAGCTCGAAGCCCTCGCCGTTGAGCTGCACGGTGTCGATCCCGAGATGGGTGAGCACGCCGTGTCCCTCGGAGTCGACGACGACGAAGGCATGCGGGTGGAGGGAGACGATGACTCCGTCCACCGGCGCGATGGCCTCGGAGGGTTCGCGTACCGGGTCGATCGCCGTGCCCGGGCCGACCATGGCTCCGGAGAAGACCGGATCCGGCACCGCTGCCAGTCCGATGGCGCGTCCTGCAAGCGGGGACGTGACGGTGGTCATGGGAAACCTCCCAGGGGTGGAGATGTATAGGGGCCGTTACTGCCTGTTCACGGCGGCGCACTGTGCAGCAGGGTATGTCATATGAAGTACCGGTTCCGCACGAGAACGACCGATCCGTGGTCTAGACCACTAGCCTAGTCGATTTGCAGCGGGCGCGCGGCCCCGTGTACAGTCGTACTCCTGCTCAGGCGGAGTGACGCGATCAAGCGTGCTCGTCGAGCAGCACCCAAACTTGTCAGATCCTAACTCTGGATCATCTTCTGCATGCCTGCGGAACGGTGGTCGGAGGGCCGGAAAAACCCTGATAGAGTTTGCAA
>NZ_BEWA01000007.1 GCF_003112535.1 Streptomyces rishiriensis | reverse complement strand
CTTCTAGATCCTGTGGCGGCTCACGGCGGCCATGAACCCACTGCTGCGGCCGCTGGCCGTCGCGGGCGGCTTCGTCCTGGAGCGGTGGGCCGACGAGGAGGCCGCGCAGCGCGTCGGCGACCGCAAGATCGTCGCGCATGCCGTCGGGCGCGCCGCGCTGGCATCCGGCGGTGCCTCATTCCCGACCGCACTGGCCGCGACCGGCGGTGCGGTGCCGCAGCGGGTGCGGGCCCTGCCGGCCCCGCCGCCCCCGCGCCGGAGCCTGCCCCTGGTCGCGGGCGGGCTCCTGCTCGCCGTGGGCTGCGCGAGCCTCGCCAACGCCGCATCCGACAGCGATCAGATGGTGGACAGCGCGCAGTGCGCGGCGTATGCCGCTACGGCGAGCGCACCGTCGGCCGGAGAACACCGGCACGGGCCCGACTTCTGCTTCGTGGACCAGGATCGCCGGGAACTTCAGGAGCATCGCCCGTAGCGGGTCGGCCCTGCCTGTCGCTGCACGTACTCAGGCCGCGCGGTCCGCGGCGGGGGGAGACTCGACGAGGGGTTCGTTGGTCAGGCGGTTCTGGTGGCGCCGCCGGGCGGCTGTCTGCTCGGCCTGCGGTCCCCTTCTGAGGGGGCACCCTGAGACGACCCGTCGGAGCCTGTGCGCGAGGGAAAGAGAATCCGCTGTGCGCGGGTTCGAGTCGCGTCTCGTGAGTGGCGCGACGATTCAGCGGTCTACAAGGGCTGGGGCGCCGGAGAGCGGGCCGGGTGGCGGGGCCCGAGGAAGCCGGCGATGCCCTTGGCGTGGGGGGATGGGTTGCCTGGGTCCAGCCCTGGCGGCGGTAGAAGGACATGGCCCGCCCTGACCGGACGGAGGCGAGCAGCCATGAGCGGCCGTCCGGGGCGTCCGCGGTGACCGCTTCCAGCAGGTCGCCGGCCGGGCCCGTGCCGTGGGCGGCCGGACGGACGGCGAGCTCGTCGATCTCGCGGGCGCCGACCAGCCGGTCCATGGTGTGGTCGGGGCCGAGGCCGGCGGCGGCCTGGGGGTAGCAGCGGTCGGTGGGGAAGGGGGAGGGGGGTGGTTCAGGCGGTGGCGAAGCCTCGCTGGTGGGGGCGGTGCTCGGCGCGATCGCCGTGGCCTGGGCGCGGAGCACGCTCTCGGACGAATTTCCCGCCGTGTGGACGTACCTGCAGGGCCTGTTGTTCGTCGTGGGCCACTATCTGAAGGCGCCCCGTCGTGCAGCGCAGCCCGTGCCGCCGCAGCAGATCACGGGGTTCCGGCAGCCCTGTCATGCCGTCACGAGCCGTCTGCGCGCCGCCGCTCACCCCGCTGCCCCGTTCGAAGTGCCGAATCCTGCGCCCACCGCGACACGGCTCATGGTCCTAGGACCAACGCCTGATCGGCAGAGCACCTCTCTTGCTGTTAGTGTGCAGTTGCACATAGCTGGCAATAACGTCGGAGGACGTTGGACATGGCGGTTTACACGCTCCCGGAGCTTCCGTACGACTACGCGGCGCTCGAACCGGTCATCAACCCGCAGATCGTCGAGCTGCACCACGACAAGCACCACGCGGCGTACGTGAAAGGCGCGAACGACACCCTGGAGCAGCTGGCGGAGGCCCGCGACAAGGAGCAGTGGGGCTCGATCAACGGCCTGGAGAAGAACCTGGCCTTCCACCTCTCCGGCCACATCCTGCACAGCATCTACTGGCACAACATGACCGGCGACGGCGGCGGTGAGCCCCTCGCGGCGGACGGCGTCGGCGACCTCGCGGACGCGATCGCCGAGTCCTTCGGCTCGTTCGCCGGCTTCAAGGCCCAGCTGACCAAGGCGTCCGCGACGACGCAGGGTTCCGGCTGGGGCGTCCTCGCCTACGAGCCGCTCAGCGGCCGGCTGATCGTCGAGCAGGTCTACGACCACCAGGGCAACGTCGGCCAGGGATCGACGCCGATCCTCGTCTTCGACGCCTGGGAGCACGCCTTCTACCTTCAGTACAAGAACCAGAAGGTCGACTTCATCGACGCGATGTGGGCCGTCGTCAACTGGCAGGACGTGGCCCGGCGTTACGCCGCGGCCAAGGAACGCGGCGACAGCCTGCTGCTCGCGCCGTGAGCGCAGGGGGCGCCGTGACGCCGTAACCGCGTCCGCGTCGCCACAGACGTCCTGCTCGTGATCGTCTTCTCAACCTTCACTGGCAGGCGGCACAACAGAGGGCTCCCGCAAGGACGTGACTTGCGGGAGCCCTTCTGCCGTTCAAGCGCGGAGGTCCTCCTGCACGTACGGGTGGTGGCATGCGACAGCCTCCGTCATCCCGGGCAGCGCAACGCACGCTTCGGTTACCCGGTCGCAGCGGGCGGCGAAGGCGCAGCCGTCGGGCAGGTCGCCGAGTTCCGGGGGCATGCCGGGGATGGGGGAGAAGGCGCGGTCGGGGAGGGCCTGGAGGAGACCTCGGCTGTACGGGGGGCGGGGGCCGGGGGAGCCGAAGAACGCCTGCGCGTCGGCGAGTTCGACGATCCGGCCGGCGTACATCACGGCGACACACGCCGGTGCGAGGACCGTCGCCGGAACGAGCGGGCGACCTGGCCAGGCAGGCGGCGACGGACAGGCCGCCCACCCGGCACAACTCGTTACGCTTCGGCAACCGGCGCACTCACAAGGTCACTTCGACTGCGACTTCGCCCTGCAGCTGAGGACGATGCCGGAGATCCGCAGCAAAGCTCGCAGCGAACTGTCCTACGATATGACGATCTCTTGGAATTGGAACGTGACACTTCCACCGCCGTAGCGGATGGCCTGCGCATTGCGGAAGTTGTACTGCTTGATCGTTCTGTTCTGGGAATCAAGCACCGCAATGCTGAAGTTCTTGCGTCGGCTCGAAAGAATGAAGTCGGTGAAGGCCTGGCTATGGGCCGCCCCTCGCACCAGGGTCACCGTGTTCCCGGTCATGCCCGAGACCACCAAGATGAACTCGACGCAGGTGTTGTCGAGGTACACCGCGAAGTTGTGGCTGGTGAGAGTGTCTCTGCACGGGGCGGCGGCAGCCGCAGAGGTGGTGGGGGCGGCTGCCGCGTCGGCGCTGCCGCAGAAGACGCTGAGGGTCAGCAGCGCCGTGGCGGTCGCACCGGCCACAAGCAAGCGACGGTTGATCGAGCTGGTCATTACAGGGTCCTCACGGTCGAGAGTGCAACGGAGCGCCTGGTTTCTTCGGCGACGTGGGCGATCGGCCTGCCGGCGCGGACCCGGTCGACGAGGAGTCGTCTGCCGTGGATGGTCAGCCGGGCATGGGGGTGGGGCACGGGGAACCTCTGGGATGGTGCGGAATCTGACGCGGACTGAATTTGTGCCCGAGGCCGCCGATCTGGTGATCCACGTCCTCGGGCGACAGAGGGCGAGCCTTTCGTGGGCGGAGAGTCAGGCCGGGGCCGTCTGTGCGCGCCACTGGATCTATTCGGCCCAGGCATGCTCCAACTGGGTACGGAAGGTGGCGGGCTTTCGGCCGATCAGCTCACCCAGCGTCGAGTCGACAGCGGTGAACTCGCCATTCCGCGCCGCGGCGAAGATGCTCAGCATCAGGTCGGCGATCGGGGCCGGGGCGCCGTGCGCCAGGGCCTGCTCCCGGAAGACGTCGTCGGGGACGACGGTGCGGGTGAAGGGCCGTCCGGTGGTCTGGGACGCGCTCTCGGCGATGGTGTCGAAGTCGAGCGCCGCCGGGCCTGTGAGTGGCGGGGTGGACCCCTCGAAGCGGGCCTCCTCGGCGAGTATCACCGCGGTGGCCTCGGCGAGGTCGTCGTGGCCGGTCCAGGCGACAGGGCCGTCGGCGGGGAGGGCGATGTCGCCGGTGTGGCGGGCGGACTCCAGGAACTGCAGGGCGCTGGAGGCGTAGAAGCCGTTGCGCAGCGCGGTCCAGGGCAGGCCGGTGGCGCGCAGCAGGTCCTCGGTCTGGGCGTGGTCGCGGCATGCCTGGAACCGGGAGTCGTGGGCGGCGCCCATCTGGCTGGTGTAGAGGATGCGGCCGACGCCGGCCTTCACGGCGGCGTCGATGGCGGCGCGGTGGCCGGTGACGCACTCCTGGCCGGTGCGGTCGAGGGAGACGAGGAGCAGTTGTTCGGCGCCCTCGAAGGAGTGCACGAGCGAGGCGGGGTCGTCGAAGCTGCCCTGCCGGACGCGTACGCCGCGGTCGGCGAGGTCCTTGGCCTTGCGGGGGTCGCGGACGCTGACGCCGACGCGGTCGGCGGGGACACGGTCCAGGAGGTGCTCGACGGTGGCGCGGCCGAGCTTTCCGGTGGCTCCGGTCACGATGATCATTGGGTTCTCCCGACAGTATTTCCAGTGGAATCATCTCAACGGTAACACTGGAAATACCGGTGGAACCAGATCCCTGGTACCATCGGTTCGTGGCAACGCGCGACTCCACCGACAGCCTTCGGCGCCGCATCGTCGAGGCGGCCGTCGAGCTGCTGGAGAACGGCGGCCCCGACGCGGCGAGCACCCGAGCGGTCGCCGCCGCGGCCGGAGTGCAGCCGCCGGCGATCTACCGCCTCTTCGGCGACAAGGACGGGCTCCTCGAGGCCGTCGCCGAGCACGGCTACGCGCAGTTCCTGGAGAGAAAGCGCGCGCAGCTCGACCCCGCTCCGCAGGACCCGGTGGAGGAGCTGCGCCGCGGCTGGGACATGGTGGTCGAGTTCGGGGTCCGTCGCCCCGAGTTGTTCGCGGTGATGAACAGGGCCACCGGCCGGGGATCGGACGCAGCACACCACGCGGGCCTGGAGATCCTCCATGGGCGGGTGCGTCGGCTGGCGGCCGGGGGGTGGCTGCGGGTCGACGAGGAGCTGGCCGCCCAGATCATCCAGGCCACCGGCCAGGGCGCGGTCACCACCTGGCACTCCACCCCCGCGGACCGCCGCAATCCGGCGCTGTTGGCCGTCCTGCGCGAGTCCATGGTCGCGGCCGTCACCCGCGCCGAGCCGGCGGTCCCCGCCGCGGAGTCCGGTCCCGCCGCAGCGGCCCGCGCGCTGCGCGCCGCTCTCCCCGACGACGCCGGTGTCCTGAGCGACGCCGAGCAGCGCCTGCTGCGTGAGTGGCTCACGCGCCTGGCGGCGGACGGTGGCGCGCCGCATGCCTGATCGCGCTCAGTCGCCCTCGTGCAGGTGAACCTTCCGAGGAGAGATCGTGCGATGAAGCGGTGTCCACCGGACGAGACAGTGGGCGACCACACGGCTCCGGTGGCTCCCCCTTGCCCATAACGCGCCTCCAGCCTTGATCACGCCTCCGCCACCCACTGTTGACAACGCTCGTGGTCGATACACCTGGGTCCACCGGGTTGAAGCGGGGTCTTCCTTGCGCCGAGCGGGCGCTCAGATGCTCAGGAACGCTGGTGCGAGGACCGTCGCGGGAACGTGCGGGAGCCACGAGTGGTCGGAGGAGCTTTATCGTCGGGAGAGAACCAGCCTGCGTCGCTCCCGGTCGATTTCTGTGACGACGACCGTGACCTCGTCGCCGGCCTGGACGACATCTGACGGACTTTCCACAGGCGCCGATGCGAGCTCTCGCAGGTGGACCAGTCCCTCGATCCCGTCGGCGACCTGGACGAAGACGCCGAACGGAATCAGTTCGGTGACCCGTCCGTGCAGTTTCTGCCCCACCGCGGTGCGGTCGGCGAATGTGTGGAAGGGGTCCGGCTGTGTCGCCCGCAAGGACAGTCTGGCCTCCAGGTTCCATGGGTCGAACTGGAGGAACTCGGCTGAGACGCGGACAAGTTGTCCATGATCACGTAGATCGGTGCACCGTCGGGCCGGGCGGCGCGGATCGCCTTCAGCGCGGTCAGCGTGTTCGCGGCACCGCAAGCTCATCGACGCCTTCGGCAGCCGTCTGCCGGGTTCCCACCCGAACGGCAACGGCAGCTGGGCCGCCTCACCAACCGCGAACGCGAGGTGCTCACCGCCGTCGCGGCCGGCTGGAGCAACACCGAGATCGCCGAACGCTTCTCCCTCGCCGAATCCACCGTCAAGTCGCACGTGAGCAGCATCCTCACCAAGATCGGGGTCCGGGACCGGGTCCAAGCCGTGATCTTCGCCTACGACACCGGCTTTGTCAGACCCGCCTGAACGTGGCCGGTGGGCGTTGTCCCAGGCTCGGGCGCCGGTTCCCGGGCTTCATCAGACAGCGGACGGCGCTTCCTTCGCCACAGCAGCACGCCCCCGATCACCATCAGCGCGGCCAGGGCGAGGGCAGGGCCGCCCAGGGTGAGGACGCGCTGGAGAGAGGTCGCGGCGGCGTATCCGACACCTGCTTCCGCGGTGGCCCACACACCGGCGGCGACGACGCTGTACGGGGCGATGCGGCGGTAGGGCAGGCGGGTGACGCCCGCGAGGTGCGGGGCGAGGGTGCGCACCACCGGCAGGAAGCGGGCCAGGAAGACCGCTCGGCCGCCGTGGCGCGTCATCAGCGTGTCGGCCTGGTGCCAGGCGGCGCCCGGTATCCGACGGCCCATGGGGCCTTGGCGCAGCCGGTCACCGAGGAACCTGCCGGTGCGGTGGGCGAGGAAGTCCCCCACCACCACGGCTCCGGCCGCGGCAGCGATCACGAGGGGGAGGCTGATGTGGCCGGTGCGGGCCAGCGCGCCGGCGGTCAGGAGCAGGGTGAGCGTAGGGATGAACGCGCCGACGAGAAGGATCGACTCCGCCAGGACCGCGGTTGCCACCACCGCGTAGGCCGCGACCGGCGAGATATGGCCGAGGATGTCGGAGAGCACGTTCACCGACTTGCCCGGTCTGTCTCCTGCTCGAGCTGGTCCGTCTCCGCGCAGACGAGGGGGCGTTGCAGATGCCAGACGTAGGCGGGGGGAACGTTGGCCCATACCGTCCAGCGGCCCGTGGCGTAGGTGCGCTGGTAGGCAGCCATGACGTCGTCGACGGCGGCGTGGCGTCGGGCTTCGGCTCGCGATGCCGTCAGGGCACGCGCCTTGCGGGTGCCGAGGTAGGCGAAGTAGGTCAGCGTGCCGCCGGGGTGGAGCAGGTCCATGTAGCGGGCCATGATGCGCTCGACCTGCACGGGCGTGAAGTTGGTCAGGGGCAGCCCCGAGACGATCACGTCGTACCTCTGGTCGCTGTCGAGCTGCTCGACGTAGGTCTGATGCACGTTCACCTGTGCGGGCCTGGCAGCCAGGTCTGGATGCGTGGTGACGAGACGGCGCAGTCGCGCGGCGAAACGTGGGTTCGCCTCGACGAGGTCCAGGCGGCTGGCTCGGGGCAGGTCGGGTATCAGGGTGCGGGTGACCGCGCCGGTGCCGGCACCGGCCTCCAGGACCGCCAGCGGGCGGGGCGCCTGAGCCCGTACGGGATCGGTCAGAGCGCGGGCCAGGGCCTTTCCGCTGGGGGCTATGGCACCCGTGGTGCGCAGATCACGGGCTGCCTCGATCAGGAACATCCAGCCTTCGGCATTGCGCTGCGCCAGGACACGGTCGTGGGAGGTGGTCCAGTCGTTCATGGAATCGACGCTAGAAAGCAGCGACCGACATCGGATCCGCCGTTCTGCGACGGCATGCCCCTACGAAAGTAGGGGATGAACATCGCCGACCGCCGGACCGAACAGCGCACCGGTCTGCCTAGCATGGGCCAGGTGAGCAGCAGAGAAGGCCGCAGATGGGCGGTCTACGGGCGTGGCGCACTCGTGGCGTTGTGCGTACTGGCCGCCGCGTCGAACGACATCTCGTTCGACGGGCGCCACCTGGCCCCCGTCATCACCGCGGCGCTGGTGTGCGCAGTGGCCCTGCTCGTGCCCCGACTGCGCTGGCCGGTCGCGCCGCTGCTGGTCACCGTGGCCACGGCGTGGTGGGGGTGGCCGTTGCTGCCGCTGCTGGCAGTCGCCCTGTTCGACCTGGCCGTGGATCGTCGGGCGCGGGTGGCGGTGGGATGTGCCGTCGCCGCCCTGGGCGCCAATCTGCTCAGCTACCGGGCCACCTCCCTGTGGACGGCGCAGTCCTACGCGTCCACGCTGCTCCTGCCCGTGCTGGCCGTGCTCGGCGGGCTGTGGCTGGGTGGCCGGCGCCGCCTGGTCCGGGCACTGGCAGCCGACGTCGAGCACCTGCGCGTCGAGTCGCAGCTGCGTGAGGAGGCGGCCCGCATCGCGGAACGGTCCCGTATCGCCGCCGAGATGCACGACGTCCTGGCCCATCGCCTGAGCCTGATCGCGCTCCACACCGGCGTGCTGGCCACGAAGGGCGACATGCTGCCCGCACCGGTCGTCGAACGGCTCGGTCTGCTGCGCACAGCGTCCGTCGAAGCCCTCACCGATCTCCGCGACGTTCTCGGTGTGCTGCGCGACCCCGACGCCACGCCGGCTGACACCGCACTCACCCCGGTGATGAGGGACGTGGGGGAACTGGCGGACGAGGCCCGCGCCGCCGGCCAGCACGTCGAGCTGACCACCGACGGCCTTCCCGAACAGGCTCCCACCACCCACCGCCTGGCCGTGCACCGCGTCGTGCAGGAAGCACTGACCAACGCCCGCAAGCACGCAGACGGCGCTCCGGTGACGGTACGCATCGGCTACCGGCCGCCTGCCACCCTCGTCGAGGTCACCAACCCTCCTGGCGCTCCCCGCGCGGACACCGTAGGCAGCGGTTACGGACTCGTCGGCCTGCGCGAACGCGTCACCGCCCTCGGCGGCCACCTGAACGCCGGACCGGCCGGCGCGGGCGCGTGGCGCGTGACTGCCCGCATCCCCCATCCCCTCGGCATCGAGCAGAACGGCACCCCCACATGATCCGCGCCATGATCGTCGACGACGATGCCCTGGTCCGCCTCGGCCTCGCCGACCTCCTCGAAGGCGACCAGGGCATCGAGGTGGTGGCCCAGGCCGCCGACGGCCTCCAGGCCATCGAGCAGGCCACCGCCCACCGCATCGACGTCGCCCTCGTCGACGTACGCATGCCCCGCATGGACGGCATCGCCGCCACCGCCCGCCTGCGAGCCCTGCCCCACCCGCCGAAGGTGATCACCTTGACCACCTTCGACCTCGACGAATACGTCTACGACGCCCTCGCCGCCGGAGCCGACGGGTTCCTGCTCAAGGACACCGACCCCGCCGAAATACTGCGCGCCGTCCACTTGGTGGCCGCCGGCTCGGCCATGCTCCACCCCGCCGCGGCCCGCCGCCTCATCGACCGCTACCACGCCACCAACCAACCCCAGGTCACCGCGGCCCAGGCCCGACTGGAGCGGCTCACCCCCCGCGAACGCGACGTACTCGCCCTGCTCGCTCAGGGCGACACCAACGCCGACATCGCCGCCCGTCTCGCCATGCGCGAGAGCACCGTCAAGGCCCACGTGAGCCGCATCCTGACCGCGCTGGAGGTCACCAACCGCGTCCAAGCCGCCCTCGTGGCCCGCGACGCAGGCCTGGACACCTGACCCGAGCACGTTGTTACTGCCGGGTCGGCATCATGGCCGCCGGGTAGCGGGAGCCGGCCGATCCGTGCGGCAGGATCTCCTGGACGCGGGCGAGGTCCTCGGATGTGAGCGTGACCTGCGCGGCGGCCACGTTCTCTTCCAGACGCCGCGGGCTGCGGGTGCCCGGGATGGGCACGATGTCGTCGCCCTGTGCGAGCAGCCAGGCCAGCGCCAGCTGGGTGACCGCGATGCCCCTCGCGGACCGCGGCATGGTTCTTCTCGTAGTTGCCGGGCTGGCGGCGGTCGTCCTTGCTGCGCATGTCGTAGGCGGAGTATTCGTCGGCCGGCTTGACGGCGCCGGTGAGGAAGACGCGGCCCAGCGGCGAATACGGCACGAAGCCGATGCCCAGCTCCCGTACGACCGGCAGGACATCGGCCTCCACGGCTCGCTCGAACACCGAGTACTCGGTCTGGAGCACACAGACCGGGTGGACGGCGTGGGCGCGGCAGAGGCAGGGCCTCTACGCGTTGGAAGGGGAATCCGCTGCGGGCAGGTTCGAGATCCCCCTCCGAGCCGGCGCGATCGCCTGTCAGCCCCGTGCCAATTTCGCCGTGCAACGGAGTTGGGGACGCGTTGGGGACGCAAGGATAGGAACAGACTGACAAAGGCGGGGGAGCATAGACACAGTTCACCCCATCTGAACTGCAAGAACGTCACGAATCAGCGTAGAGACGCAAGGGCCGCCAAGATCCCCAATGGACTCATAATCCGTCGGCCGTGGGTTCGAGTCCCACCCGCCCCACTTGCGCAGGGTCCTGACCTGCGGAAACGTTCATTTTGTCCTGCCGGATCGTCAAATTCGCCTGAACGGACTGAATCCGCTGCGCGTGAGTTCGGCAGCGTTGCCGCCAGCGAGAGTCCGAACTGCTCTGACCTGCACAGATGCCTCGGCTCGTAACCGGAGAAGTCGCCGCAGGTGGCTTCTGTGAGTGGCTGGGCGCTTGAGTCGGGACGCTGCTAGGACGCAGGGAAACGGAAGGTGTCGCTCCGTCCGCCGCGCCGGCGTCGCCTGAGGGCGGGTAGGGGGTCGGCACCGCGCGGCGCAGTGTGGCTCCCGCTCTTCGCTGCTGGAGCTCATGGAAACTGCCCGAACTGAAAACTGTCCGGTCTGGGCGATGCGTCGCTCGGCTGCGGTCCCGCAGTCGCCCGGCGTCGTGTTGCGGATGCCGGTGTCGGGTCGAGGTGAACACCGTGTCCGGTGGCTGCCCGGCCGTGGAGGGTGCGGCAGTGGCTACGGGGGCTGAGTCGTGCGTGGTCAGCGCAGGATCTGGACCGTGTAGAGCGTGTCGATTCCGGTGGCGAGGGTGCCCAGCAGGAGCCGAAGCGCGGTCTCGGGCAGGAGCGGTTGGAGGTGGGAGCCGAGGTAGCCGCCGGCAAGGCCTCCGAGGCCGCAGGAAAGGCCCAGTGGCCAGTCGGGGGCGACGTCACCTGTGGCAGTGAGGGAGAGCAGGCTTCGCACATGCGGAGCTGTCCCCAAGTACGCGGGGGCAGCTTCCACTCGGGCCCCGTGCCGTGGCGAGACGATGCCTGATCCGGCTGTCGAAACTACGGTGATGATATGGCGGTGATCAACGGTTGGGGACGGGGAGCACGAGATCGGAGCCGCGCGTTGGACGCGTTGGGCTCAGCCGTGCTGTTTGTGCTGTCGGTCGTGGCTGCCTCGGTCCAACCGCACCAGCACCAGTTCTTGTTGCGGTGGCCCACAGTGGCTCTGGCAGCCGTCGGCTGCTCTGCGTTGGTGTGGCGCTACCGCCACCCGTTCGGCGTACTGGCTGTCACGATTGGCTGCGGGGTGGTCTTTCAACTGCTCGAGGTTCGAGACAGTCCGTTGGTGACAAGCCCGGTTCTGTTGTCTGTCTACAACGTGGCCGTACGGACCAACCGGCGTACCGCCTGGACCGTGGCAGCTGTCTCGGCTGCCTTCCTGGTCAGCGCCGCCGTGGTGGGCGCGTCGGCGTCGTGGCTGGACCCGGAGAAGGCCGCGATGCTGGCTTGGACAGCTCTGCCGGCCGCCGTCGGGGACGGGGTGCGCTCACGCCGTGCCTACGTGGCGGCCGTGGAGGAACGGGCTGAGCACGCAGAGCGCACCCGTGAGCAGGAGGCACAGCAGCGTGTGGCGGCCGAACGCGTACGCATCGCACGTGACCTGCACGACATCGTCGCGCACCACATCGCCTTGATCAACGCTCAGGCAGGCGTCGCCGTCCATCTGATGGACCAGCGACCGGAACAAATCCTCACGGCTCTGGAGGACATCCGGGACACCAGCCGCTCCGCGCTGGACGAACTACGGGTGACCGTCGATCTGCTTCGGCAGTCCGACGACCCGGTCGCGCCCCGCGAGCCGATGCCGGGCCTTGCACAGGTACCGGCCCTGCTGGCGTCGTTCGAACGCGCCGGGCTGGCCGTGAGCCACGCCTGGCGCGGCACGGCTGAACCGCTGGAGCCGGCGGCCGATCTGGCCGCGTACCGCATCGTGCAGGAGTCCCTGACCAACGTGCGCAAGCACGCCGGAGCAGACCGGGCCCGGCTGTTCCTGCACTATCAGCGTGAACGCCTGACCATCACCGTGGAGGACGACGGGTCCGCCGGACCGCAGCCTGCTCGCCCGGGGGCCGGTCACGGGCTGATCGGGATGCGTGAGCGGGCTGCCACCATCGGGGGCAGGCTGTACGCGGGGCCGCGCGCAGGGGGAGGCTTCACCGTGACCGCCGAACTGCCGCTGCGCGCCGGCTACCCCGGCCCGGAGCGTGATCGGAGAAAATAGGCATGACGATTCGTCTACTGCTTGCCGATGACCAGGCCCTGTTGCGGGGCACGTTCCGCATGCTGTTCGACGCCACGGATGACATGGAGACCGTGGCCGAGGCGTCCAACGGACGCGAGGCGGTCGAGCTGGCCGCCGCGGAGCGACCGGATGTGGTTCTGATGGACATCCGCATGCCGGAGATGGACGGCATCGAGGCGACACGTCTCATCAAGGAATCCGAAGACCTCGCAGGCGTGAGGGTGCTCGTCCTGACCACCTTCGAGGATGACGAGCACGTCTCCGAGGCCCTGCGTGCGGGTGCGAGCGGCTTTCTCGGCAAGGGCGCGCGACCCGAGGAGCTTCTCGATGCCGTCCGCACCGTCGCGGACGGCGACGCGCTGCTGTCCCCGTCGGCGACGCGAGCGTTGATCACGCGATTTCTGGCCCAGCCGGAGCCATGCCCGGCAGCCGTACATGCGCGGCTGGAGTGCTTGACGCCGCGGGAACGTGACGTGACGATTCTCGTTGCGCTGGGCCTGACCAACAACGAGATCGCCCACCGTCTGTTCGTCAGCCCGCTGACCGCCAAGACCCACATCAACCGGGCCATGACCAAGCTGGCAGTGCGTGACCGTGCCCAGCTCGTGGTCATCGCCTACCAGTGCGGGCTGGTCAGCTCGGCATCCGAACCAAGGCACCCGCAGGTGCCCGCATAGGGCGATGTTCCGCTGCTCGCCCAGGCAGTAGACCGACGTGACACATACCGCGACCGTGGTAGCCGGAAATCGCTGCGCGGGGACGACGCGCCAGCGGCCGTCCATGGGCGAGGGTGGGACCTGGAACGGAGGTTTCGCCATGACCGAAGCCCACTGCCTGACCGACAAGTCCGGCGAGAAGACGGCCATCGAGGAATGCCGCACGGTCCGTGAACCACTGTGCGGCCACGCGCTCATGACGCTCGCCCCAGAGGAGGCGAGCGCGGTGCGGACTCACCTGGCAACGTGCGACACATGCCGGGACACACGCGACTCCCGCGCATCCGTGCCCGCGCACTTGTCCCTGCTGCGCGACGCCCTGGCGTGCGACAAAGGCCGACACACGCGGGCGTGCGCGGCCACCCGCGGCGATTGCCGTCACGCCTCGCCCCGTCGGCGCAGGGCAGCCCCTTCGGCCGTGACCACGCAGATCACGCTGTCCCAGTGGGTCAGCAGGACCACGTCGTCCACCAGGTGAACAGACCTCGCCACCCTGTTGCCGCCGATGCGCTCAGGGAGCACAGCCCGACGGGACTACTCACGTCGGCGGTCTGATCTTGCGTGGCGGGCCGGTCGGCGCGGCGCCCGGGCCGGGGCGGTGCAGGTGGTGGCGGGCGACGAGTTCGAGCGTCACCGCGACCGCGACGGACTGCACGGTCATGAGCGCGATCAGAACGAACAGTTGCACCGCTCCGGCCATGACGGGGCTGGCCCCTCCGAGGAGCATGCCGACGAACGCGCCGGGGAGGGTGACCAGCCCGACGGTGCGGGTCTGGTCGAGGCCGGGCAGGAGTGCGTCGGAGGCCGCGGGGCGGGCGATCTCCATCCGTGCGTCCCGGTCCGGGAACCCCAGTGCCATCGCGGCTTCCACCTCGCCGTGGCGCTGGGCCAGTTCGTCCAGGGCGCGCCGTCCGGCCAGTACGGTCACGGTGAGGGCACCGCCGATGAGCTGGCCGGTGATCGGGATCAGCGCTATGCCCTTCAGGGGGACGAGTCCCGTCAGCAGCAGCGCCGCGACGACCGGGATCACGCCGGCGCTCATCGGGGCGGCCGTCAGCCACCAGGTGTGATTGCTGGTGATTCTCCGTCCGGCCGTACGCACCGCCACCGTGAACATCACGACGAGGAACGTCAACAGCCCCAGCACGGCCTTGACGGCCCAGGCAATGACCACCGAGACCACGGCGAGTTGGACGGTGGCACGGAACCCGGCGACTAGGATCTCCCGGGCCCTGCTCTTGTACGGGTGAGGGTCGAGACGGAACCAGCCCGCGACCGCCGCCGCCACCAGCAGCAGCACGGCGAGCAGGACACCCAGGGACATGTTGACCGGTATCAGAGGCGCCGCGCTGGAAGTCACGTCTCCCACCTTAGGAGCCCGCTGCCCGGGTGGGTGTTTCCGGCTGATCGCCGGAACTTCCGCACCGGCTGGACCGCCGGCCGCTCTGGCGCCGTCGGGAGACGCGGCGTCCTTTCGTCACAGGGCCCGATGGGAGACGGTGAGAAGGTAGGTGCCGTAGAAGAGAGAGACGCCGGCCAGGGCCGTGAGCAGGACGACGACGGTGCGTAGGCGGCTCCGCGCCAGATGCACGGCGAGCGGGAGCAGCAGAGGGAAGGCCGGCAGCAGGAACCTCGGCTTGCTCGTGAAGAAGTGGGTGCCGCCGAGAGCGATCACCATGAGGACCGCGCAGTACGTGAGCAGGGGCAAGGGCATCCTGTTCAGTACGCAGAAGACGAACAGCAGCAGGGAGCCGAGGACGATCGCGGCAGTCACATAGACGACGAGGGTGTCGTGCCCGACGATCACATGCTTGAACATGTGGGCGGTGTAGTGGCCGAAGTCGAACCGTGAGCCCCACAGGCTCTGCACATGGAAGTAGCCGACGGGATCGTGTGTCCTGAGCCCCACCCAGCCGATGTAGCCCAGCCATCCGAGGGGAGCCACCGCGGCGGTCGCCCAGGCGCGTGCAGCGGTGGGCTCACCGGCGCGGCGCAGCTGCCAGAGATGAGCGACGGCGCCGGTGACGACGGCGACCGCCACGGCGAGGCCGTTGGGCCGGCACAGCCCGGCCAGGATCGCCAGCGTCCCCGCGGTCAGCCAGCGGCGGGTCAGCATGGCGTAGAGCGACCAGGCGGAGAAGGCCGTCATGAGGGGTTCGGCGTACGCCATCGTCAGGAGGATCGCGTGCGGCAGCAGCGCCCACAGCGCCACAAGGATGATCCCGACGCGTCGGGTGTGCAGCAGCTCGCCGACCGCGTACACGCCCCAGGCCGCCACCAGGGCGGCACTCCATGCGATGAGCAGCGCCACGTTGATCGGACCGATCGGCAGCACCGTGGCCCCAGCGCGGATCAGGCCCGGGAAGAGGGGGAAGAACGCCAGGTCGTTGTGGACGCCGTGGCTTCCTTTGGAGTGGACGATCAGGCCGTAGCCGTACTGAGAGAGGTGCCAGTACCAGTGGCCGTCCCATGCCAGGCCGAGCACGGTGCGCGGGTGCCTGCCAAGGTGCAGCGACCACAAGGTCGCCAAGATCACGCCGGTGAGCCGCACAGAGGCGAACACCGCCAGCGCGGGCAATGCCTTCCCCAGCTCGAAACGACGCCGCCGCTGCCGAGGCGGCGGACCGAGCCTCAGCGCGAACCGCCGCGTGAGCGGGTCGCTCGTCTTCATGGGGCTGTCCCCCATTTCGGACCTCTTCTCTGCCCTGCAGGAGGGAACGACCGGAGGCCGGGTTCCACTGATCAGAAATCTCTTACTTCATGAAACCTGGTGACAATCACCGCTAATGCCCTATTAAGGAAATGTCGCCCTGTAGTCCCCCGGATCGCAGATGGCGCTCAACGAGAACGCGACGCATCGCTGGTCCGCGTCGCCGGGCACTCCCATCGGGAACGCGGGTGCGACATTCACCGTTTCGCGCAGACGTCCGCGAAACGGTGCTGCGGAAGAGCGCGCCAAGGGAGGATGCTCATCGAGCTCCGGCTGATCCCGCGTGCTCCCAGAGCGTTTCAGCAGTCCTGACGGTGATTCGATCGAGGCAAGGTGTGGGCTCTGGCCCCGGGTGTGCGTACCGCCCCGATGTTCAGCTGCAGCCGTTCGATCTCGGGAGGCGATAGGCCGATCCGAGTCGGTAGTCGCCTCGTTCGGGGGCCTTGAGCCGAGTCCAGGCACCAATGTGTTCGATGCATGCGCCTGGTGCGTTGAGCCAAGGAGAGTAGGCGATCCGTACGATTGTCGACCCCGGCGAGGGCATGTGTACGACCAGGCTCGCTTCGTCGGTGCGCAGGACCGTTGCCGGAGCGGACACCAGTGGTTCGGGTTCCTGCAGGCGGTAGACGACCCAGCCGTTGTCTCGCCATACGGGCTTGAGCCACCCTGGTGGGTGCTTGACGAGGTTGGCTTCGGCGAGGCCGGCGCCGTCGGGTTCGCCGAGAGGCAGGACGACCAGGCCCACTGCCCAACGATCCAGCCATGCGCGGTACTTCGCGGCACTGAATGTGCCGTCGTAGAAGAGGCGACCGCGCTCGACGTCGAGCTGACGGTTCCAGCCGCGTGCCATATTGACGTGCGGGGCGAGAAGGTATGCCTCGCGGTGGGTGCGGTTGGGGACGACCTCGACGCGAGTGCGGTCCGCGTGCAGCCGGTCGAGCGCGGCGATCACACCGTCGGTGTCTTTGGCCCACGACGGCAAGGGTCGGGAGGCAGCCACATCGTCATACGTGTTGCTGATCAACCAGCCTGTGCAGGTGACCATCATGGCCGCTAGTGCGGCGTGGCGGAGGGCGTGACGCGGCGCGCGGATCGGGAAGTGGGTCAACGACGCCGCGAGGAGAACCGGGGGCCCGGTGAGCATGGCCAGCCGGTTGACGTTCGCACCCATCGGCGACGCCAGGGAGAAGGTCACGAGGACGCCGATGGCGTAGGCGACCGCGCTGTAGCGCACGAGGCGCCAGCCGCGAGGGGCGGCCCACCCCAGGGTCGCGCAGAGGATCAGTGGAATCCACAGCTTGTCCCTGGGCATGGGCTGCTCGCCAGTGAAGGGGAACAGCAGGGTGACCGCGCCAGTCAGCAGGACGGGCGGAGCGATGAGTGAGGCCGCCTTCGCCCACTGCCGGTCCATCAGATACGCGGCACCGGCCACAGTGAGGAACGCTCCGGCGACCGGACTTGTGCACGCGCTGAGAGCGGCCAGCGCTGCGCACGTCACGGTGGCAACACGTCTGTGGGAGATTTGGAGTGCGAGAAGCGCCAGCAGCCCGACGGCCGCGCCCAGCGCGAACGTGCTTCGTCCGGACGCCACGTTGCACCACACGGCCAGCGCCCCCAGCAGTGCGGACCATAGCGCGCGCCGGACTTTCGCCCGGACGAGCAGGGCCGCCAGAGCCCAGGTCCCGGCGAGCCCGGCGGCCACGGACACCGTCCTGACACCGAACGTCGCCATCGCCACCGGGGCGAGGACGCTGTAGTTGAAGATGTGCATGCCGCCGTACCACGACAGGTTGTATGCGGATCCCGGGTGGCGCGCCATGAACCCGGTCCACGCGAGTTGAGCCGCGAGATCGCCTCCTCCGGTGGCGAGAAGCGCCGCCCACAGGACGTAGAGGGGGACGGCGACCGCGGTTGCGGCAAGAGGCACGCGCCAGGCGGAGATGGAGGGAACGGGCGCGGCCGGGTTGCCGGGCCCGCCTCGGTGGCCGGCCGCGCTGCCTGGCCTTCCACTCCCGCACGCGGCGGGAGCGTTCTCCTCCGTGGTGCTGATAGCTGAGGCGTACTCGGAACCTGACTCGAGCCTGTGATTGAGCACCGGTTCGCGTCCTGACGCCCTGTTTCCGATGTCCACCGAAACGAGGCTAAGGGCTGTCCCGTCGTTCCTGTGGATCAGCGCGCGGCTTAATCGTAAGGCGAAAGAACGTCCGCATTTTCTGGTGTGTGTGGTCGTGCGCCCGCCAGGGATGAGATGAGGGGACAGCCCATGTGGCGAGGCCTGGAGAGCGCGACGCTGCCAGAGCCGCGTCGGGCCCGGTTCAAGATGGCCTGGGTCCACACCGGCACGCGCTCCCTGCCGACTCAACAGGCTCCCCGTCTCCATCGCCCTGCACAACCCCAGAGGGCGGGATACCTGTACGCCGACCAGCGCGACACCCTCGAGCGGTCAGCCCTGGCCGCGGCCGTGAGCGTGAGCCCGGACTGCACGACCGGCGACCCGGTGGAACTGCCCAAGCCCCCGGCGGGCGGGCACCTCGGTCTGTACGACCCGCAGTCACGGTTGCGGGCGGGCAGCGGCCCCCGTGCGGGCGACGCCCCAGTCCGTCGCGCTCTCGGCGGAGAGGCCGTACGGGGCCACTCGGGCGGTGATCTGGTGGTCACCGTGCCCGTCTCCCACGCCGAGAAGGTGATCGGCGTCGTGCGGGTCTCGTTCCCCGCGTCCTCCGTGCGCGACCGCGTCCTCGTCGCGTGGGCGGTGCTGCTGGGGGTGGCGGCGTTGGCGCTGGCCGTCGCGGTTGTCGTGGCCCGCCGTCAGGCACGGGCCCTGGCAGTCCCGTTGGAGGATCTGTCTCGCCACTGCCGGGCCGTGACCGAGGGCGACCTGAACGCCCGTGCCGCCCGCAGCGGCATCGGCGAGATCGACCAGGTCGCCCGCACCCACAACGAGATGCTGCACAGCCTCTCCGAACTCCTTCGCCACGAAGGCGACTTCACCGCCAACGCCTCCCACCAGCTGCGCACCCTGCTCACCGGTCTGCAACTCGCCCTGGAGGCGGGCCTCGCCCAGGACGACGACGCCGGGCTGCGCCCCGTCCTGACCGAGGCACTGGCCACCACCCACCGCCTGTACCACACGGTGGAGGAGGTGCTGCGTCTGTCGGGTGCCGGCAAGGTGCCCCCCTCCGCCGCCGGGAAGATCGCGGTGGGGCAGTTGCTGCGGGACGCCGAGGAACGCTGGCACGGCCCCTTCGCCCGGGACGGCAGACGCCTGGAGTGCGCCGCACGGGGCACACCGACCGATGTGCTGGTCCCAGCCTCGCCCGTGTCGGAGGCGCTCGGCATCCTGCTGGACAACGCCCGCGTGCATGGGCGCGGGACCGTCCGGGTCACCGTGCGGGACCTGGAGGACGCCCTCGCCTTCGACGTGCGGGACGAGGGCGCCGTGGTGGGCGAGCCGGCCCGGCTGTTCGACCGGGGGCACACCGGGGGCGGACCGGGAGCGGGTATCGGCCTGGCTCTCGCCCGGGACCTGGCCGTCTCGCTGGGCGGCAGGATTTCCCTGGCCAGTGCTCGCCCGGCCACCTTCACCCTGCTCATTCCCGTCGACCGGGACGAGGCACCGGAATCGCCCGGGTGAGAGGACCGTCCTGCGTCGACCTTCCGGTGGCGAACGGACCGGGCTGCTCGACGGGGCAGTGGACGTCCCTTGGTCTTGAAGAAAAGCAGACCTGCTTGATGAAGACACGACCGCTTCTTCCGTGGGCGTTCATACACGCGCCGTTTCCGGTACGCAAGACGCGACTCTGATGGGCCCGCCCCGCAAATCGCCCCAAAGAGCCGGGAGATGCACCGATGTCCAGAAGTTATGTCAGACTCGCAGCCGTTTTCGCTGCTGCGGGAGTCCTCACCGGCGTGACCGCGGTCCAGCCCCCGGCGTTCGCCGCCTCCCACCACCAGGCCCGCGCCAAGCACGTCCTGCTGATCTCGGTCGACGGACTGCATGAGGCGGACCTGGCCTGGTACGTCTCCCGGCACCCGAACTCGGCACTGGCGCGGCTGGTCGGCGGCGGCGTGGAGTACACCCACGCCAAGACCACCACGCCGTCCGACTCCTTCCCCGGCATGGTCGCCCAGGCGACCGGTGGCGGCCCCGGCACCACCGGCGTCTACTACGACGACACCTACAATGCGGCGCTCCTGCCCGCCGGGACCACCAGCTGCAAGGCCGTCAAGCCCGGTGTCGAGGTGGACCTCACGGAGGACCTGGACAAGAACCAGGCATCCATCGACGCCGGGCAGGGCCTCAGCGGCCTGCCGGCCAGCATCCTGTCGATGACGGGCCACCCGGCGAGCCTGATCAATGCCTCCAAGCTGCCGGTCGACCCCAAGACCTGCAAACCGGTCTACCCGCACTCCTACCTCAAGGTGAACACCGTCTTCGAGGTGGCCCGCAGTGCGGGGCTGCGCACCGCGTGGTCGGACAAGCATGCGGCATACGAAATCCTCAACGGGCCCTCGGGCACCGGCATCCAGGACCTGTTCACGCCCGAGATCAACAGCGACGCCCTCGGCTACCCGGCCGGCAACGACTGGACCAAGGACAACCAGGCCACCGAACAGTACGACGGCTACAAGGTGCAGGCCGTCCTCAACGAGATCGACGGATACGACCACAGCCGTAGTCACAAGGTCGGCACCCCGGCGATCTTCGGCCTCAACTTCCAGTCGGTCTCCACCGCGCAGAAGCTGCCCGCCTCCGACGGGCTCACGGGCGGCTACACCGCCAAGAACGTGCCCGGACCGCTGCTGGCGAAGAACCTGGACTTCGTCAACGCGAGAATCGGCGCCCTGACGTCCGAGATCGCCAAGCGGCACCTGGCCGACAGCACCACGGTCATCCTGTCCGCCAAGCACGGGCAGTCGCCCACCGACCCCAACGCGCTCACCCGGATCGACGACGGCCCGCTGCTGGACGGCCTCAACGCCGCCTGGAAGAAACTCCATCCCGCCGCCGGCGATCTGGTCGCGCACTCCGTGGACGACGACGCGATGCTGCTCTGGCTGACCGACCGCTCGCAGGCCGCCACCGAGTTCGCCAAGAGGTACCTGCTGGCGCAGAGCGGCACCGGGACCGACATCAACGTCGCACCCAGGACCTTCACCCGCAGCGGGCTCAGCAAGGTCTACGCCGGGAAGGCCGCGGCCCGCTACTTCCACGTCGAAGCCGGCGACGCCCGTGTCCCGGACATCCTCGGCGTCGCGCAGTACGGCGTCGTCTACACCGGCGGCACCAAGAAGATCGCCGAGCACGGCGGCTCCCACGCCGACGACCTCGACGTTCCGCTGGTGGTGTCGGGCGCCTCGGTTCCGGACGGCGTGCGTGACTCCACGCGCGTGCAGACCGAGCAAATCGCTCCGACGATCCTGAGCCTGCTCGGTCTGAACCCGAGCTCCCTGCAGGCCGTGCGCGAGGAGCACACCAGGGTGCTTCCGGTCCGCTGACCGGTCCGGTGCGCCCCGGGGCGGGGTGGGCGTAGGCGGCGCTGGTGGTCGGGCGCGCCCGATCACGGTCCGTGCCGAGCAGCCGGCCCTGACGGCGAGGTCGCGGCCACGACCCACAGAGTGCGGGCGGGGCCGCCCAGGTGGATGTCACCTGGGCGGCCCCGGACCGGGTGGGAGTTCAGCCGGTCGGCCCCGCCGGGGTCGTCGTGGTCTTGAAGCCTTCGGTCTTGTTGGCCTGGAGGGCGAAGTCGTTGGTGAACGTCTTGCTGAGGTCCACCGACCCCTTCACATTGACTACCGGTTTCTCCGTCGCCAGGGAGGTCTTCGGACCGCCGGCCGGCATGAGGCCGTCGGGCTTCATGACTGAGTGGCACCAGCGGTACCGCGGCCCCGGCGTGATGATCTACTGGCACTGTCGAGAAGAAGTCGCTGTGCGTCTACAGCCAGCTCGAGTCCTGCTCGGTTTCCGAGGCCGCCGCGATGATCGAGGGCGTCCTGCGGCACTGCACGGACGTGGAGATCGACCGGCAGTACACCGACACGCACGGCGCCTCCATCATCGGGTTCGCCTTCGCCCACATGCTCGGCTTCAGCCTGCTGCTGCTCCTCCAGGACATCCTGGGCGAGGAGAAGTGGCAGGAGCGGCTCACCGATGCCGACCGGCGGGCCCTGTCCCCACTGTTCTGGACCCACGTGGACCCCTACGGCCGGTTCGAGCTGGACATGAACAGCCGCCTCGATCTGGACCTGTCCATCCGGACGACGGTGCCCGGCCCGCTCATCCCGCAGGGAGAGACAGCCGCAGCCCCGGCATGAACACCTCGGGCTCTGGGCCTGGCCGGATCCCGAGGGGCCTCGGCCGCGTCCATGCGAACCGAGCGCCGCCCTCGCCCACCCCGATGCGTTTCGGGTGTTGCCGTCCGGGTGGTCAGTTGTCGTGTTCGCGGGCGGGCATGTCGCCTCGCGTGGCCCGTCGTTCAGTCCGGTGTTTCGCCCGAGTCGGCGGGCTGGGAGTCGTTGGCCAGCGCGGACCGCTCGATGTCGTCGTGGGTCGCGGCCCAGCTGGCCAGCAGGTTCAGGGCGTCCTGCGAGGGTGAGTGGGGTTCGGCGGTGTAGGTGAGGAGGAACTGGCTGGGGCCGTCGGGGAGCGGGAAGGTTTCGAAGGGCAGGTCGAGGTCGCCGACGACCGGGTGGTGGAGGAGCTTCACGCCGGTGGTGTGCATGCGGACATTGTGGGCCGCCCAGCGGCGACGGAATTCCTCGCTGCGGGTGGACAGCTCCCCGATCAGGTCCGTCAGCCGCCGGTCGTAGAGGTCGCGGCCGGCCTCGGCGCGCAGCATGGCGACCGTGTCGCCTGCGACTTCGTCCCAGTGGCGGAAGAACTCGGTCGCGTGCGGGCTGAGAAAGACAAAACGGGCGTTGTTCGGCGGCCGTACCGGGTCGGCGTAGACGGGTGAGAACAGGGCACGTCCGAGGTGGTTGGCGGCCAGGATGTCCCCGCGTCCGCTGAGGATGAACGCGGGTGTGCCGGTCATTGAGTCGAGGACGCGCTGCACCGTGGGCCGGACACGCTGCTGGGCGGGTCGGCGGCGTGGCGGGCGGGTCGTGCCGGCGCCGCGCAGAAGGTCGAGCAGGTGGATGCGTTCGGCCTCGTCGAGCTGAAGTGCTTGCGCGATGCCCTCGATGACGCTCTCGGAGACGCCGGTGGCGTTGCCGCGCTCCAGCCGGGTGTAGTACTCGCTGGAGATGCCCGCGAGGAGGGCGACCTCCTCCCGGCGCAGCCCGGTGACCCGTCGGCGTTCCCCGCCGTACAGGGGCAGTCCGGCCTGCTCGGGGGTGACCTTGGCCCGTCGCGTGCCGAGGAATTCCCGGATCTCCGCACGGAAATCATCGCGGATGTCGCGGTTGGTGCCGTTGGGGTCGCTTCTGCCTGCCATGCGCTTCACTCTACGAGCGCATCCGCCGGGTTGGGGGTCCCTGTCAGTGACCCCCTCATCAGGGACTCCCACCCTCGCGTGACAGCCGGTTTTGTTGGTGGTGCGCCGCCCACGGCGGTGTGAACCGTCCAGGCAGACGGCTCGTGCCGCCGGCCCCAGCCCCCTCTGCGGCGCCGGCTGCGGTGCAGTCATCACCCCCGCACACAGCGAGTGCCGGAGCACGGCGCCTGAAAGGAAACCCCCCATGAGCAAGGTCATTCTCGTCACCGGTGCCGGACGTGGCCTCGGCACGGACATCGCCCGCGAGGCCCTCGCCGCCGGTCACCAGGTCGTCGCCACCGGCCGCCGCCCCGACGAGGTCGAGAAGACCCTGGGCGGGCCGCAGGACAACCTGCTGGTCACCAGGCTCGATGTCACCAGCCTGGAGGACGCCGAGGCCGCCGCGCAGGCCGCCGTCGACCG
This sequence comes from Streptomyces rishiriensis, assembly GCF_003112535.1. GTDB lineage: Bacteria > Actinomycetota > Actinomycetes > Streptomycetales > Streptomycetaceae > Streptomyces > Streptomyces rishiriensis. Next base: position 320,245 of record NZ_BEWA01000007.1, on the reverse strand, counting down.
CTTCGGCCGCATCGACGTCCTGATCAACAACGCCGGGAACCTCTTCACCGGCTACTTCGAGGAGATCTCGCCCGCGCAGATGCGCCGGCAGTTCGAGACCAACCTCTTCGGCCCGATGAACGTCACCCGCGCCGTCCTGCCGATCATGCGCAAGCAGCGCGCCGGCCACGTCATCACCATCACCTCGACCGCAGGACTGGTCGGCATGGAGTTCACCTCCGCCTACGCCGCCTCGAAGTTCGCGGAAGAGGGCTGGATGGAGTCCCTGCGCTACGACGTCGAGCCGTACAACATCCACACCACGATCGTGGAGCCCGGCTACTTCCGCACCGAACTCCTCGTGGACGGCTCCACCAACTGGCCCGAGCTGTCCATCGACGACTACGCCCCGCGCACCGCACCCCGGATCGAGGGCATGAAGAGCATGAACGGCCAGCAGCCCGGCGACCCCGCCAAGCTCGCCCGCGCCCTGCTCACCATCGCCCAGCAGGAGAAGCCGCTGCTGCGTTTCGTCGCCGGCGCCGACGCCATCGAGGCCGCCGAAGCCAAGGCGAAGGAGCTCCTCGCCCAGGCCCAGGCATCCCGCGAACTGGGCGGCGCCCTGGCCTACGACGACGCCCACGCCTGAGCACCACGCCCCGCACCCCGGCCAGGACGGAGGAGCGCGCCGGGTGCACGTTTCGACAGCACGGAGAGAGTCAACATGCCCCTCAAAGGCGAGTATGAGCCGAGCAAGGCGCAGTTTGTACGGGACCAGGTGGAGCTGTACGAAAGCTCCGGCGGTACGCAGGGAACGACGCTGAGTGTCCTGATCGCACGTGAAGAAGACGAGAGGCTCCGGGACCTGCCCGTCGTCATCCTGACCACCCTGGGAGCGAAGAGCGGCAAGATCCGCAAGACGCCGGTCATGCGGGTGGAGCACGACGGCTCCTACGCCGTGGTCGCCTCCATGGCGGGAGCCCCCACCCACCCGCTCTGGTACCACAACGCGGTGGCCGACCCCCGGGTCGAACTTCAGGACGGCCCGGTGCGCCAGGACATGCTGGCACGCGAGGTGACCGGGGATGAGAAGGCCCTGTGGTGGGCCCGAGCCGTCGAAGCGTTCCCCGACTACGCCGAGTATCAGAAGAACACGGACCGTGAGATCCCTGTCCTCGTTCTGGAGCCAGCAGCCCACGAGCACTGACCCGGCGCAGCTGGTTCAGCCTGCGGATCACCCCAGCACGGTCCGCCGACAGGTGGCGCCCCACTACTCACGACTACCGGCAGGCCTGACGGCCGTCACGACAAGGAGTACCTGATGAAGCACGTATCACTGGGCGGGCTCGATGTCTCCCGCATCGGCCTGGGAGCCATGACCATGGCCGGCACCTACACCACGGGCGGAGGGCTCGACGACGCCGAGTCGATCCGCACCATCCACCGGTCCCTGGACCTCGGGGTCACCCACATCGACACCGCCGAGATCTACGGCCCCTTCCACAGCGAGGAAATCGTCGGCAAGGCCATCAAGGGCCGCCGAGACGACGTCGTCGTGGCGACGAAGTTCGGCCTCGTCTCCCACGCCGGCGACGGCCCCGGCGTCATCGACAGCAGCCCCGCCAACGTGAAGACCGCGGTGGAAGGCTCGCTCAAGCGGCTCGGCACCGACCACATCGACCTCTACTACCAGCACCGCGTCGATCCGAATACCCCCATCGAGGAGACCGTCGGTGCGCTGGCCGAACTGGTCACCGAAGGCAAGGTGCGCCACATCGGCCTCTCTGAGGCCGGCCCGGAGACGATCCGCCGGGCACATGCCGTACATCCGGTGACTGCACTGCAGACCGAATACTCCCTGTGGACCCGCGACGTCGAGGCCGAAATCCTCCCGCTGCTGCGCGAGCTCGGCATCGGATTCGTGCCCTACTCACCGCTCGGCCACGGCCTGCTGACCGGGCAGATCCGCACCGTCGACGACTTCGCCGACGACGACTGGCGCAAGACCAACCCGCGCTTCACCGGCGAGAACTTCCAGCGCAACCTGGCGATCGTCGACGAAGTACAGGCCATCGGAGCCGAGATCGGCGCCACCCCCGCCCAGACCGCGCTCGCGTGGCTACTGACCCGCGGCGACGACATCGCCCCCATCCCCGGAACCCGCCGGGTCGCACGCGTCGAAGAGAACACCGCCGCCGACGGCATCGAACTCAGCGCCGCTCAGCTCGACCGCCTCAACAACCTCACACCGGCCGCAGGCGAACGCCACGACGAGGCAAACATGGCCAGCATCGACCGGTGACCTGACGCCCTGTCGAATCTGGCCCGTCACACCCGGCTAGCCCGCACCTGCTCATTCATTTCCCTGATCACTGAAGAGGTTCTCTCATCATGCCCAAGGTTCTCCTTGTCGTAGGCCACCCCGACCTGTCCCAGTCGAGGGCCAACAAGGCTCTGGTTGACGCCGTCCGCGAGCTGGCCCATGTCACCGTGCACGACCTCTACGCCACCTACCCCGACTTCCAGATCGACGTCGACGCCGAGCAGGCACTGCTGGCCGACCACGACGTGATCGTCTTCCAGCACCCGGTGTTCTGGTACAACACCACCCCCCTGTTCAAGCAGTGGCAGGACAAAGTCTTCACCCTCGGCTGGGCCTTCACCATGGACGGCTCTGCCTCGCAGCTGGCCGGCAAGAAGGCCGTCGTCGCCGTCACCGCCGGCGTCCCCGCAGACCACTACACCCCCGAAGGCTCGAACCAGGCCACCATCGAGACCCTCCTCAGCAACTGGCACGCCACCCTGCGGCTCTGCCAGTTCGACATCCAGCCGATGGTCAAGCTGTACGGCACCGCCTTCGGCCTCTCCGACGAAGACCTGAACACAGCCGCCAAGCAGTACAACGAACTGCTTGCCTCCTTCGCGGCCTGACCGCACTCTCACGACGACAGCTCACTGCGCCGGTGTGAAGGCGACGGCCCTCGCGGGTCCTGTGACCCCGGACACCTGCGCCACAGGCACCGGTGCCGGCGTCGACCGCACCTGAAGCGTAGGCAGGCTGAAGGGGTCCCGGCTGTCTGGATGGGCCGATCGGGGCACGACCGATGGCTGACTGGGCAACGTCTGGGCCTGCGAATACGGACCCATAGGCTCCGCCCCGTTTCAGGGGCTGAGCCTATGGGCGCTGGAAAGGAAATCCGCTGCGGCAGGGTTCGAGCCCCGCGCCGAACTGGTACGACGCCCTGCCAAGCCCGTGGGTCCTGTCCAATCAGGCGGTGTCGGGACGTAGTCGGGACACAAGGACAGGAACAGACTGACAAAGGCGAAGGGGCGTCGACACGAGCCGCCCCTTCTGACCTGCGGAAACGTCTCTTCGGGCTGCGGGATTCGGGACTTTGGCCCAACGGAGTGACCCCGTTGGGCATTGCTTGGGTAGACGCCTGGGTCTGCAGTTGCCCTTGGGGCTGTGACCTGCGGTGATGTAGTGGCTGGCGGGGCGGCGGGCTGGAGTGGAACCGCGCCCAGGGGACGCTCAGGGGACACGAGGTTCGGGAACTGCGGTGCGGCTTCGCGGTGCACTTCTTGCCTGGGCTCTCTCGCCGTCACGACCAGCTCCGCGCGGACGCCCGCGGCAGGGCCGCGTCCTTCGGCTCGGGTACCCCGCCGCACGCGGCCGCGCACGAGTGGACGGCAGGAGTCGCCGGGCCTCCGCGAGCCCCCCATCCGCGGTTGAATATGCGGTGTGGCACGGAAAGTTGTGGGGTTCGGCGAGGACGATCTGCGGGCGCTGGCCGGGGTGCGGTCCTTCGAGCGGGGGCTGGGGTATCTGGACGCGGTGAGCGGTCTGGAGGTGGGGGAGAGCTCGGCCACCGCCGTGGTGCACGGTACGGATGCCTATGAGGTGGAGCTCACCCTGGCCGGGGACGACGGGCTCTCGGGGTGGTGCGACTGCCCGTACGGGCAGGAGGGCAACTTCTGCAAGCACTGTGTGGCGGTGGGGCTGACCGTGCTGCGGCGGGCCAAGACGATCCCGCGTCAGCGGGCCGCGGCACAGGCACGGGCCTCCGGCCTGGAAGCGTGGCTGACTGCGCTGTCCCGGGACGAACTCCTGACGCTGGTGCGGGAGCAGATCGCCGAGGACCGCGGGCTGCGCCGGCGCCTGGAGCTGCGGGCCGCCGCAGCTCGCTCCGACCTCGGTACGGTCCGGGAACGGATCCTGGCGCTGGTCGATCCGCGGCCCTTCGCCCGGTACGGGTACGTCGAGTACGCCGCTGCCCCCGGGTATGCGCAGCAGGTGGCAGAGGCGGCGGCCGCGCTGCGCGCCCTGACCGCCGACGGTCGGGCGGCACAGGCGGTCGGTCTGGCCGAGGAGGCGATCCGGGTGCTGGGGGAGGCGTATGAGGAGATCGACGACTCCGACGGTGTGGTGGGGCAGGCCGCCGCCGCGGTGGCCGAGGCCCATGTGGAAGCGTGCGGAGTCGCGCGCACCGATCCGGAGCGGCTGGCCGAGTGGCTGGCCGGCCAGGTGCTCGGCGACGGCGGCGAGCTGACGGATCTGGACCCGCTGGACTATGCCGAGGCGCTGGGGCCGAGTGGGCTTGCCCGCGTGCGGCAGTTGGCGGCCGAGGCACTCAGGCGCAGGCCGTCCGGGTGGGCGGCGCGGTATCTGATGGAGCGTCTGGTCAAGGCGGAGGGCGACATCGACGCGCTGGTCGCCCTGTACGCACAGGACCTCGACCCGTCCGGTGCCACCCATCTGCGCATCGCCGAGGAGCTGGAGTCCGCGGGCCGCGCTGACGAGGCGCTCACATGGGCGGAGCGCGGACTTCGGGACTGTGCCGCCGAGACGTACATCGAGGGCCGCCTGGTCGACTACGTGTGTGCCCGTTACGCGAAGGCGGGGCGGCATGCCGACGTGGTCGGTGTGCGCCGGGTCCGGTTCCGCACCGAGCGGTCCCTGGTCGCCTACCAGCAGCTGCGCTCTGCCGCTCAGGCCGCAGAGTGCTGGGGGACCGAGCGCGTGGCCGCGCTGGCCGCGCTGAGGGAAGACGCCCGCCGTGAGCGCGGCGGCCGGTACGGCGGGCCCGTGCTGATCGACGCGCTGCTCGATGACGGCGATGCGGACGCGGCCTGGCGCGAGGCCGAGGGCATCGCCGACGACCGGCAGTGGGAACACCTCGCCGACCTGTCGCGCGAGACGCACCCGGCCGAGGCGCTCGCGGTCTACCTGCGGCTGATCGAGCGGCTGAAGGAGCCGACCGGTGACCGGGTCTACGAGCATCTGGCGCGGCTGCTGCAGGGTGCCCGTGACTGCCATCGTGTGCTGGGGACGCAGGAGACGTTCACCGGCTATCTGGCCGGCCTGCGGGCGGAACTGAAACGCCGGCGCAAGCTGATGAGCATCCTCGACCGGTACGGGCTGTGAAAGGGGGCCCGATGCCCGCTCACCGCGTGCCGGACTGTGCTTCTCAGTCCCTGACGTCGATCATGCGTACGGGCTGTCCGGTCGCACGGGCGATCGTCTCGAAGTCGCGGTCGTAGTGCAGCAGGGTCAGCCCCGCCTCTTCCGCGGCGGCGGCGACCAGCAGGTCGACGGGTCCCTCGCTGCGATGCTCGCCCTTGGCGGTGAGCAGCTCCTGGACGACGCGTGCGCGGCGGTAGATGCCGTCGGGCATGGGGCACCAGGTGGAGTAGAGGACTTCCAGTTCGGTGAGGTCGCAGAGGGCGACGAGTCCCGCGCCGATCCTGTCGTCCCACTCGGCCGTGCTCTGGCCGAGGAGGACGCGGGCGAGGGCGGAGGTGTCGATCAGGTAGTCGGCGAAGGTCACGCATCCGCTCCCGCGCCGCCGGCACCGTCCGGCTCGCCGGTGGACCGGTACTTGCTCTTGTCGAGGAGAACGTCCATGTCCAGGGCGTCTTCGGCGACCAGTTCGCGGGCCTCTCCGAGAGCGCAGTCGCCGGTAGCGGGCGGTGACCTCCCGCAGGGCGGTGTTGATGGTCTCGCGCTTGGTCGTGGTGCCGAGCTCCTTGGCGGCAGCTTCCAGGGCCTCGTCGTCGAGATCGATCACGGTGCGGCTCACGGCGCCCGCTTATATATACAGCCTCATATATCAATATACCTGGTCGAGTATGCCTGGGCGGGGGTTACTTGTTCCGAGTCGTCTGCGCATGGCAGCCCAGCGCAAGGGTCCGGCCGGAATTGCCGCTGGAGAGGTCTCATCCGGAAGAATGCAGGACGATGACGTCACGACCTGCGGAACCGGACCGCATCCGCCCCGACGAGGCCGCCGCATCCGCGGACTCCTCCGCCGAGACCTCGTACGCCCCGTTCGCCCACCTCACCGCACCCAACGCCGCCCTCTACCGCCAGGTGATGCGTGTGTTCCTGCTGGCCAAGGAGCGGTTCGCGGTGCATCTGCGGCCCGAGGACGTGCACGCCGCGCTGCCGTCGGAGCACCGCCCCGCCGCCCCGGACGCCGTGGTCAAGGCGCTGGACAGCCTCGTCGGGTGGGGCAATCTGCGGGCCGATCCGGACACCGCCCGGGTCACCGCGGTCGAGGACTTCTACCGCAGGCGCTTCATCTACCAGCTCACCCGGGCCGGCGAGGCCGCGGAACAGGCGCTGTCCGTGTACGACGAGGCGCTGGGGCGGCGCGGCGCGCTGCAGGCGGTGGCGCTGCACGACATCGTCACGCAGCTGCGCGCCCTGCTCGTGATCGCCGCCGAGCACGAGGAAGGCGAACCGGATCCGGCCAAGGCCCACCTGGCGCTGTCCACGCTGACGAACCGGTTCGAGGCACTGGCGGAGAACGCGCGCGCCTTCATGGGGTCGCTGCAGCGCACCATCGACCTGCACGGCGTCGAGGTCGAGGTGTTCCTCGCCTACAAGGACCGGCTGATCCAGTACCTGGAGCGGTTCATCCAGGACCTGATCACGCTCGGCGGGCGGATCGCGCGGCTCATCGGCGAACTGGAGGAGCAGGGCCGGGTCGGCGTGCTGCTGCGGCTGGCGGCGGCACGGGAGGCGGCCGACGCCGCCCCGGACGAGGCCGAGAGCGCCGAGGCGCGGGCGCGGGCGCGGTGGGCGGCGAAGTGGGCGGGCCTGTCCGCCTGGTTCGTGTCCGCCGACGGCCGCGAGTCCCAGGCCCGGCTGCTGCGCGGCCGCGCCCTCGGCGCCATCCCGCAGCTCCTCGCCGTCGTACGGCAGTTGAACGAGCGGCGGGCCGGGCGTTCGGACCGGTCGGCGGACTTCCGCACCCTGGCCCGCTGGTTCGCCGAGGCCCCCGACGCCGAAGCGCGGCACCGGCTGTGGCGCGCCGCGTTCGGTCTGTACCCGGCCCGGCATCTCACCGTCGACGCCGACACCCTCGCCGACCGCGCGGCCCGCCCGGTGGCCGCCTCCACCCCGTGGGCCGAGGCCGAGCCGCTGCGGATCAGTCCGCAGCTGCGTCGCACCGGCAGCTACGAGCGGCGCGGAAAGCCCCGCAAGGTGCAGGACCGCTCCGAACAGCGGCGGCTGCTGGCGGAGATCGCCGCCAAGCAGGCAGAGGAGATCGCCGCGGCCCGCGCCCGGCTCGCGACGGACGGCATCACCCGGCTGTCCGCGCTGGGCGAGCTCGACCCCATGGCCTTCGGCCTGTTCCTGCGGCTGCTCGGCGATGCCCTGGCCACCTGGCGGCCCGGCATGACGACGACCGTCACCACCAGCAACGACGGCACGATGGACATCCGGCTCACCGCGCTCGACGACGGTACGACGGCCGAGGTCCGCACGCCGGGCGGGGTGTTCCGCGGCCCCGACCACCTCGTCGAGATCACCGACCTGACCGCGGGTGTCCCCGCACGGGAGGCGCGATGACCACACCCCTGGGTGAGGTGCTGGACGGCCGGCGCACCGCCGAGTTCCAGAAGGCCGCACGTGCCCTGCTCAAGGAGCCGCTGCTGCTCGCGCACGGACCGGACGCCGACGCGTACCGCCTGGTCAGGCAGTACACCGGCGAGCTGCGCGACTGGTTCGAGCGCAACACCGGCTGGTCGCTGCGGGTGGACGCGGAGGTCGCCCGGCTGCGCAAGACGCCTGGCACCCTCGCCGATGCCACCCACCCGGCCCGCGAGGCGTCCCGCGCCGGTGCGCCGTTCACCCGCCGCCGCTACGTGCTGCTGTGCCTGGCGCTCGCCGTACTGGAGCGCGGGGAGGCACAGATCGCGCTCGGCCGTCTCGCCGAACAGGTGGTGCTGGAGGCCGCCGACCCGCACCTGGCCGCGGCCGGGTTGCAGTTCACGCTGGAGCGGCGCGACGAGCGAGGGGACCTTGCCGCCGTCGTACGGCTGCTGCTGCGCCACGGCGTGCTGCGGCGGGTCGCCGGGGACGAGGACGCCTACGTCAGCGGGACGGGCGATGTGCTCTACGACGTCCAGCGCCGTGTCCTGGCCGGACTGCTCTCCGCCCGCCACGGCCCCTCCACGATCACGGCCGACGGCTTCGAGGAGCGGCTGGACCGGCTCATCGCGGAGAGCGCGCTGGACAGCGGCGAACTGCGGTTCCGGGCGATCCGCCAGAAGCTCACCCGCCGCCTCCTGGACGACCCGGTGCTGTACTACGACGAGCTGAGCGACGAGGAACTCGCCTACCTGACCCGCCAGCGAGCTTTCCTCACCGCCCGCGTCGGCGAACTGACCGGCCTGGTGGCGGAGGTGCGCGCCGAGGGCATCGCCATGGTCGACCCCCAGGACGACCTCACCGACGTACGGATGCCGGAGCAGGGCACCCACGGGCACGTCACCCTGCTGCTCGCCGAGCACCTCGCGGCGGCGGGCGGCGAGGTGAGCCGCGAGGAACTTGAGCGCCGGGTGCGGGAACTGGCCGTCGAGCACGGCGGGTTCTGGTCCAAGAGCGCCAAGCAGCCCGGCGCGGAAGGGGAGCTGGTGGAGCAGGCTCTGGCCAAGCTGACCGCGCTCGCCCTGGTCACCCGCACGCCCCAGGGCGTGGCTCCGCTACCCGCACTCGCCCGGTACGCGGTCGGCGAGACCGTTGTCGTGGAACCGGGAGTCCGCAGTCCCCGCACCTCTCGACGAAAGGCACCGCAGCCGTGACCGCCCTGCCCCAGCCCGCTCCCGGCCGCTGGCGACCGCTGCGCATCGGCCTGGTCGACCTCTTCTACTACGACACCGAGGAGTTCTGGTTCCGCGACGGCCGGCTGCTGCTGCGCGGCAACAACGGCACCGGCAAGTCCAAGGTCCTCGCCCTCACCCTCCCGTTCCTGCTGGACGGCGACCTGTCCGCGCGCCGTGTGGAGCCGGACGCAGACCCGAACAAGCGCATGGAGTGGAACCTGCTGCTGGGCGGGGAGCACCCGCACCCCGAGCGGCTCGGCTACACCTGGATCGAGTTCGGCCGCGTCGACGCCGACATCGGGCAGGCCCATTTCCGCACGCTCGCCTGCGGGCTGAAGGCGGTCGCGGGCCGCGGCGTCGCCCGCCACTGGTACGCCGTCACCGACCAGCGCGTCGGCGAGGACCTGAGCCTGCTGGACGCCACCGGCACCGCGCTGTCCCGGGACCGGCTCGCGGACGCGGTCGCCGGACGCGGCATGGTGTACGACACGGCCACCGCGTACCGCAGGGCGGTCGACGAGGCGCTGTTCGGCCTCGGCGAGCGGCGCTACGCCGCCCTGGTCGACCTGCTGATCCAGCTGCGCCAGCCCCAGCTGTCGAAACGACCCAACGAGACCGCCCTGTCCCGGGCGCTGACCGAGGCGCTGCCGCCGATGGACCAGGCGGTCGTCGCGGACGTGGCCGAGGCGTTCCGGTCCCTGGACGAGGAGAAGGAGGAGCTGCGGGCCGCCGCCGAGGCGGAGCGGGCCGCCTCCGCGTTCCTGGACCACTACCGCCGCTACGCCCGCGTCGCGACAAGGCGCCGGGCCCGGCTGCCCCGCAGCGAGCACGCCCGCTACGAGCAGCTGCACCGCGACCTGGCCCAGGCCCGTGCCGAGCGGGAGGAGGCCGAGCGGGACCGGGCCGCTGCCGCTGAGCGGATCGCCGAGCTGGAGGAGACCGCCACCCGTCTGAAGGCGCAGGAGGCGGCCCTGCGCGAGGGCCCCGAGATGCGCAGCGCCCGGGAGCTGGAGCAGGCGGCGGCCGATGCCCGCCGCACCGCCGGGGAGCTGGCCCGCGCCGAGGCCGACCGGGACGAGGCGGCCCAGGCGCACACCCGGGCGCTCGGCCGCCTGGAGACGGCCCGGCGACGCCTCGACGCGGCCGAGGAGCGGATCGCCGACACGCTCACCCGCGAGCGGGAGGCGGCAGCCGCGGCCCGGCTCGACGGCGGGCTGCGCACCGACGGCGTGCCGGAGAGCGAACTGCGCCGTACGGCCGAGGAGTCCGTGGCGCGCAGGCGCCGCACCGTCGAGCACGTGGAGGAGCTGGCAGCCCGCGCCGACGAGGCCGCCGCCGAACGGCGGGCCGCCGCCCGCCGGCTGGACGAGGCCGAGACCGAGGCCGGCCACACCGCGGGGCGACAGGCCGAGGCCGAGGAGCGGGCCGCCGAGGCGGGCCGGGACCTCGTGGCCCGCGTCCGCGCGCATCTGGACGCCTGCCAGGAGCTGGCCGTCGCCGATCCGGCCGGGCTGCTGGACGGCCTCCAGGACTGGGTGACGCACTGTCAGGGCTCTTATCCCGCACGGGAACACGCGGCTCAGGCCCACCGCGAACGGGCGGCGCGTCTGGCCGACCGGACGGCTGCCCTCGGGCAGGAACTCGCCGGGCTCCGGGCCCGGTCCGCCGAGGCCGAGCGGGAACTGGCCGAGCTGGAGGCGGGCGGCCAGCGCGGCCCCACGGCACCGCACACCCGGACGCCCGGCGTCCGCGACCAGGCGCCGGGGGCGCCGCTGTGGCGGCTGGTCGACTTCCGCGAGCAGGTGCCGGCCGGTGAACGGGCGCGCCTGGAGGCCGCGTTGGAGGCCTCCGGTCTGTTGGACGCCTGGGTGTACCCGGACGGCACCGCCGTGCACGCGGACGGGCACGACGTTCTGCTGTCGCCGGGTGCCCCCCTGAGCGGGCCGACGCTCGCCGACGTGCTCCGCCCCGCCGTCGACCACGGCGACGCCCGAGCCCTGTCGGTGGGTGAGGAGACCGTCTCCCGGCTGCTGGCGGCCGTGGGTCTCGGCTCCGGCGGATCCGGTGACACCTGGGTGGCGGCCGACGGCCGCTTCCGCATCGGGGCGCTGACCGGCGGCTGGTCGAAACCGGCGGCCGTGTACGTCGGCGAGGGCGCCCGCGAGGAGGCGCGCCGGGCCCGGATCGCCGCCCTGCGTGACGAACTCGGCGCCCTGGCGGGCGAGATGGACCGGCTCGACGCCGAGCGCGCCGACGTGGACCGGCGCCGGGGCACCCTCGACACCGAGCTGGCCGCCCTTCCCGACGACGCCGCCCTGCGCCACGCGCACGCGCTCGCCGCCGCCGCCGCCGACGCCGCGCACCGGGCTCGTTCCCGCCGCGACGAACGCTCGGCCGAACTGGCGGCCGTGTCCCGGCGGGAAGCCGGGGCCGCCACCGAACTCGCAGAGACCGCGGCGGCGGTGAACCTGCCCGCGGACCGGGCGGGCCTGGCCGCCGTCCGCCAGGCTCTGGCCGACTACGGTGCCGTCCTCGCCGCCCTGTGGCCCGCCCTGAGCGAGCGCACCGACGCGGCGCGTGCCCTGGCCGACGAACATACCGAGACCGAGCGGGCCGGCACTCGGGTGGCCGAACTGTCGCTGCGCGCCGAGGAATCGGCGCGTCTCGCCGCCGCAGCAGACGAACGCCACACCACCCTGCGTTCCACCGTCGGCGCCGCCGTCGCGGAACTTCAGCGGCGCCTCGCCGAGACCGCCGACGCGCTGGTCGCCTGCGAGGGCGACCAGCGGCGGGCCCGCGAGGACCACACGGCCGCCGACCGGCGCGCCCATCTCGCCCAGGGGCACATCGAACGCCTGGAGGTGGACGTCCGTGACGCTACCTTGGCCCGCGCCGAGGCCATCGCGGCGCTCCAGCGGTTCGCAGCCACCGGGCTGCTCGCCGTCGCCCTGCCCGAGGCAGCCGTACCCCCGCTCTACGCCGGGCCATGGGCCGCCACCCCCGCCGTCGCCCTCGCCCGCTCCATCGAGGCCGAACTGTCCGGAACCGATGATTCCGAGGGGGCCTGGGAGCGGGTGCAGAAGCGGCTCAGCGAGGAGTACAAGAAGCTCCAGGACGCCCTCTCCCGCGGCGGCCACAGCGCCTCCGCGCGGATGGCCGAGGAGGGCATGGTCGTCGAGATCGTCTACCAGGGCCGTCAGCGGGCCGTCCCCGAGCTCGCCGAGGCCCTCGCCGCGGAGGTCGCCGAGCTGACCCGCATCCTGTCCGCGCACGAACGCGAGATCCTCGAAACCCACCTCCTCACCGAGGTCGCCGGCACGCTGCAGGAGCTGATCGGCGCCGCCGAGCGCCAGGTGCGGGCCATGAACGCCGAACTTGAGGAACGGCCCACCTCCACCGGCATGAGGCTGCGCCTGGTCTGGCGCCCTTCGCGCAAGGCTCCGGCCGGCCTCGCCCAGGCCCGCGAGCGGCTGCGCCAGTCCGCCGACGCCTGGACGCCCGAGGACCGGGCCGCGGTCGGCGAGTTCCTGCAGGCCGAGATCGCCCGCAGGCAGGCCGACGACACCGCGGGCAGCTGGCTGGAGGTCCTCACCGCGGCCCTCGACTACCGCGCCTGGCACGAGTTCGGCATCGAACGCCACCAGCACGGCAAGTGGGTCCCGGCCACCGGGCCCGCCTCCGGTGGCGAACGGGTCCTGGCCGTGAGCGTGCCGCTGTTCGCGGCGGCCTCCTCGCACTACGCCACGGCCGCCCCGCACGCCCCGCGCCTGGTCACCCTGGACGAGGCGTTCGCCGGGGTCGACGACGACTCCCGCGCCAAGTGCCTTGGCCTGCTGCACGCCTTCGACCTGGACGTGGTGATGACCAGCGAACGCGAATGGGCCTGCTACCCGCAGGTTCCCGGCATCGCCATCGCCCAGCTCTCCCGCGTCGAGGAGATCCCGGCGGTCCTGGTGACCCGATGGGAATGGGACGGAGCCGAACGGGTGCGGGGTACGGAGCCGGGCCATGGGCTCGTGTCCCTGCCCGCGCAGGCCGTCGCCTCCACCGCTGAGGGCGAGGACGCCCTGTGGCCGTGAACGACGGGCGGCCCCCGGCGCCCGTCGACCGCGACCGCCTGGCCCGGCTGCTCGGTGGCCCGGACCTCGCCTGGCTGGTCGACCGCGTATGCCGTCGCATGGCACGGGAGGAGCCCCTGACCGGCCCGGTCACCCTGGCCGACCCCACCCCCGCGCAGCGCGCCGCCGCAGAACGGCTGCTGGGCCGTGCCCCCGGCGCCGGACGCTCGCTCAGCGTGCGCCTCGACACGGTGGACGCCGTCCTGCGCCGCTCCGGCGTCAGCCCCGGCGGCCTGGGCTCCGCCGTCACCGCCCTCACCGGACCCGTCGCCCGGGTCGCCGACGTTCGCGAGCGGGAGGAGCAGGCCTGGCGGGACGCGTACGCCCCGCTCGACGAGCTCATCCACACTCACAGGCCCCAACTGGCCGGCTGGGCCGAGCGGCTGCGCGCGGACGGCCTCGTACGCCGGCTCGCCCGTACCCCGCAGGCGGCGAAGAGCCTTCTGGGCGGCACGACCGAGGCCCTGCGCCGGCTGCCCGCAGACCCGGCCGTCTCCCTGTCCGTTTTCGCCGCCGCCACCCTCAACGACGCCCACGCCCTCGACGACGGCACCCCGCTCGCCACCCTCGTCCTGTCCGGTGCCCGCGCCCTGACCGGCTTCCCAGAGGGCAGCGGAGCCGAATGGCGCCGTGAGGCCTGGGCCTCTGCCGGACTCCTCAAGGACGCCCTGTCCGCCACGGTCCTGACCCTGGGCCTGCACGGCTCCCCCGCCCTCGACTGGGCGGCCGGCGAGGGCGAACCGGCGGTCCTGACGCTACGGCAGCTCACCCGGCAGCCGCCGCGCACGGCACCTGCTGTCGTCCGCGTCTGCGAGAACCCGGCCGTCCTGGCCGTCGCGGCTGACACCCTGGGCACCGCCTGCCCGCCGCTGGTCTGCCTCCAGGGTCAGCCCTCGGCCGCCGCCCTCACCCTGCTGCGGCACCTGCACGCCCAGGGAACCACGCTGCGCTATCACGGCGACTTCGACTGGGGCGGACTGCGCATCGCCTCCGCCCTGCTGCGCCGCATCCCCTGGCACCCCTGGCGCTACACGGCCGCCGACTACCGTGCCGCCGTCGCGGCCACCCTCCTGGCCCCGCCCCTGACCGGCACGCCGACCACCGCCGCGTGGGATCCGGACCTGCCCGCTGCCCTCACGGAACTCGGCGTGCGCATCGAGGAGGAGACGGTACTCGACGACCTGCTGACCGATCTCGGCCAGTGAGCGGGGCGGCTACGGCGCCGTAGCCGTCTCACCGCGTGTCCCAGGCTCCCCCCACGGGGAGGCTCCCAGGACCGCCAGGGGACCCGCAGGGGACGGAAGGACCCGGAAAGATCAGGAAGGCCGACGCGGAGAGAGAACGGCAAAGCGCCTCTGACCTGCTGCTATAGGAAGATCGAGGCAAGAGCGGGGACGGATCGGAAGATCCGAAAAGGACTCATAATCCGTCAGCCGTGGGTTCGAGTCCCACCCGCCCCACCACTCGCTACGCGAGGAGAATCGATCCGAGCGGCGACTATGCGGGCTGGGCGGCGAGTTGAGGGACGCTCGTAGAGCGTCTACATGCGTGTTTTCATGATCGGCAGGACAGATTCGGGACGCCGATTACGGTCAATCCGATCATGGGCTCCATGGGGTGATTTGTGTCGGGGTGCAGCAGGCCCTGCTGATGAGCGGTCTTTTGTGATCGGTCGTCGTCTGCAATGTTGGCGATGTATCTTGGATGCATACATTACGTATGCTGGAGGTGTCCCCGGTGTCCGTCACTCAGATTGATCTCGACGACGAGGCGCTGGCCGAGGCCATGCGGCTCATGGGTGCCACGACGAAGAAGGAGACCGTCAACGCGGCGCTTCGGGACTACGTGGCGCGGATCAAGAGGCTTGAGGCCGCGGAGAAGCTGGCCGCGCGAGGTGAGCGCGGCGAGTTCGAGCAGGCCGCAGCGGCGCGTGAAGCCGAGAAGCGTGCGCGGCGCGAGGCCTTCGAGTGATCACGTATCTGGTGGACACCTCGGCTCTGTGGCATCTGTTCCGTACCCCAGGTGCGCTGCGCCCCTGGGAGGGACACATCGCCGCCGGGGTGTTCCACATCTGCGAGCCGACACGTGCCGAATTCCTCTACTCGGCGACCAGTCCGTCTCACCGAGATGAACTGGCCGAGGAGCTGGACGCGCTCTGTCTGCTCTCTCCGGTTCCGAAGAACGCCTGGCGGTGGGTCGACACCGCCCAGTACAAACTGACCCAGAGGGGCCAGCATCGGGCGGCGGGAGCGATCGACCTGTTGGTGTGTGCGACAGCTGTCCACCATGGGCACACTGTCCTCCACGTGGACCATGACTTCGCGACCGTGGCCGGGGTCCTCAAGGAAGTTCAGCAGCGAGACGCACGAGCCTGATCTCCGGAGGCAGGAACACGAAGACGATCTCGACGAACACTCCGGTCCTCCCTCTAAACCCGGCGAACCACAGTGGTCAGAGCCCTTAGCTGCTCGCCGGGCGACCGTTGGCCGGCGTCTCGGTTCGCCAACCGAGGAGGATCGTGCGAAGCGCCTGTTCGGCGAGGCAGCGGGCGCGATCGTTGCCGACGCTGCCGAGGTAACTGAGCGACGCGATGCCGTACAGCGTGCCCCAGAGGATCTCACAAGCCTGGTCGAAATCGGCCAGGACCACGTCGTGTGCAGCCGACCAGGAGGTGAGCATCTCCTTGAGGACGTCGATGACCGGTTCTGCGACGCGCCGGCGTTCGTCCGCGTCGACCATCGGGTCGTTCATGATCTGGAAGAGGTGGGGGTGCTCGCCGGCGAACCGGACGTACTGCGACGCAATGCGCGTCATGCGCCGGTCCGTATCGGGCTCCTGCGCGGCTTGGCGGAACTCGCTCAGCATCAGGCGGTGACCGTGCGCGACCAGCTCCAGTACGAGCGCGTCCTTGTTGGCGAAGTGCTGGTAGACGACGGGCGCGGAATATTCGACATCGGTGGCGATGCGCCGGATCGTCAGGGCCGCGATGCCCTCGGTCTCGAGGACGTGCAGCGCGGCCTCGATGATCCGCTCCCGGGTGTTCGCCCGTTCGCGGGCCCGTCTCGTGCTGGTCGGCATGGTCCGTCACTTCGCTTCGATGGTGTCCTCGAACACTAGTCACCGTCTTGACCGCGCCGGCGACGCGCGTCATAGTTAACGCCGTTAGGAATTATAACGACGTTAGGAACGGGTAGTAAGTCATGATTTACCACATCAACAGAGTCACGATGAAGGCCACTGCGACGCCTGAGCAGATCGAAGGGGTGCTGGAGAGCTGGCGCAATCAGGGCCGGTCGAACCCCGCCATCAAGTCCTTCGTCGTCGGCCGCGACCACGGCGGCGACTACACGTACGGCGCGGTGTTCGTCGTCGAACATCTCGACGGGCTCTTCGCCTACCTGACGCACCCGACCACCTACCAGACCGACCACCTCGGGCTGCACCTGGTCGAACGGCTGGAGATCTTCGACGTCAGTGACGACGACGACCCCGACCTGAACGCCAAGATCCAGGAACTGCACCGGCGCCGCAACGAGCTCAACCCGCAGATCGCCGGCATGCTCGCCGACGTACCCACCTATACCGGCTCCGGCGTGGACGACTGACCGATACCCCGGAGAAGGAGAAACCGTCATGGCCAAGCACGTCATCATCGGTGCCGGTTCCATCGGTACCAACGTCGCTCGTCTGCTCGCCGAGCGCGGCGAGAGCGTCCGGATCGTCACCCGCAGCGGCACCGGCCCCGAGCACCCGCTGGTCGACCGGGTCGCCGCGGACGCGTCCGACCCGTCCCGCCTGACCGAGCTGTCCCGCGGCGCGGAAGTGATCTACCACTGCGCCAATCCACCCTCATACACGATGTGGGAGCGCCTGTTGCCGCCCCTGCAGACGGCGGCCATCACCGCCGCCAAGGCGAACGACGCCGTCCTCGCGCTGACCGGCAGCCTCTACGCCTACGGTCCGCAGCCCGGCGGCCGGATGAACGAACACACCCCCATGGCCGCCACCGGGCACAAGGGCCGCCTGCGCAGACGCATGTGGGAACAAGCCCTCGCCGGGGGGATCCGCACCGTCGAGGTCCGCGGCTCCGACTACATCGGCAAGGACGCCAACGGCATCTACTCCCTGCTCATCAAGTCGGCCCTGCAGAAGGGGAAAGCGGCCTGGATCACCGGCCACCTGGACATGCCGCACACCTTCACCTTCAACGGCGACATGGCACAGGCCCTCATCACGCTGGCCTCGGAAGAACGCGCGTGGGGCCGACCCTGGCACGTGCCGTCCGCGCCGGCCGTCACCATTCGCGAGCTGGCGCGGCGCTACGCCGTCGCGGCAGGCCGGCCACCGATCAAACTCATCCAGATACCGCGCTCCGTGACGCGTACGGCCGGGCTGATCGTGCCGATCGCCCGCGAGATGGCCGAGATGGACTACCAGTGGTACGCGCCGTTCCACATGGACGCGACGGAGACCGCCGAGACCTTCGGCCTGACCGCCACCGACCTCGACACCTCCGTCCGCAACGAGGTCGGCTGAACTCCCACCGCCACACCGGCAGGCCGACGGCATGGCCGGGACGACCAGCGCTTCCGTTCGGGCGGCAAGGACCTTCCCGTCACCGGCGTCGACGCGAAGAGCTTCGACCGGTTGATCGTCCCGAACATGGTCAGCGGCTCCACCGCGGCCCTGCGGCGGGGCGAGATCCTGGTCGACCAGGACCACGTGGTCAACGACGGCTGGGCCGTCGGCAGTACGGTCCCGGTGACCTATCCGGACGGCAGCAGCGGCCGGTTGACGGTCGGCGGGGTCTACCGGAACAGCGAGGTACTCGGATCCGTGCTGATGAGCCGGTCGGTGCTGAGCCCGCACACCACCGCGCCGTTCTACAGCACGGTCCTGGTCAAAGGGGTCACCGGGGCCAGAGCGTCACTGCAACAGGCGCTCAAGGATTCCACCGGCGACAACCCGCTCATCAACGTCCGTACGAAGCAGCAGATGCGGGACCACTTCAGTTCGCAGATCAGCCTGCTGCTGGACGCCATGTACGCACTGCTCGCCCTGTCCGTGATCATCGCGGCCCTGGGCGTCGTCAACACCCTTGCCATGGCCGTACTGGAGCGGAAGCGCGAGATAGGCATGCTCGGAGCGGTCGGACTGTCCCGCAGTGCGGTGCGGCGGATGGTCCGCCTGGAGTCGGTCCTGATCGCGTCCTTCGGCGCGGCCCTGGGCATCGCCATCGGCAGCTTCCTGGCCTTGGCCGGCGTCCGGCTGCTGAGCAGTGCGATGACCGGACTCACGACCGTCTTCCCTTACGCGCAACTCGCCGCCTACGTCGTCGGTGCGGCTCTGGTGGGTCTGCTGGCGGCGCTGTGGCTGGCCCGACGGGCCGCGAGGCTGAACGTGCTGGACAGCATCGAAACGGACTGACGCACGAGGGCGGCCCGGAGTGATGCCTTCGCGGTGGTCCGCAGGGCCGATGTCCCGTCCCCGGTGGTCGGGGCAACCTCCCGCCGACTGATCGGACGAGCCGGTGGACGTCAGGGACGATGCTCCGCCCCGGGGTGGAGCATCGGCGCGTCGGCAAGGGAATCCGCTTTGCCGTCGACGCCGGTGCCGCAGGGGGCGCCAGGATCCTCACGGGATCAGTCCGTCTCCGTCGACGGTGGAGAAGGCGGGGAGAGGGTCTGTTCGGCCCAGATCGTCTTGCCGCTGTACGTCTGGCGAGTGCCCCAGCCCTGGGTGAGCTGAGCGACGAGGAGCAGGCCGCGGCCGCCTTCGTCGAAGGTGCGCGCGCGGCGCAGATGGGGGGTGGTGTTGCTGCCGTCGGAGACTTCGCAGATGAGGTTGCGGTCGCGGATGAGGCGGAGCTGGATGGGGGCGCCGCCGTAACGGATGGCGTTGGTGACGAGTTCGCTGACCACCAGTTCGGTGACGAAGGCGGCCTCGTCCAGGCCCCAGGCGGCCAGCTGCCGGGTGGCGTTCTTACGGGTCTCGGCGACCGCCGAGGGATCGGGCGGCACGTCCCAGGTGGCGACATGGGCCGCGTCCAGGGCGCGGGTGCGGGCCATCAACAGCGCCACGTCATCGGCCGGGTGGTCCGGGAGAAGCGTCTGGAGCACGGTGTCGCAGGTGCTCTCCAGGGACGGAGCCGGCCGGGCCAGCACCTTGCGCAGTGCGTCGAGACCTTCGTCGAGGTCGCGGCCGCGGGCCTCGATGAGGCCGTCGGTGTACAGCGCGAGGATGCTTCCTTCGGGCAGCTCGATCTCGGTGACCTCGAAGGGCAGGCCGCCCAGCCCCAGCGGCGGGCCCGCGGGTATGTCGGGGAACACGACGGCGCCGTCCGGGGTCGCCAGCGCGGGTACGGGGTGGCCCGCGCGAGCCATGGCGCAGCGCCGGGAGACCGGGTCGTAGACGGCGTACAGGCAGGTCGCGCCGATGTCGCCGACGACGTCGGCCGCGCTTTCGGCCTCGGCGGACAGGTGGATGACCATGTCGTCCAGGTGGGTCAGCAGCTCGTCGGGCGGAAGGTCGACATCGGCGAGGGTGCGCACGGCGGTACGCAGTCGTCCCATGGCGGCCGAGGCCTGGATGCCGTGGCCGACGACGTCGCCGACGACGAGTGCGACCCGGGCGCCGGACAGCGGGATCACGTCGAACCAGTCGCCGCCGACGCCGGCTTGCGTGCTGGCGGGGAGGTAGCGGGAGGCGATGTCGACGGCGGCCTGCGGGGGCAGCCGCTGCGGCAGGAGACTGCTCTGAAGGGTGAGGGAGGTGCGGCGCTCGCGGCTGTAGCGGCGGGCGTTGTCGATGCAGACGGCGGCTCTGGCGGTGATCTCCTCGCCCAGGAGCAGGTCGTCCTGCTCGAAGGGTTCCGGGTGCCGGTGGCGGGAGAACGTGGCCACGCCGAGGGTGATGCCGCGGGCGCGCATCGGCACCGCCAGCACGGAGTGGAAGCCGTAGTGCCGCATCCGCTCGGCCCGGTCCGGGGTCTGGCTCGCCACCCGGTCCATCGCGGAAGCCGTCACGTTCTCGATCAGCGGCCGGCCGGTGGTCAGGCATCTGGCCGCGGTCGAATCGTCCGGGTACGCGGCCACCGTTCCGCGTACCACCACGACCTCGGGGCAGCCCTCCAGGACGGACTGGTAGGCGACACGGCGCAGCATGACGGGGCTGGGCGGCGAGCCGGCGCGCGGGTCGTCGCCGCCCTCGATGGCGGGAAGCAGGTCGACGGTGACGAAGTCGGCGAGTTGAGGGATGGCCACGTCGGCGAGTTCCTGCGCGGTCCGGGCGAGGTCCAGGGTGCTGCCGATGCGGATGCTGGCCTCGTTGAGCAGGGCCAGGCGCCCTCGGGCCAGGTGCTCCTCGGTCACGTCGTACGCGGAGAGGAGCACTCCCCGTATCGTTCCCTCGGCGTCCCGCACGGGGGTGAGCAACGTCGTCCAGACGCTCGCGCTCTCATGGCCCGCCAGGTGCAGGGACTGCTGCAGATGCTGCTGTTCGCCGGTCTCCAGCGCCCGCCGCATGCACTGTTCCGTCCGGTCGCTCTCCGGGTCGACCACGATCTCCGACACGCGCAGCCCCTGCATCGCCGCCTCGGGCAGACCGATCACCCGCTCCATGTCCGCGTTCGCCCGCCGCAGCCGCAGGCCGGTGTCGTAGAGCGCCGTCGTGAGCGGGGACCGGGTGAACGCCCACATCACCAGCGTGTCGTCGTGGAGCGGCGACGCCGACCGGGCCAGGGGGGCGACCAGGAGCCACTCGCCGCCTCCTTGGTCCTCGCCTTCGTCCTCGCCGCCGGGCTCCCGGCGGTGGGCCAGCAGGTTCACCGCGAGGTGGTGGCCGTCCCGGTGCAGGAGAGTCGCCGTCCCGTTCCACCGCGGCAGCGTTTTCAGGGAACGAAGCGTCTCGGCGGGCGGCTCGCCTGTGAGCAGTGATGCCGCGGGCCGGCCGACTACCTCCGTGGACCGGTATCCGAGCAGCCGCCGTGCTCCCTCGCTCCACCTGGTCACGATGCCGTTCGCGTCCACGCAGGCTCCGGCCGTGGCCGACTCGTCGATGGGGTCGTCCGGCCGCCACGCCGCCCGGTCGTCGCCGGCGGTGTCAGAACCCGTCATCGCGTTCATCCGCCCTCGCTTCGGTCTTTCCACCGTGCGTCCCGGCCCGGCCGCGAGCAACCTAGGAGAGATGGCCGGACATATACCATCGATATGGGCATAAATGTAAAAGATAAACCAATGTGTCGGGCTGGAGGGTCGTGCCATGAGCGTCACCGACGAGGAGACGTGGCCGGACGCGGCCGAATGGACCGGGAAGATCTACAGCGGCGGTTGGCGGCGGTCCGAGGGCGGTGTTCAGCCGGTGAACGAACCCGCCACGGGGGAGCGGCTGGCCGAGGTGGGTGTGGCAGCGCCCGCGGATGTCGTCCGGGCCGGGACCCGGGCCGCCCGAGCCCAGCGGGCCTGGGCCGCGACGGCGCCCCAGGAGCGCGCCGAGGTCCTGCTCCGCGCCGCCCGGGCCCTGCGCGACAACCGCGGAGCGATCCGCGAGTGGATCGTCAGGGAGTCCGGAGGCGTCCCGGCGAAGGGCGACTACGAGATCGCGGCCGGACTCAGCCAGCTCGCGCAGGCCGCCGGCCTCGCGTCGCTGCCCCTCGGCGAGATCCTGAGCCCGTCGGCACCCGCCCTGACCAGTTACGCATGGCGGGTCCCCCTGGGGGTGGTCGGCGTCATCAATCCCTGGAACGCTCCCCTGCTGTTCGCCATGCGGGCTCTGGCGCCCGCACTCGTGCTGGGCAACGCCGTTCTGCTCAAGCCCGATCCCCACACACCGGTGACCGGCGGTGTCGTCGTGGCGCGGCTGTTCGAGGAGGCCGGACTGCCCGAGGGACTGCTCCACGTCCTGCCCGGAGGCCCCGGCACCGGTGAGGCGGTCGTGTCCGATCCCCATGTCGCCATGGTCGTCTTCACCGGCTCCACCGAGGCGGGACGGGCGGTCGCCCGCCTCGCGGGCGAAGGGCTCAAGCGGGTGGCGCTGGAACTGGGCGGCAAGAACTCGATCGTCGTGCTCGACGACGCCGACATCGGCTCCGCCGCGGCAGCCGGGGCGATGAGCTCCTTCGGCTATCAGGGGCAGGCCTGCGTCGCCGCCGGACGTCATCTGGTGCACGCCGACCTCGTGGAGCCCTACACGCAGGCGCTGATCAGGCAGGCCGGTGAGCTGAGGGTCGGCGACCCGCGCGAAGAGGGCGTGGCCCTCGGTCCCGTGATCAGCGAGCGCCAGGCCGCGAGGGTCGAACGCATCGTGGACGAGAGCGTGGCCGCCGGTGCACGGGTGCTGGCGGGCGGACGCCGCGACGGGCTGTTCTACCCGCCCACCGTTCTGGACCGCGTCGAGCGGACCATGCCCGCCTTCACCGAGGAGATCTTCGGGCCGGTCGCCCCCGTCGTCGCGTTCCGTACCGACGACGAGGCCGTCGAGATCGCCAACGACACCGAATACGGCCTGACGGCGGCGGTGCACTCCGGTTCGACGTCGAGGGCCGCGGTCATCGCCGAGCAGTTGCGCACCGGCATGGTGCACCTCAACGACGTCTCCGCCAAGGACGCCGCGAACGCCCCCTTCGGTGGGATGGGAGCGTCGGGCAACGGCTCCCGCATCGGCGGCACCGCCAACCTGGAGCAGTTCACCCAGTGGCGCTGGATGACGGTCTCGGGTTCCGTGTGAGCGCGGGGACGATCGGCCCGAGCGCCCGTTCCGGACTCAGCCGGTGCCCTTCGGCAGCGGTTCGTCCAGGAGGAAGGCCCGCAGCAGCGCGGTGTAGCGGCCGGGCTGGTCTCCTGAGATGGAGTGGCCGGCTCCCTTGACGGTCACCGACTCGGAGCCTGCGAGGGTGTGTCGGTACTCGGCGGTCACGGCGGGCCTGATGAAGTCGCACTCCCCTCGCATGATCAGAGAGGGGATGCGCAGGGTGCGCAGACGGGGCCGGGGGTCGGGGAGCTGCTCGAAGTCCCTGACGGTCATCTGGTTGCTGTAGAAGCCCTGCGGGTTGTCGTGCGCCGTGGTGGGCGGAGCGTCCTCGCACGAGGTGCTGTCCTTTCCCTGGAGGGCGACTTCGTGCATCCAGTGGTCGACCTCGCGGTCGCCGACCAGCGCGTGCGCGGCGCCGGGGTTGATCTGGAGGAGCAGGCTCGCCGCGATGATGCGGGGTGCGCTGTTCAGCCGGTCGAGCCGGGCCTTCTGGGCGGGGGAGAGGCGGTTCCAGGGTTCCCCGGCCCTGGAGCCGGGGTATTGACGGCCCCACAGCGCGCCCGGCGAGGTGAAGACCGCTCTGGCGACGTGCTCGCCATGGGCGGCCAGGTACTGGGCGGCGAGTGATCCGCCCCAGGACCGGCCGACCAGGATGATCCGGTCGGCGCCGAGCGTACGCCGGATCGCTTCCAGGTCGGCGACCTGGCGGGCGACGGTGTATCCGGTGACGTCCCGCAGCCGCGCAGACCGCCGCGACGAGGAAGAGGACCCGCACGTCCCCCGCGAAGCCGTTCATCACCCCACGCCGAAGGCGGGCGGCCGCTCGACGGTCTCCATTCCGGCAGACTAACCCGGCTTTTCCGGTCGGGGTGATGAGAAGCCGGGGGCGGGGTGCGGGGGGCGGGGAAGCCGGCCGCGCCAGGCGCGCGGGGTTCTCCCGCCGGGCGGGCTGTGCCACGGGCCGTCTGCTCGCTCGTCAGGCAGGCGGGGGTCCGGCGGTGACGTCAGTCGCGAGCAGACCGGTGTGTCACGGCTGCCGGGAGGCCACCGGTGTCGTGCCGGGCAGCCGTGGTGTCGTGCCGGGTGCGTCGAGCAGGCCTGCCAGCAGCTGGAGTCGTTCGTCGTCCGGGCCTCCCGGCTCGGCGGTGCAGGTGATGAGCACCGGACCGGGAGCGCCGGGCATCGGGTAGGCGTCCCAGTCCAGGCTCAGCTCGCCGACCAGCGGGTGGTTGACGCGCATCCGGCCGCGGGTGACCTCCTCGACGTCGTGGCGTGCCCACAGGGTCGCGAACTCGTTGCTGCGAACGGCGAGTTGGCCCACGAGTTGCACGGCGCGCGGGTTCCCCGGATCGGCGGCGACCTGCCTGCGCAGCATCCCGGTCAGCTCGGCGACGGTCGCCGCCCGGTCCGGGCACGCCTGGTCGGCTTCGGGGTGCAGCAGCAGCCCCAGCACGTTCCGCTCGGCTCGGGGGAGTCGGGTGAACTCGCCCAGCAGTGCACCTGCCAGCGGATTCCACGCCAGGATGTCGAGGAAACGGCCGACGACCATCGTGGGCGAGGTCATGGTGCCCAGCAGCCGCAGCGTGGTGGGCGGTACCTCCTCCGGAGCGTGCTCGCGCGGGCTGCGGGTGGGCGTGCGCGCGGCGACGGCGAGGCTGTGCAGGTGCCGGGACTCCTCGGCGGAGAAGTTGAGGGCGCGGGCCAGGGCGTCCAGGACCTGGTCGGACGGCCGGACGTCGCGGCCCTGCTCCATGCGCTGGTAGTAGTCCGCGCTCACCCCGGCGAGCAGGGCCAGTTCCTCCCGCCGCAGTCCGGCGACCCGTCGCCTCGGGCCGGGTTCCAGGCCGACTTCCTGCGGCAGCAGCCGAGTCCGGCGCGTTCGCAGAAAGTCGCCGAGTTCGCGTCGGGGATCGTCACTCATGGCGAGCGTGTCGTCGGTCACGGCGCCAGTATGCCGTCGGCGCAGCCCGCGAGGGTGGGTCTGCCGGACCCAGGAAAAGGGGAACGACCGTGATGCCGAGCGCGGGGCCCAGTATCTGATCCACCACAGCAGGCCACGGAAGGACAGCGACATGAAGGCCGCTCAGATCACGAGCTACGGTGCAGCGGACGTCCTACGGGTCAATGACGTGGACCGCCCCGCACCCGGTGCGGGTGAGGTGCTGGTGTCGGTCGAGGCGTCCAGCGTGAACGGGCACGATGTGATCGTCCGCACGGGTGAGTTGAAGATGATGTCGGGGCGCCGGTTCCCGATCGGGGTGGGACTGGACTTCGCGGGCACCGTGGCCGCGACCGGCCCCGATGTCGCGGGCTGCCGGGTCGGGGACCGGGTGTGGGGCACGGTGCATCCCCGGCGGCGGCATGCCGTGGCCGGGGCGGCCGAGTACGTCGTGGTCTCCGCGGACCGGATCGCCCCGGCTCCGGCGGACCTCTCGTCGGTCGAGGCGGCCTCCCTGGTCGTCGCGGGCTCCACGGCGCTGATCGCGCTGCGCGACAGCGTGCATCTCGCCGGCGGGGATCGGGTCCTGGTCCGGGGTGCGGCGGGCGGGGTCGGCACGGCCGCCGTGCAGTTGGCGCACGCCATGGGCGGCCGTGTGACCGCGCTGGCTCGCGACCGCCACGCCCGGCTCCTTGCCGACCTGGGCGCCGACGAGGTCCTCGACTACGGCTCCACCGCCTCGGAGGGGATCGGCCCCTTCGACGTCATCGTCGACACCGTCGGCACGGAGCTGAACTGCTACCGGAGCCGGTTGGCCAAAGGCGGCCGGATGGTCACCGTGGGACTGTCCGCTTCGGCCCTGGCCGCGATCGCCGCGTCGAGCGTGTACGGCGCCCGCCGCATCCGCGCTTTCAGCGCCAATCCCGACACCGCCGTGCTCCGTGAGCTGGCCGGCCACGTCACGTCATATGCGCTGCGCCCGGTGGTCGACAGCGTCTATCCGCTCGCGGACATCGCGGCCGCCCACGAGGCGTTCGAGCGCGGCGGAGCCGTGGGCAAGCGGGTGGTCGCGGTGACCGCGTAGCTCCGTCATTCTCGTGAGAATCGCCCACGGTCGGACAGACGAGTGCCGAGCAACCGCAGGACATCCCGTTCGGCCGGGGACCGGTGTCCTCGACCAGGAACCCGCCGGCCCCGGCCGCTGCGTGCTTGCCGTTCCCGCCTCTCCCCGGTATCAGCCGGGAGGCAGGACGGGCTTCTCACCCTGGACCCGGTCCCAGACGGCGAACGAGTACGTGCCCGGGGCGTGTTCGCCGAGCTCGGCCGTGTCCTGTGTGAAGTCGAAAGCCGAGCCGGTGAAGTCGGGCCCCGAAAACAGGGTGAGGATCATTCCCTCGGGGATGTGCGCGGACCGGATCGACATGGTGGGCGCGTTCTGTATGCCGTTCGCGGCGGAGAACACCCAGAAAGGGCCGTCCCAGGTGTCCAGGTTCGGCAACTGGATCAGTACGACTTCCGTGGTCCTCGGCGGTTCCTCGCCGTCCCGGTAGATCGCCAGGGAGCTCGCCTTCGCCGACCACTGGTTCAGGTCCGCGGTGCTCTCCCTGATGTCGATGAACTGCCCTTGGAAGTGGAAGTGCTCGTACAGCCCCACCACCATGCCGGCGGGCAGCTGGAGGGAGCGGATCGAGTCGTTGCCGATGGTGATGTTGCCTTCGGCGTTGTCGTACTTGCCAGGTGCCAGGGTCTGGGAGTGACCGGCGAACGACACCTGGTCGTAGACGGTGACGGGCCCGGGAAGTGGCTTGGGAGGGCTGGCGGGCATCACCCCGGCCGGGTAGACCGTTCCCTGCTCTTCGGCGTACGTGGCGGGCCTCTTCGCCGTCGACGGATCCTCGATGGCGGCGCTGGCGCACGCCGCAACCGTGTCCAGGTCCTTCTGGGTCCCGCTCCCGGCCGCCACCACCTCGGCCAGGGGGGTCGCTCCTGTCCAGTCGTAACGGTCCGGGTGCTTGACCCACCAGTTGAGGAGATTGAACTGGTCGAGCAGCGCCGCGTGTTCCTGGGCGCAGAACTTCAGGATCTCCTGGGCGTTGGCGATCTGCTCCGGGTTCGGCGGCGTCGGGCCCTCGGTGATGGAGATGGGCGCCAGAGTCCACTCGTACGGCTGGGAGTATTTGCTCGGGTCGTCATGCATCGCCTGCATCCACGTGTTCGCGGCGTTCAGCAGGCCCGCGGGATCGGCCGGGTCCGTCAGTTGGAGCGCGGGGCCCCCTTCCGAATACATCTTGCAATAGACGTTCACCTTGTGATCCTGGGTGACCTTCGTGAATTTCGTGGCGGCCTCGCCTGAGAAGAATCCGTACGAGCCGCCCAGTTCGGCCTCGATGGCGGTGGACTCCGTTTCGTCGAACGTCTCCACCCGGATCAGCCCTACGAAGAGGCCACCGCGGCGGCAGGACCGGGCGAACATGTCGCCGTATCTCTGGGTGAACACCTCCGGACGGCCCACCATGGCCCCGGCGGGCCCGGTCAGAGTGCACTCGGGGATGCTCAGGTCCGCCAGGTGGATGGTGGCGGTTATCGCCATGAACAGAGATGCCGAGTGCACCTCGCTGCTCTGGGCGAAGGAGAAGCGTGCGGAGATGCCGGCACCGAACGCGGCACAGCCGTACGAGGCTTTGACGTCGATTCCCAGCTTCTCCAGCAGGTCGTGTGTCGATGTGACACGGATACCTCGAAGGACTGGCTCGAACCGCTGGCATCGGTCGGCGGCGCGGTCGTCGGAGTCACCACGAGATTCATAGCGGTTCCGGAGAGTCGGTCCACTCCGACTCCGAAGTTGTAGGTGCCCACATGCGGGACGGTTATTTGCTGCAGTACCATCGCCGATCTCCTCGATTGAGTCCGGATCCCTTGCCTACAAGGCTCGTTGACAACATTCTTCCCCGACTCCATTGCACACCTGGCGGATGGGGTGTGCCACTCGTACGGCGGCGGCCACCGGCTGCGGTCGATTTGCCGGTATTGGCCCTCGCAAGTACGCTTGAAATCAAGGGACATCGAGCATCCCGACTCGCTCCCGGCTCTGGTCGGCATCAAGCTTTCTCCTCCGAGGGAGGAAGGAAAAGGGAACGGGCAATCCCTATGCGGGCACGGAGAACGAGGCGGTGGGGCAGGACGGATAGGACATCGCGATCAGCCACTCGCCGGACATTCTCGCTGCCGAAGGTGCGTTGCACGGTGTGGCCCATTTCGGCCCACGCGTCGCACTGACAAGCATCTCCGGGGCGGTCACCTTCCCGCTCACGCTTTCCTGATCCTCCTCGATCTCGAAAGCATCCCGCCGACCAGTGACATTACGGGGTGAGATCGCGGCTGCCCTCTCTCGAATCTGCGGGGAGAAAGGAGTGGGGGTAGCTCTTCATGCCCGTGTGTGTGAGCCCGGGGCACGCCCATGAAACGCCGCAGATAGGTGAAGTCCTCCATGACGGCGAATACGACGCGCAGGATCGCCGCCATCGTGTCCTTCCCCTGGTACGGCTCGAGGTCCGCAGGGAGCGGTAGGCGACGTTCTCCGTGAGGAGATCGGGGAGCCGGTCCCAGTCCAGCTTCGTGACGATGCGTCGCCACTCCGTGATTCCAGCCTGCGCCGCCTCGTGCGGCTGGGCCGTCTGCATGTCAGCCATGATGTCGGTGCCTTTCCGTTCGGTTCCGGCGGAGCGGGTCGGCGTGGAGCGGGCCTCACCGCGGGTGGACGGCGCTCATGCCTGTTCGTTGATGAGGCCGGCGTAGTGGCCGAGGTTTCGCTCGATCTCTTCGAGGCCGATCTCGGCGATGGCCTTTCCGAGCTGCGGGACGCGCGCCTGGAATCCCGGCCAGTTCACCGATTCCGCGAACTCCGCCCAGGACGCGCGCAGATCGGCCACCGGCGGCAGGGTCGAACGGTTGATCTGTGCCTTGGCGGCCAGGACGGACTGCTTGTCGAACGAGGCGATGCGCGCGGCCACGCCGCTCACGAGGTCGTCGAGTTCGGCGTCGGCGACGGCCCGGGTCACCCACCCGTACCGCTCGGCCGTATCGGCGTCGAAGTCCTGGCTGGTGAGGATCGCTTCGAGCGCGCGGTCCCTTCCCAGCAGCCGGGCCAGACGGTCGCTGCCGCCACCGCCGGGGACGATGCCGATCGCGACCTCGGGCTGGCAGAAGAACGCCTCCTCGCGGCTGGCGTAGCGCAGGTCGAAGGCCAGGGCGATCTCGTCCCCGCCACCCCGGGTCCGTCCGCGGATGGAGGCGATGCTGATGAACGGGGCGCTGGTCAGGCTCGTGACCAGGTCGACCCAGGCCGGGGTCCCGTCGGGGCCGTTCAGCGCCAGGAGTTCGGGCACCTGGCCGAGATCGGCGTGGTTGAAGAAGTATCCGGGAGTGCCGCTGTCGAAGACGACGACCTGAACCTGCTCGTCCCGGCTCAGCTCGTCGACGACGTCGGCCAGTCGGGTGACGGTGTCCGCGCCGACGACGTTCACCGGCGGATTCGAGAAGGTGACCCTGCGGATCTTCGGCGCGACTGTCTCGATGCTGAACATGCTGTGCTGCGTCATGGTGTGCTCCAGTGCGGAAGTTTCTGAAAGTGCCGAGAGGGCGCAGGGGCGGACGTTCGCATACGGGGCGAGCGTCGAAGGTCCTCGGCCGAACGCGGGAGTGACCGCGCCGGTGACCCGGGGGGCGGCGAAGGGACTCCCGCATGATCGACAGGCCTCGAACCTAGGGATCGGCTGGGTCGTCGGGCGTCCTCCCGGGCGTCCGACCGGGTCATCCGCCTGGACGAACCAGTCCGCTCTCGTAGGCCACGACGACGGCCTGTATGCGGTCACGGAGACGCAGCTTGGTGAGGATGCGGCCCACGTGGGTCTTGACGGTGGTCTCGCCGAGGAACAGCTTCTCGGCGATCTCCACGTTGTTCAGCCCGCGGCCGACCAGACCCAGCACCTCCCGCTCGCGCCCGGTCAGCGTGTCGAGGCGTGCGTCGGCGAGCGGGGCGACGGCGCCCGTGACGTACCGGTCGACGAGCCGCCGCGCCACCGAAGGGGCGAGCATCGTTTCGCCCCGCAGTACCCCACGGACGGCGACCAGCATCTCGGCGGCCGGGGCGTCCTTGACGAGGAAGCCACTCGCTCCGGCCCGGAGCGCCGCGTAGGCGTACTCGTCGCGGTCGCAGGCGGTGAGGACCAGTACGCGTGTGTCGGGCAGTTCCGCGCGCAGTCGGGTGGTGGCCGAGATGCCGTCCAGGCACGGCAGCCGCGCCTCCATGAGGACGAGGTCCGGGCGCAGCGTGAGTGCCTGGGCCACAGCCGTCTCGCCGTCCCCGGCCTCGCCGACGACCGTGAGGTCCGGCTGGCCGTCGACCAGCCCGCGCAGGCCGGCCCGCATCAACTCGTGGGCGTCGCAGATCAGTACGCCTCTCTCCGTCATCTCCGTCATGGCGTCCCGCCCCCTGACCAGGCGACCCGCTCCCGCGCGCCGGTGACGCCGTGTCCGGACACCGGACGGCCGGGGTCGCGGGCGCCGGAGCGGACGGCGACGGCAGGGGCGGGGGCAGGGACGGACTGCTCGGCAGCGCGCGGGCGGCCGAGGCCCCGGTCGGCTCCGGCGGCGGGAACGGTGCTGGGGGACTGGCCCATGGATTCCTCCAGGTGATGCGGCGTGAAGGGGGCTGTGTGGCGCGAAGGGGAGTGAAGGGGAGTGAAGTCGGACGAGACGTGGGGTGACGTTCGATGAAGGGGATCGGTCAGTCGGACGGGCGGGCCGAGGGGATCGGCTCGGTGTCCGCATCGCCGGTCGGACGGCGTTCCTCGAACGCGGCCAGGGCGACGACGATGGCGGCGGCGGCGACCGCCGCCAGGTACGCCGGGGCCGCCGACGTGACCGTGCCCGCGATGACCAGCGCGGGCAGCGCGAGCAGCCGTGACCAGTGCAGGTCGTCGAACAGAGTCGCCCCGTGCCACGTCTGCGTGGCGATGAAGAGGGCAGGGCCGCCGAACAGCAGCAGGTTCGTGGTGATGCCGGCCTGCTCCGCGGGGTGCGCGATGACGCGTTCGTCGGCCACGGCGGCGGTGATCAACCCGGCGACGGTGGCCATGAGGCTGATGACACCGCTGCGCCCGGCACGCATCGGGTCCTCGGTCCGCTCGTAGTGGCGCACGACGCGCTCGGAACGGCTGAAGAACAGCCAGAACAACGCGACCGTGCCGGTGAGCGCCACCCCGGCGGTCAGCAGGGTCATCGGCTCGTACGGCGCCGCGGTGAGCGCCGTGCCGGTGGTCATGACCGTCTCACCCAAGGCGATGATCACGAACAGGCGGCCGCGTTCCAGCAGGTGCCCGCCGGCGAAGCCGACCTGCCGGGACTCCAGCCTGCGGCCGGGCAGCGGATGCGCCGTCCAGGTGCCCGCCAACTCGACCAGAACCGCCGCGGCCCACCACGCCAGCCGCGCGCCGCCGCCGACCGCCGCGCCGGTCAGCCACAGGGGTGCGGCCGCAATGAACCAGACCAGAACGCGGCGGAAGTGCTCCTGGTTGACCTCGTCGAGGCCCACCCTGAGCAGCCATACCGTCCGGCCGAGGTGAATCAGCAGGAACGTGATGACGAAGACCCCTCCGGCGTCGCCGAAGGCTCGCGGGATCGCGGCGTTCATGAACAGCCCGGCGAGCATGACCGCCAGCAGCATCCGGCGGGTCCGCGGGTCCTCGGCCGGCACGAGGGTGACCGCCCAGGTGGTGTACGCCCACGCCGCGTAGACCGCGAGGTAGAGCACGAGCGTCTGGGCCGCGCCGGTCCACGTCGGGTGCGCCAGCAGCTGATGCGACAGCTGGCCGATCGCGAAGACGTAGACGAGGTCGAAGAACAGTTCCAGCGGCGTGACCTCCCGGCGCGCCGGATCGCTGGTCGACTCCACAGTGGGTCTCCTCGTTCGGGGAGGCGGGCCGGGTGGGGCCCTGAGCGAGCCTCGGTGCTGCCGGGTCTCGTCGGACGGTCAGCCGGCGAGGAAGGCCGTCACCTGGGCGGCGAAGTCCTTCGCGTGCTGGAAGAGGAAGGCATGGCCGGCGTCGCTGTAGGCGACGAGGGTGGCGCTGGGCAGGTGCTGGACGGCGGTGTAGGCCGCCAGCGCCGGGATCATCGCGTCCTGCATGCCGGTGGCGTAGAGGACGGGCTGCCGGATGGCGGCCAGGTCCGCTCGCACCTGCTCGAAGGGAATCGCCGCGTCCTTCGCGATGGCGGTGATCTGCCCCAGGGCCGCGGCTTCGGACACCTCGGGGAGCCCGGTGGCCAGCCGCGTCGCCACCCTGGCGAGGTGCGCGTAACCGGCGGCGCGACCGGTGTCCGTGTCCGGGAAGAACAGGAACACCAGGTCGTCCCCGGTGACCTCGGGCTTGGTCATGGTGGCCCGTATCCGCGGGTCCGGGGCGGGCGCGCCGGGCACCGTTCCGCCGGGGCCGGCGGCCGCGACGACCAGCCTGCGCACCAGGTCGGGCCGGGTGCGGGTGATGTGCTGGGCGACCGTGCCGCCCAGCGTCCAGCCGAGCAGGTCGACCTGCGTGAGGCCGAGGGCCTCGATGAACTCGACCGTGCCGTCGGCGAGCCCCCCGACGGAGTCGGCCGGGGCGCCGGTGGTGTAGCCGGTGCCGACGTTGTCGAACACGATCACGTCGCGTTCGGCGGCCAGGTGGTCCAGGAACTCCGGGTCCCACCAGTCGAGGGTTCCCCGGACCCGGTTCAGAAGGACCAGCGGGGTGCCGCCCCGCGGGCCCAGGCGCCGGTAGGCGAACGTCGCGGAAGGTCCTTCGACGCTGAGGTTCTCGGCCGCGTCTGCCAGATAGGTGCTCATGTCGAGCTTCGCTTTCCTGTCGCTGTCGCTGTCGCTGTCGCTGTCGCTGTCGCTGTCGCTGTCGCTGTCGTCTGGTGGCTGAAGGGGGCGTGGGGGTGCCCGGGTGTCAGGCGGCGGGCAGGCGGTTGAGCTTGCGCAGCTGCTGGTCGAACATGCGGGAGGGGACGATGCGGCGCATGGTGCGAACGCGTCCGGTGATGGCGCCGGCGGTGTAGCGCAGCTTGGGCTTGGCGTCCGTCGCGGCGGCGACGATCTCCTTGGCGACGACGGCGGGGTCGTCGCCGTCCTTGACGGCCTGGGCCATGTACTCCTCGAAGACGTGACGCTGGTGGGCGTAGACGTCCAGGGGCCGGTCGGGGCGGACGCTGGCGACGTCGAACGCGGTGCTGGTCCAGGCGGGTTCGACGAGCAGGACGCGCACGCCGTGCTCGCGGACCTCGTGGTCGACGGACTCCGAGTAGCCCTCGACGGCGTGCTTGGAGGCCGCGTAGACGGCCATGTAGGGCTGCGGCATGAAGCCGACGATGGACGAGATGTTGACGATGCGGCCGCTGCCCTGGGCGCGCATGTACGGCAGGACGGCGTTCGTCATGCGGATGACGCCGAGGACGTTGATGTCGAAGAGGCCCTGCGCCTGTGCGGCGGAGCTTTCCTCGGCCGCGCCCGCCGAGCCGATGCCCGCGTTGTTGACCAGCACGTCGATGCGCCCGAACCGGTCGATCACCTCGCCGACCGCGGCCGTCACCGACGCGTCGCCGGTCACGTCGAGGTCGAGGAAGGTCACGCCCTTGAGCGGGGTGACGTGTGCGGTGTCGCGGCTGGTGCCGACCACCTCGTGGCCCGCTGCGGCCAGCGCGAGGGCGGCCGCCTTTCCGATGCCGGAGGACGCGCCCGTCACGAGGGCCACCGGTCGTGTTGTCGTCATCTCGCACTCCTGGTTCCGGGATCGGGTGAACCCCCGATCGGTTTCACCAATGTATCAGTTCATCCTTAAGAAGCAACATGGAAGCATCAATTAATGGGAGAGCCGTAGCGTTCACGTATCCTCTACGAAGGGTCAAGACATGAGCCGACGAGACGGGAGACAGACATGGGCCGAGCACTGCGGGCAGATGCCGAGCGCAGTGTGCGCGCGATTCTGGAGGCGGCCGAGCGGATCCTCGCCCAGGACACGGGTGCTTCGATGGAGCAGATCGCCGAGGCCGCGGGGCTGACCAGGATCACCGTGCACCGACGGTTCGCGAACAGGCAGGCACTCCTGGACGCGCTCGCCGTGTCCGCGAAGCAGCAGCTCATCGACGCCATCGAAGAGGCCCGCCCCGACGCCGCTCCCGCGCTCGTCGCCCTGTACCGGGTGACCGCGAACGTGCTGCGCGTCAAGAGCACCTGGCGCTTCACCCTCAGCCACGCCAACGCCCACTCCGAAGCCGCGGCCGCCCTGTGGAGCGAGATCGACGCCCACACGCGCGAACTCCTGATCCGCGCCCGGCGCGAGGGACTCCTCGCGCCGGGCGCGGACCTGGAATGGACGCGGCAGGTGTACTACGCCCTCCTGAGCGAAGCTCTCGACAGGCCCGGCGCGGACCAGGACCCGGCCGCACAGGATCCCGACGCGCTGGCCGCCCTCGTCATCGACACCCTCCTGCACGGGGCGGGGCCGCACGACTGAGCCCGGATGCGGCCCGGGCGCGGCCCGGATGCGCTCAGGAGACGGGCTGGGGTTCCTTGTGGTCCGCCGGTGCGGCCTTCCGCAGGCCGGCGCCCTCGACGTCGAGGTCGGGCAGGATCCGGTCCAGCCAGGCCGGCAGCCACCAGGCGCCCCGCCCGGCCAGGGCGAGCACCGCGGGCACGAGCGTCATGCGGACGGCGAAGGCGTCAACGGCCACGCCGACGGCCAGGGCGAAGGCGATGGGTTTGATCAGGGAGTCGTCGAGGGGGAAGAACCCGGTGAAGACGGTGAACATGATCAGTGCGGCCGCGGTGACGACTCGCACGTTGTGTCGCGCCCCGTCGACGACCGACTGGCGGGCCCGGCCGGTGTGCGCCCGCTCCTCGCGCATCCCTGACACGAGGAACACCTCGTAGTCCATGGCCAGTCCGAAGAGCACGCCGATCAGGATGATCGGCAGGAAGCTGACGACGGGGCCGCTGTGGGGCACGCCGAGTATGTCGGCCAGCCATCCCCACTGGAAGACGGCGACGACGAGCCCGAGCGAGGCGCCCACCGAGAGCAGGAAGCCGACGGCCGCCTTGACGGGGATGACGAGCGAGCGGAAAACCGTCATCAGCAGGATCAGGCTGAGGCCGACGACGATGGCGACGAAGGGGAGGAGGGAGTCGCTGAGCCGGTTGGAGACGTCGATGTCGACCGCGGTGGTGCCGGTGACCGAGAGGGTGGCTCCGGTGGCCTCACGGATGCCGGCCCCCGTCTCGCGGATGTCGCTGACGAGACGGCCGGTGCGGACGCTGTCCGGGCCGGACGCGGGCAGGACGGTGATGACGTGCCGTGCCGGGTCGCTGGTGGGCTGGGGCGGCAGGACGGCCTGGACGTCCCTCAAGGTCCGCAGCTTCCGGACGACTTGGGCGTCTGCCCGTGAACTCGCGGCACGCGTACCGTTCTCGGCCCCGGTCAGCACGAGGAGCGGGCCGTTGAAGCCGGGACCGAACTTGTCGCTGATCGTGTCGTGGGCCCTGCGCTCGGTGGAGGCGTGCGGGGCGGAGCCGTTGTCGGGCAGGGCCAGGCGCAGATCCGTCGCGGGCAGGGTGAGGACCACCAGGGCGCCCGTCACGGCGAGCACGGTGAGCAACGGCTTGGCGATCGCCCACTTCGTTCAGCGGGCCCCCATGGCGGTGTGCCCGGTACCGCCGTCGGCGCCGGCGGCCCGCTGTGCGGCGCGGCTGCCGGGCTTGGGGGCGAGCCGGGAGCCGGCGAATCCGGCGATGGCGGGGACGAGGGTGATCGCGGCCAGCACGGCGATGAGTACGGCTCCTGCGGCCCCGAGTCCCATCGTCGTCAGGAACGGGATGCCGATGACGCTCAGCGCGGCGGCGCGATGATCACGATGGCCCCGGCGAAGACCACGGCGCTTCCGGCCGTGGCACCCCGGGGCCCCAGGCAGGACCGACGCCCGACGCGCAGACCGACACGGTCGAGGAGTCCGGCCCGAAGGCGGCGGCAGCGGCGGACCGTGAGCCGGTGCCCGCCGCCGGCTGAACACACCCCTCACCGCCGGTCCGGAGCGCGCGCTCCGGACCGGCCTCTTCCCTGTCCGCGTCACAGGTGCGGAGAGCGCGGGAGCGCAGCCGCTCGGCACGCAAATCCCTTGCCGCGCAATGGAGATGGGGTGTCACCGGACTTCCGTGGAACCGCGCGGAGGGAATTCGCCTGATTTGCTCGGTATCGCCATGTCCAATAGCATTGGCATTACCGGCTCATGCGGTTGCCAGAGGCGCAAGGCCGGGAGAGGTCGGAACGTCCTCCATTCAACTGCCTTTCGGGCAAGCGCTATCCGGCCCCGTGACCATGCCGGGTTCCGAAATGATCGCGGAATCATGCGGAGCGCGCCGGCGCTTGTTCTCCTCGCCGGCCTGGCTTCGCTTGTCGGCGGCCGTCGTCCACTTCGATGACAACTCGGGGCGTTCTGCTCGCTTTTCCGCTTTCCGCTTCCTCGTGCCGCACGGGCTCCCGTTGTGGACTCACCGCATCACGCCTCTTGGAGTAGACATGACGCTCACGCAGGCACAGCAGCAGTTCCTCTCCGATGCCGTCAGTGCGGGCCGGGCCTCGCAAGCGGAGTTCCAGGTTCCAGCCTCGGTCACGATCGCTCAGGCCATTCTCGAGAGTGGTTGGGGAGCGAAGCACATGGGTAACGCCAACAACTATTTCGGAATCAAGGCTCAGACGCGGAACGGCCAGGTGACGTGGGGCTCGATCGCCACCGGGTACGTCACGGTACCCACCCGCGAGGTGATCAACGGCCAGAGCGTGACGGTCCAGGCGAACTTCCGTTCGTACAATTCGATGACCGATTCCTTTCGTGACCATGGCGCATTCCTGCGGAACAACTCCAACTACGCACCGGCGTTCAAGACCAGTGATGGCATCGCCTTCGCGCGAGCCGTGGCGGCCGGTCACTACGCTACGGACCCCCATTACGCGGACGCCCTCGTAAGGATCATCCAGCAGCAGAATCTCCTGCAGTACGACTCCGCCGCGGCGAACGCAGGCACACCGCAAAGCGGCGGGGCGGACGCGGGGACGGACGCCGGGGTCGACGCGGGGACCGACGCTGGGGTCGACGCGGGGACGGACGCCGGGACCGACGCCGGGGTCGACACCGGGATCGACGCGGGGGCGGACGCGGGGACCGACGCTGGGGTCGACGCGGGAGCGGACACCGGGGTCGATGCGGGGACGGACGTCGGGGTCGATGCGGGGGCGGACACCGGGACCGATATCGGAGTCGAGGCGGGGACGGACACCGGGACCGATACCGGGGTCGACGCGGGGGCGGGTACCGGGGTCGACACGGGGACAGACCTTGGGACCGACACAGAGACGGACACCGGGACAGGCCTTGGGGCCGACACAGAGACGGACACCGGGACCGACACAGAGGCGGACGCCGGGGCCGACACGGAGACGGACCCCGGTGTCGACACCGGCACCGGCATCGACACCGAGGCCGAGAGCGAAGCCGAGGCCGGCGCGAGCGCCTGAGGCCTTGCGCTGCGTCTGATCGTGCCTGGTCACATCGGAATGAAGGAGGCTCCCATGGCTCGGATCATGTACGACGCGGTCACGCCGTCGAATATCCCGGCCGGCGCCAAGATGGTCGCCGGCTACGCCGACGGCCGGTATGCCAACCTGACGCAGATCAAGTCACGTTTCCCGCAAGCCACCGTCGTGTCGATCGCGGTGCGCCACACCACCCCGGCGCACGTCCTGGACGTCGAGCGGGGCGACGCGACCCCTCCGGAGGCGGTTGTGTGGTGTACGCACACCATGGCCCAGACGTCGAACAAGGAGCTGACGGTCTACTGCAACACTTCCACCTGGCCCAAGGTGCGCGCTGCGTTCCAGGCCGCGCACGTGACCGAGCCGAACTACTGGATCGCCCAGTACGACAACAACCCGTCCATCCCGGCCCGCGCGGTGGCCAAGCAGTACGCCAGCAACAAGAAATTCGACACGTCGGTCGTTGCCAGCCGCTGGCCCGGCGTCGATCCGGCCTGAGTTCCCGGCGCCGCGACCTCGTCAGTAGCCGTAGCCGCCTCCCGACCCGGTCGGGGAGGGGCTGGGTGCGGCGCCGGTGATCGGGGTGCCGCTGGGGCTGAGCACGTACCAGGCTCCGCCGAAGGCCGTGCTGCCCTGCCCCGTGGTGTCGCCGGGCTTGGCGTCCTGGGCGAAGCGGTAGAGGGGGTGGCCGTTGTAGGTGACCTGGGTGGTGTGATCGTTGCGGGGGGTGGTGCCGACCAGGGCGTCGTTCAGGCCGTCGGCGGTGGGCCGCCCGGTGGTGGTGTCGGGCGGCCATGCCTGGGCGCAGGCGTCGTAGCAGTGCGAGGTCGTGCCGCTGTCGGCCTTGAACAGGTACAGGGTCCGGCCGGATCCGTCGACGAGGATCTGGCCCAGAGGGGAGCTGTGCGCCCGCAGTGCGGCGGATCCGCCGGTGGCGGGCGCCGAACTGCTCGACGGGGGCGCGGAGCCGCTGGATGAAGACGAAGACGAGGATGAAGACGAAGACGAAGACGATGAGCCGGAGGAGCCGGAGCTTCCGCATCCGGCGGCGAAGGCCGCGACGGCGGTCGCGGCCACTGCGAGGGTGACGGCGCGTTGCATGGCGTTCTTCTTTCCGCTGGGACCTCCTGCCGTGCCGTGTGCGGTAGGTCCGGTCCAGGGGCCCGACGGAAGACGGGTCCGTAGTTCAATACGTCCGATACTCCCCTTTGGTTCATTTATGCGCATGTCGCGTCCTGCGGGCGCGGCGAGGCACTTGGGGCCTGTCTAGCCCGACCGTGTGACGTGGCCGGTCGAAGTGCGGCTGCTTTGCGTGCCGGTCCGTTTCCCCCGTGGCGACGGGTGCTTTCGTCGGCAGGCCGGGTACGCGACGGCTCCTGTGGCTTGTCCTGACGGCCCGGCCGACGTCCAGCCGTGCTCCTGCGCGTCGTCCGGTTGCCCAGGGCGGCCGTCCGCAAGGCAGAAGGAGAGATCGTGGTGGCAGGAAACGTCGACGAGAGCCGTGGGCCGCTGTCCGCGCCGCTTCTCAAGGGGCAGAAAGCGCTGGTGACCGGCGCCAACTCGGGCATCGGCCTGGCGACCGCGATCGCCCTGGGCCGGGCCGGGGCGGACGTCGTGGTCAACTACGTCGCCGGTGCGAGCGAGGCCGAGGACGTGGTGAAGAAGATCGAGGGCTTCGGGGTCCGCGCCTACGCCCATCAGGCCGATGTGTCCGACGAGGACCAGGTGACCGCCATGGTCGCGCGGATGGTCGAGGAGTTCGGCACGATCGACGTCATGGTGCCCAACGCGGGCCTGCAACGGGACGCGGCCGTGACGGAGATGACGCTCGCCCAGTGGCGGAAGGTCATCGACGTCAACCTCACCGGCCAGTTCCTGTGCGCGCGCGAGGCCGCCAAGGAGTTCCTCCGGCGCGGCGTGGTCGAAGAGGTCTCCCGGTCGGCCGGAAAGATCATCTGCATGAGCTCGGTCCACCAGCTCGTCCCGTGGGCCGGGCACGTCAACTACGCCTCCTCCAAGGGTGGCGTGGGCATGCTGATGCAGACCCTCGCCCAGGAGCTGGCCCCGAAGAGGATCAGGGTCAACGCGGTCGCCCCCGGAGCCATCCGCACGCCGATCAACCACGACGCCTGGTCCACCCCCGAGGCCGAGGCCGACCTTCTGCGCCTGATCCCGTACCGACGCGTGGGGGACCCGGACGACATCGCCAACGCCGTCGTCGCCCTGGCCTCGGACCTGCTCGACTACGTCGTCGGCACCACCCTGTACGTCGACGGCGGGATGACGCTCTTTCCCGGCTTCGCCACCGGGGGCTGATCTCCGGCCGGGATCGCGTCACGCCCCGCCGGCGGTGGTCCCGGTGACGGCGACGGTCCCGGCGGCGGTCCCCGGCGGAGGATCCGCGGGGCCGGTTCGCCGCTCGCGCCGTGCGCGCGTCACCCGGCGCGGTGACCGGGCGCGGTGACCGGGTGCTCCCGCCGCGCCCACGGCCGCTTCCCAGCCGATGACGGCGGGACGGCCCGTGCGCCGCGGCGCGCGTCGCCCGGTGGACGGCGCGGTCGGCGGCCGGGTGGAGGTCGTCCGCCTCCAGGAAGGGGACGCCGAGCCGCTGTGCGAGCAGCCGCCCCACGGTGGACTTCCCCGAACCCGAGACGCCCATGACCACCACGACCGGTGGCGCCGGGCCGGTCGTGCCGAGGGCGTCGAGGTGGCTGCCGGCGTCGTCGTGCACGTTCACCGGCGCTCGGGCGCGGCGGTCCGCGAGTGCTCCGCCAGGGCCTGACCGGCGGGGGGCGGGCAGCGATCCATGGAAGCTCCGAAGGGCCGGAGAGAACCCCTGGGTCCACTATCGGCCACCCCGGTGGCGCCTGCGCGCCGGAAGCGCCCGAAGAGGAACGGGGGCTCCGGAGCGCGCGGGCAGCGCACCCGGCGCGCCGGGCCCGACCCGAAGGACACGGAACGCGGTTCCGGCTCGGTGGGCCCGGCGACCCGGACGGAAGCGCCTTCTCGCGGCAGGACGGGCGGGGTCGGTCAGCCGTCGGACTCCGGGGACGGGAGGTAGGCGCCCGGCACGTCGTCCGGGGCGTAGATCCTGGTGTCGCCGGGGTAGGGCTCGGTCCAGTTATGGGTCTCGTACCAGGTGAGCCGGTTCATCTGGAGCGGGTTGGCGTAGTCGGGCACGGCGTGCGGGCCGGTCAGCCGCTGGTGCGACTCCCAGGTCTTCCACTGCGCCGCGACCTCCTGCTGCTGCGCCGGCGCCTTCCTGGTCATCGGCACGGGAGCCGCGGCCGGGTCCTGCGGCGCCGGGACGTCCGCACCGCACGCGGGCTGGGTGCTCAGGCCGTCGGTCAGCGGGACCCGGTTCGCCACCGCCTTGAAGGGGGTGGCGTCCGCCTTCCGGGTGAAGGCCCCCGACATCGGGGTGGCCGCGCTGTCCTTCTGGTTCATCGGGTGGATCCCGAGGATCTGCTCGACCGTGCGGATCATCGTGATCTGCGAGTAGTAGCGGGCGTCGACCTTGCCGCGCTGCGCCCAGGGGCTGATGATCTGCACCGGCGCGCGGTGGCCGTCGACGTGGTCCAGACCGGCCTGGGAGTCGTCCTCGACGACGAAGATCGCCGAGTCCTTCCAGTACGCGCTGTGCGAGATCTCGTCGACCATCCTGCCGACGGCGAGGTCGTTGTCCGCGACCTCCGCGGAGGGGCTCGCCGGACCCCCGGTGTGGTCGTTGGAGAACCAGAACATGTTCAGGTTCGCCGGACCGTTCTTCTCGAAGTCCTGCTTCCAGATCTGGTACTTGTACACGTCCGGCACGGCGAGGTCGAACAGCGGGAAGCCCTGCACCGACACCTTGTTCAGCGAGGGGATCGCCGAGCCCGTCCGGATGGGGTAGGCGGTCGGCTGCCCGGTCGCGCCCATGTTCTTGGCGTCGCAGTACAGGTTCTGCCAGGTCGCGCCGGACGGCTTGCTCTCGACCGACTGGAACTCGCCGAAGTCCTTGACGGACCTGCCGGCCGCCTGCGCGCCGGTCCACAGGAAACCCGACTTCTGGTGACCGAGCACGTCGTCCTCGGTGTCGTAACTACGCGCGTACTCACCGGCCGAGGACTCGGTGTACTCCGGGTTGTCCGACTGCATCAGCCAGTTGTGGCCCTCGGCGGAGTTCGTGCCGATGTCGTAGAAGTTGTCGTACAGCCCGAACTGCCGTGCCAGCGCGTGCTGGTTGGGCGTCACGTTCTCGCCGAACTGGGTGAGCGAGGCGTCGCCGTTGCCCTGCGGCAGGTCACCGAAGACCTGGTCGTAGGTCCGGTTCTCCTTGACCAGCAGGAAGACGTGCTTGATCGTCGAGGGGTCGCCGAGCCGCGCGGGGACCGGTACGGGCTTCGCGTGGCTCCTGCCCTTGGACGTCCTGACCGAGCCGGGGGTCCAGCCGTTCTGCCGGAAGACCTTGGCCGTCTGGGCCCTGATGACGCTGTCGTCCGGCAGCGTGAACTGCGTCAGGCTCGAGGTCGTGTCGTGGGTGCCGTGGCTGCCGGTGGTGGAGGGCCGGCGGGCGTCGATGCCACGGGTGTGGGAGACGACCACGTGCCTGCCCACGGCGGTGATCTCCGAGGGGAAGTAGTCCGTGGGCAGCAGGCCGACGTAACTGGCGGGCTCCTGCGCCGACTTGTAGCGGTAGACGGCGACCGCGTTCGCACGGCCGAGCGTCACCAGCAGGCGGCCGTCGTCGGTGAGGGTCACCGCGTCGGGCTCGTAGCCGACCTTCGCCTCCGGCCACGGCTGGGTGGCGATGGTCTGCACGACCTTGTCGCGGGCGGTGTCGATGACCGACACGCTGTTGTCGGCGGTGTTGGTGACGAACACCGCGCCCTTCTTGGCGTACACCGCGGTCGGGTGCAGGCCGACGTCGATGCTGCCGACGGCGGCGGTCGGGTGCGCCAGGTCGATGACGCTGACCGTGCCGGTGGTGGCGGCGCCGGTGTCCGGGTTCGCCACCACCTGGGTGCCGTAGGAGTTGATGGTGGTGTCGCCGGGCCCGGCCGGACGGCCTCCCTCGTTGCCGACGTACAACTTGCCGCCGGCCAGGGCGAGTCCACGGGGAGCGTTGCCCACGGCCCAGCTCTGCTCGACGGCCCCGGTGACCGCGTCGATGGCGACCACCCTGTTCTGGCCGTTGACCGCCGCGTACACGGTGGAGCCGTCGGCGGAGAAGACCGCGGCGCCCACGAGCGCGTGCTTGGCGCCGTCGGCCGGTATCGGGACGGTCTTCGGGTCGGCGAGGACGCCGTCCGCGTCGACGGTGAACCTGGTGTAGCCGTCGCTCTGGCCCAGCCACAGCTGCTTGCCGTCGGGCGAGTAGGACGGGCCCTCCTGGCCGACGGACCCGCTCTTGATGCGCAGGTCGTCCGCCGCGTTGGTACCGACCTTCTGCTTCACCTGCCCGGTCTTCAGGTCCACGACGACCAGCGAGGCGTCCCCGTCGGCGATCGCGGCCGCGAGACGGCTGCCGTCCGGGCTGACGGAGGACGACATGATCTTGCCGTCGTTGATGACGGTGCGGTTGCCGTACGGCTTGATGTACTGGTCGCTGGAGACGACCTGGCCGTCGGCGGTGTTCTGGCCGACCTGCTCGGTGCCGAACCGGTACGTCGAGGCGACCGCGGTGCCCGTGACGCCGAGCGCCACGGCGATGCCCGCCGTGACCAGCGTGGCTCGTCGGCCGACGCGTCTGCCGAGGATGGTGAGGGGTCGGGAACCGTGGACCCGGCGCTGCCGTGTCACCTGCATGGAGTTCATCCCTTCGAGGTGGTGTCGAGCAGGTCGACCTGGCCGTCGAACTGCCAGAGGGGGTTCGGGGCGTCCCCGGTCGGCGTGCGCACCAGGAAATAGCCGTTGACTTCCTTCGGACCGTCGCCGTCGGCCACGAACCGCCCGTCCGAGCCGACGTCGAGCTGGTAGACGGCGGTCCCCGCGACCGGGACGCCGGGCAGACGCCAGGTCACGACGCAACGCCAGTCGTTGCCCGGTCCCTCCTGGGCGCCGTGGCCGGCGCTCTTGGTGCACGCCGCGGAGGTCCGCAGGCGGGCCTCCGTGACGGCGGGGCGGTGGAGTTGCTCGGTCTGCAGGCGGTAGAGGTGGGCGAACGCCGTGGCGAGGGACCGCTGCACCTTGTCCTGCCGGATTCCGGAGCCCGCCGCCGGAGCCGCCAAGGCGACCAGCGCGGCCGTGAGGGCGACCAACGCGACCGGCGGCAGCAGCCCGAGGGCGATCGTGCGGCGGCCCGAGCCGTCGTAGGCCGCGTCGGTGAAGTCGCGCCGCACGAAGAGCAGATACGCCGGCACGGTCGCGCCCACGGCCCACACCAGGCTGACGGCGACGCCGATCAGGAGCGGGGTGGTCTGCGCCGGGGCGGTGAACAGGCCGTCCCAGGCGGTGAAGGCGTATCCCGGCAGGGCGAGACGCACGGCGACGGGCAGCGGCAGCGCCTGGGCGACCTGCATCGCGAGCGCGGCCAGGCCCGGCAGCAGCAGTCCGGTGGGGGACCGTCCGAGCGCGACCGATCCGAGGATCCCGAGCGCGGCGAGGGCCAGGGTGGGGACGAGCACGCAGACCCAGGCGAGGAGGACTTTCCCGCCGGCGTCCGCGGGGGTCAGCAGGCGGCCGTCGAGGCCGATCAGCGGCCGGTCGCCGACCGCCAGGAGCCCGCCGGCCATGCCGGAACAGGCCAGTCCCGTCACGAGCAGCAGGACGACGCTGAAGCCGGCCAGGGCCTTCGCGGCGAAGATCCGCCGGGGCGATCGGACCGCGACGAGGAGATGACGCCAGGTGCCGAGCCGGTCCTCGGAGGCGAAGACGTCGCCGGCGACGACGGGGGCCAGCAGCGGGAGCGCCCAGGCGCCCGCGAAACCGAGCGTCACCAGTGGTCCGGCCCATCCCGTGGTGTGCATCCAGCGGCCGAAGAGGGTGTCGGAGG
The DNA here is from genome assembly GCF_003112535.1 of Streptomyces rishiriensis. Lineage (GTDB taxonomy): Bacteria > Actinomycetota > Actinomycetes > Streptomycetales > Streptomycetaceae > Streptomyces > Streptomyces rishiriensis. Next base: position 275,755 of record NZ_BEWA01000007.1, on the reverse strand, counting down.
GCAGTGTGCTCTGCTCGCTCACCGCGGCGACGAAGAGCGCCGGGGCGATCCAGCAGGCGAGGACGAGCAGCCGGACCCGCCACTGCGAGAACAGCTTGACCAGCTCGAAGCGGTAGCCGCGCACCACCGTGACCCGGCGGGCGGCGGTGGGGCGGTCGTCGGCGAGGGTCGCGGTCATCCGCCGTCCTCCTGCGGTGCGGTGAGGGCGAGGAAGGCGGCCTCCAGCGGCGACACCACGGGGGTGAGCTCGCGCACCGCGACACCCGAGCGGACGAGCCGTGCGACCAGTTCGTCGAGAGCGGGCGTCTGCGCGCGGACGACGATCCCCTCGGCGGCGCCGGCCCGCGACCCGGCGTCGTCGACGAGGCGGACGCCGGCCGTGGCGGCGGCCAGCCAGCGGGCTGCGGGTGCGTCGGAGGTGCGCAACCGGTAGTCCAGCTCACGGTTTTCGGAGGCGAGCTTGTCCAACGGACCGGAGAACACGACCCGTCCGGCGGCGAGGATCGTGATGTCGTCGCACAGGGCCTCCAGGTCGTCCATGCGATGGCTGGACAGGACGACGGCCGCGCCGTCGGCGGCGAGCCGGCCGAGGACGCCGTGCACATGCCGCTTGCCGGCCGGATCGAGGCCGTTGGACGGCTCGTCGAGCACGAGCAGCCGGGGCTCGGCGAGCAGGGCGGCGGCGAGCCCGAGCCGCTGACGCATGCCCAGGGAGAAGCCGCGGGTCCGGTCGTCGGCGACGTCGGTCAGCCCGACCTGGTCGAGCACGTCGTCGATCCTCTGCGTCCGCGCGTCGCCGCCGCGCAGGGCGGCCAGGGCCGCGAGGTTCTGCCGGGCGGTGAGCGAGGGGTAGAGCCCGGGTCCGTCCACGAAGCCGGCGACCCCGTCGGGGGCGGCGAGCGTGCGCCCGACCGGCGTGCCGAGGATCTCCAGCCGGCCGCTGTCTGCGGCGGCCAGGCCCAGCAGGAGGCCCAGCAGCGTCGTCTTGCCGGCCCCGTTCGGTCCGACCAGGCCGTGGACCCGGCCCGGTGCCACGTCCAGGTCGATCCCGTCGAGCGCGACGACGTCGCCGAAGCATTTGCCGATCCCGCGAGCACGGACCGAAAGGCGTGCGTCCATGAGTCCCTTCTTTCGAAGCCTTCAGGGACCTTAGGGAGTGCATGGAGGGCCGGCGGGAACAGCGAATTGAACGTTGGGGGAACGGGAGAAGCTCCGTCGGCAGTTGAGCAGGCGACCTGCTGAAATGCCCTGCGCTCGGGCGAATTTGTGCGACGGCCGGCTCATTTGTGGGTAAGGCGTCGGCAAATGTGTGTGCAGGAAACACCCAGCGCCGGGCCGCCAGGGGGCAAAGCCCGGACGAGCCCGCCTCGTATTCAGCTCGGAGGTGTCGGTTCCGTGCCGCTCCAGCGGAGGGTGACGTCGAGGTGCGCGCTGGCGCTCGCGCTCGTCAGGACCGCGCCGAGCTTGGCGTCGAGGACGACGCCGAAGGTGACCTCCACCTCGTCGGGCCGCTGGGCGGCGCCGCGGAACTGTCCGATCACCTCGGAGGCGGCGGAGGTGATGGGCGCCAGCGCCTCCCTGAGGCTGGTCGCCGCGCTCTCCAGACGGGTGCCGAGGCCCACTGCTCCGGTGCCGGTGCGGGTGGGCGGGGCCACGAGGACGACGGTGCCGTCGTCGAGGGTGAACTGGACGGCGTCCGGCATGGCGGGCTCCTGAAGGGATCGGGTACGGGGCGGGGGCGGTGGGGGATTCGGCCGGACGCAGGGGATCCGGGGGAGCAGGGGAGGCCCGGGGGAGGCAGGAGGATCGGGAAGGGGTCACGGGGTGCCGCACAGGGGTGGCGCGGACGCGGGGCGTGCGGGGCCGAGTGCGTCCTGGACCTTGTCGAGCGCTTGGAGCAGCGGGCCCTCCGCCGCGCCGTCCGCGTACTCCAGGACCGCCCGGTAGAAGGCGGCGGAGACGTCGGGATCCATCGCGTCGGCGGCGCTGAAGCAGAGGGTGTTCGCGGAGGTGTGGAGCATCCCGGCTATCCCGCCCTGGACGGCGTCCTCGTAGTCCTTCACCACCACCTGCCGGTCGGCGGAGAGCGCGAAGCCGGGTCGGTTCACCCACATCCGCTGGGCCTCGGTGCTCGCGAGGTAGGCGATGAACTCGTCGGCGCTCTCGTTCCCGGTGAACTTCCCGACGAAGTCGGCCGAGACCTGGAGGGTTCTGCCCGAGGGCACCACGTACATGTACGCGCGCTCCTTCACCCGGGCCGCGTCGAAGGACATCGCGGCGAGGCTGCCGTGGCCCAGCGTGCACCCGGGCATCTTCTTCGCGGCCTCGTCGAAGCCCGACTTGGCCGCACCCTCACGGGCGCTGCCCACGAGCTCCCCCCACGCGGTCCACGCCCTGTGGACGGGCCCGGCGTCCCACGGCGCCTTTCCCGACGCCCATGCCGTGTAGTCGTCGACGCCCTTCGTGCCCTTCTCGGCGAGCAGGAGGTCCGCGATCCAGTCCGCGCCCGGCCACCCGGAGGTGGGGCCGGACTCCAGCCCGAGGCACCAGGTGTAGCGGCGGGACCGGAGCGCGCTCCAGTCCGCGGGCGGCTTCGGGGCGGTGGCGGCGACGTCGTACCAGACGAGGCTCTTGACGTCGGCCTTGACGGGGACGGCGTAGACGTCGTTCGTGCCGGGGGTTCCCTTCGTGCCCGGCGTGGTGTGCATGCCCAGCCCGCGGAACGGCTGCACGTAGTCGCTCGTGTCGACGTCGAGTCTCCGCAGCACCCCCTGCTGCTGGTACTTGGCGATCGCCCCCACGCTGGGGAGCACCGCGAGGTCGGGCTTCGCGTCCGCCGCGACCGCGGCGTCGAGCTGCCGGGTCAGGGCGCGGGTGACCTCGGGTTCGACGTGGATGCCGGGGTGGCTGCGCTCGAAGGCCTCGACGACCGCGTGGAAGGCCTCGAACTCCTTCCCGGACCAGGGGACCATGATCGTCACCTCGCTGTCCGCCGGTTCGCCGCACGCGGCCGACGCCAGGAGGAGCCCGAGGACCAGGATGCAGCGGACGAGGGGCGCCGTCGGTCTCCTCATGAGCGGGGGAACCTGTACTCGGCGAGACGGGGACGGTAGGACAGATACGTGAGCGCGCCGGCGGCGGCCAGGACGGGCAGCGTGATCGCCACGTCGAGCGGGCGGTCCACGCACATCAGCACGTCGACCGACGCGGTGGCGAGCAGGGCGAGGAGGAGCGCCGGGCTGGGATACCGACGGAAGCGCCGGGCGACGACGCGGCCGGTCGCGCAGACCAGCAGCAGCATGACCGCCAGAGGCGCCATGAAGAGCGGCCACAGCAGACGGCGGTCGCGCCAGTCCGAGGAGGACTGCACCTCCTCGGCGTCGCTCTCCACCCTTTTGAGATCCAGGAGCGAATGTTCGAGCCCGCCGGTGAACCGGATGGCGTCCTCCCCCTCGCGCTCCGGCTGCCGGCGCAGCGCCTCGACGACCTTGAGGACGGCCGGGGCCCCGTCGAGAACCGCCGCGTTGGCCATCTCCACGATCGTGGCCAACTGGCCCTGCACGAACTGGATGTGGCTCAGCCCCCGCTTGCCGGCGCCGTTGCCCTCCGTCGCCGAGGTGAGATGGGAGCTGATGCGGGCGGCGGCGTCGGAGAAGTCGGCTCCGGTCCCGGTCAGAGCGATCGACACGGGGTCCTCGATGTCGGAGAGCCTGCTGAGCGCCCTCTCCGCCTTCACGGCTTGTTCGTGCGCCCGGTCGATGTCCGTCATGGCCTCCTTCGTGCGTTCGGAGGCGGCGATCTGCTCTTCGGCCCGGTCCGCCGCCACCAGACACAGCAGCGTCGTCACGGCCAGCACGGCCAGCACGCCCGCCCGGAGCCGGCGCAGCACCACGACCGGATGGGAAGCACGCAGCCGTCTCCCGGTCACAGGGCGTCCCTCGGCTCGTCGGACACGCCCGGGTCCCCGAACCGGTGCCCGCACTCCTCGCAGAACTTGGCCTTCGGCGACGTGGACGTCGTACGGCACCGGGGACACACCCGGGGTGACCCGGCGTCGTGCGGCGGCCGGTCCCGCGGCGGCCGGTCCTGCGGCTCGGCCGGTCGTCTCGCGGTCTTCGTCGAGTCGACGCCGATCCCCAGTATCCGGCCCCGGGCGACGTCCCGCCGCACCCGCGGCAGACCGTCGGGGCCGTCCGTGGCGATCGCGTACAGCGACTGCAGGCGTGCGCTGTCCCGGAGGGATTCCGCGAGGTCGATCGCGAGGCGCAGTTCACGGTCGGCGCGTTCGAGGTCCCCGCGCAGTTGGGCGTCCGCGCAGGCGCGCATGGCCATGCCGAGTTCGCGTTCGTTCTCGACGCGGGTCAGGTCGGGGGAGCGGGCGATGCCGAAGCCGGGCGTCGAGCGGCGGCGCACGACCATGGCGGCGCTCTCCGCGCAGGGCCGGCGCGTCCCGTCGGGGAACTCGGCGTGCAGGCTGATGCGGGCGGCGCGCAGGGTCTCGTCCACGGTCAGACTCCCGGGGTCGACGCGCAGGGAGATCTGGTACTGACGGGTCTGTGGGGCCCAGGATCCGAGAGGGACGTGCGTCTCCTCGCCCCGCTGCTGACGCGCCGTCAACTCGGCTTCGACGGGCCGGGTCTGGCGTACGAAGGCGAGCTGGAAACGGCTGTTGAGGCGCAGGCCCAGATACACCCGGGGCACGACGATCCGCTGCGCCTCGCGCATCAGGCGGGTGAAGTCCTCGGTGAGGTCGGAGAGGGTGACGACGGCCTCGGCGGAGCCGTGCAGAGCCTCGGTGACGCGCAGGAGTTCGGTGTAACGCCAGTCGTCGCCCAGGCCCCTGGCGTCGCAGACGAAGTGGTCGGTGCAGGACGCGAGGATCTCACCGAGCTGTTCGGGCGTCTCGTGCTCGTCCTTGCCGTCGGTGTACAGCACCGCGTGACGCACCGTGCCCGGGGAATCCACCGAGGCGAAGAGGCGGCGGGCGTGCGCCAGCCACTTCCCGATCGCCGTTCCGCCCTCCGGGAGTTGACCGGCCACCCGGAGCTTGGCGTCCTCCCGGGTGCGGGCGTCGACCCGGGCCAGACCGCCGGTCGTCGGGAAGATCACTTCGGCCTCGTGGTGGCCCGCGACGACGGCCAGCAGGGTCCCGTCCCGCAGCGTGTCGATGGCCGCCCGCATCGCACGCTTCGCCTCGTCCAGCTTGTGGCCCGTCATCGACAGCGAGCGGTCCATGATGAGGATCTCGGCGCTCGGGGTCCGCGCGGACGGGCCCGCGGCGGAGTCTGCCGTGACGGTGATCAGGGCGTCCGCGCGTCCCTCGTCGTAGGGCAGATCCGAGGGCGCGTCCACTTCCAGGGCGAAACTGAGCCCCAACGGCGACCTGTCCCCCACCGGCACCATCCGATCGTGTCGCTGTGCGTTTCCTTACGGAGCGTGCAAGCGTTCTCGACGGAACGTGCAAGGGAGCTTAGCCTGCCGGGCGTTGCTCCGAAACGGGAACGACCCGTTCTGCACGCTTTCCCCGCCGTCCCCAAGTCAGCGCCGGGCGCAGCCGGTTGGCCAGGTCCACCAGCGCGACGTACTCGCGCTCGGTCGGCGCGTGCGGGCCGAGCGCGCGGATCGCGTCGGACAGCTTCAGCCGGTCGCGAGTGCGCAGGAACTCCGCGTATTGGATCTCCGCCCGCAGGGCGGCCGCCGCCGCGTCGTCCACGTCGAGACCGGCCAGGTCAGCCCTGGCCCGCGCCACGTCGTCCTCGGTCGGCGCCGGGTGGCCGGGTTCCGGGACGACCATGACCCGCAGGCGGACGGCGGCCACGCGGGCCTCGCGCTCGTAGCGGAACTCCTCGGCCAGCTGTTCGGCGACGGCCACCGCCGTCGCCCGCTCGCCCGCCAGCAGCAGGACGCGGGCCAGACCGAAGCCGGCCGCACCGAGCGCGGGGGTGGTGTCGAAGACCATCCGGTAGTGCGACCGCGCCAGCGCGCCGTCCCCGCGCAGCTCGGCGCACAGACCGAGGCCGAGGGGCGGGATCAGCTCGCCGGGAAGCGCCCTGCGCACCTGGCCGAGCACGACGGCGGCCCGCCTCGGAGAACCGGCGGCCAGCGCGATCAGCCCGCAGTACCAGTCGGACAGCCAGTGCCAGTCGGGCAGGCCCGCCGCCCGCAGATGCGCCGCCGCCGCCGTGGCGTCCTTCCCGCGCAGGGCGAGCCGGATCTCGGCCAGCGTGCCGCCCGCCGTGGCCGTGACCGTCGGGTGGTCGGGGTCGGACAGGGGGGCCGGAAGGGCGGCCGCGATGTCGCCGGGATCCGGCGAGGAGAACGGCGCGGGCATCCTCAGCAGCCCCCTCCCGTCCGGCTGCGCCTCGACCCAGTGGGCGAGGGGGCGGGCCGCGCCCAGGCCGCCGTGCAGCGAGCCGGCCATGGACCCGAACAGGGCCGACGGACGCGCCACCTGACGGCGCGTCGGCGGAGCCGCCACCACCTGCCGGATGACCCCGCTGAGCTGCTCCGCGAACTGCCGGGCCGACACGAACCGCCACCACGGGCGCTCCGGGTCCGTGGCCCGCTCCAGCAGCAGGTGCAGCGAGTCGACACCGGGTGCGGAGCGGTCCGTCCAGCGGGAGCGGCACACCTCGCGCAGGGTCATGCCCAGTCCGAACAGGTCGAAGCCGGGGGTGGGGCGCAGATGCTCCGGGTCGGTCTTCGGCGGCGCGTACGCCTCCGTGTAGGCCACGACCTTCCCCGTGTCCTTCGTCCGGCTGCGCACCGCGCCGAAGTCGATGAGCCGCACCCGGTCGAGCGCGCCCGCCGGGCCCTCCTCCCGGAAGCGGATGATGTTCAGCGGCTTGACGTCGCAGTGCAGCAGGCCCCGGGCGTGCAGGTAGTCGAGCGCCTGCAGGACGCGGACGCCGTGCGCCAGGAGGGTTTCCAGGCGGTCGCCGTCGCGGGCCGAGAGCGGTTCGCCCGGCACGTATTCGAGGACGAGGTGCGGCCCGTCGTGCTCGTAGCCCAGGATGCGGACGATGCTGTCGTGCCGGAGCCCGACCAGCACGTCCCGCTCGTGCCGGGCGGTCTTGGCCACCGACTTGTGCAGCGCCTTGAGGACGACCCGGGTGGCCAGATTGCGGTCATGGGCCAGATAGGCCGCCCCGTACGCTCCGGAGCCGAGGACGCGTTCCACCTCGTAACGGTCGGCGATGACCAGCCCGTTGGGCTGGGCGAAGTCGTAAGGGTGGCCGCAGGCCGTGCAGAATCCCGCGATCCGGCCCGGCTCGTCGCCCTGACCGCGGCCCACCGGCAGCCCGCAGGGGGAGTAGGAGCAGAAGCGATGCTCCTCGGCGACGGGGCCCGACGGGCTCGACGGCACGTCCGGGGGCTGATCGGAGTCGACCAGGCCGAGGCCGTACCAGGGATCCGGCCGTACGTGCGCCACGCCGACCCCCGCCGCGACCCGCGCCGGCGGATCCGGCGCGCGGCCCCGTCCCGGCGGCGCGACGTCGTCCCGTGGCAGCGGCGGCCGGTCGCAGACCGGGCAGAAGCCCTGATCGTCGATCCGGCCGCGTCCGCAGTCCGGGTGGTTGCACATGGGAGGGTTCATCCCCAACGGTCACCTCTCCTCCAGCCGTCTTTCCTCCAACCGCCGGTCGACCTCGTCGATGTAGCGCCCGACCAGCGTGCGGGCGGCCCCGAGGTCGATCGGCTCGGTCTTCAGCGCGCGGAACGCCGGGGCGTGCCGGTCGGCGAGAGGCCGGTCCTCGTCGCCGAAGTAGCGCGCGGCCCGCACGCGGTGCAGCTCCAGGCGGGCGGTGAGGTCCTCGTGCGCGGTGAGCAGCCGGCGCAGGTCGTGATCGAAGCGGGCCAGGGCGGCGCGGGCGTCGTCGGCCCGCTCGTGGATCACGGCGAGTTCGGGGTTGGGTTCCGTGGCCCGGGCCACGGCGAGCCGGACCCGGAGCCGGGGCGCGGCGCGGGGCGGCAGCCGGGGCGCGGCGAAGAACCGCACGCCCCGCTCCTGGTGCAGCGCCGCAGCCGCGTCCTCCTCCGCCGCGAGCTGTCCGACGACCGTGTGGACCGCCGCGGCGGTCACGTTCCGGGTGGCGTCCCCGCGCAGGGGTTCGGGGTCCAGACACACGTCGTGGGCCAGGTCGGCCGGCGTCACGCCCTCGAAGCCCAGGACCAGGCGGATGCCGCGCGACCGGGCCCGGGCGGCCAGCTGCCCCAGCAGCTCCCCGAGGAGCGCCCGCGGGTCCTGGGCGCGGTCGACGCCGCCCACCACCAGACAGGCGGGCGGCCTGCGGCGCAGCAGTTGCCGCGCCACCTCGCGGGGGTCCCCGCCGGGGAGGCCGAACCGGCGGGTGAGGTATCCGCCGACGTCCGCGACCGACCGGCCGCGCGCGTCGTAGGCCGCGTCGATGGCGCCGAGCCCGAGGACGGTGTCCCCGGGCGCGCCGGTGAGCTCGGCGTCGCTGACGGTGGCCCGGGCCGCCGGATCGGCCGTGCGCACCAGACGGACGAGCCAGGAGTCGCCCACCGCGGTCGTGCCGCCGGTCCCGACGACCACGGCGCCGCACCAGTCGCTGTCCAGCAGCCGGGTCAGTTCCTGCGTCAGCGCGAGCCGCAGCGGATCGCCCAGCACGTCAGCGGGCAACTCGCCGCGCGACGGCCCCAGTTCGTCGTTGCGGTCTCCGCCGGTGAACTCCTCGATCTGCGGCAGGTACGTCAGGATCGTCTCCGTCGGCAGCATCCAGGCCGCCTTCGCGTCGCCGTTGACGTAGTCGGCCACCACGATGCCGATGACGCGGCCGTCGAACTCGCCGCCCACCGCCATCGCCCCGGCGCCCGAGTACCCCCGCTCGATCCACGGGTCGCCCTCGCGCATCCGCTTCAACAGGCCCCACTCGCCCTGCCGGTGGCCGGATCCCGCCAGCCGCGCGTCCGCGCCCATGCCGAACGGCTCGTCCTGGGGAAAGCCGTACACCTGGACCATGCCGCCGGAGATGGGCGCCTTCCACAGCGTGGTCCGGGTGTCGCAGCCGGCCGGTTCGTCGAGTTCGAGCAGCGCCACGTCGCCGCGCTGGGTGTCGTGGTCGTGCACCCAGGTGCCCGGGGCCACGTGCGCGGTGCGGGTCCACTCCGGACGGCACGCCACACTGCTGACCCGCACCGCCGACGCGGCGGCGGACCCGGGCGCGGCTCCGGCGTACCGGACCACATGGGCGCAGGTCAGCACATGCCGGTCGTCGAGCAGCACTCCCGCGCCACAGGGCGCGCCTTCTGCGTCGTCCACCCTCACGCGCCACGGACGGTCACTGTGGTGATGCAGCGCCATGCGCCCACGGTATGGCAACCCGCCTCACATTGCCGGGGGTTGGCGAGACGGGGGCGATTCCGGCCGCGGGCGGGGCGGGGGCGGTTCCGGGGCGGTTCCGGGGCGGGGGAGCGGCGGCGGGGTGCGTCGGGGAGCGGCGGCGGGGCGGCGGAGGGGAGCGGGTGGCGTCATGGACGGGACCCGGTGCGTCAGGTCCGGCTGCGGGCCGGATCCCGCTCGTGGTCCTGCCGCGGGCTGAGGTCGTGCCGGGGAAGCAGGACGGGGGTGATCAGCATCAGGACGCCGGCGACGGCGATCGCGGTGCGGGGGCCGACGGCGCCGGCGAGCAGGCCCCACAGCCCGGTCAGGGCCGCGATGGTCACCTTGCCGCTGACGGACCACGCCGACAGGGTGCGCGCGACCCGGTCCGCCGGCGTCCGGTCGAGCCGGTAGGCGGCGAAGACCGGGGTGAACACGCCCATGCACGCGATCAGCCCGAACTCGACCGCGACGACCAGGACGAGCCCGGCCGCACCGGGCCGCACGAAGGCCAGCCCGAGGGACCAGCACGCGCGCAGCGTCCCGGCGGTGAGCATGACCCTGTGCCGCCCGAACCGTGCCACGAGCGGGCGGGCCAGCCGTGAGCCGAGGATGCCGCCGAGGCACGGCAGACCGAAGGCCAGACCGTACTGCCAGGGGGCGAAGCCGAGGTCGCCGAGCATCAGGACGGCCAGCAGCGGCGAGGTCGCCATGATCAGACCGCTGACCAGGACCGTGTTGAAGAACAGCGGCCGCAGCGCCGGGTGGGCCAGGACGAAACGCCATCCTTCGAGCAGATCGGCGGGCCGGAGCCGCGCGCCGGGACCGCCGGCGCGCACGGGACGCGGCTCGCCGCCGCCGATCGCGCGGATCCCCGCGGCCGACAGCAGATAGCTGACCGCGTCCGCCGCGACGGTCGTCACCGGGCCGAACAGCCCCATCGCGGCCGTGCCGACCGGCGGTCCGAGCACGGTGGCGGTCCAGTTGGTGGACTCGAACCGGCCGTTCGCGACGAGCAGGTCCTCCGGTCGCACGAGTGCTTTCAGAAAGGCCCCGCTCGCCGCGTTGAAGGCGATGTCGGCCGCGCCGACGACGACGGAGACGACCAGGAGGTGGGTGAAGGTCAGCAGACCGACCGCGTAGGCGGCGGGGACGCTCATCAGCGCCGCGCACCGGGTCAGGTCCATCGCGATCATCACCGGGCGCTTGCGGCGGAACTCCACCCACGGCCCGAGCGGCACCGCCACCGCGGCCCCCACCGCGAGCCCCGCGGCGGCCAGCGCCGACACCTCGGCCGGCCCGGCGTGCAGCACCAGGATCGCGATCAGGGCGAACGCGTCGAACGCGAGCCGGGTGCCGAACGCGCTGACCGCGTAGGCCGCCCACAGCCACCCGAACCGCCGGCCCAACGGCCTCCCGCCCACCATGCTCAGCGCGCTCCTCTGCGTTCCGTCCGGACGTCCCGGCGGTCGAACCGGCGTCACCCGGAGCCGACCCGCGCCGACCCGAGTCGGCTCGCGCCGACCGGAGCCGACCCGTGGGGGAGAGCTAAGCGAGCGGAACAACAGCAGGTCAAACAACCGCGGCGCCCGCAGGGCACAACCACGCGTTGTGAACTAGGGTGCGTCGGCGTGGATCTCGAAGCCGTACGCACCTTCGTCGCCGTCGCGGACGCCGGCCGGTTCCAGGAGGCCGCCGCCGACCTGTCGATCACCCAGCAGGCCGTCTCCAAGCGCATCGCCGCCCTGGAGAAGGACCTCGCCGTGCGGCTGTTCACCCGCACGGCGCGCGGAGCCCGGCTCACCGTCGACGGCCAGGCGTTCCTGCCCCACGCCCGCGACCTCCTGCGGGCCGAGGAGCGGGCGGCCGACTCCGTGCGCCCCGCCCGCCGCGCCCTGCGCGTCGACGTGATCAACCGGCGGATCGCACCGGCGGCCCTGCTCCGCGGCTTCCACGGCGCGCACCCGGAGACGGAACTGGACGTCGTCACGCTCTTCGACGCCGACACGGCCATCGCCGCCGTCCGGGCGGGCACGATCGACGCGTCCTTCCGGGCCGTCGCCCTGCCCCCGCAGCAACTCCCCGACGACATCGGGACCGCCCGCGTCCTCGACGACCCCCTCCGCCTCCTCACCGGACCGGGCCACGAGCTGGCCGGGGCCGGCGCCGTCACCCTCGCCGAGCTCGCCGGGCAGAGGATCTGGATGCCCGGCAACGCCGCCGGAACCGAGTGGACCGCCTACTACGACCGACTCGCCGCCGAGTTCGGCCTGATCATCGACGCGGTCGGTCCCAACTTCGGCTCCGACGCCCTCCTGGAGTCGATCGCCGGCTCACCGACGCTGGCGACCTTCGTCGGCGAGCACGACCGGCTCGTCTGGCCCGCCCACTACGACCTGCGACGGATCGTCGTGCACGACCCGACACCGGTCTACCCGCACTCACTGGTCTGGCGCCGCGACAATCCCCACCCCGCACTCGCCGCCCTCCGCGCCCACCTCGACTCCACCCGCCCCGACGCCCCCGACGACACGCTCTGGACCCCGACCTGAGCAGCCGGACGGGCATGGATGACGCTCCCGAGGCCGGCGCCGGGCCCGGCGGCCCGGGGCGGGAGCCTTCTCCTAGCCCAGGTGGTCGCGGTGATCGAGGGGGTCGAGGCTCGTGTTCCAGTCCAGTTGACCGATGAGCTCGTCGTCGGCCGGGCGGGCCGGGGGCGGGCCGCCGGACGGGCGGGGCCGGGGGGTGTGCACGCCGCGCGAGATGTTGCCGCTGACCGTCGTGTTGTGTTCCACGCGGGGGCGACGGAGCGCTTCGTGGAGGGCGAGTGCGGACTCGAGGTCCGGGGCGTCGCGCAGGCACTTCGCGAGGATCACCGCGTCCTCGAGGGCCATCGACGCGCCCTGACCGGTCGCCGGGGAGGCCGCGTGGGCCGCGTCACCGATCAGCAGGGTGCGGCCGGAACGCCAGGGGGCGCCGTTGGGGATCTCGGTCGCGTTGGTGACCAGGACGGGGGCCTTGGTGGCCGCGACGATGCCGGCGGCGGCCGTGGGGTCCGCGCGCAGCAACGGAAGGAGCAGGTCACGCCAGTGGCCGGGGCCCGCGTGCGTGATCTCGTCGGCGGTCAGGGGCGCGTCGGCGCCGACGCGGGCGAACCAGTAGGTCTCCCCCTCAGGGGACGTCAGGTGGCCGAACCCGGCCGCGCTGCCGAGGGTCATCGTGATGCAGGCCGTCCCGTCGACGTCGCTCACCGGCGCGTCGGCGGTGTAGCCGTAGAAGACGTGCTGCCCCGCGTAACGGGGCCGCACGGCGGGGGCGGTCAGCCGGCGGACCGTGGAGTTCAGGCCGTCGGCGCCGAGCAGCAGGTCGCCGGTGGCGGCGCCGCCGTCCGCGAAGTGCGCGGTGACTGCGCCGGGGGCGTCCGGGCCGCCGACGCTGTCCGGGGCGTGCTCTACGGAGGTGAGGCATGCTCCGTGGACGATCTCGACGCCTCGGCGGGCGGCCTCCGCCTGCAGGGCGGCGTTCAGCTCACCGCGGCGCAGACAGCGGTACCGCAGCAGGGGATCGCCGGCCTCGCCGAGCGGCACGCGGGCCGTGTCGGCGCCGGTCGCGTCCACGACGCGCATCGAGGTGAGCGGGAACCCGATCGAGTTCACCGCGTCCGAGGCGTCGATCTGTGCCAGCGCCCGCAGCCCGTTGCTCGCGAGGGCGAGGAACGCGCCGACGTCCTCGGCGGAGTCCGGATGCGCCTCGTACACGGTGACCTCCTGTCCCGCCTTCCTCAGCGCCAGAGCAGCCGCCGTTCCGGCGATCCCCCCGCCGACGACCAGTACGCGCGCCATGCCTCACCCCGCTCCTCCCCGCAGGGACATGTCCGGACGTGCCCGGCCCCTTCCTGCCCGCGGCGACCTCCAGGTGAACGTCCGGACGCCGCCCCCCGGCTCCTCGGGCTCAGCCCTTGAGTCAGCCCTTGAGCCGGGCCAGCAGCGCCTCGAGCTGGTCGAGCGGCTCGGGGCCGACGATGCGCAGGACGACCGTGTCGGCGCCGGAGTCCCGCAGCGCGCGGACGTCGTCGGCGGCCCGGGCCGCGGTGCCGGACACGGTGAACACCTCGTCCTGCGGACGGCCCAGCCACGCGCCGTGCCCCTCGGTGTGCGGGTGCAGCGTGCGGGCGACCTCGTCCGGGTCGTCGCCCACGCAGGCGAAGGACAGCACGGTCAGGGTGTGTTCGGGGCCGGCGCCGCCCTTTGCGGTCAGGGCCCGGGTGTTCTCCAGGTCGCTCGGCCCGTGGCCCTCGGCGATGAGCGTGCCGTCCGCGACCCGTCCGGCCAGTTCCAGCGAGCGGGGCCGGACGACGCCCGCGACCACCGGCGGTACGCGCGTCGGCGGATGCACCAACCGCACGCCGTCCAGGCGCACTTCCCGTCCGTCCAGCTCGACCCGCTCTCCGCGCAGCAGAGCGCGCACCGAGGTGATCGTCTCCTCCAGGAGGGCCAGCGGCGACCGGGGCGCGACGCCCGCCGACTCCATCCACTCCCGTACCCCGTGGCCGATCCCGGCCACCAGCCGTCCGGGGAACACCCGTGCCAGGGTGGCCAGTTCCATCGCGAGCAGCGCCGGACTGCGCAGCGGGGCCGGGGCGATGCCGATGCCGACGGTGAGGCGTTCCGTGGCTCCCAGCGCCACGGCCGCCGCCGACACCCCACCGTTCCACCCGAGATCCTCGACCACCCAGAGGTCGTCCACTCCGAGCGCCTCGGCCCGCCGGGCGAACCCGGGCAGACCCTCCGGCGCCCAGTCGCGGTCGTACATGACACCGATCCGTACGTTCGCCACGTTCGTCATGCGTCGGAACCTATGCGGCGAACGGCGAAGCGATCAACGGGGTAACGGCGGCGGAGGATCGACGGGGTAAAGCCGGGTAAAGGCGGCGGAGGAACGACGGGAGGCCCCGGGGCGGCGTGACCCGGGGCCATGTGAGCGCGCGGGCCCGCCGGATTCAGGGCCGGCGGGCCCGCGGGTGGGGGGGAGGGAGAGAGCGGGCGTCAGTTCTTGACCGGCTTGCCGCGGCCCCAGCCCCAGGCGAGGCGGTCGGCGCCGGACTGGTTGGTGGTGGCCAGCCAGGGGCGGTCGGCGGGGCCGACGAGCTTCTGGAGGGAGTACGTGTCGTCGGTGCGCAGGCCCGGCCAGTACACGGAGCCCATCTTCAGCTCGCGGAAGGTGTCGGTGACGGCCTGGACGTAGTTGACGAAGTTGTCGTCCGGCGTCTTCACGTCGTAGTTCAGGCCGGTCGTCATCGGCGCGCCGAACTCGTCCGCGACGGTGCGGCCGGCGCAGTCGCCGATGCGCACCTTGAGGTCGGCCACCCACTGGTCGTAGGTCGCGTAGTCCTTCCAGAACCCGTAGTGGTGCAGGGAGAGGTAGGTGCCCTTCAGACGCGGGTCGGCGCAGACCGAGGTGACGTGGTCGTTGTAGCCGGCGCCGCTGACGAACACGCGGCTGCGCGGCACCTTCGAGTACGTCGACAGCCACTTCGCCGCGATGTCGGCCCACTGGGCGTCCGTGTAGCCGTGCGGCTCGTTCATCGGCTCGAAGTAGACGCGCTCGTCGTTCTTGTACGCCTTGACGACGGTGTTCCACATCGGCCAGTACGCGGCCTCGTCGTCGATGAAGCCGTCCTTCTGGGCGCCCGTGCCCTCCCAGTAGGAGACGATGACCTTGAAGCCCTGGTCGGAGGCCGCGTCGATGACTCCGCGGTACGACTTCCAGTAGGCGCCGTTGACCGTGTACGGGTTGATCGGCAGCCGCACGGTGTTGGCGCCGAGGTTCGCGCGGAACGCCGCGATGATCCGGCTGGCCTTGGCGTAGGTCTGCTTGTAGCCGTCGGTGGTCTTCAGGCCGGACAGCTGGAGGTAGTCGTCGGCGAAGTTGTCACGCGGGTCGGCCCAGTTCACGCCCTTGAACTGGGTCGTGCCGGTGGCCGGTGCGGCGGCGGACGCCGGGGTGGCGGCGAGGGTGGTGCCGCTGACCGCGGCGACGGCGACCGCGACGAGAGCGGCGCGCACGCGGGGGGACAGAGAGGCTATGGCGGGGGACTTGCGCATCGACTTGCCCTTTCGGCTCTGATGTTTGCGTAAACATCGAAGCCCCGCGATGGCTGATGTTTACGTAAACATGGCGGCGCCGGAATCGTGGCACCCGGCCAGGTGATCGTCAAGGTGTCGAGCGTGTTACGTGGGTAAAGCCGTGAGGCGACTGGGCGCGCGGGACGGCGGCTCGGGTCGGGTCGCCCTTGTGTGCGGCGGGGCGACCCGGGTCGGCTCAGGCGCCCAGTGGGTCCAGGGTCAGCGGCTCGATCTTGCCCTCCAGCATCGCGCCGAGGCCCTGGGCCGCGCAGATGTCGGGGCGTTCGGCGATGTGCACCGGCATGCCGGTGGCCTGGCGCAGCATCTGGTCGAAGCCGGGCAGCAGGGCGGAGCCGCCGACCATCATGATCCCGCGGTCGGCGAGGTCGGCGACCAGGTCGGGCGGGCACTCGCGCAGCACCCGGCCGATGCCGTCGAGCACGGCCGTCAGCGGGGTCTCGATGGCGTCGCGGACGGCGGCGGTGTCGACCTGCACGGAGCGGGCCAGGCCGGTGGCGACGTCCCGCCCGTGGATCTCGGTGGACGCGGGTCCCTGCGGGGTGAGGCCGTTGCCGGAGAGGGCGAGCTGCAGAGGTCGCACGGACTGGCTGGGCAGCATCAACTCATGCTCGTGGCGCAGGTGTTGGACGATCGCGTGATCTACCGCCTCGCCGCCCACCGGGATCCGTTCGGCGGTCACGATCGAGCCGAGGGAGAGGACGGCGACCTGGGTCGCGGCCGCCCCGCACACCATGATCATCGTGGCCTCGGGGCGCTCGACGGGCAGTCCGCAGCCGACGGCGGCCGCGATCAGGGTGTCGACGAGCTCCACGCGCCGGGCACCGAGTCCCACCAGGGTCTCGATCGCGGCGCGCTGGGCGAGCGGGTCGGCGTCGTGCGGGGTGCACGCGGCCGCGCGCAGGAACGGCTTGCGGCGCAGCTGGCGGCGGATCTTGTCGCCGATGAGGTGGCGCAGCATGCGCTGGGCCATCTCGATGTCGACGACCGTGCCGCCGGAGACCGGGCGCACCACGCGGATGTAGTGCGGAGTGCGCCCGGTCATCTTCTCGGCGAACTCGCCGACCGCGATCAGCGCACCGGTGCGGGTGTTCACGGCGGCGGCCGACGGCTGGTCGACGACGAGCCCGGCCCCCTTCACGTACACCCGCGTCCGCGCCGCTCCCAGGTCGACGGCGAAATGGCAGCGGCGCAGCTGCTCCAGACTGGCGGTCATTGCGGGTCCTCCCGAGAGCACAGACCGTGGCGGCCGCCGTGCGGTCGGCCTCCTTCGCATCGTGCGGGGGCGCGAGGGGGCCCGCCTTTTCTGATGGGCCGGGCGGGGTGCGGCCGAACGGGTGGTTCTTCCGGCCCGGTACCCGGTCTGTCGGTCCGTCAGCCGAAGACGCCCTGGCCCGGGACCAGGATTCCCCGGGGGTCGTAGGTGCGCTTGGCCGCCGCGAGGGCCGCCCAGGCCGAGCCGAAGTGCGCACGCCAGTCGGCCGGTGTGAGGGGGATGCTGCCGACGGGGTAGTGGGTGCCGCCGGCCGCGGCCGTGGCCTCGTAGGCGGAGCGGTTGAAGGCCAGCAGACGGTCGACGGCGGCGGTGTCGTCCGCCGGGGCGGCGCTCAGGACGTCGAAGAGGTACGACACCTCGTCGTCGGAGGTGCGCAGCAGCGGGGCGGTGAGGCGCTCGCGCAGCAGCGGGTAGAAGAGGACCACGGCGCCGGGGCCCGCCTCGGCGGGGGTGAGCCCGCTCAGGACCTGCGCGCCGAGGGCCGCCGCGGAACCGCCGGGCAGCATGAGGTTGAGCCAGGGGTGGGCGAACGTCCAGATCCCGGCCTCCTTCATGGCCGCGATCAGCGGGGCCAGCCGGTCGAGGAAGTCGTAGTAGGGCTGGTCGGTGATCTGCGCGGAGGCCGGGTCGTGGCGCAGGCCGCGCAGCAGGGCCGTGTCGTCGGGAGCGGGCCCGACCGGCGGGCCGTAGGCCACCGCTTCCATGACATAGACGCCGAACCTGCCGGCCGTGTCCGCGTGGACCTGGCCCTCGACGTAGTCGAAGCGGCCCTCCCGGACGAGGACGCGCTGGTCGTCGAGGAAGGTCTCCAGGTCGCCGTAGGTCAGCTGGTAGCGGCGCACGGTCTGCGGCGCGGGCACCAGGCGCAGGGTGGCCTCGACGATGACGGCACACTGACCGAGACCGGCCAGGACGGCGTGGAACAAGTCGGCGCGCCGGGTCGGCGAGCAGCGCACCAGCTCGCCCGCTCCGGTGACGACCCGCAGCTCGGCGACGTTGTCGACCTGGGCGCCGACCCGGTGGGCCTGGCCGCCCAGGCCGCCCACCGACAGGGTGCCGCCCACGGAGAGTTCCAGGTAGTCGGTGAAGACGGGCGGGGTGAGTCCGTGGGCGAGCGTGGCCCGTGCGACCGTGCTCCACTTGGCGCCGGCGCCGACGGTGACCGTCCTGCCGGCCGTGTCCACGGGGCCGATGTCCGCGAGGGGCGCGGTCTCGACGACCAGGCCGCCCTGCACCTGCGCCTGGCCGAACGGGGCGTGACCCTGGCCGCGGGGCGCCACCGGCAGGCGCTGGTCGTTGCAGAACCGGACCATCGTGACGACGTCACGGACCGAGCCCGGACGCAGGACCGCCGAGGGGCGGCGGTGCACGATGTGCCCGTAGTCGTCCGCCGCGGCGGTGAGCGAGGCGTCGTCCGTGACGAGCGTGCCGTCCAGGTGGGGGACCCGGGCCAGGTCCGCGCCCGGCTCCGCGGCGGAGGCGGCCCAGCTTCGGGCGGTGGTGTCGAAGCCGATCACCGTCGCTCCGGTGACCGTGAGGCCGCGCAGAACGGTGCGTCTTGACGGTGTGCGAGGCATGCGCGATTCCACCTATCGATCTCCACGAAATCTTCAAATTCGCGTCAGCCTAAGGCAGTTCGGTCCCGTTCGGTACGCATTCTCACCGGTGCGCGCAAGCCCGGGAAC
Organism: Streptomyces rishiriensis; assembly: GCF_003112535.1. Taxonomy (GTDB): domain Bacteria; phylum Actinomycetota; class Actinomycetes; order Streptomycetales; family Streptomycetaceae; genus Streptomyces; species Streptomyces rishiriensis. The sequence continues at coordinate 257,308 of NZ_BEWA01000007.1, read as the reverse complement.
GGGCACGGGTACCGGCCTGGGCGCAGCGGGAAGCCCGGGCCCGGGCACAGGGGCAGGCGCACGCGCTACAGGGCGCGGGCCGCTTCCAGCACCGGGGTGGGGGAGGGGACCGTGACGTCGCTGCCCGCTGGCGCCAGGTCCCGGGCCGCGGTGGGATTGCGTGCGAGGCCGACGAAACGCAGGCCCGCGGCCCGCGCGGAGGTGAGCTCGGCGAGCGTGGAGCCGATCAGCACGCCGGCGGCTGCGCGCTGCGCGCTGTGCGCGCCCATGGTCACGGACGGTGCTCGCAATTGGCCCGCTTTCACCGCGCGTTCGTGGCCCGGATCACCCCCAGTTCGGCCAAGTCCTGCGGGCGGATGCGCAGTTGGTCGGCCGTCGCCTCCGCCTCGGCGGGCGGCCGCTTGAGGATCGCGGCCGCGGACTCCGGGGCGATGACGGAGAAGTAGCTGTCCGGCGTGGCCCAGGTCCGGCCCGGCGCCGCCAGGGCCAGCGCGCCGCCCGAGCCGCCCTCGCCGATCACCAGCGTGGTGATCGGCATGCGCGCGGCGGCGACCACGCCGAACAGCTCCGCGATCGCCGCGCCCGCGCCCTGACGCTCCGCCTCGGCGTCATTGGCCGCGCCCGGGGTGTCCACCAGGGTGAGCACGGGGATGCCGAGCCGCTCGGCGAGCCGGATCAGCCGGACGGCAGTGCGGTAGCCGGCGGGCCGGGTCGCCGCCCCCGTCTGAGCCGCGTACGCGACGGTGCGGCCCTGGTGGACGCCGAAGCCGCACAGCATCCCGTCGGGGTCGACGCCGCCGCACCGGTCGCCGGAGATCGCGAGCCGGCGGGTGAAGTAGGCGTCCAGATAGGCCCCCGCGCGCGGACGCCCCGCCGAGCGGGCCCGCTGCACGGCGGCCCAGCCGGTGGCAGGCAGCCCGGCCTCCCCGAGAGCATCCGGAACGGGCGCCCCCACGACGACACCCCCGGCCTCCGGATCGCCCCCAGCGCCCGAGCCGCCCTCGCCCCCGGCGCCCGAGCCGTCCTCGGGTGCGGCGACGGCGGGCGCCGTCCGCGCACCTGAGGCGTCCGACGGGGCGGGCGCGTCGGGACGGTGGTCCGCGGGCGTCGGCGGGCCGGGGGCCGGTGCGCACACGCGGGCCGTCGGCGGGACGCCGTCGGTCAGCAGGCGCAGCCAGAGGCCGAGCACGTCCCGCAGCTCCGCCGCGGGCACCACCGCGTCCGCCGCGCCCACGGCGACCTGTGCCTCCGCCGTGTAGGCGGCCGGATCGGCGTCCGGCGGGCGGACCCGTGAGCCGGCGAAGCCGACCTGGGCGCCCGGCAGCGCCAGCACCACGTCGGCGCCCGCGCCCAGGGTGGCCCAGCCGCCGCCGGTCGTGGGATCCCGCAGGACCGCCACCTGAGGCAGGCCCGCCTCCCTGGTGAGCGCCGACTGCCGTGCCACCCGCTGGAGTTGGGTCAGCGCGAGCATGCCCTCCTGCATCCGGCTGCCGCCGGTGGCGACCAACGGCACGACCGGGAGCCGGTGTTCACGGGCGTACGTGTACGCCGCGACCAGCAGATCGCCGGTGCGCTCGCCCAGGGAACCGCCCAGGAAGCCGAACTCGAAGGCGATCAGGACCGCCCGCACGCCCCCGACGGTCGCCGTGCCGCACACGACCGACTCCGACTCGCCGGTGCGCTCGGCCGCACGGGCGCGGGCGGCGTCGTAGCCGGGCCAGCCCAGCGGGCCGTCCGGGGCCGACGGCCGTTCCTCGTGCGGGAGCCGGACGAAGTCGTCGGCGACGAGGGCGATGACCTCGCGTGCGCTCGCACGTCCCGGCGTCATGACGGCAGCGCCCGCTTCATGATCTTGCCCATGTCGTTGCGGGGCAGCGCGTCGAGGTACCGCACCACGCGGGGCCGTTTGTGCGGCGCGAGCCGGCCGGCCACATGGTCGGCCAACTCACCCTCCCGCGGCGGCGACTCGGGGTCCGCGGGCACGACCCACGCGACGATCCGCTCACCGAGGTCGGCGTCCGGCTCGCCGGTGACCGCGGCCTCGCGCACCCCCGGATGCTCCAGCAGCGCGTTCTCGATCTCCCCGGCCCCGATCTTGTACCCACCGCTCTTGATCAGGTCGGTGGCCTTGCGCCCCACGATGCGGACATAGCCGTCGGGATCGCGCACGGCCACGTCGCCGGTGCGGAACCAGCCGTCGGCGGTGAAGGCGGCGGCGGTCGCGTCCGGCCGGTTGAGGTACTCGGTGAACAGGTTCGGGCCACGCACCTGGATCTCCCCGACGCTCTCCCCGTCGAAGGCGTCGACGACCGACCCGTCGTCCTCCACGAGCCGCAGCTCCACACCCGGCAGCGGCACCCCGACGGTCCCGGCCCGGGCCTCGCCGTCCGCCCGCACGGCGGTGTTCATCAGCGTCTCCGTCATGCCGTACCGCTCGACGACCCGCCGCCCGGTCGCCGCCGCGATGCGCTCGTGGTCGTGCACGGGCAGCGCGGCCGAGCCCGACACCAGCAGCCGGGCCCCCGCGAGCGCCTTGGCCAGGGCGGGGTCCGCGGGCAGCGCCTCGGCGATGCGGTGGTACATCGTCGGCACCCCGAACAGCATGGTCGCGCCGCTGCTCAGCTCGCGTGTCACGCCCTGTGTGTCGAAGCGCCCCAGATGCCGCACGGACCCGCCCCGGCGCAGCGGCCCGAGGACCCCCAGCACCAGCCCGTGGACGTGGAACAGCGGCAGCCCGTGCACGAGGACGTCCTGCTCGGTCCACTGCCAGGCGTCGGCGAGCGCGTCCAGGGTCGTGGCGATCGCCCGGCGCGGGATGACCGCGCCCTTGGGCGGCCCGGTGGTGCCGGAGGTGTACACGACGAGGGCGGGCTCCTCCTCGTCGACGGCGGCACCGGCCGGCGCGCCCGTTCCCCCGCGCACGTCGGAGCCGGAGCCGGAGCCGGCATCGACGTCGATCCGCCGCAGCCCCCGCAGCGGGGCGGGCAGTTCCGCGCCCGGCGCCGCCAGCACCAGGGCGGGCGCGCTGTCGGACAGGATGTGCCCGAGCTCCTTGTCGCCCGACTTCGGATTCAACGGCACCGCGGCGGCCCCGGCGAGCAGCACGCCGACGACCCCGACGGCGGTCTCCAGAGAGGGGGTCGCCCACACGGCGACCCTCCCCGCGCCCCGCACCCGCCCGGCGACGGCGCCGGCGGCCGCCGCGAGCTCCGCGTACGTCAGGGAACGCTCGCCGAACCGCAGGGCGGGGCGTGAGGACGGATCGTCCGACAGGGCCGGGAAGAGAGGGGTCACGCGCATACTCCTTGCGGACGGCGAACCGTGAACGGCGAACGGCGAATGAGAACGACAGCACCTTCCTACCCCGCGGCGCGGGCGATCGGGCCGGGCGGGGGTTTGATCCGGATCACTGTGCGAGCCGCCTTGCTAGCCTTCCGGTGATCGGACAGTCGTACGAAGAAGGAGCCCGTCGTGGCCCGTGTCGCGCTCGCCACCTACGACCCACGGCCGCAGGCCGGCAAGGACGTCGATCTCCCGGTGCTGCTGGAGGCGTTGCGGGAGGCCGGGGCGGAGGCGGACGGGGTCTTCTGGGACGACGCCGACGTGGACTGGGCCTCCTACGACCTCGTCGTCATCCGCTCCACCTGGGACTACAGCTGGCGTGCGGACGAGTTCACGGCCTGGACGCAGAAGGTCGCCGCCGTCACCCGGCTGGCCAACCCGGCAGCGGTGGTGCGCTGGAACACCGACAAGCGGTATCTGGGGGAGCTGGCGGCGGCCGGGGTGCCGACCGTGCCGACGCGCTACGTCGCGCCCGGCGAGCCGGCCGAGCTGCCCGACGGCGCCGAGTACGTGATCAAGCCCGCCTCGGGCGCCGGCGCCCGCTACGCCGCCCGCTACACCCCCGACGCCCACGAGACGGCCGTACGCCATCTCGCGCGGCTGCACGCCGAAGGGCTGACGGCGATGGTGCAGCCCTATGTGCGCGCCATCGACACCGGCGGTGAGCGGGCCCTGCAGTTCTTCGGCGGACGCCTCCTGCACGCCAGCCGCAAGCGGGCCGTGCTGGCTCCCGACACCGCCTTCGACGCGGAGAAGGTCGCCCATCCCGGACTGGAGCCCTGGACGCCGACCCCGGCCGAACTCGCCGTCGCCGAACGAGCCCTGGCCGCCGTGCCCGACGCGCCAGAGCTGCTCTACGCCCGGGTCGACCTCGTGGACGGCGACGACGGGCGGCCGCGGGTGATGGAGCTGGAACTGGTCGAGCCGAACCTCTTCCTGTTCCTGCACCCGGAGTCGACGCCCAAGGTCGTGACGGCGATCCTGGCGGCCGCTGACCGCTGACCGCTGACCGCTGACCGCTGACCGCTGACCGCCCGCCCCCTCGATCCCGTCCGTCGGCTGTCGGGCTACTCCCTGGTCGCCGTCCGCTGGAGCAGGCCCCAGGTGAACTCGGCGACCACCTCCCGGCGCACGCCCTGTCCGTCCGGCGCCGTGAAGGCCAGCCCCCAGCGGTTGGGGGCGGTGCCCTCCAGGGGGCGGGCCGGGGCGAAGGCGAGGGCGACCTCGTCGATCGTGCAGGACCAGGGGGTGAGGTCGTCGAGGCTCTCCAGGGACGGCGGCCGGGCCCCCGGGGCGCGCACCAGCCACTCGTTCCAGACGGCGCCGGTCGGGGCGAGCAGCAGCTCGAAGCGCAGGCCGGGCCAGAGGGAGACGGGCCACAGCCAGGCCTCGCAGTCGAGGTCGCCCACCCGGCGGGCGATTCTCGACTCGGGCTCGCCGAGGACCGAGCGGTAGCGGGCGAGCGTTCCCCTGGTGTGCGGTGAGTGGACCATTGCCTGCCAACGTTTGTTGGCCTCTCTCATCTGCGTCAGGGAGACGCCCAGGTCATGGCGGGCGTCCTCCACCAGATCCGGGTTGTGGTCGGCCATGCGGCGCAGCAGGACCAACTGGAAATCGAGGGCCGTGAACGAGCCGGCGAGGCGTTTCTGGGTCGGCATGCGTCCCATCCTGGCCCACGGCGGGTACCGTCCGGGGCCACCGTGCGTTTCCCGGCCATTGCCCGGCGCAACGGCTTATGACAGCCTGTGTTCGTCATGCCGATCGCCTGTTGATATCTCGAACACAGGCTCCGACCACAGACTAAGGGAGGGGGCCGGTCGTGGGACGCCTCGTACCTGCCGTGACCCGAGCTCTCGACATCCTCGAGCTCTTCCTCGACGGGGACGGTTCGCTCTCCGCCCCCGACATCGTGCGCAAGCTCCAGCTTCCGCGCACCACCGTGCACGAACTGGTGACCACGCTCTCCGCGCGGTCGTACATCGTGCCCGTCCCCGGACAACCCGGACGGTACCGCCTAGGAGTGCGTCCGTACCAGCTCGGCAGCCGCTACGCCGAGCAGCTCGACCTCGCCGCCGAGGGTCAGCAGGTCGCCCGCACGGTCGCCGAAACGTGTGACGAGACGGTTCACGTGGCGATCCTGGAAGGCACGGACGTCATCTACATCGCCAAGGTGGACTCCACCCACGCGGTCCGGATGGTCTCGGCCGCGGGCCGGCGCCTCCCGGCCCACTGCACCTCCGTCGGCAAGATGCTGCTGGCCTCGCTGCCCGATCCGGAGCTCAGCGCGCGCATCCCCGACGACGCCGACCTCGTGCGGATGACGCCGAACAGCATCACCGAGCCCGGGGCGCTGCGCGAGGCCCTGGCCGAGATCCGCGAGCGGGGCGTCGCGGTCGAGAGCCGCGAGTCCAACCCGGACGTCAGCTGCGTGGCGGCGCCGGTGCGCGACCGCACGGGCCAGGTGGTCGCCGCGCTCTCCATCTCCGTCCCCATGATCCGCTGGAGCGACGAGCGCCGCGCGGAGCTGGAGCAGCTCGCCGCGAAGGGCGCGGCCGAACTGTCCGAACTGCTGGGATACCGGAGCGTGGCATGACGACGCCGTACGAGGTGGCCGTGCGGGCCGAGGCGACCCTCGGCGAGGGGCCGACCTGGGACCCGGCCACCGGCCGGCTGCTCTGGATCGACATACTCGGCTCCCGCCTGCACACCTACGACCCCGCCACCGGCGGTCGCACGGTCCGGGCGACCGACCAGCACGTCGGCGCGGCCAAGCCCCGGGCGGGCGGCGGGCTCGTCCTCAACCTCCGGGACGGGGTGGGCCTGCTCGACCCCGACGGCGCCTTCCGCTGGCTGCGCCACGAGCCGGTGCCCGGCCGTCGCGCCAACGACGCCGCGGTGGCGCCCGACGGCTCCCTCTGGGCCGGCACCATGCGCTACGACGAGGCGCCCGGCGGCGGCACGCTGTCCCGGCTCGCCGGCGACGGCTCGGCCGAGCTGATCCTCGACGACGTGGCGGTGAGCAACGGCACGGGCTGGAGCCCGGACGGCACGCTGATGTACTACATCGACTCGCCGACGCGCCGTGTCGACGTCTTCGACTGCTCGGCGGACGGCAGGGTGAGCGGCCGCCGCCCCTTCGTCTCCGTCGAGGACGGCGCAGGCTTCCCCGACGGCCTCACCGTGGACGCCGACGGCTGCGTGTGGGTGGCCCTGTGGGACGGGGGAGCGGTCCGCCGGTACACCCCGGCCGGCGAACTCGACCGGGTGATCACCCTGCCCACCCCGAGGGTCACCGCGTGCGCCTTCGGCGGCGCCGGCCTGACGGACCTGTACGTCACCACGGCCCGGGTCGGCCTGACGGCCCCGCACCCGGTCGCGGGCTCGCTCCTGGTGATAGCGAACGCCGGCAAGGGCCTGGCCCAGCCCGCTTTCGCCGGCTGACGGCCGGCCGCGCCGACCCGGGCCGCTACCCCGGGCCCGCTCGCAGGCCCGCCCTTTCGAGCTCGGAGGGGGTCAGCGGCGGGCCGGTGAGGGGCCGCTTGAGGGGGCCGGCGGTGGCGGCCAGCAGGACCGTCGGGGTCAGCAGGACCTGCGGGCCCCGCTCCAGCGACGTCACGTCGGTCAGCCGGCGGGCGATCCGGCCGCTGCCGGTGGCCGTGAGCATGAGACGGCCCACGTACGCGGCCAGGAGCCGGTCGCGGAGCGTGGGCCCGTTCTCCGTCGAGCCCGGATAGAACACGTCCTGGCCGACGGCGAGGTCCCAGGCGGCGCCGGCCGGGCGGGCCACCGCCCGCTGGACGCGGCGGGACAGCCCGGCCGATCCCCAACCGTGCCGCCGGACGGCCTCCCGCAACGCCACCGCGCTCTGGGCGGCGACCGCGAGACCGTGGCCGTAGAGCGGGTTGTACGCGGCCAGCGCGTCGCCGAGGACGGCGAAGTTCTCCGGCCAGGCCGCCATCCGCTCGTAGTAGCTGCGGCGATTGACCGTGGCCCGGGTGTACGACACGTCCGACAGCGGCTCGGCCCGGTCCAGCAGCTCCCCGATGACCGGGTGGCGCAGCTCCTCGCGCGCGAAGCGGACGAAATCGTCGTTCTCGGCGGTCGGTTCGCCGCCCCGCGTGCCGTTGAGGGTCACGATCCAGCGACCGTCCTCGATGGGCAGCAGGAACCCCGCCCGGCCCGGACGGCCGTCCCGAGGGTCGGGCTGCACGTTGACGATCGGATACCCGGAGCGGGCCTGCTCGGGCGCCAGATAGAGCCGGCTCGCGTAGGCCAGCCCCGAGTCCACCTCGCGCCGCTCCACCGCGGGCAGCCCGAGGTCCTGGAGCCACCCGGCCGCCCGCGAGCCCCGCCCGGTCGCGTCGACGACCAGGGCGGCCGGCACGATCCGCTCCGGACCGGACGCCGAGTCGTTCGCCGGGCCGGACGCCGAGTCGCTGGGGCCGGTTTCCGGGCCGTCCCGTCCGTCCCTCCCGACCCGCGTCCGCACCCGCACTCCCGTGACGGCCCCGGCGTCCCCCACCAGACCCGTCGCCTCCGCCCCGGCGAGCAGTTCGATCCGCTCGTCGGCGAGCACCCGGGCGCGGATCGTCGCGTCGAGCAGATCGCGTCCGGCGAGGATCACGTGGTGGGACTCGGGCCAGCGGCGGAACCAGCCCCGCGGGCCCATGACGACCATGTCGGTCGTGACCGGCGACCGGCGCGCACCGGCGTCCCGCAGGGCCTCGGTGACGCCCGGCAGCAGTTCCTCCACGGCCCGCACCCCGCCCGACCACAGCATGTGGGCGTGGCGTGCCTGGGGCAGACCCCGGCGGGGCGCCGGGCCGTCGGGCAGCACGTCCCGCTCGATCACGACGACCCGGTCGGCGAAGCCGCTCAGGGCGCGTGCGGCGAGCATGCCCGCATGGGATCCCCCCAGCACTACGGCGGTTCTGGCGGGGGTGGAGGGCTCACTCATGCGTGGACATGCTCTCTGCCGGGGCGGCCGCGTGGTTGCGGACCGCCTGGAGGTCGACGGGGTGGCGAAGGACGCGGGACACGGCCTGGATCTCCCGCAGGAGGTAGGTGGTGTCCGGACCTGAGGAGGAAGCGGCGGGGGTGACTGGGGAGGCGGGGGAGGCGGTCCGGGCGTCGGCCCGCGGGGGCTTGGGAGCTTCCTGCGCCACCGGGCCGCGCTGCGACCGCTCCCTCGCCTCGACGGCGTCCAGCAGCGCGACGCCCGCGGCCAGAGCCTGCGCCCGGCCGCGCTCGAAGCCGAGGGCGACGGCGGCGTCGTAGGACCGGGCGCGCAGGCCGTCGTCCAGATGGCGGGCCAGTTGCAGGAGCGCGTCGCGGATGAACGTCTCGCGGCGGATCAGCCGCAGCTCGGGGGTGGCCCGCAGGTCGAACGGCTCGCGTCCGCCGGTGACGGTCCGCATCAGCCGGGACAGCGGCTTCAGGCTCCGGTGCCGGCGGCGTACCCGCCAGCGCTCCTGCAGATACTGGCCGGCGTGCGGCACGATGAAGCCGACCGCGACCAGCGTGGCGGCGATGCAGGCCGCCGACGGCGCGATGCTCGTGTTCAGCCAGTCAAGGTCGTGCCCGGTCCAACGGGCCGCGACGGCTGTCAGTTTGGCCGCGCTGAACAGCAGGTTGGTCACATAGCCCGCCCCCAGGAAGCGCAGCCCCCAGCGCAGCCAGGCGTCGAGGCCCTCGGTGCGGCTCCAGTTCCACACCAGCCGGGCGGTGACCGAGCAGGCCACCGTGTGCGCGAGCAGGTAGAGCAGGATCTCCTCGCGCATGTACGGGGTGTTGGCGTAGTACGTGTCGAGGTCCCGGATCCGCTCCACGGGCACGTCGGCCAGCGCGAAGAGCACCCACAGGGCGACCACCACGCCCGCGTAGACGGAGACCACCCAGCGCGTCGCGCGCCGGGTCTGGGCCGAGCGCTCGGTACGGCCGTTGCGCCAGGCGATGATGAGCAGCAGCCAGGACGCGGACAGCGCGGTGAGCAGGGAGTACACCCAGGGTGCGGCGATGTTCGGCACGCCGGTGACCCGGTTGGCCCAGGCGATGGTCTTCGGGGCCGCGAACACGAACACCGCGCAGGCGAACACCAGCAGACCGCCGACGGCGCGCAGCAGCGGGTCCCGCCAGAGTTTGAGGATGCTGGGCAGCTTGATGGCGAGGGCCGCGCCGAGGACCACGGTGGGCAGCCAGAAGGAGATGTACAGCCCGTGGTTCACCGCGCGGTACCCCGGCGTCCCCGGTAGCCCAGCGTGCGCTGGACCGCGGCCGTCTCCGCGCCCGGTCCGGCGGCGGCCGGTCCCGGGCCGCCCGGCCCGGAGTCGGACAGATAGCGCCGCAACCGCGCCGCGAGGCGGTGGCCGAAGTCGTCGGCCTCGGCCTCGTCGTCCTCGCGGGAGCCGTTGCGCGCAGCGACGGTCAGCGCGATGGAGTCCCAGCCGGACCGGTCGGCCAGCACGCCCGCCGCCACCGTGCCGACGCCGTGATGGTGATGGCGGTGCCCGGCGTGCAGATGCCACAGCTCATGGCCGAGGATGACCAACTGCTGTACGGCCTCGGCCCGTTCCTCCACGATCACCAGGTCGAACTCCTGGAACTCCACCCACAGGCCGGTGACTTCGATCTCGTCGGGGAACCGCTCGAACCGCACCTCGACGGGCCGGCCGCCGCGCCGTGCGGACATCTCCTCGCACAGTGCCCGGCACACGTCCCGCACCCCGGACGGGCGACGGGGACGCGCCCGCAGCGCGGCGGAGAGATCGCCGGTCAGCTCGCGCATGGCCGGTCCGGTCCGCGTGCGCCGCAGCGCCGAGGCGATCCGGGCCGCCCTCTCGCGCGCGCCCGCGATGTCCATCCGCTCCCCCTTCTCCACCGCCCGGCGGCAGCCCGTTCGAGCCTACGCGGCCGGTTGTGCTCACGTCACGAGAAGCGGGGACGGGAGCGGTGGTAGAAAGCGCTGTCAGAGATCACGTCGAAACCATTGACGGGCGGGCGGGGCGGATTTTACGGTCCCGTTCGAAGACACGAGCATGATCCGATATACCGAACCTCCCTCACTGGACCGGCAGGAGCACGGAGAAGGACAGGAGCACGGAGACGGCGCGCGGGCCCGTGCGGCCGGACGCCGCAGTCCACGCGTCGCGCCCGCGGAGGAACCCGCAGAGGAACCCGCAGCGGCAACCGAGACCTGAGAGGCCAAGATGAGCACCGCCCGTTTCACCCTCGACCCCGCCTTCGTCACCGGCGAGGTGAACCCCCGTCTCTTCGGCTCCTTCGTCGAACACCTCGGCCGCTGCGTCTACACGGGCGTCTTCGAGCCCGGCCACCCCGCGGCCGACGCCGAGGGTCTTCGCACGGACGTCCTGGACCTCGTGCGGGAACTCGGCGTCACGGCCGTCCGCTACCCGGGCGGCAACTTCGTCTCCGGCTACCGGTGGGAGGACTCGGTCGGCCCCGTGGCGGACCGCCCCCGCCGCCTCGACCTGGCCTGGCACTCCACGGAGACCAACCGCTTCGGCCTCTCCGAGTTCATCGGCTTCCTGAGGAAGATCGGCCCGCACGCCGAGCCCATGATGGCCGTCAACCTCGGCACGCGCGGAGTCGCCGAGGCCCTGGCGCTCCAGGAGTACGCCAACCACGCCGAGGGCACCGCCCTCTCCGACCTCCGCGTGAGCCACGGCGACAAGGACCCCTTCGGCATCAAGCTGTGGTGCCTGGGCAACGAGATGGACGGTCCCTGGCAGACCGGCCACAAGACGGCCGAGGAGTACGGCCGTCTCGCCGCCGAGACCGCCCGGGCCATGCGCCAGCTCGACCCCGGCGTGGAGCTCGTCGCCTGCGGCTCCTCCAGCCAGTCCATGCCGACGTTCGCCGAGTGGGAGGCGACGGTCCTCCAGGAGACGTACGACCTCGTCGACCACATCTCGCTGCACGCCTACTACTGGCCCGAGGACGGTGACGTCGACTCCTTCCTCGCCTCCGCCGTCGACATGGAGTCGTTCATCGAGAACGTGGTGGCGACCGCCGACCACGTGGGCGCGCGGCTGAAGTCGAAGAAGCGGATCAACCTCTCCTTCGACGAGTGGAACGTCTGGTACCTGCCCGAGTGGGAGGAGCACGCCAAGGGCATCGACCGGAGCGACTGGCCGCAGGCCCCGCGTCTGCTGGAGGACTGCTACAGCGTCACCGACGCCGTCGTCTTCGGCTCCCTGCTGATCGCGCTGCTGCGGCACGCCGACCGGGTCGCGGTCGCCTGTCTCGCCCAGCTCGTCAACGTCATCGCGCCGATCATGACCGAGCCCGGCGGTCCGGCCTGGCGGCAGACGACGTTCTTCCCCTTCGCCCAGGCCGCCCGGTACGGCCGCGGCCAGGTCCTCGACGTCCGGGTGGAGTCGCCGACGTACCGGACGCGCAAGTACGGCGAGACGGACCTGCTGCACGCGACCGCGGTCCGTGCCGAGGACGGGTCGGTCACCGTCTTCGCCGTCAACCGCGGCCGCACCGACGCGCTCCCCCTCCAGGTCCGGCTGGACAGCCTCGGCCTGACGTCGGTCGTGGAGCACAGCGTGCTCGCGGACGCCGACCCCGACGCCCGCAACACCCTTGCCGACCCCGAGCGGGTCGCCCCACACCCGGCCGAGGGCACGACGCTGACGGACGGCAGGCTGACGGCGACGCTGGAGCCGCTGTCCTGGAACGTGATCAGGCTGGCCTAGGACCGGGAGAGGTCCTGGCCCGTGGCAGGGCCGGTCCGGCCGTCGTCCGTGGGGCGGGGCCGCCCGGCCGCCGACCCCACAATGGGTCCATGAGGATCTCGGCGAGGGCGGACTACGCGGTGCGGGCGGTGCTGGAACTCGCCGTGCGGCAGGGCGGCGGCGACCCCGTGAAGGCGGAGTCGATCGCCACCGTGCAGGACATCCCGCACAAGTTCCTGGAGGGGATCCTGGGCGATCTGCGGCGCGGCGGGATCGTGGACAGCAGGCGCGGCGGCGGGGGCGGTTACCGGCTGGCCCGCGACGCCGCGGCGATCACGGTCGCGGACGTGATCAGGGCGGTGGACGGCCCGATCGTGTCGGTGCGCGGCGAACGTCCGACGGGACTGACGTACACGGGGTCGGCGCAGCCCCTGCTGCCGCTGTGGATCGCGCTGCGGGCCAACGTGCGCCGGATCCTGGAGGGCGTCACGATCGCGGACATCGCGGCGGACGCGCTGCCGGCCCCGGTGCGGGAGCTGTCGGAGGAGCCCGCGGCCTGGGAGAACCCCTGACGGCGGGCGGGGAGCGCCGGCGGGCACGGGTCCACAGGGTGTGAACGGGCCGGGGTGAATGGCCGGAGTTCCACCTGGGCGCGCCCCAGCGGTCTCCCTACGATGCGATCGCCCCGGTCCTTCACAGCGGCTTCATTGATCCTTCACATGATTGCTGTGCGGAACCGGCCGCATCCACCCCCCACCGATCCGAACGAAGGGGAGACACCATGGCTCATGGGCTGCTCCTGGGCGGCGCGGTCGCCGCTCTCGTCACCGCCGCGATGCCCGCGCACAACCCGTCCTCGGGGTTCGTCGACCCGCCCCCGGACAAGATCGTCATCAATGTGGCCACGGTGAACGGCTCGGGCTGTCGCCCGGGTTCGGCGGCCGTCGCCGTCTCCGAGGACAACACCGCCTTCACCGTGACCTACAGCGAGTACCTCGCGCAGGTCGGCGGCAACTCCGACCCGACCGCGTTCCGCAAGAACTGCCAGCTGAGCCTGGTCGTCCACGTCCCCTCGGGCTTCACCTACGCCATCGCAAGCGCGGACTACCGGGGCTTCGCCTCGCTGCAGTCCGGGTCCAACGGCGTGCAGCGGGCCTCGTACTACTTCCAGGGCTCGTCGCAGACGGTGTTCAAGACCCACACCTTCAACGGCGCGAAGAACGACAACTGGCAGGCGACGGACACCACCGACTGGGCCAACCTCGTGTACGCGCCCTGCGGAGTCCAGCGCAACTTCAACATCAACACCGAGCTGCGGGTCAACGCGGGCTCGTCGTCGGCGTCCAAGGTCAGCTTCATGACGATGGACTCGACGGACGGCGACATCAACACCGTCTACCACATGGCCTGGAAGGCGTGCCCGGGCAAGTGAGCCGGCCCCGGCCCTGAGCCGCCCGGCCCCTCCGGCGCACCGGAGGGGCCGGGCGCGAGCGCGTGCGGAGGATCAGCGCTCGACGCCGAGTGTCAGCGTCCCCGTGTACCCGGACGAGGCCGAGCCGCCCAGGGCCGTCAGGGTCAGGAGGCCGGACGAGGCGCCCGCGTCGTCGTAGATCGAGTCCTGGGCGAGGGTGGTGCGGGTGACCCTGTTGGCCGAGTACGGGGAGACCTTCGCGACGGCGGCGGTGATCGTCTCGCTGAAGAAGAGCTGGCCGGTGTGGAGTTCCTGCCCGCCGGTGAAGTGACCGTCGGCGGTGACGGTGACGCCGGTGTGCACCTTGACGTGGATGTGGACGCAGCGGCCCCGGTACCAGCCCGGGTAGATCGTGGTGATCGTCGCGACGCCGCGGGAGTCGGTGAGGACGGCGCCGCGCAGGAAGGTGCCGTCGTCCGTCTCGCTGTGGCCGTTGGCGCCGACGAAGCCGGAGTACTCGCCGAGGGTGTCGGCGTGCCAGATCTCGACCAGCGCGTTGCTGATGGGGACGCAGGTGTCGTCGTCGACGACCGTGAGGGCCAGCTTCAGCGGGACGCCCGCCTTGCCCTCGGTGACGTCGGCGCGGACGTACTGTCCGTCGAGGTGATAGGGGCCTTCGGTCATCTCCTTGGTGAGGGTGCAGACGGCCGTGGCGGCGACGGGGGCGGTGTCGGTCACGGCGTCGGCGGGGGCCTCGGGCGTGGCGGCGGCGCCCACGGCCAGGGCGGCCGCGGTCGCGCCCGTGGCGAGGAGTACGGTTCGGCGCGCTACGGAGGTGCGCGCATCTGAGGTGTCTGTCATGAACACGGCACCCTAGGAAGGGTTCCTGTCCGCACCCTGTCAGTCAGGCAAAGCGCCGTCCCGTCAAGGCCCTTGCCGGACAGGCAGCCGGGCGTCGGCGTCCTGGACCGGAGCAGCGGACGGCCGGTGGCCCGCCGCCCCTGCGGGCCGCACCGCCCGCCCTCGGCGGCGCTGGACCGCAGGACCTCGTGCCGGCCCCCGCGTCCGCGGGGTGATCCGAACGGCAGACCCTAACCCGCCTGGCCCATCCCCGCCGCGTTCGGCCAGCTCTGGGCGTTGGGCCAGCCGGTGGCCGGCGCCGGGGAGAGGCCGTTGGTGCCCCGGACCTGGGCGGCGGTGAGGCCGCCGCGGGCCGGGACCCCGGGCGGGGTCGGGCCCATCGGCGGCGTCATCGCAGGGGCCATGGGGGGAGCCATCGGGGGAGCCATCGGGGGAGCCATGGCGGGCGACATCGCGGGCGACATCGGCGGCGCCATGGCCGGCGCCATGGCCGCCGGGGACATGGCAGCCGGGGCCATCGCCGGCGGTGCCATCGCGGCGGGGGCCATCGCGGCGGGGGCCATCGCCGCCGCCGGCGCCATCGGCGGGGCCGGGGCGGGCGCAGGCGCGGGCGCAGGGGCGGGCGTGGGGAGCGGGATGGGAGCGGGCGGCGGGGGCGGGCCGGGAGCCGGGGCAGGCACGGACTGGGGGAAGACCTGTGCCGCGGCCGGCATCGGCATCCCGGCGCCGTCGGACGGCGCGGGCTGCGGCATCGCGGGCGCGGGCATCGCCGCGGCGACGGCGGCCGGGGCGGCGGCGACCAGCCCGGGCGCTCCGGCGCCCATGGCCTGAGCGGCCAGACCCGGCATGCCCGCCCCGTTGGTGACCAGCCGGTCCACCGCCGCCGTGCCCGAGCTGTAGCTGGTCCCTGCGCCCAGCTCGGGTACGGGGGCTCCCCTCCTGGTCCCGTAGAGCACCTGTTCCATGCCGGACACCAGGCGACGCACGTCGACCTGGGGGCGCACCACGAGTCTCAGGAAGCGGCTCGACGAACCGATCTTGTTGCCGCACTCGCGGACCAGGATGCGGTGCTCGGCGAGCAGCCGGTCGCGGACCACGGTACCCTCGGCGCCCACCGGAAGGCGCACGAAGAGGAAGTTCCCCTGGGAGGGGTAGACGGTCAGGCCCGGCAGCGCGGAGAGCTGGCTCGCCATGTCGAGACGGTCCCGGCGCACCTGCAGCAGGCTCTGCGCGTACTCGGGGCCGTGCTCCTTCAGCATGAACACCACGTACTCGGCGAAGGCGTTGAGGTTCCACTTCGGCAGCATCGAGCGGACCCGCCCGGCCAGCGACGGGTTGGCGACCATGTAGCCGAAACGGACGCCGTGCAGACCGAAGTTCTTGCCGAGGCTGCGCAGCACGATGACGTTCGGCCGGATCATCGCCTCCTGCACGACGCTGGGTTCCTGCTCGGCGTCCGCGAACTCCAGGAACGACTCGTCGATGACGATCAGGTCCAGGTCGGCCATCGCGTCCATGAACTGCACGAGCGCGCGCTTGGGCAGGAATCCGCCGTCGGGGTTGTTCGGGTTGCAGATGACGGCGGCCCTGGTGCCCCGGGTCCGGATGAACTCGGCGTACTGCGCGAGGTCCAGGGCGAAGCCGCTGGACTCCTGGAGCGGGAACATGTCGACCCGCTTGCCGGTCTCCATGGGCTGGTCGGTCCAGCGGCCGAAGGTGGGGACGGGCACGGCGAGGGACTCACGGACCAGCAGATGGTCGATCCACGTGATCAGCTCGGTCGAGCCGTTGCCCATCGCCACGGCCTGCGGCGGGAGTTGGAGCAGGTTGCACAGTTCGGCCGTGATCGTGTCGGCGCTGCTCGGGTAGTACGTGATGATGTCCCGCAGCCGGGCGGCCATGGTGTCCATCATGGCCGGGGTGGGGAAGTACGGGTTGCACGGGATGCAGAAGTCCACCGGGCCGACTCCCTCGCCGCCCTCGCGTGTCAGCGCCGCCATCGACGGGCTGTGCGCCGCGCTGTTGCGGAACAACGAGGAGACGTTGTCGGCCATGGAACCTCCGTATGGGGCGGACCCGGCGGGGACGACCGGGCCCGTCGTCATTGGGTGGCCCGCGCGGGGGAGCACGGGCCGCTCTTACATACGCAGGTGTCGGCGGCGCCGTTCAACCGCTGAGGAATCGGTAAGAAATTGTGGTTTAGCTGTGAAGGATCCGGCGGGAGCGGCGGATCAGACGCCGAACGAGTGGACCGTCGTCGTCCGGTAGACCTCGCCCGGTCGCAGCACGGTGCTCGGGAACTCCGGCCGGTTGGGGGAGTCCGGGTAGTGCTGGGTCTCCAGGCAGAGCGCGTCGCCCTGGCGGTAGGTGCGCCCGCCGGGCCCGACCAGGCTGCCGTCGAGGAAGTTGCCCGAGTAGAACTGCAGCCCCGGCTCGGTGGTCGCGATCGTCAGCGTGCGGCCGGAGGCGGGGTCCCGCAGGACGGCGGCGGGCTCGGGCCGGGCGGTGAGGCCCTTGTCGAGGACGTAGTTGTGGTCGACGCCCTTGCTGTGCAGCGACTGCTCGTGGGCGACCCGCAGGTCCCGGCCGACCGGCTTGGCCGTGCGGAAGTCGAAGGGGGTGCCGGCGACGTCGGCCGGCCCGCCGGTGGGGATGAGCCCCGCGTCCACGGGCAGGTAGCGGGAGGCGGCGATCTCCAGCTCGTGGTCGTGCACCGATCCGCTGCCCTCGCCGGCGAGGTTCCAGTAGACGTGGCTGGTCAGGTTGACGACGGTGGCCCGGTCGGTGGTGGCCTGGTAGTCGATGCGCCAGTCGCCGCCGTCGGTGAGGGTGTACGTCACCTGCGCCTGGAGCGTGCCCGGGTAGCCCATGTCGCCGTCGGGGCTGGTCAGCCGCAGGAGCAGGCCGACGTCCGGACCCTCGGTGAAGGGCTCGATCCGCCAGATGCGCCGGTCGAAGCCCTCGTCGCCGCCGTGCAGACTGTGCGCTCCGTCGTTGCGGGGCAGCTGGTGGCTCTCGTCGTCCAGAGTGAAGCGGCCTTCGGCGATGCGGTTGCCGAACCGGCCGATCAGCGCCCCGAAGTAGGGGCTGCCGGCGACGTAGTCCTCGACGGAGCCGAACCCGAGGGAGACGTTCGCGTACCGGCCGTGCCGGTCGGGGATCTCCAGGGACTGCACGATCCCGCCGTAGTCGAGGACCTTCAGCCGGGTCCCGCCGTTCTCCAGCGACCAGCTGGAGACCTCGGCGCCGTCGGCCAGCCTGCCGAAGAACGTCTTCACCGCTTTCCCGCCTTCCACTACCGCCTCGCTCGCCTCGCTCGTCCTGCTCGTCCTGCTCGTCCTGCTCGTCCCGCCTGTTCCTCGGGGACGGATCCCGGCCCTGAGAACAGAGCGGGCCCCGCCGGAAGGCGGGGCCCGCTACCGGTTCAGGAACCGGACTTGCGCTTGTTCCACACGTCGAACCCGACCGCGATCAGCAGGGCGAGACCCTTGATGACCTGCTGCCAGTCGGTGCCGACGCTCAGCAGGTTCATGCCGTTGTTCAGCACGCCGAGGACGAGACCGCCGATGATCGCGCCGAGCACGGTGCCGACGCCGCCGCTCATCGACGCGCCGCCGATGAACGACGAGGCGATCGCCTCGAGTTCGAAGCTGAGGCCGGCCTTCGGCGAGGCCGCGTTCAGCCGGGCGGCGACCACCAGACCCGCGAGGGCCGCGAGCACGCCCATGTTCAGGAAGACGAGGAAGGTGACCTTCTTGTCCTTGACGCCGGACAGCTTCGCCGCCGGCAGGTTGCCGCCGATGGCGTAGATGTGACGGCCGAAGACGGCGTTGCGCATGATGTAGCCGTAGCCCACGACCAGCACGCCGAGGATGATCAGGATGATCGGCGCGCCCTTGTAGCTGGCGAGCAGCATCGTGACCGTGAGGACCGCGGCGGCGATGGCGACGAGCTTGAGCAGGAAGAGGTTGAGCGGCACCACGTCCAGCGAGAACTCCTGCTGGCGCTTGCGGTCGCGGACCTCCTGGAGGACCACGAAGGCCAGCAGGGCGAAGCCCAGCAGCAGCGTGATGTTGTGATAGTTGGTGTTCGGTCCCACCGCGGGCAGGAAGCCGTTGCCCATCTTCTGCAGGCCGTCGGGGAACGGGCCGAGGGTCTGGCCCGCCAGGAGGATCTCCGTCAGACCGCGGAAGAGCAGCATGCCCGCGAGGGTGACGATGAAGGAGGGTATGCCGAGATAGGCGATCAGGAAGCCCTGCACCGCACCGGCCACCGCGCCGACGGCCAGACACAGCACGAGCGCGACGGGCCACGCCACGTCGTGCTGCACCGTGAGGACGGCGGCGAAGGCGCCCACGAACGCCGTCACCGAACCGACCGACAGGTCGATGTGCCCCGCGATGATCACCAGCATCATGCCGATCGCGAGGATCAGGATGTAGCTGTTCTGCAGGACCAGGTTGGAGACGTTGCGGGGGAGCAGCAGGTCGCCGCCGGTCCACACCTGGAACAGGATGACGAGCAGGCCGAGCGCGATCAGCATGCCGTACTGGCGCATGTTGCGCCGCAGCCCGTCGAGGATCAGCTGCAGCAGCCCGCCGCCGGTGGCTGAGCCTCCGCTCTTGCCGGGCGGCGCCGCCGCCGGGCTCTTGTCGGTCACGTCCGTGCTCATCGCGATACCTCTTTGTCCTTCGTCATCTGACGCATCAGCACTTCCTGCGTGGCCTCGGCCCGCGGGAACTCGCCCGTGAGCCGTCCGGCGGCCATCGTGTAGATGCGGTCGCACATGCCGAGCAGTTCGGGCAGCTCGGAGGAGATGAAGACGACCGCCTTGCCCTGGGCGGCCAACTGGTCGATGACCGTGTAGATCTCGAACTTGGCGCCGACGTCGATGCCGCGCGTGGGCTCGTCCAGGATCAGCACCTCGGGACCCGCGAAGATCCACTTGCTGAGGACGACCTTCTGCTGGTTGCCGCCGGACAGCTTGCCCACCGGCTCGAAGACGGTCGGGGCCTTGATGTTCATCGACTTGCGGTAGCCCTCGGAGACCTGCCGCTCCTCGTGCTCGTCGACCACACCGCGCTTGGCGACCTTGTTCAGGGCCGTCAGCGAGATGTTGCGGTTGATCGTGTCGATGAGGTTGAGGCCGTAGTGCTTGCGGTCCTCGGTGACGTACGCGATCCCGTGCTCGATGGCCTCGGCGACCGTCCTGGTGCGGATCTCCTTGCCGTCCTTGAGGACCGTGCCGCCCGCGTACCTGCCGTAGCTGCGCCCGAAGACGCTCATGGCCAGCTCGGTGCGGCCCGCGCCCATGAGGCCCGCGATGCCGACGATCTCCCCGCGGCGCACCTGGATCGACACGTCGTCGACCACCTTGCGCTGCTGGTCGATCGGGTGGTGCACGGTCCAGTCGCGGATCTCCAGGGCCGGAGCCGCGTCCTTCTCCGGCTCGTGCGGCGTGCGCTCGGGGAAGCGGTGGTCGAGGTCGCGGCCGACCATGCCGCTGATGATCCGGTCCTCGGTCGTCTCCGCCGACTTCACGTCGAGCGTCTCGATGGAGTGCCCGTCGCGGATGATCGTCACCGAGTCCGCGACCTTGCGGATCTCGTTGAGCTTGTGGGAGATGATGATCGAGGTGATGCCCTGCTTCTTCAACTCCAGGATGAGATCCAGGAGTTTGCTGCTGTCCTCGTCGTTCAGGGCCGCCGTCGGCTCATCCAGGATGAGCAGCTTCACCTTCTTCGACAGCGCCTTGGCGATCTCCACGAGCTGCTGCTTGCCCACGCCGATGTCGGCGACGCGGGTCTCCGGGTGGTCGTCGAGACCGACCCGGCGCAGCAGTTCCGTGGCGTGGCGCAGGGTCTCGCGCCAGTCGATGAACCCGCTCTTGGCGTGTTCGTTGCCGAGGAAGATGTTCTCCGCCAGCGAGAGGTACGGCGACAGCGCCAGCTCCTGGTGGATGATGACGATGCCGTGCTGCTCGCTCGCCCTGATGTCCTTGAACCGGACGACCTCTCCCTCGAAGAGGATGTCGCCCTCGTAACTGCCGTGGGGATGAACGCCGGAGAGCACCTTCATCAAGGTGGACTTCCCGGCGCCGTTCTCACCGCAGATGGCATGGACCTCGCCCTGACGGACAGTCAGCGTGACGTCCGACAGCGCTTTGACACCGGGAAAGGTCTTGACGATCGAGCGCATTTCCAGGACGGGTCCCGCCATGGTCGTGCCTTCCAATCCGTAAGGTTCGACGCTTACTTGAGCTGGTCCGCCGTGTAGTAGCCGCCCTGCACGAGCTCCTTCTCGTAGTTCGTCTTGTCGACGCTCACCGGCTGGAGCAGGTAGGCGGGGACGACCTTGGTGCCGTTGTCGTACGACTTGGTGTCGTTGATCTCGGGCTTCTTGCCGTTCAGGGTGGCGTCGACCATGTCGGTGGCGACCTTGGCGAGCTTGCGCAGGTCCTTGTAGACGGTCATCGACTGCTGACCGGCGATGATCGACTTCACGGAGGCCAGCTCGGCGTCCTGGCCGCTGATGACCGGCAGGGGCTTGGCGGCGGTGCCGTAGCCGTCGGACTTCAGCGCGGCGATGATGCCGATGGAGATGCCGTCGTAGGGCGATAGCACGGCGTCGACCTTGCCGCTCTTGTACGACGAGGTGAGGATGTCCTCCATGCGCTTCTGGGCGGTGGCGCCGTCCCAGCGCAGGGTGGTGACCTGGTTCATCTTGGTCTGGCCGGACTTGACCACGAGCTTCTTGCTGTCGATGTACGGCTGGAGCACGCTCATCGCACCGTTGAAGAAGTACTTGGTGTTGTTGTCGTCGTTGGAGCCGGCGAACAGCTCGATGTTGAACGGGCCCTTGCCGGACGCCAGGCCCAGCTTGTCGACGATGTAGCCGGCCTGGAGCTTGCCGACCTTCTCGTTGTCGAAGGACGCGTAGTAGTCGACGTTCTTCGTGCCGAGGATCAGGCGGTCGTAGGAGATGACCGGGATCTTGGCGTCGGCGGCCTGCTGGAGCACGCTGTTCAGCGACTTGTTGTCGATGGCCGCGATGATCAGCGCCTTGACGCCCTGGGTGATCAGGTTCTCGATCTGCGAGACCTGCTGCTCGGGGTCGTCCTCGCCGAAGACCAGCTTGGTCTTGTAGCCCTTGGCCTTCAGGTCCTTCTCGACGTTGGCGCCGTCGGTGATCCAGCGCTCGGAGGACTTGGTCGGCATCGCGATGCCGATGGTCCCGCCCTTGGCGTCACCCTTGTCCTCCTTGCTGCCACCCTCGCCGGACTGCCCGCAGGCGGTCAGGGTCAGGGCGAGGGACGCGGCTCCGGCTATGGCGGCGAGGGCGGCTCTGCGGTTACGCATGATCATCATCCTTGATGTGTGTGCAGTGATCGGTCTCGCGCTGGGAAGGACGCTTCCGGAGTGAGCGCCGGAAAGACCGAGAAGCGATGTGTGGGATTCTGCGCGCCTGTGTCGGCTTCTGTGAAGCGAGGTTTCCGGAACGTTATGACGGCATGTCGAACCTGTTCAGTTCGCCGGGCAGTCGCGAGCCGAGCGGGGCCATGTCGCCGTCGGCTCCGTGGCGCGCGAGCAGGTCGAGGGCGAGCCGTCCGCGGCGTACCCGCTCACGTGCGGTGGAGAGCGCCAGATCGCGCATGTGGTGGCCGTACGGGTAGATCCCCGGGGCCTTGGACAGGCCGAACTTCAGGTAGAGCGGCGCGCCGCGCCGGATCAGCTCGGCGACCTCGTACATGCGGATGTAGCCGCCGAGGTCGTCGGGGGCCTCGATGTACATGTCCATGGGAGCGCCCGACGCCCGCCGGATCTCCGTGAGGTGATCGAGCGTCAGATCGCTGGGCACGTTGACCGAGTCCGCGCCGAGACGCTCGTAGACCGCGTACGCCGCCGGGTTGACCGGACCGATGAGCGCCGACACCTTCAGCGTCGTGTCGGACGGGATGATGCCCGCCGCACGGGCGCGGTGCAGCGTCCACAGGACCCCCTCGTCGGCGACGAGCAGGCACTTGACGCCCAACTCCGTTGCCCGCACCGCGTCTTCGACGCAACCGGCGACGGCGTCGTGGCCGCGGGCGCGCAGTCCGCCGCCCTTGGAGTCGGTACGGGTCGAGCCGCCGATGTCCCAGGTGCCGCGCGGGCCGGTGAACAGGCAGAGCTCGATGTCGCGTTCACCGGTGGCCTCGACCATCTCGGTGATCTCGGCGTCGGTCAGCATCCACACGCCGCTGCCCTGGCTGATCCGGTGGATCGGCACGTCGAGGCGCGAGGCTTCCTTCAGGATGACCGCCAGCGCTTCGGGACCCTCGCACGAAGGGACCTCGGTGCGCCAGCGGCCGCCGCCCGGGAATGCGTGGGGAGAGGCGTCGTCGGGGTCGAGGGCGGGTGCGCCCAGGCCGAGGGTGGTGAGCGCCTGCTCACCGGGTCGGCGGGCTGCCGGGGTGGAAGCGTCGGTGGTCACATGCCGTCCTTCGTGTTCGATATGTCGGTCAAAGTTCGCGGCTCAGGTCGTACGGGATCTGGTTGTACGCCGGCACGGGGACCGTCAGGTCTCCCCGTGCCGGCGTACGGCTCGGCAGGGCCTACGGCCTGAGCAGCACCTTGCCCACCTTCGGGTCGCCGGACCCCACGAGCTCGATGGCCTCGGAGAACTCGGTCAGCGGAAGCTCGTGCGTGACCAGCGGCAGCGGATCCAGCAGGCCCGCCCCGAAGACCCGGACCGTGTGCGACCAGGCGTCCGGCGGCGCGCCGAAGACGGTGTGCACCTCCAGCTGACGTACGACCAGGTCCGTCGGGTCGAGCCCGTCGGCGCCCGCCGCCGGGATTCCCGTCAGCACCAGCCGTCCGCCGCGCCGCAGCAGCGAGGCCGCGGTACGCGCGGCGGACACCGATCCGGCGGTCTCCACGACGACGTCGAAGTCGTCCGGCAGCTCCTCGTCCCGGGTGCGGAAGTCGGAGGCGCCGAACCGCCTGGAGAGGCCCTCCCGGTCCCGGCGCGTGCCCACGACCAGCAGCTCGGCCGGCGAGCCCGCCTTCAGGAACTGCACGGCGAACATGCCCAGCGTCCCGGTGCCGACGACGGCCACCTTCTCGCCCGGCAGGGCGTGCGCCTTGATGGCGGCGGCCGCGATGCAGGCGGCCGGCTCCAGCAGGGCGGCGGCGGTGAGGTCGGCGTCGTCCGGGAGGGCGTGCAGCAGCCGGGCCGGGAGGGTGAGGGTGGCGGCCATGGCCCCCGGCTGGGTGAAGCCCGTCTCCTCGTACCCGTCCGTGCACAGCGTCGTCTCGCCCGCGTGGCAGCGGTCGCAGACCTGGCAGTTGCGGAAGCCCTCGCCCACCACCTTGCGGCCGACGAGCGACGCGGGGACCCCGGCGCCGACCGCCTCGACCGTCCCGGACCACTCGTGCCCGGGAGTCAGCGGGTATCGGACGTACCCCTCGGGCCGGTTGCCCTGGTACACCTCACGGTCGCTGCCGCAGATGCCGGTGGCGTGGACGCGCACCAGCGCTTCGCCGGCCTCCGGCCGGCGCGGCTCGTGGGGGACGAGCCGGTGCTCGCCCGGCCCGTCGACGACGACAGCGGTGCTCACTTGCTGCCCTTCGGCTTGCGCTGCTCCCAGCCCTCGGCCCACAGGTCGAAGCGGGCCTGCTGCTGCGGGAACTCGGCGGCGGCGTCCACGTCCAGCTCGACGCCGAGGCCGGGCTTGTCGGAGAGGTGGAAGTAGCCGTCGATCACCTCGGGCGCGCCCTTGACGACCTTCTTGATCTCCGCGTCCGCGAAGTCGTTGAAGTGTTCGAGGATCTTGAAGTTCGGGGCGGTGAAGCCGACCTGGAGCGAGGCGGCGGTCAGGACCGGGCCGCCGACGTTGTGCGGGGCCACCAGCATGTAGTGGGTCTCGGCGGTCGCGGCCAGCTTGCGCGTCTCCCAGATGCCGCCGATGTGGCCGACGTCCGGCTGGATGATGTCGACGGCCTGGCTCTCGAAGAGCTCGCGGAACTCGATGCGGTCGTGGATGCGCTCACCGGTGGCGACCGGGATGTCGACCTTGGCGGCGACCTTCTCCAGGGCCTTCAGGTTCTCCGGCGGGCACGGCTCCTCCAGCCACGCGGGCTTGAAGGGCGCGAGCTCGTTGGCCAGCCGCACGGCGGTGGCGGGGGAGAAGCGGCCGTGCATCTCCAGCATCAGCTCGGCGTCCGGACCGATGGCGTCGCGCACGGCCTCGATCAGCGAGACGGCGTAGAGGGACTGCTGGTGGTCGAGCTCGAAGTGCCCGGTGCCGAAGGGGTCGATCTTG
Organism: Streptomyces rishiriensis; assembly: GCF_003112535.1. Classification (GTDB taxonomy): domain Bacteria; phylum Actinomycetota; class Actinomycetes; order Streptomycetales; family Streptomycetaceae; genus Streptomyces; species Streptomyces rishiriensis. Next base: position 232,692 of record NZ_BEWA01000007.1, on the reverse strand, counting down.
AGCGCCTTGTAGCCGCGCTCCATGACGCCCTTGGCGGCCTTGTGGTAGGCCTCCGGGGTCCGCTCGGTGGTGTACCACCCGTTGGCGTAGGCCTTGACCTTGTCGGTGACCTTGCCGCCGAGGAGCTGCCAGACCGGCACGCCGAGAGCCTTGCCCTTGATGTCCCAGCAGGCCATCTCGACGACGGCGATGCCCGACATCACGATCTCGCCCGCGCGCCCGTAGTCGCCGTACTTCATCCGGCGGGCGAGGTCCTCGACAGCGAACGGGTCGGAGCCGAGAATGTGGTTGGCCTCTGCCTCCTTCAGGTACCCGATCAGCGCGTCGGTGTGGCCCAGCATGCGGGTCTCTCCGACACCCGTGATGCCCTCGTCGGTGTGCACCAGGACGTAGGTCAGGTTCCGCCACGGCGTCCCGACGACGTGCGTGCTGATTCCGGTGATGCGCACGGAAGTTACCCTTCGGCTGTTCGAGATTTCGTCACACGTTCGAAATGCTGACCAGACAGTAAAGACGGCGCGAGCGGAGTGTCAATGGGTCGAACAGGTAACGGTTTCGATAGTTTCGCCGACCGTTTCGACTTTTGGCACACCGCCGTGTGGGGCAGGTCACTCGATCTGACGCGCCGTATGGCCGGTTTCCCACACAACTTTCACAGCTGGACCCGGGAACGCGGCCGTCCGGGAACTTAGTCTCTCCGCGTCATGGACTACTGCCACCCGTGCCGACGGCACCTCAACGGCGCCCTCGCTTGCCCGGGGTGCGGCGCACCCGCTCAGCAGCTACGCGCGTATCCGCCGGCCACGTACGAGCCGGAGCCGCAGCTGAACGACCCGCAGCCGCAGCGGTACGAGCCGCAGTCGCAGGGGTACGACCCGGAGCCGTACGCGCCCGAATCGTACGCGCCCGGCCGTGGCGAGCCGGTGGTCGGGCGCGACGGACACGACGCCCACGACGAACCCGGTGACCTCGGCGAGCACGGACACCACGGCGAGCACGGCGAGCACGGCGAGCACGGCGAGCACGGCGAGCACGGCCACGAGGGTGACCACGGCGAGGGCGAAGCCGAGGGCGATGGGTCGCAGGGCCGGGCCGCGCGCCGGCGTGAGCAGGGGCGCGGCGGCCGGCGCGGGCCCGGCGGGGCCCCGGCCGCGGCGGACGCGAGCCGGCGCGACCGCAAGGCCTCCGTCCACCGTCGACGTCGTAAGCGCGTGGTGCTGATCGGCGTCGGCTTCGCCCTTGCCGCGGGCGGTCTCAGCCTGGCCGAACTCGGCGTGGACGCCCCGGGGTTCTCCTCGCCGGCCAACCCGGCGGCGGCCGGGGGCGAGTCGTCCGAGCTCGACGGTTCGACGCCGGAGCCGAGCGCGTCCGAGCAGCCGCTGGACGACAGGGCGGACGCCGGCGCGGGCAAGGCCTCGCCCTCCGCCGATCCCTCCGCGTCGCCCTCGGCGTCGGCATCGGCGTCCGCGACGGACGGGACGGCCTCGCCGAGCCCCGACAAGCAGGCCCAGTCGGGCAGCCTCCCCGGTTCCTCCGGGTCGACCTCCGGTGCGACGGCCCCGTCGGACCCGGGCGCCCCGGGCTCCACCCCGACGCCCCGGCCGTCGGCGTCGGGCGCGTCCCCGCAGCCCTCGCCGTCGCAGACGTGCACGCGCTTCCTGTGGTGGTGCTCCTAGAGCCGAGACCGTTCCTCCCGGCGGCCGCCGGTCCGTGTGGACGGTTCGTCCAAGGCTGTGTCCTCGGAATTCTCGTCGCCCTCGTGGTCCTCGTCGCCCTCGTGGCGGCCGGACTCCGTCCTGCGCGGGGCCCGATGCCCTGCTGAGCCGGGCGTCGGAGGTGTTTCCGGAGCCGGGGGCGTTCCCCGTGTCGGTTGCCGGGGGCGGGCGGTCGGGGGCGGGGCGCCGGTGTGCGCCGTCCGGCGGCCGCCGGTCCGTGTGGACGGTTCGTCCAGGACGGTGTGGCCGTCGTCCCGGTGGCCGGACTTCGCTCCGCCCCTGCCCGGATCCCGCGCCGCGGTGGACGCGCGCGCCGTCGCCGGGGTGTCGGCCGGCGTATGCGCCGCAGCCCCCTCTTGTGGCTCTGACCAGGAGTTACGGCCCAGAGCGCTACGACGCGTTATGGAACCGTGACGACGATTGGCTGCAGCCCTCTTGACCGCCGTGAATTGTTAGCGCTCACAATGACCTCCGCATTCACCAGTCAACGCCCAACGCCGGCAGGGGAGGAACGAGCGTCGTGCTCACATCGCCTCGACTCGCCTTCTGCGCCAGTGCCGTTGGACTCTCCGGGATTCCGGAGTGACGTCGGCGGCGCGGAACCGTCCGCCCGCAGCGCAGGCCGTGTCGACGAACGAGAGTCAAGGAGGGGCGCCCGTGGCACACACCCGGCTTCGGCCGCCCACCATGGCCGACGTGGCGCGCCAGGCCGGCGTGTCCCACCAGACCGTGTCCCGGGTGCTGGGCGACCACCCCAACGTGCGGGACGCGACACGGGCCCGAGTGCTGCGCGCGATCGAGGAGATGGGCTATCGCCGCAACTTCTCCGCGCGGGCACTGGCGACCCGGCGGACCCGGACGCTGGGCGTCGTCGCCTCCGACACCACCCTGTACGGGCCGGCCAGCACGCTGTTCGCGCTGGAGGAGGCGGCGCGGGCCGAGGGGTACCTCGTCTCGACGGTCAGTCTGCGCAAACTGACCATGGAGAGTCTCTCCGAGGCCCTGGATCACCTCAGCGAGGGCGGGGTGGAGGGCGTGGTCGCCATCGCTCCGCAGCGGTCGGCGGTGGACGCCCTCGCCGAACTGCGCCACCCGTTCCCCGTGGTGATCGTGGGCGGCGGGCCGGGCGTGGACATCGCCGGCGTCAGCGTGGACCAGCATCTGGGGGCGCGGCTGGCCACCGGCCATCTGCTGGCCGCCGGCCACCGCACGGTCTGGCATCTCGCCGGGCCCGAGGAATGGCAGGAGGCGGCCGACCGGGCCGCCGGCTGGCGGGACACCCTCGAATCCGCGGGCGTCGAGCCGCCCATGCTGCTGCGCGGCGACTGGAGTCCGCTGTCGGGCTACCGTGCGGGCCAGGAACTGGCCGGCTGGGTGGGCCGGGGGCTGACCGCGGTCTTCGTCGCCAACGACCAGATGGCGCTGGGGGTGTTGCGGGCGCTGCGTGAGGCGGGGGTGCGAACTCCCCAGGACGTGGCGGTGGTCGGCTTCGACGACATCCCCGAGGCCGAGTTCTTCGCTCCGCCGCTGACCACCGTCCGGCAGGACTTCTCGGCGGTGGGCAAGCAGGGGATCGCGCTCCTCCTGGACCTGATCGAGGGCCGGCCGCCCGCCACCGCCCCCCGGGTGGCGATCGAACCCCAACTCGTCGTCCGCGCCAGCACCTTCCCCTACGCCGCCCAGCCGGACGGCACACCCCTCTGACGAACCCGTCGGCCGATCTGCTCCGGCAGTGTGGTCGAAATCCCGAACAGTGATCGACAGGCTGGACGCAGTGCAGCCGGTCCCGTCAAGTACCAGCAGGTCCGTCCCAGGGCCGGCTCTTCAAAGGAGAAGAACATGCTCAGCAGAAGGAACTTCCTCACCGCGGCGGTCGGAGTGGCGGCGGCGGGCGGTCTGACGGCCTGTGCCAAGAAGGACGACAACTCCTCCGGCTCCTCCTCCTCGGGCGGCAGCAAGACGATCACACTGGGCTTCTCCCAGGTCGGTTCGGAGAGCGGCTGGCGCAGCGCCAACACCACCTCGGTGAAGGACGCGGCCAAGGAGGCGGGCTACAACCTCAAGTTCTCCGACGCCCAGCAGAAGCAGGAGAACCAGATCTCCGCGATCCGCAGCTACATCGCGCAGAAGGTGGACGTCATCGCCTTCTCGCCGGTCGTCGTCACCGGCTGGGACGCGGTCCTCAAGGAGGCCAAGGCCGCGAAGATCCCGGTCGTCCTCACCGACCGCTCGGTGGAGACCTCCGACGACTCCCTGTACGTCACGCTGGTCGGCTCCGACTTCACCGACGAGGGCCGCCGCGCGGGCAAGATCCTGGAGAAGGTGCTGGAGAAGGCCGGCCACAAGGGCCCGGTGAAGATCGCCCAGCTGGAGGGCACCACCGGCGCCGCCCCCGCGATCGAGCGCGCCAAGGGCTTCAAGGAGGTCATGGACGCCGACCACAAGGACGACTGGAAGATCGTCGTCAGCCAGACCGGTGACTTCACCCGCGCCGGCGGCAAGCAGGTCATGGCGGCCTTCCTGCAGTCCAACCCGGACATCAACGTCCTGTTCGCGCACAACGACGACATGGCCATCGGCGCCATCCAGTCCATCGAGGCGGCCGGCAAGAAGCCCGGCAAGGACATCCTGATCGTCTCGATCGACGGCGTGAAGGACGGCTTCGTGGCCATGTCCGAGGGCAAGATCAACGCCATCGTCGAGTGCAACCCGCTGCTCGGCCCGCAGCTGATGGACACCGTCAAGAAGGTCAAGGCCGGCGAGACGGTCGAGCGCTGGATCAAGACCAAGGAGGGCGACTTCATGCAGGACCAGGCCAAGGCCGCGCTCCCGAGCCGCAAGTACTGAACCGACGCAGCCACCGGCAGGGAGCCCGCGGCCGACCGAGCGCCATCGGTCCCGGGGCTCCCTGCGGGCCTGAACCAATCTCATGAGGAGCGCTGCCATGGCAGAGCCGCGGCCCGTCCTGGAAATGGCGGGCATAGTCAAGGAGTTTCCGGGGGTACGGGCTCTGTCGGACGTCGACTTCCGGCTCTTCCCCGGCGAGATCCACGCCCTGATGGGCGAGAACGGGGCGGGCAAGTCCACCCTCATCAAGGTGCTCACCGGCGTCTACTCCCTGGACGGCGGCACGATCACCCTGGACGGCCGGTCCGTGCGGATCGCCAGCCCGCTGCAGGCCCAGCAGGCCGGCATCAGCACGGTCTACCAGGAGGTCAACCTCTGCCCGAACCTGTCGGTGGCGGAGAACATCTTCATCGGACGTGAACCCACCCGCATGGGCCGCATCCAGTGGAAGCGGCTGCGCCGGGAGGCGGCGGAGCTGGTGGACCGGCTCGGGCTGGACATCGACGTCTCCGCGCCCCTGTCCTCGTACCCGCTGGCCGTCCAGCAACTGGTCGCCATCGTGCGGTCGTTGAACACCGGCGCCGGCGACGGCGAGGGGCCGGGCACCAAGGTGCTGATCCTCGACGAGCCGACCTCCAGCCTCGACCGGGACGAGGTCCTCCAACTCTTCGCCCTGATGCGGCGGTTGAAGGAAGAGGGCGTCGCGATCCTGTTCGTCTCGCACTTCCTCGACCAGATCTACGAGGTCTGCGACCGGATGACCGTGCTGCGCAACGGCACCCTGGTCGGCGAGCACATGGTCAGCGACCTCGACCAGGTCGGCCTCGTCCAGCTCATGCTCGGCAAGGCCATGGGCCAGCTCGACGAGCTCCACGAGCACCAGCTGCGCTCCGACGCGGGCGACACCCTCGTCCAGGCGGACGGCCTCGGCCGGACCGGCGGCATCGCGCCCTTCGACCTGGAGATCAGGAAGGGCGAGGTGATCGGGCTCGCCGGACTGCTCGGATCGGGCCGCACCGAACTCGCCCGGCTGCTCTTCGGCGCCGACCAGCCGGACACCGGCAAGGTGACGATCGGCGGCCGCCGGGTCTCCATGAGCGCCCCCAACGACGCCATCGGCGCGGGTGTCGCGTTCTGCTCCGAGAACCGCAAGAGCGAGGGCCTGGTGCCCGACCTGACGGTACGGGAGAACATCATCCTGGCCCTGCAGGCCTCGCGCGGCTGGACCCGGCCCATCCCCGTCGCCCAGCGCGACGAACTCGTCGCCAAGTACATCAAGGCGCTCGACATCCGCCCGGCCAACCCCGAGGCCAGGGTGGGTCAGCTCAGCGGCGGCAACCAGCAGAAGGTGCTGCTGGCCCGCTGGCTGATCACGCAGCCGAAGCTGCTGATCCTCGACGAGCCGACCCGCGGCATCGACATCGGCGCCAAGGCGGAGATCCAGAAGCTCGTCGTCTCGCTCTCCGAGGAGGGCATGTCCGTGCTGTACATCGCGGCCGAGCTGGAGGAGGTGCTCCGGCTCAGCCACACCATCGGAGTGCTGCGCGACCGCCGGCTGGTGGCGCAGATCGCCAACGGGCCCGAGATCACCACGAGCCGGATCCTGGAGACCATCGCGAGCGGAGAGCACCAGTGACCACGTCTTCGACCACCTCTTCCCGGTGGCGGGCGCTGACCCGCCACCACCTGTTCTGGCCGGTGGCGGTGCTCGTCCTGCTGCTGCTCGTCAACGTCCCCTTCACGCCCGACTTCTTCTCGGTCAGGATGGCGGACGGCCACCTCTACGGCAGCCTCGTCTCGATCGTGCTGTTCGGCTCGCCCCTGATCCTGGTGGCGGTCGGCATGACCCTGGTCATCGCCACCGGCGGCATCGACCTCTCCGTCGGCGCGGTGGTCGCCATCACCGGCGCGCTGGCCTGCTCGTACATCAGCGACCAGCACGACCAGGGCGCGCTGTCCGGTGTGCTGCTGGCGATGGGCCTCGGCCTGCTGGCCGCGGTCGTCTGCGGGCTGTGGAACGGCTTCCTGGTGGCCCGGATGGGCATTCAGCCGATCATCGCGACCCTGATCATCATGGTCGCCGGGCGCGGCGTCGCCCAGCTGATCACCGACGGCCAGATCATCACGATCAACAGCGAGCCCTACAAGCTGATCGGCGGCGGCTACTGGCTGACCCTGCCGTTCTCCATCTTCGTGGTGGCCGCCGTGGTGGCCGTCACCGTGGCGCTGACCCGGCGCACGGCGCTCGGCCTGCTGGTCGAGGCGGTCGGCGGCAACGCCGAGGCCAGCCGCCTGGTCGGCATCAGGTCCCGGCGCATCAAGATCATGGTCTATATGTTCTGCGCGCTGTGCGCGGGCATCGCCGGACTGATGATCAGCTCCAACACCTCGGCCGCCGACGGCAACAACGCCGGCCTGTGGATCGAACTCGACGCGATCCTCGCCGTGGTGATCGGCGGCACCTCGCTGCTGGGCGGCCGGTTCTCCATCGGCGGCACGGTGGTGGGCGCCCTCGTCATCCAGACCCTGACCACCACGATCTACACCATCGGCGTGCCGACCCAGACCAACCTGGTCTTCAAGGCCGCCGTCGTCATCGTCGTCTGCCTGCTGCAGTCCCCGAAGTTCCGCGCCAAGGTCTTCGGCGCGAAGTTCGCCGCCCGGTTCGCGGCGAAGGGCGGCGCCAAGCCGGCCGCGGCCACGGCCGACCCCGCCGCGGCGACCGAGGCCGCTCCCAAGATGGAGGTGTCGTGATGAGCGCGACCACCCAGAGCCCCACGGCCTCCGACAGCCGTACCCCGTCCTCGTCCCCGTCCCGGGCCGCACGGCTGCTCGGCGACCGGCGGCTGCCCGTCGCCGTGACGGCCCTGCTCTTCCTGCTGATGTACGGCGGGGGCCTGGCCCGGTACCAGTACTACGGGTTCGCCGAACCGCAGGTCTTCCTGAACCTGTTCATCGACAACGGCTATCTGCTGGTCGCCGCGGTCGGCGTCACCTTCGTCATCCTGTCCGGCGGCATCGACCTCTCCGTCGGCTCGATGATCGGCTTCACGACGATGTTCACGGCCTGGCTGGTGGAGCGCCAGGGGCTGCCCCTCCTCGTCGTGGTCCCCATGGCGCTGGCCGTGGGCGCGTTCGGCGGCTTCCTGATGGGCTATGTGATCCACAACTTCGAGATCCAGCCCTTCATCGTGACCCTCGCCGGCCTCTTCCTCTTCCGCGGTCTGTGCCTGGTCATCAGCAAGGAGTCGATCTCCATCAGCGACTCCACGGTGAGCAGCATGGCGCAGGCCCAGGCCTCGCTGGGGGTGGGGTTCCTGTCGATCGGCGCGATCGTCTCCCTCGTCGTCCTCGCCGTGGCGTTCTACGTCCTGCACTACACCCGCTTCGGCCGCCGGGTGTACGCGATCGGCGGCAACGAGCAGTCGGCCATGCTGATGGGTCTCCCGCAGGGCGGCACCAAGATCGCCGTGTACACGGTGAGCGGGTTCTGCTCGGCGCTGGCCGGTCTCCTCTTCACCCTCTACATCCAGTCCGGCGACCCGCTGCACGCGACCGGCATGGAGCTCGACGCGATCGCGGCGGTCGTCATCGGCGGCACGCTGCTGACGGGCGGCTCGGGGTATGTGCTGGGCACCCTGTTCGGCGTCCTGGTGCTGGGGCTGATCAAGAGCATCATCCAGTTCGAGGGCACGCTCAGCTCCTGGTGGACGAAGATCGCCACCGGGGTGCTGCTGTGCACGTTCATCCTGGTCCAGCGCTTCATGACGACCCGCAAGAAGGCCTGAGCCGCGCGCGGCGTCAGGGACCGTCGTCCGTCTTGAAGACCACCCACACCGTCTTGCCGATGAGGTGTTCGGTGACGCCGAGGTCGTCCGACACCTCGCGGGCCAGGTGCAGCCCCCGGCCCGAGCAGGCGCCCTCGGCCGGGGGAGCCGCCGGGGCGGGGTGGTCGCCGGTGTCGCGCACGGCGAGCCGCAGCAGCGGGCCGTCGAGGGTGAGCGTCACGCAGTACTGCCTGCCTGGAGGCACGCCGTGCAGCAGGGCGTTGGTGGCCAGTTCCGACGCGCACAGGGTGATGTCGTCCAGCCGGTCGACGCAGTCCCAGTCCGTGAGGGCCTGGCGGACGAAGGTGCGGGCGGCCCGTACCGAGGCGCGCGAGCGGGGGAAACGACGCTGCCGTGACAAGGGCACGGGGGCCACCTCCGTGGTTCAGGGGCGTCCTGCGGCGACACCTTACTGTTGTTCGCGAAAGGCGACAAGGTGTTCCGGGGTGGTTGAGGGTGGCTCAGGGGTGGCGGTCGGCGGACGCGGCGAGTCGCCTACCGTGTAGGACGGCAGGGTCGGAAGAACGGTCGGCCGTACAGGAGGACGTCGTGGGTGGGAGCGGTTGGGTCAGCACGTCGTTGCCGTATCTGACGCCCCGGCTCGCCGGACAGGGCGACGCCTGGGCGGCCGAGGCCGCGGCGCGGGGGCGGCGCGGCGCCCAGCGCGTCCTGCACGCGGGCGAGGCGCCCGCGCCCGCCGAGGTGGCGGAGCTCTTCGGCGTCCCCGAGGGCGAGCCCGTCGTGGTGCGCCGCCGTCTGATCCTGCTCGACGACGAGCCCAGCGAGCTCACGGACACCTACTACCCGGTCGCCATAGCCGCCGGCACCCGTCTCGCCGGAACCGCCAAGATCCCCGGCGGCGCCCTCACCCTGCTCGCCGAACTCGGTCACGTCGGCGTCCTCGTCCGGGAGGACGTCACGGCCGGGATGCCGGACGAGGAGGAGCGCGAGGCCCTCGGCGTCGCCGCCCACGAGCCGGTCCTGCGACTGGTCCGGCTCACCCTGGACCGCGACGACCGGCCGATCCAGGTCGACCGTATGGTGATGCCCGCCCTGCGCCAGAGGCTGCGCTACCAGATCAGGATCGGATGACCGTGCCCAAGGCAGACCCGGAAGCCGTCGACCGCCGCTCCCTGCACGAGCGCATCGCGGCCGATCTGCGCGACGACATCATGAGCGGAGAGCTCGCCCCCGGCGCCAACCTGCCCACCACCGCCCAGCTCAAGGAGCGCTTCGAGGCGTCGAGCGCGACCGTGCAGAAAGCCCTGCAGCTCCTCAAGGACGAGCTCCTGGTGGTCGGCCGGGCGGGCGCCGCCGTCACCGTCCGCGAACACCGCCAGCGCACGGTCCGGCCCGCCTCCCTGATGGCGCCGGGCGGCCCCGGAGAGCCCTACCGCTGGCTCGTCGAGGCGGCCAGGCACGGCACGCACGCCCGCACCGAGCTGCTGGACGTGACCGAGACCCGCCCGCCCGCCGACGTCCGCGCCGCTCTCGGCCTCCCGCCGGACGGCGCGGCCATGCTGCGCCGCCAGACACTCCTCGTCGACGACGAACCGGCCGAGCTCGTCGAGGCCTACTACCCGCTGGACATCGCGCGGGGCACGCCCCTGGCCGAGGGGCGCAGGATCCGGGGCGGGGCCCCCGCCCTGCTGAGCGCGCTGGGTCACCCGCCCCGGCGCAGCACGGACCGCGTCTCCGCGCGCGTCCCCACCCAGGACCAGTACCGGGCCCTGCGCCTCACCAGCAGCATGCCGGTGCTGCGCACGCTGCGCGTCGTCACCGGCGACGACGGCCGTCCCGTCGAGGTGACGGTGATGGTGAAGGCCGGTCATCTCTACGAGCTGCAGTACGAGTTCACGGCGGGCGAAGGGGGCGGAGCGTGATCGTGCTCCTCCTGGCCGGTGTCCTGGTCCTCGTCCTCGGCGGCTGCGCCTGCGTCTGGCGGGCGGCGCGGGGAGACGCCCCTCGCTGGGTGCGCGCGGCCGCGGCCGCGACCCTCGCCGCGGGCGAACTCGTGCGCCGCTCGCACCGCAACGGCCGCTCGCCCTCGCAGTCGGACGACTGAGACGCCGCTCGCGTGGCGCCGAGGTCTACGGGCGGTCGCCCCCGGGCGTGAGCATGCGGTGCAGCAGGCCGCGCAGGACCAGCCGCTCCTGCTCGGCCAGCCCCGCCAGCGGCTCGCGGGCGAACCGCAGCGACTCGCGCAGCCCCCGGGCGATCCGCCGGCCCTCCTCGGTGGCCGCCGCCAGCTTGACCCGGCGGTCGGCCGGGTCGGGCCGCCGCTCCACCAGACCGCGCGCCTCCAGCCGGTCGACGATGCCGGTCACGTTCGACGGCTCGCACTTCAGCTTCTGCGCCAGCTTGCGCATCGGCAGCGGCTCCAGCGACAGCAGGCTCAGCAGCCGGGCCTGCGCACCGGTGAGCGAGTGGTCGGCGGCGGCGTCCTCGTAGTCCTCGTAGAAGCGGGCCACGACCTCGCCGATCAGCTCGACGACCTCCAGGGTCAGGGCGTCGGGGAGTGTGGCCGGACCGGTGGGACCGGTCGGCCCTACGGTCGCTTGCGAGGTCGGATGTGAGGCGGACATGGATCCAGGGTACCCGTTTACTTGACATCCTGAAATATTCAGGCGCATGGTTGTTTCAGGTAGTGAAGCATTTTTCGTAGTGCAGCATTTTCGAGCGTGTGAAAGGCAGCCCCTCCCATGACTGACTCGGCCCTCCCCACCACCAGCCGCGAATGGCGCCTGCTCAGCCGCCCCGTCGGCTGGCCGAAGCCCGAGGACTTCGAGCTCGCCGAGGCGGAGATCCGCCGCCCCGGCCCCGGTGAGGTGCTGGTGCGCAACGCGTACGTCTCCGTCGACCCGTACATGCGGGGCCGCATGAGCAGCGCCAAGTCCTACGTGGCCCCCTTCGAGCTGGGCAAGGCCATGCAGGGCGGGGCGGTCGGCGAGGTCGTCGCGTCCGAGGCCGAGGGCGTCTCGGTCGGCGACCACGTCCTGCACTTCGGCGGCTGGCGCGAGTACGCCACGATCGACGCCGCGCAGGCCGTCAAGGTGGACCCCGAGGCCGCCCCGCTCTCCACCTACCTCGGCGTCCTCGGTATGACCGGCCTCACCGCCTACGCGGGCCTCCTGCGCACCGCCGCCTTCAAGGAGGGCGACGCCGTCTTCGTGTCGGGCGCGGCCGGCGCCGTCGGCAGCCAGGTGGGCCAGATCGCCAGGCTCAAGGGCGCCTCCCGGGTCATCGGCTCGGCCGGCTCCGACGACAAGGTCAAGCTCCTCGTCGAGGAGTACGGCTTCGACGCGGCCTTCAACTACAAGAACGGCCCCGTGGCCGACCAGCTGCGCGCGGCCGCCCCCGACGGGATCGACGTCTACTTCGACAACGTCGGCGGCGACCACCTCGAGGCGGCCATCGGGTCCCTCAACGAGAAGGGCCGCATCGCGATCTGCGGCATGATCTCGGTCTACAACAACACCGAGCCCGCCCCCGGCCCGAAGAACCTCGCCCGCCTGATCCAGACCCGCGGCCGCATCGAGGGTCTCCTGGTCGGCGACCACTACGACCTGCAGCCGCAGTTCGTCCAGGAGGTCGGCGCCTGGGTCCGCTCCGGTGAGCTCAAGTACCGCGAGACGGTCGTCGAGGGCATCGAGAACAACCTGGAGGCGTTCCTCGGGGTCCTGCGCGGCGACAACACCGGAAAGATGATCGTCAAGCTCTGACCGCCGGACGTACGCCGAAGGCCGCACCCCTGGAACGTTCCGCGTGGGGTGCGGCCTTCGCCGTCTGTCAGCCGCGGGCCTCCCGGCCGCCGGTCCTTCAGCGGCGGGCCAGCGCCGCGCGGTGCACGGCCCCCGCCAGCCGGTCGTTCTCCGGGGCCGCCCCGCCCGGGAAGGCGCACCGGCGCCGCGTGTAGCCGTAGGCCAGCCCGCTGCGCGGGTCGGCGAAGGCCTGGCAGCCGCCCGCCCCGCTGTGCCCGAACGCCCCGACGCCCAGGAACGGGTGCCAGGTGTCCGCCGTGGCCTGGAAGCCCAGCCCGTACGACCGGTGCGACCGCGCCACCACGTCGTAGCCCACGGAGTGCAGCTGCCCGAACTCCGCCGCCGTGTCCTCCTTCAGCAGTGGCGCCTTTCCGTCGAGCTCGGTGATCGCCGCCGCGTACAGCCCGGCCAGCCCGCGCGCCGAGGCGACCCCGCCCACGGAGGCCGGCCCCTTGGCCCGGACCAGCGGGTCGTTCGGCAGGAGTTCCAGATCGGTCGGCTCGGCGGCGTGGCGGTTGAAGGCGACCGCGGCCAGAGTGTGCGGCCCGCCGGGCAGGGAGTCCAGCAGCGCCCGTTGCTCGGCCGTCGGGACCATCCGCTGCGCGGTGCGGAACCGCGGCTCGTGCGGCGCCGGCAGCCCCAGGAAGAAGTCCAGCCCGTAGGGGAGCCGCACCCGCTCCTCGTACACCTCCTGGAGGGTACGGCCCGTCGCCCGCCGCACGACCTCCCCGGTGAGCGCCCCGATGACCAGCGCGTGGTAGCCGAAGGCGGTGCCCGGCCGCCAGAACGGCCGCTGGTCGGCGAGGCGTTCGGCGAGCTGGCGGTCGTCGGCCAGCTCCTGCGGTGAGAACCCGCCGTCCGTGCCGACCACGCCGGCCCGGTGGGCCAGCAGCTCGCGCAGGGTCAGCGCGCCCTTGCCCTCGGCGGCGAACTCCGGCCAGTAGTAGGTGACCTTGCGGTCCAGCTCCAGGGTGCCCTCCTGGACCAGGAGCGCGACCACCAGATGCGCGGCGCCCTTGGTCGAGGAGTACACGCCGTAGAGGGAGTCGGGGCCGGCGCCGTCGCCGGGCGCCCACAGGTCGACGACCCGCCGGCCGTGCACATGGGCGCACAACTGGCCTTCGTAGTCGGGCTGTTCGTCCGCCACGAACGCGGCGAACTCCTCCCGTACCGCCTCGAATCCATCGGCGACGGTGCCGTGGATCTCCTGCGTCGTCCGAGCCAAACGAGTCATCCGCTCTCCTCAACCAGCCCGCTGCTTGCGTGTGCCATGGTGATCAACGCCTGTGCGATCTGCGCCGGGTCGCCGGCGGGTGGACGAAACCGCGATCCGCGGCGCCTGCCATGCGCGGGGGGACGACGGCGGCGACGCGGGCGGTGATCAGAACAGGTCGGGCCGGGCAGGCGCTCGATGTGCGCACGTCTACCTCCTGGACTTGCCTGGATCGTTGCTTTCGGAGATCGGTACGGCGAGGTGTGCCTGTTCGACTCAACTGCGGGAAGAGGGCCTCGGTGTCACCGATGCCCCGGATGGCCTACGAGGCCCCGCGGCGGACCGGCGCAGGGCTCCGCCCGCCCGGCCCGGCGGAGCGCGCACGGGGCGACGGCCGTGAAATGTGCACGACCGATAGAGTTCGGCCATGCGCGATCTCGGGGCGGGGTTCAGGTACCTCCTGAAGGGCCAGCGATGGGTGGCCCGGCACGGCAGGCACTACGGGTTCGGGCTCGTCCCCGGCCTGCTGACGCTCGTCCTCTACGTGGCGGCGCTGGTGGCGCTCGCGGTGTGGGGCGAGGACTTCGTGGGCTGGGCGACGCCGTTCGCCGACGACTGGTCGAACCCCTGGCTCGGTCTCTTCCGCGGTTTCCTCACCGCCGTGCTGTTCGCCCTCGGCCTCCTGCTCGCCGTCCTCACCTTCACCGCCGTCACCCTGCTCATCGGCCAGCCCTTCTACGAGAACCTCTCCGAGAAGGTCGACCGGGACGTCTCGCCCGACGGCACGGCCCCCGAGTCGGGGCTGCCGGTCTGGCGCGAGCTGTGGATCTCCGCCCGCGACAGCCTGCGCGTCCTCCTGCGCGCGCTGGTCTGGGCGGTGCTGCTGTTCGCCCTCGGGTTCATCCCGGTCGTCGGCCAGACGGTCGTCCCGGTGATCGGCTTCTTCGTCACCGGGTTCTTCCTGACCGAGGAACTCGTCGCCGTCGCCCTCCAGCGCCGCGACGTCGACCTGCGCGCCCGGCTCGCCCTGCTGCGCGGGCGCCGGACGCTGGTGTGGGGCTTCGGCACCCCGCTGGGCCTGGCCTTCCTGGTGCCCTTCGTCGCGGTGTTCCTGATGCCCGGCGCGGTCGCGGGCGCCACGCTGCTGGCCCGTGAGCTGCTCGGCGAGGAGATCTCCGAGGGCGGCACGGCCGAGGCGGCGCAGGAGGAGAACGCCGCCTCCTGAGGGAGGTCCGCGCCGGGAGGACCGAACAGGCCTCGACGAGACGGCCGCCCCGGCCGCGCTGATCGCGGCCTGGGCGCTGTGCGGCTCGCCGCGCGCCCGCTTCAAGGTGCGGGGCGCGGGCCGGGCCGGCTTCGAACTGCTCTGGTTCGGGGCGGGACCTCGGCGCGCTGTACGCGGCGGGCGCGCACGGCTGGGCGCTCGCCTTCGCCGTCGTGTGCGCGGTGGGCAAGGGGCTGGCGCTCCGCTCGGGCCAGTGACCCTCAGCCGACCGGTTCGCCCAGCAGCCGCAGGAAGTCGCGGAACGCCCCCGGCATGTCCACCGACCCGGGATCGAGCAGCCACTGGTACTGCAGCCCGTCCATCACCGCGACCAGCAGCGGGGCCGTGCGTTCCGGAGTGAGGCCGTTGGGCAGCCGGTCGCCGTACTCGGTGCGCAGCGCGGCCGCCATGCCCGCCCGCACCCGTGTGTACCGCTCGGTGAAGTACTCCCGGGCGGGATGCCCCTCGGTGACGCTCTCGCCGAGCAGCGCCGAGAAGGTCTGGACGACGCCGGGCCGCGTCGCGTTGTACTCGACGAGCGAGGCGAGCAGGTCGACCCGCCACCGGGAGTCCGGCACGGCGTCCCACCGGTCGCGTTCCCGCAACACCGCCACCAGCAGCGCGTCCTTCGTCGGGAAGTGGTGCAGCAGCCCCTGCTGGGTCAGTCCCACCCGCTCGGCCACCGCCGCCATGCTCGCCCCGCGGTAGCCGCGCTCGGCGATCACCGCCAGGGCCGCCCGCACGATCTCGGCCCGCCGCTCCTCGCTTCTGGCCCTGGCAGTCATGCCGTCACCGTACGGCATACGCCCTCTTGTCGATAACGTCAAGATAACGAAACCTACCGATCGACAGGTGACCGTCGCACGATGGAGCCACAGCACGTAGCGGACACGCGACGAGGAGGCACCGCATGGCGGGAACCGGGGCGGCGACGCACACGGCGACGGAGACGGCCGTCGAGCAGGCTCTCGGCAAGCTCGGCCTGGACGCCAAGGCCCGGCTCCTGGCCGGTCAGGACGCGTGGTCGCTGCCCGCGCTGCCGGAGATCGGCCTGCGGTCCCTGGTGATGTCCGACGGCCCGATCGGCGTGCGCGGCGTGCGCTGGACGGCCGACGACCCCTCCGTCGCCCTGCCCTCCCCGACCGCGCTCGCCGCCGCCTGGGACCCCGGCCTCGCCCGCCGCGCCGGCGCTCTCCTGGCCCAGGAGGCCCGGCGCAAGGGCGTCCACGTGCTGCTCGCTCCCACGGTCAACCTGCACCGGTCTCCCCTCGGCGGCCGCCACTTCGAGGCCTACAGCGAGGACCCGTATCTGACGGGCGTGATCGGCGCGGCCTATGTGAACGGGGTCCAGTCCGGCGGCGTCGGCACCACCGTCAAGCACTTCGTGGCCAACGACGCCGAGACCGACCGCTTCACCGTGGACAACCTGGTCGGCGAACGGGCCCTGCGCGAGCTGTACCTGGCCCCCTTCGAGGCCATCGTCGCCGAGGCCCGCCCCTGGGGCGTCATGACCGCCTACAACACGGTCAACGGCACGACGATGACCGAGCACCACCACCTCGTGAACGAGGTCCTGCGCGGCGAGTGGGGCTTCGACGGCTTCAACGTCTCCGACTGGACGGCCGCCCGTGACACCGTCGGCGCCCTCCGGGGCGGCCTCGACGTGGCCATGCCCGGCCCGCAGACCGTCTACGGCGAGGCCCTCGCCACCGCCGTGCGCGAAGGGCGTCTCGCCGAGTCCGAGGTCGACGAGGCGGTCCGCCGCGTCCTGCGCCTGGCCGCCCGCGTCGGCGTCCTCGCGGGCGTCGAACCGGCCGTCACCGAACCGCCCGCCCCGATCGACGGCGAGGCCCTGGCCCGCGAACTGGCCCGCCGCTCCTTCGTCCTGCTCCGCAACGAGGGCGACGCGCTGCCGCTCGGGCCGGGCGCCGTCGCCCTCATCGGCGCGGCGGCCCGCGACGCCCGCATCCTGGGCGGCGGCTCCGCGACCGTCTTCCCCGCCCATGTGGTCTCCCCGCTCGACGGCCTCACCGCCGCCCTCCCCGAGGGCGCTGTGCGCTACGCCGTCGGAGCCGACCCGGCCACCGAACTCGCCTTCGCCGACAAGGGCTTCACGCTCCGGGCGGTCTGCCGCGACGCCTCCGGAACCGTGATCGGCGCCCGTTCCGCGCCGAACGGCCAGATTCAGTGGATGGGCTCGGACCTCCCCGAGGGCGTCGCTCACGACACCCTCCACACGGTCGAGCTGACCGGCGTCTTCACTCCGCGCGAGAGCGGCCGGCACACCTTCGGCACCAAGGGCACGGGCGCCTTCACCCTCACCGTCGCCGGGACGACGTACTACGACGACGTCCAGCTCCCCGCCGACGACGGCGACCCCTTCGGAGGGTTCTTCGGTTCTCCCGAGCCCCGCGCCCAGGTGGAGCTGACCGCCGGCGAACCGGTCGAGATCTCCCTCACCCATGTCTTCGCACTCCCCGAGGGCGCCCCCTTCAAGGCCGTCGCCTTCGCGCTCGTCCACCAGGAGCCGGTGCGCGACCCCGACGAGCTGATCGCCGAGGCCGTCGAAGCGGCGCGGGCCGCCGACACGGCCGTCGTCGTGGTCGCCACCACCGAACGCGTGGAGTCCGAGGGCTACGACCGCGCGGACCTCCGCCTCCCCGGCCGGCAGGACGACCTCGTGCGCGCCGTCGCCGCCGCCAACCCGAACACCGTCGTGGTCGTCAACGCCGGCTCCCCGGTGGAGATGCCCTGGCGGGAGGAGGTCGCGGCCGTCCTGCTCAGCTGGTTCCCCGGCCAGGAGGGCGGCGCGGCGCTGGCCGACGTCCTCACGGGCGCGCACGAGCCCGGCGGCCGCCTCCCCACCACCTGGGGCTCCCTCGCCGACGCCCCCGTCACCGAGGTCGTCCCCACCGACGGCGCCCTCTCCTACCGCGAGGGCGTCTTCATCGGCTACCGCGCCTGGGAGAAGGAGCACCGCACCCCGGCCTACCCCTTCGGACACGGCCTCGGCTACACCGACTGGAGTTACGAGTCCGCCGACGTCACCGGATCCACGGTCAGGGTGCGGATCCGCAACAGCGGCGAGCGGACCGGCCGGGAGGTCGTCCAGGTCTACCTGGCCCCGGCCGGCACGGCGCCGGCTCCCGAGCGCCCCGCCCGCCGGCTGGCCGGGTTCGCCGTCGTGGAGGCGGCTCCCGGGGAGAGCGCCGAGGTCGCCGTGGAGATCCCCACCCGTGCCTTCGAGGTGTGGGACGAGGCGGACCACCGGTGGTCCTTTGTGAAAGGTTCGTACGAAATCCAGGTGGGCCGCTCGATCGCCGACCTCCGGATCACCGCGACGATTACCGTGTGATCGGCACGGCCGCCCGACCCGGCGCCGCCGTCGCCCCCTGAACAGCCCCGGCCCGGGACCTGACCCCCGGGCCGGGGCAACACCCCTCCCGCGGCCCACTGCACCGCGGCCCGGCCGCTAGCGGACCGAGAAGCCGTACGCCGTCTCCGAGCGGTAGACCTCGCCCGGTCGCAGCACGGTGCTCGGGAACTCCGGCCGGTTCGGGGAGTCCGGGAAGTGCTGGGTCTCCAGTGCCACGCCCTCGCCGGGCACGAACGGCTCGCCCAGATGGTCGGCGGTGTACAGCTGCAGCCCCGGTTCCGTCGTCGAGACCGTCAGCACCCGCCCGGACGCCGGGTCGTGCAGCTCGGCGACCTCGGCCGGCGTGTCCGTGACGCCCTTGTCGAGGACGAAGTTGTGGTCGTAGCCGGCGCCGATCTTGCGGGCCGCGCGGAAGTCGAAGCGGCTGCCGGCCACCTGCGCGAGCTCGCCCGTCGGGATCAGGTCCGCGTCCACCGGCGTGTACCGGGAGGCGGTCAGCCGCAGCTCGTGGTCGCCCGCACCGCCGCTGCCGGGCCCGCCGAGGGTGAAGTAGCTGTGGTTGGTCAGGTTCACCACCGTCGGCGCGTCGGTGACGGCCCGGTAGGCGAACCGCAGCGCCCCCGACGCGTCCAGCGTGTACGTGGCCGAGACCTCCAGCCGCCCCGGGAAGCCCTCCTCGCCGTGCGCGGCGATCCGGCTGAGCCGCAGCCCGTGCTCGACCGGCTCCACCTCCCACACCCGCTTGTCGAACCCGCGCGGCCCGCCGTGCAGCGAGTTGGGCGCGGCGTTGGGCTCCAGCGCGTAGGTCACCCCGTCCAGCGGGAAGCGGGCGTGCCCGATCCGGTTGGCGTACCGCCCGACCAGCGCGCCGAGATACGGCTCCGGATGGGCGAGATAGCCGTCCAGATCCGCGAACCCGAGCACCACGTTCGCCGTGCGCCCGTCCCGGTCCGGGACCTCGACGGACTGCACGATCCCGCCGTACGACAGAACGCGCACCCGAGTGCCGGCCCGCTCCAGGGTCCAGAGGTGCACGGGGGTGCCGTCGGAAAGTGTTCCGAAGTGTTCGCTCATGGGCGGAACCCTAAGTCACGGGGTCTTGCCCGTGACGCCCCGATAGGCCAGCTCCGCGAGCCGCGCCTGACCGTCCTTGCTGGGATGGAACCAGTCCCAGTGGCTCAGCTGGTCGGTGCCGAACCGGAAGTCGTACACCGCGCCGCCGTCGAACCGGCACCGCACGTCCTTCGCGCAGACCTCCTTCAGCACCGAGTTGTAGTCCTCCACCCGCTTCTGCACGGTGTCCCGCCGCAGGGTCGCCGCCATGTCCAGCACGTCCGCGTCGCCCAGCATCGACGGGCAGATGCCCAGCTTCCAGATCTGCTTGCCCAGCGCGTTCGTCCGCCCCTCGGACCACAGCCGCTTCAGGTTCGGCACGCTCGACACGTACACCTGGGTCTTGGGCAGCGCCCGGCGCAGCGTGCGCAGCGCGTCCTCGAACTGCGCGCGGAAGTCGGCCACCGGCGTCATCGCCGCCGTGGACGCGCGGCACGCGTCGTTCGCCCCCGCCATCACCGTCACCAACTGCGGCTTGTCCAGGACCGCCCGGGCCATCTGGGCCGGCACGTCCGCCATCCGCGCCCCGGTCGCCGCGTGGTTCCAGCTGTGCGTGGCCGCCTTCGCCGGCCCCAGCAGCCGTACCGCGAGACTCCTCACCTCGGCGCTGGCGCCGGTCGCCCAGGACACCTCCGGACAGTCCGCGAGCACCGTGCAGGCGTCGAAGCCGCGCGTGATGGAGTCGCCCACCGCCGCGACCGAGGACGGGCTGGAGTCCCACAGCGGGGCCGGCGACGCGGAGGGCTTCGCATGACGCGCCCGCGCGCCCGACGGCCCCGAACCGTCACCGCCGCCCAGGGCGTCACAGCCCGTCAGGCCCAGGACGGCCGCCGTCGTGCCCGCGAGCACGGCCCGCGCGTGCCGGTTTCGCTTCCGCATCCGCTGGTGTTCCCCTCGCTCTTCGAACAACGCTCCCCCTAGGACAACGCACGGGAGTTCCCGGGCGAATCACACCCACAAGATGGAACGCTTCCCACCCGTACAGGCGTCCTGCCGGGTGAATGGCGGAGGTTTCAGGGCACCAGGACCGACGGTACGTCACACTCCTTGCGCCGCCGCACGGTAGCCTCGCCATCAACGCGGCTGCCTGCCACCGCCGCCATTGCCAGCCTGCAAGACTGTCCCGCTCTGCCCGGAGGTCCCGGTGACGACACGTGGAGTTCTGTACGTGCACTCCGCGCCGCGCGCGCTGTGCCCGCACGTCGAGTGGGCCGTCGCCGGGGTGCTCGGCACGCGCGTCAGCCTCGACTGGATCCGGCAGCCCGCCTCACCCGGCACCTGGCGCTCGGAATTCTCCTGGAAGGGCGAGGCCGGCACCGCGTCCAAGCTGGCGTCGGCGCTGAGAGGCTGGCAGATGCTGCGCTTCGAGGTCACCGCCGAGCCCTGCGCCACCGCCGAGGGCGAGCGCTACAGCTGCACCCCCGACCTCGGCATCTTCCACGCCGTCACCGGCATCCACGGCGACATCCTGATCCCCGAGGACCGGCTGCGTGCCGCCCTGCTGCGCAGCCGCCGCGGCGAGACGGAACTGGAGGGCGAACTCTCCAAGCTCCTGGGCAAGCCGTGGGACGACGAACTGGAGCCCTTCCGCCACGCGGGCGAGGGCGCCCCGGTGCGCTGGCTGCACCAGGTGGTCTGAGACCTGTTCGTACGCCGTCGCGGACTCGCACCCACAGCCCGAAGGGGCCCCGCCTTTTCGGGCGGGGCCCCTTCAGTCGTGTTACGCGCGTGTACGCGATGGCGATGGCGTACGGGCGGGCCTCAGACCGAGCGGAACGCCAGGACCACGTTGTGCCCGCCGAACCCGAACGAGTCGTTCAGGGCGGCGATGCGGCCCTCGACGGGCAGCTTGCGCGCCTCGCCGCGGACGACGTCCGCGTTCGCCTCGGCCTCGGGGTCGATGTTCTCCACGTTGATGGTCGGCGGAGCGACCCGGTGGTACAGCGCGAGGACCGTCGCCACGGACTCGACGCCGCCCGCGCCGCCCAGCAGATGACCGGTCATCGACTTGGTCGCCGAGACCGCCATGTGGTCGGCGTCGTCGCCGAAAACCTTGCGCAGCGCCTTCAGTTCGGCGACGTCACCGGCCGGCGTCGAGGTGGCGTGCGCGTTGACGTGCACGATCTCGGCCGGGTCCAGGTCGGTGTTGTCCAGCAGGTTCTGCAGGGCGTGCGAGATGCCGCGGCCCTCCGGCTCCGGCTGCACGATGTCGTGGCTGTCGGCGGAGATGCCCTGGCCGACGGCCTCGGCGTACACGCGGGCCCCGCGCGCGGCCGCGTGCTCGGCGGACTCCAGGACGATCACGCCGGCGCCCTCGCCCATGACGAAGCCGTCGCGGGCCGTGTCGTAGGGACGCGACGCGCCCTGCGGGTCGTCGTTGTTCTTGGACATCGCCATCATGTTGCCGAACGCGGCGATGGGCAGCGGGTGGATCGCCGCCTCGGTGCCGCCGGCGACGACCACGTCGGCGCGGCCGGTGCGGATCATCTCGATGGCGTAGCCGATGGCCTCCGCGCCCGACGCGCACGCCGAGACCGGCGTGTGCACGCCCGCGCGGGCGCCCACCAGCAGACCCACGTTGGCGGAGGGGCTGTTGGGCATCAGCATGGGGACGGTGTGCGGGGAGACCCGGCGCACGCCCTTGTCCTTCAGGACGTCGTACTGGTCGAGGAGGGTGGTCACGCCGCCGATGCCGGAGGCGATGACCGCGCCCAGCCGGTCGGGCTCGACGTCGCCCTCGCTGCCCTCCTCGCCGGCCTTGCCGGAGAAGCCGGCGTCCTTCCAGGCCTCCTGGGCCGCGATCAGCGCGAACTGCGCCGAACGGTCCAGCTTGCGGGCCTGCGGCCGAGGGATGACCTCAAGAGGCTCCACGGCGACACGGGCCGCGATACGGACGGCCTGGTCGGCCGCCCACTCCTCCTCCAGGGCCCTGACGCCGGACTTGCCGGCGACGAGACCCTCCCAGGTAGAGGCTGCGTCGCCACCCAGCGGTGTAGTTGCGCCGATACCGGTGACGACCACGGTGCGATTGGTCGGGCTCACGGATTCTTTCTCCAACGTTACGAGGATTCAGCGGCGCCACCGCCGGGTGGCGGGGCAGTTCGGTCCAGGGGACCGGGTGGGATCAGCCCTGGTTCTTCAGGATGTAGGCGGTCGCGTCGCCGACCGTCTTGAGGTTCTTGACGTCCTCGTCCGGGATCTTGACGTCGAAGCGCTCTTCGGCGGCGACGACGACCTCGACCATGGACAGCGAGTCGACGTCCAGGTCGTCGGTGAAGGACTTGTCCAGCTGGACGTCCTCAACCGGGATGCCGGCGATCTCGTTCACGATGTCGGCGAGACCGGCGACGATCTCTTCCTGAGTGGCGGCCATGTTTGGCGCTCCTTCGTAGATATCCAGAGGGTGTGGCAGTGGGTGTTTCCCGTCCCGGACCGGGTGATCCGGCACGGAGTGCCTAGGGGAGGGTAACGACAGTGGCGGCGTAGACGAGACCCGCCCCGAATCCGATGACGAGGGCGGTGTCGCCGCTCTTCGCCTCACCGGTCGCCAGGAGCCGCTCCATCGCGAGCGGGATCGAGGCGGCCGAGGTGTTGCCGGTGGTGCGCACGTCACGGGCGACCGTGACGGACTGGGGCAGCTTGAGAGTCTTCACCATCGAGTCGATGATGCGCTCGTTGGCCTGGTGCGGGATGAAGACGTCGAGTTCGTCGGCGGTGATGCCGGCGGCGTCCAGCGCCTCCTTGGCGACCTTCGCCATCTCGAAGACGGCCCAGCGGAAGACCGCCTGGCCCTCCTGCGTGATCGCCGGGAACTTGCCCGTGGAGTCGTACTCCGTCCACGGCACGGTCTGCTTGATGGTCTCCGACTTGTCGCCCTCGGAGCCCCAGACCGTCGGGCCGATCGCCGGCTCCGCGGAGGGGCCGACCACGACCGCTCCCGCGCCGTCGCCGAACAGGAAGGCCGTCGCGCGGTCCTCCAGGTCGGTCAGGTCGGACAGCCGCTCGACGCCGATGACGAGCACGTACTCGGCGGAACCCTCCACGACCATGCCCTTGGCGAGGGTCAGGCCGTAGCCGAAGCCCGCGCAGCCGGCCGAGATGTCGAACGCGGCGGCCTTGTTCGTGCCGAGCTTGTCGGCGATCTCGGTGGCCACGGCCGGGGTCTGCTTGAAGTGCGAGACGGTCGACACCACCACCGCGCCGATCTGCCCGGCGGTGATCCCGGCGTCGGCGATCGCCTTGCCGGACGCCTCGACCGACATGGCGGCGACGGTCTCCTCGTCGTTCGCCCAGTGACGGGTCTCGATGCCGGAGCGCGAGCGGATCCACTCGTCGGAGGAGTCGATCGTCTCCAGGATGACCTCGTTGGGCACGACCCGCGTGGGCCGGTAGCCGCCGACCCCGAGGATGCGTGCGTACGGGGAGCCCTTGCTGGGCTTGATCTTCGCCATCAGGGCTCCTCAGACGACGCCGTGCTCGGCGATGAGCTCGCGAGCGGCGTCGAGGTCGTCGGGGGTCTTCAGCGCCAGCGTCTTCACGCCGGGCAGGGCGCGCTTGGCGAGGCCGACCAGGGTGCCGCCGGGGGAGACCTCGACGAGCGCGGTCACGCCGAGCTCCTTGAAGGTCTCCATGCACAGGTCCCAGCGGACCGGGTTGGCGACCTGGCCGACCAGCCGGTCCAGGATCTCGGCCCCGGAGGCGACGGCCTGTCCGTCCTTGTTGGAGACGTAGCGGACCGTGGGGTCGGCCGGGACGAGCTCCGCGGCCGCCTTGGCCAGCTTCTCGACGGCGGGCGCCATGTGCCGCGTGTGGAAGGCGCCGGCGACCTTCAGCGGGACGACCTTGCGGACGCCCTCGGGCTTGTCCTCGGCCAGCGCGGCGAGCTGCTCCAGCGTGCCCGCGGCGACGATCTGGCCCGCGCCGTTGATGTTCGCCGGGGTGAGTCCCAGCTTCTGCAGATGCGCCAGGGAGACCTCCGGGTCCCCGCCGAGCAGCGCGGACATGCCGGTCTCGGTGACCGCGGCGGCCTCGGCCATGGCCAGGCCGCGCTTGCGTACGAGGCTCAGCGCGACGGTGTCGTCGAGGACGCCGGCCAGCGCGGCGGCGGTGAACTCGCCGACGCTGTGGCCCGCCACCGCGGCGGGAGAGGCGTCGCCGAGTGCCGTGGCGGACAGGATTCCGGCGGCGACCAGCAGCGGCTGGGCCACCGCGGTGTCGCGGATCTCGTCCGCGTCGGCCTGCGTGCCGTAGTGGGCGAGGTCCAGGCCGATGGCGTCCGACCACGCGGCGACGCGGTCGGCGGCGCCGGGCAGTTCGAGCCAGGGAGTCAGGAAGCCGGGCGTCTGGGCGCCCTGGCCGGGAGCGACGAGTACGAGCACTCTCACACTCTCTCTTGGGGACGGCCGAAGCCGCCCGTGGGGACAGGGACGAAGAACGGCAGGGGGTTTTGTGGAGCCCCGACAAAAGGCTAGGTCTGAGGATCTCCGTCGGCCAGACGCCCCAGGATCAGCGCGATCCGGAGCGTGAACGCGGAGCGTACATCCGAAGGCGACCAGCCGGTGACGTCAGTCACACGTCGGAGCCGGTAGCGCACGGTGTTCGGGTGGACGAAGAGCATCCGGGCGGCCCCTTCGAGACTGGACGCCTGTTCGAGGTATACGGAGAGCGTCTCCAGCAGCGCGGACCCGGCCTCCTCCAGCGGTCTGTAGATCTCCTCCACCAACTGCTCGCGCGCACCGGGATCACCGGCGATGGCGCGCTCCGGCAGCAGATCGTCCGCCAGCACCGGCCGGGGTGCGTCCTGCCAGGCGGAACAGGCCTTGAGGCCGGCCGCGGCGGCCTGTGCGGACCGGGTCGCGGCCAGCAGGTCGGGCACGACGGGGCCGGCCACGACGGGCCCCGCGGCGAACGGCCCGATCAGCGACTTGGCGACGGCGAGCGGGTTGTCGCTGCCGCCGGCGATCACCACCAGCCGGGTGCCGAGCACTCCGGTCAGCACCTGGAGCTTGGAGTGCCGCGAGGCCCGCCGGATGGCCTCCACGGTCAGCTCCGAGTCGCCGTCCGGGGCGGTGCCCAGGACGACGCACACATGTTCCGGCGCGTTCCAGCCGAGCGCGGCGGCCCGGCTCACGGCGCCCTCGTCGGCCTCGCCGCTCAGCACGGCGTTCACGACGAGCGACTCCAGCCGGGCGTCCCAGGCGCCGCGTGCCTCGGCGGCCTGGGCGTAGACCTGGGCGGTGGCGAAGGCGATCTCCCGGGCGTACACCAGGAGCGCCTCGCGCAGCACGTTCTCGTCGCCGGGCGCCGCGACCTCGTCGATCGCGGACTCCATGACCTCGATGGTCGTCCGCACCATCTCGACCGTCTGCCGCAGCGTGATGGCCCGCGTCAGCTCGCGCGGCGCCGTGCCGAACACGTCGGTGGAGATGGCCTGGGGGGCGTCGGGGCGCCGGAACCACTCGGTGAAGGCCGCGATGCCCGCCTGGGCGACCAGTCCGATCCAGGAACGGTTCTCCGGGGGCATCGCCCGGTACCACGGCAGTGTCTCGTCCATCCGCGCGATGGCCTGGGCGGCGAGACTTCCGGAGGACTTCTCCAGCCGCTTCAGCGTGGCGGGGTGGGAGTGGACGGCGACCGCGGGCTGGGGGCGACTCGTTTCTGGTTCGGGCACGTGGACAAGACTGCCTTATCGCCGCGCGTGCTCGCGCCGGGGCCCCGCGCGCGCGGCGGGGCGGGTCTACCGTGGGTGCCGTGATGGACGTACGGCGCGCCGGCGAGCGCTACCGAGGCGGAGACCCGGCCGCAGGCATCGAGTCATGGCACGCGTTCTCCTTCGGCCCCCACTACGACCCCGGCAACCTCCGCTTCGGCCCGCTGATCGCCTGCAACGAGGAGCGCCTCGCCCCGGGCGCCGGGTTCGACGAGCACCCCCACAGCCACACCGAGATCGTGACCTGGGTCGTCGAGGGCGAGCTGACCCACCGCGACTCGACCGGTCGCGAGACCCGCGTGCGCCCCGGTGACGTGCAGCGGCTCAGCTCGGCCGGCGGTGTACGGCACGTGGAACGCAACGACGCCGGCACGCCCCTGACCTTCGTCCAGATGTGGCTGGCCCCGCTGGCCCCCGGCGGCGATCCGTCGTACGAGATCGTCCGCGGCATCGCCGACTCCACCCCCTACGCCGTCCCGCAGGCGGGCGCGATGCTGCACGTACGGCGGCTGGAGGCGGGGGAGCGCACGGCGGTGCCGGACGCCTCCCTCGTCTACGTCCACGTCGTCCGTGGCGAAGTCCGCCTGGAAGGCGACCAGCTGGCGGCCGGGGACGCGGCGCGCGTCACGGACGCGAAGGACCTGGAGGCGGTGGGGGCGACGGCGGCGGAGGTGCTGCTGTGGGAGCTGACCGGCCAGGAGCCGGCCGGCTAGCGGATCTCCGCCAGCACCGCGTCCGTGAACGGCGGCCAGGCCTCGACCGCCCACGGTCCGAACGCCCGGTCCGTCAGCGCGACCGCGGCCGCCCCCGCGTCGGGGTCGACCCACAGGAACGTGCCGGACTGCCCGAAGTGGCCGAACGTGCGCGGCGACGACGAACTCCCCGTCCAGTGCGGCGACTTGGAGTCACGGATCTCGAATCCCAGTCCCCAGTCGTTGGGGTTCTGGTGCCCGTAGCCGGGCAGGACGCCCTTCGTCCCGGGGTACTGCACGGACATCGCGGCGGCCACCGTCCGCGGGTCCAGCAGCCTGGGCGACTGCACCTCGGCCGCGAACCGCAGCAGGTCCCCGACCGTCGAGACGCCGTCCTTGGCGGGGGAGCCGTCGAGGGACGTCGCCGTCATCCCCAGCGGCTCCAGGACCGCCTGGCGCAGGTACTCCGCGAACGGGATGTCCGTCGCCTTCGCGATGTGGTCGCCGAGCTGCTCGAACCCGGCGTTGGAGTACAGCCGGCGCTCACCCGGCGCCGCGGTCGTGCGGTGCTCGTCGAAGGCGAGACCGGAGGTGTGCGCGAGGAGATGGCGGACCGTGGACCCGGGCGGCCCCGCGGGCTCGTCCAGCTCCACCGCGCCCTCCTCGTACGCGACGAGGGCGGCGTACGCGGCGAGCGGCTTGGTGACCGACGCCAGCGGAAAGCGCCGGTCGACGGGGCCGTGGGCGCCCAGCACCGTGCCGTCGGCCCGCACGACGCCCGCGGCGGCGGAAGGAACCGGCCAGTTCTCGATCAGCGCGAGACTCTTCAACGACATGCCCACGACCCTATGCGGCTCACAGCAGCAGCTCCATCAAGGGGTCCGGCTTGGGCCGGAAGCCGAGGGAGGCGTACAGCGGCGCCGCGTCCGCGGACGCGGTGAGGTGCACCTGAGCCGCGCCCCGCGCCCGGAACCACGCGAGCAGCGCGTCCATGCAGGCGCGCGCGTACCCGCGGCGGCGCACGCCGGGATCGGTGGCGACGGAGAAGACGTAGCCGACGGTCCCCCGCGGGTTGCCGGCGCGCCCGATGCGGTACTCGACCGTCCCCACGACCAGCGCGGCCAGCGCGCCCGGCCGCTCGGGGTGGTCCACGACGAAGGCGGCGAAGTCGCCGTCCGGGTCGGACAGCCGCCGTCGCAGCGTGGGCAGCGACTCGGCGTGCCAGCCGGCCGGGTCGTCGTCCGCCGCCCGGGGGGCGGACAGCGAGTCGATCATCACCTGGCGCAGCCGCAGCACTTCCGCGGCGTCGTCGGGCAGGGCGCGGCGCACGTCACTCATGCCGTGCACGCTAACCGGCGCGATCGAGCCGTGTCCCCCCGTTTCTTACTGAATCCGCTTGCTTGGAGCGCACTCGAAGGCCATAGCGTGGTGGTCATGACGGTGTTGCAGACCACGCCCGTGACCATCGAGCACAACCCCACCCCCGCAGACGTCTGCTCCGCGCCCCCGCGGCGGCACCCTCGCCCCGACGGGCAGGACAGTTACACGATCAGCGAGGTCGTCGCCTTCACCGGCCTGACGGCCCACACCCTGCGCTGGTACGAACGCATCGGGCTGATGTCCCACATCGACCGCTCGCACACCGGCCAGCGCCGTTACAGCAACCGCGACCTGGACTGGCTCGACCTCGTCGGGAAGCTGCGGCTGACCGGCATGCCGGTCGCCGACATGGTGCGGTACGCCGAGCTGGTCCGCGAGGGCGACCACACGTTCGGCGAGCGCCACGAACTGCTGGAGAACACCCGGCGCGACGTCCGGGCCCGGATCGCCGAACTCCAGGACACGCTCGCCGTGCTGGACCGGAAGATCACGTTCTACGGGGACGCCACCCGCGCCCAGGCCTACGAAGCCCGCCTGCACGAACCACAGCCGAAGGAACCCCGGCTCCACGAAGCGGAAAGGACCGCCCGATGACCCACAGCACGATCCCGACGGCACGACTCGGAGAGCACGGACCCGAGGTCGGCGTCCAGGGCCTCGGCTGCATGGGCATGAGCTTCGCGTACGGTCCTACGGACGCCGACGCCTCCCGCGCCGCTCTGGAACGCGCTCTGGAGCTGGGCGTCACGCTCTACGACACGGCCGACGCGTACGGCGCGGGCGAGAACGAGAAGTTCCTCTCCCCGTTCTTCAGGGCACACCGCGACGAGGTCGTGATCGCCACCAAGTTCGCGCTGGCGATACCCCCGGAGGATCCCTCGCGGCGGATCATCCGCAACGACGCGCCCTACATC
Organism: Streptomyces rishiriensis; assembly: GCF_003112535.1. GTDB lineage: Bacteria > Actinomycetota > Actinomycetes > Streptomycetales > Streptomycetaceae > Streptomyces > Streptomyces rishiriensis. The sequence goes on along the minus strand of NZ_BEWA01000007.1, from coordinate 203,881 downwards.
CGCGAGGCCGTCGAGGCGAGCCTGCGGCGACTGGACGTCGATGTCATCGACCTCTACTACATGCACCGGCGTGATGTGAACGTGCCGATCGAGGACACCGTCGGCGTGATGGCCGAGCTGGTGCGCGAGGGCAAGGTCAAGCGGCTGGGCCTGAGCGAGGTGACGGCCGCCGAGCTGCGCGCGGCGCAGGGCGTCCACCCCATCGCCGCCGTGCAGTCGGAGTGGTCCCTGTTCAGCCGGGACATCGAGGCGCAGGTGGTGCCGGCGGCCCGTGAGCTCGGCGTGAGCCTGGTCCCCTACTCCCCGCTCGGCCGGGGCTTCCTCACCGGCTCCTTCGCCGACGCCGCGACGGACCTCACCGCCGACGACTTCCGCCGTCAGCAGCCCCGCTACACCGGCGAGAACGCGGCCGCCAACGCGGCCCTGCTGGAGCCGGTCCGCACGGTGGCCGAGGCCCACGGCGCCTCGCTCGGCCAGATCGCCCTGGCCTGGGTCCAGCAGCGGAGCGCGGTGCACGGCCTGCCGGTGATCCCGATCCCGGGCACCAGCAAGCCGGGCCGGGTGGAGGAGAACACCGCGGCGACCAGGATCGTGCTGAGCGACGAGGAGCTGGACCTGCTGGAGCCGATCTCGGCGAAGGTGGCCGGCGACCGGTACGCGGACATGCGGTTCGCCTCGGCCGGACGCGAGTGACCCGCCCACCCCGGCATCCGGTACGGCCACCGGTACGGCGGCCGGGGCCCGGGCCGCGGCGACGCCGACGCCCCTAGAGCTCGGCCAGCAGTTCGGCCTTCTTGACGGTGAACTCCTCGTCGGTCACCAGTCCTGCCTGGTGCAGCTCCCCGAGGTGCCGGATCCGGTCGGCGATGTCGGCCGGGTCCCGGCGCGGCGCGGTCACGGCCGGTACGGCCGCCGAGGCCCCGCGTCCGCGGACCGCCGCCAGCACCGCCGCCGCGAAGGGCAGCGACTCGTGCACGGGCCCGTAGCCGAGCCCGAAGACGACGGTCGCCGGGTCCTGGTCGGGCTGGACCGGCGCGTCCTGTCCGTCGATCAGCCGGAGGTGTCCCTCGAACACCTCCGGTGAGCGCCACTCGATGCCGCTGAGCTCGGAGACGGCGAAGCTCTGGTCGCCGGCCTTCCACTTCGCGGACGACGCCCCCGTCCAGAACCAGCGGAAGCGCACCGTCCGCCCGTCGAACGAGGCCTTGCCGTCGTAGGCCTTGAACGACAGCGGCGCCTCGGGCGCGTCCACCAGGAACCGTTCGGCCGGCCCGGACCCGGTCAGCCGCGACCGCAGCTCGTCGGCGTAGTACTCGGCGAGCGTCTCGCGCTCGGCGGGCAGCACCAGCCGGTAGGGGTCGCTTCCCTCCTTGAGCTGGCCGGCGGCCGCCTCCACCAACGGATCGGCTCCCGGTCGGGGCTCCATGCGCAGGACGACCGTCCCCCGCTTGCCGGGCGTCAGCGTCACCCCCGCGACGGCCGACAGCGGTATCCGGCGCTCCCGGAGCACCGAGAGCAGCTTGGGCGTGCGAAGTCCCCGTTCGTAGCGGATGAGGACGGAGTCGGACTCGAACTCCCAGGCGGCATGAAATCCGGCCAGTACGTCACCCATGCGGCTCATCGTAGGCGTGACACCCATTCTTCGTCCCCTCCCCGCGCGCACCCGCAATTCCTGCGTCTCTACGCGCGTCCAGCCTCTGTCGTGTCGGACAAACCCGCCGTGCAGGCGTCATCATCGTGGGCGCACTCCACCGAACGGAACGCGCCGGTGCCGATCCGGGCGAAGTTGCGCAGGCTGTCCGTGCCCGGTTCGAAGTAGCCTCCGTGGCCCTGGGCCTCCCGCGCCGACAGCACGCGCGCGCCGAACCCGCGCGCCATCGGGTCCTCGCCGTGCCCGAGACCGCCGACCTCCAGGTGCGGCACGTCCTGGATCCAGTCGTCGGCGTCCCGCATCGCCCACACGCGGGCGCCGGTACCCAGCTGGGCCGCCTTTTCCACGCGCATCCCGGGGCTGCCGGCCACCGCGATGTCGGTCACCCGGCGCGGCATGGAGCGCGCGGCGACCCCGCACACCACGGAACCGTAGCTGTGGCAGAACATCGACACCGGCGCGCGGCCCGGCAGGGCGCCGAGCAGGGCGTTCAGCCGGACGGCGCCGTTCCTGGCGCGCATCGCGGTGGCCGAGTCGATGCCCAGGCCGTCGGGCGAGGTGTAGTCGGCCCAGGCGATCACGGCCGTGCGCGTCGAAGGGCTCGCCTCGTGTTCGGCCGTGTAGAGGGCCTGGGCCATGCCGACGGGCGCCGAGAACTTGCGGTTGGTGCGCTGGAAGGTGAGCAGGGCGGTGTCGACGCCGGGGACGACCACGGAGATCCGCTCGGCGTCGTCGAGCCGGCCGAACACCTCGGCGGCCCGGCCGGAGCCCTCCGGGTCGAAGGCGAGGATCTGCCGGCCGGCGGCGCTCATCGCCTCGTAGCGGTGCATCCGCCGGTCGGCCAGCCGCTGCCCGGCCGGGGTGAGCCGGCTGTCGTGCATCCGTCTGCGCTCCAGACGGATCTGCTGGTGCAGGGCGACGCGGTTGGCGCGGTAGCGCAGCTCGACGGGGGCGCCGTTCATGTTGCCCACCGCGAGCGCGTAGTCGTGCGCGAGCGCGGTGCGCTGCGGCGCGGTCAGCGCGGCGAAGAAGCGGGCGAGCCGGGCGGGGGCGGAGCCGGGGTCCGGCAGCCGCCGGCCGTCGATCCGGCCGTGTTCCCACGCCGTGCGCGAGTTCTGGAGGGCGGTGGCGCCCCGGTGCTGGTGCAGGGCGGTCCAGCCGGTGGTCGTCAGCATCACGAACACCACGGTCAGGGCGGCCAGGGCACGCCAGACGGTGAGCTGCGGGGAGGTGTCGAAGGAAGTCACTGTAAGGACACACTAGGAGAACGAGAGGGTCTCGGGTGACCCAAGTGACGGGGATCACGTTTCAACCGGCGCGTGAGTGGTCATGATCCCCTTCAGGCCTGTACGGGGTCTCAGGCCCCGTGCCCCGCTCCGGGCTCGCGCCAGTCGCCCAGCAGAGCCGGTCCCAGCGCGTCGAGATACCGGGCCGTCAGCAGCCGGATCCCCTCCGGATCGAGGTCCTCGCCGGTGGACCACTGTCGCTCGGCCGCCCGCATCGCGCCGCCGAACAGGGCCACCGCCAGACGCGGCCGCGGATCGGCGTCCACGTCGAGCCCCTCGCGCTCGGCGATCACCCGCGCCATGCTCTCCTCGACCTCCGCCGAGCGCCTCAGATGCGCGGCGAGCAGCACCGGCGTCTCCTCGATCACCCGGTACATGCGCAGATACAGCTCCACCGGGACGACGGACTCGACGACCTCGTTGATCGAGTGCCAGTCGTCGACGACCGCCCGGCGCAGCGCGTGCAGCGGCGCCTCGTGCGGCGGGCGGGCGCGGACCGCCTCGGCGAACCGGGCCACCGTCATCTCCACCAGGCCGAGGGCGGCCTCGTCCTTGCCGGCGAAGTAGCGGAAGAAGGTGCGCGGGGAGACGTCGACGGCCTCGGCGATCTCGTCGACGGTCGTCCCGTCGTATCCCCGGGACGTGAACAGCTCCACGGCGGCTCGCAGCAGCGCGTCCCGGGTGCGCTGTTTCTTGCGTTCGCGCAGTGTGTGCATACGTGTCAGTTACCGACTTGTGAACTCGTTTGTCAATTGTCAGTGGCTGTCACTAGCCTCGAAGCATGACTAGTCAGACCGCCATCGACTCGACGGGGCCGGGGGACAGGACGCCGGCAGATCCGTCGGAGGAACCGTCCGCCGCAGGGCTGCGCGGCCACCCGTGGTTCACCCTGCTCACCGTCGCCGTCGGCGTCATGATGGTGGCCCTCGACGGCACCATCGTGGCCATCGCCAACCCGGCCATCGCCAGCGACCTGGGCGCCACCTTCGCCCAGGTCCAGTGGATCACCAACGCCTACTTCCTGGCCCTCGCGGTGTCCCTGATCACCGCGGGCAAGCTCGGCGACCGCTTCGGCCACCGCCAGACGTTCCTCATAGGCGTGGTCGGCTTCGCCGCCGCCTCCGGCGCGATCGGCCTGTCCGACAGCATCGCGCTCGTCGTCGTCTTCCGTGTCTTCCAGGGCCTGTTCGGCGCCCTGCTGATGCCGGCCGCGCTCGGTCTGCTGCGCGCGACCTTCCCGGCCGAGAAGCTCAACATGGCCATCGGCCTGTGGGGCATGGTCATCGGCGCGTCCACCGCGGGCGGCCCGATCCTCGGCGGCGTCCTCGTCGAACACGTCAACTGGCAGTCCGTGTTCTTCATCAACGTGCCGGTCGGCGCCCTCGCCCTGGTCCTGGGCGTGCTGATCCTGCTCGACCACCGCGCCGAGAACGCCCCGCGCTCCTTCGACCTCCTCGGCATCGCGCTCCTCTCCGGCGCGATGTTCTGCCTGGTCTGGGCCCTCATCAAGGCGCCGGCCTGGGGCTGGGGCGACGGAGCGACCTGGGCGTTCGTGCTCGGCTCCGCGGTGCTCTTCGCCGCCTTCGCCTACTGGGAGACGAAGGTGCGGGAGCCGCTGATCCCGCTGGGGCTGTTCCGCTCGGTCCCGCTGTCGGCGGGCGTGATCCTCATGGTCCTGATGGCCGTCGCCTTCCTGGGCGGCCTGTTCTTCGTGACGTTCTACCTCCAGAACGTGCACGGCATGAGCCCCATCGACGCGGGCCTGCACCTGCTCCCGCTCACCGGCATGATGATCGTCGGCTCCCCGCTCGCGGGCGCGCTGATCACCAAGCTCGGCCCCCGCATCCCGCTGGCCGGCGGCATGGCGGCCACCGCGATCGCCATGTACGGCATGTCCACGCTGGAGACGGACACCGGCAGCGGTGTCATGTCGGTCTGGTTCGCCCTGCTGGGTCTCGGCCTCGCGCCGGTCATGGTCGGCGCGACCGAGGTCATCGTCGGCAACGCGCCCATGGAGCTGTCGGGTGTGGCGGGCGGTCTCCAGCAGGCGGCCATGCAGATCGGCGGCAGCCTCGGCACGGCCGTGCTGGGCGCCGTGATGGCCTCCAAGGTCGACAGCGACCTGCCGGCCAACTGGAAGGACGCGGGCCTGCCCCCGCTCACCCCCGCCCAGCTGGACCAGGCCTCGGAGGCGGTGCAGGTCGGCGCGGCCCCGGTACCCAAGGGCACCCCCGAGGCGCTCGCCGCGAAGATCGCCGGCGTCGCCCACGACACGTTCATCTCCGGCATGAGCCTGGCGTCCCTGGTGGCGTCCGGCGTCGCGGTCGTCGCCGTCGTCGTCGCGCTGTTCACCAGGCGCGGGGAGAACGCGGACGCGGGAGCCGGGGCGGCCCATATCTGAGGCGCTCCCGCCGGCGGGTCGGATCCTGACGGGACTTCAAGGAATTTCCCCCATCAGGGTGACAACGCTAAAGGTTCCTCGCATCCGGCGCACGCCGCAGGTCACAGTTAGTCAAGCCCTCCGGATGGCAGGGCGGCCAGGGCTGCGGCGCGCTGCCGGAGGGGGACAGCGCGCCGACTGCCCGGCAACTGCGGGGCATAGTCCGTGTGTCGCGGGTACCCGACCATCGAACAGCCCCGGAATCCAGGGAGTTGACGATGGCCGACTTCGGAAACGGCGCCCGCAGGTACCCCCGTTCGAGTGGCCGCATGGGGTCACAGTCCGGGCCGGATCGCGCGACGCTCGGCATCATCGGCCTCGTCTGCGCGGTCGCCGGATTCTTCGCGCTGGGGATCATCCTCGGCCCCGCGGCGATCGTCTGCGGCTGGCTGGCCATGGGCCGTAGCTGGGCGGGCTCCCGCCCGGTGCCGGCCCTGGTCGCCGTCGCCCTCGGCGCGATCGACACCCTGCTCGCGATCATCTGGCTGGCGGGTGCGACGGGAACGGGCAACGGCCTGCTCTGACGGGCACGGCCAGGGGCTACCCGGACGGCCGGCCGATGGTCGGCGGCGAGGTCTCGCGGACGCCGCCCTGCAGCGCCGCGACCTCCCGCCGCAGCGCCCGCACCTCCTCCGTCAGCGCCAGGATCGCCTCCGTCTGGGCGCGTTCCTCGACGTCGTCCTTCTCGAACCGCTCGATGAACCACGCCGCGATGTTCGCGGTCACCACGCCGAGCAGCGCGATCCCGGAGAGCATCAGCCCGACGGCGATGATCCGCCCCAGCCCGGTGGTCGGCGAGTGGTCCCCGTATCCCACGGTCGTCATCGTCGTGAACGACCACCACAGGGCGTCACCCAGTGTGCGGATGTTCCCCTCCGGCGAGTCCCGCTCGACCGACAGCACGGCGAGCGAGCCGAACATCAGCAGCCCGACGACCGCCCCCACGACGTAGGTGGTCATCCGGATCTGCGAGGCCATCCGGGCCCGCCGCCCCACCAGCATCAGCGTCGCGACGAGCCGCAGCAGCCGCAGCGGCTGCAGCAGGGGCAGCACCACCGCGCAGAGGTCCAGCCAGTGCGTGCGCACGAACCGGCGCCGCTCGGGCGTCAGCGCCAGCCGGACCACGTAGTCCGCGGCGAACGTCCCCCACACCGCCCACTCCACCGAGGTGCAGGCGACCGTCAGCGGCCGTCCGGCGGAGGTGTCCACGATCGGCACCGCGTAGGCGAGGGCGAACACCACGGTGAGGGCCAGCAACGGCCGCTGGGTCCACTGCTCCCACCGGTCCTGCCGGTCCTGCGCCGTTCGTCGTTGCATGTCCGCATAGTAAAGAACGAGTAAGGGGCGGGGGGAGCCGGAAGCCCCACCGCCCCTTGCTCGCGGGTCACCGCTACGCGTCGCCCCCGGCGGCCCCCGGGTCCGCCGCCGACGCGTCCAGCAGCTGGTAGCGGTCGATGGCCTGCTTCAGCAGCGACCGGTCGATCTTGCCCTCCTTGGCCAGCTCGGTGAGCACGCCGACGACCACCGACTGGGCGTCGATGTGGAAGAACCGGCGAGCCGCGCCGCGGGTGTCGGCGAAGCCGAAGCCGTCCGCCCCCAGCGACTGGTACGTGCCCGGCACCCAGCGGGCGATCTGGTCCGGCACCGACCGCATCCAGTCCGAGACGGCCACGAACGGCCCCTGGGCCCCGGCCAGCTTGCGCGTCACGTACGGCACCCGCTGCTCCTCCTCCGGGTGCAGCAGGTTGTGCCGCTCGACCTCGACGGCCTCGCGCCGCAGCTCGTTCCAGGAGGTGGCCGACCAGACGTCCGCCCGGACGTCCCACTCCTCGGCGAGGATCCTCTGCGCCTCGACCGCCCACGGGACGGCCACGCCCGAGGCGAGGATCTGCGCCGGGATCGATCCCGCCGTGCCCTCGCTGAAGCGGTGGATGCCCTTGACGATGCCCTCGGCGTCCACGTTCGCCGGCTCGGCCGGGTGCTGGATGGGCTCGTTGTAGACGGTGAGGTAGTAGAAGACGTCCTCGCCGTGCGGGTGCTCGGGGGAGCTGCCGTACATCCTGCGGAGCCCGTCCTGCACGATGTGCGCGATCTCGAAGCCGTACGCCGGGTCGTAGGCGACGCAGCCCGGGTTCGTCGAGGCGAGCAGCTGCGAGTGGCCGTCCGCGTGCTGGAGGCCCTCACCGGTCAGCGTCGTACGGCCGGCGGTCGCGCCCAGGACGAAACCGCGCGCCAGCTGGTCCGCCATCTGCCAGAACTGGTCACCGGTGCGCTGGAAACCGAACATCGAGTAGAAGACGTAGACCGGGATCAGCGGCTCGCCGTGCGTGGCGTACGCCGAGCCGGCCGCGATCAGGGACGCCGTGCAGCCGGCTTCCGAGATGCCGTCGTGCAGCATCTGGCCCGTCGGCGACTCCTTGTACGCGAGCAGCAGCTCACGATCGACCGACTCGTACTGCTGGCCGAGCGGGTTGTAGATCTTCGCACTCGGGAAGAAGGAGTCCATGCCGAAGGTGCGGTACTCGTCCGGCGCGATCAGCACGAACCGCCTGCCGAGCTCCTTGTCCCGCATGAGGTCCTTGAGTAGTCGTACGAACGCCATGGTCGTGGCGATCGACTGCTGACCCGAACCCTTCTTCACGGTTGCGTACGTCTTGTCGTCCGGCAGTGCGAGCGGCTTCGAGCGCACGACACGGGTCGGCACATAACCGCCGAGGCCCTTGCGCCGGTCGTGCATGTACTGGATCTCTTCCGAGTTCCGGCCGGGGTGGAAGTACGGCGGGAGGCCGCCGTCCAGCTCCTTGTCGGAGATCGGCAGGTGCAGCCGGTCGCGGAAGCCCTTGAGGTCGGCGACCGTCAGCTTCTTCATCTGGTGCGTGGCGTTGCGGCCCTCGAAGTTCGGGCCCAGCGTCCAGCCCTTGACCGTCTTGGCGAGGATGACCGTCGGCTGGCCGGTGTGCTCCACGGCCGCCTTGAAGGCCGCGTAGATCTTCTTGTGGTCGTGACCGCCGCGGCCCAGGTGCAGGATCTGGTCGTCGGTCATGCCCTCGACCATCGCGCGCAGCCGCTGGTCGTCGCCGAAGAAGTGGTCGCGGATGTAGGAGCCGGACTCGGTGGCGTAGGTCTGGAACTGGCCGTCGGGTGTGGTGTTCATCCGGTTGACCAGGATGCCGTCGCGGTCCTGCGCGAGCAGCGGGTCCCAGGACCGGTCCCAGATCAGCTTGATCACGTTCCAGCCGGCGCCGCGGAAGACCGACTCCAGCTCCTGGATCACCTTGCCGTTGCCGCGCACCGGGCCGTCGAGCCGCTGCAGGTTGCAGTTGACGACGAAGGTCAGGTTGTCCAGGCCCTCGCGGGCGGCGATGGTCAGCTGGCCGAGCGACTCCGGCTCGTCCATCTCGCCGTCGCCGAGGAACGCCCACACATGCGACTTCGACGTGTCGGCGATCCCGCGCGCGTGCATGTAGCGGTTCATCCGCGCCTGGTAGATCGCGCCGATCGGGCCGAGGCCCATCGATACCGTCGGGAACTCCCAGAAGTCCGGCATCAGCCGCGGATGGGGGTACGAGGACAGCCCGTGCGGCGCCTTCGACTTCTCCTGGCGGAACGCGTCGAGGTTGTCCTCGCTGAGCCGGTCGAGCAGGAACGCGCGCGCGTAGATGCCCGGCGAGGCGTGCCCCTGGAAGAAGACCTGGTCGCCGCCGTCGCCCTCGTCCTTGCCGCGGAAGAAGTGGTTGAAGCCGACGTCGTAGAGGGACGCGGAGGAGGCGAAGGTGGCGATGTGACCGCCCACGCCGATGCCCGGGCGCTGGGCCCTGGACACCATCACGGCCGCGTTCCAGCGGGTCGCGTTGAGGATCTTGCGCTCGATCTCCTCGTTGCCCGGGAAGAACGGCTCGGCCCTGGTGGGGATGGTGTTGACGTAGTCCGTGCTGCGCATCTCGGGCACGGCCACGCGCTTCTCGCGGGCCCGCTCGATCAGGCGCAGCATCAGATAGCGGGCCCGCTCCCGGCCGCGCTCGTCGATCGCGGCGTCGAGGGAGTCGAGCCACTCCTGGGTTTCCTCGGGATCGAAGTCAGGAACCTGACTCGGAAGGCCGCCAATGATGATCGGGTTGCGATCGGATCCGGAAGCCACGCTGTTCCTTACCTGTCAGAGGGCTGTGTGGGGCATTTTCTCTCGCTGGGGATCTCACCGGTACCGAGCTGCTTCTCCAGTAGCTGCACCGCCCCCATCGTGTACCTAGGGGCCGTAAACGTCATCTCTACCCCTAGGTAACCGGCACCCGTTCGAATCTCGTACCCTTGGATGGTTCTCAAATACGCAAACAGGGCAGATAGGTGTGGTGTGCGTCACCATGCGTCCGCATCGAGTGCCTGGAGTTGCGTCGACACGGCCAGGATCGTCACCGTTTCGGCGGTCCGAACCGCCGGGTACTTGCGCGATCCGTCCCGCCCGTGTGGACTACGGCCAATGCTTCGCGCACGCGCGTGGCTGAGATATTCCCAAACCATGATCAGGAGGCAACCCGTGAGCGCGACCGCGGACCACGCGGAGGAGCGGACCAGCCCTGCCGTCAGGCTGGGTTTCCAGCCCGAGCAGGTGGTCCAGGAGATCGGCTACGACGACGACGTCGACCAGGAGCTCCGCGAGTCCATCGAGGAAGTCATCGGCAGCGATCTGGTGGACGAGGACTACGACGACGTCGCCGACGCCGTAGTGCTCTGGTTCCGCGACGATGACGGAGACCTGACGGATGCGCTGGTGGACGCCACCACGTACATCGAAGAAGGCGGGTCGATCCTCCTCCTGACGCCGAAGACCGGCCGTACGGGATACGTGGAGCCGAGCGACATCTCCGAAGCCGCGACGACTGCGGGTCTGTCGGCCAGCAAGAGCGTCAGCGTGGGCAAGGACTGGAGCGGCAGCCGGCTGGTGACGCCCAAGGCCGCCAAGTCCAGGAAGTGACGTCCGAGGAGTGACGTCCCAGAAGTGATCGATTCCGGACGGGCCGGGTCTCTGCGACCCGGCCCGTCCGTCGCTCCCGGTGATCGCTGCGTAGGCTGGTCTCACCCAGACAGCCCACGAAGGGACATCCAGGCGATGGCGATCCAGGTCGGCGACAAGGCCCCCGACTTCGAGCTCAAGGACAACCACGGCCGGGACGTGAAGCTCTCCGATTTCCGGGGCAGCAAGAACGTGATCCTGCTCTTCTACCCCTTCGCCTTCACCGGCGTGTGCACGGGCGAGCTGTGCGAGGTGCGCGACAACCTCCCGAAGTTCGCCGACCGCGAGACCGAGGTGCTCGCCGTCTCCAACGACTCCATCCACACCCTGCGCGTCTTCGCCGAGCAGGAGGGGCTGGAGTACCCGCTGCTCAGCGACTTCTGGCCGCACGGCGAGGTCTCCCGCGCCTACGGCGTCTTCGCCGAGGACAAGGGCTGCGCGGTGCGCGGCACCTTCGTCATCGACAAGGAGGGCGTCGTGCGCTGGACGGTCGTCAACGCGCTGCCGGACGCCCGTGACCTCGGCGCGTACGTCAAGGCGCTCGACACCCTCTGATCGCGCCGGCCCGGGGCTCTCGGACTGCCGGATCCCGGCGCCCGGATCCCGACACCCTGTGATTCTTCGGGTGCGGGGCCTGCGTCCTGCGGGAACCCGTCACTAGGATCGACTCGTTGATCCGATATCCAACGCATGACGGGGCTCCCGCCCCAGGACACCAATGGAGGACTCGTGGGAGTCAGCCTCAGCAAGGGCGGCAACGTTTCGCTGACCAAGGAGGCCCCGGGCCTGACCGCGGTCATCGTCGGTCTGGGGTGGGACGTGCGCACCACGACCGGCACCGACTTCGACCTGGACGCCAGCGCGCTGCTGCTGAACAACTCGGGCAAGGTCGGCAGCGATGCCAACTTCGTCTTCTTCAACAACCTCAAGAGCCCCGACGGCTCGGTCGAGCACACCGGCGACAACACCACCGGTGAGGGCGAGGGCGACGACGAGGCGATCAAGGTGAACCTCGCCGCGGTCCCGGCCGACGTCGAGAAGATCGTCTTCCCGGTCTCGATCTACGACGCCGAGAACCGCCAGCAGTCCTTCGGTCAGGTGCGCAACGCGTTCATCCGCGTCGTGAACCAGGCCGGCGGCACCGAGATCGCCCGCTACGACCTGAGCGAGGACGCGTCGACCGAGACCGCCATGGTCTTCGGCGAGCTCTACCGGCACGGCGCGGAGTGGAAGTTCCGTGCCATCGGCCAGGGCTACGCGTCGGGCCTGCGCGGCATCGCGCAGGACTTCGGCGTCAACGTCTGAGCCGCAGGGCCCCAGCCACCCGAACGTCCCCTCCGTCCGGCGCCGCACCGTTTACGGTCGGCGCCGGACGCGCAGGACAACCAAGAGGCAGCACCGAGCACCACCTAGGGGAGGACCAGCAACATGGGCGTCACGCTCGCCAAGGGAGGCAACGTCTCCCTGTCCAAGGCCGCGCCGAACCTCACTCAGGTGATGGTCGGACTCGGCTGGGACGCGCGCTCCACCACCGGAGCCCCCTTCGACCTGGACGCCAGCGCCCTGCTGTGCACCAACGGGCGGGTGATGGGGGACGAGTGGTTCGTCTTCTACAACCAGCTCACGAGTCCGGACGGCTCGGTCGAGCACACCGGCGACAACCTCACCGGTGAGGGCGAGGGCGACGACGAGTCGCTCCTGGTCAACCTTCCCAAGGTGCCGCCGCACTGCGACAAGATCGTCTTCCCGGTCTCCATCCACATGGCCGACGAGCGGGGCCAGACCTTCGGGCAGGTCGCCAACGCCTTCATCCGCGTCGTCAACCAGGCCGACGGCCAGGAACTCGCCCGCTACGACCTCAGCGAGGACGCGAGCACGGAGACCGCCATGATCTTCGGCGAGCTCTACCGGTACCAGGGCGAGTGGAAGTTCAGGGCCGTGGGACAGGGGTACGCGTCCGGACTGCGGGGCATCGCCCTGGACTTCGGGGTGAACGTCTCCTAGCGGCCCCCGGCCTCCTCGGCAGCCCGGCTACCGGCCGGTACGGGACCGCCTGTACCGCACGTAACGGCCGACCCTTAGACTCAGCAGCTGAAAGTCAACGTTTCGTAAAGCCGAGTACGGCGCGGGGAGGCCCTCCCCCCGGACACCGTCCGGGAGGACCCCCAATACACGATTGGGTAGCCAGTGCTTCTGAAAACCTTCGGCTGGTCGTTCGCGATCACCGCGCTCGGCCTCGTGGCGGCGGGCTTCTACGGGGGGTGGGAGGCTCTCGGCATCGTGGCGATCCTCTGCGTCCTCGAAATCTCGCTGTCCTTCGACAACGCGGTGGTCAACGCCGGAATCCTGAAGAAGATGAGCGCCTTCTGGCAGAAGATCTTCCTCACGGTGGGCGTGCTGATCGCCGTCTTCGGCATGCGGCTGATCTTTCCCGTCGTCATCGTCGCCATCAGCGCCAAGATCGGTCCGATCGACGCGGTGGACCTGGCGCTCAACGACAAGGACAAGTACCAGCAGCTCGTCACCGACGCGCACCCGTCGATCGCCGCCTTCGGTGGCATGTTCCTGCTGATGATCTTCCTGGACTTCATCTTCGAGGACCGGGACATCCAGTGGCTCCGCTGGATCGAGCGCCCGCTCGCCAAGCTGGGCAAGGTCGACATGCTGTCGGTCTGCATCGCGCTGATCGTCCTGCTGATCACGTCCTTCACCTTCGCCACCCACGCCCACCAGCACGGCGGGGCGCACGTCGACAAGGCGCAGACGGTCCTGATCTCCGGCATCGCCGGCCTGATCACCTACATGGTCGTCGGCGGGCTCTCCGGCTACTTCGAGGACAAGCTCGAGGAAGAGGAGGAGCGGGAGCACGAGGAGGAGGAAGAGGCCGCGCGCACCGGGAAGAAGCGTTCGCCGGTCGTCCTCGCCGGCCAGGCCGCGTTCTTCATGTTCCTCTACCTCGAGGTCCTCGACGCGTCCTTCTCCTTCGACGGCGTGATCGGCGCCTTCGCCATCACCAACGACATCGTCCTGATGGCCCTCGGCCTCGGCGTCGGCGCCATGTACGTCCGGTCGCTCACCGTGTACCTCGTCCGCCAGGGCACCCTCGACGACTACGTCTACCTGGAGCACGGCGCCCACTACGCGATCGGTGCCCTCGCCGTCATCCTCATGGTCACCATCCAGTACCAGATCAACGAGGTCATCACCGGCCTCGTCGGCGTCGTCCTGATCGCCTGGTCCTTCTGGTCCTCCGTGCGCCGCAACAAGGCGCTGGCAGCGGCAGAGGGAAAAGCGCAGGGCACGGACGAGAAGACTGAGGTCTCGTCCGGGGTGTGACCACTCGCTGAGTGCGGAACGCTCTGAACGGGGCGGCCGGTGAGGACACTGTCCTGGACCCGGCCGCCCCGCCGGTCTGTCCCGGCGAACGCCGTGGACGTGGAGGTGGGGGCGGGAATGGGCTTCTTCGACGGAATCCTGGGCAGCAGGGCGGCCGACTTCGACTCGGGCAGCGCGGCCACCAACGCGATCGAGCTGACCAAACGGCATCACACGGTGTCCCTCACCAAACAGGGTGCCGCGACCGGCAACCTGCGGGTGAACCTGGCCTGGCGGATGCGCACGTCCGACATCGGCGGGCTGCAGCGGGAGAGCCTGCTGCGCCATCCCTTCAAGGCGCTGCGGCCCCCCGAGGTCATCGGGCACAGCCAGAGCATGGTCAACGTCGACCTCGACCTCGGCTGCCTGTACGAGCTGGCCGACGGGACGAAGGGCGTCGTCCAGCCGCTGGGCGGGCTGCTGGGCGACGTGAACGCGCCGCCGTTCGTGAAGCTGAGCGGGGACGACCGGTTCGGGTCGGCGTCCGGCGAGACGATGTACGTCAACCTCGACCACCGCGAGCAGATCAAGCGGCTCCTCGTCTTCGTCTACATCTACGACCAGACGCCGGCCTTCGACCGCACGCACGCGATCGTCACGCTGTACCCGAGCAACGGGCCGCGGATCGAGATAGGCCTCGACGAGCGGCATCCACAGGCCCGCTCGTGCGCGGTGGTGATGATCGAGAACGTCAAGGGGGAGCTGATCGTGCGGCGCGAGGTGCGCTTCGTCTACGGCTTCCAGGCCGAGCTGGACCGGCTCTACGGGTGGGGGCTGCAGTGGGGGCGGGGCTACAAGGCGAAGGCCGAGAAGTAGCGCCGCAGGGCGCTCACCCGGCCGCCCGCACCGGCCTGCCCGCGCCTCACCGTCCGATGAACTGCGGCCCCTGCGGCGGCAGGCGGAAGGCGCCGTCCGGGTACCCGTAGCCGTACGTCGGCAGGCTCGCCGGGTAGCCGTAGGACGGCTGGTGCTGGGGGGCGGCCGACGCGGGCTGCTCCGGCGGCAGCGGCTGGGAAGGGCCCGGCGTCTGCGGGCTCTGCTGCGCCTGGGCCGGCGCCGGGTCCGCGGCGGCCTCCTCCGACTCGTCCACCGAGATGCCGAAGTCGGTGGCCAGGCCCTTGAGGCCGTTGGAGTAGCCCTCGCCCAGGGCGCGGAACTTCCAGCCCTCGCCGCGCCGGTACAGCTCGCCGCAGATCAGAGCGGTCTCCTGGCCCGTCTCGGGGCGGATGTCGAAGGTGGCCATGGGCTCCCCGTCGGCCGCCGCGTCGTACAGCAGGATGCTGAGGGAACGTACGCGGTCGAAAGCGACGCCGTCCGCCGAAGCGACCAGCAGGATCTGGCCGACACCCGACTCGACACCGGAGAGATCCGTCTGGATGGTGTCGGTGAGGCCCTCGGCGACGCGCTTCTTGCCGAGCCGCCACACCTTCCCCGAAGGATGCCGGGGCTGGTTGTAGAAGACGAAGTCCTCGTCGGAGCGCACACGACCGTCGAGACCGAGGAGCAGCGCCGAGACGTCGACGTCCGGGACCCCCTGCCCGGGGGTCCAGCGCAGCACGGCGCGCACCGTGGTGGCTTTCAGCGGGACGTTCGACCCCTTCAGCATCGCGTGCGTCATGCGGTCATCCTGCCTTCTCGGGCCTGCTCACGACAATGCGGGGTACCCGGGTGCCCCGCACCCGACTGTGCGGGTCTGTGCGCGACTGTGCGTGTTGGAGTTACCCGAAATTCATGGCCGGTGGGAACTCCGGACATGAATCCCTACGTACTATTACCGGCCACCTCTTGCCGAATCCATCGCCTTACCTTGCATCACGGGGGAGATTTATGCGTCATTTCGGGCACCTCGCCCCTGAGGTGCGGCATCGCCTCTTCTACCGGGAGCCGTGCGTCTTCGGCGCCGGCTCCCCGGCCAAGCTGCTCTCCGCGGCCCTGGGCGCCACGCTCTACAGCCCGGCCACGCGGCCCCGGCTGGCGGACGACATCGTCAAGCAGACCGAGCGCGGCGTCGTGTCGATGGTGCTGTGCCTGGAGGACTCCATCGGCGACGAGGACGTGGCGGCCGGCGAGGAGAACCTCGTCCGGCAGTTCGCCGACCTCGCGGCCCGGCCCGTGGAGCTGCCGCTGCTGTTCATCCGGGTGCGCACCCCCGAGCAGATCCCGGACCTGGTCCGACGCCTGGGAGCCACCGCCGAGCTGCTCAGCGGGTTCGTGTTCCCCAAGTTCACCGAGGAGCGGGGCATCCCCTTCCTGGAGGCCCTGTCGGGCGCCGAGGCGGCGAGCGGCCGCCGGCTGTTCGGCATGCCCGTGCTGGAGACGCCCGAGCTGATGTACCGCGAGTCGCGGGTCGACGCCCTGGAGGGCATCGCCCGCGCCGTCGAGAAGTACCGCAGCCGGGTCCTCGCGCTGCGCCTGGGCGTGACCGACTTCTGCTCCTCGTACGGGCTGCGCAGAGCGCCCGACATGACCGCCTACGACGTCCAGATCGTCGCCTCGGTGATCGCCGACGTCGTGAACATGCTGGGCCGGGCCGACGGGACCGGGTTCACGGTGACCGGGCCGGTCTGGGAGTACTTCCGGGTGCCCGAGCGCATGTTCAAGCCGATGCTGCGGCACAGCCCCTTCCTGGAGGGGCAGGCCGTGGAGCTGCGCGAGAGACTGATCGAGCACGCGATGGACGGGCTGCTGCGCGAGATCTCCCTCGACCACGCCAACGGTCTGCTCGGCAAGACCTGCATCCATCCCTCGCACGTGCCGGCCGTGCACGCGCTGTCCGTGGTCAGCCACGAGGAGTACAGCGACGCGGCGGACATCCTGCGGCCGGAACGCGGCGGTGGGGGTGTACTGCGGTCGCAGTACACGAACAAGATGAACGAGGTGAAACCGCACCGCGCCTGGGCCGAGCGCACCATGCTCCGCGCGGAGGTCTTCGGCGTCGCGCACGAGGACGTCAGCTTCGTCGACCTGCTCGCCGCCGCCATACCCGGCTGAACACCCACCTCATCCACAAGGGACGCATGAACAACGCAGTGAACAACGGGCACGACGCGGTCTGGTCCGGGACCTGGGTCGCGGACCGGCTCGGCGTCGAGCTCGTCGGCGACGACACGCTGACGGACCTGCTGGGGCTGGCGCTGCGCCGCAACCCCAAGCGGGCCCATCTGCTGGTCTCCCACGTGCTGGGCAAGCACATCCCGCAGTCCCCGTCCGTCGTGCACGGGCACGGCTTCGCGCTGGGCCGCCGGGTGCGCGAGCTCCTCGGCGCCCAGGAGGCCGCCCGGGCCGTCGTCCTGGGCTACGCGGAGACGGCCACCGGCCTCGGCCACTGTGTCGCCGACGGCCTCGGCGCGGCTCCCTACCTGCACTCCACCCGCCGCCCCGTGGCGGGCGTCGTCACCGCGGGCGGCTTCGAGGAGTCCCACTCCCACGCCACCTCCCACCTGCTGCTCCCGGAGGACCCGTCGCTGCTGGTCGGGGACGGTCCGCTGGTCCTGGTCGACGACGAGTTCTCCACCGGCAACACGGTCCTGAACACGATCCGGGTCCTGCACGAGCGGTATCCGCGCCGGCGCTACGTCGTCGTCGCCCTCGTCGACATGCGCTCGGCGGCCGACGCGGGCCGGCTGGCGGAGTTCGCCCGTGAGATCGGTGCCCGGGTGGATCTGATCGCCACCGCCTCCGGCACGGTGCGGCTCCCCGACGGAGTGCTGGAGAAGGGCCAGGAGCTGGTCGCCCGGTACGAGGCCGAGGACGCCGCGAGCGGTGACCGCGCGTCCGCGGGCGAACAGGGCGCCGAAGCCGGCCTCGGGTCCGGCCCCTCGGGGGCGCGGGGCTCCGACGACGACGTGCGGCACCGCCGCGGGGCCGGACCGGCCACGGCGGACCCGCACCCGGAAGGCGACCGCACCCGGCGGACGCTGCCCGGCCGCATCACCCGCGTCGACCTGCCCTGGCCCCGCGGCCTTCCCGACGGCGGCCGGCACGGCTTCACGCCCGGCCACCGGGCCCGGCTGGAGGCCGCCCTCCCCGCCATGACGGCCCGCCTCGGCGAGGCGATACCCGAGGACGCCCGGCGCGTCCTCGTCCTGGGCTTCGAAGAGCTGATGTACGCGCCCCTCCGGCTGGCCTGCGAGCTGGAGCGGCGCGTCGCCGCCGAGGTCCGCTACTCGACCACCACCCGCTCGCCCGTCCTCGCGGTCGACGACCCGGGCTACGCGATACGCAGCCGCATCGTGTTCCCGGCCCACGACGACCCGGCCGACGGCCCCGGCGAGCGCTATGCCTATAACGTCGCGGGCACAGGCTTCGACGCCGTCGTCGCCGTCGTGGACTCCGTGGCCGACACCCGGGAGCTGCACGCCCCGGACGGCCTCCTGTCCCAGCTCGCCGCGCACACGCCGCACGTGGTCCTCGTGGTCGTCCCCTCGTACGTCCCCGAGCCGCTGTACGTAGCCGCCCTGTCTGAAGAGAGACCCGCCATGCTGCCCGAGCCCCTCCGCGGCCCCGACTTCTCCTCGTACGCGCCCGAGGAGGTCGGCTGGCTGCTCCAGGACCTCTCGGACGTGACGCTGGAGGCGCCGACCGAGGAGCGGGAGGAGGCCATCCAGAGCGGCGGCGCGCACTACGCCGAGTCGCTGCCCGTCGAGTACCAGCCCAGCGAGCAGTACCAGCAGCTGTTCCACGCCGCCCTGGAGACCTCGGCGGCGCGGATCGCGCAGGCCGTGGGCGTCGTCACGGACAGCGTGATCGCGGAGCGGTCGCCCCGGCCCGTCCTGGTCTCGCTGGCCCGGGCCGGCACCCCCGTCGGCGTGCTGATGCGCCGCTGGGCGCAGTTCCGGCACGGCCTCGACCTGCCGCACTACGCGGTGTCGATCGTGCGCGGCCGGGGCATCGACGCCAACGCGCTGCGCTGGCTGGCCGCCCACCACGACCCGCGGGACGTCGTCTTCGTGGACGGCTGGACCGGCAAGGGCGCGATCACCCGGGAACTGGCCGCGGCGATCCGGGAGTTCGAGGAGCGCGGCGGCGCGGCCGGCTTCGACCCGGAGATCGCGGTGCTGGCCGACCCCGGCTCGTGCGTGCGCACCTATGGCACCCGCGACGACTTCCTCATCCCGTCCGCCTGTCTCAACTCGACCGTGTCGGGGCTCGTCTCGCGGACCGTGCTGCGGGCCGACCTGGTCGGGCCGGACGACTTCCACGGCGCGAAGTTCTATCGCGAGCTCGCCGGCACGGACGTCTCGGTGGCCTTCCTGGACGCGATCGCCGCCCGCTTCCCGGAGGTCGCCGACGCCGTCGACGGCGCGGTGAAGGAGCTGCTGGCCGGCGACCGCACCCCGAGCTGGGAGGGCTGGGCGGCGGTCGAGCGGATCAGCGAGGAGTACGGCATCCACGACGTGAACCTGGTCAAGCCGGGCGTCGGCGAGACCACCCGGGTGCTGCTGCGCCGGGTGCCGTGGAAGATCCTGGCGCGGGCCGGGGCGGGCGCCGACCTGGACCACGTGCGCCTGCTCGCGGAGCAGCGCGGAGTGCCCGTCGAGGAGGTCGGCGACCTGCCGTACACCTGCGTGGGGCTCATCCATCCGCAGTACACCCGCGGCGCGACCGGCGCCGACGGCACGGCGGTGACGGTCTGATGCCGGTTCTGGTGGCGAGCGACCTCGACCGGACGCTCATCTACTCGGCGGCCGCCCTGGCGCTGACCATGCCGGACGCCCGGGCGCCGCGGCTGCTGTGCGTGGAGGTGCACGAGGCGAGGCCGCTGTCGTTCATGACGGAGACGTCCGCCCAGCTGCTGACCGAACTCGGCGACCAGGCCGTCTTCGTGCCGACGACCACCCGCACGCGCAAGCAGTACCAGCGCATCAACCTGCCGGGCCCGCCGTCGACGTACGCGATCTGCGCCAACGGCGGTCACCTCCTCGTCGACGGGGCGACCGACCAGGACTGGCACGCGGGGGTGCTCGCGCGGCTGGAGGCTCAGTGCGCGCCGCTCGCGGAGGTGCAGGACCACCTGACGAGGACGGCCGACCCGCTCTGGCTGCGCAAGCAGCGCATCGCCGAGGACCTCTTCGCCTACCTGGTCGTGGAGCGCGAGCTGCTGCCCGAGGAGTGGGTGAAGGAGCTCGCGGTCTGGGCGGAGAACCGCGGCTGGACGGTGTCGTTGCAGGGCCGCAAGATCTACGCGGTGCCCAGGCCGCTGACCAAGAGCGCGGCCGTGCGCGAGGTGGCCCGCCGCACCGGAGCCGAACTGACGCTGGCGGCGGGCGACTCGCTGCTCGACGCCGACCTGCTGCTGGCCGCCGACCGGGGCTGGCGTCCGGGACACGGCGAGCTGGCCGACGCCGCCTGGACGGCCCCGGAGATCACCGCCCTGCCCGAGCGGGGCGTGCTGGCCGGCGAGCGCATCCTGCGGGAGTTCCTGAAGAACTCACGGCTCGGCTAGGGCCGCCTGCCGGCCACTCCGCCCGGCCGGCCACTCCGCCCGGCCGGCCGGAGGGCCGTCGGCGCGGTCAGCCGCAGCAGCCGCCGCCGCAGCAGCCCCCGCCTCCCCCTCCGCCTCCGCCGCCCGCGCCGGGCGCGGGGGCGGACTTCGTGCCGCCCACCGCGACCGTTGAGAGAAGCTTCACTGTGTCGTCGTGGCCCGCGGGGCAGTCGGCGGGGTCGGCGGACTGCGCCATGGGACGGCTCAGTTCGAAGGTGTCGCCGCAGGTCCGGCAGCGGTACTCATAGCGAGGCATGCCGTCAGACTAAGGCCCTATGCTCGGTGGTGGCGTCAGCAGTTTGACCTCTGTTCACTTCTGTCGATTCCTTATGTGGAGAATTTGCGAAGGGCGCTGGTAATTTGAGAGCGCCGTGTTGAACCCCGAGGTCGAGAGGGTTCGAGGATTGCGGCCGCGTCAACGGCAACCATGTCAGGCCCTCGTAAGTCTGTACGTCTGCCCGCGAGCAACACGGAATGCGGAGGGAGACGCGTAGTGACCCAGGCGGGGCAGGGGGAGGAGCCCCAAGAGCCGGATGCCACCATGCAGTTGAAGGTTCCTGCCTCTTTCAAGGCGGACGAGACCATGCAGCTGCGGGTATCGGATATTCCGGCGCTTCCGGACACGTCCGAGGAGGGCGCCGACGGGAAAGCGCGTTCTTCGAAGAACAGAAGAAAAGCTCCCCGTCTCTCCCTTTTTGCCCGCGTGTGTGCCGTTCTGGGCCCCCGGCTTGCTCCGCTCGTCGCCGCTCTGACGCCGTATGTGGCTCGTGTCACGCCGTACGCCCGCAAGCTCCGCCCGCTGTATCCGCGCCCCGGCCGCACCGACTGGCGGCGCTGGATACCCTCCTGGCGGCAGTGGCTCGGCGGCGTCCTCGCGTCCATAGGACTGAGCAGCGTGCTCCTGGTCGTGGCCTACGCGGCCACGGACATACCGGACAACCTCAACTCGTACGCCACCCAGCAGGACAACGTGTACTTCTGGGCCGACGGCACGCCGATGGCCCGCACCGGATGGGTCCAGCGCCAGGCGATGCCGCTGAAGGACATCCCCGAGGACGTCCGCTGGGCGGTGCTCGCCGCCGAGAACGCCAGCTTCTACAGCGACCCCGGCATCTCCTTCAAGGGCCTCAGCCGCGCCCTGTTCCGCACCATCGGCCAGGGCGACACCCAGGGCGGCTCGACGATCACCCAGCAGTACGTCAAGAACGTCTACCTGAACCAGAACCAGACGGTCAGCCGCAAGTTCACCGAGGCGATGATCGCCCTCAAGCTCGACAACCAGATGAGCAAGGACGACATCCTCGAGGGCTACCTCAACACCAGCTGGTTCGGTCGCGGCACCTACGGCATCCAGCGCGCCGCCCAGGCCTACTACGGCAAGGACGTCAGCGAGCTCAACGCCAGCGAGGCCGCCTTCCTCGCCTCCCTGCTCAAGGGCGCGGGCCTCTACGACCCCACCCTCGCCCCGGCCAACCGCGCCCGGGCCGTCGAGCGCTGGTCCTGGACCCTGGACCGGATGGTCGACATCGGCAAGCTGTCGAAGGCCGAGCGCGCCAAGTACACCAAGTTCCCCGAGCCGCTCAAGTCCAACCCGCTCTACGACACCGGTGAGCAGAGCGACTACCTGGTGGAGCTGGCCTCCCAGTACGCCAAGAAGGCCGGGAACATCTCCGACAAGGACTACGACCTCGGCGGCTACCAGATCTACACGACGTTCGACAAGAACCGCGAGACCCAGCTCACCGACGCCGTCACCAAGGCCCGCAAGAACGCCCTGAAGGACGACGCGAAGAACGCCAAGGACGCCCACTTCGGCGCCTCCTCCGTGGCCTCCGACGGACGCATACTGGCCGTCTACGGCGGCCCCGACCACCGTACGCAGGGCTACAACGAGTCCAACGCCGGGACCGTCCCCGCCGGATCGGCCTTCCAGCCGTTCGTGTACGCGGCCGGCCTGGAGCACGGCATCCACAAGACCCGCGACGGCGCCACCGAGACGGTCACCGGCCAGACGCTCTACAACGGCGACGACGCGGTGCCCGTGACGACGCCGGAGGGCCCGTACTGGGACCGCAGCGGCAAGAAGGCGGCCGCCAAGAACGACGGCGGCAGGTCCTACGGGCGGATCTCCCTGCACCGCGCGCTGGCACTGTCGGTGAACACGCCGTTCATGCAGCTCGGCATGGACACCGGACTGGACGTGGTGCGCTCCACCGCCGAGCGCTCCGGGCTGCTGCCCTCCAGCTTCGGGGCCCAGGTGCCCGCGCTGTCCACGGGCAGCGCCACGCCCAGCGCGATCCGCATGGCGAGCGGCTACTCCACCTTCGCCGCCGGCGGCAAGCACACCGAGCCCTACTCCGTGCGCCTGGTCACCAAGAACGGCACCAAGGTCGCCCTGGAGACGCCGACCGCGAGCCGGGCGTTCGGCGCGGAGGTGGCCGAGGAGGTCAACTCCGCGCTCGCGGACTCCTTCCGCACCGCCCACCCGGAGGACGTGCCCGCCTCGCAGAGGCAGTCCGGCCGGACCGGCTCGCTCGGCCAGGTGACCGGGAAGGCGGGCACCACCCAGAACGACACCGCCGCCTGGTACGTCGGCTCGGCCAAGACCGTGTCCACAGCGGTCGTCGTCTACCGCATCGACCTGGGCAAGAGCCTCGAACCGCTTCCCCTGAAGGGCATCGCCGGCCCGACCGACGACAGCGTTCCGTACCGCATCTGGTCAGGTGCCATGAGCCCGCTCGGCTGACCACCGAACCGGGCACCCGCGCCCCCGAACCCCGGAGAATGATCCGCACATGAAGTCACCGTCGGGCCGCCGCCGCAAGGCCGTGGCAACGCGCCGCCCCGCAGCCACGCACCCGGGGTTCCTGACGCTGGCCGCGCTCCTCGTCGTCGCGTCCCTGATGGCCGGCTACCTGGTGCTCAACCGCACCTCCAACACCCAGCCGACCGCGTCCGCGGGGGACAGCAAGAAGGCGTCGGCGGAGGCCACCAAGGAGCCGAAGTGGGACGGCAGGACGCATGTCCTGGGGGACGGGTCCACCTCGTACACGGGGCCGCAGACGGGACAGCTGAAGCCGGTCCCGCTCAAGCCCGGCGAGAAGCCGCCGCAGTTCGTGGTGTTCTCCTGGGACGGCGCGCTGCAGGGTGACGACGGGCTCTTCGAGCACTACCGCAAGCTCGGCGAGCAGTACAACGCCAACATGACCTTCTTCCTCACGGGCATCTACCTGCTGCCCAAGAGCAAGAAGGATTTGTACTCCCCGCCGCAGCACCCCGTGGGGTCGTCCGCGATCAGCTTCCCCACCGACGAACACATCCGCACCACGCTGGAGCAGCTCGGCGAGGCGTGGAAAGAGGGCAACGAGATCGGCACCCACTTCAACGGCCACTTCTGCGGAGCCAAGGGCGGCGGCTTCTGGAGCGTCGACGAGTGGAAGAGCGAGATCGACCAGTTCTACAAGTTCGTGGAGAACTGGAAGACCAACACCGGCTACAAGGACATGCCCCCGCTGCCCTTCGACTTCAAGAAGGAGGTCACCGGCGGCCGGGCGCCCTGCCTGGAGGGCCAGGCGAACCTCCTGAAGGCCGCCAAGACCTACGGCTGGCGCTATGACGCCAGCTCGTCGGGCGACTTCCAGATCTGGCCCACGAAGAAGAGCGGCCTGTGGGACTTCCCGCTCCAGGCGCTCCCGTACGACGGCGGCAAGTACCAGGGCCTGTCCATGGACTTCAACTTCCTGGCCAACCAGTCCGACGGCGAGCCCGAGGGCGACCCCGCCAAGTACCCGCAGTGGGAGCAGGAGACGCTCGACGCCTACATGGCGGGCTTCAACCGGGTCTACTACGGCAGCCGGGCCCCGCTGTTCATCGGCAACCACTTCGAGGAGTGGAACGGCGGCATCTACATGAAGGCCGTCGACGAGGTCATCAAGAACGTGTGCACCAAGAAGGGCGTCAAGTGCGTGTCCTTCAAGGAGCTGTCCGACTGGATGGACGTCCAGTCACCCGCCACGCTGGAGCGGCTGCGCAGCCTGGATCCGGCCCAGAATCCCGACTGGTCCACAGTCGTGAAGTGACCCACCCGGGGACGGCGTTGACGTAACCAAACCTCAACCGCGCCCCCCTTCACAAGAGCCACACACCCCGTGCAAAGATGCCCTCCCGGCATCCCTCCGCCGGGGCAAGAGGGGAAACACCAGTGAAGTCAAGGAAATTGAGCGGCACGCGCCGCCGCGTCACGATACTCGGGGCAGCCGCGACCTCGGTCGTCGCCGGAGTCGCACTGCTGCCCAACTGGTCCGCGGGCGCCGCGGTCGTCGACGACCCCACGGTCGACGCGCGGACCAAGGCCACCTTCCAGCGGCTCGCCGACGCGGTCTTCACCGACCGTACGGACGCGCTGGTCACCGGCGCGCAGGGCGACCGGGACAAGCCGCTGACCAACGGCTTCTCCGGCGACGTCAAGCTGTCCTCCGGCACGGCCCGCACCGAGGACGCCACCCTGTCCTCCCTCGGGCAGCGCAAGGACAAGCTGGCGAAGGCCGGCGAGAAGTACAGCAAGGCCACCACGACGGTCACCCTGAACGCCACCCGCGTGACCGGCCGCACGGCCAAGGCGGACGTCACCGAGACCACGACCCTGACCTACGCGCGGGCCCGCGGCAACGCGCCGAAGACCACCGGGTTCCAGGCCCAGCACGAGCTGACGTTCAAGGCGGACCAGCAGGGCACCTGGCAGCTGACCGACGTCCGCGACACCGACCAGGGCGGTCTCGCGATCAACACGCTGTCCAAGCCGGTCGCCGTGAAGACGGCCAAGGCCGACGACACGATGCCGAACGCGCCGCGCGCGGCGACCAGCTGGAACCCGCCCGCGGTCCCGAAGACCGGCACCACGTACGACTACAAGGCCATGGCGGCCTACGCCGAGAAGTACTGGAACGTCTACAACAAGGACTACCCGGACTACAACAACCACACCGCGGGCGGCGACTGCACCAACTTCGTCAGCCAGTCGCTGAAGGCCGGCGGCTGGAAGCACGTCCCCGGCTACGTGTACGACTACACCAAGTGGTTCGGCAACGCCGACATCCAGTCGGACTCGTTCGTCGGCGTCAACGAGTGGTCCTGGTTCGCGCAGAACTCCAAGCGCACCACCCCGCTCGCCAACGTCTACCAGCTGGAGGTCGGCGACGTCCTCCAGATGGACTTCGACCGTGACGGGTCCAAGGACCACACGATGATCGTCACGGCGAAGAGCAACGGCATCCCGTACGTCACGTACCACTCGAACAACACGTTCCGCCGGTCGGTGGCGAGCCTCGTCGCGTCGTACCCGACCTCCTACTTCTACGCCTACCGCACCTGATCGGACGACGGGGGCGACGAGGGAGGCCGGTTCTCCCCGAGCTCCCGGCGGCGGTCCTGCTCCTCCGCGAGGTCGGGATGGCGGGACCGCCAGTAGGGGTTGTCGTGCGGCAGGGCGGACCCCACCCTGCCGTACATCCCGAAGACCATCAGCAGGATCCCGATCACGAAGCTCAGCATGCAGTTCTGGATCTCGAAGGCCAGGAAGTTGTAGTCCGTCTGCAGCAGGGCCATGTTCAGGAACCCGCTGACGATGAACAGGACGCCGAGCGTCATGTTCAGCGTGGACGCGAAGTTCCCGCCGATCACCATGCCCACGAAGAGCAGCAGCCCCACGGCCACCGACAGCCAGCTGAGCGCGCCGTTGGTGTTGAGGCTCCACACCTGGTCCCCGCCGGTGTCGAAGAAGCCGATCTTGTCGATGATGCCGAAGATCCCGAAGACGAGCAGGCCCAGGCCCATGAGCCCGGCGCCGATCCGGTAGACCAGGTTCAGCCGGTGGTCGAGCGGCAGATGGTCGTTGAACCTGATAGGCCGCCTCGACCCGGAGCGCATCGCGTGTGTCGCCATCTCCGCCTCCCGGAGGGTGAGTCATGCCGGCGTGCCACATGCCGACGAGGCCGTACCCATCTCAATATCCGCCCGTCGGGCGCGGTGGGCAACGCAGCGCCCCGCTCGGGCGTCAGTGCCCGGCGCCGCGCTCCTCGCGGATGCGGGCCACCACGTCGGCGACCGCCCGCCGGACGGCCTCCGTCTCGGTCAGGAAGTGCCAGTAGTCGGGGTGCCGGCCCTCCAGCGTCACGATCGCCCGCTCCAGCCGGGCCACCGCGTCGTCCAACGGGCGCGCGTGCCGCGGGTCGGGCGTGCTGCGGCCCGTCATGGCCAGCCGCTGGGCGTCCCGGACGGCGAATCTGGTCCGGTCGATCTCCGCCTGCGGATCCTTCTGGACCGCGTTCAGCCTCGCCAGCCTGTCACCGGCGGCCGAGACCGCCTCGTCCGTGGTGTTCAACAGGGCCCGCGCCGTCGACAACAGCGAGGTGGCGTCCGGCCACCGCTGCGCGTCGCGGGCCGCCTGCGCCTGCTTCAGCTTCTCCTCGGCCTGCCGGACGTGCTCCCCGGCCTGGTCGGGGACATGCTGGAGGTCCTGCCAGCACGCGGCCGAGAAACGCCGCCGCAGCTCGCTCAGGATCGGCTCCACCTGTTCCGAGCGGGTCGTCAGCGCCTGCGCGCGGGTGCGCAGCGAGACCAGCCGGTGGTCGGTCTCGGCGGCCCGCTCCGGCAGCCTCTCGGCCTCCGCCCGGACCGCCTCGGCCTCCCGGGAGACCCGCTCCGCCCGCTCCAGGGTGTGCGGCACCCCGTGCCGGCCCGCGCCCTCGTTCAGCTTCGTGAGCTCGGGCGCCAGCGCCGCCAGCCGCGCCGCGAGATCGTCCGCCCGCAGCCCGCTCTCCCGTACGGCGTCCAGCGCGTTCGAGGCCGCCAGCAGCGCCTGCCGGGCCCGCTCCACGGCGGGCGCGAGACGCGCCAGCTGGGTCTCCGCCTTGCCGAGCAGGGGGCCCAGTCCCTCGGCGAACCGGTCCAGCTCCCGCTTGACGCGCACCAGCTCGTCCTTGGCGCGGGTCAGCTGCGCGCGCGCCTGCGAGGCCGCGGCGGCCTCCAGGTCGTCCCGGTCGAGATCGTGGGCGTCGACGGCGTCGATGTACTGGCTGCTGGCCTCGTCGATGCGCCTGCCGACGTCCTCGAAGCCGGACACCGCGCGGCGGGCGGCCGGGGTGTCGTCCACCGCCCTGATCGTCTCGATGGAGATCCGCAGGTCGCGCTGGGCGCTGTCCAGCTCGTAGAACGCGGTCGCGGCCGCGTCCTTCGCGGCCTGGGCCTCGGCCCGCTGCCCCTCCGCCCGCCCGCCGAACCAGCGCCGGGTGCCGCCGCCGGCGAACGCGGCGGGCAGCGCGAGAGCGAGCACGAGGGGAAGGGCGACGAGGGTGAGGGAGTCCCCCAGGGCGCGGGCCCGTGCGCGCGGCTTCGACGGCGAATACGGCTGCGCTGGTGTCGCCGTCACATCCCTCTCCCGTGCTGTCATCCCTGCCCGGTGTCATTCTCCCACCGGTTAAGGACGAACACACGGGCCCGTTAGTTCGCGTTCCGCACGGTGACTTTGCCGTCGGCGGTGCGTGCGTTCACCACGTGCGCGCTGGAGTCCTCGCGCGGCACGGACACGTCCACTCCGCCGTCGTCGGTCTTCGTGGTCACCCGGTACCCGGCCGCGGGCAGCGCGATCGTCACCGACCCGTCCTTGCTGACGGAGTCCACCCGGTCCGGCACGGCGCTCAGGTCGAGGCGGACCGAGCCGTCCCCGGTGCGCGTGAGCACCGAGCGCGAGGAGACCCGGGCGTCCACGGAACCGTCCTCGGTGCGCAGGTCCAGCGGCCCGCTGGAGTCGGTGACGTGCACGGAGCCGTCCCGGGCGTGCACGCTCAGCGCCTCCCGGAATCCCTGCGCGCGCACGCTGCCGTCGTCGTCCTCGACCTTGACGGCGACGCCCCGGGGCACCTCGACGCGGTGCTTGGCGGAGCAGTCGGCCATCACGCCGGAACAGTGCAGCCGCAGCGTCAGCCGGTCGTCCTTCATCGACCAGGTCACCTTCGGGCCCTCGCCGAACGTCACGGACCCCTCGAACCACCGGGTGACGGCGACCGTGCCCGTCTTCGCCGAGTCCGACGCGACGATCTCCAGCGCCGAGTCGTCGGAGTCGATCGTGAGCGTGCCGCCCTGCAGGGCGAAGGAACGGTGGTCGGGGTGCTTGTCGTCGGCGGCGGAGGCGCCGCAGCCGGTGGCGCCGGCGGCGAGGGCCACGACGACCGCGGTGACGAGGACGGCGCGGGCGGAAAGGGTCGTACGGGCCATGATGGTCTCCCCCTGGGCAGCTTGACGATGCGTTCACGACCCTAGGGAGACCGGGTACGCCGGACGATCCGGCACACTCCCGTACAGGGGGTGGGGTTAACCCCCGACAGGAGTTTGCGGGGCACGGCCCCGGGCGATGTAGGCTGTCGACTCGTCTCGGGTGCGTAGCTCAGGGGTAGAGCGCCTGCCTTACAAGCAGGATGTCGGCGGTTCGAAACCGTCCGCGCCCACCGAGGACGACGCCCGACGCGAGGCGTCGCCGACCGCGGCCCTCCGGAACCTTCCGGAGGGCCGCGCTCATGCCCGGGCGCGGCGGTCAGTAGTTCGCGTTGGCGAGGACCTCGCCGTTCTTGTCGTAGACGGTCACCAGGCCGTTGTCGGACTCGTAGCACGAGGTGAACGCGGAGGCGATCAGTTTGCCCTGGCCCTGGTGCGGGCCCGCCAGACCGCCGGAGAAGTCCGTGAACACCTCCGGAGCGTCGAGGATGTCGTTCCGCTTGTCCGCGCCGGTGACCTTGGTGACGTGCTCGACCGCGGCCTTCTCGGTGGGCGTGCCGCTCTCGGCGACGCAGGCCCGGAACTCCTCGGCCTGGGTCCCGGAGCTCTCGGCCGGAGACTTCTCCTTCGCGGAGCGCTCTTTCGTCGCGTCCTTCCCGGCGGAGGCGACGGCCTTGTCCTTCTTGCCGCTGTCGGTCGGATCGCCGCCACCGCCGCTCGTCGCGACGGCGATGACGACGAGGAGGACGACGACGCCGGCGCACCCGAGACCGGCGATCTTGCCGACGCCCCGTTTCCTGGGCGGCTGCGGCTGCGGCTGAGGGTGCTGCGGCGGGTACTGCTGACTCATGGGGCCCCTGAGGTGGACGTGACTCGCAGCTGAGTGACAGGGGGAAGGAGCCGCGCGGTTGCCGCTCCGGGCGGCATTCACCCGATCGGGGCGCCCGGCGTCAGCCGTCCTCCGGGAGCGGGGCCTCGTGGGCGTGCTTGAGGGTCATGCGGGCGTCGACCCGGTCGGCGGCGGCGACCTCCGACCAGAAGCGGTGGCACGTCACGAACACCGCCAGCTCGTGCTCCCGGCGGCGGAGCTTCTCCACCTCGGCCTGTTCGTCGGCCGTCCAGCCGGGGGAGGCGGGGCGCTCCGTCTTGCGCCAGCCCCCGGCGTCGCTGAAGCCGTCCAGGGGCTCGACCGACCAGGGAAGCCGCTTCAGCAGGGCCGACAGCTCGGCCCGGACCTGATGCAGCTCCTCCTGACCGGCGCGCAGGTCGCTGGGAAAGTCATAGGTCGTAGCCACACGGCAATGGTACGCCTGTTCGAATTTGAGTAGCGAGCTCCTCAGGGGGTTCGTGTGAACGCCTGTTCGGTTACCTGTGGGCGGCGGGGGGCACGGCGCAGGCAGGGGTCCCGCCGGGCAGACGGTGACGGTTGCGGGACACCCAGCGGTAGACCACGCGGGCACAGCCTCGGACGCCGGGCAGCCGCGGGACGGCCGCCGCCGCGCGGTACCCGGCGGACGGCGAGGAGCCCAGCCAGCGGGCCACCGCGTCCGAGCCGCCCGCGAGGACCACGGCTCCGCGCAGCAGCAGAACCTCACGCTCCAGTCGCGCGCGATGCGGCGCGGTCGACTCCTCGGGCAGGAACTGCCACGGGACCGCTTCCAGCGTCGGTGCGGCCAGGGACCGGATGCGGTCGACGCAGGACTGGCAGAAGGCGCAGTCGCCGTCGTAGGCGAGCACGGGAGGCGCGGAGCCCGGGACCGGTCCGGTCGTTCGTCGTCTCTCCACGGTTCACCCTCCGCCGTCGTTCCTCGCGCGGTCCGCGGACGACGCCGGGGCGACGGCCCCCGGCGACGGCCTCGGTGCGTTCGGCGGCGATCGTACTGCGCTCGAACGCCGCTGTCAGACCCTGGCCCTAGGGTGGGGACATGGACGGATCTGGCGTGGAGCGGGTGCGGTTGATCCCCTGGTCGGAGGGCGACTTCTGGCTGCTGCGGCGGGCCAACAGCCCCGAGATGACCGAGCACCTGGGCGGGCCGGAGAGCGAGGAGAAGCTGGCCGACCGGCAACGGCGGTACGTCGAGCCGTTCGCCGGCCGCATGTACCGGATCACCCTCGCGGACAGCGGGGAGAGCGTGGGCTCGATCGGGTACTGGGAGCGCGAGTGGCGTGGCGGGACGGTGTGGGAGACGGGATGGGGGATCCTGCCCGAGTTCCAGGGCAGAGGCCTCGCCGCGTCGGCGGCGCGGGCGCTCGTGGAGGTCGTCCGGCGGGCAGGCGGCCACCGGGCCCTGCACGCCTTCCCCGGCGTGGAGCATCACGCATCCAACGGGGTGTGCCGCACAGCGGGGTTCACCCTGCTCGGACCCGCGGACTTCGAGTACCCGAAGGGGAACCGGATCAGATCCAACGACTGGTTCGTCGATCTGCGCACCGGTTCCGAGACCGGTCAGGAGGCCGGCTGGGACGGCTGATCAGGAGACCGGCCAGGGCGGCCGGTCAGGACGGCCGGTTCCAGGAACGAGCCTCGGTCGGCCCCGCACCGCCCGCGCGGTGACGGGGAACGCGGTCGAGGCGTGAAGGAGGGAGACTCGGAGTATGTGCCGGAGTATCAAGACGCTGCGTCCGCCCGCGTTGCCCGAGGAGGCGACCGAGGACGAGATCCGCGCCGCAGCCCTGCAGTACGTCCGCAAGGTGTCCGGGTTCCGGGCGCCGGCCGAGCACAACCGGGAGGTGTTCGACAGAGCGGTCGAGGCCGTGGCCGCGGCCACGGCGGAACTGCTGGACGGGCTGGAGGTACGCGGATCCCACCGCCCGACGGCCGCGTGACGGCCCCCTGCCGACGCGGGCAGGGGGCAGGCCGGTGCCGACGTGGGCGCGGCGGTGCGCGCCGGAAGCGGTGCGGCGCGTCGTCGCTGGATCGTCGCCGCGTCGCGACGGTCGCCGGGGACGGTCCGTCACGCCGGTCGGCGGCTGGTCACGCGGGCCGGCGGTCCGTCATGCGGGCCGGCGGTCTGTCACGTGGGCTGGCGGCGCATCACGAAGGCCGCGCCCGCGCCCGCGCCGAACAGGGCGAGCACCGACACCCCGGTGGCGATCCACGTGGTGCCCAGCCAGTGGGCGCCGAAGTAGCCGAGGGCGACGCTGTAGCCCGCCCAGGAGAGACCGGCGAGGGCGGACCAGGGGAGGAAGTCGCGGGGGCGGCGATGGGCGGCGCCCGCGATCAGGGAGACGACGGAACGGCCGGCCGGGGCGAACCGGGCCAGGACCACCAGCGCGCCCCCGCCCCGGGCCAATGCGCCGCCGAGACGTTCCTGCGCGGTGGTCAGCCGGCGGGAGCGGGAGATCGCCCGGTCCAGGCGCTCGCCGCCGCGCCAGGCCAGCCGGTAGGCGACCAGGTCGCCCAGCACCGAGGCGGTCGTCGCGGAGAGGATCAGCACCATGATGTCCGGGACCTCGTGCGGGACCTGACCGGTCGCCGCGCCCGAGCCCGCCGCCGCGGCCGTCGCCGCCGTGATGACGAGCACCCCGCTGGGCAGCACCGGCAGGAACACGTCGAGGAGGACCGACAGGCCCACCAGCGCGTAGATCCATGGGCTGCCGAGCAGCGCCCCCACACTCTCCAACACCGCGTACTCCCCGTGTCTCCCCCGTGACGGCCCGACTTGCCGCTGTGTCGCGGGGGAGCGGCAGATGCGGCCAATGACAGCCATACAGCGTACGCCGGGGGTGTGACAGCGGATTCACGGGGGGCGCGTGTGTTCGGCACAGCACATTCACGCGCGGGCGCCGACCGACGACCACCCGGGCGTCGCCGACCGACGACCACCCGGGCGTCGAGGGGCCCGGGTGGTCGGGTCGCGCGTGTCGCGGATGCGCGTGTCACGGCTGGGGAGGCCGGACAGCGGAGTGCGTCCTGCGCGGATCAGGCGGAGACGGTGGCCTTGCGGACCGCCGGTTCCCGCTCCGGGCTCGTGCGGCCCGCGAAGAGGCGGTCGAGGCCGAGGGCGCCGGAACCGGTGAAGACCAGCAGCAGGAAGGCCCAGCAGAACATCGCGGAGGGCTCGCCGCCGTTCTGCATCGGCCACAGGGCGTGGGGCTGGTGCACGTGGAAGTAGGCGTAGGCCATCGAGCCCGAGGCCAGGAACGCGGCGGCCCGGGTGCCCAGGCCCAGCATGACCAGGGTGCCGCAGACGAGCTGGATCACGGCCGCGTACCAGCCGGGCCAGGTGCCGGCGTCGATGGTGCCGCCGTTGCCGGCGGCGCCGCCGAGGACGCCGAACAGGGAAGCGGCGCCGTGGCAGGCGAAGAGCAGGCCTACGACGATGCGAAAGAGGCCGACCGCGTAGGGCTGCGCGGTGTTGAGGCGAGCGGACATGGTGGGGGGTGCTCCTTCGGTCTCGGATCAAGCCGGTCCGGAACGGGGAGAGGACCGGTCGGTGGGGGCGGCGGTACCGAATCAGCGACTCACGGTAGGCGGATCCCATTGATGCTTGCAAGTTCAACTTTTGGCCAGGACCTGGCTTCGGCCGGAGGCCCGGTTTCCCTGGTCGCCGCACGTCGCGCGCCTCCCGCTCATCGCACCCGCGTCCGAAAGTGTGACCGAATCCACGCCTGGGAGGGCGCGCACCATGGTCGTCCGGTGCGCGCCCTCCCCTGGCCCTTGCGGTACCAACATCCTTGCCCGCCAAGGTTTCTGACGATTGATCAGGTGCGGACGCCGTCGAAGCCCCGCGTCACGGGGTGAGGTCGGTTTCCGTCACGGTCGCCAGACGCCCGTCCGCGCGCGCCCGCTCCAGCAGCAGCCGGGCCGAACGGCGGCGCAGCGTCAGGGACATGAGCTGGTTGCCGAACCAGGGTCCGCCCGTCCTGCGCCAGCTGACGGGCGGCTGGGGGCAGCGGCCGTGCCGGCGGAGCCGGCGGCCGAGCGCGCGGGCCACCCCGCTCCACCCGAAACGGAAGCCCACCCGGATCGACGGCGGGACGGAGTTGTGCACCGGGGAGCAGGTGAGCTGGAGCACCCGCGCGTCCGGGCCCGTCCCGTCGGGCCAGTGGGGCTCGGCCGCATAGGCGTGATGGACGTCTCCCGACAGCACCAGCACACTCGCCGGGGCCCGCGTCCCGGTGCCGACCTCGGCGATCAGGTCCGCGAGCGCCGCGAACGACTGCGGAAAGGCCGCCCAGTGCTCCAGGTCCGCCCCGCGTCGCAGCTTCTCCCCGAACCGGGCCCAGCGTGCCCCGCGCTCGCCCCGGCACAGGGCCGCGTCCCACTCCTCGGCGTCGTGCACCAGGTGCGGCAGCAGCCACGGCAGGGAGGTGCCGATCAGAAGGTGGTCGTAGGAACCGAGGCCGTCGAGGGCCTGTTCGCGCAGCCAGGTCCGCTCGCCCGGGTCGAGCATCGAGCGCTCGTCCTCGTCCAGCACCCGGGCGGCCCTGCTGTCGACCATCAGCAGCCGCACCCGCCCGAAGTCGCGCCGGTAACTCCACCGGACGGACTCGGGGTCGGTGTCTGCGCGGCCGGCGAAGTCACGCAGGAGATCGGTGCCGTCGGCGGCCTCGCGCACGGCCGCGTAGAGCGGGTCGGCGGCCAGCTCGGCCGGGGTGAGGTTGCCGAGGTGCTGGTGCACCCAGTACGACATCAGGCCGCTCAGCAGCCGCTCGCGCCACCAGGGCGTGGCTCGCATGTCGGCCAGCCAGGAGGCGGAGGTGTTCCAGTCGTCGATGATGTCGTGGTCGTCGAAGACCATGCAGGTGGGCACGGTGGACAGCAGCCAGCGCACCTCGGGGTCGAGCCAGGACTCGTAGTAGAGCCAGGTGTACTCCTCGAAGTCGGCCACCTCGGCTCCGGGGGCGTCGTCGAGCCCCCGGCGGGCGGCGATCTTCTCCTTGGTCGCGTCGGAGACCTCGTCGGCGTACACCTGGTCGCCCAGCAGCAGCAGGACGTCGGGCCGTTCGCCCGTCGGGTCGGCGGCGAGCCGGGTGGCCAGGCTGTCCAGGGCGTCGGGGCCGACGGGGTCCTTCCCGCCGGCCGGGGGCGCCGCCCAGCGGCAGGAGCCGAACGCGACGCGCACCTCGTCGCCGTCGTCGGCGAGGGTGCGGATCCGCGAGGGCGGGAAGCGGGAGCCGGGCGGCGGCCACACGGGGGCGTCGTCGAGGAACACCTCGTACGCCGTCTCGGTGCCCGGGGTCAGGCCGCCGACCTCGATCAGGGCGTAGTGGTGGCCCGCCACCTGGAAGGTCGGGGCTCTGCCGCCGGCGCCGTCGGCGCAGCGCACCTCGGCGGTGCACGGGCGGCTCGCCTCGACCCAGACGGTCGCCGTCGAGCCGTCGGCGTATCTCAGCAGTGGTCCCAGCCGCAGTTCGGCCATGCCATCACCCTCCTCCGTCGCCCCGTACGGTACGGAACGACGGAGGTCCGCGGCGAGATCCCGGCGGTCGGATCCCGTCGGATCCCGTCGGATCCCGTCGGGATACAGGTCGGGATCCCGTCGGATCCGGGCAGAGGCGGTCAGCAGCCGGCGAGGTAGCTCGTCAGCGCGCTCTTCTCGGCGGAGTCGACCGAGAGGTTGTAGTAGTACTTCACCTGCACCCAGGCGCGGACGTAGGTGCAGCGGTACGAGGTGAGGGACGGCATCCACTCGGCCGGGTCCTGGTCGCTCTTGGACTGGTTCACGTTGTCCGTGACGGCGAGGAGCTGCGGGCGGGTCACGTCGTTGGCGAAGGCCTGCCGCTGGGCGGTGGTCCACGCGCTCGCCCCGGAGTCCCAGGCCTCGGCGAGCGGGACCAGGTGGTCGATGTCGAGGTCGGAGGCGGCGGTCCAGGTGGCGCCGTCGTAGGGGGAGTACCAGCTGCCGCTGGTGGCGGTGCAGGCGGAGTTGGTGACGACGTTCGTGCCGTCCCGCTTGAGGATGTACTCCCGCGTGTTGCAGGTGCCGCTGATGGTGATCCAGGTGGGGAAGAGATCGCGGCTGTAGCCGGTGCGGTTCTCGGTCTTCACGCTGAGGGAGGCCAGGTAGGTCCGGGCGGTCGCGCCGCTGACCGGGGTCGGCAGGGCGGCGGAGGCGGTCGGGGAGGTGAAGAGCCCGACCGAGGCTATGAGGCCGGTGAGGGCGGCGACTGCGCTCAGCCGTCCACGCGCGTAGAACTTCAACATGCGAACTCCGTTGGGGAGGCGGGGTGTGGGAGTGCGAGCGGGGGAATGCTCGCGCTCGCGCATTGCGGGGAGATGTGCGCCCGGTAAGAAGCTAATGACGCGCACATGACACGACAAGATGTGCGGCGGAACGATCTCCACGAACGGTTGCGCGGGCCGTCTCGTACACTGGGGAGCGCAGAAGGGGAGTAGCTCTTCGCCGGACCGTCGACATACTGCTCAGCTCGTCTGAGCCGGCGCCCGGAGGCAGACCCGTCGTACGGGCCGGCCAGCGAGACCTTCGGCAAGCAGTGCACACCCGTGCCGCACGGCACGGGTGACGTGTGCGCTGCCGTGCCGAGGTGTCTGGTTCACAGTGCGCGGACTCTCGGTGGGGCGGCCCCCGACCGATTGAGGAACCTTGATCAGCATCACCGTGACGGCGGTCGTCTTCGGCGTCGTCTTCCTGGCCGAGCTGCCGGACAAGACCGCCCTGGCCGGCCTCGTCCTGGGCACCCGCTACCGCGCCTCGTACGTCTTCGCCGGAGTCGCCGCGGCCTTCGCGCTGCACGTCGCGCTCGCCGTCGCGGCCGGCAGCGTGCTCACGCTGCTGCCGCAGCAACTCGTGCACGCGCTGACGGGCGTCCTGTTCCTGGGCGGCGCGGCCGTGCTGCTGCTGAAGAAGGACGACGGCGAGGAGGAGATCCGGCGGCCCGAGGACCAGTCGTTCTGGAAGGTCGCGGGCGCGGGTTTCATGCTGATCCTGGTCGCCGAGTTCGGCGATCTCACCCAGATCATGACGGCCAACCTCGCCGCCCGCTACGACGACCCGCTCTCCGTCGGCCTCGGCGCCGTGCTGGCGCTGTGGGCGGTGGCCGGACTCGGCATCGTCGGCGGAAAGGCCCTGATGAAGCGGGTGCCGCTGAAGCTGATCACGCAGATCGCGGCGCTGCTGATGCTGGCGCTCGGCGTGTGGAGCCTGTGGGAGGCGATCGCCGGCTGAGCTGAACGGCCGGTGAACGCTTTCCGGACCTTTCCCGCACCGGCCCGGCCGGGGTGGCGGTGGGACCGCATTGTTTTGTACCGTTGGAAAACAAAGTGGCTCCCGCCCGTTTTCCCTGACCGGCGGGCGGGGCCGCCTTGTCTCTACGCACCTGGAGCTGCTGATGCCGGCCCTGACCGCCCGCGCCCTCCTGCTCGACATGGACGGCACGCTCGTGAACTCCGACGCCGTCGTCGAACGGATCTGGCGGCGCTGGGCCGACGCGCACGGGCTGGACGGGGACGAGGTCATGCACGTCGTCCACGGCCGACAGGGCCACGCCTCGATGGCCGTGCTGCTGCCCGGCCGGCCCATGCATCTCAACCACGAGGACAACGCGCGGATGCTGGCGGAGGAGACCGCCGACATGGACGGCGTCGTGCCGGTGCCCGGCGCGCCGGAGTTCCTCGCCTCGCTGCGGGGCGTCCCGCACGCCCTGGTCACCTCGGCGGACGTCCCGCTGTCCACGGCGCGGATGGCCGCGGCCGGGCTGGACCTGCCCGACGTGCGGGTCACCGCGGAGTCGGTCGGCGCGAGCAAGCCGGACCCCGAGGGCTTCCTCAAAGGCGCCGCCGAGCTGGGGATCGCCCCGGCGGAGTGCGTGGTGTTCGAGGACTCCGGGGCGGGCATCGCGGCCGGCCGCGCCGCCGGAATGCGCGTCGTGGGAGTCGGCCCCCGCGCGGCCGCGCACGCCCCGGACGCCCATGTGGACGACCTGCGCCAGGTGCGGGTGGAAACCCTGCCGGCCGGCGTCCGCATCCACATCCGCGCGACCTGACCCGGGGGCTGCGGCCCGGGGAGAACCGGCCTCCGCCGGCCTTACGGGTTCGGGGACCGGGACCGGTTCGGATCCGGGTCAGGGACGGGTCGCGGTCCGGGTCGGGTCCGGGTCAGGGACGGGTCGCGGTCCGGGTCGGGTCCGGTTCTGCGGGCGGACCGTCGGCGGCTACAGGAAGGGGCGGGTCATGGCTCCTTCGTCTCCGACTCCAGGGCCGTGCGGGTTGCCGGGCCGTAGACGCCCAGGCCGTCCGACGTCGTGGCCCTCGACCACTGGTAGTTGCGCACGGCGTCCTCGACGTCACTGCTGAACGTGCCGTCGGCCTGGCCGTTGTACAGGTACAACTGCCGCAGCCGCAGCTGGAGTTCGGTCACCTCGGCACCCTTGTCGCCGCGCCGCAGGACGGCCGCGTCGACCGGGGCCGCCTGGCCGCCCCCGGCTGCGTTGCCGGGCGCCGGGGAGGAGCTCGCACGGGCGGTCGGCGTGGGGCGGGGCGCCTCGGCCGACGGAGAGGCCGAGGGTGAGGCGCTCGACGCCGACGGGGAGGGCGACGGGCTCGCGCTCCCGGAGGGGGACGGCGAGGCCTCGGTGGCCGACGGGGACGCGGAGCGGCTCGCCGACGGGGAGCCGGAGGCCGCGTCGGTGGAGGGGTCGGGCACGGCGGCCCGCACGTCCTGCGGGGCGGCACGTTCACGCGTCGGCTTCTCGTAGGAGAACAGTCCGGTCGCGAACCCGGCCGCCACCACCACGCCCACCACGGCGGCGGCCGTCGCGATCAGCAGGGTGCGGCCACGGCGCGAGCCGCGCGGTTCCTCGCCGTCGGGGTGCGCGGCGCCGACGTCCACCGTCCCGAACAGGCTCAGCCCGCCCGCGTCGGCGTCGGGCTCGGACGCGGGTGCAGCCGGCGGTGGGGGCGACGCCGTCGTCGGGTCCGGTGCGGGACCGCCGTGGGCCACGGTGTGCAGCGGCACGGTCGCGTCACCGGGGACCGCCCTCAGCGGCATGGTCACGTCGGCGGCGGAGGCCGCCCCGGGCCCTCGCCCGCTGCCCCCTCGGCTGTCCCCTCGGCT
This sequence comes from Streptomyces rishiriensis, assembly GCF_003112535.1. Classification (GTDB taxonomy): domain Bacteria; phylum Actinomycetota; class Actinomycetes; order Streptomycetales; family Streptomycetaceae; genus Streptomyces; species Streptomyces rishiriensis. Next base: position 165,350 of record NZ_BEWA01000007.1, on the reverse strand, counting down.
GCCGGTGTCGTCGCGTGCCGCGCTTCCCGCGCCCGCCGGGCCGGAGCCGGTGCCGAAGCCGGTGCCGCTGGCGAAGCCGGTGTCCGAGCCGGCGTCGGCGTCAGGGCCTGCGCCGGTGCCCGAGCCCTCCAGTTCCACGTACGGCCGTATCCGCAACGGATCGAAGTCCTCCGCCGCTGCCGCCTCCGCCGTGCGCGTGTCGCGCAGGGCCTCGGAGACGCGCTGGGCGCAGGCGCAGGACGGGGTGTTGTCGGCCGCCCGGAGCGCTCCGCACTCCGGGCACGGCAGTCCCTGCCGCCCCGCCCGTCCCTGCTGCCCCGTCGGATCGATCACGTGTTCGTTCCTCCCCATCCAAACTCCAGAGATTATGCAGATCCTTTCCACAGGCGATCACCTGCGGCCCCCGGAATGTCGTATTCCGTCAAGATCTGGGGGCACCACAAGAGGCCATAACGGGTCACACCGATCACGATGGAAAGGGTCACCAGAGCCCCAGGAGGCATCCATGGCCTTGGACGCGCACAGCAGGACGGCGGATCCACGTCAGGAACACGTGTCCGGAAACGTCCTCGTCTCGATCGGCGCCCTGCTGCTCGGCATGCTCCTCGCCGCCCTCGACCAGACGATCGTGTCGACCGCGCTGCCGACGATCGTCAGCGACCTCGGTGGGCTGGAGCATCTGTCGTGGGTGGTCACCGCCTACCTGCTGGCGTCGACGGCCGCGACCCCGCTGTGGGGCAAACTGGGTGACCAGTACGGGCGCAAGAGGCTGTTCCAGATCGCGATCGTCATCTTCCTCGTCGGTTCGGCGCTGTGCGGAATGGCGCAGAACATGCCCCAGTTGATCGCCTTCCGGGCCGTCCAGGGTATGGGCGGCGGTGGCTTGATGGTGCTGTCGATGGCGATCGTCGGCGACATCGTCCCGCCGCGCGACCGCGGCCGCTACCAGGGCCTGTTCGGCGCGGTCTTCGGCGCCACCAGCGTCCTCGGCCCGCTGCTGGGCGGCCTGTTCACCGAACACCTCAGCTGGCGCTGGGTGTTCTACGTCAACCTGCCCGTCGGCGTCGTCGCGCTCGTCGTCATCGCGGCGGTGCTCCACATCCCGCGCAGGTCGACCAGGCACGTCATCGACTATCTCGGCACCTTCCTCATCGCCTCCGTCGCCACCTGTCTCGTGCTGGTCGCCTCCCTCGGCGGCACCACCTGGGACTGGGGCTCGCCGCAGATCGTCGGCCTGGCGGCCCTTGGGGTGCTGCTCGCCGTGGCGTTCGTCGCCGTCGAACGGCGGGCGGCCGAACCGGTCCTCCCGCTCGAGCTGTTCGGCATCCGCACCTTCACGCTCTCCGCCGTCATCAGCTTCATCGTCGGCTTCGCGATGTTCGGCGCGATGACCTACCTGCCGACCTTCCTCCAGGTGGTGCAGGGCGTCTCGCCGACCATGTCCGGCGTGCACATGCTGCCCATGGTGGCGGGCATGCTGCTGTCGTCCACGGCCTCCGGGCAGATCGTCAGCCGCACCGGCCGCTGGAAGGTGTTCCCCATCACCGGCACCGCCGTCACCACCGTCGGCCTGCTCCTCCTGCACCGGCTCGACGAGCACAGCTCCACCGCCGAGATGAGCCTCTGCTTCTTCGTCTTCGGCCTCGGCCTCGGCCTGGTCATGCAGGTGCTGGTGCTGATCGTGCAGAACGCCGTCGCGTACGAGGACCTCGGCGTCGCCACCTCGGGCGCGACGTTCTTCCGCTCCATCGGGGCCTCCTTCGGCGTCGCCATCTTCGGCGCCGTCTTCGCGAGCCGTCTCGGCGACAAGCTCACGGACGCCTTCCGTGGCGTCCGGCTCCCGCCCGGAGTCTCGGCCGGCGCGCTGGAGTCCGACCCGCGGGGCATCGGCTCTCTGCCGTCCGACCTGCGCCCGCGCGCCCTGCACGCGTACGCCTCGTCCATCACCGACGTCTTCCTGTACGCGGCGCCGGTCGCGCTCCTGGGCTTCGTCCTGGCGTGGTTCCTGCGGGAGGATCCGCTGCGCGGCTCGGTCACCGCGCCCGACGTGACCGAGACCCTCGCCAGCAATCCCGTGGAGCGCTCCTCGTACGACGAGGTGTGCCGGGCGCTGTCGGTGCTCGGCACCCACGAGGGCCGCCGCGAGATCTACCGGAAGATCACCACGAGGGCCGGCTACGACCTCCTGCCGGCCGCGAGCTGGCTGCTGCTGCGCATCAAGCGGTACGGCAGCGTCGAGCCGTCGATGCTGGCCGAGCGCAGCACCGTCCCGCTGCCGGCGATCACCGATGCGGCGCGGCAGGTCGAGGAGCGCCGGCTCGCCGTGCGCGAGGGACTCGGCATGGTGCTGACCGACGAGGGCCGTGAGGTCGCCGAGCGGCTCGGCGAGGCCCGCGAGGAGTCGCTCACCGAGCTGCTCGGCGACTGGTGGGGCCCGGACCGGCCCACCGACCTGGTCCATCTGGTCAAGGAGCTCAACGCCGAGCTGTGCGGCTCGGAGCGGGAGCAGCCGTACGGCGGGCGGGTGCTGCCCGACCACCGGCTTCCCTGAGCCTGCCGTCAGCCGAGGTCCTTGCGGAACCAGTGGTCGGCGTACGGTTCGTCGTTGTGCGCGTCGGTCTCCGCATAGCCGAGCCGGGCGTACAGGGCACGGGCCTCGACCAGGTCGCCGCGGGTGTCCAGGACCAGCCGCGTGGCGCCGAGCGCACGGGCGGCGTCCTCGGCGGCCCGTACCAGGAGGGCCGCGCCGCCCTTGCCGCGCAGCTCCTCCCGCACGAACACCCGCTTCAGTTCGGCGGTCCCGGCGGACAGCAGCCGTACGCCCGCGCAGCCGCCCGGCTCACCGTCGTACCGTCCCACGAGCAACTGCCCCCGGGGCGGCGCGAGTTCGTCCCAGCGCTGGGCCGCGATCTCCCGCTCCAGCTCATCCGGGTCGGTCCGGCGCCCTTCGTGGAGCAGATACCAGCGGTCGCTGACTTCGGTGTAGTAGGCCCGCCAGAGCGCTGCGGCGACAGGGGAGTCGAAGGGCTCCGGGGCGATGTTCCAGGTCATCCGCTGATTCTGCGGCGACGGCCCGCCCGGCTCGCAACCGGATGACCGGGCAACCGGAATAACCGAGCAACCGTATGACCGGGCAACCGGAATAACCGAGCAACCGGATGACCGGGCAGCCCCAGCCGTCCGGCCGGCTCGCCACCCGGTCTCCCGGCCGCGGGCCTTCTGACGGGCCGTCGCGCCCGCCGTTTATGCGATGCGGTCCGGGCAACCCGACAGAGGAACCGGCCCGTGGGGCCGACACACCGGAAGGCAAGGCATGTCCACAGGAGTGATCATCGCTCTGGTCGTGGTCGTGGCGGCCATCGTCGCCGTCGCGGCCGTCCTGGCCGTGAGGGCCCGCGGCTCGCAGGGCGGCCACGGTCTGAAGCGCCGCTTCGGGCCCGAGTACGACCGTGCCGTGGCCCGCCATGACGGAGACGTCAAGGCCGCCGAGCGCGAACTCGACGCTCTCGTCGAGCGGCACGGCGGACTGCGCGAGCGGCCGCTGGAGCCCGCCGAGCGCGAGCGGTTCGAGGCCCGCTGGACGGCCGCGCAGGAGCGGTTCGTCGACTCGCCCCGCGAGGCGGTCGCCGAGGCGGACCGACTGCTCGCCGAGGTGGCCGGCGCCCGCGGCTTCCCGGCCGGCGACCAGTACGAGGAGCAGGTCGCCGCGCTCTCCGTCCACCACGCGAACCACGTTCACGGCTACCGGCGCGTCCACCGCGTCGCCCAGACCGCGGCCGGCGGCTTCGGCACGCGGCACGCGGGCGCTTCCGACCCGCACGGAACGGACGAGGGCCGTGCCGCCGGGCTGGACGGCGGCGCCCCCGACACGGAGGACATGCGGTCCGCCCTGGTGGAGGCGCGCGCCCTCTTCGACGAGCTGACCGCTCCGTCCGGCCGCGGCTCCGACCGCCATCGCGCCCAGGAGCCGGCGACCCGGGACCGTTCCGGCCACCGCCCGCAGCTGGGCTTCCACCGTCACCAGACGAAGGAGGGCTGACCGTCATGTCGGACCTGACACCTGACAGGGGCACGAGCGGGGACGACCGCCGCCCGACCGACGACCGCGCCAAGGCCGCGCGGCCGGGCCGGGCCATCCTGCCCGGAGAGGTCGTCCTGCCGATCGGCAAGGACCGGTCGTCGACCGATCACCGCGGCGACGGCACGGCCGCCGAGCCCGGCGCGGCGACGCGCAGGGACACCACCGCAGGCACCGCAGGCACCGCAGGCACCGCAGGCACCGCAGGCACGGTGGGCGCCGCGGGCCCGACGGGCGTGAAGCCCACGCCGCTCACCCCCGAGACGGTCACGAACGCGGGCACGGGCACGAATGCGGGCACGGGCACGAATGCGGGCACGGGCACGGGTGCGGACGCGGGCACGGGTGCGGTGGGTGCCAAGGGCCGTGGGACGGGAGGCACTTCAGCCTCCGGGGCTCCGGTCCCCCCGATCACCGCCCCCACCGCCGGCCCGTCGTCCGCCACCGCTTCCGCGCCTTCCAGCGCCCCCGTCGAACGCGAAGCCCACGCCTCGACGCCGCCATCGGCGTCCGGCGAGCACGGCGGCGCGTCCCTCTTCCCGGAGGACGAGTGCGACCGGATCTCCGCTCGTATGCGGCACGCGGTCGTCGGGTTCGTCGACGGGCCCCGGGACGCCGTTGCGGAGGCGGACGAGGTGCTGGAGGAACTCGCCGCACGCCTCACCGACGCAGTGGACCGGCGTCGCCGCACCCTGCGAGGGTCCTGGCACCAGCCGGAGGGCGGGAAGGACCGGGCCGCGTCGGCCGCGACCGCCGTCGACACCGAGCAACTCCGCCTGGCCCTGCGGGACTACCGCGAACTGACGGAGCGGCTCCTGCACCTCTGAATGCACCTCTGAAGCCTTCCGGCAGGCCGGTTCCCCGGCCGGACGCACCCCTCACGGGTCGGCCCGCCCGGTCCCCTCGCCGGCCGCCCTCCCCCCAGCCGCCGCCCGGCGCTCCCGCCACTCCTGTACGACCGCTTCCACGTCGTACGGTTTCATGCCCAGCGGGGGCCCGGGCGGCGGCTTGAACATCATGTCGCGCAGCTTGACGTTGACGTCCGTGATGATCTTCCGGACGATGCGTTCCGAAGGCGCCGCGTACGCAGCCGCGAGCGCGTCCTCCGCCTCTTTGCGCAGGGCGAGGGTCGGCGGCAGGACGGACAGACCCTCACGGGCCATCTTGCGCCTGATCCACCACAGTTCGTCGTAAGGCGCTTCGATGTCCGCGGGCAACGGCTTGCCCACGCCGGACAGTTGATCGAACTCACCGCGCCGCTCCGCGTCCCGGATCTGCTTGTCGACCCAGGATTCGAACGGAACGCCCGGTGGCTTTCGCTCGGTCATGCGTCCATTGTGCCGGACGCGATGTGCCCGGGCGATTTATCATGCGGCGGCTGCACCAACACATTCGGGACCCAGGACGCCGACAGGCATGTCAAAGAATTCTCAAGGGGAGCGCACGTGCTCGAACTGACCATGGCCACCGTCTCCGGGACGGAAGAGGGCGCCACGGCCGGCATGCTCATGGCCGACTCGCCCAGCGACCCGGGCGCCGTGCTGCGGGTGGGCAGGGACAAGTCCGTGTGCCGCCTCGCCACCCCCGAGGACTGGCTGTTCGTCTCGCGCGTGCACCTGGAGTTCCTGTGCGGGCCCGACGGCGCCTGGCAGGTCTCGTGGCTGCGCGGCTCGCAGGACGAGCCGTCCTCCGAGGTGCGGCTGGTCATCGGGCAGTACACCCAGTCCCTCGTGTACGGCGGGACCCTGCCGCTGGCGGGCTCCGGCGAGATCATCGTGTACGACCGCACCGGGCCGCGCAGCGTCAACGTGGGCTTCTATCACGAGGCCTGAGCGCGCACCCGGCCTGAGCGCGCACCCGGCCTGAGCGCGCACCCGGCCTGAGCGCGCACCCGGCTTGAGCGCGCGGCGAGCCTGAGCGTGCGCCCGGCTTGAGCGCCCATGAGGCCCGCGAGTAGGACAGACCGGTCTGACCGGTCAGACCGGTCTGTCCTACTCGCGGGGCTACGCCAGGACGCGGGGCTACGCCAGGACGCGCGCCAGCGCGAAACCGTCGTAGCCCTTGGTCCCCACCGTCTGGATCGCGGTGCCGCTCAGTCTCGGGTGCGTGCCGATCAGCTCGATCGCGGCGCGGGTGCCGAGCACGTCCTGCGCGTCGTTGTCCGCGTCCACCACCCGGCCGCCGCGTACGACGTTGTCGAGGACGATCAGACTGCCCGCGCTCGTGAGCCTCAGCGCCCACTCCACGTAGGAGGCGTTGTTGGCCTTGTCGGCGTCGATGAAGACGAGGTCGAACGGGGGCGGGTTCTCGTCGGCCAGCAGCGGCAGCGACTCCAGGGCCGCGCCGACCCGTACCTCGACCAGTTTGTCGAGACCCGCGCGGGCGATGTTGCGGGTGGCGACCTCCGCGTGCAGGGGGTCGTACTCCAGCGAGACCAGCCGGCCGTCGGCCGGCAGCGCGCGGGCCAGCCAGATCGTGCTGTATCCGCCGAGCGTGCCGATCTCCAGGATCGACCGGGCCCCCTGGATCTCGGCGAGCAGTTGCAGCAGCTTGCCCTGGTTCGCGGTGACGCTGATCGGCGGCAGGCCGGCGGCGTCGCTCTCGCGCAGAGCGGCGGCCGTGATCTCGTCGTCCGGGGCCAGGCGGTCGGTGAAGTAGGCGTCGACGGCGTCCCACGCCTGCGACTCGCTCATGCGTTCTGCCTCTCGTGTCCTGTCGTGCTTGCCGTGGTCGATGTGCTCGTTCCGGTCGTTCCCGGCATCCCTGTCGGAGTCTCTAGTTAGGAATGCTAACTAGTCACGTCAACGGCATGTGCGGCACACGAGTTCCTCCCGGCCGTACCGGACCGTCTCCGGGGGCGGAATTCAGCCGTTCGGCCCAGAGGGTGCGACGGATTCGGAAAAGTGCGCCGACGGTGGGGCCGGCTTCGGCGCGAAGGGCGGTTTCGGAGGCGTCGCGGGCCGAGGGGGAGCCCCCGCGGTCACGGCTCCGGCCCCCGGAGCGTTCGCGGTCGGCAGGTCCGCCCGGCGGGCCCGCCCCCAACGCACGCCCAGGACGACCGCCACCGTGTTCACGACGACCAGCGCGCCGAAGAGCATCAGCAGCCACATCGGGATCCCGGCCGTCACGAGCAGCCGGTCCTCGTAGACGACCTGCCGGAACGCGGTGTCCGCGGCCGCACGGCGCAGCTCGTGGTCCCCGGTGATCTCCGAGGGGTGCGGGAACTCCTGGGCCACCGCCGTCAGGAACGGCGTGCCCTTCGACAACTCGCCCAACGGCCCCGTCGTCGTGCCGAGCCGCCCGGCGAACGTCACCCGGGGACGCTCGCCGCCGATCCGGGAGGCCGGTTCCATACGGTGGGCGGCGAGGACGTACAGGCCCAGCGACTGCGGCGCGGCCGCCGACCGGGACAACCGCATCGGATAGACGACCCTGTCGGCGGCGAAGGAGACCGACAGCGGGTCGAGCCGGCCACGCAGCGCGGCGCCTGCTCTCTCGGGGGCGAGCCGGACCGCCACATACTCCCAACGCAGGTCGGCGTAGGGGCGCAGGGCGCTCGCCAGGCCTGCCGGCGGGGGGAAGCCGTTGGCGCGCAGCCAGCGGTCCAGGTCCGCCGGATCGGTGGTGGCGAGCCGGGCCACGTCGAACGGGCCCAGCCGCTCGCGGCCCACCACGCCCACCCGGCCGGGCCACATTCCGGGCGGCGTCGGGGCGTTCGCGTCGCCGCCGGTGGTCAGCGGCCAGTCGCCGTCCTGCGGCCAGAAGTGGTGCCGGGTGCGGTGCACGGGGGCCGTCACCGCGGCGAGTTGGCCGAACAGCTCCGGGTCGCCGAGCCGTACCGTCGCCCGATGCGGCACGGGCATGATCCAGGCGGCCCGCTCGGCGTCCCCGTCGACCGTCAGGCTCGTCACGACCTGCTCCCGCACGCCGTCCCAGCGCACGACGGAGACCTGCCGGCCGACCGCGATCTGCCGCTGATCGCCCGGAAGCAGCGCGCAGCACCCGCAGGCGTAGGCAGGGGAGACGAGCGAGCCGAGCTGCATCGCCAGCAGCGTCAGCAGGGTCAGCAGCACGGCCGTGAACCGGGCGCGCAGCCGCTCCCGGCGCGCTCGCCGCTCCCGTGGGAAACAGACCATGCCCGGTGTCCCCTCCAGTCGGTCTCGCGCACTCTCCGTACGCCCCACTGCACACATGGTGCGAAAGACGGTACGGCGCAGGGGCGGATTCCGTTCGCGCCGCTATCCAGATCCCGCCCCTTCGTGGAAGCGGGCCGTCCCCGTGCGGACTATTGTCTTCCGGGCATAGCAGGGCAGACGTCAGGTAATGCACGAATGACCTGCGTCTGTGTCAGGGGACGGCGCCGGACCGCATCGACGGGTGCGTTCACAAGACCCGGCGCGGGAAACGCGTGGCACGAACGGGGCGGAGGCCGACGAGGCGTGGCGAATGCGGAGCACAGCGGGCGGGCGGCGGGAACCTTGGGGGAGACGGCCGTCGACACGACGAGAGCGCGCCTGCGAGCGACCCGCCTCGGCCTCTGGCTCATGGCGGCGCTCCTCGCCGTGCGCCAGGTGGCCGGCGTCCTCGGCACCCCGCGCGCGGAACGGCTGACGGACCTGGAGACCTGGGTCGGACCCGACGGCGTGCTGCACGTCAACGGTTCGCTCTACGCATCGACCCGGTTCACCGGCACGCCCTTCGCCGGGCTGGTCCTCAAGCCCTTCACCCGGGCAGCCGAACAGGCCCTCGGCTGGGGCTGGACCTTCGGCACCCTGCTGCTGGTGGCCGCGCTCGCCGTGGTCCTGGCCCGTGCCCTGCCGCAGCCGGTCAGCAGACGGACGTCTCTGCTGGCCGCGCCCGTCGCGAGCAGCCTGCTGATGCTCTCGCTGCCGGTGCGCAACACCTTCTGGCTCGGCCAGACCAGCATCGTCCCCGTCCTCCTCGTCCTCCTCGGCTGCTTCGCCGTACGGGGCCGACGGGCCGCCGGCGCCCTGATCGGGGTGGCCGCAGCCCTCCAGCCGACGGCGCTCCTCTTCGCCGTCCTGCTGTGGATGACCGGCCGCCGCCGGACCGCGGTGGCGGCCGGCGCCACCTTCGCCGGCGGCACGGCGCTCGCCTGGGCGGCGATGCCGCACGACTCGTACACCTACTGGGTGCACCACCTGGCGGGCGCCGGGCTCGGCGGCGAGGCCGACGCCCTCGCCAACCAGTCCCTGCACGGCGCTCTCCTGCGCCTGGGGCTGTCCGGCCCGCTGGAGATCGGCCTGTTCCTGTCGCTGGGCGCGGCCGTCGCCGTCATCGGCGTCCGCCGGGCGGCCTGTTACGCCCGGGACGGCCAGCTGCTGCTCGCGGTCGCCCTGACCGGCTGCGCGGCGATCGTCGTCTCGCCCACGACCTGGCAGCACCAGCTGCTGTGGGTCCTGCCGACCGTCGTCGGCCGGGTCGGCAGGCGCGCGTCCGACCGCTACGTGTGGCCGGTGGCCGTCATCCTGGTGACGGCCCTCCCGGCCACGATGATGCTGCCGCACATGGAGTTCCTCTACCCGCTGCGCGACAACGCGGTGCTGTTCCTCGCGATCGCCGCGGCGACCGTCGTCCCGTTCCTCCCGCGGACCTCCCCCCACTACCGGACGCCGATCCCGGCCGAGTGCGCCGCACCGGTCCCGGCGCGCTGGAAGCACGTGCCGCTCCTGCCGTTCCTCAAGCGCGTCCTGACCCGCCCGAACCTGCTGCTGGAGCTGCTGCTGCTGCGCGTGACGTACGCGGCGTACCAGCAGGTGCGGCTGGCGGCGACGGGCGGCACCAACTCCGGTGGACGGCTCCGGGCGGAGGCCCACGGCCGTGACGTCCTCGGCCTCGAACGCCTCCTGCACATCGACGTCGAACGCACCGTCAACCACTGGGTGGTCGGGGTCACCTGGCTGCGGAACTTCTTCGACTTCTACTACGGCTCCCTCCACTTCGTGGTCCCGCTGACCATCCTCGGCGTCCTGTACTGGCGCCGCCCGGTCGACTACCGCTGGGCCCGCTCGTCCCTGGGCTTCGCCACCCTGCTCGCCCTGGTCGGCTTCTGGCTCTACCCGCTGGCCCCGCCGCGACTGATGCCGGACCTGGGCGTCATCGACACCGTCCACGGAGTCCAGGACTTCTCCAAGCCGGACTACGGCACCCTCACCTCGCTGACCAACCAGTACGCGGCGATGCCGTCCCTGCACTTCGGCTGGGCACTGTGGTGCGGCCTGGTCATCGCGATCGTCGCGCGCAGCCGGTGGACGAAGTGCCTGGGCCTGCTGCACCCCCTCTTCACGGTCTCGGCCATCGTGGCCACCGGCAACCACTGGGTCCTGGACGCGGCCGGCGGCGCGGCGGTGGTGTGCGCGGGCTTCGGGCTGTCGTACGTCCTGATGGGCCCGAGGGCACGGGCCGCCACCCGGACGGTGACGCTGAAGACGACGGAACCGTCCGAGGCACGGGAGAAGAACTTGGCAGCGAACTGACCTTTCCCGGCGTGCAGTTCGGCACTGAACGAAGCGAACGAAGTGAACGAAGCGAATGAAGCTGGACGTCGCTCTCCTGTGAACGGTCGCCCGTCACCGCGCCCGCTCAGGCGGGCGTCCGGCTTCGCCGCGCTGAGGCGTCCTTCGAGGGGGCGACCACCAGGCCTCGCAGCCGCCGCTCGGCCGGATGCTCGACGCAGTGGTACGCGAGGCCGGCGAAGGCCTGGCTGACGACCAGCACCCCCGCCCAGAACACGAGCGTCTCACCCCCGGGCGCGGGCTTGCCCCACTCGAACACCGCCACCCGGATCACGATCTCGTGCAGCAGGTACCAGGCGAACGACCAGTGCCCCAGCCTGATCATCCAGGTTCCGCCCAGTGCGGTCCGCCGGCCGTCGAGGTCGGCGCGGGCGGCGGCGGCGATCAGAGCCGCGAAGAGCGGCGCGGAGAGCAACTGCGAGGCGGAATAGGGGCTGTACCAGACAGAGTCCGGCACCGCGTTCGACCACGGAATCAGCGCCAGATGCCAGGCGACGACGAGTCCGACGGACAGCGGCAGCGACATGGGAGGCCGCCAACCGCGTTTGAGCCCCAGCCCGGTCACCACGCCCAGCACGAACTGGAGCGAACGGGTCAGCGGCAGGTAGTCGAGCGCCCAGGTGCGGGTGGCGGACGGCAGCCCGGACAGCCCGACCCACAGCAGCAGCGCGCCGCAGCCGACTCCGACCGCCGTCCACGCCCACGTCCTGGGCCGCCGCCCCGCGAGCATCGCCAGCAGCACGGGAAAGACCAGATAGAACCAGCCTTCGTCGCTGAGCGACCAGGCGGCCGGGTTCCCTCCCTTGAAGATGACGGGCTGCGGGAACCACGCGTGCACCAGCAGCAGAGTCGCGGCGACGGCCCTCAGGGAGACAGCCTGGTCCATGAGGACCCACCACACCGCGACGGACGCCCCGACGCTGACGGCGAGCAGGGGCCAGATCCGCGCGAAGCGCCGCCAGAGGAACACCCGGACGGCGACGCCCGCGCCGTCATAGGTCCAGGCCAGCACGACCCCCGACAACACGAAGAAGAACGTGACGCCACTGCGCCCGTACCACACGGCGTCACTGACCCCCGGCACGGTCCCCACCTGCCGCGAGAGGTGATACAGCACGACGAGCAGGGCCGCCCAGAACCGAAGGCCGGTGAGCGAGGGCAACCGGTCACGGCCGGAGGCGGGTACGGAGGGCAAGGCCGATCCTTCATGGTCGAAAGGCGCGAGACTAGCACCGCGGGCGACGGCCCCGGATCCCGCCCGCGACCGGCGCCCTCAGCGATCGCTTTCACCGCGTCCACCGCCGTCCGCGACCCCAAGCCCCCGGCGGGCCCGGCCCTCACCGTCGGGCCCGCCGCGTTCCTCGGCCTTCCTTTGCTGGGCTACAGCCGTTGGATGATCGTCCCCGTCGCCAGTGCGCCGCCCGCGCACATGGTGATCAGGGCGAACTCCCTGTCGGTGCGCTCCAGTTCGTGCAGGGCCGTCGTGATCAGGCGGGCTCCCGTCGCGCCGACCGGGTGGCCGAGGGCGATCGCGCCGCCGTTGACGTTGACCTTGGAGAGGTCCGTCTCGAAGACCTTCGCCCAGCTCAGCACCACCGACGCGAACGCCTCGTTGATCTCGACGAGGTCGATGTCCTTGAGGGTCATGCCCGCCTTGCCCAGGACGGCCTTCGTCGCGTCGACCGGACCGTCCAGGTGGAAGTGCGGGTCGGCTCCCACCAGGGCCTGGGCCACGATCCTCGCCCTCGGCTTCAGCTTCAGGGCCTTGGCCATCCGCTTCGACGCCCACATGATCGCGGCCGCGCCGTCGCTGATCTGCGAGGAGTTGCCGGCCGTGTGGATCGCCGTCGGCATCACGGGCTTGAGGCCCGCCAGGGCTTCCGGGGACGTGTCGCGCAGGCCCTCGTCGCGGTCGACCAGCCGCCACATGCCCTGGCCCGCCGCCTGCTCGTCCTCCGTCGTGGGGACCTGGACCGCGAACGTCTCGCGCTTGAAGCGCTCCTCCGACCAGGCCGTCGCCGCCCGGGTCTGGGAGAGGAGGCCGAGGGCGTCGACGTCCTGCCGGCTCAACTCCCTTTTGCGGGCGATCCGTTCCGCCGCCTCGAACTGGTTGGGGAGGTCCACGTTCCACTCGTCCGGGAACGGCTTGCCCGGGCCGTGCTTGGAGCCCGAGCCGAGCGGGACACGGCTCATCGCCTCGACGCCGCAGCTGATGCCGACGTCGATCACGCCCGCCGCGATCATGTTGGCCGTCATGTGCGAGGCCTGCTGCGACGAGCCGCACTGGCAGTCGACCGTCGTCGCCGCCGTCTCGTAGGGGAGGCCCACGGTCAGCCAGGCCGTCCTCGCGGGGTTCATGGACTGTTCGCCGGCATGGGTCACCGTGCCGCCGACGATCTGTTCGACCGCGTCGGCGGGGATGCCGGTGCGGCCGAGGAGCTCGCGGTAGGTCTCGCCCAGGAGGTAGGCGGGGTGCAGGTTGGCGAGCGCGCCGCCGCGCTTGCCGACGGGGGTGCGGACTGCTTCCACGATCACGGGTTCGGCGGCCATGGGTGCGGATCCCTTCGGAACTAGTACGTGTTCTAGTTCTGCTGCATGCAGTCTGCGGACGTGATGTGCGTCACCGCAAGGGTCTTGCAGCCTCGAGGGTCCTGAACTACCTTCACGGCAATCTGTTTCTGATGAACCGTCAGATCGCGTAGCCAGATGGCTGGAGCCGCCGATGCCCTGTCCAGCGCTTCCCGACGGGTTCGACTTCACCGACCCCGACCTGCTGCAACACCATGTGCCCCTGCCGGAGTTCGCCGCGTTGCGACAGGCCGAACCGGTCCGCTGGATCCCCCAGTCGGGCAATGTCGCCGGCTTCCAGGACGAGGGCTACTGGGCCGTGACCCGGCACGCGGACGTGAGATACGTGTCCACGCACCCCGAGATCTTCTCCTCCTACCTCAACACCGCGATCATCCGGTTCAACGAGCACATCGAGCGCGCTTCGATCGACGCCCAGCGCTTCATCCTGCTGAACATGGATCCGCCCGAGCACACCCGTGTGCGGCAGATCGTGCAGCGGGGGTTCACGCCGAGGGCGATCCGGGGGCTCGAGGAGCGGTTGCGGGCGCGGGCCACCGCGATCGTCGCGCGGGCGCGCGAGCAGGGCGGCGGCTCCTTCGACTTCGTGACGTCCGTCGCCTCGGAACTGCCCCTGCAGGCCATCGCGGAGCTGATCGGCGTGCCGCAGGACGACCGCGCCAAGATCTTCGACTGGTCCAACAAGATGATCGCGTACGACGACCCCGAGTACGCCATCACCGCCGAGGTCGGCCAGCAGTCCGCCGCCGAGATCCTCGCGTACGCCATGGACATGGCCGCCGAGCGGAAGAAGTGCCCCGCTCAGGACATCGTCTCCACGCTCGTGGCCGCCGAGAACGAGGGCAACCTCAACTCCGACGAGTTCGGGTTCTTCGTGCTGATGCTCGCCGTCGCCGGGAACGAGACGACCCGCAACGCCACCACGCACGGCATGCACGCCTTCCTCACCCACCCCGAGCAGTGGGAGCTGTACAAGCGCGAGCGGCCCGCCACGACCGCCGAGGAGATCGTGCGGTGGGCCACGCCCGTCGTCGCCTTCCAGCGGACCGCCACCCAGGACACCGAGCTCGGCGGCAAACGGATCAGGAAGGGGGACCGGGTCGGGATCTTCTACGCCTCCGCCAACCGCGATCCCGAGGTGTTCGACCGGCCCGACGCGTTCGACGTCACCCGGGATCCCAATCCGCATCTCGGGTTCGGCGGGGGCGGGCCGCACTTCTGTCTCGGCAAGTCCCTGGCGGTGCTGGAGATCAACCTCATCTTCAACGCCCTCGCCGACGCCATGCCCGACCTGCGCCTGGTCGAGGATCCGCGCCGGCTGCGGTCCGCCTGGATCAACGGGGTGAAGGAGCTGCGGGTCGACGCGGGGTGACGGGCGTGACGTTGAAGAGGAAGCCGGTGTCCGGCGTCAGTCCCTGCCGGACACGGTGAACGCCAGGACCGCCGACGTCGCGGCGGCCAGCAGCAGCGGAAGCGCCAGGTCGTGGTGGAGCACCAGGAACGCGCCCAGGACCGCGCCCGCGAACATCGCGGTCACGGCCGCCGTGCGGCGCGGGGATCGCGGGCGGGTGCCGTCGCCCGCCCAGGAGTCGGCGGCCAGGCCGGTCAGGGTCATCGTCACGACGGTGGTCGTGGTGAGGCCGCGGACCGCCAGCTTGCGGACCGTCGCGTTGCGCAGTCCCATCGCGAAGGCGGTCAGGGCGATGATCGTGTAGACGGTGGCCGGCGCGTCGTCCGCGGTGGCGGCCGCCATGGCCGCGGCACCGGCCAGCAGGAGAGCCTCGACGCCCAGTGTCATCCGGGCCAGGCTGCGGCGTGAGCGCGCGCCCCTGTGCCGCGTCACCCGGCCGCCGGCCGTGGCGCCCGCCAGGAAGCAGGCGATCGAGGCCACCGTGTGCGGGACCGAGAAGCCCGGGGCGCCGGCGGCGGCGAAGCCGAGGACGACGACGTTGCCGGTCATGTTGGCGGTGAACACATGACCCAGGCCGAGATAGGTCACCGCGTCGATCAGGCCGCTGAGGGCGGTCAGGGCGAGGAGGGCGGGGACCAGACGCAGGCCCCGTGCGTCGTGCGGGCCCCCTGCCCGCGGCTCCCGCGGCGGCTCGGTCGGCTCGGTCGGGTGCTCGGTGCCGGTCATCCGCTCAGTGCAGCACGAAGAGCCGGGGAAGCGCCGACAGTGTGGCAGGGCGGCGCGGGAAAACGCCGACCGTGCGGCAGGGCGGGGCGGGGAAAACCCCGAAGGCGGCGGCCCCGGGGATCGGGGGCCGCCGCCTTCGGCGCGCTGAACGCGCGTCCTTGGGGGAGGAACTCGCTGGGCTCCGGGCCGGCTCAGTACCAGCCGTTCGCCTGCCAGAAGTTCCAGGCGGCGACCGGGCTGCCGTAGCGGGAGTTCATGTAGTCCAGACCCCACTTGATCTGGGTCTTGGCGTTGCTCTTCCAGTCGGAACCGGCCGAGGCCATCTTGGAGCCGGGCAGCGCCTGGACGAGGCCGTAGGCGCCGGAGGAGGCGTTGGTGGCGCTGACGTTCCAGCCGCTCTCGTGCTTCACGATGTTGGAGAAGGCCTTGTACTGAGCCGCGTTCGGGATCATCTTGTGCGCGATCGCCTGGGCCTGGGAGGCGGAGGAGGTCGTCGCGGCGTGGGCGGGGGCTGCGGACAGCGCCATGCCCGCGGCGGCGGCGGCCACGGCGATGCCGGTGAGGGCCTTCTTCGGGGAAGCGATGCGACGGATGACGGAGACGGACACGGAGAACCTTTTCCTTCGGGGACGTTGTGGTCGCCTGCATGCCGGAGTCACGCGGTGCGTGGGCCGCTCCGCGTGAGGTGCGGTGGGTGGCTGCATGCCGTGGCGTCGAGGCCGTGAGGCTCGTCGGCGCCCTGCGACGTCATCCAGAGAAACAGGATCCGGCGCTGTCCGCAAAGACCCCTTTTGCTAGTTGTGGCCGTACTTGGGGGGCAGGTCGGCTGTGTGATCTGGCTCTCAATGCGCAGGTCAGAGGCCCTAATGGCATGGCCATGGCGCCCTATTTGCCCTACTGAGCCAGATAGTAGGTGATGTGAGTCATGTGGGGTGGTTCACCGGTCAACGGACTTCCGGGCGGCTCTCGGAGGCTCTTCGGGGCCCTCGAATGTGACCGCGGTCTCGAAGGCCGCCCTGCGGGTGGCTCTGCGTAGCGCCCTGAGCACCGCCGGGCCGAGAGTGAGCGTCAGCAGCACCGTCACCAGGGCCCGCCCCAGGTCCCAGCCCAGCGACGTCGCCACGCAGTACGCGACGAAACGGGCCAGGTTCGCCGGGACCGTCCCGTCCGGGTCGAAGGCCACTCCCGAGGCCAGCGCGCCCATGAACGGCCAGCCGGCCATGTTCATCGCCGTGCCGTAGGCGAAGGCGGCGAGGAAGCCGTACCCCCCGAGCAGTGCCAGCTCGGCCCGGCCGCGCAGCCGCTCCGGGCCCGGCAGCAGCCCCGCCCCCATCGTGAACCAGCCCATCGCCAGCATCTGGAACGGCATCCACGGGCCCACCCCGCCGGTGAGCAGGGCGGACGCGAACATCGTGACCGAACCGAGGACGAAGCCGAAACCCGGCCCCAGCACCCGGCCGCTCAGCACCATCAGGAAGAACATGGGCTCGATGCCCGCCGTCCCCGCACCGATCGGGCGCAGCGCGGCGCCCGTCGCCGCCAGCACGCCGAGCATCGCCACCGCCTTCGCGCCCAGCCCGGACTCCGAGATCGTCGCCGTCACGACCGCGACCAGCAGCACGAGCAGGCCCGCGAACAGCCAGGGCGCGTCCTGCGCGTGCGCGTTCAGGGCGGAGCCCGGCGGGGCCAGGAAGGGCCAGCCGAACGCGATCACGCCCACCGCGCCGACCAGCGTCAACGCCGCCAGGGAGCGAGGGCCCAGCCGCACGGGACGGGGGCGTCTGCGGGGCGCCGTCATCCCAGCGCCCGCCTCACCTGCGCGACCGTGAGCCACTCCTGCGGCGCGAGGATCTTCGTCACCTGCGGGGCGAAGGACGGCGACGAGACCACCACCTCCGCCGTGGGACCGTCTGCGATCACCTCGCCCTCGGCGAGCAGCACCACCCGGTGGGCCAGCTCCGCGGCCAGTTCCACGTCGTGCGTGGCCAGCACGATCGCGTGACCGGCCGCGGCCAGCCCGCGCAGGACGGCGACCAGGCGGGCCTTCGCCGCGTAGTCCAGGCCGCGGGTGGGCTCGTCGAGCAGCAGGAGCGGCGGCCGGGCGGCGAGGACGACCGCCAGCGCGAGGGTGAGCCGCTGGCCCTCGGACAGGTCCCGGGGGTGGATGTCGTCCGCGATGCCGGGGAGGAGTTCCGAGACCAGGGCGCGGCAGGCGCCGGGCGCGGCCCGCGCGTCCCGGTCGGCGGCCGCGCACTCGGCGGCGACGGTGTCGGCGTAGAGCAGGTCGCGCGGCTCCTGCGGGACCAGACCGACGCGGCGCACCAGGTCTCGCGGGGAGGTGCGGTGCGGGACCGAGCCGCCGACGCGCACCGTGCCGGCGGACGGCGCGACCAGGCCGACGAACGCGTTGAGCAGTGTCGACTTCCCGGCGCCGTTGCGGCCCATGAGGGCGACGGTCTCGCCGGGCCCGACGGTGAGGTCGACGTCCCGCAGGGCCTGGACGCCGCCCCGGCGAACGCCGAGCGACCGGGCCTCGGCGGGCGGCCCGGAGAGGAAGGGGATGGAGGGGGAGGCGGGGCGGATGGGGGAGGGGGACGCAGGGGAGGGGCCGGCCGGGGCGGACAGTGCGGCCGGGGCCGGGGCCGGGGCCGGGCGAAGGCGGCGGAAGGGGCGGCGGGCCCGAGGGACGGCGGCCGGGGCGGGTGACTCGGCCACCGGTACCGGTGTCTCCGGGGTCGCGGGTGACTCGGCCACCGGTACCGGTGTCTCCCGGGCCGCGGGTACGTCCCGGGTCTCCAGGGCGGCGAGGCGTTCCCGCAGGTCGGCCGCCCTTCGCCGGGCGTCGCGGACCGTCAGCGGCAGCGGGGACCAGCCTGCCAGCCGGCCCAGGTCCACCACCGGCGGGAACACCGGGGACACGGCCATGACGTCCGCCGGCGCGCCGAGGAGCGGGGCCGCCCCGGCGGCGGGCAGCAAGGCGACCTGGTCGGCGTACTGCAGGACGCGTTCCAGGCGGTGCTCGGCCAGCAGCACCGTCGTGCCGAGGTCGTGGACCAGCCGCAGGAGAACGGCGAGGACCTCCTCCGCGGCCGCAGGGTCGAGCGCCGATGTCGGCTCGTCCAGGACGAGCACCCGGGGGTGCGGGGTGAGGACCGAGCCGATCGCCACCCGCTGCTGCTGGCCGCCCGAGAGGGTGGCGAGCGGGCGGTCGCGCAGGCCGGCCAGTCCGAGCAGGTCGAGGGTCTCCTCGACGCGACGGCGCATCACCGCCGACGGCAGACCCAACGACTCCATGCCGTAGGCGAGTTCGTCCTCCACCGTGTCCGTCACGAAGTGCGACAGCGGGTCCTGGCCCACCGTCCCCACGACGTCGGCGAGTTCACGCGGCTTGTGGGTGCGGGTGTCGCGGCCGGCGACCGTGACGCGGCCGCGCAGGACGCCGCCGGTGAAGTGCGGGACGAGACCGCTCACCGCGCCGAGCAGCGTCGACTTGCCCACCCCCGACGGGCCCGCCAGCAGCACGAGTTCACCTTCGGGGACCATGAAGTCGACGTCCCTGACGGTGGGTTCGGCGACGCCGTCGTACGTCACGGAGACGTTCTCGAAGCGGATCACGACGGCTCCTTGTGCACGAACGCGGGCAGCAGGGCGAGGAGTACGGCCGCCGCGGGCCACAGCGGGAGGGCGGGCGCGGTCAGCGGGACCACCCCCGGGTTCAGGTCCGCCGGGTCGGCGGACGCGGCCAGGACGAGCAGGGCCGCGACGGCGACGCCGGAGGCGGCGGTCAGACAGGCCCGCGGGGTCCAGCGGTCCGGCCGGTAACGGGTGCGCGCGGAGCGGCGGCCGCCCAGCCGCAGCCCGGCGACGGCCGCGACCACTCCGGCGAGCAGCACCGGAACGCCGTACGTGCCGCCGGCGGCGGTGAGCAGGCCGTACGTTCCCGCGCAGACGCCGAGCAGGCCGCCCAGCGTGAGGGCGGCGGTGGTGCGGCGGACGGGAGCGGGGACGTCGGCGGTACGGCCGTAGCCGCGCGCGTCCATCGCGGCGGCCAGCGCGACCGAGCGCTCCAGAGCGCCCTCCAGCACCGGCAGACCCACCTGGAGCAGCCCGCGCAGCCCCCGGTCCGGACGGCCCCGCAGGCGGCGGGCGGCGCGCAGCCGGTGGACGTCCGCGATGAGGTTCGGGGCGAAGGTGAGCGCCACGACCACCGCCACCCCCGTCTCGTACAGGGCGCCCGGGAGCGTCTTCAGCAGGCGCGACGGGGAGGCCAGGGCGTTCGCGGCGCCGACGCACACGAGGAGGGTGGCCAGCCTCAGGCCGTCGTACCAGGCGAAGAGCAGGCCCTCGGCCGTCACCGCGCCGCCCAGCCGGATGCCCTGCGCCCAGTGCGGCAGCGGGACTTCGGGCAGCGTGAGCAGCACATGCGTGCCGGGGATGGGCGAGCCGAGCACGACCACGAAGACGAGACGGACGACGAGGACGGCGAGCGCCAGCTTGAGGAAGGCGGAGTAGGAACGGGACCAGGGGGTGTCCGGGCGGCACACGGTGACGACGTACGCGGAGGCGGTGAGCAGCAGGCCGAGCAGGAGCGGGTTGGTGGTGCGGGTGGCGGCGGAGCCGAGGCCGAGGGCCCACAACCACCAGGCGCCGGGGTGCAGTGGGGGCCGGGAGCGGCGGTCAGCCATCGCGGCGCCGCCGCGCCTGCCACACAGCGGCCGCGCCCAGCACCGCCACCGCCGCCACGCCCCCGAACAGGCCCAACGACGGTCCCCCGTCCTTCCCGCCGCCGTTACCGCCGTCGTTCCCGTCGGCGTTCCGGCTGCCGGTCCCCTTCCCGGCCCCCTCGGCCGTCGTCGGCTGCCGGGTGCGCCTCCCGTCCGTCGACACCTGCTCGCCGCACCCCGTCCCCGGATACCCGGCGATCGCGCACAGCAGGGCGTTGGCGTCGTAGCGCAGCGGCTTGGCGACCGCGGCGAGCGCCTCGGCCGTCGTCGCCCCGGAGGAGACCCGGGCGCACGCCGTGCGGGGCGAGGGCGACGGCGGCGCCTCGCCGCCCGGGGCGTCCGCCGCCGTGCCGAAGTCGATGACCAGGGCCACCCGTTTCGTGCCGTCCTGCTCGGGCGTCTTCGCGCAGATCGCCGCGAAGGAGGCGGCGCCGCGCGGCTGCGTCGCGTCCTGCGAGTCCTCGCTCACCGCGAACCGGAAGCCCTCCACGTCGCCGTCGGCGGGGCGGGCGGTGGACGGGCCCTGGGTGGCGTAGGTCCAGTGATCGCCGGCACGGTCCCAGAAGGACCAGTAGCGGTAGCCGGCGGCGTGGGCCGAGCCCGCCGCGCCGAACGACACCAGCGCCGACGCGGCCAGTACGGCGGCCAGTACCTGGACGCGGGCGCGGACGTGCCCGTGCGTACGGGTGGCCTTGGCAGGGGCGGCCTGGGCGCGGGCGGGCGCGGGGGTGCGTACGGCGGGCCGGGGCGTCACGGCTGACGCTTCCTGCCACGGCCGCTCATCAGGAAGCCGATGCCGATGCCCACCACGAGGAAGACGCCGACGATCAGCCAGAGGCTGTACGCCGGGCCGGAGCCGTCGGAGTCGTCGGAGTCGTCCGCCTTCTTCGGGTCCGCCGAGGCGGTCGCGCCGGCCGCCTCCGCGCCGCTCTGAGGGGCCGGACCCGTCGCGTTGAGCTGTGCGACCAGGTCCGTGCCGCCGAAGGCGTGCGGATCGGCGCCCATGGCATGAGCCGCGAAGACCAACTGGGCATAGGCGGCCGGCCCGCTCTGCTTCGCCCAGCCCGCGGCGTTCTGCTCCAGCCAGGCCAGCGGCTTCCTGGCCTGCTCGGTCCACCCGAGGGCGGCGAGGGCGACCACCGCGTCGGCGGTGTTGCCGTAGTCGGGCTGGTTCGCGGCGCCGGGCAGGACCGACTTCAGGTAGCCGTCGTGGGCGACCGCCCCGGCGAGATAGGCCGCGCCGTTGTGGGCGACCTCGTCCGGGGTGAGCGGGGCGGAGGAGCCGCCGCAGGCGCGTTCACCCTGCGACGCGTTGCCGGCCGTCGTCACGAATCCCTTGCCGAGAACG
Organism: Streptomyces rishiriensis; assembly: GCF_003112535.1. Lineage (GTDB taxonomy): Bacteria > Actinomycetota > Actinomycetes > Streptomycetales > Streptomycetaceae > Streptomyces > Streptomyces rishiriensis. The sequence goes on along the minus strand of NZ_BEWA01000007.1, from coordinate 143,938 downwards.
CCGAGGACGCCCGCCGCCGTCGCGTCCGCGTTGGCCGCGAGGCCGCCCTTCTTGTCCGGCTGGTAAGCGAACGCGCCGCCGCCGGCCCGGTCGCAGGGGAGAGAGAGCTTCAGGAGGGCGTCGTACGGCGACTTTCCGGCCTTCTTCACTCCGGCCGGCCGCTGCCCGGCCGCCGCGAGCGCCCCGGCCACGACGGACGTCGAGTTCGCGTCGCTGGCCCCGCCGGGGAAGTAGCCCCAGCCGCCGTCGGCGTTCTGGACGGACTTCAGCCAGCCGACCGCCTTCTGCGTCGCGCCGCCGTGTCCGCCGAGCGCGGCGAGCGTCTGGACGGCCGCCGCCGTGCTGTTGGTGTCCACCGTCAGCTTCGCGTCGCACGGCTTGGCGGTGTCGGCGCGGAAAGCGGCGAAGGAGCCGTTCGCGCACTGCTGTCCGGCCAGCCAGGTCACGGCCGCGTCGGCCGGGGCGACGCCCGTGGTGTGCTGCGCGAGCAGGGCCAGCGACTGGCGCCAGACGCCGTCGTAGGTCGGGTCGGCGGTCCCGTACAGCCCGGCGGGTATCGCCGTCGACGGGGTGGGGGACGCGGTGGGGGGCGCGGTGGCGGCCACGGCGGGGACGGCGGCGCCCAGCACGACGGTGGCGGCGGCCAGAGCCGCGGCGCTACGGCGGACGTTCATGATCGGCGGGTGCCTCTCCCTGTGAGGGAGCCGGGCAGCGCGGGGCGACCCCGGCGGCTCGGCTCCGTATGCCTCGACGGTGCCGTGCGACGGCCGAGCTGCCGACGCACATGAGCCGGTCACGGCCCCGTGCCAGGTGATCCGGCTGTCAACGGTTGCGGGTCAGCGCCGGAATTGCACCGGCTTCCCCCTGTACGGGCGTGATACGACCCGGCCACTCTACCGGCAGGTAAGCAGGCGCCCGAGGGGAGCCCGCGGACGACGGCAGGCCCCTGCCCGTGTCCGTCCCCATGCCGGTGACCGGACGGAGGCGCTGTGCCGAGGGGCCTCCGAGGGGCCTCCGACGGGTCTCCGACGGGTCTCCGACGCGACGGCGAGCCCGCCGGAGAAAGCAACTCCCCGCCCCCGCGCCGGAGTCGATCAGGTCGCTGCCGGCTAGGCCGCGCGCGGCGTCGGGCCGCCGAAGGGCAGGAACAGCACCCGCCGCTCCAGCAGCCACGCGCCGCCGACCCGGCGGAACGCGTCCTCGTAGTGGCCGACCTGGACCGGGGGGCCCGCGGGGACGGTGCCGCCCCCGTACCCGTCGACCCGGTGCGTCGAGAAGTACGACGTGGCCGAGGCCGCGTCCGGCGCGGTCACCGTGACCAGGATGTTCGTCATCAGACGGCGGGAGAGCCGGTCTGCGGGGCGCGCGCCGAAGTACTCCCGCAGCGCGGGCCGCCCCTGGACGAGTCGTTCGCCGGCCGGCCACGCCCAGCTGCCGTCCTCGGTGAACAGCTCGGCCACGGTCGGCGGTTCGCCGAGGTCGAGACGGTGGACGAAGTCGACGACGAGCCGCTCACAGGCGCGTTCGGCGAGCAGCCGCTCGACGGGGCCCATGGCAGCCGCGAGGCCCATGGCCTGGTCCGTGGGGGCCAGGGCGTCCAGCGGGTCCGGGGGTTGCCGGGGGTCCAGAGGGTCCAGAGGGTCCAGAGGGTCCAGAGGGTCCAGAGGGTCCATACGGCTGTCTAACAGGTGCGCCTGCCGCGGCGCGATCGAATTTGACCGGATCACGCGAGGCCCACAGGCATCAGGGCTCCGGGGTCAGGGATCGCGATCACACGGCCGCGTACGTCACCGGATCGCTGCCCGTCACGGCTTCCGCCCGGCCCAGCTTCACCAGCCGCCGCAGATGCGCCTCGGCCTCGGAGACCGCGATGTTCCTCGACCCGTAGGGGATCTGGTCCCAGGGCCGGTTCCAATCCATGCGTTCGGCGAGCTGCCAGGGGGTGAGGGGGGAGGCGAGGAGCGCGAGGAGTCCCGTGAGGCGGTCCTCGTGGTGGGCGAGCAACTCCCTCACCCGGGACGGCGCGTCGGTGAAGGCGTGCTGGTGCGCGGGGAGGATCTCGGCGGGCGCGAGCCGGCCGACGCGTTCCAGGGAGTCGAGGTAGTCGCCCAGCGGGTCGGTCACCGTCGCGTCGTCGGGGTCCTCGTAGAGGCCGATGTGCGGGGTGATGCCGGGAAGCACATGGTCGCCGGAGAACAGCCGGCCGCGGCCCGGGAGCCCGGCCGGGTGGTCCTCCTCCAGATGCAGGCAGACATGGCCGGGTGTGTGTCCCGGGGTCCAGATCGCGCGCAGTCGGCGGCCGGGCAGGCCGAGAAGCTCGCCGGGGACGATCTCACGGTCGGGGAGGGCCGGGGAGAGGCCGGGCAGCGTTCGGCGGCGCGCCGTGCGCAGCGGGGCGAGGTGCGCGTCGGGGGCGCCCGCGGCGGCCAGTTTCTCGGCCATGTAGGTGTACCAGCGCTCGGGCCGGGTCTCCCGGGTCCGCCGCACGATCGACGCGTCCGCCGCGTGCATCGCCACCCACGCCCCGGACGCCTCCCGCACCCGGGCGGACAGACCGTGGTGGTCGGGGTGGTGGTGGGTGATGACGACGCCGTGGAGGGCGGCCACGGACGTGCCGCAGGCCGTGAGCCCCGCCACGAGGGCGTCCCAGGAGGCGGGATCGTCCCAGCCGGTGTCGACGAGGACCGGCCCCCGGTCGGTGTCGACGACATAGACGAGCGTGTGGCCGAGCGGGTTGTCCGGGATCGGCACCCGCAGCGACCGCACCCCCCCGCCATGATCGAACACCTTCGCCATCTGCCCTCCGTCCCACGGCCATTGCCCACTATAACTAGAACTGGTATCAGTTTCTGAAACACCGTCAGAAAATGAAGGCAGTGGCCATGGCTGAGCTCGTGGAGCACGGAAAGCTTTTCATCGGCGGGGAGTTGACCGACCCGCTGGGCGATGCCGTCATCGAGGTGATCTCGCCGCACACCGAGGAGGTCATCGGACGGGTGCCCCACGCCTCGCCGGCCGATGTGGACCGGGCTGTCGCCGTCGCCCGGCAGGCCTTCGACGAGGGGCCCTGGCCGCGTCTTTCGCTCGACGAGCGGATCGAGGTCGTCGGCCGGATCAAGGACGGGATCCTGGCGCGTCACGAGGAGCTCGCCCGGGTGATCTCCTCCGAGAACGGCTCCCCGTACTCCTGGAGCGTCCTCGCGCAGGCCCTCGGCGCGATGATGGTGTGGGACGCGGCGATCACCGTCGCCCGGGGCTTCACCTACGAGGAGCGGCGCGACGGCGCGCTCGGCAGAATACTCGTGCGCCGCGAGCCGGTCGGGGTGGTCGCGGCGGTCGTCCCCTGGAACGTCCCGCAGTTCGTCGCCGCCGCCAAGCTCGCCCCCGCGCTGCTCACCGGCTGCACGGTGATCCTCAAGCCGTCCCCGGAGTCGCCGCTGGACGCCTACGTCCTCGCGGACATCGTGCGGGAGGCCGGCCTGCCGGAGGGCGTGCTGTCGATCCTCCCGGCGGACCGGGAGGTGAGTGAGTACCTGGTCGGCCACCCGGGCGTGGACAAGGTCTCGTTCACGGGCTCGGTCGCCGCCGGCAAGCGGGTCATGGAGGTGGCGTCGCGCAACCTCACCCGGGTGACCCTGGAGTTGGGCGGGAAGTCGGCGGCGGTCGTCCTGCCGGACGCGGACCTCGCCACCGCCGTCCCCGGGATCGCCTCGGCCGCCTGGATGAACAACGGTCAGGCCTGTGTCGCCCAGACCCGGATCCTGCTCCCGCGCTCGCGCTACGACGAGTTCGCGGACGCCTTCGCCGCGGCGGCGGACGCGCTGGTGGTCGGCGACCCGCTGGACCCGGCGACCCAGCTCGGCCCGCTCGTGGCCGAGCGGCAGCAGCGCCGCAACCTCGACTACATCCGCATCGGGCAGGAGGAGGGCGCGAAGATCCTCACGGGCGGAGGGCGTCCGGCGGGCCTGGACCGCGGCTGGTACGTGGAGCCGACCCTCTTCGGCGACGTCGACAACTCCATGCGGATCGCCCGCGAGGAGATATTCGGCCCGGTGATCTGCCTGCTGCCCTACGGCGACGAGGCCGAGGCGGTGAAGATCGCGAACGACTCGGACTACGGGCTCAGCGGCAGCGTGTGGACGGCCGACGTCGGGCACGGCGTCGAGATCGCGCGCCAGGTCCGCACCGGGACCTACTCCGTGAACACCTTCAGCCTGGACATGCTCGGACCGTTCGGCGGCTACAAGAACTCCGGGCTGGGGCGGGAGTTCGGGCCGGAGGGCTTCGGCGAGTACCTGGAGCACAAGATGATCCATCTCCCGGCGGGCTGGGAGGGGTGAGTGAGGTGGGGGCCCCTCCCGCGCCGGAGCGTTCGGGTGCGGGGGCGGGGGACCGGTGGCACGTCGAGGTGGACCGGTCCCTGTGCATCGGTTCCGCCCAGTGCGTCCATCACGCGCCGGACGGCTTCCGGCTCGACACCGCACGCCAGTCCCATCCGGCCGACCCGGACACGGACGCCAACGAGCGGGTGCTGGCGGCGGCGGAGAGCTGCCCGGTGGAGGCGATCATGATCACGCTGGCGGGGAACGGCGAGCCGGTGTTCCCTCCCGAGGAGTGAGGTAGGGACACCGTCGGGTCCGGGGGCGACATGGATGGGCAAGTGGGTGTGGATGTGCACGTGGACGTGGCCGTTGACATCCGCATCCACCTCCACAGCAGGGGACGGCGGTCGATCCGTGCCGTCGCCCAGGGCTAGGCGTGGGCCGGGGGCTCGTTGGGGGCCTCGGGGTCGGTCACGTCGATCAGCCTGCATACCGTCTCGATGTCGATCCGCACCTGTGCGATGGACGCGCGGCCCGACAGCCAGGTGATGAGCGCCGAGTGCCAGGTGTGCTCGATGACGCGGACCGCGGAGAGCTGCTCGGGGGTGGGGTCGGTCAGGCCCATCGAGTCCAGGATGATCGCCGTCGTCTGACGGGACACCTGGTCGACCTCCGGCGAGACGCTGCGGTCGGCGAAGGTCAGCGCGCGGACCATCGCGTCCGCCAGGTGCGGCTCGCGCTGCAGCGCGCGGAACGCGCGCATCAGGGTCTCGGCGACGCGCTCCGCCGCCCGTTCGCCCGTCGGCGGCTTCTTCCGCAGCGTGCCGTGCATGTGCTCCAACTGGTCCTGCATGGTGGCCACCAGCAGATGCACCTTGGAGGGGAAGTAGCGGTACAGCGTGCCGAGGGCGACCTGCGAGGACTCCGCGACCTCCCGCATCTGCACCGCGTCGAAACCGCCCCGGCTGGCCAACTGCGCGCTCGCGTGCAGGATGCGGCGGCGGCGCGCCTCCTGCCGCTCGGTGAGGGAGGAGTGCGCGGGGCGCTGAGGGCTGGCTTCCGCAGACATGGGTCCCGTTCCGGTCCGTTCCGTGACAGTCGTGGTGACAGTCGGTGAGGGGCGGTGATCATACGGCTCGACGGGTGATCGGTGGTGGCGTGAATCACCTGATCCACTGCTCACAGCGCTCGTACCTGCCGGTAGATTCAGAGCCTCCCGAACGATCAAGTCTGAAACTTGTTCTAGGTTAGCGTCCCGACGTAGTGTCGCGGGACAATGCAGGCAGAAGGGGGCCCGGAGTGACCGCTGAGGCCAGTCAGGCAGGGTCTCGGCATGACGTTGCCGCTGACGGCGGGCGACCGCTCAAGATCGCGCTCCTCACCTATAAGGGAAACCCGTTCTGCGGGGGCCAGGGCGTCTACGTACGGCATCTCTCACGCGAACTCGCCCGTCTCGGCCACCGCGTCGAGGTCATCGGCTCGCAGCCCTACCCGGTCCTCGACCCGGGGCACGAGGACAGGCTCTCCCTCACCGAGCTGCCCAGCCTCGACCTCTACCGTCAGCCGGATCCTTTCCGCACCCCCGGGCGGGGCGAGTACCGCGACTGGATCGACGTCCTCGAAGTGGCGACGATGTGGACCGGCGGGTTCCCCGAGCCGCTGACCTTCTCGCTGCGCGCCCGCCGCCATCTGCGCGCCCGCCGCGGTGAGTTCGACGTCGTGCACGACAACCAGACGCTGGGATACGGCCTGTTGGGGGACGTCGGCGCGCCCCTGGTCACGACCATCCATCACCCCATCACCGTCGACCGGCAGTTGGAGCTGGACGCGGCCGAGGGATGGCGGCGGCGGTATTCGGTGCGGCGCTGGTACGGCTTCACCGCCATGCAGAGGCGCGTCGCCCGCCGGCTGCCGTCCGTGCTCACCGTCTCCGGCACCTCCCGCCAGGAGATAGCCGACCACCTCGGCGTCCGCGACGACCGCATCCACGTCGTCCACATCGGGGCCGACACCGACCTGTTCTCGCCGAATCCCGCCGTGGCGCAGATACCCGGCCGGATCGTGACGACGTCCAGCGCGGACGTTCCGCTCAAGGGCCTGGTCCACCTCGTCGACGCCCTGGCGAAGGTGCGCACCGAGCATCCGCACGCCCACCTGGTCGTCGTCGGCAAGCGCCCGCAGGAGGGGCCGGTCGCCCAGTCGATCGAGCGGTACGGCCTCGAAGGGGCCGTCGAGTTCGTCAAGGGCATCTCCGACGCCGAACTGGTCGACCTGGTGCGCTCGGCGGAGGTGGCCTGCGTGCCGTCGCTGTACGAGGGCTTCTCCCTGCCGGCCGCCGAGGCCATGGCCACGGGCACCCCGCTGCTCGCCACGACCGGCGGGGCGATCCCCGAGGTCGCCGGGCGCGACGGGGAGACCTGTCTGGCCGTGCCGCCCGGCGACGCGGGCGCGCTCGCCGCGGGCCTGGGCCGGCTGCTCGGCGACCCCGATCTGCGGGCCCGGCTCGGCGCGGCCGGACGGCAGCGGGTGCTGGAGCGGTTCACCTGGGCGCGGGCCGCCGAGGGGACCGTGGCCCGCTACCGCGAGGCGATGGCCGACGACGGCCGCAGCACCCGGACTCCCGGGGCCTCGTCGGCCCGTTCCGTCGCCGTCGCCGCTGCCGCTGCCGCTGCCGCCGAGACGACGGCGGTCCCCGCGGCCCCGGTGGCCTCCGCAGTCCCCGCGGCTGTCGCCGCTCCCTCCGCTCCCGAGGCCGTCGACGCCCGGGCCACCGGCGACGCTCCCGCCGCCGACGTATCCGAAGCATCCGATCGCGAAAGCAGGGCCACGTGCTGACCGTCGACTTCTCCCGGTTCCCGCTCGCCCCGGGCGACCGGGTCCTCGACCTCGGCTGCGGGGCCGGCCGGCACGCCTTCGAGTGCTACCGGCGCGGCGCGCAGGTCGTGGCCCTCGACCAGAACGCCGAGGAGATCCGCGAGGTCGCCAAGTGGTTCGCGGCGATGAAGGAGGCCGGGGAGGCCCCCGAGGGCGCGACCGCCACCGCCATGGAGGGCGACGCCCTGGCCCTGCCCTTCCCCGACGAGTCCTTCGACGTCGTCATCATCTCCGAGGTCATGGAGCACATACCGGACGACAAGGGCGTCCTCGCGGAGATGGTGCGCGTGCTGAAGCCGGGCGGCCGCATCGCGATCACCGTCCCGCGCTACGGCCCCGAGAAGGTCTGCTGGACCCTCTCCGACGCCTACCACGAGGTCGAGGGCGGGCACATCCGCATCTACCGGGCGGACGAACTGCTCGGGAAGATCCGTGAGGCGGGCCTCAAGCCGTACGGCACCCACCACGCCCATGCGCTGCACTCGCCGTACTGGTGGCTGAAGTGCGCGTTCGGCGTCGACAACGACAAGGCCCTGCCGGTGCGCGCCTACCACAAGCTGCTGGTCTGGGACATCATGAAGAAGCCGCTGGCCACCCGGGTCGCCGAGCAGGCGCTGAACCCGCTCATCGGCAAGAGCTTCGTGGCCTACGCGACCAAGCCCCATCTGCCCCCGCTGTCCGAGGCGGCCGCCAAGTGACGACCCCCAGGACCGAACACCTCGTCCTGACCGGGGTCCTGACCGCCGAGCAGGCCGCCGCGACCGTCGCAGGCATCCTCGCCGTGCAGCGGGAGGACGGCGCGATCCCGTGGTTCCGCGGCCACCACCTCGACCCGTGGGACCACACCGAGGCCGCCATGGCGCTGGACGCGGCCGGCGAGCACGAGGCCGCCGAGCGCGCCTACGACTGGCTGGCCCGGCACCAGAACGACGACGGCTCGTGGTTCGCGGCCTACCAGGACGGCGACTTCGACGCCGTCACCGACCGGGGCCGCGAGACGAACTTCGTCGCGTACATAGCCGTCGGCGTCTGGCACCACTACCTGTCCACCGGCGACGACACCTTCCTCGACCGCCTGTGGCCGACCGTCCACGCGGCGATCGAGTACGTGCTGCGGCTGCAGCAGCCCGGCGGGCAGATCGGCTGGCGGCGCGACGACGACGGCACGCCGACCGCCGACGCGCTGCTCACCGGCTCCTCCTCGATCCACCAGGCGCTGCGCTGCGCGCTGGCTGTCGCCGAACAGCGCGAAGAGCCGCAGCCCGACTGGGAGTTGGCGGCGGGCGCTCTGGGACACGCCATACGACGGCACCCGGAACGGTTCCTCGACAAGGACCGCTACTCCATGGACTGGTACTACCCCGTCCTGGGCGGCGCGCTGACCGGCGCGGAGGCCAAGTCCCGCATCGAGTCCGACTGGGACCGGTTCGTCGTCCCGGGGCTGGGCGTCCGCTGCGTGGCGCCCAACCCGTGGGTGACGGGCGGCGAGTCGGCCGAACTGGCCCTCGCTCTGTGGGCGATGGGCGAGTCCGACCGGGCGCTGGAGATCCTGCAGGCGATCCAGCACCTCCGGGACGCGGAGTCGGGGCTGTACTGGACCGGGTTCGTGTTCGAGGACGAGGCGATCTGGCCCCGGGAGCTGACCACCTGGACGGCGGGCTCGCTGCTGCTCGCCGTCGCGGCCCTCGGCGGCCACGAGGCCACCTGTGCCGTCTTCGGCGGGGAGCAACTGCCCTCCGGGCTGGAGGCCGACTGCTGCGCCTGAGAACACCTCAGGGCGCTCGGTCGACTCCGGGGACTGAACGGCCTCCGGGACTCGGGGGACAGAGCGGCCTCCGGGACTGCGGGGACCGAGCGGCCTCGGGGGACTGAGCGGGACTCAGTGGCGGTGGACGCGGTTCGCGATGGCGTGGCCGACGAACAGGTACACCACCGCTGCCAGGCCGTAGCCGGCCACGACCCGGGCCCATGCCTCGTCGAACGTGAAGAGGTCACGGGACCAGCCCGCCAGCCAGTTGGCCGCGTGTTGGACGAACTGGACGAGGTCGTTGCCCCGGTTGGCGTCCAGCAGATACATGAGGATCCAGAGCCCGAGGATGACGGCCATGACGTCAGCGACGACCGCGATGACCGTTCCTGCCGAGTTGGAACCACTGCGATATCGAGACATGCCATCCGGATTGCCGTTCGATTCCGGATGAAACCTCGGGCGTGTCGGGCTTGTTGGGCACGCGGGCCCCGGGCCCCGGTCCCCGTCAGGAGTTGAGTTCCGCCAGCACCCGTAGCGAGGTCAGGTCCGGGGCCACCGCCAGCAGGTCCGTCACCGGGCCCTTGCGCCACGACTCCAGCCGCTCCGCGATGCGTTCGCGGGATCCGACGAGGGAGATCTCGTCGGCGAAGGCGTCCGGCACGGCGAGCACGGCCTCCTCACGACGGCCCGCCAGGAACAGGTCCTGGATGTGCCGGGCCTCCTCCTCGTAGCCCATGCGCGCCATCAGGTCTGCGTGGAAGTTGCGGGTGGCGTGGCCCATGCCGCCGATGTAGAAGCCGAGCATGGCCTTCACCGCCAGCAGTCCCTCGCGGACGTCGTCGCACACCTTGACCCGCGCCATCGGGGCCACCCGGAAGCCCTCCGGCAGCTCCTCGATCCCCGGGCCGTACGCGTCGGGCCTGCTCGGCGACCAGTACAACGGCAGCCAGCCGTCGGCGATCCGCACGGTCTGCGCCACGTTCCGCGGACCCTCGGCTCCGAGCAGCACCGGCAGATCCGGCCGCAGCGGATGGGTGATGGACTTCAGCGCCCTGCCCAGACCGGTCGCGTCGGGGCCCCGGTAGGGGAGCGCGTGGAACCGGCCGTCCGTCGCGACCGGACCCTCCCGCCGCAGCACCTGCCGGACGACGTCCACGTACTCCCGGGTCGCGGTCAGCGGCGACTTGGGGAAGGGACGGCCGTACCAGCCCTCGACGACCTGCGGGCCGGACAGGCCGAGGCCGAGCATCATCCGTCCCCCGGACAGATGGTCCAGGGTGAGGGCGTGCATCGCGGTCGTGGTGGGGGAGCGGGCCGCCATCTGCGCGACCGCCGTGCCCAGCCCGATCCTCGACGTCCGCGCGGCGATCCAGGTGAGCGGGGTGAAGGCGTCCGATCCCCAGGACTCCGCCGTCCACACCGAGTCGTATCCGAGCCGCTCCGCCTCCCGGGCCAGCTCCACCTGGTCCGGGGAGGGGTCACGGCCCCAGTAGCCGAGCGCGAGACCGAGCCGCATGACAGCCTCCTGACGGTCCGTCAGTTGCAGGGGGCTGCGACTGTACGACAACGGCCCCCCGCCCGGAAGGGCGAGGGGCCTGCTTGCCGTGGTGCGGCGCGGTACGGGCGGACGCTCAGCCGCCCTGGATGCCGGTACGGGCGAACGCTCAGCCGCGCTGGATGCCGGAGGCGTCCCGCAGGACGCCGCGTCGGCCGTCCTGGGTCTGCGCGACCAGGCCCTGGGCGCCCTGCTCGACCGCCAGGTACCAGGTGCCCGGAGCCAGTTCGGCGATCGGCGTCGGTGCGCCGTCCTCCGCGTACAGCGGACGCGGCACGGGCACGGCGAACCAGAACGGGGAGAAGTCCGCGGACGCCGGCTGCGCCGGACCCGGCTGACCGCCGAACGGCTGCCCGCCCGGCTGACCGGGCTGGCCCGGCTGCGGCTGACCGCCGAACGACGACGGCTGCGGTGCGCCCGGGTAGCCGTAACCGGCGGGCGGCTGCGCGCCGTAGGGCTGCGGAGCCTGCGGCTTCGGCGCCGGGACGAGACCGGCCTGGAGAGCGGGGACGAGAGGAGTGGCGACGGCGGCGCCGGCCAGCACCAGCGTGGCGATGAGGGCCAGGATCAGACCCGCGCCGGCGTCGGGGGCGTTCGAGCTGTCGCCGACGTTGTCGTAGCCGCCGGACGGGTCGAAGATGTTGCCGAGCGCGCTCCACGCGGCGAAGACCGTGAAGGCCACGCCGAACTGGCGGAGCTCGAGTCCGGCGACCTTGGGCGCCTGCGGCAGCCCCCGGCTGACGACCACGAGAGCGGCGCCGATGATCCCCGCGAGCACGACGCTGAACAGCACAGGCCCGCTGTTCCAGAGGTTCGGCAGGTCGTAGCTGTCAGGGATCCCGTTGATCGAGTAGTTGTCGAAGAACGACGCGACGAACAGCAATACCGCTGCTCCGATCACCACGCCGTCGCCTCGAGTGAGGGAGCGGATATTCACTTCAGGTCCTTCGTCAGTCGTCTCGTCATCGGCACACGCATGCACATATCGCTGGAGGCGTCGCTGTCACCAGGTCACCGTCAGGCCCAGGTGTGAGCGCGGGGGTGGCCCCTCATCGTAGGAACGACACTATCGTCCGCACGATCGCGCTGTCCGCCGGGATCTGCGCGCTGATCACGACCCGTGCAGGAAGCTCACGATTCCCTCGGACATCCCTTGCGCCGCCTTCTCCCGCCAGACGCCACTGGTCAGCAGCGCCGCGTCCTTGCTATCGCGCATGTTGCCGCACTCGATGAACACCTTGGGAACCGTTGACAGATTGAGACCGCCGAGGTCCCTTCGCGTGACGAGACCGGTTCCGTCTCCGACGTAGTTGGACGGCGAAGTGCCCGTGGAGCGGGCGAAGTCGCTCGCGATCAGCTTGCCGAGATCCTTCGACGGGCCGACGACGGCCCGGTTGTCCGCGGCGCCCGCGTGCACCGCGGCCGGCAGGATCACATGGAAGCCGCGGTTGCCGGCCGCCGAGCCGTCGGCGTGGATCGAGACGACCGCGTCGGCGTGCGCCGTGTTCCCGATGCGGGCGCGCTCGTCGACGCACGGTCCGAACGGCCGGTCCCCGTCCTGCGTCAGCTTCACCGTGGCGCCCTGCCGCTGCAGCAGCGTGCGCAGCCGGTGGGCCACGTCCAGCGTGAACTCCGCCTCGCTGTAACCGGAGTTCGTGGACGTCCCCGTGGTGTCGCACTCCTTGCGGTTGGTGCCGATGTCCACCTGGCGGCCGAGCTCGGCGGTGTGCCGGACGTTGGCGGGGTTGTGCCCCGGATCGATGACGACGACCTTGCCCTTGAGGGGGGCGGTGGCCCCGCTCGGTGGCGCGGAGAGGGTGCCCGGCCGGTCGTCGCCGCCGGCCGGGGCGGTCCCCGGGGCGTTCGAGGAGGCGCCCGCCCCCGCCCGCGCCCCGCCCGGTCCGCCGTCCCCGCCGCTCCCGGTCCCGCCCAGCGCCTCGTACGCCAGCCAGCCCAGCAGCGCGCCGGGCACGAGCGCGGCCAGCGCCACCGTCAGCGGACGGCGCAGCCGGGACCGCCGGGGCCGGTCGGAGCCGAAGGAGTCCGACGAGCCGAAGGAGTCGGACGAGCGGTTGGGGTCGGTGGGGCCGAAGGGGTGGGAGTGCGGGCCTGGGTACGACACGCCTGCCACCCTAACGGGCGCCCCTGAAGCGTCACCTCCGCCGACCGGTACTCGTTGCCGGCGGGAGCCAGGCAGAAGAACCGGTCGTACGGGGGAGCCGGGCGGCCTTCGCCACCTTTCCGATCACCAGCCGGGCGGAGACTCTCCGCGGCCACCGCACCCCGCGAACCGCGGCCGGTCCCGGATGCGCGCGGTCAGGGCGTGGTGAAGCCGGCGATGTGGTCGGCGGCCCAGACGGTGAAGGAGTAGGCGGGATGGCCGGTGAGTTCCTCGACGGTGCGGGTGAGGTCGACGGGCCTGCCGTCCGTGGAGCGCCACCACGCGAGGAGGGCGTCGGCGTAGGCGGCCGGGATGTGCTCGGCCGTCTCCTTCTTCCACTGCTCCGGGGTGACGTGCTCGTACGCGACGGTCAGACCGGTGACGGCGGCGAGACGGTCGATCTGCTCGGCGAACGTCAGCGACTCGGGTCCGGTGAGGGTGAACCGGCCGCCGCGGCGCCGGGGGTCGGTGAGCACGGCGTGGGCGGCCTCGGCCACGTCCTTCTCGTGGACGGGGTCGGTGTGAGCGCCGGGGAAGGGCAGGCTGATGGGCCTTCCGGCCTTGACCGGCCATGCCCAGGCCCTGGCGTTGGCGGCGAAGGAGCCCGGCCGCAGGAGGGTGGTCTCGATCGGCGAGGCGAGCAGCGCGCGCTCCACGGCCAGGTGGGAGGCGGCCAGGGCGTCGTGCTTCGGCTCGGGGCCGAGCAGCCCCAGGACGCCGGAGCTGGACAGCACCACGACATGGTCGACTCCGGCCCGCCGGGCCTGCTCGACGAAGTCGGTGACGCGGTCGGCGCTCGCATAGAGGAAGACGGCGGTGACGCCGGCCAGCGCGGCCGGAAAGGTCGAGGGATCGGTGAGGTCGAGGGCGACCGTCTGGACGCCGGGCGGCGGGGCGAGGTCGGCGGGTCTGGCGGATCCGACCCGCAGGGGCAGGCCGTAGGGGCGGCCGGGCTCCGGTCGGCGCTCGCCGCCCCGCCCTGCCGTCGCTCGCGCCAACGTCAAGAGAAGATAAAGAAATCGTTAGTGTGCTGAAGCACCGGAATAGTTGCCCGTGCATACAGGTTCAGGTCCCATGTAATCACCGAACCACCGCCCGGAGGCACCCCCTCATGACGCACACGACGACCGACCGGCCCACCCGCGAGGCGAGCGGAGCCGTGGTCCCGGTCCTCGCCTTCGCGGGCATCGTGGTCGCGGTGATGCAGACCCTGCTGGTCCCGGTCATCAAGGACCTGCCGCAGCTCCTGGGCACCGCACCCAGCAACGCCACCTGGGTCCTGACCTCGACCCTGCTCTCGGGCGCCGTGGCCACCCCGATCATGGGCCGCCTCGGCGACCTGTTCGGCAAGCGCCGCATGCTGATAGCCAGCCTCGCCGTGATGGTCGTCGGCGCCCTGGTCAGCGCGCTCACCAGCGACCTGCTCACCATGATCGCCGGCCGTACCCTCCAGGGTTTCGCCATGGGCGCGATCCCGCTCGGCATCGGCCTGATGCGGGACATGCTGCCCCGCGAGAAGCTCGGCTCGGCGATGGCACTGATGAGCTCCTCGATCGGCGTCGGCGGCGGTCTCGCCCTGCCCCTCGCGGCCCTGATCGCCCAGCACGCCGACTGGCACGCCCTCTTCTACGGCGCGGCCGGCCTCGGCGTGCTCGCCATCGTCCTCACCCTCCTCGTCGTCCCCGAGTCGCCGGCGCGCGCCGAGGGCACCTTCGACGTCCTGGGCGCGATCGGCCTCTCCATCGGCCTCGTCCTCTTCCTGCTGCCGATCACCAAGGGCAGCGACTGGGGCTGGACCTCCGGCACCACCCTCGGCCTCTTCACCGCCGCCGCCGTCGTCCTCGTCCTGTGGGGCGTGATGGAGCTGCGGGTGAAGGCCCCGCTGGTCGACCTGCGCACCACGGCCCGTCCGGCCGTCCTCTTCACCAACCTGGCCTCGATCATGGTCGGCGTCTCCTTCTACGTCGTCTCCCTGGTCCTGCCGCAGCTGCTCCAGCTCCCGAAGGCCACCGGCTATGGCCTCGGCCAGTCGATGGTCGTCGCCGGACTGCTCGTCGCGCCGCTCGGCCTGACGATGATGATCACCGCGCCCGTCTACGCCAGGCTGTCCGCCAAGTACGGCCCCAAATTCACCCTGATCCTGGGCATGCTGATCATCGCGATCGGCTACGGCGCGGGCCTCGGCCTGATGAGCGCCGCCTGGCAGAGCCTCGTCATCGCGGTCGTCCTGGGCGCGGGCATCGGCCTCGCCTACTCCTCGCTGCCCGCACTGATCGTGGGCGCGGTCCCGGCCTCCGAGACCGGCGCGGCCAACGGCCTCAACACCCTGATGCGGTCCATCGGCACGTCGGTGTCCAGCGCCGTCATCGGCATGGTGCTGGCCAACACCGCGAACGACGTCGGCGGCGTCGCCGTCCCGACCATGCACGGCTTCCGCGTCTCCTTCCTGATCGCCACGGGCGCCGTCGCGGTGGGCCTGATCCTCGCTCTCTTCCTGCCCAGGCAGCAGCGCCCGTCGGCCGTGCCGCAGCTGCGCGCCAGCAGCGAGGAGGACGCCAACCTGGAGCGCGCCGAAGAGGCCCTGCGGGGCTTCCGCGGCCGGGTCCTGGACGCCGGCGGCGCCCCGGTCGCCCGCGCCAAGGTCACCCTCATCGACCGCCGCGGCCGCCAGGCGGGCGCCACCCTGTCGCAGGAGGACGGCAGCTACGCCCTCGCCGTCCCGGCCCAGGGCGCCTACGTCCTCGCCGCCAAGGCCTCCGGTCACGGCCCGCTCGCGAGCTCCGCGACCCATGCGGGCGACGAGCGGCCGGTCGACCTGGACCTGGCCCTGCCGGGCGAGACGGTCAACGCCTGACCGTCCGACCAGTCGACGGCCTGACCGCCTGACCGTCTGACCGTCTGACCGTCTGACCGTCTGATCGCCCGACGGCCGTTGGCCCGACGGCCCGGTCGTCTGGGTGCCCTGTGTGCCCCGAGCGCCCTGAGTTCCCTGAGGGTCCCGCCTTGCCGCACCCCCCGTCGCGACCGCGCCGGGGGGTGCGGCAGCATGGGCGCCCACACCCGCGTACCACCGGAAGGACCCCCATGACCGCGACCCCCACGACCGCGGCGCCCGAGCCCGAGATCCTGGCCGCGTTCGAGGCGGCGAAGGGATTCATGCCCGTGGACGAGGGGCTCGCGCTGTACGCGGCCGCCGTCGAGGCGGGAGCGCTCGGGCTGCCGCTGCTGGAGGTCGGCACCTACTGCGGACGTTCCACGATCCTGCTCGCGGACGCCGCCCGCCGGGCCGGGGTGAGCGTCCTCACGCTCGACCATCACCGCGGGAGCGAGGAGCAGCAGCCGGGCTGGGAGTACCACGACCCGGAGACGGTCGACCCGGAGATCGGCCTGATGGACACGCTGCCCGCGTTCCGCCGGACCCTGCACCGGGCGGGCCTGGAGGAGCACGTGGTCGCGCTCGTCGGACGGTCGCCGCAGATCGCCGCGTTCTGGAACTCGCCCCTCGGGCTCGTGTTCGTGGACGGCGGCCACACGGACGAGCACGCGAGCGCCGACTACGAGGGCTGGGCGCCGCATGTCGCCGAGGGCGGTCTCCTCGTCATCCACGACGTGTTCCCCGACCCGGTCGACGAGTTCACCGGGCAGGCCCCCTACCGCGTCTACCTGCGCGCCCTGGAGTCCGGCGCGTTCACGGAGGTCTCGGACACCGGCTCGCTGCGAGTGCTGCGGCGCACGCGCGCGGCGCTCGGCGAACGGTAGGAGGCGCTACGGCGGCGACGTCCGCGGGCGCGGCGCCACCGTGTGCAGGCGCCCGCTGCTGCGCCGGCCGGGGCCGCTGCCTACAGCCAGCCCTGCTGGCGGGCCGCGCGCATCGCCTCCATGCGGTTGCGCGTGGCCGTCTTGCCGATCGCGGAGGAGAGGTAGTTGCGGACCGTGGACTCCGACAGATGCAGCCTGGCGGCGATGTCGGCGACCGTCGCGCCGTCGACGGAGGCCTCCAGGACGTCCCGCTCGCGGGCCGTCAGCGGATTCGGCCCGGCGCTCAGCGCGGCCGCGGCCAGCGCCGGGTCGACGACCGTCTCGCCGGTCAGCACCCGGCGGATCGCCGCCGCGAGCTCCTCCACGGGACCGTCCTTGACCAGGAAGCCCGCCGCACCGGCCTCCATCGCCCGGCGCAGATAGCCGGGCCGGCCGAACGTGGTCAGGATCAGCACCCGGCAGTCGGGGGCCTGCTCACGCAGCTCGGCGGCGGCGTCCAGGCCGCTCATGCCGGGCAGTTCGATGTCGAGGAGCGCGATGTCCGGACGGTGGAGGAGGGCCGCGTCCACGATCGCGTCCCCTGCGCCCACCTGGGCGACCACCTCGATGTCGGGTTCGAGACCCAGCAGCAGGGCCAGCGCGCCGCGCATCATCCCCTGGTCCTCCGCGAGGAGCACCCTGATCGACTTGGTGGGGCGCTGGGAGCGGGGCATCTCGTTCACGGGTCCGCCCGGGGTCTCGGTCACGGCCCAAGATTAGGCCCGACGACGACGGACGGCACCGTGCCGACGGATTCCGCGGCCGCGGACGAGGTGGTCGTCGCCTTCCCGTTCCCGTTCCCGTCGCCGTCCTGACCCCGGCCCCGGCCTCGACCCCGGCCCTCGTCGCCGGCCCGTCCCGCGCCCCTGCCGCAGTTGCCGGCAGCATCCCCCTTCGCCATCGCGCCCGTGCGCGCCCGGAGGTCCGGCGTCGGCCGGACCGGCGGCTCGACTCGCGGCCCGGCCGGTGACTCGGCCTGAGAGTCGGCCGGTGACTCGGCCTGCGAGTCGGTCGGCAGTTCCGCGGTGACCGTGAAGCCGCCGCGCGGGCCCGGACCCGCCGTCAGGGAGCCGCCCGCGATCGCGAGGCGTTCGCGCAGGCCCTTCAGGCCGGTGCCGCCGCCCGGCGCGCCGCTGTCGTCGCCGTCGGCGCCCTGGGGGCCTTGGCCGTCGTCCGTCACCGTCAGCCGGATCCGCTCCGGGGCCGCCGTCACCGTGATCAGGCACTGCGTCGCGCCGCTGTGCCGGACGACGTTGGTGACCGCCTCGCGCACCACCCAGCCCAGCAGGGCCGCGCTCTGCGGGTCCGGCGGCGGCCCGGACCGGGTCACCGACGACTCGACGCCCGCCGCCGTGAGCGCGGAGCGGGCCCGTTCCAGCTCGCCGGCCAGACTTCCCTCGCGGTAACCGGTGACCGCCTCCCGGATCTCGGTCAGCGCCTGCCGGCCGACCGCCTCGATGTCCGTGACCTGGGCCAAGGCCGCGTCCATGTCACGCAGGGCCAGGCGCCTGGCCGCCTCCGACTTCACCACGATCACCGAAAGGGTGTGGCCGAGCAGGTCGTGCAGGTCGCGCGAGAAGCGCAGCCGCTCCTCCTCCACGGCTCGGCGGGCCAGCTCCTCGCGGGCGGCGCGCAGTTCCCGCACGGCCTCGGAGAGGGACAGGATCGCGGCGGTCACCATCGTGGAGAGCCAGGTCGCGTAGGCGATCGTGAGGCCGTCCCAGCCCTCGTGGACGGCGGAGACCGTCCCCGCCAGCGCGGCCAGCGCGGTGCCGACGGCGCGCAGGTGGGGACCGCGCAGGACCGCGCCCGTCGCGAGGCCCAGCAAGGGGAAGAACAGCAGCCAGCTGTCGCCGTAGGCGAGGGCGAGCCCGCAGGTCACCAGCCCGAGCAGGGCCAGCGCCACCCGCGTGGAGGTCGCCTGGCGGGTCTCCTTCACGAAGGAGCGGAAGGAGACGTAGATGTAGAGGGAGTTGAACGTCAGCAACCCGAGGCCGCCGATCCAGGGGTTCGGGGTCTCGCCGTGGAAGAGGTTGGAGATGGCGCCCATCCCCATCAGCAGCCAGGGCATCAGTGTGAAGCCGCTGGCGGGCGGGCCCGCGTCGTCCGGGACCCGCTGCGACGGGTCCCCGCTCCGGCGCCCCGCTTCGTGGACGGCCCGGTACTGGGCCTTGAGGCGCTCCTTGTCCGCCTTCCAGTGCCGCTGCTGCTCCCGTGCCTCCCGGAACGCCGCGCGCCAGGCGGCCCGGCGGTACGCCTGTGCGCGCCGCAGGTCCTCGAACGACCTTGCCATGGTCCCGTCCCCGTTTCCGTCTCCCGTGCCCACCGCTCCAGGCGGTGCGGCCGACTCCGACGCTACGGTCTCGGGCCCGTCCGCGGCAGTGCCGAGATGTACGGACCCGGCCGGTACAAATGTCACCGTCGACGGTTTCTGACATACCGTCAGGTGTCGGCCGTCAGGTCTCTTCACAAGTACCGGGGCCTGGGCTATACAGGGGGTCGCCGCATGGGAACGCGTTCTAGATCTGTTGTTGTTTTCTGTTTTCTGTTCCTGTTTCTGTTCCGTGGAGGACGCGTTCCGCGGCCCCGTGGCGACCTCGGTGCGGCCGATCGGTGCGGACGGCCGTGCCGAGGTCTCGACACGATCCGAGCGATCCGAGCGATCAGGAGCCCCATGCCCATCGACGCAGCCAAGGCGCTCGCCGCCGAACCCCGGACCGGCGAGATCGCCTGGGACCGCCGGGACGTCCAGCTGTACCACCTCGGCATCGGCGCGGGCGTACCGGCCACCGACCCCGACGAACTGCGGTACACACTGGAGTCCCGGCTGCACGTCCTGCCGAGTTTCGCCACCGTCGCGGGCTCCGGCTCACCCGGCGTGATCAGCGGACTGTCCATGCCCGGCGTCGAGGTCGACCTGGCCCGCGTCCTGCACGGCGGCCAGCGCCTGGAGATCCACCGCCCCCTCCCGGTCGCGGGCCGGGCCACGGCGACCGGGCGCATCGCGGGCGTGTACGACAAGGGCAAGGCGGCCGTCCTCGTCATGCGCACCGAGGTCGCCGACGCGGAGGGGCCCCTGTGGACCAACGACGCCCAGATCTTCGTGCGCGGAGAGGGCGGCTGGGGCGGCGACCGGGGCCCCTCCGCCCGGCTGGACCCGCCCTCCGGCGATCCCGACAAGGAGGTCGAGCGGGCCGTCCGCGAGGACCAGGCCCTCCTCTACCGCCTCTCCGGCGACTACAACCCGCTGCACGCCGACCCGGAGTTCGCGAAGTCCGCCGGGTTCGACCGGCCCATCCTGCACGGCCTGTGCACCTACGGCATCACGCTCAAGGCGGTCGTCGACACGCTGCTCGACGGTGACGTCACGCGGGTGCGCGGCTACGCGACGCGGTTCGCCGGAGTGGTGTTCCCGGGGGAGACCCTGCGCATCCGCATGTGGCGCGGCGAGGGGACGGTCCGGGTGGCCGTCAGCGCCGTCCAGCGGGACGACGCACCGGTCCTCGCCGACACGATCGTCGAACACGCCTGACCGCCGTCATCACCGCGTGCACCGCCGTCACCACCCCGTGCGCCATCGCCTTCATCCCGTGCACCGCCGTCACCACCCCCGCACGAAATACCGCGCCACCGCCTGAAGCGCTTTCTGCACCACCGCCTGAAGCACGTTCTGCACCACCGCCTGAAGCACGTTCTGCACCACCTCCAGAACCATCTTCTGCACCACCTCCAGAACCACCCAGCATCCGAGGGGACCCGAGGGGAGCCGCACCATGCGCGCAGCCGTACTGCACGAGATCGGTCAGGACAAGCTGGAGGTCCTCGACGACGTCGAGGCGGTGGGCTTCGGCCCGGGCCGGGTCAGGATCCGGGTGCGGGCCACGGGGCTGTGCCACTCGGACCTCTCCGCGATGGGCGGGGTGCTGCCGCAGCCCGCGCCGTTCGTGCCCGGACACGAGGGCGCGGGCGAGATCCTGGAGGTGGGGGAGGGCGTCACCCGGGTGAAGCCCGGCGACCGGGTGGTCGTCTGCTGGCTGCCGGCCTGTGGGGCGTGTCCCGCCTGCAAGCGCGGTCAGACCGAACTGTGCCTGGCCGGGTTCATGAACGCGGGCACGCCCAACTTCCGCCGCCCCGGCGGGGACGTCTTCGGCTTCGCGGGCACCGGGACGTTCGCCGAGGAGGTCGTCGTCGACGCGGGCTGTGCGGTCCCGATCCCCGACGACGTCCCCTTCGACATCGCCGCGCTCATCGGATGCGGCGTGACCACCGGACTGGGCGCCGCGCTCAACACGGCGGACGTGGAGGCCGGTTCGTCGGTCGCCGTCATCGGCTGCGGGGGCGTCGGCATCTCCGCGATCCAGGGCGCGCGGCTCAAGGGCGCCGCCGAGATCGTCGCCGTCGACCCGGTCGCCTCGCGCCGGGACGCCGCACTGGACTTCGGGGCCACGAAGGCCGTCTCGCCGGAGGAGCTGCCCGGCGCGAAGCAACTCGTCACCGGGGGCGAGGGGTTCGACTACGTCTTCGAGGTCGTCGGCCGTTCCTCGACCGCGCGCACCGCGTACGAGAACACCCGGCGCGGCGGCACCCTCGTCGTCGTCGGGGCGGGCGCCCTGGACGACTACCTCCAGCTCAACATGTTCGAGCTGTTCTTCGACGAGAAGCGGATCCTGCCGTCGATGTACGGCGGCGGCGACGTCCTGCGCTCCTACGAGCGGACGATCGCCCTGTGGCGGGCCGGCCGGATCGACCTGTCGGGCCTGATCACGCACCGTGTGGCACTCGCCGAGATCAACGAGGCCCTCGACCAGATGCGTACCGGGGCCGCGCTCCGCACGTGCATCGAGATCTGAGGCCGCCGCATGTCTCAGCACACTCCCGACCGTGTCTCCCGCCATGTGTCCCGGCCGCTGGAGGGACTCTCGGCGATCGTCACCGGCGCCGGGCGCGGGCTCGGCCGGGCCGAGGCGCTGGAACTGGCCCGGCTGGGCGCGGCCGTCGTCGTCAACGACTTCGGCCAGCCAGGCCGCGACGGTTCGGGCGAGGCGTCGGCCGCTCCCGCCGAGGAGGTGGCCCGCGAGATCCGGTCGGCGGGCGGCACGGCGTTCGCCCACACCGGGGACGTCGCCGACTTCGAACAGGCCCGGCTGCTCGTCGAGTCGGCGATCGCCGAGTTCGGCAAGCTGGACGTACTGGTCAACAACGCGGGCATCCTGCGCGACCGCATGGTCTTCTCGATGGCCGAGGAGGAGTGGGACGCGGTCGTCCGGGTCCACCTCAAGGGCCACTTCAACACGACCCGGTTCGCCGCCGCGCACTGGCGTGAGCGCTCCAAGCGGTCGGGGTCGCCGGTGTACGGGCGGATCGTGAACACCTCGTCGGAGGCGTTCCTCGCGGGATCGGCCGGGCAGCCCAACTACGCGGCGGCGAAGGGCGGGATCGTCGGGCTGACGACGTCCACGGCGCTCGCGCTCGCCAAGTACGGGGTGACGGCCAACGTCATCTGCCCCCGCGCCCGCACCCGGATGACGGAGGACGTCTTCGCCGGGCTGTCCGGGCCGGAGGGCGGCGGGCTCGACCCGCTCGCTCCCGAGCATGTCGCCCCGTTGGTCGGCTATCTGGCCTCGCCGGCCGCCGCGCGGATCAACGGACAGCTGCTGGTGGTGCACGGAGGCATGGTCGCCGTCGTCGAACGGCCGCGTGTGCGCGCGAAGTTCGACAGCAAGGAGGACACGTTCGGCTATGAGGAACTGGACGCCGTCCTCGGCGCGCACTTCGCCCAGCGGCCGGCCGGGGAGACGTTCGCGGCGGCGGAGGTGCTGGGACTGAAGCGCGGCGAGGGGTAAGGGACGCGGCGCGGCGACGGGCAGGGCGCGCGGCGCGGCGACGGGTGAGGGCATGCGGCGCGGCGACGTGTGACGCATGTGGCGCGGCGGAAGGCGAGACATGCGGCGCGGGGACGGGTGGGGTATGCGGAAGGGGCTCCGGCCGTCCATGGACGGCCGGAGCCCCTTCGCTGTGTTCCCGGCGCTGTCAGACAGTCGCCTCGGCCCTGTCGTCGGCCCGGTTCTCAGCCGGCTTGCGGTGCCGGCCGTGCGGTGCCGAGTCGCCGTCGTGAGACGAGACCGGGCCCCGGTGCCGGCCGTGACCGGCCGTGTCCTGGGAGTCGGTGGTCAGCGGCCGCATCGTGCTTGTGTCGCTCATCGGAAAAGTTCACCCCGTCAACATGATCTTTCTTTACAGCCGGGCGATTTTATCCAGCACACCGAGGGGCGAATCCAGGCGGCCACGCCAACCGCAGCTACTTCGTTACAAGGCCGCCCAGAGGGGCCTGTTGGAGGGGGATCGGACGGGGTGCGCAGGGCGCCGGAGCCGCCGGTTCCGACGCTTCCCCCGAGGGGGCGGGCTCGCCGTCGAAGGCGGCTTCGGGCGGGGGCGCGGCCGGCGCGGTCAGCGGCGCCACGCCACACGGTTCGGCCTCGGTGGCGTACGGCAGACGCAGCACACCGTCCGGCGTCCACAGCCCGCTGCCCGCCAACCACCCCTGCGGGGGGACGAGTTGGTGCAGCCTGCGTTCGGCGGGGCGCCAGACGCCGACCCAGGCGCCGAAGGGGCCGTCGATCCGGAGCGCCACCGCGCAGGCCTCCGGCACGAGCATCTGGCCCGGCTGGATCGCGAAGGGGGTGAGCACGAGGTCGGGCAGTCGCAGGCACTCCGGGAAGCGGACCGGCAGCGTGCTGCCGAGGACTCCCCAGCCCAGGCGGGTCTCTCCCGGCGAGGGGGCGTCCGAGGCGATGAGCAGCAGGCCGCTGTCGGGGTCGGAGAGCAGCAGACGGTCGTCGCTGTCGGCGGCGAGCTGCAGCAGGGGGGATACTTCGCCCCCGCGCTCCAGGTCCACCACGACGGTCTTGGTCCGGCCGGCGACCTCCTGGTCCAGCGCGAGCATGCGGCCCGTGCGGTCCAGCCAGACGCCGCCGGAGCAGCGCCCCGCGATCTCCGCGAGGTGCTCGGGGCCGAAGGACCCGCCCGCGACCAGCCACACGGTCGTCGTGAAGCGGCCGACGGCCAGGGCGTAGGCGCGTTCGCCGCAGGGGGCCGGCGGGAGCAGGCGCAGCCGGGCGCCCTCGTCGGGGCACTCGACGGCGCCCAGCGGCAGTTCGCCCGTGCCGGGGCCGGTGGGGTACAGCAGGGAGAAGGCGTGCCGTCCGTCGGCGAACCGCCGGATGAGGACCCGGCCGTCGGCCATCGGGTGCACCTCGGTGCCGGGCTCCTCCGGCTGGTTGCCGGGCAGCGGCACGGCGTAGGGCTCGGGGCCGTCCAGGGTCCAGCGCTCCGGGAACCAGGAGTCGCCGTCGCGGGCGAGGCGTGCGGCGTAGGCGCCGTTCGCCGTGATCACGCAGTCCCCGTGCGGTGCGGGCTCGAGGATCTCGCCGTCCGCCGCGGTGGGCTCGATCGCACAGGCCGGCATCGGCATCGGCATATGCGTCGGCGTCGGCGTCGGCGTCGGAATCGGCGTCGGCGGTGTCGTCGTCGGCATCGGAATCGGCGTCGGCATCGTTGTGTCACCTCCGGCGACGAACGCTAGTTTTCGCACGCGCGGGCGTGGGTCCCACGAGCTGCCTTCTTCCCTCGAAGGAGTGGCGCAGAAGCGATTCGCCTGAGGTCGGAGGAACGCGTGTGCTTCGCCCGGCCGTCCGAAGGGCCGCCCGCGGCCCCCGCCGCGGCCGGGTTCGGCGCGCCGACCGCGCGTGACGGGCCCGTTCTCCTGAGAGGGGCGGTACGGGCGGTGCGGGCGCGCAGAGGGGGCAGGTAGCCTTTTGTTCGTGCCCCGTCTGTCTGAAGTCATCGCCGCGCTGGAGAACCTGTGGCCCGCCGAACGGGCCGAGTCCTGGGACGCGGTCGGTACGGTCGTGGGCGATCCCGGGCAGCAGGTCTCCCGGGTCCTGTTCGCGGTCGACCCCGTCCAGGAGATCGTCGACGAGGCCGTGAAGCTCGGCGCCGACCTGCTCGTCACCCACCACCCGCTGTATCTGCGCGGGACGACGACCGTCGCGGCCTCCACCTTCAAGGGCCGTGTCGTGCACACCCTCATCAAGAACGACGTCGCCCTGCACGTCGCCCACACCAACGCCGACACCGCCGACCCCGGAGTGAGCGACGCCCTCGCCGGCGCCCTCGACCTGCGGGTCGTCGGCCCCCTGGTGCCGGACCCGAGCGACGGCGGGGGGCGGCGCGGCCTCGGGCGCGTCTGCGAACTCGACCACCCGGTCACCGTCCGCGAACTCGCCGCCCGCGCCGCCGAGCGGCTGCCCGCCACCGCGCAGGGAATCCGGGTGGCCGGGGACCCGGAGGCGCTCGTACGGAGGGTGGCCGTCAGCGGCGGCTCCGGGGACAGCCTCTTCGAGCAGGTCCGCGCAGCAGGCGTCGACGCCTTCCTCACCGCGGACCTGCGCCACCACCCGGCGTCGGAGTTCATCGCGGCCGGCGCCCCCCGTCCTCTCGCGCTGCTCGACGCGGCGCACTGGGCCACCGAGTGGCCCTGGTGCGAGCTGGCGGCATCCCAGCTCGACGAGATCTCCGACCGTCGGGGATGGGACCTCAGGGTCCATGTCTCCCGCACGGTCACCGACCCCTGGACCGCCCACGCGGCGTCCGACACCACCTCTAGCTCAACAGGAGCCCCCAACTGAACGCCGAGCCCGCCGACCAGATCCGACTCCTCGACGTCCAGGCCCTCGACGTCCGTCTGCAGCAGCTCGCGCACAAGCGCAGGTCCCTGCCCGAGCACGCCGAGATCGAGTCGCTGAGCAAGGACCTCACACAGCTGCGCGACCTCCTCGTCGCCGCGCAGACCGAGGAGGGCGACACCGCCCGCGAGCAGACCAAGGCCGAGCAGGACGTCGACCAGGTGCGTCAGCGCGCCGTCCGCGACCAGCAGCGGCTCGACTCCGGGGCCGTCACCTCCCCCAAGGACCTGGAGAACCTCCAGAAGGAGATCGTCTCGCTCGCCAAGCGGCAGGGAGACCTGGAAGACGTCGTCCTGGAGGTCATGGAGCGCCGCGAGAGCGCTCAGGAGCGGGTCGCCGAGCTGACCGAGCGGGTCGGCTCCGTGCAGGGGAAGATCGACGACGCCACCGCGCGCCGGACGCGGCCCTCGAGGAACTCGACGGCGAGGCGGCCACGGTGACGAAGGAGCGCGAGGTCATCGCAGGGTCCGTCCCCGCCGAGCTGCTCAAGCTCTACGACAAGCTGCGCGGGCAGCAGGGCGGCATCGGCGCGGCCAGGCTCTACCAGCGCACCTGCCAGGGCTGCCGCCAGGAGCTGGCGATCACCGACATCAACGAGATCCGCTCGGCCGCGCCCACCACGGTCGTCCGGTGCGAGAACTGCCGCCGCATCCTGGTGCGCACGTCCGAGTCCGGTCTGTAGCCGCGCCACCGAGAGGCTTGATCCGTGCGGGAGTTCATCGTCGAGGCGGACGGCGGGTCACGGGGCAACCCGGGGCCCGCGGGCTACGGCAGCGTGGTGATCGACGCGGTGACGGGGGAGACGCTCGTCGAGCGCGCCGAGTACATCGGCGTCGCCACCAACAACGTGGCCGAGTACCGGGGGCTGCTGGCAGGGCTGCGGGCCGCCCGTGAGCTCGATCCCTCGGCGAAGGTGCGCGTGCGCATGGACTCCAAGCTGGTCGTCGAGCAGATGTCGGGCCGCTGGAAGATCAAGCACCCCGACATGAAGCCGCTCGCCGCGGAGGCCGCCCGGGTGCTGCCGGGCGGGCAGGTCGCCTACGAGTGGATCCCGCGCGAGCAGAACAAGCACGCCGACCGGCTGGCCAACGAGGCGATGGACGCGGGCAAGCGGGGCGAGCAGTGGGACGCCGGGGCGTCGAGGGCGGAGCTCGACGCCAGGGCCGCCGCCGCTGCCTCGCGCGCTCCCGAGCCGTCCGGACCGCCCGGCGACGCCGTCGCGGGCGCGGCGAAGGCCCGCGAGGCGCTGACCCGGACCCGCCCGTCGTCAGCCCCGCAGCCACAGCCACGGCAACAGCCGCAGGCACAGGAACAGCCGCAGGCACAGGAACAGCCGCAGGCCGCGACGCGGTCCGGCGCCGCTGACGTGCGCGCCGCCCGTACCGTCGCCGCGCCCCGCGTTCCCGCCGTCGCCGCCCCCACCGTCGGCTGGGGTGCGGCCCCCGACCTCGGGGCGCCCGCGACCTTCGTCCTCCTGCGGCACGGCGAGACGCCGCTCACTCCGCAGAAGCGGTTCTCCGGCAGCGGCGGCACGGATCCGTCCCTCTCGGACGTCGGCAGGGAACAGGCCGAGCGGGTCGCCGCCGCGCTCGCCCGGCGCGGCACCGTGCAGCACATCCTCGCCTCCCCGCTGGCCCGTACGCGGGAGACCGCCGGCGCGGTCGCGGCCCGTCTCGGGCTGGACGTCACCGTCGACGACGGGCTGATCGAGACGGACTTCGGCGCGTGGGAGGGGCTGACCTTCGGCGAGGTCCGCGAACGCTACCCCGACGACCTGAACGCCTGGCTGGCCGATCCGGAGGCCGAGCCGACCGGCGGCGGCGAGAGCTTCGCGGCGACCGCCGTCCGCATCGCGGCCGCCCGCGACAGACTGGCCGCGGCCTACGCGGGCCGTACGGTCCTGCTGGTCACCCACGTGACCCCGATCAAGACGTTCGTGCAGCTCGCCCTCGGCGCCCCGCCCGAGTCCCTGTTCCGCATGGAGCTGTCGGCGGCGTCGCTGTCGGCCGTGGCCTACTTCGCGGACGGCAACGCCAGCGTCCGCCTGTTCAACGACACGTCCCACCTGCGGTGAGGCGGGAGGCGGTGCGGGCGAGCTCCTCGATCCGGGACCAGTCCCGCGCCGCGACCGCTTCCGGCGGGACCATCCAACTCCCGCCCACACAGCGGACGTTGGGCAGGGCGAGATACTCCGGTGCGTTGTCGGGACCGATCCCGCCCGTCGGGCAGAACCGGGCCTGCGGGAGCGGTCCGGCGAGCGAGCGCAGATAGGCGGTACCGCCCGCCGCCTGCGCGGGGAAGAACTTCATGTCCCGCACACCCCGCTCCAGCAGGGCGACGACCTCCGACGTCGTCGACACCCCGGGCAGGAAGGGGAGCCCGCAGGCGCGCATCGCGGTCAGCAGGACGTCCGTCCAGCCGGGGCTGACCAGGAACCGCGCCCCCGCCGCCGCGCACGCCGTCACCTGCTCCGGCGAGATCACCGTCCCGGCCCCCACGACGGCCTCCGGCACCGCCCCGGAGATCTCCCGGATCGCGTCGAGCGCGGCCGGCGTCCGCAGCGTCACCTCGATCGCGGGCAGCCCGCCCGCCACCAGCGCCCGCGCCAGCGGCACGGCGTCGGCGGCGTCCTCGACGACCACCACGGGCACCACGGGCGTCGAGGCGAGATCCAAGAGCGAGGCAGCCGACGGCGAGGACGGGGGTGAGGTCATGCGCCTCATCCTGCAATCGGCGCGCACTCCGTGCAAAGGTCGTTGCACATGCTGCAATGACCTGGAGGAACTGGAGGCCCTCCAGACCTGGAGGAACTGGAGGCCCTCCAGACCTGGAGGAACTGGAGGCCCTCCAGACCTGGAGGACTGGAGGACCTCCCTCGGCGGACATCCCTCAGTTGGCCTCCTTCAGTGGACCTCGTCCACCAGGACGTCCAGCGCCCACGCGGTGCCGTTCCGCGTCGGCGCGTGCTCCTCCACCGTGTAGCCGAGATCCCGCAACGCCTCCACCAGTTCCGCGGGGCTCCTGGGCGCGATTCCCGCCGTCAGCAGGCTGCGCACGATCCGCCCCTTCGTCGCCTTGTTGAAGTGGCTGACGACCTTGCGGGTCGGCGCGTGCAGCACCCGCACCCCGGCCGTCCGCGCCGCGACCTCGCCCTTCGGCTTCCACGCCGCCGCATACGCCGCCGACCGCAGATCCAGCACCAGCCCCTCCCCGGCGGCCTCGGGCAGCACGGACGCCATCGGCGCACGCCAGTGCGCGCCCAGCGCGCCGAGGCCCGGCAGCTTCACGCCCATGGAGCACCGGTACGACGGGATCCGGTCCGTCACCCGGACGGCGCCCCACAGTCCCGAGAACACGAGCAGCGACCGGGCCGCGCGCCGCTTCGCCGCGGGTTCCAGGGAGGCCAGGCCGAGGGCGTCGTACAGCACGCCCGTGTAGATCTCCCCGGCCGGCCGCGCGCCCGCCGTGCGCAACTGTGTGTTCTTCGCGATCTCGCCGCGCAGTCCCTCGCTCAGCCCCAGCACCTCGCGGGCCTTGTCCTCGTCGGCCGCGCACAGCTCGACCAGCTCTTCGAGAACCGCCTCGCGGGCGGCGCCGAGCCCGGGCAGGGACAGCGCCTCGGGCTTGAGCGGGGCGCCGCGTCCGGAGGACGCCTTGCCTTCGGAGGGCGGCAGCAGGACCAGCACGGGACATCTCCTCACATCGAACTCAGCAGCACAGCGTACGGCGTGCCACCGGAGGCCCCGGTTCCGCCGCCTGCCGCCTGCCGCCTGCCGCCTGCCGCCTGCCGCCTGCCGTCGCACCTCCGCCGCCGGGGCTCGTGCAGTCCTCGTGCCGCCGCCCCGCCCCCGGCCCGGCATGGAACCGCCCCCGAACGCGTTGCACCCCCTGAGCGCACGTGGGGACGACCGGGGGTGGCGCATGAACCGTGAACAGGCGTGGTGGACCAGAGCCAGGCTGGGCCGCTGCGGGCCGCCCCTCGACCTGCTCACCGCCCGCTTCCAGCGGCACGTCTACGCACCGCACGCACACGAGGAGTTCACCGTCGGGGTGTGCGTGGAGGGGACGGAGATCATCGCCTACCGCGGCGGCCACATCCGCACCGGCCCCGGCTCCATCGTCGTCCTCGACCCCGGCGAGACCCACACCGGCGGCCCGGGCGACACCACCGGCGGCTACGCCTACCGCGCCCTCTACGCGGTCCCCGGCCTCCTCACCGAGGGCGTCCTCGGCGGCACACCGCACTTCCGTGAGCCCCTCCTGGACGATCCCGAACTCGCCGCCGCGCTGCGCCTCGCCCACACGGAGCTGACCGTCCGCCCCGACCCGCTGGAGGCCGAGTCGCGGCTCCCGTGGCTGCTGACGGCGCTGGCCCGACGCCACTCCACGGCCCGCCCGGTGTGCGACACGATCCCCGGCGCCGAGCACATCACCCATGCCGTCCGCACCCGCCTGGCCGACGAGCTGCTCGCCCCGCCCTCGCTGGCCGACCTCGCCGCCGAGCTGGGCCTGTCCCGCTACCAGCTCCTGCGCGCCTTCCGCACGACGACCGGGATCCCGCCGTACGCCTGGCTCGCCCAGTACCGGGTGACCCGGGCGAGAGCCCTGCTGGAATCAGGCCTGCGCCCGGCCGAGGTCGCCGCCCTGGTCGGCTTCGCGGACCAGGCCCACCTCACCCGCTGGTTCCGCCGCGTCCTGGGCGTGACCCCGGCGGCCTACCGCAACAGCGTTCAAGACACCTGACCGGAACCGGCCCAGACTCCTCCCATGACTGCTCGCGGCTGGTTCCTGTTCTCCCTGATGGGAGTGGTGTGGGGGATCCCCTACCTCCTGATCAAAGTGGCGGTGGACGGCCAGGACGGCCTCTCCCCGTCCGTGGTCGTGTTCACCCGCTGCGCCGTCGGCGCGGCCCTCCTGCTCCCCTTCGCCCTGCGCCAACGCGGTCTGACCGGCACCGTGCGGACACACTGGAAGCCCATGCTGGCCTTCGCGGTCATCGAGATCATCGGCCCCTGGTTCACCCTCACCGACGCGGAACGGCACCTGTCGAGCTCCACCGCCGGACTGCTGATCGCGGGCGTCCCCATCGTGGGGGTGGCCCTGGCCCGCTTCTTCGGTGACACGGAGCAGCTGGGCGCACGCCGCGTCGCCGGCCTCGCCCTGGGCCTGACCGGGGTCGGCGTCCTCACCGTCCCGCATCTGACCGGCGGCGACGCCCGCTCCCTGGCCGAGGTCCTGCTGACCGTCGTCGGCTACGCGACGGCGCCCCTGATAGCCGCCCGCCACCTCAAGGACGTCTCCTCCCTCCACCTCACGGCCCCGTGCCTGGCTCTGGCGGCCCTGGTCTACGCCCCGGCCGCCGTCGCCACCCGCCCCGCGGAGATCCCCTCCACCACCGTCGTGCTGGCCCTCGCGGCCCTGGGCGTCGTCTGCACCGGCGTTGCCTTCGTCGCCTTCATGGAGCTGATCAAGGAGGCGGGCCCGACCCGCGCCACGGTCATCACGTACGTCAACCCGGCCGTGGCGGTCGCGGCGGGCGCCCTGTTCCTGGACGAGCCCCTGACGGCGACGATCGTGGCCGCCTTCACCCTGATCCTCGCGGGCTCGGTCCTGGCGACGGCTGCGGGACCGAAGCGCGACTCCCGCCCGGTAACATGGTCGACACGGCAGACGAGCCGGGCGGGCGGCCGCGTGGAGTCCCTCACGGGACTTCCCGAGGAACGTCCGGGCTCCACAGGGCAGGGTGATGGCTAACGGCCACCCGGGGTGACCCGCGGGACAGTGCCACAGAAAACAGACCGCCGGGGGCTTCGGCCCCCGGTAAGGGTGAAACGGTGGTGTAAGAGACCACCAGTGCCCAGGGCGACCTGGGCAGCTAGGTAAACCCCACCCGGAGCAAGGTCAAAAGGAGCACGGTAAAACGTGCTCTGCGCGGACGTTCGAGGGCTGCCCGCCCGAGTCCGCGGGTAGACCGCACGAGGCCGGCGGCAACGCCGGCCCTAGATGGATGGCCGTCACCGAGGCCCTCGCGAGAGACCTCGGCACAGAACCCGGCGTACAGCCCGACTCGTCTGCCGCCACCTGCGGCTTTTCCTGTAAAGGGCCTCCGACCTGCGTCGGAGGCCCTTTCTTTCGTCAGTGAGAAGGCAGCGGCGCTCGACGTCGTCCTCGACCGGCTGAAGTCGGTCGGACTCGACTCGTATGCCATGGCGCTCCACAGCGGCGACACCAGCCGCAACGCAGTGGCCACGAGCCGGGCCAGGCTCTCGTGGAGGAGCCGCGCGCACCGCAACTGTCACGGCAGATTCTTGATCCGTCGGGGTGGGCTCTCCTAGCCGCACAGGGGAGACCGGGCAGAGCTCGCCGCCACCGCTCCCACCAGCCCTGCTTCGGCGAGCACCGCCAGGTACTCTCAGGCATATCGTCAATGCGGCCCGACGGGCTTCCGCTCCACTCCGGTGGAGTCTCGAAGGACACGCCCCCACCCGCACGAGTCTTTTCGTGCTGCCTGGGGGAAGTCCTTGCTGTTCCGCGCGTCCGCGAAAACGGTCGCCGTCATGGCA
This sequence comes from Streptomyces rishiriensis, assembly GCF_003112535.1. Taxonomy (GTDB): domain Bacteria; phylum Actinomycetota; class Actinomycetes; order Streptomycetales; family Streptomycetaceae; genus Streptomyces; species Streptomyces rishiriensis. The sequence goes on along the minus strand of NZ_BEWA01000007.1, from coordinate 112,171 downwards.
CTCGACGGTTCACTGTTCCTGCACCTCACCGATCAGTTCGCCCATATGCACGGCTACCGGCCCGGCGCCTCGGAAGTGCGTTCCTGGGAGCGCAGCCTTCCCGTCCTGGCCGCAGCCCTCAACGACGCCGGCCTGGGCGACGTGGAGGTCATGCTGGAGTACGCGCTCCCACTGAACAGCAAGCGAGCCGACGTCGTCCTCGCCGGAGTGCACCCGGTCACGGGAGAGCCGTCGTACGTCGTGGTGGAGCTCAAGCAGTGGAGCCAGGCGCTGCCGAACGAGGACGACCCCACCCTGTGCCATGTCGACGCCTACGCGCACCCCGTGCTCAATCCGATCGAGCAGGTGCAGCGATACCGCGACTATTTGGTCAACTTCAACGGCGCGGTGGCCGAGCACGGCGAGCGGATCCAGGGAGTCGCCTTCCTGCACAACGCCACCGAGTTCGGGGTGGCGGGACTGCGGGAGATCGAGCGTGACGCGCGAGGACTGCTCTTCACCGGGGAGCGTCGCGGTGCGTTCCTCGACTACCTCCGGTCGAAGCTGAGCGACAAGCGCCCCGGTGCCCGCGCGGCGGACGAACTGCTCGCAGGAGCCACCGTGCCGTCGAAGCAGTTGATGTCCGTGGCAGCCGAGGAAGTGCGTGAGCGGCAGCAGTTCGTCCTCCTCGACGAGCAGCAGGTCGCCTACCGCATGGTGCTCAACGCGGTGGAGCGGGCCAAGCGCGCCGACCACAAGGAAGTCGTCATCGTCACGGGTGGCCCCGGTACCGGGAAGAGCGTCATCGCGCTTCAACTGCTCGGCGAGCTGTACCGGCGGGGTGTGGCCGCAGTTCACGCGACCGGCTCGCAGTCGTTCACCAAGACGATGCGCAAGGTGGCCGGCTCCCGGAAACGCGAAGTCCAGGATCTCTTCAAGTACTTCAACAGTTTCATGACCACGGAGAAGAACGCTCTCGGCGCTCTCATCTGTGACGAGGCGCACCGCATCCGGGAGACCTCCGCCAACCGATACACCCGTGCGGCCCTGCGGACCGGCCGGGCCCAGATCGACGAACTCATCGACGTCGCCCACGTACCGGTCTTTTTCCTCGACGAGCATCAGGTGGTGCGTCCCGGTGAGATGGGCACCGTGGGCGAAATCCGTGAGGCCGCGGCCCGACGGGGCATCGACTGCCATGTCGTCCCCCTGGAGAGCCAGTTCCGCTGCGGGGGCAGCGACGCCTACCTGCGCTGGGTGGTCCGGCTTCTCGGCCTGGAGCCCGGCGGGCCTGTCGTATGGGAGCCCGACGACCGCATGCAGTTGCTGGTCGCCGACAGCCCTGAGGAATTGGAGGCGTTTCTGGACGCCCGCCGCGCCGAGAAATACGGCGCCCGGATGTCTGCGGGCTACTGCTGGCGGTGGTCGCCCGAGCCGAAGCCCGGAGACCCGCTGCCGCCCGACGTCGTCATCGGGGGATGGGCCCGGCCGTGGAACCTGCGCGGGGACCGGTCGGTCTCCGGTGCGCCCCCGTCCGCGCTGTGGGCCACCGACCCCGCGGGATTCGGGCAGATCGGCTGCGTCTACACCGCGCAGGGGTTCGAGTACGACTGGTCCGGCGTCATCATCGGCCCGGACCTGGTCTGGCGGGGTGACCACTGGATCACGGACCGCACTGCGTCGAAGGACCCGGTCTTCAAGAAGTCGGTATCGGACACCGACGTGGACCGTCTCATCCGGAACACGTACAAGGTGCTTCTGACGCGGGGCATGGTCGGAACGATCGTCTACTCGACTGATCCGGAGACACGGGAGAAGCTGCGGGAACTGGTGGCCGTCCGGCCGGAGCCGCGTCCTGCCACGAACGAGGAGCCCCTTCTGCGGCGGTGAGCACGCGATATCCGGCCACGATCTCCGTGCTTCCAGCCGACTGACGCGTCCTGTGCGTCACGTCGGGACGTCACTTCCTAAGATCCAGAAGTCATTGCGGCCCGACGGGCTTCCCCACGGGACATGCCCCCACCCGCACGAGTCACTCGTGCCCTGGGGGATCCTCCTCGTGTCCATGCTCCTGCTGAAACTGGCAGCGCGTGATCTGCTGAACCTGAACTCAAGACGCCGCATGGTGCCCCATCTCGCCGCGAGGTGGAAGCACTTCCTCAACACCGACGCTTCGTTGACCGAACGTTCCGCCTGGGCGGAGAGCCTGGTACATCTCGCCGAGGATCTGGTCGCGGCGGACCGCGGGAACGTCGAGATGGTAGTCGAGTGCGCGGCCACGCTCGACGAGACCGACCGCGCCGGGGGCCCGCAGCTCATCGACGTGGTCCTCGTGGGTCATCACCCCGGGGAGAACGGGCTGTCCGTCCAACTCGTCGAGCTGAAGCGGTGGTCGACGGTGACCCGGGTGGAGCAAGCCACCGCGGACCTGGTGCACGTCCCGGGCATGGGGGAGAAGAAGCACCCCGTGTTGCAACTGCGCCAATACTACGAGGCGTTCACGGGTGCCAGAGGGCCGCTGCACGGGCTGGACTTCGAATGCGGTGGCTTCGCCTATCTGCACAACGCCACCGATGCCTCCGTGCTCCCGCTGGTCGGCCTGGACGCGCCGACCGGTTCCTACGCCCGCGTCTACACCAGCGACCGCCGCGCCCAACTGCTGTCGGACCTGCGGAGCAGCTTCGGCCCCGACGGTGCCGACTCGGCGGCCGAAATCCTCTTACGGAGCATGGGCCTGCGCAACACCCCGCTGCTCGACGCCATGATTCGCTCCAGCGGCGAGGACACGGTCTTCACCCTGCGCGGTCGTCAGAAGAAGGTCGCGGACCAGATCCTCGACACGGCCGCCAAGGTGCTTCCCGATCCCCAGCGGCCCGCCCTCCTCCCCGACGAGCGACGGGTCGTCTTCCTCGTCACGGGCGGCGCCGGCACGGGCAAGAGCGCCATCGGCCTCCAGCTCAAGGCCGAACTGGAGGCCGATGGCCGAACGGTCAAGTACGCGAGTGGCAGCAGGGCGTTCAACGGCGCCCTGCAGGAGCATGTCGGTTACGGCGACCGGGAGTTCAAGGAGACGTTCACCTACTTCAGCAACTTCGTCACCCCGCCCGACCCGCCCCTGGACGTACTGATCTGCGACGAGGCGCACCGCCTGCGCGACCGCTCCACCAACCGCTTCTGGAAGCCCGAGGACTGGGGCACGAAACCCCAGGTGGACGAACTCCTCGACGCCTCTCGGTTGACGGTGTTCTTCCTCGACGAGGGCCAGTCCGTGCGCCCGCAGGAGGTCGGCACCGTCGCTCTCGTGGAGGACGCGGCCCGACGCTACGACGCCCAGCTGGTCCGTTACGGCCTGCGGGAACAGTTCCGGTGTGGCGGCAGCGACGCCTACATCCGCTGGGTGCGGGGCGCGCTGGGGGTGTCGGACGCGGAGCCGGAGTCGTGGACCCCGGACGGGCTGATGCACGTCGAGGTCGTGGACAGCCCGGAGGAGCTGGAGCGGATCATCCGTTCCGAGGCCATGGCGGGAGCCTCCGCGCGCATGGTCGCCGGATACTGCTGGCCCTGGACGAAGCCCCTGGGGAAGGAGAAGCGGCTCGAGCCGGATGTCCGGATCGGAGACTGGCACCGGCCGTGGAATGCGGACAGCGAGTCCTTCTGCGAGAACAAGACCGTGCCGCCGTCCAAGATCTGGTCCGTGCACGAGAACGGACTCGGCCAGATCGGCTGTGTGTACACCGCGCAGGGCCTCGAGTGGGACTGGTGCGGCGTGATCATGGGCGAGGACATGGTGCGCCGGGGCGACCGCTGGGTGTTCCGCCGGGGCAAGGAGCGGGCCGACAAGGAGGCGGGCGTCAAACGGGTTGCCGTCCCCGGATCGTTCGATCCCAAGGTGAAGCCGAAGAGCGTGGAAGACGACGAGTTCGCCCGCCTCGTCCGGCACGCGTACCACGTGCTGATGACCAGGGCGAGCCGGGCGACCGTGATCTACTCCACGGACGAGGAGACCCGGAACTACCTGAAGGGGCTCGTCGGGGACGTCGCGATCCACGGCCTGCGACCCACCTGGGAGAATCTTCCGGAGCAGGCCCGGCAGCCACATCTGCCCCGTCCTGCCCGAGGACGGCGTCGCCGCCGGAAGCGCCAGAAGAAGGACGCTCAGCCCGGAGACATGCGCCTTTTCTGACACGAGGACCAGCGTGAGGCGTGGCGGGCTCTCCCGGGCCCGCCACCTGCCGGTCAGAAGACCAGGCGTGCTGCCGCGGTCAGGGCCGCCACCAACAGGTTGATGACGACTCCCACCGTGACGTCGACCAGAATCTGACGAATCCGGTCACGACGTGCAAGCTTGTACTCAACGGGGTTCATCGGTTTCCACTCCTGAGCGTGAGCTGGGAATGGCAGGGATCGCCCTACCGGGCATCCGCAGTCACACCGCGTGCATGACGCGGTGGAGACCACTCGTCGCTCAGCACCGAGGACCGGCACCTGGAACACCGCCGACGTACCCTCCGGGAAGGTGCGCAGCGGGTAACCACGTTAGTACACGCGCCAGTTGAGAGAGATCGATTTTGGACGCCGTGGTGTCGCGGGCCGGGCGCTCCGCACGGCGCCGGCTGTGTGGATTCCGCGCATTCCCACCCGAGTGCGGGGGCGAGGCTCCAGGGTGTCGGCGGTCACGGCATCGCAGGTTGCCGGAGCCGGGTGACAGGGCGGGAATGTTCCTCACTCCCGTTCTTCACCGTCTCTTTTCATGCCGCATGCACAAGGCCAAGGAGCTGGCCGGCCTGCTCGCGGTGCCCGGCGGCAGGCGGGTCTGGGTCGCGGAGGCCGTCTGCTTCACGGACAACGGCCTGCGCGTACGGCTGCCCGCCCACGACCAGAACGGCGTCTACACCGTCCATCAACTGGTCGAGATGCTCAAGGAGCCCCTGCGTGACGAGCGGCGCCGCATCACGGCGATCAGCTCGCGAGATCGAGGCGGCCTTCAAGAACATCGGCATCCGCAAGAGCGACGCGCAATACAAGGTCGGACCGTACGAGCTGCTTACCGCCAGCAGAAGCAGGGCAAGCACGGTCTCACTGACGACGACCTCCGTGACTGGCGTCCTCTGGCCGCGCCCCGAGGTCGTCGCGCAGTAGTGAAGCAGTAGCCAGGAGTAGATCGACGTCCGTCGGTCCAGGAGGCACCCGCTGCGTGCGCGGGTGGCCCTGTTGCCGCAGGTGCAGCTCCGCCCACACGGTCTTGCCCGGGGCGGCCCGGCGAGGGGTGACGCCCCAGTCGTCCGCGAGCGCTGCGACGAGGAGCAGGCCCCGGCCGGACTCGGACAGCGAGTCGGTCGCCGGAGGGCTGGACGGCGGCTGTTTCTCGGCGCGGGTGTCGGTCACCTCGATGCGGACGACGTCCTCGGCCAGGGTGAGGTGGAGGTGGAAGTCCCGGCCGGGGACGTGGCCGTGGCGTACGGCGTTGGCGGTGAGTTCCGCCGTAATGAGGGTGAGCGTCTCGTTGACCGGGGTCGTGTAGGGGTGGCCCCAGTCGTTCAGGCGGTGCGAGACGAGTCGGCGGGCGAGGCGGGCACCGCGTGGGGTCGAGGTGAAGCGCATGATGAACGCGCGTTCGAGCGCGGAGGGCTGTGGCATATGCCCGTTCGGGGGAGTTGTTGACTTCATAGGGTCAACCGTCGCGGACTCTGCGTAGCGTTGACCAGGAGTGACGCACTGACGGGTACGGGCTGTACATGCGGGCGGTGCGCTTGTACCTGCTGTTGGGCGTGACCGTTTCCCGGGCCCGGAGTTGGCTGACTGGGCGGTCGTACGAGAGGAGCTGCGGCGTGGGCGACGAGGTTCAGCAGCCGGAGTACGAGGTCGGGACGGGCATGCTGTGCGTGTTCGGTCGGCAGTTGAAGCTGTTCCGGGAGCGGGCGGGGATGGACCGGGCGAGACTCGGGTCGCTGACTGGGTACTCCGCCTCGACGATCGCGTCGTTCGAGCAGGGGAGACGTATTCCGCCGCCCAAGTTCATCGACCAAGCCGATGAAGTGCTCGATGGAGGCGGGGTGTTGAGCGCCATCAAAGAGGAGGTGGCTCGGGCCCAGTATCCGGCGTTCTTCAGGGATGCGGCCAAGCTGGAGGCTGAGGCGGTTGAGCTTCATGTGTACGACACTCAGCTGGTCAACGGTCTATTGCAGACTAAGGAGTACGCGCGATCGGTGTTTGCCATGTGGCAGCCACTGCTGGACGAAGCGCTCATCGAGCAGAGACTGGCCGCACGACTGGCTCGGCAGGAGATTTTGTCCCCAGGCTCGCTGACACATCTGAGTTTCGTGATTGAGGAGGCTGTCCTACTCCGGCCCCTCGGCGGGGAGGGCGTCTGGCGAGGCCAGTTGGAGCACCTCAGGCTGATCGCGGAGAAGCGTAACGTCGTGATTCAGGTGATGCCGTTGTCCCGTCAGGAACATGCGGGGCTCGCTGGTCCGTTCACCTTGATGGAGACCAAGGACGGCCGCAGGATGGCGTACACGGAGGTACAAGGCAACAGCCGTGTCCACACGGATCGTGTGAAGGTGCGAGAACTTGAGCGTACGTACGGGATCCTTCGCGCGCAGGCCCACACTCCGACAGAATCGCTGGCGTTGATCGAAAAGTTGCTGGGAGAGAGATGAGCGGGGAAAAGGCGGGGCCGGACACCGATGCCCTGGCATGGTTCAAGAGCAGTTACAGCGCTGGGGACGGGGGTCAGTGCGTCGAGGTCGCCACCCGCCCCGGCACGGTCCACGTCCGCGACTCGAAGGACACAACCCGCGCCGCACTGGCCGTACAACCCACGGCGTGGACCGCGTTCGTCGAGTTCGCAGCACTCTGAAGGGGGTAGGGCCCTCGGTAGGCGCGTGTTCGCCGAGGGCCACTGCGCACCCCACCTCCGCAGCACTCTTCAGCAGCCTCGGCGGTTTGCCCGCAGGGTGCCGCGCCGGGCGCTGGCTGGCCTGACGGTCAACGTCGCGCCAGAGGCACCCGATTCTCGGCGGAGGTCGCCTTCTCGGGGCCATCGGCACCATGATTGACCCAGCCCGCACGCCCCCGCCACTCGCGCAACGAGGCCTCAACGGAGTCGACTCGAAAGGCCCTTGAAGCCCGAAGCTAATGTAGGTTCCTGCCATGAAGCAGGGTCCATGAAGCAGGGTAAAGAGGTCGAGAATCCCGAATCGCGTTTCTTCACGGTGCTGCGGGCGGCGGCGAAGCTCCCGGGCGTGCGGATCCACAGGGAGGCGTACCTCCGAAGTGTGCTGGCTCGCCACTGCTCCGAGAACGACGTCCGAAGGGCGATAGAAGAGACTCCCGCCGCGGCGGGCATCAGCGCCGACGTTCTGGACAAGTTGGCCAACGACTCCATCCGCTTCGAAACCGGCAAGGTCAGCGCGCTCTCCGCCGCCGCCGGGATCCCCGGCATCCTCGCCCTCCCTGCCACCGTGCCCGCCGACTTGGCCCAGTACGTCGGCCACATGCTGCGTATCGCGCAGAAGCTCGCCTACCTCTACAGCTGGCCCGACCTGTTCTCCGACGAGGGCGACGACGTCGACGACGCCACCATGGGGGTGCTCACGCTGTTCTTCGGCGTGATGTTCGGCACCCAGTCGGCGAACACGGCCGTGGGGAAAGTCGCGGGGATGATGTCGAAGCAGGTCGCCAAAAAGCTGCCGCAGAAGGCACTCACCCAGGGTGTCGTCTACCCGATCGTGAAGAAGGTCGCGGCATACCTCGGCGTCCAGATGACGAAGCAGTCGTTCGCGAAGACCGTCTCTAAAGCCATCCCCCTCGTCGGAGCCGCCGTCTCCGGTGGGCTCACCTTCGCGACCTTCCTTCCGATGGCCAAGAGGCTCAAGAAGCACCTCGCCGGCCTGCCCCTGGCGGACCCGTCGCACCGTGTGACGGACGACGGCGACGTGGTGGACGCCGAAGTCGTCGAGGACGACGAGCCGTTCGCCACGACACAGGCCGACGAACTCGGCGCGGCCACCGCTGCCGTCAAGCTGGAGGAACCTCAGCCCTGACCCTGACCCTGCCCCTGATCACCGCGCTCCGCGAAGACCCGTCGGCGTACCGGGCACCCGCGGCGGGGCCAGAGGGGCGATCTCCCGGTCGAAGAAATCGTGGAACCCCTCACCGCGCTCGTAGAGCGCGTCGAACCCGGCGTTCGTCTCCCGGATCAGCGAGCGGTCGGTGTACTTCCTGGCCCCGGCCGCATTTCCGGCCTCATCGTAAATGACCTCGTACAGGACCACATCCCCGAGAATCACTGCTTCCGGTACCGGGTGACTCTGCTCGATGTTCGAAATGTCGTCGGCGTCGAGAATCCTGATCTCGTCGCCCACGTCCACACGCGCGCGCAGGACGAATAACTCCCACTGAACATACGGCGTGACCGGGAATTCCACGACGCGAAGGCGGCGGTGCCTGACGCCCAGGCGCGCCGCCCGGCGGAGCTCCTGGGCGTAGTCCTCGCGCCTCTCGGCGGCCAGGGACAGCGCCCTCTCCCAGTCGCCGTCGGCGAACGCCTCCCAGCTCGGGAAGCCGCGCTCCTGGAAGTGCTGGCCGCGTTCGAGCTTGTTGAGGAAGCCGATCCCGGTGGTGTAGAGCCGGCCGAGGTCCGCGTGGTACCGGGGGCGGTCCAGGCGTTCTGAGGTGCCACGATGGAAGGAATCAAACACTGGGGATGTCCGGCTTCGCCGCGATGAGCATCTTCCTCGGGATGACGACGAGGCACTCGTCCGACCCGATCGAGACTCCGTCGGGCAGGTTCCCGCCGAGCGACCCGGTGAGGTCCCGTCCTATGACAGCGATGTCACCGTTGGCGAGTTCCCAGATGTCCGGACAGTCCGGAGTTCCGGTGGTGATTCCGAGTTCCTGGGGTGTTTTTCCCAGGCGCCGTTCGAAACCTGTGTGCGGATCCGCTTCCCATGGCCTGGCCATTTCCGTCGCCCCCTCGATCGGTCGGGATGCCTCACTGTAACCTGCAACTTGCCCGCCTGACGATGTGTTGGAACCAGCCCGCCGGGGTAATGGCGAGGATTGATTCCTCCTTGTCTCATGTCGCTCAGGGCTGGAATGATATTGATCGGGAAGAAAATCGTGTCAACGCCTGACAGGCGGCATCTTTCGTCTGTGCTGTAGGAAAATCGGGTGAATGGAGGGGCTCCTGTGGACTCAGAAGTGGCCTTGCTCGCACAGAGCGCGGGCACCACCTTGGTCACCTTGATGGCGACCGATGCCTGGCACCGCGTGCGTGACGGGATCACACAGCTCTGGCGTCGGACGCAACCCGAGCGCGCCGAGACCGTCACCGCCGAGCTGGAGGCCACTCACGAGGACGTCCTGGCAGCCGCGGCAGCGGGAGACCAGGAGACACTGGACGAACTACGTCTCCAGTGGCAGGGGTCGGTACGGCGGCTGCTCGTGGCCCGACCCGCCGCCGTCGAGGAACTGCGCGCGCTGCTGGACCGACTCGACCCCGAGGGCTCGGCCGCCCGGCAGATCAGCCAGCACGCCACGGCGTCCGGTCAGGCCCGGGTCTACCAAGCGGGACGTGACCAGCACATCGCCGAGCGATGACGGGCGGGACGGACGGCCACGCCGAGGACCAGGGACGCGTCTACCAGGCGCGGGGCGACCAGCACATCAACGAGCACCACCACTACGGCGTCGACAGGCCGGATCACGGCGGTCCGGACTCGGTGCGACGCCCGGCGGTCGGCCGGTCTCCCGTCGCGCTGCGCGACCGCAGCGAAGTGATGGAACGCCTGCGGGCGAGCGTAGAGGCGGACCGCGGCGGCCAGGTCTACGTGCTGTACGGCATGGGCGGCTCGGGCAAGACGGCGGTCGCCTGCGCCCTGTTCCATGAAGTCACCGGAGAACAGGGCCGGGTGGGCCTGTGGGTCAACGCCTCCGACCGCGCGAGCCTGCGCGCCGGCATGCTCGCCGTCGCCGCCGACCGAGGGGCGGGCGACGGCGAACTGCTCGCCGCACGCAACGGCCTCAGGCCCGCCGCCGATCTCGTGTGGACCTGTCTCGACCGTTCCGCGGAACCCTGGTTACTGGTCCTGGACAACACCGACGAACCGGAGATCCTGCGGGACGGCGACTGGTTGCGCACCAGCCCGCGCGGCACCGTTCTGGTGACCACACGGCGCGCGGCGGCCCGGTGGTGGCCGGGGGCCGAGCTCCAGTACATCGGCGTCCTGCCCCGCGAGGACGCCGCGCTCGTGCTGCGCGATCTCGCACCGCACAGCGGGACGACGGAGCAGGCGGCACGGGTCGCGGACCGGCTCGGGCGGCTGCCACTCGCCCTCACCCTGGCGGGCGGCTTCCTCTCCCACCAGGTCATCGACCCTTGGACGATGGACGCCTACGGGGACCAGCTCGACGGGGACCAGCGGGTTCAGCTGATCGACCGGGGAGCCGACGCGCTGTCCGAAGCCGACCCACGGCATCTGGTCGGCCTGACCTGGCAGTTGACCCTCGACGCGTTCGAGGCGCGCGGGCTGCCCGAAGCCGCGGCGTTGCTGAGACTGCTGGCGCGGTTCGCCGCCGAACCCCTGCCGCTGGCGCTGCTCAACCACGAGGACATCGGTGGAGTCCTTCCCCGGGCCCGTACCGAGACGGCTCTGCGGGCCCTGCTCGACCAGTCGCTGTCCGAGCTGGTCGACGTCGCCGGAATGCGCTGCGTGCAGAGCCATGGCGTCCTGCTCGACAGCGTCTCCGCGGCGACCCCCGCCGAACTGACGCCCGCGCTCGACGCGGCGGCCGTCCGACTGCTCGACGCGGCCGTACCCGGCGCACCCGACGCCGGGCCGCCCGAGCCGCGACTGCGCCTGCTGGTACCGCATGCGCTGGCCCTGCTGCGGCACGTCGGCGAGCCGTCGGCCGCCGCCGACGCCCTCGCCGTGGCGACGCGGCTGTCGGTCGCGCTGCACCGGACCGGTGACTACCCCTCCGCCTGGGAAACCTCCCGCACCGCGGCCGACCTCGCGCAGCGACTGCTCGGCGCGCACGACCGCACGGCCCTGGCCGCCCGTTCCCGGGCGCCACCGTCGCCGGACGGCGCTCGGCGCTGGGTCCCGCGCATCCGCTGACCCTGCGGGCACGCGCCAGCCTGCTGGAGATGCTGCCGGCCGCAGACGTGGTCACCGAGGAGGGTGGGGCCCTGCTCACGCTGCCGTCGGAATGCGACCGGTCCCTCGGCCCCGATCACACCGTGACCCTGGGCGCCCGGCACAACCACGCGTGGGCGCTGTACCTCCTGGGCCGGTTCGCCGAGGCCGACAGCGAGATCCGACGGGTCACCGAAGCGTATGTGCGGCGCTTCGGGCCGGAGTACCCGATGGTGCTCGCGGCCCGGCAGCTGTTCTCCCGGACCCGGGCCGCGTTCGGCGAGATGGACGAGGCGATCGAGGTGATGACCGACGTCGTCGCACGACGGGAACGCGGCCTGGGCCCCGAGCACCCCTTCACGGTCGCGGGCCGGCGGCTTCTGGACACGTACCGGTCGGGCCGATGACGTGACCGCGCGTGCTGCAACGAGGGACGGTGGCCTCAGTAGTGGTAGCGGGCCTTGAGGATCTTCACTTCCTTCTCGTCCACCCGGTAGACGAGCCGGTGCTCGTCGTCGATCCGGCGTGACCAGTAGCCGGACAGGTCGCCCTTCAGGGGCTCCGGCTTGCCGATGCCGGTGAAGGGGGTGCGCTGGATCTCGGCGATCAGCCGGGTGATCCTGCGGGCCATGGCGCGGTCCGAGCTGAGCCAGAAGAGGAAGTCCTCCCATCCGGCCGGGTCGAAGGCGACGCCCCTCACCCGTCACCCGCCAGCTCTTCCAGCTCTTCCATGGTCCTGGTGATCACGGCCTCGCCGGCCCTGTCCCGTGCGACGGCTTCCATGAGGCGTCGCGCGTTGGCGGGAGAGCGCAGCAGGTACACGGTCTCCTGCCAGGAGTCGTAGTCGTCGGCGGACATCAGTACCGCGTCGCCGCTCTTGGAGCTGATGCGCACGGGGGTGTGGTCGTCGTTGACGCGTTTGATGAGCGGGAAGAGGTCCTTGCGGGCCTCGCTGGCGCTTATGGTCATCTGCGGCGCCTCTCTCCAAGTGGTACCGGAAAATGGTACTTCAATGGTACGACTTTCCTGTACGAATCGCAGGGCGAGGCGTCTTCGGCGGTCCCGGCTCGGACTTCCTGCCCTCGCAGAAGGGCGGAGCCGCCTCGACGGGGCCCGTCGGGAGGGCCGGCGCCCGGTATCGGCGCCGGCCCTCCCGTCTGCCGTCCGTGAGCGTCAGGACACGCGGGCCGGGTCGGCGGCTTCCCGGGTCTTGTCCTTCCCCGTCAGGCGTCCGCGGACCACCGCGAAGACCACCACCGCGATGGCCACCGCCGTGGACAGGACCACCTGGTCGCGGCCGCCGCCGTCGGCCGTGTCGGTGAGCATGTAGCCGAGGACGAAGGTGATCAGGGCGATGGTCGCCCAGGTCAGGTAGGGGTAGAGCCACATGCGCACGACCAGCTTCTCCGGTGACTCGCGCTCGATGATCTTGCGCATCCGCAGTTGGGAGAAGCAGATCACCAGCCACACGAACAGGGCGATCGCGCCGGAGGAGTTGAGCAGGAACTGGAAGACCGTGTCGGGCCAGAGGTAGTTGAAGGCGACCGCGACGAAGCCGAAGACCACCGAGGCGAGGATGGCCGGGCGCGGGACGCCGCGGCCGCTGGTCTTGCCGAAGGCGGCCGGGGCGTCGTTGCGGCGGCCGAGCGAGAAGGCCATGCGTGAGGCGGTGTACAGGCCGGAGTTGAGGCAGGAAAGCACCGAGGTCAGCACGATGGTGTTCATGATCTGGGCCGCGTGCGGGATGCCGATGGAGCTCAGGGCGGCGACGTACGAGCCGTCCTTGAGGATCGCCGGGTCGTTCCAGCGCAGCAGGGACACCACGATCAGGATCGAGCCCAGGTAGAACACCGCGATCCGCCAGATCACGCTGTTGGTCGCCTTGGTGACGGCGGCGCGCGGGTCGGCGGTCTCGCCCGCGGCGAGGGTGACGATCTCGCTGCCCATGAAGGAGAAGACGACCATCAGGACGCCGGTGAGGATGGCTCCGGGGCCGTGCGGCAGGAACCCGCCGTGCGCGGTGAGGTTGGAGAAGCCGCTCGCCGGGTGGTCGGAGCCGGGGAGCAGTCCGAAGATCGCGAGGCCGCCGACCACGATGAACGCGGCGATGGCGACGACCTTGATGCCGGCGAACCAGAACTCGAACTCGCCGTAGGAGCTGACCGAGGCGAGGTTGGTGGCCGTCAGGACGATCATGACGATCAGGGCCCAGCCCCACTGGGGCACGGCGGGGATCCAGCCGGCCAGGATCTTGGCCCCGGCGGTCGCCTCCACGGCGAGCACGACGACCCAGAAGAACCAGTACAGCCAGCCGATGGTGAAGCCCGCCCAGCGGCCGAGCGCGCGGTCCGCGTAGGCGGAGAACGAGCCGGAGGTCGGGTTGGCCGCGGCCATCTCGCCGAGCATGCGCATCACGAGGACGACGAGGACGCCGACGAGCGCGTAGGAGACGAGGATGCCGGGGCCCGCGGCGGCGATGCCGGAGCCGGAGCCGACGAACAGGCCGGCGCCGATGACTCCGCCGATCGCGATCATCGACAGGTGGCGGTTCTTGAGTCCGGCCTGGAGGCCGCCGGACTCGCCGGGCTCACCGGACTCGGTGGGAGGGGTCTTGGGGACGGTTGTGGTCATCTCGACATCCATGGAGGGGAGGGCGGACGGACGGGGAGTACGGACCTGGGGGGCGTCTGGAAATTAGTTCAGTACGATCCAAAAGAACAAGACTTGTTTAAGTGTTCACCTTGCTCTATTTTTCGTGCAGCACGGACCCCACCTTTCCGGGAGCCCTCTGTGGACCACACCGTGACCCCGTTCGGCAGGCCGTTAGGGTGGCGCCGTGGTGAATGCAGCGGGCAAGTTCGGCCCCTACACCGGCTGGGACACGCGCGTCCTCGCCGGCCGGGGCCCCACGGGGGCGGAGCTGGTCCGGTCCCGGATCGCCCTGCGGGTGCGTCTGGGCTCGGTGGCGCCGGGGGACCGGCTGCCGGACGCGGGCGTCCTCGCCGAGGAGCTCGGTATCAGTGAGATCACCGTGCGCCGGGCGCTGGAGGCCATGTGCCAGGACGGCCTGCTCGACCGCCGTCGTGGCCGGGCGGGCGGCACCTTCGTCGCGACGGACTGGGACGCCGTCGTCGCCGTGATGTACGACGCGGAGGAGGCGGCCGCGCTGGACGCGTTCCACCTGCTGCTCGAGTGCGGGCTCGTCGCACACGCCGCCGGCGAACTCACCGGCGAACTTCCCGGCGAGCTTCCCGGCGGCCCGCTCGACGGTCCGCTCGACGGGCTGCGGGCGCTGGTCCAGGAGATGGACCTGACCGACGACCCGGCTCAGCTGCTCGAACTGGAGACGCGCTTCCACCTCGACCTCGCGCAGGCGCTCGGCGGCGCCGGGATCCGGGAGTTCGCCGCCGACCTGCTCGGCCGGCAGTGCCTGCTGGGGCCCGCGCCGGCCCCCGCGCACGTGCGGGCCCGCAACCGCTGCCACGCCGACCTGCTCGACGAACTCGCCCGCGGCGCGATGGACCCGGCGGTACGAGCGGTGAAGGCGCACCGGCACGCCGGACCGCGCTGACCTCTTCGAAGGAGCTGTCGCCATGCCCCACCACGGACCCGTCGGACCGGCGCCGACGTCGGGTCGCGCCGGCGGCACGCCCCAGCGGCTGCGCGGCGGCGTCCTCGGCATGGCCGACATCGCCGCCGCCACGATGGCCAACGTCGGCCCCGCCATGAGCTTCTTCTTCGGCTTCGCGTTCCTCGCCACCACCGCGGGCGTCGCCTCCCCGCTGACCATCGTCGCGGCGGGCGCGGCGGTCGCGCTGTTCGGCAACACGCTGGCCGAGTTCTCCCGGGCCCACCCCTCGGCGGGCAGCTTCACCACCTTCGTCGGCAAGACGTTCGGGCCGGTCAGCGCCGTCACCACGGCTCTGCTCGCCGGACTCGGCTACATCATCGCGATGGCCTCCGTCATCGCGATCTCCGGCGGGTTCATGCAGATCACCCTGAACCACTACACCGGCGTCGACCTGCCGTGGATCATCTGGACGGTGCTGCTGACCGGCCTGTCGGTGGTGCTGATGCTGCGCGGGATCGGCGTGTCCACCAAGTGGGCCGGCTACTTCTTCGGCGTCGAGATGCTCGTGCTGGTCGTCGTGTCGGTCGCGACGCTCGTCGAACACCGCGGCGACCTCTCCGCGGCCCCGTTCCTGCCCTCCCGCCTCACCCACGGCGTCAAGGGCCTCGCGGCGGGCTTCCCGCTGGCGGTGTACCTGTTCATCGGCTGGGAGAACTCGGCGGCGCTGGCCGAGGAGACGGAGAACCCGCGGCGCAACGTCGGCCGCGCCGTGTTCTCCTCCGTCGCGATCATGACGGTGAGCTACATCCTCTTCTCCTACGCCACGGTCACCGGCTTCGGCTACGACGTGCAGCGGCTCGGCGACTCCCGGATCCCCTTCGTCGACGTCGCCCAGCACACCCTCGGGACGCTCGCCGTCCTCGCCTACGTCGGCGGGCTGACCTCCACGCTCGGCGTGCTGGTCGCGGGCATCAACTCCCAGGCCAGGCTGGTGTTCAACGCCGGACGCGAGGGGCTGCTGCCGTCCTTCTTCGGCTATGTGCACCCCACGCGCCGCACGCCGAACAACGCGATCGTCACCTTCGCCGCGACCGCGCTGCTGATCATCGTCGGCTGGGGTGCGGGTCATGTGCTCGGGGAGGACGGCGGTCCCATGAACCCGGTGGTGTTCTTCGCCGAGTCGTCGAGCCTGGGCGCCATCCTGATCCTGCTGGTCTACCTCGCGTCCAACATCGCGCTGCCGCTGTACTACCGCAGGTACCGTCCGCAGGAGTTCAGGATCGTGCGGCACGTGGTGCTGCCCGCGGTCGGCACGCTCGCCGTCCTGATCCCGCTGTACTACCTCGCCAAGCCCGGACAGCCCGCGCCGTACAGCTGGTTCCCGTACGCGGCGCTGGCCGCCCTGCTCGCCGCCGTCGGTTACGCGGCCCTCCTGGTCCGGCGCGATCCGGGCCTCGCCGAGCGCGTCGGATCGGTCGTCGCCGACGCGGAGTGACGGCGGCGGCCGCCTCGGCGGCGACGCGCCTCACGAGACCGCGGCCTCCATGTACTGCCCGAGGTAGCGGAACCCGCCGTCGGCGACCTGGTAGTCGAACATCGCGTCGTGGTTGTAGCCGTAGCTCTGCACGTACCTGACGGTGCGGGTGATCCCGGTGTGGGAGACCTCGCGGAGCCTGCGGGCGATCGCACCGCGCTCCCTCAGCGCCGTGCCGTCCTGCGCGCACGCCTCCGCCAGGAACATCACGGCGTCGTAGGCCTCCGCCGCGTACCAGCCCGGGGCGGCCCCGAACCGGCGGCGGTAGGCGGCGGCGAAGGCCCGGGCGGAGGAGCGGACCGCGGGGTCGACGAAGGAGGTCGCGAGGACCCAGCCGTTCGCGGCCGCGCCGGCGGCGGTGAGGAACGCGGGGCCGAAGGCGCGTTCCGTCGCGATGCGGGTTCCGGTGAACCCGGCGGCGTGCAGGGCGGACGCCAGTCCGGCGGTCCGTGCCGCGTCGCCCGTGCTCAGCACGGCGTCCGCGCCCGCGGCCAGCACCGCCGCGGCCAGCGCCGCGTAGTCGGTCTTCCCGGCGGGGACGACGGTCAGCGTCGAGCCCCGGCCGGCCTGGCGCAGTGCGCGCTGGGTCTGGTCGCACAGCGTCCAGGCGAGGTCGCCCTGCGCCCGGTCGTCCACCAGGAACACCTTGCGCGCGTCGGCGTGGTTGCTGAGATAGCGGACGCAGGGGGCGGCGAACAGGTCGTCCTTGACGTGCAGCGCGGCATGGGAGTGGAAAACGTTGGGTCCGAACGAATCGGTCAGGGTGTCGACGCCCACCGAGACCGACACCACCGGCATCGCGGCTTTGGTGTAAGCGGCCTCGGAGCTGAGGAAGCACGCGTCGGTGGTGGGCCCGAGGACCGCCAGGACGGCCGGGTTCCCGGTGAGCTGCCAGGCCAGGCTGCCGGCCCGGGCCGGTGCGCCGCCGTCGTCGTAGGGGAGCAGCTTCACGCGGAAGGGGCGGCTGCTCTGGCCGTTGACCTGTTCGACGGCCAGTCGGGCACCGTTGAGCTGGGCGTTTCCGCTCTCCCTGTGGGCACCGGTCAGGTCGCCGTGGAACGCCACGACGACTTCGGGGCGCGGCCCTCGGGCGGACGGAGGTGAAGTCGCCGTTCCGGGGCGGGTGCTCCACCACCACGCACCGCCGCCCGCCGCCAGGACCCCGGCCGTGGAGCCGAGGCGCAGGAATCCGCGGCGGCGCAGGCCCGGCGCGGTGGGCGCGGCGGGCGGGGCAGCAGTGGCGGCCGTCATCGTCACGGCTTCCGGCGACACCGGGGGCGCAGGGGAGTCAGGAGACAGGGGGGACGCCGGGTTCGCGGGCGCGGACAGCTGGGTCGGCTCGATGGCGCCGATGGCGAGCACGGCGGCGGACCGGTCGTTGATCAGTCGGGTGACCGACGCGGGCAGCCAGCCCGGCTGCCCGGCCGCATCCCCTCTTCGCCCCGCGCCTCCTGCGCCTCCTGCGCCTCCTGCGCCTGCCGCCCCTGCCGTGCCTGCCGTGCCTGCGGTGCCTCCTGCGCCGCCTGCCCTTCCGGTCCCCCTTGTCCCTCCGGCCCCTCCTGCCTCTCCCTCAGCTCCCTCCGCTCCTTCCGCTCTCCGGGGTCGCTCTTCGAGTGCCCCGTGCAGGTGGGCGAGGGTGGGGCGGCGGGCCGGGTCCTTGTGCAGACAGGCTCGGAGCAGCGTGGCCTGCTCGTCCGGGATCGCGGCGGGGTCCGGCTCCTCGTAGACCGTGCGCAGCAGCATGCCGGCCGCCCCGCCGCCGCCGAACGGCCGCACTCCGGTCGCGGCGAACGCCAGCACGCAGGCCAGCGAGAACACGTCGCTGGGCGGGCCGATCTCCCCGCCCCGCGCCCGCGCCTGCTCCGGCGAGAGAAAGCCGGGCGAGCCGACGATCACACCGCTGGAGGTGAGCGCGGTGGCCTCCGGGGCCCGGGCGATGCCGAAGTCGATGAGCCGGGGCCCGTCCGGGGCCAGCAGGACGTTGCCCGGCTTCACGTCGCGGTGCACGAGCCCGGCCGCGTGCACCGCGGCGAGCGCCTCGGCCAGCCGCAGGCCCAGCACCCGCACGGAGGCGGGGGCGAGCGGTCCGAAGACGTCCACCGTCTCGGCGAGCGACGGGCCCGCGACGTACGCGGTCGCCAGCCACGGCGTCTCCGCGTCGGCGTCCGCGTCCAGCAGCGGGACCACCCACGGGCTGTCCACCCGCCGGGCGACCTCCACCTCGCGGCGGAACCGGGCCCGGAAGCCCGGCTCCTCGGCGTACGAGGCACGGACCGTCTTGACCGCGGCGATCCCCCCGCCCGGCGCACGGGCCAGGAAGACGACGCCCATGCCGCCGGCGCCCAGCCGCCGCAGCAGACGGTAGCGACCCAGCCGGGACGGGTCGCCGGAGCGCAGCGGCTCCATCAGATCGTGAGCGGTGCGGGGCCGCCGTACACGAAGTCACCCTGCTCGACCCGCCAGAGGAAGCCGCCGGTGCCGTCGATGACCATCAGACCGGTCTTCGCCATCCGGCCGGTCTGCTCGAAGGCGAACGCCTTCGTGATGCCCTCGTACTTGCCCGTCTGCACGGCCGTCAGCAGGTTCTTCCGGGTCCTGCTCTTCGCCGTCAGCCCGGACAGAGCCTTCAGCAGCATTCCCGTCACGTCGTAGGCCTCCGCCGCGTACCGGGGCGGCGCCTCCTTCCAGTGGTCGCGGTAGGCCGCCGCGAACTTCTTCGCCTCGGGCTTGCCCGTCGCGTCGATGACGGGGGCCACCATCACCCAGTCCTCCGCGGCTTCCTGAGCCTGGGTCAGGAAACGGCCGTCGAGCAGCGCCGGGCCGGACACCCGCGCACCCCGGAAGGCGCGCTCCCGCAACGTCGAGGCGAGCAGCGCGCCCCGGTCGGGCAGACCGGCGAAGAAGACGGAGTCGGCGCCGGCGGAGAGCACCGCGTCCACGGCGGCGCCGAAGTCCCGGCGCATCGCGCTGACCACTTCCGGCACCGGCGGCTGCCGCGCGTTGCTGAGCTGGGTGCTGAGGGCGGTGCCGAGGTCCGTCCCGTAGTTGCCGGCGGGACGGTCGACGACGAGGCCGACCTTGTGCGAGCGGGCCGTCCCGCGAAGGTAGTTGCTGAGATACACGCCGAGCACCGAGTCGGGCAGCCGCCCGAGCAGGAACGAGCGGAACCCCTGCAGGACGAGGCTGATCCCGCCGGGGGACACGGCGACGACCGGCAGCAGCCCGGAGTCGTACTTGGCGAGCGCCGCCTGCGCCGTGGCGTCGGTCGTCGGGCCGACGACCGCGAGGACCGCCGGGTCGTTTGTCAGCTCCGCCGCGAGCCGGGCCGAGGCCGCGGGGTCGCCGCCGTCGTCGACGGTCCTGACCTTGACGGTGAACGGGGCGTCGCCGCGCGCGTTGAACTCCGCGACGGCCAGCCGCAGTCCGCGCTCCTGCGCCCTGCCCGTGTCCCGCTGCGGACCGCTGAGGTCACCGTGCAGCGCGACGGTGTGCACAGGGCGCCGCGAGGGCGCGTCGGCGGCGGGGCTGCCGTCTCCCGTGCCGTCGTCCCGGGCGGCGGCCCACCAGCCCCCGCCCCCGGCCGCCGCCAGCGCGACGGCCCCGCCGGCGAGCAGGAGGAAACGGCGCCGGCCGGCCGGGCGGGCGTCCTGCGTCTCCGCCGCCGAGCCGGACGTCTCGTGCGTGTCGGCGTCCGCCCGCTCGGAGTTCGACGTCCCGTGGGTGTCGCCTTCGGCTCGCTCCGAGCCGGACGTCTCGTGGGTGTCGGCCTCCGGCCGTCCCGAGCCGGACGTCCCGCCCGTGTCGGGTGCCGGGCCCGAGCCGGACGTCCCGCCCGTGTCGGGTGCTGCCGGCCCGGAGCCGGGAAGCGCGTCGGACGGGGCCTGGGTGTGCTCGATGTCCGGCAGCGCGAGCGCGGCGGCCGACCGCTCGGCGATCAGCCGGGCGACCGGCTCCGGCAGCCATCCGGAGGCCGCGTCCTGCGGGCCGCCGTCGGCCGCCGACGGCACCCGCGGGTCGCCGACGGCCGTCAACCGCCTTACCAGCTCGGCGGCTTCGGGCCGCCGGTCCGGCTCCTTCTCCAGGCAGCCCTCCACCACCTCGCGCAGCCGGGGCGGGATCCCGTCGAGGTCCGCCGGGTCGTGCACGGCCCGGTACAGCAGGGCGTCGACCGCCCCCCTGCCGAACGGCGCCCGGCCGGTCGCCGCGAACGCCAGGACGCAGCCGAGGGAGAACACGTCGCTCGCCGGTCCGATGCCGTCGCCGCCGGGGCCCATGGCCTGCTCGGGCGACAGATAGCCGGGGGTGCCGACGACCAGCCCGGTCGCGGTGAGCGCGGTGTCCTCCGGCGCGCGGGCGATGCCGAAGTCGATGAGGCGGGGGCCGTCGTGGGCGATCAGCACATTGCCCGGCTTCAGATCCCGGTGGACCAGACCGGCCCGGTGGACCTCGCCCAGCGCCTCGGCCAGCCGGGCGCCGAGCAGCCGCACGCCGGGCTCCGCCAGCGGGCCGTGCGCGACCACCGCCTCGCCCAGGGACGGGCCCGGCACGAACGCGGTCGCCAGCCACGGCGCCTCGGCGTCCGGGTCGGCGTCCACCAGCGGCACCGCCCAAGGGCTGTCGACCCGCCGGGCCACCTCGACCTCGCGGCGGAAACGCTCCTTGAAGCCGGGCTCCTCGGCGTACTCGGCGAGCAGGACCTTCAGCGCCACCAGGGCGCCGCCCGGCGTGCGCGCCAGGTACACCACGCCCATGCCCCCGGCTCCGAGCCGGCCCAGCAGACGGTGGTCCGCGATCCGCGCGGGATCGGACGAACGCAGCGGCTCCATCAGTTCTTCCCCCCGAGCTCGGACTCGATCCGGCTGAGCATGGTGGTGAGGGCGTACGACGCGGCCCGCGTCAACTCGTCGTCCTTGTAACCCCGGGCGCCCATCACGGACACCGCCACGGTCACCGAGCCGAGCCGGGCGACGTTCCAGCGGTACGACTGCGGGTTGTTCCCGGTCAGGTAGGAGCCGATCTCCAGCACCGAGTCGTCGGCGTAGGTGTTGCCGCCCTGACCGTAGGGAGTGGCGACCGACGCGAGTCCGGAGATCCGCTCGTCGGTACGGACCTGCTGATCCCGGCAGCGCAGCGCCTCCTCCAGGGTGGTGGCCAACTGCTCGTCGGCGGCCCGGACGCTGGTGTGCACGGTGACCGCCGCCGTCACCTTCAGCGTCCCCTTGCCGCCCCTGCCCGGCTGTTCGCTGTAGCGGGACGACGAGGCCAGGACCGTGCTCGGGAGGGGCCGGCGCTGCCAGCGGCACTCCGCGTCGAGCACGGCGACGGTGCCGGGGGTGCTCGCGGCCGGCCGCTGGGCCCGGAAGTCCGAGCCCCAGGCCTGCGGCTGCAGCACGACCGCCTGCGCCAGTGCCTCGGCCTGCGGCCCCGTCCGGGGCAGCTTGGCGGGGTCCGCCTTGAACGGCGTGGCCTTCGCCGTGCTCCCGTCCGCCGCGGCGGCGGACTGCGTCGCGGCGGGCGAGCCGGACGGGGAGGGCGTCGCGGACCGGCCGGACGCCGAAGGGCTCGGCCCGGCCGCCTTGCCGCCCCCCGCGCCGCAGCCGCCCACCAGCAGCGCGGCCCCGGCCGCCGACGCCGCCGCCCGCACCGGCCAAGTCGTTCTGCGCCTGCGTGCGTTGTCCACCATGCCCGCCCCCTCAGCCTCAGCGCCCCCGCTTCGCGTGCGGTGATCGTACAGAGGCACGCGGTCGGCGGACGGACGGTTCCGCGAACCGGGGGAACGTTCGACACGGCCGCCTGCTGCGGACACGGCGGACCGCCCCGTCACGCGGGGCGTTCGTCCGTGTCCCCCGACCCCAGGGACCGGTTCGCCACCCGCGCCAGATGTCCGGCGAAGACCGCCGGGGCGTCCGGTGTCAGGGTGCGCAGGGCCACCAGCGCCGTGATGACCACGTCGCACAGCTCGGCCTGGACGTCCTCCCAGGTGTGGTCGGCGCCCTTGCGGGGGTTCTGGCCGGTGGCGCCGATGACCGCCTGGGCGACCTCGCCGACCTCCTCGGACAGTTTCAGCACGCGCAGCAGCAGGGCCTCGCGGCCGCCGTGCGCCCGGTGGTCGTCCAGCCAGACCCTCAGGGCGTCGACGGTGGCCCAGACGTCGGAGCCGGCCCACGGACCGTCAGGGCCGGAAGTTCCCGAAGGGTGACGCGGGGCGGGCTGCGGGGGCGGGGTGTCCATGACCGCAGCCTGCCAGGTCACCTCCCCGGCGCGGGGGCCCGGCGGGTCCGGGGCTCACTCGTCGAACAGGGACTCCTGCTCGCCCTCCGCCCGCCTGCGCAGCCGCTGGTTGCGCAGGCCCACCACCGCCGCCGTGACGGCCGCCGTCGCGCCGAGCGCCGCCGGGACCATCCAGCCGCGGTCGACCGTGTGGCCGAGGGCGTGGTCCAGGGAGAGCCGGCCGGGGCCGGCGACGGCGAGGCCCGCGGCGGCCAGGCCCAGGGAGGCCGCGTGCTCGTATCCGCCGCTCGCCGCGAAGAAACCGTTGGGGGTGTGGACGGCGGCCGCGCCCGCCATCGCTCCGGCCGCCGCCGCGCCCGCCGCCGGGGTGGCCAGCCCCAGCGCCAGCAGCGTGCCGCCGCCGGCCTCCGCCAGACCCGCCGCCGTCGCGCTGGCCTTGCCGGGCGCGTAGCCAACGGACTCCATGAACTGCCCCGTCCCTTCCAGCCCGTGGCCGCCGAACCAGCCGAACAGCTTCTGCGCGCCGTGCGCGGCCAGCACTCCGCCGGTGCCCAGCCGGAGCAGCAGCAGGCCCAGATCACGTCGGTCGTAACAGGTCACGATGACTCCCTGAACAGACAGCAGGAACAAGCAGGAACAAGCAGGAACAAGCAGGAATAGGCAGAAACAGGCGGTGACGTGCGGGGCGGGTGGGCGCGGTCGGCAGTCGCCCGGAATCACTCCGAATTGCCCGGCATCACTCGGAAACGCTTTCCCCGCGTTTCCACCGTCGCATCCTCCCCACCCGCCCGGCCTCTCCTGGAAGCCGTTCGGGTGGCGGGGCGCGGTCGGCGGTGTGAGTGTGGCCCGTATGCCGATTCAGACCGACAGACTCAGCGACCCCGCCGTCCGGGCCTTCGTCGCCGCCGTCAACGCGCACGACGAGGAGGCCTTCCGCGGGCTCCTCACCCCCGACGCGACCATGGCGGACGACGGCTCCGACCGGGACCTCGCCGAGTGGGCGGACCGGGAGATCTTCTCCTCGCGCGGCCACATGGACGTCACCAAGGAGTCGGACGGCGGGCGCGCCCTCCTCGCGGACTACCGCAACGACACCTGGGGCGAGATGCGCACCCGCTGGAGCTTCACCGTCGAGGACGACGGCCGGATCTCCCGGTTCGAGACCGGGCAGGCGTAGCGGGCCGGTGGCGGAGCCGAGAGCCAGGAGTCGAGAGCCAGGAGCCGGGAGGCGGCGGCCGCCGGCTCGGTCGCTCCCAGGCCGCGGAGGGGATATTCGCAGGTGAAAGGGGTTGAGTGGCGATTTCCAGTTCGCCTGATCCCCTTGTACGGTCCCGCAGTGAACGCATTCTCGCGCCGTTCTCCGCAGTCGCTCACGGGCCGTTCTCCGCACCCTTCCCCTTCCCCTCCTTCTTCTCCGCCGCCGCCCTCTCCCGCGCGCTCGTCCCGGTATCCGGCCCCGAGTCCGTCCCGGCGTTCCCTGCCGGCGCTCGCCGCCGGAGCGCCGCTGGGCGCCGTCCCGCTCGCCGTGACGTCGGCGGCCGCCTCCGGGACCGTGGTCGGCGGCGCGCGGCTGGCGGCCGACGGGGTGCAGGCGGACTGGGGCGCCGCCCTGCCGAGGAAGCTGACCGCGCGGGCCTGGCTGCTCGCCGACCAGGACAGCGGCGAGGTGCTGGCCTGCTACCGGGCGCATCTGCGTCTCGCGCCCGCCTCCACGCTGAAGATGCTGTTCGCGGACACGCTGCTGGGCAGGTTCGCGCGCACCGAGCGGCACACCGTGACCGGCGCCGACCTGGCCGGCATCCCGCCCGGCTCCAGCCTGGTCGGCATCCGGGCCGGGGTCGCCTACAGCGTCGAGCAGCTGTGGCAGCAAGTGTTCCTGCGGTCGGGCAACGACGCCGTGCAGGTGCTCGCCCGGATGAACGGCGGGGTCGCGAGGACGGTCGCCGAGATGCAGGCGAGGTGTGAAGAACGGCTACACCGGCAACGCCGGCAACACCTTCGCCGGCGCCGCGACCCGCGCCGGGCGCACCCTCGTGGTCACCGTGCTGCATCCCGCGAGCGGTCACAACTCCGTCTACGAGGAGGCGGCCGCCCTGCTCGACTGGGGTTTCGCGCAGGGGGGTTCGGTCAGGGCGGTGGGGACGCTGGTGGACGCGTTGAGCGAGGGCGGGACGAGGGCGTCGTCCTCGGGGGCGGCGCCGGACGCCGGGGCGCGGGCCTCGTCGGCGGGCGGCGGTCCGGGCGGCTGGGGTGTGCTCGGCGGGGCCGGGGGAGTGGTCGCGCTGGCGGCGGCCGGCGCGTACGCGCTGCGCAGGCGCCGCGGCCGTGAGGCGCCGCCGTCCGAGCGGTGACGGTGCGCCCGCCCGGGGCGACGCCGCCGTCCGGGCGATGCCGGTGCGCCCGCCCGAGCGGTGTGCCCGCCGGTCGGGCGATGGTGCGGCAGCCGTCCCGCGGCTCCGGTGTGCACCTCGCGGTCCCTCGCGAGGTCCACCCCCACCCGCAGCCGTGGGACGGCTGCCCCTCCCCCTCGGTATGGCTTACGGTCCCGCCGTGCGGAACTCTCGTGTTGCGTATGTGGAGTTCTTGTGTAGGAGAGTTGAGCATAGGTCTGCTACCGGCCGCAATGGTGCGGACCGGTAAATTCCGCTTGTGCAGGTTGGCGGGTTGACGAGCCGTGGACCGGCGGGGCTCCCTCAGCCCCGCCCGACGTACGGCATCGCGGTCGCCAGCACCGTCGCGAACTGCACGTTCGCCTCCAGCGGCAGCTCGGCCATGTGCCGCACCGTGCGCGCCACATCGGCGACGTCCATCACCGGTTCCGGCGCGGTCTCGCCGTTCGCCTGCAGCGCCCCCGTCTGCATCCGCGCCGTCATGTCGGTCGCCGCGTTTCCGATGTCGATCTGCCCGACGGCGATCCCGTGCGCCCGTCCGTCCAGCGAGAGGGACTTCGTCAGACCGGTCAGCGCGTGCTTGGTCGCCGTGTAGGGCGCCGAGAGCGGGCGAGGCGTGTGCGCCGACACCGAGCCGTTGTTGATGATGCGTCCGCCTCGGGGATCCTGCTCCTTCATCAGCCGGTACGCGCCCTGCGCGCACAGGAACGCCCCGTTGAGGTTGGTGTCCACCACGTGCCGCCAGGCGTCGTAGGGGAGGTCCTCGAACGGCACGCCCCCCGGCCCGAACGTGCCCGCGTTGTTGAACAGCAGGTCCAGTCGCCCGAACCGCTCGCGCACGGCGGTGAACAGGGCGCTCACGTCCTCGGGGCGTGAGACGTCCGTCCGCACCGCGAGACTCCGGTCCCCGGGGCCCGCCGCGGCCGTCTCCTCCAGGGTCTCGGCGTGCCGTCCGGCCAGCGCCACCGACCAGCCCGTGCGCAGCAGTTCGACGGCCACGGCGCGGCCGATGCCGGAACCGGCGCCCGTGACGACCGCGATCCTCGTCTTCGCATCCATGGGCCCGCAGCGTACGGGGTGGTCCGGCACATGGCGCCGTACGTCGTCCGCCCTCCGACCGCGGTGGACGCCGAGGCGGGGGCCTCCCCTCAAGCCGGCCTGAGCAGGGGCCCGTTCAGGAGAGCGGCGGCCAGGCGTCGCCCCAGTCGGCGTCCCGGGCCGCCTTGTACAGCTCGCCGTGCCTCTTCGTCACCGTCGTACGGCTCAGCCGCTCCTCGGCCTCGCACAGGTCGAGCAGCACCTGGCCCTTGCGGATCTGCGGCCGCCGGACGACGCGGGAGGGGGCCGGGGAGACGGGGAAGCGGACCGCCGCCACATAGCTGAACTTCTCGTCCTCGTAGGGCAGCGAGCCGCCCTTGACCTGCCGGTGCAGGGAGGAGCGGCTGACCCGCGCCGAGAAGTGGCACCAGTCCGAACCGGGCACGATCGGACAGGCCGCGCTGTGCGGACAGGGCGCGGCGACGCGGAAACCGGCCGCGATCAGCCGGTCGCGGGCCTCGATCACCCGGGCGTAGCCGTCGGGGGTGCCCGGCTCCACGATCACGACGGCCTGCGCGGCCGACGCGGCCGCGTCCACGAGGGCGGCCCGGTCGGGCGCGGCGAGCTCGTTGAGGACGTACGAGACGGTGACCAGGTCGGCGCTCTCCAGCGCCAGGGACGCGTTGATGCGGGCGCGCTGCCAGCGGACGTCCCCGAGCGGCGGGTGCGCGGCGGCGATCTCGCGGCCCAGGGCCAGGGCGGGCTCCGCCCAGTCGAGGACCGTCACCGGGCGGGTCCCCTCCCAGGTCGCGCTCACCGCCCAGGTCGCCGCGCCGGTCCCGCCGCCGACGTCGACGTGGCTGTCCGGGGTCCATCCCGGCGCCGCGTCCGCGAACGCCTCCAGCGCCGAGCGCACCGCCTCGAAGGTCGCCGGCATGCGGTACGCGGCGTAGGCGGCGACGTCCGCGCGGTCGCGCAGGATCGGGGCGCCGGTCGGGGTCGCGCCGCGATAGCTGGCGATCAGCCGGTCGACGGCCTGCGAGGCCTGCTTGGGCGGCAGCCCGTCGAGAAGGTCTCCGAGGGCGGTACGGAGGGACTCGGCGGCTGATGCGGAGAGGTTCACGCACCGATTTTCTCAGGCCGCGCACCCCTCCCTCGCCGCGCACCCCACCGGGCTCGTCGCCCTCACCGGGCTCGTCGCCCTCACCGCGCGCCCCTCCGCACCTCGCGCCTCTCCCGCCCCGTGCGTCCCGCCCGGCTCGTCGGCCTCAGCGCACCGCCATCGCCATCCGTGTCCCCACCAGTGCGCGCGGCGCGCTGTCCGGGGCCCTGCGCACCGGGTGCACCGTGTTCGCCAGCAGCACCACGAAGGTGTCCGTGGCGGGGTCGAGGACCAGCGAGGTCCCCGTGAACCCCGTGTGGCCGGCCGCGCCCTCGCCGGCCAGCTCGCCCATGAACCAGGGCTGGTCCACCGCGAAGCCCAGCCCCGGCGGCGTCAGCAGCAGCTCCACGAAGTCGGGGCCGAGGACGCGGGCGGGACCGTAGGAACCGCCCGCCAGCAGCGTCCGGCAGAACACCGCCAGGTCGCGGCCGGTCGAGAACAGGCCCGCGTGACCGGCCACCCCGCCCAGCGCCCACGCGTTCTCGTCGTGCACCACGCCCCGCAGCATCCCCCGGTCCGCCTTCGCCCACGGCCGGCGCTGGTCCTCGGTGGCGGCCGCGCCGGGGCAGGGCCCGAAGCCGGTCGAGGTCATCCCCAGCGGCCGGGTGATCCCCTCGTGGATCAGGACGTCCAGCGTGCGCCCGGTCAGCCGCTCCAGCAGCTGCTGCAGCAACAGCATGTTCAGGTCGGAGTAGACGTGTTCGCCGGGCTCGCCGACCGGCGCCTGCGCACGCAGCAGCTCCAGCCGCTCCGCGTCGTCCGCGCAGTCGTACAGGGGCGCCTCCGGGGGCAGCCCCGAGGTGTGCGTGAGGAGCTGGCGGACGGTGACGTCGTGCGCGGCGGCCGCGCCGAAGTCGGGCAGATAGGCGCCGATCCGGGCGTCGATGCCGAGGGTGCCCCGCTCGATCTGCTGGACCGCCGCGACCGAGGTGAACAGCTTGGTGAGGGAGGCCAGGTCGAAGGGGGTGTCCACGGTCGTCGCGACCCGTGCCCCGGGCGGCAGCTCCACGCCCGCGTCGGCCGCCGGATCGTAGGCCGAGTACCGCACCGCCCAGCCCACCGCCTCCTGCACGGCGATCACCGGGCCGCGCCCGGCGACCACGACGGCGCCGGCCGTCCAGGGCCGGTCGCCCGTGGTGAGGTCGGCGACGTCACGGACCAGCAGCCGCGTCTCCCCGGGGTCGAGCCCGGCCCGCTCCGGAGTGTCGACGCGCAGTCTCGGTGCGCTCAGCTCTCTTCTCCCGCTCTCGAAGGTCCCGGGCCGGGGAGACCGTCGTCCTGCGTCCCCGCGTCCGTCCAGGGACGGCACATAACCACGAAGCAGGCCAGGGCCACCAGTGCGGCGGCCACCTGGACGACGGCCATCGGGACGGCGGTGCGCTCTCCGGCGATGCCGACGAGCGGGGTGGCGATCGCGCCGATCAGGAACGAGGAGGTGCCCAGGAGCGCGGAGGCGGAGCCGGCCGAGTGCCGGACCCGCATCAGGGCGAGCGTCTGCGCGTTGGGCAGCGTCACGCCCATCGCGGACATCAGCACGAACAGCGCGGCGGCCACCGGAGCCAGCCCGACGTCGCCGAACACGCCGGTCGTCATCAGCAGCAGCGCGGTCGCGGCCAGCGTCACCGTCGACAGGCCGGCCGCCAGCACCCGGTCCAGCCGCACCCGCCCCACCAGGATCTTGCCGTTGATCTGGCCGACCACCACCAGCCCGACCGAGTTCGCGCCGAACAGCAGACCGAACGTCTGCGGGGAGGCCCCGTAGATCTCCTGGACCACGAACGGCGAGGCCGAGATGTAGGCGAACAGCGCGGCGAAGGCGAAGCCGCCCGTCAGCAGGAAGCCGGTGAAGCGCCGGTCGGACAGCAGCCGGCGCATCGAACGCAGGGCCTCGCCGACCCCGCCCGCGTGCCGGCCCTCGGCGGGCAGCGTCTCCGGGAGCCGGAACCACACCAGCGCGGCCAGCAGCAGCCCGACCACCGTGAGCAGCGCGAACACCCCGCGCCAGTCCGTCGTCCGCAGGATCTGCGCGCCGATCAGCGGCGCCACCACCGGGGCGACCCCGGAGATCAGCATCAGGGTGGAGAAGAAACGGGCCATCGCCACGCCGTCGTACAGATCCCGTACGACGGCCCGTGCGATCACGATCCCGGCCGCGCCCGCGAGCCCCTGCAGCAGCCGGAACGCGACCAGCACCTCGACGGTCGGCGCCAGCGCGCACAGGGCGGTCGCCACGACGTACACCGCGAGCCCGGCGAGCAGCGGACGCCTGCGCCCCCACCGGTCGCTCATCGGACCGACCACCAGCTGCCCCAGCGCCATGCCGGCCAGGCACGCGGTGAGGGTGAGCTGCACCGTCGCGGCGGGCGCGTGCAGGGTGCGGGTCACCTCCGGCAGCGCCGGGAGGTACAGGTCCATCGACAGCGGGGGAGTGGCGGTCAGCCCGCCCAGGACGAGCGTGACGAGCAGCCCGGTCCTGCGCCGGCCGCGCGGCGGCGCCGGGACGACTGCCTGCGGCGCTTCGGGTACGGCCCCACCCTCCGGCATACTGCTGCCCCTCCCTCTCCGACGCCTCGGCCACCTATGCTCTCAGCTCGAACACACCGACGGGACGGCACGAGGGCGGGGCAGGGTATGACGACGGACACGGTGCGGTGGGGAATCCTGGCGACCGGCGGCATAGCCGGCGCGTTCACGGCGGACCTGATCGACCTGCCCGACGCCGAGGTCGTCGCGGTCGCCTCGCGCACCGAGGTCTCCGCCAAGGCGTTCGCGGAACGGTTCGGCATCCCGCGGGCCTACGGCGACTGGGCCGCCCTCGCGGCCGACGACGACATCGATGTCGTCTACGTGGCCACCCCGCACGCAGCCCACCGCACCGCCGCGGGCCTGTGCCTGGAGGCCGGGCGCAACGTGCTGTGCGAGAAGGCGTTCACGCTGAACGTGCGCGAGGCCGAGGAGCTCGTGGCACTGGCCCGGCGGCACGACCGGTTCCTCATGGAAGCCATGTGGATGTACTGCAACCCGGTCATCCGCCGTCTCAAGGCCCTCGTCGACGACGGCGCGATCGGCGACGTCCGCACCGTGCAGGCCGACTTCGGCCTCGAAGGGCCCTTCCCGCCCTCGCATCGGCTGCGTGACCCCGCCCAGGGCGGCGGCGCCCTCCTCGACCTCGGCGTCTACCCGGTCTCCTTCGCCCACCTGCTGCTCGGCGAGCCCTCGGGCATCGCCGCCCAGGCCGTCCTGTCCGCCGAGGGCGTCGACCTGCAGACGGCGCTGGCGCTCTCCTGGGACTCGGGCGCGCTGGCCGCGCTGCACTGCTCGATCTCCGGCGGCACGGGCACCACCGCCTCCGTCACCGGCTCGCGCGGCCGCATCGACATCCCGTCCGGCTTCTTCCACCCCGACCGTCTGGTCCTGCACCGGGCCGGCCGCGATCCGCAGGAGTTCGCCGCCGACCCGGCCGACGGACCCCGTACGACGTTCCGGCACGAGGCCCGCGAGGTGATGCGCGCGGTGCGGGCCGGCGAGACCGAGTCCCCGCTGGTCCCCCTCGACGGAAGCCTCGCGGTCATGCGGACGCTCGACGCGGCCCGCGAACGGATCGGGGTCCGCTACCCCCACGAAGCCCCCTAGCAGGCTTCCGGCGCCGGACCGTTCGCGAGACGTGCCGTCTCACAGCCTTGGTACCGTCGGGGCATGGTCACCCAGCCCGGCAAGCCGGCCCCCGACACCAGCCGTCGCAGCGAGCGGTCCCGGCGCGCCATCTACGACGCGGCCCTCGCGCTGGTCGCGGAGGTCGGCTACCCCAGGACCACGATCGAGGGCATCGCCGCCCGCGCGGGCGTCGGCAAGCAGACCATCTACCGCTGGTGGGGGTCGAAGGCCGACGTCCTGCTCGAAGCGTTCCTGGACCTCGGCGAACAGGCCGCCCGCGACGCCGGCCCGGCCGAGCGCGAGCCCTACGTCATCCCCGACACCGGCGACCTCGCCGCCGACGTCAAGGCCGTCCTGCGGGCCACCGTCGACCAGCTGAGGGACCCCCGCTTCGAGGCCCCCTCGCGGGCGCTGGCCGCCGAGGGCGTGGTCAACGAGCAGGTGGGCCGCGAGTTCACGGCCCGGCTCATGGAACCGTCCATCCAGCTGTACGTCGACCGGCTGCGCTCCGCCCAGCGGGCCGGCCAGGTCCGCGCCGACCTCGACCCGCGCATCGCCCTGGAGTTCTTCATCTCCCCGCTCGCCCAGCGCTGGCTGCAGTACACGGGACCGATCACCTACGAGTACACCGACACCCTCGTCGACTACGCGCTCCACGGCCTCGCCCCCCGGTGACGGGTGGCCCGACGATCTGGTGATCTGGTGATCTGGTGATCTGGTGATCTGGCGGTCCGGTGACCGGGCGAACCGGCGAGCGGGCGAACGGTGGGGTTCCGGGGCACATGGGTCACTCTGGCCCTACCCGCCCCACCTGCCCCGATTCACGGCTAGGGCCCCCCGATGCGCCGGATGATGCGACCATAGGGCATGCTGTCCGCACCAGCGAGGCGAGGGGACAGATGAGCGCGGAGTTCGACGGCCGGACCGGACTGTGGGGAAGACTTACGGAGTGGCTGCGCACGAGCGGCCCGACCGAAGCCGCCGACGGCGGCGACCGTGAGGCCCTGCTGCTGGCCGCCGCCGACGCGGGGCTGCCGCTGGCGCCCGCCGCGCATCCGGCCCCCGGCTACGGCTGCTCCTGCGACCGGGTAGGCTGCCCGACCCCCGCCCGCCACCCGGTGTCCTTCGCCTGGCAGACGCAGTCCACGACCGACCGCGCCCAGGTCGAGAACTGGGCCCGCCACCAGCCGCAGGCCAACTTCATCACCGCCACCGGCATGACGCACGACGTGCTCGACGTGCCCCTGGAGGCCGGCCGGGACGCCCTGGAGCGGCTGCTCGACGCCGGCGTCGAGGTGGGCCCGGTCGCCGAGAGCGACGACGGACGCCTGCTCTTCTTCACCCTCACCCGCAACACCCCCGAGGTCGAGGACGAGTGGTGGCCGTGCGAGCTGGACTGCCACCCCGAGACCATGGACGAGCATCCCGGCCTGCGCTGGCACTGCCGCGGCTCCTACGTCCTCGTGCCGCCCGCCCGTCTCACCGGCGAGGACGGCCGGACCGTGCACTGGCTGCGCGGCCCCGAGCATCCGCTGCCCGACCCGCTGACCCTCCTGGAAACCCTCACCGACGCCTGCGCCCGCCACACCGGGCAGGACCAGGACCACTCGACGGGGGCCTGGCCGCTGCGCCGGTGACCGCGAGGTCCCGGGGCGCCGGCCGAAGCCGGACCGGCCGCGAGCTGCCGGGCTCACTCGCCCTTGGCGCCGGTGAACCCCTCCAGGCGGCTCAGCACCGACACCCTGCCGCCCCCAGCGCCCTTCGCGGGGCTCAGGGCGACGTCGGCGGCGACGAACTCCATCGTCAGGGACTGCTTGATCTCGCCGGTCGTCAGCGCGCGCACGTCCGCGTTCGGGGTGGGGACCGCGGCGCCCGCGGCGGCCGTCTGCTTCATGTAGTGGTGCGTGGTGAAGAACACCAGCGCTCCGCCGTCCACGGTGCGCAGCGCCAGCGGCGCGTACGCGCCCCCGGTCAGCGGCTGGTCGACGTACTGGGTGGCCAGGCCCGGCTTGGCGGCGTTCTTCGCCCGCGAGGCGCGCAGCACGCTGGTGTAGTCGCCGTTCGCGAAGGCGCCCCGGCCGCTCTGCAGGTAGGCCGTGTAGTCCTTGCTCAGGTCCGCGGGGGGCAGGGCGAGTTCGGCGGTGTCGGCGGGCACGGCCTCGGCCCACCCGTCCTCGTCCTTCTTGAACGCCGGCACCGCGCCCGGCGTCACCAGCGTCAGATACGTCGCCTGCCACGGCCGCCCCCGCCCCTCCCGCGTGAACGCCAGCAGCCAGCGCGCGTCGCCGCCCTTGTTGGCCTTCGCGTCGGCGACGAACCAGCGCGGCCAGCCCGCTTTTTCGGGGATGGTGTACTTCACGTCCGACAGCACCAGCGGCGTGTGCTGCGGGTTGCCCTTGGGGCTGTTGAGGTGGCCTGCCTTCAGCCGGGCCGCGTCGATGATCCCGAGGGCGCCGGCGGTGTGCTCGGCGTCCAGCGAACTGTCGTACGCGGCATCGGCCTTGTTGTACGCGGCCGTGAACTGCTCGACGGCCTTGCCGGCCTCGCCCTGCGTGGCCGACGGGAGCACCTCCAGCTCGCCGTGGACCACCACACAGCCGCTCGCCGTCAGCGAGACGGCGACGAGCGAGGCCGCCACGAGGGCGTACCGGTCACGCCTGCGGAGTCCTCGACGCTTGCGAACCCCGGTCGTCAGGCTGCGTTCCCTGGTCATCAGGCGACTTCACCTTCCCCTTCCCGGAGGCGAACCCTACCGGGGCGAGGAACAGCGCGAGCGTCGGGACCAGGTAGAGCAGCCACACCGTGACCTGGAGGACCGTCGGATCGGGCTGGAAGTTGAACACGCCCTTCAGCAGCGTGCCGTACCAGCTGTCCGCCGGGATCGTGTCGCTGATGTCGAAGGCCGTGTCCCTCAGGCCCGCGATCCAGTCGGCCTCCTGGAGGTCGTGGACGCCGTACGCCAGCACGCCCGCGGCCACCACGACGAGCATGCCGCCCGTCCAGGTGAAGAACTTCGCCAGGTTGATCCGCAGCGCCCCGCGGTAGAACAGCCAGCCCAGCAGGACGGCCGTCGCCAGACCCAGCGCCGCGCCGATCAGCGGACGCGGGGTGCCGTCGCCGGCCGCGTGGACGGACGTCCACACGAACAGGGCCGTCTCCAGGCCCTCCCGGCCGACCGCGAGGAACGCGGTCGCCACCAGCGCGCCGGTGCCCATCGCGAGCGCCGCGTCCAGCTTGCCGTGCAGCTCCGACTTCAGGTGCCGGGCGGTGCGCCGCATCCAGAACACCATCCACGTCACCAGCGCGACCGCGGTGATCGACAGGGAGCCGCCGAGCGCCTCCTGCGCCTTGAACGTCAGTTCCTGCGAACCGAATTCGAGGACGCAGCCGAAGCCCATCGCGATGACCACCGCGATCGCGATGCCGGACCACACCGGCTTCAGCGCGTCGCGGCGCTCGGTCTTGACGAGGTAGGCGATCAGGATGCAGACGACGAGAGAGGCCTCCAGGCCCTCGCGCAGTCCGATCAGGTAGTTGGAGAACACGGGCTACGCCTCCTCGGAGAACAGCGTCCGGCCCCACCAGTCGTCCTTGTCGCGGACGCCCGGCGGGACGGCGAAGACGGCCGAACCCACATGCTGGATGTACTCGTTGAGCGCGTCGCTCGCGAGATTGCGCTGGATGCGGACGAACCCGTTGCTCACGTCGCGCATGTAGGCGAGGAAGAACAGCCCCGCCTCCAGCCGCCCCAGACCGTCGGTGCCGTCGGTGAAGGAGTAGCCGCGGCGCAGGATCGTCGATCCGTGGTTGGCGTCGGGGTGCGCGAGCCGCACGTGCGCGTCGGGCTTCATCGCCTTCAGGAACGGCTCGTCGCGCTCCTTCGCCTTGCCCACCGGAGCGCCCTCGCCCTTGTCGCGGCCGAAGATGTCCTCCTGCTCCTGCAGCGGGGTGCGGTCCCAGGTCTCGATGTGCATGCGGATGCGGCGGGCCACGAGATAGGAACCGCCCACCATCCAGGCAGACTTGCCGGCGACGTCCTTCTCTCCGACCCACACGAACTTCTTCAGCCGGTCCGTCTCCGTGCCGGCGATGTTGCGGGTGCCGTCCTTGAAGCCCATCAGGTTGCGCGGGGTCTGCGCGTCGGGCGTGGTGGAGGAGGTCTTGCCGAATCCCAGCTGCGACCAGCGGATGACGACCTTGCCCATGCCGATCCGGGCCAGGTTGCGGATCGCGTGCACGGCCACCTGCGGGTCGTCGGCGCACGCCTGCACGCACAGGTCGCCGTTGCTGCGTGCCGGGTCGAGGGCGTCCCCGGCGAACGTGGGCAGGTCGACGAGCGCGTCGGGCCGCCGGTCGGCGAGGTCGAACTTCTTGAACAGGGAGGGCCCGAACCCGACCGTCAGGGTCAGCCGGGACGGCTTGAGCCCCAGCGCCTCGCCGGTGTCGTCCGGCGGCGCCTCGGGCAGACCGCCGTAGGCGCCCTCTCCGACCGCCTTCCCGGCCGTCATCCGGCGGGCCGCCTGCGTCCAGTCCTTCAGCAACTGCACCAACTCGGCGCGGTCCGTGGTCGTCACGTCGAACGCGGCGAAGTGCAGCCGGTCCTGCACGGGCGTGGCGATGCCCGCCTGGTTCGCGCCGTGGAAGCCGACTGCGGCGCCCGTTTCGGCGCCGACCGGGTCGACGTCGTTGCCGGTGCGGGTCATCGCGACCGCGCCGCCGGCCGCGGCGGCGCCGAGCGCGAGCCCGGCCCCGCCCCAGCCGATCAGCGACCGCCGGGACGGACTGCTGGCCTTGGTCTCCGACTCCGTCATGTTCTTGTGCCCCTCGGTTACTTGGCGACGGCGGCGGCGAGCTTGGACAAGGGCTCGGCGAGCGCGTTGACCGCGTCCGAGAGCTCCTTGCGGCCGGCGGCGCCGACCTTGTCGTAGGAGGTGAACTCGTACGACGTCGTGTTCGGGCGGTACTTGTCCAGCAGCGCGTCCAGCGCGGCGAACTGCTTGTCCAGCTCGGTGACCAGCGCCGCGTCGTTCTCCTTGGCGACCGGCTTGAGCAGCTCGTAGGACTGCTGGGCGCCCTCGACGTTGCCCTTGAAGTCGACCAGGTCGGTGTGCGAGTAACGCTCCTCCTCGCCGGTGACCTTGCCGGTGGCGACCTCGTCGAGGAGTTCCTTGGCGCCGTTGGCCATGGAGGTCGGGGTGATCACGGCCTTGCCGACCCGCTTCTGCCAGTCGGTCAGGTCGGCGGTGAGCTGGTCGGCGAGGGCCTTCTCCTCGGCGCCGATCTTCTTGTCCTGCCAGAGGGCCTTCTCCAGCCGGTGCCAGCCGGTCCACTTCTGGCCGCTCTCCAGGCCGTCGGCGCGGACGTCGACCTTCGGGTCGATGTCGCCGAAGGACTCCGCGACCGGCTCGGTGCGCTCCCAGCCGATGCGCGAGGGGGCGTAGGCCTTCTTGGCGGCCTCGAGGTTCCCGGCCTTCACCGCGGCGACGAAGGCGGCGACCTTGGGCAGCGTCTCGTCGGCCTGCGTCTGCGCGTAGGAGCGGTAGGCGGCCACGGCCTTGTCCAGGCGGGGGTCGCGCTGGGCGACGGAGCCGCCGGTGACCTTGAGGGTCTGGCGGATGCCGTCGCCCTTCATGCCCGGCTTGCAGGCGATGCGGTACTCGCCGGCCTTCACCTCGGCGGTGACCCGCTGCTTGGTGCCGGGGCCGATGTTCTCCCGCTCGCTGACGATCCGGTCGTCGGGGAAGAGCAGGTAGACCTCGGTGACCTTGGAGCCCTTGTTCTCGACGGCGAGCTCGACGTGTCCGGCGGGGATCTCCTTCTTGGAGGTCTCGCACGTGGAGTCGGTGGCGGTCACGCCGATGACCCGGTCGCCGTCCTTCGCGTCGCTCTTGGAGGTGCAGCCGGTGACGGCGGTCAGGGCCGTGACGGCGGCTACGGCGGTGGCGACGGACAGTCTGGCGGCTCGCATTCGGGCTCCCAGCGGTGGCTGAAAAATCGCGTGACAGGGCTCACACGGATTGGTGAGGCTCGCCTAACTTATCCAAGGCTTACCTGCGTAATACCCGTCGGGGCCGTGATTCACCTCTCATAGACGCTGTAAGGGCACGAGGCGATCACGAAATCACCAAGCAGGCGTCAAGGGGAAGTCAAAGGAGATTCAAAGGTTCCGCTTTTCGGGTCGCGCGCACCGCACGGGCGGCCTCGCCGTCCGGGGCGGGACCGCCACCCGAGCGGTGCTTCAATTCCCCGGTGACTGATTACGACGTGCTCCGCGTCTTCTGCGCGCCGAACGGCGGCTACGGCAACGAACTGGGCGTGGTCCGCGAAGGCTCGGTGCTCCCGGACCGCGAGGACCGGCAGGACCTCGCGGCGAAACTCGGCTTCAGCGAGACGGTGTTCGTCGACGACCCCGAGCGCGGGGTCATCGACATCTACACGCCCACCCTGCGGCTGCCCTTCGCGGGACACCCGTGCGTGGGCGCCGCCTGGCTGCTCGACGTGCCCGAGCTCGTCACCCCGGCCGGCGTCGTGGGCACCCGCCTGGACGGGGAGTTCACCTGGATCGAGGCGCGCGCCGAATGGGCCCCGCCGCGCACCCTCCGGCAGTACGCGACGGCCGCCGAGGTCGACGACCTCCCCGTGCCGCCCAAGGGCGAATGGATCTACGCCTGGGCCTGGGAGGACGAGCCGGCCGGCCGGATCCGCGCCCGCGCCTTCCCCGGCCGCGACGACGGCGTCGACGAGGACGAGGCCACCGGCGCGGCGGCCCTCCTGCTCACCGAACGGCTCGGCCGCGCCCTGAACATCACCCAGGGCGCGGGCTCGCAGATCCTGACGGCCCCCCAGCCGCACGGCTGGGTCGAGGTCGGCGGCCGGGTGTTCCTGGAGCGCTGAGCCCTCCGGGCCACTGCCTGGGGTCCGTACGGGTGGTGTGGTGTGTGCCGCGGGAGGGGAGCGGGGACCTCTGGGCGTGACCGCTCGTCCCGTGAGAGGAACATCATGCGTATCCGTTCAGTCCTGGCCGCAACCGTCCTGGGTATCGCCCTCGCCGCCGTCGGCGCGTCGACCGCCACCGCCGACGAGGGTCCCCGCCAGCACCACCACCACCACTTCGGCGGGGACGAGGGTGTCTGCAGCCCGTACATCGGCGCGATCGACACGGTGTCGGCGGACATCTTCTGGGCCGGCAAGCACTGCGACCGGTTCTGAATCCGCCGCCGGGCCCCCTCGCACCGAAGCGAGGGGGCCCGGTCCGTCCACGAGACCGTGCTCGCGCCGGAACCGGCCCCGCGCACGGCAGGAGCCCGCCCTCCGAGGAGAGCGGGCTCTGGTCGCGCGCGGCTACGGCAGGGTGAGGATCTCCGCCCCGCTCTCCGTCACCACCAGGGTGTGCTCGAACTGGGCCGTGCGCCTGCGGTCCTTGGTCACCACGGTCCAGCCGTCGTCCCACATGTCGTAGTCGTGCGTGCCGAGCGTCAGCATCGGCTCGATGGTGAAGGTCATCCCGGGCTGGATGACGGTCGTCGCGTGCGGGCTGTCGTAGTGCGGGATGATCAGCCCGGAGTGGAACGACGAGTTGATGCCGTGACCGGTGAAGTCCCGCACCACCCCGTACCCGAACCGCTTGGCGTACGACTCGATGACCCGGCCGATGATGTTGATCTGCCGGCCGGGCCTGACCGCCTTGATCGCCCGCTCCAGGGACTCCCGGGTCCGCTCCACCAGCAGCCGCGACTCCTCGTCGACGTCCCCGACCAGGTACGTGGCGTTGTTGTCGCCGTGCACCCCGCCGATGTACGCCGTCACGTCGAGGTTGACGATGTCGCCGTCCCGCAGCACCGTCGAGTCCGGGATGCCGTGGCAGATGACCTCGTTGACGCTCGTGCACAGCGACTTCGGGAAGCCCCGGTAGCCCAGCGTCGACGGGTAGGCGCCGTGGTCGCACATGTACTCGTGCGCGACCCTGTCCAGCTCGTCGGTGGTGACCCCCGGCGAGATCAGCTTCGCGGCCTCCGCCATCGCCTGCGCGGCGATCCGGCCGGCCCGGCGCATCGCCTCGATGGTCTCGGGCGTCTGCACCTCCGGCCCGGTGTAGGGCGTCGGCGCCGGCTTGCCCACGTACTCGGGGCGGCGGATGTTTCCGGGCACGGAACGGGTGGGGGAGAGCTCCCCTGGGACGAGCAGCGACTGGCCAGACATGCCAGTGAGTCTAACGAGCGGCCGTGGGGGAACATGTCGATGGCGAGAGGAGCCGTCATGCCCCTGTTCAAGAAGTCGACCACCGGCAAACCGGGCGAGTGGTACTACTGCCTGGAGCACAAGAAGGTC
Source organism: Streptomyces rishiriensis (assembly GCF_003112535.1). Lineage (GTDB taxonomy): Bacteria > Actinomycetota > Actinomycetes > Streptomycetales > Streptomycetaceae > Streptomyces > Streptomyces rishiriensis. Next base: position 73,143 of record NZ_BEWA01000007.1, on the reverse strand, counting down.
GAGGAAGGGCCGGAGTGCCCGGCCAAGGACCGGTTCGGCCCGTACTCCACCCGCGCGGAGGCCGAGCGCGCGATGGAGAGCGCCCGCGAACGCAACCTCCAGTGGGAGAACGACCCCAAATGGCACGACGCCCCGACGGGCGGCGCGGCGGACGAGGACTGACCGGCCCGGCGGTCGGCCCACCAGCGCGGGTGCGGCCGCCGGCCGCTGAGCGCGTCACCAGGGGGGAGGGGGCGGGGCCGTCAGACGTTCGGCGAGGCGGGAGAGGCGGTCGGCGAGGCGCCGGCGCCCTCGGGTCGGCGGCAGGGTCTCGCCGGCCGCCGCGCTCACCAGGTGCTGCACGGTGTCCAGGTCCAGCTCGGAGCCGTCCGGCACGGCCAGCGTCTCGTGCGCCAGCGCCGTCAGATCCGCCTCGACCGGACCGAGGGCGAGCACGGTGACCCCGGCCCGGCGGGCGTCCGCCACCCGTTCGAGCAGCGGTGCGTCCGCCGACGGCGACGCCACCAGCAGCGTCTCGCCCCGCCGCGCCGCCTCGATCCGGCCCGGCCCCACCGCGAGGTGCGCGGGGTCGCCGGGGCGCGGGTCGTGGCGGACCAGCGTGGGCGCCAGCTCGGGCGTGCCGGACCACGCCGCCTCGTCCACCAGATGCGCCGCGAGATGCCAGGGCTCGTACTCGGCCGTGCCCGCCAGCAGCAGCCCGCCCCCGTGCGACACGACCGACCCCCGCAGCACCCCGGCGAACCTCCGGGTGGCCCCCAGCCACTCGGTCCCGGCGAGCACCTCACGCAGCAACGCGACCCGTACGGCGTCCATGCGCCCGCATGCTGCCGCAACCGGCGGCCGTCGGCGCGGGGTTCGCCGCCCGTTCACCCGACATGGGGAAGGGCCGCGGGAAGCGCCCACGTAAAGTCGGCGCATGACCTCTACTGACAGTGCTCACAACACCCCCGGTGGCGCCCCGGCGAAGGCCCCCGCCAAGGACCCCTGGGACCTTCCCGACGTGTCCGGACTGGTCGTCGGCGTGCTCGGCGGCACCGGCCCGCAGGGCAAGGGCCTCGCCTACCGCCTCGCCAAGGCCGGCCAGAAGGTGATCATCGGCTCGCGCGCAGCCGACCGCGCCCGGGCCGCCGCAGAGGAGCTCGGGCACGGCGTCGAGGGCGCCGACAACGCCGAGACCGCGCGCCGCAGCGACATCGTGATCGTGGCCGTCCCGTGGGACGGCCACGGCAAGACGCTGGAGTCCCTGCGCGAGGAACTCGCCGGCAAGCTCGTCGTCGACTGCGTCAACCCGCTCGGCTTCGACAAGAAGGGCGCCTACGCGCTCAAGCCGGAGGAGGGCAGCGCGGCGGAGCAGGCCGCGGCCCTGCTGCCTGACTCGCGCGTCGCCGCCGCCTTCCACCACCTGTCGGCGGTCCTTCTGCAGGACCCGGAGATCGACGAGATCGACACCGACGTGATGGTGCTGGGGGAGGAGCGGGCCGACGTCGAGATCGTGCAGGCGCTCGCCGGCCGCATCCCCGGCATGCGCGGCGTCTTCGCGGGCCGGCTGCGCAACGCCCACCAGGTGGAGTCCCTGGTCGCCAACCTGATCTCGGTCAACCGCCGCTACAAGGCCCACGCCGGGCTGCGCGTCACCGACGTCTGAGCGGATGGGGGACACTGGACGGCGAAGCAGTGTCCCCCGACAGGAGCCGACCGACATGCCTGCCCTGCCCCCGCCCAGCCCGACCCGGCGACTCGCCCTCTACACCCTCGTCGTCTGCGTGCTCGCCGTGGCCGCGGCGGTCGTCTCCTTCGTCCAGGGCAGCTTCCTGGGGATCGTCTGGGTACTGCTCGCGGGCCTGTCGTCCAACATGACCTGGTACTACCTGAAGCGGGACAAGGCGCGCAGGGCGGACCGGACCCAGGTCACCGGCTGACCGAGCAGAACTCGTTCGTGCCCTCCCAGAAGCGGTACAGCGACTGACCGCAGTACGTGTCGAGGTCGCTGATCCCGAGGCCGCGCAGCAGCGCGTCGACGACGTCGAAGAACGCGCCGTTCACCGACGGCACCCACAGCAGCGCGAACACGAACAGCAGGCCGAACGGCGCGAACGGCTCGACCTGACGCTTCACGCTGTACGACAGCCAGGGCTCGATGACCCCGTAGCCGTCCAGACCCGGCACCGGCAGGAAGTTCAGGATCGCCGCCGTCACCTGGAGCATGGCGAGGAAGCCGAGCGCGAACCGGAAGTCGTCCGGCACGCCGTCCAGCGCGTCCAGCCAGAACGGCGCCGTGCACACCACCGCGAACAGCACGTTCGTCAGCGGTCCGGCCGCCGAGATCAGACTGTGCCGCCACCGCCCCCGGATCCGGTCGCGTTCGATGAACACCGCGCCGCCCGGCAGACCGATCCCGCCCATGATCACGAACAGCACCGGCAGCACGATGCTGAGCAGGGCGTGCGTGTACTTGAGCGGGTTGAGGGTGAGATAGCCCTTCGCGCCGACCGAGATGTCGCCGCTGTGCAGGGCGGTCCGCGCGTGCGCGTACTCGTGCAGACACAGGGACACGATCCAGGCCGCCGTGACGAACAGGAACACCGCGACGCCGGGCTGCTCGGCGAAGCCCGTCCAGGTCGCCCAGCCGGTGACCGCGGTCACGGCCAGGATGCCGACGAACACGGGACTCACCCGCCGGTCGCCGTGGCGGGTGGTGGCGGTCGTCATGGGGCCCCCTGAGGTCGTACGCACGTGTGGAACGGCCCGACCGTACCGGGCACACCGGGGAAACGTCTCATGCCGGGTCCCGGGTTCCGCACGCAGCCCGGCCGCCCACCGGACCCCCGCCGACACCCGGGGCCCGCCACACGACCCGGAGGACCGCACGGGGACGCGGCGGACCGCGGGGACCGCACGGGGACGCGGCGGACCGCGGGGGTCCGGCGGCGTGGTCGTCGCCGCTCCGGGCGAACCCCGTGACCGCCGCCGACCGCGCCGGGGACAATGACCCCCGTGCGCTACCGCATTCTCGGCACCACCCAGGCACTCCGCCCCGACGGGACCCCCGTCGCCGTCGGCGGGGCGCGGCTGCGTGCCCTGCTCACCGTGCTGGCGCTGCGCGCCGGGCGCAGCGTTCCGGCAGGACTGCTGACGGAGGAGGTCTGGGCCGGGGACCTGCCCGCCGACGCGCCGGGCGCGCTGCAGGCGCTCGTCGGGCGGCTGCGCCGGACCCTCGGGGCGGACGCGATCCGCTCCGCCGAAGGCGGCTACCGGCTGGCGGTCGTCCCCGACGACGTCGACCTGCACCGTTTCGAGCGGCTGACCGGCGACGGGACGCGCGCGCTCGCCGACGGCGATCCCGCCAAGGCGGCCGTCCTGCTGGACGACGCCCTCGCCCTGTGGCACGGCCCTGCCCTCGCCGACCTGCCCGACCGGGCCGCCGAGGCCGCCCGCTGGGAGGTCCGCCGCCTGGACGCGGCGCGCGCCCGGCACACCGCCGCGCTCGCCCTCGGCCATGCCGGGCAGTCGCTGCCCGAGCTCACCGCCCTGTGCGACGCCCACCCCCTGGACGAGCCCCTCCAGGCCCTGCGGCTGCGCGCCCTGCGCGACGCGGGCCGCACCGCCCAGGCGCTGGCCGCCTACGACGAGGTGCGCCGACTGCTGGCGGACCGCCTCGGGGCCGACCCCGGGCCCGAATTGCGCACCCTGCACGCCGAACTGCTCAGCCCGCAGGTCCCGCAGGTCCCGCAGGCTCAGGAAGCCCCGGCGTCCCCGGCAGCCGCGGAGGCACCGGTGAGGCCGGAGGGGCTGGAGGGGCTGGAGGGGCTGGAGGGGCTGGAGGGGCTGGAGGGGCTGGAGGGGAGGGCCGTCCGGTCGGCGCGGGGGGCGCGGGCCGGCGCGTCGCCGCCGCTCGGCAACCTCCGGGCACGGCTCACCTCGTTCGTCGGCCGCGAGGACGACATCGCGGCCATCCGGGGCGACCTCGCGAGCGCCCGCCTCGTCACGCTGCTGGGGCCCGGCGGCGCCGGTAAGACACGGCTGTCGCAGGAAGCCGCCGAGGCCGTGAGGGACACGGCGGCCGACGGCGTCTGGCTGGCCGAGCTCGCGCCCGTCGCCGACCCGGACGCCGTGGCGCAGACCGTCCTCACCGCCGTGGGGGCGCGCGAGACCGTGCTGTACGGCGCCGGCGCCGAGGAGCTGCGGGCCGTCGCCGAGCGCCGCGGAGACCCCGTGGAGCGGCTGGTCGAGCACTGCGCCCGCCGCCGCATGCTCATCGTCCTGGACAACTGCGAACACGTGGTGGAGGCGGCCGCCCGGCTCGTCGAGGAACTGCTGGCGCGCTGTCCCGGGGTGACGGTCCTGGCCACCAGCCGTGAGCCCCTCGGCGTGCCCGGGGAGGTCCTGCGTCCGCTGGACCCGCTGCCGGAGCCGGCCGCGCTGCGGCTGCTGGCCGACCGGGGCGCGGCCGCCCGCCCGGGCTTCCGCGTCGAGGACGACCCCGAGGCCTGCGCCGAGATCTGCCGGCGCCTCGACGGTCTGCCCCTCGCCGTCGAGCTCGCCGCCGCCCGGCTGCGGATGCTCACGCCCCGCCAGATCGCGGACCGGCTCGACGACCGTTTCCGTCTCCTCACCTCGGGCAGCCGTACGGTCCTGCCCCGCCAGCAGACGCTGCGGGCCGTCGTCGACTGGTCGTGGGACCTGCTCGACGAGGACGAACGCGCCGTCCTGGCCCGGCTCTCCGTCTTCGCCCGGGGCTGCGACCTCGCCGCCGTCGAGGCCGTCTGCGCGCCGCCCGCGCCGCCGGGCCCCGCCCCCTCGGCCGGTGCCGGCCCTCACCGAGTGCACGGCTCCGGCACCCCCCATGCCTCCCGCGGTCCCCTCAGCCCCCTGGACCCCCTGGCCTCCCTGGTCGACAAGTCCCTCGTCGTCGCCGCTCCGGCGCCCGGCGGGGGCATGCGCTACCGGCTCCTGGAGACCGTCGCCGAGTACGCGGGCGAGCGGCTCGACGAGTCGGGGCGGCGGGCGGCCGCCGAGCGCGCGCATCTGACGTACTACCGCGAACTCGCCCGGACCACCGAGCCGTTGCTGCGCGGGTCGGGTCAGCGCGCGGCCGTCGACCGCTTCCAGCTGGAGTACGAGAACCTGCGCACGGCGCTGCGCCGGGCCGTCGACGCACGCGACGAGCAGGAGGCGCTCAGTCTGACCCTGTCCCTGGCCTGGTACTGGCAGATGCGCGACCTGCGTCCGGAGGCCCGTGCGTGGTGTGCCGAGGTCATGGCTCTGGGCCCCGACCCGTTCGCCGAACCCCTGCGCCGGGCCGCCCCGGTGTGGAGGTCGTGCACCGACGCGCCGCCCCCACTGGCCGGCGAGATGCTCCTGGAGGCCCGCCGAGGCGTCCACCTGGCGCATCTCGCCTCCATGGAGCCCGAGTTGGCGGGCTGGCGGAGCCCGGCCACGCAGGCCAAGCTGCGTCTGATCGCCGAGGCCTACGAGCCGGGACTCCCGCAGACCTGCCGGGCGCCCGGCCTGCTCTGGTTCTACGCCGTACTCATGATCGGCGACCTGGAGCGCATCCGCGAGAGCATCGACGCCAACATCGACACCTGCCGCCGCACGCCGGGCTACGACTGGGAACTCGCCTTCTGTCTGCAGATGCGCGCCAACGTCCTCGCCAACCGGTCCGACTGGGCCCGAAGCGCCTTCCGCGACGCCGACGAGGCGCTGGAGACCTTCCGGCGGCTCGGCGACGCCTGGGGCACCGCCGAGGCGCTCTCCGCCCGTGCCGAGGCCCATGAGCGGCAGGGCGCCTATCGCAGGGCAGCCGCCGACTACGAGGAGGCCATCGACCACGCCGAACGGCTGAACGCCCGCGCGCAGGCGGCGGTCCTGGGGGCGCGGCTGGGCAGCGTGCTGCTGGAGGCGGGGGACGAGGAGCGGGGCGAGCGCATGCTGCGCGAGGTGATCGACGGAGCCGAGCACATCGGGGACGAGGCCCTCCCGGCGGCCCGTCTCTTCCTGGTCGGCTGGCTCGGCACCACCGGTCGCCGGGTCGAGGCGCGTGAGCAGATCCGGCTGCTGCGCGAGGGTTTCGACGTCGGGCACTTCGCGGTCTTCGCCTCCTTCGTGCAGGGCGCGGAGGCCTGGCTGGACGCGGTCGAGGGCCGGTACGCGCAGGCGCTGACCGGCGTCCGCGCCGCGCTGCTGCGGGCCGCCGACCCGCTGCCGCTGGCTGTCGCCCCGCAGATGCGCTCCGTCTACCTGTGCGTCGCCGCGACCGCCCTGGCCGGCGTGGACGGCGGCAGCCGCGCCGGGGCCGCCGCCCGCTGTCTGGGCGCCGCCGACGCGCTGCTGCCGCCGGGGCACGTGCACACGCGCTGGGAGCGCGAGACGTACGACCTGGCCGCGAGCCGGGCCCGCGCCGCCCTCGGCGACGAGGGGTTCACGTCCGCGTACGCCGAGGGCGGCGGCCTCTCCTACGAGGAGGCCACCGCCCTGGTGGGACGCGCACCGCTCTAGGCGTACCGGCCGCCGCAACTTCGGCGTCCGCGACCGGTGCGCCTGGGCCGGGCACGGCCTAACTCTTGGTGCGGAACTTGTGGATGGCGACCGGCGCCATCAGCGCGGTGATCCCGACCGACCAGGCCAGCGTGACCCACAGGCCGTGGGCGACCGGGCCGCCCGTCATCAGACCGCGCGCCGCGTCCGCGAGCGCGGACAGCGGGTTGTAGTCGGTGAAGGCCTGCAGCCAGCCCGGCATCGACGCGGTGGGGGCGAAGATCGACGAGCCGAACTGCAGCGGGAAGAGCACCAGGAACCCCATGGCCTGCACGGACTGCGCGCTCTTCAGGACCACGCCCAGGGTGAGGAACACCCACATGATCGACGAGGCGAACACGGTGGACAGACCCACGGCCGCGAACAGTCCCGGCCAGCTCTCGATGTCGAACCCGACCAGGACGGAGACGATCATCAGCACGGCCGTCGCGAAGAGCATCCGGACGATCTCCACCGAGATCTTCGCGAACAGCACCGAGCCGCGCCCGATCGGCAGCGAGCGGAAACGGTCCATGACACCGGAGTTGAAATCCTGGCTGAAGCCGGTGCCGACGCCCTGGGACAGCGTCATGCTCATCATCGCGATCATGCCGGGGATCACGTACTGGATGTAGCCGTCCTGGCCGCCGCCCAGCGCCTGCCCGATCGAGCCGCCGAAGACGTACACGAAGAGCAGGGTGAAGACGATCGGCATCAGCAGCGCGTCGAACATCGACTCCGGGTCCTGCCGGATCCACAGCAGGTTGCGGCGCATCAGGGCCCCGGTGTGGCGCAGGTGGCCGCGCAGCGGGATGCGGGCGTCCGCCTCGATGTCGGCGATCGGAACGGTCGTGGCGCTCATACGGAGACCTCCTCGCGGGTGTCGGCGGTCGCGGCGTCGGCCGCCGTGCCGGCCCGGTGGCCGGTCAGGGACAGGAACACCTCGTCCAGGCTGGGCAGTTCGGTGGTGATGGAGGCCAGCGTGATGCCCCGGGCGGTGACCGCGCCGACCACGGCCGTCAGTTGCTCGTCGCTGAGGACCGGGACCAGGACCGAGCCGCGCCCGGCGTCCACGGCCGTGGTGGCGAGCCCGGTGATGCCCAGGTCGTCGATCCAGGCGGCGAGCGGGCGCAGCTGCGCCGGGTCGGCCGGGCGGACCCGCAGCGCACGGCCGCCGACCTTCGCCTTCAGCTCCTCGATGGCGCCGTTCGCGATGACCTTGCCCCGGTCGACGACGGTCAGTTGGGAGGCGAGCTGCTCGGCCTCCTCCATGTACTGGGTGGTGAGCAGGACGGTCACCCCGTCGCCGACCATCCGCTTGACCTCGGCCCAGACCTCGTTGCGGGTGCGGGGGTCGAGTCCGGTGGTCGGCTCGTCCAGGAACAGCACCTGCGGACGTCCGATCATCGACGCGGCCAGGTCGAGCCTGCGTCGCATGCCGCCGGAGTACGTGCTCGCCGGGCGCTTGGCCGCGTCCGTGAGGGAGAACCGTTCCAGCAGCTCGTCGGCGCGGACCCGGGCGTCCTTGCGGGAGAGGTCGAGCAGCCGTCCGATGAGATAGAGGTTCTCCCACCCGGGGAGCTTCTCGTCCACGGACGCGTACTGCCCGGTGAGCCCGATGACCCGGCGCAGCTGCCGGGGCTGGCGGACGACGTCGTAGCCGACGACGGTCGCGCGTCCGCTGTCGGGGGCGAGCAGGGTGGACAGGATCCGTACGAGGGTGGTCTTCCCGGCGCCGTTCGGCCCGAGCACCCCCATGACGGTGCCCTCGTGCACGTCCAGGTCGACCCCGTCCAGGGCCTTGGTCTCGCCGTAGTGCTTCACCAGCCCCCGAACGGTCACGGCGCTCGTCGCGCCTCGGGGGTTCTTGTCGATTCGCGTCATGGAGGCAACAGTGCCGCCCCCCGCCGACAAACCGCCGACAGGTCACCGACAGCGGCCGACGCCACCGACAGATCCCCGACGCGGGCCGCGACCACCGGCCGGGGAACCACGGCGGCGCTCGACCGCCTCCGCGAGAGCGGATCCGGTCCGGGCGCGAGGAGACGCCGGTGCGGGCGCACAACGGGGACAGCCCGCCGACGGGGGACGATCGGCGGGCTGTCGTGGTGCGGAGTGGGCTCTAGTGGACGGAGTGCTCGTCCAGCGGGAAGGTTCCGCCGACGACGTCCTCCGCGAACGCCTTCGCCGCGTTCCCCATGACCTCACGCAGGTTCGCGTACTGCTTGACGAACTTCGGGACCCGGCCGCCGGTCAGCCCGAGCATGTCGGTCCACACCAGCACCTGCGCGTCGGTCTCCGGGCCGGCGCCGATGCCGACCGTCGGGATGTGCAGCACGCGGGTGACCTCGGCCGCCAGCTCCGCCGGCACCAGCTCCAGCACCACCGCGAACGCGCCCGCGTCCTGCACGGCCTTGGCGTCCCGCAGCAGCTGGGCGGCCGCCTCCTCGCCGCGGCCCTGCACCCGGTAGCCCATCGAGTTCACGGACTGCGGGGTCAGGCCGATGTGCGCCATGACCGGGATGCCGGACTCCACCAGCAGCTCGATCTGCCGGTGCGAGCGCTCGCCGCCCTCCAGCTTCACGGCTCCGACGCCGGCCTCCTTGACCAGACGGGTCGCCGAGCGCAGGGCCTGCACCGGCCCCTCCTGGTAGGAGCCGAAGGGCAGGTCGCCGACGATCAGCGCGCGGGAGGTGCCCCGTACGACCGCCGCCGACAGCATGGTCATCTCGTCGAGGGTGACGGGCACGGTCGTCTCGTACCCCAGGTGGCAGTTGCCCGCCGAGTCGCCGACGAGCATCACGGGGATCCCGGCCTCGTCGAAGACGGACGCGGTCATCGCGTCGTACGCGGTGAGCATGGGCCACTTCTCGCCCCGCTCCTTGGCGAGCGCGAGGTCGCGGACGGTGATACGGCGTGTGCCCTTGCCCCCGTACAGCGCCTTGCTGCCGTCGGTGGGCTTCGTCGGGGCAGCCGAGAACTGCGTCATTGCAACGGCTCCTTCGTCATCTCGGGGCGCCCTCACGGCGTCCCCGGACCACCCCCATGGTGGCACCTCGTGCCAGGGAGGGCCAGAGCGCCCCCTGTGGGTAAAGCCTCAGTAAGAAACACGGCTGTGGAATCGATACGAGACGGTTCCGTATCGGAAGTGTTCTAGGCTCGACGTCATGACTACTCCTGCCGTCCCCACCGCTCCGCGCATACCGGAAGCGGTGCACCGGCGTCGTTGGGCGATCCTCGGCGTCCTGATGCTGAGCCTGCTGATCGTGGTGCTGGACAACTCGATCCTGAACGTCGCGATCAAGACGATCTCGACGCCCGCTCCGACGGGCCTCGGGGCCACCCAGAGCGAGCTGGAATGGGCGATCAACGCCTACACCCTCGTCTTCGCGGGGCTGCTGTTCACCGCCGGGCTCCTCGGCGACCGTATCGGCCGCAAGAAGGTCCTGCTCGGGGGACTGGCGGTGTTCGGCATCGGCTCCGCGCTCGCCGCCGAGTCCGGCTCGCCCACCCAGCTCATCGCCTTCCGCGCGCTGATGGCCCTCGGCGCGGCCTTCGTGATGCCCGCGACGCTGGCCGTCCTGATGAACGTCTTCGACCGCGAGGAGCAGCCCAAGGCGATCGGCATCTGGGCCGGCGGCGTCGGCCTCGCCATCGCCATAGGCCCCATCACCGGCGGACTGCTGCTCGGACACTTCTGGTGGGGCTCGGTCTTCCTGATCAACGTGCCGATCGTGATCCTCGCGTTCGGGCTGATGCTGTGGCTGGTCCCGGAATCCCGTGACCCCAAGCCCGGCCGCGTCGACCTCGTCGGCGTCGTCCTGTCTGTGGTCGGCCTCGTCCTGCTCGTGTACGGCATCATCAAGGGCGGCGAACTGGCCGACTTCACGGACCCGACGGTGCTGGCGACCATCGGGGGCGGCCTGGCCGTCCTGACCGCGTTCGTGGTGTTCGAGAAGCGCAGCGACCACCCGTCCGTGGACATGGACTACTTCAAGAACAAGGTGTTCTCGGCCGCGATCTCCGTCATCGCGCTGGTCTTCTTCGCGCTGATGGGCGTGACCTTCTTCTCGGTCTTCTACACCCAGAGCGTGCGCGGCTACTCGCCGCTGCAGACCGGCCTGCTGCTGCTGCCGCTGGCCGCGGCCCAGCTGATCTTCGCGCCGCGCGCCCGGCTCGTCGTCGACCGCATAGGCATCCGGGCGACGACCACGACGGCGATGCTCGTCCTGGCCGCGACGCTGGCCGCGTTCGCCACCCTGGACGCCGACACCCCGATCTGGCTCCTGGAGGTCGTCTTCTTCTTCATGGGCGCGGGAATGGCCCACATCATGACCCCGACCAGCGTCGTCATCATGCAGGCGCTGCCCCGCGAGAAGGCGGGCTCCGCCTCCGCGCTGAGCAACACCTTCCGCCAGGTCGGCGGCGCGCTCGGCATCGCCGTCCTCGGCTCCGTGCTGTCGACGTCGTACCGGAACGGCATCGAGGGCCACCTCGGGACGCTGCCGGCGGGCCTGCGCGACACGGCGGGCGAGTCCATCGAGGCCACCCTCGGGATCGCCGCCAAGCTCGGCGACCAGGGCCGGGCGCTGGTCGTGCCGGCTCACGACGCGTTCCTGCACGCCATGCACGTCACCGCGCTGTGCGGGGCCGGCGTGGCTCTCGTGGGCGCGATCGTGGTGGCCGTCTTCCTGCCGGGCCGGCCGAAGCCCGCCCAGGAGGAGGCGGACAGGGAGGAGTTGGCGCGGGCGAAGCCGTGACGGACGGGGGCGGGGCGGCCGGGAGTCGCCGTTCCGCCCGCCCTCCGGGCGACAATTCTCCCAGCGCGACGAAAGGAACGATGGATGTGAGCCCCGCCGACAGCACAGCCGCGGAGCAGCCGGTCCGGGGCCGGCCCCGGAGCGAGGCCGTGGAACGGGCCATCATCGAGGGCGTGATGAAGCTGCTGGAGGAGGGCGTGTCGCTCGCCGAGATCTCCATCGAGCGCATCGCCCGCACCGCCGGTGTCGGCAAGGCCGCCATCTACCGCCGCTGGAGCGGCAAGGAGGAACTCTTCGTCGACGTCCTGCGCACCGCCGAGCCCGACGACCTGGAACTCCCCGGCACCTCCATGCGCGACGACCTGATCGTGCTGCTGGAGTCGCTGCGCCGGCGAGGCCTCGTCAACCGTTCCTCGGCCATCCTGCACAACGTGCAGGTCCAGATGAAGAGCAGCCCGAAGATCTGGGCCGCCTACCACAACACGGTCATAGCACCGCGGCGCAGGCTGGGGATCGAAGTCCTGCGCCGGGGCCAGCGCAACGGCGAACTGCGTCTCGACGTGGACGTCGATCTCGTGAACGACCTGTTCGTCGGGCCGATGCTGGTGCGCGCCGTCCTGCGGCCCGACGCCGACCTGCCCGAGTACCTGCCCGAGCGCATCGTCGACACGCTGCTGGCCGGGCTACGCCCCGTCAGCACCCCCGTTCCGTAACGCGAATGTGCGCGTTACGTCACAGACCGGGCCACGCGGACCTGGGCCGGAACCCGGGAGTGCGGCCCGTTCGTCCTCTTGCCCGTACGGCCGTCACGGGACGGCGAGAAAGAAGCCGATCATCGCCTAGGGTCGTACCCGGGGGGACGTACGGTGTGCACGGCAGGCAGTGAGGCGACGGTATGGCGCAGCAGGCGTACATGACGGAGACGGACGACAACGGCGGCTCGGGACACGAGCCTCGGGGAGCCCGGCTCCGGCGCCTGATCGGACGCCTCGTCGGCCGGCTGTCGACGGGCTGGCGCGGCGATCCGCGCATCTGGCGGCGCGGTCTGGTCCTCACCGGCGTCGCGCTGGCGCTCGCCCTGGTGATGCTGCTGCACTCGCGCATCCCCAACCGGTTCGGCAACCTCGGCAGTCTCACGGAGACCTTCCTGCCCTGGATCGGCGTCTTCGTCCCGGTGCTGCTGGTGCTCGCGCTGGTGCGCAGGTCGGCGACCGCGCTGATCGCCCTCGTCCTGCCGGCCGTGGTCTGGGTGAATCTCTTCGGCGGACTGCTCGTCGACCGGACCGGCAGCGGCGGCGACCTCACCGTCGCCACCCACAACGTCAACGCGGACAACCCGGATCCGGCCGACACCGCCCGAGACGTCGCCTCGTCGGGCGCGGACGTGGTGGCCCTGGAGGAGCTGACCGCCACGGCGGTGCCGGTGTACGAGAAGGCGCTGGCGGCGACGTATCCGTACCACTCGGTGCAGGGCACGGTCGGTCTGTGGAGCAAGTACGCGCTGAACGGCGTGAAGCCCGTCGACATCAAGCTGGGCTGGACGCGCGCGATGCGGGCGACCGTCGCGACGCCGCAGGGCGAGGTCGCCGTCTACGTCGCCCATCTGCCCTCGGTGCGGGTGAAGCTGCGGGCCGGGTTCACGGCCCGGCAGCGCGACACGAGCGCGGACGCGCTGGGCGAGGCGATCGCCGACGAGAAGCTGACCCGGGTGATCCTTCTCGGTGACCTCAACGGCACCATGAACGACCGTTCGCTCAACGCCGTGACCTCGCAGATGCGCTCCACGCAGGGCGCGGCGGGCAGCGGCTTCGGGTTCAGCTGGCCGGCGTCGTTCCCGATGGCCCGGATCGACCAGATCATGGTGAAGGGCGTGGAGCCGGTCACCTCCTGGACGCTGCCGCAGACGGCGAGCGACCATCTGCCCGTGGCGGCGCGTGTGAAGGTCACCACACCGTAACCGGGGCGTCGCCCGCCGGAATACCGGGCCGGGGAGAGTTTGTTCCGTACTTGAACATACGAAACGTATGATGGACGGAATCCGCTCTCTCTGAAAGGCAAGTTCTTCATGCCCCTGGCCCTGCTCGCCCTGGCCGTGGGTGCCTTCGGCATCGGCACCACCGAGTTCGTGATGATGGGGCTGCTGCCCGAGGTCGCGGACGACCTGCACATCTCGATCCCGGCGGCCGGACACCTCGTCTCCGCGTACGCGCTGGGCGTCGTCATCGGCGCGCCCCTGCTGGCCGCCGCGACGGCCCGGATGTCGCGCCGCACGGTCCTGATGTCCCTGATGGCCCTCTTCGTCACGGGCAACGCGCTCTCGGCGCTCGCCCCCGACGACGGCTGGCTGCTGGCCGCCCGTTTCCTCAGCGGTCTGCCGCACGGCGCCTTCTTCGGCGTGGGCGCGGTGGTGGCGACCAATCTGGTCGCCCCGGAGCGCAAGGCCCGTTCGGTGTCGCTGATGTTCCTCGGCCTGACGGTCGCCAACGTCGCGGGCGTCCCCGTCGCCACCCTCATGGGCCAGCACCTCGGCTGGCGTGCGACCTTCCTCGGCGTCAGCGTGATCGGCCTGGTGGCCATCGCCGCCCTGGCCCTGCTCATCCCGCGCGACCACGCCCAGGCGCCCGCCGTCGGCCTGCGCCGCGAGCTGGCCGCCCTGCGCTCGCTGCCCGTGTGGCTGGCGCTCGGCACCACCGTGGCCGGCTTCGGCGCGCTGTTCTCCGCGTACAGCTACATCACGCCGATGCTGACGGACTCCGCCGGGTTCGCCGACTCCAGCGTGACGCTGCTGCTGGCGCTGTTCGGCGTCGGCGCGACCGCCGGCAACCTGCTGGGCGGCCGCCTCGCCGACCGCGCGATGCGCCCGACCCTGTTCGCCGGCCTCACCTCGCTGGTCGTGGTCCTGGCCCTCTTCCCGCTGCTGATGACGACGGCGTGGGGCGGCGCGCTGGCCGTGGTCCTGCTGGGCGTGGCGGCGTTCGTGACGGGATCGCCGCTGAACCTGATGGTGATGGAGAAGGCGTCCGACGGCCCCTCCCTCGCCTCCTCCGCCAACCAGGCGGCCTTCAACATGGCCAACGCCGGCGGCGCCTGGCTCGGCGGCCTGGCCCTCACCGCCGGCTTCGGCGTCACCTCGCCCGCGCTGGCCGGCGCGGTCCTGGCCGCCCTCGGCCTGCTCGTCGCGGGCATCGCGTACACCGTCGACGCCCGCCGGACCGCGCAGCCCGCCACCCGCGACCGGATCGTCGCCGCCCACCGGCCCCGCCCGGCGAAGGCGGAAGCCCACCACTGACGCTTCCGCCGGCTCCCTCGGGAAGAGCGCGGGGCGGGGGCGGAGCCCCGGCCGCGCGAGGGGCGCGGGGAACCGCGCGACCAGCCGCAGCGGACCTGCACGTGTCCACGGGCCTGTCCGGCGTTCGCCGGGTGGGTGCGTGCGCGTGTGGGGGCAGTGGGCGGAGCCCCGGCCTTTCAGGCGCGCGAGGAACCGCGCGACCAGCCACAGCGGGCCCCAGATGTCCACCGGCCCATGGGCGACGGCCTGCCGGCTGCGGGCAACGGCCGACCGGCCCATGGGCGGCGGCCTGCCGGCTGCGGGCAACGGCCGACCGGCCCATGGGCGGCGGCCTGCCGGCTGCGGGCAACGGCCGACCGGCCCATGGGCGGCGGCCTGCCGGCTGCGGGCAACGGCCGACCGGCCCATGGGCGACGGCCTGCCGGCTACGGGCAACGGCCCACCGGCGCACGGCAACCGCCTGCCGGGCTACCGGCGCACGGCAACCGCCTGCCGGGCTACCGGCGCACGGCAACCGCCTGCCGGGCTACCGGCAATGGCCCTCCGGTGCACCGGCAACGGACTGCCGGCCCACCGGACTACCCGGCCCACCGGACTACCCGGCCCACCGGTCCACCGGGCGGCAGCCCCTCGCCGGGTGGGGGCGGAGGCCGACGAGGCGACGGCGACCCGTCGTCACCCCCTCACTCGTCGAAGCGCGCGAGATCCCGCAGCCAAGCCGCCGCCGAACTGTCGGACGGCGCCCGCCAGTCACCCCGCGGCGACAGCGAACCCCCCGCCGACACCTTCGGCCCGTTGGGCATCGCCGACCGCTTGAACTGGGCGAACGCGAAGAAGCGACGGCAGAAGACCTCAAGCCAGCGCCTGATCTCGGCCTGGTCGTAGGCCACCCGCTTGGCGTCGGGGAAGCCCGGCGGCCAGTCGCCGGCGTCCGCGTCGTGCCAGGCGTGCCACGCGAGGAAGGCGATCTTCGAGGGCCGGAAGCCGTAGCGCAGCACATGGAAGAGCGTGAAGTCGTGCAGCGCGTACGGGCCGATCCGCGACTCGGTGGACTGCATCTCCTCGCCCGGCACGAGCTCCGGGCTGATCTCGGTGTCGAGGATCGCGGCGAGCGTCCTGCCCGTCTCCTCGTCGAACTGTCCGCTGCTGACGACCCAGCGGATCAGGTGCTGCATCAGCGTCTTCGGCACGCCCGAGTTGACGTTGTAGTGGCTCATCTGGTCGCCCACGCCGTACGTGGACCAGCCGAGCGCCAGCTCCGACAGGTCGCCGGTGCCCAGCACGATGCCCCCGCGCTGGTTGGCCAGCCGGAACAGGTAGTCGGTGCGCAGACCGGCCTGCACGTTCTCGAAGGTGACGTCGTACACCGGCTCGCCGGAGGCGAACGGGTGGCCCATCTCCCGCAGCATCAGCCGCGCGGTGGGCGTGATGTCCAGCTCGGCCGCGGTCACGCCGAGCGAGTTCATCAGCTTGTGGGCGTTGTCCTTGGTGTGGTCGCTGGTGGCGAAGCCCGGCAGGGTCCAGGCCAGGATGTCGCTGCGCGGGCGGCCCGCGCGGTCCATCGCGCGGGCGGCGACGATCAGGGCGTGCGTCGAGTCGAGACCGCCGGACACCCCGATGACCACCTTGGGGCCGCCGATCGCCGCCAGGCGCTGCTGGAGGCCCTCGACCTGGATGTTGTACGCCTCGTAGCAGTCCTGGGCGAGACGGTCGGCGTCGGCCGGCACGAACGGGAAGCGCTCCAGACGGCGGCGCAGCCCCAGGTCGGCGGACGGCGGGTCGAGCGTGAACTCGACCGTGCGGAAGTCGTCGGTGCGCGCGCGGTGCGTACGGCGGTTGTCGTCGAAGGTGCCCATCCGCTGCCGCTCCTGCCGCAGCAGGTCGAGGTCGACGTCGGCGACCGCGTACTCGTCGCCGAGCGGGAACCGCTCCGTCTCCGCGAGCAGCGAGCCGTTCTCGTAGACCATGGCCTGGCCGTCCCAGGACAGGTCGGTGGTCGACTCGCCGAGTCCGGCCGCGGCATAGACGTACGCGGCCAGACAGCGGGAGGAGGCCGAGCGGCACAGCAGCTTGCGGTCCTCGGCCCGCCCGACCGTGATCGGGCTGCCCGACAGGTTGACGAGGACGGTCGCCCCGGCGAGGGCCGCCTCCGCGCTGGGCGGCACCGGCACCCACATGTCCTCGCAGATCTCCGCGTGCAGCACCAGACCGGGGACGTCCTGCGCGGTGAACAGCAGGTCGACGCCGAACGGCACGGTCTCGCCGCCGACGCGGACGGACCCGCCGCGCTCGTCGGCGCCGTCGCCGATCTGCCGGCGCTCGTAGAACTCCCGGTAGTTCGGGGGGTACGACTTGGGCACGACGCCGAGGACACGGCCGCGGTGCACGATCACCGCGCAGTTGTAGACCCGGTTGCGGTGCCGCAGCGGGGCCCCCACGACGAGGACCGGCAGCAGACCGGCCGACCCGGCCACCACCTCCTGGAGCGCCGCCTCGACCTCGTCGAGCAGCGCGTCCTGCAGCAGCAGGTCCTCGATGGAGTAGCCGCACAGCACCATCTCCGGGAAGACGGCGACGGCCACCCCCTGAGCGGCGCACCGGCGCGCGTGGCGCAGGACCGCCTCGGCGTTGGCCGGCGGGTCGGCGATGACGGTGTGACCCGTGCATGCGGCGACGCGTGCGAAACCATGCTGATAAAGGGACCAGAAGTTCGAGTCAGGCACGGACCCAGTGTAATCGTCAAAGCGACGCGATCGGGGGTGCGGGGGGTGAGGGGGGTGTGTGCCGCCCCCCACGCGCGGCAAAGGGGCGCGGGTGACCTACCCCGCGCCCCCTCAAGGCGCCTGCCGGCTGCGCCTCAGTGCTTCTTGTACGACTCCACGTAGCCGTTCGTGGGCGTGCCCACGCCGGTGACGTCGTCGTAGCCCTTCACGGCGGACAGCGAGCTGTCCTTGCCGAGGCTGCGCACGGAGGTCAGCAGACCACCGGTCGCGTCGATGCTGTTGGCGAAGTCGACGCGCACGACCGCGAGCCCGGACCCGGTCGGGTTGTCCGTGACGTCGTGGTAGACCCGCGACCCGAACTTGGAGTAGATCGACGGGTTGGCGAAGCCGATCGCCACGCCGCCGTGCGCCTCCTGGGCCAGAGCCTGCACGGCCGCGATGACCGGCGCCGCCAGCGAGGTGCCGCCGATGCGGTACTCGCTGTACTGCTGGGTCCCGTCCGGGAAGGTCTGGGTCTGGCCGACCTTGAAGCCGGTGTTCGGGTCGGCGATCGCCGCGATGTCCGGGACGACGCGGTTGCCGGCGGCGTTGTTGGCCGTGGCGAGCGCGTTCGGGACGACGCCCTTCTGGTAGTACGGCTGGGCGACCGTCTTGCTGGTGCCGCCGCCCGCGCCCGAGGTGAACGCGCCCGGGAAGCCCGTCCAGCTCTTGCCGTCGGCCGACAGCGGGGCCTTGTCGGTGCCCCAGCCGGTCTCCCACAGGTACTTGTCGTTCTTGCCGACCGCCAGCGAGGTGCCGCCGACCGCCGTCACCCACGCCGAGTTGGCCGGGGTGTCGACCTGCTTGGTGCCGGTGTTGGCGACCTCGTCGCCGTTGTCGCCGGAGGAGAAGTAGAAACCGATCCCCTCGACCGCGCCGAACTGGAAGACCTGGTCGTAGGCGGCCGCCAGGTCCGGCGTCTGGTTGGCCTCGATGTCGCCCCACGAGTTGGAGACGATGTCGGCCAGGTGGTTGTCGACGACCTTGCTGAGCGAGTCGAGCAGATCGTCGTCGAAGCAGGACGCGGCGCCCACGTACGTGACGTTCGCGGCCGGCGCGACCGCGTGCACGGCCTCGACGTCGAGGGTCTCCTCGCCGTACCAGCCGGCCGCCCCGCACTCCTCGGTCTTCGTGTAGTTCGCCGGCAGGACCTGGCGCAGCTGCCCGGTCTTCCAGGACGCGTCGCCGTGCGCCTTCGCGTACGTCGCCGCGTCGAAGGCGATGGTCGGCGAGGCGAAGGCGTCGGTGATGGCGACGCGCACGCCCTTGCCGGTGTACTTCCCGGCCCCGTAGGCGGACCGCAACTGCTTGCCGGTGTAGCCCTGCACGGCGTACGGGATCTTCTTGCCGTAGGCCGACGGGAGGCTGCTCGCGGTGTTGGAGCCGAAGTACGAGGAGAACGGCCCGGAGTTCTTGAACACCGCGTCCGGCGGCGGCAGCTGGTCCTTGGAAGCGGCCTTGTGGGGCGCGTTGTCCAGACCGGTGACGGTCAGGACGGCGCCGTCCAGGCTCGCCGGAGCCGTCGCGCTCTTCGCCGGGGCGCGGTAGGTCTTGGAGCCCTTGGCGAAGTTGTGCAGCTGGGTGCCGAACGCCTTCTCGGCGGCGGCCACGTCACCGCTGACGGAGACGTAGTGCCGGCTGGTGCCGGTCACCTTCAGACCGGCCGCCGTCAGCCACGACTTGACCGCGGCCACCTGGGCGTCGGTCGCCCCGAAGCGGGCCTGCGCCTGCTCGGCGGAGAGGTACTTGCCGTAGGCGGCGGAGCTCGGGTCGGAGACCGACTTCGCGTACTGCGCGAGGCCGGTCGCGTCGCGTCCCGCGAGGTAGACGCGAGCGGAGACCTGGGCGCTGTCCGCGGTCGCGCCCTTGTCCGCCTTGGCCGTGGCCCACGCGGGCTTGGTCCCGGCCAGCGTGTCACGGGCCGGGCTGTCCGCGGCGTGAGCCGCGGGTATGCCGAGCGCCAGCGCGCCGGCGATCATGGGCAGTGTCGCTGCCATGCTCGCTCCGGCGCGCAGCGCGGCGCGATTGGATCTCATAGGACCCCCTGTATGTGGTTCGACGCGAGTGGATCACTCGACGTGCTGGCCACTCTTACGACGAACACTTCATGCCTGGGGCATGCGAACACCAAGAAGCGCCCAAGTGACCGCTTGCTGGACGGATTTGACGGATACGTCCGTGAAGTCGAGGGAAAACCCTATGGATTGGCCGAGGGGCCGTGGTTCGGCCTTCCGCGCTCGGCTACGGCTTGGCCCCGCGCGCCTTCAGCAGGTCCGTCATCAGGCCGATCTCCGACTGCTGGGCCTCCACCATGCCCTGCGCGAGCCGCTTCTCCACGTCCACCGTGCACTTCTGCACGCATCCCTCGGCCATGTGGATGCCGCCCTTGTGATGTGCGGTCATCAGCTGCAGGTAGAACACCTCGGCCGCCTTGCCGTTCAGCGTCCCGAGCTTCTTCAGCTCGGTGTCGGTGGCCATTCCCGGCATCAGCGCGCCGTCCTCGCCGCTCATGCCCGCCATGCCCATCCAGCCCATCGGCCCGTCCGACGACACCTTCGGCAGCCCCCACAGATCGAGCCAGCCGAGCAGCATGCCGCGCTGGTTGGCCTGCGTCTGCGCGATGTCGTACGCGAGCCGCCGCACCTCGACGTCCGTCGTCCGGTCGCGCACGATGTACGACATCTCGACGGCCTGCTGGTGATGCACCGCCATGTCGCGGGCGAACCCGGCGTCCGCGGAGCCGGCGGCGGGCGCCTCGGCACTCGACCCGCCCTCCCCGGCCACCGAGTAGGTGACGGCCCCCGCGGCGACGAGCACTCCGGCCACGGCGACCGCCACTCCCGCGTACCTCACTGCGACAGACCGCCCGTGCACGCCGCGCCGGGCTCGGGCGTCTGCGCACCCTGCACGAACTTCTCGAAGAACTTGGCCACGTTCGCGTCGTTCGCGCTCGTCACCGTGCGCTGGTGCCCCCACGCGGTGAGCATGATCGGGTCGGCCTGGTCGTCGTCGGGGCTCATGAGCGTGTACGGCGTCTTCTCGACCTTGGCGGCCAGCGCCTCGACGTCGGCCTTGGCGGCCTTGCTGTTGTACGTCACCCAGACCGCGCCGTGCTCCAGCGAGTGCACGGCGTTCATGTTGTCGATCGCCTTGGCGTAGACGTCGCCGTCGCAGTTCATCCACACCTGGTTGTGGTCGCCGCCGACGGGCGGCTCCGTCGGGTACTTGACCCGCTTGGCCACGTGCGTGCGCCCGAGCTTGCCGTTCCACGTCCTGACCCCGTCGGCCCCGGTGGTGAATTTTCCGGAGGACGACGAGGACGACGACTTGGCGTCGGCGCCGTCGTCCTTGGACTGCGACTTGACGACGAACACCCCGCCCGCGACGAGAGCGGCGACGGCGACGACGCTGCCCGTGATCACGAGAAACCGGTTGCGCCGCTCACGGGCCTGTTCGGCCCGCCGCATCTCCTCTATGCGCTCCTTGCGCGTGGCGCTGGTGTTCTGGCTGGCGGAACCCATGAGGCCTGTCCTTCTGGGGAAAGGGGGCGGGACGGTCGGGCGCTGCTGAGGCACTGACGCACTGACGAACTGACGAACTCGTACTGACGCGCGGTCGTACGGGCGTACGGGCGTGCGGGTCAGCTGATCGTAAGGGGGGAACGGGGAAACTCGTAGACCGGCTACAGCCACACGGCCGGAGCCCGCGCATAATTTGAAGCGGAGATGCGCATTATCTACGCTTCGGTGCATGCGGCTGTTGCGATCCACCGACCTGGCACTGCGCGTCCTCATGCGGCTCGCGGTGACCGGCGACGACCCGGCCGCCACCCCCACCACCCGTGATGTGGCCGCCGCCATGGACGTCCCCTACACGCACACGGCCAAGGTCGTGGCCGAGCTCCAGCACCTGGGCCTGCTGGAGGCCCGCCGGGGCAGGGGCGGGGGCCTGGCGCTGACCGAGCGGGGCCGTACCGCCTCCGTCGGCGCGATCGTGCGCGCCTTCGAGGGCGACGGCGACGTCGTCGACTGCGAGGGAAGCACTCCCTGCCCCCTGCGGTCGGCCTGCCGGCTGCGGGGCGCCCTGCGCCGGGCCCAGGAGGCGTTCTTCGCGTCCCTGGACCCGATCACGCTCGCGGACATCGTGGCGGACCCGACGGGGCCGCTGCTGCTCGGCATCTCCCCGCCCGCCCGGCCGCACCGCCCTGACGTCTCCGAGCCCGGCGGTCCCTCCCCGGACACCGCCTCACCGGACATCGCCGCACCGGACGCCGCCGCACCGGACGCCCCGAACATCCGCGGATGACGGGACACCCCGCGGCCACGGACGCTCCGGCGCGGTACCGCTCACGGGGTGCAATTCGAGTGGCGGGCCGAGACGGAGGGGGCCGGGCATTACGGATGCCGGTGCGAGCAGGCAAGATGGGCTGCAGAGCAGTACATCCGCCGGACGCGAGTCGTTCAGGCCGGGGTCGCCGAGGCGATCATGGTCCGCAACGCGGATGAAACGCCGGCGTGGTGTGATGCTCAGGTGCCCGACCGCCTCTTTCGTGGGACGGGAGACAGGCGGCCTGACCAGCAAGGATGGGGAAGCGGAAGATGGACAAGCAGCAGGAGTTCGTGCTCCGGACGTTGGAGGAGCGCGACATCCGGTTCGTACGGCTGTGGTTCACGGACGTTCTGGGCTTCCTCAAGTCCGTCGCCGTGGCCCCCGCCGAGCTGGAGCAGGCCTTCGACGAGGGCATCGGCTTCGACGGCTCCGCGATCGAGGGCTTCGCCCGGGTCTACGAGTCCGACATGATCGCCAAGCCGGACCCGTCGACCTTCCAGGTCCTGCCCTGGCGGGCGGAGGCCCCCGGCACGGCCCGCATGTTCTGCGACATCCTCATGCCGGACGGCTCGCCCTCCTTCGCCGACCCCCGCTACGTCCTCAAGCGCGCCCTCGCGCGCGCCTCCGACCTGGGTTTCACCTTCTACACCCACCCGGAGATCGAGTTCTTCCTGCTCAAGGACAAGCCGACCGACGGCTCCCGGCCGACCCCGGCCGACAACTCCGGCTACTTCGACCACACCCCCCACAACGTCGGCATGGACTTCCGCCGCCAGGCGATCACCATGCTGGAGTCGATGGGCATCTCGGTCGAGTTCTCCCACCACGAGGGCGCCCCCGGCCAGCAGGAGATCGACCTGCGCTACGCCGACGCCCTCTCCACGGCCGACAACATCATGACGTTCCGCCTGGTCATGAAGCAGGTCGCGCTGGAGCAGGGCGTCCAGGCGACGTTCATGCCGAAGCCGTTCAGCGAGCACCCCGGCTCCGGCATGCACACCCACCTCTCCCTCTTCGAGGGCGACCGCAACGCGTTCTACGAGTCGGGCGCGGAGTACCAGCTGTCGAAGGTCGGCCGCTCCTTCATCGCCGGTCTGCTGAAGCACGCCGCCGAGATCGCCGCGGTCACCAACCAGTGGGTCAACTCCTACAAGCGCATCTGGGGCGGCTCCGAGCGCACCGCGGGCGCCGGCGGCGAGGCCCCCTCGTACATCTGCTGGGGCCACAACAACCGCTCCGCCCTGGTCCGCGTGCCGATGTACAAGCCCGGCAAGACCGGCTCGGCACGCATCGAGGTCCGCTCCATCGACTCCGGCGCCAACCCGTACCTGGCCTACGCCATGCTGCTCGCCGCCGGCCTCAAGGGCGTCGAGGAGGGCTACGAGCTCCCGCCGGGCGCCGAGGACGACGTCTGGGCCCTGTCGGACGCCGAACGCCGTGCCATGGGCATCGAGCCGCTCCCGCAGAACCTGGGCGAGGCCCTGACCCTGATGGAGCGCAGCGACCTGGTCGCCGAGACGCTCGGCGAGCACGTCTTCGACTTCTTCCTGCGCAACAAGAAGAGCGAGTGGGAGGAGTACCGCTCCGAGGTGACGGCCTTCGAGCTGCGGAAGAACCTGCCGGTGCTGTAGGGCCGGGGCTGCCGCTGTGGCGGCTCCTCCGTGGTGCGGGCGGGCTGTGGTCGTCGGTGGCCACAGCCCGCCGCTTTTCGCGGGGTCAGCCGGTGGCCTGGTTCGCCAGGAGTTCGTGGAGCGGCTCCGTCTCGCGGCGGCGGTACTCCTGGATCGCCCAGCCGTTGCCGTCCGGGTCCTTGAAGTACAGGAAGGTCCCTCCGTCCCGCGGGGCGAGCTGTACGGGCTCGCTGACCTCGAGGCCCCGGGCGGTCAGTTCCTCGTACGCCGCCTTCGCGTCGGTCACGCACAGCTGCATGCCGTGGTACGTGCCCGGCTGCGGCGCGCCCGTCGGGACCTGCAGGCCGTCCACCAGGGCGATCGAACAGCCCGATCCGGGCGGGGTGAGCTGCACGATCCGCACGCCCTCCATCACCTCGCCGTCGATGTCGACGTGGAAACCGACTTTGTCGCGGTAGAACTCCTTGGCCCGGTCCACGTCCGACACCGGCAGCAGGATCACCTCGAGCGACATGTTCATGGATGACTCCCCTTGTCCGTCCTTTTGTCACGGCGCCTCCGCGGAAGAGGCCCGGCATGCCGTTCCCCACAGAACCGGAATCCGGCCCGCAGCGCCAGGTGGACGTGCGGGTTACGCTCGTCTGCGGACGAGCTTGATCGCAGGAGGAGGCCGGGGATGATGGCGCCGGGGCGCAGGAGCAGCACCTTCACACGGCTGCTGCGGCACGGCTTCACCGATCCGTCCGCCGCCGAGCGGCTGCTGGACGGGCCCGAGCTGTCCCCGGTGCGGGACGACCCCTTTCTCCTGGAGGCCCTCGGGGCCACCGCCGACCCCGATCTCGCGCTGCACGGCCTCGTCCGGCTGCTGGAGGCGCAGCCCGGCCCCACCGCCCGCCAGGAACTGCTGGACACGCTGATCGCGGCCAAGCCGCTGCGCGACCGCCTGCTGGGGGTGCTCGGCGCGTCCGCCGCCCTGGCCGACCATCTCGCCCGCCACCCGCGCGACTGGGAGGCGCTCGTCACCTACGAGCCCCGGGATCTGCATCCGGGGGTCGAGGAGTTCGAGCGGGGGCTCGCCGAGGCCACGGATCCCGTGCTGCTGCGGGTCGCCTACCGGCGCTGTCTGCTGTCCATCGCGGCGCGTGACGTGTGCGGGACGACCGACCTCGCCGAAACCGCCGCCGAGCTCGCCGACCTCGCCACGGCGACGTTGCGGGCGGCGCTGCGGCTGGCCCGGACCGCCGCGCCCGACGACGCCGCGCTGTGCCGGCTCGCCGTCATCGCCATGGGCAAGTGCGGCGGCCACGAGTTGAACTACGTGTCGGACGTCGACGTCATCTTCGTCGGGGAGGCCGTCGAGGGCGCCGACGAGGACAAGGCGCTGCGGGCCGCGACCAAGCTCGCCTCGCACATGATGCGGATCTGTTCCGAGACCACGGTGGAAGGGTCCATCTGGCCCGTCGACGCCAATCTGCGCCCCGAGGGCCGCAACGGACCGCTCGTGCGGTCGCTCAGCAGTCATCTCGCCTACTACCAGCGATGGGCCAAGACCTGGGAGTTCCAGGCCCTGTTGAAGGCCCGGCCGGTGGCCGGCGACCTGGAGCTGGGGGCCGAGTACGTCGCCGCCGTCGAGCCCCTGGTGTGGAAGGCAGCCGAGCGGGAGAACTTCGTCGTCGACGTGCAGAGGATGCGGCGCCGCGTCGTCGAGAACATCCCGGCCGCCGAGATCGACCGCGAACTGAAGCTCGCCCCGGGCGGCCTCAGGGACGTCGAGTTCGCCGTGCAGCTCCTGCAGCTGGTGCACGGCCGGGCCGACGGCTCGCTGCGCAGCGGGACCACGCTGGACGCGCTCCAGGCGCTCGCCGCCGGCGGCTACGTCGGCCGGACGGACGCGACGCAACTCGACGCCGCGTACCGGTTCCTGCGGTCGATGGAGCATCGGATCCAGCTCTACCGGCTGCGCCGCACCCACCTGGTGCCGGAGAGCGAGACGGACCTGCGCCGGCTCGGCCGCTCCCTCGGGCTGCGCGCCGACCCGGTGGCCGAGCTGGGACGTGAGTGGAAGCGGCACGCCGCCGTGGTACGGCGGCTGCACGAGAAGCTGTTCTACCGGCCGTTGCTCGACGCGGTCGCCCAACTCGCGCCGGGCGAGACCAGGTTGAGCGCCAAGGCCGCCCGGGAGCGGCTGATCGCGCTCGGCTACGCCGATCCCGCGGCCGCGATGCGGCATCTGGAGGCGCTGGCCTCCGGCGTCTCGCGCAAGGCCGCCATCCAACGCACCCTGCTGCCCGTTCTGCTGGGCTGGTTCGCGGACTCCGCCGACCCGGACGCGGGGCTGCTCAACTTCCGCAAGGTCTCGGACGCCCTGGGCAAGACCCCTTGGTATCTGCGGCTGTTGAGGGATGAGGGGGCCGCCGCGGAGAACCTCGCGCGCGTGCTGTCGGCCGGACGGCTCGCCCCCGATCTGCTGATGCGGGCGCCGGAGGCGGTGGCGCTGCTCGGCGACGGGGAGAGCGGGAGGCTGGAGCCGCGCACGCGAGGCCCGTTGGAGCAGGAGATACTCGCCGCGGTGAAGCGGGCCGGCGGGGCCGTGCAGGCGGTCACCGCGGCGCGCGGGGTGCGACGGCGTGAACTGTTCCGCACGGCCGCCGTGGACATCGTCGGCTCGTACGGGACCGAGGGGCAGCCCGCCGAGGCCGATCAGGGCGCCCTGGTGGACCTGGTGGGCGGCGCCGTGTCGGACCTGACGGCCGCCACCCTGGCCGGGACCCTGCACGCGGTGGTCCGGGAGGGCTGGGGGGACGCCCTTCCGACGCGCTTCGCCGTCATCGGCATGGGGCGCTTCGGGGGCCACGAGCTGGGCTACGGGTCCGACGCCGACGTGCTGTTCGTGCACGAGCCCCGGGAGGGCGTCGACGAGCGGGAGGCCGCCGACGCCGCCAACAAGGTCGTCTCCGAGATGCGCCGGCTGCTGCAGATCCCCAGCGCCGATCCGCCGCTGCTCGTCGACGCGGATCTGCGTCCGGAGGGGAAGTCCGGTCCCCTCGTGCGGACGTTGAAGTCCTACGAGGCCTACTACCGGCGGTGGTCGCTGGTCTGGGAGGCGCAGGCGCTGCTGCGGGCCGAACCCGTCGCGGGGGACGAGGAGTTGGGAGGGCGGTTCATCGCGCTCGCGGACCCGCTGCGGTATCCGGCGAACGGGCTCTCCGAGGAGGCCGTGCGGGAGATCCGCCGGCTGAAGGCCCGTATGGAGGCGGAGCGGCTGCCCCGCGGCGCCGACCCGAAGCTGCACACCAAGCTCGGTCCGGGCGGCCTGTCCGACGTCGAATGGACCGTGCAACTGCTGCAGATGCGGCACGGGGCGTCGACCGCGGGCCTGCGGACCACCCGTACCCGGGAGGCGCTCGCCGCCGCCCGGGCCGCCGGGCTCATCACGCAGGACGACGCGGCGACGCTGGACGAGGCCTGGGTGCTGGCCACCCGGGTGCGCAACGCGGTGATGCTGGTGCGCGGGCGGGCCGGGGACACCTTCCCGTCCGACCCCCGTGAACTGGTCGCCGTGGGACGGTACTTGGGATACGGCCCCGGACGGGTGGGGGACATGCTCGACGACTACCGGCGAACTGCCCGCCTGGCCCGGGGAGTCGTGGACGAGCTGTTCTACGGGGGGTAGGGGCGGGGAACCGCGGTCCCGTCGACCATCAGCCGCAAGCTTCAGACCTCAAGCCTCGGGGCCGGGGCCGGGGCTGTGGGTGCCGGGTCCCGCGTCCCGCGTCCTCGGCGGTCGTCAACGGGGCGACGGACCGTGGCGCGCTGCCCGCCGGTGCGGGTCAGGGCCACCGCCACGAGGACGACCGTCATACCGGTCAGCACGCGGGGGCCGATGTGTTCGTCCAGGAGCGTCGCGCCGAGCGTCACGGAGACCACCGGGAGCAGATAGCCGACGGTGGCCGCCGCGGTGGGACCCTCGTCCGCGATCAGGCGGTAGTTGAGGTAGAAGGTCACGCCCGTGCCCAGGACGCCCAGGGCGGTGACGGCCAGCAGGGCGGTGGCGTCCGGGTGGAGGGGACCGGCCGCGGGGAGGGCCAGGGTGCTCAGGCCCGTGGCTGTCAGGAGCTGGGCCGCCGACATCGCCAGGGGCGCGTCCTGGGTCGTGAGGTGGCGGGCCATGTAGGCGAAGGCCACCGCGTAGCTGGCGGCCGCCGCGAGCAGGGCCAGGGCAGGCCAGGTGAGGAGGCCCCCGTGGCGCCAGGGGGCGAAGATCAGCACCGTTCCGGCGAAGCCCAGGAGCAGGCCGGTGAGGCGGGCGGGGTGGGTGATCCGTTCGGCGCCGAAGGTGATGCCGATGAGCAGGGACCACAGCGGTGTCGTCGCGTTGAGGACGCCCGCGAGGCCCGAGTCGAGGTGCTGCTCGCCCAGCGCGAAGAGGGCGAAGGGAACGGCGTTGCAGAAGAAGGCGGCCACGACGAGGCGCCGCCAGGTCGTCCAGGAGCGGGGGAGGCGCTGGGCGGCCCGGCGCGCCAGGACGAGGAGGACGGCCGCACCGAGCGCGCAGCGGGCGATGGTGATCTGGGCCGGGGTCAGACCGTGGGTGAGGGCGAGCTTGATCCAGAGGAAGCCCGAGCCCCAGAAGAGGGCGAGCGCAGCCATGCGGAGAGTGGAGGGGAGGGGCATGCCGTCCACGGTGGCCGAGATGTCCTGTGAGGACAAGTGAAAGGTTCTTGATGGTTCGTTAAGGTGGGCTGCATGCTTGATGTGCGGCGGATGCAGGTGCTCCGGGCGGTCGTGGACAGCGGGTCGGTGACGGGGGCCGCGGCCGTGCTGGGGTACACGCCGTCCGCCGTCAGTCAGCAGATCGCGGCGCTGGAGAGAGAGGCGGGGGCCGAGCTGCTGGAGCGGGTGGGGCGGGGGGTGCGGCCCACGGCTGCCGGGCTGCTGCTCACCGAGCACGCGGACGCCCTGGGGCGGCAGCTCGCCGAGGCCGAGGCCGCGCTGGCCGATCTGCTGGCAGGGCGCAGCGGGCGGCTGGCCGTGCGGTATTTCGCCACCGCGGGGGCGGGGCTGGTCGCGCCGGCGGTGGCGAGGCTGCGCGAGTCGCATCCGGGGGTGCAGCTGGATCTGCGTCTGAGCGCCCCGGAGGAGGCGTTCGCCGAGGTCAGGGAGGGGCGGGCCGATCTGGCGCTGGTGGTGCGGGGGGAGGAGGCGGGCGGCGTGCGGCTGGTGCCGCTGCTCGACGACCCCTACCTCGCCGTCCTGCCGCGCGGGCACCGGCTCGCCGGGCGGCGGAGCGTGCGGCTGGCAGAGCTCGCCGAGGAGGACTTCGTGGGGAGCGAGTGGCCCGGGCCCTGTCTCGACGCCCAGCTCGACGCGTGCGCGGCCGTCGGGTTCCGGCCCCGGTTCGTCGTCGAGAGCGAGGACTACATGACCGCTCAGGGCTTCGTGGCCGCCGGGCTGGGAGTGAGTCTGGTGCCGCGGCTCGGGCTGGGCAGCCGGCATCCGGGGGTCGTCGTACGGGAAGTGCGTGATCCTGTGCCGGTGCGGACCGTTCAGGCGGTCGTGCGGGAGACAGCGCCGTCCCAGCCCGCGCTGGACGCGTTCGTGGCGGCGCTCAGGGCGGCCGCGCTGCCCGGGGACCCGGTCCGCCCGTCCGGTCGTCCCGCGCACGCCCCCTGAGTCCCGGCGCCGGTCGGAGCGTCTGTCGGAGCGCCGGCCGTCAGGTCTTCGAGCGGGTCCGGAGGCCGGGCCGGTCCGCTCTCCTCGCCGGCACGCTCCTCGGCAGGGCGTACGGCAGCGCTCCGTACCAGGTGTGCGCCACGGCGAAGCCGAAGGCCAGACACAGGACGCCGCCCACCGCGTCCAGCCAGAAGTGGTTGGCCGTGGCGACGATGACCACCAGGGTCGCCGTCGGGTACAGCACGCCCAGGATGCGCACCCAGGGCAGCCTGGCGAGGGCGAAGACGGTCAGGCCGCACCACACGGACCAGCCGATGTGCATGGACGGCATCGCCGCGTACTGGTTCGACATGTGCTTGAGGTCGCCGGACGCCATCGAGCCCCATGTGCGATGGGCCGCCACCGTGTCGACGAAGTCACCGCCCGGCATCAGGCGCGGCGGCGCGAGGGGGTACAGGTAGTAGCCGGCCAGGGCGACGGCCGTCGTCGCGAAGAGCACCAGACGGGCGGCCGCGTAACGGCCCGGATGGCTGCGGTAGAGCCAGACCAGGACGGCCAGGGTGACGACGAAGTGCAGCGTGGCGTAGTAGTAGTTCATGCCCACGATGAGCCAGGTCACCGAGTTCGCCGTGTGGTTGACCGACCCCTCCATCGCGATGCCGAGGGTGTGCTCGGCGCGCCAGATCCAGTCCGCGTTGCGCAGCGCGGCGCCGCGCTGCTCGGGGACCGCGTTGCGCACGAGGGAGTACGTCCAGTAACTCACCGCGATGAGCAGGATCTCGAACCAGAGGCGCGGACGGCGCGGGGTGCGCGGCGGGCCGAGGCGGCGCTGTCGTGTGCGGGCCGTGACAGGCTGGGGAACGGCCTGCTCACGGCCTTCCAGTGGTGTCACAGTCGATTCACCCATGGACACGAAGTCTGCCAGAAAAGCCCTCTTGGCCCGATCATCCCTCGGTAGGGCACGGTCCGCACGTTCTACGGCGGAAAGACCCCTTGGTCTCCTCCCGGGGCACCGGGCGACGGCCCGGACGTCTCCACCCCGCGGACGACGTCCGCCCTACGGCCGGACGCGGTCCCCGGGGGCCGAGGCGGTCGAGCCGCGTACCACCAGCTCCGGCATGAACACGAACTCGCTGTGCGGCGCGGGCGTTCCGCCGATCTCCTCCAGGAGGGTGCGGACGGCGGCCTGGCCCATCGCCGGGACGGGCTTGCGCACGGTCGTCAGGGGCGGGTCGGTGAAGGCGATCAGCGGGGAGTCGTCGAAGCCGACCACCGAGACGTCCCGGGGGACCGCGAGGCCGCGCTGCCTGGCCGCCCGTATCGCGCCCAGCGCCATCATGTCGCTGGCGCAGACGATCGCCGTGCAGCCGCGGTCGATCAGGGCGGTGGTCGCCGCCTGGCCGCCCTCCAGGGTGTAGAGGGAGTGCTGGACCAGCTCGGTCTCGATCGTCTCCGGGCTGAGGTGCAGCTGCTCCTGCATCGCCCGCACGAAGCCCTCGATCTTGCGCTGGACCGGCACGAAGCGCTTGGGGCCGAGCGCCAGACCCACCCGGGTGTGGCCGAGGGAGACGAGGTGGGTGACGGCCAGGGTCATCGCCGCCCGGTCGTCGGGGGAGATGAAGGGGGCCTGCACCTTGGGGGAGAAGCCGTCCACGAGGACGAAGGGGACGCCCTGGGCGCGCAACTGCTCGTAGCGTTCCATGTCGGCGGTGGTGTCCGCGTGCAGGCCGGAGACGTAGATGATGCCGGCGACCCCCCGGTCGACCAGCATCTCGGTCAGCTCGTCCTCCGTGGAGCCGCCCGGGGTCTGGGTGGCGAGGACGGGGGTGTAGCCCTGGCGGGTCAGCGCCTGGCCGATGACCTGGGCCAGGGCCGGGAATATGGGGTTCTCCAGCTCCGGCGTGATCAGGCCGACCAGGCCGGCGCTGCGCTGGCGCAACCGGACAGGGCGCTCGTAGCCCAGGACGTCCAGAGCGGCGAGCACGGACTGACGGGTGGTGGCGGCGACGCCAGGCTTGCCGTTGAGGACGCGGCTGACGGTCGCTTCGCTCACCCCCGCCTGGGCGGCGATGTCGGCAAGCCGTGTGGTCACAGGGGTGGACTGTACCCGTCGGGCGCTGCCTTGCACACCGATCGGTCGCCGTGGGCGGCCTGGTGAACGGGCCGCGCCGGGCTGCTGCGTCATCGCGCTCCCTCGTGAAAGTGATGGCAAGAGCTTTCAGAGTCTTGCACAGGGGCTGCCCACCCCGCTGTGAGGCCGGTCAACCGCGACAACAACGGTCTCACGGCAGTCGAGGAGAGGTCACGCACGCGTCACGTGCGGATAACTTCAGAGATCTCTTGCACTTTTTTGCTGCAAGGTCTTTCGTGCCGCTTGCCGCGCTGTTACGTTCACGTCGCCCGGCGGCAGCAACGGCGCGGTCGGCACAGTCGGCAGGACGGCGGACGGGACCGCCTCCTGCAGCTATACGGGCTTTCACCCTCAAGGAGAAACTCATGCGGCGTGGCATAGCGGCCACCGCGCTGGTGGCGTCCTTCGCCCTCGCGGCGACGGCCTGCGGCGGAGACGACAGCGGCAGCGACAACTCGTCCGGGCCGGTCACCATCACCTGGTGGGACACCTCCAACGCCACCAATGAGGCACCCACGTACCAGGCCCTGGTCAAGCAGTTCGAGGCCGCCGACAAGGACGTCAAGGTCAAGTACGTCAACGTGCCCTTCGACCAGGCGCAGAACAAGTTCGACACGGCCGCCGGCGCCTCCGGAGCCCCGGACGTGCTGCGTTCCGAGGTCGGCTGGACCCCCGCCTTCGCCAAGAAGGGCTACTTCCTGCCGCTCGACGGCACCGACGCCCTGAAGGACCGGTCCGCGTTCAAGCCGAACCTGCTGGAGCAGGCCAAGTACGAGGGCAAGACGTACGGCGTCCCGCTGGTCACCGACACCCTCGCGCTGGTCTACAACAAGGCCCTCTTCGCGAAGGCGGGCATCACCGCGGCCCCCAAGACCTGGGACGAGCTGAAGACCGCCGCCGCCACCGTCAAGGACAAGACCGGCGTCGACGGCTACTGGGGCTCCACCCAGGCCTACTACGCGCAGTCCTTCCTCTACGGCGAGGGCGCCGACACCGTCGACGCCAAGGCCAAGAAGATCACCGTCGACTCGCCGGCGGCGAAGAAGGCGTACGGCGCCTGGCTGGGCCTCTTCGACGGCAAGGGCCTGCACAAGGCCGACACCACGGCCGACGCGTACGCCCACATCCAGGACGCGTTCGTCAACGGCAAGGTCGCCGCGATCGTGCAGGGCCCGTGGGAGATCACCAACTTCTACAAGGGCGGCGCCTTCAAGGACAAGGCCAACCTCGGCATAGCGACCGTCCCGGCCGGCTCCACCGGCAAGGCGGGCGCCCCGACCGGCGGCCACAACCTCTCGGTCTACGCCGGCTCGGACAAGGCCCACCAGGCCGCCGCGCTGAAGTTCGTGAACTTCATGACCTCCGCCGCGTCCCAGGCCGCCATCGCCCAGAAGAACTCCACGCTGCCCACGCGCGACGACGCCTACACCGCCGCCGTCAAGGCCGACCCGGGCATCGCCGGTTACCAGACCGTCCTGTCCGCCGCCCAGCCGCGCCCGGCGCTGCCGGAGTACAGCTCCCTGTGGGGTCCGCTCGACACCGAACTGCCCAAGATCGCGGGCGGCAAGGAGACCCTCGACAAGGGCCTGAGCAACGCCGAACTCGCCATCGCCAAGCTGGTGCCGGACTTCAGCAAGTGAGCCCGCGTGGCCGCCGGATCTCCCAGCACGGTGGGAGAGATCCGGCGGCCACCGGTCTGTGAGCCGTACCCCCGTCGACGATCCAGCGTGAAGATCCAGAAGGTGTCGAACCATGACAGTCGCCATCGACCGCGCGACCGGCAAGCGCCGCGGTGACCGTGAGCCGGGGCCCGGGCTCTCCGGACGCCTGAAGCGCGGCTACCACAAGCACTGGTACGCCTACGTGATGATCGCCCCGGTGGCGGTCGTCCTCGGCGTCCTCGTGCTGTACCCCCTGGTGTACGGCCTCTACCTGACGCTGACCGACGCCGACAGCCTCAACACCGCGCGCACGATCGGCGTCAACCACATCGACGCCACCTACAAGTTCATCGGCCTGGACAACTACGCCGACATCCTGTGGGGCCCCACCGCCTACGACCGCTTCTGGTCGCACTTCATCTGGACGATCGTGTGGACGGCGACCTGTGTCGCCCTGCACTACGGCATCGGACTGGGCCTCGCCCTGCTCCTGAACCAGAAGCTGCGCGGACGGACCCTGTACCGGATGATCCTGGTGCTGCCCTGGGCGGTGCCCACGTTCGTCACGGTCTTCGGCTGGCGTTTCATGCTCGCCGACGGCGGCGTCATCAACTCCGCGCTGGACGCCCTGCACCTGCCCTCGCCCCTGTGGCTGGAGGACACCTTCTGGCAGCGGTTCGCCGCGATCATGGTCAACACCTGGTGCGGTGTGCCGTTCATGATGATCTCGCTGCTCGGCGGCCTGCAGGCGATCGACGCCTCCCTCTACGAGGCCGCCGAGATGGACGGCGCGAGCGCCTGGCAGCGCTTCCGCCACATCACCCTGCCGGGTCTGCGCTCGGTCAGCTCGACCGTCGTCCTGCTGGGCATCATCTGGACGTTCAACCAGTTCGCCGTCATCTTCCTGCTGTTCGGCAACACCGCTCCCGACGCGCAGATCCTCGTCACCTGGGCGTACTACCTCGGCTTCGGACAGCAGCCGCGTGACTTCGCCCAGTCCGCCGCCTACGGCATCCTGCTGCTGGCCATCCTGATCGTCTTCACCTCGTTCTACCGCCGCTGGCTGAACCGCAACGAGCAGCAGCTCGCGATCTGAGGCAGGAGTCCCCATGAGTACCACCACAGCCGAGACCTCCGCCCCGGTGGCCGAGCAGCGTCCCGCCAGGGCCCCGCGCCGGGTCCGCCGGCGCGGCGAGAACAGCCTCGCCGGCTCGCTCGCCTCGCACGGCGTGCTGATCGCCGCGAGCCTGGTCGCGCTCTTCCCGATCGCCTGGCTGGTCTACCTCTCCCTCGGCCCGGACAAGGACGACTACCTGCACCCGGGCGGCATCTGGGACAAGATGACGTTCGCCAACTACTCGTTCGTCCTCCAGCACACCGAGTTCCTCGACTGGTTGAAGAGCTCGCTCATCGTCACGCTCGGCACCACCGCGATCGGCGTGCTCATCGCCGCCACCACCGGCTACGCCGTCTCGCGCATGCGCTTCCCCGGTTACAAGAAGTTCATGTGGGTGCTGCTGGTCACCCAGATGTTCCCGGTCACCGTGCTCATGGTGCCGATGTACCAGATCCTGTCCGACCTGCAGCTCATCGACAACTACCTCGGTCTGATCCTCGTCTACTGCACGACGGTCATCCCGTACAGCGCCTGGCTGCTCAAGGGGTACTTCGACACCATCCCCTTCGAGATCGACGAGGCGGGACGCGTCGACGGGCTCACCCCGTTCGGCACCTTCTTCCGGCTGGTGCTGCCGCTGGCCAAGCCCGGCCTCGCGGTAGCCGCCTTCTACAACTTCCTCACCGCCTTCAGCGAGGTCGCCTTCGCGTCGACGTTCATGCTCAGCGACGACAAGTACACGCTTGCGGTCGGTCTGCAGTCGTTCGTCAGCGAGCACGACGCCCAGCGCAACCTGATGGCCGCCACCGCCGTGCTGATCGCGATACCCGCCGCCCTGTTCTTCTACCTCGTGCAGAAGAACCTGGTGACCGGCCTCACCGCGGGCGGCACGAAGGGGTGACGCAGGCCCGCCTGCCCGGTCCCCCGAAAAGCCCGGGGCGGCCGCGGTCGCCATCCGACCCCGCTGTGACCGCGGCCGCCTCGTCACCCGTTCTCCACACATCCCCGAACACCCCTGACCCGATGACTCCGTTAGGTACCAAGGACGCCATGAGCCAGCAGCCCGCAGCCCCGGCCCCCGCCCCCACCTCGGCCGTCGCCACCGTCGCCCAGCGCCGCGACTGGTGGCGGGACGCGGTGATCTACCAGGTGTACCCCCGCAGCTTCGCCGACAGCGACGGCGACGGCATGGGCGACCTGGAAGGCGTCCGCTCCCGTCTGCCGTACCTGCGCGACCTCGGCGTGGACGCCGTGTGGCTCAGCCCCTTCTACGCCTCCCCGCAGGCCGACGCGGGCTACGACGTCGCCGACTACCGCGAGGTGGACCCGATGTTCGGCAACCTGCTCGACGCCGACGCCCTGATCCGCGACGCCCATGAGCTGGGCCTGCGGATCATCGTCGACCTGGTGCCGAACCACTCCTCCGACCAGCACGAGTGGTTCAAGCGGGCGCTGGCGGAGGGCCCCGGCTCGTCCCTGCGCGACCGCTACCACTTCCGCCCCGGCAAGGGGGAGAACGGCGAACTCCCGCCCAACGACTGGGAGTCCATCTTCGGCGGCCCGGCGTGGACGCGGGTCACCGAACCGGACGGCTCGGCCGGCGAGTGGTACCTGCACCTCTTCGCCCCCGAACAGCCCGACTTCAACTGGGACCACCCGGCCGTCGGCGACGAGTTCCGCTCCATCCTGCGCTTCTGGCTCGACATGGGCGTCGACGGGTTCCGCATCGACGTGGCCCACGGCCTGGTCAAGGCCGCCGGGCTCCCCGACCTCGGCACCCACGACCAGCTGAAACTGCTGGGCAACGATGTCATGCCCTTCTTCGACCAGGACGGCGTCCACGAGATCTACCGCCAGTGGCGGCTGATCCTGGACGAGTACTCCGGCGAGCAGATCTTCGTCGCGGAGGCGTGGACCCCGACGATCGAGCGCACCGCGAACTACGTCCGCCCCGACGAACTCCACCAGGCGTTCAACTTCCAGTACCTGAGCACCGCGTGGGACGCGGCGGAGCTGCGCGAGGTCGTCGACCGCACCCTGGACTCGATGCGGCCGGTCGGCGCACCGGCCACCTGGGTCCTGTCCAACCACGACGTCACCCGCCATGCGACGCGCTTCGCCAACCCGCCCGGTCTCGGCACCCAGATCCGCACCGCGGGCGACCGCGAACTCGGCCTGCGCCGGGCCCGGGCGGCCACGCTGCTGATGCTGGCGCTGCCCGGCTCCGCCTACGTCTACCAGGGCGAGGAACTCGGTCTGCCCGACGTCGTCGACCTGGCCGACGAGGTCCGCCAGGACCCGGCCTACTTCCGCGGCGCCGGCCAGGACGGCTTCCGCGACGGCTGCCGGGTGCCGATCCCGTGGACGCGCGAGGGCTCGTCGTACGGTTTCGGCGACGGCGGCAGCTGGCTCCCGCAGCCGGCGGGCTGGGGCGAACTGAGCGTGGCGGCCCAGACGGGCGTCCCGGGTTCGACCCTGGAGCTGTACCGCTCGGCCCTCGGCATCCGCCGTTCCCGCCCCGACCTGGGCGCCGGCGACGCGGTGCAGTGGCTGAAGGCCCCGGAGGGCGTCCTCGCCTTCCGGCGCGGGGAGTTCGTGTGCGTGGCGAACACGACGGGTGAGGCGGTGACGACCCCGGCGTACGGACGGGTGCTGCTCGCGAGCGACGAGGTGACCGAGACGGACGCCGGCGAGGCGAAGCTGCCGGCGGACACGACGGTCTGGTTCACGACCGCGTGACCGTAAGACCGCACCACAGTAGGACCGCGAGACCGCGTTGCCGCACGGCCGTGTGACCGTCCGGAAGCGCGACGGGCCGACGGTCCGAACGCCTGACGGCCGATCGCTGTGCGGGAGGCCCGCCGTCCCTCGTGGCGATTTCCAGGGGGCGGCGGGCCTTCGTGTGCGTGCGCCGTGCCGCCGGCTACGCGGGGCGTCGTGCCAGAAGGTAGGTGCGTCGGCTCGGGTGCTCGACCCCGGGGTGCGGTTCCCTGTCGAGGCGTGCGGTGAGGGAGAGACCGGCCCGGGCGAGGGCCGCCGTCTCCGCGGCCGGGCCGAGGTAGCGGAAGGTCAGGTCGACGCGGTGGCCCCACCACTCGCCGAGGCGGGCCTCCTGTCCGGCGCGCAGATCCGGGTCGCTGGTGTGGAAGGCGACGAGCGCGGGTGCGCCGGGACGCAGCACGCGGGCGAACTCGGCGTAGGCGGCGGCCCGTTCGGCCGGGTCGAGGTGGATCACCGCGTACAGGCACAGGACGCCGCCCAGGGCGCCCGAGCGGATCGGCAGGGCCCTCATGTCCGCCGCGAGGAACGGCAGACCGGTGCCGCGGCGCGCCACGGCGCACATGGCCGGGGACAGGTCCACGCCGAGCGGACGGGCGTGGTGCCGGGCGGCGAGGCGGGCCGTCACCTGGCCGGGGCCGCAGCCGACGTCCGCGACCGGGCCGTCGGCGGCCAGTTCGGCGAAGGCGTCCAGCAGGGCGCGGTCGAGGGGCTTGCCGTCGAGTTCGTCGCCGATCTCGCGGGCGTAGCGCTCGGCCACCGCGTCGTAGCTGCTGCGGGTCGTCAGGGGCGTCCCGGCGTCCGGGGAGCCGGCCGTCATGCCCGGCTCCGGCCGGGGCGGACCAGGACCTCGGACCCGATCGGGGTGAACCCGGCGGCGAGGAAGGCGCGCAGAGAGCGCGCGTTGCCCGGGGCGACTGCCGCGAAGACGGGCTCGCCCCCGGGGACCAGGGTCAGCGCGTCGCCCAGCAGCGATCTGCCCCGTCCGCGGCCGCCGTCCTCGGGGTGGTGCAGTTCGACGCTGATCTCGGGGCGTCCGGCGAGGCCCGCCGCGAGGGTGACCAGTCCGCGGGCGTCACCGAACACCCTGACGTCGGAGCGCAGTTCGCGGGCGAACCGGACCCGGGGGTGGTCGTCGGCCCCGGCGAGCGGGGGCAGGCGGGCCGGGCCGCCGGTGCCACGCCCGACCAGGGTGGCGTCGACGACGCCGATCCAGCCCGTGGGCCCGGCCAGGGAGCGCAGGAAGTCCGGGGACAGGGAGCCGCCGAAGCCGTCGGGGCCGTGGGCGTGCACCTGTGAGGCGGGCAGCGCGGTGGCGACGACGGCGTGGCCGGTGAAGGCGACCGAGCACTCCAGACCGCCGGGCAGCGCGGGCAGGACCGTGACGGCCCCGTCGGCCGGGGGGAAGCGCCCCGCGGCGGCGTCGAGGAGGCGCCCGAGGAGCGGGTGCGCCGGACGCGGCGCGCACGGGGACGTCGGCGGGAACGCGGGCGGGGCCGTGGGCGTGGTGTCGTGGGTCCCGTGCGGGGCGGTGCGGTCGGGAGAGTCGGGGGTCATCGGGGGATTCAAGCAGCGGACGGCGGATGGTTCGACCGAGTAGCCGCCGCACCGTCTCCCCGCCGCCGAAGAGCCGTCCCTCCTCCGCTCGCCCTCTCTCGCAGATCCTTCACGCCACCCACTGCACTTTTCGGCCGACGGCCCTTAACATCACGCCACTGCAAGGTTTCTGAAAGATTGCAGCAACAGCCTTCAAAGACGAAGGAACCCCACATGGCACGCAGCAGACCCCTTACGGGCGCACTCGCCCTGGCCGCCGCCCTGGCCGCCGTCGTCGTCCCCGGTGCCTCCACGGCCTCCGCCGCCCCACCCGGCGTCAAGGACGTCACCGCCGTCCTCTTCGAGTGGAACTACGCCTCGGTCGCCAAGGAGTGCACGAACGCGCTCGGTCCCGCCGGCTACGGATACGTACAGGTCTCCCCGCCAGCCGAGCACATACAGGGACCGCAGTGGTGGACGTCGTACCAGCCCGTCAGCTACCGGATCGCCGGGCGGCTCGGCGACCGCACGGCGTTGCGGAACATGGTGAACACCTGTCACGCGGCGGGTGTGAAGGTCGTCGTCGACACGGTGATCAACCACATGACGGCGGGCAGCGGCACCGGCACCGGCGGCTCGTCGTACACGAAGTACGACTACCCGGGCCTGTACTCCTCCCACGACTTCGACGACTGCACCGCGCAGATCTCGAACTACGCGGACCGCTGGAACGTCCAGCACTGCGAACTCGTCGGGCTGGCCGACCTGGACACCGGCGAGGAGTACGTCCGCAAGACGATCGCCGGGTACCTGAACGACCTGCTCACCCTGGGAGTCGACGGCTTCCGCATCGACGCGGCCAAGCACATCGACACCGCCGACCTCGCGAACATCAAGTCCCGGCTGACGAACACCGGCGTGTACTGGAAGCAGGAGGTCGTCTACGGCGCCGGAGAGGCCGTGCAGCCCACCGAGTACACCGGCAACGGGGACGTCCAGGAGTTCCGCTACGCCTACGACCTCAAACGCGTCTTCACCAACGAGAACCTCGCCTACCTGAAGAACTACGGCGAGGGCTGGGGGTATGTGAGCAGCTCGGTCGCGGGCGTCTTCGTCGACAACCACGACACGGAGCGCAACGGCTCCACCCTGAACTACAAGGACGGCGCGAACTACACGCTGGCCAGCGTCTTCATGCTCGCCTACCCGTACGGCGCGCCGGACGTCAACTCCGGCTACGAGTGGACGGACGCGGACGCCGGGCCGCCCGACGGCGGCGCCGTCCGCGCCTGCTGGCAGAACGGCTGGAAGTGCCAGCACGCCTGGCCGGAGATCCAGCGCATGGTCGCCTTCCGCAACGCCGTGCGCGGCGAGCCGGTCGGCAACTGGTGGGACGACGGCGGCGACGCGATCGCCTTCGGGCGGGGCTCGAAGGGCTATGTGGCCATCAACCACGAGAGCAGCTCGCTGAGTCGGACGTTCCAGACCGGGCTGCCCGCGGGCACGTACTGCAACGTGCAGAACAACACCGCCGTCAGCGTGAACTCCGCGGGGCGGTTCACGGCGACCCTGGGCGCCGATACGGCGCTGGCGCTCTACACGGGCAAGTCCAGCTGCTGATCCGGCCCCTTGCGCGGCAAGAGTCATGAAAGTTCTTGCCCATTCTTTCATGACTCTTGCTGTAAGGCTTGCGTCGGCGATAGCGTCGCGCGGACGCCCGGCGACGCAGTCCGCCCCGGGCGCAGGGGTCGGACCCGACAGAGCCGCAGTCGCAAGGAGTTCCCGCCTGTGATACCGAGATGGCCGGCGCCCGCAACGCGCCGCACCGCCCACGCCGGACGGGTAGCCGCCGTCACCGCGGCGGCCCTGGCCGCCGCACTGATCCAGCCGCTCGCCGCGCGGGCCGACGGACCGCCCCCGCCCCCCTCCGACGCGAAGCTCGCCGCCGCGCCCGCCCGGCACGACGACACCCGCGAGCAGTTCTACTTCGTCATGCCGGACCGCTTCGCCGACGGCACCACCGCCAACGACCGCGGCGGGCTGACCGGATCACGCCTGACCACCGGTTACGACCCCACCGACAAGGGGTTCTACCAGGGCGGCGACCTCAAGGGCCTGACGAAGAAGCTCGACTACATCAAGGGCCTCGGCACCACCGCCATCTGGATGGCCCCCATCTTCAAGAACCAGCCCGTCCAGGGCACGGGGAGCAACGCCTCCGCCGGCTACCACGGCTACTGGATCACCGACTTCACCCAGGTCGACCCCCACTTCGGCACGAACGAGGACCTGGAGACCCTCATCGCCAAGGCGCACGCCAAGGGCATGAAGGTCTTCTTCGACGTCATCACCAACCACACCGCCGACGTCGTCGACCACACGGAGAAGTCCTACGACTACCTGTCCAAGGGCGCGTTCCCGTATCTGGCGAAGGACGGCCGCCCCTTCGACGACGAGGCCTACGCGGACTACACGGACGGCAGCAAGGCCTTCCCGTCGGTGGACGCCGACTCCTTCCCCCGCACGCCGACCGTTCCGGCCGCGAAGAAGAACGTCAAGGTCCCGTCCTGGCTCAACGACCCCACGATGTACCACAACCGCGGCGACTCGACCTACGCCGGCGAGTCCACCACGTACGGCGACTTCTCCGGGCTCGACGACCTGTGGACCGAGCGTCCCGAGGTGGTCGGCGGGATGGAGGAGATCTACCGGCGCTGGGTGCGCGACTTCGACATCGACGGCTTCCGCATCGACACCGTCAAGCACGTGGACATGGAGTTCTGGACCCAGTGGGCGACGGCCCTCGACGCCTACGCGGCCAAGCAGGGCCGTGACGACTTCTTCCTGTTCGGCGAGGTCTACTCCGCCGACACGTCGGTCACGTCCCCCTACGTCACCCGGGGCCGGCTCGACGCCACCCTCGACTTCCCGTTCCAGGAGGCGGCCCGCCAGTACGCCTCCCAGGGCGGCAGCGCGAAGAAGCTCGCGTCCGTCTTCGCCGACGACTACAAGTACACGACCGACAAGGCCAACGCCTACGAACAGGTCACCTTCCTCGGCAACCACGACATGGGCCGCATCGGGTACTTCCTGAAGCAGGACAACCCGAAGGCCACCGACGCCGAACTCCTCGCCAAGGACCGGCTCGCCAACGAGCTGATGTTCCTCAGCCGCGGCAACCCGGTCGTCTACTACGGCGACGAGCAGGGCTTCACCGGCTCCGGCGGCGACAAGGACGCCCGCCAGACGATGTTCGCCTCCAAGGTCCCCGACTACCTCGACGACGACGAGATCGGCACCGACCGCACCCACGCGAGCGACGCCTACGACGCCTCCGCCCCGCTGTACCGGCAGATCGCGGCCCTCGCCGCGCTCCGCAGGGCCAACCCCGCCCTCACCGACGGCGTCCAGACCGAGCGCTACGCGGCCGACGGCCCCGGCGTCTACGCCGTCTCCCGCAACGGCCTCGGCAAGGACGCGACCGAGTACGTCGTCGCCTTCAACAACGCCGGCACGGCGAAGGAGGCGACGTTCGCAACCGGTTCCGCGAACACCGCGTTCCACGGCATCCACGGCACGAGGAAGACGGTCACGTCCGGCGCCGACGAGAAGATCACGGTGACCGTTCCCGCGGGCTCGGCGATCGTCCTCAAGGCCGACCGCCGCCCGGCCGCCCCCGCCGCCCGGCCGACGCTCATGCTGCACGCCCCCGCCGCGGGCGCCACCGGCACCGTGGAACTCGGCGCGGACGTCGGGGGAGGCGGGCGGCTCGACCGCGTCGTCTTCGCCGCCCAGACCGGGGACGGCAGGTGGCAGACCCTCGGCTCCGCCGACCACGCCCCCTACAAGGTCACCCAGACGATCGGCGCACACGTCCCGGCCGGCACGGCCCTGCGCTACAAGGCCGTCGTCGTGGACCGGGCCGGGCACACCTCCGCCGCCACCGCCGCCTCGGTGACCGGCGCCCCGCCCGCCGAGGAGGTTCCCACCGCGTCCTCGCGCGACTACGCGATCGTCCACTACAAGCGCGCCGACGGCGACTACGCCGACTGGGGCCTGTACGCCTGGGGCGACCTCGCCGACGGCGAGTCGACCACCTGGCCCGCGAGTCACCCGTTCGCAGGCCGGGACGCGTACGGCGCCTTCGCCTACGTCAAGCTGAAGCCGGGCGCGTCCAGTGTGGGCTTCCTCGTCATCGACAGGACGGGGAACAAGGACGTCTCCGCCGACCGCACCATCGACGTCACGAAGACCGGCGAGGTCTGGATCGAGCAGGGCAAGGAGGCGGTCGTCACGCAGCGGCCCGACTACCCGGCCCAGGACACCGCGAAGGCCGTCCTGCACTACCACCGCGCCGACGGGGACTACGACGGCTGGGGCCTGCACGTCTGGACGGGCGCCGCGAACCCCACCGAATGGTCCAAGCCCCTCCGGCCGGCCCGGACCGACGCCTACGGCGCGGTCTTCGAGGTGCCGCTGGCCGCCGGCGCCACCAGCCTGAGCTACATCGTCCACAAGGGCGACGAGAAGGACCTCGCCTCCGACCGGTCGCTGGACCTCACCGCGAACGGCCATGAGGTGTGGCTGCTGAACGGGCAGGAGAAGTACCTGCTCCCGCAGCCGGCCGGGTCCGCCGCGGCCCTCGACCTCACCGCCTCCAAGGCAATCTGGATCGACCGGAACACCGTGGCCTGGAACGGCGCGGAGGGCGCCGCCTCCACCCAGCTGCTCTACAGCCGTGCGGGCGCGATCGCGGTCCGGGACGGCAGGCTCACCGGCGACGCCCAGTGGCTGCGGCTGACGAAGAGCGCGCTCACCGACGCCCAGAAGGCGAAGTACCCGCACCTGAAGGACTACACCGCCTGGTCCGTGGACCCGCGCGACCGCGACCGGGTGCGCGAGGCGCTGACCGGCCAGGTCGTCGCCTCCCAGCGGACCGCCGACGGGGCCGTCCTGGCGGCGACCGGCGTGCAGATCGCGGGCGTGCTGGACGACCTGTACGCGGGCGCGACGACGGCGCGGCTCGGCCCGGTCTTCCACGACGGCCGTCCCACGCTGTCCGTCTGGGCCCCGACGGCGCAGCGCGTGGCCCTGGAGCTCGACGGCTCCACGGTCGCCATGCGCCGGGACGACGCCACCGGCGTCTGGTCCGTGACCGGCCCGAGAAGCTGGAAGAACAAGCCCTACCGGTACGTCGTGACGGTGTGGGCGCCCAGCGTGCGCCAGGTCGTCGTCAACAAGGTGACCGACCCCTACTCGGTCGCCCTCACCGCCGACTCCGCGCGCAGCCTGGTCGTCGACCTGAACGACAGGTCCCTGGCCCCCGGCGGCTGGTCGAAGCTCGCCAAGCCGAAGGCGGTCCCGCTGCGCGACGCCCGGATCCAGGAGCTGCACGTCCGGGACTTCTCGGTCGCGGACCCGACCGTCCCGGCGAAGGACCGGGGCGCCTACCTTGCCTTCACGGACCGCGGGAGCGACGGCTCGAAGCATCTGCGCGAGCTCGCGGCCGCGGGCACGTCCTACGTCCATCTGCTGCCCGTCTTCGACATCGCCACCATCGCCGAGCGCAAGGCCGACCAGGCGACCGCCGGCTGCGACCTCGCCTCCTACCCGGCGGCCTCCGAGAAACAGCAGGAATGCGTTTCCGCGATCGCCGCCAAGGACGCCTACAACTGGGGGTACGACCCGTATCACTACACGGTCCCCGAGGGCTCCTACGCCACCGACCCGGACGGGACGGCCCGCACCGTCGAGTTCCGCAGGATGGTCCAGGCGCTCAACGGCGACGGACTCAGGGTCGTCATGGACGTCGTCTACAACCACACCGCGGCGAGCGGCCAGGCACGGACCAGCGTCCTCGACCGGATCGTCCCCGGCTACTACCAGCGGCTCCTGGCCGACGGGTCCGTCGCCACCAGCACCTGCTGCGCCAACACGGCCACCGAGAACGCCATGATGGGCAAGCTGGTCGTCGACTCGGTCGTCACCTGGGCCAGGCAGTACAAGGTCGACGGCTTCCGCTTCGACCTCATGGGGCACCACCCGAAGGCCAACATCCTCGCGGTGCGCAAGGCGCTGGACGCCCTGACCCCCGCCCGGGACGGCGTCGACGGCAAGAAGATCATCCTCTATGGAGAGGGCTGGAACTTCGGCGAGGTCGCCGACGACGCCCGCTTCGTGCAGGCCACGCAGAAGAACATGGCGGGAACCGGTGTCGCGACCTTCTCCGACCGGGCGCGCGACGCCGTCCGCGGCGGCGGGCCCTTCGACGAGGACCCGGGAGCGCAGGGCTTCGCCTCCGGGCTGTACACCGACCCCAACTCCTCGTCGAGCAACGGCACTTCAACGCAGCAGAAGGCCCGGCTGCTGCACTACCA
Organism: Streptomyces rishiriensis; assembly: GCF_003112535.1. GTDB lineage: Bacteria > Actinomycetota > Actinomycetes > Streptomycetales > Streptomycetaceae > Streptomyces > Streptomyces rishiriensis. The sequence continues at coordinate 28,583 of NZ_BEWA01000007.1, read as the reverse complement.
GGACCTCCTCAAGGTCGGCCTCACCGGAAACCTCGCCGCCTACCGTTTCACCGACTCCGGCGGCAAGGAGGTGAGCGGCGCCGAAGTCGACTACAACGGCTCCCCGGCCGGCTACGCACACGCGCCCGGCGACGCCCTCGCCTACGTCGACGCGCACGACAACGAGTCGCTGTTCGACGCCCTGGCCTACAAGCTGCCGGCCGGCACCTCCGCCGACGACCGCTCCCGGATGCAGGTCCTGGCCATGGCCACCGCCGCGCTCTCCCAGGGCCCGGCCCTGTCGCAGGCCGGTACCGACCTGCTGCGTTCGAAGTCCCTCGACCGCAACTCCTTCGACAGCGGCGACTGGTTCAACGCGATCCACTGGAACTGCGCCGCCGGCAACGGCTTCGGCCGCGGACTGCCCCCGGCCGCCGACAACGCGTCCAAGTGGTCCTACGCCAGGCCCCTGCTGGACACCGTCAGGGTGGGCTGCCCGCAGATCACCGCGGCCTCCGCCGCCTACCGCGACCTGCTGCGGATCCGGACGACCGAGAAGGCGTTCTCTCTCGCCACGGCCGCCCAGGTCCAGTCGGCGCTGTCGTTCCCGCTGTCCGGCAAGCACGAGACGCCCGGAGCGATCACCATGCGGCTGGGCGACCTGGTCGTCGTGTTCAACGCGACGCCCGACGCGCAGCGGCAGACGGTCACCGCGCTCGCCGGGACCGGCTACCGGCTGCACCCGGTGCAGGCGGCCGGCGCGGACCCGACCGTGCGCTCCTCCACGTACACGAAGGAATCGGGCACGTTCGCCGTTCCGGCCCGGACCGTGGCGGTGTTCTCCCGCACGACGCCCTAGACAGCGGCATTACCTTGGTGGAGCAGGCCTCGAACGCGGTCTGCTCCACCGGTGAGTCCGAGGCTGACTTGATGAGCGTCGACGGCAGACGGACAGACACGACGGTCCTCGTCGTGGACCACACGGCCGCCGGCCGGTTCGCCCTGGGGACCGTGCTGCGCCGCGCCGGTCACCAGGTCGTCGCGGTCGGCTCCGGCCACGAGGCACTCGTCGAACTGGACGTGAGGCTGCGCAAGGGCGGTCTGCCCGACGTGGCCCTCGTCGACGTGGAGCTGCCGGACATGAGCGGCTTCGAACTGCGCCGCCGGCTCAAGGCCAGGCCGCACATGGCCGGCGTGCCCGTCGTGCACTTCTCGGCGGCCGGGACGGGCCCCGGGGACCCGGGGGACCCGACGGAGGGACCGGACGCGGGCGGCGAGGCCCGCCTGACGCTGCCCGCCTCGCCCGGGGAGATCGACGCGGTGGTGCGCGCGGCGGTGCGCGCCGCACGGCTGCGGGCCGACGACCAGGCGGCGGCACGGCGGCTGACCCTGCTGTCGGAGGCGATCGTGGCCATCCAGTCGGCCCGCTCCCCGCAGGAACTCGCCGACGCGGCGGCCGAGGGCGCCGCGCGGCTCACCGGCGCACCCGCCGCCGTCTTCGTCCTGGGCCCGGACGACGAGCTCTACCGCGGCGCTCCCCGCGCCCGCACCTCCCTCGCGCTGCCGGACGCGGAGGCCCACCGGGCCGTGGTCACGCTGCTGCGGCGGCTCACCCACGGGCAGGCCGGGGTGCGGATCACCACGGCGTCCGCGCCGCTGTGGCCGGCCGGGATCTTCCGCCCGGGCATGCAGCACGACGCCCGTCTCGTCCTCATACCCACCCAGGACGGCCGGGGCGCGGTCTGTCTGGCCACCCCGACCCGCGGGGTGCGCCGGGTGGACCCCGAGCGCGAGTCGCTGCTCGCCCGCCTCGCCCAGGCCACCGCGCTCGCCGCCGAGCCGCTGCTGATGTACTGGGCCGAGCGGCACGTGGCCCTCACCCTGCAGCACAGCTTCCTGCCCCAGCCGCACCGGCTGCCCGAACTGCCGGGCGTCGACGTCGTGGTGCGCTACGTGCCCGCGTCGCGCGAGACGGAGATCGGCGGCGACTTCTACGCCGCCCTGCGCACCGCGGAAGGGGTGCTGACCGCGGTCGGCGACGTCGTGGGGCACTCGCTGGAGGCGGCCACCGTGATGGTCGAGATCCGGCACGCGCTGCGCGCCTACTGCGTCGACGAGAGCGACCCGGCCGTGCTCGCCGAGCGCCTCGACCGGATGCTCCAGCTCTACCACCCCGGGGTCACCGCGACCGTCTGCCTGGTCCTGCTCGACCCCGGCACCGGACGCGCGCACGTCGCCAACGCGGGCCACATCCCGCCGCTGATCGTGCGGGACGGCCGCAGCGCCGACTACGTGAAGGCGGCCGGTCCGCTGCTCGGCCCGGGCCTGCCGCATCCACCGCCCACCGAACTGTTCCTGGAGCCCGGCGACCGGCTCCTCATGGTCACCGACGGACTGATCGAGACCCGGGGCACCGACCTCGCGGTGTCGATGGAGCAGCTGCGCGCGGCGGCCACCGGCGCCATGCCGGGCCTGGACGCCCTGTGCGACACGCTCCTGAGCTGTTTCGGCCACGACCGCGAGGACGACGTCGCGATGCTGGCCCTGCGGCTGACGCACCAGGACGTGTCCTGAGGTTCTAGGGTGGGCCCAGCTGACCCAGAACAGGAGTTCCCATGCCGCAGATCACCGTCGAAGTCTCCTCCGGGCTCGACCACGTCGACTGGCGCGGATTCGCGCTCGAACTGCACCCCGTCGTCGTGGAGACCGCGGCCGCGCGGCTGGAGGCGTGCAAGACGCGGGTCCTGCGCACCGAGGAGGACGTGGTCGGAGCCGTCGCGGCGGACCGCGACGGGGGCCCGGCGATCGTCAACGTCACGATCGCCCTGCTGGCCGGCCGGACCGAGGAGACCAAGGCCCGGCTCACCGAATCCGCCCTGGAGCTGCTGCGCAAGCACATCGCGCCGGTCGACGGCGTGAGCCTGCACGTGTCCGCCGAGGTCCGCGACCTCGACCCGTCGTACCGCAAGTACGAGGCCTGACCGCTCAGGACGCTCAGGACGCGAGGGCGATCAGCCGGGTGGCCAGGCCGCCGAAGGGGCCGTCCGCCGGCTCGCCGCCCAGCACGGGCCGCAGCAGCGTGCGCAGCTCGTCGTCGTAGGCCGCGCTGACGGCGGTCAGCGCGGCGAAGTCGTGCACGAGCTGCCGTTCCAGCTCCTCGCGCGGGATGCGCCGCCCGTCCAGCCAGATCAGCGCGGTCGACTCGGCGAGCGAGATCCAGGAGCGGACGACGAGTTCCAGCCGCGGCGGCGGGTCGGCGATGCCCAGATGCGACAGGATCTGTTCGTAGGCGACCTGCCGCACGGAGTCGACGAGCGCGTTGGTGGTCGACGAGCCGACCGCCGGGCCGCCGCGCATGAGGGCGGAGAAGCCGGGCCCGTGGGCGTCGACGAAGTCGAAGAACCGGTGCATCACACGCAGCAGCCGGGCGCCCAGCGGGCCCTCGTGCGGCTCGCGGAACCGGCTTGCCAGATCCTCCGACGCCCGCTTCAACGCGGCCTCGTACAGGCTGAGTTTGCCGGGGAAGTAGTGGTAGACGAGGGGGCGCGAGATACCCGCGGCCGCGGCTATCTCGTCGATCGAGACCTCGTCCGGCGAACGCTGGGCGAACAGTTCGAGGGCGACGCCGATCAACTGCTGCCGACGCTCCTCGACTCCCATTCTGCGACGAACCCCGGTAGTCATACGAACACCTTACCGATCGAATCCGGACTCGAACGGACCGGATCGGACCGGTCCGGTCCAGGTCTTCCCCTTGATCCGCCGACGGTCCAGATGCGCCCCCGGCTCCCAGCGCGGCAACCGGGCCCCCTCGAGGCGCAGTCGGACGACGCCGTCGGCGACCGTCTCGCGGCCGGCCGGCCGCAGCCGCAGTGCCCGCGACCGGGGCCGCCCGGAGACCGGCTCCTCCAGGGCGGGCATCGGCCACAGCGGCGAGGCCCGGATCCGGTGCCGCAGCGCCCGCCGGACCAGCAGCGCGGCGCCGGCGACCGCCCCCAGGGACATCGGCTTCGGCATCAGCAGGCCCGGCTCAGACAGCGCGGGACCGACCTCAGCGGATCGCCGGTCGCGGGCAGCGTGCCCCGCCGGTCGCGGACGTAGAAGTCCTTGAGGGAGCCGCGGCCGTCGACCAGCGTGGGGTCGTTCGCCATGAAGAAGCGGCTCCCGCGCTGCCACAGGAACACCATCGTGGCGAACGCCGTCGCCCAGGTCCGCACCCGGCGCCGGTAGCCGCCGTCCACGTGCTGGAAGAGGTCCAAGGCGACGGACCGGTGCTCGACCTCCTCCGCGCCGTGCCAGCGCAGCAGGTCCAGCGTCAGGAGAACGACACCTTGCGGGCCTTGAGGGGCGCCCGGTCGGCCTTGTTGGACATGACGTCAATGTACTGATGGGTAGCCCATGGGTGAACCCCTGGGCGAGAACCCGCGTGAACCCGCGAGAACGAGCCGTCAGCGCAGTCCGCTGATCGGCCGTCCGTCCCTCAACTCGCCCTCCAGGCCGGCCTGCGCGCCCTGCTTCGCCGCCACCGTCAGCAGGTTTCCCCGCCCGGAGCCGCGCACCGCGCCCGTCGACCGCACGGACGCCGTCTCCTTGTCGCCGGCCGCGAGGAGGTACCAGTGGCCGCCCTTGGACTTCCACAGCACCCCGGCCAGCACATGCGGATCGCGCGGACCGCAGGCCGGCACGTCCCCGGCCCTCGCCACGGCCGCCCCGAACAGCCCGCCCGGCGTGTGGAACTGGGCCAGCACCCGGTTCCCGTCGCCCCGCCAGGTCTCGGCCCTGGTGCACACCCAGCCCGCCGAACCGCTCCCGTCGGGCAGCGGCTGGCGCGCGTAACCCCACGCGTTGACCGTCCGCACGCCCTGCCCGCGCGCGTCGGCCAGCGAACACGCGAACGGCGCCCAGGTCCGCAGCGCCTGCGCGCCGGTCGCCTCCCGGGCCGCGCCCGGACGCCCCGCGGTGAGGCGGGCGGGGACGAGCTCGCCGAGGTCGCTGAGGAGGTGGCTGCCCGAGGCGTCCGTCAGCTGGAGCACGTTCCAGGTCGTGCACGCGCCGGTCCGGGTGGCCGGGCTGGCCAGCGGCGAGGTGATCCCGTCGGTCAGCGTCAGGTCCATCGCCCCGGCGCCCGGCTTCGACAGATCCCGCTCGGCGGCCTTGGTCACCCAGGGGGCCGTGAGATAGCGGACGTTGCCGTCGGCCCGGTCGAGCACCAGCGCGGCCGCCTCGGTGCCCGTCGCGCCGTCCACCCGCGCGAAGTCCAGGGCCGCCCCGGCCGTGCCGTCCCGGGGCTCCGCGTAGCGGGCGATGCGCAGCCCGTCGTAGAGGATCACCACGCGCGCGTTGCCGACCTCGCCCGCGTAGAGCAGCTGCGGCGGACCGGCGGGACCGCCGCCGGGCGTCTCCGGGGTCGCGGAGACCTGGACGGTCTCCCCGGGGCGGGCCCAGACGGCGAGCGCGCGGCGCAGCAGCGTGGTGTCACGAGTCAGTGCGCCGCGCGCGGGCCACACCGAGAAGTCGGTGCGGGCGGAGGTCTTCCAGACGGCGGGGGAGATCCTCACCAGCCGCCCGGGGTCGAGGGCGGCCTCGGCGGCCGGGTTCTGCGCGTACACCGGCGCGGCCGCGCCGTCCGGTCCCCAGCCGTCGCCGGGCAGCGCGACCAGCGCGCCGCACACCGCCAGCGCGGCCGCCGCGGCGAGCGCCGCCCGGGTGTGCCGGCGCCGGCGGATCAGATCGGTCGGCCGGGCCTGCAGGGCGCAGGGGTCGAACTCGGTGGACTCGGCGAGCAGCGCGTACTGAGCGGCCGGGACCCCGGAGGCCTCCCGCAGGGCCGCCTCGACCTGCTCGACGCCGGCCTCGGTCAGCGCCTCGCGCACATCGCCGTCCGGAAGCCGCTCCAGACCGCGCAGGACGTACGCGGCCCGCGCCGGACCGGACAGTTCGGCGAGCCGCTGGTCGAGGGCGAGTTCGTCGGCCCCGCCGGGGCGGGGGAACAGGCGCAGCCCCCACACCTGGGGGAACAGCGGCGGCAGCTGCGCCCGCTTGGGCCGGCCCCGCAGCGTCAGCGGCCGCCCCGCCTCCAGCGCCGTGCGGACCACCTGGAGACGGACGTAGGCGTACCCGGGGTCGCCGTCGCGGCCGGTGGACTGGGCGGGGATGACGGGAGCGGAGGTCCGGCCGCGGGGCAGGGCGCGCTGGACGAGGGCGTGCGCGGTCAGGACGCGCCGGCCCCGGCCGAGGCCGGGCGGCAGCACCAGATAGGCGAGCCGGACCAGACGCGGGTAGTGCTCGACGAGCGCGGCTTCGGCCTGCTCGACGTCGACGATCCGGTCGGCGGCGGATCCGGCTGCGGGGCGCGGGGCGACATCCTGTGACTGCACGTTCAGCAGAACGAGCGAGACGTGCGATGGTCACCGCGCCCCGAGCCGGACCGCACACCGAGCCGGACCACACACCGCACACCGCGCCGGAGCGCACACCGCGCCCCGAGCCGGACCGCACACCGCGCCCCGAGCCGGACCGCACACCGCGCCCCGAGCCGGACGCACACCGCCTCAGTCGGTGACGAGCGCCCGTGCGTAGTTGGCCATCGAGCGCTGGTAGCGCGGCAGATGAGGGGCCAGGGCGCCGAGGACCAGGGACAGGCCCTCGCGGTCCCGGCCGAGGCTCGACAGGCACAGGGCCAGCGTGGCGCGCACGGCATCGTCCAACTCGTCCGACGGGGCTGTCAGTTCGGGGGTCAGCAGTTCGACGCCCTCGTGTGCGCGGCCGATGTTGCGCAGCGAGCTGGAGAGCTGGATCTTGGCGCGTCTGCCCTTGTAGCCGCTGACGTCGCTCAGGCCGCGGGCGAGCGCCTCCCGGTACAGCGGGGCCGCCCGGTCCGAGTGGCCGGTGGAGTCCCAGGCGCAGGCCTGCTCGAACAGGCCCAGCGGGCTCCCCTCCGGCAGCTCGGCGACGAGCGCGTCGATCACGGCCCTGAAGTCCGGCGCCTTCTCCTGCGGATAGTCGTCGAAGGAGGCCCAGGCGGCGGTCACGCGATCTTCCCAGTCGTGGTTCACCGGCCCACTCTCGCACGCGTGTCCCCACCCGGCACCGGTATTTTGAGCGCACCGCGCGCGGGAGCCGTATCCAGGGCGAGGCTCTCGCTTGGAGGAACAGATGAAGATGACCCGACCGATGCTCGCGGCGGCCGCCGCCGCTGCGGCGCTGCTGCTGGCGGGATGCTCTTCCGGCGACAAGGAGGCGGCCGTCCCGCAGATGGCGACCGGCAGCCTGGAGCACATCGCCGCCCAGGTGAAGTGCACGCCCGACATGCAGACCGACGCCGACGAACTCCGCCAGGCGCTCTGCAAGAACTCCGCCGGAAAGTTCATCCTGCTGACGTTCGCCACCGACCGCGGCCAGCGCGAGTGGATCAACGGGGCCAAGGACTACGGCGGCCACTACCTGGTCGGCCGCAAGTGGGTGGCCGTGGGCGAGGAGACGAGCACCGTGACCGCGTTGCGCAAGACGCTCGGAGGGGACATCGAGGAGGGCACGGACCACTCCGCGCACGCCTCGCACGAGGCCTCGGAAGGCGCCGCGCACTCCGGTCACTGAACGACCCGCCGTCATCGGACGGTCCCGGCACACGACGAAAGCCGGCGGTGAGGAATCCTCACCGCCGGCTTTCTCGGTCGGCGTGCTCAGCCCGACCTGTCAGCGCGTCACTGGCACTTCTGGCCGGTGTTGATGCAGTTGACCATCTTGTTCATCAGGTTGGTCGAGAAGAAGTTGATGAAGTCGTTGTGGTCGGTGATCGGCTTGTGCAGGTTCTCCGGGAAGGTGTCCACCGCGTAGGGGTTCACGACCTTCCCGTTCTGCAGCTTCGGGGCCGGGACGTTGTAGACCAGCCGGACCTGGAGCTGGGGGATCGCCTTGAAGCCGTTGGCGCAGGTGCCGTCCGCCTGGACGAAGGCCACGTGCGTGCGGTGGTTGGCGGAGTCGATGTTCTTGCCGTCCCAGCAGCTCTGGAAGTCGGTCGTCCGCACCACCTGGCTGCCCTGCGGGCAGATCGGGTACTGCGTCTCCAGCTGCACCTTGTTCTCGAAGCCGGTGCAGCTCCAGTTCACGTTGGCGTTGCCGTTGCCGTTGACGAAGGCCTTGGCGTCACCGGTGATGATGCGCAGGGCAGTGGGCATCGCGACGACGTTGCCCTTCTTGTTGCCGACGAACTTGATCTGCGCCTGGACGGGCTTCAGGATCTTGCCGACGTTGCCTTCCTTGCCGCCGCCGTCGTTGTTCTGGTCGAAGTCCTGCGTGCCGTTCTGGACACGGAGCACCGGCCAGAAGTACGAGGACTTGTCGCCCTGGTTCTGGCAGCTCGTGCCCGCGGCGGCCAGCTTCTGGTCGCTCGCGAACGCGTCGTTGTTCTGGTTGCCGACGTAGTCGTGCAGGTGGTGGGCGCCGTTCTTGACGCCGGGGGCCACGATCACGTTGTCCGTGTTGTGGTTCTTGTTGCCGTTGGTGCCGCAGTTCGAGGTGAAGCTGCCGCGCGAACCGCTGTTGCCGTTCGCGGGAAGACCGTTCTGCCCCACGCCCAGCTGCGCGTTCCCCTGGACCTTGGTGATGTCCACGAAGTCCGCGGCGACCGGGCCGTTGCCGCCCTGGCCGTTGTTCTGCTGGCCGCCCTGCTGCTGGCCGCCCTGCTGCTGGCCGCCGCCCTGCTGCTGGCCACCGTTGTTCTGCTGGCCGCCGCCCTGCTGCTGGCCGCCGTTGTTCTGCTGGCCGCCGTTCTGCTGCTGACCGCCGTTGGCCTGCCCGGCGTTCGTGTTGTTCGCCGCCTGCGTGGTGCAGGCCGCGAGCTGGCTCAGCGAGTTGTCGAACTGGCCGCCCGAACGCTGGATGTTGATGCGGATCCGGTCGATCGTCGCGGCCCGCTTCTCCTTGAGGGGACCGACGATCGCGTTCTGGACGAAGCCGGAGTCACCGGCCTGGGCCTGGCGCGTCGAGGCGAGCCGGGCGTAGGCCTCGGTGATCTGCTTGTCGAGGTTGGCCAGCTCGGTCGCGACGCCCTGCTTGGCCCCGTTGGGCACGCTCGTCAGCTTCTGCCCCACGTCCGGGCAGGAGATGGTGGCGACCTGCACGGCCGCGTTGGCGGCCTTGGTCTCGTTCTGGCCCGAGCTGTTCGACTCGTGCGCCGAAGCGTAGAAGTTCGCCCAGATCAGCCCGCCCCCGCCGAGCGCTAGGGCCGCCGATGCTGCCACGGCCTTGGTGGCCATCGACGAACGGCGTTTACGTGTGTTGCGTCCCATGGAACTCCTCTGACTTCCTTGCGGGGCAGCATCGAGGCGCCCGACAGGAGTGAAGCTGAAGCTGCTTCCTCCCTTACGCATCCCGCCTCACAGGTGTTCAGCCCCGCTCAGAAATTCATGAGAGCCCACTGCGACAAAACAACCCCAAAACCCTCACACCATGCCGCAGTTGGCGGCTCAGTGATCCCGGTCCAGATAGGCCAGCACCGCCAGCACCCTGCGGTTGTCGTCGTCCGAGACCTCCAGACCCAGCTTCACGAAAATGTTCGCGGTGTGTTTGGCGACCGCCCGCTCGGTGACGACCAGGCTGCCCGCGATCGCCCCGTTCGACCGGCCTTGCGCCATCAGCTCCAGAACCTCCCGTTCGCGCGGGGTGAGCCGGTCCACCGGGCCCCGGCTGTCGTTCGCCCGGCGGGCCAGCAGCTGCTGGATCACCTGCGGGTCCATCGCCGTGCCGCCCGCGGCGACCCGCCGCACGGCGTCCACGAACTGCTCCGCGTCGAACACCCGGTCCTTCAGCAGATACCCGACCCCGCCGCTGCCGTCGGCGAGCAGCTCACGCGCGTACAGCTGCTCGACGTGCTGGGAGAGGACGAGCACCGGCAGCCCCGGCCTCCTGCGGCGGGCCTCCAGCGCGCACTGCAGACCCTCGTCCGTGTGCGTGGGCGGGAGCCGGACGTCGACCACGGCGACGTCCGGCTCCAGTTCGGCGAGGGCCCGCTCCAGTTCGGGCCCCGTCTCGACCGCGGCGGCGATCTCGAAGTCGTAGGCCTCCAGCAGCCGGACGAGACCGTCCCGCAGCAGGAAGAGGTCTTCGGCTAGGACAACACGCAAGGGATCTCCATGGTCACCATGGTGGGACCGCCGGCGGGCGAGCCGACGGCCAGGACGCCGTCGAATGTACCGAGCCGGCGCTCGATCCCGGCCAGCCCCGAGCCCGCCCCGATCGCCGCGCCGCCCCTGCCGTTGTCGGTGACGGAGATCCGCAGACTGCCGTCCGAGTGACGCAGGTCGACCCAGATCCGGTCGGCGCCGGAGTGCTTGACCGCGTTGGTGAGCACCTCGCTCACCGCGAAGTAGGCCGCCGACTCCACGGGAGCGTCCGCACGGCCGCCGTCGATGTCGACGCTCACCTCGGTGGCGACCGGCAGCCGCAGCGCCAACGCCCGCACCGCGTCGCCGAGTCCGCGCTCGGCCAGCACCGGCGGATGGATGCCGCGCACCAGGTCGCGCAGCTCGGAGAGCGCCTCGGCGGACGACTGACGGGCCTGCGCGAGCAGTTCCTTGGCCTTCTCCGGGTTCTTGTCGACGAGCATCTCGACGGTGCCGAGGTCCATGCCCATCGCCACCAGCCGAGCCTGGGCGCCGTCGTGCAGATCCCGTTCGATGCGCCGCAGCTCGGCGGCGGACGTGTCCACGGCGTCCCGCCGCGTCTCCGTCAACACCCTCACACGCTCGGCGAGTTCGGCCTGGGTGGGGGAGAGCACGGCCCGGGTGAGGCGGAAGTGGTTGGCCAGCAGACGCGGGGCGTGGAGGTAGCCGAGCACCAGGAGCACGCAGGCCAGGGCCGCCGCGCCGAAGGCCGACGCCTGGCCGGTGACCGGCACGAAGCCGTACCAGTAGGTGTCGCCGGTCGCGTCCCGGTACACCCGCCACATCCCGGCCGCCAGCGCGAACCCCTCCACCGCGTAGAGGACCAGCGCGGCCGGCAGCAGCGCGGTGAGGTAGCCGGCCGTCATGTCGACCAGAAGCCACCGCAGATCACGCCAGGTCGCCGGGTCCTGGAGCATCGCGGTCGTACGCGCCCACGGCTTCGCGTCCTCCGGCACCGGCCGGTAGGCCGAGGGGATGCGTATCCCGCACCACTTCGCCGCGAGGGCCCGCCGCCGGTCGGCGAAGGACCGCACCCAGGTGAGCGCCCACGGCGTCGTGAACAGCCCGACCCCCACGGCCGGGACGAGCGCGATCGAGACGACGGCGGCCGTGTAGCACAGGATGGCCTCGGGCAGGCACACCAGGGCCAGGACGAAGGCCCGGCCGGAGGCGAGCGCCGCCGCCCGCGCCCGGGTGCCCATGCTGCCGCTTTGCGTGTTGGCGTTCATGGCGTCAGTCTCGCGGACCGCCGGTCGGCGGTCACTGGGCCGAGGTCCCCGCTCAGGGGGTGGTGCGAGATACACCCCCCGGGTCCGCGGCGCCGATGCCCGCGCCTTCCGTGCCCGCGCCTTCCGTGCCCCCGCCTCCCGTGCCCGCCGCGAGGACCTTCGCCTCGACCTCCGGATCCAGGCCCTTGCGGGGACGGTCCGGACGCTGGGGCGCCACGCCGCCGATCGACGTCAGCCAGCTCCAGGTGTCGGCGACGGTCTCCTCGACGGGGCGGCAGACGAGCCCCGCCGCGACCGCCCGCGAGACGTCGGCCGCGTGCAGGGCGTCGTGCATGTCGGTGCCCGGCGGAACCCAGACGGGCAGCTCGGTCCATGGCTCGATGCCCGCGTCGAGGACGATCTCCGGCGCGGTCCAGCGCAGTTCGGCGTCCGAGCCGGTGGCGCGCACGCACGCCTCCAACAGCTCGCCCATCGTCGCGTGGCCCTGCGGGCTCATCAGGTTGTACGGCCCGCCGAGCTCGTTCCCGACCGCGCCCAGGATCCACTCGGCGAGGTCGCGGACGTCGACGTACTGCAGGGGCAGGCCGTGCGGGCCGGGTGCGAGGACCGGCCCGCCGCGCGCGATCCGGGTCAGCCACCCGGGCAGCCGGCCGATGTTCTCGTACGGGCCGAGGATCAGCCCGGCCCGTACGAGGACGCTGTCCCGCTCGCCGAAGACGTCGAGGGCGGCCAGCTCGCCGCCGCGCTTGTCCCGGGCGTAGTCGCTCTGCCCGGCGCCGGGTTCGGCGCCCTCGACGAGCGCCGCGTCCTCGGCGTACCCGGCGGGCGGGGCCCAGGCGTACACCGAGCAGCTCGACACGTACACATACCGGCGGGCGCGGCCCCGCAGCAGCCGCGCCGCCTCGTGCACCGCGCGCGGGGCCGCCGACCAGGTGTCCACGACGGCGTCCCACTCGCCTTCGCCGGGGTCGGCGAGCGCGGCGAGGCCCCCGGGCGCGGTGCGGTCGCCGGTCAGCGACCGGACGCCGGAGACGGGCGCCTGCCGTCCGCGGTTGAGGACCGTGACGTCCCAGCCCCGTCCGAGGGCCGCCTCCACGACGGCCCGCCCCGCGAACTCCGTCCCGCCCAGCACCAGAAGTCTCATGCCGTGACTGTGCCCGGTCCGGGCGCGACGCGGAACCGTGCTCTGCCGTCGGCAGACGAACCGGGTCAGCCGCCGGTCGGCGGGGTGTACTTGTAGCCGACGCGTCGCACCGTCTGGATCGACTGGCGGTGCTGTGCGCCCAGCTTGCGGCGCAGCCGCGCGATGTGGACGTCGACCGTGCGGCCGTCGCCCACGTGGCCGTAGCCCCAGACCGTGGTGACGAGCTGGTCGCGGGTGTGCACCCGGTTCGGGTGCGTCACCAGGTGCGCGAGCAGCTCGAACTCCAGGTAGGTCAGGTCGAGTTGCCGGCCGTCGACCTCGGCGGTGCGCTGCACGGGGTCGATCCGCACGAGCGGGCGTCCGGCGCCCTCGGCGGGCCCGGCCTCGTCGGCTGCGGGGTGCTCCGGCACCGCGACCGGCAGGAAGGGCGGCTGCTGGTCGGCCGGGACGAGCACCAGGTAGCCGATCATCGGCGGCCGGCCCGGCAGCGCGGGCAGGGTGTGCTGGGGGGCGGGCAGCCAGGTCGCGCCCGGCGGCAGGAAGTCCGCGACGTCCACCACCTCGTCCCGGTCGACGGCCCGCAGCCGGTGACGGGCGGTGCCGTTCGCAGCGGTGGAGTTCGCGCCGGTGGCGGTGGGGGTGAGGGAGGGAGCGGAGGAGAGAGAACGAGTGGTCGCCATGAGAGGTCAGCTCTTTCGCGCGAGGGGTTCGTCGGGGAGGACGACGGCCGCGACTCGTGGTCGGGCTCGTCGAGGACGTACGTCGTGCGCGCTGGCCGAAGGCCGGGGTGTACGGCTTTAGAGGGCCGGCGCGTTCGTCGCGCGGCAACACACCCGGTCGAAGTCGTGGTGCTGACGGGAGGGCCAGAACGGCTCGAGGTCATGGCGACCCGTCGCGCTGTTCTTCTGGAATCCGGCCATGGACCCATTGAAGCAGACACCCGCCCGTCGCAGGAGCCTCCTCTCACAGCTTGGACGAATCCTCGGCGCGAAGCCGGCCCCGGCCCGCCGCTGCGGGGACAGCCGGAAGGGGCGCCCGCCGGCTCGGCGGGCGCCCCTTCCGGGAAGTGCGGGGATCAGACCTGGGCGGCCTTCTCCAGCGCCGAGCAGCAGGTGTCCACGATCAGCCGGGTCACCAGGTACGGGTCGACGTTGGCGTTCGGGCGGCGGTCCTCGATGTAGCCCTTGCCGTCCTTCTCGACCTGCCACGGGATGCGGACCGAGGCGCCGCGGTCGGAGACGCCGTAGGAGTACTCGTTCCACGGGGCCGTCTCGTGCAGACCGGTCAGACGGTCGTCGATGCCGGCGCCGTAGTTCTTGACGTGGTCGAGCGGCTTCGAGCCCTCGCCGAGCGACTCGCACGCGGTGATGATCGCGTCGTAGCCCTCGCGCATCGCCTTGGTGGAGAAGTTGGTGTGCGCGCCGGCGCCGTTCCAGTCGCCCTTGACCGGCTTGGGGTCGAGGGTGGCGGCGACGCCGAAGTCCTCGGCGGTGCGGTAGAGCAGCCAACGGGCCACCCACAGCTGGTCGGAGACCTCAAGCGGCGCCAGCGGGCCGACCTGGAACTCCCACTGGCCGGGCATGACCTCGGCGTTGATGCCGGAGATGCCGAGACCGGCGGCGAGGCAGTTGTCGAGGTGCGCCTCGACGACCTCACGGCCGAAGATCTCGTCCGCGCCCACACCGCAGTAGTAACCGCCCTGCGGGGCCGGGAAGCCGCCCTTGGGGAAGCCGAGCGGGTAACCGTCCTGGAAGAACGTGTACTCCTGCTCGATGCCGAAGATCGGCTCCTGGGCGGCGAACTTCTCGGCGACCTCGACGAGCGCGGCACGGGTGTTGGACTCGTGCGGCGTCATGTCGATGTTGAGGACCTCGCACAGGACGAGGATGTCGTCGCCGCCGCGGACCGGGTCCGGGCAGGTGAAGACCGGCTTGAGGACACGGTCCGAGGCGTGGCCCTCGGCCTGGTTCGTGGACGACCCGTCGAAGCCCCAGATCGGCAGCGCGTCGAGACCGGCGGGAGCGCCCTCGACGATCTTCGTCTTGGAACGGAGCTTCGCCGTCGGCTGGGTGCCGTCGATCCAGATGTACTCAGCCTTGAAGGTCACGGGCCACTTCCTTCGGGGGTGTGTCTGACGCACCTGCGGGTGCTGCGGCACTGGGGCGCCGCCATTGCCCGGAAGCTTGTCAACAGGCGATTTCCCGATCATTGCTCGAATGTGAACCCCGTGTTACCGGGTGGTTCTGTGGTGCGCCTCACGCGGTGAGAGCCCAGGCCGGGAGCGGGGCGCGGGCGGGCAGGAGCGGGCGGTGGCTCGTATGCGAGGGGAGTGGGCGGCCGGGAACGGGGCAGACCCGGCCTCAGCCCGCCTCGGCCGCGGCCCGGCGCACGCCCTCCAGGAAGCCGCGGATCGCGGCCCGTTCCCGCTCGTCGTAGCCGTCCAGCAGGCCGGTCACGCGTCCGATCAGCGGGCCGAAGAAGGCCTGGCCCAGCTCCACCGCGCGCTCGTCCACCTCGACGACGACCTTGCGCCGGTCCGTGGCGCCGCGCACCCGCCGGACGTGCCCGGCGCGCTCCAGCCGGTCGACGAGGGCGGTCGTGCCCGCCGAGTTCAGGCCCAGCGCGGCCCCGAGCCGCCCGGCGGTGACCTCCTCGGTGGCCCGCCGCGCGTCCATGAGGACGATCAGTGCGCGCACGTCCGTCGGGTGCATCCCGTTGCGCTGCGCGAACCGGGCGCTGTGCAGCCCGAGTTCGACCGTCGCAGCGCGCAGCAGATGCACGGTCTCCAGGCGCGGGTCGTCGGTCGGCATACGGCGGTGCTCCCTCGGCTGTCATCTCGCTCAGCTATTCTCTCGCCGAGCGAGATAATATCGGAAGGCGTCGGAAGGCGTCGGAAGGCGTCGGAAGGCAGGGGGTGGGGCTCCATGGGTGCGTACGACGACGAGTCTTTCCAGGCGGCCTACGACACGGTCATGGCCAAGTGGCCGGCCGACCGCGAGGCCGTCCGGGTCCCCACCCCGTACGGCACGGCATACGTCAACGTCTGCGGCCCGCGCGACGCGCCCGCGCTGCTGCTCCTGCCCGGCGGCGGCGGAGCGACCTCGGCCTCCTGGTTCGCCCAGGCGGCCGACCTCGCCCGGGTGCGGCGGGTGTACGCCCTGGATCTCGTCGGGGCGGCCGGCCGCAGCACGGGGAACGGGGTGCGGACCCTCGCCGACCTCGACGCCTGGCTCGACGCGGTGCTGACCGGACTGGGCGTCGACCGGGCCGACGTCGGCGGCCACTCCTACGGCGGCTGGCTCGCGCTCCGCCTCGCGCTGCGTGCCCCCGAGCGGGTACGTCGCCTGTTCCTCCTCGACCCGACCCAGTGCTTCGCCGGCTACAAGGCGACGTATCTGCTGCGCGCCCTGCCGATGCTGGTGCGGCCCACTCCGCGCCGGGTGCGCGCCTTCCTGGAGTGGGAGACGGGCGGCGCGGGGCTGGACCCCGACTGCCTCCGGCTGCAGGAGGCGGCCGCGGGATTCCCGGCGGAACGGCCGGTGACCGGTCCGCGTCCGCGGCCTGACGCCCTGCGGGGGCTGCAGGCTCCGGTCCTGCTGCTCGTGGCCGCGAACAGCAGGACCTCGGCCCGTCCGAGGCTTCCCTCGGGCGGGGAAGCCTCCCCCGCGCACGAGCCGGCGGCCCGGGCGGGCGCGACGGTGCGCGATCTGGAGACGATCGTCCTCCCGGACGTCTCTCACCACGCGCTGCCGTCCGCCCTGCCCTCCGGAGCGGGCCGTCGGCTCATCGGGTTTCTCGGCGGCTGAGCCTCACCCCACCTTCTCGATCAGAGCCCGGCGGATGAGGAACTTGCCGGGCTCACGGACCTGTTCGAAGGCCGCGTTGTTGAGCAGGGCGCAACTGCCGGAGACCGAGGTCACCTCGACGGTCGTGGACTTGTTGTTGTCCAGGTTGGTGACCTTGAGCTTGGTTCCGGCCGGGAACTGGTTGCTCGACGCGGCCGGGGCGCCGGCCTCGCCGGACAGGGTGACCGTCGAACCGTTGCAGACCTGGCGGCCGGAGGCGGCGCCGCCGTTTCCCGCGTTGCCGTTGCCGCCGCCGTTTCCGGCGTTGTTCCCGGCGTTCCCCGCGGGGGCGGAGGCCGCCTGCGAGGGCTGGGCCGCCTGCGCCCCGCCTGCCTGTGCCCCGCCTGCCTGGGAGCCGCCCGTCTGGGAGTCCTGAGCCGACTCCCCGACGGCGCACCCGGACGCCTTCTGCTGGACCTTGATCTGCGCGATGACGGCCTCGCGGTTGGCGATCCGGGCCGCGGACTGCGCGTCCGGGGCGGCCCGCTGGCCGTCGATGAACTTCTGGTTGTTGCCGAGAGCGGTGGCGAGTCCCTGACAGACCGTCGAGTTCGACGCCGACAGCGGCGTCGCGTTCTGCGGTGTCTGGGCGGCGTTCGAGGTGTTCGCCATCACAAAGGCCCCGGCGCCCGCGACCGCTGCTGCGCTGACGAGCAGCGCGATCTTCTTCTTCGTGCCGACACTTCTCCTGCGCGACATGCGCGCCTCCTGAGAGATAGGGGTGCGTACGCCGCTATGTACGAGATACCGAACGAGGCTGCTCAGTGGTCACGGGGGTGTTTGAGAGTGACGTGCGTCACGGTGTCGACTCCCGCCGTGCGAAGGGCCGTCGGCCGCCCGGCAGTGCTCAGCGGGACAGGGCGTCCCGTACGGCCTCGTCCGTGCGGGCCACGAGTGCGGTGCCGTCGTCGGCGGTGATGATCGGGCGCTGGATGAGCCTGGGGTGGGCGGCCAGGGCGCCGATCCAGCGTCCGCGCGTGCTCGCGTCCCGCGCCCAGTCCTTCAGGCCGAGCTCCCCGGCCGCGGGCTCCTGGGTGCGGGCGATGTCCCACGGCTCCAGGCCGAGACGGTCCAGCACCTCGCTGATCTCGTCCTCGCTCGGCACGTCCTCCAGGTAGCGGCGGACGGTGTAGTCGGCGCCCTCGGCGTCGAGGAGTGTGAGGGCGCTGCGGCACTTGGAACAGGCGGGGTTGATCCAGATCTCCATGCCCGTCACGGTAGCTCGAAAATGGCTCCAAAGCCCATGTGATCAGGGGCTTTTGTCAGTGGGGAACAGTAGAATAGAAGCAGTGTTCGAGGGTCCGCCGGAGGTGCCGGGGCGGGCCCTGACCGCGACAGGAGGATGCCTGTGCCCGCTGCCGCACTGAAGCCGAAGCCGTCCGCGACCCAGTCCACCGCGAAGCGTTCCGTCCAGCTCGACCTGCCCTGCGCGCCCGTCGAGAAGCGGCCGTTGCCGCCCGGGCGGCCCCGCGAGTGGTACGTCACGCACAACCGTCGTCTCAAGGCGATGCGTCTCGCCATCGCGCTGCTCGACCTCGGCGTCTACATGCCGAACCAGGCCCGCAACGAGAAGATCCGCAGCACGGCGCAGCTGATCGGCGTTCACCCGCCGTCGGACACGACGTGCCACATGGTGCGGGCCCTGATGCGCTACAGCCGGTGACCCGGTGACCCGGTGACCCGGTGACCCGGTGACCCGGTGACCCGGTGACCCGGTGACCCGGTGAGCGGGGTGCCGGGCGTCGTCGTGGAGGCGGCGCCCGGCACCGCCTTTCCCACGAAGGCGCGCCTCAGCTCACCAACTCCTTCTCCAGCGGCGTCCGGAACCTCGGCGTCACCCGGGTCGGGCCGAGCCAGGCCCCGAGTCGCTCCGCCTCCGCGTCGATCGCCGTCCGCGCCTCGCTGCCCATGCCCTCCGCGTCCAGGACCCGCCACACGATCTCCCCGTCGGCGCGCTGGGCCCAACTCCCCACCACCCGGCCGTCCCACCACACCGTCGGCCCCACGTTGCCGCTGTAGTCGAACAGCGCGGGGCGCAGCTCCGGGGCGAGATACCAGTCCCGGCCCTGCCAGCCCATCGCCGTCGGGTCCAGCGCCGGCAGCAGGGCCGCCCACGGGCCCTCGGGGACGGGCGCGGGATCCACGTCGCCGTCGACGACATGGCCCGTGCCCTCGTCGAGGGTCACCGCCCGCGCCCCGATCGCCGTCAGCGCCCGCCGTACCTCCGTCACCCGCCAGCCCGTCCACCACTTCAGGTCGGTCTCCGTGGCCGGGCCGCACACCGTCAGCCAGCGCCGCAGCAGCTCCGACTGGGCCTGGGCCGGGGGGAGTTCGGGGTGCTCGGGGGCGAGGGCCCAGCGGAACAGGCTGGACGTCCATGAGCCCAGCGGGCGGCCTCTGACCACCTTGCCCTCCACGCCCAGCACCTTCAGCAGCCGGGTCACGACGGTGTGGACGCCCTCGTAGGGCTTCCCGGCCGCGTACACGAACCGCTCCCGCAGGCGCGGCTCCTCGCGGGCCAGTTCGGCGGCCGTGGCCTGCCCGAGCCGGGCCAGGGCGGCCAGCGCCGACTCCTCGACCTCCTTCAGCCAGACCGCGTCCGGGGCGCCGGCCTTCGCCATGTCCTTCACCAGGGCGGCCCGCTCGCGCGCGGCCACCGCCAGTCCGGTCGAGGCGTGCACGACGGCCGTCGACTCCGTCGGGAACACGAAGACCGTGTGCCGCATGCCGTGCATCCGCACGAGGCTCCGGTCCGTGTACAGCGCCCGGTCCGTCTCCGGCACGGTCGCGGTCGGATCCGCGAGGCGGGCGCCGACCGCCAGATAGACCGTCGCCGGGTCGGTCCCGTGCAGGGCCACCAACGCGTCGGCCACCGCCTCGGGCGTCGCGGCCCGCGCCTCGGGGGCGAGCCGGTGCCGCAGGGCCAGCCTGGCCCGGCGCTCCGCCCCGTCGATGTACCGCTGTCCGTCGCCCATCCCGGCCTCCACCCTCCCTCGCCCCGTCACGTTCCGCCGTCCGGCCTTCCGTCCGGCCCGGCGTCTCGTCGTCCGTCACCCGTCCCTGACCGCATCCTCCCCGACACCACTGACAATCGCCCCGGCGACCGGCGACCGGCGACCGGCGAGCCCGAGAGCGGCCCCGGCGGCCGACTCTCCGCAAGCCGCCGGTTCCTGCCGTCGCGTGTCACCCGTTCGGTGTATCCGGCGTGCGGACCTCCCCGCTGCGGCCTTCACTGCGAACAGAAGCCCGGCGAGGTTCTGGGACGGGAGGCGGACGTGGTGCGAAGGCGACGCGGATGACCACCCCCGCCGAGCGTGCCCGGCGCGGCAAGGCGGCCCGCAGGCGCGTCCCCAGGTCCGCGCACGCCTCCTGGCTCCCGTCCGTCGACCGGGCGGACCCCGTCGCCGTGCTGGAGCGGCAGGGCCGGGACCGGCTGCCCGAGCTGCTGCCCGTCCGCTACGGCAGGATGGCCGCCTCGCCCTTCGCCTTCCTGCGGGGCTCGGCCGCCGTCATGGCCGCCGATCTGGCGTCGCAGCCGCACACCGGGCTGACCGTGCAACTGTGCGGTGACGCCCACCTGTTGAACTTCGGGGTGTACGTCTCACCGGAGCGGACCCTGCTCTTCGACCTCGACGACTTCGACGAGACGTTCCCCGGTCCCTTCGAGTGGGACGTCAAACGGCTCGCCGTCTCCGTCGCCGTGGCGGCCCGCGAGAACGGTCACCCCGAGACCAGGGTGCACCGCGCGGTCCTGGAGGCCGTCGCCGCCTATCGCCGAGCCATGCGACGGCTGGCCCGGCTGGGCGAACTCGCCGTCTGGCACGAACGCATCGACGCCGACCGCCTGCTGCCCCTCGTGCGCTCCGCGCGACGCCGCGGCCGGGCCGAGGCCAGCCTCACCCGTGCCCGCCGCCGCACCAGCCTCCCACCGCTCGGCAAGCTCACCGAGGTCGTCGACGGACGCCGCCGCATCGTCCACGACCCGCCGCTGCTCGAACCCGCCGGCGCCTCCGACGGCGCCGCCCTGCGCAAGATCTTCTGCGACTACCGGTCGACCCTCAACGACGAGCGCCGCCTGCTGCTGGACCGCTACCGCTTCGTCGACGCCGCCCGCAAGGTCGTCGGCGTCGGCAGCGTCGGCACCCGCTGCTTCGTCGTGCTGCTCGCCGGCCGTGACGCCGGGGACCCGCTCTTCCTGCAGATCAAGGAGGCCCGTGCGTCCGTCCTGGAGGCGCATCTGCCCAGCGGGACCTCCGTCCACCCCGGCCGTCGCGTCGTCGCCGGACAGCGGCTGCTGCAGGCCGGCGGCGACGTCTTCCTGGGCTGGATGACCGGGCCGCAGGGCCGCGCCTTCTACTGGCGTCAGCTGCGCGACGTCGAGGGCTCCGCAGACGTCGCCGGGATGACCCCGGCCGACCTCCTGGCGTACGCCCGGCTGTGCGGGACCGCGCTGGCCCGCGCCCACGCGCGGTCCGGCGACCGCCTGGCCATCGCCGGGTACCTGGGCGGGGCCGACACCTTCGAGCGCGCCGTCGCCGAGTTCGCCCTGGCCTACGCCGCGCAGACCGCCGCCGACCACTCGGTCCTGGGCACGGCGATCGCGGCAGGCGTGGTGAGGGCCGCGCCGGGGATCTGACCCCCGCGCGCCGCCGAGGAAAATGGGATGCACGGTGAGTGACCGTTTCCCTACCCTGGAGACGTCGAGCCGCCCCCACCGCAACGCTCAGTAACCGTCCGTCCCTGCCCAGGGAGGAGGCACGCCATGGGCACCGTCGTTCTCTCCGGGGCCGTCGTCCTGGTGGTCCTGGGATTCGGAAACCCGCTGTACTGGCTCGCCGCCGTCGCCGTGCTCTTCCTGTACGTGCGGTACGGGACCGGGACGTCGACGCCGTCGTCGCCGTCGGCCGGGCCCGCTCCGACCGCGGCGCCCGCGCCGACCTCGTACAAGGCCTACCGCCGGCGCCGTGACACGCAGGCCAGGTGGGAGCGCCGCTACCGTCGCGAGCGCCCCCTGGAGTCCCGCCGTCAGGAGCGCGAGCGCGGCAGGTAAGGCCGGCCGCACGGGCCGGGGCGCCCTAGAGGCCGGGGGCGCCCCACACCGGGAACCAGCGGCTCAGGTCCTGTTCGATCCGCAGGTCGCCGGCGAGAGCGGCCTTCACCTGCAACTCCAGCGCGTTGTCGCGCCGTTGCCCCGCGCCGGGCAACGGCGCGAACGGGTAGAACGAACCGCGCTTGTACAGATACACGAGCCCCAGGCGCCGCCCGGCGGAGCCGCCTTCCGCCTCGTCTCCGGCACTGCCTGCGGCCCCTTCCTCGAACCCGGCCAGGGAGCACAGCAGCTGCGGCCCAAAACCGTTGACCTCCATGGCGCTGTTCACCGCGTGCAGGTCGTTGACCAGCGCCGACAGCTCGTCGGGCGCGCGGTGCGAGACGAGCCAGGAGTAGCCGTAGCCGTCCCGCACGAGCCGTACCGGAGGGCCGGTGCGCTCGGTGTCGGCGTCGAGGAGCGCCTGGACCTCGCGGTGCGTCTGCTCGAACGCCGAGCCCTCGACGGTGGCGAAACACACGGCGCCCTGCCCGGTCGGGGTGAACCCGGCCGCCGCCTCCAGCGTCACCGCCGCCGAAGGCAGCGCGAAGAGCTGATCGAGGTCCGGGACGACCGGCTTCGTCCGGCCGAGGAGGATGTCCAGCAGCCCCATCCCGTTCAGCCGGCCTTCCCGGGCGTGGCGGCCTCGCCCAGCTCGGCGGAGATCCGCCCCAGCTGGTCGAGGCGCTGTTCCAGGCTCGGGTGGGTCGAGAAGAAGCGCTCGATGCCGGGCTCCCTGCCGGTGGCCGGCGTGAAGTAGAACGCGTTGAAGGCCTGCGCGGTGCGCAGGTCCTCGGTCGGGATGCGGGCGATGTCGCCGGACACCTTCGCCAGCGCGGACGCCAGCGCCGAGGGACGTCCGGTCAGCAGTGCGGCGGCGCGGTCGGCGGCCAGCTCCCGGTACCGCGACAGGGCCCTGATCAGCAGGAAGCTGAGCGCGTACACGGCGGCCGACACTCCCATCACGGCGGCGAAGACGGCGGCGGTGTTCTGGTCCCGGCGGCCGCCGCCGAACACCTGCGAGTAGAACGCGAACCGCACGATCAGCCCCGCGATCACGCCCAGGAACGAGGCGACGGTGATCACGGCCACGTCCTTGTGCGCCACGTGCGACAGCTCGTGCGCGAGCACGCCCTCCAGCTCGGCCGGCTCCAGCCGGCGCAGCAGCCCCGTCGTCACGCACACCACGGCGTTCTGGGGGTTGCGCCCGGTGGCGAACGCGTTGGGCATGTCCATGGTCGAGACGGCGACGACCGGCTTGGGCATGTCCGACAGGGCGCACAGCCGGTCCACGACGGCGTGCAGCTCGGGATACTCCTCCCGCTCCACGACCCGGCCGCGCATCGCGAACAGGGCGATCCGGTCGGAGAACCAGAACTGCGCCACGAACAGGGCGCCGATCAGCGCCACGACCAGCAACCAGGACTTCAGCAACACGATCAGCGCGACGACGAACGCCACGTACAGCAGTCCGAGCAGGAACAAGGTGACCGTCATCCGCACGGTCAGTCCCCGGTCGCTCCGGAAACGGCTCCGCATCTGCACCACCCCGCAGTCAGGCACTCGCCCCCATGCCAGTGTGCACCCGGGCCCGCCATGGACGGATCCGGATAGCCCCAGTGGAGAGCAAAGGAATGCCCTGGTCCCGGAACGCCGCCCTACGACGACGCCCCCGCCTCCTGACGAACAGGAGACGGGGGCGTCGCTGCGGGCCCGCGGGCCCGGCCCGGTCACACGTCGAAGAAGTGACGTTCTGGCTCGGCTACCTCGGTGGATTAGATGCACTGCCTTCCTGACCAGCAATGGTGCTGTTGTTGTCTGTCGTCGGTGGTCGTTGTAGGCCCCCTTGGGACGGCCCACAGACGGCCCAGCTTCGTTACCTTGGCAGACCCCGCTCGTGCGCAAGTACGAGGACCCCGAGGCGAAGGCGGCAGTCCAGCGGGTTCCCCACACCCCTATCACCTGCGCTCTCTCATAAAGAGGATCCTGCCGGGGGATGAATGGGGGAAGGTCTAAACATGCCACCCGACTTGGAAGCTTCTACGGCCCCCGCCGGGGCACCGGAGTCCCACCAGCTCGACTTCCCACCCGTCCGCAACGGAATCGACTACCTCGTCAGCGTCGTCGACCACCTCACCAGGAGTGAGGTCGGCCCTCGGGAGATCAAGTACGCGGTGCTCCACCTGCAGGCCGCCACCGAGGTGCTACTTAAAGCCCGACTCGTGCGTGAGCACTGGAGCCTGGTCTTCGACAGCCCCAGCGAGGCCACGGACCGGGCCTTCCGCTCCGGCGACTTCAAGAGCTGCACCATCAACGAAGCTGTCACCCGACTGCGCAACATCGCCGGCGTCCACATCACCAACAAGGAGCTGGATGCCCTCAAGGACCTCGGCCGCGACCGCAACGCCTTGCAGCACTACGGCCTGACCCACAACGCCCGCGCTCTCGAGGCCCGCGCCGGCCGGGTTCTCGACTTCCTCGTCCGCTTCCTCGACGACGCCCTCCTCCCAGACTTCGACCAGGAAGAGCGGAACAGCATCGGCGCGGACATGGTCCAGGTCCGTAACGGGCTGGACGGAGTCCATACTTTCATCACTCAACGCAGACGACGGCTACGCGGGGAACTGAAAGGCCTCGAGAGCCGCACCACGGAGTGCGATCAGTGCCACGAGATGGCCCTGGTCACCGATGGAGAAACTGTCCAGTGCCACTTCTGCGGCCACACCTGGGTCGCCCTCACTCCATGGATCATGGAGCTTTATACGAGGGACAAAGGCCACCCTGAACGCTGTCCAGAGTGCGAGGCGCAGACCATGGTCCCTGGCGTCCGTCTCGCCAGCGAGTCCGTCCCAGTGCGGTTTTGCTTCAGCTGCACAGCCCGTGTCTCCAGCCCTCCGGCAGAGCCGATCGAGCCCTCTCGGTAACAACGGCGCCCGTCGAACGGCAGTCTCACCGCGAACGGTACAAGCAGAGGCCTGAGCGTGGGCGTGGCACAAGCGGGAGCTGGGTCTCCAGACTGCCGGATACGAAGCGTTTCGGAGTGGGTACCTCTAGTTAGGGAGCAATGCGTCCCCCGCGTGGGGTGGCACTGTCAGTCCGTGGCGTTAGTTTGAGGACATGATCGCCATCCTTGCTACGACCGGTGGTACGCCTTCACCCTCCGAGGGAGTCTCAGCACCAACCGCAACCATCATCAGCGCCGTCATCGCTTTCGTCACTGCCGGGATCGTGAGCCTGGTGACTAATGCCTTGACGCACAAGAGAGAACGAAACGCCTACCGGCGGGAGCTAAACCTTAAGCGACTCAATGAACTTTATGGCCCTGTGAAGCTCCTCCTAGACCAGAACAAAGTGCTGTCTGCTCAGCTGAAGGAAGGCAGACCCGAGGCTTGGCACATCCTTGATCATGTGAATGAGATCAGAGGGGATGTTGACGATAAGGCAATCGTTGATCAAATTCTGGCCATTGACAAGAAAATTGCAAATATCCTCGAGGAAAAGTCCGGCCTCTGCCTGATCCCGATCCCTGACAGCTTCTCCAAGTTTCTCGGTCATTACAGCATGTTGTCTCGCGCCTTCGCCGGCCAGAGCATCGTACGCAACTCGTCTTATGAGTATTTCCCTAAGCAGTTCGAAGCCGACGTCCTGGGAGGCTACAACCTCCTGGCAGCGAAGCTCAAGAAAGAGAGCGGGGAATGACTACCTCAGTGGCTATGAGCAGTCAACGCACTGGCACCGCGGACACCCCATGTACCTTTTGCCGCATAGTCCGTAGTGGCGCAAGGGACGTCCGTGATTTCGGCACGATGGTGGCTTTCCTGGACGCGTACCCTGTATCCGAGGGCCACTTTCTGGTTGTACCCAAAAGGCACCTGGCGGACTACTTCGAACTCAACGATGCCGAGCAGAGTGACAGCGTTAGAGCTCTGCGCGATCTTCGGGTGACTCTCCTGGAGGCCGATTCCAACATCACTGGTTTCAATGTTGGCGTCAATTGTGGGGTGACTGCTGGACAAACAGTCGAGCATGCTCACATTCATCTGATTCCACGGAGGCGGGGTGACACTCCAGACCCGCGCGGCGGGGTCAGGGGCGTTATTCCTGCGAAGATGTCTTACTAGCCGCAGCCTCCGGGGAAGCCGAGCGCTTTCCCTCTGGGCTCTCGTTGTTTAAGGTGGGTGCTCAGACCTCACTCCCCGACATATCGGCCGTGGTTAGGGCCATGCGGCCGTCGCCATCCGTCTGATACGCGATGCAATGGTCAGTCGTTGACTTGCCTTGGAGTTAGGGCTCCGAGCTGGAACGTGTGCGATCGGTGCCACGCGTAGTACTGCTCACGTTCTGGCGACCACCAGTCAATAGAGCGGCCCGTGAGGTGTTCGTCTATGTACTTGGCTACGGCCGGAGCGGACGCTGCGACAGGGCTAGCCATGAGTTGTCCCCCCTCCTCGACGGCGACGAAGCCGTGTTCGAAAAGGCTGTCGCAGCCGAGTAGGCACGCGAGCATGGCCACGTTGTTCAGGTCCCATCGCTCCTCCTCGCTGCACGCGGCGCGCTTCTTAATATGTGCAGCAACAAGGAAGGCTCGTGGAAGCGTACGTCCGCAGAGAGCGCACTCGCCCTCTGCCCCAGGGAGAAGGGTCTTCTTGAGGCGCCCTTGCTCTGCCCGGCGTTGAGCCTCCGCGACCGCATCCGAGGGGCCGAGAGGAGGTGTCGCGGGCTCCCCGGGGCTCTGGGGCGGCATTCCATGGATGCCGTCCTCGTATCCCACCAGGTCCGTGAGGATTGCCGCGTCCGTCTCGCCTAGTGCAACGAAGCCTTGGATGTTGCGGTTGGGCTTCCAGCTCAGTAGGGAGCGAATCTCCTCCATCGGGAAGTTGATGCCCCGTACGCTGGTGAGGGCGTACATGTACTCCCACGTCTGCTCCGTCCGGTCATCAACGCCCCACAAGCGCTGAGCAAGAGCAGGGTTATGCCACGCTAGAGCGACTGTGCCGACGAGGTACAGGCGCTTGTTGCCAGAGAAGAAGACGACGTCTCCAGCCTGCATCTTGCGAATCTGAGGCAGATTGGCCCCGCCGATGCCCGGCGTGACCCCCCACAATTGCGCCTCACCAGCGGGGAAGAGATCACTCAGCGTTTGCAAGACCATGGGATCAAACAGATCGGCGTGGCTCGCCAGATCGACTGGTTGCAGGATGGTGTCCTCGTAGTGTTCCCGAACGGCCGGCCGCTTCAGACTCGCTGGCTGCGCGAAGACGGTCATGCTGAGTCTCCCCCTTGTTCTGGTCCCGTTGTAGCCAACGGTGCTGCATGCAACTGTGGTTGATAGGTCTATCACCACGTACTGACAGAAAGTCACCTCAGGGCCGATCACGTCGACGAGCAGACGCGCGGAGCCCTGCTCCCCTGGCCAAAGACAGCCAAGTTCACCGAGGCAGAACCCTAGAAGCAGCCGCCAACCAGGCCCCACCGCTGTGCCACGGCTGGCGGGTACCTGCAGTGATAACGTCACCTTCCCGTACTGACGAGGCCTTCAGTAACTTGCCGCCAGAGTGCGGACGCTCTCAGAACGATGAGATCAAGCGATACCAGCCTTTGGTACACCCCACGGTTGTCACTAGTCACGCCTACGCTTCCATCATGCGTAGAGGTGCGATCACACGGGCTGCTGTGCTCAAGACCATCGCCGAGTACGACCAGCTAGGTCGGTCCAAGTTCCTGGCGCGGTACGGCTTCAGCGAGGCTCGCTCGTACAACCTCCTGCACGAGGGGCGAGAGTACGACTCGAAGGCCGTTGCCGGGGTGGCCCACAAGTGGGACCACGGTCGCGCACTCCTCCCAAAGGAGTTCAGCGGCGGGAAGGACCACGCCGCGGCCTGGCTCAAGCGGGCTGGGTTCGAGATCAAGGCTGTCAAGAACCCCGACTGGGCCCGCGATGAGATCATCATGGCTTGCCACCTTGTGATGGCCAACGGGTGGAAAGGACTGAACGCCAGCGATCGTCGCGTCATCGAGCTGTCCGGCCTCCTGCAGCTCATGCCGATCCACGCTGAGACCGACCGCAACGAAAAGTTCCGCAACCCCAACGGGGTGGCCCGCAAGACGTTCGACATCGCCACGCGCCACCCGGACTACCCAGGCAAGCCCACCAACGGTGGCGCCCTCGACGCCGAGGTGTTGCATGAGTTCCTGGCCCGGCCGGCCGAGATGGCCGAGGTCGCTCAGCTGGTCCGGCACGGCATCACCGCGGGCGACCTCCAGACGCTGCCCCTAGACGATGACGAGAACCTGGACTACAGCGCGCCCGAAGGTCGGCTGCTGATGAGCCGGCACAAGCGCCGAGAGCGGAACAAGGACCTGCGGAAGAAGAAAATCGCCGCGGTTCTCAAGCAAGGCGGAGCGCTAGCCTGCGAGGCGTGCGGATTCGACTTCGAGGAAGTCTACGGTGACCGCGGCAGCGGCTACATCGAGTGCCACCACGTCGTGCCCCTGCACGAGGCTGGCGAAGGCCGGACCAAGCTCAGCGACCTCGCACTCATCTGCGCGAACTGCCACCGCATGATCCACCGCCGCGCCCCCTGGCCGACCCCGAAGGAACTGGGGAACCTCATCGAGAACCGCCGGGGCGCCGTGGCCCGCATCCCCTCCCAGCCGAGCGCAGAAGCCGCCGAGCCTGCAACCGGCCCTTTGTAGCCACCCAGGGATCGCGCTCCGTGCCCTTCGAACGGGGGAGTCACGGTCAGTTACGCTGAACCGAACACAAGAGCGGCCCCGGCCGGAATGACAGGTCAGGGGCCCTGCTCACTACCATCGCACGGAGGCAGTGGGTTCGAGCGTACGGCGGAATCGCTGCCACGACGGTCTTGAAACCAGCCGAATTCGTGCGTCTAAACAGGGCTTGACCTGCATCTTCAGGACACTGAGGCACCCTGTCCGACGCGTCTTAGCCAGAGGATGGCCGCAGGAGACCAGGCGCACTCCAACTGTCCACTCAGAACCGCGACATATCGCCTCCGCTGGTGCCCAAGATCTCGTTGCTAGGTGAGAGCTCCGGGCTTGGGCACGCAGATCCCATCGGGTGACCTGGGTTGTCGCTCAGTACGACTGTCGTTAGTAGTCGTCGCCGGTCGGCAC
>NZ_BEWA01000006.1 GCF_003112535.1 Streptomyces rishiriensis | reverse complement strand
TAGACGATCAAGTCCTATGTCTGGCTGACCCGTCTCGCAGGGTTCCGCCTCAGCGCGCCTTGGTCACGATGCCATTGGCGCCCGCATAGGACAGAAACTGACCTATATCGGGGTTAGCGTCTTCACCAAGTTGTGGTTCGCGCTCCAGGAGGCAGTCAGATGTCCGTCAAGCCGGTTCCCCAGGGCTACACCACCGTGACGCCGTGGATCATCTCTCGCGACACGGTGCAGCTCATCGCCTACATGAAGAGGGCCTTCGACGCGGAGGAGCTCGCTTGTCTCACCGGTGAGGACGGAAGCGTCGAGCATGCGGAGGTACGAATCGGCGACTCGGTGGTGATGTTGTTCGACGCGCGGCCGGAGTGGCCGCCGACCCCCGGCTTCCTCCGCCTCTACGTCGAGGACGCCGACGCCGTGCACCGTCAGGCCGTTGCGGCTGGCGGCACCTCGGTCACCGAGGTCACCCATCTGTTCTTCGGTGACCGGGTCGGGCGGGTGCGTGATCCGCTGGGCAACCTGTACTGGATCCAGACCCGCGTGGAGGATCTGAGTCCGCAGGAGATGGAACGCCGCCTCGGCGACCCGGAGTTCACCAAGGCGATGGAGTACGTCCAAAGCGCCGACTTCTTCCCCGGCCGGGCCTCTGACCTCGGCTGACAACGTGCCTATGCGTTGGTCAGGTCGGCGGCCTGGAGCATGTTCCTCCAGCAATCGCGCCGCCCGCCGACGGGCGGGACCGGAGTGTCCAGGAACGTGAAGAGGGTGACCAAGATCGTTGTGTGACGAACAACCTGGACACCCTGCTGACCGCACTGTACGTGAAGATCGACGACGAACTGGCGACAGGCCGATGGATGGGCAGGCCACCGCAGTTGACTGATGCGGAGCTGGTCACGCTCGCGGTCGCTCAGGCTCTGCTGGGCTTCGGTTCCGAGACGCGCTGGCTGCGCTACGCGAACTCGCACATGTCCTCGATGTTTCCGTATCTGCCGCAGCAGTCCGGGTACAACAAGCGCCTCAAGGCGGCGTTGCCGCTGGTCAAGAAGGCGATACGGATGCTGGCTGCGGACACGGACTTCTGGTTCGACAATCACTGGATCGTCGACTCCACGCCGGTGCCGTGCGGCATGTCGCGGCCGACGGTGAAGCGGTCGGACCTTGCCGGGTGGGCCGGATACGGATACTGCGCCTCCCACTCGCGGTTCTTCTGGGGCCTGCGCCTGTACCTGGTCTGCACGCCGACCGGGATGCCGATCCTGTGGGCCCTGGCCAACCCGAAACTCGACGAGCGCGAGGTGCTCCAGGCCATGCTCGACATCGATGCCGGCCTCGTGGCCGACCGGCCGCGGCTGTTGCTCATCTCCGACAAGGGCTTCGCCTCCAAGGAGTTCGAGAACGACCTCGCCCCGCGCGGCATCACCCTGTTGCGCCCGTCGTTCAAGCGGGAGAGGAAGCGCAAGGGCGAGGGACTGCTCAAGTCGGTGCGGCAGCTGATCGAGTCGGTGAACGACACGTTGAAGGGCCAGTTGGACCTGGAGCAGCACGGCGGCCGCACCTTCGAGGGCGTCGCCGTCCGCGTCGCCCAGCGCATCCTCGCAATGGCCGCCGTGATCTGGCGCAACCACAAGACCGGCGCGCCGATCATACGGTCGCTGGTCGCATTCGATCACTGAAGACATCGGACTTGATCGTCTAGCAGTCCCGGCCGGGGCGGCCGAGAGGGGAGCCACTCGATCCGTTTTCACTCTCCGCAGTCGAAGAGCGGACCGAAATCGATTTGTTGTCCACAGATTTCGGTCCACCTCTGGCTTTTCGCCCCGCACGCCCTCACTCTGGGTAGTGAACAGTCATGTTCGGGTGGCGTGCCGGCAGCACGCCGGGGCAGACGGGGGCGGCGCATGGACGCGGTGCGGCTCATCCTGACGAGCAGGAGCGCGCTCGCCGGCAGTGGCGGGCGCGCGGAGATTCTCACGGAGGCCTGGCAGGCGCAGGCCCTGGCTCAGGCGATCGGCAGCCGCCTGGCCGTCTCGGGCCCGCCCGAACTGCGGGGCGAGGCGCTGGGACTGACGGAACTGGCGGGCAGAGGATGCGGGGTCCTGGGCCCGCCGGACCTCGACCCGGGGGACCTGCTGGCCGCCCGGCTCACCGACCTGGACGACGCCCGCCGGGCTCTGCTCGACCTGGGCGGCCTGCTCGGCGAGGTGGGCATCGCCCTGGTCGGCCTGGCGAGCTCGGTGGACGACCAGGGCACCTACTGGCAGTGCGTGGAGGCCATCGACGCGGCGGACGAGTCCAGGGACCGGGTCCTGGAGATGCTGCGCAAGCTGGCGGCGAGAGAGGAACGGGAGGAGAGGGAGGGGGCGTTGCCGGAGAGATGAGCGGGGCGCTCGGCCCGCTGTGACCGCTGTGACCGCTGTGCCCGCTCGGCCCGCCGTGCCCGGTCGGGCGCTGTGCCCGGTCGGGCGCTGTGCCCGGTCGGCCCGCCGTCCGCCGCGACATCGCATGACGGCTTCTCGGCCCCCGGCCCCGTGACGAGTGCCGATACGGTGACGTCCCGGCACCGGCCGGCCCGGAACGAACGCCGGGAACGCCGGCTCCGCCCCGGCCGACGATCACCGCGGAGGCGGGTCACCGGCCCAGACAACCCGCACGCGCGGCAGGGGCGCTTTTCACCCGCCGGGGGACACGCGGGGGCGGGGGACCGGTGGGATCGGCAGAAGGGCCGGCGTGCAGGATGGAGGGATGGACCTTCGTATCTTCACCGAGCCCCAGCAGGGGGCGACCTACGACACCCTCCTCACCGTGGCGAAGGCCACCGAGGACCTCGGTTTTGACGCCTTTTTCCGGTCCGACCACTATCTGAAGATGGGGGACGTCAGCGGCCTTCCGGGCCCCACGGACGCCTGGATCACGCTCGCCGGCCTCGCCCGCGAGACCAAGCGCATCCGCCTCGGCACGCTGATGACCGCCGGCACCTTCCGGCTCCCCGGCGTCCTCGCCATCCAGGTCGCGCAGGTGGACCAGATGTCCGGCGGACGCGTCGAACTGGGCCTGGGCGCGGGCTGGTACGAGGAGGAGCACAAGGCGTACGGCATCCCCTTTCCGAAGGAGAAGATCGGCCGCCTGGAGGAGCAGCTGGCGATCGTCACCGGCCTGTGGGCCACCGAGCCCGGCGAGACCTTCGACTTCCGCGGCTCGTACTACGAGCTCGCCGGCTCGCCCGCCCTGCCCAAGCCCGCACAGGCGAAGATCCCGGTGCTGATCGGCGGCACGGGCGCGACCCGCACGCCGCGGCTGGCCGCCCGGTTCGCCGACGAGTTCAACATGCCGTTCGGCTCCGTCGAGGACAGCGCACGCCAGTTCGCCCGGGTACGGGACGCGGCGGCGGAGATCGGCCGCGAGGCCGACGCGATCACCTTCTCCACCGCTCTCGTCGTCTGCGTCGGCAAGGACGACCAGGAACTCGCCCGGCGCGCGGCCGCGATCGGCCGCGAGGTCGACGAGCTGCGGGCCAACGGGCTGGCGGGCTCCCCGGCCGAGGTCGTCGACAAGATCGGCCGCTATGCCGAGGCCGGCGCGGAACGGCTCTACCTCCAGGTCCTCGACCTGCACGACCTGGACCATCTGGAGCTCATCTCGGCCCAGGTGCAGGCGCAGCTGTCGTAGGACGGCGGACGCGGGCGCGGTCTCCGTCAGGGGCCCGTTCGACGGCCGGCTGTGACACGGCTGTGACCGGACGTATGGCTTCCGCCACAGTCGTGCGAGCGGGTTCCTGATGAGGTGGCCGGATGCGCAGAACCGCCCCCCTCCTCCCGGCCCTCGCCGCCGCGCTGCTGCTCACGGCGTGCGGATCGGAACGTCCCGGCGCCCATGACGCTGGTGTCGGCGCCGGCGGTGCGACGCCGCAGACCGCGGTCTCCGGGCCCGCGGTGGACGGGGTGCGGATCACCTCGGTGACCATCCCGTCCGCCTCCCCCGCTGCCTCCGGTGTCTCGGCGGCCTACGAGGTCACCAACTCGGGTGCCGAGGAGCTGACTTACACGGTCATCTTCGACTTCACGGCGAGCGGGGGCGGGGCCGTGACCCACCAGAAGGTCACCGTGGGCCCGGTCGGGCCGGGTCGGACGACACGCGGAACCGTACGGGCGGGGTCGCTTCCGCCGGGAGCGCCGTCGGTGACGGGGGTGAAAGTCGCCGAGGTGACCGCGGTCCCCGTGGCCGAGGCGCCGGCCGCGCCGGGCGTCTGCCCGCCCTCCGGGATCCGCGTCACGGCCGACGACGGCGACGCCGCGATGGGACTGCGCGTCGTGGGACTGACCCTGGAGAACTGCGGCGAACGGGACCGCACCGTCAGGGGGTACCCGCAGGTGACCCTGCTGGACGAGGACCGGCAGCCGGTCGACGGCGTCAGGATCCTCCGCGGCAGCGGGGGCATCGCCACCGTCACCGGGTTCGACGACGCGCCCCGGACCCTGACCCTCAGGCCCGGCGAGCGTGCGAGCGCCGGCCTGATGTGGCGCAACACCACGGGCTTCGGCACGGCCGTCGACATCCCGTACGTCAGGGTGCGCGCCACGCCGGGCGCCGCCCCCGTCCTGATCACCCCGCACCTCGATCTGGGGACCACCGGAAGGCTCGGCGTCAGCGCCTGGCGCGCGGCGGCGCAGCAGCAGGGGGCGCACGGCGCCGGCGCCCCCTGACGGAGCCATCTCGCCCACCTGCCCGGCGCCGCGGTCCGTGGGGTCCGTCCGACGTCCGGCGGCACCCCAATTCTGCATCTGACCAGGTCGGACGGGTCTCCCCGCGCCGAAATTCCCGGGTGCCGCCGAACTGTTCTCGGTACGTTGTGCAGGCGTGCGAGCGCGTTGTCGGCGCTCCCGACCCCATCCCACCTCCCCAAGGCACCCATCGTGTTCCTGACCATCGGCACCACAGGCACCCCCGAACGCCCCGCGACCGACCTGGGCTTCCTGCTGCACAAGCATCCCGACAACGCGCAGGCGTTCTCCACCTCCTACGGCACGGCTCACGTCCTCTATCCCGAGGCCGATGCCGAGCGCTGCACGGCGGCGCTGCTGCTGGAGGTGGACGCCGTGGCGCTGGTCCGGCGCGGCAAGGGCAAGGGCCGCGGCGGCGCGCCCGACGCCGCCCTCGCCCAGTACGTCAACGACCGCCCCTACGCGGCCTCCTCGCTGCTCGCCGTCGCGTTGAGCGCAGTGTTCTCCAGCGCGATGCGTGGCGTGTGTGCCGCGAAGCCCGAACTCCCGGCGCAGGCACGCCCGTTGCGCGTCGAGATACCCGCACTGCCCGCCCGTGGCGGCCCCGGTCTCGTCCACGCCCTCTTCGAACCGCTCGGCTGGCGGGTGAGCGCCGAACCGGTGTCCCTCGACGCGCGGTTCCCGCAGTGGGGCGACTCGCGGTACGTGAGCCTGACCTTGCGGTCGGAGACGCTCACCGTCGCCGAGGCCCTGCGTCATCTGTACGTCCTGCTGCCGGTCCTCGACGACGCCAAGCACTACTGGGTGTCGGCCGACGAGGTCGACAAGCTGCTGCGCGCCGGCGCGGGCTGGCTGCCCGACCACCCCGAGCAGAAACTGATCACAAGCCGTTTCCTGTCCCGCCGCTGGTCGCTGACCCGGCAGGCGATGGAGCGGCTGGAACTGGTCCGGCTCGCCGAGGCCGACGACAGCGAGGTCGAGGACATCGACAACGCGGTCGAGGCGGTCGAGGCCGGCGAGGCGGTCGAGGCGGAAGCCGGGAAACCGGAGCACGAGACGCAGGAGAAGCCGGCGCCGCTGGCCGAGCAGCGCCGCGACGCCGTCGTCGCCGCGCTGACCCGGGCCGGAGCCGCCCGCGTCCTCGACCTCGGCTGCGGCCAGGGCCAGTTGGTGCAGACCCTGCTGAAGAACCCGCGGTTCACCGAGATCGTCGGCGTCGACGTGTCGATGCGCGCGCTCACCATCGCCTCGCGCCGGCTGAAGCTGGACCGCATGGGGGAGCGGCAGGCCTCCCGCGTCCGGCTCCTGCAGGGCTCGCTGGCGTACACCGACACCCGTCTCAAGGGCTACGACGCGGCCGTGCTCAGCGAGGTGATCGAACACCTCGACCTGCCCCGGCTGCCCGCGCTGGAGTACGCGGTGTTCGGCTCGGCCCGCCCGCGCACGGTCCTGGTGACCACCCCGAACGTCGAGTACAACGTCCGCTGGGAGAGCCTCCCGGCCGGCCACGTCCGGCACGGGGACCACCGCTTCGAGTGGACCCGCCGGGAGTTCCGCGCCTGGGCCGCCTCGATCGCCGAACGGCTCGGCTACGACGTCGAGTTCGTGCCCGTCGGCCCGGAAGACCCCGAGGTCGGCCCGCCCACCCAGATGGCCGTCTTCGAGATGCACGCGAGCGGCGCCCAGAACAAGAACACCCGGCCGGAGAACGCCGGAAACGGGAACGCCGGAAACGAGAACGCCGGGAACGTCCCCGAGAAGAACGAGAAGAACAAGAAGAACGAGAAGAGCGAGAAGAGCGAGAAGAGCGAGAAGAACGAGAAGGAGGCGAAGGCGGCATGAGCGACACTCAGGCATCCACGACGGCATCCGCCACGCCGGCCCGCGTCCTGCCCGTCACCGACCTCTCCCTCGTCGTGCTCGTCGGCGCGTCCGGGTCCGGCAAGTCCACCTTCGCGCGTCGCCACTTCAGGCCCACCGAGGTCATCTCCTCCGACTTCTGCCGGGGCCTGGTCTCCGACGACGAGAACGACCAGAGCGCGACCCGGGACGCCTTCGACGTCCTGCACTACATCGCCGGCAAGCGTCTCGCGGCCGGCCGCCGCACGGTGGTCGACGCCACCAGCGTGCAGCCGGACGCCCGCCGTCAACTGATCGACCTCGCCAGGCAGCACGACGTGCTGCCCATCGCCATCGTCCTGGACGTCCCGGAGGAGGTGTGCGCCGAACGCAACGCGGCGCGCACCGACCGCGCCGACATGCCCCGTCGGGTCATCCAGCGCCACATCCGCGAACTGCGGCGCTCGCTGCGCCACCTGGAGCGCGAGGGCTTCCGCAAGGTGCACGTCCTGCGCGGCGTCGAGGACGTCGAGAACGCCACGGTCGTCACCGAGAAGCGCTACAACGACCTGACCCACCTCACCGGTCCCTTCGACGTCATCGGCGACATCCACGGCTGCTCCTCCGAACTGGAGTCGCTGCTGGGCAAGCTGGGATATGCGGACGGCGTCCACCCCGAAGGCCGCCGGGCCGTCTTCGTCGGCGACCTGGTCGACCGGGGCCCGGACAGCCCGGGGGTGCTGCGCCGCGTGATGTCGATGGTCGCGTCCGGCGACGCCCTGTGCGTGCCCGGCAACCACGAGAACAAGTACGGCCGGTACCTCAAGGGCCGCAACGTCCAGCACAGCCACGGGCTCGCCGAGACCATCGAGCAGATGGAGGAGGAGAGCGACGAGTTCCGCGCCGAGGTGCGCACGTTCATCGACGGACTGGTCAGCCACTACGTCCTCGACGGCGGCAGACTGGTCGTATGCCACGCCGGCCTGCCGGAGAAGTACCACGGCCGCACCTCCGGCCGCGTCCGCTCGCACGCGCTCTACGGCGACACCACCGGCGAGACCGACGAGTTCGGCCTGCCCGTGCGCTACCCCTGGGCGGAGGACTACCGCGGGCGCGCGGCGGTCGTCTACGGACACACGCCCGTCCCGGAGGCGACCTGGCTGAACAACACGATCTGCCTGGACACCGGCGCCGTCTTCGGCGGGAAGCTCACCGCGCTGCGCTGGCCGGAACGCGAGCTGGTCGACGTGCCGGCGGAGCAGGTCTGGTACGAGCCGGCGAAGCCGCTGCGCTCCGAGGCGCCCGGCGGACACGACGGCCGTCCGCTGGACCTGGCGGACGTCCACCACGGCCGACGCATCGTGGAAACCCGTTACGAGGGCCACAACCGTGTCGCCGTCCGCGAGGAGAACGCGGCCGCGGCCCTGGAGGTGATGAGCCGCTTCGCGATCGACCCGCGTCTGCTGCCGTACCTCCCGCCGACGATGGCCCCCACGGCGACCAGCCACGTGGACGGCTACCTGGAGCACCCGGCGGAGGCGTTCGCGCAGTACGCCCGCGACGGCGTCGCACGGGTCGTGTGCGAGGAGAAGCACATGGGTTCCCGGGCGGTGGTCCTGGTCTGCCGGGACGCGGAAACAGCGGGCAAGCGTTTCGGTACTGGGGGAGGCCCCACCGGCTCCCTGTACACCCGCACCGGCCGCCCGTTCTTCGACGACGCGACGGTGACGGAGGAGATCCTCGGCCGGGTGCGCACGGCGGTCGAGGAGGCCGGCCTGTGGTCGGAACTGGACACCGACTGGCTGCTGCTGGACGCCGAACTGATGCCGTGGTCGCTGAAGGCGTCGGGCCTGCTGCGCTCCCAGTACGCGGCCGTGGGCGCCGCGTCCGGCGCCGTCTTCCCGGGCGCGCTGTCCGCCCTGGAGTCCGCCGCGGCCAGAGGCGTCGACGTCGCCGAGCTGCTCTCCCGCCAGCGTGAACGCGCCTCGGACGCGGCCGCGTTCACCGAGGCGTACCGCCGCTACTGCTGGACGACCGACGGCCTGGACGGCGTACGGCTGGCCCCGTTCCAGATCCTCGCCGTCCAGGGCCGCAGCCTCGCGGCGCTGCCGCACGACGAGCAGCTGTCGCTCCTGGACCGGCTGGTGGAACACGACAGCACGGGCCTGCTCCGGACCACCCGGCGGCTGTACGTCGACACCGGCGACGCCGAGTCGGTCCGGGCCGGCGTCGACTGGTGGCTGGAGATGACCGGACGGGGCGGCGAGGGCATGGTGGTCAAGCCGCTGGGCGCCCTGGTGCGCGGCGAGGACGGACGCCTCGTCCAGCCGGGCGTCAAGTGCCGGGGCCGTGAGTATCTGCGGATCATCTACGGCCCGGAGTACACCCGCCCCGACAACCTGGCCCGGCTGCGCGGCCGCTTCCTCGCCCACAAGCGGTCGCTGGCGCTCCGCGAGTACGCCCTCGGCCTGGAGGCCCTGGCCCGGCTGACCGAGGGCGAGCCCCTGTGGCGCGTCCACGAGGCGGTGTTCGGCGTGCTCGCTCTGGAGTCGGAGCCGGTGGACCCGCGGCTGTGAGGCCTCCGCCCGGTCCGCGCCGTCGGCGCGGACCGGGCGTCGCGTGTCCTCACCCCACCAGCCGCAACCGCTCCTCGCCCACCCCGACGCGCACCCGCTGACCCCATGTCAGCTCCACCGCGTCGGTCTCGATGCCGTCGCCGAAGGCGATGAGGCGCTCCGACTCGACGGTGAGGGTCAGCCGGTGGCCGGCCGCGAGTTCGCCCGCCACCAGCGAGGTGCCGGTGGCGGGGGACGGCCACGCCTCCCGGACGAACCACACCAGCCGCTGCTCCGTCGGGGCCGGCAGGCGCGGGCCCCCGTCCGCTCCGCCGCCGCCCCGCTCCTGCCACACCGACCGGATCCAGCCGGTCGCCCCCGTTCCCGTGCCCACCAGCACCCCGGAGGAGGCCTGGGCCTCGACGGCACCCCCGTCGTCGTCGAGGCCCAGGCGGTAGCGGGCGGTCTGGTGACCGGCCGCGCCGAGGTAGATCTCGTTGAGGGCCAGCAGCCGCTGGGTGTCGTCGGCGACGGCCTCGACCATGGTCAGCTCGGTCGTGCCGGTGCGGGCCGTGAGCGCGCCGGGCAGGAGCGTCGGCGCGTCCGCCGGCCGATGGCGGACCAGGACGCCCGGATTGCGGCCCGGATCCGCGTCGATGCCCACCACCGGCTGCCCGGCCAGGTACTTGGCGACGTTCGCCACCAGCCCGTCCTGGCCGACGACCACCACCACGTCCTCCGGCGCGAACAGAAACCGGTCCAGATCGGCACGCTCCACTCGGCTCTGACGCCACGTCAGCGGAATCGCCGCCGTCACCTCCGCCAGCGCGCGCCTCGTGCGACGGTGGCGCTCGGCGACCTCCTCGATGTCCCGGCCCCGCGAGGAGAGGAAGAAGGCGGCCTGCCCGTGCGTGCCGTGCCGGGCCACCAACTCCTCGTACTCCGTGGTGCGGTGGACCAGCACGGCCCGCGGGGCGAGACTCATTCCCGTTCTCCGGCCCCGAGCCTCGACAGCAGGCCGGTCAGCACGTCCGGCGAGATCGTCACGCTGTCGATGTGCGGGAGGTTCTCCGCGAGCCGCGTCCCGGTGAGCGCGTGCAGGGTCGCCACCTCGACGTCGCCGTGCACCCGCAGCCAGGCCGCCTGCGCCTGGGCCCGCGCCTCGCCGACCTCGCGCGCCGCCTCCGCCTCGGCCCGGGCGAGCCGGACCGTGCGCGCCGCCTCCGCCTGGCTGAGCCGCTCGGTGCGCCGTGCCTCGGCGTCCGCCAGACGCACCTGCCTCTCGGCCTCCGCCTCGGCCAGCTTCACCGACCGCGCGGCCTCCGCCTCCGCCAGCCGCACGGACCGCGTCGCCTCCGCCTCCGCCCGCACCTTGTCCGCCGCCGCGTTCTCCTCCGCCTCGCGGCGGGTGTTCGTACCGCGCTGTTCGACCAACTGCTCCTCGCGGCGCGCCAGTTCGATCTGGCTGGCCAGTTCGTTCTCGGCGATCGTCCGCTCCCGCTCGACGGCCACCGCCCGCCGCTCGTAGGTGGCCCGGTCGGCCTCCTGCTGGATCTGTTCGCGTGCCGGGGTGCGCAGCGCCCGCTCCACCTCGGGTTCCGGACGCAGCGCGACGACCCGGACGGCCACGATCTCGATGCCGGTGGCCGGCAGCCGCGGTTCCGCCGCCAGCCCCGCCGCGACCCGCTCCCGTACCGCCGTCACACCGTCCACCAGCGCCGACGACAGCGAGGTGCGCGCGAGGACGTCCAGCGCGTGCTGCTGTGCC
This sequence comes from Streptomyces rishiriensis, assembly GCF_003112535.1. Lineage (GTDB taxonomy): Bacteria > Actinomycetota > Actinomycetes > Streptomycetales > Streptomycetaceae > Streptomyces > Streptomyces rishiriensis. The sequence continues at coordinate 293,404 of NZ_BEWA01000006.1, read as the reverse complement.
GTCTCCGTGAGCAGGGTGCCGAGCTGCTCCAGGGGCGCGCCGCGCCAGATCCCGGTGTCCGGGTCGATGGAGAAGTCGAGGCGGGCGGCGGCGACGGCGGGGTCGCTGACCCGGTAGGTCACCGTCGCCTGCACCGTCACGTCCTGGAAGTCGACCGTGCGGGCGTGGAACGTCATCGCCAACTCGCGGTCGTCCACCGGCACTTCGGAGAGTGCGGCGCTCAGCGAGCGGAACCAGAAGCTCAGGCCCGGCCCGTCGTGCGCCAGCTTGCCGGAGCTGTGGTGGCGCACATGGGCCGTCGGAGCGCCGCGCAGGTGGCGCCAGCCCAGGCGCTTGGTGATGTCGGCCATGAGAGACCCCCCTCGTTCCCTTTTCTCGTCACTGCGACGATAAGAAAACGATAGCCAGGCCTCCCCTTGTCGTCAAGGGGACGAGAAAAGGGAACGAGGCAAGGGCGGGACGGCGGGCGGGGCGAGCTCGTGCGGAAACGGTCCGAGAAGGCCGAGTGGGGGGTGAAGACGGTCCACTGTGGTCAGGATGGAGACATGGGATTCCATGTCGACTCCGAGGCCGGGCGGCTGCGCCGCGTCATCCTGCACCGGCCCGATCTCGAGCTCAAAAGGCTCACCCCCAGCAACAAGGACGCCCTTCTCTTCGACGACGTGCTCTGGGTGCGCCGGGCGCGTGCCGAGCACGACGGGTTCGCCGACGTGCTGCGCGACCGCGGTGTCGCCGTCCATCTCTTCGGCGACCTGCTCACCGAGGCCCTGGAGATCCCGGCGGCCCGAGCGCTCGTCCTGGACCGCGTCTTCGACGAGAAGGAGTACGGGGTGCTCGCCACCGACCACCTCCGCTCCGCCTTCGAGACCCTCCCAGCCCCTGAACTGACCGAGGCCCTCGTCGGCGGCATGACCAAGCGGGAGTTTCTGCAAGCGCATCCCGAACCCACCTCCGTGCGCTTCCACGTCATGGAGCTCGACGACTTCCTCCTCCACCCGCTCCCCAACCACCTCTTCACCCGGGACACCTCCGCCTGGATCTACGACGGCGTCGCCATCAACGCGATGCGCTGGCCGGCCCGGCAGCGCGAGACGGTCCACTTCGAGGCGATCTACCGGCACCATCCGCTCTTCCGCGATGAGACGTTCCGCGTCTGGTCCGAGGGGCAGGCCGACTATCCGTCCACCATCGAGGGCGGCGACGTCCTCGTCATCGGCAACGGCGCCGTGCTGATCGGCATGAGCGAGCGCACCACCCCGCAGGCCGTCGAGATGCTGGCGCACAAGCTGTTCGCCGCGGGCTCGGCCGAGACCATCGTGGCCCTCGACATGCCGAAGCGGCGGGCGTTCATGCACCTCGACACCGTGATGACGATGGTCGACGCCGACGTCTTCACCCAGTACGCCGGGCTCGGCATGCTCCGGTCGTACACCATCGAGCCCGGCGTCGGCGAGAAGGAGCTGAAGGTCACCGACCATCCGCCGGAGCACATGCACCGCGCGATCGCCGCAGCCCTCGGCCTCAGCGAGATCCGCGTGCTCACCGCCACCCAGGACGTCCACGCGGCCGAGCGCGAGCAGTGGGACGACGGCTGCAACGTCCTCGCCGTCGAACCCGGTGTCGTCGTCGCCTACGAACGCAACGTCACCACCAACACGCACCTGCGCAAGCAGGGCATCGAAGTGATCGAGATCCCGGGCAGTGAGCTGGGCCGGGGCCGGGGCGGTCCGCGCTGCATGAGCTGCCCGGTCGAACGGAGCGCCGTATAGACGAACGTGCGTCTGTATAAAAATGCTGAGGGTCGTATATGCTTCCGGGGTCTGTGTCATTGCAGCAACCGTTCACGGCCGTTTTCACCGCATCTCTGGAGCGACCCCCCATGGCGACAGTCCCGACCGCCCTCGCCGGCCGCCACTTCCTCAAGGAGCTGGACTTCACCGGGGAGGAGTTCCGCGGTCTGATCGCCCTGGCCGCCGAGCTGAAGGCCGCCAAGAAGGCCGGGGCCGAGGACCGGCGCCTGCTCGGCAGGAACATCGCGCTGATCTTCGAGAAGACCTCGACGCGCACCCGCTGCGCGTTCGAGGTCGCCGCCGCCGACCAGGGCGCGTCGACCACCTACCTCGACCCCTCCGGCTCGCAGATCGGCCACAAGGAGTCGGTGAAGGACACCGCGCGCGTGCTCGGCCGGATGTACGACGCCATCGAGTACCGCGGCGACAGCCAGGACAAGGTCGAGGAACTCGCCGCCCACGCGGGCGTCCCGGTCTACAACGGCCTCACCGACGACTGGCACCCCACCCAGATGCTCGCCGACGTGCTCACGATGACCGAGCACAGCGCCAAGCCCTTGAACGAGATCGCCTTCGCCTACCTCGGCGACGCCCGCTTCAACATGGGCAACTCCTACCTGGTCACCGGCGCCCTCCTCGGCATGGACGTGCGGATCGTCGCCCCGAAGAGCTACTGGCCCGCCCAGGAGGTCGTCGACCGGGCCCGCGAACTCGCCGAGGCGAGCGGCGCCCGCGTCACCCTCACCGAGGAGCTCGCCGAGGGCGTTCTCGGCGCCGACTTCGTCGCCACCGACGTATGGGTGTCCATGGGGGAGCCCAAGGAGGTCTGGGACGAGCGGATCGCCGTCCTCGGCCCCTACGCGGTGACGATGGATGTCCTGCGCGCCACGGGCAACCCCGACGTCAAGTTCCTGCACTGCCTTCCGGCCTTCCACGACCTCGGCACCAAGGTCGGCCGCGAGATCCATGAGAGCCACGGCCTGGACTCCCTGGAGGTGACGGACGAGGTGTTCGAGTCGGCCCACTCCGTCGTCTTCGACGAGGCGGAGAACCGGCTGCACACGATCAAGGCCGTCCTGGTCGCCACCCTCGCCTGACCCTCCCCGGCAGCGCCTCGGCGGTCTTCCGGCAGCGCCTCGGCGGTCTTCCGGCAGCGCCTCGGACGTGTTCCGGCAGCGCCTGGGCCGTGTTCCGGCAGAGCCTGGGCCGTGTTCTGGCAGGGCCTCGGCGGTATCCCGGCGGCGCCTCGTCCGTGACCCGGCCGGCCGAGCTCGCACCGGTCGGGATCACGCCTGCGAGAGCGTGCCTGCCCGCGGCGAGGCTGTCGGACCCGCGACTGCCGAGAGGCCGTCTGCCGGGGTCGCGCCTGCGGAGCGGACGCCTGCCGAGCGGACGCCTGAAGAGCGGGCGCCTGAAGAGCGGGCGCCTGAAGAGCGGACGGCTGAAGAGCAGACGGCTGAAGAGCAGGGGCCTGCCAGGGAGGTCGTGCCTGCCGGCCGCGCGCCGAGCCGGATCCCGGGTGGGACCACGCGTGGCGGGATCACGCCGGGTGGGGGCCGGGCTGCGGCGGGATCACGCCGGGTGGGGGCCGCGCTGCGGCGGGACCGCGGTCAGGCTGAACCACACCGCCTTGCCCTGCTCGGTGGGCCGGTGCCCACAGGACGAGCTCAGGGCGCGGATCAGCAGCAGCCCGCGCCCGTGCTCCTGCCACGGGTCGGGCTCCTCGCCGGACGGACGGGTGAGGTCGCCGGGCGCCGCCGGGTCCGGGTCGTGCACCTCGATCTGGCAGCCGGTCGGCCGCAGCTCCACCACCAGCTCTATCGGGGCGTCCCCCGACGTGTGCTCCACGGCGTTCGCCACCAGCTCGGCGGTGAGCAGCTCAGCGGTGTCGCTGTCCGCGAGGTGCTTCAGCTCGGCCAGCGCCGTACGGACCAGGGCACGGGCCACCGGCACGGCCGCGGCGGAGTGCGGCAGCGCGATCCGCCAGGAGGCGGCTGCGTCGGAGGGGCGTTCGTGCAAGGCGATTCCGTTCATGGCGCAGGTTCCCGCGATCGACATCGGACGGTCCTGCCTTCGGCTTCAGGAATGGTACGGCGGCCTCCGGCAGAAGCGCTCGGCGGCGTCGTACGGGACCTCCGGCCCCGTTGCCGGTCGGCTTACCCGCGACAACGCCCGCCCTCGCGCACCTGATGCCGTTGTTACCGCGTTATCGACGACCGGTGACGTGTGTGACGGGGGCATGCCGTGCGGTGACACGGCGATTCTTCCCGTCCGCTCTATCGCGTACTCATGACGGCAGTCACAGGTGAGTGATAACTTCAAGGGACCGTCGAGGAGGCCGCCCTCATGAGTCCCTTCACCGGCTCCGCCGCCCGCACCTCCGACTGGCGCCATCTGCACGTAGAGCTCGCCGACGGCATCGCCGCCGTCACCCTGGCCCGCCCCGAGAAACTCAACGCCCTCACCTTCGGCGCCTACGCCGACCTGCGCGACCTGCTCGCCGAACTGTCCCGGGAGCGTTCCGTGCGCGCCCTGGTGCTGGCCGGCGAGGGCCGAGGCTTCTGCTCCGGCGGAGACGTCGACGAGATCATCGGCGCCACCCTCGGCATGGACACCGCCCGGCTCCTCGACTTCAACCGGATGACCGGCCAGGTCGTGCGCGCCGTGCGCGAAGCCCCGTTCCCGGTGATCGCGGCCGTGCACGGAGTGGCGGCGGGCGCCGGCGCGGTCCTCGCCCTGGCCGCCGACTTCCGGGTCGCCGACCCCGGCGCCCGCTTCGCGTTCCTCTTCACCCGCGTCGGCCTCTCCGGCGGCGACATGGGCGCCGCCTACCTCCTGCCCCGCGTCGTCGGCCTCGGCCACGCCACCCGGCTGCTCATGCTCGGCGAACCGGTCCGCGCCGCCGAGGCCGAGCGGATCGGCCTGATCAGCCTGCTGACGGAGGACGGGCGGGCCGACGAGGCCGCGCGGGCACTGGCCCGCCGCCTGGCCGACGGCCCCGCCCTCGCCTACGCGCAGACGAAGGCCCTCCTCACGGCGGAACTGGACATGCCGCTGGCGGCCGCGGTGGAACTGGACGCCGCCACCCAGGCCCTGCTGATGAACGGCGAGGACTACGCGGAGTTCCACGCGGCGTTCACGCAGAAGCGCCCGCCCGAATGGAGGGGACGGTGACGAGGGCGGCCGACGTGCCTCTGCGCGTCGCGATCGTCGGCGGCGGCCCCGGAGGGCTGTACGCGGCGGCGTTGCTGAAACGCCTCGACCCGGGCCGCGAAGTGACCCTGTGGGAACGCAACGCCCCCGACGACACCTTCGGCTTCGGAGTGGTCCTCTCCGACGAGACCCTCGGCGGCATCGAACACGCCGACCCGCAGGTCTACACCGCCCTGCAACAGCACTTCGTCCGCTGGGACGACATCGACATCGTGCACCGGGGCGCCCGTCACACCTCGGCCGGGCACGGCTTCGCCGCCCTCGGCAGAAAGCGTCTTCTGCAGATACTGCACGCACGGTGCCGCTCCCTCGGAGTCGACCTGCGTTTTCGCACGAGGGCTCCGGACGCCGCGTCGCTGTCCGCGCAGTACGACCTCGTCATCGCCGCCGACGGCGTGCACAGCACCGTCCGTGAGGCGTACGCGCACGTCTTCCGGCCCCGGCTGAGCGGCCACCGCTGCCGCTACATCTGGCTCGCCGCGGACTTCGCGCTCGACGCCTTCCGCTTCGAGATCGCCGAGACCGAGCACGGCGTGGTGCAACTGCACGGCTACCCGTACGCGCCCGACGCCTCCACCGTGATCGTGGAGATGCGCGAGGAGGTGTGGCGGGCAACCGGTTTCGACGAACTCGACGAGCGGGAATCGGTGGAACGCTGCGCCAAGATCTTCACGGACGCCCTCGGCGGACGCCCCCTCCGATCCAACGCCTCCACCTGGACCACCTTCCGCACCGTGGTCAACGAGCGCTGGTCGCACGACAACATCGTCCTGCTGGGCGACGCCGCCCACACCGCCCACTTCTCCATCGGCTCCGGCACCAAGCTCGCCGTCGAGGACGCGCTGGCGCTGGCGGCCTGTCTGCACGAACAGCCCGACCCGCGCACCGCGTCCACCGCCTACGAGACGGAGCGCAGGCCCGTCGTCGCCTCCACCCAACGCGCGGCCAGGGCCAGCCTGGAGTGGTTCGAGGACATCGGCCTCCACCTCGACCAGCCGCCCCGCACCTTCGCCTTCAACCTCCTCACCCGCAGCCGCCGGGTCACCCACGAGAACCTGCGCCTGCGCGACTCCCGCTTCACCGACGCCGTGGAACGGGAGTTCGGCTGTCCGCCGGGCACCCCACCCATGTTCACCCCGTTCCGGCTGCGCGGCCTCACCCTGCGCAACCGGGTCGTCGTCTCCCCCATGGACATGTACTCGGCGGTGGACGGCGTCCCCGGCGACTTCCACCTCGTCCACCTCGGCGCCCGCGCCCTCGGCGGGGCGGGACTGGTGATGACCGAGATGGTGTGCGTCTCTCCGCAAGGGCGCATCACCCCCGGCTGCACCGGCCTCTACACCGGCCGGCAGGGCGACGGCTGGCGGCGGATCACCGACTTCGTGCACGAACGGGCCCCGGGGACGGCCGTCGGCGTCCAGCTCGGCCACTCCGGCCGCAAGGGCTCGACGAAGCTGATGTGGCAGGGCATGGACGAACCGCTGCCCGACGGCGGCTGGCCGCTCGTCGCCGCCTCCCCCCTGCCGTACAAGAAGCACAGCCAGACGCCCCGCGAACTCACCCGAGCCCAACTCACCGACCTGCGCGAGCAGTTCGCCTCCGCTGCCCGGCGGGCCGCCCACTCCGGCTTCGACCTGCTCGAACTGCATTGCGCGCACGGGTACTTGCTGTCCGGCTTCCTCTCCCCGCTCACCAACCACCGCACCGACGCCTATGGCGGCTCGCTCGCCCGACGGCTGCGCTTCCCGCTGGAGGTCTTCGACGCGGTCCGCGAGGCATGGCCGGCGGAACGCCCGATGACCGTCCGCGTCTCCGCCACCGACTGGGCGCCCGGCGGAACGTCGGCCGACGACGCCGTCCAGATCGCCCGGGCCTTCGCCGCCCACGGCGTCGACGCGATCGACGTGTCCACCGGACAGGTGGTGTCCGACGAGCGCGTCGAGTACGGACGCTCCTACCAGACGCCGTTCGCCGACCGCATCCGGCACGAGGCGGGCCTCCCGGTGATCGCGGTCGGCGCGATCTCCTCCTGGGACGACGTCAACTCACTGATCCTCGCAGGACGTACGGACCTCTGCGCCCTCGGCCGCCCCCATCTCCACGACCCCAACTGGACCCTGCACGCGGCCACCGAACAGGGCTACACCGGACCCGGCGCCCCCTGGCCGGACCCGTACCAGGCCGGCAGCCGCCCGCCGCGCACCGGACGCACGGACGCCCCCAAACCCCGTCTGCAACTGAACAACTGACGAGCAGTCGGGGATGGGGCGACAGGCGTGACGGGGGCGACAGGGGCGACGGGTGCGACAGGGGCGCCTGGCGGTCCGCGCGGAGCGGCGGCCGGGGGTGGGCTCACACGCCGGTGAACTGCGCCCCCGCGTCCCGCAGCCGTTCGTGCAGCCCCTGGAACACGGCCGCCGAACGCGTCCCCGGCCAGTCGTGCGGCAGCAGCCGCGCGGGCAGGCCCGGGTCCACGTACGGCAGATGGCGCCAGGCGTCCAGGGCGAGGAGGTAGTCGCGGTAGGCCTCCTCCGGCGGGGTGTCCGGCCGATGCCGCCAGGCATCCAGCACCCGCGCATGACGGTCGAGGAAAGCCTCGTGCTCCTTGGCGATGGCCGCCAGGTCCCACCAGCGGCCGACCGCCTCCAGGGTCGGCGCGAAACCGAGATGCTCGCCGCGGAAGAGATCGACGTACGCGTCCAGGCGCAGCCGCTCAAGCGTGTGCCGTGTCTCCTCGTGCAGCCGAGCCGGGGCGATCCACACCCCGGGGGCGGCCGTGCCGAAGCCCAGCCCCGCCAACCGTGACCGCAGCACATGCCGCTTCTGCCGCTCCGACTCCGGCACGGAGAACACTGCCAGGACCCAGCCCTCGTCCGCGGGAGGCGCGGTGGCGTAGATGCGCCGGTCCCCGTCGTCGAGCAGCTGCCGTGCCTCATGCGAGAGCTCGTAGCCGGCCGCACCCTGCGCGGTACGGGCCGGCAACAGCAGACCGCGCCGTTTCAGCCGGGACACCGAGGAACGCACGGAGGGCGCGTCGACGCCGACCGCGGCGAGCAGCCGGATCAGCTCGGCGACGGGCACCGGGCCCGAGGCGAAGCGTCCGTACGCGCCGTAGAGCGTGACGATGAGAGACCGGGGAGCGGGCTGGTCGGACACGTTGATCATCTTAGGTCTTCGGCATCACTGCTGGTCACCATCGGTGCAACCGCTTGCGCGCAACCGGAATCTCTGCAGTTTTCCGGTAGCGGTACGCGGCAGCGCGTCCAGCAGGACGAACTCGCGCGGACACTTGTACGGCGCCAGCTCCTCCTTGAGAAACGCGCGCAGCGCCTCTGTGTCGCGCCGGGCGCCCTCGCGCAGCACGGCGAACGCGACGACCACCTGGCCCCGGCGTTCGTCGGGCCGCCCCACCACCGCCGTCTCGACCACGTCCGGGTGACGCAGCAGCGCCTCCTCCACCTCGGGCCCCGCGATGTTGTACCCGGCCGAGATGATCATGTCGTCGGCGCGGGCGACGTACCGGAAATAGCCGTCGGGCTCACGGACGTAGGTGTCTCCGGTGACGTTCCAGCCGTCGCGCACGTACTGCCGTTGCCGCGGATCGGCGAGATAACGGCAGCCGACCGGGCCGCGCACGGCGAGCAGTCCGGGCTCGCCGTCGGGCAGGGGCGCGCCGCCCGCGTCCTGTACGCGCGCCCGCCAGCCCGGCACCGGGACGCCGGTCCTGCCGGGCCGGACGTCGTCGTCGGCCGCGGAGATGAAGATGTGCAGCAACTCGGTGGCGCCTATGCCGTTGATCAGCCGCAGACCGGTCCGCTGGTGCCAGGCCCGCCAGGTCGCGGCGGGCAGGTTCTCACCGGCCGAGACACAGCGCCGCAGCGACGACAGATCGTGCCCGCCGGGTTCCTCCAGCATCGCGCGGTAGGCCGTGGGGGCGGTGAACAGCACGCTCACCCCGTGTTCGGCGATCGCCGGCAACAGCTGCCCGGGCCCGGCCTGTTCGAGCAGCAGCGCACTGGCGCCGGCCCGCAGCGGAAAGACGACGAGCCCGCCGAGACCGAAGGTGAAGCCGAGCGGCGGGCTGCCGGCGAAGACATCGTCGGGAAGCGGTTTCAGCACGTGTTGCGAGAAGGTGTCGGCGATCGCCAGCACATCCCGGTGGAAGTGCAGACAGCCCTTGGGGCGTCCGGTGGTGCCGGAGGTGAACGCGATCAGCGCAACGTCGTCGCAAGCGGTTTCGACGGCTCTGTACGGCTCGGTCGGCGCAGGCCGGTTCAGCAGATCACCGGGGGAGTCCCCGCCGTACGTCGTGATCCGCAGTCCGGGTATCTCCGCCCTGGCGAGGTCGTCCACGGCCCTGACGTCGCACAGCGCGTGCTCCACCTGGGCGATCTCGCACAGGGTGCGCAGCTCGTACGGCCGTTGCTGAGCCAGCACGGTCACCGCGACCGCCCCCGCCTTCAGCACGGCCAGCCAGCAGGCCGCCAGCCAGGGCGTGGTGGGGCCGCGCAGCAGTACGCGGTTTCCGGGAATCACTCCGAGATCGCCGCTGAGCAGATGCGCGATCCGGTCGACGCGGGCGCGTAACTCCCCGTACGTCCAGCAGGGCCCCGACGGGGTGCGGAACGCCACCCGGTCCGACGCCGTGTGGGCGAGCAGTTCGGCGGCGCAGTTCAACCGGTCGGGGTAGTGCAGCTCGGGCAGATCGAAACACAGCTCGGGCCACTGGTCGGGCGGCGGAAGGCGGTCGCGCGCGAAGGTGTCGACATGGGCCGAGACGTTCATCAGCGTTCGTCCCCTTGCCTGGATGGACTTCCGGCCGGGCTGCCCGGGAGGGCTTCGTCATGAGGGGTCGTGCAAGGAGCGTATCGCGTTGGTGACGGCAGTCAACCGTACGCGATACCGTCGAGGGGAGCCGTGCCCGGCCATCAGGAAAGGCCGTGGGACCGGACGACGCAGGACAACCAGGACCGCCCGAACAGCCCGAACAGCCCGAACAGCCCGGACAGCCGATGTGGGAGAGGGGACCGGCTATGCCCGCATTCGCACTCGAACCGGAACAGACCGCCTGGTGCGCCGAACTGCGCACCCTGGCCGCCGAGCGGTTGCGCCCCCTGGCCGAGAAGGGCGAGCCGGGCCGCGTCAACCGCCCGCTCGTCGCGGAGCTCGGCCGACTCGGCCTGCTGTCACGGCTGTTCACCTCCGGCGCCGTCGACCTCTGCCTGATGCGTGAATCCCTCGCCCATGCCTGCACGGAGGCGGAGACCGCGCTCGCGTTGCAGGGACTGGGCGCGCATCCCGTCCATGCCCATGGCACTCCCGCCCAACGGCGGCGCTGGCTGCCCCACGTCGCCGACGGCACCGCGGTGGCCGCGTTCGCCCTGAGCGAGCCGGGCGCGGGCTCGGACGCCGCTGCGCTGTCGCTGGCCGCGGAGCGGGACGCAGGAGCAGGCGGAGCGAGGGGCGGTACAGAGAGCGGAGCGAAGGCCGGGAGCGGGGCGAAGGGCGGGAGCGGGGCCGGAGGCTGGCGCCTCACCGGTGAGAAATGCTGGATCTCCAACGCTCCAGAAGCCGATTTCTACACCGTTTTCGCCCGGACGACACCGGGAGCCGGAGCCCGTGGTGTAACCGCTTTCCTTGTTCCCGCCGACCGCCCGGGCCTCACCGGCTCCGCACTCGACATGCTCTCCCCGCACCCCATCGGCGCTCTCCGCTTCGACGCCGTCCCCGTCACCGCGGACGACGTCCTCGGCGAGCCGGACCGCGGCTTCCGGGTGGCCATGGGCACCCTCGACCTGTTCCGCGCCAGCGTCGGCGCCTTCGCCGTCGGGATGGCCTGCGCCGCCCTCGACGCCGCCCTCGCCCACACCGCCCGACGGGACGCGTTCGGCGGCAAGCTGATGGACCTTCAGGCGGTCGCCCACCAGGTCGCCGAGATGTCCCTGCGCACGGAAGCCGCCCGTCTGATGGTCCACGCCGCGGCGACGGCGTACGACGCCGGGGAACCGGACGTCCGCAAACGGGTCGCGATGGCCAAGCTGCTCGCCACGGAGACAGCGCAGTACGTCGTCGACGCCGCCGTCCAGCTCCACGGCGCACGGGCGCTGCGCCGCGGCCATCTGCTCGAACACCTCTACCGCGAGGTTCGCGCACCACGCATCTACGAGGGGGCGAGTGAAGTCCAACGTGACATCATCGCCCGGGAGTTGTACGCCGAGCGGATGCAAGTCGACGCAAGTGGACGCAAGCGGTCGACCGGCGCGGGACGGGCCGACGGGCCGGGGCCGTCGAACAGGCCGTACCAGTCGTGGACTCGATCAGGAGGCCAAGTGAGCGCCGAGCGCGTCAACCCGTCCGAACTCTCCCCGCCCACCGGCTTCTCGCACGCCGTCGTCGCCACCGGCGAGCGCATCGTCTTCCTGGCCGGGCAGACCGCGCTCGACGCCGAGGGGAAGATCGTCGGTGAGGGGCTCCCGGAGCAGTTCGAGCGGGCCCTGGGCAATCTCCTCACGGCGCTGCGTCGCTGCGGCGGCGCTCCGGCCGACCTCGCCCGGGTCACCGTCCACGCCACTGACGTCGCCGACTACCGCGCGCACGCGCCCCGACTCGGGCGGATCTGGCGCGACTTGGCAGGCCGGGACTATCCGGCCATGGCCGTCGTCGAAGTCGTGCGGCTCTGGGACGAACGGGCGCTCGTCGAGCTCGACGGGATCGCCGTGCTGGGCTCGCCGCCGTCCACCGCGCACTGACTCGCGCGAGGGGAGGGCCGTCGGGTCAGGCCGCCACTGCCAGGAGCTCCGCGGTCACCCGGTGCGGGTCCACGACCCGGCCGTCGGGCAGCAGCTCACCCGAGTCGTCGAAGACGATCGTGCCGTCGCACAGCAGGTTCCACCCCTGCTCGGGGTGGGCGGCGACGACATGCCCGGGGCGGGCGTCGGCGGAGGGCCGGGCGTGGACAGAAGCGCCGGGAAACAGGTGGGAACACATTTCGCACCTCCACGTCGACGGGATCGGCCGTCCGGCCGGCCCCTGTGGTTAGACCATGCGCCCGGCCGGGAGGAATCGCCAGAGACCGCCCGGAAGCGTGACAGCACCAGGACAAGTCCAGGACCGTTCGTCGACGACAGGCGCGGACTCGCCACCGAAGGAGTGACGATCACCGCCCCGGGCCGGTCCGCCCGGTACCAGTGGAGGCCCCCATCACAGGAGGTTCTCCCATGTCGATGCGTCCCGCACTGTCCGCGGCCGCCGGCGCCGCCCTGCTCCTGCTGGCCGCCCCGGCGGTCACCGCCCACGCGGCCCCGTCGGAGTCCGTCACCGTCGACCCGGCCGGCCGTATCGCCGCCGACGGCACCATCACGCTCTCCGGCACCTACCGCTGCGTCGGCGACAGCGGCCCGGTCTTCGTCAGCTCCTCCGTCGGCCAGAGCGCCGACGGCGCCCGGCACGGCATCGGCGGCACCCGCGCGGTGTGCGACGGCGCCGAACACGCCTGGCAGAACACCGGCAAGGCCACCCCGGACGACCTCAAGCCCGGCGCCGCCCACGTCGAGGTCACCCTGATGGAACTCCGCCCCGACAGCGGCCTCCCCCTGCCCCGCTTCCATGCCGTACAGCAGCAGGACATCACCCTGACCCAGGTCTGACCTGCATCTGACCTGGGTCTGAGCGGGGTCCGGCCTGGGTCTCGCCTGCATCTGACATGCATCTGAACCTGGGTTTGAGCTGCATCTGACCTGGGTCTCAGCTGCATCTGGACTGAGTCTGACCCTGGGTCTGCCTCAGGGGCCGGCAAGGGTCCGATCGGGGTCCGACCTGGCGTCGATCAAGGTCTGGTCAGGGTCCGGTCGGACCTGGCCGGCACGTGATCGGCCGCGGCGGCGGGACGGCGATGCGGCCGCCCCGCCGCCGAGCGGTCAGCTCGGGGCCGGCGGGGGGAGCGGGGGGCCTCTCCAAGGCCCGGCAACTGGCGGAGGAGGGCGCAGTACGCCACGCTGACACAGGGACAGGGCGCGCGGCCTGGGGCGGACCGACCGCACGGCGAACAGGCCAGGGCGGCACACTCGGACGAGTTCCGCAGCCCCGCAGTCCCGCGGCAGTCGCCGCGATGCCGCCGCGTCCCCCTCGTAGGGCGTTTCGCGCAGGTCGAGGGGGGACGGCGGCTCGGCCAGGAGGGGCCGTCAGATATCCCTGAAGATCTCGATCTGCGCCCCGATCGAGTTCAGCCGCTCGGCCAGATCCTCGTAACCGCGGTTGATCACGTACACGTTGCGCAACACCGACGTGCCCTCCGCCGCCATCATCGCCAGCAGCACGACCACCGCAGGGCGCAGGGCCGGCGGGCACATCATCTCGGCGGCCCGCCAGCGGGTCGGTCCCTCCACCAAAACCCGGTGCGGGTCGAGGAGTTGGAGCCGCCCGCCGAGCCTGTTGAGGTCCGTCAGATAGATCGCGCGGTTGTCGTAGACCCAGTCGTGGATGAGGGTCTTGCCCTGGGCGACGGCCGCGATGGCGGCGAAGAAGGGGACGTTGTCGATGTTCAGGCCGGGGAACGGCATCGGGTGGATCTTGTCGATCGGCGCCTCCAGCTTGGAGGGCCGGACCGTGAGGTCCACCAGCCGCGTGCGGCCGTTGTCGGCCGGATACTCCGGCGTCCTGTCGTGGTCGAGGCCCATCTCCTCCAGGACCGCGAGCTCGATCTCCAGGAACTCGATCGGCACCCGGCGCACCGTCAGCTCCGACTCCGTGACGACGGCGGCGGCCAGCAGGCTCATCGCCTCGACCGGGTCCTCGGAGGGGGAGTAGTCCACGTCGATGTCGATGTTCGCCACACCGTGCACGGTGAGCGTCGTGGTGCCGATCCCCTCGACCCTGACGCCGAGCGCCTCCAGGAAGAAACAGAGATCCTGAACCATGTAGTTCGAAGAAGCGTTGCGGATAACGGTTACGCCGTCGTACCGCGCGGCCGCCAGCAGCGCGTTCTCGGTGACCGTGTCCCCGCGCTCGGTCAGCACGATCGGCCGGTCCGGGCGGACGGCGCGGTCGACGACGGCGTGATACTGCCCCTCCGTCGCCGCGACCTCCAGCCCGAACCGACGCAGTGCGATCATGTGCGGCTCGATGGTCCGCGTGCCGAGGTCGCAGCCGCCGGCGTACGGCAGCTTGAAGGTGTCCATGCGGTGCAGCAGCGGGCCGAGGAACATGATGATGGAACGGGTGCGCACGGCGGCCTCGGCGTCGATGGCCGCCATGTCCAGCTCGGCCGGCGGCACGATCTCCAGGTCGACGCCGTCGTTGATCCACCGTGTCCGCACACCGATGGAGTTGAGGACCTCGAGCAGGCGGTAGACCTCCTCGATCCGGGCGACCCGGCGCAGCACTGTGCGCCCCCGGTTGAGCAGCGAGGCGCACAGCAGGGCCACACACGCGTTCTTGCTGGTCTTCACGTCGATCGCGCCGGACAGCCGACGGCCGCCCACGACACGCAGGTGCATGGGGCCCGCGTAGCCCAGAGAGACGATCTCACTGTCCAGGGCTTCACCGATTCGAGCGATCATCTCAAGGCTGATGTTTTGATTGCCCCGCTCGATGCGGTTGACGGCGCTCTGGCTGGTTCCGAGCGCTTCGGCCAGCTGTGCCTGTGTCCAGCCTCGGTGCTGACGGGCGTCACGGATGAGCTTGCCGATGCGTACGAGGTAGTCGTCTGCCATGAGGCTGAGGTTATCTCAGATATGAGATGTCGCCTCGTCGGGGGGTCCGTTCGGGTGACAGCTCGTCAACGGCGCTTGGCCTTACTCGTACGACGCCACCCGAAAGGTCCCGGCAAATCCATCGATGTCGTACGACGTCCTGTGCTGCTGTGCGTGTGACGGGGGCCGTGCTGCCCGCCGCCGGTGGTGATCGACCACGAGTGCCGGTTGATGTTGAGCCGCACGCCGGGGAGGATGCGGAAACTCTTGCGGAAAGTGAGGGGCATCGGAGCCTCCTTCGTCGGGGGTGCCTGTCCGCTCTCGTTTACCCCGGCGCGACGGGCCCATGACGCCCATTCAGAAACCGTTCTCTGCCCAGGTTGCCCGCGGGGCCCGAAGGCGGCACCAGGAGGGGCTCACGTCACCGCGGCCGGTCCGTCGGCTGAGTGCCGCGCGACGCATGTCGCCCGCCGAGCGCCAAGTGCCGACTGCCGACTGCCGGCTCGGCTCCCTCACGGCAGGCATCGTCCTCGCGGCAGGCGTTTCCCTCGCGGTGGTCGTGCCGTCGGCGACGTGGATTCCGCATCGGACGACCGCCATGGCCGCTTGGGCTCTCCCTGTCCAGGGATCTGCTGGGAGTCTGGGTGCATGGAGAAGCGGCAGAGCGAGCGGAGACCTGAGCGGCAAGCCGAGCGAACACCTGAGCAACTGGCGGACCGGCTGCCAGGCGAGCAGCACGCTCAGAAGTACGCGCGGATCGAACGGGAAAGAAGGTTTCTGATGCCGGGCCCTCCGGCGTCTGCGCCGGTCACCGCCACCCGGCTGATTCGAGACCGGTATCTGAACGACACACGCCTACGGCTCAGGCGGGTGGAGCGCCCGGACGCCGACGCCCCGGAGCTCAAGCTGACCCAGAAAATCCCGGCAGGTCAGCCGGGCGCCGTCCAGGGACTGATCACGAACACCTATCTGTCGCAGAGCGAGTACGACCTCCTCGCCTCGCTGCCCGCGGCCGTGCTGTCCAAGACGCGGCTCAGCCTGCCGCCCCTGGGCGTCGACGTCTTCGACGGCCCCCTGGAGGGCCTGGTCCTGGCCGAGGCCGAGTTCGGAAATGATCAGGAAGCGATTGCCTTTCCGTTTCCCCCGGCGTGCGTGGCAGAGGTCACGAACGACGTGCGATTCACCGGCGGAAGACTCGTCCGCGCCACCCGCCGGGAGTTAGGTGCGTGGCTCGACGAGTACGGAATCCGTCTCTCACCATAAGCGGCCGTCGATGTCCTTCGACACTGAAGTCGGTCGCCCCGCCCGTCGCACCATCGGTCCCACCGCCGTGGCGGATGTACTCGGCCGGCGTAGGCAGAAACCCCCCGGCGATCCCCATCCGGGGCTCATGTCCAGGCCTTCCGGGCCAGTCCGGCGGCGATCAGGTGTTCCCAGACCGTGAGTTCTCGCCTTTTGCCGGTGTTCCACGGGTTGTCGGTCTCGTCGGGATGCCACAGGGACGCGGGGACGATCCCGGGGTCGAGGATCTCCAGGCCGTCCAGCAGGGAGGCGATCTCCGCGTCCGTGCGCCACCGGCCGCGGCCGAACGTCTGCTGGAGGACCTTCTCGGCCTCCGCGGTCTCCGGGTTGTTGCCGGAGCGGAAGTGGCTGATGAAGAAGTAGCTTCCGGAGGGAACGTGGTCGCGCCAGTAGCGGACGATGCCGGCCGGGTCCTCGTCGTCGTTGACGTGGTGGAGGATGGCGCTGAGTATGACGGCGACGGGACGCGTGAAGTCGATGAGTTCGAGGGTGTCGGGGTGGGTGCGGATGCCTTCGGGATTGCGCACATCGACCGCGACGACGCGGGTCCGGTCGTTGTTCTCCAGCAGAGCGCGGCCGTGGACCAACACTTGGTCGTCGATGTCGACGTAGACGACCCGGGACTCGGGAGCGTGCCGTTGCGCGACCTGGTGGACGTTGTCCGCGGTCGGCAGGCCACTGCCCAGGTCGATGAACTGCCGGATGCCGGTGGTCTTCGCGATCTCCCTGACCGCCCGGGTCAGGGCGGAGCGGTTGGCGAAGGCGATGGCCACCGAACCGGGCAGGTCTCGCTTGAACACGTCGCCGATCTCACGGTCCACGGCGTAGTTGTCCTTGCCGCCGAGCAGGTAGTCGTAGACGCGGGCGATGCTGGGCTTGGCCGGGTCGATGGAGGAGCCTTCGTACGTCATGGCGGCTATTCTTCCCTGTAACTGCGCCTGCCCACCCTCGTTTTGGGGTCCCCGGCCCGGCCGGACGACGCGAGGACATGGACGCGCGGGGTTCGGCGTCGAACGCCTCGACCGGATGACGGGACGACCGGCTCCACTCACCGACCGACGGCACTGCCAGCGGTGTTTTTCGCCGCCGCCCCGTACCAGCCCGAGAAGTGACGCTCACCACGCGATCAGCGAAACGTCGCCGCCGGGACGACGTCATCCTCGAACCGGGCCGCCCACACAGTCCGGCAGCGGGACACCCCCGCTCACGCACCGCATCCCCGTGCGACAGCCCTGCCTGCCGCATCCCCGTACGACAGCTCTACGTACGGTCGCGCAAGATCCGCCCCCGACCGGTACGGCCACCCGGCCCCTCGACCCCCTCGGCTCGCACGGCCCCCTCGACGCTCGCAGCCCCCTCAGCGCATCGCTTCGCGCGGTGTGAGCGGCCGGTACGGAAGCCGAAACGACCGGGTTCGCTGTCGAACGCGTCGATCGGTCGATCGGATGACAGCGGACAGGAGATGTCCTGTCTCAGTGAAACCAGTCGGATAGCCCGTGCTGACCTGCGCGGACTGGATTGACTGAGACAGCGAGTACTCGCTGCGGGGCCTGGTGCTCGCAGACGGCCGGTACGGGCTGGGGTTCGTCATAGCCGTCTGTGCCTGCTCCCTGCCCCGTTCTGTGTGCCGAACGCGGAGGCGCTGACGCGCAGCCGTCGTGCGCCCAGTCGGGCGAAGCGTAGGCCGCGCCGAACGCCAGTTGCTTGAAGTGCCATGTCATCAACGCGAGATTCTCTACCAGGCGTCAACCGCGGCAGAGTGAGGCTAGATGGATGATCCGGAAGAGCTGGGCAAGCTGACGGACAGGGCGGCGAAAGCCTGGATGGATATCGCCGAGGGTAGGTACGAATCAGCTCTCGAAGGATTCTCCGAAGTAGCCGATGCGGCACATGAGCACGCTATTTCACTGGCGCGGGATGGTGCCGATCCTGGCGTCGTGCTGCACTGGACAGTTGAAGCAGCTCAGGCCTTTGGGGTCGCTGTCGCTATGCAAGCGGAAGCGGGGGATGTTCGAGCTGTAGCTGATTCATTGGGCAAGCTAGGTGAACTCGCTAACGCGGTCGATCTGAACGAGATTGTGTCTCTGAATTCGGGTGAATGTATTCACGGTCGCATCACATATGAAGATAACAAGTGTCGCCGGCGGCCGTGCAGCTAGGAATCGGCATGACCGACGCATTCTTGCTAGGTAGCCTATGTGGCGTGATCGCGCTCCGTCTCGCGGTGATCGTGAGCTATTGCTGGAGAACTGACAAGCCGTTCACCAGCTCACATGTGAAGGTCCTTCAGTATTCGGGGCAAACCAACACGGAAAAGAAGAAGCGTCATGAGGAGTTCTTCGAAACAACGACTCGGCAGTTCAACACGCTACTCATTGCGGGCTCAATCTCCCTAGCCGCATGGTCTCAGCTATTCACTAACTCAACCAACGGGGCGGGTCAGCAGCTGACGTCGTTGACGCGCAACCTTCTTCTGCTCTCTTCCGTGGTGCTCCTCTCTGCTCCATTGATTTTCCGTAGGCCGGCCAAGGAATTCCAGTTCATTTGCCGCGAGAGCTTGACTGCCGTTGGGCTTGCCCTTCTGATCCTCTCGCTGGCATCTGCGTTGGCGGACCTGTTTTGCGACATCGGTTTCGTGGTCTCTCCCCTCATCGCCGTCGCGGTTTTCGTAGCAGACTTGGAAGAGAGTGTGCGAGTGTTCAAAATGTACTAACGAGCCACTCGGACCCCTTCGGTCAGGCTCAGTTTTGGCCGCCCCCGCGAACGCTCATTTCAGGCGCTGCTGCCAGGATCGGGTGTGTCGGAGGTGGTAGGCGAGTGCTCCATAGGAGATTGAGCACTCGTGGTTGTCGAGGAGTTCGGCCCACATTTGTCTGGTGTTGAGGCCAGCGGCGATCATTCCTTCGAGTAGGTCGGAGATTTCACCACCGATGGGGTCGGCACCTCGACGTGTCCCTGGGAGAAGCGGCTGGGCAGTGTCCAGAGCGCGGTGTACGACCCATCGCTGGACGCCGTAGCGCTGTGCGAGTAGCCGCATGGGTACGCCCTTGTAAGCGTCACGGGCTATGTGGTAACGGAGGTCGAGACGGCCGTGGAAAGGGAACCTTCTGGCGTAGCGTGCGGTTGGTTTGAAGCGGCCGCGGCGTGAACTGGCGTCGGCAAGGGCGCGGTCCAGGGCATCAGGGCACCGGCCAGAGACAGCAGCGAGGCGATCGAGAAGAGGTTTCCCGAACCAGTAGGGCGGTCCACACAGATACTCGTGCAGATAGCTCGGCTTGAGATGGTTTGCGCGGGCCAGCCGCCGGATGTAGGAATCTGTGGTTTCCCCAAAGCGTGGCGGGACTTGGATGGGGAGCCGACGCGGTAGTTCGACAGCTCCTGTCAGCATGTGGATGCCTTTGCGTGGAATGGCGCGGAAACTTCCGCAGCGTGGTCCAGAGAGATCGCATCGATCCCCGATTTCGTGACCCGTTCCGTGCCGTTGAGGATCGCGTCGATGGCGGCACCCCGGATTGCGTGTGACAGCGCTCCGATCATCCCACCAGTGCGCTTGTGGAGGTGACGGTCCAGCTTGACCAGACTGCCCTGAGGGTGGTTGTGCAAGAGAATTGTTTTCTCCAAGGTTGCGATGAGTCCTTTCCACTCGTCGCCGTAGGGGAAAGGGCGAGTGGGGACGAGGGTGAAGCGGCCCGAAATCTGGGCGCCCCGCGTGCCGGCCAGGAGCTCGCTGGTTTCCAGGCCGATCCCCGCATAGACGAATGTCGCGGGGATGCGTTCCGAGAAATACTTGAGGGTGTCGGAGACTTCGGCGCCTGCTCGGGTTACCTGCGAGATGTTGTGGACCTCATCGACGAGCACGAGGCCAGTGCGAGTGTCGGTGCAGACGCCGACCACGGCCTCGATGATGTCCGTCATGTTTGATCTGTGACGCACTGGTAGGCCCAGAAAGCGGGCAAATTCGGCGGCGACCATGCGGGCAGTAGCGGCGGGAGGAACGGTGATGTAGAGCACAGGAATGCGGCCCGAGACCTTCGGATGGCGAGCCCGGTCGAGAAGCTCATGGGATCGCCCGAGCTGGGAGATGGCGCTGGTCTTTCCCGTGCCGGGAAGCCCGGAGACCATCAGCCCTCGGCGGGCACTGATGGCGTGGCGATTGAGCAGGACCAACCGGCGACCGCAAATCACTGTCCTCTCGACGAATGACGTGGCGACCGTGAGCATGCGGGCGTGATGGTCGAGCCGGTCATCGTCGTAAAGATCACGTTCAGCCGAGGAGAGCCGCTTCAGATCATCGGGGGACAGTAGGACGGGAGCCGCAGGGGCCCCGGCGACAAACCTTCGCCACCCGTCCAACGTGGCCAATTGCCGGTTCGCCTCGGTATCGGCCTCCTGCAGGGCGGCCGGTGGGGACGTGGTCAAGGGCGCCTCCAGGGATTGGCGAGCGGGTCGAAGAGCCCCAGCGGGATGACTTCAGCGAGGTCGGTGTCCGTCTCGCCGTCGTGTGCGGGCTCGGCAGATGGTGCGGTGGGGACCTGTCGGTCCGTGGCGGTAGCCCGGGTGCGGGCGGCGGCCCGGCGGTCACGTCGGGAACGCTTTGCCGGGCGGCTCTCCTTGGCGACGGGGCCATCGTGGGCTCGCCGCAGCAGAGCACTGACGGCATCGGCAATCTGTTCTTCGGTGCCCCCGGGGACTTGTTCACAGGCCCGGTCCCAGGCCAGTTCGCCGAACGGCACCCCGACGCGATGCAGCTGCTTCCAGAAAACGGTGATCCACCGGTCGCCTCGGCGGTCGCGTACCCAGATCCGGGAGACGTCGTAGGGGTCGTGGTGGATCTCCCACAGGCCTTTCTTCGCGAGCACCCCGGAGTGCTGGCGGCGAAAGGGATTCAACTCCGGGCTGTCATAGATGCGGTGCTTGATACGGATGCCATAGGCATTGATCGCCTGCCAGCGTTCGGGTAGAAGCTCCACGTAGTCATCGGCGCCGAGCGGAACCGGAACGTAGCCGCAGGACTCAAGCAGCGTCGCGTACTTCTCATTCGGAGAGAACGCCCGCGCTGGCGCATCTGGGTCGCGCAGTGCGTCGTGGGGCCTGGTCTGCCAGCAGGCGATGACCCACTCATCGAGAAGGGCCTGGAGCTCGGGCAGCGACCACAGCGGCCCGTCTTCCAGCTTTCGGCCGCGGCGGTCAGTGGTGGATCCGGTGTAACCAGCGACGAACTGGGCGAACAGTGTCGCCACGGAGCCCAGCGTTCTCTCGATTGCGCCCTTGTCGGTCGGCGTCGCTTTGTGGGCAGGTTGCAGGTTGATGCCCAGGTAGCGGCAGGACGCCCGGAAGTTGTGTGAGACGAACACTTTGCCGTGGTCGCAGACGATCGTCTCCGGAACGATCACCGGGTGGGCGGCTGCGTGCTCCAGGCGTTCGTCGATGCTCAGCAGCCGCCGGTGCGGCAGTACCGATCGGGACATCCGGAGGGCATCCGACCAGCCTGGACGCATTGCCTCTGGGGTGACGCTGCGGGCCAGCAAGGCGGAGGCATCCGCGGCCTTCGTGGTGGGCCGCAGCACCGCTGCGGTGATCGACCTCGTGGCGATATCAACCATGGCCGTCAGCTCGACCTTCTCGGCGATCCCGTCGTCCAAGCGAACAAGCACGTCCAGCGGAGTGGAGTCGATCTGCATCAGCTCGCCCGGTGCGCTGGCTGGCACTTCGCCGAATGGCCCCGTCGGCCTCACGGTGACCGAGCGGCGGGTGCGGGCCGACCCGGTGGCGTGGGTGTCCGCGGCCAGCTTCTCGAACAGCCGGTAGAGCGTGGCCCGTGACGGCAGCTGGGCGGCAGCGGTCTCCTCGCGATCAGCAAGGATCTGCTTGGTCCGCCAGATGATGAATCCGATGGTTCTCGACGACGCTTCGGCGGACTCGGCGATGGCCTGCCGCATTGCCTCCACCACGGCCACGTCGGCCTGCCCGAAGGGCGGCATTTGCTTGGCCGACCGGCCGTCCGCGAGCCCGACTAGCCCGTCCCTCTGGTAGCGCTGGCGCCGCTGCTTGATGCCGCTGGCCGTCACCCGATGTCCCGCCGCCGTCAGCTCGGCGGCCTTGGCCCGCTCACGCTGGGCCAGCGAGTGCTGTTTCGGATCGAACCCAGGCCGCGGCTTCGACCCTTCCGGGGTATCCGGCGGCAGGCCGTGCAGGACCTCCAGGACGTGCGTCTCCCACCAGCGGGCCTGTTCAGCGGCCGTCAACGGTGACCGAGCGGCGGGTGCGGGCCGACCCGGTGGCGTGGGTGTCCGCGGCCAGCTTCTCGAACAGCCGGTAGAGCGTGGCCCGTGACGGCAGCTGGGCGGCAGCGGTCTCCTCGCGATCAGCAAGGATCTGCTTGGTCCGCCAGATGATGAATCCGATGGTTCTCGACGACGCTTCGGCGGACTCGGCGATGGCCTGCCGCATTGCCTCCACCACGGCCACGTGGGCCTGCCCGAAGGGCGGCATTTGCTTGGCCGACCGGCCGTCCGCGAGCCCGACTAGCCCGTCCCTCTGGTAGCGCTGGCGCCGCTGCTTGATGCCGCTGGCCGTCACCCGATGTCCCGCCGCCGTCAGCTCGGCGGCCTTGGCCCGCTCACGCTGGGCCAGCGAGTGCTGTTTCGGATCGAACCCAGGCCGCGGCTTCGACCCTTCCGGGGTATCCGGCGGCAGGCCGTGCAGGACCTCCAGGACGTGCGTCTCCCACCAGCGGGCCTGTTCAGCGGCCGTCATAGGAAATTCCGCGATTCGGGCTGTGGGTGGCACCCGCCTCTTCCTGGTCACCGGGTACCCCCGCCGGCCAGGTGCACGACCGTGCGCGGTCCCATCAACTCGACCGCCATCCCCTTCGCGGTCAGCTCCTGGAGCCAGAGCAGATGGAACAGCACGGGCAGCGTCGCCAGCCGATCCCCGGCCGTGTCCGCCCCAGCCATAAGCGGCGTCGGGGCTGCGAAGACCTCGCGGAGCCGCCCCGAGGCTAGGCTGTTCAGACACCGGGGATGCCGGTAGCGAGACAGCCACCGGACATTCGCCAGCAACACCTCCTCCGACACCCCGACCCGCTGAAACCCCCACCCGGCCCGGACGCAAGCCAGACGCGTCACCTCGAACGCTTCGGCGTCCTTTGGCTCGATCCGCTCATCCGCACGGACATCGACAACCACAGCCGAGCCGTCCGCTCGTCGCACGAAGTAGTCCGGGGCGTGCCGACGCTCCCGTTCGCCGTCGTGCCAGTGCAGCCAGAACGGCTGCGAGGCAATCCCCACCACCTTGGGATCGAAGTCCATCAGCACAAGCCGGTCCCGCTCCAGCCACGACTCGAAGCCGACATGCTGCCCAGTCGTCGCCGCCCAGTACCAGCCTGCGAAGTGACGCTCACCCTGTGACCACCGAAACGGCCGCACCGGAGCGACGTCCTCGAACCGGTTCGTCACACAGTCCAGCAGCGGGCGCCGCTGGCGCTCGCGTACGGCGTCCACGTACGACAGCTCGACGTACGGCGCCGCGAGATTCACCTCAGCCGGTACAGCCACCCAGCACCCCCAGTGCGATCACCCTCACGACTAGGTTCGCTGATACGGAAGGGCAACCGACTGGGTTCGCTGAGTAAACGCCTCGATTGGATGAGAGCGGACAGGAGAGCCCGGGCATGACCATTCAGCCCCCATGTACTAGAGTTATCTCGACATCGAGATATCTGCCGAAGGCGCACCGCAGCCGCCACCTGGTAAGGGCACCCTAACTTAGCCTCACCTCAGCGGATTGGCCAAGCCCGCGTGACGGCAGGATGCGGTGGTACGCGCACATCAATGAAGGAGACTGTCGTGTCGGCGAACAGCTTCGACGCCCGCAGCACGCTGCAGGTGGGCGACGAGTCGTACGAGATCTTCCGGCTGGACAAGGTGGAAGGCTCGGCTCGCCTTCCGTACAGCCTGAAGGTGCTGCTGGAGAACCTGCTCCGTACCGAGGACGGCGCGAACATCACCGCCGACCACATCCGTGCGCTCGGCACCTGGGACTCCCAGGCCCAGCCGTCGCAGGAGATCCAGTTCACCCCGGCCCGCGTGATCATGCAGGACTTCACCGGCGTGCCCTGCGTCGTCGACCTCGCCACCATGCGCGAGGCCGTGAAGGAGCTCGGCGGCGACCCCGCGAAGGTCAACCCGCTCTCCCCGGCCGAGCTGGTCATCGACCACTCGGTCATCGCAGACAAGTTCGGCACGAACGAGGCCTTCGCGCAGAACGTCGAGCTGGAGTACGGCCGCAACAAGGAGCGCTACCAGTTCCTGCGCTGGGGCCAGACCGCCTTCGACGACTTCAAGGTCGTCCCGCCGGGCACCGGCATCGTGCACCAGGTGAACATCGAGCACCTGGCCCGGACCGTCATGGTCCGCAACGGACAGGCGTACCCCGACACCCTCGTCGGCACCGACTCGCACACCACCATGGTCAACGGCCTCGGCGTGCTGGGCTGGGGCGTCGGCGGCATCGAGGCCGAGGCCGCGATGCTCGGTCAGCCGGTCTCCATGCTCATCCCGCGCGTCGTCGGCTTCAAGCTCACCGGTGAGCTGCCCGCCGGCACCACCGCCACGGACCTCGTCCTCACGATCACCGAGATGCTGCGCAAGCACGGCGTCGTCGGCAAGTTCGTCGAGTTCTACGGCGAGGGCGTCGCCGCGACCTCCCTCGCGAACCGCGCCACCATCGGCAACATGTCGCCGGAGTTCGGCTCCACCGCGGCGATTTTCCCGATCGACGACGAGACCCTGAAGTACCTCAAGCTCACCGGCCGCTCCGAGCAGCAGGTCGCGCTCGTCGAGGCGTACGCCAAGGAGCAGGGCCTCTGGCTGGACCCGAAGGCCGAGCCCGACTTCTCCGAGAAGCTGGAGCTCGACCTCTCGACGGTGGTCCCCTCCATCGCCGGCCCGAAGCGCCCGCAGGACCGCATCGTCCTCGCGAACGCCGCCGAGCAGTTCAAGAAGGACGTCCTCAACTACGTCAACGACGAGTACGAGGCCAGCAAGGAGTCCTTCCCCGGCTCCGACGCGCCGTCCACGATCCCGAACGGCATCCCGTCCAAGCCGGTCACCGTGACCGCCCCCGACGGCTCGACGTACGAGATCGACCACGGCGCGGTGACGGTCGCGGCGATCACCTCCTGCACCAACACCTCCAACCCGTACGTCATGGTCGCCGCCGCGCTGGTCGCGAAGAAGGCCGTGGAGAAGGGCCTGACCCGCAAGCCGTGGGTCAAGACCACCCTCGCCCCGGGTTCGAAGGTCGTAACCGATTACTTCGACAAGGCGGGTCTCACCCCGTACCTCGACAAGGTCGGCTTCAACCTCGTCGGCTACGGCTGCACCACCTGCATCGGCAACTCCGGCCCGCTGCCGGAGGAGGTCTCCAAGGCCGTCAACGACCACGACCTGGCCGTCACCTCGGTCCTCTCCGGCAACCGCAACTTCGAGGGCCGGATCAACCCCGACGTCAAGATGAACTACCTGGCGTCCCCGCCGCTGGTCGTCGCGTACGCCCTCGCCGGCTCCATGAAGGTGGACATCACCAAGGACGCCCTGGGCGCCGACCAGAACGGCAACCCGGTCTTCCTCAAGGACATCTGGCCCTCCGAGGCCGAGGTCAACGACGTCGTGGCCAACGCCATCGGCGAGGACATGTTCAACAAGTCCTACCAGGACGTCTTCGCGGGCGACGCCCAGTGGCAGGCACTGCCGATCCCGACCGGCAACACCTTCGAGTGGGACGCCGAGTCGACCTACGTCCGCAAGCCCCCTTACTTCGAGGGCATGACGATGGAGACCACCCCGGTCTCCGACATCACCGGCGCGCGCGTCCTGGCCAAGCTGGGCGACTCGGTCACCACCGACCACATCTCCCCGGCCGGCGCCATCAAGGCCGACACCCCCGCCGGGAAGTACCTCACCGAGCACGGTGTGGAGCGTCGTGACTTCAACTCCTACGGCTCCCGCCGAGGCAACCACGAGGTCATGATCCGCGGCACGTTCGCCAACATCCGCCTGCGCAACCAGATCGCGCCGGGTACGGAAGGCGGTTACACCCGCGACTTCACGCAGGACGGCGGTCCGGTGTCGTTCATCTACGACGCCTCCCGCAACTACATCGAGCAGGGCGTCCCGCTGGCCATCCTGGCCGGCAAGGAGTACGGCTCGGGTTCCTCGCGTGACTGGGCCGCCAAGGGCACCGCGCTGCTCGGCGTCAAGGCCGTCATCGCCGAGTCGTACGAGCGCATCCACCGCTCCAACCTCATCGGCATGGGCGTCCTCCCGCTGCAGTTCCCGGAGGGCACCAACGCCGAGTCCTTCGGCCTGACCGGCGAGGAGGCCTTCTCCTTCACCGGCGTCGAGGAGCTCAACAACGGCACCACCCCGCGTACGGTCAAGGTCACCACCGACACGGGCGTCGAGTTCGACGCGGTCGTCCGCATCGACACCCCCGGTGAGGCCGACTACTACCGCAACGGCGGCATCATGCAGTACGTGCTCCGCAGCCTGATCCGCAAGTAAGCAAGTAAGCGGACGAGTAAGCGGTACCGCAAAGCAGCTCAGGGCCGCACCCCCGGCGACGGGGGTGCGGCCCTGAGCCGTGCCCGCCCGAGCCACCACCATTCTCGGCTCGAACACCGGGTCGCTGCGGTTGCCCGGGACACCAGTCCGGACGTGACCGGACACGACCGGCCCTCCAGGGGCGCGCGCCGGTCGCGTCCTCGTCCCCGCCGTCGGCCACGTTGCGAAACCGTTCTCCGTGCTCGAGGCGGTGCTGCGGCCGGGCGGACCGCTGCGCCGGTCCGGGAAGTACGGTCCCGCGCTGAAGCCTCCGCACGCGTCCTCGGCCGGCCAGCCGGCTGGCGCCGACCGGTGAGTCGTCTGCACCGCGCCGGTGACGGGGTGCCGTGCCCGCCCTGCTGGTCGCCCGCGCCGTCGTCGACGGATTCCGGGCGAAAGGGCCGCCCGGACCACCGGGCCGCCCGGACTGCCGGAAGCAGTCCACCCTCGCAGGCCGGGCGTTCAGGCGTCGCCGCACCACCGCTGACGGTCCGATGCTCGAAGAAACCCGTACAACCCCGTTTACAAGTGGGCCGTACAGCGCTACCTTCCGCCACAGGTGAGGTGGGAGCGCTCCCATGTGTTCGCGCCCGGTGGACCGGAACCCGCCGGGCGTGAGCGGGACGCTCCCACTTCGCCACCGCGAGGCCCGCGCATGCCCGCTGGCACCCCGCAGGTGTGCGAACCGCTCCCGCATCCGCAGTGCACCCCATGCCCGCACGGTCCGTACACGGAAGGCGGACTCACCTGTCATGCAATCTGTCCTGCGATCTGTCATGATCACGCCAAACCGGAAATCCAAGTTACGCACCCATGCCCTCTTCCTCGTCCTCCTGGCCTTACTGGCCACCGTTCCCGCCCTCGGTCTGATCGTCACGGCCGGCGGCAAGGCCGAGGCCCACGGCACTCCCATGAAACCCGCCAGTCGCACGTTTCTGTGCTGGCGGGACGCGCTGACCGACACCGGTGAGATCAAGCCGATCAACCCGGCCTGCAGGAACGCACAGCAGGTAAGCGGTACCACGCCGTTCTACAACTGGTTCTCGGTGCTGCGCTCCGACGGCGCGGGCCGCACCCGCGGCTTCGTGCCCGACGGCCAACTGTGCAGCGGCGGCAACACCAACTTCACCGGCTTCAACGCGCCGCGCAACGACTGGCCCCTGACCCATCTCACCGCGGGCTCGACCGTCGACTTCTCCTACAACGCCTGGGCAGCCCACCCGGGTTGGTTCTACGTCTACGTCACGAAGGACGGCTTCGACCCGACCCGCACACTCACCTGGGACGACATCGAGAGCCAGCCCTTCCTCTCCGTCGACCACCCACCGCTGCACGGCAGCCCCGGCACGGTGGAGGCCAACTACTCCTGGACCGGCCAACTCCCGGCCAACAAGTCCGGCCGGCACATCATCTACATGGTCTGGCAGCGTTCGGACAGCGCGGAGACCTTCTACTCCTGTTCCGACGTCGTCTTCGACGGAGGAAATGGCGAGGTAACCGGTATCCACGAACCGGGCAATCCGACCGAGCCGGTTCCGGGCGTCTGCACCGCCACCCGCAGGACCACGAACACCTGGAACGGCGGCTACCAGTCCGAGGTGACCGTCACCAACTCCGGCGACGTCCCGATGCTCGGCTGGATGGTCGACTGGACGCTGCCGTCAGGTCAGTCCGTCGCCAGCCTGTGGAGTGGCAACGCCACATACACCGGGCAGGCGGTGATGGTCCATAACGCCGACTGGAACGGCTCGTTGAGTCCGGGCCAGAGTACGACGTTCGGGTACGTCACCTCCGGCGCGGGCGGAGACAGCACGACAAGCCTGCCCTGCAGGGTCGGTTGAGCCACTGCCGCAGTAGAGGGGCCCGGTGGGCGCTCAACGCTCACCGGGCCAGCGAACCGGACGGACGGTCCCGCGACGGGAGAGCGAAGCAATCCCGAGCGGTCCCGCGGCATTCGCCCCCGGGTCGGCCCGGCGACCGCCCCCGGCCTGCCCGGCCCCCTGGCCTGCCCGGCCTCGGCCCGCCCGGCACCGGGAGGCGCACGTCGACCGTCTGGTGTCAGGCGTACTGTTCGAGCCCGGCCACTTCTGATGGGGATGGGCGCCTTGTCGTACGGGCCGCGCAGGCGGATCGAGCGCGCGGCTGGTGAAGGAACCCGTTGACCTGCTTCTGCCGGACCGGCTCACCGATCAGCCGGGCCCGCCGATCAGCTCTCGACCTGCCCGGTCGAGGAGGCGGAAGAGACGCTGGTCGGCTGAGCGGGCGCGCCGGTGCTCATGTGCTGGTCACCCACGGCCGCCGGATGCGGGCCCGGTTCACCAGTTCCCCCGGCCGGAGGGGGGAAGAAGGGATGCGTGGCCGGCGGAGGGTGAGGCGCGGCTGGCGCGTCATTCAGCCAACTGTGATGCCAGCCAATGGAGTTGGCGCTTCCCGTGCTCGCCCCCACCCCCCTCGTGCCCGTTGAACGGATACGGGTGAAGCTCTTTGCGGGCGGGCAGCCCACTGCTGAGCTCGCCGTAGCGGTTGAAGGCGGCGTACGTCCCGCTCGGAGGACAGACGATGTCGCGCAGGCCTGTGCCGAAGTGGACCGGGGCTTGGGCCCGCCGGGCGAAGGAAACGCCTTCTACATAGGAAAGCGTGCGGTAAGCGGCTTCTTCCCTACCGCGATGGACGGAGAGGTAGCAGGCGATCTCCCCATAAGGGCCCGTGTCGGTGAGGTCCAGGGCACGCCGGATGCCGCACAGAAAGGGCGCCGTGACGAGGGCGGCGGCCAGATCGGGTACCAGGCCGGCGACGGCCAGGGCCAGCCCGCCGCCCTGGCTGTTCCCGACGGCGACCGTGCGGACCGGATCCACACCGGGCAGGGCGCGGACCGCCGTCACGGCACGCACCGCGTCCGTGATCAGGCGCCGATAGTGATAGTCCCGCGGAGAGAGCAGGCCGCGGGCGGCGGGACCCGGCCCACCCGGCGCGGTGGCGTGCGGGTCCGGGGTGACGCCTCCGTCGCCGTACTGGTCCCCCTGGCCCCGGTTGTCCATGAGCAGATGCGCATAGCCCGCGTTCACCCAGGTCAGCCGCTCGTGCGGGAAGCCGCGCCCGCGCCCGTAGCCGACGTACTCGACGACTGCGGGAAGCGGTTCCCGCACGCCGGTCGGGCGGGTGAACCATGCCCTGACCGGGTCGCCTGCGAAGCCTCGGAAGGTGACGTCCCACGTCTGCACGAGACGGAGACCGGTTTCGACGGGATGCACGGAAACCAGCGGTTCCCGCTGCTGTGCCTCGTGCAGGGTCTCGGCCCAGAACGCGTCGAACTCGGCGGGCTCGTCGAGCGGCGGGCGATGGTGTTCCAGCTCGGGTAGCGGCAGGTCGAACGCAGGCACGGTGCCACCTCGCAGGGTCGTGGGGGGAGCGATCGTTGCGTAGGTCAGCCAGAAATTTGCGGGAGACGAAGCAGTCGACGTCCCGGTTCTACCCCGCCCATGAGGATTCCACAACGCCACCCGACGTCCCACGGGTCCACCGTGCAGCACCCATTGACAGCGCTTTCCGTGAGCCCTTACGTTTCCGCAGAGTTACCGGTAAGGGCACGAAAGTTTCGAGATCACGCACGGCGAATCGAGCGTTTCGAAGGATGCCCCAGGAGGCCCGAGCATGAGCACCTCCACCAGGTCGGCCCCACCGTCAGGAACCCGGCACCCGCTTGCGAAGACCCGGCACGGGCCGGCGCGACCGACCGCCCGCCGAGGCTGGGGTCGGGCTCTGCGCCGGGACTGGCAGCTGTATTCGCTGGCCGTGCTGCCGCTTCTGTTCTTCCTCGTCTTCCGCTATCTGCCGATGATCGGCAATGTGATCGCGTTCCGCCGCTTCGAGCCGGGCGGTTCGATCCTGGGGGAGCAGTGGGTGGGGCTCCGTTACGTGCGGATGTTCCTGACCGACCCCACCTTCTGGCAGGTCTTCCGCAACACCTTGTGGCTCGGCGGCCTCACGCTCGTGTTCTGCTTTCCCATCCCGATCATCCTGGCGCTGCTGCTCAACGAGGTACGGCGACGCTCGCTGAAACAGCTTGTGCAATCGATTTCGTATCTTCCTCACTTCCTGTCGATGGTGATCGTCGCCGGCATCACCCTGCAGATGCTGGCCACGGACGGTCCGGTCAACCACGCACTGACCTGGTTCGGCCACGAACCGGTCCGCTTCATCCAGGAACCCGGATGGTTCCGGACGATCTACGTGGGCTCGGAGATCTGGCAGACCGCCGGCTGGGGCACGATCCTCTACCTCGCGGCGCTCACGACCATCGACGAGGATCTCTACGAGGCCGCCCGCATCGACGGCGCGAGCCGCTGGCGGCAGATCTGGCACGTCACGCTGCCGGGCATCCGTCCCACCATGATCACGCTGTTGATCCTCAACATCGGCACGTTCATGGCGGTCGGCTTCGAGAAGGTCCTCCTGCTGTACAACCCGCTGACCTACCCGACGGCCGACGTGGTCTCCACCTACCTGTACCGAACCGGTGTCGAGTCCAACAGCTTCAGTTACGCGGCCGCAATCGGGTTGTTCGAGGCGGTCATCGGACTCGTGTTGATCACCGGCGCGAACCTGTTGTCGCGTCGCAGCGTGGGGACGAGCCTGTGGTGAAACTCCTGACCGCCCGGGTTCCGCGCCCGCGCACCTCCGTGCACCAGCCCACCCGTGGCTACCGCGTCTTCCAGGGCGTCAACGGTGTCATCCTCACCCTTGTCGTGCTCGTGACCCTGTATCCCTTCGTCAACATCATCGCCCGGTCCTTCAGCGGGGAACGCCAGATCCGTGCCGGCGAAGTGACCTTGTGGCCGAAGGGATTCAACCTCACGACGTACAAAATCGTCTTCCGGGACTCGATGTTCTGGCGCAACTACGGAAACACAGTTCTCTACACGGTCGTCTCCACCGTCATCGCCATGGTTCTGACGACCTGCTACGCCTACGTTCTGTCGAAAAGGAATCTCAAGGGGCGGGGAGTGCTCGTCGGCGTCGCCGTTTTCACCATGTTCTTCACCGGCGGTCTGATTCCGAACTACGTCCTGGTCACCAGCCTTGGCCTGAAGAACTCCGTCTGGGCGATCGCGCTGCCCAACGCGGTCAGCGTCTTCAACCTGCTGGTGATGAAGGCATTCTTCGAGAGCCTGCCGATCGAACTCGAGGAGGCCGCCGAGATCGACGGCCTGAGTACCTACGGCATCCTGCTCAGAATCGCGTTGCCGCTGTCCAAGGCGGTCATCGCCACGATGATTCTGTTCTACTCCGTGTCCTTCTGGAACTCGTGGTTCTCGGCGTACCTCTACATGGACCGGACCGAGTTGATGCCGGCCACGGTCTATCTGCGCAACCTGATCTCGGGGGCCACCACCGGCGGGAACGCCGGCGCGGGGACCGATCAGCTCAGCCAGGTCGGGGCGAACATCCAGGCCGTCACCATCGTGCTGACAGCGCTGCCCATCCTCTGCGTGTACCCGTTCGTACAGCGCTACTTCGTCTCCGGCGTCACGCTCGGCGCGGTCAAGGGCTGAGAGCCGTAACCCCTTACGGAACAGAGGAGTCTCCGTGAAGAACACAGGCCAGCTGTCACGACGACAGATGCTGTCCGCCGCAGGCTTCGTCGGCCTCGCGGCCCTCACCGGCTGTGGAAGCGGAGGAGACGGAGGTGACACCAAAGACCTCTCCAAGAAGCAGAACGGAGCGATGAAGGAGTACCGCGTCGGACAGCAGTTCAAGGCGTCGAAACCGATTTCCTTCTCCATTCTGCACAACAACAACCCCGTCTACCCGATGAAGGAAAACTGGATCTTCTGGAAGGAGCTCACCCAGCGTACCGGGATCACCCTGAAGCCGATCGCCGTCCCGCTGAGCGATTACGAGAAGAAGCGCAGTGTCCTCATCGGGGCGGGCGACGCCCCGTTCCTGATCCCCAAGACCTATCATCCGTCGGAGGTCGCCTTCGTCTCCTCGGGTGCGATCCTCCCGGTCAGCGAGTATGTGCACCTCATGCCCAACTTCCAGGACAAGGTCAGAAAATGGAAGCTGGAGCCCGAGCTCGATTCCATCCGCCAGTCCGACGGAAAGTACTACCTGCTCCCCGGCCTGCACGAGAAGGTCAAATCCGGCTACTCCCTGTCGTTACGTACGGACGTCCTCGGCAAGCTCGGTCTGAACCTGCCCACGACCTGGGACGAGGTCTACGACGTCTTCAAGGCGATCAAGGCCGAACACCCGGATCTCTATCCCTTCTCCGACCGCTGGAGCACCAACACTCCCTTCCCGGCCGCCGCGTTGCTCAGCTATCTCGGCCAGGCGCACGGTGTGAAGGCCGGCTGGACCTACGACAACATCAGTTTCGACACGAAGGCCGGAGAGTTCGTCTTCACCGGTGCCACGGACGGATACCGCCAGGTGGTCGAGTACCTGAGGAAACTGGTTGCTGAAAGACTGATGGACCCGGAGAGCTTCACCCAGACAGACGACGAAGCGGTTCAGAAACTTCTCGGCCAGAAGTCTTTCGCGATCAGCGCCAACCCCCAGGAGCTGGTCCAGAACTACCGTTACAACCTGGAAAAGCAGGTCAAGGGCGCGAAGATCGAGATGGTGCCGGTTCCACTCGGCCCGGCCGGCCCCGTGGTGATGGGCGGTGCTCGCCTGGAGAACGGCGTCATGATCTCCACCAAGGCCCTCAAGAGCGACACCTTCGTCGCGATGATGCAGTTCGTCGACTGGCTCTGGTACTCGGACGAGGGCCAGCGGTTCGCCAAGTGGGGTGTGCAGGGCACCACTTACACCTATTCGGGCAGCCAGTACAAGCTCGAGCCCGGCATCAGCCTCATGGGATCGGACCCGGACGCGCCGAAGGACTTGCAGAAGGACTACGGGTTCTTCAACGGCGTGTTCACCTACGGCGGCAGTTGGGCGCTGGTGTCCTCGTCCTTCAGTCCGGACGAGAAGAGATTCCAGGACGCCATGGCTCAGCGTAAGCAGCTGCCCATCGACCCGGCCCATCCGCTGCAGTCCGTGGAACAGGAGCAGGCCTCGCTCTGGGACACCCCCTTGAGGGACCACGTCACCCAGAACATGCTCAAGTTCGTCCTCGGAAAGCGCCCACTGTCCGAATGGGGCGACTACGTGACCGAGCTGAAGGCCAAGAACATGGATCGGCTCGTCGGGCTGCACAACAAGGCGCGCGAACGCTTCAAGAAGGAGAACGGATGATCCGCGTCCCTGCCGATCCGACGGGACGGTTCTCCGACGCCTGGCGACACTGCGTCGGCACCGGCCGAGTGGAACTGGCCCTACGCCGCGACTACCAGGACTCCCTCCGCCTGCTGCAGCGTGAAATCGGTTTCCGGCACATCCGCGGTCACGGCCTGCTCAGCGACGGCATGGGCGTGTACCGGCCTTACGACCTCGAAGGGGCTCGCCGAGTCCACCACTCCTTCACCTATGTCGACCAGGTGCTCGACGCTTACCTGGAAACCGGTATCAGGCCGTTTCTGGAGCTCGGGTTCATGCCCGCCGCGCTGGCCTCCGGCGAACAGACGGTCTTCTGGTGGCGCGGCAATGTCACCCCGCCACGCTCTCCCCACGAGTGGGCCGACCTGGTGCGTGCGACTCTCACCCACCTCGTCGACCGCTACGGTCTCGACGAGGTCCGGCACTGGCCCGTCGAGGTGTGGAACGAACCCAACCTGCGCGACTTCTGGCAGGACGCGGACGAATCGGCATACCACCGGCTGTACGAGATCACCGCGCGCACGGTCAAAGACGTGGACGCCGGTCTCCAGGTCGGAGGCCCCGCGATCTCGCCCGGTGCCGATGACTGGCTGGAGAGGTTCGCCGAGTTCGCCGAGCGCCGGGACGTCCCGGTCGACTTCGTGTCGAAGCACGCCTACACCTCGGGGCCGGCCCAGCATGTTCCGTTCGGCGCCCACCAGGCACTCGCCCCGGCCTCCGACCTGCTCGACCAGTTCGCCGCTCCCCGTGAACGCCTCAAGGGCACCGCACTGGCCGGCTTGCCCCTGCACATAACGGAGTTCAACTCCTCCTACCGGCCCGACAATCCCATCCACGACACCGCGTTCCACGCCGCCTACCTCGCTCCCGTGCTCGCCCACGGAGGCGACCTCGTGGACTCCTTCTCCTACTGGACGTTCAGCGACGTGTTCGAGGAAATCGGCGTCCCCACGGCTCTCTTCCACGGCGGCTTCGGACTGCTCACCCACCGGCAGGTCAAGAAACCGACCTACCACCTGTACGCCTTCATGGCCCGGATGGGGCCCGATCTGCTGGCCCGAGGCGACGACCACCTCATCACCCGCCATGCGGACGGCCGGATCGCGGTCCTGGCCTGGGCCCCCGTAGACCCGACGGGCCTGACCGCGGGCCCCGACCGGCATGCGTTGCGCCTGTCGCTCCCGGTCGCTGCCCGGGAGGTCTTCGTCCGCCGGTCCTCCGTCGACGAGGACCGGGGAAACGCGTACACCGCCTGGCGTCACATGGGCAGTCCACGCTCGCCGCGACCCGGGCAGCTGGACGTCCTCCACGAGGCTGCCGAGCCCGCCCGCAGCCACCGGCGGCTCTCCGTCCAGGAAGGGCGCGCCGAGCTGGACCTCACCTTGGCCCGCCATGAGATCACCCTCGTGGAGATCACACCGGTGACCGACGAGACACCGCCCTGGTGGGACGAGCAACGGTTGCTGGGCCGGTCGACGCCATGAGCGAGGCAAACACTTCGAGACCGCTTTCCCGTCGGCCTCCTCCCACCGTCCGCACCGTGGGGAAACCGGAACGCTCCCACCCTGAACGATC
Source organism: Streptomyces rishiriensis (assembly GCF_003112535.1). Taxonomy (GTDB): domain Bacteria; phylum Actinomycetota; class Actinomycetes; order Streptomycetales; family Streptomycetaceae; genus Streptomyces; species Streptomyces rishiriensis. The sequence continues at coordinate 257,968 of NZ_BEWA01000006.1, read as the reverse complement.
TCGAAATCGGTTTCCCCATCGGTTACACCCCGTCGCCTCCCCCCGCGTCCCGCTCCCCTTCCCGTTTCTAGACCCGTTCCCCCTCCCGTTTCTTCCCCTTCCCCTTCCCCTTCCCCTTGTCCGAGTCCGCCCTCGAGCGTCCGCCAGGGGGACCGCATGAGCACCGTGAACACCTTGGGTTTCGGCACAGGGCCGCTTTCCCGGGCGGCCGCCCTCCTGCACACCCTGCTCACGGTCGAGGCCCTGTTCCTCGCAACGGCGGCCCCAGGTCTGGCCGGTCTGCTCGCTCTGGGCCCCGACCCCGCCAACCTGCCCCTCGCCGCCGTCTGCGTCCTACCGCTCGGCCCGGCCGTCTCCGCCGCGCTGTACGCCTTGCACCACCGCAGCCGTGACCTCACCGACCTGCACCCGGCCCGGGCGTTCAGGCGCGGTCTGCGCCTGAACGCATGGCCCGCGCTGAGACTCTGGGCGCCGCTGTCGACGTGGCTGACCGTGATCGTCTTCACCCTCACCCACTTCGCGGCCACGGGCCTGCCGGTCTGGTGGGCGATGCTCCTCGGCGTCATCGGCGTGGCCGGCCTGCTCTGGGGGGCTCATGCGCTCGTCATCACCTCGTTGTTCACGTTCCGTGCCCGGGACACCGCCCGCCTCGCCGCGTACTTCCTGCTCCGGCGGCGGCGCGTCACCCTTGCCGCGGCATCGCTGCTGGGGCTGGCCGCCGGTCTGACCGTCGTGCTCACGGAGGCGCTGACCGTTCTGCTGGCCGCGCCGCTGCTGCTCTCCCTGCTGCAGTCGAGTCGCCCGGTGATCGTCGAGACCCAGGAGGACTTCACCGCATGACAGAGCACGAACCCGGAAACGACGGCCGACTCCCGTGCACGGCCAAGGTTCCGTATGGCGGGGACTACAACCCCGAACAGTGGCCGCGGGACGTCCAGGACGACGACCATCGTCTGTTCACGCAGGCCGGCGTCGACACGCTCACCGTCGGCGTCTTCAGCTGGTCGGTGATGCAACCCGCCGAGGACGTGTACGACTTCACCGTGCTCGACGGCATCCTGGACCGGGCCGCCGCCGAGGGTCGCCAGGTGTGTCTGGCCACCGCGACGGCCGCAGTCCCGCCCTGGCTCGCGAAGAAGTACCCCGAGGTCAATCGCACCGACTTCGAGGGGCGCCGTCACCGGTACGGGCAACGGCACAACTTCTGCCCCAGTTCACACGCGTACCGTCGACTGTCCACGGCGCTGGCCGCCCGGCTCGCCGAACGCTACGCGCACCACCCCGCGTTGCTGGCCTGGCACATCAACAACGAGTACGGCGGATCGTGTTACTGCAACGTGTGCACCCAGGCCTTCCGCGGCTGGCTGCGAGAACGGCACGGCACTCTCGACGCTCTCAACGACGCGTGGTGCACGACGTTCTGGTCGCACCGGTTCACCGACTGGGACGAGGTGGAGCCGCCGAGCGTGCTGACCGAGCACTGGCGCGGCCCCGATCACACCGCTTTCCAGGGCATCACCCTCGACTACCAGCGTTTCATGACCGACGCTCTGCTCGGCTGCTTCACCGCGGAGAAGGACGCCATCCGCCTCTACGACCCCGACACGCCCGTCACCACCAACCTCATGGGCGCCTACCGTCCGATCGACTACCACCGGTGGGCGCCGCACCTCGATTTCGCTTCCTGGGACAACTACCCGCCCCTGGACGCTCCGCCCACACGGCCGGCCCTCGCCCACGACCTGATGCGCGGCCTCAAGGACGGGGCGCCCTTCTGGCTCATGGAACAGACGCCCTCCACCACAGCCTGCCGCGACGTCAACCCGCTGCGCCGTCCGGGCGAGCTCCGGCTCGCCACCTGGCAGGCCATCGCTCATGGCGCGGATGCCGTCCTCTACTTCCAGATGCGCGCCTCACGCGGTGCGTGCGAGAAGTACCACGGCGCGGTCATCGGCCACGCGGGCCGCGACGACACCCGGGTGTTCACCGAAGTGGCTCACCTGGGCGCCGAGTTGGGGCGGCTGGGCGCGATCACGCTCGGCGCCCGGACGCCTGCCCGCACCGCCCTCCTCTTCGACTGGGAAAGCTGGTGGGCTCTGGAGATCTCCGACGGCCCCTCCCGGCTGATCCGCTACCCGGACGTCGTACACGCTTACTACCGTGCGGCTCGGGAGGCGGGCGCGGACGTCGACGTCGTTCCGGTGACCGCGGACCTGACGTCGTACGACGTGGTCCTCGCGCCGGTGCTCCACCTCGTCAAGGGGGACCTGGCAACGCGCCTGGAAGCGGTTGCCCGGCGCGGCGGGACGGTACTCGCCACCTTCCTCACCGCCCGGTGCGACCAACACGACCGTGCCTTCCTGGCCGACGTCCCCGGCCCGCTGGCTCCCCTCATGGGGATCCGTGTCGACGAGTGGGACGCACGGCCAAAAGACGTCGTACAGCCGGTGCGACTGGGGGAGCTCACCGCTCAGGCAGGCCTCCTGTTCGAGATCGTCCGCCTGCGCGGGGCCGAGGCCGTCGCCGTGTACGGCGCGGACTTCTACGCGGGCACCCCGGCCGTGACCCGCAATCGCTTCGGCCCCGACGGAGGAGAAGGCTGGTATGTGGCGACGGCCCTCGACCGCCCCGGCGTCGACCATGTCGTGCGGCGCGTCCTGGCACGTCACGCGCTCGTCGGCCCGTACGCCGACCACCGCGCCGTGGAGACGGCCACCCGCGTCGCTCCCGACGGCGCTTGCCTGTTCTTCCTGCTCAACCACGGTTCGACGTCGACCGACGTGGCGGTCCATGCCGCGGCGAGGGACCTCCTCACGGGCAAGCGGCTCGACCAAGGCGACGTCCTGACCCTGGACCCGCTCGGCGTGGCCGTGCTCGTGCTTCAGTAGATCGTGCGCCCCCGTTCGTCGGGGATGCCCGACTTCCGCAGGAAGTAACTGTTCACCTGATCCCGCCACTCCCGTGCGCCGCGTACCTGCTCGTCGTAGCGTTCCGCGACGCGCGCGTGCCGTGCCGGCTCCACCAGATCCGCGAGGCCCGCCCACACCCGGCGAGCCTCCTCCACCTCCTCGACGCCTTCGAAATGCGTGTCATAGATATGCTGCACAACCGTTTTCCCGCTCTTCAGCACATGCCCGTACGGCACATGGTGGAAGAACAGCAGCAACTCGTCGGGGCATGAGACCGCCGACTCGTACAAGGCCGACCAGGGTTCGCCGTACTGGCTTGCGTAACCGGTGCCGGTCGCCGCGCTCCGGTCGACGCCGATGCCGTCCCGGTCAGCGAAGTGATACGTCCCCCAGGGGCTGTACTCGTAGCCGTCGACGGCCGGGCCGTAGTGATGCCCGGGCTGCACCATGAAACCCACGCCCAGCGGGGCGGTGTACTTCTCATAGGTGCGCCAGGAGTTCCGCAGCACCGCGCGCAGGCCTGCCGTCAGCCGCTCGGGGGCGCTGGGGAAGGTGAGCGCTATCCACTCGTCCAGGATCCGAAGCGGATCGGCGTCCGGTCGCCAGGCGAGCCGGCCGAAGGTGTAGAGGTTCGCCTGGGCCAGCGGATGTCCCGTCCAGAACGGGTCGTCGCCGGCGTTGGACACCGCCACCGATCCGCCCGTCGCCAACTCGCCCACGGTCAAACCCTGTTCACCGCCCGGACGGAAGCGCAGCACCTCGCTCCACATCGGTCCGAGCCAGCACGCGTGCCGTTGCTGCCCGGTGTACTCCTGGGTGGCCTGCACCTCCACGGCGACCCGGGTCCGCTGAAGCGCGCCGAACACCGGCGAGACCGGTTCGCGGACCTGGAAGTCCATGGGCCCGTGCTTCACCTGCAGTACGGCGTTGGCGGCGAACTCACCGTCCAGCGGAGCGAAATGGTCGTACGCGGCGCGTGCGCGGTCCGTCGAGCGGTCCCGCCAGTCCTGGCGGTGGTCGTACACGAAGGCCCGCCAATGGACCGTGCCGTCGTACGGGGCCAGGGCCGCGGCCAGCATGTTCGCGCCGTCCGCGTGCGTGCGGCCGTAGGCGAACGGGCCCGGACGGCCCTCCGAGTCGGCCTTCACCACGAACCCGCCGAAGTCCGGGATCGCCTCGTACACGCCGCGTGCGGCCTTCGCCCACCAGGCGCGCACGGCGCCGTCCAGTGGGTCGGCGGTGGGCAGGCGCCCGAGGACGACCGGCGCGGCGAAGGTCACCGAAAGGTGCGTCCGGATGCCGTACGGACGCAACGCCTCGGCGATCTGCGCCACCTCGCCGATCCGGTCGGTGAGCAGGTGCGCCTCGACGTCGTGCACGTTGACGTTGTTGACCGAGACGGCGTTGACGCCGCAGGCCGCCAGCAGCCTGCCGTACGCCCTGACGCGCTCGGTGTCACCACGGGCCCGGCCGTCCTGCCAGAACAGCGAGCCGCCGGCGTATCCTCGCTCCACCTGCCCCATGACCGGATGCACCGCCACGTTGTCCCAGTGGTCCAGCATCCGCAGAGCCGTCGCAGGCCGGTGCGCCTCACGCGGGCGCGTACCGCGGAAGGCGTCCTCGCCGAGCCGTACGACGTGGAACAGCCCGTACAGCAGCCCGCGGTGGCCGGCCGCCGTGACCGTGGTCGTCCCGGCGGCACGTGCGTAGAGGAACCCCTCCTCGCCGATCTCCGCGCCGTCGTCACCGGCCACACGCAGGACGAGGTCGTACGAGGCGCTCGTCGCGTCCCGTACGACCTGCCCGCCGAACTGTGCGCAGGCGAGGGCCACTTCGTCGTGCACCGTCTCCACCAGTGGCCCGGAGCCGTGGATCAGTGTCCGCCGGCTGCCCAGCGCCCGGAACGCGTCCGGCGGCAACCAGGCGGGGTCGACTCCCTCGGGGAGGACGGGCACGGTGCTCGGCATGATCCCTCCGGTGATGCGGTCCGACGTGGGGTCGTCGTCTGAATCGTGCCGGGCTCGCGGGACCAGCCCGGACCCGGTCGTGCTGACCGTGCCTCGCCTTGCCTTGCCTTGCAGAGGTGATTTTGGTCGCCGGGGGCCGCCCTGCTTCCGTCGTCCGCTGTGCGGGTACGACCCGGCGCGCAGCCTCCCGCCCGCCGACCCCGACCCCGATCCGACCCCGACTCCGACCCGATCCGGACCCCGACCCGATCCCGATTCCGACCCCGATCCGACCCCGATCCGACCCCGACCCGATCCGGACCCCGACCCGATCCGGACGAAGCGCCTACGCGATGGCTGCTCCGGTGCCGCGCGCGGCACCGATGAGGTCGGTGAGTCCTGCGTCGTCGTACACGGAAATGTCGACGTAAGCGCCTTCTGGCAGATCGAAGTCCTCCACCTCGTAGTCCACCACCGCCGAGGTTCCGGGCGGGCTGAAGGTGCCCAGGTTGCGGGTCGTTCCGCCGGACGTGTAGCTGACTTTGACGTAGAACGTGTCACCGTCGTTGGCGGTGTCGTACACCCACAGCTTCTCGTCGTTCGGGTGGAACTCCACCTTGCCGACGAACGCACTGCCCTTCGTCAGTTCCATTTTCACGGCGTAGCCGCCGGCGTCCTGCGCGAAGTACGTGTTGTCGAAGGGGTCGGTGAGGTTGCCGCCGCTGCACGGGCAGCCGTCGGTGTCGTAGTAGTAGGCGTGGAACGTGGGGTTCGGGCTGTACGCCTGAGCCGGCGCCGCGGTGGCGAAGAGCGCCCCCGCCGCGAGGGCCGCGCCCGCGAGCAGTCCCGTGAATCTTCTGGTGATACCCATTCCCGCTTCCCCCTTCGTCACGGACCGCGCGGTGTTCGCGCGCCGTCCGCTCATTCTGAAACACGGGTGACGCCCGGTACAGCGGAGGATCGCTGTTGGTTACCCGATCAGGACAACAACTCGACCTCCGCCAGGTGCAGTTCGGTCGCCGCTCTTCCCTCGGCCGCCCTGCTCCCGGTAACGCTTTCTCCATCGAGGACCAGCCGGTAGTGCCGGTACGCGCCGGGGCGGGCGATCGTGAAGACCCGTGTCTGGCGGTCCCATCGGAAGGTCTCACCGGAGCGCTCATCCAAGGCGGTCCACTCGACTCCGTCGGCGGAGCCCTGGAGCGCCCAACTGCCGGGAGACTGGGCGTGGTCGGCGGACGTCAGGGTGTACTGCAGCGCCTTGGTCCTCCCCGTCACCGGCAGGGAGAGCGTTCCCGACACCGCTTCCTGCGTTGCCGACGTGTCGTCGAACAGCGCGCCCCCGCCGCCCTTCAGCGCGTCCGTGCGGGGCGTCGGCGCCTTGTCGCCCCGGGTGATCGAGACCGGAGCCGCGTCCTTCCCGGCGCCCCATGCCGAGGGCCGCGCCCCCATGGCGAACTCCAGGACAGCGCCCTTGGCGAGGAGGGCGTGGGGAAGCGCTGTGGACGTCCAGGGACGGCCGTCGACCTTCAGCCCCTGCACGTAGACGTTCCTCGCGCTGTTCTTCGGAGCCTTGACCACCAGGTCCTTGCCGTTCTCCAGGTGCACGGTCGCCTTGGTGAACAAGGGGGAGCCGACCGCGTACTCGCCGCCGCCCATCACCAGTGGGTAGAAGCCGAGCGCGGAGAACAGGTACCACGCCGACTGCTCGCCGTTGTCCTCGTCACCGTGGTAGCCCTGTCCGATCGAGCTGCCGGTGTAGAGCCGGGAGAGCACCTCGCGCGACTTCGCCTGCGCCTTCCAGGGCTGCCCTGCCGCGTCGTACATGTAGATCGCGTGGTGGGCGACCTGGTTGGAGTGCCCGTACATGCCCATCCGCACGTCCCGGGCCTCGGTCATCTCGTGGATCACTCCGCCGTACGAGCCGACGAATTCCGGGGAAGCGGTTTCCGGAGTGGAGAAATAGTCATCGAGTTTCCTCGCCAGGCCGCCGCGGCCGCCGTACAGATCGGCCAGGCCCCGGCTGTCCTGCGGCGCGGTGAAGGCGTAGCCCCAGCCGTTGGTCTCGGTGTAGTCGTAGCCCCACACCCGCGGGTCGTAGGCGCCGGACGCCGTCCGCCAGTCGCCCTCGGCGTCCTTGCCCTGGAAGAACCCGGCCCGGGAGTCGAAGAGGTGGACGTAGCCCTGGGCGCGGTTCAGGAAGTAGTCGGACTCCTCCCGGTAGCGCTTCTCGCCGGTCTGCCGGTACAGGGCCTGTCCCATGCGCGCGATGCCGTAGTCGTTGAGATAGCCCTCCAGCGCCCACGACAGCCCCTCATGGGTGGCCGTGCTCGTGTAGCCGAGGAAGGGGGAAGTCGACATGCCCTTGCGGCCCACCCCGGAGACCGGGGGCACGACCGTCGCGTTCTTCAGCGCCGCCTCGTACGCCGCTGCGGCGTCGAAGCGCACACCCTTGACGAACGCGTCCGCGAAGGCCACGTCCGAGGACGTGCCGGTCATCAGGTCGGCGTAACCGGGGGAGGACCAGCGCGAGATCCAGCCGCCGTCCCTGTACTGCTGCACGAAGCCGTCGGTCAGCACGCCGGCCTGCGTCGGGGTGAGCAGCGTGTACGCGGGCCAGGTCGTCCGGTAGGTGTCCCAGAAACCGTTGTTGACGTACACCGTGCCGTCCACGATCTTCGCGCCGGTGTGCGTGGGCGTGTCGGGACCCGGCATCGGGGAGAACGGCGAGGCGTACCGGTACGTCGCACCGACCTTCTCGAAGCCGGAGTTGGGATACAGATACAGCCGGTACAGGCTGGAGTACAGAGTCGTCAGCTGGTCCTGGCTCGCACCCTCGACCTCCACCCTGCCCAGGAGTCGGTCCCACTTCTGCTGAGCCCGCGACTTGACCGTTTCGAAATCGGTGTCCGCCGGAATTTCCCGGCGGAGGTTGTCGCGAGCCTGGTCGACGCTGATGAGGGAGGTCGCCAGACGCAGGGTGACGGCGCGGTCGGCACCCGCGTTGAAACGCAGGTAACCCGTTACCCCGCTCGACGCCCCCTCCGTCACCGGCGCGTCGAACTCGCCGTACACGAAGAGCCGGGTCGCTCCCGTCGACAGCCCCGACTTCACGTCCGAGTAGCCGGAGACGACGCCGGCGTCCTTGTCGAGGGTGAGCCCGGCCTGGTCGGTGACGTTGTCGAAGACCACGCTCGCGTCCGCGCCCGGATAGGTGAAGCGCAGGGCGGCCGCGTGGTCGGTCGGGGCCAGCTCGGCCGTGAGACCGTTCTCGAAACGCACTCCGTAGTAGTACGGGCGAGCGGTCTCGTTCGTGTGCCGGAAGGCCAGCGCCCGGGCCGTCCGCCCGGTGGCCGGGACGCCTGCCGCGGCCGACGGCATCACCTGGAAGGTCTGCCGGTCGCCCATCCACGGACTCGGCTCGTGACTCGCGCTGAACGCCTGGATCGTGGGCAGGTTGTCCGCGTCGTTGCCCCGCGCGTAGTCGTACAGCCAGCCGAGCGACGACGCGTTCGTCACCGGCGTCCAGAAGTTGAAGCCATGGGGCACCGCCGTGGCGGGGAACGTGTTTCCGCGTGAGAAGCCGCCGCTGGAGTGGGTGCCACGCGTGGTCAGCGCATAGTCCGAGAGGTGCTCCTTCCTCGGCTCCGGGGCCGCCGCGCGCAGCGCGATGTCGTCCACCCAGCCCCGGAACCGGGCGGGCCCGCCGGGAGAGTCGTAGGCGAGCAGGATCCGGTCGACGGTCTTCCCGGCCGCCACCGCACCGATCCCGGAGACCACGTCGTTCCACTGGTTGACGTACAGCACCTTCGCCGCACCCTGTCCGCGGGGCGACAACGGGAACCCGTACTGGTCGCTCGCCCCGAGTCCGCTCAGATACGTCCCGTCCGTGAAGGCCAGGTCCACGGAGACGTGCGTGGCGGCGTAGTCCAGGTCGCCGTCCGCCATCGCCGGGTAGATCCGGTAGGACAGCCGGGTGCGCGAGCCGACCGGCACGTCGACGTCGAAGACCTTGTTGTACGAGTACGCCCGGCCGGCGGCGGTGTGCCGGCCCGCGTAGCGCAGGGCCCGTCGTCCGGTGAATCCGGCGCCGGCCTTCGCGGTCGGCGATCCGCTGGGGCCGCGGTCCACGACGGTGAGCATGTCCGGCGGCACGGGCCCGCCGCTGTCGCCCGTGCCGAACCGCACGTCCGCGAGTTGCAGGATCGGGGCGCCGTGGTTCCGCGAGATCTCCAGCCGGAAGTGCCGGTACTCGGCCGGGGCGTCGAGGCTGTAGGCGCGGGTCCGGAACCGCTCAGCAAACGTTTCCCCGGAGCGGCTGTCGAGCGGCGTCCAGGTGGCGCCGTCCGCCGAACCGGAGAGCGTCCAGTCGGCGGGATCGCGCTCGGCGAAGTCGTTCGCGGAGGTCAGCGCGTAAGCGCTTACCCGGGCCGGCCGGTCGAGGTCGAACTCCACCCACCCGTCGGCGGCGAAGGCGAGCCACTTGGTGCTCGCCTCGCCGTCCACGAGGTTCTCCTTCACCTCGCCGCCGGCCGCGTTCTCGGCGCTCGCCCGGACGTTCGTGACCCGGTCCGTCACGTCGCCCGGAAGCCCGCCGCCATACCCGCCGTCGACGCCCGAGGCGCGCTTGCCGCCGCCGGGTGCGGACTCGACGGTGCTCAGCCAGTCCGGGGCGCGTTCACCCGTCTCGAAGGACGAGGCGAAGCCCCGGTCGGGGAGCGATCCCCGGGCCGGCAGCGCGGCCGCCGTTCCCGGTGCGTCGCCGACCGTCATGACCAGAGCGGCCACGATCGCGACCGCCCACCACCGTCCAGACCGTTGCATGCGTGAGCACCCTCCCCGCGCCGGACCACGCCCGGGACAACGTTGTCCTCCTGGTTGCGCAGGAATCAGTAGGTGGGGAAGTGGACAGTGGTGTCAAGGACGTTGATTGCGTCAGCGGGGGGTCATTTCATGCAATTCTCTGGCAAGGCGCCCATCCGTCGGTCATATTTCCAGGAGGTCTCAACTCGGAAAAGACCCGTGGCCAACCTTGTATTCGATCTTGCTCCGTCGGCCAGGAATGGACTATACCTGTCGGCAATTCACTGTCCAGGCCGCGAGACCTCCGCACCACGCGCTCCGTACGACCCTGCTTGACCCGACCGCGGTGCCGGGAAGGATCCGGTGCACCGCCTGAGTCCTGGAGAAGGCGAGGACTTGAGCATGGGATCCCACTCCGAGTACGACCGTTTGGAACACGAGGGCTTTGGGGAGAGCGGTTTCGAGAAGAGCGGCGCCGTGGGTCTCGGCCGCAGAGATCTGATCCGGAGATCGGCGGCGCTGGGCCTGATCTCCGTCCCCGTGACGGGTTTTCTGGCCGCCTGCGCCAGCAGCGGCGCGGGTGGTGAGGACAAGGCCAAGGCCGGAAAGAAGACCGCCAAGAACCCCCTCGCGGTCAACGAGACCGCCCAGATGGAATTCGTCCTGTTCGACGGCGGTTTCGGCAAGGAGTACGCCGAGGACGCCGTGAAGATCTACGAGAAGAACTTCCCGCAGGCGAAGGTGAAGTTCTCGGCCACGCAGAAGATCCAGTCGACGCTCCAGCCCCGCTTCAACCAGGGCACCCCGCCCGACCTCATCGACAACTCCGGCGCCGAGCAGATGGACATGGGCGTCCTGGTGGGCAAGAAACAGCTCGCCGACCTCACGCCGCTCCTCGACGCCGCCTCCTACGACGATCCGAAGAAGAAGGTCCGGGACACACTGCGTCCCGGGATCGTCGAGATGGGCCAGTTCGACGGCGCCCCGGTCTGGATCCTGTACTACGCCTACACCGTCTACGGCGTCTGGTACTCGCAGAAGGCCCTCGCCTCGCTGGACGCCACGTATCCGCAGACCTGGGACGAGATGCTCGCGGTCTGCGCGAAGGCCAAGAAGAAGGGCATGGCCGGCTGGACATATGCGGGCAAGTACCCTTATTATCTCCCCTTCTCGCTCTACCCGATGATCGGCAAGGTCGGCGGCCGCGAAGTCCTCGACGCCATCGACAACCTGGAGCCGAACGCCTGGAAACACCCCGCCGTGAAGGCGTGTTTCGACGCGTACTACGAGCTTTACAAGAAGGGTTACATCCTCCAGGGCACCCCGGGGCTCGACCACATCCAGTCGCAGACCGCGTGGGCCAAGGGCAAGGCCCTGTTCATCCCCAACGGTTCCTGGGTGGAGAACGAGTCGGCGAACGTCATCCCGCAGGACTTCGACCTGGCGGTGTCCGCGCCCACCGGCATCGACTCCTCCGACAAGATGCCCTTCGGCACCATCTGGGCCTCCGGAGGCGAGCCGTTCGTCGTTCCCGCCAAGGCGCAGAACACCGCCGGCGGCATGGAGCAACTGCGCATCATGCTCAGCGAGGCGTCGTCGAAGAACTTCACCTCCAAGGTCAAGTCGCTGACCGCGTACAACGGCGGCACCGACGGCATCACGCTCACTCCCGGCCTGAAATCGGGCGTCGCCGCACTGGACAAGGCCGGCTCCAACGTGGTGAATCCCCGGCTGCAGGACTGGTACGTCCAGTTGCAGAAGGAGAAGATCGGGGTGTCCGGTCTGGGCGAGATGATGGCCGGACGGATCACGCCCGCCGAGGCGATCAAGAAGATCCAGGACTACGCCGACGCGACGGCCAAGGACACGTCGATCAAGCATTACAAGCACCAGTGACGACAGAAACACCGCGAAGCGTCCGCAAAAGCACCGGAGTGGCGATGCAGCACGGCAAGTACCGGTTCATCGTGGGGTTTCTCGCGCTGCCCCTGGGACTGTACGCGCTCTTCGTGGTGTGGCCGTTCATCCAGTCCATCTACTACTCGTTCACGGACTGGACCGGCCTCAGCCCCGAATTCAAGATGGTCGGCCTGGACAATTACCGCCGGATGCTGGACGACGACGTCTTCTGGAAGTCCCTGCAGCACAGTCTGATGTTCGCGATCGTGCTGCCGCTGGTGACGATCGGCCTGGCGCTGTTCTTCGCCTTCATGATCAATGTCGGCGGGCGGCGACGGAAGGGCGGCCCGGTCATCTCCGGCGTCCGGGGCTCCTCCTTCTACAAGATCGTGTACTTCTTCCCGCAGGTGCTCTCCATCGCCATCGTCGCGCTGTTGTTCAACTTCGCGTACAACCCGGACAGCGGTGCGATCAACTCGTTTCTGCGGGGGATCGGGCTGGACGGCGTCCAGCCCCTCTGGCTCGGCGACCCGGACCTCGCGCTGTGGTGCGTGATGGCGGTGCTCGTCTGGTCGACGGTCGGTTTCTTCGTGGTCCTGTTCTCGGCGGGCATGGCCTCCATCCCGGCGGAACTCTACGAGGCCGCGCTGCTCGACGGTGCGAACCGGGCCACGACGTTCTTCCGCCTCACCCTCCCGCTGCTCTGGGACACGGTGCAGTCGGGCTGGGTCTACATGGGCATTCTCGCGCTCGGCGCCGAGTCGTTCGCGGTCGTGCAGATCATGACGACCGGCCCGGGCGGTCCCGACTACTCGACGACCGTCATGGTTCTGTACGTGTACCAGAAGGCCTTCCGTGACGGTCAGGCCGCCTACGCCACCACCATCGGCGTCGCCCTGCTCATCGTGACGCTGGCCTTCGCCGCGGTCGTGCTGCGGCTGGGACGGCGCGAGCGGCTGGAGTACTGACGATGAAGACGACCGAGACCTCCGCGCCCCTGCCGGCCGACGCCGGCTCCGGCATGTCCGTCACGAAGGCCGGCCCGCCCTCGGGGAAGCCGCCGACGGCACAGAAAAGGGAAGGAAAGGTTCTCAACGCCTTTTCTCACGGCATTCTGGTCATCTGGGCGATCATGGTCGTGCTGCCCCTGCTCTGGGCGGTGATGACCTCCTTCAAGGACGACAGCTCCATCTTCGGCTCGCCCTGGTCGCTGCCGGACATGCTGCACTTCGACAACTGGACGCGGGCCTGGACCGAGGCCGACATGAGCGACTACTTCCTCAACACCGTCCTGGTGGTGGGCGGTTCGCTCATCGGCACACTGGTCCTCGGCTCCATGGCCGCCTATGTCCTGGCCCGCTTCGACTTCCCGGGCAACCGCTTCATCTACTACCTCTTCATCGGCGGCATGAGCTTCCCGATCATGCTGGCGCTGGTCCCGTTGTTCTATGTCGTGAACAACATGGGGCTCCTCAACACCATCCACGGCCTCATCCTGGTGTACATCGCCTACTCGCTGCCGTTCACGGTGTTCTTCCTGACGGCCTTCTTCCGCACGCTTCCCACATCCGTGGCGGAGGCCGCCTTCGTGGACGGCGCCTCGCACAGCCGTACGTTCTTCCAGATCATGCTGCCGATGGCCAAGCCCGGCCTGATCAGCGTCGGCATCTTCAACTTCCTGGGCCAGTGGAACCAGTACATGCTCCCGACGGTCCTCAACACCGACCCCGACAAACGTGTTCTCACCCAGGGGCTGGTCCAACTGGCCGTCAGCCAGGGGTACAAGGGCGACTGGTCGGGGCTGTTCGCGGGACTGGTGATGGCGATGCTGCCGGTGCTGGCCGCGTACATCGTCTTCCAGCGACAGGTGGTGCAGGGCTTGACGGCGGGCGCGCTGAAGTAGCGGCACGGCCGGGTCGGGACCGACAAGCTCGCCAGCCCGGTTTTCGCCCGGCTTTCGCCCAGGTTCCGCGCGTCGCGGCCGAGGAGCGCCGGGCCTGCTCCGCAGCTCGCCGGTCCTGCCCCGGGCCTGCTCCGAAGTCCGTCGGTCCGGCCTCGGGCCCGCTCGTACTCCCTGCCGCGCCGGACGCCCGAGCGGCCCCGCCGCTCGGCCCTCGGCCCTCGGCCTGCGCCTCCCCTTGGCCCGCACCCTTGTCCGAGCCGCCGTCCGAGCCGCCGTCCGGCCGCCGTCCGGGCCCGCTGGGGCGAGTGGGGGAGGGGCGATGGGCCGAAGCGGTGAGAGTGCGTGACGCGCTCTGCTTCGTCCCGCTCGCCACGCCCCGCACCCGGCCCCGCACACCCCGCGACCGACGGCTCGGCCACCCTCCGTGTCTCTTCGCACGCATGCGGATACTGTTCAACCTCTTGACGGGAGGCGACCCGAACAGCTCAGCTTAGAGTTCACTAGTTGGACATAGACGGGGCCTCATCGAAGCGGTCCCGCGCGCAGGAGGTCGTCGTGGAGACTCCGGGGTCGCAGTCGTCGCTGCACCGAGCCAACCTGGAGCGAGTCGTACGCGCCGTGCGCCTGGCCGGGTCCCTCACACAGGCGGAGATCGCCCGGACGACCGGTCTGTCGGCCGCGACCGTCTCCAACATCGTGCGTGAGCTCAAGGACGGCGGCACCGTCGAGGTGACGCCCACCTCGGCCGGGGGACGCAGGGCCCGCAGCGTCAGTCTGAGCGGTGACGCGGGCATCGTCATCGGGGTCGATTTCGGCCACACCCATCTCCGTGTCGCCGTGGGCAACCTGGCCCATCAGGTGCTCGCCGAGGAGTCCGAGCCCCTGGACGTGGACGCCTCGTCCACGCAGGGCTTCGACCGGGCGGAACAGCTGGTCAGCCGGTTGATCGAGGCCACCGGGGTGGACCGTACGAAGGTCGCGGGGGTGGGGCTCGGCGTGCCCGGGCCGATCGATCTGGAGTCCGGCACGCTCGGCTCCTCGGCCATCCTGCCCGGCTGGATCGGCACCCGCCCCGCCGAGGAGATGAAGGGCCGGCTGGGCGTCACCGTGCACGTGGACAACGACGCCAACCTCGGCGCCCTCGGCGAGATGGTCTGGGGCAGCGGCAGGGGCGTTCGTGATCTTGCATACATCAAGGTCGCGAGCGGTGTGGGGGCCGGTCTGGTGATCGACGGGAAGATCTACCGCGGTCCCGGCGGCACTGCGGGAGAAATCGGGCATATTACACTCGATGAGTCCGGCCCCGTCTGCCGCTGCGGAAACCGGGGCTGCCTGGAGACCTTCGCGGCCGCGCGCTATGTGCTGCCACTCCTCCAGTCCAGCCACGGCACGGATCTGACGATGGAAGGCGTCGTGCGGCTGGCCAGGGACGGAGACCCGGGCTGCCGTCGGGTGATCGCCGACGTCGGCCGACACATCGGCAGTGGAGTCGCCAATCTCTGCAACCTGCTGAACCCGAGCCGGGTGGTCCTCGGCGGCGATCTCGCCGAGGCCGGTGAGCTGGTACTCGGTCCGATAAGGGAGTCCGTCGGCCGCTATGCGATCCCGAGTGCGGCGCGTCAACTCTCCGTTCTCCCGGGGGCACTTGGGGGGCGTGCGGAGGTCCTCGGAGCACTTGCTCTCGCGTTGAGCGAGATGGGTGATTCGACCCTTTTGGACGGCACGCTGACCGCAGCGACACCCGCCTTCACTTAGAGAACGAATGACGCCGTTGCCATCTCGTTAAGTATTTACTTCTTGACGTCGCACGTGTGGCCGAGTTGACTTCCAGCCACCTCGGCCGCAGCGTTGCGGCCCTGTCAGGGAGGCACACCCCAAATGAACGCAACGATGCGTAGAGTCGTGATCGGCGCCACCGCCGTCTCCATGGCGCTGTCGATTGCCGCGTGCGGCAAGGCAGGCGACAAGGGCAGCGACTCCGGCAGCAGCAGCTCGGGCGACAAGTCCATCGGCCTGCTGCTCCCCGACAGCGTCACCGCGCGGTACGAGAAGTTCGACAAGCCGTACTTCGACGCCAAGGTCAAGGCGCTCTGCTCCGACTGCAAGCTGGAGTACGCGAACGCCGCGGCCGACCCGGCCAAGCAGGCCCAGCAGGTCAGCAACATGGTCACCAAGGGCGTGAAGGTCATCGTGATCTCCGCCCAGGACTCGGCCGCCATCAAGTCCTCCATCAAGTCCGCGGTGGACAAGGGCGTCAAGGTCGTCGCGTACGACCGTCTCGCCCAGGGCCCGGTCAGCGCCTACGTCTCCTTCGACAACGTCAAGGTCGGCCAGCTCCAGGGCCAGGCCCTGCTCGACGCCCTCGGCGCCAAGGCCACCCCCGCGTCGAAGATCGTCATGATCAACGGTGACGACGCCGACCCGAACGCCGCCCAGTTCAAGGAAGGCGCGCACAAGGTCCTCGACGGCAAGGTCAACATCGCCTACGAGCAGTCCGGCCTGTGGAAGGACACCGTCGCCGCGCAGAAGATGTCCGCGGCCATCACCCAGCTGGGCGCCAAGAACATCGCGGGCGTCTACGCCGCCAACGACGGCATGGCCGGCGGCATCGCCAACACCCTCAAGGGTGCGAAGATCAGCAACATCCCGCTGACGGGTCAGGACGCGGAGCTCGCGGCCATCCAGCGCATCGTCGCCGGCACCCAGTCCGCCACGGTCTACAAGGCCTACAAGCCCGAGGCCGAGACCGCCGCGCAGCTCGCCGTCAACCTGCTGGAGGGCAAGGACATCAAGTCCCTGGCCACCGCCACGCTGACCAGCGGCTCCGGCGACAAGGTGCCCTCCCAGCTGCTGACCCCGGTGTCGGTCACCAAGGCCAACATCAAGGACACGGTGATCAAGGACGGGCTGTACACCGTCGCCGACATCTGCACCCCGGAGTACGCCGCCGCCTGCAAGGCCGCCGGCCTCCAGTAGCAGTCCTGGTCCCGGGGAGCCTCCGAGCCGGCCGCGAGCCGCCCTCGGTCCGCTCCGCGGGACCGTCGACCGCCCAGCGGTCCCGCGAGACCTGTCCGACGCCCGCCCCACCTTCACACCCCGCTGCCGGGGCGGGCGTCGGACGGAACCGTTGCCAAGAGCAGCGGATTCGCGCATGTTCATCTTGTAAACCTCGTGCGTCGACGCCGCGTCACCCGCGCGTCGCGCACATCCCTCCGCGCCTGTTCTTTGCGCGCGGCATCCCCGCCGGTCAGGCGGCGAAGGAGATGGTTCACGTGTCCGCTACGCCCGTGCTGGCGTTGCGCGGAGTCTCCAAGCGATTCGGTGCGGTGCAGGCACTCACCGACGTCGAGCTGGAGGTTCACGCCGGAGAAGTGGTCGCCCTGGTGGGCGACAACGGCGCAGGAAAGTCCACCCTGGTCAAGACGATCGCGGGTGTCCATCCCATCGATGAGGGCGTCATCGAGTGGGAGGGCCGGCCCGTCAGCATCACCAAGCCGCACGACGCCCAGGGACTCGGCGTCGCGACCGTCTACCAGGACCTCGCCCTGTGCGACAACCTCGACGTGGTCGGCAACCTCTACCTCGGACGTGAGCTGCTGCACCGCGGCGTCATCGACGAGGTGACGATGGAGAAGAACGCGCGGGAACTGCTGTCCACGCTCTCCATCCGCATCCCGAGCGTGCGCATCCCGATCGCGAGCCTCTCCGGCGGTCAGCGTCAGGTCGTCGCCATCGCCCGCGCGCTGATCGGCGACCCGAAGGTCGTCATCCTCGACGAGCCCACGGCCGCCCTGGGCGTGGAGCAGACCGCGCAGGTCCTCGACCTGGTCGAGCGGCTGCGCGAGCGCGACCTCGGCGTCATCCTCATCAGCCACAACATGGCCGACGTCAAGGCGGTCGCCGACACCGTCGCCGTCCTGCGTCTGGGCAAGAACAACGGCTCCTTCCCCGTGAAGGACACCAGCCACGAAGAGATCATCGCCGCGATCACGGGTGCCACGGACAACGCCGTGACCCGTCGTGCGGGGCGTCGCACCGCGGAGGCGGCAAAGTGAGCGACACGTCGAAGCCCGTCAAGAGCGACTCCTCGGAGCCCGTGAAGGGCACGAGGACCGAGAAGGCCGCGACGACGATCGAGGCCGGCAAGGCCGAGGGCGTGGTCGACGGTCAGGAGACCGTCGCCCCCGCCGACGACCCGACGGCCGCGCCCGTCACCGTCGTCGACCCCCGGCTGCTGATCCGCGAGGAGGGCCTCAAGGGCTACCTCACCGAGTTCAAGCGCAAGGTCAAGGGCGGTGAGCTCGGCCAGATCCCGGTCGTCCTCGGCCTGATCGTCATCTGGACGATCTTCCAGCTGCAGAACGACCGCTTCCTGAGCGCCGCCAACCTCTCCAACATCAGCTACTTCCTGTCGGCCACCGGCATGCTCGCCATCGGCCTGGTGTTCGTGCTGCTGCTCGGCGAGATCGACCTGTCGGTCGGTTCCGTGAGCGGTCTGGCGTCCGCGCTGTTCGCCGTCTTCGTGACGGACCACGGCGTGAACCCATGGGTGTCGCTGGTCCTGGCGGTCCTCACCGGCATCGCCGTCGGCGCCCTGCAGGGATGGTTCTTCGCCAGGATCGGCGTACCGGCGTTCGTGGTGACCCTGGCCGGCTTCCTCGGCTGGAACGGTCTGATGCTGTGGCTGCTGGGCTCCAGCGGCACGATCAACCTGCCGTCGGACTCCGGCCCGATCCACCTGCTCGGCCAGAACTCGTTCTTCATGGACCAGGCCATCATCGGCGCCTACATCCTGGCCGGCCTCGCCGTCGCGCTCTCCGCGATCGGCAACTTCGGTGAGCAGCGCCGTCGTCGGGCCGCCGGCGTGCCGTTCCGCGCGACCAGCGAGATCCTGCTGCGCGTGGGTCTGCTCGCGCTCGCCGCGTTCGTCTCGGCCGCCGTGCTGAACAACGCCTCCGGTGTCTCCAACGCACTGGTGATCTTCCTGGCGGCGCTGGTGATCGTGGACTTCGTGCTGCGTCGCACCACGTACGGCCGCAAGGTGTTCGCGGTCGGCGGCGGCATCGAGGCCGCCCGCCGCGCCGGCATCAACGTCCCGCTGGTCCGGATCACCGTGTTCGCCATCTCCGGCGGGTTCGCCGCGGTCGGCGGCATGTTCTTCGCCGGTCAGACCGCGGGCGCGTCGCTGAGCGCCGGCGGCGGCAACACCCTGATGCTCGCCATCGCGGCGGCCGTCATCGGCGGCACCAGCCTCTTCGGCGGCCGCGGCACCGTCTGGTCGGCGCTCCTGGGCATGCTGGTCATCCAGTCCATCCAGACCGGTCTCGACCTGCTGAACATGAACACCTCGATCCAGTACATGATCACCGGTGGTGTTCTGCTCGGCGCCGTCGTCATCGACTCGGTGTCCCGCAAGAGCCAGAAGGCCGCCGGCCGCGGCTAGACCGTGTCCGCGGAGTAGGGCCTTCCCGCACGACCCCTGTGCCCGGCATCCCGGCGGATGCCGGGCACAGTCGTGTCGTGCGGACGGACACCGGGCGCGGTCGTACGGACGGACGCCGGGCAACGGACGGACGCCGGGCGCGGTCGTACGGACGGACGCCGGGCACGGTCGTGCGGGATGGGGGCACGGTCGCGGATGCCTGGCACGGTCGTGTCATGGGAAGGGCCGATCCTGGGTACGGCCGTTCGCGTGACGTATGACGCACGGCCCGGACACCGGCCGCCCGGGCGGAACATTAGACTCGACAAGCCCGGCAACAGCTCGATCAGCTTTTACTGCAAGGAGGCACGGGTGCCGCTGCTGACCCGCATCAGGGGACCGCGCGATCTGGACCGGCTCAGCCTGGAGGAGCTGGACCAGCTGGCAGGGGAGATCCGGACCTTCCTCGTCGACGCCGTCTCCAAGACCGGCGGCCACCTCGGCCCCAACCTCGGCGTGGTCGAGCTCACCATCGCCCTGCACCGGGTCTTCGAGTCGCCCAAGGACAAGGTGCTGTGGGACACCGGCCACCAGTCCTATGTGCACAAACTGCTCACGGGCCGCCAGGACTTCTCCCGGCTGAAGATGAAGGGCGGCCTCTCCGGCTACCCGTCGCAGGCGGAGTCCGAGCACGACGTCATCGAGAACAGCCACGCCTCCACGGTGCTCGGCTGGGCCGACGGCCTCGCGAAGGCCAACCAGATCCTCGACCGCGACGACCACGTGGTCGCCGTCATCGGCGACGGGGCGCTCACCGGCGGCATGGCCTGGGAGGCGCTGAACAACATCGCCGACGGCGACCGCCCGCTGGTCATCGTCGTCAACGACAACGAGCGCTCGTACGCGCCCACCATCGGCGGCCTCGCCAACCACCTGGCCACCCTGCGCACCACGGACGGCTACGAGCGCTTCCTCGCCCGCGGCAAGGACCTCCTGGAGCGCACCCCGGTCGTCGGCAAACCCCTCTACGAGACCCTGCACGGCGCCAAGAAGGGCCTGAAGGACTTCATCGCCCCCCAGGGCATGTTCGAGGACCTCGGCCTGAAGTACGTCGGTCCGATCGACGGCCACGACATCGAGGCCCTGGAGTCCGCCCTGGCCCGCGCCAAGCGCTTCGGCGGCCCGGTCATCGTGCACTGCCTCACCGAGAAGGGCCGCGGCTACCAGCCCGCCCTCCAGGACGAGGCCGACCGCTTCCACGCCGTCGGCAAGATCCACCCCGACACCGGTCTGCCGATCGCCACCTCCGGCGCCGACTGGACGTCCGTCTTCGGCGAGGAGATGGTCGCGCTCGGCAAGGAGCGCGAGGACATCGTCGCGATCACCGCCGCCATGCTGCAGCCGGTCGGCCTCGACAAGTTCGCCAAGGCCTTCCCGGACCGGGTCTACGACGTCGGCATCGCCGAGCAGCACGCCGCCGTCTCCGCCGCGGGCCTGGCGGCGGGCGGGGTGCACCCGGTGTTCGCGGTGTACGCCACCTTCCTCAACCGCGCCTTCGACCAGGTCCTGATGGACGTCGCCCTGCACAAGTGCGGTGTGACCTTCGTCCTGGACCGGGCCGGCGTCACCGGCACCGACGGCGCCTCCCACAACGGCATGTGGGACATGTCGATCCTGCAGGTCGTCCCCGGCCTGAGGCTGGCCGCCCCGCGCGACGCCGACCAGGTCCGCGCCCAGCTGCGCGAGGCCGTCGAGGTCGACGACGCCCCGACCGTCGTCCGCTTCTCCAAGGGCGCCGTGGGCCCCGCCGTGCCCGCCGTGGGACGCGTCGGCGCCATGGACGTGCTGCGCGACAGCGGCACCGACACCCCCGACGTGCTCCTGGTCTCCGTGGGCGCACTCGCCCCGATGTGCCTGGAGATCGCGACCCTCCTCGACCGCCAGGGCATCACCACCACCGTCGTCGACCCGCGCTGGGTCAAGCCCGTCGACGAGGCCATGGCCCCCCTCGCGGAGCGGCACCGGGTGGTCGTCACCGTCGAGGACAACTCGCGCGTGGGAGGCGTCGGCTCGACGATCGCCCAGGCATTGCGCGACGCCGGCGTCGACGTCCCGCTGCGCGACTTCGGCATTCCGCCGCGCTTCCTCGACCACGCCTCCCGCGCGGAGGTCATGGCCGAGATCGGGCTCACCGCCCCCGACATCGCCCGCCAGGTCACCGGCCTCGTCTCCAAGCTCGACGGCCGGTACGGCAGCGCGGCCTCCGACGTCGACTCCGTGGAGCCCGCCCGCGACTGACGCCGTCGCAGAGGCGCGCCGACGCCCGAACGGACCGGTTCCACCACTGTGAAGAGTGGTGGAACCGGTCCGTTCGCGTTAACCGGCCTGCTCCGGGGCATACGGTCTACGCCCCCTCTCGATCATGTCGAGGACGACACAGCGTGGGAGGTACCCCGTGAGCAGCACCCTCTTCCGGACCAAGAAGGTCGAGCAGTCCATCCTCGATACCGAGGAGCCAGAGCACGCGCTCAAGAAGTCCTTGTCCGCGCTCGATCTGACCGTCTTCGGCGTCGGCGTCATCATCGGCACCGGCATCTTCGTCCTCACCGGCACGGTCGCCAAGAACAACGCCGGCCCCGCCGTCGCCCTGGCCTTCGTCGTGGCCGGGGTCGTCTGCGCACTCGCCGCGCTCTGCTACGCCGAGTTCGCCTCCACCGTCCCGGTGGCCGGCTCCGCGTACACCTTCTCGTACGCCTCTCTCGGGGAACTCCCCGCCTGGATCATCGGCTGGGACCTGGTCCTGGAGTTCGCGCTCGGCACGGCGGTGGTGGCCGTCGGCTGGTCCGGGTACATCGCCTCGCTGCTGGACAACGCGGGCTGGCATCTGCCGGCGGCGCTCAGCGGCCGGGACGGCGCCCACGGCTTCGGCTTCGACATCCTCGCCGCCGCGCTCGTCCTCGTGCTGACCGCCATCCTCGTGATCGGCACGAAGCTCTCCGCGCGCGTCACCTCCATCGTGGTCGCCATCAAGGTGATCGTCGTCCTGACCGTGATCGTCGCGGGCGCGTTCCTGATCCACGGCGAGAACTACGACCCGTTCATCCCCAAGGCGCAGCCCGTCGACGCGGGCGGCGGCCTCAAGGCCCCGCTGATCCAGCTGATCTTCGGCTGGGCGCCGTCCAACTTCGGCGTCATGGGCATCTTCACCGCCGCCTCCGTCGTCTTCTTCGCCTTCATCGGCTTCGACGTCGTCGCCACCGCCGCCGAGGAGACCAGGAACCCGCAGCGCGACATGCCCCGCGGCATCATCGGCTCGCTCATCATCTGCACGTTCCTGTACGTCGCCGTGTCGATCGTCGTCACCGGCATGGAGCACTACACCAAGCTGTCCGTGAGCGCCCCGCTCGCCGACGCCTTCAAGGCCACCGGGCACGCCTGGTTCGCGGGCTTCATCAGCTTCGGCGCCGCCGTCGGCCTGACCACGGTCTGCATGATCCTGCTCCTGGGACAGACCCGTGTCTTCTTCGCCATGAGCCGCGACGGACTGCTGCCTCGCTTCTTCTCCCACGTCCACCCGCGGTTCAGGACCCCGCACCGGCCGACCATCCTGCTCGGCGTGCTCATCGCGATCCTGGCCGGCTTCACCAGCCTGAGCGAGCTCGCCGAACTGGTGAACATCGGCACCCTGTTCGCGTTCATCGTCGTCGCGATCGGCGTGATCATCCTGCGCAGGTCGCGCCCCGACCTGCCCCGGTCCTTCCGCACCCCGTGGGTGCCGGTCCTGCCGGTCGTGTCGGTGTGCGCCTCGCTGTGGCTGATGCTCAACCTGCCCGCCGAGACCTGGCTGCGGTTCGGCATCTGGATGGTCATCGGGTTCGCCGTGTACTTCCTCTACGGCCGCACCCACAGCCGCCTCGCACGCCCTCAGGAGGCCCCCGCAGGGCTCGCCGGCTCCGCCGGGTCCACCCGGGACGACACCGTCTGACGGGCCCCCACAGCCGCCTCCACGGCCGCTCTCACGGGCATCACGGGCAGCCCGGCCGGTCCGCCCGCGACCCGCAGGAGGCTCCACGGCCGGCCTCACGGCCGCTCCACGCTCGGCTCCACGGCCGGCCCCGCGCACGGTGTGCGGGGCCGGCCGTCTGCCGTGCCGGACGCCCTGTACGCCGTCCCGCCCTCAGCCCCGCACCGCGCGCGGCCCGGTGACGTCCGCGCCGAGCTCCGTGACCCGGCGGCGCAGCTCGCGGTCGGCCGTCACGACCAGCCGGGGCCGTGCTCCGGCCGCGGCGGCCAGTTCCACGATGCGGTCGTCGCCACTGCCGGACGCCGCCTCCACCCGCACGCCGGGCACGGGCTCCACCCCGCGCGCCGCGCCCTCGACCACGAGGACGATCTCCACCGGTCCGAGGCTCTCCGGCAGCCCGTCCGCGGCCAGCCGGTCGCGCAGCCGCTCGGCGGCCCCCCGCCGGTCCCGCCACCAGCCGTCGGGCACCGATCCGACGACGTTCGCGGCGTCCACGATCACGAGCAGCGCCATGTCGTTGTCGTTGTCGTCGTCCATACGGCCCAGAGTCGCACGGCCGACCCCCGCGACGTCCCCCGCGCGTGGGCGTCGCGTGGGCGTCACACGGTCCACCCCGCGGCGTGCCCGCGCGCGGATGTCGCACGGTCCGCCTCCCTCCAGGATGATCCGTGAACGGCGGCCGGCTCGTCGCCGTTGCCGCGTGTCCCGACGAGCGGGAGCCGGCCGGCGCGCGTCGGACCGAGCCGAGAGCCGGGAGCCGAGAGCCGGGAGCGGGGAGTCGGGGCCCGCTGCCCGCCGACGACGTCGGGGCGCTCGCGAGGGACCACCGTCCGCGACCGCTGCTCGCCGTACAGGGGAGGCGGCGGGGGCGGGGACGACGGCGAGCGGGTCAGTCACGGCGGAGCGGCAGCACGGCGGACGCGGCGGGTGGTTGGGCGTGCGGCCGTGCGTGCGTGCGGCCGCCCGCGAGGACCGTGCGGGCGGGCGCGGCGACTGTGGTCCGCCGCGCCACGCGAAGAGGGCCCCCGCCCGTGAGCGGAGGCCCTCTTCAGGTGCACGACGTGCACACGGTTACTACCGTTACGCCGGCACCGACGCCACGCCCGGCGCCAGGAACTGCTTGCCGTTGACGCGCTCGGAGACGCCCTCGCGGTCCAGGTACGGCGTGATGCCGCCCAGGTGGAAGGGCCAGCCCGCGCCCGTGATCAGGCAGAGGTCGATGTCCTGCGCCTCGGCGACGACGCCCTCGTCGAGCATGAGCCCGATCTCCTGCGCCACCGCGTCCAGGACGCGCGCCCGCACCTGCTCCTCGGTCAGGACGGTGTCGCCCTGCTGCAGCAGCGCGGAGACCTCCGGGTCGAGCTCGGGCTTGCCGCTGTCGTAGACGTAGAAACCGCGCTTGCCCGCCTTGACGACGGCCGCGAGGTTCGGGGAGACCGTGAATCGGTCCGGGAACGCGCGGTTCAGCGTTTCCGAGACGTGCAGACCGATGGCCGGGCCGACCAGCTCCAGCAGCACCAGCGGCGACATCGGCAGGCCGAGCGGTTCCACCGCCTTCTCCGCCACCGCGACCGGGGTGCCCTCGTCGATGACGTTCTGCACCTCGCCCATGAAACGGGTCAGAATGCGGTTCACGACGAACGCCGGGGCGTCCTTCACCAGAACCGCCGTCTTCTTCAGCTTCTTGGCGACGGCGAAGGCGGTGGCCAGCGAGGCGTCGTCGGTCTGCTCGCCGCGCACGATCTCCAGCAGCGGCAGGATCGCGACCGGGTTGAAGAAGTGGAAGCCCACGACCCGCTCGGGGTGCTTCAGCTTCGACGCCATCTCGGAGACCGACAGCGAGGAGGTGTTGGTGGCGAAGATCGCGTGCGCCGGGGCGACCGCCTCGACCTCCGCGAACACCTGCTGCTTGACGCCGATCTCCTCGAACACGGCCTCGATGACGAAGTCCGCGTCGGAGAAGCCCTCGGCCTTGTCCAGGACGCCGGAGACCAGCGCCTTGAGGCGGTTGGCCTTGTCCTGGTTGATCCGGCCCTTGCCGAGCAGCTTGTCGATCTCGGCGTGGACGTAGCCCACGCCCTTGTCGACGCGCTCCTGGTCGATGTCGGTCAGCACGACCGGCACCTCAAGACGGCGCAGGAACAGCAGCGCGAGCTGCGAGGCCATCAGGCCCGCGCCCACCACGCCGACCTTGGTGACCGGACGGGCCAGGGACTTGTCCGGGGCGCCGGCCGGGCGCTTGGCGCGCTTCTGCACCAGGTTGAACGCGTAGATGCCGGCGCGCAGTTCACCGCCCATGATCAGGTCGGCGAGCGCCACGTCCTCGGCGTCGTAGCCCTGCTGGAGGTCGCCGTTCTTGGCGGCGGCGATGATGTCGAGGGCGCGGTAGGCGGCCGGGGCCGCGCCGTGCACCTTGCTGTCCGCGATGAACCGGCCGCGCGCGACGGCCTGGTCCCAGGCCTCGCCGCGGTCGATCACCGGACGGTCGACGACGATCTCGCCCTTGAGGACGGACGCCGTCCACAGCAGCGACTGCTCCAGGAAGTCCGCGCCCTCGAACAGGGCGTCGGCGATGCCCAGCTCGTAGACCTGCACGCCCTTGAGCTGCTTGTTCTGGTTGAGCGAGTTCTCGATGATGACGGAGACGGCCTTGTCCGCGCCGATCAGGTTCGGCAGCAGGGTGCAGCCGCCCCAGCCGGGGACCAGGCCGAGGAAGACCTCGGGCAGCGAGAACGCGGGCAGCGCCGCGGACACCGTGCGGTACCGGCAGTGCAGACCGACCTCGACGCCGCCGCCCATCGCCGCGCCGTTGTAGTAGGCGAAGGTGGGGACCGCGAGGCCCGCGAGGCGCTTGAAGACCTCGTGACCGCCCTTGCCGATGGCCAGGGCGTCCTGGTGCTCCTTCAGGAGCTCGACGCCCTTGAGGTCCGCGCCCACGGCGAAGATGAACGGCTTGCCGGTGACGCCGACTCCGACGATCTCGCCGGCCGCGGCCTCCTTCTCGACCTGGTCGATCGCGAGGTCGAGGTTGGCGAGGGACTGCGGGCCGAAGGTGGTCGGCTTGGTGTGGTCGAGACCGTTGTCCAGCGTGATCAGGGCGAAGCGCCCCGCGCCGAACGGCAGGTCCAGGTGGCGTACGTGCGCCTGGGTGACGACCTCGTCCGGGAACAGCTCGGCCGCGCCCTTCAGAAGCTCAGCGGTGGTGGTGCTCACTTGTCGCCTCCGGCGGACTCGAAGTGGGGGTTCTCCCAGACGACCGTCGCGCCCATGCCGAAGCCGACGCACATGGTGGTCAGGCCGTAGCGCACGTTCGGCTGCTCCTCGAACTGGCGCGCCAGCTGCGTCATCAGACGGACGCCGGAGGAGGCGAGCGGGTGGCCGAAGGCGATCGCGCCGCCGTACTGGTTGACGCGCTCGTCGTCGTCGGCGATGCCGTAGTGGTCGAGGAAGGCCAGGACCTGGACGGCGAAGGCCTCGTTGATCTCGAACAGACCGATGTCGGAGATGGACAGACCCGCCTGGGCGAGGGCCTTCTCCGTGGCCGGGATCGGGCCGTAGCCCATGACCTCCGGCTCGACGCCCGCGAAGGAGTACGCCACCAGGCGCATCTTGACCGGCAGGTCGTTCTCGCGCGCGAAGTCCTCGGAAGCGATCAGGGAAGCGGTTGCACCGTCGTTCAGACCGGCCGCGTTGCCGGCGGTGACCCGCCCGTGGACGCGGAACGGGGTCTTGAGGCCGGAGAGGTTTTCCAGCGTCGTTCCCGGGCGCATCGGCTCGTCGGCGGTGACCAGGCCCCAGCCCGTCTCACCGGCCTCCGGGTTGGTGCGGCGCACCGAGATCGGCACCAGGTCGGCCTGGATCTTGCCGTTGGCGTACGCCTTGGCGGCCTTCTCCTGGGAGCGCACCGCGTATTCGTCGGCGCGCTGCTTGGTGATCTGCGGGTAGCGGTCGTGCAGGTTCTCCGCCGTCATGCCCATGAACAGGGCGGACTCGTCGACCAGCTTCTCGCTGACGAACCGCGGGTTCGGGTCCACGCCCTCGCCCATCGGGTGGCGGCCCATGTGCTCGACGCCGCCGGCGATGGCGACGTCGTACGCGCCGAAGGCGACGGAGCCGGCGACCGCGGTGACGGCCGTCAGGGCGCCCGCGCACATGCGGTCGATGGAGTAGCCGGGCACGGAGGTCGGCAGACCGGCCAGGATGCCGGCGGTGCGGCCGAGGGTCAGGCCCTGGTCGCCGATCTGCGTGGTCGCGGCGATGGCGACCTCGTCGATCTTCTTCGGGTCGAGGCCGGGGTTGCGGCGCAGCAGCTCCCGGATCGCCTTCACGACGAGGTCGTCGGCCCGGGTCTCGTGGTAGATGCCCTTCGGGCCCGCCTTGCCGAACGGGGTACGGACGCCGTCTACGAAGACGACGTCCCTGACGGTACGAGGCACGATGGCTCTCCTCCAGGGTGCGGGGTGGCACTGCTGCGGCACGCAAGCGCTGAGCGCGCGCTCAGAAACCATGCTACTTGTGGGTAACGTAGCTGCACACCCCTGCCGGGAGGAGCGGCGAACGTCACACCGGCTGCGCTCGACGACCATCCTGGCTCACGACCGCGGCGGGGCCGTGGATCCCCTCGGCGTGAGCACCGGCGTCGGCACCGGATGCGACCCCGGACCGGACCCGGTGATCACCCCGAACAGCGTACGCGCCGCTTCCGCCCCAAAGCCGTGCACGTCATGGCTCATCGCGGAGAGCGTCGGGTGGGTGAGCCGGCACAACTGCGAGTCGTCCCAGGCGAGCAGGGAGACGTCACCCGGCACGCCGAGCCCCATCTCGGCCGCCACCCCCAGTCCGGCCACCGCCATGATGTCGTTGTCGTAAACGATTGCGGTGGGCCGGTCCGGCGGGGCGGCGGTCAGCATCGACCGGGTGGCCCGCGCCCCCGCCTCCCCGGAGTAGTCCGTGGCGACCTGCCACGCCCCGGCCAGCCCGAGACTGCGCGCCGCCGCGTCGAAGGCGGCCGTCCGCATCATCGTGTGGCCGAGCGCGGCCGCGCCTCCCACCCGCGCGATGCGCCGGTGTCCGAGGGCGGCGAGATAGCGCACCGCCTCAGTCACCGCCGTCGCGTCGTCCGTCCACACCGACGTCAAGCTCCCGGTGAGCGAGGGGTGCCCCACCGCCACCACCGGCATCCCCAGCCGCTCGGCCGCCGCCACCCGGGGATCGTCGGCCCGGAAGTCCACCAGGACGGCCCCGCCGATCCGCCGGCCCCGCCACCAGGACTCCTGCAGCCCCACCTCCTCCTCGACGTGGCGCACCAGCCGCAGCAGCAACGAGCAGGAATGCTCGGTCAGCACGCTCTCCACCCCGGAGACGAACTCCATGTAGAACGGTTCCAGACCCAGCATCCGCGCCGGCCGGCAGATCGCGAGACCCACCACGTCCACCCGCGAACTCGACAGCGAACGGGCCGTCAGGTTCGGCTCCCAGCCGAGCTCCCGGGCCGCGGCGAAGATCCGGTCCCGTGTCGCCTCCGACAGACCCGGCTTGCGGTTGAAGGCGAGGGACACCGCGCCCTTGGACACGCCGGCGCGCGCGGCGACGTCCTTGATGGTGACGCGGGGCGACGGCAGGGCTGTCATCGAGCGGGCTCCTGGCAGTACAGCGCGGCCCGGGCGGCGGCGGCGTCCGGAGTCTCCCAGCCCTCGACCCCGATGGTCACCCGCTCCCCGGGCAGCAGCGTCACCAGCCCGCGGTCGGCCCGGGCGCCCGGGTCCAGCCGGTCGGCCTGGAGCAGCAGGTCCCGGACCAGGGTGTGCGCGGTGACGATCACGGCCCCCGGGGCCACGGCCACCTCGAACTCCGGCTGCGGATAGGGGGTTTCACGGTCCGGCACCGGGAAGTGCACGGCCCGCAGTCGCTCCCCGCTCCCCGCTCCGGCCGCGCGGAGGGAGCCCCGTGCGTCGGCCACCAGGAACTCCTCGGCGCCGGCCGGCTCCAGCCCGGCCGGCACCGCCGCCTCTCCCATCTCCCGTGCGCCGACGCCCAGTTCCACGGTCGCCGCGGCGAGCTCACCTCCCTGGACGGACAGCCGTCGCAGCGTCAGCGTGCCCTCCCACCGCTCGGCGCACTGGTTGACGGCGGCCACCACCAGCCGCCCGTCCCGCTCCTGCACGGTGAGCAGCCGGTCCGCGTACAGGCGCCGCAACTCGTGGTAGAGCGGTTTCTCCCGGCCGTCCCCGTCGATCGCCGACCACGAGGTCACCGGCCAGCAGTCGTTGAGCTGCCAGACGATCGTCCCCGCGCACACCGGCCAGTGGGACCGCCAGTGCTCGATTCCGGTGGCCACGGCGCGCGCCTGGTTGACCTGGGTGAGGTAGTGCCACCGGTCGAAGTCCGCGTCCGGCACGACGAAGTGGCGGGCCAGCCCGCGCTCGAGCTTGCCGTTGCCGTCCTCGGCCTTCTGGTGGTGCAGCATGCCGGGGGAGTCCGCCGCGAGCTCCTCGCCCGGCAGCGCCCGCCGCAGGGTCGCGTGGGCGGGCGGGGCCTGCCAGCCGAACTCGGCGACGAACCGCGGGACTTCGTCGCGGTACTCGGCGTAGTCCCGCCGGTTCCACACCTCCCACGAATGGTGCGTCCCGTGCGCCGGGTCGTTGGGATGCCGGCCCCACGAACCCGACCAGGGACTGCCCGCCGTGTACGGCCGCGTCGGATCCAGCTCGGCGACCACACGGGGGAGCAGGCCCAGGTAGTACCCCTCGCCCCAGGAGTCCCCGCCGAGCCGCTCCTCCCACCCCCAGTCCCGGAAACCCCACAGGTTCTCGTTGTTGCCGTTCCACAGCACGAGCGACGGGTGCGGCATCAGCCGTACGACGTTCTCCCGGGCCTCCGCCTCCACCTCGCCCCGCAGCGGCTGCTCCTCGGGATAGGCGGCGCACGCGAACGGGAAGTCCTGCCACACCAGCAGGCCCAGTTCGTCGCACGCGTCGTAGAAGTCCTCGCTCTCGTAGAGGCCGCCGCCCCACACCCGGACCAGGTCGACACCCGCGTCGGCCGCCTGTCGCAACCGCTTGCGGTAACGCTCCCGCGTCACCCGGGACGGGAAGACGTCGTCCGGGATCCAGTTCACGCCGCGCGCGAACAGCCGCTCTCCGTTGACGACGAGTGTGAAACCGGTTCCCCGCGCGTCGGCGGAGGTGTCCAGCTCGACACGGCGGAAACCGACGCGCCGCCGCCACACGTCGAGCGGGGTGCCATGGTGACGCAGCGTCAATTCCACCTCGTACAGGGCCTGTTCGCCGTAGCCTTGCGGCCACCAGAGCTCCGCGTCGGGCACCTCCACCCGCACGACACCGGTGGCGCCCACGACGGCGGCGCTCACCCGCCGGTCCCCCACCCGGGCCTCCAGCGTGAGCCCGGCCTCCACCCGGGTCCGCTCCACATCGACCCGCAACTCGACCACTCCGACGCCCTGTTCGACCGTCACCAGCGGCCGCACCCGGGCCAGCCGGGCCGTCGACCAGCGCTCGACCCGCACCGGACGCCAGATTCCCGCCGTCACCAGGGTCGGCCCCCAGTCCCAGCCGAAGGAGCAGGCCATCTTGCGTAGGTACTGGTACGGCTCGGCGTAGGCCCCCGGCCGGTCGCCGACCTTCCCGCGTACCGCCTCCGCCTCGGCGTAGGCCGAGACGAACCGCACGGACAGCGGCCCGTCGAGCCCCGTCACGTCGAAGCGGTACGAGCGATGCATGTTCCGGACCCGGCCCAGGAGCCGACCGTTCAGTGTGATCTCCGCGACCGTGTCGAGACCGTCGAAGACCAGGTCGGTCTGCTCGTGCCCGGACGGCACGGCCGGCAGGTGCGTCTCGTACGTCCACTCGCGCCGTCCCACCCACGCGACCTCGCTCTCGCCCAGGCCGAGGAACGGGTCGGGGATCACCCCCGCGGCGAGCAGGTCGGTGTGCACACAGCCCGGCACCACGGCCGGGAGCGTCTTCCCCTCGTGCCGCAGCTTCCATCCGTCGTCGAGCGGTGAGGCCTCCAGCATGCGCACTCCCTAAACCGGTCAAGCCCACAACTGAGCGCCACTTCTGCATCGTTGGCGAGAATCGGACTTTACCGGTTGAGGAAAGCGCTGTCAGAGTGCCGAATCAGCCAACCCGATCGTGCATGACCACCCCGGTCGTGCATGACCAGCCCGGTCGGCCCGACCACCTCGATCGGGCCCGACCACCTCGATCGGGCCCGACCAGCCCACGCGTGTTCGACCACCCCGCACGTGCTCGTCCGTCCCGCGAACGCCCCGAGAACGGAAGTGACGCACATGAACCGTCGTACAGCCCAGGCCCTCGCCGCCGTCGCGGGAGCCGCCCTGCTGCTCCCCGGCTGCACCGGCACCGGAGGCAGCGCGAAGGGTGCGGACGCCAAGGCGCCCGACGACCCCGCGAAGGTCAGCGGAACCATCACGGTCCTCACCGTGCGGACCGACCTCGTGCAGGACGGCACGATGAAGAAGTACGCCGCCGAGTTCAACAAGACCTATCCCAAGGTCAAAGTGGAGTTCCAGGCCCTGACCAACTACGAGGCCGAGATCAAGATCCGGATGAACACGGACGACTACGGCGACGTCCTGCTGATCCCCGCGGTCATCAAGAAGGACGACTACCCGAAGTTCTTCGCCTCCCTCGGCACCCAGGCAGAACGCAGCAAGAAATACCGTTTCACCGATTTCACCACCGTCGGCGGCAAGGTCTACGGCCAGAGCCCGGTCGGCGTGATGCCCGGCTTCGTCTACAACAAGCGGGTCTGGAAGGAAGCCGGCATCACCGCGTGGCCCACCAGCCCGGCCGAGTTCCTCGCCGACCTGAAGGCGATCAAGACGAAGACCGACGCGATCCCCTACTACACCAACTTCGCCGCACAGTGGCCGCTCACCTCGTGGACGTACGTCGACGGCTCGGTCCACTGCGACCCCCGGGCGACCACGAAACTCGCCGAGGGCGACCCCTGGGCGGAGGGCTCGGACCTGCGCGTCGGAGACACCCTGCTGTACGACATCGTCAAGCAGGGCCTCGCCGAGAAGGACCCGACCACGAGCAACTGGGAGGAGTCCAAGCCCCGCACGGCCAAGGGCGAGATCGCCACGCAATGGCTCGGCACCTGGGCGATCATCCAGTTCCAGGACGCGGCGAAGAAAGCCGGCGTGAACCCCGACGACATCGGTTTCATGCCGTTTCCCGCCCGGACGAACGGCGCGTTCTGCGCGACCGTCGGCCCCGACTACAACCAGGCCGTCAACGTCCACTCCCCGCACAAGGAGGCGGCGCGCGCCTGGATCGACTGGTTCACCGACAAGTCGGGGTACGACAAGGACAACCTCGCCATCTCCCCGCTCAAGAGCGCGCCCATGCCCGACGTGCTCAAGCCGTACGAGGAGGCGGGCGTCAAGCTCATCGAGCTGGACGACTCCGCGGGCGCGAAGGTCAAGCTGATCGACGACCGGTCCGAGGTCGGCATCTACAAGCCGGAGTACCGCCAGGACCTGGTCGACCTGGCGCGCGGCGCCAAGAAGGGCAGCCTGGACGACTTCCTCGGCGGTCTCGGCGAGAAGTGGACCGGCACGCAGAAGAACGTGAGTCACTGATGGCGCGCGCGCACCCGCACCCGCACGCCGTCGCACAAGGCGCCGGGAAGGCGTCGAGGAACACCGAGGCCCAGGCCCGAGCCCAAGCCCAGGCGCGGGTCCAGGCGCAGAGCCCGATGGAGGCCGGGGCGGGCGCCCGGGGGCTGGGCTCGAAGAGCGGCACTCGGCGCGCAGCGCGCCCGCCGGCCCCTCGCCGGGTGCGTGCCCGGCGGCTGCTGACCCCCTGGCTGTTCCTGCTCGCCCCGCTCGCCCTGCTGATCACCTTCACCTACGCGCCGATCGCCAACATGGTCGCCTACAGCTTCACCGACTGGGACGGCGTGAGCCCCGAACTGCACTACACGGGCGCGGAGAACTACGCGGAGATCTTCACCAGGGAGGATCTCTTCCAGGTGTTCTGGGTGAGCGGTTACTACCTGGCCGCCTCGGTGATCCAGATCGTCGCCGCCCTCTACTTCGCGACGATCCTGAGTTTCAGCGTCCGTTTCCGTAACTTCTTCAAGGGCGTGCTGTTCTTCCCGTCCCTGGTGAACGGCGTGGCCATCGGTTTCGTCTTCCTCTACTTCTTCCAGGACGGCGGTACCTTCGACACGGTCCTCAGCCTGTTCGGGTACCAGACCGACCACGCCTGGCTGGGCACCCCGGTCTCGGCGAACATCTCCCTCGCCGGAGTCTCGGTCTGGCGCTACCTCGGCATGAACTTCGTCCTGTTCCTGGGCGCGATCCAGTCCGTCCCCGGGGAGTTGTACGAGGCGGCCGAGCTGGACGGCGCGGGCCGATGGCACCAGTTCCGCTACATCATCCTGCCCGGCATCAGACCAGTGCTGACGTTGACGGTGATCCTCTCGGTCTCCGGCTCACTGTCGGCCTTCGAGATCCCGTACATCATGACCGGCGGCGCGACCGGCACCGAGACCTTCGTGATCCAGACCGTGAAACTGGCCTTCCAGTTCAACAAGACGGGGCTCGCCTCGGCGGCGGCCGTCGTGCTGCTGCTGATCATCCTGCTGGTCACCTGGGTGCAGCGCCGCCTCGTCCCGGACGACAGGGTGGACCTCGTATGACACGCCGAGTCATTGCCCGCACGCTCGTGTACCTGTCGCTGATCGGCGCGACGCTGGTCGTACTGCTTCCACTGGGCGTCGTCCTGCTGACGTCCCTGAAGACCGAGAAGGAGACGGCCGACGGCAGCGGAGCGCTCACGCTGCCGCACCACCCGCTCAACCTCCACAACTACGCGACGGCGTTCCGGGACGGCGGGATGCTCACGGCGTTCGGCAACACCGCCTTCATCCTCGTCGTCTCCGTCGGCGGGACCGTTCTCATCGGCTCCATGACGGCCTACGCGATCGACCGTTTCACCTTCCGTTTCCGGAAACTGGTGGTCGCCCTGTTCTTGATCGCCGCGCTGGTCCCCGGGGTGACCACCCAGGTGGCCACCTTCCAGATCGTCCACAGCCTCGGCATGTTCGACACCCGCTGGGCGCCGATCGCCCTGTACATGGGCACGGACATCGTCTCGATCTACATCTTTCTGCAGTTCGTGCGATCGATCCCGATCTCGCTGGACGAGGCCGCCCGCCTCGACGGCGCCAACGCGTTCACGATCTACCGGAAGATCATCTTCCCGTTGCTGAAACCGGCGATCGCGACGGTCGTGATCGTGAAGGGGATAGCCGTCTACAACGACTTCTACATCCCGTTCCTCTACATGCCCTCTCAAGATCTTGGCGTGATCTCGACGTCGCTGTTCCGCTTCAAGGGGCCCTACTCCGCCCACTGGGAAACGATCTCGGCAGGAGCCGTCCTGGTCATCCTGCCGACGCTGATCGTCTTCCTCGCCCTCCAGAAATACATCTACAACGGTTTCATGAGAGGAGCGACGAGGTAACCGTTTACGAAGCAGACGGCCCAGCGCGCTGGCGGAACCACGCGGGAATCGCTTGCGCAACGGGCGGGTGGCGCGGTGGGTGAAACCACGTGGCAACCGCTTACGCAACAGGCGGGCAGTGCGGTGGTGAAACCGGCTGGTGACCGCTTACGAAACGCCTTCCCGAGGGCCGCCGCGCGACGGAGCGTGCTGCGGCGGCCGGGCGGCCGGGCCAGGCGGGCAAGCGGCCAGGCGGTCGGACGCCGCCGCCAGGCGGGCAAGCGGTCGGATGCGGCAGCCGGGCAGCCTGTACGAGGCCGGGCGGCCTGAACGTAGCCAGGCAGCCCGGACGTAGCCAGGCAGCCGGATCTAGCCGGGCAGTCGGATGCGGTTAGGCGGACGGATCCGTCAGGGCCGCGGCGAGGACGGGCGCGACCTGTTCCACCTGCCACGGCCGCGCCCCGTATCCGGTCAGCGCACCGGCAACCGCTTCCCGGTCGGCGGCCGGCGGCTCCCAGCACACGCGCCGCACCGCGTCCGGAGCGATCAGGTTCTCCTGCGGCATGTTCAGCTCCTCGGCCAGCGCGGACACCGCGGACCGTGCCGCGGACAGCCGGGCCGCCGCCGCGGGGTCCTTGTCGGCCCAGGCGCGGGGCGGCGGAGGCCCCGCCACCTGCTGCCCCGGCTGCGGCAGCTGCGACTCGCTCAGCGCCCGCGCCCGGTCGACGGCGGCCTGCCACTGCTCCAGCTGTCGCCGTCCCATCCGGTGCCCGAACCCGTTCAGCGCGGACAGCGCGTGCACGTTCACGGGAAGGGCGAGCGCCGCCTCCACGATGGCCGCGTCCGACAGGACCTTGCCCGGTGAGACGTCACGACGCTGGGCGATCTGGTCCCGCGTCTGCCACAGCTCCCGCACCACGCCCAGCTGCCGCCGGCGGCGCACCTTGTGCATGCCGGAGGTGCGGCGCCACGGGTCCTTGCGGGGCTCGGGCGGCGGGGCGGAGGCGATCGCGTCGAACTCCTGGCGGGCCCACTCCAGCTTGCCCTGCCGGTCCAGCTCCTTCTCCAGCGCGTCGCGCAGGTCGACCAGGAGCTCGACGTCCAGGGCGGCGTAGCGCAGCCACGGGTCGGGCAGCGGCCTTGTCGACCAGTCCACCGCGGAGTGGCCCTTCTCCAGCACGAAGCCCAGCACGCCCTCGACCATCGCGCCGAGGCCGACCCGCGGGAACCCGGCCAGCCGTCCGGCCAGCTCGGTGTCGAACAGCCGCGTCGGCATCATGCCTATCTCGCGCAGACACGGAAGGTCCTGGGTGGCCGCGTGCAGCACCCACTCCACGTCGGACAGCGCGTCGCCGAGCGCGGACAGGTCCGGGCAGGCCACGGGGTCGATGAGCGCGCTCCCGGCGCCCTCTCGACGCAGCTGCACGAGATAGGCGCGCTGGCCGTAGCGGTAGCCGGAGGCGCGCTCGGCGTCGACGGCGACGGGGCCTGAGCCGGCGGCGAACGCGGCGATCACCTCGGCGAGGGAGGCCTCGTCGGCGATCACGGGCGGAATGCCCTCGCGCGGTTCCAGCAGAGGTGTCGGCGCCCCGGAAGCAGTAGATCCGCCGTCGTCCGGAGGGGCGCCTCCGGTGGTTCGCAGTGAACTGGCTGCTGCGGTTTCTTGGGCGTCGGTCACCTGTCAAGGGTATCTGTGTATCGACGGCACCCGCCGACGGAACGTTCCGTCGGCGGGTGCCGGGGGGTCGTAAACCAGTCAGGCCGGTGAATGACCGAGGCGGACGGCCGACCGGCGAGGGCCCGTGGGCCGGGGGGCCGGGGGGCCGGGGGCCGAAGGGAAAAGAGAAGGGCCGGGGGAGTAGGCGGAGTGAGTGGGGCGTGGGAAGGGTGAGGCGTGACGGGCGGGGGTGACGGCGACGGGGCGTCGTGGTCAGTGGATGATGCCGGTCCGCAGGGCCACCGCCACCATCCCGGCCCGGTCGCCCGTGCCGAGCTTGCGGGCGATGCGGGCGAGGTGGCTCTTGACGGTCAGTGCGGACAGGCCCATCGAGACGCCGATGGCCTTGTTCGACTGGCCCTCCGCGACCAGCCGCAGCACCTCGACCTCACGGCCGGAGAGCTCGCGGTAGCCGCCCGGGTGGCTCGGGGCGCCCGGGGGGCGGCGGTGCAGACGGGCGGCCGAGCCGAGGGGGGCCGCACCGGGCCGGCTGGGGAGGCCGAGGTTGGTGCGGGTGCCGGTGACGACGTAGCCCTTGACGCCGCCCGCGAGGGCGTTGCGCACGGCGCCGATGTCGTCGGCGGCGGACAGTGCGAGCCCATTGGGCCAGCCCGCGGCGCGGGTCTCCGACAGGAGGGTGAGGCCGGAGCCGTCGGGCAGGTGGACGTCGGCGACGCAGATGTCGCGGGGGTTGCCGATGCGGGGACGAGCCTCCGCGATGGACGAGGCCTCGATGACGTCGCGCACACCGAGCGCCCAGAGATGGCGGGTGACGGTGGAGCGGACGCGCGGGTCGGCCACGACCACCATGGCGGTGGGCTTGTTCGGGCGGTAGGCGACCAGGCTTGCGGGCTGCTCGAGGAGAACGGACACCAGGCCTCCTGGATGGGGGACGGGGGGCCGGCTCGTGGGGCTTGCGGGGAGGAAGCCGGGACGAACCGTGCTTTCAAGGTCACAGTCGTCTTCGGCAGCGAACCCGGGGTCCTTTAGAGAATGATCACGATCTAGTGAGTAACAATACGTGCAATTCGGACACGCGATCGATCATCCGAAGATCGAGTCGGTTTAAGTGGGTGTCTTACGGGACCGAAAATGGTCGTATCGACAAAGAGATGGTCAACGTGACTGGGGCCCCCTGCGTTGCGGCAGCGTCACCACCGAGGCGTCCCCCGGCCCGGCCGGCGGCAGCCCCGCCACCTGTGCCAGCAGATCGCACCAGGACGCCAGGTGCGCCCCGGCGTCCGGAATCCCGCCGAGCCCCTCGCGAGGCGTCCAGGAGGCCCGGATCTCGATCTGCGAGGCCGCCGGGCGCTCCGCCAGCCCGCCGAAGTAGTGCGAACTCGCGCGCGTGACGGTCCCGCTCGGCTCCCCGTAGGTCAGTCCGCGCGCCTGGAGCGCGCCGGTCAGCCACGACCAGCACACCTCCGGCAGCAGCGGGTCCGCGGCCATCTCCGGCTCCAGCTCGGCCCGCACGAGGGTGACCAGCCGGAACGTTCCGCGCCAGGCGTCGTGCCCGGCCGGATCGTGCAGCAGCACCAGCCGGCCGTCGGCCAGGTCCTGATCGCCGTCCACGACCGTCGCCTCCAGTGCGTGGGCGAACGGGGCGAGCCGCTTCGGGGCCGGCGTCTGCTCGACCTCGATCTGCGGCCGCAGCCGGGCCGTCCTCAGTGCGTCGACCGCGGCCCGGAAGGGCAGCGGAGCCGATGTACTCCCATCCCGGTCCCCCTCATTCCCGTCATCCATCCCGCCAGCGTCGTCCGACAGTCGTCCCTGAGCCGCAGCCATGCGGGGAAGATTAAGGGGAACGGGGCCTTCGTGCAGGGCAAGACACCCGCGCGCGGCTTGCGGACGAGTGCGCGTTGGGCGAACAGGCGCACGGACCGACGCCCCTGCGGCGCCACGGAAGAGGGACGTGCGCGCCGTGCAACGAGCGGCACAGGACGGGACGAGGGGGAGGGAGGGGGAGCGAAGGGGACGGAGCTAGAGCAGAGGAGCGCGAACGGGGGCACGAAATGGGCACGGGAGAGGCACGGGGCAGGCACGGCAGAGGCACGGCAGGGGCACGGAATCAGCACGCAGGAGGCACGCAAGAGGCACCCAAGAGGAGCGGCCCGGACGCTGCCCAGGGTGCAACGGGGGCGCGGGGAGGGCGACGGCGGCGGCGCGGGGGGCGGCCCGGCGGCCTGTGGCGCCGTGCGAGACTTGCCGTCGTGAGCGCGAACGAGAGCCCCGCGGGCCGGCAGCCGACAGCGACGTACGACAGTGCCTTCCTGAAGGCGTGCAGGCGCGAGCCCGTGCCGCACACGCCCGTGTGGTTCATGCGGCAGGCGGGGCGCTCGCTGCCGGAGTACCGCAAGGTCCGCGAGGGCGTAGGGATGCTCGAGTCCTGCATGCGGCCCGAGCTGGTCACCGAGATCACCCTGCAGCCGGTGCGCCGGCACGACGTCGACGCGGCGATCTACTTCAGCGACATCGTCGTCCCGCTCAAGGCCATCGGCATCGACCTCGACATCAAGCCGGGCGTCGG
Source organism: Streptomyces rishiriensis (assembly GCF_003112535.1). Lineage (GTDB taxonomy): Bacteria > Actinomycetota > Actinomycetes > Streptomycetales > Streptomycetaceae > Streptomyces > Streptomyces rishiriensis. The sequence continues at coordinate 219,320 of NZ_BEWA01000006.1, read as the reverse complement.
CCCCGTCGTCGAACGACCGATCCGCACCCGCGCCGACCTCGCCCAGCTGCGCGACCTCACCCCCGAGGACGTCTCCTACGTCACCGAGGCCATCGGCCTGCTGACGGCCGAGCTCGGCGCCACCCCCCTCATCGGCTTCGCCGGAGCTCCGTTCACCCTCGCGAGCTACCTCGTCGAGGGCGGTCCGTCGCGCACGTACGAGAACGCCAAGGCGATGATGTACGGCGACCCCGAGCTCTGGGCCGACCTGCTCGACCGCCTCGCGGAGATCACGGCCGCCTTCCTGAAGGTGCAGATCGAGGCGGGCGCGAGCGCCGTCCAGCTCTTCGACTCCTGGGCCGGAGCCCTCGCACCGGCCGACTACCGCCGCTCGGTGCTGCCCGCCTCCGCGAAGGTCTTCCGCGCGGTCGAGGGCTACGGCGTCCCGCGCATCCACTTCGGCGTGGGCACGGGCGAGCTGCTGCAGCTCATGGGCGAGGCCGGCGCGGACGTCGTCGGCGTCGACTGGCGCGTCCCGCTCGACGAGGCCGTGCGCCGGATCGGCCCCGGCAAGGCGCTCCAGGGCAACCTCGACCCCACCGTCCTGTTCGCCGGCGCCGAGGCCGTCGAGACCAAGGCCCGAGAGGTCCTCGACGCGGCCGCCGCACTGGAGGGCCACGTCTTCAACCTCGGCCACGGCGTCATGCCGTCCACCGACCCGGACGCGCTGACCCGCCTGGTGGAGTACGTCCACACGCAGACGGCCCGCTGACCCGCGGGGGTGCACTGTCACCGGGTGCACCGGGTGCACCGGGTGCACCGGGTTCATCGAGTGGCACCAGATTCACCGGATGCAACGATTGCACCGGGCCTCACGCGAAACAGCTCCGTCGCCGGCGGCGCAAGGCCCGTCACCGCACGAACGGGGTCGTCAAGTGGGCCGGGTCACCAGGTGTGCCGGGGGCGCGCTCGCCTGCCGAACAGCAGGCCGCGCGGCTCCGGCGGCGGAGGTGTGCCCGGCTTGAGCGGCCAGGCGAGCAGCATGCCCGCGAGGAAGCCGACCACATGCGCCGCGTACGCCACGGTGCCCTCGCCGGAGACGCCCTCGCCGGACGAGTACACGGCCTGCAGCCCGAACCAGAAGCCGAGCACCAGCCAGGCAGGCAGCCGTAGCGGCAGAAACACCAGGAACGGGACGAGCACCCACACCCTGGCCTTGGGATACAGCACCAGATAGGCCCCGAGGACCCCTGCGATCGCCCCGGACGCGCCGATCAGCGGATCGGTGGACTCGGCGTTGAACACCGCGAAACCGTACGAAGCCGCATACCCGCAGATCACGTAGAACAGTGCGAAGCGGACGTGCCCCATGCGGTCCTCGATGTTGTTTCCGAAAATCAGCAGAAACAACATGTTGCCCAGCAGGTGCAGCCAGCCACCGTGCAGAAACATCGCGGTGAACACGCTCAGCACCGGCGACTTGACGTAGTCCGGGGGGCCCAGCTGACATCCGGCGCCGCGCACCTCCCCTGTGGGCACCAGCTGCGCGAGCTGATGGTGCATCAACTCGCGTGGCACGGCGGCGTAATGCTCCAGAAAGGCGTGCAGATGGCACGTCTGGGCCAGACTGCTGTCCCCCGCCACGGAACCGGACAGGCCGGGCATGAACAAGAACACGAGGACGTTCGCGCCGATCAGCGCGTACGTCACCACCGGGGTGCGGCGCGCGGGGTTCACGTCATGCACGGGGATGACCACAAGGAAGTTGTGCCCACGATCCGTTCGGCGAATCGGTGAACGCGCCTCCCCACCACTGCGTATGAACCGGCAACCGCTCGCGGCACGAGGAAGGCGGGTCGCGGGGACGACGTGAGGAACAGGCGAATGAACGACCGAGTTACTCCCCCCATGCACGCCACCCCCGACGGCGAGGCAGAGATCTCCCTGGTGATCAGGCTGCCCTGGGAGGACGTGGCACGACTCGGCCAGGAGGCCGGGCGACTCGCTTCACAGATGCAGCGCCCGGTGACCCTGGACGAAGCCGTCAGCAACCGGTTGCGGTCGCGGCCGGCGGCCGCGGCGCACGCGAAGCCCGCCGAGCAGACCGCCGCCGCGCCGGTCTCCGCGCTGCCGCGCCTGACCGGGACCGCGTAGCCGCCCCGCGGGACGCGGCAGGGGCGGCGGACCGAGGCGCGGGCGCGGGGCGGCGCGTGGCGTGGGGCGCGTGGCCGGCCGCCGGTGTTCGGCGGCCGGCACGGTCGGCGTTCGCCGGTGAGCCGCGAACGCGTGCCGCGACTCTGGGGCCGTTCCGCGGCTCTGCCGCGTCCCGCGACTCTGGGGCCGTTCCGCGACTCTGGGGCCGTTCCGCGACTCTGGGGCCGTTCCGCGTTCCTACCGCGCTCCGCCGTGCACCTTCGCCGTGGCCTTCCTGGCCGCCACCAGCACCGGGTCCCACACCGGGCTGAACGGGGGCGCGTACCCGAGGTCCAGGGCCGTCATCTCCTCGACCGTCATGCCGGCCGTCAGCGCCACGGCCGCGACGTCGACGCGCTTGGCCGCGCCCTCCCGGCCGACGATCTGGACGCCGAGCAGTCGGCCCGTCCTACGCTCGGCGATCATCTTCACCGTCATGGGCGAGGCCCCCGGGTAGTAGCCGGCGCGACTGGTGGACTCGACGGTGACCGACTCGAACTGCAGACCGGCCCGGTGCGCGTCCTTCTCCCGCAGGCCCGTTCGCCCGATCTCCACGTCGCAGACCTTGCTGACGGCGGTGCCCACCACACCGGGGAACGTGGCGTACCCGCCCCCGACGTTGGCGCCGATGACCTGGCCGTGCTTGTTGGCATGGGTGCCCAGCGCGATGTGCCGTTCCCGGCCGGACACCAGGTCGAGGACCTCGACGCAGTCGCCGCCGGCCCACACCCGCCCGTCGGCCACGGGGCCGCGCACCCGCATCGCCAGGTCGGTGAGCAGCCCGCCGTGCACGCCCACCGGCAGCCCGGCGGCTCGCGCGAGCCCGGTCTCCGGGCGGACTCCGATGCCGAGCACCACCACGTCCGCCGGATACTCGGCGTCCGCGGTCCGCACCGACCGCACCCGGCCGTCCTCGCCGGTGCGGACCTCGGTGACCTCGGCGTCGTTCACCATGGTGATGCCCATGCCCTCCATGGCCCGGTGCACCAGCCGGCCCATGTCCGGGTCGAGGGTCGACATCGGCTCGCTGCCCCGGTTGACGACCGTCACCTCGTAACCGCGCTTGATGAGCGCCTCGGCCATCTCCACGCCGATGTAACCGGCCCCCACGACCACGGCCCGTTCGCCCCGCGCGCGTGCCAGTGAGTCCAGCAGCGCCTGACCGTCGTCCAGGGTCTGCACCCCGTGCACGCCCGCCGCGTCCGCGCCGGGCATGTCCGGCCGGATCGGGCGCGCCCCGGTCGCGATGACGAGCTTGTCGTACGACGTCCAGGACTCGGCCCCGGACTCCACCTCACGCGCGCGTACCCGTCGCCCGCCCACGTCGATCTCCACGACCTCCGTGCGCAACCGCAGATCGATCCCCCGCGCGCGGTGCTCCTGCGGCGTACGGGCGACCAGATCGTCCCGCGCGTCGACGTCACCGCCCACCCAGTACGGGATGCCGCATGCCGAGTAGGAGGTGAAGTGGCCGCGCTCGAACGCGACGATCTCCAACTCCTCGGGCCCCTTCAGCCGGCGGGCCTGGGACGCCGCGGACATGCCCGCGGCGTCCCCGCCGATCACGACCAGTCGCTCGATGCTCATGCGAACACGCTACGGGGCACTCCCAGTTCAATCCTGCCCCGGCTGTCCCGGCTGTCCCGGCTGTCCCGGCTGATCCGGCCGTCCCTGCTGTCCCGGCTGTCCCGGCTGTCCGGGATGCCCGGCCGCTTCGGACGCGCCCGCCCGTGCCGCCCGCCGCCGCGGACGCACCAGCCGCAGCCACGCCAGCAGGAGCAGGGCCGCGGCCGCGAGGAAGGGCAGCACCGCGCCGATCGCGACGGCGATCCACCGCACCGTCGTCACGAACGCGTTCCAGCCGCCCGCCAGCGCGTCGACGAACCCCGGGTCGTCGTCCTCGGCGGCCCGCACCACCGGCTTCTCGGACAGGGTCAGTGTGACCGTCGCCAGACTCGTGCGGTCCTTCAGGGACGCCTGCTGCGCGAGCAGCGCCTCCAGGTCGGCCTCCCGGTTGCTGAGCTCGCCCTCCAGGGTGACGACGTCACCGAGCTTCGTGGCCCGGTCCATCAGCTCGCGGACCCGCGCGACGCTGGCGCGCTGCGAAGCGATACGGCTCTCGACGTCGACGACCTGGTCCGTGACGTCCTGGGCCTTCGCCGTGCGCTCCAGGAGCTTGCCCGCGCCCTGGAGGGCGGTCAGGACGTCGTCGTACTTCTGGACCGGGACCCGCAGCACCACGCGCGTGTGCTCGGCGCCGTCCTCGTCCCGGACGGTCGTCTCGTCGCCGACGTAGCCGCCCGCGTTGTCGGTGGTCGCCCGGGCCTCGTCCAGAGCCCTGGGCACGTTCTTGACCTGGACGGTGAGAGCGGCGGTGCGGATGACGCGCTCGGTCACCAGCCCGGGCTTCGACGCCCCGGTCGCCTTGGAACCGCTCGCGCCCGCCCCCTCCTTGGCATCCTGGGCGGCGCCGGCGTCCCCTGCGGCGGGTTCTCCGACGGCGGCCTTGTCGGCCGAGCTGCTCGCGCCCTTGTCGTCCGCGCCGGCGCAGCCGGTGAGCGCGAGGGCCGCGGCCAGCACAACCACGGCCAGCGCGTGGGCGGGACGTGCGGCAGACCGCGGCGGGGGCGCGCTGCGCCACGCGGGACGCCCGGCCGGTCGTGTGGAGTGTTGTGGTGTGCGCATCTGGGTGTCCCCCCGAGGGTGGTGGCTACTGACGCTCCTTCGACGCCCGGGCGGGCCGGGACGTTGGCCGGGATCGGTTCCGAACGGGTCACGGTCGGGACGCGGACAGGACACGCGGTCCCGCGGGAGTCACACCCGGTCCCGTGGGAGTGTCAGTGGGGTCTGAGAGAGTGGGGGCATGAGCGCAACGGGTACGGTCACCGGGCAGCACGTCATCGTCGTCGGTGCCGGGATCGCGGGGCTGGCCGCCGCCCACCGGCTGCTGCAGCGCGGGGCGCGGGTGACCGTGCTGGAGGCGTCCGACCGGGTCGGCGGCAAGCTGCTGCCCGGCGAGATCGCCGGGGTGCGCGTGGACCTCGGCGCCGAGTCGATGCTGGCCCGCCGGCCCGAGGCGGTCGCCCTCGCGCGCGAGGTGGGCCTCGCCGACCGCCTGCAGCCGCCGGCCACCGCCTCGGCCTCGATCTGGACGCGCGGCGCTCTGCGACCCATGCCCAAGGGCCACGTCATGGGCGTCCCCGGCACCGCGGCGGCCCTCTCCGGCGTCCTGTCCGACGAGGGCCTCGCCCGTGTCGAGCGCGACGCCGACCTGCCCCCCACCGAGTTCGGCGACGACGTGGCGGTCGGCGAGTACGTGGCGGCGCGCGTGGGCCGCGAGGTCGTCGACCGCCTCGTCGAACCCCTGCTGGGCGGCGTCTACGCCGGCGACGCCTACCGCATCTCGATGCGCTCGGCCGTCCCCCAGCTCTTCCAGGCCGCACGCACGCACACCTCGCTGACGGAGGCCGTGCGCGAGATCCAGCGCAAGGCTGCGGCCGCCCAGCAGACCGGGCCCGTCTTCATGGGCGTCCAGGGTGGGGTCGGCTCCCTGCCGCTCGCCGTCGCCGCGTCCGTCGAGGCGCGTGGCGGCGAGATCCACACGCGCATGCCGGTCACCGCACTGCGACGCGACCCCGCGCGCGGCTGGCGCGTCACGGCCGGCGAACGCGAGCTGCGGGCCGACGCCGTGGTCGTCGCCGTCCCCGCGCCGGCCGCCGCCGCCCTGCTCGCCGCCGCCTCCCCCGCGGCCGCCGCCGAGCTGCGCACGGTGGAGTACGCCTCCATGGCCCTGGTCACCCTCGCCTACCGGCGCGCCGACACCGCCTTGCCCGACGGCAGCGGCTTCCTCGTGCCGCCGGTCGACGGACACACCATCAAGGCGTCCACCTTCGCCTCCCAGAAGTGGGGCTGGATCGCCGACGAGGACCCCGGCACGGTCGTGCTGCGCACCTCCGTGGGCCGCCACGGCGAGACGCGGATCCTCGACAAGGACGACGCCGACCTCGTCGCCGTCTCCCGGCACGACCTGCGCGAAGCCACCGGCCTGACCGCGTCCCCCCTCGAGACCCGCGTCACCCGGTGGACGGACGGCCTGCCCCAGTACCCCGTCGGCCACCACGCGCGCGTGGCCCGCATCCGTGAGCACCTCGACGCGCTTCCCGGCCTCGCGGTGTGCGGCGCGGCGTACGACGGTGTGGGCATCCCCGCCTGCGTCGCGAGCGCCGATGCCGCGGTGGACCGGCTCGGCGGGGATCCGAGCACCGCGGCGCGGCTCATGGCCGACCCGGTGCAGAGTCTGCACGGCGGAGCGGGAGAATGAGAGGCATGAGTGACGACGCCTCCACCACCGAGCCCGGCAGGATCCCGAACAAGGGCAAGCTGGCCAAGGACCTCAACGAGGTCATCCGCTACACCCTGTGGTCCGTCTTCAAGCTGAAGGACGTGCTCCCCGAGGACCGCGCGGGCTACGCCGACGAGGTCCAGGAGCTGTTCGACCAGCTCGCCGCCAAGGACGTGACGATCCGCGGCACCTACGACCTGTCCGGTCTGCGCGCCGACGCCGACCTGATGATCTGGTGGCACGCGGAGACCAGCGACCAGCTGCAGGAGGCGTACAACCTGTTCCGCCGCACCCGGCTGGGCCGCGCGCTGGAGCCGGTCTGGTCGAACATGGCGCTGCACCGACCCGCCGAGTTCAACCGCTCGCACATCCCGGCGTTCCTCGCCGACGAGACGCCCCGCGACTACGTGAGCGTCTACCCCTTCGTGCGCTCCTACGACTGGTACCTGCTGCCCGACGAGGACCGCCGCCGCATGCTCGCCGACCACGGCAAGATGGCCCGCGGCTACCCCGACGTCCGGGCCAACACCGTCGCGTCGTTCTCGCTGGGCGACTACGAGTGGATCCTGGCCTTCGAGGCCGACGAGCTCTACCGCATCGTCGACCTCATGCGCCACCTGCGTGCCTCCGAGGCCCGTATGCACGTCCGCGAGGAAGTGCCGTTCTACACCGGGCGGCGCAAGTCGGTGGCCGACCTGGTCGCCGAGCTGGCCTGAGCCCCGGCCGGGAGCGCGGGGAACGGCGTGACCGGCCGATCGCGGCCGATCACGCCGTTCCCCGCTTCGGCGCCCTCGACGTCCGGCACGGCATCAGCGCGCAGTGCTCGGCTCAAACTTCGGCTCCGGCATCGCCTTCGGCTCCGGCACGGGTTTCGGCTCCGGGCGTCCCGCGCAGGCCGCGCGCCGGGCCGGGAGCCGCCCCTCCAGCAGGTACGCGTCGAGATGCCCGTTGACGCAGCGGTTGGGCCCGCCCGCGATGCCGTGGGTGCCCGCGTCCCGCTCCGTCACCAGCACCGAGCCCGACAGCCGCCGGTGCATCTCCAGGGCCCCCGAGTACGGCGCGGCCGCGTCCCGCTCGGCGGCCAGGATCAGCGTCGGCGGCAGTTCGCCCGGGCCCGTCCGCACGTCGAGCGGCTGCTGCCGGCGCGCCGGCCAGTAGGCGCACGGCAGGTTCGCCCACACGTTGTCCCACGTCTCGAACGGCGCGACCCGCGCGAGCCGCGTGTTGTCGCGGTCCCACACCTTCCAGTCCGTCGGCCAGGGCGCGTCGTTGCACTCCACGGCCGTGTACACGGCGTTGGCGTTCTCCGTCTCGGCGGCCGCCTCCCGCACCGGGGCGGCCTGCGCGATCAACTGCTTCGGATCGCCCTTCAGATACTCCGACAGCGCCTGCGCCCGACCGGGCCAGTAGTCGTCGTAGTAGGCGGCCTGCAGAAACGCGCCCTGCAGCTGACCGGGCCCCACCTTGCCGCCGGCCGGCTCCGCGGCCAGCCGGGCGCGGGCCCGCTCGTAGCTGTTCAGCACCTCGTCCGCCGTGCCGCCGAGGCCGTACACGTCGTCGTGCGCGGCGATCCACTCGCGCAGATCGGTCCAGCGGCTCTCGAACGCCGCCGACTGGCCGAGGTTGTTGCGGTACCAGATCTGCGCGGGGTCCGGGTCCACGGCTGCGTCGAACACCATCCGCCGCACGTGCGACGGGAACAGCGTCGCGTACAGCGCCCCGAAGTACGTGCCGTACGACGCTCCCATGAACGTCAGCCGGTCCTCGCCCAGCGCCGCCCGCAGCACGTCCAGGTCACGGGCGTTGTTGAGCGAGTTGAAGTGCCGCAGGGCGCTGCCCGCCCTCTTTGCGCAGCCCCGCGCGTAGGCCTTCGCCTGCGCGATGCGCTCCTTCTTGTACGACTCCGAAGGGTGGGCCGGGGCGGGGGAGGGACCCTTGAAGAAGCGCTTGGGATCCTGGCAGGACAGGGGTGCCGACCGGCCGACGCCGCGGGGGTCGTAGCCGACGAGGTCGTACGCGGCGGCGATGCGCTTCCACTCCGGCAGCAGCCCGATCAGCGGAAAGTACCGGCCGGAGCCGCCGGGACCGCCCGGGTTGAACACCAGCGCGCCCTGCCGGGGCACCCGCCGCTTGCTGTTGTGCGGGTCCCGGTGGGTGGCCGGAGCCCGGCTGACGGAGAGCTTGATCTGCCGGCCGTCGGGGTGCGCGTAGTCGAGGGGGACGGAGACGGTGCCGCACTGCATGGCGCCGGGCAGGTCCTGCGCGTCGGAGCACTTCCCGAAGTCGACGCCCTCCGCGGCGGCCCGTGCGGCGGCGAGCGCCACACCGGGGGCGAGCGCTCTGCCGGGGACGAGGGCCTTGCCTGCGGCGAGCGCCTCGTCGGCAGCGAGTGCCTTGCCGGGGGCGACGAAACGGTCCCGGGTGATCGGGACGCCGAGGGCGTCGGCATGGGGGACGCCGCTTGCCGGGACGGCGGCGAGGGCGGTCAGGAGCAGGGCTCCTGCGGCCGAATGGAGGACGGCGGCTCGCATCGGGTGTCCCTTCGGTGCACGGCGGCGACAAAAGGGATGTTTGGTTCGGCCTGGCGGGAAGGCAAGCACCATCGACGGGTGTCGGCCCCAATGCCCCCGTGCGCCCCCCGGCGATGGGCCGCGCCCGGCCCCGGCCCGGCCCCGGCTCAGTCGCGCCCGCGCTGCTCGCGATGCGCGAAGGCGGCCCGCAGGTCCGGCTCGCCGACCGCACGGATCCCCCGTACGGCCACGAAGGTCAGATACGTACGGTCGTCGCCACTGCCGGTGCCGGTGCTGGTGCCCGCGCCCGCGCCCGCGCTGGCGGCGCGCCGCGCCAGCGCGGCCAGGAGCCGCTGACCGGCCGGGGACGCCCAGCGCGAGTACGGATGCACCTCCACCCGCGCTATGGCCAGGCAGCTCAGGGTGAGTGCGAGGGGCAGCGCGAACCAGAGCGCCACGAGGTCGCGGGGCAGGTCCGGGGTGGCGGGAAACAGCAACGCGACGACCCCCAGGGCGAGGACGACCAGGCTGGCTGCCCGCACCTGACGCACCCCGGCGGCCACCGTCGTACGGGTGCCGTCGGTCACCGCGAGACCGGCGCCGACGAGCCGCTCGGCGAGGCCGCCCACGGCGTCCGCGGCCGCGGCCGCGGCCCGGACCGGAGCGATCCGGGACTGACCCTCGGGCCCGATGGCTCCGATGACCGACCGCTCCATCTCGTCCCGCCCGCGCGGGTCCACGACGGTCGCCCAGCCGGTGCTGGCCAACAGCAACCGCTGCTGACGCGCCATGGACACCATCGTCAGATCGGCCACGCGACCCGGGCCGCCGGACAGGAAGGCCGCCTCGTACAAGGTCAGATCACGAACCTGCTCCGCGTTCTCGTCGACGCTCGCCGCACGGACGGCGGCCAGGCACAGGCGCGTGCACGCCGCGCCCGCGACGGCCCACGCCAGCAACAGCAGAAACACCCAGACCATGCCGTGTTTCTATGTCATGAGCACCGGAAAAGGCCATGCCTTTTCACTATCCGGACCGAGCGGCATCGCGCGTGCGTGACCTTCCGCCGCACACGGACCGGACGCCGGGACGAGGGCTCAGGAGCCGGGCGGCGGGCTCGCGGCCGCCGGCGGGAGCGTGTAGGTGGGGGACGGCGACACCGTGAGCGGCACGACCGGCCCGGGTCCGGCCGAGGCGGTCGACGAGTCGAGCGAACCCGGAGAGACGGGGGCGCCGGGAGAGAGGGGGGCGGCGGGAGAGACAGGGGAACCGGGGGTCGGCGGTGTGCTGCCGGTGGCCAGGTCCTGGGCCAGCGCGTCGAAGTCGACGTACCCGGTGGCCTCGAGGATCTTGATGTGGTCCAGCACGGTGGTGTTGGCGTCGTCGGCGAGCTCGCGCACCAGCGAGTTGCGGGTGCCGGCCCGAACCTGGGCGACGAGCGAGAACACCCGGCCGTGCGCGAGGCGCAGAATGTTGGCGAAAGCGCGGTCGTACTCCACGCCGTGCGCCGCGTCCAGCTGCGCCAGCCAGCCTTTCTGCTGGTCGTTGGGCTCGTTGGGCAGCGTGAGACCCAACTGGGAGGCGACGGTGCGCACCCGCTGGTCCAGGAAGGCGTGCCCCTCGACGAGGTGCCGGCCCGCCGTCCGCACCGCCTCGGTCGTGCCCTTCGTCTGCGCCTGCTGACCTGCGGGCAGCTCCCACAGCCCGGCCAGCCGGACCTTGGCGATGAACTCCTGGTCCAGCGCGGACAGCGGCCCGTACTGGGTCGCCACCGCCTCCGCCTTCAGTACGTCCGGGGCGGCGGCCGGCTGGCCGGAGTACGACCAGACCGGGAAGATCAGCGCCGCGAGGGTCGCCGCCAGGCCGGTGATGATGAGCCCGGTGCCACTGAAGATGCCTCTGCCCTGGATCGGGGGTCGCGGGCGCATGGTGCCTCCTGCTCGCGGCACTGCACACTAGTGCGCTTCGGTTGCGGGACTGGCATATTACTGCGCCGGTACCCCCAACTGCCGTACAGGGGTGAAGTGTTGCATCATCCGCATATCGGTCTAAAAGGGGGAGGTGGAATGGCGGGTTAATCCGGATGAAACAGCGGTAAACGGTTGCGATGGTTGCTGCGGGTTCCGCCGCGAGCACGGTGTTAATCCCGGCACATTCCGGGCGGGGCGGCCGTCCCGCGGTCGTCAGCGGCGGATCAGCGCACGTCCCACCCGGCCCAGGCGTGACGTCCGCCGTGGCGCGGGACCCGAGCGGTCCAGCCACCAGCGGCGCAGCTCACGACGGGACCGGCCCTGTGCCGCCCGGTCACCCAGCAGTGTCTTCTCGGCGAAGTCGAGGGCGTCCTGCCGGTAGCCGCCGCGCATCGGGTGCCCTTGGGCGTAGGCGATGAACGCGGTCCGGTAACCGTTTCCGAGGATCAGCGGCAGCTCCGGTGCGACCTTCGCCACCACGTCCGCCCGCTTCGCCGCCAGCGCCCGCGCTTGCACACCGAGCCGCACCCGGTCGAATCCCTCGGGAACCGGCGTCCCGGCGACAAGCGCGGAGAGCAGCGCCGCTTGGGCGAGCCCGAGACGCTGGCGGGCGGCCTCGTCGAAGGTGCCCGGACGGGGGCGCTGATGCAGGGAGGACTGCGTCGCCGTCTGCGCGGCTTCGTGTGGCTGCGGCCGTGGCGGTGACTGCGTCTGTGTCTGTATCTGTATCTGTGTCTGCGCGGTGTGGGGCGGGGTCTCGTGCCTCAGGCCGACGGGCTCGGCAGGGGCGGCGAGGGTCACTGGGGCAGCGAGGGTGGCAGGGGCGGCGACGGCGACTGAGGTGGTGAGGGTGGCAGGGGCGGCGACGGCGACTGAGGTGGTGAGGGCGGCAGGAGTGGCGAGTGCGACAGCGGTTGCCGGCTCGCGCGTCACGCCGAGCGGTTCTGCGCTGGATGAGATCCGTGTGCCCGAGCCTTGGGCTGCCCCGACCTCGACGGCTTCCCGGATCATGGCCAACTCCCTTTCGAGGTCGGTCGGTTCGGGGAAGTTGTCGTCGCGCTCCAGCAGCACTCCCGGCGGTGACACCCGGGAAGCGAGGTCGGTCAGGATGTCGAGGACCGGCCGAGGCACCGGATGGGCGTGGCTGTCGTGCCAGACGCCGTCCCGCTCGAAACCGCCCGCCACATGGACATAGGCGATGGCCTCCAGAGGCAGCTCGGCGAGCGCCCTGGCGGGATCCTCGCCCCGGTTGACGTGGTTGGTGTGCAGGTTGGCCACGTCGATGAGCAGCCGTACGCCGGTACGGTCGGCCAGCTCGTACAGGAACTGCCCCTCGGTCATCTCCTCGCCCGGCCAGGCCACGAGGGCGGCGATGTTCTCGACGGCGAGCGGCACGGGCAACGCGTCCTGCGCCATGCGCACGTTCTCGCACAGCACGTCGAGGGCGTCCCGGGTTCGCGGCACGGGCAGCAGGTGACCTGCCTCCAGCCGCGGGGACGCCGTCAGGGGGCCGCCCGCGCGCACGAACGCGATGTGCTCGGTGACCAGCGGCGAGCCCAGCGCCTCGGCCCGCTCGGCGAGGGCGGTCAGCCGCCCCGGGTCGGGCCGCTCCGCGTCGCCGAGCCCGAGCGAGACGCCGTGCGGGACTACGGTGATCCCCCGCTCGCGCAGCCGCACCAGGGAATCGGGCAGATGCCCGGGGCAGACGTTCTCGGCCACGGCCTCGACCCAGTCGATGCCCGGAATCCGCTCCACGGCGTCCGCGATCTCCGGCCGCCAGCCTATCCCCGTCCCTAGTCGCATCATGGTCCCCGCCTCCTTCGTTCCCCCTGCGTGGTGACGGTGGTATGGCCCCGCCGCCGTCCGCCGAACCGCCCGGCACCCCCCTTCAGAGCAACATTTGAGGTTCGGGCGCGGGAAGGGCTGGGACAGGTGAGAGGGGGGACGGGACAGGTACGGGGAGGGCGGGGGCAGTGATCAGCGGGTGCGCAGGGCCGGATGCTCCGCGACGACGGTGCAACTGCCCGGGGCGATCTCGGTGAAGCCGGCGTCCCGCACCAACGGCAGCCCGCTCGACGTCAGTTCAAGCCACCGCTGCCGATCCGCGGTCCGCACGGCGAGCGGGAATCCCGCCTCGCGCCAGGCGTCCCGCTCGTCCTCCGACAGTTCCCACCAGGCGAGTTGCGCGCCGTGCCCGGCCTGGGCCATCGCCTTGCCCGCCGACATCTCGACGTCCGGACTCATCCACAGCACGACGGTCCCCGGCTCGACGTCCGCAGGGGGATCCGGATCGTCGAGATCGGTTCCAGAAACCTGCAGCTTCGCCAGTTCCTTCGGCCACCCGTCCAACGGCACCGGTGGAAACACCCGCACCTCCGCCGACTTCCCGGCGACCGTGATCCCCGGCAACTCCCCGGCTCGTCGCCACTCGGCCCCCCGGGCCCGTCGGACGACCTTGCGGATCCGGGCGTCCTGCCAGTCCCGCATGATCTGCGCCCACTCGCCTTCCCCTACGGACCGCTCGTCGCCGAGCATCACGAGAACGGCCCGAGCAGCGGTCTCGAGGGCGTCGGTTCGGGCCGGGGGCGCGGACTTCTCTATCCGCACGACGAGCGGCAACACGAACTGCGGAGCCTGGTCGCGAGGGTTCGGCTCGGTCTGAAAGGGACTTTCGCTCACAGGCGCAGGCTACTTGACCCGGCCTTCTGCGCAGCGGCCGGCCGTGTCTGCCGCGATCGGTCACATCCGCAGCGGCCGGTGGTGCCGTGTTTCTACGTCTTCTACGTCTTCTAACGTTTTCTGCGGTTCTGGTTTTCTGCGTTTCTGCGGTGTTGCTCGTGGCCCCCAGCGGACTGCCTCCCGGCCGGGCCGGGACGTCAGGGTCCGCAGTAACCGCATTCGCCCGTTTCCCCGCTGCCTGGGACGCGGTCGGCACACGAAATGATGGGTCCCTACGAAAAGATGGGGTCCCATGGAACGCGATCTACGCCTGGACGATGTGGGCCGCCGCTATGGCTTACGAGGCCCGTGGGTGCTGCGCAACGTGCATCTGGAACTGGCCCCCGGCAGCCTGACGCGCATAGACGGCCCCAACGGCAGCGGCAAGTCCACTCTTCTCCGGCTCCTCGCCGGAATCGACGCCCCCACGGAGGGCACGGTCACCGGCCGCCCCCGCACCGCGTACGTCCCCGAACGCTTCCCCGCCGCCCTTCCCTTCACCGCCCTCGGCTACCTGACCCACCTGGGCACTGTGCACGGCCTGCCACGAGCCTCGGCCGAGCGGGCCGCAGACGCGTGGCTCGACCGCTTCGGCGCAGCCGCCTACGCCCGCACGCCCATGACCCGCCTCTCGAAGGGCAGCAGCCAGAAGGTCGCCGTCGCCCAGGCGCTCTTTGCCGAGCCCGAGCTGCTGGTCCTGGACGAGGCCTGGACCGGCCTGGACACCCAGGCGCGGGCCGAACTGGAACGAGCGGTCGCCGAGCGAACGGCGGCCGGCTCGGCCGTCGTCTTCGTCGACCACGACCCGCGCCGTCTCGCCGGCGTCGCGGACACCGTCTACACAGTGCGCGACGGCGGTCTCCACCGCCGTACCGGGGAGGAACCGACCGTCGCCCCCGACGGACCGCGCATGATCATCGAGGTGCACGGCGCGACCGCCGCACTCCCCGCGGAGGTGCTCCGCCGGGCCGTCGTGGCCGAGGAGACGGCCGAACGGACGCACCGGCTCACTGTCCGCGCCTCCCACTCCGACCTCCTGCTCCGCGCTCTGCTGACCGCCCGCCCGCCATGGCACGTGGCCGGCGTCCGCCCGGACGAGAGCCGAGATGCGATCCCAGACGAGAGCCGAGATACGAGCTCAGTCAGCCGAGACGTGAGCCGAGACGAGGGCCACGGATGACCGCCCTTCTGCGTTACCAGACCGCCCTGCTGGTGCGGTCGCAGCGCTGGCTGCCCCCGTTCCTGCTGTACGCCGTGTTCCTGGGCATCGGCCTGCAGGGCGGCCAGCCACTCCTGGACTCGCTCGGTTACGCCGCCGCCTTTCTGCTGCCCGTGGCCGCCTGGCTGGTGCGGAACTGCGTCGCCAACGAACCCCCGGCCGCCCGCGCCGTGGTCGCGGCGGCGGCCGGTCCCGCCCGGGCACACCTGGCCTCCGTGCTGGTCGCACTGTCTTCGGCCTCCGCGCTCGGCACGATCACGACAGTGATAGTCGCCCTGATCAGCGACCCTGTCAGCAGCGACCACCAGAAACGCGTTCCCGTCCCCGAAGCCGTCGGCGCCGGACTGCTCGCCGTCCTGACCTGTGCGCTGCTCGGCGTGGCCGTCGGCGCCCTCACCGCCTGGCCCGTGCTGCGCTCGACCGGCCGGGCGGTACCCGCGCTTCTGCTGGCGGCTCTGCTGGCGCTGGTCGTGAGCGGTTCTCCTGCACACGCTGCCGCCAGCGGCCTGGTCGGCGGCTCCCACACGGCGACGGTCCACACGCCGGTCCTGCCCTTGGCCGCCGCGGCCCTGCTGAGTGCCGCCGCAATCGCCGCGGCTTGCGCACTCACCTCCCGACGATCACCTTGAGGGGTGCGGGAGGGGTGCGAAAGGTGGAGGGGTGGGCGCGGGGCACCCGAGTAAGCGGTTACGAATAGTTACGTTGAAAGCAAACGGTTACGCAAGAAACGGGCATGGAACGCGGTTGCGCGCAGCAGTCGGCTGAGAGCGGTTACGTAAAGTAAATACGCTGGAAGTGATTACCCGGAGCAGGCGGTCCGCTGCGCCTCCTGCCACTCGCACACCGGGCACAACGTGATCCCCTTGTACGACTCCGGATATTGGGTGACTTTCCTGCATAGCACGCACTCCGCGTACGGCGGCCCGTCAGCCTCGGGCGGAGTCGTCGCGTCGATCAGGCAGTAATGCCGGTCGGTGTCGTCACTCATGCCTCCAGCGTACGAAAGCGGCTCCGCCCTCGAGGTCGGTGCATGAGGTCCGTCCATGAGATCGGACTGTGAGATGTAGGCGAACGAGCCGCACGGGCAGCACGGGCCGCACGGGCCGCACGGGCAGCACGGGCCGTACGAGCCGCACGGGCCGCACGGGCCGCACGAATCAGCGTCGCGTGCTCGTTGTGCCGATCAGTTCCGACACCTTCGCGAACCGGTAACCCTGGCGGCGCAGTTCCGGAACGACCGTGCGCACCACCTGTTCGGTCGTCGGCGCTGCGCTGCGGGTGCAGTGCATGACGACCACCGAGCCGGGCTTCACACCCTGCAGCACCTGTTGCGCCACGGCGTCGGCATCCGTTGCGAAAGCGTCTCCACTCACCACGTCCCACTGCACCGCGGTCACACCCGTGCCGCTCACCGCGCGCAGCGCCCGCCGGTCGTAGCAGCCGCCGGGGAAACGGAAATACGGCATCGCGTTCGGCACGCCGGCCTTGCGAAACGCGGTGTACGCGCGTTCCACATCCGCCCGCATCCGGTCCTCGGGGACGGTCGGCAGGCCGTAGCAGTCGCCGGTGAAGGCGTAATGGCTGTAGGAGTGGTTCGCCACCTCGAACAGAGGGTCGCGACCGATGGAGCGGGCCTGGTCCGGGTATTCCTCCGCCCAGCGGCCCGTCATGAACACGGTGGCCGGCACCTTCAGCGTCCGCAGCGCTGCGATCAGCCCGGGGTTGTCGAAGTGCTCGCCCGCGGCCGCTCGGCCACCCTGGTCAGCGGTCATGTCGGCGTCGAAGGTGAGCGCGACCGTCTTGCCGGCGTCATGGGGCGCGTTGCGGAACACAGGGGTGAGACCGGCCGGTCCGGGCGCGAGGGTCGGGGGCCTGGAAGGGGCGACGGGGGTGTGGGAAGAGGGCGCGGACGGGTGGCTGGGGGCGGCGGAAGCGGAGGTCGAGGCCGTCGGACGTGGAGTCCGGGGTGGCTCAGAGGTGCCGCAGGCGGCGAGGGCTCCGAGAGCGGTACCGAGCGCGCAGATGGCGGCCAGGCGGCGACATGCGGGAGTGATCACCGTATGAAGATATGAGGAATGCCTCGGCATTCATGTTGATATATGACCGCGTCTCGGCGGTGTCACCCGCCCGGCCGCTCGCGGCATCGACGAGAGAAGGTGACGCCCGCGAACTCGCCCCACTCGGGGGCTTCAGGCGTTCCGATGTCCTGACGGCCCCCCGCCATGGCGTACACCTCGCCGGCCCTGGTCACGCCGAAGACGTGATGGGCGCCGTTGCCGTCACTTGGCCCCGCCCGCGGTGATGGTTGCGAAGGCGGTTACCTCTGCCCCTCCGCCGTCTGTTGCGACACCGGTTTCTGCAACTTCTCCGCGCGCCCAGGAGATACCGGTTGCCGCACCCCCTCCGACGGCCCTTGCGAAACCGCTCTCTTCGCCCCCTCAAGAAACTCTTGCGTCAGCGCTTGCTGCACTGGCGCCCCCTCAACCCCTGGCTCCGCGACCGAAGCCTGCCGCACCGGCGCCCCTACCGGACCCCGCTCCACGAACGCTTCCGTCACTTGCCCCGGTGGTTGTTGCGGTACCGCTTCCTGCATCGTCCCCGACGGCTGCTGCTGCACCGCTTGCACCGGCTGAGCCCGTTGGGCCGGTTGCACCGCTTGGGTCGGATCAGCCTGCTGGGCCGGTTGCGGCGTTTGGGTCGGCTCGGCCTGTCGGGCCGGTTGCACCCCTTGCACCGGCTGGTCCTGTTGCACCCCTTGCCCCTGTTGCGCAGGAGCCACCGGCTGCACCTGTTGCGCAGGGGCCACCGGCTGCGCCTGTTGCGCAGGGGCCACCGGCTGCGCCTGTTGCGCAGGGGCCACCGGTTGCGCCTGTTGTGCAGACTGCATCGGTTGCATCGGTTGCCCCGGTTGCTGGGCCTTCTCCAGGAAGCGCAGCAGTTCTACCGGGAACGGCAGGACGAGGGTGGAGTTCTTTTCTGCGGCGACCGCCACCACCGTCTGGAGCAGGCGCAACTGCAGGGCGGCCGGTTGCTCGGACATCTGCTTGGCCGCTTCGGCGAGCTTCTTGGAGGCCTGGAGCTCGGCGTCCGCGTTGATGATCCGGGCCCGCCGCTCCCGGTCGGCCTCGGCCTGGCGGGCCATGGAGCGCTTCATGGTGTCGGGCAGGGAGACGTCCTTGATCTCGACGCGGTCGATCTGCACGCCCCAGCCGACGGCGGGGCTGTCGATCATCAGCTCCAGGCCTTCGTTGAGCTTCTCCCGGTTCGACAGCAGATCGTCCAGCTCGCTCTTGCCGATGATCGAGCGAAGGGACGTCTGGGCCATCTGTGAGACGGCGAAACGGTAGTCCTCGACGTTGATGATCGCGGCCGCCGCGTCCACCACCCGGAAGTACACGACGGCGTCGACCCGCACGGTCACGTTGTCGCGGGTGATGCCCTCCTGGCCGGGGATGGGCATGGTGACGATCTGCAGGTTGACCTTGCGCAGCCGGTCCACGGCGGGGACGACGAGGGTGAGCCCCGGTGCGCGGACGTCGCCGTGCAGCCGGCCGAGCCGCAGGACCACTCCGCGCTCGTACTGCTTGACGACCCGTGCGGCGGCGCCGAAGTACACGGCGGCTCCGGCGGCGACCGCCGCGGCCGCGCCCAGCAACTCCTGGAGCATGACGACCCCCTCGACCAGAGGTTCGTGACAGCCGTTCTGTCTGCTCCTGCCAACGATATGCCCGCTGTCCGGTCCGGGGCCACGCCCCCGTGCCCCGGACCGCACCGCACAGCGGGTTCTGTCGGCGCGAGGCGCGCTACACCGTCGTCACCGGTCGCCCGGCCTTCACCGCGTCCGTGAGCAGCGCAGGCTCCGTCACTTTCACCGGCGCGGTGCCGACCGCGCTGTGCCGTGCCGCCCATGTCTCGAGGGCCGTACGGCAGGCGTGGTCGAGGTGGTGCAGGCCGGAGAGGTCCACCTCCACCGGGCGGTCCTGGGGAAGGGCCTCCAGGCTGTCGAGGATCTTCGGCAGGCGCAGGAAGGTCGCGTTGCCCGACAGATACGCCTGGACCGGGCCGGCGCCCTTGTCGACGATCTCCAGCTTGAGGTGCGAGGCCTCCCAGGCGGTCTTGACCACGGCCAGCGCCAGACCGATGAGGACGCCCTCGAACATGCTGACCGCGACGATCGACACGGCCGTGACGACGAGGATCAGCGCTTCGCCGCGGTGCTCGCGCCACAGTCCCGCGATCGTCCGCACGGGCACGAGCTTGGTGCCTGCATGCACGAGGATGCCCGCCAGCGCCGGGATGGGGATGTAGGCCAGCGCGCTCGGCAGCAGGGCCGCGAAGAGCAGCAGCCACACGCCGTGCAGTACCCGGGACGCCTTCGTGCGCGCGCCCGCCTGCACGTTGGCGGCGCTGCGCACGATCACCGCGGTCATCGGCAGCGCGCCGAGGATCCCGCAGATCGTGTTGCCCGCGCCCTGAGCCATCAGTTCCTTGTCGTACTCGGTGCGGGGGCCGTCGTGCAGCCGGTCCACGGCCGCGGCGCTGAACAGCGACTCGGCGGACGCGATCAGGGTGAACGCGACGATCGTGCCCAGCAGGCCGATGCTCGCCAGGTCGCCGAAGGCGCTGAGCGGCGGGGGCTGGAGGGAGCCCACCAGGCCCTGCACCTCGACGGTGGCGACCGGCAGGTCCAGCAGCAGGGCGGCGAGCGTGGCCAGGCCCACCGCGGCGAGCGGGCCCGGCACGGTGCGCACTGTCGCCGGCAACCGCTTCCACAACACCAGCACCGCGATGGTGCCGGCGCCGAGCAGGAGGGAGGCGGACGCGGCGGTGTCGCCGACGGCGTCGACGAGCGCCTCCGGCAGTCCGGCGATCTTCTCCGGACCGGACTCGGGAGCCTTGCCGCCGACCATCGAATACAGCTGTCCGGCGATCAGCACCAGGCCGATTCCGGCCAGCATGCCCTCGACGACCGAGACCGAGATGGCCCGGAAGTAGCGGCCCAGTTTGAGGGCGCCCATGGCGAGCTGCAGCACGCCCGTGGCGAGGACGATCACTCCGAGGGCGGGCAGCCCGAACTCCTGCACCGCCTCGTAGACCAGCACGGTCAGACCGGCCGCGGGACCGGACACCTGCAGGGAGCTGCCCCGCAGGAGACCGGTGACGATGCCGCCGACGATGCCGGTGACGAGCCCGAGCTCGGCCGGCACGCCGGAGGCCACGGCCACGCCCACGCACAGCGGGAGCGCGACCAGGAAGACCACGAGAGAAGCGGCGAAGTCCTGCTTGAGGTGGGGGAACCGGGATATTCGCCCGGAAGCGTCGTTGTTCATCGCGGCGCTCACAGGGCCTCGAAGCCGTCGGTGTCGACGCGGTGTTCGCGTACGGCGCCGGTGTGCACCTCGTAGTACCAGCCGCGGACCCGGATCCGGCCGTCGGCCAGCCGCTTCTCCACGCAGGGGTAGGAGCGCACCCGCAGCAGCTGGGCGAGCACGTGGTTCTGCACCGCCCGCATGACCGTCGGGTCGTCGGGGTCGGCGGCCCCCGGTTCGTCGGCGGCGTGCGCGAGCCAGTCGCGTACGGCCGGGACGCCGTCGAGGTCGTCGCCGCGCACCAGCGCGCCGACGGCGCCGCAGTGCGAGTGGCCGCAGACCACGATGTCGCGGACGCCCAGCACCTCCACGGCGTACTCGATGGTGGCTGCCTCGCCGGTGGGGCGGTCGGAGACGTAGGGGGGCACGATGTTGCCCGCGGTGCGCAGTTCGAAGAGCTCGCCGGGGCGGGCGCCCGTGATCAGGGCGGGAACGACGCGCGAGTCGGAGCAGGTGATGAACAGGACCTGCGGGGACTGGCCTTCGGCGAGTTTGGCGAACTCCTCAGGGCGCTGTCCGAACGTGCGGGCGTTGTCGATGAGGGGCTGCATGACGTGGTGACTCCTCCTGGCGCGCCGTGGGGGCGCGTCGGATGTGCAGGACACAGGACAGGTGGGGGAGGTGCTGTTCTGCTCTGCTCGCTCAGCAGCGGAAGACCTGAAGACCCGCCGGGGAGTGGGCCGTCGAGGATCTCGACGGCCGATCATGACCGTCGCCGGGCCGGGCCGGCTGGTGCGCTGCCGCGGGATCCAGCGACAGCAGCGTGCGCTCGGGCTCCTGGGGCGTCGACGCGGCACAGGAACTCGTGGTGGCGCGGTTTCTGTCGCGGGTGCGTAGGGGGTCGGCGGGCCCGCCGGAGCGGTCGCAGTCGCGGTGCGTGACGGTCTCTTCACGCACCGCCTTGACCGAGGGCTTGATTCCGGGCTTGGCCATGGCCTCGGCGTGACGCATCGTATGCGCGTGTGCGAAGGAAGGTGTGGGTGCGAAGAACGGGAGGGCCAGCAGGAGGGCGGCGAGGGTCGAGATCACGGCCCGGGCCGTCGTACCACGGAACATGCGCCTCCCTCCTCGCACTTCGCGTCTCTAGTCCAGGCCATTGTCTGGTCAATGACTGGTCAAGAAACACGTTAACCCTGCAACGTTGTTTGCAGGGTTAACTCCACGTTTCCAGATGAAGTGCGCCTCAAAAAAGAGGGATGAGTGGCGAGAACCGGCTCTTGACCCGGAACCCATGATCGTTCAGCGATCGTCTACTGGGCCTCGACGAGCGGCCTGGCGTCGCGGGCCAGCGCCGTGAGCCGGGAGATCGCGCGGAAGTACTTCTTGCGGTAACCGCCGTTCAGCATCTCCTCGCTGAACAGCCGGTCGAAGGGGAGCCCGGACGCGAGGACCGGGACCTCGCGGTCGTAGAGCCGGTCGGCCAGGACCACCAGCCTGAGCGCCGTGGACTGGTCGGGCACCGGTCCCACGTCCGTGAGGCAGACGGCCCTCAGGCCGTCGGTCAGCGCGCCGTAACGGCTCGGGTGGACCTTGGCGAGGTGCTCCAGGAGATGCGGGAAGTCGTCGAGCGAGGCGCCCTCGGCCGCGTACGCCGCCCTGGTCACCTGCTCGTCCGAGAACGGCGCCGGCGCCTCGGGCAGGCCGCGGTGGCGGTAGTCCTCGCCGTCGATGCGCAGGGCACGGAAGTGCGCCGACAGCCCCTGGATCTCGCGCAGGAAGTCGGCGGCCGCGAACCGGCCCTCGCCGAGCTTGCCGGGCAGGGTGTTGGAGGTCGCGGCGAGCGCGACGCCGGCCTCGACCAGCTTCCCGAGCAGCGTCGACACGAGAACGGTGTCTCCCGGGTCGTCCAGCTCGAACTCGTCGATGCACAGCAGACGGTGCCCGGACAGGGTGCGCACCGTCTGCTGGAAGCCCAGGGCGCCGACGAGGTTGGTCAGCTCGACGAACGTGCCGAACGCCTTGAGCGCGGGCTCGGCCGGGGTGGCGTGCCACAGGGAGGCCAGCAGGTGCGTCTTGCCGACGCCGTAGCCGCCGTCCAGGTACACGCCGCGCGGTCCGGCGGGCGTCCGGGGCGCCTTCGCCCGGCCGAAGCCGAAGAACCCCTTCCTGGCGGCGCCCGTCGCGTGCGCCCCGCCCAGTCCGGCCGCGAAGGTCTCCAGCACGCCGACCGCCTCGGTCTGGCTGGGCTGGTTCGGGTCCGGGACATAGGTGCTGAAGCGGACCGAGTCGAAGCGCGGAGGCGGCACCATCTCGGCCACCAGCCGGTCCGCGGGGACATGCGGCTGACGGGTGCAGAGGGACACCGGAGCCAGGTCGGCTATCGGACTGAGACCGGGGGCGAGGGAGGAGGACGACACGGTTCCCCATGCTACGGGGCGTGCCAGACTGCCTGACATGCGACGGCTGTTCCCTGTGACCGACCAGACAGTGCCGACCCACTCCGGCGGGAGTCCGCTCGGGGCCCGCGGCGAGGGGGGTGACGCGGCCCAGGATCGTGAGCGGGACGGCGAGAGGAACCCTGAGCGGGACCGCGAGAGGAACCCTGAGCGGGACCGCGAGTGGAGCCTCGACGAGCTCGCCGACGCCTACGCCTACCCGGAGCCCGGCTCCGGTTCCTCTTCTTCCTCTTCGGAGTCCGGCCGCGGTACCGCTCCGGAGCCTGGCCCCGGTACCGCTTCGGAGCCCGGCCCCGGGGAGCGGCGCCCCTGGCTGCGGGCGAACATGGTGTCCACGCTCGACGGCGCGGCCCAGCACGAAGGGCGCTCGCAGCCCATCTCCACCGCCGCCGACATGCGGATCTTCGGCACGCTGCGAGGGCTCGCGGACGTGGTCGTCGTCGGTGCGGAAACGGTACGCCTGGAGGGTTACCGTCCCGCACGCGCGCGTGCGGAGTTCGCTCGGCGGCGCGAGGCGGCCGGGCAGGGACCCGCGCCGGCCGTCGCGGTCGTCACCGCCGGCCTCGACCTGGACTTCTCGCTCCCGCTCTTCACCTCGCCCCTGGTCCCCACCCTGATCCTGACGGGCGCCGCGGCCGCGCCCGACAAGGTCGCGGCCGCGGAACGCGCGGGCGCGCGCGTGGTGATCGCCGGCGACGGCATGGGCGTCGATCCGGCCCGGGCGGTCCGCGCCCTCGCCGACCTCGGACACACCCGGCTGCTGACCGAGGGCGGTCCCCGGCTGCTGGGGCAGTTCGTCGCCGCCGGGGTGCTCGACGAGCTCTGTCTGACGGTCTCGCCGATGCTCACCGTCGGCGACGCGCAGCGGATCGCGGGCGGACCGTCGCTCGCGGTTCCGCAGCGGTTCGCGCTGGCGTCCCTCCTGGAGGAGGAGGGTTTCCTGTTCGGCAGGTACCGGCGGCCCTGACGTCGGATATGGGTTCGTATCGGCGCAGGAGCCCCGAATCGGCGGAATCAACCATTCCGCTTGGCCTCCGACGGGCACACTGAGTTTCACAGCCTCCCGTGCGAGCACGGGGAAGGATGGTTTCCGCAGGGCCGTGAACGGCCCACGGAGGACAGAGGGCCACGGGGGTCCTCGAAGGAGAATGGGGCGCTGGTGTTCACAAGCGTGTTGATGATCGAGAAGGCCCTGACGTCCGCCGACGTGGAGTTCGTCACCACCTTGCACGGGGACGATCCGGTCTCCTTCCACGTGCTGCTCCAGCCGCGGGGCGACCAGGCGGACCGCTTGCTGCGGGCCATCGACGACGTGGCCCTCGGTGAACTGGACGAGGCGACGCGGGAGAACGAGACGCCGGAGGGCGACGAGGCCAAGGGCTTCGGCGTGCGGGCGCTGGAGGTCTCCCTCCAGGCGCTGCAGGCCTCCGGCAGCCCGGCGGTGGGCCGGCTGGTGGAGGACCATCCACTGGACGCGCTGAAGTCCCTGGTCGCGGAGGTCGAGGCGGACGAGGTGATCGTGCTGACCGACCCCCACTACGTGGAGGAGTTCTTCCACCGGGACTGGGCCTCCCGGGCACGGCACAAGGTGGGCGTGCCGGTGCTGAAACTGTTCTCGCACAGCAAGGCATAGGGAGCGGGCCGGGACGGCCTCAAGCCCGGAGACGGCCGGGGCGGCCGAGGCGGCCCAGGCAGCCGAGGCAATCGGGCGGCCGAAGCGCCCGCGCCGCTCGCCGGCCCGCCGACCGCCCCGCACCCGAAGTCACGTGCGGTGTCGGGTCGGGAGCCCGGCTGGGCAGGTGCGGTGCGGTGCGGTGCCGAGCCGAGCCGAGGCGAGAAGTCACGTGCGGTGCCGAGCGGAAGTCACGTGCGGTGCCCGACGAGGCAGGTGCGGGGGATCGGTGGGCCGACGGGGCGGGTGCGGCGCGGCTCCTCGCGGCCCGAGTCGGCCGCCGCGGCGCTCGCCCCATAGGGTGGGGACGCACTGGACCGTCGTAGCGCACCTTGGGAGACAGCACATGGCACCCGGCCTTCCTACCGCCATGGACCGACCGCACTTCATCGGCATCGGCGGGGCCGGAATGTCGGGGATCGCGAAGATCCTGGCCCAGCGCGGGGCGAAGGTGGCCGGCAGCGACGCCAAGGAGTCGGAGACGGCGGCGGCGCTGCGGGCGCTCGGGGCGACCGTGCACATCGGGCACGCGGCCGGGCACCTGGCCGACGACGCCAGCTGCGTCGTCGTGTCGTCGGCGATCCGCGCCGACAACCCGGAGCTCGCCCGCGCGGCCGAGCTCGGCATCCCGGTGGTCCACCGCTCGGACGCGCTCGCCCGGCTTATGGACGGACTGCGTCCCATCGCCGTCGCCGGCACGCACGGCAAGACGACCACCACGTCCATGCTGGCGGTGTCGCTCTCCGAGCTCGGGCTGAACCCCTCGTACGCGATCGGCGGCGACCTGGACGCGCCCGGTTCCAACGCCCGGCACGGCGAGGGCGAGATCTTCGTCGCCGAGGCGGACGAATCGGACCGCAGCTTCCACAAGTACGCGCCCGAGGTCGCCATCGTCCTCAACGTCGAACTCGACCACCACGCCAACTACGCCTCGATGGACGAGATCTACGAGTCCTTCGAGACCTTCGCCGGGAAGATCGTGCCCGGCGGCACGCTGGTGATCACCGCCGACCACGAGGGCGCCCGCGAACTCACCCGGCGCGTCGAGGGCGTGCGGGTGGTGACGTACGGAGAGGCCGCGGACGCCGACGTACGGGTCCTCTCCGTCGTCCCGCAGGGACTGAAGAGCGAGGTGACGGTCGTCCTGGACGGCGAAGAGCTCACCTTCGCGGTCTCGGTGCCCGGCCGCCACTACGCGCACAACGCCGTGGCCGCGCTGGCGGCGGGCGTCGCCCTGGGCGTCCCGGCCGCGGAGCTCGCCCCGGCTCTCGCCGCGTACACGGGCGTCAAGCGCCGGCTGCAGCTCAAGGGCGAAGCGGCGGGCGTCCAGGTCGTGGACTCCTACGCCCACCACCCGACCGAGATGACGGCCGACCTGGAGGCGATGCGCGCTGCGGTCGGCGACGCCCGCATCCTCGTCCTCTTCCAGCCGCATCTTTTCTCCCGCACCCAGGAGCTCGGCACGGAGATGGGACAGGCGCTGGCCCTGGCGGACGCCTCCGTCGTCCTCGACATCTACCCGGCCCGCGAGGACCCGATCCCGGGCGTGACCAGCGAGCTGATCATCGACGCGGCACGCGCGGCGGGCGCCGACGTGACGGCCGTCCACGACAAGGACGAGGCGCCGTCCGTGATCGCGGGAATGGCGAAGGCCGGTGATCTCGTTCTCACCATGGGCGCGGGAGATGTGACCGACCTGGGCCCGCGCATCCTGGACCGTCTTTCGCAGTGAGGAGCTGAGGCTCATGTCGTACGACGTCGAAAAGCCGGACGAGCAGTGGCGGGCGGAGCTGACGCCCGCCGAGTACGCCGTCCTGCGTCAGGCGGCGACCGAGCCCGCCTTCACCGGTGAGTACACCGACACCAAGGCCAAGGGGGTCTACTCCTGTCGGGCCTGCGGCGCGGAACTGTTCACCTCCGACACCAAGTTCGAGTCCCACTGCGGCTGGCCGTCCTTCTTCGACCCCAAGGACACCGACGCGGTGGAGCTGATCGAGGACCGCACGCACGGGATGGTGCGCACCGAGGTGCGCTGCGCCCGCTGCGGCTCCCACCTCGGACACGTGTTCGCGGGCGAGGGCTATGCGACCCCGACCGACCAGCGGTACTGCATCAACAGCATCTCGCTGAGGCTCGCGGCGGACGATCAGAGCTGACGTTGGACAGCGAGAGCTGACGCCGGACGACCGGAGCTGACGCCACACGTCCAGAGCCGAGGGCGTACGTCCTGAGCTGAGGGCGGACGCCCAGAGCCGAGGGTGGACGTCCGGAGGCTGACGGCGGCGACGACGGGTCTCGGTACCGGCTGAACGCTGACGTCTGAACGCCGCCGTCTGACCGCTGCCGTCTGACCGCTGATGTCTGACCGCTGATGTCTGACGTTCAACGGGTGTCGGCGCTCACAGCAGTTTTCGCTGCACCAGCGCCGACGGCACCAGCATCCCCGGCAGCAGCGGCACCCAGACCGTCAGCACCCGGTAGCCGATGACCGTCGCCGTGGCCAGGGGCAACGGGGTTCCGTAGCCGGCCAGGGTGAAGACCAGGGCCGCGTCGACCGGGCCGATGCCGCCCGGCGCGGGCACGGCGCCGGCCGCGGTGCTCGCCGCGAGGAACGCGAACAGCAGCTGCGGCCACGACAGGGGCAGGCCCAGCGCCGTTCCCACCGAGGCCACCACGCTCGCCTGGATCAGCGGGGCCGCGACCGCTCCGCCCCACAGGGGCAGGAAGCGGGCGGGACGGCTGTGCAGGCGCCGGGCGTCGGTGAGCGCCGTACGGACGAAGTCCAGGGCGGGTCGGCGCAGGGGCCGCACGAGCACGTAGAGCCCCGCGGCCGCCGCAGGCGCCAGCAGGAGGCCGACGGCGGCCAGGACCAGCGTGCGACCCTCCGGGACAAGCCGGACAGGGGGCGCGGCGGCGGGTGCGGCGAGCACGAAGATCAGTACCACTGGCGTCTTCGCCACCGCTCTGACCAGGGAGTACAGGGCGATCGAGGCAGTGGCCCGGGGCAGCGGGACGCCTTGGCGCGTCAGGAACCGGACGGTGACCGCGTGGGCGCCGATGCTCGCGGGCAGCACGTGGTTCGCGGCGCCCGCGGCGATCTGAGAGGCCACCAGCAGGCCGGGCGGCAGCCGCTCGGTGATCGCGCCCTGACGGACGCAGGCGGCGGCGACCGCACCCAGGTAGGTGAAGAGCAGTCCGACCAGCAGCCACCAAGGGTCGGCGGCTGCGAGCCGGGCGGCGCCGTCGTGCACGGCACGCCAGTCGAGTGCCGCCCACACCGCGAGGAGCAGCAGCGGAAACAGGCGGAGGGCGCGGCGGGCCGCGGTCGCGCCCGGTGTGGGGCGGCGGACGTCCGCGACCGGGTGTTGCGGGGACGCGGTCTCGTCCAGGGGCAGCAGGGACACGGCGCACGTCGTCCTTCCGCGTCGTGACCGCGCGGCGGCGGCGTGACGGATCGAGGGCGAGT
Organism: Streptomyces rishiriensis; assembly: GCF_003112535.1. GTDB lineage: Bacteria > Actinomycetota > Actinomycetes > Streptomycetales > Streptomycetaceae > Streptomyces > Streptomyces rishiriensis. The sequence goes on along the minus strand of NZ_BEWA01000006.1, from coordinate 191,486 downwards.
CCGGGGAGGGGACGGGGGAGTGGTTCCCCTCCGGTGTGACGGTGCGGTGTCCGGCAGCCGACGGAGCGCGGGCCGAAGGGCGACCGCGGAGCGGTGACGCAGGGGCGCGGTGAGACTGTGTCATTTCTGCCCGCGCACCCCGCGGTTCATCCCAGGCCCTCGCCGACGTTCACTCACCCCGCGGCGCCGACGAAGCCCACCCGGCCCAGCCTTGCGAGCCGACGGCGCCGCGCCCCCCCCGTCACTGAGCCGACGACGCCTATCCGGCCCAGCCCCGGGAGCCGACGAAGCCCACCCGGCCCAGCCCCGGGAGCCGGCGGCGCCGCGCCCCCGTCACAGGGGCAGCGTGACCGTGAAGACCGTGGTCTTCGCCGTGGGGCTCAGTTCCAGCGAGCCGCCGTGCGCCTGGACCAGGGAGCGGGCGACCGACAGGCCCAGACCGCTGCCGCCGCGGTCGCGGCTGCGGGCCCTGTCGACGCGGTAGAAACGGTCGAAAACGCTGTCACGATCGTCGGGCGGTATGCCGGGGCCCTGGTCGGCCACGTGGACCCGCGCCGCGTCCGGCGAGACGGTCACCTCGACGTGGACCGGCGTGCCCGCCGGGGTGTGCACGGCGGCGTTGGTGAGGAGGTTGTCCAGCACCTGACGGATGCGGTGGGGGTCCATCCGCAGGGGGACGGCGGCGGGGCCCGGCGTCATGGTCAGCGGATGGCCGGGGTGGCTCGCGCGAAACGCGTCGGCCGCATGCTCGACCAGCTCCACCAGGTCGGCGTTCTCCATCCGCAGCGGCGTTTCCACCTCGGCCGCGTCCAGACGGGCCAGCAACAGCAGATCGTCCAGCAGAAAGCCCATCCGGGCGGCCTCGGCGCGCAGCCGGGCCAGATGCTTGTCACGCTCCTCGGGCGCGTTGGCGGCCGCGTACTGGAAAAGGTCGGCGTAACCGCGTACTGACATCAGCGGGGTGCGCAGCTCGTGCGAGGCGTCGGCGACGAAACGCCGCAGCCGCTGCTCGGCCTCCGCGCGCACGGCGAGCGAGTCGTCGAAGTGCTCCAGCATCGTGTTGAACGCGGTGCGCAGCTCTTCCACCTCGGGGCCGCCGCCGGGGGCGTCGGCGCGCAGGGGGACACGGGACGCCGACTCGGTCAGGTCGTGGGAGGCGATGCCGTGCGCGGTGTGCGCCATGTCGCTGAGCGGTTTCAGCCCGCGCCGCAGCAGCGCCCGGCCGAACACCACGAGCGTCAGCAGTGCCAGGCCGAAGGTGACGACCTGGATCGTGATCAACTGACCGACCGTGTCTTCGAGATCGTCCATGGGCGCGCCGCTGACCAGCACCACCCCGGGCTCCACCTCGCAGGCGCGCAGTCGGTACTCGCCCTGCCCCGCGATGTGCGCGGTGCTCAGCATTTCGGCGTCGGCGGTCGTCTGCGCCTTGGCCAGGGCGGTGAGCTCGTCGACGTCCTGGGGCACGTCACCGGGTTCCTCGGGCTTGCGCAGCACGGGCTCGCCCGCGCGTACGTCGTAGACGGCGTAGTACCAGCCCCAGTACTTCTTCCCGGCCAGCGAGCCGGAGTCCACGAGGCTCTTGGACTGGGCGACCTGGGCGATCGCGAGCTGGTCGTCGAGCTGCGCCGACAGATAGTCGCGCATGTAGGTGGTCAGGGCCGTTCCGACCACCGCGAACACCACCAGCGACAGCGCGCCCAGACCGAGCGCCAGCCGCGTGCCGAGCCGCAGCCCGCGGTAGGACTGCTTGGGCCAGGCGATCACTCGGCCGCCTGCCGGATGACGTATCCGAAACCGCGTACCGTCTGGATCAGCGGATCGTCGCCCGTCGCGTCGAGTTTGCGGCGCAACCGGCTGACGACGAGTTCGACGACGTTGGAACGCCCGCCGAAACCGTATTCCCAGACATGGTCGAGGATCTGCGCCTTGGTGAGCACGCTCGGGGACTTGCGCATCAGATAGCGCAGCACCTCGTACTCGGTGGGGGTCAGGGTCAGGAGCTTTCCGTCGCGCCGGACCTCCCGGGTGTCCTCCTCCATGACGAGGTCCGCCACACGCAGCACGGAACGCTGGAAGCCGGGCCCGGCGCTGCGCCGCAGCACGGTGCGTAGCCGCGCCATCAGCTCTTCCACAGCAAACGGTTTCACCAGGTAGTCGTCCCCGCCCCGGGTCAGCCCGGCCACGCGGTCGGCGACCCCGTCGCGCGCCGTGAGAAAGACGACCGGCACCATCGTGCCCGAGCGTCGCAGACGGTCGAGCACCCCGAAGCCGTCGAGGTCGGGCAGCATCAGGTCGAGCACCACGATGTCAGGATGGAAGTCGGCGGCGCGACGCAGCGCTTCCTCTCCGGAGTTCGCGGTGACCGCGTCCCAGCCCTCGTAACGGGCGACCGTCGCCACGAGGTCGGCGATCGGCGGGTCGTCGTCCACGACGAGGAGTCGTACTTTTTCCACCCGCTCATAGTGCGCCACCCGCTGCACGGCGCCAGACCCGCGTCCGCCCTGCGCGCGCATCGATATGCTCTTGAAAGTTGTACGACAGGAAAACGACAGCAAAGCACGGAGAAGCTCTGAGTCATGAGGCCCCGATCTAGGAGTTTCCGTCCGTGACGACCGTCCAATCGCCTCCCGCGCCCCCCACGGCGATACGCCCGAAAGTGGTGGCCCGCACCGGCCTGTACGCCGTGCTGGCCGCGAACGCCGCCGTCGTGACCTGGTTCGCCGTGCAGGCGGGCTTCGCCTCCAACGCACTGGTCGTCACCGGCCGGTTCGCCGGCCTGTACGCCGCCCTGCTGATGGCGTTCCAGCTGTTGCTGGTGGCCCGGCTGCCTTGGCTGGACCGCCGCATCGGCATGGACCGGCTGACCAACTGGCACCGCTGGACCGGCTTCGGCCTGCTGTGGACGCTGGTCGGACACGTGGTCTTCATCGCCTTCGGCTACTCCCAGTCCTCCTCGATGAACCCCGTGAGCCAAGTCGTCGACCTCGCCGAAACCGTCGAAGGCGTTTTCCGCGCGGTCGTCGCGATGGGGCTGATCCTGGTGATCGGCGGCGCCTCGGCCCGCTGGGCCCGTCGCCGGCTCGCCTACGAGACCTGGCACTTCATCCACCTGTACGCCTACGTCGCCGTGGTGCTGGCCTTCACCCACCAGATCGCGGCCGGGACGACGTTCACCGCGTCGTCCGCGGCCACGGCCTACTGGTACGCGGTGTGGGGCGTCGCCCTGGGCTCCGTCCTGCTGGGCCGCCTCGTCCTGCCCCTGTGGCGGAACTGGCGGCACCAGCTGCGCGTCGAGGCGGTCGTGCCCGAGGCCGACAACGTCGTCAGCGTGTACATCACCGGACGCGACCTGGACCGGATGCCCGCCCGGGCCGGCCAGTTCTTCCTCTGGAGGTTCCTGACCAAGGACCGCTGGTGGCAGGCGAACCCCTTCTCCCTGTCGGCCGCGCCCGACGGCACCCGGCTGAGGCTGACCGCGAAGGCGGCCGGCGACGGCTCCGCGAGCCTGCGCCACCTGGCGCCCGGCACCCGCGTCTTCGCCGAAGGCCCCTACGGAGCCTTCACGGCGATGCACCGCACCCGCCCGGAGGCCGTGCTCATCGCCGGCGGCGTCGGCGTGACCCCGATCCGGGCGCTGCTGGAGGAGATCCACGGGCACACGGTCGTCATCTACCGGGTGGCCGGCGAGCGTGACGCCGTCCTCTACGACGAGCTGCGCGAGCTGGCGGTCGCCAAGGGCGCCGAGCTCCACCTGGTCACCGGGCCGTCGGCCCCCGACCGGCTGGCGCCTCGCGAACTGGCCGCGCTCGTACCGGACATCGCGCAGCGCGACGTCTTCCTGTGCGGGCCGCCGCCGATGATGAACGCGGTCCTCGGCACCCTGCGCGAGCTCGACGTGCCCAAGCCGCAGATCCACTTCGAGCGCTTCAGCCTGGCGGGATGAGAGAGACAACGTGAAGCGAGCACTGCCTGTCCTGGTCCTGTCCGTGGCGGGCCTCATCCCGGTCTGGCGCTACGCGCCGTCGACGGGGACGACCTCCACCACCGAGGCCGTCTCGACGCCCCCCGCGTCCTCCTCCGGCTCGTCCTCGTCCTCGACCTCCGCCTCAGGGTCGCCGGTCTTCACCGGCACGACCGTGACGACGGAGAAGGGCGACGTGCAGGTCCAGGTCACCTACGACGGCGACAAGATCACGGCTGTGAAGATGCTGAAGCAGCCGAACCATCCGCAGACGACGGCCGCGGTGCCGAAACTGATTGCGGAAACGCTTACAGCACAGAGCGCGGACATAGACGCCGTTTCCGGCGCGACCCTCACCAGCGACGGTTACAAGGAGTCCCTCCAGGCGGCGATCGACGCGAAGGGCGCCTGACGTGCAGCGCGTCGAGCACGTCATGGGGTTCCCGGTCTCCCTGCGGATCGACGACCCCGTCGTCGCCGACGAGACTGCCAAGGAGACCGCCAAGGAGACCGCCAAGGAGACCGCCGAGGCGACCGGGGACGCCGTGTTCGCCTGGCTGCGCGCGGTCGACGAACGGTTCAGCCCTTTCAAGCCCGACAGCGAGGTGTCCCGGTACGACCGGGGCGAACTGGCGGCCGACGAGCTGAGCGCCGACCTCGTGCACGTCCTCGACATCTGCGAGCGTTACCGGGCGGCCACCGGCGGCGCCTTCGACGTCCGGCTGCCCGGCCGCGGACTCGACCCCTGCGCGGTGGTCAAGGGCTGGTCCGTGCAGCGCGCGGCCGAGCTGCTGACCAGCGCCGGTCTCAGCCGGTTCTGCCTCAACGCCGGCGGTGACGTGGTGGTCTCCGGCGGTCCCTGGCGGGTCGGCGTACGCCACCCCGAGCTCGCCGACCGGCTGTGCGCCGTCCTCGACCTCACCGACGCCGCGGTCGCGACCTCCGCACGCTACGAACGCGGCGACCACATCCTCGACGGCCGCACCGGAAGGCCGGTCACCGGCATCGACAGCCTCACCGTAGTGGCCCCGACCCTGACCGAGGCCGACACCGTCGCGACGGCCGCCTTCGCCCTGGGCGCGGATGGTGTCGAGTGGGCGGCGGCGCAGGAGGGCTGTGAGGTGTACGCCGTACTGCCCGGCGGGCGCGTACTGCGCAGCGGCGGCTTCCCGACGGCCGACGCGGCGGCCGCGTGAGCGTCGCAGCGGGGGCGCTGGGAGCGGCCGTGTGGCTCCTCGGATGGGGCGCGGCCGTCGTCGCCTGGACCTCGGGCCGAGGACGCCGGCCCCCACCGCGTCAACGCCGTTGCCATTGAGCGGAGTTGATGCGGCGGCCCACAGATGCGCTGTTTCTGCGTCTGCGGTCCACTCGGTTCCCCTCCGTTCAGTGCCCGGTTTCCAGGAGTTGCCACCGCGCCGGGCTCACTCGGGCGCGGCTGCGGCAGCAGCCAGAATCCCGACCGCGGGCAGCGCACGGCAGACAGTGGACCGCAGGAGCGCCTGGACACCAGTGGAGGGAGGGCGGGCCGACGGTGACACCGGTGACCCGCCCTCTGTGCGTACGGCCGTTCCGTACCCGGGGTTCTCAGCTGACGTCGGAGGCGTCCAGGCGGTAGAGACCGCTGTAGTCGGACACGGCCGTGCCGTTCGCCTTGACCCAGGTGGAGATCCCCGAGTCGGCGGAGCCTTGACCGCTGTCGTCGATGACGACGTAGTGCAGCTTGCCCGCGGTCACGAGGCTCTTGAGCTTGGCGAGCGTCATCGCGTTGTCGCTGCCGGACCAGCCGCCCATAGAGATGACCGGCTGACCCGACTCCAGGATGATCGAAGAGGCCGTCTGGTCGGTGGCCACAGCCACCAGCCAGGTCGCGCCGTCCTGATTTTTCATCAGGAACGTGATCATCGCGGACGACACCTCGGCGCCACCGCCCATGCCGCCCCCGGTGCGGCCGTCGGCGGTCCCGGATGCGCCCGTCCCGGACTCCGTGGCGTCGGACTCAATGGCGTCGGATGCAGCGGCCCCGGAGTCAGCGGCCCCGGCCTCGGCCGAACCGGACCCGGCTGGACCGGTCTCGGGTGAACCGGCCTCGGCTGAACGTGGTCCGGTTGAGCCCGACTCCGCCGTGCCGGATGTGGCCGAGTTCCCGCTCGTCGAGCCGCTGCTGCTCGACGGCGGCCCGCCCATCGCCTCACCGTCGCCCGAACCGCTCGGCATCTCGCCGGAGTTCGTGCCAGGGTCGCCGTTCGTGCCGCTGGGCCGCTGGTCGCCCCCGCCCATGCTGCCCATCCTGCCCACGCCACCGGTGTTCGGGCCGGCCGTCGGGTTGGTGCCGTTGGTGGCGGAGGTGGCGGCCGAGACGGAGTACGCGGCCGGCCCGGCGAGCAGGGCCACGATCGCCGCCAGCGCGGCCACGGCCGTCAGCCCCTGCCGCTTCGTGAACCGGCCGACCAGCAGCCCGATCACCGCCGCGGCGCCTGCCACGCCCGCCACGACCTCGGCCACCGTGTACGGCGTCCCGGAGCCGGAAACCCGTTGCAGCAGCACGACCGCCCACACCGAGCAGGCCGCGACCGCGGCGGGCAGCACCCAGCCCCACCTCACCGCAGCGCCGTCCCGGAAGGCCTGGTGGAGCATCACACCGCCCGCGCCGGTCAGGGCCGCGATGCCGGGGGCCATGGCGGTGACGTAGTACGGGTGGAAGGTGCCCTCGGCGAGGGCGAAGATCAGGTAGTGCAGGACGAACCAGCCGCCCCACAGCATCAGTGCGGCCCGTCGTGCGTCGGTGCGGGGCACCCGGCCGCGCAGGACCAGTCCCGCGGGCAGGGCGATCGCCGCGAAGGGGATGAGCCAGGAGATCTGGCCGCCCATGATGTCGTTGAACATCCGGTACAGGCCGGCCTCGCCGCCGAAGCTCGCACCGTTGCCCTGCTGTCCCACGGACGAACTCGCGCCGAAGATGCGGCCGAATCCGTTGTAGCCGATGACCAGGTCCCAGACGGTGTTGTCGGTCGAGCCGCCGATGTAGGGGCGGGAGGAGGCGGGGATCAGGTCGACGACCACCATCCACCAGGCGCTGGAGACGAGCAGCGCGACCGTGCCCACGGCAAGGTTGCGTATGCGCTTGCCCAGCGAGGCGCGTGCGGCCCACAGATACACCAGGAAGAACGCCGGCAGGACGACGTACGCCTGCATCATCTTCGTGTTGAACGCGAAACCGATGGCGACACCGGACCAGACCAGCGGCATCAGCCGGCCGGTGCGTACCGCTTTCAGCAACGCGGCCGCGGCCAGCAACATCAGGAGGACGAGGATCGGGTCGGGGTTGGTGTCGCGCGTGAGGGCGACCGTGATGGGGGTGAAGGTCAGCGCCAGCGCGGAGAGCGTCGCCGCCACGGCGCCGAAGTCCCCCTTGATCAGCCGGTACAGAAGGGCTACGGAACCGGTACCTGCGGCGATCATCGGCAGCATCATCTGCCAGGTTCCGTAGCCGAGGACGCGGGCGGACAGCCCCATCACCCACAGGGCGAAGGGCGGTTTGTCGACCGTGATGAAGCTGCCGGCGTCCAGGGCGCCGAAGAAGAACGCCTTCCAGCTCTTGGTGCCGCTGTAGACGGCCGCGTCGTAGAAGGTGTTGCCGGTGATCGAGGAGACGTTCCAGGCGTACAGGGCCGTGGCCAGGACGAGGATCGCCCACAGGGCCGGTCGGGCCCAGCGGGGGTCCTCGGGAGCGCCGGTGAGCAGACGCCTGGCACGGGAGGCGAGCCCTCCGCCGGACGGCGGGTCCGCCCGGTGGCGGTGGTCGTCCTCCCGGACGGGAGCGGGCGGCGGGGCGAGGGTCGTCATGACGCGTACTCCAGGTGGGTGTTGGCCCCTAGGCGGCGGATGGGGAGACGGCCGATGCTGTCGGCGAGGGCAGGGGCCTCGTCGGACGCCGGCGCCACGACCTCGACCGAGCGCTGCCGGACCTCTCTCGCCTTCGTCTCGTTCATGGCCCTGACGATCGGGGGCCTGTCTGGGGGAACCCTGAGCCGTCCCTGAGGGAAGAGTGAGATTCAGCGGACTCACAGGTCGCGCACAGGCGGAAACCGTGTTCACACGGCATGGGCGACGTGATTCCTTGCTCGGGTGAGTCTGACGAGTGAGATCTTCCTGGTGGGAGAAGGCGGAGCCCTCGACATCCTGACGGGGGAACGGGACGGGCGGCCCGAAGGGACCGATCTGGCCGGTCCCGAGTCGTGGCGCACCCAGGTGTAGCGCTTGCTGCGAGGGGCTCGCGGAGCAGACCTGTCCGTCCGATCGGACGGACCGGAAACACCGCTGTCACATCGAAGCCCGGCTGGACGGCATCGGGGCGAGCGCGCGGTACGCCCGTCGGGTCGGCGGCGGACTGCTGATCTGGTAAGCGGTCTAGACTCTCCCCGCAATGACTCGGACTCGATCGGTCGAGTACGGGCGGAAATTGCCAGACCCGAAGGGTATTCGGCGTTTTGATACGGATAGATTCAGTCACCAAGCGGTACCCGGACGGCACGGTGGCGGTCGACCGGCTCTCCCTCGACATACCGGACCGTTCGATCACCGTCCTGGTCGGCCCCTCGGGCTGCGGCAAGACGACCACCCTGCGGATGATCAACAGGATGGTCGAGCCCAGCGTGGGCGCGATCCTCATCGACGGCGTCGACAGCCGGCAGCAGTCGGTCAACACCCTGCGCCGGGGCATGGGTTACGTCATCCAGAACGCCGGACTCTTCCAGCACCGCACCATCGTCGACAACATCGCCACCGTGCCCCGGATGCTCGGCTGGAGCAAGGACAAGGCCCGCGCGAGGGCCCGCGAACTGATGGAACGGGTGGGGCTCGACGCCTCGTTCGCCAAGCGCTACCCCTACCAGCTCTCCGGCGGCCAGCAACAGCGCGTGGGCGTGGCCCGGGCGCTCGCCGCCGATCCGCCCGTGCTGCTGATGGACGAGCCCTTCTCCGCCGTCGACCCGGTCGTCCGCAAGGGCCTGCAGGACGAACTCCTGCGCATCCAGGCAGAGTTGGGCAAGACGATCGTCTTCGTCACCCACGACATCGACGAGGCCGTCAAGCTGGGCACGATGGTCGCCGTGCTGCGCACAGGCGGACGGCTCGCCCAGTTCGCGCCGCCCGCCGAGCTCCTCTCCGACCCCGCCGACGCGTTCGTCGAGGACTTCCTCGGCGCCGACCGCGGCATCCGGCGCCTGTCGTTCTTCTCCTCCGCCGGCCTGGACCTGCTCACCGCCCCGGTCGTGGCGATCGACGCCACCGCCGAACAGATCGCCGCCCGCGGCACGACCGAGGCCCCCTACGCCCTCGTCACCGGTCTGGACGGCCGTCCGCTCGGGTGGAGCGAGCCAGACCGGCTGACGGCCGGGCAGATCGACGTCGGCCGACTGCTGCCGTGCGGGCGGCCTTTCGTCGCCGGGCAGGACTCGCTGCGGGCCGCGCTGGACTGCGCCGTCCTGTCGCCCACCGGCTGGGCCGTCGCCGTGGACGACGAGGGCCGGGCCGCCGGAGTCGTCTCGCAGGCCTCCATCGCCGAGGCCATCCGCGGCGCCCACGCGGAAGGCCGCGAGGAACCGCGGAGCACCGGAGCCGGCGTCCAGAAGGTCATCCGGTGAACCGCTTCTTCGACATCCCGAGCGACCTCCAGCACGACTGGCTCGGCCTGATCGGGCTGCACTTGCGCGAGGCCCTGCTGCCGGTGCTGGCCGGACTGCTGCTCGCGCTGCCGCTGGCGCAACTGTGCGTGCGGCTGCGCTGGCTGTACCCGCCCGTGCTGTGGGTGACGACCGTGCTCTACGCGATTCCGTCCCTGGCCTTCTTCGTCGTCCTCATCGACTACACCGGGCAGACCGAGCTCACGGTGATGATCCCGCTCACGATCTACACCCTCGTGGTGCTCGTGCCGGCGATCGTCGACGGCGTCCGCTCGGTGCCGCAGGAGACTCTGGCCGCCGCGACCGCCATGGGCTTCGGCCCCGTACGCCGTTACGTCCAGGTCCAGTTGCCGATCGCGGTGCCCGCCATCATCGCCGGTCTGCGGGTGGCGACGGTGTCCAGCATCAGCCTCGTCAGCGTGGGCATGCTGATCGGCAACCAGGGCGCGCTCGGCAACCTGCTGCACGACGCGCAGATCTACAACCGGCCCGAACTCGCCTGGAACTCCGTGCTCACCAGCGCCGCCCTCGCGGTCCTGGCCGACGCCCTCCTGGTCGTCGTGCGCGTCCTGCTCACCCCGTGGATGCCGAGCGGTCGTAGCGCCGGCAGGTCCAGGGGCACAGGCGTCCGGCCAGAGACGGCCGTGCCAGCCCTGGAGGACGCAGCCCGGTGAACGTACTCAATTTCGTCAGCGCTTTCTTCAGCGACAGCGCCCACTGGCACGGTTACGACGGGATTCCCACCCGCCTGTGGGAACACGTCCAGTACTCCCTGGAAGCGCTTGCACTCGCTGCGGCCATCGGGCTCCCCGTAGGCCTGGTCACCGGCCACTACGGACGCGGCGGAAACGTCCTTTCTCTGGTCGCCACCGCGGCTCGCGCGCTGCCCACCTTCGGTCTGCTGGTGGTGGCGACCATCGTGCTCGGGTTCGGCATGCTGCCGGTGATGATCCCGCTGGTCATTCTCGCCGTCCCGCCGATCCTGGTCACCACCTACGAGGCGGTGCGCTCCGTCGACCCGTCGCCCGTGGACGCCGCTCGTGGCATGGGCATGCGCGAGACCGACGTCCTGCTGCGCGTCGAACTGCCCGTCGCGCTGCCGCTGATCTTCGGCGGTCTGCGCTCGGCGGCCATCCAGATCGTCTCCACGGCCACCATCGCCGCGTACGTCAGCCTCGGCGGCCTCGGACGCTACATCGTCGACGGTCTCTACCAGCACGACTACGAGAAGGTCGTGGGCGGCGCCGCCCTGGTCGCCGGTCTCGCACTGGTGACGCTCGCGCTGTTCTGGGCGGCCACCAAGGCAGCCGTCTCACCAGGGGTGCGCAGGAGCAACTAAGAGGAACCGCGGTGCGGGGAAAGGAGTTTCCCCGCACCGCGGTTCCGTTGACGAGCTCTCGTCGTACTCGTCGTACTCGTTGTACTCGTCTTTGTCTTCGGGCTTGTCGTTGTCTTCGGGCTTGTCGGGATGATCGTTCTGATCGCTCCGATCGCTCTGATGTGGCTGTGCGGAGCGCGTTCGCCTCGTCAGCGCTCCGAACGGGCCAGAGCCTGTTCCAGCACGACGAGCAGCGCGTCCCGTACCGAGCCGCGCTCGCGCGCGTCGAAGACCAGCAGCGGAACGCCGTCCGAGACGTCGAGGGCCCAGCGGACATCCTCCAGCGTGTGCGCCACCTGACCGTCGAAAGCGTTTACAGCAACGGCGAACGGGATCTGCTTGTGCTCGAAGTAGTCGACGGCGGCGTAGCAGTCGTCGAGTCGGCGGGTGTCGACGATGACCAGCCCGCCGACCGCGCCCTCCACGATGTCGTCCCACATGAACCCGAACCGCTCCTGTCCGGGCGTGCCGAACAGATAGAGCTTCAGGGTCGGGTCGATGGTGATGCAGCCGAAGTCCATCGCGACGGTGGTGGTGGTCTTGCGGGGCGTGTGGCTGAGGTCGTCCACACCCGCCGCGACCTCGGTGATCGCCGCCTCGGTGGTCAGCGGCTCGATCTCGGATATCGAGCCGACGGCTGTGGTCTTGCCCACGCCGAAGCCGCCCGCGATCACCAGTTTCACCGGCAGCGGCGGCCGTACGGCGGACTGGCCGGCCGAGGCGCGGACCAGCGGTTCAGTCGGTGTCACGGAGTACTCCCCGGGAGTCGGGGATGGCCCGCAGGCCATCGATAACCCTGCGCAGGACGGACGCGTCGTGGGTGACGCCGGAGTCGGGCACGTGCACGGACAGCTGCCCCGCCGTCCGCAGGTCCTCGGCGAGGACCCGCACCACGTTCAGGTGCAGCCGCAGCCGGGCCGCGATCTCCGCGATCGACTGCGGGACGCGGCAGGCGGCGACGATGTCGTGCTGCTCGAACGAGAGCCGGTCGAGCGCGTCGATCCCGTCGGTGGTGGCCACCAACTGGGTCTCCACGGGCATCGACCGGCCGGACGACGCCTCGCCCGAGCCGCCCGCGACCCGTCCGGCGGTGACCAGGAAGGGCCGGACGGCGGGCGCGGGCCCGACGGGGGCGACGCCGTCCTCGCCGGCCCCGCGCGGGGTGCGGCCGTCCGCCATCGGTGTTCGCTTTCTCTACGGTGGCACGCGGTCAACGCGTACGCGTGACGCCGACGCTGTTCTTCAGCTCCAGGACGAGCTGCGGACTGAGCGCGGTGCCGGCGCGGTTGGCGAACACCGTCATCTCGTAGGCGATGTTGCCCAGCTTGGCCTCCTTGTCGGTGACCACGCCGAGCACGGCGCCGCTGCCGATCGCGGAGACCAGGACGTGACCGCCCTCCAGGTCGATGATGACCTTGTTCAGGCCCCCCAGGCCGTAGTTGCCGGAGGCGCCCGCGGCCAGGCTGGTGATGCCCGAGACGATCGCGGCCAGCCGTTCGGAGTCGGCGTGCTCGCGCAGCTCCGACACGGCGATCAGCAGCCCGTCGGAGGACACCGCGATGGCGTCCACGACCCCTGCGGTCTCCGTGGCGAAACGGTTGAGCAGCCAGGTGAAGTCGGCTGCGGCGGCCCGCAGATCGGTCGGCCTGGCGTCTCCGGCGGGAGTCTCACCTGTCGACGTGCTCACTGCTCGGCTCCTTCCGGAAGGTGGTTCTGGTGGCGCGGTGTGTCCCGGACGGCGATCGGGTCGGCCATCGGGTCCGTCCGGTCGGACGGCGTGGACGGGTCGGACGGCACTGTCCGATCGGTCCGGTCGAGCGAGTCGGGCGAGTCGGACGGGTCGGACGGGTCGGACGGCTCTGTCCGGTCGGTCCGGTCGGGCTGAACGCCGGGGCGCTGATCGGCGCCATGGTCGGGACGGCCGTCGGTCCGGCCTCCGACCGCGTCTTCGGTGGGGGCGACGGGGTGGGCGTCCGCGCGGATGCCGGCGGGGCTCGGGTGCTCGCCGGTGTCCCCGGCGCTGTCCCGGTGCGCCCGGGCGACAGCCGCCTCGAACTCCTCCAGCGCGCTGCGCACGGCGTCCGCGTCGGCCGGGCGGGCCGCCCGGCGTGCCGTCTGCTGAGCGGCGGCCTCGGCGGTCGTCCGCAGCGTGGCGCCGCGTACCCGTCGCCGCAGGGGACGGGCCGCGTCGCCGCCGCCGGTCGGCGCGTCGCCGCCGGCGCGGGCGGACGGCCCCGCCGCCAGGGCCTCGGACACCGCTCGGGATGCGGCGGCGCCGAACGGGGCCGTGGGAGTGCCGACCGGGGTTGCGGGAGTGTCGATCGGAGCCTTGGGGGCGGTGGGGCCCGCGGGACGGTGATCGGCCCGATCGGCCCGATCGGCTCGCTCGGCGAGTTCGGCCTGTTCGGCGACTTCGGCCGGGTCGGCCGCCGCGCGCCGGTGGACTGACGACTCGGGAGTGCGGGGCGCCGGGACGCCGTGCCCGGGTGTCCCGCCTCGCGGCCCGGTCGCCCGCTCGGCAGGGGCCTCACTCGGGTCGGCGGCGGTGGCGGCGGTGGCGCTGGCGGACGGCACGGAAGTGACGGAAGTGGTGGACGCGGTGGACGTGGTGGCGATCCGGGCGTCGGACGGGTTCGGAGCAGCGACCGTCTCGGACCGGCCCGCCGCCCGAGCGGAGTCGTCGGCCTCGGTCGTGCGCGCGGGCTCCCCGGCCTCGTCCGTGCGGCTGTGGGCGGAGGGCACGGCGGTGCGCGGGTGGGCGGCGCGCTCTGCTGTGCGCGGGTGGGCCGGGGACTCGGCGCTGGAAGCACCGGTCGTCGGGTCCCCGGCGCCGGCCTTCGCGGTGGGTGAGGGCTCGGTCTCCCGGTCGGCGGGGGACGGGTCACGGCGGGGGACCCGGCGAGGCAGCGCGGCCGGATCGTCCTCGTGCGTGGCCCAGGAGGGGACCGAGGCCGACGGGGAGGGACCGGCCGCGGGGGCCGAGGGGGCGGCCGGCGCGACGGCGGACCGGGCGGCGGACGTTCCGAGCGCGCCGGGCCTGCCGGCCGCCTCCACCTCGCTCGTCGTCACCAGCAGCGTCGAGGGGATCATCACCTCGGCCGTCACACCGCCGCCAGGGGTGCGTGACAGGGTGACGTCGACGTCCCAGCGGCGGGCGAGCGCGCCGACCACGAACAGGCCGAGGACCTTCGTCGGGACGACGTCGAGGCGTTCGCGGCGCACCAGGCGGGCGTTCTCCTCGGCGAGGCGATCGGCGCTCATGCCCAGGCCGTGGTCGGAGACGGTGATGGACGCGCCGTCGTCGTCGGCGCCCACGACCACCTCGACGGGGCTGCCCTCGGGCGAGAACGACACCGCGTTCTCCAGGAGTTCGGCGATCATCAGCGTCAGGTCGCCGATGATGTCGGGTTCCACCATGGTGTCGGTCGCGGCCCGCAGCCGGACCCGCTGGAAGCCCTCGATCTGGCCGAGGGCGGCGCGCACGACGTTGGTGAGCGCGGTCGGTCCGGCGTCCAGAACGGTCTCGCGGATGCCCGCGAGCAGCATCAGGCTGTCGGCGTTGCGGCGCAGACGCACCGCGATGTGGTCGATGGAGTAGAGACGTGCCAGCAGCGCCGGGTCGGTCTCACCGCGCTCCACCGCGTCGATCAGGGCAAGTTGACGTGTCGTCAGGTTGCTGACTCGGCGGCCGACGTTGCCGAACATCTCGGCGACGTTGCGCCGGCTGAGCACCTGGCGCTCCAGCAGCGCCGCCGCGGTCGTCTGGACGTTGTTGAAGGCCTCGGCGAGTTCGCCGATCTCGTCGTCGGCGGTGACCGGCAGCTCGCGCAGCCGCGGGGAGCCGGACTCCTCGGCGTCGTCGTCGGCGACCCGGGCGAGCTCGCGGCCCGCGACGTCGGCGACCTCCTGGGCGGCTCCTGTCAGCGCCAGCACCGGACGGACCACGGAGCGGCGGACCAGGATGGAGAACGCGATCCACACGGCGAAGCAGAGCAGCGCCAGAGTGAGCAGCAGGCTCGCGCGCCACTGGGCGCTGGAAGCGGTGTCGTCCGCCCGGTCGGCGATCTGGTCGATAAGCGACGCGGTGATCTTCAGTCGGACCGCGGCCTGCGAGCTGTAGTCGGGGTAGGAGGCGAGCGCGTCCCGGAACGAGGCGCGGATCGCGGCCTTCGACTCCGCCTGCAACGCGCTGGGATCCACGGCCAGTTCGGCGTAGTCCTTGCTGATCGACGCTTGCGAGGAGTTGTGCTCGATGCCGCCGAACTCCTCGGACTGCGCCTCGTCGGCGAACCGGTCGAAGCGCTCCGCCTGGTAGGTGAACAGCTCGTAGGAGCCGACCGCGCCGGTGAACTCGATGAGCGCGTTGCTGTCGCCGGTGCGCGCGGAGAACACGCCGGTCTCCCAGGCGCCGTGCGCGGCGTCGGCGCGCAGCAGCGAGTCGAGGAGGTTGCCGGTGAAGGTGGTGGCCAGCGCGGAGTTGCGGTCCAGGTTCAGACCGTCGATGAGACCGTCGGCCGTTCCCGAGTAGGCCGGGTCGATGTTGTCCGCGGGAAGATAACCCTGCTCGATGGTGGACCGCAGCCCTGCCAGGCCCTGGACCTCCTTCAGAGCCTGGACCTCCGAAGCCGGCAGCCGGTCGCCGAAGGCGTCGAGCACCTTCTGCACCTGTGCGTCAACGGTGAGTTGAGCCTGCCGGTAACCGTCGCTGGAGGGGGTGCCGGAGTCGAAGGCCGCCTCGTGCCGGACGGAGAGCAGGATCGCCTGCTGGTGTTCGTCCTGCAGATCGGCGACCAGCTGGGCGACCTCGGTGCTGTCGCGCACCAGCTGGGCGGCGTCCTCCGCGCGGTTGGACTCCTGCACCAGGTCGACGATGAGGTACGTCAGCAGCAGGGCGATCACCGTGAGCGGGATACCGACCAGTACGTTCAGCTTGCGCTGGAAGGGCCATCGGTCGGCGAAGCCTCGCAGCCCCCGACGGGCGGAGGACGATGCCGAGGGTGCCGACCGGGCGGGCGCGTCCACCTCTTTCGTGGACACCGGGCCTCCTTCGAGAGGGCGTTGCAAGCGTGCAAGGGGGTCGCGCATGTGTGCATTTTTGCGCACACATGTGTCCTCGCGTGACGACACTGGAGCGGCCCCCGTACACCGCTGTGGCCGACGCCGACTGCTGTGGCGGAGGCCAACTCCGGCGAGACTATCGCCTATCCGAACGGTCGAGCGTGTCGTCCCACGTCAAGAATCCATTACGAAGCGGCTTACGAACCCCCTTCCGTCGATCTCCGGGAGGTACACAGGTGATCTCCCGATCCGCACACAAGTGATCACGGATCGAAGCCAATCGGTGATCCTGCTGCTCTTGACTGATCAAGAAGCGGATGGATTGGATCGGGTCAGAGTGTTTGAGTTCTCATCAACCCCACAGCCGGAACGGGAACCGTGACTTCCAACGCCCACAGCAGCAGGTCCCTCAGGAACCACCCCGGTGCGGCGGCCGTCGCCCTCGCCGCTATGACGGCCCTGCTGGCGGGATGTTCCTCTTCATCCGACGACACCTCCGACCCGCTCGCCGGCGACAAGGCGGCCGGTGACACCGTGGTCGTCGGTTCCAACAACTTCGCCGAGAGCATCCTGATCGCCGACATCTACGGCGAGGCTCTGAAGGCCAAGGGCATCAAGGTGTCCTACAAGCCCAACATCGGCAGCCGGGAGACCACGTACGGCCTGCTCAAGAACGGTTCCATCACCGTTCTGCCGGAGTACAACGGCTCGCTGCTGGCCTACCTCGACGCGAAGGCCGAGCAGACCTCGCTCGCGACCGTGAACGCCGCGGTGAAGGCCAAGCTCGACTCAAAGCTGACGCTGCTGGAGTCGTCGCCGGCCGAGGACAAGGACTCCGTCACCGTCAACGCGGCGACCGCGGAGAAGTACAACCTCACCGCGACGTCCACGCTCGCCGATCTCAAGGACGTCGCGCCGAAGCTGGTCCTCGGCGGATCCCCCGAGTTCCAGACCCGCCAGCAGGGACTCCTCGGCCTCGACTCGGTGTACGGGCTGAAGTTCAAGTCCTTCAAGGCGCTCGACGCGGGCGGCCCGCTGACCCAGGCCGCGTTGAAGAAGGACACCGTGCAGGCCGCGGACATCTTCACCACGGACCCGACCATCATCAAGGAGAAGTTCGTCGTCCTCCAGGACCCGAAGAACCTCTTCGGCTTCGCGAACGTGACCCCGCTGGTCTACAAGAGCGGGCTCTCGCAGGACGGCGTCGCCGCGCTCAACGCCGTCTCCGCCAAGCTCGACACGAAGACCCTGCTCGACCTGGACTCCCAGGTGCAGCTGCAGAGCAAGGACCCGCTCGACGTGGCCAAGGCCTGGCTGAAGTCGGCCGGCCTGGGCTGAGGTTCCGCGACTCCGCAGTCGGTCGGTCGGGTCGGTAGGTCGGGCGATAGGTTGGCTCGGCCGGTCGGTCGGCCCAGTGGGTCCGTCGGCCCAGTGGGTCGGTTGGACCGGTGGGTCGGTTGGACCGGTGGGTCGGTCGGGTCTGGATCGGCCGGATCGGCCGACTTCGGGATCCGAGCCAGTGATTGAGCGCTCCACCGTTCCGGAGGTTCGCCGTTCCAGTGCCTCACTGATTCGGCGGTTCACTGGCTCGGTGGGTCACTGACCGAGCGGCTCACTGATCCAGTGGCTCACTGCATCAGCCATACGCCGGTCGGCCGATCTGCGGGACCGCCGAGCCGCTCGCCGCCACACTGCTACCGCCGCCGAACTCCTTCGCTGCCGGACCGCTGGACTGCTGATCCGTTGGACGTCACCGCAACCGCAAACGGACCGACCCGGGTGTCCCCGAATCGAGAGGGCGCCCAGGTCGTCCTGGACGGAACCAGGCTCACCGTCGTCGAGCTGCTCACGCTCGCCGACGGCGAAGTCGTGCCCACGGTCGCCCCCGAGGCGCGCGACCGGGCCGAGCGCTCCTGGCGGACCGCACAGCGCCTCGCCGCCTCTGGGCGGCTGTACGGCCGTGGCACCGGTGTCGGCGCGCAGCGCTCGGTGCCGGTCGAGGAGGACGACGAGACCGCGCACGGCCTGCGCCTCCTGCGCAGCCACGCGGGCGGCGCGGGGGCCCTGCTTCCCGCCCGCCAGGTGCGCGCGATGCTCGCGGTGCGCGCCAACCAGTTGCTCGCCGGCGGCTCCGGCATCCAGCCCGCCTTCATCGACGCCCTCGCCGACGCCCTTCGGCTGGGAGTCCACCCGGCCGTCAACGAGTACGGCGGGATCGGCACCGGTGACCTGACGGCCCTGGCCCAGACGGGCCTGACGCTCATCGGCGAACGCCCCTGGACGCGCCCCGAGTCGCACGGTTCGGCATGTGGGGCAGGACCGGCCGGAAACACCGCTGCCCAAGGGAGCGGAGCGGCCGATCAGGGGAGCGGGGCGGCCGGGCAGGGCTACGGGCCGGCTGGGCAGGGGCACGCGCCGGCCGTGCAGGGGCCCGAGGCGGCCGAGCAGGGCCCCGAGGCGGCCGAGCGGGGGAGTGGAACGACCCGGCGGAGGTGCGACGGGGCGGAAACGTGGGAGTCGGCGGCGGAGGCGGGGAAGCCGGGGAAGCCGAACTCAGGGCTGGCAGAACCGGGGTCGGCAGGCACGGGAACGACGGACCCGAAGCGGGCAGGCTCGCGGGACGCGACCGGGTCGGGGGGTCTCGTGGGCCCGACCGATTCCGGAGTGCGCGCTCAGCCTGTTGCTGTAAGCGTTTCCAGCGCCGTTGCCCAGCCCGTGGCAGCCGTCACCGCTGCCGATTCAGATACTGAACCGGTTACTGAATCCGTTACCGGCGTTGCTGGGGTTGCTGGGGTCGCTGTGGGCGGCGGGCTCCATGGTGGAGCTTCTCCCGTTGCACAAGCGGTTCCTGGCATGTTTGCGTCCGCGCGCCCGAACTCGCTCGCTTTCGAGGGCTCTCGCGGTGACGGGCCCGCCGGCCCGGTGCGCTTCGTGATGGTCCCCGCCGGCCGTTCCGCCGACGCGCCCCTCGACGCGCTTTCGAGAGCGGTTACCCAGGGACCCTCGGCCCACGTCCCTCCCGCCGCTGGGATTCCAGCCCGCGGACACGTCCCCGTCCCCGTCTCCACCTCTGTCCCTCGCGCTGCCGCGACCGCCGCCGGGACTCCCGCTCCCGTCGTCCTGCGGGCCGGTGACGCCCTGGCGTTGCTCAGCAGCAACGCCCTCGCGCTCGGCCAGGCCGCGCTCGCCCAGGGGGAGCTGGAGGTGCTGCTGAGGGCCACGCATGCCGTCGCCGCGCTGTCCCTAGCTGCGGTGTCCGGCTCACCCGAGGCCTACGCAGCGCCTGTGCACGCCCTGCGTCCCTATCCCGGCGCAGCCCGTGCGGCGAGCGAGGTGCGGCGGCTGCTCGGGCTCCCCGACGAGCCGCCGCCCCGCTCGGGAGGGCGCATCCAGGACCCCTTCGGTTTTCGGGCCTTTCCACAGGTACATGGGTGCGTGCTGGACGCCTGTGAGCGACTGCGCGAGGTCGTCGAGGTGGAGATCAACTGCCCGTCCGAGAACCCGCTCATGGATGCCGACGCCGCTGCCGCGTACCACCATGGCGGCTTCTTCGCCGCGCCGCTGGGACTGGCCCTGGACGCTGCCGTCCTGGCACTGCTGCAGACGGCCCAGCTCTCGGCCGCCCGCCTGGCTGCGCTGGGCGACCCCGGACTCACCGGCCTGCCCCCGTTCCTCGCCGCAGGACCGGTGAGCAGCTCGGGCACGATGATCCTGGAGTACACCGCCAATTCGGCTCTGGCGGAGCTGCGTTCGGCTGCGGCGCCCGCCTCGGCGGGGCACGCGGTCCTCTCCCGGGGCCTGGAGGAGGCCGCCAGCTTCGCCGGCCAGGCCGCCCGCCAGACCCTGCGCGCGGTGGACGCCTACGCCACCGTCCTGGCCTGCGAACTCGTCAGCGCTGTGAGGGCGTTGAAATTGCACACGCAGCCGCCCCGCGTCGCGGCGCTTGCGGTGGCGACGGCGGCCCTGCCCACGGATACGCAGGACCGCCCTCTGACCGACGACGTGACCACGGCCGTCCGACTGCTGCCGGTGCTGGCCGGTCTGTGAGACGGACGCGTTCTCGCGCCGCCCTCGCTCAGTAGCCGACGTAGCGCTCAGTAGCCGACGTAGCGCTCAGTAGCCGACGTAGAACGTGGCGTCCTGCTGCTCCGTGGCCGTCGAGATCGGGTCGATGCGCAGCACGTAGTTCGAGTGCCGTATGTAACGGGTCGGGTTGTTGTACGAGCGGAACGACGACCAGCCGGCGTCTGCCAGGCCCGCCGTGCGGTAGAAGGTCGCGTCCCCGGCGAACGTCGAGGTCCCGTCGTTGACGTCGAGTTGGAGCTGGTAGTTGTAGTGCCGCAGGTAGCGGGTCGGGTAGTTCACCGATCGGAAGGAGACGCCCGAGCTGTCCGCGAGGCCCGGCACCAGCGTCCACTGCGAGTCCTTGTACGGCTCGACCGGGTACTCGTCGATGCGGCCGACGTAGTCGGAGTGACGGACGTATCGCGCGGGGAAGTTGTAGGACTTCAGACGGTTCCAGGCCGGGGCGCCCCACTTGGCGACGAGGTTGGTGTACTGGGCCGACGTGATCGTCGTGATGCCGCAGTGCTTGGAGTTGACCGGCTGGGTGTAGGTCCTCTGGTCCAGCGGGGACCAGGTGCCCGCCGACAGATCCGTGGACTGCCAGGCGTAGAACACGCCGTTGGGGGTGTAGGTGTCACCCCAGAGCCACCATGTGGCGGAGGTGAGGGACTTGACCAGGGTCGGCGCCTCGGTTCCGCCGTGCGCGACCCCCGTGTTGAAGACCGTGAAGCTGCCCGGGTCGAGGGAGCTGGACCGGGCGCCCACCAGGGTCTGGTCCTTCTTGAAGTAGAGGTAGTTGACGCCGTTCACGCCGACGGCCATGTCGCCGTCGATCACGTCGTAGCCGGGGTCGAAGAAGACCTGAGGGGCGGAGGCGGTGACGAAGTCGGTGGTGTAGTTGACCATGATCACGTTGTGGCCGCTGCTGTTGACGGCGGAGTAGATGAGTGCGTACTGGCCGCGGCTCGCGTCCCAGAACGCCTCCGGCGCCCAGCTATGGGTGTTCATGTCGTGCAGCTTCAGCCGGTGGTAGCCGGTGAAGGTGCGCAGGTCGGTCGAGTTCCAGACGTGGACGTACTGGCTGACGTAGTTCCAGTCGGTGCCCTTGAGGTCGGTGGCGAGCACGACGAAGGTGCCGTCCTGCTTGCGCAGGATGAACGGGTCGCGCAGGCCGAGCGAGCCCTCGGTGGGGGTGACCACCGGGTTGTTCTGGTTGAGCGGCATCCAGCGCAACCCGTCCGTGCTGACCGCGAGATGGAGGCCGTAGTCCGTGCCGTCGCCGAGCTTCGTCGACTCGGTGAAGTACCCCATCACATAAGCCGAGTCGGCTGCCTGGGCGGCCGGGACGCCGAGGGTGAGGGCCAGCGGGACGGAGGCGGCCGCGCCGAGGAAGAGGCGGCGGGACGGGTTGGGGGTCATGTGCGCTCCAGGGGGTGCGGGGTGCCCTTTGCCGCCGACCGAATATTCGATATATCGAACTCGGTTCGGCGAGTCGGTCAGAAGGTAGGGGCGAGAGGGGAACAGGTCAATCACTGGGACACGCTTGGCGGTTTCCCGCCTCGTGCCTGTGAGCGGCCCATGGAAATTCCGGAGATCCCGTCCACGGGCCCGGGCTAGTCTCGGCGAGCGTGAACAGAAGACGGCAGAAGAAACTCACGTCGCGCCTGGTCGCGGCGGCTCTGTGCGGGACCGCTCAGGACGTCGACCGCTTGCTGCGGGCCGGCGCGGACCCGGCGACGGCCGACGCCGAGGGCACTACCCCGTTGTATACGGCCTGTGTCCAGGGTGCGGCCGACGTGGCGCGCAGACTGCTGGAGGCCGGCGCGCCGCCCGACGCCGAGAGCACCGGCACCGGCGCCGAGGGCACCCCGCTGTGCGCGGCCGCCTGTTGGGGCCACGTCGAGGCCGTCCGCGTCCTTCTCGCCCATGGCGCGGACCCAGCACTTCGCGAGGACCACGGCACCGGGCTGACGCCCCTCGAATGGGCCACCACGGGGCCCCACCCCGAGACGATCGCCGTACTGCGCGCGGCCGGTGCCCACTGACGGGTCCTGCCCGTGTGACGGGCTCAGCCCGAGCGATGCGACCTGCCCAAGAGGTCGGCGCCTACCCCCAAGGCAGTTTCAGCGGGTCCAGGGGGATGAGCGTGTGTGGCTTGGCCGGGGTCAGTCGGGTGGGGTTGACCGCAGGGTGAAATCGTCGATCAGTCGGTCGATCAGAGCGATCAGCACATCGCGGCACGACTCACGTTCCCGCGCGTCGCACAGCAACACGGGAACGTTTTCCGGCAGTGCCAGGGACTCCCTGATCTCCTCCGTGGGATACGGGTGCAAGCCATGGAAACCGTTCACGGCAACGACGAACGGGATTTTCCGCCGCTCGAAGAAGTCGACGGCGGCGAAGCTGGACGCCGGTCGGCGCACGTCGATGAGGACCACCGCCCCCCAGCGCACCGATCGCCAGGTCGTTCCACATGAACCAGAACCGTTGCTGGCCGGGCGTGCCGAAGAGGTACAGCACCAGGTCGTCGCCGATGGAGATCCGCCCGAAGTCGAGGGCCACGGTGGTGGACCGCTTCTCCTCGATGCCCTTCAGATCGTCGACGTCCAGCCCCGCCGCCGTCAGCGGCTCCTCCGTGCGCAGCGGCGTGATCTCGCTGACCGCCCCGACCATGGTCGTCTTGCCGACGCCGAAGCCGCCCGCGATGAGGATCTTCACCGTGTCGGGGGCCGCCGCCGACGCGGCCGGAGAAGCGGCGGTGTCAGATCCGGCCAAGGCCGTCCCTCACTTTCTGCAGCAGATCCAGGTCATGGGCGCCGGTGACTGAGCGAGGCGGCCGGGCCGTGATCAGCCCCGCCTCCAGCAGATCGCAGAGCATGATGACGACCACGCTGACCGGCAGGTCGAGATGAGCCGCGAGTTCCGCCACCGCGACCGGCCGAGCACACAGCCGCAGCATCCGGCCGTGCTCCGGCTGGGGTCGCGTCGTCCGTTCGGGCGGCGGGTCCACCGCGGTCACCGTGGTGATGAGCGTGAAGTCGGCGCGGCTGGGCCGGGTCCGTCCACCGGTGAGGGCGAACGGCCTGACGAGCCGGCCCGCTTCGTCGCCTCCGCTCACCTCACCCGCCGTTGGTGCGGACGGCGGGACCGACATGGGCCCGCGGTGCCGCGCTGAGGTGCTCGCCGATCTTCTTCACCAGCATGTTCATCTGGTACGCCACCACGCCGACGTCCGCGTTCTTCCCCGCCAGCACGACGAGGTGGGCGCCCGGGCCGGCCGACGTGAGGATCAGATAGCTGTTGGCCATCTCGATGAGCGCCTGGCGCACAGGGCCGCCGCGGAAATCCATGCTGACGCCTTTGCTGAGGCTCATCAGGCCGGACGCGGTCGCCGCCAGCCGTTCCGCGTCCTCCCGCAGGAATCCGGTGGACTTGCTCACCACCAGGCCGTCCTCCGAGAGCACGACGGCCTGGTTGACGTCGGCGACCCGGTCGACGAGACCGGTGAGCAGCTGGTCGAGCTGGGTGTTGGTGCCGGGGACGGAGGGTGTCATCGCGGTGTCCTTCATGAGCGGTCGGCGGGCGGGGGCGAGGTCTTGGAGGCGCCGGTGGCGGTCACCGGCGGGCCGACGTCCTGCACGGCGGCCGTCTCCTGAGGTCCGGAGTGTGGCTCGTCGGCATCGGCATCGGCGTCCGTGTCGGCGAGGGCCAGCAGGGTGCCGCGCTGGAAGCCGGCGAGCGAGGAGGCTGCGCGCTCGGCGGTGAAATCGTCCGGGAAACCGTTTTCCTCGGCGTATCCGGCACAGACAGCGGATACGGCGTCGTCGCGCAACTCGGTGGCGAGGCTGGTCTGCGGTACCCGGCGGGGCAGCGGGACAAGCCCACCAGGACGGCCGGCCGATTCCGGGCCCGGGACCGCGACCGGGACCGGGACCGGGACCGCCGAACGCTCCCGCGCCTGGTCTTGGCCCTTGGCTTGGTCCTTGGCCTGATCCTTGGCTGGGTCCTTGGCTCGGTCTTTGGCCGGGTCCTGCTCCGGGTCGGACCCTCCCGGTCCCTCGCCGGCGGGCGCAGCCCGTGTCACTGCGGAGTCCTCCGGTGCCTCGACGCCAGGCTTCCGCGCCGTGTCAGCAGCGTTCGCGTCCGCGTGCCGTGGCGGATCCGACGGCCCTCGTCCCCGGGGCGTAAGGCCTGTGTCCGGGCGCAGTGACCCCGCGGCAGCGGGGGCGTCGGGCAGGTCGTCCGCCGGGGACCGGTCGTCGGCCGCGTCGAGGACCACGATGTCGTGCGGGACCAGCACGATCGCGGTGGTGCCGCCGTACGGCGAGGAGCGCAGCGTCACGGCGATGCCGTGCCGGGTCGCGAGCCGGGCGACCACGAACATGCCCAGGCGCAGGTCGTCGGCGAGCGCCACCACGTCGAACTGCGGAGGGACCGCCAACTGCTCGTTGAACGACGCGTAGTCGTCCTCGGGCATGCCGAGCCCGCGGTCCTCCACCTCGATCGCCAGCCCCTTGGCCACCAGCGTCGCCCGGACCCCGACCGGGGACGGTGCGGGCGAATAGGAGGTCGCGTTGTCGATGAGCTCGGCCAGCAGATGGATGACGTCCGCCACGGCGGGCGGCGCGATGGCCACCTCCTCCTCGGTGTGCACCTCCACCCGCCGGTACTCGGCGACCTCTCCGACGGCGCTGCGCAGGATGTCGATCAGAGCCACCGGCTCCGCCCAGCTGCGCCCCGGCCGGCCACCGCTGATGATGACCAGGTTCTCCTCGTAGCGTCGCAACTGGCTTGCTGTGGAGTCGAGTTCGTACAGCCCGTTCAGGACGTCGGGGTCCTGGTGCTGACGCTCCAGCGCGTCGAGCTTGCTGAGCTGGAGGTTGACCAGGTTCTGGCTCTGCCGGGCGATGCCCAGGATGACCTTCTGGAAACCGCGCCGGGTGTCGGCGAGTTCCACCGCCGTGAGCACGGCAGTGCGCTGCGCGGTGTTGAACGCCTGGGCCACCTGACCGAGTTCGTCGCTCCCGTAGTCCAGTGGCGGGGTCTCCGCGTCCACGTCTACGGTCTCTCCCCGGTCCAGCCGGGCCACCACGTCCGGAAGCCGCTCGTGCGCCAGGCTCAGCGTGGCCATCCGCAGCCCGAGCAGCCGCCGCGACAAGGAGCGGGTGATCCGCCAGGACATGCCGATGCACACCAGCAGGGCGAGGAGACCGCCGGCGCTCAGCGAGGCGGCCTTGATCAGCAGCCCGCGGGAGTCGTCCGCGCTGTGCTGCAGCAGGGTCGCGGTCTGCTGCCGGATCAGCTCCGAGTACTGGTCGGAGACGTCGATGAGCGCGGCGCGCCAGGCCTTCTGCACGTCCGGCAAAACGATGTCACCGCTTTCGCTCTGTTTCGCGCGAGCGGCGAGCACCTTGTCCTCGATGGCCTCCAGGGTCTGCCACCGGTAGCTCGTCAGGATCTCCTCGGTCGCCGCTTTCGCGTCACCGGTGAGCGAGGGGACGATCTGGTCCTGCACCAACCAGCGACGACTGTGGACCAGTTGCGCGAACTGCGCCCAAGTCTTCTCGTCCATCCGGCCCTTGGGGCCGGCCAGGGTGAGCTGCAGGTCTTCTTCGGAGACCAGCTCGGCAGCGTGCTCCAGTGCCACGAGCGGCCCCGCCTGTGAGGTGAGGTCGCCGTCGTCGACCTGGGACAGCTCCTGGAAGGCATGGATCTGGTCGTCAATGATGGACGTGTACTGGTCCAGAGCCTGCGCGGCGGTGATGTCGACGGGGTCGTCCACCTGACCACGGTAGTACTCCAGGCTGCTGACGGAGGCGACGACCGAGTAAAGCCGGTCGCGGACACGGGCGGGCGCCTTGTGGATGTCGTCCGCCCGGGACACCAGTTTGGCGACCGCTTCGTCCGTCTTCGTGCGCTGCGCCTCCAGCGGGGCCTGGGATCCGCCGGGCCCGGAAGCCAGCCACACGGCCGACAGACTGCGCTCCTGCTGCAGCGCGAGCGTCGCTTCGGTGCCCATGGCACCGGTGGACCGGCTCAGTTCCGTCTGCGCGCGCAGCCGAAGCCCCTCGGTGAACATCTGGGTCGTCGTCACACCCCACATGGCGGTGAGGGTGACGCCGGGCACCAGGGCCAGCAGGATCAGGGAGAGACGTATGGAGCCGAGACGGCGGCGCCGGGCGCCTGACCGTGGAGACATGGCCGTCCTAGGAACGATCAGCGGGGAGGGAGAGAAGGAGAGGGAGAGAAGGGGAGGTGGAGAGGGAGTCGGCGCGGGGGGGAAAAGGAAGACCGGGCTGGAGAACCGCCTGGTCAGCGGGTTCCGGCTGCGGCCAAGCGTGCGACCTGGGCGACGTTTGCCCGGGTGACGAAGGCAGGGCCGGTCAGTACGGGAGCCACGCCACCGCCGCTGACGTTGCCGTTGGTCCGGTGGAGCCACAGTCCGTCCACGGCCAGGTACCCCTGCAGATAGGGCTGTTGGTCGACGGCGAATTGCACTCGACCGTCGCGGACGGCCGTGACCAGGTCCTTGTTGAGGTCGAACGTGGCGATTCTGGCCTTGCTGCCCGCCTCACCGGCCGCCTTCACGGCCGCGATCGCGAACTGTGCCCCGTTGGTGATGACTTCGTCGATGTCGGGGTCCTGCCGCAGACGTGTCGTCACGGCGGCGGTCATCGCGTCCATGTCCGTTCCGTCCACGTAGAGCATGTCCGTCTCGCCGGTGAAGGTCTTCTTCACGCCCGCGCAGCGCGCCTCCAGGGCGACGTTGCCCCGCTCGTGGATGACGCACAGGGCGTGCTTGACGTCGAGGCCGTCCAGTTTGTCGCCCACGGCGCGGCCCGCGACGCTCTCGTCCTGGCCGAAGTATTCGAGGAGTCCGGTCGAACGCCAAGCGTCTATACCGGAGTTGAGGCCGACCACGGGTATGCCGGCAGCCTTGGCCGCGGCCACCGGAGTTCGCAGGGCCTGCGGTTTGGCCAGGGTCACCGCGATGCCGTCGACCTTGTCGCGGACCGCGTCCCGCACCAGCTCGGCCTGTCCGGCGCCGTCGGAGTCGCTGGCATAGGTCAGATCGACGCCGTCCTTGGCGGCCGCCGCCTCGGCGCCCTTGCGTACCAGCTCCCAGAAAGCGTCGTCCTTGGCGCCGTGGGTGATCAGGGCGATCTTGATGCGGTCGGCCGAACCGCCGGCCCTGTCCGTGGTCGAGGCGGCCAGGTCTGCGCCGGAGCAACCGGCGAGCACCAGGCAGCACGCCGCGGCCAGGGCGGCGAGGCGCAACGATCTCGGGAGTGAGGAAGAGGGAGGAACGGGGAGGGGAGTGTTCATGGGGGGCTGCACCTCGCTGTGCGGCAGAGCAGAGGGACGGGGCGAGCGGCACCGATGCGAGGGGGTGGGCACCGGCGGGGGACATTCGTTGGCTCGGAGCCAACCGTGTGTGACCGCTGGTAGTCAAGTGAGCAACCACCGGGGGTGAGGTGCCGGTGCCGCATTGTGATCCAGTGGGCCTGCGGTACGGACCAGTACGGGAAAAAACCAGGTGGATTCACTGATCGTCAATAAATTGCCGCCCGCCTGCACGCGTACGCCCGCACGCCTACGCCCGCGCTCGTACGCCTACACGCACACGCCCACACGACCACGCCCGCGCCCACGCGCGGATGACCGGGTGCCCATACCGCCAGAGGGTGGGCGGCGAGGGAGGGCCGGAGGGGGCGGGGCGGGGATCGTGCGGCATGCGGCGCGAGGGGGTGGCCGGGCGTGCGGCAAAGTTCGCAGTCGCCCCGGGATGACGAGACCGGCGGAGCCGGTGGCGGCCGGCTGTGCGCTGGTCGCCCGGCCCCGCCGGGGAGGTGACGTGCGGCCGTCCATCATGGCCGCGCGTCGGATTCGTCCTGTACCTGTTCCGTACCGCTCTTCTTCCGCTCGGCTCGGCTCGGCCTGGTCCGGTCCGGTCCGCTCCTGTTCGGCCTGCTCCGGCTGTCGTCCGATGGCGTCCGGGGCCGTCTGGTGCCGTCCGGTCCGCGTAGGCCCTTGCGGGCCGGGGGTTGCGGGCCCGTTCCGGTCCAGCGCGTTACGAGAGCGGATTCGAAACCCGGAGAGAGGGTTTCGCGACCCGGCTCAGGCGGGCCTGCCCGTCTCGGGCAGGTGGCCGCCCTTGTGGACCGTCTGGACGGTCCGCTCGGTCCGCTCGGTCCTCTCGGTCTGCTTCTGCTCGCGCTGCCTGCGACGGCTCTGGCGCGGTTCCTGGTCGGGAACCCAGCCGAAGGCCAGGCAACTGCCCACGGCGCCCATCAGGAGGCCGATGACGAAGCCGCCGATGTTGGAGGTGAGCCAGGTGCCCAGGGAGAGCATGATCGCGATGATCGAGTAGAACAGCCGCTGGGTCGGGTTGAACAGGATCAGCAGACCGCAGAGCACCATCAGGGTGGGCAGGAGGTAACCCGCCAGCCCTTGCATGCCGACGTGCAGGATGACCGGAAGCGGTGCCTTCATGGTCACCAGGATCTCGGCGCCGCCCAGGACGAGCAGCACGCCGCCTGCGAAGGGCCGGTGGCCTCTCCATCCGTGGAAGCGGTCCCGCCACTGGGTGAAGGTCATTACTTGCAGCCCTCGCTGGAGAAGCTCATCTTCAGTCCGGGGAGCTTGAAGACGGCCGCGGTGGCCGCGTAGTTGTGCTGGTACAGGTTCTTGATGACGACCGTGTCGGCCTGCTGGCCGTAGACGCCCGCGGGGCCCTGGATCGGGACCTTGTCGAAGGTGCTGGCGTCGCGGCCGATCTCGATGTTGTTGAACTCGGCGTCGCCGGTGATCTGGTCGGAGTCGATGGCCAGGTTCTTCACGCTCACCGGGGTGTTACCGCCGCCGGCCTTGAGGATGAGCTGGATGCCACCGAGGTCGACGCTCTGGCACATGTTGGTGATCTTGCCGTTCTTCACCACCGAGGTGACGACCAGGACCTGGCCGCCGGTGTCGCCCTGGTTCGGGCTGTTCTCGATCATGTTGTCAAGGCCGCCGAACTGCGCGAAGCCCTCACCGTCGAGCCGGTCGGCGGTGACGACGAACGGCATGCCGGAGATCGCGAACTGCACGCCCAGTGCGCCCTGTGCGGTGAGGACCGCGAGACCCGCGGCGACGAAGGTGGCGGGCACCGCCATCACGGCGGCCCGGCGCAGCCGGACTCGGCCGCGTCTCTCTGTGGAACCGCTTTCGGGGTTCTCGGGGGTGTTGCCGGCGGACGACGTGACGTCCGGGGACGAGGCCATGTCTGCTCCCATGCGCTAAGTCATGCGGGTTGGGCTTCAGTGGCACGTTGTCCTGGCGCGGACAGCGGCTGCCGCGCACGTCTCCTTGTGACTCCCGGAAGTCGCAAGGGCTTTCACGTTACGCAGCAGTAGCCGTCGAGGAAGTTACCGATGGTTACACCATGCGGTCAAGGGAGATGTGGAAAAAGAGTGTTCATTATGTGCCACCTGCGGAACACGGTACCGATCGACCTGCTCGCATATATCTGTCGCTCCATCAAGTTCCTTTCCAGCTATTGACGTTGGCTGAACATCAGGTCTACAACTCTCCCTGGCCCAGCCCGGATCCGTGGCGCCGGATCCGCAGCGCGGCGACAAGCTCGCGCTCCCGGACGTTTTCAGCCAGCACGGGCCCTCAGTCCGGGCTCGATCCCTTCACGGCACCGGCAAGGCCGCTTCCCCCTGTGGCCGCGGCCGGTCGCCCTTTCCGCCCGGCCCGGCCGGAGCACCCACCAGTGCCTCCGACCGGTCACCGGTCGCCTGCCGTTGTCGGTCCGTCACGTACGGAGAAGGCGTCACGGGCCGGCAGCGGTGGACGCCGAACGCGTCCCCCCATGTTGCTCCCATGCAACGCGCCGGTTTCCCTCGCACCGAACAACTCCCCTGTAGTAAACCCCCCTTGAGAAAGAGGCACCCTCATGCGCACCCGCACCCGCTCCCGCTCCCTCCTGGCCCTTGCCGGTACTGTCGCCGCCCTGTCCCTCGCCGCCGTCACCCCGGCCTCCGCTGCCGGAGCGGTCCTGACGACCGCCAACGGCGACGTCGCCGTCGGTGACGTGCTCAACGCGTCCCTGGCCAGCGGCACGACCGCCACGCTGTACTCCAGCGCGACGGGCACCAGCGGTGTCTCCTGTGCCGCGTCCGCCTTCAACGCCACCGTGACCGACAACCCGACCGCGCCCGGCACCGCCACCGAGTCGCTCACCGCGCACACGTTCGGCGGCTGCACGGCCAACGTGCTCGGCGTGCTCGGCGTCACCAGCGTCACGGTCAACAACCTGCCCTACACCACCAGCGTGGGGTCGGACGGCTCCGTGACCGTGACCCCGGCGGCCGGCTCCACCGTCCAGACCACGGTCGTGCTGCGCACGCTGCTCGGCAGCATCAACTGCGTCTACCAGGCCCCGAGCCTGACCGGCGTCGCGAGCAACGCCGACAACAGCATCACCTTCACCAGCCAGCACTTCACCAAGACGTCCGGCTCGTCGCTCTGCTTCGCCAACGGCTACTTCACCGCGAAGTACGCCCCGGTGACCGACGCGGGCGCGGCCGTCACCGTCAACTGATCACCGCTCAGCGCGACTGCTCCGAGCGCGACTGCTTTGAGCACGACTGCTTTGAGCACGACTGAACCGTGCACGGCCGGCCCGGACGCGGCCGGCCGTGCACGGACATCTCATCCGGGTGTGCGGACGCAACTGACGTCCGTGCAACCGGAGTTACGTATGCCGCCCCTTTGATCAACCGGGCTCAGCGCCGGCGAAGCCGCACGGCCAGGGCCGTCCCGCCGGTAAGGGCCAGCACCGCCGCCGCGCCGCCCGCAAGCATCGGCGCCGACGGTCCGGAGCCGGCCGTTGTGTCGGACGCCACCGGGGTGCTCCTGGGCTCGGCCACGACGGCCTGCGCCGATGACGGGGTGCCCGACGACGCGGAGCCTGAGGAGGCCGACGCGGAAGGACCGCCGGACGCCGACGACGGGGCCCCGCTCCCCGGAGACGTCGGCGTGGCCAAAACCGGCGCCTTGCTCACCGGTGTGCTCGCCGGCTTGTTCTCCGCTCTGCTTTGCGAGGCCGATGTCGAGAAAACCACGTCCGAGCAGGAGTAATAGGTGTCGGGCGTGCTGCTGTTCTGCCAGATCGTGTACAGCATCTGCCGTCCCGTCCGGTCCGCGGGCAGCTTCGCCGTGAAGCGGTAGGCGCCGTTCTTCAGCTCCGGGTCCTTGACCTCGGCGAACGGCCGCTCCGGCAGATCGGACCAGGTAAGCGGTTTCGACGGGTCGTACCCGGGTTTCGTCAGATACAGCTTGAACGTCCCGGTGTGCGCGATCGTCGAGGCGTACGTCATGCGCAGCGTCCCGCCCGGGGCCAGTCTGGTCGACGGCCAGTCGGTGCGGGCGAGGTCGAGCCCCTTGTAGGCGGCCAGGCCTCCGCTGCACAACTGCCCGTCAGGGACGGTCTGCCGGTCTCGGCCGTTCACGTTGGCCACCCGCAGGTTGTCCCAGGCCGCGAAGGAGGAGCCGTTCGCGTCGACGGCAGCCCGGCAGGCCGCCGTGCGGGCGGCGGCGCCACCCTCGGGGGAGCAGGCGTAGACCCGGCTGACCGGATCCGTCGGGGCGCCGTGCGCCTGGGCCGGCCCGGCGGCCCACAGGCCCAGCAGAAGCGGACCCACGGCGGTGGCCGCGAGGGCTGCGGTGCGGTGTGCGGTCATGCGGGGCATCGGGGACGTCTCCTCGGCCGGCGCGGGAACGGTCTGTGGTGAGTACGGGAATCCGGCGCGGCGCGTTCAGCGCCAGCGCCAGGGCCGGTTCAGCGCCAGCGCCAGGGCCGGTTCATCGCCAGTGCCAGGGCCGGTTCATCGCCAGTGCCAGTGCCGGTTCATCGCCAGTGCCAGTGCCAGGGCCAGTGCCTGCGCCCGCGAGCACCGGGCCCGCCGGATCGCATTCCGCTGGATCGGAGCCGGCAGGTTCGGAGCCGACCGGATCACATCGGCTGTTCCGTGACCGATCGTGCTCGGCGAGGGTGGGTTTCCGGCCGGATCGAGGGTTTCCCCGTATCCGTATGACCGATCCTTTGCCTCGTGACCTGGTCGTCGATCTTGTCGCGCCCGACGGGACCGCCTACCGCCTGAAGGCGGCAAGCAGCTCCGACTCCGCGGACGACCTCAACACCACCTACTCGGTCAACGCCTCCGCGGAAGCCGCCAACGGCACCTGGAAGCTGCGCGTGCAGGACACGGCCGCGCAGGACACGGGAAGGCTCAACGGCTGGAAGCTGACTTTCTGACCGAGGGTCTGGCCGACCTGTTGATCGACGTTTCCTGAAGGCCTTTCCGGCTTCTGAGCAGACCGTCGCAGTGGTCGGGTCACCATGAACGGGCGGGCCGGCCGGTGTGGATGGACACCGACCGGCCCGCCTCACGTCTGATTCCGCAAGAGCCGCCGCAACCGTGGTCGCAACGGTTTCCGCTACGGCCGCCGTAACCGCGGTCGCAACCCTTGCTGGAATCGGTGCTGTAATCGTGGTCGCAACTGTTGCCGGGTCCGGTGCCGCGACCGTTGCCGGGGCCGGTGCTGCAACCGTGGTCGCAACCGTTTCCGCGATTGTTGCTGTAACTCTGGTTGCAAACTGTTTCCCCGTACCATCCGCGAAGCGACCGGGAACAGACGGTCCGTTGCGTGACACGATCAGTTTCGGCATTGATTACACGTGTCAGTACGTCTCCCCAGAACCCGGCCCTCTGGTAATCGCTCCAGAAACCGCGCATCCCGTCTCTTTCGATGGCCGTTCGGAGTGTGCCACTGGTACGTTTCTTGTTGGAGGCGGGCTGCTCAAGTAGCCGTCCTCTGCGGGCAAGTCCGGTCATCGTCACGGGAGTCGGCGATCTTCGCGACCTGGTCGCCATTGCCACACGGTGAGCTATGGTCTACGTGGGGTAAGAAAAAACGGCATGACCCGTTCTTTACCGGCCCGGGAGAGTATCAGCCGATGGCGAGGCAGTTACGCGCCGAACAGACCCGCACGACGATCATCACGGCCGCCGCCGATCTGTTCGACCGGCGCGGCTACGAGTCGACAAGCCTCAGTGACATCGTCGCGCACGCCCATGTCACCAAGGGAGCCTTGTACTTCCACTTCGCGGCGAAGGAGGATCTGGCCCACGCCATCATGGAGCTGCAGTCCCAGGCCGCCCGCCGGGTCGCCCGGGAGATCGACGACCGTGGTTACGCGTCCCTCGAAGCCGTGATGCGTCTGACGTTCGGTCTGGCCAGGCTGTCGGTCGAGGGGCCGATCGCCCGCGCCGGCCTGCGGCTCGCCACCGGGGGAGTGGCGGTCCGGCCACCCCTGCCGCACCCGTTCGCGGAGTTGCTGGACCTGATCTCGCGACGGCTCGTGGGCGCGGTCAAGGAGTCCGACATCCACCAGGACGTCGACGTCGACGCCGTGGCCCACTCCCTGGTCTGCTTCTTCGTCGGCACCCGTGTCGTGGGCCGTTCCCGCGAACCAGCCGGTCGGCTGCCCCGTCGGATGTCCGAGATGTGGTACGTCCTCATCCGAGGTCTGGTGCCGGTACCGCGTCGTCCGCGCTATCTGACCCTCGTCACGCGGCTGGAACGAGAGATCATGGCGGCGGTCTGATAGGCGTCGGAGCACGCATCGCCCAACACGCGGTACGACAGGCGCGTCGAAGGGTGGAGGCGTGGAACGGCGGCCGTGACTCCGAGCGACGTGCACGCGGAGTGCCGGGGCCCGGAACGTCGGGCGGGTCCGGCACGTGTCGCGGAGGCCGGAGGGCCGGAGGGCCGCAGAGCTGCGGGCGTGGGAGCCGGGCTGCCGGTCGGTCCCCGCGCTGCCGGCCGGATCGGCGGGAACGGTCGGAACCGCCCGATCTTCCGGCTCGGCGCCACCCGTCCGGCCGGGCCCAGCGATCATGAGAGGCGCTTCCTCCGCACCTCCGCGATACCGTGAGCCGCATGCGTCGCACCCCGGCACCGCCCGTGATCCTCGGCAACGAACCCGGCTCGTTTCCCCGCAGTGTGCTGGCCGAACGGCATCCGGCGATCATCCGGCAGGTGCGGGACGCCTTTCCCTACGGGCCCGAGGCCCATCGCGCGCTGGACGTGTTGGCGGCCTCCTGTGCCGACGGCGTCATCGAACCGCTGGCCGACGACGCTCACGACCGGGATCGTTGGCGGGACTGGGGGCTCGACGTCTACGCCGGCCGTTCCTGGTTCGACGTGCCGTGGCTGTGGTCGGAGAGCTACTTCTACCGTCGGCTTCTCGACGCGGTCGGGTACTTCGGCCCCGGGCCGTGGGCGGGCATCGATCCCTTCCGCCCCTTCAAGCTCGCCGAACTCGACGCGGCCGAGACCGACGAGGAACTGTCGGCGCTCGACTCCCTCGCGGACCGACCGGCCGAGGAGCGGGGCCGGGCCCTTCTGCACGGTTCGCTATGGGGCAACCGCGCCGACCTGGGCTTCCGGCTGTCCGATGGTGAGGCCGAGGGCCGGGCCGCCGTGCCGGGACTGGTCGCCGACGACAGCGAGGCGCTGTGGTCCCTGTTGGCGGTCGCGCATGCGCACGAGGGCCGGGACCCGCAGGAGGGCCGGGACCCGGACGGGGGCCGGGACCCGGACGGGGGCCGCGACCCGGACGGGGGCCGGGACCAGGTGCGGGACCAGGACCGGGGCCGGGAAGTGAGCGCGGGCGCGGGCACGACCCTGTGTCTGGTCGCCGACAACGCGGGCCGCGAACTGATCCCCGATCTCCTCCTGGTGGCCCATCTCCTCGAGCACGGGCAGTGCGACCGGGTCGTCCTGCACGTCAAGCCGTACCCGTACTACGTCTCCGACGCGACCACGGCCGACGTCGTCGACGCGTTGCGGAAGCTGACAGGCGCGGGAGGAGCGGCCGCCGACCACGGCCGACGTCTCTGGGCGGCCATGGCCGACGGCGTCCTGACGGTGCGCGCCCACCCGTTCTCCGCCGCACCACTGCCGTACGCGCGGATGCCGGAGGACCTGCGGGCCGAGTTCGCGGGCGCGGCCCTGACGATCGTGAAGGGCGACCTCAACTACCGCCGCCTGGTGGGCGACAGCCGATGGGATCCGACCACCCCGTTCGCCGACGTCACCGCCTGCTTCCCCGGTCCGGTCGTGGCGCTGCGCACGTTGAAGTCAGATGTGATCACCGGGCTCGACGCCGCCACGGAAGCCGCGTTGGTCGCCGCCGAGGGACAACGCTGGCGGACCGGCGGAACGCATGCGCTGATCCAGCTGCGGGAATGACCCCGCCGCCGCCTCCTCTTGGACCTCCTCGTCCGCCTCGTCCGCCTCGTCCGCCTCGTGCTCCGCGTTCCCTTCGTCCTCCGGGAATTCGTGCGTGTGCCGGCGCGCATGCCGACTGCCGTACCGTTCACCGCTTTCCGTGCGATTCACGCGATGGTGTGATCATGTGCCGCCGCGCGGATGGCGGTGAGAACCCCCGGGTAGGGCCCGGCCATGACGCAACCGTTCGAACTCCCGCAGTTCTACATGCCGCATCCCGCGCGGTTGAACCCGCACGTCGAGCAGGCGCGGGCCCATTCCACCCAGTGGGCGCGCGACATGGGCATGCTGGAGGGGTCCGGGATCTGGGAGCAGTCCGACCTGGAGGCCCATGACTACGGGCTGCTCTGCGCCTACACCCACCCCGACTGCGACGGCCCCGTGCTGTCGCTGATCACCGACTGGTACGTGTGGGTGTTCTTCTTCGACGACCACTTCCTCGACATGTTCAAGCGCACCCCGGACCGCGCCGCAGGCAAGGCCCATCTGGACCGGCTGCCGCTGTTCATGCCGCTGGACCTGGCGACGCCCGTGCCCGAGCCGCGCAACCCGGTGGAAGCCGGCCTGAAGGACCTGTGGACACGCACGGTGCCGGCCATGTCCGAGGACTGGCGGCGCCGTTTCGCCGTGGCGACGGAGCACCTGCTCAACGAGTCGATGTGGGAGCTGTCCAACATCGACGAAGGGCGGATCGCCAACCCCGTCGAGTACATCGAGATGCGGCGCAAGGTGGGCGGCGCGCCCTGGTCGGCGGGGCTGGTGGAGTTCGCGGCCGCCGAGGTCCCGGCCGCCGTCGCCGGATCCAGGCCGCTCAGGGTGCTGATGGAGACCTTCTCCGACGCCGTCCATCTCCGCAACGACCTGTTCTCCTACCAACGCGAGGTCGAGGACGAGGGCGAGAACAGCAACGGTGTGCTCGTCCTGGAGAAGTTCTTCGGCTGCACGACCCAGGAGGCCGCCGACACCGTCAACGACATCCTCACCTCCCGCCTCCACCAGTTCGAGCACACCGTGTTCACCGAAGTGCCCGCGGTGGCCGTCGAGAAGGGGCTCAGGCCTGACGAGGTGGCGGCCGTCGCCGCCTACGCCAAAGGCCTGCAGGACTGGCAGTCCGGCGGCCACGAGTGGCACATGCGCTCCAGTCGCTACATGAACAAGGACGTGGCCGTCGGCGCGCCCTGGCAGAAGCTGACCGGCCCGGGCACGTCCGCCGCCGACGTCGGCGCGCTGCTCGCATCGGCTGCCGCCGAACGCCTGCGCGCGTACGCGCACGTGCCGTTCCAGAAGGTCGGCCCGTCGCTGCTGCCCGACTTCCACATGCCCTTCCAGGTGGAGCTGAGCCCGCACCTCGAGGCGTGCCGCCCGCGTCTGGAGGCGTGGTCGCACCGGATGGGCATCCTGGAGGAGGGCGTCTGGGACGAGGACAAACTCGCCGCCTACGACCTCCCGCTGTGCTCGGCCGGCCTCGACCCGGATGCCACCCCCGAAGCGCTCGACCTCAGCGCGCAGTGGCTCGCCTGGGGCACCTACGGCGACGACTACTATCCGCTCGTCTTCGGCGGCCGCCGCGACCTCGCGGCCGCCCGTCTGACCACCGCCCGCCTGTCGGCCTGCATGCCCGTGGACGGCGAGGCGGCGCCCGTCGCCCCCGTCAACGCCATGGAGCGCGGCCTGCTCGACCTGTGGGCGCGCACCACCGCCGCGATGACCCCCGACCAGCGCCGCACCCTGCGCGACGCGGTCGACGTGATGACCGAGAGCTGGGTGTGGGAGCTGTCCAACCAGCTCCAGAACCGCGTTCCCGACCCGGTCGACTACCTGGAGATGCGCCGCGCCACCTTCGGCTCCGACCTCACCCTGAGCATGTGCCGGATGGGCTGTGGCCCCGCGATCCCGGCGGAGGTCTACCGCAGCGGCGTCGTCCGCGCGCTGGAGAACGCGGCCGTGGACTACGCGTGTCTCACCAACGACGTCTTCTCATACCAGAAGGAGATCGAGTACGAGGGGGAGATGCACAACGCGATCCTCGTCGTGCAGAACTTCTTCGGCTGCGACTACCCGGCGGCGCTCGGCGTCGTCCACGATCTGATGACGCAGCGCATGCAGCAGTTCGAGCATGTGATCGCGCATGAACTGCCCGTCCTGTACGACGACTTCGGCCTTTCGCCCGAGGCCCGCGAGGCGATGGGGAACTACGTCGCCGACCTGCAGAACTGGCTGGCGGGCATCCTGCACTGGCATCGGGAGGTCGACCGCTACAAGTCCGGCTATCTGGCCCGCCGCACGCACGGCTTCCTGCCGGACCCCGCGTCGCCGGCCCTCGCCCCGTACCCGGCCTCCGTCCCGTATCCGGCTCGCGTTCCGCACTCGTCGCTCTCCTGACGCCCTGCACCGGCTGACGCGTCCTGCGGGCGGCTTGTTCGACCGCGGCCCGCGCCGGCCGTCCTCCGTCCCGCCGGGGGTCAGTCTCACTCGTTCGTGGCTCGTGGTGCGCCGGTGCGCCGGGTAGAGCACCAGCCGGAGGCGATCCATGGAACAGACAGCGTTGCGTCCCAAGCCGATGCCGGGTCAGGAGTCCGGCGGCTGCGGCGGTCCGGGCGACCGGGGCTCACGCCCGCATGCCGCACGCCGTCGGGGCGGCAGGCTGACGACCTTGTCGTTCGGCCTGTTCGCCGGCGCCGTCCTGGTGCTGTCAGGCGTGGGACTGGGCACCGTCGGGACGACCGTGATCGGAATGAGCAGACTGGCCGAGCTGCAGCGGCAGGCGGGA
The DNA here is from genome assembly GCF_003112535.1 of Streptomyces rishiriensis. Lineage (GTDB taxonomy): Bacteria > Actinomycetota > Actinomycetes > Streptomycetales > Streptomycetaceae > Streptomyces > Streptomyces rishiriensis. The sequence goes on along the minus strand of NZ_BEWA01000006.1, from coordinate 153,225 downwards.
CAGGGCGCGCGGGAGGGACAGGCGGGGCAGGGCGCCGGCTCCGGCCGTACCGACCCGTCGGTGCCGTCGGTTCCGTCTCTGCCGTCCGCACCGTCCGCGCCCGCCGGGGGGTCGCCGCGGTCCGCCCGGGCCGCCCTGGGGCTGGAGGCCGTGGACGCGAAGAACGCGGGCGCCAGGATCGTCGCCGTCCATGTGCCCGGCCCCGGCTCCACGGCGGGCCTGGTCCGGGGCGACGTCCTGCTCCGGTTCGACGGCGTCAGGATCGACTCGGCGACGGACCTCGCCCGGGCGGTCGACGCGACGCGCCCAGGCAAGACGGTTTGGCTGACGGTTCGTCACCGTAACGGCGCTTACCAGCAGTTGACGGTGACGCCAGGAGTCGTTACCTGAGGCGGCCGTACGACGAGGGATGAGGGACAAGGGGTGTGGATCGGCGCGCCTGCCGTGGAGGGGGGTGCGCCTGTGCCACCGGTACGGTTGCGCCGGGTCGCGATCGGCGGACGGTCCCGGCTGCCGGGGACGTCGCTGCGCGCAGCCTGGACGACGGGTTCCGGCGCAGGACCCCGCTGTCCAGGCTGCGCCGCCGCGCCTCGGAGGGCAGGCGTCGGGACGACGGCGACGGTCGCCGGCCGGGGCCGGTGCGTCCCGCGGTGAAACGCCGCAACCTCGTCAATCGGCTCGCGGGACCTTCGCCGGACGGGCAGGATGCTGCCCGTGGCCGTCTGGTCGGCGTCACTGCGTCCGGGCGACCGTCACCGTCACACCTTCAGTCGCCACGTCCCTCCAGGGAGGCCCGGATGACCGGCACCGCCCCCGCGCCCTTCACGGCCGACGACTACCGGGCCCGTATGGCGCGTGCCGCGCGCGAGGCCGCCGAGGCCGGACTCGCCGGCCTCCTCGTGGCGCCGGGCCCCGACCTCGTCTGGCTCACCGGGTACGCGCCCACCGCCGCCACCGAACGGCTCACGCTGCTCGTGCTCGCCGCGGGCCGGGATCCCGTCCTCGTCGTGCCCACCCTGGAGGCCCCCGACGCCGCGAAGGCGGCCGGCGCCCCGGCCCTCAGCCTGCGCGACTGGACCGACGGCAAGGACCCCTACGCCGTCGCCGCCGCCCTGCTCGACGCCGGCGGCCGGTTCGGGATCAGCGACAACGCGTGGGCGATGCACCTGCTCAGCCTCCAGAAGGCCCTGCCCGGCGCCTCCTACGCCTCCCTCACGCAGGTGCTGCCGATGCTGCGCGCCGTCAAGGACGCGGCCGAGCTGGAGCTGATGGCGGCCGCGGGCGCCGCCGCGGACCGGGCGTTCGAGGAGATCCGGCGGGTCCCCTTCGCCGGACGCCGTGAGACGGAGGTCGGCGCCGACCTCGCCGACCTGCTCCGCCGGTTCGGACACTCCCAGGTCGACTTCACGATCGTCGCCTCGGGGCCCAACGGCGCCAACCCGCATCACGAGGTCGGCGACCGCGTCATCGAACACGGCGACATGGTCGTCCTCGACTTCGGCGGCCTCAAGGACGGCTACGGCTCCGACACCTCCCGCACCGTCCATGTCGGCGAACCCACCGAGGAGGAGCGCCGGGTGCACGACCTCGTCCGCGAGGCGCAGGAGGCGGGCTTCCGGGCGGTGCGGCCCGGCGTCGCCTGCCAGGAGATCGACCGGGCGGCCCGCGCGGTCATCGCCGACGCCGGCTACGGCCCGTACTTCATCCACCGCACCGGCCACGGCATCGGCGTCACGACCCACGAGCCGCCGTACATGATCGAGGGCGAGGAACAGCCCCTCGTGCCCGGGATGTGCTTCTCCGTCGAGCCCGGCGTCTACCTGCCCGGCCGCTTCGGGGTGCGCATCGAGGACATCGTCACCGTCACCGAGGGCGGCGGCCGCCGTCTCAACTACACCACTCGCGAGCTGGTCATAGTGGACTGACCCGCACCCAGGAGTCCCCGGCACCCACCCGAACGGCAACGGCGCGATCATGACCCAGGCACCGACACCCACCGCGGACACCGTCCGCCGACTGGTCCGCGCGATCCTGAAGGAGAGCGGCCTCGGCACCGGCGGTCCGGCCGGCTCCGGCGGTCCGGGCGGATCCGCCGGCCCAGGACCGGAGGTACGGCCGGTCGCGGAGGGCGGCCCGCAGACCACCTGGTGGGTCGGCGCCCGCCATGTACTGCATCTGGCCCCCGACCGCGAGGCAGGCCGGCGCCGCCTGCGCGAGCTGCGGCTGCGCGACCTCGTCCGCCCGCACGTTCCCATGGCCCTGCCGACCGGCGTCGCGCACGGCGAGTGGTCCCCGGGGCTCGTCTACACCCTCGACACCAGGCTGCCCGGCGGCACGGCCGAGGAGCACGACGTGTCGGCCGTCGGCGAGGCCGACCTGGCGGGACTGCTCGGCGGGCTGCGTGAGGTCCCGCCTCGCGCGGCCGAGGCGCTCGGAGTGCCGCGCACCGCCCCGCGCTCGCTGGAGGCGCTGCGCCGGAAGGCGGTGGCCGCCGCGGAAGGCCTGGCGCGGGCCGACGAGTTCGACCCCGCCCGTCTGCACCAGCTCACCCCGGCGGGCGCGGCCCAGCTGACCGCCCAGCCCGCCACGGCCGTCCTCGTCCATCACGCCCTGCGCGGCGAGCACCTCGTGGTGAGCGAGGACGGCCGGGTGCGCGGTGTCCTGGACTGGACCGAGGCGGTCGTCGGGGACCCCGCGGAGGACATCGCCGGCCTCGCCCTGGCCGTGGGCTCCGGCGCCGCCGTGCGGGCCGCCACCCTTGCCGGTTACGGCCCTCGCCCCTGCTTGCGCGGCCTGTGGCTGGCCCGCTGCGACTCCGTCGTCCGCCTCGCGGAACACGTCAAGGGCCGCGGCGCCGCCGGGCGCGGCGACCCCGACGCCCTCTCCCTCTGGCGCACCCGGCTGGGACGCGCGTGGGAGGCCATCCTGCTGGAACGGGTGACGGAGCTGCGCGAGGACGGAGAGGGCGGGGAGGGCGGCGAAGGCCCACCGGACGAGGAGCCGTGACCACCTCGACCGGCCCGCCTCGGCCTCCGCCTCGGCCTCCGGACCTCGGAGCGTGCCCGCGGGGTCCGGTCCCCGGGGCGCCGCGCAGTGCCTGCCCGCCGGTGTGCCGTCCGGCACCTGCCCGCCGGCTCGTCGCCGTCCGGCACCTGCTCGTCGGGACGCGTCCGACGCCGCATCCGGGGTGGGGCCGGCTTCCGCATACGGTGCCGGCGGGCGCCCGCGTCCCGCCCCGCTCCGCAATGCTCGCCTCCTCCCGCCACCCCGCCCGGCCAGATGCGCTGCGCCGCGCCCCGTCAAGCTGCTCCAGGCCCCGTTCCGCCAGGGCGGCCCGTGCCGTTCGTCCCGCCCCGTTCCGGTCGTGGGGCGTGCTCAGTCCTGTTCCAGGATCACGCACGACTGGCCGGGCAACTGGAGCAGTCCGTCCGGGCCCGGCGCGTCCACCGGCTCCCACGCGGCCAGCACGCGGGCCGGACGCGGGCCGAGCGGGATCGCGGCCGGCTCCTTGCCGAGGTTGACGGCCACCCGGACGTCACCGCGCCGGAAGGCCAGCCAGCGGGCCTGTGCGTCGTGGGCCACCTTGATGTCGGCCAGGTCGGGGTCGGTGAGGTCGGCCTGCGCGTGCCGCAGCGCGATGAGCTCGCGGTACCAGGCCAGCACGCGCGCGTGCGGCTCGCGCCGCGGCTCGGACCAGTCCAGGCAGGAGTGCTCGCGGGTCGCCGGGTCCTGCGGGTCGGGCACGTCCTCCTCGGCCCAGCCGTGCGCCGCGAACTCCCGCCGCCGGCCCCGCCGTACGGCCTCGGCGAGCTCGGGGTCGGTGTGGTCGGTGAAGTACTGCCAGGGCGTGCCCGCCGCCCACTCCTCGCCCATGAACAGCATCGGTGTGAACGGGGCGGTGAGCGTCAGTGCGGCCGCGCAGGCCAGCAGGCCGGGGGAGAGGGACGCCGAGAGGCGGTCGCCCAAGGCGCGGTTGCCCACCTGGTCATGGGTCTGGGCGTAGCCCAGGAGCCGGTGCGCCGGCATCCGGGCGCGGTCCAGCGGACGGCCGTGGCGGCGGCCCCGGAAACCGGAGTACGTGCCGTCGTGGAAGAAGCCGCCGGTGAGGGTCTTGGCGAGTGCGGCGAAGGAGTCGCGCGCGAAGTCGGCGTAGTAGCCCTGGGACTCGCCGGTGAGCGCCGTGTGCAGGGCGTGGTGGAAGTCGTCGTTCCACTGCGCGTGCAGCCCCAGGCCGTTCTCCCGGCGGGGGGTGATCATCCGCGGGTCGTTCAGGTCGGACTCGGCGATCAGGAACAGCGGCCGGCCGGTCTCGGCGGCGAGGGCGTCCACGGCCGCCGACAGCTCCTCCAGGAAGTGGCACGCGCGCGTGTCCGCTAGGGCGTGCACCGCGTCCAGCCGCAGTCCGTCGAGCCGGTAGTCGCGCAGCCAGGCCAGCGCGCTGCCCAGCAGGTAGGCGCGCACCTCGTCCGAGCCGGGCGCGTCCAGGTTGACGGCGGCCCCCCACGGCGTGTGATGCGTCTCGGTGAAGTACGGGCCGAACTCGGGCAGGAAGTTGCCGGACGGGCCCAGATGGTTGTGCACCACGTCCAGGACCACCCCCAGACCGAGCTCGTGGGCCCGGTCGACGAAACGCTTCAGCGCCTCGGGGCCGCCGTACGGCTCGTGCACGGCCCACGGCGACACCCCGTCGTATCCCCAGCCGTGCCGGCCCGGGAAGGAGCACAGGGGCATCAACTCCACGTGGGTGATGCCGAGTTCGGCGAGATGGTCCAGCCGTCCGGCCGCCGCGTCCAGGGTGCCCTCGGGGGTGTACGTGCCGACGTGCAGTTCGTACAGGACCGCCCCCGGCAGCGGGCGCCCGGGCCACTGCGCACGCCACGTGTGGCGGCCCTGGTCGACGACCGCGCTGAGTCCCTCGGGGCCGTCCGGCTGGCGCCGTGAGCGCGGATCGGGCCTGAGCGGGCCGTCGTCCAGCGCGAAGCCGTACCGTGCGCCCTCCCCGGCCTCCGCCTCGACGGTCCACCACCCGGATCGCTCGGGATCGCGTTCCATCGCTTGTGCGACGCCCTGGCACTGGAGCGTCACACGTTCGGCCTGCGGTGCCCACACCTCGAACTGCACGGACGGTTCCCCTTCGTCTGTTCACCGTGATGGAGCGCGTCGTCGTCCATCGTGCTCCAACGGAGATCGATGCGCTTCGGGAACACTCCCATTGTGGCCACGCGCGCGCGGTGGCGTTTTCCCGTCTTCTGGACACCCGGGGTTTCGCTGACCGACAATCACCAGCGTGACGTCGTCCTTCGAGTTCAACACGTACCCCGCGCGGCTGTCCGACGTGGAGCGCGACCGGGCGCTGAAGGTGCTGCGTGACGGCGTCGCCATGGGGCGTCTGTCGCACGACACGTTCATCCGGCGCATGGAGCTGGCCCTTTCGGCCCGCCGCTCGGACGAGCTCGCCGTCCTCACCGCCGACCTGCCCAGGGAGAGCCGCCTGTCCCGCGCGGTCTTCGGCAGCGTCGAGGCGGTCTCGGGCTTCACCGTGCGGCTGCGCCGGGCCTGGCAGGCCGAGCGGCTGCCCAAGCTGCTGCTGCCGCATCCCGGCACCGAGCAGGCGCTGCGCATCGGCCGCGACCCGGCGAGCGGCCTGCGGCTGACCCACGAGAGCGTCTCGCGGGTGCACGCCGAGCTGAGCCGTCAGGGCGGGATGTGGGTGCTGCGCGACCTCGGCTCGACCAACGGGACGACCGTCAACGGACGCCGCGTCATCGGCGCGGCCGTGGTCCGCGAGGGCGACCAGGTCGCCTTCGGGCGGACGGCGTTCCGTCTCTCGGTGAACTGAACCCTCGCAGGTCGCGCACGAGTCCGGCTGCAGATCGAGCTCGAGACCCTCCGTAAGGCGGGTACGAGGCCCTCCGTAAGGCGGGTGCGAGGCCTGCCGCAGGGCCCGTCCGAGTCCGGAGCAGGTCGGGCCAGTGTCCCCTCCGGGGCCGCTCGAGCCCTGCCGGGCCGGATCCTGTCCGGCCCGTTCGGGTGAGTCGGTCTGGGGTACCCGGCCCGCCGTGCCGATGCACCGGGAATGACGTACTTCTCCGACTTCCCCCACGGATCCCGATCCCGTTCGGCCAGAGCCGTACGGCGTGCCCTGCCGGCCGTGGCCGCCCTCCTCCTCGCCGTGGGCGCCGCCCCGGCCCTCGCGGCCTCGCAGGACGCCCTCCCCGGCAACTGGCTCCAGCTCACCGTCACCCGCGGCGACGCCCGCTCCAGCGACACCCGCGGCACCCTGCTGATGTGCGACCCGCCCCAGGGTCACCCCCGGGCCGCGGAGGCCTGCGACACGCTGGCCAGGGCCGGCGGCGACGTCGACGCCGTCCCCGGCGACGGTGACCGCGTCTGTCCCCTGGTGTACGCGCCGGTGACGGTCCGCGCGCAGGGGCGGTGGGACGGCCGCGCGGTCGACTACCAGCACACCTTCAGCAACGACTGCGAGCGGGAGGCGCTGACCGGGGCGGTGTTCGCCCTGGACGACGAGCAGGTGCCCGAGGTCTGACCGGGACCGGTGGGCGCGGCACGCGCGCGTGCCGCGCCCACCCTGTCCGTCTGTCCGTCCACCCTGTCCGCCCACCCTGTCCGCCCGCGCTGCCGCGCTGCCGGGCGGTCGGGCCGGGGGCCGCTCTGCGGTCCGTCAGGCCGCGCCGTCGCGGGCGTGCAGGGCCGCCGCGACGACCGTGCGGGACTGGTGCTCGACCTGGTGCTCCAGGGGCACCCAGCGGGCCCGGAAGCGGTAGGCGAAGGCGTCGCTCCAGGTCTCCACGAGCTGCTCCAGGTGCGGGGCGGCGTGGTCGTCGCTCTCCTGCAGCACCCGCCACAGCATCGCCGCCGCCCGCAACGGGAGCCGGCGGGCGAAGGCGTCGACGCTGCCGACGTACGCCATCGTCGTGTCGGCCGGGGGAGTGTGGGTCCAGTCCGCGGCAAGCCCCGGCACCAGCTCCAGAGCCCACTTGGCCGCCCGCAGCAGCGGCCCGTCCACGCCCTCCAGCCGCGGCAGCGCGTCGACGAGGACGCGCTCCACCTCGGTGGCGTCGCGCAGCAGCCTCTGTGCCAGCCGCCGGATCGCCGCGGCCGGCGCGGGGTGCGGTGCGGGGTCGTCCACCATGTCGCTCGCCCACATCGGCACCTCCACCACGGCCGTCAGACCGCCGTAACGGTGCGCGTGGTACCAGGTGCTGTGCCGTGCGTCGTCCGGCATGCTCGGATAGGCCGCTTCCGCTCCGGCGGCCGGCATCACGTGCACGCCGGGCCCGGACGCGGGCCAGCCCGCGGCGTCGGAGGCGCCCGTCTCCACCGGGATGTGCAACTGCGCCGCCGACTTGACGAACGGCTCGGCGAGACCCGGGATGTCCCTCGTCAGCTGCACCCAGCTGCCGCCCAGGTCGGTGCCGTGCAGGGTGACCTGCAGGTAGGGCCGCAGCTCGTCGATGACCCGGGTCAGCGCGCGCGTCTCGGGCGGCAGCCGGTCCGGCGGCAGCACCGCCGGCGACCACTCCGGCTGCTCGGGCCCGGCGGGCCGGAAGAAGCCGAGGTGGTACTCCAGCAGGCTGCGCGGCGCCGGGGTCACGTGCAGGCTCGCCCCGTCGGGGTCGGCGCAGAGAAGGAAGTGCCAGGACGTGCCTTCCCGCAACTCCCGCTCGTACAGCACCCGTTCCGCGAGCGCGAGCAGGGTGCACCCCCCGGTCGGCTCGTTCGCGTGGGCGCCGGCGACGACCAGCACGGCCCGCCTGGCGTGCCCCACGGACAGCAGATGCAGAGGCCGTCCCGCCCGGGAGACCCCCACCTGCCGCAGCCCGCACACGCCGCGTTGCTGCATGGCCAACGCCCGCGCTGAGGTGGTCAGTTCGGTCACCGTGGGGTAGCGCAGCTCCGGCAGGAGACTCACCCCCGTATTCGTCCGCCCGGCCTTCGCCCCCGCAGTACCCCACGGCCGCTGGGAACTGTCAAGAACGCCCGTGGGAGGCTCCGGGGGGCGCTCGGATGCGCGCGCCGCCGGCGACGGGGAGATCGGGGAGCGCCGTGCGGCGAGGCGCGCGGACGTAGGCGCCGCTCACGGAAAGGGCGTCCGCCCGTCCCTGCCGACGCCGAGGCTCACCTGCGTGTTCTCGCCTTTTCACCCATGTTCACTCCGCCCGCTCCAGCAGCGCCACCGGCAGCCGCTCGAACAGTTCCGCCACGCGCGCGTGCCCGGTGAACTCCCGGGCGGAGCCGTCCTGCCCGGCCAGCACGTCGACCCACCTGCCCGGGGGCAGTTCCAGCCGCTCCTCGCGCCAGCCGCCCGCCTGCGCCAGCCGCAGCGACAGCCGCGTCACGGCCGTGACGACCCGGCCCGAGCGCGCGAAGGCCAGGCAGTGGTCCGCGGCCGCCCCCTCGGCGTACAGCGGCTCGTACGAGGCCGACTCCCCGAAGACCTCCGGCCGCCGCCGGCGCAACCGCAGCACGGCCGCGGTCACCGCGCCCTTGACGCCCGGATCCTCGGGCGGGAAGCGCACCGGACGCCGGTTGTCCGGGTCCACCAGCGCCCGGTACTCGCTCTCCGTGCCCTGGTAGACGTCCGGCACGCCCGGCATCGTCAGGTGCACCAGGGCCGTGCCCAGCACGTTCGCCCGGATGTGCGGCTCCAGCGCGTCGCGCAGCGCGGCCGCCCGCTCGCCCGGCGCCCCGCACGGCCCCGCGGCCACGAACGCGGCCACCGCCTCCTCGTACGACGGCTGCTGCTCCGTCCAGGTGGTGTGGAGACCCGCCTCGCGCGCGTGCTTGAGCAGTGCCTCCTGGACGCGTTCCGGGGCCGACGGCCCCAGTCCGAAGACCGTCTGCCAGGCCGCCCACGCCAGCTGCCGGTCGGGAACGTCCTCCTGTGCGCCCGTGACCTGCTCCAGGAGGTCGGCCCAGCGCTGCGGGCACTCGGTGAGCACGGCGAGCGCGGCCCGCACGTCGGCGCTGCGCTTCGTGTCGTGCGTCGACACGACGGTCCCTGTGACCGGCCAGTCGCGCTGCACGCGCGCGCAGTACGCGTGGAAGCCGGCCGGCGACACGCCCGGGTCGCCCGGGTCGCCGCCCACCTCGTTGGCCGCCAGCAGCGGCACATAGCGGTAGAACGCCGTGTCCTCCACCGACTTCGCGCGCAGCGCGGACGACGTCTGGGCGAACCGCGCCCGCAGCTCCGCCCCCTTCGGCCCCTCCCCGCCCAGCACCAGGCCCCGCACCACGTCGACCGCGTCCGCCTCCTGCGCCACCGCGAACGCCTGCCGGGCCTGCGCCGCCGCCTCCTCGGTCACGACCGCCGCCGGGTCGCCCGAGGCGTAGGGCCGGTAGACCTCCATCCGCACGAGCAGCTCCGTCAGCGCCGTGCGCAGCGCCCAGGGCGCCCGGTCGCGCAGCGCCGGATCCTCCGGGTCGGCGCACGCCCGGGACGCCGTGCGGGTCAGCCGGTCCGTCTCGGCCGCCAGCTCGTGGCCGATCACCGAGTACGCCGCGCGCCGCACGGTGGCCGCCCAGTCGCCCCCGCCGTCCCTCTGCGGGGCCGCGAAGCGCCGGTAGCGGTCCAGGAGCTCCCGGGCCCCCTCGGGGTCCGTGAAGAGGCCGTCGACGCGGCGCAGGGCGTCGTAGCCGGTGGTGCCGGCCACGGGCCAGGAGTCCGGCAGCCGCTCCCCGTCGGCAAGGATCTTCTCGACGACCGTCCAGCGGCCGCCGCTCGCGGTGTGCAGCCGCTCCAGGTAGGCGTCGGGGTCGGCGAGCCCGTCGGGGTGGTCGACGCGCAGTCCGTCGATCACCCCGTCGTGCACCAGGCGCAGGATCGTGCCGTGGGTGGCCTCGAACACCTCCGGGTCCTCCACCCGCACCCCGATGAGCTCCGAGATGCTGAAGAAGCGCCGGTAGTTCAGCTCGGTGCGGGCCAGCCGCCACCAGGCCAAGCGGTACCACTGCGCGTCCAGCAGCTGCGGCAAGGGCAGCTTCCCGGTGTCCTCGCGCAGCGGGAACACATGGTCGTGGTAGCGCAGGACGTCGCCGTCGACGCGCAGGTGCTCGAGCTCCGCGCCGACCGGCCCGCCGAGCACCGGGACCAGCATCCGGCCGCCCTGCGCCTCCCAGTCGACGTCGAACCAGCGCGCGTACGGCGACTGCGGGCCCTCGCGCAGCACCTCCCACAGGGCGCGGTTGTGCCGCGGGGCCATCGCCATGTGGTTCGGCACGATGTCCACGACCAGTCCGAGGCCGTGCTCGCGTGCGGTGCGCGCCAGCGCCCGCAGGCCGTCCTCCCCGCCCAGCTCCTCGCGCACGCGCGTGGGGTCCACGACGTCGTAGCCGTGCAGGGAGCCGGGCACCGCCTCCAGGACCGGGGACAGGTGCAGATGCGAGACACCCAGCGAGGCCAGGTACGGCACGGCCGCCGCCGCGGCCCCGAACGGGAACGCGGGCTGCAGCTGCAGCCGGTAGGTGGCCGTGGGCGTCACGGGAGGGAGGGCGGCACGTCGCTCAGGGGTCATGACCACCTACGTACCCGCCTTGTCGCGTTTCGTGTCACACCCCGCCAGGCGGGTCGCCCCCCGCTAGCGGACGCGAGGCCCTGTCCGCGTCAGCGGGAGGCCCCGACCCCTTGAATTCACCTCACGGGGCCGGGGCCTCCCCCTGCGGGCGCGGCCGACCACGGCCGACGACCCCTGGCCCGACCACGCCTGAGCCGACGACGTCCGGACCGACCGCGTCCGGGCCGACGACGTCCGGGCCGACGACGTCCGGGCCGACGACGCCTAGGTGGGCCGCTGCAGCACCGTCATGCTGTGGTCCACCAGCGTCAGCCGGGCTCCGGCCTGCAGCTTCGGGCCCGCTTCCGGCGCGACGGCCTGCGGGTTCGCCGTGTCGACGACGACCTGCCACTGCCGTCCGAGGTCGACCGGGACCACGAACTCCAGAGGGCGGGCCGAGGCGTTGAACATCAGCAGGAAGGAGTCGTCGGTGATCCGTTCGCCGCGCGCGCCCGGCTCGGAGATCGCGTTGCCGTTGAGGAACACCGACAGCGCGGACGCCTGCGCCCGGTCCCAGTCCCGGGGCGCCATCTCCTTCCCCTCGGGCGTGAACCAGGCGATGTCCGACAGCTCGTCGTGGGTGCCCTCCACCGGACGGCCGTGGAAGAAGCGGCGCCGCCGGAAGACGGGATGCTCCCTGCGCAGCCCCACCAGCGCGCGGGTGAAGTCCAGCAGCTCGGCGCCGGGCCCTTCGGCGTCGGGCCACTCGACCCAGGCGAGCTCGCTGTCCTGGCAGTAGGCGTTGTTGTTGCCCTGCTGGGTGCGTCCGAACTCGTCCCCGTGGCTGATCATGGGCACGCCCTGGGACAGCATCAGCGTGGCGATGAAGTTGCGCATCTGCCGGGCCCGCAGCCCCAGCACCTCGGGATCGTCGGTCTCGCCCTCGACGCCGCAGTTCCAGGACCGGTTGTGGCTCTCGCCGTCCCGGTTGTCCTCCCCGTTGGCCTCGTTGTGCTTGTCGTTGTACGAGACCAGGTCGCGCAGGGTGAAGCCGTCGTGGCAGGTCACGAAGTTGATGGAGGCCAGCGGACGGCGCCCGTCGTCCTGGTAGAGGTCGGAGGAGCCGGTCAGCCGGGAGGCGAACTCGCCGACCGCGCGCGCCTCCCCCCGCCACACGTCCCGCACGGTGTCGCGGTACTTGCCGTTCCACTCCGTCCACAGGGGAGGGAAGTTCCCCACCTGGTAGCCGCCCTCGCCGACGTCCCACGGCTCCGCGATCAGCTTCACCTGGGACACCACCGGATCCTGCTGGACCAGGTCGAAGAACGACGACAGCCGGTCCACCTCGTGGAACTGGCGGGCCAGGGTCGCCGCGAGGTCGAAGCGGAACCCGTCGACATGCATCTCCAGGACCCAGTACCGCAGCGAGTCCATGATCATCTGCAGTACGTGCGGGGACCGCATGAGCAGCGAGTTCCCGGTCCCCGTGGTGTCCATGTAGTAGCGCGGGTCGTCCGTCAGCCGGTAGTACGACGGATTGTCGATCCCCTTGAAGGACAGCGTGGGCCCCAGGTGGTTGCCCTCGGCCGTGTGGTTGTAGACCACGTCGAGGATCACCTCGATGCCCGCCTCGTGCAGCGCCCGCACCGCCGACTTGAACTCCAGGACCTGCTGGCCCCGGTCGCCCCAGGAGGCGTACGCGTTGTGCGGGGCGAAGAAGCCGATCGTGTTGTAGCCCCAGTAGTTGTTCAGGCCCATGTCGACCAGCCGGTGGTCGTTGACGAACTGGTGCACCGGCATCATCTCCAGGGCCGTCACCCCGAGCTCCGTCAGATGCTCGATGATGGCCGGGTGCGCGAGCGCCGCATAGGTGCCACGCAGCTCCTCGGGGAGCCCCGGATGGCGCATCGTCAGGCCCTTGACGTGCGCCTCGTAGATCACCGTGTGGTGGTACTCCGTGCGCGGCCTGCGGTCGTCGCCCCAGTCGAAGTAGGGGTTGACCACGACCGACGTCATCGTGTGGGGCGCGGAGTCGAGATCGTTGCGCCGTTCGGGGTCGTCGAAGTGGTAGCCGTACACCTCCTCGCCCCAACGGATCGACCCGCTGATCGCCTTCGCGTACGGGTCGAGCAGCAGCTTCGCCGAGTTGCAGCGCAGCCCGCGACCGGGGTCGTACGGGCCGTGCACACGAAAGCCGTAGCGCTGCCCCGGCATGATGCCGGGCACGTACGCGTGCCGGACGAACGCGTCGCTCTCGCGCAGCTCCACCGCCGTCTCCGAGCCGTCGTCGTGCAACAGACACAGCTCTACTCGGTCCGCGGCCTCCGTGAAGACCGCGAAGTTCGTGCCGGCGCCGTCGTACGTGGCACCGAGTGGATACGCCTCTCCAGGCCAGACCTGCATGGACACGACTCTTCCAGGTGTTGGACCCCCGGTGGGGGCGCCTCGGCTTCGAGTCTCCAGGAAACTGATGGAACCACCTGTGACTTACGCCCCTCTTACCAAATGACCGGTGCATACGCCGACATATGACGTGTGCCGAACCAGTGGGGCAGACGTACTCCCGGGCATCAGGGGGAGTAGGGGGAGATTGTGCGCACGACGGTGCGCCGCCACCTGGGCAAGGTGGTGGCGGGGACGGCCATTGCGGTGGCCGCGACGGCCGTGATGGTGGGGATCACCCTGCCGGGCACGGCGGGGGCGGACGACAAGGGAGGCGGCAGCGGAGGGCCGGGCGCCGGACGGAGCGCCGGGCAGGCGGCCGGGCGGCAGGCCGACGCGGCGGGGGCCGTGGGGCCCGGCGTCGTCGAAGGGGCGCCCGCCGAGGGCGACAGGGGGCACGGCCGTGACCCGCTGACCGACGACGAGACCGCGCGCGTGGAGCGGATCGCGCTCAGCCGGCAGCAGTTCGACGCCGCCCAGGACGTGGACGGCGACCGCGGCCCCCAGCGTCTCGGCGTGGACCTCGCCGAGCCCCGGGCCGACGAGGTGGACGAACCCGACGCCCCGCGGCGCGCGGAGGTGTCGTTCTACGACTACCGCAACGACACCTTGCTCACCAAGACCGTCAACCTCGACACCGGCAAGGTCGAGGCCACCGGCGTCCAGCACGGCGTCCAGCCGCCGCTCGGCCCCGCCGAGCAGACCGAGGTCGCCCAGCTGCTCATCGCCGACCCGCTCGGCGCGGGCCTCAAGGCGGACTACAAGGACGCCACCGGCAAGGAGCTCACCTCCCCGGACCAGCTGCAGCTCGCCAGCATGGTCTACCGGGCGGTGCCGGGCGCCGAACCCGCCGTCCTCGACAAGTGCGGGGAGCACCGCTGCGCGCGGCTGCTGACGAAGGTCAAGAACGGCCCGTGGATCGACACCCGGTCCCTGGTCGTCGACCTCAGCACCCGCAAGGTCGCCCGGCTCACCGGCTGAACCGACCCGCAGCCCCACCTCCCAGTTCCGTTTTCCGACGTGTCTCCCACGCGGGGAGGCAAAGGAGTCGTGTCCTCATGCGCGTTCCCGATCCGATCGGCGGCCTCCGGCCGCGGGGCGTCAGCCGTGTCCGCAAGGGGGCCGTCGTCGGCCTCTCGGTGGCCGCCCTGGCCGCCGGCGCGACCACCGGCGCCGGTCCGGCCGCCGCCCGGCCGAAGGCCGCCCCCGCGGCGGCGGCCGACTGCAGCGCCGCCTACCACATCGAGCAGAAGCTCTCCACCGGCACCACCTGGCGCATGTGCTGGCGCTTCGAGGCCAAGTCCGGCCTGGTCCTGGAGAAGATCTCCTACCAGCCGCCCGGCGAGACCAAGCCGATCAGAGTCCTCAACAGCGCCAAGATCGCCCAGATCCACGTGCCGTACGACGACGGCAAGAACGAGTACAACGACATCACCGACTACAACTTCGGCTCCGGCCTCGTGAACATGGCCCCCGCCGAGTGCCCCGGCGGCACCATCAAGACGGTCAAGGTCCCCGAGTCGTTCTCCGACAACCCCAACGTCAAGGGCCTGTGCACCACCACGCGCGCGCGGGGCCACGCCTACCGCATGGAGGCCGACACGGGCAACAAGGTCTTCCAGGCCCAGGGCAAGGACCTGCTCGTGTACACCGTCAACAAGGTCGGCTGGTACGAGTACATCACCGAGTGGCGCTTCTCCGACGACGGCGCGATCAACATGAACATCGGCGCCACCGGCAGCCTCTCGCCCGTCGACTACGACGCCGGCGACGGCCGCGGCTGGCCCCTGGGGAAGGGTGCCAAGGCCTACGCCACCAGCCACAGCCACAACGTCTTCTGGCGGCTCGACTTCGGCCTGGACGGCAACTCGGCCGCCAAGGTGGAGCAGTACGACTCGGTGGTCAGCCCGCCCGCCGGCGGACAGCAGGGCCCGACCGCCAAGACCACGCGCACCGTCGTCGCCAAGGAACTCGCGGGCGACGCCAAGAACATGCGCTGGTGGCGCGTGGTCAGCGCCACCGGCAAGAACAAGGACGGCCACGCCCGCTCCTACGAGCTCGTCCCCGGCGCCACCACGAAGTACTCCGGACGCGCCTTCACCCGGCACGACGTCTACTTCACCCAGTACAACCAGTGCGAGCAGTACGCCAGCAACAACGTGCGCAACTGCGGCTCCCCGCTGCACGGTTACTCCGTCGACAAGTGGGTGGACGGACAGTCCCTCACCCACCCCGTGGCCTGGGTGAACGTGGGCTTCCACCACATCGCGCGCGACGAGGACCAGCAGCCCATGCCGGTCCACTGGCAGGGCTTCTCGCTGGTCCCCAGGGACGTCACGGCCATGAACCCGCTCACGCCGGCCGCCCTCGCCGGGCAGAACGGTGAGCCCGCCGACGGTAGTTGAGAAACGACCTGTCCATCCGGCTGCACCGCCCGCCGCTCCCGGAGTACCCTTCCTTGATCGTTGGGACGGGGAGAGCTCGGGGGAGCGGAAGGCGGTGCGCGGGTGGGCTCGGGAGGGCTGGAGCTGCCCCCTGGTGACGAGGGTCACGAGGGGGGCTCCGCAGAGGTCCCGACCGGCACGGTGTCCCTGGCCCGGCCGATGGAGACGAACGCCATCGGACCGGAGCTGGACTGGGACACCGACGCCTGGCGCGAGGTCCGCACCCGCGCCCAGCGGGCCGGCCGGGCCTACATCTGGCTGAACCTCGTCGAGCAGCGCCTGCGCGCCGTGGTGGCCGCCGTGCTGCGGCCCATCTACGAACCCGTTCACGGCGACGAGTGGGTGGTCGCCGCGGCCGGGCCCGCCGGACAGGAATGGGTCCAGCGCGCGGTCGCCGTGCGCGAGGTCAGCCGCCGCAAGGGCTATCTGCTCGACCCGGCCGACGACAACGTCATCTCCTTCCTCACCCTGCCCCAGCTGCGCGAGCTGATGGTGCAGCACTGGCCCTGCTTCGAGCCGTACTTCGACGACCGCCGGGACGTCGAACTCGCGCTGGACGAGCTGGAGGTGACCCGCAACGTCGTCTCGCGCAACCGCGCCCTGTCCGAGGCGGTGCTGAGCCAGGCCGAACGGGCCTCCGCACGGCTGCTGGAGATGCTCGGCACCAGCGGCGACGTGCCCTCCGCGCGCAGGCTGCCCGTGGACGCCGTCGAGGACCTCGTCGGCGACCGGTACGCGGACGTGGTCGCCGTCCACACCGACCGGGTGCGGCTGCTGCGCCAGTTCCCCGCCGAGGACATCTTCGACGGCTCCCGCCGCATCGACGCCATCGGCATCGGCCTCAACCTGCTCGTGCAGAACTTCTCCGGCCGCCGGCTGGTCCGCCTCGCCGAGGGCGGCGCCCGCGTCCGGCTGCTCTTCCTCAACCCCGCCTCCAGCGCCGTCAAACGCCGCGAGCGCGAACTCGGCATGAAGCGGGGAGAGTTGAGCCGGGCCGTGGAAATGAACATCCTGCACATGCGCCGGGTCCGCGCCCGGCTGCGCGACCCGGGGGCCTTCCAGATCCAGGTGTACGACGAGACGCCCCGCTTCACCGCCTACCTCGTCGACGGCGACGGCACCGACGGCATCGCCGTGATCCAGTCCTATCTGCGGCGGATGCGCGGCATGGAGGCGCCGGTGCTGGTGCTGCGGGGCGGCAACCGGGTGGTCAAGTCGGGCGAGGTGGGTGAAGGCGGACTTTTCGCGGCGTATCGAGAGGAGTTCGAACTCGCCTGGGCGGATTCGCGGCCGGTGTCCTGAATCGACCTGCCCGTCCCCAGGGCTGCGCGCGGGGTCGCGGCCGCGCGTGCGGAACGCGATCCTCTGATTGTCAGTGGCGCATGCGAGGGTGGAGACCACTGGGGGAAGCACCACCGAGAAGGGGGGCCATGATGGCCTGGTACCAGGAGCTGCTGATCGGCTTCGACCTGGAGACGACCGGGACGGACCCGCGCGAGGCGCGCATCGTCACGGGAGCCGTGATCGAGGTCAGGGACGGGCAGGTCCTGGGCCACCGGGAGTGGCTCGCGGATCCGGGCGTCGAGATCCCGGCCGACGCGGTCGCGGTGCACGGCATCAGCAACGAGCGGGCCGCCGCCGAGGGCGCCCCCGCCGACCGGGTGGCGGACGCGCTCGCGGACGTCCTCACCGGCTACTGGCGCACCGGCGTCCCGGTCGTGGCCTACAACGCAGCCTTCGACCTCACGCTTCTCTCCGCCGAGCTGCGCCGCCACGGTCTGCCGTCCCTGAGCGACCGCCTGGGCGGCCTCGACCCGGCGCCGGTCGTCGACCCGTACACCATCGACCGCTCGGTCGACCGTTACCGGCGCGGCAAGCGCAACCTCGAAGCGGTCTGCGCCGAGTACGGCGTCCCTCTGGAGTCGGCCCACGACGCCTCCGCCGACGCCCTGGCCGCGGCCCGCCTGGCCTGCGCCATAGCCGTCCGCCACCCCAAGGTCGCGTCGCTCGGCCCGGCGGAGCTGCACCGCCGCCAGATCGAGTGGTATGCCGAATGGGCGGCGGACTTCCAGAGCTTCCTGCGCCGCAAGGGGGACGCGGACGCCGTGGTGGACGGCGCCTGGCCGATGCGCTCGCCGGCCACGAACCCCGCCTGAGGTCCCGCCTGTGGCCCCTCTGCCGCCTGCCAAGTCGAGCCCGGAGTGCGGGCCGCACCGAGGGACGAGGGACGAGTGACGAGGGATGAGAGACGAGGGATGAGAGACGAGCTGCTGCCGTCAGCCGTCAGCCGTCAGCCGTCAGCCGTCAGCCGTCAGCCGTCAGCCGTAGCCGTCAGCCGTCAGCCGTCAGCCGTCAGCCGTCAGCCGTCAGCCGCCGCCGGCTGTCGGCGCCGGCTGTCGGCGCTCGGTCCGGAGCCTTCAGCTTCCGGCGGATGCGCCAGGGGCGCTCTGCCCGGGCCGAGCGGCGGTGCGCCACTCCCGCAGTACGCGGATCAGAACGGATACCACCGCACCTCCTCGTCTCCGTCCCGCAGCGACGCCACCCGGCGTCGGAATTCCGCGAGCGCCTCGGGGTTCGTGGGCGCGTGCTGGGCGACCCAGGCGCAGCTCGCGGTCTCGCGTGCGCCCCGCAGGACGTCGCAGCCCGCCCACTCCCGCACGTCCCAGCCGTACGCCTCGGTGAACGCGTCGTAGTCCGAGGCGGGCAGGCCGTACCGGTCGCGGGAGAGCGCCATCACCACCAGGTCGTGCTCGCGCAGATCGGCGGAGACGGTCTCCAGGTCGACCAGGACGGGGCCGTCGGGCCCGACGTGCACATTGCGGGGCAGCGCGTCCCCGTGGATCGGACCCGGCGCCAGCTGCGGGGTGAGCGCGGCGGCCGCCGCCGCATAGCCGTCGCGACGCTCCCGCAGATACGCGGCGTCCGCCGGATCGACGGCGTCACCGGCGAGCCGCAGCCAGCGCTCCACCCCGGACAGCAGGTCGCGCGGCGGCAGGCCGAAGGACGGGACGGGCAACGAGTGCACCAGGCGCAGCAGTTCGGCCAGATCCCGCGGCCCGGCAGGCCGGACCGGGTCGGGCAGCCGGTGCCACACCGTCACCGGAAGCCCTTCGGACAGCAGCGGATCCGGCGCGGCCGCCCGCACCGCGGGGACGCCCGCGTCGGCGAGCCACGCCGCGATGTCCAGCTCGCGCCGGGCCCGGTCGAGGAGTTCGGCGTCGCGCCCCACCTTCACCACCAGGTCGCCGGCGGCGAACACCGCGTTCTCACCCAGGGCGAGCAGCCGCGCGTCGGCCGCCGGACCGGGCAGCACTCCCGTCGCGGCCAGTACGTCGCGCGCCCGTGCCTCGTCCATCGTCCGCCTCCGTGTCGTTCTCCGCCCGGCCGCACGCCCTGCTCGGCCCGGCTGCACGCCCTGCCCGGCCCTGTTCTGCCCGGCCCACCGGACGGCATCGGGATCCGGCCATCCGAGGGCCAGTGTCGCATTCGCACGGACGGGATCGCGCGCATGGTGTCTTGACGGCGTACGGCACGTTCACGACCATGGCGGAGCCCGTCGCAGCCGCGGGAAGGGGGACCCTTTCGTGACGTCGGCGACCGAGAGGAGACGGCCGGTGCGCCCGGTGTCCGGCGGCGGAGCGCCGCACGGCGTCGCCGACCGCGGCGCGTGGTTCCTCGTCCTGCCGGCCCTCCTCCCCATCCTGGTGCTGAGCGTCGGCCCGCTGCTGTACGGCATCCTGCTCGCGTTCACCGACGCGCAGTCGGGCCGCACCGAGCCCACGCGATGGATCGGGGCCCTCAACTTCTCCGACCTGCTCCGGGACACGCTGTTCTGGGAGTCGTTCCGGATCGGACTCCTCTGGGCGGTCGCCGTGACGGCCCTGCAGTTCCTCCTGGCGCTCGGCCTCGCCCTGTTGCTCGACCAGGACCTGCGGCTGCGCTGGCCGGCCCGCGCCCTGGCCATCGTCCCCTGGGCGATGCCCGAGGTCGTCGTCGGCGTCATGTGGCGGCTCGTCTACAACCCGGACGCCGGCATCCTCAACGAGACCCTGCACGACCTCGGCCTGGGCGACGGACGGGACTGGCTCAGCGGGCTCGCGACCGCGCTGCCGGCGGTGATCGTCGTGGGCGTGTGGGCGGGCATGCCGCAGACGACGGTCACCCTGCTCGCCGGCCTGCAGAACACCCCGCCCGAACTGCGCGAAGCGGCCGCCGTGGACGGCGCGGGCGCCTGGCGCCGCTTCCGCGCCGTCACCTGGCCGGCGCTCAGACCCGTCGCCCTCGCCATCACGGCGCTCGACTTCATCTGGAACTTCAACAGCTTCGCCCTGGTGTACGTGCTGACCAACGGCGGACCCGGCGGACGCACCCGGCTGCCCATGCTCTTCGCCTACGAAGAGGCCTTCCGCTACGGACAGTTCGGCTACGCGGCGGCCATGGGCTGCGTGATGGTCGCGGTGGTCTCGGTGTTCCTGGCCCTCTTCCTGGTGGGCCGGATCAGGGGAGGCGACGGAGCATGAGGACCCGCCCCGCAGTCCGCGCCGGCCAGTACACGGCCCTGCTCGCCTACCTCGCCTTTCTCGTCTTCCCGTCCCTGTGGCTTCTCTCCGTCGCGTTCAAGCCGCCCCGCGAACTGGGCAGCCTGCACCCCACCTGGATCCCGAAGAATCCCACCCTCGCCAACTTCCGCCAGGCCTTCGACGAACAGCCGCTGCTGCACGCCGCGTTCAACTCGCTGTCCGCCGCGCTGAGCGCCGCCGTGATCGCCGTCGCGCTCGCCACGCCGATGGCGTACGTCATGGCCCGCCGGCGAACCCTGCTCGCGCGGGCCGCGTCCGGGTGGGTGGTGGTCAGCCAGGCGTTTCCGTTCGTGCTGGTGATCATCCCGCTGTTCCTGGTGCTGAAGGAACTGCGGCTGATCGACTCCGTACCGGGACTGGTGATGGTGTACGTGGTGTGGTCGCTGCCGTTCGCGCTGTGGATGCTCGTCGGCTACGTCCGGGCCGTCCCCGTCGAACTGGAGGAGGCGGCGGCGATCGACGGCGCGGGCCGGCTGCGGACGCTCGTCTCGGTGACCGCGCCGCTGCTCGCGCCCGGCATCGTGGCGACGGCGCTGTTCGCGTTCATCACGGCGTGGAACGAGTTCTTCTTCGCGCTGGTGTTGCTGAAAACGCCTGAGAAACAGACGCTGCCGGTCGTGCTGACCCACTTCATCGGCGCCGAGGGGGCGGCCGACCTCGGACCGCTGGCCGCCGCCGCGTTCCTCGCCACTCTGCCCTCGCTGGTCGTCTTCGCGCTCATCCAGCGGCGGATCACGGGCGGCATGCTCGCCGGGGCGGTGAAGAGCTGATGCGCACGAGAGCGCTCACCCTGGTGCTGGCGCTGCTCCTCCTCGCGGGCTGCTCCTCCGGCGGCGGACGCGACGACGGCCCCGTCACCCTGCGTTTCCAGTCCCTGGCCTGGCAGGCGGAGTCCGTCACGGCCAACAAGGAACTGGTGGGACAGTGGAACGCGACCCATGCCGAGGTCAAGGTCGAGTACATCCAAGGCAGTTGGGACAGCGTGCACGACCAGCTCCTGACCTCCTTCGAGGGCGGTGAGGCGCCCGACGTCATCCACGACGCCTCCGACGACCTCGCCGACTTCGCCTACGGCGGCTGTCTCGCCGACCTGACGGACCTGTTGCCCGCCCGCCTCAAGTCGGACATTCCCCGGCGCAGTTGGGAGACGACGACCTTCGGCGAGGGCGTCTACGGCGTGCCGTTCCTGCAGGAACCGCGCGTCCTCGTCGCCAACGCGACCTGGCTGAAGCGCTCCGGCGTGCGGATCCCGACCCCTGAACACCCCTGGAGCTGGCCCGAGTTCCGTCAGATCACCCGCCGGCTCAGCGGCGACGGGAAGTACGGCGTGGCCTGGCCCCTCAAGGAGCCCGTCTCCGCCACCCTCAACCTCTCCCTGTCGGCCGGCGGGCAGCTCTTCCACCGGGACGCGGACGGCGACGTCACCGTCCGCTTCGAAGCCGGCGACGAGGTCGTCCCGCGCACCGTCCACGACCAGATCGGCGCGGACCGCAGCGCCTCGCCCACGACGCTGGGCAGCGGCGGCTCGGACACGCTGCCGGGGTTCTTCGGCGGCCGCTACGCGATGGTCCCGCTCGGCTTCTCCTACCGCCAGCAGATCGCGCAGCAGGCGCCGAAGGGCTTCCGCTGGCAGGTGCTGCCCGCCCCGGCGGGCGCCGACGGACCGACCCAGGGCGTCAGCCCGCAGACACTGTCGGTCGCCGCGGACAGCCGCCACAAGAAGGAGGCCGTGGCGTTCATCGACTTCCTGCTCCGGCCGAAGAACATGGTGCGCCTCGCGCTGGGCGACTGGATGCTGCCGACCGGCGCCCAGGCGCTCTCCGACCCCGCCCTGCACACCGCGAAGGACGACTGGGCGACCGGCACGGCACTCGCCGCGCACCTGCGTCCGGCCCCCGCCCAGACCGTGCGGGGCTATCCCGAGTGGAAGGACAAGGTCGCCACCCCCGCCTTCCAGGAGTACTACAGCGGGGCGATCGGTCTCGGCGAACTGCGCGAGCGGCTGGAAAAGGACGGCAACCGGGTACTGGCCCGTTACCAGCGCTGAACGGCAGCTCGGGCGGCGGGACCGTAAGACCTCGCCGCCGGCCGAGGCCTGCCCGCTGCCCGCTGCCCGCGGCTTCGAAGCGGGCTGAGGCTTCGGCGCGTGCGAGAGGCATCGTCAGCAAGTCGGCTCAGTGACGCGCGCGTCAGGACCCGTCGGACCACGTCCGCAGCAACGTGCCCGTCAGACCCGTCAGACCCGTCAGACCCGTCGGACCCGTCGGACCCGTCGGACCCGTCGGACGACATCCGCCGCAATCCAGTTGCACGAGACGTCTCGTCTCGCCTACGGTCGTTGTCATGACCAGTCGTCCCGCCCATATCGCCATGTTCTCCATCGCCGCGCACGGCCATGTGAACCCGAGCCTGGAAGTCATCCGCGAACTCGTCGCGCGCGGGCATCGGGTGACGTACGCAATTCCGCCCGTCTTCGCCGAGAAGGTCGCCGCCACCGGCGCCGAGGTCAAGCCGTGGCACTCGACCCTGCCCTCGCCCGACGACGACCCCGCCGCCTGGGGCAGCACCCTCCTCGATCATGTGGAGCCCTTCCTGGCCGACGCGATCCAGGCGCTGCCCCGGCTGGTCGAGGCCTACGACGGGGACCGGCCGGATCTGGTGCTGCACGACATCACCTCCTATCCGGCCCGCGTCCTCGCCCACCGCTGGGGCGTCCCCGCTGTCTCTCTCTCGCCCAACCTCGTGGCCTGGGAGGGGTACGAGGAGGAGGTCGCCGAACCGATGTGGGCCGAGCCGCGGCAGACGGAGCGTGGAAAGGCCTACTACGCCCGTTTCCACGCCTGGCTGGAGGAGAACGGGATCACCGAGCACCCCGACCGCTTCACCGGTCGACCCGCCCGCTCCCTCGTGCTCATCCCCAGGGCGCTCCAGCCCTGTGCCGACCGGGTCGACGAGAGCGTGTACACGTTCGTCGGCGCCTGCCAGGGCGACCGGGCCGCCGAGGGGGAGTGGACCCGGCCCGCCGACGCGGACAAGGTGGTCCTCGTGTCGCTGGGCTCGACGTTCACCGACCGGCCGGACTTCTACCGGGAGTGCGTGCGCGCCTTCGGGGAGCTGCCCGGCTGGCGCCTCGTGCTCCAGATCGGCAGACGTGTCGACCCCGCGGCGCTGGGCGTTGTCCCCGACAACGTCGAAGTGCATGCCTGGGTACCGCAGTTGGCGATCCTGAGGCAGGCGGACCTCTTCGTGACGCACGCCGGCGCGGGCGGCAGCCAGGAGGGCCTGGCCACCGCCACTCCGATGATCGCCGTACCCCAGGCCGTGGACCAGTTCGGCAACGCCGACGTGCTGCAGCGCCTCGGGGTGGCCCGGCACATCCCTGGTGCGGAGGCGACGGCCGAGACCCTCAGGGATGCCGCCCTGGCCCTCGTCGACGACGCCGAGGTCGCGCGTCGACTCAAGGCGATCCAGGCCGAGATGGCGGACGAGGGCGGCACACGGCGCGCCGCAGACCTCATCGAGGCCGAACTGACGAACTGACGGGCTGACGAACTGACGGGCTGACGAACTGACGGGCTGACGGGCTGACGGGCTGACGGATCAACGGTCTGAAGGACCCGCCTACCGGCGGCCGACGATCGGCGACCGACCAACCGGCGGACTTGCGACCTGGCCACAAACTGCGTCAACTACGTTGCCGGCAAACCAAAATGAGGACCCGTCGACTCCGTGGGGAGATCGACGGGCCCTCGGTCGATGAGACTGTTCATGAGACTTCGGCAGGGTCAGACCCTCAGGCGCTCGCCCTCGTCGTCCCGCGCCGCCGGAGCGATCGCCTCCGGCGCCTCGTCGTGGGTGAGGTCGGGCAGCCGGTGCAGCCACTTCGGCAGGTACCAGTTGCGCTCACCGAGCAGCGCCATCACGGCCGGCAGCAGCACGCCCCGGATGATCGTCGCGTCGATCAGGACCGCCGCCGCCAGACCCACGCCCATCTGCTTCATGGACTGCATGGACAGCGTTCCGAAGATCGCGAACACGGCGACCATGATGACGGCTGCGCTGGTGACCACGCCGGCCGTCGTGACCACACCGTGCTTGATGGCCTCGTTCGTCGTACGGCCCCGCAGCCGCGCCTCGCGGATCCGCGAGACGACGAACACGTGGTAGTCCATCGACAGGCCGAACAGGATCACGAAGAGGAACAGCGGCAGCCAGGTGATGATGGCGCCGACGCCCTCGGCGCCCACCAGAGAGGCGCCCCAGCCGTGCTGGAAGACGGCGACCAGGATGCCGTAGGCCGCGCCCACCGACAGCAGGTTGAGCACGATCGACGTGATCGCGATCGTCAGCGAGCGGAACGACAGGAGCATCAGCAGGAAGGCGAAGACCACGACGAACGCGAAGACGGGAGCGACGGCTCCGCCGAGCTGGTCGTTGAAGTCCTTGGAACCGGCGACCTGTCCGGTGATCGGCGCCTGGACGCCGTCGACCTTGCCGAGCGTGGCGGGCCGCACCTCGTCGCGCAGCTTGTCCAGGCTCGCTCCCGCCTTGTCCAGGTCGGAGCCGCCGACCAGCGGAACGTACACGTACGCGATGTTCTGCGCGTCGTGCAGCTTGATCTCGACCGGACCGCGCGAGGCGCCCGAGGCGACCGCCTGCTCCTTGAACGCCGCGAGCGCCGCCTTCACCTCGGCGGCGTTGATGTCGGCCGCCTTGACGATCACCTCGGCCGGTTCGGAGCCGCCCGGGAAGGCGTCGTTGATCCGGTTGTAGGTCTGCACGATGGGCAGCGAGTCGCCGAACTCCTGGTCCAGGGTGAGGTTCTGGGTCTTCATGCCGACCGCCGGAGCGGCGATGGCGAGCAGCGCGCCGGCCGCCACGACCAGCGAGACGGCGGGCTTGGCGAGGACGACCCTGAGCACGGCGCTCCAGAACCGGCTGCCCTCGGCGGCGCGGTTGCCGTGGCCGTTCTTGCGGCGCTTGTCGGGGTGCAGGAACGGGATCCGGCCCTTCTCCACCCGATGGCCGAGCAGCGAGAGCAGCGCGGGCAGCACGGTCACCGAACCGACCATGGCGACCGCGACCACCATCAGGGAGGCCAGGCCCATCGCCTGGAACGTGGCGAGCCCGGTGAACAGCATGCCCGCCATCGCCACGCACACGGTGACACCGGAGACGATCACGGCACGGCCGCTGGTCGCCGCGGCGATCCGCAGAGCGGTTTCCGGATCACGCCCGGCGGCCCGCTCCTCGCGCTCCCGGCGCAGGTAGAACAGGCAGTAGTCGACGCCCACGGCCAGACCGACCAGCAGCATCACGGAGCTCGAGGAGTCGTCCATCGGCTGGAAGTGACTGACGATGCCCATCAGGCCCATCGTCGCCATGATCGCGGTGATGGCGAGGGCCACCGGCAGCAGCGCCGCCACCAGCGCCCCGAAGGCGATCAGCAGAATGCCCAGGGCCACCGGCACGGCGGAGTACTCCGCCTGCTGGAAGTCGTCGCCGAAGGCGTCGTCGAACGTCTTCCTCATGCTGGCGCCGCCGATCTCCTCGATCCGCAGCGAGGAGTGCTCCTTCTGAACGTCCGCGACGGCGTCGAGAACCGGCTCGACCCGCTCGCCCGCGGTGTCGGAGTCGCCGCGCATGTCGAACTGCACGAGCGCGCTGTGACCGTCCTTGGAGATCGTCTTCGTGTCGTACGGCGAGGTCACGTCGGTGACCTTGCCCGTCTTGTCGACGGCTGCGACGACCGCGGTCACGGCGGCCCTGAACTCCGCGTCCGTGGCCTTGGCGGAGCCGTCCTTCGACTGGATGAGGACGGTCTCACTGGCCGGCTCCTCGATGCCGGCGTCCTCGACGATCTTGGCCGCCGTGTGGGTCTCGCCCCCGAGCTGGTCGCTGTCCCTGAGCTTGACCGTGCCCGCCGCCGAACCGATCCCCATGGCCAGGACGACGAACAGCACCCAGATGCCCACGGCGGCCCATCGGTGCCGGGCACTCCAGCCGCCGGCCCGCGCGGCGATGCCCCGCACCCGTATATCTCCGTTCACCATGACGGGCCTGCCCCCTTGTGATGCGGTGACGGCCCCTGCCGCCACCTTTCGATTCGAAGGTATGTCCTGGATAAAGCCATCTCCTCGTGCTGCCCGGTGAGGTGCGGTGCGCACGGCTCCTCCCGTCGGACCCCGTCGTCTCACCGCTGGGGAGGACAGCGGTCCCTTACATCTATCCGGCGGTCTCGGGGGCGGCGATCAGGGTGAAGCCGGCCGCGCGGCGAGGGACGGGGATTACGCGAGTTTGTTGAAGAAGTCGCAGACCTGTGGAGAAGCGCGCCAAGTGTTGATCCGTGCACCGTCGATCGGCCAGAGTTTGCTTCCGGTTCCCCACCCTGACCGTGGCCGTCGTGCCCACCCCCACGGGGCACGACGGCCACCTATGGTGGGCGGATGACGACGACGTACGCGGCCCTGCTGCGAGGCATCAACGTGGGCGGCAGCAGAAAGGTCCCGATGGCCGAACTGCGCACTCTGCTGGAGGCGCTCGGACACGGCGACGTGCGTACCTACCTGCAGAGCGGCCAGGCCGTGTTCTCCAGCGCGCACGGCGACGAGGAGAGCCTCGCGGCCGACCTCACGGCGGCGATCGAGAAGCGGTTCGGCTTCGCCGTCGACGTGATCGTCCGCGACCACGCGTATCTGAAATCGGTTACTGAGGCTTGCCCGTTTCCAGCGTCCGAGCTGACGGCCAAGCAGCTCCACGTCACCTACTGCTCCGCCCCTCTCGACGAGGAGCGCTACGCCGGCATCGACCGCGCCGCATACCTCCCCGAGGAGTTCCGGCTCGGCGACCGTGCCCTGTACCTGTACGCCCCCGACGGACTGGGCCGTTCCAAACTCGCCGAACAACTGGCCAAGCCCCGCCTGAACAAGGGCCTCATCGCCACGACCCGGAACTGGAACACCGTCGTCAAACTGGTGGAGATGACGCAGGCCTGACCGACGCGGGACGGTGAGCCGCCTCAGGTGTCGGGGCACGGGGGCACGGGGGCCTGGGTGTCCGGCTGTCTCCGCGTGCGGGGCACTCGGTGCGGGCTCCGCACGCGGGGCCCCCGGTGAGGGGAGGGGATCGTCGCCGTCCCGGCTGGGATCCGCGGGGATGGGAGGCAGCGGGTTCCGGAGCCGGCCAACCACCCGATCCCTCAGCTCTCCCTGGGGAAGCGGTTCCACTCCGTTACGGTGCTGAGGCGTCGATTCCCGCCGTCGTGGACGCATACATGCCCCCGCGCAAGGGGGCGATCCGTGCCCTGAACCACATCGCCTGGGGCGGCCGGGCTGTGCGAGGCTCGTCCCATGCGCTACATCATCATCGGGGCAGGGGCGATCGGCGGAACGGTCGGCGGGCGGCTCGCGGAGGCCGGGCAGGAAGTCGTCCTGGTCGCGCGCGGCGCGCACCGGACGGCGCTCGCCGAGGCCGGACTACGACTCAGGGTCCCGGAAGGCGAACTGACGCACCGGCTGCCCGTGGTCAGCGGACCGGACGAACTCGGCGCCCTGCGAGCCGACGACGTTCTCGTCCTCGCCGTCAAGACCCAGGACAGCGAGGCGGCGCTCCAGGCCTGGGGCCCGGCCCCGGTCGCAGGCGGCGGCACGGCGGCCGAACGACTCCCGCTGGTCTGTGCCCAGAACGGAGTGGAGAGCCCCCGGCTGGCCCTGCGCCGCTTCCGGCACGTCTACGCCGTCTGCGTCTGGCTGCCCTCGACCCATACGGAACCCGGCGTCGTCTCCGCCGCCGGCACCCCGCTCACCGGCATCCTTCACCTCGGCCGCTACCCGCACGGCGTTGACGACACCGCTCGCCGCATCGCCGCCGACCTGGAGAAGGCACACTTCGAAGCGCCGGTCGTACCGGACGTCGCGCGCTGGCAGCACGCCAAGCTGCTGTCCAACCTCGGCAACGCCCTCGAAGCGGTGAGCGGAACGGTCGCCGACCCGTCCGCCGAGGCGCTGTTCGACCGGATACGGGCGGAGGGCGCGGCCGTCCTCGACGCGGCCGGCATCGCGTACACGGGCACGGAGGAACAGCGGGCAGCCCGCGGCGACAAGGTCACCCTCGTCCCCCTCGACGGCGCCCCGCGTGGCGGCGGCTCCTCCTGGCAGTCCCTCAGCCGCGGCGCGGGCAGCATCGAGGCCGACTACCTCAACGGTGAGATCGCGCTCCTCGGCCGCCTGCACGGAGTGCCGACCCCGCTGAACGAATTGCTGCAACGGCTTGCGAACGAGTTCGCCCGGGAGCGGAAGGCACCGGGATCCCTGCCGCTGCCCGAGCTCATCCGCCTGGCGGACGCCGCCGTCGGGGCGGTTCAGGCCGACTGAGGTCGATCCGCTTGCACAGAAACCAACGGGTTTCTGGAGGTCAGGAGAGGTGGGAGCGGTAACCGCTTCCGGGCCGTTGCGCGCTGCTCCCGCCGCCGTCGAAGCCGGTACCCCCGCACCCGCCTCGGCGCCGCACCAAGCCGTCGGCCCTGCCGGCCATCCGCCGCGTGCCCGGCCATCCGCCGCCTGCCGTGAGCCCGCCGCCTGCCGTGAGCCCGCCGCTTGCCGCCAGCCCGTCGCCTGCCGTGAGCCCGTCGGCCGCCGCCCTCGGTGTCCACCACCCCGTTCGTCGGCAGCCGTCGCTGTGCGCGTCCTCGGCGGTCAGGCTCCGACGGCCGCGAGCAAGGGCCTACGCGCCGAGTCGTAGCGCCGCAGCAACACCCGCGCCACCTCCGGCGCCGGGCCGAGCACGTCGGCCAGGACGTCCGCCTCGGCCGCGCCCCGCGCGATGCGGTCCGGCAGGAAGCCAGGGGCCAGGACGTACGGTGCGACGGCGACCCGGGAGCAGCCGAGAGCCCGCAGTTCGCGGACCGCGTCCTCGGTGCGCGGAAGAGATGCGGAGGCGAACGCAGGCCGCACGGCACACCAACCGGTGCGCCGCCACTCCCGCGCGATTTCTGCGATCACTGCGATCGCCTCCGGGTCCGTGGACCCCGCCGAGGCCAGGACGACCCCGGTCGAGGACTTGTCGGCGGGCGTCAAACCCGCTTCGTACAACCGCCGTTCCAGGGCGGTTAGCAACAGGGGGGACGGGCCGAGCACTTCGGCCTGTCGAATCCCCAGCTGCGAGGGCGCGTCCCGCAGCACCGCCGGGATGTCGGCCTTCGCGTGGAAGGCGCGGGTCAGCAGCAACGGCAGAGCCACCACTTCACGCACGCCCTCCGCGGCGAGCGACTCCAGCACCCCGTGCACGGACGGGACGTTGAAATCGAGGAAACCGGTTTCCACACGCAGCCCCGGCCGCAGCGACCGTACACACCGCACGAGGGCGTCGACGGTCGCCGCATGCCGTGGATCACGGCTGCCGTGGGCGATCACCACGAGGACGGGGAGAACCGGTTTCCTGGACATGGGGCGTCAGCTCTTCACCAGCAGACCGCGGCTGCGCAGCACCCATCGCTCCAGCGGGCTGAAGATCAGCAGGTCGATGGCGATGCCGACGAACAGGATGAGCAGGATCGCCTCGAACACCATCGACATGTCACTCGCGTTGCGTCCGTTCTCCAGCAACTGACCGAGGCCCACGCCGAGGTCGGGGAAGGACGCGATGATCTCCGCCGCCATCAGCGACCGCCACGAGAACGCCCAGCCCTGCTTCAGTCCCGCCACGTATCCCGGCAGCGCGGCCGGCAACGTGATGTAAACGGTTCCCCGAAGCCCCGTCGCGCCCATGGTGCGTCCGGCGCGCAGGAACAGCGGCGGCACCTGGTCGACCCCCGACACCAGCCCGTTGGCGATGGACGGCACCGCGCCGAGCAGGATCACCGCGTACATCATCGAGTTGTTCAGACCCAGCCACAGCACGGCAGGCGGCACCCACGCCACGGACGGCAGTGACTGCAGACCCGACAGGATCGGTCCGATCGCCGCCCGTACGAACTTCACCCGTGCCACCAGCAGCCCCAGCGGGGTGCCGATCGCCAGGGCGAAGAGGAAGCCGAGCAGGCCGCGCGAGACGCTGGTCCAGATGTAGCCGAGCAGCTCGCCCTGGAGCCAGGCGTCCCGCAGCGTGGCCCACACGTCCAGCGGAGAGACCAGTTTCGTCGGGTCGTCGACCACCTTGAAGGTGATCTGCCAGACGACCAGCAGCAGCGCGGTCGCGATGATCGGCGGCAGGATCTTGTCGACGAACGTCCGCCGGAAGGAGACGCGGCCGGCGGGCGTCACCACGTCCAGCGCGTCGAGACCCGCCTCCACACCGGCCAGCGTGGTGGAGGCCGGCTTCGTGGCCGCCGTCGTCTTCGTCTCAGTGCTGGCCATGACGGCGGATCTCCCCACGCAGGACTTCGGTGATCTCGATGGACAGTTCCGCCACGGGGGCGTCCTCGATCCGGCGCGGCTGCGGGATGTCGACCGTCCACTCGCGTGCCACCCGCCCGGGGCGGGAGGACAGCAGGACGACGCGCTGCGCGAGCCGGACCGCCTCGCGAACGTTGTGCGTGACGAACAGGACGGACAGTCCCGTCTCCTCCCAGATCCGGGTCAGCTCGTCGTGCAGAACGTCCCGTGTGATGGCGTCCAGCGCCGCGAACGGCTCGTCCATCAGCAACAGTTGGCTCTCCTGCGCCAGTGCGCGGGCCATCGCCACGCGCTGTCGCATACCGCCGGAAAGCTCGTGAACACGCTTTCCGTACGCGCCCTTCAAGCGGACCAGTTCAAGCAGCTCCTCGGCCTTGCCGCGCCGGTCGGGCTTCGCGACCCCCCTCAGCTTCAAGGCGAGTTCGATGTTCTTGCCGGCGGTCAGCCACGGGAAGAGAGCGTGCTCCTGGAACATCAGCGCCGCGCGGCCGTCCGTGGTGATGGTGCCGGCGGTGGGCTCGTCGAGCCCCGCCACCAGGTTCAGCAGCGTGGACTTCCCGCAGCCCGAGGCCCCCAGGAGGGTGACGAACTCGCCGGGAGCGACATCGAGGGTGATGTCGTCCAGGACGAGCTGCTGCCCGCCCGGTCCCGCGAAGGACTTCGAGACGTGCTCGAGGCGTGCCGCGTACTCCACCGATTCAGCGGTCTCGGCGGCCTCGGCGAGGGTCGTGGCCATGGTCGTCACCTCCTGGGAACTCATCGGATTCGATCAGCTGACGCCGAGACCGGCGTCTTCGACCGCGGGCTCGCCCTCGGCCTTGAGGACCTTGTTCAGGATCGACAGGTCGTAGATGCCCTTGAGTTCGGGCTGCTTCAGCAGGCCCGCCTTGACCGCGTGCTCCGCCTCGGTGTTGAGCGTGGAGGCCAGTGGGTCGTTGATGAACTGGATCGACGTCCAAGCCGGGTCCAGGACCTTCGTCGGCAACGCCTTGCCGGAGTCGGCCTCCAGTTGCCTGTTCGCGGAGGCCTTCGCCTTCGCCGGGTTGGCGTTGATCCACTTGTTGGTCTCGACCGAGCCCTTCAGCACGGCCTCGACGACCTTCGGGTGCGCCGTGAGGAACTTCTGCGACACGATGATGTTCGTGATCACGAACTTCTTGTCGGGCCACAGCGACGCCTCGTCGAGGAGCACCTTGCCGCCCTCGGCGACCAGCTTCGACGCGGTCGGCTCCGGCACCCAGGCGCCGTCGAGCGAGCCGGCCTTGAAGGCGTCGGGCGTCACCTTGTTGTCGCTGCGGACGACCGTGACGTCACCCTTGCCGCTCTGGGCGTCGACCTTCCAGCCCTGCTCGGAGATCCAGTTCAGAAACGCGACGTCCTGTGTGTTTCCGAGCTGGGGGGTGGCGATCTTCTTGCCCTTGACGTCCTTGACGGACTTGATCTTGTCCGGGTTGACGACGAGCTTCACGCCGCCGGACGCCGAACCGCCGATGATGCGCAGGCTCTTGCCGCCGGACTTGGTGTAACCGTTGATCGACGGGGACGGGCCGATCCAGCCGATGTCGATGGAACCGGCGTTCAGCGCCTCGATCTCGGATGGACCCGCGTTGAAGGTCGCGTACGACGCTTTGGTGGCGCCCAGCGCCTTCTGGAAGATGCCCTGGTCACGGCCGACCAGCGCGGTCCCGTGGGTGAGGTTGCCGAAGTAGCCGATCTTGACGGTGTCGAGCCCGTCGATCTTCTTCGAGCCGGCGGCGACCTTCTCGTTGGTGTTGTCCTGCTTGGCATCGGACCCGTAGCCGCAGGCGGCGAGGGTGAGCAGGGGAAGGGCCGCCGCGGCCGCGACGGCGCGGCGAAGAGAAGCAGAGCGGATGGCAGGCACGGGAGGGGTTCCTCTCGTTGGCCCGGCGGTCACGGTCTTTCAGGTCGTGGCCGGGAAATCGGCATAGGGTCTTCGTCGCTTCCGGGGTGCGGGTCCCCTCGCCTGCGAGCGAAGTGGAGCATGGGGGGAAGGGTGGGGGGACGGGGCGCGCAGGCAGTGCGCGTACGTCAGAGCGCACATCGGCCCACTCCGCCCTGCCCGCTGCCGAGGGCGCCGCTGCCGACACGGCCGCCTTCCTTCGCGAACGTCGAGTAGAAATCGGTTGAGTTCATGGTTCAGAAGTCCCAACCGTCTTCGTCGGCCGGGTCCTTGACCGGCTCGGGCGCGGCGAACGACTCGCCGACCATGCCCGCGGTGAGCGTGGTGCCGTCGGACGGGTCGATCAGGATGAACGAGCCCGTGCGGCGGGAGTCGGCGTAGGAGTCCACCGGCAGCGGCTCCGCGGTTCGGATCTTCACCCGGCCGATGTCGTTGGCGACGAGCTGTCCCGGGTGCGGGTGCAGGGACAGGTCGTCGAGCGTGAGACGGGACGGGATGTCCTTGACAATCGCCTTGACCGTGCGGGTGCCGTGCTTGATCAGCACGCGGTGTCCGACCGTCAGCGGCTGGTCGGCGACGTGGCACACGGTCGCCTCGACGTCCTGCGTGGTGGCCGGCGCGTCCTTGGTGGGCACGATCAGGTCGCCGCGCGAGACGTCGATGTCGTCCGCGAGCAGCACGGTCACCGACTGGGTCGTCCACGCGGCGTCGACGGGCTCGCCCAGCAGGTCGATGCCGGAGATCGTCGAGGTGCGGCCGGACGGCAGTACGGTGACCGCCTCGCCCACCCGGAACGTCCCCGCGGCGATCTGACCGGCGTATCCCCGGTAGTCCGGGTGCTCGGCGGTCTGCGGCCGGATCACGTACTGCACGGGGAGGCGGGCGTGGCAGTGCGCCAGATCATGGCTTACCGGAACCGTTTCCAGGTGTTCCAGGAAGGTCGGGCCGCCGTACCAGTCCATGTTCGCCGACGGATCCACCACGTTGTCCCCGGCGAGCGCCGAGATCGGGATGGCGGTGACCTCGGGTACGCCCAGCTCGCTCGCGTACGCCGTGAACTCCTCGGCAATCGCTGCGAAAACGGTTTCGCGGTACTCGACCAGGTCCATCTTGTTGACGGCGAGCACCACGTGCGGGACCCGGAGCAGGGCCGCGATGGCCGCGTGCCGACGCGTCTGTTCCACGACGCCGTTGCGGGCGTCGACCAGGATCACCGTCAGCTCGGCCGTGGAGGCGCCGGTCACCATGTTGCGGGTGTACTGCACGTGGCCGGGCGTGTCGGCGAGGATGAACCGGCGCCGCGGAGTGGCGAAGTAGCGGTAGGCCACGTCGATGGTGATGCCCTGCTCGCGTTCGGCGCGCAGGCCGTCGGTGAGGAGAGCCAGGTCGGGGGCGTCCTGGCCGCGGCCGGCCGAGGCGCGCTCCACGGCCTCGAGCTGGTCGGTGAGGATCGACTTGGAGTCGTGGAGCAGCCGGCCCACCAGGGTGGACTTGCCGTCGTCGACGGAGCCGGCGGTGGCGAACCGCAGCAGGGTCGTTTCCGAGAGTGCCTCGGCGGTGATGGTGCTCATGCTTAGAAGTACCCCTCGCGCTTGCGGTCTTCCATCGCGGCTTCGGAGAGCTTGTCGTCGGCGCGCGTCGCGCCCCGCTCGGTCAGCCGGGAAGCGGCGATCTCGGCGATGACGTCGTCCAGCGTCACGGCGTCGGAGTCGACGGCGCCGGTGCACGACATGTCGCCGACGGTCCGGTACCTTACGAGACGCTTTTCGACCGTTTCACCGTCCTTCGGGCCGCCCCACTCCCCTGCGGTCAGCCACATGCCGCTGCGCTGGAACACGTCCCGCTCGTGCGCGAAGTAGATCTCCGGGAGCTCGATGCCCTCGCGGGCGATGTACTGCCAGACGTCCAGCTCGGTCCAGTTGGAGAGCGGGAAGACGCGAACGTGCTCGCCGGGCGCGTGTCGGCCGTTGTACAGGTTCCACAGCTCGGGCCGCTGGCGGCGCGGGTCCCACTGCGAGAACTCGTCCCGCAGGGAGAACACGCGCTCCTTGGCGCGGGCCTTCTCCTCGTCACGACGTCCGCCGCCGAAGACAGCGTCGAACTTCTCCGACTGGATCTTCTCCGTCAGCGGAAGCGTCTGCAACGGGTTACGCGTCCCGTCGGGACGTTCCTTCAGCGCGCCGCGGTCGATGTAGTCCTGCACGGAGGCCACGTGCAGCCGCAGGCCGTGCTCGGCCACCACGCGGTCGCGGTACTCCAGCACCTCGGGGAAGTTGTGCCCGGTGTCGACGTGCAGCAGCGAGAAGGGGACCGTGGCCGGCGCGAACGCCTTGAGCGCGAGATGCAGCATGACGATGGAGTCCTTGCCACCGGAGAACAGGATCACCGGCCGCTCGAACTCGCCCGCCACCTCGCGGAAGATGTGCACCGCCTCGGACTCCAGCGAGTCCAGGTGGCTCAGGGCGTACGGGCTGACCGTGCCCTCCTCGGTCTGGGCGACGGTCGTCGTCATGCCAGTCCCCTCTCGCTGAGCAGGGCGTACACCGACGCCGCGGACTCCTGCACGCTCTGCTCCTGGGAGTCGATCCGCAGGTCGGGCGTCTCGGGCGCCTCGTACGGGTCGTCGACCCCGGTGAGGCCGGTGAGCTCGCCTGCCGCCTGTTTGGCGTACAGGCCCTTCACGTCACGCACCGAGCACACCTCGACGGGGGTGGCCACGTGCACCTCCAGGTAAGCGGTTCCACTCTCCTGGTGCCGCTTGCGCACCGCCTCGCGGCTGTCGGCGTACGGTGCGATCACCGGCACAAGCGTTTTCACGCCGTTGCGGGCGAGCAGCTCGGCCAGGAAACCGATGCGCTGCACATTGACGTGCCGGTCCTCGCGGCTGAAACCGAGGCCCGCGGAGATGAACTCGCGGATCTCGTCGCCGTCGAGCACCTCGACGAGGTGGCCCTCCTCGCGCAGCCGGCCGGCCAGCTCGAACGCGATGGTGGTCTTGCCGGCGCTCGGCAGACCCGTGAGCCAGACGGTGGCTCCGGTCGTCACGTGGTTCTCCCGGTTCGTAGAAGTGGGGGTGGGCTTGGGGGTGTTCGGGGAGTCGGCGGTCATGGCGGTCAGCCGTGCAGCCCGCACTCGGTCTTGGACCGTCCCGCCCAGCGTCCGGCGCGCGCGTCCTCGCCCTCCAGGACCCGACGGGTGCAGGGGGCGCATCCGACCGACGCGTAACCGTCCATCAGCAGGGGGTTGGTCAGCACGCCGTGCTCGGTGACGTAGGCGTCCACGTCGTCCTGGGTCCAGCGGGCGATCGGAGAGACCTTGACCTTCTGCCGCTTCTCGTCCCAGCCAACGACCGGCGTGTTCGCCCGGGTCGGCGACTCGTCGCGGCGCAGCCCGGTGGCCCAGGCCCGGTAGCCCCTGAGCCCCTGCTCGAGCGGCTGCACCTTGCGCAGCTTGCAGCACAGGTCGGGATCGCGGTCGTGCAGTTTGGGCCCGTACTCGGCGTCCTGCTCGGCGACCGTCTGGCGTGGGGTGAGCGTGATGACGTTGACGTCCATCACGGCTTCCACCGCGTCCCGGGTGCCGATGGTCTCGGGGAAGTGGTAACCGGTGTCGAGAAAGACGACGTCCACGCCCTTGAGGACTCGGGACGCCAGGTGCGCCACCACGGCGTCCTCCATCGAGGACGTCACGCAGAACTGCGTGCCGAAGGTGTCCACCGCCCACTGGAGGATCTCCAGGGCGGAGGCTTCCTCCAGATCGCGGCCGGCCTGCTCGGCCAGCGCCTTCAACTCGTCGGTCGTCCGGTTTTCCTGAGTGGTCGTCATATCCGGTCCCCTCCCGTGTCCGTGCGCTGAACGCCCCGGGCGAGCAGCCCGAGGAACTTCAGCTGGAATGCGCGGTTGCATGCCGCGCATTCCCAGGCGCCGTGACCGCCCTCCAGGGCTTCACTCGGCCGGAGGTCCTCGTCGCCGCAGTAGGGGCAGTAGAAGGGGGCCGCCCGCTCGCTCATGAGAGGGCCTCCTCGCTGGCCCGCGAAGCCCAGGCGGCGAAGCGCTCGCCGTCTTCGCGCTCGTCCTTGAACCGCTTCAGCACACGTTCCACGTAGTCCGGCAGCTCGTCCGAAGTGACCTTCAGTCCCCGGACCTTGCGGCCGAAGCCGGCTTCCAGTC
The DNA here is from genome assembly GCF_003112535.1 of Streptomyces rishiriensis. GTDB lineage: Bacteria > Actinomycetota > Actinomycetes > Streptomycetales > Streptomycetaceae > Streptomyces > Streptomyces rishiriensis. The sequence continues at coordinate 116,764 of NZ_BEWA01000006.1, read as the reverse complement.
CGAGTGCGCCGCCCAGGTGCACCTGGTAGCCCTCGACCTGTCGGCCCTGGTCGTCCAGCACCAGCTGGCCCTTGAGGCCGATGTCCGCGACCTGGATGCGGGCGCAGGCGTTCGGGCAGCCGTTGATGTTGATGGTGAGCGGCTCGTCGAACTCCGGGAGGCGGCGCTCCAGTTCGTCGATCAACTGAGAACCGCGCTGCTTGGTCTCGACGATGGCGAGCTTGCAGTACTCGATACCGGTGCAGGCCATGGTGCCGCGCCGGAAAGTGGAGGGCCGGGCGGTGAGATCCAACGCCTCCAGCGCCTCGACCAGCGACTCGACCTGCGCCTCCTCGATGTCGAGGACGATCATCTTCTGCTCGACGGTGGTGCGCACCCGGCCCGAGCCGTGCGCCTCGGCGAGCTCGGCGATCTTCGTCAGGGTGGCGCCGTCCACCCGGCCCACGCGCGGTGCGAAACCGATGTAGAAACGGCCGTCCTTCTGACGGTGCACGCCGACGTGGTCGCGCCACCGTTCGACAGGCTGGTCCGGGGCGGGGCCGTCGAGCAGCTTGCGCTCGAGGTACTCGTCCTCCAGCACCTGCCGGAACTTCTCCGGGCCCCAGTCGGCCACCAGGAACTTCAGACGGGCACGGTTGCGCAGCCGCCGGTAACCGTAGTCACGGAAGATCGAGACGACGCCCTCATGGACGTCCGCCACCTCGTCCACCGGGACCCAGGCGCCGAGCCGTACGCCGATCTTCGGGTTCGTGGACAGGCCGCCGCCCACCCAGAGGTCGAAGCCGGGGCCGTGCTCGGGGTGGTGCACCCCGACGAACGCGACGTCGTTGATCTCGTGCGCCACGTCCAGCAGCGGTGAGCCGGAAACCGCGGTCTTGAACTTGCGGGGCAGGTTCGAGAAGGCCGGGTTGCCGACGATGCGGCGGTGGATCTCCTCGACGGCCGGCGTGCCGTCGATGATCTCGTCCTCGGCGATGCCGGCGACGGGTGAGCCGAGGATGGTGCGGGGCGTGTCACCGCAGGCCTCGGTGGTGGACAGACCGACCGCCTCCAGGCGGTTCCAGATCTCCGGCACGTCCTCGATGCGGATCCAGTGGTACTGGACGTTCTGCCGGTCGGTGATGTCGGCCGTCCCGCGGGCGAACTCCTGCGAGATCTCGCCGATCACGCGCAGTTGCTCGGTGGTCAGCCGCCCTCCGTCGATGCGGACACGCAGCATGAAGAACCTGTCGTCGAGCTCCTCCGGCTCCAGGATCGCGGTCTTGCCGCCGTCGATCCCGGGCTTGCGCTGGGTGTACAGGCCCCACCAGCGCATCCGGCCGCGCAGGTCACTGGGGTCGATCGAGTCGAAGCCCCGCTTGGAGTAGATCGTCTCAATGCGTGTCCGCACGTTGAGACCGTCGTCGTCCTTTTTGAACTGTTCGTTTCCGTTGAGCGGGGTGAAGTGACCCGCGGCCCACTGGCCCTCGCCGCGGTGACGGCTCACCTTGCGGCGGGGAGTCGCGGCGGCAGGGTTCTGCGGGGTGGCGGCCATGGATGATACGTCCTTCGGGACAGGCGGGAAGCGGCTCTGACCTGCGCGTACGGGCGCATGGGAATAGCGTGCGCATCATTGCGCAGGCGGAAGGCTCTTGCGGAGACGTCGGCGGTGCTGCGGCTCGTCAGCTCGCCGGACAGATGGCGCTGGACATGCGGCCGAGGTCGACGTGCCGCCGACTCACCAAGGCAATTCCAGTTCCGGACATGACGAAAGCGTGTCACGGCAATCTGGACACAGTCCAGCTTCGTCCGCGATGCGGACACCCTAGTCTCACTGTGCGAGACGGGAGTGTCCTCGATCACATGAGTTGCGCGTCCCCTTGTCTGCGCAGGTCAGAAAAGGTAGGAGAACAGGGGAGAACAGTAGGTCAGGCGGGGAACGCCCCTGGCCACGGGCCCGGTGCGGGCACCTCGGCCTGCTCTTCGACCCTGGTGTCGAACAGCTTGAAACCGCGCCGCTGATAGTTGTCCATCGCGTGCTCGCCGTCCAGGCTGCAGGTGTGCAGCCACACCCGCTTGGTCTGCGGCAGCCCGGGCCAGCGCTCGGCGAGGTCCCAGGCCCGAGCGGCGCCGTACGACAGCAGGCGACCGCCGATCCGCCGCCCGCGGAACGCCGGGAGCAGGCCGAAGTAAACGATCTCTACGTTTCCGTAGTCCTGCGGCTCCAGCTCGACGTACCCCGCCGGTGTGCCCCGGTCATAGGCGACCCAGGTCTCCACCCCCGGTCGCATCAGGTGCTCCTGCCACTGTGCGTACGTCCAGCGAAGCCGGTCGATCCAGCGGATGTCCCCGCCGACGGACGCGTACAGGAAACGGCTGAACTCGGGGGAGGGGACCTCGGAGCGGACGATCCGGACGTCGCCCTCGGGCGCGACGGCCGGGAGGAGGTCGGTCGCGTCCGTCTGCTCCAGGGACCAGGTGGTCACGGGGATGTTGGCCATGCCCGTCAGGGAACCACCTACTCCGTCGTTCTGTCGATCGAGGCCAGCGGAAGCGCGAAGAGCGCCCGGCCCGACTGGGTCCAGACCTCGCCCGTCGCCTCCCAGTAGGAAAGGGATTCCGTCTGCGGGCTCCAGCAGTCGTGCGTTTCCGCCGCACCGCACACGGCGGCGCCGGAACCGCTCGCCCTGTCGTCCGCCCTGTCGGCATCCGTGTTCTGCCGCCACAGCGTTCCGTGCCGGTCGCGCGGACCGGCGGCGCGGGTCACGTACCACTGCTCCCGGTAGGACAGCACGCCCCGCACTTCGGTCAGCTTCGTCTCGTACGCCTGAGAGGCGTGGACCCGCCCGGCGGCGTCCGTCGCGAGCAGCCCCGCGTGCCCGGGGGCGGCGCTGAAGGGGTAACGCCACAGACGCGCTCCCCGGTCGCCGTCGTCGAGGGTCCATTCACCGGCCACGAGGCTGTCCGGCGCGGTGCTGCGGTCCAGAGAAACGGTTGCAGGACGCGGCGCGTCGGAGCCGCCGCTCACCTCGTAGGAACCGACGGCCGGCAGTACGAAGCGGTAACCGTGTGCTGACCAGCCGCCCGGCACCCGGCCGACCGCGTCCCCGGCGACCGTGGCGCGCTGGACGCGGTTCATGTCGTAGACGTAGAGCGCGGCCCGATCCCCGTCGTCGGCGGTGACCAGCAACTTGTCCTGGTACCAGACCATCCCTGAGACATGGGAGATAAGCCCCCGGTAGTCCCGCCCGCCGTCGACCGGGACGGCGAGCAGAGCCCACGTGTAGGAGGGGTGGTTCAGGTCGCCCGCGTTCACGAAGCCGACCCGGGCCAGCCCGTGGTCGGCCGGTGCGCCGCCGTCGCGCGACCAGCCCGAGAGGATCACCCGGTTCGCACCCCAGACGCCGTCGTCGTCCGCGTCTCCCGACGTGGTGACCGCGCCCGGCCGCCACCCCTGGGTGTCGTCCGTGTTCCAGCAGTACGCACGCGTGGCCGAGGGGGAGACCGGCAGCGCCCCGCGCTCGGCGGCCGAGCAGTCGATCGCGTCCCGCAGGGTCCGGTCGGCCTCCTCCAGGACGGCGCTGACGCCGACCGGCCTGCCCATTCCGGCGGCGAGCCGGTCGAGAACGGTCCGCGGAACCAGGTCTTCCCTCAGCTGCAGCTTTCCGGTCTCGGCGGACGTAGCAATCGGTTTCAGACGTCCAGGGCCGTCGTGGGTGACCGTCGCCTGGGAGGCGCTGATCATGGTGGCGGCAGCGGTCAGCGCGAGGGCCGTTCCGGACAGAAACGCCCGCAGTGCCCTGCCTCGCCTACGCCGGCGGTGTCGGCCGCGATGTCTCATTCGTCCTCCCGAGGCGGGCCAACTGCGCCTGATGATCCGTACGTTGACCGAGGAGCAGGTGGGGTGACCCGTAGAGGGATGCTACGGCAGTCGGCCACCGCAGAGGACGAAGACTGCGCAAATATGCGGAAGACGCCACCGGAAGAGCGCCTACGCGTCATCACCGCTGCGGCGGCGACATCCGGTGTTCCACCACTGCGGGCGCGGTCGAATGGGGCAGCAGGCCCTGTGGGTCGGCCGGTAGCAGCACCTCGACCTCGGCACCCTCGCAGAAACGATACGGCCGGTGTTCCAGTAACCCTCCCAGATATCGTCGCACCCGGGACATCTCCGCCCGCACCGTCACCGTCCGGGCCGGGTCGCCGAACATGTCCTCGGCGAGTTCCGCCGCGCTGCGGCCACCGTGTTGCGCGGCCAGCAGGTACAGCAACTCGGCATGGCGGGGGCTGAGTTCGTGGGACCACGAGCCTGCGTTCCCCGACACGGTCACCGACCAGCGCCGGGCCCGGGTCACGTCCAGCACGATCCGGGTCGCGTCGCGTGGCAGCGGCTCGGCGGCCTCGTCCACCGACCGCACCAACCACCCGCCGGCCAGCGGCTCGATCGAGCACACCCCGAACGCCGGCAGCCATCGACGGCCCGGCGACGGCGACTTGGGCAGCGCGATCCGGCGCGCGTACGGCATTCCCGTCACCGCCGCCGTCCAGCCGTCCGCGTCCACCGCCGCCGCCCGGCCGCCGAGACGGGCCAGCACCGGAGCCGCCACCGCACGCAGCCGCTCCAGCGCCCCCAGATGCTTCTCGCGCAGCCCGGCCTCGGCGAGCTTCGCCACCGAGTCGACCCAGGCGAGGGTGGCCGGGTGCATCGTCTCCAGTGGCCCGCTGACGTCGACGACACCCAGCAGCCGGCCGTTGCGCGGGTCGGTGATCGGGGCGCCCGCACAGGTCCAGGCCGCGTGCGAGCGCACGAAGTGCTCGGCTGCGAACACCTGCACGGGCCGGCGCACCACCGCCGGCGTCCCCACGCCGTTGGTGCCGACCACGGCCTCGCCCCAGTCCGCGCCCAGTTCAAAACCGAGCCCGTCGGCCTTGCGCAGCACCGGGCTGCAGCCCTCCCGCCACAGCACCCGGCCCTCCTCGTCGGCGACGACCATGATGTGGTGGGCCACGTCCGCGACCGACAGCAGCCCCTCGCGCAGCACCGGAAGCACCTCTCGCAACGGCGACTCCTCGCGTCGTCGCCGCACCTCGTCGGAGCTGAGCAGGCCGGATCTGAAACCGTGTTCCGGATCGACGCCGCTGCGCAGCATGCGCTCCCAGGACTGCTCGATCACCGGGCGCGGCGCCACACGCGCCCGCTGACCGGCGAGCCGGGCGTCGCGCACCTCGTTGAGCACCCGTGCCGCCCGTGCGGCGTCGACGGCCGCGAGCTGCGGCACGTTCATCGGTGGCATCACCACTGGGCCTCCCGGGTACACACAGGCCGTCGACCGGATGTCAAGCTCCTGCGCCGACTGTTTCCGGTCTTACTGAAGCCCACCATCTTGCCGTCCACGCGTGCCGGAGGGGCACACTCCGGTCACAACCACTGACAAGTTGCAACCCCCTGCAACCCTGGTGGACGTCCACAGACTGTTTGAAACTTGAGCCACGCCGTCCCGAGCGGCGATTCTGGCCTCGCAGGGCCATTGCGGCGGGGGTGGTGCCGTGTCGGCGCAGCACCACCCCCGCTTCCTGTTTCCCTCGAATTTCCGCGACTTTCTCCGGTGCTTCGCAGGTCGGCGCTGTCAGGACCGAGGCGCGGACCGTTCGACGACGGACGCCAGGTCCAGACTGTGCGGCAGCGTCCCGAAGGCCGCGCCGCCGTCCCCGCCCAGGCGCGAGGCGCAGAACGCGTCGGCCACCTCAGGCGGCCCGAATCGTACGAGCAGCGCACCCTGGAGCACCAGTGCGAACCGCTCCGCCAGTCGCCGGGCCCGCCCCTCGGCGCCGTCCAGATCGGCCAGGTCCGTCAGCAGACCCTTGATCGCGCCGTCCAAGCGGTGATCGGCCCCGCGCGCCCGGCCCACCTCCTGCAGATAGGCGTTCAGCGCCTGCGGCTCACGTTGCAGGGCCCGCAGCACATCCAGCGCCTGGACGTTGCCCGCCCCCTCCCAGACCGAGTTCAGCGGCGACTCGCGTACCAGCCGGGGCATCCCCGACTCCTCGACGTAACCGTTTCCTCCCAGGCACTCCGACGCCTCGACGGTCACCGGCGCGCAGCGCTTGGTCACCCAGTACTTGGCCGCCGGAACCGCGATCCGCAACAGCGCACGCTCCTGCTCGCCACCGTCGTCGTAGGCCGCGGCCAGCCGCAGCGCAAGAGCGGTAGCCGCCTCCGACTCCAGCGCGAGGTCGGCCAGAACGTTGCGCATCAGCGGCTTGTCGACCAGCTTCCCGCCGAACGCCTCACGGTAGGTGCAGTGGTGGATCGCCTGCGCCACCGCCTGCCGCATCAACCCCGCCGAGCCCAGCACGCAGTCCACCCGGGTCGCCGCCACCATGTCGATGATGGTGCGCACCCCGCGACCCTCCTCACCGACCCGGCGCGCCCACGTCCCCTCGAACTCGACCTCGCTGGAGGCGTTGGACCGGTTCCCCAGCTTGTCCTTGAGCCGCTGGAGACGGAAAACGTTACGGGTACCGTCTTCGAGAACTCGCGGAACCAGGAAACACGTGAGTCCGCCCGCGCCCCGCGAGGAGGGCACCTGGGCCAGCACCAGGAACCCGTCCGACATCGGAGCCGAACAGAACCATTTGTGCCCGGTCAGCTCGTACGTCCCGTCCTCGGTGAGCGGAGCGGCGACCGTCGTGTTCGCCCGGACGTCGCTGCCGCCCTGTTTCTCCGTCATCCCCATCCCGAACAGCGCGCCGGCCTTCAGGCGGGCGGGCCGCAGCTCACGGTCGTAGATCGTGGACGTCAGCCGCGGCTCCCACTCGGCGGCCAGCTCCGGGTCGGCGCGCAGCGCCGGCACCGCGGCGTGGGTCATCGACAGCGGACAGCAGTTGCCCGCGTCGACCTGCGTCCACACCAGGAACCCGGCCGCCCGCCGCACATGCCCTCCCGGTCGCCCCCAGGCCGCCGTCAGCTGGGCCCCGACGCCCTTGCCGAGCAGCCGGTGCCAGGCCGGATGGAAGTCGACCTCGTCGATGCGATGGCCGTGACGGTCATGGGTGCGCAGTTTCGGCGGGTGCTCGTCGGCCTGCACCGCCCACTCCTGCACCTGCGCGGATCCGGCCGCCCGCCCGAGCGCCGACAATTCGGCGCGCGCCTCGTCGAGCAGCCCCGGATCGAGGTGCCGTTCCACGGCCTCCACCAACGCCTGGTCGGTGCCGTACACGTCGTACCCGGTCAGGGGCGGGGGCTGGTTGGTCACGGTGTGCGTGCTGCCTGCCATAGCCCGAACCTACCCCCGGGTACGGCGGTCATGGCCGTCCGAAGCCCGCGCCGCGTTCCCCGACCCGGTGAAGCTGCCTCGCCGGAGGTGAGTGCGACCCCGAACGGCGGATACCTTTAGGGCGTGCAGCCAGCAAGTCACTCACCCGAGCAACCCGGGAGCCCCGCCGGGCGTCTCCACCGGGCGCGTGCCCTTTACCGGAACGTCTCCAAGCGGCGGACCGCCTGGCTGCTGTTGAAGGACACCGTCAATTCCTGCATCGAGTACCGCATCCTCGGACTCGCCGCTGAAGCCGCTTTCTTCACGTTGCTGTCCGTGCCTCCGCTGCTGCTCAGCCTCATCGGTCTGCTCGGCTACGTCGACGACTGGACCGGCACCGACACCATCACCAGCCTGGAGACCAACCTCGTAGAGGCCTCCCGCACGGTGCTGTCCGACAAGGGAGTACGTGAGATCGCCCAGCCGATCCTCGACGACGTGCTGAAGGGCGGCCGTCCCGACGTCATCTCCATAGGTTTCCTGTTCGCCCTGTGGTCCGGATCGCGCGCAGTGAACGTTTTCATCGACACCATCACCGTGATGTACGGCCTCGACGGCGTGCGCGGCATCGTCAAGACACGGTTGGTGGCGTTTCTGCTCTTCGTCGCCGCCCTGCTGATCGGCTCGGTCGCGCTGCCGCTGATGGTCGCGGGACCGGACGCGGTGGTTCGGATCGTGCCGTGGTCGACGACCGTCGTGCAGGTGTTGTACTGGCCGGTGGTGATCGTCCTGTCGGTGGCATTCCTGACCACGCTCTACCACGTTTCCGTACCCGTGCGCTCACCGTGGATCGAGGACGTTCCTGGCGCGCTCGTCGCCCTCGCCATGTGGGTGCTGGGCAGTTTCCTGCTGCGGATCTACCTGACGAGCACGATCGAGGGCGCCACCATCTACGGCTCCCTCGCCGCCGCCGTCGCCGTCCTGCTGTGGATCGGCGTGTCCGCCTTCGCCGTGCTGGTGGGCGCGGCCGTCAACGCGGCGATCGACCGGGTCTGGCCGGCCGCCGCGACCGCCGCCGCCCGTGCCGCCAACGAACGGCTGCGCCAGGAGGAGGCCGCGGAGTACGTCGCCCGCGTCGCCGCGGCCCGTGCCCACGAGGACGACGACCCGGACGATCCCGACATGCCGTCCGAGTTCCCGGAGAGGTGGTCCCGCTTCCTGCCGCCGGAGGATGTGACGGGACGATTCCGCGCGCATGTGAAGAACTACCCGAAAACGAACGGACCGGACGGCGGGAACGACGAGGAAGAGCCTCCGGAGAAGTGATCTTTCGGTGACGCAGCGGCCCCGACCGAGAAAGCCGTCGGGAGGCGCGGCAACCTCGGTGGGGAGCGCTTTCGCAAGCGCAGCGGCCTGGAGGGAAACCACCTTCGCCAATCAAGGCCGCCCGGGCGAAGCCTTCGGAGTCTCGCAGCGGCCCGGGCGACGCGTGTAGCCGGAGCGGTAGCAGTCTGCGGGACGAAGCCCACGGAGAAGGAGACCCAGGGGAGGGCCTCGACGCGGCTTCGCCCTACGACTTCCACACGCCGGTCCCGGCTGCCTCCCTCGCGACGTCCGCGAAGTCACGCGGTGCACGGCCCAGCACATCCTGGACGCCCGTCGAGAGATAGGCGTTACGACCGTCCAGCAACGGCTCGAACAGCTCCACCAGAAACGCCGCTTCCGCAAGCGGCACCCCGAATCCGGTCAGCTGCTCACCGTACTGCTGCGCTGGAACAGGCCTGTACGTCAGCTCACGACCGGCCGCCTGTCCGACGACTGCAATCGCTTCCCGCGGTCCGGCGCCGTACACGTGCGCCGACGCCCTCGGCACGCCACCGCGGGCGCTGATCCTTCCGGGTGGGCAGTGCGCCTATCCCGACGGCCGCCTGTTGAACGGCTCCATGGATCTGGGCGTGCGCGCCTGGGGCGACCGCCTCGACGGATCCACGGTCGTCCTGATCGGCACGTATCTGCTGCAGGGCGAGATCAGTAACCGGTTGCTCGACGCGTTGCCACCGCTGTTGTCCCTGACCTCCGACGTGTGGCAGTGCCCGCTCACACCGCTGCTCACGGAGGAGATCGTCCGCGACGAACCCGGTCAGGAAGTCGTCCTGGACCGCATGCTGGACCTCCTGGTCATCGCCGCGCTGCGCGCCTGGTTCTCCCGTCCCGAGGCGGCGACGCGCGCCTGGTACTCGGCGCTGGCCGACCCGGTCGTGGGCCGCGTCCTGCGCCTCGTCCAGGACCATCCGGCCCACCCGTGGACGGTCGCCTCCCTCGCCGCCAAGGCAGGCGTCTCCCGTGCGGCCATGGCCCGTCGTTTCACCGACCTCGTGGGCGAGCCTCCGATGACCTGTCTCACCGGCTGGCGCCTCGCCCTCGCTGCCGACCGACTGCACGACACCGATGACACGATCGGCGCGATCGCCCGCCAGGTCGGCTACGGCAGCGCGTTCGCCCTGTCCAGCGCCTTCAAACGCCAGTACGGAGTCAGCCCGCAGGAGCACCGGACGCGGACCGCCTGAGGAGGCAGGGACGAGGAGGCAGGGGCGGGGGCGGGGGTGGGGGTGGGGGCGGCCCGCGGTGGGGCCGGGGTTGGACCGCAGGAGACAGGGCGGGCTGGACGAGAGGGAACGGAGCGGCTCGCGTTGAGGCGGGGCCGGACAAGACAGGACGGAGTCGAGAATGACGCAGCAACGTGCGCAGCAAGACGCCGGAGCGCAGCGAGGATCAGAAAGGATCAGCTAGGGACGGCGAAGATCAGCAAAGGGCAGCAGGCGCCAGTAGAAAGGTGTTCCGGTTGTCCGCGGCGTAGGCTGGCGTGCGTGTACGAGGAGTGGGCCTCCCGGCTGAGCGGGGCGGTGGTGTGGACGAACACACCGTCGACGCAACCTGTCGTGCACCCCGTACTGCCTGACGGCTGCATGGACCTGCTGTGGAGCGAGGGCGAACTGATGGTCGCAGGACCGGACACCCGGGCCTACGCTCCTGCAGACCCTTCCGCTCCCTGGTCAGGCATTCGCTTCTTCCCCGGCACCGCGCCGGCGCTACTCGGCGTACCGGCCCACGAACTGCGCAACCGCCGCGTCCAGTTGGCTGACCTGTGGCCGACGCGTGAGGTGCGGCGCTGGAGCGACCGAATCGCTGCCGCACCGCACGCTGCGTCCGCCCTGGAGACGCTGGCGCTGGAGCGTGCCGAGCCACCCGAGGCCGCACTGCGCCTGTTGGTCTCCGCCCTTGCCGCAGGCCGTCCCGTGGCTGAGACGGCCGACGAACTCGGTTTCGGCACACGCCAGTTGTACCGACGTTCCCTGGTGGCGTTCGGCTACGGCCCCAAGACGCTGGCCCGGATCCTGCGCCTGCAACGGGCGCTCGCCCTGGCACGGTCGGGCGTTCCGTACGCGGAAACTGCGGCGAGATCCGGATACGCGGACCAGGCCCACCTGTCGCGGGACGTCCGGGAGTTCACCGGTATGACACTAGGAGAACTGGTGCGCCGACCGTACGGTTCAGGCAGCTCGGCGCGGGAGGACTGCCTCAGCGGGGTACCAGGGCGGGTCTGAGATCCAAACATGTTCTGGTTCGCCCTGCAGCCGCGTGCTCGGGTGGGGGCTGGCGCGTGATCCGGCTATTCGGCCAGCGGCGCGAACAGATCGACGCCATTGCCGTCGGGGTCGAGCACGAGGGCGTACCGCTGGCCCCAGAAGGCGTCCCACGGTTTCAGCTCGCCGTGGTAGCCGGCGCCCACCAGTTCTGCGTACACCGTGTCGACCTCGCCGGGTGTGTCGCAGCGCAGCACGAGAGAGCTGCGGCCGCCCCCGGACGGTGGCTGCCACTGAGGATGGAACGAGCGGACGGTGTCCTCGGTGTCGAGCAGCAGCCGCACCCCGCCCGGAAGCCCGGCCTCGGTGTGTGGTTCCCGCTCGGCTCCCTCGGGGAAGGCGAACCCGAGTCGGCGGTAGAAAGAGACGGAGGCGGCCATGTCTGAGACGACCAGGCCGATGGCATCGAAACGTGGACTCATGCGGCCACCGTAGGCAAGGCTGATGTAACCGGTCTTGAAAGAAACGGACACGTCAGGCATCGACCAGGTTCGCTCCCAACCCTGATCAAGCCCGGGCCCGGTCCTGCCCCCGGGCCTTTCCCCCGAGTCCTGGACACGGGGGCAAGGCCCGATGTCGTGATCGAATTGTGCGGGGAGGGCTCCTGTCAGGCCCGAGGCGACGCGCCTGAGACCGTGTCCTACATGGTCGGTTTGAGGAACCGCTTGTAGCAGTAGAGAACGGATGCCAGTCCGAGAAAGGCCGGTCAGCTGCCTGGTTTCCGCTCGTAACGGTGGTTGAGAGGGCGGTAGCCGGTCAGCCAGGACATGGTGTGTTCGTTGACCCACCTGCACCGGCCGAGCCGCTCGCTGGAGTTGGTGCCCTTACGGGCGATACGGACGCCGATGCGTTTACCTCACAGCCAATCGCCGCCGGTGAGGGATGTCGTACCCCCTGTTTGCATGAAGGCGCACGGGTTTGGAGTCGGCCGGGGATTCGTGTCCCATGTAGAAACAGCCGTCGCCTTTCTGCCCACCAGCGGCGACGTGCTGACGCCGGCTGGGCGGGAGCGGCTCGCCGGCTACATCGAGGAGGGGGGTTTCGCCGGGGCGCATGCGGCAGCCTGCACCGAGTACGACTGGCCGTACTACGGCGAGCCCATCGGCGCGCGGTTCGCTCGCCGCCCCGAATACCAGCCGGTCAAGGCGGTGATCGAGGATCGCGAGCATCCCGAACCCCGTTCGCTGCGTGCCGTCTGGCGCTTCACCGACGAGTGGTACGACTTCCGAGTCAACCCGCGTCCATAGGTACAAGTCCTGGCCGTCGCCGACGAGTCTTCTCACGAAGGCGGTGGGATGGGGATCGACCATCCGCTCGTGTGGTGTCGTGATCAGGGGCAGGGAAGCGCTTTCTACCCGGCACTCGGCCACGCTGCCGACGCCTACCGGAGCCCTGACCTCCTCGCCCACCTCCGAGGCGGGCTCACTGGGGCAGCCGGTGCCGAGCAAAGACAAGTGACGTTTCTTCGGTGAACCGCTTGCGCCATCGGGGTGAGTGAGGGCCGCGCGGTGGATGGTGTCCGCCTGTGCGTCGAGATCCTCTTGTTTCGGAAACCTGTTCCGAAACGCCTTTCTGGAAAACGTTCCGGAAAGAATATTCAGGAGGAGCCCTACGGTGACTTACGGGACCAAGCTGCGGGAGCGGATCGCCGGACCCGGGACGACTCCGCTGATCGGCGTGTACGACATGTACTCGGCGTCGATCGCGGCTCAGCACTACGACGGGATGTTCGTTTCCGGATTCGGATTCGCAGCCTCTTACTACGGGCTGCCGGACATCGGATTCATCGCCTGGCCGGACATGATGGCATTCGTACAGCGGTTGCGGGGCGCGTTTCCAAGGCACCACCTGCTTGTCGACATCGACGACGGATACGTCGACCCGGAGGTCGCCTGTCACGTGGTGGAGGGCCTGGAACGAATCGGGGCGTCCGGCGTCATCCTGGAGGACCAGAAACGACCGCGTCGCTGTGGACATGCAGACGGCAAGCAGGTACTGCCGCTGCACGAGTACCTTGCCAAGCTGGAAATGGTGCTGGCGACCCGCGGGGACCTGGTCGTGGTCGCCCGTACGGATGCCACGGACGAGAAGGACATCCTCCACCGCGCCGAGGCTCTCGCCGCTACGGACACGGACGTCGTCCTGGTCGACGGCGTCCGCAGCGTGGAGTGGATTCGCCGGATCCGTGCAGTGGTCGGCGACAAGCCGCTGCTGTTCAACCAGATCGCCGGCGGCAAATCCCCCCGTTTGTCACTGAGCGAGCTGTCCGATCTCGGCGTGGACGTGGCGATCTACAGCACTCCATGTCTGTTCGCGGCTCACGAGGCGATGCACGCAGCCCTCGCAGAACTGAAGCGGACGGATGGGCGGCTGCCCACCCCGGACACCACGAACGGGGTGGGGGTGGCGACTGCGACCCGCCTCCTGGAGGGCAACATCGCGCACCGCCGCCCGGCCGTGGAAATCACGGCTCACAGGCAAGAAACGGGAGACGCACAAGAAGTGCAGAAGAACCAGGAAGCGGAGAAAACGGAGAAAGCCGTGACTGCGAGCCTGTGACAGGTAAGCGTTTACGAAGCGGGGTTCGCTGTGGTGGTTCACGACGCAGGGTGCGCGAGGGCGTTGTCGGACGTCGGGGTATGAGCGTGAGCGGGCCGGGAGCCGAAGCGGGACGGACGCGAAATGTCAGGCCTGCGGCGGCGCAGTGCTCGCCCGCTGCACAAGTCGCGTCGACAGCTCGGTCCGGGCGCCCTCCGGGCGCTCTCCGTCCATCATCCGCACCAACATGCGCAGCGCCGTCGCCGCCATCTCCGCGAGCGGCTGACGGACCGTGGTCAGAGCGGGGGTGGTCCAGCGGGACTCCGGCAGGTCGTCGAAACCGACCACGCTGACGTCGTACGGAATCCGCAACCCCCGCTCTGTCAGGGCACGGTAGACGCCCAGGGCCATGCCATCGGAGCAGACGAAGACGGCCGTCGGCGGCACGGGCAGGTCCAAGAGCTCGCGCATGCGACGGTACGCGACGGATTCGTCGAAGCCGCCGTCGCGGAGGTACTCGGGGCGCAGTACGAGGCCGGCCGAGGCCAGTGCCGAGCGATAGCCGGCGACCCGGGCACTGCTGCACATCTTCCGTCTCGGTCCGGCGATCACCGCGATGCGTTCGTGGCCGAGTGTCAGTAGGTGTTCGGTCGCCGTGACTCCGCCCTGCCAGTTCGCCGCACCCACCGACATGACGCCAGAGGGAGGCTCCAGAACAGGATCGATCATCACGAACGGAATGCGATGCTGCTCCAGCCAGGCATATTGAGAGCTCGTCAACTCCGCAAGATTGAAGAGGACTCCAGCCGACCCGCGCACGGTCAGCTTGTCCAGCCAACCCCGTTTCGGGCGTCCGACGGGGGTACGGGACAGGGCGGCGGAGACGACCAGGTCCAGACCGGCGTCGTGCGCCGCCTCCTCGACGCCGCGGAGGACCGCGCCGGACCGGGAACTGTCCAGCGAGTGCACGACGAGGTCCACCAGCCGGGGCGGCCTGGACGCGTCGAAGCGGGGTCTGCGTACATACCCGAGCCGGTCCAGTGCCTCCGTGACTCGGCGCCGAGTCTCAGGAGCGACATCCTCGCGCCCGTTGACCACCTTGGAGGCAGTGGGAACGGACACCCCCGCCTCGCGGGCCACGACGGCCAGGGTCGGCCCGGCCGCCATGCTCGCACTCGCCGTGCGCACCATTCGGAACCACCTCTCCGGCCCGCCCGAGGGCCAGCGAACGTTCGACCAGCGCCGCTTGGGAGCCGATTCAGAAACAGGCGGCTCGCAGAAAGCGCTTGCTATCCTAGGCGCGCCTCGGCATGGCGGGAAGACGCCGGGTAACGCGGGATCATGGGCGTCCCGCGAGGCTCCGTGCTCGTCGGAAGCGATGGCCGGAGGGCGGACGACGTTGCGCGTGCGGCGGAGGCGGCAGTAACCGGTTGCTCAAAACGGTAGACCCAGGCTCTCGACGGCATCGAAGGTTGTGCAGCAAACGTTGCAGCGGCACGGCGTACGGTTCCCGCGTCGCGCGGCTGGGGGCGTGGGGACCCAGAAGGATGGTTCCGGATCGGTCGGGCGCGTTGTGCTCCGGGAGGCCGTCCCGGGCGCCCGCGGTCAGGTCCCCATCGAGCCCTGCACCTTGTGAACTGGATCGACCCCTGCACCTTGTGAACTGGAAGAAAAGGCCTACGAACTGACCCTCGGGCAGGTCTCAGCTGACGCCGTGACTCACCGGAGCCGCTTCGGGGGGCGCACCGAATCCCGCACGACGACATGGGTCCCCAGCACCAGGTGTTCGGAGTCCGAACTTTTGCGCCCTGCTGCGGCTCCGGCCCCCTTCCGTCGGTCCGCCGCCGCACGCAGGGCCACCCGGCCCATCTCCTCGTAAGGCACGTGCACCGTGGTGAGTTGAGGGGTGAGCTGGGACGCCAGCGGGATGTCGTCATAGCCGGTGATCGACACGTCCTCCGGCACCCGCAGCCCCGCCGCACGCAACGCCTGCATGGCGCCCGCGGCGACGACGTCGGTACCGGCGAGTACTGCAGTGAAGTCCGGCGTCTCATGCAGAGCCGCTTCCACTGCCGCGTACCCGTACGCGTCGTCATAGGGGCCGCGCCGCACCAGTCCCCGGTCGAACGGCACCCCGTACGCCTCGAAGGCTCGACGTGCGCCGTTCAACCTGCCTTGCGCCGTGCTGAGTTCAGCCGGGCCGGGCAGGGCCAGGATGCGTCGATGGCCGGCCGAGAGCAGGTGGCCGGCCATGGCGTAGGCGCCGGACTCGTTGTCGTAGTCGACGGTCGTGGCCGGGACGTCGCCCTGCAACGAGGGCCTGCCGACCAGGACCAGGTGCGAGCCGGCGGCATCGAGGGAACGGGCGAAGCGGGCCATGCGCAGTTGGTACTCGTCGTAGTCGTAGGCACCACCGAGCAAGACGACGGCGGCGACACCCTGTTGCCGCATCAGGTTGACGAGAGCCAGCTCACGTTCGGGGTCGTCGCCCGTGGTTCCGACGAGCGACAGCCAGCCGCGCAGTGTGGCCGCGCCCTCGACGCCCTTCGCGATGTGGGCGAACGCCGCGGAGGTGACATTGTTGATCAGTATCGCCACCGTCGGCGTGCCCGCGCCGGCCAAAGACCGCGCGTGCGCGTTCGTCACGTAGTCCAGGTCTCGCACGACCTGCATCACACGGCTGCGCACCGTGTCGGAAACGGGGTAGTTGCTACTCGACAAAACGCGGGAAACGCTTGCGGCAGACACACCGGCGCGCTCCGCCACGTCCCTTATGGTCACCCGGCCGACTACGTCACTGGTCGTCTTACGCTGATTCACGTTGCGGCTCCTTACCGTCGTGCCATCTTGGGCGCCTCGGGGCCACGGACTCGGAGGACGGCGTGGCCTGATCGCCGGACGGACGGGGCCTGGCCCCCCGTCGGCTCGGGAACCGTATCCCGATGCCGTGCCAGGTGGACCGGCCTGTGGATACCCCCGGTAACAGCCGAAAAGCCGGCTCGGTGGAGGCTCCTGCCGACGGCGTCGTCAGGCCATGCTGGCCAGGTCGGCGTGGCGCACCTCATGGGCGAGCGGCAGCCCGTCGGCCAGCCGTTCCAGTTCCTCCACGACGATACGGCCGAGGCGCTCGAGCTCGTTGCCGAGGGATCCGGCGATGTGTGGCGTCAGAAAGACGTTCGGCAACCGGTATAGAGGGGAGTCGGCCGGCAGCGGTTCCGGGTCGGTGACGTCGAGCACCGCGTGCAGCCGGCCGGAGACCAGTTCGTCGGTGAGGGCGGCGTGGTCCACGAGGGCTCCCCGCGATGTGTTGATGAGTACGCCGCCGTCCCGGATCAGGGCCAGGCGGGCGTGATCGAGCATATGACGGGTGTCGGGGATGTCCGGCGCGTGCAGGCTGACGATGTCGCTGCGCAGAAGGAGATCGTCCAAGGAAACCGATTGCGCGCCGAGTTCGGCGGCTTCGGCCGCGTCCACATACGGATCGTGGAGCAGGACGTCGAAGTTGTGCGGGCGCAGCAGTTCCAGCAGGCGTCGGCCCACACGCGACGCGCCGATGACGCCTACCCTGCGACCGAAGTTGCCCGTGGCCGAGGTCTCGGCGGGGGTCGGCTGGGCATGGGTGCGACGGAACCGCTCACGGTGAGCGAAGACGTCCTTTCCGGCCAGCAGAATCATCGCGAGGGTGTACTCGGCCACCGGAACGGCATTGCCGGTGACCGCGCTGGAGACGGTCACTCCCCGCTCCCACAGCGCCTCGCCGACCAGTGAGCGAACCGAGCCCGCGGCGTGGAGCACGGCGCGCAGTCGGGGTGCCGAGGCAGCGATGCCCGCCTCCAGGCGGGGACAGCCCCAGCCAGTGATCAGGACCTCGATGTCGGCCAGCGCCGTCGTGGCGGCGTGATCGGAGAAATCGCGAACGACGAACCCGGTGTCGATCTCGGCTGTGCGGCGCAACCGGGCCATCAAGGGATCCGGGAACAGCAGGGGGAGATGTACCGGATCCATGGCGAACACGGCCCTCGGCAGGGAGGCGCTGGGCATGACTCTCCTGAGGTGCGTAGAAACAAATAGGAAGCGCTTTCTGTAGCCGCCATCTACCGTAGGTCTGGGCTGCAGTACGGTCAATCGGTCGGCAGGAACGGTCGGACCGGCGGCTGCGACCGGCTCGATCTCGACACACTGATGTACGCCGAACAGCCCTCCCAGAGGCTTCTGCACCGGAATAGCGGGCCTTGTTGTGGTGCTCTGGTGTTACCGGTGCGCGAGCGCGGCGAAGGGCTGGTGAGCAGGTGGCAGCAGACGAGACGAATCCTGCGAGTGACGCCAGGGGGGAGTCCGCCCCACACCCTGTGGTCAGGACCCCCTACGGGCCCGTCCGTGGGAGACATGAGCACGGCATCTCCGTCTTCCGGGGAATCCCGTACGCGGCGCCCCCCTTCGGGACACTCCGCTTCAAGCCGCCTGTCCCGCCGGAACCCTGGGACGGGGTGCGCGATGCGGGGGCCTTCGGTCCGACGCCACCCAAACCGTCGTACTCCGAGGCCTTCGCGCAGTATCTGTCCGACCCTGTCATTCCGGGTGACGACTGCCTCAACCTCAACGTCTGGACGCCGGAACCCATGCCGAGCGCCCGGCTGCCGGTCCTCGTATGGCTGCACGGCGGCGCGCTGACCAGGGGTTCCTCAGCGGTACCGGTATACGACGGAAGGAAGTTCGCCGCTGCTGGAATCGTTTTCGTATCGATCAACTACAGGCTGGGCGTGGAGGGCTACGGACTTTTCCCGGACGCGCCCGCCAACCCGGGTCTGCGCGACCAGCTCGCCGCGCTGGAATGGGTCCACCGAGCGATCGGAGCCTTCGGCGGCGATCCCGACAAGGTCACCTTGGCAGGTCAGTCCGCAGGCGCCATCAGCGTGGGCGCACTGATCGCGGCCCCGCAGGCACAAGGACTCTTCCGGCGGGCTGTCCTGCAGAGCGGACCGCCGGAGGCCTTCGAGCGGGACAAGGTGCGGCGCATGGTGCGTCGAATGGCCAACCGGTTGAAGATCCCGGCCACTGCCGAAGCTTTCGCCGCCATCGATCGAGATCTGCTGCTGAGTACCCAGGCCGAGGTCGGCAGACTGAGCAGTCCTGTGCTGGGCGGCCCCGCCTTCGGCATCGTGGTCGACGGCGACCTCGTCCCGCGCGATCCCCTGCAGGCCCTCGTCGACGGAGACGTGGCCCACGGTGTCGACCTGCTCATGGGCTGGACACGCGACGAGTACCGGCTCTGGCTGGTGCCGGGAGGTCTGCTGGAGCGCGTCGACCGGATGGGCCCCGTCGCTCTCGCCGGAGCCATGGCCCGCTGTCATTGCGGCCATGAGGTGCCGCGCGGCTACCGCGCCCTGCACCCCGAGGCCGGCACCGCCGAACTCGTCGGCCAGATGGTCACCGACAAACTGCTGCGGCTGCCGCTTCGACAACTGGCCGATGCCCGTCCCGGGTCGTCCTACGTGTACGAATTCGCCTGGCCCTCCCTGCGGCCCGGACTCGGCGCCTGCCACGCTCTGGAACTCGGTTTCGTATTCGATACCGGCGAGACGCCCGAGTCTGCGAAGCTCGCCGGTGACGGAGCGCCGCAGGCGCTCGCCGACGCGATGCACGAGGCGTGGACACGATTCGTGACGACGGGCAAACCTGGCTGGGAAGCCTGGGGCACGGCGCATCCGGTGCGGGTCTTCGGCGAGGTCGGCGGGGGGCGGGATGCGCTCGGCGGAGTTGCTCATGAGGCCGGCAGGGGCAAGGCGGCGCTCAACGGTGTCGGTAAACCAGCCGATGGTCGGCGCACGGAGGCGGGCAGCGGGCCGCACGCGGCCGACCACATGGCCCATACCGCATATGGCCTGCGCGATCGCGAGTTGGCGCTGTGGACGGCGGCGGGAGCCGAAGCCGTCGCTCCGGACGAACCCGTCGACGGGCCGCCGGCGCGGGATCCGTTGCTAGGCAGGGCCGCGCGCCGCGCAGAGTTGAGATCGGCGGTGCGGCGACTGCGCCGCGCCGGAGGGGTGCGGGGGCGCTGATCGTCGGTCGCCCCCCCCATGCGCGGAGGAAACCTGCTTCTTCGTTTACCTGGCATTCGGGGTGTCCTCGGGTGTCCTCAGATGTCCTCGGGCTGGTGCCCGTGACCGCTGCGTCTCGCGAAAGGTGTTTCTTCGAAGCTGCAGCCGGGCCGAGACGGGAGCCGGGTCGGAATCGAGGCGGACGGGGCCTCTCCGACGGCCCCCACCCAGTCCCACGTGACCATTCGGGTCGCCACCAGCGTGTGCCCACCCGATGCGTCAGGAGCACCACCCGGCAGGTTGGGGCGCTGAGGAGTGCCGGCCTGGCTCCTGGGAGGGGGGCAGGGTGTCGTCGTCAGCGTCGGAGCAGGTCGCGCGCGAACGGAATGCCGTGGTAACCGGTCGCTGACACGTTGTGTACCTCGTCCGGTATCTCTGAGCTGGGCCGCCAAACCGCCGGGTCCTTCTGATGCACGGTACGGCGTAGGCGCCGCCTCGCCCGCACCGCCTCGCCCGCACCGCGCGCTTTTGTGCCGGGATGCGCTCGCGGGACGCACGCTGCCAGCCCCCGGGGGAGTCGGCCGGGACCCCGGCGCTGGTCGCCGTGTCTCATGGGGCGTTTTGCGTCCATCCGACAGCATGCCTCGTGATCCCGTCGCCCCTTCCTCCGGCGGAATTCGAAAGCGACCGCTTTCACGATCATGCATGTCAGCGGAAGCCGACCGAACAGGGCCTACACGGGCGACAAGGTCCGGGCGATCGAGGCGACGGCCTCGGGACCGACGCGGCAGCAGCCGCCGATGAGGCGGGCCCCCGACTCGTGCCAACCCAGCACCTGTTCGGTAAGGAAGGAGGAACGGCCCTTCCACGCGCGGGCCTCCGCGTCCCAGGCTTCGCCGCTGTTCGGGTAGACGACGACGGGTTTGCCCGTCACCCGCGCCGCGATTGCCACGGCGGCGTCGACGTCCTCGGGCGCGCAGCAGTTCACGCCGACCGCGATCACCTCGTCCGCGTCGGCGGCCAGAGCGAACGCCTCCTCCAGCGGCTGCCCGGCGCGGGTATGGGCTCCGGTGATGGAGTACGACAGCCAGGCCGGAACACCGAGTCCCCGCAGCGCGCGCAGCAGTGCCTCGGCCTCGTCGGCGTCGGGAACCGTTTCCAGCGCCAGCACGTCGGGCGCGGCGGCAGCCAGCACTTCCAACCGGGGGCGGTGGAAGCGTTCCAATTCCTGGACGCTCAGGCCGTACCGCCCTCGGTACTCGGAACCGTCCGCGAGCATCGCCCCGTACGGTCCGACCGACGCGGCCACCCACAACGGGTGCGTGGCCCCTTTGCCTTGTGCCCGCCGTGCTGCTTCCCGAGCCAGCTCCACACTCAGCGTAAGCAGCCGTGCCGCCTCTTGGCGGTCGATACCACGCTTCGCGAATCCCTCGAAAGTGGCCTGGTAACTGGAAGTGATCGCTACGTTCGCACCCGCCTCGAAGTAGGCGAGGTGGGCCTCGATGATCGCTTCGGGGCGTTCGGCGAGCAGCCGCGCCGACCAGAGCTCGTCGCTCAGGTCGTGCCCGGCGGACTCCAGCTGGTTCGACATGCCGCCGTCGAGGACGACGGCCCCGGTGGCGAGCGCCGTGGCGAGGGAGGTCTCTGCGAGAGGAGAAGGTATGTCGCTGGTCATGGCAAGACGCTAGCCGAAGGGACGAGCTACAGCCCGATGAGTCCAGGGTGTGAGCAGCGGGACCACATCGTGGGATGAGGCCTCATGATCGTGCTCCTGCGCTGCTTTCTGATCGTTGACTGCGACTGCGACTGCGAGGGCTGGCACTCGTCGGGTCGTTCAGCCGAGACCGATCATTTCCTCTGTTGCCGACCACGATCGCGAAGCGTACGGTTCGGGCCCTCCAGGATCGGCGCCCTTGGAGCGGGGCGGGAAGGGGGAGACATCCGAACACCTGATGAAGCTGACCCTGTCACAGACCGCGTGCACCGCGTCCTGGGAGGGGTGGCGTCCGCACCGTGCCTCGATCACTGCAGTGCGGTGGCCGGGGCCTTGCTGGGGCACGGCTTGGGTTCGGGGATCAGCCCCTGGGCGCCGAGTGGC
The DNA here is from genome assembly GCF_003112535.1 of Streptomyces rishiriensis. Classification (GTDB taxonomy): domain Bacteria; phylum Actinomycetota; class Actinomycetes; order Streptomycetales; family Streptomycetaceae; genus Streptomyces; species Streptomyces rishiriensis. Next base: position 95,211 of record NZ_BEWA01000006.1, on the reverse strand, counting down.
GGCCGCCCCGGTTGCGCTGTCCGCCCCGTGAGCGCCTGGTTTTGGGGACCAGCAGCGCACCGAGCAGGCCGGCTGTCAGCACGTACGGCCACCACCCGAACGCGCTGGGCCTGGTCGCATCGGCGCCGCGCGTCTCTGCGGTGACGGCTCGCGAGGAAGCCCGCCCGCTTGCGCTCACCGAAGAGCTTTCGGCCGTGGCAGCCAGCACGACGTCATTGCCGTCCCCTCCCTTGTAACTGATCCGGTAAACGGTGTCGTCGAGCTTCACCTCCCCACCCTCACGCAGACCGTCGAAGGTACCTCTGACGGGTGTGCTCCCTGTGTGATTCAGCACGATGATGGTGCGGCCCGGATTACTGCCGGCCGTTTCGGAAGCCTTGCTGGAAGCGGTATCGGTCCGTCGCGACGCGGACGACTTGTCGAAAGCGGTACCAGAATCCGTTGCCGCAGTGGCCCTGTCCCCGGCGGACAGGTCGAGTCCGCCGGCCAGGGTCACCTTGCCTGCCACCGTCAAGGGTGTGTCCGCCAACACCAGTTGGCCTTCGTCATGCTGCGTGTATGCCCCGGTGACCGTCAGCCCTCCCGTGACGACGCCCTCGTTCGTCACGGCGCCGCGCACGATTCCCTTGCCGTTGAGTGTGCTCGTCACCCGCAATGCCGAGCCGCCGGTGTCCAGCTGTGCTGCCGCGGACGTCAGCCGGATGGCCCTGCTGTTGGCCAGCGTCGCCCCGTTCTCGAGGGCGAGGGTTCCCCGTTCGATCGTGGTCGTTCCGGTGTACGTCACCGCCGATCCCGTGAGGGTCGTCTTCGCGGCCCCGGACTGCACGAGAGAGCCGCTGCCTCCCAGGCGGGACAATGAAACCGCGTGCCTCGTGTTTCGCACTATCAGTGTGCCGTCATTCACGATCCGTCGCCGGTCGGTTCCGGTGAGCACAGAGCCGTCCCCCTGCGCTGATCCGAGTCGCAGGATCGCTCCCTTCTGCACGGTCGTCGAACCGTCGTAGTACTGCGCGGCCGCGAAGGTGACGTCGTTCCCCTTGGTTCCGGCGATGACGACGTCGCCGGCGCCGGGTGCGGCCAGGGTGTCGTGGTACTTGCCGCCACCGATCGGCGCACCCAGGGTGACGGGGCCGTCGTAGTCGAATGTCAGCAACGACCGCCGTCCGCTGGCCTCGTGCAAATTGATGTAAACGGTGTCCTTCGTGCCCGGCATGAAGATCTTGTGCGTGGTGCCGTCACCCCACTGCACGTTCGCGCCCTCGATGTTCGTGCCGCGTTTGTTCAACTGGTGCGGGATCGCACGCCAGTTGAGGACCGGGTCGCTGAGCGTGGGCGCGGTGTCGCCACCCTGGTCGCTGTAGCTGTACTGGCCTGTGAGGACGACCCTGCTGCCCGGCCGCGTGTGGACGTTGACGTCGCTGCCGTACTGCCGCTGGTAGAAGTTCTGGCGCAGGGTGACCGTTCTGTCCAGCGGAGTGTCGATGATCCAGGATCCCTGGTTGAGGATCGCCCGGGTGTTGGGCAGCGAGACGGGGTACTCGGGACGGCCGACCGCCATGCCGGTGCCGTTGTCGATGACGCCGGAGAAGGGGTGCGTACCGGCCAGGTCGAGCGTGCCCCACATGTTGCGAGGTTGGGTGACCAGGCCGGAACCACTGATCGTGCCGATGTTGAAAGTGCGGGTCAGCGACAGGCGGAGCGTGCCGTCGACGCGGATGTTGAGCTGGTTGAGCCGGTAGCCGGGAGTGTCGTACGGGAAGTGCCCGATCAGTCCGGTACCCCCACCGGTGCCGTACTGCAACGTCGTTCCGCGCTCCACTGTGATCGCGGGCGGATCGGGGTTGCTGACCGTCGTGTACGGGTGGTTTCCGCCCTGTGTGCGCACCACCTGTCGCCGACGTGGGCTGGGCAGGGTGAAGTCGCTGTCCTTGCTCAGGACGAGGGTCCCCCCGCCTCGGACTGTCAGTGTTCCCTGGCCGCGAAACACGCCACTGTACGTCGTCGTCCCGGCGGGTACGGTCACCGCCGAGTCGCCGGTGAGAGTAACGTCCCGGTTTGCCAGCACGTCGGCGGTGACGTCCCGGACGTCGGCGGCCATGGCCGGGGGACCGCTGGCGAGGAGGGCTGCGGCGGCCGCGAGGGCGCCGATGGCCGCGGTGGAGATGTGAAGAGGGTTGCGCACACTACGGAGACGCGGCACAGCGGGACCGATAACAGAAATCTTGCTTCCCCTATGTGCCGGCCGGCTCTCGGGACCCAGAAAGCCACCATCCGGGCGGAAAGTTCCGGAAAGGGCTTTCCATCAAGTCCCGTCAGACCCGTTGACCTGCTCGTAACGCGCCCTTACCTTTTCGGCGTTCGTCATTCCACATGTCGTTCGCAGACCCGAACGCGCCCCTCTCTCGAGAGGCAGCCCTTGTACGCCGACCCACCCGTCCTTGGCCGCGCTGATCCGCCCATCGACCGTCACGGCGACGGCTTCCACGACGACACGGCGATCCGTCCCCACTCGGCGGCTCTCCCTGAACGAGCCCAGCCCCCACACCCCGCCTCCAACCTTCGGCCGGCCACCGGAGGCCACCCCGACTTCGGCGCTCGAATCGCCGTCACCGTGAAGGAGAGTGCGTGAGATGAGACGTGCGTACGCGACCCTGCTCGCCCTCTGTCTGGCGCTGATCGGCGCCTTCGCCACCGCGGGACCCGTCCAGGCGGCGCCCATGACGATCACCAACGGGACCCAGTTCAAGGACACTTCGGGCAACCCCGTCCACGCCCATGGCGGAGGCGTCCTCAAAGTCGGCTCCTACTATTACTGGTTCGGTGAGAACCGCAACGCCGACAACACCTTTCGATACGTGGACGCCTACCGTTCCACGGACCTGAAGAACTGGGAGTTCCGCAACCACGTCCTCACCCAGTCGAGCGCCTCCGAACTGGCCACCGCCAACATCGAGCGCCCGAAGGTCATGTACAACGCCTCCACCGGCAAGTTCGTGATGTGGATGCACAAGGAGAACGGCGTCGACTACAGCGAGGCCCGGGCCGCCGTCGCCGTGTCGGACACCGTCGACGGGAACTACAGCTGGCGTGGCAGCTTCCGCCCGCTCGACCAGCACATGTCCCGGGACATCACGGTCTTCGTGGACACCGACGGCGCCGGGTACATGATCTCGGCCGCACGCGAGAACTACGACCTGCAGATCTACCGGCTGACCGCCGACTACACCGGTATCGCGAGTTTGGTGGCCGACCCATGGCACGGAGGTCATCGAGAGGCGCCCGCACTGTTCAAGCGGAACGGCGTCTACTTCATGCTCACCTCGGCGGCCACCGGCTGGAACCCCAATCAGCAGCAGTACGCGACGGCGACGTCCCTCGCCGGTCCCTGGACGGCCATGACCGACGTCGGAGACTCGACGGCGTACGGATCGCAGACCGCATACGTCCTTCCCGTTCAGGGGAGTTCGGGCACGTCCTACCTCTACCTGGGTGACCGCTGGGGCAACTCCTTCGGCGGCACGGTCAACGACTCCCGTTACCTCTGGCTGCCCCTGGGCTTCCCCACGTCCACCTCGCTGACGCTGTCGTGGACCCCCGAGGTCACCGTCGACTCAGCCGCCGGAACGGTCGCCGGCACGAGTGCCGTGTACGACACGCTCATCGCCCGGCACAGCGGCAAGTGCGCGGACGTCACGAGCCAGTCCCTGTGGGCGGGAGCGCAGATCAAGCAGTACGACTGCAACGGCGGGAACAACCAGAAGTACTGGTTCAAGCCCGTCGGAAGCGGTTACTACCAGTTGATCGTCAGAAACAGTTCTCTTTGCGTGCAGGAGAACGCGAACACGGTCACCCAGGAGGACTGCAGCGCGACGGCCACCAGCCAGCACTGGTCGCTGACGCCTTCCGGCAGCTACGTGAACGTCGAGTCCCGGGCCAGTGGCAAGTGTCTGGACGTGAACGGCGCGTCCACCGCCAATTCGGCCGCCGTCATCACGTACGCATGCAACGGCGGCTCCAACCAGCAGTGGACACGCGACTGATGACAGACAATCAGGACAGCAGGTCGATCGCATCGATCGACGTGCCCGCGCTGAGGTAGGAGGTCGACCTCGAACCGCTTACCACGTTGATCTTCAGCACGTTGTACTGGTTGGTGTCCGTGAGCCAGGCACTCGCCGGAACGCTGTAGGTGAACGTGTGGTTGTTCCCCCGGTAGGACCCGTTCGTGAGAGATCGGGTGTTCGGCTGGGTGGGCGGGGAGGGGATGGCCGAGGTCCAGGAGTCGTTGACGACGACCTGCGGACGGCCGTTGGCATAGGCCGTCGTCACGCCGATGCGCAGGGTGTGCGCGGCGGCGGCCTGGGCAGCGGTCAGCTTGAAGTAGACGAGCAGACCACTGTTGACGTCCTTCCAGATGTAGCAGGGGAACGCCGAAGTCTCGCTTCCGCTGCCGATCACCACGTTGCCGGTCCACACGGAGGCCCGTACGTCCGAGGGGTGCGCGTACGTCATGAGATCGGCGTTCTTGAAGCCGCTCGGCGTGCCGGTCCAGTCATTGATGCGCCAGATCGCGCTCGCGTTGCTCGGGTCGTTCGACGACGGGATGGCGATCGAGTTCAGGGTGGTCGTCCCGCCGGCGGACACGGTCACCTGCGTGCTGTACACGGCCAGCTCGCTCTTGTGGACGGTGAGCGTGTACGTCCCCGGCAGCACCCCGGCAATCGAGAAGTAGCCGTCGGACGACCGTGCCGAACCCCAGTACTGCGCAGCCGCGTTGGCGAGTCCGACCGTGTACGGGTACGCCGTGTTGCGCCCGGTGATGCCGACCCCCGCGACCCGGCCGCGTCCGCTCGTCCCGACGTAACCGGAGATGCCGAGCGAGTCTGCCCAGGATGTGGTCAGGTTCCCGGAGAAGAGCGAGGACGAGGGTGCGCCGCCGTCCGTGAATGCGATCACGTACGGGCCCTGGAGACCAAAACGTTGCTCCTCGGTCTGGTTCTGGCCGTAGTAAAGGATTTCGTACAGGCCTCCGCCATCGGCGCTCTGGTGGCGCAGGAGGGATCGGTAGAAAGGCCCACCGGAGGCCTTCTCGTGGTTGCTGCGCACGACCCACAGCCCGACACTGCCGGTCGTCCAGCCGGTGTAGTCGTAGTCGATGACCCGCAGCTTGGAGTAGTGCTTGGAGCGGGTCTGACCGTCCGGCTTCGCGAAGACGTCGGAAGCCTCGATGGTGCTGGTCGTGTAGGTGTAGGAGTCGGGCTCGTCGTTCAGGAACCGGCCCGCTTTGACACGCACGATGTAACGGGTTGCGGAAACGGACGTATCGGCCTTGTCGGTCCACAGGTAGACGTTGTTCTCACCGCTGCGGGCTGCGTAGTAGTGCTTGAGAGTCCCGTGCGTGACCGAGATCAGGATGGTCGAGCCGGACTGTGCGATCGTCACGGTGGAGCTGCCGAGGCCGGACTCGATGTGCGAATTCTTACCGCCGTAGCCCTGGTACTCGGTGCCTCGGTAGGTCAGCGAGGTCAGATCGCCGGTGGTCTTGCTGACCTTGAAGACCAGGGCGGCGCCGGTGTCGACGACGTAGTTCGAGCCGTCGTCGGTGTGGCCGAACGCCGCCGCCGCGGCGGACGGCACGGCGAGCGGCCCGGCGAGCGCGGCCGAGCCGGCGGCGGCGCCGAGGACGAAGGTGCGGCGTCGGACCGGCCTGCGGCTGTCGAATCCGGACATGGGGGTGCCTCCTTCGAGAGGTGTGGGGGTGCGGGTGCCTGAGAGAGTGACAGTTGAATCGATTTCGCGAAAGGGCTTTCGCCTGCGCGAGATCGGCAATCTTGTGAAATCCGTTCAAGGTCTAGAAAGCGCTTGCAGGAGGCGGTACCGTCCAGCCGCCAGCCCCTGTTCCCGCGACGGAGGAGCCGCAAGTGAGACGTTTCAACATGGCCGCACTGGCGGCGCTGACCCTGGCGGCCGGCCTGACGGCTGTGCCCGCCTCCGCCCACGGTGGCCGGGCGCCCCTCGGTATCGACCATTGCGCCGCCACCGCATGCCACTTCGACGTCCCTCCCGGCTCCTACGACGTGAAGGTCGTCCTCGGCGGCGACGCAGTGTCGAGCACCAGCGTCACCGCGGAGACCCGGCGCGCCGTGCTGCCCGAGACCACCGCCCCCGCCGGCGCCCGCATCGCCCGCAGCTTCACGGTCGACGTCCGTACCCCCGAGGGCGAACCGACCGGCGCGGACGGTGTTCCCGGACTGGACCTGGCGTTCGGCGGCTCCGCGCCGGCGCTGGCCGACATCAGGGTCACTCCCGCCCGGCACGTCCGACAGATCTTCCTCATCGGCGACTCCACCGTCTGCGACCAACCCGCCGAGCCGTACACCGGTTGGGGCCAGCAGCTGCCGCAGTACCTGCGCAAGGGAATCTCGGTCGCCAACTACGCCGATTCCGGCGAGAGTACGGTCACGTATCTGGGGAACCCCCAGCTGTGGGCCAGGGTTCGGCCGCTGATCCGCCCCGGCGACCTCGTCCTGGTCCAGCTCGCCCACAACGACAAGACAACCGACGAGACGACGTACCGCGCGAACCTCGAGACACTGGTGGCAGGGGTGAGGGAGAAGGGCGGGCGGCCGGTGCTGGTGACCCCCATCGTCCGCCGTTGGTTCAATGCCGACGGCACGCTGAACAACGCAACGGCTCTGCTGGTCAACGGACTTGGCGTCGACCACCCGGCGGTGATCCGTTCGGTCGCCGCCGCGCAGGGCGTCCCGCTGATCGACCTGACGGCCAAGACCAAGGCGTTGGTGGAGTCCCTGGGCGTCGAGGGCTCCAAGGCTCTCTACCTCTACAACGAGAAACGCGACAACACGCACACCTCCCTGCACGGCGCGACGGTCTACGCGGGCCTGGTTCGCGACGAACTCGTCGCCCGGCATCTGGTGCCGAAGGGCGCCGTGCGGATGGGATGAACGCCTGGGGGCGCCTCGACCGGAACCGGGACGCCCCCAGGTCCTGACATCCCAGGCCCCGACCAGGTCGCGAAGGAAGAAACGACAGATGCACCTCCCCCCGCCCGATGCCGCTCTCAGCCCCCGTACTGGATACACCCGCGACCACTGGCAGGCGGCCGCCGACGCCCTGCTCGCCGCGGTGGAGCCCTATGCCACCGAGGATCGCGCTCTCTACCACTTTCCCGGCTCCCGGGAGAGCTGGTCCGGTGGACTCTCCGACGGACTGGAGGGATACGCCCGCACGCTTCTGCTGGCCGCCTTCCGCCGCGACGAGACAGCGCTGGAACGCTACGCAAGCGGTCTCGCGGCAGGCGTCTCCGGCGCCTGGCCCCGCATCGAGGACCGGAGCCAGCCGCTCGTCGAGGCCGCATCGATCGCCCTCGCACTGCGCCTGACCCGTCCGCTGCTCTGGGACCGTCTCGACGACGGGGTCCGGCAGCGTGCGGCTGCCTGGCTCGGTGATGCCCTGACCGCCGAACCGTGGCCTTGCAACTGGGAGCTGTTCCCCGTCACGGTAGGCGGTTTCCTGGAAGCGGTCGGTCACGAGCAGGAGGCCTCTCGCAAGGCGATCGACCGCGGCCTGGAACGCATCGAGCAGTGGTACGTCGGGGACGGCTGGTACACCGACGGCCCCGGTCGTGCCTTCGACTACTACAACGGCTGGGCCATGCACCTCTACCCGGTCCTGCACGCCTGGCTGGCCGACGACCCTGACCTGCTCAGCCTGTACGGAGGCCGACTCACAACACATCTTGCCGACTACGCACGCTTGTTCGGTGGCGACGGAGCGCCCCTGCACCAGGGTCGCTCTCTCACCTACCGGTTCGCCACCACCGCGCCGCTGTGGCTGGGCGCTCTGACCGACCACACTCCGCTGCAACCCGGCGAGACCCGCCGTCTGGCCTCGGGCGCGTTGAAGTACTTCCTGGAGCGGGACGCGGTGGACGATCAGGGACTGCTGACGCTCGGCTGGCACGGACCCGACGAGTCGGTTCTGCAGGGCTATTCCGGACCGGCCTCCCCTTACTGGGCGAGCAAGGGGTTCCTCGGCTTGCTGCTGCCGTCGGACCACCCGGTGTGGACGGCGCAGGAGGAAGCGGGACCTGCGGAACGGCAGAACGCGGTTACACCGATTGCGGGCCCCAACTGGCTGCTGCAATCGACGAGCTCCGACGGCCTGGTCCGCTTGCACAACCACGGGAGCGAGGACGTCCGTTACGACCCCTTCTACACGCGCTTCGCCTACTCCACGGTCACCCGGCCGCTGATCTCGCCGCCGGACAACTCCGTCACCGTCGGTGGTGATCCGCACCGCGAGGGCATCGTGCCTCTCGGGGCCGGGGAGGGCTGGGCGGCCTCCCGGAATGCGCTGAGTTCCGGAGCCGAACTCACCAGCCTGGTGGTGGCCGAGGGGGCGGTGGAGGTCAGGGCTCACCTGGTGTCCGGCGCGGGGCCGGGGACGGACGTATACGTCACGGGGTGGGCACGGGCGGAAAGCGGAGACGCGCGGGCCGACCTGGTGGGCGTTCACGGGCTGACGGGTGACTCCGAGCTTTCGGGCACGGTGGGAGACGGTCCGACGCTCTTCGTCGCGCTGGCCCGCCTCACCGCCGAGCACAACCCCCGGCCTCTCGCCGAGTTGGTGTCCGTAGAGATGAAGGTGGTGGCCACCGATGGCGCCCACGATGTCCACGACCTGACCGTCCGCTGGTCGAGCGGCTCGGAGCAGCACTTCCGCTTCGGCTGCACGGTCGCGGACGAGCGGTCGACAACGGCGTCGTGGTCGGTGGCGCCTCGGTGAGGCCCGTCCCTCGGCGAGGCCTGTCGGGTAGGTCGGCGTGAGGGAGGGGCGACGCAGGGGCCGGGTGGTGTATTTCGAGACCGCCAGGGGCTTTCAGGGAAGGAGTGATCGGTCCTTGCCGTGGGGTATTGCGGCACTGTGGCACTGCGGGGACGTCGGCGGTTGGCCGGGGAATTCCCGTTGCGTTGCGTAACCGCTTCCACAAGAATCCACGCATGACTTCTGCCCTCCGGCATGTGACGATCGACTGTTCCGACGCCTACGCCCTCGGTATCTTCTGGTCCGAGGTGCTCGGAATGCCTCTCCAGGAGGACGACGAACCGGGTGACGAGGAAGCGCTGATCGAGGATGCGGGTTTGCTCTTCGTCACGGTCCCGGAGGCCAAGAGCCAGAAGAACCGGATCCACTTCGACCTGCAGCCGCAGGACCGTAACCGCGAAGAGGAGGTCGAGCGCCTGCTCACCCTCGGCGCCACCCTCGTCGACGACCACCGGAAACCCGACGGTACGGGGTGGGCGGTCCTGGCCGACCCGGAGGGGAACGAGTTCTGCGTGGAGCGCAGTGCGGGGGAGCGGGCGGCTGGGTGAGTCGGCGGCGGTGCGGCACGCGAACGGACTGTGCGGCACGGACCACCCGGACAGACGGAGGCGGAGATCGGCCGACCGGGACGGTTCGGCGTCTGCCGAACATTCACGCGGCTAGCGTGAGCAGCATGCGTGCACCCGGTGCGACCACGAGCCCTTTCTCCGCTTTTCACCACGCCGACGGCGGTGGGAGTGCCGGACGGGCCCGCCGCGACCCGGGACGAGACGCTCAAACTGGCGCTGGTACTCGGTTCGCGACCTTTTCTGCTTTCGGTCGACGCCGAAAACGGTTTCAGTGAAGATCCGGATGAGGTGGCCGAGTTCGCACGTCAGCTGGCGGCGGTGGGCGTGGTCGGCATCAACCTCGAAGACGGGATGGGAGCGGTCGGTCAGCATCCTGATGATGGTCGACTTGCCGCGGCCGTTCGCCCCGAGCAGCGCGAGGAGTTCGCCCGCGGCAACGTCGAAGGTGATGTCGCGGACGGCCTGCTTGGCGACCCGCTCCGGGTCATCAGGGAACGCGGGCCTCCGACGGGGCCGGACCGGCGGACGGTGGTGGGGAAGGTACGGGGCACGCCGCGCACCTCGATGCTGCCGATCACTCGTTCGACCTCCGGTGAAGCGCGGCCGGCCAGCGGGAGAGCCGGTCGGCCGCGGGAGACGTCATCACCGAGTCGGGATATCGATCAGATGGTTGATTAATTGATTGGTTGATTGATTTGAACCGTTCGCGCCACGTCGCTGGAGCAATGCCGGCCGATCGGTGCCGGCCGAACCATGGCGGGGGACGGCATCGTTCGGCTGGTTGCTCAGTCCGTCGGCCGGTCCGTGGGTGTGAAGACGAACGAGAACTGTGCGGGTGCCGCGTTGAGGAAGTGCTGGGGCAGCGGGCCCGGGCCGCAGGACTGGGAGCCGAGACCGTGCTGACCGTGGTCGAGGTTGACCCACACCGTCTCGCCCGGGACCAGGTCGGTGCGGTGGGCGGCGGCGTCGAGCTGCTCGGTCGTCCAGCGCCTCGCGGTGAACCAGAACGCGGGGTCTCCCTCGATGCGCAGTCCGCCGAGTTCCGCCCAGCGGACGTCGGCGCGGGCGCCGTTCTCCTGGGGGCGGACGTAAGGCGTCTGCAGGGCGTCCACGGTCGACTGCCAGCGTCCTACCGCGGACGCCGACCTGCTGTCCGGATACGCCTCGCCGGGCCCGCCGCCGAACCACGTCACCCGGTCGGCCTCGGACAGCCCGAAGCGGACTCCGAGGCGGGGGAGCGGTACCGTCCAGTCGCCCTCGGGGGTCACGGAGACGGTCAGCCGCACGCGGTCGCCGTCCGACGTCCACCGGTAGGCCGTCGACAGGCCCACCTCCCAGCCGGCCGGCGCCACCCGGGTCCGTACCGTCAGCGCGGCGTCGCCGACTTCGACCGCGTCCAGCCGGTGCCGCATCCGGTGCAGGCCCAGCTTGCGCCAGAGCAGACCGTGGCGGACGTCCGACTGCCAGGAGGCGCCGTCGTCGTTGTCGGTGGTCGCCCGCCACACGTCCAGGCGCAGGCCGGTCACCGCCACCGGGCCGAGGGTCCGCAGCTCACCCGTGCGGACGTCGAAGGAGGCAGGGCCCAAAGTGACGAGCCGTTCACCGGCGACCGGCACGACCGGTACGACCGCCGGACCGAAGGACGGCAACGCCCTTGGCGCTGAAACCACTTGGCCCCAGGAGACCACATGCCCGGCGCGCGCCCAGGCGGTGTCCTCGGCCAGCACGGCCCGGACGGTCCATCCCGTCTCCGCGCCGGCCTGCGCGCCGGCCGGCGGCTCCGGCAGTTTGACCTCGGCCGACTCGCCCGCCGCGAGCGGCGGCACCGCGAGAGATCCTGACCCGACGGTCTCGCCGTCGACCTGGAAGGCCCAGGTGAATGCCAGCGCCGAGAGGTCGGCGAAGTCCTGCTTGTTGGTGACGCGGACCGTGCCCTCGGCGGTGGCGTCCAGGGCGACCGGCTCGATCACCTTCTTGAACTCGACGAGGCCGGGGGAGGGGGTGCGGTCGGGGAAGACCAGCCCGTCGCAGACGAAGTTCCCGTCGTGCAGTTCCTCGCCGAAGTCGCCGCCGTAGGCGTAGCCCAGCCGCGGATGCTTGACGCCGTGGTCGATCCACTCCCAGACGAAGGCGCCCTGGAGTCGGTCGTGGGCCTCGAAGATTTTCTGGTAGTCGGCCAGTCCGCCGGGGCCGTTGCCCATGGCGTGCGCGTACTCGCAGAGAATGAAGGGGAGTTGACGACGCCCGAGGGCACCGCCGTCCAGCCCCTGTCCGATCCGCTCGACCTCCTCGTGGGAGGCGTACATGCGTGAATAGACGTCCGTGTCCCGGCAGTTGACGTCGCCCTCATAGTGCACGAGGCGCGAGGGGTCGCGGTCGCGGATCCACTCGGCCATGGCCGTCAGACCGCGCCCGGTGCCGGCCTCGTTGCCGAGGGACCACATGACGACCGACGGGTGGTTCTTGTCCCGCTCGACCATACGGGCGGCGCGGTCGAGGAGGGCGGGGGTCCAGCGGTCGTCGTCGACGGGGTTGTCCCGCCAGTCCTGCTCGACGAAGCCGTGGGTCTCCAGGTCGCACTCGTCGATCACCCACAGCCCGTACTCGTCGCACAGGTCGAGGAAGGCCGGGTGCGGCGGGTAGTGCGAGGTACGGACGGCGTTGACGTTGTGCCGCTTCATCAGCAGCACGTCTTCGCGCATCGTCTCCAGGTCGAGGGCGCGGCCCGTCTCGGGATGCCATTCGTGCCGGTTGACGCCCTTGAAGAGGATCGGGCGGCCGTTGACCTTGATCAGCCCGTCCACCAGCTCGACGGTGCGGAAGCCGATGCGCAGGGGCACGCGCTCGCCCGCGGTCACCAGAACGCCGTCGTACAGCGTGGGCGTCTCCGCCGTCCACGGCTGAACCGGTGCGGTAACCGCTTCCCCGGTCGCGACATCGATATCCAGGGCGGGCACGCTCACCCTCCCGTCGGCATCGGAGTCCACGCGCAGACAGCCCTCGCCCGTGACGTGGTCGTAGGAGGCGTGCACGAAGAAGTCGAGCACGCTGCCTGCCGGACGGTGTAGCAAGGTGACGTCACGGAAGATGCCCGGCAGCCACCACTGGTCCTGGTCCTCCAGATACGAGCCCGCCGACCACTGGTGGACCCGGACCGCGAGGACGTTTCCGCTCGGCCTGAGCAGATGCCCGACCGCGAACTCGTGTGCCAGACGCGACCCCTTGAACTCGCCGATGTCCGTGCCGTTCAGCCAGACGCGCGCGCAGGACTCGACACCGTCGAAACGGAGGACGAAACCGCCTTCAGAAACCTCCGGCCACCCCTCGGGGAGGTCGAAGACCCTCAGGTGGTCGCCCGTCGGGTTCTCCGTGGGCACGCGGGGCGGGTCGACCGGGAAGGGGTAGAGATGGTTGGTGTAGACGGGCGAGCCGAAGGCGCCCTCCCCCTGCAGCACCCAGTGGCCGGGGACCGTGACCTCGGCCCAGTCCCCGGCGTCGTACCCCTCCGCGGCGAACGCGTCGTCCTCGGCGTCGGCCGTCGCCGACACACGCAGCCGCCAGCGTCCGTTCAGCGAAAGGGACTTCGCGTCCGAGGTCGCGTACCAGGCGCGGGGCGCAAGGGCCCCGACGCCCGGCGAGACGTCCTCGACGTAGTCGGCGGAGGAGGTTGCCCCCGCGCGAGCGGAACCGAGAGAGGGGGAGGTGCGGAAAGACATCGGTCTCCTAGGTCAGCCCTTGATTCCGGTCTGCGCGATCCCCTGGACCAGCCAGCGCTGGAGGAAGAGGAAGACGAACACCAGGGGCAGGATGGAAAACGCCGTGGCCATGAAGATCAGATGGAAGATCACGGTCTGGTTGGTCATGTAGTTGGAGAGCGCGACCTGGACGGTCCACGAGCCCGGGTCCTGGCCGATGACCAGCGGCCACAGGAAGGAGTTCCAGCCGTTGATGAACGTGATGGTCGCCATCGCCGCGAAGAAGTTCAGCGAGTTGGGCACCACGATGCGCCAGTACGCGCCCCAGTAGCCCAGTCCGTCCACCCGCGCCGCCTCCTCCAGTTCCTTGGGGAACCCCAGGAAGTACTGCCGGAACAGAAAGCACGTGAAACCGCTGAACAGTCCCGGGATGATCAGGCCCCGATAGGTGTCCACCCAGCCGAGTGACGACACCAGGACGAAGCTCGGGACGAAGGTGACCGCCGTCGGGACCATCAGAGTGCCCAGGACGGCGTAGAAGACCTTGTTGGCGTGCCGGTACGGGATGCGGGCGAGGGCGTAGCCGGCGAGGGAGCACACCAGGAGGACGCCGATGGTGTGCAGGGTGGCCACGACCGCAGAATTCCACAGGGACTGGGCGAAGGGCACCGTCTCGTCGGTGAACAGTTCGGTGACGTTGCCCCACTGCAGGTGCGTGGGGAAGAACTTCCAGTTCTCCCCCGTGATCTCGGCGTCGGTGGACAGGGCGTTGCGGACGAGCAGGTAGAACGGGACCAGGAAGAGGAAGGCGGCGGTCCCGGTGGCGATGTAGAGCCCGGTGGAGCTCATCACTCCGCCACCGCGCTTGGGGCGGCGGTCCCTGTCTGACGACGGGGGAGCAGGTTCCCGCACCTCGGGCATCGTGGTGGTCACTTGGACTCCTCCCCTCTTCCGAAGCCCAGGAACTTGCCCTGGAGCAGGGTCACGGCGCAGATCAGCACGGTCAGGATCACCGCGCCCGCGCTGCCGGCGCCGTAGTCCTGGCTCTCCCCCAGGGCCTTGTAGTACAGCTCGACCAGGGGCGGACGGCCCCATGTCGTCTTCGACAGCAGGTTGTAGAACTCGTCGAAGGCCTGGTAGGCGGTGATGAGCAGCAGCAGGATCACCGCGGTGGACGTGGCGCGCAGCTGCGGCAACGTGATGTAACGGAACGTCTGCCAGCCCGGCTTGGCACCGTCGATGGCGGCCGCCTCGTACAGCTCACCCGGAATGTTCTGCAACGCCGCCAGAAACAGGATCATGTAGAAACCGGATTGCAGCCACAGCCGGGCCGAGACGATGACGACCCAGTACCAAGGCGGATTGGGGTCGACCAGCCAGGCGATGTTCTCGATCCCGAACCAGCCGAGGACCGTGTTCATCATGCCGAAGCGGACCCCGCTGAAGATGGACATCTTCCAGATCAACGAGGCGGCCACATAGCTGCACGCGGTCGGCAGGAAGAAGACCGACCGGAAGAAGGCGCGCATGAAGCGCAGCCGGTTCACCAGCAGGGCCAGGCTCAGCGAAAGCGCCCAGGTGGTGGGCACGATGAACGCGGCGAACGCGGTGAAGGTGCCGAGCGAGCCGACGAAGTCGTCGTTCGTCAGCATGTACGTGTAGTTCTCGAAGCCGACGAACTTGTCGGGCGTGACGGTGAACCGGGCTTCGAAGAAGCTGAGCCAGATGCTCCACAGGATCGGGGCGTAGACGAAGATCGCCAGGCCGATGAGGAACGGCCCGGTGAAGAGCCAGAAGTTGAGGGTGGGGCTGCCCCGCAGTCCCCGCCGCGGCTTGGCCGGTGAGGCCTTCGCCGGGGCGGGGCGCGCGACGTCGCGCGTCTCGGTCGTCGACATGTCGAGGTCCGTCCCGCGGCCTATCCGAACAGCTTCTTGAGTTCGCGGTTGACGGCCGTGTCGGCCTTGTCCAGCGCGGCCTCCGGGTCCATGTCCTTGCGGACCGCGTTGGCGAAGACGTCCTCGAGCGAGGTGATCATGGCCTGGGTCCAGCCGATGTTGTCGAAGTGCCCGAACTCGTTGAACAGCTTGACGCCCTCAGCGGCGTTGCCCGACTTGAGCTTGGTGGCGGTCTGAGCGATCGAGGTCCGCGGCGGAATGTGGAAGCCGAAGGAGGTGGCCCACTCCTCCTGGTACTTCTTCTGGTCGATCCACAGCCACTTGACGTACTCCTTGGCGGCCTCGACGTTCTTGCCCTTGGCGTTGACGAACATCGACCAGCCGCCGTTGTAGACCGACTGCTTGCCGGAGTCGACGGTCTTGGGGAAGGGGAAGACGCCCCAGTCGTCGCCGAGCGCCTTCTGGATGCCCGGCATCGCCCACATCCCGCAGAACTGGATGGCGCACAGGCCCTGGTTGAGGGAGGAGGGGTCCCAGGACGCGGTCGGCGCGCCGAGAAGGAGGTGGCCGCTGGTGAACAGCTTGCGCATCTTCTTGATGCCCTCGATGACGCCTGGGGTGTGATAGGCGATCTGGTTCTTCTCGTCGAGGGTGTCGGCGCCCGCCGACCAGATCATCGGGTTGATGACGCTGTGCAGGTCGTCGCCCATGTACAGGCCCTTGACCTTGCCGGTGGTGAGCTTGGCGGCCGCCTCCATCAACTCGTCGAGCGTCGTGGGGACCTGGACCTTGGCCTTCTCCAGCATCGACTTGCGGTAGAAGAAGAACTGCGGATCGTCGATCATGCGGACGCCGTATATCTTGCCGTCGACCGTGTGCGACTTGATGTCGGCCGGGTTGAAGTCGCTCTTGACCGGCTCGACGATGTCGGTCAGGTCCGCCACCTGACCGCTCCTGATCATCTGAATCTGCGGGTGGAACTCGAACAGGTCGGGCGCGCTCTTGGTGAGCAGGGTGGCGAAGAGCTTGCTCTCGAAGTCGGCGCTGGTGATCCACTGCGTGGTCACGTTGGCCTTGTCGTAGGCCTTGGCGTACTTCTTGATCGCCTGCTCGGTGCCCGGCTCTCCGTACGCGTGGAAGAACTGCGTCAGGTCGACGCCCGAACCCGATCCGCCGCTCCTGCCGTTGTTGCTGCCGCATGCGGCGAGCGTGCCGGCCGCGGCCATGCCCGCCGCCGCCCGGAAGAGGGATCGGCGGGACCAGTTGCTGTTGCTCATTGCCGACATGGTGACGTCCTTGTCTCGAGTACGGCTGCGGCTCGGCGGCTTCGGTGCCGGTGGCTCAAATGACGCTGCGGAGCGGGACGTTAACCTTCGGCTAAGGCTTCGGCAAGGGGTTGGACGAAGTCTGTTCGAAGCGTTGTGATCGGTTCGGCATGGCGAACGGACGTGTTCTGGGCGTGTGTTGTGAAGGAATCGCGCAAGGTGCGACTCGGATGTGAGGAAGGGGAGATGAGGGCCGCCGGCGTCAGGGGCCGGCGGCCCTCGGTCCAAGTGGGAGACCCTCGGGCGAACTACCGCCCGGCCGGGGCCTCATGGGACCCTTCGAGTCCGTGCTGCCTCCCGCTGCGGGTCACCGCCGACTCCTCCGGCCGTCGGGAGGGCGATGCACCCGGCTGGGCCGACGGCCGAGCCTCACGGCCGCCTTCCACGCGCACGAGCACGCACTTGCGCACGAGCACGCACTTGCGCACGAGCACGCACTTGCGCACGAGCACGCACTTGCGCACGAGCACGCACTTGCGCACGAGCACGCACTTGCGCCGAAACACGCACATGCGCACGAACACGCGAACGTGCACGCACATGAGTGGTTCGTCGCGGCCCGCGTGCGCTGGACGCACAGCACGCGGGCCGTCCCGGCTGCGCTGTCATGCGGACGGCCGCTCATGACCACGGCCTCATGTGCACGGCCTCATCAGGACGGCCGCTCATCCGGACGGTGCCGTACGGCTGCGCGCCCCCGCGGAAGCGATGCGTCTGACGTTTCGCTGGCCGACGGACTGCAGCGCCCCCTCCAGCGCGAACGTCGCCGCGCCGAGACAGGCCGGGTCGGTCGGAATCGGGCTGATGACGATCCGGTTGGCCGCCAGCGGCCGCTTCAGCGCATGCCGCGCCACCGCCTCGCGCACCTCCTTGAGGAGAGGCTCGCCGAGCCGGGCGGCGACCCAGCTGCTCAACACGACCACCTCGGGATTGAGCACGTTGATGAGGTTGGCGATGCCCGCACCGAGATAACGTGCCGTCTCGCGGACGACCTGGACGGCCGTCGGCTCGTTCGCCGCGACCGCGATCGCCAGCGCGTCGATGGTGGCGGTCTGGTCGTCGGGATGCAACAGCGGGCTGTGCGGGAAGAGTTCACTGAGATTCTGCATGATGCCGGGCGCGCCGACGTACGCCTCGACGCAGCCGTGGTTGCCGCAGCGGCACAGCCGGCCGTCCAGCACGAGGGTGGTGTGCCCCCATTCGCCCGCGCTGTTGCTCACCCCTCGGTGCAGTCCGCCACCGAGCACCAGACCGGCGCCGACGCCGGTCCCGAGGTTGACCACCACGGCGTCCCCGTGCCCGCGCGCCGCCCCGAACCACAGCTCGGCGACCGCGCCGGCCCGCAGCGGATTGTCCAAGTACAGCGGATACGCGATGTGTTCGGAGAGGAGATCGAGCAACGGCACGTCGTGCCAGTCCCAGTTGGGCGCGTACTCGGAGATTCCCGTCGCGCGGTCCACCTGACCGGGCACGCTCACCCCGACGCCGAGCACCCGAGCCGCCTCGACGCCGGCCTGTGCGACCACCGAACCGGCGGCCGTGGCGACATGGCTCACCACCTGCTGCGGACGGCTCTCGCCGGGCCGCATGTTCTCCTCGGCGCGCGCCAGCACGTTCAGCGCGAGATCGAACAGCTCGACATGGACGTACGTCTCGGCGATGTCCACGCCGATCAACGCGCCCCCCGACGCGTTGACGGCCACGAGGCCCCGGGGGCGGCCGCCCGCCGAGTCCTCGAACCCGACCTCCGTGATCATGCGGAGGTCGAGCAGCTCGCCCACCAGGGTGGCGACGGTGGCGAGCGAGAGTCCGGTCGCGGCCGCGAGCTCCTGCCGGGAGGTGGGCGACGCGGCGATGATCTGGCGCAGCACCTCGTAGCGGTTCGCGGTGCGGATGTCCCGTGACGTGCCGCGCTTCATGGAACGTGCCCCCTCATCCTGCCGTCCCTTCGCATGCCGGGCGGGCCAGCACTGCGACGGCACCGGCGCCGCGTCAGGCTATGGCGTGCCGCAGAGTTCGACAAGGGATTAGGAAAGGGGCTTTATAAAGTCGCCCGAGCCGGTCGGACGTCAGCCGCCGAGAACGTCCCGCACGAAGGCGTTGCTGAACTTGCCCGCTGGATCCAGCACCCGCGCGAGAGCCGTGAAGTCGTCGATCCGGGGATAACGACCGCGTACCGCGTCCGGGGGCAGCTGGAAGACCTTGCCCCAGTGGGGACGCGGCTCGAACGGCTCCAGCGCCCCCTCCACGGCCCGCACCACCGGCAGCACCGCCGCCGTGTCCTCGATCCAGGTGAAGTGGAGGGCCACCGTGTCCCGGCCGTGGGAGGGGCTCAGCCACTGCTCGTCGGCCGCCACGGTCCGCACTTCGCAGATCTGCAGCACGGGGGCGACCGTCCGGCGGATGCCCTCGATGGCTCGCAGCGCCCGGAGGGCATGCGCACGCGGCAGCAGATACTCGCTCTGCAACTCGTTTCCGCTGCTCGGGGTGAATTCCGCCCGGAAATGCGGCAGCCTCTCGTGCCACGGACCCGGCACCCCGAACTGCGCGGTGCAGTTCACGGCCGGCATCCCCGGCACCGGGTGCAGAGCCTCCACGGCGGGCGCGGCCCACGGGAAGTCGGCGAGCGGCTCGTCCGTGCGCCGCTTCACCCACACCTGCCGGAACCCGGGCGCACCCCAGTCCGTGAACAGACTGACGCTGTACGCCGCACCCGCGACCCTCTCGAAGTCGAGTCCTTCCAGCGGGAGTTCGGTGAACAGATGCTGCTCCACCTCGTAGGCCGGCTCCAGGTCGAGCGTGAGCGCGGTCACGACGCCGAGGGCGCCCAGCGACGTGACGGCCCCGTCGAAGCGCCGGTCGCCCCGCCCGACGACGACGGTGGAGCCGTCGGCGGTGACGATCTCCACCTCCCGCACCGAGGCGGCCAGCGGACCGTTCGCGACCCCGGACCCGTGCGTGCCGGTCGCCACCGACCCGGCGACCGAGATGTGCGGCAAGGAGGCCATGTTCGCCAGCGCGAGCCCGTGCTCGTGCACCCGGCGCGCCAGCTCGGCGTACCGGACGCCGCCGCCGACCCGCACGGTGCGGGCGGACACGTCGACGTCGATCTCGCCGGTCAGGCCGTCCAGCGACAGCAGCACCCCGTCGCCACCCGGCTCGGCGATCTTGTTGAACGAGTGTCCGCTGCCCAGCACCCGCACCCGAGCGCTCCCCGAGACCAGCGCGCGCAGCTCGTCGAGCGAGCGCGGGCGGTGTACTTCCTTCGCGGCGAAGACGATGTTGCCGGCCCAGTTGGTAACGGTTTCCGTCATGCGACTGCTCGCCCCTTCCGAGGAGATCGAGAACCCTCGGTTCCCAGGTGGAACCTACCCTGCCGCAACACGAGGCCCCCCGCCCCCGCCTTCGCGCAGGCAGGGGCATACCGTGAGGAGTCGTACGCCTGAGCCGGGAGGAGAGTCGGATGGACAGCCGTACCGCGCTGGTCGAGGATCTGATGGAGCGGTTTCCGCATGTGCCGCGGGAGGCCGTCATCAAGGAGGACCTGCTGCGTGGAGGCGTGGCCTTCGACGCCTCGGCCCTCAGCGACAACGAGTCGGGAGAGGTCAAACCGAAGTCGTACTTCATCTTCTCCTTCGACCACGGCACCCTGCCCGAGCTCGGCGAGGCCGCGCTGCGCCGTCCGCCTGAGGAGATCATCCTCACGGGTGGCCCTTACGACCTGCGGCGCACGGTCGTCTCGGTCCGGGTGAACCCCGCCTCGCCGTATCGCGTGGCAGCCGACGACGAGGGCCTGCTCGGCCTGTACCTCGACGGAGCGCGCATCGCCGACGTCGGAGTGCCGCCGATGCCCGAGTACTACCGGCACAAGCTCTCCAACGGGAAGTCCGTCATGGAGGTCGCCCCCACCATCCAGTGGGGTTACCTGATTTACCTGACCGTTTTCCGGGTGTGTCAGTACTTCGGCGCCAAGGAGGAGTGCCAGTACTGCGACATCAACCACAACTGGCGCCAGCACAAGGCGGCCGGGCGGCCTTACACGGGTGTCAAGGACGTGGAGGAGGTCCTCGAAGCCCTGGAGATCATCGACCGCTACGACACCCAGAAGGCGTCCACCGCCTACACGCTCACCGGCGGCGCGATCACGAAGACCGTCGCGGGCCGCGACGAGGCCGACTTCTACGGCCACTACGCCAAGGCCATTGAGGAGCGGTTCCCGGGCCGCTGGATCGGCAAGGTCGTGGCCCAGGCGCTGCCTCGCGACGACGTGCAGCGCTTCAAGGACTACGGGGTGCAGATCTACCACCCCAACTACGAGGTCTGGGACCGCAGGCTGTTCGAGCTGTACTGCCCGGGCAAGGAGCGTTACGTCGGCCGCGACGAGTGGCACAAGAGGATCCTCGACTCGGCGGAGATCTTCGGCGCCCGCAACGTCATCCCCAACTTCGTCGCCGGGGTCGAGATGGCCGAGCCCTTCGGATTCGGGACCGTCGACGAGGCCATCGCCTCCACCACGGAGGGCCTGCGCTTCTTCATGTCGCACGGCATCACGCCCCGCTTCACCACCTGGTGCCCGGAGCCCACGACCCCGCTCGGCAAGGCCAATCCTCAGGGCGCGCCGCTGGAGTACCACATCCGGCTGCTGCAGGCCTACCGCGCCACCATGGACGAGTTCGGCCTCTCCTCGCCGCCCGGTTACGGCCCGCCCGGACCCGGCCGCGCGGTCTTCTCGGTGAGCTCTTTCATGGACAGCCTTCCGGCGCAGGACGCGGCGACCGTATAGTCCCCGGACGTATGGTCGTGGAACCGGTTTCGAAGCAACCCGGGGGCGGGTGCCGCGAGTCGAGACAGTCCGTTCGAAACGGTCCGTTCGAAATATTTCGCTCGAGGTGGTCTTGTGCGGAACATCGGTGAAACCGGTCTCGAAAGTCGGTGCCGGCGTTGAACGCGAAGCGGTCCGCTTCCGTACAACAGCTCGGAGCGGCGGGCGCGGTCGCCTTCGGTCGTCCTGTCCTGCTGTCCTGACATGACATCTGAACAGGGCGCTTGTCAGTTGTGCGGGAAACGTGAAAAGCTCTGCCCCTGCCGCGAGGTTCCCCCCAACTCCAAAGCCGTCATGGTGAGTTGACCTCGCTTGTGGATGCAGGAGACCCATGCCCGACCTGCCGACCCCGAAGGACGCCGCCGAGGCCGCGCTGTTCTCCGAGTGCTGGGACGCCGTCCTGTCGTACGCGGACCTGTGCACGTCCGGCTCGACCGCGGCGAACCAGCTGGCCCGAGAGGCGTTCGCGCTCGGCATACGCGAGGCCCGCGCTGCCGAGGACAGCACCGCACGCGGCGCCGGCCGCCGTTCGTCCCGGCTGCCCCGGATCCCCCTGTTGCTGACCGCCGTACGCACCACGGCGGCTGCCTGGGAGGCCCAGGGCCAAGGTCACAAACTCGACCCCGACCTGCGCCTGTGGCTGAACTCAGGCAAGGCCGCACGCTATGTCGGACCGCCCCTGAGCCGTCCCATCGCCCTGCGCGGCCTGCGCGACATGCAGGAACCGGACGCCGCCCTGCTGTGGCTGGCGGAGGTCGAGGCGCTGCCGCTGCACGCCGTCATCCGCCGCCAGGGCCTGGACCCGCTGGCCGCCGTGGAAGAGCTCAACGAAGTCCGCGGCCTGTTTCGAGACCGCTGTCACCGTAACCATCTCGACACGCCGATGGACGCGGAGTGCCGCAGTTACGTTCGGCTGCTGGACGCCGTCACCCGCTCGCCCGCAGCCGACACCCCGGCGGACCTCTCCCGGCACCTCGCCACCTGCGTGGAGTGCGCGGAGGCGGCTGCCTGTCTGCGCCTGCACGGAGGCGGGCTGCCCGCAGCCCTCGCCCAGGGCGTGATCGGCTGGGGCGGCCTCGCCTATCTGGAGCGCCGCCGCCGCGCCGCCGAGGTGCGACTCGGCCCCGGACGCCCCGACACCTCGGACCCGGAGGGCGCGGCCCAACGCGCTGCCGCGAGCAAGGCGCGCGTACGGCGCAACGCACTGCTCACCGCCGCCGTCCTCGTCTCCGGACTGGCGCTCGCCGTCTCGATGATGCCCGGCGGCAGCGGGGGCGACACCCTCGCCAAGAGCGGTCCCACGGACAGCAGTCCGGTGGCAGGGCCGGGCTCCGCCCTGCCGTCCGCCGTGCCGGCCACCTCCGCCGCGCCGTCCTCGTCCGGCCCGGCGCCGTCCGCCGACGGCACCCCCTCGGCGGACGGCGCCGGCACCGCGAGCAAGCCCGACCCCGAGCCCCAGGGGACCTCCTCGTCCACCGCGGGCGCGGGGGGCAGCGAGACCGAGGCGGCCTGCGAGGTCCGCTACGACCTGGTCAACCAGTGGCCGGACGGCTTCCAGGCCACCGTCACCGTCACGACCGCCGATGCCCTCGACTCCTGGCGCGTGGCCTGGTCCTTCCGCGACGGCCAGCGGGTGGACCAGATGTGGGACGCGAGCCTGGCCCAGAACGGCCCTCGCGTCACCGCGACCGCAGCCGACTACAACCGGACCGTCTCCGCGAACGGCACCCTCACCTTCGGGTTCCTCGCCTCCTGGCAGAAGAAGAATTCGGCACCCTACGCCTTCACCCTCAACGGGAAGACGTGCACCGCTTCTTGAGGCAGACAGCCGATCGAGGTCGCGGGCCGGAGTCGTGAGGCCGGAGGGTGACCGGTCCGGCGGGCCGGGCACTCTTCCGGCCGGTCCCGCCGTCCGTCCACGTCCTCCGGGCACGTGGTCAGGCACGTGGTCAGGGGCGTGGTCAGGCCGGGCACGTGTGGCCGGGCGGGTCATCGTCGCCTGCGCCGTCACCGACTCCTGCGCCGTCATCGTCGTCGGGTGTCCGGCTCAGGCGACGGCGGTGCCGAACCACTTCTCCAGGCCGCCGGTCAGCTTCTGCTGATCCTCGCCTACCCATGCGACGTGGCCGTCCGGTCGCAACAGCACTGCGGGTAGGTCCAGTTCCTCGCTTACAGCGACATCGTCGAGGACATCGACGACATCGACGACATCGACGACGTGGTCGACCCGATCCGCCCAGCCCTGCACCGAGAGTCCGCCGGTCCGGTCGAGCAGCAGGCCGTGACCGGCGTGCATCAGCTCGTAGAGGCGTCCTTGCTTCAGTTTCACGTCGCGCAGACGCCGCCCGAGCAGTTCGTGGCCCTCGCCGAGGTCGTAGCGGACGTCGACTGCCGTGATCATGCCGGTCAGGTACCGGTTCACCTCCTCGAAGTCCATCAGTGTGGACAGGAGCCCGCGCAGCGCGGTCGCGCCCGGGTCGGTTCCCAACAGCGTGATCTGCGCGCGGGTGTTGTCGAGGACGCGGGCGCCCACTGGGTGCCGTTCCTCGTGGTAGCTGTCCAACAGTCCGTCCGGAGCCCAGCCGTTCACCTCGGCGGCCAGTTTCCAACCAAGGTTGAACGCGTCCTGGAGGCCGAGGTTGAGTCCCTGCCCGCCGGTCGGCGGGTGGATGTGCGCCGCGTCGCCTGCCAGCAGCACGCGGCCCACCCGGTAGTGCTCGGCCTGCCTGGTGGCGTCGCCGAACCGGGACAGCCAGCGCGGTGAATGCACGCCGAAATCGGTTTCCGCCAGGGCCCGCAACTGTTTCCTGAACTCCTCCAGGGGCGGTGTGGCCGCACGGTCCTCGGCCACACCGTCGGCGGGCACGACCACGCGATACGTACCGCCCCCGAGGGGGATAACGCCGAACCGTGACTGAGTCCTGCGGACCTTCTCGACGACGCCTGCGATCGTCGCCGGATCCTCGGTCGCCTCCATCTCGCCCAGAAGCGTCTCGACCGTGGCGGGCGTGCCGGGGAAGCCCACGCCGAGCAGCTTGCGCACGACGCTGAGACCGCCGTCGCAACCCACGAGATAGCGCGAGCGCAACCGAGTGCCGTCCGCCAGTTCGACGGTCACCCCGTTCTCGTCCTGACTCAGCCCGACGACTTCACAGCCGCGGCGGATCTCGGCATCCAGCTCAAGGGCCCGTTCGTTGAGCAGTCGCTCGGTGGCCGGCTGGGGGATGGCGAGGCCGTAGGGATGAGCCGTGTCCAGCCGCTCCGGCCATGGCTTGGTGATACCGCCGAAGAAACCGCCTACCCGGAATTTCTCAGTGACCGCGAGGAACCGGTCCAGCAGACCGCGTTGATCCATGATCTCGACGCTGCGTACGTGCAAGCCCTGACCGCGGGACTGCCCGGTCGGCTCGGCCAATTTCTCCAGGACGAGCGTCCCCACTCCGGCCAGCCGCAGTTCGGCGGCCAGCATCAACCCGGTCGGCCCACCGCCGACGATGACAACGTCGATCATCACAACTCCCGGGTCCGTAGATTCCTGCCTCGGCCTGGAATTCTCGGATAGGGCAGGGGCCTTGTGGCAAGCCCCCAGATGCGCTATAGGTTGAGAGTGGCAGGGAAAGGGTTACATCCTTGCCCTTTCTTATGCCGCCCGTCCGCATGCTCAGGACGGGCGGGTGGATGGCGACGACGCTGCCGTGAAGGCACCTCCGTCATCACCGCCTGCACCGTCCCCATGGATCTGCACCGTCCCCACGGATCTGCACCGTCCTCACGGTCTGCGCCGCCTGTGCCGCCTGCGCGGCCTGCGCCGTCTCCGTCGTGTTCGCTGCATCTACGGTCCCAGCCGGTTGCACTCGATGCCTGCACCGGCGGCGAGCACCGGCTGCCAGCCATGGCTGCACCTGCGACCTTGCCGGGCGGAAAATGAGTGGCAACCGGCTACCGTCGTACCTATCCTGAGTGAGCCTCACGCGGGGCCGTATCGGCCACCGCGGTGAGCCGTGCCAGAAACAGGGAGGTGTGACCGATGACTGTCGCCACGAGGGTCGCTCTGCGCAGCGGCCAGACGTTCGTTCGCTCCACCTCCGCGGTCTCCGGCTGACCGAATTTCCCGCTCCGTACCCTCCTGCTTCCGTTACGTGAACGTTTTCACATGCTGGAGCGGAGCGCTGCCGAGGCTGCCCCTGTGAAGGGTCTCCCGTGCATTTCTCCTCCTCATCGGTTTCTTCGCACCCTCTTGCCGCCTATGGCTGGGACGAGGGCTGGGAAACCGAATTCATCCCCTATTCCGTACAGAATCTGCTGCCCGGCCGTGTGGTGCGCGTCGACCGAGGGCTGTGCGACGTCGTCACCGCGACCGGCGTCGTCCGCGCCGACACCGAGTTCGTCGTGCCCCGCGATCCGATGAAGGTCGTGTGCACGGGGGACTGGGTCGCCGTCGACCCCGTCGGCAGCGATCCGCGATACGTGCGGATGCTCCTCCCTCGCCGTACCGCCTTCGTGCGCTCCACCTCCTCCAAGCGCTCCGAAGGGCAGATCCTCGCCGCGAACGTCGACCACGCCGTCGTTGCGATGTCGCTGGCCGTCGAACTCGACCTCGGCCGTGTCGAGCGGTTCCTGGCCCTGGCCTGGGAGTCCGGCGCCCAGCCTGTCGTCGTGCTCACCAAAGCCGACCTGGTGCCCGACCCGGTCGCGTTGTCCCACCTGGTCGAGGACGTCGTGGCCAGCGCGCCCGGCGTGCCCGTGCTGACCGTCTGCGCCCGGGACGGCGACGGCGTCGAGGAGTTGGCGGCGCTCATCGGGCGAGGCACCTCCGTGCTGCTCGGGGTGTCCGGCGCGGGCAAGTCCACCCTCGCCAACGCACTCGTCGGCGACGACGTGATGGACGTCCAGGCCACCCGCGACATGGACGGCAAGGGGCGGCACACCACCACCACCCGCAACCTGCTGCCGCTCCCCGACGGTGGCGTCCTCATCGACACGCCTGGGCTGCGCGGTGTCGGACTCTGGGACGCCGGCGGCGGCGTCGGCCAAGTGTTCGCGGAGATCGAGGAGTTCGCCCGGGACTGCCGGTTCCACGACTGCGCGCACGACGCCGAGCCGGGGTGTGCCGTGCGTGCGGCCGTCGACGAAGGCGAACTGTCGGTGCGCAGACTGGAGAGTTACCGCAAACTCGTCCGGGAGAACCAGTGGATCGTCGCCAAGTCCGACGCACGCATGCGCGCCGGCGTCCGTCAGGACTGGAAGCGCAGGCAGGCCGAGGGTCGCGCGGCGGGGGAGGCGAAGCGGGGTCGCGGGTCGTGGCGGCCTGCACCGCCCCGGTAACCGTTCGGCTGGCGGTTGACCAACGGTAGTGGCTTGGTAACCGGTTACCCCTCGGGAAGCGATTTCGTAGCGGGTCTCGCTCGGTAACCGGTTTCATGCCGTGGTGCGAAGGTCTCCGTTACGAAGGCGGTTTCTTTTGCGTGACCGGTTTCGCACCGGCCGCGTCGGCCGCACCAGCCACACCAGCCACACCGGGAAGCCGACCGGATGGCGGCCGGGCGGCGAAGCGGGCGGGTGGGGTCGGGTGGGGAACGGGGCCGGTGGTGGTCACGTCTCGGACGTCACCAGCGTCACGTCCGATTTCCGCTAGCAGTGTGCTCGTCGCGGTCTGAGACTGGGACTCATGACGGACCAGGAAACCCGCTACGAAGCGGTCCGCAGCAGGGACGCCCGGTTCGACGGCGAGTTCTTCTTCGCCGTCGAGACCACTGGCATCTACTGCCGGCCCAGCTGCCCGGCCGTGACGCCGAAACGTCGCAACGTGCGGTTCTTCGCGACGGCCGCCGCCGCGCAGGGATCGGGTTTCCGGGCCTGCCGGCGGTGCCGCCCGGACGCCGTGCCCGGATCGGCGGCGTGGAACGCGCGGGCCGACGTCGTCGGCCGGGCCATGCGTCTGATCGGCGACGGAATCGTCGACCGGGAGGGTGTCGGCGGGCTGGCCGACCGACTCGGTTACAGCGCCCGTCAGGTGCAGCGGCAGCTCACCGCCGAGCTCGGCGCGGGACCGGTCGCGCTCGCCAGGGCGCAGCGCGCGCACACCGCGCGCGTCCTGCTGCAGACGACCGGACTGCCGGTCACCGAGATCGCCTTCGCCTCCGGGTTCGCCAGCGTGCGCCAGTTCAACGACACCGTCCGGGCCGTGTACGCGACGACCCCGACCGAGCTGCGGGCCGCCGTGCGCGCGCCACGCCGTACGGCCACGCCCGCCGCCGGGATACCGCTGCGACTCGCCCACCGGGGCCCGTACCACGCGCAGACCGTGTTCGACCTGCTGCAGCGTGAGGCCGTGGCCGGGGTGGAGGAGGTGAGCGGGCCGGCCGGTCGGCGCACCTACCGCCGTACGCTGCGGTTGCCGTACGGCACCGGGATCGTCGCCGTGGACGAGCGGGCGGGGAACCCGGGCCGGGCGTCGGCCGTCCACCCCGGCGGCTGGCTAGACGCCCGGCTGCACCTCACCGACCCCCGCGACCTCACCACCGCGGTGCAGAGGCTGCGGCGGCTCTTCGACCTCGACGCCGACCCGTATGCCGTCGACGAGCGGCTCGGCGCCGATCCACGGCTCGCCCCGCTGGTCGCCGCGCGCCCCGGGCTGCGCGCGCCGGGGGCGGCCGACCCGGAGGAGTACGCGGTGCGGGCGCTCGTCGGGCGGGCCCGGGCGGAGCGGCTCGTGCGCGTCTACGGGAAGGTCCTCGACGCCCCTTGCGGGACTCTCACCCATCTTTTCCCCGAGCCGGCCGTCCTGGCGGAGTCCGAGCCCGACGGCCCGTTGGGCACTCTCGTCGCCGCTCTCGCCGACGGCGCCGTACGCCTGGACCCGGGCGTCGACCGGGACGACGCACAGGCCGCGCTGTTGTCCCTTCCCGGCCTGGACGCCAGGACGGTAGCGGCGATCCGTGCCCGCGCCCTCGGCGACCCCGACGTCGCGCCGCCCGGCGCGGACGTCCCCGACACCTGGCGCCCATGGCGCACCTACGCCCTGCACCACCTGCGCGCCGCGGAGGAACGATGACCGACCGTACCGACCGTACCGACCGTACCGACCGTACCGACCTGACCGACCTGACCGACCTGACCGAGCCGAGTGAGCCGAGTGAGTCGACGGACCTGCTCCGGCCGACCGGGCTGACGGACCTGCCCCGGCCGGTCGAGCTGCCCCACCCGGCTGAGTTGACGATCCCGGCCGACCTGACGACGTACTGGACGAGTGTGGAGAGCCCCATCGGCCCCTTGCTGCTCACCGCCGCTCCCGACGGTGCGCTGACCTCCCTCTCCGTACCCGGGCAGAAGGGCGGGCGGATCGTCCGGGCGGACTGGCGGCATGATCCCGGCCCCTTCCGCTCCGCGCGGGAACAGCTCGACGCCTACTTCGCCGCCGACCTCAAGGAGTTCACGCTTCGCCTGCGCAGCGACGGCACGGCGTTCCGTGAGCGGGTGTGGGCCGCCCTGGACTCGGTCCCCTACGGGGCGACCACTACGTATGGTGAGGTCGCCGCGCGAGTCGGAGCTTCGCGGATGGCGGTACGAGCCGTGGGCGGCGCCGTCGGAGCGAACCCCTTGTTGATCGTGCGGCCCTGCCACCGGGTCATCGGCGCCGACGGTTCACTGACCGGATACGCGGGCGGTCTGGACCGCAAGGTGCGACTGCTGACCTTGGAGGGGGTGCTTCCGACACCGTCCGTCTGACGGCGGAGCGCGTTCCGAGCCCGCCATAAGTCCTGCAGCCGCAATGTCCCGCCTGCGAAATGTCCCGCATCCGTAATGTCCCGCATCCGTAATGTCCAGCGTCCGTAGAGTCCCGGGGTCGTCAGCCCGCAGCTGTCAGCCCCAAAGTTGAGCCCCCAGCCATGCCCCCGCGATCAGCAGACAGGCGAAGAGTTCGACCAGCACGCTCCAGCCGCCTGAGCGCATCGCTGTGCGCAGGGCCGCGCGGGCCTCGCCGTGGCGGCCCAGACGGAGGCGTTCGGAGAGGTAGATGCCTCCCATGAAGCCGGGGATCGCGCCGAGCACGGGCAACAGCAGAAATCCCAGAAACGCGCCGCCTCCCGCGAAGACCGCCATCCGCGGGGTCGCGCCGCTCGCGCGCAGTCGGCGGGGCGGAAGAGCCCAGCGCACCACCTGGGACAGAAACAGCGTTACCGTCGCTCCGACCAGCACGAACCAGGAGACCGGGCGCGGATCGTCCAGCGCCCACCACAGGACCGCGGCCCATACCAGCAACGATCCTGGGACGCCGGGCACCAGCACTCCACACAGGCCGAGCAGAACGACCAGCCCGACCAGCAGGAGATCCCACACTCCCATCTGCCCAGCCTGCCCGAGCCGGAGGGAACGCGCAGGTCAAGGCTTACGGCTGGACGGCCGTGAAAACGCCGGCAAGCGGTGTCGTCACCGTTCCCGGGTCACCCAACCGCGTTCATAGGCGTGCCAGCCCAGTTGCAGCCGGGTCGTCGCTCCGGTCAGCTCCATCAGTCCCTTCACCCGGCGCTGCACGGTCCGCAGCCCCAGATCGAGCTGTTTGGCCACGCTCGCGTCGGTCATCCCGGCCAGCAGCAACGAGAGGATTTCCAGGTCGCCGACGTCGGGCGTGGCCGGGTCCCGCTCGGCGACCCCCCTTGCGCCCAGGCCCAGCGGCAGCGCCTCCCGCCACACCGACTCGAACAGCCCCGCCAGCAACTCGAGCAGTCCACTGGCGTGCACCACCAGTGCGGCGGGCTCCGCCGAGCGGCCGGTCAGCGGCACCAGGGCGAGCGAGCGGTCGGCGACCACCAGCTTCGTCGGGACGGCGTCGACCACCCGAACCTGCTCGTCCCGGGCCAGCGCGGCGGTCAGCTCCCGCATGTTGTCCGGCTGGTCGAGGGCGGCCCGCTCCAGTACGACGCGGTAGCGCACCCCGCGGGCCGTGGCCCGCTCCTCGGCGTCGTTCTCGCTGCCGGTCACGGCCACCGGAGAGCCGGTGACCAGAGCGCACACCTCGTCGCTCGCCCCGAGCTGAAGCTGCAGGAAGCGCTGGGCGACGGCGGCGGCGCCCGTCACCACCTCGACCAGGTCGTGGACCGCCGGTTCCGCGGCGGCCGCCCGGTACTCCTCGGCGAGCAGGGCGGCCGCCAGCTCCGCCTTGTCGAGCTCATGCCGCTGATGGGTGAGCAGAGCGCCCAGGGCGACGCCCGGCGGAGCGGCGACCCAGCGTCCCGGCCGGCCCGAGGACTGAGCCGCCAGGCCGTGCCGTTCCAGCCGGCGCAGCGCGCGCTCCGTGTCACGCTCGCCCAGGGCCAGTCGGCGTGCCAGATCGGGTACGTCCGCAGCGCCGACCGACACCAGCGCCCGGTATGCCGACTCGTGCGTCTCGTCGAGTCCTATCGCTCCCAGCATGGAGTGCCGTTCCTCCTTCTGACGCTGACGTCCCGCGCGTGGCCGACCGACGTCCCGTGCGTGGCGGGAATCGGCCACGGCGTCAACCCGCCGCCGCACATCATCGCCGTACCGCCGGTCACTCTGCCAATGTGTGGCCACGGCGGGAACATGTGTCCATCCACCGATCATCCACGGTGGGCATCCGCGAACGCCGTGCACACCCGGAAGAGCCCGGCCGCCGCGCCGCCTCCGAGGTCTGCCAGACGTGATCCGGGCTCGTGACGCGCAGGGGCGCAACAGGGGACTCGAGCCCTGGTCACCCGAGTCGCCGGGCGGTTCTCCCGTGGGGGGTGGAACCGCCCGGCGGCCACCGTCGCGTCTCGCCCGGCACAGCCGCCGCCGGCTCCCGTGCATCCCTCGCAAAATCGTTCGACACCCGTGGTGCGGCGCATTTTCCGCATGCCCCGTTTTCATACGGCCCGTGCGGTGGACAATTGGCGGCATGAGTCAGCAGGGGGGAAGGCCCACCGGTCGCGAGGACGACTGGTGGCGGCAGCTGTACGACGACGCCACCGAGGACACGGGGCCCGCGCCCGCCGTCGACTCCCTGGACGACCGCTTCGCCTCGGCCGCCGGAGCGGTGCGCGCGGGCGCGGCGGACGGTGCCGTGGGCGACGTGGTGGGCGGTACGGCGGACGGCGAGGCCGGCTCCCGCACCGTCAACCCTCTGCCGTCGCCCCGCTCCGAACGGTCCGGCTCGGGGGCACCAGACGATCGGTGGACCTCGCAGGGCATGACGTCGCCACCGGCACCCCCGTCGTCCGAGGCCGCCGTTCCGCAGCCGAGAAGCCGGCCGCCTGCCGCGCCTTCCCCGCCCGCTGCGCCTTCCCCGCCCGCCGCGCCTTCCCCGCCCGCTGCGCCTTCCTCGCCTGCCGCATCTGCCGCATCTGCCGTGCCTGCCGCGACCGCTGCGCCCGGTGCCGGGCGCGGCTCCGGGGAGCGGAACACCGACGGACCGGACACCGGACCGGACACCGGGTCGGCCGCCGACGACCGCGGCCCCTACCGGGACGCCCAAGGCGCCGGCCCGGACGCCCGCGGCGACGCATGGACCGAAGCCAGGGGTGACCTGGGCTGGGGAGCCCGGCGGGAACCACCGCCGGACGGGCCTCCCGCACCCGCGGACCTTCCCTCCGGTCCGCTGCCGCCGGGGTTCGCCGAGCAGCCGGTCCGGGACGCAGGCTCCGCTCCCGTCACGACCGACGGCCACACGTCGCCGCACGGGGCGTCCGCCACCGTCGAACCGCTCACGCCGCAACCCCCCTCACCTGGACTGCCTCCCTCACCCCAGGCACCGCCCTCGCCCTTGCCCACGGCAGCCACCCCGCCCGTGGCGCAGACGACCTCCCCTTCCCGGCCCGCTGCCGTACCAGCCATGCCAGCCGTACCAGCCATGCCAGCCATGCCAGCCATGCCAGCCATGCCAGCCGTGCCAGCCGTGCCAGCCATGCCGGGCGTACCCGCCATGCCGGGCGTACCCGCCGTTCCGGTCGAACCTGTCGTTCCTGCCGCACCAGCCGTACCCCCTGCACCTGCGGTACCCCCTGCCCCCGCCGTGGCGCCGCCTCCGCCCGTGCAGCCGCCCGCACCGGCCCATGCCCCGCCGCCCCCGAAGGCTCCCACCGCCTACGCCGACGGCCCGGCACCCTCCTTCGTCGCGGCTGGTCCGTCGGCCGCCCCCGCCCAGGACCGGGGGCAGGACCGCGCACCGGCTCCGACCACGGGCCCGGCCCCGACCACGGCCTCGGACCGCGCACCGGACCGGGCTGCCGAGCCCGCTCCGCCGGACCACCCGCCCACCGTCCTCACCTTCCCCACTGTCCCCACTGGCCCCGCTTCCAAGGACTACGTCGGTTCCGGGCCGCCCACCTACGACGCCGAGCCCACCGCTCTCCCGCCCGCGGACCCGGACGCGTTGGACGACCTGGTCGCCGACACCGTCCTGGACGGCGCCGGGTACGGGGCCTGGGCGCTGCGGGCCGCGTCCGTGCGGGGCGATTCGGCGCGGTACCGGGGCGAGCCGCGCCGGGACTCGCTTCTCACCGCCCGCTTCGGGACGGGCGAGCACGCGCTGATCCTGGTCGCGATGGCGACGGGCGCGAGGGCGACTCCGGGCGCGCATCGTGCGGCCGCCGAGGCGTGCCGGTGGATCGGGAGGGCCGTGGGCCGCAGCCATGTCCGCCTCGCCGAGGACATAAGGGCGGCCCGACGCGGCGATCTGAAGTCGGGCCTGCACCGGCTCACCGACCGCAGCCTCGGCCGGCTCCGTGCCAGCGCCGCGGAACAGGGTCTCGAGCCGGAGGAGTACGCGGCCACCCTGCGCTGTCTGCTGCTGCCCGCCGACCCCGACTGCCGCACGCGCGTGTTCTTCGGCGTAGGCGGCGGCGGACTCTTCCGGCTGCGCGGCGGCGTCTGGCGGGACATCGAACCGCAGGTGGGCGAGGTCGCCGGCGAGCCGGTCGTCGGCTTCGGGTCGCTCCCGTCCGAGACGCCCGAGGGCGACCGGCTCACCATGGACCTGGGCATCGCCACACCGCCCAACCCGTACGAGCCCGATCCCGGACCGCCCCGGGCCCCCTTCCGCTTCCGGGCCTCGGTAGCCCGCCCGGGTGACACGCTCCTGATGTGCACCGGCGGGCTGGCCGACCCCCTGCGCGGCGAGCCAGAACTGTCCGCGTACCTGACGGGCCGCTGGTCGGGCACCTCCCCGCCCGGCCTCGCCGCCTTCCTCGCCGACACCCAGGTGAGGGTGAAGGGCTACGCCGACGACCGTACGGCCGCGGCCGTCTGGGAGGCGTGAGCGCGCCGCCGCCGCCACTGTGGAGGGACCGACCCGAGGAAACCGAAGGGGTGCGTCGATCCATGGCCAAGCAGAACGTCGCCGAGCAGTTCGTGGACATCCTCGCCCGTGCGGGTGTCAAGCGCCTCTACGGTGTCGTGGGGGACAGCCTCAACCCCGTGGTGGACGCGGTGCGACGCCATCCCGGCGTCGACTGGATCCACGTCCGCCACGAGGAGACCGCCGCCTTCGCCGCGGGCGCGGAGGCCCAGGTCACCGGGAGGCTCGCCGCCTGCGCGGGCTCCTGCGGGCCCGGCAACCTCCACCTCGTCAACGGCCTGTACGACGCCCACCGCTCCATGGCCCCGGTACTCGCCCTGGCCTCGCACATCCCCTCCAGCGAGATCGGTCTGGGCTACTTCCAGGAAACCCACCCGGATCAGTTGTTCCGCGAGTGCAGTCACTACAGCGAGCTGGTCTCCAACCCGAAACAGATGCCGCGGCTGCTGCACACCGCCATCCAGAACGCGGTCGGACGCGGCGGCGTCAGCGTCGTGTCCCTGCCCGGGGACGTCGCCGCCCGGCCCGCACCGGAGAAAGCCGTCGAAACCGCTCTCGTAACCGCCCGCCCGACGGTCCGGCCCGGGGACGCCGAGATCGACGCCCTCGTCGAGATGATCGACGCCGCCGGCAAGATCACTCTGTTCTGCGGCAGCGGAACAGCCGGCGCGCACGCCGAGGTGATGGAGTTCGCCGGGAAGATCAAATCCCCGGTGGGGCACGCGTTGCGCGGAAAGGAATGGATTCAGTACGACAATCCGTTCGACGTCGGGATGAGTGGTCTCCTCGGCTACGGCGCCGCCTACGAGGCCACCCACGAGTGCGATCTGCTGATCCTTCTCGGAACCGATTTCCCCTACAGCGCCTTCCTCCCCGACGACGTCAAGATCGCCCAGGTCGACGTGCGGCCCGAGCACCTCGGCCGACGCTCGAAGCTGGACCTCGCCGTATGGGGTGACGTGCGCGAGACGCTGCGCTGTCTCATCCCGCGCGTGCGGGCCAAGGAGAACCGGCGTTTCCTCGACCGGATGCTGAAGAAACACGCCGACGCACTGGAGGGGGTCGTGAAGGCGTACACGCGGAAAGTCGAGAAACACGTTCCTATCCACCCGGAGTACGTGGCGTCCGTCCTCGACGAACTCGCCGACGACGACGCCGTGTTCACCGTCGACACCGGCATGTGCAACGTCTGGGCCGCGCGGTATCTCACGCCCAACGGCCGCCGTCGTGTCATCGGCTCCTTCTCCCACGGCTCCATGGCGAACGCGCTGCCCATGGCCATCGGTGCGCAGTTCACCGACCGCGGCCGCCAGGTCGTGTCGATGTCCGGCGACGGCGGCTTCTCCATGCTGATGGGCGACTTCCTGACCCTCGTCCAGTACGACCTGCCCGTGAAGGTCGTACTGTTCAACAACTCCTCGCTGGGCATGGTGGAGTTGGAGATGCTGGTCGCGGGTCTGCCCTCGCACGGCACGAGCAACAAGAATCCCGACTTCGCCGCGGTCGCGCGTGCCTGCGGCGCCCACGGTGTACGCGTCGAGAAGCCCCGGCAACTGGCCGGTGCGCTGAAGGACGCCTTCCGGCACAAGGGCCCGGCCCTGGTCGACGTCGTCACCGACCCCAACGCGCTTTCCCTCCCGCCGAAGATCAGCGCTGACATGGTCACCGGTTTCGCACTGTCGGCCTCGAAGATCGTCCTGGACGGGGGAGTGGGACGCATGCTGCAGATGGCCCGCTCCAACCTGCGCAACATGCCCCGGCCTTAGCGTTGGACGATCCGCCTTGCCACGTCAGCCAACAGCCGATCGACGCCGTAGCTCGACGCCGTACGTCGACGCCGTAGCTCTCCGCCGTAGGTCGGCGGGGTCGGTCGGTGGCGCCGACCGGCGAGGTGGCGGGTGGGGCGGTAGGTGGGTTCAGTCGGTGATCGGGATCCAGTGGCGGTCACCGTCGTCCGAGCCGTACCAGAAGCGGGGCAGTCCCTTGATGCTGGTGGTGCGGAACGGACGGCCGTGGTCGTCGATGCGGACCGTGCCGCTACGTCCCTCGGAGGACCAGCCGAGTTCGAGGTACCAGCTGCAGTCGCAGTTTTCCGTCCGTGCCGTGACCAGGAGTACTTCGGGGCTCTTACTGGACACCCGGTACGGCAGTCTCACCGCCGGGATCGGCGTGTCGACGTCGGCGCCGGCGACCGAACGCGCACGCGGGCTGTCCTGGTCGAGGTCGACGGCGAAGTAACGCTTGCTCAGCGAGCCCCCGCAGCCCAGCTCCATCGCGTACACGGTTCCGGGGGCCGGCGTCGCCCGTCCGACGACCCGCACACGCAACGCGGTCAGCGCGACGGCAGCGGAACCGCGGCCCTGAACGGCGATCTCCACGTTGGTCTCCCGTCCGTGCACAGCGCCCTGCGCCGATGCCCAGGGTCCGGCGTCCTGCGCCATCGGAGGAGGCGGGACCTGTGCGGGCGGTTTGCCGATGACGTAGTCATGACCGCAGCCCTGTGCCCAGACCTGTGAGTCGACGGTCAAGGTGAGCGGTTCACCCATGGCGGGGGACGCCGGAGCGCCGGCGCCGGTCGGGGCGGCCTCTGCCACGGGCGAGGTCCTCCCGAGGCTGGGCGAGGGCGAGGGCGAGGGCGAGGGGGAGGGGGGCGTCGCGGAGGCGGGAGTCGGCTTCGGGGCGGATGCGGCGGAGCGGCCGGGGGTGGCTGTGGGAAAGGAGACGGCGGGGGACGCGGCGGACCGGGCCGAGTCGTCCGATTTCGAGGGGTGGCTGCCGCCGGGCAGCGCGGACAACGTGCTCAGGGTGGTGAGGAGTGCGCACGCGGCGCCGACCAGGACGGAAGTGCGACGGCGGTACCAGCGGTGCGGCGGTATTTGCGTCGAAGCCGGTTTCTGAGTTGCCGCGACCGCCGGAGCCCCGACTTTCGCGCCCGTCGAGGCCTCGCTTGCCCCGGATGCCCGAGCACCTCCAGGGGCTCCGAGGGATCTGAGGGATCTGAGGGCTCCGGGAGTTCCGGGGGCTCTGGGTGCTCGGGGCACCTCAGGTGCTTCCGAACTCCGCGTTGTTTCCGACGTTTCCTGCGTTTCTCGTGTTTCCTGCTTCGATTCCCGTTTTCCCGGCGTTACCCAGGATTCTGCCGCTTCCCCGGTTTTCCCTGTTCCCGGTGTTCCAGCAGTTGCTGCCGTTTCCGCTTGTTCCTGTGTTTCCGTGGCCCTCGTGTCCCGCGGTCGCTGTCGTGCCGACGCTGCTCGAAGCCACCGCCGGTGCAGTTCGATGCGTTCCTCGGGTGTCGCCCCGCAGAACTCCGCGAGCCGTTCGACCGGGGCGAAATCTTGCGGAACCGCTTCCCCTGCGCAGTAGCGGTGCAGGGTCGAGGTGTTCATGCCCAGGCGGCGCGCGAGGGAGCCGTAGCTGCGCTCGGTGCGTCCCTTCAGTTCCGTCAGCAGCGACGCGAACTCCGTCACATCGCTCACACAGTCGTCGGTCGACACCGGTCCCCCGCGCTCGTCCGGCCCGGGCGGTCATCCCAGGCACACATATACCTGCACGTCAGATGGGGTGGGATGGTTCCACCACAGCCGATCGGGCGAGGACCGTTGCAGCGCGCCGGGGGAACCGCCGATGCTCTTGGTGTCGCACCGACCAGGGCCGGAAACGACCGACCGGACCTGTGGCGACCATCCACACTCATGCACCTACTCCACACTCATGCACTCACTCAGCACTCACTCACGGGGGACATCTATGCCCAAGCGCATTCGAGCCGCCACACTCACCACGCTCACCGGGTTCACCGCACTCACGGGCACGGGCCCCGCCTTCGGCGCCGTGCTCGCCCCACCGGCGGGCGTCGCGGCCTCGCAGCGGCCGGGCTTCCTCTCGGCTGCGGATCTCCCCCCGCGCCCCCGTTCCTCCTGGACGGCGGGCAAGGTCACCGCCGGCGCATCGCCCGACGTGGAGACGGACCGCTGCCTCGGCAGGGCACTGGGCGACGGCTCGAACTCCTGGTACCGGGACTTCCGGACCGACCTCGACACGAGCGCCCGTCAGTTCAGCATCCGGTCGTCGAGCGTCAGCGCGGCGAAGGGCCGGTACTCGCGGATCAACCAGGACATCAGGTCCTGCGCCCGCCGGATCGAGCGGGCCGACCCGGAGGTCGAGGCCACGCTCAGGGACTACGGGCAGCTCGATGTCGAGGAGGGCGCACACGTCTACGGGCTGCACACCGAGACGTCCTTGGGCGCGACCGACATCCGGCTCCTCTCCGTCGGCCGGGACGGCACGAGGGTGACGGTCGTGGCCTGGAGTCAGATGGGCGGCTTCGGCGACGCCCCGGTGAAGGGGTTCAAGAAGACGACCGTCACGGCCGTCGCCAAGCTTCGCTGACGATCCGGCACGCACACACGGTCCGACCAGCCGTGGCCCCACGCCAACACCCACAACCACACCCAGACCCACACGTACGACCCACGAGATCCGCGAGACCACGAGATCCGCGAGACCGCGAGACCCGTCGGGCCCGCGCGACTCGTACGGCCAGCAGGGTCCATGTGGGACGCCCGAACCCTGCGATTCACGACCACTGCGATGAGCAGGGACCGCCGCCTCTCCCGCCACGGGGGTCGGGAGAGGCGGCGGCCCCGCACGACCACACCATCCCGCACGACCGCACCACCAGACAGCAGACAGCAGACAGCAGACCGCGGATCGCGGATCGCGGATCGCGGACCAGCACACAAGACGACACGAGAAATACGGGGAACACTGACATGACGAACGACGCC
Source organism: Streptomyces rishiriensis (assembly GCF_003112535.1). Lineage (GTDB taxonomy): Bacteria > Actinomycetota > Actinomycetes > Streptomycetales > Streptomycetaceae > Streptomyces > Streptomyces rishiriensis. The sequence goes on along the minus strand of NZ_BEWA01000006.1, from coordinate 56,976 downwards.
AACAGCCCGGCCAGCACGACCGGCAAGAGCACCACTCGCCTGCGCACCACCCGGCGTACCGCGGTCGCCGCCGGCCTCGCACTGGCCCTCGGGCTCGGTGTGACGGCACAGGCGTCCGCCGGCGGACCGCGCAGCGTCAGCGGCAAGTCGTCGGACAACATCACCCGCGTCGCCGACTTCTACGGCGCCTACATCGACGCGGTGACCGACGAGGGCGGCGGCCACCTCGCGGACGCGCTGCGCGGGCACTACCTCACGCCGGCTTTCCAGAAGGAGCTGAACGCCTGGGAGGAATCGAACCACGCCGACGGTGTTCTGCAGGCCCAGAACGTCCCGCTCGCCTGGAAGGTCACCGACAACGGCACCGCCGACTACACGGAGGCCGTCGTCACCCTCACGTGGAGCAGGAACCAGACCACCAAGCTCATCGTCGACGTGACCCGCGGTACCCACAAGATCTTCCACATCGGCACGAAGGGCATCAAGGGAAGCTAGCGGCCGGGAACGGCGCGCGGGGGACCGCAGAGATCAGGCCAACCTCGCGCACTGCGGGGATCCGAGAAGGCTGCGGGAACCAAGAAGGCCGCGGGGGCAGAGGAGAGGGGGGACCCGTGGTCCGACGGGCGGGGTGCGTCCCGGACGCCCGGCCGCGAGCCCCCTGATCCGTCCCCCTGATCCGTCCCCTGGATCCGACCTCTGATCCATCCCCTGGACCCGACCTCTGATCCATCCCCTGGATCCGACCCCTGATCCATCCCCTGAACCGTCCCGGATCCGCCCCTGACCGGAGAGTCGCCGTTCGAGCGGCGACTCTTCGTCTCGTAGCGATAACCCCACCCGTTCCGCGCATACGACCAGGTCGGTAGGGGGCGTCCGCAGACCGGGCGATCCCCGGTGGTCAGCGGGCCACCCGGGTGTGTAGGTCCGGGGGGTGCGGAACGGCCAGGTCGGGGGCCGCGCCGAGCGATCGATGCACCGGCTCACCTCCGCTCGCGAAGGAGGTGAACGTCCGGGGCCGGTCGCGCGGGCGCGCGCTCGTCAGGGGTACGCCCGCGCCGTCGTGCGACGTGCCGGGCGTCCGGACGCCCGGGCTTATGGTCCTTGACTCCGTGGTGCGGCGGCGCTTTGGCCTGCCGGCCCGGCCGTCTCCGCGTGCCGTCGTCCCGTCAACCGGAATCAGCACCTCTACCTGGGCTTTCCCACTGCCCCCGGCACCGCGCGCGGGAGGGCACGTGGAGGGTGCCCGGACGGCACGCGGCTGGCAACTGAGCCGGCCCGCGCCTCTGGCCGCCCGGCGACCGTTGGCTCGGCGACGGCCACACGGCGCCCCTGCACCCCACCGGCCCCGGTGACACCCCGGCCGCACCGGGCGCATCAGGCTGCACATCGCACCCTTCCCGCTCGCTCGCACCGCGGTTCGACGATCGTCCACGCGCCCCTCGCTCCGCCCGGCCCGCGATGCCGACCCGCCGCACACCGTCCCGGGCGCTCGACGGCTCGTCCGAACATGGCCGAACACCTGGTCGTTGATGATTCGACATGACTGGCGTGGTGTCGGCCGGGCAAGGATCCACGTGAACGTGTTCGAGCAGGAGGGAAACCGACATCGACACGCGGGCGGGGGTCATGGAGAGGCAGGCAAGGGGAAGCGGTCCGACGACGATCGTGGGCGGATCGGCGACGAGACGGACGGGGGAGGCCGGGGAGGACACGACCGGGGAAGTGGCAGATCAGGACCGGGCGTCGCAGCTCAACCGCCGGCTCGGGCGGGCGGACCTGCGGGCGGTGCCCGAGGCGCGCCGAGCACTGCGGGAGCTGTTGGAGGGGTGGGGGAAGCCCGGCCGGTCGGAGACGGCGGAACTGCTGACCAGCGAACTCGTCACCAACGCGCTGGTGCACACCGACGACGACGCGGTTCTGACGGCCACCGTCTCGTCGTCCGGTCTACGCGTCGAGGTGCGGGACTGCGTCGCCCGCCGGCCCCGGCCGAGCGCGCCGATCCCCGACGAAGGGACGCATGGGCGGGGCCTGGTCCTGGTCGAGTCCCTCGCGGATACGTGGGGCGTACGGGCCCAGGGAGGTGGGAAGGTCGTCTGGTTCGAACTGGGCGCCGGGGCCGCGTGAGGTGAACAGCCCTTCGTACGGGGATCACCAGAACTCTGGATGCTCGACGACGGCTGCCACGGGTGCGAAGGCCGTCGCGCTGCGGATGCCACGGGTGCGATAGCTGTCGCGCTGCGGATGCGCCGGGTGCGATGGCCGTCGCGCCACGGATACGACCGACACGATGGCCGTCGCGCTATGGATACGGCGGACGTAACGCGGCGGGCGCAGCACGGCGGGCGTATCGCGGCGGGCGCAACACGACAGACGTAACGCGACGGACGGGAAGGGGGCGCGACCGCAATGGCCGCGCCCCCTTCCCGTCTTGCCTGCCTGGCCGTCAGCCGAACTGCTGCTCCAGGTCCTTGAGCTTGCGCTCCAGGGAGTCGAGGCGCGGCAGCGCCATGGTGTCGTCCTCGGCGGTGAGGTCGACGGTCATCGATTCAGAGCCGTGGCGAACGGGCTGCAGGGAGGGCCGCGACCGCACGGGCAGCTGCTCGGCCGAGTTCGCTATGGCAGGCTCCGCGGGGACACGTTCGGCGGTGGCCCGCTCCAGGGCGGCCTGGGCCTCGACCTGACGGCCGCCGCCGCGACCGGGGAAGCGGCCGTGGCCGCGGCTGATCGCCTTCAACTGTGCCCGCTCGACCCGCTGCTGCTCGCGACGGCGCAGCTTGGTCTCCTCCTTGCGGGCCTTGTCCTCGCGGACCTCCTCGACAGCCTCGTCCAGACTGCGCACGCCCTCGAGCAGCATCAGCGACCAGGCCTTGTAGGTCTCGCGGGGGGCGCGCACCCAGCGCACGACGCGGATCTGCGGCAGCGGACGGGGCACGAGTCCCTGTTCGCGCAGCGCCGCCCGGCGGGTCTGCTTCAGGGCCCGGTCGAACAGTACGGCCGCGGAGAGGGACATGCCGGAGAAGAACTGCGGGGCGCCGTCGTGGCCCAGGCCGCGGGGCGCGTGCACCCAGTTGAACCAGGCCGCCGCCCCGGCGAACGTCCACACGAGTATCCGGGAGCCGAGGGCCGCGTCACCGTGGCTGGCCTCGCGCACCGCGAGCACGGAACAGAACATCGCCGCGCCGTCCAGGCCGAACGGCACGAGGTATTCCCAGCCGTTGGTGAGCCCGAGGTTCTGCTGGCCGAAGCCGACCAGGCCGTGGAACGAGAGTGCGGCGGCTACGGCCGCACAGCAGAAAAGAAGGACGTAGGAAGCGGTTCCGTATATGGCTTCCTTGCGCCTGCGGCGCTCCTCGGTGCGCTCCCACGAGTCGTCCGCGCTCGCGCTCGCCCCGGAGGAGCGCTTGCCGCGCGCGAGCACCGCCACCGCCGCCAGCATGCCCAGGAGCAGTACGGCGCCCGGAAGCAGCCAGTTCAGCGATATGTCGGTAAGTCTCATCTGGGGTCCCTTGCATTGGGATAGGGCGTAACGCCCGCCATAGTGGCCCAATCCCGCCATCCCTCAGGGGGTTTCGGGGCAAGAGGCCGCCAAGGAGGTGCAAGGGGATGCCCAGGGCGACGTTCTGCTCGAACTGCCGCTTGAGGGGCGGGAGTTGAGTTCGAATAAGACTACCCGTAAGGGTGGTTCCACGGAAAGTTCCCGTGACGAGTGAGGAATTTGTGAATCGCCTGTAACCGTACGGGAGTCTCGTTCGGGTGATCTTACGGGACACGCGACACGGCCCCGTCCTCGGGGTCGCCCTTGAGGGGGCGCGAGGTGCTGACGGCGGCCCCGGGGAGCGGGGGTGGCCGAAGGAGGGTCGGGGCGACCGGCTGAGAGCAGGTCCGGAAACCGGCTGAGGTCTGGTCAGAAACCGGTTGAGAGAGGTTGGTAACGCGGCTGAGGCGACGTCAACTGGCCGCTGCCGAGGCCGCTGTTGAGGCCGCGGGCGCAGCGGCCGTCAGCTTGGTGACGCGGTCGGCGTCGCAGGTGCGCGGGCAGGAGACGCAGGTGTCGTCGGGGCGCACGGTGTAGAACATGCAGCAGCTCGCGCGGTCCCGGGTGAGCAGGGACTGGCCGTCCGGGCGGGTCAGCTCGCGGAAGGCCGCCGAACCGACGTAGGGCCGCGTGGCCCCCGGCAGCAACAGCTCCAGCTCCCGACGTGCCCGCTCCTGCTCATCGCCGCCGAGCAGATGGGCGACGTACCAGAGCCCTTCCACGACCTCGTCGGTCACCATGCCCCACAGGGCGCGGCCGCGCCGCCGGGTGTGCGGCCCGAAGGCGGCGAGCAATGGCTCGTGGTGCTCGGCCACCGCCGCCCGGACCTCCGCCCGCAGCGCCTCCTCGTCGGGGACGACGCGGGCGCCGGGCCCGAGGGCTGCCGGGTCGCCCGGCAGGCAGGCGAAGGAGGAGGGTGCGCGGACGGCCAGCTGCATGCCGCCGCCCGTGCGGTCGTACGAGACGTGCGTCACGGGCAGACGGGGCACGCGCCGGTGCAGGAACCACGGGACGGTGATCAGCAGGCAGGCGGGCCAGGCGTAACGGTGCAGTCCGAAGCCGGCCACCACGTCCGGTCGGGCCTTCTGGCCGTAGTCGCGGACGACCTGGGCGTCGTCCCAGGCCAGAAAGTTCTCCAGGGCCGCACCGCCTTCGGCGAGCTCGGCTGCCGTGACCCGTCCGTCGCCCGGGGGAAAGGGCTCCGCGGGCCCCAGCTCCGTCACGGTCAGGCTGGGCAGGACCTGCGTCAGACGGTCGTAGGCCTCTCCCATGGCCGACAGTGCCGTGGCCGACAGTGCCGTGGCCGACAGTGCCGTGGCCGACGGCGCCGTGGGCGACGGTGCCGTGGGCGCCGGCGTGGCGGGCGATGGCGTGGTGGGCGACAAGGCGCAGGCCGACGAAGCTGGGGGCATGCCGGTACCGCCGTTTCGAAAGCGTTTACAGGTAAGCCTTACCTTACCCATGCCTTCCGGGGGCTGTCCGGCCGCCCCGTGCCCGGCCGGTGGAGAGCCCCCTCATTACCCCCAAAGCGGCGGGTACGCCTAAGGTGCTTGACGGACGAGTAACAACCCGTCGTAATGACCCCAAGTACCGACAAGGCCGGAGGAGGCCCAGTGGAGTCGAGCGCGCAGGGCTCCACCGGGACGGAAACCCCGGCCGCGCCGGGGTCCGACGGCCTTTCCCGGGTGCCGGCGCAGTCGCGCTCCGACGCCGTCGAATACGGCGGGTACGGCGCATACGGCGAAGACACCGACCGCGAACGATGCGGGCCGGCGGGCGCCGCGCGGGGCGAGCATCCGCACAGTGAGACCTCTGCCCCGGCTGTCGGCTTCGCCCGCGCGGCAGCGGCGGCGGCTTCGGCCCCTTCCCGCCCCGTGGTCCAGCGGGCTTCGGTGCGCGGTCAGATACTCGACGCACTGCGCACCGCGCTCGTCACCGGTGAACTGCTTCCGGGCGAGGTGTACTCCGCGCCTGTCCTCGGCGAACGCTTCGGCGTCTCCGCGACGCCCGTCCGCGAGGCGATGCAGCAGCTCGCGCAGGAGGGCGCCGTCGAGGTCGTCCCGAACCGGGGGTTCCGGGTGGCCGTGCGGGGCGCCCGCGAGCTGGCCGAGCTCGCCGAGGTGCGCGCGCTGATCGAAGTGCCCGTGATGCTGCGGCTCGCCCGTACCGTGCCCGGCGAGCGGTGGGTGGAGTTGAGGCCCCTCGCCGAGGCGAGCGTCCGTGCGGCGGCCTCCGGCTGCCGCGCCACGTACGCGGAGGCCGACCGGATCTTCCACCGGGCGCTGCTCGCCCTCTCCGGCAACGAGCAGCTGGTCGCGATCGCCGACGATCTGCACAGACGGTCGCAGTGGCCGTCGGCCGACGGGCCGGCACGGCGTGGGCGGGCGGACCTGGTCGCCGACGCGGCCGAGCACATGTCCCTGCTGGAGGCGCTGGCGGCGGGCGAGTTGGACGTGGTGCAGACACTGGCCCGGGAACACTTCGCGGGCTCGAGCGGCTGAGCGCCCGCACCCGACACGGTTGGACGGCGCCCGTCGGCGGATCCGAAGAGCCCTGAAGCCCAAGGCCCTCGGATCACCCGATCACCCGATCACGGGATCGCCACATCACTTGATCAGCCGATCACCGGCTCACGCGCCCGAGGGGCTCGGGGCCGGCGGAGGGGCCAACTGCCGTGCCAGCCAGGTCGGTACGCCGCCCAGCAGCCGGAACAGCCGTCGCGCCTCCTCCCGCAGCCGTGAGGCCTCCGGTTCGACCTCCGCGTCGGCCAGCGAGGCGAGCGCCGGAGCGGTGCCCACCAGGTACCCCAACTCCTCCCGGATACGGAGGGATTCGGCGAAGCCGTGTCGCGCCTCGGCCACTTCTCCGTCACGCAGGTCGAGTCCGGCGAGGTGACGCCAGGTGAAGGACAGCAGCAGGGAGTCCGAGTGCGCGGCGGCCGCCGTGTGGGCGCGCCGGTACGCGGCCCTCGCGGCCTGCGGGGAACGGGAGATGTTCTCCGCGAGCAGGCCCCGGCGGAAGTCGAGCAACGCCCGGCCCGTCGCGTCCGGCGGGATCAGCGCCGCCGCCCGGCCCAGCGCGGCCCGCGCCTCGTCCCCCCGGTCGCGCACCCCGTGCAGCGTGGCCGCGTAGGCGAGTTGTCCGCGTTCACAAGCGGCCGCCCCGCGCTCCTCGTCGTCGTGGGCCAGCGCCTCGGCGGTGCGCAGCGCGTCCTCGGCGTCCTGCCAGCCCTGTTCGGTGTACAGGCACCGTTCCACCAGCAGCGCGGCCCGCTGGATCGCGCCCGCGGCCGTGTCGGGTGGGATCAGGGCTGCCGCGTCGGCCCAGCAGGCGCGCGAACGCAGCCGCCATACCGCGGTCTGGAGGGGATCGTCACCTGAGGTCGTTCCGGTACCAGACATGGCGGAATGCGCCACGTTGCCCTCCCCGAGCGCGCCGTCGAGCTTTGAGTGGTGGCCGCATCTCAGCACGGATCGCGGCACCGGGCCAAGGGGGCGGGTGAAGGATTTCACAAAGTCGTGGGACTCGGTGTCCCCCCAGGTCCACGCGAGGGGTCGGAAACGGGGGGTAACCGCTGTCTGGTCGTCGTCAGCTCATGCGCAGGGCCAGGAAGAAGTCCAACTTGTCCTCCAGTCGCGACAGATCACGACCCGTCAACTGCTCGATCCGCCCCACCCGGTAGCGCAGCGTGTTGACGTGCAGGTGCAGACGGGCGGCGCACCGGGTCCACGAACCGTCGCAGTCGAGGAACGCCTCCAGGGTCGGGATCAGCTCGGCGCGGTGCCGTCGGTCGTAGTCGCGCAGGGGGTCCAGGAGGCGGGCGGTGAACGCCCGGCGCACGTCGTCGGGGACGAACGGGAGCAGCAGGACGTGCGAGGCCAGCTCCTGGTGCCCCGCCGCGCAGACCCGGCCGGGACGGGCGGCGGCCACCCGGCGCGCGTGCCGTGCCTCCTCCAGCGCCCCCCGCAGCCCTTCCGCGGAGTGCACGGCCGCGCTGACGCCCAGGGTGAGCCGCCCGTCACCGTCGAGACCGGCCGACAGCGGCTCCCGTACGGCGGCCAGCAGCGCGTCGGCGAGGACGCCCGTCCCGGCCCCGTCGTGCTCGCCGGACATCGCCGGCAGCGGGACGAGGGCGACGGCCTCGTCGCCCGTATGGGCGACGGCGATGCGGTCGGACGGCTCGGGGCCGGTGGCCAGGGGGTCGACCAGGATCTCCTCCAGCAGCGACTGGGCGGCCGGGCCGGCCTCCGGGCCGCCGTTCTCCCACTCCATGCAGGCCACCACCACCTGCCAGTGCGGGGCGGCCCCCAGGCCCGGCAGCAGCACCGGGGCGGCGACCCGCAGACGGGCCGCGATCTCCGCGGGAGCCGCGCCCGTCTGGACCAGCTCCAGCACCTCCTGCGCGAGCCGGCGGCGTACCGTGCGCGCCGCGTCCCGGCGGTCCCGTTCGACCGCGATGAGCTGGGTGACGCCCTGAAGCAGGTCGAGGCGCTCGTCCGCCCAGTCGCCGGCGTCCGCTTCGACGGCCAGCAGCCAGTCCGACAGGACGCTCTCGCGCACGTCCCGGCCCCCCGGCCCGCCCGGCGTCCCCGCCGGACTCTGCGCGGTCCGCGGCGCCTGGGGTGACGAGGGGATCTGGGGGATCTGAGGGATCCGGGGGGTCTGCGGTGCGCGGCCGCTGCTGCGGATCGGGAACAGGGAGAACGTCGTCCGGCCCACGATCACCCGGTGCGGACCGCGCCGGCCGGTGCGGACGGCGGCCAGCTGCTCCGCCGCGAGCTCGGCGCAGACGTCGGCCGGCAGGCCCGGGCCCGCCGTCTTCGGGCCCGCGATGAGCCTGCCGGTGGGGGACAGGACCCAGGCGCGCAGGTCCAGGTCGGAGCCGAGCAGGTCCAGGACCACGTCCGGGCCGCCGCCGGCCGGGCCCGAGGTCATCATCCGGCGGTGCCGGTCGACCACGGCCGCGAGGTCCCCGGCGCGCTCGCCGGAGACCTGCCGCACGACGTGCTCGGTGATCGTCGCGAAGGCCACCGACTCGTGCACCGCGAACAGCGGGAGGCGGTGCCGGGCACAGGCCGCGACCAGGTCCTCCGGGACGTCGCCCAGCTCCGCCTCGCCGGCTGCGAGCGCGGCCACCCCGGCCTGCACCAGGATCCGCACGAACGGCTCGGAGTCCGCCGCGCCCCGGCGCCAGGCCAGGCCCGTCAGCACCAGCTCGCCCCCGGAGAGGTAGCGGCTGGGATCCCGCAGGTCGGTGGTCATGACCCCGCGCACCGTGCGGTCCAGCTCGTCCTCGCCGCCGAGGAGCCCGAGGCCCAGCGCATCGGTGTCCAAAAGTGCGCGCAGCCGCATCTCGTCGCCGCCGTTCTCTGTCTCGAAATCTATGATGAATCTTGAAGGATGTGACGGGAAAAGGCCCGCCGCCGGTCCCGCCCCGAAGCCCGGGCCGCTGCGGCACAACGCCAGAAACCGCATTCTTTGACTGCCAGGCTGTTTCCCGCGTTTCTGCAGGAAAACGAGGAGGTTACCGATGACCTCCGTTCATACGAATCTACAAGATGCCTCGACGGACCAGCCAACTCCTTCATGGCTTCCGTGACTGACCCGGTCGGAGCAAGCCGCTGTGTACTGGCCTCACTCCGCGTGAACAGCACATGAACGAGCCGGGCCCGCCGCACCCGATTCTGGCTCGATAGAGACATCTCACGAGACTCATGAGACGAAGAAGAGAGCCGGTCATGGACTTCCTTCGCCCCGCCAGCTGGGAGGAGGCGCTCGCCGCGAAGGCCGAGCACCCCACCGCTGTGCCGATTGCGGGTGGCACCGACGTGATGGTCGAGATCAACTTCGACCACCGCAGGCCCGAGTACCTGCTCGACCTCAACCGCGTCGGTGACCTCTACGAGTGGGAGGTCGGCCAGGACAGCGTGCGGCTCGGGGCCTCGGTCCCGTACTCCCGGATCATGGAGAGCCTGCGCGCCGAGCTGCCGGGCCTCGCGCTCGCCTCGCACACCGTGGCCTCCCCGCAGATCCGCAACCGCGGCGGCGTCGGCGGCAACCTCGGCACCGCCTCCCCGGCGGGCGACGCCCACCCCGCCCTGCTCGCCGCCGGCGCCGAGGTCGAGGCCGAATCGGTCCGCGGTTCGCGCCGCATCCCGATCGACGCCTTCTACACCGGCGTGAAACGCAACGCCCTCGCCCCCGACGAGCTGATCCGCGCCGTCCACGTCAAGAAGGCCGACGGCCCCCAGCAGTACTCCAAGGTCGGCACCCGCAACGCCATGGTCATCGCCGTCTGCGCCTTCGGCCTCGCCCTGCACCCCGAGACCCGGACCGTGCGCACCGGCATCGGCTCCGCCGCCCCCACCCCCGTCCGGGCCAGGACCGCCGAGGAGTTCCTCGAAGCGGCACTCGAAGAAGACGGTTTCTGGGACAACGGAAAAATCATCACCCCCTCGGTCGCCAAGCAGTTCGCCGACCTGTGCGCCGCCGCCTGCAACCCGATCGACGACGTCCGGGGCACCGCGCGCTACCGCCGCCACGCGGTCGGCGTCATGGCCCGCCGGACCCTCACCTGGACCTGGGAGTCGTACCGCGGCGCCCGCCGCGCCTCGAAGGGAGCCGCGTGATGCGCGTCAACTTCACCGTCAACGGACGCCCGCAGGAAGCCGACGACGTGTGGGAGGGCGAGAGCCTGCTGTACGTGCTGCGCGAACGGCTCGGGCTCCCGGGCTCGAAGAACGCCTGCGAGCAGGGCGAGTGCGGCTCGTGCACGGTCCGGCTGGACGGCGTCCCGGTGTGCTCCTGTCTGGTCGCCGCCGGCCAGGTCGAGGGCCGCGACGTCGTCACCGTCGAAGGACTCGCCGAGTTCGCCCGGCAACGCGCCGAGCGCGACCGTTGCGAGACCGCTTCCCGCGGCGACCGGACCGCCGCCCCGGGGACCTCCCTCGACGAGGCCCGGGCATGGCAGGCGAGGGGCTCCGACTCCCAGGCCGGTGAGGGCGGCGAACTCGCCCCGATCCAGCAGGCCTTCATCGACGCCGGCGCCGTCCAGTGCGGTTTCTGCACCCCCGGCCTCCTGGTCGCCGCCGACGAGATGCTCGAACACCACCCGAACCCGACCGACGCGGACATCCGCGAGGCGCTCTCGGGCAATCTGTGCCGCTGTACCGGTTACGAAAAAATCATGGACGCGGTCCGCCTGGCGGCCGCCCGGCAGGGAGAGGCGGTCTGACGATGCCTTCCCCCACTTCCGGCTTCGATCGAGCGGGCGGCGCCTCCATCGGCGCCCCTCTCGGCACCCCCGTCAAGGTCACCCAGGGCTCCCGGACCAAGGGCGGCGTCGGCGAGTCCACGCTGCGCCCCGACGGCACCCTCAAGGTCACCGGCGAGTTCGCGTACTCGTCCGACCTGTGGCACGAGGACATGCTCTGGGGCCAGATCCTGCGCTCCACGGTCGCGCACGCCGAGATCGTCTCCCTCGACACCTCCGAGGCCCTGGCCACCCCCGGCGTCTACGCCGTCATGACGTACGACGACCTGCCGACCGACGTGAAGCACTACGGTCTGGAGATCCAGGACACCCCCGTCCTGGCGCACGGCAAGGTACGCCACCACGGCGAGCCGGTCGCGATCGTCGCCGCCGACCACCCGGAGACCGCCCGCCGCGCCGCCGCCAAGATCAAGGTGGAGTACCGCGAACTGCCCGTCATCACCGACGAGGCCTCCGCGACCGCCCCCGACGCGATCCTGGTCCACGAGAACCGCGACGACCACCACGTCGGCCACGTCCCGCACCCCAACATCGTCCACCGCCAGCCGATCGTGCGCGGCGACGCCGACGCGGCCGCCGGGCGGGCCGACGTCGTCGTCAGGGGCGAGTACACCTTCGGCATGCAGGACCAGGCCTTCCTCGGCCCCGAGTCCGGCCTCGCCGTGCCCGAGGAGGACGGCGGCGTCCACCTCTACATCGCCACCCAGTGGCTCCACTCCGACCTGCGCCAGATCGCCCCCGTCCTCGGCCTGCCCGAGAACAAGGTGCGCATGACGCTGGCCGGCGTCGGCGGCGCGTTCGGCGGCCGCGAGGACCTGTCGATGCAGATCCACGCCTGCCTGCTGGCCCTGCGCACCGGAAAACCCGTCAAAATCGTTTACAACCGTTTCGAATCATTCTTCGGCCATGTGCACCGCCACCCGGCCAAGCTGTTCTACGAGCACGGCGCCACCCGCGACGGCAAGCTGACCCACGTCAAGTGCCGCATCGTCCTCGACGGCGGCGCGTACGCCTCCGCGTCCCCCGCCGTCGTCGGCAACGCCTCCTCGCTCGGCATCGGCCCCTACGTCGTCGACGACGTGGACATCGAGGCCATCGCCCTCTACACCAACAACCCGCCCTGCGGCGCGATGCGCGGCTTCGGCGCGGTCCAGGCATGCTTCGCCTACGAGGCGCAGATGGACAAGGTGGCGAAGGAACTCGGCCTGGATCCGGTGGAGTTCCGGCAGCGCAACGCGATGGAACAGGGCGCCCTCCTGCCGACCGGGCAGAGGGTCGACTCCCCGGCGCCGGTCGCCGAACTCCTGCGCCGCGTCAAGGCGATGCCGCTGCCGCCGGAGCGCCAGTGGGAGAGCAGCGAGGGCGCCGACGTACGGCAGCTGCCCGGCGGTCTGTCCAACACCACGCACGGCGAGGGCGTCGTGCGGGGAATCGGTTACGCGGTCGGCATCAAGAACGTCGGCTTCTCCGAGGGGTTCGACGACTACTCGACCGCCAAGGTCCGCATGGAGGTCGTCGCCGGCGAGCCCGTCGCGACCGTCCACACGGCCATGGCGGAGGTGGGCCAGGGCGGAGTCACCGTCCACGCGCAGATCGCCCGCACCGAGCTGGGCGTCGCGCAGGTGACCATCCACCCGGCCAACACCGAGGTGGGCAGCGCCGGTTCGACCTCGGCCTCCCGGCAGACGTACGTCACCGGCGGGGCCGTCAAGAACTCCTGCGAGCTGGTGCGGGAGAAGGTCCTGGAGATCGGCCGCCGCAGGTTCGGCTCCCACCACCCCGCCTGGGCGACCGCCGAACTGCTCCTGGAGGGCGGCAAGGTCGTCACCGACGGCGGCGAGGTGCTCGCCGACCTCGTCGACGTGCTCGCCGACGAAGCCGTCGAGGTCGAGGCGCAGTGGCGGCACCGGCCCACCGAGCCCTTCGATCTGCGCACCGGTCAGGGCAACGGCCATGTCCAGTACTCCTTCGCCGCGCACCGCGCCGTCGTCGAGGTCGACACCGAACTGGGACTGGTGAAGGTCATCGAACTGGCCTGCGCACAGGACGTCGGAAAGGCGCTGAATCCGCTTTCCGTGATCGGTCAGATCCAGGGCGGCACGACCCAGGGTCTGGGCGTGGCGGTCATGGAGGAGATCATCGTCGATCCGAAGACGGCCAAGGTCAGGAACCCCTCCTTCACGGACTATCTGATCCCCACGATCCTCGACACGCCGACCATCCCGGTCGACGTGCTCGAACTCGCCGACGACCACGCCCCCTACGGGCTCCGTGGCATCGGCGAGGCCCCCACCCTGTCGTCGACCCCGGCCGTCCTCGCGGCGATCCGGAACGCGACCGGGCTGGAGCTCGACCGCACCCCCGTACGTCCGGAGCACCTCACCGGAACGTGACCCGCCCGGGGTCACGACCAGCAGTTCCCCGGGGGCTTTCACCCCCGGGCCCCCTTGTTCGTCTCGGGCCGTCCCCCGGGTCGTCCATTCCCAAATCCCGCACCCGGCCGCAGCCGCCACGCGGGTGTCCCTGTGAACCTTGGGAGATGGCCCATGACCCAGCAGTCACTGGAGCCGAGGACCACAGCCGACGACGCGGGCGAAGGCTCCCGCGTCCCGGCCGGACGGTCCCGGCTCGACCGGTACTTCCACATATCCCGGCGGGGCTCCACGGTCGCCCGCGAAGTGCGCGGCGGCGTCACCACCTTCATGGCGATGGCGTACATCCTGCTGCTCAACCCTCTGATCCTGTCCGGCAAGGACGCGGCCGGAGACACCCTAGGCCAGAAGGCCCTGATCACCGCGACCGCTTTCGCAGCCGCTTTCACCACGTTGCTGATGGGCTTCTTCGGCAAGGTGCCTCTCGCGCTCGCCGCCGGCCTGTCCGTCTCCGGCGTGCTGTCCTCCCAGGTCGCCCCCCAGATGACCTGGCCGCAGGCGATGGGCATGTGCGTGATGTACGGCGTCGTCATCATGCTGCTGGTCGTCACCGGCCTGCGCGAGATGATCATGAACGCGATCCCGCTCGCCCTCAAGCACGGCATCACCATGGGCATCGGCCTGTTCATCGCGCTCATCGGTTTCTACAAGTCCGGCTTCGTACACCAGGGCAAGGCGACCCCGCTCACCCTCGGTCCGGCGGGCGAACTCGCGGGCTGGCCCGTGCTGTTGTTCGCCGGCACCCTGCTGCTGATCTTCATGCTCCAGGCCCGGAACGTTCCCGGCGCCATCCTCATCGGCATCGTCGGCGGCACGGCCGTCGCGGCGGTCCTCAACGCGGCCGGAGCCGTCGACCCCGGGCAGTGGGCGGGCGGCGCCCCCGAACTGCACGGCAGCGCCGTCTCGATGCCCGACTTCTCGCTCTTCGGTGACGTGCGGTTCGGCGGCTGGGGCGAGGTCGGCGCGATGACCGTCGCGGTGATCGTCTTCACCCTCGTCCTCGCCGGGTTCTTCGACGCGATGGCCACCATCATCGGCGTGGGCACCGAGGCGGGGCTCGCCGACGACAAGGGCCGCATGCCGGGCCTGTCCAAGGCGCTGTTCATCGACGGCGCCGGCGGAGCCATCGGCGGTGTGGCGGGCGGCTCGGGCCAGACGGTGTTCATCGAATCGGCGACGGGGGTGGGCGAGGGTGCGCGCACCGGCCTCGCCTCGGTCGTCACCGGGACGTTCTTCGCGGCCTGTCTGTTCTTCACCCCGCTCACCGCGATCGTCCCGCAGGAGGTCGCCTCTGCGGCCCTGGTCGTCATCGGCGCGATGATGCTGATGAACGCCCGGCACGTCGACTGGGCCGACCGGGCAACCGCTGTCCCGGTGTTTCTGACCGTCGTCCTGATGCCGTTCACGTACACCATCACCACCGGTGTCGCCGCGGGCGTCATCTCCTACGCCGCCATCAAGGCGGCGCAGGGCAGGGCGCGGGAGATCGGCGCCTTCATGTGGGGGCTGACGGTGATCTTCCTCGTCTACTTCTGCCTCCACCCCGTCGAGAGCTGGCTGGGCGTGCACTAGCCGCCCCGCTCGACGGGCACCCGTCCTCCACCGGACCGCGATCAAGGAGACCGAGACATGCTGGACATCGCCGAGGAGCTCGACCGGTGGGTCGGGCAGGGCCGTGACTTCGCCGTCGCCACAGTCGTGGCCGTCAGCGGCAGCGCGCCCCGCCGGCCGGGCGCCGCCCTCGCGGTGGACGCCGACGGCACGGCGATCGGCTCGGTCTCCGGCGGCTGTGTGGAGGGCGCGGTGTACGAGCTGTGCCGACAGGCGCTGGAGGACGGCGAGCCCGTCCTGGAGCGTTTCGGCTACAGCGACGACGACGCCTTCGCCGTCGGCCTCACCTGCGGCGGGATCATCGACATCCTCGTCACCCCGGTGCGGACCGGCGACCCGGTCCGCCCGGTGGTCGCGGCCGCCCTCAAGGCCGCCGCGTCCGGCGCGGCGGCCGCGTTGGCGCGCGTGGTGAGCGGCCCGTCCGGCCTCGTGGGCCGCGCACTGCTCGTCCGCTCGGACGGCGATCACGACGGCGGTTCCCCCGACAGCAACGCTTACGAAGGCGGTTTCGCAGGGAGCGGCCGTTTCGCAAAGGGTTCTGGAAGTGGCGGTCGTTTCGAAAGCGGTTACCACGACGGGCTGACCGGTTACCACGACGGTCTCGTCCACGAGCGTGATGCTGGAGGTGGCGGTTCTTTCGAGAGCGGTTGCCGGGACGACGGCTCCCCGGACCCCGGTTTCCTCGACCCCCGTTCTCCGGGCCGCGGTTCTTGCGGGACCGGTTTCTACCAAGGCGGCTTCGGCGCGCACCCCGAGCTGGACCGTACGGTCGCGGCCGAGGCCCGGGCGTTTCTCGACGCCGGTCGTACCGGCACGCTGGACATCGGTGAGCAGGGCTCACGCTGCGGGGCCCCGATCACCGTCCTGGTGGAGTCGTCCGTCCCCGCGCCGCGGATGATCGTGTTCGGGGCGATCGACTTCGCGGCGGCGCTGGTGCGGGTCGGCAAGTTCCTGAACTACCACGTGACGGTGTGCGACGCGCGCCCCGTCTTCGCCACGGCGGACCGTTTCCCCGAGGCCGACGAGATCGTCGTCGAGTGGCCGCACCAGTACCTGGAGCGCACGCGGGTGGACGCGCGGACCGTCCTGTGCGTCCTCACCCACGACGCGAAGTTCGACGTCCCCCTGCTGCGGCGGGCGTTGCGTCTGCCGGTCGCCTACGTCGGCGCGATGGGATCGCGCCGCACCCACCTGGACCGAAACCGCCGGCTGCGTGAAGCAGGCGTGACCGAACTGGAGTTGACGCGACTGCGGTCACCCATCGGTCTGGATCTGGGTGCGCGCACGCCGGAGGAGACGGCGCTGTCGATCGCGGCGGAGATCGTCGCCGAGCGGCGTGGCGGCAGCGGAGTGCCGCTCACGGGCGCGCACACGCCGATCCATCACGACGTGTCGTCCTCGCCGGCGGGGCGGATCGGCTCGGTCGCCTGAGTCGCCGTCCTGCGTACGGCGGGCTGGTCGGGCCAGGCGAACGCGTAGCGGGGGTCGCCGGACCTGCTCAACCGGACGTGGCGCAGCAGTTCGCGTGCGATGCCCGCGTTGCCCATCGCCCATCCGGTGCGCGGTTCCAGGTCGCTCGCGGCGGCCCGGTGTTCGACGTTGTGCCAGCGTGCGCCGTCGGCGTCCCGGGTCGCGCGGGAGGCGAGGTCCGCGACGAGGGTCCGGGAGAAGTCGGGGGAGTCGCCCTGCTCGGCGATCCGGTCGCAGGCCAGTGCCAGCACGCCCGCCGTTCCGCAGCAGCGGCCGTTGTTGTCCCAGAAACCGGGGCGCAGCCGCCGGGGCAGCCCCGAGCGGGTCACGGTGTGCCAGCAGCGGTCGGCGAGGTCCGACCAGGAGGGTTCGCCGAGGACGTCGCGCAGCATCCGGAAGACCTGGGCGTCGCCGGCCGGGCCGTGGCACCAGCCGTAGCTGTGGCGCTCGACGACGCCGGGGCGGTGCTGCGGGTCGGAGTGCGGGACGAGGAATCCCTCCGGTCCGGCCTCGTCGCGGGACACGACATCCGCGACCGCGGCCCGCGCGAGTTCCACGAGATCCTCGCGGGCCGTCGCCGTTCCGACCACGGCGAGCGCGTACGCGATGCCGAGAGTGCCGTGCGCGAGGTGGTGCAGCCGGGGCTCGGCGCCGCTGAGCCACTGCCAGGTCACGCCCGCCGCCGTCGGCTCGGCCGTGCGCGCGTACGGCTCCAGCGCGGCGAGCGCCGACTCGGCGTCGCCGCACAGCAGGGCGCCCAGTCCGATGCCCGCGTTGCCGCCCATCAGCTCGAAGAGGTCGCCCCAGCGGGTCCCGTCGAACCGGGAGCGCACCCGTTCCAGAGCGCGGTCCGCCGCGGCGCCGGCCGAGGACGAGCCGAGATCGCGGTGCACGGCGCGCAGCACGAGGGCGATGCCGGTGAGCCCGAAGTACAGGGAGTCGTCGGGGTGGTCGTCGACGGCGTCCGCGAGGCTGCGGGCGGCGCGCAGGGCGGTGTCGGCGTAGGCGTCGTCGCCGAAGTGCCGCCAGGCCTCCAGGAGTACGGGTATCACCCCGGCCGTGCCGTCGTAGAGCGTGGGCTCGACCTCGTCGTCCGAGGGCTTGACGGGCCAGCCGAGGCCACCGTCGCCGGTGTCCCGTGCGGTGTTCCGCATCCATCGCAGGGCCTCCGCCGCGAGGGCCTCCGTCTCGTCCACGGTCGTCATGTCCCCACCCTCACACGGGGCGTGGCCGGCTCCTTCACGGGGTGCGCAGGAGGCGGTCGGCCGCCCGGCCGAACACCGCGCGCGCCGTCGCCCCGAGGAGCGGGTCGAAGAGGGACGGCAGGAAGCGCACGTCCAGCTCTTCCCGCCAGGTGACGCGGGTCTGCCCGCCCGGCCCCGGCCGCACCTCGATGTCCGCCCAGCCCCGGACGACCCGGCCGCGTTTCTCCAGTCGGCAGCGGCCGGGCCCGCCGTGGGCCGGGGGCTGCCACGCGGTCACCTCCATCCGGTCGTCGAAGGACAGCGGGCCGAGGCCCGACCGGGCCACGAGGACCGTGCCCTCGTGGGTCGGCGGGGGAGTGAGCACGGTAACGCGGGTAAGCGGTACCACGTCGCCGTGCCGGGACCATTCCGTCAGGCGACGCCAGGCGTCGTCCGGAGTGAGCGGTGCCGTGCGCTCCAGCTGGAAGATGACCATCGGGTGATCGTAGGCATGCGGAGCGCGCGGACGACGGACCCTCCGGCTCACGGACGCTCAGCGGCGGACGGGATCCCAGCGGCGGACGGGTCCCCAGCGGCAGACCGGACTCTCGGCGGCGGACCGGATGCTCAGCGGGGGGTTGGCCGAGCTCTCGGTGGCAGGCCGGACTCTCGGCGGTGAACCGAGCCCTCGGCGGGAGACCGGACTGTCGGCGGGAGCCCACCGGAGTGTCGGCGGGAGACCGGGCCCTCAGCGGTAGACCTGTCCCGGCACGGCCTCCCCTGGCGCCAGCAGCTGGGGCACCGTCACGAAGACGAATCCGCGCTCTTTCAGCGCGTCGATGATTGCGGGCACGGCCGGCACGGTTCCGTCGTAGATGTCGTGCAGCAGGATGATGCCGTCCCGGTCGGCCTGGGCGAGGACCCGGCGCTGGATCAGCGCGGAGTCGGTCGTCGCGTAGTCCTTGGCGGTCACGGTCCACAGCACCTCGGCGAGGCCCAGTTCACGGGAGATCTCGTGCACGGTCTTGTTCGTGCGGCCCTGCGGCGGCCGCATCAGGGTGGGGGGCCGGCCGGTGAGGCGCTCTATCTCGTCGTTGGGACGCCGGAGTTCCTCGCGTATCTCCTGCGGCGTGATCCGCGTGAGGATCTTGTGGTCCCAGGTGTGGCTGGCCACCTCGTGCCCCTCGGCCGCCATGCGTCTGACGAGCTCCGGGTACTTCTCGATGTGTCTCTTGCCCAACAGGAAAAACGTTGCTGGGACCTGTTTCTCCTTCAGGATGTCCAGCAGCCGGGCGGAATTCTCGCTGGGGCCCGCGTCGAAGGTGAGGGCGATGCACTTCGCCTCCCGGCAGTCGACCGCACCGTAGCGGGAGGCCTGGGAGGTGGCGGGGGGATGGGCGCGGGCGCTGCTCGGACGCGTGGTGTCGGCGCCCGCGCAGCCCGTGAGCGCGACCGCCAGGCAGGCGGCCGCCGCCGAGACGCCGAGCGGACGCAACCCGGTCCCCGTGTTGTTCATCTTCCTGTTCAGAAAAGGCATGCCGAGACTATACAGAGAGGGTATACACCTCATGTATAGTCTCGGCGTCGTGCCGTCAGCGCGCCGTCGGCGTCCCGTCCTCACCGGGGCGAGAGCCTCACCGGGGGGAATCGAGAGTCTCACCGCGGCGAACGCCTCGCTCGGGCGCGGGACGGCGGGCGCCTACTGGGCGTAGAACGTCGCGTCCTCCCGGTCCGTCGAGGTGCTCGGCGTCTGCACGTACAGCAGGTAGTTGTAGTGGCGGATGTAGCGGCCCGCGTCGGCGTAGGACTCGTACGAGATCCCCGCGGCGTCGGCGAGCCCGGCACGCTGGTAGAACGTCGCGTCGGAGGCGAACGTCGAGGTGCCGTCGTTCTTCTCCAGCCATACCTCGGAGTTCTTCTGACGCAGGTAGTAGCCGGGGAAGTTGGCCGCCTCCAGGGAGACCGTGGCGGCCCCGGTGAGGCCGGCCACCACGCGGAACTGTGAGTCGGCGAGCGGGCTCACGTTCGCCTCGATGCGCGCGCGGTAGTCCCAGTGCCGGATGAACCGGTCCGGGTAGTTGAAGGAGGAGAAGCGCTTCGGGGTCACCCCGTCGGCCACCGGGATGCCGAAGTCGGGCGTGCCGTCGGCCTTCCAGTACACCTTCTGCACACGGGTGCGGCGGTTGGGGTCGTTCAGCGGGTCGCCGGTGATGTCCCGGTAGCTGCGGTCGTGGTAGACGATGATGTCGGACTTGCCGTCCTCGGAGACGGTGAACGAGTTGTGGCCCGGCCCGTACTGCGAGGTCGAGGCGTTCGTCCTGAAGACGGGCTGCGACCCCTTGGTCCAGGACGCCGGGTCGGTGAGGTCGGCGGTCGCGGAGGCGGTCAGCATGCCCAGGCAGTAGTTGGCGTCGGTCGCGCTCGCCGAGTACGTCATGAACACCTTGCCGCCGTGCTGGATCACCGCCGGCCCCTCGTTGACCTTGAAGCCCACGGTCTCCCAGGACAGCGTGGGCTGCGAGATCTCCGCCGGAGTGCCGGAGATCGTCCAGGGGTTGGCCAGCTTCGCGATGAACAGGCTGGTGTTGTTGTCCTCCGACGGGTTGCGCTGGGCCCAGGCGAGATAGCGCACGCCGTTCACGACGAACGTGGTGGAGTCGAGGGAGAAGCTCTCCCAGGTGGTCTTGATCTGGCCCTTCTCGGTCCAGGTCGCGGTGAGCGGGTTGGCGCCGGAGCCTTCGAGGACGTACATCCGGATCGCCCACACGTCGCTGGTGGAGCCGGCGGCGAAGTACACGTACCACTTGCCGTCGATGAAGTGGATCTCCGGCGCCCAGATGTGGGCGCCCATGACCCCGCTGCCGTGCTTGGTCCAGATGGTGACCTCCTGGGCCGTGGACAGGCCCTGGATGGTCGTCGCCCGGCGCAGCACGATGCGGTCGTACTCGGGGACGGTGGCGGTGAAGTAGTAGTAACCGTCGGTGTGCTTGTAGATGTGCGGGTCGGCGCGCTTCTCGGCGATCGGGTTGGTGTACGTCACCGCGGGGGAGTCGGGCACGGCGGCCTGGGCGGGGGCGACCGCGCAGGCGAGGACGGCCGCGAGGGCGACGAGGCCGGCCAGGATCAGCCGAACGGCGTTGCGTCTCAAGGGGGTTCTCCAGGGGGAAGGGGGTGCGGGGGTCAGGTGGTGGGCACGAGGCGCCACTGCTGGCAGGTGTTGTCCAGCCAGGTCCACTGCCGTACGTCGGCGCCGTCGGCGGTGCCGCAGTTCGCCACGTCGGCGACCTTCGCGCTGTTCTCGCCGACGAGGCGGACGTAGTCGCCGCTCGCGGTGAAGACGAGGCGGAAGCGCTGGCAGGTGTTGTTCAGCCATGACCACTGGCGAAGGTCGGCGCCGTCCGCGGTGGAGCAGTCTGCGGTGTCCATCACCTTGCCGGTGGCCACGTTCACCAGCCGGCTGGTGTCGTCGCCCCGGTCCTCTATCCGCCACTTCTGGTTGGCCCCGCCGTTGCAGGTCCACTGGAGGATGTTCGCGCCGTCGGCGGCCGAACCGCCGGACACGTCGAGGCACTTGCCGCTGTTGCGGTTGACGAGGGTGTACGACGCCGGGGTCGTCGCCGTCTCGCCGGACGGGCCCGGGAGCGTCGTGCCGAGCGCGACGGGGGCGCCGAAGTTCGGCGTGCCGTCGGCGTTCCAGGTGAACTTCTGGGCGCGGGTCGTCCGGCCGTTGCCGCAGCCGCCGCTCGCGGAGGAGTTGGCGTGGTAGACGATCCAGTTCTCGGTGCCGTCGGGTGAGGTGAAGAAACCGTTGTGGCCCGGTCCGTAGACGCCTGCTGCGTCGTTGCGCTGGAACACGGGCGTCTGTTTCTTGGTCCAGGAGGTCGGGCTGAGCGGGTCGGCGCCGGTCAGTTCCAGCAGGCCGAGCTTGTAGTCCGCGGTCTGGCAGTAACTCGCGGAGAACGTGAGAAACGTACGTCCGTCGTGGTAGAGCGGCTCAGGTCCTTCGTTGACGGGCGCGCCCGAGGTCTCCCAGCTCAGCGTGGGGCTGGAAATGACGGTGAACGTGTTGCTGGACAGGGTGTACGGGTTGCTCATCGGGGCGATGACCAGGCTCTGTCTGCTCCCGTTCACGGAACCGCTTCCGACGAGGAACAGTTTTCCGTCGGCCTGCAGCACGCTCGCGTCGATCAGCCAGCCGCCCGGGTCGAGGTTGGAGCCGGTGAGCGATCCCTTGTGGGTGTACGGGCCCAGGGGGTCTGCGCCCGCGCTCTCCAGGACCTGGGTGCGCTGAAGGTCGCAGCAGGCGGCGCCGCTCGGCGCGGCCGAGTAGTACAGGTACCAGTGACCGTTGAACCGGTGGATCTCCGGCGCCCAGATGTTGCTGTTGCGGGTCGCGGTGGTGTCCGACCAGACCTGCACGGTGGGCGCGGTGGCCAGTCCCGCGAGCGTGGGCGACTTGCGCATGCCGAGGACGCCGGTGAACGTCGTGGTGATCAGGTAGTAGTCGCCGTTGTAGTACTCCAGCCAGGGGTCGGCGCCCTTGGCCGACTTCAGCGGGTTGGTGTACGGGCGGCCGTCGGCCGCGGACACCGGCTGGGTGGCCGCCACCAGGGCGACGAGGAGCGTCACCACGCAGACCAGCAGGGATCTGCGGTGGTACATCCGAGGCATACGGGACCGTCCCTTGTCCGTGAAGCACCCTGTTCCCCATGTTCGTTATATCGAACATGGTTCGTAACTTCGGCCAGAAGATAGGGGGCGTGCATGTCCTCGTCAATGGTTTGGACAGTCGGGCAACGCGCCGGGGCGCCCGGCTCGGCCCTGTGGACCGAGCTGGACGCCCCGGGTGTTCGGTGCTTGTCGTGCAGGTTGGCAGGTGTGCCGGGATCAGACGAGGTCGAACCGGTCCAGGTCGGAGACCTTGACCCAGGCCGCGACGAAGTCGTTCACGAACTTCTCCTTGGCGTCGTCGCCGGCGTAGACCTCCGCGAGCGCGCGCAGCTCCGAGTTCGAGCCGAAGACCAGGTCGGCGCGGGTGCCGGTCCACTTCACCTCGCCCGTGGCGGCGTCGCGGCCCTCGAACGTGGTCTGGTCCGAGGACGTCGACGACCAGGTGGTGCCCAGGTCGAGGAGGTTGACGAAGAAGTCGTTCGTCAGCTTGCCCGGCGCGTCGGTGAAGACGCCGTGCGAGGACTGGGCGTGGTTGGCGCCCAGCACGCGCAGACCGCCGACCAGGACCGTCATCTCGGGCGCGCTCAGCGTCAGCAGGTTCGCCCTGTCGAGCAGCAGGAACTCGGCCGGCAGGCGGTTGCCCTTGCCGATGTAGTTGCGGAACCCGTCGGCGGTCGGCTCGAGCGCGGCGAACGACTCGACGTCCGTCTGCTCCTGCGAGGCGTCCACCCGGCCCGGCGTGAAGGGGACCTCCACGTCGTGGCCGGCGTCCTTGGCGGCCTTCTCGACCGCGGCGGCGCCGCCGAGGACGATCAGGTCGGCGAGGGAGACCTTCTTCGCGCCGGAGTTGAACTCCGCCTGGACGCCCTCCAGGACGCGCAGCACCTGGGCCAGCTCGTCCGGGTTGTTGACCTCCCAGCCGCGCTGCGGCTCCAGGCGGATGCGGGCGCCGTTGGCGCCGCCGCGCTTGTCGCTGCCGCGGAAGGAGGACGCCGACGCCCACGCCGTGGACACCAGCTGCGAGACGGTCAGCCCCGAGTCGAGGAGCTTGGCCTTGAGGGCCGCGATGTCCTCGGCGCCGATGACCTCGCCCTCGGCCTGCGGCAGCGGGTCCTGCCACAGCAGGGTCTCCGCCGGGACCTCCGGGCCGAGGTACAGCGACTTCGGGCCCATGTCGCGGTGGGTCAGCTTGTACCAGGCACGGGCGAAGGCGTCCGCGAACTGGTCGGGGTTCTCGTGGAAGCGACGCGAGATCTGCTCGTAGACCGGGTCGAAGCGCAGTGCCAGGTCGGTCGTGAGCATCGTCGGGGCGTGACGCTTGGACGGGTCGTGCGCGTCGGGGACCGTGCCGGCGCCCGCGCCGTCCTTGGCGACCCACTGCTTGGCGCCGGCCGGGCTCTCGGTCAGCTCCCACTCGAAGCCGAAGAGGTTGTCGAAGAAGCCGTTGCTCCACTGCGTCGGCGTGGAGGTCCAGGTGACCTCCAGACCGCTGGTGATGGCGTCGCCGCCCTTGCCGGTGCCGAAGCTGCTCTTCCAGCCGAGGCCCTGCTCGGCCAGCGAGGCGGCCTCGGGGTCGTCGCCCACGTGGTCCGCGGGGCCCGCGCCGTGCGTCTTGCCGAAGGTGTGACCGCCCGCGATCAGGGCGACCGTCTCCTCGTCGTTCATCGCCATCCGGCGGAAGGTCTCACGGATGTCGCGGGCCGAGGCCAGCGGGTCCGGGTTGCCGTTGGGGCCCTCGGGGTTGACGTAGATGAGGCCCATCTGGACGGCGCCGAGCGGGTTCTCCAGCTCGCGGTCGCCGCTGTAGCGCTGGTCGTCGAGCCAGGTGGTCTCGGGACCCCAGTAGACGTCCTCCTCCGCCTCCCAGACGTCCGCGCGGCCGCCGGCGAAGCCGAAGGTGGTGAAGCCCATCTGCTCCAGCGCGACGTTGCCGGTGAGGATCATGAGGTCGGCCCAGGAGATGGACTGGCCGTACTTCTTCTTGACCGGCCACAGCAGACGGCGGGCCTTGTCCAGGTTGGCGTTGTCCGGCCAGCTGTTGAGCGGGGCGAAGCGCTGCTGACCGGCGCCGGCGCCGCCGCGGCCGTCGCTGATGCGGTAGGTGCCCGCGCTGTGCCAGGCCATGCGGATCATCAGCGGGCCGTAGTTGCCGAAGTCGGCCGGCCACCAGTCCTGCGAGGTCGTGAGCACCTCGGCGATGTCCGCCTTCACGGCGGCGAGGTCGAGCGCCTGGAACGCCGCCGCGTAGTCGAAGTCCTCGCCCAGCGGGTTCGCCACGGCCGGGTTCTTCGCGAGGATCTTCAGGTTGAGCCGCTCCGGCCACCACTGGCGGTTTCCGCCGCCCTGGGTCGGGTGCAGGGCGCGGTCGTGCGCGACCGGGCAGCCACCTGCCTCCGCCGCCTTCGGTTCGGTCACGATCGCGTCATGGTTCTCGGTCATGGGGGAATCCTTCTGGACTGGTCGGATCACATGCTCACGAAACCGCAGGTCGGGTCGCTGCGGGTGGTCAGGTGCTGGCGGGCGAACAGTCGGGGCACAGGCCCCAGTAGATGACCTCGGCCTCGTCTATGGCGAAGCCGCGGTCGTCGACGGCGGTCAGACAGGGGGCGTGACCGACCGCGCAGTCGACGTCGGCGACGACGCCGCACGAGCGGCACACGAGGTGATGGTGGTTGTCCCCCACGCGTCCCTCGAAGCGGGCCGGGCTGCCCGGCGGCTCCAGGCGGCGCACCAGGCCTGCCGAGGTCATCGCGTGCAGGGCCTCGTACACGGCCTGCACGGAGATGTGGCCCACGCGGTCGCGGACGCCGGAGGCGATCGCCTCGACGTCCAGGTGATCGCCTCCGCGGACGGTCTCCAGCAGCGCGACTCGGGCGGCCGTCACCCGCAGGCCCGCACCGCGCAGTTCCTCGGCGGTGGTCGGAGTGCGGGGGGCTGTCATGACGTCGAACCTACGGCATAAACACGAACCATTCAAGAAAACGAACGGTGCAAGTCTGGAGAACATCGTGGGTCTGGAGAACGTCACGGGTCTGGAGAACATCGTGGGTCGTGACAACGTCGTGGGTCTGGAGAACGTCGTGGGTCGTGACAACGTCGTGGGTCTGGAGAACGTCGTGGGTCGTGACAACGTCGTGGGTCTGGAGAACGTCATGGGTCGTGACAACGTCGTGCGTCGTGCCGTCCCGAACGGCTCAGACGGCCGTGGCCAGGAACGAGGACAGCGCGTCGATCAGTCGGTCGACGTCCTCGGCGTCGTTGTAGGGCGCGAGTCCCACCCGCAGCGACGGGTCCGGCAGCTTCAGCGCCGCGAAGACCTCGTAGGCGTAGAAGGAGCCCGCCGGCGCCACCACCCCGCGCGCGGCCAGATGCGCCTGCGCCTCCAGGGCGTCCCGGCCCTCCAGGGTCATCAGGACGGTGGGGGTGCGGTCCGCCGCCTTCGAGTGGACGGTGACGGCGTCGCCCAGCGCGCGCAGTCCCTCCTCCATCCTGGCGCGCAGCGCGTTCTCATGGGCGTGCAGGGAGCCCAGCGACCGCCTCAGCCGCTCCCTGCGGGAGACGCCCGGCCGCGCCGCGTCCCGCACGCCCGCGCCCCCCTCGCCCCCTTCGCCCCCGGGGTCCATCGCGGCCAGGAAGTCGACGGCGGCGGTGGCGCCCGCCAGGACCTCGTAGGGCAGGGTCCCGAACTCGAAGCGCTCCGGCACGGTATCGGTGGAGGGCAGCAGCTTGTCCGGCGCGAGGGTTTCGAGGACGTCCGGCGACCCGGCGAGCACGCCGCAGTGCGGTCCGAGGAACTTGTACGGCGAGCAGACGAACAGGTCGGCCCCCAGCGCCGGCACGTCCACGAGATGGTGCGCGGCGTAGTGCACCCCGTCCACGTGGACCAGGGCGCCGACCTCGTGGGCCAGGTCGGCGATCCGGCGCAGGGGCGGCCTGGTGCCCAGCACGTTCGAGGCGGCCGTCACCGCGACCAGCCGCGTCCGGGGCGACAGCGCCCGCTCGTAGGAGTCGAGGTCGAGCTCGGTGGTCGCGTCGTCGATCCCGATCCAGCGGACGGCGACCCCGGCGCGTTCCGCCGCCTGGAGCCACGGCCGCACGTTCGCGTCGTGGTCCAGCCGGCTCAGGACGATCTCGTCGCCCGCCCGCCAGTCCTTGGCCAGGTGCCGGGAGAAGTCGTAGGTGAGCTGGGTGGCGCTGCGCCCGTGCACGACGCCGCTCGCCGGCACGCCCAGCAGGTCCGCGTAGGCGGCCCGGAACTCGGCGACGGCCCGCTCGGCGTTGCGCTCGGACGCGCTGACCGCCCCGCGGTTGGACAGCGGGCCGGTCATGGTCCGGGCGATCGCCTCGGCGACCGGCACGGGGGTCTGCGTCCCGCCCGGGCCGTCGAAGAAGGCGAACCCTTGCGTGAGGGAGGGGAAGTGGGCCCGGAGGGCGGCGACGTCTATGGCCATGGCCCGACTCTGGCACCGGCCGCCCGGACCCACCAGTGGATCCCGGCGACGCGCCGGGAGCACGGGACCCTTCCGCGACCGCCCCCGGTCGGACGGCGAACGCCGAGCGCGCACCGGGTTTTCCTCCGCCCGCGCAGGCCGGTCGGCGACGGGCGATCCGGGCCACGCGACGGCCGAGAGCCGCGTCACGCCAGGTGACGCGGTATTGGCCATGGACGCGACACACGGTACCGTCGCTCTGATATCGACGACGGTGCCACGGAAGCCGGTGGAAATCCGGCACGGTCGCGCCACTGTGATCGATGCGTCGCCCGGAAACGGGGGGCGCGTCGCGAGTCAGACCCGGGACCGTCGTCCTGTGCACCACCGAGATGGGACGCGAACTCCCAGAGGAGACCCTGCCATGGCGCAGCATGTCGCCCAGCCGACCGCCACCACCCCTGTCGTACCCGCCAAGCTGCCGCTGAAGGACATCGCCCCCTGGGCCGTCTTCTTCGGCGTCCTGATGCTGGTCCTGCTCTACTTCGTCGGCGCCGAGCAGGGCGCCACGTCCGTGGTCTCCGGCGAGGGCGTGCACGAGTGGGTGCACGACGCCCGTCACCTGCTCGGCTTCCCCTGCCACTGACAAGGGGCGCCGCACCCGCATGAATTCCACAACCGTAAGAAACCTGCTCGTCCGGGGCATGCTCGCCGGCCTGGGGGCCGGCGTGCTCGCCCTGGTCGTGGCGTACTTCCTCGGTGAGCCGAACGTCGACGGCGCGATCGGCTTCGAGGAGTCCCACGCCCCCGCACACGAGCACGAGGTCGAACTCGTCTCCCGCAGCCTGCAGTCCACCGCCGGTCTGGCCACCGGCGTCCTGCTCTACGGGGTGGCCTTCGGCGGCATCGCCGCGCTGGCCTACTGTTTCGCCCTGGGCCGCGTCGGACGCTTCGGCCCGCGGGCCACGGCGCTGCTGCTGTCCGGGGCCGCGCTGCTCACCGTGTACGTCGTGCCGTTCCTCAAGTACCCGGCCAACCCGCCCGCCGTCGGCGACCACGACACCATCGCCAAGCGCACCACGCTGTACTTCCTGATGATGGTGCTCGGCGTGCTCCTCGCGATCGCCGCGGTGATCGCCGGCAAGCGGCTCACGCCGCGGCTCGGCACATGGAACGCCACGGTGGCCGCCGTCGTCGGCTTCGTGCTCGTGATCGGGCTGGCGTACGGCTTCCTGCCCGCCGTCAACGAGGTGCCGGCCGACTTCCCGGCCACACTGCTGTGGCGGTTCCGCCTCTCCTCGCTCGCCATGCAGGTGACGATGTGGGCGGCCTTCGGCCTCGTCTTCGGCGAACTGGCGGAGCGGCTGCTGAATCCCCGTCCGGCGACGAGACCCGCCGGCACGAAGGCGACGGCCGCCGCCCCGAACTGACCCGGCCGGCAGACGACTTGTCCGGAGTCGACACGGCGAGAGGGCCCGCGGAACGTTCGCGGGCCCTCTCGCGTTCTCCGGGCGCCGTCCGGGACCAGGAGCCGTCGTCGACACGACCGGCGGTGCCACCGCCCCCCTCGTCCGTGACGCGCAGTGACATGACGTGGCGTCATGATCCTGCGGCGGAAGCCTCGGGCGCGTCCGGCGGATGTCCGAGCCGCAGGTTCCAGCGGCCGCCGCGCCCGCTGATCGAGGTGGCCGTGAGCGGCGGCACGTCGAGCCGCCAGAAGGCCGTCAGGGGCGTCCCCAGCACATGGACGACCGCCGCTCGCACGATCTCCGGCTCGACCACGGCGAGGGTGCGGCCCTCCGCCCGCGACGACTCCAGCCAGCGCGCCACCCGCGCGCACAGGTCCTCGACGGACTCCCCGCCGTGCGGCGCGGATCCGGGATCGGCCAGCCAGCGTGCCACCGCCTCCGGCTCGGCGGCGCCCACCTCGGCGAGGGTCAGCCCCCGCCAGCGCCCCACGTCCAGCCCGGCCAACTCCACCGGTTCCACGGGCTCCACAGGCTCCATCGGGTTCACGGGCTCCGCCGGCTCCGTCGCTTCCGCTGCGGACGCAGCCGGTCCCGTCACCCCGACCGCGCCGAGGCCCAGCGCGGCGGCCGTCTCCCGGCAGCGCACGGTGGGAGACGTCACGACACGCACACCCGTGGGCAGCGCGCCGGCCACTGCTCGGGCTCGCGCCGCCCCACCCGCGTCGATCGAGTCTCCGTCGTCGAAACGGGCCTGACGCAGCGACGCGTTCATGGCGGGCGAGACGAAGGTGACACGGCTCGTCACGGGTGCTCCTCCAGGTCCGTGCCGGGGCGCGCGGTTCCCGGCCGCGAGTTCGTGGCCGGCGGCGGCGGTCGATGACCGGTGGTCGATGACCGGTGGTCGATGGCCGACCGGTCCGTCCGACGCTCTCCCCGCCGCGCCGCCGCGGGCACCCGCAGGTACGTACCCGGGGGCGACCGGCGTCGGCAAGCTACCACAGGCGTGCCGCGCCCCCGGCCGGGCGACGGGGCCGAGTCCCGCCGCCCGACGCGGTTCAGGCGGTCTTCGGCCCGGCGGGCAGCACGTGGTCGCCCACCGCGTCAGTGCTCAGGCACAGCGAGCAGACCATCGCGTCGTGCGTCCGGCAGGCGGCGACGTCGGGACGCTCGTAGGGCAGGTGGCAGACGTGGCAGTCGTACGTCGTCGCGCTGGGGTTGCCCTCCGCGTCGAGCAGCGGCTCGGCGATGCCGTCGTCCGCACGGCGCAGGTAGTACCTGCCCTTGGTGACGACGGCCATCAGCGGGGTGACGACGAACGCGATGACGGCGGCGGCGACGGGGGAGTACGGCTGGAGGGTGTCGCCGAGGGCATGGAAGTACATGGCGATGGACAGGCCGGACGCGGCCAGGAAGGCGATGACGCCCACCGGGTTGACCGCGTACAGCATGCCCCGGCGGAACTCGGGGGCGTGCGGGGACAGTTTGAGCAGGTACTTGTTGACGCCGATGTCCGTGGCGACGGTGACGACCCAGGCGATCGCGCAGTTCGAGTAGAAGCCGAGGATGTCGTTGAGGAAGCTGAACATGTCGGCTTCCATCAGGGCGAGCGCGAAGCCCAGGTTGACCAGGACGAAGACCAGGCGCCCGGGATAGTGCCGGGTGACGCGGGTGAAGGAGTTCGTCCACGCCAGCGATCCGGAGTACGCGTTCGTCACGTTGATCTTGATCTGGCTGATCACGACGAGGGCCACGGCCAGCGGGACGACCAGCCAGGACGGCATCATCGCGTCGAAGGCCCCACGGAACTGCTGGATCGGCTCGGTGGCCGCGGCCGGGCCCACCTCGGCCAGGATGTACACGGCGAGGAAGACGCCGATGGCCTGCTTCAGCGCGCCGAGCACCACCCAGCCGGGACCGGCCATGATCACGGCCGTCCACCAGGTGCGCTTGTTCGCCTCGGTCCTCGGCGGCATGAAGCGCAGGTAGTCGATCTGTTCGCCGATCTGAGCGATGAGGGAGAGGCACACGCCCGCGCCGAGCAGCACGGGAGCGGTGTGCACGCCGCCGTCGCCGTCCGTGCCCGCGTAGGCGAGGAACCGGTCGACCGTGCCGGGGTCGGTGGCGACGAGGTAGACCAGCGGCGCGACCATCAGCAGCAGCCAGACCGGCGTCGTCCACACCTGGAGCTTGCTGAGCGCCTTCATGCCGTAGATCACCAGCGGGATCACCATCAGCGTGGAGGCCAGGTAGCCCAGCCACAGCGGCAGCCCGAGGCCCAGTTTCAGGCCCTGGGCCATGATCGAGCCTTCGAGGGCGAAGAAGATGAAGGTGAAGCTGGCGAAGATGACGCTGGTCAGCACCGAGCCGTAGTAGCCGAAGCCGGAACCGCGGGTGATCAGGTCGAGATCGATGTTGTAGCGGGCGCCGTAGTAGGCGAGCGGGAATCCGGTGACGAAGATGACGACCGCGGCGACGGCGATCGCGACGAGTGCGTTGCCGGTGCCGTGGGCGAGGCCGATGCCGGCGCCGATGGAGAAGTCGGCCATGTACGCGATGCCGCCCAGGGCGGTGGTCGCCACGACCATCGGGGTCCAGCGGCGGTAACTGCGGGGCGCGAAGCGGAGGGTGTAGTCCTCCAGGGTCTCCTTCGTCGCCTGGCTGGCGGGAGCCCGGGGGTGCGGCGCGGCGGCCGTCTGCGGTGAGTGCGGTGGCTGCGATGACTGTGGCGGCTGCGGTGACTGCGGTGTCTGAGTGGCGCTCATGGTCAGCCCTTCGGGGAGGTGAGCGGTGGGGCGCTCCCGGTCGGCGTCGTCGGCAGCCGGGGGGAGAGAGCGGGGTTGCCGGAGGCGCGGGAGGGCGCGGCGTAAGAGGGCGCGGCGTGGGAGGGCGCGGAATGGGATCGAGACGGCGACCCGGACGGCGACCCTGGCGGCGACTCGATGGCGCGGGCGATGCCCCGCAGCAGCAGCGTGACCCGCACCTCGTTCAGGTCCCGGAGCCCGGCCGGATCGGGGACGGTGACGAAGTGGCCTCCTTCGCCCCGCTCGATCAGCTCGTCGGACATCAGCCGCGACGGCGCCTCGCGCACGGGCGTCCGGGGCACCCCGACCCGTGCGGCCGGCCGGGTCCCGGTGAGCCGCTCACGCGGCCCGAACCGGCCGTCGAGGACACCCGCCCGCAACTCGGCGTGGACCGCATCGCGCGGCGAGGGCGCGGACGTCGCCGCATGTGCCGGGGCCGCGGCGGGGGCGGTTGCCCGAGTAGGATCCGGGGCCGTTCCGGGAAGCGTATACAGCGGGGAATCCATGAGCGGACACGTTAGGAATCGCTTGTTTCCCCGGAGAGCGACGTGGCGTGAACGCCGGGTAACGGTCGCCGGACCCGGAGTCCCGGCCGTCGCGACCCGCAGTCCCGGCCGACGGACCGCGGACCCCGGCCTCCGGCCTCGGATCGCGGGCGGCGCTTCGCGGGCCGGTGTGCTTGAGTGGGGCGCGCTCGAACTGCCCACGCGTCACCCCTCGAACAGCCCCCCTCCTCACCCCTCGAACCGCCCCCACGCCGCACCCTCTGTACCGCGCCATGCGTCGTTGCCCGCCCTCGCCCCCGCCCTCGACCCGTCGCCGCTCATGATCGGACCCGGACTCTCGTGCACGTACTGATACTCGGCGGGACCGCGGAGGCCCGTCGGCTCGCGGAGTTGCTGCGAGGCACGCCGGACCTGCAGGTGACCAGTTCACTCGCCGGACGGGTGTCCGCCCCGCGGCTGCCGCCGGGTGAGGTCCGCGTGGGCGGGTTCGGCGGGATGGACGGGCTCACGGCGTGGCTGCGCGAGCACGCGGTCGACGCGGTCGTCGACGCCACCCACCCCTTCGCAGGGACGATGGGTTTCCACGCGGCCCAGGCCGCCGCCTCGGCGAGGGTCCCGCTGCTCGCGCTGCGCCGCCCCGGCTGGGCCCCCGTCGAGGGCGACCGCTGGCACGAGGCGAACTCGCTGGCGGAGGCCGCCGCCCTGCTGCCGACGCTCGGGCGACGCGTCTTCCTCACCACCGGACGCATGGGTCTGGCGGCCTTCGCGGGTCTGGACGGCCTGTGGTTCCTGGCGCGGTCGGTCGAAGCGCCCGAGCCGCCGTGCCCGCCGCTCATGGAGGTGCTGCTCGACCGGGGCCCCTTCACCCTCGGCGGGGAGCGCGAGCTGTTGCGCCGCCATCGCGTCGACGTCCTGGTGACCAAGGACAGCGGGGGAGCCGCCACCGCGCCGAAGCTGACCGCCGCCCGGGAGGCGGGGCTGCCCGTGGTGGTGGTGCGCAGACCGCCGGCGCCCGCGGACGTCCCCGTCGCGCCGGACCCGCAGGAGGCGGCCCGCTGGATCGAAGCCCGCCTGCATCGGCGTGCGCCCGGACCGGAGCGGTTTCCGCCGGAGTTTCTGTAACGGCGCTGCCGGACCGGCCGGGCGGAAACACGTTACGAAACAAGCTGACGAAGCCAGACCCGGCCGGGCGGAAACACGTTGCGAAACAAGGCTGACGAAGCCGGACCCGGCCGGGCGGAAACACGTTGCGAAACACCCTTGCGCGGGCTACGCCGCCCCGTCGTCCCGCCGCATCCGCTGACGGTTCACCGGGCGACGCTTCACCGTCTCGCGCTTCACCCCGTCTCGCGCTTCACCCCGTCTCGCGCTTCACCCCGTCTCGCGCTTCACCCCGTCTCGCGCTTCACGCCGTTCCTTGTTTCACGGCGTCCCTGTTTCACGCCGTCCCGCCGTTCACTCCTCCTCGCTCGCGAGCGCGTTCACTGCGGCGGCGGCGATCGCGCTGCCGCCCCGGCGTCCGCGCACCGCCAGATACTCCAGCCCGGACGAGTTGGCGATCAGAGCCTCCTTGGACTCGGCCGCCCCCACGAACCCGACCGGCACTCCGATCACGGCGGCGGGCCGGGGCGCGCCCTCCTCGATCATCTCCAGGAGGCGGAAGAGGGCGGTCGGCGCGTTGCCGACGGCGACGACCGAACCCGCCAGCCGGTCCCGCCACAGCTCCAGCGCGGCGGCGCTGCGCGTGGTGCCGAGCCGTGCCGCCAGTTCGGGCACGGCCGGTTCGGACAGCGTGCAGAGCACCTCGTTGCCTGCGGGCAGCCGCCTGCGGGTCACCCCGCTGGCCACCATCCGGACGTCCGTGAAGACGGGCGCGCCGGCCCGCAGGGCCTCGCGGGCGCGGGCCGCCACGCCGGGCGTGTAGGCGAGGTCGCGGACGAGATCGACCATCCCGCAGGCGTGGATCATCCGGACCGCCACCTGGCCGACGTCGGCGGGGAGGCCCGCGAGGTCCGCCTCCGCACGGATGGTCGCGAAGGACTGGCGGTAGATGGCCGCGCCGTCCTTCTCGTAGTCGTAGCTGGTCACGGTGCTCGTCTCGCTGCTCTCGGGGTGGTCGGACGGCTCATGCGGGGCCGTCGGCGCGGCGGCCGGACGCGGCTGCCGTGGACATGGCGGCGAGCATACCGACCCTCGTGCGGGCCGCGGTCCGAGGCCTCGTCCCCGGTGATCGGCCCCGCGATCGGCGAACCGCTCCTTCGCTTATCTGGGTAGACTGACCTACCTAGATAGGCCACTTAGACAGACCTACCCAGATAAGGGAATGGGGCGCCATGAGCGACACTCCCGGTGCGGCCTCCCGGCCCGCCAGGCGGCAGGGGAAGGCCCGCACCTTGCTGCTCGCCGCCGCCGCGCGCCGCTTCTACGCCGACGGCGTGTCCGCGACCGGCATCGACACGATCACCGCCGAGGCGGGCGTGGCCAAGATGAGCCTGTACAACAACTTCTCCTCCAAGGCCGACCTGGTGATGGCCTACCTCGACGCACGGCACGCGGAGTGGCTGGACCTGTACCGGCGGCGGCTGGCGACGGTCCAGGACGCGGAGGACGGCCGGAGCGGCGTACTCGCCGTCTTCGACGCCTACGCCGATCACGCCGCGTTCGCCTACGAGCACGGCTTCCGGGGGTGCGGCCTGCTGAACGCGGCTGCCGAACTGCCCTCCGGGCACGAGGGCCGGGACGTGGTGCGCCGGCACAAGGAAGAGGTCGAGGCTCTGCTCGCCGGCCACCTGCGGACGCTGCTGCCCGGCCGGCCGGAGGAGGCCCGCGCGGCGGCCGAGCATCTTTCGTTCCTGCTGGAGGGTGCGATGGCACGTGCCGGACTGGAGGGCGCGGGCACGCGTCTGGAGCATGCGCGGACCATGGCGGCGAACCTGCTGGACCGGCTGTGACGCGCCCCGTCGGCCGCCCGGCCGGCCCGGCGGGCACCGGCTCGCTGTGCGTGCTCGTGGCATCGGTGCTCTGGGGGACCACGGGCACCGCCGCGAGCTTCGCTCCCGACGTGGGGCCCCTCGCGATCGGGGCCGCGGCCATGGGCCTGGGCGGACTGCTCCAGGCCCTCTTGGCGGGCCCGCGCATCGCCCGGGAGACTCCCGCGCTGCGCGCGCAGCGCGGCGTGGTGGTGCTCGGCGCGCTGGCCGTGGCGGCCTACCCGTCGGCGTTCTACACCTCCATGCACCTGGCCGGGGTCGCCGTGGGAACCGTGGTGTCGATCGGCTCGGCACCGCTCGCCTCGGCCGTGATCGAGCGCGTGGTGGACGGCCGCCGTCTCACCCGGCGCTGGACGACCGGCGCCGTGCTGGGCCTGGCCGGAACAGCGCTGCTGTGTGTGGCCGAGGCTGCCGGAGCGACCGGGACGGTGCCCGGCGCCGGCGTCCACTCGGCGCGGACGATCGTGCTCGGCGTGCTGCTGGGCCTGGTGGCCGGATTCGCCTATGCCCTCTATTCCTGGGCGGCGCACCGCCTGATCAGCCGCGACGTCACCTCCGGTGCGGCCATGGGCGCCGTCTTCGGACTGGGCGGGCTGCTGCTCCTGCCCGTGCTGGCGACTACCGGCGCCCCGCTGCTCGCCTCCTGGTCTAATGCGGCCGTCGGCGCCTACATGGCCCTGGTGCCCATGTTCGCGGGCTACGTCCTGTTCGGCTGGGGCCTCGCGCACATCCCGGCGAGCACCGCGACCACCCTGTCTCTGCTCGAACCCGCCGTCGCGGCCGTGCTGGCCGTACTGGTGGTCGGCGAGCGCCTGCCCCTGCTCGGCTGGGCCGGCATCGCCCTGGTCCTGGCCTGCCTCGCCGTACTCACGACCCCTACCCGCAGGACCCCGAAGACCCCGACCCGCAGGACCCCGAAGACCCCGACCCGCACGGTGCCGAAGCTGGCCCGCACCGCTCCTGCCGAGCGGGACACGGCGGGCTCTCCTCCGGGTCGGCGGGGGCACGCCTGTGCCGCACCCGGGTTCCCCCCGGACACGACTCCGAGCCAGGGCTCCGAACCAGGACTGTGAAGCGGGGCTCCCGACCACGACTTCCCGGGCACGAACCCCGACCACGGATCCCCGACCACGGATCCCCGACCACGGATCCCCGACCAAGATTCCGGATGTGTCAGTCCTGGGCGAGCAGATCGGCCAGGCGGTTTGCCTGGGCCAGCAGCGTTCCGTAGGTCACCAGCGCGTCCGGGTCGTCGGGCACGGCCCCCGGCAGCCCCCGGCGGAAGTCGTCGAGCGTGCGCTGCAGCTTCGTGACCGCCTCGTGCAGTTCCTCCGCCGCGGCGTCGTCGTGGTCGTTCGGGACGCCCGGGGCTGCCAGGGTCCGGCC
This sequence comes from Streptomyces rishiriensis, assembly GCF_003112535.1. Classification (GTDB taxonomy): domain Bacteria; phylum Actinomycetota; class Actinomycetes; order Streptomycetales; family Streptomycetaceae; genus Streptomyces; species Streptomyces rishiriensis. The sequence goes on along the minus strand of NZ_BEWA01000006.1, from coordinate 21,218 downwards.
GTACAGCCGGACGGCCCGCGCGGTGTCACCCAGGAACTCGGCGTACGCCCGGGTGAGTTCCGGGGCCGGCCGGGCCGTCCTTCCGCTCTCCGCGATCTCCCGCACGGTCCGGGTCACGCCCGCCGTGTGCAGGGCGACGTAGTCGAGCACGCCCAGCGCGTCGGAGTACGCCTCGTCACCCGGGAGATGCGGGCGGGTGCGACGCCCCCGCGGGTTGGCGCGCATGCTCTCCCGGCTCCAGCCGATCGCCGACCGGGCCTGGTCGACCAGGCGGCCCAGCCGCAGGGCGCGCTCGTGCCATTCCCCGACCGGCAGACCGTCCCACTCGCCGTCGGCCAGACCGTCGGCCACCGCGTCGAGGATCTCCCGCGCCTCGTCCGCCGCGTCCTCCAGCGCGGCGCGGGCGTCGCGCAGGTACACGGGAGGCCGGACGAGCACGTTGACCGCCACGCCGACCACCGCTCCGAAGACCGCCTCCGCGATGCGCGCGGCCGACGCGGCGACCGTCACCGGACCACTGGTCAGCACGAAGAGCGCACCGGTGGCGGCGTAGACGCCCTGGCTTCCCAGGCGCCGCCACTGTCCCAGCAGCAGCACGGCCGGAAGGACCAGGGCCATCGTGATCATCGTGCTGTCCAGCAGCAGCGCCGTCCCCGTCGCCACCGCCGTCCCCACCGCGATGGCGGCGAGTTGCTGCAGTCCGTGCGCGACCGACCGGTACACCGTCGACTCCACCAGCACGACCGCGACCCACGGCGCCACGAAGGCCATCGGCGCGGCCAGCCACCAGCCCACGACCGCCCACGCCAGCCAGGCGGCCAGCGCCGCCTTGCTCGCCTGCACCAACAGATCCCGCTCACGTCCCGGTCCTGCGCACGCCCGCCGTACCGCCGACACGGCCGTGCCGGCGATGCGCCGGACCGGCCGGGTCGCCTTTCGCATCAACTCCATGAGAAGCAAGTGCCACGTGAGAGGCGCTACGCACCTGCCGGTCACGACTTCGTTCCGCTCGGCGACCGCCCGGGGTGTGTCGAGTGACGGGCCCGGTCGCCCCGGACCGCGGCGGCCGCCCGGTGGTCCGTCCCTCCGTCCGCCGGTGGTCCGCCGGTGCTTCCGCCGGTTCGTTTGCCGCAGGTCCTGAGGGGGACCCGGCTGCCCATGAGCACTACGTCTCCTCGCCCCCGGACAGGACAGAACCTGACCCTGCGGCTGCTGGACCGCCTCGAACGGGATTCCCGGGCCGACGCGGTGATAGACGCGGTCGCCGCGCGCGTGCGCGCCCTGCCGCTCGGACGCGGCCGGGACGTGCTGCACGGCAGGTGGCTGGGGCATCCGGTGCACCCGCTGCTGGTCCAGGTGCCCGTCGGCAGCTGGCTGTCCGCGGCGGTGCTGGATCTGCTGCCCGGCCGCACCCGCGGCGCGGACGTCCTGGTCGGCGTCGGACTGGCGGCGGCCACGCCCGCCGCCCTGACCGGCGCGGCCGACTGGGCGGAACTGCACCACGAGCAGCAGCGCGTCGGGCTGGTGCACGCCGTGGCCAACACGACCGCCGTCGGCCTGTACGCGGCGTCCCTCGCCTGCCGGCTCAGGGGACGCAGGGCGGCGGGGCGCGCCCTCGGCTTCCTGGGGCTGACGGCGGTGGGGGTCGGCGGGATGCTGGGCGGCCATCTGGCCTACCGGCAGGCCTCCGGCGCCAACCACGCGGAGGAGGTCGCGCACCTCGTGGGCGAGGGCTGGCACCGCGTCGGCGGGGCGGCCGACTTCCCCGTCGGCCGGGCCGTACGGCGCATGGTGGACGACGTCCCGATCGTCGTGGTGCATGAGCCGGACGGGGAGATCCACGCGCTCGCCGACCGGTGCAGCCACCTGGCCGGCCCCCTGTCCGAAGGCGCGATCGCCGACGGGTGCGTCGAATGCCCCTGGCACGGCAGCGTGTTCAGGCTCTCGGACGGCTGGAACGTCCGCGGGCCGGCCACCGCGCCGCAGCCCGCCTTCGACACCCGGATGGTGGACGGTCACCTGGAGGTCCGCCTCCGCCGGCACGACCAGGAGGACTAGGAGGATCACGAGGACCCCAGGAGGGCCAGGAAGGCCGGAAAGACCCGACAGACCGGACAGGCCGGAAAGACGAGAAGGGCCAGGGGGAACGTGCGAGCGATGACACAGAGAAGGCAGGGTGGGCCGACGGGACGGGAGCGGGGACTGCTCATGGGCCCGGCGACCGACAACCGTTTCGCCCGAGGTCTGCACGGATTTCTGCGCCGTACGAAGCGGGACTACTCGGCGGGGCAGGAGCGACCGCTGGAAGGCTATCTCGCGGCCATGGTCGGATTCGGGGTGTACACCTCGGCCTGGGCGACGGCGGTGCGGCTGTTGGGTCGCCCGGTGCCCGAGCGGCCCGCGCCCTGGGACGTGGCGCTGACAGCGGTGGCCGCCTTCCGGCTCAGCCGGCTGCTGAGCAAGGCGTCGGTGACCAGTCCGCTGCGGGCTCCCTTCACGCGCTACGTCGGTCCGCAGGGTCCGGCCGAACTGCATGAGGAGGCGCGGGCCGGCGACGGCAAGGACACCGTCGGTGAGCTGCTGACCTGCCCGTTCTGCCTGAGCGTGTGGGTCGTCTCGACGCTGACCGCCGGCCGGCTGATCTGGCCGCGCGCCACCGGCACCGCCATGGGCGCGCTCGCCGCCCTGGCCGGAGCGGATGCCCTCCAGCTGTCGTACGCGGCCCTGGTCGCCAAGGCCGACGGCCGGGGCGAGGACCACTCCGAGGAGCGCGCCGGGGACGACTGACTCCGCCCGTGCCCGCGTGACCCCGACCCCCGACCCCTGGCCCGTGCAGCACCCGGGGGTCGGGGGTCGGGGTCACGCAGGCGTCGAGCCCGGCTCGGTGGTGTCTCAGTGGTGGGCGTGGGCCACCGCGTGGCCTTTGCCGCGGCCGATCATCCACTTGTTGACCGGGGTGGTGATCAGCAGGGCGACGGCGAAGCCGCCGAGCAGCGTGGACCAGAACAGCCCGTCGTCCAGGTGGGCGTTCATGGCGCCCGGGACCAGGGCGATGATCCCGTTGTCGACCAGTTCCATCACGGCGATCGAGACGGTGTCGGCGGCCAGCGCCACCCGGACGGCGGACCTGAGGTCCAGACCGGCCCGGCGTACCGCGAACAGCGTGAAGGAGTAGCCGAACACGAACGACAGCGCGATCGCCAGGACCATGGTGGGCACGTTGCCCCACAGGAGGGCGGTCCCGATGACCATGCCGACGATCTCGCCCACGGCACATCCGGTGAGGCAGTGCAGGGTCGCTTTGACCGCGGTTCCCCAGGACGCCCCGCCGTGTAGGTCCTGCCCCACCTGCCCCTGGTTCGTGTGGCTGTGGTGGACCTCGTGGGCGGCGTGGTCGTGTGCGGTTCCGGTGTCGTGAGCAGCGCTGTCCTTCATGGCCTTCCCCCAATACCTCAGAGCGTTCCGTCGAAGTGTCCCCGCGGAGTGCGGCGCGCAGTCCGAGAGCACTATCGTCAACGCTATACCCCCACGGGGTATTCCCGGAGCTTGTCCGAAGGGGGCTGGGCTCGGCTCACGGCGTCGTCGCGTCCGTCGGCTCCGGGGTTCCGGGGGTCCATTCCCGGGGCAGCCACCGGCTCGCGGCGCCCAGGCACAGGCCCAGCCAGCCGAGGGCGAAGAGCCAGCCGCCGACGACGTCGGTGAACCAGTGCACCCCGAGATAGACGCGGCTCAGTCCGACCAGCACGCCCCAGCAGCCGACGGCCAGGGCGAGCGCCCTCCAGCCGCGCGGGGCGCGGATGCGGACGGCGATGATCAGCAGCCCGGCGGTGAGGGCCGACGTGGTGGTGTGACCGGAAGGGAACGCCCACCCCGACGCGTGCGTCGCCCAGTCCGTCAGGGGCGGCCGGGGCCGGGCGACCAGCGTCATCACCGCGTACCGCAGCGCCTGGCCTGCTCCCAGGCAGGCCAGGCTGAGTGCGACGGCGAGCGCGCGCTGCCGGAGGGTGCGTCCCGCGACGACCCCGGCCAGCGAGGCCAGCGTGTACGGGACGACGCCCGTCCCGGTGGCGGTCACTCCCCGGGCGAACGCCACCGCCACGTCCGGCCGGTGGGCGACGCACCACGACAGGAGGTCGGCGTCCCCGAACAGCGGCATGCCGTCGTGTCCCACCACGACCACGGTGAGCACGCCGAACGCCGTCCACGCGCCGAGGCCGCAGCTGCCGGCCAGTTCGGCGAGGTCACCGCGTTTCACGAGGTCGCCCGGTCTCGGCGAACAGCACCACGCCCACACCCAGCACGCCGAACGCGCCCAGCGGCGACCGGGCATCCAACACGTTGACAGCGAGCTGCGACGATAGGTGCATGGCTGTGGTCATCGTCGGGAGCCCCTTCCTCCTTCTTCCGGACCGTCGGACGCGGCGCCACGGCGGCACGGCGGCATCCGACGAATGACTACAATCATGTAGACGGTCTACTGCACTGTAGACGATGGTGGAATGAGGAACGTTCCCATGACCGATGCCGATGCGAGGGACGAGAGGCGGCCGGCCGGCGAGCTCGAAGCCGCCGTCATGGCGGCGCTGTGGGCGGCCGGGGCCCCGCTCACGCCCGGGCGGGTGCAGACCGAGCTCGGATCCGGCCTGGCCCGGACCACGGTGGCGACGATACTGACCCGTCTGCACGAGAAGGGCGTCGTCAGCCGTGAGCGGCAGGGCCGCGGCTACGCCTACCTCCCGGTGCAGGACGCGCCCGGCCTGACCGCCCGGCGCATGCACACCGAACTCGACCGCGACACCGACCGGGAGACGGTTCTGGCCCGCTTCGTCGCCCAGCTCAGTCCGGGCGACGAGCAGCACCTGCGCCGCCTCCTGGAAGGGGACGAACGGTGATCGCCCTGCTGTTCGTCCCGCTGCTGCTGCCCTTCCTCGCGCCGACGCTCGCCCGCCGCACCGTGGACCGCCTGGCTCCCGCCACCGCGCTGTGGGTCCTCACCGCCTCGACCCTGGCGCTGGCGGGAGCCTGCGTCGCCGCCCTCGGAGCCCTGATCCTGGCCGGGCTGCTCACGTTTCCCGCGTTCGCCGCCCTCGGCGAACTCGTCCATCCCCTGCGCACCCCCTCGGACTACGTCCTCCTCCCCGCGGCCATGGCGGCCACCGGGGTGCTCACGCTCAGCGTGTGGACGCTCGTGCGCTCGGCCTTCCGGCAGACCCGCGCCTTCCGCACCGCCCGCACGCAGGCCGACCGCCGTCCCGCCGCCGGTGATCTGTGCGTCGTCGAATCGCCCCACCCGGACGCGTACGCCCTGCCCGGACGGCCCCACCGCATCGTCGTCACCACCGGCATGCTGCGCAGTCTCGGCCCCGCCGAGCGCGAGGCCCTGTTCGCGCACGAACGCGCCCACAACCGGGCCGGCCACCACTACTTCCTGGCCGCGGCCGAGCTCGCCGCCCACGGCCACCCCGCGCTGCGCGCCACCCGCGACGCCATCCGGCTCGCCGCCGAGCGGGCCGCCGACGAGGCCGCCGCCGAGGTCACCGGCGACCGGCGTCTGATCGCCACGGCCATCGCCCGCGCCGCCCTCGCCGGCCAGGCCTTCCCTTCCACCCGCCCGGACTTCGCGCCCGCGGCGACGACCGGCCCCGTGCCCCGGCGCGTCGCCGCCCTCCTGCAACCGTCCCGGGGGAGCTCGCGCGCCAAGCGCCGCACCGCGTCCCTGCTGGTGGCCTGCGCGATCCTGTCCGTCGCCGCCGGAACGGCCGGTGTGGTCGACTTCCATCACGAGGTCGAGATCGCCCAGGGCGAGGAGGGCCCGTGACCGGACGGGCGCACGGGCTGCCCCGCCGAGAGGGTGCGTAGGAGTCGTCGCAGGCGTCGCAGGCGTCGCAGTGGACGTATGGGTTATACGGGTCGTACGGGTCGTACGATTCGTACAGGTCGTATTGGTTCGTTGCGGTGCGCAGTGGTGCGCAGTGGTGCGCAGTAGTTCGTAGTGGTTCGTAGTGGTTCGTAGCCGCAGTGGTACCGGGGTACTACGCGCCGCGCGCGGTTCAGCCTCGCGGTACCACCGGATCGGGGTGAACCGGACCTTAGCGTTGCGGGTGAGGCGTCGCAGGTGTGGGCGCCGGACCCCCGACAGGGAGAACGCGAATGATCGACGCACAGCGGTTGACCAAGAGGTACGGCGAGAAGACGGCCGTCGACGGGCTGGACTTCGTGGTGAAGCCCGGCACGGTGACCGGCTTCCTGGGGCCCAACGGCGCGGGCAAGTCGACGACCATGCGCATGATCGTCGGTCTGGACGCCCCGACCAGCGGCTCCGTCACCGTGAACGGCCACCCCTACGCCCGCCACCGGGCCCCGCTGCAGGAGGTGGGCGCGCTCCTGGAGGCGAAGTCGGTCCACCCGGGCCGCTCGGCCTACCAGCACCTGCGGGCCCTGGCGCTGACCCACGGCATTCCGGGCGGCCGGGTCGACGAGGTCATCGACCTCGCCGGCCTGGGCAGCGTGGCGAAGAAGCGGGCCGGGGCCTTCTCCCTCGGGATGGGCCAGCGGCTGGGCATCGCGGCGGCGCTGCTGGGCGACCCGCAGACGGTGATGCTGGACGAGCCGGTCAACGGGCTGGACCCGGAGGGCGTGCTCTGGATCCGCAACCTGCTCAAGGGGCTCGCCGACGAGGGGCGGACGGTGTTCGTGTCCTCGCACCTGATGAGCGAGATGGCGCTGGTCGCGGACCATCTGATCATCGTGGGACGCGGGCGGCTGCTCGCGGACACGACCGTGGCGGACCTGATCCGCGAGGCGGGGGGCGACACGGTGAAGGTGGCGACGCAGGACCCGGCGCGGCTGCGGGACGTGCTGGCCGGGCCGGGCGTCGACGTCACCGGCCGGATCGGCTCCGAGGAGCTCCAGGTGACCGGGCTGACCGCCCGCGAGATCGGACTGAAGGCCGCCGAACACGGCATCGCGCTGTTCGAGCTGAGCGCCAGGTCCGTGTCGTTGGAGGAGGCGTTCATGGACCTGACCAGGGACGCCGTGGAGTACCACGGCGCCACGACCGGCATCGACACCCTCGGGAGGCCCGCATGAGCACCCTCACCGCAACCGCGGAGGAACCCCGCACCACCCCCGCCCGCCCCGCCTACCGGGTGACCGGACGGCGCGTGCTCGCCTCCGAGTGGGCCAAGCTGTGGTCGCTGCGCTCGACCTGGATCACCCTGGGCCTGGGCCTGCTGTTCCTGGTGGCCTTCGGACTGATCGCGGCGAGCCGCTACAAGTCGGAGATCGGCTCCGCCCACATGGACCCGGACTTCGCCGCCTCGACGGCCGTCAGCCTGTCCCTCTTCGGCACGAACTTCGCCCAGCTGGCCCTGGGGGTGCTCGGCGTGCTGGTCACGGCGGGCGAGTACTCCACCGGGATGATCCGCTCGACGCTGGCGGCCGTGCCGCGCCGGCTGCCGGTGCTGTGGTCCAAGGCGGCCGTGTTCGGGCTGGTCGCGCTGGTGGTCGGCACCCTCGGCGCGTTCGTCGCCTTCGGCTTCGGCAGCGGCATCGTCTCCGGGACGCCGGCCGCGATGAGCCTGTCGCACGCGGGAGTGCTGCGCAGCCTGCTGGGCGCCGGGCTCTATCTGGGTCTGGTCGGCGTGATCGGGGCCGCGCTGGGCGCGCTGCTGCGGTCGGTGGCCGGCGGGATCTCGGTGCTGGTGGCCGCCCTGATGCTGATCCCGGGGCTGATCTCCCTGCTGCCCAGCTCCTGGCAGAACGACATCAGCCCCTATCTGCCGTCCAACGCGGGGGAGTCGATGTTCGCGCTGACCCACGACTCCACCGCCCTGTCGCCGGGCGCCGGACTGCTGGTCTTCGTCTGCTGGACGGCGCTGGCGCTGGGCGGCGCGGCGTACCGGCTCGCGCGCACCGACGCCTGACGCCCGCACCATGGGCGACTCCTTGACGACCGCCACCGACGACATCGGCGGGATGGGGCCGCTGGTCGCCCGGCTGTCCCGGGGCGGCCAGCGGCTGCGGCAGGCCGACCGGGCGCACCCGTGGGTGCTCGACACCGCGGTCGTGATCGTGGTCTTCCTGATGTTCTGCCTGCCGGACCTGCTCCACGTCGGGGCGGACGACGGCGACGGCCCCCGGCGTTTCCGGCTCGCCTTCACCCGGCTGCCCGTCGCGGGCATGCTGGCCCTGCAGGCCGGCCTCGTCCTGCCGCTGCTGTGGCGGCGGCGGGCGCCCGTGGCGGCCTTCGGCGTCATCGCCGCGGTGTTCGTCCTGCAATGGTCCCTGGGCGCGGCGCTGCGCGCGGACATCGCCCTCTTCATCGCCCTGTACAGCCTGGCCCTGCACGGGAGGCTGCGGCAGCTGCCGTGGGCCTGTGCGGCCATGGCGGGCGCGATGGCGCTGGTCGCGGTCCGCGCGTCCTCGTCCGTGTCCGTGTGGGACGCGCTGTTCTTCCTGCTGAGCACGGCGACGGCGGCGCTCGCACTCGGTCTCGTGGTGCGCATCCGGCGGGCCCAGCTGGCCGGTCTGCGGGAGCGGGCGGCCCGGCTGGAGATAGAGCGCGACCAGCGCAGCAGACTGGCCACCGCCACCGAACGCACCCGGGTCGCCCGCGAGATGCACGACATCGTCGGCCACAACCTGTCCGTCATCATCACGCTCGCCGACGCCGGCGCCTACGCCACGGACGCCGCCCCCGAACGGGGCAAGGAGGCCCTGCAGCTCATCGGCGACACCGGCCGGCAGGCCCTCGGCGAGCTGCGGCGCGTGCTCGGCGTGCTCCGCGAGGCCGCGGACGCCCCCGCGGGCGGGCCCGAGCTCAGCCCGCAGCCCGGCATCGCGGACATCGGCGCGCTGTGCGCCACGGTGCGCGCCGCAGGACTGGAGGTCGTCTACCGGACCTCCGGCGACGTCGAGGCCCTGGACGGCGGGGTCCAGCTGACGGTGTACCGCATCGTCCAGGAGGCCCTCACCAACACCATGAAGCACGCCGCCGACGACGCCCGGGTGCACCTGGCCGTCGTCGTGACGGGCGCCCGGCTGAGCATCCGGGTCCAGGACACCGGCCCGGCCGCACGGTACGGGCCGCCGAACGAGGAAGGACACGGCCTGGTGGGCATGCGGGAGAGAGCGGCTCTGTACGGCGGAACCGTCAGCGCGGGGCCGACCGGCGGCGGAGGATGGAGCGTCGAGGCCGTCCTCGATCTCACGCCCCGCGGCGGTGGGCGATGACCACCGTCCTCATCGTGGACGACCAGCCGCTGCAGCGCTACGGCTTCCACATCCTCCTGGACTCCGTCGACGAGACCGACGTCGTCGGCGAAGCCGCGCACGGCGCCGAGGCCGTCCGCAAGACGGCCGAACTGCGCCCGGACGTCGTCCTGATGGACGTCCGCATGCCCGGCATGGACGGCATCGAGGCCACCCGCCGCATCGTCGCCGCCGGCGGCCGCTCCCGGGTCCTCGTGCTCACGACGTTCGACCTCGACGAGTACGTCCACGCCGCGCTGCGGGCCGGCGCGAGCGGCTTCCTGCTCAAGGACGTGCGCCCCGAGGAGCTCCTCGCCGGGATCCGCGCGGTGGCCTCCGGCGACGCCGTCATCGCGCCCGCCCTCACCCGCCGTCTCCTGGAGGAGTACGCCCGCTACGTCCCCGCGCACCGCGCGGACCGTGCCGAGGACCCGGGACTGGGCTCCCTCACCGACCGCGAACGCGAGATCCTCGTCGCCGTCGGCAAGGGCTGGACCAACGGCGAGATCGCCGCCCGGTTCGTCCTGTCGGAGTCCACCGTCAAGACGCACGTCGGCCGGGTGCTGGCCAAGATCGGCGCCCGCGACCGCGTCCAGGCCGTGATCTTCGCCTACGACCACGGGCTGGCCCGGCCCACCACGGACTGATCCGGGCGCCGGGCGAGCCGCGCGACCGGCTCGCTCAGAGCCAGTCGCGCCGCTTGAAGACGAAGTAGAGGCCGGTGCACACCACCGCCATCAGGGCGATGGCGAAGGGGTAGCCGAACACCCAGCGCAGCTCCGGCATGTGCGTGAAGTTCATCCCGTAGATCGTCCCCACCAGCGTCGGCGCGAACAGGATCGCCGCCCACGACGAGATCTTCTTGACCTCCTCGTTCTGCTCGAACCCGGCCTCGGCCAGCGCCCGCATCTCCGCGTTCTGCTGCTGGGTGACGAGGGTCGCGTTCACCGTGAGGATCTCGGTGAGGGCCTGGCGGAATCCGTCGACGCGCTCGCTGGTGTGCGTGACGTGGTCGGCGACGTCGCGCAGGTAGCGCTGGAGCTCCTCGTCCGTGCCGTACTTGGAGAATCCGGCCATCAGACCGTGCAGCATGCCGACCAGCGGGCGGGTGGCGCGCTGGAACTCGACCATCTCGCGGGAGAGCTCGTAGATCCGGCGGGAGACCTCCGGGTCGCCGCGGAACACCTCGGTCTCGATCTCGTCGATGTCGTTCTGCACACCCGACACGACCGGCACGTAGCCGTCGACCACCGCGTCCAGGATGGCGTACAGGACCGCCTCCGGGCCGAGCTTCAGCAGCTCCGGGGTCTCCTCCATGCGCCGGCGCACCGCCGACAGGTCGGGGGCCGCGCCGTGCCGGACGGTGATGACGAAGTCGGGCCCGACGAAGACGTGCAGCTCGGCGAAGTCGATCTCCTCGGGCGCGTCCAGGTAGCGGGCCGCCCGCAGGACGACGAACAGGGTGTCGCCGTAGCGCTCCAGCTTCGGCCGCTGGTGAGCCTCCTTCGCGTCCTCGACGGCGAGCGGGTGCAGGTCGAACTCCGCGGACAGGGAGTGCAGTTCGTCCGCGGTCGGACGGGCCAGCCCGATCCACGCCATGCCCGCCGGCTGCTCGTGCAGCGCCCGGTAGGTCTCCGAGAGCGTGGCCGGGGCGGCGACCCGGACGCCGTCCCGGTACAGGACGGCCTGGACGATGCCGGCCGGCTCGGACGGGACCGCGGACGGCGCCGCCGGCGGGCCGGGCGGCCGCGACGGGGGCGCGGGTGCGGGCGGGGTGCGGCGCCAGACGGGCTTCCTGGGGCGCTCGGGCATCGCGGCTGCCTCTCGGTCGAGACTGCGGTCGAGACTGCGGTCGTGCGGAAGTCGTGCGGATGTCGTCCGACGTCGGCGGATCACCGGGCGGGCCGATCACCCGACACCGATCTCCGGGCGGGCCGATCACCAAGCAGGATATAGGGGGCATACGACGTCGACGGGGAGGATCGAGCCCCGTCCGCCGGGCGCTGTAGGGCAGTGGCTGTAGGACAGAATCCGTCCTCCAGCGCCGTTAGGTTGCCGTACATGACGAAGACGACGTCCGCGGCGGTCCCCGTGCTCGGCGTGCGCGCCCTCAACCGCGCCACCCTCGACCGGCAGCTGCTGCTGCGCCGCTCGGCCCTGTCGGCGGGGGCCGCTGTGCACCGCCTGCTCGGTCTGCAGGCGCAGAACGTGAAACCCCCCTACTACGCGCTCGCCGCCCGCCTCGACGGCTTCGTCCCGGAGGCGCTGTCGGCCCTGATGGCCGACCGCGAGGTCGTCCGCATCGTCAGCATGCGCTCCACCATCCACACCCACACGGCGGACGACTGCCTGACCCTGCGCCCGTTCGTGCAGCCCGCCCGCGACCGCGAGCTCACCCACTTCCGCAAGGGTCTCGCCGGCGTCGACCTCGACCGGCTCGCCGGCCTCGCCCGCGACCTCGTGGAGGCCGAGCCGCGCACCATGGCGCACCTGCGCGAGGCCCTCCACGCCGTGTGGCCCGAGGCCGATCCGGCCTCCCTGGCCGTGGCCGCCCGGTGCCGACTGCCCCTGGTCCAGGTCACCCCGCGCGGGCTGTGGGGCAGGAGCGGGCAGGTCGCGCTCACCACCGCGGAGCACTGGCTCGGCCGCCCCGCCGAACCCGCGCCCGCCCCGGACGACGTCGTCCTGCGCTACCTGGCCGCCTTCGGCCCGGCCTCCGTCAAGGACATGCAGACCTGGGCGGGCCTGACCCGGCTGCGCGACGCCTTCGAACGGCTGCGGCCCCGGCTGCTGGTCTTCCGCGACGAACAGGGCGTCGAGCTCTTCGACCTCCCCGACGCCCCCCGCCCCGACCCCGACACCCCGGCCCCGCCGCGCTTCCTCCCCGAGTTCGACAACCTGCTCCTCTCCCACGCCGACCGCACGCGGGTGATCCCGCCCGAGCAGTGGGGCCGCAGCTGGCAGGGCAACCAGGCCCACCGCACGCTCCTCGTCGACGGCTTCCTGGCGGGTGTGTGGAGGCGGGAGCCGGACGCCCTGGTCGTCGAGCCCTTCACGGACCTCACCCGGCGACAGCGCCGGGAGGTCCTCGAAGAGGGCGAGCGGATGCTGTCCGTGCTGCACCCGGGGGAGTCCCCCGACATCCGCTTCGGCCGGGTGCGGGCCGCCGGGGACTGACCGGCGGGGGCGGCATGCGCGAAGCCCCCACCGGAGACCGGCGAGGGCGTGGAGAGGGGGCGCTGCGGGCCGCTCGTGGAGGCTCGCAGCGCCCCCTGATCGTTCCCTGAGGGTCCTCGGGGGTGAGGGGTCCCTCAGGCGTTCTTCGGGGTCAGCCGTGCACCGGCTACGAGGTGACCTGCGCGGTCACCAGGCTGGAGAAGGTGGTCAGCCGGGTGTACACACCCGGGTAACCGGCCTCCGCGCAGCCCTCGCCCCAAGAAGTGATCCCTGCCAGGACGCCCCCGATGAGCAGGGGACCGCCGCTGTCGCCCTGGCAGGTGTCTGTGCCGCCGGAAGTGAATCCGGCGCAAACCATGTCGGTCTGGACGAAGTCCGAACCGTAGGAGCTCTTGCAGCTGGAGTCGGACACGACCGGGACGGTCGCGGTCCGCAGCTGGTTGGAGGAGCCGCCGTTCTCCGAGGTGGTGCCCCAGCCCAGGATGCGGGCGGTCGTGCCGGCCGCGTACACCCCGGTCTGCGACGAGGAGACGTACGACGCCGTGGTGTACGGCATCGACGTCGACAGGGTCAGCACGGCCACGTCGTCGCCGTTGGTGGCGTCCGTGTAGTCCGGGTCGATCCAGATCCTGCTCACCCGGCTGACCGTGCCGTTGGTGCCGTTCAGGTAGGTGCGCCCGCCGACGACGCGCACGCTGCTCGTGGTCTCGCCGGCCATGCAGTGGGCGGCCGTGACCACCTTGGTCGCCGAGACCAGCGTGCCGCCGCAGAACTGGTTCTGCGAGGCGTCGGTGATCTGCATCATGAACGGGTACGCCGTGGTCGTGGTCGTCGTGCCGCCGACGATCGGCTGCGGTGCCGCGACAGCGGTGGGGGAGCTGAGCAGTGCCGTCGCCGCCGCGGCGGCGGTCGCCGCGACCACGGCTGCGGTCTTCTTCACGCGGTTGAGCCCGAGCATGGAACTCCTCGATGGAGATGGCCGGTGGGGGGTCGCGCGGGTGTGGGGGTGAGCACGGGGGCCGCGGGACCGACCCCCGTGTGCCCGGGCGAGCGGCACGTCCCTTACGCTAGGGCTCGGCCACCGCTCCCCCCAATGAGGGAACCCCCTAAGGGAGTTGGGGCAGGGAAAACCCTCGGTCGCCCCGGAGAACCCGCGCCCGCGGCCGCGGCCGTCGATCCGGAACCGCTCGGTGCGCCCGCCGCGCGCGGCGCACGAGCCAGGAGAATCCCACTAGGAGTAGGTAGCCGCTGCGGGAGCGATGTCCCGCCGATTCCTCACTTCGCGTGACGTCCCGCCGCCAGACGGACGATGTCCACGCGCGAACGGATCCCCAGCTTGCGGTAGACCCGGGTCAGCGTCGCCTCGACCGTCTTGACGCTGATGAACAGGCGCGCGGCGATCTCCCGGTTGGTCGCGCCCTCCATGACGAGCGCGGCGACCTGACGCTCCATCGCGGCCAGCCCCTCCAGCACGTCGGACGGCGGCTGCTGCCGGACGACGGGGAGCTGCTGCGCCGCCGCGCCCTCCGCGGCGGCCTCGTCCACCTGGCGCAGCCAGGGCAGCGCCCGGCACCGTCTGAACAGCCGTGCCGCCTCGTCGTACGACGTCGGCCCCGGCCCGGTACCCGGCCGCAGGGTGCGCAGCCGGGCCAGCGCGAACGCCGCCCGCGCCTCCTCCAGGCCGTATCCCAGCTTGGCGAGCCGGTCCTGAACGGACGTCAGCCGGGACAGCGCCGCCTCGTGGTCGCCGAGCGCCGCCCGCACCATCGCCTCCGAGCGGTCCAGCACGGCCAGCACGCTCTCGCGGTCCAGCCGCAGCGCGTGCTCGCGCGTCACGTCGATGACGTCCTGGGCCTCGCCCGGCTCGCCCACCCGCACCAGCGCCTCCGCGAGGTCGCCCTGCCAGCGGCCGCGCGCCGGGTCGGTGATGCGCAGACCGGCCTCCAGCTCCCGCACCCGGCGCAGCGAGCCGACCGCGCCCGCCGCGTCCCCGGCCACCAGCTGGGCGTGGCCCAGCGCGGCCAGCGCGCGCGAGAGGTACATCTGGTCGCCGTCCTCCTCGGCCCGCCCCGCCGCCTCCCGGGCCAGCTCCAGCGCCCGGTCGACGTCGCCGCCGGAGGCCTCGGCGAGGGACGCCAGCATCGCGGAGGCCCCGAGGCCGATGCCGGAGTCACGGGCCAGCCGCAGGCTCTCGCGGGCCAGGTCGAGGGCGCGTCCGCAGTGCCCGGAGCGCAGTTCCGTCTCGGCGAGGAACCGCTGGAAGTGCACCTCGCTCTCGACCATGCCGCGCCGGCGCACCTCGCGCAGCAGCGCGGTGATGGTCGAACGGGCCTCGGCCAGCTGGTCGCTCATCATCAGCCAGCGGAACCTGGCCGCGCCGACGCCGTTGTGATGGCAGGCCACATACGGGTCCTGCGGCTCCTTCATCGCCTGCTTGATGGTCGCGGGCGCGTTCGGATGCCCCATCAGGGTCTCGGTGGACGACTGGAAGGACAGCGCCATCAGCTCGGTGCGCCGGTCGTCGCCGCGCGCGGCCAGTTCCGCCGCGTGCGCGGCCTCCTGCCGCGCTTCGGAGAAGTCGCCCTCGACGATCAGCTTGCGCCAGGCGAGGTGGTAGTGGACCAGGGCGAGCAGCCGGGGGTCGTCCCCGGCGTCGGCCAGGGCCTGCGGGAAGACGGCGTCGACGTCGCCGAGGGCCTGTCCGGCGGCCTCGATGACCACCTCCCAGGCCCGGATCCGGTCGGCGGGCACGGTGGCCCGGGTCAGCACCTCGCGCGCGATGTCCCGGGCGAGGTCCACCTCGCCGGCCGTGATCGCGTCCTCCGCGGCCTGGAGCCGGTGCCGGTCCGGGGCGGGCGTGCCGTCCGGCGGGGTGTGCCGGGCGGCGAGCAGCCCGAGCGAGGCGGCGACCGAGGGGGCGCCCCGGTCGCGGGAGAGGGCAGCGGCCTCGGCGAGCCGGGCGGCCACCTCGGGGTCGGTGCCGGTGGTGGCCAGAGCCAGGTTGCGGGCCCGCTCGATGGGGTCGGAGGCGGCGGTGGACAGCGCGGCGTGCGCGGCCCGGCGCTCCTGTGCGGGGGCCTCCGCGTACAGCGCCGCGGAGATCAGCGGATGCGCGAACCGCACGGCCGGCCCCTCGGGCTCGGTCGCCAGCAGCCCGAGCTCGGCGGCCCGGGCGGTCTCGGCCTCGGCGTTCTCCCGGCCGGCCGCGTGCAGCAGGGCCAGCGTGGGACGGGCGCCCGCGCTGGCCACCAGCAGGGTGCGCCGGGCCTCGGCGGAGAGCATGTCGAGACGGCTGAGGACCAGGGCGCGCAGCGAGGTCGGCACCGGCAGCGGCTCGCCCGGCCGGGGCGGCGTCGGACTCTCGCCGAGGGCGCGGCCCAGCTCCAGGGCGAAGAGCGGGTTGCCGCCGCTGGTGCGGTGGATCTCCCGCATCGTCGAGCGGGGCAGGTCGGTGTAGCCGCGGTGGTCGAGCAGCGCGGAGACCTGGGCGCGCGAGAGCGGGTTGAGGCGCACGGCGAGGGTGTCGGGCGGGGACGCGCGTAGATGGCGGTCGTACTCCTGGCCCTCGGTGCGGACCGCGCAGAGCAGCTGGACGGGGGTGTCGCCGAGGCGGCGCGCGGCGAAGCCGAGGAGTTCGGCGCTGGCCGAGTCCAGCCACTGCAGGTCGTCGGCGACGAGCAGGACCGGGCCCGTCGCGGCCAGGGCGCGCAGCGCCGACAGGACGGCCAGCCGCAGCGCGAGGCCGTCGCGCTGCAGAGTCGATTCGCCGCGGCCGGTCAGCGCGGACTCCAGTGCGGTGCGCTGGGCGGCGGGCAGCTTGTCCGAGATCTCGTCGAGGACCAGCCCGAAGAGATCGGCCAGGGCGAGGAACGGCAGGTGCGATTCGGACTCGGTGGCCGAGCAGCGCAGCACGGTGCGCGCCGCGTCGCCGTAATCCGCGGCCAATGCCCGCAGCACGGTCGACTTTCCTATTCCGGCCGGGCCGTGCAGCAGCACACTGCCGCCGCGGGTCAGCTGCTCGCGCGCGGTCGCGTACAGCTCGTCCCTGCCGATGACCAGGTCGGGGCGGCATCTGGCAGGCTCCTTGAAGTCCCGTCGCACGGTCACCGCTCCCCTCCGAGTGTCGTGTCCGGGCCAAATTCTAGGCAATGACTCTTTGAAATCCGGAGGCGTGGCGTGGTGAGGGATATAACAACGTGACGCATAGGGAAATTCAGGGTGACGGTGAGTGAATAATCGGTTGTCGTGAGGGGGCTCCCTGGCTTGATGTGATCGCTCCTCGCCGGCGCCCCGCCGGGCGCCCGCCGCGGCCGTGCCGGGCCGTCCCCCGCGGGGATGCGGCGCCGTCGCGCTACGGCAGCAGACCCGCCCTGCGGGCCGCGACCACCGCCTCTCCCCGGGTGCGCGCGCCCAGCCTGCGCATCGCCGACCTGAGATAACCCTTGACCGTCTCCGCGCGCAGCCCCAGCCGCTCGGCCGCCGCCGCGTTGGTCGCCCCCGCCGCCACGCACGCCAGCACGTCCAGCTCACGCGGCGCCAGGACGACCGGCTGCCGCTCCGGCCCCCAAGGCGCCGCCGGGGCCAGCATCCCGCAGGCGTCGAGGAGCTCCCCGCGCAGCACCGGGTCGGCGATCCGCGGGGCCAGGGCGCGCAGCGCCGCGTGCGCCTCACGCACCTGCTCCCAGCTCGCCGAAGCCTCACCGCCCCCGCCACCCCGGCCGGCTCCGGCGGCCGCCGCGCGCGCCTCGGCCGCCGCGAGCAGATCGCGCGCCTCGTCCTGGACCACCAGCGCCTGCTCCAGGTCGCGCGCGGCCTGCACGGCCGCGGTCAGCGTGCGTTCGCCCAGCGGCTGGGCCGTGCGCAGGGCGCCGTACAGCACCCCGCGCACCCGGCGCCGCACCACCACCGGGATCGCCACCACCGAGCGCAGACCCTCCTCGGCGACGGCCGCGTCGTATTCGTGGCTGATCTGCCGCGACAGGGAGTAGTCGGTCACCGCGCACGGCCGGGCCAGCGCCACGGCCTTGCCGCCCAGCCCGTTTCCCGAGGTCACGGCCAGCCCGCGCAGCGCGAGCCCGGCCGCCCCGCTGAACTCGCTGATCCGCATCCGCTGCCGACCCGGCTCCACCAGCCCGCCGAAGGCGACCGGCAGCCCGGTCGCATTCCGCAGCCGCACCAGCGCCCCGCCGATGTGAGCCGTTCCGGCTGCGTCTGCTGCCACGTTGTCGCCCTTTCCGCGCGGCGTCGTGCCGCACACCCCCGTTCGGGGGTAGTGAGACCTGCATCACGGATTACACGATGGCAGAGAGCCGCCCGGCAATGGTCCGGCGTCGGGAGTGTGCCCCAGGGGCGCGCCGCTGTCGAGCGCGTCCCCGAGGCCGACGAGCAAGAGAGCGAGGAGGACCGATGACGACGGCGACGGAGCGCTTCCGCGCAGCCCGCGACTTCCTGCTGGAGCACCGCGAGGACTACACAACCGCTTACGAGCGTTTCGAGTGGCCCCGGCCGGAGCGCTTCAACTGGGCCCTGGACTGGTTCGACGCCATCGCCGAGGGCAACGGGCGCACCGCCCTGCACATCGTCGAAGAAGACGGTTCCGAAACCCGTCTCAGCTTCGCCGAGCTGGCGGAGCGCTCGGACCGGGCCGCGAACTGGCTGCGCGCCCGCGGAGTCGCCGCCGAGGACCGGATCCTCGTCATGCTCGGCAACCAGGCGGAACTGTGGGAGACCGCGCTGGCCGCCATGAAGCTGCGCGCGGTCGTCATCCCCGCCACCCCGCTGCTGGGCCCCGCCGACCTCGCCGACCGCGTCGCACGCGGCCGGGTCCGGCACGTCCTCGTCCGCTCGCAGGACGCCGGCAAGTTCGACGACGTCCCCGGCGACTACACCCGCATCGCGGTCGGCGGCGCACCCGAGGGCTGGCACCGTTACGAAGACGCTTACAGCGCGTCGCCCGACTTCACGCCCGACGGCCCCACCCTCGCCGACGACCCGCTCATGCTCTACTTCACGTCCGGCACGACCGCCCGCCCCAAACTGGTGGAGCACACCCACACCTCGTACCCGATCGGGCATCTGGCCACGATGTACTGGATCGGGCTCAAGCCCCACGACGTGCACCTCAACATCTCCTCGCCCGGCTGGGCCAAGCACGCCTGGTCCAACCTCTTCGCCCCCTGGAACGCCGAAGCAACCGTTTTCATCCACAACTACACCCGCTTCGACCCGGCCCGTCTCATGGCCGAGATGGACCGGGCGGGCGTGACGACGTTCTGCGCCCCGCCGACCGTCTGGCGCATGCTCATCCAGGCCGACCTCACCCAGCTGCGCACCCCGCCCCGCGAGGCCGTCGCCGCGGGCGAGCCCCTCAACCCCGAGGTCGTCGAACAGGTGCGGCGCGCCTGGGGCGTCACCGTCCGGGACGGCTTCGGCCAGACCGAGACGGCCGTGCAGATCGCCAACAGCCCTGGCCAGGAACTGAAGGCCGGCTCCATGGGCAGACCGAGCCCGGGCTACCGGGTGGAGCTCCTCGACGCCGTCTCGGGCGCGCCGGGCGCCCGGGAGGGCGAGATCGCGCTGGACCTGTCCGCCCGTCCGGTGGGCCTGATGACCGGTTACCACGGCGATCCCGACCGCACGGCGGAGGCGATGGCCGGCGGCTACTACCGCACCGGGGACATCGGCAGCCGGGACGAAAACGGTTACCTCACCTACGTCGGACGGGCCGACGACGTCTTCAAGGCCTCCGACTACAAGATCAGTCCCTTCGAGCTGGAGAGCGCGCTGCTGGAGCACGAGGCGGTCGCCGAGGCGGCCGTGGTCCCCGCCCCGGACGAACTGCGCCTCGCCGTGCCCAAGGCGTACATCGTCCTCGCCGAGGGCTGGGAGCCGGGCCCCGACACCGCGAAGGCGCTGTTCGAGCACTCCCGCGACGTCCTCGCCCCCTACAAGCGCCTGAGGCGACTGGAGTTCGCCCCGCTGCCCAAGACGGTCAGCGGCAAGATCCGCCGGATCGAGCTGCGCGAGGCCACGGCGGCCGGCTCGACGGACGAGTACCGCGAGGAGGACTTCCGGTGAGCGGCTCGCACGGCGGGCTGGCCGGCCGCGCCGCGGATGCGCCGGCCGGCCGGGGGGCGGTCCAGGCGGCGGGACCGGCGGCGGTGTCCGGTCCCGGCCCGGCGTACGCGCACGGGACGAGCATGACGACCCTGCTCGGGGACACCATCGGCGCCAACCTGGACCGCGCGGTGGCCGCCTGGCCCGACCGCGACGCCCTGGTCGACGTGCCCTCCGGGCGGCGCTGGACGTACGCCGCGTTCGCCTCGGACGTCGACCGGCTGGCGTGCGCGCTGCTCGCGAGCGGGGTCGCCAAGGGCGACCGGGTGGGCATCTGGGCGGTCAACTGCCCCGAGTGGGTGCTGGTCCAGTACGCCACCGCCCGGATCGGCGCGATCATGGTGAACATCAACCCCGCCTACCGCACCCACGAGGTCGAGTACGTCCTGAACCAGGCGGGGATCTCCGTGCTGTTCGCCTCGCTCAGCCACCGGACGAGCGACTACCGGGCGATGGTCGAGCAGGTCCGCCGCAGGTGCCCGCAGCTGCGCGAGACCGTCTACATCGCCGATCCGAGCTGGGACGCGCTGCTGCGCCGCGCCACGCCCGATCGCCACGAGGACCTGCGGACCCGCGCCGGCGAGCTGTCCTGCGACGACCCGATCAACATCCAGTACACGTCGGGAACGACGGGCTTCCCCAAGGGCGCCACCCTCTCCCACCACAACATTCTCAACAACGGTTACTCCGTGGGGGAGTCGATCGCCTACAGCGAGCGCGACCGGATCTGCGTCCCGGTGCCCTTCTACCACTGCTTCGGCATGGTGATGGGGAACCTCGCGGCCACCTCGCACGGCGCCTGCGTCGTCATCCCGGCTCCGTCCTTCGACCCGAAGGCCACGCTGGAGGCGGTCCAGCAGGAGAGGTGCACGTCGCTGTACGGCGTACCGACCATGTTCATCGCCGAGTTGAACCTCCCCGACTTCGCCTCCTACGACCTCTCCTCGCTGCGCACCGGCATCATGGCGGGCTCGCCCTGCCCGGCCGAGGTGATGAAACGGGTGGTCGCCGAGATGAACATGGCGCAGGTGTCGATCTGTTACGGCATGACCGAGACCTCGCCCGTCTCCACCCAGACCCGCCGGGACGACGACCTGGAGCACCGCACCGGCACCGTCGGCAGCGTGCTGCCGCACATCGAGGTGAAGGTCGTGGACCCGGTGGACGGCGTCACCCGGCCGCGCGGCGTCCCCGGCGAACTGTGCACCCGCGGGTACAGCGTGATGCTCGGTTACTGGAACGAGCCCGAGAAGACCGCCGAGGTGATCGACGCGGGACGCTGGATGCACACCGGTGACCTGGCGGTGATGCGGGAAGACGGTTACGTGGAGATCGTCGGCCGCATCAAGGACATGATCATCAGGGGCGGGGAGAACATCTACCCGCGCGAGATCGAGGAGTTCCTCTACGGCCATCCGAAGATCAGGGACGTCCAGGTCGTCGGAGTCCCGCACGAGAAGTACGGCGAGGAGGTCCTCGCCTGTGTGATCCCGGACGACGCGGCGGACCCCCTGACGCTGGAGGAGCTGCGCGCGTACTGCGAGGGCCGCCTGGCGCACTACAAGATCCCGAGCAGGCTGCAGATCCTGGACGCCTTCCCGATGACCGTCTCGGGGAAGGTGCGCAAGATCGAACTGCGCGAGAAGTACGCCCTCTAGGGTCAACGCCGTTCA
>NZ_BEWA01000005.1:44023-626012 GCF_003112535.1 Streptomyces rishiriensis | reverse complement strand
TCCTTTTAGAGCTCTGGCTCTTGGGCATACAGCCCAAGGGCCAGAGCTTTTTTGCGTTGGGGTAGGGTCAGGGGGCATCGTTGGCTCATTTCCTACTGGAGGCCCCCGGGTGGAGGTCCAGGAGACCCGTGTTCAGACAGACCGGGTGCTCACCATCCCGAACATCCTCAGCATGGCGCGTCTCGTCGGCGTGCCCCTGTTTCTGTGGCTGATCCTCCGGCCTGAGTTCGGAGGCCCGCAGAGCGACGGCTGGGCCCTCCTCGTGCTGGCTTTCAGCGGGGTCAGCGACTATCTGGACGGCAAGCTCGCGCGACGCTGGAACCAGATCAGCAGCCTCGGCCGGCTCCTCGACCCGGCAGCCGACCGGCTCTACATCCTCTCGACCCTGGTCGGCCTCACCTGGCGGGAGATTCTCCCGCTGTGGTTGACGGCCGTACTTCTTGCGCGAGAGCTGGTTCTGCTGGTGATGGTGGGCATCCTCAGACGACACGGCTATCCGCCGCCCCAGGTGAACTTCCTCGGGAAGGCCGCCACGTTCAACCTGATGTACGCCTTCCCGCTGCTCCTGCTCAGTGACGGAAGTGGGTGGTTGGCGTCACTGGCTGCTATTTTCGGATGGGCGTTCGCAGGATGGGGTACAACCCTGTACTGGTGGGCAGGAGTCCTGTACGTGGTACAGGTCCGCCGCCTCGTTCGTGCGGATGCTGTGGCCGACTGACCTCGCCGATTGGCAGCAGCAGTGGCTCGATGGCCTGCGGCGTGAATCTGCGGGACAATCTGGACGGGTGAAGTCGGCTAGACCGTCGTCTCTTTAGGAGGACGCTTCCGACATGAAGGCCGTCGTGATGGCCGGAGGCGAAGGCACGCGCCTTCGCCCTATGACCTCGAGCATGCCCAAGCCGCTCCTGCCGGTGGCCAACCGGCCGATCATGGAGCACGTTCTGAGGCTGCTCAAAAGGCATGGGCTCAATGAGACCGTCGTAACTGTTCAGTTCCTGGCATCGCTCGTCAAGAACTACTTCGGTGACGGCGAAGAGCTCGGAATGGAGCTCAGCTATGCCAACGAGGAGAAGCCACTCGGTACCGCCGGAAGCGTCAAGAACGCGGAGGAGGCGTTGAAGGACGACGCCTTCCTCGTCATTTCCGGTGACGCCCTGACCGACTTCGACCTCACCGAGCTCATCAACTTCCACAAGGAAAAGGGGGCGCTGGTCACCGTCTGCCTGACGCGCGTGCCGAATCCGCTGGAATTCGGCATCACGATCGTCGACGAAGAGGGCAAGGTCGAGCGCTTCCTGGAGAAGCCGACCTGGGGCCAGGTCTTCTCGGACACGGTGAACACCGGTATCTACGTCATGGAGCCCGAGGTCTTCGACTATGTCGAGGCCGACGTGCCCGTCGACTGGTCCGGTGACGTCTTCCCGCAGCTGATGAAGGAGGGCAAGCCGGTCTACGGCTTCATCGCCGAGGGCTACTGGGAGGACGTGGGCACGCACGAGAGCTATGTGAAGGCCCAGGCGGACGTCCTGGAGGGCAAGGTCGACGTCGAGATCGACGGCTTCGAGATCTCGCCGGGCGTGTGGGTCGCGGAAGGGGCAGAAGTGCACCCGGACGCCGAGCTCCGCGGACCGCTCTACATCGGCGACTACGCGAAGGTCGAGGCCGGCGCGGAAATCCGCGAACACTCGGTCATCGGGTCCAACGTCGTCGTGAAGAGCGGTGCCTTCCTGCACAAAGCCGTCGTTCACGACAACGTGTACGTCGGTGAGCACAGCAATCTGCGTGGTTGCGTCGTGGGCAAGAACACCGACGTCATGCGGGCCGCCCGGATCGAGGACGGCGCCGTCATCGGCGACGAGTGCCTGATCGGTGAAGAATCGATCGTGCAGGGCAATGTGCGGGTCTATCCCTTCAAGACCATCGAAGCCGGTGCGTTCGTCAACACCTCGGTGATCTGGGAGTCCCGTGGGCAGGCCCACCTCTTCGGCGCACGTGGGGTGTCCGGCATCCTGAACGTCGAGATCACGCCGGAGCTGGCCGTGCGCCTCGCCGGCGCGTACGCCACGACGCTGAAGAAGGGGTCCACCGTCACCACGGCCCGTGACCACTCCCGTGGCGCCCGTGCGCTCAAGCGGGCCGTGATCTCGGCGCTTCAGGCCAGTGCCATCGACGTACGGGACCTGGAGAACGTCCCGCTGCCCGTGGCGCGGCAGCAGACCGCGCGCGGGAGCGCCGGCGGGATCATGATCCGGACCTCGCCCGGTGTGCCGGACTCCGTCGACATCATGTTCTTCGACGGCCAGGGCGCCGATCTGTCGCAGGGCAGTCAGCGAAAGCTGGACCGGGTGTTCGCTCGTCAGGAGTACCGACGCGCGTTCCCGGGAGAGATCGGGGACCTGCACTTCCCGGCCAGCGTCTTCGACTCGTACACCGGATCGCTGCTGCGGAACGTGGACACGACCGGGATCGCGGAATCCGGCTTGAAGGTCGTCGTGGACGCCTCCAACGGCAGCGCCGGACTGGTGCTGCCGAGCCTCCTCGGCAAGCTCGGCGTGGACTCGCTCACGATCAATCCCGGTCTGAACGAGGCTCGGCCGACGGAGACAGGCGACCAGCGGCGGTCCGGAATGGTGCGGCTCGGGGAGATCGTGGCCTCCTCGCGTGCCGCGTTCGGCGTGCGCTTCGACCCGGTGGGTGAGCGGCTCTCCCTCGTCGACGAGAAGGGGCGCATCATCGAGGACGACCGCGCGCTACTGGTGCTGCTCGACCTGGTGGCCGCCGAGCGGCGCAGCGGACGGGTCGCCCTGCCGGTGACGACGACGCGGATCGCCGAGCAGGTCGCGGCCTATCACGGTACCCAGGTCGAGTGGACGACGACCTCGCCCGACGACCTCACCCGGGTCGGGCGGGACGAGACCACCATTTTCGGCGGCGACGGCAAGGGCGGGTTCATCGTCCCGGAGTTCAGCAGTGTCTTCGACGGCACGGCGGCTTTCGTGCGGCTGATCGGGCTCGTGGCCCGGACGCAGCTCACCCTGAGCCAGATCGACGCGCGCATCCCCCGGGCGCACGTCCTGAAGCGGGATCTCGCGACCCCGTGGGCCGTCAAGGGGCTTGTGATGCGCAGGGTCGTCGAAGCGGCCGGAGATCGCTTCGTGGACATCACGGACGGGGTGCGCGTGGTGGAGACCGACGGACGCTGGGTGATGGTGCTGCCCGATCCGGCGGAGGCCGTCACTCATCTGTGGGCCGAGGGGCCGGACGACGCGTCCGCGCAGGCCCTGCTCGACGAGTGGGCGGCGGTCGTGGACAGCGCCGGCCGCTGAACCGTCCGCGCACGCGCGTGCCGGACGCGTGTCCCCGAGGGGGCCCGTCCGGCACGCGCGTGGGGCCGTTCGGAGGTACTGGACGCGACGTGCGACGATGTGCGGCATGCCGCAGCCGCCCCCCGTTCGGAGCACACCCGCGCGCGTGTCGCGCCCGGACGCGTCCATGTCGCTGCTCACCAACGTCATGGATCACAGCCTCGACGACGGTTACGCCGAGGCGGCCGCACGGAAGCGGACCGACGGCGCGGGGGGCATGCCCAGGACGGTGGGGGCGAAGCTAGTCCTGGCCGCGGGCCTGGTGCTTGCTGCTCTGGTGGTCACCGTCGGTGCGGTGCAGGCGCGGGTCGCCGCTCCCGTCGTCGCCAAGGAGCGCGAGGAGCTGATCGACCGCATCGACCGCGAGACCGATGCGGCCGACACGCTCGAGGGCACGGTCGACAAGCTGCGCGACGACGTGAGCACCCGGCAGCGGGAGGCGCTCGAACACAGCGGCGGCGGCAAGCGCACGGATCTGGTAGGAATCCTGGCCGGCGCGGTCGAGGTCCACGGACCTGGCGTGAAACTGGTGGTGGACGACGCCAAGGAGGCCACCTCGGGCGTCGGCAACGGTCCGCGTGAGACCGCGGGTTTCTCTGACACCGGCCGTGTCCGGGACCGCGACATGCAGCGGGTGGTCAACGGCCTGTGGGCGTCGGGCGCCGAGGCCGTCTCGATCAACGGACAGCGGCTGACGGCGCTGTCGGCGATCAGAGCCGCGGGTCAGGCGATACTGGTCGACAACAAGCCGCTGGTGCCGCCGTACACGGTGCTGGCGGTGGGGGACGGGAAGAACCTGAGCACGAGGTTCCAGGACAGCGCGGACGGGCTGTATCTGAACGCTCTGCAGGAGAACTACGGCATCCGGACGGCCATCTCCGTGGTGGACGACGTCCGGCTGCCCGCCGCACCGAGTGTGATCGTACGTACAGCACAGCCGAGAACTGAGAAGGACGCATCGTGATCGCCGTACTGGGCCTCGTCGTGGGAGTCGTGGCCGGACTGTTGGTCCAGCCCGAGGTCCCGGCGGCCGTCGTGCCGTATCTGCCGATCGCCGTGGTGGCGGCGCTGGACGCCGTGTTCGGCGGCTTGCGGGCCATGCTCGACGGCATCTTCGACGACAAGGTGTTCGTGGTGTCGTTCCTGTCGAACGTGGTGGTGGCCGCGTTGATCGTCTTCCTGGGCGACGAGTTGGGCGTGGGGTCGCAGCTGTCCACCGGTGTGGTGGTCGTCCTCGGAATCCGGATCTTCTCCAATGCCGCGGCGATCCGCCGGCACGTGTTCCGGGCGTGACGGCCATGGGCAACCAGGACGAGAACGACGAGACGCCCGAGTACCGGCTGCGCAAGGAGCTGCCCGAGGAGGTCCCCGCGGCCGAGCCCGCGGACGACGCGGCCGCGGAGCCGGCCGAGCCCGCGTCGACCGGTCGGCAGCGGCTGGTCCAGGGGCTCTGGCCGCCGCGGGTCACCCGGGCCCAACTCATCGTCGCCGTGCTGCTGTTCGGTCTCGGCTTCGGGCTGGCCGTCCAGGTCGCGTCCAACAGCGACAGCGGGAACGCCCTGCGCGGCGCGCGTCAAGAAGATCTTGTTCGTATTCTCGATGAACTCGGCGACCGCAGTCAGCGTCTTGAGGACGAGAAGCAGGGTCTCGAGAAGCAGCGGCAGGAGTTGGAGAACAGCTCCGACCAGGCGGAAGAGGCCCGCAAGCAGACAGTCGAGAAGGAGAGGCAACTCGGCATCCTGGCGGGCACGGTCGCCGCGCAGGGGCCGGGCATCACGATGACCATCGAGGACACGAAGGGGACGGTCGAGGCGGACATGCTGCTCGACGCGATCCAGGAGCTGCGCGCGGCCGGGGCCGAGGCGATCCAGGTGAACGGCGTGCGGGTGGTGGCCGGGACGTTCCTGACGGAATCCGGGAAGGGCGTGAGCGTTGACGGGAACAAGATCAACACGCCTTTTCGTTTCAAGGTCATCGGCAACCCGCAGGATCTCGAGCCGGCGCTGAACATCCCGGGAGGCGTGGTGCAGACTCTGGAGAAGGAGCAGGCCACGGTGACCGTCGAGCGGTCCGGCAAGATCGTCGTGGACGCCTTGCGAGCGGCGAAGCGGCCTGACTACGCTCGGTCGTCGGACCGGTGAACCGGAAGTGCTTGGCGGGCGTCCGGCAGGGGCATGAGGTTGCGGGGGGTCGACGCACCGATCGGGTGGTGCGTGGTGGAAACTGTCTGGTGGGCACGGACGTTGTGAAGGTGTCCGGGTCGACCGGTGTAATCAGTCAGGGTTCGTCCTGCCCCACGGGCGGGTCTGTTTCGGTCAAGGGGAATCGCCCGTGAAGTTGTTTGCGAAGTTGTTCGGCAAGAGCGCGCGAGAGGGCAACGCCAACGCGACGGCTCGTCATCGCGCACAGCCCGACGCGGAAGGTGAGCGGCCGCTGTTCAGGGACCAGGTGGGTGGTCCGGGCGGCGACGTTTCCGGTGGTCAGGGCGCGGCGTCTGTTGACCCTGCACAGTCCGGCGGCATAGGTTTCGGCCAACCGTCAACCTCAAGTGCGGGTGGAGGGTTTTCCCCTATGTCAGCCCTGGTGTGTACGAGGTGCGGTAACCGCAACGCGGAGAACAGCCGTTTCTGCTCCAACTGCGGTGCGCCGCTTCGTCCCGGGCTGGTGCCCGAGCGTGCGTCGGAGACGACCTCCACGATCTCCATTTCCGGCCTTGAGGCCTACGACGCGGAGGTGACCGGCCAGACGCAGTTGCCGGCGCTGTCTCCCGAGGCGCAGGCCGCGGTGGACGCGCTGCCGCTGGGTTCCGCGCTGCTGGTGGTGCGACGTGGCCCGAACTCGGGCAGCCGCTTCCTGCTGGACGGCGATCTGACCACGGCCGGTCGTCACCCGCAGAGCGACATCTTCCTGGACGACGTGACGGTCTCGCGTCGGCACGTGGAGTTCCGCCGCAACCCCGACGGCACGTTCAGGGTCGCGGACGTCGGCAGCCTGAACGGCACCTACGTCAACCGTGAGCGGATCGACGAGGTCGCTCTGTCGAACGGTGACGAGGTGCAGATCGGAAAGTACCGGCTGGTCTTCTACGCGAGCCAGCAGGGCTACTGACCCGCCCCCGGGCTCTGCCCGGGGGGATTCCCCAGGGAAGGTCCATGCTTCGAACACCGAGGGGCGGTGCCGGACACGGCACCGCCGCCGCGGACGGTGGCCCGATGAGCATCGGCGCGGTGCTGAACGCGTTGCGCGACGAGTTTCCCGAAGTGACCATCTCCAAGATCCGTTTCCTGGAGTCGGAAGGGCTCGTCGAGCCGCAGCGGACCCCGTCGGGGTACCGCAAGTTCAGCACACGGGACGTCGAACGTCTCGGCCACGTGCTGAGGATGCAACGGGACCACTATCTGCCGCTCAAGGTCATCCGTGAGCATCTGGACGCCATGGAGCGGGGCGAGGCCGCGCCGCTGCCGACCGTGGGCCGGCAGCGGGACGGCGAGGCCGTGCTGGAGCCCTCGGAAGGCCCCACGGTCGCCCGGATCGGTCGTGCCGAGCTGTTGGCGGCCGCGGGCATCGGTGAGCGCGAACTCGAGGAGTGGGAGTCGTACGGGCTTGTCGTGCCGCTGGAAGGCGGGGTGTACGACGCCGAGGCCGCCACGGTGGCCGCGCTCGTCGCCGAGCTGGGCCGGTTCGGGATCGAGCCGAGGCATCTGCGGGTGATGAAGGCCGCCGCCGACCGCGAGGCGGGACTCGTGGACCAGGTGGTGGCTCCGCTGAAGCGGCACCGCAATCCGCAGACCAGGGCCCTCGCGGAGGCCCGTACCAAGGAGATCGCGGGGCTCACGGTGCGGCTGCACGCGGCGTTGGTGCAGACCGCGCTCGGGGTGCGGCTGCCCTGAGCGGGCGGTTGCGGCGAGGGGGGATCGGTCACCCGTTCCCGGCCCGACTACCCAAACGTCCCGGGCACGGCCTAGGGTTGCTGTGTGAACGAGCTCGATGTCGTAGGTGTCCGGGTCGAGATGCCCTCCAACCAACCGATCGTGCTGCTGCGCGAAGTGGGAGGCGACCGCTACCTTCCCATCTGGATCGGACCGGGCGAGGCGACGGCGATCGCCTTCGCCCAGCAGGGCATGGCTCCCGCGCGGCCGCTGACTCACGATCTGTTCAAGGACGTGCTGGAGGCCGTCGGTCAGGAGCTCACGGAAGTGCGCATCACGGATCTGCGGGAGGGCGTCTTCTACGCGGAGCTGGTCTTCGCCAGCGGGGTCGAGGTGAGTGCGCGTCCGTCCGACGCCATAGCGCTGGCGCTGCGCACCGGAACGCCGATCTACGGCAGCGACACGGTGCTTGACGACGCGGGGATCGCCATCCCGGACGAGCAGGAGGACGAGGTGGAGAAGTTCCGCGAGTTCCTCGACCAGATCTCGCCCGAGGACTTCGGCACCAGCAACCAGTAGTCGGCGCAGACACGAGAAGAGGGCGTCCCGTACCGGGGCGCCCGCTCCGTTTCCGGCAAATGCCGGGGGCCACTGAGAGCGTCCTACAGCTCGTTCTCAGCGCATTCGGCTAGCCTTTCCCCGCGGTGGGGCACGGGAAACCACTCCTAGGGTGATTATCACTCGGCGTGCCGAGTGTGGCGATCGTTGACGCACCCCTGGTGACTGCCTACCGTCGAGAAGGCAGTCAAGGACGGAGGTCGGCGTGAGAAGCAGCGGCGACGGTACGGCTGGGGGTGCCCCCGGACTCGGTGTCGGGGGAAGCGGTCCGTACCCTCCCCCAAGCTCTCGGTTGCGCCCGGGCGGGGGATACCCGCACCAGGGCGATGCGGCCGGTCACGCCCCGCAGCGACCGGCGGCCGTGCCGAGCAGCGGAGGGGCGACGTCCATGGCGTGCGAGCAGATCGGCTATCGCGGTCCGACGGCCTGTGCGGCCGCGGGCATCACCTACCGGCAACTGGACTACTGGGCCCGCACCGGGCTCGTCGAGCCGAGCGTGCGGCCCGCGCACGGTTCCGGCACCCAGCGGCTGTACAGCTTCCGGGACGTCGTCGTCCTGAAGATCGTCAAGCGGTTCCTCGACACCGGGGTGTCGCTGCAGAACATCCGCGGCGCCGTCCAGCATCTGCGCGAGCGCGGGTTCAGCGACCTGGAGCGCATGACGCTGATGAGCGACGGCGCCACGGTGTACGAGTGCACGTCGCCGGACGAGGTCCACGCCCTGCTCCAGGGCGGGCAGGGTGTCTTCGGCATCGCCGTGGGCGTGGTGTGGCGGGACGTGGAGAGCGCGCTGTCGCAGCTGCACGGGGAGCGTGTGGACACCGGGGAGACGCTGGTCGGGCACAACCCGGCGGACGAGCTGGCGCGTCGGCGCAACCGGGCGGTCTGACGCCCTTCCCGGGCGTCGGCAGCGACGGTGGAACGCCGTTGTCAGTGGTGTGGTGCAGCATCGGACGTGTGAGAAACGCGCCCACGATCCTGCATCTCGACATGGATGCCTTCTTCGCCCAGGCGGAGCAGGCGTCCAAGCCGAGTCTGCGCGGGAAAGCCGTGGTCGTGGGTGGTCTCGGGCCGCGCGGGGTGGTGGCCACCGCCTCCTACGAGGCGCGTGTCTTCGGGGTGCACTCGGCGATGCCGATGGCCCAGGCGCGCCGCCTGGCCCCCAACGCCGCCTATCTCGTTCCGCGCTTCGCGTTCTACCGGTCGATCAGCGACCAGGTGATGGGGCTGCTGCGGGCGCTTTCGCCGTTGGTCGAGCCGCTGAGCCTGGACGAGGCGTTCGTGGACCTGGAGGCCGGGGAGGCGGCCTGGGACAGCGAGTCGGCCCGGCTGGCCGGCATCCG
This sequence comes from Streptomyces rishiriensis, assembly GCF_003112535.1. Classification (GTDB taxonomy): domain Bacteria; phylum Actinomycetota; class Actinomycetes; order Streptomycetales; family Streptomycetaceae; genus Streptomyces; species Streptomyces rishiriensis. The sequence goes on along the minus strand of NZ_BEWA01000005.1, from coordinate 616,817 downwards.
GCTGCGCGGGGACATACGGGCGGTGACCGGCCTGACGGGCTCGGTGGGCCTGGCCTGCTGCAAGATGCTCGCGAAGATCGCGTCGGAGCAGGCGAAGCCCGACGGACTGGTGCTGATCGAGCCGGGCACCGAGCGGGCGATGCTCGGGCCGATGTCGGTGCGCACGCTGCCGGGCGTCGGCCCGGCCACGGGGGACCATCTCCGGCGCGCCGGGATCACCACGGTCGACGAGATCGCCGAGGCCGGTGAGGACGAGCTGGTGCGGCTGGTGGGAAAGGCCCACGGGCACGCCCTGTACGCCATGGCGCTCGCGAGGGACGACCGGCCTGTGGTGGCCGAGCGCGAGACGAAGTCCGTGTCGGTCGAGGACACCTATGACGTGGACATCCATGACCGGGTGCGGGTCGAGCTGGAGGTGCGGCGGCTCGCGGACCGGTGTGTGCGCAGGCTGCGGCAGGCGGCTCTGTCCGGGCGGACGATCGTGCTGAAGGTGCGGCGCTACGACTTCTCCACGCTCACCCGGTCCGAGACGCTGCGGGGGCCGACCGACGATCCCGCGGTGATCCGGGAAGCGGCGGCCCGGCTGCTGGACGCCGTGGACACGACCGGTGGGGTGCGGCTGCTGGGCGTCGGCGTCAGCGGTCTGGCCGACTTCACCCAGGAGGACCTGTTCGCCCAGGCCGCGGAGAAGCGCTCGGCCGGATCCGAGGAGGAGCCGGTGGGCGAGCCCGTCGTCGAGGCGCCGGCGCCGGTTGAGCGCCAGTGGCGGCCCGGGCACGAAGTGCGCCATGCCGAGCTGGGGCACGGGTGGGTGCAGGGCAGCGGCCTCGGCCGGGTGACGGTGCGTTTCGAGACGCCCGAGTCGGAGCCGGGGCGGGTGCGGACGTTCCGGACCGACGATCCGGGGCTGGAGCCGGCGGATCCGCTGCCGCTGGTGCGGCGAAGACCTGACGCGGGCGACGGGCCGGCGACGGCGACCGGCGTCACGGGTCCGGACATCGGCCTCACGGGATGGCGATCCGGGAAATCCGGGAACTCCCGGTGAAGCCGGTCAGTTACATAGAGTGAGATGGGTGGAGCAGCCCGGAAGGCGTGCGGGCTGTGCCGTGGGATTCGGAAGTGACGGCGATGCCTGGCGGGGCGGGCCGACAGCGGAGGGGGAGCTGGATGAACGTCGACGCAGACCGGTTCGCGGAGCGGGTCGGAGTCTCACCGGAGCGGGCGGCCGAGATGAACTCGGTGATGGACCGGGTCACCCGGTGGGCCGCCGACCGGAGCGACGTGGCGGGGTTGCTGCTCGTCGGGTCCTGCGCGCGGGGGGAGGCGCGGCCCGACTCGGACGTCGATCTCCTGCTGCTGTCCACGGCTCACGACCGGTACGCGGCCGACGAGACCTGGCTGCGGGAGCTGTCCCTGGGAGAGGTGGTGCGGGTCCGGGCCTGGGGGCCGCTCACCGAATGGCGGCACGTCACCGCGTCGGGCCTGGAGGTGGAGATGTGCGTCGGATCCACTGCCTGGGCGGGGACGGATCCGGTCGACGCCGGCACGCGAAGAGTCGTCACGGACGGAGCCCGGCCGCTGCACGACCCGTCCGGGATTCTGGGGGCGCTGATACGGGCCTGCGCCTGAGGGCTCAGCCGTCGTCCGTGCCCGCCAGCCGGCCGAAGTCGTGGTCGGGGAGCGGGGGAGGGACGCCCAGGTCGAGACCGTAGTGGTGGTAGAGCTGGAGTTCCTGCTCCGGAGAGAGGTGGCGGCCCACGCCGAAGTCCGGGGCGTCCTTGATCAGTGCCCGGTCGAAGGGGATGCGCAGGGCGCCCTCGACCAGCTCACTGGGCTCCAGGGGCACGAAGGCGTCGCGGGAGAACAGGCCCGTGCGTATGGCCGCCCACTCCGGAACGCCGGTCGCGTCGTCCAGGTAGACCTCGTCGACGGTGCCGATCTTGGTGCCATTGCGGTCGAACGCCTTGCGGCCGATCAGGTTGCGCGGATCGATGTCGGTCTGCACGGGCCCTCCACTGGGTCGCAACTCATCCGTTAGCACTACAAAAGAGCACAATGGGATCGGCGGCCACTCGAGAGGGTGATGTTGACCTCGCTGGTAGTCTGACAACGGCTGCTGACCCCGTGCGGGAGAGTCCTCCGACCACCGTCGGAGGCGCCGAAGGAGCAAATCCTCCCCGGAATCTCTCAGGCCCACGTACCGCACGGACGAGGTCACTCTGGAAAGCAGAGCGGGTACCGACGGCGTCGACGGTCTCCGCTCTCACCGACGGTGAAAGCCGGGCGTCCTTCGGGCGGCCGGTGAAGCTCTCAGGTTGAGATGACAGAGGGGGAGGCCGTCCGGGTACCCGCGCCATGGTGACCCACGAAGGTCGTGTCAGACCAGGAGGCCTCCGTAATGACCGCCCATCGCATTCCACTCTCCGAACTCGAGCAGGGAATCCCCTTCGAGCAGCGCCATGTCGGACCCGATCACGAGGCGCAGGCCAAGATGCTCGCGCACGTGGGCTACGGCTCGCTCGACGAGCTCACGGCCGCCGCGGTCCCGGACGTGATCAAGAACGCCGACGCGCTGGACCTGCCGGGCGCGCGCACCGAGGCCGAGGTGCTGGCCGAGCTGCGCTCGCTGGCCGATCGCAACCAGGTCCTCGACTCGATGATCGGGCTCGGCTACTACGGCACGTTCACGCCGCCCGTCGTCCTGCGCAACGTCATGGAGAACCCTGCCTGGTACACGGCCTACACGCCGTACCAGCCGGAGATCTCGCAGGGCCGGCTGGAGGCGCTGCTGAACTTCCAGACCATGGTCGCCGACCTGACGGGTCTGCCGACCTCCGGTGCGTCGCTGCTGGACGAGGGCACGGCCGCCGCCGAGGCGATGGCTCTTTCGCTTCGGATGGGGAAGAACAAGAAGGGCCTCTTCCTCGTCGACGCGGATGCGCTGCCGCAGACCATCGCCGTGATCGAGACCCGTGCCGAGCCGACCGGCGTGGAGGTCGTCGTCGCCGACCTGAGCGACGGCATCCCGGCGGAGATCGCCGAGCGCGAGATCAACGGCGTGCTGGTGCAGTATCCCGGGGCCTCGGGCGCCGTACGTGATCTCAGGGCGCTCGTCGACCAGGCGCACGGGCTCGGTGCGCTCGTCACGGTCGCGGCGGACCTGCTCGCGCTGACGCTGCTGAAGTCGCCGGGCGAGCTGGGGGCCGACATCGCCGTCGGCACCACCCAGCGGTTCGGCGTGCCGATGGGCTTCGGCGGGCCGCACGCCGGCTACATGGCCGTCCATGAGAAGTTCGCCCGCAGCCTGCCCGGTCGGCTCGTGGGCGTGTCCGTGGACGCGGACGGGCACAAGGCCTACCGGCTCGCGCTGCAGACGCGTGAGCAGCACATCCGGCGGGAGAAGGCCACCAGCAACATCTGCACGGCGCAGGTGCTGCTCGCGGTGATGGCCGGGATGTACGCGGTCTACCACGGGCCCGACGGGCTGCGGGCCATCGCCCGGCGCACGCACCGGTACGCCACCGTCCTGGCCGCCGGGCTGCGCGCCGGCGGGGTGGAGGTCGTGCACGGCTCCTACTTCGACACGCTGACCGTGCGGGTGCCGGCGAAGGCCGCCGAGGTCGTCGCCGGCGCGCGCGAGCGCGGGGTGAACCTGCATCTCGTCGACGCCGACCACGTGTCGGTCTCCTGTGACGAGACCACCGCGCGGGCCCAGGTGGCAGCGGTGTGGGCCGCGTTCGGCGTCGACGGCGACATCGAGGCGCTCGACGCGGCGACCGAGGACGCCCTGCCCGCCGGCCTGCTGCGGTCCGACGCGATCCTGACGCATCCCGTCTTCCACCAGTACCGCTCCGAGACCGCGATGCTGCGCTACCTGCGCCGCCTCGCCGACCGGGACTACGCGCTCGACCGGGGCATGATCCCGTTGGGCTCGTGCACCATGAAGCTCAACGCGACCACGGAGATGGAGCCGGTCACCTGGCCCGAGTTCGGGCAGATGCACCCCTTCGCGCCGGCCGAGCAGGCGCAGGGCTATCTGACGCTCATCGGTGAGCTGGAGGACCGGCTCGCCGAGGTCACCGGGTACGACAAGGTGTCCCTGCAGCCGAACGCCGGGTCGCAGGGCGAGCTGGCCGGGCTGCTCGCCGTGCGCGGGTACCACAGGGGCAACGGGGACGAGCAGCGCACGGTGTGCCTGATCCCGTCCTCCGCGCACGGGACCAACGCGGCCAGTGCCGTGATGGCGGGCATGAAGGTCGTCGTCGTGAAGACCGCCGAGGACGGCGAGATCGACGTCGAGGACCTCCGCGCGAAGATCGAGAAGCACCGGGACGAGCTCGCGGTGCTGATGATCACCTACCCGTCGACGCACGGGGTGTTCGAGGAGCACGTCGCCGACATCTGCGCCCAGGTGCACGAGGCCGGCGGCCAGGTGTACGTCGACGGCGCGAACCTCAACGCGCTGGTCGGCCTGGCCAAGCCGGGACACTTCGGCGGGGACGTCTCCCACCTGAACCTGCACAAGACGTTCTGCATCCCGCACGGCGGCGGCGGTCCGGGCGTCGGCCCGGTCGCCGTACGGTCCCACCTCGCGCCCTATCTGCCCAACCACCCGTTGCAGCCCGCTGCCGGACCGGAGACCGGTGTGGGGCCGATCTCGGCGGCTCCCTGGGGTTCCGCGGGGATCCTGCCGATCTCCTGGGCCTATGTGCGGCTCATGGGCGGCGAGGGCCTCAAGCGGGCCACCCAGGTGGCGGTGCTCAGCGCCAACTACATCGCCAAGCGGCTGGAGCCGCACTACCCGGTGCTCTACAACGGGCCGGGCGGACTGGTCGCGCACGAGTGCATCATCGACCTGCGGCCGCTGACGAAGGCGACCGGCGTGAGCGTGGACGACGTCGCCAAGCGGCTGATCGACTACGGGTTCCACGCGCCGACGATGTCGTTCCCGGTGGCCGGGACGCTGATGATCGAGCCGACCGAGTCCGAGGACCTGATCGAGCTGGACCGGTTCTGCGACGCGATGATCGCGATCCGCGCGGAGATCGAGAAGGTCGGCTCGGGCGAGTGGCCGGCCGAGGACAACCCGCTCCACCATGCCCCGCACACCGCGGCGGCCCTCGGCGGGGAGTGGGAGCACGCGTACACACGTGAGGAGGCCGTCTTCCCGGCCGGGGTGTCGGCCGACGACAAGTACTGGCCGCCGGTGCGCCGGATCGACCAGGCCTTCGGCGACCGGAACCTGGTCTGCTCGTGCCCGCCGCTGGACGCGTACGAGGACTGAGCGAGCGTGACGACCGCAGGGCCCCTCCGTCGGGGGGCCCTGCGGTCGTTTCCGGGGCCGGTGGCCTGGTCCGTCCGCGAGCGGGATCCCGCCCGGCTCGTGAGTCACGGGGCCTGCGGATGTCGTCCCACGGTTCCCGTGCCCGGAGGGGCGGCCGTCTGCCCCGGGGCGGTGCGAAGGCGTCCTTGCCCTGACCGGTGGGCGGGCGGTCCTGCTCCGCGGGCGCGGTCCCGCGCGCTCTAAGCCGTCGCCACGGCCACCTCCGTCGCCTTGATCAGCGCCACGACGTCGGAGCCCACGAAGAGCCCCAGATCGACCGCCGCCTCCTTGGTGATCACCGCGGTGAGCTGGCCGCCGTCCAGGGTGATCTTCACCGAGGCCATGACCTCGCCGATCGTGAGGCCCGTGATCGTGCCGGGGAGCCGGTTGCGGATCGAGAGTCCGGCGACCTGGCCGGCGGCCAGGGCCACCTCCGTCGACTTCACCAGGGCGTGCACGGCGGTGCCCGGGGCGAGACCGAGCTGGTTCGCGGCCTCCAGGGTGATGGCCGCCATGATGTCCTGGCCCCCGTCGAGGCGGATCCTGACGGTGGCCATGACCTCGCCGGTCTGGACGGCGATCACGGTGCCGGGGAGTTGGTTGCGGATGCTCAGGGTCATGAGCGTCACGGTAGGGCCCGCGGTGGCTTATGTCTGGTATATGGGCTTCTGTGCCGTGGTCGCTCCCGGTCCGGGCGGGTGCCTGCGGGCCGGTCCGCACGGGGGCGGTGCCGACGGTCGACGTACCGGTTCATCGAATTCTCGGGTCGTCCGCTCCGGGCGTCAGCCGGTGTGGACGCGGGGGCGGCGGGTGCGGTCGGGTTCCGCCTCGCGCAGCACCTCCCGGGTGACCGGGGCGACCTCGCCCTGGCCGAAGAGGAAGAACCGCAGGAAGTTCGCGAACGGATTGCCCTCGGTCCACTCGAAGTAGATGTGCGGGATGCACCCGGTGGTGTCACGGGTGTGCAGCAGCAGCGCGGCGAGGGCGTTGGAGATGGAGGAGGACTCCAGGGTCAGGACGCGGTAGCGGCCGTGCAGGACCTCGCCGCGGACGGTCAGGCCCGCCTCGAACTCGGACGGGTCCACGACGGTGACCTCGACGAAGACGAAGTCCTCGCCGGGGATGTCGTTGTCCTGGCGGATCTGCTCGATCTTGTCGCGGTACTCGGCCTTGTCGCGCTGGTCGGGCTCGTTGGCGATGAACCGTATCTTGCGGCTGGCCATGTCCCGGATGAAACGTTCCGCCATGTCGTCCAGCGTCACCCCGGTCACGCGGAGCTCGAAGGCGCGGGCCAGCCGGGACAGGAGGGAGACGAGGATGATGCCGGCGATGAAGCAGGCGCCGATCTTCACGCCGTCGGGGCGCTCGATGACGTTCACGACGGTGACGTAGAGCAGGACCGCCGAGACGACGGCGAAACCGGCCGTCCAGCCCCGCTGCCCGGCCCGGCGGGCCGCGATGGTCACCGCGATCGCGGCCGAGGACATCAGGACCAGGACGCCGGTGGCGTAGGCGCCGCCCTGGGCGTCGACGTCGGCGTCGAAGATCCAGGTGACCAGGAAGGCGATCAGGGTGAACACGATGACCATCGGGCGGACGGCGCGGGCCCAGTGCGGGGCCATGCCGTAGCGGGGGAGGTAGCGGGGCATCAGGTTGAGCAGCCCGGCCATCGCGGAGGCGCCGGCGAACCAGAGGATGGCGATCGTCGAGGCGTCGTAGACCGTGCCGAAGGCGTTGCCCAGGTACTCGTGGGAAAGGTAGGCGAGGGCGCGTCCGTTGGCCTTGCCGCCGGGCTCGAACTCCTTCTCCGGGATCAGCACCGTGGTGATGAAGCTGGTGGCGATCAGGAAGACGCTCATGATCAGGGCGGCCGTCGTCAGCAGCTTCTTCGTGTCCCGGATACGGCCCCGGGGGTTCTCCGCCGTGTCGTCGGGGTCGCCCTGGACGTGGGGCATGACCGCGACGCCGGTCTCGAAGCCGGACAGGCCGAGGGCGAGTTTGGGGAAGACCAGCAGGGAGACGCCGATCATCGCGAAGACGTTGCCGTGCTCGGCGGTCAGGGCGCCGGCCCAGTCGGTGACCACATGGCCCTCGGTGAGCACGTGCCACAGGCCGACGGCGACGACGACGGCGTTAAGGGCGAGGTAGACCGCCACCAGGGCGACGGCGACGCCGACGGCCTCCAGGAAGCCCTTGAGGAACACCGCGCCGAGCAGGGCCACCAGGACGAGGGTGATCACCATCTGCCGGTCGTGCAGGGCGGCGGTCAGGTGCGGGTTCTCGACGAGGTGGGTCGAGGCGTCGGCCGCGGACAGGGTGATGGTGATCAGGAAGTCGGTGGCGGCGAAACCCAGCAGGGTCAGCACGAACAGCTTGCCCTTCCAGAAGGACAGCAGCCGCTCCAGCATCGCGATCGAGCCCTCGCCGTGCGGGCTCTCCTCGGCCACCCGCCGGTAGACGGGCAGGGCGCCCGCCAGGGTGACGACCACCAGCACGACGGTGGCCACGGGGGAGAGCAGGCCGGCCGCGAGAGCGGCGATGCCCGGCTGGTACCCGAGGGTCGAGAAGTAGTCGACGCCCGTCAGGCACATGACCCGGTACCAGCGCTGTCCCTGGAGGTCGGGACGTGCCTCTGACCCGGTGTCCGACTCCTGAGAGCCGTGTCCCCTGCCCATGTCGGACAGGCCCTGCAGCATCCAGGCGCGCAGACGGCCGGGCGGAGGGGGATGTTCGGCGGTGGCCATCGGCGTGCTCCAGAGGTGCGGCTCGGCGTGTGGTTTCGGCCATCACGCGGACGGCGGCATCAGCGTAAGCGGAGAGTGACGCTCGGGCCCGCGGATGGGGGACCGGAGGGCGTCAAGCTTCCGTTAAGACTGGCCGAGGGCCGGTCGGGACCGGTAGCCGGAACACTCAGCGTCACGCCGCGTGGGGAGCGGATCCGGCCGGTCGGGCTTTCGATGGTGCCCCGCCTTCGTAATGTTCGCCGAAGAACCCGAATGTTTCGATGTGATCAAGGCCCGCGTCTGGCCTTCTTCTTTGAACTGACCCCCGGATTGCCTGTGTTCAAGGGGTTGCCACCCGTCGGAGGGTATCTCTAGGGTGCGGCAGCAGCGAAGCTTTCTGGATCTGGTTCGAAACTTTCGATCTATCAAGGAGCGCATGATGGGCGACCCGGCACTCTCCCGCCGCGGCTTCCTGGCGGCCTCCGCCGCGGCCGGTCTCAGCATGACGGCACTGAGCGCCTGCGGCGGCGACTCGGACGGAGGGTCGTCGGGGACGACCACCATCGAGTGGTGGAACATCTCCACCACTCAGCCGACGAAGGACGTCTGGGCGGCGCTGGCCAAGCAGTTCGAGGCGCAGAACCCCAAGGTCAAGGTGAAGATCGTTCAGCTGGAGAACGACGCCTACAAGTCGAAGATGACGGCGCTGACCGCATCCGGGAAGCTCCCCGACATCTTTCACACCTGGGGCGGCGGCGTCCTGCGGCAGCAGGTCGACGCCGGGCTCGTCGAGGACCTCACCGACCGGACGAAGGACTGGTCCGAGGGCCTGCTGTCGGTGGCCCGGCAGCCGTATCTGATCGACGACAAGGCGTACGGCATCCCGTTCGACATCGGCATGATCGGATTCTGGTACAACAAGGCGCTCTTCAAGCAGGCCGGCGTCGCCGGACCCCCCACCACCTGGAGCGGCTTCCTCGACGCCGTGCGCAAGCTGAAGGCCGCCGGGATCACCCCGCTCGCCCTGGCCGGCAAGGAGAAGTGGCCGGGCATGTACTACTGGGCGTATCTCGCGATGCGCACCGCGGGCGTCGACGCCCTGCGCAAGGCGGGCGACGACAAGGACTTCACCGGGGACGGGTTCGTCCAGGCCGGACAGCACCTGCAGGACCTCGTCGACCTGCAGCCGTTCCAGAAGGGCTACCTCGGCGCCGCCTACTCCAGCCCCACGGGTCAGGCCGCCGCCGTCGGCAACGGCAAGGCGGCGATGGAACTCATGGGCCAGTGGGCGCCGGTCGTGGAGGCCGACGCGGGCAAGGGGCTCGGCGCGAACCTCGGCTTCTTCCCGTTCCCGGCGGTCGACGGCGGCAAGGGCGTGATCACCGAGGTGTTCGGCGGAGGAGGCGGGCACGCGCTGCGCAAGGACGCCCCGCAGGCGGCCGTCGACTTCCTGAAGTTCTTCGCCTCCGCCGCCACGGACACCACCCTGGTCAAGAAGACCGGCACGCTGCCCGTCGTCCCGGCCGCGGAGAGCGCCCTCACCGACCCCAACATCAAGGCCGTGCAGGCGCAGTTGAAGGGCGCCACCGGCTTCCAGCTCTACCTGGACCAGGCGTACGCGCCCGCACTCGGCCAGGAGGTCAACGACAGCGTCGCCGCCCTGATCGCCGGTTCGAAGTCGCCTCAGCAGGTCGCCCAGTCGATCACCAAGGTCGCGAAGGAAGAGCAGTAGTCGGCGATGACCTCCACCTTCCTCCCGGACAAGCGCAGCGGTCCGGACATCACACCCGCGCATCCCGTCGCCGCCGCGGGCCGGGGACGGGCGCGGCGGCGGGCGCTGCACTGGCTCACCGCCGTCGCCTTCCAGGCGCCCGCGCTGGTGCTGTTCGGCACGCTGGTGCTGCTGCCCATGCTGTTCGCGCTCTACGCCGCGTTCTTCCGCTGGGGCGGCTTCGGCATGCCCGAGGACTTCGTCGGCGGCGACAACTTCACCCGTCTCTTCCAGGACCCGGTGTTCCTCGGCGACCTGTGGCGCTGCCTGCTCCTGGTGGGCCTCTCGCTCGCCCTGCAACTGCCGTTCGCGCTCGCCCTGGCCGTCGCGCTCAACCAGCGCATCCGCGGCCGGGCCGTGTACCGGATGCTGTTCTTCGCGCCGTACATCCTCTCCGAGGCGATCACCGGCGTGCTGTTCAGCATGATCTTCGCCCCGGACGACGGCCTCGCCGACCACGTGCTGGGGGCGGTCGGTCTGGACGGGGTCGGCGGGCAGTGGTTCGCCGATCCCTCCACCGTGATGGCCACCCTCTTCCTGGTCATGACATGGAAGTACTTCGGCTTCCACATGATGCTCTACCTGGCCGGACTCCAGTCCGTCCCGGCCGAGTTGACCGAGGCGGCCCTGATCGACGGGGCGGGCCCCTGGCAGCGCTTCCGCAACGTCACCCTGCCGCTGCTCGCGCCGACCCTGCGCATCAGCGTGTTCCTGTCCGTCATCGGCGCGATCCAGCTCTTCGACCTGGTGTGGGTCATCACCGCGGGCGGGCCCGACCACCACTCCGAGACCATGGCCGTGACCATGTTCCAGTACGGCTTCAAGCGGTACCAGGTCGGATACGCCAGCGCGATCAGCGTGGCGATGTTCGGCATCTGCCTCGTCTTCGCCCTCGCCTACCAGCGGTTCGTGCTCCGCCGCGACCTCCAGGGCGCCACCACGACCATGCGAGGAGGCGGCTCGTGAGCGTCGTCAAGACCGGTCCCGCCGCCCGCGGGGCCGACCGGGGCTCCCGCCGGAGCGACCGCAGCGCCCGCGGGGGCGGCCGGGCCGGGCGGACCCTTCCGCTGCACCTGGTGCTCGTGATCGCCGGCGCGGTGATGGCCGTACCGCTCGTCTACGCCGTGCTGTCCGGCTTCAAGTCCACCGACCAGCTCTCCCGCAACCCCATCGGCCTGCCCGACCCGTGGGTCCCCTCCAACTACACCGACATCCTGGGCTCCGGCTCGTTCTGGCGGCTGGTCGGCAGCAGCACCCTCATCGCGGTGGGGACGACCGTGGTGGTCGTCGCGGTGTCGGCGCTGGCCGCGTTCTCCTTCGCCCGGTTCGCCTTCCGCGGGCGCGAGGTGCTGTTCACCCTGTTCACGATGGGGCTGATGTTCCCGTTCGCGGTGGCGGCGCTGCCCCTGTTCCTGCTGTTGCGCTCCATCGGCCTGCTGGACAACCCGCTCGGCGTGATCCTGCCGCAGGCGGCGTTCGGACTGCCGGTGACCATCGTCATCCTGCGCGGCTTCTTCCGGGAGATCCCGGCCGAGCTGGAGGAGGCGGCCACCCTGGACGGCTGCGGGCCCTTCGGCTTCTTCTGGCGGGTCCTGCTGCCCATGGCCAGGCCGGCCCTCGGCACGGTGTCCGTGCTCGCCGTCGTCGGCAGCTGGAACAACTTCCTCCTGCCGCTGCTGGTCTTCAACGAGCCCACCTGGTGGACCGTCCCGATCGGCGTGCAGCAGTTCCAGGGCCAGTACTCCGCCGAGTACGCGCGCGTGTTCGCCTACCTCGTCCTCGCCATGGTCCCGGCCCTGGCCTTCTACTCCGTCGCCGAGCGTCAGCTCGTCGGCGGTCTCGCCGCCGGCGCCACCAAGGGGTGACGCGCGCCCGCGGACCGTACGGCTCACACCCACCCGACGTGAGGAGTCGCACCATGCCCAGCACCGTCCGTACCCGGCTCAGACTCGCCGGAGCTCTCGCCGCCGTCCTCGTCGCCGCCGGGATCGTCACCGGACCGGCCGCCCAGGCGCACGAGCGACCGGGGCCCGGAAATCCCCGGGCCACCCTCGCCGAACTCGCCCATCGCCACGGCCGGTACTTCGGCAGCGCCACGGACAACCCCGAACTGACCGACGCCGCCTACACGAAGATCCTCGGCCGCGAGTTCGACATGATCACCCCCGGCAACGGCATGAAGTGGTACGCCACCGAGCCGCAGCAGGGCGTCTTCGACTGGACGGCGGGCGACGAGATCGTCGCTCTCGCGCGCGAGCACCGCCAGAAGGTCCGCGCGCACACCCTCGTCTGGCACAGCCAGCTGCCCGACTGGATCACCGGCCGGGAGTGGACGCCCGACGAGCTGCGCGCCGTCCTGAAGAAGCACATCCAGACGGAGGTGCGCCACTACCGCGGCAAGGTCTACTCCTGGGACGTCGTCAACGAGGCGTTCAACGAGGACGGGACCTACCGGGAGACCGTGTTCTACAAGACCCTCGGCCCCGGATACATCGCCGACGCCCTGCGGTGGGCCCATGAGGCCGACCCGAAGGCGAAGCTCTACCTCAACGACTACAACATCGAGGCCGTCGGCCCCAAGAGCGACGCCTACTACGCCCTGGCCAAGGAGCTGAAGGCCGGGCGCGTCCCGCTCGACGGCATCGGCCTGCAGGCCCATCTCGCCCTGCAGTACGGCTATCCGACGACACTGCAGGACAACCTCCGCCGTTTCGCCCGGCTGGGCCTGGACACGGCGCTCACCGAGGTCGACGTGCGGATGCCGCTGCCCGCGACCGACGAGAAGCTGGCCCAGCAGGCCGACTGGTACCGGGATCTGACCGAGGCGTGTCTCACGGTGCGGCGCTGCGTCGGCGTCACCGTCTGGGACTACACCGACAAGTACTCCTGGATCCCTGCGGTGTTCCCCGGTCAGGGAGCCGCACTGCCCTGGGACGAGCAGCTGGCGCCCAAGCCGGCCTACCGGGCGATCCGCGAGGCCCTCAGCTAGGGCCCGCCCGGCGGACCGGGTCGGAGGCGGGCGACGGCAGCCGACCGCGCGGCGGCGCGGTGCTCGACCGCACCACCAGCTCCGTGCCGAGTTCCACCCGCGGCGAGTCCGGGCGCTCGCCGCGGGCCAGGCCGAGGACCGTGCGGGCGGCGAGCTTGCCCATGTCGGCCAGGGGCTGGCGGACGGTCGTCAACGGCGGGGCCGACCAGCGCACTTCCGGCAGGTCGTCGAACCCGACCACGCTCATGTCCTCCGGCGCGCGCAGGCCGCGCCGGCGCAGCGCCTCGATCGCGCCGAGCGCCGTCTGGTCGCTCGCCGCGAACACGGCGGTGGGCGGTTCGGGCAGGTCGAGCAGGGCGGTGCAGCCGGTGAAGCCCGATTCGGGACGGAAGTCCCCGGGGACGACGAGGGTTTCGTCGACGGCGAGGCCCGCCGCTTCCAGGGCCGCGCGGTAGCCGTCGAATCGGGCCCGGGAGCACAGCAGCCTGGGCGGGCCCGCGATCAGGCCGATCCGGCGGTGGCCCAGAGCCAGCAGGTGCTCGGTGGCCGCGAGGCCGCCGGACCAGTTGGCCGCGCCGATGGTCGGGGTGTCGTCGGCCGGTGAGCCCGTCGGGTCGACGACGACCAGTGGGACGCCCAGGATGCGCAACTGCTCGTGCAGGGTGGGTTCCAGCGCCGAGGTGACGAGGATGACGCCGTCGGAGGCGCGTGAGCGCAGGTTGCGCATCCACTCACGGGCGTCGCCCGAGCGGCCGTGGATCGCCGAGACCACCGTGCCCGCACCGGCCGCGTGGGCGACCTCCTCGACGCCTCGGATGATCTCCACCGCCCAGGGGCTGTCGAGATCGTTGAAGACCAGGTCGAGCAGCGTGGCGCGGGCCGGGGAGGCGGTGGGGCGCTTGCGGTAGCCGTGCAGGCGCAGGAGGTCCTCGACCTTGGCCCGGGTCCGCGGGGAGACGTCGGAACGGCCGTTGACTACGCGGGACACGGTCGGCACCGAGACGCCGGCCCGGCGGGCGATCTCCGTGATCGTGATTCTGCCCCCGGACGCGGGCGCCCTGTCCTGTGTCGTCACTTCCCCCACCTCCGTCACTCCGTTCCGGTCGCCGCGCCGAAACTTCCAGGAGTCTTCCGGAAGGTGCGCCGCCGTGGGAAGACGTCCGGGGCGACGGTCGAGGGGGACCTGCGAGGAGACGTCCGAGGAATGCCCGAGGCGACGCCGGGGGAACGCCCGGGGGTGTCATGGGGGTGCGTGTCAGCCCGAAGCCGGGCTACTACGGGGAGTGATCGGTGCCGGACACGCGTCGGGGCCGGTGCGCAGAAGTGTCTGCGGCCGGCCCCACAGGTCTCCGGACGGCGGTCCCGCGCCGTCCGGGCAGGCTCTAGGCGGCGGTCACTACCCGGTGGGGGGCGATGACCCGGCCGTCCGGCAGGAGCTCACCGGTGTCCTCGAAGAGCAGGACGCCGTTGCACAGCAGGCTCCAGCCCTGTTCCGGGTGGTGCGCCACGAGACGGGCGGACTCCCGGTCGGCTGAGGTCGCTGTCGGGCACGGCGGCTGGTGCTGGCACATGGATGGGAACTTCCGCTCTGGCGTGATGAGTGAGATGGCTGTCGTGTCGGTCGTGTCTGTCCCGCGGCTTGAAGTGTCGTTCATGGCCGCCCCCCGTTGTGATACGTCGTCGGAACCCAGTGTTGCCCTACGGAGGTCGTTCCGCAGGGATTTGGCGGCACCGCTTCTCACAGGTTCATGACGCGTCACCCACGCGGGCGGTTCATCCCCACCGCACTGTCACTTCGGATGGTTCCCGGTGGCCGGATAGGGCTAGTCACCTCGGGCCGCCCGGCGTTCTCCGCCTTCGGCGATCTCCGGCCGCGGCGGTCTTCCGCCGGCCGGCGGCGCCCGGCACTGCCGTACCCCGCCGCCGGGGCCGCGGCGACGGGGTACGGGGCGAGGGGTGGGCGGGGTGCGCGGACCGGTCGGACCGGTCAGGCGGAGCAGGCGGGTCGTTCCGATCGAACGGGTCAGGCGGGCGAGCCGAGGAGCGGCGGAGGCGCCGGAGTCACCCGGAGGGTCAGCACCGGGAGCAGTTCGGCGACGCGGTGCGGGCGATGGGCGGCGATCCCGGGGGGCGCCGGGGCGAGCGGCACCAGCAGATCGCTCGGATCGGGGTGTCCCGTGGTGCCGTCCGAGGCGCAGTCGCCGTGCAGCCAGAGCGTCAGCATGTAGAGCCCGGGCACCGACAGCAGGCGCGCCTGGTACGACTGGGCCGCGGTCTCGGCCTGACGCAGGGCGCGTTCGGTGGAGGCGATGTAGGGGCCCTCGAAGAAGTGCGAGAACGCCCAGCCGTCGGGGGTGAGCCGGGTCTCGGCGGCGGCCACGGCGCGCTCGTCGCAGCGGATCAGGAAGCGCCAGCCGGCCAGCCGGGTCTCGGCCACGCCTTCCGCGCTGATCGCGTCCAGGACGTGCAGGGGCAGCGGATGGTCCGGGACGGCCTCCTGCTGGGCGGTGCGCAGGGCGGGCGTACGAGCCTCGCGGACCGCGGTGGGGGAACCGAGTGCCGTGAGGACGGAGCGCAGGGCGGGCGCGGGAGCCGGGGGGACATGCAAAGGCATGGTGGGTCGCCTCTCATTCGACAGGCACGGTGGCGCGAGGGCAGGGGCGGACGGCGCTGTCAGCTAGCTCTCGGGGGGTCGGAGAGGCGGGGGCCGGGTCTGGGGGCTCGGGTGCGCGAGCGGCCTGCCGTCACCTCGACGACAGGCTCCTTCGACTGTGGGCGCCAACCTTCTCTGCCTTGTTCGCGGAGTTTATACGACATGTGTTCAGACTGTGTTTCGTCTAGTCGATCCGCGGTTACCCGGCAAGGGTTCATTCGGTCGGCGATACGTGTGAATCATCCCGATTCACCGAGGGGCGCGCCGCGATGACCTCGGGTTATGCAGGCCTAGCGGTCGGCCCATTCTCGTCGGCGTTTTTCACGAGGCCTTGATTCGGGAAAGGCCCCGTGCCGCATGCCCGGCGAATGTGCCAACGGAACGCCGCGGGCGGCTTTCGGTCAGCGTAGCGGGTGCCGTGGGCGGCCGGGGACGTTATCGATCGACCGGGCTGGGCATCATCCTTCCTGTCGGGAACACCCGGCGGCCGGGGCAGCCGGACCGCCGCACGAGGAGGGACGCTTCGATGGGCGAGAAGGTCGTGGCAGGCGCATTCGACCTGTCCGATCGTCAGCACTACCGGGACAAGCTCCGACGGTGTCTGACGGGGCTCGAGCGGCTCCTGGCCCAGAAGCGCTTCGACCGCCCCAAGAACCTCATGGGCCTTGAGATCGAACTGAATCTCACGGGTGCCGACGGCCAGCCGAAAATGTTGAATGGCGAGGTACTGGAGAGGATCGCGAGTCGCGATTTCCAAACAGAACTCGCCATGTTCAACCTGGAAGTCAACATAGCCCCACACCGATTGGGTGACCGGGTATTCGACAGGCTCGCAGAGGAAATCACCACGTCGCTGGCATATGCCCACCGAAAGGCGGGCGAGGTCGACGCCGGAATCGTGATGATCGGCATTCTGCCGACGCTCGACCGGGACGACCTGGTGTCGACCAACCTCTCCGACGTCGACCGCTACACGCTGCTCAACGACCAGATCGTAGCCGCGCGCGGTGAGGACTTCACCCTGGAGATCGACGGGGTCGAGCGGCTGTCGTGCACCGCGAAGTCGATCGTGCCCGAGGCGGCCTGCACCTCCGTGCAACTGCACCTCCAGGTCACGCCGGCCCGCTTCCCCGCGGTGTGGAACGCCGCCCAGGCGGTCACCGCCGCGCAGATCGCCGTCGGCGCCAACTCGCCCTTCCTGTTCGGTCACGAGCTGTGGCGGGAGTCGCGTCCCCCGCTGTTCCAGCAGGCCACCGACACCCGGCCGCCGGAGCTCCAGGCGCAGGGCGTGCGGCCGCGGACGTGGTTCGGGGAACGGTGGATCAGCTCGGCCCACGAGCTGTTCGAGGAGAACCTGCGCTATTTCCCGCCGCTGCTGCCGATCTGCGACGAGGAGGACCCGCTGGAGGTCCTGGACGCGGGCGGGGTGCCCTCGCTCGCCGAACTCGTGCTGCACAACGGCACGGTCTACCGCTGGAACCGGCCCGTCTACGGCATCGCCGACGGCGTTCCGCACCTGCGGGTGGAGAACCGCGTGCTGCCCGCCGGGCCGACCGTGACCGACGTGATCGCCAACGCGGCCTTCTACTACGGCCTCGTGCGGTCGCTGGCCGAGGAGTCCCGGCCGGTGTGGTCCCGGCTGCCGTTCGAGACGGCGGCCGCCAACTTCGAGGCGGCCTGCCGGGACGGGATCGACGCGCGGCTGCAGTGGCCCCGGCGGGGGCGGCTGGGCGGCCTGGTCGAGGTGGACGCGGTGAGTCTCGTCCGGGACGAGCTGCTGCCGCTGGCGGAGGCGGGACTGGACGCGTGGGGCGTGGAGCCCGCCGACCGCGACCTGTATCTCGGGGTCATCGACGAGCGCTGCCGACGGCGGGTCAACGGGGCTACCTGGCAGGTGGCGACGTTCCACCGGGCGCTGGAGGCGGGGCTGTCGCGCGACGCGGCGCTGGCCGCCACCACGCGGCGCTACGCGGAACTGATGCGCCTCGGCGAGCCCGTGCACACCTGGCCCGTGGGCCTGCCCGAGCCGGCCGCCCTGGGGTGAGGCCGGGACGTCGGCGGGACGGGTACGGGCGGACGCTCGCACCCGGGCGCGGCTGACCGCGCTGCTCCCGCCGCGCCTGGGCCGCGGTCCGGCGCGCGCCCCGGTGGCCCTGGTCGCCCCGGTCGGCGTTCCCGGCGCGACGACGCGTCCGCCCTCGTCGCCCTCCCCGGGTGGCCCGGCCCGGCCCGTCTCCGGCCGCGGGTCACGCCCGACCAGGAGCCTGCCGCGCTCTACGCGGCGCGTCGCGGCGCACATCGTGTCGTACAAGCTGATCGCTCGGTCCCGGACCGGGCGCCCGGGGCGTCGAAGGCCGCCGCCGGTTCGGTCCCACCGCCCGTTCGGTCCTGCCGTCGCTGCCGTCGCTCCCGGCGCCGCCGTCGCGCCCGTCCCGTGGGGAGAAGCGGCGCGACGGTCGTGATCGCGGGTGCGAGGGCGGGGGTCGCTGCCTCCCGGCCCGTACGGATCGGGCAAGCTGTGACGTCCCATGACGGTGGTGCTCCTCCCGGTCGGCGTCCGCGGCGGATTCCCGCCGTACGGCATGCGAAGGGGAGGCACGCCCCGTACGGTGCCCGTCCCCCCGGCGGCCTGTCGCGCGCGGGTGTCGCCACTTCTTTCGAGACCCTGGCGAGGCAGGGGCGGGGATGCGGTGTGTTCACGCAACTGGAGGCAAGTGTGCAGGTGGAGGCGGGACAGGTGACCGATTCCTTTCCGCGGGACGGGCTTTCGCGACGGATGCTCCGGGACGAGACACTGCTCGTCCTGGCGCTCTCGCTCGGCGCGAGCGGTGTGTCCGCGCTGATCAGCTTCGTCGGATCCGTCACCAAGCCGGGAGGTCTGAAGGACCAGGCGGCGACGCTCAACGCCTCGGCCGCGCCGGGCCGCCCCTGGCTCGACCTCGCCTGGCAGCTCTTCGGGATCGCCACGGCGCTCGTCCCCGTCGCCCTCGTCGCGCACTTCCTGCTGCGCGAGCGGGACGGGCACGGGCTGCGGACGCTGGGCTTCGACCGAACCCGGCCCTGGCCGGACCTCGGCCGGGGGGCGGCGATCGCGGCGGTGATCGGCAGCACCGGCATCGCCTTCTACCTGGCGGCGCGCGGACTCGGCTTCAACCTCACGGTGGTGCCGGAAGCCCTCCCGGACGTCTGGTGGAAGTACCCGGTGCTGGTCATGTCCGCGCTGCAGAACGCGATCCTCGAAGAGGTCATCGTCGTCGGCTATCTGCTGCGCAGGCTCGGTCAGCTGGGCTGGACGCCCGGCACCGCGCTCGTGGCCAGCGCCGTGCTGCGCGGCTCGTACCACCTGTACCAGGGCGTCGGCGGCTTCATCGGCAACATGGTGATGGGCGTCGTCTTCGTCTACCTCTACCGGCGCTGGGGCCGGGTGGGTCCCCTCGTGGTGGCGCACTCGCTGCTCGACATCGGGGCGTTCGTGGGCTACGCGCTGCTCGCGGGCAAGGTGGGGTGGCTCCCGACGGCGTGAGCCGCCCCCACCTCGCCGGGAGCGTCACCAGGCGAGCAGTTCTCCCTCGATGACGGTGACCGCGCGGCCGGTCAACAGCGTGCGGTCGCCGCGCAGTTCGGTGCGGACGCGCCCGGAACGGGGTGAGGCCTGCAGTCCGGTGAGGCCGGGGCGGCCGAGCCGCTCGGACCAGAAGGGGGCGAGCGCGGTGTGCGCGCTGCCCGTCACCGGGTCCTCGTCGATGCCGACGTTGGGGAAGAAACAGCGGGAGACGAAGTCGTATCCCAGGTCCGGGTTCTCGGCGCGGGCGGTGGCGATGACGCCGCGGCTGGAGTAGGCGGCCAGGGCCCGGTGGTGCGGGCGCAGCGCGTGGACGGTCTTCTCGTCGGCGACCTCGACCAGCAGGTCGCCGATCTGCGGGCCGGTGTCGAAGCAGGCCAGC
Source organism: Streptomyces rishiriensis (assembly GCF_003112535.1). Lineage (GTDB taxonomy): Bacteria > Actinomycetota > Actinomycetes > Streptomycetales > Streptomycetaceae > Streptomyces > Streptomyces rishiriensis. The sequence continues at coordinate 597,414 of NZ_BEWA01000005.1, read as the reverse complement.
GGCTCGGCGCCCAGGGCCTCGGCGACGCCGGCCGGGATCTCGGCCCGCGTCAGGCGGGCGGTCGGGAAGTCCAGGGTGATCGAGCCGTCCTCGGCGGGCGTGGCGACCAGGACGCCGCTGCGGGTGGCGAAGCGCACCGGTCCCTCGTGTGCGCCGGTCGTGCGCAGGATGTGGGCCGCGGCGAGCGTGGCGTGGCCGCACATGGCGACCTCGGTGACCGGCGTGAACCAGCGCAGGGCCCAGTCCGCCTCGCCGCCCCCGGGGAGCGGGTGGGCGAACGCCGTCTCGGCATGGTTGACCTCGAGGGCCACGTTCTGCAGTCGGCCGTCGTCCGGGAAGGCGTCCAGGAGCATGACCCCGGCCGGGTTGCCGGCGAAGGGGCGGTCGGTGAAGGCGTCGACGATGTGAATCCGCATACCGCCGACGCTAGGGGCTCGGCGCGGTCGCCGGCCAAGGCCAATCCGCGGGTCCTGGCCCGGATTGCGCCGATGCCTCGGCCTGTCTGCCGACGCCTCGGCCTGTCCGTCCGCCTCGTCCGTCCGCCCTCGGCCTGCCCGTCCGCCTGGTCCGTCCGCCGGCCTGGGGCTTCTCCCGCACCGGGCTCGCTCGCAGCGCGGCGCCGACCGAAGGCTGGGATATTGGGGGAGGAGCGCAGCGCTACCCATGACCTCAGGACCAGGGGCGGTGAGCGCCATGAGCGAGTCCGAGGAGAACGACGCCGAGCGGGCGGTGGACGCGGATCCCCAGGGGGATCCGTTTCTGCGCACGCGGTTCGTCGTACCGCCCCGCCCGGTGGCGTTTCTGCGGCGCGAGCGACTGGTCAGCCATCTCGACCGGGCGCTGCGGACGCCGTTGACCATGGTCAACGGCCCGGCCGGCGCGGGCAAGACGCTGCTGGTCGCCGACTGGGCCGCGGCGCGCGAGACGCCCGTCGCCTGGCTCACCACCGACGCGGCGGGACAGCGGCCGGGCGTGTTCTGGGCGTACCTGCTCCAGGCTCTGCGCGCGTCCGGCACACCCTTGCCCGCCGGCATCGGCTGCCCGGCCGACGCGGGCCGGGCGCCCCCGACGCTGCTCGCGCGACTGGCCGCCGAGCTGAGCGCCCTGGAGCGGCCGGTCGTCGTCGTCCTCGACGAGTACGACCGGGCGACGGACCCGGAGATCGCCGAACAGCTGGAGTTCGTCCTGCACCACGCCGGCGACGGACTGCGCCTGGTCCTCGTCACCCGCACCGAGCCGCTGCTGCCGCTGCACCGCTACCGTGCGGCCGGCGACCTGACCGAGATCCGGGGCGCGGAGCTCGCCTTCACCTGCGAGGAGGCGGCCGCACTGCTGGAGCTGCACGGACTGCGGCTGCCGGAACCCGCCACACGAGGGCTCGTGGAACGCACCCGGGGCTGGGCCGCGGGCCTGCGACTGTGCGCTCTCGCCGCGCGCGAGAGCCCGGACCCCCAGACCTATCTGAAGGAGTTCGAGGCCGACCGCACCTCGGTCGCCGACTTCCTGCTGGCGGAGGTGCTCAGGCAGCAGCCCGCCGACACCCAGGACCTGCTGCTGCGGGTCAGCGTCCTCGACCGGTTCCGCCCCGACCTCGTCAACGCGCTCACCGGCCGGACCGACGCCGAACCCATCCTGGCGGGCCTGTGCCGCGCGAACGCCTTCGTCGAGCACCTGGAGCAGGACTGGTACCGCCTCCACCCGCTGTTCGGCGAGATCCTCCGGGCCCATCTGCGGGTGCGCTCGCCGGGCCTGGAGACCGAACTGCACCGGCGGGCCGCACGATGGCTGCGGGGCTCGGGCTCGCTCACCGAGACTCTGGGACACGGGGCAGCCGCCGGGGACTGGCAGTTCACCGCCGACGCGCTGGTGGACGACCTGGCCATCGGCTGGCTCTTCACCGGACTGCGCTCGGACGAGCTGGGCGAGCTGTTCTCCCGGATGGCGCCGGAGGCCGCCGGTCCCGCCGCGGAGCTGGTCCGGGCGGCCCGTGAGCTGTCCCGGCACGAGGTCGACCGCGGCCTCGGCCACCTGCGTCGCGCAGAGGAAGGCCTGGCCGCCGAACTCGGCCGGACGGCGACCGGAACCGGAACCGGCCCGGCGGCGGGGCTGGGGGAGCTTCTCCCGGGCGCGCCGGACCCGACCGCCGAGTGGAGCCTGTCCGGCGCCGAGCCCGCACTGGCGCAGGCCCGGCTGACCTGTGCGCTGCTGGAGGCGCTGGCGGCCCGGCTGACCGGCGCGCCGGCCCGGGCGGAGCTGGCCGCGTCGGCGGCCGAGACGCTGCGCGACGTGGTCCCCGCCCACCTGCTGGACAGACACCCCGAACTCATCGCCCTCCTGCTCGCCCATCTGGGCTCGGCGCGTCTGTGGGCCGGACGGTTCGAGGACGCGCAGACCGCCCTGACGGGGGCGGCGGGGGCCGTCGCCGGAGCCTCGACGGCGCTCGCCCGCGAGGACTCGCTGGGCCGGCTGGCGCTGATCGACTACCTGAACGGCCGGCTCGCCGGGGCGGAACGCACGGCGCGGGCCGCGCTGACCGAGACGGAGCGCTACGGCCTGCCCCAGCCGGCCGGTTCCGGCATGGGAAGACTGGTGCTGGCCGCCGTCGCCGTCGAACGCGACGACCTGGGCCGGGCTCAGGCCCTCCTGGAGCAGGCGACCGAGCCGCACCCCGCGCTGCGGGACCCCGTCATGGAGGCGGGCCGGGCCATCGCCACCGCCCGGCTCCACCTGGCCCGCGGCGACATCGCGGCCGCGTTCACGTCGGCGGAGCGGACCGTGCAGGCCGCCGTCGCCTCGCCCTGGGCGGCGGGGCAGACGGCGCTCGTCGTCTCCGCCGCGCATCTCGCCGACGGCCGGCCCGAGTCGGCCGTCAAGGTGCTGCAGGCGCTGCCCGACGCGGCTCCCGCGTGCACGGTGGCCTCCGCCCGCGCCGAGCTCGCCGCCGGCAGGCCGCTGGCCGCGATCGACCTGCTCGACCGGCTGCGCCCCGAGGACCGCGGCGGGCCCGCCGTGACGGTCCGGGCCCTGCTGGTGCGGGCGCAGGCGGCCGACGAGGCGGGCGACCGGGCCGCCGCCCGCGCACTCGTCGCCCTTGCGCTGCGCGAGGCCCGGCGCGACGGTCTGCGCCGCCCCTTCGCCGAAGCCGGACCGTGGATCCGTCCCTTCCTCGGCGCGCCGACCTCGCACGGCCCGGCGACGGAGGCTCACCCCCGCGTCCGGCCGGCCGACGGCCCCCCGCCCCCGGTCGTCGAGGAACTGACCGGACGCGAGCGCGACGTGCTGAGCAGGCTGGCGCTGACCATGTCGACGCAGGAGATCGCCGCCGATCTGTATCTGTCCGTGAACACCGTCAAGACCCACCTCAAGAGCGCTTACCGGAAGCTCTCCGTCAGCCGCCGCAACGAGGCGGTGCGCCGCGCCCGCGACCTGGGACTGCTCTGAACGGCCGCAGCGCGACCCGGTCGGCGGATGGGCCGGCCGGCTCGCCCGTAGCGGGTGAAGCGGTGACGACGTTTCCCGGGTGCGATGGTGAGGTGGACACCTGACCCGCCGGCGGCCTCTGCCGGGCGGCCGGCCCGGACCGTCCGACTCGCCGAGGGAGGCCGCGATGTCCCGGACCGACGACGGCGCGCGGCGCCGGGCGCAGGCTGCCGAGCGCCGGGCGCAGGCTGCCGAGCGCCGGGCCGCCGCCGACTACACCGGAGGCGTCTACGGGTCCATGCTCGCGGCCTCGGTGGTGGTCGGCGCGGGCACCCTGGGGTCGGTGCCCCGGGTGGAGCTCGTGCTGCTGCTGTTGCTCACCGGGATCGTGTTCTGGGTCGCGCATGTGCACGCCCATCTGTTCGGGGCACGGCTGGCGCAGCGCCGGCTGGACGGGCGGACCGTGGCGCAGGTGTGCCGCGAGGAGTGGCCGATCGTCAAGGCGGCGATCCCGCCGGCCGTCGCCGTGGCCGTCAGCCCGCTGCTCGGCCTCGACCTGGCGGGCACCCTCTGGTTCGCTCTCGCGGTCGCCGTCGCGGGCCAGGTGGGGTGGTCGGCAGCGGCGGCCCGGCGCGCCGGAGCCTCATGGCGTCTGGTCGCGGTCACCGCCTCGGTGAACCTCGTGCTCGGCCTGCTGATCGTCGTCTTCAAGCTCTGGGTGACGCACTGACCCTCCGGCTGCTCCTCGCCTCCCCCCCCCCCGGCCTGTTTACCTCCCGGCACCTGCCGCCCACCGGGCCTGCGCGCTCACCGGGCCGCCCGGTTGCCTGCCCGCCCCCGTCCGTCGGGCGGACACGCGCCGCCCGGCTGACGTGCCCCGGCCCGCTGCCGGTCCCCCCGCGCGGCTTTCACCTCCAGCGGGTGAGGCCGGGGGTCCGTGGGGGACGGAGGATCGCGGTATGGGCGCAGTCCGCCTGTCCCAGGCCGTCCCGGGAGCAGCTCATGCGCTACGAGATCCGCGTCGAAGGACAGCTTTCGGAGCCGCTGACCGAGGCCTTTCCGGAGCTGGACCATGTGGTCATGTCCGGCCAGACCGTGCTGTTCGGACAAGTCGTCGACGAGGCCCATCTGTACGGGCTGCTGGCTCGCTGCCAGTCCCTGGGGCTGCGGGTCCTGGAGATGCGTCAGCTGCCGCAGTGACGTTCCGGGGACCGACGTCTTCGCCCGACGCGAGGACACGAGGAGGAGTCATGAGCGTGTCACCTGGTCCCGCACCGCACCCCGGCCCCGGTCCCCGACCGCCCGCCGGGCCGGGTCCGGATCCGGGTCCCGTCCCGGCGACCGGCGATCCGACCGCCGCCCTGGCCGTGCTCGGGCGTTCCTGGACGTGGATCCTCGGTTCGGCGGTCGTGACGTTCGTGCCGGGCATCCTGATCCTGGTCTGGCCCGAGGAGACCCTGCACGTCCTCGCGGTCCTCATCGGCCTGTACCTGCTGGCGACCGGGCTGTTCCGGTTCGTGGCGTCCTTCGCCGGGGAGGACGGCGGCGCCCGGGTGACCGGGCTGCTGCTGGCGGTGCTCTACGTGGTCGCCGGGGTGCTGTGCCTGCGGAACCCGCTGCAGACCATCGCCGCGCTGTCGCTGATCGTCGGCGTCCTGTGGCTGGTGTCCGGCATCGTCACGCTCTTCACGGCTCTCGCCACCAGGGACATGCCCCACCGGGGCGTCGTGGTCGGCGCGGCGGTGCTCGCGATCGTCGCGGGGATCGTCGTGCTCGCGCTGCCCACCGAGTCGGCCCGGGCGCTGACCCGGCTGCTGGGCCTGTGGCTGGTCCTGCTCGCCCTGATCGAGGCGGCCGTCGCCTTCGCCTGGCGGGCCGCGGTCCGCAGGGCCGGCACGGCCGCAGGGGACCTGGACGAGGGCCGGGACGGCGGCTACCGCGACGGGACCGTCTGATGCGCACGTCCGCCACCGGGGCGGCCGGGGCCCGCTCGTATCGCTGCCGCCTGTATCGGGCTTGCCCGTATCGGGCTCGCCGGTATCGGGCTCACCCGTCCCGGGTGAGGTCGGCCGGCTCCTTCCGGCGCAGGCTGGGAACGGCATGCGAGGCCATGCCGGGTTGTCGGGCGAGAGCCCGGAACGGAGGAAAGAGATGAGTGGGGACACGTACCTCGCGTACGACTATCCGCTGCTGAGCGCCTTCTGGACCATGCTGGTGTTCTTCCTGTGGGTCATGTGGTTCGTCCTGCTGTTCCGGGTCGTCGTCGACATCCTGCGCGACGATCACCTCAGCGGCTGGGCGAAGGCCGGCTGGCTGGTCTTCTGCGTGCTCCTGCCCTTCCTCGGCGTGTTCGTCTACGTGGTCGCGCGGGGCAAGGACATGGGGCGCAGGGAGATCTCGCAGGCGCGTGAGCAGCAGCAGGCCTTCGACAGCTACGTCCGCGAGACGGCCAAGAGCCCCGGCGGCCCCTCCAGCAGCGTCGACGAACTCGCCCGGCTCTCCGAGATCCGCGCCCGCGGCGACATCACGGACGAGGAGTTCGCCAAGGCGAAGCAGATGGTCCTGAGCGGTTCCGGCCGCTGAGCCGTCCACCCCGAGCGGACTCCGGGCGGACTCCGGGCGGACTCCGGGCGGACCCGGCCGCCGGCCTCCCGGCTCCGGGTTCATCCGGGCTCCGTGCGTGGTCTGGCCGGACCGGTTCGCGGACTGACCCCGCCGGGCCGCTCCCGTCCGGTCCCGTTGTCCGGCACTGCCAGGAAGGCGGCGAAGATGTGCCGTTGGCTCGCCTACTCAGGCACCCCCATCCTGCTCGAAACGATTCTCTACCGGCCGGCCCACTCGCTGATCGACCAGAGTCTGCACTCCAGGATGGGCGTGGAGACGACGAACGGCGACGGCTTCGGCGTCGGCTGGTACGCGTCCGACGGGGCGGCCGGGACCACTCCCGCGGTCGTCCGGGAGATCGGCCCGGCCTGGAGCAACCGCAACCTGCGGGAGATCGCCGGACACGTCCGCTCCTCGCTGTTCTTCGCCCACATCCGGGCCTCGACCGGCTCGGCGGTGCAGCAGACCAACAGCCATCCGTTCCGGCACGGCCGCTGGATGTGGATGCACAACGGCGCGATCGCCGACTTCCACCGCATCCGCCGCGAGCTCGCCCTCGCCGTCGACCCGTTGCTCTTCCCCGACATCGAGGGCTCCACCGACTCCGAGCTGATGTTCTTCCTGGCTCTCACCTTCGGCCTGGAGGAGGATCCGCCGGGCGCGGTCGCACGCATGGTGGGCCTGGTGGAACGCGTCGGGCACGCGCACGGCGTGGAGTTCCCGCTGCAGATGACGGTCGCCGTGACCGAGGGCGTGCGCCTGTGGGCGTTCCGCTACTCCAGCCAGGGCGCGTCGCGCTCGCTCTTCTACAGCACCCGGGTGGAGACCCTGCGGGACCTCCACCCCGACATGGCGTTCCTGCGCGAGGTCTCCGACGAGACCCGCCTCATCGTCTCCGAGCCCCTGGGCGACCTGCCCGGCGCCTGGAACGAGGTGCCGGAGAGCACGTACGGCGTCGTCCAGCCCGAAGGCGACGAGATCCTGCAGTTCACCCCCCAGGCCGAGTAGTGCGGCGGCACGGCCCGCCGCGGGCCCGGCTCAGTGGACGGAGAACCCTCCGTCGACGAAGACCGCCTGCCCGGTGACGTAGCCGGAGGCGCGGCTCGCCAGGAACACCGCCGCACCGGCGAAGTCCTCGGCGAGGCCGTTGCGGCCGACCATCGTGCGCGCGGCCAGCGCCGCCACCTTCTCGGGGTCGGACGACAGCCGTGTGTTGAGCGGGGTCATGACGAACCCGGGCACCAGCGTGTTGCAGGTGACGCCGTGCGGCGACCAGGCCTCGGCCTGGGAGCGGGCGAGCGACTCCAGCGCGCCCTTGGAGACTCCGTAGGCGCCGCTGCGGACGAACGCCCGGTGCGCCTGCTGCGAGGTGATGTGGATGATCCGCCCGAAGCCCCGCTCGGCCATGCCGGGTCCGAAGCGCCGGCCCAGCAGATAGGGCGCCTCCAGGTTCACGCTCATGGTCGCGTCCCACACCGTCTCGTCCAGCTCGTCCATCGGCGGCCGCAGATTGATCCCGGCGCAGTTGACCAGGATGTCGGGCTCGCCGTAGACCTCGGCGGCCCGCTCCGCCGCGGTGCGCACCCCGTCGCGGTCGCTCAGGTCGCCGCTCACCCAGGCGGCCCGGCAGCCGTCCGCCGTGAGCTCGTCGACCGCCGCGGCCAGCTCCGCCTCCCTGCGCGCCACGATCACCACGCTCGCCCCCGCCCGTGCGAGCGCGCCCGCGATGCCGCGGCCGATGCCGGAACTGCCGCCGGTCACCAGGGCGACCCATCCGTCCAGGGAGAACAGCTCGGAGAGGTAGGCGGCCGAGGGGCTGTGCACCGGGCCGTGCGGGGCGTTCGGGGATGTCATGTCCGCACCCTAAGCGGCAGGGTCTTGCCAAGTGAACTTCACCAATATATCGTTGACGCATCGCGACAGATCAACGATGGAATGAAGGAGTGGTTTGCGATGCGTACCCACGGATTCGAGCGTGGACATGGACAGGACGGCCCCCGGCGCGGCCTCGGCGGCTTCGACGGACGGCGTGCGGCCTTCGGGCCCTTCGGCCCGGGCGGTCCGGGTCAGGGTGGCCCGGGCTTCGGCTTCGGCGGTCCGGGCTTCGGCTCGGGCCCCTGGGGCGGACGGGGACGTGGCGGACCCAGGGGGAGGGCGCGGCGCGGAGACGTGCGGGCCTCGATCCTGGCCCTGCTCACGGACCGGCCCATGCACGGCTACGAGATGATCCAGGAGATCGCCGAGCGCAGCGGCGGGGCGTGGAAGCCCAGCCCGGGATCGGTGTACCCGACCCTCCAGCTGCTGGAGGACGAGGGCCTGATCAGCAGTGCGAGCGACGGCGGCAAGAAGCTGTTCTCGCTCACGGAAGAAGGCCGCACGGCCGCCGAGGAGGGCCCGGACGCCCCCTGGGAGGAGGCTTCGCGCGGGGTCGACTGGGAGGCTCTCGGCGAGATCCGCCAGGCGGGCTTCGGCCTGATGGAGGCCTTCGGCCAGGTCTGGAAGACCGGCAGCAAGGAGCAGCGCGAGAAGGCCCTCGCGGTGATCAACGAGGCCCGCAAGAAGCTGTACCTGATCCTCGCCGACGAGGACTGAGCCGGCCGGTGACGGGCCGCACGACGACGAAGGCGCTCCGCGGAACCGGCCGCGGGGCGCCTTCGCCCGTCGGGCGGGGGCGCCGCGCGAATCCGGCGTCCGGTCCGGCTCCGGGCCGCGCTCAGGTCACCAGCGTGCCCAGCTTGCGCAGCGACTCGTTCAGGGCGGCCGTCCCCGAGTCCTTGAGCTTGCCCGCCATCAGCGACACGGCCGCGCCGGTGAACTCGCCGTCGATGCGGACCGTCGTGGCGTTCCCGTCGGGGGTCAGGGTGTAGCGGGTGGCCACGGACACCGCCATCGGCCCCTTGCCGCGGATGGCGAGCACCCGGGCCGGCTCCAGCTCCGCCACGGTCCACTCGACCTCGGCCGGGAAGCCCATGAGCTTCATGTTCTCCAGGAACGTCGCGCCCGGTTCGAGGGTCGCGGGGCCGCCCTTGGGGAAGTTGGTGTGGGTCGCGTTCCACTCTCCGTAGGCCGGCCAGTCGGTGAGCTGGGCCCACACCTTCTCGGCCGGCGCCTGGATGCGTGCCTCGGCGCTGACTTCGGCCATGCGACCACCTCTTCGTGTCGGGCAGCTCCGGCTGCGGTGTCGCGGAACGTAGCTCCAGACGGTCGAACATTCAATACTGACGAACCGTCAGTACGTGCGGTCCGGCAAGGAGGTCCGGGCGGGCGCCTACCTCGCGACCCACCGACCTCGCGGCCCGCCGAGACCTCGCGGCCCATCGGTCCCGCGACCCACCGGCCGCGTCACCCTCCCGGCCGCGTCACCCTCCCGGGCGCGTCACCCCGCGCGCCGGATCACCGCCGCGTCGAACACGTCCCACGCGCGCGGGAACGGCCCCTCGGTTGCGTGAGGGGCGTGGGGCAAGGAGGCGCGCGCCCCGTCGAGGGAAACGGCCTGATCTCATCCGTAAGGAGGAGAACCCGGCGGCCCTGCTCCGCTCTGCGTGGGACGTGAAGATGCTTCCTGCCGGGGACGACCGCACCCGGTGGGGACTGATGGGATGGGAGACGTGCAACCCCGAATCCCCCGGCAGTCGCCCCGCGACCAGGCGGCGCACGGCAGGGACGACGTCCCCGGGCTCGGCGCCGAGGCGGCGGCGGCGCTCGCCTCCGCCCGACGCCGGGCGGTGCGGGACGGAGACCGGCAGGTCGACACCGCCCATCTGCTGCACTCGCTCCTCGAACACGACCCCCAGGTCCGCGCCGCCTTCGACGGCGGCCCCCAGCTCGCCCGGCTGCTCGGCTATCTCGTCCAGCGCAGCATCGGCTACGGGCTGCGCTGGCAGGGCGGCGTCGAGGACTCCGGCGCCATGCCCGTCGTGACAGCCGTCGCGCCTTCCGGCCGGACGTCCGCGGCGGCGGCCGTCGCGGACCCGGACGGGGCGCCCGGCCCGACGGCCGTCGAGGGGCTGTCCCCGCTGGCCGCGGCCGCGCTGGAGCAGGCGCGCGACGAGGCTGCCCGGCGCACCGGCGCTCCGGCCCGGGGCGTCGACCTGCTCGCGGCGATGGTCGCGGACCCGCAGGCCCGGGCGGTCGAGGTCCTCACCCGCGCCGGCGTCGACCTGTACGAACTGCGGGCCCGGATCGAGGCCGGCCCCCAGGAGCGCGAGGCGTGTCTCGAAGGCGGCGGACCCGCCTGCTGAAAGGCTCGTGTCCCGCTCACGCCGTCCAGCCGATGAGACAGGTGTCAACGGGGGTGACGCTCATGTCATCGCCTGTCATCATGTGGCGGTGCGTACCTCTGTGAGCAGCCAGGGCAGCCGCGGAAAGGGCATCGGGCTCTCTCTCGCGGTCGGATCGGCCCTCGCCTTCGGCGGATCCGGGGTCGCGGCGAAGCCGCTGATCGAGGCGGGCCTCGACCCGCTGCACGTGGTGTGGCTGCGGGTGACCGGCGCGGCGCTGGTGATGCTGCCGCTCGCCGTGCGCCATCGCACGCTGGTGCGCAGCCGGCCCGCGCTGCTCGCCGGCTTCGGTCTGCTCGGCGTGGCCGGGGTGCAGGCGTTCTACTTCGCCGCGATATCCCGGATCCCCGTCGGCGTGGCGCTGCTCGTGGAGTACCTCGCGCCCGCCCTGGTGCTGGGCTGGGTGCGCTTCGTGCAACGGCGGCCGGTGACCCGGGCCGCAGCGCTCGGCGTCGTCCTGGCGGTGGGCGGACTGGCCTGTGTGGTCGAGATCTGGGCGGGCCTGGGCTTCGACGCCCTGGGTCTGCTGCTCGCGCTGGCGGCCGCGTGCTGCCAGGTCGGCTACTTCGTCCTGTCCGACCAGGGCAGCGACTGCGGCGACGACGTCCCCGATCCGCTCGGCGTCATCGCCTACGGCCTCCTGGTGGGCGCCGTCGTGCTGACGGTCGTCGCCCGGCCCTGGGGCATGGACTGGTCCGTGCTCGCGCACACCGCCGGCATGAACGGCTCCGAGGTTCCCGCCTGGCTGCTGCTCGCGTGGATCGTGCTGCTCGCGACGGTCGTCGCGTACGTCACCGGCGTGGTCTCCGTGCGCCGGCTCTCCCCGCAGGTCGCCGGGGTGGTCGCCTGTCTGGAAGCGGTCATCGCGACGGTGCTGGCCTGGGTGCTGCTCGGCGAGCACCTCTCCACCCCGCAGATCGCCGGCGGGGCGGTGGTGCTCCTCGGCGCGTTCATCGCCCAGTCGTCCGCGCCCGCCAAGGGCTCGCCGGGGCCGGTGGCCTCCGGCGGCCCCGAACGGGAGCTGTCGGCTCGTGGGACGGCCGCTTAGCGCGGTGACCGGAAACGGTCACCGCGGCCGGCGGGTCCGCCGCTCGTCACCTGCGCCAGAAGAGGTGGTGCGTCACACCGCTGGGGCTCGGCACGACGTCCAGGTGGAAGCGGTCCAGCAACTCGTCGGGCGAGTCCCAGAGGCGGAGTCCGGACCCCAGCTTCACCGGTGAGACCACCACGTGCAGGGTGTCGACGAGGTCGGCGTCGAGGAACTCCCGGACCGTGGTCACGCCGCCGCCGAGCCGGACGTCCTTGCCCTGCGCGGCCTCGCGCGCCTGTGCGAGAACGGAGGCGGGGTCGCCGTCCACGAAATGGAACGTGGTGTCGGACAGCGTGAACGACGGACGTGTGTGGTGGGTCAGGACGAAGACAGGCGTGTGGAACGGCGGCTCGTCGCCCCACCATCCGCGCCACTCGTGGTCGGTCCACGGGCCGCGCTGGGGTCCGAACTTGTTGCGCCCCATGATCTCGGCGCCGATGTTGTGGCCGAAGTCCCGGGTGAAGTAGTCGTCGAGGCCCCGGCTGCCCCCGGGCTCGGTGCGGTTGGGCCAGCTCGCGGTGGCTCCGGCCCAGGCGAAGAGCTTGCCCGGATCGATGTGGTGGCCGAAGGGCCGCTCCAGACTCTGGTCCTCGCCCGCTGCGACGCCGTCGCTCGAGATGGTGAAGTTCTGTACGCGCAGCAGCTGATCCACGTGTTTCCTCATCAGTCCTGTCGCCTCCTGGTGTGGCGATGCGTCCTACACCAGGATGTCGAACGGGAAGCGGCCGGATCGACAGCGGCGCGTAGGTTGTTTCGCAGGGTGGATGGACCGGGATCACAGCGCCGCGAGGTAGCCGGGGAGCTGGGCGTCGGGCGCGAGATCGGCCTCCGGGACGGGCGCGTCGTAGCCCTTGCGCAGCGGGACCACGCCGGCCCAGTGGGGGAGGGTGAGGTCCTCGGGCTCGTCGTTCACGCCTCCGGTGCGGGTCTTGGCCGAGACCTCGCCGAGGTCGAGGCGGACCACCGCGGTCGCCGCCAGCTCCTTGCGGTTGGCGGGGCGCGAGTCGGCGGCCCGGCCCGGGACGACGTGGTCGACGAGGGCGTCGAGCGCGGCGCGCTTCTCCTGCGGGTCGGTGACGTCGTACGCGGTGCCGTGCACCACCACCGAGCGGTAGTTGATCGAGTGGTGGAAGGCCGAGCGCGCCAGCACCAGGCCGTCGACGTGCGTGACCGTCAGGCAGACCGGCAGTCCGGGGTCCGCCTGTCCCGCCATCCGCAACGGGCGCGAACCCGTCGAGCCGTGCACGTAGAGCGTCTCGCCGACCCGGGCGTAGAGCGTCGGCAGCACGATCGGCGCGCCGTCGCGGACGAAGCCGAGGTGGCACACGTAGCCCTCGTCGAGTATCGAATGCACGAGTTCCCTGTCGTAGGACGCCTTCTGGGCCGCCCGGGTGGGGACCGTGCGGTCGGTCGGGGTGTAGGCGGCGGGCGGCGTCGTCGACTGCTGGGTCCCCTGCATGGCGCTCTCCATTGCACTAGTGCATAATAGGTTTTGTGCTAGGAGAGTATCCGATCCAAGGCCGAAGGGCAGCCGAGATTTCCGCGAGCGTCGAGGCGGCGGTCGGCGCGGGCGAGCTGCGCCCGGGGCAAGTCCTGCCGCCCATGCGGGAGTTGGCGACCGCACTCGGCGTCAACCCGAACACCGTCGCGGCCGCCTATCGCACCCTGCGCGAGCGGGGGGTGATCGAGACCGACGGCCGCCGGGGCAGCCGGGTGCGCGCGAAGCCCGCCACGACCGGGCGCGACTTCATCCGGGTCGACGTCCCGGAGGGCGTGCGGGACGCGTCCGAGGGCAACCCGGACACGGCGCTGCTGCCGCCGCTGGCCCCGGCGTTCGCCTGGGCCGCCGCCCAGGGGGACCGGGAGCCGGTGCTGTACGGACACGCGCCGGTGGAACCGGAGTTGGCCGAGCTGGCCCGGGCCGACCTGCACGCGGACGGCGTGCCGGCCGGATCGGTGGCGGTCGCCTCCGGCTCGCTGGACGCGATCGAACGCGTCCTCGCCGCGCATCTGCGGCCGGGCGACGTCGTGGCCGTCGAGGATCCCGGCTGGGGCTCCCTGCTCGACCTGGTGCCGGCCCTCGGGCTGCGCACCGTGCCGGTCGGCCTGGACGACGAGGGCCCCCTGCCCCAGGACGTGCGCCGAGCGCTGGGGGCCGGGGCACGCGCCCTGATCGTCACCGACCGGGCGCAGAACCCGACCGGCGCGGCGGTGAGCGCCCCCCGCGCGCGTGCCCTGCGCGCCGTGCTGGAGGAGCATCCGCACACCCTGCTCGTCGAGGACGACCACGGTCACCGGATCGTCGACCTGCCGCTGCACCCCCTCGCGGGAGTCACCCGGCACTGGGCCTTCGTTCGCTCGGCGGCCAAGGCCTACGGGCCGGACCTGCGGTTCGCCGTCCTCGCCGGGGACGACGTCACCCTCGACCGGGTGAGCGGACGGCAGCGGCTCGGTCCCGGCTGGGTCAGCCGGATCACCCAGCGGGCCGTGCTGCGGCTGTGGGCCGACGGCGCGGTGGACCCGCGGGCGGTGGCGTCGGCGTACGGAAGCCGGCGGGACGCGCTGATCGCCGCGCTGGCCGCCCGCGGGGTCCGGGCGTACGGGCGCAGCGGACTGAACGTGTGGGTCCCCGTGCCGGACGAGACGGGGGCCGTCACCCGGCTGCTGCAGGCGGGATGGGCGGTGGCCCCCGGGGCGCGGTTCCGCGTCGAGTCCCCGCCCGGGATCCGGATCACCGTGTCCACCCTGGCGCAGGACGAGATCGACGGGCTCGCGGACGCGGTCGCCGCCGCGGTGCGGGTGGGCGGCGTGCGCGGATACGTCTGATGGCCGGCGGTGCGCGGCGGCTCCCCCGGAAGGGGCGCCGCCGCGCACCGGTCAGGACCGGCCCCGCACCTGGGTGAGCGCCGCACCCGCCAGGACGATCGCCGCTCCGGCCGGCGTCGACCAGCTCAACGGCTCGTCCAGCAGGGCGACGCCCGCCGCCGTCGCGATGACCGGGATGAAGTAGGTGACCATCTGGGCCGTCGTCGGACCGACCTCCGTGACCAGGCCGTACTGGATCAGCAGCGCCAGGCCCGTGCCGAGTGCTCCCAGTGCCGCCGTCGCGAGCAGGGGGAGCAGCGGGAACCGGGTCGGGAACGTGGTGAACAGGGGGGTGACCACGGCGAGTTGCAGGGTCGCCAGGAACAGCTGCGCGCCGGTCATCGACAGGGCGGAGGAGCCGGTGGCCGCCAGTGTGCGGCGGAGATAGATCCAGCCGATCGGGTAGCTGAGCGAGGCGAGCAGGGCCAGCGCCGTTCCCCGGGCGTCCAGGCCGTGGAAGCCCTGCCACGCGCCGAGCACGGTCAGCACGCCCAGGAACCCGAGGCCCAGACCCGCGACGCGCAGCCGGGTCGGCCGGTCCTCGGAGAGGGCGACCAGCGACAGGGCCATGCCCCACAACGGCGAGGTCGCGTTGCAGATGCCGGCCAGGGTGGACGGGATCGTCAGCTCCGCGTAGGCGAAGAGGGAGAAGGGCAGGGCGTTGAGCAGGAACGCGGACACGGTCAGATGCGCCCAGGTGCGGGCCCCGCGAGGGAGCCGTTCGCGCTTCACCGCCATCGCGACCGCCAGCACGGCCGTCCCGAACGCCAGCCTGCCGAAGGTGACCTGGAAGGGCGCGTAGCCGCCGGTGCCCACCTTGATGAGCAGGAAGCTGAAGCCCCAGATCAGCGACAGCGCGCCGAAGCGCAGGCGCCAGTCGAGGGTGCGGCGTCGGTGGGTGGTGGGGCCCGGCGTGGGCCGGGTGGGGGGATGCTGCGAGCGGGTCGGAGTGGGTGCGGTCGCCGAGGTCATGGCTCAACGATGACGGAGACGATCTCGTAGCACAATCGAGAATTATCGAGCAATACCTCGTAGCATTGCTTACATGTTGAACCTGGAGCGCCTGCGCACCCTCGGCGCCCTCGCCCGGCACGGATCGGTCAGTGGAGCGGCCCTGGGCCTGCACATCACCACGTCGGCCGTGTCGCAGCAGATGGCGAAGCTGGAGCGGGAGGTGGGCCAGCGGCTCCTCGCCAAGCACGGACGGGGGGTGCGGCTGACGGACGCGGGGCGGCTGCTCGCCGAGCACGCGTCCCGGATCCTGTCCCAGGTCGAGCTGGCCCAGGCCGATCTGGAGGCGCAACGCGGCCAGGTGGCGGGGGAGTTGCGGCTGTCGGCGTTCCCGACCGCGGCGCGTGGGCTGTTCCCGGTCGTGCTCGCCGGGCTGCGCAAGGCGCATCCGGGGCTGCGGCTGCGCTCGTCCGAGCTGGAGCCGGAGCGCGGCATCGCCGGCGTCGTGCGCGGCGATCTCGACCTGGCCGTCGTCCTGGACTGGTACAACAAGCCGATGCCCGTGCCGGACGGCCTGGTCAAGGCGCCCGTCCTCGACGATCCCGCCGACGTCGCGATGCCGGCCGGACACCGGCTCGCCCACCGGGACGAGGTGGACCTCGCGGAGTTCGCCGAGGACGAGTGGATCACGTGGGGCGAGGGCGAGTTCTGCCACGAGTGGCTGATGTTCACGCTGCGCTCACGGGGCGTCGAGCCGATCGTCGGGCACCGGGCGGCCGAGACCCACACCCAACTCGGTCTGGTGGCGGCCGGACTGGGCGTGTGCATCGCGCCGCTGCTCGGACGTCATCCGGTGCCGGAAGGGGTCGTCACGGTCCCGTTGAAGCAGCGGGTGCGCCGGCATGTGTACGCGGTCTGGCGGGCCGACGCCGACCGCCGCCCGTCCATCCGGGCGGCCGTCGAGGCGCTGGAGGCGGCGGGCCGGGCGCTGGGGCGGCCGGCGGGGGAGACGGCCGACGACACGGCGGGCTGAGGGGCGCGCCGAGGAGGCCGGCCGGGCGGCGGGCTGCGGTGGGTCGTCGGCGTCACGCCCCGCCGAGCTTGCGGAAGTCCCAGGACACGACCTTCTCCGGC
This sequence comes from Streptomyces rishiriensis, assembly GCF_003112535.1. GTDB lineage: Bacteria > Actinomycetota > Actinomycetes > Streptomycetales > Streptomycetaceae > Streptomyces > Streptomyces rishiriensis. The sequence goes on along the minus strand of NZ_BEWA01000005.1, from coordinate 581,070 downwards.
TTCAGCCGCACCCAGGCGTGCCGACCGTCGTGCGGCATCGCGTCGAGGCCGAAGTTCTTGCGCGCGAACAGGGTCTCCACCGCGTCGAGTTCGGCGCACAGCTCACCCGTGCGCGGGATCTCGCCGACGAACTCCACGGCGCCGGACAGCTCGACGCCGCGCAGCGTGTCGTACTCCTCGCCCGTGTCGATCACGATCGCGACCCGGGGATCGCGGCGCAGATCGGTCCAGCGCTTGCTGCGCACCACCGAGTACAGCCAGAGCGCGTTCCCGTCCCAGAGGAACCACAGGGCGCTGACGTGCGGGGCGCCGTCGGTGGACACGGTCGCGACCCGGCAGGTGCGCTGGACGGTGAGGAACGCGTCCAGCTCGCCCGAGGTCATCATGATTTTCCGGCCCCGACGCTGAGTGACGGTCATGCGGCCCCCTCATTCTTCTCTTGTGTCGTCCTGTGCCGATTTTCTGATACCCCGTCAGAAAATGATGGGTCTTCTTCCTTCTCCGCGCAATGGCGGTTAGTGTCGCCCGCCCCACACCGACGTCAGGGGGAGCCCATGCCGTCGCACCGAGAGCTCGACGCCCTTCTCGACCTCGCCGGCACCGTCCTGATCACGGTGGAATGCCAGCAGGGCGTCGTCGGCACGGCCGCCGCACTCCCGCAACTCGCCCATGAGGCAAGGGAGTCGGGGGCCCTGGTCAACATCGCCCGGCTGGTGGCGGCCGCCCACGCGCACCGCGTCCAGGTCGTGCACGCCGTGGCCGAGCGCCGGCCCGACGGCCGGGGCGCCAACCGCAACGCCCGGCTGTTCCGCGCGGCCGAACGACTCCCCGTCCAGCAGCTCGCCGGAACCGACGCGACCCGCGTCGCACCGCCGATCGAGGTCGCCGAGCAGGACCTCGTCGTCCGGCGGCTGCACGGGCTGTCGCCCGTCCAGGGCACCGACGTCGACGCCCTGCTGCGCAACCTCGGCTGCCGCACCCTGATCGTGACCGGGGTGTCGGCCAACGTCGCGATCCCCAACACCGTCTTCGACGCGGTCAACCGGGGCTACACGGTCGTCGTGCCGTCGGACGCCGTCGCGGGGGTGCCCGCCGACTACGCGTCCGCGATGATCCGTCACACCCTCGCGCTGGTCGCCACGGTCGCGACCACCGACGAGGTGCTCGGCAGCCTCCGGCGGACCGCCCCGGCGGAAGCGGAGGTCAGGCCAGAGTGATCGAGTCTCCGCTGACCTTGATCGGCACCTCGGGCAGGGGCTTGCGCGCGGGACCGCTCTTCACGCTGCCGTCCGCGATCGAGAAGTTGCTGTTGTGGCAGGGGCAGTTGATCACGCCGTCGCTGATGGACTTCACCGCACAGCCCGCGTGGGTGCACACCGCGGAGAACGCCTTGTACGTGCCGGCCGTCGGCTGGGTGACGACCACCTTCTCCGCGCCGAAGACCTTGCCGCCGCCCTCGGGTATGTCGGCCGTCCTGCTGAGCGCCGCGCCCGCCGCCGCGTTGTCCCCGCCGCCCGTGCCGCCCGTGCTCGCCGCGGGCGTGCCTGCGGTGGATCCGGTGGAACCCGCGGCGCCGGCCGGCGAGGACGAGCTCGACGAGTCGTCGTCGGACCCTCCGCACGCGGTCAGCGCGACGGAGAGCCCCGCGGCTCCGGCGGCAGCCACGACGGTACGGCGGGCGGGCCCCGACGTTGACTTGATCGATGCGCTGGTCATGCTGGGGGGTTCCCTTCCAGGGGGGGTGTGTGGATCTGCCGTGAGGTACGAGCCGGGGGCGCGGCTTGTTCAGCGCCCCCGCCGAGTTCGGACAGTGCCGAGATGGTGACTGGTTCGACATGAGCACGGCGTAAGCCGCAGCTGTCGCCGAGCTGTCGGCCGCGCATCGCCGCAGGCCCAGTAACCTGGGGCGATGCTCAAGGAAGTCACAGCGACCCGTTATGTCACGCCCCTGCGTGAGGGCGGATCCCTGCCGGGACTGGTCGAGGCGGACGACCTCGGCCTGTACGTCCTGAAGTTCACCGGCGCCGGACAGGGCCGCAAGACGCTCGTCGCGGAGGTGGTCTGCGGCGAGCTGGCCCGCCGGCTCGGCCTGCGGGTGCCCCGTCTGGCGGCCGTGCAGCTCGACGTCCTGCTGGGACTCGGCGAACCCGACGTCCAGGTACAGGAGTTGCTGAAGGCGAGCGGCGGGACCAACCTCGGCATGGACTTCCTCTCCGGCGCCCTCGGCTTCGACCCGCTCGCCTTCCCGGTGAGTCCGGAGGAGGCCGGCCGCGTCGTCTGGTTCGACGCGCTGGTGAACAACGTCGACCGCTCCTGGCGCAACCCCAACCTCCTGATGCACCACGGCGACCTGTGGCTCGTCGACCACGGCGCCACCATGATCTGGCAGCACAACTGGCCCACCGCCGAGACCTCGGCGGCCCGCCCCTACGACGCCTCCGACCACGTCCTCGCCCCCTTCGGGCCGGACGTCGCGGCCGCGGCGGCGGAGCTGGCCCCGCTGGTCACCGCCGACCTGCTCGCCGAGGTCACCGCCGAGATCCCCGACGTCTGGCTGGCGGACGAACCGGGCTTCGACGCTCCGGACACGCTCCGCCAGGCCTACGCGGCGCCCCTCCTGTCGCGCGCCGCCGTCATCCACGACCGCATCAAGGGGACCGAGTGAACGACCGCCACATCATCAGGCCGGGTCAGGGCGGCGACCGGGACGTCTTCGAGTACGCGCTGCTGCGCGTCGTCCCGCGCGTCGAGCGCGGCGAGTGCATCAACGCGGGCGTGCTGGTCTACTGCCGCGGCCAGGACTACGTCGGCGCCCGCACCCACCTCGACGAGGCGAAGCTGCTGGCGCTGGACCCGGAGGCGGACGTGGCGGGGGTGCGGGCCGCCCTGCGGGCCGTCGAGGGAGTGTGCGCGGGCGGCGCCTTGGCCGGTCAGGCGGCGCGCGACGACGCCGGACGGCGCTTTCGGTGGCTGATCGCGCCCCGCTCGACGATCGTCCAGCCCGGCCCCGTGCACACCGGACTCACCGCTGATCCGGCGGGCGAGGCGGACCGGCTGCTCCAGCTGCTGGTGAGGTAATGGATCACACCGGCGACGTATGGCGTTGACACCGGGTGCCAGGGCTTCTAGCGTCACGTCTGCCGAAGGTACTAAGCGGTCGCTCACCAGTCGGGCGCACCAGCGACCCGGGCGGAACAGCGCCTCCCGGGCGCATCAGGCTTTCTCAAGGGCGAGGAGAACCAGCAATGTCCACCACTGAGCAGCGGGTCGCCGTAGTCACGGGCGCGGCGCGGGGCATCGGAGCGGCCACCGCCGTACGACTGGCGGCCGAGGGCCGTGCGGTCGCGGTCGTCGACCTCGACGAGGCCGCCTGCAAGGACACCGTCGAGAAGATCACCGCGGCCGGCGGCAGGGCCGTCGCCATCGGCGCCGACGTCTCCGACGAGACCCAGGTCGAGGCGGCGATCGCCCGGATCGTCGAGGAGCTCGGCGCGCCGACGATCCTCGTCAACAACGCCGGCGTGCTCCGCGACAACCTGCTGTTCAAGATGAGCGCCGCCGACTGGGACACCGTCCTGAACGTGCACCTGCGCGGCTCGTTCCTCATGACCAAGGCCGTCCAGAAGCACATGGTCGACGCCGGCTTCGGCCGCGTCGTCAACCTGTCCTCCTCCTCGGCGCTCGGCAACCGTGGCCAGGCCAACTACTCGGCCGCCAAGGCCGGTCTGCAGGGCTTCACCAAGACCCTGGCCATCGAGCTCGGCAAGTTCGGCATCACCGCCAACGCCGTCGCCCCCGGCTTCATCGCCACCGACATGACCGCCGCCACCGCGGCCCGGGTCGGCATGGGCTTCGAGGAGTTCAAGGCGGCGGCCGCCACCCAGATCCCGGTCGCGCGCGTCGGCGAGCCCGACGACATCGCCAACGCGATCGCCTTCTTCACGAACGAGGCCGCCGGCTTTGTCTCCGGCCAGGTGCTGTACGTCGCCGGCGGACCGCTCGACTAACCGCTGCCAAGGACCCTGGGGATCACGAACATGACTGAACTGCCCGAACTCTCCGGCAAGGTCGCCCTCGTCACGGGCGCCAGCCGGGGCATCGGCTACGGCGTCGCCGAGGCGCTCGTCGCCCGCGGCGACCGCGTCTGCATCACCGGCCGGGGCGAGGACGCCCTCAAGGAGGCCGTCGAGCAGCTCGGCGCCGACCGGGTCATCGGCGTCGCCGGCAAGGCGCACGACGAGAAGCACCAGGCCGCCGCCGTGGCGCGCACGATGGAGGCCTTCGGCCGCGTCGACTTCCTGGTCAACAACGCCGGCACGAACCCGGTGTTCGGGCCGATCGCCGACCTGGACCTGAACGTCGCCCGCAAGGTCTTCGAGACCAACGTGGTCTCCGCGCTCGGCTTCGCGCAGCGGACCTGGCACGCCTGGCAGAAGGAGAACGGCGGCGCGATCGTCAACATCGCCTCCGTCGCCGGCCTGTCGGCCTCGCCCTTCATCGGCGCGTACGGCATCAGCAAGGCCGCGATGATCAACCTCACCGTGCAGCTGGCGCACGAGTACGCGCCGCGCGTGCGGGTCAACGCGATCGCCCCGGCCGTGGTGAAGACCAAGTTCGCCCAGGCCCTGTACGAGGGCCGGGAGGAGGAAGCGGCGGCGGCCTACCCCCTGGCCCGGCTGGGCGTGCCCTCCGACATCGGCGGCACGGCCGCGTTCCTGACCTCGGAGCAGTCGGACTGGATCACCGGCCAGACGCTCGTCGTCGACGGCGGCATCTTCCTCAACGCGGGCGTGGGCTGAGCCCCTCCCGGACCGTACCCCGGCCCGGGACGCACCGCGACGACCGCGTTCACGGGCGCCGTTTCTCCGACGGAAACGGCGCCCGTGTCGTCGTATACCGGGACATACGCGCCTCGAGTACGGGGATGACAACGTCGTCATACCGAGAGTGATCAAGAACGCTGTACAGGCGCGGGTTCAGGCCGCGTGGCGCTGCGGTATGGTCTGCCAACCCTTGGCATGGCAGATCGAGGAGCGTGCACGTGTTCAACCGGAACCGATCCTTGCAGCAGATGGCGGCGATCGTGTCCATATCCCTGGTGGCCGGGTGCAGCCTCCTGGGGGAGGAGAGCTCCGACGGTGCCGGGCCGATCGTCGTGGGTACCACCAGTGCTCCCAGCACGCTGGACCCCGCGGCCGCCTGGGACGGCTCCTGGGAGCTGTTCCGCAACATCTACCAGACGCTGCTTAGCTACCCGAACGGCACGACGGCCCCGCAGCCGGACGCCGCCGAGTCCTGCGAGTTCACGGACAGCACCAGTCGCGTCTACAAGTGCGAACTGCGCAGCGGGCTCAAGTTCTCCAACGGCGACAACCTGGACGCGCGGGCCGTGAAGTACTCGATCGACCGGATCCGGGCGATCAACGCCCCCACCGGCCCCAACGGACTGCTCGGCAGCCTGGACAGCGTCGAGGCGAAGGGCGACCGCGAGATCCTCTTCCGGCTCAACAAGGCCGACGCCACCTTCCCGTTCGTGCTCGCCACCCCCGGCATGTCGGTCGTCGACCCCGACGACTACCCCGCGAAGTCCCTGCGCAAGGACGACGGCATCGTCGGCTCCGGGCCCTACCGGCTGCAGTCCTACGAAGAGGGCAAGCAGTCCGTGCTCGTGCGCAACGACAGCTACAAGGGCCTCGCCGAGCGCAAGAACGACGCGGTGACCATCCGCTACTTCCAGGACTCCAGCGCCATGGTCAAGGCCCTGCGCGCCAAGGACATCGACATCACCTACCAGGGCCTGGCCTCGGACGACATCGTCGACCTGGAGGGCAAGGGCGCCGCCAACGAGGGCCTGCAGCTCGTCGAGGGCGCGGCCACCAACATCAACTACCTGGTCTTCAACCCCAAGGACTCCTGGTCGGACAAGCTGCCCGTGCGCCGGGCCGTGGCCCAGGTCATCGACCGGGCCGCGATCGCCCACAAGGTGTACAAGGACACGGTCGACCCCCTGTACTCCATGGTCCCGACCGGGCTGACCGGCCACACCACCGGGTTCTTCGACTCCTTCGGCGACCCCGACACCGCCAAGGCCCGCAGGATCCTCACCGAGGGCGGCATCACCGGGACCGTGCCGCTCACCCTCTGGTACACCACCGACCGCTACGGCTCCGACACCGCGCTGGAGTTCAAGGAGATCAAGCGCCAGCTGGAGGCGTCCGGCCTGTTCTCGGTCACGCTGAAGAGCCGCCCCTGGAACTCCTACGTGGTCGGCTACCAGAACGGCGAGTACCCGGTGTTCGGGCGCGGCTGGGCCCCCGACTTCCCGGACCCCGACAACTTCGTCGCCCCCTTCGTGGGCGAGCAGAACGCGCTCGGCACGCCCTACCCGGCGAAGAAGATCACGCAGGTGCTGCTGCCCCACTCCCGCCAGCAGAGCGACCGCGCCGAGGTGGCGCAGGACTTCGAGGAGGCCCAGCAGATCCTCGTCCGGGACGCCCGGCTGCTGCCGCTGTGGCAGGGCAAGCAGTACATCGCCTCGTCCGAGGACGTCTCGGGCGGAGAACGCTCCCTGGACCCGTCGACGATCATGATGGTGTGGGAGCTCTCGCGGAAGACCAGCTGGTAGCTCGCGCAAGACCAGCCGGCAGACGGGGGGACCGGCCCCGGTACGGTCCCGGACACGGTCCGCGGGACGGGTTGTCAGTGGTCGCCTGTAGGTTCTGGAGTCTGAAGCGACCGCACGACGAAGGACGTTGACGTGACCGACATCGCCATGCTGCCCGAGTCCTGGCGCGGGGTTCTGGGCGACGAACTGCAGCAGCCCTACTTCAAGGAGCTGACGGAGTTCGTCGAGGAGGAGCGGGCGAGGGGCCCGGTCTACCCTCCGCGCGAGGAGGTGTTCGCCGCGCTCGACGCGACGCCGTACGACCGGGTGAAGGTGCTGATCCTCGGACAGGACCCCTACCACGGCGAAGGTCAGGGGCACGGCCTGTGCTTCTCGGTGCGGCCCGGGGTGAAGATCCCGCCGTCCCTGCGCAACATCTACAAGGAGATGCACGCCGAGCTGGGCACGCCGATCCCGGACAACGGCTACCTGATGCCGTGGGCGCAGCAGGGAGTCCTGCTGCTCAACGCGGTCCTCACGGTCCGATCCGGCGAGGCGAACTCGCACAAGGGCAAGGGCTGGGAGAAGTTCACCGACGCGGTGATCCGCGCGGTGGCCGACCGCCCCGACCCGGCGGTCTTCGTGCTGTGGGGCAACTACGCGCAGAAGAAGCTGCCGCTGATCGACGAGACGCGGCACATCGTGGTCAAGGGCGCGCACCCCTCGCCGCTCTCGGCGAAGAAGTTCTTCGGCTCGCGCCCCTTCACCCAGATCGACGCGGCGGTGGCGCAGCAGGGCCACGAGCCGATCGACTGGACCGTCCCGAACCTGGTCTGACCCGGCCCGAACCTCGTCCGTCCCGTCCCGTCCCGGCCCGGACCGCCCCGGTCGCGCCCTGCCGCCGGGCCGGTCCCCGCGGGGACCGGCCCGGTGCCGCCTGCCCGTGATCGCCCGCGCCTGCGGTTAGCGTCGTCGCAACGACGCAAGGAGGCCGAGGGTGGCGGACCGACAGGGGCGGACGACGCCGGACACCCTGCTGACGCGGATCGGGCAGGTCGTGATGCTGCACCACGGAGGAGACCGCGAGGAGGCCCGCCGCCGGCTCCTCGACCTGTGGACGGAGATCGGCGAGGAGGGCGACCCGCTGCACCGCTGCACCCTCGCCCACTATCTCGCCGACACCCATGACGACCCCTCGGACGAACTGGCGTGGGATCTGCGGGCGCTGACGGCGGCGCAGGAGCACGACGGCTCGGCGGGGGAGCGGCGGCGGCCGGGCGAGGAGCCTCAGGGGGCCGCCCAGGACCAGGGGTCGCCCGAGGCGAGGGCGCTCTACCCGTCCCTCCACCTCAACCTGGCGGCGGACTACGTGAAACTCGGCCGCGCCGACGCCGCCCGCACCCATGTGCGCCGGGCCCGCAGGGCGGCCGCCGCACTGGGCGACGACAGCTACGGGGACGGGGTGCGGGCGGCGATCAGCAGGATGGAGCTGCGGCTCGGGGAGGGGGAGTGGGGACGGGGGCGATGAGAGCGGGCGGCGACGGGCCGGCGTCCGATGCGGCCCGGATGGCGATCAGCGTCCGTAGGCCCGTTCGCAGATCTCCGCCTCCGAGCTGTCCCGCTGCCACCCGCCGTACTTCCTGCCCAGGGCGCACACGTCGGCGGTGCCGCGCACCGCGTGCTCCACGTCCCGGAGGTCCACGCGCGGCTGTGCGCGCCGCCGCGGCTGCGGGTGGGGCGGCCGGGCCTGCGGCGTCGCACCGGACGACGGCGGCTGCCCGGCCGACGGCTCCTCGGCCGCCCGCCGCCGCTGCGCCGCCTTCTGCCGCTCCCGCTTCCGGGACGGCTCGGCCATCTCCAGCGCCTCCTGGACCGGCGCCTGCACGATCTGCGCCGTGGCCCGCCCGTCGGGCCGCGGCACGGACGGCTCGGCGGGCGCCGCGGCCGGACCGGGCACGGGCGGACGATGGACGGTCACGCAGCCGGACAGGGCCGAGAGGGCCACGGTGACCAGGAGCGTCGCGGTAGTCGTCGTTCGATGCACCCGCGCCACTCTGGCGGTTTCGGCCGCCCGCGCAACAGCGCACGAGCGGAGGTTGCCCCGCACGGGTTGATCCCGTACTCCTCAAGGGGGGCGCGAGCCCGCCCGCGCTGACGCCACTCCGAACGCGGGCCCCGCCGCGCGCGCCCCGGCGCGCCCTTGAGGGTCCTCGACGCCTGCGGTCGCTGTCCTCGGTCAGTCCCCGGTGACGCCGTCGATCCGTTCGCGGATGAGGTCGGCGTGGCCGTTGTGGCGGGCGTACTCCTCGATCATGTGGGTGTAGATCCAGCGCAGGCTGAACGGCTGGTCGGTGAACCTGCTGCGGCCGCGCGAGAGGTCGTCCAGGGCGAAGTCGGCCGCGCAGCGCCGGGCGGCCTCGATCTCGGCCTGCCACGTGGCGTGCGACCGGGCCCAGGTGTCCGCCTCGGTGAGGTGGAACTCGCCGTCCGGGTCCGCGTCGCTGTAATGCAGTGGCCCGGCGCCGTCGTCCACGAGCACCCTGCGGAACCAGCTGCGCTCTACGTCCGCCATGTGCCTCACCAGTCCCATCAGGGACAGTTCGGACGGCGGCACCGAGGCGGTGCGCAGCTGGGCGTCGGTGAGGCCTTCGCACTTCTGCGCCAGGGTCTGCCGGTGGTAGTCCAGCCAGCCTTCCAGCATCGTGCGTTCGTCGGCGTTCAGGGCGGGTCCGGTGCGCGGTGTGGTCATCTCCGCATGGTGTCCTGTGAAGGCCCCGCTCACCACGGATTTTCCGCCGACGGGTCACGCGGACCACCGCCCGCGGCCCGGTCCGGGCGGGGCCGTATGCTGCGGGACAGGCAGGCAAGCAGTGAGGGAGCGCCCGTGAAGGTCGGCTGCATCGGACTCGGCGACATCGCGCAGAAGGCGTATCTGCCCGTGCTGGGCGCGCTGCCCGGGATCGAGCTCCACCTGCAGACGCGCACCCCGGCCACCCTCGACCGGGTCGCCGACGCCCTTCGGCTGCCCCGCGAACAACGCCACCGCGACCTCGACGCACTCCTCGCCGCCGGTGTGGACGCGGCCTTCGTGCACGCCCCCACCGGCGTCCACCCCGAGATCGTCACCCGGCTGCTGGAGGCGGGCGTCCCGACGTACGTGGACAAGCCCCTCGCCTACGAGCTCGCCGACTCCGAGCGGCTGGTGACGCTCGCTGAGGCCCGGAACACGACCCTCGCCGTGGGCTTCAACCGGCGTCTGGCGCCCGGCTACGCGCAGTGCGCCGACCATCCGCGCGAGCTGATCCTCCTGCAGAAGAACCGGGTCGGGCTGCCCGAGGAACCGCGCACGATGATCCTCGACGACTTCATCCACGTCGTCGACACGCTGCGCTTCCTGGCACCCGGCCAGGTGGACGACGTGACCGTCCGCGCCCGCGTCGCGGACGGTCTGCTGCACCACGTGGTCCTCCAGCTCGCCGGCGACGGGTTCACCGCCCTCGGTGTGATGAACCGGCTCAGCGGTTCGAACGAGGAGATCCTGGAGGTGTCCGGGCAGGACACCAAGCGCCAGGTGATCAACCTGGCCGAGGTCGTCGACCACAAGGGGCAGCCGACGGTGCGGCGGCGCGGAGACTGGGTGCCGGTGGCCCGGCAGCGCGGCATCGAGCAGGCGGTGCTCGCCTTCCTCGACGCCGTGCGCGCGGGAAAGGTGCTCAGCGCCCGGGACGCGCTGGCGACTCACGAACTGTGCGAGCGGGTGGTCCGAGCGGTGCTGGAGCGGTCCGCCGCAGCCTGACCGCCCGCCCGCCCTCGGTGAGCCCGAACGCCACGAGCACCAGCAGGGCCCCGTGGACGGCCCAGTCGCCGTAGCGGACGTACGGGGTGACGCCGTCGGCCAGCGGCACGTCGTAGACGGCGGCCGTGCTCGCGTCCGGGCCCAGCCACGAGCCCAGCCGTCGGCCGCTCGCGTCGTACACGGCGGAATCGCCGGTCAGCGTGGCGTGGACGAAGGGCCGGCCGGTCTCCGCGGCGCGCAGGGCCCCCAGCGAGGCGTGCTGCGCGGGCGCCCAGCTGCGCTGGAACGACGACGTCGACGACTGACCGACCAGCAAGGCCGCACCGTCCTCGACGAGATGCCGGCTCATGTCCGGGAACGCCGTCTCGAAGCACACCATCGGCCCGAACCGCACACCGTGACCGGCGTCCATCAGGACCTGTTCCGTGCCGCGCCGCCGGTCCTCGCCGGCCGCCCGGCCCACCGAGGTGGCCCAGCCGAGCAGCGAACGGGCCGGTATGTACTCGCCGAACGGCACCAGCCGCATCTTGTCGTACCGGTCGCCGGTCGGGCCGCCCGCGCCCACGAGAATCGAGCTCTTGTAGATGCCGGGCCGGTCGGAGCGGCGGGCGTCGACGTTGACGAGGATGTCCGCGCCGGTCGCCCGGACCAGCTCGGCGATGCGCCTGGCCAGATCGGGACGCTCGGCGAGGTCGTATCCGACGCTGCTCTCGCCCCAGACGACCAGATCGACGTCCTGCCCGACCAGGCGGCGGGTCAGCTCCTCCTCGCGGTCGAAGCGCAGGTCGGGTCCGTCGATCACGCCCGGCTGGACGACGGCGACGCGGGTCTCCCCGTCGGCGTCGGGACGCGGCGCCCACGCCCACGCGGCCGAAGCGGTGGCGGCGGTGGCGACCAGCCCGGCCACGGCCGGCGCCCGGGAGGCGGGGAGCGCGACCAGGACGGCGGCGGCCACGTTGACCGCCACCACCAGGAAGCTCAGCAGCCACACCCCGCCGACGGAGGCGAGCCGCAGCGCGGGCCCCACCTGCCACTGGCTGGCCCCCAGTACGCCCCACGGCCCGCCCAGCCCCTGCCATGAGCGGACGAGCTCGACGGCCAGCCAGGCCGAGGGCAGGACCAGCAGCGCGGCGAGGACCCGCCTGCGGGTGGGAGCCTCGGCCTCGGCGAGGAACCGGCGCACCAGCCACGCCCACGGCGCCCACAGTCCGCCGAGCAGCGCGGCCAGCACGAGGGTGAACACGTGCAGGTCCGGCAGCAGCCAGTGGTGCATGGCCAGCATGAAGCCGAACCCGCCGCCCCAGCCGTCGTACGCGGCCCGCCGCCCCGTGGGCGCGGAACGGGCCAGCAGGATCCAGGGGACGAGCGCCACGTAGGCCCACCACCACAGGGCGGGCGCCGGGAACGCGAGCACGGGCAGCGCGCCCGCGAGAGCCGCGACGGTCGTACGCCGCCAGGGGGAGGTGAGCCAGTGTCCGCATCTCTTCATACGACACCTCCCTACCCGGGTCGGGTCGCTTCAGTGTGCGCGCCGCGGACGATGTCCGACAGGGTGTGTTCTCCGTCCGGCTTCGAGCGGTGTCCGCGTCGGCCGCGGGACGCGGCCGGCCGGGAGCACTCCGCCCGTCGGCCGGCCGCCGTCAGCCGGGCAGCCGCCGCCACTTCTCCCGCACCACCACCTCGCGCACCCGCCAGCCGTCCGGCGTCCGCAGCAGGCCGAAGGAGTACCGGCCGCCGCAGACGAAGTCGGGCGCCTCGGCCGGGCCGCCGTCCCGCTCGCCGACGAGCCGCATGGGGTTGACGTAGTCGGCCTGCACCTGCGCGGTGTCGCCCGTGTCCTGATCCAGGACCCCGAACCGCACCCGGCGGTTGACGATGAGGTGCTGCCGCATCGCGAACGACCGCATGGTGTCCGCGAGCCAGGAGGCGACGCTCACCGCCTCGCCCTCGATGCCGCCGGCGGACCGGTAGTCCGCGCGCCCGTCGGCCGTGAACAGTTGCCGGTACGCCGTCCAGTCCCCGTCGTCCACCGCCACGGCGTAGTCGGTGATCAGTCCGTCGACGGCCAGCCGGTCCATCACGGCGGCGAGCTCCACACGCTGCGTCATGGCCCGAGTGTTGGGCATGGCGGGTGCACAGCCAAGCTCTTTGCGGCGATCGGCGACCCGGGCGGGGAAAAGGGGCGCGGTTCATCGGCCGGACGGGCGGTCGGGACCCTCGTGCTGCCGCCGTTCGGTCCCCGGCGGAGCGGGCCGGACCGGCGATCGCCCGAGGTGGGCGGCGATGGTCCGCGCGCACGCCAGTGCCTCGGTGCGCGCGGTGTCCACCTCCAGGTCGTAGACGACTCCCTCGTGCACCGCGTGCGCCTGCGCGGCCGCCATCCCCGGGGTCCGGTCACCGCGGGCGGTCTCCCGGGCCGCCGCGACCGCTTCCTCGCACCGGACGCCGACCCACAGCACGGGGAGCCCGTGCAGCGCCTCGCGCCACCGCTGCTGGGAGGCCGCTCCGCCCAGGAACACGTCGTCGACGACGATCCGCGCGCCGGCCCGGGCCATCGCGGCGACGCCCTGCGCCCAGGCCGCGTCCAGCGCCCGGAACTCCTGGCCGACGCTCACGCCGCCGTCCGCCGGGAAGGCGATCCCCGCGTCGGATCCCCGCATCCTCGCGGGCAGGGCGTCGACGAACGAGTCGACCCCGAGGGCCAGCCAGGAGTCCGGCAGGACCGCCTGCAGGCATCGCACGATCCCGGACTTCCCCGAACTCGAACCACCGTTGAGAACGATCACCTGAACAGTCATCGCGCCACGCTAGGGCGACTTCCGTGCGGCGGGAAACGGATTTCGACGCCTCGGCGCCGGCATCAGGCTGCCGCGACCACCTCGCCGCGGATCGCCGCGGCCCACTCCACCACCAGCAGTTCGTACTCGGCGCGCTCCTGGGCCGACAGCGACCCGCCCGCGCGCAGCCAGAGGGCGCGGATCCGCTCGTTCAACTCGGCAGCGGACCGCACGGAACCAGAGGCGACTGAGTGGGGGGACATGCGCCAAGCGTAGGCGCAAGCACTGACACTGCGCTACCGGACGGCTACGCGCGAGGCTATGGGGTTGGTCACGGTTGATCGATCAGCCGGCCGGTCAACTGCGCGTCGGCGAAGACGTGTTGGGTTCGACCGGACCGGATCCGTCGCCGGGCGGGCGGCCGTGGGGGCGTCGCCGCAGCGGGCTCAGCCGGCCTACTCCGCCGCATGCGGGCTCAGCCGGCCGACTCCGCCGCGTGCGGGCTCAGCGCGCCCGTCGTGACCAGGGCGATGATCACGATGCCGAGGACGACGCGGTAGTAGACGAACGGCATGAAGGACTTGGTGCTGATGAACTTCATGAACCAGGCGATGACGGCGTAGCCCGACGCGAAGGCGATCACCGTCGCGAACAGCGTGGGCCCCCACGCCACATGACCGCCCTCCAGGGCGTCCTTCGTCTCGAAGACCCCGGAGGCCAGCACGGCCGGGATGGCCAACAGGAACGAGTAACGGGCCGCGGCCTCGCGCTTGTAGCCCATGAACAGACCGCCGCTGATGGTCGCGCCGGAGCGCGAGACACCGGGGATGAGCGCGCAGGCCTGGCAGAGGCCGAAGACGAGGCCGTCCTTGACGCCCAGGTTCTCCAGCGTCTTGCGCTGCTTGGGCGCGCGGTGCTTGCCGCCCGTCTCGTCACGGGCCGCGAGCCGGTCGGCGACGCCGATCACGACGCCGACGACGACGAGCATCGTGGCCGTGATGCGCAGGTCCCGGAAGGGGCCCTCGATCTGGTCCTTCAGGGTCACGCCCAGCAGCCCGATCGGGATCGAGCCGACGATCACCAGCCAGCCCATCTGGGCGTCGTGGTCCTTGCGCATCGTCTTGTCGAACAGCGACCGGCTCCATGCCGCGATGATCCGCCCGATGTCCTTGCGGAAGTAGATCAGCACCGCCGCCTCCGTGCCGATCTGGGTGATCGCCGTGAAGGCCGCGCCGGGGTCCTTCCAGCCGGAGAACGCCGCGGTCAGCCGCAGATGCGCGCTGGAGGACACGGGGAGGAACTCGGTCAGCCCCTGGACGAGTCCGAGGACGAGGGATTCAAACCAAGACATGGGGTTACGGAGTCCAAGTGCCGATCGGAGAAGGGCGCGACGGCGACGGCGGGCGGCCGCGCCCAATGATCAAGGGTGTGCAAAGAAAGGGTAGCGGTCTCGTGTGTCAGGTCCAGCACAGGGGTTTTGCGGACGGCGGCACGCGCGCGGTCCCGAGCCGCGCGGCAGGGCGTTCGGACGCTTGCCCGGCCGTGGTCCCGAGCCGCGCGCGGGCGCGTCCTGATGACCGACAGGAGGCGTCGCGGAGCCGCACGCCGGGGTGTCCGGACGGTTGACCGGCCGCCCGGCCGCCGCATACGTTGCTGCCGACGGGAAAGCGCTTGCTGTGCACAGGTACCGCACCCGTGCCGTGTGCCTCCCGCCCGCTTGCCGGATCCGCCCGGTCCACGGCCGTTCGTCGGAGGAGTGCTGATCACGCCCATGTCCCCCACCACTCCGCCGCCCGGTCCGCTCGGCGGCCGCCGGATCCGGGCCGCCGTCGTCGGCGCGGGCGCCATCGCCCGCGGCTCCCATCTGCCCGCGCTCCAGCAGCTCGCCGGCGAGGGCGAGACCGAGGTCGTGGCGGCCGTTGACATCGATGCCAACGCCGTCCGGGCGTTCTGCGCGGAAGGCGGCGTGCCGCACGCCTACACCGACCTGGACCGGATGCTGGCGGAGCAGCGCCCCGACCTGGTGACCGTCTGCACCCCGCCCACGCTGCACCGCGAGCAGAGTGTGGCCGCGCTGCGGGCCGGCGCCTGGGTGTGGTGCGAGAAGCCGCCCGTGCCGACCCTGGCCGACTACGACGCCGTGGCGGCCGAGGAGGGGACGCCGAACGGCCCCTTCTCCTCGATCGTCTTCCAGCACCGCTTCGGGTCGGGAGCCCGGCACGTACGCCGGCTGCTCGCCGAGCAGGCCCTCGGCCGGCCGCTCGTCGCCCACTGCCAGACCACCTGGTACCGCGACACCGCCTACTACGCCGTGCCCTGGCGCGGTCGCTGGCGGACCGAGGGCGGCGGCCCGGCGATGGGCCACGGCATCCACCAGATGGACCTGCTGCTCGACCTGCTCGGTCCGTGGAGCGAGGTGCGCGCCATGGCCGGCCGGCTCGTGCACGACGTGGAGACGGAGGACGTGTCCACGGCGCTGCTGCGCTTCGAGAGCGGCGCCCTGGCCACGGTCGTCAACAGCGTCCTGAGCCCCGACGAGGTCAGCCGCATCCGCGTCGACTGCGAGCGCGCCACCGTCGAGCTCACCCATCTCTACGGCCATTCCAACGCCGACTGGCGGCTCACCCCCGCGCCGGACGTCCCGGGCGACGAGGCGGCCGGCTGGCGCGACTTCGGCGCGGACGTGCCCAGTTCGCACCTGGCCCAGCTGCGCGAGCTGGTCGCCTGCATGCGCGCGGGCCGGCGACCGCGCAGCAGCGGCGCGGACGGACGCACCAGCCTGGAGCTGATCACCGCGCTGTACAAGTCGGCGTTCACGGACACGACGGTGCGGCGGGGCGAGATCGGTCCCGGCGACCCCTACTACACGGTCCTGCACGGCGGCGCCCCGGGCTGGGCGCCGGCGACGGCGTCCGTGGAGGTGCCCGCATGACCGCGGAGCTGCGTCTGGTGCACGCCCACGGCGACCGCGTCACGGTGACCGACCCGGCCACCGGCGTCGAACTGCTCGCCTACGTCTACCGGCCCGAGGCGGCCTGGGAGGCGCCCAAGCCGTACATCCACCCGCTGCGGACCCTCGCCGGGGACGTCGTCACCGACTACCGCCCCAACGACCACCGCTGGCACAAGGGGCTGTCGCTCACCGCCTCGCACCTCTCCGGCGCCAACCTGTGGGGCGGCAACTCGTACGTCCACGGCGAGGGTTACCTGGAACTGCCCGAGCGGGTCGGCTCGATGGCGCACGCCGGCTTCGACGAGATCGCGGCGGACGGGGGCCGCGCCGTCATCGCCGAACGGCTGACCTGGCATCCGGCCGACGGCGAGCTGTGGGCGCAGGAGGCGCGCCGCATCGAGGTGCACGACGTCGAGCCCGACTCCGGTTCCTGGGCGCTGACCTGGACCAGCGCCGTCACCAACCGCCGTGACGAGCCGCTGCGCTTCGGCAGTCCGACCACCTCCGGCCGGGAGATGGCCGGCTACACGGGCCTGTTCTGGCGGGGCCCGCGCGCCTTCCGGGACGGCCGGATCATCGGCCCGGACGGCGAGGGGCCCGGGCTGATGGCCTCGCAGAGCCCGTGGCTCGCCCTCGGCGGAGAGCACGACGGCGCCGACGGTCACGCCACCGTCGTCTTCGAGCACGCTCCCGGGAACGACCACGCCGGCGCGCGGGGGGCCCACCCCGCCCACTGGTTCGTCCGCAACGAGCCCTTCGCGGGCATCGCCCCGTCCTGGGCCTTCTTCGACGAACTGGAGCTGGCGCCGGGCGACACGCTGACCCGCCGCTACCGGGTGGTGGTGGCCGACGGCGCGTGGGAGCGCGAGAAGATCGCCGAGTACCTGCGCACGCACCCGTGGTGAGCACGTACGACGGACTGCCCGGCGGGGTCGCCGTCTCGCACCTGTGCGTCTACGACTGGCCCGCCGCCGACGGTCTGCGCGGTGGAACCCCCCATGTGCACCTGGCCTGTTCGGAGGGGTACGTC
Source organism: Streptomyces rishiriensis (assembly GCF_003112535.1). GTDB lineage: Bacteria > Actinomycetota > Actinomycetes > Streptomycetales > Streptomycetaceae > Streptomyces > Streptomyces rishiriensis. The sequence goes on along the minus strand of NZ_BEWA01000005.1, from coordinate 563,910 downwards.
GTCACCCACGGACGCGGGGCGGTGCAGACCCTCACGGTCTCCGGCCACCGGGTGACGCCCCTGAGGCCCGGCACCGTCGCCTGGTTCACGCCGGGCACGATCCACCGGCTGGTCGACGAGGACGGTCTGCGCATCACCGTCCTGATGCAGAACGGCGGGCTGCCCGAGGCGGGCGACGCGGTGCTCACGCTGCCGCCGGAGCACCTCGCCGACCCCGTGACGTACGCCGCCGCGACCGCGATCCCCGCCGACGCCCCGCGCGAGGAGCAGGCCCGTATCGCCCGCGCCCGGCGCGACCTCGCGCTGGAGGGCTATCTGGCGCTGCGCGAGGCACCGGACCCCGGGGCGGCCCTGGCCGCCTTCCACCGGGCCGCCGCCGCGCTCGTCCGGCCCCGGCTCGCCGAGTGGCGTGAGCGCTGGACGCACGGGGCGCGGGCGGCCGCGGAGGCCACGGGGGACCAGCTCGACCGGCTCGCGGAGGGGGACGTCTCCCACCTCGCCGAGGCCGTCGTGCGGGCCGAGGAACCGTCCGCGCGCGGGAGGTTCGGCATGTGCGGGCGGTTGGACGTGTACGCGTGAACCTGGGCCCGGTTCATCATCGTCGGCCGGGTCGGTCGTCGTAGTTCCGGCGAAATCTCTGCGGCCCGTGCCGTCGGCTGATCCAATCGACCGATGTCGAGAGCGGGGAGTCAGCACGTGCGTATCAGGGTGACGGCGGCGGCGCTGTGCACGGCGGTTCTGGTGGCCGGGTGCAGCGGCGGGGGCGGTTCGGGAGAGAAGGACTCCGGCGCCGCGGCCGCGGGGGCGGGCTCCGTGCCGGGTTCGGCTCCGGCCGCGGGACGCAAGGGTCCCTCACAACCGCTCGGAGCGGCTCAGCTGGAGTCCGTGGCGCTGACGGCCGGCGACGTGGACGGCTACCAGATCACCGACTACCCCGTGAAGCCCCACGGCGACTCGACCGCGCGGCCCGCGGCGTGCCAGCCGTTGGAGAACATGCGCACGGCCGTTCCCGATCCGGCGCCCCGGGCGTTCCAGGGACGCCTCGCCTTCTCGGGCTCCGGCCCCGGGGCCGGAGCGGCCACCACCATCGGCCTCATGGCCTATGACCGGTCCGACGCCGAGGGCGTCCTCGACGGTCTGCGCACTGCCCTGAAGAAGTGCACGGCCTACGAGGGCGGGGTGCCCGCCCGCACCACCGCCGCGGCCGCCACCGCGCCGGACGCGGGCGACGAGGCCGTCGCCTTCGCACTGCACACCGAGCGCGACAGCCCGGACGCGTTCGTGGTCGTGCGCAGCGGCGCCACGGTGGTCCTGTTCTGCACGGCGAGCGGCACGGGCGCGCCCGCGGAGGTCCCCGGGGCCCTGGTCTCGGCGCAGATCCGGAAACTGGAGGCGTGAGGGCGCAGCGACGCTAGGCGACCGAAGGGCCCGCCACCGTCCACCCCGGCGTCTGCGGATGGGCGCTCACGTCGTCGTGACCCACCGGGTCGCCGCACGACGAGCAGGTGACCACCGGGACCAGCTCGTTGCCGCAGACGTGCTCGAGCACCATCGGGCGGTCGTCTCCCTGGCGGAGGTGGCGGTCGCCCCACGCCATGAGCGTCATCAGCAGCGGCTCCAGTTCGAGCCCCGCCCGCGTGGGCCGGTACTCGAAGCGCTGCGGGCGGTCGCTGTAGGCGGTCCTGGTCAGGATGCCGGCGTCGACGAGTCGGCGCAGCCGGGTGGTCAGCACGTCGCGCGGGGCGCCGATGTTGCGCACCAGCTGGTCGAAGCGGCCGTTGCCCAGGCACACCTCCCTCAGGACGAGCAGGGAGTACTTCTCGCCGACGACGGCGAGGGCGTCCGCGATCGAGCAGGGGCGCGGATTCTTGGGGGCGGCCATGACGCCAGTCTAGGGGACGGTTGGAAAAGCGAACCCGGGTCAGTTGGTGTTCCAAACTCGCCGGGCTATGGTGGGTCCGGATTTCCTACTCACCGGTAGTCGACGCGGCCGTCCCGTCCGTCCCGGCCGCTCCGGCCCGCCCCGTCCGTGCTCGTCGCACGTCGCTCGTCATGGAGGCCCGCACATGCGTGACGCAGTCATCGTCGAAGCCGTACGCACTCCCATCGGCAGGGGCAAGCCCAACGGCTCCCTCGCCCACGTCCACCCGGTGGAGCTCCTCGCGCACACCCTGCGCACCCTCGTCGAGCGCTCCGGCGTCGAGCCCGCGCTGATCGACGACGTGATCGGCGGGGCCGTCGACCAGGTCGGCGAGCAGGCCATGAACACCACCCGTTACGCGCTGCTCTCGGCGGGCTTCCCGGAGACCGTCCCCGCGACCACCGTCGACCGGCAGTGCGGCTCCTCCCAGCAGGCGGTGCACTTCGCGGCCCAGGGCGTGATGTCCGGCGCGTACGACCTCGTCGTGGCCTGCGGCGTCGAGTCGATGAGCAGGGTGCCGATGTGGTCCAACGTGCCGCCCGGCACGGACCCGTTCGGGCCGGGCGTCGCCGAGCGCTACCCCGAAGGCCTCGTCCCGCAGGGAGTCAGCTCCGAGCTCATCGCCGCCAAGTGGTCCCTCACCCGGGAGGAGATGGACGCCTTCGCCGTCTCCTCGCACCGCAAGGCCGCCGCCGCGTGGGAGCAGGGGCTCTTCGACGCCGAGGTCGCCCCGCTGGACGGCGTCTCGCGCGACGAGTGCGTACGGCCCGGCAGCACCCCCGAGATCCTCGCCGGTCTCAAGCCCGCTTACTACGACCCGGCCTTCGCCGAGCGCTTCCCGCAGATCGAGTGGAACGTCACCGCGGGCAACTCCAGCCCCGTCAACGACGGCGCGTCCGCCGTTCTGATCACCTCCGGTGAGAACGCGGCCCGCCTCGGTCTGCGCCCGCTCGCCCGGCTGCACAGCTTCGCCGTCACCGGCTCGGACCCGCTGCTGATGCTGACCGGCGTCGTCCCGGCGACCGAGAAGGTGCTGCGCAGGGCGGGTCTGCGGCTCGACGACATCGACCTCTTCGAGGTCAACGAGGCCTTCGCCAGCGTCGTTCTGGCCTGGCGGCAGGAGACCGGGGCGGACCTCGCCAAGGTCAACGTGCACGGCGGCGCGATCGCGCTCGGACACCCCCTCGGCGCGAGCGGCACCCGGCTCACGACGACGCTGGTCCACGCGATGCGGGCCCGCGGCGCCCGCTACGCCCTGCAGACCATGTGCGAGGCCGGCGGGCTCGCCAACGCGATGGTGCTCGAGTCCGTGTAGCGGCGGGCCGCCGCGGCCCCGGCGTCCGGCCCCCGCTTCCGCCCCTCCTCCGTCCCGGCCCGAGGGCCCTCAGCTCCTGACGGGCCGGAGGAGGGGCGGTCTACGGACGGCGCAGGTGGTGGCGTTTGCGCCAGGCCACCGCCGCGCCGACCAGCGCCGGCAGGGCGATGCAGACCATCGCGATCAGGAAGGCCGGCGAGGTCGGGGATGAGGCCCGGGCCCCGGCGACGACATAGGCGGCGGTGTTCGGGATCGAGCCCAGCGCGGTCGCCACCAGGAAGGACGACCAGGTCATCCGCGAGACCGCGGCACAGTAGTTCGCGGCCCAGAACGGCACCCCCGGGAACAGCCGGGCCGCCAGCATCGAACGCAGACCGTGCCGGCTGAGCTGGCCGTCCGCCGCCTTGAGCAGCCGGCCGCGCAGGAGGGGCCGCAGCGCGTCCTGCCCCAGGACGCGGCCCAGCCCGAAGGCGATCCCGGCCCCCAGCACCGTGCCCGCCAGAGCCGCGCCGGCGCCCCACTGCGAGCCGAACAGCGCGCCGGCGGCCAGGTTCAGCAGCGGTCTCGGCACGAACGCCACCGTGCACAGCCCGTACGCCATCGCGAAGAGGGCGGCCGCCGACGCGCCGCCCAACTGGGGCGGCCAGCCGCCCGCGAGGAGCTTCTGCGGCTCGAAGAGCAGCACGCTCGCCGCGGCCGCCGCCAGCAGCACGACCAGCAGCGCCAGACGGGACCAGGGAGACAGGAGCACTCTGCCGCAGCGCGCGGCGAGGCCGCGGGGAGCGGCAGCCGAGGACGAGGCCGGCGCGGTGACGGTCGCGATGACGGGCAGGGGAGCAGGCGCGAGCAACGGAACGACGAAGTCCGTGCCGGTGGCCCGGGGAGAGGCCGTGGCGGTGCCCCCAGAGCGGGTGGTGGCATCGAGCATCCCGTGACACTAACGGACGATCGTGTGTGATCGCCGTATGGTTCGTCCCATGACCGTCACAGGCGGGGGCCCGATCGCCGCGCCGCACAGCGCTCTCGCGGACAGCGTGCTGGAGCGGCTGACGGCCGTGTACGGCGGTGCGGCCGACCCCGGCCGGGCGGCGGCCATGCGCGCGTACATGAAGGACGTGGCCCCCTTCCTCGGACTGCCCACCCCCGACCGCCGGGCCCTGTCCCGCGCCGTCCTCGCCGGCACGCCACGGCCCGCCGAGGCCGACTGCACCGCCATCGCGCTGCGCTGCTGGGCCCTGCCGCACCGCGAGTACCACTACTTCGCCGTGGACTACCTGCGCCGTCACGCGGGACGCCTGTCGTCGGCGTTCCTGCCCGTGGCCCGCCGGCTCGTCACCACCACCTCCTGGTGGGACACGGTCGATCTGCTCGCCGCGCACGTGGTCGGCGCCCTCGTCGCCGCCGACCCCGGCCTCACCGCCGACATGGACGACTGGATCGTCGACGAGGACCTGTGGGTCGTCCGTGCCGCCCTGCTGCACCAGCTGCGCCACAAGGAGCGCACCGACGCCGAGCGGCTGTTCTCGTACTGCCTGCGCCAGTCCGGCCACCCCCACTTCTTCGTCCGCAAGGCCATCGGCTGGTGCCTGCGCGAGTACGCCAAGACCGACCCGGAGGCCGTGCGCGCCTTCCTGGTCCGTGAGCGGGGCCGGTTCGCGCCGCTGACGGTGCGTGAGGCCCTGAAGAACCTCGACGCGGCCGCCGACCTGCCCTGAGCGGTTCTCACGGCCGCCGCGCGGGGCCGCGTGCGGTCGTCGGGCCGCTTCCCGGTCCGACGAAAACCGTTCGACACGTGACGAACCGTCCGCGAGGATCGGCCCCATGTTCCGGCAGGCCTTCCTCCTCGCAGCATCCGCGGTCGCGGATGCGCCGAAGGCTGCCGTCCCGATCCTCGCGGCCGCTGTCGACGGCGCCCGAAGCTGACCCTCCCCGGACTGTCCGGCGGACCCCCCAGGGGGAGGGTCGGCACGTTCCTCGGGGTCCCCCTTCCTACGGACACGCTTCGAGGTACAGCCATGCCCAAGACCGCTTACGTGCGGACCAAGCCGCATCTCAACATCGGCACCATGGGTCATGTCGACCACGGCAAGACCACCCTGACCGCCGCCATCACCAAGGTTCTCGCCGACCGCGGAACCGGCTCCTTCGTCCCGTTCGACCGCATCGACCGGGCCCCGGAGGAGGCCGCGCGCGGGATCACCATCAACATCGCGCACGTCGAGTACGAGACCGACACCCGGCACTACGCGCACGTCGACATGCCGGGCCACGCCGACTACGTGAAGAACATGGTCACCGGCGCGGCGCAGCTCGACGGGGCGATCCTCGTGGTCTCCGCGCTCGACGGGATCATGCCGCAGACCGCCGAACACGTCCTGCTGGCCCGGCAGGTGGGGGTGGACCACATCGTCGTCGCGCTCAACAAGGCCGACGCGGGCGACGAGGAGCTCATCGACCTGGTCGAACTGGAGGTCCGCGACCTGCTCACCGAGCACGGCTACGGCGGCGACGCCGCGCCCGTGGTGCGGGTGTCGGGGCTGAAGGCCCTGGAGGGCGACCCGCGCTGGACACGCGCCGTCGACGCGCTGCTCGACGCGGTGGACACCTATGTGCCCATCCCCGAGCGCTACCTGGACGCGCCGTTCCTGCTGCCGGTGGAGAACGTGCTCACCATCACCGGGCGGGGGACCGTGGTCACCGGCGCGGTGGAGCGGGGCACGGTGCGGGTGGGCGACCGGGTCGACGTGCTCGGCGCGGGCCTGGAGAGCGTCGTCACCGGACTGGAGACCTTCGGCCGGCCGATGGCGGAGGCCCAGGCCGGTGACAGCGTGGCTCTGCTGCTGCGCGGGGTGTCGCGCGACGCCGTCCGCCGGGGGCAGGTCGTGGCCGCGCCCGGCAGCGTGACGCCGCGACGGCGCTTCGAGGCGCGGGTGCACGTGCTGTCGACGCGGGAGGGCGGCCGTACGACGCCCGTCTCGACCGGGTACCGGCCGCAGTTCTACATCCGGACGGCGGACGTCGTCGGGGACGTGGACCTGGGGGAGATCCCGGTCGCGCGGCCCGGGGACACGGTCGCCATGACCGTCGAACTGGGCCACGAGGTCGCGTTGGAGCCCGGGCTCGGCTTCGCCGTGCGTGAGGGCGGGCGGACCGTCGCGGCGGGGACCGTGACGGCGGTCCTGTAAGGCGGACCGGTGGGCGCCGGGCCGCGGACCGCGGGCGGCCGACGGGGCCGCCGTGCGCAGGTCCGCGCCTCGGCGCCGGGGCGGGGGCGCGTCCTGGCGGGCGCGTCCTGCCCGGCACAATGAACAGGTGAACGACGAGCCCGTACCCGTCACCCGAGCCGTCGACCACGGCACCGCCAAGCTCATGCCCGACGTCGACCGGGACCGGGCCTGGCTGCTCACGGTCGACGGCGCGCCGCAGTCCTACGTCGACCTCGACGAGCCCACGCACCTGGAGTTCGAGTACACGCGGCGCCTCGGGCACGTCCTGGACCTCGTCGCCGAGCCGGGGCGGCCCCTGGACGTGCTGCATCTCGGCGGCGGCGCGCTCACCCTGCCCCGGTACGTGGCCGCGACCCGGCCGGGCTCCCGGCAGGACGTCGTCGAGTTCGACCGCGGTCTGCTGGACCTGGTCGTCGAGCACCTGCCCCTCCCGCCCCGGGACGGCGTCGAGCTGCACGCGGCCGACGCGCGGGCGTGGCTGGAGGCGGCCCCGGACGACTCGGCGGACGCGCTCGTCGCCGACGTCTTCGGCGGCTCCCGGGTCCCCGCCCACCTGACCTCCCTCGCCTGCGCGCGGGAGGCGGCACGCGTCCTGCGCGGTGACGGGGTCTACCTGGCGAACCTCGCCGACGCGGCGCCGTTCGCCTTCCTGAGGACCCAACTGGCCAACCTGGCCGAGGTGTTCGAGGAGCTGGCGCTGATCGCGGAGCCGGCCGTGCTGCGCGGCCGCCGCTTCGGCAACGCGGTGCTGGCCGCCGCGCACCGCCCGCTCGACCTGGCCGCCCTGGCCCGCCGGACCGCCTCCGACGCGTTCCCGGCCCGGGTGGAGCACGGCCCCGGCCTGCGCCGTCTCATCGGCGACGCCCGCCCGGTCCGCGAGGAGGACGCCGTACCGTCGCCCGAACCGCCCGAGGGCGCGTTCGGCATCGGCTGAGGGCCGGCCGGCGGGCCGCCGCCTCGCCGTTCGCCGCCTCCGACGGCGATCGGGGGAGACGGCGCCCGTCGCCGCGGAGCGTCGGCCACCGACGACAACGCCGCAGATGCGCGTGCCGGCCCCCGCGCCTGCGGGGGATCCGAACGGCAGGCCCTAGTTCTGGGTGGGCGTCCCGTGCAGTCGTACGGTGCTGAGGATCTGCATGATCGTGGCCTTCGGGAGCTCGTCCTTCACGCCCTTGGCCCCGTACAGGTTCCAGGACACGTAGTCGCTGTTGGAGTTCTTGAAACCGAAGGTGATCGCCTTGCCGTCGCTGTCGCACTTGCCCTTCTGGGGCGTGTTCGTCGACTGCGCCCAGGCGTAACTGCCCTTGACACCGGAGGCGGTGGTGAAGGGGGTCGCCTTCTTGTCGAAGGTGATGCTCTTCTTGTCCGGCTCGGTGTAGCCGCCGAAGACCCACCACGCGGGCGTGTTGATCGCGATCTCGTCGGTGCTCTTGGCGCCCTCCGCGCCCTTGCTCCCGACCATGGCGAGGGCGGTGTCCTCGACCTTGCCGTCCTTGTCGGAGTCCACCGAGCACCACTTCGACTTGAACTCGGCCGTGCCCCCCTGCAGGATCCGGTCGTAGCCGTCGGACTTCTTCTTGTCCTCCCACTCGAACCCCTGGCTGAGCCCCGGCGACTGGACCTCCCAGTCCGCCGGCACGTCGAAGGCGATGCCCCACTTGGGGTTCACGACGACCTTCCAGCCGGCGATGGTCGGCTTTTCCGTCTCGCCGTTGCGCGGGTTGTCGTCCGTGCCGGCCGACGAGGACGCCGACGCCGAGGCGGACCCGGAGACCGAGGGGCCGGTGCTGCCCTTGCTCACGGGGGCCGGTTCGTCGTCGTCGCCGCCCAGCACCAGGAACCCGGTGACCGCGGCGGCCACGACGACGGCCGAGGCCGCCACGATCGCGACCAGCTTGGTCCGGTTGTCGCCGCCTCCGCCGCCTCCTCCGCCGCCGCTGCCGGGCGGCGGCGTGGGCGCGCCCACGGGCGCCGGTGCGCCCCACTGCGGCTGCTGCGCATAGGGGTTGGGCTGCTGCTGGTATCCGGGTTGTTGATACGGGTTCGGCTGCTGGTATCCCGGCTGCTGGTACGGATTGTTCTGCGCCTGCGGGTTCTGCTCTCCCCCGGGCGGCTGCTGTCCTGGCCACATGGCCAGAAACACTAGTGCCGTCCGGGACACGGTTCGGTCACCACCCCTTGTCAGGGACGTACCGAATCGAGGCGGGACGGGCGCGACCCGGGCACGGTGCCCCGGTACTTCCGGATTGCGGGGTTCCGGCGTCGGGCCGCGAGCCCAGGGTGGCGGCCCCGGCCGGCGACCCCGAGCGGCGGGACCGCACGGTGGTCGCGGGCGGGTCATGGGGCGAGCGTCACATCGGCTGGCCAGCAGAAGCTACTCGTAGGTAACATCACGGCATGAGCGCAGACCAGATGTCCATCGGCGAGATGCTCGCCGCCACGGTGCCCATGGCCCGGACCCTGAACCTCGAGTTCATCGAGGCCGGTCCGGAGAGGGCCGTGGTCGCGCTGCCGGACCAGGGCGAGTTCCACAACCACGTCGGCGGCCCGCACGCCGGCGCGATGTTCACGCTCGGTGAGTCGGCCAGCGGCGCGATCGTCCTCGCGGCGTTCGGGGACCAGCTCTCCCGGGCCGTGCCGCTCGCCGTCGGCGCGGAGATCGCCTACCGCAAGCTGGCGATGGGCGCCGTCACCGCCACCGCCACCCTGGGGCGGCCGGCCGCCGAGGTCGTCGCACAGCTCGACGCGGGGGAGCGCCCCGAGTTCCCGGTCGCGATCGAGATCCGCCGCGCCGACGGGGCCGTCACCGGCGAGATGACCGTGACGTGGACCCTGCGCCCCAACGGCTGACATCACCGAGGGCCGCCCCGGCCGGCGGCTGGCACGCCCCGGCCGGCGCGTCAGGACGGCCGACGCCCCCGTCCGCCCGGAGGCCTCGGCCGTCGTCGGCGTCGCCCCGTCAGGCGGCCGGCCGGTCCCGCTCGGCGTCGCCGTCCTCCAGGCCCGCCGCGAAGTCCTTGAGCCAGGCGACGAACTCCGGCCCCAGATCAGGCCGTTCGCAGGCCAGACGGACGACGGTGCGCAGGTAGTCGGCCTTGTCGCCGGTGTCGTACCGGCGGCCGGAGAAGATCACGCCGTGCACCGTGCCGGCCGCCGCCAGTTCCTGGAGCGCGTCGGTGAGCTGGATCTCACCGCCGCGACCCGGCCCGGTACGCTCCAGGACGTCGAAGACGGCCGGGTCGAGGACGTAGCGGCCGATGACGGCGTACCGGCTCGGCGCGTCCTCGCGCGCGGGCTTCTCCACCAGTGCGGTGACGCGCACGACGCCGTCCTCGCCGGACGGTTCCACCGCCGCGCAGCCGTAGAGGTGGACCTGCTCCGCCGGCACCTCCATCAGGGCGACCACGCTGCCGGCGTACCGGTCGCGGACGTCCAGCATCTGGCTCAGCAACGTCTCGCGGGGGTCGATGAGGTCGTCCCCGAGCAGTACGGCGAACGGCTGGTCGCCCACGTGGTTGCGGGCGCACAGCACCGCGTGACCGAGGCCGAGCGGGTCGCCCTGCCGGATGTGGTGGATGTCGGCGAGCCGCGCGGGGTCGCGCACCGCGTCCAGTCGCACGGTGTCGCCCTTGGCGGCGAGCGCCTGCTCCAGTTCGAAGGCGTGGTCGAAGTGGTCCTCGATGGCCCGCTTGTGCCGGCCGGTCACCATCAGCACGTCGTCCAGGCCGGCGGCCGCCGCCTCCTCGACGACGTACTGGATGGCCGGCTTGTCGACGACGGGCAGCATCTCCTTCGGGGTCGCCTTGGTGGCGGGCAGGAAGCGGGTGCCGAGACCGGCGGCCGGAACGACCGCTTTCCGGACCCGGGGGGCGAAGTGGGGGGCGCTCATGCCGACGATGCTGGCCCACGCGGATGGGAGTACGCCGAGAGCCGCATCGGAGGTTCCTGTGTGCCGCGGGTCCGCCGTCGGTCGGCCCCGGTCTGCCGCGGGGCGGCCGTCGGGGCGGTGGCCGGGGCGGGGGCCTGAACTTGGAGATTCCGTGTCTCATCCGGCTTTCCCCGCACACAAGTTGAGCCGGGCCATCCGGGGTATTTTCGAAAACGGGTGCGGCTACCGCCGGTAACTTATCTGAAATTCGCTCTCTTTGAACTTGGGTCACTCGGACTCCTTGTTTCCCGTGAGGGCCGTGTGCGAAGGTGAGCCTCCCCATACGGATGGGTCGGATCAGGCCAACCTGCCTGGTCAGACCAAAGGTACGCACCAATCAGGCACCTGCTTTCCGGCGATGTGTTTTCCGTGCCGTCGCCGGCTTGGAAGGAAATGGTTCCGTGCAATCCCCCAACCCCCCACGCCCGCCCCACCCGCCCCGCCCCGGTTGGACCCCTGGGGATTCCGATCCCGAACTCATCGCCCGGCTGGCCGACCCCGACGGCCGTGCCCACGCGATAGCCCTGCTGTTCGCCCGTCACTGGCGGTCGGCCCACGACTACGCCACCGTCTGCCTGGCCGGCACCGAGGACACGGCGCGCCTCGTGGCCGCCGCGGCCTTCCACGACGTGCTCGGCCGGCTGGCCGACGGGCGCACCGGCGGGGCCCTGCGCCCCCAACTCCTCGTCGCCGTGCGGGAGACCGTCCGGCAATGGGCCGGCGCCGACAAGGTCGCGGCCGTTCTGCCGGAACTGCGGAAAACCGTCGGCGGCCGCGGACTGCGCGCCGCGCGCCCGGTGACCGCCGAAAGGCGGCAACTGGCCAAACGGGCTTTCCAGTTGCTCCCGTCCGCCTCGCAATGCCTTCTCTGGCACACGGAGGTGGAGGCGGAACCCATATCCGTACCGGCTGGTCTGTCGGGGGTGGACGGCATCGCCTCGCAGGCCGCTCTGGAACAGGCGCGGGAACAATTGCGGGTGGGTTGCGTACGCGCCCACCGGGAACTCGCGCCGACGAGCGAATGCCGCTTCTACAACCGCCTCCTCGACGTTCCCCTGCAACGCGGCGGAACACTGCTGCCCGATGTCCGCCGCCATCTCGCGCACTGCCGCTTCTGCCGCCACGCCGCCGAACAGCTCAGCCATTTCGACGGCGGACTGGACGTGCTGCTCGCCGAGACCGTGCTCGGCTGGGGCGCCCGCCGCTATCTCGACTCCCGCCCCGGCCGCGCGTCCGCCGCCGCCTCCTCCCACGCGCCTGCCCGCCCGGTCGGGATGCGTCCGCCCGCCGGGGGCGGCCGGCACCGCACCACCTCCGCGGGCCTGCTCGACCTGCCGGGCAGGCGCCCCAAGGCCGTGCTCGTCGGCGTGGGGCTGACCTCCCTCGCGCTGCTCGCGACCGTCCTCGTGGCGAAGGGCTGGTCGGACGACGGCGCGCCCGCTCCCGGCGCGACCTGGGGTGCGCCCGTCGGCCGGACCAGCACTCCGGCCACCGGCGGGCAGTGGTTCCCGGGCGTCTCCCGTGACTCCTCGCCCTCCGGCTCCCCGTCGGCGGCCTCCGCCTCGCGCACCACCGAGGCCGCGCTCGGCAGCCTGCGCGGCCCGGACTCGGGGCTCTGCCTCGACGTCTCGGGCGGCCGGGCCGAGGCCGGCGTGGGGATCGTCCTGGCGGACTGCTCGGCGGCGGCCTCCCAGCGGTGGTCGTACCAGCACGACGGGCTGCTGCGCAGCGCCGCCGATCCCACGCTCTGTCTGGCCGCCGACCCCGGCAGCCGGACGACCGCCCTGGCCCGGTGCCTGGTGCACGCGGGGGAGACGTTCTTCGATCTGACCGTCCGCGGCGAGCTGCTGCTGCGCCGGGACGACCAACTCGTCGTCGCCCGGGACGCCGAGGCGGCGGGGGCGTCCGTCGTCGTCTCCGGGCGGGACGGCTCGGCCGGACAGCGGTGGGTCTTCGACACGGCCGCGACGGCGTCCGGAGCGCCCGGCCCGCAGGTGCGCAAGCAGACGGAGCCGCCCGCCGCCGATGCGCCGAACACGCCGGGGGCCCCGGCCCTTCCGGCGTCCCCCGCGCCGGGCGGCGCCCCGCCCCTCGCCCCCGGCGGTGCTCCCGCACCCGCCGGGACGGCCCCGGCCGGGCCGGAGTTCCAGACGAGGATCGCCCAGGTGAGCTGTTGTGACACCCCGGCGGGCCCGGCTGTCCCGGCCGCTCCGGCTGAGCCGGCCGGTCCAGCCGCCGCCACCGTCGTGGACGCCCTCCCGGCGCCGGCCGCCGTGTCCGAGGCGCCAGAGGTGTCCGCCGTGTCCGACGTGCTCGGCGGAGCCGTCGAGCAGGCGACCGCCTCCCTGGGGCACTGAGCCGGCGACGGCCGCGAAGCCGAAGGAGGGGCCGCACGAGGGGAGCGGCCCCTCCTTCGTCGCGCCGCGGCCCGGCGCGGTCCGGGACCGGACGCCCCAGCGGCTCGGCCACCGCTCGGCCACCGCCCGGCCGGTCCCGCCCGCGTCCGCCGTCCGCGAGGGCGCGGGCGTCCGCGAGGTCGTCGTCGTGCGCGAGGTCGTCGTCGTGCGCGAGGTCGTCGTCGTGCGCGAGCGCGGTGGGCTTCCGCGAGGCCGTCTGCGTCCGCGGGTCAGCCGGTCGGGCGGCTTCCCCGCCGGAACAGGGCGCGGACCGTGGGCGTTTCGACGTCCGCGATCGTCTCCTCCACGGGGCGGACCGCCGGGGACCGACCCGGTAGGCTTCCTGGGAAGGGCGACAGAGCCAGGACGTCAAACGGGAGGAACCCGCGGTGCACGTGCAGGAATGGCTCGACACGGTGCCCGCAGCCGCCGTCTACGCCGTGGTCGCCCTGGTCATCGGCCTGGAGAGCCTCGGCGTTCCGCTGCCCGGTGAGATCGTCCTCGTCTCGGCCGCGCTGCTCTCCTCCCAGCACGGCGGTGTGAACCCGGTCGTCCTGGGCGCGTGCGCCACCGCCGGCGCCGTGGTCGGCGACTCCATCGGCTACGCGATCGGCCGCAAGGGCGGACGCCCGCTGCTGGCCTGGCTGGGCGCGAAGTTCCCCCGCCACTTCAGCGAGGGGCACATCGCCACCGCGGAGCGGTCCTTCGAGAAGTGGGGCATGTGGGCCGTCTTCTTCGGCCGCTTCGTCGCCCTGCTGCGCATCTTCGCCGGACCGCTCGCGGGCGTCCTGCACATGCCGTACTGGAAGTTCCTCACCGCCAACCTGCTCGGCGGCATCGCCTGGGCGGGCGGCACGACGGCCGTCATCTACTACGTGGGCGTCGTCGCGGAATCCTGGCTGAAGCGGTTCTCGTGGCTGGGACTGGTGCTGGCGGTGCTGATCGGTCTGACGTCGATGCTCGTCATCAAGCGGAAGTCCAAGCGCGCCGCGCACGAGACCGCCGAGACGAAGACCGACGCCGAGCCCGCGGTCGCCGCCGAGTAGCCAGGCCGAGCAGCCAGAGCCGAGCAGCCAGAGCGGCGAAGCGGACGGCACCCGCACCCCGGCAACGCCGACCGCGCCCCCTGCCGGTTCCTACAGGTCCCTACCGGTGGATCTCCCCGTGCGCCTTGGCCAGGTCCGCGTACAGCGTGCCGTTCAGGGTCACGCCCTGCCGCTCCTCCTCGCTCAGCTCCCGCTTCACCTTGGCCGGCACCCCCGCCACCAGCGAACCCGGCGGGATCTCCATCCCCTGCGGCACGAGCGCCTGCGCGGCGACCAGCGAACCCGCCCCGATCACGGCCCCGTTGAGCACGGTGGCCCCCATTCCGACGAGGCAGTCGTCCCCGACGGTCGCCCCGTGCACCACGGCGTTGTGACCGACCGAGACCCGCTCGCCGATGGTCACGGGGAACCCGGGGTCGGCGTGCAGCGTCACGTTGTCCTGGATGTTGGCGTCGGCCCGGACGGTGATCCGCTCCACGTCCCCGCGCACGACCGCCCCGTACCAGACACTGGCCCCCGCCTCCAGGGTGACGTCGCCGATCACCGAGGCGGTCGGCGCCACGAACGCCTCCGCGTGGACCTGGGGTTCCCTGCCGCCGATGCCCACGATCAGCGCCCTGTGCGTCATCACCGTCTCCTCGTGCCCGTCGTGCCCGTAGCGTCCGTCGTTTCCCCGCACCGTACGCCACCGGGTGGGGCGAAGATCACAGGGCCGGGGGCCGTCGGCCGCAGCGCGCGCTGAGTACGGTGAGCGGGTGCCGAAGCGCAAGAACACGTTCTCATCATGGCGGCGCCGACAGGTGCAGCGCGCCGTCCACGCGGGCTGGTCCTGGGTGCAGCGCACGGCGTCCGTCACCGCCGAGCGCCCCGGGCGCTTCCGCTTCGGCTCGATGGGCGTCGGCACCCGGCTCGCGTTTCCGCTCGGCACGGTCTTCGGGGAGCCCTGGATCCACCTCGGCGCGCACTGCATCGTGGGCGAGCAGGTGACTCTGACCGCCGGTCTGATGCCCGACCTGGACCTCGGCCCGGACCCGATCCTGCGCCTCGGCGACGGCGTGGTCCTCGGCCGGGGCAGCCATGTCATCGCCGACACGACCGTCACCATCGGCAGCGACTGCTACTTCGGTCCGTACGTGTACGTCACGTCCACCAACCACTCCTACGACGATCCGCACGAGCCGATCGGCAAGCAGTGGCCCCGCATGGAGCCGGTGGAGATCGGCCCGGGGTGCTGGATAGGCACCGGTGCGGTGATCCTGCCGGGGGCGCGGATCGGGCGGAACGTCGTCGTGGCCGCCGGCGCGGTCGTGCGCGGGACCGTGCCCGACCACGCCGTCGTCGCGGGGGCGCCCGCCAGGGTCGTGCGACGCTGGACGGCCGCCGACGGCTGGCAGCCGCCGCTGCGCAGCCCCGCGCCGGTGCCGATACCGGACGGCGTCACCTCCGACCAGCTGGTCGCCCTCTCGGAGCTGGACGAGGAGACGGTGGCGAAGCTGGCCCGGCTGGAGCCCGGGAGCTGAGGGCGACCGCGGCGAGCAAGCGGCGCAGTACAGTTCGGTGCACGAGCGGGTGCACCACGCCGTAGTCCGGGAAAATGAACCCTGTCATGCAGAACGCTGTACTCCGGGACCGCGGGGGAACCGGATGGAAAAGGCGGAACAGGGTGGAACGGGACGGAACGTGTCTGACCTCGACCTGCTGACCCAGTCCCTGGCGCGCAACGTCAAGCGGTGGCGCACCGAACGCGGCTTCACCCTCGACGCGCTCGCGGCGCGCGCCGCGGTAAGCCGCGGCATGCTGATCCAGATCGAGCAGGCCCGCACCAATCCCAGCCTCGGCACGGTCGTCAAGATCGGTGACGCGCTCGGCGTCAGCATCACCACCCTGCTCGACTACGAGCGCGGCCCGAAGGTCCGTGTCGTCCCCGCCGACCAGGCGGTGCGGCTGTGGCACACCGACGCGGGCAGCTACAGCCGGCTCCTCGCGGGCGCCGAGGCGCCGGGTCCGCTGGAGATGTGGGACTGGCTGCTGATGCCCGGCGAGAGCAGCGGCTCGGACCCGCACCCGCTCGGCACGGTCGAGATCGCCCATGTCACCGCCGGAGAGCTCACCCTCACCGTCGACGGCACGGAACACCGCGTCCCGGCCGGCGCGAGCGTCACCTTCGAGGCCGACGCCGCGCACCGGTACGCCAACCTCGGCGAGGTCCCGACGCGGATGGTCCTGACGGTCTCGGTGCCCCCGCCCGCGACCGCGCCCGTGCACTGACACGCAACGCGAGGTGCCGAGACGCACGGCAGGCAGACGCACGGCAGAAGGACGCACGGCAGGCGCAGGGCGGGCGTCCGGCTGGCGCGCGGCCGGCTGGCGCACCGCGGACCGAGGGGGCGGTCTACCCCAGGACCCGCGTCGGGCCGTGGTGAGCGAGGAGCAGGTGCGGGTCGTCCTCGCCGGGCGCCGGCGCCGGGTCCGCGTGGACCAGCGCGGCCGTCAGACGCGGCACCGCGTGCAGAAGTGCGTGTTCGGCCGCCACGGCGATCCGGTGCGCCTGACGTACCGTCGCGTCGCCGTCCACGACGACCGCCACCTCGGCCCGCAGCCGGTGCCCGATCCAGCGCAGCCGCAACTCGCCCACCCCGGACACCCCTTCGACCTCCCGCACCGCACGCTCGGCCCGGTCCACCAGGGCGGGGTCGACGGCGTCCAGCACCCGCCGGAACACCTCCCGGGCCGCGTCCCGCAGCACCAGCGCGATCACCGCGGTGATCGCCAGCCCCACGACCGGGTCGGCGAGTCGCCAGCCCAGCGCCGAGCCGCCCGCGCCCACCAGTACCGCCAGCGAGGTGAACCCGTCGGTGCGCGCGTGCAGTCCGTCCGCGACCAGCGCGGCCGAACCGATCGAACGGCCCACCCGGATCCGGTGGCGCGCGACCCATTCGTTGCCCGCGAAGCCCACCAGCGCGGCCACGGCGACGGCGCCGACGTGATCGACGGGCCGCGGATTCAGCAGCCGCTCGACCGCCGCCCACCCGGCGAAGAGCGCGGACGCGGCGATCGTCAGCACGATCGCCATGCCCGCGAGGTCCTCGGCCCGTCCGAAGCCGTAGGTGAAGCGACGGGTGGCCGCTCGGCGGCCCAGCACGAAGGCGATCCCGAGCGGTACGGCCGTCAGCGCGTCGGCCGCGTTGTGCACCGTGTCGCCGAGCAGCGCGACCGACCCCGACAGCACGACCACCACCGCCTGCGCGACGGCCGTCCCGCCCAGCACCGCCAGTGACACCCACAGCGCGCGCATGCCCCGGGCCGACGACTCCAGGGCCGGATCCAGCTTGTCGGCGCTCTCGTGGGAGTGCGGGGTGAGGGCATGGGAGAGGCGGTGACGGAGGCGCCCCGGGACGGGGGAGAGGGGGAGGGGGGAACGTGGGTGTGGGTGCGGGTGTGGGTGCGGGTGCTCGGTCCGGGCGGGGGAGTGGGATTGAGCCGGGGTGCAGCCGTGGCCGTCGGCGTCGGTGTCGGCGTGGGTGTCGGCGTGGGTGTCGGCGTGGACGTGGGGGTGACCGTGCGGCTGTCCTTGGTGGCGCCCGCGCGCGTGGTCGTGTCCGTGGTCGTGGTGGTGGTCGTGCCGGTCGCTCACGTCGGTCCCCTTCCGGTGCGGCCAGGTGGACGCGGCCGCGCCCACTCGGCCATTATGTGCGTATGAGCGCACGCATGCACCTGTCACCTGCACACCATGCGCATCCGCGCACCCCCGGCGAGGAGCAGTTCGCCCTCGCCGCCGAGCTGCTCGCCCTGCTCGGCGACCGCACCCGGCTCACCCTGCTGCACGCTCTCGCCTCCGGCGAGGCCGACGTGACGACCCTGACGGAACGCTGCGGCGCGGCCCGTCCGGCGGTGAGTCAGCATCTGGCGAGGCTGCGGCTGGCCGGGCTCGTGAACACCCGCAAGGAGGGCCGCCGGGTGATCTACTCGCTCTCCGACGGCCATCTGCGCCGCCTGGTCGACGAGGCGCTGAGCGTGGCGGACCACCGGCTCGGGGACCAGCCGGTGCACGACTGAGCCGGTCGCGTCGGCGTCAGTAGCGCTCCGAGGCGCCGAGGTACTGTTCCGCGAAGGCGGCAGCGGCGGCGGGGGACGTGAACAGGCGGCGCAGTCGCGCGAACGTCGTGCCCGCGCGGAAGGGGTCCCCCGACGCGGCCCCGTGGAAGACCTCGGACAGCCACTGCGAGAACTCCTGGTAGTCCCACGCCCGGCGCAGACAGGCCTCCGAGTAGCCGTCCAGGCCGGTCCCGTCGTCGCCGTCCAGGTAGGCGACCAGGGCGTCGCCCAGCAGGAACGCGTCGTGCAGGGCGAGGTTCATGCCCTTCGCCGCGATGGGCGCCACGAGGTGGGCCGAGTCGCCGGCCAGGAAGAGCCGCCCGTACGTCATCGGCTCGACCACGTAGTCGTGCATGTCGAGCACGCGCTTCTCGGTCAGCGGGCCCTCGGTGAGCGCCGGCGCGTCCGCCCCCTCCAGGCGCTGGTGCAGCTCGGACCAGACGCGGTCGGGGGACCAGTTCTCCGGGTCGTCGCCGGGCGGGCACTGCAGGTAGTAGCGGGTCACCCCGGGGCTGCGCGCCATGTGCCCGGCGAAGCCGTTCGGATGGACGCCGAACAGCACGCAGTCGGAGGACGGCGGCGCCTCGGCGAGCAGCGCCAGCCAGCCTATGCCGTAGTCGTGCCGGGCGATCCGTGCGTGCGCGGTCGGCAGCGCGGCCCGGGCCGCCCCGCGCGGGCCGTCCGCGCCGACGACGAAGTCGCAGGTCAGCGACCGGAGTTCACCGGTGTCGGGGCAGGTGTACGTCACGGACGGCCGAGCGGTGTCGAGGTCGTGCAGGGCGACGTCGCGCACCGAGAAGCGGGCGTCGCCGCCGCGCACGTCGACGTACTCGTGGGCGAGGTCCGCCACCAGCAACGGCTGCGGATACACCCAGTGGTGACGGCCGGTCAGGTCGGTGTAGGGGAAGCGGTAGCGTTCGCCGCCGAAGCGGAACTCGCACGACGAGTGCCGCTGGGCGCGCTTGGACAGGTTGTCCGCCAGACCGCGGCGCTGCAGTGAGCGCACGGCCCCCTCCTCGATGACGCCGGCCCGCGGCCGCCGCTCGATGAACTCACGGCTCTCCGCCTCCAGTACGACACAGTCGACGGACGCGGCCCGCAGGATGTTGCCGACGGTGAGGCCCGCCGGGCCCGCGCCCACGACGACGACCGGAACATGGCGGGGGGAAGGGGAGTCGGTGGTCACCCGCACATTATGGGCAGCCGGTACGGCCCGTACGTCGCGGCCGGCGGGCCGGCGCCCCGCCCTCGGCGGGGGCGCGGCGCTTCCCCGGCCCCCGTAGCGGGTCGCCGGGGAACAGGGGCGTCAGGGCAGGCGGGGGATCTCGATCGCCGGGCAGCGGTCCATGACCATCTCCACGCCTGCGGCCCGGGTGCGGTCGTAGGCCGCCTCGTCGACGACGCCGAGCTGGAACCACACCGCCCGCGCGCCCTTGGCCACGGCCTCGTCGGCGACGGCTCCCGCGAGCTCGCTGTTGACGAAGACGTCGACGACGTCCACTGCGAAGGGGATGTCCGCGAGGGAGGCGTACCCCTGCTCGCCGTGCACGGTCTCCGCCTTCGGATGGACGGGCACGACCCGCTTGCCGAAGCGCCGGAGCACCTCGGCGACGCCGTAGGCCGCACGGCCGCGGTTCGTCGACAGGCCCACCACGGCCCAGGTGTCACCCGCTCCGGTGAGGATCTTGCGGATCGTCGCCTCGTCGCCGTACACCGGCGGCCTCCTTAACGGTCAGAAACAATCAGAAACGGTCGGACGGTGTTCTCGTGTCGTGCAGGATCCGACCAAAGGGTCAACAGCTTGTCGCGGATCCTGATTCCGGGCCTCGCCTTTCCGGCCCTGCCTGCGAACCCGCCGCCGTCCGCCTAGGCTCGGCACGTGCTGCGCATCATCGACGCCCGAACCGGCGAACCCGCCCTCGCCGCCCCCGTCCGGCGGGGGCTGACCCGTGTCGAGGCGCATGCCTCGGGGTACGGGGCCGCGTCGCTCAGGGTGCTGCTCGTCGCCGACCTCCTCGTGCGCGCGCTGGAACTGGGCGGCACGCCAGCCTGGCTCCTGCTCACCGGCGACCGCGACCAGGCGGAGCTGCGGGCCGGCGCCACCGCCCTCGGCATGCACCCTTTCGAGGACGGCCGGGACCTCGGGGCCGGCGTGGGCGAGGCGCAGGTCCTGCACGTGGCGGGCCAGGACGTCCCGAGTCCTGAAGGCGGGGTGCGGATCGCCGTCGCGCCGGCCGAG
The DNA here is from genome assembly GCF_003112535.1 of Streptomyces rishiriensis. Lineage (GTDB taxonomy): Bacteria > Actinomycetota > Actinomycetes > Streptomycetales > Streptomycetaceae > Streptomyces > Streptomyces rishiriensis. The sequence goes on along the minus strand of NZ_BEWA01000005.1, from coordinate 543,743 downwards.
GGCGCCCTGCCCGGGGCGCAGACGCGGGGCGCCGTGCCGGACGCCGACCCGGCCGTTCTGCGTCTCGCCCTGCTGTCCGCGCCCCGTACGGAGCCCCTCCGGCTCGACGCGACGGCACTGGCCGAGGCCCACGACCGCCTTGCGCGCTGGCGGCGGGCCGTCGCCGACTGGGCGCGGCAGCCCTCGCGACCGGTTCCCGAAGAACTGCGCGGGCGGCTGCGCACCGCCTGGGAGGACGATCTCGACGTGCCCGAGGTGCTGCGCGTGCTGCGGTGGGTGGCCGACGCCGGCCCCGAACTCCCCGCGGGCGCCCGCTTCGAGACGTACGCCTACGCCGACCGTCTGCTCGGCCTGGAACTCACCCGCGACCTCGGAGCCCCGGCGTGACCGCGCCCGACGCCGGGGGACCGGGCGTCGGAGCGGCAGGCGCCGGTGCGCCGCGCCGGCTGGTCGTGCTGCGGCACGCCAAGTCGGCCTGGCCGCACGGCGTCCCCGACCACGACAGGCCGCTCGCCCCGCGCGGCCTCAGGGACGCGCCGGCGGCGGGCCGCGCCCTCGCCGAGGCCGGCTGCCGGCCGGATCTCGCCCTGTGCTCCACCGCCGTCCGTGCCCGTCGTACCTGGGAGCTGGCGTGCGCCGAGTGGGACGCGCCGCCCCCGGTGCGCTTCGACCCGCGGCTCTACGGGGCGGACGTGCCCGAGCTTGTGGAGGTCGTCCGCGAGACGCCCGACGGGGTCGGCGCCCTGCTGCTGGTCGGGCACAACCCCGGTCTGGAGGAACTCGTCCTCGCCCTGGCCGGGGAGGGCCTCGGCGACGCCCTCGACCGGGTGCGGCTGAAGTTCCCGACATCGGCGATCGCCGTCCTGACCTGGCACGGGCCCGGCTGGCGGGCGCTGGCGCCCGGCGCGGCCGTGCTCACCTCGGCGACCGTGCCGAGGGGAGGCTAGGGCCTGCCGTTCGGATCACCCCGCAGACGCGGGGGCCGGCACGCGCATCTGCGGCGTTGTCGTCGGTTGCCGGCATCGACAGACCCCGCAGATGCCCTGCGACCTGATCCGAACGACAGGCCCTCTAGCCGACGTGCACGCGCGGTCGCCGGTCGGGGTCCGGCTCCGCGCGGCGCAGCACCTCGCGGGTGACGGGGGCGACCTCGCCGTCGCCGAAGACGAGGAAGCGGATCAGATGGCTCACCGGATTGCCCTCGGTCCAGCTGAAGTACGCGTGCGGGACCCGGCCCGTGCGGTCGCGCAGCGCCAGCAGCACCGCGGCGATGCTGTTGGGGACCGTGGGACCGGACACCCGCAGCCGGCGCACCCCGTGCTTCTCGTCGCCGCGCACGTCGATGTCCGCGGTGAAGTCGGAGGAGTCCCGTACGAACACCTCCAGGAACAGCGGCCGGCCCGCACCGGGGATCGGCGTGTGCGCGCGCTGCTCCCCCTCCTTGGCGCGGTACGCGCGCGTGCTGTGTTCCTGCGGTTCGTTCGCGATGAGCTGTACGGGCCCGTGCCGCGCGGCCTCGTCCGCGAACCGGGCCGCGGTCTCGTCCAGCGTCACCTCGGCCGCGCGCAGCTCGAAGGCCCGGCCCACCCGTGACCCGAACGACGTGACCAGGATGGCGAAGATGAAGATCGCCGCGATCTTGATGCCGTCGGGCCGTTCGATGACGTTCGTGACGAGGGTGTACGCGAAGACCGCCGTGATCGCGCCGAAGCCGAGCGTGGCCCGCAACCGGCCGTGGCGGTGCACCGCCACGGTGGAAGCGAACGCCGCCGACAGCATCAGCACCAGCACGCCCGTCGCGTAGGCGCCGCTCTGGTCGTCGACGTTCGCGTTGAACCACAGGGTGATGAAGACGGCGGCCGCCATGAACACCATGACCAGCGGCCGTACCGCGCGCGTCCATTCGGGGGCCATGCCGTAACGGGGGAGGTAGCGCGGGACGAGGTTGAGCAGCCCGGCTAGGGCCGAGGCGCCCGCGAACCACAGGATGGCGATCGTGGAGACGTCGTAGACGGTGCCGAAGGCCTCGCCCAGGTGCTCGTGCGCGAGGTAGGCGAGCGCCCGCCCGTTCGCGGGCCCGCCGCTCTTGAAGTCCTGCTGCGGGATGAGGATCGTCGTCGCGAGACTGGACAGCAGCAGAAAGCAGCTCATGATCAGCGCGGCCGTGGTGAGCAGCTTGCGGGTGTCGCGCACCCGTCCCGCGGGCTTCTCGTAGGTGTCCGTCGGATCGCCCTTGACCTGGGGCATCACCGCCACCCCGGTCTCGAAGCCGGACATCCCGAGCGCCAGCTTCGGGAAGACCAGCAGGGCCACCCCGATCATGATCCACGGGGAGGAGTGCTCGGCGCTCGCGGCGTCGGTCCAGTCGGCGATCCGCACCGGGTGGGTGAGGATCTCCCAGGCGGAGACGCCCAGCACCACCACGTTGAGCGCGAGATAGACCGCCACCAGCGGCACCGCGATGCCGATGGCCTCCCGGAAGCCCTTGAGGAACACCGCGCCCAGCGCGCCGACCAGCACCAGGGTGATCCACTCGTTGCCGTCGGACATCCAGTGCGGCGCGAACGGGTTCTCCACGACGTGCGCGGCGGCGTCCGCGGAGGACAGGGTGATCGTGATCATGAAGTCGGTGGCCGCGAAGCCCAGCAGCACCAGCACCAGGATCTTCCCCGACCACCAGGGCAGCAGCCGCTCCAGCATGGCGATGGAGCCCTCGCCGTGCGGGCTCTCGTGCGCCACCCGGCGGTACACCGGCAGCGCGCCGAGCAGCGTCAGCGCGATCAGCACCAGCGTCGCGAGCGGGGAGAGCAGCCCGGCGGCGAGGGCGGCGATGCCGGGCTGGTAGCCGAGCGTGGAGAAGTAGTCGACTCCGGTGAGGCACATCACCCGCCACCAGCGATGACCCTCCTGCTCCGCGCGCGGGGTGGCGTGCGGGCCCGGATGGCGGGCCGTCTGCTCGCTCAGTCCCTCCAGGAGCCAGGCGCGCCACCGGGCGGACGTCGAACCCGCGCCGGTCTCCTCTGCCCGCGTGCCGGTCATGCTGCGTGCTCCCTGCGGTCGGTCGGGGCCATGGTCATGGTCACCACCGTTGGATACCCCGCACGTCGTGGCCCGCACCCGGGCCGTGGGCGAGTCGGCCGTCCGATCACCGCATAGGCTGACCGGATGCAGGACGAGTACCGCACCGTCGCCCGCGCGGGCGTGCACGAGACCGAGGTCAACCGGTCCCGCTTCCTGTGCGCCCTCGCCCCGGCGGCCACCGAGCGGGAGGCGCAGGACTTCCTCGCCTCCGTCCGCAAGGAGCACGCCGACGCCACCCACAACTGCTGGGCGTACGTCATCGGCGCGGACGCCGCCGTGCAGAAGGCGAGCGACGACGGCGAGCCGGGCGGCACCGCGGGCGTCCCGATGCTCCAGATGCTGCTGCGCCGCGACATGCGATACGTCGTCGCCGTCGTCACCCGCTACTACGGCGGCGTCAAGCTCGGCGCGGGGGGCCTGATCCGGGCGTACGGCGGCGCGGTCGGCGAGGCGATCGACTCCCTCGGCGTCCTCACCCGCCGCCGCTTCCGGCTGGCCACGGTGACCGTCGACCACCAGCGGGCCGGCAAGGTGCACAACGACCTGCTCGCGACCGGACGCCAGGTGCGCGACGTCCGCTACGGCGAGGCGGTCGCCATCGAGATCGGTCTGCCGGACGCCGAGGTGGACGCCTTCCGTGCCTGGCTGGCGGACGCGACGGCGGGGACGGCCGGCTTCGCACTGGGCGACGAGGCGTACGGGGACGTGTGAGCGGCCCGGGTGGGACGGGTGAGCCGCAGGCCGCGGACGTGTGAGGTACGACGCGTTGGGCGAACGCCTGAGGGGAAATGTCCGTAAAGCTCCTTTATTTCGGCTGTCATGACGGTGCGATACGGGAGTAACCGCCCTTGCTGTCGGACCCGGCCGTTAGTCTCGGGGATCATGAGGCTCCTGCACACTTCCGACTGGCATCTGGGCCGGGCGTTCCACCGGGTGAACATGCTCGGCGCCCAGGCCGAGTTCATCGGTCACCTCGTCGCGACCGTGCGTGAGCGCGCGGTCGACGCGGTGGTCGTGTCGGGGGACGTGTACGACCGCGCGGTGCCGCCGCTCGCCGCGGTCGAGCTCTTCGACGACGCCCTGCACCGGCTGGCCGACCTCGGCGTGCCCACGGTGATGATCTCCGGCAACCACGACTCGGCCCGCCGGCTCGGCGTGGGCGCCGGCCTCATCGGGCGCGCGGGCATCCACCTGCGGACGGATCCGGCGGCGGCCGGCACTCCGGTCATCCTGCGGGACGGCTTCGGCGAGGTCGCCTTCTACGGCCTGCCCTATCTCGAACCCGCCCTGGTGAAGGACGAGTTCGGCGTGGACAAGGCCGCCCACGAGGCCGTGCTCGCCGCCGCGATGGACCGGGTCCGCGCCGACCTCGCCGCACGCGCGCGGGGAACGCGCTCCGTCGTCCTCGCCCATGCCTTCGTCACCGGCGGCGAGCCCAGCGACAGCGAACGCGACATCACCGTGGGCGGGGTCGCCTCCGTGCCGGCCGGAGTCTTCGCCGGCGTCGACTACACGGCGCTCGGTCATCTCCACGGCTGCCAGACCATCACCGAGCGGGTGCGCTACTCGGGCTCCCCGCTGCCCTACTCGTTCTCCGAGAGCGGGCACCGCAAGACCATGTGGCTGGTCGATCTCGGAGCGGGCGGGGAGATCGCCGCCGAGCGCGTCGACTGCCCGGTGCCCCGCCCGCTCGCCCGCATCCGGGGAACGCTGGGGGAACTGCTCGCCGACCCCGCGCTCGTCCGCCACGAGCAGGCGTGGGTCGAGGCCACGCTCACCGACGCCGTCCGCCCCGCCGACCCCATGGCCCGGCTCGCCGAGCGCTTCCCGCACACCCTGAGCCTCGTCTTCGCTCCCGAGCGCGCGCCCGACGACCCCGACGTGTCCTACGCCCGCCGCCTCGCCGACCGCAGCGACCAGGAGATCGCCGAGGACTTCGTGGCGCATGTGCGCGGAGCGGCGCCCGACGCCCGCGAGCGGGGCGTGCTGCGCGACGCCTTCGACGCGGTCCGCGCGGACGACATGGTGGGGGAGGTGGCGCGGTGAGGCTGCACCGGCTCGACCTGACGGCCTTCGGCCCCTTCGGCGGCGCCCAGAGCGTCGACTTCGACGAACTCTCCGCCGCCGGCCTCTTCCTGCTGCACGGGCCGACGGGCGCGGGCAAGACCTCGGTCCTGGACGCCGTGTGCTACGCCCTCTACGGCTCCGTGCCGGGCGCCCGCCAGAGCGGCCAGGGCGCGACCCTGCGCAGCGACCACGCCGCTCCCGGCACGCGCACCGAGGTCACCCTCGAACTCACCGTCGCGGGACGCCGGTTGGAGATCACCCGGCAGCCGCCCTGGGAGCGGCCCAAGAAGGGGAAGAGGCCAGGCACCACGGTCGACAAGGCCCAGAGCCTGCTGCGCGAGTACGACACGACCGCGGGCGCCTGGAAGGACCTCAGCCGCTCCCACCAGGAGATCGGCGAGGAGATCACCCAGCTGCTCGGCATGAGCCGCGAGCAGTTCTGCCAGGTCGTGCTGCTGCCCCAGGGCGACTTCGCCCGCTTCCTGCGCGCCGACGCCGAGGCGCGGGGCCGGCTGCTGGGCCGCCTCTTCGACACCCGGCGGTTCGCCGAGGTCGAGAAGCGCCTCGCCGAACGCCGGCGCGTCACCGAGGCACGCGTGCGCGAGGGCGACTCCGCGCTGCTCGCCGACGCGCACCGGATGCAGCAGGCGGCCGGGGACGCCATGGAGCTGCCCGAGCTCGCCCCGGGGGAGCCCGGCCTGGCCGAGGCGGTGCTGGGCGCGGCCGCCGTCGCCCGCAGCACCGCGCGCGAGCTGCTGACGACCGCGCACTGCGGCCGTCTCGCCGCCGAGTCCGCGCAGGCCGCGGCCGAGCGGGCGCTGGCCGAGGTCCGTGAACGCGACCGGCTGCAGCGGCGGTTCGCCGAGGCGCGGGAGCGGGCCGCGGCGCTGCAGGAGCGGGCCGGCGCCCACCGGGAGGCGCAGGCGCGCATGGAGCGGGCGCGCAAGGCGGAGGCGGTGGCGCCGGCGCTGGAGCTGCGCGAGGCCGCCGAGGCCGAGCACGAGGGGGCGGCCGCCCGCGCGGCCCGCGCGCGTGCCTTGCTCCCGGAGCGGTTCGCCGACTCCGGGGCCGCCGGGCTCGCCGCCGCCGCACGCCGGGCCGCCGAGGAGCTGGGCGGTCTGGAGTCCGCCCGCCGGGGCGAGCGACGGCTGGCCGACCTCGCCGTCGAGCGGGCCGACCTGGACCGGCGCGAACGCGACGACGAGGACATCCTGACCGAGGCCGAGGCCTGGCTCGCGGGCTGGGACGCCGTCCGCACCGAACTGCGGGCCCGTGTCGAAGGCGCCCAGGAGGCAGCCACCCGCGCCGAGCAGCTCGACGGCCGGCGTGAGCCCGCACAGCGCCGTCTGGAGGCCGCCCGGCGGCGCGACGCGCTGACCGACGACCTGGAGGCCGCCCGGCGCACCGCCCTCGCCGCGCGCGAACGCACGCAGTCGGCCCGCGAGCACTGGCTCGACGTCAGGGAACAGCGCCTGAACGGCATCGCCGCCGAACTGGCCGCCACCCTCGCCGAGGGCGAACCCTGCACGGTCTGCGGCGCCACCGAGCACCCCGCGCCCGCCCGCAAGGTCGCCGGGCACGTCGACCGCGAGGCCGAGGAGCAGGCGCTCGTCGCCTACCAGCACGCCGAGGAACGTCAGGCCGGGGAGGAGCGCGCCCACGGTCTCCTGAGGGAGGCGCTCGCCGCCGCCACGGCCGAGGCGGGCGACGCCCCGACGGACCGCCTGGCCGCCGAGGCGCTGGAGGCGGAGCAGACCTACGCCCAGGCCCGCCGGGAGGCCTCGGCGCTGCACCCCGCGCGCGAGGAACTGCGCCAGGCCGAGCAGGAGCACGAGCGCCGGACGCAAGCGCAGCGTGAGGCCGCCGTCAGGGTCGCCGCCCGGGTGGGCCACCGCGAGCGCCTGGAGCGCGAACGGCTCACCCTGGAGGAGGAGTTGACGCACGCCCGGGGAACGGCGGACAGCGTCTCCGCGCGGGCCGCCCAGCTGGAGCGCCGGGCGGCGCTGCTCACCGAGGCGGCCGAGACCGCCCGCGCCGCCGAGGAGAGCGCCGAGCGCCTCAAGGCCGCCGACGGGCGCCTGGACGAAGCCGCGTTCCGGGCCGGCTTCGACACCCCCCAGGCCGCAGCCGACGCCCTCCTCGACGACACCGCCCACCGCGAGCTGCAACGACGCCTGGACGCCTGGCAGTCGGAGGAGGCCGCCGTACGGGCCGCCCTCGCCGAACCCGACACCGTGGCCGCGGCCGGGCAGCCTCCCGCGGACCTCGCGACCGCCGAACGCGCCGCCGCCGAGGCGGCCGAACGGCTGCGCGCGGCCGCCTCCGCGCAGGACGCGGCGGGCCGCCGCTGCGCCCAACTCGACGAGCTCTCCGCGCGCGCGGAGAGCGGTGTTCGCCGGCTCGCCCCGCTGCGCGAGGAGTACGACCGGGTGGCCCGCCTGGCCGGCCTCACCGCGGGCACCTCCGCCGACAACGAGCGCAAGATGCGCCTGGAGGCGTACGTCCTGGCCGCCCGCCTCGAACAGGTGGCCGCCGCCGCGACCGCCCGGCTGCAACGCATGTCGTCCGGGCGTTACACGCTGGTCCACTCCGACGACCGCGCCGGCCGCGGCCGCAGCGGGCTCGGGCTGCACGTCGTCGACGCCTGGACCGGCCGCGAGCGGGACACGGCCACGCTCTCGGGGGGCGAGACCTTCTTCGCCTCGCTCGCGCTGGCCCTCGGCCTCGCCGACGTCGTCACCGACGAGGCCGGCGGCGTCCGGCTCGACACCCTCTTCATCGACGAGGGGTTCGGCAGCCTCGACGACCAGACGCTCGACGAGGTCCTCGACGTCCTGGACTCCCTGCGCGAACGTGACCGCAGCGTCGGCATCGTCAGCCATGTGGGCGACCTGCGGCGCCGCATCCACGCCCAGCTGGAGGTCGTCAAGGGCCGGTCGGGGTCCACGGTGCGGCTGCGCGGCTACCGGCCGAGCGGGCGGCGGGGGAGCGGCGAGGAGTAGACCACGCTGGTGGTGACCGATCCGAGCGCGCCGATCTTTCCTGACACCTCCTCCAGGTGGCGCATCGACCGGGCCGTGACCTTGATCACGAAGCAGTCGTCGCCCGTCACATGGTGCGCCTCCAGGATCTCGGGCGTGACGGCCACCAGGTCGTGGAACGGCTTGTAGTTCCCGTTGGGATAGCGCAGCCGCACGAACGCCAGGATCGGCAGCCCCAGCCGCTCGGGGTCCACGACGGCCGCGTACCCCTGGATGACGCCCGCCTCCTCCAGCCGTCGCACCCGCTCGGTGACGGCGCTCGCCGACATCGCCACGGCACGCGCAAGATCGGCGAAACTGGCCCGCCCCTCGCGTTGGAGGACCTCGAGAATGCGCCAGTCGGTGGCGTCCGGGGAATACACGGTCATCCCCGATGAGTAGCAGGGAAATCCCCGGTCCGGCAAGGCTCACGCCGTGGAACGCCCCTTCAGGCGGATCGTCGTCGGCCGTAGATTTCTGGTCGTCGACCACCATCAGGGAGAGGCCCCGCGATGACCGCCGCCCACAGCGTGACCGAAGTGAACCCCGTCCTGCGCGTCGCCCCCGCGTCCCCCGCCCGGGCCGCGGCCCACTTCCGGGCGAGCCTCGCCTTTCACGCCGACGTCTCCGACGTGGCCGCGGCCCTGGCGGCCGGCGGCGACCCCGGTTTCGTCGTCCTGGACTCGCGCTCCACCGAGGCGTGGGACCAAGGGCACGTCCCGGGCGCCGTGCACCTGCCCACCGCGCTCATCCCCGAGCAGGCGGCACAGCTCCTCGACAAGGGCGTCCCGGTGGTGACGTACTGCTGGGGCCCGGGCTGCAACGGGGCCACCCGGGCCGCCCTCGCGCTCGCCGAACTGGGCTACCGGGTCAAGGAGATGCTCGGCGGCTTCGAGTACTGGGCGCGGGAGGGCTTCGCCTACGAGACCTGGCAGGGCCGTGAGCGGCGCGACGCCGACCCGCTCACGGCCCCCGCTGACGCGGCCGACTGCGGCTGCTGACCGCGGGCCCGCCGCGGGCCGGGCCGCTCCGTCAGTCCCGCACCACCGCCGGGGTGTGCCGCAGGAAGCGGCGGTCCGCCGTTCCGAACTCGCCCTCGGGGCGTGCCGCGTGCAGGACGACGTCCAGCGCGGTGTCCGCGTCGCACGCGTAATGACCGCTCGCCCAGGCCGCGTTGGCCTCCACGACGGCCCACCCGGCTTCCTCGATCAGCCCGACGTCCACGACGACCGCGCTCGGCAGTCCCGTCCCGGCCAGCCGCTCGGCGAAGGCGAGCACCTCGGAGCGCCGCGCGTCCCGCTCCAGCGGGACGACGTCCAGGTCGCCCCCGGTCGCGTAACGGCTGCCGGTGCGCACCTCGCCGTCCCGCACGAACAGCCGGTACTCGGCGGCGAACGTCACGATGTCGCTGACCAGCACCGGTTCCGTGCCGTCGACCGCGTCCGACCCGGGCAGCCCGCTGCCGTCCCGGTACACCCGGGCCGGGAAGCTCTTGTCGTTCGGCGGCTTCACGAACGCGGGCCGGCGCAGCGCACGGGCCTGCGCGATCGTGGTGAACTCGACCTTGCGCAGGGTGAGTTCGTACGGCAGCCGGGCCAGCCAGTCCTGCGGCGCCTCCAGCAGGCCGAGGCCCAGCTCCCGCGCGACGGCGTCCGCGAACAGGGGCCCGGAGTAGAGCGAGGCGGCCGGGGCCGCGCGCCACTGCGGTGGCACCCGCCAGTCGCGCAGCGTCTCCACGCGCGCCCCGCGCCGCCGCGCCGCGCCCGCGAGGGCGTGGCCCGTCGCGGTGACGCGCGGGGAGAGGAACAGGGTTCGCAAGGTGCTCATGGGAGGAGCGTGGCGCACGGACGGCCCGCGGGACAGCGGATTTCCGCCGCCCAGCGGGCCGGACCGCAGCCGGTCAGAGCCGGGCGAGTTCGTCCACCAGGTCGTCGAGGCCCAGCGAACCCTGCGAAAGGGCCGCCATGTGCCAGGACTTGAGGTCGAAGGCGTCGCCATGGCGCTCGCGGGCCTTCTCCCGGCCCAGCAGCCAGGCCCGTTCGCCGAGCTTGTAGCCGATCGCCTGACCGGGGATGGACAGATAGCGGGTCAGCTCGCTCTCGACGAAGTCCGCCGGACGGCTGCTGTGCCCGCCGAAGAACTCCTGGGCCAGCTCCGGGGTCCAGCGCTCACCCGGGTGGAACGGCGAGCCGGCCGGGATCTCCAGCTCCAGGTGCATGCCGATGTCGACGATGACCCGCACCGCGCGCATCATCTGCGCGTCCAGGTAGCCCAGCCGCTGCTCGGCGTCCGTGAGGAAGCCGAGCTCGTCCATCAGGCGCTCCGCGTACAGCGCCCAGCCCTCGGCGTTGGCGCTGACGATGCCGACGGTGGCCTGGTAGCGGGAGAGGTCACCGGCGACGTGCGCCCACTGCGCCAGCTGGAGGTGGTGGCCGGGGACGCCCTCGTGGTACCAGGTGGAGACGAGGTCGTACACGGGGAAGCGGGTCTCGCCCATCGTCGGCAGCCAGGTGCGGCCCGGCCGGGAGAAGTCCTCCGAGGGACCCGTGTAGTAGGGGGCGGCCGCACTGCCCGCCGGGGCGATCTTCGACTCCACCTTCCGTACCCGCTCGGCGAGTTCGAAGTGGGTGCCGTCGAGCGACTCGATCGCCCGGTCCATCAGGCCCTGCAGCCAGTCCCGGACCTCGTCGACGCCCTCGATGTGCCGGCCGTGCTCGTCGAGGTGCGCCAGCGCCACCCAGGGCGTCCGGGCTCCCGGCAGGATCTTCTCGGCCTCCTTCTCCATCTCGCCGAGCAGCCGGTGGTACTCCGCCCAGCCGTACGCGTACGCCTCGTCCAGGTCGAGGTCGGTGCCGTTGTAGAAGCGCGCCCAGCGGGCGTACCGCTCCCGGCCCACGGTGTCCGGCGCGCCCCCGGCGGTCGGCGCGTACACGTCGCGCAGCCAGTCCCGCAGCTCCACGATTGCCGCGGTGGCGGCCCGCGCCGCCTCGTCGAGTTCCGATCGACGTGCGTCGGGGCCCGGCGCCACGAAGCCCTCGAACCAGGGGCGGCCCTCGTCGTCCGGGTCCGACCACTGGGTGAGCTGCTCGACGAACGTGGCGGTCGGCCGCGGCGCCGCGTACAGCTTGCGCTCCAGGCCGAGCGCCAGGGACTCCCGGTAACCCGCGAGCGCCGCGGGCACCGCGCGCAGCCGTTCGGCGATCGCCGCCCAGTCCTCGTCGGTCTGCGTGGGCGTCACCGTGAACACCTCGCGCACGTGGTGCGCCGGCGTGGACATGTTGCCGACGGCGCGCAGCCCCTCGTCGGCCTCGTGCACCGCGAGTTCCGCGGTCAGGCGCTCCCGCAGCAGGCGGGCGCACCGGCGCTCGATGTCACTGTCCGCGCCGGGCCTGCGCTCCGCCTCGTCGAGATCCGTCAGGGTGTCCCGCGCGAGCCGCGCGAGCGCCTCCTGCCCCCTGGGCGAGTAGTCGGGCAGACGGCTGGAACTCTCCTGCACGCCGAGGTAGGTGCCGGTCACCGGGTCGAGGGCGATGAGGTCGTCGACATACGCGTCGGCGACCTCGCGGGGCAGCGGGTTGCTGGTCTGTGACATGCGCCCCATCCTCGTACGGGCCGGCGGCGCACGTCACGGCGTTTGTCCTGAAGCCGTCGGCGGCGCACCTCACGGCGTCGGTCCGGGGGCCGTGGACGGCAGCAGCGGACCGCAGTCCCACTGCTGGAATATCAGCCGGGTCTCGACACGGGCCACCTCCCGCCGCGACGTGAACTCGTCGAGGACGAGCCGCTGCAGATCGGCCATGTCCGCGACGGCGACATGGACCAGATAGTCGTCGGGCCCGGTGAGATGGAAGACCGTCAGAGCCTCCGGCAGCGCCCGGATCCGCTCCACGAACGGCCCCACCAGCTCCCGGCGATGCGGCCTGACCTGCACGGACAGCAGCGCCTGCAGACCGCGCCCCAGCTTGGCCGGATCGAGCCGCAGCTGATGCCCGAGGATCACCCCGCTGCGGCGCAGCCGCGTCACCCGGTCCAGGCACGTCGAGGGCGCGACCCCGACCTGCGCGGCGAGGTCGCGGTAGGTGGTCCGGGCGTCGTTCTGCAGCAGCCGCAGCAACTGGAGATCGACCGGGTCCAGTACGACGGATTCGGCCATCGGCCGAACGTAGCACGGCGCTCGTGCCACAGAGCCCGTGCGATGTTCACCCTGCGGTCCATGGACTCATCCGCTGCGAGCACGCACGCGTACGACGGCGTACGCACGTCTGGAGCGCCCCGCGCACTGGCCACCGAGGCCGTGCACGCGGGCCGGGACGATCTGGCCCGCCAGGGCCTGCACGCCCCGCCGATCGACCTGTCCACCACCTACCCCTCGTACGACAGCCGCGCCGAGGCGGCCCGCATCGACGCGTTCGCCGCGACCGGCGCGGAGCCGGACGGACCGCCCGTCTACGGCCGGCTGGGCAATCCGACGGTGGCCCGGTTCGAGACGGCGCTGGCCCGTCTGGAAGGCGCCGAGAGCGCGGTCGCGTTCGCCAGCGGCATGGCGGCGCTCACCGCGGTGCTGCTGGCGCGCGCCTCGACGGGGCTGCGGCACGTGGTCGCCGTGCGTCCCCTCTACGGCTGCAGCGACCATCTGCTGACCGCGGGACTGCTCGGTTCGGAGGTCACCTGGACCGATCCCGCCGGGATCGCGGACGCGCTGCGCCCGGACACCGGGCTGGTCATGGTCGAGACGCCGGCCAACCCGACGCTCGCCGAGGTCGACCTGCGGGCCGTCGCGCACGCCTGCGGCTCGGTCCCGCTGCTCGCCGACAACACCTTCGCCACGCCCGTGCTGCAACGCCCCGTCGAGCAGGGCGCGCGGCTCGTCCTGCACAGCGCCACCAAGTACCTCGGCGGCCACGGGGACGTGCTGGGCGGCGTGGTCGCCTGCGACGAGGAGTTCGCCGGGGTGCTGCGGCAGATACGTTTCGCCACCGGCGGCGTGCTTCATCCGCTGGCCGGCTACCTGCTGCTGCGCGGCCTGTCGACGCTGCCGGTGCGGGTGCGCGCCGCCTCCGCGACGGCCGCCGAACTGGCCCGTCGGCTGACCGCGGACCCCCGGGTCGCGCGGGTCCACTATCCGCGCATCGGCGGCGCGATGATCGCCTTCGAGGTGCACGGCGATCCGCACGAGGTGATCGCGGGCGTCCGCCTGATCACCCCGGCCGTCAGCCTCGGCAGCGTCGACTCGCTCATCCAGCACCCGGCGTCCATCAGCCACCGCATCGTGGACGCGGGGGAACGCAGGGGCGCGGGGGTGAGCGACCGGCTGCTGCGGCTGTCGGTCGGGCTCGAGGACGTCGAGGACCTGTGGCGGGACCTGCGAGAGGCGCTCGGCACGGCGACCGACGCGAACGCGGGCGCGGGTGCCGCCGAGCCCGTTTCCGCGGCGACGATTCCCTCGCCGGTGCGCGGAACCGCCTCCGTCTGACCGCGGGGAGCGGGTGTCGGAAGGGCGGAGGAGCGCGGGGACGGGGGGCGGAGGTAGCCAGGAGGGAGGGCCCGGCGATGTCGCATCGCCGGGCCCTCCTGGCCTCCGCCGGTCACCGTGCCCGCCACCGTCGTCTCAGCTGTCTCAGCTGTCTCAGCTAGCTCAGCTGTCTCGGCCGGCTCAGCCGGTTCGTTCGCTCAGTCGCGCGTGACGCGTTCGTCGTGGCGCCCGGACACCGGCTGCGCCCCGGCGGGCTCCAGGCGGGCGGTGATGACCAGGGTGCCCTCCTCGATCTGGTAGTCGAGCGGGAGGCCGAGGCCGCGCATGGCGGCGACCATGCCGGTGTTGGAGGCCTGCGTCACGGCGTACACGCTCTCGCACCTCGCCTCGACGGCCATCGCCACCAGCCGGCCGAGCAGCTCGGCGCCGATCCCGCGCCGCTGCCACTGGTCCTCGACCAGCAACGCGACCTCGGTCTCGTCGCCGTCCCAGAGCAGATGGCCGAGGCCGACGATGCGGCCGGACGCCGTCTGCACGGCGAGGGTCCGGCCGAAGCGCGGGCTGAGCAGGTGGTTGAGGTAGCGGTCCGCGTCGCGGACCGGCCCGTGGTAGCGCATCCCGAGCGTGCGCGCCGAGCACCGGTCGTGCATCGCCTTCGCCGCTTCCAGATCGCCGGTGTCGGCCCGGCGCACGGTGATGTCGCCGCCCTCGGGCAGCGTCAGCATGTCCTGTCCGCGCGGGATGCGCGGTCCGAGCCGGGCGTCGAGCTCCACCAGCGCCCGCGCGCGGGCGAACTCGGTCGGTGTGAAGGGCAGATGGGGCCGCTCCACGGTGATCACTCCGCCTTCCGGCGCCCGCAGCCGCATCACGGTGTCCTCCAGCGCGCCCTCCACGGGCACGCTCTGCGGCCCACGGCCCCTGACGTCGGACGCGGCGGGCAGTGAACGGATCGTGCACCGGCCGAGCAACTGCCGTAGGGTCAGGGGGAGTTCGGCCGCGTCCAGCGCGGTGCGGGTGGCCAGGCCGAGGACCCGGGTGGGCGCGTCCACCAGATCGTGGGCGTCGGCGCGCTCGATCCAGGTGCCGTTGCCGCCCGCGAGGGAGACGGCCCGGCTGATCTCGCCGGCCGCGAGGGCGCCCGGGGCCCGCAGCAGGAACTCGTCCACCGTGTCCTCGCCCAGCGGATGCGTCTGCAGGCTCAGGATGTCCACCCGGTGAGCGGCGAGCGCGGCGCAGAGCGCGGCCAGTGATCCGGGGGCGTCCTTCACCGTCGTCCGCATCCGCCACAGGGCGCTGCCTTCGTCCGCCCCCGAGGGCAGCTCCGACGGCCCGGCCTGCGGCTCCTCGGAGGGCGGCCGGGCGTCGGTATCCCCGGCGGGCGGCGCGTGACCGTGGCGCCGTGCCCACCAGGTGTGGAACCCGGCCGTGGCGACCAGCAGGGCCGCGGAGACGCCGAGCAGCACCGGGCCGTCGGGTCCGTGCCCCACCAGGTTCGCCACGCCGTCGGCCACCGCGACGGCCGTGAACAGCGCGGCGAGCTCCACCACGTCCCGCCGCCAGTGGTGCACCGGACGGCCGTTCTTCGCGCGCGTCACGTCAGGGATGTCTCGAGTCATGCAGCCACTGTGGAGGAACCGTGTTGCGTGATCACGAACGGCTTGTGACTGATGGGTAAAGGCTACGAATGCCCGCTTTGTTAATCCTTCTACGACGTTACCCGCCCGGCGGCACGACAGCGCCGCGCACCGGGGATTGACGCCGGTGCGCGGCGCTGTGCCGAGGGTACGGGACGCCGGACTACTGCCCGACCCGTCCCGGCTGGAGCACCTTGGTGAACAGCACGGTCCCGTCCTGCTCACGCAGCCGCACCGTCAACTCGCCACTGTCGCCGTCGATGTCGACCTCGCCGAAGAACTGGTAGCCGCCGGCGGGCGACACGTTCGCCGCGGTCGGCGCCTTCACGAACACCCGCTCCGGACCGAAGGTGCCGTCCAGCGCGCTGGCCGGGAAGGCGCCCGCGTTGAGCGGACCGGAGACGAACTCCCAGAACGGCTCGAAGTCGGTGAACGCGGCCCGTGAGGGCTGGTAGTGCTGCGCCGAGGTGTGGTGGACGTCCGCCGTCAGCCACACGGTGCCGGTGATCCGCCGGTGCTTGACGTACCGCAGCAGTTCGGCGATCTGCAGCTCACGGCCCAGCGGGACGCCCGGGTCGCCCTGCGCGACGGCCTCGAAGTTCGGCCTGCCCTCGGTGGCGTCCGGCACGACCAGCCCGAGCGGCATGTCGGCGGCGATCACCTTCCACACCGCGCGCGAACGCGACAGCTCCCGCTTCAGCCACTCCAACTGCTCGGCGCCCAGGATGCCCTGCGGATCCGTCCGCTGGTCGTCCGGCGAGTTGGCGTTGCGGTACGTGCGCATGTCCAGCACGAACACGTCCAGCAGCGGGCCGTGGCGCACGACCCGGTGGACGCGGCCCTCCTTGGCGCCCGGACGCAGGGTGGAGATCGGGAAGTACTCGCTGAACGCCCGCCGGGCGCGCCCCGCGAGCACGTCGACGCTCTTCTCCGTGTAACGGGCGTCGGAGTCGGCGATCACCTCGCCCGGGTACCAGTTGTTGCGGACCTCGTGGTCGTCCCACTGGATGACGGACGGCACCTGGGCGTTGAACCTGCGCAGGTTGTCGTCGAGCAGGTTGTAGCGGAAGTTGCCGCGGAACTCCGCGAGGGTCTCGGCGACCTTCGCCTTCTCCTCGGTGACGACGTTGCGCCACAGGCTGCCGTCGGGCAGCGCCTGGGTCGCCGTGATCGGGCCGTCGGCGTAGATGTTGTCGCCGCTGCAGAGGAAGAAGTCGGGGTCGAGCTTCGCCATCGCGTCGTAGATGCGGTAGCCGCCCAACTCGGGGTTGATGCCCCAGCCCTGGCCGGCGAGGTCCCCGGACCACAGGAAGCGCACCCCGCGCCGGCGTCCGAGGGGCGTGGTGCGGAAGGTCCCGGCCACCGGCTCGCCGGTGCGGTGCGGGTCGTCCGGGTCGGCGAGCAGCACCCGGTAGTGGATCTGCTCACCGGCCGGCAGGCCGTGCAGACGGGTCGTGCCGGTGAAGTCCGTGCCGGCGCCGAGCAGCGGTCCCTGCCAACGGCGGGCGCCGCGGAAGGACTCGGTGGCCGAGGTCTCGACGATCATCCGGGCCGGGCGGTCGGAGCGCACCCACACCAGTCCGGAGTCGCAGGTCACGTCCCCGGCCTGGACGCCCCATCCCGCCTTGGGACGCCCGGACAGTGCGAAGGCGGGGGCCGCGCCGAGGGCGGCGGGCAGGGTCAGGGCCGCGGACGCGGCGAGCGAGCCGCGCAGGACGCCGCGGCGCCCGGGGAACGGACGGTGGGACATGGAAGGGCCTCCAGGGGCGGGAACCGGCCGGTGTGCACAGCCACAACTACTGGTGCGCCGCAGCGGGCGCGGAAACCACAGGTGAACAACCGCCGCGCGTCCGCCCGAGTGCGCGGCCGTCACACTCCGGCGGCCTCCCTCATCAGCCGTACGCCGTCCCGGATGCGCGCGGGCGACAGCTGCGCGTAGCCGAGCACGAGACGTGGTGTCCCCTCTTCGCCCTCCTCTCGTCCGGCACGCGCGTGTGCGTACGCGGCCAGCGCGCGCACGTCGACGCCGGCCGCGGCCACCCGCTCCAGAAAGCGCCGCTGCGGCCCGTACCGGAGCGGGAGTTCGGCGATGACGTGGAGCCCGGCGGCGATCCCCGACACCCGCGCACCGGGGAAGTGCTCCCGCAGGGCCGCCACGAGGGCGTCACGCCGCTCGCGGTAGGCGCGCTGGCAGCGGCGCAGCTGGCGGTCGTAGTCGCCGCGCTCCACGAACCGGGCGAACAGCGCCTGGTCGAGGACGGCATGGCCGAGGTCGCTCGTCCGCTTGCGCTCGACGACCTCCTCGGCCAGCGCCTCGGGGACGAGCAGCCAGCCGAGCCGCAGCCCCGGCGCGAGGGACTTGCTGACCGACCCGGCGTAGGCCACGCGTTCCGGGTCCAGGCCCTGGAGCGCGCCCACGGGAGCGCGGTCGTAGCGGAAGTCGCCGTCGTAGTCGTCCTCGATCACGAAGCCGTCCACGGACCGCGCCCAGTCCAGCAGTTCGGCGCGCCGTCGCGCGGAGTACGCGATGCCGGTGGGGAACTGGTGGGCCGGCGTGGTCGTCACGGCCCGTACGCCGGACGACCGCAGCGCCGCAAGGTCGGTCCCCTCGTCGTCCAGGGGCAGCGGGACGGCCGTGACGCCGGCCGCCGCGTAGAGGGCGCCGTGCTGGGGGCTCCCGGGGTCCTCGACGCCCACGGCGTCCGTCCCGCGCGCGTGCAGCGCGAGAGCGAGCAGCGCCGTCGCCTGGGCCACGCCGGAGACGATCACGAGGCGCTCCGGGTCCGGCGACCACGCCCCGGCGGCGGGCGAGGAGGTCGGCGAGCGCGGTGCGTAAACGGGGCAGCCCGCGCGGATCGGGGTAGCCGAGCTCGTGGTGGGGCAGCTCGGCGAGCACCCCCCGCTGCGCCGCCGCCCAGGCCGCGCGCGGGAACAGCGAGAGGTCCGGCGTCCCCGGCACGAAGTCGGCCCGGGCGCCCGGCGGGCGGGGAGCGAGGTCGCGCGCGGGTGGCCGGGCCGCCCGCGCGGCGCCGCCCACCCAGGTCCCGGCGCCACGGCCGCTGCGCAGATAGCCCTCGGCCGTCAGCTGCTCGTACGCCTCCGTCACCAGCCCGCGCGACACCCCCAGATCGGCGGCCAGGTCCCGGCTCGACGGCAGCCGGGCGCCCCGCGCGAGCCGCCCCGAGCGCACCGCGTCGCGCAGCGCGGCCTGCAGCGCGCGGCCCCGCGCGCGCGGCGGAGCGGCGGCCGCCGGCAGCAGCACCTCCCAGGCCGCCGAGGCGGACGGCCGCTCAGGATCGGTCCCCGATGACGTCATGGAAGTGGACCTTAAACCGGGCTGCCGCCGCTCCTGGCGTCGCTGTCATGAACCCCACCGTCCTGCGCGGATCCCTGCTCTGCGCGTTCGCCTGCGTCCTCGTCGGCGGATCCTTCACCGCCAACAGCGTCCTCGGCTCCTACCCGTACGCCGGCGGCCAGGCCCTGCGCTACGGCCTGGCCTGTCTGCTGCTCGTCCCCCTGGCGGGGACCGGCGCCAAAGCCCGGCTGCGCGCGCTGACCTGGCGCCGGTGGGCGCGTCTGGCGCTGCTCGCGGCGGTCGGGATGGTCGGCTTCAACCTGGCCGTACTGGCCGCCGAGCGCTCCGCGGAACCCGCCGTCCCCGGCGTCCTCGTGGGCTGCGCGCCCGTCGTGGTGGCGGTCGTGGTCCCGCTCGTCGAGGGACGGCGGCCCCGGCGCGCGGTGCTGTACGGAGCCTCGCTGGTCGCCGTCGGGGCGTTCACCGTGCAGGGGTGGGGCCGGGCGGACGGCGCGGGCGTCGCCTGGTCGGTCTGTGCGCTGGCCGGGGAGGTCGGCTTCGCCGTGCTGGCCGTGCCCGTCCTGCCGCCGCTCGGCCCGCGGCTGCTCTCCGCCACGGTGTGCGGCCTCGCCGCCGCCGAGTCCGCGGCGATCGGCCTGCTGTCGGCCGGCGGCGGGTGGCTGCGCCGGCCCGACGGCGCGGAGGCCGCCGCGCTGCTGTGGCAGGCGGCGGTCGTCACCGTCGTCGGCTTCGTGTCCTGGTACATGGGCATGCAGCGGATCGGCGCGGAGCGGGCCACGCTCTTCTCCGGCCTCATTCCCGTCGCGGCCGCCTGCACCGCGCCGCTCGTGGGAACGGGCTCCTACGGTCCCGCCCAGGCCGCCGGCAGCGCCCTCGTCGGGGCCGGGGTCGCCCTGGGAGCGGGGGCGCTGAACCGTGCCGCGGCCTCAGCGGCTGCCGTCGAGGATCACGCGGGCGACGAGCGCGGGGTCGTCGTTCATCGGGCAGTGGCCGCAGCCGGGGAGCCGCACCAGGCGCGCGGCCGGGATGATCTGCTTGACGCGGACGCCCTGGCGGCGCACCAGCAGCCAGTCGCGGGTGCCCCAGCCGACGGTGACCGGCAGGCCGGGCAGGTCGTCGGTGAACTGGACCGTGATGCCGGCCTTCAGGGTCTGGTCGAACCCGGTGGCCTGGGCCAGGGCCAGCGTCTCGGCGACCACGGCCTCGGGTGAACGGCGGGCCGGGCGGGCGTAGATGGTGCTGGTCAGGGCGGTGCGGCCGGCCGCCGTGCTCGCCAGCTTCTCGACCAGGGGCAGCGGCAGCCGGCGGGAGATACCCCGCATGGTGGTGAGAACGCCGAAGGCGTAGCGCCGCTCCGCCTCGGACCAGAACCCGGCCGGGGACAGCGCGGTGACGGTCCGCACCAGCTTCTCGCGCCCGAGCTCCAGGGCGAGCAGGCCGCCCAGGGAGTTGCCCGCCACGTGAGGGCGGTCCAGCTCCATGGCCTCGCAGAAGGACCCGAACACGGCGGCCGTCGAGGGCAGGTCGTAGGCGAGGCCGTCCGGCAGGGCGGGGGACGCGCCGAAGCCCGGCAGGTCCACCGCGATCACGTCGCGTTCGGCGGCCAGGATGTCCACCACCGGGTCCCAGGCCTGCCGGTGGTGGCCGATGCCGTGCAGCAGGAGCAGCGGCTCGCCCTCGCCCGCGCGCCGGTAGGACACGGTGACCGGCAGCGGGCCGCTGGGGGAGGGGACCGTGAAGGAGACGGTGGCGGACATGGGAGCTCCTCGTCTGAACTGGCCGGTGGACGCCGTAGACAGCTTGTCAGCAATTACTACCGGCGGGTAGCCCCCGGCCGAGTGAACTCCCGGCCCGCCCGCGCCCTGCCCTCCCGCCGTGTCCGTCCGGCTCAACGAGCCCTGCGCAGCTCCAGGTTGAAATCGGCATGACCGAAACGGCGCATGAGGTCGAGCCACAGAGGCAGCCACATCTCCACGCTCCGCGCCGCCCTGATCCCGCCCAGATCGATCACCCGGTCGGCGGGCCAGCCGAACTCCCCGAGCAGCGCCGTGACCCGGCTCTTGGCGTCCTCGTCGTCCCCGCACACGAAGACCTGGTGCTCGCCCGGCACCCGCGCGGGGTCCACCATCACCTGGGAGTTGACGGTGTTGAGGGACTTCACCACGCGCGCCCGCGGAAACGCCCGCTGGATCTGCTCGCCCACGCTGTCCGACTCCACCGGCGACAACCGCGCCTCGCCGTCCTCGAAGGCCAGCGGGTTGGAGACGTCCAGCACGATCTTGCCGTCGAGGTGGGCCGCCCCGGCCGCCTGGAGCGCCGCCACGGACGCCCGCCCGGTCACGGCGTTCACGATCACCTCGGAGGCCGCCGCCGCCTCCGCGAACGTCCCCGTGCTCGCCCCGGCCCCCGCCCGTCGCGCCCATTCCAGAGCCGCCGGATTGTCCTTCGTGCGCGAACCGAGGACCACCGAGTGCCCCAGGCGCACCAGCTCGCCGCCCAGCGTGCGCCCGACCTCGCCCGTACCCAGCACCCCGTACCGCACAGCCGACCTCCCGTGTCCTCGGACCGGTCGGAGCGCCGGACCTGGCGCCACCGTAATTCGCGCGGGGCGGCTCGGGCCGCCTTGACGGCGGGAGCGTTGCCGGAGTGTCACGGGAGCACCCCCGCGCCACCATCCCGTAAACGCTTTCCCCCAGGAGCCCCTTGGGGCCGACAGGGTTCGAGGATTGGTCTTGACCAAGGGTGGGGGGCGTCCTATGGTCGCAGATAAGTGCAACAACCTTTAATAAACAAGGGCGCGAAAAAACACTGCCGACCACGGCGATTGCGGAGGACAGGGTGGGGACCACGCAACTGGAATCGGTACCGGAACCGAAGTACTGGCATCTGAGGACGGTGCTCAGCGAAGCGCTCGACTCCGAGTTCACCGTGGGGGAGATCCTGCCCAACGAGCGCGAGCTGGCCGCCCGCTTCGGCGTGGCCCGCGCGACGCTGCGCCAGGCGCTGGAGCAGCTCGAACTGGAAGGCAGGCTGCAGCGCCGCCGCGGTGTCGGCACCACCGTGGCGCCGCCGCGGATGGGCGTGGCCGTCGGCACCGAGCAGCAGCTGTGGCCCGGCACGGGAGACGACGCCTGGCAGCCCGTCGACAGCACCCTCGCCCCTGCGCCCGCGGCCGTCGCCACCGCCCTGGAGACCGCGCGCGACCAGGCCGTGCACATCGTGCGCCGCTCACGCGTCTCGGACGGTCAGCCCGTCGCCGCGGAACTGCTCTACGTCCCCCTGACGTCGGTGCCCGAGGCGACCGGTGTCGACGCTCCCTCCGACGCGGCACGCGCGCGTGCGGTGCTCGGCGCGCTGGAGCGCCTCGAACTGCAGGGGCAGGACCGCGCGGTGGAGCTCGGCTCGGCCCGCGCGGACGACGCCAGGGAACTCGACCGGCTCCCCGGAGCGCCCGTCCTCGTGGTCACCACCCGCTTCTTCGCCGAGGGCCGCACGGCGGCGCTCTCCGTCGCGACCTACCGCGCGGACACCTGCCGGCTGACGTTCGGCGCGTCGGGCGGCGTGGAGATACACCACGGCCCGCAGCGGCGGGCCTCCTGAACGCACCGCCCGTGCCCGGTCGCGACGGGCGGGCTCCCTGAACGGCGCCCCCGCCGCCGGCGGACGTCCCGCACCGCGCCCCGGAACTCCTCCGGGGCGCGACGCGTTCCCCCGGTGACCGTGCTCACCGCCGCGCCGTGACCGTGCCCTCCACCGCGAACAGCTCCTCCTCCACATGGTCGAGGGCCAGCCGCAGCGCCCCCGTCGCCACCGCCGCCTCACCGAGCAGCGACAGGGCCACCCTCGGCGGCCGCAGACAGTAGCGCGCCAACTCGTCCCGCAACGGCTCCAGCACACCGTCCAGGCCCGCCGCCCAGCCGCCGACCACGACCAGCTCCGGGTCGAGGGCCAGCACCAGCGCGGCCACATCGTGGACGAGCCGCTGGATGAACCGGTCCACCGCGGCCCGGGCCCGCTGGTTGCCCTTCCGGGCCTGTGCGAACACCTCCGCGACCGCCTGCTCGTCCAGCGGATGCAGCGGCTCGTCCGTGGTCGACAGCAGCGTCTCCGGAGTCACCTCACGCCCCAGCAGGTGCAGGGCGCCGATCTCCCCGGCCGCCCCGCCGTACCCCCGGTGCAGGCGACCGCCGATCAGCGAGCCCGCGCCCGGACTCAGCCCGGCCAGCACGAAGACGACGTCGTCGGACTCGGTGGCGGCGCCCTTCCAGTGCTCGGCCACGGCCGCCGCGTTGGCGTCGTTCTCCACCAGGACCGGGCACTTGAAGGAGCGGCTCAGCCGCTCGCCCAGCCGCAGTCCCGTCCACTCCGGCAGCGCGGTGCCCAGCCGCACCGTGCCGTCCGCCTCGACGATCCCCGGCGTGCCGACCCCCACCGCCCGCAGCGAACTGCGCGGGACGCCGGCCCGGCGCAGCAGCTCCGCCACCGCGCCCCGCAGTCGCTCCAGCCGCTCGTCCGCCGGCGCCGACTCGTCCACCTCCCTGGACTGTGCGCCCAGCACCCGCCCGTCCAGGTCGGCCAGCAGCGCGGCCACCCGGTGCGAGCCGATCTCCAGGCCCAGCAGATGCCCGGCCTCGGCCCGGAACCTGAACCGCCGCGCGGGCCGCCCCTGCCGTCGGGCGACGCTCTCGTCGGCCGCCTTCTCGACGACGAGCCCCGCTCCGATGAGGTCCTCGACGACTCCCTCCACGGTCGGCCGGGACAGGCCCGTCACGCGGGTGATCTCCGTGAGCGTCGCGCAGTCCGCCGCACGCAGCGCGTGCAGCACGACCGCGGAATTGATCCTTCGCAGCAGCGAGGGATCCCCGCCCGTCAACCGCCCCAAGGTGCGTCCTTCCAGCTCGAGCCCGTGTTGGGGCGGATCGTACTCGGCGGGGAGGACCCGGGCGAGTGCCCGCTTCGTACCGAACCCGTCACGCACCGCTCAACCCGGGGCCACGAATCCCGCCTCGTACGCCGTGATCACCGCCTGGGTGCGGTCCCGCGCCCCCAGCTTCGCCAGCACCGCGCTCACATGCGATTTCACGGTCTCCGCGCCCACGAAGAGCCGGGCGGCGATCTCCGCGTTGGACAGCCCCCGCGCCATCAGCCGCAGCACCTCCGCCTCCCGGCCGGTCAGCCGGGCCCGCTCCAGCGCGTCCCGCGCCGCCCGGCTCGCGGCGCCGTCCCCGCCGCCGTGCTCGGCGGCCAGTCGCCGCACCGAGGCGGGGAAGAGCAGCGAATCGCCCTCGGCGACCAGGCGCACCGCGTGCACGATCTCGGCGGGCCGGGCCCGCTTCAGCAGGAATCCGTCCGCGCCCGCACGCAGCGCCTCGTACACGTACTCGTCGTTCTCGAAGGTCGTCACGACCAGGATCTTCGGCGGGCGGTCCACCGTGCGCAGCACCGCGCGGGTGGCCTCGATGCCGTCCATCAAAGGCATGCGCACGTCCATGGCGACGACGTCGGGCCGCAACCGCCGCACCAGCGGGATCACCGCCGCCCCGTCCGCCGCCTCTCCGACCACCTCGATGTCGGACTGCGCTTCGAGAACCGCCCGCAGGCCCGCGCGGACCAGGGGTTCGTCGTCGACGAGGAGCACGGTCACCGGCATCCGCCCAGCGTAGATCAATTCAGCGGCAACTCTGCGTGTACCTGCCAGTCGCCTGCGTCCGGCCCGGTCGAGGCCCGTCCGCCAAGCAGGGCCGCACGCTCCCGTATCCCCCGCAGCCCGCTGCCCCGCCCGGGGCCGGGCACACGACCGGAGAGAAGCCGGTTGCGCACCTCCAGGCTGAGGACGTCGTCGTGGACCCCGACGCGCACCCGGACCGGAACGGCTCCCGCGTGCCGCAGCACGTTCGTCAGCGACTCCTGGAGGATGCGGTAACCCTCGCGTGACACCGGCCCCGGCACGTTCTCCAGAGGGCCCGTCACCTCGGCGTCGATCTCCGCGCCCGACGCGCGCGCCGACTGCAGCAGCCGGCCGGCCTCCGCGAGCGTCGGCCGGCTGCCCGACGGCCGCTCGGCCTCCCGCAGCACGCCGAGCACCCGCTCCAGGTCCTCCAGGGCGGCCCGGCCGGTCTCTTCGATCGCCCCGAGCGCCCGGTCGGTGAAGACCGGGTCGCCCGCCGCCCGGGCCGCCCCCGCCTGCACCACCGCCACGGTGAGCGCGTGACCGATCGAGTCATGCAGCTCCCGGGCGATCCGGTTGCGCTCCAGGAGCTGCTCGGTGCGCGCCTCCAGGGCGGCGAGCCGCTCCGCGGCCGACGGGCCCAGGAGCCGCCGCGCGACGGCGGTCGTCAACTCGCCCAGCGCGACGACCAGTACGCCCAGGACGAGCACGGGAAGCGGCGCCAGGAGGGCTGACCACCAGTGCGCCCCCACCTGGGGGAGGCCCGGGATGCCGGAGCCCACACCGCCGCGTGCGCTCCGGACCAGCTCGACCGTGGCGATCGGCAGCCAGACGCACCCGAACATGGTCACCGCACCGAGTGCCATGCGCGCTTCCAGCCACAGCACCGTGCGGAGCCGGTCCCGCCAGGTCGCCGACGCGACCACGGAGAATCCCGGCTCCTGCTCGTCGGGCGTGAGCAGCAGCTGCGCCTGGACTCCCTCGCCCCTGCGCACCGCCGGGACGAGCCCGACCGGGATCAGCGCGAGGGCGGGCACCCACGGACGCCGGGGGTCGATGAACATCCAGACGCTCACGACCAGCATCGGCACCCACAGGTGCAGCAGTCGTGTGTACGTCTTCCCCCGCAGCAGCGGGCTCAGCAGGCGCCCCATGCGGACATGGTGGCAGGAGCCACCGACAACGGGCCTCCCCCGGGCGGGGGAGAGGAACTCCCCGCGCGGGGGAGGCCCGCGCCCCGGGCCGACGGCCAGGGTGGTCGCCATGACCAGCATCGACGTCCACGAACTCACCAAGGAGTACGGCCCCCGGCGGGCCGTGGACCGGATCACCTTCCAGGTCCTGCCCGGCCGCGTCACCGGATTCCTCGGCCCCAACGGCGCGGGCAAGTCCACCACCTTGCGTCTCCTCCTCGGCCTCGACCGGCCGACCTCCGGCGCCGCCACCCTGGCCGGCCGCCCCTACGTCACCCTCACCGACCCGCTCCGCCACGTCGGCGCCCTCCTCGACGCGCAGGCCGCGCACGGCTCCCGGACGGGACGCGACCACCTGCTCGCCCTCGCCGCGAGCAACCGCCTGCCCGTCCGGCGGGTCGACCAGGTGCTGGAGGAGGCCGGACTGGCCCCGGCCGCGCGACGCCGGGTGAGGACGTACTCCCTCGGCATGCGCCAGCGGCTCGGCATCGCCGCCGCCCTGCTCGGCGACCCCGCCGTCGTCCTGCTCGACGAACCGGCCAACGGCCTCGACCCCGAAGGCATCGTCTGGATCCGGGGGTTGCTGCGCCGGCTCGCCGGGGAGGGCCGCACCGTGCTGGTCTCCAGCCACCTGATGAACGAGACCGCGTCGTTCGCGGACCACCTCGTCGTCCTCGGCCGGGGCCGCCTGCTGGCCGACACGGCGCTGCGCGACTTCATCGACGCGCGGGTGCACCCGGGCGTGCGCATCCGCACGACGGACCCGACCGCCCTGAAGAACGTCCTCGCCCGGCACGGCCACGACCCGGTGCACCATCCCGACGGGCACTGGACCGTGCGCCACACGCGCGTGGACGACATCGGTCCGCTCGTCTCCGCCGCGGGTGTCCCGCTGCTCGAACTCTCCGCGCAGGAAGGCACGCTCGAGCAGGCCTACCTCGCGCTCACCGCCGCCGACGCCGAGTTCGCGTCCCGACCGCACGAGGAGGTCTGACCATGGGTCCCCTGACGTTCGCGCCCGCACTTCACGCCGAGTGGATCAAGATCCGCACGCTGCGCTCACAGATCGGCGCCCTGGCAGCCGTACCGCTCGCCACGGTCGCGTTCTCCGCACTGGCGGGACTCGGAAACGGCGACGACGACGCCCTGTTCTCCGCGTTCTTCGGCGTGACCTTCGGGCAGATCGCGGCGATCGCCTTCGGCACGACGGCCGTCTCCGCCGAGTTCCAGACGGGCGCTCTGCGCCTGTCGCTGGCCGCGGTGCCCCGCCGGGGCCGCTGGTTCGCCGCCAAGCTGACGGCGATCGGCCTGCCGGTGTTCGCCGTCGGCCTGGTCACCGGGCTGACGGCCCTGACGGCGGGAGCGGCGACGTCAGGGCCGCACGCGCACCGGGCGCCCCCGGCGGAGTGGCTGCGCGGGACGACCGGCTGCGCCGTCTATCTGACGCTGATGGCTCTGCTGGCCGCCGGCCTCACCGCGGTCCTGCGCAGCGGGGTGGGGGCCCTGAGCATCCTCGTGCCCTTCCTCCTGCTCGTCTCCTTCGTCGTCGGCGACGTGAACGGCGGCGCTGCCGGCCTCCTGCCCGACCGGGCAGGCCAAGTCGTCCTGCACAGCACGTGGGACGGCGTTCCGGGGCCGTGGACCGGGCTCGCGGTGACCGCCCTGTGGACGGCCGCCGCGGTAGCCGCGGGGGCCTGGCGGGTGCGGGTCCGGGACGCCTGACCGGGGCGCCGCGCTGACGGGCCGCCAATTGTCAGTGGCGGCCGCTTTACTGGATCTCATGGACATCGCGCACGGTCTGGCCACCGTCGACCTGCTGAGCGTCCGCGAACTCCCCGCGGAGGGGTACCTCGTGGCGGAACTGCAGACCAGCGGCGACTTCCACGGCGAGGGCCGCGGCGCGTGGGAGGAGACGGAGGAGCAGTACGAGGCCGACCGGGACGGGCTCTCGGAGCGGCTGACCGGCCGCTGGGGGCTGCCGCACCTCGTCAGTCTGGCGAGCACGCTGGAGCGCTCCATGGCCGGAGAGGACATACCCGAACCCTGGGCCTCGCTCAGCGGTCACGTTCCGGACCTGCACCTGTGGCAACTGCCCGGCACGCCGCGCTGGATAGCCCTCGGCGTCTCCCAGTGGGACGCGGAACTGCCCTTCCAGCTCCTGCTGGTGGTGACGGAGACCGACCCGCCCTGAGGGCCGTCAGTCCTCCTCCGCCGCCGTCCGCAGCCGGGCGAACTCCTGCGCCATCGTCGCCGTGGTCCAGTGCGCGTTCAGGCCGCTCGGGTTCGGCAGCACCCACACGCGGGTGTCCCCGACGAGCCGCTCCTGCGGCCCCACCGCGGCCTTGCGGTCGTCGAACGCGGCCCGGTAGGCGGTCACGCCCACCACCGCCAGCCACCGCGGCCCGAGCGCCCCCACCTTCGCCGCCAGCAGCCGGCCGCCCTCGCGGTACTCCTCGGTGCTCAGCTCGTCCGCCCGGGCTGTCGCCCGCGCCACCACGTTGGTGATGCCGAGCCCGTAGGACAGCAGCTCCCGCTGCTCGGCCGGCTTCATCAGCCTCGGCGTGAAGCCGGACAGGTGCAGCACGGGCCAGAAGCGGTTGCCGGGGCGGGCGAAGTGATGGCCGGTGGCCGCCGTCATCAGACCCGGGTTGATGCCGCAGAACAACACGCGCAGGCCACCCGCGACGACGTCCGGCACGAGACGGTCGCGGGCGGCCTCGAGCTCCGCCTGGGTGAAGCGCGTCAGAGGATGGCTCCCGGGGTGTAACCGGCGGCCTCGGGCCGCTGCTTGACGATCTCCTCGACCCGGCCGACCACCATGGCGACCTGCGCGGACGCGGCGCCCGTGAAGGACAGCTTGTCGGCCATCAGCGCGTCGAGCTGCGCCCGGTCGAGCGGCAGGCGCTGGTCCGCCGCCAGCTTGTCCAGCAGCTCGTTGCGCTCGGCGCCCTGCTCGCGCATCGCCAGCGCCGAGGCCACGGCGTTCTCCTTGATGGCCTCGTGCGCGACCTCACGGCCGACGCCCGCGCGCACCGCGCCCATCAGCACCTTGGTGGTGGCGAGGAACGGCAGGTAGCGGTCGAGCTCGCGGGCCACGACGGCCGGGAAGGCGCCGAACTCGTCGAGCACCGTCAGGAACGTCTCCAGCAGACCGTCCAGCGCGAAGAACGCGTCCGGCAGCGCGACCCGGCGCACCACCGAGCAGGACACGTCGCCCTCGTTCCACTGGTCGCCCGCCAGCTCGCCGGTCATCGACGCGTAGCCGCGCAGGATGACCATCAGGCCGTTGACGCGCTCGCAGGAGCGGGTGTTCATCTTGTGCGGCATGGCGGACGAGCCGACCTGGCCGGGCTTGAAGCCCTCGGTCACCAGCTCGTGCCCGGCCATCAGCCGGATCGTCTTCGCCAGCGAGGAGGGGGCCGCCGCGAGCTGCACCAGCGCCGTCACGACCTCGTAGTCCAGCGAGCGCGGGTAGACCTGCCCGACCGACGTGAACGCCTGGGAGAAGCCCAGGTGACCGGCGATCCGGTCCTCCAGCTCGGCGAGCTTCGCGGCGTCCCCGCCCAGCAGGTCCAGCATGTCCTGGGCGGTGCCCACCGGACCCTTGATGCCGCGCAGCGGGTACCGGCCGAGCAGTTCCTCGACCCGGCCGTAGGCGACGAGGAGCTCGTCGGCGGCGGTCGCGAACCGCTTGCCCAGGGTGGTGGCCTGCGCGGCCACGTTGTGCGAGCGGCCGGCCATGACCAGCTCGCCGTACTCGCCGGCCAGCTTGCCCAGGCGTGCCAGCACGGCGACCGTGCGGTCGCGGACCAGCTCCAGGGACAGGCGGATCTGCAACTGCTCGACGTTCTCCGTCAGGTCGCGGGACGTCATGCCCTTGTGGACCTGCTCGTGCCCGGCGAGGTCGTTGAACTCCTCGATGCGGGCCTTGACGTCGTGCCGGGTGACCTTCTCGCGCTCGGCGATCGAGGTCAGGTCCACGGTGTCGAGGACGCGCTCGTAGTCGGCGATCGCCGCGTCCGGCACCTCGATCCCGAGGTCCTTCTGAGCCCGCAGCACGGCGAGCCAGAGCTGACGCTCCAGCTTCACCTTGTGCTCGGGCGACCAGAGCGTGGCGAGCTCGGTGGAGGCGTAGCGTCCGGCGAGGACGTTGGGGATGCGGGGCTTGGCGGCAGCGGAAGTCACGTGGACGGATTCTACTGGCGATTCGTGCAGGTCGGCGCACGGTCTCGTTCGGTGGAACCTACGAGACCGGGGTCACGCGCCTCGGCCGTCGGCGCCCCGCGGCCCCCGGCCGGGCCGCGCGGAGCCCGTCATACCGTGGGTCCCTCGTACGGCAGCAGGTCGGGCCGCTTGGGCGGCAGGCCGTCCCCGGAGGAGCGGCCCGTGAGGCGGCGGGCGATCCACGGCAGCAGGTGCTGCCGGGCGAACCGCGCGTCGGCGACCCGGCGGGCGGTCCACCCCGGGGGCGGCGTCGCCGCCATCGGCGCGTGCCACTCCAGGTCCTCGGGGTCGTGCCCGAGGGTCTGCCAGACGGCCTCGGCGACCCTGCGGTGGCCCTCCGCCGTCAGGTGCAGCCGGTCGACGTCCCACATTCGCGGGTCGCTCAGCGACGGGGCGTCGTACAGGTCGACGACGAGTGCGCCATGCCGCGCGGCCAGCTCCTCGACGCACACGAAGAGCTCTTCCATACGCGGCCGAAACCGCTCCAGGACGGGACCCCGCCGCCCCGGGCTGCGCATGAGCACCAGCTGCTTGCAGGACGGCGCCAGCTGCTCCACGGCCTCCGTGAGCAGGCCCTTGACCCGGCCCATGTCGCACTTGGGCCGCAGTGTGTCGTTGAGGCCGCCGACCAGGGTGATGACGTCCGCGCCCATGGCGGCCGCCACCGGCACCTGCTCCTCGACGATCTGTCCGATCAGCTTGCCGCGCACGGCCAGGTTGGCGTACCGGAAGCCGGGGGCGCGGGCGGCCATCCGGGCGGCGAGGAGGTCCGCCCAGCCCCGGTAGGTGCCGTCGGGCAGCAGGTCGGACATGCCCTCGGTGAAGGAGTCGCCGACGGCGACCAGGCTGGTGTGAGTGGGGTTCGTCTGCATGGCGGAACAGATGGTAGCCCGAGTCGCATACCCGGCGGTCGGTCGCCTCCGCCTTCCGGCGGCCGGCCACCGCACCCGCGCGCGGGCGTCAGGCCCGCTGCCCGAACAGCTCCCGCAGCACGTCCTCCATGGTCACCAGGCCGGCCAGCCGCCCGTCGGAGCCCAGCACGGCCGCCAGATGCGTCCGGCTGCCGCGCATGGCGGTCAGGACGTCGTCCAGCGGCGTCGCCTCCCGCACGCGCGCGATGGGCCGCATGTCCCGCAGCCGGAACGGCGCGTCCCGGGGCGAGGCGTCCAGCGCGTCCTTCACATGCAGATAGCCGACGATCCGCCGGCCCTCGTCCACCACCGGGAACCGGGAGAACCCGGATTCGGCGGCCAGCCGCTCCAGCCCCTCCGGAGTGATGCCCACGCGCGCCTGGACGACCCGTTCCAGCGGCAGGACGACGTCCCGCACCGGGCGGCGGCCCAGCTCCAGCGCGTCGTGCAGCCGCTCCTGGGCACGGTCGTCGATCAGCCCGGCCTCGCCCGCGTCCCTGACGATCTGCGCCAGCTCCGCGTCCGAGAAGGTCGCCGTGACCTCGTCCTTCGTCTCGATCCGCATCAGCTTCAGCAGCGCGTTCGCGAAGGCGTTGATCGCGAAGATCACCGGTCGCAGCCCCCGGGCGACGGCGACCAGCGGCGGGCCCAGCAACAGCGCGCTGCGCACCGGCTCGGCGAGCGTGATGTTCTTCGGGACCATCTCGCCGAGCAGCATGTGCAGATAGGTGGCGAGGACGAGCGCGATCACGAAGGACACCGCGTGGCCGGCGCTCTCGGGCACCCCCACCGCGTGGAACACCGGCTCCAGCAGGTGCGCGATGGCGGGTTCGGCCACCACGCCGAGGAGCAGCGTGCACAGGGTGATGCCGAGCTGTGCGGCCGCCAGCAGGGCCGACACGTGCTGCAGTCCCCACAGCACGCTCCTGGCGCGCCGGTCGCCCTGCTCGGCGTACGGCTCGATCTGGGAGCGGCGTACGGAGATCAGCGCGAACTCGGCGCCGACGAAGAACGCGTTGACGACGAGGGTCGCCAGGGCGATGAGCAACTGGACGGCGATCACGTGTCCGCCCCTTCCGCGGGGGTGTCGGCGAGGGGTGCGTGCAGCAGCACCCGGGCGGCCCGGCGGCCGGAGGCGTCGACGACGTCCAGGCGCCAGCCGGTGACCTCCAGGGTGTCGCCGACGGCCGGTATCCGGCCCAGCTCGGCGGCGACCAGACCGGCCAGCGTCTCGTAGGGGCCCTCCGGGGCCCGCAGGCCGACGCGGGCGAGCTGGTCGATGCGGGCGGAGCCGTCGGCCGAGTACAGGACGCGGCCGTCGTCGTCCGAGCCCGCGGGGGCGAGGTCGGGCGTCTCGTGCGGGTCGTGTTCGTCGTGGACCTCGCCGACGACCTCCTCGACGATGTCCTCCAGCGTCGCCACGCCCGCCGTCCCGCCGTACTCGTCGATGACCACGGCCATCGTCCGCTTGCCGGACAACCGGTCCAGCAGCCGGTCCACGGTGAGCGACTCGGGCACCAGGAGGGGTTCGCGCATGATCTCCGAGACCGGCACGCGCGGGCGCCGCGCGGCCGGGATCGCCAGCGCGTCCTTGATGTGCGCGATGCCGACCACCGCGTCGAGGCTGCCGCGGTACACCGGGAAGCGGGAAAGCCCCGTGGCCCGGGTGGCGTTGGCGACGTCCTCGCAGGTCGCCGACGCTTCCAGCGCGATGACCTGCACGCGCGGGGTCATCACGTTCTCCGCCGTGAGGTCGGCCAGGTTCAGGGTGCGCACGAAGAGCTCTGCGGTGTCCGCCTCCAGGGCTCCCTCCCTGGCGGAGTGCCGGGCCAGGGCCGCGAGTTCCTGGGGGCCGCGCGCGGCGGCCAGTTCCTCGGTGGGCTCCACGCCGAAGAGGCGCACGATCCGGTTCGCGGTCTCGTTGAGATGGCTGATGAAGGGCCGGAAGGCGGCGCTGAACCAGCGCTGGGCGTTGCCCACGCCCTTGGCGACCGAAAGCGGGGACGAGATCGCCCAGTTCTTGGGCACGAGTTCGCCGACGACCATCAGGAACACGGTCGACAGGGCCGTGCCCAGCACCAGCGCCACCGAGCTCGCGGCGGTGCTCGACAGGCCGAGCGACTCCAGCGGCCCGGAGATCAGCTTGGCGATCGACGGCTCGGACAGCATGCCGACCACCAGGTTGGTGACCGTGATGCCCAGTTGCGCGCCCGAGAGCTGGAAGGTGAGGTTGCGGACGGCCTTCAGCGCCCCGGCCGCGCCGCGCTCGCCGCGCTCCACGGCCCGTTCGAGTTCGCTGCGCTCGACGGTGGTCAGGGAGAACTCGGCGGCCACGAAGGCGCCGCACGCGAGCGACAGCAGGATCGCCACCAGGAGCAGCAGCACTTCGGTCATCGGGTCACCTCCGTCCCAGGATCGGGCAGGGCGGGCGGCAGCGCGCGATGTCGCGTACAGGTACGCGTGCGGGTACGGGGAGGCTCGCCCATGGGCGGACGCTCACACCTTTCATGACGTCGTCGGGGGCCGCGCGGTGGTCCACACAGCCCCCCAAGGGTAAAGGATCGGCAAAGGGGATCTGGTGGGCCCCCGATCAGTCGGCGAGCGGCTTCACCCAGCGCCGCCACTTCTCCTCGGGCGCGTACCCCGCCGCGCGCCAGGCATGATGCGCCGTCTCGTTGCGGGTGAGCACCATCGCGTCCCCGCGACGGCCGCCCAGCCGCACGAACCGCTCCTCCGCGGCCGCCAGCAGCGCCGAGCCGACGCCCCGGCGGCGCCGCCGCGGGTGCACCGCCAGCCGGTACAGATGGCACCGCCACCCGTCGAACCCGGCGATCACCGTGCCGACCAGCTCACCGCCCTGCTCGGCCAGGATCAGCGCCTGCGGGTCGCGGGCGACCAGCCGCTCCACCCCGCTGCGGTCGTCGCTGATGCTCGTGCCCTCGGCGGCCGTCTTCCAGAAGGCCAGCACGGTGTCCAGGTCCTCGGGTGTCGCGGCCCGTATCCGCAGATCAGACATGCGCCGATCCCATCACGGGCGGGCCGCCCGGACACGGAATTCCGCCATCCGGACAGCCCCCGGCCACGGGCGGGGCTCCTCCTCAGTCGTGCGCGATCGCGGCCAGCACGTTCAGCCGGGACGCGCGCAGCGCGGGCAGCAGCGCCGCGACGACGCCGACGACCGCCGACCCCACCACGACCGCCACGATGGTTCCCCACGGGACGGCCAGGGCCTTCATGCCCTGCAACGCCAGCACCTGCTGGATGCACACGCCCCACACCAGGCCGAGCGCCAGCCCCAGCACCGCGCCGAACACGGCGATCACCACCGACTCCAGGCGGATCATCCGGCGCAACTGCCGCCGGCCCAGCCCGATGGCGCGCAGCAGCCCGATCTCCCGGGTCCGCTCCACCACCGACAGGGCCAGCGTGTTGACGACGCCGAGCACCGCGATGACGATCGCCAGCCCGAGCAGCGCGTACACCAGGTAGAGCAGCACGGCGATCTGGTCGTGGACGAGCTTCTTGTAGTCGGCCTGGTCACGGACCTGCACCTGCGGGTACGCGTCGAGGGTCCTCTCCAGCCGCGGACGCAGCCCGCCTACATCGGCGCCGGAGCGCGCGTTGACGTAGAGCGCGGTGTCCTGCCCGCCGGGCACGTACTTCTCGACGGTGGCGATCCCGAAGAACAGCCCGCCCTGGGTGCCGAACCCGTCGGCCGCGTCCTGGTCGGTGAGCGCGCCCACCTTCAGCGACGCCGTCCGGTCGCCGGGGAACTCCACCGGGAGCACGCTGCCGAGCCGCACCCCGTGGTCGCGGGCGAAGTTCACGTCCATGCCCATGGCGCCGTCGGCCAGGGCGGCCGCGGTGCCGCCCTCGGCGTAGGTGACGTGCGCGACGTCGTCGACCCGGTCGTCGTAGCCGGTGGCGGTCGTCTCCACACGCCTGCCGTCCGGCAGCCGCACCGCGATCGGCGCGAACCGCTGCCGTACGACCAGGCCGACGCCCTCGGTGTGCCGCACCGCGTCGGTGACCTCCGCGGAGAACGGGGTGAAGTTGGCGTTCTGGACGACGTAGTCGGCGCCCAGGGTCTTGTCGATCTGCTGGTCGAACGACTTGGACATGGAGGCGCTCGCCACCGACATCCCGCCCACCAGGGCGAGGCCCACCATCAGCGCGGCCGCCGTGGCGCCCGTCCGGCGCGGGTTGCGCAGGGCGTTGCGCTGGCTCATCCGGCCGACGGACCCGAACAGCGCGGGGAAGGCGCCGCCCAGGACCCTGATCACCGGCCGCACCAGGAGCGGTCCCGCGATGACGGTGGCGATCAGGGTGAGCACCACGCCCAGGCCCAGCAGGGACGCCGCCGACGCCGTCCTCGAGGAGGTCGCGCAGCCGACGAGCGCCGCCGTGCCGAGCGCCCCGACGACCGCGCCCACCACGGCGCGCACCTTCAGCGGCCGGCCCACTCCCGCGACGTCGGCGTCGGCGAGGGCCGCCATCGGCGACACGGTCGCCGCGCGCCGGGCGGGCAGGTACGCCGCCACGAAGGTGACGCCGACGCCGACGACGTACGACGACACCGGGGTCGGCCAGCCGACGACCATCTCCGTGGCCTTCAGGTTCATGCCGAAGGCGGTCATCAGCTTGATCAGCCCGACCGCGAGGCCGATGCCGGCGGCCAGCCCCAGCGTGGAGCCGACCAGGCCCAGCAGCACCGCCTCGGTGAGCACCGAGCGGCGCACCTGGCGGCGGTCGGCGCCCAGCGCGCGCAGCAGACCCAGCTCCCGGGTGCGCTGCGCGATCAGCATCGAGAACGTGTTGACGATCAGGAACACGCCGACGAGGACCGCGATACCGGCGAAGCCGAGCATCACGTACTTGATGACGTCGAGGAAGCTGCCCAGCGCCTCCGCCGACGACTTCGCCTGCTCGTCGGCCGTCTTCACCTCGTAGGGTCCCGCGCCGACCGCGGCGGCGACGCGCTTCTTGAGCACCGCGTCGTCCACCCCCGGGGCCGCGTCGACGGAGATGCTCGTGGCCTTGTCCGCCGCGCCCAGAAGCTTCGCGGCGGCCGTCTCGGGGGCCAGGTAGACCAGGGCCGCGCCGGGGTTGGTGGTGGTGAAGGTGGCGATGCCGACGACCTCGACCCTGAACGAGCCCGGCTGGGCCATCACGGTGAGCGTGTCGCCGATCGCCACGTGCTTGCGGTCGGCGGTGCCCGCGTCCAGCATGGCCTGGCCCGCGCCCCGCGGGGCGTGCCCCGAGGTCAGCTTCACCGGGCTGCGGTGGGTGACGAACCAGTCCGTGGCGATGGTCGGCGCGCCCGTGGTCGGTCCCACGGACTTGTTCCGGGCGTCGACGACCGTGATGTTCTGCACGCTCACGTCCGCGTGGGCGGAGGCGACTCCGGGCACGCCGGCCAGCCGTTTCGCGAGCGAGGCCGGCACGGTCTGCACCGCGCCGGTCGGCACGGAGGACGTCAGGTCCTCCTTCGGCTGCACCGTGACGTCCGCGGACGTCGACGCGAAGAGCCGGTCGAAGGTGCGGGTCACCGTGTCGGAGAAGATCAGGCTGCCCGCGACGAACGCCACCGACAGGACGACGGCCAGCGCGGACAGCAGCAGCCGTCCCTTGTGCGCGAGGAAGCTCCTGAGCGTGGCCTTCAGCACCGGATCACTTCTCCCCGGAGCCGGCGCCGACGGTGCTGGGCCCGCCGTCCCCGCCCTCGCCGGCGAACTGCGCGCGGATCACGTCGAACCGTTTCATCCGCTCGAGGACCGCCTCGGCCGTGGGCCGCTGCATCTCGTCCACGATCCGCCCGTCGGCGAGGAAGAGCACGAGGTCGGAGTGGGCCGCGGCGCCCGGGTCGTGGGTGACCATGACGACGGTCTGGCCCAGGGTGTCGACGGCCTCGCGCAGGAAGGAGAGGACCTCCAGCCCGGCCCGCGAGTCCAGGTTGCCGGTCGGTTCGTCGGCGAAGATCAGCTCGGGGCGGGAGGCGAGCGCGCGGGCGCAGGCCACGCGCTGCTGCTGACCGCCCGACAGCTGCGAGGGCCGGTGCTTCAGCCGGTCCCGCAGGCCCAGCGTGTCGATGACCTGGTCCAGCCACTTCTGGTCGGGCTTCTGGCCCGCGATGTCCATCGGCAGGGTGATGTTCTCCGCCGCGTTCAGCGTCGGGATCAGGTTGAAGGACTGGAACATGAACCCGATCCGGTCCCGTCGCAGCCGGGTCAGCTCCCGGTCCTTCAGACCCGTGATCTCGGTGTCGCCCAGCCACACCTGACCGGCCGAGACGGTGTCCAGCCCCGCCAGGCAGTGCATCAGCGTGGACTTCCCGGACCCGGACGGCCCCATGACCGCGGTGAAGCGGCCGCGCGCGATGTCCACGTCGACGGCGTCCAGCGCGAGCACCGTGGTCTCGCCGGAGCCGTACGCCTTGGTCAGAGCACGGGCGCGGGCCGCGATCCCGTCGGCCGCGGCCAGGCCGGGGACGTGCTCCGCAGCAGGTGTGGACAAGGCTGCCTCCTCGCTCGGTGGACGTGCCGACTACGAAACGACGACTGTGCCTGGCCGAGCGTAGTGTGACCCGGCGCACAGCCGGAATCCCTTTTCGACCACCGGCCGCCCTTGCCGCTGCTAGCACATCGGCGCTAGCTTCGAGGTATGGCGAAGACCCAGCTGAACGTACGCGTGGACGAGGGCACGGCCCAGGTCGCCCGCGAGCGCGCCACGGCTCGCGGCATGAGCGTCAACCGCTACATAGAAGAGCTGGTCAGACAGGACGCCGGGGAGATCGGCCACACGTTCGTCGAGGCCGCCAGCGACTTCATGAAGCAGTACGAGACACTCTTCGCCGAGGAGTTCGGCGCGGAACGCGAGGGCGAGACACGCGAGGCCGCCACGCGCGAAGGTCGCCGCTGATCCCTTGAGCGATCTCCGTATCGACCTCGCCTGGCTCCTCATGCTCGCCGAACAGAAGACGCCGGGCGACCCCCAGGTCACCGACTGGGGCGCGCTGGTCGCGGCCGTGGCACGCCATCAGGCCGAGATATTCGACGTCCCCGTCTACGACGACGCGCACGCGCGCGCCGCCGCCCTGCTGCAACTCCTCATCCATGTACCGGCGTTGGAGCGCTCCAACGCCCTGTTCGCGTGCGCGGTCGCCTACGCCTACCTCGTGGCCAGCGGGCTGAAGGTCGCGACGTCGCCCGAACAGGTCCGCGACCTCGCCCGCTTGGTCAAGAGCGGAGAGGCGTCGGTGACCGAGATCGCGGGCGAGCTGCGCCGATGGAGCCTGTAGCTCCCTCTCCCGTTCGCCTCCCGCCTCACCCCGGCTCCGGAGGGCGCCAGGCGGCGCCCGTCACGCAGTAGGAGAACGGCAGCCGCGGACCGCGCTCCGGCAGCGTCGTGCGGCGGTACGGGCCCAGTTCGAACCCGGCGTCGCGCAGCGCGCCGACGGTGTCACGGGTGAGCCGGCAGCCGCCGGCCAGGTGCGGCCACACCGTGCGGTCCAGTGCCCGTTGGGCGAAAAGCATCGTCGGACCGCCGCCGGGCCCGTGCTCGAGGAACCGCACCTCGCCGCCGGGCCGCAGCACCCGCCGCAGCTCGGCCAGGGCGCGCCCCACGTCCCGCACGCTGCACAGCACCAACGAGAGCACCGCCGCGTCGAACGCCTCGCTCTTGACCGGCAGCGCCTCCGCGACCCCCGGCACCACGTCCACGGGCACCTCGGCCCGCAGCGCGGCCTCCAGCGCCCACCGGCGCAACCGCCGCTCGGGTTCGATCGCCACGACCTCGCAGACGGCGGCCGGATAGTGCGCGAAGTTCAGCCCGCTGCCCGCGCCGATCTCGACGACCCGGCCGGACAGCCCGGCGAGCAGCCGGTCGCGCACGCCGGCGAGGCCCGCCCGGGTCTCCGCGGCCGCGCCCAGCCGGGCGTAGCAACGGGAGAACAACGGATGGCGGACGACGTCGCCGCGCGCCCTGCCGGATCCGGATCCGCGTCCCGGACCGAGGCCGGAGCCGGAGCCGGAGCCGAAACCGGAGCCGGAGCCGGAGCCGGAGCCGGAGTCGGAGCCGGAGCTGGAGTCGTGGGGTCGTGACGGCATGGCGACCTCCGGGGCGGGGCGGCGAAGGGCCTACCGGGATTCTCCCCCGTACGGGCCCGTCGCACCCCCCCGGTGCGAGCGGCCGTGCCGGTGCGCCGCTCGCACCGGGGGATGCGCCTCACCGGATGAAGTCGCGCACCTTCTCGTACACGCCGTGGTCGTTGTTCATGGCGTCGTGCGAGATGCACCCGACGCCGACATTGGTCGCTCCGCTCAGCAGCGCCGAGGAGTCCGGATCGATCGCCGCGTCGCAGTTCGACCAGTACGCCGCGTAGTTCACGCTGCCCGGCGTCTCGTCACCGGAGTTGAGCGCCGTGAGGAACGAGCTGCCGGTCACCATCTGGGCGCAGGAGGTGTACAGCCAGCTGCACAACGAGGCCACCGAGGTGCCGTGGTTGGTGCCCGCGACGGAGACGAAGTCGTCCACGAACGCCGTCCCGCCGAGGTTCTTGAGGTAGTAGCGGGAGCTCAGCGCCCCCATCGAGTGCACGACGAGGTCGACCTTGCTCGCGCCGGTCCGTGCCAGCACCTTCTTGATCTCGGTGTTCAGCTGGGCGGCGGTGGTGGCGTTGGACTGGGTCCAGGTGTACGTCCACGCGTCCAGCTCGGCGGCCGTGTAGCCGTCGGCCTCGAAGTCGGCGACCCAGTCGTCCCAGCTGCTGGAGTCGCTGCTGAGACCGTGGACGAAGACGATCGGGTCGTGGGCCGCCGCGTGGGCTGTGGGGGCGGAGAACGACAGTGACAGAAGGAGCGAAGAGGCCGCGGCCGTGAGGACCGCGGCGATGCGACGCTTGTGGCGCTGCATGGTGCCTCCTGAAACGGGTGGGGTTGCCAGGAGTGTCCGTGGGGGTCTACGCGCGCCGCATCGGTGAAGTCGCCGGTCTTTACGGTTCAAGTAACTCGCCAGTAACGTCAGTTGGGTGGTGACCCCGGTGAACCCCCCACCTCTCGGCGGCACTTCGTCACCGGCGCTCGCGGGCGCCGGTCCGCGCCCGGTCGCCGCGCTGCCCGAAGGCGTCCGGGTCCGTGTGCTGCGCCTGGTGCACGGCGACCCGCGGGCCGCCGTCGAAGCGGCGGGCCGGCTGACCGAGCGGCAGGCGGCCGGCCTCGACCCGCTGCCGGCCGAACCCGTCGACCTCGCCCCCGAGCGGCTGGCCGCCCACCGCCGGGAGGTGCGGGCGCTGCCCGACGACACCCGCCTGGTGCTGCTGCTGGCCGCGGCCGACCAGTACCCGGTGGCCACCCACGCCTTCCTGCGGGCCGTCGCGGCCGTGCGCCTCGACACCCGCCCGCTGGAGGCCGCCGAGGCGGCGGGCGTCGCGTACGCCACGGCCGGCGGGGTCGGCTTCCGTGACGCCTGGACCCGGATCGCCGCCTACGAGACGGCCTCCCCGGCCGACCGGCGTGACGTCCACCGGCTGCTCGCCCGCGTCCTGCACGGGCCGGCCGAGGCGCCCCGGCGCGCCTG
This sequence comes from Streptomyces rishiriensis, assembly GCF_003112535.1. Lineage (GTDB taxonomy): Bacteria > Actinomycetota > Actinomycetes > Streptomycetales > Streptomycetaceae > Streptomyces > Streptomyces rishiriensis. The sequence continues at coordinate 503,583 of NZ_BEWA01000005.1, read as the reverse complement.
GCACCGGGGCGCGGGCGCGCTCGGCCCGAGCGGTCGGCTCGCCGCGGAACTGGCGGCGGGCGCCGCCCGGGCCCGGTCCGCCGGTGACCCGGCGCTCGCCTGCGCCCTCGCCGAACGCGCCGCCGCGCTCTGCACCGACCCCCGCGAACGGCCCCGTCTGCTCGCCCGCGCGGCGCACGATGCCTGGCTCGCCGGCGAGAGCGACCGGGCCCGCACCCTGGCCGCCCGCACGGACGCCGACGCCGTCACCGGCGTCCTCGCCCTGCGCACGGGCCACGCGGGGGAGGCCTTCGACGCCCTGCTGGCCGGAGCCTCCCGAGCCGCCGGCCCCCGCCCCGCACCGGCCGCCCCCCACCCGGCCCTCGCCGCCCCGACGGTGAACGAGCCCCAGCCCGCGCCGCGCACAGAGGACGCGGCGAGTGGCCCGGAAGGGGCAGAGAGCGCGGAGAGCCTGGCGAGCGGGGGCGTCGGGGCCGCCGGGTCGGGGGTGGCGGATGGCGGGGGCGTCGTCGGCGGGACGACCGCTTTCGACGGGGCGCGGGGAGCGGCCGGCCCCCGGGACGGGCGAGCGGGCTCGGGCGGCCGGGTGGAGCCGGGAGTTCGGGCGTCCGGGCCGCGGGTCCCGGCGCGGATCGTCGAGGACGGCGGGAGGCGAGCCGACGGCGGTGGTCCCGCCGTCCGGGCCGCCGTCGCTCCGGGCGAGTCCGCCGTACATCTCCTGGCGCGGGCCGCCGAGGCCGCCGTCTACACGGGTGATCTGCGTCGATGCCGCGAAGCGGTGCTGGCGGCGCGGGAGTCGGGCATCGACCCGCCCGGTGTGCTGGGCGGGCTCGCGGCGGCCGTCGACGGGCGGTACGAGGACGCGCGCGACCTGCTGGAGGCGACCGCCGGCCGGTGCGGGCCGGGCGGCGATCCCACTCTGCTCGTCCACGCGGGCATCGCCGCCCTGATGCTCGGCGACCACACCCGGGCCGCCACCGCCGCCGTCCGGGCGGCGGCCGCCGCCCGCGCCCGGGGCGTCACCGTCCACGTGTCCCAGGCCATGGAGTTCCGTGCCTACGCCGACTTCTGGACCGGCCGCCCGCACGCCGCCGAGGCCGCCGCGCTGGACGCCCTGCGTCAGGCGTACGCCACCGGACAGGACAACGGCGCCTGTCATCTGCAGGCGGCTCTCGCGATGTTCGCCGCCCTCACCGGCGACGCCGAGCTGTGCCGGGAGCGGGCCGCGGCCGCCCGCTCGTACGCCCTCGCGCACGGTCTGGGCCTGCCCGCCGGGCTGGCGCAGTGGGCCCTCGCCTTCCTCGACCTCGCCAACGGCCGCTACGACGCCACCGCCGCCCGGCTGCGTGCCCTCGCCGCCTCCGGCCCCGGCCACGGTCACCGGGCCGTCCGCCACCTCGCCACCCCGCACTACGTGGAGGCGGCCGCCCGCACCGGCGACACCCGCGTCGCGCGCGCCGCGCACGCCGACTACGACCGCTGGGCCCGCGCCGTGGGCAGCCCCGACGACCTGGCCCTCAGCGCCAGGTGCCGGGCCCTGCTCACCCCCGGCGCGGACGCCCTCCCGCACTACGCCACGGCCCTCGACCTGCACGCGGACGGCGACCGCGCCTTCGAACGCGCCCGCACGGAACTGCTGTTCGGCAGCGCGCTTCGCAGACTGCGTCGCCGCACGGAGGCGCGCGACCGGCTGCACAGCGCCCTGCAGGCGTTCGAGTCCTTCCACGCCCCGCACTGCGCGGAGGGCGCCCGCGCCGAACTGCGCGCCCTGGGCGCCCCTGCCGCCTCGACGCGCGCGGGCGCCCGCGAGACCCACCTGACCGCGCAGCAACTGCTCATCGCCCGCATGGCCGCCGACGGCGCCACCAACCGCGAGATCGCCGCCCGGCTGGCCCTCAGCCCACGCACCATCGACCATCATCTGCGCGGCGTCTTCACCCGGCTGGGCATCCGGTCCCGCATCGACCTGGTGCGCCTGCTGGCGGACTCGGACGACGGCTAGGAGCCTCGCAAGGCCGACCCCGCGGGGGGGAAACCCGGGGAAACCCCGGCTCCGCACCAGGCCGACGATCTGACGAAGCGGGGCCCGTCGCGACGGGCCCCGCTCGCCGTCGTTCGCGTGGGTGCGGCGACCGACGCGCCGAGTTCACGCGACAGGCCGTCCCCGCGGCAGGACGCCGACGTTCAGACCGGCTTTCAGACCGCCGGACCTGAGGGCGGACGCGGCCCTTCGCGCGCCTTCCTCCGGACCGGCCGGGCGGCGCCCGTGCGTCCTTCTAGGACGCCGAGCCCGTCCGCTTCCGGAAGGCCTCCGCCTCCCACGTCCCGTCCAGCCGCGGCGCCAGCCAACCGCGCGCCGCGCCGCGGAAGTCGGCGGGAGCCAGCGCGCCGGACCCCGCGGGCAGCGCCCCCAGCAGCGGGGCGCCGGCCACCTCCGGCAGGTCCGTGACGTTGCAACGAGTCGCCAGATCAGGGGCGTCGGGCCAGCTGCCGATGACCACCCCCAGCAACTCCAGCTCCCGGGAACGTAGTTCACGGGCCGTCAGTTCCGTCGTGTTCAGCGTGCCCAGGCCGGCCGAGGCCACGACCAGCACCGGAGCCCGCAGCGACTGCGCCGCGTCGGCCAGCGTGCCGCCCGCCTCGTCGAACCGCACGAGCAGCCCGCCCGCTCCCTCGACGAGCACCAGGTCGTGCTCCGCGGCCAGCTTCTGCGCCGCCTCCGCCACGTCCTGCGGCCGCACCGGCGGCAGTCCCGCCCGCCGCGCCGCCGTGCCCGGCGCCAACGGCTCGGGGTAGCGGGCGATTTCGGCCGTGGTGAGCGGTCCCACGAGCCGCGCGACCTCGTCGGCGTCCCCGCGCTCGTCGGGCCGTACACCGGTCTGGGCGGCCTTCAGCACGGCCACCGACCGGCCCGCCGCCAGCGCGCAGGCGGCGACCGCGGCGGTCGTGACGGTCTTTCCGACCTCCGTGCCCGTCCCCGTGATCACCAGGATCGGCATGTTCATCCCTCCCGCGCCGCGGCGCACACCGCGCGCGCGATCCGTGCCACGTCCACGTCACCGGTGACGTACGGGGGCATCGTGTAGATCAGGTCGCGGAACGGCCGCAGCCAGACGCCCTCGCGCACGGCGGCGTCCGTGGCGGCCTTCATGTCCACGGCGTGATCGAGCTGGACGACGCCGACGGCGCCGAGGACCCGTACGTCGCTCACCCCCGCGAGCTCCCGCGCCGGCGCGAGCCCGTCGCGCAGCCCGGTCTCGATCCGCTTGACCTCCGCGAGCCAGTCCTGGCCGAGCAGCAGCTCGATCGAGGCGCAGGCGACGGCCGCGGCCAGCGGATTTCCCATGAACGTCGGCCCGTGCGCCAGCACCGGCACCTCGCCCCGCGAGATCCCCTCGGCCACCCGGGAGGTGCACAGGGCCGCAGCCATCGTCAGATAGCCGCCGGTCAGGGCCTTGCCGACACACATCACGTCCGGCGTCACGGCGGCGTGCCCCGCCGCGAACAGCGCGCCCGTGCGGCCGAAGCCGGTGGCGATCTCGTCGAACACCAGCAGCACGCCGTGCGCGTCGCACGCCTCGCGCAGGACCCGCAGATACCCGGGGGAGTGGAAGCGCATCCCGCCCGCGCCCTGCACGACCGGCTCCACGACGACCGCGGCCAGTTCGTCGGCGTGCCGCTCGATCGCCGCGCGCAGGGTCTCGGCGTACGCCTCGCCGTACTCGGCCGGCGGCGCGTCGACGAAGACCTGCCGGGGGAGCAGGCCGGTCCACAGGTCGTGCATCCCCCCGTCGGGGTCGCACACGGACATCGGCTGCCAGGTGTCGCCGTGATAGCCGCCGCGCCAGGTCAGCAGCCGCTGCTTGCCCGGCCGGCCCAGCGAACGCCAGTACTGCAGGCACATCTTCACCGCGACCTCGACCGACACCGAGCCCGAGTCGGCGAGGAAGACGTGCTCCAGACCGTCGGGCGACATGTCGACAAGGAGTTTCGCCAGCCGCACGGCGGGCTCATGGGTGAGCCCGCCGAACATCACATGACTCATCCGCCCCAGCTGCTCGCGCACGGCCTCGTTGAGCACCGGGTGGTTGTAGCCGTGGATCGCCGACCACCAGGACGCCATGCCGTCGACCAGTTCGCCGGAGCCGTCCGCCATCCGCAGCCGGACCCCGCTCGCCGACTCGACGACGAGCGGATCGACCCGACCGGGCATCGGACCGTACGGGTGCCACACATGCCGCCGGTCGAGGTCCAGCAGCTCGGGCACGCCGAGCGGCGACCGCTCAGGCATTGGGCGCGAGATCGGTGCCGGCGCCTCGGCGGCGCACGGCGACCAGATCGGTACGAGCCTCGCCCGCCGCCGACGCGGCGAGAGGCGCGGCGGAGGCAGCCGCGGCGGCCGGAGCCGAGCCGCAGACGCCGCCGCCCTCGTGCGAGCCGCACCCGGAGCCCTCGTGCGCGCCGCACCCGGCGGACTCCTGCGCGCCGCAGCCGCCGTCGTGGGATCCGCAGCCCGCGCCCGCCGTCGCCGCCCGGTGCTCGGGCAGCGTGACCTGCTCCGCTCCCTCCACCTCGAACCCGGCGTCCGCGATCATCTCCAGGTCGGCCCTGCCGGCCTGGCCTTCGGTGGTGAGGTAGTCGCCGAGGAAGATCGAGTTGGCCAGGTTCAGGGCGAGCGGCTGCATGGTGCGCAGGTGCACCTCGCGGCCGCCCGCGATGCGCACCTCGACGTCCGGGCACACGAACCGGACCATGGCCAGGATCCGCAGACAGCGCTGCGGGGTGAGGTTCCACTCCTTGGCCAGCGGGGTGCCCTCCACCGGGATGAGGAAGTTGACCGGGACCGAGTCCGGGTCCAGCTCCCGCAGCGAGTAGACGACGTCCACGAGGTCCTCGTCCGACTCGCCCATGCCGGCGATCAGACCCGAGCAGGCCGACAGGCCGGCCGCGTGGGCCTTGGTGACCGTGTCCACCCGGTCGGCGTAGGTGTGGGTGGTCGTGATGTCCCCGTACGTCGACTCGGACGTGTTGAGGTTGTGGTTGTAGGCGTCGGCGCCCGCCTCGCGCAGCCGCTCGGCCTGGCCGTCGGAGAGCAGACCCAGACAGGCGCACACCTCGACGCCCTCGTTCTGCTCCTTGATGGCCTTGATGGTGCCGGCCACCCGGTCGACGTCGCGGTCGGTCGGGCCGCGTCCGGACGCCACCAGGCAGACGCGCTTGGCGCCGCCCGCGAGGCCGGCCGCCGCGGCCTTGGAGGCCTCGTCGGGCTTGAGCCAGGTGTACTTCAGGATCCCGGCGGTGGAGCCGAGCCGCTGCGAACAGTAGGAGCAGTCCTCGGGGCACAGGCCCGACTTCAGGTTGACCAGGTAGTTGAGCTTCACGCGACGCCCGAACCAGTGGCGGCGCACCTTCCCGGCCGCGGCCACCACGTCCAGCACGTCGTCGTCGGAGGTGGCCAGGACGGCCAGAGCTTCCTCGCGGGTCGGCAGCTCGCGCCGAAGCCCCTTGTCCACCAGCGTGTTCAGCAGGTCCATGAGAGCCGATCCTGTCCTACGGACCCGCTCCGGGCCAAGGTAGGGATCGCACAACACACCCGGTTCGACGTGTGGGTATTGCCACACCGAAGTCGGCGATCGCTGCCGCTAGTGTCTGTCCGCTACCTACAAAAGCCCCGGAGGACCCATGGCGTTCGGCTGGATCGACGAACAGGCGGAGCTGCGCCGCCGGGCCGGACTCGTGCGGACCCTGCGGGCCCGCCCGGCCGACTCGCCGCTCGTGGACCTCGCGAGCAACGACTACCTGGGTCTGGCCCGTCATCCCGAGGTCGTGGCGGGCGCCGCGGCGGCGGCCCGGACCTGGGGCGGCGGCGCCACCGGCTCCCGGCTCGTCACCGGCACCACCGAGCTGCACGCCGAACTGGAGCGGGAGCTCGCGGAGCACTGCGGCTTCGAGGCGGCCCTCGTCTTCTCCTCCGGGTACGCGGCCAACCTCGCCGCGGTGACCGCGCTGGCGCCGCACGGCTCGCTGATCGTCTCCGACGCGGGCAACCACGCCTCGCTCATCGACGGCTGCCGGCTGGCCCGCGGCGCCGTCCAGGTCGTCGCGCACGCCGACCCGGAGGCCGTCCGCAAGGCCCTCGGCACCCACGACGGGCCGGCCGTGGCCGTCTCCGACACGGTCTTCTCGGTCGACGGCGACGCCGCCCCGCTGGCCGCTCTGGCGGCCGCCTGCCGCGAGCACGGCGCGGGACTGGTGGTGGACGACGCCCATGGGCTCGGCGTGCTCGGGGACGGCGGACAGGGCGCGCCGTTCGCGGCGGGTCTGGCGGGCGCGGACGACGTGGTCGTCACGGTCACGCTGTCCAAGTCCCTCGGCAGCCAGGGAGGCGCCGTGCTGGGGCCCGCGCGGGTGATCGAGCACCTGGTGAACGCGGCCCGCACGTTCATCTTCGACACGGGCCTGGCCCCGGCCGCGGCGGGCGCGGCGCTGGCCGCCCTGCGACTGCTGCGGCGGGAGCCGGAGCGCGCCGGGCGTGCACGTGCGGTGGCGGGCGAGCTGTACGCACGCCTGACGGCCGCGGGTCTGGAGGCGGTACGCCCCGACGCCGCGGTCGTCTCCGTGCGTGCGCCGTCCCCGGAGCAGGCCCTGCGGTGGGCGGCGGACTGCCGGTCGGCAGGTCTGGCCGTCGGGTGCTTCCGTCCTCCCTCCGTGCCCGACGGCATCTCACGCATCAGGCTGACCGCCCGGGCGGACCTCTCCGGGGCGGAGCTGGAACACGCTGTCCGGGTGATCGGCGAGACACGGCCATGAGCCGGCGTGACACGGCCGTGGGTCGGCGTGACACGGCCGTGGGTCGCCGCCGACGGGTGGCCGACTACGTTGTCGCGTTCAGCGCAAAGCAGTCGTGAAGCCCGTCCAGCTCTCGGGGGAGAAGAGCAGGGCGGGTCCGGCCGGGTCCTTGGAGTCGCGTACGGCGAGCAGCCCGGCCCAGGGGCCGCTGGCCGGCCGGGCCGTCTCCACGCAGTTGTTGGCTCCCGTGCTGTAGCTGCTGCGCAGCCACCGCACCTTCGGGAGGAGGTCGGAATCGGTACTGGAAGGTACGTTCCGCGGAACTGCGGACATGGTGCCTCCTTACGCGCCGTCGGCTATCGCGGCGATGTAATCAGATGAGTCCTCGGGCGAAAGGGCGTGCGTCCCAAGGGCGTTGAAGGCCTCGGTGTAGGCCTGGAGGTCTTCTTTCCGTTCGAGATAGAGGCTACTCGTCAAGTGGTCGAGAACGACCACATCCAGATCAGAAGTGCGCGAAAATGAGAAGATAACGAAAGGGCCGGTTACCCCGATATGCGCTCCGGCCGAGAACGGCAGAACCTGCAACCGCACCTGGGGCAGCCGGGCGGCCTCCACGAGCCGGCCGAGCTGGCGGGCCATCACCTCTGGGCCGCCGACCTCCCGCCGCAGCACCGCCTCGTCCAGCACCGCGTCGAGCTCCAGCGGCGGCTGCGCCCGCAGCACGTCCTGTCGGGCCATCCGCACCTCCACCAGGGTGTCGAGCTGCTCCTCCTCGGCCCCCTCCACGGCCGCGCTGGTCACCGCACGCGCGTACTCGGGCGTCTGCAGCAGACCCGGCACCACGCTCGTCTCCAGCGTGCGCATCGCGCTCGCCTGCGCCTCCAGGCTGATGAAGTCCCGGTACGCGGGCGGCAGCACCCCGCGGTAGGCGTGCCACCAGTGGTCCCGGCCACCGCCGTCGCCCGCGCCCGCGAGGGCCAGCATCAGATCCCGCAGGCGCTGATCGGTCACGCCGTAGACGTCGAGGAGTAACCGCACATCGGCCGGTTTTGATCCGCTGATGCCGGTCTCGATGCGGCTCACCTTGGACTGGTGCCAGCCCACGAGGCGGGCAGCCTCACCACTGGTGAGGCCGGCCTGGGCGCGTAGGGTGCGCAGTTCCGCGCCCAGTTTCCGGCGGCGCACTGCGGGTCCGTGCTGCACAGGCTCCTCCTTACTCCTCACGGGCCGACCGAATACGCCCTGCCGTCGCAGAGTTCACCGCATCGGGCGACAGATATATGCATATCTTGATGGATCGCCACCCGTGACCGACGCGGTAATGGCAGTCTGGCGACGAGCACCAGTCCGGGACCGTACTCGAACCACACGCACCGTGTCGGACTCCGGTCCCGTGGGAAAGGGACGACGTCGCCATGGCAGATCACCTGGAAGCATCCGTCACTCTGCCGAGCGATCCCGCCTCGGTCTCCACGGCCCGCGGATTCGTCGTCGACACCCTCGCCGAATGGGGTCTGCCGGCGGACACGGAGGCGGCCGACACCGTCCGGCTGATCGTCTCGGAACTCGCCACCAACGCCGTACAGCACACCTTCGGGCAGTCACCCACCTTCACGGTGGGTCTCGTCCTCGACCGTGACGAACACCTGCGCATCGGTGTCACCGACAGTCATCCGCGCTTCCCCAAACGACTGCCGGCCGCCGTCCAGCAGGACAACGGCCGAGGCATGGTGATCATTCGCTGGCTGACCGCGGAGTGCGGCGGCAAGCTCGCAGTGCGGCCCACCCGGGAGGGCGGCAAGACGGTCACCGTCGAGCTGCCGTGGGCCGTTCCGGCGGCGGAGCCGGTGGCCGGAGCGCTGGCGGCCCCGGCGGAGGGCGAGATCCCGGGGCGATGACGGCGCGTGAGGACGTCGTGCGCCGCCCCGGGAGGCTCGGTGGACCGGCGGCTCAGCGCACCCGGCCGTACCAGACGCTCTTGGTCCAGATCTTCTGCAGCTTCACCACGTCGCCGGTCTTCGGCGAGTGCCAGATCTTGCCCGCACCCGCGTAGATCCCGACGTGGTACACGTTCGACCCCGAGTGGAAGAAGACCAGGTCGCCCGCCTTGCGGCTGGACGCCGAGACGTGCTTGGTCTTGTTGTACTGCTGGGCCGCCGTACGCGGCAGGCTCTTGCCGGCCTTCTTGTACGAGTACAGCGTGAGCCCCGAGCAGTCGAACCTCTTCGGCCCGGTGGCCCCGTACCGGTACGGGGCGCCCTTCTTGGAGGCCGCGATCTGGAGCGCCTTCGCCGCCGGTGTGGCGGCCGCGGCGTCGGAGGCGAGCCCCGGGACCACGATCGAGCCGCCCACGGCGGCGATGGCGAACGCCGAGGCCGTACCGGCTCGGGCCATGAGCGACGGGACACGATTGAGCGCAGTCATGCGCAACCCTTCGTCAGCCGCCTGTGAAGGATGACCTGTCGGATTCGGGCTGGCGAAGTTGCCCGGCCGCGGATGCGGCTTCACCCCAAGGGCTGCTCGGCCCGACGGCTCCTCGCGGAGCCGACCGTGCCGGCGACCCGTCGTGCTTGGGTCCTCCACTCCTGCCGATGCACTTCTGTCGACCGGTCATCCGAGCGGCGGCAGGACTCGGCGTCCGCCCGGACCGCCCCGCCTCTTGTGGCGGGGGCTTGTCGTCAGTCAGGGATCTTGGCTCACCGATGTCCGAAAATCCCAATGGAACCGGGGATTTGTGGGGTTACTCACCACTCACCCGTTCGGGTGAACACTCTGATGGGTGATCAGGTGTCGGGCCGCCTCAGAGCCTCCCACCAGCCACGACGCCCCCCGTTCCGCTCGCTGAGCGTCCTTTTGCGCAACTTTTCGGTGTCCGGGGGAACGGTAGACGCTCTGCCGAACGGGGGTACGCCTTCTGGGCCGTTTCGTCTCCGGTCCGGTCGTCACGCACACACCACGAGCCGTCCGGACCGGAGGTGCCTCGGAGTCAACTCTCGGCGAGCGGGGGCAGCGTGACGCGCGCCGTGCGGCGCTCCCCGTCCAGGACGCGCAGCGCCCGCGCGAGCGTCGGCGCGTGCAGTTCGCTCTCGCCCCGCTGGTGCATCAGCGTCAGCGCGTCGCGCAGCGCCGTCGCCTTGGCCACCAGCGCCTGCGCGGCGCGCAGTCCGCGATAGGTGTCGCCGTGGTGGGCGGGGTTGATGCGGCCGAGCAGATCCACGACGTCCAGGTAACCGTCGATCAACTCGGCCTCGGCGCGTGTCAGGGCGGGCAGCGGAGGCAGCTCGGGCACCATCGGCGGCTCACCCCCGGCCCTGGGAGCCGGCGGACGCCTTGCGGCTGGGGACGATCCCGTCCACCAGGCCGTATCCCACGGCCTCCTGGGCGGTCAGGAACAGATCCCGCTCGATGTCCGCGGCGACCTGCTCCGGCGCCCGTCCGGTGTGCCGCACGAGCATCCCCTCCAGAGCGGCCCGGGTGCGCGCCAGCTCCTCGGCCTGGACGGCGAGGTCGCTCGCCTGTCCCTCGACGGGCCCGGGCAGCGCCGGCTGGCGGACGGTCATCCGCGCCCCCGGCAGGGCGAACCGCTTGCCCGGCGCGCCCGCCGCCAGCAGCACCGCGGCGGTCGAGTCCGCCCGGCCCAGGCAGGTCGTGGAGACGTCGCAGGTGACGAAGCGGATCGTGTCGTAGAGGGCCGTCATCGCGCTGAACGAGCCGCCGGGGGAGTTGATGTACAGCGCGATGTCCCGGTCCGGGTCCTTGTGCTCCAGGTACATGAACTGCGCTGTCACGTCGTTGGCCGAGACGTCGTCGATCGGCGTCCCCAGGAAGACGATCCGTTCCTCCAGCAGCTTCGCGTACGGATCCAGCGTCCGGGGACCGGCGCTCGTGCGTTCGGTGAACTCGGGCAGGACGTGACGAGCGGACGGTCGGGCGGACGGTCGGTGCATGGTGCCCCTCCTTGTGCGTCTGGCGCATCTGTAAAAAATGTACAGGACGTACGTGACGTTAGAATGGAGGTATGGCCTACGAGATTCCGGTGACGCAAGCCAGGGCTGAACTCGCCGACCTGATCAACCGCGTGGTGTACGGCGGAGAGCGCGTGGTCGTGACCCGGCACGGCAAACCCCTCGTCGCCCTCGTCTCCGCCGCCGACCTGGAGCGACTCGACGAACTCGACCAGCCGGCGGAGCAGCCGGTGATCAGTTCGGTCACCGCCGTGCGCGAGGTCGCCTCCGCTCCCCGCGAACAGCACCGGTTCGGCGTCACGGCGGAGTACCGGGGACCGGGCCCGTCATGACCGAGCCCTCCTGACCGCGCCCCGGCCCGCCGTATACCGGGGGACGGACGATCACAGCTTGGTTAACTTGCTCGAAATGCGGTCCCACTAGCCTGCCGATCCACGCCACCAGGGGCTTTCTCCCCGTGGCCGCGGCAACCGGGCCCCGCACGGTCCGGAGCGAGGATGAGGTGGGACGTGCAACTGACCCCGCACGAGCAGGAGAGGCTGCTGATCCACGTGGCGGCCGACGTCGCCGGGAAACGGCGTGACCGCGGTCTGAGGCTCAACCACCCCGAGGCGGTGGCCCTGATCACGTCGCACATCCTGGAGGGCGCGCGCGACGGCCGCACCGTCGCCGAGCTCATGTCCTCCGGTCGCAAGCTGCTGACCCGCGACGACGTCATGGAGGGCATCCCCGAGATGATCCACGACGTCCAGGTCGAGGCCACGTTCCCGGACGGCACCAAGCTCGTCACCGTCCACGACCCGATCGTCTGACGGGGGAGGCCGCCGTGATTCCCGGAGAGATCCTCTTCGCCGAGGACGCGATCGTCTACAACGAGGGCCGGGAGGTCACCCGGCTCACCGTCCTCAACGCCGCCGACCGGCCGGTCCAGGTCGGCTCCCACTACCACTTCGCCGAGGCCAACCCCGGTCTGGAGTTCGACCGTGCGGCCGCCCGCGGCAAGCGGCTGAACGTCGCCGCCGGCACCGCCGTGCGCTTCGAGCCCGGGATCCCCGTCGACGTCGAACTCGTCGCCCTCGGCGGGGCCCGTGTCGTGCCCGGGCTGCGCGGGGAGACCGGAGGCGCACTCGATGCCTGAGATCTCACGTCCCGCCTACGCCGACCTGTTCGGCCCCACGACCGGCGACCGCATCCGGCTCGCCGACACCGACCTGCTGATCGAGATCGAGGAGGACCGCTGCGGCGGCCCCGGGCTCGCCGGCGAGGAGGCGGTGTTCGGCGGCGGCAAGGTCGTCCGCGAGTCGATGGGCCAGTCCCGCGCCACGCGCGCGGAGGGCACGCCCGACACCGTCGTCACGGGAGCGGTCGTCGTCGACCACTGGGGAGTGGTGAAGGCCGACGTCGGCATCCGCGACGGGCGGATCACCGGCATCGGCAAGGCCGGCAACCCCGACACGATGGACGGGGTCCACCCGGACCTGGTGATCGGTCCGGAGACCGAGATCATCGCCGGCAACGGACGGATCCTGACGGCCGGCGCGGTCGACGCGCACGTCCACTTCATCTGCCCCCAGATCGCCGACGAGGCGCTGTCCTCCGGCGTCACCACCCTGGTCGGCGGCGGCACCGGACCCGCCGAGGGTTCGAAGGCGACCACCGTGACCCCCGGTCCGTGGCACCTCGCCCGGATGCTGGAGGCGATGGAGCAGTACCCGCTGAACATCGGCTTCCTCGGCAAGGGCAACACCGTCTCGCAGGACGCCATGCTGTCCCAGATCCGGGGCGGGGCGCTGGGCCTGAAGCTGCACGAGGACTGGGGCTCGACCCCGGCCGTCATCGACGCCTCGCTGACCGTCGCCGACCGGACCGGCATCCAGGTGGCCATCCACACGGACACCCTCAACGAGGCCGGGTTCGTGGGCGACACGCTCGCCGCGATCGCCGGACGCGGCATCCACGCCTACCACACGGAGGGCGCCGGGGGCGGGCACGCGCCCGACATCATGACCGTCGTCTCCGAGTCGTACGTGCTGCCCAGCTCGACGAATCCGACGCGCCCCTACACGGTGAACACCGCCGAGGAACACCTCGACATGCTGATGGTGTGTCATCACCTCAACCCGGCGGTCCCCGAGGACCTGGCGTTCGCCGAGTCCCGGATCCGGCCCTCCACGATCGGGGCCGAGGACGTCCTGCACGACCTCGGGGCCATCTCGATCATCTCCTCCGACGCCCAGGCCATGGGCCGGGTCGGCGAGGTGATACTGCGGACCTGGCAGACGGCGCACGTGATGAAGCGCCGCAGGGGCGCGCTGCCGGGCGACGGCCGCGCCGACAACCACCGCGTTCGGCGCTATGTCGCCAAGTACACGATCAACCCGGCGCTCGCCCAGGGCCTGGCCCGCGAGATCGGCTCCGTCGAGAGCGGCAAGCTCGCCGACCTGGTGCTGTGGGAGCCGGCGTTCTTCGGCGTCAAGCCGCAGCTGGTCCTCAAGGGCGGCCAGATCGCCTACGCGCAGATGGGCGACGCCAACGCCTCCATCCCGACCCCGCAGCCGATCCTGCCGCGTCCGATGTTCGGCGCGATCGGCCGGGCCCCGGCGTCGAACTCGTTCAACTTCGTGGCGCCTCTGGCGATCGAGGACGGCCTGCCGGAACGGCTGCAGCTCGGCAAGAAGTTCGTCGCCATCGACTCCACGCGCGGGGTGACCAAGGCGGACATGCGGGAGAACGACGCCCGCCCGCGCGTCCGGGTCGACCCCGACAGCTTCGCCGTGCACATCGACGGCGAGCTCGTCGAGGCGACTCCGGCCGCCGAACTTCCCATGGCCCAGCGTTACTTCCTGTTCTGACCTCCCGGCCTCGCGAGGACATCGACGTGACAAGGACAGCACTTCTCGTCCTGGCCGACGGCCGCTTCCCCGCCGGAGGGCACGCGCACTCCGGCGGGGCGGAGGCGGCGGTGAAGGCCGGCCGGATCACCGGCGCACAGAGCCTGGAGGCCTTCTGCCGCGGGCGGTTGCACACGGCGGGACTGGTCGCCGCGGCGCTGGCAGCCGCGGCGGCCGGCGGCGTGGACCCGGCCGGGCTCGACGCGGCGGCCGACGCCCGCACGCCGTCCCCCGCCCTGCGGGCCACGGCCCGCAGACTGGGCCGGCAGCTGATGCGGGCCGCCCGAGCCACCTGGCCGAGCGACGAACTGGACGCCGTGGCACGGCAGTTCCCCAAGGGCGCGCATCAGCCGGTGGTGCTGGGGCTGACGGCGCGCGCGGCCGGTCTCGGACCGGCGGACGCGGCGTACTGCGCGGTGTACGAGAGCGTGAGCGGACCGGCCACCGCCGTGGTGCGGTTGCTGAGCCTCGATCCCTTCGAGGCGACGGCGGTGCTGGCCCGGCTGGCGCCGGAACTGGACCGGGTCGCCGACCGGGCGGTGACGTCCGCGTCGGCGGTGCCGGCCGAGGGCCTCGACGTGCTGCCCGCCGCGTCCGCGCCGCTGCTGGAGATCGGGGCGGAGGTGCATGCGGCGTGGCCGGTACGGCTGTTCGCCTCGTGACTCTCCCCCCCACCCCCGCAAAAAGCCCCGTTCCCACCCCGGGCTTCGCCCCACCCCGGCCGACTAGGAGCCGTTGTGCATCTTGACCACTTCCCGCACGGTCCCGCCGCCGTCGGCGCCGACGCCCGTCGCCCCGACGGCTCGCGCCGCGCCCTGCGCATCGGACTCGGCGGGCCCGTCGGCTCCGGCAAGACGGCCACCGTCGCCGCCCTCTGCCGGGCCCTGCGCGACCGGCTGTCCCTGGCCGTCGTCACCAACGACATCTACACCCGCGAGGACGCCGAGTTCCTGCTCCGGGAAGCCGTGCTGCCGCCCGAGCGGATCACGGCCGTGGAGACGGGCGCCTGCCCGCACACCGCCATCCGCGACGACATCTCCGCCAACCTCGAAGCCGTGGAGGACCTGGAGGACGAGGTCGGGCCGCTGGACCTGATCCTCGTCGAGTCCGGCGGGGACAACCTCACCGCGACCTTCTCCAAGGGTCTCGTGGACGCGCAGATCTTCGTCATCGACGTCGCCGGCGGGGACGACATCCCGCGCAAGGGCGGCCCCGGCGTCACCACCGCCGACCTGCTGGTCGTCAACAAGACCGACCTCGCACCCCATGTGGGCTCCGACCTCGCCCGGATGGCGGCCGACGCGAAGGCCCAGCGGGCCGAACTGCCGGTCGTCTTCCAGTCGTTGAGGAGCGAGCACGGTGTCGCCGACGTCGCCGCCTGGGTGCGGGCGCGGCTCGCCGCCTGGACCGCCTGACATGGGCGGTGTGCACGCCACCGCCCGGATCGAAGCGCGCGCGGACGGGCGCGGGGGGACCGCGCTGCCCGTCCTTGCGAGCGACGGGCCGCTCGCCCTGCGGCGCACCCGGGGGACCGCCGCCGAGGCGCGCGTCGTCCTCGTCGGGGCGATGAGCGGCCCCCTCGGCGGTGACCGCTTCGCCGTCGAGGCCGACGTGGGCGGGGGCGCCCGGCTGCGGGTGGGGTCGGCCGCCGCGACCATCGCGCTCCCCGGACAGACGAAGGACGACGCCCGCTACGAGGTGCGCCTCACCGTCGCCGACGACGGTGAACTTGACTGGCTGCCCGAGCCGTTGATCTCGGCGAAGGGCAGCGACCTGTCCGTCGTCACCCGCGTCGACCTCGGCGCCGGGGCCCGGCTCGTGCTGCGTGAGGAGCAGGTGCTCGGACGGGTGGGGGAGGAGCCCGGCCTGCTCCGCAGCAGACTGGTCGCGCGGATCGCCGGCCGGGTCGTCCTGGACCAGGAACTGGCCTGCGGGCCCGGCGCGCCCGGCGGCTGGGACGGCCCCGCCGTGCTCGCCGGGCAGCGCGCGATCGGCCAACTGGTCCTGGCGCGGCCGGAGTTCGCGGAGCGGCCGGCGGAGGCCAGGATCCTCGCGGAACACGCCTGTGTCATGCCGCTGGCCGGGCCCGCGGCCCTGGTCACCGCCGTCGCGCCCGACGGACTGCGGCTGCGGCGCGTGCTGGACGAGGCGCTCGCCGAGCTGGACATCCGGTGAGCGGTACTTCTCTTTCCGGTTATCGGATTGGCAAAGAAGGTCAACGACACCTTTTCTCAGGCGCCCCACAGCCGCAAGGATCCTCCTGCCGCCATAAACCAGGGGAGTTTGCACTTGAAGGACATACGACCGAACAAGCGCATCGCAGCGCTGGGCTCGGCGGGCGCACTCGTCACCGCGACCCTGATCGCCGGTGCCGTCGCGGCGCCCACGGCCGGCGCGGCCAGCGGCCGTCCGGGCCAGGACCGCGAGGCCCGGGGCGCCGCCGTCGCCGCCGAGCGCGCCGCCAAGGCCGGCATCGACTGGCAGGCCTGCCCGGCTGACTGGGGCCTGGAGAAGCCGATCCAGTGCGGCTGGGTCACCGTCCCGCTGGACTACGCGAGGCCGAACGGCAAGAAGATCAAGCTGGCCGTCGACCGCATCGGCAACACGGGCACGGCCAAGGAGCGCCAGGGCGCGCTCGTGTACAACCCCGGCGGCCCCGGCGGCTCCGGGATGCGCTTCCCGCGCCGCGTCACCACCAAGGCGCCCGTGTGGGCCAACGTGGCCAAGGCCTACGACTTCGTGGGCTTCGACCCGCGCGGCGTCGGCCACTCGGCGCCCATCTCCTGCATCGACCCGCAGGAGTTCGTCAAGGCGCCCAAAGCCGACCCGGTCCCGGGCAGCGAGGCCGACAAGCTCGCCCAGATCAAGCTCGCCCGCGAGTACGCCGACGGCTGCTACGAGCGCAGCGGCGAGATGCTGCCGTACATGACCACGCCGAACACCGTGCGCGACCTGGACGTCATCAGGGCCGCCCTCGGCGAGAAGAAGCTCAACTACCTGGGCGTCTCCTACGGCACCTACATCGGCGCCGTCTACGGCACCCTCTTCCCGGGCCACGTGCGCCGGATGGTCGTCGACAGCGTCGTCAACCCGTCCCGCGAGAAGATCTGGTACGAGGCCAACCTCGACCAGGACGTGGCCTTCGAGGGCCGCTGGAAGGACTGGGAGGACTGGGTCGCCAAGAACGACGCCACCTTCCACCTCGGCGCGACCCGCGCCGCCGTCCAGAGCAAGTGGCTCCAGCTGCGCGCCACGGCGAAGAAGACCCCCATCGGCGGCCTGGTCGGTCCGGCGGAGCTGATCTCCTTCTTCCAGAGCGCCCCGTACTACGACTCCTCGTGGGTCCCGGTCGCCACCGTCTTCGGCAAGTACTTCGCGGGAGACACCCAGGCGCTGGTCGACGCGGCCGCGCCGGACATGACCGACACGGCCGGCAACATCACCTCGGAGAACGGCAACGCCGTCTACACGGCCGTGGAGTGCACCGACGCCAAGTGGCCCACCAGCTGGCGGAAGTGGAACGACGACAACACCCGGCTCAACAAGGACTACCCGTTCATGACCTGGGCCAACGCGTGGATGAACCTCCCGTGCGCCTACTGGCCGGTCAAGCAGCAGACCCCGGTGAACGTCACCACCCACAAGGGCCTGCCGCCGGTCATGATCGTGCAGTCCACCAATGACGCCGCCACCCCGTACGACGGCGCCGTCAGCCTGCACCAGCGCTTCAAGGGTTCGCGCCTGATCACCGAGAAGGACGCGGGCTCCCACGGCGTGACCGGGCTGGTCAACGCCTGCATCAACCCCCGGGTGGACGCCTACCTCCTCACCGGGAAGCTGGACCGGGCGGACGTGACCTGCACGCCGCACGCCACGCCCACGCCGTAAGCACCCCCGGCAGGCAGTGAGGGGCGGCCGGATCGATCCGGCCGCCCCTCTGGCGTCACCGCCCGCTCCATATGACGTCTCGTCAATCCTGGGGCGTGCGACGGAACCTGCGGGACTTCTCCGCCTTCTCGGCCTTGCGGGCCTTCGCCTCGGCCTGCTCCGCCTTGGCGACCCCGGCGTACTGGTCCACGTACTCCTGCTCCGACAACCGCAGGATCGCGTACATGATCTCGTCGGTGATCGCCCGCAGCACCGCCTTCTCGTCCTCCATGCCGAGGTAGCGGGAGAATTCGAGCGGCTCGCCGAAGCGGATCGCCACCGGGTGCAGGGTCGGGATCTTCCTGCCGGGCGGCTGCGCCTCGAAGGTGCCGATCATCGCGCAGGGGATCACCGGGGCGCGGGACTTCAGGGCCATCACCGCGACGCCGACCTTGCCCTTGTAGAGGCGGCCGTCGTGCGAGCGGGTGCCCTCCGGGTAGATGCCGAGCAACTCGTCCTTGGCGAGCACCCCCAGACCCTCGCGGATCGCCGCCTGGCCGGCCTCCTTGCCGGAGCGGTCCACCGGGATCTGGCCGGCGCTGCGGAAGAAGGCCGCGGTCAGCCGACCCTTGAGGCCCGGACCCGTGAAGTACTCGGCCTTGGCGAGGAAGGTGATGCGGCGCCCGAGGATCGCCGGCATCAGGAAATGGTCCGAGAACGACAGGTGGTTGCCCGCGATGATGGCCGCGCCCGAGTCCGGCACATGCTCCAGGCCCTCTATCCGCGGCCGGAAGAGCAGTTTCAGCAGCGGCCCCAACACCACGTATTTCAGAAGGTAGTAGAACAAAGGGAGTCGCTCCTCGTGTCCGGCGGATCGGCTCGCCGCCGTGTTCCAGCAGGTCAACCGGCATGGCGTGGGGTGTCAGTGTAGGGGCAGGCGGCGACCGCCGGAACCGTGCCGATCCGGCCCCGTCGGGCTCCTCCCGTCACAGCCGCACGACGACCAGAGCGGTGTCGTCGGTGGCGCCGCCGGTCGGCAGGAGCTCCCACAGGACCGCGTCGGCAAGGGCCTCGGGGTCGGCGGCGCGATGCCGGGCCAGGGCGTCGGCGAGGCGCTTCAGGCCGGTGTCGATGTCCTCGTGCCGCCGTTCCACCAGTCCGTCGGTGTACAGGACGAGGGTGGCGCCGTCGTCGTACGCGGTGCTCGCCTCGGTCCGCGGGACCGGGTCGGGGAGGGCGTCGAGCGGCGGGTCGGTGGCCCGGTCGAGGAACTCCACCCGGCCGTCGGCGTGGACGAGCACCGGCGGCGGGTGCCCGGCGCTGCTGTAGGCGACGGTGTGACGGTCGAAGTCGATGAACGTGGTGACCGCGGTGGCCGACTCGGCGCCGTCCACGACGTGCGCGTACCGGCCGAGGACGTTCAGGGCCTCGGCCGGGCCCTCCGCCACCCGGGAGGCGGCGCTGAGCGCGCTGCGCAGCTGGCCCATCACCCCGGCGGCCTCCAGGCCGTGTCCGACGACGTCGCCGACGGACACCCCCATGCGGTGGCCGCCGACCAGGTCGACCAGGTCGTACCAGTCCCCGCACACGTTGAGCGCGCCCACCGCCGGCCGGTAGCGCACGGCCGCCCGGTGGTGACCGACCTGACGGCGGGCCGGCAGCATCGCCTCCTGCAGGGCGAGCGCGACCTCGCGCTCACGGGCGTGCGCCAGCCGCAACCGCTCGTTGAGCTCCTGCAGCTCACGGGCCCGGGTGTACAGCTCGGCCTCCAGGACCCGTCCCCGGCTGCCGGCCCCCGCCCTGCTCCCGTGCCCGTCCGTCGCGCGTCCGCCGCGCGCCCGGATCAGCTCGGTGACGTCCTCGACGCGGTGCACCAGCAGCACCACCGACCCGTCCGGGCCGTGCACCGGCGCGTTGACCGGGCTCCAGTAGCGCTCGTCCCACTCGCCGGGACGCTCGGCCGACTCCACGTCGTAGCGCTGCAGCGCCATGGCGTCCCGCTCGCCGGTGGCCAGCACCCGGCGCAGCGAGGCCTCCAGGTTGCGCATGCCGCTCGCGCCGGCGTCGTGGGGGTTGTCGGGGAAGACCTCGAAGAGGTGCCGGCCGACCATCTGCTCGCGGTTGCGGCCCGTCGCCCGCAGGAACTCGGCGTTGACGTCCGCGTACACCAGCTCGGGCGTCAGCAGGGCAACCATGCCGGGCAGGGCCTGGAACACCGCCGCGTAGTCGATCGCCGTGTCGTTCATGGCTCGCGCCCCATCCGCCGGTTTCGCGTAATTTTCTCACGCGTTGCGGTGTATCGGCTCGCCGTTCACCTGCCGGGGGCATGCGCCGGGATCACGGCCGAGTTCACGCGCCGGGATCCGTGAGCGACTGCTCGGCCCAGATGACCTTGCCCTCGGGGACGAACCGGGTGCCCCACCGCCGGCTCAGCTGGGAGACCAGCAGCAGGCCCCGGCCGCCCTCGTCGGTGGCGCGCGGATGGCGCAGGTGGGGTGAGGTGGCGCCGCCGTCGAAGACCTCGCAGATCAGGGTGCGCTCACGGATCAGCCGCAGCCGGATCGGCCCGGTCGCGTACCGGATGGCGTTGGTGACCAGCTCGCTGACGACCAGCTCGGTGGTGAACGACAGCTCCGGGAGCCCCCACTCGGCCAGCCGGCGGCTCGCGGTCTTGCGGGCCTCGGCGACCGCCGCCGGCTCGGCGGGCAGCTCCCAGTCGGCGACCCGGTCCGCGCTCAGCCGGCGGGTGCGGGCCATGAGCAGGGCGACGTCGTCGTGCGGGCGGGCCGGCACGAGGGCGTCGATCACGGTCCGGCAGCGCAGGTCGAGGGCGCCCGCGGACCGCTCCAGCGCCCGCCGCAGCCGCTCCCGGTCGCTGTCCGGCGTCCACTCGTCGCCGCGGGCCAGCAGCCCGTCCGTGTGCAGCGCCAGGGTGCTGCCCTCCGGCAGGATCACCTCGGTCGACTCGAACGGCGGCCCGCCCGCGCCGAGCGGCGGCCCCTGGGGCAGCTCGACGAACGTGACGGCGCCGTCGGGCCCGACGACGGCCGGGGCGGGATGTCCCGCCGCGGCCATCACGCACCGCCCGTCGACGGGGTCGTAGACGGCGTACACGCACGCGGTCCCCGCCGCCTGGGCGCCCTCGGTCCCAGGCCGGCCCTCGGCCGTCACGTCCTCCTCGAGGTCCATGCGGGCGACCTGGTCGTCGAGGTGGGCGAGGATCTCCTCGGGCCGCAGATCCAGGGCGGCGAGGGTGCGTACGGCGGTGCGCACCCGGCCCATCGCCGCGGCGGCGTCGATGCCGTGTCCGGGCACCTCGCCGACCACCAGGGCGACCCGGGCCCCGGACAGCGGGATCAGGTCGTACCAGTCGCCGCCGAGGCCGGTCAGCTCGTCGGCCGGCCGGTAGCAGGCGGACACCTCGACCGCGTCCTGCTCCGGCAGCCGGCGCGGGAGCAGGTTGCGCTGGAGCACCAGGGCCGCGTCCCGCTCGCGCGTGTAGCGGCGCGCGTTGTCCACGCACACGGCCGCCCGCGAGACGAGGTCCTCGGCCAGGGCCACGTCGTCCTCGTCGAACGGCTCACGCCGGCCGTCCCGCAGGAAGGTGGAGACGCCCAGGATCGTGCCGCGGGCCCGGACCGGCACGATCAGGGCGCTGAGCCGTTCGGACCCGGCGGGCAAGGCGGGCAGCCACTCCTCGACGGCCCGGTCCAGCCGGTCGGCCCGCCAGGGCCGCCCGCCGACCAGACAGCGCACCGGGGGCGCGTCACCCCCATAGACGACCAAGGGCGGCCCGCCCCGCTCCTCGTCCCCGCCCCGCTCCTGTTCCCCGCCGGTGTCCCGGTCTCCGTCCCGGCGCCCGTCCCCGTGGCCGCCCCCGCCGGCCCCGGGGTCGCCGGCCGTCCGGTGGCCTGCCCTGCGCAGCCGGACGTGGCCGCGCGCCTCGTCCGCCGTCAGACCGGGCGTGGGCTCGGCGCCCCGCAGCACCCGCTCCGGCAGGTCGACGGCGACGACGTCGGCGAACCCCGGCACGGCCACGTCGGCGAGCTCCTGCGCGGTCCGGGCGATGTCCAGACTGCTGCCGATGCGCCGTCCGGCGCCGTCGAGCATCGCGAGCCGCCGCCGGGCGCGATGACGGTCGGTGATGTCGACGACCGTGTAGTAGACGCCCACCGGACGGCCGTGGTCGTCGTCCAGCCGGGTGAAGGACAGCATGTGCGCGGTCTCCCGGTGCGGTGCGGCCCGGACATGCCCCAGGAGCTCGTAGCCGACGACCGGCTCCCCGCTCTCCAGCACCCGTCGCATCTGCGCCTCGACGGCCTCGGAGTCCAGGCCGGGCTGGACGTCGGCCATCCGCAGCCCCAGCCGTTGCTCCGGCGGACCGCCGCCGAACCTGGCGAGGGCCGCGTTGGACCACACGTAACGCAGGTCGGTGTCCACGATCGCCATGCCGATCGGTGCGCCGCCGACCATCTGCTCCAGGACCGAGCGGCTCATGTTCCAGCCGGGCGCGTCGTCCATCTCGTTCAGCATCACCAGCCAGCGCGCCCGGCCGCCGGGCTCGTGCGCCGAGGTGATCCGGGCCATGACCGGGACCGGCCGGCCGTCCCTGCGGCGGGCGGACAGCAGCCCGGCCCATCCGTCCTCCCGGCGGCACCGCTCCAGGATGCCGGGGACCCGCCGGGCGTCGCCGTGCGCGAGCAGACCGGACATGTCCTTGCCCACCGCCTCGGCGGCCCGGTAGCCCAGCAGGCGCTCGGCGTCCCTGGTCCAGCTGGTGACCACTCCCCGCGTGTCCAGGAGCAGGGGGGCGGTGTCCGCCACGTCGAACCGCCGACGGGCAACGTCGTCCTCATCGTGTGTGCCCACGGTCGACCTCTCTGTCGCTGTGAGTGGTCTACCACCTCCTGACTCAATCCTCACCCTGCCCGCACGGCAGCGGCCGGGCCACCCGGGCGCCGGCCGCGCCACGCGGTCCCTCAGACCCGCTGCGTCAGCACCCTCTCCAACGAGGCCAGCGCCGACGTCAGTTCGTCGGCGGTGATCGTCAGCGGCGGCGCCAGCCGGATGGTCGAGCCGTGGGTGTCCTTGACCAGCACGCCCTCGCGCAGGAGGCGCTCGCTCACCTCGCGGCCCGTGCCGAGCGCCGGGTCGACGTCGACGCCCGCCCACAGTCCCCTGGCCCGGAAGCCGACGACGCCCTTGCCGACCAGAGCGGACAGCCCGTCCCGCAGGACGACGCCCAGCTCGGCCGCCCGGCGCTGGAACTCGCCCGTCTCCAGCAGCTCCACCACCGCCGTGCCGACGGCAGCGGCCAGCGGGTTGCCGCCGAAGGTCGAGCCGTGCTCCCCGGGCCGCAGCACCGACAGCACCTCCCGCCGCGCCACCACCGCCGACACCGGCACGATGCCGCCGCCCAGCGCCTTGCCGAGCAGCAGCACGTCGGGCGTCACCCCCTCGTGCTCCACGGCCAGCGTCCGGCCGGTGCGTCCGAGGCCGGACTGGATCTCGTCCGCCACGAAGAGGCAGTTCGTCCGCCTGGTCAGCTCCCGCACCCCGGCCAGGTAACCGTCGTCGGGCACGACCACGCCCGCCTCGCCCTGGATGGGCTCGATCAGCACCGCCGCCGTCGTCTCGTCGACCGCCGCCTCCAGCGCGGCCAGGTCGTTGTACGGGACGACGCGGAAACCCGGCGTGAACGGTCCGAAGCCCGCCCGCGCCGTCTCGTCCGTGGAGAAGCTCACGATGGTCGTGGTGCGGCCGTGGAAGTTGTCCGCGGCGACCACGATCGTCGCGGCGTCGGCGGGCACGCCCTTCACCTCGTACGCCCACTTGCGCACCACCTTGACGGCGCTCTCGACCGCCTCCGCGCCCGTGTTCATCGGCAGGACCATGTCCAGGCCGGTCAGCTTCGCCAGCCGCTCGGCGAACCCGGCCAGGCGGTCGTTGTGGAAGGCGCGGGAGGTGAGCGTGAGCCGGTCCAGCTGACGGTGGGCCGCCTCGATCAGCGCCGGATGGCGGTGGCCGAAGTTGAGGGCCGAGTAACCGGCCAGCATGTCGAGGTAGCGGCGGCCCTCGACGTCCTCCACCCACGCGCCCTCGGCGCTCGCGACGACCACGGGCAGCGGATGGTAGTTGTGCGCGAGCACGGGCTCCTCGGCGCGGATCAGATCGCCGGAGGAACGGGCGGGGACGACGGGTGCGGTCATGAACGGATCTCCTGGGTGCAGCACTTGATGCCGCCGCCGGCCTTCCGGAACTCCGAGAGGTCGACGGGGACGGGGACATAGCCGCGCTCGCCGAGCCGCGCGGCGAGGGCTTCGGCCTGCGGCGCGATGAAGACATGGCGACCGTCGGAGACCGAGTTCAGACCGAACGCCATGGCGTCGTCGCGGGTGGCGAGCACCGCGTCCGGATACAGCCGGGCGAGCACCGCCCGGCTGCCGGGGGAGAACGCCTGCGGGTAGTAGGCGATGTTTCCGTCGTGTCCGTCGTCCAGGACGAACAGGGCGGTGTCCAGGTGGTAGAAGTGCGGGTCCACCAGGGTCAGGCTGATCACCGGATGGCCGAAGAACTCCTGCACCTCCCGGTGCGCCTCACGGGTCGTGCGGAACCCGGTGCCGGCCAGCATGTGGCGGCCGGTCCACACCAGGTCGCCCTCGCCCTCGCAGACCGACTCGGGCCGGTGGACGTCGTAGCCCGCCGTCCGGAACCAGCTGTCGTAGTGGTCGGACTCGGGCCGCCGCTCGGGCGCGTGGAAGAGGGAGCCGAAGACCCGGCCCGCCACCACGACCGCCGAGTTGGCGGCGAAGACCATGTCGGGCAGACCGGGGGCCGGCTCCACGGTGTCCACGGCGTGGCCGTGCGCCCGGTAGGCGCGGATCAGCGTCTGCCACTGCTCCTGGGCGAGATCGACGTCGACGGGGCTGTCGGGATGCATCCAGGGATTGATCGCGTACTGGACGGCGAAGTGCCGCGGTTCGCAGACGAGGAAGCGCCGGGGGCGCCGCACACGGCTTTCGGACACAGAGGGATTCCTCCGTTTCCCTGCGGGTGTCGACTGAGGGTTGACACCACGGTAGGAACTGACAGGCACGCACGACAAGGAACGAGCATTGCGTGTCCGTGCAGTAATGCTGCGTGATGATCCCGCTGCGCGCAGGCTTGCTGCGTGCGCGCAGGTTTATTCGGGAGCGGGCTGGGTCGCGCCCGCCTCCGGGCTGTCCGGCAGCAGGTGGGACAGCACCATCACACTGATCGTCTTGCGGATGAACGGCTCGGCCCGGATCCGTTCCAGCACGTTCTCGAAGTGCTCCACGTCCCGCGCCCGCACGTGCAGCAGCGCGTCCGCCCCGCCCGTCACCGTCATCGCCGCGGTGATCTCCGGGTGGTTGCGCACCACCTCCGCCAGACGCCGGGGCGGAGCCGCGCCCTCGCAGTACACCTCCACGTACGCCTCGGTGCGCCAGCCCAGCGCCGACGGCTCCACGGTGGCCGTGAACCCCGTGATCACCCCGGTGTCCCGCAGCCGGTCCACCCGGCGCTTGACGGCCGTCGAGGACAGGCCGATCGCCGTGCCGATCTCGGCGAAGCTCGTCCTGGCGTTCGCCATCAGAGCGGTGATGATCTTCCGGTCGAGCTCGTCGAACGAGGCGGGCGCGCTGTTCATGCGGGCACTGTAGGACAGCACACGCGCCTGCACCCCCGTACGTGTCCCGCCGTGCGGATCGCCCCTACACTCCACCCTCATGCTGCGCGCCCTCGCCGTCGACGACGAACGCCCCTCGCTGGAAGAGCTGCTCTACCTGCTCACCGCGGATCCCCGCATCGGCAGCGTGGAAGGCGCCGGCGACGCGACCGAGGCGCTGCGCCGCATCAACCGGGCCCTCGAGTCCGGACCGCACGGCCCCGAGGCCATCGACGTCGTCTTCCTCGACATCCAGATGCCCGGCCTCGACGGTCTCGACCTCGCCCGCCTCCTCACCGGCTTCGCCCGGCCGCCCCTGGTCGTGTTCGTCACCGCCCACGAGGACTTCGCCGTCCAGGCCTTCGACCTCAAGGCCGTCGACTACGTCCTCAAGCCGGTGCGCACGGAACGCCTCGCCGAGGCGGTCCGTCGCGTCGTCGAACGCCGAGCCGCCCCACTGCGCGGCGCCGCCCCGCCCATCCCCGTGCACGAGCCCGACCCCGACCACGTCCCCGTCGAACTCGGCGGCGTCACCCGCTTCGTCGCCGTCGACGACATCACCCACGTCGAGGCCCGGGGCGACTACGCCCGCCTGCACACCGGCCGCGGCAGCCACCTCGTACGGATCCCGCTGTCCACCCTGGAGGAGCGCTGGCGGGCCCGCGGCTTCGTCCGCATCCACCGCCGCCACCTCGTCGCCCTGCGCCACATAGGCGAACTGCGCCTGGACGCGGGCACGGTGAGCGTCCTGGTCGGCGGCGAGGAACTCCAGGTCAGCCGTCGTCATGCCCGCGAACTGCGCGACCTGCTGATGAGGAGGCCCTAGCCGTGCCCAGCCAGGACCCGGCGGAACGACGCGTCGTCGTCACCGGTCCCGTCCGCCGCACCCTCCCGCACGCGCGGCTGCGCTCACGCGGCCGGTACCCCCACGCCTCCGGCTCCTACCGCCCACGCACCGAGATCGACGAGCAGACCACCCTCGGCCACACCTACGTCCGCTCCCTCATGCGCTCCCAACTGCGCGCCGCCCTCGCGGTGTTCGCCGTCCTCACGCTCCTCATGGGCCCGCTGCCCCTGCTGTTCGCGGCGATGCCCGACGCCCACCGCCTGGAATGGGCGGTCCTCGGCTTCTGCCTCTACGCCCCCCTCGTCCTGCTCGCCCGCTGGTACGTGCGCCGCGCCGAGCGCAACGAGCGGGACTTCGTGCGGCTGGTCGAGGACCGGTGAACCCGACGTTCGCCGTCCCGGCCGTCGCCCTCGTCGTGGTCGCGACCGTGCTCGTCGGCGCGTTCGGCCTGCGCATCTCCCGCACCACCTCCGACTTCTACGTCGCCTCCCGCACCGTCGGCCCCCGCCTCAACGCGGCCGCCATCAGCGGCGAGTACCTCTCCGCCGCCTCCTTCCTCGGCATCGCCGGCCTCGTCCTGGTCCAGGGGCCGGACATGCTCTGGTACCCGGTCGGCTACACCGCCGGGTATCTGGTGCTGCTGCTGTTCGTCGCCGCCCCGCTGCGCCGCTCGGGCGCCTACACCCTCCCGGACTTCGCCGAGGCCCGTCTCGCCTCACAGGCGGTCAGACGGCTCGCGGGCGCCTTCGTCGTCGGCGTGGGCTGGCTCTACCTCATCCCCCAGCTCCAGGGCGCGGGGCTGACGCTGACCGTGCTGACGGGCGCCCCCGACTCGCTCGGCGGTCTCATCGTCGCCGTCGTCGTGACGGCGACCGTCGCCGCGGGCGGCATGCGCAGCATCACCTTCGTGCAGGCCTTCCAGTACTGGCTCAAGCTCACCGCGCTCCTCGTCCCCGCCCTGTTCCTGGCGCTCGCCTGGCAGGGCGACGGCGCTCCCCGCGACGCCTTCGAGGAACCGCCCGCCTTCCGCGACCAGCGGGTCGTCCGGGTCGACGCCACTGTCGACCTCGTACTGGAACGCCCGCTGACCGTCACGGTGGACGGCGCGGTCGACGGCCTCCGGCACGAGGGCGCCGTCCTGCGGCTGGCCGCCGGCTCCCACCACGTCGAGCGGGGCGCCCGCCTCACCTTCGCCCGCGGCGCGGCGGTCCCCACCGCCGAGCGCGGCGGCAACGGCGGCATGTCGACCTCCCTGGCCGCGGGCCGCGAGGAACGCCCGCTGTACGCCACCTACGGGCTGATCCTCGCCACGTTCCTCGGCACCATGGGCCTGCCGCACGTGGTCGTCCGCTTCTACACCAGCCCGCACGGGGTGGCCGCGCGCCGCACGACGGTCGCCGTCCTCGCGCTGATCGGCGCCTTCTATCTCCTGCCGCCCCTCTACGGCGCACTCGGCCGCCTCTACACCCCCGAGCTCGCCCTCAGCGGCGACGCCGACGCCGCCGTCCTGCTGCTGCCCGACCGGGTGATCGGCGGCCTCGGCGGCGACCTGCTGGGCGCGCTGGTCGCCGGGGGCGCGTTCGCCGCGTTCCTGTCCACGGCGTCCGGGCTGACGATGGCGGTGGCCGGCGTCCTCACCCAGGACGTGCTGCCGAGCCGGGGCGTACGGCACTTCCGCCTGGGCACCGGGCTCGCCATGGCCGCGCCCCTCGCGGCGAGCTTCCTGGTCGGCGGCCTGCCGGTGGCCGACGCGGTCGGACTGGCCTTCGCGGTGTCGGCGTCCTCCTTCTGCCCGCTGCTGGTCCTCGGCATCTGGTGGCGGCGGCTGACCCCGCCCGGCGCGGCCGCCGGGATGCTGGTGGGCGGCGGGTCGGCCTTCGTCGCCGTCGCGGCGACCATGGCGGGTCTGCCCGGCACGGGCGCCGTGCACGCCCTGCTCGCCTGGCCCGCGCTGTGGTCCGTGCCGCTCGGCTTCCTCACGATGATCCTGGTGTCCCTGGCCACCCCCGGGCGCGTCCCGGCCGGCACGGCGGCGATCCTGGCCCGCTTCCACCTGCCGGAGGAGCTGCGCACGGAAGAGCTGCGGACCGCGGAGGCGAGGGCGTGAGCGGCTTCCTCGCGGGCGTGTGCATCGCGATCCTGCCGTTCCTCGCCGCCGGCTTCTGGCTGGGCCGCCGTATGGCCCGCCCGCAGAGCCTGGGCGGCCTGGGCACCCCCGTCGAGCACGCCACCTTCCAGACCCTGCACACCGCCTCCCTCGCCACGCCCCCGCTGCGGGCCGGCCTCACGGAGGAGACGGCCCGCAGATCCGCCCGGAGGCTGCGCACCCTGCTCGGCACGGACGCCCTGTGCCTGACCGACCACAAGGAGGTGCTGGCCTGGGACGGAGTGGGCTCGCATCACCGCGCCGAGATCATGGAGCGACTGCCCGGTCCTCTGGAGAGCGGCCGGGGCGAGGCCTTCCGCCTCACCTGCGAGCACGCCGACTGTCCCGTCCGCTGGGCCGTCGTCGCCCCGCTCACCGTCGACGACCGGGTGCACGGCGCCCTCGTCGCGTGCGCGCCCCGCGAGTCCGCCGTCCTGGTCAGGGCGGCGGGGGAGGTGGCCCGCTGGGTGAGCGTGCAGCTGGAGCTGGCCGACCTCGACCGGTCCCGCACCAGACTCATCGAGGCCGAGATCAAGGCCCTGCGCGCCCAGATCTCCCCGCACTTCGTGTTCAACTCGCTCGCCGTGATCGCCTCGTTCGTGCGCACCGACCCCGAGCGCGCCCGTGAACTGCTCCTGGAGTTCGCCGACTTCACCCGCTACTCGTTCCGCCGGCACGGCGACTTCACCACTCTCGCCGACGAGCTGCACGCCATCGACCACTACCTGGCCCTGGTCCGGGCCCGCTTCGGCGACCGCCTCGCCGTCACCCTCCAGATAGCCCCCGAGGTCCTGCCGGTGGCCCTGCCCTTCCTCTGCCTGCAGCCGCTCGTGGAGAACGCGGTCAAACACGGGCTGGAGGGCAAGGCCGGCACATGCCATATCCGGATCACCGCGCAGGACGCGGGCGCCGAGGCCCTCGTCGTCATCGAGGACGACGGCGCGGGCATGGACCCGGTCGCGCTGCGCCGCATCCTGGCCGGCGAGGTCAGCCCGTCCGGCGGCATCGGCCTGTCCAACGTGGACGACCGGCTGCGCCAGGTCTACGGCGACGACCACGGCCTCGTGATCGAGACCGCGATCGGGGCGGGCATGAAGATCACCGCCCGGCTGCCGAAGTACCAGCCGGGCGTGCACTCGGCGGGACGGCTCGATCCCGGCTGATCAGCCGGTCCGCATCAGGATCAGGGCGAGCGTGATCAGGCCCAGCACGACCCAGCCGAACCACAGCCAGCCGTTGCTGCCGAGCGCCACCGTGTAGGCGGTCACCATGACCAGACCGCCGACGGTGAGCACCCCCATGGTCTTCGTGGAACTGTCCGTGGTACCGGCCATCGCGACACCCTCCTCGGGGCCGCCCTGCGCAGGGCGCGTCCCCCTCCATGGTGCCCCGGGTTCAGCGCCCGCGTGCGTCGAGTGACGCAAGATAGGCGTTGTACGCCTCCAGCTCCTGGTCCCCGTCGCGGTCGGCGGCCCGGTCCTTGCGCTTGGCCTGCCGCTGTTCGGAGCCGTACCACTGGAACAGCAGCGCGATCAGCACCAGTACGGACGGGACCTCGCTGAACGCCCAGGCGATGCCGCCCGCCGCGTTCTGGTCGGTCAGCGCGTCGATGCCGAGGGAGGCGGGCGGGTTCTTGAACGTCTCCACCATGGGCTGCGAGGCCATCATCAGCGCGATGCCGAAGAACGCGTGGAACGGCATGCCCGCGAACAGTTCCAGCATCCGCATCAGGTAGCCCGGCCGGTTCGGCCCCGGATCCACGCCGATGATCGGCCAGAAGAACACTACGCCGACGGCCAGGAAGTGCACCATCATCGCGAGATGCCCCGTCTTGGACCCCATCAGGAAGTCGAACAGGGGCGTGAAGTACAGCGCGTAGAGACTCGCGATGAACAGCGGGATGGTGAACGCGGGATGGGTGACGATCCGCATGTACCGGCTGTGGAGGAACATCAGCAGCAGCTCGCGCGGCCCCGTGCGGCCCCGGCCGGCCGCCGGCAGCGCGCGCAGCGCGAGCGTCATGGGCGCGCCGAGCAGGATCAGGATCGGCGACAGCATGCTGATCACCATGTGCTGCACCATGTGCACGCTGAACATGACCATGCCGTAGTCGTTCAGCCCGGTGCACATCACCAGCGCGACCGTCAGCACGCCGACGACGAACGACACCGTCCGCCCGGCCGACCACGTGTCGCCGCGCCGCCGCAGCCGCAGCACGCCCCAGGCGTACAGGCCGAGTCCCACCGCACAGGCGACGAGGAAGAACGGGTCCGCCGACCACTGAAGACCGCGTCCCAGCGTGAACGGCGGCAGATCCATGGTCATGCCGTGCCCGCCGTGATCCATTGCGCCGGCTCCTGATTCGTGGGGGGTTGTACGTTTCCTGCCGCCCACAAGAGTAGAGAAGTCCCCCGCGGCCTCGGGCACCGGGGGCCGCCGGGGCTTCCCGTTCGGCACGGCCCGCGCCCCTTTCCCAGCCGGGTTCACCCGGGCGGTCCCGACTCGCGGGGGTGAACCGCGGGGACCATGTCCCATGTCTGTCATCTTCTTCGACATCGGGGCGACCCTGGCGGATCCCCAGCCGGAACCCGGTGGCTCGCTCTCGCTGCGGCCCCGCCCGCGGGTCCTCGCCGTGCTCGATGCCCTGAGCGAGGTACGCGAGGGCATCATCTCCCACCCCGGGTCGGCCGAGGCCGCCGTCGCACGGGCGCTGGCGGAGGCGATTCCCGGCCGCTTCACGGACGTGGCCCTGGTGCACTGGGGAGTGAAGGACAGCCGCGCGATCTTCGACCGGGCGGTCGCCGGCTGCGGGGGGAGCGGCCGACGACTGCGTCTTCGTCGGCGAGGACGCCCAGGAGCGCGGCTTCGCACAGGAGGCGGGGATGCGTACCGCGGCCCACCCGGTGTTCGCCCTCGCGGCGACGGAGAACCGTCCCGTGCTCCGGGCCCGGATCGCGTTGCGCATCGGCCAGGACCTGCGGTCGTTGACCGCGGCCATGGACCGGACCGAGGCCGTGGCCGCCGAGGTCGTCACCGAGCGGCTCGTGCTCGCCATGGTGACCGAGCGGGGCGTCGAAACGCTGGAGAGCGCCGGATTCACGGTGGACGTGCGGGGGCCGACGGAGGATCTGGTGCGCGAGGGCGGGGAGCAGGACGACGCCGAGCGCTGGGCGACCGAGAAATTCGTCAGCGACCTGCTGGCGCGCGGCGAGGCGGTCTACGAGGGCGAGAAGCCGACCCCCCCGGACGACCCATGTGATCGAGCGCACGGACGACGGACGGCTCTCCGTCCGTCGTCTGCGCTTTCTGTACGGATTCCGTACTGACCGCTGACGTCCGGGATCACTGACCTCCCGGGTCACCGGCTGTTCAGTCGAAGCACCGCCGGACCAGGGCGAGGCCCTCGCCGGTCGCGCTCGGCGCGATCTCGTGGGTCCAGAGCCGGGAGGCGCTGTCGTCGACGAACGCCGTGGCGGAGCGGTGTCCTTCGGGCACATGGACCCGGCCGCGCCGGAACAGGGGGGGTGGGAGGTCACGAAGGCAACTCTCTTCACAGGAGTTCCTCGTGCTCAGTTCCTCGCGTTCAGTACGAGGCCCCAGGAGCCGGGCGTCAACGCGAACAGCGGCGGGCGGGTACGCCCGAGGTGGCCCGCGCCCAGTGAGCACGGGCCACCGAGGGGGCGACGGGCCGACGGCCGGCCGGGTGACGGTGAGCGCGTCGGACGACTACAGCACGCACTCCGCTTCCGCGTACCGCTCCTCCGGAACGGTCTTCAGCGTCTCGACCGCCTCGGCGAGGGGAACCATCACGATGTCCGTGCCGCGCAGGGCCGTCATCCGGCCGAACTCGCCCCGGTGCACGGCCTCCACCGCGTGCCAGCCGAACCGGGTGGCCAGCACCCGGTCGTAGGCGGTCGGCGTGCCGCCGCGCTGCACATGGCCCAGGATGACCGGCCGGGCCTCCTTGCCGAGCCGGGACTCCAGCTCGATGGAGAGCTGGCGGGCGATCCCGGCGAACCGCTCGTGCCCGTAGACGTCCTTGGCGCCCTCGTCGAAGGCCATGCCGCCGGGCGCGGGCTTCGCGCCCTCCGCCGCGACGACGATCGCGAACCGCTTGCCCGCCTCGAACCGCGCGCCGACCCGGCGGGCCAGCTCCTCGATGTCGAAGGGCCGCTCCGGCACGACGATGGCGTGCGCGCCCGCCGCCATGCCGGAGTGCAGCGCTATCCAGCCGGTGTGGCGCCCCATGACCTCGACGACCAGCACCCGCTGGTGCGACTCGGCGGTCGTCTTCAGCCGGTCGAGGGCCTCGGTCGCCACACCGACGGCCGTGTCGAAGCCGAAGGTGACGTCGGTGACGGCGATGTCGTTGTCGATGGTCTTGGGCACCCCCACGATGGGCAGCCCGCTGTCGGACATCAGCCGGGCGGCCTTGAGGGTGCCCTCACCGCCGATCGGGATGATCGCGTCGAGGCCGAGCTCCTCGACATGGCTCCGGGCGCGCTCCACCCCGTCCCGCAGATGCGAGGGCTGGACGCGGGAGGAGCCGAGGATCGTGCCGCCGCGGGCGAGGATGCCGTTCACCGCGTCGAGGTCGAGCTTGAGGTAGTCGCACTCCAGGAGGCCCTTCCAGCCGTCCCGGAAGCCGATGACCTCGTCGCCGTGGTCGGCGACGGCGCGGTGCACGACGGACCGGATGACGGCGTTCAGGCCGGGGCAGTCGCCGCCGGACGTGAGGACACCAATGCGCATAGCCCGAAACAACCTTCTTCACGAGGGCCGGTCCGGACCACGCTGTCCGGCTCGAATCCCCGCCACCCTAGCGTCAGGAGGGGGCGGGGCCGAAGCACGCGTCCGCCTGCTGGACGTGCCTGCTCACCTGTGCGGACGCAGCGTCATACGGGCTGTTGACGGCGTCCTGAAGATCCGGTGAACATACAGGTCACGCAGGCTGCTGGGCGGCCGCGATGCGCTCGCCGCGGAGCGCCTCGTACCAGTGGTCGTCGATCGGCGGCAGCGCGTTGACGTCGAGCGCCAGCTTCAGCAGCAGGTCGGCGATCAGCGGGTTGCGCGCCAGCACCGGGCCGTGCATGTACGTGCCGAACACGGTGTCGTTGTACGCGCCCTCGGTGCCGTCGCCGGTGCCGTTGCCCTTGCCGAGCGAGACGCGGGCGAGGGGGCGGGCGGTCGGGCCGAGGTGGGTGATGCCCTGGTGGTTCTCGAACCCGGTCAGCGGGGGCAGACCGAGCCGCGGGTCGATGTCCCCGAGGACGTCGCCGACGCAGCGCTCGCCCTCGCCGCGCGTCGTCGTCACGTCGAGCAGGCCGAGACCCGGCTCGCGCTGGCCGAGGTCGTTGACGAACTCGTGGCCCAGGATCTGGTAGCCGGCGCAGACCGCGAACACGATCGCGCCGTTGTTCACCGCCTGGTACAGGTGCCCGTCACGGCGCAGCCGTTCCGCCGCGAGCCGCTGCGGCCGGTCCTCGCCGCCGCCGATGAGGTAGATGTCGCCGGAGGTGGGGATCGGCTGGTCGCTGCGCACGTCGAGCCGGGCCACGTCCAGCCCGCGCTGCCGGGCGCGCCGTTCGACGACGAGGGCGTTGCCCTGGTCGCCGTAGGTGCTCAGCAGGTCCGGGTAGATCCACACCAGCCGCAGTTGGTTGTCGCTCATGGGAATGGGATCGTCCTTAGGGTCAGTTGCCGACGCGGCGGCGGAGGTCCTGGAACGCCGTGTAGTTCGCGATGACCTCGATCCGGCCCGGCGGCGCCTGCTGCACGGCCTGGTCGAGGTTCTCGCACACCTGGAAGTGCTGGTTGGCGACCTCCAGGCGCACGGCCAGGTCCAGCTTGCGGTCGCCGACGACGAAGATCGGGTGGCCGGTCAGCCGGGTGTAGTCGACGTCCCACAGCCAGGAGGTGTCGGTGCCGTCGGCGCCGCGCGCGTTCACCGAGAGGATCACCGGCGTGGGCGGCGGATCGATCAGGCTGAACGTCTCGAGCCAGCCCGCGGGGTTCTTCGCCAGCAGCAGTCTGAGGTCGCGGCCCTGGAACTGGACGACGTCGTAGCGGCCGGCGACGGCCTGCACCGCGTACATCCGCTCCAGCGCCACCTGCGGCGGCACCCCGAAGACGGCGGCCACGGCGGCGGAGGAGGCGGCGTTGGCCTTGTTGGCGCGGCCCGGCAGCTGCAGGTGGATGGGCCAGGCGGACCCGTGCGGGTCGAGGACGTGGTCGCCGCTGAGCGCCCAGCTCGGCGTCGGCCGCCGGAAGCCGCACTCGCCGCAGAACCAGTCGTCCCCGGGGCGCTGCATGACGCCGCCGCAGGACGGGCACGACCAGGCGTCGTCCTTCCACATCTGCCCGGCGGCGACCCAGACGACGTTGGGGGAGGAGGAGGCCGCCCACACCACCAGCGGGTCGTCGGCGTTGGCGACGACGACCGCCTTGGAACCGGCGAGCCCCTCGCGCCAGTTCTCCGCGAGCATGCGGGTCTCGGCGGCGCGGTCCAGCTGGTCGCGGGAGAGGTTGAGCAGCGCGATGCACTTGGGGGCGGTGTCCCGGGCCACGCCCGCGAGGTACTTCTCGTCGACCTCGATGACGCCGTAGCGGGCCTCGGAGCCGCCCGCGAGGGCGGAGGTGATGCCGGCCGGCATGTTGGCGCCGAGCGCGTTGGACACGACCGGCCCGGCGGCCCGCAGCGCCTCGGCGATCAGCCGGGTGGTGGTGGTCTTGCCGTTGGTCGCCGAGACGAGGACGACGTCCAGGTTCTGGGCGAGCCGGGCGAGGAGGTCGGGGTCGAGCTTGAGCGCCACCCGGCCGCCGATCACCGAACCGCTGCCGCGCCCCGCCGCGCGCGACGCCGCCGCGACCGCCTTGCCGGCGGTCACGGCGATCTTGGCCCGCGGCGTGAGCGGGTCCGAGTTGCCTGCCATCAGTTCTCGATCCTCCTTGCGTACGCGCCGCGCCTCTGCCGTACGGCAACGTGGTAGGTGGTCAGCCTATCGAGATCCCCCCGCACTCCCGAATCCCGGGACCGCCTCCCGCCCGTGGACGGCATGCGCGTGTCACGAAGGACCGTACCCTTGCCGGCATGCGACACCGCTCCATCCCGGGCGCCCACGGGCGCGTCCGGCCCCTCACCCTGCTCGGCGACCCCGTGCTGCACGCCCGTTGCGAGGACGTCACCGACTTCGGCCCCGAACTCGCCCGACTCGTCGAGGACATGTTCGCGACGATGTACGCGGCCCGGGGGGTCGGGCTGGCGGCCAACCAGGTCGGCGAGCCCCTGCGGGTGTTCGTCTACGACTGCCCGGACGACGACGACGTCCGCCACCTGGGCCATGTGGTGAACCCGAGGCTGGTCGGGACGGACGGCATCGTGCTGCGTGGCCCGGAGGGCTGTCTGTCCCTGCCGGGCCTGGAGGCGGGGACGGAGCGTTACGACGAGGCGGTGGTCGAGGGCTTCACGACGGAGGGGCAGCCGGTCACCGTGCGCGGCACCGGATTCTTCGCGCGGTGCCTGCAGCACGAGGCCGACCACCTCGACGGCCGGGTCTACGCGGACCGGGTGACGGGCCTGCGCGGGCGCAGACTGGCCCGTCAGGTGCGCAGGGCCGCCTGGAGCGGTTCTCGTTGAGTCCGCGCGCGGCGCGGGGCGCCGGCCCCTCAGAAGCCGGGACCGCCGACCTTGTCGCCGGCCGCCGCGAGGCGACCCCACAGCAGGTCGGCCAGGCTGCGCACCAGCTCCGCCCGGGAACAGGGCCGTTCGCCCAGCCACCAGTCGCCCGCCGCGTGCATCATCCCGACGATCCCGTGGCCCCAGACCCGCGCGAGCTGCTGGCTCCCGGGCCCGAGGTCCAGCCGGTCCTCGATGACCTGGGCGAGCTCCTCGCCCATCCGGCGCAGCAGAGGAGCCGAGTGTTTGCCGACGTCGAACCCCTGCTCGCCGGCCGACCCGTCGGACGGGTGCATCAGGAACCGGTACACCTGCGGCCGGGCCTCGATGGCGGCCAGGTAGGTGTCGAGGGTCGCCTCGACCCGCTCCCGCCGTTCCGCCGGCGCGTCCAGCGCGGCGCGCAGGGAGTCGAGCAGCGCGTCGGTGTGCCGCTTGGCGAGGGCGGCGTAGAGGCCTCCCTTGTCGCCGAAGTGGCGGTAGAGGATGGGCTTGGTGATGCCGGCCTCCGCCGCGATGGCGTTCATCGACGCCTGTGGGCCGTCGCGCAGCACCACCCGGTCGGCGGCCTCCAGCAGTTCGCGCCGTCGGCGGTCGGCGGACCGCTGTTGCTCGGTCCGCTGCGTGGTGTCCATGTGCTCTCCCCACCCGTGCTTGTTCGGTGACGCCTGGGCAAACTAACACCTGACAGCACCCTGACATCGAACGGACCGCAGGGCTCCGGCCCGTCAGCAGGAGTTGACTTTTCCTACCGACCGGTAACAGACTCTGGTGTTACCGCTAGTAACATACGTTCCGCCGCTGGAGGGGACATGGCCGAGTTCACCATGGAGCTCAACGACGAACAGAAGGAGGTCCGGGACTGGCTGCACGGCTTCGCCGCCGACGTCATCCGCCCCGCGGCCGCCGAATGGGACGAGCGTGAGGAGACTCCCTGGCCGGTCATCCAGGAGGCGGCGAAGGTCGGCATCTACTCCCTCGACTTCTACGCGCAGCAGTACTTCGACCCCACCGGTCTCGGCATCCCGATGGCCATGGAGGAGCTCTTCTGGGGCGACGCGGGCATCGCCCTGTCCATTGTGGGCACCGGGCTGGCCGCCGTGGGCGTTCTCGCCAACGGGACCGAGGAGCAGATCGGCACCTGGATCCCGCAGATGTACGGCGACGCGAGCGACGTCAAGGTGGCGGCCTTCTGCTCCTCCGAGCCCGACGCCGGCTCCGACGTCGCCTCCCTGCGCACCCGTGCCGTCTACGACGAGGCCAAGGACGAGTGGGTGCTCAACGGCACCAAGACCTGGGCGACCAACGGCGGCATCGCCAACGTCCACGTCGTCGTCGCGGCGGTGGACACCGAGCTGGGCTCCAAGGGGCACGCCTCCTTCATCGTCCCGCCGGGCACGCCGGGCCTGGCCCAGGGCCAGAAGTTCAAGAAGCACGGCATCCGCGCCTCGCACACCGCCGAGGTCATCCTCGACAACGTGCGCGTCCCCGGTTCGTGCCTCCTCGGCGGCAAGGAGAAGCTGGACGAGCGCCTGGCGCGGGCGCGGGAGCGGGCGAAGTCGGGCGGCGAGCGCGTGAAGAACGCGGCGATGGCCACGTTCGAGGCGTCCCGCCCCGCCGTCGGCGCGATGGCCGTCGGCACGGCCCGCGCCGCCTACGAGGTGGCCCTCGACTACGCCAAGACCCGTGAGCAGTTCGGCCGCCCGATCATCGACAACCAGGGCGTCGCCTTCCAGCTCGCGGACATGCGCACGCAGATCGACGCCGCTCGGCTGCTGGTCTGGCGCGCCTCGTGGATGGCGGTCAACGGCAAGCCCTTCACGGCGGCCGAGGGCTCGATGTCGAAGCTGTACGCCAGCGAGACCGCCAAGAAGGTCACCGCGCAGGCGATCCAGATCCTCGGCGGCAACGGCTACACCCGCGAGTACCCGGTGGAGCGCATGCACCGCGACGCCGCGATCTACACCATCTTCGAGGGCACCAGCGAGATCCAGCGCCTGGTGATCGCCCGGACGCTGTCCGGGATGCCCATCCGGTAGCACCATCTCTCCAGTAGGACGCGCGTAGATCATCGCCATGAAAGCGGCCCTCCTGCCAGCGCAGGAGGGCCGCTTTCGTGTGTCGAGTTGGAGATCAAATCGAGTTTGGGAGACGCTTGGGAGATCGTTTGCGCCTGGGCGCTTCGAACGGGGGATAGGGACCGAACTCGCGACGGTCGACGACGACCCTCAGCGACTCCTCCCACAGCCGTTGCAGATGGGCGGCGATCGCCAGCTCCATCGACAACGTCACGTGCGAGTACGTGCCCTCGACGCCCGGGAGCTCATGCCCCATCCGCGCCTCGACAGCAACCTTAGGGTGATTCCCCTCGTCCAGCCAGACCTTCTGCGAGTGCCGCAGGCCGTGCGGAGTCAGGCCCTCGACGCCCAGCACGGGCCGGATGCCGGTGCGCGCCCTGGCTCCCCGGACGACACCGCGAGGCGCTCGCCCCGCGACGATCGGCTTCCACGTCTCCGCATACCAGTCCCCGCCGCGCAGCAGCCGGCCGCCCTTCGGCGCCGTGAACACCCACTCGCTGCCCGGCCGGGAGTCGAGCAGCTGCTGAAGGAGGACTGCAAGGAAGGGGGGCAGGATCAACCCGCGGCCGGAGTCGTACTTGTTGTCGATCTCCGTGAAGACGCCGCCCACGTACTGGCTCTGTTGCACCGAGTGCAGCCGCGCTCCGCGTTCGGTGTCCTTCAGCGTCAACTGGTCGCGGTGCACGCCGGCCAGCTCGCCGATGCGCAGCCCCGTGTAGGCGGAGGTGAGGACGATGGCGTACTCGTTCAGGCCCCGCATCTCCAGGGCGTTGCGGGCGATGAGCAACACCTGTCGCGGCGTCGCGATGGCCTTCTCGTCCTTCGGCTTCGGCTTGTACTTCCCGCGGCGGCCCGACTTGCGCGCGCTCACCGGGTTGTCGCCGCGCAGTTTCTCGGCGACCGCGTCGTCCATCATCGTGCGGAAGGTGGACATGACGGCGTCCGCGTAGTTCTTCGAGAGGGTGCCGCGCAGCTTCTTCTCCCAGGCGGCGATCGCTGTGGGGGACAGCTCTCCGATCGCCACGCCTCCCCACTGGGGGAGGATCTGGTTCTTCAGCCTGAGCCGGTATTCCTTCTCGGTGAGCGGCGCCACCTCGATCGAAGGGAGCCAGGTCTCAGCCCACGCCCCGACCGTGGTCCGGCCGTCGCGCGGATTGATGAACTGCTTGCGGCGCACGTCGACTTCGAGTCCGTGGGCGTACTGCTCGGCCGCCCGCTCGGTGTAGAAGGGCTGGCCGTTGTCGTCCCTGGAGACTGAGCCCCACTTACCGTCGGGGAGCTTGTACCGGCCTCGGTACCGCCACTTGCGCGCTCGCTTGTCGTAGCCGCGCTTCTCTCCGTGGGCCATGGATCACCTCGGGGTTCAGCCGGTGACCGCGCGGAGGGCGGTGCGGACCATCGGTCCGTCGAGCCGTTTCCAGCAGGTGATCGTTCTGTTGAAGATCTCCTGCAGCGCGAGTGCACCGTCTTCTTTGAGCAGGGACTCGTCGACGTAGACGTTGAAGTCTCCATCGTCGCAGTCCTCGACCCAGACCTGGACGCCACACGGCATCCCCGAGACTGACTCAACCCGCACAGGCATAGGTCCCCCAAGACCACTACGGGCGGCCCTCCATTGTGGTCCCGACATGAGATCACACTTGCGGACGAAGGGGGGAGGGGACGAACGCATTCAGTGGGGAAGTAGTTACGAACCGTTCGCTGCGTGCGCCGGATCCTCGGTGTCGTCGTCAGGCTGCCGGTGCAGCTTGCGCTCCGCCTTGCGCCAGGCGAGGAGGGCTTCCTGAATCTCCTCGGGCGTCGCGTCCGGTCGGCCATGGACGACGACCGTCATGCGGGCCCCGCCCGTCCCGGGCAGCTGGATGACCTGAGAGTCGATCAGGGGATCGTCGCTCTCCAGCTCGTCGACGACGCGCAGGGGAAGTTTGCTGCGCAGCCTGTCCGTGGCGGCCGGGCCGGCTGACCCGCCTCCGGGGACGGCGGCGGGGATCGGCTCGCCTCCGTCGAGGATGGCGCGCGCCGATCCTGCGCCCCAGCCGAGGTATGGCTCAATCTTGGCCACGGTCTGCGGCATGCGGCTGCGCGGTTTGCCGCTTTCGAGGTTCTGGACGCTGCCTTCGCTGACGCCGGCCAGCTCTGCGAGCTTGCCCTGTGAGAGGCCGCGCGCCTCACGTGCAGCCCTGGCAGTGGCGGCGAGCTTCGCCCACTCCAGGTTGGTCCGGTCCTCTGTCATGGCGGCCATCATGCCGCACGGTTTGGCAACACGCACCCAGGGGCTCCCCTAATTGACCAGGATTGATCGGTCTTTGGGGAGCTTTTTTGTTGCCTCGTTAGCGCCTCGTTGCGCTTGCGCCCCGTGAGTGCGCCGCCGCACGCCGTACACCACTGGCCAGAGATCACGGGTGCGGTCCCAGGGGTACACCCAAGGAATCCGGAATAACACCGAAGGAACCCGGACCAAGGCTCTTGCCATTGGCGCTCCGTTGGGTCTACGTTGTGTCTCGTGAGACCGAACGGAGCCGCAATGAAGGCCATCCGAGAGGCTCGGGGGATCAGCCTTCAGCAGCTCGCCAAGGCCATCGGCAGAGACCCCGGATACCTCTCCCGAGTCGAAAACGGCCAACAGGGAGCAGGCGACGGAACCCTCCACCTCTACGCCAAACAACTCGACGTCCCTCTGGACGCCATAACCCACAAGGAGGCCCCACGTGCCCAGGAATGACCTGGATCCCCCCACCGAGGTGACCCTCACGCTTCGGCTGGCGGAACTGACCGCAGCTCTTGAGCGCCTCGCCACCGCCCCCACCGCGGCTGAGCTGGAGCTGAAGTGCTTCACCCCCGAGGAAGCCGCCGCGATCCTCGGCAAGACCACGAACTGGGTTGTCGAAGCGATCCAGTACGGACGCGTCCCGCACACCTACGTCGGCAAGTCGCCGCGCATGACGGCCGCTCACATCCGCTGGGTGCAGGCCCAGGGAGAGCGCGTTCCCAACCGGTACGCCAAGCCCGTCGCCGCCTAGAGCGGCCAAGACCCCAACCGCCGGTTCGCACGCCGGCAGCCGGGGCCCCGCGGCCAAGCCGCGCGATCCACCCCTCACGAACCGTTGAAACGAAAGGGGCTTCACGTGAAGCCAGTATCCACGAAGCCGCAGCGGGCGACCGGACCGGTCGTCTGGGTTCTCTCTACCGGCGAAGACCACGAGGGCGGCACCGTCCTCGGCGTCTACGCCAGCAAGGAGGCCGCGAAGGGCCCGTTCTCCGAGGCCGCCCGCAGCATCCCGTTCGACCTGGATGCGGCATGGCAGGACGAGGATGGCGCGGTCCACGCCCACGGCGGCTGCGACTGGGTGTCCCTTGAGCCGCACATGGTCACCAGCCAGCTTGCCGTCGAGGCGGGGGGCTCTCGGTGAAGGCCTTCCAGTCCCCCGCACCACCCATCACGGCGGCCGACACCCCGCTGCCGGTCCTGGAGGCGGAGCTCGCCGCGGTCGCGTTCGAGCGGGCCGCCGCCCGTACCGCGTCCCCGTCGGAGCAGATCGCCTACCACCTCGACGCCTGGCTCGTCACCCACCCGGACGCCTGCGCCACGAGCGCGGACTACCCCGAATGGGCCGCCCAGTTCGCCGCCATCAAAGCCGCCCACAGCTCGACCCCGCAGGAGACCCGGTGACCGACTACCAGGAGATGGACCCGTTCTGGGTCGAGTCCCGCGCGAAGTTCCTCGCGACGAAGAGCACGAGCGCCGACCCGTCTGCGTGCGGCACCTGCCGTAGCAACGTCGCCGCTGGTGAGCCGGTCGAGCACGACGAGTGCGCCCAGCGGGCCACGCTCCTGCACGCCCCAGACCACCCGCACTACGAGATCCTCGCGGGCTTCTCCCTGGAGGAGAACGAGAAGCTTCCGGCCCGGTTCCACGTCCCGGTATTCGACGACTGCGGTGTGCCGAACGCGTGGCTGTGCGCGGTCTGCCAGGAGGAGGGGCAGGTCGTCGGCTGGCCCTGCGCCACGGCCGTCAAGTACGGCACGAAGGTGTTCACGCCGCTGCACGAGGCGGAGACGGCGCAGGAGAAGCAGGCCGCCGAGCTGGCCGCATACCGGGCCCTCGACCTCGGAGACCCTGACGGCCGCGTCTCCGCATCCTGCGACAACCCCGAGCACCCCACCTGGCTTCGCGCCCCGGACGACAACCGTGGCTGCCCCTGGTGCCGTACCGCCGAGCTGGAGAACGCCCTGACGGCCACCGGCCGGTCGCTGTCGAGCTTCATCTTCGACTCCGACGATCCCGGCGCTGACGCCTTGGGTGCCCAGTGGCTCTACCACCAGGCGATGCCGCAGGCGGACGACCCGTTCGCTCAGCCCCGCGCCTTCCGCTCCAGCGTCTTCTCCGAGGCGTCGAAGGCGGCCGAGGCGCTGGACACGCTCGGCCCCGAATTGGCTGGGCGCCCATCGGCGTATTGCGAGGGGTACTCGGACGGCGTGCGGGCCGCGGCCGAACGTCTGGAGATGCTCGCCGACCAGGCGGCCGAGGGATCCGAGGTGGCGGCATGAGCAGCTACCGAGCCAAGGTCGAAGCGGACAAGAAGGCCGGCCGGCAGGAGGCCGACACCTTCAACGCCCGCTACCCGATCGGCACTCCGGTCGTCGCGTATCCCGGCATCCGCCCGGAGCACCCGGTGGCGGTTGCCTACCGCAAGCGCGTCGAGGAAGGGCGCACCTTCGGTGACGCCGACCCGTGCACGCGGCTGGAGACCGTCACTCGCACCCCGGCCTGGATCCTCGGTCACGGCGACCCGGTCGTCTCGGTCGAGGGCTACGCGGGCGGCATCTGCCTCAGCCACGTGGACATCGCCCCCCGCACGAACACGCCTGACCGGACGAGCGTCAACGACGAGGGCCGCACGGTCACCACGATCAAGCTCAAGCGGTGCTGCAACGGCTGCGGCCAGTACCTCGGCGACGCCGACAACCGCGACGTCGACGCCCACGGCAACCTCACCGACGTCCGCCACGAGTGCCCCAACTGCCGCGACCTCGCCGAGCGGGAGGCCGCCTCGTGACCACGTTCCTCGACGGCACGGTCATCGACCTGGACCGCGTCCAGACCGCCGCCGACCGCACCGAATGGCTGTGGACCTGCGAGATCGGCGAGTCCGGCCAGCCCCTCATGCAGCGCCTCGACCAGCCCGGCCAGCCCGGAGAGACCCTGCCGCTCGACTACCTGACCCGCTGGCACGGCCCCCTCACCCCCCGCCCCCAGGCCACCACCGCCGCCCTCTACCGGCAGGTGCTCATCGGGGAGGCGGCGTGATGGCCGGCTTCTGGATCCGCATCAACCCGCAGGGCTGCGTCGACGGCTCCGTCCACGAGGAGTACGTGGGCCCGCTCGCCGAGGACGCCCACAAGGAGTTCACGCCCCGGGTGGCCGACCGACGGCGTGAGGCCGCGCAGGGATGGCGGCACGAACTCGTCGGCCGCGACGAGTGGGACCGCCGCGCCAAGCCGTGCCTGCTCAACCAGTGCAGCCACCGGAGCTACAGCGGCCGCCCGGTCGAAGACGTGCAGCTGCGCGAGGCTCCCCGGTGACCGCCCCGCCCGCGCGCCTGTCGCCGACCGCCGGGCTCCTCAACGCCCTCGCCCGCCTCTACATCCGCCGCGCCCGCCCCGTCATCGCCGCCCACCAACG
Organism: Streptomyces rishiriensis; assembly: GCF_003112535.1. Classification (GTDB taxonomy): domain Bacteria; phylum Actinomycetota; class Actinomycetes; order Streptomycetales; family Streptomycetaceae; genus Streptomyces; species Streptomyces rishiriensis. The sequence continues at coordinate 459,958 of NZ_BEWA01000005.1, read as the reverse complement.
CGCCCTCGACGAGGCCTGCAACCTCAACCACCGGCTCCGCACTGCCCGCGACTTCGCCGACACCGAAGCCGCCGGCTACATCGACCGCACCGGACTGGAGACGTAGATGACCCTCGGCGAACTGCTGCCCGTCCGGCTCGGCCACTTCGCCCGGACCCCGCGCACCCGGCACCGCGCCATCGACGAGGTCGACCGGCAGAAGGGCCTTCGAGCCGGCGCCGACATCCTCATCATGGGCCTCCGCGTCCAGCTCGACGACGCGGAAGCCGTCCGCGCCTGGACCGCCGCCCAGCTCGCCGAGGCGGAGGAGCTCGTCGTCAAGCTGCAGGCCGACGTGGACGACCTCACGGCCGAACGCGACTGCCTCGACGAGGAAGTCGCCGCTCTCAAGGCACGGTTCGCCGCCCAGCTGGCCGCCGAGGCCAACGCCCACCGCATCGCCGTCCCCTGCGGCTACCGCGACACCAGTGCGCTCGAGGACCAGGCCACCAGGCCGATCGACGTCAAGACGCTGTGGGACGCCCTCGGCATCCAGCCCGTCACCGACCCGGGCCGCATCCACTGACCCGCCCGGCCGGCGGATGACCGCAGGCCGTCGACCGGGCGCACAACTTCACAGACCGCCGCGTCGAGCGCCACCCCCAATGCTCCGCGGCACCCCAGGGCAGCCGCCCCACCTCCCCCCGGGGCGGCTGCCCGCCAATCACCACACCCAGAGACGGGGCCCCATGTACCTCACCCGCACCATCGGCCGCTGGCAGATCGAGTACGAGCAGCGCGCCGTCCACCTCACCCGACAACCCAAGCCCGACCCCAACTGCCGCGCCTGCCGCGGGAACGGCGGCCACGGATACGTCACCCCCGGCGGCGACGGCGACTGGATCGACTGCCACTGCCTCGACCAGCTCCGCACCTGGAGCCTCCGCCTCTGGCCCCGCCGCAACGACCACGCAGAGAGGTACCCGTTCTGATGAGCCCCCTCGCCTGCCGCCAGTGCGGCGACACCGACGGACCGTTCACCCGGGACGGCCGCTGCGAGGACTGCGAGAGCGGCGCCGCCGGATGGGTCGACGGGCTCTCCGCCGACGACTACCACGCCGACCGCACCTCGATCTCTTCCTCCGGCCTGCGCGCCCTCCTGCCGCCCGGCTGTCCCGCCCAGTTCCATTACGACCGCGACAACCCGCCCGCCCCCACCAAGACGTTCGACTTCGGACACGCCGCCCACCGCGAGATCCTCGGCGACGGCCCGGACATCGACGTCCTCGACTTCGACAACTACCTGACCAAGGACGCCAAGGAAGCCCGCGACGAGTCCCGCGCCATGGGTGCCGTCCCACTGCTCCGCCACGAGTACGAGCAGATCCAGGCCATGGCCGACGCCATCCGCCAGCACCCCATCGCCGGACCCCTGTTCGCACCCGGCACCGGCGTCGCCGAACGCTCGATGTACTGGACCGACCCAGCGACCGGCGTGCGCTGCCGCATCCGGCCCGACTGGCTGCGCCACCGCGAGGAGAACGGCCGCCTCATCGTCGTCGACGTCAAGACCGCACGGGCCGTCGACCCCGCCGCCCTCCAGCGAGCCGTCTACGAGCACGGCTACCACGCCCAAGCCGCCTTCTACCTGGCCGGCGCCAAAGCCCTCGGCCTGACCGGCGACCAGGAGCCCGCGTTCATCTTCGTCTTCCAGTCGAAGGCCCCGCCCTACCTGGTGCACCTGGTCGAACTCGACTTCCCCGCCCTCACCCTCGGCGCCGCCCGCAACGAGCGCGCCCTGCGGATCTACGCCGACTGCCAGCGCACCGGCGTCTGGCCCGGCTTCAACGACCGCATCACCTACCTGCCCCTGCCGCCCTACGCCGAGAAGCGCGACCACGAGGAGTACCTGTGAACCAGCCCGTCCCCAGCCCGTCCACCACGACGCCGGCCCGCATCGGGCAGGGCACCGCGGTCGAGCAGTCCCGCGCCGCCGCCGAAGTGCAGGCCGCGGTCGTCGTCGCCCAGCAGTGCCCCCGCAACATCCAGGCCGCCGTCGCCGAGATGCGCGAGTCCTGCAAGCAGCAGGGCCTCGCCGAGCGCGCGTTCTTCCGCTACAGCCGCGGCGGCTCCACCGTCACCGGCGCATCCGTCCACCTGGCCCGTGAACTCGCGCGGGTCTGGGGCAACGTCCAGTACGGACTCGTCGAGATGCGCCGCGACGACGACTACGGCCAGTCCGAGATGCAGGCCTTCGCCTGGGACGTGCAGACCAACTCGCGTAACTCCTCCACGTTCATCGTCCCGCACCGCCGCGACACGAAGAACGGCACGAAGCAGCTCACCGACATGCGGGACATCTACGAGAACAACGCCAACAACGGCGCCCGCCGCGTCCGTGAGTCGATCTTCGCGATCCTCCCGCCCTGGTTCGTCGAGGAGGCGAAGGAGCTGTGCAACCAGACGCTGCGGGACGGCGGCGGCAAGCCGCTCGCCCAGCGCGTCGCCGACGCCATCAAGACGTTCGAGGGCATCGGCATCACCGCGGACCGTATCGAGGGCCGCCTCGACCGGCCGTCGGCGAAGTGGACCGAGCACGACGTCGCCCAGCTGATCGTCATCTACAAGTCGATCCAGCGCGGCGAGGTCACGGCCGAGGAGGAGTTCCCGGCGCCCCGCGTCACCGCGGACGAACTGACCGGCGGTAAGCCCGCCACCCCCACCGAGTAGCAGCCCAGGGTGCCGCCCGCACCCGTAATGCGGGCGGCCTCCTGAACTCACCGAGGAGACCACGATGACACAGCTCCAGTTCCCCGAGCCCGTCCCGGGCGCGATTAGCCCGGCCGCGGGCGAGACCGCCAAGGCCGACGGCATAGCCCGCGCCGCCGCGAACACCCCGCCCGACTGGGCGACCGCCTGCCGCGCCGCCATCGAACTGATGGCCCGCCGCGGCACCCCGTTCCAGGCCGCCGACCTCATCGCCGAAGGCCTCGTCGACGAACCCGACAGCCCCGCCCGGTGGGGCGCCGCGTTCATGGCCGCCGCGAAAGCGGGCGTGATCGAGCACGCCGGAGTCGTCCAGTCCACCCGCGCCACCGTCCACCGCAGCCTCTGCCGCCAGTGGACCGGCACCGCAGCACACCGCGGAGCCGCCGCGTGATCACCCACCTCGCCCTCGGCTGGATCGCCGTCACCGTGATCGTCGCCCCGACCGCCGCCGTCCTCGTCGCCGCGGCCCTGTGGACCTACCGGCGGATCCGCGTCCGCCTCGCCGTTCGCCGCCTCATCCGCGACGTGCAGCTGTACGTCCACCGGCCCATGCTCCGCCCCCTCTTCGACACCCACGACCAGCCCCGGAAGGAGACGCCGTGACCCACCGCCCATCTCCGCCCCACGGCAGCGAAGCCCGCTACCAGGGCAGTAAGACCCGCCGCCCCTGCCGGTGCCGCAAGTGCATCGACGGATGGACCCGCGCCGGCCAGAAGCGACTCCTCGCCCGGCTCGCAGGCCGACCCGCCACCGTTCCCGCCGCCCCCATCACCCGCCACATCAACCAGCTGTACGCCGACAACATGACGACCGGCCAGATCGCCGCCGCCGCCGGAGTCGACTCCTCCACCATCCGCAACCACGGCACAGGACAGTTCCCCACCATCCGGCGCACCACCGCCGAAAAGATCCTCGCCGTCCAAGCCGGCCACGCCCCCACCGAAGGCCGGGTTTCCGTCCTTGGCGCGACCCGGCGGTGCCGAGCCCTCTACACCCTCGGCCACACCCCCCAGGCCATCGCCGACGCCTCGCCCGGCCTTCACCTGCGCACCGTCGAATACATCGTCCGCGGCGCCCGGCAGAACATCACCGTCGCGACCCACAACGCCGTCCGCGACGCCTACAAGGTGCTCTCCCAGAAGGCCGGCACTAGCGCCACCGCCAAGGCCCGGGCGAAGAAGGAACGCTGGCCGGGGCCACTCGCCTGGGCAGACATCGACGACCCCCACTGCCAGCCGGAGACAGAGCGTAAGCGCGACGACAAGCCCGGCAGTCGGCGCAAGGTCTACGCCGACCCGGCCCGCGTCGCCGCCCTCACTGCTGCAGGCCGGACCGCAGAGCAGATCGCCAACGAACTCGGCTGCCACAAGCGGACCGTCGTCCGCGCCCGCAGCCGGGCCGAGATGGCGGTGGCCGCGTGACCGCCACCCAGAGGCGCAACCTGATCGCCGAACTCGACCAGCAGGGCCTGTCTGCCGCGGCCATCGCCTCGCAGCTCGGCTGCTCCCAGCGCACCGTCCACCGCGCGCGCAGCAAGAGGCGGGCCGCGGGCGACACCTGGACGTGGACGGCGCCCGAGCCCGACGAAGCGGCCATCGAACGGGCCGCCGCCGGAGACCCGCCCGCAGAACTCACCTGGGTCGAGCGGCGGGCCGCGATCGAGCAGTGCGAACGGTGGGGCCTGCCCGTCCGGGTCATCGCAGCCCGGGTCGGGTGCACCACCGAAACCGTCTACTACGCCCGCCGCCGGGCCGCCGCATGAACGGCCACCGCATCGGTGCCGGACAGCGCGAGCGCCTCTACGTCTCCACCACCGCCACCTACGACGAGACCGCCGACCTCGACTACATCGCCATCGAGTACGCCCTCAATGGCGAGCCGGTGAAGCTCACCCCCGCCGAGAAGATCCACACGGCGCGCATCCTCGACGGCCGCGGCTTCAGCCTGACGGCCATCGGCGAACGCATCGGTTCGGACACTTCCACCATCCAGGGCTGGAAGGACAACGGCTGGAAGCCCGGCGGGAAGCACCCCAAGACCCGCGCGCGAACACCCCGGCCCGAGCCTGTCTGCGGCGAGCCCCGCATGTACCGACGCCACCTCAAGGCCGGCGAGACCTGCGACGTCTGCCGGGCCGCCAACGCGGCCGCCGACCGCCGCTACCGCCTTACCGGCAGCCGAGCCGCCGCGTGACCGCCTGCTGCCGGCCGCGCGCCGGACCCTGACCCGCCGGCCCCGACCCATCCACCCACACCACGCCAGTCGAAAGAAGACGAACCCATGGCACGTGGCCACGGCCGGATCCTCACCAGCATCTGGGAGGACTCCGACTTCCTGACGCTCGACGAGAGGGAACAGCGCCTCTACCTGTTCCTGATCTCGCAGCCCAACCTGAATCACGCCGGGCTGCTGCCGCTCACCCTTCGACGCTGGTCCCGCAAGGCGAACGGGCTGACCTCGGCCGAACTGGAGAAGAGGCTCCAGGCCCTCGAGGAGACCCGCTTCATCGTCGTCGACGACGACACCGAGGAACTCCTCATCCGCTCCTTCGTCCGCAACGACGGCGTGTGGCGCATGCCCAAGGTCATGGGCGCGATGGTGTCCGGCGCGCTGGAGATCTCCTCGCGCCGGCTCCAGGCCGCCCTACTCGCCGAGATGGACCGCATCCCCCTCGACGAACTCAGCAGTGACCCGACCAAGATGAAGGGGCAGGACGGTCCCTCGATCCGGCAGCAAGTCGCCGCCCACATCGCGACCCTCCGCAAGGCCTTCGGCACCCCCGAACCCGACCCTTCCCGAGGGGGTTCGGGAACCCCCTCGGGAACCCCCTCCGATACCCCTGACGAAGGGGATGCCGAAGGACCTCCGAAACCCTCTACGCGCGGGCGTGCGGGCGCATCACGCGCGCATTCCCCTGCCCCTGCCCCTACCCCTGCCCCTATCCCCTGCCCCATACAAGACGGGGTGGCTGAGGCAGACGGCCAAGCCGAGCTGATCGTCATCGAGGATTCCGACTTCGTCGGCGCGACAGAAGAAGCACCCGAAGAGCCCCGGTTCATCGGAGCCGACACGATCGTCGGCGAGTGGCTCGAGCGCTGCGCCAAGCGACCCCCGGGCACCGTCATCGGCCGCGTCGGCAAGCAGATCAAGAAACTCATCGACGACGAGATCGAAGCCGACGACATTCGCCGCGGCCTCGCCCGCTGGATGGCCAAGGGCGCCGACCCCTCCTCGATCCCCAGCTTCGTCAACGAAGCCATGAACGCCGCCCCCGGCGGGAGCAACGTCATCGCCCTCGCTTCAGGCCAACCACTGCCCGGCACCGACACCACGGTGTCCGGCTGGGCCGCCGTCGCCGCCGCCCTCGACACCGGAGACACCGCATGAACCCGAAGGAAGCCGCCGAACTCCTCGGCCACTGCTCGGCGTTCGACAACCGCAAGCCGTCCACCGCCGCAGCCATGGCCTGGGCCGCCGCCCTGCACGACGTGCCGCTGGACACCGACGCCAAGGCCGCCGTCGCCGCCTACTACACGACACCGCCGAAGGACCCGGACGGGAAGCTGTGGATCCTGCCCCACCACGTCCGCACCCTCCGCAGCAAGATCCGGTCCGCGCGGTTGGAGAACTTCCAGTACGAGCCCGTCGGCGACGAGACCCCCGAAGAGTTCATCGCCCGCTACCGCGGACAAGTCCAAGCCATCGCCTCTGGCCGTGTCCCGGCGCCGTCCGGCCGGCTCGCGCTGGAAGGCGGCCCGAAGAAGCAGTTCATGGAGGAGCTGGAGGCCCGCGGTTGGGAAGGCAACCGGAGGGTCCCGGACTCCGACGAGGAAGCCGCCGCTGCCGAGTTGATCGACACGGTGCGCCGTACCGGCCCGCTCGGCGTCGAATGCCCCGCATGTCACGCCGCCCTGGGGCGTCCCTGCAAGACGCCTGGCGGCAACGACCGGCAGCCGCTCGGCAAACCCCGCCTCAAGCCGCACAGCGCCCGTCTGCGGGCCGCTGAGGGCGTACCGGAAGCCACGGCCGAGGAGCTCGCCGCGCAGGAGCAGCGGATCCGGCAGATGTCCGCCGCACACCTCGCCCGCGAAACCGCCGACGTTCCCGACGCCGAGATCGTCGAGGACACCCCGTGAACGGCAACCCGCCCGCCTGGCAGGTCCGCTGCCCGTGGTGTGGCGCCCCGCCCGGATCCCGCTGCACCAGCCCCCGCGGCCGACGCCTCCACATCGACACCCACGACGCACGCACCACCGCCTGGAACACCCGCACCAAGGAGCCCGAGTGACCGCCCCCGCCACCTGCGCCTGCGGCCGGCCCCTCCGTGACCCCGTCTCGGTCGCCCGCGGACTCGGCCCCGTCTGCCACCGCCGCCTCAACGGACCACCCCCGACCGTCCGCACACCGGCCGCCGAGATCAGTCCCGGACAAACCGCACTCGAACTCCAACCCCTGCAACCCACCCTCTGGAGCGTCTGATGCCCACACGAATCCAACGCCGCCGAACCGCAGGCTGGCGGTCACCCGAAGGCGCCGTCTACGTCGGCCGCCCCACCCGCTTCGGCAACCCGGCCCGCATCATCCCCGCCGGCGACCACCGCAACGGCCTCCTCGTCCAGTGGGGCACCAACGGCGGCGTCATCGGCACCTGGCCCGCCGACGGCCACGACGCCCGCCGATACGCCACCGAGCTCTACCAGTCGTGGATCAACCAGCCCGAACAGGCCGCCACCCGGACCCTGTTCCGCGCCCTCCTCCACGGCCGCGACCTCACCTGCTGGTGCCCCCTCCCCGAACCCGGCCAGCCCGACCACTGCCACGCCGCCGTCCTCCTGAAGATCGCCAACGAGGAGACCCAACCGTGAAGATCCGCGCCGACATCGCCGCCCTCATCCGCGAAGGCCACACCAACCAGTCCATCGCTCACCGCCTGCACTGCCACCCGGACACCGTGGCGAAGGCCCGCCGCGCCCTGCGCTACCCACCCGCCGACCGCCTCCAACGGCTGTACGCCGAAGCCGTCCCCACCGGCCGCGTCAAGGACTACCGACCCCAACGCATGCCCACCAGCCCCGCACAAGCCGCCGCCAACAGAGCCCGCCTCGACGCCGCCCTCCGCGAAACCACCACCCCCGCCACCTGACCCCACCACCCGAAGGACACCACCGTGAACACCGACCGCCCCTACACCGACGACGACCTCCGCACCGAAGCCGCCCGCCAACTCTCCGCACACCGTGGCCGCCAGCACCCCAACGCCACCTTCGCCGCGATGCTCGACGCCCACATCGACAGCACACGTGCCGAGGAGGGCGACGGCGGACTCACGTGGGACGAGGCGCTCGAATGCCGCGACCTCGATGCGCCGGCTACGGCGATCCATGCGCTGATCGAGGGCGCGGCCGACGTGTCCGAGTGGGCCGTCAATCTCGGCGCCGACGGACTGGAGCCCGACGGACACACCTTCCAGCTCGGCGCGCAGGGCACCGGCGACGACGACCCCGAGATGCCGTTCGTGCGCATGCACTTCGCCTTCCACCCCGACGCGACCGCGGACGAGCGGGACCGCTTCGTCATGCAACTCACGAAGATCATCGCGGCCAACCTCTGACGCCTGCCGCCACCACCCCAACCAGCCCCCAGCCAAATCACTACTTACCCGGGAGTCAGTAATGACCGACCAGCACACACCCCTCACCACCCAGCAGCTCGACGAGATCGAAGCCCGCGCCGCGCGCCTGTACGAGCGCACTGCCACCATCGACCCCAACGCGCATCCCGACTTCGGTCAGCTCACCGACACCGACGTGCCCGCGCTCGTCGCCGACCTCCGCCGCTCCCGCGCCGAGCTGGCTGCGGGCCGCGCGCTCGCCGCCGACGCCACCGAATACCGCATCCACGTCCCCGAGGACGGCGGCACGACCCTCCTGGTCCGCCGTCAGGCATCCGCCCACGGCGCGGGATGGGCCGTCTCCACCATGGCGCCCGGCGGTGGCCGCGCGTGGACCACCGAGGGATGGCAGGAGTCCATCAGCGCTCTCAGCGTCGACCGCCTCTTCTGCTGGCCCGACCCGGCTGTCGCGGCAGCCGAAGCGCGCCAGGCCCTCGCCGCCGCTTCTGCCGTGTCTGGTGCGGCCGACAGCAGGCAGGCATGAACGACCGCGCCCGCCGCCGCACCATCATCTGCGCCTGCTGCGGCCAGACCGCCGCCCACCGAGGCCGCGGATACTGCGTCGCCTGCTACACCCGCTGGGTCTACCACGGCCGCCCCGCCACCGGAGCACCCAAGCCCGGCGAGATCGCGCCCAAGCCGCGCGCCAAAGCCGACCGGGTCATCCCCGCCTTCTGCACCCACGGCCACCGCCTCAACACCGAAAACCTGCGCTTCACCCCCGACGGCGTCCGCTACTGCCGCGCCTGCCGGTACGTCAACGAAAAGACGTACAACGAAAAGCAGTTCACGTACCGGCACAACGGCCACGACGTCATCCCCACCGTCGACGGCCGCCGCTACTGCCGCACCTGCAACCGCGGCGAGCACGACATCGACGAGATGGCCATCGAGCGCACCGCCTCCGGCGACCGGCCCAGACGAGTCAGGGCTGCCGAGCTGGAAGCGGCCGTGATCCAGCTCCGCTTGTACGGGCTGACCTACGAGCTGATAGCTGCCCGCGCCAAGTGCAGCCTTCGGCATGCGTGGTGGATCTGCGAACGGAACGGGCTGACGAAGTCGCGGAAGGAGCGTGTCTCGTGAGCCGGCATGAGCAGATGTGCCCGCACTGCCGCGGCAAGCAGGCCGGGGCCGGGGCCGGGGCCGGGCCCGCGGTGGTGGAGGAGCAGGTGATCGTCCTGCCCGACCAGCCGACTCCGATCCGCGTGCACCAGCCGGGCCGGCCGCCGTTCGACTGCACGCTCCACCCCGACGGCCGACTGACGTGGACCCGGCCGAGCGGCGAGGTGCTGACCAACCTGTTCACGCTCGCCGACATGCGGGAGCAGGGCTGGGCGACTGCGCACATCGAGTTCGACCCGCCGCGGCTCGTCGAGGATCCGCAGTCGGAACCGGCTGCCGAGGCCGTGCAGGAAGCCCTCATCGCATGACCACCCACGCAGGACCGACCGGCCGCGGGCTATGCGGCCGGCCGGCCGGCCCACCTTACGGAGGACCCGTGAACCACACCACCAACCCGACCGCCGTCATCTACGACGCCCTCGAAGGGCTGCAGGGCACTACGTACCATCTGCCGCCGGGGACGCGGCAGGCCGTCGCCGAGCACCTGGCCCGCGTGCTGCCCGCGGTCTCGCCGTCTGCTGTCGTGTCCGCCGACCGGGCCACGCTGCTGCTGTGGGCCGCCGACCAGATCGACGCCGAGACCCGGCAGGCGAAGGCCTATGGCGTGCTGGAGCCGGACAAGTTCCGCCCGTGCCGCGACGCCTCGGCGCAGCTGCGCGCCCTGGCTGGCTGCGCCTCGTGCGAGGTCGGCATCGAGCACGACGTGCACTGCCCGACGCCCGAGTCCCACGGCTGGGGCTGCGGCTGTCTGACGGACGGAAGCCATGTGGCCGCCGAGGAACAGCCCGCCGAGACGCAGGCGGAACACGTCTGCAAGCCGGGCGCGGGAATGTACTTCTGCCCGACCAGCGGCAAGACCGAGTCCACCTGCCACGGCGGCTTCGACGTCTGCTGCGACCGGCCCGAGCTCCACAAGCCCGCCGAGACGCCGGCCTCCACCGCGCCGCTCGCCGCCGGGCTCCCGCTCGTCAAGGGCCGCTGCCCTGCCTGCGGGCGGGCGAGCTTGTTCCTCGGGAATGGCGGCTACGTCACGTGCTCGGTGATCGAGTGCGCGGAGCCGGATGCGGCCAGCACGCTGCTGGAGCCCGCCGAGCCGTGGCTGACCGACTCGGCGCGGATCGGCCGGGCGCTGATCTGGTCGTGGTCCGACGTCGGCAAGGGCGCGTTCGGTGAGGGCTACCGGGCAGCGCAGGCGGAAGCGCGGGCGCTTCTTGGGGGTGGGCGCGGCACGGAGCAGCAGCGGCCCGCCGTCAGGGAGCAGCCCGACACCCAGACACGGGAGGCGCGGCTCGTCGAACTCTTCGTCCGCTACCGCGTCCAGCTCCGCGACAACGACACCGCCGACTGGAAGCCGAGCCACCCCAGCCTCGACTTCGAGGACCGCGAGGACGCAGACGAGAGCGCCGCCATGGGCCGCGAGTACTTCCCCAGCCGCGAGTACCGGGTCGTCACCCGCACCACCACGATCACCGAACAGCCGTGACCGTCCTGCCTGTCTGCCTCCCGGCCGGGATCGCCGCCTGCATGGTCGCGGCCGGGGTGGGGCGGAACAGGCCCGAGAAAGCCCCTGACGGCCCCTAGGAGCCACGAACACGGTTCGCGGGTCCCGAGGAGCCGGAAGACGCAGAACGGCGCTCAGAGCCTCAACCCTGAAAGGAAGCCCCATGGGAATGTCCACAGACGCGATCCTCGCCTACGGCTACGACCTCGGCGGCGGAGACGGTTGGAAGATCAACGGCCTCGGCGAGTACGGCGAACTGCCCACCCTCGACTGGTACGACCCCGAGAGCGACGAAGACTTCGAGGAAGCCATCGAACGCCGCCTCCTCGCCCAGATCGCGAACTTCACCGAAACCGACTGGCGTGTCGACGGCTACCGCGCCCGCAAGAACGCAGCCGAAGCGCAGCTCGGCGTGAAGCTCGTCAGCCACTGCTCCTCCGAGTACCCGATGTGGGTACTGGCCGCCCACTCCACGACCGCCTGGCGCGGCAGCCCGCACCTCTTCGACCCCGCCGAACTCGGCACCGTCCCGCCCGACTGGGACGACAAGCTCCGCGCCGCTCTCGCTGCTCTTGGTGTCACGCCCACTCAGGAGCGCCCGCAGTGGGTCCTCTGCTCCGACTGGGGCTGACCCCCGCCTGACCCTGCCCCACGGCCGCCCCCACCCGGGGCGGCCCCCAACCAGGAGACCACTGTGACCGTCAGCCCGCTGATCATCCTCCTCGCCGGATCCCGCGAACTCCCCGAACCCGGCATCGTCCCCGGCACCCTCGCCGACATCGCCCTCAACATCGCCGAAGGGCCCGTCATCGTCCGCCACGGCGCATGCCCCGGCGAACGCTCCGCCGACCAGGCCGCCGCCGACTGGATCCGCGAGTACGGCACCCGCTACGGCATCACCGAAGACCCCATGCCGGCCGACTGGGACCACTGCGCACCCGACTGCCCGCCCGCACCAGGCCACCGGCGACGCAAAGCCTCCGGCGACACCGCACACCCGGGCCTGCTGCCCGACTACTGCCCGACCGCCGGGCCCCGCCGCAACGGCCTCATGGTCGCCAAGCTGCCACGTCCCGACTGGATGGTCGCCTTCCCCGCCCCGACTGGCCCGTCCTACGGCACCCGCAACTGCATGCGTCAAGCCAGCGACGCGGGCCTCGCGATCTACGTCATTACCGCCTGAGCCGCACGCCCGACCCGAAAGGCCAGCCGTGACACCCGCCGACGAACTCCGAGCAGCAGCGAAGAAGATCCGCGACCTGACCGCCGAGACCACCGGAGCGCCTTGGGCTACCTCCTGGAGCGAGCAGCAGTACGAGGTCAAGAGCCCATCCGGTATCGACCCGATCGCTGAGTGGACTTACGCCATCGCCACATGGGAGCCGGAGGCCAGCGAGCAGCGCGCCGAATGCGACACCGCCGACGCCGACTGGATCGCCACCATGCACCCCGGCATCGGAACCGCCCTCGCCGACTGGCTTGAGTCCGCCGCCCGCGACGCCCGCGAGATCGGCCCCGACCCCCACGCCCTCGTTGTCGCCCGCGCGGTCCTCGGCACCCCGGACGGCCAGCCGTGACCGCCGAGCACTGGGCCACCGAGGAAATCCCCGGCTGGGCCTGGGACGACGAACCCCCCAACGAACCCGACGAACCCCGCATCCACACCGTCGACGTACCCCCGGAGTACCTGTGACCCGCCGCCCCACCGCCCGAGAACTCCTCACCCCCGAATCGGAGCGCCTTCTCGCCGGCCCGTTCGCCGGCCAAGTCCGGGCCGCCGTCATCGAACGCGCCCTGCGCCGCCTCGCCGCCGCTGACGAGAAAGCAACCAGGCAAGCCGGGAGGCGGCCGTGAGGAGCCCCAGTCAGCCCGGCCAGCCCCTCAGCGACGGCCAGCTCGCAGCGCTCCGCCTCGCCGCATCCGGCTACACCAGCCGCCAGATCGCCCACCGCCTCGGCACCACCGAGCAGGGCGTCCACCTGCGGCTCAAGGAAGTCTGCGTCCGCCTCGAAGCACGGTCCCGCACCCACGCCGTCGCCATCGCACTCCACCGGCGCCTCATCCGCTTCGACGAACTCGAACTCGACCAGCCAGCCCGCGCCGCCTGACCCACCGCCCCGCCCGCACGCCCGCACCAAGGAGCCCCGCCGTGAACGCCTGCACCGTCTGCCACAGCGACTTCTACGAGGACGAACTCGGCCACCAGGCTTGCCGACCCTGCACCGAGCGCGTCGATGCCGCTCTCCGGGCGCTCGCCGGCGCCGACGGCCTCTACTCGCGCCTCTCCGACAGCCTCCGCCCCGGCAGCAGCAGCGGCGGGCCCGTCGTCTCCGGCAGCCGTGAAGCACCCACGCCGGTGCGGATGGGCCCGCTGTCGCTCGCGGCCCGCGGCGGCGTCGTCACCATCCTGCAGACGTGGCTCGTCGACTGGCACGAGGCGCTCGCCTACCGGCACCCCCGCTGGAGCGGCGACCTTCAGCAGCAGTGCGACCAGGTCGTCAACCGGCTGCGGGTCCTGCTGCCCTGGGCGGCCGAAGCGCACCCCGCGTTCGAAGAGTTCGCGCTCGAGGTCTACCAGCTGCGCCGGCAGTGCGAGGCGGCCACCGGCGGCGAGCGGCCGGCCCGACGGTTCGGCGTCATCTGCGAATGCGGCACCATCCTGCGGATCACGCTGGAGAGCCCCGGCAAGAAGTGCGACGCCTGCGGAGCCCAGTACGCGCTGCAGGAACTGCGCAAGCTGCCCATGGCGGAGAGGCGGGCCGCATGACCGAGCACGCCACCAGCCGCCTCCCCATCGCCACCTCCACCGACGGGCAGGCCTACCTCGCCGCCGACGCCGTCGTCGAACTGCTGCGGGCCATCGCCGCATCCTGCCGGATGCTCGCCGACGACCCGGACTACAGCCTCGACGCCGTCGCCATCGCCATCGAGATGGAAGCCGACAACCTGGACTGCCGGGCCATCGAACGGACGAGATGACCACAGCCGCTCGCGAACAGGAGGGCGCGTAGGACGTCGGACAGGGCCATCCCGGTACTCGGATCGCCGATATCGAATCTGCAATAGCGGTACCGGACCGATACCGCTGAAGCGATAGTCTCGGGAGGGTAGTACTACCCTCCGGGAGGCCGGGATGAGCGAGCAGCCGTGGACCATCGAGTCGATCCGTGACGCCCTCGGCAACCCTGACCTCGCCCAACGCTTCCTCGGCGAGATCAACCGTGCGCCGGCGCACGAACTCCTACAGGTCTTCACCAAATGGCAGGGCATCGCGCAGCGCACCCTCGATGCCGTGCGGCGCGGTCAAGAGATCGCTGCAGCCGAAGCCCGAGGCGAAGAACCGCCCGGCCAATGGATCGACGTCACCGAGCGCGTTCTTGCGGAAGCTGCGCGAAACCGCGCCCAAGGCGCCGCCTGACCTGGCAGGGTGAGAGCCGTGTACCGGCTCCTCTGCGACGAACCGCTCCTGGCCATCTGGGACAGCCTCCCCAATGACGCCAGCACGCAGCTCACCGCCGCACTCTCCGACGTCTGCCACGAGCCCTACATCGAGACCGAGCCCTACGGCATCGACGACGGCATCCACCGCATCCTCGTCCGACCACTCGTGACAGCCATCCTCACCGTGAACGACGATCAGCGGACCGTGCGGATCTACAGCATCGAATACCGGCACTGAACGCACGGAAGGGCCCCTCGACCGACGCGGTCGAGGGGCCCTTCGCTTCGTTCAGGTGGCGGGCTGGTTGGAGCCCGGGCAGGTGCGGCCATCCGGCCCCTGATGGATCGTTGTCGGCTGACCCTTCGCTGAGCCCACGATCGCACCACACGACGGACAGTTTCCGGCCATCAGGCCCGGATCGAAGCGGGCGCCACGGCGAGCTGGTAAACACTCCATGCGAGACCTCCAGTAGCGGTGCCGCCAGAGTGCTCCGCGCAACGGGGTACGCAAAGGGCGCGACCGGTCAAACGTGGCGCACGAACGCGCGCTCCCCGTTGTGGAAGAACACCGTCAGGCCCGGATCGCTCTTGCCGCGGGCCGTCCACACGTCGATCTGCTTCGTGTCCGGAGCCTCAGCCGAGCCGATCACACCGCCCAGCCAGGCATCCGGCGCAGCCGTCACCGGAGCGCTGGTCCAGGCTGCCGGCTGGCCGTGCACAGGAGGCGTGGGCGTATCGTGCTTGGCCCCCTCAGCCAGCTGCCCGATCACCTGCCAACGGTGCTCCTTGCCCGCCACCGTCGCAGCCAGCGCGTAGGGGTACGGACCACCGTCCAAGATCTCCACCCGCTGGACATCCGGGGTGTTTTTCAGCAGGTCAACGAGGTGATCGCGGAAATCCGCGGGGCGCATGGGTGGATCCTTTCGGTGGTGGCGAGGCCAGTCTACGAGGGCTGAGGTGAGAGGGAAGAGAAAGCGCAGGAGGGAACGGCGAGGCGGCCGGGGCGGCCCCCAGCCGGGATGGTCGGGGGCCGCTAGAGAGCACCGTCAGGCGCTGAGCTGGGTCTGGCCTCCGGGGCTAGTGGTTTGCCTTTACGGAGCCGACCCAGGCTGCAGAGACGTCGCGCCCGGCCGAGTCGAAGATCCGCAGGTTCCCGTGAGCGATCTCATGGAGCAGTGCCAGGGCACTGAGAGGCCTCGCGTCGACCACGGCGCATGCAGGGCACTCAGTCTCGACCGCTGGCTTCTCGATCGGCGGTTCGAACTGCAGCGTCTGCGCGAACTCGCGCACGTCGTCCAGGTTGAGCGATGCGAAGTACTCACCCTGCTTGGCACCTGTCGTGCGCTCGCTCCGCTCAGAACAGAACTTGATCAGCCGTCGCTCGTTCATACGCGCGTTGACGTGGGGCTCAGACGTCCAAAACCGAGTTGCCTCCATACCCAGTTGACGCGCTGAGCGGATGTGGGCCTGGAGGCGGCGCCGTGGCTGGCTCGTGTAGCCGACCTTCACGGCATCGAAGCTGTACTCGACGATGTAGATGACTTCACCCGATTCGGGCAGTTCGGCCAATTCGTCCCGCATGCGATGCTCCCTGCTCAGTGTGTGGTCAGATCTCGGTTGTGGTGAACGGCGGGGGCAACTCCGGGAGGTCCACGTCGAAGGCCTGCGCGATCAGGTAGCGCGCCATCGTGTCGTGCTCCAGCTGGCTGCGTCCGGCGGGCATCGCCAGGTACGTCTCGCCACTCTTGCGCTGGACGACGGCGCCGAAGAACGAGCGGTCGGCGATCGAGGAGTCGAAGATTTCGACACCCGCTTCAGCGAGGAGGGCCTCGAGAGGCGAGTCGAGGACTTGGGCAGCGGAGAGTGCAGGCGGTACGCTCATGGGCAGAGCTCCAATCTCACAGGATTGAGTTGCTGATCGGCGGGTGGCGACCCGCTGGTTCTTCGGCCGGACGGTGGCAACCGTCCGGCCGTTTTCGCGCGGCCCCGGGCATACGTGACCCGGCTTCGATGTGCGCACTGTCACATCGCGACTACGAAGAACCGTAGCGCTCTAGAGCAATCAAAGCCACCCCCTGTCCAAATCCCCCTCGGAACACTCATTGACCAGCGCAGATGTAGAGCGGGTAGCGTTGCTCTAGATGACCCGTCCCGAAGGAGAGCCTGTGTCACCCAAGTCCGGCGAGCCGCACAAGTACCGAGGGATCGCCAGCGACCTGCGTGATCGCATCAAGGCGGGCGAGTTCGAGAGCGAGAAGCGGCAACTGCCGTCCGAGCGCAAACTGGCCGATCGGTACACCGCCTCGCAAATGACCGTTCGCCAGGCCCTCGGCGTGCTGCGCGATGAGGGGCTGATCGAGTCGCGCGTCGGCTCCGGCTGGTTTGTCGCTGAGTGGCGACCGATCGTGCGAAACGCTCTTGAGCGCCTCTCTGCCACGCAGTGGGGTGAGGGGCGCTCGATGTGGGATGTCGACATCGACGACCGGCGCCTCGAAGTGGTCGGGCGGACCGAGGTCGAGCTGATCAATTCTCCCGAGGATGTTGCTCGCGCCCTCGACATGGACGTGGCTGCCCGCGTGTGGAAGCGAAACCGGCGCTACGCCGTCGACGGTGAGATCGTCATGCGGGCGACCTCGTACATCCCTGACGACCTGGCGCACGACACGCGGATCACTGAGAGCGACTCGGGGCCCGGTGGCACGTATGCACGGCTGCGCGAGGCTGGCCATGGGCCGGTGCGGTTCCGTGAGCAGCTGCGCTGCCGACTGGCGACGCCGGCTGAGGTGGATGACCTCCGTCTTGCTGCTGGCGCTCCGGTGATCGAGCAGCATCGGTCTGCGATGCGCGCCGACGGGCGCGTCGTCGAGGTCAACCGAATGGTTCTGGACGCGTCGAGGTTCCTTCTGGTGTACGACTTCCCTGCCTGACCTGCCGACTTCCTGCCCTCACCCCTCGGGGTGGGGGCTTTTCGCTGTCTTGGATTCGACCACTCTGCTCTAGAGCTATTGATTGCTCTGTAGCACTCTGCTTCTATGGAGTCGTCCACCCCAGTCGACCGCAGGGGAGCACCTAGTGACGCCTGTCTCCGTCGCCCCTACGGGCGACTTCCTCGCCACCGGAGAGGTCGCCATCCGTATCGGCAGCACTCCGCAGCACGTGCGTGAGCTGATCAAGTCCGGCCGCCTCGAAGCGATCGACATCGCCAAGGGCAGCGGCCGACCCCGGTTCCGCGTTTCCGAGGCCGCGCTCGCCGTCTTCCTCGACAGCGCCGCCGTCCGCACCGTCGCCATGCCTGCCACGGAGGTGGCTTGAGATGACCACCGCGACCCCGACCTCCTTCCGCCCCGCGGCGACGCAGCCGGGCCTGTCGGCCGCCGACCGCACGGCTCACGACCTCGCCACGTTCGTCCGGCGTCCGCTGGCCGTCGACGACCACGGCAAGACGAAGGAGCCGTTGCCTCAGCGGCCCCGCGGCCCGCACCCGTACCGGACGGCGGTGGCGTCGTGAACGAGCGGGAGCGCGTGCAGCTGCTGCAGGCGAAGGCGCAGCAGCTGGTGGCCGATCTTCCCGCGTGGGACGGCGAGTCCCCGGCGGTGCTGGTCACGGTCACCGACCCGGTGACACGGCGTCGCCTGGGCCACTGGTTCGTGCCGGCCGCCACTGCGCCTCAGCCCCGTCCCCGCCTGCGTCTGGTGGAGGCGTCGTGACCGATCAGACGTACCTCCGACGCTGGCAGCGTGCCGCCTACCAGGCGCTCGGCGAGTTCCTGATGGCCGACGGTTTGCCCGCCGTCACGTGGACGATCCCCATCTCCGGGGCGCTGGTCGCCGACGTCGACTCGCTGACGTCGACGCCGGACGAGCAGCGGGCCGCGTTCGCCGCCTGGGCCCGCCACCTGAACGCCGACGTCATGCCGGAGCGGACCGCCTCCGGCGGCACGGTCCACCTGTACGCGAAGTTCTCGTGGCGCGGCGAGCGCGTCCGCACCACGGTTCGCGGCGCCATCCGCGCCTCCATCTACCCGCCGATGGAGGACGAACGGTGACCGACGACCAGCGCGCCGAGCTGCTGCGCAAGGTCCGCGAGGCCAATAAGCGGTCCGAGGACCGCCCGAAGTAACCCAAAGCCGCCGGGCTGGCAGTCCGACAATCCCCCCGTCCTGCCAGCCCGGCACCCAACCTCCCACCACGCCTGAAAGGCACCGCCATGTCCCTGACCCTGATCACCTCCGCGCCGTCGTCGGACGCCGCCTACCGCACCAGCCTGATCCGTCAGTACCTGGCCGCGGCCGACTGGACGGTCGAGCTGCACCTCCTCGCGGAGGCCTCCGACTACGACCGGGCCAACCCGGGCGCGCCGTCGCTGACGGACGAGCTCGTCGGCTCCCGTCTCCCGGCCGCCGCCTGATGGGCGCCGAGTTCACGCCCGAGGCCCGCGCCCACGCCGACCAGGCGGTGGCCGCGATCGAGGCGGGGGACTGGGCGGCGGCCGAGGAGCACCTGAACGCCGTCGCCGACAGCTCCCCGGCCGACCGGATCGTCCTCGGGGCCGTCATCCACGAGACCCGCCAGCAGACCCGCTGACCCCACAGACCGCCGGGCGCGGAACCCCAACCACCCCGTCACCGCGCCCGGCCCCCCCCGGAAGGAACCCCGCCATGCGGCTCCCCGCCTGGATGAAGGGCCACCACGGCCCGCACCGGATCCGTGACCGCCAGCCCGACATGTGGAACGGCAAGCCCCTTCCGCAGCGGGAAATCACCCACACCAACCTCAACTACCGGCTCTACGACGGCCGCACCGGCGAGCTCCTCAGCTTCAACTCCACCAACAGCCTCGACTCCCTCGTCACCGACGTCCTGCGCACCCAGCAGGAGCACCCGGGCGCCCGCATCGTCGCCGTCGAGTACGACGGCCCCGCCTTCCCCACCGGAGCTGACCAGCTGCCCGATCCGCCGGTCACGCACCGGCGGTGAGGGGAACCGCGCCAGCGCTTCCACCACCCACCGAAGGGAGCCCGCCATGGGCCTGTTCAAGAGCCTCCACACCAGCACCGAGGACCTCCGCGCCGAAGCCGAGGGGGTGAAGAAGTGCATCGCCGCCGAGGAGAAGCTCGACGCCGTTCGGCCGCCGAGCTCCCACATGTACGCCGACACCAACATGGCCAGCTACCAGCACAGGCTCAAGGAGATCAACGAGGAGCTGAAGAACCGCTCCTGACGCCCGCGCTGACCAGCTGCCCGCCGGGCCCGTCTCGCACGGGCCCGGTTGAGGGGAGCCGGGACAGCCCCGGCCATCCGAATCGAGGAGAGCACATGGCATTCAGCCCCGCAGCAAAGCGCCACATCGACGCCGCCACCGAGGCCAAGGCTCGCGGTGACCGTCGAGAGATGTTCAGCCAGCTCTCGAAGCTCGTCCTGACCGGCACCGATGAGGACGCAGCACGAGTGGCGATCGCGGCCGTCACCGCCGCGAACAAGCGCAGCTGACCGGCTGTCCGCGGCGCCCGGCCCGCCCGGGCGCCAAGGAGAACTGGCGCAGCACCACCCCACCATCCCGCCTCGACCCGAGTGAGGTCGTCATGATCCGCAAGCTCCGTTGGCCGCTCGTTGTCCTCTTCCTGCTGATCGTCGGCACCTGGCCGGCCGCCGCCACCCCCGTCGTGCTCGTCGGCGTCGGCGCGGCCACGCTCCTGACCGCGATCCCCGGCCCCGCCCTGCTCCTGCTCGCCGCCATCGCTGTCTGGCGGACGCACCGGCCCGCCCCCGCCCGCACCGCCTGACACCCCGAGAGGACTGATCACCCGTGAGCAGCTGGTTCGAGGAGCGTCGCGCCGACAAGGTCGCCGACGCCCAGCAGCGGCGCGAGGACCGCGCGTTCGAGTCCGAGCTGCGCCGCAAGGAAGCGCGCGAGGCGAAGAAGGAACGCCGCGAGGACGAGGCGCAGCAGCGCCGCGACCGCGCGGCCCGCCGCCAGGCCCGCGCCGCCCGCCGGGAGAAGACCTTCACCCCCGGCAACGTGTACCGCAAGGGCACGCTCGCGCTCGTCGCCGCGTCCGCCCTGGCGTCGCTGCCGGCGCAGGTCGCGCACTTCGTGAAGATCAGCGTGATGCTGCTGCCGCTGCCGTTCGCCCTCGAAGGCGCCGCCTGGGTGATGGCCGCCGGCGTCGCCTACGCCGACGAGCGGAAGCTGCCCGCCTGGGTGCGGTGGCTCCTGCGGGCCCTGTCCATGGGCGCGGCCGGCTACGCGGCCAGCATCAACTACACCTACGGCGCCGAGACCAACGCGTCCGTCGCGTGGGGGCTGGCCGGCGTCACCGTGATGGGCCCGGCTGTCTTCGAAATCCGGCAATGGGTGTCCACCCTGTCCGCGTCCGTCGTCGATCCGAAGAAGCGGGCCGAGGAGAAGGCGCGCGCCCGGCACGAGAAGAGGCGCCGCAAGGACCACGGGGACGTCGTCGGCCTGGCGAAGCAACTGGTGTCCGCGGCCCCCTACGGCACGCTGTCGTTCGAGAACGCTTTCGCGGCCGCGTGGGAAATCAAGTACGGCACCCGGACGCCCGGCATGACCCCGGCCCTGCACGGCGAGAAGCTCGCGTCGAGCAAGGCCTACGCCGCCGCGATGGACGCCGCGAACGGTTCCCCAGTGAGCACTCGCGGCCGCCTCTTGGAGCTGCTCCACCCGGCTCCCGTGCAGCGGTTCGAGACGCCGAAAAAATCGCAGGTCGTAAGCGATCTATCCCCCTCCGTGAACAAGGCGCCGGAGAAGGCCTCGAAGGGGCCCCGGAAGCCGCCTCCGCCGCACCGCCGCACCAAGGGCGACAGCGTCCCCTTCGGCGACGTCGCGAAGAAGCAGCACAGCCACGAAGCCCGGACCCGCCTCGCCGTCAACGGCCACCACCACTAAGGACCCGTCATGGCCACCCCGCTGACCGACGATGAGCGCCCGATGCTGTCGCTCGTCCCGCCGCCCGCCGTGACGCCCGTCTTCAAGGACGAGGCGGCCACCCGGAAGCCGGCCGCCTCCATCCGCGTGATCGCCGAACGCACCAACCGGGTCGCCCAGCTGGCCCTGCTGCCGCACACTGTCCGCGGCTACCGGGAGCTCGGCCGCCGCTGGCTCACCCGCTTCTACGACGACTACCCGCAGATGATCGCCTCGACCGACCGGGCCATCCGCGACGCCGCCGGCGACGTCGACCGGGAAGCCCGCCTCAAGGCCCAGCGCGCCGGGCTGCGGGCCGAGTACAAGCGGCACCGCCTCACCTTCACCGGCAAGTCCGCCGGCGTGGCCGCGGCCGTCACCGGGGGCGGCATGTTCGGACTCGCCACCGGCAGCCTGTGGCTCGACCTGGCCGCCGCCGCGAGCGCCTGGGGACTCGGCGCCTTCCATGGCCGCGACCGCAGCCAGCCCGGCGCGGACAAGGTGCTCGGCCTGGTCGCCGACGAGACGGTCCGCAGCCACGGATCCGTCACGCTCGACGACCTTCCCGAAGGTGCGAAGCCGTTCCCGATCCGCCGCGCCGAGACGCCGCAGCAGGCTGCGATGTGCGTGCTCCTCGCGATGGTCGCCGAGAACGTACCGGTCGTCGAAGTGTGGGACGTGGAGCGGCAGCCGTGGGGCTGGCAGTGCAAGGTCCGCGTCTCCGAAGGCACCCCAGAGGTGATCATTGCCAAGGCTGGCGGCCTGGAGACCCGGTTTGACCTGCCCACCAACGGCGTCCGGCCGCAGCCCATGGTCGAGCGCCGGGCCTGCGCCATCCTCCGCCTCGTCGAGGGCGACCCGTTCGCCACCGCCCCAGGCATGCCCTACCGGGCGCCGAAGTCCCTGTCGATCACCGACCGATTCCGCATCGGGACCTCGGTCGGCGGTGACCCGCTGGACATCTCGCTGGCCGGCGTCATGGGCCTGTGGGTTGCCGCGTCCGGCGGCGGCAAGACCGGCATCTTGCAAGCACTCGCCGAGGGCACCACCGCATGCCGCGACAACATCACCATCGATCTCGACCCGCACGGCGACGGGCTCGAAGACCTCGGCGAGTGCGTCCGCCTCACCGCCCGCACCAACGAGCAGATCGAAGCCGTCCTGCTGTTCTTCCTCGTCATGTCCAAGGCTCGGGCCCGACTCCGTAAGAAGCTCGGCATGGGCAAGAAGTGGATCGCCAGCGCCGAACACCCGGCCGTCACGATCTTCTTCGACGAGTTCCCCAAGGCGACCGAGCTGGCGAAGAGGCTGGCGTTCGACCTGCTGCTGGTGGGTCGCAAGGAGCTGATCGAGCTCGAGATCGCGTCCCAGGGTGGCCAGAAGGCCTACCTGGGGGAGAACTTCGCCCAGATGGTCGCCCTCAAGGCCGTCGGCCCGTGCAAGGTTGGCGACACCCGCGCCTTGTTCGGCGACGGAGCCGTCGCGGAGGGCTGGCTGCCGCACAAGCTGTCCCCGGCCACCGACACCGACCCCAAGGATGCCGGCCACATCTTCATCCAGGGCGTTCCCGGCATGGCGGACGAGCCGATCGAGTACAAGGTGCACGAGACGCCCGCCGCGGCACTGCGGAAGCTCGCCAAGGAGCGCAGGGACGCCGGCTTCGTCGAGCCCGACCAGATCAGCCTCGAAGCGATGCGCGGCGTCGACCTGCCCGAGTACGTCGAGGCGGAGTACGACAAGGACGGCGACATCAAGAAGCCGGCCCCGGTCGAGCTGCTCACGTGGGACCAGCTGCTGAAGCTGTGTGACGCCGCGCCGACGGTGCGCGCGCAGCTGGCCGCCGGGCCTGCGCGCGCGGTCGTCGAGGACGCGGTCGCTGTCATGGAGAAGGCGGGCGTCGACCGGATGAAGACCGAGGCGCTCCTGCTGGCCCTGCGCGACTTCGAGACCGCCTATATGGGGTGGACCGTCGACGAGGTGAAGGCCCGTCTGAAGGAGGGCGGCGCCGGATCCCCGGAGACGCTCGGCCGGATCGGTGACGAGCAGAACCCGCGGGGCTACAAGCTCGCCAAGCTGACCGCCCTGTTGTGACCGTTACGCGAAGAATGCACCCCTGATCAGGACCTGCTCAGCCCTGATCAGGCCGCAAAACCGCAGGTCACAGCCGCTCACGCTACTGCTCACGACCTGCTCACCGACTGCTCTGAGCGCCCCCTGATCAGACTCTAGAGCAGCCCTGACCTGCGCAAACGCCCGCTGAGCAGACCTGATCAGCGGGAACAAATCACCGCAAACCAGAAACGGAGCCTCACCCATGCCCAAGTCCTGGAAGCCCGGCGACGCGAAGCGGTTCGCCCGCGAGGTCAAGCTCGGCAAGCCCTACTACGTCGTCCTGAAGGTCGCCCGCAACATCGCCCCCTACGAGGACCCCTACCTCGCCTCCACCCACGTCTTCACCAGCCGGCTGCCCTTCACCGGCAGCCCGTGCACCGAGTCCGGCTACAGCGCCGTCGACCTCTGCCGCCTCGCCGGGCCCGTCTATGACGCGCCGCCCGCCGGTGTCCGCAACGTCGCCGCCCCCGCCCCGCAGGTCGCCGGCCCGCTCCCGAAGGGCTACGAGGCCGTCCTCGACGAGGCGGAGATCCGCGGCCTGGAGAAGCAGGTCCGCGACAGCTCCGACCCGAAGACCCGCCGTCGCCTCGGCGGCTGGCGCGTCTGACCCCGTCCGAACCAGATCGAACAGGAGATCATCCGATGGCCGCAGCACAGTACAAGCACCAGTCCGTGAAGGACTACGTCGCCGCGAAGAGGCGGGGCGACCGCGCCACCACCGACCGCATCGTCCGCGAGGTCACCGCCCGCTTCGACACCCGCACCACCGATGGAAGCGAAGCCGCCGAGCTCCTCGACGCCACCATGGCCGTCCGCTTCGGCGAAGACCTGTAGCTCCGCCGGGGCGCCCCTCGAATGCCTGGAAGCGACCAGGGGCGCCCCGCCCACCCTGCCCGAACCAGACCGAACAGGAGATCACCATCATGGCATCACGCATGACGGACCAGCAGTGGGAGGCCCGGAACGGCGCCCTCTCCCCGGGCGAAGCGACCGCCAAGGGACTGTGCTGGCAGTGCACCGGCAACGGCGTCCTCTACACCGCGTTCGGCGGCGTCCAGCGGGTCGTGCCCTGCAAGGAGTGCCGCGGGAACGGCGAGGCCAGCCGGTGACCACCGCAGTCCTGTCCCCCGCCGCGGCGCCAGCCCTCGACTTCGAGACCCGGCTCGCCCTCGCCGAGGCCGCCATGAACGTGCGCCTCGCCAACGCCTCCGCCGCCATCGAGGTCAACGCCGCCCATATCCCCATCGACCCCATCCCGCACGTCGACGCCGCCCCCCTTCGCACCCCTGCCATCGCGCCGTGCCCCTACCCGACGCCCGTAGCCGCCACCCTGTGGCGGGCCCGCAACCACCTGCAGAACAACGGCTGGTGCGCCGGAGCGCTCCGCGACGAACAGGGCGCCGTCTGCCTCATGGGAGCCATCCGGGCCGCCGCCAGCGCCGGGGCTGCCGACGACGCCGTCACCGTCCTCTTCGAAGCGATTCGCCGCGACTTCCCGGACGCGACCTCCGTGCCCGCATGGAACGACCAGCGCGCCACCCTCCACCTCGCCGACCGATACCTCGACCGCGCCGCCGAACTCGCCCACGCCCGCAACCTCTAAGGAGACCCATGCCCAAGCCCACCCCCGAACAGATCCGCGAAGCCGGCCGCCAGCTCCAGCGCGGCGGAATCCTCGGCCGCGGCAGCAAGAAGGCCGCCGACAAGCTCGTCGAGCAGGCCAAGAAAGCCGGATTCGACGAACAGGAGATCGCCTTTCAGATCCTCGGTGCCGCCGCCGAATGCGAGCCCCGCCGCTGGGCGCGGTGAAGACCTACCACTGGTCGGCAGTTGTCGGCGACGGCAAGCACAATGATGGCGAAGCCGCCGGAACCGTCCGCGCCTCATCCGAGGCCGAAGCCCGCACCCTCATCGCCGACTGGGTCCGCCAGGACAGCGCCCGCAAGGGGCGCGACTGGTTTGCCACCACCGATGACACCGTCACTGACCATGAGGTCGAGGAGGAACCGTGCGGCGAGGGCATGTGCCAGTGCTCCTGCGTGGGCCTTCTGCGCCCGTGCGGCTGCGACTGCTGGCGCTGTCCGTACTGCCAACAGCTCCCCGAGGACTGCGGGTGCGAGGACGACTGCTAGCACCTACTTGCTAGTTGATCGCTCAAACTGTAACCTCCGGAATCGATGGTGGAACACCCGTCGCAAGCGCATCCCGAACCCCCGCCGTGAGCATCCCGGCGAGGGTTCTCGCATACCGGGAGGTGGCATGCCGACCTTCCCCAACCCCGAGCTGCACGCGCTGTATCAGCGCGACCTCGGCGACATCTGGGAAGCCGCGCGGGCGGCCGGCGTGAAACCCGGCACCATCCGCGTCTGGGAGAGCAGAGGGAAGATCGAGCGCGTCCGCCTCGAAGGCGGTCAGCCGCTCTACCACCTGCCGACTGTCGAGGCCGCCGCACAGGTCAAGCCCGGTCGTCCATCCCGCGCCGCCTGATCGTCCCGTCGTCCCTGCCACCCCGTCGTGGACGGCGGGACTCCCCGTCTGGAGGCTGCGATGCCCGATGAGTACGTGCTGCGGCTGGAGGCCTCCGGCGAGGTAACCCCGGCCCAGCCCGAACCCGACGCCATCGACCCGGAGCCTGAGGAGGCTGAGCAGTGACCGCAGGACTCGCCCCCAGCCTGGTGTCCGGCTGGCTCAACACGCTCCGCACGACCGGCAACGGCGGCGCCGCTTACAGCGCGGTCGCCGGGACGTTCGTCCAGCTGCACACCGGCGACCCGGGCGCGGCCGGTACCGCCAACGTCAGCGTCGGTTCGACGACCCGCAACAGCTTCGTCTTCTCGTCCTCGTCGTCGGGATCGGCGCTGTCGCTGGGCACGCCGCCGTCGGCGTGGACGAACGGCGGCACGTCGGAGACGCTCACTCATATCTCCGTGTGGACGGCGTCGAGCGCTGGGACGTTTCTGTTCTCGGTCGCCCTGACCGCGTCGAAGGCCTGGGCGTCCGCGGACACCTTCACCCTGTCCACGCTCGGGGTAGCGCTCACTCCGCAATCCGCGTAGCGGCCTGGAGGCGTCGCCATGACGACCTTCACCGACGACTTCAACCGGGCCAACTCCACCAGCCTCGGTGCCAGCTGGGTCGAGGTCTCCGGCGACTGGTCGATCGTCTCCAGCCAGTTGAGCCCCGGCTCGGCGGGCGGCACGATCATCCTGCGCGCTGCCGGGGCGATGGCCACCAACGACCACTACGCGCAGGTCACGATCGCCGCCACGGGGGCGGTCAGCCACGGCGTGTGGTGCCGCGGCAACTCGAACATCAGCCAGGGCTACCTGTGGAGGAATGACGGGTCGAACTGGACCCTGTTCAGCGTCGTCGGTGGCAGCTTCACCAGCATCGGCAGCTACGCCGTGGCCGCCGCGCCGGGCGACGTCGCGAAGATTCAGGCCGTCGGCAGCACCATCAAAGGCTTCGTCAACGGCATCCAGAGAGTCTCGGTCACCGACACCAATGTGCCCACTGGGACCAGCGTCGGCCTGCGCTCCGAGTCGTCATCTGCGATCAAGTTCGACGACTTCGCCGCGGGGGACGTCACCTCCGGCACCACGGGCGACGCGGCCCTCTCGGGCAGCGCCACGCTGTCCGCGGCCGGTGCGCGCAGTACTGCGGGAGCCTCTGCGCTCACCGCGACCGCCAGCCTGGCCACCTCCGGCCAGCGAGCCGCAGCAGGTGCCGCAGCGCTGACTGTTACGGCCGGCCTCACTGCAGACGGAGTCCGGGCCGCCAGCGGCGACACGAGCCTGACCGCCACCGCCGCCCTCACGGCAGGCGGCACCCGCACCACAACCGGGACTGCCGCACTGGCCGCGTCGGCGAGCCTCGCCGCAGACGGCGTCCGGAGCGCGTCGAGCGACGCAGGCCTCGCCGCCTCAGCCGACCTGGCCGCCGCAGGCGCGGTCGGCGCCAGCGCGGGCGTAGCGCTCGCCGCCGAAGCAGACCTCACAGCCACCGGGCAGAGGGCCGCATCCGCCGACGGGGCGCTCGCGGCCGAAGCGAGCCTCGCAGCGACCGGACTGCGCGGCGCCTCGACCACCGCCGGCCTGGACGCGACCGCCAGCCTGACCGCGCAAGGGCAGGCCGGCTACAGCGGGACCGCCGCCCTGACCGCGACGGCCACGCTCACCGCCGAAGGGACGACCGGCGCGCCGCCCGTGCTCGGCACCGCCACCCTCACTGCCAGGGCGGGACTCGCCGCCGCCGGTGTCCGGACGGCGGCGGTAGGGGTCACGCTGGACGCTGCTGCGGTGCTCGCGGCGGCAGGGACGGCAGCGACCGCAGGATCTGCGGCGTTCGCCGCCACGGCCGCGCTCACCGCCAGCGGCGCCGTACTCGGATCCCACGACGACGTTGACGTCACCATCGGCGCCCCCTACAGCCCGTGGAGGGCAGGGCAGCCGCACGCGGCCGCCTGGACCGTGCAGGCCCCGCACCCGAGCGGCTGGGAGGTGGGTGCACCGTGCTGATCCCCGCCTCCTCGACGGAGTACCTGCACATCCCCGTCACCGCCCCGGCCGGGGTCGACCTCACCGGCGCGCCCGTACAGATCGCCATCGTGCTCCACGCCGACAACCCGACCGACGCCGAGTGGCACGACGCCGAATGGGCCGACGGCGAAGCCCGGTTGCTCGTCGGGCCCGACGGCGGAGCGCTCGCCCTCACCCGCGGCACCTACCGGGTGTGGATCGCCGTCGACCCGCCCGGAGCCGAGAACATCACCCGCCAAGCCGGCACGTTGAGAATCACCTAGGAGAGCCCGCGCCATGGACGATCTCCTCGTCATCATCCCGACCCGCGGACGGCCCGACAGCGTCCCCGCCATCCTCGACTGCTGGCGGAACACCGGAGCCACCGCCGACCTCCTGTTCGCCGTCGACGACGACGACCCGATGCTCGCCGGCTACCGCGAGCACATGGAGCAGATCAACCAGCCGGGGATCCACTGGGTGACCGGGCCGCGGCTCCGACTGTGCGGCACGCTCAACGAGGCCGCCGTCGCCATGGCTGCCTGCTATCGGTTCCTCGCCTTCATGGGAGACGACCACCGGCCCCGCACGGCCGGCTGGGACGAGCGCTTCCGCGTCTGCCTCTCCGGCGGGCCCGGCGTCGTCTACGGCAACGACCTCCTCATGGGCGAGCAGATGCCCACCGCGGCCGCCATGACGAGCGACATCGTGCAGACCCTCGGCTACATGGCGCCGCCGTCCCTCGTGCACCTCTGCCTCGACCTGGTCTGGCTCGACTGGGGCCGCGGTATGGAGCGGATCACCTACCTCGGCGACGTGGTCATCGAGCACATGCACCCGGCGAACGGCAAAGCCGCCATGGACGCCGGCTATCAGGAGTGCAACAGCTCCGAGCAGGCCACGGCCGACGCCACCGCCTACTACGCCTACCGCGACGAAGGCGGTCTCGAAGCCGACCTCGCCAAGCTGCGAGCCCTGGTGGAGGAGGTGGCATGAGCGCCGACGACGTCATCTCAGCCTGGGACCAGGCCGACCCCGACGCCATCCACCCCACCCGCAGCGTCTCCGAAGAGGCCTACTGGGCGTCCGGCGAAGCACAGGCCAAGCTGCTGGCGGCTGTCATTCCCGCCGGGGCGAAGCTGATCGACTTCGGGTGCGGTGACGGGCGCGTCGCCATCCCCATGGCCGATCTCGGCTACGAGGTGACCGCCGTCGACGCGTCTCAGCGGATGCTCGACCGGCTTGCCGACTGCGCCCCGGCCATGACCACCGTGCACGCCGCAGCCGACGGGCTCGCCGCTCACCTGGGCCGGCGCCGCATGGACGCCGTGTACAGCCTGGCCGTCCTCATCCACCACAGCTACGACGACTGCCTCACGATCGTCGGCAAGCTGCGGGCCGCGACCAAGCTCGGCGGGATCCTCGTCCTCGACTGGCCCGTCTCCGACCGGCCGGCCGAAGCGGCCAGCTGGATCGGCGTCACCACCTGGTCCGCCGAGCAGCAGACCGAAGCCTGCAAGCGGATCGGCCTGGAGCCCGTCGACAGCGGGCTGCCGTGGGGCGTCTACCGGGCCGTGAAGGCGAGCAGCTGATGCGCGTCCTCCTCACGGGCGCGTCCGGCTTCGTCGGCCGCCACCTGCACCGTGCACTCCTCGACCGGGGCGACGACGTCCTCGGGCTCGACCTAGCGGGGACGGTGTTCGTCCGGCAAGGCGATGCCCTCGACTTCTTCCGCACCGATGACACCCGCTACGACCTCGCGATCCACTGCGCGGCCATCGTCGGCGGTCGGGCCAGCATCGACGGATCCCCGCTCGGCGTCGCCACCAACCTGGCACTCGACGCCTGGTACATGCGCTGGCTGGTCCGCACTGGCACCCCGCGAGCCGTGTACTTCTCCAGCTCCGCTGCCTACCCGGTCGCCCTCCAGCAGCCCGGCGACGTGCGCAAGCTGTACGAAGAGGACATCGACCCCCGGTTCCCGGAAGAGCCCGACGCCACCTACGGCTGGGCCAAGCTGACGGGGGAGAAGCTCGCCGCCTATGCGGCCGCTGAGGGCTGCCGGATCCTGATCCCGCGGCCGTTCTCCGGATACGGCGAGGACCAGGACGAGGCGTACCCGTTCCCGGCGTTCGTCGCCCGGGCCAAGCGGCGCGACGACCCCTTCGAGATATGGGGGAGCGGCGACTCCACGCGGGACTGGATCCACATCGACGACCTCGTCGGCGCGGTCCTGGCCGGCCTGGACGCTGACGTGACCGGCCCGGTCAACCTCGGCTGGGGCAGGGCCACCTCGTTCGACGACCTCGCCCGCATCGTCTGCGCCGGAGCCGGATACCGGCCTCAGCTCAAGCACCGCACCGACGCGCCCCGCGGCGTACACCACCGGGTGTGCGACCCGGGACGGATGCTCGGCTTCTACGCTCCACAGGTCACCCTCGAAGAGGGCGTCAGGCGGGCTCTCGCGTCGTGAGCGGCGGCTGGCAGGGCTCGGATCGCAAGGCCCGGCTGCCATCGAACTGGCGGCAGATCCGGGCCCGGATCCTCGCCCGTGATCCGGTCTGCAAGGTCTGCGGGGTGCGGCCGTCGACGCACTGCGACCACATCGAAGCCAAGACCGACGCTCATGTGGACGACAGGCTGCAAGGCGTGTGCGGCCCCTGCCACGACCAGAAGAGCAGCCGGGAAGGGAACGACGCCCGGCGCGCCAACCCCCGGCCCGGACGGGCCCGGCCGCCCGAACAGCACCCCGGACTGAGGTGACCGTGCCCGCCTACCTCATCGTCCACCCCCGCGATCAGAAGCGGGACGACGTCCTCATCGAAGACTCAGCCCTCGCCCTCCACTTCGAGGCAGGCTGGGCGATCCTCTCCGATGCGGACGGCGTATGCGTGGCCATCCCCTGCGGGCAAGGGGCGTCCATCCAGCGGGTAGACGACACCCAGGAGCCCGCGCCGCAGGAAGGGTGATCACTGTGGCAGCACGAGGACGAGGAAGCCGCAGCCAGCGAGGCAACGCCGCAACGCTGCGCAGGTACTGGAGTACCGGAGCCGGCGGAGCCAAGATCAGGTGGAACACGCCAGGCGACTGGACCAGGTGTACACGCCAGCTGCACAAGTACATGGGAGCCAGGGCCAAGGGCTACTGCCAGCTCCTCCACATCCGCAACACCGGGGTGGGCACGGGCAGCAGGGCCAACGTGGGCAGGCGGAGCAGGTAGGCAGCCGGACGCGGCACCCAGGAGGCAGGCATGGCAGGCACCTGCACGCTGCACGTCCAGTGTCCCGAGTGCGACGTCGTCGTACCGATCGCGGTGCGAGCTGAGCTTGCACGCGTGAGCGATCACCAGCAGACGATCAGCCTCGAACCCGACCTGACCGAGCTGTGGGCTCACGCTTGGACCCACGAAGCTCAGGTTGATCAAGGTTAGATGATCAGGAAATCCATGATCATCATGACCATGATCACCTGGGGGGGTTACCTTGATCATGATCTTTTTGGGATCGGGACCGTATAGCACCTGAAAATCTGTACGGGTTCCCTAGGCCTCCGGCCTGCAATAACGCGCCGCGCGATCAAGGTCCGCCCTGGTGGCGGGCCCGGCCGGCGCATCTCACCTGCCCCCCGCGCCCTGGTGGCGCGCCTGACCCTGGAGGTCGACATGGGCGCACACGGACCTATCCCGAAGCGCAGCGAGGAGCGCCGGCGCCGCAACAAGGACGACGGGCCGAAGCTGACCCAGGCCCCGGCCGGCCCGCCGACTGACCTGCCGGACCTGCCCGAGCCTGATCCGCTGTGGCATCCGATCGCCGCCGACTGGTACCTGTCGCTGCAGGAGTCCGGCCAGGCCGTCTTCTATCAGCCGTCGGACTGGGCGATGGCCCGGTACGCGGCGGAGCTGATGTCCCGGGGCCTGTCCTCGGACCGGCCGCCGAACGGCCAGTACGTCAGCGCCCTCGACAGCGTCATGGCCCGCCTCCTCACCACCGAGGGGGACCGGCGCCGGGCGCGGATCGAGCTCGAGCGCAAGCCGTCCAGTCCGCAGCTTGCTTCGGTGAGGCCGCTGGACGCCTACCGTGACCTCGCGGGTGGCTGACGAAGAAGTCCCCGCCGTCATCGAGCCGTTCACGATCGGGCCGACGTGGAAGCGCGGCCCGGACGGCCGGTTCGTTCTGCCGGAGTACACCCTCGGCTGGCAGTGCCTGGCGTGGACGGCGACGTATCTGCAGCACTACGCCGGTAAGCCGTGGCAGTACACCCCGGAGCAGGCTCGGCTGACGCTGTGGTGGTACGCGATGGACCCGGCGACGAACCGGTTCCTGTGGCGGGACGGCGTGATCCAGCGCTTGAAGGGCTGGGGCAAGGATCCGTTGATCGCGACGTGGTCGGCGTTCGAGTTCGTCGGCCCGTGCCGCTTCTTCGGAGTCGCCGACGACGGTAACCCCTGGGGCGTCCCGGCCGGCCAGCCCCTCGGGGCGCAGCATCCAGCGGCGTGGGTGCAGATCGCCGCGGTATCGCAGGACCAGACGCGGAACACGATGACGCTGTTCCCGTCGATCCTGTCGAAGCGGGCGATCGAGGAGTTCCGCATCGACCTCGGCAAGGAGATCATCTACGCCGACAAGGGTCGGGCCCGCATCGAGGCCGTCACCTCGTCGCCGCGCGCTCTCGAAGGCGGGCGGCCGACAGCCGTCAACCTGGGGGAGACCCACCACTGGGTGGAGTCGAACCAGGGCCACGAGATGGCAGCCGTCATCGAGCGGAACGCCACCAAGTCGGCTGACGGGCAGGCCCGGACGCTGGCGAACACGAACGCCTTCGAGCCCGGCGAGGACTCGGTGGCGGAGCGGACGCGGGAGGCGTTCGAGTCGGCGGCGGCCGGCCGGGCGGCCGACACGGGCTTGTTCTACGACAGCCTGGAGGCTCCGGCCGAGGCGAAGCTGGTCGAGGAGTGGATCGAGCCGACGCTGCGCGCCGTGCGCGGGGATTCGACGTGGCTGGACATCGAGCGGCTGAAGGCGTCGATCCTCGACGTGCGCAACCCCCCCAGCCGTAGCCGCCGGTTCTGGTTCAACCAGATCGTGGCCGCCGAGGATGCTTTCCTGGCCCCCTATGAGTGGGACGCCTGCCATCAGGGCATCGACTTGGCCGACGGCGACGAGCTGGTGCTGTTCTTCGACGGCTCGAAGTCCGACGACGCGACGGGCCTGGTGGGCTGCCGCCTCTCGGACGGGTTCGTGAAGACGCTCGGGGTGTGGCAGAAGCCGGCGAACTGGCCCGAGGGCACGCCGTGGCGGGTGCCGCGCGAGGAAGTCGACGGCGTCGTGGAGCGCGTGTTCGCGCTGTACAAGCCGCTGGCGTTCTTCGCCGACCCGGGCGCCGGCCACGATGACGCGGACGGCGAGCGCTACTGGGACGGCTACATCGACGCGTGGGCCCAGCGCTACGGCAAGCGGCTGAAGCTCAAGGCTGTGAGCTCGGGTCACGGGCAGCACGCGGTGATGTGGGACATGCGTGACCGGCGCCGCCAGCAGACGTTCACGGAGGCCGTGGACCGCTTCTACCGGGACGTACTGGAGCGGCAGCTCACGCACGACGGCCACAAGCTGCTGCGGCAGCACGTGGCGAACGCCCGGCGTCGCACGAACGCCTGGGGCTACACGATCGGCAAGGAGCATCGTGAGTCGGCCCGGAAAGTCGACTTGGCGGTGTGCGCGATCGGGGCGCGGATGCTGCGCCGCATGGTCATGAACTCTCCGGCGTGGGTGAAGCGGTCGACGGTCCGCGGCAAGGGAAGGGTGGTGGTCCTCCGGTGAGCATGACCATTCCCGAGCTGCCTCTGTTGACGTTGT
Source organism: Streptomyces rishiriensis (assembly GCF_003112535.1). Classification (GTDB taxonomy): domain Bacteria; phylum Actinomycetota; class Actinomycetes; order Streptomycetales; family Streptomycetaceae; genus Streptomyces; species Streptomyces rishiriensis. Next base: position 426,070 of record NZ_BEWA01000005.1, on the reverse strand, counting down.
CGGACGACGAGGTGCAGCTGCTGACGGCACTGCGGTCGGATCTGCTGACGCAGCGGTTCAAGCTGGAGCTTCTGGACGCCTACTTCAACGGCGAGCAGATCGTCCGGGATCTCGGCATCAGCATTCCGCCGCAGCTCAAGGGCCTGCACACGGTGATCGGCTGGCCGCGGATCGGCGTGGAGGCGCTGGAGCAGCGTCTGGATCTGGAGGCGTTCCGCTGGGCGGACGGCTCTGACGCCACCGCGCTGACGGAGATCGCCGAGGCCAACGACTGGTTCGACGAGGCCAGCCTGGCACACCTCGACGCCCTGACCTACGGGCGCGAGTACGTCTCGGTGGGCTCCGGCGAGGGCGATGACCCGCCGCTGGTGACGTTCGAGTCGCCGCTGGACATGACCCTGTTCTGGGATGCCCGGCTGCGGATGGCGACGTCGGCGCTGCGGGAGTGCCAGGGCGACCGCCTGGATTACGGGCTGGCGCCGGAGGACCGGCTGGCGACGCTGTATCTGCCGGATCAGACGGTGTTCGCGGTGGAGGTCGACGGCGGCTGGGAGGTCATCGACCGGGACGTTCACAATCTGGGGATGCCGCCGGTGCTGCGGATGGCGAACCGGCAGCGCACGGCGGACCGTGTCGGCCGGTCGGAGATCACGCCCGAGGTCATGAGCATCACGGATGCGGCGTGCCGGCGGCTGATGGGCATCGAGGTGCAGGCGGAGTTCTTCGGCGCGCCGCAGCGCTACATTCTCGGCGCCTCCGAGTCCGCGTTCCAGGACGCGGAGGGCAACGCCAAGTCGGCGTGGGAGACGTACATCGGTCGCGTTCTGGCGCTGGAGCGGGATGAGGATGGCCAGGTGCCGACGGTGGGTGCCTTCGCCGCGCACGACCCGTCCGGGATGACGAAGATCATCGACTTGTACGCGCGGATCATGTCGTCGCAGTTGTCGGTGCCGCCCCACATGCTCGGCTACACCAGCGACAACCCGGCCAGTGCGGACGCGATCCGCTCCGCTGAGGGCGCGCTGGTGAAGAAGGCCGAGCGGCGCGTCCGCCGCTTCTCGGCGACGCACCGGGACGCGATGCGGCTCGCTCTGTGGTTCCGCGACGGTGAGCCGCCGCCGAAGGAGCGGCGCATCGAGTGCGTGTTCCGCAACCCGGCCACGCCGACGATCGCCGCGCAGACCGACGCCGCGGTGAAGATGGTCCAGGCGGGCATCCTGCCGGCCGACGGCGATGTCGTCCTGGAGATGGCGGGGCTGTCGGAGGATCAGCGACGCCGGGTGGCCGCCGAGCGGCGCCGTAGCGCGGCAGCCGCGTCCGGCGGCCAGTTGATGGATCGGTTGGCCGCGCTGGGCGCGACGCAGGCGGTGCCCGCTGTGGCGGAGGTGACCGGTGGCGGCAGCGGTCTCGGATAGCGGCGGCGACGCCGACCGGTATCGCGCGGCGCGCATCGGGCTGACCCGCATCCTGATCCGGGAGGTGCGAGGTCTGCGGCGTCTGATCCTGCCGTCCAGGTTGCGGGAATCGGTCCCGGACTGGATTACGGCGATGGACACGGTCATCGCCCAGTACTCGCGGACGTCGTCAGCGCTGGCGGCGGATTTCTACGACGCCCAGCGGGAGGCGGCCGGCGTTCCGGGCCCGTTTACGGTGCCGGTCGCTGATCCGCCACCGGGTGAGCAGACGGAGGCGTCGCTGCGCTGGGCGACGAAGGATCTATGGCCGCGTGACCCGGAGGATCCGGCGACGACGGCAGCGCAGTTGGAGCCGATCGATGTGCGGCTGGCGCAGGCCGAGAAGAAGGCCGAGCAGGTGGCGCAGAAATTGGTCACGGACACGGGCCGCGGCACCGTCCAGGAGGCGGTGCGGCAGGACCGGCAGGCGACAGCGTGGGCGCGATCCGCGGCTCGCGGCGCGTGCGCGTTCTGCAAACTCTTGGCCTCTCGCGGCGCGGTCTACAAGCGGGAGACGGCAGATTTCCGGGCTCACGACGGCTGTCACTGCGGCGTGATCCCGGTGTTCAAGGGGCAGCGGTTCGAGCTGTCCGACCACGCCCGGGAGTGGGAGCGCATCTATCGCGAGTTCGCGGCGCCTCACCCGGGAGACCAGCTCCGCCGGTTCCGGCTGGCGCTGGCGGAGCACGACAGCAATCCGCTGCCGGGCTCGTACTGACCGACCCCTACGGCCGCCCTGGTGGCGGCCTCTCTCAGCCCCTGGAGGGCGACTTCACCATGCCCGAAAACGAGGAGACCGAGCAGGTCGAGACGGAGCCGCAGGAGCCCACCACCGCCCTGGAGGCGGAGCAGGCGAAGACGGACCCGTGGGCCGATCCGGATGCAGCGCGCAAGGAGATCGAGAAGCTGCGCCGGGAGGCGGCCAAGTACCGCACGAAGGCCGGCGAGCTGGAACCCTTGGCCAGGAAGGCGCAGGAACTCGAGGACGCGCAGAAGTCGGAGCAGGAGCGGCTCACCGAGCAGCTCACCGCCGTTCAGGAGCGCGTGAAGGCAGCCCAAGCGCGCGCCGTGCGCTCGGAGGTGCGGGCTCTGGCGGCCGCCGGGTTCGCCGACCCGGACGACGCGCACGCCTTCCTCGACCTTGACTCCTTCGTCGACGCCGACGGCGAGATCGACGCCGACGGTATCCGCGCCAGCCTTGACGACCTGCTCAAGCGCAAGCCGCACCTCGCGAAGCCTGCCGACAACTCCCCGCGGCGTCCGGCTCCGGACCGCACGCAGGGGTCCTCGGGCAACGGCAACCGAACCCCCAACAGTCGCGGCGAAGTGTTCGCCGGGCTCATGCAGAAGGCCCTTGAGGGCCGCTGAGAGAGGTAGCCCCCGATGGCTCACACGAACCCGATCAAGACTTCCGACCTGAACTCCGTCTTCCTGCCGCCCGAGCTCATTGGGCCGATCTTCGCCAAGTCCACCGAGCAGTCGGCGGTCATGGCGCTGTCGAACCGGGTCCCGTTGTCCATGACCGCCAACACGGCGATCCCGGTGCCGCTCGACGTGCCGACCGCCGACTGGGTCGAGCAGGCCGGACGCAAGCCGCTGGGCACCGGCGGCGTGGACGTCAAGACGATGAGCGGCAAGAAGATCGCCGTCTTGATCCCCGCCGCCATGGAGGTCGTGCGCTCCAATGCCGCCGGTCTCTGGGCGCAGCTGGAGCGCGATCTGCCGACCGCGTTCGCCCGAGCCTTCGACCGGGCCACGATCCACGGCAAGACCATGAAGGGCGCCACCGGCCCCTTCCCGGACTACCTGGCCGCCACGAGCAAGAGCGTCGCCATTGGCGGGACCACGCAGGCCAACGGCGGCATCTGGGGAGACCTGGTCAAGGGTCAGAAGGAGATCATCGACGACGACTGGGACTACACCGGGACCGTCCTCGACTACCGGATGAAGCCCAGCCTGCTCGGCGCCACGGACACCACCGGGCGGCCGATCCTGGTCGACACCACCCAGCCCGGTACCGGAGCAGCCCTCGCCGGCTCGCTCATCGGCGAGCCTGTCGCCTACTCGCGTGCCGTGTCCGGGAAGCTGCGCCGCCAGTCCGGCACCGTCGACACCGGCCTTCGAGGAATTGGCGGTGACTGGTCCCAGACGGCGTATGGCGTCGGAATGGAGATCAACATCCGCGTCAGCAACGAGGCCACGTACATCGACGAGGACGGCGGCGTCCACTCCGCGTTCCAGGAGAACCTGGTGCTCCTCCTGGCGGAGGCGTACTACGGGTTCGTCCTCGGCGACGAGGAGGCGTTCGTCAAGTACCTGGCGGCGGGCGGCAGCTCGTGACGTCGGGCGGGGAGGGCGGTCGGGCGCCGATGCGGGTCGTCGCCCGGCTGCACGGCTACCCGCCCCGCCACAACGCCGGCGCCGAGTGGATGGTCCACAGCATGTTGCGGGCCCTCGTCGAGCGCGGTCACGACGTGTCGGTGTGGCTGTCCCGCTACACCGACGACCGTGCCGAGTACGACCTCGACGGCGTTCAAGTGGTGCCGCTGCAGACCCGGCTGGACGCCGCCACCGCGATCCGCAAGGCGGACGTGGTCGTCTCCCACCTGGAGAACGTCCCGTCGGCCGGCGCGCTGGCCCGCGGATACGGCAAGCCGCTGGCGGTCGTCTGCCACAACACGCACCTCCCGTCGTTCCGGCAGATGGCGGCCGGGGACACGGCACTCGCGGTCTACAACTCGCAGTGGATGGCGAGGGAGGCCGAGCTGTTCTTCGCCGAGTACCCCAGGGGCGTCCGGCCCGGGCGGGAGGTCATCGTCCGGCCGCCGGTCTTCGCCGACGAGTACCGGACGAAGCCCGGCAACAAGGTGACGCTGATCAACCTGAATGCGGAGAAGGGCGGCGAGCTCTTCGGGAAGCTGGCCCGCCGCATGCCCGACGTCGAGTTCCTGGCGGTCGTCGGCGCCTACGGCGAGCAGATCGTCCCGGACCTGCCCAACGTCGAGGTCATCGACCACATGTGCGGCCACGAGATGCGGGACGCGGTGTACAGCCGCACGAAGGTGCTGCTGATGCCGTCCTCCTACGAGTCGTGGGGCCGGGCCGGGGTGGAGGCGCTCGCCTCGGGCATTCCGGTGATCGCGCACCCCACCCCGGGGCTGTGCGAGGCCCTTTCCGAGGCGGGGGTGTTCGTCGACCTGCACGACGTCGACGGCTACGAGACCGTGATCCGCAGGTTGCTGACAGACCGTGCCGAGTACCGGCTGGCCGCGAAGCGGGCGAGGTCGCGGTCTGCCGAGCTGGATCCCGCGCCTGATCTGGCTGCTTGGTGCGACGCGGTGGAGTCTCTGGCCTGAGGAGGCGCAGATGGTGTTCGTGCCCCCGACTGCCGCGGAGCTCGGCCTCTTCCTGGACCTCTCCGAGATCAACGGGGACCGGGCCGACCTTCTGCTGACCCAGGCGGTCGCCCTGTGCGAGACCGTGATCAAGCCGCTGCCGGATCAGGCGACCGCGGTCGTCCTGTCCGTCGCCGGCCGCGGCTACGTCAACCCGCAGCAGGTGTCCTACGAGACGATCGGCCCCATGTCGGTGCAGCGCCCGCAAGGCTCGGGCGGCCTGTATCTGACGAAGGCCGACAAGACGGCCCTGAAATCGCTGGCCGGCCGCGGCGGCGCCTTCACCGTCGACCCGACGCCGGCCACGGCGGACCCGTCGCCGACCTGGCCGGTCGACGAGGGCTACGGGCCGCCGCTGGAGTACGAGCCGGGCTGGGGGTGGGTGTAGGTGCCTGCCCCGTACCCGTTCGGGGAAACGGTGCGGATCCTGCGCACCGGCGCCTCGCCCGGCCGTGACAACCGCGGGCAGCCGCTACCCGGCCCGGACGAGTCCTTCGATCTGAAGGGCTGCGTCGTCACCCCGCGGGCCGAGACACCGCAGGTGGGCGGGGACCAGCAGCAAGCCCGCGACACGGTCATCGTCGGCTGGACCGTGTACGCGCCCGCAGGTGCGCAGCTGCGGACCACCGACCGGGCCCGCATCAGGGGAGTCGACTGCAACATCACGGGCGAGCCCGGCGACTGGGGCCGAAGTCCCTTCACCGGCACGCGCGGCCCGATCCAGTTCGCCGCCGACCGGGTCACGGGCTGAGGCGGACCCGGGCCTCTTCGATCGCAGCGACGATCTTCTTGGCCTCGTCGTTGCGCTTGTGCGAGATGCTCAGGCTGTTGCGGTCCGACCGCGGAGGCCTGCCGCCGAAGAAGCCCCTCGTCTCGCAAGCCGGTAGAGAGCCAGCCACGAGGAGCTGAATGTAGCCGTGGAAGAGCCAGCTGCCCGGCTTGAAGGTGGTGCCCGTGATGTCCCGGACGCTGATCCTGTGGTGCCGGTCTTGCTGCCCGAGCTCCTTCTTCGTGATGGTGACCCAGTCGCCGTCGAAGCTGATCGCGGCCATGACGCCCTTGACGTCCATACGTCCCCCTTAGTGCCGTGAGGAGTTGAGGGTATGGCAGCGCGTTTCAAGATGAAGCGCAAAGGAGTGGGCCAGATGCTCCGGATGCCGTCCATGGAGGCGGAGATGCGGCGCCGCGCCGAGATCATCAGAGGTGTCGCACAGGCCATCTCGCCGGTGGACGACCGCGGACCGCACCCGGGCCACTACAAGGCATCCTGGGAAGTCGACAGCACTTCGCGCGGCGGCCGGCACCGCGACCGGGCCACCGCCACAGTCCGCAACACCGCCTACTACGCACGCTGGGTGGAGTACGGCACCGAGAAGGTCCACGCGCATCACGTCCTGCTGCGCGCCGCCCAGATCGGCGGGACGAACCAGTGACCGCGATCATCGACATCGAGGCAGAGCTCATCCCTCGCGCCCAGCAGCGGTGGCCGGACGCGGTGGTGCGCGACGAACTCGACAACGACCTGCTGAGCGAACTGCCGACGATCCAGTTCGAGCAGCTTCCCGCTGGGGGCGACGACGGCGTCCGGCTCGCCCGCTTCCTCGTCGACATGGACGTGTACGCGGCCAGCCGGGCCGAAGCCTTCACCCTGGCCCGCGAGGTCCATGCCTGGATCACCGGCCAGCTACGGGGGTCGTCGAGCCCAACAGCCGTCATCGGGCGGACGGGATGCCTGACGCTCCCGGCTGTACGCCCCTACGAGAACACTGGCCTCCGCCGAGTCGGTGCCACTTACGAGATCTTCTGTCACCCGGCCTGACCGGGAACCCGGGCCCGCGCCGGACCCTCACCACCCGCCCGTGCGCGGGCTCTTCCATGTCTGGAGTCATCTCATGGTCAACATCACCCGCGCCGCGGACCTGGCGCTTGTCGGAGCGAACGGCGGGGGGTGGGTCGCGCCCGTCGGAACGCCCGCGGTGAACTCGCCGCTCACCCAGCCCCTCGCCCCGTGGGCCCCGCTCGGCGCCATCTCCGACAACGGCCTCACCTACGGCTTCGACGAGAACTCCCAGGAGTTCACCCCGTGGGGCCTCAGCAGCCCGTTCCGCACGCAGATCACCAAGTCGGTGAGGACGTTCAAGCTCACGGTGTGGGAGACGTCCAGGGTCGCGGTGCAGTCCCTGCACTACCGCCTGGATCAGGCCGATCTGGTGCCCGATGGCACGGGTCTCACCAAGTACGCCGAGACCGCTTCGCCCGTTCCCGACCGCCGCGCGTTCTGGTTCCTCGTCATCGACGGCGACGCCTACAAGGGCTTCTACGTCCCGCAGGGCGAGATCAACGACCGCTCCGATGTCTCCTTCAAGCAGGACGAGATGTCCGGCTACGAGTGGACGATCACGACCTATCCCGACGAGGCCGGCAACACCGTCTACCACGTCGACAAGATCCCCGCCACGCCCGCCTACACGGGTTCCTGAGCGGGTGGGCGGGCTGGTTTAGCCAGCCGGCGCGGGCCCGGCCCGCCCACCTCTGCACGTTGCCCGCGCCGTCACAGAAGGAGTCCCGCGCCATGGCCGCAAATCCCCGTCCGGCCGCCCGTAAGGCGGCCGCCCGCCCCCAGTCCCGCCGGCCCGTCGAGGAACCGGAGGTTACAGCCGCCGAAGCACAGGAGATCGAGGCCGAAAACTACGTCACGGCCACCCTGTGCGGCGACGACGTACAGATCATCCCGCCGTCGGCGTGGCGCATCTCGTGGCAGCGCCTGCTCAACGCGGGCAATCTTGACGCCTTCGCCCAGAAGGTCTTCCACCCCGACGACTACGAGCTGTACCTGGAGATGGATCCGACGATCGTCGAGTTCCTGGAGTTCACCCAGGATGCCGCAGAGCAGTCCGGCGAGAGCCTGGGGAAATCGCGTGGACCCGCTCCGTCGTCGAGGCGCACGCGGAGGCGATAGAGGCAGACCTGCTGCGCTACTACCAGGGCGTCGACCTCCTTGACGTGCACCGCGGCGCCATGTCCTGGCGGCGTCTGCGCATCCTCATTCAGCACCTGCCGCCCGAGTCGGCGACGTGGACCGCCCTACGGAACGGAATGTCGGATGAAGAGCTGGCCGAGCAGTCCGAGAAGGGTGAACCCGAGAAGGGGCGCTGGTCGCAAGCCGAGCAGCTCCTCGCCGTGATCGCGGACCGGGTGTCGCGGCTGGAGTACGTGCTGATCAGCGTCAACACCGAACACAAGTCGCAGCGGCCCAAGGCTCCCGAGCCGATCCGCAGACCGGGCGCGAAGCCGGCCGAGGTCCGGCAGCGCATGTCTGACAACCAGGCCAACACCTTGTTCGAGCTGCTCAACAGAGGCGCCACGTAGGGCGCTGGGAGGAGGCTCCCGGTGCCCGCTATCTCCGTAGGCTCGGTCGAGGTCGACGTCATCCCCAACACGCGGGGGATCTACGATCGGCTGAAGAGCGCGCTGGTACCGGCCGCGACGCGCGCTGGCCAGGATGCGGGCAACGCTGCGGGGCGGGCTTTCGGTCCGGCCATGACGTCGTCGATCTCGGACACGATCGGTCAGCGGATCGGCCAGCGGCTAGGACAGCAGATCGCCGCTCGCATCACGGCGTCGATCCGCAGTTCCATTACGAGCGGTATCACGCAGGGTGGGCAGCAGGCTCGGCCGGCGGCCGCCAAGCAGGGCGAGCAGGCCGGCGGGGCCTTCGCCCGCTCGCTGAGGGCGAAGCTCACCGAAGCGTTCCGCAGCATGCCCAAGCTGGACGTCAAGCTCGGCGACACGGGCGTGGACGCCGACCTGGCCCGACTGCGGGCCAAGCTGGAATCTCTGGCCGACAAAACGGTCGGCATCGACATCGATGCGGCGACGGCGCGTGCTCAGGCTGCAGACATTGAGGAGCGGTTGCGCCGTATCGGCGCCGCGCACCCCAATGTCGCGGTGCGGGCGGACACGGCCCGGGCGATCGCCCAGTTGCAGGCGCTTCAGGTTCAGATCGACGAGGTCTCAGCAGATCCGCTGCGGATCCGCATGGAGACGGACGGGCAGCTCGGGACTCGGCTGCGCGCCGCGGTGGCGCAGGCCGAGGCGTCCTTGCCGAACATCAACATCGGTGCGGACACGACACCCGCAGAGGTGGAGATCGCTCGTCTTCGGGCGCAGCTGACGTCGCTGCGCGACGCCCGCATCGGTGTCGATCTTGACGCTGGCGCGGCCCTGGCCCGGATCACCGAGATTCAGGCCCGGCTGGCACGTCTGTCGTCGCAGGACGCAAACGTGGCCGTGCGGGTCGACGCAGGTGCAGCATCTGCGCAGCTTGTCGCGTTCCAGGCCGCGGTGAACCGGCTGGACGGACAGCACATCGACGTGGACACCTCGTCGTCGACATCCGGCTTTCGAGCACTCACCACGGCCGCGATCCTGTTCGGTCCGGCGATCCTGCCGGTCCTGCCTGTGGTGGCGGCCGGCCTGGGTGCCATCGCCGCCGCAGGTGTGGCCGCAGCCGCCGGCTTGGGCGGCATCGCCCTGGTAGCGATTCCGGCGTTCAAGGGCATTGCGTCGACGCTACAGGCCCAGAAGGCCGCCCAGGACGCGGCGACGAACGCCACTTACAAGGGCGGCCAGACAGCGGCGCAGGGAGCCTCAAAGGCACTGCAGCTGGCGGGTGCGCAGCAGTCGTTGGCGACGGCCGAGCGTAACGGCGCCCGGCAGATTGCTCAGGCACAGCAGCAGGTGGCGCAGGCGAAGCGGTCGGCCGCGGAGGCAGTGGTGCAGGCCGCGCAGCGTAATGCGCAGGCCGCGCGGCAGGTGCAGGATGCGGAGCGGTCTCTCGGTGACGCCCAGGTGGCGGCGAAGAAGGCCCAGCTGGACTTGACGGCGGCCCGCAAGCAGGCCGTCCAGGAGTTGCAGGACCTCAACAACCAGTTGACGGATTCGGTGCTGTCGCAGCGGGATGCCGAGATCCAGCTGAAGGAGGCTACGGCCCAGCGCGATGCGGTTCTGAAGAACGCGAATGCTACGGCCCTCGACAAGCAGAAGGCGATCCTGGCCTACGACCAGGCGGTACAGCGGCTCAAGGAGCAGCGCCTGGAGACGCAGCGCCTCCAGGCGGACACCGCGAAGGCGAACAAGGCGGGTGTTGAGGGTTCAGCGACGGTTGTGACTGCGCAGGATCGTGTAGCGCAGTCTCAGCGGGCGGTCGCCGACCAGGCGCAGGCCGTGCGGGACGCGCAGGCTGAGGCGGCCCGCACGCAGGTGGAGACTGCCCAGCAAGTCGCCGACGCGCAGCAGAAGGTCAGCGACGCGACCGCGAATGTGGCGGTGGCGCAGCAGAACGCCGCGGACGCGGTGGCGTCGGCGCAGCGACAGATCCAGGCGGCGTCCCAGTCGGCGGCCGGTGGGGTGGATCAGGCGGCGATCGCGCAGGCCAAGTATCAGGCGGAGTTGGCGAAGCTGTCTCCGTCCGCGCGGGCGACGATGACCGCGTACCTCGGATTGCGGGATGCGTTTTCGGCGTGGTCGAGGTCCCTGCAGCCTGCCGTGATGCCGATCTTCACGCGGGCCCTGAACGGATTGAAGGCCAGCCTGCCCGGGCTGACGCCGTTCGTTCTCGCGGCCGCGAAAGCGATCGGCGACTTGCAGGACCGGGCCTCGCGCGGCTTCAAGTCTCCGTGGTGGCACGCCTTCAAGGCCGACCTGGCCAGCGCGGTGGGCCCGGCGGTCAAGGGGCTCGGAATCGGCTTCGCGAACGTGTTCAAGGGCATGGCCGGCGTGGTCGACGCCTTCCTGCCCCACATGGATTCGATCTCGTCCCGCATGCAGACGATCACGGGCCGGTTCGCCAAGTGGGGCACGTCCTTGAAGGGCAGCCCGGAGTTCGAACGGTTCCTCGGGTACGCCTCCGAGAAAGGTCCGCTGCTTAGTGACGCCCTGAGGAAGATCGCGAGCGCGTTCCTGAACGTCGGGCAAGCGCTCTCGCCGATCCAGGGGCCTCTACTGAAGCTCCTCGGCGGTGCGGCGCAGTTCATCGGCATCATCGCCGATAAGGCGCCGTGGATGATCGAGGGAATCTACGGAATCATCGTCGCGACGAAACTGTGGACGCTTGCCCAATGGGCCTGGAACGCCGCCCAAGAAGCAAACCCGCTCACTCTAATCGTCCTCGGGATCATCTCTCTGGTCTCGATCCTGGTGTACGCCTACAACAAGTTCGGTTGGTTCCGGGCCGGCGTGGACGCCGTGTGGGCGTGGATGAAGAGCGCGGCCGCGGGGCTCGTCGACTGGTTCAAGGGCCCGTTCCTCGGGTTCTTCACCAAGACGATTCCGGCCGGTTTCCAGGTCGTCCTGGATTGGGTGAAGCGCTACTGGCCGTACCTGGTGGGCGCCTTGGGCGGCCCCATGGGTCTGGCCGTCGTCTACATCATCCGCCATTGGGATGACATCAAGGCGGGTTTCGCATCCGCCTGGGACTGGATCAAACGCTGGGTCCTCTCCCCGATCGGGACGTTCTTCACGAAGACGATCCCAGGCTGGGCGACCACGCTTGCAGACAAGACGGTTGCAGCCTTCAACTCGGCGAAGTCCGGCATCAAGACCGCCTGGGACGGCCTGAAGGCCATCGCACGGGCACCCATCCAGTACGTCGTGGACGTCGTGTACAACAACGGCGTTCGTGGCGTATGGAACGCCGTGGCCGGCGCGTTCGGTGCCTCTAAGCTGCCCGTGTTCAGATTCGCATCCGGCGGCATCATGCCCGGCTACACCCCGGGGCGGGACACGCACCGCTTCGTCTCCCCGACGGGCGGCGCGCTGGAACTCAGCGGCGGCGAGTCCATCATGCGGCCGGAGTTCACCCGCGCAGTCGGCGCGGGCTTCGTGAACACGATGAATGCGATCGCGCGCAACCGCGGCGCACAGGGCATCAAGGCGGCCCTGGCCCCCGCATTCGGCGGCAACCCGCCCATGTCCACGGACACGTCGCTGCGGTACGCGGGCGGCGGCGTCGTGCAGTCGTTCGCCGACGGCGGCATCTTCGGATGGATCAAGTCGGCCGGCGCCGCGGTAGCGGGAGCCGGATCGGCCGCCTGGAACAAGGTCAAGGAGGGCGCCTCCTGGCTGAAGGACACGCTCGAGGCGTCCGCCCGGGCAGGCGTCACGCGGGTCGTAGACCCACTGCTCGCCAGCTTCCCGGGCATGGATACCGGCTTCGGGCAGCTCATCCGCCATATCCCCGACAAGATCGTCGACGCTCTGTTCGGGTACACGAAGGAGGCCGACAAGAAGGGCGGCGGCGGACTCGGCGGTCCCCGCATCCAGGCGGGCCTGAAATGGGCCCGCACCCAGGCCGGCCTGCCCTACCAGTGGGCCGGGAACGGCGACCCCAGCTGGGACTGCTCCGGCTTCATGTCGGCGATCGAGTCCGTCATCCGAGGCCAGAAACCTCACCGCCGCTGGGCGACCATGGCGTTCTCCGGTGAGACGGCCCCGCCCGGGTGGGTCTATCACGGCAACAGCCCGTTCCGCATCGGTATCACGAACGCTGGCGTCGGCCACACCGCAGGCACCATCGGCGGCGTCAACGTCGAGAGCCGCGGAGGCGACGGTGTCGTCGTCGGGTCAAGGGCGCGCGGCTACAACAACTCGCTGTTCGGCTCCTGGTACGGCTTCAAGCCGGGCAGCTACGACAGCGGGGGCTACCTGCAGCCCGGGATGAACCTCGCGTTCAATGGCACCGGGCGGCCGGAGCCGGTCTTCACCCGCCAGCAGGCGAGCGCGCTGGGTTCCCTGGCGCTGGGCGCACCGTCCGGGCCTGCGAAATTCGAAGGTGCTCTCTACCTCGAAGGCGGCGAATTCCTCGGCAAGGTCCGGGGCGAAGCGACAGCCGTGGTGCGCCAGGAACATCAGCGGCTGATCTCCGTCATCGACGCGAGCTGAGGAGGTCCCCTTGTCGATCCCCGGGAACCTCCTCAGCTCGTCGACGGAGAGCATGGATCCGTCCATCTCCGGGTGGACGGCCAAGCTGAACTGCACGCTCAGCAAGGGCACGGGCGGCCGCAACGGGGACGGCGTCCTGACGGTCAAGTCCGCCGCCTCGGGCGAGATGCAGGCGCGCACCGTCTCCTCGTATCCGGTGGTCGCGGGCACGCTGTACGAGGCGTTCGCCGACGCCAGCGGGGCGACGGTGCCGGAGCGGATCGGTATCCGCTGGCTGACCGCGGCGGGCGCCGAGGTGTCCATCACGTGGGCGTTGACGACGCTGACGGCGTCGGCGACGTGGCATCGGATCAGCGTGGCGGGGACGGCGCCGGTGGGGGCGACGCGGGCGCAGGTGCTGCTGTCGTCGACGCCGGCCGCGAGCAACGTCTCCAGCTTCTACGAGAACGTCTACCTGGGCCTGCCGATCCGCAGCTCGGGCAACCTGTTCACCTACAACGCCGAGTCGTCCGAGGTGGACGCCTCGGCCTGGGTGGCGGAGCTGAACTGCACGCTGGCCCGCCAGGTCCCGATGATCACCTGGGCCTATGACTGGTACTGGGCCGGCGGCCACACGATGGCGATGACCGCCACCGCGGGCGGCAACGCGGCGATGCGCATGGTCGAGCGGCCCACGGTGACGCCCGGCGCCGAGTACCTGGGCTACATCTACCTCAACCCGCCAACGTCGGGCAGCACGGTCTGGGTCGAGCTGCGGTTCTACGACTCGGGCGGCACCCAGGTCCAGGCGACCCGCTCGACGCTGGCCCCGCCCGGGACGGGCTTCTACCGGCAGTACGTGTCGGATGTCGCGCCCGCGGGTGCGGCGTCGTGCTCGCTGGCGGTGGGCCTGGACTCGGCGACGGCCGGTCAGATTCTGCGGGTCGACACCGCGGTGGTCCGCGCGGTGGTCCCGGTCGTGGCGGGCACCGTCATCCCTTACGCCAACGGGTCGTTCGAGCAGTCCGCGGGCGGCTGGACGGTGACGTCCGGGGTGGCGACGGCGGCCCGGTCCACGCCGTGGGGGGCGGCCGCCGTTCTCGGCAACTACAGCCTGGCGGTCGCATCGGCGACGGCGACGTCGTCGACGTGGCGGTCCGGGCAGTTCACGGTGCCGTCCCCGGTGGGCCTGAACTTCCGGGCGCAGATCGTCTGCAAGCTCAACGCCGGCAGCTGGACCACGATCACGGTGAAGGTCCGCTGGTACACGGCCGCCGGCGCGGACCTCGGCGCGTCGACGGGCACCGCCTACTCGCTGCCCGCGGGCGGCTGGTACCTGATGACCACCGACTCGGTCGCCCCGGCCACGGCGGCGAAAGCCGCGGTCGAGGTGGTGGGCGTCGCCGCGGCGGTGTCGTCGTCGCTATGGATGGACGCCGTCGCACTGTGGCAAGTGCTGCCGCTGACCGCGGTCACCGACCACGACGACGGCGCCTACGTCACCCTCACGCTGCGCGAGCTGACGGTCGACTACCTGATCACCGTGTACCGGGTGACGGCCGACGGCACGCGTACACCGGTGCGCGGCCCGACCGGCCTGTACGACCAGGACCCGATCACCTCCGACCTGCTGGTCATCGAGGACCATGAGGCGCCGCTCGACGTCCCCGTCTACTACTACGTCGAGGTGTACTCGCCTGCCGGCGTCCTCACCTACACCCGTTCGTCGGCGACGATCACCCTCGACGTCGACGACGCCAACTTCGCCTGGCTGAAAGACCCGGGCAACCCGCAACGGAACATGCAGGTCCTCGTGAAGGCGGCACCGGACTGGGCGGATCCGATCGAGCAGGCCGTCCATCGGGTGCGCGGCCGGCAGAACGCGGTCGTCCTCTCCGACGTCCGCGGCGGGCAGGAGGGCAGCCTCGTCGTCTGGACCCGCTCCGACGAGGAGCGCAAGGCCCTGCGCTGGCTACTCAGCTCCGGCAACACATTGCTGTGGCAGGCGGCGCCGGGGATGGGCGAGGATGACGTGTACGTCAACGTCGCGGCGGTCGCGCGGCCGCGCGTGAGCGCGGTGGCGACCGAGGAGTGGCGTGAGTGGACGCTGCCCCTGACGGAGGCCGATATGCCGGTCACCGTCGGCGTCAACGGATCCGCAGACCGCACCTGGCAGGACGTGCTGTCCGGCTTCGCCACCTGGGGGGACGTGCTGACCGCGTATGCGACGTGGGAAGACGTCCTCCTCGACAAGCGGAAGTAGGGGGTGACGTGTACCCCACCACCGCCCGATTCCTGCCGCGCCTCGCCGAGTCGCACCAGGTAGCCACCGAGGTGCGGCTGTTCACGACCGACGGCCGCGTGCTGCCGCTGGAGCACACGGGCGGCAGCGTGACGGTGGACCGCTCGCAGGCCATCCGCCGCACCTGCACGGTCACAGTGGCCGACCCCACCCTGATCCCGCGTGCCGCCGCCGACCAGCTGGCGGTCTACGGGGCCCGGCTGCGCATCAGCCGCGGCGTCTACTACGGCGACGGCAGCAGCGAGCTGGTGCCGCTCGGCGTGTTCCGGCTCGACGACGTGGCGGGCGACGTCAACGACGGGCCCGTCACCCTGTCCGGCAAAGACCTCGGCGTCGTCGTGCAGGACGACAAACTCACCGCCCCCTACACGGCGTCGGGCACGGTGGTCAGCGCGGTCACCGCGTTGGTCCAGCGGTCCATCAGCGACGCCGAGATCGTCTCCACGATCAGCGACATGGCGATCGGCCGCCGCGTCTACGACGTCGAGGCAGATCCGTGGGCGGCCTGCCAGGAGATCGCCGCCGCGGCCGGCGCGGTCGTCTACTGCAGCCCCGATGGGGTGTTCACCATCGCCACCCTGCCCGACCTTTCCGCAGCGACCCCGGTGTGGGATGTGGCGGCGGGGGAGGGCGGCGTCTACGTCCGGGCGTCGCGCGGCATGTCCAGCAGCGGCGTCTACAACGGTGTCTTGGCGCGCGGCGAGAACACCGCCGACAACGTGGCCCCGGTCTCCGCGCTGGTCGTCGACACCGACCCCAGCTCACCCACCTACTGGTCGGGCCCCTACGGGCACCGGCCCACGTTCTACTCGTCGCCGACGCTCATCACGACGGCGGCCTGCACGAACGCCGCCACCCTGAAGCTCGCTGCGGCCCGGGCGCCGAACGCCAGCGGGGACTTCTCCAGCCTGCCCAACCCGGCGCTCGAAGTCGGCGACGTCGTCCGGCTGATCCACCCGGACGGCAGCCGGGAGCTGCATCAGGTCGCCGGGTTCTCTGTACCGCTCAGCACGGACGGCGACTTCCCCGTCACGACGATCTCCGCGAAGGAGGACGCGTGACGGAATCCCAGTTCGGCGTCCACCGCGACCTGTCGGCGGCACTGCGGCGCCAGGCCCGGCGAACGGGGGAGCGGACTCCGTCAGTGCGGGGTTCGGACTGGCGCCTCGCCACCGTCGCCACCGTCAACAGCGACGGCACGATCGTCACCTCGGACGGCGTCATCGCCCGTCGCCTGCAGTCCTATCAGGCTCCCGCAGTGAACGACGTCATCAAGATCTCGCAGTCGAGCAGCGGGAACTGGCTCGCCGAGGGACGGACTGCGGCGACCGGCGTCGGCCCGGTCATGCAGAACGGCGCGGCCGCCATCTCCTTCACCAGCCTCGACACCTACAGCGGGACGACGGTCACGTTCCCGGTCGCCTTCACCGCCGTGCCGCGCGTCTTCGTGAACATCGACTCCGGCGGCGCGAGCACGGCGCGCTGGCAGGCCCGCGCCATCAACGTCACCACCACCGGCTTCGTGCCGTTCGTCTTCTCCTCGACCGCGGGCGCGACCGCGACCTGGTCGGCCGTCAACGTCAACTGGTTCGCGATCCACCCCTCAGCCTAGGAGGCCCTGTGGCCACGACTGACGACTACGGGCAGGGCGTGTCGATCGCAGCCCTCACCGACGCGCCGGACGCAAGCGCGCTGGCCCGCAACATCGCCAACGCGATCGTCTCCCGCAGCGTCATGCGGTTCGCGTCCGCCTCCGCCCGCACCGCGGCCCTGTCCGGCGCATCGGCGCCCGTCGAGGGCATGGTGACCTGGCTGCAGGACGTCGACCGGCTGTACCGCTACAACGGGTCGACGTGGGACCCGGTCGCCCCTCAGGCCCAGTCCGGCACGTTCAACGTCTCGTTCAGCGGCCTGGACACCTACACCGGGTCGGCGGTCACCTTCCCGACCGCGTTCTCGGCGACGCCCCGGGTCGTCCTGAACATCAACTCGGTGGCCGGCGGCACCGCCCGGTGGACGGCCCGCGCCACCTCGGTGACGACGAGCCAGTTCGTGCCGTTCTTCCAGTCCAGCGCGTCCGGCGCAACCGCCGTCTGGTCCACCGTGCAGATCGACTGGATCGCCCTCGCGCCGTAGTCCAGACGCCTCCCTGCCCACGCCCCTGACCGGGGCTTTTTTCATGCCCTGAGGAGATCTGTGACCGACCCCGTACCCGCCCCGACCGGCCGCCGCCTGTACGTGTACAGCCCCCACCAGGACGACGAGACGCTGTGGTCCGGGCAGATCATCGCCCACCACGCCCTCGTCGGCCGCGAGGTGCACATCGTCCTCGGCACCGACGGATCCACGTCGGCGATGCGCGACGCCCTCAACGGGCTCGACGCGAACGGCTGGTGGGGCGGCTACCACTACCCGACCAGGGAGGGCATACCCGCGCCGCTGTCGCCGGCCGACTTCGCCGCGGCCCGGGACCGGGAACTCGTGCAGGCCGCCCGCCAGCTCGGCGTCACACCCGACCGCGTCCACCTCCGCACCGACACCCGCACCCCGAACATCACCGTCGACCAGGCGAAGACCCTGATCCTGGAGAACGAGGCCCTGACGCCAGGCGCCGGCCACTACACCACCTGGTGGGGCGACACGGACCCCAACCATTCCGCGCTGGGCACCGCGCTGCGGCAGCTCGCCCTCGCCGGCCAGGTCACCGACGCCCGCTGGGTCGTGCGCCGAACGCAGACCGGCACCGCCCCGGGCGCGACCGAGTACGTCGTCCCGACCGCCTACGCCACACAGGCTCGCTTCATGGCGAAGAACGCCACCCGCTGCTACTCGTCATGGGCCCCGCCCGAGGCCTACGCAATCGGCTACCACTCCGTCCACACCGACATGGACTGGGCGGCCTCCGGCGCCAACAACTGGATCGTCAAGACCCCCTAGGAGGCCCCCGTGCCTGAGCTGTGGATGCCGGGCGCGACCCGGATGGACATCGGCGACCACCAGCCGACCGACGGGGGTCCCGCCAAGGCGATCGGACACATCACCTGGGATCGCAACGCCAGCGCCGCGAAGCCAGCCGCGCTCGTCTCCTACGAGACGTTGGCCAGCTACTTCGGGAAGAACTCGGCCGGTCAGGCAGTCGCCCCGCACCTGCTGTGGAACCCGTTCACCGGCCGGGTCACCCAGTTCGTCCCGGCGAACTGCCGCAGTAAGTCGCTGGTCGACAGCCCCGGCGGGACCCGCACCAATCGCGCGGGCAGCGTGGTGCTCCAGGTCGAAGCGCTCTTCTTCCCTTACTGCACGGTCGACGGGACGGTCTACCCCCGGCTCGTCGACACCCCGTGCAAGGGCTGGCCTGAGCTGAACGCGTGGGTGCGCTCATGGGGCGTCCCCGACACGTGGCCGATGGGCCGGCCGGTCGACTTCACCTCGCACCGCAGCGAGACCGTCTGGGAGAAGCAGGCCGGCTGGTACGCCCATGCCCACGTTCCCGAGAACGACCACCAGGACCCCGGCTCGTGGCCGGCCTTCACCACGCAGCAGCAGGAGGACGACATGACCCCCGAGCAGGCCACCCAGCTCAAGACGGTGTACGACCGCCTGGCCGTCGCGCCGTGGACGTACAAGGGCGCCCAGACCGACCGGGACGCCTATAACTACTTGGTCAACACCGACAAGAACGCGAAGGCCGCCGTCGACAGCGTGGCCAGCCTCGCCACGAAGGTGGCCGCCCTCGAGGCCGCCAGCCTCAGCGACGCCCAGCTGGCTGCACTCGCCGACAAGGTCGCCGCCGCCCCTGCTCTCGCCGAGGCCATCGCCGAGAAGGTCGCCGCCAAGCTCGCCGCCCGGCTCGCCGAGTAGTTCCGCCCCCGTCCCCGTTCACAGAGAAGAGACCACCGTGAAGTTCTTCGGCAGAGAGCCGGTCTACATCCTCGGCTTCATCGCAGCCTTCCTCCAGGCGCTCTCCGCGTTCGGCGTCGACATCTCCGACGGCACCCAGACCGCCATCAACGCCATCTCCGCCACCGCCGTCGGCATCGTCACCGCCATCGTCCTCAAGAACGGCGCGCTCGCCGCCGCCATCGTCCAGTTCGCCCAGGCCGTCATGGCGCTCTGCGTCGGCCTCGGCCTCGACTGGTCCGCCGCCGACCAGTCCAAGATCATGGCCGCGATCGGCGCCTTCGTCACCCTGTGGCTGCGCCAGCAGGTCACCGCCCCCGTTGCGGAGGTCGCACTCGAGCGGTCCAGTCCGGTCAAGACCGGGCCCGTGGGGGTCTGAGTGCCCTGCCGGGCGGCCCGCCGGCTACGTGCGATGCTGGGCCGCCGCGGCGTCTTCCTGCTCATCCTCGGCGTCGGCAAGACCTGCTGGGGTGTCGGCTTCGTCGCCGTCCCGCAACCCGACCCTCCCGGGCTGGAGCTCCTCACCGACTACGCCCCACTGCACTGCTGGGGCTGGCTATGGATCCTGGCCGGCCTCGCCACCACCTGTTCGGCATTCCTGCGAGTCGGCCGCGACGGCTTCGGCTTCGCAGTCGCCCTCGTTCCCCCCACCGTCTGGGCGACGGCCTACGTAGCAGCCGCCATCTCGGGCACCTTCCCCCGCGGCGCGTTCGCCGCGGTCTTCTACCTCACCTCGCACGTCGGGGTCATCATGTGGGCGGCGACGGTGCCCGAGCATTCGGTCCCCCACGTGCCGCGGCCTGCCCGGAAAGGCAAGGCGCGATGAGCTGGTGGGCGGGGATCGTCGCCGTACTCGGAACGGTGGGCGCCGTCGTGGCCGGGTTGTTCGCGGCCCGGGCGACGACGCGGGCGGCCGCGGCGACTGCGGAGGCGACGAGGGCGGCGGCGCTGGCCCAGGCGGAGCCCAACCAGCGGGCCGAGGACCGGGCCGCATTCGACGCCATCAAGAAGGAACTCCGCGACGACCTCACGGCGACGAAGCAGGAGATCGTGCGCGTCCGCGGCGTCCTCTACTCGCTGTCGCGGTGGGCGCTCACGCTGCGGGACCAGGTTCTCGAGCTCGGCGGCACCCCACGGCAGACGCCGGACGACGTGGAGGACTACTACCGAACTGGAGTGTGATCCATGCCTGTACGTGATCCGCGGCCGTTGGAGCCGCGCGCCCGGGACGGGGCGGCCGACCTCGCCACCCTCGTCGCCATGGGCGTCGAGGAGCCACCGCCGATCCCGGCCCCGGCCACGAACCCGTTCCTCGCGCCCGACTGGCCGCCCGCCGAGGAAGACTGACAACGCCCCTGCACCTCTGCCAACCGGCAGGGGAGCGGGGGCGCTTCGCTGTGCTGTCACTTCTCCAGGAGCCGCGTGAGCATCCACGCTCCGCCCGGCGCGATGACGAGGAATGCCGCGGCGGCGATGGCGAAGCGCACGCCGTCCATCTCGCCGGGCAGGACGATGGCGGCGAACACGCCGAGGCCGACGATGACTGGGACGAAGAGGCTGACGTTTGCGCGAGTCGAGCTGTCCATGAGGCTTCTCCCTTTGGTCCGTTACTTGCCGAGCCACTTGCGGACGGTCATGCGGTCGACTCCGGCCAGCCGGGCGAACCCGGCCTCGGTGGCGTCACCTCGGCCGATGAGCACGATGGCGGACTGGCGAAGCCCGGCGAGGGCGTTGGCCTCGGCGACGATGGCTTCGATTCGCCGCTCGGCGAGTTCGGCCACGACGACATTCGGCTCCTCGCGCATGAGCCGGTAGGCGGTGACGAGTTCCTCGCGCATCTCGTCGGGGTCTGCGTCGCAGCGCTCTTCGATGTCGTCGGCCTTGGCGAGGAGTTCGGCGATCTGGTCCTCGTCGAGCCCGTGGTCGTCTCCGAGGAAGGCGTCGAGTTCGTAGCGCTGCATGATGGTCCCCTCCTGGAGCGCCCTCCGCTCCATCTGTAGACCACTCTACAGATGCACTGTAGAGCTGTCTACAGATGGAGCGTTCATCAATCGGTCGATAGATGAAACAGCCCACCGCGAGACGTAGTTCAGACGTAGATGCCGCCAAGCCTTTCATCAAAGGGTTCATCAACCGCTAGCGTTCAACTAGCCACCCACACCCCTTAGATGAAGCGAGGCTGTATGCCGCTGGTCGGGCTCGTCCGCGTATCCACCGACAAACAGAACGTCGACCGCCAGCACGACGCGCTCGGCCCGATCTGCGTCAAGGTCTTCGAAGAGAAAGTCTCCGGCAAACTCGCCGTCGCCGAGCGCCCCGGCCTGAGCGCCGCCCTCGACTACCTGCGCGAGGGAGACATGCTGTGCGTGCAGGAAGTCGACCGCCTCGGCCGCGACACCCTCACCGGCCTGATGACCCTCGCTGAACTCTTCGAGCGCAACATCGCGGTCAAGGTGCTCGAGGGCGTCGGAGCCGGCGAACACAAGGAGATGAACCTCCTCCTCGAGCTGGCCTTGGTGCTGGCCTCGGAGCGGCGCCGCGACATCGTCAAGAAGACCAAGAACGGCCTCGAATCTGCCCGGGCCCGAGGGCGAGTGGG
Organism: Streptomyces rishiriensis; assembly: GCF_003112535.1. GTDB lineage: Bacteria > Actinomycetota > Actinomycetes > Streptomycetales > Streptomycetaceae > Streptomyces > Streptomyces rishiriensis. Next base: position 404,503 of record NZ_BEWA01000005.1, on the reverse strand, counting down.
TGGACGCCGCCCTGTCATGACCGAACCCCTGATCGTCCAGGCCGTCGCCCTGCGCACCAAGGGATACAGCCTCAAGCAGATCCAGCCGCACCTTCGGATCGCCGAGGGCAAGAACAAGGGCAAGAACCCCAGCGTCGGCGCCATCTCCCAGGCGCTCCAGGCTCACGACGCGCAAGTGCTCCAGCAAGACGGAGCCTGAGCACATGAACGCCCCCGCAGCTGGCTGCGGGGGCGTTGTGCTGTGCAGGGTCTAGCCCCAGTACGTGTCGCTCATCGCGCCTCCCCAGGTTCAGGTGCGGCCACCGAGCGCCCCGGAGGGCTCCACCCGGAGGTGGTTGCGAACTGCGGTGGCCGCCCGAACACGGTAGACGGAAGCGGCCCGCCCTGTCAGGAGTTCGCGACGGTCGGCGACTACTTCCGGCCGCGATCTATCCCGCTGGCCGGATTGTGGTGCATGGTGGTGCGACGGGATCCCGCTCCACCCCCGGGTGGGAGTCCTCCTGGCTGGGCCCTGCCGTGCTGCGATCGGCAGGGCCCGCCGCGCCTCCCGGCTCCCCACGGGAGGCATGCGGCTGCCTGAACGTGGGAAGCCCGCCCCTTGTTCCAGAGGCGGGTTGTCACGAGTGCGGCTCAGCTGGCGGCCTGGTGCTCGTGGAGTTCATGGACGCTGGCGGTGAGGGTGCCGTCCTGCTGCTCGTAGTGAGAGAGGGCGAGGCCGAGGCCGAAGAAGGTGGGCGCCCATTCGCCGACGAAGATGCCCCATCGGTCGGCGCGGGCGAGGTCTGCGTGGGCCCCGGGCTCTGCTTTGAGGCTGGTGGCCCAGGTGAAGACGGACAGGCCGATGGACGCCAGGCCGGCCGTGTAGGCGTGCTCGCTGCGGATGCCCATGTCGTGCATTCTCTTGATGATCACGGCGTGCTCCGTTCTGTGGGGGATGTACAGCGAGTACCCCCACCCGGATAGTCTTAATAGTGCCGATTTGTCTCCGTGGTTCGCTACCCGTCCAGATAGCCGAGTTCACTGTCGGGCCGGCAGTGCGTACAGGCCGGGATACCTTCGGCGAGCCACCGCAGCGCGTCCGTGCGGCTGATCCCGCGCGACCGCTTGCCCGCCATGTGGCAGTGGCCCTCGTGGACATACACGGGCGGCACCTCCCGGTTGAGTCCGAGTTCCAGAAGCCAGTCGGGTACGGGCGGCCGGGCTTGCTCGCCGCGCTGACGTTCCGCCGCCTTCCGTTCCTCGTCGGCGATCCACCGGCGGGTGCGGTCGAGGTCGGCCTGCTGGACGCGTTCGAGGAAGCGGAGCAGGTCGAGACGAGACGGCGGAAGGTCGTGCATGTGTTCGATTCTAGGATGGTGGGGTGAACGAGCAAGCCAGCGGTCCCCGCTACCACCTCACCTTGACCTCCGGCGGCCGGCCGATGATGCACGGCTGGTGGGAGAGCGAGGTCGTCGCCCGCGCGCAGGTCTCCGTCTGGATCGGATCGTGGGGCGAGCTCCCCGGCGCGCGCGTCACCCTCGACGACGAGGAGACCGGCGAGACGTTGACGACCTGGCCGTAGGGCGGCGAGCGTCTGCCATCCTGGCGCGATGAACGACGATACCCCTGAGCCGGACGACGACTTCGACGACGTGCTCGGCGACCTGGACGACGCCCCGCCCGTCGACGAGTACCGCCTGTCGACGCGCCCCGGCGTTGTCAGCGGCGAGCAGTAGCCTGAGCTCATTCTGTTCGCGTCTGTAGGCGCGTGCAGCCACTCAGAACCGCCCCGTCCGGAACAGCGCCCGGCGGGGCGGACGGCTGTTACGCCGCCGTCGTCACATCCCCCTGCTCGACCTGGCGCAGCTCGGCCAGCAGCCGCCGGTACTCCTCCCGCTGCTCGTCCGTCAGCCGCGCAGCCGGATGCGACCACAGCGCGCAGATCGCCGCGTTCAGCTCCGCAGCAGACCGCACCGGACCCGGCGACGGGGGAGTGGGGGACATGCCGATCAGTCTAGATCCGGGGTCTGACACCGGGCTATGAACTCGGCGGCCGGGCCGGCTGCTTCACGAAGCTCCCCAGCCCCGGCTCCGTGTAGATGAGCCCCTCCTCGCGAAGCCCGCGGTGGACCTTCTGTGCGGTCGCCTGCGCGATCCCGAACTCGGTGGCCAACTGGATGACCGAGGGCACACGTGTGCGGGGCGGGTACGTGCCGTCGGCGATCCGATCCCGGATCACCTCTGCCACCTGCTTCCACCTGGGCACATCAGCCTCGAATTCGATCACCGGGTCAACGTGACACGCCAGGGCGTACCACGCGAGCGGTCGCATACGTGGCACGCCATAGCATGCTATGTCTAAGCTGCTGTAACGCAGCCCCGCGACCACGCACGGCCGGGGAGGCCGGCCGGCGAGCGGAGCGTCGCATGACTCAGCCTACGGACCAGACAGCACCAGCACACCAGCGCTACGCGGCGCTCATCGACGAGGCCGAGGCCGCCGCGGGCATGCTGCCCACCATCGACGCCTGCCGGCGCCTCGAGGACGAGCTGCGCGCCGCCATCACCGACCTCGCCGACCGCGTCCGCCGCGAGCAGGGCCGCCTGGCGCGCGACACCATCGACTGGAACGTCCGCGAGCAGGCCCTCCTCGGCGCGCAGGCGGCCCTCTGCGGCGGGCCCGGGCTCGGACTGCGCTCCGCAGCCCTGCACGTCGCCACCCTCGGCGCCGCGGCCCGCTCGCTCGCCGACTGCATAGCTGGGTGACCGGCCCCCGGGCCGCACACGGTAGAGAGCGGTTACCGGCAGGAACGTTTGGCCAAGGCTCGACCTGCGGTTACGTAAACGTTCCCACTGCATACATCCGGTCAGATATATGCGGCGATGACCTTGCGGTGATCGGCGTGGGCGTGTTGTCTGTTGACAACTTTTTCAATGGAGGAGGTCGGTGACGTGCACTCTCAGCGCGCTGGCGAGCAACAGCAGGTCGGCATACCGGGGGTCCGTGACCGCGTTCTCGTACCTCTGGATCGTCCGCCGCTCGACGCCCATCCGGTCGGCTAACTGATCCTGGGACATGTCGGCGGCGCGCCTGAGGTCTCCGATGCGGCGGCCGAGGGCGATCTGTCTACTGCGTACCCAGTCGGGGCGCGGGTGTCGGCGGGCTGGCACCCGGCAACGCTCCGACCTAGGTGATCTTGCGTCAGTACCAAAACTGTCGCTTTGCTCGTTGAGCAACCGTCTGGCCCTGCGATCGGCTGGCATATGCCGCAGGGCTCGCTGTAGTGTCCACTTATCGAACGAGTGTTCGCCCGAAAGGGTGAACTGCGGCTTGACCTGCATCCTTCGGGATACGCGAAAGGTCGAAGCATCCAGACGTGCCGACGGCCACGAGTGGACGGCCCTCCATTGTGGCCCGTCGGCGCGAGCCCGCCCCCAGTCGATGACTGGGGGCGGGTGCTCGTTTTTGGGAGACGAAATGGGAGACGATCATGCAGCAGCAACCCGGATCAACGCCCATGGAACCCGGAGCAACGCCCGAGCAATGCCGCTGAACTCCTAGGCTGCGGGCCTATCGTGCAGGCCATGCACCGCGACGCCGCGATCTACACCATCTTCGAGGGCACCAGCGAGATCCAGCGCCTGGTGATCGCCCGGACACTGTCGGGGATGCCCATCCGGTAGCACGGCGGCCGCGGGTGCGCGGGGACGAGCCGGGCTCCTACGGCGCGCCCCCGCTGCTGTGCGCGATGCACGCCACGTCGATGCGGTCGGCCAGCTTGGCCAGTTCGATGGTCAGAGCGGCCACCGTGTCCTCGTCGAGCCCGTCCGCGCCGGCCTCGACGAGGTGCAGCCACCGCCCTCCCAGAGTGCGGAGCAGCTTGCTCACGTCGGCCGCGGCCACCTGCAAGGTCCCGCGGTCGTCGACGATCAGAGGCAGAGTCACTTCGCGGTTCACACCGGGATCGTAGCCGCGCGGCGCTCACGCACCGTGCCAAACCGTGGTGATGTTGCAGAACTCCCGGATTCCGTGCCCCGACAGCTCACGGCCGTACCCGGACCGCTTCACCCCGCCGAACGGGAAGCCCGGATGGGACGCCGTCATCCCGTTGACGAACACCCCGCCGGCCTCCAGATCCCGGACGAAACGGTCGACCTCGGCCTCGTCGCGCGTCCACACGTTGGAACTCAGTCCGAACGGCGAGTCGTTGGCGATGAGGACCGCCTCGTCCAGGTCGGCCGCCCGGTACAGCGTCGCGACCGGCCCGAACGCCTCCTCCCGGTGGATGCGCATCTCGCGCGTGACGCCCGCCAGGACCGTCGGCGGGTAGTACCAGCCGGGCCCGTCGGGGCGCTCGCCCCCGCACAGCACGGCGGCCCCGCTGCGCCGGGCGTCGTCCACCAGCTCCTCCAGGTCCGCCCGGCCCTGTTCGCTCGCCAGCGGCCCGACCTCCGTGTCCTCCGCCAGCGGGTCGCCGACCTTCAGGGCCGCCATGCCCGCCACGAACCGCTCGGCGAACGCGTCGTACACGTCCGTGTGAACGATGAACCGTTTGGCGGCGATGCACGACTGTCCGTTGTTCTGCACGCGCGCGGTCACCGCGACCTGCGCGGCCCGGTCGACGTCCGCCGACGGCATGACCACGTACGGATCGCTGCCGCCCAGCTCCAGCACCGTCTTCTTGATCATCTCGCCGGCGGTGGAGGCGACCGCCCGCCCGGCCGGCTCGCTGCCCGTCAGCGTCGCCGCCTTCACCCGCTCGTCGCGCAGGACGGCGTCGACCGCGCCGGAGCCGACCAGCAGCGTCTGGAAGCAGCCCTCGGTGAAGCCCGCCCGGTGGAACAGGTCCTCCAGGTACAAGGCGGTCTGCGGGACGTTCGAGGCGTGCTTGAGCAGGCCCACGTTGCCCGCCATCAGCGCCGGCGCGGCGAACCGCACCACCTGCCACAGCGGGAAGTTCCACGGCATCACCGCGAGCACCGGCCCCAGCGGCCGGTAGCGGACCAGGGCGCGCGAGCCCCCGGAGTCCTTCACGTCGGCGGCGGCCGGCTCCTCGTCGGCCAGCAGCTCCTGCGCGTGCTCGGCGTACCAGCGCATCGCCTTGGCGCACTTCGCGGCCTCCGCGCGCGCCTGCTTCACCGGCTTGCCCATCTCGGTGGTCATGATCTTGCCGATGTCGTCCTGGTCGTCGTCGAGCAGGTCGGCGGCCCGGTTCAGCAGCCGGGCGCGTTCGGCGAACTTCGTCGTCCGGTACGTGCGGAACGTGGCCTGCGCGAGCTGGAGCCGGCGTTCCAGCTCCTGCTCGTCCATGGCCTCGTACGTCTTGAGCGTCTCGCCGTTCGCCGGGTTCACCGTCGCGATGGGCATGACCGACCTCCAAAAGAGCTGGCTGTGCTTCGACCTTCCCGCGCCGGGCCCGGGGCCGCAACGCGTGCGCGTCCGCTCAGACCGAGTGCTCCGCCAGCCGGTCGAGAAACGCGGCCTGCGCCGTGACGATCACCTCGCGCGCCCGGTCCAGCCCGAACCAGGCCACCCGGTCCAGTTCCGGGAACTCCTGGACGCGTCCCGATCTCGGCGGCCACTCCATGGAGAACGTGCCGGGGTCGACGGACGCCGGGTCGAGGTCCGCCTCGACGGCCCACGCCGTGACGATCTTGCCGTTGGTCTGGCGGACCTCGCCCAGCGCGATCGCCTCGCCGTCGGGCGGCGGCAGCCCGAGCTCCTCCCGGAACTCGCGGCGGGCCGCCTCCCAGGCCGGTTCGTCGGGTGTGTACTCGCCCTTGGGGACGGTCCAGGCCCCGGCGTCCTTCTTCGCGAAGTACGGGCCGCCCATGTGGCCCAACAGCACCTGTACCCGGGGTCCGTCGTCGGCGCGGCGGAACAGCAGCAGGCCCGCGCTGCGCCGGGGTGTCGCCGGGGTCACGGGCGCACCTCCGGGTGGGCGGCGAGCAGGGTCTGCACCGTGTCCGCCTCCTCGGGGGGCTTGTCCTCGCGGTAGCGCAGCACGCGGGCGAAGCGGAGGGTGACGCCGGCCGGGTAGCGGGTGGAGCGCTGCAGACCGTCGTAGGCGATCTCGACGACCAGTTCGGGCCGCACGGTCACGACGTACCCGTTCTCCTCCAGGGCCAGCTCCCGCAGGCGCTCCGTCTGCCAGGACAGCATCGCGTCGGTCATGCCCTTGAACGTCTTGCCGAGCATCACGAAGCCGCCGTCCGCCGTGCGCGCGCCGAGGTGCAGATTGGAGAGCTTGCCGGTGCGCCGCCCGTGGCCCCACTCGGCGGCCAGCACCACCAGGTCGAGGGTGTGCACGGGCTTCACCTTCAGCCAGGACGCGCCCCGCCGCCCCGCGCTGTAGGGCGCGTCCAGGGCCTTGACGACCACTCCCTCGTGACCGCGCAGCAGGGTCTGCCGGGAGAACTCCTCAGCCGTCTCGACGTCGTCGGGACCGGACACGAGCGTCCGGCGCACCCGCAGCGGCTCGGGCGTCAGCCGGGCCAGCTCCGCGTGCCGGTCGGCGAAGGGCAGGTCGAGCAGGTCGCGGCCGTCCACGGACAGCGCGTCGAAGAACACGGGGGAGACGGGCACCGCCTCGGCGGCCGCCGCCACGTCCACCCGGGAGCCGACGCGGCCGGCCGTCTCCTGGAAGGAGCGGGGGCGTCCCGCCTCGTCGAAGGCGATGACCTCCCCGTCCAGGACGAAGCGCGAGCCCGTCAGCCGCCGTGCCGCCTCGGTCACCTCCGGCAGCCGGTCGGTGATGTCGTCGAGCGTGCGGGTGTACAGGCGGACCTCGTCCCCGTCGCGGTGCACCTGGACACGGATGCCGTCCAGTTTCTCCTCCACCGCGCAGACGCCGAGCCTGCCGACCGCCTCCGCGACGGAGGAGGCGGTGTGGGCGAGCATCGGCAGCACCGGACGGCCTACGGTGAGCCGGAACGCCTCCAGCGCCCCCGGCCCCTCGCCGAGCAGCGCCTGGGCCACCGACTGCAGCGACCCGGCCAGCATCACCGCCCGCCGCACGTCGCTCGCGGGCGCGCCGGTGGCCTGCGCCAGACCCTCCACGGCGACGGCGTCCAGCGCGCCCTGGCGGACCTCGCCGGTGAGCAGCCCGAGCAGGAAGCGCTGTTCCTCGGCGGTGGCGGCCCCCATCAGCTCCTCGACCAGCCGCACCCGTTCGGCCTGCGAGCCGGGTCCGGCCACCTTGCCGAGCCGGCCGAGGAGGGCGTCCACCTCGCGCACCGTCAGGGCCGGGGTCGCGGCCGGGGCGACCGGACGGCCCAGCACCTTCCAGCCGACGCCCAGGCGGCCCTGGGGCAGCCGTCCGGCCAGGTAGGGGATCACCAGGGGCACGTCGTCCGGCTCCGCGTCCCGGAAGAGTTCGGCGAGCAGGGCGATCTTGCGGGAGCGCGCCGAGGCGGCGGCGACCTCCCGGGACACGTCGGCGAGCCGGGTCAACAACATGCAGCCATGGTGCAACGGGCCACTGACAACGACACCCGGACACCCGGACACCCGGACCCTCGAGGAGACCGGCGAGACCGGCGAGACCGGCGAGACCGGCGAGGCATACAGGCCGCGGTCAGGGTGGGGGCCGGGGTCCGCCGTCCGGCCCGGGGGTCTGCCGTGGCCCCGGCCCGGGGTGCGGGATTGACAAACGTCTTTGCCGGTTCCGCAAATGGGGTGCATGACTACGGATGAGGTGCTCGCGGAGGTCGGACCGAGGCTCCGGCGGCTGAGGAAGGAGCGGGAGGTGACGCTCGCGGCGCTGTCGGAGTCGACCGGCATCTCGGTCAGCACCCTCTCCCGGCTGGAGTCCGGGCTGCGCAAGCCCAGCCTGGAGCTGCTCCTGCCGATCGCCCGGGCCCACGAGGTCCCGTTGGACGAGCTGGTCGGGGCGCCGCCGGTGGGCGACCCCCGGGTGCGGGCCAGGCCGATGGTGCGGCACGGCCGCACCTTCTGGCCGCTGTCCCGGCAGCCCGGCGGGCTGCAGGCCTTCAAGGTGCTGGTGCCGCAGAGCGACGAGCAGCCGGAGCCGCGCACCCACGAGGGCTACGAGTGGCTGTACGTGATGTCCGGGCGGCTGCGGGTGGTGCTCGCGGAGCACGACGTGGTGATGACGGCGGGCGAGGCCGCCGAGTTCGACACGCGTGTGCCCCACTGGTTCGGGTCGACGGGGGAGGGGCCGGCCGAGTTCCTCAGCCTCTTCGGGCCCCAGGGCGAGCGGATGCACGTGCGGGCGCGGCCGTCGCAGAGGTGACGCGCGCAACGGTTCCCTCCAGGGCAAGCGACCGCTTAGTATGCACTCGACCAGGGTTCGACGACGCAGTCCCGTGGAGGCTCCGCATGCAGGCATGGCAGGTGCACGAGAACGGCGAGCCGGGCGAGGTGATGCGGCTCGCGGAGGTGGAGCGGCCCACGCCCGGCGACGGCCAGGTCCTGCTCAGGGTGCGAGCCGCCAACGTCAACTTCCCGGACGCGCTGATGGTCCGGGGCCACTACCAGGTGCGGCCCCCGCTGCCGTTCACTCCGGGCGTGGAGATCTGCGGCGAGACCGAGGACGGCCGCCGGGTCATCGCCAACCCGGCCCTGCCGCACGGCGGCTTCGCCGAGTACGCCGTCGCGGACGCCACCGCCCTGCTCCCCGCGCCCGGGTCGCTGGACGACGCCGAGGCCGCCGCGCTGCACATCGGCTACCAGACCGGGTGGTTCGCGCTGCACCGCAGGGCGCGCCTGGAGGCCGGCGAGACGCTCCTCGTGCACGCGGCCGCGGGAGGCGTCGGCAGCGCTGCCGTCCAGCTCGGCAAGGCGGCGGGCGCGACCGTGATCGGCGTCGTGGGCGGCGCGGAGAAGGCCGCCGTCGCCCGGGAACTGGGCTGCGACGCGGTGATCGACCGGCGGGCCGAGGACGTCGTCGCCGCCGTGAAGGAGGCCACCGGCGGCCGGGGGGCCGACGTGATCTTCGACCCCGTCGGCGGCGAGGCCTACACCCAGTCCGCCAAGACGGTCGCCTTCGAGGGCCGCATCGTGGTCGTCGGCTTCGCGAGCGGGACCATCCCGAGTCCCGCGCTCAACCACGCCCTCGTCAAGAACTACTCGATCCTCGGCCTGCACTGGGGCCTGTACGGCGCCAAGAACCCGAAGCTGGTCCAGCACTGCCACGAACAGCTCACCGAGCTGGCCGACCGGGGCGCGATCCGGCCGCTGGTCAGCGAGCGCGTACCGCTGGACGGGGCCGCGGCCGCCGTGCAGCGGGTCGCCGACGGAGTCACCACGGGCCGGGTCGCCGTCGTACCGCAGAACGGAGCCGCCGCATGACCGACGCAGCCGAACTCAAGCGCCGCACCGCGCAGTTGCTGGCCGACCACCCGCCCGCCACGACCGCGCGGCAGGACTTCCTCCAGGCCCGCTTCGACGCGGGACTCGCCTGGGTGCACTACCCGGAGGGCCTCGGCGGCCTCGGCGCGCCCCGCTCCCTGCAGGCCGTCGTGGACGCCGGCCTGGAGGCCGCGGGCGCCCCCGACAACGACCCGCGGCGCATCGGCATCGGCCTCGGCATGGCCGCGCCGACGATCCTGAAGTACGGCACCGAGGAGCAGAAGCAGCGTTTCCTGCGGCCCCTGTGGACGGGCGAGGAGGTCTGGTGCCAGCTGTTCAGCGAGCCCGGCGCCGGCTCCGACCTGGCCGCCCTCGGCACCCGTGCCGTCCGGCAGGACGACGGGGACTGGGTCGTCAACGGCCAGAAGGTGTGGACGTCCAGCGCCCATGTGGCCCGCTGGGCCATCCTGATCGCCCGCACCGACCCGGACGTGCCCAAGCACGCGGGCATCACCTACTTCCTCTGCGACATGACCGACCCCGGCGTCGAGGTCCGGCCGCTGCGCCAGATCACCGGCGAGGCCGAGTTCAACGAGGTCTTCCTCACCGACGTCCGCATCCCCGACGCACGCCGGCTCGGCGGGATCGGCGACGGCTGGCGGGTCGCGCAGACCACGCTGAACAACGAGCGCGTCGCCATCGGCGGCATGCGACTGCCCCGTGAGGGCGGCATGATCGGCCCGGTCGCGAAGACCTGGCGCGAGCGGCCCGAACTGCGCACCCACGACCTGCACCAGCGCCTGCTGAAGCTGTGGGTCGAGGCCGAGGTCGCCCGGCTCACCGGCGAACGCCTGCGCCAGCAGCTCGCCCAGGGCCAGCCCGGCCCCGAGGGCGCCGGCATGAAGCTCGCCTTCGCCCGCCTCAACCAGGAGATCAGCGGCCTGGAGGTGGAACTGCGCGGCGAGGAGGGCCTGTTGTACGACGACTGGACGATGCGCCGCCCGGAGCTCGTGGACTTCACGGGCCGGGACGCCGGGTACCGCTACCTGCGCTCCAAGGGCAACAGCATCGAGGGCGGGACCAGCGAGGTCCTGCTGAACATCGTCGCCGAGCGCGTCCTGGGCCTGCCCTCCGAGCCGCGCACCGACAAGGACGTCGCATGGAAGGACCTGGCCCGGTGAACACACAGCCCGACCTGCTGTACTCGGAGGAGGAAGAGGCGCTGCGCGCCGCCGTCCGGGATCTGCTCGCCGACCACTGCGACGCCCCCGGCGTCATCGCCCGCACGGAGTCCGGCGCCCCGCACGACCTGTCGGCCTGGAAGGCGCTCGCCGACGGCATGGGCCTCGCCGGCCTGCTGGTGCCCGAGGCGCAGGGCGGTCAGGGCGCCACCCACCGCGAGGCCGCCGTCGTCCTGGAGGAGCTGGGCCGGGCGGTCGCCCCGGTGCCCTATCTGACCAGTGCCGTCGTCGCCACCGAAGCGCTGCTGGCCTGCGGGGACGACGAACTGCTCGGCCGGCTGGCGTCCGGGCGGACGATCGGTGCGCTGGCCGTCGGCCTGCACCTGGCGCCGGGCGCCGCCCACCAGGTCGCGCGGGTCGAGAACTGCGTCCTGCGCGGGGAGCTGACCGGTGTCGCGGACGCGGCCGTCGCCGACGTGCTGCTCGTGCCCGGCGACGACGGCGCCCTGTACGCCGTGCAGGCGCAGGACGCGACCGTGACCCCGCAGACCTCCTTCGACCTCACCCGGCCCCTCGCCACGGTCACCCTGACCGACGCGCCCGGCCGCCGCCTCGGCGACGCCGGACCCGCCGTGCGCCGCGCCCTGCGGGCCGGCGCCGGACTGCTCGCCTCCGAACAACTCGGGCTCGCGGACTGGGCGTTGACCGAGACCGTGCGCTACCTGAAGGAGCGCAAGCAGTTCAACCGGCCCGTCGGCGGCTTCCAGGCGCTCAAGCACCGACTGGCCCAGCTCTGGCTGGAGGTCGTCAGCCTCCGCGCCGCCGCCCGGGGCGCGGCCGACGCGCTCGCCGCCGGTGAGTCCTCCGACGAGGCGTCCGTGGCGGTCGCCGTCGCCCAGGCCTACGCGGCGCCCGTGGCCGTCCGGGCCGCCGAGGAGGCCCTGCAGCTGCACGCCGGCATCGGCATGACCTGGGAACACCCCGTCCACCTGTACTTGAAGCGGGCCAAGGCCGACTCGATCGCCTACGGCACAGCCGGCGCCCATCGTGCGGCGCTGGCCGAGCTCGTCGACCTGCGGGCCCCCTGACCGACCCCCGGCGCAGTCCGCCCCGGTGAAGCCCGCCCCACCCGGGGCGGGCTTCACCGTGCGCCCGCGCCGACCGGGTGAACGGGCAGCGGCGGCCCGGCCAACTCCTCGCGGGCGCAGGTTCGTTCGCGCCGGTCCGCCGCATACTCCCTGTGGTCCGCACCCGCCCGCAGGGAGGCAGAACATGGCCCTCGTCACCCGCCGCAGCGCCCTCACCGCGTTCGGCGCCACACTCGCGACCGTCGTCGCTCCGACCGCCGGCAGCGCCTTCGCCGGCGAACGCGGCCATCCGGCGCGCCCGTTGTGGCGCGCCCACGCCCACAACGACTACGAGCACCCCCGCCCCCTCCTCGACGCGCTCGACCACCGCTTCGGCAGCGTCGAGGCCGACGTCTTCCTCGTCGACGGCAGACTCCTCGTCGCCCACGACCCGGTCGACCTCGACCCCTCCCGCACCCTGGAGTCCCTCTACCTCGCCCCGCTCGCCGCCCGGGTGCGGGCGGGCCGCGGCTCGGTGTACCGCGGTCGCCGGCGGCCGCTGCAGTTGCTGGTCGACATCAAGACCGAGGGCGCCGCCGCGTATCTCGAGCTCGACCGCGAACTCCGCCGTTACGCGCCTTTGTTCACGACCTACGCGCACGGTCGCGTCCACGCGGGCCCGGTCACCGCCGTCGTCTCCGGCGACCGCGCGGCCCGCGTCCCGATGGAGGCCCAGAGCGTCCGCCGGGCCTTCTACGACGGCAGGCTCGCCGACCTCGGCGACTCGGAGGCCTCGTTCGCCTCCCTGATCAGCGACAACTGGACGCTCCACTTCACCTGGCTCGGCGTCGGGGACTTCCCCGAAGCGGAACGGCAGCGGCTGCGCGGCATCGTGCGGGCGGCCCACGCGCGCGGGCAGAAGGTGCGGTTCTGGGCCACCCCCGACCTCGCCGGCCCCGCCCGGGACGCCCTGTGGACCGAACTCCTCGCCGCCGGCGTGGACTTCCTCAACACCGACGACCTGGCCGGCCTGGAGGCCTTCCTCGACGCCCGCCGGACGGCGTAGCGCCCCTCTGACACCACTCGTTCGGCGGACAGGTCCGCAGCACGGAGAAACCCTCCTTTACGCCACACTTACGCCCGAACGCCGTGAAAGCGGACGTGGCGGAGGAGGATGACGGTGGCCGTTTCGATTTCCGCAGTGCTGTTGCTGGCGGTCCTGGCGATGATCTTCACGCGCAACGGCGGCCTGAAGGTCTCCCACGCGCTGGTCTGTCTGCTGCTCGGATTCCTGCTGGCCGGCACCAGCATGGCGCCCACCATCCACAGCGGCCTCACGGCGACGGCCGACATCGTCGGCAGCCTGCGACCGTGAGGCCCTGCGGGGGCGCCGGCGTCATCGGCTGAAGACGCCGATGCCGTTCGGCACCGGGCGCTCCGCCCCGTCGGACGGATGGTTGCGCACCGTGACCCGGCTCGCGCCCGGCTGGCGGGCCACCAGGGTCGACGACCCCCCGCCGTCCAGGCTGAAGCCCTCGTCGGCGCCGAGGTTCCGCAACGCGGCGGCGACCTCGGCGACGGTCAGGCCCCTGCGGTACACGGCGGCTCCGTCGAGCGCCAGCAGGAACACCCGCCGCCCGTCGGCGGCGATGCCCACGGCCGTGCGCACGGCCGATCTGGTGGTGTCCAGACCGGGCAGCGGCTCACCGTGCGACAGGACCGGGTAGCCGCCGACGGCGAAGCGGTACTCCGTCCCCGACGCGGACGTCAGGCCATAACGGACCGTCACCCGTTCGCCCTCGAGGAGTGTCTTCAGACGCTGCGCGCCCGCCTCCCGCCCGACGAGGACCGTGGTGCCGGCCGCGACGGTCCCGCTGCCGGGCGTGGCCGACGCGGAGACGACCCTGCCCCTCCTGAGAGTCACCTCGTAGGTGCGCGCGCTGCACGCGCCCGCCCGGTCGGAGTCCGTGCCGCAGGTGGCCCGACGGCGCGAGACGCCGCCCCAGTCCGAGGTGTAGGCGCCGACGGAGTTCTCCGGCAGCGCGTACTGGTTGACGCCGCCCAGCGCCAGCCGCCGACCCCCGGCGGTGTACGACCCGTGGAGGGTCAGGCTGTCCGTCCGGGCCCTGCCGTCGGTCCCCACTCCGACCACGGCCCTGGTGTGCGTGCCCGGCGGCAGTGGGGGTCCGAACCGCTGAGCGTCGGGGACCGCCCCCTTGAGCGCCCTGCCGTTCGCGACGGCCGGGCCCACGCTCGAACCGGTCACCGCGACGCCCGGGTGCTGCGCCTCGGAGATGTCGAAGAAGTCGCCGTTGACGCCGGCGACCGCCTGCTGCCGGTCGGCGAGTGCGGAGACCGGAGCACGGGCCGCGACCGCCCCCCGGTACAACAGCCCCAGGCGCACCCGGGGGTTGGCGAGATCGACGTCGAGCACATGCGCGTGCGTCGTCCCGGCGGCCGCCCGCAGGTCGTACTGCCGGTACGACACTCCCGTCGCCACGGGGACCCCGGCCCCGGCCCCGGTCCCGGTGCCGGCCCTGGTCCCGGCCCCGGTCGCGGCGTCGGCCGGGGCCGTTGCCACGAGCGCCGCACCGGCCGTGGCGCCCAGCGCGACGAGCAGGATCAGAGACCTTCCACGCACCCTGGACCGTTTGTGACGTCGCGTCATGGACCCCCCTGGCTAGACCGGGGCGCAACTCTCTCATCGCCTGCGGGAACGACCGGCGGGGAGTCGGCGTGAAGACCACGGATCGGGTGAGGAAACACACGATTCCGGGTGGCGTGCTCCGCCGTTCGGCCGCGCCGCGCGGCAGGGTGTGCTACTCCGTCCGTGAGCGGGGCGCGGCTCGGCGGCGGCGGGCCTCAGCGCACGGTCGGCCGGTCAGGGGGCGGCGCCGCGAAGCAGTTCAGGAGCACGCTGCGCGCCGGCCCCCACTGCTGGACGGCGGTGCCGAGGCTGCGCCAGCCCAGTCGCTCGTAGAACGCCGAGGCCGGGTCCGCGGCGACCACGTCCAGGACCGGGTGCAGACCGCGGGCCCGCGCCGTCCCCACGGCCCGGTCCAGGAGAGCCGCGCCGACCCCGTGGCCGCGGGCGGCGGGGGAGACGTAGAGCCGGCTGATCACCGCGGGCGCCGGCCGGCCCGGACGGGCGCTCCACAACGCCGCCGCCGCGTCCCCCTCTCCGGGGGCGCACAGCGCGACGTGCCCCACGACCTGTCCGTCCAGCTCGGCCGCCCAGCCCGCGAGCAGCGCGTCAGGAGTCAGCCAGGCGGCGGGCTGCTCGGGCCAGTCCACCGGATAGCCGCTGTGCGCGTGCACGAGGGCCAGCGCGGCCACGCAGCCGTCGAGGTCGGCCGGGCGGCGGGGCCGGACGAAGGCGGGCCGGGGGCCCGCGGGTTCAGTCGTCATCGCCGCCCGCCCCGGGAGCGAAGGGCGCGAAAGGGGCCGGGGCGTGGTCGATCGGCAGGTCGGGACGCCACGCGGTAAGGGACTGGGCGCTGCACACGAACAGCGACGGCGGCAGCCGGTCCAGCGGGTACCAGCGCCAGTCGCCGACGCTCTCGTCCGGCTGGTCGGCCGGCTCGCCCTCCCAGGCCGTGACGACGGCGCCGACCGTCATCCGCACGACGCCGTCGACCTGGTCGAGGAGCGTGCCCAGCAGGCGTACGTCCGACGGCGCGGCGCGCAGGCCGGTCTCCTCGCGCAACTCGCGCACGACCGTCTCCCGGAGCGACTCGCCGGGCTCCACCGTGCCGCCCGGCAGCTCCCAGGTGCCGCCGCGGTGCCGGCCCAGGAGCAGTCCGCGGGGGCCGTGCAGGATGGCGCCGACGCCGAGGGCCGCGTGCGCGGCGGGCGGGCGGCCGGCGCGGGGGCGGGCACGGACGCGCACCGGCCGCCGTGCCCGGAAGACGCGGTGGGCGGCCGCGTTGCCGGGGTCGGGCGACGACACCGTCACCACGTCCTCGACCAGCAGCCCGTGGTCGGCGAGCAGCGCCTCCCACACCTCGGGGGCGGGCGCCCACATGTGGACCGTCGTCTCCCCGCCGCCCGCGAACCGCAGGGTCTCGGGCCGTGCGGCCAGGTCCGGACTCGGCCCCTCTCCCCGGGAGTCGGTGTGCAGCGCGGAGAAGCAGAGCGTCCCGCCGGGGGCGAGCGCGGTCGCCAGGGCGGGGAACAGCCGGCGCGGGTCGACGAAGGGCACGGCGTTCACGGAGTAGATCACGTCGTACGGTCGTGCCGCCCGCAGGTGCGCCACCGCGTCGGCGTGGACCAGACGCAGCCCGGGCAGGGAGCCGTAACGGGCCCGGGCCCGCTCGATCTGACCGGCCGCCGAGTCGACGGCGTCCACGACCGCGCCGTGGGCGCGCACCAGGCGGGCGGCGTGCCGGGCCGTGCCGCACCCGAGGTCCAGGACGCGCCGGCCCCTCAGCTCGCCGAGGAAGGCGTCGTCGGGCCCGGCGCCGGGGAACCCCCAGTCGATCCGCTCCGCCTCGTCCACAACGGTGCCGCGCCGCAGATGATGCGTGGCATAGGCCTGCCAGGCCGCGGCGTTGGCCGACTCGGGTCCGTCGGGCGCGAGGGGACGGGACATGGGCGGGGGCCTCCAGGGGGCGGACACGACCGGGCGGACGGTCTGGACGGTGCTCGTCGGGCCGGCGCCTCACACCCGGCCCGGACGATTCTTACCGCAGCGGACGGACCCGCGTCGGCTCAGCGCACGGGATGCCTGCTGAGGATGGACACCCGGTTGAAGGCGTTGATGGTGACGGCCACCCAGATCACGGCCGATATCTGGTCCTCGGTCAGCGTCCGGCGGGCGTCGGCGTACGCGGCCTCCTGCGCGGCCGCGTCGCAGGGCAGGGTGGTCGCCTCCGCCAGCGCCAGGGCGGCCCGCTCCAGCGGGGTGAAGAGCTCGGTGTCCCGCCAGGCCGCGAGGACGCCCAGCCGCCGGGTGTCCTCGCCGGCCCGCAGGGCGGCCCTGGTGTGCACGTCCAGGCAGTACGCGCATCCATTGAGCTGCGAGACACGCAGGTTGACCAGTTCCACCACGGTGCGCTCCAGCCCGGCCTCGGCCGCGGTCGCGCGCACGGCCTCGGACGTCTGGACCAACGCGTCGTAGGCCTTGGGGCTCTGCTTGTCCAGGTAGATCCGTCGGGTCATGGGTCGACATCCAACCAGAGGCCTGACCACGACGGACGTGCGGGGCAGGTCACTTGCCGAGCCAGAGGTCGGGACCGAACACCTCGTAGTGGACGGCGGCGGGACTCAGTCCCCGGGCGAGGAGGCCGCCGCGGACGGCCCGCATGAACGGCAGGGGCCCGCAGAGGTAGGCGGTGGTGTCCCGGGGCAGGTCCAGACCGCTGACGTCGGCGCGCCCCTCGCGCACCTGCACGCGCGGTCCCCCGACGTCCCGCGCCCCGGCCTCGTACCACAGGTGCACGGTGGAGTGCGGGAGCCGGGCGGCCAGTTCGGCCTGCTCCGCGCGGTGCGCGTGATGGGCGGGGGAGCGGTCGGCGTGGACGACGGTGACCCGACGGTGCGGGGAGACGTCGCCGAGGTGGTCCAGCATGGACAGCAGGGGCGTGACGCCGATCCCCGCGGACGCCAGCAGGAGGGGGCTGTCGTCCTGCGGCAGGACCAGGTCGCCGAACGCCGGGGAGACGCGCAGGAGATGGCCGGGCCGGGCGTGGGCGTGCAGCCAGGTCGAGACCTCGCCCTCGGGGCGGCGGCCGTCGGCGGAGCGTTCGCGCTTGACGGTGATGCGCCAGGTCTGGCGGCCGGGGGCGGCCGAGAGGCTGTACTGGCGTATCTGCCGTGCCCCGTCGGGCAGTTCGACCTGGACGCTGACGTACTGTCCCGGTGTGAACGGCTCGGCGGGCAGGCCGTCGGGGCGGCGCAGCACGAAGGACGCGGCGTCCACCGACTCCTCGGTGCGCTCCGCGATCTCCATCTCGCGCCAGACCTGGCCGTCGTCGACCTGCGCGCCGGCGTACAGACGTGCCTCCGCGGCGATGAGGGCGTTGGCCATCAGCCAGTACACCTCGTCCCAGGCGGCCGCCACCTCGGGGGTCACGGCGTCCCCGAGGACCTCCGCGACGGCGCCCGTCAGATGGCGTCCTACGACGGTGTACTGGTCGGCGGTCACGCCGAGTGAGGCGTGCTTGTGGGCGATGCGGCCGAGGATCGCGTCGGGACGCTCGCCCGGTCGCTCCACCAGCACGGTGGCGAAGGCGGCCACGGCGCCGGCGAGGGCCTCGCGCTGTGTGCCGTTGGCCTGGTTCGCGCGGTTGAACAGGTTGTGCAGCAGGGCCGGGTGCTCCTCGAACAGACGGCGGTAGAACAACTCGGTGATCGCCCCGAGAGAGGCTCCCACGGCCGGAAGCGTGGCTCGGACGATCGGGACGGAAGACGCGGAGAGCATCGCGGACCTCTCGGTATCAGGATGCACAGCGCGAGCTGTGCGCGGCGGCGGGCTGACCTGGCTGCATCCTAGATAACTTGCATATGAGATACCAATTTAAAAGCAGGTCGCAGGCGTGTGCCGTACGTCACCGGGTGGATCCCCGGGGGAGGGCGTCGCATGCCGCCGCGGGCCGACGGGTTCGGTCGGCTCAGGCGGCTCAGGTGGCGGTCGTCGCAGGCGGGGCGAGCGTTGGTAGCGTCCGCCTGTGCCGTGCCGACCGGCGCGGTCCGCCGCACGACCGAGGGAGACGTGATGTCCCCGACGATCCGCAGGGCCGTGATTCCCGCCGCCGGGCTCGGCTCCCGGCTGCTTCCCCTGACGAAGGCGACGCCGAAGGAGATGCTCCCGGTCGGCGACAAGCCGGTCATCGAGCACACCGTGCGCGAGCTGGTGGACTCCGGCATCACGGACATCACCATCGTCGTTTCCGGCGGCAAGTCCCTGATCCAGGATCACTTCCGGCCCAACCCCGCCCTGGTCGAGCAGTTGCGCGCCGACGGCAAGGCGCACTACGCGGACGCGGTGGAGGAGGTCGCCGAGCTGGCCCGCCGGGGTCACATCACCTACCTCGACCAGTACGGCCCGTACGGCAACGGCACCCCGGTGCTGAACGCGGCCCGGGGCTTCGGCGACGAACCGGTGCTGGTGCTGTGGCCCGACGACGTCTTCGTGGCCGAGGTCCCCCGGGCCCAGCAGCTGATCCGCGCCTACGAGCAGACCGGCTGCCCGGTGCTGGCCCTGCTGCCGATGGACCCGGCCGAGTCCCGTCGCTACGGCGTGCCCCTCGTCAAGGAGGACCTCGGCGGCGGCCGGCTGCGCATCACCGGTCTGGTGGAGAAGCCCGAGCCGGCCGCGGCCCCGTCGGCGTACGCGGCCGTCGGCGGCTACGTCGTCACCCCCGGCATCATCGACGAACTGCGTGAGCAGACCCGCCGCTGGTACGAGCACCGGACCGGCGAGATCTACCTGACCGACGCCATCAACGCCTACGCCGCCACCCGCGCGGTGTACGGGCAGGTCATCGAGGGCCGCTGGTACGACACCGGGAACCCGGCCGACTATCTGGTCGCCCAGATGGCGTCCGCCCTCGCCCATCCCGAGTACGGCCCGGTGCTGCGCGGCCTGGTCGCCGAGCTCGACGCCGACCCCGCCGCCGCCCGCCGCGACCGGCGGAACTGACGGCCCGACAGACGGGCGTTGCGCGGCCGGTGGGAGAATGCGGCCGAGGTCCACGCCGCCGTGGCGGCCGGCAGCCCGTGCGCACGGGGGACCGGGAGGAGGCGTCGCACATGATCGAGTGGGTGTCCCTGAGGACCGGCGCGAGACCCGTGCCCCAGCCCGTCGCCACCCCTGTGGTGTGGGCCTCCGCCTTCTGCGGTGCGTTGATCCTGGTGGCGGTGTACAACATGCTGGTGGGCTCGGACCGCCCCGGATGGGCGCTGGCGGCGGTGTCGCTGCTGGCGGCCCTGCTGGGCCTGTGCGCCCGCTTCACGGCGGCGCCCGGCACGGCCGTGCTGTGCTGGCTCACCCTCAACGGCTTCGCCGTCCCGCCGGCCGGCGCGCTCACCTGGACCGGGCGCCGCGACACCTTCTGGCTCACCTGCCTGTGCTCCGCCGCCCTGGTCGGCACGGTGCTGGCCCGGATCGTCCAGGCCCGGGCCGCGTACCGCAGGATCGCGGGGGATCCGGCCCCTTCGCCGCCGGATCCGGACGACGGCCGCTTCGGCCTCTGACCGACGCGTCGTCGACGGCGACGACGTCACCGTGTACGGCCTGCTTCGTGGAGCACCTCCAGAAGCACCCGACCGTCTGGAACGGCAACGGCGGCCGGACGTGCTTCGGCCCCCACCCGACGCCTCACCGCTGAGGCGTCGCCGCCTCGGCCGGGCGGCGACGGACCCAGTCGAACAGCAGCACCGACCACAACGCCGCGAACGCGCACCAGGTCGACACGAACTCCAGGCGCCACAGCGTGAAACAGACCACCGCGCCCGCGGCGACCACCACCCCCAGGACCGTCAGCCGCCGGTCCGCGGAGAGCAGCAGCGAGCCGACGGTGGCCACCAGGTAGCCCGCCACGAGCACCGGCGGGTGCGGCACGTCCAGGCGGTAGCCGACGGTGTGGGCGCGGAGCTCGGCCGTCACCGGCCCGGTGGCGATCCCGTACGCGAGCACCGCGGCGGTGGCCAGGCCGACCGCGAGCGCGCACCCCGGCCCGCGCCGCGCCGACGCAGGGGCGGCCGCCCACACGCCCGCGGGCACCCACACCGCCAGCAGCGGCAGCGCGACGACCGCCCAGGCGACCGTGGCGGCTCCGCCGCCCCCGCCCGCGTCCCACACCGCGGCCTCCACGAGCTGGTGCGCGCCGAGCAGCAGCGGCAGCGCGGCGAGGGGAAGGTCCCGGCTGTCGCGCACCCGCGTCACACAGGCCACCCCGACGGCTGTCACCCCCACGCCCGCCACCAGGTCGGCCGTCGCACTCCAGCACATCACGTCACCCCGGGTTCGCCCGTCTCGCCGTGCGGGTCACGCTACTTCGCGGGCCGGGCGTCTGCCCGGCGCGCGGGCGAACGCCGAACGGAGCCGAACCGGGTCGAACACAGTCGAACGGACTCTTCGGACTGCGCGGCAGGGGCGGCGAAGGCCGCGTTAGGCTGCAGGCAGCGGGCAGTGGCCGTCCGGGCTGGTTCTGCGGGGCGGCGGGGGTGACCCGCGGACACGAAGGAGGACGCGGGTGGTGGACCCCACGCAGGCAGTCGACCGGTGGGAGCCGGTGCGCGGCGGAGCCGTGCTGGAGGTGAGCCCGTTGACCGGTCGGCCCGGCATTCGCGCCAGGGGCGAGATCAGCGAGGTCACGCGGTCCCCGTGGGAAGCCGCTCTGGCGGGCCTGGCGCGGCAGCACGCCGACGTGTCCTATGTGGAGCTGTCGGAAGTGGGGTTCGTCGACGTGGCCGGAGTCGCGGCGCTCGCCGTCACCGCGTTGGGTCTGGCCCGCGGCCGCATGGTGGTCGAGCATCCGCCGCCGCAGGTGCCCCGGGTTCTGGGCCTGTTCTGGCCGGGCCTGCGCCGGATCGAGGTGGCGCCGCGATGAGCACGGTGGCGACCCACGAGGCGTTCGAGCATCCCGCGCTGTTCTACCGCGGCGAGCAGGAGTACGTGGACCGGACGGTGTCCTTCGTCCAGGAGGGCCTGGACCTCGGCGAGCCGGTGGCGGTCGCGGTGCCCGGCCCCAACCTGGAGCTGATCAGGACCGCGCTGGGCGCCGATGCCGAGGGCGTCCTGCTGCTCGACATGCGGCAGGCCGGCCGCAATCCGGGCCGCATCATCCCCGGAGTGCTCCGCTCGTTCGCCGACGCCCATCCCGGGAGTCGCGCGCGGATCATCGGCGAGCCGATCTGGGCGGGCCGCAGCGCGGTGGAGTACCCGGCGTGCGCGCAGCACGAGGCGCTGATCAACGCGGCCTTCGAGGGCCGGGCGGTCACCATCCTGTGCCCGTACGACGAGGCGAACCTGGACGAGGCGGTCCTCGCCGACGCGAGGATCACCCACCCGACCATCGTGTCCCGCGACGAGCGTCGGCCCAGCGACGTCTACGACTGGCGCTCCGTCGTGGACCGCTACAACGAGGCGCTGGCGCCCGCGGCGGACGCCGCCGTGTTCTCCTTCGACGCCGACAGCCTGTTCATGGCCCGTGCCTTCGTCGTCGAGCAGGCGGGTCGGCTCGGCCTCGCGGGCCGGCGGCTGCAGGACGCCGAACTCGCGGTGGCGGAGCTGACCACCAACAGCGTGGTGCACGGCGGCGGACACGGAACCCTCGCGGTCTGGGCCGAGGCGGACGACCTCGTGTGCGAGGTGCGGGACGCGGGCCGGCTGACCGATCCGCTGGCCGGCCGCAGGCCGCCCGCCCGGGGTCAGCTCGGCGGCCGCGGCCTGATGCTGGTGCACTACGTGGCGGACCTGGTGCGTCTGCACACCGGCGACGAGGGCACGACGGTCCGGTTCTACCTCGCCTGTTGAGGGGCCGCGGCCCTGAAGGCCGCGGTTCCCGGGAGGCCGCCGTCGCCGGGCGCCCGAGGCGGCCGGCGGCGGCCCCGGCCGTCAGTCGTCCGCGCGCAGCGCCGCCCAGGTGGCCTTCGTCACGACGCCGTTGGCCTTCAGCCCCCGGTCGCTCTGGAAGCCGCGGACGGCCGTCTCGGTGTCCGCGTCGAACGTGCCGTCGACCCCGGACGCTCCGACGCCGTAGCCGCGTTCGGCGAGCATGCACTGCGCCTGCCGCACCCGCTTGCCGGTGTCGCCGAGGCTGGTGCGGCCGCTGCCCGCGTAGTACGTGCAGTTGCTGAGCCAGGGCGGGGAGCCGGGCTCGACCGGCGTGGCGTCGGGGGAGGGGCTCGGGGAGGCGGAGACGTCGGCGGCGGGGGCGGAGGGCGTGCTCCCGGCGCCGGCGGTGGCGGAGCGCGGGGCCGAGGGGAGCGACGGCGTGGTCTCCTCCTCGGCCGTGACGACGTCGGCGCGTCTGCTGGACGAGCCCGCGGCGGAGGCCCGGTCCGGGGCGCCGGGCGAAGCCGCGCCCTCGCCGGCGCCGGCGCCGGGAACGCCGCCCGGCCTGCTGCCGTACGCCGACTCGGAGGCGCGTGGGGAGGCGGTCGCGGGGCCGTCCTCGCGCATGAGGGAGAAGGCGCCCGCGGCGACGGTGCACAGGGCGGCCACGGAGGCGAGGGCCGCCACCCGCTTCCGCCGTGCCCGGGGCCGGGCCGCGGACACGGGAGACACGGGCCCGGAGACGGGCCCCGACGCGGGCGACGCCGTTACGGCGGCGGCCACCGCGGCCGCCGGCGCCGGGTCCCGTTCCCGGGAACCCCGGCCGGACGGCGTCGCCGGGGACGCTTCCTCGAGGCGACGCCCCGCCGGGGGATCCGTGACCTCGTCCGCCCGGCCCGCCCCCTGGGCCCGGCCGGCCCGGCCCGCCCGGTTGTCCAAGGGGCGCAGCCACGCCGTGTGTTCGACGGGAAGCCGGTGCAGCGTCTCGTAGGCGCGCTGCCGGGCCAGCACCGCGCTCCGCAGCGGCTCCGGCCAGCCGGTGGCCAGGGCGCGGCCGCCGACCGCGTCGATCAGGTCCCGCGGGGCGGGGCGGCGCTCGGGCTCCTTGGCCAGGCACGCGGTGAGCAGCGCGCCCAGCTCGGGATCGGCCGCCGCGACCGCGGCCGTCACCTCGGTGTTCGGCTCCTCGAACGCGACCCGGTGCATCACGTCGACCCCGGTGCCGTCGCCGAACGGGGCCCGTCCGGTGGCCGCGTAGAGCAGGGTCCCGGCCAGCGAGAACACGTCGGAGGCCGTGTCGCAGTGACCCGTCCTCAGATACTCCGGGGACATGTAGGCCGCGGTGCCCACCCGGTTGCCCGTGCCCGTGATGGCGCTGGCGTCCAGGGCCTTGGAAATGCCGAAGTCGATCACGTACGCGCCCTGGGGCGAGACCAGCACGTTGGACGGCTTCAGGTCCCGGTGCACCACCTCCACCGCGGCGAGCGCGGTGAGGGACCGGGCCAGCTCGGCGGTCAGCCGCCACACGGCGGCCGTCGGCAGGGCCCCGCCCCCGCGCACCGCGTCGGCGAGATCGAGGCCCGGGATGTACTCGGTGGCCATCCACAGCAGCCGGTCGTCCCAGCCGGTTCCGCGTAAACCAGGGGCGTGCGGCGGACCGAGCCGGCCGTGCACCGCGGCCTCGCGTTCGAACCGGCGCTGGAAGCGGACGTCCTCGGCGTACTCCGGCCGGATCACCTTCACCGCGAACAGCCCGGGCGAGTCGTCGGCGGCCCGGGCCAGATAGACGCGTCCCATCCCGCCGCTGCCGAGCAGCGCCACCGGGACGAAGGGCCCGACGCGGTCCGGATCGCCGGTCCGCAGAGGTGAGGCCCCGGTCTGCCGGAGCGCGGCGGCCTCTTCCGCCGCGGAGTTCGGTGGGGGCGGCAGCTGGTCGGACACGGAACTCCCGAAGTGATGTTCGTCGTAACTCAGTTCGCACACGGTGGGAGTTCGAGGCTAGCCGAGCCGGGCCCGGTGCTCAGCGTTTCTCGCGGTTCCGTCCGACCGGCACCGCCGCCCCGGGGGCCCGCCGGAGCCCGCCGGGGCTCGGCGCAGGCGGGTGAAGCCTGAAGCGCCGTCAGCTCCACGGGGCATGCATGAGGATCTCCGCCGTATCCGGCCGGGTCGGCGGAATCGACGCGCTGGAGGCGAGAGTGATGAACGAACGAGACGAACCGACCGGCCCCCGTACCCTCAGGGTCCCGGTCCTCATCGTCGGCGGGTCCCTGGTCGGGCTGGCGACCTCGTTGTTCCTGGGCCGGCTCGGGGTGCCGCACCTGCTGGTGGAGCGCCACTCCGGCACCTCCATCCATCCCCGGGGCCGTGGGAACAACGTCCGCACGATGGAGCTGTTCCGGGTGGCCGGCGTCGAGCGGGCCATCCAGGAAGCGGCGGCCACCCTCGCCGACAACCACGGCATCCTGCAGACCCCCACCCTGGTCGGCGACGCGGGCGAGTGGCTGTTCCGCGACATCGACCCGGGCGGCGGCCTGGCCCGCTTCAGCCCCAGCTCCTGGTGCCTGTGCAGCCAGAACGACCTGGAGCCGGTGCTGCTCGACCACGCCCGGCGGCTCGGCGGCGACCTGCGGTTCTCCACCGAGCTGATGTCGTTCGAGACCGACCCCGACGGCGTCACCGCCGTGGCGAAGAGCCGCGAGACCGGTGAGCACATCACCGTCCGCGCGGACTACCTCGTCGCCGCCGACGGCCCGCGCAGCCCCGTCCGCGAGCAGCTCGGCATCGGCCAGAGCGGTCCGGGCGACCTGTTCCACAACGTCAGCCTGACCTTCCGGTCCCGCCGCCTCGCCGACGTCGTGGGCGACCGCCACTTCATCGTCTGCTACCTGACCAGCCCGGAGGCCGACGGCGCGCTGCTGCCGGTGGACAACCGCGAGAACTGGGTCTTCCACGCCCCCTGGCACCCCGAACACGGGGAAACCCTGGAGGAGTTCACCGAGGAGCGGTGCGTCGAGCACATCCGGCGGGCGGTCGGCGTCGCGGACCTCGACGTGGAGATCACCGGCAAGGCGCCCTGGCACGCCGCGCAGCGGGTCGCCCGCAGCTACCGGGCCGGGAGGGTGTTCCTGGCCGGGGACTCGGCCCACGAGATGTCCCCGACCGGGGCCTTCGGCTCCAACACCGGCATCCAGGACGCCCACAACCTCGCGTGGAAGCTCGCCGCGGTGCTCGACGGCTGGGCGGGGGAGGGGCTGCTGGACACCTACGACGCCGAGCGCCGACCCGTGGCGGAGGCCACCAGCGCCCGCGCCGCCGCCCGGTCCGCCGAGCACAGCCACCCGGGGTTCGCCCCGCCGCCCGGATCCGGCGGCGGAGGCCCGCAGCGAGGCATCCTCAACGTGGCCCTCGGCTACCGCTACCCGAAGGGCGCCGTCGTCGGCGCCGACCTCGCCGTGCCGGTCGTCCCCGAGGGCCTCGACCTGAGCGGCGGTCCCGGCAGCCGGGCGCCTCACCTGTGGGTGCTGCGCGGTGACGAGCGGATCTCCACCCTCGACCTGTACGAGCGGTCCCTGGTCCTGCTCAGCGACGCCGACGAGCCGGCCGGCTGGCACGAGGCCGCCGGCCGCCTCGCCGCGGAGCTCGCCCTTCCGCTCAGGTCGTACCGGGTGGGGAACGGGCCCGGCGCCGACCTG
The DNA here is from genome assembly GCF_003112535.1 of Streptomyces rishiriensis. Taxonomy (GTDB): domain Bacteria; phylum Actinomycetota; class Actinomycetes; order Streptomycetales; family Streptomycetaceae; genus Streptomyces; species Streptomyces rishiriensis. Next base: position 378,770 of record NZ_BEWA01000005.1, on the reverse strand, counting down.
GTGCCGCAGGACGGCGCCGACTGGGCGGAGCGCCACGGCACGACCCGCGGCGGCGCCGTGCTCGTCCGGCCCGACGGGTTCGTCGCCTGGCGGTCGCCGGGCCCGGACCGGGACGCCGGGGCGACGCTGCGTCAGGTCCTGACCGCCGCGCTGTCGCTTTCCTGACGGCGTGGGCTTCACCCGTGTGATCGTCCCGAGTGGTGCGGCCACGGCCGCTGACTGACGGTGGATCACGTCCCGAACGGGTTCCACGAGCTGACGAGGTGTCGGCTGCCCGGTCGTGACGGAAGGACCATCAGATGCGTTCTGCTCGCATGATCCTGGCCACCGCGGCCGCGACGGCCGCTCTCGCGGTGGGCGCTCCCGGCGCCCACGCGGCCGACGGGGGCCGGGACCACGACGGCTCGTCCCACAGCAGGGAGGACCACTCCTCCACCGGCAAGGGCGACGACGCCTGGGCCGGCAAGCACGACAAGGAGGACCACGACGCACCCCACGGCGGCATGCACACCGGCGGCGGCGCGCTGACCGCGCTCGGCCAGGGCGGCGACCGCGACGGCTCCGCCGCCAAGGACCCCCGCTTCGACCCCGAGACCTACAAGGACCAGGACTGGCAGAAGGAGCAGGACGGCGGCGGCGAACACGGCCAGGAGGACCACGGCCGCCAGGACGCCTCCGCCGGCCAGGACGACAACTCCTGGAACGGCGGACACCAGGAGGACGCCGACGGCTGGAAGGGCGAGCACGACAAGCCCAACGGCGGCATGCACACCGGCGGCGGCGCCCTCGCCGGGCCCTCCCTCACCGCCGGCGGACTCGGCATCCTCGCCGTCGCCGGCACCGGCCTCTACGCCCTGCGCCGCAAGAAGACCGCGGCAAGCGAGGTCTGACCCGTGCCGGTCGCCGTAGCGAAGCCGCGGCCGCCGCGCGCGCCCGCGCGGCAGCCCGGCTCGCCACCCGCGCCCCGCCCCGCACCCGCTGCCGCGCCCGAATGAGGTAATCCCCGATGGCAGTCCCCCCTCCTTCCTCCCCTTCCCCCTCCGATCCCTCCGGCGGTGAGCCGGGGTCCGCCGAAGAGGGGACCTCCCGCACCGGCCTGATGATGATCTGCGCCTCGGTCGCCGTGGTCGTGGCGCTCGGCCTGGCCGGCGGCAACGACGCCCCGGCCGGCACGGCCAGCCCGCCGCACGCCCCGCCCGCCGCCCTCTCGGTCCCGGCGACCCCCGCACCGGACGCGCCGGACGCGCAGGCCCCGCCGGCGCCCGACGGCCGACCGGTGGGAAAGCACCTGCCGCGTTCACGGCCCGTGCGGCTGCTCATCCCCAAGATCGCGGTCGACGCCCCCTTCACCGACCTCTCCATCGGCCCCAGCGGGCGGCTGAACCCCCCTCCGGCGAGCGACGTCAACCTCGTCGGCTGGCACGCCAAGGGCGCTTCCCCCGGGGAGACGGGCACCGCGATCATCGCCGGCCACGTCGACACCAAGACGTCCCCGGCCGTCTTCGCGCGGCTCAGCGAACTGACGAAGGGCGATCTGTTCCACGTCCTGCGGGCCGACGGAACCCGGGCGTCCTTCCGCGTCGACAGCGTGGAGACCTTCGCCAAGGACGCCTTTCCCAGCGAACGGGTGTACGGCGACACCGCACAGGCCCAGGCCCGTCTGATCACCTGCGCGGGCGACTACGACCGGCAGGTCAAGGACTACACGGACAACCTGGTCGTCTTCGCCCATCTCGTGTGACGTTCACCCGGCCGGTCACCCGCGTAGTTCATCCGACTCGCGCGCTCGCGGGGACGGGCACAGGATCGAGGAACGCTGACGTCGCATCACCGCGGCCGACGTTCACTTCCCCCTCCGTGAAGGAGATGTGCGCAGGATGACCACCACGTCCGAACGTGTTGCAGGCTCGCGGGCGCGACAGGCGTCGCAACGCGTCTCCCAGTCCGTGTTCGACGGCTCCCGGCTTCGCGTCGTCCTCCTGGTCGACGTCTACGACGGGGCCCAGCAGCAGTTCCTGGAGGCCTACGAGCAGCTCTGCAACCAGGTCGCGTCCGTCCCCGGGCATGTCAGCGACCAGCTGTGCCAGTCCATCGAGAACCCCTCCCAGTGGCTCATCACCAGCGAGTGGGAGAGCGCCCCGCCCTTCCTCGCCTGGGTCAACAGCGAGGAGCACGTGCGGATGGTGGAGCCGCTGCACAGCTGCGTGCGCGACACCAGGTCGCTGCGCTTCCACGTCGTCCGCGAGACGGGCGGCCCGGCGGACGGCGGGCAGGGCAAGCGCCGGCTCCAGTCGTCGCCCCGGATCGGCGACGGCATGATCCGGCACGCGCTCACCTTCACCGTCAAGCCGGGCAGCGAAGACATCGTTGCCAAGATCCTCGCCGACTACGCCTCACCCGAGCCGAAGGTCGACGACACCACCCGGCTGTGCCGCACCTCGCTGTTCATGCACGGCAACCGCGTGGTCCGGGCCATCGAGGTGCGCGGCGACCTGCTGTCCGCGCTGCGCCACGTCTCCCGGCAGCCCGAGGTGCGGGCCGTCGAGGAGGCCATCAACCCCCATCTGGAGCAGGACCGGGACCTCAACGACCCCGAGTCCGCGCGGGTGTTCTTCACCCGGGCCGCGCTGCCCGCCGTCCACCACGTGACGGCGGACCGGCAGGACGCGAAGGCCGAGCGGTACGCCCTGTGCTACCCGACCCGGCCCGACCGCGGCATGAAGCTGGCCGAGCTGCTCGCCCGGCAGGACGAGACCGCCGCGGACGACCCGCGCAACCCGGTCCTGCGCAGCACGATCTTCCAGCGCGACGACGTCGTCGTCCGGCTGATCGACGTGCGCGGCGGACTCGACGCCGCCGACCCGGTGCAGGCCCTGGGCCTGGCCGACCCCGACCAGATGGCCGAGCTGACCACTCTCGAGGACGTCCCGGGCTCATCCGACCGGTCCGCCGCGAAGGACGTCCGGCTCGCGCGCTTCCTGGAGCTCGCGCGCATGGACCTCGTCACCGACCGCCGGTCGCCCGAGGCCTGATCCCCCATCACGTGGGAGGGGCGGGCCCCCCGCCCCTCCCACGCCGGCGCAGTACATCATCGGAGGAACGTCGTGATCACATCCCGTCCCAGAGTCGTGGATCTCCGCGAGGTCGAGCCCAACACCCGGCGCGGCGGCGATCTGCGCGCCATGCTCACGCCCGTCACGGTCGGTTCGACCAGCGGTTTCATGGGCGTCGCGCTCATCAAGCCGGGCGACCGCATCGCCGAGCACTACCACCCGTACTCCGAGGAGTTCGTGTACGTCGTGTGCGGGCAGCTGGAGGTGGACCTCGACGGCGAGGCGCAGGCCCTGCAGCCCGAGCAGGGACTGATGATCCCCGTCGGCATGCGGCACCGCTTCCGCAACGTCGGCAACGTCGAGGCCCGCATGGTCTTCCACCTCGGCCCGCTGGCGCCGACCCCGCCGCTCGGCCACGTCGACACCGAGGAGACCGACGCCGAGCCCGTGGTGATCGGATCCGAGGCGGCCGCACGACGTCAGGTCCGGTCATGACCAGACGTGTCGCGGTCACCGGCATAGGCGTCGTCGCCCCGGGCGGCATAGGCGTGCCGGCGTTCTGGAAGCTCCTGGCCGAGGGGCGCACGGCGACGCGCGGCATCACGTTCTTCGACCCGGCGGGTCTGCGCTCGCGGATCGCCGCCGAGTGCGACTTCGACCCGGCGGCCCACGGGCTGGACGCCCGTGACGTCGAACGGTGCGACCGGTACATCCAGTTCGCGATGGCCGCCGGCGACGAGGCCGTACAGGACGCCGGTCTGGACCTCGGCGTCGAGAACCCCTGGCGGGTCGGTGTCTCCCTGGGCACCGCGGTCGGCGGTACCACCCGGCTGGAGCAGGACTACGTCCTGGTCAGCCACGGCGGGCAGCGCTGGGACGTGGACCACCGCGAGGCGGCCCCGCAGCTGCACCGCGCGTTCACCCCCAGCACGCTGGCCTCGACGGTGGCGGAACGGTTCGGGGCGCGCGGGCCGGTGCAGACCGTCTCGACGGGCTGCACCTCCGGACTCGACGCGGTCGGATACGCCTTCCACACGGTGCAGGAGGGGCGGGCCGACATCTGCATCGCCGGCGCCTCGGACTCGCCGATCTCCCCGATCACCATGGCCTGCTTCGACGCGATCAAGGCGACCTCCTGCAACAACGACGACCCCGCCCACGCCTCGCGGCCCTTCGACGCGGACCGCGACGGGTTCGTGATGGGCGAGGGCGGCGCCGTGCTCGTCCTGGAGGAGCTGGAGCACGCCCGGGCCCGCGGCGCGCACGTGTACTGCGAGCTCGGCGGATACGCCACCTTCGGCAACGCCTACCACATGACCGGTCTGACCAGCGAGGGCCTGGAGATGGCTCGGGCCATCGAGGACGCACTCGATCACGCGCGGATCGATCCCGGCGCGATCGACTACGTCAACGCGCACGGGTCGGGCACCAAGCAGAACGACCGTCATGAGACCGCCGCGGTGAAGCAGGTCCTCGGCGCTCACGCCTACGACACCCCGATGAGCTCCATCAAGTCCATGGTGGGCCACTCCCTGGGCGCGATCGGGGCGATCGAACTCGTCGCCTGCGTCCTGGCGCTGGCCCACCAGGTCGTGCCGCCGACCGCGAACTACGAGACGCCCGACCCCGAGTGCGACCTGGACTACGTCCCGCGCGTGGCCCGTGAGCGCAAGCTGGGCAGCGTGCTCTCGGTGGGCAGCGGGTTCGGCGGATTCCAGTCCGCGGTGGTCATGAACCGGCCGAGGGAGAAGACACGATGAGCGAACCCCTTCAACGGCGCGCGGTCGTCACGGGAATCGGCGTGGTCGCGCCCAACGGAGCCAGCACGGAGACCTTCTGGAAGTCCACCAAGGAAGGCATCAGCGTCCTGGACCGGGTCACCCGCGAGGGCTGTGAGCACCTGCCGCTGCGGGTGGCGGGCCAGGTCCGCGACTTCGACCCGTCGGCCGCGATCGAGGAGCGCTACCTCGTCCAGACCGACCGGTTCACCCACTTCGCGATGGCCGCCGCCGACCTCGCGCTGGACGACGCCGGCCTCGGCCGCACCGAGACCGACGCCGCGCCCTTCTCCGTCGGCGTGGTCACCGCGGCCGGTTCCGGCGGCGGCGAGTTCGGCCAGCGCGAACTGCAGCAGCTGTGGGGAAAGGGCAGCCGCTATGTCGGCCCGTACCAGTCCATCGCCTGGTTCTACGCCGCCAGCACCGGCCAGATCTCCATCCGCCGCGGCTTCAAGGGCCCCTGCTCGGTCGTCGCCGCCGACGAGGCGGGCGGCCTGGACGCCCTCGCCCACGCGGCGCGGGCCGTGCGCCGCGGCACCGACGTGATCGTGGCCGGGGCGACCGAGGCGCCGATCGCGCCGTACTCGGTCGTGTGCCAGCTCGGCTACGAGGAGCTCAGCACGGTCGACGACCCGGCCCGCGCCTACCGCCCGTTCACCTCAGCGGCCTGCGGGTTCGTGCCGGCCGAGGGCGGCGCCATGATGGTCGTGGAGGCGGCGGAGCCGGCCCGTGCGCGCGGCGCGCGGGTGCGGGCCGTCCTCGCCGGACACGCGGCGACCTTCACCGGCGCCTCCCGCTGGGCGGAGTCCCGGGAAGGCCTCGCCCAGGCCGTCCGGGGAGCCCTGGAGGAGGCCGACTGCGCCCCGGAGGAGATCGACGTGGTCTTCGCCGACGCGCTCGGCGTCCCGGAGGCGGACCGCGCCGAGGCGCTGGCCATCGTCGACGCGCTCGGCCCGCACGGCGCCCGGGTGCCCGTCACGGCGCCGAAGACCGGCATCGGGCGGGGGTACTGCGCGGCGCCGCTGATGGACGCCGCGGCGGCGGTGCTCGCGATGGAGCACGGCCTGATCCCCCCGACCCCGAACGTCTTCGACGTCTGCCATGACCTCGACCTCGTGACCGGCCGCGCCCGCACCGCCGAGGTGCGCACGGCACTGGTCCTCAGCCGGGGACTCATGGGGTCGAACTCGGCGCTGGTGCTCCGGCACGGCGTCGCCGACGTCTCGTAGCGAGGCGCCGCTCAGCAGGAGAGAAGAGGAACCGATGACTGACCGCATCACCGTGGAAGAGCTGGCCGAACTCATGAAGAAGTCCGCCGGCGTCACCGTCGCCCCGGACCGCCTCCGGGAGCCGAAGACCGGCTTCGACACCCTGGGCGTCGACTCGCTGGGTCTGCTGGGCATCGTGGGCGAGCTGGAGAACCGTTACGGCACGCCGATGCCGCCCGACGCCGAACGCTCCAAGACGCCCCGCGAGTTCCTCGACCTCGTCAACAGCGCCCTCATGACAGGAGCCTGAGATGACCGGACACACACAGAACGAGATCACCATCGCGGCGCCTCTGGACCTCGTCTGGGAGATCACCAACGATCTGGAGAACTGGCCGCGGCTGTTCACCGAGTACGCCTCCGTCGAGATCCTCTCCCGGGAGGGACGCAGGACGACCTTCCGGCTGACCATGCACCCGGACGAGAACGGGACCGTGTGGAGCTGGGTCTCGGAGCGCGAGCCGGACCGCGAGACGCGCACGGTCAAGGCCCGCCGGGTGGAGACCGGCCCCTTCGACCACATGAACATCCACTGGCGGTACGAGGAGGTCCCGGCCGGTACGCGGATGGTGTGGACGCAGGACTTCGCGATGAAGCCGGAGGCGCCGGTCGACGACGACTGGATGACCGACAACATCAACCGGAACTCCAAGGTCCAGATGGCCCTGATCCGGGATCGCATCGAGAAGGCCGCCGCCGAACGCGGCGCCACTGCCGGACTGACCGACTGAGCCGGACGGAGAACGGTTTCATGCACCAGGCCCTGATCGTCGCCCGGATGGCCCCCGGATCGGCCCCCGACATCGCCAAGGTGTTCGAGGAGTCCGACCGGGGGGAGCTGCCGCACCTCGTCGGCGTCGTCCGGCGCAGCCTCTTCCAGTTCGGCGATGTGTACATGCACATGATCGAGTCGGAGCGCGAGCCCGGCCCCGCCATCGCCAGGATCACCGGGCACCCCGAGTTCCGGGAGGTGAGCGAACGGCTGTCCGCCTACGTCAGCGCGTACGACCCCGAGACCTGGCGGTCCCCCAAGGACGCCATGGCGCAGCGCTTCTACCTCTGGGAGCGCGAGCCGGCCGGCTGACCCCCGCCGACCGTCACCGGTCGCCGGGCCCGCGGCGCTGCGGGCCCGGCGACCGGTGGTCTGCGGGGGAGGGAAGCGGCGGACGGGGAGTGAAGGGGAGTGAAGGGCAGGGGCGAACGCGGTCGGATCAGCCGACGACGTGGCAGTCGAACGCGTGCAGATACGGGTTGACCGGGCTGATGTCGTCGATGACCAGCCCCGCGTCGGTCAGCCGGGAGACCATGCTCTCGGTGGTGTGCTTCGCGCCGCCGACGTTGAGGAGCAGCATCAGGTCCATGGCGGTGCTGAACCGCATGGACGGCGTGTCGTCGACGAGGTTCTCGATCACCACGACCCGTGTTCCCGGCCCGCCCGCCTCGCGCACGTTGCGCAGCGTGCGGGCGGTGCTCTCGTCGTCCCACTCCAGGATGTTCTTGATGACGTAGACGTCGGCCTGCACCGGGACGGCCTCGCGGACGTCGCCCGGCACGACGCGCGCCCGGTCGGCGAGGTCGCCGCCCGCGAGCAGCCTCGGCACCGCGTTCTCCACCACCCGGGGCAGGTCGAGCAGGGCCCCGCGCATCGTCGGGTACTTGTCCAGCAGGCTCGCCACCACGTGCCCCTGGCCGCCGCCGAGGTCGGCGACCGAGGCGCACCCCGACAGGTCGAGGAACTCCGCCACGTCCCGCGCCGACTGCACGCTGGACGTCGTCATGGCGCGGTTGAAGACGTCCGCCGACTCCGGGGCGTCCTCGTTGAGGTAGGGGAAGAACTCCTTGCCGTACAGGTCCTGCACGACGTTGCGGCCGGTGCGCACGGCCTCGTCCAGCAGCGGCCAGGCGTCCCAGGTCCAGGGCTCGGTGCACCACAGGGTGATGGCGCGCAGGCTCTCGGGGTCGTCCTCGCGCAGCAGCCGGGAGACGTCGGTGTGCGCGAACGACCCGTCGGCCTGTTCGGCGAAGACGCCGTAGCAGGACAGGCCCCGCAGCAGCCGTCGCAGCGGCTTGGGCTCGGCCTTCACCGCGGCCGCGAGGTCCGCCACGGGCAGCGGGCTGTCGCCGAGGGCGTCGGCGACGCCGAGCCGGGCGGCCGCGCGCAGGGCGGCGGCGCACGCCGCCCCGAACGCGAGCTCCCTCAGCCGCATGGACGGGGGCGGGGGCGGAGCCGGGGGCGCCCCCTGTGCCGGCGGGTCCGAGAGCTTGGGAGGCTGAACGGTCGTCATCTGCCGCCTACTTTCCTACGTGGGTTCCTGACGTTCCTGGAGTGCCTGGAGTGCCTGGGGTTCATGAAGTGCCCGGAGTTCCTGGGCGGGTCCGGAGAGCACGGGGGTCGCGGGGTTCACGGGGATCACGGGGTTCACGCGGTTCCCGGGACGCATGGCGTTCCCGGGAACCGCGGGCCACTGCACCACTGTGGTCGGCGGCCGCTCAGCACAGACCGGCGGGCTGCGACGCCCGGCACGAGTTGCCCTCGAAGACGTTGCCCTTGCCCGCGGTGTCCGTGTTCACCAGGTCCGCGGGGGAGTTGCCGCTCAGCTCGTTGTCGCTGATGCGGTTGCGGTCGCTGGTGGTGCCCACGAAGCTCTTGAACAGGACGATGCCGCCCGAGAGCGGGGACTTGCCGACGTTGTCCTCGATCACGTTGCGGGTGATCAGGCTGTCCTCGGCCCCGGTCAGCACGATCCCGGAGCCCTGCAGGGCGTCCAGCCGGGCGGTCTTCGGGCAGGACTTGTTGTTGCGCACGATGCGGTTCTCGCGCACGGTCACGAGCCCGGCCTTGGGCTTGTTCTCGTCGCCGACGACGAAGACCGCGGCGCAGTTGCCGGTCATGTGGTTGTGCGCGACCGTCAGGTTGCGCAGCCGGCGCACGGTGACGCCGATCCGGTTGCCCTCCAGCCGGTTGCGCTCGACCACCGTTCCGTTCGTGTTCGTGGCCCCCTGCTCCTCCTTGATGCTGTTGGCGAGGAACAGACCCGCGTCGCCGTTGTCCTGGGCGGTGTTGCCGCGGAACACGCCGCGCACGGAGCCTTCCTGGGCGATGCCCCACACCCCGTTCTTCACGGCGGTCACGTTGCGCACGGTCAGGTGGTCGGTCGCCGTGGCGTAGACGCCGTTCTTGGTGAAGCCGGAGACCGTCAGGGCGGTGACGGTGACGTCCTCGACGCGGTGGTCCTTCGTGCCGACGACGCAGATGCCGTTGCCGTCCGCGGCGCAGGCGCCCGCGGCCTTCGCGGCGCCCGCCGGCTTCGCGGCGCCCGCGGCCGGTTCGAGTACCGTGCGGCGGCCCATGCCGCGCAGGGTCAGTCCGGGCGTGCTCAGGGTGACGCTCTCGTGGTAGACGCCGAGGGCCAGCAGGACCGTGTCGCCGGGCTCGGCGGCGTCCACCGCCTTCTGGATCGATTCCCCCGGCTTGACCAGGTGGACCGTGTGCCCGGCGACGGTCGGGGCGGCGCCGAGTCCTGTTCCGAGGAGCGCGGCCGTGCAGGCCAGATATGCGATATGGCATTTCTTCATATTGCTGACGTTATGACCGGAAGGGCCCTGGGGCGGCGGGATGGGCCATCCGGCGGCGTGTCCCGCCGCCGGGCCATCCGGCGGCGGGAGGGGCGGCGGGAGGGGCGGCCGCGGGTCAGGGAGAGCGGCGGCCGCGGCTGCCGGAGGCGCGCCGGGGGAGGGGCCGGGGGCGGGCCGTGGCGGGCGGGGGCTCCTCGGCGGGCCGTGTCCCCGCCGGGTCGTCCTGCCATGCCTCGTAGTCGCTGAACGCGTCCCCGGAGTCCGGGCCGCCGCCCAGGGAGGCCATGACGTCCGCGTGGCGCGACTCGGGGACGTTCTTGACCATGGCCAGCGTCAGCGTGTCGGAGTCCGGCTGGGCGTCGGGCGAGCGATGGGCGAGCGTGTCGGGCAGCATGACGAGGGACGTCGTCCCCGACCGCTCGCCGGACGGGCGCAACTGCACGCGGATGCCGTGCCGTTCGGCGAGCCGGCCGACGACGAACAGCCCCATGTGCTGGGAGATGTCGACGTCGACGGTCGGCGGATTGGCCAGCTTGTGGTTGATCGTCGCGAAGTCGTCCGCCGCCAGACCGATGCCCTCGTCGTGGATCTCGATCATGATCCGGCCGTCCGGCAGCCGGGCCGCGGTCACCCGCACCTCCGAGCGGGGGGACGAGAACGCCGTGGCGTTCTCCAGCAGTTCCGCCAGCAGATGCACGAGGTCGGTCACGGCGCCGCCCTGGATCTGCACCTCCGGCAGGCCGGAGAACTGGATGCGCTCGTACTGCTCCACCTCCGAGGAGGCCGCGCGGATGACGTCGACCAGCGGCAGCGGCCGGTCCCACGCCTGCGCGGGCTTCTCGCCGCCGAGCACCAGCAGGTTCTCGCCGTTGCGGCGCACGCGGGTGGCCAGATGGTCCAGCCGGAAGAGGTTCTCCAGCTGTTCCGGATCGGTCTCGTTGTCCTCCAGGCTGGTGATCAGGGCGAGTTGACGCTCGATCAGGGACTGGCTGCGACGCGATAGGTTGGTGAAGATCGCGTTGATGTTGCCGCGCAGCAGGGCCTGCTCGGCGGCCAGCCGGACGGCCTCGCGGTGGACGTGGTCGAAGGCCCGGGCGACCTCGCCGATCTCGTCGGTGGTGTCGATCGGGATCGGCGTCACCCGGGTGTCCACCGGGCCGGCGTCGGGCTGCGACATCTGGTCGATCAGGCCCGGCAGGCGCTTTCCGGCGATCTCGATGGCGGAGGCGCTCAGGCGGCGCATGCCGGTGCTCATCGTGCGCGCCACCCAGGAGGCGAGGAGGAAGGCGGCGAGCACCGCGGCGAGCACCAGCGCGGCGTTGGTGATCGCGTCGCGCCGCGCGTCGTCGGCGATGTCCTGGGCGCTGGCCAGCGCAGCGTCCGTGAGGTTCACCTGGATGCTCCGGTAGGCGTCGAAACCCAGGGTGGACGCGGCGAAGAACGACTCGGGGGTGACGCCCTGCGCGGCGAGCTCGTCGGCCGGCTTCCCGGTGGCGATCTCGGTGATCATCTCCGCGATGGGGGGCGGGCTCACATAGGTGCGCCCGGCCGCGGCCGCCTTCGCGGCGGCGTCGGCGTTCTGCCGCTCGCCGCGCGCCTCGGCGGCGGCCAGCGCCTGCTGGAGCCTCGCCATGTCCTGCGCGGTGCCGGCGCCGGCGAACTCCTGGAGCCCCACCTGCTCGAGATAGGCGTACGAGCGGAACGAGGCGAGCTGGGCCCCCAGTTCCCCCGCGGCGAGACCCCCGCGGTCCTCCACCAGCAGGTGGGTGCCGATGGACCGGATCAGGGACTCGGCCGCCTGCGTCAGGGACACGGCGTACAGCGTCCGGCCGAAGCTGGTCTGGTTGCTGCTGCCGTAGCCCAGCTCGTTCGAGAGCTCCATCAGGGGGTGCTGGACGGTGTGATAGCTCTCCTCCGTCTGCACACCGGACATCCGGGAGGTGAACGCGTTGGCCCGCACGACGCCGAGCTGCCGCTCGCCGTTGCGGACCAGCTGCACACGTCGCAGCAGGCCGCTGGTCTTCGGTATCCGGGAGACCGCGCGGTCGAAGGCCGCGGCGTCCGCGTCGGTCGTCCTGCGGGCCTGGACGACCGCCTCCGACGCCTTCTTCTCCGTCAGCAGGGGGATGACCGACACATCGCGTTCGTTGATCGCGTCGCTGGCGTACTTGTTCGCCGCCTGGACGAGCTCGGCCACGCGGACCGCGTCATCGGCGTCCTGCCAGGTGTCCACCGAGCGTTTCACCCGTATGCCCCCGAGCACGAGGGCGACGAGCACCGGGATGAGCAGGACGGCCCGCAGCCGTCGGCCCACCGGCCAGTTGCTGGTGAGGGACCTTCTTCGTCCCTCCGCTGTGGGTGAGTTGTTCGGCAAGGTCGTCCTATCGCCTGGAACGCGTCGCGCGTGACGCGCCGTTCTCCCCTCATTACGGTGCGACGGCGGCGCTGCGTTCAAAAGTGGTGCAAGTTTCATCAAAGTCGGAACGGCACCACCGTAGACCGGACGGCCGCCGAGCACAGGCGAACGGCGACACATGTCCGCACAAAGGTGCGCCGGCTCCTCAGGCCCGGCCGTGCGCCTCCTGGGAGCGCCGCGACAGCGAGTCGATGACCACCGCGGCGAACAGCACCCCGCCCGTGATCACGAACTGGAGCGCGGGGGGAGTGTCCGTGATCGCCATGCCCGAGGCGATCGACTGGATGACCAGCATGCCGAGCACCGCCGACCAGGTCGTGCCGCGCCCGCCGAACAGGCTGGTGCCGCCGATGACGGCCGCCGCGATGGCGTTGACCAGCAGCACGCCCGACCCCGAGGCCTGGCTCACCGAGGTGATCCGCGAGGCCAGGAACAGCCCGCCGAGCGCGGCCATGGTGCCCGAGGTCGCGAGCACCGCCGTCTGCACCCACGTCACGTCGATGCTGGCGCGCCGGGACGCCTCGATGCTGCCGCCGAGCGCGTAGACCTGCCGTCCGTAGTGCGTGCGGCGCAGCACGACGTCGAGGGCCGCGACCAGCACCAGGAAGATCAACAGCGCCAGCGGCAGCCCCTGGAACCGGTTGAGCAGATACGCGACGGCGAACGCGAGCACCGCGAGCCCTGCGGTGCGCACCAGGATGCCGCGCAGCGAGCGGTGCGGCATGCCGAGGGCCCTGCGGCGGCGCCGGTCCCGGTCGGACACGAGGAAGACCACCCCCGCGGCGACCGCCGCCAGGCCGTAGGCCACGGCGTCGTGGGTGAAGTAGTAGCTGGTCAGCCGGGCCACCAGCCCGTCCTCGTCGAGGTTGACGGTGCCGCTGTCGCCGAGCACGGACAGCATCAGGCCGTTCCAGGTGAGCAGCCCGGCGAGCGTGACCACGAACGCCGGCACCCGGGTTCTGGCGATGGAGTAGCCCTGGACCGTCCCCGCCACCGTCCCCACGAGCACCGCGACGACGAGCGCGAGCCACTCCGGCACCCCGTTGTTCACGTTCAGCACGGCGAAGACCGCCGCCGCCAGGCCGCTGATCGACCCGACGGACAGGTCGAGCTGACCGAGCAGCAGCACGAACACGATGCCGACCGCGATCAGCCCCGTCCCCACGATGTCCACGCTGAGGTTGGACAGGTTGCGCGGCGAGAGGAAGTTCTGGTTGAGGCACTGGAAGGTGATCCAGACCACGGCCAGGACGAGGACGACGGGGAGCGACCCCAGTTCGCCGGCGCGCAGCTTGCGCCGGACGGTCGCGACCGCGCTCCACGCGCCGCGGGCGACGGCCCGCATGCTCTTCACCACCCCGCCTCCCGGCCGGCCGGCCGGCGGGGCACGTTCTCCGTGGCGCCGGTGATGGACGAGACGATCTGCTCCTGGGACGCGGTGTTCACATCGAAGAAGCCGTTGTTGCGACCCAGCCGCAGGACCACGGCGCGGTCCGCGAGTGCTTTCACGTCGCCCATGTTGTGGCTGATGAGCAGAACGCCGAGACCGCGGTCCCGCAACCGGTCTACCAGGTCGAGGACCTCGGTGGTCTGCTCGAAGCCCAGCGCGGCCGTCGGTTCGTCCAGGAGGAGCACCCGGGGGTCACCCAGGAGCGAGCGCGCGATGGCGACCGTCTGCCGCTGGCCGCTGGAGAGCGACACGACGGGGCCGCGCAGATCGGGCAGCCCCCGGGTCAGCCGTTCCAGCAGCTGCCGGGTGCGGCGCTCCATCTCCACCTCGTCCAGGAACCCGAACCGGCGGATCTCCCGGCCCAGGAACAGGTTCCCGACGACGTCGAGGTTCCCGCACAGGGCGAGGTCCTGGTAGACGGCGGCGATGCCCAGGTCCCGGGCGTCGTGCGGACGCCGGATGTGGACCGGCCGGCCCCGCCACTCGATGACGCCCCGCTCGGCCGGGGCGACCCCGGAGATCGCCTTGACCAGGGTGGACTTGCCGGCCCCGTTGTCCCCGAGGAGAGCGACGACCTGCCCGGAGTGGATCTCCAGCTCGATGTCCGTGAGGACCTCGACGACGCCGAAGCGCTTGCACACCCCGCGCAGTGCCAGCAAGGGGGGGTCCGGCACGGAAACCAACTCCTCGGTCCGCGGGTCGGGTCAGGTCAGCCCCGCCCTGGCGCAGGCGGCGCGCAGCCGGGGCACGCAGATCTGCCCCACCGTGTGCAGACCGTCCTTGACGACCGTGTCCCCGATGTTGTCGGCCGTCACGGACACCGGGGCGAGCAGCACCGAGGCCACCGCCTGCCCGCCGCGCGTCGGCACCTCGCCGGTGGCCACGGGCCCGAGGCTCTTCCCGCGGGCCGCCGCCACGGCCATGGCGCCCCCCGCGGCGGCCTCCGGCCCGAACGGCTTGAACACGGTCATGTACTGCTCGCCGTCGACGATGCGCCGCAGGGCCGCGAGTTCGGCGTCCTGCCCGGTGACCGGCGGCAGCGGATCGACCTTGTTCGCCTTGAGGGCCGAGATGCTCCCGCCGGCGAGGCCGTCGTTGGCGGCGTAGACGCCGTCGATGGCGCCGTCGCCGAGCGCCGCGAGCGCGCCGGACATGTTCATGTGGGCGGTCTCCGCCCGCCACTGCGGGGTGTCGTAGGCCTTGCCGATCTTCACCTTCCCGTCGAGCACGGACAGCGCGCCCCGCCGGAACGCGACGGCGTTGGGGTCGCCGGGATCGCCGTTCATCATCACGATCTGGGCGCCCGGCACCTTGTCGCCCATCGCCTTGAGCAGCGCGCGGCCCTGGAGGCGCCCGACCTCCATGCCGTCGAAGGAGACGTAACCCGAGATCGGGCCCTCGGCGAGACGGTCGTAGGCGATGACGGGGATGCCGGCGGCATGGGCCTCGGAGACGGTGGGGGCCATCGCGCGGGCGTCCACGGCGACGAGCACGACGGCGTCCACACCCTTGGTGATCATCGAGTCCATCTGTTCCTGCTGGAGGGCCACGTCGCCCTTGGCGTTGGCGTGTTCGACGGTGCAGGTCGCGCACAGCTCCCGGATCCGCTTCTCCAGCAGGGGCCTGTCCTGCGTCTCCCAGCGCGCCGTCGTGGCGTCGGGCAGCAGCAGACCGATGCGCGGTCCGCTCTCCCGGGCGGGCGCGCCGCCCGTGTCCGACCCGCAGGCCGCCAGCACGATCGCGGTGGAGACGGCCGTCACCACGGCGGCGGTGTCCCGTATGCAGGCCTTCATGGGCGATACCTGCCGTAGACGACGATGACGACAATAAGGTGGATATGTTCGGTTGATCCGTATATGCGATTCTGGTGGGTGGGTGCCCCGATCTCAACCTGTCGGCACCTGCGGCAGGACGGGAGGTACGGTGCGCAGATGCCTCGACCGGGCCCTGACCTTCGCCGGAGCGGCACAGGCCGCGGTCTACGCGCCCGCCCCCGGCGACGGGGAGCTCCGGCTGATGGACGCGTCCGGAGACGCGCCCGCCGAGCACGGGCCGCCGGACCGCCTGGCGCTGACCGGTGACTCGCCCGCCGCGCGCGCCTACCGGACCGACCGGCCCCTGTGGCTCACCGCCGGCACCCCGCTCGGCGCGCTGCCCCTCGACGCGGACGGCAGGCGGCTGGGCTGCCTCGTCGTCCAGGGCGCCTCGGCCGACGGCTTCGACGTCGAACAGCGCCGGTTCCTGGAACGCTACGCCGACGCGCTCGCCGTCCTCCTGCGAACGGGCGCGGACGCGCCCGCGCCGGCCCCGCTGCTCGCGCCCGCCCTGCGCAGCCTGCGCGTCGGCTCCTTCGTCCTCTTCCCGGACACCGGCCTGATCGAGGCCGACGAGACGCTCCTGGACCTGGTCGGCATCACGCCGGACGACTTCGACGGCAAGGTCGACACCCTCCTCGCCCACGCCCTGCCCGAGGACATGCACGCCCTGATGTCGGTCCTGGAGCCGACCGCCGAGGCCTCCGTCCGACGGGACCTGGAGTTCCGGGTGCGCGGTCCCACCGGCGAGATGCGCTGGCTGAGCCTGAGCTGCCGCGTCGAGGCCGGCGCCCCCGACGGGCCCGGAGAGGTCCTGGGCGTGGTGACCGCCACCCCGGTCCTGCGCCGCGGCAGCGACGACGTCGCCCGCATCCAGTGGCTGACCGCCGCCCTCGACGACGCCGCCACCGTCCGCGACGTCGGCCGCGTCGTGGTCGCCGCCCTGCGCGAGCCCCTGGGCGCCGACCGGGTGGCCCTCGCCGCGCTCCAGGACGACCGGCTCATGGTCACCGTCCTCGACCCGCCCCAGCCCACCGCCTGGCCGGAGGTGTGGCGATCCGAGTGGCGCACGGAGTGGCCCGACGCGCCGCTGCGCGCCCTGCCCACTCTGCGAGCCGCCCTGCGCGACGGCCGGATGGACCTGTGGCCCGCCGGCACCGACTTCGAACCCGGACTGACCGGCGTCGGCGCCGGCGGACTGGCCGTGCTGCCCCTGCCCGCCAAGGGCCAGGTGGCCGGCGTGTGCCTGGTCGGCTGGGAGCGCCGCCACGAGTTCGTCCCCGAGGAACGCTCCCTGCTCACGGCCACCGCGGCCCTCGTGGGCCAGGCCCTCAAAAGGGCCCACGCCCACGACGCCGAGCAGGAGCTCGCCACGATGCTCCAGCGCAGTCTGCTGCCCCGGCGACTGCCCGAACTCCCCGGCGGCACCGCCGTCGCCCGCTATCTGCCCGCCAAGCGGGGCCTGCAGGTGGGCGGTGACTGGTACGACGTCATCGCCCTCTCCGAGGACCGGGTGGCCCTGGTCATCGGCGACGTCCAGGGACACAGTGCCGGCGCCGCCACGATCATGGGCCAGATGCGCACCGCGGTCCGGGCCTACGCCATGGAGGGCCACCCGCCCGACGTGGTCGTCTCGCACGCCAACCGGCTCCTCGTCGCCATGGAGACCGACCTCTTCGCCACCTGCTGCTACGCCGAACTCGACATGGAGGAGGGCAACACCCTCTTCGTCCGGGCCGGTCACCTGGCCCCCCTGGTCCGCCGCCCCGACGGCGTCACCGAGGAGATCGACGTCGCGGGCGGGCCCCCGCTGGGCATCCTCGCCGAGGCGGACTTCCCCATGACGGCCGTCGAACTGGCCCCCGGCACGGTCCTCGCCCTGGTCACCGACGGCCTCGTCGAGGCCGCCGACCTGCCCCTGGACGAGGGCATGCGCCGTACCCGCGCCGCACTGGCCGCGGCCGACCCCGCGGACCCGGGCGCCATGGCCGACGCGCTGCTCGGCGACGCCGGCCGCCGCGAGGACGACGTGGCGCTGCTCCTCCTGCGCTACGACGGCATGAAGACCCGTCCGATCCGGGCCGGCTGGATGGTGTGGCGGCTGCCCGACGCCGTCATGCACGCCCGCCGCTTCACCGCCCGCACCCTGCGCCGCTGGAAGGTCCGGGAGGCGGCCGACGCCGTGCTGCTGGTCGTCTCCGAACTCGTCACCAACGCCCTGGTGCACACCCAGGGACCGGTCCGGCTCGACCTGATCCTGCGCGGCGACCGGGTGCGCGTCTGCGTGAGCGACTCCTCGCCGCGCGCGCCCGCCAAGCCCGTCATCGTCGACTGGGAGTCGACCGGCGGCCGTGGCCTGCTGCTCGTCGAGGCCATGTCGGAGTCGTTCGGCTCGGTGCCGGTGGCCGGCGGCAAACAGGTGTGGAGCGAGATCGCCGTGCCGGAGGGAGTGACGTGATGATCCGCCGGCAGCACGTCGTCGCGGTGCTCGCCGCGGCGCTCATGACGATGCCCCTGGCCGCCTGCGGCGGTGAGCAGAAGCCGGCCCGGGAGGGCTTCACCGTGGGGCTTCTGCTGCCGAGCCGCACGGTCCCGCGCTGGGAGCACTCGGACCGGCCGCTGATCGAGGCCCAGGTGAAGAAGCTGTGCCCCGGCTGCAAGGTCGAGTACGCCAACGCCGAGAACGACGTGACCAGGCAACGGGAGCAGATGGTCTCCATGGTCACCAAGGGGGCCAAGGTCCTCATCCTCGACGCCGCCGACACCCGGGCGGTCCGCTCCTCGGTGCAGGAGGCGCACCGGGCGGGGGTGAAGGTCATCGCCTACGACCGCCTCGCCGAAGGCCCGGTCACCGGCTACGTCGGCTTCGACGCCCTGCACATCGGCCGGCTCCAGGGCGAGGCGCTGCTCAAGGGCATGAAACAGCGGGCCGGGGGAGCCGACGTCGTCATGATGAACGGCGACCCGGCCAGCCCCAACGCGGCCCAGTACAAGAAGGGCGCCCTGTCCGTCCTCAGCGGCCAGGTGAAGATCGCCAGGTCCTACGACACCCTCGACTGGAGCACCCAGAACGCCCAGGCCAACATGTCCGCCGCCATCGCGGCCCTCGGCCCGAACCGGATCGGCGGGGTCCTCGCGGCCAACGACTCCATCGCGGCCGGCGTCGTCGCCGCCCTCAAGAGCGCCGGCGTCACGAACTTCCCGCCCGTCACCGGCCAGGACGCCGACCTCGACGCCGTGCGGCGCATCGTCAAGGGCGAGCAGTTCATGACGGTGTACAAGCCGTTCAAGGACGAGGCGGCCGCCGTGGCCGCCATGGCGGTCTCCGTCGGCAAGGGCGAGGATCCCGGCGACAGGGCCACCACGACCACCGACAGTCCCACCACCGCCCGCATCCCCTCGGTCCTGCTCACCGCGGACGCGGTGACGGTCGACGACATCGCGCGCGTCCTGGTCGACCACGGCGCCTACACGGTCGCCCGTATCTGCACCCCTCAGCTCCGGGCCGCCTGCGACCGGGCCGGACTCCCCGGGTGAGGGGCGTCCCCCGTGTCCTCCGTCAGTGCTGGTACGGCTGCTGCTGCGGCTGGCCGTACGGCTGGCCCGCGCCCGCACCCTGCGCCAGCAGCTGATCCGCCTGCTCCTTGGTCACCTTCTGCTCCGCGCCGCAGAAGGTGCACTGCGTGGCGTACTTCGTCGAGATCGGGAACAGCGGCACGAAGAACAGCGTGAACTTCGTGACCCGCTTCCTGAGGGTGTGGGCGGCGGGGTTGCCGCAACGGCCGCACACCAGTGTCAGTATCGCCAGCTGGTAGAGGTATCCCTTGGTGCCGAAGATGATCACGCTGTGCTTCCTTCTGGAGGGGTGTCGGTCTCACGGCACAGTCTGCTGCATGCCTCTCACCCACGTGAGCGGCAGGCGGGTCCATGCCCTGGGCCACGCGGGCGATCTCCCGGCCACGACTGCCGCCGCCGCGGCCGGTGCGACGAGATGGTCGTCCGACCGCCGCACAGCGGCGATTCCGACTTCCCCACAAGGAAGGCTCCCATGCCCCGAGTCCACCGTCCGGCGGTCGTCACCGCCGTCGCCGTCGCCGCCGGCCTGCTCGCCGCGGCGCCCGCCACAGGAGGCGAGGCGACCGTCTCGGATCCTCACGTCGTCGCTCACCTCCAGTTCGCCCGGGGAGAGTCACCGGAGAACATCGCGCTGGAACCGGACGGCTCCGCCGACCTGACGTTGTCCAACGCCCGGCAGGTCCTCAACGTCACCCGGCAGGGCCGGACCAGGGTCCTCGCGACGCTGCCCGAGGTGGCGAACCCGCACACGCCCGTCGTCGGCTCGGCCGTGGTCCTCGGCATCGCCCGGGCGCAGGACGGCACCCTCTTCGTCAACTACGCCACGGGCACCGCCGCGACCGGCGTCTGGCGCGTCCCCGCCCACGGCGGCACGCCCCGGCAGATCGCCCAGCTACCGCCGACCGGCTTCCCCAACGGTCTCGCCCTCGACGAGCGGCGGGGCGTGCTCTACGCCGCCGACTCGGTGCTGGGCACCGTCTGGCGCGTCCCACGCGCCGGGGGCGCACCCACTGCGTGGGCCACGGGAGCCGCGCTGGAGCCGCGCAACCCGAGGCCCGCGGCCAAGGTCGGCGCCAACGGGCTCCGGTTCCACCGCGGCGCCGTGTGGGTGTCCAACACCAACGCCGGGACGCTGCTGCGCGTCCCCGTGCGCGAGAACGGGTCCGCCGGCGCGATCGAGACCCGGGCGACCGGTCTCTACGCGCTCGACGACTTCGACTTCGTCGAGCGGCACCGCGACACCGCGCTCGCCGCCATGACCGGCGGCAGCGAGGTCGCGCTGGTCCGCCCGGACGGCACCCACCGTGTCGTTCTCACCCCCGGCGACGGGCTGTCCAACCCCACCTCCGTGGCCGTCCGCGGCCGGACCGTGTACGTGACCAGCGCGGCGTACTTCACCCGGAAGGACCCGAACCTGCTGCTCGCCCGCGTCCACCAGCGCGCTCGCGACTAGCGGGCGCGCCCCAGCGACACGACCCCGCCCGCGAGGCGCGGGGCCGTGTCGTGGCAGGACGGCGTCGCTCTCAGGCCGCCGGGTGCACCAGGCCGTACTCGTAGGCGAAGGCGACCGCCTGGACCCGCGCGCGGGCGCCGATCTTGGCCAGGATGTGGCTGACGTGGGACTTGACGGTGGTCGGGGCGATGGACAGGCGGGCGGCGATCTCGGCGTTGGACCAGCCCGAGGCGACGGCCACCAGGACGTCGCGTTCGCGCTGGGTGAAGGCGCCGGGTCCGATCGCCCGCTCGCCGGGCCGGGGGGTGCGGTCGTGGCGGACGGTGTCGATGAGCACGCGGGTCAGCTCGGGGGTGATGGCGGCGTCTCCGACGGCCACGACCCGGACGGCCGCGGTCAGTTCGGCGGAGGTGGCGGTCTCCAGGAGGAATCCGCCGGCGCCCGCGCGCAGGGCCGCGTAGGCGTATCCCTGGTCGCCGGTGGAGGTCAGGACCAGCACCCGCGGCGGGGGTCCGGCCGCCGCCGCGGCGGGTCGGCCGACCGCCGTGAGGTGCGAGGGCCGGGCGATGCGGCGGATGGTCCCGACGTCCTCGTGCCGGGGACGGCGGCCTCCCATCAGGACGACGTCGGGCCGCAGCGCGGCGCTCAGGCGGACCGCTTCGGCTGCGTCGGCGGTGTCGCCCAGGACGGTCAGATCGGGCTCGGCGGCCAGCAGCATGCGCAGGCCGAGGCGTTGGAGGGGCTGGTCGTTCACGATGAGTACGGAGGCCATGGCTGTCGTTCTCCATGCGGTGGGGGCGGACGCCTCTTAGGAACGAAACGGTTTCGTTCACTTCATGGCCAGCGTAGCCCTCGACGTCATCGAAACGGCACCGTTCCCTTGTGGTATGGGTCACAGTGGCGTGGAGTGGCGTGGAGTGGCGTGGAGTGGCGTGGAGTGAAGTGGACCGCGGACGCCGACGGGCCGGCTCCGCTGGAGCCGGCCCGTCCGCGTACTGCCGCTGCCCTGTGCGCCCGGCCGGTCTCAGGCCCAGCAGCCGTTGACGGTCGCCGCGAGGCCGTCCATGGCGTCCTTGATGGCGTTCGCGTCGGCCGTGGAGCCGTT
The DNA here is from genome assembly GCF_003112535.1 of Streptomyces rishiriensis. Lineage (GTDB taxonomy): Bacteria > Actinomycetota > Actinomycetes > Streptomycetales > Streptomycetaceae > Streptomyces > Streptomyces rishiriensis. The sequence goes on along the minus strand of NZ_BEWA01000005.1, from coordinate 357,281 downwards.
CTCGACGAACGAGAAGACCTTCCACTTGCCGTCCTTGCCCTGCGTCAGACCGCTCAGGGCGATGGCCCCGGTGAGGGTGCCGGTCTTCGCGCGCACCTTGCCGACGGCGCACTTGGAGTTCACGTCGTCGAACCGGCCCCACTCCGGGCCGAGGGTACTGCCCGCCTCGCCGGCGACGGGCAGCCCGTCGAGGATGGAGCCGAGGGTGCGGGCGTAGCGGGGCTCCGTCAGCAGTTCGAGAATCTCCGCGAGGGTGGCGGCCGGAATGCGGTTCGCGCGCGAGAGGCCGCTGCCGTCGTAGATCTCGAAGTGGTCGAGGGACACCCCGTACCGCAGGCTCAGCACCTCGCGCACGACCTCCGTGCCGCCCTCGAAGGTTGCCGGGCGGCCCGCGCCCAGAGCGGTCGCCCGCAGCAGGGTCTCGGCGATGTCGTTGTCGCTGACCTTGATCATCTTGTGGACGATGTCCGACAGCGCGGCCGACCAGTGCTGTGCCACGGGTGCGTCGCCGGGGCTCGCCGTCGCGCGGGTGACGGCGCCGTCGACGCCCACCCCGGCCGCGGTCAGCTTCTGCGCGAAGAGCTGCCCGGCGTCGAGCGACGTGTCCTCCACGTGACGTCCGTCGACGACGAGCGCGCGCACCGGGGCCACCGAGTCGGGGTAGTAGCCGGTGTTCCACCCGTTGGCCAGGCTCGGCTCGGGGAACAGGCTGTCGTCCACGGCCACCTTCACCGAGGTCAGCCCCGCCGCCTTCAGGCCCGCGACCGCGGTGCTCGCCATCTCGGCGAGGTCGGCGCTCGTCAGCGTCCGGTCGCCGCCTCCGACGAGGGTCAGCGTGCCGTCGCCGTAGACGACCTTCGTGGTGAACCGGTGCTCCGGACCCAGCACCGTCAGGGCGGCGGTCGCGGTGGCGAGCTTGGTGTTGGACGCCGGCATCAGCGCGGTCGCGCCGTTGTGGTCCCACAGCGTCCGGTCGGACGCGGAGTCGAGGACCACGCCGCTGACGTTCCCGCCCAGCCGCTGGTCCAACACCCGGGTTTCCAGGTTCGTGACCATCTGCTGGTCGTCGGCGTCGAGGCCCTGACCCGGCGCGGTGTCCTTGGCCGTCGTCCCGACGCCCTTGCCCGCGGCGAACGCCGAGGGGGCGGCCAGGGCCGCCGAGGTGAGGGGGACGGCGAGTGCGAGCACGATCGCCCGGCGCAGACCGGCGCCGCTCCGGCCGGGTCTGCGGTGCCGGCGGCTGCCGCCCGGGACGAAGGAATCGAGGGAGGCGTCCGCCATTATGTCGTTCATTTCGTTGTCTCAAGGCTTTCGTGTGGGGCGTGCACAAGAGAATTCCGGCGCACCTTATCACCCGTCAGGTGCGCCCCACGGAGCATGCATTCACGGGGTGACGGTTTTTCAGCAGCCGTAATTCCCCGTTTTTTCACCCCTTGTTCAGAGACCCGATCCCAGGCGCTGCGTGGTGTAGGCGCATTCCGTGTAGACATAGCCCGACTGCAGCTCGGCGGTGTCCGAGGCAGGCGTGGCCAGGCTGTCGCCCATCGGCTTGTGCAGGAAGTACGTGGTGCCGACCGGCAGGCTGATCGTGCGCTGCGGATAGTTCTTCCCACTGTCGCCGCACGGCTTGAAACCCGGGTTGAGGGTGCTGCCCAGGGAGTACCCCCTGCAACTGCCGCATGCCTTGAGGGTGAAACTCCCGGTGACCGGGCCCGTGTAAAGGACGGTGATCTCGTCGGGGCTGTCGTTCTGCACCGTCACCGAGATGCTGCCGCCCGAGCGGGTGGTCGGCAGGGTCTTGCCGGCGGCCGGCACGGTCTGGGCGATCTCCGCCGCTATCGCGATCTTCGTCGCCACGGGCGTGTTCTTGGCGGTCTTGTGGGCGGAGGCGTAGTCCGTCAGGGTCTTCTGCGCCGCGTCGAAGTCGCCGTCCCGGTACTGGTCCACGCCGCAGGTGTAGGCACCCGCGTCGGCGCTCCCCGCGGCCCGCCCGGAGTCCTTGGCGAGGGCGTCGCCGACGCCCTCGCGTCCGGCCGTCAAGCCGTCGATCTGGGTTCCCAGCGTGCGCAGCCGCTCGACCGCCGAGCAGGGGTCCGCCCCGCTCAGGCCCTTCTCCGTGCGGACGACGGCGGCGGCCACGGCCGGCTCGACCTTCCCGGCCTGCGCGGACCCGGGGAACGTGGCGAGCAGATCCCCGAACTGCGACGCCCAGGTGGCCTCGCCGGCCGTGAGCGCCGCCGACGCGCACGCGTACAGCGAAGTGGCCAGCCGGTCGTCGGGCCAGGACGTCAGCTCCCCGAGCTCCGTCCCCGGCAGGCTCTTGGGGACCGTGCGCAGATACTTCAGAGGCGCCGCCGCCGCGCAGTAGTCGCCCCGCGCGAAGGGTGCGCCGACCGTCGTGTAGAAGGTCTTCATCCGGGCCGGCACCCGCTGTGCCGCCCGCGAGCCCGGGTGGTCCGACCGCAGACCGGAGTAGACCGACAGCGCTCTGTCGTAGTCGGACCGGGCCGTGTCGAACGGCTTCGCGCCCGCGGTTTCCACCAGACGGTCGGCCTCGTCGAGCCGGTCGAGGAGCATCTGCTGCGTCGCCTCGTCCCGCGCGCCGTCGTACAGCACGACGCCGCCGGCCGGCGCCATGAGCAGGAGCAGCCCGAGCCCGAGCGCGAGCGGTGCGCGGCGAAGCCCCGAGAGCCGGGTGCGCAGGCCCACGCGCGCGCCGTGCGCCGCCGCCGCGGCGAGGAACGCGACGTACAGGACGAGCGCGAGGGCCGGGACGCCGTCCGGATCGGCCGGCAGCGCCACGACGAGCAGCGCGGCGGTGGCCACCAGGCACAGCGCCGTCAGGACCCACTGGCGCACCAGCGCGTACCCCAGGCCCAGCCCGCTGAGGTTGAGCACGGCCACCGCGACGGCCCGTACTCCGTCCGCCGGAGCCGGCGGCGGCGCCGTCGGCATCGGCGGGGCCTGGACGGTGTGGTCGTATCTGTCGTACTGGTCCCCCGACATGGCGGCTCCCCCCGGTCAACTGCGCCCGCACATCTACGATTTGTCAGTGTACGGGCGCAGAGGGGGGCGCCGACAGAGGCGGCGGGGACCCGCCCGGCGACCCGTCCGGGAGCGGCTCGCGCACGGAGCGCGCCGGGCGACCGGAGGGGCCGGGCGGGCCGAGAGCCGGCCGGGCCGCCACGCGGAGGTGCGTGACGGCCGCGGCGGCTATCGCGTCAGGCATGGTCAGGCCACACCCCCCACCGTCTTCTTGCGGCGCAGGGCGTAGAGGCCGGTGCCGGCGACGGCGAGGATGCCGAGTCCGCCGGCGGTGAGGGAGGGCCCGGCGAGGGCGCCGCCGCCGGTGTGCATGCCGCCGTTGGGCTTGTCGTGCTCGCCCTTCCAGCCGTCGGCGTCCTCCTGGTGTCCGCCGTTCCAGGAGTTGTCGTCCTGGCCGGCGGAGGCGTCCTGGCGGCCGTGGTCCTCCTGGCCGTGTTCGCCGCCGCCGTCCTGCTCCTTCTGCCAGTCCTGGTCCTTGTAGGTCTCGGGGTCGAAGCGGGGGTCCTTGGCGGCGGAGCCGTCGCGGTCGCCGCCCTGGCCGAGCGCGGTCAGCGCGCCGCCGCCGGTGTGCATCCCGCCGTGGGGTGCGTCGTGGTCCTCCTTGTCGTGCTTGCCGGCCCAGGCGTCGTCGCCCTTGCCGGTGGAGGAGTGGTCCTCCCTGCTGTGGGACGAGCCGTCGTGGTCCCGGCCCCCGTCGGCCGCGTGGGCGCCGGGAGCGCCCACCGCGAGAGCGGCCGTCGCGGCCGCGGTGGCCAGGATCATGCGAGCAGAACGCATCTGATGGTCCTTCCGTCACGACCGGGCAGCCGACACCTCGTCAGCTCACCTGACCCGGCCTGACGTGATCCACCGTCAGTCAGGCCGCGCCCCGCCACCACTCGGGGCGGTCAGCCGGGTGAACCCGGCCGCCTTGCCCAGGGGGAGGGCCGTCGACTCCCCGCCGCGAAGAGGATCACTCCGACGGCGTAGCAGAGAAACGTTTCGCGGAGTGAGGGGGGCGTGACGTCCGGTCAGCTCGGCGGGCCCGCGACGATCCTGGTGCAGGCAACCCGCCGACCGGCGGACCCGGACCTTTCCGGTCCCGGGCCCGGCCCAGGTCCCCCATCCCCATGCCCATCCGGCAAGGAGTTCCGCTGTGCGTGTTCGTCGTACGGTGCTCGGCATCATCGGTTCCGCCGCCCTCGTGTTCGCCTCCCTGGGCGCGGTGACCGCGACAGCGGGCCCCGCGGCCGCCAATCCCTGCGGTTTCTACGAGACCGGTTCCGACGCCTTCTACAACCACTGCACGTCCGACGGCTCACGGGTGGTCGTCAAGGTCGAGGTGGCCCACGCGCCCGACTACGAGTGGTGCGTCGGACCGGGCAGGACCTGGCTGGGCTCCGCCGCCAGGATCCAGGGCGCCCACTACACCGGCCGCCTCTGCTGACACCCGCCGGGCCGCGCTGCCCGGAGTCCGGGAGAGAGCCGTCCCGGACCCCGGGCAGCCGTCCGGCGCACGGCGGGCGCGGGCGGGCTCCGCCACGGCACGGCGCTGAACAGTGGGAACCCCGCGGCCGTAACTCTGGGTAATCCATCCTCTGGCGTAGGGTCGAGGGCGGGGAGGACGAGCCGAAGGGGAGGACGACGTGCCGCTGGAGCCGGTGCGGTTCGCTGTCCTGGGGGACGTACGGGTGCGCCGGGGGGACGCCCTACTGGACCTCGCGGGGCCGCAGGAGCGCGCGTTCGTGGCCCTGCTGCTGGTCGGGGCGGGGCAGCCGATCGCCGTGAGCGAGATCGTCGAGGTCCTCTGGGGGGCGGATCCGCCGCGCAGCGCGGTCAACGTCGTCCGGCGCCATGTCGGTTCGCTGCGCCGGATGCTGGAGCCCGGCCTCGCCGCCCGCGCGGAGGGCCGCTGGCTGGTGCGGGACGCCGGCGGCTACCGGTTGGTGACGGACGGTGACTCCTCGGATCTGCTGAGGTTCCGCGCGCTGCGCGACGAAGCGAACCGGATATCCCGGCGGGCGCCCGAGGAGGCGCTGCAACTCCTCACCGAGGCGCTCGCGTTGTGGCGTGGCCCGGTCGCCGTGGGCATCCCCGAGCGGATCCGCGCGCACGCGGTCTTCGCCTCGGTGGACCGTGAGCGGCTCGCCGCGGTGCGGGAAGCGGCCGACGCCGCGTCGCGTGCCGGGACGCCGGAGGCCGTCCTGCCCGAACTGCGGCAGGCCGCCGCCCGGCATCCGCTGGACGAACCCCTGCAGGCCGGACTGGTCCTCGCGCTGGGGGCGGCGGGGCGCCGGTCGGAGGCGCTCAGGGCGTACGAGTCCGTACGGGCGCGGTTGGCCGAGGGGCTGGGGATCGACCCGGGCGCGGAACTGCGCGAGGCACGCGACGCCGTCCTGCGCGACCCCTCGCCGGCGCCGGCCGACGACCCGCAGAACTCGCAGAACTCGCAGAACCCGCAGAACCCGCAGTTCACGGCCGGCGGGACGGGCACGAAGGGTTCACAGGACGCGAAGGGCCCGCAGGACGCGACGGGCCTGAAGGAAACGATGGGACCACAGGGCCCCGTCGTCCTTCCGGACGCCTCGGACGCCTCGGACGCCTCGGACGCCTCGGACGCTCCCGACGCCTCGGACGCACCTCCGCGCGTCCTCGCCGTGCCCTCCCAACTGCCCCACGACATACCGGCGTTCACCGGGCGGCGGACGGAACTCGACGAGGTTCTCGGGCTGCTCGACGCGGGCGCGTCCCGGCCCGGGACCGTGGTGATCAGCGCCATCGGCGGCATGGCGGGCGTCGGGAAGACCTCCCTGGCCGTGCACTGGGCGCACCGGATCGCCGACCGCTTCCCGGACGGCCGGCTCTACGTCAACCTGCGCGGCTTCGACCCGTCCGGCGCCGTCATGGAACCCGGCGAGGCGGTCCGGGGGTTCCTGGACGCGCTCGGAGTGCCGCCCGAACGCGTCCCGCACGGAGTGGACGCGCAGAGCGCCCTCTACCGCAGTGTGCTGACCGGCCGGAAGGTCCTCGTCGTGCTGGACAACGCGCGCGACACCGACCAGGTGGAGCCGCTGCTGCCCGGCTCGCCGGGCTGTCTCGCCATCGTCACGAGCCGCGACGAACTGTCGGGGCTCGTCGCCGCACACGGTGCCCACTCCCTGACCCTGCGTCCCTTCGACGCCGGCCAGGCGCGGGCCTTCCTGGTCCGCCGGCTGGGAGCCGAGCGGGTGGCCGCCGAACCGGAAGCGGCCGACGAGATCAGCGAACTGTGCGCCGGGCTGCCCCTCGCCCTCGCCTGTGTCGCCGCCCGCGCCGCCGTCCACCCCCACTTCTCGCTCTCCGCCGTCGCCGCCGAACTGCACGAGGCCCACGGCAGCCTCGACGCCTTCGCCCGCGGCGACGCCACCGTGGACGTCGGCACCGTCTTCTCCTGGTCCTCGCGCGCGGTCTCGGCCGAGGCGGCCCGGCTGTTCCGGCTGCTCGCGCTGCATCCCGGCCCCGACTTCACCCTCCCGGCCGCCGCCGCCCTGGCAGGCCTGGCCGTCCGGCGGACCCGTCCGCTGCTGGCCGAACTCACCGCTCTGCACCTCGTCGCCGAACCCACGCCCGCCCGCTACGCCCTCCACGACCTGTTGCGCGCCCACGCCGGCGAACTCGTCCACGAACAGCACACAGGGGCCGACCGGCGCGCGGCGCTCGACCGCCTCTACCACCACTACCTGCACACCGCCCACGCAGCCGACCGGCTCCTCGCCCCCAACGCCGACCCGCTGCCCCCGCCCCCCGCGCCCGACGGCGTGCACCCCGAGCCCCTCGCCGACGACGACCGGGCCCTGGCCTGGCTCACCGCCGAACACACGGTGCTGCTCGCCGTCGTCGACGCGGCCGCCGCGTCCGGGCACCCCGCGCAGGAACGTCTCGCCTGCCAACTGGCCTGGTCCCTGGAGCCGTTCTTCGACCGGCGCGGGCACTGGCACGACGGACTGGCCGTGCAGCGCACCGCGCTCGACGCCGCCCGGCGCATCGCCGACCCCGTGCTGGAGGCCCGAGGCCTGCGCGGGCTGGCCCGGGTGGAAGGCCGGCTCGGACTGCACACACGGTCCGTCCCCCGCCTGGAACAGGCCCTGTCCCTCTTCACCGACCTGGGCGACGACGCCGGCCGCGCCCATACGCACCGCAGCCTCGGCTGGCAGTGCGAGCAACGCGGGGACCTGCCCGGCGCCCTGCGCCACAACCAGCTCGCCCTCGGCCTGTTCCGGGCCCGGGGCGACCGCGCCGCGCAGGCCAGCGTCCTGAACTCCGTCGGCTGGTACCACGCCCTGCTCGGTGAGTACCGGCAGGCCCTGGAGCACTGCTTCGAGGCGCTCGCCATGCTCCAGGAACTCGGCGACCGCTACGGCCAGGCCGCCACCTGGGACAGCATCGCCTACGCCCACCACCGCCTCGGCCGCCATCCGCACGCCCTCCTCGGCTATCGCAACGCCCTCGCCCTGCTGCATGACCTGGGCGTGCCCTACCTGGAGGCGGACATCCTCGTCCGGGTCGGCGAGACCCACGTCGCCACCGGCGACCACGAGGGCGCGCGCGTCGCCTGGCAGGAGGCGCTCATCCTCCTGAGGAGCCTCGGGCACCCCGACGCCGAGCGGGTCGAGGCCCTGCTGACCGCACGGGACGGCCACGCCGGTGCCGGCTGACACCACGCCCCGGCAGGCCGGGGACACGGACGAGGCGACGCGGTTCGCGGTGCTGGGGCCCGTACGGGTGTGGCGGGGCGAACGGGAGCTCGACCCCGGCTTTCCCCAGCAACGTGCCCTGCTCGCGCTGCTCTTGGCGCAGTCGGGTCGCCCCGTGCCGCCCGGCGAGATCCTCGACGTGCTGTGGGGCGAGCGGCCGCCCGTCAGCGCGCCGAACGTGGTGCGGCGTTACGTCGGCGCACTGCGACGGCTGCTGGAACCCGGGCTGGCGCCCCGCGCCCCCGGCCGGCGCCTGCTGCGGCGCACCGGCGGCTACCTGCTGAAGGCGGACACCGACGAGGTCGATCTGCTGCGCTTCCGCGATCTGACCCGGCGCGGCAAGCGGGCGGCGGCCACCGGACGCGCCGAGACGGCGGCCCGACATCTCGTCCTGGCGCTGGGGGAGTGGCGTGGGCCGGTGGCGATGGGGATCCCCGAGTCGGTGCGCGCCCACGTCCACTTCACGGCGCTGCGACGAGAACTCCTGGACACCACGCGGCTGGCGGCCGACGCGGCCCTGCTGTGCGGCCGCGCCGAGCAGGTGCTGCCCGCTCTGCGCCGGGCCGCCGCACACGACCCGCTCGACGAGCCGCTGCACGCCCGGCTCGTGCTGGCCCTGGCCGCCTGCGGCCTGCAGGCGGAGGCACTCGGAGCCTACGACGACGTCCGCCGGCGCCTCACCCGCGACCTGAACGTCGCCCCCGGCCCCGAGCTGACGGCCGCGCACACCCGGGTGCTGCGCCAGGAGGTGGGCCCACTGAGGTCCGGCCCCACGGTGACCCTGGGCCGGCCGGCCGAGATCGTGGAACGGCGCGATCCCGGGCCCGCCGGGGCGAGAACGGCTGCCACGCCAGAAGGCGACGACCGTTGCGCCAACGCCAACGCCAACGCCAACGCCAACGCCAACGGCTACGGCAACAGCGACGGCCCGGGACCGGGACCGGGACCGGAACCGGAACCGGAACGTGAGGCTGCCGGACCTGGGTACGGAGCCCGCTCCGAGCCCGAGCTCGAGCCCGAGCCCGGGCAGGGGGACGGGGTCGGTCGCACGGCCACGGTGGCCGGGGACGCCGATCGCGGGATCGACGGTTCGGGCGGCCCAGGGGGCCGCGAGGCCGGGATCCCGCGACTCGCCGCCTCGCGCCCCGCGGCTTCTTCCCCGGCTTTCCCGGCCTCCCCGACTTTCCCGGCTTCCGGGGCCGCCGCCCTGGGCCCCGTCGCCTTCGGCCGCTCTTCCCGGCCGGGAGGCGACGACGGGCGGGGTGCCGCCGTGCCGGACGACGCCGACCCCCGAGTCGCGCACGCCCGCCGCGCCCACCCGGACGTCACCCACCGCGCCGTCACCCACCGCGACTTCGCCCACGCCGACCAGATCCAGCCGGGCCCCACGCGTCCCCGCTTGGCGTCGGCGCCTGCCGCTGCGCCCGCCTCCCCTCTCGCGCCCCCCGTTCCCCTCGGCCCCCGCGCGCCTGCCGCAGGTGTCGTCGGCCATGCCGGCTCCGGCCCCTCGGTCTCCGCGCCCGCCCGCCCGGCCGTCCCCTGTCCCGCGGTCGCCGGGTTCGGCGGGGCCGCCGGTGCGGAGGGAGGCGTCGGTGGCCTTGCCGTGGGGCTCGCGGGCTCGGTACGGCCCGCCCAGTTGCCTCCGGCGCTCGCCTCGTTCGTGGGGCGAGCGGCCGAGTCGGAGTGGCTGGACGGCGTCGTCGGTTCGGGCGCGGCGGTCGTGTCGGTGGGCGGCATGGCCGGCGTCGGCAAGAGCGCCCTCGTCCTGAGGTGGGCGCACAGGATCGCCGATCGTTTCCCGGACGGGCAGCTGTACGTCCCGTTGCGCGGCTTCGATCGGGCTGGGCCCGCCGTGGATCCCGCCGAGGCGCTGCGCGCGCTGCTGGCGGCGCTCGGGGTCCCCCCGTCGCGCATGCCGTACGGCGTGGACGGCCTGGCCGGCCTGTACCGCACGCTGCTCGTGGGCCGACGCGTCCTCGTGGTCCTGGACGACGCCGCCGACACCGAGCAGGCGCGTGCGCTGCTCCCGGCCGCACCGGGCTGTCTGGCGCTGGTCACCAGCCGTCGGGCCCTTCCGGGGCTGGTCGCCTCCGGGGCACGGGCGCTGTCCCTGGCACCGCTCTGCACCGAGGACGCGCGCGCGTCGCTCGTCGCGCGGATCGGCGTGCAGCGGTCGCAAACCGAGCCCGGAGCCGTCGACGAGATCGTCGCCCGGTGCGGCCGGCTCCCCCTGGCGCTGGCCGCCGTCGCCGCGCGTGCCGCCGGCCGACGGGACTTCCCGCTCGCCGCCCTCGCCGGCGAACTGCGCGCGGCGCACGGCACCTTGGACGCCCTTCCCGTCGTTCGCGCGGCCTTCCTGGACTCCTACCGGCCGCTGGCGCCCGACGCCGCACGGCTGTTGCGTCTGCTGCCGCGACACGGCGACGGGGACCTCACCCCGGCGGCGGGCGCGGCGCTCGCCGGGCTGCCGGTGCGCCGAACCAGGCTGCTCCTCGCGGCCCTCGCCGACGCGTACTTCCTCACCGAGCACGCCCCGGGCCGGTACGCCCTCCACGAGCTCGTGCGGGCGTTCGCCGCGGAGCTCGCCGGCACGGGGGACCTGCCCGACGGTGTGTGAAACGCTTTCACTTCGTTGTCACTCTTTTTGCACACCCGCCGACCTACGGTCCGAACGACATGAGCGACGGTCCCCCGGAGGCAACGGCGGAAGATGCCCACCATCAGTTCCAGCACCTGTGACACTCCCAGCGCCTTCGACCGGCGCACGAGCCGGACGCCCCTCGGCGTCGACATCGTGCGGGACGAGGAGTCGCCCGCCCGGCTGCCCGGCGAGGGGACGCCGGACGCGGCGCACCGGCTGCTCGCCCGTGAGGGCGGCGAGTACCTCTTCGTCGGTCTGCGCGGAGTCGGAGCCGTCGGCCGACCCGCCCTGCGCGCCCCGAGACCGGCCGAATTCACCGAGCCCGTCAGATCCGTCGACCCCGGCCAGTCCGCCGAGTCCGCCGGCCTGTGGCTGGCGCCCGGGGACGTCTGTTTCTACGACGTCCGTCGGGCCCCCGCCCTCGCGTTCCGCGAGCCGTTCCGCGCGACGGTCTTCCTCGTCCCGGCCGCGCTGCTGGACCTGGCGGAGCCCGACGTGCGCAGGATCGTCCGCACGCCCGTCGCCCGCGCGTCCCGGCTCGGCGCCCTGCTGTCGCCGCTGCTGTCGGACCTCGCCAGGGCGGCGGCCGAGGCCCGGCCGCCGGTCGGCGAGATGCTCGCCTGGAACGCGGTGAACCTGCTGTCGACGCTCGCCGCCGAGCAGTTGGGCACGGGTGCGCCGGAGACTCCGGGCGCGCAGCCGCCGGTGCTGGCCAGGATCCTGGAGTACGTCGAACTGCACCTGACGGAGCCGGACCTGTGCCCGGAGGGCATCGCGCGGGCCCACCACATCTCCGTGCGCTATCTGCACAAGCTGTTCAAGGACGAGGGCGCCACCGTGAGCCGGTGGATCCTGCGCCGCCGTCTGGAGGAATGCCGGCGCGACCTGAGGCGGCACGGCCGGGGAAGCAGGACCATCGCGGCGGTGGCCGGCCGGTGGGGGTTCCTGAGCGCCACGCACTTCAGCCGGGTCTTCCGGGCCGCCTACGGCATGTCCCCGCGCGAATGGCGGGACACCGCGGGGCGCGCCACGCGTCCCGTGCCGGGCTGAGCCGCCGCCCCGCGTCCGCGGCCCGCCCGCGCTGGCAGCCGCCGGCCGGGGTTTTCAGCCGTGTCCCGGAAGCGGAAAGCCGCAATCTCCGGCCGTTCTCGATGGGGGGCGGCCGGACCGTGCGGACCGTGCGGAGTTTCCGGATCGCGTCGATGATCGGCGTTTTGCGGGCGCGGCCGCGTGATGCGATCGAAATCCCCGGCGGCTTCTTTCCCGTCGCCGTCCGAGAAGCGTGTTCTCAGGGGGCGCCGGGAAGTCCGCGCACTTCGGAGGGTGCTCCGAGAGGTGACGACGTTCCGGCCACCTGATGGACGGAACGTGAAGAGTCATGTCCGGAGATGCGCCCCGTGATCTTCGCGTGATCTCATCCGATCGCGTCTGATCTCATCTGATCCCCATCTGTGCACTGTCGGAACACCGACCGTGCACGGGTGGACAAAATCAGGTGGCGTGGCAGATTTAGCGTGGCGGGGCAAGACAGCGCACACCGAGAACAGCTGGAGATGCCATGTCCGACGTCGTCGAGCCGGTCACGCCGGTGCTCGAACCGGAGGCCGCGGCGTTCGCCGAGGCGACCGCCAACCCGCCGTACCTCTTCGACCTGCCTCCGGCGGAGGGTCGCAAGGCCGTCGACGAGGTCCAGTCCGGCGAGGTCCACAAGCCCGAGGTCGACGAGGAGTGGATCACCGTCTCCGGGGGTCCCACGGGCAGTGTCCGCGCCCGGATCGTCAAGCCGGCCGGCGCCGAGGGCGTCCTGCCGGTGATCCTGTACATCCACGGCGCGGGCTGGGTGTTCGGCAACGCCCACACCCACGACCGGCTGGTGCGCGAGCTCGCCGTCGGCGCGGACGCCGCGGTCGTCTTCCCCGAGTACGACCTCTCGCCCGAGGCGCGCTACCCGGTCGCCATCGAGCAGAACTTCACGGTCGCCCGGTGGATCGTCGAGCAGGGCGCCTCCAAGGGACTCGACGGGGGCCGGCTGGCCGTGGCCGGCGACTCCGTCGGCGGAAACATGGCAGCCGCCCTCACCCTGATGGCCAAGGAGCGCGGCGGCGTCCCGCTGGTCCAGCAGGTGCTGTTCTACCCGGTGACCGACGCGAGCTTCGACACCGGCTCCTACCGCCAGTTCGCGGAGGGCTACTTCCTGCGCCGCGACGGCATGCAGTGGTTCTGGGACCAGTACACGACCGACGAGGCCGAGCGCGCCCAGATCACCGCCTCCCCGCTGCGCGCCACCGCCGAGCAGCTCGAGGACCTCCCGCCGGCGCTGGTCATCACCGGTGAGGCCGACGTGCTGCGCGACGAGGGCGAGGCGTACGCGAACAAGCTGCGTGCGGCCGGCGTCCCGGTCACCGCGGTGCGGTTCCAGGGGATCATCCACGACTTCGTGATGCTGAACGCCCTGCGCCCGACCTATGCCGCCGAGGCCGCCATCACCCTGGCCGTCGGCACCCTGCGCGACGCCCTGCACGTCTGAGACTCCAGGAGAGAGCACCCTCATGACCACCACCCCCACCGTCGTCCTGGTCCACGGCGCGTTCGCCGACGCGGGCAGCTGGGCCGGCGTCATGGCCGAGCTGCAGGGCCAGGGCGTTCCCGTGATCGCCCCGCCCAACCCGCTGCGCGGTCTCGCCTCGGACGCCGCCTACGTCGCCTCGGTCGCCGCGCAGATCGACGGCCCGGTGATCCTCGTCGGCCACTCCTACGGCGGCGCCCTCATCACCGTGGCCGGCGCCACGGAGAACGTCGTCGGCCTCGTCTACGTCGCCGCCTACGTGCTGGAGGAGGGCGAGAGCCTCGGCGAGCTGCAGGGCCGCTTCCCGCTCTCGCCGCTGGTCAGCAGTCTCAAGGAGTGGACGTACCCGGTGCCGGGCGGCGAGCCGGCCGTCGAGGTCACCATCGCCGAGGACGCCTTCCCGTCGGTGTTCGCAGCCGACGTGCCCGCGGGCGTCACGAAGATCCTCGCCGCGGCGCAGCGCCCGCTGGCCGCCGCCGCGTTCGAGGAGACCGCCGCCGCGGCCGCCTGGAAGACCAAGCCGTCCTGGGCGCTGGTCGCCGGTGCGGACGAGGCGATCAACCCCGAGGTGGAGCGCTTCGGCGCCAAGCGCGCCGGGGCGACGACCGTCGAGCTCGACGGCGCTTCGCACGCCGTGGCCGTGTCGCAGCCGAAGGCCGTCGCCGACCTGATCCTCGACGCGGTGCGCGCGACGAGCTGACGCGTCGCGGCACGACCGCGCGGACGTGACCCCTGTGCACGTCCGCGCGGCCCCGACCGGCCGCCGGGTCACCGGCAGCGTGCGGCCCGTGAGCGCCGTCCGCGATCCCGCCGTCCTCGCACCCGCCCGCGGACGGCGCGGTCCCGGTCCCGCGCGGCCCGTCGTCAGCGTGCGCGCACCCGCCGTACGAGCTCGGCGGCGGCCTGCGGCCATTCGGGGTGCTCGAAGGCGAAGCCGGCGTCGAGCAGCCGGCCCGGGACGACGCGCCGGCTCTTGAGCAGCAACTCGGTGTCCGAGCGCAGGGCGAAAGCGCCGAGCCCGGCCATCCACCTCGTCGCGGGCAGTCCTGCCGGGACGCCCCACGCGCCCCGCAGGGCACGCATGAAGGCGCGGTGCGGCAGGGGCGAGGGGGCGGCGAGGTTCACCGGTCCGTCGAGGTCGTCCCGGGCGATGAGGAACTCGACCGCGCGGACGAAGTCGTGGTCGTGGATCCACGACACGTACTGCGCGCCGCCCGCGACCGGGCCGCCGAGACCGAGCCGCGCCAGCCGCGACAGGACGTCGAACACCCCGCCCCGGTCCGGGCTCATCACCATCGCCGAGCGCAGGGCCGCCTTGCGGGTGAGGGGAGTGTCGGCCCGCTCCTGTTCCCGCTCCCAGGCCCGCGCGATGTCGACGCTGTAACCCCAGTACGCCGGGACGCCGGGCTCCGCGCCGCCGATCACACCGGTGGCCTCGTCGTTGGGGGCGTCGAAGCGGTGCGCGTAGACGGTGGCGGTGCTCATCTGCAGCCAGAGCCTCGGCGGCCGTGCGGCCGCGGCGATCGCCTCGCCCACGACCCGTGCCGAGTCCACCCGCGAGTCCATCATCTCCTTGAGGTTGGCCGGCGTGTAGCGGCAACTGACGCTGCGGCCCGCCAGGTTGACGACGACATCGCTGCCGTCGACCGCCTCGGTCCAGGGCCCGGGCGTCCTGCCGTCCCACGCGATCTCGCCGCGGCCCGCGGGCCGCCTGCTCAGCACCACGACCTCGTGTCCGGCCGCGGTCAGCGCACGGCGCAGCACGGTTCCCACCTGCCCGGTCCCACCGGGCAACACGATCTTCACGAGAAGGTCCCCTCCCTGTCGGAAGTGGACCCTACTCCTTTCTTGAACGTGTTCAAAACTGCTCGCGGACATTGCTCACGTCCGGTGCGCCTCCGTCGCGGCCCGCGCGCCCGGCGCCGGAGCGCCCGGCCGGAACCGGGCAACCGGCAGGCGGGTGAGGGGGTTTGGCCCCCGCCCCGCAGTTATCAGGTCAAGCGTCCCGGACTCTTGACTCGGATCGGGTCTGTCGCGATCCTCGTCCCACTATCTTGCGCCGGTCATGACAACCGTAGGGGCGGTCGGAACGCTCCCGTCGACCGCGCCTTCACCCCGACCGAAGGACGTGGGACGTGACCGTGACCGCACGCCCGTACCGCAGACGCCGAGATGTCACCGTCGTCTCGCTCCTCCTCCTCGTGCTCGCGGCGGTCCTCGGCCCCACGCCGAGCTCGGCGGCCGGTTCGGACTGGTGGACGCCGACGGCCAGGCCGAACCCCGACTCGCAGATCGGCGTCACCGGCGAACCGTTCACCGGGACCGACTCCGCGGGGGACGTACGCGGGTTCGTCGACGCCCACAACCACCTGTTCTCCAACGAGGCCTTCGGCGGGCGGCTGATCTGCGGCAAGGTCTTCTCCGAGGCCGGCGTCGCCGACGCGCTCAAGGACTGTCCCGAGCACTACCCCGACGGCACCCTGGCGATCTTCGACTACATCACCCACGGCGGCGACGGCAAGCACGACCCGGTCGGCTGGCCGACGTTCAAGGACTGGCCGGCCTACGACTCCATGACCCACCAGGCGAACTACTACGCCTGGGTCGAGCGGGCCTGGCGCGGCGGACAGCGGGTGCTCGTCAACGACCTGGTCACCAACGGCATGATCTGCTCCGTCTACCCCTTCAAGGACCGCAGTTGTGACGAGATGACCTCGATCCGGCTGCAGGCGAAGCTGGCCTACGACCTGCAGGCCTATGTCGACAAGCAGTACGGCGGCGCCGGAAAGGGCTGGTTCCGCATCGTCCTCGACAGCGCACAGGCCCGTGACGTCATCAAGCAGGGCAAGCTGGCCGTCGTCCTGGGCGTCGAGACCTCCGAGCCGTTCGGCTGCAAGCAGATCCTCGACATCGCGCAGTGCAGCAAGGCCGACATCGACAAGGGACTGGACGAGCTGTACGCGCTCGGCGTGCGCAGCATGTTCCTCTGCCACAAGTTCGACAACGCGCTGTGCGGCGTCCGCTTCGACGAGGGCGGCCTCGGAACGGCCATCAACGTCGGCCAGTTCCTGTCGACGGGCACCTTCTGGCAGACCGAGAAGTGTACCGGCCCGCAGCACGACAACCCCATCGGCACCGCCGCGTCCGCGGCGGAGTCGGACCTGCCCGCCGGCACCCGCGTCCCGTCCTACGACGCGAACGCGCAGTGCAACACCCGCGGTCTCACCGCGCTCGGCGAGTACGCGGCGCGCGGCATGATGCAACGCAAGATGATGCTGGAGATCGACCACATGAGCGTCAAGGCCGTCGGCCGGGTGCTCGACATCCTCCAGGCCGCGTCCTACCCCGGGGTGATCTCCTCGCACAGCTGGATGGACCTCGACTGGACCGAGCGGGTCTACGGCCTCGGCGGCTTCGTCGCCCAGTACATGCACGGCTCGCAGGGGTTCGTCGCGGAGGCGCAGCGCACCAAGGCGCTGCGGGACAAGTACGGCGTGGGCTACGGCTACGGCACCGACTTCAACGGCATCGGCGACCACCCCGCCCCGCGCGGCGCCGACGCCGCCGACAAGGTGACCTACCCGTTCCGCAGCGCCGACGGCGGCTCGGTGATCGACCGGCTGACGACCGGCACGCGCACCTTCGACATCAACACCGACGGCGCCGCCCACGTCGGCATGATCCCGGACTGGATCGAGGACATCCGCCGCGTCGGCGGCCAGGACGTGGTGAAGGACCTCCTGCGGGGCGCCGAGTCCTACCTCGACACCTGGGGCGCCTCCGAGCGGCACCAGGCAGGGACGAATCTCGCCAAGGGGGCCGCGGCGACGGCCAGTTCGTCGGAGTCCAACCCGTTCACCAGCTACCAGCCGGGCCGGGCGGTGGACGGCGACACGGGCACCCGCTGGGCCAGCGACTGGAGCGACGACCAGTGGCTGAGCGTCGACCTGGGCGGTACCGACCTCGTCAAGCGCGTCACCCTCGACTGGGAGCGCGCGTACGGCAAGGCGTACCGCATCGAGCTCTCCACCGACGGGACGAACTGGCAGACCGTCTGGTCCACCTCGTCGGGCGACGGCGGCCTGGACACGGCCTCCTTCACCGGCACGCCGGCCCGCTACGTCCGGGTGCACGGTCTGAGCCGCGGCACCGACTGGGGATACTCGCTCCACGAGGTGGGCGTCTACAGCAGCTGACGGCCGCCGCCGGACGAACGCGAAGGACACGCTCATGGCACGGATGCCGTCGGCCGAACGGCGCCGGCAGCTGACCGAAGCGGCGATCAGGGCCATGGCCCGGGACGGCGTCGCCAAGACGACGACCCGGGCGATCGCCGCCGAGGCGGGCGTGTCCCTCAGCGTCTTCCACTACTGCTTCGACTCCAAGCAGGCACTGGTGGAGTCCGTCATCACGACCATCACCGACCACTACGTGACGCTGGTCAAGGAGGCGCTGCGGCCCAGGGCGACCCTGGAGGACACCGTCCGGGCCGGCTTCCAGGCGTACTGGGACCATGTGCGCACGCATCCCGACGAGCACATGCTGACCTACGAACTCACCCAGTACGCCCTGCGCCAGCCGGGATTCGAGCACCTGGCGCGCCGTCAGCACGAGATGTACGGCGAGGCCTACACCCACCTCATCGAACAGCTCCGCGCCGGCAGGGATCTCAGACTGCGGGTTCCCGTCACCGTCCTCGCCCGCTACCTGGCGGCCATGACCGACGGTCTGACCCTCAACTACCTCGTGCTCGGCGACGAGGCGGCCTGGACCGGCGTCCTGGACACGGTCACCGCCCACATCGCCTCCCTCGTCATGGCGGACGGCCCGGACGCCGCACCGGGCCCGCCGCCGGACCGGGCCCCCGGGTGAGGGGCCCGCTCCCGTTCCCTCAGGGAACCGTGGCCCGGGCCACGAGCAGGGCGACGTCGTCGTGGTCCTCGGGGTGGCGCAGCCCGTACAGCAGGAGGTCGCAGATCTCCTCCAGCGGACGGTCCGGCTCGTCCAGGAAGCTCAGCAGGACCTCCAACCGGTCGTCGATGGAATGGTGCCGGGTCTCCACGAGGCCGTCCGTGTAGAGGACGAGCAGGTCACCGGGGGAGAGCTCCATCGTGGTGGCCTCGAAGGGCACGCCGCCGACGCCGAGCGGCGCCCCGGAGGGCAGTTCGAGCAGTCTGGGCCGGCGGCCGGGGCGGGCCAGCGCCGGGGGCATGTGCCCGGCGTTGGCCACGAGGCACCGCCCGGACCCGGGGTCGAACACGGCGTACAGACACGTGACGATGTAGTGCTCCAGATCGCAGGTGATCTTGTCCAGGTGCTGGAGCACGGCGGCGGGCTCCAGATCGAGATCGGCGTAGGCGCAGGTGGCCGTCCGCAGCCGGCCCATGGTGGCGGCCGCGTCGATGCCGTTGCCCATCACGTCCCCGACGACCAGCGCCGTCTTGTCGTCGGTCAGGGGGATGACGTCGTACCAGTCGCCGCCGACCTCGCTGGTGGCCTGGGCGGGCTGGTAGCGGGAGGCCAGTTCGAGACCGGTGTGCCGGGGCGCGTGGTCGGGCAGCAGACTGCGCTGGAGGGTGAGCGCGGTGTTGCGCACGCTCTGGAACCAGCGGGCGTTGTCGATGGCCACGGCGGCCCGGCCGGCCAGCTCGGCGGCCAGGATGACGTCGTCCTCGTCGAACGGCAGCGGGTTGCGGGTGCGTTTGAGGTCGAGCGCGCCGAGCACCTCGCCGTGCGCGATCAACGGCACCGCGAGATACGAGTGGACGCCGGCGCGGGCCAGCAGCGCGCCGGCCTCCGCGTCGCGGGCGATCCGGGGCAGGTCGCGGTCGCCGACGTGCTGCACCAGGACCGGGCGGCCGGTGTGCACGCACAGGGTGACCAGCCGGTCCCCCTCGTAGGCCGCGAGGTCGCCCGGGGCGTCGGCGGCCCGCAGCGCCACCGTGGGATGGCCCGCCTTGAGGGCGAGCGCGCGGAACAGCTCCGGACCGTTGTCCGGGCGGCGTGCACGACGGCAGGCCAGAGCGGAGTCCAGGACGTCGACGGCGACCACGTCGGCGAGCTGGGAGACGGCGATCTCGGCCAGTTCGAGAGCGGTCCGCTTCACCTCCAGCGTGGTGCCGACCCTCGTGGAGGCCTCCGCGATGAGGGCCAGGCGGCGGCGGGCCCGGTCGGCCTCGGCGGCCGCGCGGTGCCGTTCGGTGACGTCGACCACCGAGGCCGCCGCGCCCAGCACCCGCCCGCCGGGGTCCTCCAGCCGGTAGAACGACAGGGACCAGGCGTGCTCGTGGCCGGGGTCCGACGGCGGACGGCCCACGTGGTACTGGTCGAGCAGCGGAGTGCCGGTGGTGAGCACCTGACGCAGCGCGGACTCGATGGTGTCGACGTCGGGCAGCAACAGGGTGTCCCTGAGGAGGCGGCCGACGTGGTCCTCGGCGGGAACGCCGTCGATCGTCGCGAGAGCCGGGTTCACCAGGAGGTAGCGCAGGTCGGGGTCGAGCAGGGCCAGCCCGATCGGAGACTGGTTGATCAGCCGCTCGCACAGGGCCAGATCGGTCTCCACGCGCTGCAGCAGGGTGTGGTCGGCGGCGATGCCCAGGGCGTAGACGTCCCCGAGATCGTCCTGCAGCCGCATGTTGCGGAACTCCATCAGGCGGGTGCTGCCGTCCTTGTGCCGGATGGGGAAGGCGCCGGCCCAGCTCCGGCCGGTCTCCAGCACCTCCGCGAACAGCTTCGCCACGGCCTTGAGGTGCTCGGGATGGATGAACAGCCGCGCCGCGTACTTTCCCAGCGCCTCCTGGGCGCTGTAGCCGATGAGGTCCTCGGCCTGCGGGGTCCAGAACACGATGCGCCCGTCGGCGTCGACGACCATCGCGGAGACGCTCAGCACGTCGAGCAGCCCGGTGGGCGGGGGCGTCCGGGGACGGTACACGTCACCGTCGGAGTGAACGGGCTCGGATGTCATCGGATCCTCCTCCCGCCCTTCCATGCTGCTCCCCGTCCGGCGCGGGCGGAAGCCGGGCTGTCCGGCCCGGCCCGCGCCCGCCCGGCGCCGTGCGCATCGGACGGACTGGCAGGACCATGGTCGTGTGGAGGACGGCACCCATGGAATCTGCGCGAGAAGCTTCCGAGGCCCCGACGCCCGCAGGTCCGGGCGATCTCCTGGACGCGTCCACCGACGCAGCGGCGATCCTCTCCGAGGACGGGGTCGTGATCGGCTGGACGCGGCAGGCCGAGGCGCTCCTCGGCCGGGCGGCGCCGGACGTGGTCGGCCGCTCGGCCGCGGAGCTCGTGGCGATGCCCCGCGACCCGGCCCGGGTGGCCGCCGTCGCCGAGCGCTGCCGGGCCGGCATGGGGTGGAGCGGCGTCGTCTCCCTGCGGCACGGCGACCGCCGCGCCCTCGACGCCGACCTGCGGGTGTCCGCGTCCTTCCGGGTCGGCGAGACGGAGTGCTTCCTGGTCTCGGCGCGTGAGCGGAGCCACCGGCGGGCGGTCGGCCAGTCCGTCCTCGACGGGTTCCTGACCCGCTCCCCGGTGGGGATGGCGGTGATGGACCTGGAGCTGCGGTACGTGTGGCTGAACGACACCCTGGAACGCCTCGGCGGCGTGCCCCGCGAACAGCGGCTGGGCCGCCGGCTGAGCGAGCTGCTGCCCGGTCTGCAGGCGGTCGCCCTCGAGAAGCTCATGCGCAAGGTCCTGAAGACCGGCGTCCCGGTCACCGACCACGAGTACCTCGGGTGGAGTTGGGCGGATCCCCACCGCCGGCGCGCCTACTCCACGTCCTTCTTCCCGCTGGAGGGCGCCGACGGCTCCGTCACCGGGGTCTGCTACATGGTCCAGGACGTCACCGAACGCTGGACCGCCCGTCAGCTGTTGTCACTGGTCAACGAGGCGGGCACCCGCGTCGGCACCACGTTGGACGTGATGCGGACGGCGCAGGAACTCGCCGACTTCTGCGTCCCGCGCTTCGCGGACTTCGTCATCGTCGACCTCCTGGAGCCCGTCCTCAGCACGGAGGGGCACGGCACCTGGCTGACCGACGCCGGGCCGCCCCCCGACCGGCCGGTGATGCGCCGGGCCGGGATGACCTCGGTGCGCGAGGGCTGCCCGGAGGCCGTCGCACGGGTCGGGGACACCGTGGACTTCGTCCCCCCGCCGTACGGCGCGAACCTGCTCATCGACGGCGAGCCGATCCTCATCCCGGTGCTCGACGGGGCCGACGAGCTGTGGACCTCCGAACAGCCCGAGAGAGCGGCGAACATCGAGGCGTTCGGTCTGCACTCCCTCATCTCCGTGCCGCTGCGGGCCCGCAACACCGCCCTGGGCCTCGCCACGTTCGTCCGGTCGCTCAATCCCGTCTCGTTCCAGCCCGACGACGTGCTGCTGGCCCGCGAGCTGGTGGCGCGGGCGGCGCTGTGCGTCGACAACGCCCGCCGGTACACCAGGGAGCACACCGCGGCCGTCACCCTGCAGCGCAGTCTGCTCCCGCACGCCCTGGTCGGCGGCACGGCGCTGGAGGTGGCCTCCTCCTACCTCCCGGCCGACCCCACGGACGGGGTGGGCGGCGACTGGTTCGACGTGATCCCGCTGTCCGGGGCGCGCGTGGGTCTCGTCGTCGGCGACGTGGTGGGGCACGGGATCGCCGCCGCGGCCAGCATGGGACGGCTGCGCACCGCGGTGCAGACCCTCGCCGACATGGAGATGCCCCCGGACGAGCTGCTCGCCCACCTCGACGATCTGGTCCTGCGGCTGAGCGCGGAGCGCACCGACGACACCGCCGCCCCGCAGGGCTCGACCGGCTTCCTCGGGGCGACCTGCCTGTACGCCGTCTACGACCCGGTCACCCGGAGGTGCACGATGGCCCGCGCCGGGCATCCGCCCCCGGTCGTCGTCTCCCCCGACGGGCGCGTGTCCTACCCCGAGCCGCCCGCCGGACCGCCCCTCGGACTCGGCGGCATGGCCTTCGAGGCCGCCGAGATCGAACTCCCCGAGAAGAGTCTGATCGGCCTCTACACCAACGGCCTCATCGGCGGCGCCGACCAGGACATGGAACACGGCATGGCCCTGCTCGGCGAGGCGCTCGCCGGATCCCACGCCGACCTGGACGTCCTGTGCGCCTCCGCGGTGCGCCGGCTGGTGCCCGTGCCCCAGTCCGACGACATCGCCCTGCTGCTGGCCCGCACGCACGCCCTGGGCCCCGACCGCGTCGTCTCCTGGGACGTGCCCGCCGACCCTGCCGCCGTCGCCGACGTCCGGGCCCGCGCGACCCGGCAGGTGGAGGCCTGGGGGCTGGCCGACCTGGCCACGACGTCCGAACTCATCGTGAGCGAGCTGGTGACCAACGCGGTCCGCTACGCCACCCCGCCGATCCGTCTGCGCCTGCTCTGCGACGCGCGTCTGACCTGCGAGGTCGCCGACGCCAGCAGCACGGCTCCCCGGCTGCGCCACGCCCGGATCACCGACGAGGGGGGCCGCGGCCTCTTCCTGGTGGCCCAGCTCGCCCACCGGTGGGGAGCCCGCTACACCGCCGACGGAAAGATCATCTGGGCCGAGCAGGAGATCCCCTGAGCCAACGGGGACCGGGAACCCGGAACCGCCGGAAGGAGTTGCCGTGCCCGGGTGAGGGACCGAGACTGGTGACGGAGGCCTCCTCGACCCACGTCGCACGCCGCCCGCCGTCGGCGCAACACCACGGAGGACCAGTTGGCGTCTGCGCCCCGGTTGCGGTTGCTCGGCGGGTTCCGGCTGGAACTCGCCGGCGAGACCGTCGAACCGTGCCGCAACGGCCAGCGTCTCCTGGCCTTCACGGGACTGCGCCGGAGGGCCACCCGCACCGTCCTCGCCGGCACACTGTGGCCCGAGGTCACCGAGGAGCACGCCCGGGGCAGTCTGCGCACCGCCCTGTGGAAGCTGCCGCGCGCGGAGCCGCCCCTGATCGCCTGCCGCGGAGACTCGCTCCAGATCGCCCCGGACCTGCTGGTGGACGTCCACCTCCTCACCCGCACGGCGCTCGCCGTGGTGCGGGGCTGCGGTCCGGCGCACGACGCCCTGTCCCCGCCGGACCCGCTGCTCGGCGACGACCTGCTGCCGGGCTGGGACGAGGAGTGGGTCCTCGTGGAGCGCGAACGCCTGCGGCAGCTGCGGCTGCACGCGCTCGACACGCTGGCCGAGGCGCTGATCCGGCAGGACAGACCCGCCCTGGCCCTGGAAGCGGCCTGGGTGAGCGTGCGCGCCGAGCCGCTGCGGGAGAGCGCCCACCGGGCCGTCGTCTCGGCGCATCTCGCGGAGGGCAACCCCAGCGAGGCGATACGCCACTACTGCGCGTTCCGCCGTCTGCTGCACGAGGAGCTGGGCGTCGAGCCCTCGCCCCGGTTCACCGGCATGCTGCCCGAACGGCTGCCCACGCGGCACATGGCGCCCGGCGCCGCCCGTGACGCGTTCCTCACCGGTCCTTCGTGCGGGGGAGTGGACCCGCCACCTCGCCCGGGCCGATCGTGGACGCCATGAACGATCACCGCACGCCCCCCGCAGACCCCGCATCCGAGCGCTCCGCCGGTGAGGAGGCGGCCGAGGTCCGCCGGTTCTGGGGCCGGCTCGGCCTGCCCGGCCTGGTCGACGTCCACACGCACTTCATGCCCGAACGCGTCCTGCGCAAGGTGTGGGAGTACTTCGACGCGCTGGGACCGCTGACCGGCGGCCTCTCCTGGCCGATCACCTACCGCCAGGAGGAGGCGGAACGGGCCGGTCTGCTGGGCGAGTTCGGTGTGCGGGCGTTCACCTCGATGCTCTACCCGCACAAGCCGGGCATGGCCCGCTGGCTCAACGGCTGGGCGGCCGACTTCGCCCGCCGCACCCCCGGCTGCCTGCACACCGCCACCCTCTACCCCGAGCCGGGCGTCGAGACCTACGTCCGCGAGGCCGTCGAGGCGGGCGCGCGCGTCTTCAAGGCGCATGTGCAGGTGGGCGCGTACGACCCGGCCGGCGAACTCCTCGACCCGGCCTGGGGGTTGCTGGCCGAGGCGGGGATCCCCGTCGTGATCCACTGCGGCTCCGGCCCCGCGCCCGGCAAGCACACCGGCCCGGAGCCGATCGCACAGGTGCTGGCGCGGCACCCCCGACTGCGCCTGATCGTCGCCCACATGGGGATGCCCGAGTACGAGGAGTTCCTCGATCTCGCCGAGCGGTACGCGGAGGTGCGTCTGGACACGACCATGACCTTCACCGACTTCGCCGAGAGGCTCTCGCCGTTCCCCACCGGGGCGCTGCCCAGGCTGACCGCGCTCGGCGACCGCATCCTGCTCGGATCCGACTTCCCCAACATCCCCTACCCGTACGTCCGGCAGCTCCAGGCCCTGGAGCGGCTGGACCTCGGACAGGAGTGGCTGCGGGCGGTGTGCCACGACAACGGGGCCCGGCTCTTCGGCCTGTGAGCGGCCGGCCCCCGGAACCCGCCGTCGTGAACCGGCTTCCCCGCCGGACCTGCGGCGTCCGACCCACAAGGAACCAGACCCCATGACGAGTGCGAACACCTCTGCCGCCGAACGGCGCGAGCGCATCCTGCGGGCCGCCGTACGGCAGGGTCTCCTCGACCCCGACGGCGCCGTCCTGGCCGCGTTCGTCGACCTCGACGGCGTCGCCGCGAGCGTGAGGGCGCTGCGCGCGGCGTTCCCCGACACCCTGAGCGTCCTGCACGCCTTCGCGGCGAAGGCGAACTGCCTGGTCCCCGTGCTGAGGGAGCTGCGCGCCCTCGGCACGGGGTGCGAGGTGGCCGGCGCCGGCGAACTCGCCCAGGCCCTGGCCGCCGGATTCACGCCGGACCGGATCGTCTTCGACTCCCCGGCCAAGACCCGCTCGGATCTGGCGCGGGCTCTCGCACTGGGCGTCGCGGTGAACGCCGACAGCTTCCAGGAACTGGACCGCATCGACGAGATCCTCGCGCAGCGCCCGTCCGCCTCGCCCCTCGGCGTCCGTCTCAACCCCCAGGTCGGAGGCGGCGACATCGCGGAGACGAGCACGGCGACCGCCACGTCCAAGTTCGGCGTCGCGCTGGACGACGACGGAAACCGCCGCCGCCTCCTCGACGCCTACCGCGCCCGCCCCTGGCTGACCTGGGTCCACGCGCACGTCGGCTCGCAGGGCTGCCCGCTGGAACTGATGGCCGAGGGCGTCGCGCGGGCCGTGGCCTTCGCCGACGAGGTCGACGCGGGGCTCGGCCGCCGCCAGGTGAGCGGCATCGACATCGGCGGCGGGCTCCCCGTCAACTTCCGCGACGACGAGACGGCTCCCGGCTTCGACGCCTATGTGCGGTGCCTCCAGGACCGCGTGCCGCGCCTGTTCAGCGGCGACTACCGGATCGTCACCGAATTCGGCCGGTCCCTGCTGGCCAAGAACGGGTTCACCGCCGCCCGCGTGGAATACACGAAGACCTCCGGCGGACGTCCCGTCGCCATCACCCACGCCGGCGCCCAGGTGGCGGCCCGCACCGTGTTCCTGCCGTCGTCCTGGCCCCTGCGGATCACCGCCCACGGCCCCGACGGCAGCCGCAAAGCGGGCGAACCGGTACCCCAGGACATCGCCGGCCCCTGCTGCTTCTCCGGCGACCTGGTCGCCCGGGCTCGCCCCCTCCCGTTGCTCGCGCCCGGCGACATCGTCTCCCTCCTCGACACCGGCGCGTACTACTCCTCCACCCCCTTCCACTACAACAGCCTTCCCGACCCCGCCGTCCACGGCGTGCGCGTCGGTCCCCGGGGCGACGTCACGTTCGAGCCGCTGCGCCGTGCGGAGTCCCTCGAGGACGTCCTCGCACGAACGGGAGGCTGACCACCGGGACGGGCGGACGGTCACCAGCCGGTCAGCAGCAGGTGATTGAGGAGGAGGGCGACCGTGGCCTGCGCGGCGAGCCAGCCGCGGGGACGGCTCAGGAACGCGCACGAGGCGAGGAGCCACATGGCGAACGGCAGCCAGATGCGCTCGGTCTCGGCCTTGCTCATCCCGGACAGGTCCGCCAGGAGCAGGGCGGTCAGCGCGGCGGTCGCGAGGAGGGCGAGACGCAGGTCGGGGGAGGCGCCGGGCGCGCTCGTCAGGGACCGGACACGCGAGTGCGGGGCGGGCGCGACGCGTACGGACGCGCCGTGGCCGTCGGGTGTCCGGACGGGCGGGAGAGCGTCGCCGGGCGGGAGAGCGTCGCCGGGCGGGAGAGCGGCGGCGGGCGGGAGAGCGGCGGCGGGCGGCGGAGCGTCCGGGGAGGGACGCCTCCCGAGCCGTCCCGCGTGCCCGAGGAGCGTGGCCACGGCGCGCCGCAGGCCCGCCACCGTCGCCGGGCCCACGATCAGGACCGTGCAGGCGAGGTTGGCCCACACCCAGTAGCCGTAGGGCCGGATGCCGCCGGCCCCCTGGTAGTAGCGCACGACCAGGAGACGGTAGGCCTCCCACCAGTCGAAGCCCGCGAGGGTGAACACGAACGGGACGACGGTGACTCCGGCGAGGGCGTAGGGCAGGGGCCGGATCCGGCGCGGACCGCCGAGCAGGAGGACGGCGCCGGCGATCACGACGAAGAGGGTGAGCCCGTAGGAGAGATAGCAGGTGAGACCGAAGAGAAGCCCGGCGGCGAAGCCGGTGAGCGGCGGCCGGTGTCCGGTGACGGCGAGGGCGAAGAGGGCGATCGTCCAGGCGGCGACCGCCGCGAAGTACCCGTCCGCGGAGGTACCCGTCCACACCGCGGCCGGCGCCATCACCAGGAACGGCGCCGCCCGGCGCGCGAGCGCCTCGTCCGCGAGCGCCCGCACGGCGACCAGCACCGCCGCACACGCCGACGCCCCGACGGTGATGCACCAGACCCCGGCCCAGCCCCCGCCGCCGAGGCCGACCCGGTCGAGCAGGACGAACGTGACCGTCGCCGCCGGAGGGTGGCCCGCCACATGCGCGGGCCAGTTGCCGGGAGAGTGCAGCAGGATGTGGTGGGTGAAGTCCCGCAGCGTCGCCGGGATGTCCTGGAAGCGGTCGATGACCTGCAGGTACTCGTACTTGGTGGTGAGCCGTACCGCGATCCCGCGCTGCCAGCCGTCGATCAGCGCCAGGGACCACGTCCACGCCATGGACGCGCCCCAGGCGGCGACGGGCAGCGCGCGCCACGGCAGCCGGGCGGCCAGCCGAGGGCCGTAGGCCACGACGGCGACGGCGACGACGAGGGCCGCCGGGGTGCCGGGGCCGACATGCGCATCCGCATGGGCGTACAGGGGCGGCCAGCTCACGTGCAGGGTGCCGTGCTCCCGCTCGATCGCGGTGCCGACCAGCACGGCCGTCGCGACGAGCAGCGCTGCGGCCGCGGTCGCGTACAGGTCTCGGAGAAGATCACGGGTCACGGGGGGAAGGTTAGGCCGACCGGACGGCGCAGAGGCCGCTGCGCGCGCGGACGTCAGTGTTTCGTCATGTGTCGCCGACCCGGGGCGGGTGCAGCGCCCTACGGTCGGCGCATGCCACGGTTGCCCGCCTCGCACCCTTCATCTGCTTCGTCCGCATGGCCCACGTCTCCCGGCTTCTGGCGCAGTCCCGTCCGCGGCCCCTGGTTCACCTCCGTGCTCGGTCTCGTGCTGCTCGGCGGCATCACCGTGCTGTTCGTGACGGGACTGCTGTCGTACGCCGCCTACAACCCGGACCTCGCGTCGGTGAACGACAAGACCCCGGACAAGGGCCTCCTCGGCTTCTACCTGTTCGCCTGGCCGACGCATCCGTACTGGCTGTACCGGCTCACCCAGGGCGTCCATGTGACGCTCGGGATCACGCTCGTCCCGGTCCTGCTGGCCAAGCTGTGGTCGGTGGCGCCGAAGCTGTTCGCGCTGCCGCCGGCCCGGTCGCTCGCGCACGCCCTGGAGCGGGTCTCCCTGCTGCTCCTCGTCGGCGGGGCGCTCTTCGAGTTCGTGACGGGAGTGCTCGACGTCCAGCTGGACTACGTCTTCCCCGGTTCCTTCTATCCGCTGCACTTCTACGGCGCCTGGGTGTTCTTCGCCGCGTTCGTGGTGCACGTGGTGCTCCGCGCCCCGGCCGCCGTACGCAACGCGCGCCGCATGCGGGCCGGGAAGGGCCGTGAGGAGGAGGCGGGAGGGGCGCCGGACTTCCCGCTGGTCGCGCCGCGGCCCGCCGCGGCCACGGTGTCCCGGCGAGGGGCGCTGTGGCTGGTCGGCGGCGGCTCACTGCTGTTGTTCGGGACCACCGCCGGGCAGTGCTTCGACGGCCCGCTGCGCCGCACGGCCCTCTTGGCCCCGCACGGCGGAGCCGACCCGGGCAGCGGTCCCGGCGGTTTCCAGATCAACAAGACGGCCGCGTCCCGGGGGATCGGCGCACGGGAGACGAGCGAGGCGGTATGGCGGGTGGTCGTCGCCGGACCGACCGGGACCGTCCGGCTGAGCCGCGCCGAACTGCTCCGACTGCCGTTGCACAGTGCGGCGTTGCCCATCGCCTGTGTGGAGGGGTGGTCCACCGGCGACCAGTGGTGGCGGGGCGTGCGGCTGCGGGACCTTGCCGCGCTGGTCGGGTACGACGCGGACGCGGCGCCCGACGTCCTGGTGGAGTCCCTCCAGCGGCGAGGCGCCTTCCGCGAGGCCGCCCTGCGCGCCGACCAGGTGCGTGACCCGCGTTCGCTGCTCGCCCTGGAGGTCAACGGTGAACCGCTGACCCCCGACCACGGCTACCCGGCCCGGGTCATCGCGCCCGCCGTGCCCGGTGTGCTCAACACCAAGTGGGTGGCCCGGATGACGTTCGGAGACCTGTGATGCGCGCAGTGCTCCCGCCGCTGGGAAGCCCGTTGCAGATTCTGCTCCTGGCCTGCTCGTTCGCGCTCGCCGGCTATGCGGGACTGCGCCTGCTGTCCGGGGACCGGCTCGGGGTGGCGCTGTGGTTCGTGGGCGCGGCCGTGCTGCACGACCTGGTGTTCCTGCCGCTGTACGCGGCCGTGGACCGGGCCGTCACCGGCGGGCTCGGCGCCGTCGGCCGCCGGGAGCGGACCCTGTACGTCCGGGTCCCCGCCACCCTGTCCGGACTTCTGCTGCTGGTGTGGTTCCCGCTGATCAGCGGCCGGGTCGCGACCCGCTACGAGTCCTTCACCGGCCTGTCCGCGGACGGGTTCGCCGCCCGCTGGCTGCTGGTCACCGCCGTGCTGTTCGGCGGCTCCGCGCTGCTGCTGGCGCTGCGGTCGCGCAGGGAGGGGAGGCACGGGCCACCGGCCGGCCGCTGAGCCCCGGCGCGCGGGACCCGGGCGGCCGTACCCGACGGCCTCCGCTTCGAGGTGGTGCCGCCCGCGGCAGCTTCATGACACGGGCAGCACCACCGGTCCGGTACGGTCCCCCGAGCCGCGCACCCGGCCGACGCGACTCCCGCATGCTCGCGTGACATGGCACAGGGGACCCGATGAACCCGGCGCCGCCGGTGACCAGTGCACGCCTGCGCCCACGGTAAGGCGGTTCACCCGCGGTTGCGGGGACCGGCCCCGCCGCGTCACGACTTCGTAAGACTCCGTGCGGCTTTCGGGGACTGCGCGCGGCCCGGTTTCCCCGGCGAGCGGCTCACCAGCGGATTCCCGCCCGCTGGTGTACACGCCTTGCATGAGGCTGACCTGTGCAAATAGCCTCTGCTGAAGCCGGTGGAGGGTTGCCGGCCCGGGAAGGTCCGGATCATGGTCGGAGACGCGCTCCGGCCGGCGTCCGCAGTCCGCTTGGGTACGAGGCCCCAGTCCGGATCCTCCATCGATTTCCGGAGCGGTTCAGTGCATGATGTCGGCCTCCTGGCGCTGGCGCTGTCAGCGAGTTGCGCGGTACGCGCGGCGTGGTTCACCGCCCACGCTGCCGCAGCGGGCGGGGGACGAACCGACAGGGGCCGGCCGCGTGACGAACCCGGCCTGAAGCGCCGCGAGGGCGAGCGGGTGCGACGGACGGGGGATGCCCGGCTGTGACGCCCGCGACGGTCCGCGCGTTCCAGGAGGCCCAGGGCCACGCATTCCTCGGCGGACCCGTCCAGCGTCCGTACCGCACCGGGAAAGTCGATATGTCCCTACAGTCCTCCACCCTGTCGGCCCCCGCCGCGCGGCAGCCACAGCCCTCGCCACCGGCGCTGCGCCGGCCGCGCCGGTCTCTCGCGCCGACGAGGTACCGCGTCCCGCTCTTCGCCCTCGCCGCGGTCCTCCCGCTGTACTGGGGGTGGGACGCCTTTCTCGCGACGGGCGGCGGTGACCTCGCCGCGCAGTACGCGTGGGCGGGGTTCGTGGGCAGGCACCCGGACACGCCGTACGGGCTCTTCTGGTTCGGCGGGACCCACACCGTCAACTACAGCGTCATTTCACCGCACTTGATGGCCCTGATCGGTGTCCGTGCCGTCTCCGTGCTGTCCGGCGTCAGTGCCACCTGGATGCTGGCGGTGCTCCTGGAGCGCACCGTCGCGCGGGTGTCGCTGTGGCCCGCGCTGGTCGGGGCGCTGGCCCTCTGGTACAACGTCGTCCTCGGCCGCACCACGTTCGCCCTCGGCCTTGCCTTCGCGCTCGCGGCCCTGCTCGCCGTGGCCGGCCGCGCGCCCCGGCCCGCCCGGCTCGCCGCCGCCGCGTCCGGGGCGCTGCTGGCGACCATGGGCAGCCCGGTGGCCGGGCTCTTCCTGCTGGTGGCGGGCGCGGGGTATCTGGTCGCCCGGGAGTACGGCAAGTGCCTCGCCCTGACCCTCCCGCCGGTCGCCGTCGTCGGCCTGACCACGTTGCTGTTCCCCTTCCAGGGCGAACAGCCCATGGCCGCGGGCCGCATGATCCTGCCGGTGCTGCTGTCCGCCGCCGTGGTGTGGGCGGCCCCGCGGGAGTGGCGGGTGGTGCGGGCGGCCGGCGTCCTGTACGCCGTCGGCGTCGTCCTGACCTGGCTGGTCCCCTCGCCCGTCGGCAACAACGTGGAGCGGCTCGGTCTGCTCTTCGCCCCCGCGGTGCTGCTCGCGGCCGCGCTGCACCGCCGCTCCCGCGGCATCCGCCACGGCGTACGGCGCACCCGTATGCGGGCGATGGCCCTGGTGACCGCCCTCTCCGTCTCCTATCTCTGTGTGACGTCGCTGATGCATCTGCGCACCCCGGATCCCGTTCCGGGCTGGGTCACCCACACCGAAGGAGTGCTCGCCGCGCTCGACCGGCTGGGCGCGGACCGCGGCCGGGTCGAACTGCCGACCGATCGCGACCACCGCGGGGCCACTCTTCTCGGTCCGCACGTCGAACTGATGCGAGGCTGGAACCAGCAGCTGGACGTGGAACGAGGACGCCTGTTCTACGAGGGCGACCTCGACGGGCCGCGCTACCACGCCTGGCTGCGCCACTGGGCGGTGGGCTACGTCGTCCTGCACGACGGCACGCCCGATCGGTCCGCGGAGCGTGAGACCGCCCTGATCAAGGAGGGACAGGACTGGCTGGAGCCCGTCTGGCAGGACCGCTACTGGAAGATCTACCGGGTCCGCGACACCCTGCCGCTGGTCTCCGCCCCGGCCGAGCTCCAGCACGCGGGAGAGGCGGAGCTGACGCTCAGGATGCCTCGCGCCGGGACGAGCACCGTGCGGATCGAGTACTCGCCGTGGTTGCGGGTCAAGGGGGCGTGCCTCAGCGCGGACGGCCCGTGGACGCGGCTGACCGTGCCCCGGGCGGGCGTGTACCGGCTGACCTCCGACTACGCCGGGGGGCCCGTCGACGAGCGCGGCTGCTGGCTGGACGGGTGAGTTCCGCGTCTCACGTCGTACGCAAACCGTGGAGCGAACCGATTCCGCGCAAGCGCTTCGACGGGATGGTACGACCGGCGGATCGCGGGGTCAATGACATGCCGCGCCTCTGAGGCGACGCCGACGCGTGGACCGAGTCGCCGCCGCTCGGGTCGCAGCCTTCCGAACGGACGTGCGTCAGGGGGCGTTGGCGGCCGCATCCCAGCTCACCGGCATGAGGGGCCGTCATCCACCGCTGCCGGCCCGGCCGTCGGACACATCTGCGGGCGCCTGCCGCGCCCGGCCGGGCGGGAGGATCCACCGTCGTCCGCATGTCTGCGCCCCGGAGTTGTTCGAGGGGGCGAACCGGCCTCGAACCGCTGAAATCAGCCGTCGAACCGATTCCGCGACAACGTTCACAGCAGAAGCCTCCGCACCCTTGACAGCCCCGTGAAGCCGGGAGCACCGTCTCCCCCCGAAACCTCTCTGCAATCTCGCTGTGAATTCGGCACCTTCAAGCGCTTCCGGTCTGTCAGCGCCAGCAACACGACCCATCGTGTTGCGCCGGCACGGGAGGGAGATCAGATGGGCACCATGCGTACAGGACGCCGCCTGCTGTCGGTGAGCGGGGGCGTGCACCGGCTGACGGCGGCCGTGCGGCGCCGCGGCAGGCCGGACGACGGGCCGGGCCGGGCACACGTCTTCCGGCCGGCGCGCCCGCCCGGCTCCCGGCCGAAGGCGTTCGCCCGTGCGGGGGCGGCAGCCGTGCTCGTCGTCGGCGCGCTGGCCGGCGCCACGGTCACGGCGGCCACGGCCCGTGCCGACACGTCCGGGCCGTGCGACATCTACGCGGCAGGCGGCACACCCTGCGTGGCGGCGCACAGCACGACGCGAGCCCTGTACGCCTCGTACAACGGGCCGCTGTACCAGGTCCGGCGCGCCTCGGACAACACCACCCGCAACATCGGCGTCCTGAGCGCGGGCGGGTACGCCGACGCCGCCGCCCAGGACTCGTTCTGCTCGGGGACGACCTGCCTCATCACGATCGTCTACGACCAGTCCGGCCGCGGCAACCACCTCACCCAGGCGCCCGGAGGCGGTGCCGCCGGCGGACCCGACAACCTCGCCAACGCGACCGCCGCGCCCACCACGGTGGGCGGTCACAAGGCCTACGGCGTCTTCGTGGCGCCCGGCACGGGCTACCGCAACAACCACACCAACGGCATCGCGACGGGGGACAACCCCGAGGGCATGTACGCGATCTTCGACGGCACGCACTACAACGGCGGCTGCTGCTTCGACTACGGCAACGCCGAGACGGACAGCAACGACGACGGCAACGGCACGATGGAGGCCATCTACTTCGGCAACATCAAGGTGTGGGGGTACGGCGCGGGCAACGGCCCCTGGATCATGGCCGACTTGGAGAACGGCCTGTTCTCCGGGGTGAACCAGCACTACAACGCGAACGACCCGAGCATCAGCCACCGGTACACGACCGCCGTCGTGAAGGGCGGCCCGAACCACTGGGCGATCCGCGGGGGCAACGCGCAGTCCGGCGGCCTGTCCACCTTCTACGACGGACCGCGTCCCAACGTCTCGGGCTACAACCCGATGCGGAAGCAGGGCGCCATCATCCTGGGCATCGGCGGCGACAACAGCAAGGGCGCCCAAGGCACCTTCTACGAAGGGGTGATGACCTCCGGCTACCCGTCGGACGCCACCGAGAACGCGGTTCAGGCCAACATCACCGCGGCCGGGTACAGCAACTCCTCCAGCGGCACGGGCACCGGCGCCCTGCACGCGGTGGGCGCGGGCAAGTGCCTGGACGTGCCGAACTCGTCCACCACGGCCGGCACCCAGCTGCAGATCTGGGACTGCAGCGGCGCCGCCAACCAGACCTGGACCCACACGTCGTCCGACCAGCTGACCGTCTACGGCGGCAGCGGCCAGATGTGCCTGGACGCGTACGGCAACCAGACGTCCGCCGGAACCAAGGTGGTGATGTGGCCGTGCAGCGGCGGCGCGAACCAGCAGTGGCGGCTGAACTCCGACGGCACCGTCACCGGCGTCCAGTCCGGGCTCTGCCTCGACGTCACCGGCGCCTCCACCGCCAACGGCGCGCTGGCCGAACTCTGGTCCTGCAACGGCCAGTCCAACCAGCAATGGAACCTCAACTGACCTGAACGGCTCCCCGCACGTCGCACAGCATCGCGTACGTCGACCGGCACCATGCACGTCGAACGGTTTCCGGTACCTCGAACGACTCCAGCCCGTGGCCGGCTCGCCCCGGCCACGGGCCGCACGAGGCGAACAACCGCGATCGCCACGCCCGTCCCGACCGGCCGACATGGGCCACCACCGGAGGATGAGGATGTCCAGATCCAGAGTGCTCCGCGGCCTCTGGGCCGCCCCCTTGGCTCTGCTCGCGCTGCTGGCCCAGAGCATGGCCACGGCCGGAGCCGCGTCCGCCGTGCCCGCCGCGCGCCAGGCGTCGGCCGTCGACCTGTACGTGACCCCGGGCGCGGCTCCCGGCGGGAACGGCACCGCCGAGCAGCCGTTCGCGACGATCGACCAGGCACGGCAGCCCGCGCACCGGCTGTCGGGCGATGCGGACGTCGTGGTCCACCTGGCCGGTGGCACGCACCGGCTGTCCGAGCCGCTGGCCTTCGGCTCCGGCGACGGCGGCCAGAACGGCCACACCATCACGTACCAGGCCGTGTCCGGACAGCAGCCGCTCGTGAGCGGGGCCCAGCAGATATCAGGTTGGCAGGTTCATGATCAGAACAGCAACATCTGGTCGGCCCACGTCGGCGCCGGCCTGAACACACGTCAGTTGTACGTGAACGGCAAGGAATCGATGCGCGCGGCGATCCCGGTGCCCCGCTCGGCCTTCACCTTCACCCAGACCGGCCTGACCATCACCGACTCCTCCCTCGACTACCTGGCCGGCCTGTCGGACCAGGGCCACATGGAGGTCGAGAGCGTCAACTCCTTCACCGACCGCTACGCGCCGGTCCAGTCGATCAGCGGCAGAACCGTCACCATGCGGCAGCCCGCCTGGAACAACAACTCCTGGGGCTACGACACCGTCAACGCGCCCTTCGCCGGCGGGGCCGTGTACTTGGAGAACAACTACGCGTTCCTCAAGCAGGCCGGACAGTGGTATCTCGACTCGTCCGCCGGCGACCTGTACTACCGGGCCCAGCCGGGCCAGAACCCGAACGGCCTCGACGTCGAACTGCCCCGGCTGCAGGTCCTGCTCGGCGTCAGCGGCAGCTACAGCGCCCCGGCCACCGGCCTGGCGTTCACCGGCATCCGGTTCACCGGCACCACCTGGCTCGGCCCCAGCGGACCTGACGGCTACGCGGACCAGCAGAGCGGCGCGCACCTCACGGGCGCCTACGCGATGCCCGCCAACTGGCTGAGCACCTGCAAGTCGGGATGCACGCAGTTCGAGGCCACCCGTAACCGCTGGGCGCAGATGCCCGCGGCCGTGCAGGTGTCCGCCGCCACGGGCATCACCTTCTCCGGCGACACGTTCTCCGAACTCGGGCAGGCCGGACTGGGCGTCGGCAACGACGGCGTCGCCACGGCGTCCGGCACCGGCCTCGGCGCCCGCGACATCACCGTCACCGGCAACACGTTCACCGACATCGCCGGCAGCGGCATCCAGGTCGGCGGGATCCAGCCGGACGCGCACCACCCCGGCAACCCGCAGATGACCGACCAGAACATCGTCGTCAGCGACAACCGGGTCAGCGGGGTGGGCACCGACTACAAGGAGACCGCGGGCATCCTGTCCACCTACGTCACGAACGCGACGATCACCCACAACCAGTGCGACCACCTGCCCTACGACGGGATCGACATCGGCTGGGGCTGGGGCGTCAACGACCCGGGCGGCAGCCAGGACTACGTCAACAGGGGCACGTACACCTATCAACCCGTCTACAGCACCCCCACGACGCTGAAGAACAACACCGTCTCCCACAACCTGGTCTTCGACACCAAGAAGGCGATGTTCGACGGCGGCAGCATCTACAGCCTGTCCGCGAGCCCCGGCTCGGTGATCTCCGACAACTACATGTACGGCAACAACCACACCACCGCGCTGTACCTGGACGAGGGCTCCCGGTACCTGACGGTGTCGCGCAACGTGGTGCAGGACGCGGGCAACTGGGCGCTCACCAACGCCAACGGCAACAACCACACCGACGACAGCACCTTCTCCGGCAACTGGTACAACGGCGGCAACACCTATGTGGCCACCGGTCCTCCGCACAACAACGTCCTCACCGGCAACGTCCTGGTCGGCGGCGCCAACTGGCCGCAGGGCGCGCAGCAGGTCATCCAGCAGGCGGGCGTCCGGTCGTCGGACGGCGGCGACGGCTTCCCCACCGGCCGCCACCAGCTGGTGATCGGCAGCGACGGCCTGTGCCTGGACGTGTACGGCGGCTCCACCGGCGCGGGCGCCGTGATCGACCAGTGGACCTGCAACGGGCAGAGCAACCAGCAGTTCGAGTTCGTGCCGTCCTCGGGCGGCTACGGGCAACTGCGGGCGCAGCACTCCGGGCAGGTCGTGGCGGTGTCGGGCGGCTCCACGGCCGCCGGCACGCCCGACATCGTGCAGCAGGCCCCGGACGCGGCGGCCGCCGCCCAGTGGCTGCCGGTACGGCAGTCCGACGGCTCGTTCTCCTTCCGGAACAAGAACAGCGGCCTGTGCCTCGACGTCTACGGCGGCGTCAGCAGCCTCGGCCAGCAACTCGACCAATGGCCCTGCAAGAACACGGCCGGCGGCAACCAGGACTTCACCCCGCGCTGACCGGCCGCCCGGTCGTTCGGCCGCCCACTGTCCCCCACCGGTGAGGAACCCGATGAAGCTGACGAAGAAGTACCCGGCGCTCGTTGCCGCGGCGCTGACGACCGCGCTCGGCACGGGCGCCGCACTGCCCGCGGCGGCGGCGGACGCCGGTGCCGGGCCGCCGCGCTCCGCCGTGCGGGCCGCTGCCGTGCGGGCCGCGGTCGCGCCGGCCGCCCTGCGCGTGATGCCGTTGGGCGACTCGATCACCTGGGGCGTCGGCAGCCCGTCCGGGAACAGCTACCGGAGCTTCCTGGGAAACCAGCTGTCGGCCGACGGGCACGCCCTGGACTTCGTCGGCTCGGGCCGCAACGGGACCATGTCCGACCCGGACAACGAAGGCCACTCCGGCTGGCGGATCGATCAGATCGCCGGCATCGCCGACTCCGTGCTGGCCCGTCACCGCCCGAACGTGGTCACCCTGGAGATCGGCACCAACGACCTCAACGGCAACTACCAGGTCGCGACCGCCCCCGAGCGGCTCCGTTCGCTCATCGACCAGATCACCCGTGACGCCCCCGACGCGACCGTCCTCGTGGGCACGGTCATCGTCTCGACCAGCGGCACCGAGGAGGCCAACCGGCCCGCGTTCAACGCCAGGCTCCCCGGAATCGTCCAGGCCGAGCAGGCCGCCGGCAAGCACGTACGCCTGGTGGACATGAGCGCGCTGACCGGCGCGGACCTGTCCGACGCCCTGCACCCCAACGACAACGGCTTCCGCAAGATGGCGGACGCCTTCCACGAAGGGGTCCGGGCCGCGGACGCGGCAGGCTGGATCAAGCCGCCGGTCTCCGTGGGCGGACAGGTGCGCTCCGGGATCGCGGGCAAGTGCCTGGACGTCAACGGCGGCAACAGCGGCAACGGGACCGCCGCGGACATCTCGTCCTGCGACGGCTCCGCCGCACAGCAGTGGTCCGCGCACTCCGACGGCACCCTGCGGGCCCTCGGGAAGTGCCTCGACGCCAACGGCCAGGGCACCGCCAACGGCACCAGGATCCAGATCTGGGACTGCCACGGCGGCGCCAACCAGCAGTGGCAGTCGTACAACGGCGGCTACCGCAACCCGGTCTCCGGCCGCTGCCTCGACGACCCCGGCGCGTCCGCCACCGACGGTACGCAACTGGTCCTGTGGGACTGCAACGGCGCCCCCAACCAGCAGTGGACCGCTCTGCCGGTCACCTGAGCCCGTGTCCCGGCTCCACCGCAGCACCGCCCGGCGGTCGGCGTCCCCCCACATCCAAGGAGAAGGAACTTCTATGTCCTGGCTCAATGAGCGGCCACGTCTTCGCAAGAGCGTGGCCTCGGTCACCGGTCTGACAGCCGGCACGATACTGGCCCTGGCCGGGGCAGCGGCCCCCGCCGCCCATGCGGCCGCCTCCGGCACGCTGGGCGCGGCCGCCGCCGACAGCGGCCGCTATTTCGGCACGGCCGTGGCCGCCGGAAGGCTCGGCGACTCGACGTACGCCACGATTCTCGACCGGGAGTTCAACATGATCACCCCGGAGAACGAGATGAAGTGGGAGACCACCGAACCGTCCCGCGGCAACTTCACCTTCGGACCGGCCGACCAGATCGTCGGCCACGCCACCGCGCACGGTCAGCGCATGCGGGGCCACACCCTGGTGTGGCACTCGCAGCTGCCCGGCTGGGTCGGCGGGATCAGGGACGCGAACACCCTGCGCAGTGTGATGAACAACCACATCACCAGCGAGATGACCCACTTCAAGGGCAAGATCTACGCCTGGGACGTGGTCAACGAGGCCTTCGCCGACGGCGGCAGCGGCCAGCACCGCAGCTCGGTGTTCCAGGACGTGCTCGGCAACGGCTTCATCGAGGAGGCGTTTCGCACCGCCCGGTCCGTCGACCCCTCGGCCAAGCTCTGCTACAACGACTACAACATCGAGAACTGGACCGACGCGAAGACCCAGGGCGTCTACAACATGGTGCGCGACTTCAAGTCACGTGGCGTGCCCATCGACTGCGTCGGACTCCAGAGCCACTTCGGCGCGGGCGGCCCGCCGTCGAGCTTCCAGACCACCCTGTCCAGCTTCGCCGCCCTCGGCGTCGACGTGCAGATCACCGAACTCGACATCGCCCAGGCGCCGCCGACGGCCTATGCCAACACCGTCAAGGCCTGTATGAACGTCGCCCGCTGCACCGGCATCACCGTCTGGGGCATCCGGGACAGCGACTCGTGGCGGTCGGGCGACAACCCGCTGCTGTTCAACGGCAACGGGGCCAAGAAGCCGGCCTACGACGCGGCCCTGTCCGCACTGGGCGGCGGCGGCACGGGCGACCCGGGGGGCATCGTCCCGGGCCAGGTGTACGCGCTGAGCGCGGTCTCCGCGGGGCGGGCGCTGGACGTGCCGGCCGGGCAGACGGCGAACGGCACGCAGGTGCAGGTCTGGGATGCCAGCGGTGCTGCGAACCAGCAGTGGCGGGCGAGCCAGAACGGTGACGGTTCCTACACGCTGACGAACGTCGGCAGCGGCCGGGTCCTGGACGAGCCGGGCGGCCAGACGGGCAACGGCACGCGGATGGCGATCTGGGACGCCAACGGCGGTGCCAACCAGCACTGGCGGGCGAGCCGGAACGGCGACTCCTCGTACACCCTGACCAACGTCGCTTCCGGCAGGGCACTGGAGGTTCCGTCCGGGCAGAGCGCCAACGGGAGCCCCGTCCAGGTCTGGGACGCCAACGGCGGAGCCAACCAGCACTGGAACTTCAGGTGAGCTGACCGGCGCCCAGCGCCGCGCCCGTGCCCGCGGGTCGTTCCGGGGGCACGGGGACGAAGACCCGCGCCCGGCACGGCGGCCGTCGCCGGACGCGGTTTTCGGCATGCCGTCACGGCGACCTGACCTGCCAATACATGGGATGGATCGCCTTCCGACCGAGGGCGGCGCGGTGTATTGACAGGCTCCTGGGCCTGTGGAATCACTATGAACATGGGATGTCTGCGGGGAATGTTCGAGGGTTCCCTGCGGGCGCTCCCGGACACCCTGCCCCCTTCGGACAGGCACGCGCTCTCTCTGTCTCCATCCCCCACACAGCCGAGGAACAGAATGCAGCCTTCATCCGTTTCGCCCCGGAGCCCCGCGGCTCGCGGACCACGCTTGTCCACGGCTGCCGCCCTGTGCGTGATGGCACTGCTGGCCGTGCTGTCGACGACCGCGCCGGCATGGTCGTCATCGGCCTCGCCGGGGCCCCTGGCGAGCTCGGCCTCGGGCCGGTGCCTGGACGTCAAGGGCAACGTCGACACGCCGGAGACGACGCTGGACATCTGGGACTGCAACGGCCAGGTCAACCAGGCGTTCGCGTTCACGTCGGCGGGTGAGCTGAGGACGATGGGCGGCACCCGCTGCGTGGACGCCTACGACGACCGGACGGCTCCGGGGGCCCCGGTCGTCATCCGGTCGTGCGACGGGCGGGCCACGCAGGTGTGGCGCCAGAACGCCGACGGGTCGGTCGCCGGTGTCCGGTCCGGGTTCTGTCTGGACGTCAACGGGGCGGCCACGGCCAACGGCACGGCGGTCATCCTGTGGACGTGCACCGGCCGGAGCAACCAGAAGTGGAGCACGCCGGCGACCCCGCCGCCGCCCGGCGGATCGGGCCCGTGCGACATCTACTCCGCGGGCGGTACGCCGTGCGTGGCCGCGCACAGCACCGTGCGGGCGCTCTTCAGCTCCTACCAGGGCTCGCTGTACCAGGTCAGGCGTTCCTCGGACAACGCGACCAGGGACATCGGCGTTCTGGCGCCGGGCGGAACCGCCGACGCGGCGGCGCAGGACTCGTTCTGCGCGGGCGCCTCGTGCGTGATCACGGTCGTGCGCGACCAGTCCGGGCACGGCAACGACCTGTGGTACCAGGGATCCGCCCAGGTTCCGGGATCGGGTCAGAGCAGCCCCGCGAAGGCGACCTCCGAGTCGCTGACCGCCGGGGGCGCCAAGGCGTACTCGCTGTACATCAATCCCGGCAACAGC
Organism: Streptomyces rishiriensis; assembly: GCF_003112535.1. Taxonomy (GTDB): domain Bacteria; phylum Actinomycetota; class Actinomycetes; order Streptomycetales; family Streptomycetaceae; genus Streptomyces; species Streptomyces rishiriensis. The sequence goes on along the minus strand of NZ_BEWA01000005.1, from coordinate 316,777 downwards.
TACTGGCGCGACGGTCACCTGACGGGCGTGCCGACCGGCGCCGCGCCCGAAGGGGCGTACATGGTCACCAGCGGCACCCACGTCAACGGCGGCTGCTGCTTCGACTACGGCAACAGCGAGACGACCCGGAAGGCCGACGCCGCCGGCGCGATGGACGCGATCAACTTCGGCACCGAGTGCTGGTTCGGCGGCTGCGCCGGCAGCGGTCCCTGGGTGCAGGCCGATCTCGAGTGGGGCCTGTACTCCGGCGGCAGCCAGTCCTGGAACACCAGGCAGCGGGCCTTTCCCGGCAAGTTCGTCACCGCGATGCTGAAGAACAACGGCACGTCGAGATTCGCCCTCAAGGGCGGCAACGCGCAGTCCGGCGCCCTGACCACCCTGTGGGACGGCGGCCTTCCCGGCGGATACAGCCCCATGAAGAAACAGGGAGCCATCGTCCTCGGCAGCGGCGGTGACTGCTGCAAGCCCGGCGGCGGCGCCAACCTGAGCGCCGGCACCTTCTACGAGGGTGCGATCGTCGCCGGCTACCCCTCCGACGCGACCGACGACGCGGTGCAGGCGAACGTCACCGCGGCCGGCTACCGCTGAGCTTCCTTTCCCCCAACCCGGCTCAGGAGTCGATGACTTATGCCCAAGACCCGTGCGGGAGCCAGGCGCCCTCGGATCCTTGCGCCGCCGCTTCCGTCCTTGCGCAGGGCCCTGGCGGCCGCGATCTCGGCCGTGCTGCCCGCCGTGGCGGCCCCCCTGCTCGCCCTCGGCACCGCGCAGCCCGCCGCCGCTCAGTCCGCCTTCGCGCAGCCCGCCGCCCAGCCCGCCGCCGCGGCGCTGGGCAACGGACTCGCTCCGACCCCCCAGATGGGTTTCAACGACTGGAACGCGTACGGCTGCAACGTCTCCGAGTCGCTGATCAAGTCCACCGCGCAGGCGATGCACACCAACGGCATGCAGGCGGCGGGGTACTCGTACGTCAACATCGACGACTGCTGGATGACCCACAACCGTGACTCCGGCGGCCGTCTCGTCGCGGACCCGGCCAAGTTCCCCGACGGCATCAAGGGCACCGCGGACTATGTGCACTCGCTGGGCCTGAAGCTGGGGATCTACGAGGACGCGGGCACCGCGACCTGCGCCGGATACCCGGGCAGCCTGGGGCACGAGACCACGGACGCGCAGTCCTTCGCGTCGTGGGGCGTGGACTATCTGAAGTACGACAACTGCAACAACACGGGAGCGCCCGCGCGGAACCGGTACACCGCGATGCGCGACGCCCTCGCGGCCACCGGCCGGCCGATCCTGTACAGCCTGTGCAACTGGGGCCAGGACAACGTGTGGACCTGGGGCGCGGACGTCGGCAACAGCTGGCGCACCACCGGCGACATCGGGCCGTCCTTCTCCAGCATGCTGTCGATCTTCCACAGCAACGTGGGACTGGCCTCCTACGCCGGACCCGGCCACTGGAACGACCCGGACATGCTGGAGGTGGGCAACGGCTCGATGACGGCCACCGAGAGCCGCAGCGAGTTCAGTCTGTGGGCGGAGATGGCCGCGCCGCTGATCGCGGGCACCAACATCCCCTCGGCCCGCCCGGACACCCTGTCCACGCTGACCAACTCCCGGGTGATCGCCGTCGACCAGGACCCCCTGGGCAAGCAGGGCACCATGGTCTCCACCTCGGGTGGCCTGGACGTGCTGGCCAAGCCGCTGGCGGGCGGGGACGTCTCGGTGGCGCTGTTCAACGAGACGGGCTCGACGGCGACCATCACCACCAGCGCAGGCGCGATCGGGAAGACCGGCGCGTCCGCCTACACCCTCACCGACCTGTGGTCGGGCGCGTCCTCGACCACCTCCGGCACGATCAGCGCCTCGGTCCCCGCCCACGGCACGGTGATGTACCGGGTCGCCGGCGGCACCAGCGGCGGCGGGGGCGCCGACGTGACCGGCGCGCTGCACGCGGTGGGCGCGGGCAAGTGCCTGGACGTCCCGAACTCCAGCAGGGCCGCCGGCACCCAGCCGGTGATCTGGAGCTGCAACGGCGGGGCCAACCAGACCTGGACGCACTCCACGTCCGGCAGGCTCAGCGTCTACTCCGGTGGCGATCAGATGTGCCTGGACGCCTACGACAACCGGACCAGCCCCGGGACGAAGGTGGAGATCTGGCAGTGCAACGGCCAGGCCAACCAGCAGTGGACGCTGAACGCCGACGGCACGGTCACCGGCGTCCAGTCCGGTCTGTGCCTCAACGTCGCCGGCGCGGCCACCGCCGACGGCGCCCTCGCCGAGCTGTGGACCTGCGACGGCGCCCGCAGCCAGCAGTGGAAGCTGGGATGAGCCCCTGCCAGGCCCCGGCCGGGCCGCCCGCGCACACCGGTCCCGTCCGGCACGCGCGCCGCAGCGCGGGGTCCCCCCGGTGGCGGGAGGATGCGATGAGGACGAGAGGGAGGCCGGGCCGCCTGGCCCTGCTGGCCGTCGTCGCCCTGGCACTGGTGCTGCCGCTGCTGTCGACGGCCACGAGCCAGGCCGCCCCCGGCAAGAACCGGGCCGCGCCGGGCAGGTCGCTCAGCGTGAACCTGGCGTCGGCCCGCGGGCCGTCGACCGGCGTGGGGGAGGGGTTCCTCTACGGCATCAACGAAGACGGCAGTCTGCCGGCGGACCGGTTCATCCAGCCGCTGGGGATCAACGCCTTCCGCGGCGGCGGATGGTTCTCCGGCGGCTGGATCAAGGACGGCTACCAGTACGGCTCGGCCACCCGGGCCGACGTCGGATCGATCATCTCGCAGGCGAAGCGGCTCACCCGGCCGCCGTACCACGCGCAGTACCAGGTGCTCGTCAGCGACATCTACGGCGCGAACGGCGGCCAGCCGTCCAACACGAGGTACCCGTGCGACAACGGCGACTGCGCGAACTGGGTCGGCTTCATCGACTCCACGGTGGGAGCGCTGCAGGCGTCGGGGCTCACGTTCTCCTACGACATCTGGAACGAGCCGGACATCTCCGCGTTCTGGACCCGGGGTGTGAACAGCGCCCAGTACTTCCAGATGTGGGACACCGCCTACCGGGAGATCCGGCGCATCGCCCCCGGGGCGCAGATCGTCGGGCCGTCGCTCGCGTTCACCCCCCAGGGCAACCCCGGCGAATGGCGGACCTGGCTCGCGCACGTGAAGGCGGCCGGGACCGTGCCGGACATGATCGCCAACCACAACGAGGGCGACGTCGACGACCCGGTCACCGTCGCGCGGAGCCTGAACAGCGCCCTGACCGCGGCGGGCATCGGCGCGCTGCCCCTGTCCTCGAACGAGTACCAGCCGGCCGACCGGCAGTCCGCCGGGGTGACGGCCTGGTATCTGGCACGGTTCGCGCAGTCCGGCTACACCAACGCGATGCGCGGCAACTGGGTGTGCTGTGTCACCCCGAACCTGACCGGCGCCCTCACCCAGAGCGGCGGGAGCTGGCAGCCGACCGGCACCTGGTGGGCGCTTCGGGACTACGCCGACATGACCGGCACCCTCGTGGACACCTCCGGTCAGGTGGCGTCGACGGCGATCTCGGCGTCCGAGGACTCCGCGAACAAGCGCGCGGTGGCGATCGTCGGCGATGCGAACGGATACACCGGCGACGCGTCCGTGACCTTCGACGGGCTGTCGTCCGTCCCCTGGCTGGCGGGCGCCGGCGGTGTGCACGTCACCGTGCACCGCATCCCGGACCAGGCCCCGCTCGTCGCCCCGCAGACGGTGTACGACCAGAACGTGAGCGCCTCGGGCGGTTCGATCACCGTGCCGATCACGTTCCAGGGCGCGCACGACGCGTTCTCCGTCCAGCTGACGCCTGCCGCGTCCGGCGGCGGCTTCCCGGACGGCTACCACCAACTCGTGGTCGCCAACGACAGTCTGTGCGTGGACGTCGCCGGCGGCTCCGGCGGCGCGGGCGCCGTGATCGACCAGTGGACCTGCAACGGGCAGAGCCACCAGCAGTTCCGGTTCGTGCCCGCCGCGGGCGGCTACGGCGAACTGCGGGCCCAGAACTCCGGCCTGGACGTGGCGGTGGCGGGCGGTTCCACGACGGCGGGCGTCCCGGACATCGTCCAGCAGGCCCCGGGTGCTGCGGCCGACAGACTCTGGCTGCCGGTGCCGCAGTCCGACGGCTCCTACGAGTTCCGCAACCAGAACAGCGGCCTGTGCCTGGACGTCTACGGCGCCGGCGGCAACCCGGGGCAGCAACTGGACCAGTGGCAGTGCAAGAACACGCCCGGCACCAACCAGGACTTCGTCCTGCGCTGAGCGCGGTTCCACGGACACCGGGCCGCGAGCGGCCTCCGGTGGCCGTGGGGCCACGGCCACCACGAGCAGCACAGCCATCGCGTCCCACGGCCGGACCGCCTCGTCGGCCACGGGACGTCCACGACCTGCGGAAGGAACCCACCGTGTCAGCATTCAACCGGTCGTTGCAGCGCCTGCGGGCCTGGGCGGCCGTGCTCGCGGGTCTCCTCCTGATCGCCGGCGGCATCGTGGCCACGGCTGCGGCGCCGGCCCAGGCGGCCACCTCCGTCACGATCGACGGCGCGTCCGGCGGCCGGACCTTCGACGGCGTCGGCGCGATCAGCGGCGGGGGAGGCAACAGCAGACTCCTGATCGACTACCCCGAACCCCAGCGCGGCCAGGTCCTGGACTACCTGTTCAAGCCCGGCTACGGCGCGTCCCTGCAGATCCTCAAGGCGGAGATCGGCGGTGACACCAACTCCACCTCGGGGGCCGAACCGAGCCACCAGCACACCCGCTCCGACCTCAACTGCGACCGGGGCTACGAATGGTGGCTGATGGAACAGGCCAAGGCGCGCAACCCGGACATCAAGCTGTACGGGCTGGCCTGGGGCGCGCCCGGCTGGATCGGCGGCGGCAACTTCTGGTCCAACGACATGACCAACTACCTGCTGTCGTGGCTGGGCTGCGCCAAACAGCACGGGCTGAGCATCGACTACCTCGGCGGATGGAACGAGCGGGGCTACAACGTCTCCTGGTACGTGCAGCTGCGCAGCGCGCTCAACGCGGGCGGCTACGGCAACGTCAAGATCGTCGCGGCCGACTCCGACTGGACCGTGGCGAACGACGTCAACTCCAACCAGGCCTTCGCCGCCGCCGTGAGCGCCATCGGCACGCACTACCCCTGCGGCTACCGGTCCGCCCAGACCACCTGCTCGGTGCCGTCGGCCGCCACCTCGTCGGGCAAGCCGCTGTGGGCGAGCGAGAACGGCTCGGACGACTACAACGGGGGAGCGCAGGCCATGGCCCGCGGCATCAACCGCGGGTACATCGACGGACGGATGACCGCATACCTCAACTGGCCCGTGGTCGCCGCGATCACACCCAACCTGCCGTATCCCACCATGGGGCTCGCGCTGGCCGCGCAACCGTGGTCCGGCTCCTACTCGGTCGGCAAGAACACCTGGGTGATGGCGCACACCAGCCAGTTCACCGCCCCGGGGTGGCACTACCTCGACGCCTCCAGCGGCTACCTCGGCGGCAACCGGAACAACGGCAGCTACGTCTCGCTGAAGTCCACGAACAACTCCGACTACTCCACGGTCATCGAGACGATGGACGCCGGCGGCGCCCAGTCGCTGAACTTCAGCGTCACCGGCGGGCTGTCCACCAGGACCGTCCACGTCTGGTCGACCGACGTCACCTCCGGCAACCCCGCCGACCACTTCGTGCACACCACCGACATCACCCCGTCCGGCGGCGGTTTCAGCCTGACCGTACAGCCCGGACACCTGTACACCCTGACCACCACGACCGGCCAGGGCAAGGGCACCGCCACCGGTCCGGCGCGCGGCGCGCTGAAGCTGCCGTACAGCGACTCCTTCGACGGCTACGCCACCGGCGCCGAGGCCAGGTACCTCATGGACTGGCAGGGCGCCTTCGAGGAGGTGGGCTGCGGCGGCGGACGCAGCGGAAAGTGCGTGCGCCAGATGAGCGCGCAGAAACCGATCACCTGGGACACGCTGACCGATCCGCACGCCCTCCTCGGTGACGTGGGCTGGAGCAACTACACCGTCTCCTCCGACGTGATGCTCGAACAGCCCGGATACGCCGAGCTGATCGGCCGCGCGGGCGGTCACGACTACGACCGCACCGGCGGGCTGAACGCCTACCGCCTGCGGGTGAGCGACACGGGGGCCTGGTCGATCCTCAACACGAACACCAACGGCACCGTCTCCACCCTGGCCCGCGGCACGACCGCCGCGCTCGGCACCAACCGGTGGCACGCCCTGGCCCTGACCTTCTCCGGTTCCACGATCACCGCGCTCGTCGACGGCGCCACCGTCGGTTCCGTCGACGACCGCACCTGGGCCGGCGGACAGATCGGCTACGCGACCAGCCAGGGCGAGACGGCACAGTTCGACAACCTGTCCGTCACCCCCGGCAGCGGCGGCAACGACGGCGGCACGACCGGCGCGGTCGTCGGCGTCGCTTCCGGCCGGTGCGTGGACGTCCCGAACCAGTCGCAGACGGCCGGCACCCAGGTGGAGCTGTGGGACTGCAACGGCGGCGGCAACCAGCAGTGGACGGACGACTCGGCCGGCGAGCTGCGGATCTACGGCAGCGACTGCCTGGACGCCGCGGGCCAGGGCACCACCCCCGGGACCAAGGTGGACATCTGGGGCTGCAACGGCGGCGCCAACCAGAAGTGGACGCTCCACGCGGACGGCACGATCACCGGCGTCCAGTCCGGCCTGTGCCTGGACGCCCCCGGCACGGCCAACGGCGCCCTGCTGCGGCTGTCGACCTGCAACGGCGGCAGCAACCAGAAGTGGAGGCGCGACTGATCCCGTGACGGGCTGACGATCAGCGACCGCGGCACCCCCTCCGTCGACTCACCCCGAGAGGCACCCCCCATGTCCCCCTCCTCCCTGCCGGTCAGCCGGCGCCGACTGCTGGCGGCGGCCGGCGCGGCCACGGCCGCCGGCCTGCTGCGGTTCGCCCCCGAGGCCGCCGCGACCGACGGCCCCACGAGCTACACCGCGAGCTGGCCCTCGGTGGACCAGCACCCCCCGGCCCCGCCCTGGTTCCAGGACGCCAAGTTCGGCATCTACTACCACTGGGGCGTCTTCAGCGTTCCCGCGTTCGGCAACGAGTGGTATCCGCGCAACATGTACATCGGCGGCTCGGCCGAGAACCGGCACCACATCGCCACCTACGGCGACCCCTCGGCATGGCCGTACAACACCTTCGTCGACGGCGGCCGCGACAAGGCCGGCAACTACGTGCAGTTCGCCCCCAGGCTCGCCTCCCAGGGCGGCAACTGGGACCCCGACGCCTGGGCGCGGCTGTTCAAGGCGGCGGGCGCGCGGTTCGCCGGCCCGGTCGCCGAGCACCACGACGGCTTCTCCATGTGGAACAGCCGATCCAACCCGTGGAACTCGGTCCAGCACGGCCCCAGGCTCGACCTCGTGGGACTGCAGGCGCAGGCCATCCGCGGGCAGGGCCTGAAGTTCATGGCCTCGCTGCACCACGCCTACCACTTCAACGGCTTCTACGACCATGTGCCGAACCAGTCGGACCCGAACCTGCGCATCCTCTTCGGCCAGCAGGGCTCCGCCGCGGAGAACAAGCTCTGGTACGACAAGCTGATCGAGGTCATCGACGGCTACCGACCGGACCTGGTCTGGCAGGACTTCGACCTCAACCTGGTACAGGAGTCCTACCGGCTCCAGTTCCTCGCGCACTACTACAACCAGGCGGTCGCGTGGAACACGGACGTGGTCGCGACCTACAAGGACGGCCTCGACAACAAGGGTGAGGTCTTCGACTTCGAGCGCGGCGGCCCGGCAGGGCTGCTCACCCCCTACTGGCTGACCGACGACAGCATCTCCTCCTCCAGCTGGTGCTACACGGTGGGCATCGGCTACTACTCCACGCAGGCGCTGCTCCACTCGCTGATCGACCGGGTCAGCAAGGGCGGCAGCATGCTGCTGAACATCGCCCCGATGGCCGACGGCGCCATTCCCTCCGGGCAGCAGTCCATCCTGCTCGCCATGGGCGACTGGCTCGGCCGCTTCGGAGAGGCGGTCTACTCCACCCGCTCCTGGGCCAGTCACGGCGAGGGCCCCACCAAGATGGGGGGAGGCTCGTTCAGCGGGCCGGTGGCCGGCAAACCACAGGACGTCCGGTTCACCCGCAGCCAGGACAACAAGGTGCTCTACGCCACCGCGCTGGGCTGGCAGGGCGGCGCCATGACCATCACGACGCTGAACTCGAACCAGATCAACCTCAGCAGCCTGACGAGCGCCAAGCTGCTCGGCAACACCGCCGGCGCCTACATCGACCTGCCGGCGCCCACCCAGGACGCGTCCGGCCTGCATCTGGCCATGCCCTCGTCCAACCCGCCGTTCAGCGCCCTGGCGTACACGGTCAAGCTCACCTTCTCCGGTGAGATACCCGTCCTGGGCGCGCCGGGCGGCTCCACCACCTGGGTCAGGATCGCCAACGGGACCAGCGGGCTGGTGCTCGACAGCGGGGGCAACGTCGCCTCCGGCTCCAACCTCAAGCAGTGGAACTACGACGGAAGCACCAACCTGCAGTGGCAGCTCATCGCCCTCGGCAACGGCTACCACCGCATCGTGAACCGCACCAACGGCATGGTCGCCGACAGTTACGGCAACTCCGCCAACGGCGCTCCCGCCCGCCAGCAGGCGTGGAACGGCGGCGACAGTCAGCAGTGGTCGCTGAACAGCCTCGGCGGCAACAGCTACCAGATCGTCAACCGGGCCACCGGCACCGCCCTCGACGGCAGCGGAAGCACCACGGCCGGCTCCACCACGGTGATGTGGACGCCGAACTCCAGCACCAACAACGCATGGACCGTCGCCGCCGTCTGAGCCGGCTCGACCGACGCTCCCCCCTTTTCCCCGACCAACGGAAGAAGGAGTGTATGAAACGCAAACCGTTCTTACTGTCCATCGTGGCTGCCGTACTTCTCGTCCTGTCAGCCGCGGGCACCTCGTTCAGCAGTGGCCTCGGCGGGTCCGCGTCGACCGCGAAGACCGCCGCCGCGCCGAGTGGCGGGTGCGGCAAGGCCCCGGCGCTGACGAGCGGCAACCACACGATTCAGAGCGGCGGCCAGAACCGCAGTTACATCCTGCGGGTCCCGGTGGGCTACGACAGCAACCACCCCTACCGGCTGGTCTTCGGCTTCCACTGGCGGGGTGGCACCGCCAACGACGTCGACTCGGGCGGAACCGACGGCTACAACTGGTCCTACTACGGCCTGCGGCGCCTGGCGGACGGCGCGAACAACGGCACGATCTTCGTCGCCCCGCAGGGCAACGGCAACGGCTGGGCCAACCCCGGCGGCCAGGACGTGGCCTTCGTCGACGCCATGGTCGGCCAGCTCGAGGCAGGCCTGTGCGTCGACACCACCCAGTTGTTCTCCGCCGGCTTCAGCTACGGCGGCGCGATGTCGTACGCCCTCGCCTGCTCCCGCGCGACGGTGTTCCGCGCGGTCGCGGTCTACTCCGGCGCGAACCTCAGCGGGTGCAACGGCGGCAGCCAGCCCATCGCCTACATGGGTCTGCACGGACTCAGGGACAACGTGCTGCCCATCTCGTCGGGACGGGAACTGCGCGACACCTTCGTCCGGGCCAACGGCTGCACGCGGCAGAACCCGCCCGAGCCGGCCAACGGAAGCCTGACGCACATCATCACCACCTACTCCGGATGCAGGTCCGGATACCCCGTCGTCTGGGCCGCGTTCGACGGGGCGGGCCATGACCCCGGTCCCATCGACGGCTCCACCGGTGACGGCTGGCGCACCTGGACGTCGGCCGCGGTGTGGCAGTTCTTCACCCAGTTCGGCTCGAACACGCAGCCGCCCCCCACCCCCGGCAGCCAGGCGATCATCGGCCAGCAGTCGGGCCGCTGCCTCGACATCAACAACTCCACCACCGCCAACGGCACGCAGGCACAGCTGTGGGACTGCAACGGCGGCTCCAACCAACGCTGGACCTACACCGCCGCAAAGCAGCTCGTCGTCTACGGCAACAAGTGCCTGGGCGTCGGCCAGTCCGCGGGCAACGGCGCGCCGGCGGCGATCTGGGACTGCAGCGGGCAGGCGGACCAGCAGTGGAACGTCAATGCCGACGGCACGGTCACGGCGGTGCAGTCGGGTCTCTGCCTGGACGCGAGCGGCCAGGGGACCGCCAACGGGACGAAGATCCAGCTGTGGAGTTGCTCGGGCGGTGCGAACCAGCACTGGCGCCTGGAGAACTGACCCACGCCGGGGCCGGGCACCGCACCTGCAGGCCCGGCCCCACCCTCCCGAGAAAACATCGCACCCGAGTGACTCAATATCTGTTCCCGCGAAGTCAGAGTTTGACGGATCATGCGGTGAGAGTTTTTGGCACAATGGGCGGAGTGGAATTGTGTAACGTGCGCAGGCCGTTTCAGCGTGCTACTGTCGATCTCAGTTGCAGTTGTGGTTCCCGAAACTTCAAGTGCCCCCGCCGGAATTTTTACGGCGGGAGCGCTTTTGTATTTCCGGTCATTTTCCGGGCGGGGTGATCATCGCGGCGACACGGCATCCGTGCAGTGCGGATGCCGATGCACTGCCCCGAAGGAGATATGACATGGCTGCTGGCACCGTGAAGTGGTTCAACGCGGAAAAGGGCTTCGGCTTCATCGAGCAGGACGGTGGCGGCGCGGACGTGTTCGCCCACTACTCGAACATCGCCGCGCAGGGCTTCCGTGAGCTGCTCGAGGGGCAGAAGGTGACCTTCGACATCGCGCAGGGCCAGAAGGGCCCGACGGCCGAGAACATCGTTCCGGCCTGACGCCGCGCGCATACCGTAGCTGGGGCCCGCATCCTTCGGGGTGCGGGCCCCAGCTGCACCCTTTCTGCTTTCTTTTTCCGCCGTCGGTCCATTCTCGTCATTCCGCATGCCGCTCATCGCTGCGGGAATTCCTTGAGATGCGCCCCGTCGAGGAAGGTCGCGCATGAACCGCCGAACTCCCTCGCGAGCCGGGACGTCCTGGGCCGCGGCCGCACCGGTTCCGGCAGGATCCTCGCCCTCGGCCTCCTCGTCCCGACGCGCGGCACCGGTCGCCGAGCGCCCCCGGCGCGCCGCGTCCTGCTCGGCGACCACGGACCGTTCGCTCTTCCCTTCTCCCTTGTGAGGCCACATGCGCTGCGTCATCGCCCGCTTCCCCTTCGATCTCACCAAGGGCGGCGTGCTGGAATCGATGAAGGGCGTCAAGCCCGAACCGGTCACCGGCGAATCCGTGACCATCGGCCGCCGCCACTACCCCGTCAAGCAGGTCGGCCAGATCATCACCCGTCAGGACCGCCGTGACTTCAGCGCCGCCGAGGTCTCCCGGGCCATGGCCCAGCTCGGCTTCACCTGCCGCACCCTCCCCGAGGCCGCGCCCGCGCCCGCAGGCGTCCTCAGCTCGGTGCAGCGGGCGTCCGCGATGCTCGGCGCGCCCGCCACGGCCTGACCGCGTAGCCCTCCTCCGCCCCGTCCGCGACGGGGCGGAGGAGGGGACGGCTGCCGGCTGTCCTGCCCGACCTCGCGCCTCAGGCGTCGATGATGACGGGGATGATGAGCGGCCTGCGGCGGTGGGTGCGGAAGGCCCAGTTCGCCACGGCGCGGGCGACGAGCTGTTCGAGCTGGCGCGCGTCCCCGACGCCTTCCTCGGCGGCGGTGGCCAGGGTCTTCTCGATGACGGGGATGACCGGCTCGAAGGTGCTGTCGTCGTGGACGAAGCCCCGGGCCAGGAAGTCCGGGGCCTCGGCGAGGGCGCCGGTGTCCGCGTCGACGATGGCCACCACCGTGACCACGCCTTCCTCCGCGAGGGTGAGGCGGTCCTTGAGGGACGCCTCGGTGGCGCCGCCGACCTCCATGCCGTCCACGTAGACGTTGCCCGCGGGGACCTTGCCGGTGATGGACGCGCGCCCGTCGACGAGGTCGACGACGACGCCGTCCTCGGCGATGACGACCCGGTCGGGGTCCACACCGGTACGGATGGCGAGGTCACCGTTGGCCCGCAGGTGGCGCCACTCACCGTGCACGGGCATGACATTGCGCGGTTTGACGATGTTGTAGCAGTAGACGAGCTCGCCGGCGCTGGCGTGCCCGGAGACGTGCACCTTGGCGTTGCCCTTGTGGACCACGTGGGCGCCCCAACGGGTGAGTCCGTTGATCACCCGGTAGATGGCGTTCTCGTTGCCGGGGATGAGGGAGCTGGCGAGCAGGACGGTGTCGCCCTTGCCGATGCGGATCTGGTGGTCGCGGTTGGCCATCCGCGACAGCGCGGCCATCGGTTCGCCCTGGGAGCCGGTGCAGACCAGAGTGATCTTGTGGTCCGGGAGCTTCTCCAGCTCCTTCGTGCTCACGACCAGACCGGACGGCACCTTCAGATAGCCCAGGTCACGGGCGATGCCCATGTTGCGGACCATCGACCGGCCGACGAAGGCGACCTTGCGGCCGTGCTGGTGGGCGGCGTCCAGGACCTGCTGGATGCGATGCACATGGCTGGCGAAGCTGGAGACGATGACCCGGCGCGGCGCGGTGCGCATCACCTGCTCGATCGCCGGGTTGAGCTCACGCTCGGAGGTGGTGAAGCCGGGTACTTCGGCGTTGGTGGAGTCGGTGAGGAACAGGTCCACGCCCTCCTCGCCGAGGCGGGCGAAGGCGCGCAGGTCGGTGATGCGGTCGTCGAGGGGGAACTGGTCCATCTTGAAGTCGCCGGTGTGCAGCACCATGCCCGCCGCGGTGCGGATCGCGACGGCGAGGCTGTCCGGGATGGAGTGGTTGACCGCCACGAACTCGCAGTCGAAGGGGCCGAAGCGGCGCCGGTCGCCCTCCCGTACGCGTACGGTGCGCGGCCGGATGCCGTGTTCCTTGAGCTTGGCCTCCAGGAACGCCAGCGTCAGCTTGGAACCGACGACGGGGATGTCGCGCCGCTCGCGCAGCAGGTACGGCACGCCGCCGATGTGGTCCTCGTGGCCATGGGTGAGGACGATGGCCACGATGTCGTCCAGGCGGTCCCGGATCGAGGTGAAGTCCGGCAGGATCACGTCCACGCCGGGCTGGGTCTCCTCGGGGAACAGCACACCGCAGTCGACGATGAGCAGTTTGCCGGCGTGTTCGAAGACCGTCATGTTGCGGCCGATCTCACCCAGGCCGCCCAGGGCGATGACTCGCAGCCCTCCTTCGGGAAGGGGAGGGGCGGCTTTCAGTTCGGGGTGCGGATGACTCATACCCTGACGTTACCCGGAGTGCGGGACGGAGTGATCCATTGCCCCACCTTCCGTGGCCCCGCCCGTCGGCCTGCCGCCGAGGAGTCCGGAACGCGGGCGCGGCCGCCGAGGGCCAACAGGTCGAGGGCCGGGGCCGCTTCGGGCCGACCGGCCCGCTTGAGGGGCAGGGGGCGAGGCCCGGCAGGCTGCGCAGGAGGCCTGCGAAACGAGACCCGCGCACCGCCGGGCTGCCGGGCCCACCCTCGCTTACACTCCCCCGATGAACACCATGCGGTGCACCCAATGCGGTCGGATCGGGCTTGAGCAGGGCTTCGTCAGCGACAGCGGCAGCGGAGCCCGCGGGTATGCGCGATGGTTCGGCGGCCTCCTCGAACGGGGCGCCATGGGCATAGCCAGGACGCGGGGCCTGCCCCAATGGCAGGTCGACGCCTTCCGCTGCCCGAACTGCGCCCACCTGGAACTGTTCGCCGTCCAGCGACTGAACCTGCGTGCGTGAGACCTCGCGGGGCTCGCTGCCCGCCCGAACCGCAAGGTGTCCGATTCTCGCCCGTCCGCGGTAAATGCCTGGACCGAGGACCTCCCATCACGGGACACTTCCGACTTCCTAACCTCCGGGAGCGTGATGGGGACGACGGACACACGAGCGCCGACGCCGGGCAGGAGCGCGGTACTTCTGGCGCTGCGCCACTACGGCCGGGAAATGCTGCGACTGCGACGGCTGGCACTGCCCGCGCTGCTGCTGCCGGCCCTGGGCAACATCGGCACCCGCTACATCGCCCCGCTGCTGATCGCCAAACTGGCAGGACAGGCAGCCGACGCGGGCGGTCTCACCCTCGGCTCGGCGCTGCCCTACGTGGCGGGCTTCGGCGTGACACTGCTGCTCGCCGAGGCCGTGTGGCGGGTCGGGCAGCACTGCCTGAACCGCGTGGACGCCCTCGGCATGGAACACCTCTACGTCAACGGCATGGACGAACTCCTGGCCAAGGACGCGGCGTTCTTCCACGACAATTTCGCCGGCTCCCTGACCAAACGGGTCCTGAGCTTCGGCAAGCGCTTCGAGGACTTCGTCGACACGGTGACGTACCGGATCGTGGGCAGTCTCGTCCCGCTGGTGTTCGGCGCCGTGGTGCTGTGGAGCTACGCACCGATGCTCGTCGCCGGCCTTCTCGTGATGATCGCGCTCACCGTGGTGGCCGCGACACCTCTGATCCGTCGCCGGCAGAGGCTCGTCAACGAGCGCGAGGCGGCGTTCGCCCGGGTCTCCGGCCACGTCGCCGACAGCATCGTGAACATGGAGACCATCCGGGCGTTCGCCGCCGAGGGACGGGAGGCCGACGAGCACCGCGACCGCGTCGCGGACTCCCGGCGTCTGACGCTGACGTCGTGGGACTACGGCAATCTGCGCGTCGACACCCTGATCGCCCCCATGTCCGTCCTCACCAACGTGCTGGGACTGCTGGTCGCCATCGTCTTCGGTGGTCCGGGCCAGGGAGTGGAGGAGGTCGTCGTCGCGTTCACCTACTACTCCAACGCCACCCAGATCATGTTCGAGTTCAACCAGATCTACCGGCGTCTGGAAAGCTCCATGACCGAGGCCGCGCAGTTCACCGAGCTGCTTCTGGACCCGCCCACCGTGCTCGACCCGAGCGAGCCCGAACCGCTCGCACCGAGGGACACCGGCATCCGCTTCGATGCGGTGTCCTTCGCCCATGCCGGCGCGAAGCCGATCTTCCAGGGCCTCGACCTGGACGTTCCCGCAGGCGCACGGGTCGGTCTGGTCGGGCGGTCCGGCGGCGGCAAGACGACGCTCACCCGGCTCCTGCTGCGGATGTCGGACATCGACCACGGACGCATCCTGATCGGCGGGCAGGACATCAGCCGGCTGCGCCAGACCGACCTGCGCTCACTGATCGCCTACGTCCCGCAGGAACCCGCCATGTTCCACCGCAGCCTGCGGGACAACATCGCGTTCGCCCGGCCCGGCGCCACCGACGAGGAGATCCACGCCGCGGCCGCCGCCGCGCACGTCACGGAGTTCACCGATCAGCTCCCCGACGGCTTCGGCACCCTGGTGGGGGAGCGGGGAGTGAAGCTGTCGGGCGGCCAGCGTCAGCGCGTCGCCCTCGCCAGGGCCATCCTGCGCGACGCCCCGATCCTGCTGCTCGACGAGGCGACCAGCGCGCTGGACTCGGAGAGCGAACTCCTCGTCCAGGACGCCCTGTGGCGGTTGATGGAGGGACGCACGGCCCTCGTGGTCGCCCACCGTCTGAGCACCGTCGCCGGCATGGACCGTCTCGTCGTCCTCGACCGCGGACGCGTCGTCGAGCAGGGCACGCATGAGGAACTGCTCGTGGCGAACGGCGCCTACGCCAGACTGTGGCAGCACCAGTCGGGCGGCTTCCTCGGCGAGAGCAGCCCGTCGTCCCCCGGACGTTCCGTCCCGGAAGCCGGTTCCGGCGGGCTGCCCGGACCGGCCGACCCGGCGCCGGGAGGGGACCGAAGGACGTCCTCGCCCGCCCGTACGGGCGGCGGATCCACGTGACCGGGTCCCTCACGGTGGGCGCGGTCCGGCGCGCTGTCCACACGGGGCCTCGTGAGGGCGGCGCCATACGGATGGCCGAGCCCGTCCGGGTGACGGCGACGGCGCCCGGCGCGCCCGTCGGCGCCGCAGAACCGGGGGCCGTCCCCGCGCATCGCCGCTGATGACGCCCGGGATCCGACCGCCGGGTCGCCCCGGCCCGCGCCCGGCGCCCCGGGTGCGACGCCCGGAGGACGTCGAATAACCGTTCCGCCGGCGGGGAAGAGCGGACGCTGGGCGCCGTCCCGTCGTGGACGGCCCCGCACTCAGACCAGCCGGCGACCCGGCGAGAATCGAAGGACGAGCAGCATGGCCAGCGGCACAGTGAAGTGGTTCAACTCCGAGAAGGGCTTCGGGTTCATCGCCCAGGACGGCGGCGGACCGGACGTTTTCGCTCACTACTCCAGCATCTCCGGCAACGGCTACCGGGAGCTGACGGAGGGAGAGCCCGTCACGTTCGACGTGACCCAGGGGCAGAAGGGTCCTCAGGCCGAGAACATCGTGCGGAGCTGACACGGTCGCCCACCACCCCGCGCCGGCCCGGATGACGCCACCGTGTAGAGTGGCATCACCGACGCGGGGTGGAGCAGCTCGGTAGCTCGCTGGGCTCATAACCCAGAGGTCGCAGGTTCAAATCCTGTCCCCGCTACGAGAAGAAGGGGCCCGGCGTCGCCGGGCCCCTTCCGCTTTCCCCTGACTCATGTCTCGTCACGCCGTCGGATCGCCACCGCACGACGCGCGGATGCGGGCCGGTCCAGGTCATCCGGTCCGGTGTTCGCCCGCCTGCGGCTGCTCCAACTGGGAGGCGAGGACCGCGGCCTGGACCCTGCGCTGCACGCCCAGCTTGGCCAGCAGACGGGAGATGTGGTTCTTGACGGTCTTCTCGGACAGGTAGAGCTTCTTGCCGATCTCGCGGTTGGTGAGCCCTTCGCCGATGAGGGCCAGGATGTCCCTCTCGCGCGGTGACAGGCCCGCCAGCTCGGACGGCACGGCCGGGCTCTCCGCGGGGTCGGCGCGCAGCGAGCGCATCAGGCGGGCCGTGGTCGATGGGTCCAGCATCGACTGGCCGGCGGCGACGGTGCGGACCGCGGAGACGAGGTCGGATCCCTTGATCTGCTTGAGGACGTAGCCCGAGGCGCCGGCCATGATCGCGTCGAGCAGGGCCTCCTCGTCGTCGAACGAGGTCAGCATCAGGCAGGCGAGCTCCGGCATCTGGCTGCGCAGCTCCCGGCAGACCGAGATGCCGTCGCCGTCGGGCAGACGCACGTCGAGGACGGCGACGTCGGGGCGCAGCGCGGGGCCTCGCACCAGCGCCTGGTCGACGGTGCCCGCGTCGCCGATCACCGAGATGTCCGGCTCGGCGTCGAGGAGGTCGGCCAGGCCGCGACGGACGACCTCGTGGTCGTCCAGCAGAAACACCCGGATCGGGTGCTGCTCGGTGAAAGTGCGTGGCTCCGGCATCGCGTCCCCTTGCTTCCCCTGTTGCGGACAGGTTGCGGGCTGTCCTTGACGTCGATCATCACTCGCCCGGGCCGCAGGCACCAGGGGCCGACCGGCCCCTCCTCCGACGGAGGACGGGGCCGGACGCCCCACCATGATGAGACGGCGGCGCGCCGCGCACCACCGCGTGTCGTCGTCCGCGAGCGTGTCCCCCGACCCGGTCGGGTCTGCCTGGCGTGTGAGGTCGAAGCACACGTCCACCACGCCCTCGACGGCGCGGATCAACCGTGCCGCCACCGGTACCGGGGAGGTGTCCCGGACCTGTCCGGCGAGCTTCACGACGCCGTCCGCCCCCCGCACGCGCACATGGCCGCTCCTTCGTCGTTCTTCCCGAGCGGGTTCAGCCGTTCAGACGGTGCTGCCGGCGCCGTACGGGGCGTACAGGTCCAGCAGTCGCGTCCTGGTCGAGCGCAGCCGATGGGCGAGGACCCGGCCGACCCACTGGCTGACGTCGCGGCCCAGAGCAGGGTCTTCCCGGCACATGAGCCGGACGGCCGCGGCGTCGAACTCGTAGGCCCGCACCGGTGTGGTCGCCTCGGCGCCCATGTGCCACACCTGCGGGGGAAACAGCCAGGACCAGCCGACCAGTTCGTTGTGGCCGAGGCTCTCGACGACGGCCGGCCGGCGGCCGGGGACACGCGTGTCGAGTTCGATCCGGCCGGTGCGGATGATCCAGAACCGGTCTGCGCGCCCGCCCTCCTCGAAAAGGCGCGTTCCCTGCGGGACGGACACCTCGTGGGCGACGCGCATGAGCCGCTCGCGGTGATCGGCGGACAGCGAGCGCAGCATGCCGGCGGTGGGGCAAGTGTTCATGGCCTCTCCCTCGCGGGGGTCCGGACTTCCACTGCCACTGTGCGCCACGGCTTCGAGGGGAGGTATGGGCCACCCGGCCCGTCGATCGGCCCGAAAGGCACCTGCTTTCGTGGCCTCGGTGAGCCGGGAGCCGCACGGACCCCGGACCGGGACGAGGACGAGGACGTGATCGGAGCCGCAGCCGGAGGGGGAGCGGGACTCCCCGCGGTGATCACGACCGACGAGCTGGAGCGGGGGGTGCCGGCCTACTGACGGTCCAGCCACGCCCGGTACGAGGCCACGGCCGTCGGGAGCGTCGGGAAGACCATCTCCTCGCCGACCGAGTCGGTCAGGCCGTACGCCCTCAGGTCGTCCCACAGGTCCTGCTTCACCCGGGCGAGGGCGAACACGACCCCGCGGCGGGCGAGTTCGCGGCGCAACGCGTCGACGGCGTCGAGGGCGGTGATGTCCACCTCCACATTGGCCTCGGCGTTGAGCAGGAACCAGTGCACCGGGTCGCTCTGTTCGTCGACGGCGGCCAGCGCACGGCGCCGGAAGTTCTCCGCGTTGGCGAAGAACAGCGGCGAGTCGTAGCGGTAGATCAGCAGACCGGGGATCGTGCGAGCCGTGGGATAGTCCTCGACGTCGTGCATTCCGGCCAGGCCGGGGACGAGTCCCTCGACGGCGTCGTGCGGGCGGGCCACCCGGGTGAGCAGCTCGGCCACCGACAGACCGACGGCGACGATCACTCCGTACAGGATGTCCAGGGCGAGCACTCCGGCGAGGCACCCGAGCGCCAGGAGCAGTTCCCGGCGCCGGAAGGACGCCAGCCGGCGGAAGCCCGCGAGGTCGATCATCCGGACCGCGGCGTAGACGACGAGTGCGCCGAGCACGGCGGAGGGCGTGCGGGCCAGCAGGGGGCTGAGGAAGAGCAGCACGCCGAGCACGACGGCGCCCGCGACCAGTGAGTACGCCTGGCTGCGCGCGCCCGCCGAGGAGGCCAGCGCGGTGCGGCTGGCACTGCTGCTCACCGGGAAGCCGTGCAGCGCCCCCGCGCCGAGATTGGCGGCGCCCAGGGCGAAGAACTCCTGGTCGGCGTCGAGCCCTGGGCCTTCGTCGTCCTGGTCGGCGAAGGCCCGCGCGGTGAGGATGAAGTCGGTGTAGGCCACCAGGAGCACACCCAGTGCGGGCAGTACGAGACGCGGCAGCTCGCCCAGGTCCGGCAGGGCGAGACCCGGCAGACCGGCCGGGATCTCGCCGATCACCTTGAGTCCGTACCGGTCGTCGAGGTCGAAGGCCACCACGGCGGCCGTGCCGAGGACGACCGCCACCAGCGGACCGGGCACGACCCGGACGTATCGGGCCAGGACGAACAGGAACACGAGGGCCGCCGCGGAGAACATGACGGTGGCGAGGTGTGCGTCCCCCGTGTGGGTGACGAAGGACCACAACTGCGGGAAGAACTCCGAGCCGGTCGTCCGCACCCCGGTGAGTTTCGGCAGCTGGTCCACCATCATGATGAGCGCCACGCCCGCCAGGTATCCGATGAGCACCGGGCGGGAGAGCAGGTCCGCCAGAAAGCCCAGGCGCACCGCCCGGGCGACCAGGCACAGCAGTCCGACCGTGACCGCCAGGGCCGCCGCCAGCGCGGCATAACGCCCGGGGTCGCCGGCGGCGAGCGGCGCGACCACCGTGGCCGTCATGAGGGCGGTGGTGGACTCGGGGCCGACCGACAGCAGGCGGGAGGAACCGAACAGGGCGTACAGCCCGAGCGCCGGGAGGATCGCCCACAGACCGGCCGCCGGGGGCAGCCCCGCCACCCCCGCGTAGGCCATGACCTGCGGCACCAGGTACGCGGCCACGGTCACCCCGGCGAGCAGATCCCCCGTGAGCCACCCACGGCGGTAACCGAGCAGGGCGACGAGCCCCGGCACCAGCCGGCGCCACTTCGCGACGCGCCTGGCCGAACCCTTGGACATCTGCCGCCTTCCGTCGTCTGCCCTCATGATCCTCCGCTGTGCGGCCAGGTGCGAGACCTCCCGCCGCGACCGGCGCGTCCGCGGTGGGCCCGAGCCCAACGGCCCGCGTGCACAGGGCCGTTCGGCCCACGGGCGCAGACCTTCGGCATCCGGCGCAGACCCTCCTGAAGGACGAGAGTCCTTCACGTCAGGCGATGACGCGACCGTCCTCGAAGGGAAGCTGACCTTGGCCGCTCACGAGCACCCGCACCGGAGCCCCGGCTTCCACCTGCCGTCGTCGCGCAGGAACACCCGCCAGGCACCTCTCGGACGGTTCGGCGAGCATGTCGACGAACCCGTTCGCCGACTACCACCTGACCTACGCCGTCGCCCTGATCGTCCTGGCCGCCGCCGCCGGCGACACCCTGGGAGCGGGCCGGACCTGGGCCGGGCTGCCCTTCGTCCGCGACCACAGCTGGCTGCGCTGAGCACCGGCGACGCGCCGGGCCGTGCGCCGGGCCCGCCGCGCCGGGCCGTGCAGGGGTCCGTCGGCCCCGATCCGGGACCAGTGGCCCCTGCACGCAGCACCGCCCGAAGACGACTCTGGACATCGGATCCCTCGCCCCAGGAGGTGGAGATCATGCTCCGCACCATCACCGTAGGTCTCGACGGCTCGCGGGAGAGCCGGGCCGCCGCGGAATGGGCGGCCCGCGAAGCGAAGCTGCGCGACCTGCCGTTGAAGATCGTCCACGTCTGGGAGCCGGTGCCGGAGCCCATGGCGCAGGCGCCGCTTCTGGGCGCGGAGACCCACCAGCACTGGACCGAACGGGTCCCCCGGGAAGCCGCGGAGGGCCTCCGGCTGCGTCACCCCGGCGTCGAGGTGTGCACCGAGCAGGTGTCCGGTCATCCGGCCGACGCGCTGGCCGAGGCGGCGAAGAGCGCCGAACTGCTGGTCCTCGGCTCGCGCGGGCTGGGCGGTCTCGGCGGGTTCATGGTCGGCTCGGTCGGTCTGTCCGCCATCGCGCAAGCGGATCGTCCCGTCGTGCTGGTGCGGGCACTGGAAGTGGCCGCCGACGAGCACGAGCCGGACCCGGTCGGCGTCCCCTCCGCCGCGACGCCCTTCCTGCCCGTGGTCCTCGGGCTCGACGTCGAGCATCCCGACGAGACCTTGATCGAGTTCGCCTTCGACGCCGCCAGGCGCCGGGCGACGTCCCTGCGGATCGTCCACGGCTGGAACCCGCCGCCCTACTACGCCTACGGCACGCCCGCCGACCCCGCGCTGCACGAGGCACTGGCCCTGGCCGACGCCGAGGCCCTGGCCGACGCGGTGCGGCCCTGGCGGCGGAAGTTCCCGGACGTGGCGGTCGTCGAGGAGTCCCGCTACGGCAGCGCGGCCGTCCACGTCGTGGACGCCGCACGCGAGGCCTCCCTCGTGGTCGTGGGCCGGCGGATCCGCCGCAGCCCGTCGGGCGCCCACATCGGTCACGTCACGCACGCCGTCCTGCACCACTGCGCGGCCCCCGTGGCCGTCGTCCCCCACGGCTGACCAGCCCCGGGTCGCTCCCATCACGTGCGAGGAGAAGAGAACCATGAAAGCAGCGGTCGTACGAGCGTTCGGTGAGCCTCTGGTGATCGAGGAACGCCCCGACCCGCGGCCCGGCCCCGGCCAGGTCCGCGTCCGGGTGGAGGCGTCGGGGCTGTGCCACACCGACATCCACGCGGCGCACGGAGACTGGCCCGTCAAGCCGAAGCCGCCGTTCGTCCCGGGGCACGAGGGCGTCGGCCTGGTGGAGGCGCTCGGCGAGGGCGTGACCCACCTGTCCGTCGGACAGCGGGTCGCCGTGCCCTGGCTCGGCCGGGCGTGCGGGCGGTGCGAGCACTGCCTGTCCGGCTGGGAGACCCTGTGCGAGCAGCAGATCAACACCGGCTACGGCTGCGACGGCGCACACGCCGAGAAGATGCTTGCCTGGGCGGACTTCGCGCAGCCGGTGCCCGACGGCGTCACCGCCCTGGAAGCCGCCCCGCTGACCTGCGCGGGCGTCACGACGTACAAAGCGCTCAAAGTGGCCGGCGTCAGGCCCGCCCAGCTCGTCGCGATCTCCGGCATCGGCGGGCTCGGTCATCTGGCCGTGCAGTACGCGAAGATCGCCGGCGCGACCGTCGCCGCGATCGACGTCACCGACGACAAGCTCCGGCTGGCCGCGGAGCTCGGCGCGGACATCGTCGTCGACGCCCGCAAGGAGGACGTCGCAGCGGTGCTCAAGCGGCACGGCGGCGCGCACGCCGCCATCGCGCTGGCGGTGAACGACGCGGCCTTCGAGGCCGTCAACGCCGGGCTGCGGCGCGGCGGCAAGCTCGTCATGGTGGCTCTGCCCGCGCACGGAACGGTCCACCTGCCCGTCTTCGACACCGTGCTGAACGGCACCTCGGTGATCGGTTCGATCGTCGGCACCCGGCAGGACCTCGCCGAGGTCTTCCAGCTGCACGCGGCGGGCCGCACAGAGGTCGTCTACGAAGCCCGCCCGCTCGCCTCCGTCAACGACTCCATGGACGAGGTGCTGCGCGGCGAGGTCAAGGCCCGCATCGTGTTCGACCTCGGCTCGGGACGGTGAGGACCATGGACCTGCCGATCGTCGTGGGCGTGGACGGCTCGGAGCCGAGCCTGCGGGCCGCCGACTGGGCGGCCGACGAGGCCGCCCTGCGCGGGGTCCCGCTGCGGCTGGTGTACGCCTCCCTCTGGGAGCGCTACGAGGGCGAGTCCCTCGCGGAGGACGTCGACAAGCCGTCCGAGCAGGTGCTGGCCGAGGACATTGTGCGGGCGGCCGCGGAGCGCGCCCGGCGGCGGCAGCCCGGCGTCGGGATCTCCACCGACGTGCTGCCGGAGGAGCCCGAGTACGCGCTCGTCCGTGAGGGGCGCGGCGCCTGCGCGCTGGTGCTCGGCACCCGCGGTCGCAGCGGCATCGTGGAGACGCTGCTCGGCTCGGTGAGTCTGGCCGTCGCCGCGCACGCCGACTGCCCGGTGATCGTGGTGCGCCCCGGCAACGACAACCACGTCCGAGCGGGCGCGCACCGCCGCGTGGTCGTGGGCGTCGGGGAGCAGGGCGCGGACTCCGCGGCGCTGCGCTTCGCCGTCGAGGAGGCGAGGCTGCGCCGTGCGAGCCTGGACGCCGTGCGGGCCTGGCGGCGCCCCGCGCACGAGACCACCGACCATCCCCTGCTCGCCGGCGAACCCGCGCGGCTGCACGAACAGCACGCCGCCGAGGTCCTGGACAGGGCGCTGAAGGAGACCCCCGCGGACGTGGACCTGCACCGGCGCACGGTCGAGGGCCCGGCCCGGAGGGTTCTGCTGAACGCCTCGCGCGAGGCCGACCTGCTGGTGGTCGGCGCCCGCCGCAACCAGGCACACCTGGGGCTCCAGCTGGGGCGCGTGGCCCACGCGCTCCTGCACCACTGCGCCTGCGCCGTCGCCGTCGTGCCCGAGCGGGCGTGAACGAGACGGCCGGCCGCTCGGCCCGTCCCGCCGCGTCCCGTTCCGCGAAGGCCGCCGCCGACCGGGAGCAGGACGCTCGATTCCGCCCCTTGCTCCACCGACTCGGCCCGCGCGAGCGGCGGTTCGCCCCCGTGCCCCTCCCGCCGGGTCCGCGCCGCCCGATCGACCCCGTTCCGCCCGAGACCGCCCCATGACCCGACGCCGACGACGACTCCCGGAGCCCACCATGCCCAAGACCGAACACCAGGACGCCACCGTACTGACCGACCAGGAACTGCGCACCCTGGACGCACACTGGCGGGCCGCCAACTACCTGGCCGCCGGACAGATCTACCTGATGTCCAACCCCCTGCTGACCGAGCCCCTGCGGCCCGAGCACATCAAGCCCCGGCTGCTCGGCCACTGGGGCACCTCGCCCGGCCTCAACCTCGTGTACACCCACCTCAACCGGGTGATCAAGGCACGCGGAATCGACGCCCTGTGCGTCTGGGGTCCGGGCCACGGAGGTCCGTCCGTCCTGGCCAACTCCTGGCTGGAGGGCTCCTACAGCGAGACGTACCCGGACGTGCCGCGGGACGGCGCGGGCATGGCCCGGCTCTTCCGGCAGTTCTCCTTCCCCGGCGGTGTGCCCAGTCATGTAGCCCCGGAGACGCCCGGTTCCATCCACGAGGGCGGCGAGCTCGGCTACTCCCTCTCGCACGCCTACGGCGCAGCCTTCGACAATCCGGACCTGCTGGTCGCCTGTGTGATCGGCGACGGCGAGGCCGAGACCGGGCCGCTGGCCGCCGCCTGGCACTCGGACAAGTTCCTCGACCCCGCGCACGACGGAGCGGTCCTGCCGATCCTGCACCTCAACGGCTACAAGATCGCCAACCCGACGGTGCTCTCCCGGCTCCCGGAATCCGAACTCGACGAGCTGCTGCGGGGATACGGCCACGAGCCCCTGCACGTGACCGGCGACGACCCGGTCCAGGTGCACCGGGCCATGGCGGCGGCGATGGACGACGCCCTGGACCGGATCGCCGTGATGCAGCGGAGCGCACGCGAGGACGGCGTCACCGAACGCGTGCACTGGCCCGTGATCGTGCTGCGCACGCCGAAGGGCTGGACGGGCCCCGCCGAGGTGGACGGCGTCCCCGTCGAGGGCACCTGGCGCGCGCATCAGGTCCCCCTGGCCGGGGTCAGGGAGAACCCCGAGAACCTCCGCCAGCTGGAGACGTGGCTGCGCTCGTACCGGCCCCAGGAGCTCTTCGGCGAGGACGGACGGCCTGTCGCCGACGTCCTCGCCTGCGTCCCCGACGGCGCCCAGCGGCTCGGCGCCACTCCGCACGCCAACGGCGGCCTGCTCGTCCGCGACCTTCCCCTGCCCGCGCTCGACGAGTTCGCCGTGCCCGTCGACAAGCCGGGCGCCACCCTGCACGAGCCCACCCGGGTTCTCGGCGACCTCCTCGCCCGGGTGATGAAGGACACCGGCGGGCGCCGCGACTTCCGGCTGGTCGGACCCGACGAGACCGCCTCCAACCGGCTCCAGGCCGTCTTCGACGTCAGCGGAAAGGCCTGGCAGGCCGAACATCTTCCGGTCGACGAGCATCTCGAACACCACGGCCGGGTCATGGAGATCCTCTCCGAACACACCTGCCAGGGCTGGCTGGAGGGCTATCTGCTGACGGGCCGGCACGGACTGTTCTCCTGCTACGAGGCGTTCGTCCACATCGTCGACTCGATGGTCAACCAGCACATCAAGTGGCTCAAGACCTCCAGGGCGTTGGCCTGGCGCGCTCCCATCGCCTCCCTCAACTACCTGCTCACCTCGCACGTCTGGCGCCAGGACCACAACGGCTTCTCCCACCAGGATCCCGGCTTCGTCGACCACGTCCTCAACAAGAGCCCGGACGTCGTGCGCGTCTACCTGCCGCCGGACGCCAACACCCTGCTGTCGGTGGCCGACCACGTCCTGCGCAGCCGCGACTACGTCAACGTCGTCGTGGCCGGGAAGCAGCCGTGCTTCGACTGGCTGTCCATGGACGAAGCCCGCGCCCACTGCGCCCGCGGCGCCGGGATCTGGGAGTGGGCGGGCACGGAGAACGGCGGTGAGCCGGACGTCGTGCTGGCCTGCGCCGGCGACGTGCCGACCCAGGAGGTGCTCGCCGCCGCCCAGCTGCTCCGGCGGCACCTGCCGGACCTCGGCGTCCGCGTGGTCAACGTCGTCGACATGACCCGGCTGCTGCCGCGTGAGGAACACCCGCACGGGATGAGCGACTTCGAGTACGACGGCCTGTTCACCACCGACAAGCCCGTGATCTTCGCCTACCACGGCTACCCCTGGCTCATCCACCGCCTCGCCTACCGCCGCACCGGCCACGGGAACCTGCACGTCCGCGGCTACAAGGAGTCCGGCACCACGACCACGCCGTTCGACATGGTCGTCCGCAACGACCTCGACCGCTACCGCCTCGTCATGGACGTCGTCGACCGCGTCCCCGGCCTCGCCGTGCGGGCCGCCGCCGTACGCCAGCACATGGCCGACGCACGCACCCGGCACCAGGCCTGGATCCGTGAGCACGGCACCGACCTGCCCGAGGTCGCCGACTGGACCTGGAACGGCTGACCCGCCCCTCACCCGCCACTCACCGTCCGGAAGGAACCCGCCGCCATGACCGTAAGCGTCGGCGTCAACGGCTTCGGCCGCACCGGCCGCCCGTGCCGTGAGCCCGGTGACGCCCGGGGCCGGCGGGGGCCGGTCGGCGGAGGCCGGGGGCCGACCGGCCCCCGGCGGCCCCCGTGCAGCCCATGGGCTCCTCCTCCGCCGCGCCGGACGATCGAGGTGGCGAAAGCCCTGCGCGGTCGGCTGTCTCGCTCACCGGCCGGACGACGCTCGCCCGCACGCCGAGGAACGGGCGGGCGCGACGCACGGCGCGGCCGACGGCCGGCCGCGCCGACTGTGAAGGGAGGCGGACCACCATGACCGACACCGTGCTGGTCACCTACGGAACGACGAACGGATCCACGGCGGAGATCGCCGAAGCCGTCGCCGACGTCCTGCGCAAGGCCGGGCTGACCGTCGAGTCGACGCCGGCCCGGTCCGTGGCGGGCGTGGAACGCTACGACGCCGTCGTGGTCGGCGGCGCGCTCTACGCGGGGCGCTGGCACAAGGACGCGCGGCGGTTCGTCCGCCGCAACCGCGTCCCCCTCGCGGAGCGTCCGGTGTGGTTCTTCAGCAGCGGTCCGCTCGACGCCTCGGCATCCGAGCGGGACATCCCGCCGGTGCGGGGCGTGCGGCGGGCCATGGACCGCATGGGCGTCCGGGACCACGTCACCTTCGGAGGACGCCTGGAGGAAGGCGCCAGGGGCCGGATGGCCGGGATGATCCTGCGCTCCGGCAAGGGCGGAGACTTCCGGGACTTCGGCGCGATCGAGACGTGGGCCCAAGCCGTCGCCGGCGCGCTGACCCGAGCCTGAGAGGAGCGCACCCTTTCCGCGTCGTCGTGCGTTCAGCCGGTCCTGTGGCCCCGCCGTGGTCCCACCTGATCGGAGGACCGTCCGGGCGGGCGATGGGGGCCGGACGGCCCAAGCGGATCGAGGGGAAAGGCGACAATCTGGATGTGTTGGGCAGTCTCTGCAACCGGAGAAGGGACGGTGAAGAGCATCATGAAAGGCTTCGTCTTCCACGGCCCCGGGCAGTCCGCCTGGGAGGACGTTCCCGACCCCGACGTCAAGGAGCCCACCGACGCCATCGTGCGGGTGGGCACCGTCACCATCTGCGGCACGGACCTGCACATCCTCAAGGGCGACGTGCCCGAGGTGCGTCCGGGCACGGTCCTGGGCCACGAGGCGGTCGGCGAGATCGTGGAGGTCGGCGGCGACGTCCGGACCGTCCGTCCGGGCGACCGCGTGCTGGTCTCCTGCATCAGCGCGTGCGGCCGCTGCCGCTACTGCCGAGACGGCAGCTACGGCCAGTGCAGGGGCGGCGGGGGCTGGATCCTGGGCCACCTGATCGACGGCGCCCAGGCCGAGTACGTGCGCGTCCCCTACGCCGACCTGTCCGTGCACGCCCTGCCCAGCGCGGTGGAGAGCAAGGACGCCGTCCTGCTGGCGGACATCTTCCCGACCTCCTACGAGGTGGGCGTGCTCAACGGCCGGGTACGACCGGGCGACACGGTCGCCGTCGTCGGGGCCGGGCCCATCGGCCTCGCGGCGATCGCCACGGCGCGCCTGTTCGCTCCCGAGCGGATCGTCGTCGTCGACCTCGCCGCGTCCCGGCTGGAGGCGGCGAGACGACTCGGCGCCGACGCGGTGGCAGACGCCCACGAGGACCCCGAGCAGCTGATCGCCGATCTCACCGACGGGCTCGGCGCGGACGTGGTCATCGAGGCGGTCGGGGCGCCGGAGAGCTTCGAGATGTGCACGCGCATGGTGCGGCCCGGCGGGCACGTGGCCAACATCGGCGTGCACGGCAAGCCGGCCACGCTGCACCTGGAAGACCTGTGGATCAAGAACGTGACCATCACCACCGGCCTGGTCGACACCCACTCCACGCCCACCCTGCTGCGCATGGCCGCCGCGGGCCGGCTGCCCACCGCGCAGCTGGTCACCCACACCTTCCCCCTGGACCGCATGCAGGAGGCGTACGACGTCTTCGCCCGGGCCGCCGACACCGGCGCGCTCAAGGTGGTCCTCGGCGAGCAGTCGCACGAGGAGGTCGCTGTCCGGGCGGCCTGACGAGAGGACGTGACAGGTCATGACC
Source organism: Streptomyces rishiriensis (assembly GCF_003112535.1). Taxonomy (GTDB): domain Bacteria; phylum Actinomycetota; class Actinomycetes; order Streptomycetales; family Streptomycetaceae; genus Streptomyces; species Streptomyces rishiriensis. The sequence continues at coordinate 288,464 of NZ_BEWA01000005.1, read as the reverse complement.
GAACAACACACGGCGAAGGCGCCGGAGGGAACGCCGTCGGGCGATCTGGGCCGCCGGCTCGCCACCCGCCGCACCCAGCTCGGACTGACGCGCGAGGAGACGGCCGACCGGGCGGGCATGGCGCCCGGCTACCTGAGGTACCTGGAGGAGCACTCCGACGCCTCGCCGAGCCACGGCGTGCTGCTCAGGCTGGCGGGGGCCCTGGAGACCACGCTCCCGTCGCTCACCGGTGGGAACGCCGACCGGCCGCCGGGTCCCGGACTGGCCGGGCACTCGCCCGAGTTCACCGAGCTGAGCAGGACCGAGTGCGGCGATCTGCTCTCCACGCACGGTGTCGGAAGGCTCGCGGTGCCCACCGACAAGGGCCCCGTGATCGTCCCCGTCAACTACAGCGTCGTCGACGGCACGATCGTCTTCAGGACCGCGCAGGGCGCCACGCCGTCCCTTGCGGCCGGCTGCCCCGTCGCCTTCGAGATCGACCGCATCGACGAAGCGTTCAGCCAGGGCTGGAGCGTACTCGTGCGCGGCCACGCGCGCCTGGTGACGGACCTCGGCGAGGCGCAACTGCTCGCGCGGCGTGCGTACAGCACGCCATGGGCCGGCGGCCGGCGTGACGTCTGGGTGCGCATCGAGCCGTACGCCGTCACAGGACGCCGCATCACGGTCTGAGCCGGCTGCGCGCGGGCGGACAGGCGGCCGCCGGGTCTCCGGCCGACCCCCTCACGGCTCGCACGGCTCGACGACGAAACCGGCGCATCCCATTCATCAGGTGAGAGACGAGAAGGCAGATGGACGCCAACGACGGATTCCGCGAACTCGACCGGCAGGAGTGTCTGCGCCTGCTGGTCACCGTGCCTGTGGGGCGCATCGTGTACACACGGCGCGCGCTGCCCGCCGTTCTGCCCGTCAACTTCTGCCTGGACCACGACGGCGCGGTGCTGGTGCGCACGTCGGCCTTCTCGGAACTGGTGCGCGCGGTCGACGGAGCGCTGGTCGCCTTCGAGGCCGACGACGTCGACGCCGCCACGCACTCGGGGTGGAGCGTCGTGGTCATGGGAGCGGCCGCCGTCGTGACCGACCCCGCCGAGCACACGCGGATGCTGCGGACCGGACCGCGTTCCTGGGCGCCGGCGCCGCAGGAGGTGTTCCTGCGTATCGACCCGGAGCTGCTCACCGGACGCGAACTCATCGGCGGACGTTCCCTGGACGGCGTACACCGCCCCTACTGAACGGGCCTTGCCGACCAGGGCCGTTCGGCGTCGGCACGGGCCCGATCGGCGGATGCCCAGGCCGTCATGGGTACGGGCTGGGGACAGCTCCAGCGTCGGACCGTCGCCACCGGAGGTGCAGCGGCTGTCGGTCCTCGCCCCGGGGCTGGTGGACCGGTCCGGGGGAACCTTGGACTCGGCCCGATCCGCTACCGCGTGCTCCGGGCGGAGACTAACGTGGCACATGATCGGACCGGTGGGCGTCCGAGCGTTGAGCGGACCTGGAGGGCGCGGGTGGGAAGCTCCGAGGAGGCCCGCGTACGGCTGCCTCAGCTGCGACTGGACGAGCTGCTGGAGGAGCTGCAGGCACGGCTGGACGCGGCCCGCGGCACCCGGGACCGGGTGCACAGCCTGCTGGAGGCGGTGCTGTCGGTCGGCAGGGAGCTGGATCTGGAGCAGGCCCTGCACAGCATCGTGGAGGCCGCCGCGTCGCTGGTCGACGCGGAGTACGCGGCTCTCGGCGTGATCGGTCCGGACGGCAGGCGGCTGTCGGCCTTCCACACGGTCGGCGTCAGCGACGAGCAGATAGCGCGGATCGGGCCCTATCCGGAGGGCCACGGCATCCTGGGCGAGCTGATCAGGCATCCGGAACCGCTGCGCCTGGCGAAGATCTCCGACCACTCCGCCTCGTACGGCTTCCCGGCCCACCACCCGCCGATGAACACCTTCCTCGGCGTTCCCATCCGGGTACGCGACCACGTCTTCGGCAACCTGTACCTGACCGAGAAGCGGGGCGGCGCCCAGTTCGACGAGGAGGACGTCTCGGTCACGCAGACGCTCGCCGTGGCGGCCGGGGTCGCGATCGACAACGCCCGGCTCTACGAGGAGTCCCGGCTGCGGGAGCGGTGGCTGCGGGCGAACGCGGAGATCACGCACAGCCTGATGTCCGGCAGTGACCGCACGGAGGTTCTCGGGCTGATCGCCGAGCGGGCCGGAGAGATCACCCAGTCCGCCCTGGCGGCGGTCGCACTGCCCATGGAGGACACCGGGGCGCTCGCCGTGGAGATCGCCGTCGGCATGGACGCGGAGGCCCACCGGGGACTTGTCCTGCCCATGGACAGCAGTCTGATGGGGCTGGCCTTCTCCCGCGCCTCGTCGGTTTCCACCGCCGATGTCGGCCAGGACGACCGGATCTCCATGGAGCCGCCGCGGTTCGACGGGCTGGGTCCCGCCGTGGCCGTCCCCATCGGCACGGGCTCCGCGGGTCCACGAGGGGTGGTCCTGCTGGCGCGCAAGTCCGGCCGGCCGGCGTTCTCGACGACGGAGACCGAGCCGCTGAAGGCCTTCGCCGGACAGGCCGCCCTGGCGATGGAGCTGGCGGAACGCCGTGCGGACGCCGAGGAGGTCGCGGTGCTCAAGGACCGCGACCGCATCGCCCGCGACCTGCACGACCTGGCCATCCAGCGGCTGTTCGCCACCGGCATGACCCTCCAGAGCGCCGGCCGTTTCATCGAGCACGAGGAGGCCGCCGAGCGCGTGGTGCGCGCGGTCGACGACCTCGACGAAACCATCAAGATCATCAGGTCGACGATCTTCGGCCTGCGCACCCGTGAGGGTGCGGGAGAGGCCGGGCTCCGGGCGCGTGCCGTACGGGTGGTCGGGGAAGCCGCGCCGGTCCTCAACTTCGCCCCCAGCGTCCGGATGGAGGGCCTGCTGGACACCGACGTTCCGAAGGAGATCGCCGATCACATGGTGGCGGTGCTCTCCGAGGCCCTGACCAACATCGCCCGGCATGCCCACGCGGACCGCGCCGACGTGCTGCTGGCCACCGACGGGCGGCAGGTGCGGCTGTCGGTCACGGACAACGGGACGGGCATCCCCGCCGACGGCCGCCGCAGCGGTCTGCGCAACATGGCCGAGCGCGCCGAGCAGTTGGGCGGGCGGCTGGAACTGGGCAGTCCGCAGGGCGGCGGCACCACGCTGACCTGGTGCGTGCCGGCGCGGAAGCCGTAACCGCCGAGGCGCCCGGCGCCCGCGCCCGAGAGGTCACGCGGGCCTGCCCGCACGAAGGGCGAACCCTCGCCCGACCGACCGGGCGGGAAGGACGCCACCCGCCCCTCGCGGATCCTGATCGCGCGGTGCGCGGCCTGCGCCGGCCGCCTTCCGCGCCGCCCGGGTCGTCTGCCGGCCGGGACCGCATGACGCGGTCGTCCCCGACTCCCCTCGGGCTCGCGGGCGGCGGCAGGCGTGCCCGGCCCACCGAGCCGGACGGCGGCGCCTTCACCGGGGCCGATCGGCTCCCGGCGGGGACCTCCGGCCCCTCCTGCGGCCCGCGCGACGCCCGGAGACTGAGGGCGCACCCCAGGGCGGCGGGCCGACCATCACGGTCCCGGTCCCGCGGGAGGGGGCGGATACCGGGACCCTCCGGGTGCGGCGCGGCCGAGACAGGGCGCGCCGTGTCGCACCAGGTGTGCGCGGCCGACGGATCGCCGGCCGCGCACACCGCGGCTATGCCGAGCAGCCCGGCCGGAGGCGGTTGGCTCCGGTGCATGGGGCCGAAGCTCCCCGGGGCCCGGTATCCGGCCCGGTTCCACATGCGGTGGGGAGGGGATGGAGTGATTCTCGAAGGAGAGAAGCTGCGTGTTCGGCACGTCGGCGGCTTCCGGTCGGGTTCGCCGCCGGGCTCGTACACCCTCGTCCACCGTCGTATGCCGTTTCTGCCGCTTCGCAACGAGACGGAGGCCGCCGCCATGCAACCGGTCGTCACTGTGGGCCTGGACGGCTCACCCGAAAGTCTCGCAGCCGCCCGGTGGGCCGCCGACGAGGCCGACAAGCGCAGGCTCACGCTGCGTCTGCTGCATGCGTGGCCCCTGCTGTCGCCGGAGCCCGCGCACGCTTCATCCGAGGTCGACCAGAACTACTGGGCGAAGCGCCTCGTGCACACGGCGCGCGCCGAGGCGCAGGCCCGCCACCCGGGCCTGACCGTCGTCGGGAGCCTCGTGGCCAAGGATCCGCACGAGGCCCTGCTCCAGGCGGCGTCGGAGTCGGAGATGACCGTGCTCGGCTCCCACGGGATGGGGTCCGTCGAGAGTTACTTCATGGGCGAGGTCAGCATGCCGGTGGTGGCACACGCGGACTGCCCGGTGGTGCTCGTGCGCGCCGCGGCACGGGACCGGGGAGCGGATCCCGCGCCCGCCGGCCGTGTGGTCGTGGCCGTCAAGCTGAACGGCTCCTGTGACGGTCTGCTCGATTTCGCGTTCCACTCCGCGGCGGCCAGGGACGTTCCCCTGCTCGTCGCACACGGCCGAAGCGTGCCGCTCCACGCGCGGGTGCCCTGGGGCGTGGACCACCAGGTGACCGAGGAGATGACGCGGGACGCGCAGCACGAGCTGAGCATGCTGCTCCGTCCCTGGCGTGAGAAGTACCCGCAGGTGGACGTGGTCGAGAGCATCCGTCTCGTGAGCCCCGCCAAGGCCGGCGTCCAGGCCTCCGCGGGCGCCGCACTGCTGGTCGTGGGCCGGCGTGCGCCCCGGCACGGTGGGGCGGCCCACCTCGGACCGGTCGCCCACGCCGCCATCCACCACGGGCGCTGCCCCGTCGCCGTCGTCCCTCATGACTGAGGCCGGGGACGAGGAGCGACGGCCGCCGTCCACGACGACGCTTCTCTGACCGGTCGCGAGAGACGCCGCTCCGCCTCCGGGCCCGGGGCGGGACGCGTCGTACCGTCGTCGGGGCGGTCTGCGGCAGGCCGACCGCTCCGTGGCGGTGATCCCCGAACAGCGGGAACCCCGGTGACCCGAGGTGGCCCGGCCTCATCCGGGGGCTCAGACGATCTCCAGTACCTCGTCCACGGGGCGGCGCGGTGTGCCGGGGCCCGCGAGGCCGTATCCGAGCCGGAGCACCATCTGGACGAAGCCCATCGCCGACCGTGGGTCGCGCACGGTCCATCGGAGTTCCGGCCATTCGAGCGCCTGGGAGGTGAGGGACGTGGCCAGCCCGTCGAGGGTGGCCTGGAGCAGGACGCGTTCCATGGCCTGGCCTGCCAGGAGCCAGTCCCTGGGCGTGTCCCTCACGGTGCCGAGCAGGGCGAGCTGAGGAGCGTTCTCGAACGCGGCGGCCGCACGGCCCGGGATGACGCTCCTGCCTGCGAAGTCACGCACGGGCGCCGCGCCGTAGAGCTTGCGAGGCCCGAAAGCGTACTCCGGCACACCGTCGTTCGCCGCGTCCGGGGTCTGCGGCCCCGTCCGGGTCCAGCGCCTCAGCTCGTCGGCCGCCGCGGGATCCGTGGCATCGCGTCCCTCGGCGTCGCGCACCAGGCTCAGCAGCATGTGCACATGCCATACGTCGGGGAAGAGCAGCCGGGCCCCCTCCAGAAGCGCGGCGGCGCTCAGGGCGTCCCTGATGGCCTGAGGCATCGCCTCGTCGGTGAACGGCTGGCGGCTGGTGTGGCGGCGGCGGATCGCCGGATACAGCGGGCCGAGATCCTCCTCGACGCCGTTTCCCGTGAGCGCCGGGCCGGTCGGTCGCACCACCGCGAGCAGGCATGGCTCCGCCGGGTCGGGCAGCAACGCGGTGGCCGCCGCCCAGCCTGCGTGGGCGAGGGCGACACGCAGGTTGAACAGGGCCGCGGCGCAGCCCAGGTGAAGACCGCGGGTGGTGGGGTCGGCCTGCGGCATGGCGCGTTCGAGATCCGCGTACACCTGGATCACGCCGTCTTCGCGCAGGAACCGGAATCTCCACGGCTGCGCGTTGTGCATCGACGGAGCCGTGGCGGCGTCCTCGACGAACGCTGTCACGGTCGTCGTCCCGAGTGCGCTCACGGACACCGGAACTGCCTCCCTTCAAGGCCACCGGCCATCACGGAAGGGCGATTCCCGTCTCCTCCACTATTCCACGGCGGCCCCGGCCGCGTGCGGCGGCTGCGGCCGTACCGGAGGCACGGCCGGGAACCGACACCGGGGCCGGTCGGCCGACGCGTGAACGGCTCCGTCGGCGGGTGCGTCGGGGCGTGAGTCGGGCGTGGGTCATGACGGCGGCCGAGGGGCGTCGGGCTCGGCGCCTCCCATGTCGAGCCGGAACGGCGGATAGACGTCCGTCATCAGGGTGGCGTAGGCGGCGACGCGGAGCACCCAGCGGTTCAAGCCTGTGACCAGGTCGAACAGGTCCCGGGGATACTTTCCCGTGAAGGCCAGGACGACGGCGGCGATCAAGGCCAGCACATCGACCAGTCCGCCCGTCCACCAGCCGAGGTGCCGGCCACCGACGAAGAAGCCGATGACGATGTAGTGCGGGACGGCCAGCAGCCACCACTTCACCAGGACCAGGCCCCGCGAGAGACGCTCGGGGTACGCGATGTCCAGGCGTGCGGGGTAGTCCGGTTCCGGGCCCAGCCGGAAGGGTGGGTAGCGGTCGGTGGCCAGGGCGCCGTACGAGTAGTACGCGACGCGCCAACTCCAGCGCAGGACGCCCAGGTTGAAGTCGAAGAGGGGGCGTGGGTAGCGCTCGGTGAACAGGATGGCGAAGAAGGCGATCACGGTGACCACGGCGAAGGCGATCCAGAGGAAGAACAGCACCACGCAGTGCGGAATGATCAGGATCCACTTCACCAGCCACAGCCAGCGGGAGAGCGGTGCGTCGAGCCGGGCGGTGACCCGGACCGGACTGTCGGGCATGGCGACCGCATGGCTCATGGCGATCAACTCCGCTTCATGCTCAGGGGGCCAGTGCTTCCGTCTCCCATGTCGCGTGCGTTCCCCCTTCCGGTCAGCCGAAGAACACCTCGAACTCGTCGTACAGCGAAGGATCGACGCGTTTGGCCTGCGCCGTGGCGTCGGCGAGCGGGACGCGGACGATTCGGGTGCCCTGCAAGGCGACCATGACGCCGAAGTCACCGTCCTTGACCGCGTCGATGGCGTGCAGCCCGAAGCGCGTGGCCAGCCAGCGGTCGAAGGCGCTGGGCGTGCCGCCCCGCTGAACGTGCCCCAGCACCGTGGTGCGGGCGTCCTTGCCCGTGCGCTCCGAGATCTCCCGGGCCAGCCACTCGCCCACGCCGGACAGCCGCACGTGGTCGAACTCGTCCCGCGACTGGTCCTTGAGGACCATCTGCCCCTCTTTCGGGACGGCCCCCTCGGCGACCACGACGATCGGCGCATAGTTGATCTTGAACCTGCTCTTCACCTGCTCACACACCTGATCGATGTCGAAGGGCCGCTCCGGGATGAGGATCACGTTGCCTCCGCCCGCGACGCCGGCGTGCAGGGCGATCCACCCGGAGTGCCGCCCCATGACCTCCACCACCAGGGCGCGCATGTGCGACTCGGCGGTGGTGTGGAGCCGGTCGATGGCCTCGGTCGCGATGCCGACCGCGGTGTCGAAGCCGAAGGTGAAGTCGGTGCCGGAGACGTCGTTGTCGATGGTCTTGGGCACGCCGACCAGGGGGACTCCGTGGCGGCTCAGCTCGGTGGCCACGCCGAGGGTGTCCTCGCCGCCGATCACGACGAGCGCATCGACGTCGTGCGCGGCAAGGGTGTCCCGCATGCGCCGCAGTCCGTCCTCGTGGGCGAACGGGTTGGTGCGGGAGGAGCCGAGAATGGTTCCGCCACGGGGGAGGATCCCTCGCACCCTGGCGATGTCCAACGGCCGGACGACATCGTGGAGCAGGCCGAACCAGCCGTCCCGCAACCCGACGAAGTCGAAGCCGTATGCGTCGACGCCTTTGCGGACGACACTGCGGATCACGGCGTTCAGGCCGGGGCAGTCGCCGCCGCCGGTCAGCACTCCGACCCTCATGGGCTCTCTCCCATCCGCTGGACGGCCGGCGCGGTCGCGGCCTTCGCGGCGACCAGGACCGACCGCCTGCCCGGAACCTCGATCGCCTGCCTCCAGCCTCCCCCCGTTCGGCCCGCAGTGGCCACTCGGCGCTCGCCGCGCGGTGAAGGCGTTGCGTGGCGGTACTCGTCGGCCGGGGCGACGCTGGAGAGGGAGTGCAGCGGCGCGGAGATCTCCTGGAGGTGTCATGGCTGGTGCGGACGGGCGCGGGCCGGTCGTGGTGGGCGTCGACCCCGATCCCTCGAAGCGGCTCGCGCTCGCCTGGGCGGCCGACGAAGCCGGGCGGCGGGGCGCACCGCTGCGACTGGTGCACGCCCAGGGCGTGCCGACCCGCGGCTACCGGTCGCGTGAGGTGCGGCCGTCCTGGGAGGAGTGGAACCAGGCGCTGCACGGGCTGGGTGACCAGATCCTGACGGAGGCGGTCGCCTTCGTCGAGTCCCGGCGACCGGAGGTGGAGCTGTCGACGCTGCTGGCGGAAGGGGAGCCGGCGTGGGTCCTGCGCGAGGAGGCGCGCGAGGCCTCCCTGGTCGTGGTGGGCTCCTGGCACCTCAGCCGACGGCGGGAGATGCTCACGTCCGCCGCCGTGGCCCTGCCCCTCGTGGCCCACTCTCCCTGCCCGGTGGCGGTCGTTCCGGAGCCCGAGCACGTCACCCAGGAGCCCGCGTACTTCGTGGTCGGCGTCGACGGCAGCCCGCACTCGGCGGCCGCGGTGGATCTGGCGTTCCAGGAGGCGGCCCTGCGGGGCGTGGTTCTGCGCGCCCTGTACGTGTGGCAGCCGCCGCGCCTCGGTGTCGTGGACGAGGACGCGGCGGTGCAGGAGGCACGCCGTGTGCTGTCCGAGACGGTCGCGGGCCGTACCGCGACGTACCCGGACGTGGAGCTGCACCACGAGGTTCTCCTCGGACACCCGGTGCACGTCCTCACGGAAGCCTCGGAACACGCGCTCGGACTGGTCGTGGGAACCCGGGGGCACGGAGGGTTCACGGGCATGCTCCTGGGCTCGGTGAGCCAGGGAGCACTCCACCACGCACGCTGCCCCGTCATCACGGTTCCCGTGTGAGCGGGCGAACGGACCGCCGGCGCTGCCCCGGACGGCCCCGGTTCCGGCGGCGGAGACCGTGGACCGGGCGGTCCGCCGGGACCGCTTCGGACGGGCGACCGCAGCGAGCCTGAAGCTCCGCACGCGCTGTGCGGGGGGCGCCGGGCCGGGCGGGACGGGGTGCGAGCCAGGCCGTGAGCGGGAGCGTGCCGGAGGGGCCCCGGCCGCGTGCCGTGCGGAGGGGCTGCTGGGGTTCAGAGGAAGCTGAGAGCTTCCTGTGCCAGGCTGACGCGCCGTACCGGCCGCCACGGGGAGACCGTGCGCGCGCCGACTCCGCACGGTCGCCTTCTGGAGGAAACACCCGATGAGCCTCACGGTCGTCAACGGTCTGCCCGCACATGTCCTGATCGTGCACTTCGTCATCGTGCTCGTGCCCTTGAGCGCACTGGCCGTCGTGGTCTGCGCGATATGGCCGAGCGCGGCGCGGCGCATGGGCGTGGTGCTGCCACTGCTGGCACTGGTGACGCTCGCCGGCGTGCCCCTGGCCACACAGGCCGGCGAGTGGCTGGAGGAGCACGTGGACAGCAACGCCCTGGTACGCAGGCATGCCGAACTCGGCGACGGGCTGCTCCCCTGGGCCGCGGGCCTGCTGGTGCTGGCGACGGTGATCTGGTGGACGGCCCGCAGGTCGGCCGCGGCGGACGTCGAGTCGGGGGAACCGAGCCGCCCGGCCGCGACGCGGTCCGCGACGGCCGTCCGTGTCGTGACAGCGGTGCTCTGTATCGGGGTGGCCGCGGGCGCGGTGGTGGATGTGTACCGGATCGGGGACTCCGGGGCCAAGGCCGCCTGGCAGGACGGCTTCTCCAAGACCGCCCGGGGCGACAACGGCTGACGCGGTGACGCGGGCTGATGACATGCGGCACCGCGACGTGCTCCTGCGGCCGTGGTCCTCAGCCCGTGGTGGTGTCGGCGGCGGGGATGGGGACGCGGCCGCCGGGGATGGCCGCGAGGAGCTGTCGGGTGTACTCGTGGCGGGGGCGGGTGAACAGTTCCTCCGGCGGGCCCGTCTCGACGACGCGGCCGGCCCTCATGACGGCGACCTGGTGCGCGATCTGACGTACGACGGCCAGGTCGTGCGAGATGAACAGGTACGCCACGCCCGTGTCGGCCTGCAACTCGGCCAGCAGGTCCAGGACTTGGGACTGCACGGACACGTCGAGCGCGGAGACCGGCTCGTCGCAGACCACCAGGTCGGGGGAGAGGGCGAGGGCACGGGCGATCGCCACGCGCTGCCGCTGCCCGCCGGACAGTTCCGCCGGGCGGCGCTCCAGCGTCGCGGCCGGAAGGGCCACCCGGTCGAGCAGATCACGGGCCCGGGCGAGCCGGGAGGCGCGGTCGCCGACCTTGAAGGCGCGCAGCGGCTCGGTGATCACCTCGCCGATGGGGAATCGGGGGTCGAGCGAGGCGTAGGGGTTCTGGTAGACGAGCTGGGCGCGGCGGCGCAGCTGCCTGGCACGGGCGCCCTTGGCGGTGGTGACGTCGGCGCCGTCGAAGAGGATCTGTCCGGCGGTCGCGTCGGCGAGCCGGAGCACCAGGCGGGCGGTGGTCGACTTGCCCGAGCCCGACTCTCCGACCAGGGCGAGGGTCTCGCCTCGGTGAAGGGTGAAGCTGACGTCGTCGACGGCGCGCAGGGTGCGGGCCCCGTTCCCGGCGCGGGGCAGCCTGAACTCCTTGACCAGGTTGCGCACTTCGGCCAGGGGCGCCGTGTCCGCCTTCGGTGCGGGGACGGCCGTGCGGGAAGGGGCGGTGGTCAGGCTCGGGGCGCCGGCCAGCAGGCGCCGGGTGTACTCGTGCTGGGGGTTCGCGAGGATGTCATGGGTGGGGCCCGCCTCGACGACCTTGCCCTGGAACATCACGACCAGCCGCTGGGCCCGGTCGGCGGCGACCCCGAGATCGTGGGTGACGAGCAGGACCGCGGTGCCCGACTCCTCGGTGAGACGCTGGAGATGGTCGAGGATGACCCGCTGCACGGTCACGTCGAGCGCGCTGGTGGGCTCGTCGGCGATGATCAGCTCCGGCTGGGCGGCGATGGCGATGGCGATCAGGGCGCGCTGCCGCATGCCGCCGGACAGTTCGTGCGGGTACTGCCAGGCCCGGACGCCCGCGTCGGGCAGCCCGGCCCGGTCCAGGACGGCGATCGCCTCTGCGGGGGCCGAGCGACGGGTTGCGAGACCGTGGATGCGCAGCACTTCGGCGACCTGGTCGCCGATGCGCTTGACCGGGTTGAGGGAGACCGCCGGATCCTGGGGGACCAGGCCGATGCGTGCCCCGCGTACGGTGCGCAGTTCCGCCTCCGACAGGGTTGCCAGGTCATGCCGGCCGAAGCGGACGGTGCCCGCGTCGATGCTGCCGTTCGCCGACAGGAGCCGGGTGATCGCGTGCGCGGTCGTGCTCTTGCCGGAGCCGGACTCGCCGACCACCGCCGTCACCTGTCCCGGCCACACGTCGAGGTCCACGCCCCGGACGGCCTCGACCGTGCCGCCCCGGGTGCGGTACGACACCGACAGGCCGCGTATCTCCAGCAGGGGTGTGCTCACGTCCTCACCGTTCTCCCGTTCGTCGGTCATCGCTGTCGGGACCATTCGCCGTCCATTGCGCGGGCGATGCGGTTGGCGGCCAGTACGGTCGCCGCGATCGCCAGACCGGGCAGTGCGGTCAGCCACCAGGCGTTGGCGAGGTAGTTGCGACCGTCGGAGATCAACGTCCCCCACTCGGGGGCCGGCGGGGGCGCCCCGTAGCCGAGGAAGCTCAGCGCCGACACGGCCAGGATGGAGGAGCCGAAGTCGAGGGTGGCCAGCACGATCACCGGGCCCGCCGCATGGGGCAGCACATGCCGGCCCAGCACCGAGTACCAGCGCGCTCCGCCGGCGCGTGAGGCCTCGACGAAGACGGCCTGCCGGACCCGCAGCACCTCCGCGCGCGCCACCCGCGCGAACCCGGCCACACCGGCGATGCCGACCGCGACCGCCACCTTCACCGTGCCGTAGCCCAGCGCGGTGACCAGGGCCAGGGACATGAACAGCGCGGGGATGGACAACAGCACGTCGACGAAGCGCATCAGCACGTCGTCCGCCCAGCGGCCCACGAACCCGGCGACCACCCCCAGCAGCCCGCCGACCACGAAGGCGACCAGCACGGCGATCAGGGTTGCCTTCAGGGACAGTTGGGCGCCGTGGGCGACCCGGGAGAACACATCGCGGCCCAGCTCGTCGGTGCCGAACCAGTGACTGCCGCTCGGGCCGCGGAAGTTCTGCGACGGCACGCCCTTCAGCGGATCCTGCGAGGTGAACAGGCCGGGCACGAACGAGGCCAGCACCACCAGCACGAGGACGACCACCGACAGCAGCAGCCCCGGGCGGCGCACCACGAACCGCAGCAGCCGCCCTACCTCCACGCGGTGCCCCGGGTCAGGCTCCGGCCCCGCCGCGACCGGGCGGGCCGGTCCCGGTGCCGCTTCGGCGGGGTCGTCGACAAGGCTCTGGCTCATGCGAGGGCCGCCTTCCTGTCCGAGGTCACCACGATCCGGGGATCGAGGAGTGGATAGACCAGGTCGATGACCAGGTTCGTCGTCACGAAGATCAGCGCCCCGAACACCACCACCCCCTGGACCAGCGGGATGTCCTGGGCCGTGACCGCCGCCGCGGTGACGCGGCCGAGGCCGTCGCGGGAGAACACCGTCTCGACGACGACCGAACCGGCGATCAGCTGCCCCACCAGCAGGCCGACGACCGTCAGCGCCGGCAGGGACGCGTTGCGCAGCGCGTGCCGCAGATGGACCCGCCACCGGCCGGCGCCCTTGGCCCGGGCGGTCTCCACATACGCCTGGCCCAGTGCGGTGAGCAGGCTCTTGGCCAGCACCTGCGCGATCTGTGCGCCGGTCGGCACCGCCAGAGTCAGCGCCGGCAGTACCAGCCCGGTGAATCCGTCGTTGCCGAACGCGGGCAGCCAATGCAGCCGGAAGGAGAACGTCTCGACGAGCAGCAGCCCCACCCAGAACGTCGGGACGGACACCCCCAGCGGCGGCAGCGACAGCAGCAGCTGCCGCAGCCAGCGCCGAGAGGTATAGGTGGCCGGCACCGCCAGACCGCCGCCGAGGACCACGGCGAGCAGCAGTGCCGCGCCGGTCAGCTGCAGTGTCTGCGGCAGCGCGCCGGCCAGCGTCGAGGTGACAGGACGCCCGGTGGACACCGAGTCGCCGAAGTCCCCGCGCACCGCCCGGCCGAGGTGCTCGGCGTACTGCACCGGCGCCGGCTTGTCGAAGCCGTACTCCTGCCGCAGCGCGGCCAGCCGGGCCGGGTCGACGTCCCCCGAGTCCATCCCGGCACTGGCCATCGCGGTGACCGGGTCACCGGGCAGCCAGTTCAGTACCAGGAACGACACCGTGTACGCCGCCCACAGCACCCCGACCGCCTGCGCCAGTCGCTTGATCACATAGCGGCGCATGCGCTAGCCGATCCAGGTGTCGTGCAACTGGATGCGGCTGCCCGAGTCGAAGTCGAGGCTGTGCACCTTCTTCGACACGGCCAGCTGGGTCTGGAGTTCCACCACCGGCACGTTGTACGCGTTCTGCACGATCAGCTTCTGCGCCTCCTCCACCAGCTGCTCGCGCTTGGCGGTGTCCGTGGTCGCGGCCTGGCCGGACAGCGCCGTGTCCAGGGAAGTGGCGGGCAGGCGATAGAAGTTGGCCAGCCGGGTGGAGAAGGAGGTACGCAGGATGTCCGGGTCGGAGCGGGTCACGTTGCCCCACACCAGGTCGAAGTCACCGCCCTGGAGCGTGGTGGCGAACTGACTGACCTGACCCTGCTTGAGCACCACGTCGATCCCGACGGCCTTCAGCTGCTGCTGGACCAGCTCCAGTGCAGGCTGGTTGGTGGCGGCGTTGGGGAACCAGCTGATGGTCAGGCTCAGCTTCTTGCCGTCCTTGGCGCGTATGCCGTCACTGCCGGCTTTCCAACCGGCCGCTTCCAGCAGGGACTTCGCCTTGGCTGCGTCGAAAGCGAGGTCCGAGGAGAGGTCGGTGTAGTCGGGCGTGGTGTGCGCCAGGACGCTGGTGGCCGGCTGGGTGCCGGTCGGAAACACGGTGTCGGCGATCTGCTTGCGGTCGACGGCCGCCAGGATCGCCTGACGCACCTTCACGTCCTTCAGCAGCGGACGCGAGTTGTTGACGCCGAGCCCGAAGACCACACCGGGGTTGGCCCGGCACAGCAGGGTGACCTGACCGCCCTCGAGCGCCGCCTCGTTGGCCCTGCCCACGCTGCTGATCGCGTCGACCTGGCCGGACTGGAGACTTCCGGCCCGTACGCCCGCCTCCGGGACGACCCGGAACACCAGCCTGTCCAGGTACGCCTCGCCCTTCTTGCTCCACCGCGAGGAACCCCACGCGTATCCCGTGCGCTTGGCCAGGGTGATCGACTGGTTCTGCACGTACTGCTTCGACACGAAGGGCCCGGATCCGATCACCCCGTCGCTGCACCTCTGCTGCGGGGTCCTCTTCACGCTCGCCGACGCCTCGATCCCCAGTGAGTGGGTCGAAGTGGCCTGAAGGAACTGGGCGTTGGGCTGGCCGAAGGTCACCTTGACGGTGAGCGGGTCCACCACCGTGGTGCTCTTGACGCCGCTCAGATAGCCCTCGGCGAGCGTCCCCAGGGCGCCGAGCTTGGGCACCGCGTCGAAGTTGTCCTTGACCACCTGCGCGGTCAGCTTCGAGCCGTCGCTGAAGGTGACGCCCGGTCTCAGATGGAACGTGAACGTCGTGGCGTCGGAACTCACGTCCCAGCTCTTCGCCAGCCAGGGCACGATCCTGCCGGTCCTGGGGTCCTGGTCCGTCAGTGAGTCCACGATCTGGCGCACCGCGTAGACGGTCTCGTTGCTGGCGACCTGCTGCGGATCCACGCAGCCGGCGTCCGAACCCACCGCGAAGGTCAGGGTGCTGCCGGACCTGGGCTGCCCGGCGCCGCTGCCGGAATCGCCGCCGCCGGAGCCGCATGCGGTCAGCAGAACACTGGTGGTCACCAGGGCGGTCAGTGCCGCCCGCCGGGAGGTTCTGACATCGGAAAGTGCGGTCACCGAGGGCTTCTCCTACTCGTGTCACCAGGCACGGGTGTGGTGCAAGGCACGGCCGCGCGTGGGCGTGCGTCCCCGGCCGGCGCGACGCCGGTGCCGGGGGCGCTGTGCAGACGGGGATCAGAGGGAAAAAGGGGGGATCGAAGTCAGACGGAGATCAGGCGCAGGCGGGCGCGGCGACGACCGGCGCCCTACTGCGACCAGCGGCGGGAAGGCCCGTCAGGCCTGACAGAGACAGCTGGTCGAGCGCTTGAGGTCGATGTGGCGCCGACGCGAGAGCCGGGAGAACACGGTGGCGCCGGCGAAGCCTGCGCCGAGGTCACCACCGTGCCGCATATCGGTCCTCCGTCTGTCCGGCCCCGGTCACGAGGCCCACGCGCTTGCGGAGATCGTCGGTGATCCCGCCGGGCTTTCACCTGGAGCACCCCACCGCGCGGGAGGGTTGCCGGTCAGCGAGCCAGGGCTTGACGCTGACACTCAATGCCGTTGGTGATCGTACGGAGCGGTCTCGTCGTACGTCAACGGCGCCAAAGGGACGCCTTGTCGGGGGAGTCGGGGTGAGCGTGCGGCCGGCTCAGGAGCCGCCGCGCTCGAGGGGGATCCTCTGGCCGGCCTCGATCGCCACCGGCAGCCGGTTCTCGGCCGGGGGCAGCGGGCAGGTGGCCAGGTCCGTGTAGGCGCACGGCAGGTTCGTGGCGCGGTTGAAGTCCAGGACGACCGTGCCGTCGGCGGCGGGCGGATCGAGGGCCAGGGACCGGTTGGCGGCGTAGGTGGTGACCCCGGAGGTCGCGTCGGTGAACAGCACCATCAGCGCGCCCGCGCCGTGGCCGGGGAAGGTGGTCAGCGACAGCCGACGCCCGTCCAGTTCGAACTCGACCCTGCCCGGAGCGTCGTACACATGCTCAAGGCCCTCGACCGCGGCGCCCACGGTGGTCGGTCGCGGTGTGCCGAAGGGGATGTAGCGGCCCGTCACAGCCCACCGCGGGTCGGGGGCGTAGGCGGGCGTCCCGGTGAAGGCCGTGCGCAGCGGCGCGTCCGGGTGCCGCGGGCGCACGATGTCGTGCCCGCCGCGCCTGGCGACCTCGATGACGGCGTCTCCCCAGAGGGCGTCGACGCCCCCGCGCTCGGGAAGCACGCCGAAGCGGTGCTCGCCGTGCACCGGCGTCCCGTCGACCACCAGTTCCTCGCCCTCGTCGAGGTCTACGACGACGCCTTCGGGGCCGGTGCGCCACGCGCCGGGCGCGTCCGGGAAGCGCTGGGGCCGGTCGTCGAGCCAGTGCAGGCCGGTGATCGCCAGGAACCCGTGCGGGGCGGCGAGCCGGGCCTCCTGGGCGCGGTACCACTCCAGCCAGGTCTCGGCGAAGGCGTGGACGTCCGTGGTGGTGGCCTCGGTGGTCATGGGGAGTCTCCTTGGTGCCGGGGGTGCCTTCGGGGCGGGTCGCAGGGGGTTGTCGAGCCGACGGGTGGAATCAGCCGGCCAGTTCGCCGAGGAGTCGCCAGGTGCGTCGGCGGTCGGCTTCTCCCGCGATCTCGGTGCCCGAGAACACGATCTCGGTGGCGCCGGCGTCGCGGTAGCGGCGTACCTCGGCCTCGACGGTCTTCTCGTCGCCGATCACCGCCAGGTCGGCGGCCCGCCGGCCGCCGGACAGTTCGATGACCCGCGCGTAGGACGGGATCTGTTCGTAGAACGCGAGGTTCTCGGTGGCCTTGGCCCGCACCGTGTCGACGTCGTCGGTGACCACGCCGGGCACCAGGGCCACGATCCTGGGCGCGGGGCGGTCGGCGGCCTCGGCCGCGGCGGTCAGGGCCGGAACGATGTGGTCCGCCAGAGCGCGCGGTCCCGCCAGATAGGGCAGGATTCCGTCGGCGAGCTCGCCGCTGGCCCGCAGAGCCTGCGGCCCCATGGCGGCGACGAGCAGGGGGACGCCGTTCTCGGCGCCCGGTACCCGCGCCGGGACGGGTGTGGTGGCGGTGAGCAGCTCACCGTGGAAGTCGGCGGTGCCGGTCTCGGTCAGCTGCCGCAGGGCGGTGAGGAATTCGCGCAGCCGGGCGACGGGTCGTTCGAAAGGCAGGCCGAAGCCCGTCTCCGTCAGCAGTTTCGTGCCCAGAGCCAGACCGAGGTGAAAGCGGCCGTGGGTCGCGGCCTGGGCGGTCTGGGCCTGGCTGGAGACGAGCAGCGGGTGCCGGCCGAAGACGGGGATCGCGGAGGTGCCGACCTGCAGTCCCGGCACTTCTCGCCCGACGATCGCCGCGAGCTGGGGTGAGTCCGCGCCGAAGGTCTGCCCGAACCAGGCCGACGTGACACCGGACTCCGCGGCCTCCTGGGCCAGTTGGACGGTGGCGTCGACCTGGTTCGGCGCGCCGGACGCGTTGAGCGCTACTCCAACAGTCATGTCACTCAGAACGGGGGTCGGCCGAAACCGCATTCCGGTCTGCGTGTGACAGCTTCTTGTCAGTCATGTGTACAAGGGCGGGCGAGTACGGTCGCCCGCAGCGCCCACGCCGGTCCCGTGTCCGCAATTCAAGACCTGTCCGGAAGCATATTGACCACCGTGGTGGACCTCTGCTGAACTCCCGAGCCATGAACCCGCGCGTGGAGTTCACTCGGCGGCGCCACATCGATCTGGCGCACGTCTCCAGCGCGTTTTGTTGTCGCTGACCCTCAACGCGCTGATCACCCAGAAGGTCGACGTCAAGTCGGTCACCGACAACCTTCTCCCGGCCGGCTACGACAGCTCCAAGCTCAAGGTGACGTCGTGAGCGCGAGACGGCGGCCCCATCTCAACGCCTTCCTCAGGGAAGCGGGGCACCACGAGGCGGCGTGGCGGCTCCCGCACAGCAACCCCCGGGCTGACTTCGACCTGCGGCACTGGATCGAGCTGGCGCAGCTGGCCGAGAGCGCCACGTTCGACTCGCTGTTCCTCGCGGACGGCCCGGCCCACGCCGCCGCCGGACGTTCCGCCTGGTGGACGGGCGTTGACAATGTTCGGGCCGTTGTTTTAACTACTGCTCAGAACGGTCATGAGCGTCAGCGACAAGCCCTGGCTTGCTGACCGGCAACCCTCCCACCGCGGTGGGGTGCCCCAGGTGACGACCCGACCGATGAAGTCTCGGTAAGCGCGAGGCCCCCAGGGCCGGAAACAGTGACGGTGACGCCATGTACGCAGCTCCCAGGACGGCCGCACGCCGCTCCCAGGGCCGCGTACCGTCGTACGCGAACCTGTTCGTCGCCGATCGTGCCGTCGATCTGCTCCGCGTGAACAGCGCACTGTGTACCGCACCGGGCCGCGCCCGCTGCCGCGGCTGACACCTCCCCGCAGCCCCCGCACTTCCTGACGAGCACCGCCCCCGCGGTGTGCCGTCGCCCTCCTCCGCCCCCCGGTACCCCGCCGCCGTGTGCGCCGCCGCATGCCGCCGTGCCTCCGGGGTGTTCCCACCCAGCCGGAGCCCACCATGAGTGAACCCCCTGGCGCCACCGTCGTCCTCGCCGAAGCGCCGCCCACCGACGAACCGTCAAGACCGCGTACGGCCCAGCGAGTTCTGCCGCTGCGGCGGCCAGGCCGCTGGATCGTCACCGCGGTCGTGCTGGTCCTGGTCGCCCAGTTCGCGCACGGACTGGTCACCAACCCCTTCTACCAGTGGGACCGCTGGAGCTACTGGTTCCTGCGCCCCACCATCCTCGACGGCCTGCTGATCACCGTCGAAGTCACCGCCTACAGCGCGGTGCTGGGCCTTGTCGGCGGCATCGTGCTCGCACTGGGCCGGCTCTCGAAGAGCCCGGTGCTGCGCGCGGCCAGCTGGACCTACGTCTGGGCGCTGCGCTCCATCCCGCTCATCGTCGTGCTGATCTTCCTCTACAACTTCAGCGCCCTGTACAAGACGTTGAGCGTCGGCATCCCCTTCGGCCCGGCTTTCTTCTCCTTCGACGAGTCGAGACTCGCCGGCGACATGGTCGTCGCGGTCATCGGCCTCAGCCTCAACGAGGCCGCCTACGCGGCCGAGGTCGTACGCGGCGGCATCCTCTCCGTCGACCAGGGGCAGCACGAGGCGGCTGCGGCGCTCGGCCTGCCGAAGGGCTACCAGTTCCGCAGGATCGTCTTCCCGCAGGCGCTGCGCTCGATCATCCCGAACTACGTCAACCAGCTCATCGGCCTGATCAAGGGCACCTCGCTGGTCTTCTACGTCTCCCTGCTCGACCTGTTCGGCTCCGCGCAGACGATGGGTTCCACCTACCCCGGCGACATCGTGCCGCTGCTGCTGGTCGTCACCGTCTGGTACCTGATCCTGACCAGCGTCGTCTCCGTCGTCCAGTTCTACGTCGAGCGGCACTACGCCCGCGGGGCCACCCGTAGCCTGCCGCCGACGCCGCTGCAGAAGCTCCGCACCGGTCTTTACGACCTGCGGGCCCGTATCCGCCGGGAGGCCGCCGTATGACCGCCGACACGCTCGAAGCCCTGGCGGACGTCGAGGCGGCCACCGTCGAGGTGCACGACGTGCACAAGTGGTACGGCGCCCACCGGGTGCTGGACGGCGTCGACCTGACCGTCCGCCCCGGCGAGGTCACCGTCGTCCTGGGCCCCTCCGGCTCCGGCAAGTCCACCCTGCTGCGGGTCATCAACCACCTGGAGAAGCCCGAGATCGGCTACGTCAGCATCAACGGCGAGCTGATCGGCGTGAAGCGGCAGGGCGACCGGTTGAAGGAGCTGAGCGAGCGGGCCATCCTGACCCAGCGCGGCAGGATCGGCTTCGTCTTCCAGAACTTCAATCTCTTCCCGCACCTGACGGTCCTGGACAACGTGGCCGCCGCGCCGGTCGCCACCGGCAGGCTCGGCAAGCCCGAGGCCCGGCAGCTCGCCCGCGAGCTGCTCGACCGGGTCGGGCTCGCAGGGAAGACCGGCGCCTACCCGCGGCAGCTGTCCGGCGGCCAGCAGCAGCGCGTCGCCATCGCCCGCGCCCTCGCCCTGCGCCCGGGCGTGATCCTCTTCGACGAGCCCACCTCCGCCCTGGACCCCGAGCTCGTCGGCGAAGTCCTCGCCGTCATCGAGGACTTGGCGACCAGCGGCACCACCCTCGTCATCGTCACCCACGAGATCGGCTTCGCCCGGGAGATCGCCGACCGGGTCGTCTTCATCGACGGCGGGAAGATCGTCGAGCAGGGCCCGCCCTCCGAGGTCCTCGACAGGCCGCGGCACGAGCGGACCCGGGACTTCCTCAGCAAGGTCCTCTGACCCTCCGCACCCCCAGACCTCCCCCCTCACGCCACCCTCATCACCTTCAGCGACAAGGAACGGCCATGCCCACCCACTTCACCCGACGCAGCCTGATACGCGGCATCACCGTGGCGACCGCCGTCGCCTCCCTGGCCACGGGGCTCGCCGCCTGCGGTGGCACCAGCGACGCGGCCACCACCACCGACAGCGCCAAGTCCGGCGAGGTCGTCATCGGTCAGGTCTCCAACGGCGCCGCCACCCGGACCACCGTCAAGGTCTCCGAGGTCAAGTCCATCAGCGCCGAACTGCCCGCCGCCGTCAAAAAGCGCGGCAAGCTGGAGATCGGCATCGGTGCCCTGCCCGCCGGGTTCCCGCCGCTGGCGTACGTCGGCGACGACCAGAAGACCCTCACCGGTTCCGAGCCCGACCTCGGCCGCCTGATCGCCGCGGTGTTCGGGCTCAAGGCCGAGGTCAAGAACTCCACCTGGGAGAACCTCTTCGTCGGCGTCGACAGCGGCAAGGTCGACGTGGCCTTCTCCAACGTCACCGACACCGAGGAGCGCAAGAAGAAGTACGAGTTCGCCTCCTACCGGCAGGACAACCTGGCCTTCATCGTGCCGAAGAAGAGCACCTGGAACTTCGACGGCACCTACGAGAACCTCGCCGGCAAGACGATCGCCGTCGGCTCCGGCACCAACCAGGAGAAGATCCTCCTGGAGTGGAAGGCGAGGCTGGCCAAGGAGGGCAAGAAGCTCACCGTCAAGTACTTCCAGGACAGCCCCAGCACCTACCTCGCCCTGAACAGCGGCAAGATCGACGCCTCCTTCGGTCCCAACCCCGGCTTCGCCTACCACAACCGTCAGGTGGCCGGCACGCCCAACGCCACCCGCACCGCGGGCACCTACTCCGGCGCGGGCGCGAGCCTGCAGGGCCTGATCGCGGCAACGGCGAAGAAGGACAGCGGACTCGCCGAGCCGCTGGCCGCCGCGATCAACTACCTGATCAAGAACGGTCAGTACGCCGAGTGGCTCAAGGCGTACAACCTCTCCGACGAGGCCGTCGCCAAGTCCGAGGTCAACCCGCCGGGCCTGCCGCTCGACAACTCCTGACCACCGCGTGCCGGGGACTCCACCGCCACCCCCGCGATGGAGACCCCGCGCGCCGGCCACCCCGAGCCGCACCCCGGAGACCGCCACACCATGTCCGTCACCACCCTCGACGCCAGCCCCTCGCACATCCTCGACAACCCCGCCTGGGCCGCGCTCACCGGCCCCCACGCCCTCCCCCATAGCCTTAAGGGCATGGGCGGTACCCCCATCGCCGAACGAATCGGCCACGCCGCCCGCTATCACCAGGACGTGGCTCCCTTCCACGCCGTCTCCGACGAGGACGCCCCGCGCGCCTGGGCCGACCTTGCCGCGCTCGTCGGCCCCGGCGGCACCGCCTCGGTGCGGGGCGTCACCGAGGCGGCGCAGGGCTGGGAGGTCGTCGGCACCGGACACGGCGTCCAGCTCGTGGACACCGGCCTGCGCGCGGAGCCCGACCCCGAGGCCGTACGGCTCGGCCCTCACGACGTGCCCGAGATCCTCGACCTGGTCGCCCGCACCGAACCCGGCCCCTATCTGCCCCGCACCGTCGAGATGGGCGCCTACCTCGGCATCCGCCACGACGGCCGCCTTGTCGCCCTGGCCGGTGAACGCCTCCATCCGCCCGGCTGGACGGAGATCAGCGCCGTGTGCACAGACCCGGCGTACCGCGGCCGGGGTCTGGCCACCCGCTTGGTCCGGGCCGTCGCGGCCGGCATCAAGGAGCGCGGCGAGCGGCCCTTCCTGCACGCCAGAGCCGACAACGCGAACGCGATCCGGCTGTATGAGCCGATCGGCTTCACCCTGCGCCGTCGTACGGCCTTCTCACTCGTACGGCGGACCGAAGCCGCCGTACTGGAAGAAACGGCATAGCCGTGCCGTTGTCCTTGTCGAAGGCGATGACTCGGAGGTGGGCCGCGTGACACGTGCACCGCGTGCCGTGCGCCTCCACAGCCGGCCCCACATCGACCTCCAGCGCGTGGCCGGCGCTCTCTGTCGTTCCTGACCCCCAGTCTTCGGCCGGGCCCCATCTCCCTGCGGTCGCCCACCACCGTTCGCCCCGCTCCGCGGGCCGGTGATCTTGTACGGACCTCCAGGAAGGCACCCTCGTGTCCTCAACTCCCTCTTCCCACCTGCACCTTGCCGTCGCCCTTGACGGCACCGGCTGGCACCCCGCCTCCTGGCGTGAGCCGGTCGCGCGCCCCCGGGACCTGTTCACCGCCGGCTACTGGGCCGACCTGGTCGCCGAGGCCGAGCGCGGCCTGCTCGACTTCGTCACCTTCGAGGACGGCCTCGGCCTGCAGTCCTCCCGCTACGGCGAGCTGGACGGCCGTACCGACCAGGTCCGCGGCCGCCTGGACGCCGTGCTGATCGCATCCCGCATCGCACCGCTCACCCGGCACATCGGACTGGTGCCGACCGTGATCGCCACCCACACGGAGCCGTTCCACATCTCCAAGGCGATCGCCACCCTCGACTACGTCAGCACCGGCCGGGCCGGCCTGCGCGTGCAGATCAGCGCCCGCCCGCACGAGGCCGACCACTTCGGCCGCCGTGCCTTCCCGCCGATCGACCTGGCGGAACTCCAGAGCCCGGCCGGACAGGAGCGGCTCACCGGCCACTTCGACGAGGCCGCCGACTACGTCGAGGTCGTCCGTCGCCTCTGGGACAGCTGGGAGGACGACGCCGAGATCCGCGACGTCGCCACCGGCCGCTTCGTAGACCGTGACAAGCTCCACTACATCGACTTCGAGGGCACGCACTTCAGCGTCAAGGGCCCCTCCATCACCCCGCGCCCACCGCAGGGCCAGCCCCTCGTCACCTCCCTCGCCCACCAGGCCGTCCCGTACCGGCTGGTCGCCCGCCAGGCCGATGTCGGCTATGTCACCCCGCACGACACCGACCACGCCCGGGCGATTGTCGCCGAGATCCGGGCCGAGCAGGAGGCTGCCGGACGCGCCGGTGAACTCGTGCACATCTTCGGTGACTTGGTGGTCTTCCTGGACGACGAGCAGGCCGCCGCCGAGGACCGGCGCACCCGCCTCGACGCCCTGGCGGGGGAGCCGTACACCAGCGACGCGCGCGTCTTCGCCGGCACACCCGCCCAACTCGCCGACCTCCTTCAGGCGTTGGCGGCAGAGGGGCTGAGTGGGTTCCGGTTGCGGCCCGCCGTCGCCGGCCACGACCTCCCGGCCATCACCCGTGGGCTGGTCCCCGAACTCCAGCGCCGGGGCGTCTTCCGCACCGCGTACGAGGCCGACACCCTGCGCGGTCTGCTGGGCCTGACCCGCCCCGCCAGCCGCTACGCCGCAGCCACCACCGCCTGAAGCCGGAAGGACCACACCGACATGAGCAAGCCGCTGAAGCAGATCCATCTGGCCGCGCACTTCCCCGGCGTCAACAACACCACCGTGTGGAGCGACCCGAAAGCCGGCAGCCACATCGAGTTCAGCTCCTTCGTGCACTTCGCGCAGACCGCCGAACGCGCCAAGTTCGACTTCCTCTTCCTCGCCGAGGGACTCAGGCTCCGCGAACAGGGCGGAAAAATCTACGACTTGGACGTCGTCGGCCGCCCTGACACCTTCACGGTCCTCGCCGCGCTCGCCGCCGTCACCGAATACCTCGGCCTGACCGGCACCATCAACTCCACCTTCAACGAGCCATACGAGGTCGCCCGCCAGTTCGCGAGTCTCGACCACCTCTCCGGCGGCCGCTCCGCCTGGAACGTCGTCACCTCCTGGGACGCCTTCACCGGCGAGAACTTCCGCCGCGGCGGCTTCCTCCCGCAGGAGGAGCGCTACTCCCGCGCCAAGGAGTTCCTGGCCACCACCCAGGAACTCTTCGACTCCTGGCACGGCGACGAGATCATCGCCGACCGGGCGACCGGCGCCTTCCTGCGGGACGCGAAAGCCGGCTCCTTCGTCCACACCGGCCGGCACTTCGACATCCACGGTCAGTTCAACGTGCCCCGCTCCCCGCAGGGCCGTCCCGTCGTCTTCCAGGCGGGCGACTCCGACGAGGGCCGCGAGTTCGCCGCCTCCGACGCCGACGCGATCTTCAGCCGGTACGCCACTCTCGAAGGAGGCCGGGCCTTCTACTCGGACGTCAAGAGCCGCCTCGCCAAGTACGGCCGCCGCCACGACGAACTGCTCATCCTGCCCGCCGCGAGCTTCGTCCTCGCCGACACGGACGAAGAGGCCGGGGAACTGGCCAGGGAAGTGCGCCGGCAGCAGGTCAGCGGGGCCACCGCCATCAAGCACCTGGAGTTCGTCTGGAACCGGGACCTGTCCTCCTACGACCCCGAGGGCCCGCTTCCCGGCATCGACCCCGACGTCAGCGACGACCACATCTCCAAGGGCCGTGCCCAGGTCCGCATGTACCGCGACCCGCTGGCCACCGCCCGCGAGTGGCGTGAGCTGGCCGCGGCCAACAACTGGTCGATCCGCGACCTGGTCATCGAGACCGGCAACCGCCAGAACTTCATCGGCTCCCCGTCGACCGTCGCCCGCACCATCAACGAGTACGTCCAGGCGGACGCGAGCGACGGCTTCATCCTCGTCCCGCACATCACCCCCACCGGCTTGGACGACTTCGCCGACAAGGTCGTCCCGCTCCTGCAGGAACAGGGAGTGTTCCGCAGCGACTACGAGGGCCCGACCCTCCGCCACCACCTCGGCCTCGACCTCCCCCGCTCTCGGCCTCGCTCGAGCGGCGGGACCCCCACGGACGACCTGAGGGGCGAGGAGCGGGCGGCGTCGTGAAATTCCTCGCCATCACCCTCATCGTGCACCGCCCGGATCCCCTCACCGGGATACAGAAGGCGACCCACGACCGCTTCCGCGAGGTCCTCGACAACGCGCTGCTCGCGGAGGAGCTGGGCTTCGACGGCTTCGGCGTGGGGGAGCGGCACGAGCGGCCGTTCATCTCCTCCTCACCGACCGTCGTACTCAGCCATGTGGCCGCCCTGACGAAGAGGATCCGCCTGTTCACGGCCGTCACGACGCTCAGCCTGCTGGACCCGGTCCGGGCATACGAGGACTACGCCACCCTCGACCACCTGTCCGGCGGGCGTCTCGACCTGATCATCGGCAAGGGCAACGGCGCCGCTCAGCGCGACCTGTTCCACGTCACCCCTGAGGACCAGTGGGACCGCAACGCCGAGAGCTACGAGGTCTTCCGCAAGATCTGGCGCCAGGACAAGGTCACCGCCGACACCCGCTTCCGTCCCCCGCTGACGGAGGCCGAGGTGTGGCCGCGGCCCTATCAGCGGCCGGTCCGGATCTGGCACGGCAGCGCGACCAGCAAGGAGTCCGTCGACCTGGCGGCCCGCCACGGCGACCCGCTGTTCTCGGCGAACGTGACCAACCCCGTCGAGCCGTATGCCGAGTTGATCCGGCACTGCGCCCCGTCGCTCCAGAGGGTCGCCGACGACGCTGAAGTCCGGCAGCACCGTGGCCCCCGGCCCTTCGGCCACCATCAGCTTGCCCATCTCCGCGCCGTCGGTGGAGTACGAGAAGGACGGAGTCCGGCCACGGAGCAGCCGGTGCACGAAACGGTGCATCACATAGCCGGATCGCATCACGACCAGCGGCTCGGCCAGGAGACTGTCCGCGTCCACCGCGTCCAGGGCCGCCAGCAGACTGTCCGGACGCACGCACACCACCGGCCGGCCGCACAGCAACTCGGTCGTCTCGAAGCCCGGCGGCATGTCGTCGCCCCGGAGGTAGTTCACCAGTCCCAGGTCGAAGGCGCCCTCCAGCAGTCCACGGTGGATGTCCGCCTGCTGCGCGCCGACCAACTCCACCTGCGTGACCGGGTGCGAGGCCCGGAACTCCCGCACGGTCGGGATGACCAGCGGCACGGTGGCCGTGTTCACCGTGCCGAGCCGGACCATACGGCTGATGCGGTGCTGGTCGCCGGCCGCGCCGCGCAGCCGGTCCACCGCGTCCAGCACACTCGTGATGTGCGGCAGCAGCTCCCTGCCCTCATCACTGATCTTCGCCCCGGACCGCTTGCGCTCCAGCAGGTCCACGCCGAGCTCGCGCTCGAGATCGCGAACATCCCTGTCACAACCTCGTGAATACCGACTCTCACCATGTGGAATCACATCCGGGCGTTCTTGACCGGCCGGACTCCCTCCTGGTTCGATCGATGACATGAAGCGACAGGACCTCACGCAGCGACGCCACGTCGACCTTGCGCGTGTATCCAGCGCCTTCTGTCGCTGTCGGGTCTGAGCGCACCCGAGGGAAACCCTCCCACCCGCTCCCTCCACGACTGCCTGCCGTGCATTCCGGCCCCGGCTCATCTCCGTCGTGACGACGGCTTTCCCGGAAAACGCCGCTCCAGCGTGTCTGAATTCCGCGGAGCTCATTCGTCCCGCCCGCGCAGCATTCCCTGCCAGGAGTTCCCATGCCCGCCTCCTCCGCATACCCCGGACCCGATCCCGTCCGCTTCGCCTACTGGGTGCCGAACGTCAGTGGCGGTCTGGTCACCAGCAAGATCGAGCAGCGCACCGACTGGGGCTACGACTACAACCGCGAACTCGCCGTCCTCGCCGAGAACAACGGCTTCGACTACGCCCTCAGCCAGGTCCGCTACATGGCCGGCTACGGCGCCGAGTACCAGCACGAGTCGACCAGTTTCAGCCTGGCCATGCTCCTCGCCACGCAGCGGCTGAAGGTCATCGCGGCCGTGCATCCCGGCCTGTGGCACCCGGGCGTGCTCGCCAAGTTCGGGGCCACCGCCGACCACCTGTCGAAGGGCCGCTTCGCCGTCAACGTCGTATCGGGCTGGTTCAAGGGCGAGTTCACCGCGCTGGGCGAGCCCTGGCTGGAGCACGACGAACGCTACCGGCGCTCGGAGGAGTTCATCCGCGCCCTGCGGCAGATCTGGACCGAGGACCATGCCGAACTCGCCGGTGACTTCTACCGGTTGCGCGACTTCTCCCTCAAGCCCAAGCCACTCGGCACCCCCGAGCGCCCTCACCCGGAGATCTTCCAGGGCGGCAACTCCACCGCCGCCCGCGCCATGGCCGGCCGCGTCTCCGACTGGTACTTCTCCAACGGCAAGGACTTCGACGGCGTCACCGAGCAGATCCGGGACGTCCGTGCCTCCGCCGCCCAAGCGGGCCGTACCGCACCGAGGTTCGGCCTCAACGGCTTCCTCATCGCCCGCGACACCGAGGCCGAAGCCCGCGACACGCTCCGCGAGATCGTCGCCAAGGCCGACACCCGGGCCGTGGACGGCTTCCGCGACGCCGTCCAGCAGGCCGGCCCGTCCACCCGCGACGGCAAGGGCATGTGGCAGGACTCCACGTTCGAGGATCTCGTCCAGTACAACGACGGCTTCCGCACGGGTCTGATCGGCACCCCCGAGCAGATCGCCGAGCGGATCGTCGCCTACAAGCGGCTCGGCGTCGACCTCTTCCTCCTCGGCTTCCTGCACTACCTGGAGGAGGTCGAGTACTTCGGCAGGCGGGTGCTGCCCCTGGTGCGCGAACTGGAGGCACGGGAAGCCGCGTCCGAGCCCGCCGCTGCCCGCGTCTGACCGCGGGCCGCACACGAAACGACGAACCGAAAGGTCCTCCCATGGCCACTGTCCTGTCCGTCTCCGGAAGCCCCTCCGCGACCTCCGGCACCGCCCGGCTGCTGCGCCACCTGGACGAGCGGCTCATCGCGCAGGGGCACGAGGTGATGGCGCTGGATGTTCGTACCCTGCCGGCCGAGGCGCTGCTCGGGGCCGACTTCGCTCACCCGGCGATCGTCCGGGCCACCGCCCTGTTCGCGCAGGCGGACGGGGTGGTGATCGGTACCCCCGTCTACAAGGCCGCCTACGCGGGGCTGCTGAAGTCCCTGCTCGACCTGCTCCCGCAGTACGCCCTGGCGGGCAAGACGGTCCTCCCGCTGGCCACCGGCGGCTCCACCGCCCACGTCCTGGCCATCGACTACGCCCTGCGCCCGGTCCTCGCCTCCATGGGCCCGGCCCATGTCACGCCGGGCTGGTTCACGCTCGACAAGGACATCACGGTGGGCGAGGACGGCACGCTGACCGTCGCGCCGGGCTCGGCCGAGGCCCTCGCCCAGGTGACGGACCGGTTCTCGGCCGCGCTGGGCGGTCGGACGACGCTCCTGGCGGCCGCCGGATGAGCGTCCCGCACGTCATCGCGGACGACGTCGAGGCCCTTGCGGTGGCCGCGGAGCTGGCCGCGGGCTTCCGCAAGGGCGCAGCCGAGCGGGACGCGCGGCGCAGGCTCCCGCACACGGAGCTGGAACGGCTGTCCGCCTCCGGGCTGCTCGCCGTGACCGTGCCCGCCCGGTTCGGCGGCGCGGACGTCCGTGCGGTCACGCTCGCCGAGATCTTCCGACTGCTCTCAGCCGCCGACGCCAGCCTCGCCCAGATCCCGCAGAGCCACTACGTGTACGTCAACGTGCTGCGCCGGCAGGGGACTGACGAGCAGCAGGAGTTCTTCTTCGGCGAGGTACTGGCCGGCAAACGGTTCGGCAACGCCCAGTCCGAGGCGGGCACGCAGCACGTCCAGGACATCCGCACCCGCCTCGCCCGGCTCCCGGACGGGTCGTACGCACTCGACGGCGTCAAGCACTACTCCACCGGCGCGCTGTTCGCCCACTGGATCCCCGTCCTCGCCCGCACCGAGGACGACACGCTGCACGTGGCGTACGTCCCGCGCGACGCGCCCGGCCTCACCGTCGTGGACGACTGGGACGGCATGGGACAGCGCACCACCGCCAGCGGAACCGTCCGCCTGGAGTCTGTGCCCGTGCCCGCCGACCGTGTCGTGCCGCACCACCTCACCTTCCGGGGTCCCCAACTCCACGGCGCGGTAGCTCAGTTGCTGCATGCGGCCATCGACGCAGGGATCGCCTCCGGGGCCCTGGCCGAGGCGGTGGAGTTCGTCCGTACGAAGAGCCGCCCCTGGTTCGAGAGCGCAGCCGAAGGGCACGCGACCGCCGCGGAGGATCCGCTGCTGATCCAGCGGTTCGGCGAACTGGCGATCAGGGAACGGGCTGCCGGAGCGTTGCTTCGCGAGGCCGCCCGCGCGGTCGACGACGCCCGCGCCGACCTGACCGACGACTCGGCCGCCGAGGCCTCGATCGCCGTGGCCGCCGCGAAAGTGACGGCGGCCGAGGCCGCCGTGGAGGTCGCCAGCGCACTTTTCGAGGTCTCCGGCACCCGTTCGGCGCTCGGCTCCCTGGGCCTGCACCGCCACTGGCGTGACGCGCGCACCCACACCCTGCACGATCCGGCCCGCTGGAAGGTGCAGCACATCGGCCGTTACGTGCTCAACGGCGCCAAGCCGCCCCGTCACGGCCTCCTCTGACGAGCGCTGACCACCGCTGACCACCGCTGACGAACACCGAACGGAGCCCCTGCATGGCCCTCACCTTCCACTGGTTCCTGCCCACCAACGGCGACAGCCGCCACGTCGTCGGCGGCGGCCACGGCACCCCCGCCACGGAGTCCGGGCGCGACCGGCCGCCGACGGTCGCCTACCTGAGCCAGATCGCCCGCGCCGCCGAGGACCTCGGCTTCGTCGGTGCGCTCACGCCGACGGGCGCGTGGTGCGAGGACGCCTGGCTGACCACCGCCATGGTCAGCCAGAACACCGAGCGCCTGAAGTTCCTCGTCGCCTTCCGCCCCGGCTTCGTCTCACCGACGCTCGCCGCGCAGATGGCCTCCACCTTCCAGCGGCAGACCGGCGGACGGCTCCTGCTCAACGTGGTCACCGGCGGTGAGAGCCACGAGCAGCGGGCCTACGGAGACTTCCTGGACAAGGACGCGCGGTACCGGCGGACCGGCGAATTCCTCGAAATCGTCCGGGGGTTGTGGGAGGGCAAGACCGTCGACCTGTCCGGTGAGCACCTCCATGTCGAGGACGCCAGGCTCGCCCGGGTGCCCGACCCGGTGCCCGAGGTGTACTTCGGTGGTTCCTCGGCGATCGCCGGGGAGGTGGCCGCGCGGTATGCCGACGTCTACCTCACGTGGGGGGAGCCGCCGGCGCAGGTCGCCGAGAAGATCGCCTGGATCCGGAAGCAGGCCGCGCAGGAGGGTCGCAGCGTCCGCTTCGGAATCCGGTTGCACGTCATCACCCGCGACACCTCCGAGCAGGCCTGGGCCGAGGCGGAGCGGCTGCTGGCGGGCTTCGACGCGGAGACCGTGCGGCAGGTTCAGGCCGGGCTTGCCCGCAGTGAGTCGGAGGGACAGCAGCGGATGCTGGCCCTGCACGGGGGTGGCAGCGGGGACGGGCTGGAGATCCATCCCAACCTGTGGGCGGGCATCGGGCTGGTGCGGGGTGGTGCGGGGACCGCCCTGGTCGGCAGTCACACCGAGGTTGCCGAGCGGATCCAGGAGTACGCCGCCCTGGGGATCGAGGAGTTCGTCTTCTCCGGGTATCCGCATCTGGAGGAGGCGTACTGGTTCGGCGAGGGCGTGCTGCCGAAGCTTCAGGCGCAGGGTCTGTGGCGGCACCCGGACGGGGAGCAGGCGGCCCCCACCGCCCAGGTCCCCTTCGCCGGGGCCGGGAGCGCCCGCTGACCCAGGTGATCGCCGACGACGCTCAGCAAGGGCCGCCACTTCGCTGTCCCGGGCGTCTTCCCGCCCGAGCCGTCCCCCGGCGCACCCCGGTCATCTGCCGGGACTGCGCCTCCCGGGTGGCCGGCAGCCCGGGGCAGGGACGACCACCCGGCCGCCCGCCCTCGCGAACTCGCCATCCGGGAAAGCGAATCAGCCGGATCGTCCCGGCTTTCATAGTTTTCCTATCGGATTACTAGGGAAAGTGTTGACGGTGGTCGAAGAGGAGGGTGAGGATGACGAAGCCGACGCATCGCTGCGCACCGCCGCACCCCCACACCGCCTCGCCGGGCACCGCGTCGTCCTCGGTCCCCTGAAGGAAGACGCCGCCATGACCACAGCACTGAGCTGTAGCGACAGCCGCAGCCGCAGCCGTATGAAGCGGGCGGGGATATGACGGTGACGGCGGACGAGGTGAGCGACGCGGGAGCCGGGCAGTCCGACTGGCTGCACATCGCCCGTGAGATGGCGGACGATCTGGCCACGGACGCGGTCGAGCGCGAACAGGCCGGCAAGGCGCCGCTCGACGAGGTGGCACGGTTGCGCGAGTCGGGACTGCTGACGCTGCCGGCGCCGGCCGATCTCGGGGGAGGCGGTTCGGACTGGCGCACGGCCTACGCGGTCATCCGGACCGTCGCCGCGGCCGACGGGGCCATCGGCCGCCTGCTGGGCAACCACTACTTCCTGTCCCGCAGCGCCCGGTTCTTCGCCGACCGCACCCGTGCCGCCCGCATCGAGCGGGAGTCGACGGCGGGGCAGTGGTGCTGGGGAGGCGGTATCGCCTCACATGAACCACCACTCATCCTGACCCCCACGTCGGGCGGCTATCTGCTCAACGGCTTCCAGAGGTATGCCACCGGAGTCGGGGTCGCCGACCGGCTGATGGTTCGAGCCGCCAAGTACGGCACCGGTGAGCCGTTGGCCGTCCTGGTCGACCCCGCCCGCCCGGGCGTCGTGGGCAGCAGCGGGGACGCCTTCGGCCAGCGGCTGGCGGCCGGTGGCGGCGTGGAGTTCGATTCCGTGCCGGTCGCGGCCGACGATGTGCTCGGCACCCTCTCGCCGGACGAGGGCGTCCTGTCACCCTTCGCCTCTCTGGCCGCGCCGACCGCGCGTCTGGTCTCCGTCCAGTTCTGTCTGGGCGTGGCGGAGGGCCTGCTGGCCGAGGTTCGCGAGTGCGGAAGGGGCATGAGGTCCTCCTGGCAGCCGCTCTCGCCTCTGACCTGGCCGGACGGTCCGCCGCAGGATGCGTACGCGCTGACCGTGTACGGCGAGCTCACGGTCGTCGCACGGGCCGCGTCCGCCCTCGCCGAGCAGGCGGTGGACGCCCTGGTGTGCGGCCTCGCGCAGGGTGAGGATCTCGACGACGAGGAGTGCGCGGAGATCGCCGTCCTCGCGAGCGTGGCCGAGTCGGCCGCCTCCCGGGCCGCGCAGGAGATCACCACTCGTGCCCTGGACGTCATCGGCGCCGACGCCGCCTCCGCTCGGCACGGCTTCGACCGCTTCTGGCGCAACGCCCGGACACACACTCTGCGCGAGCCGGTCGCCCACAGACTGCGCGAGGTGGGCGACTACTTCCTCAACGGCGCGCACCCGCCCTTCGCCCTTCCAGCCTGACCGGGAGGGCGACCGGTGCGGGGGCCCACACGACAGTGATGAATAATCGCGGCATGCGGATCTCGGCGCGAGCGGACTATGCGGTGCGGGCGGCACTGGAGCTGGCCGCAGCAGGGAGCGAGGCCTCGCTCAAGGCCGAGGCGATCGCAGCGGCGCAGGGCATCCCCCACAAGTTCCTGGAGGGCATCCTGGGCGACCTGCGCCGGGGCGGTCTCGTGGTCAGCCGGCGGGGCGGCCAGGGCGGCTACCGGCTCGCCCGCGCGGCGGAGTCGATCGCCATCGCCGACGTCATCCGCGTCGCGGACGGCCCCCTGGTCTCGGTGCGGGGAGTGCGCCCACCCGAGCTCTCCTACTGCGGTCCCGCGGAGTCCCTGCTGCCGCTGTGGATCGCCGTACGCGCCAACGTCCGCAAGGTCCTCGGCGAAGTCACCCTGGCCCACGTGGCCGCGGCCAAGCTGCCCGACGAGATCCTGAGCCTCGCGGAGGACCCCGAGGCCTGGACGAATCCCTGACCGACGTCCGGTGAGCGCGACGAGCTGACCTCCGGGACGGACGGCCCGAGGGGAAGCGGAGGGCGGCAGCACGTCGGCCGGGCGGGCTCGGCGAAGGGCGCCTGACGGGGTGGACCGGGGAGGCCGCTCGACCGGGCTCGGGGAGCCTCCGTCGTGCACCGGGTGGACGCCCTGATCGGCCGGCCGACGCTGTGCCGCATCCGCACGAAGCGGCCTGCGGCCGCGGGCCGATGGCCGGGAGGCGGATGTGGCTTGCGGACGGGTACTCGCCCGCCGGGCCGCGCTCTAGACTGCGACCGCTCCGAAATCTGACGATCTTTTGGAGGGTGTGCAGGATGAACCGAGCTGTCATCACCGCATGGGCGGCAGCCGCGTTGGTCGTGTCCGGGGGCAGCACCACCGCCTCCGCTTCCGACGCCCCGCCGCGAACCACGCACGGTCCGTGCCAGTACACCCAGACCCCGGACGAGCCGGCGGCGCGGCCGGTTCCCCTGCCGCCCGACCCGCGGCACACCCCCGGTCACGGCACCGTCGATATGGCAGTCCCGACCAGCCAGGGCCCGCTCCCGCTGCGTCTGGACCGGGCGAAGGCGCCGTGCACGGTCCAGAGCTTCGTGCACCTGGCGCGGCACGGGTTCTACGACCGTACGGTGTGCCATCGGCTGACGGCGTATCCGACGCTGAAGGTCCTGCAGTGCGGCGACCCGACCGGCACTGGCGAGGGTGGGCCGGGGTACGAGTACAAGGACGAGCTGCCGGTTGACCTGCCGCCGGCGCCGAGCGATCCGACCGGCGTCCGTCGCCTTTACGGTCGTGGTGTGCTGGCGATGGCCAACGCCGGTCCGGACACGAACGGTTCGCAGTTCTTCGTCGTCTACGGCGACTCCGCGCTGCGACCGAATTACACGGTGTTCGGCACGGTCGGTGCCGCCGGCCTGAAGACGCTCGACAAGATCGCTGCTGGCGGAATCGAGCCAACTACCGAGGACCCGGCGCCCGTCGACGGCACGCCCGTGCTGCGGACCGAGCTGCTCAGCGTCCGGCCGACCTGCCGGCCCCGATGAACTGAGGTGCGGTCACCGTGGGTCCAGCTGTGCCTGGTCTCACGGTGATGTGAAGTAGCCGTTGCTGAACGCCGCGTGCCGCAATCCGCTGTGCCGCTGGGCGGGCCGTCGGGCGGGTGGCGCGTGGGCCGTAGGGGCTCCAGTGCCCGAGCAAGGGCTTCGGGCCGTCGGCTCGCGGCTCGGGGATGTCGGGCAACTGGGGCGGAGTCTCCAGGAGGCCGAGACGTTCCACGGCGTCCGCTGCCACCTGGCTCCAGGGCTCGTCGAGCACCTTGATGTCGCGCCATACGCGCTCGTACTTCGCACGTACCGCACGCACCGCACGGACCCACGGGGGTGGAGCGCTCACAGGCTGTGGGCGATGGGGTGCAGCGGTTCGTAGAGCGGAAGTTCGGCGCCGCTGGGGAGCCGGATGGCAGTCAGTCTGCCCCAGCGTTGTTCGCTGACCGGGCGGGTGATCTCCACGCCCTTGGCGCGGAACTCGCCGAGCTGGGAATCGAGGTCGTCGCACATCAGGTAGAACTCCTGCTGGGGCCGGCCATCGGTCGGGTGCACGGCGACTTCGGCCGGGGGCAGCTTGAAGAGGAGCCAGCCGCCGCCCGCATCCACGCCGGGAAAGTCGAGGACGTCACGGATGAAGGCACGGTCCGCCTCGGCGTCCTGGCTGTAGAGGATGACATGCGCGCCGCTGATCATGGCTGGCTCCGGTCGATCGACGTGCTGGCGGTCGTGTCCCCGGCATCCTGCCACGCCAAGGCCAGGAAGATCTTCGACTGGGTTCGATGACACGGCGGCTGACTTGAAGGTCAACGGACAACACGTCGTTCGTTCGCCGTCGCGTGGCATCGTCCGTACCCGAGCCCGTACCCGTACCTCAGCCCGTACCCCGAGCCCGAGCCCGAGCCGGAAGGATGAACGGTCTTGCCCGCCGGGTCACTCCTGGTGTCGGCGGCGCAGCAGGTGCCGGAGGACGAGGGCGGCGATCAGGACGCCGAGAGCGATGAGGGCGTAGAGCTGGTAGCGGGTGATCACGGCGTAGACGGCCGTGATGTGGGTGCCCGCCGCGTAGGCCAAGGCCGCCCACAGGCCGACCCAGAGCGCGGCGCCGATGGCGTTGAAGACGAGGAAACGGCGCCAGGGCATGCCGCTGGTGCCCGCGATGATGCCGTTGACCTGGCGCAGTCCCTCGACGAAGCGGGCGACGACGACGATCTTGCCCCCGTGTCGGGTGAAGAACTCCTCGGCCTTCCGGAAACGCTCCGGGGTCAGGTACACGTACTGGCCCCAGCGGTGGACGACGGCCCGTCCGCCGGTGTGGCCGATCAGATAGCCGATGTTGTCCCCGATCACGGCGGCGGCGAACGCGATGACCGTCACGGCCACGATGTTCAGCTGTCCCGCCCCCGCGTAGATTCCGGCGGCGATCAGGACGGTTTCTCCGGGGGCGGGGATGCCGAAGTCCTCCACGAGGACCACGGCACCGACGGCCCAGTAGCCGTAGTGGGTGAGCAGCGGGGCCAGGTGAGCCAGCGGGCCCGGCAGAGGGGGCGCCATGCCCCCACCGTACGCGGGCGACGAGTCGGTGGGCCGGTCAGCAAGGCAGGTCGAGGACGACGCGGGCTCCGTGTGCGGTGTTCTCGGCGTGGGCGGTGCCGCCGTGGGCGGCGGCCACCGCCTGGACGAAGGCGAGGCCCAGGCCCGACCCCCTGCCGGTGCGGCTGGCCTCGGCGCGGGCGAAGCGGTCGAACGCCCGGGGCAGGAACTCCGGCGGGAAGCCCGTCCCCTCGTCCGTGACGCACAGCCGCAGTCGGCCCTCGTGGACGGCGGCGGTGAGGCGGACGTCCCCGGTGGCGTGGCGCAGGGCGTTGTCGAGGAGGTTGCCGATGGCGGGCCGGAGCCAGCGGGTGTCGACGTCGACCTCTGTTCCGGGCGCCTCGACCGTCGCGGCGCGCCCCTCCAGTCCGGCGGTGCGCAGGTGGGGAGCGACGGCGGCGGCGAGAAGGCCGGCAAGGCCGGCGGAAGCCCGGCTGATGTGCTGGGTGGTGCCGAGTTCCTCCAGGTCGAGGAGCGCGTCGGAGAGGTCGATCAGTCGCTGGACCTCGGTGTCCACCGAGCGGAGGGTCTCGGCGAGTTCGTCGGCGGAGCGTGGGCGGTGCAGTGCGACGTCGAGTTCGGCCCGCATGAGGGTGAGCGGGGTGCGCAGTTCGTGGCTGGCGTCGGCGACGAACCGGCGCTCGCGTTCGGCGGACGCTTCCAGGCGGTCGAGCATGTGGTTGAGGGTGTGGCCGAGCCGGGTGATCTCGTCGTCTCGGTCGGCGGGCACGTCCAGGCGCAGGTTCTGGGCGCCGTCGGCGAGCCCGGCGGCGCCGGCGCGGTAGCGCTCGACGGGTCGGAGGGCGGCTCGGGCGGTGCGGTAGCCGACGTAAGAGGCGGCGATCAGGGTCAGACCGGAGGCGAGGGCGAGCTGGGCGAGAAGTTCGCGCAGCGCCTCGTCGCGGTGGCCGCGCCGGACGGCGGCGATCACGATCCGGCCCTGGCCGCCGACTGTGACCCGTCTGGCCTGCAGACGCAGGGTGTCCGAGGTGATCGGCAGGAGGGAGCCGACGTCCCGCCGGACGGTGGCCCCGTGCGCGGTGGCGCCCAGCTCGGCCACGGACAGCAGCGGCCGGTCGCGCAGGGCGGCGCTGCAGACCAGGACATGGCCCCGTGCGTCCAGGACCTGCTGGAGGCTGCCGCTGGGGCCCGGCGGGGGTTGGACTCCGTCCCGTACCGCCTGGTCGAGGCTGCGTTGGTAGGTGGTCAGGTCGTCGTTCAGCTGCCGGTCCAGGGCGGTCTGGACCCGCCAGTAGACCAGGCCCGCCGCGCCCGCCAGAACCAGGGACATGGTGACGGCGACGGCCAGCACCAGGCGGGCGACGACGGGCAGCCGCCGGAACCAGGGCCGCAGCCGCCGGGGAAGACGGCTCACGGGGCGGTCTCCAGGCGGTAGCCGCGTCCGCGCAGGGTGGTGATCGTCGTACGACCGAAGGCGCGGTCGGCCTTGGCGCGCACCTTGGAGACGTGCACGTCGATGGCGTTGCTGCGCAGGTCGGTCTCGCCGTCCCAGACCTCGTCGAGCAGCTGGAGGCGGGTGACCACGCACCCGGCGTTCTCCATGAGCACCCGCAGTACGTCGAACTCCCGCCGGGACAGCTCCAGTTCGGTGTCCGCACGCCAGGCTCGCTGCTGTTCGGGGTCCAGGACGAGGTCGCCGACCGTCAGGCGTCCCGAGTGTTCGGGGCGTCGCCGGGATATCGCCCGCAGCCGGGCCAGCAGCTCCTCCATCGCGAACGGCTTGACCACGTAGTCGTCGGCGCCGGCGTCGAGCCCGGCCACCCGCTCACTGATCGCACCGCGCGCGGTGAGCAGGATCACGGGTACGTCGATGCCCTCACCGCGCAGGGTCCGGCAGACCTCCACGCCGTCCATGCCCGGCAGCATCACGTCCAGCAGTACGGCGTCCAGGCGGGGGTCGCGCGCCGCGGCGAGGCCGGACGGGCCGTCGTAGCGGCCCTCGGCGGTGTGTCCGGACTCGGTCAGGTAGCGGACGACCAGGTCGGTCAGGCGGGTCTCGTCGTCGACGACCAGGCAGTGCATCCGGTCAGGCTAACCACCCGCCGGGCGCACCAGGACCACCGGGAAGGCTTCATGGTCTGTTCATGTGACATCCCTACCGTCCTTCAGGTCGCGGTGCTCCGCGGGCCGCGACCGGTCCTCGTCCGACGTGCCGTGACGGAAAGGACCCCCATGCGCGCATCGGTGCTCGCCGCCAAGGGCATCACCGACCACCTCACGGTCACCGATCTGATGACCCACGGCGGTCTCGACGTCATCGCCCTGCTGATCCTCGTCGGCTGGCTCTACCGGCGCCGCCCCAGCGTGCCGGCGATGCCGCTGGTGCTGGCCGCGCTGAACATCGGCCTGTTCGCCGCGATGAGCACGATCAGCGCCGGCAAGTTCCCGGCCGGGGTCGGGTTCGGCCTGTTCGGCATCCTCTCCCTGGTCCGCCTGCGCAGCGCGGCGTTCACCCTGCGGGACGTCGCCTACAC
The DNA here is from genome assembly GCF_003112535.1 of Streptomyces rishiriensis. GTDB lineage: Bacteria > Actinomycetota > Actinomycetes > Streptomycetales > Streptomycetaceae > Streptomyces > Streptomyces rishiriensis. The sequence continues at coordinate 250,102 of NZ_BEWA01000005.1, read as the reverse complement.
CTTCGTCACCCTGGTGATCGCCCTGTGCACGGGGCTGCCGCACCGGCAGACCTGGCTCGTGGTCGCGCTGGACGTCGTGGTGCTCGTCGCCGTCCTCGTGGTCGACGACCCCACGTCGTACGAGCCGCCCACCCGGACGGTCAGGCTCACCCTCGACCGGATCTACCCGGACCCCTCCGTGATCGCCGGGGACGTGGCCTTCCGCTTCGGCCAGGTGCCGCTGTCCGTGGTCGTGGACGAGGTCGACTACGTGCGGGAGACCACCCGGGTCTCCGCCCGTTACCCCGCCGAGCCGCAGGAGTCCGCCACCGCTTCGGACACCGAGCCGCGCGAGCCGGTGATGACGCCATGACGTTCGCCCCGTCTCTCGCGACCCGGCTGGGCCTGGCGGAGCTGCGCTGTGCGACGCTCGCCGAGGTGGACGCGGCGGCGGCACTCCAGCACCGCGTCGACCGCAAGTACCTGGTCCCGTTCGACCGGGCCCGGCGCCTCGTCGCCCGCCTCGCCGACAGCCACCACGTCCTCGACCTGGGCGACGGCCGTCGTACGACGAGCTACCTGAGCACGTACTTCGACACCCCGGAACTGGGCTCCTGGCGCGCCCACGTCCAGCAGCGGCGACGCCGCTGGAAGATCCGCACCCGCCTGTACGCGGAGGACGGTCTGTGCCGGGTGGAGGTGAAGACGAAGGACGGCCGCGGTGCCACGGTCAAGCACGCCCTGCGGATCCCGGCAGCCGAGTACGGCGAACTGACCGCCCTTGCGGCCGAATTCGTCGACGACGTACTGGAGCGGGCCGGTGTCCCCGTCACGGCCGGGGAACTGTCCCCCGTGACCGAAGTCCGTTACGTCCGCGCGGCCCTCGCCGACCTCGGCCACGGCAGCCGCGTCACCCTCGACAGCGCCCTCAGCTGCCGGCGTGACGACCGTACCGCCGCGCTCGATCCCGGGTACGTCCTGATCGAGACCAAGGGCGCGGCCGGCCCCGCCCTCGCCGACCGTCTCCTGCTCGGCATGGGGGTCCGCCCGGTCTCGCTCAGCAAGTACGTCGTCGGCCAGTCCCTGCTCACCCCTGGCCTGCCCGACAACGACGTACGCCGCCTCGCCCGCGCCCACTTCACCACCGAGGCACACCCGGCACCGCTCTCCGCGCCGCTCTCCGCACCGTTCTCCGAAAGGATCCCCGCCGCATGAACGTCCTGCGTGGCGTCAAATGGCGCTACCCGCTGATCGCCCTGCTCGCCGTCGCGGCCCTAGGCATCGGCACTCTGCGACCGCAACTGGTCACGGCCGTCACCTCCGCGGTGAAGAACCCGAGCGCGACGGACCTGATCAAGCAGGACCCGCCGCCCACGCTCTTCACCGACACCGAGATCGCGGCGATCGGGAAGGCGGTGGAGGCCCAGCGCGCTAAGGCCGACGCTCTCTTCGCCCAGTGGAAGAAGGCGCACGGCACCGCTCGCGACGACAAGGCGTTCACCGACTGGGCGGCCCAGCAGGTCCCGGCCCCGCCGTCGGCGAAGGCGCGCACCGCCGAACTCCGCCAGGACCAGGCCCTCGCCAAGACCCGCACAGCGGCGGGGAGGAAGGCCGCGACCTGGCTGGAGCTGCACGGCAAGAAGGACATCTGGCAGGTCTACCTCCACGATCAGCGCGAACTGATCCCGGCCGCGCGAGGCGCGACGGAGAAGGCCGAGCTCAAGGCAACCCTGAAGCTGGCCAAGACCATCAGCGACCAGCTGGCGGCCAGGGACAAGCAGCCGGCTCCGTTCGTCCTCGACCCGGCCCTGCGCCCCGACAAGCACATCACGCCTGGCGCCAAGGGCCCGTACTCCTACCCCTCCCGGCACGCGACCCGCTCCGCCGCGGCCGTCACCTTCCTCACTGCCCTCGCCCCGCACCGCGCCGGGGACTACCGGTGGATGCAGGACGAAGTCCTCTACTCCCGCCTCTACATGGCAGGCCACGTCACCAGCGACCTCACCGCGGGCACGCTGCTCGGCAACCTGATCGGCGACTACGAACTCACCGTCAGCGGCCACTGACCCCCTGACATCTCACCGATCTGCCCCGTACACCTCACCGAGCTGCCCGTCCCGCGACTCGCGTGGGCGGCACCGGTGGCCCGGCCGGATCGGGCCGGACATCTCGCACCGGAGCCGGCCGCGGTGGCTACACCTGGGTGAGGCTCAGCGGACCCCGGCCGCCTCCGCGGTGGCGGGAGTGTCGCGCAGGCCGAGGCGCAGGTGCTCGACGTGGTGGAGGGCCTGTTCGAGGAGTTCGGCGACGTGGTGGTCGTAGAGGGCGTAGATGACCGAGCGGCCCCGGCGCTCGCCGGTGACCAGGCCGAGGTTGCGCAGCAGGCGGAGCTGATGGGAGCAGGCGGACTGTTCCATGCCGACGGCGTCGGCGAGTTCGGTCGCCGCGCACGGGCCCTCCTGGAGACGGGCCAGGATCCGCAGTCGGGACGGGGTGGCCAGGGCCTGGAGCGTGGTGGCCACGTCGGTGGCGCCGACGGTCTCCAGGCGCTCGCGCACGGTGGCGGCGGTCTTCTCGGCATCAGCTCCATGGCCCATGAGCTTCATCCTACGGATCCCCGCACATGAACGCATGAACGGATCTTCATTCATTCCTGTACCGTGGGAAGCGCGGAACCCGTGCATCCGGTGTCCGCAGCCGCGCCGTACTGTCCGTCGTGAAGGACCTCCGCTCCGATGACCTCCGCCACCCTCGCCCCGCCGTCCGTCGGCCGGGGCACGCCCGCACGCGAGGACACCGCACCCCGTCGCACCCGCGTTCTCGCGCTGTCCGAGGCCCGCTGGGCCGCCGCCGCCCTGGTGCTCTTCCTGCTGGCACTGCCCCTGCAGCTGACCGGCGCCCCGGCCTGGACCTGGGGGCCGCTGTACGCACTGACCTACGCGGCCGGCGGCTGGGAACCGGGCTGGGCAGGGCTGAGGGCACTGTTGGAGCGGACGCTCGACGTCGACCTGCTGATGGTCGTCGCGGCGCTCGGCGCGGCGGCGATCGGGCAGGTCACGGACGGCGCGCTGCTGATCGTCATCTTCGCCGCCTCCGGCGCCCTGGAGGCGCTGGCCACCGCCCGGACCGCCGACTCGGTGCGTGGCCTGCTGGACCTGGCACCGGCCACGGCGACGCGCCTGACGGCGACCGGGGAGGAGAGGACCGTCCCCGTCGAGACACTGGCTGTCGGTGACACGGTCCTCGTGCGGCCCGGTGAGCGGGTCGGCGCCGACGGCCGCGTCCTGCACGGGGCGAGCGACGTCGACCAGGCGACCATCACCGGCGAACCGCTGCCCGTGGTCAAGGAGCAGGGCGACGAGGTCTTCGCCGGCACGCTCAACGGCACCGGCGCGCTGCGCGTCCGGGTCGAGCGGGAGGCCTCCGACTCGGTGATCGCGCGGATCGTGCGCATGGTGGAGGAGGCGTCCGGGACCAAGGCGCCCACGCAGCTGTTCATCGAGAAGGCCGAACAGCGCTACTCGCTCGGCATGGTGGCGGCGACCCTCGCCGTCTTCCTCGTCCCGCTCGCCTTCGGCGCCGCGCTGGCCGGCTCGCTGCTGCGGGCCATGACCTTCATGATCGTGGCCTCGCCGTGCGCGGTCGTCCTGGCCACGATGCCGCCGCTGCTGTCCGCGATCGCCAACGCCGGACGGCACGGGGTGCTGGTCAAGTCCGCGGTGGTCATGGAACGGCTCGGCGAGGTCGACGCGGTCGCGCTCGACAAGACCGGCACGCTGACCGAGGGCACCCCGCGCGTCACCGATGTCCGGCTGCTGCCGGGCTCCGGCCTGGACGAGGAGGAGCTGCTGACGCTGGCTGCGGCGGCCGAGCACCCCAGCGAGCACCCGCTGGGCCGTGCCGTGGTCGAGGCGGCCCGGGAGAAGGGCCTCGCCATGCCGACCGCGGAGGACTTCGCCTCCACGCCCGGTGTCGGGGTCACCGCGACCGTCAGCGGCCGAAAGATCTCCGTCGGCGCACCGACACGACTACTCGTCGGGGCGGGGGGCGGCGCCGGAACCGCAGCCACGGTCGAGGACGGAGCGGGGGCCGCGGCCCTTCGATCGGCGCGGGCCCTGGTGGTCGCCGACGGGCTGGAGGACGGCGGCCGGACCGCCGTGGTGATCGTCGTCGACGGCGCCCCGGCCGGACTGCTCGGCATCGCCGACCGGCTGCGCGCCGACGCCGCCGCGACCGTGTCCGCGCTGACCGCTCTCACCGGCACCGCGCCCCTACTGGTGACCGGTGACAACCCGCGTGCCGCTGCCCGCCTCGCCGCCGAGGTCGGCATCGGCGATGTGCGGGCAGGGCTGCTGCCCGGGCACAAGGTGACCGCTGTGCGGGAACTGGAAGACGCCGGCCGCAAGGTCCTGGTCGTCGGCGACGGCGTCAACGACTCCCCGGCGCTCGCCGCCGCCCACACCGGCATCGCCATGGGCCGGGCGGGCTCCGACCTCGCGCTGGAGACCGCTGACGCCGTGATCGTGCGCGACGAACTTCGCACGGTCCCCGCCGTGATCGCGCTGTCCCGGCGCGCCCGCGAGCTGGTCGTGCAGAACTTGGTGATCGCGGGCGTCTTCATCGCCGGCCTGGTCGCCTGGGACCTGCTCGGCACCCTGCCACTGCCCCTGGGCGTGGCCGGCCACGAGGGTTCCACCGTCATCGTCGGCCTCAACGGACTGCGCTTGCTGCGCGAGGCGGCCTGGCAGCGGGCCGCCGAATGAGCCGCCGCAGGCCACCCGCGGCACAGGGCTAGCCGCACTGCATGGTCACCGTGTGCCGGGGCTGCTGTTGCGGCACCGACAAGATCCTGGGTGTCGACCACACTGCCCAGGTCGTCACGCTCACGTCCGAGTTGAGCTCCATCGCCCGGGTCCGTGCCGTGAACTGCCTGGACGCCTGTGAGCAGGCGAACGTCATCGTCGTCCAGCCGTCCTCCGCAGGGCGGCCCGCGGGAGGCCGGCCGGTCTGGCTCGGACTGGTCAACGACCCCGACGCCACGGCCGACATCGCCGCCTGGGTCGCGGCCGGAGGGCCCGGACTCGCCGATCCTCCCGCCGTCCTGGACCTGTACGAGTTCGCCCCGTCGCGGCGGGTGCGACGGGGCGTGGAGGACTGAGCAGCCTCGTCCACTGTCGCGGGCCCAGGACGCGTCCGCCCCGGTGGCGACGCGCCCCACCGCCTGCTCGGCCGGCTGCCGCGCTTCCTCCGGCCGACGAGTTCGGCCATGAGGGCGGCCTTGCAGCCGCCGGAGCCGGTCTCCAGGCAAAGTCGAGAGCAGGTTGAGCGACGGGCGCCTGACGGGTGAAAAGCCAGGTCAGACGCCTTTCGCAGGCGCCTAGAAGAAGCCCAGCTTCTTCGGCGAGTACGACACCAGAAGATTCTTCGTCTGCTGGTAGTGCTCCAGCATCATCTTGTGCGTCTCGCGTCCGATCCCGGACTGCTTGTAGCCGCCGAACGCCGCGTGCGCCGGGTAGGCGTGGTAGCAGTTCGTCCACACCCGGCCGGCCTGTATCGCCCGGCCGGCGCGGTACGCCGTGTTGATGTCACGGGTCCACACGCCGGCTCCCAGGCCGTACAAGGTGTCGTTGGCGATCTTGATGGCGTCGTCGAAGTCGTCGAAGGAGGCCACCGACACCACCGGGCCGAAGATCTCCTCCTGGAAGATCCGCATGCGGTTGTCCCCTTCGAAGATCGTCGGTCGGACGTAGTAGCCGCCCTTCAGCTCGCCGTCGTACTCGGCGCGTTCGCCGCCGGTGAGGACCTTGGCGCCCTCCTGCCGGCCGATGTCGATGTACGAGAGGATCTTCGCCAGCTGGTCCCCCGACGCCTGCGCGCCGATCATCGTGTCCGTGTCGAGGGGGTGGCCCGGTTTGATGAGTTCGGTGCGGGCCACGGCTGCCTGGAGGAAGTCGCCGTAGTTGCCGCGCTGGATCAGGCCGCGCGACGGGCAGGTGCACACCTCGCCCTGGTTGAGCGCGAACATGGTGAAGCCCTCCAGGGCCTTGTCGCGCAGGTCGTCGTCCTTGTCCCACACGTCGTCGAAGAAGATGTTCGGCGACTTGCCGCCCAGTTCCAGCGTGACGGGCTTCAGGTTCTCGGCGGCGTACTGCATGATCAGGCGGCCCGTGGACGTCTCGCCCGTGAAGGCGACCTTCGCCACCCGTGGACTGGACGCGAGCGGCTTGCCCGCCTCCGGGCCGAAGCCGTTGACGATGTTCACCACGCCCGGCGGCAGCAGGTCCGCGACCAGGCTCATCCAGTAGTGCAGCGAGACCGGCGTCTGCTCGGCGGGCTTGATCACCACCGCGTTGCCCGCGGCGAGAGCCGGAGCGAGCTTCCATGTGGCCATCAGGATCGGGAAGTTCCACGGAATGATCTGCGCGACGACCCCGAGGGGTTCGTGGAAGTGGTACGCCACGGTGTCGCCGTCGACCTCGCTGAGGGAGCCTTCCTGGGCGCGGACCGCGCCGGCGAAGTAGCGGAAGTGGTCGATGGCCAGCGGGATGTCCGCCGCGAGCGTCTCGCGCACCGGCTTGCCGTTCTCCCAGCTCTCCGCGACCGCCAGCGGCTCCAGGTGCGCTTCCATACGGTCGGCGATCCTCAGCAGGATGTCGGAACGCTCGGTCGCCGACGTGCGGCCCCAGGCCGGCGCGGCCGCGTGCGCCGCGTCCAGCGCCCGCTCCACGTCCTCCGCCGTGCCGCGCGCCACCTCCGTGAACGTCTCCCCGTTCACCGGCGAGGGGTTCTCGAAATACCGTCCGCGAGCCGGGGGCACGTACTCGCCGCCGATGTAGTGGTCGTAGCGCGCCTGGTAGGAGACGATCGCACCTTCGCTTCCGGGTGCCGCGTAACGGGTCATCCTGGTCAGCCTCCTTCAGCAGCGCTGCCCGCCGTCGGACAGCTCTGCGGGCGACGGTAGGGAGTCGGACGTTGCGGTCACGTTGCGGCGCCGGCCGTGTTCACGGACGCGGCCACTCGCGCGGCGCCGTCAGTTCGAACTCCAGCGACGCGAGGCGGGCCCGTGTCGCGGCCGTCGGACGGGCCGCCGCGAGAGCACGCCACACGTCGAGGTCGTCCTCGCCCCACGGTGCGTGCGCCCAGTCCGCCAGCAGGTCGGGGTCGCCGCAGGCGATCAGTGCGGCGCGCAGCCCGTCGGCGAGACGCCGTCTGAGCCGCGTCACCGCCGGCGCCCGGGACCCCGGCAACGGCGGCCCGGTGTACGCCGTCAGCGCCCCCGTCACCGCGCCGGCGGCCAGCCGTCGTTCGACGACGTCAAAGTCGGACTCGAAGGCGGCGGTGAGCCGGTAGGGCCGCGAGACCAGCAATCCGGGGCCCAACACCCCGCGCAGCCGGGCCAGTTCGGCCCGCAGCGTCACCGGTGTCACCGACTCGTCCTCGTACAGCGCGCACAGCAGTTCATCGCCCGTCAGGCCTTCGGGGTGACGGGCCAGCAGCAACAGGATCTCGCTGTGCCGACGGCTCAGCCTGATGCCCCGTCCGCCGGTGACCACGTGTGCCTCGTCCCGGCCCAGCACGGTCAGGCGCGATGTCTCGGCGGCCGGCCGCACCGGGGTGAGCAGCGCCAGGTGGGCCTCCGCGGCCCGGGCGACCGCCTGCACGAAGCCCAGACTGTGCGGGTGCGCCAGCCCGTCCCCGCCCGTGATGTCCACGGCGCCCAGCACCCGGCCGGTCCGCGGATCGTGCACGGGGGCGGCTGCGCACGTCCACGGCTGCACCCGCCGGATGAAGTGTTCGGCCGCGAACACCTGCACCGGCCGGTCCAGGGCGACCGCCGTGCCCGGCGCGTTCGTCCCCACCGCGCTCTCCGCCCAGCGCGCGCCGGGCACGAAGTTCATCCGCCCCGCCTGCCGCCGGGTCGCCGCATGTCCTTCCACCCACAGCAGCCTGCCGTGCGCGTCGCACACCGCCAGCAGATGCTCACCGTCGGCGGCGAACGTGCCCATCAACTCGCGGAACAGCGGCATCACTCGCGCAAGCGGGTGCTCGCTCCGGTAGACGCCGAGCTCGCCGTCGTCCAGCTCGACGCTCGCGGCGCCGTCCGGTCCGACGCCTGCCCGCGCGGAACGCCGCCAGGAGTCGGCCACGACGGCCCGCACCGGCCGGGGCACGGTGCCCGCCTCGGTGAACGTGTCGTGCGCGCGGCGCAGGAGCCGTACGCGCTCGGTGGGATCGGCCCCGGGTTCCAGGGCCACCCAGGGATCGGTCAACTGGTCCTCCCGGAAGGCGTGACGGCTGAGGGCGGGTCTCAGGGTGCGGCTGGGGACATCGTCACGCCGGGTGCGCGGGCCGACAACCGTCCGGGCGACGTTCAGCCGAATCGTCGCCGTGCGATCACGCTACGGTGCCGGTCGGGCGGACGCGGGGCGCGGCCGAGATCCGTGGATGAACCCGCGTATGGGGACAACTCGCTCACCCGAATGTGGAATTCCGGTCGGTCGGCGGCCCCGGTGAGGTATACGCTCCGGCCCTCGATCCCGGCGGTCACACGGACGAGCGTGCACTCCGCACGCGTCAGGCCCGGCCCTCAGGCCCGCTCCGCCACCGTCGCAGGGTCGTCCAGCACGGACCGCACCACCGAGTGCGCGGCCCCGAGCAGGGGGCCCTCTGGGCCCAGCCGGGAAACGGAGACGGGACAGGCGGGGCCCGCCGTGCGCCGGGAGAGTTCGGCCTCCAGCGACGGCACAAGCCACGGCGCGAGTCCCGCGAGGGCGCCGCCGAGCACGACGGCCTGTGGATCCAGCAGGTTGAGCGCCCCGGTCAGGGCGATGCCGAGGGCTGTTCCCGCCTCGCGCAGAGCGCGCCGCACCTCCGGATCGCCGTCCGCGGCCCGTCCTGCGAGGAGGCCGACCCGGTCCTCGCCCGGTTCCAAGCCGGCCGACCGCAGCACCGCCTCCTCGCCGGCGTACTGCTCCAGACACCCGCGTCCGCCGCACCCGCACCGCGGCCCGTCGGGATGCACCGGCACATGGCCCAGCTCGCCCGCGAAGCCGCGGGTGCCGCGCAGCAGGCTGCCTTCCACGACCAGCGCTGCGCCGATGCCGATCTCGGCCGACACGTGCAGGAAGTTTCCAGGAGTGTCCGCGCCGAGCCAGAGTTCGGCCAGCCCGCCGAAGTTGGCCTCGTTGTCGACCGTCAACGGGAACTCGCCGGGCAGCAGCGCGCCGAGGTCGACGTCCTGCCAGTCGAGGTTCGGCGCGCGGACCACCGTGCGGGCGTCGCGTGCGACGAGGCCGGGGACGGCCACCGCGAGCCCGGCCGGCCACAGCCCCTCACGCTCGGCGTCGGCGACGACCCGGCGCACGAGCCCGGTCAGTTCCTCGACCACCGGCCCGGGGGAGCGGCCCCGGTTGGCGCCGTGCCGTTCGGCGCGCGCCCGCACCTCGCCGCGCAGGTCGACGGCGCAGACCGCCAGGTGGTCGACGCCCACCTCGGCGCCGATGCCCGCCGGGCCGCGCCCGCTCACCGCCAGCGCCGATCCCGGTCGCCCCACCCGGCCGGGTCGCTCGGGGCCGAGCTCCTCCAGCAGGCCGGTGCGTATGAGCTCGTCGACGAGGGTCGAGACCGCCGCCCGGGTCAGACCGATGTGTGAGGCGACCCCCGCGCGCGAGAGCGGCCCCTCCGCGCTGACGGCGTGCATCACCCTGGCCAGGTTGCGGCGGCGCATGCCCTGCTGGGTGTCGGGCAGCGCGCGCCCCGGGCCGGTCGGCCGGGCCTCGTGCGGCGGTGCGGTCATGCCTCCGTCGATTCGTCGATTCGTCGATGTTCCGGCGTTGATGTTCTGCGTCGTACGGTCGGTCCTTGATGTCAGCGGGCGTCCGTGCTCCGTTCCAGCAGCGGGGCCGCGTCGGAGAGTACCCCGGCGATCCTGGCCAGCGTCGCCTCGTCCCGCTCGACGGCATCGAGGACCGGGCCTCGTGCGGTGTTCCAGCGGCGGGCGACCGCGGCCGGGTCCTCGCCGGTCAGCAGGCCCGCCGCCTGGGCCGCGGCCCCCAGCGCGACGAGTTCCCTGGCCTCGGGCACCTGGACCGGCCGTCCGGACAGCCGGCGCACGGTCTGCTGCCAGGCGCCGCCCCGGGCTCCGCCGCCGATCAGCAGAAGGGGGACCGAGCGGTCCGCGTCCGCGTCCAGGACCAGGTCGAGCGCGCCGAGCAGCGAGTGCACGGCGCCGTCGTAGGCGGCCTGGAGGAGCTGGCCGGCGGTCGTGTCGTGGCGCAGACCGTGCAGCAGGCCGGAGGCGTTCGGCAGGTTCGGGGTGCGTTCGCCGTCCAGGTAGGGCAGCAGGGTGAGGTGTGCGGTGGGCTCCACGGCCTCGCGGTCCAGACCGAGCAGGGCCGCGACGCGGTCGACGGCGAGCGTGCAGTTCAGGGTGCAGGCCAGCGGCAGCCAGTCACCGTGGGCGTCGGCGAAGCCGGCCACGGTGCCGGTGGGGTCGGCGGGGCGGTGCTTCGCCACCGCGTACACCGTGCCCGAGGTGCCCAGGCTCAGGACCGGCGTGCCCGGGCGGAGCCCGAGACCCAGGGCTGCCGCCGCGTTGTCGCCGGTGCCCGGGGCGACCAGCGTCCCCTTGGCGAAGGGCAGGTCGTGGCTGTCGCGTACGGTGCCGGCCACCTCGCCGGGCCGCGCCACACGGGGCAGCAGCGCCGGGGACAGCCCCACGTGGGCGAGGATCTCCTCGTCGTACGCCTCGGTGGCCGAAGCCCACCAGCCGGTGCCGGAGGCGTCGCCGCGGTCCGTGGTGCCCTCGCCCGTCAGGCGCTCGGTGAGGTAGTCGTGGGGGAGGCGCACCGACTTCGTGGCGCGCAGGGCCTCCGGCTCGTTCTCGGCCAGCCACGCCCACTTCGTGACGGTGAAGGAGGCCGCCGGCACGGATCCGGTGCGCTCCGCCCAGAACTTCGCGCCGCCCAGTTCCTCGGTCAGCCGACGGGCCTGCGGCGCCGACCGCACGTCGTTCCACAGCAGCGCCGGACGTACCGGCTCCCCGCGCGCGTCCAGCGTGACGAGCCCGTGCTGCTGCCCGCCGACGGAGACCGCGGCCGCCTCGCGCGCCGCGTCGCCGCACTGGTGCAGCGCCTCGCGCAGGGCGTCCCACCACTGGCGCGGGTCGCTCTCGCGACCGGCCCCGGAGGACACCGTGTGCGGCGCCTGGCCGCTCGCGACGACCTCGCCGGTGGCCGCGTCGACGACCAGCGCCTTGGTGGACTGGGTGGACGTGTCCACGCCGACGACGAGCGGACCCTCGGCTGCTGACATCGGGTTCTCCCTCAAGTTTTTCCGCGGCTCTGCGGGATCTGTCTTCCCAGAGATGCGTCCGCATACTAATTTGTAAACGGCCATGACGAAATAGTTCGCCACCGCCAGCACGACAGTCTTCCAAGCAAGGAGCCGCGGCATGAGCTACCAGCCCACCCCCGACGACAGGTTCACCTTCGGCCTGTGGACCGTCGGCTGGCAGGGAAGGGACCCGTTCGGCGACGCCACGCGGCGTGCCCTCGACCCGGTCGAGACGGTGACGCGCCTGGCCGAGCTGGGCGCCTACGGCGTGACCTTCCACGACGACGACCTGATCCCCTTCGGATCCTCCGACAGTGAGCGCGAGGAGCACGTCAAGCGCTTCCGCCAGGCGCTGGACACCACCGGCATGACCGTGCCGATGGCCACGACCAACCTGTTCACGCACCCCGTCTTCAAGGACGGCGCGTTCACCGCGAACGACCGTGACGTGCGCCGTTACGCCCTGCGCAAGACGATCCGCAACATCGACCTGGCCGCCGAGCTGGGTGCGAAGATCTACGTCGCCTGGGGCGGCCGTGAGGGTGCGGAGTCCGGCGCCGCCAAGGACGTGCGCGTGGCCCTCGACCGCATGAAGGAGGCCTTCGACCTCCTCGGCGAGTACGTGACCACCCAGAACTACGACCTGAAGTTCGCCATCGAGCCCAAGCCGAACGAGCCGCGCGGCGACATCCTGCTGCCCACGGTCGGCCACGCCCTGGCCTTCATCGAGCGCCTGGAGCGCCCGGAGCTGTACGGCGTCAACCCAGAGGTCGGCCACGAGCAGATGGCCGGGCTGAACTTCCCGCACGGCATCGCCCAGGCGCTGTGGGCGGGCAAGCTCTTCCACATCGACCTCAACGGCCAGTCCGGCATCAAGTACGACCAGGACCTGCGCTTCGGCGCCGGTGACCTGCGTGCCGCGTTCTGGCTGGTCGACCTGCTGGAGAGCGCCGGGTACGCAGGTCCGAAGCACTTCGACTTCAAGCCGCCGCGCACCGAGGACCTCGACGGCGTGTGGGCGTCGGCCGCGGGCTGCATGCGCAACTACCTGATCCTCAAGGAGCGGGCGGCCGCCTTCCGCGGCGACCCGGAGGTCCAGGAGGCCCTGCGTGCCTCGCGCCTCGACGAGCTGGCCCAGGCCACGGCCGCCGACGGGCTGCAGAGTCTGCTCGCCGACCGTACCGCTTTCGAGGACTTCGACCCCGCGGCGGCCGCGGCCCGCGGTATGGCCTTCGAGCAGCTCGACCAGCTCGCCATGGACCACCTCCTCGGCGCCCGGGGCTGAGCCGCCGCACACGCGCGCGTGTGCGGCGCGGGGCCGGACGCACGCACGTCCTGCGGTGGGGGCCGCACACACGCGTGCTCCGTGGAGGCCGCACACGCGCGTGCCGCCGGGCGCTCCCGTCCGGCGGTCGACGCAACCTCCGCGCGCAATACGCCGGAATCATGTCCTCCGTGACCTGAACCGGTATCAACTCGCGCGCGGGGGTCGCGTCCCGGGCGGGCCCACGGCCACGCTGGGCGGCATGGCCCTACCGCCCGTACCGCCTCAGCCGCCCGTACCCCCGGGTGACATGCCGCCTTCCGGCGGCTTCGGACCGCCCACCGCCCCATACGCCACCGTCGGCGCCGGCGATCCCGGGAGCCCCGGCGGCCCCGGCCGGCGCAGGAACCCGCTCATCGTGGTGCTCGTCCTGCTGCTCGTGGCCGGAGCCGTGCTCGCCGTCGTCCTGATGGCTGCGCGCAACGGCTCGTCGGACGACACGCCGAGCCCCGCGGGCAGCGCCACGACGTCTCCGACGCCCTCCGTCAGCCTCCCGGTGGAACTGCCCAGCGGTTTCCCGAGCGGCTTCCCCAGCGAACTGCCGTCGCACCTGCCGAGCGAGCTGCCCACGGAGCTGCCGGGCACCCTGCCGACGGAGTTGCCGAGCACGTTGCCGTCCGAGTTGCCGAGCGCGCTGGAGTCGCTGCTGTCCCAGGCGGGGGAGCCTGCGTCGTAGCCGGCGTCACCACCCCCGCGGCAGCCGCACGTACGTGACCGTCGTCTCGATGCCGCTGTCGACCAGCCGGCCCTGCGCGTCGAAGGCGCCGGCGCCGTCCGTCATCCCGAAGTCGTTGTCGTTGACGAGGGCCAGCGTGTCGTGGTCCACGCGGGCCACGCCCTCGATCTTCCCGGGCACCCCGGCGACCTTGCCCAGATCGACGACCAGCCGCTTGGACAGCACCGCAACCCCCGAGCCGGCCGGGTCGTCGAGTTGCTCCAGGGACGGCGACGTGGCGTCGTCGTCCCAGCGGCTGCCCAGGATGTCCGACTCCCGCCCCAGTCGCACCGCCTGCAGTCGAGCGGCCTTGTCCGTGCGTTCCTCCACCAGCAGTCGGTCGCCGCCCACGGCCACCACCGAGGAGATCTTGAGTTCGGAGGGGTCGTCCTCCCCGGGGTCGACCACGTTCACCGGGTCGAAGCGGTACGCGTACTCGGCGGTGACCGTCTTGCGCCTCGGGGAGAAGCGCAGCAGACGCGCCGTGCGCGAGGCCTCTCCCGCAGCCGTGTCCGGGAGCGACAGCGGGCTCTGCACCGCCAGTACGAGGTCTCCGCCCGGGAGTTGTGCGAGGCCCTCGAAGCCGCGGTTGACCTTCCGGTGGAGCAGGACCGCGGGCAGCGCCTCCACCACGGGGTAGTCCGCCCCCGTGAGGTTCAGCCCCTCGGGCACGTAGCGCGTCAGCACCCTCCCGCGCGCGGAGACGTGCACCAGCGAGGGCCCGTACTCGTCGACGAGCCAGAACGTTCCGTCCGCCGCCCGGACGACGCCCTCCGTGTCCAGGCCGTTCGGGTTGTAGGACAAGGGCGTCCGGGCGTCGTACGAGTACGGTGCCTCGTCGCGTCCGGCCTGGTTCGGCAGCCCGGTCACGGGCTTCCCCGACGACGTGGTGACGGGGATCGCCTGCAGTACCTTCACCGTCTTGGCGGACACCCGGATCCGCACGATGGCCGGATCGAACCCGGGCACGGGGAACGTGCGGCGCTTGGCGCCGCCCACCTTGATCTGTCCGTTGGGACCGCGGTCGGTGACCGTCCAGAACTCGCCCTTGCGGCCCGCCGGGTAGATGTCGCTGCCGATGCCGCCCAGGTCCACGCCCCGGTCGTCGTCCACCGTGCCGGGCAGCAGAGCGTTGCTGAACGCCCCCAGCGGGATGTCGCCGAGCGTCGCCGTCCGGGTGACACGGGCCGTCGGGGACGACGTGCCCGCCGCGACCGGTCCGGCAGGGGAGAGCGCGGCCAGGGCGGCGAGCGGTACCCCCGCCGCGAGGCAACGGCGGACGCGGCGCCGGCCGGTGACGTGCCAGGACATCGGGCCTCCTGAGGAGCGGTTCGGCAAGTTCGTCGACAGCGGCCAGAGTTGAGGCGCGCGCCGAACGGCGTGCTGCCTGGAGGTGAACGCGGGGCGTCGAGCGTCCGTCGGGCCGGCACTCCGCCGTTCGGACCGACCGGCAAGCAATCGCGCTTCGCGAACGGGCCCAGCAGTTGGAGATAAAAGCCGGCCACGTTCCTGGTCCACTGGCAGACCGCGGTCCCGCGGCAGCCCGGCAGTTCCGCGGCCAAGCCGACGAACACGACCGCAACGTCACTCCGCTGCGGGCGGGACCATCAGGTAGCCGGTGAGCGGTAGTGCGGGACAGCATCGCGCACAGTGAATCCACTACAGCCTGGTGGTAGCCCGCCCGCCCGTCCGTCCGTCCGAGACGAACCCTCGGACGGGTAGCAGGTCGCAGATTCCGTCGTCATCAGGCGGGCTGGACGGTGATGGTGCAAAGGCGCTTGGTGGCCCGGGTCAGGGCTACGTACAAGTCCCTTTCCCCACCTGGGCGGGCCGTGATGATTTCCTCGGGGTTCATGACGACGACCCCGTCGAATTCCAGGCCGCGTGCTTCGGACGCCGGCACGATGCGGGCGTGGTGAGCGACGCCCTGGGCCGTCAGCTCACCCACCCTGGTGTCCGCGCAGATCACTCCCAGAAGCTCGCCCGGGTGCGCGGTGCTTTGGGTGCGGAGTTCATGAACGACGGCGGTGACCGACCCGTCCGCAGATGTGGTCACGGTGCGAGGGCTCTCACCGCGTCGCAGTGACCGTGTGGGCTTCTGGTCCGGAGCGATCCGCGTGAGCAGGTCCCGGACGCTCTCCAGGATCTCCCGCGTGGTGCGGTAGCTGACGGTCAGCTCGTGCAGTTTGAACCGCGGTCCGACGTGGGGGCTCAGTGCTTCCTTCCAGTCGCGTGCTGTCGCGACCGGGCCTGCCTGGGCGAAGTCGCCCACCAGCGTCATCGACCTCGGCGGGCAGCGCCGGACGATCATCCGCCACTGCATGGCGGTCAGTTCCTGCGCCTCGTCGACGACGACGTGCCCGTACGTCCGCTCAGGGGGACCGTCGACCAGGTTCGCCGCCTCGTCCAGCAACGGCGCATCGGCATCGGTCCACGGGTCGCCCGGACCACGCAGCAGAAGGGACCGCTCCTGCGCGGTCAGGTGGGGCAGGCGCTCGGCGAGAGTGTCGGCGTTCGTCAGGAGCGCCTTGACGAGGTCACCGGCTACCAGCCGCGGCCACAACGCCTCGACCGCTCGGTCGACGCCGGTGTCGTCGAGGAGATCGGCTCGAATGGCGTCCAGGTCCAGCGCGTGGACCGGACCTGGGTCGGCCGCACCTTCGGCACGGCGCTGGGCGACTCCCGTGAACCGGTCGAGGTTCAGGCCCGTCATCCTTTCGGTATCGGCGTCGATCTGCTCCAGAAGGTCGCCCATGTCTCGTTGCATCGCGTCGGTGACGGCGTCGACCAAGAGCTCTTTGAACACCTGGCGCGCGGGGTTGTGCCCCGGTACGGCTGCCACGGCGGCGTCGCGTGCCGTGGCGACTTCCTCGCCGGAGAGGTGAACCGGTTCCTGTCCGATCCGCACGGTGAAGTCACCGGCGGGGGCTTGGTGGACGCGCAGCAGGCCGGCCAGGGCGTCGGCGAGGTCGGAGACGCCTTTGAGACGCGCCGTGTCGCACGGGCCGACCGGGTCCGTGGACACTCCGGCCAGTTCCCGGCAGGTCGCCAGAACGACGTCGTTCTCGCCGAGCGAGGGAAGGACTTGGGAAATGTAGTCGAGGAAGCGGGCGTTCGGGCCCACCACCAGGACACCCTCCTCCGTGGCGCGCGGGAACGCGTACAGGACATAGGCCGCCCGGTGCAGGGCGACCACCGTCTTGCCGGTGCCGGGCCCGCCCTGCACCACGGTCACCCCGCGGTGGGCGGAGCGGACGATCTCGTCCTGCTCGGCCTGGAGCGTGGCGACAGCCGCGTGCATCCTGCCCGTACGTCGTGCCGACAGAGCCTCGGTCAACGGGCCGTCCCCCACGACGTCCTCGTCGGTCGGGGCGGTCCCGTCCAGCAGTTCGTCGCTCACCGAGACGACCGCGCGCTCCTCGAGACGCAGGTGCCGGCGCCGCCGCAAGCCCATCGGGTGGACCGGTGTCGCCTCGTAGAAGGGCCGCGCCGCGTTCGCGCGCCAGTCCACGAGCTGAGGCAGGTCATCCTCCTCCGTGTGCAGTCCGATCCGCCCGATGTGCAGGGCCGTGCCGTCCGTCCGGTCGATACGCCCGAAGACCAGCCCCTTTTCGGCGCCCTCCAGCCGGCCGATTTCCTTGGCCAGACGCTCGGCGGCGTTTTCTCTCTCGTATGCCTCACCGGCGCTGTCCGCCGGAGCCTTCAGCACACTCGCTCGGTTTACTCGCGCCTCCGAGATCCGCTCGGTGAGCAACTCATACAAGGAGGACACATAACCCTGCTCCGATTCAACCGCACGCGCAGCAGAATCATTATTTTTCGACAACAAGGGGCTCCTTCGATTCGAGCCTAACCATACGGTCAAGGTTCCCTAAAGGTAAGTCTTGACTTACCTGGTGCGCCTATGTCCTCGCGGCTGATCGCATTTCGTATCACGCATTCCACCGTTCCCCATATCGCCAGTTACGCTCCCGGCGGCCGCCTGACTCATGGCCGAGCCTGCTCTTGAATGCCGACGATATTTTGCCGCATTCGGAAAAAATGGAGGGCATTCAACCTCCCGGAAAGTTTCGTCGTCCGAGTCGGAGGCGTGCTTTATGTCGCCAGCTTGTGGGGCAAGACGCGATCTCGCGATGGTGGTCGCGCCACAGGCCGGGGACGGCACTGGCTTGCATTCCCAAGCGGGATACCGGCGGCCGCCGCGATCCGGTTGTGCGACGCGATGAGTTGGGTGATGTTCCGGAGGAAGGCGGCGCGGCATCGCGCCTGTTCGGAGATCTCGGACGGTGCTTCGACGGGAACCCTCTGCGCGGAGATGAGGCCTCTCCTCAAATTTGACTACTTGGTGAGCCGCCGAGGCTACAGCACCTCGGCGTGAACGTGCACCACCCTCGGATCGGCCTTGCACGCGGACCTCGGACGAGAGGGTTCTCAGGGGAGTCTCGGGGGAGTACCTCAGGGACGTCTCAGGGTCGAGTTCGGAACCGCGGGCGGCGCAGACCCGTTTTCATGACAGAGAGCGGCAGTGGCCGCGAAGGAGGCGACGCAGATGTCGAAGAACGCGAAGATCGCCGCAGGGGGTGTGGCGGTCGGGCTGCTCCTGTTGATCTGGCTGCCCTGGTGGGCTGCCCTGTTGATCGTGGTGGGGGTCCCGGTCGCGGCCTACCTCACGCTGGATCCGTCACAGCGGCGCAGACTGCGCCGCGCCACACGCAAGGAAATCGGCCGCTGAGGCGCGGGCGCCGCGGGTCGGGCGGAACGACCGGTACGGCCCTCTGGAGCCCTTCCGGTCGAAGCGCCCTCCCGGGGACCCCCGCTGCCACCTCGGCCACCGCTGTCGCCGTAGGTGCTTCACAGAGGTCGTACGGCCATCTTGTCGAGCGCCTCCAGAAGCCCGGGCAGTTCGGGCCCCCGGCCCACAGGGAGCACCTCGCCGGGCTCGTCGTCGAGGAGGACGAACGCGATGTCGTCGGTCCTGGCCACCAGTGACCAGCCGGGCCCGTCGGCGCGCAGAGTGCGCGCCTCGCCGGGAGCGAACGAAGAGCGCACGCGTCCGAGCGGAGGCGGGGTGTCCACGTAGGCGCGTACTTCGGCCAGCACACGTCGGATGCCGCTGTGGCCCTTCGGCGCGTCCCTACCGGCCTCTGGCGCCGCTGCAGCCCCACCGGTCCCTGCGGCCTCTGCGGAACCATGGCTCCCGTCGTTCCCGCCGGTCCCGCCGAACCTCGAGGCCTCGTCGCGCGCCGAGGATCTGCCGGGCCGGCCCGCCTCGCGCCCCTGGTCCGCCCGGTCGGCCGTGTCCGGCTGATCCGCGCGGTCCGCCCCCGCGGTGTCCGCCCGAGTCCCGGCGCCGCTCTCCCGGGAGGGCGCGAACTCCGCGTCGTCGATCTGCTCCCGCCACAGCGCCCACTGCAGCGCGATCTCGTCGGCCCCGAGCCGCCGCTGGGCCGGACCCCAGGTGCTCGTGTCGGGCGGGCACAGGGCCGGACCGTCCGTCACCTCCGGGGCGGGATCGTGCGGCGCGGGCACGCCGGGAGCCGCGACCGCGACCGCCAGTGGCCAGCCGGGCAGCGCGGCGACCACCGTCCGCTCATCGGGCGACAGGTCGTACTCCATGCCGCAGTCCCACGACGCGATGGCGACGGCGACCAGTGACACGTCGTCGATGACGACGGTCCAGCGCGCGCCCTCGCCGTCCTGGCCCAGCACCAAGCCGTAGCCGTCGGCGAGCGGCGGGAGGCCGAGCGCCGCACAGGCCTCCGGATAGTCGTCGCCCAGCGCACTCGGGAACTTCGCCGGCGTCAACAGCACCGCCGTGAGCACATAGAGCGCGTCGTCCGCGGCGGCGACGGCGTCCTCGTCCGTCCCGGCCATCCCAGCCTCCCCATCGGTTCGTCCAACGGCGCGCACCCTAGTGCGGTGGGAAGGTGCTTGTCACGGCGGCCGACATACCCGGAGCTGCAGTTTTCCGGTCGGAGGGGGCGAATCGACCACGTTCGGCCGTCGGACGCGTCACGTCGCCGGCAGTCCGAGGAGCGCGCGGGCCACGGCATGAGGCGACCGGTCGCGCTCCCGTGCGAGAGCGACGACGGCGCGACAGGCCAGTTCGTTGACCCCGAAGGACAGGGCCTCCGGCGACACCCAGCCCGCTGCCTCGTCGATCCTGTCCTGGTCGTTCTCCGCGCAGGCCGAGACGTAGGCGGCGGCCGCCTCGAAGAGATTGGGCGCGCGTCTCCTGGCGAGGTTCGCGGTGTCGCCCGGGTGTGCCGGCCCGTCCGGACGCGAGGGCGTGCGCGTCGCGTCGCGAAGTCTCCCGTAAGCCATGCGGATCCTGCCGAACATGCCGACCGCCTTCCCGGGCGATGACTGCGACTGAACGTTCGTCTCCTGGTTTTCAACCTAGAGTTGGCGGCCCGGCGGCAGAAGGGGGACGCAGTGGTGAAGCGCTTCGAGCGACTCGAGCGGATCCGGCGGCTGGACCCGCACGAGGACGCGTCCGAGATCTACCGGCTCACAGCGGCGTACGAGTTCCCCTGGGACGTCACGCGCGCCTTGGAGCTGGCCCTGTACCGCACCTACGCGGTCCCCTCCATCGGGCGTCTGCTCGCGGAGACCGCGGAACTCACGGATCGCGCCCAGAAGCGCTACGACGACACCTCGCTCCTGCTCGACGCCGTCGTCGAGCACGGCTTCGACAGCGAGCAGGGGCGCACGGCCGTGCGCCGTATCAACCGGATGCACCGCAGCTACGACATCAGCAACGACGACATGCGGTATGTGCTGTGCACGTTCGTCGTGATGCCCAGGCGATGGATCGACGCCTACGGATGGCGCAGGCTGTCGCGCCACGAGATCGTCGCCTGCAGCGTGTACTACCGCACTCTGGGGCAGCGCATGGGCATCAAGGACATCCCCGAGAGCTACGAAAAGTTCGAAGCCTGCCTCGACGCCTACGAAGCGGCCCACTTCGCCTGGGACGAAGGTGCGCGACGCGTCTCGGACGCCACCCTCGCCCTGATGGCCTCCTGGTATCCGCGCCCGCTTGCTCCCGTCCTGCGCCGCGCCACGCTCGCCCTCCTCGACGCCTCCCTCCTGAAGGCCTTCCGCTACCCCGCGCCCGACCCTGTCACCCGTGCCCTGGTGCGCGGAGCGGTACGCGCGCGTGGACGAGTGGTGCGGCTGCTGCCGCCACGCCGCGCCCCTCACCACGCCCGACAGAACCGGGAGATCAAGGGTTACCCGAACGGCTACCGGCTGGAGGAGCTGGGCACCCGCCCGACGCCTGGCATCGCGGGCTGTCCCGTGCGGCGGCGCGGCGAGTCGCTCGACCAGTGAGTCGAGCGTTTTCGCGCAGCCGGCGGGGCTCGGCCCGAGACGCGGCCCGCGCGATGGTGAGGATCGCCGCGCCGGAACGGGTCCGCCGTCGTGGTGAAGCTGGACCGCCCGCAGCCCTGGAAGAAGCGCCCCCACGTCTCAGCTCCTCGGCGATCAACGGCCGGTCGCCGTCGCCGAAGAAGCTCGCGGGCTCCTCCACCGGCGGGCGTGCGGGTGGTGACCGTCCGGGCGCGGCCCACAACGGCATGTTCGACCGGCCTGACGCGTTCGTGCGCGCGGTCGCCGGACGGACCCGAGCCGTCAGCCCTCTCGGACGGCCAGGGCGAGGAAGCGGGCGTCCTCGTCGACGTACGACGTCATACGCCAGCCCGAGCGGGCCAGCAGCGGGCCGAGGTTGGGTTCCGCGCGCAGGTCCTCCGGTGTGATCCGCCGGCCCTGCCGAGCTGCGAGAGCCGCCCTGCCGATCGGGTGGAAGAGCGCCAGCGTGCCGCCGGGGCGTACCACGCGTGCCAACTCGCCCAGGCCGTCCGCCGGGTGGGGCAGATGCGCGACGAGCCCCGCCGCGAACACGGCGTCCAGCGAGGCGGAGCGCAGCGGAAGCGCGGTGACGTCGGCGAGCACCAGCCGCCCGTCGCGGTCGCGCCCGGCCTGTACGGCGGCCTCCAGCATGGCCGGCGTCAGATCGACCCCCACGACCGTTCCCGAGGGCCCCACGGCCGCACGCAGCGGCGTCAGGGCGCGTCCGGTGCCGCAGCCGGCGTCCAGCACACGGTCCCCCCGGCGCAGCCGGAGCTCGCCGGCCGCGGCTTCGTAGGCGGGACCGTCGTCGGGGAACCGGCTGTCCCAGTCCGCGGCGCGCGCCGTGAAGAACTCCTGGACGTGTGTGTGGTCGTCGCTCATGTTCCGCATGATCCCTCACCGGCACGGGTGATGCGTCGGCGCACATGTTCGAGCGAGACCCGGTCGTTCTGTCGCACTTCCCCTTCATATTCCAGCAGCTTTCGAAATGCGCCCCCCTTGTGCTTCCGTGCTCCGGCTAGCGTCCCGTGGTCATGGGACATCTGGACCACGCCGCCTTCGGCTGGCTGACCCCGGTGCTGTCGTACGTGATGGCCTGCATCGGCGCCGCCCTCGGCCTGCGCTGCACCGTGCGCGCCCTCGGCGCCACCGGGCGCTCGCGCCGCAACTGGCTGATCACCGCGGCCTCGGCGATCGGCACCGGCATCTGGACCATGCACTTCGTGGCCATGCTCGGCTTCGCGGTCAGCGGCACCGACATCCGTTACGACGTTCCGCTGACCGTGCTCAGCCTTCTCGTGGCCATGGTCGTCGTCTGCGCCGGTGTCTTCGCCGTCGGCTACAGCCGTGACCGCACGCGCGCGTTGTTGGCCGGCGGGCTCACCACCGGCCTGGGCGTGGCGAGCATGCACTACCTGGGCATGGCCGCGGTCCGGCTGCACGGCGACGTGACCTACGACCCGGTGCGGGTCGGGCTCTCCGTCCTGATCGCGGTAGTCGCCGCCACGGCGGCGCTCTGGGCCGCGCTCAACATCAGCTCGCCGATCGCGGTCGGTGTCGCCTCCCTCGTCATGGGGGCCGCGGTCAGCAGCATGCACTACACGGCGATGTTCGCGGTGAGCGTCCATGTCACGCCTTCCGGCGAGGTGCTGCCCGGGGCCACGGCGATGCAGTTCATCTTCCCCCTCGCCGTCGGCCTCGGGTCCTACCTCTTCCTGACCTCGGCGTTCGTCGCGCTGTCACCCACCACGGGGGAGCGTGAGGCCTCCGCGTCCGCACAGCGACCGGGGCGGAAACCCGCCGACCCGCAGCAGACCGGAACTGTCTGATCCGGCCGGCGAGCCCCGTCCCACTTCCGAGCGAGGAGGCCATGCGTACACCCCGTAGGACCCCCACGGCAGGCGCCGACGCGCCGCCCACCACACGCGGGCGCCGCGCCCACGCCGGCCCCCCTGCCGACGAAGCGGCCTACGAGCCGACGGACCTGTCGGCGGACACGGCGCCCCCGCGCGCGGAACGATGGCGGCTGCGGCCGCGCACGGTGCGCGCCAAGATCGTCTGCCTGCTGATGGTGCCGGTCGTCTCCTTGCTGGCCCTGTGGGGGTACGCCACCGTCAGCACCGCACAGGACGTCTCCGCACTGCGTCGGCTGCAGCGCGTCGACTCCGAGGTCCGTGCTCCGCTCGCGGACGCGGTGGCCGCCCTGCAGACCGAGCGCGCGGCCGCCGTGCGGTACGCGACCGACCCCGATCCCAGGCAGGACGGCAGCCTCAGGACCCTCGCCGCACGCACGGACCGCGCGGTCGCCGAACTCAGGGTCGGCGACCACAGCACGGTCGCCGACGGCCGGGAACTGCCCGCGGGGGTGGCCCAGCGGCTCCAGCGGTTCGTCTCCGGGGCCGAAGGGCTCGCCTCGCTGCGAGCCTCGGTGCTCGACGGCGGCGCCGACTGGGAGGAGACCTACGGGCGCTACACGAGCGCGATCTCCGCGGCCTTCTCGGTGGGCGGCGCCCTGTCCGAGGTCCGGGACGTCGAACTCGGTTCGGACGCGCGCGTACTGCTGGAGTTCTCCCGCGCGGGCGAGGCGCTGGCGCGGGAGGACGTCGTGCTCTCCGGCGCACGCCTGGCCGGACGCCTCGACGGAGAGCGCCTGCGCCTGTTCACCGGGGCCGTCGACACGCGTCGCATCCTGACGGAATCGGCCGTCGCCGATCTGCGCGGCCCCGAACGCACCGCCTGGCAGCGTCTCGCGGCCGGCAGTGACTACGCGGTCCTGTACGCCGCCGAGGACAAGGTGCTGGCGGACGGACCCGGAGCCAAGGCGATCGCGGCTGCGCCGGTCGGAGCCTGGGACCCGGCACACGCGCACGTGCAGAACGGGATGCGGGCCATCGAGAGGGACGCCGGACGCGAGGCGGCCGAGCGCGCCGACCCGTTCACCCGCGGTCTGCTCACCGCACCCGGCGCCGCGGTTCTGCTGGGCCTCGCCGCAGTCGTCGCCTCGCTCGTCATCTCGGTGCGCATCGGCCGCGGACTCGTCGTCGAACTCGTCAGCCTGCGCAACGGAGCCCTGGAGATCGCCCGGCGCAAACTCCCGGAGGCCATGGAGAAACTGCGCGCGGGGGAGGAGATCGACGTGAACGCCGAAGCCCCGCCGGGGCCGCCCGCCGAGGACGAGACCGGCCAGGTCGCCGAAGCGCTGAGCACCGTGCATCGTGCCGCCCTGCGCGCCGCCGCGGAACGCGCCGAACTCGCCGGCGGGATCTCCGGGGTGTTCGTCAACCTCGCCCGCCGCAGTCAGATCCTCGTGCACCGCCAGTTGACCCTCCTGGACAGCATGGAGCGCCGCTCCGACGACCCGAACGAACTCAGCGACCTGTTCCGGCTCGACCACCTCACCACGCGCATGCGACGCCATGCGGAGAGCCTGATCATCCTCTCCGGCGCCGCGCCCGGCCGGGCCTGGCGCATGCCGGTCTCTCTCACCAACGTGGTCCGCGCCGCCGTCTCCGAGGTCGAGGACTACGCGCGCGTGGAGGTACGGCAGCTCGCGGAGGCGGCCGTCGTCGGCACCGCGGTAGCCGACCTGACGCACCTGCTCGCCGAACTCGTCGAGAACGCGGCCCAGTTCTCGCCGCCGCACACGCGTGTGCGCGTCACCGGCGAACCCGTCGGCAACGGATACGCCGTCGAGGTCGAGGACCGGGGTCTCGGCATGGGCCAGGAGGCCCTCACCGAGGCGAACCGGCGTATCGCGCAGTCGGAGGCGCTCGACCTGTTCGACAGCGACCGGCTCGGCCTGTTCGTGGTCAGCAGGCTCGCCGCCCGGCACGGCATCAAGGTGCATCTGCGGACGTCGCCCTACGGCGGCACCACCGCGGTCGTCCTGCTGCCCACGCCGCTGCTGCACAGCGGAAAGCCGGAACGTTCCGCCGTCGAGACGGCGGAGCTGCGCCAGTCCGCGGTACGCGAGTACGCGCGTGTGCCCGCGCTGGGCCGTCAGACAACTGCCCCTCGGGCCGTCGACCGGCCGTCCGTCGACCGGCCGTCCGTCGACCGGCCGTCCGTCGACCGGCCGTCCGACGACGGACAGGCCGTCGTCGGGCAGGTCGGCGACCACCGGGCCGCCGACCATGGGGTTGTCGACCGGCAGGCCCCCGAGCGGCGCCAGGCCGCCTTCGCCCCCTCCGCCGACCGCCCCGCGCCGGCGGCCCCCCTGCGGCCCGACGCCGATGCGACGGCCGGCGACCCACCGCCTCCCGGAGTGACCGCCTTGCGCCTGCACCGCCCCCCGGACGACATCGAAGGATCGGACGACCTCCCGCGCCGGGTGCGGCAGGCCAGTCTGGCCCCCCAGCTGCGCCGCCCGCACAAGGAGGAACCGGCCCGGCCGCCGGCCTCGCGCGGCGACGAGCGGCGCACCCCCGAGCTCGTACGGGACCGGATGGCCGCCTACCGGGACGGCTGGGCCCGGGGCGGCGGAAGACAACCCGGCCGCGGAGCCGGACCGGAACCCGCACCGGGCAGCGACAGCAGTGAAGGAGACCCCGCATGATCCAGGATCCGAGTACGCGGTCGGCCCAGCGGTCCGGTGAACTCGACTGGCTGCTGGACGACTTGGTGATGCGCGTGAGCGAGGTGCGGCACGCGGTGGTGCTGTCCAACGACGGCCTCGCGGTCGGCGCCTCGACCGGCCTCAGGCGGGAGGACGCCGAACACCTCGCCGCCGTCGCCTCCGGCTTCCACAGCCTGGCCAAGGGGGCGGGCCGGCACTTCGGAGCCGGCGGAGTGCGCCAGACCATGGTGGAGATGGACGACGGCTTCCTGTTCGTGGCCGCCGCCGGCGACGGCTCCTGCCTCGCCGTCCTCACCGCCGTGACCGCCGACATCGGCCTGGTCGCGTACGAGATGGCGCGCCTGGTCAAGCGGGTCGGAGAACACCTCTACACGCCACCGCGCCTCGGCGCGCGACCGCCCGTCGGATGAGGCCGGAGAGCGACCCGCGCAGATGACCGAGGACAGGACCGCCGCCCCACACGCGTCGGGCAGCCAGTGGTACGACCACGAGGCCGGCCCGCTCGTCCGCCCGTACGCCGTGACGGGCGGGCGCACGCAGCCGGGCCCCACGGGGACGCGCTTCGACCTGATCGCCCTGGTCGCCCTGGATCCGGGCGGCCCCGGCGCGGACGGCACAGCGCTCGGGCCGGAACACCGCACCCTCGTCGGCCTGTGCCGCACGGAGACCCAGTCCGTCGCCGAACTCGCCGCGGGCGCGGACCTCCCCGTGGGCGTGGTCAGAGTGCTCCTCGGAGACCTGCTGGAGCTGGGCTGCCTCACGGTCAGACGACCGGTGCCGCCCGCGCAGTTGCCCGACGAACGGATCCTGCGCGAGGTGATCGAGGGACTGCGGGCGCTCTAGACGAACGTCCGGACCGACCCGGACGCGTACGGACCCGGGCGGTGCCGAGCCGCGCACTTCTTCGGACATCGACGCGCAAGAGTCGGTCAGATGGGTCAGACCCCGGTCGAACCGCTCGAAGAAGGGGCCCGATTGTCATGATGCTGCCTTGGCGTTTCCACGCCGACGCCCCGTGCGACCGCTGCGCCGAGGCCCGGCGTACCCGTACCGACGCAGACCGTTGCCGGCACTCCTGAGAGAAGTGATCCATGGTCTCCGAGCACTCCGACGCCACCGGTGAGACGGCTCCCCTGGCGTTGAAGATACTGGTCGCCGGCGGGTTCGGCGTGGGCAAGACCACGATGGTGGGCGCGGTCAGCGAGATCAAGCCGCTGCGCACCGAGGAACTGCTCAGCGAAGCGGGCCAGTCGGTGGACGACACCGAGGGCGTGGACCACAAGGTCACGACCACCGTCGCGATGGACTTCGGCCGCATCACCATCCGCTCCGGTCTCTCCCTCTACCTGTTCGGGACCCCGGGCCAGGACCGCTTCTGGTTCCTGTGGGACGAACTGTCCCAAGGGGCCCTGGGCGCGGTGGTCCTCGCCGACACCAGGCGTCTGGAGGACTGCTTTCCCGCGGTCGATTACTTCGAGCACCGGCACATCCCGTTCGTGGTGGCGGTCAACTGCTTCACCGGCTCGCGGAACTACGGCGCCCGGGACGTCTCGCGCGCGCTCGACCTCGACGACGGCACACCCGTCGTCCTGTGCGACGCCCGTGACCGCGACTCGGGCAAGGAAGTCCTGATCAGACTGGTCGAGTACGCCGGGCGGGTGCACACCGCCCGGCTGCTCGACTCCGTGGGCTGACGTCGCCTACGACGGCCTGCGTCAGCCAGCGATGCCCTTCTCCGCCAGGACCTTGGTGATCGCGACGCGGACGAGGAGCTCGCCCGGTACGCCGTTACGGGCGCCGAACTCCGCGGCGCGCTCCTCGCCCATGTACCGGGCCCCGATCCGGGCCGCCCAGTGCCCGACCTCGTCGAGATCCTCCGAGATCCGTGCCCGCCCCTGCAGCACCACGTAGTCGAACGGCGGCCGGTCGTCGTCCACGCACAGGGCGACCCGGCCGTCCCGGGCCAGGTTGCGGCCCTTCACCGTGTTCTTGCCGGTGTTGAACACCACGTCGTCGCCGTCGAGCACGAACCAGATCGGCGCCACGTGCGGGCTTCCGTCGGCCCGCACGGTGGACAGTTTTCCGGTGCGGGTTCCGTGCGTGACGAACGCCCGCCATTCCTCATCGGTCATCTTCTGTGCCATGCCGCCATCCTCCTTGCTCCGGCGACCGGTCCTGCGCAAGGCTGGCGAACAGATGCTCCGGCGAGGCGGAGGATCACACGGGGACGTCACACGGGGAGTGGGACATGGCGCAGAACCAGGGCCTGGACCGGCTGTTGGACGATCTGACCGAGCGGGTGGGCCCGGTGCGCCATGCGCTCGTCCTGTCCAACGACGGGCTGGTGGCGGGCGTGAGTTCGGGGCTGCGCCGGGAGGACGCGGAGCACCTCGCCGCCGTCTCGTCCGGGCTGCACAGTCTCGCCAAGGGCTCGGGACGCCATTTCGGCGCCGGTCGAGTGCGTCAGACCATGATCGAGTTCGACGACGCCGTGCTGTTCGTCACCGCTGCGGGCACCGGCAGCTGTCTGTGCGTGCTCAGCGGAGCGGACGCCGACATGGGCCGGATCGCCTACGAGATGACCCTGCTCGTCGACCGGGTCGGCGAGCACCTCAGCGTCGACGCCCGGCAGCCGGAGCGCGCGCCACTGACAGACCTCTGACGCGTAAATAGGTGCAGGTCAGGGTGGCGTTGGGCAGGTCTGGGTGCCCGGTGGCCATGGCGGTCGCCGGGTGTCCGAGGTGCAGGTGTCAGGCTGCGTCCTCGATCGGGTTGAGATAGGGGTTGCCGGGGCGGACCTTGGTGTTCTTGGTGCGGCCGGCGGACTCGTGGTGGCCGGGGCAGACTCCGGCCCAGGACGCGAGGTGCCTGGCTGTGGTGAACCGGGTCATGTCGCCGCCGGTCTCCGCGATGATCACTTCGGCGGTCGCCTGGTTGATCCCGGGGATGGTGTCGAGCAGGTCGAGGGCGCCACGAAAGGGGGCCATCGCCTCTTCGATCCGCTGGTCGAGCTGTCCGACGGCGTCGGTGAGCTGGTCGTAGTGGTCCAGGTGCAGTCGGGTGAGGAAGGCGTGGTGGGCGCGGAAGCGTCCGGTCAGGGCGTCGGTGAGTTCGGGGATCTTGTTGCGGAGTTTGCGCTTGGCCATCTCCGCGAGCGTCTGCGGGTCGCGTTCGCCGTTGACGAGGGCCTCCAGCATGGCCCGGCCGGAGACGCCCATGATGTCGGAGGCGACCGCGGCGAGTTTGATGCCGGTGTCTTCCAGCAGCTTCTCCAGCCGCTGGACGATCTGGCCGCGCTCGCGGGTCATCTGGGTGCGGGCACGGGTCAGGTCCCGCAGCTCGCGCACGGGCTGCGGCGGCACGAACGAGGGGCGGACCAGGCCGTGCGCGCCGAGCTGAGCCGGCCAGGCCGCAGCCGGGACATCGGTCTTGCGGCCGGGCAGGTTCTTGACCTGCCGGGCGTTGACCAGGATCACGTTCAACTCGTCGGCCAGCAGGTAGTAGAAGGGTTTCCAGTAGTCCGAGGTCGCCTCGATCACGACCAGGGTGACCTGGGCGGCGAGCAGGTGATCGCGCAGGGCGAGCACCGCGTTCGTCGTCGATCCCCCGGGTGGTGGTCACGGTGGTGAAAGACCCCCGCCGCCTGGCGCTTGGGGTGCGGACACACGCCTTGGCGTCCTTCTTGCCGATGTCCACACCGGCGCAGCGTTCGTGCGGCACGTCCACGTCTCGATCCCTCCCTCGCAAGGCGGCCGAGTAGTACGCCGTTCCGGGAGGACCAGGGTGGATCAGGAATTCTGACACACGTGCTCACAGCAACACTCCACGGTTTCCGTGGACGGCCCTCGGCACCACGCTGACCTGCGAGCTCACCGGCATCACAGAGCTGTCGGATTCGGCCGGAACGAACCTCATCAGCGTCCCGTACCGACATCAGCCCCCGTCAGGGCAGACAGGAAGCACCTCGGCGCACGCCACGGCATTTACCACGCCCCCGGCGCGCACCGAAGGTGCACTGGGTCGCTGAACTGCACTTTCTCTCCCTCTCTCGAAGTTATCCACAGGCTCGCCACGCTGTCCGCGATTCCGGCTACGGTTTTTTCCGAGGCCACCGCCGACGACGCGGGCCTCGCTCCGGACCACTTCACTCCACGGGGGAGACGACCATGTCCCGCACCGCAATCGCCCCACCCGACGCCGTTTCCTGCACACCGAGCCGCGCCGCACGCGAACTGGATGTGAAGCGCGCCGAATTCGATCTCGCTGTACACCTCGGGCGCATCAGGACCGTGCCCGACGTAGCAGCCGGAGCCCGCAGGGTGCCCCGCGCCGAGATCGACCGGCTGCGCGCGCAGCCCGGCTTCCCCGACTCGCTGCGCGAGAGCGTGCGGGCCGTCGGGACCGCCGAGGGCGCCGCCCTCGTCGACGTGCCGCCGGCTCGCTTCACCCGTCTCGCTCGCCTGGGACTCGTGGTGCCCGTGAGGTTCTACCTCAACCGCTACAGGGTCGTCGTCTGGCTGTATCTCGCCGAAGAGCTGCGCCAGTTCGCCGCGGACCGGACCAACGCCTTCCTGCTCACCGGCCGCACACCCGAGGTGTTGCGGAGCCAACTGGCCGCCGGTGTCGACCTGCGCCCCCGGAACTGGCGCGGACGCCATCTCGGCTTCCTGCTCCGTCAGGCGGAGGACCCCTGGCAGCACGCCGGAGCCCTGGCCGGGTTCCTCGACCCCCTCCAGGTCGCGGAGATCGTCAAGGACCCGTACGAGCGTTCCCACCTGAACCGTTTCCGGCCCGCGCCGCCGGCCCACTGTGCGCCAGGCACACCTGCCGCACACCTCGTAGAGAAGATCACGACCGCGGCGGATCCCGACGAGATCGACTGGCTGCGGTCGGACCTGCGACGCACCTTGGACGAGGCGCGCGCCGACCAGCCCGCACCACGCCCCGCCCCGAAACAGGCCCCGCCACGACCACCGGAGCGGCGGAGCGCGCCCGGGGAGCCCGACCCTGACCGACCCGCGCGAGGGCTGCTGAACCGGCTGCGCCGTCGCGGCGCGTGACCCACAGCGACTCACAGTGCCCCACAGCGCTCCCCAGCGGAGGCGGCGCGACCACAGTGGCTCGGAACAACGGTGCCTACAGCGCCCGGAACAGCCCCTCCTGGACGACCGACACCAACAGGCGCCCCTCCAGGTCGTAGATACGCCCCCGGGCCAGTCCACGTCCGCCGGTGGCGATCGGCGACTCCTGGTCGTACAGGAACCACTCGTCCGCGCGGAACGGCCGATGGAACCACATGGCGTGGTCCAGCGACGCCATGTCGAAGTTGCGCGGCCCCCACAAGGGCTCGACCGGCAGTCGGACGGCGTCCAGCAGAGTCATGTCACTGGCATACGTGAGCGCGCAGGTGTGGACGAGCGGGTCGTCGCCCAGCGGCCCTACCGCACGCATCCACACCGCGCTGCGCGGCTCGGCTCCCTTGAGGTCCTCGGCGCTCCAGCGCAGCGGATCCGCGTACCGGATGTCGAAGGGCTGGCGGCGAGCCATGCGCTCGAGCTGCTCGGGGAGTGCGCCCAGATGCGCCCGGACCTCCTCCGTCACCGTCGGCAGGGATTCCGGGTCCGGGACGTCCCGGGCCGGCGGCAGCTGGTGCTCGAAAGGACCTTCCTCAGGCTTGTGAAAGGAGGCGGTGAGATTGAAGATCGTGCGCCCCTGCTGCACGGCGGTGACCCGGCGGGTCGTGAACGACCGGCCGTCCCGCACCCGTTCGACCTGGTACACGATCGGTACGCCCGGCCTGCCCGGGCGCAGGAAGTACGCGTGCAGCGAGTGCACGGGCCGGTCGCCGTCGGTGGTCCGGCCGGCCGCGACCAGCGCCTGGCCCGCCACCTGGCCGCCGAAGACCCGCTGCAGCGACTCGTGCGGGCTGCGGCCCCGGAAGATGTTGACCTCGATCTGCTCCAGGTCGAGCAGGTCGACGAGCCTCTCGGCCGGATTCGTCATCGGTGCGTTTCTCCTGTGCCCTCTTCTGTGCCTTGTCCCGTGCTTGTGGCGGTGTCTGTTGCGTCTGGCGCGTCCGTTGCGCCTGATCCGGTCAGTGCGGCCGGACCCTTCCCTGACCTCACAACTGGCCGACGGAGGTGACACGCACGACCGCGCGGCCCTCGGCGTCGGACGCCGTGAGGTCGACCTCCGCGCTGATGCCCCAGTCGTGGTCGTCGTTCGGGTCGTCGAAGATCTGGCGGACCCGCCACAGGGCGTTCTGCGGCTCCTCCTGGATGACGAGCAGCTTCGGCCCCCGGGCATCGGGACCGGTGCCGAGGTCGTCGTACTCGTCCCAGTATCTGTCCATCGCCTCGCCCCACGCGTCGGCGTCCCACCCGGACTCGCCGTCCAGCTCGCCGAGTTCGTCGACACGGTCGAGGGCGGCCAGCTCGACCCTGCGGAACATCGCGTTGCGGACCAGGACCCGGAAGGCGCGGGCGTTGGCGGTGACCGGCTTGACCTCGTCGGCCTTCTCCTGGGCCTCCTCCGCGGTCATCTCCTCCGGGTTGGCGAGCTGCTCCCACTCGTCCAGCAGACTGGAGTCGACCTGGCGCACCATCTCGCCCAGCCACTCGATCAGGTCCTGCAGATCCTCGGACTTGAGGTCGTCGGGGACGGTGTGGTCGAGCGCCTTGTACGCGCCGGCCAGGTACCGCAGCACGATGCCCTCGGTGCGGGCCAGCTCGTAGTGCGAGACCAGCTCGGTGAACGACATCGCCCGCTCGTACATGTCACGGATGACGGACTTCGGCGACAACGGATGGTCGCCGACCCACGGGTGGCTCTTGCGGTACGTGTCGTACGCGTGGAAGAGCAACTCCTCCAGGGGCTTCGGGTACGAGACATCCTGGAGGCGCTCCATGCGCTCCTCGTACTCGACGCCGTCCGCCTTCATCGCGGCCACCGCCTCGCCGCGCGCCTTGTTCTGCTGCGCGGCCAGGATCTGGCGCGGGTCGTCCAGCGTGGACTCCACGATGGAGACCATGTCGAGCGCGTAGGAGGGCGACTCCGGGTCCAGCAGTTCGAACGCGGCCAGCGCGAACGTGGACAGCGGCTGGTTCAGCGCGAAGTCCTGCTGCAGGTCGACGGTGAGACGGACGATCCGGCCGCTGGCGTCCGGCTCGTCGAGCTTCTCCACGACGCCGCCGTCCAGCAGCGAGCGGTAGATCGCGATCGCGCGCCGGATGTGCCGCAGCTGTTGCTTGCGCGGCTCGTGGTTGTCCTCCAGCAGGTGCCGCATGGCCTTGAAGGCGTTTCCGGGCCGGGCGATCACCGACAGCAGCATCGTGTGAGTGACGCGGAAGCGCGACGTCAGAGGCTCCGGGTCGGAGTCGATGAGCTTGTCGAAGGTGTTCTCCGTCCAGCCCACGAACCCTTCGGGCGCCTTCTTGCGTACCACCTTGCGACGCTTCTTCGGGTCGTCGCCCGCCTTGCCGAGGGCCTTCTCGTTCTCGATGACGTGCTCGGGAGCCTGCGCGACCACCAGGCCCGCGGTGTCGAAGCCGGCCCGGCCCGCCCGACCCGCGATCTGGTGGAACTCACGCGCCCGCAGCGTGCGCACCCGGTTGCCGTCGTACTTGGTCAGCGCCGTGAACAGCACCGTGCGGATGGGCACGTTCACGCCGACGCCGAGCGTGTCCGTACCGCAGATCACCTTCAACAGACCGGCCTGGGCCAGCTTCTCCACCAGGCGCCGGTACTTCGGCAGCATGCCGGCGTGGTGGACTCCGATGCCGTGCCGCACGTAGCGCGAGAGGTTCTGGCCGAACTTCGTGGTGAAGCGGAAGTTGCCGATCAGTGCGGCGATCCGCTCCTTCTCCTCGCGCGAGCACATGTTGATGCTCATCAGCGCCTGCGCCCGCTCCACCGCCTGCGCCTGCGTGAAGTGCACGATGTACACGGGCGCCTGCCGGGTGTCCAGCAGGTCCGTGAGCGTCTCCGTCATCGGCGTGTACCGGTACTCGTACGACAGCGGCACGGGACGGGTCGCCGAGCGGACCACCGCCGTGGGCCTGCCGGTGCGCCGGGCGAGATCCTTCTCGAAGAAGGACACGTCGCCGAGCGTCGCCGACATGAGCACGAACTGGGCCTGCGGAAGCTCCAGGATCGGGATCTGCCACGCCCAGCCGCGGTCGCCCTCCGCGTAGAAGTGGAACTCGTCCATGACGACCTGGCCGACGTCCGCGTTCCTGCCGTCGCGCAGCGCGATCGAGGCGAGCACCTCGGCGGTGCAGCAGATCACCGGGGCGTCGGAGTTCACCGACGCGTCACCGGTCAGCATGCCGACGTTCTCCGTGCCGAAGATCTTGCACAGCTCGAAGAACTTCTCCGACACCAGCGCCTTGATCGGCGCCGTGTAGAAGGTGACCTCGTCCCGGGCGAGGGCCGCGAAGTGCGCGGCCGCAGCGATCATGCTCTTCCCGGACCCCGTGGGCGTCGACACGATCACGTTCGCTCCGGAGACGACCTCGATCAGCGCCTCCTCCTGGTGAGGGTAGAGCGTCAGACCGCGCTCCTGCGCCCAGGACTCGAAGGCTTCGTACAGGGCGTCGGGATCTGCGGTCGGCGGCAGCTGATCGATGAGGGTCACGACCCCATCTTGCCTGCCGTCACCCCTGAGGGGGGAATCGGCTGCCGACCCGAAGATCACGGCGGCTACGCTGTGTCGCCGACGGAGCGTCATCGCACCCGGTCAACTGGACAGCGGCACACGAGGAATGGGGCGGGCAACGGCCATGATGGGACCAGCACACTCACTGTCGGGGGCCGCCGCCTGGCTCGGCGTCGGTGCGGCCGCCGCCGCCGCAGGGCACACGATGCCCTGGCCGGTCCTGCTCGCCGGCGCGCTGATCTGCGCCGGCGCCGCGCTCGCCCCGGATCTCGACCACAAGGCCGCCACCATCTCCCGGGCCTTCGGCCCCCTCTCCCGCTGGCTGTGCGAGATCGTCGACAAGCTCTCCTACGCCGTCTACAAGGCCACGAGGAAGCAGGGCGACCCGCGCCGCTCCGGCGGCCACCGCACGCTCACGCACACCTGGCTGTGGGCCGTCATGATCGGCGCGGGGTCCTCGGCGCTGGCGATCACCGGCGGCCGCTGGGCCGTGCTGGCGATCCTGTTCGTGCACATGGTGCTCGCGATCGAGGGACTGCTGTGGCGGGCGGCCCGGGGCTCCAGCAGCGACGTGCTGGTGTGGTTGCTCGCCGCGACCAGCGCGTGGATCCTGGCGGGCGTCCTGGACAAGCCCGGCAACGGCTCGGACTGGCTGTTCACCCAGCCCGGTCAGGAGTACCTGTGGCTGGGTCTGCCCATCGTGCTGGGTGCTCTGGTGCACGACATCGGCGACGCCCTGACCGTCTCCGGCTGCCCGGTCCTGTGGCCCATCCCGATCGGGCGCAAGCGCTGGTACCCGATCGGTCCGCCCAAGGCGATGCGGTTCCGGGCGGGCAGCTGGGTCGAGCTGAAGGTGCTCATGCCCGTGTTCATGCTGCTCGGCGGAGTGGGCGGGGCAGCCGCCCTCAACTACATCTGACGGCCGGCTCAGGTCATCGCGCCGCCGTCGCCGTAGCGCCGCTCGAAGCGGGCGACACGGCCCTCCGAGTCCACCGTGCGCGCCTTGCCCGTGTAGAAGGGGTGGCTCTCCGAGGAGATCTCCACGTCCACGACCGGGTAGGTCTCGCCGTCGTCCCACTCGATGGTCTGATCGCTGACCGCCGTGGACCGGGTCAGGAAGGCGAAACCGGCGGCGCGGTCACGGAAGACCACCTCGTGGTAGTCGGGCTGCTTGTCCTGCTGCATGAATGCTCCTCGGGCGGTTCAACCGGACAGGGCGTCCTCGTCGACGATGTGCATCGCGGCCTCCTCCGCGGAGGAGGCCGCGCCGTCGATGCCGACGTCCGTGGCGATCAGCGCGCTCTCCTCGTCCTCGTGGACTCCCTCGTCGGGCGCCACGAGCCGTCCGGAGCGCATGGCGCCGACCTCGTTGTCGAGGAGTTCCCCGTCCGTGCCGTCGCAGTCACCGAGGCCGTCACCGTCGGGCGCCTCGGGGTCCGGCAGCTCCTCCGCGAGGCGCTGGTCCAGGCTCTCCCCCTGCCGGCGCTCCGCGGCGGTCACACCGACGTGCTCCACGGCCCAGGGGCGGTCCGGCGGGGACCAGCCGCGGTCGAGGGGGTCCTCGACGCCGTCGTTCTCCAGCGTGTCCTCCCCGTCGAGCAGCCCCGAATCCTCCTGGATGTCGGAGGCGTCGGGCTGATAGACGTCGTCTCCCCATCCGTCGGCGCTGTTCACGGCTACCTCCAGGGGGTGACAGGCCGGTTCCCACCGCGGTCGGCGGTCGGGTGCCGCCGTACGGAGAGCCGGCAGGGCGCGGCGTGGGCCGGATGGATTCCGACGGTCTCCCGCGCGGGTGCCGTTATCCAGCGTTCCACCCTGCTTCGGTACTGCGCAACGCCAGAGGCCGCGCGAGGGCGGGCCCCGGTGGCCTCGGACGAGGCGCCGCCACTGCTCCCCGGCGCCCTGATCGCGCACTGCGTCGACCTGGGGCCGGGGCCGGGGCCTGCCCTTGGTACGGAGCCTGCGCCCGGTACCGGATCGGCCACGGCCACCCGCTCCGGCGCGGACGCCCCGGCCGACAACGACGCGAATACCGGCACCCGCACCCGCACCCCTCGTGTCAGCCTCAGCGTTCGACGTGGGCTGCGCCTGCCGCAGTGCCGCTCAACCGTGCCACGACCGCCAGAGCGCCGCGTACGCTCCGTCCGCCGCGACCAGCTCGGCGTGGCTGCCCAGCTCGCTGATGCGGCCGTTCTCGACGACGGCGATCACGTCCGCGTCATGGGCGGTGTGCAGCCGGTGGGCGATGGCGACGACCGTGCGGCCGTCCAGGACACGGGCCAGGGACCGTTCCAGATGGCGGGCGGCACGGGGGTCGAGCAGCGAGGTCGCCTCGTCCAGGACCAGCGTGTGCGGGTCGGCCAGCACCAGACGGGCCAGCGCGATCTGCTGGGCCTGGGCCGGGGTGAGCGGGACGCCGCCGGAGCCGAC
Organism: Streptomyces rishiriensis; assembly: GCF_003112535.1. GTDB lineage: Bacteria > Actinomycetota > Actinomycetes > Streptomycetales > Streptomycetaceae > Streptomyces > Streptomyces rishiriensis. The sequence continues at coordinate 213,735 of NZ_BEWA01000005.1, read as the reverse complement.
CTCGGTGTCGAGGCCGTCGTCCAGGGCCCGTGTCCATCCGTCGGCGTCGACCGCGCCCAGGGCGGCCCACAGCTCGGCGTCCTCCGCAGCCCTCGAGGTCTCCTCGCTCGGGTGGAGCCGGGAGTGGGGGAGGGCGAGCCGGAGGTTGTCGCGCAGGGAGCCCACGAAGACGTGATGCTCCTGGTTGACGAGGGCCACATGGGAGCGGACGCGTTCGGCGGTCATCCGCGAGAGCTCCGCGCCGCCGAGGGTGATCCGGCCGTCGCGGGGCGCGTAGATCCCGGCGAGCAGCCGACCCAGGGTGGACTTGCCCGCGCCCGAAGGGCCGACCAGGGCCAGCCGGGTGCCCGGGGAGACCTCCAGGGAGACCTTGCGCAGCACGTCGACGCCCTCGCGGTAGCCGAAGTGGACCTGGTCGGCGAGCACGTCGCGTCCGTCCGGAGCCAGCCCGGAGTCCCCTGCGTCCGGCTCGATGTCCCGTACACCGACCAGCCGGGCCAGCGACACCTGGGCGACCTGCAACTCGTCGTACCAGCGCAGCACGAGGTTCACGGGGTCGACGAGCATCTGCGCGAGCAGCGCCGCCGTCGTCAGCTGGCCGACGCCGATCCAGCCGTGCAGCACGAACGCACCGCCGAGCATGAGGACCGAGCCGAGCACCGTCACATGCACGAGGTTGATCACCGGGAAGAGGACGGACCGCAGCCACAGGGTGTAGCGCTCCCAGGCCGTCCACTGCTGGATGCGCTCCTCCGAGAGCGCGATGCGGCGGCCGCCCAGGCGGTGCGCCTCCACGGTACGGCCGGCGTCGACGGTCTCGGCGAGGGCGGCCGCCACGGCCGCGTAGCCGGCTGCCTCGGAGCGGTAGCCGGCCGGCGCCCGCTTGAAGTACCAGCGGCATCCGACGACCAGCAACGGCGCCGCGATCAGCACGGCCGGCGCGAGCGGCGGCGCCGTGACGACCAGTCCGCCGAGCAGCAGCAGGGCCCACATCACGCCGATGGTCAGCTGGGGCACGGCCTCGCGCATGGCGTTGGCCAGCCGGTCGACGTCCGTGGTGATCCGGGAGAGCAGGTCGCCCGTGCCGGCCCGCTCCAGCACGCCGGGCGGCAGGCGAACCGACCGGACGAGGAAGTCCTCCCGCAGGTCGGCGAGCATCCGTTCGCCGAGCATCGCACCGCGCAGCCTCACCTGGCGCACGAAGGCGGCCTGGACGACCAGGGCGAGCACGAACAGCGCGCCGGTGAGCCCCAGATGGAGTTCGCGAGCTCCGTCCGACAACCGCTCCACGAGGTCGCCCAGCAACCAGGGCCCGACCATCGACGCGATCGTGGCGACCGTGTTGACGAGGAGGAGCAGGAGGAAGGCGCGGCGGTGCCGGCGCAGAAGTTCGGCCACGTAGGCGCGCACGGTCGCGGGGGCTCCGACGGGCAGAGTGTTCGCCGTCCTCGGTGCCGCCGGGTCGTACGCGGGTGGCGCCACGCCGATCATGCCCTCTCCTCGATCTCTTCGCGGATCTCTTCGCGGATCTCTTGGTGCTCGGTGCGTGCGACGCCGGATTCGGGCCCTGCGAAGCCGGGCTCGGTGGCTGCCATGTCGTCCTCGATGTGTTCGAGTTCGTTGTTCTCCAGGTCCTTCAGCACACCGCTCAGCGAGGTCCCCTCGACCTGGAGGGCAGCGCCCAAGGCGCTCTCGTCCTCGGTCTCCCGGGTCACCACGGCCCGGTACCGGGGTTCGCTGTGCAGCAGTTCGCGGTGCACGCCGGCCGCGACGGCCGCGCCCTCGTACACGAGCACGACCCGGTCGGCCCGGTCGAGCAGCAGGGGGGACGAGGTGAACACGACCGTCGTGCGCCCCGCCCTCAGCTCGCGCAGTCCCTCGGCGATCCGGGCCTCGGTGTGGGAGTCGACGGCCGAGGTGGGCTCGTCCAGGACGAGGACCTCGGGGTCGGTGTACAGGGAGCGGGCCAGTGCGAGCCGCTGCCGCTGGCCCCCGGAGAGGGACCGGCCGCGTTCGGTGATGCGGGCGTCCATCGGGTCGACGGCGTCCAACGACCCCTGCACGAGCGCTTCCAGGACGTCCTCGCACTGGGCGGCGGTCAGCGCCGCAGCCGCGTCGACCTTCCCCGAGGCGGGCACGTCGAGCAGGTCGCGCAGGGCGCCGGACAGCAGCACGGGGTCCTTGTCCTGGACGAGGACGGCCGTGCGCGCGCAGTCCAGCGGCAGTTCGTCCAGGGGGACGCCGCCGAGCAGGACCGAGGGGCCGTCCTCCGTGGGGTGGCCGCCGAGCCGTTCGGCCAGTCGCCCGGCCGCGTCGGGGTCGCCGCACACCACCGCGGTGAACCGGGCGGCCGGGGCGAGCAGACCGGTGGCGGGATCGTACAGGTCGCCCGACGGTGCTTCGGCCGCGCGCGACCCGCCGACGTCGGTCACCCGTTCCAGGGACAGCACGGCTGCGGCACGTTTTGCCGACGGGCGGGAGAAGGAGTAGGCCATCGCGATCTCCTCGAAGTGCCTGAGGGGATAGGTCAGAACCATCACGGAGCTGTAGACCGTGACCAGTTCGCCCACCGTGATGCGCCCTTCGCGGGCCAGACGGACGCCGTACCAGACCACGGCGATCAGCAGCAGGCCCGGCAGGAGCACCTGGATGGCGCTGATCAGGGACCACATGCGGGCGCTGCGCACCGCCGCGTGCCGCACTTCCTGCGAGGCGCTGCGGTAACGGTCGAGGAAGAGTTCCTCGCCGCCGATCCCGCGCAGCACCCGCAGGCCCGCCACGGTGTCCGAGGCGAGTTCGGTGGCGCGTCCGGCCTTTTCGCGCTGGAAGTCGGCCCGGCGGGTGGCCCGCGGCAGCAGAGGCAGCACCGCGAGCGCGAGGACGGGCAGACCCACCGCGACCACGACGCCGAGCGCGGGCTGGTACACGACCAGGCCCGCGCAGACCAGGAGGATGGTGACCGCCGCGGCGGTGAAGCGGGAAACCGCCTCGACGAACCAGCCGATCTTCTCGACGTCGCCCGTGGAGACGGCCACGACCTCGCCCGCCGCGACCCGGCGATTCAGCGCGGAGCCGAGCTGCGAGGCCTGACGGGCGAGCAGTTGCTGGACCCGGGCGGCGGCGGTGATCCAGTTGGTGACCGCGGCCCGGTGCAGGAAGGTGTCCCCGAGAGCGGTGGCGGCGCCGCACAGGGCCATCGCCACACCGGTGAGGGCGAGTCGGACGCCGGAGCGGTCCACGACGGCCTCGATCGCGAAGCCCACGCAGAACGGCAGCGCCGAGACGGCGACGAAGTGCAGCAGTCCCCAGGCCAGGGCCTTGAGTTGACCGCCCAGCTGGTTGCGGCCCAGCCACCACAGGAAGCGGGGGCCCGAGCGTGCGTCCGGCACACCCGGGTCGGGGTACGGAAGGTCTTGGATCTGCATGACGTCCCAGGGGCTCGAGTCAGGGGAGGCGGAGGGGCTGGAGAGGAAGCGGGAGAGGAACGGGCGGGGGAGCGAGGGGGAGTGGCAGAGAAGGAGGCGCATTGGGGGAGGGGGAGGGGAGGGGGAATGCGCGGACGGGAAGGTCCGCGGAGTGCGGTAGCAAACCGTGCAAGGTTCGCGTCGCGCAGTGGTCGGAATCAACCGGTTTTCCATGGCGACGGCGGGATCCGGCTACCGTCCGACGCGGCCGGACGTCCGCAACCTGCCGCAAAAGTCCGGAAAGTGATGCGAGCATGGCCGCATGGGACTCGGCGATGGGCGGCGCGCAGGAGCCGCGACAGTGACCTCCGTTCTTCTGTTCGCGGCCCTGGCCGCGTGCGGCGGAGCAAGCGCGGAGCGCGGAGGCGCAGGCATGGCCGGGGCAGGCGCGCAGACCGGCGGTCACGCGCCGAGAGCGGCCGCGGCGACCCGTGTCCCAGGTGTCGGCGACCGGATGCGGCGACGGATTCCCCTGGCCTCGCGCCAGATCGTGGCGGTGTACGGCGACGGAAAGGACTCCGCGCAGGCCACCGTCGCGCTCTACGCCAAACGTGGTCCGAACTGGGAGCGCGTCCGCAGCTGGCCGGGGCACAACGGCAAGAGGGGCTGGACGGCCGAGCACCGGGCCGGCGACAACCGCAGCCCCGTCGGCGTGTTCTCGCTCACCGATGCGGGAGGGGTGCTCGCCGACCCCGGGACCAGGCTGCCGTACACGAGGTCTGCCTCCTTCGCGGCGCCGCGCTGGTGGGCGAAGTCCCATTGGCACGACTTCGACTACGTCATCGCCATCGACTACAACCGCGTCAAGGGCGTCCCGCCCGACGATCCGACGCGGCCCGAGGGCGAGGAGAGGGGCGGCGGGATCTGGCTGCACATGGACCACGGCAGCGGCACGTCGGCCTGCGTCAGTGTGTCCAGGGCGGCGATGGAAGACCTGCTGCGCATGCTCGACCCGGACGGGCATCCCGTGGTCGTCATGGGGGACAGGGCCGCGCTGAAGGCCTGAAGGCCCCCTCACGGCCTCACGGCAGCGACGCGGGCGTCATTGCGGGGACTTGCCGGCACCCCGTAGAACACGGGCCATGAGATGTCGGATTATCATGTCCATGCTCACCGGAGCGACTCTCCTGGCGAGCGCCCTGATCGGGGCCGGAGCGGCCCAAGCGGCCGTGGTCGCGCCCCCGCCGACCGAGGCTCCCGCGGAGTTCGGCGCCGACTGGCACGATCCCCTCACCGCCGCGCCGGCCGTGACCGCACCGCACACCACGTCGTGCCGGGTCACCCTCGCCGAGGCGCAGTTCCGCGACTTCACGCCGTATCGCGGCTCCTACCTCCCGCCGGACGGCTGCGGCGACCGCTGGAGCAAGGTGGTGCTGCGACTCGACGGCAAGGTCAAGGGGCGGCAGTTCGACCGGCTCGGCTATCTGCACGTCGGAGGGGTGGAGGTCCTGCGCACCTCGACGCCCGAGCCGTCGCCCGAGGGCGTCGAGTGGTCTGTCGAGAAGGACGTCACCCGTTACAGCGACACTTTCCGTACCGCCCAGGACGTGGAGATGCTCATCGGCAACGTCGTCGACGACACCTACACGGGCGTGATCGATGTGAAGGCGACCCTCACGTTCTACGAGGGCGGGCCGGCGGCCGCCGCCCCCGACCGCGTCCTCACCCTGGCCGACGGCCCTGACGGGCCGACGCTCACCACGCCGCGCAACAGCGAACGCCTCGTGGCCGAGGTGTACGCCACGGGCTCGGGCGGCGGATGCGAGGAGTACTGGTATCTGGCCGTGCCCGCTACGGCCCCCTACTCCTGCCGGGCCGAAGGCGGTCCCTACCGCGAGGTGCAGGTCGAGGTCGACGGGAGACTGGCCGGAATCGCCACCCCCTTCCCGACGGTCTGGACCGGCGGCTGGTCCAATCCCTTCCTCTGGTACGTGATCCCGGGGCCCCGCGCCTTCGACGTCAAGCCGATCGAATACGACCTGACCCCCTTCGCCGGGATCCTCAACGACGGCCGCCCGCACCGGGTCGAGGTGTCGGTCGTCGGCGTGCCCCAGGGGCAGAGCGGCTGGAGCACCCCCGTCAACGTCCTCGTCTGGCAGGACCCGGGCAAGGCCGTCGTCGGCGGGAGACTCGTCACGCACGAAGCGGGTGGGCTCACCGACTCCAGCGTCCACACACCCGGCACGGAGCACCGGGTCGACACCAGGGCCGCACACCGACTGACGGTCTCCGGCTACCTCGACACCTCGCACGGCAGAGTGCGGACGACCGTCACCCGCGCCGTCGCGAACACCTCCGCGCACCGCTGGAGCGACGGCGAGACCGTGGACGGCCTGGACGCCGGATGGACGGACGACGAGTCGGTCACCGTCGACGGCCGCGGGCCGGCCCGGACCACCCGGACGCACCGGACGTACACGATGAACGGCGTCACCACCCTCGGCGCCGACGCCCGGCTGCGCACCCGGCTGACCCTGGGCGACCTGGCCGAGGTCGTGACGACCCGCGCGGGGCGACGCGTCGCGTGGTCGCGGCTCGACGACACCTACCGCGGTGACGCCGCGTACACCGTCGACGTGCCGCGCGACCAGCGCCACGCCGTCGGCACGACGAGCGAGCGCTACCGGCTGTACGGCTCCGACGGCTGCCACGACCGACGACTGACCACCGTTCAGGGGGTGTTGACCGAGGACCGCCGCGGCTGCTGAGCCCCCCCCCCCCAGGCGTGCGACGCGTCACTCGGGGCGGGATTTACGCGACGGAAACACCGCGGTTTCGCGCGCGATCAACGGCGCCTTCACAGTGATCGTCACGGAAACCGCTTTCCGTATCGCAGAAGTCTCCCCCGGCTTCTCCACGCCGCCGTGCCCCGTGCCGCCGTCCCCCTAGGAGTGCCCGTGCCGCCGTCCGTCCCGTCCCCGTCGCGACGCGTCGCACGCATACTGCGTACCTCGCTCTTCGCCCAGGTCGCCATCGCGCTGGTCCTCGGCGTGGTCGTCGGGAAACTGTGGCCCGGCGTCGCCACCGATCTCCAGCCGCTCGGCGACGGCTTCACCCGGCTCATCAAGACGATCATCTCGCCGCTGGTGTTCTGCGTGGTCGTCGTCGGCATCGCCAAGGCCGGCGACCTGAAGGCCTTCGGCCGGATCGGGCTCAAGGCCCTGGTCTGGTTCGAGGTCGCGAGCACCTTCGCGCTGGTCATCGGGCTGCTGGCCGCCAACATCGTCCAGCCGGGCTCGGGCATGAACGTCGATCCCGCCACGCTCGACGCCTCGGCGGTCGACACGAAGACGGGCGGCGGTTCGCTGCCGTCGACGACCGAGTTCGTCGTGAACGCGCTGCCCACCAGTTTCGTCGGCGCCTTCGCGGAGAACTCGCTCCTCCAGGTGCTCGTCCTGGCCTGCCTGGTGGGCGCCGCGCTGCTGCATCTGGGCCACACCAAGGTGCCGAAGGTGCTGCCGGCCGTCGAGCAGGCCCAGGAGATCATCTTCGCCGTCGTCGGGTTCGTCATGCGGCTGGCGCCGATCGCGGTGTTCGGCGCGATGGCCGTCCTGATCGGCAACTACGGCCTCGGCGTGATCGAGACCTACGGCAAACTGATCGCCCTGTGCTACGCGGCGGCGGCCCTGTTCGTCACGCTGCTCGCCGTCGCGCTGCGCATGGTCACCGGGCTGAGCCTGTGGAAGTTCCTGCGCTACATCCGCGAGGAGATGCTGCTCGCGCTCGGCACCGCGTCCACCGAGTCCGTCATGCCCCGCGTGATGCAGAAACTGCGCAGGGCCGGCGCACGCGAGGACGCGGTGGGCCTGGTGCTGCCGACGGGCTATTCCTTCAACCTGGACGGCGCCTCGCTCTACCTGTCCATCGGCACCCTGTTCATCGCCCAGGCGGTGGGCGTGGATCTCAGCCTGAGTCAGCAGATCACGGTGATCCTGGTGCTGATGCTCACCAGCAAGGGCATGGCCGGCATCCCCGGCTCGGCCTTCCTCGCGCTGTCCGCGACCGCCTCCTCCCTAGGAGCCGTCCCCGCAGGCGCCGTGGCCCTGCTGCTGGGCGTGGACCGCATCATGGACTCGATGCGCGTCGTCACCAACCTGCTCGGCAACTGCGTGGCGGTCTTCGCCGTCTCCCGCTGGGAGGGCGCGCTCGATCTGGAGCAGGCCAGGAGGGTTCTGGACGGCGCTGCCCCGCAGGAGAACGGGGACGAGCCTCAGGGTTCCCGGGAGCCGTCGACCGCCGGTCCGGCCGAGGGCTCCGAGGGTCTGCATCGTTCCGGGGGATCCGAGGGATCCGAGGGGTCCGAGGGGTCCGGTGGATCCGAGGCATCCGAGGGTGCTGAGGGTTCCCAAGGGGCCGTCGCAGCGATCGGAACCGCAGGCGGGGACCCGGCTCGACCGCTGTGAGGTGGCGGGCCGCGCTCGCCCCTCCGGCAAGGATGCGGAGGGGCGAGCGCGGCCCGTTCGCGCGCCCTTCAGCAGGTTCGTCCCCGCTCCCGGCCCGGCTCTCCCTGCCGTTCCGGGTCCCCCTGCCGCCCGCGCCCCGGCTCGTGGTCCGCCGTCTCGCCGCCCACCAGCGCGTCCAGCAAGCCGCTCAGCACCTCGCGCTCCAGGGTCGTCAGAGGGTCGAGAATCTCCTCGGCGGCCGACACGCGAGCGCCGCGCAGTTCGCGCAACGCCTTGCGGCCGTCCTCGGTGAGCTCGATCCGGATGACCCGCCGGTTGACGGGGTCGGGCACCCGCCGCGCCATGCCGCTCGCCTCCAGCCCGTCGACCAGGGTCGTCACGGCCCTGGGCACCACCTCGAGCCGCGCCGCCAGATCGGCCATGCGGGGCGGTGCGTCGCAATGCGCCAGCGTGCGCAGCAGCCGGGCCTGTGCCGGTGTGACACCGAGCCCGCTCTGCTGCAGATGGCGCCTCTGGATCCGGTGCACCCTGCGCGTGAGGCGCAGTAGTTGCTCGGCGAGCAGGCTGTCGGAATCGGGGGTGGTCATGAGGGAACAATATCAGGACGTCGTTCATTGTGAGTATAGGTAACAATGAGCTATGCTCCGTCAGTCCTCATCGTCACACCCTCCGTAGGAGCCATGCCCCGAGATCACATCGAGTGGACCCCCGCCCCCGGCGCGTCGACCGACGAACCCCGTCAGGTGCGCCGCATCCTTGCCCTCTTCAAGCCCTACCGTGCCCGGCTCGCGGTCGTCGGCCTGCTGGTCGCCGCCTCGTCGCTGGTCGCGGTGGCCACCCCGTTCCTGCTCAAGGAGACGCTGGACGTCGCGATCCCGCAGGGGCGCACCGGCCTGCTGAGCCTGCTCGCCCTGGGCATGATCCTCAGCGCCGTGCTCAGCGGCGTCTTCGGCGTCCTGCAGACGCTCATCTCCACGACGGTCGGCCAGCGCGTCATGCACGACCTGCGGACGGCCGTCTACGGACGCCTGCAGCGCATGTCCCTCGCCTTCTTCACGCGCACGCGCACCGGTGAGGTGCAGTCCCGTATCGCCAACGACATCGGCGGCATGCAGGCCACCGTCACCTCCACCGCCACCTCCCTGGTCTCCAACTTCACCAGCGTGGTCGCCACGATCATCGCGATGGTCGCCCTGGACTGGCGGCTGACGGTCGTCTCGCTCCTGCTGTTGCCGGTGTTCGTGTGGATCAGCCGCCGCGTCGGCAACGAACGCAAGAAGATCACCACCCAGCGTCAGAAGCAGATGGCCGCGATGGCGGCCACGGTCACCGAGTCGCTGTCGGTCAGCGGCATCCTGCTCGGCCGCACCATGGGCCGGGCCGACTCCCTCACGCAGGCCTTCTCGGAGGAGTCCGAGCAACTGGTCGACCTCGAGGTGCGGTCGAGCATGGCCGGACGCTGGCGCATGGCCGTGATCGGGATCGTCATGGCGGCCATGCCCGCCGTCATCTACTGGACGGCCGGCATGGCCCTCCAGTTCGGCGGCCCCGACGTCTCCCTCGGCACGATCGTCGCCTTCGTCTCGCTGCAACAGGGGCTCTTCCGCCCTGCCGTCAGCCTGCTGTCGACCGGCGTGCAGATCCAGACCTCGCTCGCGCTCTTCCAGCGCATCTTCGAGTACCTCGACCTCCCCATCGACATCACCGAGCGCGAGAACCCGGTCCACCTCGACCAGATCAAGGGCGAGGTGCGCTTCGAGGACGTCGTCTTCCGTTACGACAACGGCGGCGAGGCCGACGGCATCCACGGCGACGGCAAGGGCGACCGCAAGGGCGACGGCAAGGACGGAGAGGCGGTCAGGGCCGTCCTCGACGGCATCGACGTGACGGTCCCCGCCGGCGGCAGTCTCGCGGTCGTCGGCCCGACCGGCGCCGGCAAGTCCACGCTGGGCTACCTGGTGCCGCGGCTGTACGACGTGACGGGCGGCCGGGTCACCCTCGACGGCGTCGATGTGCGCGACCTCGACTTCGACACCCTCGCCCGCGCGGTCGGCGTCGTCTCGCAGGAGACGTACCTCTTCCACGCCACGGTCGCCGACAACCTGCGCTTCGCCAAGCCGGACGCCACCGACGAGGAGCTGTACGCGGCGGCGCGGGCGGCGCAGATCCACGACCACATCGCCGGGCTGCCCGACGGGTACGACACGGTGGTCGGCGAACGAGGCCACCGCTTCTCGGGCGGCGAGAAGCAGCGCCTGGCCATCGCCCGCACCATCCTGCGCGACCCGCCCGTGCTCATCCTCGACGAGGCGACCAGCGCCCTGGACACCCGCACGGAACAGGCCGTCCAGGACGCGATCGACGCACTCTCGGCGAACCGCACGACCCTCACGATCGCCCACCGGCTGTCCACCGTTCGGGACTCCGACCAGATCGTGGTCCTCGACTCCGGCGCCGTGGCCGAACGGGGCACGCACGAGGAGCTGTTGCGGCAGGACGGCCGGTACGCGGCCCTGGTGCGGCGGGACGCCCGACTGGAGCCGACAAGATGACAGTATGGCAAGTTATGCCGGGTTTGTGACGATATGAGGGTTACCGTGCCCGCATGCAGATGAACACTCCGCCTCGGAGCACGATTCGACTGACGCGTCGGGGCCGTCTCGTCCTCGTCGCGACCGGAGCCGTCGTGGCCGGCGCCGCCGTGGCGGTGCCGCTGCTGATCCTGGAGAACGCCAAGGAGGAGCCGAAGCCGAAGACCCTGGTCGTCCCCGAGGGCTGGCGCGCGAGCCAGGTCTACGAGGCGATCGACAAGGCGCTCGCCCTGCCGTCGGGCACCACCAGGAAGGCGATGCCGACGGCCGGCCTGAAGCTGCCGAACGACGCCAAGGGCAACCCGGAGGGATACCTCTTCCCGGCGACCTATCCGCTGGACAAGAAGGCCACGCCGCAGTCTTTGCTGGCGTACATGGTCGACACGGCCGACAAGCGGTTCAACGGCGCGCCGATCGCGGCCGGCGCCCAGCGCAACGCCATGAACGTGTATCAGGCGGTCACCGTCGCCAGTCTCGTCCAGGCCGAGGCCGCCACCAAGGCGGACATGGGCAAGGTGGCCCGGGTCGTGTTCAACCGCCTGGAGCGCGGGATGCCCCTGCAGATGGACTCCACCATCAACTACGCGTTGAACCGCTCCACGCTGAAGACGACGGAGAGCGACACCCGCGTGCAGAGCCCCTACAACTCCTACGAGCGCATGGGGCTGCCCCCGACGCCCATCGACAACCCCGGCGAGGAGGCGATGCGCGCCGTCATCAGCCCCACCCCGGGCGACTGGCTGTACTTCGTCACCGTCAAGCCGGGCGACACGCGCTTCACGGCGAGCCTCGCGGAGCATCAGCGCAACGTCGCGGAGTTCAACCGCAACCAGAAGGCCCCCAGGAGCACGTCCGCGGCGGCCGGGTGAGGCGGCGGGACGTCAGGCGGCGACCGTCTCCTGCGCGAGCAGCCGCCCGATGTCCCGAACGGCCGCGCGTCCGGCCCGGTTGGCGCCGACGGTGCTGGCCGACGGCCCGTAGCCGACCAGGTGGATGCGCGGATCGGCGACCACGCGCGTGCCCTCGACCCGGATCCCGCCGCCCGGCTCACGCAGCCGCAGCGGCGCGAGATGGTCGACGGCGGCACGGAAACCGGTCGCCCACAGGATGACGTCGGCGGGGACCCGCCGACCGTCGCTCCACTCCACGCCCTCCGGGGTGATGCGGTCGAACATGGGCAGCCGGTCCAGCACCCCGTCGGCCAGTCCCTGGCGGATCGCGTCGTCGAGCGGCAGACCGGTCACGGAGACCACGCTCCTGGGCGGCAGTCCCTGGCGCACGCGTTCCTCCACGAGCGCGACCGCGGCGCGCCCCGCCTCCTCGTCGAAGGGACCCTCGCGGAAGACGGGAGGCCGGCGGGTGACCCAGGTGGTGCCGGCCGCGTAGGGCGCGATCTCCAGCAGATGCTGGGTGCCGGACGCACCGCCGCCCACCACGATCACCCGCAGTCCGGCGAACGCCTCGGGCCCCGGGTACTGGGCGGTGTGCAGCTGTCGTCCGCGGAAGGTCTCCTGGCCGGGATAGCGCGGCCAGAACGGCCGGCCCCAGGTGCCGGTCGCGTTGATCAGGGCCCTCGCGGACCACGTGCCGTCGGAGGTCTCCACCAGCAGGCGGCCGCCGGGGCCTTCCCGGACGGCCCGCACCTCGACCGGCCGCCGCACGCGCAGATCGAACCTGCGCTCGTAGGCGGCGAAGTACTCGCCGATGACCTCGGACGACGGCCGGGCGGGATCCGCGTCCGTCAGCTCCATCCCGGGCAGCGCGTGCATCCCGTGGACCTTGCCGTACGTCAACGAGGGCCAGCGGAACTGCCAGGCGCCGCCCGGGGCGGCCGCACGGTCGAGCACCACGAAGTCGCGCTCCGGCTCGAAACCGGTGCGCCGCAGGTGATAGGCGCCCGCCAGACCCGCCTGACCGGCGCCTATGACGACCACCTCGACCTCACGCACGCTGTTCACGCTCCCACCAACGCCGCGAGGGGCGTGGATCTTCCCGAGCCCGACCCCACGAGGTGGTGAACTCGTCCGACGAGGAGGGCGACGGCTCCGGCCGCCTCTACGGCCGCCGGCTCCGGCCGCCTCTACAGCCGTCGGCTCCGCGCCGATCGGCTCGTCCGACGGGCCGAGCGGGTGTGGAACCCGGCATATGGGTCAGGATGGTGGCATGTCAGATGCGTTCACCACTCGAGTTCTGTCCGTCGCCTCCGGGTCCCGGGAGCGGGTCGTCGACCTCACCGGCGAATGCGAGACGTTCCTGCGCGACGTGGCCGGCGGCCGCGACGGCCTCCTGAACGTCTTCGTCCCGCACGCCACGGCCGGCATCGCGATCATCGAGACGGGCGCGGGCAGCGACGACGACCTGCTCGCCGCGCTGCACACGCTCCTGCCCGCGGACGACCGCTGGCAGCACCGGCACGGCAGCCCCGGTCACGGCCGTGACCACGTCCTCCCGGCGTTCGTCCCGCCCCACGCGACCCTGCCCGTCGTGGACGGGAGGCTGGAACTGGGAACGTGGCAGTCGGTCTGTCTGGTGGACACCAACAAGGACAACCCCGACCGCCAGGTCCGGCTGAGCTTCCTGGGATGAGCCAGGAGCCCATCCTGCGCCTGACGGCAGCGCCTGACGGTCGCGGCCGGGGGAGCCGGGGCCGTCAGCGGCGCGGACGCTCCAGGGTGATGAGCAGGCCCTCGACCGCGCCGGGCCCGATACGGCCCTTGACGTCGGCGGAGGTGATGGCTTTGAGGGCCCAGCCGTCCTCGGCGTGCTTGTTCAGAACCTTCTCCAGCTTGTCGCTGTCGAGCGCGTCTCCGACCAGTGATTCGCGGAACGTGACGACCTTGTATTCGAGTGCCTGGGGGTTGCTCATGTCTGGGGCCTTCCCGTGCATGGACTGGCTGACGAACCGGTACCAGCCAATCACCGATCGCCGTCGTCGCGCGCGGCGGGGTCGAACCCCCGCAGTTCACCGTGGGCCGGGCCTGGGATAGGGTCCCCCCGGTTCCGGCTACCGATCGAAGACGCGCCGGTACGGGGAGTGTCGGAGGGGCGGCGAGCGATGGAATCCCAGGCGGACGACGGTGGATCCGTGGACCTGGACGGTGCGACGGCTGAGCGGTTGGAGACGTTGACGCTCGAACCGCTGCTGACCCGGGACTACGAGACCCGCCCGGCGCTCGTGTACGAGCGGTTGCGCCGGCGTCACGGCCCGGTCGCGCCGGTCGACCTGCTCGGCGTGCCCGCCTGGCTCGTGCTGGGCTACCGCGAGGCGCTCGACGTGCTCCAGGACGACGCCGGATGGCCGAAGGGCCTGGAGAACTGGCGGGCCCGCACGGACGGCGAAGTGCCGGCCGACTGGCCGCTCGGACCGTCCCTGGAGGTCAACCATGTGCTGATCCAGGGCGGTCCCGGCTACCGTCCGTTGCGGCAGGCGTGGGACGCGGCTCTCAAGCCGTTCCAGGATCCGCGTCACGCGCAGGCCAAGCGGCTGAAGGCCGCCGTCACCGCCTACGCCGACGAACTCATCAGCCTCGTGGGGCAGGCGGGCGGCACGGGTCTGGCCGACCTGTCCGCGCAGTTCTCCCGCCCGCTGCCGCTGATGGTGGCCAGTCATCTGCTCGGCTTCCCCGGTTCGCAGGGCGACGACGCGCTGATGGACATGTGGCGGGTGCTGGACGCCGGTCCCGACGCCGAGCCCGCACTGGAGAGGCTGCTCGCGACACTCGCGGAGCTGGCGGCGGTGAAGCTCGAGAAGCCGGGGGACGACTTCCCCTCCTACCTGCTGGCGGCGCACCCCGAGCTCTCCCTGGACGAGCTGGCCCGTGAGCTGTTCATGCTGCTGGGCATGACCTCCGACCACGTGGGGATCCTCATCTCCAACACGGTCGTCGAGGTCCTCTCCGGCGAGGGCGGGGTGCGGGCCAGTCTGTCCGCCGGGATGGTCAGGGAGAGCATGAACCGGGTGGTCATGCGCAAGCCGCCGCTGGTGAACTTCGTGCCGCGCTTCGCGGCGAAGGACACTCCGCTCGGCAACTACACGATCCGGGCGGGCGATCCCGTCTGGGTCTCCGCCGCCGCAGCGCACGCCGACCCGCTCTTCGCAGGCAACGTGTGCCCGAGCACCACGGTCAGCACCCGGGCCCACCTGTCATGGGGCGCAGGCCTTCGTCAGTGTCCCGCGCGCGAACTCGCCTCGACGGTCGCGGCGGTCGGCGTGGGTCGGCTCTTCGAGCGGTTCTCCCATCTGGAGCTCGCCCTGCCGGCCGACCAACTGCCCTGGCGTTCCTCGCCGTTCATGCGGGGCCTGCGCTCACTTCCGGTGCGCTACGAACTCGCGGCGACGCCGGCCCAGCCGTCGGCGCCCGCCCGGACCGCGGAGTCGGACGCGACGGTGCTGCCGGACCCGGCCGTCCGGCAGCGCTCCTCGTTGTGGCGCTATCTGACGGGTCTGATCGGCGTAGGCCGCTGACCCGGTCCACGTCTGCCGTAGCGCTGCCGCCTGCTACGGCTGCCGGACGACCCGGCCCACCTCGACGCGGGCGATGTTCGGGGCCCAGGAGTTCGCGTTGGCGAAGGTCACGCTGTTGGCGCCCTGCGCCAGGTCGACGGGAACGCCCAGCGTCCAGAAGTCGTGCGCGCTCCACGTGTTCTTGAAGACGACCCTGCGCGGGGCCGCGGCTCCGACGGTGATGTCCGCCGTACGGGACATGATGTCCGTGTTGTAGGCGTGGCCGTTGTCGCGGCGTTCGTCGTGCGCGTAGTGCACGACCAGCACATAGCGTCCTGCGCTGGGGGCCTGCACCGTGAACCCGGCCGTGCTGGAAGGGCTCCCGCCGAGTTCGCCGACGCAGAACCCTCCGGGGGCGTGGGCGGAGGCGACGAGCTTCGCGCCGCCGGTCAGCGCGGCGGAGGCGGCCCCGTAGGACAGGACGCCGGTGGTGGAGCCCGTGCCCGACACGTCGAGCGAGCGCACCGCCGCGTGCGTGGCGGTCACGGCGACGCGGTTGTTGCCGGCCACCAGGTAGAGCCGCAGCGGCCGGCCCGGGGCCGCCGTCGCCGTCGCGCCGTGCAGGGTGAGCTGCACGGCCGCGGAGGTCTGCGCGGTCACCGTGTAGTAGCCGTCGCGCGGGGCGTACACGTCGAAGACCGCCTTGTCGCCCGTGCGCAGGACGAGCGCGCCGGTGCCCACGCCCTCCGACGAGGAGTAGTCGTACGACGGCTGCCCGGTGATGTCCGCGAGCGTGGCCTCGTATGACGTGGACGGGACGCCGGTGTGCGCGGTCAGGTCGACGCGGTCCAGGGTGACCTCGGCGTCGCCCTTGGCGAGCGTCAGCACATGGGCGCCGGCGGCCAGCTCCAGACCGAGATCCTTCCTGGCGCGGTAGGCCCAGTTCTGCGTGGACGGATACGTCACCGTGACGGGGGCGGCGCCGTCGACGAGCAGCCGCTGCGTGGCGGGGGCGCCGGACTGGTTGCCGTACAGGATCGCCAGGTCGTACGGGCCGTCCGCCGGGACCGTCACCGTGAAGTCGACCTTGCTGGAGGGGGTGTTGAGGGAGCCGACGTCCTTGGCGCCGGAGGCCGCGTAGCCGTTGGCGTCGCTCACCGTGCCCAGGGTGCGGACCTCGCCGCCGGTCACGGCCGCCTCCTCGGCCTCGTACGACGCCGACCAGGGCACGCGGGCCGCGGCCGGGGCGCCCGTGCCGCCCGGGGTGAGGACGATCCGGTACGCGGACATCCTGCGCAGGCCCCGCAGCGGCACGGTCACCGAGCCGTCGTCCGCCACCTCGAGCTTCGTGCGGGCGACGACCCGCGGAGCGGCGTGCTGACCCTCGTAGCCGGACCAGGCCGCCTCGGCGACGGCAGCGGTGACCGTGTGCCCGAAGACGGACCGGGAGACGTCGCGCAGCACGACCTCCGAGTCGCCGTCCGAGCCGCCGAGCAGGACCTGGGCCTGGCGGCGCGAGACGTCGAGGGAGGCGAGTCCCTGGAGGGTGTCGACGGCGTCGGCCCGCGGCGGGGTGACCTGCACGGTGTCCCCGGTCAGCCCGGCGTACCAACGGAAGAACCACCAGCCGCCGTTGGGGATGTTGGTGCGCACCACGTTGCCGTCCAGGTTGCCCGCCGCGTCCCAGTAGGCCTGGTTGGCGTAGACCTTGTTCCTCTCGAACATCGCGACCCACTGCACCAGTTGGCCCGGCACGGACAGGTCCCGCCGGTTGGCGTACTCGTCGATGCTGATCCTCAGCGGTGCGATGCCCAACCGGCGCTCGAGGGAACGGCAGTCGTCGTAGTGGCCCTGGAAGTCCCGCAGCGAGCCGGAGCCCAACTCGTGCCAGGTCAGGATCTGCGGCAGGACGTTCTCCCGCTGGGCGAAGGCGAGGAAGTCGGCCATCAGCCGGTGGTGGTAGCCCGTCTCGTTGGGGCCGGCGATCCTCGCGGCGGGATCGATGGCACGGATGCGCCGGTAGACCGTCTTCCAGTCCCTGAAGAACCGGTCGCGGTTCACCTCGTACTGCGCCTGGTCGGCGACGCCGATGTCGTACCAGATCTGGTCCGGCTCGTTGAACGGGATGTAGACGAAGCGGTCGCCGTTCGGGTCCGCCGACACCTTCGTGACGATGTCCTCGACCCTGGGGAGGTAGTCGTCGAGGCCGAGGTCCTCGTACGGCCATTGCGCGTAGACGTCCTGCATCAGCACGTTGATCTCGCCGCCGCCGTTGCGGAAGAACGCCCGGGAGACCGAGAGCGCGTCCCCGTTGGGATGCTGGGCGCCGCCCTCCGGCTTCTGCGAGATGCTGGTGATCTTCAGGGGCTCCAGCGCGGCGTCGCTGGGCACGCCGTCGTCGCTGAGGCCGTACAGGGCCCCGTTCGCGCCCAGCGTCACCGGGCCTTCGGAGACGGCGAGGTCGACGATGAGGCGTTGCGGGACGGCCGGGGCCGCCACGGTTCCTGCTGCGGGGAGGGTGCCTGCCATGGCGTTGACTCCAAGTGCGGCGGTGACATGGGGGCGGTGACATGAGCGGTTCTCGTGCGGGTGCGGGTGCGGGTGCGGGTGCGGGTGTGGGTCCGGTCCCTCGTCGCGTGTGCGTGTGCGTGTGCCTGGGCACCGTGGCGGGCGCTCAGTCCCGGGCCGGCGCGACCCCCGAGCTCTCCCGCACCACCAGTTCCGGCGCGGCGACGGGGTACGGGGCGGACTGCGCCGATTCCTCCAGCATCCCGTGCAACAAGGCGAAGGCGGACCGGCCGAGGCCGGTGAAGTCCAGACGCACGGTCGTCAGGGACGGCGTGAGATGGGCGGCGTGCGGGGCGTCGTCGAAACCGGTGACGCTGACCTCGCCCGGCACGGACCGGCCGGCCTCGTGCAGGGCGCGCAGCACGCCGAGAGCGAGGTCGTCGTTGCCGCACAGGATCGCGGTGACGACCGGGTCCGCGGCGAGCCTGCGGCCCGCCGCATGACCGTCCGCCGGGCTCCAGCCGCCCCGCAGCGCTCGCGGTTGCGGTGCTCCCGCCTCACGGAGGGCCTCGCGCCAGCCGGCGCTGCGGGCCCCGGTGCGCCGGGCGCCGGACGGGATCGCCACGTAATGCACGGTCTCGTGGCCCAGGGAGAGCAGATACCGGGTCGCCTCGTAGGCGGCCTCGCGGTCGTCGGTCCACACCCAGGGGCGGTCACCGGTCGGCGGGCCCGCGGGGGTCTCGACCACGCCGACGACGGGCAGTCCGGCGGGGACCGCGTTCAGCGCCCGGACTCCGGCCGGGTCGTAGGCGATCACGATCACCCCGCCGCCCGTGTCCGCCGCGCGCTGGACCACGGCGGCGACCGCGGTCTCCGCCGCCGACTCCAGGACGCCGATCCCCACCGTGTGGGATGCGGCGCGGGCGGCCTCCTCGATGCCCTGGAGGATGGAGGCGTATCCGTAGTGGGTGGTGTCGGCGGTGAGCACGGTCACGGCCCGGCTGCGCCCCCGGGCCAGGGCGAGCGCGGTGGCGCTGCGCCGGAAGCCGAGCTCGTCGATGGCGGCGAGCACGCGCTCACGAGTCGCCGCCTTGACGCTGGGATGGTCGTTGATCACCCGGGAGACGGTCTGGTAGGAGACCCCGGCCGCTGTCGCCACGTCCCGGATGCTGGCGGGACGCCGCTGGTGACCGGTCACGTTCATGAGCAGAAGTGTGACCGGTCACACTAGGGGCGTCAAGGGGACGGAAACGGGGCGGAAAAAGGGGGCCGTGCGGGGCCCGGGCGCATCGCGCCCGGACACACACGGTGAGCCGGTGCTCGGCCCGCGTGTGCCCGGACGCGCACGGTCAGCCGGTGCTCAGCCCATGCTCTTCGCGCCGTCCAGGGCCTCGCGGATGATGTCGGCGTGTCCGGCGTGCTGGGCCGTCTCGGCGATGATGCCCAGCAGGACCCGGCGGGCGGACCGCCGCGCGCCCGGCTCGAACCAGGGCGCCGACGGCAGCGGATGGTCGACGTCCAGGTCGGGGAGGGTGGCGACCAGTTCGTCCGTACGGCGCGCCACCTCGGCGTAGTCCTTGAGCAGGCCGTCCAGCGTCTCGCCGGGCAGCATCCGGAACTCGTCGGCCCGCGCGGCGAAGTCGGCCTCGGTCATGGCGCTGAAGTCGCCCAGGGCCGAGGGGCCTTCGAGGATGAAGTCCACCCAGCCTCGTTCGGTCGCGCTCACGTGCTTGATCAGGCCGCCGAGACACAGTTCGCTGACCGTGGTCCGCTGCCCGGCCTGCTCGTCGCTCAGGTCGCGGGTGGTGAGACGCAGGAAGTGGCGGTGCTGGGCCAGCGTCGCCAGCAGGTCGGCACGCTCACCGGTGACGGTCGGGCCGGGGGTGGCGAAGTCGCTCATGGGGGTTCCTCTCCCGTGTTCGTGTTCCGCGGTCGAGGACCAGGTTAGGAGCGATAGAGGTCAGATCCTGGCCTAAAGGCCCGACAGAACGGTCGCTGCTTTCGCCCGCGCTCCCCACGCCGCCGCACACAGCTGCCGTTCCACCTCGCCGGTATAGAGGGCGGCCGCCAGCCAGGCCCGGGCGAAGCGGTCCGTGTCGGCCGGGAGCAGACGTCCGAAGGCGTCGCGGGAACGGTCCGCCGCGGCCGCGAGCAACTCGTCGAGAAGGTCGGCCGCGGTGCCCAGGCCGACGCGCCGCAGACGCGCCCCGTCGCCGGTCGCGCCGCCCGGGAAGGCCAGCACACGACGGCCCCCGGAGACCGCCTGGTGCACCCGGCGGCGCAGAAGGTGCAGCGGCGCCTCGTCCACCGTGTGGGCCGTGACGGGCGCGCCCGCCGTCGGGGGGAGGTCCGCGTGCCGGAGACGGTCCAGGCCCAGGTCGACCCGGGCGGCGGGGTCGGCCGGGTGTTCGGCGGCGAGCAGCAGCGCGCGCGGCAGCGGCCCCGGAGCGAGCCGGGCCACGATCCGCAGCCGGCTGCCCCGGGCGGCGGCCAGCAGACGGAGGTTGTCGCGATACGGGAGCGCCGGGTCCTGGTGAGCCGTCGCGAGTCGCAGCGCGAGACCGGCGCAGTCGGCCAGCAGACAGTCGCCCGTCGCCTCACGGACCGTGCCCGTCAGGGTGACGTCCAGGAACAGCAGGTCATGGCCGCCTTGGCCGCCTTGGAGAGCGCGGGCGACCTGCTCGGCGACGGGTGCCGCCCACAGCCGGTCGAGCGGCTCGGCGCTCCAGGCGGCGCCGGCGGCGCGCACCGCCCGCACCCCGGCCCCCGCACCGAGCCGACCGGTCGGGGAGACGGTCGCACCGGAGACCGCGAGCCCGGCACGCGACAGCTCACGGTGGGTCAGAGCGGTGTCGCCGATGCGGACGGCGCGGTCGGCCGCCCCCGTCGCCCGGCCGGGGCCGCCCGGCGCCACGTCGGAGACCGTGTAGAGGCGGCCCTCGGCGTCCGCGGTCCAGGTGACCGCTCCCGCGTACCCGGTCGCCGTGAGGACGGGCTCCGAGAAGAGCCCGTACAGGCGCAGGGAGCCGTCCGGCGTGTAGGGCTGCCGTACCGTGCCGCGCAGTTCGGCCAGCTCCGGGCCGCGCGCCGCCGGCAGCCGGTGGGCCACGCCGAGGACGGCGCGCAGGGCTTCGACCAGGTCGGGCAGCCGGTGCGCGGGGTCGGCGGAGCGGGCCGCGCGCACCCCGTTGACCACGGAGACCGCCGACGCAGCGGCCCGGGGGAGTCCCGCGAGCCGGGCGGTGTGCGCGGCGCGCAGGAGTTCCGCCTGGAGCACGGCGCCCGACCCGTCCGCGCCGGCGTCGAGCACGGCGGCGGTCGCGTCGAACACGGTCCGAGCGGCAACGAGTTGGCCGGGAAGGGCGGTCTCGTCCTCCGCCGGCTCCCGCACGCCTTCGCCCGCGGAACCCCCCTCCTGCGCAGATCCAGATCCAGATCCAGAGGCAGATCCAGAGGTGGGGACGGGGGCGGGGACGGCAGGAGAGGCGGACGCCGCGACCGGCGCGGCCGAGGCCGCCGCCGCTCGGTGCAGACAGTCCGGGGCGAGCAGGCACCCGCAGCGGATCGCGTCCGCACGGGTCACCGTGCCGCCCACGACATGCAGTTGGAGCTCGGTGTCGTCATCGACGGCGATCCGTACCGTGTCACCCTCGCGCACCACCGGACGAGCCGCCAGCTTGGCGACGCCCGCGTCCAGCCGCTTGCGCAGCCGGGGCGAGAGCGCCTCGACGAGTTCTGCGGTGACGGACGGCGCGACCGGCGGCAACAGGTCCTGGCTCATGAGATCTTCTCCCCTACCCAGCGGGCGAGTTCGAGCGGACTGAGAGCGGCGACGGGCATGCCGGCGGCGACGAGCCGACCTGCGACGCCCGTGGAATAGCGCGGCCGGCCGGAGTCGTCGAGACTCGCGCAGCCCAGCACGTGGCAGCCCGCCCCTACCAGCGCACGCACCTCGGCGAGAAGCCCGCCGAGCGGGTAGCCCTCCTCGAAGTCGCTGACGACCACCACCAGGGTGCGCGACGGCACGGTGACCAGCTCGCGGGCGTGCCGCAGGCCCGCGGCGATGTGCGTGCCTCCGCCCACGCTGACCTCCAGCAGCAACGACAACGGGTCCTCGACGTGGCCGGTGAGGTCGATGACCTCGGTGGAGAAGGCCAGGAAATGGGTGGACAGGGTCGGCACCCCGGCGAGCACCGAGGCCGTGAGCGCCGCCCACACGGTGGACGCCTCCATGGACCCCGACACGTCCGTCACCAGGATCAGCCGCCAGTCGGCCGACCGCCGGGCCCGCGCACGGAACACCGGGTGCTCGGGGACGACCCGGACCGTGCCGTCCGGACCGCGCCGCGCGGTCGCCAGGTTGGCGCGCAGGGTACGGGGCAGATCCAGTCCGCCGCCCGGACGGCGGCTGGGCCGTGGCAGCGCCGTGCCGTGCAGGGCGGGACGCAGCCGGGTGGCCAGCTGCCGGGTCAGCGCCTCCACCAGCCGGCGCACGAGCGGGCGCAGCGCGGCCAGCCGTGCCTCGGGCAGCCCGCCCGCGTGCCGCAGCACCGTGCGCAGCAGATCGACCGAGGGACGCACGCTCTCGGCGTCCAGCTCGGCGAGCACGTCGTCGCGGCCCGCCGCCGCGGCCGCCGCCAGCACCTCCTCCCGGATGCCCGGCCCGAAGAGCGCGGCCAGCTCCTGCGACCATTCGCGCACCCCCGGATAGGGCACGTCCCGGCCGCCGACGCCGCCCCGGCCCGTGAGGTCTCCCCTGCTGCCCTCGCCGCGCCCGCTGCCGTACAGCTCGTCCAAGGCCGTGGCCAACGGGCGCGCGTCGGGCGGGAGCCGGTCCCCGCGCCGCCCGAGGAGCAGCCGCCAGCGGTCGACGGGCGCGAGACGGCGGTCCTCACCCGCGGTCTCTGCGGGGACCGCTCCCGGGATCCGTCCCGTGCTCGCCGCCGCGCTCCCTCCCGGCCTCGGCCGCTGCCCGACGCCGAAGCCCTCCGCAGGTGCGCCGACCGCATGCGGCGCGGCGGGTGCTGGGGGTGCGGGGGCGGCGGGCATGGGGGCGACCGGGGGACCGGCGGACGAGGGTCCCGCGGACGCGGGTCGGGTGGCCGCGGATTCCGTGCGCCCGGGTCCGGTGGGCGCGGGTTCCGTGCGCCCGGGTCCGGTGGGCGCGGGTTCCGTGCGCCCGGGTCCGGTGGGCGCGGGCGCGTCCGCGCTCCGCGGGGGCAGCAGTCCCAGCGACCGCAGGGCGGCGCGGGCCGCCAGGTCCGCCCCCGCCCAGACGGCGAGGGCGGCCGGGTCGAGGCCGTCGGTGTCGGCCACGCGCCCGGCGCCCAGACGCTCCTCCACGGACGCCAGCAGGCGGTCGCGTGCCGCAGGGCTGAGGGTGTCGAACCCGCCCCGCAGCGCCGGCAGCCGGTCCAGGAACTGCCGGTCGGGCAGCTCCGACACACGGTCGAGCAGCGGGTCCAGGGCGGGCGCCGCCGCCTCCAGCAGCGGGCCGGCGGCGGTCAGCAGGCCGCTCAGCCGGGCCGTCAGACCCGACCGGGACTCGGCGTCGACCGCGCCGTCGACCCAGGACGCCACCCGGTCGCCGAAGAGCCGGGCGTCCTCCTGACCCAGCAGCACCCGGACGGCTCCGGCGGCGCCGCGCATCAGCGGGGAGCCGTCGGCCGCCAGCCGGGCGAGGGCGTCGGCGAGCCGGATGCCGCCGGCGAGGTCGGCGCGGTGGGCGAGTTCGAGCAGGGCGTGCGCGTCGGCCGGATCCTCGGAACCGGTCAGGCCGTCCACCTGGCGCACCGCCGCCGCGGTGAGCAGTTCGGCGACGGCCGTCGCCCGGGCCGTACGGCCGGCGTCGTGGCCCAGTCCTGCCACGTGACCGGCGCTCAGCCGGTCCGACAGGGAGAGCGCGGCGAGCAGTTCGGGCAGCGTGCCGGCTTGCGGCACCACCTCGGCGACGTCGTCCAGCCGCTCGTCGGTGAGCACGTCGAGCCCGCACTCCGCGGCCTGGGCGAGTCCCAGCAGAATCTGCGCGGCCGTGGAACCGCCCTCCTCCAGCTCCGCGCGTCGCCGCTCCCGCAGCACGCCCTCGGCCGCCTGGGCGGGGGTGACGCCACGTACCCCGGCGGCGGTCAGCACGGCCGACGTGGCGGGCGTCCAGCGCGCCTCCCAGCGGGAGGTGAGGGCCTGGGCGCCGCCCGCGCCGACGACCTCCTTGGCCTCCCCGTACGGCACCCCGCACACCGTCAGCCTGCGCAGCAACAGCTCACGGCGCCGGTCGAGGTCGGAGCGCAGAGGGTCGAGCCGGAGCTCCCGGGCGGCGCCCGAGGAACTCTCCGGTCCCGGCAGACCCAGCGCGGCGACCTCGGCCTCGACCGCCGGGGCGAGCCCGCTGCGCGGCGTGTCCGGCGCCGGCCGTCCGGTGCGCGTGCCGATCAGCACCCGTTCCATCGCCCGCGCGACGGCCCTGCCCCGCCCGTACGGCTCGCCCTGCGCGAGGACCGTCTGCACCGCCTCGACCAACTCGCCCCGGCCCGCCGCGGGGAGCCCGCGCAGCCGGGCCAGGTCCGAGGCGAGCCGGCAGATCTCGCGCGCGTCGGCGGGCCCGGAGGGATGCCCCAGACCGCGCAGTTCGGCGCACACCCCCACGGCCGCCCGCGTCAGCGCCTCCTCCAGGGCAGTGGGGTCACCGGCGGCCCGGAGCACCATGTCCTGCCACTCCGGGTCCCGGATGCCGGCCGGGTACCCGGAACGTTCGTCCAACAAGTTGTAGGCGTACGGGATCAGCGAGGTGACCCAGGAGACCCCTCGTGTCCCGGCGTCGTCGTGCCGCGCGCCGGCCGGGGCGTGGATCTCGGCGTCGACCTCGGCACAGGCGTCGACCTCGGCACGGGCGTCCGCATGGACGCCGGCGCGGGCGCGGGCGCCGGGATTGCCGGCCGGGGCGGGCGTCGCGAGCCGGTCCGCGCCCGCACCCGTCAACGCCGGCGCGTGGAAGGCGCCGACCAGCACGGCGGCCCGCTCGCCGCCTGCGGTGGCCTCGGCGATCCGGGACCGCATCCACCGCTCCCGCCGCAGGTCCAGTTCCGCCACCCCGCCCGAGGCCGCCGCGTCCTCGCGCAGCGCCCACCCCGTCAGCAGCGCGGCCCGGCGCAGCGCCTCGGGGGGCGAGCCAGGCGCGGCCGCCTCCACGAGCCGGTCCCACAGGTCGTCCCCCGGGCGGCCCGTGAGGCGCGCCCGCAACGCCCCGGCGAGCCCGGGGGACGCTCCCGACGCCGCGCCCTCGCGCCCCTCGCCCCACGCCCGGTCGGCGAGGGGCAGGTCGCAGGCGATCACCGGCACGCCGTGCCGGGCGGCCCAGCGCACGGCGGCCAGCTCGGGCGAGAAGTCGGCGAACGGATAGAACGCCGGGCTCCCGCCGTTTCCGGCCTCACCGGGAGCGGCGGCGAGTGCGACCGGGGCCCGGGTCCGCGCATGCCCGAGCCACGGCAGCCATTCCTGCATCTCGGCCGGCAGTTCGACGAGCAGCACGCCGGGTTCGGCCGCGTCCAGCAGCGCGGGCACGGCGGCGGCCAGCGAGGGCGCGTGGTGCCGTACGCCGATGAGGTAGGGCGCGGCCGGGTCGGTGAGCGCGGCGAGCGCCTCGCCCGGAGCGCCCGTCGGGGTGGGGTGCGGGGACACGGCCGTCAGCCCTCCAGCACCGTGCGCAGCTCCCACAGGGTGCGCCAGGTGGCGGAGCCCTGCTCGGCGCGGCGGCGGACGGGACCGTCCCAGTAGCCGCGCAGCCGGGCCGCGTCCGCGGGGTCGTCCTTGCGGACCACGCCGAGCAGATGGCCGGGCAGCAGCCCCAGGACGTCTCGGTCCCCGGGGAAGTAGGCCGCCGCGAGAGCCAGCGCGCCCGCCACGGACACGGCTTCGGCGGTGCTCATCACCGTGGACGGCCGCTCCACCTCCCAGCCCTCCGCCGAGCGTCCCTCCCGCAGATCGCGGAAGGCGGTGACCAGGGCCTCCAGCACGGCGTCGTCGACCTGGAAGGGCGCTCCGGCCCGTTCCACCGAGGCGCGGGCCTGACCGCGCACCAGCGCGGTCTCCGCGTCCAGGTCCGGAATCGGGCCGACGGTCTCGAAGTTGAAGCGGCGCTTGAGGGCCGCGGACATCTCCGAGACGCCCCTGTCGCGCAGGTTGGCCGTGGCGATCAGGTTGAACCCGGGCGCCGCGTGCGCCAACGCATCGGGAGTGCCGGTGAGTTCGGGCACGGCGATGCGCCGCTCCGACAGCAGCGACACCAGGGAGTCCTGCACCTCGGGCAGACAGCGGGTGACCTCCTCGACCCGGGCGACGGCGCCCCGGGACATGGCGGCCAGCACCGGCGAGGGCACCAACGCCTGCCGGCTCGGTCCCTGGGACAGCAACAGGGCGTAGTTCCAGCCGTACTTGAGCTGGTCCTCGGTGGTGCCCGCCGTGCCCTGCACGACCAGGCCGCTGGTGCCGCACACGGCGGCGGACAGCAGCTCGGACAGCATCGACTTGGCGGTGCCGGGTTCGCCGACCAGCAGCAGTCCGCGCTCCCCGGCGAGGGTGACCACACACCGCTCCACCAGCGCCCGGTCGCCGACGAACTTGCCCTCGACCACCAGCCGGCGCGGCGCCCCGTCCGGCGTCCCGACGCCCTCGGGCAGCTTCAGCGCCCGGCCGCCGCTGCCCATCACGAACGTGACGACCGCGCGCGGGGTGAGCCGCCAGGCCGGCGGTCGCGGCCCGTCGTCGTACGCGGCGAGGAAGGCCAGTTCGGCGGCGTACCGGTCCTCGGGCGGTTCGATTTGGCGCTCGGGGGAGGGGGACAGGGCGGTGGCGGTCATCGGCGCGGGTTCTTCCAGGTGAGAGGGGACGGTGGTCATCGGCGCCGGCCCTTGCGGGTGGCCCGGGTGGTGAGCTCCTCGTAGGCGGGGACGTCACCGGAGCGGACGCGGCCCCACGCGCGGGCGAACAGCTCGGGCACCGGGGCCAGGGGCACGGCGCGGGCGTGGGCGCGCACCGGGTAGAGGCCCTCCTTCCAGATCTCCACCGGCAGCGCCGGAGACTTCAGGTCCAGCCAGCCGCAGGGCAGGAACAGGGTGCGGCCCGCGCGCGCCCGCTTCGCCTCCACCACCAGGTCGCTCGCCGCGAGTTCGGCGCGGGCCTTCTTCATCCGGGCGGGCCGCCAGCCGGTCCAGCGCACACAGTTGCGGTCCGTGGGGTCCGGGAGGGCGAGCAGCTGGAGATAGAGCGCTGCCGCGTCCGCTCCCAGACCGAGCTGCGCGGCGGCCTCCGCGACCAGCTCCGGCACGCTGAGGGCCGGGTCCTGCGCATGGCCGGACGGTCCCTGCGGATCGGTCCCCGCCGCCACCGCGGCGGCGAGGTCCTCGCCCAGGAGCGTCCTCAGGGCCTGCATGCCCTGACCCCGTCCGGGCCCCACGAGCCCCTCGACCAGCCCGAACACGGGGTCGTCGGGGCCGTCGAGCGCGCCGGGCCGCACCAGGACGGTCTCCTGCTCGCCGTACCACGGCCGCAGCACCAGCGCCTCGCCCACGGCAGTCAGCCCGTGCGCGTCGGCACCGCCGGTCGCGGGCAACCCGTACGCCTTGCGCAGCTCGACGGCGGTCGAGGTGCCCTTCTCCGTCCAGGCGACGTCCAGATCGACCAGCAGCCCCGGATCGGCCACACGGCGGCGCACCGCGGCCAGGCCCTGCGGCAAGGCGGCCCGCAGCGGGTGGGCGTACGGCAGGGAGTAGGCGAGCCCGGCCAGGGCGGCCACGGCTCGCGTCAGGTCGTACCGGCCGGGCAGCGCCGCGGGGTCCTCCGCGACGAGGTTGCCGTCCTTGTCCGGCCGCTGAACGGTGGTGCGGTGGATCCAGGGGGTGAGCCCGGGGTTGAGGACCTCCTCCGCGGCGCCGGTCGGCAGTCCGTCGAGGGCGAGTTCCCCGGCGAGCTCCTCGGGCAGCCGGACGACTCCGGGGAGCCGCTCGGCCCACACCCTTCCCGCCGCCTGCGTGTCCGGCCCGGCCGTCCACAGAGCACCGGGGGCCTGCGGCAGCAGCGCGCCCACGAGCGCCGCCCGGTCGCCGGGGCGCACCGACGTCAGCAGGGCGTCCCCGAGCTGCTTCTGACGGGGCTTCAGCCCGGTGGCGGCGATCACCTCGGCGGTGAGCTGCGGCGGGTTGCCGGCGAGCAGCAGCGCGGCCTGGACGGGTCCCAGCCGCCCGTGCGTCGCGGCGGCCAGGGCGTCGGGCGCCTCCGGCTGCCAGGGCGCGGGGCCCTTGTCCCGGACGAGTCCGGTGACGGCCGCCAGGGCGTCGGCCGGGTACACCGCAGGGTGCGCGCTCTCCCGCACCAGGGTGAAGTGGGCTATCGCGCCGAACCGGCCGGCCGGATCGTGTTCGAGGGCCAGCCAGTTCACCCGCCCGGTCTGCCGGTCGACGCTCTGGCAGCCGAGGACGACGACGGTACGGCCGTCCCGGCGCAGCACCTGACCGACACGTTCCTGCTTCTCGTGCGGCTCGCTCAGCACGACCTCCCGCAGCAGGCCCGCGGGCACGGCCAGCGGCCCGTCGGCGATCGCCTCCAGCAGCAGGAGCAGCGCCTCACGGTGCTGCACGGTCGTCGTCGGGCAGGCGGCCCGGTACGCGAGCGGGCGCAGCACGTCCAGCACGGGCGTCCACACCGGGCCGATGCCGGGGACGGTGAACTCGTCGCTGCGCCAGCCGTCGGGGACGCCGGCGGTCCGGGAGGCCCCGGGCAGGGGCTTGCCGTCGGCCGGCTTCCCGGACAGCACATGGTTCACGGAGCGGATCTGCCGCAGTGTGGCCCAGCGCGTCTCGCCGCCCCACCACCCCTGCATCGGGGTGATGCCGGTGACGGCCTCGCGCAGCGTCTGGTCGTCGCCGTGCTCGGGCTTCAGGTCCGCGAACATGCCGTCGACCCGGTTGCTCTGTGCAGTGGGCCGTGCGACCGGAGGCGCCACGAACGCGGCGGTCGACTCCGCGAGCCGCAGCACCGCGCGCACGAGCGCGCCGACCCCGGTGACCAGCCTGCGGTCGCCCAGCGCCGGCAGGAGACGGGACACGATCTCCTGCACGACCTCGTCCGCCGTGGGGACGACCGACCGGCCCTCCGAGGCGGCGTCGACCGGCCCGGCCGCGGCCAGCACGGCCTGCCGCTCGGCCAGCGCCCGCGCCGCGGCCCGCACGATCTCGGCCGCCTGCTCGTCGGTCAGCGCGCGCAGCGCGGCCGACGCCCGCTCGTCGCGCGGACGCAGCGCGTGCCAGTACTCGACCGGCGGGACGAAACGGGTGCCCGCGGCGAACTCGCCGCCGCGCTCCATCGGCGTCAGCCGGCCGAGTTCACCGGCGGCGGAGGTGTCGTCGCCCGCGTACAGGGCGATCTGCCGGTGGAGGCGGACGGCGACGGGCTCGGCCCCGCCGGGCAGCCGCAGCGCGCCGAGCGGCACGCCCGGCGCCCGGCCGCCCGCCCAGGGCAGGGTGACGGTCCGGCCGTCCGGCGTGCCGGCGACCGTACGCGCCTCGGCGCCCTCGCCCTGGGTGCGCACCCAGCGGCCGAGAACCGTGCCGTCGGTTCCGAACGGGGTCTGCTCCAGGCCCGGTTGGAGCGGCAGCAGCTCGCAGTTCTCCTGCAGCAGCGTCGCGTCCTCCCGGATGCCGGACCGCAGGAACGCGGGCAGTGAGGCACGCCCGTGCGTGCCGGTGGCCGGGTCGTACTCGAGCCAGACCTGCTGCCGGCCCTGTCGGCCCTGCCGCCAGTACGAGGCGCCGTCGCCGAGGACGCGGCGGCCGGCGGGCAGGACGGTGTCGCCGGCGTGCAGCGTGCGCCCGCCGCCCGCGCGCCCGCCACCGGGCAAGGGGAGGGACGGGGTCCCTGCCTCGCTGCCGCCGTACCAGTAGGCGGGGATCTGCTCGCCGCCGAGCGGGAACACCTCGGCCGGGCGGGCGGACCAGTAGCCGAACTGCTTGCCGTCCTGCCGCCACATCACCAGCAGTTCGCCGTCCGTGTAGCGGAACGACGGACGCTGCCAGCGGTTCGGGGGCACGGGCAGCCGCAGGTCGTGCTCCAGCCAGATCTCCTGCGGGCCGACGACGAACACTTTGTGCTCACGGGAGACGATCAGCGCGGGCCACGCCTCCTGGACGGTCATCGGGTTCTCGTGATCACGGCCGGGCTTGGTCTCGGCGTCGATCCGGCGCAGCGCCTCGTCGAGCGCGGGCCAGCCCAGTTCGTCCAGGACGCCCGCCCGCAGCGTGTGCCCGAGCAGCGGCGCGACCTCGCGCGCGGCGACCCGGACCACGGCCGCCGGGCTGACCCGGGCGGCCACCGTGCGGAAGGGACGCAGCCGTTCCAGCGCCGCGCGCGCGGCGGGCAGGCCGACCGCCGAGGACAGGTCCCCGGCCGCGTCGTCCAGCCACTCCCGCAGGACGTCGCCGAGCACGGGGTGCGCGGCCAGGCCCTCCAGCACCTCGGAATCGGGACGGATGCCGCTGACGGCGCCGACGCCGGCGTACAGCAGGCGACGCAGACGCGGAACGGCCGCGACGGCGGTCAGGTCGCGTCGTCCGCCGCGGGGATCGCGCAGCCAGCGGTCCAGGGACAGATGCACGACCTTGTCGGCGTTCGGCAGGGCCAGCGGCACGCCCTGCGCCACGCACAGGTCCAGCAGGTCCAGGTCGGCGCCGGGGTGCCAGCGCCCCGAGCACAGGTCGACGGGCCGGCCCAGCTCGCGCAGCCGGGGGGCCATGCGTTCCGCGAGGGCGAGAGTGGCCGGGGAGCGGCCGCTGACGGTGCCGCCGTGCTTGCGGTGCAGCGCCCAGCGGCCGAGCCATTCGGCCGCGTCGACGTCGGATGCCGTCCCACCGGTGAGGAGCCGGTCCGCGCCGCACTCGGCGAGCAGCGCGAGCCAGAACTCGTCGTCCTCGACGGAACGCCCCAGACCTGCGGGCATGATCTCCAGCAGCCGGACCCGCACCTGCGGCCGCTGCCCGGCGAGGACGGCGAGGGTGGACCGGTAGGCGTTCCAGAAGGACGCGGGGGCCCGGACCGCGGCGGGCGAGGCGAGCAGGTCGGCGAGCAGGGCGCACTCCTCGGCGACCCGGTCGAGACCCGCCGCTTTGATCAACCCGCGCGCGTCCTGCGGCAGCGACGCGTACGGCGGCATGCCGGCCGCGCAGCGCTCCACGGTCAGCTGCCGGAACTGCGCCCAGGCGGTGGCCGGGTCGAGCCGGGCGGCGAGGGCCCTGACGTGCTCCTTGAGCGCCTTGACCGTCAGCGCGCCGGCGAAGGCGAACTCCAGGAACACCGCCCGCTGCCGCTCCTCGTCGACCGTCAGCGCGTGCACCCGCTCGGCCTCACGGGCCTTGCCGAAGAGGGCGGAGGCGTACGTGGTGTTCTCGTGCCGGAGGAAGACGCGCGCCGCGTGCTCGTAATAGGTGGGCAGGAAGTGCGGCACGGCCCGGCCGAGCCGGGCGCCGAGCTCCTCGAAGCCGTCCTTGGCGTTGCCCGGGCGGGACTTGGCCTGCCGGGCGAGGCGCTCGATGTCCTTGACCAGGGCCAGTGCGTGATGGCCGTTCGCCGGGTCGTTGACCAGCGCCCAGGCGGGGAACCCGAGCGTCTCCCGGCGCACCTGGCCGACCTCGGGGGTCCGCGCCTCGCGGGTCAGTCCGAGGAAGTCCAGGGCGAGGTCCTCGACCTCGCCGAGGGTGCCCGGCACGAGGCGTACGATCCTGCGGTCGTCGAGCGCGGGATGACCGTAGGTGCGCACGGTGAGCGTGTCGGCGTCCTCGCGGGTCGTGCTGCCCGGGGGCAGGACGGCGCCCGCGTCGAGCAGGACGGCGGCGGTGTTCTCGTCGTGGGTCGTCATGCCGCCCGCTCCTCGTCCTCGATGTCGCGCCCGGAGTACAGCGAAGCCGCCATGCGCATGCCCTCCGACCACGCCACCGCGCCGACCTGGCCGAGCTTCAGCGCCCGGCCCGCGGCGTCGGTGAACGTCAGAGGGCCGGTCTCGGCCTCCTCGTAGCCCTCGTGATCGCCCACCCACACGCGGGCTTCGACGCTGCGGCCGTCCTCCAGGACGGACGTCACGGCGTTGCCGCCGCGCACCCGGTATCCGAGCTGGGTGACCCGGCCGTGCAGGAACCGCTGCTCCTTGAAGGCGCCGCCCGCGAACTCCTCGACGGACGTGCCCTCCGCGTCGAGCGAGGCGGGCCGTCGCCACACCTCGCGGAAGAGCTGCTGGGCGCGCTGCTGGACGCCGAGTTCCACGGCGAACTCCCGCAGCTCCTCCAGGTCGTCCAGGAGCACGGGGTGCGGAAGCCGCACGAGGTCCGGGGCGATGCGGACGGTGTCGCCGTCGAGGTCGACCAGACCGAGGCCCCGCTCGGGGTCGGCGTCCCGCAGGAATCCCGCCACCTCGCCGTCGTCCCCGGTGACCACGAGGTCGCGCAGGGCGGCCTGCCAGGCGGGGTCGGGCCACACGTGGGCGACGACGGCGAACGGCACCGGCAGCGAGCGCACCATCCACCGCTCGACGTCCGCCAGGCACCGCTGTTCGTGCCGCTCCAGCCACTCGACGAGCCGGCGCAGCCCCACCACCGCCGGCTCGTCGGCGATCTTGGGCGGCACGGACTTCAACCGCCGCCCGGCCGCGTTGCGGCACACCACCTTGCCGTCATCCAGAGCGACTTCGTAGTCGCCGGCCGACACCCACCCCATGCGTGCCTCCCGCACCCGCTGTGATCAAGTGTCGGGAACTGTAGGTCAGGCCACTGACACCGGGGCTCCAGAGGCGGCCGGAGCCCGCGTCCTGCCGACCGGCGCGACGAAGTCCGCAGGTCGGCGCAGGGTGGGCGGCGTCATCGGGCCGTGCGGCCGACGTCCGATCCGGGGACGGTTCGGACGGTTCCGGTCACACGGGAGGCGGGGCGGATCAGCCTTCGACCCAGCCGTGGTTCTTCGCGAACTGCGCGAGCCCGGCGCGCACCTGGAGGATCTGCTCGCCGGTGAGCGAGGGCGCCGCGGTCAGCAGCGCCTCGGTGACGTCCCGGGTGAACTCGTCCGTGCTGAGCACGTCGCACAGGACGTCGTCGTCGGCGGTGAGGGGCTTGCCGTCCTCGCCCCGCGCGAGCCGCACCCCGGACGCCTTCGGACCGCGTTCGCCGTCCTCGATCTCGAACTCCACCACGATGCCCCGGCGGACCTGGGACTCGGGCATGAGCATGTCGTTCACGTGCAGGAAGACGTCCTCCCCGCCGTCGTCGGGCGCGATGAACCCGTAACCGCGCTGACTGTCGAAGCGCACCACACGACCAGCAACCATCCCAACCCCCAGCAACCTCGAAACACCCACGTCGGTGAACCTGCCCAGATCGTAGTCACAGCGAGGGCCCCCGGGCGAGCCCGGAAACGTTCACCGAGCCCGGCACGGCGGGGCGGGCGGCTCCACGGCAGGTCCGGCAGAGCCTCGCGCCGGCCGTCCGGTCAGTCCTGCGCGCGCTCCGCGTTGCGCTTCTTGATCCGCACCGTCTCCTTGCGGACCTCGGCCTGCGTGGCGCGCTCCTTCGCCAGCCATTCCGGCTCGGCGTCCTTGATCGCCTCGATCTCCTCGGTGGTGAGCGCCTCGGTCACCCCGCCGCGGGCCAGGCCCGCGATGGAGACGCCCAGCTTCGCCGCGACCACCGGGCGGGGGTGCGGTCCGCTCTCGCGCAGCGTGACCAGCCACTCGGGCGGGTTCGCCTGGAGCTCGTTCAGCTCGGCGCGCGTGACGACGCCCTCCTGGAACTCGGCGGGCGTGGCGGGGAGGTGCACACCCAGCTTCTTCGCCGCGGTGGCGGGCTTCATCGTCTGGGTGTTCGCTTGCGACTTCATGCAGTCCAGGGTATCGGCCGCGGCGGGGAGCCCCGACCACAGCCGGTAACCTGGCGGGATGACCGACTCCGCGGACACCCCCTCGTTCCGGCTCGCGTACGTCCCCGGAGTGACGCCCGCCAAATGGGCGCGGATCTGGGCGGAGCGCCTGCCCGACACCCGCCTCGTCCTCCTGCAGACGTCTCCCGCCGAGGCCGCCGGCCTCCTGCGCGAGGGCGCCGCCGACGCCGCCTTCGTGCGCCTGCCCGTCGACCGCACGGTGTTCAGCGCCATCCCCCTGTACACCGAGACGACGGTCGTCGTGGTCCCCAAGGACCATGTGATCACCGCGGCCGAGGAGATCACCCTGGACGACCTCGCCGACGAGGTGGTCCTGCACCCCCTCGACGACGTCATCGGCTGGGAGCAGCCGCCGGGCGAGCCCGCCTTCGAGCGCCCCGCGACCACCGAGGACGCGATCGATCTGGTCGCGGCCGGCATCGGCGTCCTGGTCGTTCCGCAGTCCCTGGCCCGTCTGCACCACCGCCGCGACCTGACCTACCGCACACTCGTCGACGCCCCGCAGTCGGAGGTCGCCCTCTCCTGGCCGCAGGACGTGACCACCGACCTGGTCGAGGACTTCATCGGCATCGTCCGGGGCCGCACGGTCAACAGCACGCGGGGCCGCGCCCAGCAGACCCCCGCCGCGGAGCAGAAGAAGGACGAGCGCCGTAAGCCGCAGCAGAGCGGCGCCCCGCGCCGCGGCACGGCCGCCGGGACCCGCGGCCGCGGCGGCGGGACGAAGAGCGGCGGCGGGACGAAGAGCGGCGGGAGCCGGCGCGGCGCCGGGGGCGGCAAGCCCCGCCGCCGCTCGTAGCGCCGCGTCGACCTGTCCGTGGGCCTGTCGTGCGGGCGTCAGCGCACGTAGGTCGCTCGGCGCGCGGTGTCCACCGCCCGCTCCCCGTCCGCCGCGTCCAGCAGCCCGTCGGCCACCCACGCGTCCACCGTCCCGCGCACCCGTGCCACCAGCGCCGGCTTCCCGCTGAACGGAGCCGCCGCCCACACCTCGTCGAGCAGGGTGACGCCGTCCGCCTTCGCCGGGTTGGCCACGCCGGAGTCGAGGTTCCCGAAGACGATCCGGGGCTCGACCCGGCGCACGTAGGCGTGCGTCGGATCCTCGGAGCCCTCGAAGAAGGGGGCGAACCCGGTGCCGTCGAGCGTGAAGTGCAGCGGCTCGCCGCTCACCGGCGCGAGGGACGGCAGCAGGTCTCCGGAGAGGGCCGCGTTGCGGTAGAGGCCGAACTCCAGGTATGCGGTGGCCGAGTCGCGGGCGACGAGGTGGAACGGCCCGTAGAACAGGGTCTGCAGGGACGGATCGTCGAGCGCCTTCTCCACCCGCAGCCGGAACGGCGTCGCCACCCGGACCACGTCCCCGTCGCGCCAGGTCCGCACCACCGTGAGGTAGCTGCCGGGCGTGGGCGTTCCCTCGACCCTCCGCCCGTTGACGGTGACCCGGAAGCCCGACGTCGCCCAGGCCGGCACGCGCAGCCGCAGCGCGAAGGCCGCGGTGCGTCCGCGGACGGTGAGCGTGCTGCCCTGCTCGCGTGCGAAGTCCGTGCGCTGTGCGACGGTGACGCCCTTCTCCGCCCAGGTCAGCGTCGAGGGGCTGTAGAGGTTGACGTACAGCGCGCTGCCGTCGGCCGCCTTGAAGTACACCGAGTCCTGGTACTTGGTGGCGCTCTCCATCCCGGTGCCCTCGCAGCAGGTCGTGCCCTGCTTGGGCGTGTAGTCGCGCACATGGCCCGGTTCGAGCCCGATGAAGTACGTGACCAGCGGTTTCTCCGAGTCCGCGGTGTCCTTCTTGGAG
The DNA here is from genome assembly GCF_003112535.1 of Streptomyces rishiriensis. GTDB lineage: Bacteria > Actinomycetota > Actinomycetes > Streptomycetales > Streptomycetaceae > Streptomyces > Streptomyces rishiriensis. The sequence continues at coordinate 178,579 of NZ_BEWA01000005.1, read as the reverse complement.
CCGAGCACCTGGTTGTACAGAGCGCGCTCGTAGTAGTCCATGTAGGCCGGGTCCTGCTCGTGGAAGAACAGCGTCCGGCTCAGTTTCAGCATGTTGTACGCACAGCAGGTCTCGGCCGTGCTCGCGCCGATGGTCCCCGCGACGACGTCCCGTGCCTTCCAGAACTCCCCGGTGCTGGTGCCGCCGATGCCGTACATGCGGTGCGGTACGACCATGCCCCAGAAGTTCTTCGCGGCGGTGAGGTAGCGCTCCTCGCCCGTCGCGTCGTACAGCCGCACGAGCCCGGTGAAGATCGGGATGTGCTGGTTGGCGTGCAGCCCGTCGAGGACGTCGGTGTTCGCGGCGCACGCGTCGATGAGCCGGTCGAGGTCGAACAGCCGGGCCAGCGCGAGGTGTTCGGGCTTGGCGGAGATCGCGTGCAGATCGCAGACCGCCTCGACGATGCCGCCGAACTCGCCGCTGGAGAAGAGGCCCCACATGCGCTGGAGCGTCGCCTCGGGCAGCTTGGACAGCCGGGAGTGCATCCAGTCGCCCATCCCGGACGCCAGGTCCAGCGCCCGGTCGTCGCCGGTGGCGAGGTGGGCGTCCAGCAGCCCCCTGAGGATCTTGTGGGCGGTGTAGTAGGGCGCCCACACCTTGGTGTAGTCGCTGCCGGTCATCGACTCCAGCCGGATGAACTGGGTCTCGGGGTAGGCCGCGAGGAACCCGGGATGGCTGGGGGCTCCCCAGGCGCGCCGCAGGGCGGCCGTCAGGGCGCGGCCCGAGGCGTCGGCGAACGTGCTTCCCGAGGTCTCGTCGAAGCCGTAGGAGACCAGGTCACCGGTGGTCCGGCGGTCCTGCAACGCCGCTATCTCGTCGGCGGTCAGCGCGCGCGACCAGGCGTCGAAGCCGCCGAAGGCCCCCGCGAAGACCGGGTCGGAGGCGTAGTGCGACCGGCCCAGCCAGTGGTCGGCGAGGGGGCCGAGGGCGGCCGGGGTGAGCGACATGGCGGTGTTGCGTGCCACGGCCGTGCCGTCGACGTACAGGGTCCCGACGCCGCCCGCGAGGGTCACCGCCAGATGACTCCACCGGCCGAGGGGCAGAGCTGCCGTGCCGTCGAGTCCCTGCTCCCCGCCCGCCCCGCTGCCGGTGATGGCGAACCGGGGCGCCCCGTTCGCGTTGCGGGCGGCCAGGTACAGGTAGCGGGTCGTGTCGTCGCCGAAGTCGAGGATCCGGGTCCAGGCGGCGTCGTGCGTGGGCTTCACCCAGGCGGCGAGGGTGACCTCGGCGGCCCCGCCGAGGACGCCGGACGGCAGGTCGACGTACCGGTAGGAGCCGCGGACGTTCTCCGCGGCCGCGCCGAACGGGCCGTCGGTGCTCAGGACCGCGGGGTCGTGGCGCAGGGCCTCGCGGACCTCTGTCAGGGCGTCGATCGCGGTACGGATCCGGGCCGCGAACACCTGGTCGCCGGTGCTCGCGTACGCCTGGGCGAGCATGGTCAGGAAGTGGCCGGTGTAGTGGCCGCGCAGGTTGCCGTTGGCCTCCCCGTCCAGGCCCTCCCAGCCGCCGGGGGCGACCGCGCCGAGGGTGGACAGACCGGCGTTGGCGCGGAACACCTGCAGCAGCCGGTTCACGTCGTAGCCGCGGGCGTGGTCCAGCATCAGCTGTCGCTTGGCGGCGAAGACGCCGGGCCCGAGGGCGACGGCTTCGAGGGGGAAGGGCTGAAGGGACCATGCCTGAGGGGGAGGGAGGGCGCTCGCCGAGGCGCCGCCGGCCGTCGTCGCGCAGAGCGCGGGGGCGGCCGTCGCGAGCAGCGCGCTCCGCAGCAGGGTGCGTCGGGTGAGGGGCGGTGCCATGTGCTTGCTCCTCCGGTCCACGGTGATCCGGCTCGTCCGGTCCACGGGTGATCGAGCGCGCCGGCGGACGCCATCCCGCCGCCGTCCCGGCCGTGTTCGGTATCACGAACGCCGTGCGGATGGTCGACCGGACCGGTCGACCAGACGTTAGAGGGGGGACGCAGAGGCGTCAACGGTGGTGACGCGAGCGAAAGTTGCGGAGGGGACCGCTACTTCGCAACCGCCCGCCCGATCGACTCCACCAGGGGCAGCAGCCGGTGCGGCACGCGCTCGCGCAGCGCCACCTCGGTGCGGGTGCGCACCACGCCGGGCAGACCGATGAGCTTCTGGATCACGTCCTCCAGATGCTCGTTGTCGCGCGCCACGACCCGGGTGACGAGGTCGCCGCCGCCGGTGATGGAGAACGCCTCGACGATCTCCGGCACGGAGGCCAGCGCGTCGCCGACGTCGTCGAGGTGGCCCTGGGTGACCTCGATGTGCACGAACGCGAGCACCGGGTGGCCCAGTGCGGCGGGGGAGAGCGACGGTCCCGTGCCGGTGATCACGCCGTCGCGCTCCAGCCGGTCGAGGCGGGCCTGCAGGGTGCCGCGCGCGATGCCGAGGAGCCGGGCGTACTCGCGCACGCTGGTGCGCGGCTGCTCCAGCAACAGGCGCAGGATGCGGGTGTCCAGCTCGTCCACCGCCATGTCGTCGCCCGTCCCCTCGCTCGCTCGCGCGTGATCAGCGCGACAGTACCAACGCACCGGCGGAGCGCGAGCGGGCCGACGGGTGGAGACGGTTAGGCGGTGGAGCGGTGGAGCGGTCGAGGGAGGCGAGGGGGTCGGGCGGGGTGGTCCGGTGGGCGGGTCCGGGTCGATCGGGGCGCAGGGCGAGAGGGCCGAGATCCGGTGGGCCGTTGGCCGTCCCCCGGCCGGGCCTGAACGGTCCTGACCGGGCCAATGGCACAGCTCCGGCGGCCTCGGTTGAACCACTCGCCCATCAGATGCTGAGATGGGCGGGTCGATGGCGCTGCGGACTCCGCGGCGCCTTTCTCATGTCGTTCCGCGGGCCGTGTCGCAGAACGTGTCGCAGGACGCGTGGACGCGATGGTGCATCAGGGTGGGGAAAGGGCGGGGCAGCTTGCTGAAGAGGGCGTTCGTGGCACCGGATCCGGGGCTGGTACGGCTGAGGTTCGCCACCCGGGCCGTGCTCGGCATCGGGCTGGCCGTCGCGCTGTGCGGAGCGGCCGGACACAGTCTGACGGCGGCCGTCACCGGTGGGCTGGCCGCGCTGCTCGCGCTGTTCACGGTGACCGACGCGACGGTGCGCGGGCAGGCCGTGACGACCGCGCTGCTGCCCGTCGTCGGGCTGCCGGTGCTCACGCTCGCGGCCTTCCTGCACGACGTCCCCGTCGCCCGCGACCTCGCCTTCCTCGCCGTGGTCGGCGCGGGAGGCTACGCACGCCGGTGGGGTCCGCGCGGTCACTCGCTCGGCGTGTTCGCCTTCATGACCTTCTTCGCCGCGCAGTTCCTGCACACCGTCCCCGCCCGGCTGCCGGAGCTCTACGCGGCCGTGGCGCTCTCGTTGGCGGCGTCGTCGGCGGTGCGGTTCGGGGCGTGGTGCTACGAGCGGCGCATGCCGGCCCCGGCGGCCCTCGCCCCGCCGGCCGGCGGCACCGGGCTCGCGCGCGTCACGACCCGGCAGGCCGTGCAGGCCACCGTGGGCGCGGGGATCGCCCTCGTCGTCGGACAGGCGCTCTCCGACCAGCGCTGGTACTGGGCCGTGGGCGCGACCTGGTGGGTGTTCGTGAACACGGCCTCACGCGGTGAGACGCTGGTCCGCGGGTTCCGGCGGTTCCTGGGAACCGTCCTCGGGATCGCCCTGGGACTCGTGGTGGCCGTGCCCCTGCACGGTGAGCCGGCGGCGTCCGCCGTGGTCGTCGCGGTCGCCGTCTTCGGGATCTTCTACACGGCCGCCGTCTCCTACACCTGGATGATGCTCGCCGTGACCGTCATGGCCAGCGCCCTGTACGGCCTGCTCGGCCTGCTGGACCCCGCCCTGCTCGCCCTGCGGGCGGCGGAGACGGCCGTGGGGGCCCTGGGCGCCGTGCTGGCCGTGCTGCTGGTGCTCCCGGTCACCACGCACTCCGTGACGGACGCCTGGGTGGAGCGCGCGCTGCGCTGCGTGCACGTGTGCACCGCCGAGGCCGCGGCGCGGCTCGCCGGCTCCCCGACGGCGGACCCGGCACTGCGCGTGGCCGAGCTGGAGCAGATCCTCGCCCGGGTCCGGCTGTCGCTGGCTCCGCTCGTGCATCCCCTCAGCCCCCTGCGGGCGCGCAAGGGGCGGGCGCGGCACGTGCTCGCCCTGCTCGACGACTGCGCCCGCGAGGTGCGGGGGCTGGCCGCGGTCGCCGCGGATCCGGAGGCCTCGCACGACGCCCGGCTCGTCGCCGCCTGCTGGCGGGTGGAGAGCGCGGTCGAGGCGCTCACCACCCCCTCGGCCGAGGGTGGAAGCAGTCCCGCACGGGCCGCCGCCGCACCGCACGGCGCGCCCGCCGAGCCGGTCCTGGCTCATCTGCACGCCCTGGAACAGGCGCTCCTCGAACTCGCCGGGCCCCTTCGCGGCTCGGGCCGCGTCTCCGTCGGGGCCTGAGCGTCCCGGCTCCGGGGCAGGCGAGCGCGCCTGGTCTAGACCGCTGGTGATCGACTGCTACCGTCACCCCGAGCAGCAGCGTCAGCAGCGGCAGCGGCGACCCGGGAGGGGACAGCGGTGGCAGACCTCGGCGGAAGGCGACGGCGCGCGTTCATCGGCTCGTTCACGGCGGCTGGAGGGCCCGGCATCGTGGCCGCCGCCGTCGATCCGGCCAGTGGGGCGCTGACCGTCCTGAGCAGGGTGAACGGCGTCCCGGACCCGTCCTATCTGGCCCTGTCCGCCACCGGTGAGACGCTGTACGCGGTCAGCGAGACCGCGGACGGCGCGGTGGCCGCCTACCGGGTGAGCGGCGACGTGCCGGAGCCCGCGGGCCCGCCGGTGCCGGTCAACGGCAGCGGTCCCACCCACCTCAGCGTGTTCGACGGCCACGTCCTCACCGCCAACTACGGCTCCGGCAGCGTCACCGCCGTCCCGGTCCGCGCCGACGGCTCCCTCGCCCGCGTCGCCTCCGGCGTCCTGCGGCACACCGGGTCCGGCCCCCACACGCGGCGCCAGCAGGGGCCGCACGCCCACCAGGTGCAGCCCGACCCGAGCGGTCGCTGGGCGGTCAGCGTGGACCTCGGGACGGACTCGGTGCGGGTGTGCGCCCTGCGCGACGGCAGCCCCGTCCTGCACCGCGAGCACGCGCTGCGCCCCGGCTCCGGACCGCGCCACCTGGCCTTCCACCCCGAGGGCCGGTACGCCTACGTCGTCAACGAACTCACCCCGACCGTGACCGTGTGCCGCTGGGACGCCGCGGACGGCTCCCTGAAGCCGCTGGCCGAGGCCGCGGTACTGCCCGGCGCGCCCGCCGGGGACGCCTACCCCTCCGGCCTCGTCGTCTCGCCCGACGGCCGGTTCGTCTGGACGGCGACCCGCGGCGAGGACGTCCTCTCGGTGTTCGCCGTGGAGGGCGGCGGGGAGGCGCTGCGGCTGGTCGGAACGGTGCCCTGCGCCGGGCACTGGCCCCGGGCCGTCGCCGAGTCCGGCGGCTTCCTCTACGTCGCGAACGAGCGCTCGGGCGACGTCACCTGGTTCAGCCCGGACCCGTCGACCGGTCTGCCCCGCCGCGGCGGTTCGATCGTCGTCCCCGCGGCGGCCTGCGTCGTCCTCGGCTGAGCTCCGGCTCGGCTGAACTCCGGGCGCTGACGTCCCCGGAACCCCACCGCCGAGCCGCCGCGTGAGGAGCCCACCGCCCGGTCACATACGCGTAGGGCCCGCTCCTCACCCGGAGCGGGCCCTACGCGTCTGATGGCGTCCTAACGGCTGTCTCAACGGACCGGCGCGCCCTGCGACTGCGGCGGCGCGATGCCGAGGGCGGTCGTGTACTTGCCCAGCGCGAGCTTGCCGATGGCCGGGTAGGGGCCGAGCGCCTCGGCGGCGGGGCAGCCGGCTTCCTTGGCCGCTTCCTCGATCAGCGTGGCGTCGATCTCCGGGCCGATCAGGTACGGCGCCAGCGCCAGCTGCTGCGAGCCGGAGGAGCGCAGCTGCTCCGCGACGGAGGCGATGGAACCCTCCTGGTCGAGAGCCGCGGCCATGACCGGAACGGCGAGACGCGCGGCCAGCAGCATGCCGGTGATCCCGGCGGCCTGCACGGCCTCCTCGCCGCCCACGGAGGCCAGGATGATGCCGTCGGCGGCCGTCGCCACGGTGAACAGCCGGGCGCGGTCCGCGCGAGCCAGACCCGCCTCGGACAGCCGCACGTGCAGCGCCTCGGCGAGCAGCGGGTGCGGGCCGAGCACGTCGGTCAGCTCGGCCGCGATGCGGCTCTCCATGACGGCCTGGCGGACCTGGCGCAGCAGCGAGCTGTCGGGACCGGCCAGCAGCGGCACGACCACGGCGACCGGGCCGTCGGGCTCCTTGACGTCCAGACCGGCGGCGCGCGCCTGCTCGAAGCGGGCCGTGCGCTCGTCGGCGGCGTGCACCAGCACCGACTGCAGGGAGGGGAACTGGGCGTCGTCCCCGTCGAGGTAGCCGATGCGCGCGTCGAGGCCGGGGAGCTCGGAGCGGGCGATGCTCACGATCTCCTCGGCGAGGCCGCGCGTGGCCGCGCCGGGCGTGCCCGGTACCGCGAGGACGAGCGCCGGCGCGCCCTCGGGAGCCGCCAGAGGCTCGGGTCGGCGGTGCCGCCCGGGCTGGCGAGGTCGCGGCATTCGTACTGGCAGGCCGGACGCGGGCCCAGTGGGGGAGCTCATGGCGAGGCATGTTACTGGCTTCTTGGGCTCCCCTGTTCGGGGAGGGTGCACGTGAGCGGTATCCGTCCGCTTTTGTCTGATGAGTTACGTACGGATCAGAAGTGATCAGCGTGTTTTCCGGGCGACTTGCCCCCAGAGGGAGTAATCCACCTTATATGCGGTGATGTACGTTCCCTGCGCATGACGCACTACGGGTGGTGCGCCACCGAGAGCAGCGTGTCCTCGTACGGCCAGACGAACGTGTCCGTCGCCAGCGCCACGGCGATGCGCAGCGCGCCGTCCAGCGGGTCGCCCTGGGCGGGCGTCCGCCGGGCGTGCGGCAGCGCTCTCGCCAGCTCCTCCTCCACGGGGACGAGGAGGGGCGCGCCGATCTCGAACAGGCCCCCGGTGAGAGCGATCAGGGGCTCCCCGCCGGGCGGGCACACCGTGGCGGCCGACTCGGCCATGTGCCGGGCAGCCGCACGCAGGACGGCCGCGGCGACCGGGTCGTCCTGGGCGCAGGAGGCCACGCACGGAGCGAAGGAGGCGAGGACGGCCGGGCGGTCGGAGCGCGGATAGAGCAGTCCCGGCAGCCCCGGGAGCGGGCCGAACCGCTCCTTCGCGCGGGCCAGCAGCGCGACCGAGCCGCCGGGACGCCCGTCGTACGCGCGCAGGGCGGCCTCCAGCCCGGCGCGTCCGATCCAGGCGCCGCTCCCGCAGTCGCCCAGCAGATGCCCCCAGCCGTCCGCCCGCTGCCATGCCGTCAGGTCCGTGCCGATCGCGATCAGACCGGTGCCCGCGGCCACCACGGCCCCCGGCCGCGAACCGAGCGCGCCGACGTAGGCGGTGACGGCGTCGGCGACGAGCGCGGTCGTACGGACCCCGAACTCGCGCGCCAGGGCGGCCGGGAGTTCGGCTCGCAGCGCCTCGCCCAGCGTGCTGAGCCCGGCCGCGCCCACGACGGCCGTGGTCGGCGGCGGCGCGCCGGTCTCGGCCGCCAAAGCCCTGGCCAGGGGCGCCAGCCGGGCCAGCAGGTCATCGGGGTCGAGGCCCCGCGCCCCGATGCGCACGGGCCCCGGCGACGAGCGTCGGCCCAAGGCGCCCCGCTCCGCGGTCCCCAGGGCGACCCGCAGCCCGGAACCGCCCGAGTCGACGGCCAGGACGCCGACGCCGACCGCGCCGTGGTCGCCCGGACCGGTGCCGGCGCTCACGGCAGACGCCGGTCCACCGGTCGGCCGCCCTGCCGGGGCGGCGGTTCGTGGGTCCCGTCGAGGTCGGTGGCCGAAGAGGGACGACCATGTGGGCGGCCGTGGGGACGACCGTGGCGGAGTGGCTCGCGCACTGGACGGAACAAGCTCTTCTCCTTCCCGGCGGCCTTGCCTGCGGCCTGCTCGACGGCCTGCTGGACGCCCTGCGGGGCGACCTGCTCGACCGGCCCGGAGCTCTCGACGCGCAGGAAGAGTAGCGTCCGGGAGCCGGCCCCGTGCGGAGGCTTCCCCGCGTATGCAGGGAGTCTGTGCGTGCCAGTAGAGTGACGCGCCGTGGCACCACGACCCTTGCACGAACTTGTCGAAGCAGGCTGGGCGAAGGCCCTTGACCCTGCGGCCGAACGCATCGCGTCCATGGGGGACTTCCTCCGCGCCGAGCTAGCGGCCGGCCGGACCTATCTTCCGTCCGGGGCGAACGTCCTGCGAGCCTTCCAGCAGCCTTTCGACGACGTCCGCGTCCTGATCGTCGGCCAGGATCCCTACCCCACGCCGGGGATGGCGATCGGGTTGAGCTTCGCGGTCTCGCCGGAGGTGCGTTCGCTGCCGGGCAGCCTGGAGAACATCTTCCGCGAGATGCACTCCGACCTCGGGCTGCCCAGGCCGTCGAACGGGGATCTGACGCCGTGGACGCAGCAGGGTGTGCTGCTGCTCAACAGGGCGCTCACCACCGCGCCGCGCAGCCCGGGGGCACACCGGGGCAAGGGCTGGGAGGAGGTCACGGAGCAGGCGATCAGGGCGCTGGCCGGGCGCGGCAAGCCGCTGGTGTCGATCCTGTGGGGGCGTGACGCCCGTAATCTGCGGCCGCTGCTCGGGGATCTGCCCGCGATCGAGTCCGCGCACCCGTCCCCGATGTCGGCGGACCGTGGCTTCTTCGGCTCGCGCCCGTTCAGCAGGGCGAACGACCTGCTGGTCGGGCAGGGGGCCGCGCCGGTGGACTGGCGCCTGCCGTAGCCCACGGACCCGCCGCGGACCCGCCGAGATCCGGCGCGGATCCCGGCGGTGCGGCTGGCCGGCCGGCCGACTGTGCGACGAGCCCCCCCCAGACGCGTAGGGCGTCGGCCCGCCGGATCGTACCGGCGGGCCGACGCCCCGTCGTCTGCCGTTCGCGGTGGTGCGCGTCGGGTCAGTCCTTGCCGCTGAGCCGCCAGATCTGGTTCTTCTTGGTGGTCAGGGCGCTTGCCACGTCGCATGTCCATTGGTGGACGAGGGCGCCGGGGGCGGTGGAGACGGTGCTGACGTCGACGCACTTGCCGCTGTGCGCGGCGACGAGCTGGTAGTCGTGGCTGTTGCCGAGCGCGGTCACCGCCCTGAGCGTGAAGCGCTGGTTGGCGCCGTTGAGGCACGTCCACTGCTGGACGGCGGCGCCGTCGGCCGTCGACAGGGCCGAGACGTCCAGGCACTTGCCGCTGGAGTGGTTGACGACGGTGTAGGCGTCGGTCGTGCCGGTGACGGGGTGGAAGTCGAAGATCTGCTCCTGTCCGCTTGTGCAGGTGTTCTGCTGGTACTGGGTGCCGTTGGCGGTGGACCGGCCGGGATCCACGAGGCAGAGCCCGCTGTGCTGCGCGACGGCCGTGGAGGAGAAGCCGGCAGGGGCGCCGATGTGCAGTGTCGTCGGCGCGAAGGAGACCTGGTCGAGGTGGGGCGCGGAGCTGGACCGCAGGGGCTGGCCGATGTCGCTGCCGCCGCCGGAGTAGACCACGCCGATGGTGGTGCCGTCCCAGTTGTAGAGCTGCGAGGCGGTGAACTTGACGGCGTTGGCGCCCTTGGTGAGGGGGACGGGGACGGTGTAGTCCTGGAACTGGTTCCCGTGCAGGGTGCTGGCGAAGTTGACGCGGGTGGACGCGCCGCCGTTGACGCTGACGTCGGCGTGCTCGGCGTACAGGTCGGGGTTGTAGTGGTTGGAGGGCAGTTCCTCTGCGTTGGCGTAGCGCATGGTCATGGCGTAGGCGCCGGCCGAGGGCGCGTTGACGTTGAGGGTGAGGGAGTTGGCGGTTCCGTTGCCGATGCCGGTGACGACACCGCCGTCGGCCTGGCTGTAGGCGGTGTCGACGGCCGCGGTGCCGGTGAGGGTGCCGTTCTCCGCCTGGTAGGTGACCACGTTGCCGGTGGTGACGGCGGAGGTGGCGCTGAACGGGGTGACGGCCAGGTCGTCCAGGGCGAGGGTGCCGCTGGTGCCGGTCACCTTGACCTTGTTGATGCCACCGTCGAGGTACACCCGGTTGGTGGAGGTGGACCAGGCGCCGGTCGTCGCGCCGGAGAGGGTCTGGTCGTCGACGGCCTTGCCGTTGACGGTGAGGTCGGCCTGGCCGGTGTTGCGGTAGCGGGCGGTCAGGTCCGCGTAGCCGTCCCGTGCGGAGTAGACCCAGAACGTCGCGGACTTGCCGGAGGCGAGGTTCACCGCGCCCGCGCCGGACTGGCCCTGCGAGGTGTAGGCGGCGGCGCCGCTGTCGGAGAGCGTGGCCTGCTCGGCCTCGTAGAGCGTGGTGCCCTGGACGGAGGGGTCCTCGTACTGGAGGTCGATCTTGTCGACGAGGGCGTCGCCGACGGTCTTCGCGCCGTTGTCCCCGGTGGTGGCCAGGGTGATGGTGTGGCTGCCCGCGGTGAGGTGCACGGTGGCGTCGCTGTGTCCCCAGACCACCCACTGGAAGCCCACCGGTAGGTCGATCCCGGTCGAGGCGCCGCCGTCGACCCGCGCGTACACGTTCGTCGGTCCCTTGACGTCGGCGTCCTTGGCGTAGCTGTTGCCGAACACCGACAGGTTGTAGTCGCCGGTGGTGGGGACGGAGACGGGGAAGGAGATCACCGTGGTCGAGCCGGTGCGCAGACCGCCGACGTCCTTGGTGCCGGAGGTGGCGAACTTGTCGATGTGTCCGGTGGTGCCCTCGGTGTTGATGTTGTAGCCGCTGCCGCTGAGCGTGGCGTTCTCTGCCTCGTACGTGCCCGTCCAGGTGGTGTCCGAGGCGGTGGCGCTGCCGGTGCCGCCGGGGGAGACGATCACCTGGTACGCGGACATCGCGTCGAGGGTGATGGGGACGGTGATCGAACCGTCCGAGCCCACGGCGACGTCGGCGTCGGAGAGCCGGGTCGGGGCGGCCGCCGCGCCCAGGTAGCCGCTGTAGCGGTCCTGGAACACGCTGACGTGCACGGTGCCGCCGAAGACCGCGGGGTCGATGTTCTTGACGACGGTGCTGGACGCGCCGCTGGTGCCGCCCCCGGCGAGGATGACGCGGGCCTGCCTCCTGGCCGTGTCCAGGCTCGCCAGGCCCTGGAGGGTGTACGCGGCGTCGGCCCCGGTGCTCGTGACCTTGACGGTGTTGCCGCCCTTCATGGAGCTGTACCAGTTGTACAGCCACCACTGGGCGTTGGGCGTGTTCTGGGCGGCGGCGGAGTCGCCGAGGTTGCCGTTGACGTTCCAGTACGGCAGGTTGCCGTCGACCTTCTCGTCCTCGATGCCCGCGATCCACTGGACCATCTGGCCCGGGTCGGTCAGGTGGTAGCGGTGCGCGTACTCGTTGAGATTGACGGGGATCGGGGAGGTGATTCCCGCGGCGGTCTCCACCGCGCGGTAGGCGTCGACGGTGCTGCGGACGTCGGCCGGGCTGCCCAGGGTGTGCCAGGTCACCACATCCGGCAGGCAGTCGTTGGCCTTGCAGTAGGTGAGGAATCCCCTGAGGGAGGAGTCGCTGTAGCCGGCGCTGTTGGGCCCCGCCAGCCGGGCCTGGGGCCAGATGCCCTTGATGAAGTCGTAGGTCTGGCGCCACTCGGAGTTGAAGGCGGCCAGCGCCGTCGAGTTGGTGCGCATGCCGTTGAACCAGCCGATGTCGGGCTCGTTGTAGGGCACGAAGACGATGTGGCTCGCGTACGGGCCGGCCATCGCCTGCTCGACCTGCTTCTTCATGTTCGCCTGGTACTCCGCGTAGCTCGCGCGCTCGTACGTGGTGCGGTACACGTCCGTCATGTAGATGAAGACGTCGTCGCCGCCGCTGTCGACGAAGGGCTCGGCGATCTCCAGGGCGTCCGAGCCGGGGTGCTGCTGGCCGTCCTGGTACTTGGTGTTGGTGGTCTTCAGCCCCATCCCCTCGATGAGGTTGCCGGTCGGCACGTCCGGGCCGTACAGGCCGTACAGCGCCCCGGAGGCGCCGCCGCGGAAGGCTCCGGTGGCGGCGCCCAGGTCCACGGTGAGGGTGGGGGTGGCAGCAGCGGCCGGCGGCGCCGTCAGGACGGTGACGCCGGCTACGACGGTCAGCGGGAGGAGCGTTCTGGTGATGCCGTGGAGAAGTCGTCTGGTGGCCGAGCGTCTTTGCCCGATTCGTACCATGCTCGTGCGTCCCTTCAGGGATGGGGCTGATGGCTGCTGCGCCGGCCCCCGTGCCGGACGTGTGGGTGGGGCGTCGCTCGCGGTTCAGGCGAGGGTGGCGTCGGACGCGGCGTCCGCACGGCGGTGGTGGTGGTCGCGGGCCAGCATCAGGTAGCTGCTGGCCGTCCAGGTGTAGGCGCGGTCGCGCAGTCCCCGACCGGTCAGCGCGTCGAAGTTCTCGGCGAAGCCGGACGTCTCGCACAGGGCGCGGAAGCGGGCGCTGATCTCGTCCGCCAGGTGGTCGTGACCGGCGCGGCGCAGCCCGTCCTCGATGAGGACGGTGGCGGGAGCCCAGATCGGGCCGCGCCAGTAGCCGTCGGGCTCGTAGTGGGGGGAGCCGGGGTGTTCGGTCGCCAGGCCGAACGCGGTGAGGTGGGCTTCGATCCGTTCGGCCAGCCGGTCACGGACCTCGGGCGGCAGACGATCGCCCAGCACGATCGGCATCAGGTCGAGCAGGCTCGTGCTCCGGGTGGGGGTTCCGCCGTGGGCCGGCCGGCTCAGGAACCGCTCGCCGTCCCACAGTTCGTCCAGCAGGGCGGCCTGGAGGGCGTCGGCCGTCCCGGCGCGGCGCCGGGCGTCGTCCGGGAAGCCCAGCTCGGCGGCCAGCCGGGCCAGTTCGTCGAGCTGGAGGATCAGCACGGCGGCGAGGTCGGCGGTGACGGCCACGCGTGCCGGGTCGAAGGTGGTGGCGTTGTCCCAGCCGCTGTCGTTCCCGTGCTGGTAGTGGGGCAGGACCGAGGCGGGCGCGCGCCGGGCGGTGAGCCAGAAGTCGGTCCAGCGGGTCAACCGGGCGTAGGCCTCGTCCAGTTCGGGCCGGCCGAGGGGCGCGGGGAGCCGGTCGCGCAGGTGACGCAGGGCCCAGCCGTGGATGGGCGGCTTGACGAAGTTGTACAGGACCTCGGAGTGGGTGACGGAGTCGGGCAGCGCACCCGACTCGTCCTGGTGGTCGAAGGGCAGGGAGAACTGGTCCCACGCGACGCCGGGAGACCCGGGGGCCAGCGCGAGGGCGTTGAAGCAGTGGTCCCAGCTCCAGACCTTGTCCATCCAGTGTTTGGACATCAGCACCGCGGGCCGGGTGACCAGGCCCGCCGGGAGCACGGTGGCGGACCACACCACGTACGCGGCGAGTTCGGCTGCCGGAGTGCCGGCCGAGCGCCAGGGGGCGACCGTGTCGACGAACTCGGCGAACGAGCGCCGCGCGGCGTCCGTCACCTCGCCGAAGGCCGCCGACGGGCGGTAGGGCCGTCGCGCGCTGTCGAGTTCCTCGACAGCGACCTCCCACGATCCGCCGGCCCCGGCGGTGACCGTGAGACCGCGTTCACCGGCGCCCAGGGCCTGGGAACCGGCCACTTCGGCGACCGTGCCGGACAGCACGGTGATCCGGTACCGGCGGCCGGTCTCGTAGGAGCTGAACGTGTGCGCGTCGTCCACCGGGTCGCGGTAGAAATAGGTTCCGCTGAAGGGGGTCAGGGCGTTCGCCGCCGCGGTCACGCGCAGGCCCAGCCCGGTGCCGTGCACGCGCACCGTGTCCGGCGACGCGTAGGCGAGGTCGACGCGGCCGTCCGCAGCGGTCCAGCTGAGCAGGGCCGGCGTCGCCCGCACGGCGGTCTCCGCCCGCTCGCCCGTCGCCGCGTCGAGGGGGACGAGGCGCAGGACGGCGTGCATGCCGTTCTGGTGCGAGACGAGGTGGAGGTCCTCGGCGCGCGTCTTCTCCGCCAGCACGGGAGAGATGCCGAACCAGGATCCGTAGGTGCTGAAAGGTATGTCGTGGACGGAGAAGGCCGTGCCAGGCGGGTCGGCGGTCATGGAGAAGGTACTCATTTCTCGGGCGGGATGGTCGACGGCCGGGATGGTCGACGGTCTGCCGGTCTGCCGGTCTGCCGGTCTGCCGGTCGGCGCGCGAGTGCTCGCGCGGCGGCCCGTGGGGAGCTCCGCCGCGTGCGCGCGCTCCGGTGTCAGTCCTTGACGGCTCCGGCGGACACACCGGCGGCGATGTAGCGCTGGGCGAGGACGAGGATGACCGCGGCGGGCAGCGAGGCCACGACGGCGGTGGCCATGATGGCGTTCCACTCCTGGTTGTTGTTGCCGATGTAGTGGTAGATGCCGAGGGTGATCGGCTCGTGGGCGCCGCCGTTGACCAGGGTGCCGGCGAAGACGAAGTCGGACCACGACCACAGGAACGCGAACAGGGACACCGTGACGACGGCGTTGCGGCTCATCGGCAGCACGATCGACCGGAAGGTCCGCCAGGTTCCGGCGCCGTCCATGGTCGCGGCCTGGAGCAGTTCGCCGGGGATGCCGGACATGAACGCGGTGAAGATCAGCACGGCGAAGGGGACGGCGAGGGTGGAGTCGGCGACGATCAGGCCGGGCACGGACTGGAGCAGGCCGAGGCTGAGGTAGATGGCGTATAAGCCCATCGCCATGATGATGCCGGGGATCATCTGGGCGGCCAGCAGGACGAAGCCGAGCACGCCGCCGCCGCGCGGACGGAGCTGGGCCAGGGCGTATCCGGCGGGTGCGGACAGGGCGACGGTCAGCACGACGGTGCCCAGGGCGACGACGAGACTGGTGCCGAGGTAGGGCAACTGCTCGTCGAGGACGGTGCGGTAGCCGGTCAGGGTGCCGTGGAGCGGGAACAGGCCGGGTGGGCTCTTGCGCATGTCCTGGTCGCGGGTGAACGACACGTTGATCATCCAGTAGACGGGGAACAGCATGACCGCCGTCAGCACGACGCCTGCGGCCGTCTTTCCCCGGGTGCCGCGACGCCGGTTCGTGATCAGGGGGGCGGTCGTCATGACAGTGCCTGCTTTCGCTGGACCCTCAGGTACACCAGGCCGAAGGCGAGGGCGGCGACGACGAGCAGGTTGCCGACGGCCGCGCCGGGGCCGAAGGCGGGCAGCAGGTTGCCGAAGCCGAGCTGGTAGGACCAGGTGGCGAAGGTGGTGGAGGAGCCCGCCGGACCGCCCTTGGTCATGATCCAGATGATGTCGAAGACCTTGAGCGTGTAGACCAGGCCCAGCAGCAGGGTGATCGCGGACACCGGGCGCAGGAGCGGGAAGGTGATGCTCCAGAAACGCCGCCAGGCGCCCGCCCCGTCGAGGGCGGCGGCTTCGTACAGGCTGCCGGGGATGGATTGCAGGCCGCTGTGGAGCACGACCAGATTGAACGGGACGCCGATCCAGATGTTGGCGATGATCACCGAGGTCAGCGACCAGTCCGGTGAGGTGAGCCAGTTCACCGGCCCGATCCCCACCGCGTGCAGGACGGAGTTGACGATGCCCGAGTCGCTGTCGAGCATCCACGACCAGGTGGAGGCGGACACGATGAGAGGCAGCAGCCAGGGCACCAGGAACAGGGCGCGCAGGGTGGCGGAGAGGCGGAAGTTCTGGTGGAAGAAGACCGCGAGGGCCAGGCCGACGGCGTACTGGAAGAAGAGGCAGACGGCGGTGAACACCACCGTGTGCACCAGGGCCGGCCCGAACGTCGGGTCGTCGAAGACGGTGCGGTAGTTCTTCAGGCCCGTGAAGGGCGCGTTGCCCTGGACGAAGGAGCGGACGGTGTAGTTGCGCAGGCTCAGATCGACGTTGCGGTAGAGGGGATAGGCGTAGAAGACCAGGAGGTAGAGGACGACCGGGGCGAGGAACGCCCAGGCGGCCCACTGCGGGGAGGTCGGACGGCGCCGTGCTCGCGCGGGGGCCGGGGGCGGGGCGGGGCTGGCCGCCCCGTTCCGGGCAGGCGCGGACCGGCGGTCCGGCCGCTGCTTCGTAGGTTCATCTGCGGACCGCGAATCTCTCGCTACTTGACTGCGGACTGGGCCTTGGCCAGCGCGTCCTTGGGTGACTCGGCCCCGCTGAGGGCGGACTGGACGGCCTTCCACATCTGCTCGGAGATCTTGGGGTACTTGGTGCCGAGGTCGTCGCTGGTGCGTCCCTTGGCGGCCCTGACCGCGTCGATCCAGGGCTTCAGTGCGGGTTTCGCCGCGACCTGCTTGTTCTGGACGTCGGCGGTGGGGGCCACGTAGGACAGTGCGGTGTCGGTGGCGTTGAGGTTCTCGGTGCTGGTCAGGCAGGTCACCAGCTTCTGCGAGGTGGCGTAGCGGCCGGAGTCGCCCTGGACGGGAAGGGTCACGAACTCGCCGCCGGCCGGGGCCGAGGCGTTGCCGCCGGCGGAGGCCGGGATGGGCAGGACGCCGTAGTCGAAGCCGGCCTTGTCGGCGTTGGCGAGCTGCCAGGTGCCGTTCTCGGCGAAGGCGTAGTCGCCGCTCGCGAACTCCTGCCAGCTGGTGGTCTGGGTGTTGTTGATGACCGAGTTCGGGGCGTACCCCTTCTTCACCCAGTCCGTCCACAGCGCCAGCGCCGACTCGCCCTGGGTGGAGTCGAGTTCGGTGAGCTTCGCGCCCGATCCCCAGAACCAGGGCAGGAACTGGAAGCTGCCTTCCTCGGTGCCGATCGCTGAGAAGGTGATGCCCTTCTTGCCGGCGCTCTTGACCCTTTCCAGCGCGGCCGTCAGGGACGTCCAGTCCTTGACGGCCGCGACGTCGACGCCCGCGCCCTTCAGCACGGCCTTGTTGTAGTAGAGGGCGAGGGTGTTGGCGCCGATCGGCGTGCCGTACGTCTTGCCCCCCGACTGCCCGGCCGCGAGCAGGTTGGGATCCACCTTGGAGGTGTCCAGCTTGTTGTCGGCGGTCGTGGTGAGCACTCCGGCCTCGGCCAGCGTGGACACCACCGGGTTGTCGACGATGAGCACGTCCGGCGCGTTGTCCTGCTGCGCCGCCAGCAGCGTCTTGTTCGTCAGGTCGCCGGTGTCGAAGGCGGTCCGCTTGATCTTCACCCCGGCCTTCGTGCCGCAGTCGTCGAGCAGCTTCGCCCAGGCCGAGGTCTTGTCGAACTGGGGGTACGGGTCCCAGACGGTGTAGCTGCCGCCGCCGGCGCCCTTGGTGTCGGCGGCGCCCGAACCGGAGGAGCAGGCGGTGCCGACGACGGCGGTGACGGTCGACAGGGCTATCGCCGCGACGAGACGGCGCCGGGAGGATCTGTGCATTGCGGATTCCTTAGTTCTCGGGTTCCAGGTGCGGGTGTGCCGTGGGCCGTGGAAGGGACCGGGGAGGCGTGCGGGCACGCCGAACGGCGGCGGGTGGGAAACAGAGGGTTCGTTTGCCTGTCCCTCGGGCTCCGCGTCAGGGGCGCGGACGACTGCCGGAGCCCCGATCGTCAGGCGGAGAAGCCGATCGTCAGGCGGAGGAGCTGATCGTGAGGCGAAGGAGCTGAGCGTCAAGCGGAGGACGCGCCGGCGGGTCCGGTGCTGGCGCGCAGGGAGATGGGCGGTGCGAGGAGGTGGTGCCGGGGCGGGGCGTCGGGGTGGTCGAGGCGCTCGACGAGGAGGTCGACGGCCAGTCGGCCCATCTCCTCGGCGGGCACGTCGGCGGCGGTGAGCTGCGGGGTCACCGTCTCCGCCCACCGGCCGGCCACGACTCCGGTGACGGAGAAGTCGCGCGGCACATGGCGGCCCGCGTGCGCGAGGCCCCGGTACAGGCCGCCCAGCGCCGCCTCGTTCAGGGTGACCAGGGCCGTGGTGGCCGGGTCGTCGTGCAGGATCCGCTCCATGCACGCCTGGCCCGAGGGAGCGTCGTCCCCGCAGCTGTACGTCCGCACCGTGAGCCCGCGCTCGGCGGCGGCCTTGGTGAAGCCGTCCAGACCGCGGTGCGCCGACTCGTACCCGGCCCGCAGCAGGCGTTCGGGCCGGTTGACGAAGGCGACTCGGTGGTGGCCGAGATCCGACAGGTGGTGGACGCACGCCGCCGCCAGCGCGGTGTGGTCCAGGCCCACCCACCGGCCGCCGTCCGCACTGGCGGTGCGGCCGATGGCCACGGAGGGAAGATCCAGGGCGGCCAGGTGGTCGACGCGGTCGTCCTGGAGCCTGATCTCCATCAGGATCGCGCCGTCGACCCGCCGCTCGGCCAGCAGCCGCTGGAACGAACGGTCGCTGTCCACGCCGCTCGGGGAGAGCAGCACGTCGTAGTCGTAGGCCGCCGCGGCCTCCACCACGCTGCCGATGAAGTCGAGCTGCATGCCGGTGTAGTGGTTCCCGGCCGGCGGGAAGACCAGCCCGATGGTGCTGGTCCGCCCGTTGGCCAGAGCCCGCGCGCTGGCGTTGGGACGGTAGCCCAGCTCGTCGATCACCTGCTGGATCCTCCGGCGGGTGTCGTCCGAGACGGGCCGCTTGCCGCTCAGGGCGTACGACACGGTGCTCCGCGAGACACCGGCCCGCTTGGCGATCTCACCGATGTTCACGGGTGCTCCTCACGGCGACTGGTCGAACCGGTTCGAGATTCCCGGAGGAGCATGCAGCTACATCTCGTCGAACCGGTTCGCGTGAAGTGAAGTTAGGAGCAACCGAGACGGGTGTCAACGCCTCGCACCGAATTTTTCGTCACGCCCGGGAAACGTCGGGGAGCGGTCGCGCGGGACCTGACCGCCCGGGTTCGCCCCTGTACACCGGTGCCTGCGCCCCCGGCCACCTCGTCCAGGAAAGGCATCTGCGGGTCGCCGTAGGGAAGCCGACCGGGTCTTCTTCCGGTGGTTGCATTTGTCGACGAACCGGTCACATCGACGAACATGCCACGTCTAAGAGACACGAGAGGTCGGCGTCCATCTGTGGGGGACGGGGGCTGTACGAGAGGGCGCTGTACTGGGGACCGCCGATCAGGGCCCTCGCTGGACTGCTCAAGACTTGAGTGGGCGGCCGGGTGGAAGCGGCTGCCCACATCGGTGCTCTCGTCAGGGCGCGCCGGCCGACTCGCGCGCCGGCCGACTCGCCGTCGGCCCCCAGGGAACGACAGGCCGTCCGGCGACTTGCCTTCATGGGGCGGAAAGCGCCCGCCGGCACGCACGCGATGCGTGCACCACCGCCCCGTACGGCGCCCCCGACCGTCGGAGCCGGGCCGCGCCGGACCGCCTTCCGGCGTGCCCGGTGCGGGTCATCCGACCACCGCGGCCCTTACGCACAGCACGTCCGGCAGGTGCGAGGCCAGCTGGCGCCAGCTGTCGCCGTCGTCGGCGGAGGCGAAGACCTCGCCGTTGCGGTTGCCGAAGTACACGCCCGCCGGGTCCGCGTCGTCCGTGCACATCGCGTCGCGCAGGACCGTGCCGTAGTGGTCCTCCGGCGGCAGCCCCGCGGTGAGCGGCTCCCAGCTCTTCCCGGCGTCCGCCGTACGGAAGACCCGGCATCGGCGGCCGGCGGGCACCCGGTCCGCGTCGGCGTTGATCGGGAACACGTACGCCGTGTCCCCGCGCGTCGGATGCGCCGCGACGGCGAAACCGAAGGTGGAGGGGAGCCCCTCGCCGATGTCGGTCCACCGCGCGCCCGCGTCGTCGCTGCGATAGACCCCCCAGTGGTTCTGGAGGTAGAGGCGGTCCGGGTTCGCCGCGTCCCTGGCGACCTTGTGCACGCACTGCCCGAACTCCGGGTTCGGATCCGGCAGGAAGACGGCCGACACACCGGAGTTGGACGGCGACCAGCTCGCCCCGCCGTCCGTCGTGCGGAACACTCCTGCGGTCGACACCGCCACCGTCACGGCCCGTGGGTCGCGCTCGTCGGTGAGGATCGTGTGCAGGCCTTCCCCGCCGCCGCCCGGCACCCACCGGGAGCGGGTGGGGTGCTCCCACAGCGGGCGGACCAGTTCGAAGCTCTCGCCGCGGTCCTCCGAGCGGTACAGCGCGGCCGGCTCCGTGCCCGCGTACACCACGTCCGCCTCGGCCGCCGCCGGGTGCAGCTGCCACACCCGCTCCAGCGAGGCGTCCGTGTCCTGCGGGAACTTGACGGCCGGGCTGGCCGGCTCGGTCCAGGTGCGGCCGAGGTCGTCGGAGTGGAACACCGACGGGCCCCAGTGCGCGCTGTCGCCGCCGGCCAGCAGCCGCGGACGCTCGCCGCGGGTGTCGACGGCGACCGAGTAGATCGCCTGTGCGTTGAAGTAGGGGGTCTCGTCGAACTCCCAGACGCCGCCGCGCCGCCGCCCGATGAACAGGCCCTTGCGCGTGCCCACGGCGAGCAGTACCTCGGTCATGCCGATCACCTCCGCAGTGTCCTCGACATCGTCGTCTCGGACACCGGCCAGTCTGCACCCAGCCACTGACAGTCACCTCTGGACACACCGTCGCCGCAGGTCACGGCGGGCATGGCGGGTCGGCGCCGCTTGACTTCGGCCACTTTCCCGGGGACGCCTGCGCGGGCCGCCGGGTCCATGGAACCGTCAGGAGGGGAGACCGGCCTGAGCAACAGGGCCGCCCGCCGCGTATGGGAGGGCGGCCGGGATGTTCATGTGCTCATGAGGAGGCAGCCTTCGATGGCGTTCCGTGGTCCGAAGGTGTGGCTGTGGCGCTGGCGGCGCAACCCGCTCAAGCGTCGTGCGGACGTGGTGGAGTCATGGGTCGTGCTCGGCGTGTGGGCGCTGACCGTCCTCGCCGGGGTGCTGGCGGGGTCGGCGACCGCGGGGTCCGTCGAGAACGGTCTGGCGCAAGAACGCGTCGAATGGCGGCCCCTCGTGGGGCGGCTGACCGAGCAGGCCCCGGGCAGGGCCGCCGCGAGCGGCTCCTCCAGCGGCGAGCAGGTATGGGCGAAGGTGGGCTGGACCGGGCCGGACGGCTCCCCGCACACGGGCCAGGTCCGCGTGGGGCCGGGCAGCGCAGCAGGCACCCCGGTCGAGGTCTGGACGGACCCGCAGGGCCGCCTGGTGACCCGGCCGGCCAGCGCGTCGCAGGCCAGGCTGCGCGCCTCCCTCGTCGGCGGCCTGGCCGGAGTCGGGATGGCGACCCTGCCCCTCGCGGGCGGGCGCGTTCTGCGGAGCCGTCTGGAACGCCGGCGCGAGGATCAGTGGGACGCCGAGTGGGCCCGTTTCGCCGTGCTCTGGGGCCGCCCGACGAGCTGACCGACCAGCACGGGCGCGGCACTCCCCGCCACCCGGGTGCGCGAGGACGTCGACCATGAGGGTGCGCGAGGACGTCGACCTGCGCGGTGTGCGGGGTGGCAGAGGTCCGAGCCCTACGTGGCGTGCACGGGCGGTCCGTCGGACGACCGACCGCCCGTGCGGGGCGAACCTCCCCCTGTGCGGTGGGCCCGACCGCCCGAAGTGCCGACTGATCACGTCGGCACCACGCCACGGGCAACGAAGCGGAATCGAACCGTGACTCACAGGTGAGAGAGGTCAGTTCGCGGCGGGTAGGCGCCGCTCGGGAAGGCCGCGCTCCAGGATCGCGTCCAGGTCCGCGGCGTCCGGGAGGGTGCCGAAGGAGTGACCCCAGTCGCCGTCCAGCCGGGTGGCGCAGAAGGCGTCGGCGACGGCGGGCGGCGCGTGCCGCACCAGCAGGGAGGCCTGCAGCGCGAGCGCCATCTGCTCCACCAGCCGACGCGCGCCGGACGCGGTGGCCGTCGTCAGCCCGGACCTCAGCCGTGCGACGGCCGTGTCGAGCCGGGCGTCCGCACCGCGCGCCAGGGCGAGTTCGGCGAAGTACGCTTCCGCGGTCGACGGTTCCCGTGTCAACGCCCGCAGCACGTCGAGGGCGTTGACGTTGCCCGAGCCCTCCCAGATCGACAGCAGCGGGGCCTCGCGGTAGTGGCGGGGCATGCCGGAGTCCTCGACGTAGCCGTTGCCGCCGAGGCACTCCAGAGCCTCCGCGGTGAAGGCCGGCCCCCGCTTGGTCACCCAGTACTTGCCGATCGCGGTGGCGATCCGCCGGAAGGCCCGCTCGTCCCCCTGACCGGCGTCCCCCTGGCCGTCGTCCCCGCGCACCGCGCGGTCCGCGGCCCCGGCCAGTCGCAGCGTGAGCGTGGTGGCGGCCTCCGACTCCAGCGCCAGGTCGGCCAGGACGTTGCGCATCAGCGGCTGGTGGAGCAGTCGCGCCCCGAACGCACTGCGGTGGCGCACATGATGTCCGGCCTCGACGAGTGTCTTGCGCATCAGCGCCGCCGACATCATCACGCAGTCCAGCCGCGTGCAGTTGACCATCTCGATG
Organism: Streptomyces rishiriensis; assembly: GCF_003112535.1. Classification (GTDB taxonomy): domain Bacteria; phylum Actinomycetota; class Actinomycetes; order Streptomycetales; family Streptomycetaceae; genus Streptomyces; species Streptomyces rishiriensis. Next base: position 156,265 of record NZ_BEWA01000005.1, on the reverse strand, counting down.
ATGGTCTTGACGCCCTGTCCCTCGGGTCCGACCAGCCAGGCCACGGTCCCGTCGAACTCCGGCTCGGAGGACGCGTTCGAGCGGTTGCCCAGCTTGTCCTTGAGCCGCTGCACGCGGAACGTGTTGCGGACGCCGTCGGGCAGCACACGCGGCACGAGAAAGCAGGAAAGGCCGCCGGGAGCCTGCGCCAGCACCAGGAACACGTCGCACATCGGCGCCGACGTGAACCACTTGTGCCCGCGCAGGGTGTACACCCCGGGCTCGGCCGTCGGCGAGGCGGCCGTGGTGTTCGTCCGGACGTCGGAGCCGCCCTGCTTCTCGGTCATCCCCATGCCGGCGAGCAGCCCGCGCTTCTGTGTCGGCACCCGCAGCCCCGGGTCGTACTCCCGGCCGGTCAGCAGCGGTTCGTAGACGGCGGCGAGCTCCGGCTGGCGACGCAGCGCCGGGACGGCGGCGTACGTCATCGACGTGGGGCAGCCGTGCCCCGCCTCGGTGTGGCCCCAGGCCAGACCGCCCGCCGTGCGCGCCACATGGGCGCCCGGCCGGTCGTCCGCCCAGGGCGCGCCCGCCAGGCCCTCGGCGACCGCGACCCTCATCAGCTCGTGCCAGCTGGGATGGAAGTCGACCTCGTCGAGGCGGTGGCCGTACCGGTCGTGCGTGCGCAGGACAGGCTCGTGCCGGTTGGCCAGTTCGCTCCACTCCTGCGCCTCGACGCCGCCGGCCAGCCGACCGATCCTCCGCACGTCGTCCTCCGCCCACCCGGCGCCCTCCCGACGCAGTCCCTCCAGGAGCGCGGTGTCGTCGGAGGCGTCGTAGGGCGCCAGGGGCGGCGGTTGGTTGGTGACGTCGTGCGTCACCTGCGCCGGCACCGGCGAAGGCGGCTGGGACGGCGACGGCGACGGCGAGGGGGGCGGAGGCGGGGATGAGGACGGCGACGGGGATGGGGACGGGGACGGGGACGGGGGCTGTGCGAGTGTCGGGGCCATGGCGACCATGTTGCACGCAGCCCACGGTCGTAGCAATAGTGCAACATCGGGGTCGCCCGTACAGTACGTCCTCATGGGGATCAACGTGTCGGCGCAGCCCGGCGAGGTCGACCTGCCCCCGCTGTCGGCGCGGTCGGTGGTCCTGAGCCTGCTGCTGGGCGCGCATCCGCCCGAGCTGGCGGCCAAGGACCTGGTGCGCGGGGTGGAGCCGTTCGGCGTCGGCGGATCGACGGTGAGGGCCGCGCTGAGCCGGATGGTGGCGGCGGGCGACCTCCGCAGGACGGACGGCGTCTACCGGCTCAGCGACCGGCTGCTCGAGCGGCAGCGGCGGCAGGACGACGCCGTGCACCCGCACACGCGCGCGTGGGACGGCGACTGGGAGATGCCGGTGATCACCGCGACGGGTCGCGGCCCCGCCGACCGCGCCGGACTGCGCGCCCGGCTGAGCGCTCTCAGGCTCGCCGAGCTGCGGGAGGGCGTCTGGCTGCGCCCGGCCAATCTGGGCCGGCCCTGGCCCGCCGATCTGGACGAGGTCGTCCAGCGTTTCACCGCCCGGCCCGACACGCCCGCCCGGGAGCTGGCCGAGCGCCTGTGGCCGCTCGGCGCGTGGGCGCGGACGGCACGGAACCTCCTGGCCCACGTCGAGCGGGCGCAGCGACCCGCCGACCGTTTCACGGCCCTCGCGGCGGTGGTCCGGCACCTGCTCGCCGACCCCGTGCTGCCCGCCGACCTCCTGCCCGCCGACTGGCCCGGCGCGGCGCTGCGCGCCCTGTACGACCACCACCGCCGTGAGCTCTCCGCGGCGGTGCTGGGGCCGGTTGCCTGACCGTGGGCGGCCGTGCGAAGCGCCGTGCGGGGGACGCTTCGTACGGCCGCCTTCTCACCGTGGGGGGAGTGGGGAGGGGCTGCCTGCAGGTAAGGGGACCACCTCAGGCAGAGGGACTGCCCGCAGGTAGAGGTGCTACCGGTAGGTGATGTCGGACGACGCGTACTTGCAGTAGGTGCCGTCGGCGCCCGCGCCGTTCTTGGGCGGCTCCGCGCCCGTGTTGTTGCCGATGTACTTCTGGCAGGGAACGATCTTCTTGCTGCTGTCCCCGACGATGGTGATCTTCTTCAGGGTCGCGCTGTCGCCGTAGTTGGTGTTGATGCCGACGAGCCGACCGCCCTTGTACGTCGCCTCGATGGTGTTGAGGTTGATGGTGCGCTTGTACTGGCCGCTCTTGCAGTTGCCGCAACTGCGGACGAACGTCCCGAAGTTCTTCACCGCGAAGTTCGAGACGTTGAGCGTGCCGGCGCCGTTGAACTGGAACACCTTGTCGCTGGCTTCCTTCGCCCCGCCGCCGGAGACGGTGTAGACGTTCGACGACGACGAGCCGAGGAAGGTCGCCGCGTCCTCGCCGACGTCCTCCCACCAGACGTTCTGCAGCGTGCAGCTGCCCAGGCAGTGGATGCCGTCCGCGGCGGGCGAGCCGATGATCACGTTCTTGAGGACGGCGCCTGCCGCGAGCTCCAGGATCGGGTCCTGGTCCTCGTTCTGGCCGCCGGTGCCGAGGTCGCCGCTGCCGTACAGGCGCTGCATCCCGTAGTCCTTGGTGCCGGATACCGAGATGGTGGCGGTCACCGCCTTGCTGCTGGTGGGGGTGGGCCAGGTGGCGGCGCTCGCGGGCGTGAGCGCTCCACTGGTCATGATCATGCCAATCGTGAGGCCGACCGCGGACAGCCCGCCCGTGACGGCGCGCCCATGGCGCCGGCCGCCGTGTCGAGTCGCCGTCGACGGCGCTGCCGAAGGCGCTGACGAAGATGTTGGTGAAGCTGTTGGTGAGGGTGCTGGCGAAGTCATGTCCCGATGCCTTCTTCCGGATGGGGAGTGGGGGATGAGGCGAACGCTCCGGAGGGTCAGAGCTTTCCGGCGCCCGCGCCCGACGTCACCGAAGCGACTACGGAGGAGGCGGGCTCTGCGGTGTAGCTGTACGGCGGCTTGGTGAACGTCCCGACCCGCGACACCTCGGTCGCGGCTCCGCCGAGATCGTTGCCGGTCAGGTTGGCGTAGCCGTCCACGTCGCTGTCGCGGTCGGTCGTGACGGCGACCGCCGTCGAGCGGAAGACGTTGTTCTCGACGAGCATCTGCGCTCCCATGCGCGAATGGACGGCGGTCTCGGCGCCGACGACGTAGTTGTCGTAGAAGTGGCCGGTGCCGAAGCGCAGACTGGGGATGCGCGAGTAGACGTTGCTGAAGTGGTTGTGGTGGTACGTCACCCGCAAGTGCCCGGTGTCCTGGCTCGCGTTGTTGTCACTGTGGCCGACGAGCGAGCCCTTGTAGTGGTCCTTGAAGGTGTTCCACGACACCGTCACGAAGTCCGAGGCGTGGTTGATGTCCAGCAGGCCGTCGTAGTAGTCCTTGTCGTGATCGCGGTCGGCCGAGAAGGAGTTGTGGTCGATCCACACCTTGGTCGAGGCCTGGACCTCGATCCCGTCGGCCGGCTTGAGCGGCTTGCTGATGTGGAGATTGCGGATGACCACGTTGGTCACCTTCTTCAGCCGCAGCCCGCCCCCGGTGAACCCGGACGACGAACCGACCCCGAGCACCGTGGTGTTGGACCCGACGTCGACCTGACCGCTCAGCGGGATCAGGCCGTCGACCTTCACGACCTTCGCCGTGCTGCCGGTCACCGCCGTTCTGAACGCGGCCAGGGTCGACACGGTGACCGCGCCGGCCCCGCCGCCGCCGGTCGTGCCGGCGCCGAACCCGATCGGCGCGCTGTCGGCGGCGACGGCCGGCGGGGGCAGGGCCATGACCGCCGCAGTGGCGAGCGCGGCCGACGCCGCGACCAGAACGTACCTTTGCGCATGTGTACGTGGGGGACCTGTGCGCATGGGGGTGCGTCCCTTCGTGAGGAAGGAATGGGTCAGGTATGTGATGGCTGTATATCTTGCTGAACGTGGTGCATGGGCGGTGCGGACCTGTGGGGGGTCGAGTGAGCGGCTCGGTCACACTGCTGAACGGAACGTAGGGGGCAAGCGCTTTCTAGTCAACGCTTTGCGCAGAAGACATCCGGCCACCCCGAGCTACTCCAGGCCAACCGGCCGAGGCGCGCGAGCAGTTGGCGTGGGAGCGCTTCCATGGCGCGTCGGCGCATGTCACCATGCCATGCGGACGCTTCCCTTCACGCGTCGCCTGTCACATGTCACGCGTCACGAGCCACGCGCACGGAAATCCCTCCGGGGGTCGGCCCCGACGAGCCGGATCGCCGGCTCCGGCTGGGTCGCCGCCGCCCGCTCCAGCACTCCGTACGACTCCAGCCCCCCGTCCGCTCCAGCACTCCGTGCGACTCCAGCACCCCGTGTGACTCCCGCACCCCGTACGACGTCCCCGAGCCGCCACCAGAAAGGGACAGACACGTGTCCGACTCCCTTGGAAGAGCGCTGCGTTCGCTGTTCGGCGCTGTTCTTCTCCTGCTCGCCGCGGCGCTGCTGACCGCGCCCACGGCCGTCGCCCGCCCACAGGCCGCGGCGCCGGTTCCCGCCGCCACGCTCACCGAGGTCACCGGCTTCGGCACGAACCCCAGCAACCTCCAGATGTACCTGTACGTGCCGGTGAACGTCACCGCACGTCCGGCCGTCCTGGTGGCCGTGCACTACTGCACGGGTTCCGGCCCCGCCATGTACAACGGGACCGAGTACGCGCGACTGGCCGACCGTTACGGGTTCATCGTGGTCTACCCGTCGGTCACCCGCAGCAGCAAGTGTTTCGACGTCTCCTCGCCCCAGGCGCTCAGGCGCGGCGGCGGCAGCGATCCCGTCGGCATCAAGTCGATGATCGACTGGACCGTCCGCACGTACTCCGCCGACACCGGACGGATCTTCGTGACGGGCGTCTCCTCCGGCGCGATGATGACGAACGTCCTGCTCGGCGACTACCCCGACGTGTTCGCGGCGGGCGCCGCGTTCGCGGGTGTCCCGTTCGGCTGCTTCGCGACCACCGACGGCTCCGAGTGGAACAGCAAGTGCGCCGGCGGCACCGTGATCCACACGCCCCAGGAGTGGGGAAACCTGGTGCGCAACGCCTACCCCGGTTACACCGGACCGCGCCCCCGCATGCAGGTGTGGCACGGCACGCAGGACGACACGCTGCGCTACCCGAACTTCGGGGAGGAGATCAAGCAGTGGACGAACGTGAAGGGTGTCAGCCAGACCCCGGCCGCCACCGACTCGCCCGTGTCCGGCTGGACCCGCACCCGCTACGGCGCCACCGGTGACCGCGCCCCCGTCGAAGCCATCAGCGTCCAGGGCGTCGGACACGGTGTGTACAGCAACGGAATGGGAGCCCGGGTCCTCAAGTTCTTCGGCCTCGACGGCTCCGGGCCCGCGCCCGACCCGGACCCCCAGCCGCAGCCCGGCGCCTGCCGGGTCACGGCCTCCATCAGCGCCTGGAGCACCGGCCTGACCGCATCCCTGACCCTCACCAACACCGGCGCCTCCGCGGTCGACGGCTGGAAGCTGGGCTTCACGCTGCCCGCCGGGCAGACCATCACCAGCGGCTGGGGCGCCACGTACGCACCGGCCTCGGGAGCGGTGACGGCGACCAACGCGGCCTACGACGGCACGCTGGCGCCCAACGCGAGCGTCAGCATCGGATACCAGGCGAACCATGCGGGCAACAGCGCGGCGCCAGGTGCCTTCACGCTCAACGGCGCTACCTGCGCGGCGAGTTGAGTCGAGGCACCTCACCGTGGGCGGCCGGCGCGGCCGCCCACGCACCATGCGGGAAGCGCGCATCCCGCGGCCAGCGGCATCCCGGGAGCGGAAGGCCGCCGGGGGCGTCAGGGGCGTCGGGGGCATCCGGGGCGTCGGGGCGCGCCCGACGCCCGGGCCTCCGGGGTCAGGAGGTCCTGTCCGCGGGACGCGAAGGGTCGCCGGACGCGCTCGCGGCGCGCGAGCGGCCGCCCGGCCCGGCCGCGGCCCGCAGCGCCGCCCAGTCCGGCAGCTTCACCACGCCCCTCCCCAGCGATGCCCCCAGCGCCGCCTCGGCCCGCTCGATCGCCAGCCATCCCGCCCACCCGACGGGCTCGGCCCCCATCGCCCGCAGCGAGTCGAGCGGATCGCCGGCCAGCCGGCGTCGCGCGAGAACAGGGGCGTCGTCCAGGAGGGACGCCGCCGTCTCCTTCGCGCACGGCCGGTTGGTGCCGATCACACCGGTGGGGCCCCGCTTGATCCAGCCCGCCACGTACTCGCCCGGCGCGACCTGGCCCGCGCGCACCACCCGCCCCGCGACATGCGGCACCGTGCCGCTTTCCGCGTCGAACGGCAACCCTTCCAGGGGCACCCCTCGATACCCCACCGACCGCAGCACCAACTGCGCCTCGACGTCCTCGTATTGGCCGGTGGCGGTGACGCCGCCGCGCCCGTCCGGAGCCGTCCGCTCCAGGCGCACCGCCGCCACCCGGCCTTCGACGGCGAGCAGTGCGACCGGTCGTAGGAAGAACCGGAGCCGGATCCGCCGCCGGGCGCCGCGGGCCGGCGCCGCCGCCCAGCCGCGCAGCACCTCCACGTTGCGCCGCTGCGCCGCCGGCAGCCCGGACGGATCGCCGTACGCCGGATCGGATGCCAGCTCCGCCTCGTCGACGACCACCTCGGTGTCGGGCAGCCCGCCCAGCTCGCGCAGTTCCTTGGTGGTGAAGCGCGCCTGGGACGGGCCGCGCCGCCCCACCATGTGGATCTCGGTCACCCCGCTCGCGGACAGCGCGCTCAGCGCCTTCTGCGGCATGTCGGTGGGACTCAGCTCGGCCGCGCCCCGGGCCAGCATCCGGGTGACGTCCACCGCGACGTTCCCGACGCCCACCACGACGGCCGCGCGGACGTCCCGCACGAATCCGCCGGTGGAGGCGTCCGGGTGCGCGCTGTACCAGGACACGAAGTCCGTCGCGGACCAGCTGCCGGGCAGTTCCTCGCCGGGGATCCCGAGGTGCCGGTCCGACGCGGCGCCCACGCAGTACACGACCGCGTGGTACAGCTCGCGCAGCCGCGCCACGGGCACCCCGTCCGCCCCGACCCGGACCCCGCCGAGGAAACGCACCCGCTCGTGTTCGAGCACCGTGCGCAGGCTGTGCTGCAGCGACTTGATCTTTTCGTGGTCGGGAGCGACGCCGTAGCGCACGAGGCCGTAGGGGCACGGCAGGCGGTCCAGGACGTCGACGAGCACCTCTGGATCGCCCTGGACCAGGTTCTGGGCGGTATACACCCCACTCGGTCCTGAGCCGACGACGGCGACACGCAGCACGGCGGAACTCCTTGCCCCGGGGTACGGAGGAGAGCGCTGGTGTCTCCAGCATCGCACCGGTCCCGCTCCGCTGACAGGGTGCTGTGTCCTTGCGGGGCACGCGTGTCCGTTCGTATGGAAAGTGATCATGCGGTTACGTTGCGTGTGTGCTAGAAGCATCGTTTCTCAATCTTTCTGATCGTTCCGCCGGGGACGGCTCGGTGTCCGTGTATCCGGCATGGGAGGTCCGGGAGGGTGGGGGCGTCGTCACTTCCTGGTTCCAGGTCCGGCTGGCGTTCACCGACGGTGCGTGCGTCGAGCTGCTGGCCGTGGTCTGCGACGGCCGCGTCTCCATCGAGGACGTCCGGGCCTGTCCGGCCCTGTCCCTCGTCGACCTGACGGTGCTCGCGGACTGGATCGAAGGGCCCCTGTTCGACAGGTGCGACAGAGGCGGCGCCCAAGCCGAGAACGCGCGGGGCACACGGGACGGAGGGGACGGCCGGGGCGACCGGGATGACCGGAATGACGGGGAGGACCGGGGCGACCCGGGCGGACGACACGCACCGTGCGCATCAGACGCGCCCTTCGCATCAGACGCGCCGGACGGCGCAGGCGCACCGCATGCACCGCATGCACCGGACGCGCGGGACGCTCCGGATGCGTGGGACGCCCCGGATGCACCTGGCACGGCTGCCGGTGGTGTCGGGGAGTGCGCGGGCGAGGCGTTCGACGGCCGGCGGGCCCGCCCCGCCTGGCCGCGCGGCATCGAGGGGCGCCGGCTCGTGGCGCAGGAGTACCGCGCCGCCCAGGAGGAGGGCGTGGACCCGGTCCTCGCGGTCATGTGCGCGACGGGGCACAGCCGGCGCCGATCGCTCCGGCTGATCGCGCAGGCGCGGGACGCCGGATACCTGACGCCCCGCCACGCGCGCCGCTGACCGTTCCCGCTGCTCACCCGGACGGGCGACGGGGGCGGGAGTCATCGAATGCGGCGCATCCGGGTGATCTCGCTCGTCTGCTTCGCGATCACGTCGTGGGTCGTGTTCCCCGTCACCAGGCGGACACCGAGAAGTGCGTGCCCGCAACGGCTCGCTCCATCCGGTCAAGGGCAAGGACCTCATGGTCCAGGCCTGGTATCAGGGCCGCGTCTCCGTCTGGGACTTCACCGACTCGACGAAGCCGTCAACGTCCAGATCCAGCCGGACTACTTCGACTGATCCCCGGACGGCAGGTCCGTCGCGAAGAACCGCGACAGATCGGTGTCACATCCCCCGCCGGGCACCTCGGCGTCCGGCGGGACCCCCTGCTCCCAGTCGAGGCGGTAGCGCGCGAACAGGTCGGCGCGCAGTCTGGCGAGCGGCAGAGGCACGTTCGGCAGCACCATCGAGTACACGGCGCCCATCAGTTGGGAGCGCAGCATCGGGTAGTCGTGGTCGGCGTCCTTTGAGCCGTGCCGGGCCGCGGTCTCCCGCAGGAGTTCGGCCAGTCGCTGCTGTTCCGGGCACTGCAGGAAGCCCTCGGCCTGGAGCAGCCCCGCCATGTGCTGACGCATCAGCACCGTGCGGTCCCGGGCCAGTCCCATGATCGCGTCGATGGCCCGGGCCATCAGCTCCCGGCCGTCGTCGGTGTGCGGCTCGCGCTCCAGCGCCTCTTCCAGCGTGCGGTGCATCAGGCGATGCACGGCCGACTGCGCCAGTTGGCGCTTCCCGGGGAAGTAATACGACACCAGGCCGCGCGCCGTGCCCGCCCGGTCCGCTATGTCGCCGAGGGTCGTGGCCTCGTACCCGCGCTCGCCGACCAGTTCCACCGCGGCCTGCAGGAGCCGTTCCCGGGAACGCCGCCGCAATTCTTCATTGACCGAGGCGCTGCGCGGGGACATCCTGTAACTCCTGCGTTGACTGGCTGCCAGCCAACTATACTCAGGAACCCCGGTCGGCTCCGGAACGGAGTCCGCCGGGCTGCCGCCTGCTCTGGGCGACGCGGGGGATCGTCCAGAGTGGGCGCGCTTCTCCCGTATTGGTGTCCTGAGGCTACAGTCGCCTGGGCGTACGCCGCGTTGACGTCGGCTCAGCCCACCAGCTCCAGCACCGGCCGCAGCCCGTCCGGGCGTTCCGCCGCCGGCAGATGGTCCACGAAGTGCACGGCGCAGCCCAGCGCGGCCGCCCCGCCGTCGGCCGAGCGGCTGTCACCCACCATCAGGGTCCGGCGAGGGTCGGCCCCCAGCGCCTCGCACGCGATCGTGAACAGCCGCGCGTCCGGCTTCTGCACGCCGTACTCGTACGACAGCGTGTACGTGTGGACGTACGCGTCGAGGCCGTGCTCCCGGAACACGGGTCGCAGATCCCAGCCGATGTTGCTGACCACGCCGACCCGCAGCCCGCGCTCGCGCAACCCGCGGAGCACGGCGAGGGCGTCGGGATACGGGGACCAGGCCGCCGGCGCCTTGTGCCGGTCGTACAGCGCGTCGTACAACGCCGGGTCCGGCAACGGCACCTGACGGCACAGGCCGGTGTAAGCGGCCCGGTGCAGCTCCGCGCTCTCGTCCCGCACCCGCCACAGCCCGGCCAGCTCGTCGGGCACCCGGACGGGGGACGCTCCGCCCGGCAGCGCGCCGGCCTCCTCCAGGGCCCGTGCCTTCTCGGCCAGTTCAAGCCCGGGCATCGCCACGCCCGCCGTGCGCAGCGCCGACCGCAGCCAGGACTCGGCGGACTCGATCCGGAAGAGGGTTCCGGAGAAGTCGAACAACACGCTCTTCATGCGGACGATCTTATGGAGTCCGCCAACCCCGCCGCTCGGGAATCGGGACGACCGCCAGCCCGCCGCCGCGGGCCACGAGGACGGCTCAGAGGGGGAGTTCGGATGAACCGACGGGAAGTTCGAGCGGCGAACGGGCACTTCGGAGGGATGGACGAGAAGTTCGTGCAGGTGAAGGCAGTTCGGGCGGATGGAAGCGGAGTTCGGTCCGAGTTGCGCAGGCCCAGGACGCGGATCACGTGCTCGTCGGGCTGTGACGGAACGTCAAGAGGATGCGTCCGCGGCTGGGTTCGCGTTCGGGGCGCCGAGCCGGGGCACCGTCGTGGGGGGACCGACCCCGACGCGGGCGGCGACCTCGCGACACCGCCGTGATCCCGGTCCGGTCCGGTCCGGTCCGGGCCGCCGACGCAGGTGTGCCGCGATCGCCAGCGTCGTCGGCGTGGCGCCGAGCAGCCGGCCGGCCAGGACGTCCGACGGCCAGTGCACCCCCAGCCAGATCCTCGTCAGTCCCACACGCTGGGATGGGTCCGAGGGGTGGGGGAGGGGCCGAACACGCCCCGGTCCGCATTGAGTTCGACCAGGGCCGGCACGGTCGTCAACCGGCCCCGACCTCGGGGCCGGAGCGAAGAACTGCCCGCGTACCGCCTGCCAGGTCCGGGGATCACATCGTCAGCAGCATCGTGAGCATGCCGATGCCCATCGACAGGCGGCAGGCCCGCGCCACTTCGGGCCGGTCGCCCCAGGCGACGGCGGCTCCGCCCGCCCCGGCGGCCGGGAGCAGCCGCACCCCCGCGAGGAGGACGTAGCCGGTGAAGTACGCCAGCAGCGCACCCGTCAGCAGCGGGACTCCCGAGCCGCCGTGGCGGTGTGAGTGAGCGGGCGTGCCGGCCATCACGGCCGCCATGTACACCATGGCCCCGGCGCCCACCAGATGATGCAGATGATGCGCGCCGGCCCGAGCCGACCACAGCGCCCGCAGCGCTGCCGCTCCGAAGACCACGGCATAGGCCGGCCACGCCCACGCCGGCGGTGTGAACACGGCAGGCGGCACGGCCATCGCGGCCATCCCGAAGCCCATCAGCGCCTCGCCGCCCGCGGCTCTGCGCTGTTCCTCGACCCCGCTGCGCATCCGCAGCAGGCAGTAGGCCCCCGTCGCCGCACACAGCGCGACCAGCAGCCAGCCGGGCGAAGCCGGTCCGTGCACGCGCACCTCCCCGCTCGGCGTTCACCGACCGCTCGGCGTCCGCCGTCGAAGGATGCGATGCCCACGCCGTGCCGCGCGCACGCGGGCGCAAGGGTGTACACGGGGAGCATCCGACGGAGCACAAAAACATTTCACGGGTAAAACACATGTTAAATTGATGGATATGAGCAGTGCGACCCCCCAGCGCCCCCGGCCCCGTCCCGGGCCCCGACACCGACCGCCGCACCGACCCCGACCCGGAAGGCGCCCGGGGCCAGGTCTCCCGCTCTCCGGCGTCCTGCGGCTCGGCCGCCCCTCGGACATCTGGTTCAAGCCCGCTCTGAGCGTGATCGCCGCGGTCGCCCCGCCGAACCTGATCCTGCTGGCCCTCGGGCGGCTGGACCTGGCCATCTACACGATGGCCGGATCCCTGTGCGCCCTCTACGCCCACAACCGCCCATACGCCGCCCGGGCCCGCGTGCTGGCCTGGGTGGTGCTCGGCATGACCGGCGGACTGGCCGTCGCCCTGCTCGCCGCCTCGCTCACCGCGTCCCCGGTCGTCCTGGTCACCGTCGGCGCGCTCCTCGCGGCCGCGCAGAAGGCCCTGTGCGACGCGACCCGCCTCGGGCCGCCCGCCAACGTCGTCCTCACCTTCATCAGCTCTGCCTCGCTGTTCGTGCCGCAGACCCTCGACCAGGTCCCCGGCCATATCGGGCTGGCTCTCGCCACGGGCGGCTGGGCCTGGCTGATCGGCATGGCGCCCGCGCTGGCGCGCCCGCACGGTCCCGAGCGACGCGCCACCGCGCACGCCCTGAACGCGGCCGCCGCCCACGTCGACGCACATGCGGCAGGCGCAGGCGCAGGCGCGGGCGAAGGTGAAGGTGAAGGTGAAGGTGAAGGTGAAAGGGAACGTGAAGGTGTAGGTGAGGGCCGGGCCCGCGCCGCCGCGGCTGCCGCCGTGCACGCCGCCTGGCAGACCCTCCTGTCGGCCCGCGCCGGGGAGACGCGCCGCGGTCTGGAGCGGCTCGTCGTGCGGGCCGAGATCGCCCTCGCCGCGCCCGCCGACACCGACCCGGCCCGGCTGCGCGACTGGGCCCGCGACCTGCTCGCCGCCGCGCCCGTCCCGCGCCCCGACGATCTCGTCGACGACGACGAACTCATCGGCGTCGACGCCGAACTCGCCTTCGGGCGAACGCCGTTGAGGCACCGTCTTGGCCCCCTCGCGCCCATCGCGGCACGCACCGCCCTGGGCTGCGCCCTCGCCGGACACGCCTCCCTCGCCCTCGGGGTCGGCCGCCCCTACTGGGCCCTGGTCACCGCCGCGTCCCTCTACCAGGCGAACGTCACCCTCACCTGGAGCCGCGCGGTTCAGCGCGTCGTCGGCAACCTCGTCGGCGTCCTCGCCTTCGCCGCGCTGGTCCCGCTCGCCCACCTCGCCCAGGCGGCCCTCGTCCTGGTCTGTCTCGCCCTCAACTTCGGCGCGGAGGCGCTGATCAGCCGCAACTACTGGCTCGGCAGCGTCTGCGTGACCCCGATGGCCCTGCTCATCACCGAGTTCGCGCAGGTCCAGGATCCGGGCCGACTGATCACCGAGCGACTCGTGGACACCCTCGTCGGCGCCGTGGTCGGTTTCGCCGCCGCGATCGCCGTCACCAACCGCCGGGCCGGCGACCGTCTCGAAAACGCCCTGACGGCGGTCGAACGAGCCCGGGAACACGCCGCCCGCCTGCTGGCGGAGCCGCATCCCGCCACCGGAGCCGTGGACGCGGCCCGCCGCGCCCTGGCCACCGCGCTGGTCGATCTCCGCGCCACCGCAGACGCCGCGGCCGGCGAGTGGTGGCAGCGTGCCCTGCCCCAGGAGCGGGTCGTGACGGCCGAACAGTCGGGACACCGTACGCTCGCGGCGACGGTACGGCGCCAGGGGCTGCTCCTGGACCGGGACGCGGGTACGAGAGCGGAGGACGTACGGCGATGACGGCGACGCAGGGACGGGCGGCGGCCGGGAACGGGGCACAGGAGGGTTCCGCGGACGGCGACGGCAGCGCCCCGAGGCGGCGCCCCCGGGCCGAGGCCCCGACCATCACCGGTGACCTGGCCGAGGGCGGCGGCCCGACCACCACCGGCGACCCGACCACCACCGGCGACCCGGCCGAGGACGGCGACCCGGCCGAGGGCGGCGGGCCGGCCCAGGACGCCAGGCCGGCCCAGGACGGCGGGCCGGCCGCGGACGGCGGGCCGGTGAGGAACGACACGGTCGCCGCCGTCGTACGGCAGTGGCAGACCGTGCGGCCCGACCTGGACACCGGCCCCATGGAGATCATCGGCCGGGTCAACCGCTGCGCCGCCCTGCTCCAGCAGGCCGAGGACGCGCCCCTGCGCGGAGTCGGACTGAGCCGGCCCGAGTTCGACCTGCTCGGCGCGCTGCGCCGCACCGGCCATGAGCTGACCCCCGGCGAGCTGGCCCGCGAGACCTTCTCCTCCGGGGCCGCCGTCACCAAACGCCTCAAGCAGCTCACCGAGCGCGGCCTCGTGGAACGCCGCGGCGACACCCGCGACCGCCGGGTCGCCCATCTCCGCCTCACGGACGCCGGCCGGGACCTCGTGGACGGCGTCATGCCCGAGCAGCTCGCCTACGAGAGCGCGGTCCTGTCCGCCCTGGACGACGGCAGCCAGGGTGAACTGGCCGATCTGCTGGGCGAGTTGCTCAGCCGGCTGGAGGGGCACATGCGGTCACTGCGGGTCTGAGCGGCGGTCTCGTCCACGAGGCGGCCGTCACGCGGCGGCCGTCACGACGAGGCCGTCACGAAGGGGGCTGTGACGAAGGGGGCTGTGACGACGAGGCCGTCGCGAAGGGGACCGTACGTCGCGAAGGGGACCGTCGCGGAGGGGCTGCGTCCCCGTACGCCACCATGCGGCGGTGTCGTCGAGCGCGCCGCACTCCGCCGCGGCACGGCGTTCACTCCCCGTGGCCCGCGCGGTACACGCCGAAGGCCGCGCCCGGCGGGTCCCGGAGCACGGCGATCCGCGGACCGTCCGGCACGGAGGCCGGTTCCACGAGGACGGCGCCGCCGGCCTCGACGGCCGTCCGCGTGGAGGCGTCCACGTCGGCCACCGCGAAGTACGGCAGCCAGTGCGGCGGCACCTCCGGCGGGAACTTCCCGTCCATCGTGATCATGCCGCCGAAGTCGGCGCCGCCGACGCCCCACTGCACGTAGTTCTCCGAGGAGCCGACGGTCCAGCCGAACACCGTGGTGTAGAAGGTCTCCGCCCGCTCCGGATCGCGGGTCAGCAGCTCGACCCAGCCGAGCGAGCCGGGCGCGTTGAACAGCCCGGCGCCCGGGAACGCGCGCGCCTGCCACAGCTGGAACGCGGCGCCGGCCGGATCCAGGGCGACGACGAAACGGCCCATGTCGAAGACGTCCATCGGACCCACCAGCACCTTGCCGCCCGCCTCCGTCACCAGCCGTGCGCTGACGTCCGCGTCGGTCACCGCGAACGACACGCTCCAGGCACACGGCTGCGCCTGCTGATGCAGGGGAGTGAGCGCGGCGACGGCGGCCTCGCCGAGGTGCGCGACCGTGTAGCCGCCCGCCTCCTGCCGCGGGTCCGTCTGTGCGCGCCAACCGAACAACCGCGCGTAGAACCGCTTCGCCTCCTCGAGGTCACGGGTCCCGAGCTCGGCCCAGCAGGGCCCGCCTGGCAGGGGCGCGTCGAGCTTCATGACGTTCCTTCCGACAAGGGGACCCCTTCCAGCACGCTAAGCCTCGCCCCGGACGACGGCATCCGCTGACCGCCACAGCCCGAGATCCCCGGTGCGGCCCGTCCACCGCGCAGTCGGGCCGCACCCACGGCCGGCCCGAGCCGCGGCGCTCCATGAGCCGGATGCGGCCCGGGCGTGTGGGATGCCCGGGCGGCGTCGGACGGGCCCCGGGCCGGTGGTTCAGATGCCCGGGCGGTACCGCATCGGATGGTCCGCGGGCACCTCCACCAGCACGATCGGGGTGCCGTCCGGATCCGCGATCCACATCTCGACCAGCCCCCATGGCTCCTTCACCGGCGGACGGACGATCTCGACCCCCTTCGCCCGCAGCTCGTCATGCGCGGCCGCCACGTCCGGCACCTGCAGCCACAGCCGTACCGCGGGGTCGGGGGGCATCGGCGTCCGTGAGCGGCCGGAGAGCTCCAGGAAACCGCCGCCGAGGAAGTAGACGACACCGCGCTCCTCTCCCGTGCCGAACTCACGGGAGACGGCCAGCCCCAGCTGCTCTCCGTAGAAGGCGCGCGAGCGTCCGGGATCGGTGGGGCGGAGCAAGGTCCTGCTGCTGAGTACATGCACCATGCACCCTGAGACTACCGGCGCGGAGTTAGGCTCACCGGTGCCCCAGACATGTCAGAGACCGGAGATCGCCCGCATGGACACCGCTGCCACCGACCTGACCTTCCGCGACGCCACCGCCGCCGACGTCGACGCCATAGTCCGGCTCGTCGAGTCCGCCTATCGCGGTGACTCCAGCCGGGCCGGGTGGACGACCGAGGCCGACATCCTGCAGGGGCAGCGGACCGACCCCGACGGCGTGCTCGCGGTCGTCGAGGCGCCCGACTCCAGGCTGCTCGTCGCCGAGCAGGACGGCCGGATCGTCGCCTGCTGCCAGCTCGAGCACCGCGGCGACCACGCCTACTTCGGCATGTTCGCGGTCGGCCCCACGGCGCAGGGCGCCGGCCTCGGCAAGGCCGTCATGGCGCAGGCCGAGCGCGAGGCGCGGGAGGAGTGGGGCGTCACCGAGATGCACATGACCGTGATCTCCGTCCGCGAGGACCTCATCGCCTGGTACGAGCGTCGCGGCTACCGCCGTACGGGACGGATGACCCCCTTCCCGTACGGCGACGAGCGCTTCGGCATCCCGCAGCGCGACGACCTGCAGTTCGAGCTGCTGATCAAGGACCTCGCCTGAGCGCCGGTCCGCACGGCCAGGGTCTGTCGTTTGGATCAGGTCGCAGGTCGCAGGTCGCAGGTCGCAGGTCGCAGGGCGTCGGCGGGACCGGTCGATGCCGGTGAGCGGGGTGATCCAAACGACAGGCCTAGGCCGTGAAGCGGCCGGTGCGCCTGATCTCCGGGTAGTCGGTCGTCGCGCCGTCGAGTGCGAAGGCGCGGGCGAGCCGCAGCTGGTCCTGGGTGTTGACCACCCAGCCGATGATCCGCAGGTCGCGTTCGCGGGCCTCCTCGACGATCTCCAGGGTGAGGCGCCTGAGGTTGAGGCAGAGCGTGGCGGCGCCGGCGGTCACCGCCCGGTCCACGATGTCGAGGCCGTACCGGCTGCCGATGAGCGCGGTGCGCACCCCGGGGACCAGCCGCCCGATCTCCGCGACGGCCTCGTCGTGGAAGGAGGACACCTCCACCCGCCCCAACAGGTCCCGTGCCTGCATCACCTCGGCCAGCGCCCGCGCCGCCCGGACGTCCTTGATCTCGGCCTGCAGCGGCGTGCGCACCGCGTCCAGGACCTCCTCGAAGACGGGCACGCGCTCCCCGCGCCCCGCGTCGAGGGTCCGCAGCTCCGCGAGGGTCCGGTCGGCGATGGCCCCGGCGCCGTCGGTCGTGCGGTCCACGTCGGGGTCGTGCATGACCACGAGCGCGCCGTCCTTGCTCAGGTGCAGATCGAGTTCGATGACGTCGAGGCCGGCCTGCTCGGCGGCGACGAAGGAGCGCAGCGTGTTCTCGGGCTCGACGCCCATCACTCCGCGGTGACCGATGGTGAGGAAGTTCAAGGCGCGACTCGTTTCCGTCGACGGCGGGGCCGGGGGAGCACGTGAGCCGACGGCCGCGGGCCGGCCAGGACAGGCGTGCGTCCTCGGAGTTCCCTACCCGCCCTGCCCACGCGGAAGCGTCGCTCTTCCGGTGTCCGGCAGGAAAAAGTGCGGTGAAGATGCGAACACGCAGGATAATTTCCCGAAGGTCCACTTGCTGGAGGAAACCTCGTATGCATACGGTGTGCGGACGCGAGGTTCTCCAGTGGAGGATGGGACATGACGGAAATTCTTGTGCAGGCAGCTACGGAGGATCGGATGCCTCCGACGCCCAGGGTGGTGGAGCACCCGGCGTGGCGCGTGCTCAAGGATGCCGTGGAGGGAATCCGGCCCTGGCAGGCGAAGGACGGATCGATCGACTTCACGGCCGAGGGCGCGCCGGCGCGCACGGACGCCGAGCACGCCGTACAGCGGGTGATCGAGGCCGTCGAGGAGCTCTCCCCGCTGCTCCCGCACGACGCCGACTACCACCGCGCCCTGGCGAAGGACCTGCGGGTCTGGGCCGACGGCGGCTTCGAGGTGCCGGACTTCCTCGACTCGCTGCTGGCCTTCCAGCCCGCCGCGAACCGCGCGGACGGCCTGCAGCACCTGGTCGTCTTCCCGATGTACACGCAGAACGGCAACCCGGACCGCAACCTGGAGGCGGTCGTGCTGCGCATGGTCTGGCCGGACTGGCTGGCCGAGCTGGAGCGCACCCGCTACGACAACCCGCTGTTCTGCGGCATCACCTTCGAGGACTTCACGGCCGGTTACGACACCAACTCGGCCGTCCTCTTCCCGGAGACCATCGCCGTCCGCGAAGCGCCGGAACGTTTCTCCTGGGGCGGCATCTTCTGCGACCGCGAGGCGGCGCGCTTCCGCCGTGTGACCGACGCCGCCGTCGACGTGCTGGGCCTGGAGCTGCCCGAGGACATCGCCGCCATGGTCCACGACCAGAAGCGCTGCGAAGAGGCCTTCGTGCTCTGGGACATGGTCCACGACCGCACCCACAGCCACGGCGACCTGCCGTTCGACCCGTTCATGATCAAGCAGCGTCAGCCGTTCTGGATGTACGGCCTGGAGGAGCTGCGCTGCGACCTCACCGCCTTCAAGGAGGCCGTGAAGCTGCAGGACGACGGTGTCCCGCAGGCCCGTGACGTGCAGTACGCGGTCCTCTTCGACCGCATGTTCCGCTTCCCCGTCACCGGTGAGCGCGTGCGCAACTACGACGGCCTCGGCGGGCAGCTGCTCTTCGCGTACCTGCACAAGCACGACGTCGTCCGCTGGACCGACAACAAGCTGCACATCGACTGGCAACGCGCCCCGCAGGTCACCAACCAGCTCTGCGCCGACATCGAGCAGCTCTACCGGGACGGCATCGACCGCCCCAAGCTCGTCCACTGGTTCGCGGGCTACGAGCTGGTCTCGACCTACCTCGCACCGCACCCGGGTTCCAAGTGGGCCAAGGGTCCCGACGCCCTGGACCTGACCCAGCCGCCGCGCAAACTCGTGGACGACGTGCTTCCGGACGAGTTTCCGCTGAGCATGTTCTTTGAGGCACTGTCCAAGAAGCTGAAGAGCGTGATCGCCTCGACCCGGGGCATCACGGCGGACAGCGCCGAGCGGATCGCCGCGTGAGCGACCTGCGTACCGAGAACACTGCTCAGGAGGCGAGGAACATGGGGAACGGGGCTCTCAGCGGTGCGGTGATCGCGGTGGCCGGCGCGGGCGGACCCGCGGGCCGGGCGGCACTGCTCAGGCTTGCCGAGGCCGGCGCGACCGTCGTCGGCGCGGACAACGACCCGGAGCGTCTGGCGGAGGCCGTCGACGCGGCCCGCTACGGGGCCGGGGGCGCCAGCGTCATCGGTGAGCCGGTCGACCTGCTCGACCTGGACTCGACCCGTGACTGGGCGCTCCGCGTCGAGAAGGACTTCGGCCGCGTCGACGGCGTGGTCCACCTCGTCGGAGGCTGGCGCGGCAGCGAGACGTTCATCAAGACCAGCCTGGACGACTGGGACTTCCTGGAACTGTTGCTGATCAAGACCGTGCAGCACACCTCGCTCGCCTTCTTCGAGGGCCTCCAGCGCAGCGAGCGCGGCCGGTACGTGCTGATCAGCGCCGCCGGCGCCACGAAGCCCTCCGCGAGCAACGCCGCGTACGCCGCCGCCAAGGCCGCCGCCGAGGCCTGGACCCTGGCGCTCGCCGACGCCTTCCGCAAGGCGGGGGGCGCCGAGGGCCCGACCTCCGCGGCTGCGATCCTGGTGGTGAAGGCGCTGGTGCACGAGGCGATGCGCGCCGACCGCCCCAACGCGAAGTTCGCGGGTTTCACGGACGTCAAGGACCTGGCCGAGGCCATCGCCGGGGTCTGGGAGAAGCCCGCCACCGAAGTGAACGGACAGCGTCTGTGGCTCACCGAGCAGCCGTGAACCCTCCGAAGACCGACGCCCGACGCCATCACGACCCCGAGGTCCGCGGCTTCGCCAGCGACAACTACGCCGGGGTGCACCCGGAGGTGCTGGCGGCCCTGGCCGTGGCCAACGGCGGCCATCAGGTGGCGTACGGGGAGGACGACTACACCGAGAACCTCCAGGGAATCGTCCGCAGCCACTTCGGGTCGACGGCGGAGGCCTTCCCGGTCTTCAACGGCACCGGCGCGAACGTCGTCGCGCTCCAGGCGGTCACCGACCGCTGGGGCGCGGTGATCTGCGCCGAGAGCGCCCACATCAACGTGGACGAAGGCGGCGCGCCCGAGCGCATGGGCGGTCTGAAGCTGCTCACCGTCCCCACGCCCGACGGCAAGCTCACGCCCGAGCTGATCGACCGGCAGGCGTGGGGGTGGGAGGACGAGCACCGCGCGATGCCGCAGGCCGTCTCGATCACCCAGAGCACGGAGCTCGGCACGCTCTACACGCCGGAGGAGATCCGGGCGATCTGCGACCACGCCCACGCGCGCGGTATGAAGGTCCACCTGGACGGCTCGCGGATATCCAACGCGGCGGCCTCGCTGGACGTCCCGATGCGGGCGTTCACCAACGCCGTGGGCGTCGACATCCTCTCCCTCGGCGGGACGAAGAACGGCGCGCTCTTCGGTGAGGCGGTCGTCGTGATCAACCGGGACGCCGTCAGTCACATGAAGCATCTGCGCAAGCTGTCCATGCAGCTCGCCTCCAAGATGCGCTTCGTGTCGGTGCAGTTGGAGGCACTGCTCGCCAAGGACCTGTGGCTGCGCAACGCCCGTCACGCCAACGAGATGGCCCAGCGGCTGGCGGAGGGCGTGCGCGCCGTGCACGGCGTGGAGATCCTTTACCCGGTGCAGGCCAACGGCGTCTTCGCCCGGCTTCCGCACGACGTGAGCGAGCGCCTGCAGCAGCGGTTCCGGTTCTATTTCTGGGACGAGGCGGCGGGCGTCGTGCGCTGGATGTGCGCGTTCGACACGACCGAGGAGGACGTGGATTCGTTCGTGGCGGCGGTCAAGGAGGAGATGGCGCGCTAGACCGCTGCCGTGCCGGAGCGACAGCGCAACCGGTGCGCGAGATGCAGAGGTAACTGCATAGGTATACGGTCACCTGAAAAGTCATTGACGTTCGGGTGATCGTTTTCCTATGCTCCGTGCTCATGGAGCTGATCCAGGAGAACCCCGACCTGTCTGCGTATCTGGCCGCCGACGAGGTCATCGACCATCGCCATCCGCTGGTGTGCGCCACGGCGGCACGGCTCGCGAGAAAGGCGGAGGACTCGTATGCCTATGCAAGGCTGGCGTTCGAGTACGTCCGCGACGCCGTCACCCACTCGCAGGACGCCGGCGACCCGCGCGTGACCTGGCGCGCCTCGGACGTGCTGGAGAAGGCGACGGGCATCTGCCACGCCAAGGCCCATGCCCTGGCCGCGCTGCTGCGGGCCGAGGACATTCCGACGGCGCTGTGCTACCAGCGGTTCGCGCACGACGCGGGCGACGGGCACGCCCTGCACGGACTGGTCGCCGTGCGCTTCGGCGGGGCCTGGCACCGCCAGGACCCGCGCGGCAACAAACCGGGCGTGGACGCGCGGTTCTCCCTGGCCGGCGAACGCCTGGCCTTCGTGCCCGACCCCGCGGCGGGCGAGTCGGACCACCCGGTGCTGTACGCGGCGCCGCATCCGGCGGTCCTGAGCGCGCTCAAGGCCGCCCGCGACCGTCCGTCCCTCTGGCGCACGCTGCCGTCGGCGCTGTGAGCACGCGCCCCGCGGGGCGGCCCGTCCCGCTCGGGCCCGCCCCCGGCCGACCGGGGGCGCCCAGGAGGACGTCAGCGCGCCTCGGCCTCGCGCACCTGCTCCGGCGTGGGCGCGGTGCCGCCGAGGTGGGCCGGCATCCACCAGGTGTCGCTCGCGTCCTTGGGGCGCACGGGGTAGGCGCGCTGGGCGGCCTCCAGCAGCTCCTGGACACGCTCGCGCAGCTGCCGGGTGATGGCCCCCGCGTACTTGTCGCGCGAGGCCTCCATGGCCTCGCCCACGCGGATGGTGATCGGGGTGTGGCTGCGCTTGAAGTTGCGCGGGTGGCCCTTGGTCCACAGGCGCTGCGTACCCCACAGGGCCACCGGGATCAGCGGGACGCCCGCCTCCTGGGCCATGCGGGCCGCGCCCGACTTGAAGCTCTTCAGCGTGAACGACTGCGAGATGGTGGCCTCGGGGAAGACCCCGACGATCTCGCCCGAGCGCAGCGACTCCAGCGCGTGCGCGTAGGCCGTCTCGCCCTGGTTGCGGTCCACCGGGATGTGCTTCATGCCGCGCATCAGCGGACCCGAGATCCGGTGGCGGAACACGGACTCCTTCGCCATGAAACGAACGAGACGTTTCTGCGGGAGTGCGGCCAGACCGTCGAAGATGAAGTCGAGGTAGCTGATGTGATTGCTCACCAGCACGGCACCACCTGAGCGCGGGATGTTCTCCGACCCCTTGCAGTCGATCTTGAGGTCCCAGGCCTTGAACAAGGTCTGGGCTAGGCCGACGACGGGGCGGTAGACAAGCTCTGCCATGGGCGGGGCGAACCCTTCCTTCTCTTTGCCGGGGATGCCTCCCGGCGGCAAAGTTACGCAGCCGTAGGTTTACGGCATCTCGCAGATCGTGCCCGAAGAACGGCCGGGGAGCCAGCCCTGGTGCCCGGCGGCGGCGAGATCCTCGTCACTTCCCTCCCCTTGATCCACCTCGGCCTTTTAAGTGGCCTTTACTCCACCCGAACCGCGACGCGCCGTACGAGCAGGTACATCTCGCATCCGAGGCAGTACCCGAAGGCGGCATTGAGGAACGCGGCGGCCAGCGCGGCTCCCGTCGCCGCGAGGCCGAGCCAGCCGGGGCCCAGGGTGAGGCCGACGAGGCCGAGGCCCGCGAACAGCAGTCCCACGGCCTGCGCGAACCGCGGCGGCTCCGGGGCCTCGAACGCGGTCGGCGGCCCGAGCCGCGGCCGTACCGCACGGCGGAACAGCCAGCCGTACGGCGAACGTCCCACGCCGCCCGCCGCGCCCAGTGCGAACGCCAGCGTCTGCCAGGCCAGCAGCCAGGCGTTCCCGGTGATCAGAACGACCGCGAGCACCACGGTCGTCACGGCGGCCCCGAAGCGCGGGCCCCTCGCGTCGATGTCCATGAATCAAGCATTCCGCATCGGGCAGGATTCCCGCGGCCGGGAATCTTTGCAGTCTCGTGAACGCTGCAACAGCCGATGACCGGACTGATGGTGTGCGTGGCGGTGCTCGCGGCGGCGAGCGTCTACGGAGTGCTGCATCGGCGGCGGAGCGGGAGAGTGCGGGTGCGCGGGCGGGACGACGGCAGGCGGCTGGGAGCGGACCGGCTCGGCGGCGCACTCGGCGAACGGGCCACGCTCGTGCAGTTCTCCAGCGCCTTCTGCGCGCCGTGCCGGGCGACCCGCAGGGTGCTCGGCGAGGTGGCCGGCGTGGTGCCCGGAGTCGCCCACATCGAGATCGACGCCGAGGCGCGGCTGGACCTCGTCCGTGAACTCGACATCCTCAAGACGCCGACCGTGCTGGTCCTGGACGCCGACGGCCGGATCGTCCGGCGCGCCACCGGTCAGCCCCGCAGGGCCGACGTCATCGCGGCGCTGGGGGAGGCGGTGTGACCTGCGGGCGGGGAACGGTGAGGCATCTCCCAGTTGCCGGGACGGACTTGACTGTGCGTGCCCGCCGTCGTCAGCCTGACCGTATGCCTGAGGAACTCCTTCTCCACGGACGGGTCCACGTGGACCTGCTCCGTACCGCGAGCGCGCGCTGTCCGGTCCGTTGAGCGCCCACGGCCCGACCCGCCACTTCCCGCAGAAGGACGACTTCATGACGGCCACGCCCGACCTCGGTCTCCCCCGGGTCGCCTCTCCCGATCTCCTGCGCTCCGTCTTCAGGCGGCACGCGGCCGGAGTCGCCGTGATCACCGCCCCGGGCGAGACCGGCCCGGTCGGTTTCACCGCCACCTCTCTCAGTTCCGTGTCCGCGGAGCCCCCGATGCTCTCCTTCGGCATCGGCACGGGGGCCTCCAGCTGGCCCGCGGTGTCGCGGGCGGAGTACGTGGGCGTCCACATACTCGGCGAGCACCAGCAGGCGCTGGCCGCCACCTTCGCCCGCAGCGGCGCCGACCGCTTCGGCGCGCCGACCGTGTGGCATGAGGGACCGCAGGGGGTTCCCGTCCTGGACGACGTGCTTGCCTGGCTGGTGTGCCGCGTCGTCGCGCGCGTGCCCGCGGGGGACCATCGCATCGTGCTGGCCGAGGTGCTCCTCGGCGACCCGGCGGGCCCGGGCCGTCCGCTGCTGTACCACCAGGGGCGTTTCACGGCTCTGCGGGATTGATCACTGGGCGGCTGTCCTGCGCGGTCGTCGGGTTCCGATTACGCTGCGTTGCACAGGTCACAGTTCAAAGCGCTTGCTTAGCGGGAACGAACTGGGTGTACTGGCGAGTAATATTTCGGTCGGAGCGCGGGCCGCCCCAACCGGGATCGGCCGCTTGAGACGCCTATGCTGCCTGGAAGAAGGCAGCCAGAACTGACGATGCAGTAGGAGAGCCGGCGTGAGCTTGAGGATCGTTGTCACTGTGAAGTACGTGCCCGACGCCACCGGCGACCGGCACTTCGCCGATGACCTGACCGTCGACCGGGACGACGTGGACGGTCTGCTCTCCGAGCTCGACGAGTACGCGGTCGAGCAGGCGCTGCAGATCTCCGAGAACTCCGACGACGACGTGGAGATCACCGTCCTGACGGTGGGCCCCGAGGACGCCAAGGACGCGCTGCGCAAGGCTCTCTCCATGGGCGCCGACAAGGCGATCCACGTCGAGGACGACGACCTGCACGGCACCGACGTCATCGGCACCTCCCTGGTGCTCGCCAAGGCGATCGAGAAGGCCGGCTACGACCTGGTCATCTCCGGTCTCGCCTCCACCGACGGCACCATGGGCGTCGTCCCGGCCCTGCTGGCCGAGCGCCTGGGCGTCCCGCAGGTCACCCTGCTCTCCGAGGTCTCGGTCGAGAACGGCACGGTCAAGGGCCGCCGCGACGGCGACGCCGCCTCCGAGAACCTGGAGGCCTCCCTGCCGGCCGTCGTGTCGGTCACCGACCAGTCCGGCGAGGCGCGTTACCCGTCCTTCAAGGGCATCATGGCCGCCAAGAAGAAGCCGGTGGAGTCCTGGGACCTGTCGGACCTGGACCTGGAGGCCGGGGAGGTCGGCCTGGAGGGTGCGTGGACCAAGGTCGACTCCGCGACCGAGCGTCCCGCCCGCACCGCGGGCACGATCGTCAAGGACGAGGGCGAGGGCGGCAAGCAGCTCGCCGAGTTCCTCGCGGGCCAGAAGTTCATCTAAAGGCCCCACGCCGACCGCCCCTCAACTTCGTTTCGCAGGAGAGCAAATCCCATGGCTGAAGTCCTCGTCTACGTCGACCACGTGGACGGCGCCGTCCGCAAGCCCACCCTGGAGCTGCTGACGCTCGCCCGCCGCATCGGCGAGCCGGTCGCCGTCGCGCTCGGCGCGGGCGCCGAGAACACCGCGGCCGCGCTGGCCGAGCACGGCGCCGTCAAGGTCCTCACGCACGACGCCTCCGAGTACGCCGACTACCTCGTCGTACCGAAGGTGGACGCGCTCCAGGCCGCCGTCGAGTCGGTCTCCCCGGCCGCCGTCCTCGTCCCGTCCTCCGCGGAGGGCAAGGAGATCGCCGCGCGTCTGGCGCTGCGCATCGGCTCCGGCGTCATCACCGACGCCACCGACCTCGAGGCCGGCGCCGAGGGCCCGGTGGCCACCCAGTCGGTGTTCGCCGCGTCCTTCACCACCAAGTCCCGTGTCTCCAAGGGCACCCCGGTCATCACCGTCAAGCCGAACTCGGCCGCCGTCGAGGCCGCCCCGGCCGCCGGCGCGGTCGAGGCCCTCGCGGTGACCTTCTCCGCGCAGGCCACCGGCACCAAGGTCACCGGCCGCACGCCGCGCGAGTCGACCGGCCGCCCGGAGCTGACCGAGGCCGCGATCGTGGTCTCCGGCGGCCGTGGCGTCAACGGCGCCGAGAACTTCGCGCTCATCGAGGCCCTCGCGGACTCCCTCGGCGCGGCCGTCGGCGCCTCCCGCGCGGCCGTCGACGCCGGCTGGTACCCGCACACCAACCAGGTGGGCCAGACCGGCAAGTCGGTCTCGCCGCAGCTCTACATCGCCAACGGCATCTCCGGCGCCATCCAGCACCGGGCCGGCATGCAGACCTCGAAGACGATCGTCGCCGTCAACAAGGACGCCGAGGCCCCGATCTTCGACCTGGTCGACTACGGCGTCGTGGGCGACCTGTTCGACGTCGTCCCGCAGCTCACCGAGGAGATCAACACCCGCAAGGGCTGATCCCCCCAGCAGTCGCAGAACTGCCCGAGGCCCCCGTGACCGCGCAGGTCACGGGGGCCTCGGCTCGTCACAGGCTCAACGACGCCTGCACCGGCAGATGGTCGCTCGGGTACTGGCCGTCGACGGCGAACGTGTCGGTCCACTCCCGGTGGACCCTGACGCCGGGCGTCGCCAGAATCCAGTCGATGCGTTCCCCGCCCGGAATCAGCGGCCTGTACCCGTGGAACGTCCCGTATGCGCCGCCACGCGCGCGTGCCGTGTCCCAGGTGTCCACCAGGCCGGTGGCGAGCAGCGTGTCGTAGACCGCGCTGCCGTGGGCGGCGGAGTTGAAGTCGCCGGTCAGCAGCAGCGGCAGCGCGGGATCGAACCGGGCGATCCGCGCGGCGATCAGGTCGGCGGCGCGCACGCGCGCGTACTGGCTCGCGTTGTCGAGGTGGGTGTTGAGGACGAGGAACTCCCGCCCCGCCGCCCGCAGATCACGGAAGCGGACCCAGGTGACCATGCGGGGATGGCCTCCGCCCCAGGTGTTGGAGCCGCGCACTCCCGGGGTGTCGGAGAGCCAGAAATGCTCGTACGCGGCCGGGACGAGCCGGCGCGTGTCGTAGAAGACGGCCACCGCCTCGTCGTCGCCCGCGGCACGGCTGGTGCCGATCCAGTCGTAGTGCGGCCCGAGATCGGCCTCGATGTCGCGCAGCTGCTGCGGCCGGCCCTCCTGGGTGCCGATGACGTGCGGGGCCGCCCGATGCAGCAGCGCGCCCATCACGGGCCGGCGGACCGCCCAGCTGTTGGGCTTCTTGCGGGACGCGAAGCGGAGGTTGAATGTCATGACCTCCAGCGGGGGCGCGGGCACGGGCGGGACCGTCCCGTGCGACCGGCTCTCCTGTCGTCCGGCCGACGATCCCACCATGCCGAGCAACGGGACGGCGGCCGCGGCCGCCAGCAGGGTTCTCAGCCCCGCCCGCCGGTTCGGCCCACTCCTGCCGGTCATGTGTTCCCCCTCGTCTCGTGAGTCAGGATGAAGGGGAGAACCCCTGTGCGGAAGAGGGCATGGGTGCGGCGGTGAACGGAAGGGGCCAGGCCGTGGACAGGGTGTTGACCTGCCGGAAGCCGCACGGATAACTTCGCTTTGCGGATTGTTGATTCCGTACAGTGGAAAACAGGAGGGTGTGGCATGGGTCAGGGCCAGCAGGAGACGGTGGCAACGAGTCTCGCGGGCGCCGTCAGCGAGGGGATCAGCGCCTCCCTCGCCCCGGTCGACGCCGAACTGGACCGCCGCTACCCCGGAGACCCGGGCACCCGTCAGCCCGTCCACACCGTCTACGTACCCGGCGACGTCTTCGACGCCGACACGATCCGCAGCTGGGGCGACCGGGCCCTCGCGGCCCTCGACGAGCACGCCCCCGACGCGGCCTCCTTCGCCGCCTGCCTCGGCCTGTCCGACGAACTCGCCGAGCCCGTGTACACGCGCGTGCGGGCCAAACTGGAGCGCGAGCCGGTGGAGGACCTCCGCGTCGACTTCGAGGACGGCTACGGCCCCCGCCCCGACGCGGAGGAGGACGCGGCCGCCGCCCGGGCGGCCCGGCTGATCGCCGAGGCCTGCGCCAAGGGCGCAGCCGCCCCCTACATGGGCATCCGCATGAAGTGCATGGAGGCCGCCGTGCGCGACCGGGGCATCCGCACGCTCGACGTCTTCCTCACCGCTCTGACGGAGGCCGGCGGCCTGCCCGACGGCCTGGTCCTCACCCTGCCGAAGGTCACCTACCCCGAGCAGGTCACGGCGATGGTCCGGCTGCTGGAGGCCTTCGAGGAGGCGCGCGGGCTGGACGCCGGACGGATCGGCTTCGAGATCCAGATCGAGACCAGCCAGGCGATCCTCGCCGCCGACGGCACCGCGACCGTCGCCCGCATGATCCAGGCGGCCGAGGGGCGGGCCACCGGCCTGCACTACGGCACCTTCGACTACAGCGCCTGCCTGGGCGTGTCCGCCGCCCACCAGGCCGCCGACCACCCGGCCGCCGACCATGCCAAGGCGGTCATGCAGGTCGCCGCGGCCGGCACCGGTGTACGGGTCTGCGACGGCTCCACGAACGTCCTGCCCGTCGGCCCGACCGCGAAGGTGCACGACGCCTGGCGGCTCCACTACGGCCTCACCCGCCGCGCTCTCGCCCGCGCCTACTACCAGGGCTGGGACATGCACCCCGGCCACCTCCCCACCCGCTACGCGGCCGTCTTCGCCTTCTACCGCGAGGGTTTCGCGCAGGCCGCCGAGCGCCTGTCCCGCTACGCCCACCGGGCCGGCGGCGACGTCATGGACGAACCGGCGACCGCCAAGGCCCTCGGCGGCTATCTGCTGCGCGGCCTCGACTGCGGCGCCCTCGACCTCGCCGAGGTGACCGCTGCGACCGGACTGTCCCGGACCGCCCTGGAGGGCTTCGCCGCACCGCGCCGCGGAGACCTGACGGCTTCGGCGTCGTCGTGAGGGACGAGACCGGGCGGGCGGTCGTGAGCGGGTGAGCGGGTGACCGGCCGGGGGCGCGCACCCCCGGCCGGTCACCCGCTCCGGCGACGGCCACCGCTCACCGCCACTGCTGCCCAAACCCGTTACTGCTGCTGCGTCTGCTGCATCTGCTGCGTCTGCTGCGTCTGCTGCGTTGGCTGCGATGCGGGAACGGCGTACGGGGCGGTGATGATCTCCATCCCGTGGCCCGAAGGATCCATGAAGTACAGGCCCCGGCCGCCGTGGTGATGGTTGATCTCACCCGGCTGCCTGCCGTGCGGATCCGCGAAGTACGTGATCCCGGCGCGCTCGATCCGGTCCAGAGCGGCGTCGAACTCCTCGTCGGAGACGAGGAAGGCGTAGTGCTGCATGACGATGGACTCCGCCGGGACGGTGGCGAAGTCCAGGGTGACCTTGTTGCTCGTGTCGACGGGAACGAACGGGCCCCACTCGGCTCCGACTTCGAGTCCCAGGATGTGGGCGAGGAATGCGGCCGACTCCCGGTTGTCACGGGAGTGGACGATGGTGTGGTTCAGCTCGACTGACATGTGTGGAATGCCTCCGCTGGGCAATCTCACGGGCGCCTCCATGCCTCACCCGGTCGGTGACCGACACGCGACGCCGTACGGTCACACTAACGGACGCGCAGATGTTCCAGGCCGGAGACGGTCACCAGATTCTCCTCCGTGAACAATCGCGTGCCCTGCTCGCACAGCCGTGCGTCGGCCCGGGCCCGACGGCAGAACTCCTCGGGCGTCTCGCCGAACAGCTTCCTCAACGTCCGCGATCCCGAGAGGAGTTCGGAGAGCAGGGCGCGCTGGCCGGGATGGCCGCGCGGGGTGCCCGAACCGTCGTGCAGAACCCCGTGGTGATTCACGTATGCGAAGGTATCGAGAAGTGCCTCGCCGTTCTCCAGCTCGACCCGGAACCCCGGCGCGGGCAACAGGACCCGATCGTAGTTCGGCTCCGTGGCGTCCAGCGTGGCGAGTTGGTCCGCGTCCAGCCAGATGACGAACAACTGCCGCGCGGCGCCCGGTGCGTTGACGGGCGAGGCGGAGACGTAGCCGAGGCGGCTGATGTGCGCCGACACGCCCACGTCGATGCCCGTCACGCGTGCGCGCACCATCGGGATGGGCGAGACGGCGCCGGACTCGGCCATCTTGTGCCGGAGTTGGGCCGGGCTGGCGTTGGAGCCGACGGCCACCACCGGGGTCCGGCCGGGATGCGTGAGGCGGTCCAGCGGCAGCAGCTCGTCGCCGTCGAGCAGCCCGGAGCCGCTCGGCCAGGCGCCGGGGTAGCTCAGCGGATGATCGCGGGGCGCGTCGGCCAGGCCCAGCGCCTCCAGTGTGCGGTGCTCGTCGCGGGCGTCCACGGCCGGCTCAGTCCGCCGGCGGCAGTTCGCCCGAGCCGCGGGTGATCAGCCGGGTCGGCAGTTCGATCCGTTCGGGGGCGAGCAGCGTGCCGTCCAGCTGCCGGAACAGCCGCTCTGCGGCGGTCCGGCCGAGCGCGGCCGCGTCCTGCGCGACGACGGTGACCCCCGGCTGGAGCAGGTCGGCGAGTTCCAGGTCGTCGAAGGCCACCAGGGCGGTCCGGCGGACCTGCTCCGCAAGGACCCGGATCACGGTGACCGTCACCCGGTTGTTCCCCGAGAAGACCGCCGTGACGGGCGCCGCCCCCGACAGCATCTCCTCGGCCGCGCGGCGCACCCGTGCCGGGTCGGTGGCGCCCAGGGACATCCATGCGTCCGCCACGGGTATCCCCGCGTCCTCCATCGCCGCGCGGTAGCCGCGCAGGCGCTCCGCGGCGGTGTGGATGCGGGGCATGTCGCCGATGAAGCCGATCCGGCGGTGCCCCTGGGCGACGAGGTGGGCGACGCCCGCGCGGGCGCCGCCGAAGTTGTCCGACAGCACGCAGTCGGCGTCGATGCGCCCGGCTGGGCGGTCCACGAAGACCGTCGCGACCCCGGCCCTGACCTCGGGCTCCAGATACCGGTGGTCGTCACCGGCCGGGATCACCACCAGGCCGTCCACCCGGCGCGCGCACAGCGCCAGCGCCAGCTCCTGCTCGCGCTCCGGGTCCTCGGCGCTGGAGCCGTTGATGAGCAGCGCGCCGTGCGCGCGGGCCACCTCCTCCACCGCCCGGCTGAGCGGCCCGTAGAACGGGTCGGCGAGGTCCTCCAGGACCAGGCCGATGGTGGCGGTGCGGCCCTTGCGCAGCACCCGGGCGCTGTCGTTGCGGCGGAAGCCGAGCGCGTCGATGGACTCCTGGACCCGGCGTTCCGTCTCGGGCGTGACCCCCGGCTCGCCGTTGACCACGCGGGACACGGTCTTGAGGCCGACTCCGGCCCGCGCGGCGACGTCCTTCATCGTGGGACGGTTGCCGTAACGGCTCTCGGGGCGGCGCTGCGTCTCCGGCACGATGCTGTGTCCTGTCCTGTCGTCCGCGGGAGGTCGGCATGCTCGCCGTCCGGTCGATCTCGCGGACGGGGATGCGGTGCCCCAGGGTTTGTATGAGGATGTGGCGTCGAGCATAGAGCCTGGACAACGTTGTCAGATGCGGGAGAGACTGTCCACCGCAATCCGGCCCGCGTCCCCCAACCGCTGGACCGGCCAGCCCATTTTCACGGTGGACGGGGAGAAACCAGACTGATGCACACCGACCTAGTGGCTGCGCTCGACATCGGCGGCACCAAGATCGCCGGAGCGCTGGTGGACGGCGACGGCACGATCCTGGCCCGCGCGCAGCGCCCCACGCCCGCCCGGGAGGACGGCGACACCGTCATGCGGGCCGTCGAGGAGGTGCTGGGGGAGTTGTCCGGGTCGCCGCTGTGGGAGCGTGTCCACGCCGTCGGCATCGGCAGCGCCGGTCCGGTGGACGCCTCCGCCGGCACGGTCAGCCCGGTGAACGTGCCCGGCTGGCGGGCGTATCCGCTGGTCGACCGGGTCCGGTCGGCGACCGGGAACCTCCCGGTCGAGCTGATCGGCGACGGCGTGGCGATCACGGCGGCCGAGCACTGGCAGGGCGCGGCTCGCGGCCATGACAACGCGCTGTGCATGGTGGTGTCCACCGGCGTCGGCGGCGGCCTGGTCCTCGGCGGCCGGCTCCATCCCGGCCCCACCGGCAACGCGGGCCACATCGGCCACATCAGCGTCGACCTCGACGGCGATCCGTGCCCGTGCGGGGCGCGCGGCTGCGTGGAACGCATCGCCAGCGGTCCCAACATCGCCCGCCGCGCGCTGGAGAACGGCTGGCTGCCAGGGCCCGCCGGCGACGCCTCGGCGGCCGCGGTGGCCGCCGCCGCCCGTGCGGGCGACCCGGTCGCCCTGGCCTCCTTCGAACGGGCCGCCCAGGCGCTGGCCGCCGGCATCGCCGCGACGGCGACCCTGGTCGAGATCGACATCGCGGTGATCGGCGGCGGCGTGGGCAAAGCGGGCGAGATCCTCTTCGCCCCCCTGCGCCGAGCCCTCCGTGACTACGCGACTCTCTCCTTCGTGCAGCGGCTGACGGTGACGGCCGCACAGATGGGCACCGACGCGGGACTCGTGGGAGCGGCCGCGGCCGCGCTGGCGAGAGGACCTGCGGCAGGAGTCTGAAGAACCCCGGAAGGAACGTTCCGGCCCACCCCTGGAAACGGGGGTGGGCCGGAACCGGGGGCCGTTCGGGACCGGGGTCAGTCGGCTGTCCGGGACCGGGGTCAGTCGGCCGTCGGGGCCGGTGCGGCGGGGGCGGTCCAGCCGCTCCAGGCGGGGATGGGCTCCTGGGCGTGACGCCAGGCGGACGGGACGGCTCCCGTTCCGGTGCGGGCGGCGACCACGCCTCCGGCGATGGCGCAGGTCGTGTCGCGGTCGCCCCAGCCGCCCACGGTCTGCCACAGGGCCTCCGTGAGGTCGTCCAGGTGCCCCGCCGCGGACCAGAGGGCGAACGGCACCGTGTCCGGAGCCGAGATCAGCGTTCCCGAACCCAGCACGGACGCGGCATGGCGCACCGAGGTGTGCCCGGGCAGACTCGCCGCCACCAGCAGTCCGGAGCGCACGTCGCCGTCCGGCACGTGCGCGGCGACCTCCCGCAGGAAGGCCTCCCGTGCCGGGGCTTGCGCGCCCTCGCCCGCGGCTGCGAGCGCGGCGGCGACCGCCACCGCCACCGCGCCCGCGACCGCCTCGGGGTGCGCGTGCGTGGCCAGCGCCGACAGGCGGGCCTGCTCCCGGACCGCCGCCAGGTCGTCGCGGAACCAGGCTCCCAGAGGAGCGACCCGCATCGCCGCGCCGTTGCCGTAGGAGCCCTGGCCGCCGAACTGCCCGGTCGTCACTGCCCGGTGGTCCTCGCCGTCGGCGACGCGTCGGAGCACTCCGTGCATGGACGGGCCGTACTTGCGGCCCGGGTCGCGGCCGTACTCGGCGGCGAACTCCCGCGCGAGGTCGTCCGGACGTACCTCCCCGTGCCTCATGAGATGGGCGAACAGGACGAACGCCATCGCCGAGTCGTCCGTCCACAGCCAGGGCGCCGGACGCAGCTCACGAGCCGCCCACAGCGCCTCGGCGGGCTCGTCGGAGCGGGTGAACCAGCTGTCGCCGAAGGCGTCGCCGGTGACGAGCCCTTCCAGGCCGGCGCGGGCGTGCTGCGGACCGCACATGACAAAGGCTCCTCACGGAACGGGTGATCACCGCATTCTCACCGCGGGCCTCTTTCTGGCGCGAACGGATTACCGCATCAGGCGGATCGGGCGGATTCGGCAGATCAGGCGGATCAGGCGGATCAGGCGGGTCCGGCAGATCGGGCGGATCGGGCGGATCAGGTGGATCAGGCGTGACCCCGCGCGTGTCCGCGCAGTTGATCCGCACATGAAGAAGCGCAGCATGCTCGCCATCGCCTCCCTCGCCACCGGCTTCGTCGTCGCGGCGATCACCCCCTCGCACGGCCTGGGCGCCGAGGACCTCGACGGACTGAACGTCGGCGACACCCTCAGCGCGCTCGATCACACCGTCGCCAGCGACAGCCTGGCCGTCGACGACGACGCCCTGGGACAGAACGGCTGACGGGCCGCCCCAGGCTCACCGCGCCGGCGCCGTCACGTTCGCACGCCCTCAACGCGAACTGGTTTCCGTGGCAGGGTGGAGCGGGCAAGCCACAGGGGGCCAAACAGAAGAGGGGGAACTGTGACCGTCGTCTGGATCAACGGCGCGTTCGGTGCGGGGAAGACCACCACCGCACGGGAATTGACGGACCTGATCCCGAACAGCACGCTCTTCGACCCCGAGGTCATCGGGGCAGCGCTCCCGCATCTGCTGCCGGCCAAGCGCCTGGCCGAGGTCGGCGACTTCCAGGACCTGCCGATCTGGCGGCGGCTGGTGATCGACACGGCGGCCGCGCTGCTCGCCGAGCTGGGCGGCGTCCTCGTCGTTCCCATGACCCTGCTGCGCGAGGAGTACCGCGACGAGATCTTCGGCGGCCTCGCCGCTCGCCGGATCGCCGTCCGCCATGTGCTCCTTGCTCCGGCGGAAACGATCCTGCGTGAGCGAATAGCCAACCGGGAGATCCCCGCGGACCTCCCCGACGGTGAGATACGGATCCGCCAGTGGTCGTACGACCACATCGAGCCCTACCGGGCCGCCCTCGCCACCTGGCTCACCGCCGACGCCCATCCGGTCGACAACGGCGCCCTCAGCCCGCGCGAGACGGCCGCCCGGATCGCCGAGGCCGTCGGCAGCGGCGCCGTCGCCGAGTGCGACATCGTGCAGACCCCCGAGCCCACCGCCGAGACGGTGGCCGCCGGCGTGCTCCTCTTCGACGAACACGATCGCGTGCTGCTGGTCGACCCCACGTACAAGCCCGGCTGGGAGTTCCCGGGCGGCGTGGTGGAGCCCGGCGAGGCGCCCGCGCGCGCGGGGATGCGCGAGGTGGAGGAGGAGACCGGGATCCGGCTGGCCGACGTGCCCCGGCTGCTCGTCGTCGACTGGGAACGGCCGGTGCCCCCTGCCTACGGCGGCCTGCGCCTCCTCTTCGACGGCGGCCGGCTCGGTCCCGCGGCCGTGGCCGGGCTCCTGCTGCCCGGCCCCGAACTGCGCGCCTGGCGCTTCGTCACGGAAGAGGAGGCGGCCGATCTCCTCCCGCCGGTCCGCTACGAGCGGCTGCGCTGGGCGTTGCGAGCCCGCGAGCGCCGGTCCGCCCTGTACCTGGAGGCCGGCGTTCCGCGCGGCTGAACCCGCCCTCCGTCCGGGCGGACATCGCCGCCCCCGGACGGGACCCGGCCGCAGGCACCGTTCCGCCGCGCGATGCCCGGGGGCGCACCGCTCAGGCATCGGCCTCCGCCCCCGGCCGCCCTCGGCCCTCTGCCCGTCCGCCCCGCCCGTCCGCCCCCGTCCGTCCGCCTGCGCCTGTCTGTCCGCCCGTCTTCGCCCCCGTCCCCCGTGCCTCCGCAGAGGGGGGCGAACGCGCAGAGGGCCCCGCCCGACGGGCGAGGCCCTCTGCCGGGGAAAGGCCGGGTCAGCCGGCCGCGTAGGTGCGCAGGAACAGGGCCTCCGCCACCGACAGCCGTTCCAGCTCCTGCGGGGAGACGCTCTCGTCGACCGCGTGGATCTGCGCCTCGGGCTCGCTCAGGCCGATGAGGAGGATCTCCGCCTGCGGGTAGAGCGCGGCGAGGGTGTTGCACAGCGGGATGGATCCGCCCTGGCCCGCGTACTGCATCTCCTGCCCGGGGTAGGCGACCGCCATCGCCTCGGCCATCGCCGCGTACGCCGGGCTGCGGGTCTCGGCGCTGAACGCCTGCCCCTGGCCGACCTGTTCGGTGCTCACCCGGGCGCCCCACGGGGTGTGCGCCTCCAGGTGGGCCTGCAGAAGCTTCGTGGCCTCGGCCGCGTCCACGCCCGGCGGCACCCGCAGGCTGATCAGCGCGCGGGCGCTGGCCTGCACGGACGGAGTGGCTCCCACGACCGGCGGGCAGTCGATGCCGAGGACCGTCACGGCGGGGCGGGCCCAGATCCGGTCGGCGACCGTGCCGGAACCGATCAGAGCGACGCCGTCCAGGACCTTGGCGTCCTGGCGGAACTGCGCGTCGTCGTACTGCAGGCCCTCCCAGCGTGAGTCGTCGGTGAGACCGTCGACCCTCGTCGAGCCGTCCTCGGCGCGCAGCGAGTCCAGGACGCGGATCAGCGCGCCCAGCGCGTCGGGCGCGGCCCCGCCGAACTGACCGGAGTGCAGGTTGCCCTCCAGGGTGTCGATCCGCAGCCGCATCATGGTCATGCCGCGCAGGGTGGAGGTGACCGTCGGCAGGCCCACGCGGAAGTTGCCCGTGTCGCCGATGACGATCGTGTCCGCCGTCAGGAGGTCGGGGTGCTGCTCGGCGTACCGCTCCAGCCCGCCGGTGCCCTGCTCCTCGGAGCCCTCGACGATCACCTTGACGTTCACCGGCACGCCGCCGTGGGCCTTCAGGGCGCGCAGCGCGAGCAGGTGCATGATCACGCCGCCCTTGCAGTCGGCGCTGCCGCGGCCGTACCAGCGGCCGTCCCGCTCGGTCAGCTCGAAGGGCGGGCTGGTCCAGGCGGCCTCGTCCAGCGGGGGCTGCACGTCGTAGTGGGCGTAGAGCAGGACGGTCTTCGCGCCGGCGGGGCCGGGCAGGTAACCGTAGACCGACTGGGTGCCGTCCGGGGTGTCGAGGACGGCCACGTCCTGGAAGCCCTCGGCGCGCAGCGCGGCGGTGATCCAGCCGGCGGCCGCCTCGCTCTCGCTCCTGGGGAACTGGTCGAAGTCCGCCACCGACTTGAAGGCCACCAGTTCGGTGAGCTCCGCCCGCGCCCTGGGCATCAGTGAGGCGACGGTCTCGGCGATCGGATTCGACGACATGGGCACGCTCCTTGTGGGTGCGACGTTGTACAGGGTGGCACTGGTCCGTTCGAGGGACCGTGCGAGCGTACGCGTTGCCGGGTGGGGGCGCGCACGCCGCCGATCCTGCCACAGCGGACCGTCATCGGACCGTGGCGATCTCCGCCGTAGGATGCGGGGGACAGGTGCGGCAAGCAGCTTGATCGGGAGCAGTAGACCATCGTGAGCAGCGAGAACTCTTCGGCGGACGACGAGAACTCTTCGGCGGACGCCCGGCCGGTGTGGGACGTCGTCGTGGTCGGCGCGGGACCCGCGGGGGCTTCGGCCGCCTACGCGGCGGCGGTCACCGGGCGGCGCGTGCTGTTGCTGGAGAAGGCGGAGCTGCCCCGCTACAAGACGTGCGGCGGCGGCATCATCGGTCCCTCGCGCGATGCCCTGCCCCCGGGCTTCGAGCTGCCCTTCCGCGACCGGGTGCACGCGGTGACCTTCTCCAACAACGGGCGCTTCACCCGGACCCGCCGCTCGCGGCAGATGCTGTTCGGGCTGATCAACCGGCCCGAGTTCGACCAGCAGCTCGTCGAGCACGCCCAGAAGGCGGGAGCGGAGCTGCGCACGGGCGTCACCGTGCAGCGGGTCGAGCAGCACGGCTCGTCGGTGCCGGACCGGCGCTCGGTGGCGGTCGTCCTCCAGGGCGGCGAGACGCTGCTGGCGCGCGCGGTGGTCGGCGCGGACGGCAGCGCGAGCCGGATAGGAGCGCACGTCGGCGTGAAGCTCGACCAGGTGGATCTCGGCCTGGAGGCGGAGATCCCGGTGCCGGAGACGGTCGCCGAGGACTGGAAGGGGCGCGTCCTCATCGACTGGGGGCCGATGCCCGGCAGCTACGGCTGGGTGTTCCCCAAGGGCGACACCCTGACCGTGGGCGTGATCTCCGCGCGCGGGGAGGGGGCGGCCACCAAGCGGTATCTGGAGGACTTCATCGGGCGGCTCGGTCTCGCCGGGTTCGAGCCGAGCATCTCCTCCGGCCATCTCACCCGGTGCCGGGCGGACGACTCGCCGCTCTCGCGCGGGCGGGTGCTGGTCTGCGGGGACGCGGCGGGTCTGCTGGAGCCGTGGACCCGCGAGGGCATCTCCTTCGCCCTGCGGTCGGGCCGGCTCGCCGGCGAGTGGGCGGTCCGCATCTCGGAGGCCCACGACGCGGTGGACACCCGACGCCAGGCACTGAACTACGCCTTCGCGGTCAAGGCGGGGCTCGGCGTGGAGATGAGCGTCGGCAAGCGGATGCTCGCCGCGTTCGAGCGCCGTCCCGGACTCTTCCACGTGGCCCTGACCGGAGTGCGCCCGGCCTGGAGGGCGTTCACCGACATCACCCGCGGCCGGACCACCCTGGGCGAGCTCGTCCGCTCGCACCCGATGGCCCAGCGGGCACTGACCGCGATGGACCGGCGGCAGACGGCCGGGCCGACGCCGACGGCGGAGGCGGACGACGGCGAGGCCTGAGGCCGGCCGCCCCGCCTCACGTCTCCTGCCAGGCGGGGAACGAGGAGCGGCAGCGGGGCCCGGCGCCCGTGCCGCTGCGGGGGCCGGCGCCGGGGTCGGCATCGGCGGTCGGCCGACGACCGTCCGGCCGGCCCCTGCTCGGGGACGCGCGGGTCGTCGTTGACGCCCGCCGTCCACGCGTACTTCCAGGGGAGTACGGCCGCTCACCTCGCCCGGCGGACGTCCGGGCCGGGCCGTGACGTCTAGCGTGGCGGACATGGACGATGAGCGGGTGCGCGGGCCGGGAGGCCCGCAGCGGTGGTGGCGGCGCGGACCGTCGCCATGGCTGCGCCCCTGGGAGGGCCGAGAGGCCACGGAGCCGGGTGCAGGGCGCATTCCCTGGCGTTCCACCGCGCTGATCACCGTGTTCGTGCTCGCCGGCTCCGCCTTCGCCGCCCACGCGCAGGACGGCGAGCGGGCCTCCCTCGATCTCTTCGCCAGGGCCCTGCTGCTCGTCGCCTCCGGGCTGTTGCTGTGGCGGCTCCGGCGACCGGTGGCGGTCGTGTTCGGCACGGCCGCCGCCGTGGCGGTCTACCTGGGCGCGGGTTACGCCTACGGGCCGGTCTTCCTCACCGTGGCGGTGGCGTGCTGCTCCGCCGTCGTCGCAGGGCACCGCCGGGCCGCCTGGACGGCCCTGGGCATGCTGTGGGCCGTCCATCTGCTGGTGGCGCACTGGCTGTACCGGTGGCTGCCGCCCGCCGGGGACCACCCCGCCCCCTTGGGGCAGGAGATCGTCGTCGCCGGATGGGTCGTCGCGATCGTCGCGATCGCGGAGCTGGCCCGGATCCGCCGGGAGCAGTGGGCCCGGGAGCGGGCCGAGCGCGCTCAGGCGGCCCGGCGGCGCGCCGGCGAGGAACGGCTGCGCATCGCCCGCGAACTGCATGACGTCCTCGCCCACAGCCTCTCGGTCATCAACGTGCAGGCCGGTGTGGGCCTCGCGCTCCTCGACTCCGACCCGGAACAGGCGCGCACGGCGCTCACCACCATCAAGTCCGCGAGCAAGGAGGCGCTGGGCGAGGTGCGCCAGGTGCTGGACACCCTGCGCACCCCGGGCGACGCGCCGCGTGCTCCCGCCCCCGGCCTGGACCGGCTGCCGGAGCTGGTGGAACAGGCGGCGCGCGCCGGTCTCACGGTCGACGTGACCGGTCGGGCGCCCAGGCTGCCGCCCCACACCGATCTCGCCGCGTTCCGGATCGTCCAGGAGGCCCTCACCAACGTCGTCCGGCACTCGGGCTCGCGCCACGCGCGCGTGCGGCTCGACCACAGCGGCGCGACGCTCCGGCTCCGGATCGACGACGACGGGCCCGCGACCGGTGCGGAGGCGGGCGGCAGCGGCAACGGTCTCGCCGGAATGCGGGAGCGGGCCGCCGCGCTCGGTGGCACGATCGACGCGGGACAGCGGCCCGACGGCGGCTACCGCGTCCTCGCCGTGCTGCCGACGAGAGCCGGAGGGAACCAGTGAGCGAGGCAGGAGCGGTGATCCGCGTACTGCTCGCCGACGACCAGTCGCTGGTCCGGGCGGGGTTTCGGGCGCTGCTCGACGCGCAGCCGGACATCGAGGTGGCCGGCGAGGCCGCCGACGGTGCGCAAGCGGTGCGGGCGGTGCGGGAACTGCGGCCCGACGTCGTGCTCATGGACATCCGGATGCCGTTGCTCGACGGCCTCGCCGCGACCCGCCGGATCACCGAGGACGAGGCGCTCGCTCAGGTGAGGGTGGTCATGCTCACCACCTTCGAGCTGGACGAGTACGTCTTCGAGGCGATCCGCTCGGGGGCTTCCGGCTTTCTCGTCAAGGACACCGAACCCGACGAACTCCTGCGTGCCGTCAGGGCGGTGGTCGCCGGGGACGCGCTGCTCTCGCCGGGGGTGACGCGCCGGCTGATCGCCGAGTTCGCCGCCCGTTCCAAGGAGCCGGCCACGGCGGACGCGCTGGCCCGGCTCACCGAGCGGGAGCGGGAGGTGATGGCGCTGGTCGGGATCGGTCTGTCCAACGCGGAGATCGCCCGCCGCCTGGTCGTGAGCCCGCTCACCGCGAAGACCCATGTCAGCCGCACGATGGTGAAGCTGGGCGCGCGGGACCGTGCCCAACTCGTGGTCCTGGCCTACGAGTCGGGGCTGGTCCGGCCGGGCTGGCTCGGCTGAGCGTCCCGGCGGAAGCGGACCAGCACGGAGACCACCCGGACCAGGAACACCAGGGGCGCGAGCGCCAGGCCGGTGCGCAGCGACAACTTCTGGACCGGGGGCGGCAGTTCGAACAGCAGCGCCGGTCCCGCCACCGCGCCGAACAGTACCGCCGCCGCGAACGCCGCGCTGAACAGCGCGTATCCGATCTCGACGGTGATGGCGTCCCGCTCGGCCTGCGATCGCCGCCGCTCCCCGTAACCGCTCATGAAGCGAGTGTCACAGGTGTGCGCCCGGCGGGCTACTCCGGCCCACCGGGCGCGACGCGTCGGGCGCGTCGCGTCGGCACACGCGGGCGCCCGCTAGTCGCGGGCCCCGACCGTCTCCGTCCCTGCCGCTGTGCCCGTGACCGCGTAGTCCACTGCGTCGGGCCCCCTCCCGGACCCAGTCTCGGTGTCCGTCGGCCCGTCCGGCTCGGTCTCCGGCGCGGTGGACCTGGCGACCACGACCGAGCCGGGGACGCGGCGGGCGCGCAGCCCGGGGAGGGTGATGAGCAGGCCCGCGGCGGCGATGAGCGTGACCACCGTCAGGCCGGGCCGGTAGCTGTCGAGAACGGCCTGCGGGGTGGGGTCGGCGGGGGCGCCGGCGGTCACCGCCGCCGTGACGACCGCGAGGAAGAGCGCGCCGCCCACCTGCACCGACGTGTTCAGCAGGCCGGAGACCATGCCCTGCTCGTGGTCCGCGACGCCGTTCGTGGCCTGGATGTTGAGGGAGGGGAAGACCAGTGCGCAGGCCGCGCCGATCAGCAGCATCGACGGCAGGATGACGGAGGCGTAGACGGGGTCGAGATCGACGCGCAGGAACAGCGCGTACCCGGCGACCATGAGGGCGAAGCCCGCGGCGATCAGCCGGGGGGTGCCGAACCGGTCCACGACCGAGCCGACCTTGGTCGAGGAGACCGCCACCAGCGCGCCGGCCGGCAGGAAGGCGAGCGCCGTGTGCAGCGCCGACCAGCCGAGCAGCGTCTGCATGTACAGGGTGGCCAGGAACTGGAAACCGACGTACGAGCCGAAGAAGGCCATGGCGCCGAGCTGGGCGCGGACCTGGCTGCCGGAGCGCAGCACGCCGAGCCGGATCAGCGGGCCCGCCGAGCGGCGCTCGACCCGGACGAAGACGGTCAGCAG
The DNA here is from genome assembly GCF_003112535.1 of Streptomyces rishiriensis. GTDB lineage: Bacteria > Actinomycetota > Actinomycetes > Streptomycetales > Streptomycetaceae > Streptomyces > Streptomyces rishiriensis. The sequence goes on along the minus strand of NZ_BEWA01000005.1, from coordinate 115,314 downwards.
CGCGGCGACGGCGAGGAACGACAGCAGGGTGCGGACGGACGTCCAGCCGGACTGAGGGGCCTGGACCACCGTGTAGACCAGGAGCAGCATGGACGCCGTGCCGAGGACGGCGCCGGGGACGTCGTAGCCGTTGTGGTCCTTCTCCCGTTCGCTGCGCGGCAGCAGCTTCAGGCCAGCCGCCAGCGCGATCAGGGCGATCGGTGCGGGCAGCAGCATGGTCAGACGCCAACTCGCCTCGGTGAGCAGGCCGGAGAGGACCAGCCCCATCGAGAAGCCGGTGGCGGCGCAGGTGGTGTAGATGGAGAGGGCGCGGTTGCGCAGCGGGCCCTCCGGGAACGTCGTGGTGATGATCGACAGGCCGGCCGGGGCCGTGAAGGCCGCGCTCAGTCCCTTGACGAACCGGCTGGCGATCAGCAGCGGTCCCGAGTCGACGAGGCCGCCGAGCAGGGAGGCCAGCGCGAAGACGCCGAGGGCGACCAGGAAGACCTGGCGGCGGCCGAGCAGGTCGGCCGCGCGGCCGCCGAGGAGGAGCAGACCGCCGTAGCCCAGGATGTAGCCGCTGACGATCCACTGCAGGGTCGAGGTGGAGAGCGAGAGATCGGAGCCGATGGACGGCAGGGCGACGCCGACCATGGACACATCCAGCGCGTCCAGGAACATCGCGGCGCACAGCACCAGCAGGGTCCCCCACAGACGGGCGTTCCAGCGGCCCTCGGGGAGAGGGGTCGCGGGGGAGGAGAGCGGAGAGGTCATGGCGAAGACACTACATGCACATGCATTGAATGCGGCAGCATTTAATGCGGATGCAATGAACTCTGCTTTCTGCTACGGTGCGCCCCATGGCGGCGACGAGGGGCGGGACCGGGAACGAACAGGCGCTCGTGGAGCAGTGGCGGGACATGCTGGCCCTGCACGCGCGCACCCAGTGCGAACTCGACCGGGCGCTGCACCGGCACGGCCTGTGCGCAAGCGACTTCGAGGTACTGGACGTTCTCGCCGAGTCGCCCGCGCCGGACGGCTCGTGCGCCTATCGGGTGCAGGAGATCGCCGAGCGGGTCCACCTCAGTCAGAGCGCGCTGTCGCGTCTCGTCGCCCGGCTGGAGAAGGACGGTCTGGTCGAGCGCGGGCTGTGCGCGGAGGACCGCAGGGGAGTCCGGGTCGCCCTGACGGCGAAGGGCCGCACACGGCACGCCGACGTGAAGCCCGTGCAGCGCGCGGTGTTGACCCGCATGCTCGCCGACTGACGGCCGCGGCAGGTCAGTTCACGCCCGACCGCTCCCGCCACAGCGTCGCGAGCGAGGCGTCGCCGGACACGGCGGGCAGCGGCAGCCGGTTCCACAGCGACAGATAGAGCGCGGCCGCGGGACCGGACACCTCGCAGTCGGCGGCCCCCGCGGAGCCGCGTTCCGTCACGGGCGGTTCGGCCGACAGGCGCACGGTCCACACGGCGTCGGCCGTGTCGGTCGCCCGCACCCTCAGCACCGCGGGCTCCTCCGTGCGCACCCTGCTCTTGGCGCGCGCGTGGAAGCCGCGCAGCAGTTCGTCGATCCCGTCCGCCGCGAACCCGGCGTCCATGTCCCGGGCGGCCTCCTCGATGTCGCGGCCGCGGGCCGCGTCGGCGTCCACGCGGTGCACGGCCGTCTCGTGGGCCTGCCGTCTGGCCCAGAACGCGAGCGGCGAGGGGGCGGGCAGGAAATGCCAGCACACCACGTCGGCGGACGCGTCGGACAGGGTGTCGACCAGCCGCAGATGCCCCTCGCGGAACCAGTCCAGCAGCGGTTCGCCGTCGAGGTCCGGCGCTTCCCCGAAGGGAAGGAACGAGGTGTGACCCCCGGCGACGAACGAGGTCGCCCAGCGATGCACCGCGCCCGTGTGCCGCAGCAGCTCCTTCACCTGCCACTGCGGACAGGTCGGCACCTTCGCGTCGAGGCCGGCCTGCGCCGCCGCGGCGGCCAGCGAGCGGCCCTCCCGGTCCACGACGCGGATGAACTCGGCAGTCTCCATGGGGGGAGTCTGCCGGATGGAGTGCGATCGAGGGGAGGAATATCCGGTGCCGGGCCGGACGTCGCCCAGGCCCCCGGTTCGACGCGGAGAGCGAACGGTCCGACGGCCGGTACGCGGGCGTGGCCCACGACGCCGCAGGCGACTCGCTGCGCCTCGGGTTCACCAGGGGTGCCACCGCGTCGTCCAGGAGGCTCCGGTGGGGCCGTGCCGACGGATTCACTGAGGTGGAGGAGATTCCGCGCTGATCCCGGCGACTCTCCGGCAAGCGCCGATACGGCCACTAGGATTCCGCGACGCGCCGGAAATCGTCAGCCGCGACTCGGGGGAGTCGAACTCATGAACGCCTGGAACCAGCAGGGCGGCCGACCGCCCCACGACCCCTACCGCCCCTACGGCCCGTACGGCCCGCAGCCGACGCCGCCGCCCGTGCGGCGGATCGGGCCGCTGCGGCGCCTGTGGAACGCGGCCGGCCCCGTCGCGGCCGGCCGCAAGGTCTTCCGCCCGTCGCGGCCCGGCCGGGTCGACGATCCGGCGGTCGCCCGTATGCAGCGCATCCGCACCCTCGTCGGGCTGGCCGCGGTGGTGTGGGTGACGTTCTCCTACAAACTCGCCGCGTCCGTGGAGGACCTCGCGGACGACCGGCTCGACCAGTCCTGGAACGCCGTCCTCGTCCTGTCGGTGACCTTTCCGGTGGTCGTCGGCGTGCTGATCGGCAGGGCCCGTCCCCCGGCGAGGCGGGAACTGCTGAGGCGGGCCCGCAAGCCGTTCGGCTCGATCCTGGCGCTGATCGGCGGCGTCGCCCTCTTCCCGGCCGCCGTGCTCAGCGGTCTCCTGGACGGGCGGCTCGCCACCGGCCCGGTGACGGTGGCGGTCACCGTCGTCGTCGTCCTGTTCATGCTGGTCTGGGTCCTGCCGTTCGTCGCGTACGGCATCGGGATGTCCCTCACGCACGTGTTCCGCACCGCGGACATCCACGAGACGGTTCCGCCGTTGCTGGCGCTGGTCCTCGTGTGGGAGATGGCGCTCGTCGACGTGCTGACCGGGGCGTACGAAGGCGTGCCGGGGCCGCCGCGGGTCGCGCTCGTGCTGGGCGCCCCCTTCTCGGTGACCGCCGTCGCCCTGTGGGAACTGCGCCGGCTGCGCGTCGGCTACGGCCTCACCGTGCGCGGCGCGCTCATGCGCTGACGACCGCCGGTGCTGCCGACGACCGCCGGCGACCGCTGACGAGCGTGATCAGAACACCGGGCGGCCCGAGCTGACTTGGTGTTTTAGAGTGGCTGTCGCCCGTCCAGGAGACTCCGGAACTGTGAGGTACACGCGCATCATGTCGACCGAAACGTTTGAGTTCCAGGTAGAGGCCCGTCAGCTGCTCCAGTTGATGATCCACTCGGTCTACTCGAACAAGGACGTCTTTCTCCGCGAGCTCGTCTCCAACGCCTCCGACGCGCTGGACAAGCTGCGCCTGGCCGCGCTGCGGGACGACACGCTCGACGCCGACGTCTCCGACCTGCACATCGACATCGAGACCGACACCGAGGCCCGCACCCTGACGGTGCGCGACAACGGCATCGGCATGTCCTACGACGAGGTCGGCCGGCTGATCGGCACGATCGCCAACTCGGGCACGGCCAGGTTCGTCCAGGAACTGCGCGAGGCGCAGGACGAGGCCGGGGCCGAGGGGCTCATCGGGCAGTTCGGCGTCGGCTTCTACTCCGGCTTCATGGTGGCCGACGAGATGACGCTGCTGACCCGGCGGGCCGGCGAGGGCCATGGCACCCGCTGGTCCTCGCGCGGCGAGGGCACGTACACCCTGGAGCGGGTGGAGGACGCCCCGCAGGGCACGACCGTCACCCTGCACCTGAAGCCGGCCGACTCCGACGACCAGCTGCACGACTACACGTCGGACCGGACGATCAGGGAGATCGTCAAGCGCTACTCCGACTTCATCACCTGGCCGATCCGGATGGCGCCCAAGGCGGCCGCTCCCGGCGCCGGCGACACCGCCGACGGGTCCGACGACGAGGCCGGCGCCGCGCGCGAACCCGAGACGCTGAACTCGATGAAGGCGCTGTGGGCGCGCTCGCGCGAGGACGTGTCCGAAGACGAGTACCACGAGCTGTACAAGCACATCAGCCACGACTGGCGCGAACCGCTGGAGACGATCCGGCTCCAGGCGGAGGGCACCTTCGAGTACCAGGCGCTGTTGTTCGTCCCCTCGCACGCCCCGCACGACCTGTACAACCAGGGCTACAAGCGCGGAGTGCAGCTGTATGTGAAGCGCGTCTTCATCATGGACGACTGCGAGGCGCTGCTGCCGCCGTATCTGCGCTTCGTCAAGGGCGTGGTCGACGCGGCGGACCTCTCGCTCAACGTCTCCCGCGAGATCCTCCAGCAGGACCGGCACATCCGGATGATGCAGCGCCGGCTGACCAAGAAGGTCGTGTCCACCGTCAAGGACATGATGACCGCGGCTCCCGAGCGCTACGCCACGTTCTGGCGGGAGTTCGGCGCCGTCCTGAAGGAAGGGCTGCTGACCGACTCCGACAACCGCGAGACCCTCCTCGCGGTCTCGTCGTTCGCGACCACGCACAGCGAGGACGAGCCGACCACGCTGAAGAGCTACGTGGAGCGGATGAAGGACGGACAGGACGCCGTCTACTACCTGACCGGCGAGTCCCGGCAGAGCATCGAGAACTCCCCGCACATGGAGGCGTTCCGGGCCAAGGGCATCGAGGTCCTGCTCCTCACCGACCCGGTCGACGAGGTGTGGGTCGACGCGGTCGGCGAGTTCGAGGGCAAGCCGCTGCGGTCGGTGGCCAAGGGCGAGGTCGACCTCGGCGGGGAGGACGACGAGAAGGCCGACGGCGAGCGGGAGAAGCAGGGCGAGGAGTACGCGGCGCTGCTCGGCTGGATGAAGGAGCACCTGGACGAGGACGTCAAGGAGGTGCGGCTGTCGTCGCGCCTGACGGTGTCCCCGGCCTGCATCGTCTCCGACGCGCACGATCTCACCCCGGCGCTGGAGAACATGTACCGCGCGATGGGGCAGGAGGTGCCGCGTGCCCGCCGGATCCTCGAACTCAACCCGGACCACGCGCTCGTGAAGGGCCTGAACCAGGCGTACAACGAGCGTGAGGACCGCGCGGGGCTCGCCGAGACCGCGGAACTGCTGCACGGGCTGGCGGTCCTCGCCGAAGGCGGCCGGCCCAAGGAGCCCGGCCGCTTCGTGAAGCTGGTCGCCGACCACCTGGAACGCGCGCTGTAGCCACAATTCGGGACTCCGGGCAGGCGCGCGCCGCCGGCCCGGAGTCCCGGACCGCCGTGACCGCCCTCGCGGCCCGGCGCGCCGAAGTCCGGGGCCCCGTCTCCGCGCGGGGCGCGCCGCCGGTCGGCTCACCTCCCCGGCGCGGCCCGGACCGCCCGCACGGTTGTCGTGGTTCGAAGACCGCCTCTACCGTGCATGCACGACACCGTCGGCGAGAGGTGGGGCATGACGCACGTCGAGGACGAACTGGCCGACCAGCCCGCGTGCTGGAACCGGGCCGCGACCGAAGCCGCCGGGCACGCCGAGGAGTTGCCGAAGCCCGGGGAGCGGGTGGCGCTCGTGGGGTGCGGCACCTCCTGCTACATGGCCCAGGCCGCGGCAGCCCTGCGCGAGGGCGCGGGGCACGGCGAGACGGACGCCTTCGCCGCCTCGGAGTTCCCGCACGGCCGCCGCTACGACCGGGTGGTCGCCCTGACCCGCTCCGGAACCACCACCGAGGTCCTCGACCTGCTCGCCCGGCTGCGTGGACGCACCGCCACGACCGCCATCACCGCCGACCCGGACACCCCGGTCGCGACCGCCGCCGACCACGTCGTCGTCCTGGACCACGCCGACGAACGCTCCGTCGTGCAGACCCGGTTCGCCACCACCGCGCTCACCCTGCTCCGCACCCACCTGGGACTGCACACCGGCGCCGTCGTCGAGGACGCTCGCACCGCGCTCGCCGAGCCGCTGCCCCAAGGCCTCGCGGACTGCGCGCAGTTCACCTTCCTGGGGCGGGGGTGGACGGTCGGCCTCGCGAACGAGGCCGCGCTGAAGATGCGCGAGGCCTCGCTGTCCTGGACGGAGGCCTACTCCGCCATGGAGTACCGGCACGGTCCCATCAGCATCAGCGCCGAGGGCACGGCCGTCTGGATGTTCGGGGAGGCGCCGCACGGCCTCGCCGAGGAAGTGCGCGCCACCGGCGCGCTGTGGGTCGCCGGAACTCTGGACCCCCTCGCCGAACTGGTCCGGGCCCAGCGCCTCGCCGTCGCACTCGCCGCCGCGCGCGGCCTCGATCCGGACCGCCCGCGCCACCTCGCCCGCTCGGTGATCCTCGCCCCCTGAGGCCCAGCGCCGAAGCGCCCCGAGCACCCCGAGCGCGGCCAAGCACCCCAACGCGGCCAAGCGTCCCAAGCGCCTCAGGCGTCCCCAGCACGCGAAACTCCGGAAGCACCCGAAGAGGAGACGCCGTGCCTCTCACCACCACCGGCGAGCTGGTCACCCGGGCCCGCGCGGCCCGGACCGCCGTCGCGGCCTTCAACATCATCACGCTGGAACACGTCGAGGCCGTCGTCGCGGGGGCGGAGGCGGCCGGCGCACCCGTCGTGCTCCAGGTCAGCGAGAACGCCGTCAGGTTCCGTCAGGGGCGGGTGCTGCCGCTGGCCCGTGCGGCCGCCGTCGCCGCCGAACGGGCCCTCGTGCCGGTCGCGTTGCACCTCGATCACGTCCAGAGCGACCCACTGCTCGGACAGGCCGCCGACGCGGGCTTCAGCTCCGTCATGTACGACGCCTCCCGGCTGCCGTACGAGGCCAACCTCGCCGCGACCCGCGCCGCCGCCGACCGGGCGCACGCTCAAGGGCTCTGGATCGAGGCGGAGCTGGGCGAGATCGGCGGCAAGGGGGCGCATGTCGCCGGGGCCCGCACGGACCCGGACGAGGCCCGCGCGTTCGTCACGGAGTCGGGGGTGGACGCCCTGGCGGTGGCCGTCGGCAGCGTCCATGCGATGACCGCCCGGACGGCCGCCCTCGACCACCGACTGATCGGGCGGCTGGGCGCGGCCCTCGACGTGCCGCTCGTCCTGCACGGCTCCTCCGGAGTCCCCGACCACGAGCTGCGGGCGGCCGTCGCCGGCGGCGTCGCCAAGGTCAACGTCGGCACCGCGCTCAACCAGGCCATGACCGGCGCGATCCGCGCGTACCTGGAGGCGCACCCCGACGCGGTCGACGCCCGCCGCTACCTGAGCGCCGGCCGCGAGGCCATGGCGCGCGCCGTCGAGCGGATCCTCGTCGGGGTGGGGCTCACCCGGGCCTGACCGCCCTCAGCACCACGAACTTGCGGTCGCCGGCGACCGTCTCGCAGGCGCCGAACAGCCGCTTCAGCTTGACGTGGTAGCCCAGGTGCCGGTTGCCCACCACCCACAGTTCGCCGCCCGGTCGCAGCGCGCGCCGCGCCCCGGTGAACATGCGCCACGCCGTCGCGTCCGTCGTGGCCTGGTGGGAGTGGAACGGCGGGTTGTTCAGCACGACGTCCACACTGCCGTCCGCCACCCCCGCCAGCCCGTCGCCGACCCGGAACTCGGCGTGCCCCGGCACCCCGTTCGCCTTGTAGGTGGCCTCCGCCGACGCCACCGCCTGGAACGACTCGTCCGTGAACAGCACCTCGGCGGCCGGGTCGGCCAGCGCCACCGCCGTGCCGACGATCCCGTTGCCGCAGCCCAGGTCGACGACCCGGCGCCCGCCCGTCGTCCTCGGCAGATGCCGCAGAAAGAACCGGGTGCCGATGTCGAGCCGCTCGGCGCAGAACACTCCGGCGTGATTGACGACCGGACGGCCCGAAAGAGCGCCGCCGACGTCGTCGGGCAGATCGTAGGTGTGCGGCCAGGGGTTGCGGGGCCGCTTCAGCGACGGATCCGGGGTGCAGAACACCAGCCGCGCCTTCTGCTCGGCGAGAGAGGTCCGGGTCGGCCCGATGATCCGCTCGAACAGCCGCAGCGTCGAGGTGTGGATCTCCTTCACCATGCCGGCGCCGACGACGACGGTGTCCGCGTGCACGGCCGGCGCCAGCCGCAGCAGCTGGTCCTCCAGCAGTGCGAGGCTCTTGGGCACCCTGACCAGCAGCACGTCGATCCGCTCCGGCACCGGGTCCTGGGTGGTGAGCAGCCGCACGGCGCCGGTCTCGACGCCGGCCCGCGCGAGGTTCCCCCGAGTCGCCTCCTGCCCCAGCCACGAGTCGGTGATCTGGGTCGGGCGGTGCGCCGCGAGCGCCGTGACCAGCGCGCCCCAGCGGTCGCCGAACACCACCACGTCGCCGGACGGCGGAACGTCCCGCGCCGCGAGATGTCTGAGCAGATACGCGTCGGCGGCGTCCCAGGCGCGCAGCGTCTCGCGCGGGTCCTCGGGGAAGCGGGCCAGGGCGACCTCGCCCCACGGCGTCGTCATAGCGTCGTTCATCGTGGGTCAAGGCTAGCCGAGCCGCAGATCAGGCCGGGTGCCGGAGACGAGGAGGAGGATGGGGGCATGGACACCGAGCTGTTTCCGCGGGAGCGGGCGCAGGTCGCGCCCGGTGCGGTGCATCTGCCCGACTGGCTGGACGCCGCCCGTCAGCGCGAGCTGCTGCGGGCCTGCCGGGAGTGGGCCCGCCCTCCGGCCGGCCTGCGCACGGTCCGCACACCCGGCGGTGGCGTCATGACCGCGCGCCAGGTCTGCCTGGGTTGGCACTGGTACCCGTACGCCTACGCCCGCACGGTCGCCGACGGCGACGGCACGCCCGTCAAACCCTTCCCGGCCTGGCTGGGCGAGCTGGGCCGGCGCGCCGTGTCCGACGCGCTGGGCCCGGCGGAGGCCGCCGGCGCCGCCTACGACATCGCGTTGATCAACTTCTACGAGGGCGACGCCCGGATGGGCATGCACCGTGACGCCGACGAGCGCGCCACGGCGCCCGTCGTCTCCTTCAGCCTCGGCGACGCCTGCGTCTTCCGCTTCGGCAACACACGGACGCGGACCCGCCCCTACACGGACGTCGAACTGCGCAGCGGCGACCTGTTCGTGTTCGGGGGAGCGTCCAGGCTCGCCTATCACGGGGTGCCGCGGGTGCTGCCGGGCACGGCCCCGGCCGGGCTGGGTCTGACCGGACGGCTGAACGTCACCCTGCGCGTCAGTGGCTTCCCGGACGCCTCCTGACGAAGCGGATCATGGGAGACTCGCCCTCATGAGCGGCAAGGCGGACCCCCGGCCGGCGGGGGAAGGGACCACCTCGAGGGCGCGGTTGGACCGGGGGCGCGGAGCGCTCGGGCCCGCGTTGGAGCTCGTGCACACCGGGCGGGCGCCCACCCGCGCCGTGCTCACCGCGGAACTCGGCGTCACCCGGGCGACGGCGGGCGCGGTCGCCGCGGAGCTGGAGGCGCTGGGGCTGATCCGGGTGGACGCGCGGCCCGCCGCGGCCGCGGGTTCGCAGGGCCGCCCCTCGCACCGGCTGGAAGTGGCGCGCGAAGGTCCGGTCGTGCTGGCCGCCCAGGTCCACTCCGACGGGTTCCGGGCCGCGCTGGTCGGCCTCGGCGGCCGGATCGTCGCCACGACGCCCAGCTGCGAGACCGTCGACGCCGACCCGGCCAAGGTCCTCGGCGCCGCCGTCGACGCCGGGGCGGAACTGCTGCGGCGGACCGGCAGGCGCTGTGTGGGCGCCGGCCTCGCCGTGCCGTCCGCCGTCACCGAACCCGAGGGGCTGGCGCTGAACCCGCTGCACCTTGCGTGGCCCGCGGGGGCGCCGGTCCGGGAGATCTTCGCCGAGAGGATCAGGGCCGCGGGCGTCCCCGGTCCCGCCTTCGCGGCCAACGACGTCAATCTCGCCGCCCTCGCCGAGCACCGCCACGGTGCGGGACGCGGCGCCCGCGATCTGCTGTGCGTGGCCACCGGGCACCGGGGCGTCGGTGGCGCGCTGGTGCTCGACGGCCGTCTGCACACCGGCAGTTCGGGCCTCGCCCTGGAAGTCGGCCACCTCACCGTCAACCCCGAGGGCCGGCCCTGTCACTGCGGCAGCCGCGGCTGCCTCGACGTCGAGGCCGATCCGCTCGCCCTGCTCACCGCGGCCGGCCGCGAGCCCGGCCCGGAGGGCTCCCTGCTGCAGCAGGCCAACGAACTGATCCGCGAGGAGTACGGCGATCCGGTCGTCCGCACGGCCGCCGAGGCTCTGATCGACCGGCTCGGACTGGGCCTGGCGGGCCTGGTGAACATCCTCAACCCCGACCGCATCGTCCTCGGCGGTCTGCACGGCACCCTCCTGGACGCCGACCCCGGCCGGCTGCGCGCGGTCGTCTCGGACCGCAGTCTGTGGGGCCACAGCGGCGGGGTGCCCATCCTCGCCTGCTCCCTCGACCACAACAGCCTGGTGGGCGCGGCCGAGCTGGCCTGGCAGCCGGTGCTGGACGACCCGCTGGGCGCGCTGCTCGCCGGGTGAGACACGGGGCCCGCCGGGGGCCCGCGCAGGCCGCGGTCGGCGGCACCGGGCGTGGCCGGACGGTCTGGTCCGCGCCGCGTCGAAGTAGGTTGGCGGCATGACAGACAACCTGACCGTGAGCGTCCTCGGCACAGGCATCATGGGCGCGGCGATGGCCCGCAACCTGGCCCGGGCCGGCCACACCGTGCGCGCCTGGAACCGCACCCGCGCCAAGGCGGAGCCGCTCGCCGCGGACGGCGTGCACGTCGTCGACACCCCCGCCGCGGCCGTCGAGGGCGCGGACGTCGTCCTGACCATGCTCTACGACGGCCCTGCCGTGCTGGACGTCATGCGCGAAGCGGCGCCCGCACTGCGCGCCGGGGCGGCCTGGGTGCAGTCGACGACCGTCGGGATCGAGGCCGTCGGCGACCTGGCAGCCTTCGCCCGCGCCCACGACCTCGTCTTCTTCGACGCGCCCGTGCTGGGCACCCGCCAGCCCGCCGAGGCCGGTCAGCTGACCGTGCTCGCGGCGGGACCGCCGGCCGGCCGCGACGCGGTGGCCCCCGTCCTGGAGGCCGTCGGCGCGCGGACCGTGTGGACCGGCGAGGACGGCGCCGAGGGCAGCGCCACCCGCCTGAAACTGGTGGCCAACAGCTGGGTCATCGCGGCCACCGCCGCGGCCGGCGAGGTCCTCGCCCTGTCGCAGGCCCTGGGTGTCGACCCGCACGCGTTCTTCGAGCTGATCGCGGGCGGCCCGCTCGACATGGGATACCTGAAGGCGAAGACGGCTCTGGTCCTCGACGACCGGCTCTCGCCCGCCCAGTTCGCGGTGACGACGGCCGCCAAGGACGCGCGTCTGATCGTCGAGGCCGGCCGCGAGAACGGGGTCCGGCTGGACGTGGCGGTGGCGAGCGCCGAGCGGCTGGAACGCGCCGCCGCGCAGGGGCACGGCGACGAGGACATGGTCGCCGCGTACTTCGCCAGCTTCGACGACGGGGCCCGATCCGAGGGCGACGCCTGACCCGGGACCGACGACCGCCGGACGAGCTGCGCGCACCCCGACCCCTGCTGCCGCCGGGCGGACCGCCGAGGGGTCACGCGGCCGGGGCTCGCCGGGGCCGGGGGGTCAGCTCGCCCCCGCAGTCGGGGCAGACGTCGCCCATGGCCTCGGCGCAGGGCATGCAGAACGTGCACTCGTAGGAGCAGATCCGGGCCGGCGCGTCGGGCGGCAGGGCGGTCGTCGTACAGCGCTCGCAGTGGTCGCGCATCTCCAGGGCCATGGCTGTCCTGCTCCTCACCTGCGGCTTCGTCGTCGTCCGGCGTCGTCCGTCGACCGCCATCCTCGCCCGGGCCGCCCGCCCCGGACAGCGTCTCGACGGGACAGACGTCGATCCGATCGGGCCATGACCGAGACGGGCCAGGGCGTGTCGAAGATGTCCGCACAGTGGGACATGGCCGGCTGACCGGTGCTCGGCCCCTCGCGCAGTCGTCAGGGGTGCGCGAGCCGGGCCGCGAGATAGGGGGCGGTGGCGCTGCGGCGGGCCCTCGCCACCTTGGCCGGCGGGCCCGCCGCGACCACCCGCCCGCCCGCGTCGCCGCCGCCCGGCCCGAGGTCGATGACCCAGTCGGCGGTGGCGATCGTGTCCAGGTCGTGCTCGACGAGGACGACCGTGTTGCCGGCGTCGACGAGCCGGTGCAGCTGTCGCAGCAGCAGCGCGATGTCCGAGGGGTGCAGCCCCGCCGTCGGCTCGTCGAGCAGGTAGAGCGCGTGCCCGCGGCGGGCGCGCTGCAGTTCGGTGGCCAGCTTGATGCGTTGCGCCTCACCACCGCTGAGTTCCGTCGCGGGCTGCCCCAGCCGCAGGTACCCCAGTCCCACCTCGCGCAGCGTCTCCAGACTGCGGGAGGCGGCCGGGACGGCGGACAGGAACGTGGCGGCGGAGTCGACGGACAGTGCCAGCACTTCCGCGATGTTCTTGCCGCGGTAGGTGACTTCCAGCGTTTCGGCGTTGTACCGGGCGCCCTGGCAGGTCGGGCACGGCGCGTAGGTGCCGGGCAGGAACAGCAGCTCCACCGCGACGAATCCCTCGCCCTGGCAGGTCTCGCACCGCCCTTCGGGCACGTTGAAGGAGAACCGCCCGGCCGAGTAGCCGCGCGCCCTGGCCTCGTCCGTCGCCGCGTACAGCTTGCGCACCGCGTCGAACATCCCCGTGTACGTGGCCAGGTTGGACCGGGGAGTCCGGCCGATGGGCCGTTGGTCGACCAGGACCAGCCGGTCGAACGACTCGACCCCCGACGCGTCCTGGACGTCGACCTCCAGCCGCGCCTCGTCGGGCTCCTCGGGTGCGAGTCCGAGGTGGCCGCGGACGACCTCGGCGAGCACCTGCGTCACCAGCGTCGACTTTCCGGAACCGGACACGCCCGTCACCGCCGTCAGTACGCAGAGCGGCACCTCGACGGACACGTCGCGCAGATTGTGGCGGGAGACGCCGCGCAGGCGCAGCCGGCCGTGCGGGGTGCGCGGGCGGTGATCGAGCGGCTGGGCCCGCCCGAACAGGTACTGGCTCGTGGCCGACTCACCCACCCGCTCGAGACCGGCGACCGGGCCGCTGTACAGCACGCGCCCGCCGCCCTCGCCCGCGCCGGGACCGATGTCCACCACCCAGTCCGCCCGCCGTACGACGTCCATGTCGTGTTCCACGACGAACAGCGAGTTGCCCGCCGCCTTGAGGCGGTCCAGCACGTCCAGCAGCGGTTCCGCGTCAGCCGGGTGCAGGCCCGCGGAGGGTTCGTCGAGGACGTAGACGACGCCGAACAGCCCCGAGCGCAGCTGGGTGGCGATCCGCAGACGTTGCGCCTCGCCGGGCGACAGGGTCGTCGAACGGCGCCCGAGGCCGAGATATCCGAGGCCCAGGTCGAGGAGTACGTCGACCCGCGCGACCAGATCGCCGCAGATCCGGACCGCGACCTCGGTCGTCTCCCCGGATCGGGCGGTCGACGTGGTGGCGTCGGCCTCGGGCCGCCCCGCGACGGGCCGCAGCAGCCCCACGACCTCGGTGAGCGGCATCGCGTTGATCTCGGCGATGGACCGTCCGGCGAAGGTCACGGCGAGCGCCTCGGGCCGCAGTCCGCTGCCGTGGCACTCGGGGCAGGGCACGCTCCTGACGAACCGGAGCGCCCGTTCGCGCATCTTCTCGCTCTTGGAGTCGGCGAGGACGTGCATGACGTGCTTGCGGGCACTCCAGAACTTGCCCTGGTAGCCGTAGTCGACGCGGTCCTCCTCCGGCTCGATGTACACGGAGGGCTGCTCGTCCGTGTACAGCAGCCAGTCCCGGTCCTTCTTCCTGAGCCTGCGCCACGGCCGGTCGATGTCGATCCCCAGGCCGTTCACGACACTGCGCAGGTTGGCGCCCTGCCAGGCGCCCGGCCAGGCGGCGATCGCCCCCTCGCGGATGCTCAGCGAGGGGTCCGGGACGAGCAGGTCCTCGGCGACGTCGTGCACGACGCCCAGTCCGTGGCACTCCGGGCAGGCGCCGGCCGCGGTGTTGGGCGAGAACGACTCGGCCTCCAGCCGGGCGGCCCCGGGCGGATAGGTGCCGGCGCGGGAGTACAGCATGCGCAGCAGATTGGACAGCGTGGTGAGGGTGCCGACCGTCGAGCGCGAGCTGGGCGACCCGCGTCGCTGCTGCAGGGCCACGGCCGGCGGCAGTCCGGTGATCTCCTGCACGTGCGGCGCGCCGACCTGGTGCAACAGCCTTCGGGCGTACGGCGCCACGGACTCGAAGTAGCGCCGCTGGGCCTCCGCGTACAGCGTGCCGAACGCGAGCGAGGACTTGCCCGAACCGGAGACGCCGGTGAAGGCGACCATCGCGTCCCGCGGAACGTCGACATCGATGTTCCGCAGGTTGTTCTCACTGGCGCCCCGGACATGCACGAAGAGGTCGTTCGCGTCCTTGTCCACCGTTCCTGATTACCTGATCGCGCCGGGAACCGCGCGGCAGGCGCCGTCACGGGCCCCGCTCACACGAGAATCCGGAGAGCCCCGGTACGCGTCGCTCCCAGGAGAGGGCCGTGCGCACCGCGCTCACCACTGCCGGCCCCGGGGCAGCGCGGCCCGCTCCGGCGCGGACAGATGCAGCACCTGGAACACGTCGCCCTCGGCCTTCGGCGTGCCGTGCTCCCGGTCTTCCCGGCCTTCCGGGTGCTCCCAGAGCGAGAAGTGCACGGTCTCCCAGCGGCTCGTGTCCACGGCCGCGGCGGCGAGCACGGCCCCCTCCTGCCGTGCCAGCCGCCCCGCCTCGTCCACCGCCTCCTGCACGGCCTCGGCGAGCACCGCCGCGTCCGGCACCGGCCGCCGCCGTCGTACGGCGAACCGTGCGGGCGCACCGGCGGCCACGCCCTCCTCGTAGGCGAGGCCGGTCCACTGCCGCGCCCGCGGACGGCCGAAGTCGTCGCTCAGTCTCTGGAAACCGCCGCCCCACAGGAAGGCGTTCATGCCGTCCACCGCGTTCCACAGGTAGAACGGCGCGTACTGGTTGACCGGCGAACCGTGCACACCGCGCTCGCGCAGCAGGTACGCCTTCAGGCCGAGGCCCGGCCAGTCGTCGAGGAGATGTCCCCTGCGGGACACGCGTGTGCGGATGATCTCCGTGTCGTAGTCGGCGGGCAGCGTCAGCTCGTACTGCAGGGCGTGCACGGGGCCTCCTGGTCGGTCGGACAGGGTGCGAGAAGGGAGAGCAGTCCGCGGACGGCGGCGTCGAAGTCGCCCGGCGAACCGGAGGCCCGGGCCAGGACGTACCCGCCCTGCACGGTGGCGACGACGGTCGCGGCGATCGCCTCGCCGTCCAGCCCGGGCGCGAACTGGCCCTGTTCCAGGCCCTCTTCGACGATCCCCGCCAGCCGTTCACGGATCCAGTCGATCGTCTCGTCGACCGGTTCGCGCAGCTCGTCGCTCGCGACGACCTCCGGATCCATCGTCAGCCGGCCGATCGGGCAGCCGCGCAGCACGTCCCGCTCGCGCAGCAGATACGCCCTGATGCGCTCGTACGGCGTCCCCGGCCCGTCGAGGACGGCCGCGGCGGCGGCCCGCATCTCCTCGGCCGTCCGCCGGATCGCCGCGAGGGCGAGGTCGGGCTTGCCCTTGAAGTGGTGGTACATGCTGCCCTGCCCTGCGCCCGCCCGCTCCAGGATCGCCTTGGGGCTGGTGCCCACGTACCCGCGTTCCCACAGCAGCTCGCGGGTGGACTCGATCAGTCGCTCCGAGGTGCTCATGACGCCACTGTACATACTGGTAGTTACAGAAGGTGTACTCCCCAGGAGGTACATGAACTGCCGCTGGCGGTACGACGACCGGGGCTCCCTCCCGGCGCGACCCTCGAAACACCGCAGTGGACGAGGACCTCACCGAGGAGATGACCCGAGATGAACACCCTGGCGAACTGGGGCGGCGGCGGACCCGGCCCCTGGATCCTGTTCCTTCCGCTGATCTGGGCGGCCGTCGCCGTCGGCGTGGTCACCCTTGTGCGCCGCACGGTCGGGCGAGGCCGTCGCGGCCCCTGGGGCCCCGTGGATCGCCCCGCGGGCGACTCCCCGCTCGCCGTCCTCGGCCGGCGCTTCGCCTCCGGCGAGATCGACGAGGACGAGTACTGGCGCCGGGAGTCCGTCCTGGACGAACAGTTCGGCCGGCCCCGCCGCTAGGACGGTGCGCCCGGACGCGGTGCCCCGCCGCGAGGCGCCGTGTGCGCCGGGACGTCCCGTACCCCCGCGGAACGACGTGCGCCCGGCGGCCGCTCCGTGGAGGCAGGTCCACCGGGCGCACGTCCCAGGGGTTTCACCGCCCGGTCAGCCGACGACGGCCGACCGGGCGGGAGCGTGTGCGGGCACCAGGTCGTCGACGGAGACGACCTCCGCGAACAGGGGCGCGGTCTGCTCCCTGGGGGTGCGCCGGGTCGGCCGCGCCGACAGATCGCGCGTGGCGGAGGGCGCCGGGAGCGTGAACCACACGACCTTGCCGGACTCGCCGTCCGGCCGGGCGCCCCAGCTCTCACTGACCGCGGCCACCATCGCCAGGCCGCGCCCACAGGTGGCGAGAGCCTCGTGGTCGACGGACCCCACGACCGGCAGCCGCGGGTCGCGGTCCCGCACGGAGACGGTGAGCCGGTCCAGCAGCAGCTCCATCTCCACGACACACGTCTTGTCGGGCTGGGCGTGCAGGTGGACGTTGGTCAGCAGCTCCGTCACACCGAGCGCGGCCCGGTCTATCAACGGGTCCATATGCCAGTAACGCAATTGCGCCGATACGATTCTGCGGACCTGGCCGATCCGCGACGGCAGGGCCTGAAGCTCCACCATGCAGTGCCTGCTTGGGTTGGTGATCACGGCTGCGACTCCCCGACTGAGGTCCGGAAGAACACGGAGTTCGGATCGAGCAGGGCGTCTGCGCAAGGCGGCCGCCTGCTGTCATGGCCGGCGGGCTGGTTCGCAGCGTTATCGCCGGTACACCCAGAGTGACGTGAGATCAGAGTGACGCAGCGGATGGCGCACCGCAACTCGCGGTGGCCCGATCGCCGGGTCATCGTCCGATTCCGCGCGGGCTCAGCCGCCGCGCCCCGCCGCCCTGCGCACGGCCTCGATGAAGCGGCGCGCCGCCGGCGGTCCGGGCTCGCCCGGCGCCGGATCGTGGTCGCCGAGGGTCAGCAGGTACCGCTCGCCGTTGAGGTCGGCCAGTGCCCGGTCCTCCGAGGCGAACCAGGGCCGGGAGGCCCGGACCGCCTGCACGGGCGCACTGTCGATCTCGCTGCCGTAGCTGGTCAGCAGCTCAAGCCGGCCCTCGTTGATCCGGACCTGGCCGGCCCGGGTGAGCGAACGCAGCCGCTTGCCGATACGCACGCCCGTAGCCGTGAACTCCGGCTCCGCCATGCTTTCCCGCCCCCTCGCGATCGATCTCTCTCCTCTGATCCGGTGTGCGCCCCCGACCGGTACCCGGCTCCGGGCCGGGGCTCTCACCCCGTCCGGGGCCTTCGCCCCGCCCGGTGCAGTCTGCCCGCGCCCGGCGTCGAGCACCAGTGCGTGCAGCACTCCCGGCGCGCCGGCCGGAGCACTCGCGCGAATGCGCCCCCCTACCCGCCCCCGACCGCTCCCCAGGGCCGGCTTTGAGGACGTCAAAGGTGTGTTTATGCAGGTGAGAAGCGTGCGGAAGGTGTTTATGATCGATACGTCGGCCGCGCGGACCCCCGTCGGCGCGAAGCCTGAAGGAGCCCCGCCGTGACCACCTCCCCGCCCGCCAGGACCGGCGCCACCCTCGATGTCGACCGCAGTGACACCGCCTACCGCGACTGGCTGAAAGAGGCCGTCCGCAAGGTCCAGGCGGACGCCAACCGCTCGGCCGACACGCATCTGCTGCGCTTCCCGCTGCCCGAGCGGTGGGGCATCGACCTCTATCTCAAGGACGAGTCGACCCACCCCACCGGGAGCCTCAAGCACCGCCTCGCCCGCTCCCTCTTCCTCTACGGTCTGTGCAACGGCTGGATCCGGCCGGACCGCCCGGTGATCGAGGCGTCCAGCGGCTCGACGGCCGTGTCCGAGGCCTACTTCGCCAAGCTGATCGGCGTGCCCTTCATCGCCGTCATGCCGCGTACGACGAGCGCCGAGAAGATCCGCCTGATCGAGTTCCACGGCGGCCGGTGCCACTTCGTCGACGACTCACGCACCCTGTACGAGGAGTCGGCCCGCCTCGCGGCGGACGGCGGCGGCCACTACATGGACCAGTTCACCTACGCCGAGCGGGCCACGGACTGGCGCGGGAACAACAACATCGCCGAATCCATCTTCCGCCAGCTGGAGTTGGAGCGCTTTCCGGAACCCGCGTGGATCGTCGCCACGGCCGGCACCGGCGGTACCTCCGCGACCCTCGCGCGTTTCATCCACTACACGCAGCGCGACACCCGCGTCTGCGTCGCCGACCCGGAGAACTCGTGCTTCTTCGAGGGCTGGACCACCGGCGATCCGGACGTCACCTGCGACTGCGGCTCGCGCATCGAGGGCATCGGCCGGCCGCGCATGGAACCGAGCTTCGTGCCCGGGGCCGTCGACCGGATGATGAAGGTTCCCGACGCGGCCAGCGTCGCCGCCGTGCGCGCGCTGGAACAGGCCATCGGCCGCAAGGCGGGCGGCTCCACGGGCACCGGGCTGTGGAGCGCGCTCAAGATCGTCGCCGAGATGGTGGCGGACGGCCGCCAGGGCAGCGTGGTCACCCTGCTGTGCGACCCGGGCGACCGCTATCTCGACAAGTACTACTCCGACGCCTGGCTCGCCGAGCAGGGCCTGGACATCGCCCCCTACACGGCCGCGATCGAGTCACTGCTGGCCACCGGCGTATGGCCGCGGTGACGTCCGGCCCGTGACGACCCGGCCGGTCCTCACCGGGCGAGCCGCCGGTCCAGGGCGGCGACGGCTTCCCGGAAGGACCGCCCCAGACCGGGCCGCGCCAGTCGCACCACGCCCCGGAACACGGCCGTTCCATCCGTCGCGAAGGTCCACCGCACCCGGGTGCCGCCGTCCGCGGGCGTCAGCCGCCACTCCTCGACGAGCGCCCGCACCCCCGGCACGCCGGTGGCGTCCACGCGGTAGGCGTACAGTTCCGAAGGCTTCGCCGCGAGGACCGTCTCCCGGAACCGGGTGCCGCCCCACAGACGGACGTCGCGCCCCCCGCCGCCGTCCAGCGGCTGGACGGCGGTCACGGCCGGGAACCATTCGGACCAGCCCGCGACGTCGTCCGCGAGGGCCCGGTAGACCCGCTCCGGGGGAGCCGAGACCTCCCGGGCGAAGACCATGCGCACGGGAGCGATATCGACGAAGTCGAGCCCTTCCGGGCGCAGACGACGGGCCATGGCGGCACGAACCCCCTCGGTCGACGGGTGGGTCACCCTAGCCGCAGCTCCGTCAGATGTCTGCATCCTCGTCGGGCTCGCCCGCGACGACCAGACGCCGCAGGTGCTCGGAGATCTCCGCGCGCGCCGCGCCCGGCAGCCCCGCGTCCGTCACCAGGGTGTCCACCTGTTCCAGCGCGGCGAACGAACTCAGCCCCACCACACCCCACTTGGTGTGGTCCGCGACCACCACGACCCGCCGCGCCGACTGCACCAGACGCCGGTTGGTCTCGGCCTCCGCCAGGTTCGGCGTCGACAGCCCGGCCTCCGCCGATATGCCGTGCACGCCGAGGAACAGCACGTCGAAGTGGAGCGCCGCGATGGCCTGGTCGGCCACCGGACCCACCAGCGAGTCCGACGGGGTGCGCACCCCGCCGGTCAGCACGACCGTGGCCGCGCCCTGCCGCGGGCCGGAGGTGCGCTGCGCCATGTGGAAGACGTCCGCCACCCGCACCGAGTTGGTGACCACCGTCAGGTCCGGCAGGTCCACCAGATGGTGCGCCAGCGCGTAGGTCGTCGTACCGCCCGACAGCGCGATCGCGCTGCCCGGGGTGACGAGCTGCGCCGCGGCCTTCGCGATGTCCTCCTTCGCGGTCAGCTCCAGGCCGGACTTCGCCTCGAAGCCCGGCTCGTGCGTACTCGCCTCCATGACGGGCACCGCGCCGCCGTGCACCTTCTCCAGCACGCCCTGACGCGCCAGCGCGTCCAGATCGCGGCGCACCGTCATGTCCGACACGCCGAGCTTGCGGGTCAGCTCGTTGACCCGGACACCGCCACGACGACGGACCTCGTCCAGGATGAGGGCGCGGCGCTGCTCCGCGAGGAGGTTCTGATTCTCACTCACGTACGCTCCGGTCCTTTCCCTCGTACCGTCCGACAAGCCCGCTCACCTGCTCCGACGAGGCCGTGACGGCAGGCGCCGGTGTGCGGGCGTCCCATCCTCGCACGGCCTGCCGAGGGACATGCCACCACCCCGTCGCGGTCATGTCACCCACGGTGTTCCCCCTCCGTCCGCGCGCGTCCGTCGCCCGCTCCGGGGAGATTCCGTGACGGGAGGTGTATCACGCGCCCCGAGCGGCGATCCTTATGCCCGCACGGACACATGTCGACGGCGTGTCACGGGGGAAGTGCCAACAGTGAAACGTGCCGGTACAGGCGGAGCCGCCCTGGAACTCCTGGTCCACGGCGTGGGCGGCGCCACGCCCGAGAAGATGCTGAACGATCCGCGCACCGTGCGGATCACCGGTGACGACACGGCGGCCGTCTACCGGCGAGCCGACGACGTCACCGCGGACACCGGCCCCGCCGACGACCGCCGCCGCGACGCCCCCGTCCCCGAGGCCTACGTCTGGTCCAACCTCACCTCCGGCAACGGCACCCGTGCGCTGTGGCTGTTGCTGCTGCCGTTCATGGTCGTCAACCTCGCCCACTGGATGCGCCCCGCCGCGCGCGAACGCATCCGCGCGGTGCGCCTGTACGGCCTGCTGGTGCGGCTGGCGGCGCTGAGCCTGACGGTGCTGCTCGTCGCCGCGGCCTGCGAGGTCGCCCTCGACCTGACCGCCTGGCAGTGCGCGGGCACGCCCGCGTGCGCGCGCCGCCACTCCTGGCTGGGCTTTCTGTCGCCGGCGGCCTCGAACGACGGCTGGTGGAGCGAGCCGGGACGCCGACTGGCCCTCGCGGCCCTGGTCCCCGCCGCCCTCGTCGGCCTCCTCTGGTACCTCTCCCATCGCACCTGGCGGGCGTACGAGTCCCAGGAACCCCTCGACCGCACGCCCGAAGCGGAGAACGGCCCCGGACACACCGCACTCAGCCGGCCGGGCTTCTGGTACGGGCGCCGTCTGGTGGCCCGGCTGCGCGCGGCGCACACCGCGGCCGGCCTGCTGACGGTGGCCGCCGCGGTCGGCTCCGCGGCCGTGCGCCAGGACCGCGGAACCGGCGGCCCGGCCCTCCTCGACGTCCTGGGCCGGCTGCTGGCCGCCTCCCTGGCCGCGGGCGCGCTGGCCACGGTGTGGGTGGTGTGCCGCCGGGGCCGCAGCGAACACCGGCTGGACCGCCGTCTCGACGCCCACCTCGTGCACCTGCTGCCGTCGGCCGCCCTCGTCCTCCTGGTCCTCACGCTGGCGTACGCCGGCTGGGAGCGCCCCGGCTGGCACTCCGACGGCCGCCTGCCGGGCGACGCGGCCTTCGGCGCGCTCGCGCTCGCGCAGGGGGCGCTGGTCGTCGCCCTCGCGGTCGTCGCCCGCCTCCTGCACCGCTGCCCACGGGAACGCCCGGCCACGGCGCGCCGCGGTCCGACGGCCACGCCCGGATCGCTTGCTTCGGCTCCGGACGCCCCGGGAGGGACCGGCGTCGGCCTGCGCGGGGTGTCCGTGTCGCGCGACCCCGGTCCGCTCGCCGTCGTTCTGCGAGAGGCCCCGGTGTCACGTGAGGCGGGTGCGGCGGCAGGCGGCCCGCCCGCGGCGTCCGAGCCCGCCGACCCGGGCCCGCCCGGCCTCGGCACGACGGGGCGACCCGAGGCGGGGCATCCCGATGCGGGACGGCCCGAGGGGAGCGCCGTCGCCTGGCTGGAGCGCTGCGCGCTGCACGGGCTGGCCGGCCCCGCCGTCGCGATGCTGGCCTGCGCGCTGGCCGGGGTGATGTCCGGCGGAGTCGCACAGCGTGTGTCGGACTGGCTGGACGGCACCGGCACCGGCCTCGACGGACCCCCGGTGGTGCTGACCTGGCAGGCGTCCGTGATCCCCGTGCTGCTCGTCGTCCTGCTGGTGCTGTGCGGACTCCTCGGCCGTCAGACCTGGCTGCTGGCCCGGGCGGAGCAGGCCAAGGTGCTCCAGGAGTACGGGGTGGAGCACGGCGACCCCGCGCGCACCCGCCGTATCGCCCGGGCCCGGGCGATGGCCGCCCTCACCGACCGCGGCCCGCTCCTCGTCGCCGTCGTCTCCACCGCGACGCTGCTGCTCGGCGCGGGAGCCGTCGTCGCCGCCCTCGGCACCGGAAGGACACCGGCCCGGGCCGCCGAGTCGGCGCAGCCCTTCGTGCACGGCGCCGCGCAGACCGCACAGGCGCTCGGCTCCTGGCTCATCGGCCTCGGCTTCGTCCTCTTCGTCACCTGGGGCCGGCGCGCCTACAAGGACGCCTCGGCGCGGCGCACCATCGGCATCCTCTGGGACGTCGGCACCTTCTGGCCGCGCGCCGCCCACCCGTTCGCCCCGCCCTGCTACGCCGAGCGCGCGGTGCCCGACCTGACCTGGCGGGTGGCCACCTGGACGCGCGCCACCGGCGGCCGCCTGGTCATCTCCGGCCACTCCCAGGGCAGTGTCCTGGCGGCCGCCGCGGCCTGGCAGCTCAAACCCTCCGACCGCAAACGGGTCGCCCTGCTCACCTACGGCTCCCCGATCGAGCGCCTCTACGGCCGCTGGTTCCCGGCTCACTTCGGCCCCGCGGCGCTCGCCGCGCTGCACGAGGACATCGCCTGCTGGCGCAACCTCCACCGGCTCACCGACCCCATCGGCGGCCCGGTCCGGCTGTCCGGCGAACACTGCGGCCCGCAGGTCGACCGTCCGCCGCTGACGGACCCGCTGGCCTACGGCCGGGACGCGGAACACCCGTTGCCCGCCCCCGTCCTCGGCCACTCCGACTACCAGGCGGACCCGGCGTTCGCGGAGGAACGCGAGCTGCTGCTGGGGCGGTTGCGGTCCCAGGTTCCCGTGCAGCGCACGTGAGGGGGAGCGCGCGCCGGTCAGGGCAGCCGCGGCAGGTCCTCCGCGTAGAGCAGCGTCAGGTCGTCCTTGGTCGGCTCCTTGACCTGCGCGACCCGGCTCGCGTGCCGTTCCACCATCGCCTCGAAGGTCTGGCGGGCGGTGCGTCCATTGCCGAAGGCGGGACCCTTGGGGAGCTCCGTGAAGTACT
This sequence comes from Streptomyces rishiriensis, assembly GCF_003112535.1. Classification (GTDB taxonomy): domain Bacteria; phylum Actinomycetota; class Actinomycetes; order Streptomycetales; family Streptomycetaceae; genus Streptomyces; species Streptomyces rishiriensis. The sequence goes on along the minus strand of NZ_BEWA01000005.1, from coordinate 92,024 downwards.
TCAGCAGCGCGTCCGAGGTGCTGGGGCCGAGCCGGTACTCGTGCTCCTCGGCCTGCTGTTCCACGATCCGCAGCAGTTCGCCGGGGCCGTAGTCGCCGAAGGTGATGGTCCGTGAGAAACGGGACGCCACACCGGGGTTGACCGAAAAAAACCGCTCCATCTCCGCCGTGTAGCCCGCCACGATCACGACGACCGAGTCCCGGTGGTCCTCCATCAGCTTGACGAGGGTGTCGATGGCCTCCTTGCCGAAGTCCCGGCCGGCGTCCTCCGGCGACAGCGCGTACGCCTCGTCGATGAACAGCACCCCGCCGTGGGCCCGTTGGAAGGCCTCCTGGGTGCGGATCGCCGTGGAGCCGATGTGCTCGCCGACCAGGTCGACGCGGGACACCTCGACCAGGTGGCCCTTCTCCAGGACGTCGAGGGCGGCGAGGATCTCGCCGTAGAGACGCGCGACCGTCGTCTTGCCGGTTCCGGGGGAACCCGTGAAGACCAGATGCCGCTTGACGGACGCGGCCTTGAGCCCCGCCTGCTGACGGCGCCGACCCACCTCGATCATGTCGATGAGGGCGCGCACCTCGCGCTTGACGCTCTCCAGGCCCACCAGGGTGTCCAGTTCGCCGAGCACGTCCTTGGAGCTCCGCACCGGCGTTCCCGGCTCGCCCTCGGGCGCTTGCGGCTCCGGCGCGGTGACGCGCTGCCCGGGGATCATGCCGAGCAGCCCCGGCGACTGCGCGGTCGTCTGCACGGCCGTCTCCGGCGCCGGGAGGCCCGGTGCGCGCACACCCGCGCTCTCGTCGCTGGTGCAGTCCTCGACCACCGGCCCGGAACCGGACGCGGCGTCCGCCCCGGCGTCCGCGAACTCGTACCCGCCGCGGGCGCAGCGCTCCGTACGGCACTTGCGCAGCGTCGTACGACTGCCGTCTATCACGTGGAAGCCGTAGCCCCCGCTGTTGGTCACCCGGCAGTTCAGGAAGCTGCCCCGGCCGCCGGCCGACACATAGAACCCGGCCTCGGCGGGGGAGTCGACCGTGCAGCGCTCCACGGTGGGGTCCGCGCCCTTGGTGACGATCACGCCGGTCTGCGTGGCGTCCACCGTGCAGTCGGCGAGGGTGCCGCCGCTGCCGTGGTCGCGGAACCACGCGCCCGTCGCCGCGTCGCGGATCCGGCAGTCGTCGAGCTGGGCCGTCGCTCCGTCGCTCACCGAAACGGCCGTGTTGCGCACCTGGAAGAGGTCGCTGTCGACGACGTCCGCGCGTGAGCCGCGGTCGAGGACGAACAGGGCGTCCGGCACGTCGTGCACCCGGCAGGACTCCAGCACGGCGGTGGCGCCGTCGCTGACCCAGACGGCCGGGTAGTCGCCGGTGCTGTCGAAGATCTCGCACTGGTTGGCGTCCACGCGTGTGCCCGGATCCCACACCGACAGCCCGTTGCGGCCGAACTGACGCACCGTCGTGCGGGTCAGCGTCAGCACGGAGCGCGAGCGCAGGTCGACCGCGTTCTCCGGGATGTCGTGGATACGGCAGTCGGCCAGGGTGAGCACGGCGTCCGTGTCGAGGGTGACGCCGTCGGCGGTCGTGCGGTGCACATCGCAGTCGGTGAGGTGCGCGGTGGCCCGGGAGGCCACCTGGACGCCGCTTCCCCGGATCTCGTAGACCTCGCAGCCCACCGCCTCCAGCGCCGAGTTGTCGCCGGTCGCGCTGAGACCCGCGCCCGAGGCGTGGTGCACCCGGCAGCGTTCCAGCCGGGGATGGGCGCCCCCGCGGACGGCGACGCCGGCCTGGCCGGCCGCGACGATCTCGCACTCCTCGAAGACACCGCCGCCGCCGTCGACCACGGCGATGCCGATGCCGGCCGGGTTGTCGACGGTGCACCGCCGGACGGTCGGCCGGGCGCCGCCGCGCACCTCGATGCCGGCCGAGGACCGCGTGACGATCCGCAGGTCCAGCAGTTCCGGGGCGCCCTCCTCGACGAGCACCGCGGGCGCCGCCGCGTCCTGGCCCTCCACGTGCAGGTCCTGGAGCACCGCCGAGGCGCGCACGGTCAGCGGCACGCCGTCCGCGGGAGCCAGGCGCACGGAGCCGGGGGAGCCCTCGGGGCCGCGCAGGGTCACCGACCGCTGCACGACGAGGTTCTCCCGGTAGGTGCCGGGAGCGATGGTGAGGACGTCGCCCTCGGCCGCGGCCTCCAGGGCGGCGGCGAGCGATGCGTACTCACCCGTGCGGCGCCGCCACCGCGATGTGCCGGTGTGCGTCACCTGGACCGTGCCCTGTGCCATGGCGTTGCTGTGCCCCCACCTCGTGGTACGCGGGTTGATGCCGAATGGTTCGGCCGGACCACCGTAGCGTGCGCGCGGGTGGTGGGTTGACCAGAGACGGAAGGCCGTCAACTACCGGCGCCGGTGCGCCCCCAGTCCGGGCCCGCCCGGTCCCAGGCCTGGTCCCAACGGGCGTACCGGCGCCGGACCATGCGCCACACGATCATTCGCCGGCCGCCCTCGACGGCGCCCGCGAGGAGAAGGGCCGCGCCGAGACCGGCCAGCACGGCGTGCGTGGTCGCGGTGGCGGAGTCCAGCGGGCGGGCCACCGGACGGCCGTGCGCGTCCGTCCACATCCCGAAGCGGTCACCGCTGTGCGGCGTCTTGAGGCCCGACAGGACGGTGCCCTGCTCCGCGGTGCCGTCCGGAGCCGACCAGCGCGCGACGACCCGGGTGCGTATCTCCCGGCCGGTGACCGTCTCGGGGTCCGTCTCCAGCGGCGGGGCGGCCGCCTTGCGCACCACGATGGCCGTCACCTCGTGGCGGGACTCGTGCTGTTCGCGGACCGACCGCTGCAGGACGCCCTGCGCCGCACCGCCGACGAGAGAGCCCACCACGGGCGCGACGAGGCAGATCAGCAGCAGGGCGGACAGCGCCACCCAGGCCTCGGCCAGATCCGTGCCGCGGCGCAGCGGGTTGTGCCGCCAGCGCCAGATTCCGCCGATCGCTCGCACGTGCGCACCCCCTTCCCGCTCCGTGACGACCCCCCTCGGAGCCGCTCACGTGCGAGCCCGGTGAACGAGAGAGCGACATCACCAGGGCCCGGGACCTCTCATGGACTTCCCACGCCATCCCAACGCTCCGGAGCCGCGCAGTGGTTCCCGCGGATCGTCCGGCAGCCGACCGGGGCCGCGACTGCGCGACGACCGGCGCCGCGACTACGCGACGACGCGCACCGGATCGCCGACCCTGACCGTGCCGGGGGAGAGGGGGACCAGGTTCTGTCCGAAGACCAGCTTGCCGCCGAGGCGCCGGTGCCGGCCCAGGGTGGCCAGGGGCTCTTTGCCGCGATCCGCGGTGTCCTGGTCGGTGGTGGTCACCACACATCGTCCGCAGGGCTTGGCCACCCGGAACTCGACCTCGCCCACGAGCAGGCGCGACCAGTCGTCCTCGGCCCAGGGAGCGGTGCCCGCCACGACCAGGTTGGGCCGGAAACGGTTCATCGGCAGGGGTCCCTCACCGGGATGCCCGCCCTGTTCGATCAGGGCGTTGAGAGCGTCGAGGGAGGCGGTCGAGACGACCAGCAGCGGATAGCCGTCGGCGAAGGAGACGGTCTCGCCCGGCAGGGCGTACCCGGGATCGACCGGCCTGCGGATCGCCGGGTCGTCCATGTGCACCAGACGCACGTCGGCCCCGACGTGGGCGCTGCACCAGCGGTGCGCGTCGGCGTCGGCGAGCACGGCCTCCACCTTGTCGCCGAAGATCTCCATGGACACCGTGTCGACGGGCTCGGGCACCGGCACGGTCAGCGGTTCGAGACCGGGCGCGGACAGACGAACGCCGCCGCCGGGCACGAGCTCGGCGGCGGCCAGGGCGAGGTGCGGCTGCTGGCGTTGGGTGACGACCTTTCCCCCGTCGTCGATCAGCGCCCATCGTCGGTCTCCGGCCAGCCCCCAGGGCTCCACGACGGCCTCGCGGGGCGCCTGGCCCCGCAACGCCTTGACCGGATGGACGTGTATCGACAGCAGTTCCGCATTCCCCATGAGGTCATCCTGCCAGGCGGCGACGACCCCGGAACGGTTCAGTAACCCCGGTACTGCTGGTTGTTGTACGGGTCCTGGTACTGGGGCGTGGCCGGCCGGGGCGCGGCGGGACGCATCGCCTCGTAGCCGGCCGGGGCGGCGGGGCGCATCTGCTGCTGCGCCTGCGGTCCCGGATAGCCGCGCGGCGGCCCGGCCTGCGGCGGGATGTACGCCGCCGGGGCCTGCTGCAGCGGTGCGGGCTGCTGCGCCTGCGGATAGCCGTAGGAGCCGTAGGAGGCCTGGGAGGGCCCTGCCGGGAGGGCGGGCAGTGCCGAGGGGAGCGCGGGCAGATGGCTCGCGCCCATGTCGTACGCGGCGGGAACCCGGATCGGGGCGATCTGCGGGGTGCCCCGCTCGGCGACGAGCGAGTCGTAGATCGGGGTGTCCGGGAAGGAGGCGGAGTAGTAGCCGCCGCCATAGGTGGAGCGGGGGGAGGTCATGGCACATAAGTTAAGCCCACGATGTGCTGGTTGGGGAGACCGATAAGAGGGTTGATTTCCGTGTCGGCGGTGGCCTTGGATCCCCAATGCGAGCGAACTTGGCAAAAAAGGACGGCAAAAACGTCGTAGATCGTGTAAAGCCCGAGCTCCGAGCGGGTTACCCGCGGTCGGCGGGGGCCGTTCCCGTGCTCCTGATGGGCGTGCGTCGTCCCGCGCAATAGGTTGACGGGTAGACAACCCGAGAAGTGCCGGCGCGCCGCCCGGCGCCCGATTGACGATGGGGGCGTACATGTCCATGCCGAAGGGCTCCAATGCTCCGGTGCCGACCACGGCACTGCGGGTCGAGCTGGGCTGGCGCCAGGGACCGGGCTCTCCGGACGTGGACGCGTCGGCGCTGGTGCTCGTGGGCGGGAAAGTCCGTTCCGACTCCGACTTCGTCTTCTACACCCAGCCCGCCCATTCCTCCGGCGCGGTCCGTCACGAGGGCAAGCGCGACGTCGGCGGCCGGACGACCGACACCCTGCTCGTCGACCTCGCGCGCGTGGAGCCCGCCGTCGAGACCGTCGTCGTGGCCGCTTCGGCGGACGGCGGCTCGTTCGGCCAGGTCCCCGACCTCTACATCGAGGTGCGGGACGCCGCGCAGGGCACCGTCGTGGCACGCTTCGACAGCACCGGCGCCACGGTCGAGACGGCCTTCGTGCTCGGCGAGTTCTACCGCCGCCAGGGCGCCTGGAAGTTCCGGGCGGTCGGCCAGGGGTACGGCAGCGGCCTCGAGGGACTGGCCACGGACTTCGGCATCACCGTCGACGAGCCGCAGCGGTCCGCGACGCCCGCCCCGCCCGTGCCGCACACCCCGGCCTCTCCTGCCGCGCCGCCCTTTCCCCCGCCGCCGACCCTGCCCGCCTTCCCGGCCACGGTCCCCCCGCCCGTCCACCAGGCCCCGCCTCCGCCGCCGGTCCCGCCCGCCGCGCCGGTACGGCTGACCAAGGTGACGCTCACCAAGGCCGCCCCCTCGGTGTCGCTGACCAAGCAGGGCGGCACCTCCGGCGCCCTGCGCGTCAACCTCAACTGGGAGGTGCGCAAGCAGTTCTCGGGGTGGGGCGCCAAGCGCGGCCGTGCAATCGCCCTGCACAACGACCTCGACCTCGACCTGTGCGCCCTGTTCGAGCTCGCCGACGGCCGCAAGGGCGTCGTCCAGGCCCTCGGCAACTCCTTCGGCTCACTGCACCAGCCGCCGTACATCCACCTCGACGGCGACGACCGCACGGGCGCGGTGTCGAGCGGCGAGAACCTCACCGTCAACCTCGACCGCAGGAACGACTTCCGGCGCATCCTGGTGTTCGTCACCATCTACGAGGGCGCCCGCTCCTTCGCCGACCTGCACGCCACGGTCACGCTCCAACCCCAGTACGGCGCACCGGTCGACTTCTCGCTCGACGAGTGCACGGTCCCCTCCACCGTCTGCGCCCTCGCGCTCATCACCAACCAGGGCGGCGACCTCGTCGTCCAGCGCGAGGCCCGCTACCTCGTGCCGGAGCGCGGCGTGAGCCCGCAGCGGACCCTCGACCACGCCTACGGGTGGGGCATGAACTGGACGCCGGGCCGCAAATAGCGCCGGCCGCGCGCCCGCGAAGGAGTCAGCCCTCGTCGGCGACGGCGTCCGGACGGGCATAGGTGCGGCCCTTCCAGGCCGCACCGCGCCCCCGGTAGTGCTGCACCGCGGAGTCGACCGTCATCAGCAGGTAGAGGAACGCGGTGAACGGCAGCAGGGGAGCGAGCCACAGCGGCTGCCGGTGGTAGCGGAGCATCGGCAGGTACGTCCCCGTCATGACCAGCCACGCCAGACCGCCGCACACGGCGGTCGGCGCACTGCCGACGGCGAGCCCCCACCCCAGGGTGAGCGGCGGTGCCAGATACACCAGCGCGAGGCCGAGCACCGTGCCGGCCAGCAGCAGCGGCTGATGCCGCAGTTGCGCGTAGGCGCTGCGGGAGACCATCCGCCACAGGTCGTGCAGCCGTGGGTACGGGCGCACGCTGTCCACGCGGTCGGCCAGTCCCAGCCAGATGCGACCGCCGCCGCCCTTCACGGTCCGGGCGAGCGCCACGTCGTCGATGACGGCGTGCCGGATCGCGTCGGGGATCCGCGCCCGCTCGGCCGCGTCGCTGCGCAGCAGGACGCAGCCGCCCGCCGCGGCCGCCGTGCGCGATCCCTGCCGGCCGATCCGGCGGAAGGGGTAGAGCTGCGCGAAGAAGTAGACGAAGGCCGGTACCACCAGCCGCTCCCACAGGCTCTCCACCCGCAGCCGCGCCATCTGGGAGACGACGTCGAAGCCCCCGGTGTCCGCCGCCGCCACCAGCTCCCGCAGGCTGTCGGGCGCGTGCGCGATGTCGGCGTCCGTGAGGAGGAGGTACTCGGGCTCACGCGCGCGTGCCAGCGCGATCCCATGACGCACCGCCCACAGCTTCCCGGTCCAGCCCGCGGGCGGTTCGCCGGGCGAGTCCACGGTCAGCGGGAGGCCGCCGTGCCGCCGGGCGAGGGTCCGTGCCAGTTCTGCGGTTCCGTCGCCGCTGCCGTCGTCGACGAGGAAGACCTCGGCGCGGCCCGGATAGTCCTGCGCGAGCAGCGTGGGCAGACTGGCGGGCAGCACGGCCGCCTCGTCGCGAGCGGGCACGACCACGCAGACGGAGGGCCATCGTCGCGGCGGCGTGCGCGCGGGCAGCCTGACATCCGTACGCCAGAAGAAGCCCTGACAGAGCAACAGCCACAGCCACGCGGCCAGGGACACGGCGGCGATCCACACGACGGTGCTCACGCGCGCAGTCTGCCCCACCGGGCCGGGCCGCACGGGCACATCGTCTATGGTGGCCGGGTGAAGATCGCGCTCATGGACTCCGGAATCGGCCTGCTGGCGGCCACCGCCGCGGTACGACGTCTGCGGCCCGACGCCGATCTCGTGCTCTCCCTCGACCCCGACGGCATGCCCTGGGGGCCGCGCACCCCGCAGGATCTCACCGAGCGGGCGGTGGCCGTCGCCGAGGCCGCCGCGGCCCACCGGCCCGACGCCCTCATCGTCGGCTGCAACACGGCGACCGTGCACGCCCTGCCGGCCCTGCGCGCCCTGCTCGAACCCGCTGTCCCGGTGATCGGGACCGTCCCCGCGATCAAGCCCGCGGCGGCCGGCGGCGGACCGGTCGCCATCTGGGCCACCCCCGCCACCACGGGCAGCCCCTACCAGCGGGGTCTGATCGAGGACTTCGCCGACGGCGTCGCCGTGGCCGAGGTGCCCTGCTGGGGGCTCGCCGAGGCGGTGGAGCACGCGGACGAGGCGGCGATCGACGCCGCGGTCGCCGCGGCGGCCGCCCTCACCCCCGACGAGGTGACGACCGTCGTCCTGGGCTGCACCCATTACGAGCTGGTCGCCGACCGCATCCGTGCCGCCGTGCGCCGTCCCGGCCGTCCGGCGCCGGTCCTGCACGGCTCCGCCGACGCCGTGGCCGCGCAGGCCCTGCGCAGGATCGGCGCCCGCCCCGAGCCCGGGACGACGGCGCTCGGCGCCGTGACCGTCATCCTCAGCGGCCGCCCCGGCGGTCTCCCCGCGCCCGCCCTGGCCTACGCCGAAGGCCGCCTGCTCCAGGCCGTCGCCCCCGCCCGGTGATCGGACCGCCCGGGCGGTCCGCCCGGGCGGAGCAGTCACTCTGCGCCACGAGGTACCGGCGCAGCGAAACCTGAGTAACCTCATGGATATGAGGGACCACCCCCACGACGAGAGCGCCCCGCTTCCCGACGTCCCGCATCGCGACGTGCCCCGTCCCGACGTCTGGACAGGCCGCGCCACCAACCGCTTCCAGTGGCTGCTCGCCCTCGTCGGAGCCGCCTGTACGGGGCTCGGCGTCGAGCTCGCCGTCGACTCCGCGTGGACGTCCGGCATCGCTCCCCTCGCCATGTCCGTCGTCGGCTGCATCGCCGCCGGTCTGCTGGTCCTCTTCGGCACCCTCGCCTTCGTCCACGTCGACCTCAAGCTCGACGGGGAGTGCCTCGAAGTGCGCTGCGGCCACATCGGCCTGCCCCGCCGCCGCATCCCGCTGGCGCATGTCGCCGGCGCCGACTTCGACCCTCTCGTCACCCCGCGCCACTGGGGAGGGTGGGGCTATCGCTGGCGGCCGGAGAAGGGGACCGCGGTCGTCGTGCGCCGGGGCGAGGGAGTGGTGCTGCGGCTCTGGGACGGACACACGTTCACGATCACCGTGGACGACGCGGAATCGGCCGTCCGCGTCATCAGGGACCGGCTGCGCACGGGCGCCGCGGGCGCGGCGCACTGAGGCCCGCGCGCGGCAGACCCTCCTCAGGCGGCAGACCCTCCTCAGGCGGCCGGGCGGCCGCCGTACAGGTCACGCGCGGACCGCGACGAAGCGTCGTCGGACGCCCCGGACGCCGGGGGTTCCACGGCGAGCGGTCGGGCCGTGGCCAGACCGGCCAGCAGTCCCGCTCCCACCGTCACCGTGGTGAAGCTCAGCGCGTTGCCGGTCGTGGCGACGGCGGCGAGAGCGGTGAGCGCGACGCCCGCGGTGAGGACGACCGGCGTGGGGCGCGACGCACGCCACAGGGCGAACAGCACCCAGCAGAAGACCGCGGCGAGCAGCAGCACACCGACGACGCCCTGCTCCGCCGCCAGTTGCAGCGGCGCCGAGTGCGGCTTGCCGTCGGACGGCGTCGACCGGGCGGCCGCCTCGCTCAGCTCCCCGAAACGCCCCGGACCCACGCCGAGGCCGCTCTCGCGGTGGGCCATGCCCAGAGCGTCCCGCCACAGATCGACCCGCCGCGGCGTCAGCCGGTCCCGTACGGCGTCGGCGAGGCCCCCCGGCAGTGCGTTCCCGGCGACCGCCCAGGTCAAACCGGTCACCAGGGCGGCGACGACCGCCAGACCCACGAGCGCCGGTCCCCGGCGCGGCGCACGGCCGGCGGCCGGCGAGCACAGCAGCACGGCGCAACAGGCCACCACGGCCGCCGTCGACCCCAGCAGCGCGCCCGTGATCGCCACACCCCCGGCGAGCAGCCACAACGCGAGCCGCAGCCCCGGTATGGGCGTCGTCCAGGCGGCGCAGCACGCGGCGCCCGTCGACAGGATCAGCACCGCGGCGGTGGCGCCGGCATGGCCCAGCGGCGCGACGATCTCCGGCCCCGGGCCGAGCCGGGGCAGGGCCACGGCCAGCGCGAGCCCGGCCAGCGCTGCGGCGCACGGCGCGGCGACCGGCATCAGCACGCCGAGGATCCGCCCCGCCGCGTACCCGGCGGCCAGCGCCAGCACCGCGAGCAGCACACCGGGGCGTGCGTCGTGCACGGCGGCGGTGACCAGGGACCAGACGGCGCAGCCCGCCAGGACACCCACGCCCACCGCGTCCACAACGTTTCGTCTGTCCCCGTCCGCGGGCATCCCGGCAGACGTCGTCCCTGTGGAACCCACCCCGCCCCCGAACCCGGTCGCCCCCCGACCGTGAGCCTGAAACCCGTGACGGACCTGAACCGTGACGGACCCCGGCCGCTCGCGCGCGACCGGAGCTCTGCCACACCGTAACGGCTGATGGGCGGTTTGTGGATGACTTGCGCCGGGTTGTACGACCCGCCCCGGCGCGCCCAGCGCACGCCCGGCGGTCGGGGAGCGGTCGGACGGGAGGCCGGAGGGGGCACGGGAAGCGCGGCATGCGAGGCCGGACGAGGACGCGGGGCCGGGCGGTCCGCCCCTCAGACCGCGCTGTCGGCCGAAAGGTGACCCGCCGTACACTCCCGGAGTGACCGTCACCGCAACTTCCGTGGGCCAGCCGGACCAGCTGGAGCCTCCCACCGCGCCCCCCACGCGCGGCGCCCGGCTCCTGCGTCTCGTCCCGGCCGCCGCAGCGGCGCTCTCCGGAGTGCTGCTCTACGTCAGCTTCCCGCCGCGCACCCTGTGGTGGCTGGCGCTGCCGGCCTTCGCCGTCCTCGGCTGGGTACTGCGCGGACGCGGCTGGAAGGCGGCCTTCGGCCTGGGCTACCTCTTCGGCCTCGGTTTCCTGCTGCCGCTGCTGGTGTGGACCGGTGTGGAGGTCGGACCCGGACCCTGGCTCGCCCTGGTGGCCATCGAGGCGGTCTTCGTCGCCTTGGTCGGCGTGGGCGTCGCCGCCGTCTCCAAGCTCCCGGCCTGGCCGCTCTGGGCGGCGGCGCTCTGGATCGCGGGCGAGGCGGCACGCGCGCGTGCGCCGTTCGGCGGCTTCCCCTGGGGCAAGATCGCCTTCGGCCAGGCCGACGGCGTCTTCCTGCCCCTCGCCGCGCTCGGCGGCACCCCGGTGCTCGGCTTCGCGGTCGTCCTGTGCGGGTTCGGCCTCTACGAGATCGTGCGTCTCGTCCTGGACCGGCGGCGCACGGGCGAGCTGCGGCGGTCGGCGGCCGCGGTCGCCCTGCTCAGCATGGCCGTCCCCGTCGTCGCGGCCGTGGCCGCACGCACGCTGGTCAGCGACAAGGCCGAGGACGGCACCGCGACGGTCGCCCTCATCCAGGGCAACGTCCCCCGGCTCGGCCTGGAGTTCAACGCCCAGCGCCGGGCCGTGCTCGACTACCACGCGCGCGAGACCGAGCGACTGGCCGCCGAGGTCGCGGCGGGCAAGAAGGCCCGGCCCGACTTCGTGCTGTGGCCCGAGAACTCCTCCGACATCGACCCCTTCGCCAACGCCGACGCCGCCGTCGTCATCGACCGGGCGGCCAAGGCGATCGGCGTTCCCGTCTCGGTCGGCGGAGTCGTCGAACGCGACGGAAAGCTCTACAACGAGCAGATCCTGTGGGACGCGGTCAAGGGGCCCACCCAGACCTACGACAAGCGCCAGGTCCAGCCGTTCGGCGAATACCTGCCGATGCGCTCCCTCATCGGAGCGATCAACAGCGACTGGACGTCGATGGTCCGCCAGGACTTCAGCCGGGGCACCAAGCCGGGCGTCTTCGACATGGACCGGGCCAAGGTCGGCCTGGTCACCTGCTACGAGGCCGCGTTCGACTGGGCCGTCCGCTCCGAGGTCACCGACGGCGCCCAGCTCATCTCCGTGCCCAGCAACAACGCCACCTTCGACCGCAGCGAGATGACCTACCAGCAGCTCGCCATGTCCCGCGTCCGCGCGGTGGAGCACAGCCGGACCGTCACGGTGCCCGTGACCAGCGGGGTCAGCGCGATCATCATGCCCGACGGGAGGATCACCCAGAAGACCGGCATGTTCGTCGCGGACTCCCTGGTGCAGAAGGTGCCGCTGCGCTCATCGGAGACGCCGGCCACCAAGCTCGGGACCGCGCCCGAGGTACTCCTGGTGCTCGTCGCGGCGGGCGGTCTGGGATGGGCGATCGGCGTCGGCGTGCGGGCCCGGCGGAACACGACGAGCTGATCGGCCCGCCCGGTTAGGGTCGGGCCATGCCGATTCCTGACTTCATCACCGAGATACGGGCCTCCGCCGGCCATCACCTGCTCTGGCTTCCCGGCGTCAGCGCCGTCGTCTTCGACGACGAGGGGCGGGTCCTGCTGGGCCAGCGCGCCGACAACCGTCAGTGGACCGTGATCAGCGGCATCCCGGACCCCGGCGAGCAGCCCGCCGACTGCGCGGTCCGGGAGGTCTACGAGGAGGCGGGCGTGCACTGCGTCCCCGAGCGCGTCGTCCTGGTGCGCGCGGGGAGGCCCGTGGAGTTCCCGAACGGCGACCAGTGCCAGTTCATGGACGTCACCTTCCGCTGCCGGGCCGTCGGGGGCGAGGCCCGCGTCAACGACGACGAGTCCGTCGCCGTGGGCTGGTTCGAGCTGGACGCCCTGCCGCCGATGCAGGAGCGGCAGCTGTTCCGCATCAAGCAGGCGCTCGCCGACCAACCCACATGGTTCGAGACCACGACTTCCGAGTGAACTATGGGCGGTGACCACATGGGGCGGCGATCGAGCTCTGCCTAGGGTCGAAGCATGACTTCGCCCCAGGTCGCCGCCCTCGGTCCCGTCGCACCCCCGCTCGACCTCGGAGGTCGCACCGCCCTCGTCACCGGCGCCGCCGGCGGCATCGGACGCGCCTGCGCGGTGCGGCTCGCGGCAGCCGGCGCGAAGGTACGGGCCGTCGACCGGGACGAGGCCGGTCTGGAGAGGCTCACCGAGAGCGCCGTCGGACTGCCCGGCTCGGTCGAGCCCTACGTCCTGGACCTCACCGACCTGGACGCCGCAGAGCAGGCCGCCGCCGGGACGGACGTCCTGGTCAACAACGCCGGACTGCAGCGGGTGGCCCCCTTGGAGGACTTCCCGCCGGACGTCTTCCACACGGTGCTCACCGTGATGCTGGAGGCGCCCTTCCGGCTCATCCGCGGCGCCCTGCCCCACATGTACGGACAGGGCTGGGGACGCATCGTCAACGTGTCGTCCGTCCACGGGCTCCGGGCCTCCGCCTACAAGTCGGCGTACGTGGCGGCCAAGCACGGACTCGAGGGGCTGTCCAAGACCGCCGCTCTCGAAGGCGCGCCGCACGGCGTGACCTCCAACTGCGTCAACCCCGCCTATGTGCGCACCCCCCTCGTCGAACGGCAGCTCGCCGACCAGGCGCGGACGCACGGCATCCCCGAGGAACGCGTCCTGGCCGAGATCCTTCTGCGCGACAGCGCCGTCAAACGGCTCATCGAACCGGAGGAGGTCGCCGAGGCCGTCGCCTACCTGTGCGGTCCCGGGGCCTCCTTCGTCACGGGAGCCTCACTGGCCCTGGACGGCGGCTGGACGGCGCACTGAGCGGTCCGGCCGACCACGCCGGCGGAGTCTTCCACAGGGCTGACGGGCCGGCCGGGTGATGAGGAATCCTGTGAACATGTCCCGCGATCACCTGCACGGCGCCGTCACGGCCCCCGGCACCGCAGCCCACGACGCCGACGCGCCGTTCCTGGAACTGCTCGCGCGCGGCGCGGCCGCCGAGGCCTACGACCGGCCCGCGCTGCTCGCCCGCGCCGAGGGACGGTCGGACGAGCGGATCGCGGCACTCGAACACGCCCGGCTGCTCGCGCTGCGGGTCCGCGCGGAACTGGAGGGCCGGCGCCGCCGGGAGGCCGAGCTGTCGGCGCTCTTCGAGACGGCCCACGACCTCGCCGGCCTGCGCGACGTGGACGCCGTCCTGCAGGCGATCGTGCAGCGGGCCCGCTCCCTGCTCGGCACCGACATCGCCTACCTCAGCCTCAACGACCCGGCCAGGGGCGACACCTACATGCGGGTCACCGAAGGCTCCGTCGCGGCCCGCTTCCAGCAGTTGCGCCTCGGGATGGGGGAGGGGCTCGGCGGACTGGTCGCCCAGACGGCCCGTCCGTACGTCACCGACGACTACTTCCGTGACGACCGCTTCCGGCACACGGCGGCCATCGACGCGGGCGTGCGCGACGAGGGGCTGGTGGCGATCCTCGGCGTGCCGCTCACGCTGGGACCGAACGTCATCGGGGTGCTGTTCGCCGCCGACCGGCGCGCCCGGGTCTTCGAACGGGAGCAGATCGCCCTGCTGGGCTCCTTCGCGGCGCTCGCCGCGGCCGCCATCGACACCGCCAACCTGCTCACCGAGACTCGCTCGGCGCTGGCCGGCCTGGAGCGCGCCAACGAGATCATCCGGGACCGCAGCGCCGTCATCGAGCGCGCCTCCGACGTCCACGACCGGCTGGCCGAACTGGTCCTGCGCGGCGGCGGGGTCCACGATGTTGCCGCCGCGGTGTCCCAAGTACTGGACGGCGCGGTGGAGTTCACGGACACCGCACCGGCCGACGCCCTGGAGGCGTCCCGCGTGGAGGGCCATGCCGTACGCCACCGGGACGACTGGGTCGCGGCCGTGGCGGCCGGCGGGGAACTGCTCGGCGCCCTGGTCCTGCACGGCCACCCGGGACTCGATCCGGTCGACCAGCTGACGCTGGAACGCGCCGCGATGGTGACCTCGTTGTTGCTGCTGGCCAGACGCTCCGCGGCAGAGGCCGAACAGCGCGTGCGCGGCGAACTCCTCGACGACCTGCTCGACGCCCGCGACCGCGACCCGCGCCTGCTGCGCGAACGCGCCGCACGGCTGAGCGCGGACCTCGACGCGACCCACGTCGTGCTCGCCGCCCGCCTCGACGCCGTCGCGCCCGACGCCGACCACGAGGCGGCCGCCCGCCGCCGCCTGTGGGCCGCCGCCTCCCACCTGGCCGCCACCCGGCACGGCCTCGCCGCCGCCCGCGACGGCGGCACCGTGCTGCTGCTGCCCCTGGAAGCCGGCGACAGTGCGACGGAACTGGCCCGCCGTACCGCGCTGCAGCTGGGCGGCGCCGTCCACGAGACCGTCACGGTGGGCGCGTCCGGCCCGGTGCGTGACCTCGCCGCGGCGCCGGACGCGGCGGTCGCCGGGTACGAGGAGGGCCGCCGGTGCCTGGACGCTCTGAGACTGCTGGGCCGCCGTGGTGACGGGGCCGCCGCCGAGGACTTCGGCTTTCTCGGACTCCTGCTGGCCGGCGAGCGGGATGTGACGGGCTTCGTGGCCCGCACCATAGGCAAGGTCGTCGCCTACGACGAACGGCGCGGCACCGACCTGCTGCGCACCCTCGAAGCGTACTTCGCCTCCGGCATGAGCCCGGCCCGCACCAAGGACGCACTCCACGTCCACGTCAACACGGTGGCCCAGCGCTTGGACCGCGTCGGTCGCCTCCTGGGCGACGACTGGCAGAGCCCGGCACGCGCCCTGGAGATCCAACTGGCCCTGCGACTGCACCGGTTGGCGGATCCGCCCCGGCCCTGACCGTCGGACGGACGCCATCCGCCCCGAGGCCGCCGACACACGCGCTCCCGCCCTCGTCGCCCGCGCTCCCGTCGCCCCGGCCCCCGTCGGACGGGATCAGACGGCGCGCGCGTCCGCGGCGGGAGCCTGCTCGGCCTGCTGTTCCGTGGCGGCCTCGACGTCGGCCAGATCGCGGTGCCGTGTCTCCTTGGCGACTCCCACGGCCACGATCGTCAACAGGGCCGCGGCGATCACGTACAGGGCGATCGGCGTGGAACTGTCGTAGTCGGCGAGCAGGGCGGTGGCGATGAGCGGGGCCGGGGCGCCCGCCGCGACCGAGGCGAACTGAGCGCCGATCGACGCGCCCGAGTACCGCATGCGGGTGGCGAACATCTCGGAGAAGAACGCGGCCTGGGGCGCGTACATCGCCCCGTGCAGGACCAGGCCCACGGTCACGGCGAGCACGAGGCTGCCGAAGTCGCCCGTGTCGACGAGCGAGAAGAAGGGGAACATCCAGAGCCCGATGCCGACCGCCCCGAACAGGTACACGGGCCGTCGCCCGATCCGGTCGGACAGTGCGCCCCAGGCGGGGATCACCGCGAAGTGCACGGCGGACGCCACGAGCACGGCGTTGAGCGCGGTCTGCTTGGAGACGCCGGCCGAGGTGGTCGCGTACACGAGGATGAACGCGGTGATGACGTAGTAGGAGATGTTCTCCGCCATGCGCGCGCCCATCGCCACCAGCACGTCACGCCAGTGGTACCGCAGCACGGACACCAGCGGCAGCTGCTCGGCGTCCGCCGTCCGCGCCGCCCTGCGAGCCTCGGCCTGAGCCAGCGCCCGCCGGAACACCGGCGATTCGTCGACGGACAGCCGGATCCACAGGCCGACGATCACGAGCACCCCGGAGAGCAGGAAGGGGATCCGCCAGCCCCAGGACGCGAACGCTGCGTCCGAGAGCACGGCGGTCAGCAGGGAGAGCACGCCGGTGGCGAGCAACTGCCCCGCGGGCGCGCCGGTCTGGGGCCAGGATGCCCAGAACCCGCGCCGCCGCGCGTCTCCGTGCTCGGACACCAGGAGAACGGCCCCGCCCCACTCGCCGCCGAGCGCGAAGCCCTGGATCAGCCGCAGCGTGGTCAGCAGCACCGGCGCGGCGGCCCCGACGGTCGCATGGGTCGGCAGCAGCCCGATCGCGAAGGTCGCCCCACCCATCAACAGCAGGCTCAGCACCAGGAGTTTCTTGCGCCCGAGCCGGTCCCCGTAGTGCCCGAAGACGAGCGCTCCAAGGGGCCGCGCGGCGAACCCGACGGCGTAGGTCAGGAACGACAGGAGCGTCCCGACGAGCGGATCCGAGTCCGGGAAGAACAGCTTGTTGAAGACGAGGGCGGCGGCGGAGCCGTAGAGGAAGAAGTCGTACCACTCGATGGTGGTCCCGATGAGGGACGCGGCGACGATGCGCTTGAGGCTGGCGGGGGGTAGGGGAGCGGATGCTGCGGAGGCCATGTGCGCCACTTCCTCGTGTGCGTGGGAACGTGTGGGTGTCGGCACACCGTAGAAACACGCAGGTCAGACGCACATGTGGTGGGGCGACATAGTTCGAGGGTCGGCTATGCGTGCGGCCACCATGTCGAGGGGACGCCGCCCAGGCCGCGGGCGATAGGCGAGCGTCGTTCAGCGCTGACCGCTGCGTCCTGTCGGTCTTACGGAGGCGAAGGTCATCTGCGGGGAGCTGACCGAGGACGGGGGCGTGGGGCCGCCGGCTGTTCCGCACCCATGCGCAGCAGGGGCCCGCCGCTGATCGCCGTGAGGGCGAGGATGCCGACTCCCGACACCAGGATCGGGACGTTGACCTCCGTGTACTTGGCGACGACGCCGGCGGTGATCGCGCCGAACGGCGAGACGCACACCGACAGCAGACGGAACGCCCCGTTCACGCGGCCCAGGATGTCCGTCGGGATGGTGGTCTGCCGGAACGCGGTGATCAGTGTCTGCCAGGTGGCGATGCCGAATCCGACGGCTGCGAACGCGACGGCGGCGACGATGGACACGCGGGTGCCGCCGAGGAGCAGGCAGGAGACGCCCATGATGGCGAGAGCGGCCACGGCGCCGGGGAGGACGCCGATTCTCCGCCGCACCCAGTCGCTGCCCAGCCCGCCGACGACCCCGCCGAGCGCGTTGGCGGCGAGGAAGAATCCGTACGCACTCTCCGGCAGGTGCAGCCACTGGACGACGTAGAGGACCATGAGGACGCCGAGGCTCATGGTGAAGAAGTTCAGCGTGCCGAGCACCAGGGCCAGCCGCATCAGCAGGGGGTCCGCGCGCAGGTAGCTGAGGCCCTCGCGGACCATCGGCCACCAGCCGGTCCGCGGCCCGCTCGGATCGGTCCGCAGCGTCCGAAGGAACGGGAACAGCAGCAGCATCACCCCGAGCAGGAACGAGGCGCCGTCGAGGAGGAAGGGAGCCGCAGCGGTGAGGGCGAACAGCACACCGCCCAGCGGCTGCCCGATGCTGTCACGCAGCACCACCTGCACCGCGTGCAGCCGGCCGTTGGCCGTCGTCATCCGCTCTGCCGGCACGACCTTCGGCAGGAAGGCCTGGGCCGTGACCAGGAAGACGGACTCGCCCATGCCGAGCACCGCCGCCGCGATGTACACGAAGACGAGACTGAGCGTGTCGGTCAGGACGCCAAGGGCGATCAGCCCGACGACGGCGAACCGGCACACATCGATCGCGATGAGCAGGGCCCGCCGGTCGAAGATGTCCGCCCACACCCCGCCGATCGGCGCCATCATCATCCCGAGGGCGGTCACGATGGTGGTCAGCGACAAGAGCACCGGGTTGTCGGTGAACGAGAAGGCCAGCAGGGGTAACGCCGCGTTGCGTACACCGTCCCCCAGTGCGGAGACGGCGCTGGCCAGCCAGAGGCGGCCGAAGTGGGGCCAGGTCTCGTCGCCCACCGGTGTCGGAGCCGGCGACGCGACGTCGGCCCTCGGTACGGCGCGCTCCGGCCCGCCCGTGCTGTTCACTTCCGCCACCCTCGCTCCATGTGTCCTCAGGACTTCTCTTCACACCGGATCCCCGGCTATGAGGCGGCTTCCACACCCGTGACCAGGCTGAGGAACCGCCCGTCCTCCTCGAACAGGATGCGGTGGCGCCGCAGCAGGTCAAGCATCTCGCTCAGTTCGGTTTCCGACATCCCGTCCGGCGTGGTCAGCTGGTCCAAACGCCTGGGCGCGTTCAGCGCCCGCAGCAGGGACATCATGTGCGCGTCGACGGGAATCCGCTGCGCCGTGCCGAGGCGGGTGTCCTCGATGAAGGTCTTGTCACCGTCCTGCACGAGCGCCAGCCGGGGGCGCTCGGCGCCATCCCAGCGGGCCTGCCAGTCGGCCACCACACGCTGGAGGGTGGGGTACCACTTCAGCGCCGTCACGGCGTACGGGGCGGGGCCGTGGTCGGAGAAGAAGTAGGCCAGCTGATCCAGTTGCTGCGGCTCGAAGGGAAAGACCAGCGGGTAGAAGTCCATCGGGCGCAGGTCGAGGCCGTAGTCGAGCCGCTGGTTGAAGTAGGGGCTGAAGCGGTCGAAGCGGATGAAGAAGGCTCCGGTCGGCGGCGTGAGGTGCACCAGGGCGGGGAAGTCCCGCTCGTATTTGGAGTACATCTCCTCGGGCTCCTGGGGTGCGCCGACCAGCAGGTTCCATTCCGGATGGACCCCGTACTGCAGGCAGAGCTTCATGAACTGCAGACTCTGGAAGGCCGTGGTGCCCTTGCCCAGCTGCTTCAGCATCTGGCTGTTGACGGCCTCGATGCCTGCCTGCACCCGGTTCACCCGGGCCTTGGCGAGCGCCTGCATGTGGGGCACGCTGACCGGAACCTTGATCTCGTAGAAGACGGACGCGTCGTCCGGGGCGTCGATCCTCGGGAAGACCTCGGTCGGGTAGTTGCGCGGCAGGATGTAGTCGGTGCACATGTAGTTCTTGAACTCCGGGTGGAACGAGAAGAGCCACTCGAACTGGCGCACCGCCAGATCGGGGTCCATCTGCCGGAATCCGATGGTCTCGTCGTTCAGTCCGCAGAACGTGCAGTGGCTGCGCGCACCCCACCAGCAGCCTCGCGAGGTTTCGAAGAACAGCGTGGGTTCGAGCTTCCCCTCTGCCACGACCTCCTCGGCGTTCCGCATGGCGGCGACGAAGCCGTCGTAGTCGAGTGGTACGTAGTCGTTGATGTCCCGGTCCCGGCCGACGCCCATGCGGACCTGCGGGAGCATGCAGTTCGCGCGGCTGATGACGCCCTGGATCTGGGGCATGTCGGTTTTCCGGCCGGCCAGCAGGTGGTCGAGGAACTGCCCGAAGCTCACCAGGCTGGGCCCCGAGAAGACGTAGTCCAGGCACGGCACTTCGGCCGCCAGGACGGCACCCATGGTGGTCTCGACGTTCGACCCGCCGAGCAGGATCACCGCCTCGGGGTTCCGGTCCTTAATCATCTTTGCGAGGGCGATGGCCGGCACGGTCTGCGCGAACATCGTGGTGAGTCCGACGACGTCCGCGGAAGCAAGGTCGTAGCGGTCGATGAGCCCGGCCAGGAACGCTTCGATGCCCTCGCGTCGCTGTTTGAGGTCCTCCCGGAAGGATTCCCATGCGGGCTCGCGGTAGAACCGGCCGAAGTAGCTCTCGGAGTTGTCGGGCTCGTCCGGGAAAGCGATGTGCCGGAAGAGCCACTCTCCCACGCCGCTGTAGAGGTGCGTCATGTCGCCGGATATCGCCTCGTAGGTGTCGACGCCGAAATACTTGGCGAAATCGACATTGAGGTAGTGCACCTCGGCGGTGGCCCGTTCCGTGTATTCCTTGCCGATCAGGCCGGCGAGTTGGCTCAGCGCGAACGACGGACGGTTCCAGTCGGCGAAAGGCATGTTGACGAAAGCAACGCGAAGCACAGGGAAACCTCTCGGAAAGGGGGGTGGCTCTCGAGTGATGCTCCAGATGAGGTGCGGGGAAGTCACCCGAATTCGGGTACGCTAAAACCAGCCACCGGTTGCCCCTTCCCCCCGTTAAGCCGAACGCCTGCTTGAGGCTATGCACACCGGCTCGTTCCGGTCAAGTCTCTTCATGGGCAGGATAGTTGGCCGAAAACCGATGTACCGCAGGAGGGTCCGATCAGGTCTTCGTTCCCGAGCCCGCGGAATTCGCTAGTGTGTTCCCGCGCGTTGCGACTTCGTGACGTACGATGTGCCTCCGATGCCGATCTTCAGCACCTGCTGTCGAGATTCGACACCGGTCAACTCATGGGGGAGAACGTCTTGCTGAACGCCGAAACGAACGAGCTGACCCCGACCGAGTCTCGCGTGGCGGATATCTGGTCCGAGGTTCTGCAGCACGATCACTTCGGACCGGACGACAACTTTTTCGCCGTCGGCGGCCACTCCATGTTTGCCACGCTGGTCACTTACAGGTTGCGGGACGTGTGGGGCGTCGAGTTCCCCCTCTCGCTCATCTTCGAGCACTCGACGGTCCGTGAACTCGCGTCGGTCATCGACGAGTCCACCGCCAAATCCGTCGACTCGGGCACTGTCACCGGCTGAGCACCGTCAGGCTTTCGTGGGGTTCGCGCCGCGCCATGCGTGAACCCGCGCTGAACCCTGCGCGAAGGAAGTGGCCAGATGCAACCGGAGATCACCCTCGAAGAACGGCGCGCCAGATTCCTGGAACGGATCGGTGAGGTCGCCGCCCGGTCCGGCCCGCCCCGGACGCCCCCCGGGCCGCAGGCGCTTCCCACAGCGCTGCCTCGCGCAGTCGCCACCGGACCCACCCCACCGCCCGAACGCCGACGGGTCGTCCGTCGCCTCGGTGAGGTGGCGGTCAAGGCCCTGCACGACTGCGTGGCGCACACCGGCGCGCCGGCCGGCACGGTCCTGGCCGCTGCGGTGCTCGCCTCCGTCGCCCGGTACTGCGCGGAACCGGATCTGCTGGTCGCCGTCCGGGACGACAGGGGCCGCGTCCGGCAGCTGTCGCTCACCGTGGATCCGGGCCGGTCGCTGCCCGATCTGGTCCGGGTCGCCGACCGCGCGCTCGCCGAGGCCCGGACGGCGGGCAGCCGGCCGGCGGCCCGCACCGCGCCGCCGATCCTGTTGGAGGCGGAGCCGGACGACGCCGCCCGGGTCGGCCGCGCGGACGCCCCCGACGCCGCGGACGTCCACTTCAGACTCTCTGCGGCCGGCACCCTCACCGCCGCCCACGACCCCGACCGCCACGAGACGCGACTCGTCGAGGGGGTCCTCCGGGGTGCGGAGGAGTTGCTGGAGACCGCGCTCACCACGCCGGACGCTCCGTTGTCCGCACGGCACACCCTGCCCGACGCCGAACTTCGCGCGGTGACCGAGGAGCCCAACCGCACCGCGCGCTCGCGCCGCCCCTCCACACTCACCGCCGCCTTCGACCACGCCCGGCGGCGCTTCGCCGACCGGATCGCGCTGGTGGACGCGGCGGGAAGCCTGACCTACGACCAGACCGCCCGGGAGGCCGCCCGGGTCGGCCACCGGCTGATCACGGCCGCCGGCCTCGCGCCCGAGGACCTGGTCGCGGTCTACGTGACCCGTGACGACAAACGATGGGTGCTCGCCTGCCTCGGCGCTCTCCACGCCGGCGCCGCCTGGCTCCCGGTCGATCCCTCCGTACCGCCGGGCCGGCTGACCACACTGCTGCGCGACGCGGGCGTCGCGGTGGTCGTCACCGATGCCGCGCTCCGCGACCGGGTTCCGGCCGGCGACTGGTCGGTCGTCGACCTGGACGCGCACGACGCCGACGCGGACGCCGATGCCGCGCCGGTCGCCCCCGCGTCCACCGATCCGCGGCAGCTCGCCTACGCCATGTACACCTCGGGCAGCACCGGTGCACCCCGGGCGGTGCTCGTCGAGCACGACAGTGCGGTCAACTTCGTCGAATCCCTGCAGCGGCTCTTCGAGCTGACCGCCGAGGACCGCATGCTGCAGTACGCGTCGCCCGGCTTCGACGTATCGGTGTTCGAGATCTTCTGCGCCCTGCTCAGCGGCTCCTCGCTGCACATGATCGGCGACGACGACCGGCGTTCGGTCGAGGGGCTGACCCGTGCGCTCACCGAAGGCGGGATCACGGTCGCCGAACTGCCGCCGGCCCTGCTGGAACTGCTGGACCCGGACAGCGTGCCGTCGCTGAGGCTGGTCTCGGTCGGCGGTGAGCCGTTCTCCGGGCGGCTCACCACGCGCTGGTCCCGTGACCACCGGTTCGTCAACGGATACGGGACGACCGAGACCACGATCGGCGTCATCTACAAGGAGTGCACCGGCCGCTGGCGCTCTTCGCCGCCGATCGGTCTCCCGGTCGACAACCACCAGGCGTACATCCTCGACGACGAGCTGCGTCCCGTGCCCCCCGGCGCAGTGGGCGAACTGTTCGTCGGCGGCGCCGGAGTGGCGCGCGGCTATCTGGGTCAGGCCGGCCGCACGGCGGAGCGATTCATCCCCGATCCGTTCCGGCCGGGCGGCCGTATGTACCGCACCGGTGACCTCGCCCGATGGTCGGCGGAGGATGACATCGTCTTTCTCGGCCGCCGGGACCGGCAGGTCAAGGTCCGCGGACAGCGCGTCGAACTGGGCGAGATCGAAGCGGCGCTCACCGGGACGGCCGAGGTCTCAGCCGCCGTCGTCGCCGACGTCGACTCCACGCTCGTCGGGTATCTCGTGCCCGCGGCGGGGCACCGGCCGGACCCGGACCGCATCCGCCGCCGCCTCGCCGACCGGCTGCCCGCGTACATGGTGCCGCCGCTGCTGGTCGAAGTGGAGCGGATTCCGATCACTGCCTCGGGCAAGGTCGACCTGGCCGCGCTGGCGGCCCACCACCCCAGCGGCTGCGCCTCCGCCCCGGCACTGCGCCCCGAGCCCGCGGCCGGGCCCGGCGGATTCGCGGAGGGGACGACGGACCTCGTGCTGCGGATCGCCCAGCAGGGCTATGCCGCCCTGCTGCCCGGCGCGTCAGTCACCGGCGACACGAACTTCTTCGCGACGGGAGGCGACAGCATCCGGGCGATCCGGCTGCTGTCCTGGGTGCGCGAGACATTCGGGGTGGAGATCCCGATGAGCCGGTTCTTCCGCAACTCCACCCCGGAGGCACTCGCAGCGGCGATCGAGCGCCATCGCCAGGCCGGGAACGACGCCACGAGCGGCATCGCACCGCCCCCTTCCGCTTCCCCGGCGCCCCTGGACGACGAGAGCGGCGCGCCGCTGTCCTCGGCGCAGCACCGGCTGTGGTTCCTCGACCAGTTGCGGCCGGGGGACCCGACGTACAACGTCATCGAGGTGTTCCGGCTGCACGGGGAACTCGATGGCGACGCGCTGCGCCGCGCCCTGCACGAGCTCGTCGTACGCCATGAGATCCTGCGCACCCGCTATGTGGCCACCGACGGCGTTCCCCGCCAGGTGGTGGATCCGCAGCCGACGGCGGAGCTGGCGGTGCGCGACCTGACGGACGTGCCGGAGGAGGATCTCGACGCGCTGCTCGCCGCCGAGGCGGCGCGGCCGTTCGACCTGTCCACCGGCCCGCTGATCCGGGCCACGCTGGTCCGCCGCGGTCCCCGCGAACACGTCCTCGCCTGGGTCGTCCACCACATGGTCGCCGACGGACGCGCCACCGAAGTGCTCTTCTCGGAACTCAGCGAGCTCTACGGCTCCTTCCGCCGTGGACTGCCCTGCGACCTGCCGCCGGTGCGGCTGCGGTTCCGCGACTACGCGCGCCGGCAGCGCGCAGCCCTCGACGGCGAGGCGCACCGGGACAGCCTGGCCTACTGGCGGGAACGGCTCACCGGTGCGCCTGCGCAGCCGGAGCTGCCGACGGACCGGACCCGCCCGGCGCACCCCACCGGCCGGGGTGGCACCCTCTACTTCGACCTGCCCGCCGGAACCGGGGCCGCGCTCACCGCGTTCACCGGCCGCAAGGGCGTCACGTCGTTCATGACGCTGCTGGCCGCCTTCTTCGCCCTGCTGTCCCGCTACGGGCGCGACAAGGACGTGGTCGTCGGCACGCCGTTCGCCAACCGCGGGCTCCGCGAGGTCGAGGACCTCGTCGGCTTTCTGGTCAACACGGTTCCGCTGCGTGCCGACTGCTCCGGCGACCCGGCGTTCACGGAGCTGCTCCGGCAGGTGACCGAGACCACGCTGGAGGCGGCTGACCACTCCGAGGTGCCGTTCGAGGAACTGGTGAGCAGCCTGGGCGTCGCCCGGGACGCCGGACTCAACCCGCTGGTGCAGGTGCTCTTCCAGGTCATCGACGCCCCCGAGGACCGGCTGTCGCTGGACGGTGCGGACGCGACGAAGATCCCGGTGGAGGAGCGGACGGCCGCCTTCGACCTGGTGCTGGAGCTGCGTATCGGCCGGCAGGGGCGGCTCACCGGACGCATCAACTACAGCGCCGACCTGTTCGACCGCGAGACGGTGGTCCGGATGGCCGGGCACTACCAGAACCTCCTGACCTCGGCCCTCGAGGCGCCCGAGCGGCGGCTGTCCGAGCTCGGCATGCTGGCTCCGGCCGAGCGGCTGGACCTGCTCGGGACCTTCAACAAGACCGTCTCGACTCCCGTGGACACCATCACCGCGGTCGTGGAGCGGCGGGCCGCGTCGTCGGGTGCGGCGGTGGCTCTGAGCGGTCCCGCCGGAGAGCTGACCTACGCGGAGCTGAACACGGCCGCCAACCGGCTCGCCCACCACCTGACCGGCCTCGGCGTCGGCCCGGACGTGGTCGTGGCCCTCTGCCTGCCGCCGAGCGCGGACCTGGTCGTCGCCATGCTCGGGGTGCTGAAGGCCGGCGGAGCCTATCTGCCGCTCGACCCCGGGCACCCCGCCGAACGCATGCGTCAGCTGCTCGCCGACTGTGGAGCGGACATCGCCGTGAGCCACGGGGCCGCACGGGAGAAGCTGCCCCCGGGCCTCGCGCACCTCGTGGACCTGTACGACGACCGTGCCCTCATCGACTCCCGGCCGACGCACAATCCGGCCGGCGCCGACCCCGACCACCTCGCGTACGTCATGTACACGTCCGGCTCGACCGGGCGGCCCAAGGGCGTCGCTGTTCCGCATCACGCGCTGGTGCGTCTGGTGCTGGGCTGCGACCAGTCACCCGTCGGCCCGGGCGACACGTTCCTGATGGCACAGCCGACCAACTTCGACGCGTCCAACCTGGACATCTGGCTGCCGCTGGCGCACGGCGCGCGCATCGCGGTGCCCGATGAACGGCCCATCGACCCGGCCGAGTTCGGTGCCGCCGTCCGTCGCCACCGGGTGACGGTGGTGTGGCTGACCGCAGCACTCGCACAGCTGATCATCGACACCGACCCGTATCTGTTCACGGGAGTAAGGCAGTTGGGCATCGGCGGCCAAGCCCCGTCCGTACCGCACCTGCGGCGGCTGTTGCAGGCGCTGCCAGGTCTGCGGCTACTGAACTGCTACGGCCCCACCGAGTCCACGACCAACGCCACCCTGCACCACATCGCGTCCCTGCCGGCCGAGGACGCCGTCTCGGTCCCGCTCGGCCGCCCGATCGGCGACACGCGCCTGTACGTCGTCGGTGTGAACGACGAACTGCTGCCCGTCGGCGTGCCCGGCGAGCTGTGGATCGGCGGGCGTGGCCTCGCTCGCGGCTACCTCGGCGCCCCGGGCATGACGGCGGACCGCTTCGTCCCGGACCCGTTCGGCCCTGCCGGGCAGCGGGTCTACCGCACCGGGGACATCGTGCGCCGACTGCCCGACGGCAGCGTCGACTTCCTCGGCCGCGACGACGAACAGGTCAAGATCCGCGGCTACCGGATCGAACCCGAGGAGGTCGCCACGGCGCTGCGCCGGCACCCCGCGGTACGGGACGCCCATGTGCTGCGGCACGGGCGCGGTCCGGCGGCGGAGCTGACGGCGTACGTCGTCGCCGCGGCGGACGCCGTCGACCTCGACGACGTGGTCCGGCACGCACGCCTGCAGCTGCCCGACTTCATGGTGCCGGCGACGGTCATGCCCGTGGACGAGCTGCCGTTGTCGGCCAACGGCAAGGTGGACCGGACCCGGCTGCCCGAGCCACGCCGGTCCCGTTCCGACCGGGCCGGCCGGTCACCCCGCACCGAGCCGGAGAGGGCGGTGCACGCCGTGTGGGCCGAGGTGCTCGGTCGCGACGACTTCGGCGTCGACGACGACTTCTTCACGGTGGGCGGGAACTCCTACCAGGCCGCGCAGGTCGTCGCACGGCTGCGGACGGCGCTGGGAGCCGACCTCACGCTGCGCACGTTCTTCGAGCACCGGCGCATCACCGAACTGGCGTCGGCCCTGGCGACGGCCCCCGCCCCGGCCGACGGCGGGATCGCACCGGTGGTTCCCCGGCCGGCCGGGGAACCGGCACCCTTGTCGGTGGACCAGCAGCGCCTGTGGTTCCTCGACCAGCTGCGCCCGGGCGGCGCGGACTACAACGTGCCGATGAACCTGTGGCTGCACGGTCGCCTCGACACCCGCGCCCTGCGCTCGGCGCTGCGCGAGGTGGTGACCCGTCACGAGGTGCTGCGCTCCCGGCTCGTCCTGGGCGAGGACCGCCGGCCGGTGCAGGTGGCGGAGTCCGCCGCGGTCTTCGAGATGTCCGAGACCGATCTGTCCCGGCTGCCCGCCGCCGAGGCCAGGACGCGGGCCGAGGCGGCGGCGGTCGCGGCGGCCCGGGAACCGATCCGGCTGGACCGCGCCCCGCTGATCCGCGCCGAGCTGCTGCGCGTCGGACCCGAGGAGCATCTGCTTTCGCTGGTGCTGCACCACGCGGCGGCCGACGCCGAGTCCTTCCGCCTGCTGTTCGCCGAGGTGAAACACCTGTACGGCAAGCAGTCCGCCGGGCAGCCGGGCACCCTGGAGGCACTGCCCGTCCAGTACGCGGACTACGCCCTCTGGCAGCGACGGCGCACCGCGGCCGTCGAGCGGCTGGACCTGGACCACTGGCGCGGCCGGCTTGCGGACCTGCCCGTCCTGGAGCTGCCCACCGACCGGCCGCGCCCCCGGGTGCGCAGCGGGGCGGGCAGCCGGTACCGGGCCGACCTGCTCGACCCGGCGGACTCCCGGCGGCTGGCCGCACTGGCCCAGGCCCATGGCGTCACCACGTTCATGGTGCTGCTCGCCGCCCTGCAGATCACCCTCGGCCGGCTCAGCGGCCAGGAGGACTTCGGCGTCGGCACACCGGTGTCCCTGCGGTCACGCCCCGAACTGACCCCACTGATCGGTTTCTTCGTCAACACGCTGGTCCTGCGGGCCGATCTGTCGGGCGCCCCGTCCTTCGCCGAGCTGCTGGAGCGCACCCGGGAGACCGCGCTGGCCGCGTACGCCCACCGTGAGGTGCCGTTCGACCGGCTCGTGGAAAAACTCCTGCCGAGCCGTTCGCTGGGCCGCACACCGCTGATCGACGTCGTCTTCTCCGTCGACGACACCACCGGGGCGGCTCCGGAGCTCCCGGGGCTCACCGCCGAGGTGATCGACGTGGACACCGGCACGGCCAAGTTCGACCTGGACGTCGCCGTCATCCGCCGGGGCGACGCCCTGGCCTGCGCGGTCGAGTTCAGCACGGATGTGTTCATCGAGTCGACCGTGCGGCGGCTGGTGGACGACTTCGGCCGGACGCTGCGGGGCGTCCTGGCCGACCCACAGGCACGGCTCCCGGAACTCCGCGGGGACCGGCCGTGACGACCTATCCGAATCCTGGCGACAACGGAGGTGGAGCATGAGGGCCGATGTCGAACGGGGCAGCGCCCTGGACGACGTGGACCGCTGGTTCCTCGGCGGTCTCGACCGCGCCTGGGGCGACACCCAGCTGCTGTGCCTGCCGCACAGCGGCGGCAACGGATCGAGCTATCGTGCCTGGCTGGCTGCGGCGGAGCCCGATGTCGACGTGGTTCCGGTCCAGTTACCGGGCCGCGAGACGCGTCTGGCGGAACCCCCGTTCACCGACCAGCCCACTCTCATCGCCGAACTCACCGACGTGGTGCGTCGGGCCGGCTTCAACCGGATCGCCCTCTTCGGCCACAGCATGGGCGCCGTGCTCGCGGTCAACCTGTGCCGGGCGCTGGAGCGGGCCGGCACCCCGGTGGCTCATGTGTTCGTCTCCGGCCACGGTGGGCCGTCCCAGCGGCCGGAGGCGTCGTTCCCGACCGACGCGCCCGACGAGACCATCCTGGACGCGCTGCGAGCCACGGGCGCACCCAACTACGAGGCGCTGCTGCAGTATCCGGAGCTGCGGCGGATGGTGCTGCGGGTGATCCGGGCCGACCTGGGACTGGTGCTCACCGGCTTCGTGGCGGGGCCACCGGTACAGGCGCCGATCACCGTCCTGAACGGCAAGGACGACCCCACGCCGGCCGGATGGGACCTGGACGAGTGGGCCACCATGACCCACGACACCTGTACCTCGCACCGGCTGCCCGGAGACCACTTCTACCTGGTCGGGCAGGGCGAGGAGGTGGCGCGCATCATCCGCGCCTCCCTGGCCGGGCAGCCGGCGCCGCACGCGCCCGGCCCCCCTACGAAAGACGAGGAATCATCGAGGTGAAGTCGTACACCGTCGTCGTCAACGACGAGGAGCAGTACTCGATCTGGCCGACGGACCGGGACATCCCGGCCGGCTGGCGGGAGAGCGGCGTGCGAGGCTCGAAGGAAGAGTGCCTGGCTCATGTCGAAGAGGTCTGGACGGACATGCGGCCGTTGAGCCTGCGCCGGCGGATGGAGGCGATGGACGCATGACGTCCTCACGTGTGGCGATCGTCACGGGTGCCGGGCGCGGCATCGGCGCCGCCACAGCGCTGCGCCTGGCCGCCGACGGAGCCGCGGTCGCCGTCCTCGATCTCGACGCCCGGACCGCCGCGGACACCGTGGAGCGCATCCGCACGGCCGGGGGCACCGCCTGTGCGGTCGTCGCCGACGTCGGAGATCCCGATCAGGCCAAGGATGCGCTGGCCACCGTCGAAGCCGAGCTGGGCCCGCCGGTGATCCTGGTCAACAACGCCGGCGTCATCAGGGACAGGCCGATGGAGGAGCTGTCGCTCGACGACTGGAACACCGTCCTCGACGTGAACCTGCGCGGACCGTTCCTGATGTGCCAGGCGATCCGCCCCCATCTGCTGGAACAGCGCTGGGGACGCATCGTCAACTTCTCCAGCTCCTCGGCGCTGGGCAACCGTGACCAGGCCAACTACTCCGCCGCGAAGGCCGGAATCGACGGCCTGACCCGGACCCTCGCCATCGAGCTGGGCCCCTACGGGGTGACCGTGAACGCGGTGGCCCCCGGCTATGTCGTCACCGACATGACGGCCCGGACCGCCGAGCGGTTGGGCATGGACTTCACCCGGCTCCAGCAGATGGTGGCCGCGCAGACGCCGGTGCGCCGCGTGGGCCGGCCCGAGGACGTGGCGAACGCCGTCGCGTTCCTCGTCGGTGAGGACGCCGGGTTCGTCTCCGGGCACACGCTGTACGTCACCGGCGGTCCGATGCGCTGACCGCGCCGGCTTCCAGGGCCGCCGCGAGTTCCGCCACCGTGCGCAGCCGGAAAAGGATCTCCGGCGGCACGGGGGCGCCGTACCGCGGCGCCAGCTCGGCGGCCACCCGCAGCAGGTCCAGCGAGGTGCCGCCGAGCGCGAAGAAGTCCTTGCCCGTGTCGTCGGGCGACAGGCCCAGCACCGTGCCCCAGACCTCGGCCACCGTCTTCTCCCACGGCGAGCCGGGAGCCCGGCGCCGCCCCGCTGCCCGGTGCCCGGGCAGCGGGTCCGGCAGGGCCCGGCGGTCGACCTTCCCGTTGGGGGTCAACGGCAGGTGGTCCAGGAACACGAACCGACCCGGGATCAACGGCTCGGGCAGCCGCTCGCGCAGGTGGTCCCGCAGCGCCGCGTCGGCCGCTTCGCCCCGGTTCACCGGTACGACGTAGGCGACCAGCCCGGCCGCGAGTCCGTCGCCGTGGACGGTGACGAAGGCGTCGCGCACGGTCGAGTGGCCCGCCAGGACCGCGCGGACCTCGCCCGGTTCGATGCGGAAGCCCCGCAGCTTGACCTGGTCGTCGATCCGGCCCACGAACGCGAGGGACCCGTCCGCGCGCCGGTGAGCCAGGTCTCCCGTGCGGTACAGACGGCCGCCGGGCGGCCCGAACGGGTCGGGGACGAACCGGTCGGCGGTCAGGCCGGGGCGACGCAGATACCCGCGGGCCACACCCGCTCCTCCGACCAGCAGTTCACCGGGGACGCCCACGGGCACGGGGTGGCCGGCGGCGTCGACGACATAGCAGCGGGTGTCGCCGATCGGACGGCCGATCGGGACTCCGGTGGCCTCGTCGAGCTGTTCCGCGACGACGGGATGCGTGGTGGCGAAGGTGGTCGTCTCGGTCGGTCCATAGCCGTTGACGATGCTCAGATCGGGATGGGCCTCCAGCAGGACGCGCAGATGCGGCACGGACAGGGCCTCGCCGCCGACGACCAGGGTGCGCAACGGGCGCAGCGCTTGCGGGTGCGCATCAGCCACCAGGTTCGCCAGCTGAGCGGTCAGCCACAGCACGGTCACCCCCAAGCGCTCCAGTTCCCCCGCGAGTTCGCGCGGTCCGACCGGACCGGGCGGGTAGAGGGCCAGCCGGGCTCCGTTGCACAGGGCGCCCCACACCTCGAACGTCGAGGCGTCGAACACCGTGGGGGCGAGCATCAGCAGCGTGTCCGTGGGACGGACGTCGACCTGGTCGAGGCCGCGGACCAGGCGTACGACGCAGCGATGGGTGACCGCGACGCCCTTGGGCACGCCCGTGGAGCCCGAGGTGTAGATGACGTAGGCGAGGTTGTCCGGCGAGACGGCCGGTCGCCGCACCGCAGGCCCGGCCCGGGCGGGCAACGGCGCGTCCACGTACAGGCGTTCGACGCCCGCAGGCAGCCGTCCGGACAGCTCCTCATCGGTCAGTGCCAGCCGGCACTCGCTGTCGCGCAGGACGAACTCGATCCTGTCCAGAGGGTGGGCGGGGTCGAGCGGAACGTAGGCGCCCCCCGCCTTGAGGACGGCGAGCATCGCCACCACCTGCTCCGGACCCCGCGGCAGAAGGATGGCGACGCGGTCGTCCGGGCGGATGCCGAGGCCGACCAGATGGTCGGCCAACTCATCGGAAGCTGCTCCCAGTTCGGAGAAGGAGCGCCGATACGGCGGGTTCCACAGGGCCGTCGCGTCGCCGGCGGCGGCCACCTGCTCCTCGAAGAGGTCCAGGAGGGTGGCCGTGCGGCTGGGTTGAGTGCGGTCGGCGGCGCCGCCGACCGCATGCCACTCGGCCGGGCCGAGCATGGCCAGTCGGGACACAGGACGGTCGCGATGCGTGAGCCCGCCGGTCAGCAGCCGCAGGAAGTGGCCGGCCATGCGCTCCTGGGCGTCGGCGGTGAACAGGTCCGCGTTGCAGGCGAATCCCACCGTGTAGGCGTCCCCCGTGCACAGGACGGTCACCGACAGGTCGAACGGGGAGCGGGGAGAGGCGACGAGCTCGGGCCGCAGCAGCCCCGCAGCTGTTTCCGAGTCAGGCGCCGCGGCGCAGTGCCGCGCGTGCGGCCTTACGTCCAGGGCCACTTGGACGAGGGGATGCCGGCTCGGATCGCGGTCCGGGGCGAGGTGGGCGACCAACTGCTGGAAGGGGACGGCGGAGTGCTCGACCGCAGACCTCGCGGCTTCGCGGACCCGCTCGGCCAGGGTCCGCAGGGAGGGGTCGTCGGAGCCGTCGATCCGCAGGGGGAGCAGATCGGCCAGACAGCCGACGACTTCCTCGCCCCCTGGCGGTCGGGCGCCGGGGGTCTGTGTGGCGAACACGATGTCGCGGGAGCTTCCGTAACGGATCAGGAGCGCGGCGAGAGCGGCTCCGAAGGCGGTGAAGGCCGCCGTCTCGGTGGACTCCTCGTCGCCCGGCCGGTGCACCAGCTCGTAGGGGACGTCGAGGAGGACGCTGCGGGCGCGCTGACTGTGCACCGTCGGCCGGGGCTTGTCGGCCGGCAACTCCGCCGAGGGCGGCAGCTGCGCCAACCGGCGCCGCCAGAAGTCGAGTCGTGCTTCCCGCTGATCGGGTGTGGACCGCTGTTCCGGTAACCGTCGCGCCGGTGTCCCGGGCAGGGGTGCACCTGACAGGGCTGTGCGGTACAGGGCCGCCAGATCGGACTGCAGCACCCCGGCGGAATGCGGATCGCAGACGAGGCGGGGAACGGCCAGGGTCAGCGTCGTATCGCCGTCGGACGTGCTCACGACCGCGCGCACCAGCGGGCCGGCCGTCAGGTCGCACGCCTGCCGCAGCACTGCGTCGACGGTCCCCCTCGGTACGTCGACGGTCCCCCTCGGTACGCCGGCCGCCGGCCCGGGCGGGAGCGACAGATCGTACGCCGGGTCGGCGGAGGTCGTCCGGCGCGGCACGGCCTCGTTCGCGGTCAGCCGGGTGCGCAGCGCGGGGTGCCGTTCCACCAGGGCGGTCATCGCCGAGCGCAGGGCTGTCGTGTCGAGGGGGCCGTGGATGCGCCACCGCAGTACCACGTGGTCGGGAGGATCGGTGACCAACTGGTCGGCGACCCACTGCCGTTGCTGAGCGGCAGACAGCGTGTGCACACCGTCATGAGCCGTCCGGTCACGTCGCGGCATTCGCCCACCGTAACACTCTGATCGAACCCCGGGTCGCATCTCGATCACATGTACTACGCTCGTCGTCGGCACCGGCCAACTGCCGGTAAAGGTGGGCCACATGTGATCCACACACGGGGGAGACATATGGACTTCGGCCACAGTGCCGACGAGTCGCACTTCCGGGAGCGGGTCCAGGCGGAGCTCCGGTCCGTCCCCGTCGTCGCCGAGTTGGCGCGCTTACGGACCAGCGGCGAGCGCGAGCCCGACGAACGTGACCTCTACCGCCTGCTCGGGGAACGGGGACTGCTCGGGGTGGACTGGCCGCGCCGGTACGGCGGGCAGGGCCGCACCGCCGCCCATGCGGCCGTCGCCGTCGAGGAGATGATGCGGGCAGGCGTACCCGACACGCTGTTCGTCAACGGCATCCAGACCGTGGGCAAACTGGTGCTGCTCGTGGGAACCGAGGAACAGAAGCAGCGGGTGCTGCCGGAGCTGGCGGTCGGCCGGCGTTTCGCCAGTGTCCTGTACACCGAGCCCGAGGTCGGTTCCGACCTGAGCGCGCTGACGACGCGGGCCGTCGCGGTGGACGGCGGTTACCGGATCGACGGCGTCAAGATCTTCAACCTCAAGAGCGGCATCACCGACTTCGGGCTGTGCGTGGCGCGCACCTCCCTCGAAGGCTCACGTTACGAAGGTCTCACGCTGTTCCTCGTCGACCTGCACGCACCGGGCGTCCACGTGGAAAGCCTGGACACCATGGCCGACGAGCAGTTCCACCGGGTGGAGCTGGACGGTGTACGCGTCCCCGCCACCGCCGTCGTGGGCGAGGTGGGCGACGGCTGGGCGATCCTCGCCGAGGCCCTGCCGCTGGAGCGCACCGGCTTCGATTTCGCCCTGCGCGCCGAGCGGTGGTTCGAGGCCGGATGCCGTGACCTCGCGATGCGGGACGGCGCGGATCCCGGACCGGCAGCGGACTGGCTGGCCGACGTCGGCCGGCACGGAGCCGCCACGCGCGCGGCGGCTCTGCTGGCCTGGCGCTGCGCCGGCTCGGCCGACCGGGGACGGCTCGACGAACTCCGGACGTCCACGGCCAAGTGGTACGCCAGCGAGCAGGCGGCCGCGGCCGCCCGCTGGGCCCTGACCCGCCACGGCATGGACGCCCCCGACGAGCTGGCCGAGTCACTGGACAGCGCGTACCGGGAAGCGCCGGGGCTGACGCTGGCCGGCGGCACGTCGGAGATGATGCTGCAGACGATCTCCGGCTTCCTGTTCGCCGGCGAACCGGCCGGCCTGGCCGCCCCGGAGGTGGACTGACATGCGGCTCGAACGTGGCGAGGCGCAGCGGGACCTGGCACGGGCCGTGCGCTGCGAACTCGGTCCGCTGGCGGGTCCGGGCGGGCGGATGGAGTCGGCCGAGGTCCACGCGACTCTTGCCGACCTCGACCTGTTCGCTCTGGAACTGCCGCCCGCGGTGGGGGGTCTGGCACTCGGTCTGGCCTGTGCCGTGCCGGTGTGCGAGGAGCTGGGCCGCTGGGCGGCACCCGACTCCTACCGGGCCCATGCGCTGCTCGCCGAACTCGCCCAGGCCGCCGAAAACGAGCGGTCCGGCTCTCGCACGACCGCCCTGACCGACGCGCTCCCCCTCCTCGCCACCGGCAAGGTCTCCGCCGGCCTGGCCGCCGGCACCGGCGTCCTGGCGGCGCGGACCGCCGACGGCTGGGTGCTCGACGGCGACTGCGCACTGCCCGAGCCACCGCCCGACGTCGCGTTCCACGTCGTACCGGCCCGGACCGCCGACGGCACGGTGCTCGCAGCGGTGGCCGCAGACTCCTCCAAAGTGGTCTGCGCGGCCACTCGGCGCGAAGGCATCAGGCGGCTGTCGCTGCAGGGTGTCGTGGCGCAGGCCGTGTCGGCGCCCTTGCACCGGGCCGACGGCGCGCCCTCGCCGCTGCTCGCGCGCGCTCGTGTCCGGCAGGCGGCCTATCTGCTGGGCCTGGCCTCCGGCGCGCACCGGCTCGCGGTCCAACGGGCGGCGACGCGACGCCAGTTCGGCCGTCCCATCGGAGAGAACCAGGCCGTCGCCTTCCCGTTGGCCGAGCAGTTCGCTCACCTCGAGGCGGTGCGGCTGCTGGTGCACGAGGCCGCCTGGGACGCCGACGGCGGCCGGCCGGGGGCCGTCGGTGCCACCCAGTCGCTCGCCTACGCGGCGGAACTGGCACTCCAGGTCACCGCGCACGCCGTGCACGTGCACGGCGCCGCCGGGATCGGCAAGGACTCCGCGGTCCAAGGGCATTACCGGGTCGCAGCCGTGGAGGCGACCCGGTGGGGCGCCCCGGCCTCGCTGTGGCGCGAGGCGGGAGCGCTGCGCCTACGGTGACGGCGAGGTGGCCGACGGCGGCCCGGACAACGCGAGACGGGTGCCCGGGCCCTCGCCGGACACCGCCTTCAGTGGACGGGCTGCCCCTCCGTCCGTGATCCACACCTGTGGCACCCCGGCGAGCAGCGCCTCACGGGCCGCGACCAGCTTGACCGTCATGCCGCCGGTCACCCACGGCGGCGCCGGTCCGCCCGCCGCGGGCAGCCGGTAGGTGTCCAGCACGCTGGCCGGATCCTCGGGGTCCGTGAGCACCCCCGGCGCCCCCGTGAGGAAGATGAGCGTGCGCGCCCGCAGCGCCACGGCGACGGCCGCCGCGGCCCGGTCGGCATTGGTGTTGACCGGTTCGCCGTCCTCGGCGATCGCCGGCGGCGACACCACCGGTACGACGCCCGCGGCGAGCAGGCCGAGCAGCAGCCGCGCGTTCACCTCGACGATACGGCCGCTGCGGTCGCCCCGGACTATGGTGAGGCGTCCGTCGACGACCGCCCGTATCGCCTTCTTGCGGCGTGCCCGCAGCAGCCCGGCGTCGAGTCCGGTCAGACCCACGGCACGGACGTCGTGCCGGTCGAGAGCGGCGACCAGTGCGGGCTTGACCCGGCCGGCCAGAGCCAGGGTGAGCACGTCGAGGGTGGCCGCGTCGGTGTAACGGGTCACCACGCCGTCGGGTGCGGTGAGGTGGCGCAGCCGTATCCCGAGCTGCTCCGCGAGGCGGCCCATCTCGGCGGAGCCGCCGTGGACCAGGACCACCTTCCGGCCGGCCGCGGTCAGTTCGGCGACGTCCTCGCAGAGCCGGTCCACGTCGAGCGCACCGCTGCCCCCGCACTTGACCACCACGATGTCCTGCGTGCCGCCGGACGGGCCCGGCCTCACAGCGGATGCAGCCCGGGGAACTCCAGCCCCAGGCGCTCCGGCCAGCCCTGCCTGATGTTGAGGCACTGCACGGCGTTGCCGGCCGCCCCCTTCACCAGGTTGTCGAGCGCCGCGACGGCGATGACCTCACCGCGGTCGGCGTCCAGGGCGAAGCCCACGTCGCAGAAGTTCGACCCGCTGAGGATCTTCGGCTCGGGCAGCCGGTACAGCCCGCGCCGCTGCGCGACCACGCGGACGAACGGCTCCTCGCCGTAGCAGTCGCGGTAGACGCGCCGCAGGTCCGCTTCGCCGACCTCGGTCGTCAGGGCGGCCCGGCACAGCACCTGCGCCCCGCGCACGGCCTCTACGCCGGTGGCGCTCATGCGCACGGTCAGGCCGGTCGCCTGCGCCACCTCCGCTTCGTGGCGGTGTCCCGTGGGCGCGAACACCCGCATGGCGCCGCTGCGTTCGGAGTGCAGGTTCATCGGTCCGGCTCCGGAACCGGAACCGCTGGAGCCGATACGGCCGTCCACTGTCGCGGTGTCCGCGACCAGCCCCGCGGCCGTCAGCGGATACAGCGCCAGGACGGCGGCGTTCGCCATGCAGCCGGGCACGCTGATCCGGTCGGCTTCGGCGAGTTCCTTGCGATGCCGCTCGGGCCAGCCGGTGACGAAGCCCGGCAACAGGTCCGGGGCGGTGTGCGGGGCACCGTAGTAGCGCTCGTACACCTGAGGGTCGCGCAGGCGGAAGTCGGCGCTGAGGTCGATCAGGCAACCGGCCCGGCCGGCCCAGTGCGCCACCATGCCCATGGTTTCGCGGTGCGGTGTCGCGAGGAACACCACATCGCAGTCCGGCGCGTCGTCAGGGGCCTTGAAGGTCAGGTCGGTCAGGCCGCGCAGATTGGGGTGTGCTCCGTCGACGCGCCGGCCCGCCAGACTGCGCGAGACCGGCGCGACCAGCTCCATGCGGGGGTGGCCGAGGACGATCCGGCACAGCTCCCCTCCGATGTAGCCGCTCGCGCCGACGATGCCCGCCCGGATCATGCGGCCCCGCGTCTCATTCACCCCAGTCCTCTTCGACCTCGGGCGCGAGCGCCAGCAGGACCGGGTCGAGGCTGAGGATCTCCAGCTCGCCGCGGCAGTCCGCGCACTCGACGATCTCGTGCTGCCGGGATGCGGCGTCGAGCGCGACGTCGCTCTCGCAGCTCGGGCATGTGGCTGTGGCCATGTCACCTTCTCCTGGTGTGGTGGTTGTCGGTCCGTGCGGGGTCGAGCAGGGTCAGTGCCTCCGCCACGATGTGGTCGACCGTGACACCGGCGTCCGCCAGCAGTTCCTGTTCGCTGCCGACGGTGTCGAGGTAGCCGTCCGCGACCCCCACCCGGCGCACCCGGCAGGGATGCTCGGCGCTCACCACCTCGCTCACGGCACCGCCGAGTCCGCCGACGACGACGTGGTCCTCGACGGTGACGATGCCTGCGGTCTCCTGTGCCGCCCGCAGCAGGGCGGGCTGGTCGAGGGGCTTCACGGTGTGCATGTTCACCACCCGGGCGCCGATTCCCTGCGCCGCGAGCTGCTCCCGTGCTCCGAGCGCGTAGTGGACCGGCAGGGGTCCGGTCGCGACCACGGTCAGGTCGTCGCCGTCCGCCAGTTGCACGGAGGCGCCGATACGGAAGGCGTACGGTTCGCGGTGGATCTGCGGGGTGGCGTTGCGGCCGAGCCGGATGTACACCGGGCCGGGATGGTGGGCGGCGGCCCGCACGGCGAGGGCCGTCTCGCCGGCGTCGGCCGGGACGAGGACGGTCAGGTGGGGCATCGTCCGCAGGATGGCGAGGTCCTGGAGGGCGTGGTGCGAGGGGCCGTAGTGGCCGGCGGAGA
This sequence comes from Streptomyces rishiriensis, assembly GCF_003112535.1. Lineage (GTDB taxonomy): Bacteria > Actinomycetota > Actinomycetes > Streptomycetales > Streptomycetaceae > Streptomyces > Streptomyces rishiriensis. Next base: position 54,046 of record NZ_BEWA01000005.1, on the reverse strand, counting down.
GACCGCCGTGGGTGGCGACGATCCGCACGGGCAGGTTGTTGCCCGCCACGTCCAGTTTCAGCTGCTCGCACGCGCGGGTGGTGGCGAAGGTGCTCATCGTGTGGGCGAAGGGGATCAGCCCGGACGCCGCGAGCCCGGCGGACATGCCGAACAGGTTCGCCTCGGCTATGCCGACGTTGACGTACTGGCCGGGTAGTTCGGCCGCGAAGCCGTCCTCGAATCCTCCGGTGTCGGAGTCGACGCAGAAGATCCGCTCGTCGCTCCGGGCCAGTTCGAGGAGCGTACGGCGCTGGACGTCCCGGGCCGAGCACGTGTAGAGCTCCGCCCAGGCGTCGACGGACACCGGGCTCTCCTGGGCCGCCGTCACGCCTGGTTCCTTCGCCGGGCGCGCAGCCCCGCCAGCGCCCGCTCGTGCAGCCGCGGGGTGAGCCGTACGTAGTGGCTCTTCTTGCGGTCTTCGAAGATGGGCACTCCACGGCCCTTCGTGGTCCTGGCGATGACGACGGTGGGCCGGCCCGGCGCGGCCGGCAGCGCCCCGAACACGGACCGCAGGGCATCCAGATCGTGTCCGTCCGTCTCGACCACCGACCAGCCGAAGCTGCGCCAGCGATCGGCGAGCGGCTCCAGGCCCACGGATTCCTCCGTACGGCCGCTGATCTGCCAGCCGTTGCGGTCGACCAGGGCGGTCAGGTTGTCCAGGCCGAGCTGGGCGGCGGCCATGATCGCTTCCCAGTTGGATCCCTCCTGCAGCTCCCCGTCGCCGAGCAGGACGAACGCACGGTTGCTCCGGCCCGTGCGGGCCGCGGCCAGGGCGACTCCGGCGGCGAGCGACAGACCGTGGCCCAGTGAGCCGGTGGGGAAATCCACGCCGGGCAGCCGGCGCAGCGGGTGTCCGGCCAGTCGGCTGTGCCGCTGTGCGTACGTACGGCACTCCTCGGGCGGGAAATAGCCATGCTCGGCGAGCACCGCGTACAGCGCGGCGGCGGCGTGGCCCTTGCTCAGCACGAACCAGTCCCGGCCGGCCCAGTCCGGCTCGTCCGGCCGCACCCGCAGCACCGTTCCGTAGAGCACCGTGAGCAGGTCGACGGCCGACAGGCTGCCGCCGACGTGAGTGCCGTGTTCACTCGCACCCATCGCCAGTACGGCCTCGCGGGCCCGGTGGGCGCGGTCGGCCAGCTGCTCGGTACTGACGGCGAGGCGGGTCATGCCCGCACCCCCACCGCATCGGCCTGCCGCCACAGCGGCTCGTACGTCATCGACCGGGCAGCGGGCAGCAGCAGGTCCAGCTGTCCCCACACCTTCTCGAAAGCGTCGGCGCAACGCTCCAGGAGCGGACCCGCGGCCGGGTTGAGGTGCCAGCGCTGGATCGTCACGGAGTCCTCGATCAGGGCCAGCGTGGCGGGGTGGTCGGCGGGGCGGTAGGGCCGGTCCTGCGGAAGGGAGGAGCGCACCGCCGGCTGGGCGGGCAGGGGCAGCGACTGGTACGGCCGCACCGGCACGCCTTCCGCTCGCAGCGCGCGCTGCAGCAGGGTGCGCACCGCTCCCGGAGCGATGTCCGGGCAGCCCATGGCGTGATGGTCGAAGCGCAACCGCAGCTGGAACCAGGCGTGGGTGCGGTCGTCCGGGCAGTGGGGGGTCACGACCCCGTCGAGTTCCGCCAGCCGTCGCAGGAACCGGCGCACGTTGCGGTCACGCTGCTCGTGCCGCTCGGAAAGCCGGGCGAGCTGGCTGCGGGTGAACGCGGCCTGGATGCTGCTGAGTTTGTCGTTGCCGGCGATCACGCGTGACAGGTAGGCGCGTTCCCCGCGGCCCGTCAGGTCCTCGCCGAACTGCCGGTGCAGCACGACACGTTCGTACACTGCCTCGTCGTCGGTGGTGAGGAGACCGCCCTCTCCGCTCGTGGGCAGGTTCTTGGAGGCGTTGAGGCTGAACGCCGCCACGTCCCCGAGCGCCCCTGCCTGCCGTCCGCGGTAGGTCGCGCCGTGCGCCTGGGCCGCGTCCTCCATGAGGACCAGCCCGTGGCGGTCGGCCAGGGCGCGCAGCGCGTCCATGTCACAAGGCAGCCCGTGCAGGTGCACGGCGAGGATCGCCTGCGTGCGCGGCGTGATCGCGGCGGCCGCGGCGACAGGGTCGACGGTGTACGTGACGGGGTCGATGTCCACGAACACCGGGACCAGCCCGCGCAGCAGGGGGGCCGATGCCGTGGCGATGAAGGAGAAGGCGGGTACCAGGACTTCGGCGCCCGGTTCCAGTCCCGAGGCGACGAGCGCGAGCTCGATGGCCGCGGTACCTGACGACAGGGCGGCGCAGTGGCGTACGCCGACGTAGGACGCCCACTCCTGTTCCAGCAGCTGCACCTCGCCGCGTTCCACCGAGGTGAAGCGGCCGCTGTCGAGAACCCCCAGCACCGCCTCTCGTTCGGCGTCCGTGACGATCGGCCAGGCCGTTTCGGGAGAGGCGCCGGCCCCGGCCTCCACGGTACGGGGACCGCCGAACATCGCCAGCCGTGAGTCGGTCATCAGTTCCTCACCATTTGCTGTACCAGGTAGTCCACGTAGCGGCCGGCCAGGTTCACGTCGAGGGCCTCGGCGGCACCGCGGAACTGAGGTGTGTGGTTGACCTCGTTGACCAGGAGCCGGCCGTCGCGGTCCTCCAGGACGTCGACTCCGTAGGCTCCGGGCCCGATCGCGGCCGCGGTGGCCGTCACGAGGCTCTCGAGCTCCGGGGTGAGCGGACACGGCAGAGTGCGTGCGTCGCGGGCGGTGTTGGTGCGCCAGGAGTCGGAGACGCGGTAGACGGCGCCGATCACCTCGGTGCCGAAGACGAGTGCTCTGATGTCCCGTCCGGGCTTGTCCACGTACTCCTGTACGTAGGTGATCCGCTGGTGCGGGTCGGGCAGCGCCTCGCGCAGTTCGAGGACCGCCTCGGCGGCGTCCCGGTCCGTCAGCCGCGCCACCTGCCGACCCCATGATCCCGTCAGGGGCTTGACGACCGCCGGGTAGCCGAAGTCCTCGAGAGCATCGACGGCCGCCTGGGGGGTGGCGGTGACCAGGCAACGCGGGACGGGCAGTCCGGCGGCCTGGAGGGTGAGCGTGGTGAGCAGCTTGTCGCCGCACAGAGCGATCGCCGCAGCGCTGTTGACCACCGTCACGCCCGCGTGCTCGAGGACGCGGGCCACCGTGAGATTCCGGTGATGCGACACCTCCCGGGCAAGCGCCACCGACCAGGGCGCCTTCGGCCGGTCCAGGCGGAACACCGCCGTGCGCGGATCGAGCACGTGGTAAGGGACGCGGCGCCGGTCGAGTTCGTCGAGGATGCGCTTCTCCTCCACGGCGATCCGGGACGCGATCACGGCCAGGCGCGGCGGAAGCTCGTTCGCGAATTCCTCCGCGGAGCGTACGCCGTCGTCCCGGGTCACAGGGCCTTCTCCTGCTCGGCACCGGCAGCGGCGCGCTGAGCCGGCCCATGGACGGTCAGCCCGGCGGCCAGCTCCTGGACGGCCGTGGTCAGCACGTCGATCGCGGTCAGGTATTCGGCCAGGTCCAGGTGTTCCTCGTCCGTGTGGTCCAGACGGGAGTCGCCGGGGCCGTAGGCGGCGATGGGCACATTCCACCCCGGGCCGACGACGTTCATGTCGGAGGTGCCGAGTTTGACCTTGGCGGTCGGCGCCCCGGCATGCTTCCGGATCCCGGCCCGCAGCGCGGACACCACCGGGTCGGTGCGCTGCGAACGGACCGCCGGGAGGCTCTCGACGACGGTGAGCCGGTCGGGGCCGGCCAGTTCACGCAGCCAGTCCAGGAATCCGTCCCGGTCGAAGCCGACCGGTACCCGGCAGGAGATCTGCAGCCCGGCGCGCCGCTGGTCGCCGTGGAGCGCGAGCAGCGCGGGGATCGCACGGTCGAAGGCGGGTTGCGCACCGCCGTCCACCGCGAGCCGCCGGCGTACCCTCTCCCAGTACTCGGCCGCGACCTCCACCGCTCGCGGCCCGGGTGAGCTGGTGTGCGAGCCGGGGCGGGAGATGTCGACCGCGCAGCGCACGATGCCCTTGTAACCGAGCACCACGGTGCTCACGCCGCTCGGCTCGCCGATGACGACCGCGTCCGGCCGTATCGCGCTGCGCAGATGGTGTGCGCCGGGCGAGGAGCCCTCCTCACCTACGGCGCCGACCACCATGATGCGGGCGTCGCAGAGCTTTGAGGCGCGCAGTGCCGCCCAGACCATGGTCGCGAGCGGACCCTTGGCGTCCACCGTGCCGCGGCCGTACAGCTTGCCGTCGCGTTCGTGGACGGGCAGGTCGCCGGGCACCGTGTCGAGGTGGCCGAGAAGCAGGATCAGCGGCCGTTCCTGGCTCCCCAGCACGCCGACGGCGTTGCCGGCGGCGTCACGGTGGGCACGGAAGCCCAGCGCGGCCATGTCGTCGACCAGTTGCCGGGCGAGCCGGTCCTCGTGGCCGGTGACCGACGCGGTTTCCACCATGCGCCGCAGCAGCGCCGTCTCGTCGAGTCCGCTCACGTCTCAGACCCGCACCGTGAGCGTGCCGGGCCCCCGGAGGGTGCAGCTGGGCGTGTCATGGGGACACCCGAGTTGCAGCGGTGTCCGCTGCCCGCTGTCCGTGGCCGCGCCGGCAGGGTGTGCACCCTGCAGCGACCGGCCGATACCACACCGGACGGTCGTTCATTGGATTCTTCCCCCGTATTGTCTGCACCCGGTTTCTGCAAGTGCGCATGCCCCGAGCCCCCGTCTGCCGTGACGCTAAATGGGGACCACCGAATCGGTCAAGGCGTGATCGCCTGTGTCAATTTCTGATCAACCCCTCTGAGATTGGCGGAATTTAATCGGTGACTGCCGCAGGTTGAAAAATGGCCGACAAAAGCCTTGTGACCGATCGCATACGGTCATCACGATGCCCCTCTGTCGGAGGCCCGAGACCCGCGGATCTCCGTCTCCTCCGACATGGACGAACCCGTGGGCCGCCTTCTCGTGGCGGAGCTGCGGCGGCGCGGTCACGAGGTGCGCGAGCACGGCGCGCTGCGGCCCGGGGCGGATGCGTAGTGGGCGGCCTGCACGCGCGGCGGAGCTTACGGTTTGTGGGTTACCCAGAGCAGTTCCGCCGGCCAGCGGTGTGCCCAGTCGGGTGGGACGGTTTCGTTGTAGCCGTTGGGTGTTCCGCGTTCGGGCCGTGGCTCGATGAGGTCGTCGATGATGAGACCCGCGCCGCGCAGGAGCTTGACCCAGCCGCCGTAGGTGAGCTGATAGCTGGTCGCGCCGTCGTCCTCGGTGATGGTGCTCAGCCCGAAGTAGTCCTGCTGCAGCGTCGTGGTCACGCGGCTGGCGGCTTCGTCGTAACAAGCTTCGAACCATGGGCTGGCGACGTTGAACACCAGGCGCCCGCCTCGGTCCAGGACGCGTGCGGCCTGCGGGACGGCCAGGTGCGGGGGCGCCCAGCTGAGCCCACCGAAGTCGCAGAACACCAGGTCGAAGCTGTCGGCGGCGAAGGGGAGTCGTTCGGCGGCACCTTGCACCAGCGGGTAGCGGGCCGCTCCCATCGCCTGGGCGGCTGCGGCGAGTTGGGCTTCGGACAGGTCGAGCCCGACCACGGTGGCGCCCTCGGCGGCAAGCGCCCTGGACCACTGGCCGGCGCCGCAGCCGAGTTCGAGGACGCGCTTGCCGGTGACGTCGCCCAGGGCGTGCAGGTGGGCGTCGGGGATGGAGTACATGCCCCAGAGCCGGGGTGCGGCGCCGATGTGCGGGTCGTGCTCGTGCTGGTAGGCGCTGCTGATCCGGTTCCAGAGCCGCCGGTTGGCGGGGATGCTGTCCACGTGCCGACTCCAGCACTGCCGGCCGGCGGCGGTCAACAAGGGGGCGAACTTGCAGACCCGAGCTCCGTGGATCGAGGTACGCCCGGTTCCAGGATGCCGTCTGAAAGGCTGGTCTGGTCTCTGATCTGCTCGCGGCCCACTGGCACAGCTTCCTGCACAGCCTTTCTCCAGGACGACTGGGAACCGGTGGCGACCGGCTTGCGCCTGGGGCGTCGGGAGTTCAATCGGGGGCACAAGGCGTCCCCCCTCAGACGCGAGGGAACGGGCCAGACCTCCGGATGCGGAAGGCTGTCGGCTGAAGGACACTGGACGTGTCTCGCTTTCATCGCATCTCTCGGCCCACTTGCGCAGCTGATGAAGTAGTGGCCATTGCCGCGATGTCGCCGCACCGTTTGAGAGACGAACTCATCAGGAGCATGCGCGTCTGAAGTCTGAAGTGTGTCTGCCTCGCCTATTCGGTGGGGTGGCGAACATTCGGAGCCGCGCCGCACTTTGGCGCACATGTCGGCCGGTGCCCTGTGCGCAACTCGGCCGCAAGGTCGGAGCTGTGTCATCCCGCACAGCAAAATCATGGGAGGACGATGATGAGCACTACGCCTGCGACCGCCAACGAATGGTATCTGGCCGGACTCATCTTCGGGTGGGAGGCCCCGCAGTGCACTGCCCAGGCGCCGGCACCGCTCAACGATGAGAGCCTCCAGGCTTATTTCCAGGGAGTTCAGGATGGGGGCGTAGCTCGTCTTGACTTCGAAGACCAGAAGGCTGCCGAGACGGATAATCCCCAACCAGCGGACTACCCAACGATTGGGCCCGTCCCTGGCGGGGGTGTTCCACTGGATGACTATCTCAAGGATCAGCGAGAGATCCTCGAAGGACTCTTCCACCAGCACATGCCCCACATCGAACTGCCGGAATACGAGCCCTGGTACCCGCCGTTCGAAAGCATGCCCAATGAACCCGTACCCTGACTGACTACGGATCCAGGGCTTCGGGGTAGTCGCGTCACATCCGGTTCCTGACGATGCGCCAGCCGAGAGGTTCCCGGACCGGACAGGCACGGGCTTCCAAGATCATGGAGTTCTCCGCGCCCCGCGATCCGAGCGGGAGATCGTGCCTGCCGATGCGTCATCGCCGATCCCGCCTGCCCTTGGCCGGTTTCGCGAGCACTCCCAGGCCGTACCGGGCGAGTCCCGAGCCTGCTGCACCGGCTCGGCGAGGAGCCGGACCCACGTGATCGGCGCGGGGGTGCGTCCAGCCTGCACAGCCAAGGAAGAAGCCTGTTCCTGAAGGCGCATGACCGCCGAACGGCATTCTGCGCTCCGCGAACCCACCGTGCTGATTGATTTCGACACCTGCCTCCCGCGCCCAACAGGCAGATCCCGACCACCTCTCCGCGACTACCAGGGCGTGTAGTGAAAGGAGACTCAGATGAACGGCGACTTCCCAGACATTGACACGCCTGAACCCGTCGGCCCGATCTGGACCGGAGGCTTCGAGCACACAGTGGTCAGTCAAGGCGGTGTCGATTACACGCTGCTCTACCTGCCCGACAAGCACAACGACCTCATGCAGCAGGTCGGCAAGCCCCCGGTCTACTACTGGGTCCCCAATGGAGTCCGACTGGCGGAGAAGCCCAACGGAGACCTCAAGTTCTTCTTCCTGCACTTCGCAGGAGTCCAGACCGGCGGAACAACGGTCGGTGTCATCCCGGGGATGACACGGGAGATCACCGGTGGAGCCTTGTCGTTCACCGTCACGTCGGCGCCGCCCGACGGCGTGCTGCCCAAGGCACACCAGCAGATCCTGGACCAGTGGAAGGACAAGGGGGACCGCTACACGATGTACCGGTCGAGTGCCCCGGCGCCTACGCCGGGCGATGCCGCATTCCTCCGCCCGCTGCCCATCGCGTCCAACGACGTGAGCGTCACCAACGCCAGCATGAACCCGGACGGTTCGCTGACCGCCGGGGGCGGGATGGATCCGTTCTTCTGGAAGATGCAGGGGCAGGGGCCCGGCGCGACCAACCCGCTGGCGGAGAACTCCTTCACCTGCATGATGGGGTCGACAGCGGCCCAAATCGTTGCCGCGGGGTTCAAGGCCAACCAGAGCCTTGTAGCCGTCCTCGAGAACGTACAGATCCCGATGTGGGCGCCTATCACCTCCCTGACCATGACCTCGGACTGGCACCGAGTCTTCGATCATCTGTCCGTTGCCGCACAGGGTCACTACTTCTGGTCGTCCGCGGATGTGAAGGCAACCTGGAACGAAATGCGACTGTCCGGTGCCATCAAGGTGGACATCGAGATCGACAAGACACTGCCAGGATCGGACGACCAAGAGAAGACGATCAATAAGTTCATCGAAATGCTCATCCCGATGTGGATCGAGCAGGCCAAGCAGGTCATCTTCCAGCCGATGCCGACCATCCCGGACGCTCAGGTGCCGGCCGACAGCGGCGGATGCCTGGGCAGCGGGTGGGGCCTCGGCGTGGGCGTGTCGATGGACTTCCGGCACGACCAGGTGGACATCGCCAACAGCTTCCAGTTCCAGTCCGACCAGCGGTATCTGCAACCGAGCACGATAGGCGGCACGCTCGACGGCCTGGCCGACCTCCTCGCCAAGGACCCTGGCCAATTGCGCAAGTACTTCGGCGAACTGTATCTCGACGACTTCGATCGTATGATCACCGTCGCCTGCAAGCCGGTCGTCAACTGGCCCGACCCGGAGAAGCAGTGGATGGGCGACCCGGTCAGCTTCGTCGGAGTCGAGGTCGGATACCCCAACACCAGTGGGGCCTTGCAGTGGAGCGGCACGACGTTCTCCCGGCCGCAGAAGCCGTCCGACGTGGTCCCGCCGACCCCTACCGAGGGCCTGCCCACCGAGGCCACCCAGACGCCCGGAGCCGCATCGCCGAGCACTGCATCCAGCGCGTTCCTCACCTTCGCCGACGGCAACACCTCGACGACCTGGTTCGCCAGGATGACCCAGAAGGCAGCCATCGACGTAGCCAAGCCGCCGGAGGGCTGGGTGCCCGACAAGATGTATGTGAAGCGCAAGATCGTCTTCAACCCGCCCGCCTCGGACACCGACAGCTCCTACCTGCGCCAGCGTGTCGAGACGAGCGAGGTGGACATCGACGGCAACGACGGAACGCTGACCAACGACCTGTCCCTGCCGGTCAGGTGTGACCATGTCGGTGTGCTGAGCGTCGGCCCGATCATGCTCGGCGGCCACCTGGCCGGCAATTGGACCGCTGATGTGGCCTTCAGGCCACACGGCAACAGGGTGGACGGTACTTCCCGGGAAGACGACGTCGTCACCTTCTCCTTCACGGCCGAGGACCAGCACACACCGCGCTACTGGACGATCTACACAGGGCAGGCGGACTACATGCCGGCGTTCAGTTATCAGGTCACGATCAACCGCAACGCCGACATAGGGGACGATGCACCGCCGAACGACGGCTGGGTCGGCCCGTGGATCGACCACGCGGGCAACGGTCCGGTCACACTGCTGCCCCCGCGCGTCAATGAGCCCGGGGTCACCGTCGTCAATCCGGCCGCGTGAGCAGAAGTCAGGCGGCTTGAGCCTGGCGGATCCCACGCGAAGTCTCCAGGACGATGTGAACCGCGTCGACTGAGGGCACCATGCACGGCGTCAGGTCACTGGAGAAGCCCGGCCCGGTCTGGCTGGTTGCCGGCGGTGTCTCGGTATGAGCGGAGGAGCCATGACAGACAACGCCACGATCACCATCTACGGGATCACGCCTGCAGGTGATCTGCAGTGGTACCGCCATGACGGAGGGGCGGACGGCACCAACCAGTGGACTGCCGGGGACGGCGGGAACAACGTCGGCTCCGGCTGGAACACCGCCAGCATCGTGTTCAGCGACGGCGCAGGCGTGATCTACGCAGTCACGCCTGCGGGTGATCTGCAGTGGTATCACCATGACGGGTGGGTGGACGGCACCAATCAGTGGACTGCCGGGGACGGCGGGAACAATGTCGGCTCCGGCTGGAACATGTACGCCACTGTGTTCAGCGGTGGGGCGGGTGTCGTCTACGGGATCACGCCTGCGGGTGATCTGCACTGGTACCGCCATGACGGGTGGGCGGACGGCACCAATCAGTGGACTGCCGGGGACGGCGGGAACAATGTCGGCTCCGGCTGGAACATGTACGCCACTGTGTTCAGCGGTGGGGCG
>NZ_BEWA01000005.1:0-43917 GCF_003112535.1 Streptomyces rishiriensis | reverse complement strand
CGTCGGCTCCGGCTGGAACATGTACGCCACCGTATTCAGTGATACCGCTCGATCTGTTGAGGTGAGTGCCGTGGGGCCCACACCAGCCGCTCCGTACGAGGACCCGGAGCCGACCGACGATTCGCCCCAGGGGCCCGAGCTCTCCTCCACAGACGATCCGCGGACCATATCGGTGATGGATGATTACTCGAGCTACAATTTTCACTGGTATGTGCCCTCATTCGAGCTGGTGGCCCCACAAGCGGCCGCACCGGAGGCGAACAGCCCCTTCCGCTACTCCTACGTCGTGTCAGGACACGATGACGACGGAGAGCCGGTCATCACCGCGACGATCACGATTACGGCTCGGCCCGTGATGACGGAAGCCATCCGCGACCAGATCATCAACTACGACTCGGAGGTGCCCCTCGATCCGGACAAGTGTCTGCCGGTAGGGCTCGAGCAAGTCCGCGCGCAGCTGGTCATCCCGTACCGCGAGGCTGAGACCGGTGCCGCCGCGTCAGGCACCGTTGCCGCCGCCCCGGCGACACCTGAAGGCGGCATCTACACGTTTGTCTTCACCGTCAGCGGAAACCTCGCCAGAGCTGCCTACGGCAGCCTCTCCCGCCCGGGATACCAGCAGGTGCCGCCGCGGCTTCTGGTGAACTTCTCCTTCCTTGCGCACGAGTACGGAGACCACGACTCCCTGGCGCAGCAATTCGCCACGGGAGTGCTCGAACCCTCCGTACAGCTCCTGTCGGATCCGCTCCTGGCCATCCCCGCCCGCAGCGACGGCAGCATGGCATATTCCCCTGTATCGGTCACCCAGAGCCAGAGCCTGGAAGTCGTCATCCCCTGCGCGGACTTCGGCAAGCTCTACGTCGACGCCACCGACCCCGCCCATGAGAACCCGATCGGCTGCCAGGACACGATGGCCCTCGGAAAGATCCCCGACAAGCTCTACACGCCTCTTGAGGCCCTGGCCACCGACGACTATCAGGTGTTCGCAGCGCAGGGCAGGCCGAACGTCTATCTGGTGCTGCCGCGTCGCTACCGCGTCGGACGAGCAGCTCCCGGCCACCCGGGGGTACCCGACTGGAGCCCACTCATCATGTGGATCCAGATGTTCGATGCCACGCAGGACATCGCCCAGCCGTGCCGCCTTCAGGCCAACCTCCAGCCAGACATCGGAAATGCCGAATTGACCGCCGTGAAGACCGCGCTGGCCGACCGCACAGCCCACCCCACCCTGTTGCTGCCCACGAGCTTCGGTTCCGGGGTCACGGGGTTCACTGTCACCGGATGGAACAACCCCACCTCCGGACAGATCAACGCCACGCGCGTCGGCGACACCATTCAGGTCGGCACCGCTATGAGCTACGCCGACGCGGTGGTCTTCAACGAGCTGCTGGGCGCCGCTGCCCCAGAGGGGCGTCTGGTAGGCAACGCCACGTTCACTCTCAGCGACAACAGTGCTCTCGGTCCCATCGAGTTGTACCTCGATGTCACTCGCCTGGCCGGCCCATGGCCCGACGGCCCCGTTCTCGCCCGATCCTCAGGGGCAGCGGTCACGGTGGAGAATCATGCCGAGAGCGAAGTCACCGTCACACGGATCTTCGGCAACCTGCCAGACGGCTCCAGCCGCTTGGTCGCCGACGGCCTGGACGTCACTCTTCCCGCCGGCGGATCGGCCGACATCTCGGCCGACGCCCCTTCCGGCACCCAGCTGACAGCCAGCTACTCGCTGGCCGACGCCACCCCGGCTGCCGTGGCCCAAGCACACATCTACGTCGAGGATCTGCACACATCCATCATCGTCAACAACGATGCCCACCTGGACAAGGCCGGCATCACCGGCGTCGACATCCACGCCCGATTGGACGGAGAGGAGCAGCCGCACACCTTCACCATCACGGCGGAGACGCAGGTGGTCCACTGCGATCTGGTGCAACCGCTGGGCAGTACCTCCAAAGCCGATGTCAGCCTGCTCCATCTCCAGGCCACCGTTCACAAGGCGGGTCAGCCGGACACGGAGACTGGCGATTACCTTGCGGACCTCCACAAAGGCGTCCTCTACCAGCTCTCGGACGTGCTGGCCACTGCGTGACACGCGTTCCACGTCATCGACGCCGCAGAGAATGCCCGCGAGCGGTTCGGCCTCCGTGGGCTCGCCCTGGGACAGCTCGCCTTCGGCGAGTGCGAGGGCGCCCCAGCACCTTGCTCTGCCCAAGAGCGTGCCCCCACCGGAAGCCGTCGATGCCCTCGTCGCCTTCGCCACCCAGGACGAGGCGATCGACCTCGCCGACGCGGCGTGGGGCTGGTATCTGTTCGACCAGGCGGAAGCCGCCTTCCGACGCGCACTGGACCACCCCGAGCCCGATCGCCGCGACTACGCCCTGAGCATGCTGTCCTACGTGCTCGCGGCCCGGCACGGGCACGCGTCGGCTCTGCGATTCACTTCCGAGGAAGCACAAGAGCGTTCCCTGCGCCTTGGTCCGGAACACCCGGACACCCTGAAAGCCACGATGCTGATCGCCTGGCACACCCATCACAGCGGTGATACGCGGGCTGCCATCGTCCTGTCGGAGCGGACACTGGCGACAGCCAGACGGGTCTGTGGGGATCCCTCCTTTCCCGTGCTGAAGATCCGTCGGGACCTCGCCTGCTTCCGGGAGGCGCTGGACCCGGCCTCTGCTGCGGAGGACTTCCGGCGACTCGCGCTCGCCTACTCGGAATTCGCGGGCGCGGCCTACCGCTGGACGCTCAACTGCCGGGCCGGCCACGCTGAGGCTCTCGAAAAGTCGGGGAACGGCGAGATGGCCCGCGCATTGCTGCATGAGCTGCTGAACGACCCGGACATCCTGGCGGAAAGCCAACTGCGCCGAGGCATTCAGGCCAGACAGGCGGACACCGCAGCCCGAGCCGGTGATTTCACGACAGCCATCGCTCTTTGGCGGGACCTGCTCTCGGAGGCCGAGCAGGACCACGGTCTGACCTGTGGTCAGCACCTCTACCTGCGCTCAGAACTGGCCAGCTGCACCGGTCGCGCGGGCGACCCGGAAGAGGCGGTACGCCTTCTGCGAGAGGTCGTCGACGAGCGGACCCGCATCAACACCGAGTGGGACTCCGACGCCATCAGATTCCGCCGTCGTCTGGCCACCTGGACCGGAATGGCCGGCCGCCCCGCCGATGCCCTCTGCCAACTCCGAGAGCTCGTCGGGATCAGCACCCGCGTGCGGGGCGCAACCGATTCCGTCACACTGAACTGCCGCAGCCGCGCCGCACATTGGGCTGCGGTCGGGGGCGACATACCTGACGCTGTCGAGCAGTTGGAATCGGTCCTGACCGACTTCGAACAGTCGCTGGGGCCGGAGCACGAATTCACTGCTGAGTGCCGCGAACGCCTGGCCCACTGGCGAACTCTGCTGCACTGAAAGGTTATTGGCATGAGCCCAATGGTTCATGCGTCGCCCTGCTGAAAGCCGTTCCACCGTCCCGGCTGCTCCGCCGTTCCGCCGTCGGCCCGGCACGGGACTCCTGCTGCGGCAAAGGCCTCGACGATGCCGTGTCACGGGCGGCGCGGACGTGGTGGGCAGCGCCCGCCATGGCCGGTGATGCCCATAGCTGCCCGCCGCATCGTGGATCTCGTGCTCATCGAGGACGACGTCTACCTGGACAACCTCCCGGAGGAGGCCGAGGTCTCCACCGGAGTTCCGGTGGTCGAGGTGGCGAGGATGCTGGACGAGCCCGTCGGCGACAAGGAGTTCAGGGGCGGTGACGTCATACCGGTGGAGCAGGCCAAAGTGGAGCAGGCCAAAGAGGGGCCCCCACCGGATGCTCAGCGGTCGCGCCCTCGACGGCGCCGTCGGCCTCGCCGGGACCGTCGTCGACCCGTCCGATCCGCTGCAGTTCCGGAGGGAGGCTCCGGCCCCGCCCGGTACTCCTACGTCGAGGCGGGCGCGTGGGCGGAGCGGAGCACGAGCAGGGTGATCTCGCTGGGGGCGAAGACGCGGAACGGCGGCCCCCAGAAGCCGGTGCCGCGGCTGGTGTAGAGAAGCGTGCGGGCGCCGTGGTGGCTGAGGCCGGCGAGGGCGGGCTGGTCGAGGCGGACCAGGTGGTGGAAGGGCCAGATCTGGCCCCCGTGGGTGTGGCCGGAGAGCTGGAGGTCGATGCCGGCGGCTGCTGCCCGGTCGATGAACTGGGGCTGGTGTGCGAGGAGCAGGACGGGCAGGTCGGGGTCGGCGCCGTTCAGGGCTCCGGGGAGGTGGGCGCGGTGGCCCGCCAGGCCGGAGGACTCGGCGGTGACGTCGTCCACGCCGGCCACCACGAGAGTGTCGCCACCGCGTTCGAGCAGCAGATGACGGTTGCGCAGCGGCTCCCAGCCGAGTTCGTCCATCAGGTCGACCCAGCCCTGGGCCTCGCTGTAGTACTCGTGGTTGCCGGTGACGTAGACCCGGGCCCGGGTGGCCCGCACGGTGCCGAGCGGGACGGCCTGGGCGCGGCGGCGTTCGGCGGTGCCGTCCGCGATGTCGCCGGTGTGGCAGACCAGGTCGGCTTCCAGGGTGTTCACCGTCTCGCACACCCGCGCCGACCAGCGGGCGCGGTCGAGCGGGCCGTAGTGGGTGTCGGTGATGAGGGCGACGCGGAGGCCGTCCAACCCGGCGCCCAGCCGCGGGAGCGGCACGTCGAGCCGGCGCACGCGTGGCACGCGGCGGGCCTCGGCGTACCCCCAGACGAGCAGGACGGCGGTCACGCCGAGGACGGCCCACGTGACGATCCTGGCCCGCCCCTGACCGTCCTCGACGCCGGCCACGGTCAGGGCGAGCCGCAGCAGGACGCCGAGCAGAACGGACCAGGTGAACAGAACCCAACTGATGCCCAGCAGGGTGTCACCGACGATCGCGGCCCGGTCCTGTTGCCGTCGGCCGTGGCCGCGCACCATGGCGAGCGGCATACCGATGAGACCGAGGGCGAAGAGGACGGTGCCGACCAGCGTGACGGGCAGCGACCAGTGCTGGCCGGTGTACAGGAGCGCCCAGCAGGGCACGGTCCACAGCAGGACGGGGGCGATCAGGGGGAGGTAGCGCATCAGACGGTGCAGTCGGCTCTGCCGCGCCGCTTGCGCTTCATCGTCGGCGGGTCGGGTGTCGTTGGTGTCGGTCACGTTTCCCCTCCCTGACCAGGCTGTCGTCCCGCGCACTCTATCCGGTTGCCCTTGAGGCGGCCGGACCGGCGTTCACGCAGGGACGCCGTCCCGTTGGGGCGAAAAGTCTCTCCGCGGGATCGCAGGACTCCACCGTAACCACCTGCCACGGCACGCACCCGCCACGGCCTGGGCCGCCATCGGGGCGCCGTCCGAGTGGCGGCAGTCTGTGTTCCGCTTCTTGACGCGTCCCTAACAACTTGAGTATGGTCCCCGAAATTCGAGCTACTGAAACGATTCAAAAACCTGGAGACCTGGAGATGCCGTGCTCCGCAAACGCTCGTTCCTGTCCGGTCTCCTCAGAGGCTTCGTCATATGCGCGGTGGTCGCAGGAGTGACGGTCCTGCCGGACTCGGCGTCCCCCGCGACCGCCGCGGCGCCGGACGCGCCGTTCGCCGTACGGGCTCTGACCACCAACGGCCGGGTGAACCCGCTGGGCATCAGCGGAGAGGACCCGGTCTTCGGCTGGCAGTCGGCCTCGGCCCGCCGGGCGACGTCGCAGAAGGCCTACGAGATCCAGGTCGGGCGCACGCCGAGGTCTGCCGACGTGTGGTCCTCTGGCCGGGTGGCCTCCGACCGCCAGCTCGACGTCAGGTACGGCGGTCCCGGCCTCGAGGCGGCCACGCGCTATTACTGGCGCGTTCGGGCCTGGGACGACAGGGGAGCCGCGACCCGGTGGAGCGCGGACGCGTACTTCGAGACCGGTCTGCTGCACGCCGGCGACTGGGACGGCGCCCAGTGGGTCACGCGCGCGGCGGCTCCGAGCGAGCTGGACAAGTGGACCGACTACACGGCCACGGTCCGGTTCAAGCTCGACAGCGCGGCGTTCGGCATGTTCCTGCGCGCCCCGGACGGGAACAACGGCTACATGTGGCAGTTCAACGTCACGGGTCCGACCCCGACGCTGAGACTGCACAAGCAGGTCAACGGCAGCTACTCGGTTGTTCGGGAGGTGGATCTCGCGCCGTACGGATTCACCGACGCGGGCCTGCTCACCGGCCGGCACACCGTCCGCTACGACGTGGCGGGCGGCACCATCAGCACGATCCTCGACGGCGAACCGGTCAACACCTTCACCGACTCCACGTTCACGAAGGGCTACATCGGCTTCCGCACGCACGCGTGCTGCGGTGAACGCGGCACGGTCTACGACGCCGTCGTGACCGGTGCCGACGGCCGGCCGCTGCTGAACACCGACTTCGCCTCCGGACGCAACCCGTTCACCGGCGGGGACATCGTCGACTCCGCCCTGGTGGTGTCCGGCACCACGGACGCCCTGTACGCCCCCGCGGCCCGTCCGCTGCCCTTGTTGCGCAAGGACTTCGCCACCGTGGCCGGCAAGAAGGTCGCCTCCGCACGGGTCTACGCCTCGGCGCTGGGGATCTATCAGCTGGAGCTCAACGGCGAGCGGGTCGGCGACCAGGTACTCGCCCCGGGCTGGACGGACTACCGCAAGCGCATCCAGTCCCAGACCTATGACGTGACCGAGTTGCTCGACGACGGCGACAACGCGATCGGCGCTTCCCTGGCGGACGGCTGGTGGGCCGGCAAGGTCGGGATCGGCTGGAGCCGTCAGTACGGCGACACCCCCGCTCTGGTGGCCAAGATACGCATCGCCTACACCGACGGCTCCGTCCAGTGGGTCGCGACGGACGGTTCCTGGAAGGCTTCCGAGGGGCCCTACGCAAAGGCCGACCTGCAGGACGGCGAGACCTACGACGCCCGGCTGGAGCCGTCGGGCTGGAGCCGGCCGGGATTCGACGACGCGAAGTGGGCACCCGCCACGAGCCTGGAGTCGCGCACCGCCCTGCTGGTCCCGCAGAGCGACGAGCCGGTGCGCCGGACCCAGGTGCTCAAGGCCCGGAAGACGACCGAGCCCACCCCCGGTGCCTACGTCTACGACCTCGGCCAGAACATGGTCGGCGTGTCGCGGCTGACCCTCACCGGCTCCGCCGGCCGGACCGTCAGGATCCGCTACGCGGAGGTGCTCAACAAGGACGGCACCCTCTACACCGACAACTTCCGCACGGCCAAGGTCACCGACCGCTACACGTTCGCCGCGTCCGGAACGGTGACGTACGAGCCCACGTTCACCCAGCACGGGTTCCGCTACATCGAGATCACCGGGGTGACCGCGCCTCCCGCGCTCTCCGACGTCAAGGGCGTCGTATGGGGATCCGACCTCGCCGCCACCGGCACTCTGAAGACCTCGGACGGCATGCTCGACCAACTGGTGAGCAACATCTCCTGGAGCCAGCGAGGCAACTTCCTCTCCGTTCCCACCGACACGCCCGCCCGCGACGAGCGCCTGGGCTGGACGGGAGACATCAGCCTGTTCGCGCCGACGGCCAACTATCTGGTCGACACCCGTGCCTTCCTGTCCCACTGGATGGCTGACGTACGCAACTCCCAGTACCCCGACGGTGACCTGCCCGCGGTCGTACCGTCCCCACAGGGGCAGTTCGGCGACAGCGGCGTCGGCTGGGACGACGTGATGATCACCGTGCCTTACCACGTGTGGCACTCCTACGGCGACACCCGCATCCTGCGCGAGAACTACCCCGCCATGCGGAAGTTCTTCCAGTTCGTGCGCGACAGCGCCGGACCGGACCTGCTGGAGCCCGGCCGCACCACCTTCTTCACCAATGACTGGCTGAACCTCGACGACCCGACCGAACAGGGCATCCTGGGCACCGCCTACTACGCCGAGGACGCCCGCATGATGGCCGAGGTCGCCAAGGCCCTCGGGGACGAGGCGGCCGCCGCCGACTACCGCAAGCTCTCCGCCGACGTCCGCGCCGCCTTCACCGAGGCCTACGTCGCAGCCGACGGCGTCGTGAAGGGCGACTCGCAGACGGGGTACGCGATGGCCCTCGCCATGGACCTCGTCGCGGACCCCGCGCTGGTGGCGAAGGTCGGCGAGAAGTTCACGGCCAAACTGGCGCTCACCGACCACCACCTGCGCACCGGATTCATCGGCACTCCGCTGCTGCTGCCCGCGTTGAGCAGGATCGGGCGGGACGACCTGGCGTACAAGATGCTGCTGCACAAGGACTACCCGTCGTGGGGCTACGAGGTCGTCAGCGGCGCCACCACCATGTGGGAGCGCTGGAACTCGATCATGCCGGACGGCAGCTTCGGCCCGGTCGAGATGAACTCCTTCAACCACTACGCCTACGGCGCCGTCGGCGACTGGATGTTCCGGAACATCGGCGGCCTCTCCGCGATCGAGCCCGGCTACAAGCGCTCCCGGATCGCGCCGGCGCCCGGCGGAAGCCTGACGGAGGGCTCCGGAAGCCTCAGGACCGTCTACGGCCTTCTGTCGTCGCATTGGAACACCGAGGACGGCGCCTTCGCTCTGAAGGTGACGGTTCCGGTCAACACGGTCGCGGAGGTCCACGTGCCGTCCGGGAACCGTTGGGCGGTCACCGAAGGCGGCCGGCCGGCCCTCGGCGCCAGGGGAGTCCGGTTCCTCCGGATGGAGGGCGGGGCCGCCGTCTTCGAGGTCGGATCGGGGTCCTACAGCTTCCGCGTCGACAGCGTTCCCGGCGGCCTGGGCCGGACAAGGGCACGGTGAAAACCCGGGCGAGGCCACGCTCGTGAGCCCGCCCACGAGGGTGCGTACCGTCCGTGCGTCGTGGACCCGGAATTTTAAGGGGGTGGGTGACGCGAAGTAGGGGGTGTGTGCGGTGGCGGGGCGAAGGCGTTGCCCCGTCCAATGGATGGGGACGGACCGCTCTCTTCTGAAGCCCCTCCGGGGCAGGGTGGGCGAGAGGCCGCAGGGCTCGCGGTTCCAGCGGTCTCGCGGGCAGGCGCCGCCGCGTCCGGCACGGGGATCCGGGGGACCGGTGGGAGTCGCGGCCCGGTGGGGCGCGGAGTTCGGCCGTGCCGCTTGCCCGGTCGGCGCGGGAGCCTCCGTGACCGCCCGTGAACCGAAACCGAAGGGACACACCCGAGCATGGCGACGAACTCCGACAAGTGGATCAGGCGTTACCACCCCGCCCCGGACGCCCCGACCCGCCTGGTCTGCTTTCCGCACGCCGGTGGCTCCGCGACGTTCTACCACCCTGTCTCACGTGCGCTGTCGCCCGAGATCGACGTGGTGGCGGTGCAGTATCCGGGACGCCAGGAGCGCCGTACGGAACCTCTCGTGAGCAGCATCGAGGAACTGGCGGACCTCGTCGTGGTGGAGCTCGAGCCCTGGGCCGACCGGCCGTTGACGTTCTTCGGGCACAGCATGGGTGCGTCGTTGGCCTATGAGGTGGCGCTGCGGCTGGAAACCAGGGGAACGACGTTGCTCGGTCTCTTCGCCTCCGGACGCCGGGCGCCCTCCCGGTGGCGGGACGAGCGTGTGCACCAGGCCGGCGAGGAGGAGTTCCTCGCGGAACTGCGCACCCTCAACGGCACGGATCCGGCCGTCCTGGAGGACGAGGAGATCCTGCGGATGATTCTCCCCGCGGTGCGCAGCGACTACCGCGCCGCGGAGACCTACCGCCCGGAGCCGGGGCGGGTGGGCTGCCCCGTGGTCGTCATGTTCGGGAACGACGATCCGAAGGTGACCGAGGAGGAGGCCCGCGCCTGGGCCGAGCACACGACGGAGGAAGCCGCTTTTCACCTTTACGACGGCGGGCACTTCTACCTCAATTCCCACGCGCAGCAGGTTATTCAGGAGATCCGGCGGTTCGTCGCGGAACGCGGACCCGTGACAGCGAAGTGAAGTGCCGCAACTCGTCAGGCGTGCAGGTGACTTGTCGGTCGAACATCCCCGGAACCCCCGGAACGGGAGGAGCGGCGAGGACCAGCGTTCGCGTTTCGGCGAGGAGTTATGGCATGTGATTTCAGGATCGGTACTTCACGGCGAAGCCGTACCGGGCAGTAGTGAACGGAACCCCCGAGAGGGAACCGGTCCCCTGTCATTCGAGGCTTTCCGTGGGTGGGGCGGTCACCGCTGGTGATCGCCCTGTGCCATGCCACCCCGCGCCACCCGTGCCACCCGGGCGCCGGTCGCGGCGCACTTCCTCGGCCGCGCGCCGGCTCTCGGCGAGCCGAGGGCCGGACCGGCGGGAAGCCGGCGGACTCCGCATGCGTCCAGCGGACGTGACCACGGCCCGGCCCGGCCACCACGGCTCACCTCGCCGTCCACGGCCCGCCCCGCCCACCCTCACCGGGGCAGTTCTCCGCACCTCGATCGGCCCTCGCCTTGCCTACCGGCCCGTGGCGCGACAGCTCGGACGGCCGGACCCCACGGCTTCCGGCGACCCCGCCACCGCCGCTCCCGGGTTTGACGCGGAGTGACCGTCGAACGCGAAACCCGGGCGACATTGAACCTTGTTCATTTGTTTATCCCGGTCGCGACCCGACGTTGTGCACAGGGGTCGCCGAGGGAGGTCTTCGGTGCCATCTGCTGTGGCGGCGAGGGCATGTGCGCTTGCCCCAAAGTTTTTCCGCACGGTTCCCTTCGGAACAGACGCCGCCCGTCTGCCGCTGTCCGAAAAGACTCCTGTCTGAAATGCGACACCCCGGAAAGGGTTGTCGGCCGGGTTAGCGTGGCAACTGAAACTGTGTGAACGGCTTTCAGGGAAGATGCATGAGCTCCTTATGTGATGTCCGCTCCGACGGGGCGGAATGGCGGCAGTCCACAAGTGACGCAGCGGACGGCGCGACCCGGGAGCTGCCGCGGGACGGCTCTTCGGTTCCGGTCCCCACGTGGCACGGGGAACCGTGCTGATGGAACGTGAGGAGCAACTCGCGCGCGTCCGAGCCTGGTTGGCCCTCCCGCGGCTGGCCGTCGGGCAGGTGGTCCTGCTGGAGGGGACCGTGGGAGCGGGCAAGACGGAGTTCCTGCGCGAGGTGGCACAGTGCGCCCAGGCCACCGAGGCCATCGTCCTGAACGCCGTCTGTTCCGCCGAGGAGCGGGATCTGCCGTTCGGGGCGCTCAGCCAGCTCTTCGACAGTCCGGCGCTTCCCATGGAACTTCGCAGACGCATCTCCCCGGTGCTGCGCGGGCTCATGGGGTCGACCCGGGCCGAGAGCATGCACGAGGCCGTGGAGCGCAACAGGGCCGAGATCCTGTACGACCTCTTCCTGCCCCTCACCGAACTGGCCGCCACGACACCCGTCGTGGTATGCGTGGACGACATCGACCACATGGACGTGCCGTCACAGCAGTCCCTGCTGTATCTGGTCCGCCGACTGAGCTCGGCGCCGCTGCTGATGGTGCTCACCGAACTGGCCGAGTCGAGCGGGACCCACTCGCCGTTCCATGCCGAACTTCTGCGCCATGGCTCCGTCGGGACCGTACGGCTGGCCCCGCTCTCCCCCGAGGCCGTGCGCACCCTGATCGGCCGGCGGCTGGGGGCGGAAGCGGCCCGGGAGCTGAGCGACGACTTCATCGCCTACAGCGGTGGCAACCCGCGGCTGCTCGACGCCCTGATCCACGACGAGCGGCTCGGCGGGGAGGCCCGGCAACAGGGATACGGACGCGCGCTGCTGAACTGCCTGCACCGCAGTCAACCCGACACGCTGCGGGTGGCACGCGCCATGGCGGTCTACGGCGACGAGGCCTCCTCCGACGAACTCGGAGCACTGGTCGACGCGGACCCGGGCACCGTCGAGCGGGCGCTGCGCACCATGACCGAGGCCGGGCTCCTGAGGGACGGCCGGTTCCGGCACGTGCTGGCCGCGCGCACCGTGCTGGACGACCTGCCCGCCGCGGACCGTGCACAACTGCACCACCGGGCGGCGCGACTGCTCTACAACCAGGGCGCCGCGGTGGCCGACACCGCCCATCACCTGGCCGAAGCCGGTCAGGTCCCGGAGCCCTGGGCGCTGCGCGTGCTGCTCGAGGCGTCTTCGGAGGCGCTGCTGCACGGTGCGGTGCAACGTGCTCTGCGGTACCTGAACTCGGCCCAGGGGGCGTGCACGAACGAGCGGGACCGGTGGGCGGTCCGGGCCCGGCTCGCTCAGGCCGAATGGCAGCTCAACCCCTCGGCATCGCTGCGGCACCTGATCGCGCTCACCGAGGCTGTCCGCAGCGACCAGCTGGATCCCCAGGAGACGATGCTGCTCGTGCGACAACTGCTGTGGCTGCACCGCACACAGGAGGCCGCCGACATCCTTTCGCTGCTCCGCAAACGGGCGGCCCGTCTGCCGTCCGCGGGGATCGCGCCCCCGCCCGGCACGCCGATGCAGCCCGCCGAGCTGCACGACCTGGAGGTATGGCTGGCCTGTACGTATCCGCCGCTCGCGGGACGGGTGCAGAGCGGGCCCGTGACCACCGGTCCCGAGGGCGCGCCCGCGACCCGGGGCCGGGCCTTCTGGCTGCAGTCGATCGGCGCGCTCTCCGGCGGCCTCGTCCGCAGGCGCAGCGGGGAGATGCAGGAGTGGGCCTCGCACGTCCTCGGTCAGCTCGACCTCAACCACACCGCTCCCTGGGCCGAGGAGGCGACTCTGCTCGCGTTGCTGTCGCTGGTCTACAGCGGCCGGCTGAGCGATGCGGCCAATCGGTGCCAGAGCCTGGACGAGCGCCGCAACGGGCGCCCCTCCCCGATGTGGCAGGGCATCCTGGACGCCGCCGACGCGGAGATCCGGCTGCGGCAGGGCGATCTCAGGGAAGCGGTGAAACGCGGCGGGTCGGCCCTGGAGCATGTGTCCGTCCAGGGCTGGGGCACCGCCGCCGGCCTGCCGCTGGGCACCCTGATCCTGGCCCACACCCGCATGGGGGAGCTCGACGAGGCCACGGCGCTCGTCACCCGTGGCGTACCCGACGAGATGTTCCAGAGCCGGTACGGACTGCACTACCTGTACGCACGTGGGCACTACTACCTGGCCATGAACCGGACGCGGGCGGCCCTCGGGGACTTCCTCTCCTGCGGTGAACTCATGGGGAAATGGGGCATGGACCTGCCCGGCATCGTGCCCTGGCGGACCAGCGCGGCCGAGGCGTGGTTGCTGCAGGGCAACCGCGACCAGGCCAAGCGCCTGGTGAAGGACCAGCTGGCCCTTCCCGGTCCGGAGGACACGGTGAGCCGGGCGCTCGCCCTGCGGCTGATGGCGGTGTTCAGCTCGCCGGGGCAGCGTCCGCGTCTGCTGAGCGAGGCCGCCGACACCCTGGAGGCGGACGGCCGTGCCTACGAACTGGCCAGGACGCTGTCCGACCTGGGCCGGGCCTACAACGCGCTGGGCAAACACCGCCGGGCGCGGGTGATCATCCGCCGTGCCTGGAGAGTGGCGCATCTGTGTCATGCGGAACCCCTGTGCAAGGAACTGCTGCCCGACACGAGCGGTGAGGCGGGTCCGGCGGAGGACAAGGAGACGACGACGGCCGTCGCGTCGCTGACCAACTCCGAGCGCCGGATCGCCTCGATGGCGGTCATGGGGTACACCAACCGGGAGATCGCGGAGAAGCTGTTCGTCACGCCCAGCACGGTCGAGCAGCATCTGACCCGGGTCTACCGCAAGCTGGCCGTCAAGAACCGCCAGGGTCTGCCGGGCTATCTCCGCAGCGATTCCGGCTGACCCGCCCGGCCCGGCCGCGCCGCGCCACGCATCGGCCGAGGACTCAGGGCCCCGCACTACCCGGTCCTCCTCGACTCGGCCCGTTCCACGATGCGGTGCGCGGCGCGCAGTCCTTGCGCGGTGGCCCGCACGGCGTTGAGCGCCCGGGCGTCGGCGGCGCCGCCGGCGGTCTCGAACGGCACGTCGGCCCGGCGCAGCACGGCGGCCACCTCCCGCCGGCTTTCCTGGCCGGTGGCGAGGACGACGTGGTCGGCGGCGACCAACCGCCGTTCTCCTCCTGCCTCGACGACGACCACACCCTCCGGGGTGATCTCCTCGTACGTGACGTCGGTGAGCAGGCGTACTCCGCGAGCGCGCAGTTCTTCCATGACCACCCACCGGGTGGACGGGCCGATCCCGGCGCCGATCCTGCCGGCGCGCCGCATCACGGTGAGCTGACGGGCGCCACCGGCCGGGGCGGCCGTGGTCCGTGGCGCCGGGACGGCTTCGGGCGGTGCGGTCAGGGCGCGGGAGGCGAGGAACTCCTCCGGGGTCGGGACGGGGGAGGAGCCACTGGTGAGGAGGTGCGCCAGGTCGACCGCGATTCCGCCGCCGCCGATGACGGCGACACGCGGACCGAGGGCGCCGGGGTCGGCGAACGCCCGGACGTAGTCGAGGACATGCGGCAGATCGACGCCGGGAAGGTCCGGCCGGTGGGGGCGGACCCCGGTGGCGAGGACCACTCCGTCCATGGCGCGCAGGACGGGCACGTCCCGGGCACCGATGCGGCGCCCCATGTGCACGGGCACGTTCAGACGGCCGAGTTCCTGCTCCCGCTGTCGTACGGTCGCGGCGAAGTCCGCCTTGCCCGGCACCCGGGCGGCCAGCCGGAACTGGCCGCCGGGCTCGTCGGCCGCCTCGTAGACCTCGACCCTGTGCCCCAGTCTCGCCAGGGTGCGGGCCGCCTCCAGTCCCGCGAGACCCGCGCCGATCACGGCGTACCTGCCCCGGCGCGCGCGAGACGGCCGGGCCGGGAACTCACGCTCGTGGCCCGCCCGCGGATTGACCAGACAGGACACCCGCTCGGTGCCGAAGGACCGGTCGATGCACGCCTCGTTGCAGGCGATGCAGAGGTCCACCGACGCGCTCGCCCCGGTACGGGACTTGTCGACGATGGCCGGGTCCGCGAGGAACGGGCGGGCCATGGCCACCAGATCGACGTCACCCCCGGCCAGGACCTGCTCGGCCTGCGCGAGCCGGTTGAAGCGGTTGGAGGCGATGACGGGCAGCGTGCCGTGACCCGCCGCGCGCAGCGCCCGCTTGACCCGCTGGGCGTACACGGCCCAGGTGCCCGCCGGCACCTGGGCCTGCACGGTCGGCACCGGGGACTCGTGCCAGCCGACGCCCACCGCGAGCGCGTCGGCGCCGGCTCGGGCGAGCTCCACAGCGAGCGCGGCCGTCTCCTCCCGCGGGGTGCCGTCGTCCACGAGGTCGGCGCCCGACATCCGGAAGAGCACCGGGAAGTCCGGTCCCACCGCGGCTCGTACGGCCCGCAGCACCTCGACGGGGAACCGCCCGCGCCGGCCGGCGTCACCGCCCCAGGCGTCGTCGCGCCGGTTGGTGAGGGGCGCGGTGAACTGATTGATCAGATAGCCCTCGGAACCCATCACCTCGACGGCGTCGAAGCCCAGCTCGTACGCCCTTCGCGCCCCCCGGGCGAAGGCGGCGAGGGTCTCGGCGATCTGCTCTTGCGTCATCGCCCGCGGAACGGTGCGGGAGAACCGGCTGTACACGGCGGACGGCGCGAGGGGCGCGGCGCCGTCCGCCCCGGGGGAGCCGGGCAGCGCGTACCGCCCGGCGTGGAAGAGCTGAAGGGCGATCAGCCCCCCGGCGTCGTGCACCGCGCGGACGGCCAGGCGCAGCGCCGACCGGTGCTTGTCGTCGTCGAGCACGCCGTATCCGGGGCCGCCGGAACCCGCCGGGTTCACCGCGGAGCCGCCGGTGACGATCAGGCCTGCGCCGCCCCGCACCCGTTCCGTGTAGAACGCGGCCAGGGCGGCGCCACCGTCGTCCAGGGTCTCCAGGTTCAGGTGCATGGCACCCATGACGATGCGGTGCGGCACTGTCAGGCCACCGATCACGCAGGGCCTGAAGACCTGGTCCAACACCTGCCGTCCCTCTTCCCGGTCGTCGCGTTCAGGCATCGCGCGTGGGCCGGGGCGGCAGCGCGAGCGCCTCGCCCGCGTCCGCGAAGAACGGCGGCGCGACGACGCTGAGCCCGCCGTCGACCACGAGGGTCTGCCCGGTGATGTAGCCCGCCCCCTCGCCGAGCAGGAAGGCGATGGTGTCGGCCATCTCCTGCACGGTGCCGGGACGGCGCGCGGGAATGCGGTCGAGGACGCCCTGCATGGGCGGCATGCCTTCCACGTTGTAGAAGAACTCCAGCGAATCGGAGTCGATCAGGCCGCCGTTGACCCCGTTGACGTTGATGCCGTAGGGCGCGAACTCCACCGCCATGTACCGCACCCACGACTCTATGGCGGCCTTCATGCCGCCGAGCATCGCGTAGGTGGGGTAGGCGCGGACGGAACCGTAGGAGGACAGCGCGACGATCCGCCCGCCGTTGTCCATGAGCTTCACGGCCTGCTGCGCCCCCAGGACGAACGGCCGCAGGTTCATCGCGTACGAGCGGTCCAGGTGGTGCGGGCCGAGGTCGAGGATGCTCTTGAACGCGCTGGCCGCGGCGTTGTTGACGAAGTGGTCGAGCCGTCCGCAGCGCTGCGCCACCTCGTCGAACAGCGTCGTGACGCCCTCGGTGGTCTCGACGTCCGCCTGGACCGCGAAGCCCCTGCCGCCGGCCTCCTCGACCTCGGCCACGGTCTTCTGGGCCAGGTCGGCGTTCTTCTTGTAGTTCACGACCACGGTGCCACCGCGTTCGGCGAGGGTGAGGGCCAGGGCGCGGCCGATGCCGCGCGAGGCGCCGGTGATCAGCGAGACCTGCTCGCGCTCGGGCGTCGGCTGACGGTGCGGGCTGTTCATCGGTTCGTTCCCTCTCCGTCCCGGGACGTCGTGCGCTGGAGCAACTCACGGAAGACGACGGCCTTCTGCACCTCGTTGGTGCCTTCCTCGAAGCGCTGGGCGCGTGCGTCGCGGTAGACGCGCTCGATCTTCTGCGACTTCCAGTAACCGAGACCGCCGTGCACCTGGAGCGCCTTGTCGGTGACGTTCGTCAGCATCGTCACGGCGTGCATCTTCGCCATCGACGACTGCATGGAGGCGTCGTCCGCTCCGTCCTCGAAGCGGCGCGCCGCGTGCAGGACCAGCTGCCGTGCCGCCTCGATGTCCGCCGCGTTCTCGGCGAGCATGAACTGGATGACCTGGCGCTGGGTCAGCGTCTTGCCGAAGGTCACACGGTTGCGGGCGTATTCGACGGCCAGCTGCTGGGCACGCTGCGCGAGCCCCACGCAGCTCATCGCCACGGAGATCCGGGACGGGGTGAGGAAGCCGCCGAGGAACACCTCCAGGCCCTGGCCCTCCGCACCGAGCCGGTGGTCGACCGGCACGGGGGTGCGGTCGAAGACCAGCGAGGCATGGTCGGTACCCCGGACGCCCATGGTGTCGGAGGTGTCCTCGACCGTGACGCCCGGGGCGTCACGCGGCACCAGCAGCGCCATCGTGCCCTCGTGCCCGGTGCTGCCCTCGACCCGGGCGGCCAGCAGGTAGTAGTCGCAGCGCACCCCGAAGGTGATCAGGTGCTTGCGTCCTGAGAGGTAGTACGTGTCGCCCTCGCGCACCGCCGACGTGGTGATGTCCGCGCCGGTGCCGTTGCCCGGTTCGGTGAGGGTGAAGGCGATCTTGATCTCACCGGTGACGGAGGGAACGACGAAGCGCTTGCGCTGCTCGTCGTCGGCGTGGCCGTCCATCGCTCGCCAGATGCCGTTGACCACGTGCACGATCATGCGCACGGATCCGTGCGAGCGGGAGAAGATCTCCATCAGCTCCATCCAGCGCACGAAGTCGAGGCCCTGGCCGCCGTACTCCTCGGGAGCGGCTATCCGCAGGAACCCCAGGCCGTTCAGCTCGGCCCACAGCTCCTCGGGCACCTGCCCGGTCTCCTCGATGCGTTCGGCCCAGCGCTCGCCGGGTCCCTCCACCCACTGTTCGACCTGGGTGCGCAGCTCGTGGAACTGCTGCTCGTCCGTCATGTGCCACCTCTGTTCTTGTTGCGTCGTTGCGGTGTGCTGTCCGTCGTGCGTCAGCCGGCGTCCTCGTCGTGGGGCCGCAAACCATGGGCCAGCGCCCGCAGTTCCCACTTCGTCACCTTGCCGATGGGGTTGCGCGGCAGGGCGTCGATCCGCTCCAGACGCTCCGGCCAGTACTGCTTGGCCACCTCGTGGCCGTCGAGGTGGCGCCGCATCTCCTCGAAGGTCAGCTCCGTACCGGCCGCCGGGACCACGAAGGCGCAGGCGCGCTCGCCGAGACGCTCGTCCGGCATGGCCACCACCGCGACGTCCTCCACCGCGGGGTGCCCGAACAGCAGTTGCTCGATCTCCGCGACCGGTATCTTCTCGCCGCCGCGGTTGATCACGTCCTTGACCCGCCCGGTGATCCGCAGGAAGCCGTCGGTGTCGATCGTCGCCAGATCGCCCGTGCGGTACCAGCCGTCCTCGGTGAACGCCTGGGAGGTCAGGTCGGGGCGGTCGAGGTAACCGTCGAAGACCGTGGGGGAACGCAGCTCGAAGTTGCCCTCCTTGCCCGCGGGCAGCACCAGCCCTTCGTCGTCGGTGACGCGCAGCTCGATGCCGTCCAGCGCGCGGCCGTCGGAGCCCCAGCGCTGCCGGGGCTCGTCGCCGGGTGACGACAACGCGCCCAGGCAGGTCTCCGTGGTGCCGAAGGCCCCGCACACGTAGGTGCGCAGCACCCGCCCGGCCCGCTCCGCCAGCGCCCGCGGCACCATGGCTCCCGTCGCCACGAAGATCCGCAGGTGCTGCGGCGTCTCGCCGCTCTCCTCCACGGCCTTCACCAGGTCGGACAGGAACGGCGTCGCGGCCTGCACGAACGTCGCCCGGTGCTCGTTGAGCGACTGCAGTGCCCGCTTGGCGTCCCACTCGGGCTGCAGGATCTGCGGCACGCCCAGTACCAGGGCGAGCACCATGCCGTACAGGAAGCCCGTCTGGTGGGCGAGCGGCGACGGCACCCAGATCGCGTCCTGCTTGCCGAGCCCGAGGTGCCCGATCTCCATCGCGGCGGCCCTGACCAGGTTCCGCGTGGGCTGGGTGACGCCCTTCGGTTCGCTGGTGGTGCCCGAGGTGAAGAGCAGCTGCGCCGTCATCTCCGGTGTCGGCGCGAGGGCGTCGAGCACCGCGCGGTCGACCGTCGTCTCCGACAGCGCCTGCCCCCAGTCGTGCACGGCCGTCCCACCCGTGGGGGCCTCGGGAAGCCGGGCGGAGCCGCCTGCGGCGGCCAGGACCACCACGTGCTCCAGATTCAGGTCCGGGCCGTCCTCCGCGACCAGGTCGAGCACCTCCTCGGCGGGCAGGCGCGAGCGGTGCCGGTCCGCCACGACCAGGACCCGCGCCTTGGAGCGCCGCAGGACGAAACCGAGCTCGCGCTTGCGGAAGAACGGGATGACCGGGCAGCACACCGCCCCGATGCGCAGGGCCGCCAGCGACAGCACCACGAACTCGACACGGTTCGGCAGCTGGTACGCCACGTTCTCGCCCGGCCGTACCCCGAGCCGCAGCAACAGGGCCGCCGCACGGTCCACCCGCTCGGCCAGCTCGCTCCAGGTGATCATCTCGTCGCGGTCGGAGCGCACGTCCACCACGGCGGTGTCGTGCGGCCGGGCCTCGGCCCTTCGGCGCAGCCACCGAGGCAGAGTGACGCGCGAGGCGGCCTCGGGGCCGACGGCCTCGGTCGCCTCGGGGACACCGGCGGTCGCACCGCCGCCGGAGGGGCCCGCCGAGCCGTCCTCCACCGACATGGGCACGGTGAGCGTGTTCATCGCGTCAAGGAACGTGGGGTACGAGATGCGGTACGCGTTCGGATAGGTCAGCGTGGCGTGCCCCCGCGCCCGCGACGACGCCACCGCCAGCGACATCAGGATGCGGTGGTCGTTGAACGAGGACAGCTTGGCCCCTCTCAGGCCGTCCACGCCCCGTACCCGCAGCGCGTCGTCCGACAGTGCCAGGCGGCCGCCCATGGAGTTGAGCTGGAGCATGGCGGCGGCCCGGTCGGACTCCTTGAGCCGGGTGTGCGCGATGTTGCGGAACACCGACTCGCCGCGCGCGAACGTGGCGAGAGTCGCCAGGATCGGCAGCATGTCGGGGATGTCGCGGCAGTCGACGTCGACCGCGGTGAGCCGCGGCGTGTCCTGCCGGATGCGCAGACCGCCGGCCCTCTCGTCGGTCTCCATCGGCACGCCCATGGAGCGTGCGACGTCGAGGAAGTGGAACTCGGGGTGATCGGCCGGGCCGCCGTCCAGCGTGGTGATCCCGCGCAGCAGCACATCGCTCGGGTGCAGTGCCGCGGTCGCGATGCCGAACGCGGCGGAGCCGATGTCCGGCGGCAGCGTCAGCTCGACGCTGCGGGCCTGCTGGCCGGGCTCGATGTCGAAGCGCCGCCAGTCCTCGGAGACGGTCACGGTGAGACCGAACTGCCGCATCATCGCCACGGTCAGTTCCAGGTAGGGGCGTTCGTTGAGTTCGCCCTCCACCTCGATGGTGGTGTGCCGCGTCGCGAACGGGGCCAGCAGGATCAGGCCCGAGACCCACTGGGACAGGGTTCCCGCGATGGTGACGTGGCCGCCCGTGGGCCTGCGTCCCTGTACGTGGACGGGCGGGCAGTCGTCGGCCGACTCCAGTTGGACGCCCAGCTGTTCGAGGGCGCGCAGCAGCGGGCCGACCGGGCGTCGCCTGAAGTACTTCTGCCCGGTCACCGACACGGCGCGGTCCGACAGCGAGGCCAGACCGATCATGAAGTACAGCGTCGTGCCGGAGCTGCCGGCGGACACTGCCTCCCGGCGCGGCCTGTACCGCCCGCCGAGTCCATGCACCACGAAGGTGTCACCGTCCCGGGCGATCCGCACACCGAGGTCGCGCAGCAGTCGCACGGTGTACTCGACGTGCCGCGCGTCGGACAGTCCGTGGACGCGGCTCACGCCTTCGGCGAGCGAGGCGAGGATCAGCGCACGGTGCGCGTGGTATTTCGAGTTCGGGACGAGGATCTCACCGGTGACACGGTGCTGAATTCCTTTGACGAGAAGGTGCATGGGTCCTACTGCTCCCTGACTGTGGGATGGCGGCCGAGACAGGAAAAGAAAACGGTCCGAATCCTCACGGCACACCGACGCCGAGGCGCCGGGCACACGCACACAGAAAAATCGGACGCCGAGACGTCGTAGGGTCAGAAGTTCGGGACGGGGAATACGCGGTGGCCCATTTTTTGGCAGGATGTTCCGGGAATCCCCGCCCTACGTCTGGTTGAGCCGCAACGCGGACAGGTTCCGGGTCCCGGACTCCTGATGGTCCGGAGCGGAAGGCAGCGACCGGCCGCCCGGGACTGCCCGAGCTTCCGGGACCACCCGTGCCGCGTCCGCGGGCGCGGCGGCCCGCACGTCCATGTCGGACCAGGCGGACACCAGCGAAACGGCCTGTTCCGGATTGAGCCGCGGGTCGCACAGGCTGGTACGCCGGACGGCCTCTCCCTCGTACACGGAGAGGTCCGCGGCGCATTCGAGGACGTCGTCCGGGGTGGTCTCCAGGTGCAGTCCGCCCGCCGTGCCGCCGACGCCGGTCACGGCCCGGAGGAATCCCCGGACCTCCCGTGCCATGGTCTCCAGCAGGCGGGTCTTGTGCCCGTCCGGGCCGACGACGGTGTTCCCGTGCATGGGGTCGCTGAGCCAGATCACCGGATGGCCGCTCATCCGGACCGCCTCCACGAGCGCGGGCAGCCGCTCGGTGACCTTCCCGGCGCCCATGCGCGCGATGAGGGTGAGCCGGCCCGGTTCGCGCAGCGGATCGAGCCGTTCGCACAGAACGGTGATCTCCTCCACGGTGGTGGTCGGACCGACCTTCACGGCGACCGGGTTGACGACGCCGGCGACGAGGTCCAGGTGGGCGCCGTCCGCCTGCCGGGTCCGCTCACCGATCCACGGCCAGTGGGTGGAGCCGAGCCAGCGGCGCCCGTCACCCAGCTCACGGACCAGGGGCACTTCGTAGTCGAGGACCAGCGCCTCGTGGCTCGTCCACATCCGGGTTTCGATCAGGGGCTGGTGGCCCAGGCCCGCGCGGCCGCGCCAGCCCAGGTGCTCCATGACATCGCTGGCCGTCATGTACGAGGTCAGCAGACGCAGCGGATCGTGCCGCCGGCTTTCCTCGTCGCGCTCCGGACCGTTGACCATGTGGCCCCGGTAGACCGGCAGTTCCAGGTCCCCGATCCGTTCGAACGGCCTGGACCGCGGCTTGGCGAACTGGCCCGCGATACGCCCGACCCGCACGACCGGCTTGTGGGTGGTCATCTTCAGTGTCGCGGCGAGCAGGTCGAGCACCGCGGATTTGCGCGACACGTACGCGGCGTCGCACTCGGCCGGGTTCTCTGCGCAGTCGCCGGCCTGCACCACCAGGGCTTCGCCTCGGGCCACCTGGGCCAGCAGTGTCCGCAGCCCGTGCACGTCCTCCGCCTTGACCAGCGGCGGACGCGCGGCCAGTACCTTCCGGATGCGCCGGACCTGTGACGGGTCGTCCCACTCGGGTTGTTGCAGGGCCGGCTTATGCATGTCGGTCACGGCTTTTCCCACGTCGGGTCTCCGGTGAAATATCGGTCGAGATATGACTGCGATCATTGGAGGATGATTTTCGAAGACCCTTCGACAGCCGCAGGCGGGCAGCGTGGAAGGTCGGGAACGGGCCGTGGATCCCACAGCCCGGCGCATGCCACTGGATTTTCCTCCATCGGAATCTGGGAACGGTGATCCCGGCGTCCGCAACCGCCGCGTCAGGACGGTCCGATCGGCATATCGGACCCGTGGATTCCCCGCTCCGGGCTTTCCGCCCGTCGGCCCCGATGACGCGGAGCATGTCGCCCGGGATCAGGGCGTGCGGGATCTGCCGACGCACACCTCGAGCAGTTCCGAGGGGGAGCGCAGCACGACGTCGGGGCTCTCCGCGAGGAGGGTCTCCTCGTCGGTCTCGCCCCACAGCGCGGCCACGGCCGCCACGCCGGCGCCCCGCGCGCTGGTGAGGTCGGTGACCGCGTCGCCGACCATGATCGTCCGCCAGGGGTCGCAGCCGAGCACGTCCAGTGCCTTGAGCACGATGTCGGGCGCCGGCTTGGGGCGTTCGACCTCGTCGGAGCCGATCACGACGGTGAACAGCTCCAGCAGGCCGAGCTGTTTGAGGAGCGAACGGGCCCGCGGTCCGCTCTTGCCGGTGGCGACGGCGAGCCCGATGTCGCGGGCCCGCAGCTCCCTGAGCATCTCCGGCACGCCGTCGAAGACCGGGACGAGGTGAGCGAGCCGGTAGCTCTCACGGACGAACGGGGCCTCCATCTCCAGCGGCAGCCCCATGATCCGCATGATGTCGGGGAAGTAGCGGCCCAGATGGCGCTCGTACTCCTCGAACGGGGGCTCGCCGTCCCCCACCACCTCGGCGTAGGCGGTGGTGAACGCCTGGCGCATCACGGCGAAGCTGTTGACGAGCACCCCGTCGAGATCGAAGACGACCGCGGCAGTCGGCTGTGCCTCGTGGGCACAGGCGTCCCGGGCGGCCGGGCCTTGGCTGGTTCCCAGACTGTCCATGGTGCTGTGGTGCTCTCCTTCGTGGGGCGGCGGCTTCGGGTGTGGGCCCGCTGCCGACGCGGTACGGGTCCCGGCCGAACCGGTGGTCGTGCCGGTCACGGCCGGTACGACCGGGGTTTCTCCTGCGCGGCGCGGGCCGAGGAGTAGATCCGCTCGATGGCGCCGATGGTGCGGCGCGCCTCCTCGACGGCCCGGCCTGGGCCGGCCGGGTCCCGCAGCTGGGCGAGCAGCTCGTCGAGCTGCCGGTCGTACTCCGTGCCGATGGGCTCGTCGGGCACCGGGATCCGGCGGGTGCGGCCGTCCTCGGTGCGGGTCAGTTCCGGGTGTTCCAGCCGGTTGGGACTGAAGCCGAACGTGCACCGCAGGGTCGCGCTGCCCGCGCTGCCGTCGATCCTGACGCGGGTGATGTCGCGCTCCTCGTGCGAGGCCCAACTCGCGTGCAGCGACAGCGAGACACCGTCGTCGGTGACGAGGAACGCGCGGGCGGTGTCCTCGACGTCGATGACGCCGGCGTCGGCCGGCTCGCCGTCCTGGCCGTCCTGGCCGTCCTCTGCCTTCTCGGCGCGCCAGGAGACCCGTGCGGAGTCCCGCGCGATGAAGTCGCCCGAGACCGAGCCGGTGACCTGCGTGAAGTTCGCGGAGCCCAGCACGGGCGTGGCGATGTCGAACAGATGCCAGCCGAGGTCCACCAGAGCCCCGCCGCCCGACAGCCGGCGCCGGGTGAACCAGCCGCCCGCGTCCGGCACGCCCCGGGCCCGCACCCAGGACAGCTCGATGTGACGGATCGTGCCCAGGTCGCCCGCGCTCGCGAGCAGGGACCGGACGTCGGCGCGGTGGCGGGCGGCGCTGCCCGCCAGGAGCCGTGCACCGCCGACGCGTTCGGCTTCGGCCAGCTGCTCCGCCTCCGCCGACGTCAGGCACACCGGCTTCTCGAGGAAGACCGGGATGCCCTTGTGGAGCAGGCCGGCGGCGATCTCGCAGTGCAGGTGGTTGGGGACGGCCACGACGGCCAGGTCCACCTGTGCGAGGTCCGCGTCGTGCACGGCCGCCAGGACGGGGATGTCCGGGAACTCCGCGGCGACGGACGCGCGCGAGGCCGGGTCGGGGTCGACCGCCGCGTTCACGGCGAAGCCGGGATGGCGGCGCAGCCGCGGCAGCCAGATGGAGCGAGCCGCCCAGCCGAGCCCCACCACAGCGGTGCGCACCGGCCGGCCCTCGTGGTTCGCCGCGGTCATGAGCCGAGGACGTCGGCTATGACGGCGGCGACCTCGTGCATGTGCTGCTCGGTGCCGAGGAGCGTCCGGTGGTGCAGCCACAGGCAGTCGGACGTCAGCGCCTCGGAGTTGGGGCAGCGCCGGGCCAGTTCGTCCACCGACAGGTCCGGCGCGCCCCGCTCCCAGAAGGCGTCCGTGCGGTAGACCGAGCGGAACGCCACGAACGCGGGGAGACCTCGCTCGATGAGCGTGTCGACCACCTGCGCGCGCCGCTCCTCCGTGATGCCGGGGACCCGGAACATGGCCATGTAGTGCGGGTTGCGGTCGGCGCGGGGGTCCAGCCGCTGCGGCAGCACGCCAGGGATCTCGGCGAGCAGCGAGGACAGCAGCGGCCATCGCTCCTCGCGCGTCCGGATCTGCCCGTCCAGGCGCGCGAGTTGGGCGCGCAGCACAGCGGCGGAGAACTCGTTGAGCCGGAAGTTGGAGCCCGAGGTGCGGTGGAAGTAGCCGCGGTCGCCGTGGGGGCGTCCGCAACTGTGCCGGACGAAGGCGTGTTCCGCCATCTCGGCGGTCGGGAACAGGACCGCACCGCCCTCGCCCGCCGTCATCAGCTTGCCGTTCTGGAAGGAGAACGCGGCGACCGAGCCCAGCTCGCCGACCCGCCGGCCGTTCCAGGTGGCGCCCTGAGCGTGCGCCGCGTCCTGGATCAGCGGCACACCGGATTCGGCGGCGACCTTGTCGAGGGCGTCCATGTCGGCGAACTGGCCGGCCATGTGCACGGGCATGATGGCGCGGGTCTTCGCGGTGACGGCTTTGGCGGCTTCGGCCGGATCGATGCAGTACGTCTCCGGGTCCACGTCCACCGGCACCACGACCGCGCCGAGGCGCTGAGCGGCCTGGGACGAGGAGATGAAGGTGAAGGCCGGCACGATCACCTCGGTGCCGGGGCCGACGCCCATGACCTCCAGAGCCAGTTCGAGGGCGTGCGTGCCGTTGGTGACGGCCAGGGCGTGCTCGCTCCCGTGGTAGTCGGCGAACTCCCGCTCGAAGGCGTCGACCTCGCCGCCGCCCATGCGCCACCACTGACCCTGCTCCAGCGCACGTATGAGGCCGGTCCGCTCCGCGTCGTCGTACTGCGGCCACGCCGGAAGGTCTGAGCCCAGTCGCACACCACTGCTCATGCTGTTCCTTGCTCCTTCGGTCTACGCGCATGCGAATACAGCCGCAGCGAACGCCACGGAGGTCACGACACGGAACCACCCCTCATGAGGCGGGTGTTCACACGGACGCGGGCGCCGGAACACGACCTCGGCGCGGTCCGAGCGCCCGGCCGGGAAGATCGGCAGCAGCCGCCGGGCGGGGTCGGTCGTCGCAATTAGCACGCTAACCCAGTGGTTGGCGAGACGTCATTCCCCTGGGGACCCCCCTATGTTCCCCCTTGTGATTGCGGGCATACCGAGGAGCGGTGTTTGGCCGTCAATGGCCGTGCTATAAAAAGCACTTCCCGGTGGTTCCGTACAGACAAAGGGTGCGCATTGAGCAGGCTTCTGTTGGTGAACGGGCCGAATCTCGGCATACTCGGGAGCCGTCAGCCCGAGATCTACGGAACGGACACGCTCGCCGATATCGAAGGATGGGTCGCCGAAGAAGTGGCGGACCGCGGCTGGAAAGTGGAAGCGTTCCAGCACGACGGTGAGGCGGAGATGATCCGCACCATTCAGGGCAATTACGACTCGGTCGGCGCGATCGTCAATCCCGCCGCCCTGATGATGGCCGGCTGGGGACTGAGGGACGCGCTGGCCGACTATCCGCGCCCGTGGATCGAGGTCCACCTCTCCAATGTCTGGGCCCGCGAGCAGTTCCGGCACCAGTCGGTGACCGGACCGCTCGCCACCGGAGTGATCTTCGGACTGGGCGCCACGGGCTATCGGCTCGCGGCCCGCGCACTGCTGGAGAAGGTCACCGACCGCTGACGCGGCGCCGCCGGCCGCGAGAGACCCCCTGGTTCCCGTGGAGCCGCACCCGCGCGACTTCGCCACGGACACGACTGAAAGCCGAGGACACGACACCATGCCCCAGGTACAGACGGCGGAATCAGTGCTGGCCGCCCACCGCGACCGGCTGCGCCCCGTCGACCGGATGATTCCGGAGGCCGACGCTCTGCCGGAGCCCGGCGAGGGCGAAGAGCTGCTGGAGGTCGCCGGGGCGCAGGGCCTGCTGACGCACACCCGTGTCGACGCCGACGCGCTGGAGGCGGTGCTCGGCCCGCTCGACCGCTGGGAGCTGACCCCCCGGGTCTCCGGGCCCGACGAGATGGCCGCGCTGCTCACGCACTGGCAGCAGTACATGCGCAGCCACCCGGAACGCCCCGGTGAGGACTCCATGGCCGCCGTCGAGTGGCCCAGCCGCGACGTGGGCATGACCCGCGTCCTGCGCGCCTTCGGCTTCGTTCCCGAGTTCGTGATGATCGGCCGGGTCAAGGGCACCGATCTGGTGCCCGAGTCGCGCCGGGTCCACGTGCGGCGGGCCACCCCCGAGGACAGCGAGGCGGTGTTCGAACTGCAGATGGTGGAGACCCGGTTCGACGCCGCCGTCAGCGGCGCGGTCGAGCGCGCCACGACCGAGGCGCTGCTGCGCGAGGAGATCACCGCCTCGTTCAAGCGCGACGAACCGCTGATCTGGGTCGCCGAGTACGAGGGCGGGATCGTGGGCATGCACCGGGGCGAGGATCCCTCCGAGCCGCAGCAGGCGTGGCTCGCGACGAAGATCACCGCCACCCCCGTCGCCCATCTGGTCTGCCAGGCCGTCAAGGAGGGCTACCGCGGCCTGGGCATCGGCACCTCCCTCGCCAACCACGTCCACGCCGATCTGGACGCCATGGGCATCGGCGCGTCGGTCGGCTACCACGCGATGTTCAACCCGATCTCCACGCCGTTCTGGCACCGCCACGGCTGGCGGCCGTACTGGAACCGCTGGATGCGCACCCCGGCCGTCTGAGCGCCGCCGTGCCGAGAATCCGTACGAGCCCTGTGGAGGGGAACATGCTGGTGAAGGCGCTGGAGGAGCGGGCCGACTCGGTCGCGGACCTCACGGCCCTCGAATGCGAGGGTGTGGAGCTCACCTACCGGGAGGCGCACGAGCAGGCCAACCGGCTCGCTCGCCACCTGGTCGCCCAGGGCGTGGGGCCCGACCGCGTCGTCGCGGTGATGCTGCCACGCTCCACGGACCTGCTGGTGGCACTGCTGGCGGTGCTGAAGGCGGGCGGGGCCTACCTGGCCCTCGACCCGGAACACCCCGCCGAACGCGTGGCCTTCCAGGTCCGCGACGCCGCTCCGGTGGCCCTGCTGACGTCGACCCGCATCCAGGCCGACCGCACCGACCTGGGCGTGCCCCGCGTCGTGCTGGACGACCCGGCGACGGCCGCGACGCTCGCCGAACTGCCCACCGGGCATCTCACGGACGCCGAGCGGGCCGCCCCGCCGCAGCCCGAGGACCTCGCGTACGTCATCTACACCTCGGGTTCCACCGGCACCCCCAAGGGCGTCGAGATCCCCGTGCGCGCCCTGCACAACCTGCTGGAGGCGATGCGGGAGCGGCTGGCCATGGAGCCCGGGGACCGCATGCTGTCGGTCACCACCGCCACCTTCGACATGTCGGTGCCCGAGCTGTTCCTGCCGTACTACACCGGCGCCCGCGCGGTCATCGCGCCACGTGCCACCGGGCAGGACCCGCAGGCGCTGGGCGACCTGATCGTCCGCGGGGGGATCGGCACCGCCCAGGCCACCCCGACCCACTGGCACATGCTGGCCACCGTCAGCCCCGAGGCGCTGCGCGGGCTGCGCATCCTCATCGGCGGCGAGGCGCTGTCGGAGAAGCTGGCGGCGGCGCTGCTCGACCTCGGCGCCGAGGTCGTCCAGTGGTACGGGCCCACGGAGACCACCGTGTGGTCCACGGTCCACCCGGTCACCGGGCCCGAGGACGCCGCCGTCATCGGCAAGCCCCTGCGCAACACCCGGCTGTACGTCCTCGACGAGGAACTGGCGCCCGTCGAAGCCGGTGCCGAGGGCGAGCTGTTCATCGCCGGCGCGGGAGTGGCCCGCGGCTACCTCAACCGGCCGGAGCTGACCGCCGAGCGTTTCCTGCCCGACCGTTTCGGTGACGGCAGTGGCCTGATGTACCGCACGGGCGATGTGGTGCGGCTGCGCCCGGACGGCGACCTGGAGTACGTCGGCCGCGCCGACCACCAGGTCAAGCTGCACGGCTTCCGGATGGAACTCGGCGAGATCGAGGCCGTCCTCGAGCGGTCCGAGGACGTGGACCAGGCGGCCGCGACGGTCCGCGAGGACCGGCCGGGCGACCGGCGCCTCGTGGCCTACGTGACCGCCGCCCCCGGCCGTGTGCCCGACGCCAAGGAGCTGCGGAACTTCGTGGCGGACACGCTGCCCCTGTACATGGTGCCGTCCGCCGTGGTGGCCCTGGAGGAGTTCCCGCTCACCCCCAACGGCAAGCTCGACCGCAAGGCGCTGCCGGCCCCGGTCCTCGCGCAGTCGGCGATGGTGGAGACGCACCTCACGCAGTCGGAACTGCTCCTCAGCCGGCTCTTCGCCGAGGTGCTCGGTGTGGAGCAGGTCGGACCGCGCGACAGCTTCTTCGACCTCGGCGGCTCCTCGGTGCTCGCGGCCCGGCTGCTGGCCCGGGTGCGCTCCGAGATGCAGTCGGAGCTGTCGATCCGGATGCTGGTGGAGTCCCCGACGCCGGCCGAGCTCTCCCGGCGGCTGACGGGTGAGGAGCCGCAGGACTCCTTCGACGTGCTGCTGCCGCTGATGACCAGGGGCTCGGCACGGCCGCTGTTCTGCATGCGCCACCTCGGCGGCACCGCCTGGTGCTACGGAGTGCTCGCCCAGCACTTCAGCCTGGACTACCCCCTCTACGGCCTCCAGTCGCACACCTTCCAGGAGTTCGACACCCCCGTCGACAGCGTCGCGGCCATGGCGGCCGACTACGCGGACCGCATCAGCGGCGTGCAGCCCAAGGGCCCGTACCGCATCCTCGGCTGGTCCTTCGGGGGCATCCTCGCCCATGCCGTCGCCGCCGAGTTCCAGAAGCGCGGTGAGGAGATCGAGTTCCTCGGCGTGTTCAACACCAACCCGCACATCACGGACAAGGAGGACCGTGACGAGCAGGGCCTGATCGAACTGATCCTGCTGATCAACGGCAAGGACCTCACCGCGTACGAGCGACCGCTCAGGTACGCGGACATCGCCGAGTTCGCCGACATGGCGACGAACTATGCCTGGCGCGGCAGGAAGAGCGCGGCCGAGACCTTCGTCGAGACCATGCTGACCGACCTCGGCGCCTGGAAGGCCCACACGCCCGAGAAGTACAGCGGCGCCATGCACCTGTTCGCGGCCGATCCCAGCCCGGTGGCCGAAGCGGCCTCCAGCGAGGCCTGGGCCCCGTACGTCGCGGGCGAGATCGTGCGACACGAACTGGGCTGCGGCCACGAGGAGATGCTCAGCAGCCCCCGCGTGCTCCGCCAGGTCGCGCAGATCGTCACCGACCACCTCAGGGACTGACCCGGCCGGGAGGCAGCCATCCCCTACCACCTGGGCATCGACGTGGGCGGCACGAAGGTCGCCCTGCGGGCGGAGCACACGGACGGCACCGTGCGCGAGGCCCGCTTCCGGTGGCCCCGGGCCGCCGGCGGGCCCGTCCGTCCGGCGGCGGACCTGGACCTGCTCGCCCGGCAGGTCCGGGAGCTGTGCGCCGTCGCACCGGACGAGTTGGCGGGCGTCGGCGTGGCGATGCCCGCCACCCTGGACGCGGCGGGCGTCGTCACCGCCTGGCCCAACCGCCCGGGCTGGACCGGCCTCGACCTCGGCGGCGCGCTGCGCGAGGTCTTCGGCGCCGCGGAGGTGCGCTGCGCCGACGACGGCGACCTCGCCGCGCTCGCCGAGGCACACGCGGCCGGCCGTTCCGACCTGCTGTATCTCGGAGTCGGCACCGGCGTCGGCGGCGGCATCGTCCTCGGCGGCAGACTGCTGCCCGGCCCCTCGCGGGGCTCCTGCGAGATCGGCCACCTGATCGTGGACCGGTCCGGGGAACGGTGCGACTGCGGGCGCCGCGGCTGTGTCCAGTCCGTGGCCTCGGGCCCCGCCGTACTGCGCCGGGCCGCCCGCGCACGCGGCGCGGAGGTGACCTTCCCCGAGCTGGCGCGGGCCCTCGCCGACGGCACGCCCTGGGCGGCCGACGCCGTACGCGCGGGCTGTGCGGCGCTGGCCGCGGCCGCCGTCGGGGTGAGCGAACTGCTGCACCCCGCCGTCGTCGTGGTCGGCGGCGGATTCGCCGACGCGCTGCCCGGCTTCACCGAAACCGTCGGGGAGCAGACGGCGCGCCTGGCCCGCCCCGGTTTCCCGCCGCCGCCCGTGGAGCCCGCCCGCCTCGGCGGACTCTCCTCACTGCACGGAGCGGTCCTGCTGGCCAAGGGCCGCCCACCTCAGGGCTGAGAGCGGGCGGATCACGAGGCCGACGGCCCTCACGGCCGGCGGTGGTCCGCCCGCCGCCGGGACGGCACGGTCCGCGCCGGCCCGGACGAACTCCCCGTCCGGACCGGCGCGAACGGCCCCCGCACGCACACCTTTCTCAGGCCCGCGCCCGCGGCATCTCCGCCAGCACCCGCGCCACGACGTCCTGCGGCAGGTCGGGCACCAGCTCGGCGCCGTCCTTGCCGTCCAGCACGAACGTCAGCCCCGACATCGCCTTCTTGTCCAGCCGTACGAGCTCGATCAGCCGGGCCGGAGCGACGTCCGCGGGCAGCTCGTGGGGCAGCCCGTAGTGACGCACCACTTCCAGGTGCTCCGCCGCTCGCCGCTCGTCGATCCGGTCCATGGCCCGCGCGAGCCGCCCCGCGAACACGGTGCCGATCGCCACCGCCTCACCGTGCCGCAGCCGGAAGTCCGTGGCCAGCTCCAACGCGTGGCCCAGGGTGTGGCCGTAGTTGAGCAGATGGCGCAGGCCGGTGTCGCGCTCGTCGGCGGACACGATCTGCGCCTTGCGCGCCACACTCGCCGCGATCTGCTCGGGCAGCGGCAGCTCCCGCAGGTCGCCGGCGCCGATGAAGTGGCAGCGGGCGATCTCCCCGTAGCCGTTGAGCATCTCCCGCCCGGGCAGGGTCTCCAGATAGTCGGTGTCGCACAGCACCGCGCTGGGCTGCCAGTAGGCGCCGATGAGGTTCTTGCCCTCGGGGGTGTTCACCGCGGTCTTGCCGCCGACGCTGGCGTCCACCTGCGCGAGCAGCGTGGTCGGCAGATGCACCACGCGCACCCCGCGGTGGAAGAGCGCGGCGGCGAGACCCACGACGTCCGTCGTGGTGCCGCCGCCGACGGAGACGACGACGTCGTCACGGGTCAGGCCGAAACGCACGAACTCCCGGCACAGCGACTCAACCGTGGCGAGCGTCTTGTCCTTCTCGCCGTCGCGGGCCCGCAGGACCAGCGAAGGCACGCCCGGGTCGGGCACCCAGGCGTCCGGCCGGGCCGAGACCACCGCCGCGCGCCGCGCTCCCATCCGCTCGACGACCCCGGACAACGAGTGCCGCACTCCGGGTCCGATGTCGACGGGATAGGAGCGGTCGCCGAGTTCCACCCGGATCCGGGTGCGATGGGATGCCGAATTCGTCATGTCCGTGTGTGTCCCTTTCCCTAACGTGCCGCCGTCGCGGGAAGGTTGCCGGGAAATGAAATCCCGCTCCCAGGGAACCGGCGGATATGCGATGGCCGCTCATCACGTCCGCATTTCGGGCCGACAGCCGATAGCGCGATGACTGTCGGCACGGCGTCGGAGCCTAATGCCGTCGTTGCGCCGCTCCAAACCCCTGCTGATTCTTTCTGGTCACTCTTCGACTTAGGGACGTCTAGGGGGGTGATGAGGGGGTGCGGGCGAGCCTCGGATGACAACACTGGGCCGGGTAGGGCGAACCATCTGCCCTTGCGGACTGCCCGTCTGCTCTCGCCCCGGAGGGATGACGACACATGTTGCGCACGGAGCTGATCCGGCCGCTGCCCGAGCTGCTGGTCGACCAGGCCCGGCAATTCGGCGCCAAGATCGCCTACCGGGACGCCCGACGGAGCGTCAGCTACACCGACCTGGAGGCGCGGACCCGGCGACTGGCCGGACATCTGGCGGAGTTGCGGCTGCAACCGGGCGACCGTGCCGCCATCTGCCTGGGCAACCGCGTCGAGATCGTCGAGAGTTACTACGCCATCACCCGGGCCAGCGCCATCGGCGTCCCCGTCAACCCGCAGAGCAGCGACGCGGAACTCGCCCACGTCCTCGACGACAGCGGCGCCCGGATCGTCATCACCGACCACCCGCACGTGGAACAGCTGCGGCGCCTGCTTCCGGACCGTCCGCACCTGACGGTCGTCCTGGTCGGCGACGGCCCGGCGCCGTCGGGCTTCCTGCCCTACGAAGCGTTCGCGGTCCGGGAGCCCGCCACACCGGCTCGTGACGACCTCGGGCTCGACGATCTGGCCTGGATGCTCTACACCTCGGGCACCACCGGCAGGCCCAAGGGCGTCCTCTCCACCCAGCGCAACTGCCTGTGGTCGGTGGCCGCCTGCTATGTGCCGGTGCCCGGACTCGGCCCCGAGGACCGCGTCGTCTGGCCGCTGCC
The DNA here is from genome assembly GCF_003112535.1 of Streptomyces rishiriensis. Lineage (GTDB taxonomy): Bacteria > Actinomycetota > Actinomycetes > Streptomycetales > Streptomycetaceae > Streptomyces > Streptomyces rishiriensis. The sequence goes on along the minus strand of NZ_BEWA01000005.1, from coordinate 10,555 downwards.
CCTCTTCCACAGCCTCTCGCACATCGCCTGTGTGCTCTCCGTGGTGGCCGTGGGCGCCAGCGCCCGCATCGTCGACGGTCTGTCGGCGGAGGACGTGCTGACAGCGCTCGACGAGGAGCGCGCCACCTTCCTGGCCGGCGTGCCCACCCTGCTGCACTATCTGCTCGACGCGGCCCGCGACCGCGGCTTCACCGCTCCACGGCTGCGCGTGGCCCTGGTGGGCGGCGCGGTCACCACGGCATCGCTGCGCCGGTCGTTCGAGCGCGTCTTCGGCGTCCCCCTCATCGACGCCTACGGCTCCACCGAGACCTGCGGCTCCATCACCGTCAACTGGCCCTCGGGCGCCCGCGCGGAGGGCTCCTGCGGCCTGCCCGTGGTGGGTCTGGGAGTACGCCTGGTGGACACGCGGACCGGCGAGGACGTCGCCGACGGCCAGGAGGGCGAGGTGTGGGTGCGCGGGCCGAGTGTCATGGCCGGCTACCACAACCAGCCCGAAGCCACCGCGGCCGCCTTCCACGACGGCTGGTACCGCACCGGAGACCTGGCCCGCCGTGACGAGGCCGGCTACTTCACCATCACCGGCCGCCGGAAGGAACTGATCATCCGCGCCGGGGAGAACATCCACCCGGGAGAGGTGGAGGAGGTCCTGCGCACCGTCCCCGGCGTCGCCGACGTCGCGGTGGTCGGCAAGCCGCACGACGTGCTGGGCGAGGTGCCGGTCGCGTTCATCGTCCCCGGCTCTCAGGGACCGGACACGGAACGGCTGTTCGCCGAGTGCCGCGAACGCCTCTCCTACTTCAAGGTGCCCGAGGAGCTGTACGAGATCGAGACGATCCCGCGCACCGCCTCGGGCAAGATCGTGCGGCATCGGCTGCTGGAGACCCCCGCCCGGTTGCGCGCCACCAGCAGCGGCCTGTACGACTCGCTGTTCCGCGTCGACTGGATACCCAGCTCCCCGCTTTCCCTGGGCGCAGCCCCGGGCGAGCCGGGCGACTGGGCGCTGGCGGGCCCCGACCCGCTCGGCCTGGCCGCCGCCCTGCGGGACGCCGGCGTACCGTGCGAGGTCCACGCCGACCCGGCCGCCGCCCGCACGGCCGCCCGGGGCGGCGCCGGCGTCCTTCTCGCGGACCGGACCGCCCACGACGCCGGGGCGGGCATCGAGGAGTTCGTCGCGTCCCTGCAGGACTGGACGGCCGACGACCGGGGCGAGAACCTCACGCTCGTGGTCCTCACCCGGCGCGCCGTGGCCGTCGGCGACGGCGAGGACGTACGGGACCCCGCGCACACCCCGCTGTGGGGCCTTGTCCGCGCGCTGCAGACCGAGCACCCGGGCAGGTTCGTGCTCGCCGACCTCGACAGCGACGGCCTCGACGAGGACGGCGCGCGATCCCTGGCCGCCGCCGTGAACGCCGGCGAACCGCAGTTCGCCATCCGCTCCGGGGTCGCCCTGCTGCCGCGCTTCGCCCGCGTCTCCATGGACCGCGAGGAGCCGCCGCCCCCGCTGCTCGACCCCGAGGGGACGGTCCTGGTCACCGGTGCCGCCACCGCCCAGGGAGCCGCGCTCGCCCGCCACCTCGTGACCGCGCACGACGCCCGCCACCTGCTGCTGGGTTTCACCCCCGGACACGGCGACGAGAGCGTGCAGACGCTCTGCGCCGAACTCGCCGCTGCCGGCGCCCGCGCCACCGCTGTCGCGTGCGACGCGGGCGACCGCGCCGCGCTCGCCGAGCTGCTCGCGGACCCCGGCCGGCCGCCGCTGACGGCCGTGGTGCACGCGGAGGAGATCACCGGAACCGGCGCCGTGTCCGCCGCGGCGCACGCCCTGCACGACCTGACCGCCGGGCGCGACCTGACCGCCTTCGTCCTGTGCTCCTCCCCCCTGGGAGTTCTGGGCGCCCCCGGCGCCGGTGACATCGCCGCCGAGAGCGCCGCGCTGGAGGCGCTGGCCCAGCACCGGCGCGCCCACGGCCTGCCCGCGTTGTCCCTGGCCTGGGGGCCCTGGAGGGACGGCGCGGTCGAGGGCGCCGTACCCTTCGCGGCGGGCGAACTCACCGAACAGCAAGCCCTGGTGATGTTCGACGCCGCGCACGCCGCCGGCGAGGCCGCGTTCATCGCGATGCGCCTCGACAACGCCGCCCTGCTCACCGGCCCGGTCCCCGCACCGCTGCGCGGACTGATCGACACCACGGCTCACACGGCGCGCGCCGAGACCTCGGAGCTGCGCGGCCGGCTGGACGGCCTGCCCGCCGAGGAGCGGCAGGACGTCCTGCTGCGGCTGGTGCGCACCGAGGCCGCCGCGGTCCTGGGACGCGCCGGCGCCGAGGACGTCCCGGCCGACCGGGCCTTCAAGGAGCTGGGGTTCACCTCCGTCATGGTCGTGGCCCTGCGCGACCGGCTCAGCGCCGCCACCGGACTGCGGCTCCCCGCCACCAGTGCCTTCGACCACCCCACCCCCGAAGCCCTGGCGCACCGGCTGCTGGACGAGGTCGACGGCGGGTCCGCCGAGGCCCCGGCCCTGCCCGCCCCCGCCGCGCTCTCCGACGAGCCGATCGCCATCGTCTCGATGGGCTGCCGGCTGCCGGGCGGCGTCACCTCACCCGAGGACCTGTGGCGTCTGGTCGCCGACGGCGCCGACGGCCGCTCCCCGTTCCCCTCCGACCGGGGCTGGAACCTGGACGAGCTGTACGACCCCGACCCCGACGCCGCCGGAAAGTCGTACGTCACGGAGGGCGGCTTCCTCGACGACGTGGCCGGCTTCGACGCCGAGTTCTTCGGGATCTCCCCGCGCGAGGCGGTGGCGATGGACCCCCAGCAGCGGCTCCTCCTGGAGACCTCCTGGGAGGTCTTCGAACGCGCGGGCCTGGACGTGACGGCCCTGCGCGGCGCGGACGTCGGCGTCTTCGCCGGGGTCATGTACCACGACTACACCACCCGCGCGGTGCGGCCCGCGAAGGAGATCGAGGGCTACCTCGGCGTCGGCGGCGCGGGCAGCGTCGTCTCCGGCCGCGTGTCGTACACCTTCGGCTTCGAGGGCCCCGCCGTGACCGTGGACACGGCGTGCTCGTCCTCGCTGGTCGCCCTGCATCTCGCCGCCCAGGCGCTGCGTGCGGGGGAGTGCTCCCTGGCGCTGGCGGGCGGTGTCGCGGTGATGGCGACCCCGGGCAGCTTCGTGGAGTTCTCACGGCAGCGTGGACTGGCTCCCGACGGACGCTGCAAGGCCTTCGCCGCCGCGGCGGACGGCACCAGCTGGTCCGAGGGCGTGGCTCTGCTGCTGCTGGAGCGGCTGTCGGACGCCCGCCGCAACGGCCACGAGGTCCTCGCCGTCGTCCGCGGCTCCGCCGTCAACCAGGACGGCGCCTCCAACGGCCTCACCGCGCCCAACGGCCCCTCCCAGCAGCGCGTCATCCGCCAGGCCCTCGCCAACGCCGACCTCACCCCCGCCGACGTCGACGCCGTGGAGGCGCACGGCACCGGCACCTCCCTCGGCGACCCGATCGAGGCACAGGCCCTGCTCGCCACCTACGGCCAGGAACGGCCTGGCGACGGCCACCCGCTGTGGCTCGGCTCCCTCAAGTCCAACATCGGCCACGCACAGGCCGCCGCCGGTGCCGCAGGCGTGATCAAGATGGTGCAGGCGATGCGGCACGGCGTGCTGCCCCGCACGCTCCACGTCGACGCCCCGACGCCCGAGGTGGACTGGACCCGCGGCGCCGTCGAACTGCTCACCGAGCCCAGGCCCTGGCCCGAGACCGGCCGCCCGCGCCGCGCGGGCGTGTCCTCCTTCGGCATCAGCGGCACCAACGCCCACGTCGTCCTCGAACAGCCCGCCGAGGACCCCGCCGCCGCTCCCGCCGACGGACCGGACACGGCGGACACGGCGGAGCGCGCGCTGCCCGACGGGCTCGTCCCGCTCGTCCTGTCCGCCAAGTCCCCCCAGGCCCTGCGCGCACAGGCCGCACGCGTCGCCGCCCTTCTCGACGCACGGCCGGCGCCCGCCCTGGCCGACGTCGCCCTCACACTCAGCGGCCGCTCCGCCTTCGAGCACCGCGCGACCGTGGTCGCAGGCTCCGCGGAGGAGGCCCGCGACGCCCTGGCGGCCCTCGCCGCCGGCGACGGCACGACCGGCGCCGCCACCGACGGCAAGCTCGCCGTCGTCTTCTCCGGCCAGGGCGCGCAACGCCCCGGAACGGGCCGCGAACTGTACGCGTCGTTCCCGGTGTACGCCCGCGCCTTCGACGAGGTCTGCACCGCCCTGGACCGCCGGCTCGACCGCCCGCTGCGGGACGTCGTCCTCGCCGAGCCCGGCACTCCCGACGCCGACCTGCTCGACCGGACCGCCTACACCCAGGCAGCCCTGTTCGCCGTGGGAGTGGCCCTCTACCGGCTGGTCGAGTCCTGGGGCCTGCGCCCCGACCTGGTCGCCGGGCACTCCATCGGCGAACTCGCCGCCGCCCACGTGGCCGGTGTGTGGTCCCTGGAGGACGCCGCCGCCCTGGTCGCCGCTCGCGGCGCGATGATGCAGCGGCTGCCCGAGGGCGGCGCCATGATCGCCGTACAGGCCACCGAGGACGAGGCCGTCGCCGAGCTCACCGACGGAGTCGCCGTCGCCGCGCTCAACGGCCCCGAGGCCGTCGTCCTCTCCGGCGACGCGCCCGCCGTCGAAGCCGTGGCCGCCGTGCTCGCGGCCCGCGGCCGCAAGACGAAACGGCTGCGCGTCTCGCACGCCTTCCACTCGCCGCGCATGGAACCCATGCTCGACGCCTTTCACGAGGCCGCCGCCGCACTGAGCTTCCACACCCCCGCCCTGCCCGTCGTCTCCAACCTGACCGGCACCCTCGCCGACCCCGCACAGCTGTGCACCCCCGAGTACTGGGTACGCCACGTCCGCGGCACGGTCCGCTTCGCCGACGGCCTGCGCACCCTGCGCGAACAGGGCGTCACCACCGTGCTCGAACTCGGGCCCGGCGGAGTGCTCACCGCCATGGCGCAGGACTGCCTTACCGAGACCGTCGACTGCGTGGCCGCACTGCGCGACGGACGGCCGGAACCCGCGACGCTGCTCGCGGCCGTCGCCCGCGCCCACACCAGGGGCGCCCGCGTCGACTGGCCCTCCCTGTTCGCCGGCAGCGGCGCCCGCGCCGCCGTCGTACCGACGTACGCCTTCCAGCACCGGCGCTACTGGCTCGACGCCGACCCCGGCGCCGGCGACCTCGGAGCCGCGGGCATCACCACGACCGGCCACCCGCTGCTGACCGCGGCGGTGGAACTGCCCGAGGCCGACGCCGTCACCTTCACCGGACGCCTGTCCTCGGCCGACCGGCCCTGGCTCGCCGACCACGCGGTCGACGGCACGGCCTTGCTGCCCGGCACGGCGCTGGTCGAGATGGCCGTCCGGGCCGGCGACGAGCTCGGGCACGGCGCCGTCCGCGAACTCGTCCTGGCCGCGCCCCTGCTGCTGCCCGCCGAGGGTGCGGTGCGCATCCGCGTGCACGTCGGCGCCCCGGACGAGACCGGCGACCGCCCCGTCGCCGTCCACTCCCGCCCCGACGGTGACGAAGGCGCCTGGACCCGCCACGCGAGCGGCGCCCTGACACGCACGCACCCCGACGACGCTCCGGGCCCCGACACCGCCCCGTGGCCTCCGGCGAACGCCACGGCCGTGCCCGTCACGGACTTCTACCGGCGGCGCGCCGAGGCCGGCTACGAGTACGGCCCCGCCTTCCAGGGACTGCGCGCGGTGTGGACCGACGGAGAGGAGGTCTACGCCGACGTCGCCCTCGACGACGAGCACCACGACGACGCCGACCTGTTCGGCCTGCACCCGGCCCTCTTCGACGCCGCCCTGCACCCCAGCGCCTTCGGCGGCGTCGCCGAGCCCGGCGACGGACGGCGGCTGCTGCCCTTCGCGTGGAACGGCGTACGCCTGCACGCCTCGGGCGCCAAGGCCCTGCGGGTCCGGCTGTCCCCCGCCGGAGAGAACGGGGTGTCCCTGCGCGTCACCGACGCCACCGGATCCCCCGTCGTCGACGTCGACTCCCTCGTCCTGCGCCCCGTGGCAGCCGCACACCTGCGCCCGGCCCCCGAAGCCGGACACGAATCGCTGTTCCGCACGACGTGGACGTCGCTGCCGGTCACGCCCCGCGCGGACGGTCCCCTCGGCGTCCGCGCCCTCGACGCCACCGGCGACGGCGCCTCGGCCGAGGACGTCCACGCGCTCGCCCACCGCGTGCTGCAAGAGCTCCAGGCCTTTCTGGCCGCGCCCGGCGACGACACGTCACGGCTGCTGGTGGTCACCCGGGGCGCCGTCGCCGTCCAGGACGGCGAGAGCGTCACCGACCCGGCAGCCGCCGCGGTCTGGGGCCTGGTGCGCTCCGCCCAGGCCGAGCACCCCGACCGCTTCGTCCTGGCCGACCTCGACGGACACGACGCCTCCCGCGACGCGCTCGCCGGACTCCCGGCGGCGGCCGCGGCCCTGCAGGAGTCCCAGTTCGCGATACGTGACGGCGAGGTGACCGTGCCCCGCCTCGTCCGCGCCGCCCCGGTCGGCCTGACGGTCCCCGCCGGCGCCCGCACCTGGCGCCTGGACACCACCGGGCCCGGCACCCTGGACAACCTGGCCCTCGTGCCGAACGCCGCATCCGGCCCGCCCGCCCCCGGCCAGGTCCGCGTGGCCGTCCGCGCCGCCGGCATGAACTTCCGCGACGTCATGATCGCTCTGGACATGTACCCCGGGCAGGCCGCGATCGGCGGCGAGGGCGCGGGCATCGTCCTGGAGACCGGCGCCGGCGTGACCGGCCTGTCGCCCGGCGACCGGGTCATGGGCCTGTTCCCCGGCGGAGCGTTCGGCCCCGAAGCCGTGACCGACCACCGCAGGCTCGTCCGCGTCCCCGCGGGATGGACCTTGGCACAGGCCGCCGCCACGCCCATCGCGTTCCTCACCGCCCTCTACGGCCTGCGCGACCTGGCCGGCGTCCGGCCCGGCGAGAGCGTCCTGGTCCACGCCGCGGCCGGCGGCGTGGGCATGGCCGCCGTCCAGGTCGCCCGTCACCTGGGCGCCGAGGTCTACGGCACCGCCAGCCCCGGCAAGTGGGACGCCCTGCGCGCCCGCGGACTCGACGACGCGCACCTCGCCAACTCCCGCACCACCGACTTCGAGCAGCACTTCCTCGACGCCACCGACGGCCGCGGCGTCGACGTCGTCCTCGACGCGCTGGCCGGTGAGTTCGTCGACGCCTCCCTGCGCCTGCTGCCGAGGGGCGGCCGCTTCCTGGAGATGGGCAAGACCGACATCCGTGACGCCACCGAGGTCGCCGAACGCCACCCCGGGGTCGAGTACCGCGCCTACGACCTCGCGGAGGCGGACGACGACCGGGTCCGGGACCTGCTGGACGAACTCGTCGGCCTCTTCGAGCGCGGCGCCCTCACCCCCCTGCCGCTGACGGCATGGGACGTACGGCACGCCCCGGACGCCTTCCGGCACCTCAGCCGGGCCCGCCACACCGGCAAGGCCGTCCTGACCCTGCCCCGCCGGCCCGACCCCGACGGCACCGTCCTCGTCACCGGCGGCACCGGCTCCCTCGGCGCGCTCGTCGCCCTCCACCTCGTCACCGAACACGGCGCCCGCAACCTGCTGCTCACCAGCAGGCGCGGCCCGGACGCGCCCGGCGCGCGGGAACTCGCCGCCGAACTCACCGCCCTGGGGGCGACCGTTCGTGTCGAGGCCTGCGACGCCGCCGACCGCGACGCCCTGGCCCTGCTGCTGGACTCCGTCCCGGCGACCGCGCCCCTGACGGCCGTCGTGCACACCGCGGGCGTCGTCGACGACGGCGTGCTCGCCGCCCTCACCCCGCAGCGGATGGCCGCCGTCCTGCGGCCGAAGGCCGACGCCGCCCTCAACCTGCACGAGCTGACCCGGGACCTCGACCTCGCCGCCTGGGTGCTGTTCTCCTCGGCCGCCGGCGTCCTCGGCAACCCCGGACAGGCCAACTACGCGGCAGCCAACTCCTTCCTCGACGGACTCGCCCGCCTCCGCCGTGCCGAGGGACTGCCCGCCGTGTCGCTCGCCTGGGGCCTGTGGTCGCACGCGAGCGGCATGACCAGCGGCCTCGCCGAGGCCGACCTGCGGCGCACCGAACGCGACGGCGTGCTCGGACTGACGGCCGCGGAGGGCCTGGCCCTCCTCGACGCCGCCCTGACCGCGGCGGAACCGGCCCTCGTGCCGATCCGGCTCGACCTGAGCGTGCTGCACGACCGGGCCGCTTCCGGCGGGCTGCCCCCGATGCTGCGCGCACTCGTGCGCGCGCCCCGCCGCGCCGCCGCCACCGGTACGGCCCACGGACGCACGCTCGCCGAACGGCTCGCGGGACTCCCCGCACAGGAGAAGGCCGCTCTCGTCCTGGACCTCGTCCTCAAGGAAGCCGCGACCGTCCTCGGTCACTCCGACGCCTCACTGGTCGTACCCGACCGCGCCTTCAAGGAGGCCGGGTTCGACTCGCTGACAGCGGTGGAACTGCGCAACCGGCTCGGCAGGGCGGCAGGCGTCAGGCTGCCCACGACGGCCGTCTTCGACTACCCGGCGCCCACCGCCCTCGCCGACTACCTGCTCAAGGCCCTCGACCAGGAATCCGATCCGGTCGCGGCCGGACTCGAAGCCCTGGAAGCGGCGCTCGACGCCCTGCTGGCGCAGGAGCTGGACCACTCCGGCATCCACTCCCGCCTGCGGTTCCTCGGATCGAGGCTCGAAGAAGCCGCCCTGAAGGGCGGCCCCGACGAGAGCGGAGACCGGACCCGGCGCCTCGAATCCGCCACCGCCGACGACGTCTACGCCTTCATCGACAACGAGCTCGGGCTCGGCTGACCCGCCAGGCACGCGGAAGAGGAGATCAGGTTCCATGACCACCGACGAGAAGGCCCTCACCTACCTCAAGCGGGTCTCGGCCGAGCTGCAGCAGACGCGGGAGAAGCTGCGCGAGGAACACAACCGGCGCACCGAACCCATCGCCATCGTGGCCATGGGCTGCAGGCTGCCGGGAGGAGTGACCTCCCCCGACGGGCTGTGGCGGCTGGTGTCCGAGGGCGCCGACGTCGTCGGCGCCTTCCCCGCCGACCGCGGCTGGGACCTCGACGCCCTCTACGACCCCGACCCGGACGTGTCCGGCACGTCCTACGTCCGTGAGGGCGGCTTCCTCGACGACGTGGCCGGTTTCGACGCCCCCTTCTTCGGGATCTCCCCGCGCGAGGCGCTGGCCATGGACCCGCAGCAGCGGCTGCTCCTGGAGACCTCCTGGGAGACCCTGGAACGCGCCGGGATCGATCCCTCCACGCTCAAGGGCCAGAGCGTCGGCGTCTTCACCGGCGCCGCCGGACAGGAATACGCCCCCCGCATGGGCACCGGATCCGAGGAGATCGAGGGTTACGTCCTCACCGGCGGCGCGGGCAGCGTCGTTTCCGGACGGGTGGCGTACACCCTCGGCTTCGAGGGCCCCGCGGTGACGGTCGACACCGCGTGCTCGTCGTCCCTGGTGGCGATCCACCTCGCCGCTCAGGCGCTGCGTTCCGGCGAGTGCTCGCTCGCGCTGGCGGGCGGCGTGGCCGTGATGTCCACCCCGGGCGCCTTCGTGGAGTTCTCCCGCCAGCGCGGACTGGCCCCGGACGGCCGCTGCAAGGCGTTCGCCGCCGCGGCGGACGGCACCGCGTGGGCCGAGGGGGTGGGCGTCCTGCTGCTGGAGCGGCTGTCGGACGCCCGCCGCAACGGCCACGACGTGCTCGCGGTCGTCCGCGGCAGCGCGGTCAACCAGGACGGCGCGTCCAACGGTCTGACCGCGCCCAACGGCCCCTCCCAGCAGCGTGTCATCCGGCAGGCGCTGGAGAACGCCCGGCTGTCCGCGGCGGACGTCGATGTGGTGGAGGCGCACGGCACCGGCACCTCCCTCGGCGACCCGATCGAGGCACAGGCACTGCTCACCACCTACGGCCGCTCCCGCCCCGAGGGCTCGCCCCTGTGGCTGGGCTCGCTGAAGTCCAACATCGGCCACACGCAGGCCGCCGCGGGTGTGGCGGGTGTGATCAAGATGGTGCAGGCGATGCGGCACGGTGTGCTGCCGAAGACGCTGCACGTGGACGCTCCGACGCCTGAGGTGGACTGGTCGGCGGGCGCGGTCGAGCTGCTGACGGAGGCGCGGGAGTGGCCCGAGCGGGACGAGCCGCGCCGAGCCGGCGTGTCGTCCTTCGGCATCAGCGGCACCAACGCCCACGTCATCCTGGAACAGGCCCGGCCCGAAGAACCCGCCGACACCCCCGCTTTGGCAGGTAGGGCCCCCGCCGGCGTCGTCCCGCTGGCCCTGTCCGGCACGACCCCCGACGCCCTGCGCGCCCAGGCGGTCTCCCTCGCCGACCACCTCCGCGCCCACCCCGGCATCCCGCTGCACGACACGGCCCTGTCCCTCCTGACCACGCGAACCCGCTTTCCCCATCGCGGCGTTGTGGTCGCGGGAACCCATGAGGAGGCCGTGACACGTCTGGCGGCCCTCGCCGTCGCCCCCGACGCCGCGCCGGT
>NZ_BEWA01000004.1 GCF_003112535.1 Streptomyces rishiriensis | reverse complement strand
AAATTTTATGGGAGACCCCCGCACCTATGGTGCGGGGGTTTTCTGCGTTATGCCTCGACGGAAAAAGAGGTGGGCGGGGCCATGCTCGGCCACTACGGTGCTTTTCATGTACACGTATGTGGTTCGAGCTGTTCGGGCGGACGACTGGGCCTCCGTGAAGGCCTTGAGGCTGCTGGCTCTGCGGGATCCGGTCGCCGATCTCGCCTTCTATGAGACGTATGACGAGGCGGCCGCCCGCCCGGACGACTTCTGGCGGGAGCGGACCGCCGGCGGGGCCGAAGGTGCGGCCGGCGCCCGGCAGTTCGTCGCGGAGACGGCCGACGGGGAGTGGGCCGGGACCGTCACCGTGCTGGTCGAGGCGGCGGGCAGCGTCGACTGGGCCGGGGCGGCCGTCGAGCGGCTGCAAGGAGGCGTCGTGGGGGTGTTCGTGCGCGCCGAGCACCGGGGGACCGGGGCGATCGAGGCGCTGTTCGAGGCCGCGTTGGAGTGGGCGTGGTCGTGGGGCGCCGAGCGGGTGCGGCTCGTGGTGCACGAGGACAACGGGCGGGCCCTCGCGTGCTATCGGCGGCTGGGGTTCTCGCCGACCGGGGTCGCTTTCGAGGAGCAGCGGGAGATCGAGATGGCCGTCGAGCCGCCGGGCCGGGCCCGAGTGAGCGGATGAGCGGATGAGCGGATGAGCGGGTGGGCGAATGAGCCATGAGCCGGGGAGGGCGGTCGGGCACTGCTGCGGTCACCCGCCTTGGCGCGCCGGGAGTTCGTGGTGCGGCCAGCGGGCCTTGGCCTGTTCGCGGGAGCGGAGCAGGGCCAGAGTGCGCAGGCCGCGGTCCCGCCCGGTGGACAGCAGGTCCGGGAGCTGGGGGATCGGGGCCACGCCCGCGACGTCGTCGAGGATCAGGGTCAGTGGTGGGTCGAGGCGACCGGAGGATGACCGTTCGGCCATGCGCCGGCCGCGCTCGACCACGCTGGAGACGAGGGCCGTGAGGAGGGGCATCGCGCCGGGGCTCGTCCTGGGGTCCTCAAGGGATTCGCCGACCACATAAAGCGTTCCCCCTTCGTCCACGAAGGAATCCAAGGCGAGGGCATCACTTCGGTTTGGAGTGCATGCCTCGCGGATGTTGATCGTGGACAGGGCGGAGAGGGCCCGGGAGGTCAGTTCCTGCGCGATGTCCCGGCGTTCGGGGTGCGCGGTGAGAGCGGCTTCGAGTTCACCGGCCGCGCCCGGGGCGGCCTTGGGGTTGGTGCGGAGCGTGCGGACCGCTTCCTGGATCCCGGCGCCCTGGGACCAGCGGTGGACGTGCCGGATGGTGCGTCCGTCGACGGCCGCGGCGTGGAGATAGCTGCGGAGGAGGATTTCGGCCGTCTCGGCGACCGCCTGGTCCAGCCGCGCCGTGGGGCGGACCGGGGCCAGGAGGGCGGTCGCCCTCGCCACCGCGGTGGCCTTGTCCTCGCAGCCCGCGGTGGGGGACCAGTGGAGCCGGGCGGGGGTGTCGCAGCGGTGGGCGGGGTCGTAGAGGTGGACCGGGCCCAGTTTGCCCCGGGCGTCCTTGGTGTCCTGCCAGAGCGCGGGGTCGGAGGTGAGGACGAGGGCGGGACCCTCCGCGTCGCGCACGGCCTGCGCGGCGGTGGCGAGGCGGACGTCCGCGGGAGCGTAGTGCACCCCGCCCTCGGTGCGGCTCGCCTCCCAGCCGGTCGGCCGCTCATCCGCCGGTACGGGAGAAGCCGGCCGTTCACCCGGCACGGGCACGGGCACGGGTACGGGCACGGGCGTAGGCGCAGATACCTGCACCGGTACCGGTGCCGGAGACGCCGGCGGGCTGGGGTGTCGCGATGGGGGCTGCTGAGCGGGCTGGGATGGGAGGGGTTCCGTCGCCGTGGGAGCCGGCGGGCCGGTCTCGAGACGCTGGGTCGGCACCTCGTGGTGGGGCGGCGGGGCCTGCTCCCGGGCCGTACGCGGGGTTTCCGCGCGTCTCCTGGCCCGTACCGCCTTCCAGCGGGCGAATGTCCCTATCGCGAACACCGTCACGACGAAGAGGATCATCAGCTCACCGATGAACAGGCCCCAGAACAGACCGTAGCCCGACAGGTCCGGCGCTTCGGCGTCCGGCCAGGCGCCGGGGACGTCGTGGGGCTGTGCGACGAGGTGGCGCATGGCCTGCGGGGTGCGGGTGAAGGCGACGCCCGCGGGCCAGGAGCCGTGCGCGAACAGGGCGGCCAGCCCGGTCGCCGTCCAGACCAGCAGCGTCATGCCGAGCAGGAAGGCGAGTATGCCGACCAGCAGGCCGTCGGGGACGCCTCCCTGGCCGTCGCGCCGCTGCTCGTCACCCGGTCTCATGGCCACTCCTCCCCGCCTACGCCACCGTCGACTCGGACGAGCCGTCCAAGTCGGCCAGGTGCTGTTCCATGAAGGCCGCCGCTCGGCGTTCCTGTTCCAGTTCGGCGGCGAGCAGGGCGTCGTCGTCGGACATCGTGCGTTCGGCGGAGGATTCGGTCATCGCCCGGTCGGTGAAGACGAGCGGTCGTTCCGTCTCGGTGACCAGGTGTTTCACCACCTGCACATTGCCGTTGACGTCCCAGACCGCGATGCCGGGAGTGAGGCTCGGGATGATCTCCACCGCCCATCTCGGCAGGCCGAGCACCCGGCCCGTCGCCCTCGCCTCGTCCGCTTTCTGGGCGTAGATCGTGCGGGTCGAGGCCATCTTCAGGATGGCGGCCGCCTCCTTCGCGGCCGCTCCGTCCACCACGTCGGACAGATGGTGGACGACCGCCACGAAGGACAGGCCGAGCCGACGGCCGAACTTCAGCAGGCGCTGGAAGAGCTGGGCGACGAACGGGCTGTTGATGATGTGCCAGGCCTCTTCGACGAGGAAGATGCGCTTGACCCGGTCGGGGCGGATCCAGGTGTGCTCCAGCCAGACCCCGACGATGGCCATCAGGATCGGCATGGCGATCGAGTTGCGGTCGATGTGGGACAGGTCGAACACGATGAGCGGGGCGTCCAGGTCGATGCCGACGGTCGTCGGACCGTCGAACATGCCGCGCAGGTCGCCGTCGACCAGGCGGTCCAGGACCAGCGCCACGTCCAGGCCCCAGGCCCGCACGTCGTCTATGGCGACGTTCATCGCCTCCGCCGACTCCGGTTCCGGGTGGCGCAGTTGCTCGACGATGTCGGTGAGCACCGGCTGGCGTTCGACGATCGTCTCGTTGACGTAGGCGTGGGCGACCTTGAGCGCGAAGCCGGAGCGTTCGTCGAGGCCGTGGCCCATCGCCACCTCGATGATCGTGCGCAGCAGCGCGAGCTGGCCCGTCGTCGTGATCGACGGGTCCAGGGGGTTGAGGCGGATGCCGTGGTCGAGCGCGGCCGTCGGGTCCAGACGGATGGGAGTTATCCCCAGCGCCTGCGCGATGAGGTTCCATTCGCCGACGCCGTCCTCGCCCTGGGCGTCCAGGACGACGACCTGGCGGTCGCGGAAGCGCAGCTGGCGCATGACGTAGGTCTTCTCGAGGGCCGACTTGCCGTTGCCCGACTCGCCCAGGACGAGCCAGTGCGGGGCCGGGAGCTGCTGGCCGTAGAGCTGGAAGGGGTCGTAGATGTAGCCCTTCCCGGAGTAGACCTCGCGGCCGATGATGACGCCGGAGTCGCCGAGGCCGGGAGCGGCCGTGGGGAGGTAGACCGCCTGGGCCTGGCCGGTGGAGGTGCGGACCGGAAGGCGGGTCGTCTCCACCTTGCCGAACAGGAAGGACGTGAAGGCGTCGGTGAGGACGGACATCGGGTCCCGCATGTGCAGCCCCTACCTTCGGATTCCGGTGGCGAACGGGAGGGTGTTCACGAACGCGCGGTGGTGCTCGCGGTCGCACCACTCCAGCTTCAGGTACGACTTTCCGGCCGACGCCCTTATCGTCCGCTTGTCGCGGGCGAGCGCCTCGGGGCTGCGCGAGGAGACGGTGATGTAGCCGACCAGGTTCACCCCGGCCGCGCCGGACGCCAGGTCCTCGCCGCGCTGGTCGAGGCGGGAGTGGGCGGCCACGTCGCGGGGGTCGACGGTGCGGTTCATCTTGGCGGCGCGGCTCGCGTCCGCCTCGTCGTTCGTCTTCTCCGTCAGCATGCGTTCGATCGCGACCTCGGTGGGTTCGAGGTCCATGGTGACGGCGACCGTGCGGATGACGTCCGGGGTGTGGACGAGCAGGGGGGCCAGGAAGTTGACGCCCACCGGGGTCATCGGCCACTCCTTCACCCAGGCCGTGGCGTGGCACCAGGGCGCGCGGGTGGTCGACTCGCGGGTCTTGGCCTGGAGGTACGTGGGCTCCATGGCGTCCAGCTCGGCCGGCCAGGCGTTGCGCTTGGTCATCGCCTGGATGTGGTCGATCGGGTGGTCCGGGTCGTACATGGAGTGGACGAGGGAGGACAGCCGGCCCTGGCCCAGGGGCTGGCGGACGCGGATGTCCGCCTCCTGCAGGCGGGAGCAGATGTCGGTGAGCTCACGGGCCATGACGACGGCGAGGCCGGCGTCGCGGTCGACTCTGCGGCCTGCCTGCGGACGGGCGGCGCGGGCCATGGCGTGGGCCTCGGCGGACAGCTCGCGGGTGAAGTGCATACAGGCGACGAGGTAGGCGCGGTGCTGCTCGCTGCTCGTGGACACCATGGACTGCAGCTGGTCGTAGGAGCGGGCCAGCCAGTCGGGGGAGCGCTCGTCGCCCCGGACGGCGACGTCCTTGGCGTGGGCGTCGGGGTCGGCGGGGAGGGTGCGGGCGAGGATCTGCAGGCGGGTGACGAAGCCGTCGCCGTTGGCCACGTGCTTGAGGAGCGTGCCGAAGCGGTCGACCAAGGCCTCCTGGTCCTCACTGTCGCGCAGGCCGACGCCCGGGCCCTCGATCTCGATCGCGGCCGTCACCGTGCGGCGGTCGGCGTGCAGGAGGACGGCGATCTCGTCGGGGCCGAAGGGCGCGGCCAGCCAGCTGATGCGGCCGATGCCCGGGGGCGGCCCGATCTCGATCTCCTGCCCGTCGAGCCGGGTGCCGGCCTCGACGGCGGACGAGCGGTACGTGGTGCCCCGGCGCAGGGTGCGCTTGTAGCTGCGGTTGATCTCGAACCACTTGTAGAACGTGCGGCGCTTGTACGGCACGTAGACGGCGGCCACGGCGAGCATCGGGAAGCCGCTCAGCAGGACGATGCGCAGGGCGAGGACGGGGACGAGGAGGCCGCACATCATGCCGAGGAACGCGCCGAGGACGATGAGCGCGATCTCGCCGGACTCGCGGTTGCGGCCGACGATCGCGTTGGGCCTGGCGCGGCCGATCAGATATGTACGGCGGGGCGTGACCGCGTGGGACACGTGGGAATCAGTCGTCAACGCCCTTCACCTCCCGTGCGGTTGGTACTGCTGTTGCGGGTGTTGCCGGCGTGCGGGGTGTTGACCGGGTTGCTCGCGCGGGGCGGGGGAGCGGCGGAGGGGACAGATCCACCGCCTCCGTTCGAGGCGCGCGAGCTGTGCGCGGCCACCCCGCCGCTGGCGGGGTTCGAGGGGCGGGCGCCGGAGGATCCGGACTGGCCGCCGCCGTTGTTGTCCGCACGGGTGCTGTGGGTCTTGATGCCCTGGGCGACGAGGGTCGCCGGGGAGCTGATGACGGCCGCGGCCTTGCCCTCGGCCCCCTGCATGATGCGGTTGTTGCGGCCGTTGGCGATCTCGTCGCCGAAGCCGGGGACGAAGCGGTAGATCATCGCGCTGGCGAAGATGGCGAGCAGGATGATGGCGAGGCCGGAGACGACGGCGGAGAAGGCGTTCGGGCCGTCGCCTGCGGACAGCGCCCCGGCCAGTCCGAGGACGATCACGATCACCGGTTTGACCAGGATGACGGCGATCATGATGCCCGCCCAGCGGCGGACGTGGCTCCACAGGTTCTTGTCGACCAGGCCCGCGTAGACGACGGTGCCGAGCAGGGCGCCCACGTAGAGCAGCGCGGCGCGGATGACGAGCTCCAGCCAGAGCACTCCGGCGGCGAGGATCGACACCAGGGACACCACGATCAGCATGATCGGGCCGCCGCCGATGTTCTCGCCCTTGGCGAGGGCGGCGGAGAAGGTGCCGAAGAACGTGTCGGTCTGGTTGCCGGTGGTCTTGGCGAGGACGTCGGTGATGCCGTCCGTGGCGGAGACGACGGTGTAGAGGATCAGGGGGGTGAAGGCGGAGGCCAGGACGGTCAGCCAGAGGAAGCCGACGGCTTCGCCGATGGCGGTGGTGAGGGGGACTCCGCGCACCGCCCGCTTGGCGACGGCCAGCAGCCACAGCAGGAGCGTCAGGACGGTCGAGGCGGCGAAGACGACGGCGTACTGCTGGAGGAACTTCTCGTTGGTGAAGTCCACGTTCGCCGTGTCCTTCACGGCGGCGCTGAGCTTGTCCACGGTCCAGGACGCGGCGTCGGCACAGCCCTTGGCGAGCGAGGAGAGGGGGTCGAGGGTGTCGGAGACGTTGGGGGTGGTGGTGGAGGAGCCCGCGTTGCCCTTCTTGCAGTACTTCTTGGCCTCGCCGGAGATGAGACGGCAGTCCAGGCTGTCCGACGGCGACGGCGACGGCGAGGGCGAGGGCGACGGGGCCGCCAGAGCGCGGGAGGCCAGCAGGACGGTCGAGGTCTGAAGGGCCGTCACGACTCCGGCGAGCCGGAGCAGACGGCGCGGCTTACCGGGCATACGTGAACCCTCCGTACTCCTGGATGGCCTTGCTGATCACGTCGGAGGTGGCGGCGGGGTCGTCGCCGGGGACGGGGGCGGGGCCGTCCTGCTGGGTGTCGCGGACGATCTTCCAGTCACCGTCGGTCCACTGGAGGTCGAAGGTCCAGGTCTTCCACGACGAGGTGACCGGATCGGTCGAGGTGGTCCCGGACATGCCGATGAGGCCCAGGTACCAGACAGCGACTTTGGCGCTGCTGTCGGAGTAGGACTGGGCCGTCGTGCCGATGGGGACCACGCGGGAGACGAACGTGTTGCCCGTGGGGGCGTTGCCGTCGGCGTCGAGGCCCATCTTCCCGAGGAAGTCGGCCGAGTACGCCCGGTCCATCGCTGTCTGCAGCTTGGCCGCCATGGCGGCGGTGTAGACGGTGTCGACGAGGTCGTGCCGGCTGTCCTTCTGGAACATGCCGGTCGAGCCCAGCGCCACCGCGAAGTTGGCGGCGGCCGACTCGGCTCCCTGCCGGGTGCGTGCGAACCCCGAGGGGATGCCGCCCGTCTTCGACTGCACGGGCTTCGTGCCCGTGGCCGTCGTGCTGGTGGCGGCCGGCTTGTCGGCTTTGCCGCCGCCGGTCGACGTCGACGCGGAATCGCCTCCTCCACGGTTCGCGAAGGCGATCGCTGCGATCAGCAGGACGACGACGCCGACCACGGTGACCAGGCTGCGTGACGACGAGCGGCCGCCTCTGCGGGCTCCGCCGTAGGGGTCGTTCTCGGGGAGGCGCAGACGGGTGCCGCCGTAGCCGCGACCCCCTTCGGCGCGCGCGGGTTCGCCGTAGTCGTGTTCGTCGCCGGGAGTCATGCCGGGTACGCCCCCTCGTTGCCGTACCGGAACGCGTGGTAGTACGACGGTAGCCGTGCTGGTTCCCGCGCGGGCGCGGTGTGGTGACTCGACATCAGGGACATCAGGGAAACGCAACCTCAGCCGGTGGGCACGACAGGTGGGTGGGGGTGGCGGGCCGGGCGCGCCCGGACGGGACGGGGGTGGTACGGAGGGACGCGGCTAGACGGCCATGCCGTACACGATCGTGAACAGCGTCCCGAGGGAGCCGATGATGAAGACGCCCGTCAGTCCGGCGATGATCAGGCCCTTGCCCTGTTCCGCGCTGAAGGTGTCCCGCAGGGCGGTCGCGCCGATACGTTGCTTGGCCGCGCCCCAGATGGCGATGCCGAGGCAGAGGAGGATGGCGACCGCCATCACGACCTCGATCATCACCTTGGCCTCGTTGCCCAGGCTGCCGAAGGGCCCCCAGTCCGGCGCGATCCCGCCGATGATGGTGTTGATGTCGCCTTTGTCGGCCGCAAACAGCATGTAAGTCACCGCCCCTGGTGGGTAGTTCCGCAGAGCCTCTGCCGGTGTGCAGAGGTCGCGTCTCATTCTCGCCGACAAAGTCGCCGTCGTATGTCGACTTGACGCCATTGACGGACCGGATTCGTACGATTGGCTCGTATGGTCACTCTGTGTATCACGGCAGGTAACGCCGGGCAATGAGGTCGGTGCGGAACCTGTGGTGTGGTTCCGTCGTTAGCCCACTTCACGGCCCTGTGCCGTTTCTGACGGCCGGTCGGGTGAGCGTACGTTTCGATGTTCTCATGACGAAGATCTCACGGTCCGCACAGAGAAGGGCGAACGGGCCGCGGCTGTCGCCGCGGCCCGTTCGCCCTTCACCGCGTGTGGCCCCCACGGCCCACTGCGGCGTTTCTGTGTGACGGATGTGATGCAGGGTCAGCCGGTGAAGGCGTCGGTGCCCTCGGGGGTGCCGAGGCCGGTGGGGCCGTCGTAGCCCGACTTCGCGGTGCAGAGGTAGGCGGCGCTCGACGAGCAGGAGCCGTTGCTGCCGCTGGTGACGTCGTTCAGGGCCGAGGTGCCGGCGGCCGCGTAGGGGTAGGCGGCCGGGTAGTCGCTGCTGCCGGGGGTGCCGGCGAGGGCGTAGACCGCGGCGATGATGGGCGACGAGGCGCTGGTGCCGCCGAAGGTGTACCAGCCGGCGGTGACGCCGTAGGAGTCGTAGACCGAGACGCCGGTCGCCGGGTCGGCCACGGCCGAGACGTCGGAGATCGTGCGCTTGGCGCAGCCGGTGTCGGTCTGCCAGGTGGGCTTGGCGTCGTACGCGGAGCAGCCGGAGCCGGTGCCCTCGGTGGAACTGGTGTTCCAGACCTTCTCGGTCCAGCCGCGGCTGCTGGAGGACGTGGACAGGGCGGTGCCGCCCACGGACGTCACGTACTTGGAGGCGGCCGGGTACTCCGCGCCGTAGCCCTCGTCGCCCGCGCTGACGGTGATGGCGACGCCGGCGTGCTTGAAGTACGAGGTGTCGTACGACGTGTCCGAGGACGACTCGGAGCCGCCGTAGCTGTTGGAGACGAACTTCGCGCCCAGCGCCACGGCCTCGTTCACGGCCTTGCCGAGGTTGGCCATGGACGAGGAGGTGGCCTCCACGAGCAGGATCTTGCAGTTCGGGCAGACCGCGCTGGCCATGTCCAGGTCGAGGGACTCCTCCTCGGCCCAGCCGCTGTCGGCGGTGGGCAGGGAGGTGGTGGAGCCGCTCTGGCTCACCTTCTTGAAGCAGCCGCCGGCGACCGTGCAGGCCGGGAGGCCGTAGTAGGAGCGGTACTTGGCGAGGTCGGCGGCGGCGTTCGGGTCGTCGTAGGCGTCGACGATGGCGATGGTCTCGCCCGAGCCGCCGGTGGAGGCCGCGTCGGTCAGGCCGTAGGCGTCCTGGAGGTCGGAGGGGCCGTAACCGGTGGGGCTGGCGGCGGCGGCCTTCGGGGTGACCTGGGCGGTCTTGCCGGTCTCGGCCGCGCGTTCCTTCTGGAAGGCCGTGGTGCCGCCGGTCACGCGGAAGGAGTTGCAGGTCAGGTCGCCCTGGTGCTTGGGGGTGGCACAGGGCGTGGCCGCCCAGGTGACCTTGGCTGCAGTGGTCTTGGCGGAAGTGATTCCGGCGGTGGCGGCGGGCGCCGCGCTCGCGTGGGCCGCGGTGCCGAGTCCGGCGAGCACGAGGGCGGTGACGCCGAGGGCCGAAGCGCCCATGCGGCGCCATCTGCCAGATATGGCAGAGGAGTCGGGGGTGGTCGTACGCAACGTACACGCTCCTGGGAGTGGGGTGGCAGGGGCAGTGCGGGTGGTGGTGCTCGGTGTGGTGCTTGCCGTCGGTACGAGGTCCCGAAGGCGGGCGGCGGCCCGCGGACGACTGTTCCCTTGTTGAGTACGCGACAACAAGGCAGCCGGTGGAATCCTGACTTCCGCCTTACTCAAGGGGGTTGGGGGATTGCTGATCAATGGCGGGCGGATGGTGCGTGGATGGCCGGAACTTGACCTCGACCGCCGCGCGGCCGCGCCCGAGCGGACCCTCGACGGCTGCCCGGCTGCCCGGTTGCCCGGTTGCCCGGTTGAGTCGCTTGTCGACCGCTGCCCGACCGCGCGCCTGAGTCGTATGTCGACCGCTGCCCGACCGGCAGTCCGCCCGTCCGCCCGTCCGTCCGCCCGCGTGAGCCGACCTTCGACCGCTGTCCGCCCCCCGGATCGAGCAGTCACGCCGATCCGCCGGACGGAGGCCGGCGGGGCGCTCCGAGCCCGCATGGCAGAGCGGAGCGGCCCCGCTGTGTCGTGCGAGGCGAAAGAGGGGGCATGAGGTGAAGGCGGAGTAAAGTCCGCTCGCCGCGTCCCGCGCCGGACCGGGCCACGCGGCTGCCTGTCCCCTCTGAGCGCCGGCCGGTGAACCCATGACCAGTACGCAGGACCGGACCGAGCCGCCCGCCCCCGCCGTCGATGCGGATGCCGATGCCCCGCCGCCGGTGGCGGAGTACGCCGAGCGCGCCACGCGCATACGTCGTCGGCTGGAGCGGCTGATCGGCATCGCGGCGACCGAGGGCAACTCGCTCACCGCCCTGCGCAACGGCGACGAGATCTTTCCGGCGATGCTCGCGGCCATCCGGTCCGCCGGGCACACCGTGGACATGATGACGTTCGTGTACTGGCGCGGAGACATCGCCCGTGAGTTCGCGCGGGCGCTGGCCGACCGGGCCGAGGCGGGCGTCCGGGTGCGGCTGCTGCTGGACGGGTTCGGCAGCCGGCTGATCGAGAAGGACCTGCTGGAGGAGATGGAGCGGGCCGGCGTGCAGATCGCCTGGTTCCGCAGACCCCTGACCCTGTCGCCGTTCAAGCAGAACCACCGCTGCCACCGCAAGGTCCTCGTCGTGGACGAGCAGACGGCCTTCACCGGCGGGGTCGGCATCGCCGAGGAGTGGTGCGGCAACGCCCGCGACGAGAACGAGTGGCGCGACACACACGTCGAGGTCCGCGGGCCGGCCGTGGACGGCGTCGCCGCCGCCTTCGCGCAGAACTGGGCCGAGTGCCACGACGAACTCTTCGACGACTGCGACCGGTTCGTCCCCCACCGCCCGCAGGGCGACGCGGTGGTGCAGGTGGTGCGCGGCTCGGCCAGCTTCGGCTGGCAGGACATGCAGACCCTGATCCGGGTGATGCTGGAGTCCGCCGAGGAGCGCTTCCGGCTGGCCACCGCCTACTTCTCACCGGACGCCTTCTTCATCGACCTCCTGTGCGCCACCGCCCGGCGGGGCGTGGAGGTCGAGATCCTGCTGCCCGGCCCGCACACCGACAAGCGGGTCTGCCAGCTGGCCGGCCAGCACTATTACGAGGACCTCACCGGCTGCGGCGTGAAGATCTACCAGTACCAGCCGACGATGATGCACGCCAAGGTCATCACCGTCGACGGCGTGGCCGCGCTGGTGGGCTCGACCAACTTCAACCGCCGGTCCCTCGACCACGACGAGGAGATCATGCTGGCCGTGCTGGACCAGGAGTTCACGGCCACGCTGGACGGACACTTCGACGACGACGTGAAAGCCGCGGAGCTGATCCGGGAGGGGCGCTGGAAGCGGCGCTCCGCGCTGCAACGGGCCCGGGAGACCGCCGTCCTGCCGATCCGCCGATTCCTCTGAAGACCTGTCAGGCGATTGCGCCGCTCGGTCCCGCGGTCTGATTCCGCGGCCGTTCCGCCGCCGATTCCGCCGATTCCGCCGATTCCGCCGACGCCGGAGACCCGTATTACCCGGATGCCCGCAGACATGCGTCGAAAATTTGTGGGCGTGAAGGGGATTTCGTGGGGCACCTGACTCTGCGGAGGTTGATAATCATGGTTCCCCTGCTTCTTGTTCTGCTTCTCGCGCTGGTTCTCTTCGGTGCCGGCTTCGCCCTCAAGGCACTGTGGTGGATTGCCGTCATCGTTTTGGCGGTCTGGCTGGTGGGCTTCGTGGTCCGCCCCGCCGGACACGGTGGCCGCAAGGGCCGCTGGTACCGCTGGTAGACGGAAATCCGCTGAGAAGGGCCCTGTCGACGATCGTCGACAGGGCCCTTCGGCTTTCCGTCGTTCATTCGCCCGGATCGTTTTCCAGCACGCCTTCCACGAAGTGGTCGAATTCGCCCGCCTGCACGCCCAGGACGAATGCGTCCCACTTACGGCGGTTCGTCGTGACGACGGTCTCCGGGGCGTCGGTTCCCCTCAGATAGACGGGGGCCTCGCCGTCGTCCCCCGCGCCGAAGGCGATCTCGATCCAGGGGCCGGGGCCGGTCGCGTCCGGGGGAGCGGCTCGGGTCCACACGAGGTCGGCGGGGATGTCGGTCACGGCTGGTGTCCTTGAGGGAGGTGAGAAGGGAAGCAGAGCAAGCGTGAAGGGGCGGGAGGGCGCCGGCGGTGGGCTTTCTTCCCCAGAAGTACATCAGGGCGGTCCCGGACGGCCTCGCGGGACTCACTCCAATGGCCGAACCGCCGACCGGGCCGCCCGGAGCGCCCGCGGGCCCCGGCATCCATGGGGCGGCCCCTGCCTGCCACCGGTACCGGCCCTCGTACGCGCGTCCGGGATCGGGAAGATTGTGCGGGCCAAGTGGGGGTAGCGTCGAAAGTGGTAACTGACGTTTCTCTCACCTTCGTGGGACACAGTGAACCCGATGAAGCGAAACGCCCTGCTCGGTGCGGTCATCATGCTGGCCGTCACCTCCGCCTCCGAGGCGGCCGCGGACGGCGGGACCGGCCCCCTAGGGGTGACGGCCGTCGCTGTGGCGACGCCGCAGACCGCCCGGATCGGCGCGCTGTTCACCGCCGAGGACGCCGCGGCCGGCAGATTCGTCGGCGAGCACTTCTGCACCGCCTCCGTCGTGCGCAGCCCGCACCACAACCTCATCGCCACGGCGGCGCACTGCCTGGAGGGGGCCGGGGAGTTCGTCTTCGTCCCCGGGTACCGCGACGGGCAGGCCCCCTACGGCGTCTGGAAGCTGGACCGGGTCCTCCTGCCCGAGGGGTGGTCGAAGAACCAGGACGAGGACAGCGACGTGGCGTTCGCGACCCTCGACGAACGGCAGGCCAAGGGCGTCGAGGACGTCGTCGGCGCCAACCGGTTCGCCACCGGCGCCGCCACCGGGGCCACGCCCGTGACCATCACCGGATACCCGCACGACGCCGAGGAGCCGGTCCGCTGCACGAACCGGCCCACCCCGCACAACCCCGCCCAGCAGCGCATAGCCTGCCCCGGCCTCACCGGCGGGACGAGCGGCAGCCCGTGGGTGAACGGCAACGGCCAGGTCGTGGGCGTCCTGGGCGGTCACGAGCAGGGCGGGGACACGGACGACGTCTCGTACAGCGTCGTCCTGGGCGCGGAGGCCGCCGAGCTGTACAGCGCCGCGACCGCAGACCCCTAGGGGCCTGTCGTTTGGATCACCCCGCAGACGCGGGGGCCGGCACGCGCATCTGCGGCGTTGTCGTCGGTTGCCGACGCTCCGCGTCGACGCCCTCCTCCGCCGTGCAGCTGCACGCACCAGCCCCCGCTCACCGGCGTCGCCAGGCCCCGCCGATGCCCTGCGACCTGATCCAGACGACAGACCCCAGGGGCGACGGACCGTCGACGGGTGCGGTCCTCCCGGATCCGCTCCGGGGCGGCGGACGTCAGACGACGGCTTTCCGCCGCGGTGTGATCACCCCGTGGTGACACGGCCGCCTCTACACTGTCCGGGGCGGACTCCCGGGCGGCGAGGGGCGGTTGACGGTGCGTAGGACATGGATCGTGGTGACCGCTGTCGCCGGAGCCGGAACCGCCTTCATGATGGCGCTCGTCATCGGCGTGTACGTCATCGGCGGGAACCTCGCCAACGAGGTGAGCGGAGCGACGAGGCAACTGGCCAAGGGCGCCGTGCCCGCCGCCTATCAGACGCTCGTGGCGAAGTGGGGCAATCTCTGCCCCGCCCTCAACCCCGCACTGCTGGCCGCCCAGCTCTACCAGGAGAGCGGGTTCAACCCGAGGGCGCAGAGCGGCGCCGCCGCGCAGGGGATAGCGCAGTTCATCCCGGGCACCTGGGCCACGCACGGCGTCGACGGCGACGGGGACGGCGACCGCGACGTCTGGGACCCGAATGACGCGATTCCGTCGGCCGCGTCGTACGACTGCCAGCTCGCGTCGTACGTCAAGACCGTCCCCGGGGACACCACGAAGAACATGCTCGCGGCGTACAACGCGGGGCCGGACGCGGTCATCAGGTACGGAGGGGTCCCGCCGTACTCGGAGACCCGGAACTACGTGAAGACGATCACGACGCTGGAGGAGTCCTTCGCCGCCCCCGTGACCCGGGTGGATCCCTCGAAGCAGGCCGCAGGCGCCATCTACTTCGCCCAGAAGAAGCTCGGAACGCCCTATCTGTGGGGCGGGAACGGCACCGCCGACCAGGGCGGACGGTTCGACTGCTCGGGTTTGACCAAGGCGGCCTACGAGAGCGTCGGGATCACCCTGCCCCGGGTGGCCAACGACCAGTACAACGCCGGACCGCACCCCAAGCGCAGCGAGTTGCTGCCGGGGGATCTGGTCTTCTTCTCCACCGACCCCGCCAACTCGCGGGCCATCCACCACGTGGGGATGTACGTGGGCGGCGGGTACATGATCGACGCGCCGTACACGGGCGCCGTCATCCGCTTCGACCCGATCGACACGGGCGAGTACTTCGGGGCCACCCGGGTCACCGAAGATGGCGCGAAAGCACTCCCGACGAGGGTGTGAGGAGGGCGGGCGCCCCGGCTCTGAGCTGCGGGGATCTGTCTCTCTTCGATAACGTCTGAGTGATCATTCAGTGGAGAGTGGAACGTATCAACCGGGGCCGTGCGTTCCTGTTGGAGCGGGCGCGTGTGAGGCGTGCCGAGCGGAACACGACGAAGGGGCCGCAGCACCATGGCTGGACTCGCCGAATCCGGGTCGAACCCCGACGTCGACCTTCTCTATGACATCAACGGGCTGGCCAAGGAAGCGCCGCACTGGCTCGACCGGGTGGTCGAGTTCGTGGGCGAGTACGGGCTGCTGCTCGCCATGGTGCTGCTGATCGTGTGGTGCTGGTGGGGAGTGCGGCGGCGGCCCGGCGGGGCCGAGGAGGCCGCGTCCTCCGTCGCCGCCCTCGTGTGGGCGCCGCTCGCCGCCGGTGTGGCCGTGCTCGTGAACGTGCCCATACGCGGGTTCGTGGAGCGGCCCCGGCCCTTCCGGGACCATCAGGGGCTACAGGTGCTCGTCTCCGGCAAGACCGACTACTCCTTCGTCAGCGATCACGCCACCCTGACCATGGCCATGGCCGTCGGACTCTTCGTCGCCAACCGGAAGTTCGGGCTCGTCGGGATAGGGATCGCCCTGCTCGAAGGGTTCTGCCGGGTGTTCATGGGCGTGCACTACCCGACCGACGTGGTCGGCGGGTTCGCGCTCGGGACCGCGGTGACCCTGCTGCTGTCGCCCATCGCCTCCATGATGCTCACCCCGGTGCTGAAGGCCGTCGACCGGTCGCCGCGGGCCGGATGGCTCGTGCGCGGCCGGGCCGCACGGGCCGGGGAGCGGGACGGTCTGGTGCCCGGCCCGCGCCCCGAGCTCGCCGCCGAGGAACGGGACCTCGCCGCCTAGCGCTCGCGCCCATGACGCCCGGCAGGCGGCCCTCGGAGCACCCGAGGGCCGCCTGCCGGGCTGAAGGCTGATGGCTGAAGGGGGAGCGCTGAGGGCTGACGGGTGTCCGTCGGCCCGGAGGGGAGGGCTCAGAGGGCTCAGAGGGCCTGGGGGTAGGTGAAGAAGCCGTTGGGGTCGTACTGCTTCTTCAGTTGGGTCAGGCGGGGGAGCGCGTCGCCGTAGTAGGCCTTGCGCCAGTTCGTCAGCGTCGGGTCCGCGTAGTTCTGGTAGGCGGCGCCCGACGCGTACGGGGCCATCGCCTTGTGGGCCGTGTTCAGCCAGGACTGCGCCGCCGTCCCCGGCGTGCCCGCCCGCCATGAGGCGATGTACTGCGCCAGCATGCGCGAGCGGCGGTGGACGAACGCCGTGGCCGTGGGGGAGACCCGGTTCACGGCGCCGCCCAGCGCCGTCAGGGCGATGCTGCCCGAGCCGCCCTGGACCGACTTGATCTGCTTCAACAGGGCCTGGATGCCCGCCGCCGACAGCGAGACGTCGAAGAAGTCCGAGCGGGCCGCGTACGTCTCGCGGACGAGCTTGCCCTGCGAGGAGCGGCCCGGCGTGGAGCCCGGCAGGTGGCACTGGGCGTCGGAGGAGAAGGACGAGCAGCCGGCGTAGGCCTCCATCGCCTGCTCGTACGTGCGGCGGCGGAGGGAGACGCTCGCCGCGGGCGCGCCCACCCGGTCGGCGAGCCGGTCCACGGCGTTCTGGAGCTGGCCGTAGGTGCCGATGCAGAACGCGGCGACCGAGATGCTGGGCGTGCCGCCCGGCGCGTTCGCCACGTGCAGGGAGGACCAGATCTCGTCGGGCTGGGACGGACCCCATTCCTGCCAGGCCTTCACTACCGCGGCCGCCCTCGACCAGGGCCAGGTGAGGTAGCCCGTCACGGCCTGGGGCGCCGGATGGGTGGTGAACTGAAGTTCCGTGACGACGCCGAAGTTGCCGTTGCCGGCTCCGCGCAGGGCCCAGAAGAGGTCCTTGTTCGTCGTCGCGTCGGCGGTGAGCTGCTTGCCGTCGGCGGTGACGATCGTGGCCCGGGTGAGGCTGTCACAGGTCAGACCGTAGGCGCGGGAGACGACCCCGTGGCCGCCGCCCAGCACCAGACCGGAGACGCCGACCGTCGGGCAGGATCCCGCCGGGATCGTGACGCCCTTGGCGGCGAGCGCCCGGTAGACGTCGATCAGCTTGGCGCCCGCGCCGACCACGGCCGTCCCGCCGCTCGCCCGGACCCGGTTCAGCTTGGAGACGTCGATGATCAGACGGCCGTCGCCCGAGGACCAACCGCCGTAGGAGTGGCCGCCGTTGCGGATCGCGACCTTCGTGTGGTGCGCGCGGGCGTACGCCATGACGGTACGGATGTCGTCGGAGTGGGCGACATACGCCACGGCCGTCGGCTTGAGGCTGTCGAAGCGGGTGTTGTAGAGATGCCGGGCCGCCGCCCAGGACGCCTCGCCGGGGCGGACCAGGGTGCCGTCCAGGTCGCGGGCGAGCGCCGTCCAGGTGGCGGGGGCGGAGACACTGGTGGTCGTCAGCGCCGCTCCCGTCTCCGCGGAGCGGGTGCTTCCCGTGGCCGGGGCGGAGGCGCCCGCGCCGCCGCCGGTCGCCTTGCACGCGGTCGCCGCCGCAGCGATGGCGGCCGTGCCGCCCGCGATGAACCTTCGCCGTTCCATGTCCCTGCGCCTTCCCTCTGCCCGTCCGCTGTACCGAGCGAGACGGGGTCAGGGAACCACAGGTTCCTGACGGCTCCAGCGGTGACGGAACGGTGACGTCAGCCGCGGAGGTGGGACTCCGCGTCCGATCTCGCCAGGCTTCTCGCCCGGCGGGCCGGGCCGCGCCAGCCGCAGGTGCAGCTGGCCAGGCAGAACCGGCCTTGTTCGACGGTCGTGGTGCTGTGTTCCCCGGTGGGGTGGGAAGGGGCCGAGCCGTCCTGCTGCGTCACATGAACAACGGTACCCACTTTCGGCAAAGGACCCGCATGGCGGTCGCAAGCCTTCCGGCCCTGCGTGACGGTGGGCACTCGGCCGTCGTTAGCCGGTACGGCAGCAGGCCCGTGACGGACTTACCGGCTGGGGGTAGACAGGCCATGACGGAGCGCCAGCGCAGGCAGAGGGGCGCCGCGGTCCTTTCGGGGATCGTGGCCGGGGTGTGCGTGTGCGCCGCCGGTTGTTCCGCGACGGGGCGCGCCGCCGAGGACGGCCGGGCCGGCGACCCCGTGGAGATCCTGCACCGGGCCGCCGACGCGCTCGTCGAGGCGGGCACGTCGAAGGCCCGTACGTCGATGGAGATGGCCGCCGGCGGGACCCGGGTGACCATCCGGGGCGAGGGGGTGTACGACTACCGCCGACAGCTCGGGGAGCTGAAGGTGCTGCTGCCGCAGGACCCGTCCGGGGCCAGCGAGCACCGGCCGATCACCGAACTCCTCGCGCCCGGGGCCCTGTTCATGAAGAACCGGGGCGCGGGGGTGCCGGCCGACAAGTGGGTGCGGGTGGAGACGGCGACGCTGTCCGACGGGAATCTGGTGACCGGCGGGGCCACCGATCCGTTCGCCGCCGCCGAGGTGCTGCGGGGAACCCGGACGGCGACGTACGTGGGGAGGACCGAGGTGGCCGGGACGGCGGTACGGCACTATCGCGGGACCGCCGACCTGGCGGTGGCCGCCCGGGACGCGTCGGCGGGCGGACGGGACTCGCTGCGGGCGGCCGCGAAGGGGTTCGCCACGGCCCGGGTGCCGTTCGACGTGTATCTGGACGACGAGGGGCGCATCCGCAAGATCCGGCACCGGTTCAGCTTCCTGAACGGGCGGGGCGCGGACGACGGGCGGGGCGAGCGGGCCGCGAAGGACACGAACGACCCGAAGGACGGACACGGCGGGTCGGGCGGGCACGGCGGGCCGGGCGGGCGGCCGAGGCAGGCCGTCGCGGTCGCCTCGACGACGCTGCTGTACGACTTCGGCGCGCCCGTCGAGGTGCGGCTGCCGGCGGCCGACGACATCTACGCGGGCCGGATCGCGGAGGACTGAACGCGCTCCGGGGCCGGCTTCCACCGGCTTCAACCGGCTCCCACCTGTTTCGGCCTGCTTCGAGGGGCTTCGACCGGCTTCGAGACGATGGTTTCGGCCACGGGGACACAAGGACTAGCCCGTCCGTGCCATGCGCGCGGTGTACAGCGCTCCCTACTCTAGGAAGCCGGTGACGGCAGGGACGAGGTGATGCGCGTGGCTCCGGGCGGCGGTACGGCAGTTCAGGACCACGTGGCCCTCGCCGAGATCGAGTTGTGCGGGGAGCTGATCATCGCGGCCTCGGCGGCCGGCGGGGAACGGCTCAGCATGGAGAGCATCGACCTGGTGCTGCGGGTGGGCGAGGAACCGGACGGGTCCGGCGGCTCAGGTGCGCAGTAGGCGGGCGATCGCCTTCGTCGCCTCTTCCACCTTCGCGTCGATCTCGTCGCCGCCCCTGAGCGCCGCGTCGGCGACGCAGTGGCGCAGGTGCTCCTCCAGGAGTTGCAGGGCGAACGACTGCAGCGCCTTGGTGGAAGCCGACACCTGGGTGAGTATGTCGATGCAGTAGGTGTCCTCGTCCACCATGCGCTGCAGGCCGCGGATCTGGCCCTCGATGCGGCGCAGGCGCTTGAGGTGTTCGGCCTTCTGCTCGTGGTAGCCGTGGACCGTCGCGGCGGCGGGCCGATCGGTTTCGGCCACGGTGGTGGGTTCGGGGGTGTGACCCGCCTCCGGGGCGGAGGGGGCTTCCGTGCCGGCCTCGGTGGTCGTCATCGTGTCCTCCAGCGCTCCAGCTCCCGACATATACCCCTACTGGGTATATCCTACCGAACTTCTGCGGGCGGACGGCCCCGGACCGGACTCCGCCGGTCGCCCCCCTGCCGGTCTCCGTGCGCGATGGGCGACACTGGTGGACGGCCCATTAGCCGTGGCCGGATGATGCGCCTAGCATCAGCCTGACCGAAACCGATGCATCTTGAGGACCCCACGTGCGCTTTCGTCTGACCCCCAGGGAGACGAGCTTCTACGACATGTTCGCCGCGTCCGCGGACAACATCGTCACGGGCTCGAAACTCCTGATGGAACTCCTCGGGGCGGACACCTCCGCCCGGGCCGAGATCGCAGAGCGTATGCGGGCCGCGGAACACGCAGGTGACGACGCCACGCACGCGATCTTCCACCAGCTGAACTCCTCGTTCATCACGCCCTTCGACCGCGAGGACATCTACAACCTCGCGTCCTCCCTCGACGACATCATGGACTTCATGGAGGAGGCCGTCGACCTGGTCGTCCTCTACAACGTGGAGGAACTGCCCAAGGGCGTCGAACAGCAGATCGAGGTGCTGGCACGGGCGGCGGAGCTCACGGCCGAGGCCATGCCGAACCTGCGCACCATGCAGAACCTCACCGAGTACTGGATCGAGGTCAACCGGCTGGAGAACCAGGCCGACCAGATCCACCGCAAGCTGCTCGCGCATCTCTTCAACGGCAAGTACGAGGCCATCGAGGTGCTCAAGCTGAAGCAGATCGTGGATGTGCTGGAGGAGGCCGCCGACGCCTTCGAGCATGTGGCCAACACGGTGGAGACCATCGCGGTCAAGGAGTCCTGAACCTTTCATGGACACCTTTGCTCTGGTCGTGACCATCGGCGTCGCGCTCGGATTCACCTACACCAACGGCTTCCACGACTCGGCGAACGCCATCGCCACGTCCGTCTCCACCCGGGCGCTGACGCCGCGAGCGGCGCTGGCGATGGCCGCGGTGATGAACCTCGCCGGCGCGTTCCTCGGGAGCGGCGTCGCGCACACGGTCAGCAAGGGGCTGATCGAGACGCCCGAGGGGTCCAAGGGGATGGGGATCCTGTTCGCCGCGTTGATCGGGGCGATCGTCTGGAACCTCGTCACCTGGTACTTCGGGCTGCCTTCGTCGTCGTCGCACGCGTTGTTCGGCGGGATGGTGGGGGCCGCGCTCGCGGGCGGCACCAACGTGATCTGGTCCGGCGTGCTGGACAAGGTCGTCATCCCGATGTTCCTCTCGCCGGTGGTGGGACTCATCGTCGGCTATCTGGTGATGACGGCCATCCTGTGGCTGTTCCGGCGATCCAACCCGCACAAGGCGAAGCGGGGATTCCGGATAGCCCAGACCGTCTCCGCCGCGGGAATGGCGCTGGGGCACGGCCTGCAGGATGCCCAGAAGACGATGGGCATCGTGGTGATGGCGCTGGTCATCGGCGATGTGCAGGGGGCGGACGATCCGATCCCGGTGTGGGTGAAGATCGCTTGCGCGGTGATGCTGTCGCTGGGGACGTACGCGGGCGGATGGCGCATCATGCGGACGCTCGGGCGGAAGATCATCGAGCTCGATCCGCCGCAGGGGTTCGCCGCGGAGACGACGGGGGCGTCGATCATGTTCACGACGGCGTTCCTGTTCAAGGCGCCCATCTCGACGACGCATGTGATCACCTCGGCGATCATGGGCGTCGGGGCGACCAAGCGGATCAACGCCGTGCGGTGGGGGGTCGCCAAGAACATCGTTCTCGGGTGGTTCATCACCATGCCGGCGGCTGGAGTGGTGGCGGCCTGCGCGTTCTGGGTCGTGGACCTGGCGTTCCTGTAGGACCGCTCTCGCCCGCCCACCCCACGGTTTCCGTCCTCGGACGCTGCGAGCCCGCCCCCCGGGAGTCAGGGGGCGGGCTCTTGCGGCCTCGCGGTGGCACCGCCATGCAGCACCGCGAGGGGTTTCGGGTCAGCCGAAGCGGCCTGAGATGTAGTCCTCCGTGGCCTGGACCGACGGGTTGGAGAAGATGCGTTCCGTGTCGTCGAGCTCGATCAGGCGGCCGGGCTGGCCGACGGCGGCCAGGTTGAAGAACGCCGTGCGGTCCGAGACGCGGGCCGCCTGCTGCATGTTGTGCGTCACGATGACGATCGTGAAGCGTTCCTTCAGCTCGCCGATCAGGTCCTCGATGGCGAGGGTGGAGATCGGGTCGAGGGCCGAGCAGGGCTCGTCCATCAGCAGGACCTTCGGCTCCACCGCGATCGCCCGCGCGATGCACAGACGCTGCTGCTGGCCGCCCGACAGGCCCGATCCGGGCTTGTTCAGGCGGTCCTTGACCTCGTTCCAGAGGTTCGCGCCCTTGAGGGACTTCTCCACCACGTCCGCGAGCTGCGACTTCTTGTAGTTGCCGTTCAGGCGCAGGCCCGCCGCCACGTTGTCGAAGATCGACATCGTGGGGAAGGGGTTCGGGCGCTGGAAGACCATGCCGACCTCGCGGCGGACGGACACCGGGTCCACGCCCGCGCCGTAGAGGTCCTCGTCGTCCAGGAGCACCTTGCCCTCGACGCGGCCGCCGGAGGTCACCTCGTGCATACGGTTCAGCGTGCGCAGGAACGTGGACTTGCCGCAGCCGGAGGGGCCGATGAACGCCGTCACCGAGCGCGGCTCGACCGTCATCGAGATGTCTTCGATCGCCTTGTGGGATCCGTAGTAGGCGGTCAGTCCGCTTACGTCGATTCGCTTGGCCATGTCTTCTACTTCACTTCCCGGTCGTATAGATCAGTCGCTGTGGCCGCTTCAGCGACCGGTCTTCGGGGCCTTCCAGCGGGCGATGCCGCGAGCCACCAGGTTCAGGATCATCACGAAGGCGATCAGCGTGAGCGACGCGGCCCAGGCGCGGTCGTAGGCCGCCGTCGAGCCCGCGCTCTGCGAGTACTGCTGGTAGATGTACAGCGGCAGCGACGCCTGCGCGCCCTCGAAGGGGTTCGCGTTGATGAACGGATTGCCGAAGACCAGAAGCAGGACCGGAGCCGTCTCGCCGGCGATGCGGGCGATCGCCAGCATCACACCCGTGATGATGCCTCCGATCGACGTCGGGACGACCACCTTGAGGATCGTGCGCCACTTGGGGACGCCCAGGGCGAGCGACGCCTCGCGCAGCTCGTTCGGGACGAGCTTCAGCATCTCCTCGGTCGAGCGTACGACGACCGGCATCATCAGGATCGCCAGCGCCAGCGAGCCGGCGAAGCCGAACGGCTGCATGTCCAGCATCAGCATCAGGCTCAGGATGAACAGGCCGGCCACGATGGAGGGGATGCCGGTCATCACGTCCACGAAGAACGTGACCGCCTTGGCCAGGTTGCCGCGGCCGTACTCCACCAGGTAGATCGCCGTCAGGATGCCGATCGGGGCGCCGATCGCGGTGGCGAGCCCGACCTGCTCCAGGCTGCCGAGGATCGCGTGGTAGATGCCGCCGCCAGGCTCGCTGTCCGCCACCACGCCCATCGAGTGGGTGAGGAAGTAGAAGTCGAGGACCTTCACGCCCCGCGCGATCGTCGTCCAGAGGAGGGAGACCAGCGGGACCACCGCCAGCAGGAACGCCAACCAGACCAGGCTCGTCGCGATCCTGTCCTTGGCCTGGCGGCGGCCCTCCACCTTCGCGGCGATGCCGTAGGTGCCGAGGACGAACAGGATGCCGGCGATCAGGCCCCACTGGATCTTGCTGTCCAGGCCGCCGGCGAGGCCGATGACGACGGCGAGCGCGAGCGAGCCGGCCGCGATGGCCCAGGGGGACCAGGTCGGCAGGCTGGCGCCGCGGAGCGTGCTGGGGGTCTTGTCGGCTACTGCGCTTGCGTGGCTCATGCGTTGGCCCCCGAGTACTCCTTGCGGCGGGCGATGATCATGCGCGCCGCGCCGTTGACCAGCAGGGTGATGACGAACAGGACCAGACCGGAGGCGATGAGCGCGTCACGGCCGAACTCCGTCGCCTCGTTGAACTTGCTGGCGATGTTCTGCGCGAAGGTGCCGCCGCCGGGGTTGAGGAGGCTGGCGTGGATGTCGAAGTCCGGGGAGAGGACGGTGGCCACGGCCATCGTCTCGCCGAGGGCGCGGCCGAGTCCCAGCATGGAGGCCGAGATGACTCCGGAACGGCCGAAGGGGAGCACCGACATGCGGATGACCTCCCAGCGGGTGGCGCCCAGCGCCAGGGCCGCCTCCTCGTGCATCTGCGGGACCTGGCGGAAGACCTCGCGGCTGACGTTGGTGATGACCGGCAGGATCATCACGGCCAGCAGGATGCCCACCGTCAGCATCGAGCGCGGGGCGCCCTGGTCCCAGGAGAAGACGCCGGTCCAGCCCAGGTAGTCGTTCAGCCAGCTGAACAGGCCGTCCATGTGCGGTACGAGCACCAGGGCGCCCCAGAGGCCGTACACGATGGACGGCACGGCGGCGAGCAGGTCGATCACGTACGAGACGGGGCTGCTCATCCGGCGCGGGGCGTAGTGCGTGATGAACAGGGCGATCGACACGGCGATCGGGACCGCGATGACCATGGCGATGATCGACGAGACCACCGTGCCGAAGGCCAGCACCGCGATGCCGAACTCGGGCGGGACGAGGCTGGTGTTCCACTCGAAGGCGGTGAGGAAGTTCGCGTGGTCCTTGCTGATGGCCAGGTAGGCCCGGTAGGTGAGGAAGACCGCGATCGCGGCCATGATCACCAGCAGGAAGATGCCCGAGCCGCGGGAGAGACCGAGGAAGATCCGGTCGCCGGGCCGGGTGGCGCCGCGGGCCGCGCGCTTCTGCTCGGCCGTCGGGGCCGGGGGCGTGGGGGGTGGGGTGTCGTCCGTGTCTGTCTTATGCGTCGATATGTCCATGGGGATCTCCGGTCTGCGGAGCCGCCGGCGGGTGTGGGCGGCTCGGGTGGGGCCGGATGGCGGGTGGCCCCTGGCGGCGGTGCACCGGACGGGTGCGGTCCGGGCGGGTCACCCCGGCCGGACCGCACCTTTCAGATCAGCTCAGGCCCTCGATGGTGGTGCGGACCTTGGAGATGATGGCGTCGGGGATCGGCGCGTAGTCGATGCCCGAGAGGATGCCCTGGCCCTCCGTGCTGGCGATGTAGCGCAGGAACGCCTTGGTGGCGGGCAGGGTGTCGGCCTTGTTGCCCTTGTCGCAGGCGATCTCGTACGTGACCAGGGTGAGCGGGTAGGCACCGTCGGCCTTGGTGTTGTAGTCCAGCTTCAGCGACAGGTCGCTGCCGGTGCCGACCACCTTCGCGGCGGCGACGGCCTTGGTGGCGCCGTCGGAGGAGGGCTTGACCGGGGCCGAGGCGCCCGTGTTGACCGAGACGGTGCCCAGACCGTCCTTGGCGTAGGACAGCTCCATGTAGCCGATCGCGCCGTTGGTCTGCTTCACGCCCTGGGCGACACCGGAGGAGCCGGCCGCGGCCTGGCCGCCCTTGGCCTGCCAGGCCTTGCCGCCGGAGTACTTCCAGTCGCTCGGGGCGGCGGCGATCAGGTACTTGGTGAAGTTGTCCGTCGTGCCGGACTCGTCGGAGCGGTGGTACGGCTGGATCTTCAGGTCGGGAAGCTTCGCGCCCGCGTTGAGCTTGGCGATCGCCGGGTCGTTCCACTTGGTGATCTTGCCGTCGAAGATCTTGGCGATCGTGGAGGCGTCGAGCACCAGGTTGTCCACGCCGGAGACGTTGTAGGCGACGGCGATCGGGCCGGCCACCATCGGCAGGTCGATGCCCTGGCCGCCCTTGCAGACCGACTTGGAGGCGGCGACGGCCTCGGGCTTCAGTGCGGAGTCCGAGCCGGCGAAGGCGACCTGGCCCTGCGTGAACGCGGTGACGCCCGCGCCGGAGCCGGAGCCCTTGTAGTTGACCTGGACGCCGGAGCAGGACTGGGTGAAGTTCTTCACCCACGCGTCGATCGCGTTCTTCTGCGCGGAGGAGCCGTCGGCGAGGAGCTGGCCCTTGGCGTCGTCGCACTTGATGGAGCCGGCGGCGGCGGTGGCGGAGGAGCTGTTTCCGCCGGTCTTGCCGGAGCCGGTGTCGTCGGAGCCGCACGCCGTGAGGGCCAGGGCGCCGGAGACGGCGAGAGCACCGAGGGAGAGAGCCCGCCGGTTCATGCGCTGAAGCTTCACTTGGGGGAGGTCCTTCCAGGAGCCGCCGTCCTGAAATCCGGCGGCGTGCGGAGTGTGCGAAGTCTGTTTGGTACGGACGCGTCCCGCTTGGTCGCGAGCCGCACCGCGTAAGGCTGAAATTAGGCAGATCAGGTGAAGGCGCTTACGGGCGCGGGTGAACGGCGGGTGAACCCCTGCCGTCGGTGCGGTTAGGTCACGGAAAGCTCACGCCGAGGACACGAGGTGATTCCGGTCCCGGCACGCTCCGGACGGGGGACGGGGACCGGCTCCGGGCAGGTGCCGAGGCCTGTTCCGGCCGGGTGCCGGGGCCCGTTCCGGGGCGGGAGCCCGGCCCGTTCCCATGGACCTCGGCTGGAAGACCGGGCAGGGGAGGCGCGGGGCGGGGTGCCGGGGCCCGGGTCCGGTCCTCGGCGTTCGTCAGGCCAGGTGCAGGACGTGCAGCAGGGCGTCCAGGAGGTAGCGGTCCCTCGGCTGGGTGAGCTGGTCGCGGGCCGCCGGCGGGGGCAGCCAGAGGAGGCGGTCGACCTCGTCGTTCGGGGCGAAGACGCCGGACACGGCCTCGGCGGCCCAGTAGCGGACCTCCTTGGGGCGGCCGTTCGCCTCGTACTCGGCGGTCGGCAGGCGCGCGCCGGGGACGGCACGGTGGCCCGTCTCCTCCTCCACCTCGCGCAAGGCGCCGGCGAGCGGGTCCTCGCCGCGTTTCAGCTTGCCCTTGGGGTGCGACCAGTCGTCGTACTTGGGGCGATGTACGAGACACACCTCCAGAGTGGAGTCCACAGGGGAAAGTCGCCACAGCACACAGCCGGCCGCTCGGACGACGGTGTCGTCGGCGTTGGCGGCGTTGGCGGTGTTGGCGGTGTTGGAGTCGTTGGAGTCGTTGGGGTTTCTAGCAGTGCTCACCCGGTTCTCACCGCCTGTCGCCTCTCCGGTCAGGGTGTGCCGATAGTCAGGCCGATGGTCGGGGTGTGCCGATGGCCTGTTTCTGCCACGACCGCTGGAACGCGTACCGCGCCGCCTCCACCTCGTGGCGCTGGTCGGCGTGGAGCACGCCGAGCGCGTACGCGGTCGCGGGCGCGATCCGGGGGGTGCGGGCCGCCTGCGCCGCG
Source organism: Streptomyces rishiriensis (assembly GCF_003112535.1). GTDB lineage: Bacteria > Actinomycetota > Actinomycetes > Streptomycetales > Streptomycetaceae > Streptomyces > Streptomyces rishiriensis. The sequence continues at coordinate 301,017 of NZ_BEWA01000004.1, read as the reverse complement.
GCGGACGCCGCCTCCGAGGCGTCGCGGTGCCGGTCGAGGGCCTGGCCCGCGGTGAGCAGCCGGACGTCCAGGGGGGCGTCGCTGCCGTGGACGACCTCGCAGGCGTACCGGTGCAGCCGCAGGAGCAGGCGGACCTGGTGCCAGGGCGCGTCCTGCGGGTGCGGGGCCGGATCCGAGGAGAGGCCGTGGATCAGGGCCTCCGCGTTGTACGGGCTGCCCGCGGTGCGGAGCGGAAGCGCCGTGACCGCGTCGGCGAGGCGCTCCTCCGCGGCTCGGGCCAGGGGACGCAGATCGGCGGTGGCGGCGGCGGGCGTGAGGGGGACCTCGCTGGCGAGGACGGCGACCTTGTCGGCGACGGCGTGGAACCGGGCGGAGCCGAGGGCCTGCAGCGCGGTGGAGTGGGCCCGGGTGCGGGCGAGGGTGAGCTGACGGTCCAGGAGGGCGCCGGCCTTCGCCGCGCCCACGGTGAGGTGGCCGCGGTCCGGGGCTGCCGGGTGGGCGCCGGCACGGCCGCCGCCGCCCAGGGCCTGACCGGCCGCGCCGCCCGTCTGCCTCTGCACCTGCGGCTGTACGTGTGTCTGCGTCTGTACCTGCGTCTGCGTCTGGGTCGGCGTCTGTAGCTGTGTCTGGGTCTGGAGCGGTACCGGCATCGGCATCGGCGCGGGCGCGGAGGGTGGGGCGGGCAGGGCGGGCGTCGAGCCCGACAGCCGGTTCAGCGCCAGCAGCAGTCGCTCCAGCCGGGCCCCGTACGCGTGCTCCAGCGCCAGCGTGCCCGACAGCCAGGCCAGTTCGGGCCGGATGTCCTCCGACCACGCGGGGTCCAGGAGGGGGCGGAAGGTGTGCAGGCTGCCGCTGATGCGGCGGGCCGAGCGGCGCAGGGCGCGCACCGCGTCCGTCCGGTCCTGGGGCGGTCCGCCCGCCGTGCCGTCGTCGCCCGCGCGCGGCTGCGCCCGGCCGGCGGGGCCGCCCGCGTGCGACGAGTGGTGCGCCGCGGCGCCCCCCGACTCCCGGTGCAGGCGCAGCGCGCGGAGGAACTCCGTGGCCTGGTCCCGGAGGTAGCCCGCGAGGGCGTCCCCCGTCGTCGCGGGCCCGGCCGCGGGGCCGGTCAGGTCATGGTGTCGCTGTGCCACGCCGGCGCCTCCGGGCGTCTATGAGCATCTCCTGGACGTTGCGCAGGGGGGCGCCGTCCGTGTCGGTCGAGTGCCGGGTCCATTCGCCGTCCGGGCCGAGGTGCCATGAGGCGGTCCCGTCGGACATGCCGGTCTCCAGCAGCCGGTTCAGGGACGCACGGTGGCCCGGGTCGGTGACCCTGACCAGGGCCTCGATACGGCGGTCGAGGTTGCGGTGCATCATGTCGGCACTGCCGATCCACACCTCGGGCTCTCCGCCGTTGCCGAAGCCGAAGACCCGGGAGTGCTCCAGGAAGCGGCCGAGGATGGAGCGGACCCGGATGTTGTCGGACAGGCCGGGGACGCCCGGGCGCACCGCGCAGATCCCGCGCACCCACACGTCGACCGGCACGCCCGCCTGCGACGCCCGGTAGAGGGAGTCGATGAGGGCCTCGTCGACGATCGAGTTCACCTTGATGCGTACATGCGCCGGCCGTCCCGCGCGGTGGTGCTGGATCTCCTTGTCGATGCGCGAGATCAGGCCGTCGCGCAGCGACTTGGGTGCGACCAGGAGGCGGCGGTAGGTCTCGCGGCGGGAGTAGCCGGAGAGCCGGTTGAAGAGGTCGGAGAGGTCCGCGCCGACCTGCGGGTCGGCGGTGAGCAGACCGAGGTCCTCGTAGAGCCGGGCCGTCTTCGGGTGGTAGTTGCCGGTGCCGACGTGGCAGTAGCGCCGCAGCGTGTCGCCTTCCTGGCGGACCACCAGCGACAGCTTGCAGTGCGTCTTCAGACCGACGAGGCCGTAGACGACGTGGCAGCCGGCCTCCTCGAGCTTGCGCGCCCACTTGATGTTGGCGTGCTCGTCGAACCGGGCCTTGATCTCGACCAGGACGAGGACCTGCTTGCCGGACTCGGCGGCCTCGATGAGCGCGTCGACTATCGGCGAGTCGCCCGAGGTGCGGTACAGGGTCTGCTTGATGGCGAGGACGTCCGGGTCGCCGGCCGCCTGCTCCAGGAACGCCTGCACGGACGTCGAGAAGGAGTCGTACGGGTGGTGCAGCAGGACGTCCCGGTTGCGCAGGGCGGCGAAGATGTCCGGCGGGGACGAGGACTCGACCTCGGCGAGGTCGCGGTGGGTGCCGGCGATGAACTTCTTGTACTTCAGCTCCGGCCGGTCGAGACCGTGGATGCGGAAGAGGCCGGTGAGGTCGAGCGGGCCGGGCAGCGGGTAGACCTCCGCCTCGGAGATCTTCAGCTCGCGCACCAGCAGGTCGAGGACCTCGCGGTCGATGGACTCCTCGACCTCCAGGCGCACCGGCGGCCCGAAGCGGCGCCGCATGAGCTCCTTCTCCAGGGCCTGCAGGAGGTTCTCGGCGTCGTCCTCCTCGACCTCCAGGTCCTCGTTGCGGGTGAGCCGGAAGGCGTGGTGCTCCAGCACCTCCATGCCCGGGAAGAGCTCCTCGAGGTGGGCGCCGATGACGTCCTCGATGGGGACGTAGCGGCCGGGAGAGCTCTCCAGGAAGCGGGACAGCAGCGGCGGCACCTTGACGCGCGCGAAGTGGCGGTGGCCGCTGACCGGGTTGCGCACGACGACCGCGAGGTTCAGCGAGAGACCCGAGATGTACGGGAAGGGGTGCGCGGGGTCCACGGCGAGGGGGGTCAGGACCGGGAAGATCTGGTGCCGGAAGAGGGTGAACAGGCGTGCCTGCTCCTTCTCCGTGAGCTCGCTCCAGCGGACCAGGTGGATGCCCTCCTCCGCGAGGGCGGGGGCGATGTCCTCGTGGTAGGTCGCGGCGTGCCGGGCCATGAGCTCGCGCGAGCGGGCCCAGATCATCTCCAGCACCTCGCGCGGCTGGAGGCCGGAGGCGGAGCGGGTGGCGACGCCGGTGGCGATGCGGCGCTTCAGACCGGCCACCCGGACCATGAAGAACTCGTCCAGGTTGCTGGCGAAGATCGCGAGGAAGTTGGCCCGCTCCAGGAGGGGCGTGTTCGGGTCCTCGGCGAGCTCCAGGACGCGCTCGTTGAAGGCGAGCCAGCTGCGTTCCCGGTCGAGGAAACGTCCCTGTGGGAGTTCTGGCCCGTCGTAGGGCGCCTCCTCGTAGGTGTCGAGGTCGGCGTCGATGTCGGGCTCCAGATCGGAGACGACGGCAGCCACGGTGTGCGGGCGGTGCGCGGCTATGGAGCCCACGGAGGGCTGCGCGTGCTGGACCTCGGCCTGGGTGTCTGACTGGCTCATGTACCCATTCTTCCGCGCGAAGGGCGTGACAGGCGCGTCGGAACGTGCGGGCGGGATCGCGGCGGAGCCTCCGTGGGGCTGGATTCCCTCGGGAGGCGGCGAAGGCTCGGGCACGGCGGGCTTCATTCGCCGAGCCTCGCAAGGTCGTCTTAACCGATGGTTACGGAGACATGGCGTGCGGGATATCGGGGGGCGGCTCGCGGGGGTCGGGCGGGGCCGGGGCGTGGCGGCGAAGGACGGGGCGCGGGCGGGGCGCGGAGCGGTGAGGACGGCTGGGGGCGGGGACGGGGCTTGGAGAGGTGGATGAACGGGGTGCGAGCAGGTGTGGGGAAGGGCGTGCCAGCAGGTGGAGGGGGCGCGCGGGCGGGTGGGGGCGGGTCCGAAATGGTGGTGGGCCGAATCGTGAACCGATCGACGGGGCTCGTCCGATGAGGAGATGTGAGCGAAACGAGAAGCGACGGAGAGCTGCTGCGGGCCATCGCGGCAGACCGGGACCGTCATGCCTTCGAGGAGCTGTACCGGCGGTACGCCCCATGGCTGACCGCGCGCATGCGCGGCCGGTGCGCGGACGCCGGGATAGTCGACGACGTCGTCCAGGAGACGTTTCTCGCCGTGTGGCGCGGGACCGCGCGCCACCGCGAGCAGGGCTCTGCCGATGCGGCCGGCTGGCTGTGGCGCATCGCCGCCCGTCGCCTGGTCGACGCCCTGCGGGGTGACGGCGCGCGCGGCCGGCTGCGTCAGACGCTGGCCCGGTTGCGCCACCGCGACGAGGCCTCGGCGGAGGAACGCGTGCTCGCGGGGGTGGAGCACGGTGACCTCGCCGGGGCCCTCGTCCGCCTCTCGCCGGAGCTGCGGGCCGTTCTTCAGGCCACCGTCCTCGACGGGCTCACCACGCGGGAGGCGGCCGTTCTGCTCGGCATCCCGCCCGGCACCGTCAAGACGCGGGCCCTGCGCGCCCGCAAGCAACTGCGGGAGGCGCTGGCATGAGGCGGTACGTGTGCGGAGCAGGCCTGCGCGCCCGCGTGGGCGACGAGCAGTCGAGGGAGGTCACGGCATGACGTGGCACGTGGCGGAAGACGACCTGCGGCTCTACGCGCAGGGAGAGCTGGCACCACCCCTGCTGTGGTCCGCCGACGCCCATCTCACCGGGTGCGCCCCGTGCCGGGCGCGGCTCGCCGCGGCCGCCGACCCGGTCGCGCTGGACGACGCCTGGGAACGGCTGGACGCCGAGCTGGACGCGCCGCGGCCGAGCCCGGTCGAGCGGCTGCTGGTACGGCTCGGCGTGGCCGACCACACCGCGCGGTTGCTCGCGGCCACACCGGTACTGCGTCGCTCCTGGCTGCTGTCGGTGCTGTTCCTGCTGGTCATGACGGTCCTGGCGGTGCGCGTGGCAGATCAGCCGACGCTGTTCCTCGTGCTGGCCCCGCTGCTCCCGCTCACCGGGGTCGCCCTGTCGTACGGCCCCTCCCTCGACCCGACGTACGAGATGGCGGTCGTCGCCCCCCTGCACGGATTCCGGCTGCTCATGATCCGCACGGTGGCGGTGCTCACCGCAGGTCTGGTCTGCGACGGCGCGGCGACGCTGGCCCTTCCGGGGTACGGGCTGCCGGCCCTGGCCTGGCTGCTGCCGGCGCTCGCCCTGACCGGGACGGGGCTCGCGCTGAGCACCCGGCTGGGTCCGGTCCTCGCGCCCGCCCTGGTCGGCGTGGGGTGGCTGGCGCTGCTGACCGTGGCCAAGATCCAGACGCAGGCACACGGCACACTCGCTCCCTTCACGGCGGTGGGCCAGGCGGCCGCGGCGGGGGTGGCGGTCCTCGCCGCCCTGCTGCTGTACCAGGGCCGGGACCGATTCGACGCGCGCCCCCTGGGCGGCTTCCACGACGGCGGTGTCGTATGAACCGGCGTCCCGGCGGCCTCGCGCCCGCCCCCCAACGACAACCGGATTTCCAGGAGACGCACATGACCACCGCATCCGCTTCCGGACCCGTCCCTGGACACAGCGGCCGGGTCGCCTCGGGCGCCGCCACCGTGACGGCCGCCGACCTGTCCCTGCGCTTCGGCGGGACCCGGGCCCTGGACGGGGTCTCACTGCGGCTGGGGCACGGCGTCACCGGCCTGCTCGGTCCCAACGGCGCGGGCAAGACGACCCTGCTGCGGGTGCTGGCCACGGCCGTCCCGCCCGACGGCGGGCGGGTCACCGCCCTCGGCCATGACCCCGGCACCGCCTCCGGGCGTCTCGCGCTGCGCCGCACGCTCGGCTATCTCCCGCAGAACCCCGGGTTTCATCCGGACTTCACGGCCTTCGACTTCGTCGACTACGTGGCGATCCTCAAGGAGCTGACCGACCGCGCCGCCCGGCTGCGCGAGGTGCGGCGCGTACTGGAGGCCGTCAACCTCTCGGACGTGCGCGGTAAGCGCCTCAAGCGGCTGTCCGGCGGCATGCGCCAGCGTGTCGCCCTGGCCGCCGCGCTCGTCGGCGACCCCGGCTTCCTGGTGCTCGACGAGCCGACCGTCGGCCTCGACCCCGAACAGCGCATGCACTTCCGTGAGCTGATCGCCCAGGCCGGCGAGGGCCGCACGGTGCTGCTGTCCACCCACCAGACGGAGGACGTGGCGATGCTCTGCCACCGTGTCGTGGTGCTGGATCGGGGCCACGTCCGCTTCGAGGGCGCCCCGGCCGAGCTGACCGCCCGTGCGGCGGGCCGGGTCTGGAGCAGCACGGAACGCGATCCGAGTGCACGGGCCGGCTGGCGCACCGGCACGGGCGCCTTCCGTAACGTCGGCGACCCGCCGAAGGGCGCCGATCTCCTCGAACCCTCCCTGGAGGACGGCTATCTCCTCGTCCTCGACGGCGACGGCGACGGCGACGGCGACGACGCGGCGGTGGCGGTATGAGCACGGCGACTCCGGCGATCAACGAGCCGGCGTACGCGCCCGCCGGGCCCCCTCCCGAGGGCCACCGTGCCCGAGGAGTCCTCGCCCTCGCCCGCTTCGAGGCCCGCGAACTGCTTCTGCAGGCCCCGATGCTGCTCACCTTCGCCCTCTACGTCGGCTACGTCGCCCTGCGGCTCATGGGCCGGGACGGCATGGACGACTACCCCGTCCTCAACACGGTCGACCGGCAGACCCAGATGGAACCTCTGCTGTTCGCCGTCGCGGTGTTCATCTGCTGCAACGCGGCCGTGCTGCGTTCCCGGAAGAGCAACACGGTGCAGCAGTTCGACGTCCTGGCGATGGAGCCGTGGCGGCGCACCCTGGCCCATGTGCTGTCGGTGATCCCGTACGCGGTGCTCACCGCGCTCGTCGTCGTGGGGGCGTTCGGCCGGGAGGCGTTGAAGCCGGGCGCGATCGGCCACGGTTCGGTGGGGGAGCTGGCCATCGGACCCCTGACCGTGCTGCTGGCCGGTGTCATGGGGGTGCTGCTGGCCGTTCTGCTCCCCTTCCCCTTCGTTCCCATACTGGCCACGATCCCCTTCTACCTGCTCATCGTCGTCGCTTCCGCAGCGGGGGACGAGGGCGGACGGGAGGGCTGGCTCTCGCCGGTCCTCTTCCCCGCCCAGACCGGCGGCGACCCGGTACCCACCGATCTGCTCGGCCGTCCCGCCGGCTGGCACGCGCTGTATGCGACGGGCCTGTGCGCCGTGCTGGCCTGCGTGGCACTCCTGCGGTCCGGGGGCCGCACCCGGGCCGTCAAGGCGGCTGCCGTCCTCGCGCTCGCGGTCACCGCGGCCGGCGCGGTCGGCCAGTTCTCGCTTGACACGAAGGGGCTGGATGCGGCCCGCAGGACGGCGGCCGACACTCCGCAGAAGGTCCAGTCGTGCACAAAGCACGGCCGCTCGACGTACTGCTCGTTCGACGAGTGGAGCGGTGTGCGGTCCGACTGGGCCGAGGTCGTCGGCCGCGTCCGGTCCGCGGCCGGAGGCGCGGCGGCCCAGGTCAGTCTGACGGTCCGTCAACGTATCGGCATAGGCGACCAGGTGGAGGTCGACAGCGCCCTCGACCCCTCCTCCACACCGGGCGAGGTGACCGTCGGCACGCGCTGGGGCGGCAACCGAGTCCCCGAGTTCGCCGTCGGCGCCGCCACGGTCCTGGTCGGGGGCTCGGAGGACATGACGACGCAGGAGCTGTGCGACGACGCCCGCGCGGTGACCGTCATGTGGTTGGTCCTGAGCACGGACCCCACCCCGATGGACACCTTCCGGAACGTGCGGCTGAGCGACAGCGTCAGCGGCCCGGGCCAGGTCCTGGCCCCGACGAACGGACTGAGCCTGACGGGCCCGCAGACGACGGTGATCCGGGAACTGCTGGAGCGTCCTCGTGCCGCGATGACGGCGCGCGTCAAGGCTCACTGGACGGAACTGACGTCCGCGAGGACGACGACCGCGCAGGCCGCGAGGCTGCTGGGTGTCGAGGTGCCCAAGGAGGCGGAGAAGTGCGAGGAGTAGGAGAAGCGGAACCGAGGAGGAGTCGGGGGAGCCGCCGCGGTCACCGGCGTCGCGAGCGCGGCGTTCCCTTCTCTGCCGGCCGCTGACCGTGGCCGGTGGGCCGGGGCCGCTGTCGGCGGCGGTGCATCACGTCTCCGAGCGGTACATCAGGTCCGTTTCGTGTGTGACGAAGCCCAGTCGTTCGTACACCGACACGGCCGCCTTGTTGTCGGCGTCGACGTACAGCATCGCCGTGGGCAGTTCCTGCGCCGCGAGATGGCGCAGGCCGATGGTGGTGAGGGCCTTGCCGAGGCCGCCCCCCTGGGCGCCGGGGGCGACGCCGAGGACGTACACCTCGCCGAGCTGTTCCTCGGCGTGGACCTTCGTCCAGTGGAAGCCGACGAGCTGCTCGCCGCGGTGGGCGAGGAAGAAGCCGGCGGGGTCGAACCAGGGCTGGGCCATGCGGTCGTCCAGGTCGCGCTGGGTGAGGGAGCCCTGTTCGGGGTGGTGGGCGAAGGAGGCCGCGTTGACGGCGAGCCAGGCGGAGTCGTCCTGGCCGGGCACGAAGGCGCGCACGCCGACGCCCGCGGGCAGCACCGGCTGGGGCAGTTCGAGGCCGGTCAACGGCCGCCGCATCTGCCGCAGTTCGCGGAACAGCGTCAGCCCGAGGACCTGGGCGAGGTGCCGGGCGGCGGAGTGGCCGCCGTGGGCCCACACCCGAAGCCGCTTGCCGGAGGCGGCGAGCAGGGCCGAGCCGAGCGCCCGGCCGTGCCCGTGCCCGCGGTGGGAGGGGTGGACGACCAGTTCGGCGGCGGGAGCCTCGACCGGGTCGGTGTCCTCCAGCTGGGCGTATCCGACGAGTTCGCCGTCGAAGGTGAGGACCAGATGACGGACGCCGTCACGGGGGCCTCCGCGCAGCTGCAGCCGGCCCTGTTCGGAGACCGCCTGCTGGCCGTCCGTCCGGGCGGCCGCCGCGAGCAGTTCGAGGACGGCCGCGGCCTGTGCGGGGGTGAGCTCGGAGTAGGTCTCGATGGATCGGGAGCCGGGGATCCGTGCGATGTCGTCGCTGGTCATGCGTACGAGGGTAAGGGGCGGACGCCGCAAAGTGGGGGCAAAGGAGAGGGCAAAGGGAAACCAGGATGTAACCACGAACCCCCTGTCGCGCTACGCGCGTTGACCCTAGGCTGCGCCGGACGGGAGCCACCTATTCCCAGCCGACCACAGGGGGGCGCATGCCAGCCACTGCCCAGCCGCACCGGACCGACAGACGCGGCCGAAACCGTTCGTACCGACTCGTCGCGGCCTCCGCGGTTCTCGCCACCGCCGGTGCCCTTGCCGCCGCGCTCCCGGCGGACGCCCACGACGGCAGGCACGGCAAGCCGTTGCCGAGCCGCTACCAGGACGTGCAACTGCTGTCCTTCAACGACCTGCACGGCAACCTCGAACCGCCGTCCGGTTCCTCGGGCCGTGTCACGGAGCTGCAGGCGGACGGCACGACGAAGACGATCGACGCGGGCGGTGTGGAGTACCTGGCCACGCACCTGCGTGAGGCCCGCAAGGGCAACAAGTACTCCATCACGGCGGCCGGCGGCGACATGGTCGGCGCGTCCCCGCTGATCTCGGGCCTGTTCCACGACGAGCCCACCATCGAGGCGCTGAACAAGCTCGACCTGGACGTCACCTCCGTCGGCAACCACGAGTTCGACGAGGGCGCGAAGGAACTGGCCCGGCTGCAGAACGGCGGCTGTCACCCGACGGCCGGCTGCTACACGGACAAGAAGTTCGGGGGCGCCGACTTCCCGTACCTGGCGGCCAACGTCCTGAACGAGAAGACCGGCCGGCCCATCCTGAAGCCGTACTGGGTCTGGAAGAAGAAGGACGTGAAGATCGGCTTCATCGGCGTGACGCTGGAGGACACCCCCGGCGTCGTCTCCGCCGAGGGCGTCAAGGGCCTGAAGTTCAAGGACGAGGTCGAGACGATCAACAAGTACGCCGCGGTGCTGCAGAAGCAGGGCGTGAAGTCGATCGTGGCGCTGATCCACGAGGGCGGTCTGCCGGCCTCGGGGGCGTACAACTACAACTGCGACTCGCCGGGCCCGGGCGCCGGGATCTCGGGCCCGATCGTCGACATCGCGAAGAACGTCACCCCGGCGGTGGACGCGCTGGTGACGGGCCACACGCACGCGGCCTACGCCTGCACGATCCCGGACCCCTCGGGCAAGCCGCGCACGGTCACCTCGGCCGCGTCCTTCGGCCGTCTGTACACCGACACCACGCTGACGTACGACCGCTACACCGGCGACATCGCGCGCACGGCGGTCAGGTCGGCGAACCACGTGGTCACCCGGACCGTCGCCAAGGCGCCCGACATGACCGAGCTGATCAGCAAGTGGAACACCCTGGCGGCCCCCGTCGGCAACCGGGCGATCGGCTACATCTCCGCGGACGTCCCCAACACGGGCACCGAGTCGCCCATGGGCGACCTGATCGCGGACGCCCAGCTCTGGTACGGCCGCAAGCTCGACCCGGGGACCGACCTCGCGCTGATGAACCCGGGCGGCGTGCGGGCCGGCCTCACCTACGCGGCCAAGGGCGCTGAGGGCGACGGCGTGGTGACCTACGCCGAGGGCTTCACCGTCCAGCCCTTCTCCAACACCGTGAACCTGCAGGACTTCACCGGCGCCCAGCTGGTCCAGGTCCTCAAGGAGCAGGTGAGCGGGGCGAACGCGAGCGCGCCGAAGATCCTGCAGCCGTCCGCCAACCTGACGTACACGCTGGACCTGACGAAGAGCGGCGCCGACCGCGTCGTCACGGACTCCATCAGGCTCGACGGCCTGGCGATCGACCCGGCCGCCACCTACCGCGTCTCGACCAACAGCTTCCTCGCGGGCGGCGGCGACGGCTTCACCACGCTGGGCCTGGGCACGAACGACCTGGTCGGCGCCGACGACCTGACCGCCCTGGAGCAGTACCTGACGGCCGGCTCCTCCGCCTCGGGCCCGCTGGCCCCGCCGACGGCGAACCGGATCACGATCGTGCAGTAGCACCCGCCCCCTCCGGGACGACGAGGCGGCCGCGTCACCGACGCGGCCGCCTCGTCGTGCAAGGGCCTGTGTTCCTGCCCGGTCGTGCTGTTCAGCGGGTCGGTCGTGCGGTGCGGCAGGTCACTGGATGACCCAGCCGAACGCCTTTCCGCCCGCCGGGATGCCGCCCGCGCCCGGCCGGAGCACCGTGACGTTCTCGTCCGCGTCGGCGCTGCTCGCGTGCGAGAGCACGTTGTTCCACGGCACCTGGTAGACCGATCCGCCGGCCTGCGGGCCGTTCGGCATGCCGATGGAGACATGGTTCGGGGACGCGGCGATGTACTGGCCCATGTGCTGGTTGGCGCCCGGCGTGCCCGGCACCTTGTGGTAACCGGCGTACAGGACGTCGTCGTGGTCGCCGGGCGCGCCCACCAGGGAGAAGGTCTGCACGGAGCCCGCGCCGGCCACCGTGCCCTGGGACTCGCCGGGAACGCCCACCGCGAGCTGCAGGTCCGCCCAGCCCGGCGTGGCCTTGCCGGGGGCGAGGTTGACGGCGGCGAGGCTCTCGCCGAACCGGTCGCCGGTCTCGACGCCGCCCGCGACGTTCGCCTGGTCCTGGTTGATCACCGTCTGCTGCTTCCAGTCGCTCTTGGCGGGGAAGTCGAGGACGAAGACGGTTCCGGCGTTCGCCACGTTCGTGGTGCTGCCGGACGGGACGATCGACTCGCCCGGGGCGCCCACGGCGATGATCGAGTCGTCGCTCGTGCCCTTGGGGACGATGGCGACGGACTTGCCCATCTCGTCGCCCTTCTCCGCACCGCCGGAGATCTTGTCGAGGTCCTGGTCGATGCCCGCGCGCACGATCGGCTTGCCGTTCGGGCCCAGGTTGTGGGTCAGGACGGCGAGGCCGCCCGCGTCGGCCTTGTCGCCGATGTCCTCGCCCGGTATGCCGATCACGATGTTGGTCATGTCGGCCGCGACGGCGGTGCCCACCCTGTCGCCGGCCTCGGGGGAGCCGGGTAGCCCTGCGTCCTGCGAGAGGTACACGTTGGTGTTGCCGTGCACGTACACCACGGAGCCCGCGTCGACGACGGAGCCGACGTCCTCGCCCGGGTCGCCGATCACGATGTAGGGCTCGTCGTCGCGGGTGATGCCCGCGGCCAGGGAGTAGCCGAGCGTGTCGCCCTTCTCCTTGGCCGCGCCCTTCAGCCCGCCCGTACCCTCGCCCTGGGCGTAGTTGTCGGAGGCGCGCCCGTTGCCGAGGCCGTTCGGGGAGCCGTAGATCACGGAGACCATGCCGACGTCGGCGATGGAGTCGGCGTCCTCGTACGGGCTGGAGACGGCGAGGTCGGTGTAGCCGTCCTTGTTGTAGTCGACGGTGGCCAAGGCGTAGCCGAAGCGGTCGCCGGCCTCCGCGCCGCCGGGCACCACGGCCTGGTCCTGGTCCAGTTCGGCCGTGCCCTTGCCGCCGCCGTAGACGACGTGGACCGCGCCGGCCTCGGCGTCGCCGCCGATGACGGCCTTGGGGTCGCCGACGGCCGTGTCCTCGACGCCGTCGCCGTTGAAGTCGGCGAACGGGGCGGACTCGACGGTGGACTTGACCCAGGCGGCGATGTCGTCGGTGCGGGTGACGACACCGCTGGTGGAGGTCTGCGCGGCGTCGGTGCCGAAGCAGCCGCCCTGGTTGGAGCGGGAGGCGACGCCGAGCAGGCCGGCGGAGGTGAACACGGGCCCGCCCGAGTCGCCGGCGCAGATCGCCGCGCCGGAGGCGCCGTGGACGGTGAGGTCGGTGGCGCCGACCTGGTCGACGAGGAAGCTGTCGCCGTGGAGCTTCAGCGGCGCCCACTCGTCCTTGGTGCGTCCGTAGCCGGTGATCGACACGGCGGAGTCCTTGGCCGGCGCGGTGGCGGCGAGGCCGGGCAGGGCGATGCCGGCGACGGGCGCGGACAGCCGGGCCAGGACCAGGTCGCGGTCGTCACGCGGGACGAGCTGCACCACTTCGCGGACGACGCCGGCGGTGGTGGTGAGGTCGGTGCGTCCGATGGTCGCCGTGGTCTTCTGCTTCGGCGCCCCGGCGGGGATCCTGACGGACTCGGCCGGGTTGTCGGCGAAGCAGGACGCGGAGGTGGCGAGCCACTGAGGGGCGATCAGGGCCGCGGAGCACGCCTTGGCGCCGTCGCCGATGTCGAGGCGGGCGGTGTAGGCGTGGCTGGTGTCGGTCTCGGGCTTGCCGGAGACGGCATGCGCGGAGAGGGCCGGTGCGCCGATGACGGCGGCGGTCACGAGAGCTGCGAGCGCGGTGGAGCGCCTGCCTGTTGTCGTCATGATGGTGGTCGTCTTCCCCGTTTCGGTGTTACTTGCTGGTGCGTATCTCGACCAGGACGAAGTCGCGCCCGTCCGGGTCGGCGGCCTCGCCGGCCGCCTTCCACTCGCCCTTGCCGACGTCGAGGTTCTGCGTGGCGCCGTCGGTGGTGAGCTGTACGGCGGCCTCGTGGTCGGCCTCGCCCTTCACGCCGTAGACGGAGGGGATCTCCAGGGTCAGGTGGCCGGAGGCGCCGGTGGCGCGGAAGCAGACCTTCTCGCTCCTGCGCGAGTACACCTCCATCAGGCCGGTGCCGGAGGCGCAGTCGGCGAGCGTGATGTGGCCGTCGCCGCGCTTCAGCGTGATGCCCCGCTGCGCCTTGATGGCGGCGGCGCCCGGGTAGTTGAAGTCCTCGACCAGGTAGCCGGGCGCGTCGTCGACGACCGGGGCCGCGTGGGCGGCGGAGGCGTGGCCGGCGGGCGTGTGGTGGGAGGCGCCGTGGGCCGACGTGAAGACGACCGCGCCGACGCAGGCCGCGGCGGCCGCACCGGTGGCGATGATCCGCCGTGCGTGTTTCATGGTGGTCCCCCTGATGACAGTTGCCTTGCGTGCTCTTTGCGTTCCCTTTAGGGAAGGGTGGGTCGAGCCCCTGCGCCGCCTGAGGAGCGCTGGGAGGGCGCCCGGTGTGTGACCACGGGTCAGGCGGCCCCCGGGGCCGGTGCATTCAAACAGCCGTGTGGGTGGTGCGCCATCGATTTGAACCGGCGGTTTCCGTGCGAAAGCCGACATTCGGCCGTGTGGCCTTTGTCATTCCTTCACCGCGTAACTGAGGCCTGGTCAACTTACACACGGATCACATAAGTTCACCCCTGCAACAGCCACGTGCGGCAGCGGCCGCCGCGTGCACCCGGGGCCCGCCGGCCCGTGCCGCGCCGGCACGGGCCCCGCACGGCTTCAGCCGACGACACCCGGCGGCCCGCCCCTGACCAGGGCGCAGGCCCGGGTGCATATCCATGGGGGATTCTTGGAAACCACGTACTGGAGCAGGCGCCGGCTTCTCACCGTCGCCGGTGCCGCCACCGCGGCCACCGCGGTCTCTCTCGCGGCGCCCTCCCGGGCCCTCGCGGCCGCCGCCACCGCCGCCGCGGGCTCCGCGGAGCTGCCGAGGCTCCCGCACCTCCCGGACACCGACCGCGCGAGAGTCGTCACCGCGTGGAAGATCGGCGGACGGTCCGTCAAGAGCGCGGCGAACCGGGCGCTGACCGGCTCCACCGCCGACGTCGCCCGCTTCCTGACCGCGGACCTGCCCAGCGCCACCGCCGAGGACAATCGTTTCGCCGTCCTCAAGGCGCTGCCCGCCACCGGCAAGGGCGTCGCCCGCGACGCGGCCGCCGCGCTCACCGCCGGCGACGACGCCGTCGCCGCCTTCCTGTCCGGCGGGTTCAGGACGGCCGAGCTGGAGGACCTGCGCGTCACCACGCTGACCATCCTGAACAGCGGCGGCGTCGGCGTGAAGCGCGAGGCGCAGAAGGCCCTGGACAGCGGCACCGGCGATGCCCTGACCGACTTCCTGCTGAACACCCAGATCACCGCCCGCCGGGAGGACGAGCAGGCCGAGGTCTTCAAGATCCTCGCCACCGCCTCCCCGGAGGTGAAGAAGTACGCCGAGCGCGCCCTGAACGACGGCAGCCCGTCCGCGATCCACTGGTTCCTGAACACCGGTCAGTACATCGCGCGCGCCCGTGACCAGGAGACCGCCACCATCGAGCAGCTGGTGGCGATCGTGGAACGCGAGGGCCGGCGGGCCCAGCTCACCTCGGACCGGGCCGCCGTCGCCTCCGCCAAGGCGAAGGAGGCCGCCGCCCAGGCCAGGAAGGCCGCCGAGGAGGCCGCCTCGGAAGCCGACGCGGCCCGCGACGACGTCCTCAAGTCGGGCAAGGCGGCCCGCAAGGCCGCGTCCGCCGCGCAGGGAGCCGCCGCCGCGTCGCGCACCGCCGTCCAGGCGTCCGCGGCCGCGCACTCCGCGGCCCGCCGCGCCTCGTACGCCGCCACCGCGGCCGCGCAGGCGGCGGCGACCGCCGGACGGGCCGCGTCCGCCGCCTACTCCGCCGCCGTCGCCGCGGCGAACGACGCCACCAAGGCCAAGGCCGCCCGGCTGGCCGCCGACGGGGCGAACAAGGCGGCGAGCCAGGCCCGCACGGCCGCCAAGGCGGCCGATGCCGCGGCGACCGCCTCCCACCAGGCCGCGGCCGCCGGTTCCGCCGCCGCCGGCGCGGCCCGCGACTCCGCCGCCGCGGCCCAGGCCGCCGCCACCGCCGCCGCCGCTTCGGGCGCCGCCCAGGGCGAGGCCGCCGCAGCCAGGGCGGCCGCCGCCGAGGCCGACGCGCAGGCGGCCCGCGCCACCAACGCCGCGAACACCGCGCAGTCGCTGGCCACCACCGCCGCGCAGGCGGCGGCCGCCGCCCGCGACGCGGCCAACTCCGCCGCCACGCACGCCGAGAACGCGGCGAAGGCCGCCAAGGCGGCGGCGGACGGCGCCGTCAAGGCGGCCGAGTACGCCGCCACGGCCACCAAGTGGGCCGCCGAGTCGGTCACGGCGGCCGAGGCCGCGGTGAAGGCCGTCCAGGACGCCGAGGCCGTCGAGAAGGCCGCCCGCGACTCCGAGGCGCAGAAACTGGCCCAGGACCTCGAACAGTCCCTCGCCGAGGCCCGGGAGATGGCCCGTGCGGAGACGGAGGACCGGGAGAAGGCCCGCACGGCCGCCACCCAGGCCGACGCCCTCGACACCGCGACCAAGGACCTCGTCGCCAAGGCCGAGAAGGCGTACGCGGCCGGGGACGCGGCGCAGGCCGCCTCCGTCGGCCGCCAGGCCGCGATGAACCTGATCTCCACCACGATCGGCGCCTGGAGCCGGGACGCCGCCGAGCACGCCCTCGCCGGAGCCGACGAGGACGTCCTCGCGTGGGTCGCCGCCGACCGGCAGATCGCGCAGAACCAGGACGACCGCGAAACGCTCCTGGCCGTGGTGAAGGTGTCCACCGAGAACGTCGCCAACGCCGCCGCGACGGCGCTGGACGCCGCCGACACGGGCGCGGCGGGCGCGTTCCTGACCACCGGGATCACGGCGGCCGCCGCCGAGGACAACCGCGTCTCGGTCCTGAGGATCCTCAACGGCAAGCCCGGCAAGGCGGTCTCGGCGGCGGCGCAGGCCGCGCTGGACGACGGCTCGCCCCAGGCCCTGCACGGGTTCTTCAGCACATACGCCGAGAACGTCAGGCAGGACGACGAGGTCGCCGTCTTCACCATCCTCAACACGGCGGGCCCCTACACCAAGGCGGCCGCCCAGGTGGCCCTCGAAGGCCCGACGTGGATGCGCCGCGACTTCGTCAACTCGGTGTGCCACCGCACGGCGCAGCTCGACTACGACGCCGCCACGCACGTCGCGGCCGTCCGGGCCTCCATCGCGCGCGCCGCGAAGATCGCCCAGGACGCGCAGAAGGACGCCTACCAGGCGTCCAAGGCCGCGGCCGACGCGCGCAAGGCGTCCGCGGAGGCGGCCAAGTGGGCGGACAAGGCCAACGCGTCCGCCGAAAAGGCCCGCGAGTACGCCACCCAGGCCGACGCCCACGCCGACGCCGCCGAGCAGTCCGCGAAGGACGCGCAGGCGTCCGCGGACAAGGCGAAGACCGCGGCCGCGTCCGCCCGCACCGCGGCCCGGCAGGCGAACTACTCGGCGAACCAGGCCGTGGCGTCCGCCGCTGCCGCCGCCGTGTCCGCGAGCCAGGCGCAGGAGTCGGCGAACGCGGCCCGTGCCTCCGCCGCCGCGGCGGGCAAGGACGCCGCGGCCGCCGCGAAGGCCGCCAGTGAGGCCCGCGCGACGGTGGTCGCCAAGCGCAAGGAGGAGCTCGCCGAGGCCGCGCGCAAGGCGGCCGAAGTGGCGAGGCAGAACAAGCAGAACGGTGTCGACCCCTCCGCCGGCAGCGACAGCGACAAGGTCGACAGCCCCGACGGCTGGGGCAGCAAGAAGGACTGGCAGGAGTTCGCCCAGCTGCTGAACGGCGTCAGCGCCGTCTCCGGCACCGCGGCCGCGCTCAGCCTGCTCATCCCGCCGCCCTTCGGCGAGGTGGCCTCCGGCGTGTTCGGAACCGTCTCCTGGGTCACCGGCATCGGCTCGGCCGTCATCACCGGCTTCACCGACGGCTGGACGTCCGACGCGTTCTACGGCTCCGTCGCGGGCCTGGCGGTCGGCGCCCTCACGGGCGGCTTCGTCCTCGGCAAGATCAAGGTGCCGGGCATGTCCCACATGATCGAGTGGGGTGCGGAGGGCCTGAAGAGCGCCACCGTGACGGCCACGCGGCTCGGCCATGAAATGGTGGGCCCCGCCGTCACCTACGCGACCACGGCGTGGGACGCCGCCGGTGACTCCGTGTCGGGTATCGGGGACGCCATCTCCGACGGCTGGGACTCACTCTTCTAGGACCTCTTCTAGGACGCCCATGTTCCTCTCCCTGTCCACCAGCGTCTGGATCCTCATCGCGGCGGCGGCGACCGTCGTCAACCTCGTCGCGATGCAGTGGATCATCCAGATACCGAAGTACAAGAAGAAGCAGTACTGGATGCCGGTCATCGGCATCGGCATCCTGGGCGTCCGGGGTCTGGCGCAGCACAACGCGCTGCCCGCGACCCTGTACCTCTACGCCGCGGTCATGGTCATGATGCCCCTCATGCTGGCCCCGGTCCGCTCCACGATCACCCGGGACCACTACCGGTGGGTCGAGGACCCGACGACGAAGGCCAGCAAGGGCGCGATGGTCTGGATCACCGTCTCGGCGGTGGTCATGCTGACCGCGGTCGGCGTCGGCTACGCGGCGGGCGTGTAGCCGACGCCGGTCACGTCAGGACGGGCTGGGGGTCCAGTCCCCCAGCCAGTCCGCGACCTCCTGGCCGGCGGCCTGCGCGTCGGTGAGCTGAGGGCGGTCGGTGCTCGCGGCGCCGGCCCCCGCACCCTTGTTCCGGTACTCGGCGAACCGGTCGTCCTTCCAGGAGAAGCCGCTCATGTCGGTCCAGGGCGCGGTCCTGATCGCGGCGCTCAGAGTGGTGTTGCGGACGGTCGCCTGCGGGTCGAGGCTCGCGTCGCCGCCGGCGTGCCAGGGGCGGCCGAGGAAGAAGCTGCGGTCGGACACGTCCCCGTTCACCGTGGAGTCGTTGATCAGGATGCCCTTGCGGCCGGCGGCGGTGCTGGGGGCGGTGACATACCCGGCCGAGGTGCCGTTCCAGCGCTTCTTCAGCGTGATGACCGACCTGTCGACCACCGCGGTGGCGCGGCCGAAGATGAAGTCGACGTTGCCGACGACATAGGAGTCGGCCATGTAGACGCGGCCCAGCCTGTCCTTGGACGCGGTGTCCACCAGCAGGGTGTCCTGGTCGCCGCTGACGATGACGCCGTCCAGGAACACCTTGTCGGCGGCGGTCCGCAGGGCGACCGCCTGGCCGGCGATGTCCTGGTGGGCCCCCTCGTCGAAGTCGTTGGCGATGGTCAGGTTGCGGGCCTGGAAGTCGTCCGCCTCGACGGCGACGGTGGCGCTGCCGCCGGTGCCGTACGTGCCTCCGCCGGGCTTGGGGGTGCCCGACGCGTTGTTGTAGACGATCGTGGTGTCCTTGCGGCTGCCGCCGGTGCCGCGGATGGTGACGTGCGGCTTGTCGGACGGCACCTTGACCAGCTCGCGGTACGTGCCCGGCTTGACGGCGATCACGACGCGCGAGGGGTTGTTCGCCGGGACGGCGTTCACGGCGGCCTGCACGGTCGTGTACTGCCCGCTGCCGTCCTTGGCGACGGTGAGCGTGGTCGCGGCGGCGGCCTTCGTCGTCGCCTCCGTTGTGGCCTTCGTCGTCGCCTTCGTCGTGGCCGCCGGGGCGACCGTCGAGACCGTGCCGATCGAACCGCGTGGGCCCGCGCCCGACTTGAGCAGTGCGGGGACGTCCGCCGCCTTGTCGAGGGTGTACGCGTAGTACGTCCCCGGGTCCCAGGCCGCGCCCGTGCCGCCGCTCTCGTTCCTGCCGCTCGTGCCGGAGAAGACGTTGCCGCGCTGGACGAGGGTCGCGGTGGCGTCCCGGATGACGGGGTTGGTCATGCCCTGGAAGCAGGAGTTCTCCAGGACCATGTTGGTCCGGCCGCGCGCGTAGTCGCCGTACGACGACTTGATGTCCGTCCCGGCCACGTCCTCCAGGAAGTTGTTGTACAGGTGCGCGTGGGCGACGTTGTCCGTGGAGGGGTTGCGCTGCTCGGTCTCGCGGATCCAGTTGTGGTGGATCGTGATGTCGGCGGTGACGTTGTCGGTCCAGCCGATGCCGAACGCCTTGTTCTCCTGGCTGAGCTTGTTCCAGGAGACGGTCAGGTAGGTGGTGTCCTTGCGGCTGTCGATGAGTCCGTCGGCCATGTGCCGGATGTCGTTGTGGTCGATCCAGACGTGGTGCGCGCCGTCCATCTGGATGCCGTCGAAGTCGTGCTCCTTGTCGTTCCAGACGCCCTGGTAGGCGTCCCGGATCGTCAGGTTGCGGAGGATCACGTTGTGGACGCCCTGGCCGAGGAAGAAGCCGCCGCCGACGATCTGCCCGGCGGTCCCGGAGCCGACGATCGTCTTGTCCGACTGGACCTTGATCTCCTTGCCGACCGGGTCCATGGTGATCGTCGCGGCGACGACGATGACGTACGGCTCGGCGGCCGTCGCGTACTTCTCCAGGTCGGCGAGGGTCCTCACGGTGACGGTCCTGCCGTCCCGGCCGCCGTAGGTGCCGTGCTGCCCGAGGGCGTCGACGGACGCGAAGCCGTCGGCGGAGGCGGTGGCCCAGGCGGGCGCGGTCGCGGTCGCGGCGGAGGCCGTCGCCTGCCCGGCCGCGCCGAAGAGGCCGAGGTCCGTGCCGTAGCCGAGGGCCCCGGCGGCGATCAGGGCGAGGGGGACGCCGGCCGTCAGCGCCTTCCCGCCTCGGCGGTGACGGGACCTGGCCGACCTGGCCGGCCGGGACGACTCGGTCGTCCCGGCCGGCTCGGACGATGTGCGGCGGTGCTCGCTCATGGGGCGAACCCTTCCGTGGGGGGAGGCTTTGACTGCGGGTGAGTCGCCGCCCGGCACGGGAAGGTTGCCGAACCCGGAGCACTTCTGGCACTCCGGAGAAGTGGTGTGCGGGACACGGTGCCAAGCCCTGCGAGGCGCGACATGGGCGTCCGTCAGTGTCAGCTGACGGTTCCGTCCACAGAGGAAAGGGGCACGGAGAACAGCACCCGCTGCGGAATCGCCTTGTCGGTGCCGGACCAGTGGCCCGTGCTGTCCGCCGCCCATTCGGTGAGCGTCCATATCCGGCCCGTGCTCCACCAGTAGGACATGCTCTCGGTGTGCTGGCCCCAGCAGGCATACGTGAGGTCCTGCCCGCAGTTGGCGGCCGCCTTGGCTCCGCTGGTGTTCTGCCGCCACAGGATGCCGTGCTGGCCGACACCGCCGCGCGCGTCGGCCACGTAGAAGTTCGGTGTGCCGCCGCTGGTGGCGCTGTGCGACAGCACCCCCTGCAGCCCGACAGCCTTCGTCTCGTACGCCTTCGTCGCGTTCACGTGTCCGCCGGCGTCCGTGGCGAGGTAGCCGGGGTCGGAGCCGAAGTCGTACCGCCAGATGCGGGCCGGCTGCGTGCCGCCGGACGAGAACCACTCGGTGGCGACCAGACTGTCCGGCACGCTGCTGCGGTCCAGCGAGATGGATCCGAAGCATGGCCGGGAGTCGTCGTCGACAGAGCTGCAGGCCCCGCCGGCGAGGCTGTAGGCGCCGATGGCCGGCATGACGTACTGGTAGCCGCCCGCCGACCATCCACCGGTCACTTTGCCGACCGTCGAACTGTCGACGGTCGCCTGGAGGATGCGCTTCATGTCGAAGACGTACATCACGTTGTTGTCGGCGTCCTTCTCCCACGACGTGACGATCAGCTTGTCCTGGTTCCAGACCATGCCGCCCAGGTGAGTCTTGAGGGCGCGGTAATCGGTGCCGCCGTCGAGCGGGACGACCGGCAGCACCCAGCGATACTTGAAGGCTGCGGGGTTGTTGGCGTCGATGAAGGCGATACGGCCCATGTGGTCGGTGGTGGTGGCGCCGTTCTGCCCCCAGCCGGACAGAATGACCTTGTCGTTGCCCCACATGCCGTCGTTGTCCGCGTCTCCGGACGATGTCACGGACTGCGGCAGCCAGTCCTGTGTCACCGCGTCGCCGGTGTCCCAGCAGTACGAGGACTCAGCGGTCGGCTTCACCGGCAGCGCCGCGGCCTCCGTGCTGTAGCAGCTCGCCGCGTTCCGCATCGTGTGGTTGGCGCTGGCGAGGACCTGGTCGACCCCGCGGGACGTGCCCATCGCGTTCGCCAGGTTGTCGAGCGAGGAAGTCGGAACGCGATGCTCCACCAGTTGGAGCTTGGCCAGCTCCGAAGAGGAGGTGAGCGTGGTCAGGGCTCCGGGATTGTCGCCGGGCGCGGCTTCGGCGGTGTTCGCAGGCATCAACAGCATGGCCACCGCCAAGCAGGCGGTGGCCACAGCGGCTCGCAGGACGTCTGTTCGCATTCCTTGGATCCTCACGTGACGGATGTCGAGGTCGGTTCAACTGCCGTTCTCCGTGACCGACGACGGTCCGCGCAGCGCCATCGGCGGTCATCGAGCAGTCACGTCGGCGGGTGAGGACCCGGCGTCGCCGCGCTCTCCGTGCGCAACGCCTGCAGGGCGACGCGACAGGGCGGGTCCCGGAGCGCTCGGCGCGCCGGGACCCGCCCGGTTCGACTACCGGATGGCGGTGTACCTACAGGCAGTGACCACGTCTCCCGCGTACTCACAGACCTTGATCGAGATGTGGCTCGACTCGCTCAGGTTCTTCGCGAACGTGGCGCAGTTGCCGTCGTTGCTCGGGTCGTTGCCCTTGATGAGGACGGTGCCGTTACCCGGGTCGCTGCTGGAATTGGGGGTGTAGATGTAGCCGCGAACCCCGTACCCGTCCGAGCTCAGGTCGCACACCGTCAGGGTGTCGCCGTTCTCGGTCCATCCGGCCCAGCCGCCGCCGGTGCCCGTGTAGACACCCGAGTCGGCAGCGTACGAAGTGCCTCCGCCGATCAGGAGGCCGGCTGCTGCCAGGGCAAGCGCCCCGGCCAATCGGTACTTCATGTTTCTCCTCGGTAGAGTCGGTCAGGGGCCGCTGGGCGCGAGCAGCGGACAACCACATGGTGCGAATGCGGCGTTGTCCACCAACTCACCTTGTACGACAGTGACTTGCGCTGTTGTCCGGGTGTCTCCCGCGGCGATCACCACCATGCACCGAGGGTTGTCCTCCTGTCGTTGGCGCAGAGTCCACAGCGCCCTACGCAGAGAGTCCATCGGGCCCACGTCCCACACCGGTCGAGCTGTGGACCAACAGGGCCTGCATGAACGGCAGTTGGCGACGGACCGGCGGTCAAGCCGGCCGATTCCGCCCCTGGTGCGAGGTGATGCACACAGCGGATGAACGCGCCGCCGGTGCCGAGCAGTCGCCGGCCGCTGTCACTGCCTGAGGCGTGGTCGCGCGATCGAGGGGCGGTCCCCGTGAGACGGCCCCCGCACGATCGAAGTCCCGCCACACTCCAGCCGCCCAGCAAAACCCGCAGTTCAGACGGCAAAGTCCTGCTGGAGCACTAGGAAAGTTCCGGCGAGCCGGCGGGGGGATCCTCCGGCGGAGGAGTGGGCGCGCCCGGCAGCCGGATCGTCGCCACCGTGCCGCCCCCGTCCGCGCGGGCCAGGGTGACCTGGCCCCCGGCCTGTTCCACGGTGCGGGCGACGATCGACAGGCCGAGGCCCGAGCCGGGGAGGGCGCGGGCGCTGGGCGAGCGCCAGAACCGGTCGAAGACGTAGGGGAGTTCCTCGGCGGGGATGCCGGGGCCGTGGTCGCGCACGGTCAGCGTCCCGCCCGCGAGCCGCACGTCGACCGTGCCGCCCTCGGGGCTGAACTTCACCGCGTTGTCGAGGACGTTGACCACCGCACGCTCCAGCGCGGCCGGTTCCGCCCGGGTGTACCAGGGTTCCAGCGAGGCGGTGATGGTCAGCTCCGGCCCGCGCAGCCTGGCCCGGCGCAGCGCCGACTCGACCGCCTCCTCCAGCGAGATCACCTGCACGCGCTCGCCGCGCTGGCCCTCGGAGCGGGACAGCTCCTGCAGATCGCCGATGAGCGAGGCGAGTTCGGTCATCTGCGCCTTGACGGAGTCGAGCAGCGCCTTGCGGTCGGCGGCGGGGATCGGACGCCCCGTCTCCTCGCTGCGGGTGAGCAGTTCGATGTTGGTGCGCAGGGAGGTCAGCGGGGTGCGCAGCTCGTGCCCGGCGTCCGCGATCAGCTGCTGCTGGAGCTCATGGGAGCTGGCCAGGGAGGCGGTCATCGAGTTGAAGGAGCGGGAGAGCCGGGCCACCTCGTCCTCGGCGTCCTCCTCGACGGGGATGCGCACGTTCAGGTCCTCGGTCCGGGCCACGTGCTCGACGGCTTCGGTCAGCTTGTCGAGGGGACGCAGCCCGGCCCGCGCGACGGCGAGACCGGCGGCGCCGGCGCCGAGCACTCCGACGCCGGAGACGAGAAGCAGGATGAGGGCGAGGTCGTTGAGGGTGGACTTGGTGCCCTTCAAGGAGACGGCCACGACGAGTCCGACGTTGGGACCGGTGTCCCCGGTGACGGTGGTGGTGGCCAGCGGCTGGAGCATCACGCGCACGTCGTCGCCGTTCGCGTCGGTGCCGTCGCGGAAGTAGAGCTTGTCGGTGTCGCCGGTCCTGATCTCGGCCTTGTCGGCCTCGGTGACCTTGACCTTGCCGATGGACGCGCCGAGGACGCAGACGGTCCCGTCCTCCTTGACCACCTGGATGTAGTTGTTGCGGTACGGGTTGTTGGTGTCCTGCTGCGACGTCGGGCAGTTGTTTATCGCCGCGTTGATCATCTGCTCCGGTGCGCGCATGCCCCGTTGCAGGTCGTTGTTGACCTGGTCGTACAGCTTCCCCTGGACGATGAACCAGCAGGTCACCGACACCGCCGCCACCGCGAAGGCCACCGCGGCGGCGACCAGCATCGACAGCCGGGCCCGGATGGGAAGGGCCCGGAACCGCCGTACGACCCTGTTCACTCCGCCCCGCCCTGTCGCAGCACGTACCCCACGCCCCGCACGGTGTGCACGAGGCGCGGCTCGCCGCCCGCCTCCGTCTTGCGCCGCAGGTACATGACGTACACGTCGAGCGAGTTGGAGGACGGCTCGAAGTCGAAGCCCCAGACCGCCTTGAGGATCTGCTCACGGGTGAGGACCTGGCGCGGATGCGCCAGGAACATCTCCAGCAGCGTGAACTCCGTCCGGGTCAGCTCGACCGGGCGGCCGCCCCGCGTCACCTCCCGCGTCGCGAGGTTCATGCGCAGGTCGCCGAAGGTCAGGGCCTCGTCGTCCGCCAGGGCCCCCGCGCCGGCCGCCGCGTAGGAACTGCGCCGCAGCAGGGCCCGCACCCGGGCGAAGAGCTCGTCGAGTTCGAACGGCTTGACGAGGTAGTCGTCGGCGCCGGCGTCCAGTCCCGTCACCCGGTCCCCGACCGTGTCGCGGGCCGTCAGCATGAGGATGGGGGTGGTGTCGCCCGCGCCCCGGATGCGGCGGGCCGCCGTCAGACCGTCCATGCGCGGCATCTGGATGTCCAGCACCACCAGGTCGGGGCGGTAGGCCGCGGCCTTCTCCAGGGCGTCCGCGCCGTCCACGGCGACCTCCGTGCCGTAGCCCTCGAAGGCGAGGCTGCGCTGGAGTGCTTCGCGCACGGCCGGCTCGTCGTCGACGATCAGGATGCGCTGGGTCTCACGGTCGCCTTCGGCGGGGCTCATGGGCGTGGATTCCTCGGGTGTGGTGGGACGACGGGAGGCCGGTCCTGCTGAATCTGCTGAGTGCGTTCAGCGTCGCACGGTTCCCGTGCCGTGCGTGAAGGGCGGGGCGGGCGCGGGACCGATCAGCCGCGCATCGCCGCGAGCCGGTTCAGCGGCACCTTGCGCTGGTGCGGGCGGGCCGCCGTGGTGCGCAGGCCCATCAGCTGCGGGGCCGCCACCTCGGGCGCGCGGGTCGTCGCCGTCGGCGGGTGCAGCGCGTACGCCACGTCGAGGGCCAGGGCGAGGTCGGCCGCGCCGACACCGGTCACCGGGTGCGAAACCTGCTGGATCATGACGTGCTCCTGGCTCGGTCGGTGGTGGGTTCAGCTGTCGGAGCCGCCGGCCCGCAGCGTGGCGAGGTCGGCCTTGACGGTGTTGATCGGGATGGCGAAGCCGAGGCCGACGCTGCCGGCGTCGGAGGAGGACGAGTCCGCCGCGGCCGAGTACATCGCGGAGTTGATGCCGATGATGTCCCCGCCGGCGTCGATGAGCGCGCCGCCGGAGTTGCCGGGGTTCAGGGAGGCGTCCGTCTGCAGGGCCTTGTAGGTCGTCGTGGAGGAGCCCGTGTCGCCGTTGAACTGCTGGCCGCCGAACTGGAACGGCCAGTTGCCGCCGCCGCCCTGCTGCCGGCCCTGGTTCTCGCCCGTGGACACGGTCACGTCCCGGTTCAGGGCGGAGACGATGCCGCTGGTGACGGTGCCGGTCAGGCCCTCGGGGGAGCCGATCGCCACGACCGTGTCACCGACCTTCACGCCGTCGGAGTTGCCCAGGGTCGCCGGCTTGAGGCCCGAGGCGTTCGCCAGCTTGAGCAGCGCGAGGTCCTTCTTGCTGTCGGTGCCGACGACCTTCGCGGTGTAGGACCTGCCGTCGCTGGTCGTCACCTTGATCGAGTTCGCGCCGGAGACGACGTGGTTGTTGGTGACGATCTCGCCGTCGGCGGTGATGACCACGCCGGAGCCGGTGGACGTCCCGTTGCTGAGCGTGGCGCCGACCTCGACGACGCTCGGGCTCACCGTCGCCGCGATGGTGGCCACGTCACCCGTCTTGCTGGACGGCACCACGCTGGTGGTGGTGGACGAGGAGACCACCGTGTCCTTGCCGGTCAGCTCCTGGATGCCGTAGGCCGTGCCGCCGCCTATCGCGGCCGCGACGACCGCCACGGCGGCGAGCAGCGCGAACGGGCCGCGGGCGCGCTTCTTCCGCCCGGGAGGAGTGGGCTCGGCGGCCACCGGGGGGAGCGGAGCGGTTCCGCCGCCGTGGCCGTCGCCCGCGCCGCCGGCGGTCCGGGTCTGCCACACGGCGGTGGGCTCGACCGGAGCCTGCGCGGCCGGCCGGTACGCCGGCGGGGGCGGCCACTCCGGGTCCACCGGGGAGGGGGTCACGGGAGAGGCGGACGCGGGGGACGAGGACGCGGGGGTGGAGGCGTACTGCCGGGCGTCCTCGTACGGGGCCTGGTACGGGGCCTGGTACGGGTTCTCGTACTCGCCGCTGCGGCGGAAGCTCTCGGTCATGGAAGAAGCTTGTCCCCCGACCATGAGAGCCGCCTGAGTGCTCCCTGAGAAGGCCGCCAGAACCGCGTATGCCCCGGATGAGGACCGAGCCGCAAGCCGGGCGGTCCCTCTCAGACAGGCCTCATGGAGGCCGCCGGGGCCTGCCGCCGAAGGCTATGCGCAGCCGCAGGAGCGGCGGGCGACCAGGCGGGACGGGAACACCTTCAGCCGCTCGCGCCGGGACCCGGCCACCCGCAGGCCGTCGTCCAGGACGAGGTCGACGGCGGCGCGGGCCATCGCCGAGCGGTCCGACGCGATCGTCGTCATGGGCGGGTCGGCGAGCGCCGCTTCCTTGATGTCGTCGAAGCCGATGACCGCCAGCTCGCCGGGCACGTCGATGCGCAGCTCGCGCGCCGCGCGCAGCAGGCCGATCGCCTGGTCGTCGGTGGAGCAGAAGACGGCCGGCGGCCGGTCGGGGCCCGACAGCAGGTCCAGGGAGACGCGGTAGGCGTCGTAGCGGTTGTACGGCGCTTCGAAGAGGCGGCCCTCGGTGCTGATCCCGGCCTCGTCCATCGCCCGCCGCCAGCCCTCGACGTGGTCGGACACCGGGTCGCCGACGGACGGCGTCTCGGCGGTGCCGCCGACACAGGCCACGTAGGCGTGACCGTGCTCCAGGAGATGGCGTACGGCGAGCCGCGCGCCGCCGAGGTCGTCGGTGACGACGGCGACGTCGTCGATGGCCTCGGGGCGTTCGTGCAGCAGGACCACCCGGGCGTCCCAGGCGTCGATCTCGGCGGCCGCCTGGTCGTTGAGCGCGTGGCTGACGAGGATGAGGCCCGAGACCCGCATCCCGAGGAAGGCGCGCAGATAGTGGACCTCGCGCTCGGCGACGTAGTCGGTGTTGCCGACCAGCACCATCTTCCCGCGCTCGGAGGCGGCCTGCTCGACCGCGTGCGCCATCTCGCCGAAGAAGGGCTGACGGGCGTCCGGGATGATCAGGCCTATGAGGTCGGTGCGCCGGGACGCCATCGCCTGGGCGACGCGGTCGGGCCGGTACCCCAGTTCCTTGATGGCGGCGAGGACACGCTCGCGCGTGGCCGGGGCGACCGGCCGGGGTCCGTTGTTGATGACGTAACTGACGACGGCGGTCGAAGTCCCCGCCAGCCGCGCCACATCATCCCGAGTCACCTTTGCCACGCGCGGAGTCTACGCGGATGGACCCGCTCTGGGCAGGGCGGACGGAACCTTCCCTGTGCGGAAGCAACGCCCTGTCCGAGCAGGCGCGGGGCCTACCGGCGGGTACTACGCCTCCGCCGGGACCTCGGCGGCGTCACGGGCGACCGTGTCGTCCGCATCGTCCGCCTTTGCCTGCGCGGGGCGGCCCGTTCCGGCCTTCGCGTCGTCGGAGGACCGCTCCCCCTTCTCAGGGGTAACGAATCGATAACCGACGTTGCGGACCGTTCCGATCAGCGACTCGTGCTCGGGGCCGAGTTTGGCGCGCAGGCGCCGCACGTGGACGTCGACCGTGCGGGTGCCGCCGAAGTAGTCGTAGCCCCAGACCTCCTGGAGCAGCTGTGCGCGGGTGAACACCCGGCCCGGGTGCTGGGCGAGGTACTTCAGGAGCTCGAACTCCTTGAAGGTGAGGTCCAGGACCCGCCCCTTCAGCTTCGCGCTGTAGGTCGCCTCGTCCACCGACAGATCGCCGTTGCGGATCTCCATCGGGGAGTCGTCGGCCACGATCTGCTGGCGGCCCATGGCCAGCCGCAGACGCGCCTCGACCTCGGCCGGGCCTGCGGTGTCGAGCAGGACGTCGTCGATGCCCCAGTCGGCGGTGACGGCCGCGAGACCGCCCTCGGTCACGACCAGGATGAGCGGACAGCCCGGACCGGTGGAGCGCAGCAGCTGGCACAGGCTGCGGACCTGGGGCAGATCGCGGCGGCCGTCGATGAGGATGACGTCGGCGCCGGGGGTGTCGACGAGGGCGGGGCCTTCCGCCGGGGCCACCCGCACGTTGTGCAGGAGCAGGCCGAGGGCCGGCAGCACTTCCGTCGACGGCTGGAGAGCGTTGGTCAGGAGCAGCAGAGAACTCATATGTCTGGTTCCTCCTCGGTCCCTGCATGGGGCCCCTCCCGCGGCCTCGGGGGCAGTGGGGGAGTCGTGCGGCACTGCGGCTGTTGCGGCACTGCTCGCGTTCCCGGGGGCCGTACACCCACGGCCACCTGGTGTTTCCCACCCGGTCGCCATTTCGTATACAACGCTTCCGAAAGCACGAAAGGACCCGGGGGCTGCGCTGCCCGAGTCCTCTGTCCAGCAGAATAGCCCACATGAGCAGGGGTCCGGCAGGTCATGTGGCGCGTTCCACGGTTCGTCCGTATTCCGAGACGGGCAGGTGTGCACCATTGCGGACGTTTCTGACCACCGCCGACGGGATTTCCATCGATTCCGTATACGAACCGGGTGACGTCGTATACGACGCCTGCGGGTCACCCGTCCGTCGCCCGGTGTTCGTGATCGCGCACGGGTTCACGGGCGACGTGGACCGCCCGCACCTGCGCCGGGTGGCGGCCGCCTTCGCCCGGCACGGGGCCGTCGTCACGTTCTCCTTCCGCGGGCACGGCCGCTCCGGCGGACGCTCCACCGTCGGCGACCGCGAGGTGCTGGACCTCGCCGCCGCCGTCGGGTGGGTGCGCTCGCTCGGGCACACGCGCGTGGTGACCGTCGGCTTCTCCATGGGCGGCTCGGTGGTCCTGCGGCACGCGGCCCTGCCCGGGGAGACCGTGGACGCCGTGGTGTCGGTGAGCGCGCCGGCCCGCTGGTACTACCGCGGCACGGCTCCCATGCGCCGGCTGCACTGGATGGTCACCCGCCCGGCCGGCCGGCTGGTCGGCCGCTACGGGTTCCGCACCCGTATCCATCACCGGGACTGGGACCCGGTGCCGCCGTCGCCGGTCGAGTCGGCCCCGAAGATCGCCCCCACCCCGCTGCTGATCGTGCACGGCGACCGGGACGGCTACTTCCCCCTCGACCACCCCCGCATGCTGGCCGAGGCCTCCGCCGGCCACGGCGAACTCTGGCTGGAGCACGGCATGGGCCATGCCGAGCACGCCGCCGACGACGCCCTGCTGGCCCGCATCGCGGACTGGGCGGTCGCACGGGCGGGCTAGCCTGGGCCCTGTCGACCACCGTGTCGACCACCGATTCGATGTGACGAACTGACTTGAGGGACGGGATGGCAAAGGTCACGGTGCGCTACTGGGCGGCCGCCAAGGCCGCGGCCGGAGTCGCCGAGGAGCCGCACGACGCGGCCACGCTCGCCGGGGCGCTCGACGCCGCGCGGGAGCGACACCCCGGCGAACTCGTGCGTGTCCTGCGGCGATGCTCGTTCCTCGTCGACGGTGACCCCGTGGGCACCCGCGCACATGAGACGGTACGGCTGGCCGACGGCGGCACGGTCGAGGTGCTCCCGCCGTTCGCAGGAGGGTGAGATGACCGACCAGCCGTACGACGCCTCTTATCAGGGGGGCCGCCCCTACGAGGGCTACCAGGGTTACGAGGGGTACCAGGGCTACGAGGGTCGCGAGGGCCACGAGGGGTACGACCCCCACGCCGGGCAGCACCAGCCGCAGCCCCAGCAGGCGCAGGGTCACCAGCCGCAGCCTCAGCAGCCGCAGGGTCAGCAGGCGTGGCCCGGGCAGCAGCAGGGGTACGACGACCCGCAGGCCCACCAGCAGTACACCCAGCAGTGGCAGGGCCAGACCTGGGAGACCAGCGTCCAGCGGCCGGTCACCGCCGCCGACCCGGCCCGGACCGCCTACCTGCCGCCTCAGACCGGTGATGTCCCCGCCTACGGGAACCCGCAGTCCGCCTACGGCGACTCCTCCGGGTACGGCGGCGCCCCGGCCCGCGGCGACGCCCACGGCTACGGTCACGCCTCCGCGTACGGGTCTCCGGCGGGGGCCGCGCCCCTGCCGCCGGAGAGCCGCTCCGCGGACGGCGACTGGCAGACCCCGGCCCCGCGCCAGGAGGCCCCCGTGCCGTCCTCTCCCGCTCCCTCTCCCGCTCCCGCGCCGACCGGCGCTTCGGCGGCCGCCGCGGGCCTCGCCTCCGGCTCGGTCGCCGGCCCGACCTATGGCCCCGCCACCCTCGCCGGCAACGCCCGCATCACCGACGCCCAGCGGGCCCGCCTCGAAGGCCGCTCGCCGATCATCGAGCCGGGCATGCAGCCCGCCGCGCTCACCGCGCTCCTCGGCCTGCTCCTGTCCGGCACCGCGGCCATCGGCACCTACGCCCTGGTCGTCCCGCTCGTGGCGCTCCAGGCCGTCACGGCGGCGGGCTGGTTCCGGCTGAACGGCATGTGGCCCGCCCGGCAGGGCATCGCGCTCGCCTTCCTCGGCGCGCTGGTCTCCGACGTCGTCCTCCTCGCGGCCGGCCGGGAGCACGCGCCCGCCGCGATCCTGGGCACCCTCGGCGTCTGGGTGCTGCTCTGCCTGGTCCTGCAGCTGCGTTCGCACGCCGACCCCGACGAGCGCATGTACGGGCTGATGGCGACCGTCGCCTCCTCCGCCCTCGCCGTCCTGGCCACCGGGCACCTCGGCGCCGAGCCGGACGCGGTGACGGTCGGCGCGGCCGCCGTGGCGGTGGCCGTGCTGGCCCGTGCGCTGCCGTTGCCCACCCCGGCCTCCGTCGTGGTGGCGCTGCTCGCCGCGGCGGGCGCGGGCATCGCCGTCGGCCAGATGACCGGCATGGGCGCCCGGGGCGCGCTGCTCGCCGCGGGCGCGGCGGTCTGCGCGCTCATCGGCCACCGGGCCGCGAGCTACGACTACCCCTCCCGCTTCGTGCACTTCACGGCGGGCGTCGCCCTGCCGCTGGCCGCCGCGGCGCCGGCGGTGTACGTGCTGGGACGGGCGCTGGCCTAGGACTGGGCCGGGGCGGGCGGGGAACCTGAGGGTCTGTCACAGGTGATCGACAATCCGGGGGCGGCCGGCGCGCTCGGGGTTACCTTGAACCGTTGTCAATGAGAACCGGCCGGTCATCGTGGACCGGCCGTCGTGAACCGTTCAGGCCATCCGGGTGGGGGAACTGCCGCATGCGTGCGCTTCGAATACTGCTGGTCGTCGTCGTGGTCCTGGGCGGCCTGTTCGTGCTCGCGGACCGCCTCGCCGTGAACTTCGCGGAGGGCGAGGTCGCCGACAAGCTGAAGTCCCGCGAGGGCCTCGCCGCCACCCCGGACGTGTCCATCAAGGGCTTCCCGTTCCTCACCCAGGTCGTGGGCGGTTCGCTGGACGACGTCGAGATCGGCATCGACGGCTACGAGGCGGCCACCGGCACCAGCGGCCGGACCATCCGCATCGACGGGCTGCAGGCGGACATGAAGGGCGTCGAGTTCTCCGGTGACTACAGCTCCGCCACCGCCTCCAGCGCCACCGGCACCGCGTCCATCACCTACGCCGAGCTGCTGAAGACCGCGAAGTCCGAGCCGACGCGCGTGATCCAGGGCGTCACCGCCGACGTGATCGGCCTCTCCGACGGCGGCAACGGCAAGATCAAGGTCGCCGTCCAGGCCACCGTGCTCGGCACCAAGCTGCCGCAGCCCGTCTACGTGCTCAGCACGGTCACCGTCGAGGGCGACACCGTCCGCGTGCACGCCGACTCGATTCCCAGCTTCGGCGGGGTGCAGGCCGCCGAGAACGAGGTGCGCTCGATCACCGACTTCCAGCAGAAGATCGACGACCTGCCCGGCGGGATCAAGCTCGACAAGGTGGTCGCCGCGAAGAACGGCGTGGAGATCTCCGTGAAGGGTTCGAACGTCCGGCTGGCCGGGTAGGACTGCCCGGCCGGCGTCGACCTCGGACGAGTGACCACGCACGACTGGCCCTGGACGACCGACCACCGACCACCGACCACCGACCACCGACGACTGACCGCGGACGACCGGCCATGGACGACGATCGTCCGACAGGCGAGACGTGGCCGTCCGCGCTCGAGCTGTGACGACCGATATCAGCGCCCGGAACCCGTGTCCACACGGCCCGGGCGCTCTCTGTATCCCATCATGCGGACGATCGCGTCTCATTATGCGGAGCACTGGTGACATGGCCGCCTGTCCGTCCCTACGATCGAGGACATGATGCAGCGACAGGCGGATCTCACGAAGCGGCGGGCAGTAGACCTGTGCCGCGTCGCCGCCATGCTCTGTCGCCCCTTCTGAGCGGAAGCGCCGCCGGCCTTCCGCGCCTCCCGGCGCCCTCGAACCGAGGGCATCCGTGCGCCGCCCGCCGGCGAGCCCCGGCCGCGCACCCTCTTTTTCTTGCACATCCCTCGCCGTAACTGCCCCGGAGGAGAACGAGCATGAGCCGCAGCGACGTCCTGGTCGACGCCGACTGGGTCGAGGCCAACCTCGACAACGCCGACATCGCCATCGTCGAGGTCGACGAGGACACGTCCGCGTACGAGAAGAACCACATCAGGAACGCGATCCGGATCGACTGGACCAAGGACCTCCAGGACCCGGTCCGCCGTGACTTCATCGACCAGGAGGGCTTCGAGAAGCTCCTGTCCTCGAAGGGCATCGCCAACGACACGCTGGTGATCCTCTACGGCGGCAACAACAACTGGTTCGCTTCCTACGCCTACTGGTACTTCAAGCTGTACGGCCACGAGAACGTCAAGCTTCTCGACGGCGGCCGCAAGAAGTGGGAGCTGGACGCCCGCGAGCTGGTCGAGGAGGTGCCCGAGCGCACCGAGACCTCCTACCAGGCCAAGCCGCAGAACAAGGCCATCCGCGCCTTCCGCGACGACGTGGTGGCGGCCATCGGTTCGCAGAACCTGGTCGACGTCCGCTCGCCCGACGAGTTCAGCGGCAAGCTGCTCGCCCCCGCGCACCTGCCGCAGGAGCAGTCGCAGCGCCCGGGCCACGTGCCGTCCGCCCGCAACATCCCGTGGTCGAAGAACGCCAACGACGACGGCACCTTCAAGTCGGACGACGAGCTCAAGGAGCTCTACGCCGACGAGCAGGTCGACCTGGCCAAGGACACCATCGCGTACTGCCGCATCGGCGAGCGCTCGGCCCTGACCTGGTTCGTGCTGCACGAGCTCCTGGGCGTGGAGAACGTCAAGAACTACGACGGCTCCTGGACCGAGTACGGCTCCCTCGTCGGCGTGCCGATCGAGCTCGGCGCCAACAAGTAACCAGGTCGCGCCCCACCGGGCGACGGACAAAGAAGCGAACCCGACCGGCCTTCCGGTCAGACATCTCTGGAGAAGCACATGTGTGGAGCGAAGGCCGGCGGTCCGGACGCCTCGACGATCAAGCCCGGTGAGACCACGATCCAGGGTCAGGTGACCCGGGACGGCGAGCCGGTGGTCGGTTACGTCCGCCTGCTGGACTCGACCGGCGAGTTCACCGCGGAGGTCCCCACCTCCGCCACCGGACAGTTCCGCTTCTACGCGGCCGAGGGCACCTGGACCGTGCGCGCCCTCGTCCCCGGCGGCACCGCCGACCGTACGGTCGTCGCCCAGCAGGGCGGCCTCGCGGAGGTCGCGATCACGGTCTGAACGATCAGGCAGGGGCCGTGTCCCACGGGTTGGACGCCCGGGACGCGGCCCTTCGCCGTGTCCAGGCCTACCCTGGACGTATGTTGGCCCGCCGACGGCACGTCTACTTCGCGATGATGGGCACCTGCATCGCGCTGTTCGTGCTGGCCTGGTCGGTCGTGCGGCTCTGGTCGGTGCCGGCGGCCGTCGGCATGTGCGTGGTGGCCATGATCATCCCGCCGGTCGCCGCGATGGTCGCCAACCGGCGCGGCCCCGACGACCGCTGGTGGGACGACCCCTCGGGCGACCCCACGTCCGACGAGTGGTGGGACGAACTGGACGGCAGACACCGCCGCCCCCGCGACCGCCCCTGACGACCGGGACAGCCCCCTGACGACCGGGCCCCGGCCCCGACGACCGGGACTCCGCCCCCTGCCCGCCCCTAGTACACGAGCGCCTGCGTCCCGTCCTCCAGCGCCTCCTGCACGAACACCTGGGCTCCGGCGATCCGCACCCCCCCGATGACGTCCTTCTCCGTGATGTCCCGGCGGGCCGCGCACTGGGTGCACAGGGTGAGACGGCCGCCGGCCAGCACCGAGTCGATCAGGTCGGGCAGCGGGGCCGCGTGCGGAAGCTCGAACTCGGCGGCCCGCCCCGGCAGCGCGAACCACGCGGACTCCCCGGTCAGCCACAGCGACACCTCGACCCCGCTGGCCACGGCCACCGCCGCCACCGTGAACGCCTGCGAGCACCGCTCGGGAGCGTCCGCCCCCGCCGTCACCTTGATCACGAGCTTCTTCGCCATGCCCGAATCGTAGTCACGACGCGGCCGGACGGCCGCTCACCGGCGACGCCGCCCGCGACGGCGCACCTCGCAAGGAGGGCCGGGGGCGGGCCGCGTAAGCTGGGGCCCGGCCCTGTCGTACGTGTGCCGAGTCGTACGTACCCCGCAACGCGCTCATCCGAGGAGCACCCGTGGAGATCTTCTTCGAAGCCCTGCTGGTCCTGGTCTGCGTCGGCGTCCTCGCCTTCGCCGGTCTGACCGTGAAGAAGCTGTACCAGGGCCAGCGCTGACCTACCAGTCCAGGAACTGCCACTCATGATCGAGATTCCGTCCGACCTCCACAAGGACCTCGTCCCCCTCGCCTTCCTGCTGGGCAGCTGGGCGGGCGCCGGCGTGCACGACTTCCCGGGGTCGGAGAAGTGCAACTTCGGGCAGGAGGTCACCTTCGGCCACGACGGCCGGGACTTCCTCGAGTACCGCTCCCACACCTGGGTCCTGGACAAGGACGGCAACAAGGTCCGCCCCCTGGAGTCGGAGTCCGGCTTCTGGCGTATCGACGCCGACCGCAAGGTCGAGGTGACGATGGTCCGCGACGACGGCGTCGTCGAGATCTGGTACGGCGAGCTCGCCGACAAGAAGCCGCAGATCGACCTGGTCACGGACGCGGTGGCGCGCACGGCCGCCTCGGGCCCGTACACCGGCGGCAAGCGGCTCTACGGCTACGTCAAGAGCGATCTCATGTGGGTCGGCGAGAAGCAGACCCCCGAGGTCGAGCTGCGCCCCTACATGTCGGCCCACCTGAAGAAGGTCGTCACCCCCGAGGACGTCGAACGCTGGGCGAAGGCGCTCCCCGACGACATGCCCGACGACGGGATCGCCTTCTTCAAGTAGTCCTAGACTCTTGGGTGTGGTGAGCACTGAAAGCACTGACTGGAAGAGCGACCTGCGGCAGCGTGGCTACCGGCTGACGCCGCAGCGCCAGCTTGTCCTCGAAGCTGTGGACACCCTGGAGCACGCGACCCCCGACGCCATCCTCGTGGAAGTGAGGAAGACGGCGTCGGGGGTCAACATTTCGACCGTGTACCGCACGCTGGAGCTCCTCGAGGAGCTCGGGCTGGTCAGCCATGCGCATCTGGGGCACGGGGCGCCCACGTACCACCTGGCCGACCGCCACCATCACATCCACCTGGTCTGCCGGGACTGCGACGACGTCATCGAGGCGGACGTGAAGGTGGCCGCCGAGTTCACGGCCAAGCTGCGCGAGACCTTCGGCTTCGAGACGGACATGAAGCACTTCGCGATCTTCGGCCGCTGCCGGGACTGCGCCCGCAAGGGTTCCGCCGCGAAGGGCGGGGCCGCGGGGCCGACCGCCGGTTCGGCCGCGGGTTCGGCCGCCAAGGGTTCGATCAACGAGTCGTAGGCTTGGGCCCATGAAGAGCCCTCTGCTGTCCCTGCCCGGCGCCGTCCCCGCCGAGGGCGTGGACGAAGACGTCGCCGGTCACTACGGCGATCTGTTCCGTGAGCAGCGCGCCCTGGCCGACGGCGCCGGATTCGTCGACCTCTCGCACCGCGGAGTCGTCACCGTCTCCGGCGAGGACCGGCTGAGCTGGCTGCACCTTCTGCTCACCCAGCACGTCTCCGACCTCGCGGCCGGCCAGGCCACCGAGGCGCTGATCCTCTCCGCGCACGGCCACATCGAACACGCGCTGTACCTGGTGGACGACGGCACGACGGTCTGGGCGCACGTCGAACCCGGCACCCGGGAGGCGCTGCTCGCGTACCTGGAGTCGATGAAGTTCTTCTACCGGGTCGAGGTCGCCGACCGGACGGCCGACACTGCCGTCGTCCATCTCCCGGCGGGGTCGATCACCCCGGCGCCGGCCGGTGTCGTCGTCCGCGAGACGGCGTACGGCCGCGATCTCTTCCTTCCCCGCGCCGACCTGGAGTCGTTCGCCGAGCAGGCCGGTCCGCCGGCCGGGATGCTCGCCCACGAGGCGCTCCGCGTGGAGCACCACCGCCCGCGCCTCGGCTTCGAGACGGACCACCGCACGATCCCGCACGAGCTCGGCTGGATCGCCACCGCCGTGCACCTTCAGAAGGGCTGTTACCGCGGGCAGGAGACGGTCGCCCGCGTCCAGAACCTCGGCAAGCCCCCCCGCCGGCTCGTCTTCCTGCACCTCGACGGCAGCGAGGTGCTCCTTCCGCCCGCCGGCACCGAGCTCCGCGTCGCCGACGAGGACCCCGACGGCCGCAAGATCGGCTTCATCACCACGTCCGTCCGTCACCACGAACTGGGACCGGTCGCGCTGGCCCTGGTGAAGCGCAACGTGCCGGTGGACGCCCCCCTGATGGCCGACTCGACGGCGGCCGCACAGGAGGTCGTGGTCGAGCCCTAGCTAGATCTCGATCAGGACGGTGAACGGGCCGTCGTTGGTCAGGGAGACGCGCATCTGTGCGCCGAACCTGCCCGTCGCCACCGTCGCGCCCAGATCGCGCAGCCGGGCGACGACCTCGTCGACGAGGGGTTCGGCGACCGGGCCGGGGGCGGCCGCGTTCCAGGTGGGGCGGCGGCCCTTGCGGGCGTCCCCGTACAGGGTGAACTGGCTGATGACCAGCAGCGGTGCGTCGACGTCGCTGCACGACCTCTCGTCGTGCAGCATGCGGACCGACCACAGCTTGCGGGCCAGCTGGGCCGCCTTCTCCGGGGTGTCCTCGTGGGTCACGCCGACCAGGACGCACAGGCCCTCGCCGTCGATCTCCCCGACCGTCTCGCCGTCCACGACGACGCTCGCGCCGTCCACCCTCTGCACCACCGCTCGCATGCGGACCATGATGCCGGGTGGCCGCCATGGACTCGTGAGTGGCCCATTTTCCCTCCTTAAGCCCCTGTCTGGGGCCGTTCGGGGGGACTCGGTAACAATGCGGCCGCTTGGGGTGGCACGATGCTTTCCACACGCCGGTCGAGGGGACGGTTGAGGCACATGAGCACACCGAGTACCGGGCGGCCCGCTGTACACCGGCCGCCTGCACAGCGCGGCGACGGCACCGTGCCGCTCGTCGGACCTGCGGAGCACGACCTGGCCGGGCTGAGCCTGCCGGAGCTGCGCACCCTGCGCCGGGACGCCCAGCGCGACGAGGCCGACCTCAGTTACGTGCGGCGCCTGCTCCAGGGCCGTATCGACATCCTGCGCGCCGAGCTGGCCCGGCGCTCCCCGACGGGTGCGGCGTCGGTGGTCGAGCGGTTGTCGGAGATCCTCACCGACGCCCCGGCCCGGCATCGCTCCTCGGCGCGCCACGTCACGCTGGGCACTCCGCACAGTGAGGAGTCCCGGCGGCTGGTCGCCGACATGCTCGCCGACGTCGAGCTCTCCGACCTCGACGCGCGCACCGATCCCGAACTGCACGAGGCGATGGGCCGTCTGGTCCGTTACGAGCAGCAGGTCTCCAGTCGGCGTCAGCGGTTGCAGCGGACGGCCGACGAGTCGGGCGCGGAGATCACGCGGCGCTACCGGGAGGGAGAGGCGCAGGTCGAGGACCTGCTGGTGTGAGGGGGGAAGAACGAGAGGGCGCCGCCCGGGGGTCGACGCCCTGCCGCGAACGCCTGGGCGCCCTGGGTGTTCCGGGGGCCCGGGCTCGTGCTGACGGCTCCTTTCGTCGGGGTGGGAAGGCGGTCCATCCGTAGCTGTTCAGTTGTGGCTGTGCGTTCGCTGTGAAGTTGTGGCTGTGCGGCGATGTTCAGTTGTGGCTGTACGTCGGCGCCGTCTGCTCGGACTCCCGGCTCCCCTCCGGAAGGAAGCCCGACCGGCCAACCGTCTGAAAGTTTGACCACGTTGTTGAAGTTGGCAGCCAACTTCACTGTAGTTATGTCCGCTTGGAAGCGTCCTATAACCATCTCTCTTTGAACTGCCCAAAGATGGCGGGAAGTTGTACTGTGCGGGCGTGGAGACGGAAAATGCCTCCGTCAAGGGGCGGAGGGGAGCCGAGCGGTCGCAGCGCTCACACCGCGAGGTGGCCGACGAGCTGCGCGCCCGCATCAGAGCCGGGGTGCTGCGGCCGGGGCAGCGCATGCCGACGCAGGCCAAGCTGGCGGACGAGTTCGGCGTCGAACGGGGCGCCGTGCGCCGGGCCCTGCGCATTCTGCAGTCGGAGCGGCTGCTGACCAACGTCTCCAAGGGAAGCCCCGCGACGGTCGCGGGGCCGATCGGCCCGGCCGGACTCCCGGTCGGCGCGGGGGCGGCGCCGCAGCCCTCGATGGCGGGCCTTCCGCCGCGCGTCACCGAGGCCTTCGCGGCCGCGCACGTGCAGGTCGACGCCCTCTGTCTGACCGCGGTCTCGCTGACCGCCGCGATCGGCGAGCCGGTGCGGCAGATCCATGCGGGGCAACTGAAACCGGCCAAGATCGACGTCCGTGTCCTGTTGCCGTCCCGGGACATCGACCTCGCCTTCCCGTCGCCGGTGGACAGCTCGGCCACCGGGCGGCTGCAGCGCCGCTGGCTGGCCCATCGCAACGCCCAGGGCCAGGTGCTGCGGCACAACCTGCTGACGCTGCGCTCCACGCACGGCATCGACGTGCACGTCACCTTCCGCGCACTGCCCTTCACCCCGCCCGTGAAGCTGTACCTCCTGAACGGCACGGAAGCGCTGTTCGCCTACTACACGGTCCAGCGGGGGGAGCAGACGGTCGGCCAGGAGAACATGGACATGTACGACGCCGAGGGCACGCGGTCGGTGCTGTTCGCGTTCGAGCGGGGCGCCGGACCGCGTGACACGACGTTCGTCGACCAGTCGCGCCGGTGGTTCGACGCGCTGTGGGACACGATCAGTTCGGAGCTGGTGCTCACGAGCTGACGGCGGGCCCGGTGGCGAGGAGGGCGAGGATCACCGCGCCGACCGAGCTGAGGGCGGGGCTCTTGGCCTTGACGCCCACGCTGAGCAGGAGCAGACCGACGGCGCCGGTGGTGCCGTACTTCCACTGGATGGTCTGCTCGACGCCGACGACGAAGGCGGCGCTGAGGAGGACGAGGACGGGCATGGTGGTTCCCCCCTTCCAGGCTGGGAGCGGGAGGCACATCTTCTGCCAACTCGCCCAAGTTGGTAACCAACTATGACTATGTTGTCCCCACTTGGCAGCAACTGCTAAACAACTTTCAAACAACTCCCGTCAGATGGATCGCAGTTGTAGCGTTTGGTCGTGACCCAGGAGAACGTGGCAGTGAACGGCAGCAGAAGGCTCTCTCCTCAGGAGATCGCCGACGTCCTGCGCGAACGCATCCGGGTCGGGGATCTCAGGGCCGGCGACCGGCTGCCCACCCAGGCCGAGCTGGCCGACGAGTTCGGCGTGGAGCGCGGCGCCGTGCGCCAGGCGCTGCGGGCACTGCAGGACGACGGGCTGCTCACCGACGTCACCAAGGGCAGCCCGCCCCGCATCGCGGAGCCGGCGTCCAGCGGCCCCGAGGAGCCCCAGCCCACCATGGTCGGTCTGGCTCCCCGGCTGACCGCGGCCTTCTCCGTCCCGCACGTGCGCATCGACGCGGCCTGTCTCACCGCCGAGAGTCTCATCCCGGCCCTGGCCGAGCCCCTCCGGCTCATCCACGGCGGGCAGCTGAAGCCCGCCAGGATCGACGTCCGCATCCTCCTGCCCTCCCGGGACATCAGCCTCGCCTTCCCGGTCCCGGTCGACGGCCGGGGCGACGACGACCCCGTCCACCAGCGCTGGCTGGCGATGCGCAACGCCCAGGGGCACGTCCTGCGCCACAACCTCCAGACGCTGCGCTCGCACGGCATCGACGTCAGCATCACCTTCCGCGCGCTGCCGTTCACCCCGCCGGTGAAGCTCTACCTCCTCAACGGCCAGGAGGCG
Organism: Streptomyces rishiriensis; assembly: GCF_003112535.1. Taxonomy (GTDB): domain Bacteria; phylum Actinomycetota; class Actinomycetes; order Streptomycetales; family Streptomycetaceae; genus Streptomyces; species Streptomyces rishiriensis. The sequence continues at coordinate 260,341 of NZ_BEWA01000004.1, read as the reverse complement.
CTCATGGCGTACTACATGGTGACCCGGCGCGAGGAGTCCACCGACACCGGAACCCTCGACATGTACGACGTCCTCGGCACCGAGTCGCTGCTCTTCTCCTTCGAGAAGGCGGCCGGTCAGCGCGACGCCGCGTTCGTGGAGGAATCCCAGAAGTGGTTCGACGCCCTCTGGGAAACCATCACCACGGACCTGACACTCTCCTAGTGACTTCTGATACGCAGCAGACCCAGCACGCGGCCCCCGACACCGAGACCGAGGCGGCGGACTTGCGTGAAGTGATCAGGGGCGCGCGCGTCGTCCTGTGGGACTTCGACGGGCCGATCTGCCGTCTCTTCGCCGGTCACTCGGCGGAGAGCGTGGCCGACGGCCTGGTGGAGTGGCTCGAAGGGCGGGGCCTGCACCACCTGCTGACAGAGAGCGAGCGGGAGTCGCTGGACCCGCACGTCGTCCTGCGCGCCGTGGACCGTCTGCGTCCCGGCAGCGACCTGGTCGGGGAGCTGGAGGAACGTCTCACCCAGGAGGAGCTGAGAGCCACGGCCACGGCGAGGCCCACCCCTTACGCCGACCCGCTGATACGCACCCTGACGGCTCTGGGCCTGCGGCTCGCGATCACCACCAACAACTCCCCCCGGGTCGTCACCACCTACCTGGCGACCCGCGGTCTCACCTCCTGCTTCGCGCCCCACATCTACGGCCGCACCCAGGAACTGCACCACCTCAAGCCGCATCCGCACTGCCTGAACCTCGCCCTGCGCGCCACGGGCTCGGCGCCCGGCACCGCCCTGATGATCGGCGACACCCCCTCGGACTTCCTGGCCGCCCGTGAGGCGGGCGTCCCCTTCCTGGGCTACGCGCGTAACGAGCGCAAGGAGAAACTGCTCAGGGGAGCGGGCGCGACCCGGGTGGTGTCGTCGCTGGAGCCGGTGCTGGAGGCGTTCAGGGGCTGAGCGCCGGGCCCGGCGTCAGGGCTTGGGGGCATGAAGGCCGCACACCAGAGGTCCTCGCCCATAAACACACCAACGACCGACCCGGCCAGAATCGCGACAAGGAGTACTAAGGGGTTCCCCAGTTCCCGTGGGCCGATGATGTTCGGGCCCCGGCCACGAGGCCGACCACGGTCAGGAGACACCTCATGAGTCCCATCTCTCGGCAACATCACGGCTACCGCCGGACGATGTCCGCCGGTGAGTGGCTTTATCACGGCTTGGCTCCTCGTCACGCGAACATGGTCCAGTACGTGGTGGAGGGCGCGGGGACGCTGGACGAGCGACGGCTGGCCGAGGCTGTGACCCGCGCTTCGCAGGCCAGTCCCGGGACACGGCTGGTGCGCGACGGCCGGCTTCTGGTGGACGGCGGTCTCCCGCCGCGCGTCCGGGTCATGGAGGCGGGCTCGTTCGACGGGCGGCTTCTGCACTCGCCCGCGTTCCGGCACCCGCTGCGGAGTCCGGGCGCCACGTTCGAGGTCCTTCTCTTTCCGGGCGGCACGAAGGGCTCTGAATCCGCCGGGGAGCGCACCGCCTTGGTCTTCCGCGCCTCGCACGGCGTCACGGACGCCCGGGGGCTGATGCTGTGGGTCGAGGACGTGTTCCGGGTGCTCCAGGGCTCCGAGCCGTCCGGCGCACCGTCCACGGTGAGCAGGGACGAGTTCCTCGAAAGCCTCGAACTGCCGGGCGGACTCCCGCCGATCTCCCGGAACGTCGGTGAGCTGGTGTGGCCCTCGCCGCTGGGCCCGGTGCCGCGCAAGCCCTCGGGGACACTCTGGCGCCGTCGGTCGGTCGACGGAAGCCACCCGGCGGCGACGGCGAAGGTGGCCGCAGCGGTGGCCGGGATGTACGGCCCGGACGGCGCCGGCCGCTTCCTGGTCCCCGTCGACCTGCGCCGGCACGCACCCGAGATCCGCTCCACGGCCTGGCTGTCGCAGGCGTTCGTGCTGGACGTCGCCGCCGGGGACAGCTGGCAGGAGGTGCACGGACGGGCCCTCAAGGCGCTCGCCGACGGCGCGGAGCTGGCGGTGCGCACTGATCCCAAGATGCTGAAGACCCCGCTGCCACTGATCCGGGCGTTCTCCTCGGCGGTCGGCCGGGCGTCCGCGCGGAAGAACCGCTGCTCGGCGCTGTCCCTCGTCACGCATCTGGGGATCCATGACCTGGCGTCCTTCGGTTGCGACGGCTTCACGGCAACGGCGCTGTACACCCTGGGTGCTACGGGCCCCGGGGCCCCGCCCTCGATCGACATGATCGAGAGCGACGGCCGTACCGAGGTAACCGTGACCTGGCAGGACGGGCCGGGTGTCGCCGAGCGGGCGCAGACGCTGCTGGACGTGGTCGAGGAGGCCCTGTCGCCCCGGGAGAACCGCGTGTGGCAGGGCAACGACACCGCTCGTGCACTGGATTCGGACGCTTCGGTGGTGCAGCGCTTCCGTGAACAGGTGCGGCGCACACCGGACGCTATCGCTCTCAGCGGGCCCGAAGGTCCGGTCACCTACGCGGAGTTGAGCCGCCGGGCCGACGCGGTGGCCAGGACGCTGCGGGACCGGGGCGCGGGTCCGGGGACGGTGGTGGGGCTGCTCGCCGATCGCTCGGTGGCCCTGGTGGCGGGCATATGGGGGGTCTTGCGGGCCGGCGCCTGCTACCTGCCCCTGGACGCGCAGCACCCGGACGCCCGGCTCTCGGGCCTGCTGACGGATGCCGGGGCGGCGTACTGCCTGGTGGAGGAGGCCTATGGGCAGCGGACGGCCGTACCGCCCGGGTGCGAGCAGCTGGCGCTGAGCCGGCTCACGGCCGTTCCCGGCCCGGAGCGCGACGGTGAACCGCTGTTCCAGGACGTCGAGGTGTCGCCGGACGACCTGGCGTATGTGATCTACACCTCCGGCTCGACCGGCCGCCCCAAGGGAGTGCAGATCGAGCACCGCAGTCTGGTGCACTACGCCGACTGGGCCACACGGGAGTTCGGGGTGGACGCGGACACCCGGCTGCCGCTGATCACCTCACCGTCGTTCGACGTCACGGGCACCTCGGTCTTCCTGCCGCTGCTGGCCGGCGGTGAAGTCGTCCTGATGCCGCAGGAGCCGAGCCACCTGTCGCTGCGGCGGTTGCTGCAGACCTCCGGCGCCACCATGCTCAATCTGACGCCGTCCCACCTGGACCTGATCGGGCAGCTCGACATCTCGCCGGACGGCTACCGAAGCGTGGTCGTCGTCGGCGAGCAACTGCGGGTGGAGGTCGCCGCCCGCGCCCAGGAGATGTTCGGACCGCAGTGCCGGATCATCAATCTCTACGGTCCCACCGAGGCGACGATCGGCTGCACCGCCCATACCTTCAAAGCCCGCGAGGACACCGGCATCGCCGTGCCCATCGGGGTGCCGGCGGACAACACCACGGTGCATCTCCTGGACGAGGGCCGTCGCTTCGTGGCCCCGGGGGACGTCGGGGAGATGTACCTGGGCGGCGTGCAACTGGCCCGTGGATACCTGGGCCGTCCCGATCTGGACCGGGAACGCTTCGTCCGTCTCGCCGACGGCAGCCGCGTCTACCGGACCGGTGACCTGGCCCGCGTCATGCCGTCGGGCGGCCTCGAGTTCGTCGGACGCATCGATGACCAGGTGAAGGTGCGAGGCCACCGGGTCGAGCCGGCCGAGGTGGCGCAGACGCTGGAGGACCATCCGGGAGTGACCCGGGCGGTGGTGATCGCGAAGGCCCGGCCGGGGAGCGCCTCGAAGGCGTTGTACGCGTACGTGGTGACCGGCCCTGATCCGGATGAACAAGAGTCCTTGGTCGAGGAGTTGACCGCTTACGTCACGGAGCGGCTGCCCCGGTACATGGTGCCCGCGGCGATCCTGGCGCTCCCCGAACTCCCTTACACGGTGAGCGGGAAGGTCGACACGAAGGCGCTTCCGGACGCCTTCGTGGCGGCCCCCGGAGCCGATGCGGACCCGATGGCGGCCCCGGAGGGGCCCACGGACCCGGTGGAGGAGGCGGTGGCCGAGGTGTGGTCCCGCACCCTCGGGGTGGAGCGCTCCAGACTGGAAGGCCGCTCGGACTTCCACCAGTTGGGCGGGGACTCGCTGTCCCTGCTCGCCATGATCGCCGGGGTCTGCCGGACCGTGCTGGACACCGAAGGAGAGGAGGTGTTCATGGCGGAACTGGCACAGATCGTCGGGGAGCCGACGCTGGACCAGGTGGTCCGGTTGTGCCGGAAGGCGGCGGGGGCGCACAGCCCGGCGCCGGTCGCGGAGTGAGCCGCGGCGGGGGCGGGCGCGCCGGCGGCAGCTCGAACTGGATTCCGAGGAGCAGATGACCGCCCTCGACGTGCCGGGTCTCGGCGCCACGCCCACCCACCAGGTGAAGGACGGCGACCCCGACTCGTCGGGCACGGTGTTCGGGGAAACCCGGCAGGCGTGGTGCGACCCGGGCTGGACGCATCTCGCCGAACAACCGGTCCGCGCTGCGCTAGCATGCCTCAATCGCGCGAGCAATCACTCCCGTCCATCCGTATAAGACGGCGAACCAGCCGGTCCCGGACGGCCTGACGCGGATGAGTGGCACCCACCCATTGGCTCACTTGCATCGCTCCGGTCGTGCGGCGCCTTTACCGTTTGCCCTAACATGCCCAGCGCGAGTATCCGGAGCGGCCAGTGGTCGACCACCTTGTTCCCCTTCGTCACCCCGGGGAACGAGCCGCCGAGGGCACGTCCGGCGTCCTACGTGCCTTCGTCCGGGCCGCGGAGTCCACACAGGCGTCCAGCGGCCACCACCATCGCAACCACGTGCTGCCGCTGACGGACGAGGTGGCGCGACGGCTGCGCCGCGAGCCGGGCACGCTCGTGACGGTGCGCATCCGGCGACGGGACGCGCTGCCCGTGGTGATCAGGACGTGGCAGGACGAGGCGGCGATCCTCGACGCCCTCCAGGGCGTCCTGCCCCACGCCCCCGCGTGCCTGGTCGAGACACCGGACTACGCCGTCCACAGCTATGTGGACGGCGTGCCGCTCTCCACCATCTGCGGAAACGGTAAGCCTGTCGACACCCTGCTGATGAGGGCGCTGGCGGGCCTGCTGGCCCAGATGACCCAGGTGCGCCTGTCCGCGTTGCCGGCCCTGCCGAGATCGTGGCCCGCCAACCACAGCGACAGCCAGGCCTTTCTGAGGACCCTGGCCCGTCTCGCCGACGCGGAGATCCGCAAGCCGAACTGGGACGAGTTCGGCGGACTGTTCAAGGCGTTGGGCGTCTCCGACGACGCGCTGCTCCGGCTGGCCGAGCGGGTGCCGGCCATGACCCGGCGGCCGTACAGCCTGCTCCACGCGGACCTGCACCGGGACAACGTGATCGTCTCGTACGACGGCGACCCGCCGCTCGTCTGCGTCGACTGGGAGCTTGCGACGTACGGCGACCCCCTGCACGACCTCGCCACCCACCTCGTGCGCATGCGGTACCCGGACCACCAGTGGGACGAGGTGATCGCCGCCTGGGCGCAGGCCATGCGGGAGTGCCGGCCCAGCGCGATCAAGGGGCTCGCCAGGGATCTGCGCCACTACCTCGATTTCGAGCGGGCGCAGTCCCTCTATCCCGACGTCATGCGGGCCGCGCGGTCCCTGCTGGAGTCGTTCACCCAGAAGAGCCTGGACGAGGCGACGGTGGAGGTGGGACGGGCGCTGCGGGCGGCGGCGGCGCCCCTGCGGCTCAGGAACGTCCCGACGAACGACGAGATCGGACGGGCCCTGTTCCGGTGGCTGGCGTCGCGGGGCGACGGGGCGGTCGGCGGCCGGGACTGGATCATGAAGGCCTTCGGCTGGCAGCCGGATCCGCGACTCACCGAGAACCCCCGCTTCCCGGCCTCCGCCGTGCGGGAGGCGCTGCTCGCGGAGGGAGCCGCTCCGGCGCACCGGGTCTTCAAGGGGACCGCGCACCTCAACTCCGTGGTCCGGGTGCAGGGCACGCGCACCCCCGTGGTCGTGCGCCGCAAACTGCCCGACGTCTCGCGCCGGGAGCCCAAGTACCTGAGCGAGCACGTCGTCCTGCAGGCGATCCAGGAGTCGCGGGTCCGGGTGGCGGCGCCGGAGGTCCTCGCCCTGGGTGTGAGCTATCCGGACGACCAGCTCAGCATCCACACCTACGAGGGCACCCACATCGACCGGGCGCCCGTCCACCCGGTGAACGGCCTGCTGCCGCACGAGGCGGACGCACTCGTCGACCAGTTGTGCGAACTGACCCGGGTGGACCATGGGTTGATCGATCCGCAGGCCGGGCACGTGGATTTCTGCGAGTGGCTGAAGGAACAGCTGGTCGGTCTGGTCCGCGACCTGCCGAAGAAGTCGCTGCAGCTGGCCCGCACGCTGGGGCTGCCCGACGAACGGCGGCTGCGGGAGATCCTGTCGGGGCACCGGGTGGGCCATCGGGCGCCGGCCCTGCTGCACGGCGACCTCAACCCGTGGAACCTGGTGCGCCGCGACGACGCCCTGGCCCTGACGATCATCGACTGGGAGATGGCCCTGGTCGGCGACCCGCTCTACGACCTGGTCCGGCACATGCATCTCACGCCGACCAAGCCGGAGATCAGGGAGCGGATGTTCCTCCGCTGGCAGCGGCGGCTGGCCCCGGAGTACACCCGGGACTGGGGGAAGGACTGGGTCGTCTACCGCCGGATCGAGATCGTCCGCTCCGCGTACATCGACCTCGACCGGCTGGCGACCGGGTCGGGCCTGGACGCTCCCAACGTCCGCCGGGCCGTCAACTCCTACGCCGACACCCTCGCGGCGGCCACCGCGTCCCTCGGTCTCTCCGTCCCCGCGACGGCAAACCCCTATCTGGCCCGCGCCCTGGCCTAGGCGTGCCGTCCCGACAGGTTGGTGACGCGGCCGGCTGGTCTGGGACCGTCGATGCCGGAGTGCTGCCGTCCCGTTGGCGCGGCCCCGCCGGGTGACGGGCGGGGCCCGTAGGCTCGCCCCATGAGTGAGACCGGGCTGCGTGAGCGCAAGAGGCAGCGGATGTACCAGGCCGTGTCGGAGGTCGCCGTCCGGCTGTTCCTGGAGCGTGGCTTCGACGCGGTGTCCGTCGCCGAGGTCGCCGCGGCGGCGGAGATCTCGGCTGCTCTCGGCGGCGCTCGGCAGCACTTGCCGGCGCTCGCCGGCACTCGACTCCCGGCCGCCCCAGGCTCGAGCTGGTCGAACGCCGGAACGGGCCGCGCCCGGCCTCCTGGACCCGCCGGATCGAACGGGCGCGGGCCGTGAGCGCGTGCGTGGAAGCGGTGTGGCCGAAGCTGCGCCCCGAGGAGGTCGTCGCCGGACTCCTCATGGACGCCGAGGCGTTGGCACGGGCGGCGTCCGGCCTGCTGGACGCGGACGAGCAGCGCGCCCTGCTCTGGCCGCGCCCGCCCCGCTCCCCGAAGTCGGCGCGCTGGTCGACGGCCGACCTCGTCCTGCTCGACGAGGTGGCCGGCCTCCTGGAACACCCCCGGGGCTACGGGCATGTCGTGGTCGACGAGGCTCAGGGCCTCTCGCCGATGGAGTGCCGCGCCGTCGCCCGCCGGGTCCCCTTCGGCTCGCTCACCGTCCTCGGCGACCTGGCGCAGGGCACCACCCCGTGGGCGGCGGCCTCGTGGCAGGTGCAGATGACCCACCTGGGCAAGCCGGACGCCACGATCGTCCCGCTGACCACGGGCTTCCGCGTCCCGGCCGCCGTGCTCGCCCTCGCGGGCCGTGTCCTGGACCGCCTCGACGTCGACGTGCCGCGGGCCGACTCGCTGCGCCGCGACGGCGAACTGCGCGTCCGGCGGGCGAACGGCGACCTGTCCGGCGCGGTCGTCGCCGCCGTGCGCGACGCGCTCGCCCACGAGGGATCGGTCGGCGTCATCGCGGCGGACCCGCAGGCGGCCGCCGTCCGCGAGGCGCTCACGGCGGCCGGCCTGCCGTCCTGCGGCCCGGACGAACCGGCCGCCCGGGTGACGGTCGTCCCCGCGACCCTCGCCAAGGGCCTGGAGTACGACCACGTCGTCGCCGTCGAACCGGCGGCCGTCGCGGAGGCGGAACAACGCGGCCTGAACCGCCTGTACGTGGTGCTCACCCGCGCGGTGACCCGCCTGGAGATCGTCCACGAACGCCCCCTGCCCTGGGAACAGTGAGCCCCGTACCGCCCTCCGCGTGCCCCTTCGGAGTTACGGCGAAGGGGTGACCGGGGCATCCTGGACGGTGATGCTGCTCTTCCTCGACGTCGACGGGACGCTGATCCCGTTCGGAGGCACGGACCCCTACCCCGAGTACGGGCCGCCGTCCCCCGCGCACCCTCTCCTGTCCCGGCTCGACCCGTCCCTCGGCCCCCGACTCCTCGCGCTGGGGTGCGAGTTGACGTGGGCGACGACCTGGCTGGACGACGCGAACACGCTCCTCGCACCCAGGCTCGGCCTCCCCGCGCTGCCGGTCGCGGACTGGCCGGACGAGACATGGCCGGACGCGGACCAGCCACCGGGAGGCGGCGGCGTCCACTGGAAGACGCGGACCCTGGTGTCCCTGGCCGCGGGCAGGCCGTTCGTCTGGCTCGACGACGAGATCACCGACGCCGACCGCGACTGGGTGGCCGCCCACCACCCCGCGCCGGGTCTCCTGCACCGCGTCCACCCCGCCCACGCCCTCCGCGACGCGGACCTCGCGGCGGTGACGGAGTGGATCGCGGGCGGGCGGGCACGGACTGTGCGGAGGCATCCCGGGCCGCCGGCGCGGTGACGGGGCTCAGGAGTGGGCGGGTGAGGCGTCGAGGGCGGCGGCCGGGGCGAAGGGCGCCGGCCGCAGGGTGCGGTGTCCTCCTCCCGAGTGGTGTGGCGCACTTTTGCAAGCAGGTGCTTGCAATAGTTAGCGCGGGTGGGGCAAGGTGGAGGCATGGCATCGCTCAACGTCGGCAATCTCGGCGAGTATCTGCGCGAGCAGCGGCGCAACGCGCAACTGTCGCTGCGGCAGCTCGCCGACGCCGCCGGGGTGTCCAACCCGTATCTGAGCCAGATCGAGCGCGGGCTGCGCAAGCCGAGCGCGGAGGTGCTGCAGCAGGTCGCCAAGGCGCTGCGGATCTCCGCCGAGACGCTGTACGTGCGGGCCGGCATCCTCGACGCGGAGCGGGACGGGGAGGAGTACCGACGGGAGGGCGCGACCCGAGCGGTCATCCTCGCCGATCCCACGCTCACCGAGGCGCAGAAGCTGGCGCTGCTCCAGATCTACGAGTCCTTCCGCAAGGAGAACGGGATCGGGAGCGACCACCGCGGCCACGTCGGAACGGACGGCGCGGACGCCCGGGCGCAGGAGAGCGACGCCGATCCGCAGCAGACGGCCGGTTGACCGGTCCAGGGGACCGGCCGCACCGCTGCGGAACCGCGCGACCCTCGGCCGAGGGCGACGTGGACGCACTCGATGTGATCGAGGCGTTCGCCGTACTCGGCTCGCACGACGCATACGACGCACACGACCTGCACGACGAACGTCAATCCGGGAGGACCTTCACCATGGCCATCACCGACGACCTGCGCAAGACCCTCAGCGACCCGACTCCGCTCTACTTCGCCGCGGGCACCGCCGACCTGGCCCTCCAGCAGGCGAAGAAGGTGCCCGGCCTGGTCGAGCAGCTGCGCGCCGAGGCCCCGGCCCGTTTCGAGGCGGTCCGCAACACCGACCCCAAGACCGTGCAGGAGAAGGCGGGCGCCCGCGCCAAGGAGGCGACCGCCCGTGCCAAGGAGGCGACCGCCCGCGCCAAGGAGGCGCAGGAGTCCCTCCAGTCCAGGGTCACCGACTTCATCAGCACCCTCGACGGGGACATCAAGAAGCTCGGCAGCACCCTCGACGCCGACCTGAAGAAGCTCGGCGAGTCCGCCCAGGACTTCGCGCTGCGCGGTGTCGGCGTCGCCGCCGAGTACGCCGTCAAGGCCCGTGAGACCTACGAGAAGGTCGCCGAGCACGGCGAGCAGGCCGTGCGGACGTGGCGCGGTGAGGCGGCCGAGGAGATCGAGGAGCTGGCGATCGCGGTCGAGCCGAGCGCCGAGCCGAAGACCGAGCCGAAGACCGACCCGGTCCAGGTCAAGGAGACCGGCGCGCCGAAGCCCGCTCCGGCCGCCGTCACCGTGCCCGCCCCGGAGGCGAAGACGTCCACCGTCAAGAAGGCTCCGGTGCGCAAGCCCGTTGCGAAGAAGACGACGCCGCCCACCAAGTGAGACCGGCGGCCGGGACGGACACGGCGAACAGCGATATACGGTCACGGGCCGGGCACTGATGCGGTGCCCGGCCCGTTGTACGGGTAGGCGAAGGGCGGTTGCGGGTACCGTGACCGCGTAGGACGAGCAGGGTCGAGTCGAGACGCGTCGAATCGGGTGGTGGGCGTTGTGCTGATGTCAGGCTTCGCGGGACTGATGTGGCTGTTGTACCTCGCCATGCTGGTCCTCGCCGTGGTGGCTCTGGTGATGGCGGCCGTGTTCCGTGACGACGCCTACCGGGCCGCCGACAAGCAGAACAAGGGGTTCTGGCTGATCATCCTCGGCATCGCCGTCGCGGTGAACCTGCTGGTGCCGATGCTCTTCCTGCAGCTCGCGGGCCTCGTCGCCACGATCGTCTTCTTCGTGGACGTGCGCCCCGCCCTCAGGCAGGTCTCGGGTGGCGGCGGCTGGGGGCGCCGACGCGGCGGAAGCAGCAGCGACGGCCCGTACGGTCCTTACAACGGCGGACGCTAGCCCCTGGCCGAACCCGGCAGGCCGGACCCCGCTCAGGGAACCCGGTCCAGCAGGACCACCGCCACGTCGTCCGTCAGCTCGCCCCCGTTGAGCTCGCGCACCTCGTTCACCGCGGCCCGCAGCAACGCCTCCCCGCTCAGCCCCTCGGAGAGCTGCCGGCGGATCATCTCCACCATGCCGTCCTGACCCAGCCGCTCCCGGCCCTCGCCGATCCGCCCCTCGATCAGGCCGTCGGTGTACATCATCAGGCTCCACTCGGCCCCCAGCTCGACCTGGGTCCGCGGCCAGCGCGCGCCCGGCAGCAGGCCGAGGGCGGGGCCGTTGTTGTCGTGGGGCAGCAGACGTGCGGGCCGGTCCGGGCGGGCGATCAGCGGCGCGGGATGGCCGGCCAGGCACAGGCCCGCCCGGCGGCCGTCGGGCGCGATGTCCACCGTGCACAGCGTCGCGAAGATCTCGTCGTCGTCGCGTTCGTGCTCCAGCACCTGCTGGAGGGTGTTCAGCAACTGGTCTCCGCACAGACCCGCCAGGGTCAGCGCCCGCCAGGCGATGCGCAGCTCCACGCCGAGCGCCGCCTCGTCCGGGCCGTGTCCGCAGACGTCGCCGATCATGGCGTGCACGGTGCCGTCCGGTGTGCGCACGGTGTCGTAGAAGTCGCCGCCGAGCAGCGCGCGCGAGCGGCCGGGGCGGTAGCGGGCGGCGAAGCGCAGCGGGGAGCCCTCAAGAAGGGGCGTGGGCAGCAGGCCGCGCTCCAGCCGGGCGTTCTCCTGCGCGCGCAGCTTGCCCTCGGCGAGCCGCCGCTCGGCGGTGTCGGAACGTTTCCGCTCCACGGCGTAGCGGATGGCGCGGCTCAGCAGCCGGCCGTCCAGCTCGTCCTTGAAGAGGTAGTCCTGGGCGCCCACCCGCACCGCCTCGGCGCCGCGCTCGGCGTCGCCGGACGCGGTGAGCGCGAGCACGGCGTGCCGGGGCGCGAGCCGCAGCACGTGCCTCAGCACGGCGAGCTCGTCGTCGTCCCCGGCGGCCGCGGAGGCGCGGCCCGGGGCGGGCAGGGCGAGGTCCAGCAGGATGCAGTGGACGTCGTCGGTGAGCAGCCGCTCGGCCTCGGTGAGGTTGCGAGCGGTGCGCACCCGGATCGGCCTGTCGTCCGAGTCGCGCACGTCGCGCACGATCGGGGCGGCCGTGGGGTCGTCCTCGATCAGGAGCAGGGTGAGGGTGGTGTGGGCGGAGCCCACGCCGGCGGCGACCGCGTCACCGCAGCTCACGCCGTTGGCGCCGGTGGCGCTGTTGGCGCCGGTGGCGCCGGTGGCGCCGGTGGTGCCGGTGGTGCTCACACCGGTCGTGCTCATGCCGGTAGTGCTCGCGCCCTGGTGGGCGTCTTCGGCGGGCGTGGCGTTGCGCGTGGCGTCGTTGTCGTCGGCCGGCGTCGCCTCGTCGCGACCGGCTTCCTCGCTGCGGACGGCTTCTTCCTTGGAGGGACCGCCGACTGCGGGCGCGGCCTGCGCCTGACCACTTTCCACGGCCGGGATCGCTCTCTGCCGCGGTACGGGTACGGGCATCGTCTTGGGTTCCTTCCCTCCCCCCGAGGGCTGGCGGGGGCGAGGGACCTCGACCCACCGACCGGGACCATAGCGGCAGAAGGCGTCGCAACGGAATGGTGTGACGCACGGTGTTTGAGCTCTGGCCACTGTCATATGCCGCGTTCCGTACCGCAGTTGGGCACGGCGGGAACCGGGCGGGAATGACGAACGTCACGTCCGTCCGGGGTTTGGGGCGCGGGAACGGGTGCCGTGGGTCACGTGCCCCAGGTCACCTGCCGCCTCCAGACCGCTCACCCCGGATCACTCGTCCCGGCCGTGCGTCTGCGGTCCCCACCCCTGCCGTCCCCCCGCCCGATGCGCGCACTTCAGGGCATTTCAGGGCACGCCAGGGCACGCCAGGCCACGTCAGACCACGTCAGAGCACGTCAGAGCACGCCAGAGGCCGTCAGAACACATGGGCGCGCTCGGCGGCGCACGTGGGCCCGGTCACGCGTCCGGTCGTACGACCCCGAGTATCGGCATCGAACCCGCCCCGGCGAGCGTGACCGTACGGCCCGGACGCGGGGCGTGGATGATCGAGCCGTCGCCCACGTACATCGCCACATGGCTGGCGTCGCTGAAGTAGATGATCAGGTCGCCGGGGCGCATGTCCTCGACGGGGACGTGCGGCAACTGCTTCCACTGCTCCTGCGAGGTGCGCGGCATCGCCCGGCCGGCGCTCTTCCAGGCCTCGGAGGTCAGTCCGGAGCAGTCGAAGCTGTCCGGGCCCTCGGCGCCCCACACGTACGGCTTGCCGATCTGCGCGGTGGCGAACTGCACGGCCTTCCTGCCCTGCTCGGACGCCGCGCTGTCGATCTCGTGGAGGATGCCGGTGTCCAGCCAGGCGGTCTGCGCCTTCTGCGCGCTCTGCCGCTCCAGCTCCTCGAGGCGCGCCTTCTCCTTCTTCTCCAGCCGGGATTCGAGCTTCTCGGCCTCCGAGATCTGCTTCTCGATCTTCTTCTGGGCGGCAGCCTTCGTCTTGCGGCCCGTCTCCAGCTCGGCCCACTGCGCGGAGGCGTCCTTGGAGTACTGCTCCAGGTCCTGCTGCGTGCGGGTGAGTTGGGTGATCAGGCCCTTGGTCGCGCGCTGGCCCTGGCGTACCCGGCCCGCACCGTCGAGGAACTCCGACGGGTCGTCGCTCAGCATCAGCTGCGCCTCGTCCGGCAGGCCGCCGGTGCGGTACTGGGCCCGGGCCGCGGCGCCCGCGCGGTCCTTCAGCTCCGCCAGCTTCTCCTGGCCCGCGACGATCTTCTTGGCCAGTTCGACGATCTCCGCCGACTGCTTCTGGGCCGCTTCCTCCGCCGCGTTGTAGGCGTCGGTGGCGACCGCGGCGTCGTGGTAGAGCGTCTCGAGGCGGGCGCGGACGGCCTCGAGGTCCTTGTCGGCGGTCGCGGTCGAGGGGAGCGCGGGTGTCTGGGCGCCCGCCGTCGGCGTCGAGGTCGTGGCCGAGGTCGTGGCGGGCGTGGGGTCGGGGCTCGCGAACGCGGCGCCGGGCGCCCCCAGCACGGTGATCGCACAGACCACGGCCACGGCCGTCGCCAGCAGGCCGCGCTTGCCCGTTCCCATACCCCGTCCCCCCACCACTGATTAACCGTCAGTAACTTACGGTGCTCGGGGGATCGTGCCATGTCACAGCCGAAAACGACAGAGCGGCGACAGCCACGACAGCCATGACGGCGATGACGGCCACGACAGCCACGACAGCCAGCGGACCCGCGACGGAACGGCGACGCAGCGGCAGTCGACGACGCGAACGACGTGAACGACACAGTCGCGGAGCGTCCGCAGCAGTCCTTCCCCTCGTCACCGCCCCGATAGGACGATCTCCCCGCCTTGTGTGACGAACGACGCACGGAGATCGTTCCCGGCTGCCCGGGGGGAATCCCGTTCAGCGCCCGGGCGCCAACGCGCCCCACCGAACCGTCACTTCGCCCTGCCGCCATCGCGCCGGCCCGTCCGTCACCGGCCAGTCGGCCGTCAGGTCCCGTACCGCGCGGATCCACCGCTGACGGGCGCCGTACGACGCGTAGGGCGCGGCCGCCGCCCAGGCGCGGTCGAAGTCGCGCAGGAACGCGTGCACCGGCTCGCCCGGGACGTTGCGGTGGATGAGCGCCTTGGGCAGCCGTTCGGCCAGGTCCGAGGGTCGTTCCAGGGAGCCGAGCCGGGTCGCGAACGTGACCGTGCGCGGCCCTTCGGGCCCGAGCGCCACCCACACGTGCCGGCGTCCGATCTCGTCGCAGGTCCCCTCGACCAGCAGGCCCCCGCGCGACCCGACCGCGGGATCGGCCGGCGCGAGCCGTGCGCACAGCCGCTCCCAGACCCCGGCGACCTCGCCCTCGTCGTACTGCCGCAGCACGTTGGCGGCGCGCACGAGGTGCGGCCGCCGGGCGACGGGGATCTCGAAACCGCCGTGCCGGAAGACCAGTCCCTCGCGTTCGTACGGCGCGGCGGCCGCGACCCGGGCGGGCTCGATCTCGACGCCGACGACCCGCGCGCGTGGCGCGACCGAACGCAGCCGGTGCAGCAACTCGACGGCCGTCCAGGGGGCGGCCCCGTAGCCGAGGTCGACGGCGACGGGCTCGACGGCGCGCCGCAGCTCGGCGCCGTGCGTCGCGGCGATCCACCGGTCCATGCGGCGCAGCCGGTTGGGATTCGTCGTCCCGCGCGTGACCGTGCCCACGGGGCGGACGGAGGCGCGGGATGTCATACCCAAGAGGGTAGTGCGGCGCTGTGGCCGGCCGGTGCGGCGCTGTCGTCGGCCCGTCCAGGCGCTCGAACACGGGTGCTGCGCCAAAGAACGAGCCCCCGCTAACGCCCACCGCCCTCGAACGGTTGAGCGATGCAGGGTAATGACTCGGCAAAAACCGCCCCTTTCCCGAACCCGCTCGGAATGGGAATCCCTTCGACCGGCGTTGCACCCCCCTGGAGGGCGCGCCACACCCTCCTTCCGGCATGCCCGCAGCAAGGAGGAACGGCCCGTGAGCCAGTACGCCAACAGGCTCGGGCGTCGCTCCACGGCGGCTCCCTCGCGGCTCAGGCTCCACCGCCGCCCCCGCCGCGTCGCGATGCTCTCCGTGCACACCTCGCCGCTCCACCAGCCCGGCACCGGTGACGCCGGCGGCATGAACGTCTACATCGTCGAACTGGCGCAGCGCCTCGCCGCGATCAACATCGAGGTCGAGATCTTCACGCGCGCGACCACCGGCGGTCTCCCGCCGACGGTGGAGCTGGCCCCCGGGGTCCTCGTCCGGCACATCGACGCCGGCCCCTACGAGGGTCTCGCCAAGGAGGACCTCCCGGCCCAGCTGTGCGCCTTCACGCACGGCGTGATGCAGGCCTGGGCCGGTCACCGCCCCGGCTACTACGACCTCGTGCACTCGCACTACTGGCTCTCCGGCCATGTCGGCTGGCTGGCCGCCCAGCGCTGGGGCGCCCCCCTGGTACACGCGATGCACACCATGGCCAAGGTCAAGAACGCCAACCTGGCCGACGGCGACACCCCCGAGCCCGCCGCCCGCGTCATCGGCGAGACCCAGATCGTCGTCGCCGCCGACCGCCTCATCGCGAACACGGCGGAGGAGGCCGACGAGCTCGTACGGCACTACCACGCCGAACCCGGCAAGGTCGCTGTCGTGCACCCCGGCGTCAACCTCGACCGCTTCCGCCCCGCGGACGGCCGCGCCGCCGCCCGCGCCCGCCTCGGCCTGCCCCAGGACGCCCTGGTCCCCCTCTTCGCGGGCCGCATCCAGCCCCTGAAGGCGCCCGACATCCTCCTGCGCGCGGTGGCCGTCCTGCTCGACGAGCGGCCCGAGCTCCGCTCCCGCATCGTCGTCCCGGTCGTCGGCGGCCCCAGCGGCAGCGGCCTCACCAAGCCGGAGGGGCTGCAGAAGCTCGCCGCGCGGCTCGGCATCGCGGACGTCGTCCGGTTCCGGCCGCCCGTCGACCAGGACCAGCTCGCGGACTGGTTCCGGGCGGCGTCGCTGCTGGTCGTCCCCTCCTACAGCGAGTCCTTCGGCCTGGTCGCCATAGAGGCGCAGGCGGCCGGGACCCCGGTGCTCGCCGCCTCGGTCGGCGGGCTCCCGGTGGCCGTCCGCGACGGCGAGACGGGCTTCCTGGTGCAGGGCCACGACCCGGCCGGCTACGCGCGCGTGCTCGAGCGTTTCGCGGACGGCCCCGAACTGCCCGCCCGCATGGGCGCGGCCGCCGCCGCGCACGCCCAGTCCTTCGGCTGGGACACGGCGGCCGCGGCCACGGCCGACGTCTACGCGGCCGCGACCCAGTCGCACCGCCGTCGCGTACGCTCCGAGCATGGGTGACCTGGAGAAGACCGCCGCACAGGCCATCGAGGCCTTCCTGCGGGACGCGGAGCTGGAGTGGGAGAGCACCGGGCCCGGCGCCTACGTGGCCCAGCTGCCCGGCACCCGCAAACTCAAGACGACCGTGTCCCTCATCGCCGGCCGCCACTCCCTCTCCCTCAACGCCTTCGTCATCCGCCACCCCGACGAGAACGAGTCCGGCGTCCACCGCTGGCTCCTGGAACGCAACCTGAAGCTGTACGGCGTCGGCTACGCCGTCGACCAGCTCGGCGACGTCTACGTCACCGCACGCCTGCCGCTCGCCGCGGTCACGGCCGACGAGTTCGACCGCCTCATGGGCCAGGTCCTGGAGGCCGCCGACGGCGCCTTCAACACCCTGCTGGAGCTGGGCTTCGCGAGCGCCATCCGCCGGGAGTACGAGTGGCGCGTCTCCCGGGGCGAGCCGACGCGCAACCTGGACGCCTTCGCCCACCTGACCCAACGGCCGTCGGCCCCCTCCGGCCCGATGGACGCGACGGGTTCGACGGACACGACTGACGCGACGGACCCGACTGGCGTGACGGGTTCGACGGACGCGACCGGCTGACCGCCGCCGTTCACATGACGGCGGGACCGCCCCGCCGCCCGTACCGTCCTGGCGTGACCCCCACCAACTTGCGGAAGTGCCGGGTCAGATGGGCCTGGTCGTAGAACCCGGACGCCGCCGCGACCTCGCTCGACGGCAACCCGTCGAGCAGGAGGCGACGGGCGCGGTCGACCCGGCGGGCGGTCAGGTACTGGTGCGGCGCGATGCCGTAGGCCGAGCTGAACGCCCGTACCAGGTGGGCCGGATGGGCCTGGACCAACCCGGCCGCCTCGTCCAGCGCGAGACCTGCCACGACCCGTTCGTCGAGGAGTTCGCGCAGCCGCCGTGCCAGGTCGGGGTCGGGGCGCGGGGAACCGGTGGGCCGCAGGCGGGGCCGGAGGTGGGCCCGCAGCCGCTCGCCGATGAGCGTCAGCCGGCTGTCGGCCTCCAACTCGTCGCCGGGCCGGGCGAGCGTGGCGTGCAACTGGCCCACCCGCCGCCGCAGCACGGGATCGCGCAGGTCGGGCGCGTCGACGGCCGCCCCGACGAGGTCCTCGCCGAGCACGCCGGAGTCGAGGTAGAGGACCCGCTTGCGGAACCCCTGCGACGTCGCGGGCGAGCCGTTGTGGGGCACGTGCGGCGGCAGCAGGGAGACCGTGTCGTGCGGCGTCCCGTGCTCGTGCCGGTCGAGGTCGTAGCGCACCGCGCCGTCGTCGACGATGAGCAGCGTCCACGCCTCGTGGACGTGCATCGGGTAGGCGTACTCGGTGAAGTGGGCGTGGAAGACCTCCACGACGCCCGGCACGCGGGGCCGCCAGGCACGGACGTCGGCCGTGGGCTGTGCGGCCGGCTGCTGAGCGGCCAGGTGCTGGGCGGCCATGCAAAGAACGTACAAGACGGCGGCTGACGACGAGCGGCAGTCTCGTCGTATGGACAGCGCGAACACGACGACCACGACGAAAACGACGAAAACGACGAAAACGACGAACACGACGAAGACGATGAACGCCACGGCCGCTGGGAACACCACGCTCGCCCCCGCTACCCCCGCTACCCCGGCCGTCCCCGCTACCCCGGCCGCCCCCGCTGCGGCGAACGCCGAACAGATCCGCTTCGACACGAAGATCGCCGTGCTGCTTCGCGAGGACCTGGAGACCTGGCAGCGCCTGAACGTCACCGCGTTCCTGGTCAGCGGGCTCGGCACGGAGCTCCCCGAGGTGATCGGGGAGCCGTACGAGGACGCGGACGGCGTCCCGTGCCTGCCGATGTTCCGCCAGCCGGTACTGGTCTTCGAGGGCACGAAGGAGACGTTGAAGACCGCCCACGCGCGCGTGCTGTCCCGCTCCCTCCCGCGCGCGGTGTTCACGAGCGACCTCTTCGCCACCGGCAACGACCGCGACAACCGCGCGGCGGTGCGCGCCGTGCCGACGGCCGACCTGGACCTGGTCGGGCTGGCGCTGTACGGCCCGAAGAACGCGGTGGACAAGGTGCTGAAGGGGGCGAGGATGCACCCGTGACGCCGACGGCTCAGGCGGCTCCGACGGATGAGTCGGAGCCGATGGATGAGTCGGAGCCGATGGATCAGGGGGCTCCGACGGCTCAGGCGGTGCTGACCTCGGGCTTCGCCGGCGCGGCGGCCGTACGCTCGGCGGCGGGCGCGGGCGTCTCGTCCGGGAGCCGGCGCATCAGCAGCCCGTAGCCGAGCCCCGCCGCCGTCCCGACCACCGCGCACATTCCCCAGAGCCACTCCGCGCCGAGCCGGTCGATGACGAGGCCGGACATCAGCGGGGCGACCAGGGAGGCCACGGCCCACGAGAGCGTGTACATGCCCTGGTAGCGACCCCGGCCGTGGGTGGGGGAGAGGCGGACGACAAGCCCGGTCTGGGTGGGCGCGTTGACGATCTCGGCGAGGGTCCACACGCAGACGGTGAGCGCGAACACGCCGACCGATCCGGCGAAGGCGGTCAGCCCGAACCCGTATCCCGCGAGCACCGAGGAGATCACCAGCAGCCGCCGGGCGTCCCGGTGCTCGATGAACCGCGTCACGGGGATCTGCAGCGCGACGATGAGGACGCCGTTGACGGCGATGGCCATGCCGTAGTCGGCCGCCGTGAACCCGGCCGCGCCCATCGCCACCGGCAGTCCGACGGCCCCCTGCTGGAAGACGAGCGCGACGAGGAAGGACAGCCCGACGACGCTCATGAAGCGCCCGTCGCGCAGGACGGTCCCCAGCCCGACCTTGTCGCTGTCGTCGCCGCCCTTGTCCGTCTGCTCGGGCCGTGACTCGGGCAGCTTGAGGAAGACGACGATCGCGCACACGAACGTCATCCCGGCCTCCAGGAGGAAGCCGGCGCGGTAACTGACCTCGGCGATGAACCCGGCGCCCGCGGACGAGACGGCGAAGCCGAGGTTGATGGCCCAGTAGTTGAGCGAGAAGGCGCGGACCCGGTCCTCGGGCCGCACGATGTCCGCCATCATCGCCTGCACGGCCGGCCGGGAGGCGTTGGAGGCCATCCCGACGAGGAACGCGACTCCGGCGATGGCGACGGGATGCTCCATGAACCCGAGCAGCGCGACGGAGGCGGCGGTGGAGGTCTGGGCGATGAGCATGGTGGGCCGCCGTCCGAGCCGGTCCGCCATGACCCCGCCGCCCAGCGACGAGACGACCCCGCCCAGCCCGTGCAGCGAGGCGACGAGCCCGGCGTAGGAGGCGGAGTAGCCGCGGTCCAGGGTCAGGTACAGCGCCATGAAGGTGGCGACGAAGGCGCCGAGCCGGTTGACGAGGGTGCTCGTCCACAGCCACCAGAACTCTCGGGGCAACCCGGACAGCGTCTCGCGGGCGGCACGTCTCAGCACGGCGACAGGCATGGCGGATCCCCCGGAGTGTAAGTGGCGCAGACAGCTCTCAGAACTTACGAGGGGAACGGAGGCGGAGGCCACTCATTTAACAGAACCGGTCAATCGTCACGCCCCTGCCACAGCCCCACCGCCGACTCGTCGCCCGTCCCACCGCCGTCCTGTCCGCTGTACGAGCAGCCGCACACCGCATCGGAGCGGTCGATTACGCTCATACGCATGGCCGACGCACCGTACAAGCTGATCCTCCTCCGCCACGGCGAGAGCGAGTGGAACGCGAAGAACCTGTTCACCGGCTGGGTGGACGTCAACCTCAACGAGAAGGGCGAGAAGGAGGCGGTCCGCGGTGGCGAACTCCTGAAGGACGCCGACCTCCTGCCCGACGTGGTCCACACGTCCCTCCAGAAGCGGGCGATCCGCACGGCCCAGCTGGCCCTCGAATCCGCCGACCGCCACTGGATCCCGGTCCACCGCTCCTGGCGCCTCAACGAGCGCCACTACGGTGCGCTGCAGGGCAAGGACAAGGCGCAGACCCTCGCGGAGTTCGGCGAGGAGCAGTTCATGCTCTGGCGCCGCTCCTACGACACCCCGCCCCCGCCCCTCGAGGACGGCACGGAGTTCTCCCAGTCCGAGGACCCGCGCTACGCGACGATCCCGCCGGAGCTCCGCCCCCGCACGGAGTGCCTCAAGGACGTCGTCATCCGGATGCTCCCCTACTGGTACGACGGCATCGTCCCGGACCTCCTCGCCGGCCGCACGGTCCTCGTCGCCGCCCACGGCAACAGTCTGCGCGCCCTCGTCAAGCACCTCGACGGCATCTCCGACGCCGACATCGCGGGCCTGAACATCCCGACGGGCATCCCCCTCGCCTACGAACTCGACGCAGCCTTCAAGCCGATCACCCCGGGCGGCACCTACCTCGACCCGGAAGCAGCGGCGGCAGCGATCGAGGCAGTCAAAAACCAGGGCAAGAAGAAGTAACGCGACACCGGTCAGCCCCCGACCTGCGGTTTTCTCGTGGGGCGGGGGCTTTTCGGTGGGCTGGGCCGTCTGCGGGCCGTCGGCGGTGAGGCAAGCGGGAGGTCCCGGAAGCGGCAGGGGCGTGCGCGGGGGCCTCAGTCCCCGAGGCCGTCGCGCAGCAGGCGCCGGGCCACCTCCGTGCGGGCCCCGGCGAGTTCCATGACGATCCGCTCGGTTCGGTGGGCCTGCGGCACCACCGCGGCCCCCACGGGTTCCCCGACGAGCAGGCAGGCGCGCCGCAGATGGGTCGGCGGGTGGGTGGTGTCGACCTGGTGTCCGCGCCGGGCTCCGGCGCGGCGCTGTCGTTCGTACTCGTGTTCCGGGACGGACGCCACGTATGCGGTGAGCAGTCCCCACAGTTCGTCGGCCCGGGCTGTGGCCTCCCGGGTGGACCTCCCCCCGCCGAGAGCGGCCCGGTTTGCCTCGCTGCGCAGCAGGACCTCGATCGTTTCGGTGATGAGCAACCGGTCCATGAGGCCCACCGCCGCCTGGGTGGAAGCGGTGCGGGCGGCCCGCCGGTCGGCGAGGTACTCGGCCCGTACCCCGGCCCGCGACGTCAGGCGGACGAGCAGTTCCAGCACTCCTCGGACCAGCAGGCGTGGCACCACGTAGAGGGCGTTGACGGCCATCTCGACGGCGGAGGGATGCGGAAGCGGCCGCAGGGTGTGGTGCCAGAGGGACAGGGTGCGCACCGCCGTGCCCACCACCAGGCCATTGCGCGTGTCGCCGTTGGCGTAGTGGGCCAGTTCGTGGCCGAGCAGCGCGATCCGCTCTGCGGGCGTGAGGACCTCCCACAGCGGCATGCCCAGCACCAGCAGCCGCCGGCCGCGCAGACCGTACGTCCTGACACTGGCGTTGATGCTCCCGTCCACGGCGATCGCGTGCACGCTTCGGGTACCGACCGTCCGGGCCACCTCGTCCACCAGGGCGAAGAGTTCGGGCGCGTCGGCCCGGAACAGCACGGGCCGGTCGCCGGGCAGGCGGCCCACCCTCGGGGCGAGCGCCCAGGCCAGTACGAGGAGCACCAGACCCGCCGCCACGGCGGCCGCGCCCCGGCCCGCCACCACGCACCAGACACCGCCGACGGCGAGCGCGAGGGTGAGGCCGTGCACGGTCAGGGCGAGCGCGATGGCCGTCACGGCCGAGGTGTCGCGCCGCGGGCGCGGTGTGCGCCCGCTCAGCATCTCGGTGAGTAGTTGCTCGCCATGTCGTCGGGCCAGGGCGCGCTCGGCTCGTTCGAGCCGTCCCGCCTCCGGCCGCGGCTCCGCGGGGTCCACGTTCCAGTCGCAGGCGGCGCACCAGAGGGTGAACCGGCTGTCGCCGCGGATCTCCGCGCCGCATTCCGGGCACGGCTGTGTCGTGTCTCTGGCGACGACGGGCACCACGGTTTCCCCTCCTCCGCGACCCTCCCCGAGCCGCTACCTGCCAATACGAGCTGATCTGATCACGCGATGAAGCCACGGTGAAGGTGCGGTCGTCCGTACGGCCTGAACCGTGACCCAAGTTGGCCCGTCTGCTGCCGTGGTCGCTCCACCGCCGTCGGCGTCACAAAGGGAAGTCGAAGGCCCAGGCGGCGACGGTGACCTAGAGGGCCGTGACGGCTTCGCCGGCAGGGGGCTTTTCGGTGGTACGGTCCCGGGCCACGGCGGAGGGCGACGGTGTGCCGGAGAAGGTGGCGTGGGTCCTGGTTCGGGATGGCCTGGTGTTGGTGACGCGTAGCCATGGAAGAGACCGGTTCTACTTCCCGGGCGGGCATCGTGAGCCGGGCGAGTCCGACAGCGAGACCCTGGTGCGGGAGAGAAGGCCTGGTTCCGCTACGCCGACCGGCACCGGGTCTCGGCCGTCGACGGGATGGTCTTCGACGCGCTTCACCGGGCCGGGCGGCTTGTCTGAGGGAGAAGTCCGGGAGCGGTGGTTCTCTGGTCGGGGCCCGGTGTGTTCGGTGTGTTCGGGACGTCAGGGGGCCGGTGTCCTGGCCGGTGAGTCGGCTGCCGCGGGCGGGGCGCTCGTCGTGGTGGGGGTGTCCGTCGGGTTCGTTCGGGGGAGTTGCCGGGTGATGCGGCGGGGGCCGGTCGGTACGAGGAGCGGGTGGGCGACGCCCCAGGCCGCGCCCTTGCAGACCAGTTCCTTGTAGAGCGCGGCGAGGCGTCCCGTGAGGGCCGCCCTGACGGCGCGGTCGTCGGCGGTGACGTACTGGATGAGGCCTTCCCTGCGGCCCAGCGAGATGCACTGGTTGAAGTAGCGCAGCGGCACGTTCGGGACCTTTCCCCCGGTCAGGCGGCCCGCGATGGCGTCGGCCGCCTGCCAGGCCATGGGGACGCCCGAGGCGCACGACATTCGCAGCGGTTTGTCGCCGGGGCCCGTCATCAGGGCCGCGTCGCCGATGGCGTACACGTCGGGGTGCGAGGCCGAGCGCAGGGTCCGGTCGACCACGATCCGGCCCGCGCCGGTGACCTCCAGGGCGGTGGCCTGCGCGATGGGGTGGACGGCGAAGCCGGTCGTCCAGACGGTGACCGCGGACGGGACGGACCTGCCGTCGGCCGCGACGACGTGGCCGGCCTCGACGGCGTGGACGACGGTGTGCTCGTGCACGGTGATGCCGAGATCGTCGACGACCTTGCGCAGGTGCCGGCGGCCCTTGGGCGAGAGCCAGTCGCCGAGGCCGGCGCGCGCGGCGAGGGAGACGTCGAGGTCCGGGCGGGCCTCGGCGATCTCGGTCGCGGCCTCCACGCCGGTGAGGCCGGCGCCCACCACGACCACGGGCTCTCCGGCGGCCAGTCGGGACAGGCGCTCGCGGAGCCGGAGCGCTCCGGGCCGGCTCGCGATCTGGTGGGCGTGCTCGGCGGCGCCCGGCACGCCCTGGTCGTTCCAGCCGCTGCCGAGGGCGTACACGAGGGTGTCGTACGCCAACTCCTCGGTGCCGTCGAAGCCGTCGAAGCCGTCGGTGACGTCGGAACCGTCAGCGGCGTGGACGGCCTGGACGGTGACGGTCCTGCGGTCGACGTCGAGGCGCGTGACCCTCGCGATCTTCAGACGGACGCCGGTGCCCGCGAACATCTCGCTGAGCGGCCGGGGCCTGAGCTCCTGGCCCACCGCCAGCTGGTGCATCCGGACGCGCTCGACGAAGTCGGGCTCGGCGTTGACGAGGGTGATGGCGACGTCTTCGCGGTGCAGTCGCCTGGCGAGGCGCCCGGCGGCGATGGCTCCGGCATATCCGGCCCCGAGGACGATGATGCGGTGCTGCATGTCGCTGCTCCTGTCTTGAGCGGCCTGAGCTGATTCGCCACTTGAACCGGGCGGCCCGCCGTTTCCTGACAGAAGCGCGATGTGAAGCACCTCACATCGCGGTCAGAAGGCGCGGAGCAGGGGCTCCCCGTGGTCGGCGGCGGCCCAGCGCCTGGTCGCGCGCTCGAGCTTGTCGGGGTTGACCTGGTTGCGGAACGCGGCGATGCCGTCGGCGCCGATCTCCAGGCACATCACGCCGATGACCCGGCCGTCGAGGACCGCCACGAGGGCCGGGGCGCCGTTGGCGGTCGCCGCGTAGACGTCGGGCGAGCCGCCGACGAGGGACCGCTTGGCCCGGCTGGGCTTGAACAGGCCGCGCATGAAGGTCGCGACCGCGAGAGCGCCCTCGAACGCCTTGGCGCGGGCCGGGACCTTCCCGCCGCCGTCGCCGATCGCGATGGCGTCCTGGGTGAGCAGCCGCACGAGCGGCTCGGTCCGGCCGCTGGTGGCGGCCGCGAGGAACTCCTCGACGATGCGCCGGGCCGCGGCTTCGTCGATCTCCGTGCGGGCCCTGCCCTGCGCGACGTGTTTCTTGGCGCGGTGGAAGATCTGCTGGCTGGCGGCCTCGGTGAGACCGAGGATCTCGGCGATCTCCCGGTGCGGGTAGTCGAAGGCCTCCCGCAGCACGTACACCGCCCGTTCGTTGGGGGAGAGGCGCTCCAGCAGGGTGAGCACCGCGTAGGACACCGATTCCCGCTGCTCGGCGGTGTCGGCGGGGCCGAGCATCGAGTCCCCGGCGAGCAGCGGCTCGGGAAGCCACTCGCCCACGTAGGTCTCGCGCCGCGCGCGGGCCGACGTGAGCTGGTTGAGGCACAGATTGGTGAGCACCTTCGTCAGCCAGGCCTCGGGGACCGCGACGCGCTCGACGTCGGCCGTCTGCCAGCGCAGGAACGTCTCCTGCACGGCGTCCTCCGCCTCGCTCGCGGAGCCCAGCAGGCGATAGGCGATGGCCTCCAGGCGGGGCCTCGACGCCTCGAACCGGTCCACGTCGCTCACGGTCAGGGCCATGGCACGGATCCTAGCCCGCAGGCGTCGCGGGCCGCGTTTCGTCACCGCTGGGTCACAGGCGGCCGGTCGGAAGAACCTTCGCGGCCTTCCGGTCCGTCTGCCCGGGTGAGCAACGGCGCGAAGCGGACGCCCGCGCCGATTCGGAATCGGGGGAACGGCATGCGTGACACGGATGGCAGCGCGGGCGGAAGCGTCGGCGGACGGGAGAACGGACCGGAGAGCGGAACGGGGAACGGCCGGGAGAACCGGGTCGGGAGCGGGGGTGCCCTTCGGGGGGTGCTCGGGCACGCGCGCCGCGGTTCGGTGGCGGCTGCCGTGGTGGCCTCGGCAGCCCTTGCGATGACGGGGTGCCAGCCGACGGACTCGCCCTCCCCCGCCGGGAGTTCCGCCCCCGTCACGAGCCCCGCCGCCGGGGGGTCCTCCACGGGGGGTTCCTCCTCCGCCGCGAGCTCCGCCCCGGCCGGTTCAGCGTCCGGCGGGTCCGCGTCCGGCGGTTCCGCGTCCTCGGGCCCCGCCACCGCCTCGGCCCCGGCTCCCGGCACCCCTTCGGCCTCCGCCCCTGCCTCCGCCTCCGCTCCCGCCTCGGCGTCGCCCGCCGGCGGTTCGTCGGGCGGTGTCGTGGCGACCTGTGCGGCGAAGAGTCTCAAGGTCACCGCCCGGCAGGCCGCCGAGCGGCCGACGGGCACCGGGACCGGCGCCGCGATCGTCACCTTCACCAACGTCTCCGGCCGGGCCTGCGTCCTCAAGGGGCACCCGTCCGTCGCCGGGGCCGGGAACGGCTCCCCGGCGCACAACTCCCCGCTCGCCGTCACGCCCGTCGGACCGGCCGTGCCGGTCACGGTGGCCCCGGGCGGCAGGGCGTGGGTGAAGCTGACCTTCGTGCAGGTGCAGGGGGAGGCCGACGGGTACTGCGTGTCCGGTGCGAAGCCCTCCGTGTATCCCACGATCGTCGTCGGCCTGCCGGGTTCCGGGGCGCATCAGGTCGCCCTGGACGACGGGCAGTTCGCCGAGTGCGACAACACGGTGACCGTCACGGCCGTGGCGGCGGCCAAGTCCTGACGCGTCCCGGGGGCGGCGAAGGGCCCCGGCGTCGTGTCGACACCGGGGCCCCGCGTCCGCGTACGTTCGTCCGGTGCGCCCTCAGCCGCACTGGCAGGGGTTGCCCGACTGGCATCCGCAGCCGCACCCGGAACCGCAGCCGCACGCGCCGATCAGCATCAGGTTCCTGATCTCGGCGGGCTGCTCGGTCGGGCGCTGCTGTGTCGGGTCGGGCGTGGGAGTGCTGGGGGACTCGGCCATGGGTTCCTCCCGGAGGCGTAGGACCTGTCAGGACCTGTGCCCATTCCATGCCCGTTCCCCTGGGCGCATCAACGGCGCACAGTGTCTTGCGCACACCCTGGCCGGATTCGGTACGCCCCCGGCGGACGACCGCGCGCGGGCGGGCCGGATCCCCACACGCACCACCCGACCCGTCCGACGCTCGTGCCGCTGACGCCCGCACCGCGGATACCCGCGCTCCGGACGCTCGCCGCATCCCTGGCGTCCGCGGCCGCCGGGCGCCCTCTCCGGCGCCCGGTCGCCCCCCTCGCTGCCCCAGAGGCCATGCCCACTGCCCCGGAGACTCCCGCCCCGGAGACTCCCGCCCCGGAGACTCCCACCCCGGAGGCTCCCGCCCCGGAGACTCCCGCCCCGGAGGCTCCCGCCCCGGGGGCCTCGCCTCAGATGCTCTCGTCCTCGGCGCCCGCTCCCGCTCCCGCTCCCGCGCCCGCTCCCGCGCCCGTTCCGGCGGTCGGCTGGATCTCCGGCGGCAGGTCCTGCTGGAGCTCGTCCGCGTGCTCGCCGGTCACCAGGAACACCACGCGCTTGGCGACGGCCACCGCGTGGTCGGCGAACCGCTCGTAGTAGCGGCCGAGCAGGGTCACGTCGACCGCGGTCTCGATGCCGTGCTTCCACTTGTCGTCCAGCAGGTGCTGGAAGAGCGTGCGGTGCAGCAGGTCCATCTCGTCGTCGTCCTGCTCCAGCTGGAGCGCCAGGTCGACGTCCTTGGTGATGATGACCTCGGCCGCCTTCGCCATCAGGCGCTGCGCGAGCTGGCCCATCTCCAGGATCGTGGCGTGCAGGTCGTGCGGCACCGCACGGTTGGGGAAGCGCAGCCGGGCCAGCTTCGCCACGTGCTGGGCGAGGTCGCCGGAACGCTCCAGGTCGGCCGACATCCGCAGCGACGTGACGACGATCCGCAGGTCCGTCGCCACCGGCTGCTGGCGCGCCAGCAGCGCTATCGCCCGCGCCTCCAGATCGTGCTGCAGCTCGTCGACCCTCTTGTCGGCCTCGATGACGCTCTCGGCGAGCTTCAGGTCGGCGTCGAGAATGGCCGTCGTGGCGCGTCCGATCGCCGACCCGACCAGCCGGGCCATCTCCACCAGGCTGTCGCCGATCGAGTCCAGTTCCTCGTGGTACGCGTCCCGCATCAGGGTTCCCTCTCGTACGTCGTTCTTGGGGTTCGGGTTCGGTTCCGGGGGCCAGAACCGGCCGCGACACCAGGTCGGATCCGGTTCTCCGACCGGCGCCGACCGGCCCTGTGACCGGACCTGCGAACCCCACGGTGCCACGCTCCGCCCCGTACGCGTCGATTTCCGTCACCTCAAATGAACCACCACTGGCTCCAAGGTGAACTCTGGGCGACGAGTGTTCGAGCTCGCACCTCGATGGCTGTGGCCAGGACCGAACCCGTGCCTAACCTGGGGGCATGGACGTGAACGCGGCGGTCGCCGCAGCGGCAGCGATCGCCGGGGTGCTCACCGGTGTCATCGCCATGCTGGCGTTCCGCTGGAGCGAGCGGGAGCAGAAGCGCCCCACGCGCACCTCCCTGCACACGGACCCGGTGCTTCCGCCGGGCGTGGACACCGTCCTGTCGGTGCTCCGCTCCTCCGCCGTCGTCCTCGACGAGGCCGACGCCGTCGTCAAGGCCAGCTCCGCCGCGTACGCCCTCGGGCTGGTCCGCGGGGGCAAACTCAGCGTGGAGCCCATGCTGAAGATGGCCCGGGACACCCGACGCGACGGGGAGATACGCCAGGTGGAGCTGGACCTTCCCCGGCGCGGGACGGGACGCGGCGAGGCCCTCGCCGTGTCCGCCAGAGTGGCCCCGCTGGGCTCACGGCTCGTGCTGCTGCTCGTGGAGGACCTCACCGAGGCCCGCCGCATCGAGGCGGTCCGGCGGGACTTCGTGGCGAACGTCAGCCATGAGCTGAAGACGCCGGTGGGCGCGCTCTCCCTCCTCTCCGAGGCCGTCATGGACGCCTCGGACGACCCTGAGGCGGTGGAACGGTTCGCCGGCCGTATGCAGATCGAGGCCACCCGGCTGACCAGCCTGGTCCAGGAGCTCATCGACCTCTCGCGGGTCCAGAACGACGATCCGCTGGAGGACGCCGAACCGGTCGGCATCGACGAACTGGTCGCCGAGGCCGTCGACCGCTGCCGGCACCAGGCCGGCGCCAAGCAGATCACCATGGCCGCGGCAGGCCCGGCCGACCTGCGCGTCTGGGGCAACCGTGGCCAGCTGGCCGCGGCCCTGGGCAACCTGGTCGAGAACGCCGTCAACTACTCGCCCGCCCGTACCCGCGTGGGCATCGCCGCCCGTCGGGTGAACGCGCCGGGCGGGGACCTGATCGAGATCGCCGTGACCGATCAGGGCATCGGCATCTCCGACAAGGACAAGGAGCGCATCTTCGAGCGTTTCTACCGGGTCGACCCCGCCCGTTCCCGTGCCACCGGCGGCACGGGCCTCGGGCTGGCGATCGTCAAGCACGTGGCCGCCTCGCACGGCGGGGAGGTCACGGTGTGGAGCGCCGAGAACCAGGGCTCCACGTTCACCCTGCGGCTGCCGGAGGCGGGCGCGGCCCGCGACCGCGCGCAACAGCGTCCGGACCCGGACGAGGTCGACGACGTCGACGACCTCGACGACGTCAACCCCTCCTCTTCTCACCCCTCACGCCCGGCGCCGCCCCGCGCCTCATCCCCGAATTCGACCGCGTACCAGACGCTTTCCGCCCCGGAGGTCCATCCGTGACCCGAGTGCTCGTCGTCGAGGACGAGGAGTCCTTCTCCGACGCCCTGTCGTACATGCTCCGCAAGGAGGGCTTCGAGGTCGCGGTCGCGACCACGGGCCCCGACGGACTCGACGAGTTCGAGCGCAACGGCGCCGACCTCGTGCTCCTCGACCTGATGCTGCCGGGCCTGCCCGGCACGGAGGTGTGCCGCCAGCTGCGCGGCCGCTCCAACGTCCCCGTGATCATGGTGACCGCCAAGGACAGCGAGATCGACAAGGTCGTCGGCCTGGAGATAGGGGCCGACGACTACGTCACCAAGCCCTTCTCCTCGCGCGAGCTGGTCGCCCGCATCCGGGCCGTGCTGCGTCGCCGCGGCGAGCCGGAGGAGGTGACGCCGGCGGCCCTGGAGGCGGGCCCGGTCCGCATGGACGTCGACCGCCACGTGGTGACGGTCTCCGGCTCCAAGGTCGACCTCCCCCTGAAGGAGTTCGACCTGCTGGAGATGCTGCTGCGCAACGCCGGCCGCGTCCTGACCCGCATGCAGCTCATCGACCGGGTGTGGGGCGCCGACTACGTCGGCGACACCAAGACCCTCGACGTCCACGTCAAGCGCCTGCGCGCCAAGATCGAGCCGGACCCGGGCGCTCCGCGCTACCTGGTGACGGTCCGCGGCCTGGGCTACAAGTTCGAGCCGTAGGCCGGCGCACATGGCTGAAGGGCGGCGCCCCACGCGGGGCGCCGCCCTTCAGCCATGTCCTGGGCCCGCGGGCTCAGTGGCCGGCTGCGGCCTACGCGTTCGGGGAGGCCGAGCCGGACGGCGATCCGGACGCCGCGCCGGACGGCGAGGCGTTCCCGGAGGGCGACGCGCTGCCGGAGGGCGACGCGTTGCCGGACGGCGACGGCGAGGGCTTGGCCGAGGCGCTGGGGACGGAGCTGGGGCCCCAGGAGGAGAAGTAGCCCTCGGCGGGGACGACGAAGGCGCGCAGGCTGACCGCGCCGGTCTCGCTGAAGGTGAAGGTCACCTTCTGCGCGTTGCCGTCCTGAACGGCCTCACGGCTGCTCGGCAGGACGGCGGAGGCGTTGTTCGCTCCGCCGATGACGACCGAGCCGTGGGCCGGGACGGTGATCTTGCCGTGGCCCTTGGCGGGCTTGAGCTCGGCGGACTTGCCCGTGCCGTCGAGGGCGACGGACTCCAGGGTCTGGGGGTTGTCGCTGCCGTTGAAGACCGTCGCCGAGATCACCGCGGGACCGGTCGACTGCAGGTCGGGCTGGGTGATGACGAGGACGTTCTGCAGCTTGATCTGGCCGACGTGGGCGGCGGCGTTGTCCGGCTTGATCTCCAGGGTCTGGGAGTCGTTGCCGGCGCCGCAGGCGGCGAGCGAGGCGATCGAGAACGCGATGGCGGAGGCGGCGAGGGCGCCGCGTCGAAGGCTGCTGCTCACGGCGGCGGCAACTCCTTTTGTACGCGCGGGCGGCTTTCCTTTGAACAAAGCCGTCCTAAGGGTCTGTCAGCAGCCTCAGGTTACCGAGCCCTTCCCACGCCGCCGCACCCGACCCGCCTCTGGAGTGATCTCGGGCCCGACGGACCTCCCGGCCACTCTCCCGGCCGCACGTCCGGCCACTCTCCCGGTCGCACTTCCGGCCACTCTCCCGGTCGCACTTCCGGCCGCGCCTCAGGCCGCACTCCCCGCCGTCTCGCGGCTGATGGCCGGCGCCCCCCGTCACACCCGTCCTGACACACCCGTCCCGACACACCCGTCCCGACGGTCGCTCGCGACCCGTGAGTCACATTGGCTTCATCCGTGGTCCACCTGCTCGCGCGTCATTCCCATAAGCGCGGTCCACGTCCGGCCGCGGATTTTCCGTGAAGGAATGCGCGCCCGTTCCGGAATTGATCACGCCCCCGGCCGAACGGCTGATGATCAATTCAAGAAACGGCTCGTAACCGGCCGGGCGCACCGAACGGAGTAACGGAAGTCGCACATGCGGAAGCGGACATATGTGGACGTTCGGCCGTTCGGGCGGGACTTCGGGTGCGTGTAGCGTACGCGTTTCTCCCCCCTCGGAGAGCGGCTCCGACCTGCGGATACCTGCCCCCGCAGGCCCTCCGCAGCACGTCCGTGTTGGTGTTGTCAAGCCCCGAGATATGCCCTGACCTGCGAAAACGCCATTCAGAACCCGGAGTTTCCGTGTTACCCTGGATAGCCACGGAAGGGGTACCTGTCACATGACGTTCAAGGTTGGCGACACCGTGGTCTATCCCCATCACGGGGCCGCGCTGATCGAGGCTATCGAAACTCGCCAGATCAAAGGCGTGGACAAGACCTACTTGGTGCTGAAGGTCGCCCAGGGCGACCTGACGGTACGTGTGCCAGCGGACAATGCGGAGTTCGTCGGCGTGCGTGATGTGGTCGGTCAGGACGGGCTGGACCGGGTCTTCGAGGTGCTGCGCGCGCCGTACGCCGAGGAGCCCACGAACTGGTCGCGTCGTTACAAGGCAAATCTGGAGAAGCTCGCCTCCGGCGATGTCATCAAGGTCGCGGAAGTCGTGCGTGACCTGTGGCGTCGTGAGCGCGAGCGCGGACTCTCCGCCGGTGAGAAGCGCATGCTCGCCAAGGCCCGCCAGATCCTGGTGAGCGAGCTCGCTCTCGCGGAGAACACCAACGAGGACAAGGCCGAAGCCCTGCTCGACGAGGTTCTCGCGTCCTGACGCCGGCTCTCACCGGCCTCGGCACACCGAAGAACACTGAAGAACACTGAACTGCCGCGGTGCCCGATGACGTATCTCCCGTCGCCGGGCGCTGCGGCATGTTCACGTTCGGACATCGCCGGACCGCCCCGCTCCGACCGCCTGCCCCATGCCCCGCCCTCACGGGGGTGACCCCCCGATACTTTGGTGTGCCGGGCCCGGGCTGCTGCCTCGACCGGTGCGTCACGGAAGGGTCGGTCAAGGCGTCGCGCCCGGCACTTCCCAGGCCATACCCACGGCAGGCCAGCACACAAACCTGACAGGAACCGATGTCTGACGATTCGCGTCCCTCCCCCGCGCCCGCCCGCACGGCCGCGGTGATTCCGGCCGCCGGCCGGGGCGTCCGCCTCGGTCCGGGCGCACCCAAGGCACTGCGCGCGCTGAGCGGCACGCCCATGCTGATCCACGCGGTACGCGCCCTGGCCGCCTCCCGCGCCGTCTCCCTGGTGGTCGTCGTGGCCCCGCCCGACGGCGCCGCCGGGGTCAAGTCGCTGCTCGACGCGCACGCGCTGCCCGACCGCACCGACTTCCTGGTCGTCCCCGGCGGCGACACCCGCCAGGAATCGGTGAAGCTGGGCCTGGACGCCCTGCCGCCCGAGTACGAGATCGTGCTGGTCCACGACGCCGCCCGGCCTCTCGTCCCCGTCGACACGGTGGACGCCGTCATCGAGGCCGTCCGCGAGGGCGCCCCGGCCGTCGTGCCCGCGCTGCCGCTCGCGGACACCGTGAAGGAGGTCGAGCCGGCCGCAGCCCCCGGCGACGCCGAGCCGGTCGTCGCCACCCCCGAGCGAGCCCGCCTGCGCGCCGTGCAGACCCCGCAGGGCTTCGACCGCGCCACCCTGGTCCGCGCCCACGAGACGGTCGAGAAGGACGTCACCGACGACGCCGGCATGGTCGAGCAGCTCGGCCTGACGGTCGTGGTCGTCCCCGGCCACGAGGAGGCCTTCAAGGTCACCCGCCCCCTGGACCTGGTCCTCGCGGAGGCGGTCCTGGCCCGCAGGAGGCTCAACGATGGCTTCTGAGACGCCGTTCGCCGGGACCCCGCTGCCCCAGGTCGGCATCGGCACCGACATCCACGCCTTCGAGGAGGGCCGCGAGCTGTGGTGCGCGGGCCTGAAGTGGGAAGGGGAGGGCCCCGGACTGGCCGGGCACTCCGACGCGGACGTCGTCGCGCACGCCGCCTGCAACGCGCTCTTCTCCGCCGCGGGCCTCGGCGACCTCGGACAGCACTTCGGCACCGGCCGCCCCGAGTGGTCCGGCGCCGCGGGCGTCACCCTGCTCACCGAGGCGGCCCGGATCGTGCGCGCGGCCGGCTTCGTCATCGGCAACGTCGCCGTCCAGGTCGTCGGCCCCCGGCCCAAGATCGGCAAGCGGCGCGACGAGGCCCAGAAGATCCTCTCGGAGGCGGCGGGAGCCCCGGTGTCGGTGTCCGGCGCGACCACGGACGGACTGGGCTTCCCCGGGCGGGACGAAGGCCTGATGGCGATCGCCACGGCGCTGGTCGCGCGCACCGGCTGAACCCCCGCCGCGGCGCACGCCCCGGCCCGTGCCCCGGCATGTCACGAATATGTGGCCCTTGGGCGGAAGGGGCCCGGGGCACTGCCCCGCGCCCACTACCCTGGTGGGGTGACCATTCGCCTGTACGACACCAGCGCCCGGCAGATCCGTGACTTCATCCCGCTCACGCCGGGTTGCGTCTCGATCTACCTCTGTGGCGCCACCGTGCAGGCCGCCCCGCACATCGGGCACGTCCGCTCCTACCTGAACTTCGACATCATGCGCCGCTGGCTCATCCACCGCGGCTACGACGTCACGTTCATCCGCAACGTCACCGACATCGACGACAAGATCATCGCGAAGTCGCACGACCAGGGCCGCCCCTGGTGGTCCATCGGGTACGAGAACGAGCGGGCCTTCAACGACGGCTACGACGCCCTCGGCTGCCTCCCGCCGACCTATGAACCGCGCGCCACCGGGCACGTCCCCGAGATGATCGAGATGATGCGCGGCCTCATCGAGCGCGGCCACGCCTACGCGGCCGACGGCAGCG
The DNA here is from genome assembly GCF_003112535.1 of Streptomyces rishiriensis. Classification (GTDB taxonomy): domain Bacteria; phylum Actinomycetota; class Actinomycetes; order Streptomycetales; family Streptomycetaceae; genus Streptomyces; species Streptomyces rishiriensis. Next base: position 226,177 of record NZ_BEWA01000004.1, on the reverse strand, counting down.
TCTACTTCGACGTGCGCTCCTTCCCCGGGTACCTGGAGCTGTCCAACCAGGACCTCGACGACCTGCGCCAGCCCGCCGAGGAAGGCATCACCGGCAAGCGCGACCCGCGCGACTTCGCGATGTGGAAGGCGAGCAAGCCGGGCGAGCCCGACTGGGAGACCCCCTGGGGCCGCGGCCGCCCCGGCTGGCACCTGGAGTGCTCGGCCATGGCGCACAAGTACCTGGGCTCCGCCTTCGACATCCACGGCGGCGGCCTCGACCTGATCTTCCCGCATCACGAGAACGAGATCGCCCAGGCCAAGGCCTACGGCGACGAGTTCGCCCGGTACTGGGTGCACAACGCCTGGGTCACCATGAGCGGCGAGAAGATGTCGAAGTCGCTGGGCAACAGCGTCCTCGTCTCCGAGATGGTCAAGCAGTGGCGCCCGATCGTGCTGCGCTACTACCTCGGCACCCCGCACTACCGCTCGATGATCGAGTACAGCGAGGAGTCCCTGCGCGAGGCCGAGTCGGCGTTCGCGCGGATCGAGGGCTTCGTGCAGCGCGTCATCGAGAAGAGCGGCGGAGTCGTCGAGCCCGCGGCCGAGGTGCCCCCCGCGTTCGCCGAGGCGATGGACGACGACCTGGGCGTTCCCCAGGCCCTGGCCATCGTGCACACGACGGTCCGGCAGGGGAACTCGGCCCTCGCCGCCGACGACAAGGAAGCCGCCGTGGCCCGCCTCGCCGAGGTGCGCGCCATGCTCGGCGTCCTCGGTCTGGACCCGCTCGACGCCCACTGGGCCGGCGAGGAGAGCCGGGGCGAGGACCTGCACGGCGTGGTCGACAGCCTCGTACGCCTCGTTCTGGACCAGCGCCAGTCGGCCCGCGCGCGCAAGGACTGGGCGACCGCGGACGCCATCCGCGACCAGCTCACCCAGTCCGGCCTGACCATCGAGGACGGCCCGCAGGGCCCGCGCTGGACCCTGGGTCCGCGCTAGGACGGCCACGGGCCCGTCCTTGATCGACTGTGCCGCCCGGCCCCCCGGGCGGCACACTGCATAAGACGTTTGTACGAAGCTCACGGAGACGAGTGACTCATGGCAGCCAACAACCGCCGCATGTCCGGCAAGAAGGGCGCGCAGGTCGGCAGTGGCGGCCAGCGACGCAAGGGCCTGGAGGGCAGGGGTCCGACCCCGCCCGCCGAGATGCGCAAGAAGCACAAGGCGAACCGCATCGCGAACGCCAAGGCGAAGCAGGCCGCACGCCGGCCCGCGCCGCGCGGCCGCGGCGGCAAGGGCACGTCCGAGATGGTCGTCGGCCGTAACCCCGTCGTCGAGGCGCTGCGCGAGGGCGTCCCGGCGACGACGCTGTACGTCCAGCAGTTCATCGACAACGACGAGCGGGTGCGCGAGGCGCTCCAGCTCGTCGGCGAGCGCGGCGGCATCCACCTGATGGAGGCCCCCCGCCCCGAACTGGACCGCATGACCAACGGCCTCAACCACCAGGGCCTGGTCCTGCAGGTCCCGCCGTACGAGTACGCCCACCCCGAGGACCTGGCCGCCGCGGCCTACGACGGCGGCGAGGACCCGCTGATCGTCGCCCTCGACGGCGTCACCGACCCGCGCAACCTCGGCGCCGTCGTCCGCTCCGTCTCCGCCTTCGGCGGCCACGGCGTCGTCGTCCCCGAGCGCCGCGCGGCCGGGATGACCGCCGGCGCCTGGAAGACGTCCGCCGGCGCCGCCGCCCGCACCCCGGTCGCCCGCGCCACCAACCTCACCCGCGCCCTGGAGGCCTACAAGAAGGCCGGCATCGCGATCGTCGGCCTGGCCGCCGACGGGGAGCACGAGGTCGGCGAGCTGCCGGCCCTCGACGGTCCGGTCGTCATCGTCGTCGGCAGCGAGGGCAAGGGGCTCTCCCGGCTCGTCGGCGAGACCTGCGACTTCCGGGTGCGGATCCCCATGCCGGGCGGCGCCGAATCCCTCAACGCGGGTGTGGCGGCGGGCATCGTGCTCTACGAGGCGGCCCGGCGCAGGAGCTGACCGCGGTCCGGGGGAGCTTGCGGTCCGGGTGGGCTTGCGGACCGGGTGGGCTTGCGGACCGGGTGGGCTTGCGGACCGGGGCGCACGGATGTCCGCAAGCTCACCCGAACGGGTCAACCCCGGCGCGTAGTACAACCTTGACGGAGTCCGGACAGATCCGCCGAGTCAAAGCAGTGTCCTAACCACACGTCACTCGGTTAGATGAGTGTGGACACCAGAACACCCCGCACACCCACGGGGGACCGCTCGTCGGGATTCGACGACGCTCCCGCGCTGAGCATGGTGAAGGTGCCGAGCGACCCGGCGCAGATCATCGTCAGCCACGCGAGCTTCCGCGTGCAGCTCGGCGCGTCGGCGCGGCGTAACCAATCCCCGCGGATCGCCCGGCACGTGAGCGCCATCGATGACACCGCGCGCATGCCCCTCGTCGGGGCGGCGGGCAGAGCGGGCGCCGCTGCCGGAGGCCGCCGGCGGGCCGTCGTCTGGAGCGGCAAGTCCGCCCCGGACGACACCGGCGCCCACCGACTGCTGCAGGCCGTGCGGGCAGGCAGCGTCGGCCACGGCGAACCGCCGACGGCCGACGCCGGGGCCACCCAGGTCATCCCCCGCGTCGGCGCCGACGGCCGGGGCTACGACGGCCGACTCGCCGCCCAGACCCTGGAGACCCCGCTCGTCGGAGCCCAGCGCACGCCCGCCGCCGGCGAACACCGCCTCCTGCCGAACATGCGCACCGTAGGCAGCGCCTACGACGAACCCGCCTACGACGACGCCCAGTTCGAGGACTTCGGCGAGATCGGCCACGGCCGCGGCCCGGACGCCGAACCGACCCGGCGCAGCCGCCGCCAGAGCGACGACCCCGCCCGGCACGCCTACTACCCCGGCCGCCGGATGAACCTCGGCGTCGTCCTCCTCCCGCTGCGCGTCTTCCTCGGCTTCATCTCCATCTACGCCGGCATGGGCAAGCTGTGCGACCCCGTCTACTTCGACGGCGGCAAGCGCGGTTCCATGGTCAAGTGGCTCGACACCCTGCACCCCTGGGAAGTCGCCGAGCCCATGCGCCAGTTCGCCCTGCACCACCCCGTCGGCTCCGGCCTCGTCATCGCCTTCCTCCAGGTCGTCGTGGGCGTCCTCACGGTCCTGGGCTGCTGGCAGCGCGTCGCCGCGGTGCTCGGCGCCGGACTCTCGGCCGCGCTCATCGTCACCGTCAGCTGGAAGACCGTCCCGGTCTACGACACCCCCGACATCATCTACCTCGCCGCCTGGTCGCCGCTGATCATCGCCGGCGCCCCCGTCTACTCCGTCGACGGCCGGCTCGCCGCGGGCGCCTGGCGCCGTCTCGGCCCCCGCACCGACCTGTGGGAGCTGCGCCGCTACGTGCTGCGCCGCGGCGCCCTCGTCACCGCGATCGCCGTCGGCCTCACCCTGCTCGTCGGCTCCCTGCTCGGCGGCGCCGTCCGCGACGCCGACCGCGTGGTCGTGCCCGGCCCGGGCGAGCCCCCGCGCAACGAACTGCCCGGCTCGCCGCTCCCCGAGCAGTCCGGTTCGCACAAGGCCTCCCGGCAGCAGCCCTCCGCGTCCACCTCGCCCACCCACGGAGCCGCCTCGGCGTCCCCGACGGCCGGCACGGACAGCGAGCCCTCCAAGACCCACGACTCCGGCACCGCCGGCGGCTCCGGCGCGGGTGCGCCCAGCCAGACCCAGGGCACCGCGGGCGAGGCCCCGCACGAGCGGTCCACCCCGCAGGAGCACGCCCCGGCCACCGGCTCGGGCCCCTCCTCCGGCGGCTCGGCCTCCTCCGGCGGCTCCACGCACGGCGGCGGCAGCGGCTCTGACGGCGGCTCGTCGTCCTCGGGCCAGCCGGGCCTGGTGGGCGGCCTGCTCGGGTAGGGCGCCTGCTCGGGCAGAGCGGACGTCCAAGACGACCTGGGTGCCGTGCGCTGCACAGCGCACGGCACCCAGGTCGTTTTCACGCGGAACGCGGAACGCGGAACGCGGAATGCGGAATGCGAGGCGAGGCGCGGAACACGGGATTACGGGACGCGGGGCTGTGCCGATGTGCGGCATGGGGCGATGCGCGGCTCCGCCACGCGGCGGCGACCGGCCCCCTCACCGGACCGGCAGCCGAACACGACCCATCCCCCTCGACCCGCCCCCCGACCCGCCCCCCTCAAGGCCCGGCAGGGCGACGCTCAGCGACGAACCGCGGCCAGCTCCTTCGCCGCCTCGGTCAGATCCTTCGCCGTGTCGATGGCCCGCCAGTACGCCCCCTGCGGGAGCGGGAAGCCGGCCAGCCGCCGCACACGGGCCAGATGCGGGAACGTCGTCCGCTCATGATCGCCGCGTTCGGGCAGCAGCCCCGCGAACTCCGGCGAGAAGACGTACACGCCCGCGTTGATCTCGTACGTCGTGGGCGGCGCCTCGATGAAGTCGGTGATGTGACCGAACCCGTCCGTCTGCACCGCGCCCCACGGGATGCGCGGACGCGCCAGCGCCAGGGTCGCTATGGCGTCGCGCTCGGTGTGGAAGTCGGCCATCTCGCGCAGCGAGAAACGGGTCCAGATGTCGCCGTTGGTGGCGTACCAGGAACGGTCGGGGTGCGGGAGGCGCGCGGCCGCGTACTTCAGACCGCCGCCGCGGCCCAGAGGCTCGGTCTCCACGACGGTGGTGACCGCCACGGGTAGATCGGCCGACTTCAGCCAGTCCTGCAGCACCTCGGCGAGATGGCCGCAGGAGACGACGACGTCGGTCACGCCCTCCTCGGCGAGCCAGCGCAGCTGATGACCGATGATCGGCGTCCCCGTACCGGGGATCTCGACCATCGGCTTGGGCCGGTCGTCGGTGTACGGGCGCAGCCGCGACCCCTGGCCACCGGCCAGGATGACGGCTTGCGTGGGGCGGGACGCGGTGTGCGGATCGGTCATGCCCGCACTGTACGTGCCGCAAGAGCGGGACGTACGGTTCCCCCGGTGGATGAGGAGCCGCACGTCCCGGTACGGATGCCAGGGCCCGGCGACCGGGCCCTCTGCCTGGGATTCCTGCCTGGGATTCCTGCCTGAGCCGGCGCTTCAGCCCTGGACCCGGCCCTGCGCCCGGCCCCATGTCCGGCGCGCTGTCCGGGCTCCGGCCCCGCGCCTCAGCCCCGCGCCGCCAGAACGCCCGAGGCGAAGGCCGTGTCGCACACCGGGCGGGCGTACGACTGGGCGCGCGAGGGACCGTACATGCGGACCGCGGCGCGACCGAGGGCACGGGCGATGGAGGAGCAGTGTCTGGCCAGCGACGGCTTGCCGTTCACGGCGGCCTGGAGATGGGTCAGGGCGACGCCCGGATCCTTCTCCTGGAGCTCGGCCAGCAGCTGGTCGCGCAGGACGTCCTGCGGGGCCTTGGCGGCCTGGTGCGAGGACTGGTGCGCGGTGGAGACGTCGGAGGCGGTGAGCACCGAATCCGAGGGGTTCCCCGACCAGTTGACCCGGGTGACCGCGAGGGTCCCGGAGAGCACCATGACGACGGGCAGGACGAGGGCGAGCGAGCGGCCGATCCGGCGGGCTGGGCCGCCCCGGCCGCTGCGCGTGCGCTGGGTGGTGGAGTGGTTCGCGGAGTGCTTCACGCGTGAGAGGGTAGCGTGCAGTAATGATTTGGCGACATTTAGTCACCCGGACGGGGGATGATGTCGTGCCCTCCATTGGGTAAGGGGTTGACGAGCGCCCGGCGAAATGTCCGCTGTGCCGGGGATTCTGCGGACGCGGAAGAGGGCCCCGCAGCAGGCTGCGGGGCCCTCTTCGTCAATCCGGGTGAATCACCCGGATTCAATCCTGTGCGTCAGTCCGAAAGACGCGCGCCCGTCGACGTCGAGAACACGTGGGTCTCGCCCGCACGCGGGACGACGTGCAGCGTGCTGCCCTTCTCCGGGACGTCACGGCCGCCGACCCGGACCACGAGGTCCTTCGACTCGTCGCCCACCTTGGCGGTGCCGTACACGAACGCGTCCGAGCCGAGCTCCTCGACCACGTTCACCACGACCGCGAGACCCTGGTCCCCGTCGGGACCGGCCACGTCGAAGTGCTCCGGGCGGACGCCGACGGTGACCGTCTTGTCCGTGGCCGCGGACAGCGCGTCACGCTGCACCGGCACCACCGAGTTGCCGAACTTCACGCCGCCGTCGGCGATCGGCACCTCGACGAGGTTCATCGCCGGGGAGCCGATGAAGCCGGCCACGAAGAGGTTCGCGGGCCTGTCGTACATGTTGCGCGGGGTGTCGACCTGCTGGAGCAGACCGTCCTTGAGGACCGCCACACGGTCGCCCATGGTCAGGGCCTCGACCTGGTCGTGGGTGACGTACACGGTGGTGATGCCGAGACGGCGCTGCAGCGACGCGATCTGCGTACGCGTCGACACACGCAGCTTGGCGTCCAGGTTGGACAGCGGCTCGTCCATGAGGAACACCTGCGGCTCACGCACGATCGCACGGCCCATCGCCACACGCTGACGCTGACCGCCGGAGAGAGCCTTCGGCTTGCGGTCCAGGTACTCGGTGAGGTCGAGGATCTTCGCGGCCTCCTCGACCTTCTGCCGGATCTCCGCCTTGTTGACGCCGGCGATCTTGAGCGCGAAGCCCATGTTGTCGGCGACCGTCATGTGCGGGTACAGGGCGTAGTTCTGGAACACCATGGCGATGTCCCGGTCCTTCGGCGGCAGGTGCGTCACGTCACGGTCGCCGATGCGGATCGCACCGCCGTTGACGTCCTCGAGCCCCGCGAGCATCCGGAGCGAGGTGGACTTGCCGCAACCGGACGGACCGACCAGGACGAGGAACTCGCCGTCCGCGATCTCGATGTCGAGTCCGTCGACGGCGGGCTTGGTGGAGCCCGGGTAGACCCGGGTCGCCTTGTCGAAAGTGACAGTGGCCATGGCTCGAAGGCCCCCTTCTACCGGCAGGAACGTGCCGGACGATCCGTTGTAGGAAGGTGGTTGGTGTAGTCCACATGAGCGAACTGGGTCAGGACGGTACCTGGCGTTTCCCGGTCTGTCAGCACTTGAGGACATGTGAACTTCAGGGGAACTCCCGAACGAGGCAGAGCGCCGCACCTTTGCTGAGGGAGAAGTGCGTGGCCCGATGAACGGGGGCCTGTGTACAGTGGAGCCGCCTCGCGCGCGTGATGGCGTGCGGTGCCTCCTTAGCTCAGTCCGGCCCAGAGCGGCTGTCTTGTAAACAGCAGGTCGTCGGTTCGAATCCGACAGGGGGCTCGACGGGAAAGTCCAGGTCAGAACCTTTCTGGCCTGGGCTTTTTCTGTCTCTCTCCTTGGCTTTCCGTGGGCCGGTGCGGCTCTTGCCCCCGTGGGGGCGGATGGCGTCGGTGGTGAGGGCGGCCGGCGGGGCGGGCTCGCTGTTCTTTACCCGTTCTGTCGTCAGGGTGCCCGGAATGTCGGAATCTTCCGGACGATACTGGCTGGGTGAATCGGCTCACGGGGGTTTCCCGGGTTCGGCGGGCGGTGTGGGCGTACGTGCGCCGTGCGCCCGGCACCCATGTGTGGCTGGCGGTGCTGTTCGTCACGACGGTGGCGCTCCATCACATGTCCCCGGAGTTCGAGCAGGACTTTCTGCGGCAGCGGTCGACGAACATCCATGAGCTGTCGCGGCATCCGGTGCGGGTGCTGGTGGCGAGCGCGATGTGGATCGACGGCGGGCACTGGGTGCCGTATGTGGCGCTGTACTCCGTCTTCCACGCGCAGGCCGAGCGGTGGCTGGGGACGGCGCGGTGGCTGGCGGTGTGTGCGGCCGCGCATGTGCTGGCGACGTTGATCAGCGAGGGTGCGCTGGCGGTGGCCATCCAGGACGGACTGGCGCCGCGGTCGTCGGTCAACTCCTTGGACGTGGGGGTGAGCTATGCGCTGGCGGGGGTGGCGGCGGTACTGGTCTACCGGATCGGTTCGCCGTGGCGGTACGGGTATCTGGCGGGGCTCCTCGTCTTCTACGGGATTCCGCTGGCGGTCGCGCCGACCTTCACCGACTTCGGGCACTTCGTGTCCGTGCTGATCGGGCTGGGGTGTTATCCGCTGGTCAGGGGGCGGGAGACGGTGCGGGATCCGAAGGAGGCGGGGGCGGCTCCGACGGGTGGCTTCCGGCCATGAGCAGCCGGGCGGCCGGATGCGTCGGTGCTGGGGTCGCGTCTGTCGCGGGGGTCGCGGGGCTGCCTTCGCGGCGGGGATTGTCAGTGGTGGGGTGCAGCATGGGGGGCATGGCGAGGACTGGGGCCGGGAGGACCGGCGACACGGGCAGGACCGGGGGCAGGGCGGGTGCGGCCGTGAAGGGCGCCCGGCGTCCGGAGGTGCGGTTGCCTGCGTTGGAGCCGTTCGGGGGCGGGGGGCTGGAGCCCGACGGGGATTACGACGGTGTGGAGTGGCGCGATCTGGATCTCGCCGGGCAGGACGGCGGGGGAGCGCGCTTCATGGACTGCGCGCTGACGGGCTGCGCGCTGGATGGGACGAGACTGCGGCGCGCGCGTTTCCTCGACTCGGTTCTGACCGGTCCGCGGGGGGTGGGCACGGATCTGGCGGAGGCGACCCTGCGTGACGTCGAGCTGCTCGACGCGCGGCTGGGGGGCGCTCAGTTGTACGGGGCGGTGCTGGAGCGGGTCGTGGTGCGCGGTGGCAAGATCGACTACCTGAATCTGCGTCAGGCGCGGCTGCGGGACGTCGTCTTCGAGGGGTGTGTGCTGGTCGAGCCCGATTTCGGCGGTGCCCGGCTGGAGCGTGTCGAGTTCGTCGACTGCGCTCTGAAGGCGGCGGACTTCACGGCGGCGACGCTGACGGACGTGGACCTGCGCGGTGCGGCGGAGCTGGGGCTCGCGGGTGGTGTGGACCGGTTGTCGGGCGCGGTGATCAGTCCTGCCCAACTGCTCGACCTGGCGGCGGTGCTGGCGGCCGAGCTGGGGATCAGGGTGGAGGGCTGAGGCGGGCGGTGGTCCGTGGGTGCGGCGCCCGGCGCCGTCCGGCGCTCATCCCACCCGGGGGAAGCGTGCCTGCAGGGTCCAGACGGCCGGGTTCTCGCCGAGGTCCTCGTGCAGGTCGGTGAGGTCGGCGAGGAGGTCGTGGAGGAAGTCGCGTGCCTCGCGGCGGAGTTCGGCGTGGGAGAAGGTGAGCGGGGGTTCCTCGGGCGGCATCCAGTCGGCTTCGATGTCCACCCAGCCGAAGCGGCGCCGGAAGAGCATGCGGTCGGTGGACTCGGTGAAGTCCAGTTCCGCGTACTGGGGGCGGGAGGCGCGGGAGCCCGCCGGGTCCTGGTCGACGTTCTCCACGATGTCGCACAGCGCCCAGGCGAAGTCGAGCACCGGCACCCATCCCCAGGCTGTGGACAGCTCGCGGTCCGCCTTGGTGTCGGCGAGGTAGACGTCGCCGCAGAACAGGTCGTGGCGCAGGGTGTGGACGTCTGCGCGCCGGTAGTCCGTCTGGGGCGGGTCCGGGAAGCGGTTGGAGAGGGCGTAGCCGATGTCGAGCACGTAGGCGATGGTGTCACGCCCTCGCGTGGGTGTTGTCGGACGTCGCCATAGGATCGCCGGCATGCCCCGATCCGCACGTCTCGTCCCGGTCGCCGCGTTATTGGTCTGCGGTCTCGTCCTCGTCGCGTGCGATGGTGGCTCACCGGGCGGTTCGGGTGGCTCCGGGGGGTCCCGCGGCGCGGTCGGGGTCGGCGACCCGTATTTCCCGAAGGCGGGCAACGGCGGCTACGACGTCTCGCACTACGGTCTCACCCTTTCCTATGTGCCCGAGGGCGGCCGTCTGAGCGGAACCGCGGTCGTCACGGCCCGTGCGACCCAGGATCTGTCCGCGTTCGATCTGGATCTGGTGGGCATGGAGGTCGAGGAGGTGCGCGTCGACGGCGTCGGCGCGGAGTTCCGCCGGGACGGCCAGGAGCTGATCGTCCGCCCGTCGGAGGTGCTCGCCGGCGGGGAGACCTTCGAGGTGCGGGTCCGTTACTCCGGAAGCCCGCTGACGATCACGGATCCGGACGGTTCCGAGGAGGGCTGGCTGCGCACGGAGGACGGTGCGCTCGCTCTCGGCGAGCCGACGGGCTCGATGGCCTGGTTCCCCGGCTCTCATCACCCCGCCGACAAGGCGTCGTACGACGTCGCCGTCACCGTTCCGAAGGGGCTGACGGCCGTCTCCAACGGCGAGTTGCGCAGCGTGCGGGCCACGTCGGACGGGCGTACGACGTTCGTCTGGCACACCGCGGAGCCGATGGCGAGTTATGCGGCGACGCTGGCGATCGGCCGTTACACGGTCACCCGTCCGTCGATGGGGGACGGCCGGCCGGCGTATGTCGCGGTCGACCCCTCGCAGGCGGGCGCGAGCCGTGCGGTGCTCGCCCGGCTTCCCGAGGTCATGGAGTGGGCGCAGGAGAACTTCGGCCCCTATCCCTTCTCCTCCGTCGGCGCGATCGTGGACGGTCCGGACGATGCGGGGTACGCCCTGGAGACGCAGAACCGTCCCGTCTTCCCCGGGGCTCCTGACATGAGGACGTTCGTCCACGAGATCGCCCACCAGTGGTTCGGGGTCTCGGTCACGCCGAGGACCTGGCGGGACATGTGGCTCAGCGAGGGCCTCGCGACGTACGCCGAGTGGGTGTGGACGGAGGACGAGGGCGGGGCGACGGCGGAGGAGTCCTTCACGGAGCTGTACGAGGACGGCACGGAGACGTACGAGGACCTGTGGGACTTCCCGCCCGCGAAGCCCACGGGTGCCGCGTACATCTCGGAGTCCCCGGTCTACCAGCGGGGCGCGATGGTGATCCACCGCATCCGTCAGGTCCTCGGCGACGACGACGCCTTCTACGACCTTCTGTGGGGCTGGGCCGCCGCGCACCGTCACGGCAACGCCGATACGGACGACTTCACGGCGTACGTCGAGAAGCGGGCGCCGGATGTGGACTTCGGCGAGGTCTGGGCGGACTGGCTGTACGGGGAGGGAAGGCCGCCGCGCCCCTGAGGGCTCACGCCGGGTCGGGTCGGCGGCCCGTCTCCCACTCGTCGAGCAGCCGGGCGAGGCGGGAGGGCCATACCGGCTCCGGTTCCTCGGCGAGTTCCTCGCGGGTCCACCAGCGCCAGCCGAGGATGCCGTCCGTGGCGTGGGCGGCGGCCAGGCCGGGGCCGGCGGGTTCGCGGCGCGGGCCGGGGGTGACGTAGACGTCCTCGTTCTGGCGGACGACGACGCGGAGGGGCGTCCCCGTGCTCGTGCGAAGCCGGGCGTGGGTGCGGGTGAAGTCGTGTTGCCATGTGCACAGCAGGGGACCGGGCTCCAGGTCCGTCCACCCGGTCTCCTCGCGCAGTTCCCGCAGGGCGGCCTCGCGCGGCGACTCGCCCTCGACGAGGCCGCCGCCGGGCAGTGCCCAGTGCACCCCGGTGTCGTCGTTGTCGTAGCGGAAGAGGAACACGGACCTGTCGGGGGCGACGACGGCGATGCGGGCGGCGCGTCGGGGGATGACGAGCTGTTTGCGCAACACGGCGCAGGGGCGGCCGAGTTGCAGGTCGGGCCGGTGGTCGATGACCTCGTACCCGAGCGCGGTCCAGAACGCGAGGCCTGCGGGGTTGGCGTCGAGGACGGCGAGCCGGACGGCGTCGTGGCCGGCTGCGCGCAGGCGTTCCTCGACGCGCTCGGCGATGCGGCGTCCGAACCCCTGGCCCTGTACGGCGGCGTCGACCATCAGCAGCCCGATCCAGGGGTCGGGGTCCGCGCGGTCCGGGTGCTGTGCGAGCGTGACGGCGATGCCGACGAGCTGTCCGCGGCTGCGGGCGAGCAGCACCTCGGCGTGCGGGTCGGTGAGCTCCCCGGCGAGGGCCGCGGCCACCTGTTCCGGCCGGATGTCGTCCGGGTCCGGAAAGTCGCCGCTGAGGGCGTGGAACGCGCGGTGGGAGGCGTAGAGGGCGGTGAGTTCGGTGAGGAGGGGGGCGGGGATGTCGTGGTCCGGGGTGAGGCGCAGTGCGTCGAGGAGCATGGCCGCAGGCTAGGGGCATCGGTTCCGGGGCGGGGCCCGGACGCGGGCCGCCCCGCCCGGCGAGGTGCTGGGCGGGGCGGTCCGGGTGTCGCTGTGCGGCGGTGTCGCTGTGTGGCCTCGGGTGTCAGACGTTGACGCCGAAGTCCTGCGCGATGCCGACGAGGCCGGATGCGTAGCCCTGGCCGACCGCGCGGAACTTCCACTCGGCGCCGTTGCGGTAGAGCTCGCCGAAGACCATGGCCGTCTCGGTGGCGGCGTCCTCGGAGAGGTCGTAGCGGGCGATCTCGGCGCCGCCGGCCTGGTTGACGATGCGGATGTAGGCGTTGCGGACCTGGCCGAAGTTCTGCGAGCGGTTCTCCGCGTCGTAGATCGAGACCGGGAAGACGATCTTGTCGATGTCGGCGGGGAGGCCGGCCAGGTTGACGTTGATCGCCTCGTCGTCGCCCGCGCCCTCGCCGGTGCGGTTGTCGCCGGTGTGGACGATGGTCTGGTCCGGCGTCTGCTTGTTGTTGAAGAAGACGAAGTGGGCGTCGGAGTAGACCTTGCCCTGGGGGTTGACCGCGATCGCGGAGGCGTCGAGGTCGAAGTCCGTGCCGGTGGTGGTGCGGACGTCCCAGCCGAGGCCCACGGTGACGGCGGTCAGGCCCGGAGCCTCCTTGGTGAGCGAGACGTTGCCACCCTTGGACAGGCTTACAGCCATGGTTGGGAGTCCTTCCCTCGTTATGTACGGCTTCGCGGGCACGAAGCTACAGCTATCCCTATGAACGCAGCGGAGGCCGGTCAAGGTTCCCGGCGACCTGGCGTTTCTTTACTTTCTTTACCAAGGGATATTCGCGTGACTCGGGCCGGGCCGGAGCGGGAACATGGTGGGCATGTCTGGTCCCTATGTCGTCCGCGGCTCCGTCTCCCTTCCCGAGGCCGAGCTCATGTGGCGTTTCTCGCGGTCTTCGGGGCCGGGTGGGCAGCACGTCAACACCAGCGACTCGCAGGTGGAGCTCCGCTTCGACCTCGAGCGCACCGAGGCGCTGCCCGAGGTGTGGAAGGCGCGGGCGCTGGAGCGGCTGGCCGGGCGGCTCGTCGACGGCGTCGTCACGGTCCGGGCCTCCGAGCACCGCTCCCAGTGGCGCAACCGGGAGACCGCCGCGGTGCGCCTGGCCGCGCTGCTCGCCGAGGCGACCGCACCGCCGCCCAAGCCGCGCCGGCCGACGCGCATCCCGCGCGGGATCAACGAGCGCCGGCTGCGGCAGAAGAAGCAGCGCTCGGAGACGAAGCGGGGGAGGACCGGGCGCGACTGGGGCTGAGCCGTGTCCCGTCCGCCGCCCCCTGGGTTTTCTCGGTCCGTCACCTTTCATCCGTCACCTTTCATCCGTCACATTTCAGGAGCGCCGTGCGTCATCCCTGTGACTGACGACCACGCCGGCCGGGTTCGACGACCGCTGCCGGCGCCCGAACCGTGACGAGGGATGCGACCGATGACGACGACGGGCGACGACGACTTCCTCGCCGACTCCTTCGAGGCGCACCGCGGGCGGCTGCGCGCCGTGGCGCACCGCATGCTGGGCTCCGGCGCCGAGGCGGACGACGCCGTGCAGGAGGCGTGGGTGCGGCTCAGCCGGAGCGCCGGCCGGGGTGAGGCCGAGGGCATCGACAACCTCGGGGGGTGGCTGACGACGGTCGTCGGCCGGGTGTGCCTGGACATGCTGCGCTCGCGTCGTTCGCGTGCCGAGGAGCCGCTGGAGAGCTGGACGCCTGCCGCGTCGGCCGTGCCCGATCCGGCGCAGGACGCGCTGCTCGCGGACTCCGTGGGGGTGGCCCTCCTCGTCGTCCTGGACACCCTGACCCCGGCGGAGCGGCTGGCGTTCGTCCTGCACGATCTGTTCGGGGTCCCGTACGAGGAGGTGGCGGGGATCGTCGACCGGACCCCGGAGGCGGCCCGGCAGCTGGCCAGCAGGGGTCGGCGGCGGGTGCGCGGGGCCCGGGAGCCCGATGTCGACCCGGCCCGGCAGCGCAGGGTCGTGGACGCCTTCCTGGCCGCCGCCCGGGACGGGGACTTCGACGGGTTGCTCGCGGTGCTCGATCCGGACGTCATGGCCCGCTCGGGGGCCGTGGTGACCACGGGGGCGGCCGCGGTCGCACGCGGCGCGTCGGGCTTCGCCCGGCTCGCCGTCGTGGCCCGGCCCGCCCTGGTGGACGGGGCGACCGGAGTGGCGGTGCTGGTGGAGGGCCGGGTGGAGCGCACGCTCGCCTTCACCTTCGTCCGCGACCGGATCGCCCTGATCGACGTCACGTCCGATCCCGCGCGCCTGGCCCGGCTGGAGGTGACGCTGCTGCGGCCCGACGGCGGCCCCGACGGGGTCTAGTTCCTAGGACCCGAGCCGGTCCAGGGCGAGGACGCCGACGGCCTCGCCCTCGCTCCTCTCGCCGGTCTTGCGAAAGCCCAGCCGCAGATAGAAGTCCTCGGGGCCGTGCTCGCCCTCGTGCCAGGTCACGTACATCTCCGTGGCGCCGCGGCGGCGCAGTTCCGCGGCGACGGACTCCACGGCGAAACGGCCGTAGCCGCAGCCCTGTTCGGCGGCGGCGATGTTCAGCCGCCACAGGCCGGAGCGGATCAGGCTGCCGTCGCCGCGGCCGTTCCAGTCGATGTCGAGGAACGCCATGAGGAAGCCGACGGGCCGGTCGCCGTCCATGATCAGCCGCGGCCAGGCGACGCCCGGCGGATGGACGTAGGCCTCCGCGAGGGATTTCACGACCGGGCAGACCGCGAACTCCTGGTCGGGGTGGACGCGAATGCCCGTGGCCGCCTCGAAATTGCCGGGGGTTATCTCCACGAGGCGCAGGGGTGAACCCGTGGTGATCGCCTGGGCGCCGTCGACGCCTGTCATGCCTGTCATGCCCGGCACCCTAGGCGCGTCGTTCCCGGACCGGCCACGGCATTTCCGGCGGCGTCAGCCCAACTGCCGGTAACGGCCCCGGAAATAGACCAGCGGGCCGCCGTCCGCGCTCGGCGCCGACGCGGTCAGCACGCGGCCGATCACCAGGGTGTGGTCGCCCGCGGACACGCGTTGTTCGGTACGGCACTCCAGGGTGGCCAGCGCGCCGCCGACCAGGAGCGCGCCGCCGGCCTCGCCGCGGACGCAGGGGAGGTCCTCGAAGAGGAGCCGGTCGCTGATGCGTCCCTTCATGGCGAAGCGGCCGGCGATGTGGCGCTGGTTCTCCGAGAGCACCGACACCGCCCACAGCGGCTGTTCGTCGAGCAGGTCGTCCATGCGGGAGCCGGTGCGCAGCCCGACCAGGACCAGCGGCGGGTCGAGGGAGACCGACACGAAGGACGTCGCTGTCATGCCGACGTCCTCGCCGTCCGGGGCTGCGGGGTCGTCCGGGTCGAGGGAGGGTTCGCGCGCGGTCACCAGGACCACGCCGTCGGCCAGCCGGGACATGGCGGCGCGGAACTCGTCGTTGCTCACCCCCTCAGCATGCCCGGAGGGAGTCTTCGGCACGGTCTTGAGCACGTCGGGAGACACATCGAGGGACACACGGGGAACGCTAGTGTCCGATCGATGCGCCCCGCATCGGACCTCCGCCCGAGTAGGGTCTTAGGACCGCGGACCGATATCCGGTCTCTGTCCGTGTTCAGGAAACGCACAGGAAAAACGCGGAAACTCCACTCAAATGTTCATGTTCATCTGTGACTTGAGTCACAAGACGCATTAATTGTTGACCCTGTGTACCGAGTGAGCAGCGCGCTGTGATTCAGTGGCGGAGGCGTCACAAGGAGACACACACCGACAACAGAGCACCAGAAACGACGTTGCGCCGAAGACAACCCTTGATTCGCTGCGAAGTCTCGGGGGGAGGGCGAAACACATGGAGACCGAGTCGGAGCCTTACGTCCGTCTTGCGTCCCTGCGACAGCTGCACCAGGTCATGGCCGACATGAACACGGCCCGCAGCCTGGCCGACACACTGCAGACCGTCGCCGACGGCGTGGTCACGGCACTCGGGTACGAGCTGGCCTGCGTCAACCTCGTGCGTCCCGACGGCGATCTCGTGGTCGCCGCCTTCTCCGGCAATCCGGCCGCCGAGGCCCTCATCACGGGCCGGGTCGGCTCGCGCGACTCCTGGGAGCGCCGCCTCGCCATGGGCGAGACCTGGGGCGACCTCATCTTCATACCCCACACCGAGGGCTGGGTCCTCGACGACGACGACGTCCCGCAGTGGTACACCGACGGGCCCGCGCCCCGCTTCGAGGACGAGTGGCACCCCTCGGACCGGCTCTTCGCCCCCATGTACACGCCCGCCGCCCCCGGCAGCGGCGGCGCCTGCGGCGAACTGATCGGCGTCCTGTCCGTGGACCGGCCGCGCAACGGTCGTCGGCCGGGCGCATGGGGACGCGAAGCGCTCCAGATGTACACCTTCCAGGCCGCCATCGCGATCAGCAACGCGCGTCTACGTGCCAACATGCAGCGGGCACTGGTCAGGCTCGAACGCGAGCAGCAGGCCCTGCGCGCCAGTGAGGAATCCTTCCGGCAGGCCTTCGAGTACGCCCCCTCCGGCATGGCGATAGCCGAGATGGGCGGCGACCAGCACGGGCGCATACTCCGCACCAACGACGCCCTCTGCCGCCTGCTGGGCCGCCCCGCCTCCGCGATGCGCCGCTACTCGTTCTCCGACCTCGTCCACCCCGAGGACATAGGCACCCTGCTGCGCACCTCGGCGGAGGGCGGGCGCGCCGAACTCCGCCTCGGCCGCCGGGACGGCACCTACCTCTGGGTCAGCCTGCGCAACTCCGTGGTCGCCGACGCCGCCGACGGGCCGCGCTTCCTCCTCACCCACGTCGAGGACATAGAGGACCGCAAGCGCCGCGAGCTCCAGCTCGCCCACCGCGCCTCGCACGACTCCCTCACCGGCCTGCCGAACTCCGCGGAACTGCGCTCGCGTCTGTCCGCCCGGCTCTGCCAGCGCCCTCTGTCCACCCACCCCGCGGCCGTCGACGCCATGGACTCGGCCTACGGCCACGCCGCCTTCGACGCCAACGGCCACGGCTTCGACTACCGGCCCGGCGGCGCGGAAACCTTCGACGGCTACGACCACCATGTGCACACCGCCGCCCCCGAGGACGGCCGCGACGACGGCGCCAAGGGGCTCGCGGTCCTCTTCTGCGACCTCGACGGCTTCAAGTCGATCAACGACCGCTTCGGGCACAACGCGGGCGACGCGGTCCTCATCGAGGTCGCCCGCCGGCTCTCGCGCCAGGTCCGCGACGGCGACACGGTCGCCCGGCTCGGCGGCGACGAGTTCGTGATTCTCGCCGACGGCCTCGGCCGCGCCGACGCCGCCGACCTCGCCGTCCGGCTGCGCAACGAGATCATCCAGCCGATCCGCGCCGAGGGCCGGGCCGTGCGGGTGGGCGCCAGTTTCGGCATCGGCTGGGCACAATGCGGGATGACCGCGGACGAAGTGCTGAAGTCCGCCGACGAGCGCATGTACGTCGAGAAACGATCTCGTCCCAAACAGCACAGACGAGCGGGATGATCACCAGGTCAGCCGCCCCGCCCTCCTGCCGTTGCGATCCGAGTCACCCGTTCGGGGGGTGCGGACCGGGTAGGCTCGCAGTTCCCACACGTATGGATCCGCGTACGCGTGTTGCATCCGCCCCGCACTGTTGAGGAGTACGAAGGGATGACGCCCGGCAATAACGGCGCGAGCACGCCCGAGGACGACGACCCGTTCGGCTACCTCTACGCCGACGGCCAGGCCAACGGCGCGCAGCCGCCCTCCGGCGGCGGCTACGGCTACCCGAACTCGGTCAGCCGGGTGCGCGCGGTCGGCGAGCGCCGCAACGGACAGCAGTCGCAGCAGCAGACCGCGCAGTACGGGCAGCCGCCGACGGTCCCGCAGCAGCAGGGCGCGTACGGCCGGCCGAATGCGCACTACGCCGCGCC
This sequence comes from Streptomyces rishiriensis, assembly GCF_003112535.1. Taxonomy (GTDB): domain Bacteria; phylum Actinomycetota; class Actinomycetes; order Streptomycetales; family Streptomycetaceae; genus Streptomyces; species Streptomyces rishiriensis. The sequence continues at coordinate 208,232 of NZ_BEWA01000004.1, read as the reverse complement.
CGAGAACTTCGGCGGCGGCGGCCCCTCCACCGGCCGGCAGCCCGTGCAGAACGGCGGCGGCCGCGGTCGAGGCCCCAACACCAAGGGCCTGCTGATCGGCGCGGTCGCGGTGGTCGCCGCGGTCGTGATCGGCATCGCGGTGGCCATGGCGGGCGGCGACGACCAGAAGGACGACAAGGCGGGCGGCCAGCCGTCGTCCTCGGCCGCCGCGTCCGGAAGCCCTTCGCCCAGCCCGTCGGCCTCCGACGACGAGAGCAAGGACGAGCTGCCGAAGGCCGACGCGAAGGCGCTGAACTTGGGAGACGGTCTCACCACCTCTTCCGATGTCAAGGGAGCCAAGGCTGCCGGCGGGATCTACGTGACGGGCTTCAACCACGTGGGCGCCAAGGTCACCTGGACGGTCAACGGGATCGATAAGAAGGGCACGTACCGCCTGTACGTGCGCTACGGCATCCCTGGTGTGGACGCCAACGCCACTCTGGTGGTCAACGGAACCGCGAATGCGCAGGCCCTGAACATGAAGAACTTCGCCAAGTCCCCCCAGGGAGACTTGGAGCGGGGCTGGCAGGAGACCTGGGCCAACGTCAATCTGAACAAGGGCACCAACATTATCGAGATCGCCTGCAACGAAGGCAATCAGTGCGACGCGAACCTCGACCAGGTGTACCTCGTCAACTCCTGAGCCCCGGTTCAGGCCGCGGTGACGTCTCCGGTCACCGCGATCCGGCCCACCAGTTCCCCGTAGGCCGCCCGGTCGAACTCGCCGGCTGTCGGGGTCGGGACCGTCGCCGCGGACAGGGCTGTCGCGCGGGTCAGGCGGTCCGGCCAGGGGAGGCGTTCGACCAGGCCCGACAGCAGGCCCGCGCACACCGAGTCGCCGGCGCCCGTGGGGTTGCCGCGGACACGGGCCGGCGGGGTGGCGCGCCAGCGGCCCTCCGGGGTCGCCGCGACCAGGCCGTCGGCGCCGAGTGAGGCCACCACCGACCGGGCCCCGCGCCTTCGGGCGTCCTGGGTCGCGCGCAACGGCTCGTGGGAGCCGGTCAGTTCGGCCAGTTCGTCGGCGTTCGGTTTGACGATGTCCGGGCGGGCGGCGACCCCGCGGCGCAACGGCTCGCCGCTCGTGTCGAGCAGTACGGGGACGCCCGCGGCCCGTGCCGTGCGGACCAGGAGCGCGTACGCGCCCACCGGCACCCCCGGCGGCAGACTGCCGCACAGGGCCACCGCGTCGGCGTCGGCGAGCAGCCCCTCGTACGCCTCCTGGAAGGCGGACCACTCGGCCGGCGCGACGACCGGGCCGGGTTCGTTGAGCTGGGTGGCGTCGCCCGCGCCGGCGTCGACGACGGCGATCGTGCGGCGGGTCGCCCCGGCGACGGGCACGAGCGCGTCCGCCACCCCGGCGGTGTCGGCGAGCAGTTCCTGCACGCGCCGGCCGGTGGCGCCGCCCGTGAAGCCGGTCACCGTCACCTCGTGGCCGAGGGCGGCCAGCACCCGGGCGACGTTCAGCCCCTTGCCGCCGGGCCGCTCCCGTACGTCGGTCACCCGGTGCGAGGCGTGCGGCCGCAGGGCGGGCACGTGATACGTGAGGTCGAGAGCGGTGTTCAGGGTGACGGTGAGGATCACTGGGCCGACCTCCCTCGACGGGCACGGGTGCAGGGCTCGGATCCGCCGTCTTCGCGATTCCGGAGGCCTGATCATGCCAAAGAGACGGCGACCGGCCCAGTACTCGGGTCGGCCACCGTCCCGGTGCGGGCGGACGTTTCAGGCCAGTTGGGGATCCACCACCCAAACCCCCTGGCGCATCACGCCCTTGACCTCGAAGTCCTCGTCCAGCAGGACCAGGTCGGCGTCCTTGCCGGGCTCCAGGGAGCCGACCCTGTCGTCGATGCCCAGCAGGCGCGCCGGGTTGGCGGACAGGGCCGCGACCACGTCCTCGACCGGGATGCGGTCGATCGTCACCGCGCGCTGGAAGGCGCGGTCCAGGGTGAGGGTGGAGCCGGCGATCGAGCCGCCCTCCACGAGGCGGGCCACGCCCTCGCTGACCTCGACCTCCAGCGGGCCGAGCAGATAGCGGCCGTCGCCGATGCCAGCGGCGTCCATGGCGTCGGTGATGAACGCGACCCGGCCCGGGCCCGCGTGACGGAACGCCAGTTCCAGGGCGGCCGGGTGCAGATGGGTGCCGTCGTTGATGAGCTCGACGGTCACCCGCTCGTCCTCCAGCAGGGCGGCGATCGGCCCGGGGGCGCGATGCCCGAGGGGCGGCATCGCGTTGAAGAGGTGGGTGGCGACGGTGGCTCCCGCCTCGATGGCCTGAACGGTCTGCTCGTACGTGGCGTCCGTGTGCCCGACGGCGGCGATCACGCCGTGTTCGGCGAGCAGACGTACGGAGTCCAGGCCGCCGGGGAGTTCCGTCGCCAGCGTGAGCATCCTGGCCTGGCCGCGCGCCGCGTCGATCAGCTTGCGGACCTCGGCCGGGTCCGGGTCGCGCAGCAGCGCCTCGGAGTGCGCGCCCTTGCGGCACGGGGAGATGAACGGGCCCTCGAAGTGGATGCCGGCCAGGTCGCCCTGTTCGGCCAGCTCGCTCAGCAGGCCGGCCTGGCGGACGAGGACGTCCATGTCGTCGGTGACGGTCGAGGCGACGAGGGTGGTGGTGCCGTGCAGACGGTGGGTGTGGACGGCCTTCTGGACGTCCTGCGCCGAGCCGGAGAAGGAGGCTCCGCCGCCGCCGTGGTTGTGCAGGTCGACGAAGCCGGGCACCAGCCAGTGGCCGGAGACGTCGACGAGGGTTCCTCGCGGGTCCCCGTGCGGGGCCTCGGCGGCGATCTTCGTGCCGTCGATCGCCACGCGGCCGGCGGCCACGGTGCCGGTGGGGAGCACCACCCGGGCGCCGGTCAGCACCTGCCTGCGTGCGCCGGTCGAGGGCAGCGGGTGCGTGGTGGCCGGTCGCGTGCTCGCGGCGGGGCCGCTCGGTGTCGCGTCCCGCGCCCCTAGGGGGGTGGCCATCAGGGGGTTACCTCCGTACGGTCGGTCGAGTCGATGAGATCCCGGGCGAGCAGGCCCGCGCCCAGGCAGCCGGCGCTGTCGCCCAGGGCCGCGGGGACGATCTCCGGAAGTCTCTGGAAGGTCACCCGTCGGCGGACCGCTTCGCGCAGCGGCGTGAACAGGGTTTCCCCGGCCTGCGCGAGCCCGCCGCCGATGACGAGCGTGCGCGGGTCCAGCAGGGTGACGGCGGTGATCAGGCCGTCGGCGAGGGCGTCCACGGCCCGCTGCCAGACCCGGACGGCGTCGGGGTCGTCGGCGGCCACGGCCTTCGCGCAGTGCGCGGCGTCCGCGTCCGGGTCGCCGCTCGCCGCCGCCCATGCCTCGCCGACGGCGGCCGCCGACGCGTACCGCTCCAGGCAGCCGTGCTGCCCGCACGGGCACGGGGTTCCGCCGGGGCGTACGACGACGTGGCCGATCTCGCCGGCGAAGCCGTGCGCGCCCGCCTCCACCCGGCCGTCGACGCCGATCGCGCCGGCGATGCCGGTGCCCAGGGCCACGAACAGGAACCGGTCGGCGCCCCGGCCCGCGCCGATCCGGCCCTCGGCGAGGCCGCCGGTGCGCACGTCGTGGCCGAGGGCGACGGGAACGCCGAGGCGTTCGGCGAGCCGTGCGCGCAGGGGGACGTCCCGCCAGCCCAGGTTGGCCGCGTAGACGGCGACGCCGTTCGCCTCGTCGACGATGCCGGGGACGGCGACGCCGGCCGCCGCTGCGGGTTCGCCGTATTGCTCGACGCCGTGTTCGCGCAGGTCGGCGGCGAAGTCGAGGATGGCGTCGACCACGGCGTCGGGGCCGTGCTCGCGGCCGGTGGTTCGGCGGGCGCGGTGCAGCAGGGCGCCGTCCGCGCCGACGAGGGCGGCCTTCATCCCGGTGCCGCCCACGTCCAGGGCGATGACATGTCTCACGGGAACAGTGTGGCCCGAGGACCCGCAAGAGGTCTAGTCCACTTGCGTGGTGTAGACCTTACTCCGGATAACGGATCCATTGGTATGAGCAATCAATTGCTCTGTCCATACAGACGGTCACGAGGAGCGGTTCGGTGCAGCGGGCACGAAAGTCAGGGACGATCGCGGCGGCGTCCGCCCTCGGCATGGCGGCGGTCCTCGCCGGCTGCGGACTGACCGGAGGCTCCGACGACGTCACCCTGAGACTCGTCGCCGCCGACTACGGCGACAGCGGCGCCAACAGCTCCAAGAAGTACTGGGACCAGCTCGTCAAGGCGTACGAGAAGGATCACCCGGGCGTCACCGTCGACGTCACGGTGTACTCCTGGAACGACGTCGACGCCAAGGTCAAGGCCATGGTCGACAAGGGCGACGCCCCCGACATGGCGCAGATCGGCGCGTACGCGGACTACGCGGCGGCCGACCGGCTCTACAAGGTCGGCGACGTGGTCTCCATCCCCGTCGAGGCCGACTTCGTGCCCCGGCTCGCCGACGCGGGCAAGGTGCGCGGCGTGCAGTACGGCATGCCGTTCGCCTCCTCCACGCGGCTGCTGTTCTACAACAAGACCCTCTTCGCCCGGGCCGGCCTCACCCCGCCGACCACCTGGGCCGAGCTGGCCACGGACGCCAAGGCGCTCAAGGCGAAGGGCGTGAAGTACCCGTACGCGCTGCCGCTGGGGCCCGAGGAGGCGCAGGCCGAGACCCTGCAGTGGCTGCTCAGCGGCGGGGGCGGCTACAACCAGACCGTCAGCAGCTACAGCCTCGACTCCGCCGAGAACGTCGACACCTTCGACTGGCTGAAGGACGAGCTGGTCGGCAAGGGCCTCACCGGGCCGGTGGCCCCCGGCAAGCTGAACCGGGCCGCCGCGTTCTCCGCGTTCACCGCAGGCGACGTGGGCATGCTCAACGGGCATCCCTCGCTGATGAAGGCGGCCGAGAGCAAGGGCGTGAAGTTCGGCATGGTGCCGATGCCCGGTCGCGACGGCCCGAGCAAGAGCTCGCTGGGCGTCGCCGACTGGATGACCGCCTTCAAGCAGAACGGGCACGGCGAGCAGATCGGCGACTTCCTCGACTTCGTCTACAGCGAGAAGAACGTCCTCGCCTTCTCGCGCGAGTACGACCTGCTGCCCGTCACCACCTCCGCCTCCCTGGTGATGGGGGCGGCCCCGCAGGACGCCGACCTCCAGCCGTTCCTGGAGGAGCTCCCGCTGTCCGAGAGCTACCCCGTCGGACGGACCTCGTGGGCGAAGGTCAGTGCGGAGATCAAGAAGCGCATCGGCAGGGCCGTGGCCGCCGACGGCAAGCCGGCCGACGTGCTGGGCGCGCTGCAGACGACGGCCACGACGGAGGAGACCGCCGCCGGCGAGTGAGCCGGATGTCGGTGCGGGGCGCTACCGTGCGGGCATGGAGCGGCGAGCGGACACGGACGGGCTGGGGGCGCGGGAGCGGGGCGTCCTCGCCCTGGAGCGGCGCGGCTTTCCCGGACCCGGCGCGAAGGAACGGGCGATACGCGAGGAGCTGGACCTGTCCCCGGTCCGCTACTACCAGCTCCTCAACGCCCTGCTCGACGATCCCCGGGCGCTGGCCCACGACCCGGTCACCGTGAACAGGCTGCGCAGGGTGCGCGAAGCGCGGCGGGCGGAGCGGTAGCCGGGCCGCCCGTTGGCTATGGTCGCCGTATGGGCACCCAAGAGACGCACCACGGGACGCACTCCACGGCACCCGGATCCCCTCCCCCCGGATCCCCTCCCCCCGGATCCCCTCCCCCCGGATCCCCTCCCCCCGGATCCCCGCCTCTTCCCGTTCCCGCCACCGCGGCGGGCCGCACCGCGCTCGACGCGATCGTGGCACGGCCGTCGGCCGCCCTGGTCGCCCTCGACTTCGACGGCACCCTCGCGCCGATCGTCGAGAACCCCGAGGACGCCCGGGCCCATCCCGGCGCCGTCCCCGCGCTCGCGGCCCTCGCGCCGAGGATCGCCGGGGTGGCCGTGATCACCGGGCGGCCCGCCGAGGTCGCCGTGCGGCACGGCGGCTTCGCCGGGGTCGAGGGGCTGGCGCACCTCGCCGTCCTCGGCCACTACGGCGCCGAACGCTGGGACGCCGGCACCGGCGCGCTGAGCGCCCCCGCCCCGCACCCGGGAGTGGCCGCCGTGCGCGCCGAGCTCCCCGCCGTCCTGGCGGCGGCCGGCGACCGGCCGGGGATCTGGATCGAGGAGAAGGGCGGCCGCGCCGTCGCCGTCCACACCCGCCGCGCCGACGACCCCCAGGCCGCCTTCGAGGCCCTGCGCGCCCCCCTGACCGACCTCGCGACCCGGAACGGCCTGATCGTCGAGCCCGGCCGCATGGTCCTGGAACTGCGCCCGCCCGGCATGGACAAGGGCGTGGCGCTGCTGGAGCACGTCCGCGAGACCGGCGCCGGCTCGGTCCTCTACGCCGGCGACGACCTCGGCGACCTGCCCGCCTTCGCCGCCGTGGAGAAACTCCGCGCCGACGGCGTCCCCGGCCTGCTGGTGTGCAGCGGCAGCGCCGAGGTCACCGAGCTGGCGGAACGCGCCGACCTCGTCGTGGACGGACCGGGCGGGGTCGTGGAGCTGCTGCGGGCCCTCGCCGCTCAGCTGGGCTGAGGCTCGCGCAGGGCGTTCAGCTGGTCCAGGAACCAGCGGGCCGGGGGGAGCGCGGTCGCGGCCGCCGACAGACGTCCGGTGCGCTCGGCCCGCTCCTGCGGCTTCATCGTCAGCCCCTCGTGCAGGGCCCGGGCGGTCTCCAGGACGTCGTAGGGGTTGACCACGATCGCGTCGTCGCGCAGCTCCCAGTACGCCCCGGCCTCCCGGGACAGGACCAGCGCACAGCCCTCGTCGGAGACGACCGGGACCTCCTTGGCGACCAGGTTCATGCCGTCGCGGATCGGATTGACCAGCGCCACGTCGGCCAGCCGGTAAGCGGCCAGCGAGCGGGCGAAGTCGTCCTTGAGGTTCAGCAGGACCGGGGTCCAGTCCGGGGTGCCGTAGGCGGAGTTGATCTCCTGGGTCACCCGCTGCACCTCGGCCATGTAGTCCCGGTAGACGGCCAGGTCCTGGCGCGAGGGATAGGCGAAGGCCACGTGCACCACCCGCTCGCGCCACTCCGGGTGGTCGTCGAGCAGCTGCCGGTAGGCCAGCAGCCCGCGCACGATGTTCTTGGACAGTTCCGTGCGGTCGACGCGGACGATCGCCTTGCGTCCCTCGCCGATCTCCGCGCGCAGGGCCGCCATGCGCTCCTCGACGTCCGGCCGGTGCGAGCGCTCCCGCAGGAACTCCCCGTCCGCGCCCAGGCCGTGCACGCCCACCCGCGTCTTGCCCGTGCCCCCGGCGAACTCGGTGCAGCACGCGCTGAACGCGTCCGCCCAGCGACGGGTGAGGAAGCCCAGGCGGTCCGCGCCGAGCATGCCCGTCAGCAGCTGTTCGCGGATGTCGTCGGGCAGCAGGCCGAAGTAGTCCACCGGCGCCCAGGGCGTGTGCGAGAAGTGGCTGATGCGCAGGTCGGGACGGAGCTCACGGAGCATTCCGGGGACCAGACACAGGTGGTAGTCCTGGACCAGGACCGCCGCTCCCTGCGCCGCCTCCTGGGCCAGCGCCTGCGCGAACGCCCGGTTGTACGTCTCGTAGGCCGCCCACTGGCGGCGGAACTCCGCGTCGAAGACCGGCTCCAGCGGCGTCTGGTAGAGCAGGTGGTGGACGAACCACAGCACCGAGTTGGCGATGCCGTTGTAGGCGTCGGCGTGCACGTCGGCCGGAACGGGCAGCATCCGCACCCCCTCCTCGCCGACCCCGCGCGCGACGGCCTCCCGGTCGCCGTCGGTGAGCGCGGAGCACACCCAGAGGGCGCCCGCGTCCGGGCCGATGGCCGACAGGCCGGAGACCAGCCCGCCTCCACCGCGTTTCGCGTGCAGCGAGCCGTCCTCGCGCACCTCGTAGGAGACCGGGCCGCGATTGGACGCGACCAGTACCTGAGCAGTACCCCGAGCAGCCGATTCGTGCGTGGTAGCCATACGCCTCAACCTAGCCCGGCCTCGAAACGCCCAAACGTTCGCACGGAGCGGGTCCGGGTGTGGATCAGGCCACCCTGCGGGTCGCGTACTCGGCGATCTGCGTCATCGGCGGGCGTTCCTCGGTGTCCACGGAGTAGGTGCGCGGCTCGAAGCCGTCCGCGCCGCGCTCGAACTGGGTGAGGGCCGGACGGACCAGGTGGCCGCGGGCCAGCCGGAGCTGAGCGGTGCGGTAGATGGCCGCCGCCATGCGGCCGAGGGCCTGGCCGTCCTGGTGGCGGTGCTTGCGCACCCCGACGTCCACCTGGGCCAGGGCGTCCAGACCCACCAGGTGCAGGGCGTCGACCAGCATGCCGAGCTCCACGCCGTAGCCCACGGGGAAGGGCAGCTGCTCCAGCAGGGCGCGGCGGGCCGCGTACTCGCCGCCGAGCGGCTGCACGAACCCGGCCAGCTGCGGCCAGTGCATGTTGAGCAGCGGCCGGGCCATCAGCTCGGTGACCCGTCCGCCCTGGCCCGCGGCGCCGCGCAGCGGGCGGTCGTACATGGCCTTGACCAGGTCCACGTCCGGGTCGGTGAGCAGCGGGCCGACGATCCCGGTGACGAAGTCGGAGGAGAACTCCCGCAGGTCGGCGTCGACGAAACAGACGATGTCCCCGGTGGTGACCAGCAGCGAGCGCCACAGGACCTCGCCCTTGCCGGGCGCCGCCGGTATGCGCGGCAGGATGTCGTCCCGGTGGACGACCCGTGCGCCGGCCGCCGCGGCGACCTCCGACGTGCGGTCGGTCGACCCCGAGTCGACGACGACGATCTCGTCGACGAGCGGGACCTGGTGCATGAGGTCGTGACGGATGACCGCGACGATCTCACCGACCGTCTCCTCCTCGTTCAGCGCGGGCAGGACGACGGACACCGTCTGGTGGGAGGCGCGCTTCGCGGCCAGGACGCGGTGCAGCGGGCGATCGGTCACCGACCAGGAGCGGGTGGCCAGCCAGCGCTCGACTTCTTCCAGCACAGTCCACGGCTCCTCACTGTCATGATCACACCCGGTGCACGGCAGGTGACCGTGTGATCCATCTCGCGGTTCGGACGACTATCTCAACTGTCCTGGCCTTCGGTTACAGTCTTGAACAACGCGGATGACCATCGCATGTCCGAGGTCGCTCCCGTTCACAACTTCACACCGCTCATCCAGAGGGGCAGAGGGACACGGCCCGATGAAGCCCCGGCAACCCTCCAGCCGGTCTCGTGACGCTCACCGATCCACCAGGTGACCGTTCCGCGAGGCTCCCGGCTCGGGAAGGTGCCAAATCCGTCTCACGGCGAGATGCGTCGTGAGGAAGATGAGGAGAAAGGGCCTCGCCTCACATGGCTGCGCAGACTGTTGCAAGCACCACCGACTCTACGCCGACCTCTTCCGTGGACCTCGGTCCCGCCGCGGCGCTGAGCTGCCGCGAGTGCGGTCACCGCGTCCCCCTCGGCCCGGTCTTCGCGTGCGAGGAGTGTTTCGGCCCGCTCGAGATCGCGTACGACTACTCCTCCTACGACACGGAGGAGCTGCGCAAGCGCATCGAGGCGGGACCGGCGAACATCTGGCGCTACGCGCCGCTTCTGCCCGTCCCGGCCGACGTGGCGGACAAGCCGAACATCAACCCCGGCTGGACCAAGCTCGTGCAGGCCGACAACCTCGCCCGCGAGCTCGGCGTCGACGCCGGCAAGCTGTTCGTGAAGGACGACTCCGGCAACCCGACGCACTCCTTCAAGGACCGGGTCGTCGCCCAGGCCATCGAGGCCGCCCGCGCCTTCGGCTTCACCACCCTGTCCTGCTCGTCCACCGGCAACCTCGCCGGCGCGGTGGGCGCCGCGGCCGCCCGCGCCGGCTTCCGCTCCTGCGTGTTCATCCCGCACGACCTGGAGCAGGGCAAGGTCGTCATGGCCGCGATCTACGGCGGCGAGCTCGTCGGCATCGAGGGCAACTACGACGACGTCAACCGCTTCTGCTCCGAGCTCATCGGCGACCCGGCGGGCGAGGGCTGGGGCTTCGTCAATGTCAACCTGCGGCCGTACTACGCCGAGGGTTCCAAGACGTTGGCGTACGAGATCTGCGAGCAGCTCGGGTGGCGGCTTCCCGACCAGCTGGTCGTGCCGATCGCCTCCGGCTCGCAGCTCACGAAGATCGACAAGGGGCTGCAGGAGCTGATCAAGCTCGGGCTCGTCGAGGACAAGCCCTACAAGATCTTCGGCGCGCAGGCCGAGGGCTGCTCGCCGGTGTCCGTCGCCTACAAGGCCGGGCACGACGTGGTCCGCCCCCAGAAGCCGGACACCATCGCCAAGTCGCTGGCCATCGGCAACCCGGCGGACGGCCCCTACGTCCTCGACATCGCCCGGCGCACCGGCGGCGCGGTGGAGGACGTGAACGACGAGCAGATCGTCGACGCGATCAAGCTGCTGGCGCGGACCGAGGGCATCTTCGCGGAGACCGCCGGCGGGGTCACGGTCGGGGTGACGCGCAAGCTGATCGAGAACGGCCTCCTCGACCCGACCAGGACGACCGTCGTCCTCAACACGGGCGACGGCCTCAAGACCCTGGACGCGGTGGCCGGCACCGGCCTGACCGCGACCATCCGTCCGAACCTCGACTCCTTCCGAGAGGCCGGCCTCGCGTCATGAGCGGGCGGCTCCGCCATGAGACCGTAAGCGCGCCGCGGGCCGGTTCGGGCCGGTCGCGCCCAGGCGGCGGCAGCCGCACGGGCGACGCGGCCCGCGTCCCCGAGGCCGACTATCTGACCGGAGATCACACACCATGAGCGTCAACGTCCGCATCCCCACCATCCTGCGCACCTACACGGGCGGCAAGGCCGAGGTCACCGCCGAGGGGACCACGCTCGGCGAGGTCATCTCCGATCTGGAGAAGAACCACACCGGCATCGCCGCGCGCGTCCTGGACGACCAGGGCAAGCTGCGCCGGTTCGTCAACGTGTACGTGAACGACGACGACGTCCGTTTCGAGCAGGGCCTCGAGACGGCCACTCCGGACGGCGCGGGCGTTTCGATCATCCCCGCCGTGGCCGGTGGCTGACCGTTTGTCAGTACCCGCCGGTAGTAACCGTCGGTAACAGTGATTACCGAGTGTTCATCGAATTGCCCTCTCCGCGATAGAAGCGGAGGGGGCAATTCAGTGTGGTTGAGCGCGGTACAGTTGGGGAACCCGGTCCGGATCACCGGATCCGGAGCCTTTGATTTCTGCCTTGAGCCCGACAAGAAGTAGCCAAAGTGCGTGCTCCTTCCGTGGCTTTTGTGGCTTTTGCAGGGCCCGACTTGCCCTGAATTCAGGCGAATTGTCGCCACATTCCGGATCCTTTGCGTCCAGAATTCTCGTCCGACTGACCTGTTGCAGAGGGCAGTTGGACAGATACATTCGGCCGCGGTCGACGCGTTCCGGCGCACGCCCCCAACCAATGGGGGGTGAGGTCTGACCCGGATCCGCGAAGTGTGGATCTGTGCAAGGGCCAGTAATAGGGGAGTTAGGCATGGCTCAGGGCACCGTCAAGTGGTTCAACGCGGAGAAGGGGTACGGCTTCATCGCGGTCGACGGTGGTGCGGATGTTTTCGTCCACTACAGCGCGATTCAGATGGACGGCTACCGCACCCTGGAAGAGGGTCAGCGGGTCGATTTCGAGATCTCGCAGGGCCAGAAGGGGCCGCAGGCGGACATGGTCCGTCTCGCGACCGGCTGAAGCGCGCGCCGACTGACAGCGTCGTTCTTCTCATTGTCGAAGGGCTCGCACCTCCTGGGGGTGCGAGCCCTTCGGCCTGCCCGGGGCCGGGCGCCCGTTCCCGGGCGGACCGCCCGCGCGATGCCCGCAAGCCGCCCGCGCGATGCCCGCAAGCCGCCCGCGCGGTGCCCGCGAGGCGCCCGTGACGCGCCCGCGGGACCCCCTCGCGGGCGGCCGCGCGGGTGTCCGGAACGACGCCGGTCTCGCGGAGGCGCTTGCACTCTCATGGGTCGAGTGCTAATCATTGGCGTTAGCACTCTGAAGGTGAGAGTGACAACTAAGGACCGGGTCGGTGAGGCCCGCAGGCCAGGTGGGGCAAGGAACCACGAGGCCGGCGAGCCGTCCGTCGCGGGCGCCAGCGCGGTCCGGAGCAATCCACCCCAGTCCGGGAGGACCACTTCACATGGCCAAGATCATCGCGTTCGACGAGGAGGCACGGCGCGGCCTCGAGCGCGGCATGAACCAGCTCGCGGACGCCGTGAAGGTGACGCTCGGCCCCAAGGGCCGCAACGTCGTCCTCGAGAAGAAGTGGGGCGCCCCCACGATCACCAACGATGGTGTGTCCATCGCCAAGGAGATCGAGCTCGAGGACCCGTACGAGAAGATCGGCGCCGAGCTGGTCAAGGAAGTCGCGAAGAAGACGGACGACGTAGCCGGTGACGGCACGACGACCGCGACCGTCCTGGCCCAGGCCCTGGTCAAGGAAGGCCTGCGCAACGTCGCGGCCGGCGCCAACCCGATGGCCCTCAAGCGCGGCATCGAGAAGGCCGTCGAGGCCGTCTCCGGCGCCCTGCTGGAGCAGGCCAAGGATGTCGAGACCAAGGAGCAGATCGCTTCCACGGCCTCCATCTCCGCCGCCGACACCCAGATCGGCGAGCTCATCGCCGAGGCGATGGACAAGGTCGGCAAGGAAGGCGTCATCACGGTCGAGGAGTCCCAGACCTTCGGTCTGGAGCTCGAGCTCACCGAGGGCATGCGCTTCGACAAGGGCTACATCTCGGCGTACTTCGCCACCGACATGGAGCGTATGGAGGCCGTCCTCGACGACCCGTACATCCTGATCGCGAACTCCAAGATCGCGAACGTCAAGGACCTGCTCCCGCTCCTGGAGAAGGTCATGCAGTCGGGCAAGCCGCTGCTGATCATCGCCGAGGACGTCGAGGGCGAGGCCCTGTCGACCCTGGTCGTCAACAAGATCCGCGGCACCTTCAAGTCCGTCGCGGTCAAGGCTCCGGGCTTCGGCGACCGCCGCAAGGCGATGCTGAACGACATCGCCATCCTCACCGGCGGCGAGGTCATCTCCGAGGAGGTCGGTCTCAAGCTCGAGAACACCTCCCTGGACCTGCTCGGCAAGGCCCGCAAGGTCGTCATCACCAAGGACGAGACGACCATCGTCGACGGCTCCGGCTCCTCGGACCAGGTCGCGGGCCGTGTGAACCAGATCCGCGCCGAGATCGAGAACAGCGACTCGGACTACGACCGCGAGAAGCTGCAGGAGCGCCTGGCGAAGCTCGCCGGCGGTGTCGCGGTCATCAAGGCCGGCGCCGCCACCGAGGTGGAGCTCAAGGAGCGCAAGCACCGCATCGAGGACGCCGTCCGCAACGCGAAGGCCGCCGTCGAGGAGGGCATCGTCGCCGGTGGTGGCGTGGCGCTCATCCAGGCGTCCGCCGTCTTCGAGAAGCTGGAGCTCGAGGGTGACGAGGCGACCGGCGCGAACGCCGTGCGCATCGCGCTGGAGGCCCCGCTCAAGCAGATCGCCGTCAACGGTGGTCTCGAGGGTGGCGTCGTCGTGGAGAAGGTCCGCAACCTCCAGGTCGGCCACGGCCTGAACGCCGCGACCGGCGAGTACGTCGACATGATCGCCGAAGGCATCATCGACCCGGCGAAGGTCACGCGCTCTGCCCTGCAGAACGCCGCCTCCATCGCCGCGCTGTTCCTGACCACCGAGGCCGTCATCGCCGACAAGCCGGAGAAGGCGTCCGCGCCCGCCGGCGGCGGCATGCCGGGCGGTGACATGGACTTCTGATCGACCTCACGGCCGATCGCCTGTCCTTCGACCGAGGGCGGCACTTCCCGGAAACGGGGGGTGCCGCCCTCGGGCGTTTCCGGGGTGCGCCCCGGACTCCCATCCGCGCGAGCGCGAACGGCCGCGGCGGGGAGAGGGGCATGAGGACGCGTAGGCGCATGTTGGCCCCGGCAGCCGCGACACACACCCCCCGGGAGGGCTTCCGGACGCCCGGAGACCCCGCACTCCGTGCACTCCAGCCGGCGGCGGGGAGGGGGTGGGGCGGGGCGCTCCGGCGGGAGCTTGTCCGTCAGGCGGCGGCGGAGCAGGGCTGCCGGGCTGTGGACGGGCGTGGGCAGACCGGCGGTGAGGGCGGTGAGGAGCGTCTCCTGCGTGGCTCCTCGCGCGAACCACTCCTCCACCAGCGGGGCGAGCTGCGCGCAGTCGGCGGCGGAGAGGGAGAGGGCGGGGGTCGCGCGGCCGAGGGCGGCCAGGAGGATGTGGGCTCGGGTACGGGTCGGGGCCGCGTCGGGCGGCCGCTCCGGCGGCTGTTCGGACTCCGGGACGTCACCCCGCGTGAAGCTCGCCCACCAGCTGTCGTCGCGTGCGGTACGGGTGAACCACGATCGGGTGATCCAGCGGAATTCACCCGAGGCCGTTTCCAGCCGTTCCCGGCCCCGCCTCAAATGCTCCGCCCGCTGGATGCGGTTGAGGGCGGTGCGCAGGGCGCACTGTCCGTACGGGAGCTGCTTGGCCAGCGTCTTCACCGAGATGTCGGTGCCGTCGGGGAGGCGGTCGAGGTACGCGGCGATGGCCGCCTCGCGGGGTGGGAGGTGCGCGAAATCGTGACGGGTGCGGGGGAGTTGGCCCGGCGCGGTGCGTTTTCCGTAACCCGGATTGGCCATCGGGTGCGGGGACGCCTGCGCGGGGAGGGGAGTCGCACTGAGCTTGGCTTCAGCCACGGATCGAGTCCTGTCGATCTTGTAGGTCAAGCCCCCGTAGGTGTTGGCGCACCGGCGGGGGCTGTTTCGGTATGCGCACGCTAAGAGCGTGGTGACCTTCCGTGGCAAGTCGGTCGCTCCGCGTCAACTCGCCGGGTGGGAGGGTGGGTTGGGACCCTCCCGCCCGTTCCTTGCAAAGAGGGCTCGGGGCTGGGTGCTTGAGCTTCCGGCCGGTGCGGATCAGCTGCCCTTGAGGTGCTCCACGAACGCGGACCATGCCTCGACCCGGAACACGAGCTTCGGGCCGAGGGGGACCTTGGAGTCCCGGACGGGGACGAGGGTGGGGTGGCCGGGGGCGAATTCGAGGCAGTCACCGCCGTCGCCGGCGCTGTAGCTGGACTTGTGCCAGGCCGTTCCGTGTTCAGAGCTGGGTTCCATGCTCGTAATCCTGCGCCACGGACTCAATGAGGACCAACGAGTCCTGGGGCGAAAGCGCGGCTGCCTGGAGGAGGTTGAACGTCAGGGTGTGGCGAACGACCGTGGCCGGGTCGTCCACCAACTTCCCCATGTCCAGCCCTTCGACGAAGCAGAGCGGCGGCGCGTCTGCGAACTCCATGAGCTTCAGGGAGCCTCCCATCCCCGCGTGCGCCCCGGCGTGGAACGGCAGCACCTGCAAAATGATCCGTCGACGACGGCTCAGGGCCGCCACATGGCGCAGAGTGTCCGCCATCACCGTCGTGCCGCCGACCGGTCGCCGGAGCGCAGCCTCGTCCAGGACGACCCACAACAACGGGCTTGTTGGATCGTCGAGAAGGCGAGCGCGCTCCATCCGGATGGCGACCAGTTCATCGATCTCGCGGTCACCGACGGTCGGCCGATATGAGCGGAACAGCGCCGCTGCGTAACCGGGGGTCTGCACCAAGCCCGGGATCAACAGGGGTAGATAGTGCCTGATCACCGTGGCGACCGCCTCCGCCTCCGCCGCCTCCACGAAGTGGTCCGGGTACTTGGACTTGGCCAGGGCCCGGCAGTTCCGCTCGAAGAAGCCGCCCGTGTCCAGGATCTCGTCTATCTGGACGGCGTATTCGAGCTGCATGCGCCGGGTGCCTGCCTCCAGCTGGCCGATGAACGAGCCGCTGACGAAGAGCGGCTCGCCCAGCTCGGCCTGGCTGAGCCCCTTCCGTTCGCGCGCGTGGCGCAGCTCCGCGCCCAGCAGCGCGCGCGGCGACGATGACGGGTCGAGGTCCTTCGGGCCTGACACGGGCAACCCCCTGTCCTGCAGACGTGGTTGTTGGGACGCCGACTCTGGCCAGGTTAGAAGCGGAGCGACCACGCTGTGTGGTGAACGTGAACACTCAGCGTGGAGGGACGGGCATGGTGGAGACGACGACGGGCGACCGGCCGGCGCGAACGGCTCAGGAGGCCGTCGAGCAGTTGCGGGCCGCCCTCGGCGAGGCGGGGGTCATCCTGCCGTCGCTGCGGATCGACCCGGTGTCGGGCGCGCACGGAGACCCGTACGCCCTGGTGGACCTGGGTCGCTGCAACCTCGGGGTGGCCTCGCGTATCGCGGCCGTGCTGCGGCGGGCGGGAGGCGAGGCGTGAGGCGAGGCGTGAGGTACGTCCTGGACACGCGCACCGGCCGGATCGGCGAGGTCATGGAGCGGTCGGAGGGTGCGGTGGTGCTGCGGCCGGTGGGCGGCGGGCGGGAGTGGGACTGTCCGCCGGAGGACGTGGGGGAGGTGTCCGCGGACGAGGTGCTGCGGGAGCGGGTGCGTCGGCTCAACCGTGACGCCCGGTCCCGGGAGTCGGTCGGTCAGGGGGAGGTGTAGTAGGAGGCGACGGCGGGCTGGCCCGTGTAGTTGGGGCCCGCGGTCGGGTCGGCGCCGAGGTAGTGGAACGGGAGGCTTGCCGCCCGGCCGCCTCGGAGGGTGAGCCGGTGGTGGCGGGAGCTGTACGCGTAGCCCGCCGTCCGCAGGGCCGACACCGCCGCCTTCGCGGCCGTCGCCCCGTCGGCACGGCGTATCGACTCCGGGTCGAAGTGCGCGGCGAGCAGGCCGTCCTCGGTCAGCCAGGACGCCGCGCGGGCGAGCAGACCGAGCTGGTCGCCGACGTAGTGCAGGCCGTGGACGCAGGTGACGAGGTCGTACGTGCGGGTCGGCGCCCAGGAGGACACGGAGGCGACGATCTCCTCCAGGGCGGGCGGGACGGGCCGGGGAACGAGCGGGCCCACCAGGTCGACGGCGGTCAGGACCGCCCCGGCGGGCAGGACGGCTGCGGCCTCGCGCAGGGCGCTGCCCTCTCCGCTGCACAGGTCCAGCCAGGCGGGTGCGGGGCGGCCGGCGAGGTGCGCCAGGACGTCGATGCCCAGTTCGCGGGCGTAGCTGTTCACGCCGGTGAGGCCGCGCTCGCGGTTCATCGTGTTGTTGGCGACCACGGAGGAACGTTCCAGGTCGGGCGAGGAGAGCAGCGAGGGTTCGGGCATGGCGTCATTCTCGCGGCCCGGTGCGGAAACCGGGCCGCGTGGCCGGGATCACAGGGGCGGGCTTGCGGGTCTCGGAATGGCATGGGGGCCCGGGGAGTTCCAGGGGAGAGGCACTCAATGCATGTGCACATACCCGTCGGTCGACCGATCTGAGGAGTCCCCCACGTGAGCGTCACCCAGCCCGCCTCTTCCCGCGCCGCCGAGATCCTGTCCCGGCCGGTCTCCATCAACGGACTGACCGTCCCGAACCGCATCGCCATGGCCCCCATGACGCGCATGTTCTCCCCGGACGGCATCCCCGGCGAGGACGTCGTGTCGTACTACGGTCGCCGGGCCGCCGCCGGTGTCGGTCTCATCGTCACCGAGGGGACGTACGTCGGGCACGAGTCCGCGGGGCAGAGCGACCGGGTGCCCCGGTTCCACGGTGAGGAGCAGCTCGCGGGCTGGGCGAAGGTCGCCGAGGCCGTGCACGCGGGCGGCGGGACGATCGTGCCGCAGCTGTGGCACATCGGGATGGTGCGCAAGCAGGGCGAGCCGCCCTTCGCGGACGCGCCCGCAGTGGGCCCCTCCGGTATCCGCGTCGACGGCACCGAGGGCGCAGGAAAGGCCATGACCCAGCGCGACCTGGACGACGTCATCGGCGCGTTCGCCGAGGCCGCGGCCGCCGCCGAGCGCATCGGCTTCGACGGCGTGGAGCTCCACGGCGCCCACGGCTATCTGATCGACCAGTTCCTGTGGGCCGGCACCAACCGCCGCACCGACGCCTACGGCGGCGACCCGGTGGCCCGCGCGAAGTTCGCGGCCGAGGTCGTCGCGGCCGTCCGGGAGACCGTCTCGGCCGAGTTCCCGGTCATCTTCCGCTACTCGCAGTGGAAGCAGGAGGCGTACGACGCGCGGCTCGCCGAGACGCCCGAGGAGCTGGAGGCCGTTCTCGCCCCGCTCGCCGCCGCCGGCGTCGACGCCTTCCACGCCTCCACCCGCCGCTACTGGGTCCCGGAGTTCGACGGCTCCGACCTCAACCTCGCGGGCTGGACGAAGAAGCTCACCGGAAAGCCCGCCATCACGGTCGGCTCGGTCGGTCTCGACGGCGAGTTCCTGAGGGGCTTCGCGGGCGAGGGCGCCCCGGTCAAGGGCATCGACGACCTCCTCGACCGGCTGGAGCGCGACGAGTTCGACATGGTGGCCGTCGGGCGGGCGCTGCTTCAGGACCCGGAGTGGGCCGCCAAGGTGCTCGCCGGGCGCTTCGACGAGCTGAAGCCCTTCGACGCCGCTGCCCTGCGGAGCCTCAGCTGAGCGTCAACTCGCGGGTGTGGTCCGGGAAGCGGGCGCCCGCGCGGGTCAGCCCCTAGAGGTTGCCGAGGGGCTCGATGTCGACCTTCACCGGGGTGCCCCAGATGCGCAGCACCTCGTAGTCGGTGAACTCGTGCACCAGCCGGTAGGCCATCGCGGGCCGGGAGCCGCGGCGCAGGGCGGCGATGTACAGCTCCGCCTCGCGGCGGTCCCGCCGGGGCGTCCCGCACAGCTGCCACTCCTGGCCGGTCCACAGCTCCGCCAGCCACCGCTGCTGGGGCTGCGGGCGGTCGGCGCGGGCGCCGTACCGGGACGGGGCGGGGGCGGTGTACGGCGCCTGCGGGGCGGGCCCGTTGAACTCGGCGCGGCGGGCGGCCCGGCGGCGTGTCTCGCACAGTAGGCACAGGTCGTGGGCCGCCTCGTCGACCGGACCGTTGGGGTGCTCGGCGCAGCGGGTGGTGGGCGCGGCGCCGACGACGCTGTCGTCCAGCAGCTCCAGAGCCCGCCGCAGATCGGCCTTGACCTCGTGCAGCCGGGCGTCGGGCGTGTCGGCGGTCAGGGCCTCGCCGTGCTCCCCGAGCAGCCGGAGGGCACGACCGAGAGCGGTGAGCTGGGCGTGGTTCATGGCACCAAGGGTAGGGCGGCGGCTCCGGACGGAAGCGCAGGGCGGCGGCCAGGGGTCAGGAGGTGGCCGGGGGCGGGGGCGGCAGGTCCGCTCGCCGTCCGCGCCCGGCTCCGGTCCCGGGGGCGCCGGGACCCGGCGGACCAGCGCCGGGCCGCGCTCCGGGGTCTTCGGGGGCTTCGGGATCGTCGCTCACGACCGCGAAGGCCCCGGCCGGCACCCCGGGCAGCGCGGCCGCACGTGCCGCCGCCTCCAGCAGGGCCGGCTCCGGAGCGCCCGTGACGAAGAAGACGTAGTAGCCGCCGTGCTCCACTCCCTCGTCGAAGATCTCCGCCTCGCCCGCCTCCTCCAGCCCGGCCAGGAAGTCCTCGATCTCCTCGATCCAGGGGTACGGGTAGGTGTCGTCCGGCAGGTCCGGCGCGGGTGACAACGGCACGTGGATCTCGATGACGAGCATGGTCCGTCCGTCCTTCCTTCCTCAGGCGTCCGGCAGGTCACGGGCGGCGGCGGGCGCGACCGCGGCCGTCACTCCGCCGAAGGCGTAGGTCGCGGCGAACCCCACCGCGTACCCCGCCAGCAGCCCGCCCGCGTAGACCGCGGCCGTCGTGCCCAGTCCGCGGTTGCCCGCCAGCAGCGGGAACAGCGCCCAGCCGGACGGGCCGATCGCCGTCGCCCCCACCCGGTCGCCGAGCATCGCGAAGAAACCGACGAAGGCCCCGCCGGCCGCCCCGCCCGCGCAGGCGGTCAGGAAGGGGCGGCCCAGCGGCAGCGACACCCCGTAGATCAGGGGCTCGCCGACGCCCAGCAGTCCGGCCGGGAGCGCCGATCTGATCGTCGTGCGCAGGGGCGCGTCGGGGCGCAGCCGGACGTACACCGCCATCGCCGCGCCGACCTGGCCCGCGCCCGCCATCGCCAGCACGGGCAGCAGGACCGAGTAGCCCTGCTGCTCGATGAGCGTCGCGTGGACGGGGATGAGGGCCTGGTGGAGACCCAGCATCACCAGCGGCAGGAAGAGGGCGCCGAGGACGAGTCCGGCGAACGCGCCCGTCGTCGCCAGCAGCCAGTTCGCCGCCGCGCCGACGGCCGAGGACACCGCGCCGGCCGCGTACATCAGCCCGTACAGCGTGCCGAGGCCCGCGACGAGGACCGTCAGGGCCGGGGTGAGGAGCACGTCCAGCGTCTCCGGGACCCGGCCGCGGCACCATTTCTCGACCCGGGTCGCCAGCAGGGCCGCCGCCAGCGCGCCGAGGACCCCGCCCTGGCCGGGGGAGAGCGGCACCCCGAACGCCGTCACCTTCGCGACCCCCGGGTGGACGACGATCGCCGCGACCGCGCCGCCCAGGACCGGGGTGCCGCCGAACTCCTTCGCCGTGTTGTAGCCGACGAACACGGCGAGCAGCGCCATGAAGCCGGAGGCGACGACGGTCAGCGCGGGGGTGAGACCGGGCAGCAGGCCCGCGTTCACCAGGAGACCGTCGACGCCCGCGAGGATCCCGCAGCCGATGAGGGCCGGGATCAGCGGGAGGAACACCGCGGCGAGCCGGCGCAGCACGGCCTTCACCCCGGCCGCGTCCGCCCTGCGGGACCCCGGCGTCGGCCCGGCCCCCCGCCCGCCGGGCGCGCCGGACGTCTCCGGCAGGCCGGGCACGCCGGGCGCGTCGGCGGCGGGGGACGAGTCGGCGGCGGGGGCCGGACGAGCCGCGTGGGGCGCGTCGGCGGCGGGGGCGCCGGCGATCAGCTGCTCGAACGCGGCCGTCACCCGCGTCACCGCACCCGGTCCGAGGACCACCTGGTACGAGCCGTCGTCCACGACGAGTCCGAGCACCCCGGGCACGGCCCGCAGCGCCGTCTCGTCGGCCCGGGACGGATCGGCGAGGCCGAGGCGCAGCCGGGTCATGCACTGGGCGACGGAGGTGACGTTCGCGGGGCCGCCGACCAGGGGCAGGATCGCGGCGGCTGTGGAGGAGGAGTCGATGCGCACCCGTCGAGCGTGCGGCTCAGCCGCCCGCGGCGCCGAGCGCGGCGCGCAGATGTCCCCCGGACTCCTCCAGAAGGCGGCGGGCCGCGGGCCCGTCCACCCCGGCCAGCACGACCAGAATGGCGTTCTTCACCTCCCCGTCGGCGGCGGCGAGGGCCGCCTCGACCGTGTCGTCCGCCGCGCCCGTCGCCAGGGCGACGATCCGCCGGGAGCGGGCGCGCAGCTTGTCGTTGGAGGCGCGGACGTCGACCATCAGGTTCCCGAACGTCTTGCCCAGCCGGATCATCGTGACCGTCGAGATCATGTTCAGCACCAGCTTCTGCGCCGTGCCCGCCTTCAGCCGGGTGGAGCCCGTGAGCAGTTCGGGCCCCACGACCACCTCGATCCCGTGGTCGGCGGCCGAGGCCAGCGCACTGCCCGTGTTGCAGGCCAGAGCGACGGTCAGCGCGCCCCGGGAGCGCGCGTACTCCACGGCCCCGACGGCGTACGGGGTGCGGCCGGAGGCGGAGACGCCGATCACGGTGTCGTCGGGCGTGAGGGAGAGGGCGGCGAGGTCCGCCTCGGCCAGCTCCCGGGAGTCCTCGGCGCCCTCGACGGAGGTCACCACGGCCGACGGCCCGCCGGCGATCACCCCGACGACCTGGCCGGGGGCGGTGCCGAAGGTCGGCGGGCACTCGGAGGCGTCGAGCACGCCGAGCCGCCCGGCCGTGCCGGCGCCGGCGTAGACCAGCCGTCCGCCGCGCGCCATCCGCTCGGCCACGGCGTCGACGACGGCGGCGATCGCCGGCAGCTGCGCGGCCACGGCGGCGGGCACGCCCGCGTCCTCGCCGTTCATGAGGCGGGCGATGTCCAGGGTGGGCAGTCGGTCGATCTCGGAGAGGTCGGGGCGGAACGCCTCGGTGGTCAGCGTTTCGAGCGCGGCGCGCAGTTCCTGGGGATCCGGGCTGGAGGTCATCGGGGCGGGCTCTTTTCCGGTGCGGGGGGCGTCTGACGTGGGGGCGCGGGCGGCCGGGGTCCGTGCCCCCGGGCCGCACGAGCACCCCTACGGTCTACCGGTGACGAGGGGCCGGCGCCCCGTACGACGCGGCCGGCGCGGGTCCGGCGGTCGGGTCCGGCGGTCGGACACCTCCGTCGCGCCACGCCCGCGAAGAGGCAGTCGCGTCGTCGACGGCGCTGCCGGTGGTGAGGGCCGACGCCCGCCCGGACCGCTGGTAGAAACGTATTTTCTGGCCGGGTACCGGGCAGGAGTGCGCACAATGGGGGGATGGACGACCCCAACACCCCCGTCGACCCGCTGGAACGAACACTGCACACGGCACGCGCCCTGGTGCTGGCCGACCTCGCCTCGGGCGAGGTCGCCGCGGCGGACGTGGTGTCGATGGTCGAGGACTCCGTGGTGCAGCGGCGCTGGTGGGTCGAGCAGTGGCCCGAGGGCGCGGCGTACGTCGCCGGTCTGGTGGCCCAGGACGTGCAGGACGCCCTGCTGGAGAGCCATGGCCGCTGGCCGCTGTGCCCGGTCTGCGGCTCCGGCGACCCGCACGCCCTCGACGTCGAGCCCGAACTCGGCCCGGACCCGCACTGGGTGTGCCACAAGGCGGGCGTGAAGGTCGCGTCGGTCGGCTCGCTGGGAGCGGCCACGGGAGGCGCGGCGACCTCGTGAGCGGCTCATGACCGTCTACATCGACCCGCCGGAGTGGCCGGGCCACGGCCGGATGTGGTCCCACCTCGTCAGCGACGTCTCGTACGCCGAACTGCACGCCTTCGCCGACCGGTCGGGCGTGCCGCGGCGCGCCTTCGAACGCGACCATTACGACGTTCCCTCGCACCGGTACGCCGAGCTGGTGGCGGCCGGCGCGGTCGAGGTGAGCAGCCGGGAGGTGGTGCGGCTGCTGACGGCGGCCGGCCTGCGACGGCGCAAGGGCGGTGGCGTCAGCGGGTGAACACCGGCTCCATCGTGTGCCACCAGGCGATGAGCCGCGCCCGGTCGGCGCCGCTGATCTGGACCAGCGCCGGGCGGTCGTAGTAGCTGCACAGGAAGACGTACTGGCCGGTGTCGGACAGGAAGCAGACCACGTCCCCCGCGGAGTTCCCGGTGTTGTTCTCGCGCCAGGTGCCGTAGACGCCGTTCTGCGCGTCGCAGTCGCCCGGCTGGAGCCGTCCGGCGTAGGACTGGAAGACGACGTCGCGGTCGTACTTGGTGTCGTACATGACGACGCCGGCCTTGCCGACTCCGGGCACGCCGTAGGCGTCCACCGTGGTGACCGTGCAGAACAGGGCGGCCTGTGCGCCCTGCCACTGGGCGTGCGAGCAGCTCTCGCGCGACCACTGGTCGGCGTTGAGCGAGTCCCTCAGGTCGTGCTCGGCCGCGGTCAGCCCGTCGGACGCACCGGACCCACTGGACCCACCGGACCCGTCTGTGCCGTCACCGTCCGGGGAGGCGTCGCCGTCGGGCGTCCCGCCCGAGTCGGAGATCTCGGTGGCGCCGGAAGCGGAATCCGTCGGTGAGGGGGATCCGGGATCCGGACCGGGCCCGGAGCCGCCGCTCCAGCCGGAACCGGAGCCGGAGCTGGAACCGGCGCCGCCGTCCGTCGCGCCTCGCCCGCCGCCGTGGGACGACTGGTACAGCCCCGCCAGGGCGAGCAGAGAACTGACGACGACCCCGATGACGGCCCATCGCACGCTCTGCCGGGCCAGCCGGTGGGCGTCGGGATCCGGCCCCGGGGGACGGGGCGGCTCCGGTGGCGTGGACGGGCCGCTGCTGCTCATGACGTTCCCCCGTTTCCCCCCGGCGCACGCGACCGCGCGAGGCGCGGCCGTGCCGGAATTATCCGAAGCGTGAGCGGGGCGGCGGGGGGCGAAGCGACGAAGATCGCCCCCGGCTACGTCAGGTGAGGCCGGCCGCGCAGCTCATACGCGTACTCGCCCTCGGCTCCGCCGACCCTGACGAAGCCGGTCCGTTCGAGTACGGCCCGGGACGGGGCGTTGGCGTGTTCGACGACCGCGAACAGGCGCCGGACGTCGTCCCGGGCCAGCGCCCAGCCGGCCAGCGCGCGCAGCGCCTCGGTGGCGTAACCCCGGCCGCGGGCGGCCTCGACGAGGTCGTAGCCGATCTCCGTGCGGCCGTCCTCGTCGGGAGCGGCGTGGAAGCCCATGCTGCCGACGGCCAGACCGTCCGCCCGGCGTACGAGGACGTAGAGGCCGAACTCCGGCCGGTGCACCCCGCGCGCGTACGCGGTCGCCGTCATCCCGGCGGCTTCCCGGGTCCCTTCGAACGGTTCGCCGCCGAGCCAGGCGAAGCCTCCGCCGCCGCCCGCCCGCAGTCCGGCGGCGGCGGCGGCGGGGGAGACGCCTTCGAGGGTGAGACGTCCGGCGGGGATGCGCGGGGCGGGTGCGCGGGGCCCCGGCGGTGACGAGGGCGGGGGCGTGGCGGCGGTCATGAGGTCAGCAGCTCCAGTTCGCCCCGCACGTTGTACCGGGCCGTCTCCTCCCACGCCCTGCTTCCGTGCGGCGTCCTGAACAGGCGTGGCAGGGCGAGGAGTTGGCGCAGGACGTCCGCGCGGCCGGCGCGGAAGGCGTCGTTCGGGACGAAGTGGTACTCCTCGCGGACGGCGGCGGTGTAGGCGGCGTAGGCGGCCGGCGGGGCGGCGAGGATCGCGAGGTCGGCGTCGCACAGGACCTGGCCGTCGGGGTCGTCGTCGGCCGGGTCGTGGGTGACGGTGAGCCGGACGAGCCGCGCGACCTCGGCGGTCCGCTCCGGCTGCGCCCCCGCCTCGGTCAGGGCGCGTTCGGCGAGCCGGGCGGAGCGCTCCTCGTTCTCGGAGCGGTCCGGCAGGTAGACGGCGTCGTGGAACCAGGCGGCCAGCCGGACGACGTCCGGGTCGGCGGCGTGGTCCACGAGCTCGTCGACGTGGTCGAGGACCGCGGTCAGATGCGTGAGCGTGTGGTAGCGGCGCTGCGGCTCCTGCCAGCGGGCGAGGAGGGCGTCGGCGTAGGGCCCGGGGTCGGGACCGCCCGCGGAGGTCCGGACGCCCTCCAGGGCGTGGCTGAAACGGGTGCGCAGGGCGTCGAGATCGGCCATGCCTCATTGTCGCGCCGGGCGGCGTATTCTTAAATTGGACTAGACCTGTAGCCGAAGAGCGTCGATGAACGCCGACGAATGGGGTCCCATGAGCAAGCGTGCAGTTCTGGAGGTGATCGCCCTCGACGTCGAGGACGCGGTCGCCGCCCAGGCCGGAGGCGCGGACCGCCTCGAAGTGGTCACGGACATGGCCGCCGACGGGCTCACCCCGCCGGCCGCCGTGCTCACCGGCATCCGGGCCGCCGTGGACCTCTCCCTGCGCGTGATGGTGCGGCTCGCCGACGGCTTCGCCGCGGGCGCCGCGAAGGACGTCGACCGTCTCGTGCGGACCGCCGGCGAGCTGCGCGAGGCCGGCGCCGAGGAGTTCGTGCTCGGCTTCCTCGACGCGCAGGGCTCCGTGGACCTGGCCGCGGTGGAGCGGATCGTCGACGAACTCGACGGCTGCCCCTGGACGTTCCACCGCGCCCTCGACCACGCCGCCGACCGCGACGCCGTGCGCAAGCAGCTGGACGGCCTGCCCGGACTGGACACCTACCTCACGGCGGGTTCCGCCGCCGGCGTCGACGCCGGGCACCCCACCCTCCTCGCCGAGGCGGCCCGCCGCGCGGAGCCGGGCTACGAGCAGCAGCTCCTCGTCGGCGGCGGCCTGCGCCTGGACCACGTGCCGCTGCTGCGCTCCGCCGGCCTGGACGCCTTCCACATCGGCGGCGCGGCCCGCCCCCACGGCTGGACCGGCCCGGTGTCGGAACGGTCCGTGCGGGAATGGCGGCGAACGGTGGACGCCGCCCAGCCGAACTGACGCGAACCCGACCCCGGACCCGAACCAGGACCGGACCCGAACCCCGCCTTCCGCAGCCGGATCCGGCCAACCGACGCCGGCCCGGGACGGGTGAGGTACCGCGGGACGGGTGAGGCAGAGCGGGACGGGTGAGGCGGGGCGGGACGGGTGAGGCGGGGCGGGACGGGCCCGGGGGCTCGGCGGGGGCGGTCCTGTCAGCCGAGTTCGGCCGGCAGGGCGGTCGTGTGGGTCACGGTCAGGCCCGACACGGCGCGGGTCAGGGCCACGTACAGCCGGCGCAGGCCCGTGCGTTCGTCGGGCTCGCCGTCGACCACGGCTCGAGGCTCGTCGAGGACGACGTAGTCGTACTCCAGACCCTTGGCGAGCGAGGCCGGGACCAGGGTGAGGCGGTTCTGGGCCGTCGTCTCCTCGCCGGGCGACAGATGGGCGACGCCGGCCGCCGTCAGCGCCTCGGCCAGCGCCGGGATCCGCGCGTCGGCCGCGATCAGACCCGTCGAGCCCTCGTGCCGCAGCGACTCCTCGCACGCCGCCACGACCTCGGCGTCCCCGGAGACCGGCCGCAGCTCGAAGAAGCCCGGGTTCTCCCGGACGGAGGCGACGGGGGCCAGGCCCGGCGCGATGTGCGGCAGCAGCCGCGAGGCGTACGTGATGACGTCCGTCGGCACGCGGAAACCGGCCGTGAGCTCCTCGATCACCGCGTCCGCCTTGCCCAGGTGGGCGAGGGCCTCCTCCCAGCTCCGGGTCGCCCAGGGGGTGGTGCCCTGCGCCAGATCGCCCAGCACGGTGGCCGAACCGGTCGTGCAGCGCCGGCCCACCGCCCGGTACTGCATCGGGGACAGGTCCTGCGCCTCGTCCAGGACCACATGGCCGAGCGAGTGGGTGCGCTCGACGAGGTCCGTCGCCTCGTCGATCAGCACCGCGTCCGCCGCCGACCACCTGGCCGACTTCACCGACCGCACCGGCTTCGCCCACAGGATCGTCTTCTGCTCCTCCTCGCTCAGCACGCCCTGCGCGTGCGCCGCGAGGAACTCCGCGTCCGTGAGCAGCCGCAGCACCAGCTTCGCCGGGTCGACCGCCGGCCACACCTGCTTCACGGCCGCCTTCACCGCGCTGTCGCGGGCCACGGCGTCCTGCACACGGTCGTCCGGAGCCTCGCCCGAGCGTTCCATCTGCACCAGCACGGCGTGCGCGATGCGCTGCGGCAGCGCATCGCGGGCGGCGCCGTACCGGATGTCCCGGTCGAGCAACTCGCCGACCATCTGCTGCAGTTCGTACGCCGGAACCCGCCAGCGCCGGGAGCCGCGCACCACGACGACGGGCTCGTCCGGCGTCCCGACGTGCGCGTACAGCGCCCGGCGCAGCACCTGCGCCATCCTCGCGTCGCCCTTGACGACCGCCGCCGCCGCGTCGTCCGCGCCCCGCACCTCCACACGGGCCACCAGGTCGTCCACCGTCGCCTGGCGGACCGTCAGCTCCCCCAGCGCGGGCAGCACCTGCTCGATGTACTGCAGGAAGGACTTGTTCGGCCCGATGACCAGCGTGCCCGTGCGGGCGAGCCGCTCGCGGTGGGCGTAGAGCAGATAGGCCACCCGGTGCAGGCCGACGGCCGTCTTCCCGGTGCCCGGCCCGCCCTGGACGCAGACCGTTCCGCCCAGCCCGCTGCGCACGATCTCGTCCTGCTCGGGCTGGATGGTGGCGACGATGTCGCGCATCGGGCCGACGCGCGGCCGCTCGATCTCCTGCTGGAGCAGCTTGCTGGTGGCGGCGGTCACCGACGGATCCCCGGGGTCGGAGAGGTGCTCGTCCTCGTACGCCGTGATGTCCCCGCGGGTGTAGCCGAAGCGGCGGCGCAGCCCCACGTCCATGGGGTCTTTCTTGGAGGCCCGGTAGAACGGCTGCGAGACCGGCGCACGCCAGTCGATGACCATCGGGTCGCCGTCCCCGTCGTGCACATGGCGCCGCCCGATGTACAGCTTCCGATCAGCGGCCTCCGGCCGCGGGCGCTCGCCCCCGGCCCCCTCCGCCCGGTCCGCCCGGTCCACGCCGGGAGCGTGCAGGTAGTCCAGCCGCCCGAAGAACAGCGGGGTGTCGCTGAGGTCGGCGAGCGCCTTGATGCGCTCCCCGATCTGGCGCTCCAGGATCTGCGCGTTGACCCAGTTCGCGGTCACGTCCCGGATGTCGAGGGACTCCGCGTCCTCGCGCATGGCGCGCAGGGCGGTGCGCGAGGCGGACAGATGGGAGCGTTCGCGGGCGAGCGGGTCGTCGTCGGCCTGCGTGGACGGCGTGGACAAGGGGGTGCCTCCGGACCGGCTGAGAGGGCTGCGGTGAGGGCCGTCCGGTTTCCGTCCGGACGGCGGCGCTCCGGCGAGGGAGGCGGGCAAGAGCGGAGATTCTAGACGAGCGCCGACGGCACCGGCCAACGCTTTTCCGTGCGCCCGCGGGCACGGCGCGCCACACGCCCCACGTTTGCGGGGTCGGGGCCCCCAGGCGCCGCCGGACAGAACCTGGGGGTTGTCCTCAGGGGCGGCCTCCGTCCGGAGGCGTACGAGGGGAGGCGCGGCTTCGTCCGCGGGACCGATGCTCCCTTTATCCCCCATCTCCCATCATGGAGACATGAGTGCAGCGACCATCACCCCAGTCCCCGGTCGCCCGTCCGGCGCGACGCCCCTGTCCGACGGGCACCGCCACCGCCTCGGCGACGCCCTGCGCGCGATCAAGGTTTTCGCGGTCGCCGCCTTCGAGGTGGTCATCCTCGGCGAGTACGGCCAGGAGGCCGGCGTCCGCCGCAGGTGAGACACCGTGTCCCCGGCCCGGCCTGAGTACCCGCGGGCGCACGGGATGAGTATCCGAGCCGATGCCCCGCGCCCCTGCCGGCGGGTTCACTCGGGGGCATGACGACACCCCGCCCGCTCCACGACCACCGTGACCCCCGCGCCTGGGTGGCGCCCCTCGTCGCCACGGTCCTGCTCGTCCTGCTGGTCCCGTTCGTTGTCGCCCTGGGCGGCCTGTCCGCCATGGCCACCGACTCCTGCGGACCCGACTCCTGCTCGCCGGCGCTGATGACGTCACTGACCCTGATCTACGGACTCCTCGTGTACGGCGGGTTCTTCACGTTCCTCGCGTACGTCGCCCTGTGGGCCCTGCCCCGGACGCGCCGTTTCGCGGCTCCGCGGGCCTGGCTGGCGGCCGCGGCCGTGACGCCGCCGGCCGCCGTGCTGTTCCTGGTGCTCACACTGCCCCGGCCCTAGCTAGGTGTGCTGTCCCGGGCGGCGTTCGGACCGTCAGGCCCCCTCCGTCAGCAGCTCGTCCGCGTCCATGATCCGGTAGGCGTAGCCCTGTTCCGCCAGGAACCGCTGGCGGTGCGCCGCGAAGTCCTGGTCGAGGGTGTCCCGCGCCACCACCGAGTAGAAGTGGGCCTGGTGGCCGTCCGCCTTGGGACGCAGGACCCGGCCGAGGCGCTGCGCCTCCTCCTGGCGTGAGCCGAAGGTGCCCGAGACCTGGATGGCGACCGTCGCCTCCGGCAGGTCGATCGAGAAGTTCGCGACCTTCGACACCACCAGCACGCTGATCTCACCCTCGCGGAACGCGTCGAAGAGCTTCTCGCGCTGGGCGTTGGAGGTCTCGCCCTTGATCACGGGGGCGTTCAGATGCTCGCCCAGCTCGTCCAGCTGGTCGATGTACTGGCCGATGACCAGGATCTGCTGCCCGGCGAAGCGCCGGACGATCGCCTCCGTCACCTTCCGCTTCGTCGCCGTCGTCGCGCAGAAGCGGTACTTCTCCTCCGCCTCGGCGGTCGCGTACGCCAGCCGCTCGGAGTCGGTCAGGTTCACCCGGACCTCCACGCAGTCCGCGGGCGCGATGTACCCCTGCGCCTCGATCTCCTTCCACGGAGCGTCGAACCGCTTCGGCCCGATCAGCGAGAACACGTCCGACTCACGCCCGTCCTCACGGACCAGGGTCGCCGTCAGACCCAGCCGCCGGCGCGCCTGCAGGTCGGCCGTGAACTTGAAGACCGGGGCGGGCAGCAGATGCACCTCGTCGTAGAGGATCAGCCCCCAGTCGCGGGAGTCGAACAGCTCCAGGTGCGGGTAGACGCCCTTGCGGCGGGTCGTCAGCACCTGGTAGGTCGCGATCGTGACGGGACGGATCTCCTTCCGCGTCCCGCTGTACTCGCCGATCTCCTCCTCGGTCAGCGACGTCCGCTTCACCAGCTCGTGCTTCCACTGCCGGGCGGAGACCGTGTTCGTCACGAGGATCAGCGTCGTCGACTTCGCCTGCGCCATGGCACCCGCGCCGACCAGCGTCTTCCCGGCCCCGCAGGGCAGGACCACGACCCCGCTCCCGCCGTGCCAGAAGTTCTCCACCGCCTGCTTCTGGTACGGCCGCAGCGCCCAGCCGTCCTCGTCCAGCTCGATCGCGTGCGCCTCGCCGTCGACGTACCCCGCGAGGTCCTCGGCGGGCCAGCCCAGCTTGAGCAGCGTCTGCTTGATCTGGCCGCGTTCGGAGGGGTGCACGACGACCGTGTCCGGGTCGATCCGGGCGCCGACCAGCGGAGCCACCCGCTTGGAACGCAGGATCTCCTCCAGCACCGGCCGGTCGGTGGTGGTCAGCACCAGCCCGTGCGCCGGGTCCTTGCTGAGCGTCAGCCTGCCGTAGCGGTCCATCGTCTCGGCGATGTCCACCAGCAGCGCGTGCGGCACCGGATAGCGGCTGTACTGCACGAGCGCGTCCACGACCTGCTCGGCGTCGTGCCCGGCCGCCCGCGCGTTCCACAGGCCCAGCGGCGTAAGCCGGTAGGTGTGGATGTGCTCCGGCGCGCGCTCCAGCTCCGCGAACGGCGCGATGGCCCGACGACATGCGTCGGCCTGCTCGTGGTCGACCTCCAGGAGCAGGGTCTTGTCGGATTGGACGATTAGGCAGGACACGCATACCTCCGCGGATAGGGTTGTCACCGTGACGGGCGTCACACCTGTCACGGCTCGGGCCATGCCCCGTGCCCAGCGCCGGAAGGGCGTACCGGCCGACGCGCCGGGGATGCGCGCCGCTATCTATGGTCGCCTATCGCGAGAAACGGACGAGACGACTCCTCCTGAGCACCGGAGAACGGCATGCGAGGCGTTGTGTGAGGCACGCGGCTGGACGTCGTGGCCGCCGAGGAGGACCGCTCGACCTCACGTCGTCCATGGGTCGGGCCATGGCGAAGGTGATCGCGGTCTTCGCCGCGCTGGAGGGGGGTTCCGTCGAAGACGGGAACGAGGTCGTGACGGCGCGGCTCACGCATGATCGATGCGGCAGAGGCCTGCCACTGATTCTCCGCCGGGGCTGCTCGTCAGCGATCAACTCGGAGGAAGCCGGAGCCCCTGCAGCCGAGGTCGCTCGATCCGATCGCCCCAACGGCTGAAAGCTCCTGGTAGGCGGCGGAAGTTGCTCACGTCCTGCCTACCAGGAGCTTCATGTATCGCGCAGCACCTCAAGCGTTGCCGGCGCCATCCAGCCGAGGGAGGCCGGGCTCGGCGCGGCGGATTTTTATGAAGTGACCTTGTAGACGTCAGAGCAGGTGAGTCCCGCGCTGTTGCTTCCGATGCAGGCCCAGAACGTGTAGCTCACGTTCTCGGTCAGGTCCCTGTGTGCGGTGTCCGTGTACGGAGACGCGTGCCCCGCCGTGTCTGCAATCAGATAAGGATTGGCCGTCACGTATCCGGAAATGCCGTAGCCGTCAGCCTTGGAATCGGTCGCCGTGAGTGTGTCCCCGTTGGCTGTCCACTTCACGGTGCCGGCGGTGGTGCCGCCGGTCTTGATGACAATGGTGCGAGAGCCGTCGCTCTGCAGGGACCCGACGTCGAACGTGGCGCTCGGGCCTGCCGACGCGGAGCCCGCGCCCATTGTCAAAGCGGCGCCCGTCAGGACAGCAGCAGTGGTGAGAACGGTCGCCGCGCGCTTGCGAAAGGAAGTGTTCACTTACCCCCCAAAAAATAGGTCATCGATGATCAAGCGAAGATGATCGTACTCGAACCCGCGTGCGACGGCGAGGGAATAAGAAAAGCCAATAATAGTCTGAATTAAGGTGTTTAAAGGCCCTCTGTGGTGAAGCAGGTGCTCGGCTTGGCGGCGGTCCGGTCGGTGTGCGGTTCGCGCAGTCGAACGCCTGTGGATGGCCGGCGAGGCGGTTCGGTGGGTTCGATGTCGGGATGGGGTCCGATCGCTTTGAATGAAGACCGCAATCGAGGGGCCGGCTGGTTTGCTTTTCGTTGATCGGGGGGTCGATCATCTTTGCAATTCGGTACCGTCGATCCCGCCGAATTCCCTGGCTGCTGTTTTCCCTGTTCGGGACGTGCCGGAACGGCGGGCCGCGGCCTGCTTCGGGCCTGCTTCGGGCTCTCGGTGGGCGGCGTCTGCGTGCGGGCAACCCTGTACGCCCTCCGGGTGTCTGACCGGGGGAGCAGCGCGGTGGGCGCGACGCGGTGGGGGGTTCACGGTATGTCGGTCCTGTCGTTCCGCAGAGGCGCGGTCGGCGTCGCAGCATCGGCGGTCCTGGCGGCCACGGGCACCTGGGTGATGTGGCCGGCGGGCGTCGACGAGGGACTGTGGGCCGAGGTGCGGCCGGTGATCGAGGCCCGGATCGCCGCGGAGTCGCGGGGCGGCGGCCTCGCCGACGCCGTGCCCGCCCGCGGCGCACGCTGGTTCTGCCGTGCGGAGGCCCTCGAACTGGAGGAGCGAGCCGGCGAGGTACGGGCCGGCGTCAACGCGCTGTGCGTGGAGTACGGCGTGCGGGACGACACCCTCGTGGAGTGCGGGGCGGGCCAGTACCCGCAGGTGGTGCGGCTGGAACGGGACCGCGCGGCCGACGGCGGCTTCCGCGTCGTCGGCCGGGACGAGCCGCCGGACGGCGAGGGGTACGAGCGCTGGACCGAGTCCCACTTCGGTGTCTTCACCCGGCCCGCCCTCCGGAACCCGATGTCCCCCGCCGAACTGGAGACCGAGGCCCGCGCCCATTTCGGCCTGCCCGCGGACGCCTCCGTGGGGGAGTGCTGAGAGCGCCCGCGGCCGTCGCGCCGAGCACGCGGACGGTTGAGCCGGGAGCGTCGGCCGTCGTCAGTCGTCGGCCAGTTCCGCCACGCCCGTGATCCGGTGCAGCGGGTAGGTGCGCACCTCGTCGGCCGTGTGGTCGTACGCCGTCACGAAGCCGCCCTCCACCCGGACCGGGGCGATGACCCGCTGGCTGGCGGCCCCCTCGGCGTTGACGTAGCCGATCCACAGCGCCTCGCCGGTCAGGACGGCCGCCTGCATGGTGGCGAGGGTCTCCGCGGAGCTGGTGCGGGGGAGCTGACCGGGGCCGAGCGGCGCGGCGTCCTCGGCCGGCTTGCGCGGCGCCGTGGCGGCCAGATCGCCGGCCCGGATCGCGCGGATCGCCGCCGTCAGGAGGGTGCCGTCGGGCACCGGCGGGCCGTCCGGCACCGGCTCGGGGGCCGTGCGGGGCGGGGTGCGGTGGGCGTGCGCACGGGTGATCAGGACATCGCCCTCGGCGGACTCCGCGGCGGGCGCGAAACCCATGGCGCGCAGCCCGTCCAGGAGCGTCGCCGGGTCGGCCTGGGCCGCGAGCACCGTGGGCGCCAGCCGGCGCAGACGCAGGGCGCCGGCCCGCTTGTCGGCGAGGATCTCGTTCAGGACCGACTCGTCGTCGCAGCGCACATACGCCGACGCCGCGCCCACCCGCAGATGGCCGTGCCGACGCGCCACGTCGTCGATCAGGTACGCCAGCGGCTGCGGCACCGGCGTACGGGAATGCTCGGCGAGGAAGGCGTGCAGGTCGGAGGCGCTGCGCCCGGCGTCCAGCGCCCGGCGCACCGAGCCGGGCGTGAAGCGGTAGACGGTCGCGCCGCCCTTGGACTCGACGTCCGCGAGGACGCTCAGCACATCGGCCAGCGGACGCCTCAGCGGACCGGGGGCGACCGCCGTCAGGTCCGCCTGGAGCAGCACGTGGTCCAGCGGCTCGGGCAGCAGCGGCGCCAGCAGCCGGGCGGCCGCCGCGGTGGCCACCGCCTGCTCCGGGGCCGCCAGCGGGGCCGTGGCGGCGGGGGCGACGAAACGGTGGTGGGCCGGCAGCCTGTCCCCCGGGCCGGCCGGCGCCGGGTCACCCGCGGCGGGTCTCGCGGCCGCCGCCGCGCCCGCCCCCAGCAGCGCCCGGCCGTGCGCCGACAGCGCGCCCCGGCCGGTCACGCCGAGCAGCTCGGCCTCGGTCAACGTCCAGCGGGCGAGCCGGGACCGCAGATCCTCGTCCCCCCGGGAGCCGTGCGAGCCGTGCGAGCCGTAAGGGCCGTGGGCTCCCGGGGCGGGCGGGGAGCCCTGCGGGCCCGCCGCGCCCTGCGGTTGCGGTCCGCGCAACGGATGCTCCCAGCGCAACCGGGCGAGCACCGCCTCCGCATCCGGCACGGCCCCCTCCGGCAACCCGGCCAGCAGCGTCAGCACCCGACGCCGCACCTCCGGCGCGGCCGACCGGTCCAGGCCGGGGCCCAGCGCCGACAGCGCCCGCTCCTTGAGGTCCCGGCCGCCGACCACCCCCGGTGTCCGGGTCGCCGCCAGCCAGGCCTCCGCCAGCTGTCCCCACCGCTCGGCGGGCGGCCGCTCCAGCCAGTCGTCGTACTCCGGGGTCGCCGCGTACCGCTCGTCCGCCTCGCCGTCGGAGGCGAGCAGACCGGCCGCGTACGCCAGCTCCACCCAGAACGCGGCCACCGGCTCGGACACGTCCAGCGCGACGGCCGTCCGCTTGAGGTCGCGCAGGCTCAGTCCACCGGCCCGCAACACCGCCGGACCGCCCTCGTCCCACTCCTTCAGCAACTCCTCGACCGTCGTCAGCGCCGTGTACGCCTGCCCGGCCGCCGTCGCGTCCACCACCTGGGGACGATGCGTCACCAGCGGCTGCACCGCGGGCGGCGTCGGCTCCGGCCACCGGTGGGCGCGGCCCGCCCGCAGATGCAGGGCCACCTCGCGCGGCAGGACGACCGTCCCCGGCGCGGTCGGCAGCAGCAGCCCGCGATCGAGGAGCCACCGCAGATGCGCCGCCGGTTCGGCCGTGACCTGCCCGTACGGCGGCCCCCACACCAGCCGCTCCAGCACGTCGAGGGAACCGGCGGGCGCCTGGGCGAGCAACGCGGCCATCTTCCGGCGACGCGAGAACAGCGAGGAGAGCGCGGAGACGGCGGACACCGAGTCGTGCGTGGACGGCAGCCCGGCGTTCGCCACGAACTCCTGGATCCGGCCCGGCGACATCCCCGCCGTCGCCTCCCGCACGCTCGGCCCGAGCCCCGTCGGCGACGGGTGCTGCGGGGACGGCGCGAGCAGCTCCCGGGCGGTCCGCACGAGCCGCAGCCGGTCGTCCGCGCCCCACACCAGCGCCTGTTCGCGCAGGGCGGTCAGCGCACCGGGGAGTGCGGACGCGACGGCCGGGTCGCGTGCGTCGCCCGCCATGAGAGCGAGCAGCTCGTCCCAGGTCGCCGGATCTCCGGCCACGGCCAGCGCCTCCGCGGTCTGCAGGGCGAACGCGTCGAGCCGCTCCAGCGCGCGCACCACGGAGGCACGGGTGCCGGCCCGGGTGGCGAGCTGGGTGAGGTCCGTGGGGACCGGCGTGATGAGGTCGGGGCGGGCGCGCAGCAGCGCGGCCAGGGAAGCGTCGTCCCGGGCGCGGAGCGCTTCCGCGAGGGACCGGGGGGCCTGTTGGTCCGCGGTGCTCATCTTGCCCACGGTAGCGGTAGACGCCCCCGGGGGCCGCGCCCCCGGGCCCCACTGCCGCCCTCGAAAGCCCCCGCACCGGCCCCCGGCGGGCCGCACCGTGCGGCCCGTCGCCGACGACGAGTACCCGGCGGCGGCAGGCGGAGGCGGTAGCTTCTTCCCGTGGGGATCGAGAGCGACCAAGTCGTCTACGAGTATCTGAGCCGCGTCGGCGACGTCGCGCAGCAGCGGCAGTTGTCGTCGGCCACCCGGATGCGGCTGGTCTCCGAGCTGCGCGACGAGATCGACCGGCGCCGGGCCAAGGCCGCCGTCGACTCTCCCGCCGCCGTCCGCCGCATCATCGACCGTCTCGGCAGCCCCGACGACATCGTCGCCGCCGCGGCCGACACCGGCGCCGCCGGCGTGCCGGAGCCGCCGGCGCCCGCCGTGCCCGTGCAGCGCGACCGCGAGGAGACGCCGCGTCCGGCGAAGGGGATCCGGCGCGTCGTGCCCCGGCCCCGCAGCGGCGCGCCGCCGCCCGCCGCCCCTTCCTCCGACGTGCCGTCGCCGCCGCACCGCGCCCCGGCGCACGAGCTGGGGGACAGCCGGGAGACGCCGGACTGGTGGCTGAGCGAGCCGACCCCGTTCGGGCCCGGCGAGGACGTGCACGGGTTCGTGGGCGGCGTGGAGATCCCGGACCTCCTCAAGCCCCCGCAGCGCCGTGACCCCGAGAAGGAGGCCGCCGAGCGGACGGCCGCCGAGAAGCAGTCCGCCGGGACGGCCGCCGACGGCGACGAGACGGCCGACGACGGGGGCGCCGCCCGCCCGCGCCGCCGGCTCCCCTTCCTCAGGGCGACCGGCGCGCAGGCCCGGCGCTGGAGCAACCCCCTTTTGCTGATCGCCGCCGGCTGCCTCGTGGTCGGCGCGGTGCTCGGGAACTGGTTCGCGCTGCTCCTGGGCTGGCTGATCGCCTACGCCTCGCGCCGGCTCACCGACCGTGAGACGAAGCTGGCGGTCGTCTGGCTGCCGGGGCTCGCGCTCACGGCCGGGCTCGTCTGGCTGTGGGGGCGCTCCGAGGGCCGCTGGGGCGAGCCCATCGCCGAGGGGCACATGAACGAGGCGGTCGCCGAGACCTGGCCGTGGGTGATCCGGGGCGCGGCCGTGGCGTCGGCGCTGTTCCTGGTCTGGCGCTCACAGCGGCAGAGGTGACGACGCCCGCGGCGACGCAGGCAGAGGACGCAGGCGGACGAGGCAGGCGGACGACGCCCGCGGCGACCCGGGCGGACGGCGGCGCCGGCGGACGCGCGCTCCCGACCGGCGACAATGGCGGACATGACCGTCACCCCCGGCCTCACCGTCGGCTTCGACCTCGACATGACCCTCATCGACTCCCGGCCCGGCATCCGCGCCTGCTGGCAGGAGCTGTCCGCACGGACCGGGACGTACGTCGACGCCGATCTGGTGGTGACACGGCTGGGGCCGCCGCTGGCACAGGAGATGGCGCACTGGTTCCCGTCGCGGGAGATACCGGCGATGACCGATCTCTACCGCGAGATCTACCCGGAGTTCGCCGTCGCGGGCACGCTCGCGATGCCCGGCGCCCACGAGGCCGTCGACGCGGTCCGGGCGGCCGGCGGACGGGCGATCGTCGTCACCGCGAAGTGGGAGCCGAACGCCCGGCTGCACATGGAACACCTGGGCATGCGGCCCGACGCGGTGATCGGCGACCTGTGGGCGGCGCAGAAGGCGCAGGCCCTGCGCGAGCACGGCGCGTCCGTCTACGTGGGCGATCACGTCGGGGACGTGCGCGGGGCCCGCGCGGCCGGGGCGTTCTCGGTCGGCGTGGCCACGGGGCCGTGCAGCGCGGCGGAGCTGACCGAGGCCGGCGCGGACGTCGTCCTCGACGGTCTGACGCGGTTCGCGCAGTGGTTCGCGGCCTACGAGGGCTGACCCCCGCCCCGCGCCCGGCGGCGTCCCTCGGCGGCCGACCGCAGGACGCCCGCGGCGGCCACCAGGAAGCCGACGCCCATCAGCATGCTCAGTCCGAACATGAACGTCGGAAAAGGCGACGTGCCGAGCAGCAGCGGGGCGACCGTGACGAGGGTGGCCACGGCGCCGACGAAGAACACGACGGCCCCGGCACGGATCAGTCGGTCACCGGCAGCGGCGGAATTCGTTTGGGTTTTGTCACGCACCCGACCAGGGTAGTTCCCAGCCCTGAGGAACAACCGGGGGACGTCTTGTCACCGGCCCGAAGACCATTAGCCTTGGTACCGGCGGGTCGTGGACGACCCGCCCAAGTGCTATCAAGAGCCGTCCCGCAGCGGTTCAGAGCTCTTTCCGACGCAGTTTCCCGACGAGTACGAGGACGAGGACAGACGTGCCTACCGGCAAGGTCAAGTGGTTCAATTCAGAGAAGGGCTTCGGCTTTCTCTCCCGCGACGACGGCGGTGACGTCTTCGTGCATTCCTCGGTCCTCCCCGCCGGAGTCGAGGCACTGAAGCCGGGCCAGCGAGTGGAGTTCGGCGTCGTCGCCGGGCAGCGCGGCGACCAGGCGCTCTCCGTCGTCCTCCTCGACCCGACCCCGTCGGTCGCCGCCGCGCAGCGCAGGAAGCCCGACGAACTGGCCTCCATCGTCCAGGACCTGACCACCCTTCTCGAGAACATCACCCCGATGCTCGAGAAGGGCCGTTACCCGGAGAAGACCTCCGGCAAGAAGATCGCCGGTCTGCTGCGCGCGGTCGCCGACCAGTTGGACGTCTGAGCCGACCCCCGGCGACCGGTCGAGCGGCCGGTCACGGGAAGTCGAGCGCACCGGGGCCGAGGGGCGGCAGCAGTCCCTCGGCCGCGGCGCGGGTGAGCAGGCCGCGGACCGCCGCCCGGCCGTCCTCGCCGAGATCCGCCGTGAACTCGTTGACGTACAGGCCGATGTGCTGGTCGGCGACGGACGGGTCCATCTCCTGGGCGTGTTCCATCACGTACGGGCGGGAGACCTCGGGCTCGTCCCAGGCGGCCCGTACGGAGGCGCGGATCGAGTCGGCCAGCCGGGTCAGCGCGGCCGCCCCCAGCGAGCGCTTGGCGATGATCGCGCCGAGCGGGATCGGCAGACCGGTCGTGGACTCCCAGTGCTCGCCCATGTCCGCGAGCTTGTGCAGCCCGTAGTTCCGGTAGGTGAAGCGGGCCTCGTGGATGACCAGCCCCGCGTCGACCTTGCCGTCCCGCACCGCCGGCATGATCTCGTGGAACGGCATGACGACGATCTCGCCGACGCCGCCGGGAACGGTGTCCGCCGCCCACAGGCGGAACAGCAGGTAGGCCGTCGAGCGCTCGCTCGGCACGGCGACCGTGCGGCCGGTGAGGTCGGCCCCCGGCTCACCGGTGAGGACCAGCGGTCCGCAGCCCCGGCCCAGCGCACCCCCGCAGGGCAGCAGCGCGTACTCGTCGAGGACGTACGGCAGCACGGCGTACGACACCTTCAGCACGTCGAACTCGCCGCGTTCGGCCATGCCGTTGGTGAGGTCGATGTCCGCGAACGTCACGTCGAGCGCGGGCGCGCCCGGCACCCGGCCGTGCGCGAGGGCGTCGAAGACGAAGGTGTCGTTGGGGCAGGGGGAGTACGCGATCTGCAGCGCCGGCTCAGTCGTGGTCATGTGCCTTCCAACTCTCCAGGACGGGTGCGAGCTTCCCGAAGGCCTCGGTGAGCGCGTCGAGCGCCTCGCCGATGCGCCAGGCGGCGCGGTCGCGCGGGCCGACGGGGTTGGAGACCGCGCGGATCTCCAGCACGGCCGTGGCGTGCGCGGCGGCCGCCTCGGCGACGCCGAAGCCCTCCATCGCCTCGGCCAGCGCCCGCGGGTGGCGGGCGCGCAGGGCGGCGGCGCGGGCGGCGGTGCCGGTGACCGTCGACACGGTCAGGACGACGCCCGGACGGGCGCCGGTGACGGCCGCGGTCTCCCGTACGAGGGATTCGGGCGGACGGTGGGTGACGGCGCCGAAGCCCAGCTCGGTCACCGGCAGGAAGCCGTCGGCGGTCTCGGCGCCCAGGTCGGCCGCGGTGATCTCGTCGGCGACCACCAGGGAGCCGACGGGCGCGGCGGGCACGAAGCCGCCCGCGATGCCGGCCGAGACGACGAGGCCGTAGGGCGCGCCCCGCAGCGCGGCGGCGGTGAGGGCGGCGGAGACGGAGGCCGCGGCCAGGGCGGGGCCGACGCCCGCGGCGAGCAGGTCGCAGCCCTCGCCGACGCGGTGCAGCGTCAGACCGGGCAGCAGGGTCTGCCGGGCGGGCTCGGCCGGCCATGCCCGTGCCACCGCGTCCCGCTCGGCGGGGACCGCGGTGGCCACGAGGACGCGTGGGCGGGACGTGGTCAGTCGTCCTTCTTGAGCTTGAAGGACCACAGGCCGGTCGCCGCCCGGCTCTGCTTCTTGCCGTCGCCCGCCTTGATGGTGACGAGCGTGGAGTTGCCCTGGGCGCCGTACTGCGCGTTGAAGAACACGCTGCCCGGGATCGTCCGGTAGGTCTTGTCGCTGTCCTCGGTGAGCGGCTGACCGTTCATCAGGATGGTCCAGCGCTTGTCGGCCACGTCGGGGTCGACGCCGATGCGGACGGTCTCGTCCGGGTCGACGCTGATGGACTTGATGTCCTTGTCCCCGAGGCACTTGGTCAGGGCCGCGGCCTGGAGGGTGTCGCCCTCGCCACCGCAGGTGGCCTCGGAGCTGACCGAGTCGCGGCCGACGGTGATGGTGGACAGGGGGGTCGGCTTGTCGCAGGCCGACAGGACGAGCAGTCCGGCACAAACGGCGCCGGCGGCGGCGACGGCACGGCGGCGTCGCACCACGCCGAGGACATCAGCGGCTCCGCCGCGGGGCATCGTGGTCATGGCGGAAGGCTATCGGGCACGTCGGGTGGTCCCTTTACGCGGGGGGCGGCGCGGCTGTGTGTTAGGCCACGCGGGGCTTCGCGCCGCTCCCGTGCCGGACGGAGGAGAGCAGCCCGCGGACGGTGGCCAGCCAGCCCAGCGC
Source organism: Streptomyces rishiriensis (assembly GCF_003112535.1). Lineage (GTDB taxonomy): Bacteria > Actinomycetota > Actinomycetes > Streptomycetales > Streptomycetaceae > Streptomyces > Streptomyces rishiriensis. The sequence continues at coordinate 167,539 of NZ_BEWA01000004.1, read as the reverse complement.
GACCACGCCGGCGGCCACCGACAGGCCCAGCGAGCCGTTGAGCGGCATGACGATGCCGACCGCGCCGCCGAACACCCAGCACACCTGGAGCAGCGTCTCGGAGCGGGCGAACGCCGACGTGCGCACGAGTTCCGGCACGTCCCGCTGGATCAGCGCGTCCAGGGACAGCTTGGCGAGGGCCTGCGAGAACCCGGCGACGGCCGCGAGGCAGGCCACGAGGAACGCGCCGAAGAACACGGCGGCCACGAGCACGGCGCCCAGCACGACGGCGACGACCGTCACGATGATCAGCTCGGGGGCCTTGGAGCGCAGCCAGGCCCCGACCGCCGTCCCGAGCGCGTTGCCGAGGCCCGCCGAGACGGCGACCATGCCCAGCGACACGGCCGCGCTCTGCCCGGTGAGCGGGTGCTCGCGCAGCAGGAACGCGAGGAAGAAGGTCAGGAACCCGGACAGCCAGCGCAGCGCCGCGTTGGCGCCGAGGGCGTGGGTGACGGCGATGCCGACCGTCCGCAGGCCGGGGCGCTTGACGGGATGGCGGTGGGGGCCGTGCAGGTGCTGTTCGTCGGCGGCGAGGAGGGCCACGTCCTCGCCCTTGGCGGAGTCGACCTTGCGGGGCAGGGAGAACGACAGGAAGGTCCCGGCCACGAAGATCAGGAAGGCGCCGTAGAGCGGGTAGCGCGGGCCGAGGGCCTGCAGCCCGGCGCCGATGGGCGCGGCGACGCCGGTGGCGAGCAGGCCGCCGAGGGTGACCCGCGAGTTGGCCTTGACCAGGGAGAACCCGGGCGGCAGCAGCCGGGGCACGACGGCGCTTCTGACGACTCCGTAGGCCTTGGAGGAGACCAGCACGCCCAGCGCGGCCGGGTACAGCTCGATGCTGCCGGTGGCGACGGCCCCGGACAGCACCAGTGCGAGCAGGGCCCGGGCGAGCATCGCCCCGGCCATGGCGGCGCGCCGGCCGTGCGGGAGCCGGTCGAGCAGGGGGCCGATCACGGGGGCGAGGACGGTGAAGGGGGCCATGGTGATGGCGAGGTAGAGCGCGACGCGGCCGCGGGCCTCGTCGGTGGGCACGGAGAAGAAGACGGTGGAGGCGAGCGCGACGGTGATCATGACGTCGCCGGCGCCGTTCACGCCGTGCAGCTCGATCAGCTTGCCGAGGCCGGACTCGCCGGCGCCGTGCGCGTGCGTGACCTTCCTGATGCCTCGGGCGGCGCCGGTGAACGGGAGGTTCAGGGCGCGGCCGACCGCGCGGACGGACCCGCTCATCCGGCCCGAACCGCTCACCTGGCTCCTCCCCCTGTTCCCCTTCGTCGCACCGGTCCCGGTGGCGCCCTGGGGTGTCCTTGCGGCTGCCACCCCGTCATAGTGCCCCGGAAACGCCGTGCATAGTGCGGTTACCGCGCGTATGGCCGTGTGACCGTCGGCGCCCGGCACCGGTCCGGCAACGGTTGCGATGCGATTGTGCCGCGACCCGGAGACGGCGGGGGAGGCGGGGGGAGGCCGGGGGGAGGCCGGGGGCGCGGAGGGGGCAGGGGGAGGGAGGACGGCCGGGGGTGGCCGGAATGCGGTGGGGGCGGTGTCACAAGGGCCTGGAGAGGCCGCGGGGCGGCCGCTGGAAGGCCGCGGGAGGGCCGTGGGAGGCGGCTCCGGCGCGACGGCGAGGGGGGCGGGCAGGCCGTCCCGAGGCTGCCGGAAGAGGGGGCCGGGACGGGCCCGGAGCTTTTCGAAGGGAGGGAAACGTCCCGTCGGTGTAGGCCGAGCGCGCGGGAACAGGTAGCGTGCGTAGCGCGCCGTGGCGATCGTTCTCGGCCGCGCGCCTCCCGGACATCCCGCAGAATGGATGACAGCAGGTGCGCCCGAGCGCGATCGGGCGCGGACGTCGACGCGGTCCAGTGGTCCGCTCCGTCCGCACCCGCCGCCTTCAGGCAGGCGCACCGAGAGACGGCGTAGGAGAGAAGCGATACCTGTGAGCGCAGCGACCACGCGAAGCCGCACCCCCGACCGCCTGTGCGCCGAGGCCGTCGACCTCGCCCGCGCCGCAGCCGAGGAGGCAGCCGCCCCCGGCGTGGTCGGCGAGCACGCGGGCGTAGTCTCCGAGGGCGACCGTGTGGTCACCCACTACTTCGAGTGCAAGGAACCGGGCTACCGGGGCTGGCGCTGGGCGGCGACGGTGGCGCGGGCGTCCCGCGCCAAGATCGTCACCCTGGACGAGGTGGTCCTGCTGCCGGGCCCGGACGCGGTCCTGGCCCCGGAGTGGGTCCCGTGGAGCGATCGGCTGCGCCCCGGCGACATGGGCCCGGGAGACCTGCTCCCCACGGACGCGGAGGATCTCCGTCTGGAGCCGGGCTACACCGGCGAGGACGACCCCCGTCTGCAGCCGGGGTACTTCGACGCGGACGAGCCGACGCCGAACTCGCCCCTCTCCGAGGAGATGGCCGAGCTGGTGGAGGCGGAGGACGCGGAGGTGACGGCGGCCCCGCCGGCGGCCCTCCCCGCGGCCCCGCGCCGGGGCACGATCGCGGCCGTCGCGGAGGAACTGGGGCTGCGCCGGGCCCGGGTCCTGTCCCGCTACGGCCTGCACACCGCCGCCGACCGCTGGGAAGAGGGCTTCGGCGCCAAGACGCCCATGGCGCAGGCGGCCCCCGCCTCCTGTGTGAGCTGCGGTTTCCTCACTCGCATCGGGGGCTCGCTGGGCCAGGCCTTCGGTGTCTGCGCCAACGAGTTCTCCCCGGCCGACGGCCGGGTGGTGTCCCTGGCCTACGGCTGCGGCGGCCACTCGGAGGCGGCGGTGATGCCCAAGCCGCCGCGGCCCGCACCGCCGGTGATCGACGAGACCCGGGTCGACCCGTTCCCGCTGCGTCCGGCGGCGGACTCGGGTTCGGTGCCGGTCGTCTCCGACGAGGAAACCGCGGAGCTCGGCCACTCCTAGCACCCGGCCCACCCTGCGCCCGGCCTGCCCCGGGCCCGCGCCCGGCCCGCCCCGGGTCCCTCCGGGGGGTTCGGGGAGGGCAGGGGCGGCGGGGGCGAAGAACATCTCGCGGTACCGTCGACTCCCGTCGACGAGGAGAGCCAACGTGAGCAAGTTCGTGCGGCCGGCGCCCGAGGGCGCGGATCCCTTCGGCACGGCGCGCCTGCGCCGCGGGGTCCTGGACGCCTGGGCCACCAGTCCGGCCCGTTTCCGGGAGGACGCCAACGCCGAGGAGGACCTCGTCCTCGGCGGGTACCGGGACCGGCTCGTCGTCGAGCTCGCGCAGAACGCGGCCGACGCGGCCGCCAGGGGCGGGGTGCCGGGACGGCTGCGGCTCACCCTCCGCGACGGCGTGCTGGTCGCGGCGAACACCGGCGCACCGCTGGACGCGGCCGGCGTGGAGTCCCTGGCCACGCTGCGGGCCTCCGCCAAGCGTGAGGCGCAGCAGTCGGGCGTCGCCGTCGGACGGTTCGGCGTCGGATTCGCCGCCGTGCTCGCCGTCACCGACGAGCCGGCCGTCGTCGGTCGCCACGGCGGCGTCCGCTGGGATCTGGCCGAGGCCCGCGCGCTCGCCTCCGAGACGGCCCGGCACAGCCCCGGCCTCGGGGACGAGGTCCGGCGGCGCGACGGCCATGTGCCCCTGCTGCGGCTCCCGTTCGCCGCCCAGGGCACCGCGCCCGACCCCTACGACACGGCCGTCATCCTCCCGCTGCGCGACACCGCCGCGGCCGACCTCGCCGAACGGCTCCTCACCGCCGTCGACGACGCCCTCCTCCTCGCCCTGCCGGGCCTGGAGGAGGTCGTGATCGAGATCGGCGACGGCGCCCCGCGCACCCTGCGGCGTTCCCTCGACGGCGCCCACACCGTCGTCTCCGACAGCGAGCACGGCACGACCCGCTGGCGGACCGCCTCCGCCCACGGCGACCTCGCCCCGGACCTGCTCGCCGACCGCCCCATCGAGGAGCGGCTGCGGCCCCACTGGTCGGTCACCTGGGCCGTGCCCGTCGACGACGACGGCGCTCCCGTCCGGCCGCGCACCACGCCCGTCGTCCACGCGCCCACCCCCAGCGACGAGCCCCTCGGCGTCCCCGCCCTGCTCATCGCCTCCTTCCCGCTCGACACCACCCGCCGTCACGCGGCCCCCGGCCCGCTGACCGACCATCTGGTGCGCCGCGCCGCGGACGTGTACGCCGAACTCCTCGCCGGCTGGCGGCCGGTGGGCGCCGGGATCATCGACCTGGTGCCCGGCCCGCTGGGCAAGGGGGAGCTGGACGGGGCGCTGCGCCGAGCCGTCCTGGAGCTGCTGCCGCGCACCGCCTTCCTGCCGCCCGCCGTCCCGCCCGTGCCGGAGGACGCGGCCGAGGGCGGGGCCGAGGGTGAGGTCGAGGTCGGGGACACGGTCGCGGTCGGGCTCCCCGAAGCGCTCCGCCCCCGTGACGCCGAGGTCGTCGAGGGCGCCGGCGCGGACACCGTGCGGGTGCTGGCGGAGGTGCTGCCCACGCTGCTGCCCGCCGGGCTGGAGCGGCGCGTCGAGCTGCGCACGCTGGGCGTCGCCCGCATTCCGCTCGCGGACGTCGTCGACCGGCTGGCCGGTCTGGAGAAGGACCCGCAGTGGTGGTACCGGCTCTACGACAGCCTGGCCGGGGTCGACCCGGACCGGCTGACCGGGCTGCCGGTGCCCCTGGCCGGAGACGCCTCGCAGGGGTTCGGCGCCGGGGGATTCGGCGCCGGGGGACCGCGGACCGCCGTCGGCCCGCGTCAGGTGCTGCTGCCCACCCCGGACGCGGCCGTCCTCGACCCGGACGTCCTCGCCCGGCTCGGCCTCAAGGTCGCCCACCCGGACGCCGCGCACCCCCTGCTGGAGAAGCTCGGCGCCCTGCCCGCCACCCCGCGCGCGATCCTGACCACTCCGCAGGTGCGGGCCGCCGTCGCGGCTTCCCTGGACGACGACGGCGGCGCCTGGGACGACCAGGGCGCGCTGGACGCGGAGGAGCTCGCCGACACCGTGCTCGCGCTGGCCCGCGACGCGGGTCTGGAGCCCGGCGACGAGCCCTGGCTGGGCGCGCTCGCCCTGCCGGACGAGGACGGCGAGCTCGTCCCCGCCGGTGAACTGGTCCTGCCGGGCAGCCCCTTCGCCTCCGTCATCCGCGAGGACGAACTCGCCTGCGTCGACGCCGGGCTCGCGGCGAAGTGGGGCGAACAGCCGCTCGCCGCCTGTGGCGTGCTCGCCGGCTTCGCGCTGGTGCGGGCCACGGACGTCGTCCTCGACCCGGACGAACTGGAGCCGCGCGAGGGCGACTTCGCCGAGCCCGACGACGCGGGGCTGCTGGACGCCGTGGACGTGTGGTGCGAGGACATCCTCGACCGCTTCCCCGACAGCCCGGTGCCTCCCGTCGCCACCGAGCTGGTCGCCGTCCGCGACCTCGACCTCGTCGACGAGGACTGCTGGCCGCAGGCCCTCGCGATGCTCGCCCGGCCGCCGCTGCGCGACGCCCTCACCCAGCCCGTCCGCGTCCTCCTGCCCGACGGCACCCACGAGGTCGTACGGTCCTACACCGCCTGGTGGCTGCGCGGGAACCCGGTCCTCGACGGCCGCCGCCCGGCCGGACTGCTGGCGGCCGGCGGCGACCCGCTGCTGCACGGTCTGTACGACGAGGCCGACGCGACCGGCTTCGACGACGAGCAGGTGCTGCGCGCCCTCGGCGTGCGGACCTCGGTGGCCGCCCTGCTCGACGAGCCCGGCGGCGCGGCGGAACTGCTGGACCGCCTCGCCGACCCGGAGCGCCCTGTCGCCCCCGCCCAACTGCACGGCCTGTACGGGGCGTTGGCCGAGCTGGATCCCGAACAGGTGACCCTGCCGGACGAGCTGCGGGCCGTCGTCGACGGCCGCGTCGAGGTCGTGGACGCCGCCGACGCGGTGGTCGTCGACTCGCCCGACCTGCTCCCCTTCACCCAGGGCGTCCCGCTGCTCCCGGTACGCCCCTCCCGGGCCGCCGAACTCGCCGAGCTGTTCCAGGTGCGGCGGCTGAGCGAGTCCGTGACCGGCGAGGTGGACTCACAGGGCGCGGAACACGAGGTCCCGGAGCCGGTGCGGGTGCTGCTCGGCCCGCGCACGCCCGCCACCTACGTCGAGCACGAGGAGCTCGTCGTCGACGGCGTGGAGATCGACTGGCGCCTGACCGGCGACGGCGTCCTGCACGCGGCCACCCTGGAGGGCGTCGCGGCCGGCCTCGCCTGGGCGGCCCGCCAGTGGCCCCGCCGCTTCGAGGTCGCCGCCCTCCTGGAGGACCCGTCCAGGACAGCGGAACTGGCCCGCGACCGCTGGTTCGACTGACCCCGAGGGGCCGCCCGACCGGACGGCCCCTCCCCGTCCCGTCAGTGAATCTTCTCCGCCTCGCACAACCATCCGACCCCGACAGCCCTCTGAGCAACTGAGTCAGAAGACTCCACGATCACTTGGGCCCCGGATGTGATGCGGGCCGTGCGAGCGGCGGCCGGCCGGGCCCCTTCTCTCTGGGGGAACGCATGCGCGTACGCGCCACCGTGGTCGCCGTCAGCGGCGCCATGGCTCTGTCCGCCCTCGCCGTGCCGGTCGCACAGGCGGCGGGAAGCGGCTCGCACCACCGCGTCGACACCCTGAAGGCCCTGCACGCGGCCGCCTCCGGCGGGAGCGCCTTCGCCGGTGCGCGCCCCGCGGCGGGCGCCCCGTACCGGCTGGACGCCAGGTTCGGCAGCGTCAGAGTCAACAAGGGCCGGCCGATCGTGGCCGGAGCAGGTGGCAAGGTCACCGTCCCGGTCACCTTCAGGATCACGCACGGTGCGGGCGTCGACCTCGCCGCGGAGGACGTCGAGCTGGACCTGGTCCTCTACCGCGGTGCGTCGTTCGCCCACCCGGACCACGTCCTGATCGGCGATTTCCGGCCGACCTGCGGTAACGCCTCCGCCACGGTCGCCTCCTGCACGGGCACCATCGACGTCTCCCCGTCCGTCGAGCTGGACGACGCCGACGCCACGGTGTGGAAGGCGGCGGGCTACGTCACCGACTGGAACGACGTCGACCCGGGTTCCGACGACGTCGACTGGACCAAGGTCGGATACGCCGAGGGCGACGCCCTGGCCACCGTCAGGCTCCAGCGCTTCGCGAAGCTGACGGTGAACGCCGCCCCCGAGCCGGTGAAGAAGGGCAGGACCCTCACCGTCACGGGTGCGCTGACCCGCGCCGACTGGGACCGCAACAAGTACGCCGGTTACTCGGCCCAGCCGGTGCAGCTGCAGTTCCGCAAGAAGGGCAGCAGCGCCTACAGCACCGTGAAGACCGTCAGGACCGGCTCCGCCGGCGCTCTGAAGACCACCGTGAAGGCGTCGGTGGACGGGTACTACCGTTTCGCCTTCGCGGGCGACGCGACGACTGCGGCGGTCAGCGCCGCGGGGGACTTCGTCGACGTGCGGTGAGACCGGGCGAGGGGGGGCTCGTCCGTGCGCGTCACCGGATGCGGTGGGCTTCCCAGAAGGGGCCGAGGTCGACGTCCGTCAAGGACTGGGCGGCTCGTACGAAGTCCTCGGTGGTGGAGACGCCGTACCAGTGCTCGCGGGCGTACTCCTTGAGCAGGCGTGCCATCGTGGCGGCGCCGAGGGTGTGTTCCAGGTCGGCGAGGGCGCAGGGCCCGGCCGTGTAGACGAGGTGGTACTGACCGCGGTGCCGCGACCAGTAGGCCATCGAGGCGGTCAGCGCGGCGCTGTCGTCGGGCCAGGAGACGTCCGACCAGCAGTCGCGCATGTCCCAGCCCTGGAAACGGGCGTTGGCGTACTGGGCGAAGCTCTCGTCCAGCCACGGTGAGGAGTACTCGTCGTCGCCGACGATCCCGTACCACCACTGATGTGCCACCTCGTGGACGACGGCGCCGCCTTCCTCGGTGATGCCGAGGAGGACGAGGCCGGGGTATTCCATGCCGCCGCCGAACTGCGGGGTCATCACGACGTCGAGCTCGCCGTACGGATAGCGGCCGAACTCCCGGCCGAACCGGTCGATCGCGGCGTCGGCGTCCGTGCGGGTCAGCTCCACGCCCGCGGCGGGGGCGCCGGGCGCCCAGTACGACCTGACGCGCACGCCCCCGGGCGTGGTCCGGGTCGCCGTGCGGAACGGACCCGCGGCCCAGGCGAAGTCCCGCACCCGGTCGGCGACGCTGAGCGTCACGGTGCGGCCGGGGGCGCCGGGCAGGCTCCGGGTGCTGCCCGTCGCCGGCACTTTCAGGGCCGACGGGTGGTCCAGGCGGACCCGGAAGTCGCTCGCCAGGGCGTAGAAGCTCTCACCGAGCGCCACGTAGGGGTCGAGGTGCCACCCCTTCGCGTCGTGCACGGCGAGCACCGGCAGCGCGTTGCCGAGGAAGCGGGTCGCACCCTCACGGCCGAAGCGGGCGTTGCGGCCGGGCACGGTGAGGGAGACGTCGAAGGCGACGGACGTCCGCTCGCCGCGCGCGAGCGGCTTGGGCAGCAGGATGCGCAGGGCCGTGCAGCCCACGGTCAGAGGTCCCGGTCTGCCGCCGACGACGTGCGACACGGTGACGGGGGAGGGCGGTGCGCCGGGCGTGCCGCACGGGTCCTCGCCGTTGCCCCAGAGCCGCAGGTACACCTCACGAAGCGGTGCGGGGGAGGCGTTGCGGAACGACACCCGCTGCCGCCCGGCCCAGTGCCCGCCGTCGGCGTCCGCACGCAGAGTCACGTCGTAGCGGGCGCGGTCGGGCGTCGCCGCGGCCTGCGGCCCCGCCGGCCCGGATGCCGCGTGGGCGTCACCCGCACCCACACCGGCGCCGAGCGCCGTCAGCACGAGGACCAGCACGACGAGCAGCACGACGAAAAGACGACGACGAGGCACGGGCGACCACGCGGCTGACGGTGACATGCCAGCCGATACTGCCACAACGCGCCGACGGGGAAACCGAGTTGGCGGACAGGCTCTTTTTTTTACTTTCTCCCGTACAACTCACCGGATTCGTCGGTGATCTCACCTCGTGAGTCAACAGACTCCGAGATCACTCCTCTCCATCTGGGGAACGCACATGCGCATACGCGCTCTCGTCGTCGCCACCGGCGCCGTCGCCCTCTCCGCCCTCGCCGTCCCGGCCGCGCAGGCCGCTCCGACCACGGCGCCCGGCGTGACCTTCTCCCAAGTGAAGATCAACGCGGGCAAGGCGGTGGTGGTCGGCCCCACGGCCAAGGTCACCGTCAACGCGACCTACACCGTGACCAAGCCCGCGAACCTCAACGCGGCCTCCATCGACACCGGTCCGCTCCTCTACCGGGGCACCCAGCTCAACGCCCAGGCCGACATCATCGGCGGCGACGACCCGGGCGTGTGCTCCGCCGTCTCCACGACGGTCCTGCACTGCACCGCCAAGATCCAGTTCCGGCCCGTCGGCTCCGACGAGTACGAAGGCCTCGCCAACACCCAGGCGGGCGCCTGGAAGGTCGGCGCGCTCGCCGTCCCCCGGAACGCCACCGGCCTCGGCGACTTCACGTGGCAGAGCAACCTGGGCGCGATCAACGTGCAGCGCCAGGCGAAGCTGACGGTCAACGCCGCCCCCGAGCCGGTGAAGAAGGGCAAGACCCTCACCGTCACGGGCGCGCTCACCCGCGCCAACTGGGACACCCACAAGTACGCCGGTTACTCGGCCCAGTCGGTGCAGCTGCAGTTCCGCAAGAGCGGCAGCAGCACCTACAGCACCGTGAAGACCGTCAAGACCGGCTCCACCGGCGCTCTGAAGACCACCGTGACGGCCTCGGTCGACGGTTACTACCGCTTCGTCTTCGCGGGCACCTCCACCACCCCGGCGGTCAGCGCCGCGGGTGACTTCGTCGACGTCAGGTAATCCCGCCCGCGGCCGGTTCGCCCGGCCGCGTCAGCCGGGGTAGCGGCGGTCGACCCATCGCCAGGAGAACTCCAGGGCGACCGCCGCCACCACCGCCACGCCCACCGCGATCCACGGCATCGTCAGCCCGACCAGCTTCAGCGCGAAGAAGTGCTGCAGCGACGGGACCGCCAGCACCAGCAGGAACGCCCCGCCCATCGAGGCCACCAGCAGCACCCGCCACCAGGTGTAGGGGCGGGCGATGATCGCCAGTACCCACATCGACGCCAGGAACAGCGTGAGCGTGGCCGCGCTCGTCTCGGCCTCCAGCGCGCCGGCTCCGGTGTAGTGGTGACGGGCCAGCAGATAGGTCACGAAGGTCGCGACGCCCGCGATCACCCCGCCGGGGACCGAGTACCGCATCACCCGGCGCACGAAGTGCGGGCGGGCCCGCTCGGTGTTGGGGGCGAGGGCGAGGAAGAAGGCCGGAATGCCGATCGTGAGCGTGGACAGCATCGTCAGATGCCTCGGCAGGAACGGGTACTCCACCTGCCAGCACACCACCAGCAGGGCCAGCAGCACCGAGTAGACCGTCTTCACCAGGAAGAGGGTCGCCACCCGGGTGATGTTGCCGATGACCCGCCGGCCCTCCGCCACCACCGACGGCAGGGTCGCGAAGCTGTTGTCCAGCAGCACGATCTGCGCGACCGCCCGGGTGGCCTCGGAGCCCGACCCCATCGCCACGCCGATGTCCGCGTCCTTCAGCGCGAGGACGTCGTTGACGCCGTCCCCGGTCATCGCGACGGTGCGCCCGCGGGCCTGCAGCGCCCCCACCATGTCCCGCTTCTGCTGGGGGGTGACCCGGCCGAACACCGTGCCCTCGTCCAGCGCCCGCCCCATGCCGTCCTGGTCGGCGGGCAGCCGGCGGGCGTCCACGGCGTCGCCCTTGAGCCCGAGCTTCGCGGCCACCGCCCCCACCGACACCGCGTTGTCGCCGGAGACGACCTTGGCCTGGACGTTCTGCTCGGCGAAGTAGCGCAGCGTGTCGCCCGCGTCGGGCCGCAGCCGCTGTTCGAGCACCACCAGCGCGACGGGCCGGGCCCCGCTCGCGGGCTCGGGATCGCCGAGGTCGCGCGCGGCGCGGGCCAGCAGCAGCACGCGCAGCCCCTGCTCGTTGAGCCGCTCGGTCTCGCCGAGGGCGGGATCGTCGTCGTCCAGGAGCACGTCGGGCGCCCCCAGCAGCCAGGTGCTGTTCCCGCCGCCGTTCTCGCCGTCGCTCTCGTTGAAGGCGGCGCCGCTGTACTTGCGCGCCGAGGAGAACGGCAGGGACTCGGTGCAGCGCCAGCCCTCGACGTGCGGGAAGGCGTCGATGACGGCCTGGAGGGAGGCGTTCGGCCGCGGGTCGGACTCCCCGAGCGCCCCGAGCACCCGCCGTACGTAGCCCTCGTCGGCGCCGTCGAGGGTGCGCAGCCCGGTGACGTCCATGCCGCCCTCGGTGAGGGTGCCGGTCTTGTCCAGGCAGACGGTGTCGACGCGGGCGAGGCCCTCGATGGCGGGGAGCTCCTGCACCAGGCACTGTTTCCGGCCGAGCCGGACGACGCCGATCGCGAAGGCGACGGAGGTGAGCAGGACGAGCCCCTCGGGCACCATCGGGACGATGCCGCCGATGGTGCGGGCGACCGAGTCCCGGAAGCCGTTGTTCTTGACGAACAGCTGCGTGACGACGAGACCGATCGCCGCCGGGACCATCATCCACGTGACGTACTTGAGGATCGTCGAGATGCCGGAGCGCAGCTCGGAGTGGACGAGCGTGAAGCGTGAGGCCTCCTCGGCGAGCTGGGCGGCGTAGGCCTCACGGCCGACCTTCGTCGCCCGGAAGGCGCCGCCGCCCGCCACCACGAAGCTGCCCGACATGACCCGGTCGCCCGCCCGTTTGACGACGGGGTCCGCCTCGCCGGTGAGCAGCGACTCGTCGATCTCCAGCCCGTCGGCCTCGACGCACGCCCCGTCCACGGCGATCTTGTCGCCGGGCCCGATCACGATGAGGTCGTCCAGGACGAGCTCGGACGTGGAGACCTGGACCGCCGTGCCGTCGCGGCGCACGGTGGGGCGGGCCTCGCCGACGACCGCGAGGGAGTCCAGGGTCTGTTTCGCCCGCCACTCCTGGACGATGCCGATGCCGGTGTTGGCGAGGATCACGAAGCCGAACAGGCTGTCCTGGATGGGGGCGACGGCGAGCATCACCAGCCACAGCACGCCGATGATCGCGTTGAACCGCGTGAAGACGTTCGCCCGGACGATCTCGCCGACGGAACGGCTGCTGCGCGCGGGCACGTCGTTGACCTGACCGCGCGCGACGCGGTCCGCGACCTCGGCGGCGGTCAGACCGCTCGCCGTCGGCGCGAGGGCGCGGGCGTCGGTGTGGGCCATGGGATCGACGGTACGTGCGGTTCGGGGGCTTCACCCCCTGAAGCCCCCGAAGATCCGACCTGGGGAGGACGGGGCGGGGACGGGGGTGCTACGACGGTCGTACGGCTGCGCCGCCGCCCGGCGGGGCGGCTACTCGGCGGCTTCCGTCGTCCCGGTCGCGGCGGCCCGCTTGAGCGCCGCGTCGCGTCCGCGGACGTACCAGATGCCGATCAGGCCGAGGCCGGCGCCCGCGAGGCAGGTCCACACCCACCAGGCCCGGCCGTGGTCGTCGAACCAGCCGTAGAAGGGGAGCTGGACGAGGAAGAGGACGAACCAGAGGATCGTGCCGCCGGTGATGGTGGCGACGACGGGGCCCTCCAAGGGCTCCGGCGCCTCGTGCTGGGGTGTCCACTTCGCCATGGGGACAGCTTACGAGGTGGTCACGTCTACGCGCGGAGATGGCTGAACCTCACGTTATATGTTCATACTGAAACGGTTTGATGTTGACCACTTCTCTTCGTAGGAACCGCCAAAAACATGCCCACCTCGGCCCCCGCCAAGACCCCCGCCCCTGACGAGCCGGGAGCCATGTCCGCCCACGGCGCCCTCGATCGCTACTTCAAGATCTCCGAGCGGGGCAGCACCCTGTCCCGGGAGATCCGCGGCGGCTTCGCCACGTTCTTCGCGATGGCGTACATCATCGTGCTGAACCCGATCATCCTCGGCAGCGCGAAGGACATGTACGGGCATCAGCTGGACAACGGCCAGCTGGTCACCGCGACCTGTGTGACGGCGGCCTTCACCACGCTCCTCATGGGCGTGATCGGCAACGTGCCCATCGCGCTGGCCGCCGGCCTCGGGGTGAACTCCGTGGTCGCGCTCCAGCTCGCGCCCCGGATGTCCTGGCCGGACGCCATGGGCATGGTGGTGCTCGCGGGTCTCGTGGTCATGCTCCTGGTCGCCACCGGTCTGCGCGAGCGCGTGATGAACGCGGTGCCCTTCGGCCTGCGCAAGGCGATCAGCATCGGCATCGGCCTGTTCATCATGCTGATCGGGCTCGTCGACTCCGGCTTCGTCAGCCGCATCCCGGACGCCGCCCACACCACCGTCCCGCTCCAGCTCGGCGCCGACGGTCACCTGAACGGCTGGCCGGTCCTCGTCTTCATCCTGGGCGCGCTGCTCACGCTGGCCCTGATCACCCGCAAGGTGCCCGGCGCGATCCTGATCTCCATCGTCGCGATGACCGTCCTGGCGCTGATCATCAACGCGGTCGCCACCGTGCCCTCCTGGGGTCTGACCACCCCCGAGTGGCCCGGCAACCCGGTCGAGGCCCCCGACTTCGGGCTCATCGGCCAGGTCAGCCTGTTCGGCGGCTTCGGCAAGGTCGGCGTGCTGACCGGCGTCCTGTTCGTCTTCACGGTGCTGCTGTCGTGCTTCTTCGACGCGATGGGCACGATCATGGGCGTCAGCGACGAGGCCAAGCTGACCAACGCCAAGGGCGAGATGCCCGGCATCAACAAGGTCCTCTTCGTCGACGGTCTCGCGGTCGCCGCGGGCGGCGCCAGCTCCTCCTCCGCCACCACCGCGTTCGTGGAGTCCACGGCCGGCGTCGGCGAGGGGGCCCGCACCGGCTTCGCGAACCTCGTCACCGGCGCGCTGTTCGCCGTCGCGCTGTTCCTGACCCCCGTGGCCACGATGGTCCCGTCCCAGGCCGCCACCCCGGCGCTGCTCGCGGTGGGCTTCCTGATCCTGTCCGGCTCGGTCCGGGAGATCGACTGGGCCGACCCCACCATCGCCATCCCGGCCTTCATCACCATGGTGATGATGCCGTTCACGTACTCGATCACCAACGGCATCGGGATGGGCTTCATCGCCTTCGTCCTGCTGCGTCTCGCGGCCGGCCGCGGCCGGGAGGTCCCGGCGCCGATGTACGTGGTCTCGGCCGTGTTCGTCTTCTACTACCTGATGCCGGCCCTCGGCCTGACCTGAGCCTCGGCTTGACCTGAGCTTCGGCTTGACCTGAGCCTCGGTTTGACCTGAGCCTCCGCTCGGCCTGAGCCTCGGCCTGGTCCGGTCCCTCGGCCTCACCTGAGCCTTCGGCGGCACCCCGGTCGGGGCAGCGCCGGCCGGGCTCAGGTGAGGCCGTAGAACTTCCCGGTCTCGTCGACCGCGGTCTTGAACCGCTCGTCGAAGTCGTCGCGGATGAGCGTCTGGACGACATAGTCCTGGACGCTCATCCCCCTTTTGGCGGCATGCTGCCGGAGCCGTTCGAGCAGCTCCCCGTCTATCCGCAGGCTGAGCACACTGGTCCCCATGAGACGAGGGTCGCGGGCCTGTAGCGCAGTCCGGTCACTTTCCGCTGCCGACTCACCCGTTCGAGTGATGGCCGGGTGTCCGTGGCCGGTGTCACGGGAATCGCGGCGCGCCTCAGCTTGTTTAGCCAGAGTAATGAGTTACGCTAAAGAGATGTCTGACCTCACCCATGGCGACGACGCTGCCGCCGTGAACTCCCTCCGCTCGGCCGTGATGCGGCTGTCCCGCCGGCTCAAACACCAGCGGGTCGACGAGTCGCTGAGCCCGACCGAGATGTCGGTGCTCGGCACCCTCTCCCTCTGCGGCAGCGCCACACCCGGCGAGCTCGCCCGCAAGGAGCACGTGCAGCCCCCCTCGATGACCCGCATCGTCGCGCTGCTGGAGGCCAAGGGTCTGGTCCGGCTGGAGCCGCACCCCGAGGACCGCCGCCAGAAGGTCGTCACCAAGACCGAGCAGGCCGAGGCCATGCTCGCGGAGAGCCGCGCCAAGCGGAACGCCTTCCTGGCCACCCTGGTCGACGGCCTCGACGAGGACGAGTGGGCGAAACTGCGCGCCGCCGCCCCCGTGCTGGAGAAGCTCGCACACCTGTAGTCCGTCCCCGAGGAGGCGAACCTGTTGAGTACGGGACCCGGAGCACACTCCGCACCCGCACCGGCCACCCACGACACCCCGCCCGCTCCCCCACCCGCCCGCAGGTCCTCGATGTTCGCCTCCCTGCGGGTCCGGAACTACCGCCTGTTCTTCATGGGCCAGGTCGTCTCGAACATCGGCACCTGGATGCAGCGCATCGCGCAGGACTGGCTGGTGCTCAGCCTCACCGGCTCCGCCACCGCCGTCGGCGTCACGACGGCCCTGCAGTTCCTGCCGATGCTCCTCTTCGGCCTCTACGGCGGCGTCCTCGTCGACCGTCTGCCCAAGCGCCGGACGCTGCTGTTCACCCAGTCGGCGATGGCCCTCACCGGCATCGCGCTCGCCGTCCTGAGTCTGTCCGGGCACGTCCAGGTCTGGCACGTCTACGTCGCCGCCTTCGCCGTGGGCCTCGCGACCGTTCTGGACAACCCGGCGCGGCAGACGTTCGTCTCCGAGATGGTCGGCCCCGACCAGCTCCAGAACGCGGTCAGTCTGAACTCGGCGAACTTCCAGTCGGCCCGGCTGATCGGCCCGGCCGTGGCCGGCGTGATGATCACCGGCGTCGGAACCGGCTGGGCGTTCCTCTTCAACGGTCTGTCCTTCGTCGCCCCCCTCGCCGGTCTGCTGCTCATGCGCTCGCGTGAGCTGCACGTCGTCGAGCGCGCCCCGCGCGGCAGGGGACAGCTGCGGGAAGGCCTCCAGTACGTCGCCGGCCGCCCCGACCTGATCTGGACGATCGTCCTGGTCGGGTTCGTCAGCACCTTCGGGTTCAACTTCCCCGTCTACCTCTCGGCCTTCGCCGACGACGTCTTCCACGCGGGCGCCGGCTCCTACAGCCTCTTCAACACGCTGATGGCGGTGGGCTCCCTGGCGGGCGCCCTGCTCGCGGCCCGGCGCGGCACGGCCCGGATGCGGGTGCTGGTCGCGGGGGCGGTGGCCTTCGGCGCGATGGAGGTCGTGGCCTCCACAGCCCCGTCCCTGTGGCTGTTCGCCCTGCTCATGGCCCCGATCGGCATGTTCGGCATGACGGTCAACGTCACCGCGAACAGCAGCGTTCAGATGAGCACCGACCCGGCCATGCGGGGCCGCGTGATGGCCCTCTACATGATGGTGTTCATGGGCGGGGCCCCGGTCGGCGCGCCGATCGCCGGCTGGGTCACCGACGCGTACGGCGTGCGGGCGGGGCTGGCGTCGGGCGGTGTGATCTCGGCCACGGCGGCCGTCACCGTCGGCCTGGTCCTGGCCCGCATGGGCAACCTCCGCCTGTCGGTCGGCTGGCACCACGGCCACCCGCGCGTGCGGTTCGTCCCGCGCGAGGACCGCGAGCTCGCCACCGTCGCCTGACCGGCGGACGTCACCCGGCGGAGGGTGCGGGGAACCCGCACCCTCCCGGCCGGCACCTGGCCGGGCCACTCGTGCTCCCCGACGGTGTACGTCTGTGTCGGGGTGAACCCGTCGGCCTCGTAGGAGGCGACGGGTCCGCGGTCGTCGCCGGCGTGGCAGTCCACCCGCGGGAGGCCGACGCCCGCCTGCCGGGTCGCCCAGGCCGCGTGTTCCAGCAGGGCGATGCCGATGCCGCGGTCCTTGAGGCGGCGGTCGGAGGCGAGCCAGTGGATGCCGTCCGGGCTCGCCGGCCGGGAGAATCGGGCCATGAGACTCTTCGCCGCCGTGCTCCCCCCGGACGACATCGCCGACGAACTCGCCGCGCAGGCGGCCGGGTTGCGCGCACTGCCGGGCGCGGACGCGCTGCGCTGGACGGCCCGGTCCGGCTGGCACTTCACCCTCGCCTTCTACGGCGAGGTCGACGACGTCCTCCTCCCGAGGCTGTCGGCGCGGCTGGAGCGGGCCGCGCACCGGGGTGCGCCCTTTCCGCTGGCGGTGCGCGGCGGCGGACAGTTCGGGCACGGGCGGGCGCTGTGGGCCGGGGCGGCCGGAGACGTCCCGGCGCTGCGGCTGCTGGCCGACCGGGCGGAGGCGGCGGGCCGGAAGGCGGGCGTGGAGATGGGCGAGCACCGCCGCTACACGGCGCATCTGACGCTGGCCCGCAGCCGCGACGCCGTGGACGTGCGGCCCTGCGTCGAGGCGCTGAAGGCCTTCGAGGGCCGTGCCTGGACGGTGGAGGAGCTGGTGCTGGTGCGCAGCCGCCTGCCGGCGGCCGGGGTGCCCGGCGAGCAGCCCCGTTACGAGCCGGTCGGGCGCTGGGCGCTCGGCGGGGCCGGTTAGTCTCGACGCGTGGACCCGAAGACCCGGAACCGGATCATGGCCGGTGCCCTTGTGCTGATGTTCGTGGTGGTGTTGTTGGCGGCGGTCGGCAGATAGCCCGGGCTGTCCGACCAGGCCGTCGGACCGGCCCCGCCGCGGAGCCCTGCCCGACGGGGCGGACGGCCTCCGCCGCGGGGCCCTGCCGGCGGGGCGGACGGCCTCCGCCGCGTGGGCGCGCCGCTACCAGGCGAAGGCCTCCGGGGACGGCCCCGGGCCGGGGAAGACCTCCTCCAGGCCGGCCAGCAGCTCCTCGCTCGGCTCCAGCTCGACCGCGCGCAGCGCCGAGTCGAGCTGCTCGGCGGTGCGCGGTCCGACGATGGGTCCGGTCACGCCGGGCCGGGTGAGGAGCCAGGCCAGAGCCGCCTCGCCGGGCTCGACCCCGTGCTTTTCGAGAAGGTCCTCGTAGGCCTGGATCCGGGCGCGGGTCGTGGGGTCGGCGAGGGCGTCGGCGGCCCGTCCGGAGGCACGGCGGCCGCCCTCGGCCTGCTTCCTGATCACCCCGCCGAGCAGTCCGCCGTGCAGCGGCGACCAGGGGATGACCCCGAGGCCGTACTCCTGCGCGGCCGGGATGACCTCCATCTCGGCGCGGCGCTCGGCGAGGTTGTAGAGGCACTGCTCGCTGACCAGGCCCATCCGGCCGTGCCGGGCGGCGGTCTCGTTGGCCTGGGCGATCTTGTAGCCGGGGAAGTTGGACGACCCGGCGTAGAGGATCTTGCCCTGCCGGACCAGCACGTCGATGGCCTGCCAGATCTCCTCGAAGGGAGTGCCGCGGTCGATGTGGTGGAACTGGTAGACGTCGATGTGGTCGGTGCCCAGCCGCTTCAGGCTCGCGTCGACGGCCCGCCGGATGTTCAGCGCGGAGAGCTTGTCGTGGTTGGGCCAGGCGTCGCCGTCGGCCATGTTGCCGTAGACCTTGGTGGCGAGGACCACCTTGTCGCGCCGCCCGCCGCCCTTCGCGAACCAGCCGCCGATGATCTCCTCGGTACGGCCCTTGTTCTCGCCGAAGCCGTACACGTTCGCGGTGTCGAAGAAGTTGATGCCCGCACCGAGCGCCGCGTCCATGATCGCGTGGCTGTCGGTCTCGTCGGTCTGCGGGCCGAAGTTCATGGTGCCGAGGACGAGGCGGCTGACCTTGAGTCCGGTACGTCCGAGCTGCGTGTACTTCATGGAGCACAAGCCAACGACCTGGAGTGCGCTCGATGCAAGGGGGCCGGCCGACGGGTCAGTCGCGGGGGAACTCGTCGGTCTTGAGGGTGAGGCCGACGACGGTGCCGGTGAGGTCGACGTCGTCGCCGAAATCGATCTTCGTCCGCGTGACGTAATCACCGTCCTTGGGGCGGGTGTAGAGGTAGCACCGGCCCTTGTAAGGGTCGGCGATGACGTAGACCGGTACTTCGGCCGTGGCGTAGGCGGATTTCTTCGGTCCGTAGTCGTTCGCTGCCGTGTCCTTGGAGATGACCTCGGCCACGAACTCGACGTCCTGGTAGCGCCAGCGGCCCTTGCCGTCCTTCACGGAGCGCTCGGCCATGGCGGCCAGGTCGCATGCGAACCCGTTCAGATGACCGGGGAAGTCGATGCGGACGTCGGATGCCAGACGCTTGCGGGGATACTTGGCCCGCAGCTGCTCGAAAATAGCGGAGATGATCTCCCAGTGGTGCTGCCGCTGCGGTGACATGAAGATGTTTCCCCCGACGATCTCAACCTTCGTTCCCTCGGGGACCGGCATCTTCTCGAGCCACTCGAACATGACGTCCAGAGACAGCTCGACGCTCTCCTCGGCCATGGTGATCCTGTCCTCAGTGACGGTCATCGTGGCGCTCCTCCCCGGCCGCCCCCACTCGGGTGCCGCCGCGCAGTACAACGATACGCACGGTGACCGGGTCACGGCGTGGCGCGCATATGCCGGAAGCGGCCGGTGCGCCCCTCAGCCCGCGTACTCCCCGCCCAGTTCCCACCCCTGGTACATCGCCTCTGCGAAGGCCGACGCCAGCTGGTGTTCGCCCTTGGCGTTGGGGTGGGTGCCGTCGTAGGTGTCCGTGTCGATGTCCCAGGTCGGCGGGACCGAGGCCAGCAGGATCGGGGAGGCCGGTTCGTCCAGGTCGGCGGCGGTCTTCGCCAGGAGCTCGTTGAAGCGGGCGACCTGGGCGGCGAAGGGCTCGTCGTTCGCGGCCCGGACGTTGTGGATGACCGGCAGCCACACCATGGCGATCCGGGGGTTCGCCGCGCGGGCCTCGGCGGCGAAGACGCGGGCGTTCTCCGCCGTCTGCTCGGCGTTCGTGTAGAAGCCCAGGTCGATCAGGCCGAGCGAGACCAGCAGGACGTCCGCCCGCGACGTGCGGACCGCCTCGCCGATCAGCGGCGTCATGTGCGCCCAGCCCTCGCCCCAGCCCGCCAGGTGGCCGCGCGGGAAGTCGGGTTCGGCGTAGGCGTACGACGTGGGGCTGTCCGTCGCCTTGTCGTAGAGCGTCTCGCGGGGGCCGACCAGCGTGAAGGGGCCGCCGTACGCGGCGCACAGGTGCTGCCACAGGCGGTAGCGCCAGGTGTGGTCGCCCGTGCTGCCGATCGTCATCGAGTCGCCTACGGGCATGAACCTGAGCATCCGCTCATGATGAGGGATCCGGAGTCGATCACCGCGGCCGGGGGCGTGTGAGACCGGCCACGAACGGTGAACCGCCGGGCGGGATGGCAGGCTTGGGAGCATGCGCCGACCTTTCGCCGTCCGAGCCGGAGCCCTGGTGACCGGAGCCCTGCTGCCCGCGGTCCTCCTCTCGGGAGCCCTCGCCGTGCTCGCGGGGCCCGCCGCGGCTCCCGCGTCCGCGGCCGACGGCGACAAGGGGTTCACCATCGACGACCCCCGGATCACCGAGTCCAGCGGTCTCGCCGCCTCGCGGCGGCACCCGGGCGTCTACTGGACCCACAACGACAGCGACGACGGCCCCTACCTCTACGCCGTCGACAGCGCCACGGGAAAGACCGTCGCCCGGGTCACCCTCACCGGGATCGGCGCCCCGCGTGACGTGGAGGCGATCTCCATCGGCCCGGACGACCAGATCTGGGTCGGCGACATCGGCGACAACCTCGGCGGCACCTGGAAGTACGTGTGGATCTACCGGCTGCCCGAGCCGAAGAAGCTCGTCGACCAGAGCGTCAAGGCCACGCAGTACGTCGTGAAGTACTCCGACGGCCCCCGCGACGCCGAGTCGCTCCTCGTGCATCCCAGGACCGGGCGCGTCTACATCATCGACAAGAAGGAGGACGGCGGGCACCTCTACGAGGGCCCGGCGAAGCTCTCCGCCTCCGGGGCGAACGTCTTCCGGCCGATCGCCCCCGTCGACCTGTGGGCCACCGACGCCGCCTTCTCCCCGGACGGCTCCCAGCTCGCCGTGCGCGGCTACTTCGGCGGCATCTCCTACGCCTGGAACGGCGGCAAAATCGAACGCGAGGGGCGGCTCGACGTGCCGCTGCAACGGCAGGGCGAGTCCGTCAGCTACTCCGCCGACGGCGAGAAGCTCCTGTACGGGAGCGAGGGCTCGCACAGTCCCGTGGTGGCCGAGGACGCGCCCCGGAGCACCTCGTCGGGCTCCGCGTCCTCTTCCGGCGGCGGGAGTTCCAGCGCCTCCGGCAAGGGCGGCGGGTCCTCCGCGACGGGCGGCGTCAAGGTCGGCGCGCTCGCCGTGGTCGCGGTGTGCGCCGCCTTCTTCGGCATCCGCCGGCTCCGGCGGCGCGGCTGAGCTCCGCCGCCCGTGCGCGGCCCCCGCTCCGGGGCCGCCGCTGTCGTACTCCTTGACGCGGTGATGGTGTGTCAGTTACCTGGGGGGGTGCGCGGTGTATGGGAGCGCTCCCATATGTTCCGGGTCCGCGCCTCCCGAGAGGAAGCAGCGAGATGTTCCGCAGCTTGCGAAGAGTGCTGTGCGCTGTCGCCGCCGCGCTCCTGATACCCCTGGGCGCCGGTGCGCAGGCGGCCCACGCGGCCGACTCCGCCGCGGCCGGCGCCGGTTACTGGCACACCAGCGGCCGGCAGATCCTCGACGCCGCCGGCCGGCCGGTCCGGATCGCCGGGATCAACTGGTTCGGCTTCGAGACCGGCAACCACGTCGTGCACGGTCTCTGGTCGCGCGACTACAAGAGCATGATCGACCAGATGAAGTCGCTGGGTTACAACACGCTCCGCATCCCGTACAGCGACGACGTCTTCAAGTCCGGGACCGTCCCCAACAGCATCGACTTCTCCAGCGGCAAGAACGCCGACCTCCAGGGCCTCAACTCCCTTCAGGTGCTGGACAAGCTCGTCGCGTACGCGGGTCAGGACGGCCTGAAGGTCATCCTCGACCGGCACCGCCCGGACTCCGGCGGGCAGTCGGCGCTCTGGTACACGGCCGCCGTGCCCGAGTCGACCTGGATCGCCAACCTCAAGGCGCTCGCCGCCCGTTACCTCGGTCAGGACACCGTCGTCGGCATCGACCTGCACAACGAGCCCCACGATCCGGCCTGTTGGGGCTGCGGGGACATGGCGACGGACTGGCGGCTCGCCGCGCAGCGCGCGGGCAACGCGGTCCTGTCCGCCAACCCGAGCCTGCTGATCTTCGTCGAGGGGGTGCAGACCTTCAACGGCGTCTCCGGCTGGTGGGGCGGCAACCTGATGGGCGTCGGCCAGTACCCGGTGCAGCTGAACGTGGCCGACCGGGTGGTGTACTCGGCCCACGACTACGCGACCAGCGTCGCCCAGCAGAGCTGGTTCAGCGACCCGGCGTTCCCCGCCAACATGCCGGGGATCTGGGACAAGTACTGGGGCTACGTCTTCAAGCAGAACATCGCGCCCGTGTGGGTGGGCGAGTTCGGCACGACGCTGCAGTCCACGGTGGACCAGAAGTGGCTGGCGGCCCTGGTGACCTACCTGCGGCCGACGTCGACGTACGGCGCGGACTCCTTCCACTGGACCTTCTGGTCCTGGAACCCCAACTCCGGTGACACCGGCGGGATCCTGAAGGACGACTGGCAGAGCGTCGACACCGTCAAGGACGGGTACCTGGCGAGCGTCAAGGCGCCGGGCTTCCCGGGCGGCGGCGGAGGCGGCGGTGGCGGAGGCGGAGGTGGCGGTGGCGGTGGCGGCACGGCCTCCTGCGCCGCCTCCTACACCGTCGGAAGCGACTGGGGCGGCGGCTTCAACGCCGAGGTGAAGGTGACCAACACCGGGACGTCCGCGCTCGGTTCGTGGAAGGTGAGCTGGACCTGGAGCGGCTCGCAGCAGATCACGAACATGTGGAACGCCTCGTACACCCAGAGCGGGGCCGCCGTGACCGCGGTGAACGCCGCCCACAACGGCACGGTCCCGGCCGGCGGCTCGACGAGCTTCGGCTTCGGGGGCGCGCCGGGCGGCGGGGCGGCGCCCAGCGTGAGCTGCACGGCGACGTGAGCCGGCCGGCCGGCCGGGTGCGGGGCACAGCCGTATGAGGAAGGGCGCCCGGTGTCCACCGGGCGCCCTTCTACTGCCTGTGCTGCCCCTGCGTCCGCGCCTGGGGCTACAGCTTCTCGATCACGTAGTCGACGCACTTCGTGAGCGCCTCGACGTCCGCCGGGTCGATCGCCGGGAACATCGCCACGCGCAGCTGGTTGCGGCCGAGCTTGCGGTAGGGCTCGGTGTCGACGACGCCGTTGGCGCGCAGCACCTTGGCGACGGCGGCCGCGTCCACGTCGTCGGTGAAGTCGATCGTGCCGATGACCTGGGAGCGCTTGGCCGGGTCGGCGACGAACGGGTTCGCGTACTTGACGTCCTCGGCCCAGCCGTAGAGCGTGCGCGCGGAGGTGGCGGTGCGGCGCACCGACCAGTCCAGGCCGCCCTGGCCGTTGATCCACTCCAGCTGCTGGTTCAGCAGGAAGAGGGTGGCGAGGGCCGGGGTGTTGTACGTCTGGTTCTTGCGGGAGTTGTCGATCGCCGTCGGCAGGCTGAAGAACTCCGGGACGTGCCGGCCGGACGCGTGGATCCGCTCGGCGCGCTCGATCGCGGCCGGGGAGAACACGCCGATCCACAGGCCGCCGTCGGAGGCGAAGGACTTCTGCGGGGCGAAGTAGTAGACGTCCGTCTCCGCGATGTCGACCGGGAGGCCGCCCGCGCCGGAGGTCGCGTCGACCAGGACGAGCGCCCCGTCGTCGGCGCCCTGGACCCGCTTGAGCGGGGCGGCGACGCCGGTTGAGGTCTCGTTGTGGGTGAACGCGTAGACGTCGACGCCCGCCTCGGCCGCCGGCTCGGGGTGCGTGCCGGGGTCGGAGGAGATCACGGTGGGCTCGGCCAGCCAGGGGGCGAGCTTGGCGGCCTTGGCGAACTTGGAGCTGAACTCGCCGAACGTGAGGTGCTGCGACCTGTTCTCGATGAGGCCGTGGGTCGCGACGTCCCAGAACGCGGTGGAGCCGCCGTTGCCGAGGACGACCTCGTAGCCCTCGGGGAGGGAGAACAGCTCGGAGACGCCCTCGCGCACCTTGCCGACCAGGTTCTTCACCGGGGCCTGGCGGTGGGAGGTGCCGAGCAGGGACGTGCCGGTGGCGGCCAGGGCGTCCAGCGCCTCCACCCGCACCTTGGAGGGGCCCGCGCCGAATCGACCGTCGGCGGGCTTGATGTCAGCAGGAATCCGGATCTCAGCCACGGGAGCGAGGTTAGCCGGTGGGGGAAACCTGGGTGAAACCTCGTCCGTCGGGTGAGACGGGTTTCCGTCGGCTGAGACGGGTCCGTGTCGCCGTGCGGCGGCCGGTCCGCACGGGCTGTGGGCCCGGACGCATGCTGGTTTGCTGAAGCCATGACGGATCTCGAGGCCGCTCTGCGCAAGGTCGTCCGGGGCGAGGTCGCGTTCGACGCGACCTCCCGGGCGCTCACCACGATGGACGCCTCCAACTACCGCCGGGTCCCGCTCGGGGTCGTCGCGCCCCGGGACGAGGACGACGTGGCGGCCGTGCTGGAGGTGTGCCGGGAGCGCGGGACGCCGGTCGTCGCGCGCGGCGGCGGGACGTCGGTCGCGGGACAGGCCACGGGGACCGGCGTGGTGCTGGACTTCACCCGGCACATGAACCGGCTGGTCTCGCTCGACCCGGACGCGCGGACCGCCGTCGTGCAGCCTGGGCTGGTGCTCGACCGGCTCCAGGAGGCGGCCGCGCCGCACGGGCTGCGCTTCGGACCCGACCCCTCCACCCACAGCCGGTGCACGCTCGGCGGGATGATCGGCAACAACTCCTGCGGCTCGCACTCGGTGGCCTGGGGCACGACCGCGGACAGCGTGCGCGAGCTGCGGGTCGTCACCGCGCGCGGGCGGCGGCTGCGGTCCGGGCGAGGCTGGGCGGGGGCGCCGGACGGGCTGCGCGCCCTGGTGGACGGCGAGCTCGCCCTGCTGCGGACCGGCTTCCCCGACCTGCCCCGCCGTATCTCGGGGTACGCGCTGGACGCGCTGCTGCCGGAGAACGGCGTCGACGTCGCCCGCTCCCTCTGCGGCAGCGAAGGGACCCTGGGCGTGCTGACGGAGGCCGTCGTACGGCTCGTCGAGGCGCCCCGCGCGCGGGCGCTGGCGGTGCTCGGCTACGCGGACGAGGGCGCGGCCGCCGACGCGGCGGCCGGGCTGCTGCCGCTCGGGCCGCTCACCGTGGAGGGGATGGCCGCCGACCTGGTGCCGCCGGGGACGGACGGGCTGCCGCGCGGCGGGGCCTGGCTGTTCGTCGAGGCGGGCGGCGCGTCCTCCGACGAGGCACGCGCGCGTGCGCGGACGATCGTGCGCGCGGCGGACGTCGTGGACGCCCGCGTGGTGACCGACCCGGCGGGGCAGCGGGAGCTGTGGCGGATCCGGGAGGACGCGAGCGGCACGGCGACCCGGATCCCCGGGGATCCCGCCCTGCCCCCGGGGGCAGGAGGGGCCTCCGAGGCCTGGCCGGGCTGGGAGGACTGCGCGGTGCCGCCCGCCCGGCTCGGGGCGTACCTGCGCGACTTCCGGGAGCTGCTCGCGGAGCACGGTCTGCGCGGCGCCCCCTACGGGCACTTCGGGGACGGCTGCATCCACGTCCGCATCGACTTCGACCTGCTGACGCCGGCCGGCATCGGCCGTTTCCGCCGCTTCTCCCAGGAGGTGGCCGAGCTGGTCGTGGCGCACGGCGGCTCGCTCTCCGGCGAACACGGCGACGGCCGGGCCAGGGCCGAGCTGCTGCCGCGGATGTACGGGCCGGACCTGGTCGCGCTGTTCGAACGGGTGAAGGACGTCTGGGACCCGGACGGTCTGCTCAACCCGGGGATGCTGGTGCGGCCCGCGCCCCTCGACTCCGGCCTGCGCTTCTCCGTCCTGCCGCGCGAGCCGGTGGACGTGGCCTTCGGGTACCCGTCCGACGACGGTGACTTCACGGCGGCCGTGCGGCGGTGCGTGGGGGTCGCCAAGTGCCGTACGGCGGCGCCGTCGCCCGGGGCGGGGGTGATGTGCCCGTCGTTCCGCGTCACGGGCCGGGAGGAGCACTCCACACGCGGGCGGGCCAGGCTGCTGCACGAGATGCTGGCCGGCGAGCTGGTGACCGACGGCTGGCGCTCCACGGAGGTCCGCGACGCGCTCGACCTGTGCCTGTCCTGCAAGGGCTGCCGCTCCGACTGCCCGGTCGAGGTCGACATGGCCACCTACAAGGCGGAGTTCCTGCACCACCACTACCGGGGGCGCCGGCGTCCCGCCGCGCACTACAGCATGGGCCGGCTGCCGGTGTGGCTGCGCTGGGCGAGCCGGTTGAGGGCCGCCGCCCTCGTCAACGCGCTCGCCTCGGCCGGCCCGCTGGCGGGCGTCGCCAAGCGGCTGGGCGGGATCGCGGCGGAACGGGCCGTCCCGCGACTGGCGCGGCGGACGTTCACCGGCTGGTGGCGCGCCCGGGGCGCCGCCGCCGGGGCCGTCCCGGGGGCCGCGCAGGGCGGTGAGCTGGTGGTGCTGTGGCCCGACACCTTCACCGAGCACCTCTCACCGTCCGTGGGGCGGGCGGCCGTCCGGGTGCTGGAGGCGGCGGGACTGCGGGTGACGCTGCCGCCGACCTTGCGGATGCGGGGCCGGCCGGTGGGCGACGGCCGGTCGCGGAGTGCGGCGGCGCTGCTCACGGCCCGCCGGGGCCGGGTCTGCTGCGGGCTGACGTACGTCTCCACCGGCCAGCTCGACCTCGCGCGCGGGGTGTTGCGCCGTACGCTCGACCTGATGGAGCCGGTGCTGGAGACGGCCGCCCCGGTCGTCGTCCTGGAGCCGAGCTGCGCGGCGGCCCTGCGCACCGACCTGCCGGAGCTGCTGCACGACGACCCGCGCGCGGCCCGGCTCGCCGCCCGCGTCCTCACCTTCGCGCAGGCACTGGAGCGGCATGCCCCGGGCTGGACCCCGCCCCGGCTGGACCGTCCGGCCGTCGGCCAGACCCACTGCCACCAGCACGCGGTCCTGGGCGACGCGGCCGAGCGGCGGCTGCGCGAGGCTGCCGGGCTGAACGGTGAACTGAGCGGCGGGTGCTGCGGCCTGGCCGGCGACTTCGGTTTCGGCAGAGGCCGCTTCCAGGTGTCGGCGGCCTGCGCGGAGGAGCAGCTGCTGCCGGCCGTGCGGGACGCCCCGGACGAGGCGGTGGTCCTGGCGGACGGGTTCTCCTGCCGGACCCAGCTGGAACAGCTGGCGGGGGTGCGGGGGAGCCATCTCGCGGAGGTGCTGGCGGCCGGGCTGGAGGACGCGGGCGGCTCCACGCGCGCGTAGACGGGCGGAACGCGGAGCCGTCGCCCGGCGGCGCGGGGCTCCGCAGGGAGCGGACGTCTCGCAGCCTGAGACAGTGGCAAAATCAGTTCACACCCCTGACGAAGTCCATTACCGTGGACTGCACAGTGCATCGTGCTGAACGAACCGAGTCGACCACCTGGACCGCCCGTGACCACCCCCGACGCAAGCGCAGTCGCCGCCCCCGTCGTCTCCTCGCAGCCGCGGTCCGACGCGGGAGCGGGCGGTTCCGGCCGGTTCGGCCCCCTCGGTCCCGTCGGGCTGGTGCTCGCCGGCGGGGTCTCGGTGCAGTTCGGCGGCGCCCTGGCGGTGACGCTGATGCCGAGGGCGGGCGCCCTGGGCGTCGTGGCGCTGCGGCTGCTGGTGGCCGCGGTGGTGCTGCTGGTCGTCTGCCGGCCGCGTCTGCGCGGTCACTCGCGCGCCGACTGGGGCACGGTCGTCGCCTTCGGCGTCGCCATGTCCGCGATGAACGGCCTGTTCTACCAGGCGCTCGACCGCATCCCGCTGGGCGTGGCGGTCACGCTGGAGGTGCTCGGCCCGCTCGCCCTGTCGGTCGTCGTCTCGCGCCGCGCGCTGAACCTGGTCTGGGCCGCGCTGGCGCTGGCGGGCGTCTTCCTCCTCGGCGGCGCGGGCGGTGGCGGGGGCCTGGGCGCCCTCGACCCGGTGGGCGTCGCGTTCGCGCTGGGCGCCGGCGTGATGTGGGCCGCGTACATCGTCTTCAGCGCCCGCACCGGTCGCCGCTTCCCGCAGGCGGACGGACTGGCCCTGGCGATGGCGGTCGGCGCGTTGCTCTTCCTGCCCCTGGGGCTCGCGGAGTCGGGCACGAAGCTGGCCGATCCCGTGACGCTCGGCCTCGGGGCGGGCGTGGCCGTGCTCTCCTCGGTCCTGCCCTACACCCTGGAACTCCTCGCCCTGCGCCGCCTGCCGGCCTCCACCTTCGCGGTCATGATGAGCCTGGAACCGGCCCTCGCCGCCACGGCCGGCTTCCTGGTCCTCGACCAGGCCCTGAGCGCCGTCCAGGCCGCAGCGATCGCCCTGGTCGTCGCCGCGAGCATGGGCGCCGTCCGCACGCAGGTGGGGCGCGCGAAGACGGCGGTCCCCGAGGCGTGAACGGGCCCACGGGGCGCAGGTCGGCAACCTCGGGGCGGACGCCCTGATCCAGGACCTTGGCGATCAGGTCGGCGGACGGGCAGCGCGGAGTCGTGCTTCCCCCTTCCTCGGGGGGAAGCACGGCTGGACGAAGAACGCAGACGGCCAGTTCAGTTGCGGTCCGTGATCACTGTTCTGGGGTGTCCGAGGTCAGGGCCGCAGCAACAGCGACGTCGATCGTTCCGCTCTGGGCGCGTTTCGGGTCGCCCAGCCGTGCCCGGATCAGGTACCCGAGCTGGAATCGGCTCTCGGCCCGGAAGCTCTCCATGACATCCGCGATGTGCTTGCGGCAGGTTCGCAAGGACATGCCGAGTCGTCTGGCGATCATCTCGTCCTTCATGCCCTCCGTGAGCAGTCGCACGATCGCCTGCGCGGCCTCCGTCTTGACGACGGGCGTTCCGAAGTGCCCGGGGTTGAGGGGTGTGGCCTGCACCCACGAGTGTTCGAAGACTGCGCACAGGTAGCTGACGGTGGAGGGGTCCTGGACGACGACCACGCCCTCGTGCTCGTCGGCACGGGGGATGAACGCGATCTTCCGGTCGACAACGACCAGTCTGCCGAACAGCTCGGGCAAAGTGCGCACCTCGCCGCCCGACGAGGCGAGATGGCCGACGTAGCCCTGGGTCGCTGCCTCGTGGCGGGCGGCGTGCTGGTAGAGGGTGCGCATCTGGATGCCACGCCGGGCGAGGGCCAGATCGCGCTCGTTGGCCTGCTCCATGCGCCCTGGCGGCAGGTCCCTGCCGCGTTCGCAGGTCAGCACTTCCACCTGGCAGGCTGACATCGCGTTCTCGAGCAGCTCTGTGGCGGATTCGAGTCCGTGCACCTCTTGGATCGGCGTATGCCTGCGCCGACTGCGCTGGGTCTCGGCGTAGAGCGAACCCAGGACGTCGAAGTCACCCTTCAGTTCGTTGATGAGGGCCAGCCGACCGCGCAGCTCGGCCTCGGCCGTGGTGAACATGATCGCTGCCGCACTCTCCGGTGCGACAGGCACCAGCCGCTCGTTTGCGGCGTCTCCGGGCAGGTGCCGGAGCAGGTGCCGGGCCCCTAGTGAGGCCGCGGCCTGCTGAACTTCCTCGACATCCAGGGCGAGGTCGTGGGCAGCTTCACCGATATCGAGATGTCCATTTTGTGCTGCCCAGCGAAAGATTTCGATTTCCGCTTTGTCTAACCGGGCAAAGTCCTCAAGTGTGCGATTTTCCACTGTCCCCCCCCGGGAAGATGCTGCATGCAGCTTAGTGCAGCGTGATCACTCTGGACGGGAGGGCTCGCAGGGGTGAGTCTGAGAGTGCACAAGGAGTTACCGGAGGAACTCTCTCCGGTAACGCGGCAAATGCCGACATGTCCGCTGTGCGGAACCCACCTTCATGAAAGAGGTACTAACGATGGCCATGCTCAAGACCGTCTCGTATGCGATCGCCCGCCGCACGAAGATGACGGCCGTGGCCGGCTTCTACAAGTACTGATCTCACCGAGGTCGATCCGTGTAATCCCTCGGGCCGGGGCGAGGCGCTATCTCGTCCCGGCCCCAGGGCCTTGCCATGCACATCATGGAGGAGCCGATGAACCGACCGCCAGGTCCGCTTGGCGGGCGCCTTGCCGGCAACGGTCCCGTTTACGACCAGGACCGCCTCGGGTTCATGGTGCAGATGTCGGACAAGTTTGGCGCGATCTGGTCGTTTGACCGCCACATAGTCGTCGTGGCCGACCCGGCACTGGCCGGGGAGGTGCTCACGCGCACGAACACTGATTTCGGTGCCGAGGTCGACTTCCTCCACCGCAAACAAAAGGACGATGCGCAGACCAAGCAGCAGTGGGCCTCATCGCGAGCCGCCCGCATGAGGTACATGCGCCCCTCGTCCATGCAGGCAAAGGTCCCCGGGATCGCCGCAGAGCTGGACGCCGGAATCTCCTCTTGGGGAAGTGGCGAGATCGATGTGGTCGATCGTATGCGCGCGCTCACGGCCAGGGTCGGAGCCGTGCTCTGCCTTGGTGAGAACGCGCATCTGGCCTGGGGCGAGACCTCTTCGATGCGCTGACCCCGGTCGTGAGCAGTTCCGTTTCCCTGCCGCTCGGGTTCCCGCTCCCGCGTCACCGCCGGGTCGTACGAGCCAACCGCGCGCTCGAGCAGGCCATCAGCGAGGCGATGGGCCTTCGACGGACCGTGGGTCAGGGCGCCACCGGTGACCTCGTGGATGTGCTGATGCAGCCCACTGCCCGGCACGGCTCACTGCCCGATGCGGTCATCCGCGAGACTCTCGCGGCCACCCTGCTCGCGTCGGAGAACACCTCGGCAGCCGGGTTCGGATGGATCGTCCACGAGCTGACGCGGCATCCGGAGATCCAGAAGACGGTCGCGGCCGAGGCGGCAGCGGTGCTTCCGGCATCCGGGCCCATCACGCATGCTCATTACGAGCGGCTGAGCCTTACCGCCAGGGTGGTCCGAGAGGCCCTCCGCCTCTGGCCGCCGAACTGGATGTTCGCCCGCCACGTCATGCACGAGACGGTGCTGGGCGGCTACACGCTGGAGTCCGGTACCAAGGTGATGGTCCCCGCGTACGTGATGCAGCGGGACGCGCGATGGTTCCCCGACCCGCTGGCATTCGACCCGGACCGCTGGTTGCCCGACGGCTCCGGCAGCGCCGCCCCACAGTTCGCGTACATGCCGTTCGGCGCGGGCCCTCTGATCTGTATGGGAATGTCGTGGAGCCTGATCGAGATGACGCTCGCGACCGCTCTTCTTACGCGCGCTTTCCATCTCGCGCCTTCCTCGGCTGCCAAGGTCGTCCCCGATCCTTCACGCGGTCTTTCACCCGCCGGATTGCGGGTGCGGCTCGCGATCAGATCGGACAGCGGTAACACGGCTGATCTCCCCACGACCGGCGGAACCATGGCGGGATGTCCCATCACCGGCAGGGCGGAATGATGGACGGAACCGTCACGTACGGCCAACTTCTGCGCAATCGCGAATTCAGCGGACTTTTTGCAGCGCATACTGTGTCGATTCTCGGCGACGTGCTGACGAAGGTAGCTCTGTCTGTCCTTGTCTTCGACCGCACCAATTCCGCTTTGATGGCCGCCATTACGTTCGCGCTGGGTTTCATGCCCCAGATCCTCACGGCGGCCCTGGCTTCTGCCGTCGTGGACCTGGTTCCGGCTCGGCGGCTCATGCTGATCGGCGACGCGAGCCGAATGGCCTGTGTGCTGGCCATGACCGTGCCCCGAATGCCCATCGCTGTTCTCCTTGTCCTGGTGACCGCCTCGGGGGCGCTGTCCCCCTTGTTCCGGGCTGCCAGGCAGGTGATGCTCCCCGATATCATCGGCATGAACGGGTATCCGCTCGCCAGGTCCATGTTCTCGGGAACCATCCAGATCGGACAGATAATCGGCTTTGGTCTGGGTGGAGCCCTCCTGATCGTCCTGACGCCCAGGGCGACGCTGTTCGTCGACGCGGCGACGTTCGTCTTCTCCCTCACGATGGTGCTGATGTTCGTCCGGCCGAGGCCAGCGACCGCCGGCGGCACCCGCCGCGAATCGGGCGTCGTCCGCGAGACATTCCGCGGCAACCGGTCCGTTCTCAACGATCCGGTCCTGCGACGGCTCCTGCTTCTCCAGTGGATACCGACCGCCCTCATCGTCCTGCCGGAGGGGCTCGCCGCGCCGTATGCCGCCGAGCTCGGTGGCGGACCCGAGAGCGTCGGGTTCCTCCTGGCCTTCCCCGCGGTCGGCACCGTCATCGGCGAAGCGGCCGTCGCCAGATTTTTGGGACCTCAGGAGCGAGGCCGGTGGGTACCCGCGCTCCTCCTCCTCGCAGGCGCCCCCCTGCTCCTTTTCGCCGTCTCCCCCTCGCTGCCCCTGGCACTGGCGCTGCTGCTCCTCAGCGGTGCCGGAACAGCCTTCGCGCTTCCGCTCGACCAGCTGTACGTGGAACGTGTGCCCGCAGGGCTGAGAGGCCGGGCGATGACGCTCACGGGAGCCGGCTCGATCGCCACCCAGGGAGTCGGCCTGGCAGTCGGAGGGCTCATGGCCGACTGGATGCCCATGCCCTGGGTGTTCACCAGTGCCGGGATCGCCGCGTTGGCGGTGGCCGCACTCATCGGCCGGCACCGACCCTGGCGCATCACTCCGTCCAAGGCAGGTTCAGGAGCAGCCGTGGTCGCCGACGCTCCGGCCTCCCACCAGTCAGCTCGATCTACCGAAGGGTAGGGCTTCCCCGTGTCCTCTCCGTTGGAACGTCCGTCCGACGCCACATGGCATCACCTCCCCCCCGCCGCCCCCCTCGGCCTCAGTTTCGACGCCGCACGGCTCGCAGCCGAGGTGAAGGGCCTCGCCGACCTCACGTGGCGCCCGAACCGCCCGGTCCACCAGAACGGACTGGGCGAGGAGGACACCTTCGACTGGAAGATCATTCCTCTTCGAGGCCCCACAGGGAACGTCAGGCGCACCGACCCCGGCGGCGCAGGGCTCGAGGACCACCTCGACACCCCTGTGCTCGACCGGTGCCCGTACCACGCCGAGGTCCTGGCCGCCGTTCCCGCCCCGCTGCACAGCGCGCGTCTCATGGCGCTCGGGCCCGGCGCGGAGACCCACGAGCACAGCGACGGGCACACCAACTTCCCCTGGGGGTTCCTGCGCCTGCATATCCCCATCGTGACCCAGTCCGGAGCCGAGCTCACCGTGGACGGCCAGACGTACCACTGGGAGGCGGGCCGCCTCTGGTACGCGGACTTCGACCGGCTCCACATAGCCAGGAACCGGGGCGCAGAACGACGGATCCACCTCGTGGTGGACACCGTCCCGACTCCGGAGCTCATGGCGCTCTTCCCGGCCGGTTTCCTCGACGCGCTGCCCTGGAGCGATGTCCTCATGGCCAGGGAGCCCATCCCCCTGCAGCCCTTCGAACAGCTGGCACTGCGCTGTCAGGTCGACATCCCCGCGAACTTCCCCGACTGGTCGGACGACTCCGGAGCCGACCCCGCCGACAGCCTGCCGGGCTCCGTCGAGGTACGGGACGGACGGCTCACGCTCTGCATCGCGGGTGAACCCCGCTTCGGACTCGTGCACATCGGGAACGCCGAGTTCCGGCTCCAGGGCTGGACCGAGGAGCGGACCATCGTCCTCGACCTCGAACGGGCACAACCCGTCGCACGGTTCCGCGTGCGCTGCGGGCGGTCTCTCGACGAATACCTCCGGCCGGCGAGGCCGGTGGCGCACGCCTGCTCCACCCCATGACGGCACCGACTCCCACGCTGCTGGAACTCGGCGTGGAAATGAGACCGACCACTGTCGAGGACGCCGGCTCCCTGTCTCAGGCGCTGCTGCGAAACCGCAGCTACCTGCAGCCGTGGGAGCCGGACCGGCCGGAGGAGTACTACACCGAAGTCGGGCAGCGGTCCTGCATCAAGGAGCAGCTCGCACAGCGCCGGGCAGGCACGTTCATGCCCTGGGTGCTCGTCGAGGTGAAGACCGGCAGGATCGTCGGCGGGGTCTCTCTCTCCAAGATCACTCTGGGGCCCCTGTGCAGTGCAAGCGTCGGCTACTGGACCGACAGCGAGTGGGCAGGCCGCGGTCTTGCTACAGCGGCTGTCGAAGCCGCCTGCCTCTGCGCTCGCTGGGACTTCGCCCTGCACCGCTTGGAGGCGGGCACGCAGCTGCACAACCTGGCATCGCAGCGGGTCCTGAAGAAGGCCGGCTTCCACCAATACGGAACCGCACCGGAGTACCTGCACATCAACGGTGCATGGCGAGACCACCGGTTCTTCCAGCGGATCCTCCACTCCGGTCCTCCCCTCTGACCGGCGTCACCGGCCTGGAACCAGCACCGTCCCCGGCCCGATCCGCCAGGCCCCGCACATCAACGACGACCCCACCATGCGCAACCTCCACGACCCCGATCGACAGCCGCACACAAGGGAGTCGGTCACCCGCTCAAGGTCGCGCTGCTGTCCCTTCCGGCTGCATCTCGGCCGTACCCCCTGACCGCGTCCCACCGCCGCCCGGCCGGCCGGGGAGGGTGTGGCCCCTCGTGCGGTGGCGTATTCATGCAAGCATGCTTGATTGTTTCTCGGTGCGCTGCCATGCTCCACCCCATGGCCGACCCGACCCCCGTGCTCGACGACCTCCGCGCCGAAAGCGACGAACTCGACCGGCTGGCAGCCGAGTTGGGACCGGAGCAATGGAGGCTTCCCACCCCCGCCCCCGGCTGGACCGTCGCCCACCAGATCGCGCACCTCGCGTGGACCGACCACTCGTCCGTGCTGGCCGTGACCGACCGGGGCGCCTTCGCCCGTGAGGTCGAGAAGGCGCTCTCCGCGCCCGGGGACTTCGTGGACAACGGCGCCGAGGAGGGCGCGGCGAAGCCGCCCGCACAGCTGCTCGCCGACTGGCGGGCCGGACGCCGGGCCCTGGAGGAGGCCCTGCGGGCGGCTCCGGCGGGAGCGCGTTTCCCCTGGTACGGACCGCCCATGGCCGCCGCCTCGATGGCCACCGCCCGGCTCATGGAGACCTGGGCCCACGGCCTGGACGTGGCGGACGCGCTGGGCACGGTCCTCCCGCCCACCGACCGGCTCCGGCACATCGTCCGCCTCGGAGTGCGCACCCGCGACTTCGCCTTCGGCGTGCACGGACTGCCCACGCCGTTCGAGGAGTTCCGCGTCGAACTGATCAGTCCCTCGGGCGAGTCGTGGACCTACGGCCCCGAGGACGCCACGGACCGCGTCACCGGCCCCGCCCTCGACTTCTGCCTGCTGGTCACCCAGCGCGCCCACCGCGCCGACCTCGCCCTGCGCGCCGAGGGCCCCGACGCGGACCGCTGGCTGGACGTCGCCCAGGCCTTCGCCGGCCCGCCCGGCGCCGGCCGCCCGCCGAAGGGACCGCAGGGGCGTGCGGACGCGAAGGGGCGCGCGGACGCGCAGGAGCGTGCGGACGCGAAGGGGCCGAGGGGGTCGGGGTCGTGAGCGTGCTGCGCGTC
The DNA here is from genome assembly GCF_003112535.1 of Streptomyces rishiriensis. Lineage (GTDB taxonomy): Bacteria > Actinomycetota > Actinomycetes > Streptomycetales > Streptomycetaceae > Streptomyces > Streptomyces rishiriensis. Next base: position 132,259 of record NZ_BEWA01000004.1, on the reverse strand, counting down.
GGCAACGCCTCCGGGTTCTACGGCGACCGCTTCGACGCCCTGCGCGAGATGCTCACCGGCGGCGAGCTCGACGTCCTCACCGGCGACTACCTCGCCGAGCTGACCATGCTCATCCTCGGGCGTGACCGGATGAAGGACCCCGCCGCCGGGTACGCCCGCACCTTCCTGCGCCAGCTGGAGGAGTCCCTCGGCCTCGCCCACGAGCGGGGCGTGCGGATCGTCACCAACGCGGGCGGGCTCAACCCCGCCGGACTCGCCGACGCCGTGCGGCGGCTGGCGGACCGGCTCGGCATCCCCGTGCGCGTCGCGCACGTCGAGGGCGACGACCTCGGCCCCCGCTACCCCGACAGCCTCACCGCCCACGCCTACCTCGGCGGCTTCGGCATCGCCGCGTGTCTGCGCGAGGGCGCGGACGTCGTCGTCGCCGGGCGGGTCACCGACGCGGCCCTCGTGACCGGTCCCGCCGTCGCCCGCTTCGGCTGGGAGGCGACGCAGTACGACCGGCTCGCGGGCGCCGTCGTCGCCGGACACGTCCTGGAGTGCGGGACACAGGCCACCGGCGGCAACTACGCCTTCTTCGCCGACGGCGGGACCCGCGGGAGCGGTCGCGCGGGCGGCCGCGACCTGCGGCGGCCCGGCTTCCCGCTCGCCGAGATCCACGAGGACGGCAGCTGCGTCATCACCAAGCACCCCGGCACGGGCGGCTTCGTCGACGTCGGCACGGTGACCGCGCAGCTCCTGTACGAGACCGCAGGCGCCCGGTACGCCGGGCCCGACGTCACCGCCCGCCTGGACACCGTGCGGCTCGCCCAGGACGGGCCCGACCGGGTCCGTGTCGACGGCGTGCGCGGCGAGGCCCCGCCGCCGACCCTCAAGGTCGGCCGCACCCGCCTCGGCGGCTTCCGCAACGAGGTGGTCTTCGTGCTCACCGGACTCGACATCGAGGCCAAGGCGGCACTCGTGAAGGAGCAGATGGCGGACGCCCTCGCCGAGTCCCGCCCTGCCGGGGTCCGTTGGGAGCTGGCCCGCACCGACCGGCCGGACGCCGACACCGAGGAGACGGCGAGCGCCCTGCTGCGGCTGGTCGTCCGCGACCCGGAACAGGCCGCCGTGGGGCGGGCGTTGAGCGGGGCCGCGATCGAACTGGCCCTCGCCAGCTACCCCGGCTTCCATGTGCTCGCCCCGCCCGGGAAAGGCTCCCCCTACGGGGTGTTCGAGGCCGCCCACGTCCCGCAGGAGGACGTCGAGCACGTCGCCGTCCTCCACGACGGGCGGCGCACCCCCGTGCCGCCCCCGCCGGCCGCCGCCGCCCGCGTCCTTCGACCGACGGCGCAGCCGGACCTGCCGGAGCCGCTGCCCCCGGGGCCGGTGCGCCGGGCGCCCCTCGGGCTCGTCGCCGGCGCCCGCAGCGGCGACAAGGGTTCCGACGCCAACGTGGGGGTGTGGACCCGCACCGACGAGGCCTGGCGCTGGCTCGCCCACGAGCTGACCGTCGAACGGTTCCGGCAGCTCCTCCCGGAGAGCCGGCCGCTGCCCGTCACCCGGCACGCCCTGCCCCGGCTTCGTGCCCTGAACTTCGTCGTCGAGGGTCTCCTCGGCGACGGCGTCGCCGCCCAGCACCGCTTCGACCCGCAGGCCAAGGCGCTCGGCGAATGGCTGCGCTCCCGCTGCCTGGACATCCCGGAGGCCCTGCTTTGACGGTCATCACGTCCGCCTTGGACATCCACGGCCCCGACTACCGCGCACACCGCGAGAGCATGCTCGCCAAGCTGGCCGACCTCGACGCCGAGCACGCGAAGGCGCTGGCGGGGGGCGGGGAGAAGTACGTCGCCCGGCACCGCGCCCGCGGCAAGCTCCTCGCCCGTGAGCGCATCGAGCTGCTCCTCGACCCCGACACGCCGTTCCTGGAACTGTCGCCGCTGGCCGCCTGGGGCAGCGCCTCCCCCGAGTACGCGGTCGGCGCTTCCCTCGTCACCGGCATCGGCGTCGTCGAAGGCGTCGAGTGCCTGATCACCGCCAACGACCCGACCGTGCGGGGCGGCGCCAGCAACCCCTGGTCGCTGAAGAAGGCCCTGCGGGCCGACGACATCGCGCTGGCCAACCGGCTGCCCTGCGTCAGCCTGGTGGAGTCGGGCGGCGCCGACCTGCCCTCGCAGAAGGAGATCTTCATCCCGGGCGGGGCCGTCTTCCGCGATCTGACCCGCCTCTCCGCCGCGGGCGTCCCGACCGTCGCCGTGGTCTTCGGCAACTCGACCGCGGGAGGCGCGTACATCCCCGGCATGTCCGACCACGTGATCATGGTCAAGGAGCGGGCGAAGGTGTTCCTCGGCGGGCCGCCGCTGGTGAAGATGGCCACCGGCGAGGAGAGCGACGACGAGTCGCTGGGCGGCGCGGAGATGCACGCGCGTGTGTCGGGCCTCGCCGACTACTTCGCCGTCGACGAACACGACGCCCTGCGCCAGGCGCGGCGCGTGATCGCCCGCCTCAACCACCGCAAGGCGTACCCGGATCCCGGCCCGGCCGTCCCTCCGAAGTATGACGAGGAGGAGCTCCTGGGCATCGTCCCCGGGGACCTGCGCACCCCCTTCGACCCGCGCGAGGTGATCGCCCGGATCGTCGACGGCTCCGACTTCGACGAGTTCAAGCCCCTGTACGGCACGAGCCTCGTCACCGGCTGGGCCGCCCTGCACGGCTATCCGGTCGGGATCCTCGCCAACGCCCAGGGCGTGCTCTTCAGCCAGGAGTCGCAGAAGGCCGCCCAGTTCATCCAGCTCGCCAACCAGCGCGACATCCCGCTGCTCTTCCTGCACAACACCACCGGCTACATGGTCGGCAAGGAGTACGAGCAGGGCGGCATCATCAAGCACGGCGCGATGATGATCAACGCGGTCTCCAACTCGAAGGTCCCGCACCTGTCCGTGCTCATGGGCGCGTCCTACGGCGCCGGCCACTACGGCATGTGCGGGCGCGCCTACGACCCCCGGTTCCTCTTCGCCTGGCCGAGCGCCAAGTCGGCCGTGATGGGCCCGCAGCAGCTCGCCGGGGTCCTGTCCATCGTCGCCCGGCAGTCGGCGACCGCGAAGGGCCGGCCCTACGACGAGGACGCCGACGCCGCCCTGCGCGCCATGGTGGAGCAGCAGATCGAGTCCGAGTCGCTGCCGATGTTCCTCTCCGGCCGGCTCTACGACGACGGCGTCATCGACCCCCGCGACACCCGCACCGTGCTCGGCCTGTGCCTGTCGGCCGTCCACACGGCTCCGTACGAGGGCGCCCGCGGCGGCTTCGGCGTCTTCCGGATGTGAGGCTCATGATTACTTCCGTTCTGGTGGCCAACCGCGGCGAGATCGCCTGCCGGGTCTTCCGGACCTGCCGCGAGGCGGGCATCCGCACCGTCGCCGTGCACTCGGACGCCGACGCCGGCGCCCTCCACACACGGGTGGCCGACACGGCCGTGCGGCTGCCCGGCGCCACGCCCGCGGACACCTATCTGCGCGCCGACCTCGTGGTGAAGGCCGCCGTCGCGGCGGGCGCGGACGCCGTGCACCCCGGCTACGGCTTCCTCTCCGAGAACGCCGGCTTCGCGCGGGCCGTCCTGGACGCCGGCCTGGTCTGGATCGGACCGTCGCCCGAGGCGATCGAGGCGATGGCCTCCAAGACCCGCGCCAAGCGGCTCATGGGCCTCGCGCCCCTGTCCCCGGACGAGGTGACGGAGGCCGACCTGCCGGTGCTGGTGAAGGCGGCCGCGGGCGGCGGGGGGCGCGGGATGCGCGTCGTGCGCCGGCTGGAGGAGCTGGGGGCGGCGCTGGAGGGCGCGCGCGCCGAGGCCGCGAGCGCCTTCGGCGACGGCGAGGTGTTCGTCGAGCCGTACGTCGAGAACGGCCGCCACGTCGAGGTGCAGATCCTCGCCGACGCACACGGCACGGTGTGGGCGCTGGGCACCCGGGACTGCTCGCTGCAGCGACGCCACCAGAAGGTCGTCGAGGAGGCGCCCGCGCCCGGACTCACGGACGAGATCGCCGAGCGGCTGCGCACGCTGGCCGTGCGCGCCGCCCGCGCCGTGGACTACGTGGGCGCGGGCACCGTCGAGTTCCTCGTCGCCGACGGCCGGGCGCACTTCCTGGAGATGAACACCCGCCTCCAGGTCGAACACCCCGTCACCGAGGCGGTCTTCGGCCTCGACCTGGTGGCCGAGCAGCTCAGGATCGCGGAGGGCGCGGCCCTGCCCGCCGGGCCGCCGCCCGCGCGCGGGCACGCGATCGAGGCCCGCCTCTACGCCGAGGACCCCGCGGCCGACTGGACCCCGCAGACCGGCGTCCTGCACCGCCTGGCCGTCCCGGACGGCGTCCGCCTGGACACCGGCTACGCCGACGGCGACGAGATCGGCGTCCACTACGACCCCATGCTCGCCAAGGCGGTCGCCCACGCCCCCACGCGCGCGGAGGCGATTCGCCGACTGGCGGGCGCGCTGGAACGGGCGGCTGTCCACGGCCCCGTCACCAACCGCGACCTCCTCGTCCGCTCCCTGCGCCACGAGGAGTTCACCTCGGCGCGCATGGACACCGGCTTCTACGACCGTCACCTCGCCGAGCTGACCGAGGCCGCCCCCGACCCGTACGCCCCGCTCGCGGCCGCCCTCGCCGAGGCGGCGGGCGCCGGCTCGCGCCGGGGCGTCGGCGGCTGGCGCAACCTGCCGTCCCAGCCGCAGACGAAGCGGTACGCGGTCGCGGGCGAGGAGAGGGAGGTCCGCTACCGCCACACCCGCACGGGCCTCACGGCCGAGGGCGTCCAGGTGGTGTCGGCCGACGCCGGGCTGGTCGTCCTGGAGATCGACGGCGTACGGCGCCGCTTCGACGTCGCCCGCTACGGCGACCGCGTCCACGTCAACGCCGACGTCCTGACCGTCCTTCCCCGCTTCCCCGACCCGCAGGCCCAGCACGCGCCGGGCTCCCTCCTGGCCCCGATGCCGGGCACGGTCGTCAGGCTCGCGGACGGTCTCGTCACCGGATCGGGTGTCCGGGCCGGTGAACCGCTCCTGTGGCTCGAAGCGATGAAGATGCAGCACGTCATCGCCGCGCCGGCGCAGGGCACGGTGACGGCGCTGCATGTGACCCGAGGGCAGCAAGTGGAGGTCGGCACGCTCCTGGCAGTGGTGGAGAGCGGCTGACGACAAGGGGCGCGGGGCCGCATCGACATGCGGCCCGGCCGTGTGAACGGGACCAGCCAGGACCAGCCAGGACGAGCCGCCAGACGAAGGAGCCACCGTGACCACCCTCATCGAGTCCGACGAGCACAGGGCACTGCGAGCGGCGGTGTCGGCCTTCGCGAGGAGCCGCGCCCACGACGGCGACCACGGCGCCCTGTGGCAGGAGGCCGCCAAGCTCGGCTACATCGGCGTCAACCTGCCCCAGGAGTACGGCGGCGGGGGCGGCGGCATCACCGAACTCTCCCTCATCCTCGAAGAGCTGGGCGCGGCCGGAAACCCCCTCCTGATGATGATCGTCTCCCCGGCGATCTGCGGCACGGTCATCGCCCGCTTCGGCACGGACGCCCAGAAACGGGAGTGGCTGCCCGCGCTGGCCGACGGCAGCCGCCTCATGGCGTTCGGCATCACCGAGCCCGACGCCGGCTCCAACAGCCACCGCATCGCCACCACCGCCCGCCGCGACGGCGCGAGCGGCGACTGGCTGCTGACCGGCCGCAAGGTGTTCGTCTCCGGCGTCGACATCGCCGACGCCACCCTCGTCGTCGGCCGCACCGAGGACGCCCGCACCGGCCGCCTCAAGCCCTGCCTGTTCATCGTCCCGCGCGACGCCCCCGGCTTCACCCGCCGCGCCATCGACATGGAACTCGACAGCGTGGAGCGGCAGTTCGAGCTGGCCCTGGACGACGTCCGGCTCCCCGCCGAGGCGCTCGTGGGCGACGAGGACGCGGGCCTGCTGCAACTGTTCGCCGGCCTCAACCCCGAGCGCGTCATGACGGCCGCCTTCGCGATCGGCATGGGCCGGCACGCCCTCGCGCGAGCCGTCGCGTACGCGCGCGAACGCATCGTCTGGAACACCCCGATCGGCGCCCACCAGGCCATCGCCCACCCCCTCGCGCAGGCCCACATCGAACTCGAACTGGCCCGGCTGATGATGCAGAAGGCGGCCCGCCTCTACGACGCGGGCGACGACGCCGGCGCGGGCGAAGCCGCCAACATGGCCAAGTACGCGGCCGGAGAGGCCTGCGTGAAGGCGGTCGACCAGGCCGTGCACACCCTCGGCGGCAACGGCCTCACCCGCGAGTTCGGGCTCGCCCGGCTGATCACGGCCTCCCGCGTGGCTCGCATCGCCCCGGTGAGCCGCGAGATGATTCTCAACTACGTCTCCCACCAGACCCTGGGCCTGCCCAAGTCGTACTAGGCAGCACACCGCCGTGCCAGGAGGAACCGTGTTCCGCAGCCCGTACGCAGACGTCCCGCCCGTCGACCTGCCCATCCACGACGCCGTGCTGGGCCGCGCCGCGGAGTTCGGCGAGCTTCCCGCACTCGTCGACGGCACGGACGGCACCGCCCTCACCTACGACCAGGTGGACCGCTTCCACCGCAGGATCGCCGCCGCGCTCGCCGAGGCGGGGGTCCGCAAGGGCGACGTGCTGGCCCTGCACAGCCCCAACACCGTCGCGTTCCCTCTCGCCTTCTACGCGGCCACGCGCGCGGGCGCCACCGTCACCACCGTGCACCCGCTCGCCACCGCCGAGGAGTTCGCCAAGCAGCTCGGCGACAGCGCCGCCCGCTGGATCGTCACCGTCTCCCCGCTGCTGGACACCGCCCGCCGCGCCGCCGAACTCGCGGGCGGCGTCGAGGAGATCCTCGTCTGCGACAGCGCGCCCGGACACCGCTCGCTGATCGACATGCTCGCCTCCGACGCCCCCGAACCCCGGGTCGGCATCGACCCGGCCGAGGACGTGGCGGTCCTGCCCTACTCCTCCGGCACCACCGGCGTCCCCAAGGGCGTCATGCTCACCCACCGCCAGATCGCCACCAACCTCGACCAGCTCCGGTCGGCGATCTCCGCCGGCCCCGGCGACCGCATCCTCGCCGTGCTGCCCTTCTCCCACATCTACGGCCTGACCGCCCTGATGAACGCTCCGCTGCGACAGGGCGCCACCGTCGTCGTACTGCCCCGCTTCGACCTGGAGACGTTCCTCGCGGCCGTCCAGGACCACCGCATCACCGCCCTGTACGTGGCCCCGCCGATCGTCCTCGCCCTCGCCAAGCACCCGTCCGTCGCCCGGTACGACCTGTCGTCCCTGCGCCACGTCGTCAGCGCGGCCGCACCGCTCGACGCCGACCTCGCCGAGGCCTGCGCGAAACGCCTGAACCTGCCGCCCGTCGGCCAGGCCTACGGCATGACGGAACTGTCCCCGGGCACGCACGTCGTCCCTCTGGACGCCATGCGCGAGGCCCCCGCCGGCACCGTCGGCAGACTCATCGCCGGCACCGAGATGCGGATCGTCGCCCTCGACGACCCCGGCCGCGACCTCGACGCCGGCGAGGCGGGCGAGGTCCTGATCCGCGGCCCCCAGGTCATGAAGGGCTACCTCGGCCGCCCCGACGCCACCGCCGACATGATCGACGCCGACGGCTGGCTGCACACCGGCGACGTCGGACGGGTCGACGCCGACGGCTGGCTGTTCGTCGTCGAGCGCGTCAAGGAGCTCATCAAGTACAAGGGCTTCCAGGTCGCCCCGGCCGAACTGGAGGCACTGCTGCTCACCCACCCCGGCATAGCGGACGCGGCCGTCGTCGGCGTCTGCAACGACGACGGCAACGAGGTCCCCCACGCCTACGTGGTCCGCCAGCCGACCGCGCCCGGCCTGTCCGAAGGAGAGGTCGCCATGTTCGTCGCCGAACGCGTCGCCCCCTACAAACGCGTCCGCGACGTCACCTTCGTCGACGCGGTGCCGCGCGCCGCGTCCGGCAAGATCCTGCGCCGCCTGCTGCGGGAGCGCCCATGACACCGGCGCAGGCCTCCCCGGTCGGACACTCCCGCGAGCGCGGCGTCCACACGCTCAGCCTCGACTCGCCCGCCACCCGCAACGCCCTGTCCTCGGCGCTCGTCACGCGGCTCGCCGCATCGCTCGCCGAGTGCGCCGAGGACACCGACGTGCGCGCCGTCGTCCTCACCCACACCGGCGGCGCCTTCTGCGCGGGCGCCGACCTGCGCGACCCGCCCGACCCCGACGCCTTCGTGGCGCTGCTGCGGCAGATCGTCGAGCTGCCCAGACCGGTCGTGGCCCGCGTCACCGGCCACGTCCGCGCCGGCGGCCTCGGACTGCTGGCCGCCTGCGACGTCACGGCCGCCGCCACCGGGTCGACCTTCGCCTTCACCGAGGTGCGCATCGGGGTGGCGCCGGCCGTGATCTCGCTGCCGCTCCTCCCGCGCACCGACCCGCGCGCCCTCGCCCGCTACTGCCTCACCGGCGAGCGCTTCGACGCCGCCGAGGCCGCCCGGATCGGCCTGCTCACCGACCACGGCGACGACGTCGACGCCGTCCTCGCACCCGTCCTCGACGGTCTGCGCAGAGCGGCGCCCCAGGGGCTGGCGGAGACGAAACGGCTGCTCACGGCTAGGGTGCTGGAGACATTCGACCGGGACGCCGCAGACCTCACCGCGCTCTCGGCCCGGCTGTTCTCCACCGGGCAGGCCCGCGAGGGGATGACGGCCTTCCTCGAACGACGGGATCCCGCATGGGTGCTGTGAGCGCAGCCGACCGCGACCGCCTCCCCAAGCAGGACCGCAGCCGCGCCACCCGGCAGCGGCTCCTGGAAGCCGCCGTGGCCGCTCTCGCCGAACAGGGCTGGGCGGGCTCCACGGTCACGGTCGTCGCCGAACGCGCGGGCGTCTCCCGCGGTGCCGCCCAGCACCACTTCCCCACCCGCGAGGACCTGTTCACCGCGGCCGTCGAGTACGTCGCCGAGGAACGCTCCCGCGCGCTGCGCGCCCTGTTCCCGCAGGGCGCGGCCGGCGGCGCGGCGGCCGACCGGACGGCCGTCGTCGCCGCCCTCGTGGACCTCTACACCGGGCCCCTGTTCCGCGCCGCCCTGCACCTGTGGGTCGCCGCCTCCAACGAGGAACAGCTGCGCCCCCGGGTGACGGAGCTGGAAGCCCGCGTCGGCCGCGAGACCCACCGGATCGCCGTGGAGCTGCTGGGCGCCGACGAGTCCGTGCCCGGCGTCCGAGAGAGCGTCCAGGGCCTGCTCGACATGGCCCGCGGCCTCGGCCTGGCCAACCTCCTCACCGACGACGGAGCCCGCCGCGAACGCGTGGTGGCGCAGTGGGCCGGCCTCCTGGACGAGAAACTGCGCTGAGGACGGAACGGACGGCCGCTCAGGGACTGAGCCGCTCCACCCGCCAGCTCCCGTCCGGCTCCGCCACGTACCGCAGCCGGTCGTGCAGCCGGTTCAGACGGCCCTGCCAGAACTCCACCGACTGCGGCGCCACCCGGAAACCGCCCCAGTGCGGCGGCACCGGCACCTGCTCGCCCTCGGGATAGCGGGCCGCCAGCTCGGCGTACGAGGCCTCGAGGTCCGCCCGCGTGGCGATCACCGAGGACTGGGCGCTGGCCCACGCCCCGAGCTGCGAACCGTGCGGCCGGGTGCGGAAGTAGGCGGCCGTCTCGTCCCGTCCGGTACGCCGGGCCACACCCCGCACGACGACCTGCCGGGCCATCGGATGCCACGGGAAGAGCAGCGAGACGTACGGGTTCTCGGCGAGGTCGCGGGCCTTGCGGGAGTCGTAGTTGGTGTAGAAGACGAAGCCCTGCTCGTCGAAGTGCTTCAGCAGCACCGTGCGCGAGCTCGGCCGCCCCTCGGCGTCCGCGGTGGCGACGACCACGGCGTTCGGCTCGAAGAGATGCGCCTCGACGGCCGCGTCCTTGAACCAGCGGGCGAACTGTTCCACGGGCGTGGCGGCCAGACCGGCCTCGGACAGCCCCTCGGCCCGGTACTGCTTGCGCATGGCGGCAGGGTCGGGGAAGGAGCCGGGGGAGACGGCGTCGCCTTGGGTCACCCGGCCATCTTGCCGCATGGTCCTCCCTCGCGGATCGCCCGCCGACGACAGCACCCTGGTGGCACTGAGTGCCGCGACCACTCCCCAAAGGTGGCACTCGGGGATATGGTGCAGATGCCGAACCAGTTGGATGGTGGGTGGCCGCCCGTCCCACGGGGCACCAGTGGGATGACCGCCCAGGACCGCGAGTCCTACCGAGGACCGCGGAACCGCCGGCGGCCGCCGTCCCGCACCCGCTGTCGTCCGCCCGTCCCGTCGTACACATCACGAGGAGCCGCCCGATGTCCGACTTCGTACCCGGACTCGAAGGAGTCGTCGCGTTCGAGACGGAGATCGCCGAACCCGACAAGGAAGGCGGCGCCCTGCGGTACCGGGGCGTCGACATCGAGGACCTGGTCGGCCACGTCTCCTTCGGCAACGTCTGGGGCCTGCTCGTCGACGGCGCCTTCAACCCCGGCCTGCCGCCCGCCGAGCCGTTCCCGATCCCCGTCCACTCCGGCGACATCCGCGTCGACGTCCAGTCCGCGCTCGCCATGCTCGCGCCCGTCTGGGGCCTCAAGCCCCTCCTCGACATCGATGCCGAGCAGGCCCGCGCCGACCTCGCCCGCGCCGCCGTCATGGCCCTCTCCTACGTCGCCCAGTCCGCGCGCGGCCAGGGCACCCCGATGGTCCCCCAGCGGGAGATCGACAAGGCCACCTCCGTCGTCGAACGGTTCATGATCCGCTGGCGCGGCGAGCCCGACCCCAAGCACGTCAAGGCGGTCGACGCCTACTGGACGTCCGCGGCCGAGCACGGCATGAACGCCTCCACGTTCACCGCAAGGGTCATCGCCTCCACCGGCGCCGACGTCGCCGCCGCCCTCTCCGGCGCCGTGGGCGCCATGTCGGGCCCCCTGCACGGCGGCGCCCCGTCCCGGGTCCTCGGCATGATCGAGGAGATCGAGCGCACCGGCGACGCGGACGCCTACGTCAGGCAGGCCCTCGACAAGGGCGAGCGCCTCATGGGCTTCGGCCACCGCGTCTACCGCGCCGAAGACCCCCGCGCGCGCGTGCTGCGCCGCACCGCCCGCGAACTGGGCGCGCCCCGCTTCGAGGTCGCCGAGGCCCTGGAGAAGGCGGCCCTCGCCGAACTCCACGCCCGCCGGCCGGACCGGGTCCTCGCGACGAACGTCGAGTTCTGGGCGGCCATCGTCCTGGACTTCGCCGAGGTGCCCGCCCATATGTTCACCTCGATGTTCACCTGTGCCCGCACGGCCGGCTGGTCGGCGCACATCCTGGAGCAGAAGCGCACCGGCCGCCTGGTCCGCCCGTCGGCCCGCTACACCGGCCCCGGCTCCCGCGACCCGCGCGACATCGAGGGCTACGACGACATCGCCGACTGATCCGGACGGGCCGTCACGCGGGGCTGAGCAGCTCCGCGTGATGCCGCTCGGCCACCAGCGGATGGGCGCGCAGCTTGCCCTTCAGCTCGTTGAAGCCGTACTCGGCGAACAGCGGGTTGGCCGGGTCGTCGGTCACGCCGGGCGCGGCCGAGGCATGCGGGAAGGGCAGCGGCTCCACGCGCGCGTCCAGCCGGGGGTTGTAGAAGAACGGCACGGAGAACCGCTCGACGGCGCTCGGCGGTGACACCACCCGGTGGTTGGTGGCGACCAGGTACCCGTTGGTCGCCACCTCCAGCAGCTCGCCGAGGTTGACCACGAACGCGCCCGGCAGCGGCGGGACGTCGTGGAACGCGCCGTCCTCCCGCTGCACCTGGAGGCCGCCCACCTCGTCCTGGAGCAGCAGCGTCAGGAACCCGTAGTCCTTGTGGGCCCCCACCCCCTGCCCGGCGCCGTCCCCCGCGCTGCCCGGATACCGCACCAGCTTCAGATGCGGATGCGCCCGCTCCCCGAACACCGGGTCGTAGAAGCCGGCCGGGGCCCCGATCGCCGCGAGCAGTTCGTGCAGCAGTTTCTCGGCGACGGCGCTCAGCCGCTCGATCCACGCGAGCGCGGCCGCGCGCAGCTCGGGCAGCTCGGCGGGCCACTGGTTGGGGCCCTGCAGCCACCAGTAGGCGGGCTCGCCCGGTCCCGGCCTCCGCGCGGGCCGCTCGGCTCCTATGTCGAGCTGGTCGCGCCAGTCCCGCCGGCCGCCGGTGCGCTCGTCGCCGGTCCGGGTGTACCCCCGGAAGTGGGGCGAGTTCACGTTGTCGAGGGCGAGCCTGCGGTCCTCGGGCAGCGCGAAGAAGGCGCGCATGGCGGACAGCAGCGCCTCCGTCTCCCGCTCGCCGACCCCGTGCCCGACCAGCTGGAAGAACCCCACGTCGTGGGCGGCGCTGTGCAGCTGGGCGTGGAGCAGCCCCCGTGCCTGGGGGCCGCGGTCGGCGGCGGCGAGATCGATGATCGGCAGCTGCCGGTAGGACGGGTTCGTCGCGAGGGGTGTCACGTTCGTCATGGTGCGTCCGTGGGTGTGCGGGGGCCCGCCGCCGGCGTCGGGTGGGACGGCGCACGGGTGCCAGGTGAGCGGAGGAAGGAAGAGCGCGTGAACGCGGGCGGCGGTGAACCGCGAGGGGCCGGAGGCTCAGACGGAGCGTCGACAGCCCATGCTCGTGACGCGGACGTAGTCCACGTGGCGGCGTCGAACGAGCGAAAGCATGCGCCCAGAGTACTGCCTGGCGAAAGATCCGTACGTGGCGCGGATCACGCCCCCGCGAAACCATGGATCACGCCCCGCGAAACCTGCGGAAGCACCACCGCACCGAAGAAGCGGGCGGTTCTCGGCGGCCCGGCACGGGAAACGCAGACGACCCGCGAGTCTGGTCCTCCCTGAGGAGGGCCGGCCGGACTTACCGGCGACTCGCGGGTCGGGTGACTGCTGGGTATGGGCCGGCTGCACGCGTGTCTCGCGCACGGGTCCGGCACCGCACAGAGTGTGGTGACGGGCCGCTAGCCCGCAGCCACCTCACGAGTCCGGGAATCACACATCTACCGGATCACCTCCTTTCGCGTGTACTGGAAACCCTAAGAAGCGTTCCCTCGCGAATCAACTGTTTTTTCCTACGTGCCGACCGCGACCGCCGTGGCCGATCGACGCGGGCGGGTTGACGCACGCATACCGGCGAGGTTCGCTGGAGGGGTGAATGATCTTCGTTCTCGCCCGCGGCCGTCGTCGCGGACGGGCTCGGCGCCCCGGCGGTGCGCGGTGGCGGGACGGCCGCACGGGCCGGTCCGCGACTCCTGGCCCGCCGGAGTGGAGGCGCGGTACAACGATTCCCCTGCAATCTTGCGGGAACCAGTGTGGGCTGCGTCACGTTCGAGTTGAATGAGGGCAAGTGAGCGAACCTGCAGGGGGTCCAGGTGAGTGCTTCCCGGCGTAGTGGGACCACCGACGAACTCGGGCCGGACGAGCCCGGGCGGCCCGGGCGGGGCGACGACGGCCCGACGCCTGCGGACGGCGAGCAGCCCGTGGTCGGCCCGGACGGCGCCGACCTGCTCGCCGCGCTGCTCGACGGCATGGACGCGGCGCTGTGCGCCTTCGACGGCGACGGAGTCGTGACCCACTGGAACCGCGAGGCCGAGCGCATCCTCGGATGGAGCGCCGAGGAGGCCGTCGGCCGCAAGGGCTTCGCCGGCTGGGCCGTGCGCGAGGCCGACGCGGAGGACATCGAGGGGCGGCTGATGGCGGCCATGCACGCCCCGGGCCGCCAGGTGCACGAGTTCGCGCTGCTGACCAAGGACGGCGGCCGGGTCCTCGTGCGCACCCAGTCGGCCGCCGTGCCGGGCCCGGACGGCAAGCCCGCCGGGCTGTACTGCGCCTTCAGCGAGGTGCACGCCCAGATCGACCTGGAGCGTTCCATCGCGCTCAGTGAGGCCCTCTTCGAGGACGCCTCCTGGGGAGTCGTCCTGGTCGACGCCGATCTGCGTCCCGCCGTCGTCAACGTGCACGCCGCCCGCGCGCTGGGCACCGGCCGCACGGCCGCTCTCGGCCGCCCGCTGGGCGAGCTGCTGACCCGGGGCGCGGAGGAGCTGGAGAACGCGCTGACGCACGTCCTCGCCGAGGGCGCCCCGCCGGCCCCGGCCGAGCTGTGGGTGGGGGTGCGCACCCCCGACGGCGAGAAGCGGCGCTGCTGGCGCAGCGGCTTTCTGCGGCTGGCCTCGCCGCTCGCGGAGGAGCCGGTGCCGTTGGGGGTCGGCTGGATCTTCCAGGACGTCACGGAGGCAAAGCAGGGTGAGCAGGAGGCCTCGCTGCTGCGGTTCCGCGCCAACCAGCTGCACCGGGCGGCCCGGGCGGCCGCCGAGTGCGAGGATCCCGCGGAGTCGGCCACGGTCCATCTCGACTTCGCGCTCGCCGGTTTCGCCGACCACGCCCTGGTCGACCGGGTGATGGGCGACGTGGAGGGTGCGGGGCCGCTGCGGCTGGTACGGGTCGCGTCGACCCCGGCGGGCGGGCCCGGCCCGAGCACGCTCGCCGGGCACGCGGGACTGCCCGTGCGCTATGCGGAGGGGCACCCGGCGCTGCAGTGCGTCGCGCGGGCCGGTTCGGTGCGGGCGGGCTCCGGTTCGGTGCCGGCCGACGAGGCGCGGGAGTGGGCGCGGGCACGGCAGTGGCCCGAGGACACGGTGCACGCGCTGTGCGCGGTGCTGCGCAGCCGCGGTCGCACCCTGGGCGTGGTGACGTTCCTGCGCGGCGGCGGCCGTGCCGCCTTCGAGCGCTCCGACGCCGTCTACGCCGAGGACGTCGCCGTGCGCATCGCCACGGCGCTGGACCTTGCGGAGCTGACGGCGCCGGCCCCCGGCCGCGGCGACGGCTGACCCGCCCGGCCCTGCGCGGCCCGCGCGGGTGGGGGGCCGTTCAGCGCCGGTAGAAGATGCGGTCCCGGTACTCCTCCATGATCCGGCCGTTCCAGTCGTGGCCGCCGTCGACGTTGCCCGAGCGCAGCAGCGGGGGCTCGATGCCGCGTTCGGCGAGGGAGCCGGCCGCGGTGGCCATGACGGCCTGCAGGAGAGCCGAGGTCACGACGGTGGAGGCGGGGGCGAAGGGCGCGGGGACGGTGTCGAGGGAGAGCTCGGCGTCGCCGACCGCGATCTTCGAGTCGAGGACGACGTCGCAGTGGTCCTTCAGGAAGGTCCCGGTGACGTGCCGGGACGTGGTCTGCGTCGCGTACGCCACCGAGGTCACGCCGATGACCTTCACGCCGAGGGCGCGGGCGTTGAGGGCCATCTCCACGGGCAGGGCGTTGCGGCCGGAGAGCGAGACGACGACGAGGGCGTCGCCCGCGCGCAGCGGCGAGGTGTCGAGCACGGCGCTCGCCAGGCCGTCGACGCGTTCCAGGGCCGAGCCGAGGGTGGCGGGGACGACGTCGACGCCGACGACGCCGGGCACGGCGAGCAGGTTCATCAGGGCGAGGCCGCCCGCCCGGTAGACGACGTCCTGGGCGGCGAGCGAGGAGTGCCCGGCGCCGAAGGCGAAGAGGCGGCCGCCGGCGGCCACGGTGTCGGCGAGGAGTTCGCCGGCGGCGTCGACGGCCTCGGCCTCCTCGTCGCGGACCCGTTGCAGCAGGGCGACGGCGGCGTCGAAGAACTGGGCGGCGAGCTTGCGGTCGCTCATCCGAGGGGCCCCTTTGCCGTGTCGGTGAAGGTGTCGGTGAAGGCGTCGGTGAAGGTGGAGACGCGGGTGTCGGTGTCCGTGTCGCGGATCACCGTGCGGTCTGGACCAGTGCGCTGTCAATACGGCCGGCGCCGGTGGGGCGGCCGGGGCGCGGGACGCCCCGGGCGCGGTCGCCTGCGCCCGGACGCGACCTCCCCGTTCGGACGGCAAGGCACGCTTGTCGGTGGTATCCGGCAGAATTGAGTGCAGGGCCAGCGCACGCGCCGTAGAGCGGTCGAGCTTTTCGGCAGAGCTAATCGAGGGGCACGAATGTCCGGACTGATCGACACCACGGAGATGTATCTCCGCACCATCCTCGAGCTGGAAGAGGAAGGTGTGGTCCCCATGCGTGCCCGGATCGCCGAGCGGCTCGACCAGAGCGGCCCGACGGTCAGCCAGACCGTGGCGCGCATGGAGCGCGACGGCCTGGTCGCGGTGGCCAGCGACCGGCACCTGGAGCTCACCGACGAGGGCCGCCGGCTGGCCACGCGCGTGATGCGCAAGCACCGTCTCGCCGAGTGTCTGCTCGTCGACGTGATCGGGCTGGAGTGGGAGCAGGTCCACGCGGAGGCGTGCCGCTGGGAGCACGTGATGAGCGAGGCCGTGGAGCGGCGGGTGCTGGAGCTGCTGCGCCACCCCACGGAGTCGCCGTACGGCAATCCGATCCCGGGCCTGGAGGAGCTGGGCGAGAAGGACGGCGCGGACCCGTTCCTGGACGAGGGCATGGTCTCGCTGGCCGATCTCGACCCGGGCCTGGAGGGCAAGACGGTCGTCGTGCGCCGGATCGGCGAGCCGATCCAGACGGACGCGCAGCTGATGTACACGCTGCGCCGCGCGGGAGTGCAGCCGGGCTCGGTCGTGAGCGTGACGGAGTCGCCGGGCGGTGTGCTGGTGGGAAGCGGCGGTGAGGCCGCGGAGCTGGTGTCGGACGTCGCGTCGCACGTGTTCGTCGCGAAGAAATAGGGTCCGTCCGCCCGGCGGTCGCCGGCGCCGTGACGCTGAGGGCTGTCGAACTCCTGGGGCCGGTGGGGAAGTTGTGGCGCTTCGTCGATCTCGTCGAATCGGAGATTCCCTGTGTCGAATCGCAGCGCGCCGGCGCTTGTCGTGCCAGGCTGTCGCGTGAGGCATATGACCTGAGGGGGCGGGATGATGTGCCGCGGAGCAAGGGAGAGCCCCGGCGCCGTGCGGCGCCGGGGCCTGTCCTCCCCTGTGCTGACCCGGAGCCCCGAGCTCTCAGGGTCATTCCCCTCGGACCGTTTTCCCCGAGCGGTCCGCCTCCCGCTGAAGATCTCCCCTCGGCAGCGGGGATCATTCCCTGAGGGTGGTCACTCGAACGAGGGGTGTTGTGCGCGGAGAGTGCAATTCTCGAAAGGGCATTCGATAGCCTGCATGTGATCGAAGCGGTACGGAGCATCGGCAGCGCAGCGGTACGACGGCTAGGGGGGTGCCAGGACCTATGGCGCGACGCATCGACGTGACCGGGGCGGGCGGCGTACGTCTGGCGGCCTGGGAGTTCGGGGACCCGCCCAAGGGGATCCCGGCGCAGTCCTCCGGCGGGCGGCAGCGCCCCGCGGAGCCCGAGCGGACCTCCGGGGTCCTGTTACTGCACGGCCTGATGGGCCGTGCCTCGCACTGGGCGTCCACCGCCCGCTGGCTCTCCGAGCGGCACCGTGCGGTCGCCCTCGACCAGCGCGGCCACGGGCAGAGCGAGAAGCCGCCGCGGGCCGCGTTCACCCGCGAGGCCTATGTCGAGGACGCGGAGGCGGCCCTCGAACAGCTCGGGCTCGCCCCGGCCGTCCTCATCGGGCACGCCATGGGCGCGCTCACCGCGTGGCAGCTCGCGGCGAAACGCCCCGACCTGGTGCGCGGTCTGGTGGTCTGCGACATGCGGGCCTCGGCGCTCGGAGCGGCCTCGCAACGCGAGTGGGCCGACTGGTTCACGTCCTGGCCGTTGCCCTTCGCCACTCTCGCCGACGTCCGCAAGTGGTTCGGCGAGGACGACCCCTGGGTGGAGCGGCCGAACCCCTCCCGGGGCGAGTTCTACGCCGAGGTGATGCACGAGTCGCCGGACGGCTGGCGTCCCGTCTTCGATCCCGAGCAGATGCTCAAGTCCCGCGAGACCTGGGTCTACGACGCGCACTGGGAGGAACTCACCCAGGTCCGGTGCCCGGCCCTGGTCGTGCGCGGTCTGGACGGCGAACTGGGCCGCGCGGAGGCCCAGGAGATGGTCCGCGTCCTGCCGCGCGGCGAGTACGCCGAGGTCGCCGACGCCGGGCACCTCGTCCACTACGACCAGCCGGAGGGCTGGCGTACGGCGATCGAGGCCTTCCTGGACACGGTGCTCAGCGCCGACGCTCCCGACGCCTCCTGAGCCCGAGCGCGGCGGCCGCGGGGACCGTCAGCCCTTGCTCACGGCCGTCAGGATCTCCGGCAGCCGCGCCGCCGTGCGCGGCGCGGCCAGCCGCAGCCCCAGCAGCGTGACGCCGGCGCCGTAGACCGCGCCCGCGGGCAGCGAGCGCGGCGGCCGCGGGGACCGTCAGCCCTTGCTCACGGCCGTCAGGATCTCCGGCAGCCGCGCCGCCGTGCGCGGCGCGGCCAGCCGCAGCCCCAGCAGCGTGACGCCGGCGCCGTAGACCGCGCCCGCGGGCAGCAGCAGCCAGGTCCACGCGTCCCCGCCCTCGCTGACGTTGAGCCAGACCGTCACCGCGATCACGGGCGCGCACAGCAGCGCCGCCGAGACCATTCCGCCGAAGACCGCGATCCAGGCGAGGCCGGCCTGCCCCGGGGCGACGTTCTTGTAGCCCTCCTGCGGGATCGAGTAGGGAAAGCGCGCCGAGGTCCACGCCCCCGTCGCGAGCATCGCGCCGAGCAGCGCGAGGGACAGCCCCAGCACCTCGGGCAGCTTCGCCCAGTCGCCGAGCAACGCGGTCGTCAGCACGGTCACCGACGTCGCGTACGGCAAGGTGATCAGCAGCAGGGCCAGCGCCCGGGCGCGCAGCTCGTCGTACGCGTCCCGCGTCGACGAGATCGTCATGGCGACCATCCAGAACGCGGAGGTGTCCTGCCCGAACTGGTTGTACATCTGGATGCCGAGCATCCCGGCGGCGAAGCAGGCGAAGTAGACCGAGCCGGTGCCCTGCAGCGCGTTGAACACGGGCACGATCAGGCCGATGGCCAACGACGTCACCCAGGCCGCCTTGGTCTTCGGATCACGCCAGACATAGCGCAGACTGCGTTCCATCACGGTGCCGGTGCGCCCGCCCGGCAGCAGTCGCGCCGCCGGTCCCGCCCGGCCCCGCCGCTTCTGCGCGGACGGCTCGGCGGCCTGCAGGGTCGAGCCGTCGGGCGAGGTCATCAGCCGCGTCATGCTGCGCGCCCAGGCCGTCACCAGCAGGGCCAGCGCCGCCGCGCTCACGGCGAGCTGAGCGGCCGCGACGCCGTAGTGCCCGTCACTCACCGAGTCCACCGCGCCGACCGCCGACGCGGGCGGCAGCCAGCGCAGCACGGCCGCCGTCGGATCGAGCTCGCCCAGACCGGACGTGCCGAGCCGCTGCACCCCGAAGTTGACGAGCTGCACCCCGACCGCGATGACCAGTCCGCTCAGCACCGCCAGATCGCGCCCCTTGCGGCTGGACAGCAGCCGGATGTTGGCGGCGGCCACGGCCCGCGCCAGCGCCACGCACACCAGCAGCGCGAGCGCCACGGCGAACACCCCCACCGTCCACGCCGCCGCTCCGTGCGCCACCGACACCACCGACCCGGCCAGCATCAGCAGCGTGAGCAGCGGCCCGATGCCCACCAGCGAGGCGACCAGCAGCGCCCGCACCAGCGGCAGGGGGCGCAGCGGCAGCATCACCAGCCGGGTCGGGTCGAGCGTCTCGTCGCCGCTGGGGAAGAACAGCGGCATCACCGCCCAGCCCAGGCCGAACACCGTGACCAGCAGCACCACCAGCGACACCGCGTGCGCGTGACCCCGCAGGGCGATCAGCCCGAGCAGCAGCAGCGCGGCGAACAGCAGGGTGAGGACGGCGGAGGCGACGTACGCGGCCCGCCGTCCGCTCGACTGCCGCAGCCCGTTGCGCAGCAGCGACAGCTTCAGCCGGACGACGGTGGCGACGAGGCCCGGCGCGGAGGCGGCCGCACCGGGGGCCGCACCGGGTGCCGGGGCGGGGGCCGGGGCGCCGGTGGCGGCGCTCAACGGCCCGCCCCGCCCAGCCAGTCGAGGTCGGAGCCGGTGTCCCGGCCCTGCGCCCCGACGAGTTCGAGGAACGCCCGCTGCAGCGAGGGCGCGGCTCCCCGCACCTCCTCCAGCGTGCCCTGCGCCCGGATGCGCCCCGCCGCCATCACCGCCACCCAGTCGCACAGCGACTCGACGAGCTCCATCACATGGGAGGAGAAGACGACCGTCGCCCCGGACGCCGTGTACCGCTCCAGCACGCCCCGGATGATCTGCGCGGACACCGGGTCCACGCCCTCGAACGGCTCGTCGAGGAAGAGCACTTCGGGGTTGTGCAGCAGCGCGGCCGCGAGCCCGATCTTCTTGCGCATGCCGGTGGAGTAGTCGACGACGAGTTTGTGCTGGGCGCCGGCCAGGTCGAGGACGTCGAGCAGCTGCGTGGCCCGCTTGTCGACCTCGGCGCCGGGCAGCCCCCGCAACCGCCCGCTGTAGGACAGCAGTTCACGCCCGGACAGCCGTTCGAAGAGGCGCAGTCCCTCAGGGAGGACCCCGATCCGGGCCTTCACCTCGACGGGATCGCGCCACACGTCGTGCCCGACCACCTCGACGGACCCCTGATCGGGCCGCAGCAACCCGGTCACCATCGACAGGGTGGTGGTCTTCCCGGCCCCGTTCGGCCCGACCAGCCCGATGAACTTCCCCGAGGGCAGGTCGAGATCGATCCCGGCGACGGCGACCTGCTGACCGAACCGTTTCCAGAGGTTGCGCACGCGTACGGACGTCATGCACGAACCCTACGCATGCGGTGAAGGGCGCGCCCTACCGATCCCGCCCGCACGCGTAGGCGAGCGGCGAGATCAACTCCTCGGCGTCCGGCAGCCACCGGTTCGCGGCGGTCGGCCGGCAGGCCCACTGCACGGCCCCCCGGGACCCGAACCGGGTGGGCGGCGCGGCGACGTACGTGCCCTCGCCGAGCGTCAGGAGATCGAGGGCGCCCAGCGACCAGCCCAGTTTGCGCACCAGGTCCGGCACCTTGGCCGACGCGCCCGGCAGCACGAAGAACTGCATCCGCCGGTCCGGCGTCAGGGTCACCGGTCCGAGCGTCAGCTCCATGCGCTCCATCCGGGCCAGGGCGAGAAACCCGGCCGTCTCCGGCACGGAGATCGCGTCGAACGTGCGCCCGGTCGGCAGCAGGATCGAGGCGGTCGGCTGCTTCTGCCACATCCGGCGCGCGACCGTCGCACTGCCGGTGGCCTGCGTCGCCCAGTCGGGCCGGGCGGGATGCGCGCCGGGGGCGGCACACGCGCCGTCGCCGCAGGAGCAGAGCTGCACCCCGTCGACGGTTTCCAGCCAGGTGCCGGGAAACACGTCCCAATGACGTTCCTCGGCGTAGCGAACAGCGGTCTCGAGCAGCGATTCCCCGCGCTGCTTCGGGATTTGAGTGGCTTCGGCGCCCGCGATGGTCTCTTCCACGATGAACACAACTCTAGCGGTCACCAGGGGTTACGCAGGCCCGAATGCGCGGGGGAGGAGCATCGATTCGGCGTTCGGGGCGCATGGGTGCATGGGTGGGGGCGCGCGGGAGGAACGGGCGCGGGAACGGGTAACCAGGTAGCGGGGGCGGCTTCCGTCGGTAACCCGGCAATTCTCCGCATTGCTCATCATTGCTCGTCAATGGCCGTCATTGCTCGGTATTACTCGGCAACCATCAGCAATCCTCACATGCCTCGCATTTTCGGTCGATCCGTGGGGCATTGATCTGCTCGGCCGGAACTTTTCGGTGGAAGACACGTCAACTCGGTGTGTGGGCGGGCACCCGCCGCCCCGGTCACCGCAGCCACAGGGGGTAGTGCCCATGGCCGCAAGGCCGCTAGTCGCGCGGCAGCCGAACGAACGGCTGCAGGCGCTCATCCAGGAGGCGGGGTGCTCGAACGCCGGGCTCGCCCGTCGCGTCAACATGTGCGGCGCCGAGCATGGTCTCGACCTGCGCTACGACAAGACGTCCGTGGCCCGCTGGCTGCGCGGACAGCAGCCGCGGGGACGTGCTCCGGCGATCATCGCGGAGGCGCTGGGCCGCAAGCTCGGCCGGACGGTCACGATCGACGAGATCGGCATGGCCAACGGCAAGAACCTCGCGTCGGGGGTGGGTCTGCAGTTCTCGCCGACGGTGCTGGGGGCCATCGAGCAGGTCTGCGAGCTGTGGCGCAGCGACGTGGGCCGGCGCGACTTCCTGTCCGGCTCGTCGGTGGCCGCCTCGGCGCTGGTCGAGCCGAGCCGCGACTGGCTGATCTCCTCGCCCGACGCCCAGGTGGCGCGGTCGGCGGGCCCCCGGGTGGGCCCGTCCGACGTGGCGGCCGTCAAGGCGATGACGCAGGCGCTGGTCGACCTGGACCACCAGTACGGCAGCGGGCATGTGCGCCCGGTCGTCGTGCACTACCTCAACAGCGTCGTCTCGGGTCTGCTCGCCGGCTCCTACCGGGAGTCGGTGGGCCGTGAACTCTTCGCGGCCGTGGCCCGTCTGACGGAGCTCGCCGGGTACATGGCCGTCGACACCGGTCAACCGGGCCTCGCCCAGCGCTACTACATCCAGGCGCTGCGGCTGGCCCAGGCGGCCGGCGACCGCGGGTACGGCGGATACGTGCTCGCCGCCTCCATGAGCCACCTCGCCGCCCAGCTCGGCAACCCGCGCGAGATCGCCCAGTTGGCGCGGGCGGCGCAGGAGGGAGCGCGCGGGCGGGTGACCCCGCGCGCGGAGGCGATGTTCCTCGCCGCGGAGGCGCGCGGGCACGCCCTGCTGGGCGACGTCCGGGGCGCGCAGGCGGCGTCCGGGCGGGCGGTGTCGGCGTTGGAGGCGGCCGACCCGGCGGCCGGGGACGACCCGTCGTGGATCGCGCACTTCGACGAGGCCTACCTGGCCGACGAGTTGGCGCACTGCCACCGCGACCTGGGGCAGGCCGAGGCGGCCGCGCGCTGCGCCGAGCAGTCGCTGGCCGGACATCCGCCGGGCCGTGCCCGGCGGCGCGCGATCGGGTACGTCCTGCTGGCCACCGCGCAGGTGCAGCAGCGCGAGATCGAGCAGGCCTGCAACACCGGCCTGAAAGCGGTCGAGTTGCTGGCGACGCTTCGCTCCAACCGGGGCGCGGAGTATCTGGAGGACCTTCAGCAGCGGCTGGAGCCGTTCCGGGAGGAGTCGGTGGTACGGGAGTTCGGGGCGCGGCTGGAGTTGCAGACCGCGGCGTGAACGGACGGGGCGCCGTTGCGTGAACGGGCGGGGAACGGCGTCCGTCCCGCACGGCGGCGACGGATACAGCGCACGGCGCTCCGGATCTGTTACTGACGTCACTGCCCGGCCCGGAAGCCGGAGGTCACGTCCTGAGCTGCGTGGCACGGGGTTCCGGGGACCCGGTAGCGTGAGCCGACGATTCCGAAGGTCCCCCATTCGTAGGAGTCCCGGTGACGCAGAGTGGACAGGGCGAGGAGCCCTCGGCGCAGCCCGCGCGCGAAGGCATCGTGCTGCCCTCCGACGGTGGGGAACCCCTGCTGCCGGGAATGACGCCGAACGTGCCGCGGCCGGGAGCCCGGCCGGCCCCGCAGCAGCCCGGCCCGCAGCAGCAGGGCGAGCACTCCGGCGGGTACGGCGCTCAGCCGTACGGGCAGCCGGACCCCGGCCCCCAGGAGTACGGGCACCAGGGCCAGCAGGGCCAACAGGAGTACGGGCAGCAGTACGGGCAGCATCAGTACGGGCAACCGGCCTACGGTGAGCCCGGTGAGCCCGGTGAGCCCGGTCAGCACCAGCCTGGACCGCAGGACTACGGACGTCAGGACTCCGGCCGTCAGGACTTCGGGCAGCAGGCGCCGTCCGGCGGGCAGAACTGGGGGCAGCCCTGGGGACCCGACCGGCAGACGGCCGCCCCGCAGCAGTCGGCCCAGGGCTGGCCGCTCCCCGCGGACCATGCGGACCCGGCGCACCGGCACGGCCAGACGCACCAGCAGGGCCAGCAGGGGCAGGCCGGGCAGCAGGACCCGTGGAACGCCTCGCAGGATGCCTGGAACGGCGGCTCCCGGGCGGGCGCCGGACCGCTCCCGCCCGAGGGCGCACCCGCCCCGGGCGGCGCGGCCTACGGCCAGGGCGCGCCCCTGCCGCCGGCCGTGGCCCCGGCCGACGAGGGCGCGACCCAGTACATACCGCCCGTACCGGCCGCCCCGGCCGACGAGGGCGCCACGCAGTACATACCGCCGGTCCCCGCCGACGAGGGCGCGACGCAGTACATTCCGCCGGTCCCGGCCGCCCCCGCCGACGAGGGCGCGACGCAGTACCTCCCGCCGGTCGCTCCGGGCGCGCTGCCGCCCGAGAGCCCGGCCGAGTCGACCCATTTCCTGGGCCACGTCCCGCGGAACGCTCCGGGGCCGATGCCCGGCACGGGCGCCTTCCCCGGCGCACGGCAGGGCGCGCACCCCGACTCCGAGGCCACCCAGTACATTCCGCCCGTCCCGGGCCAGGGCGACGGCGACGGGCAGCCGCCCGCCGGGTTCGAGAACCTGTTCCGGGACGGCCCGGGCGGCGACGGCCAGGCCGGGTCCACGCAGCAGCTTCCGCGTTTCAGCGAGCCGGACGTCCCCGGACACGGCGCCCGGCAGGGGTACGGAGCCGGGCCCGCCGCCCGTTCTCCGCAGCCGCCCTACGCCCAGCCCGCCCACACCCCGCCGGGCGGCCCGGAGACGGGCGGGAGACGCGGGGCGCACGACGACGACGGCGACGGCGGCCGGCGCCGCTCGCGGGTGCCGCTGTTCGCGGCGATCGGCGTGGCGCTGGCGGTCGTCGGCGTCGGCGCGGGCGCGATGCTCGCGGGCGGCGGCGGTGACAAGGCCGGCAGCGGCAAGACCGTCGCCGCGTCGGCTCCCGTCTCCGGGGACTCCGGGTCGACGTCCACCGACGCGGCCCGCCAGCAGGCCGTCGAACTGGACAAGCTGCTGGCCGACAGCGGCAGCAGCCGGGCCAGCGTGATCGGCGCGGTGGCCGATGTGAAGGGGTGCGACAACCTCTCGCAGGCCGCCACGGATCTGCGGGACGCGGCCGAGCAGCGCACCGGCCTGGTCACGAAGCTGTCCGCGCTGAAGGTCGACCGGCTGCCGGACCACGCCACGCTGACCGCCGCCCTCACCAAGGCCTGGCAGGCGTCCGCGTCGGCGGACGACCATTACGCGGCCTGGGCCGACCAGGTCGACGGCGACAAGAAGAAGTACTGCAAGAAGGGCTCGGCCCGCGCCACCGGCGAGGCGCAGGCCGGCAACCGGGCGAGCGGCACCGCCAGCGCCCAGAAGAGCCAGGCCGCGAAGCTCTGGAACGAGATCGCGAAGAAGTACGGCCTCACGCAGCGCGGGCCCACCCAGCTGTAGCCCCCGCCCCGCACCGGCTGTGGCCCCCGCCCCGCACCGGCTGTGGCCCCCGCCCCGCACCGGCTGTAGCCCCCGCCCCGCACCGGCTGTGGCCCCGCCCGGTCGCGCGGCTGGTGCCCCGCCCGGTCGGCATGCCTGCCCGCCGGGCCGGGCGTCAGCCGACGTCCGCCTTCTGCAGGGTCTTCGTCATGTCGACGAAGCCCTTCCTGGCGGCCACCAGCCGGCCCTTGCGCACCGTCTGCAGGGTGACGTCGGCGTTGACCAGGCGGGGGAAGCCGATGGAGGCGAGCTGGTCCGAGAAATGCCAGCGGAGCGTCGGCGTGAGGCCGCCCGTGGTGATCCGCAGGCCGTTGTCGAGGGCGGCGCGGACGCTGTCGGCGGTCACGTCGCCGCCGGCCAGCGACTCCACGGCCTGCCGGAACACGGTGTAGGCGATCCAGGTGGTCTGCACCCCGGTGTCGGTCGGGTCGATCCGGGTGTCGGAGAAGGCCGCCTCGCTGATCACCTTCTTCATCGGCGCCCAGGCGGGGTCGCTCGCCTCGGGGTACCAGCCGGTGACGTACGCCCCCTCGAAGGGTCCGGAGCCGGCGCCGGCCGCGTCGATCACCGTCTGGTCGACGCTGCCGAGGACGGTGGCGGTGCGCACCTCCGGGTGGTCCGCCCGGGTGCGGCGGAAGGAGTCCATGAAGGTGCTGGTGCGGTCCCCGAGCGCGGTGACCACACAGCCCTTCCCCTTCTTCTTTTCGCCCTGCCCGCTGGTCCCGTTCTTCGTGCCGGTCCCGCCGTCGGTCGCGTGCGCCAGGGCGGTCTCGGCCTGCGCCGCGTACTCGGCGGCGTCCTCCGGGGCCAGCTGGTCGGCGGCCTCGTCGTGCCCGCCCGCCGTCAGCCCGGCGTCGAGCATGGCGGGCAGCGCGTCGCCGGCGATGGTGTCGGGGCGGACCAGCGAGACGGGACCGCAGCTCGTGGCCAGCTCCTTGCCGAGGCCGGCCAGCAGCGAGGGCTGACCGCCGTTGACCGGATAGGACAGCGGGCTGGTGAACTCCGCGTTCGTGACGCCGTAGCCGCCGATGTAGGGGATGCCGGCGCCTTCCAGGTGCGGGAAGAAGGCGTCGGAGTGCTGGCTGTAGGAGCCGACGACGGCGACCGCGTGCTCCTTGACGGCCTGCCGGGCGCACTTCGAGGCGGCCACCGTGTCGTTGTGTTCGTTGCAGGTCAGGACCTTGAGCTTGCGCCCGTTCAGGCCTCCGGCCGCGTTGACCCAGCGGGCGTAGGCGCGGGCGAAGGCGGGCATGCCGGGCTCGTTGGTCGCGGACGTCCCCTCGGGCGCCCACGTCATCACGACGATCGGGTCGCCCCCGGAACCCCCCGTGGTACCGGGGACGACCCCGCATCCGACGGCGAGCGACGCACAGGCGGTCAGCGCGCCGGCCGAGAGGGCGACTGCTCTGACGGACCTGGTGAAGCGGACGGACCTGGGGAGGAAGGTGCTTCGCGTGGACGTGCGTCGCCTGCCGGTCATGGACACGCACGATTCCGTCACATCACCAACCCGGGAGTGACCCTCGGTCGACGAGCGGTGACGGGAAGGTGAATTGCAGGGGCCCGTGACGCTCCTGGGGTGAGGAAACGTACGATCGGTGACCGTGCAAGGTTCGGAGAACTCTTCCCGTCGCGGCCGTCGCTCGTTCACCATGGGCGGCATGCCACTCAACGACATGCCGTGGTGGCGCTGGCGCAGCAATGTGCGCTCCGCGCTGCACATGCTCTCCGATCCGGTGTTCCAGCAGAACGTCTGGCTGGCGGGCGTCGAGGGGTACGGGGACGTCACCGACGCCGTGTACCGCCTGGTCGAGGACACCTGGCTCGACAACTGGTCCGCCGAGAAGTACGTCGGGACGATCTTCCGCGACTCGCAGGAGGCGGCCCTGGTCGACACCGCGGTGCTGCGCGTGCTGCGGATCATGCACCAGGTCGGGCCGGACGCCCCGGTCTCCGCGTACGTCGACCACGAGGCGTGGCCGGACGCGGTGCGGGCGGCGCGGGACGCGCATGTGCGCATGGCGGCGAGCGACGGCGACGACCCCGACGCGCCGCCCCGGACGCTGGAGGTCCTGCGCATCATGACGCGGGCGGCGTAGACGGCGTACGGGGCGCGAGGGGTGGAGGGCGCGGCACGGGCGTGGACGGGGACGTCGGCGCGGTGACCGGATGGGGCGTCCCGTTCCGTCCTGCGGGACGGTTGCCCACGGCCCCGGGCGGTATGCGACCCTGTCGGGCATGAACGCGCAGTCCGGCCGAGCCGCGGCGAACCCCGCCGACCAGTACGTCCTCACCCTCTCCTGCCCCGACAAGCAGGGCATCGTGCACGCCGTGTCGAGCTACCTCTTCATGACCGGCTGCAACATCGAGGACAGCCAGCAGTTCGGCGACCATGACACGGGTCTGTTCTTCCTGCGCGTCCACTTCTCCGCCGAGCCCCCGGTGACCGTGGACAAGCTGCGGGCGAGCTTCGCCGCGATCGGCGACTCGTTCCACATGGACTGGCAGATCAACCGGGCCGACGACAAGATGCGCATCGTCCTCATGGTCAGCAAGTTCGGGCACTGCCTGAACGACCTGTTGTTCCGCGCCAGCATCGGCGCGCTTCCGGTGGAGATCGCGGCCGTGGTGTCCAACCACACCGACTTCGCCGAGCTCGTGGGCTCGTACGGCATTCCCTTCCACCACATCCCGGTGACGAAGGAGAACAAGGCGCAGGCCGAGGCCCAGCTGCTGGAGCTGGTCCGGGAGCAGGACGTCGAGCTGGTCGTCCTCGCCCGCTACATGCAGGTCCTCTCCGACGACCTCTGCAAGCAGCTCAGCGGGCGGATCATCAACATCCACCACTCCTTCCTGCCGAGCTTCAAGGGCGCCAAGCCGTACCACCAGGCGCACGCGCGGGGCGTGAAGCTGATCGGCGCGACGGCGCACTATGTGACCGCCGACCTTGACGAGGGGCCGATCATCGAGCAGGAGGTCGAGCGGGTGGGGCACGGCGTCACGCCGGACCAGCTCGTCGCCGTCGGGCGGGACGTGGAGTGCCAGGCGCTGGCCAGGGCCGTCAAGTGGCACGCGGAGCGCCGCATCCTGCTCAACGGCCGGCGGACGGTCGTCTTCGCGTAGGAGTCCGCTCCTGCTTCCACGGGGGCGGCCGCAGACGGATCGCGGCCGCCCCCGTGACGTCCTGTGCCGACGCCCTTTGTCGACGCCCTGTGTCGACGTCCTACATCCGGCTCAGGCTCGCCGCCGCGAACAGCACGTCCCGGATCGCCTCGCGGTCGCCGAGCTGCCCCGCGGCCGCCTCCTCGGGCGACACATGGCCCGCGGCCAGGCGGCAGAACTCCACGTCGTCCAGGGCCACATGGGCCACCTCGTGGTCGGCGGAGCCCACCGCGCCCGGCGAGTCCAGGGGGATCAGCCACTGGCCGCCGCCGGAGCCCTCGATCTCCAGCCGCAGGCTGCGGCCGGGACGGCCGGCGCTCACCAGGTGGCGGGTGTGGTGCGAGGGCGTGGCGAGCCCTGCGCGGCGGCGGGCCGCCAGCGTCTTCGGCAGCATCCGGGCGGCCAGGTCGATCATGTCGTGCAGATGCCGGGGCGCGGGCGGCGCGTACGGGTAGTCGACCGCCTCGGCGATGTCCTCGGCGTGCACCCAGCACTCGAAGGCGCGGTCCAGCAGGGCGTCCCGCAGGGGCAGTTCGAAGCCGCCGTAGGACACCGGCATGGCGCCGTGCCCCTCTCCGCCGGTGAAGGACACCGTGCGCACCAAGGCGTGGGTCTGGTCGCGCCAGGGGCCGCGCACGGAGCGGGTCGGCGGAAAGCGCGAGGCGGCCCAGAAGGCCTCGGTGCGATGCGCCGGGGTGCCGGGCGGGCAGTCCGCCGCGCGCGACCGGTCCGCGCCCCTGTCCGCCTCGCCCGCGTCGCGCGTCCCGGCCGCATCCAGCGGGTCGTCGAGTCCCAGGGCCAGGGCGACCAGTCCGGCCACCGCGAGCAGATGGGCGATGACCCCGGCGACCGTGGTCCGCCGGCTCGTGGCCTCCTGGCCGCGGAACCAGCGCAGCCGCACGGGGGCGTGCCACTCGGCGTCCCCGAAGTCCTGGAGCAGGGCGTCCAGCCGCGCGGTCTCGGCGTCGTACGACTGTGCCCAGCGCGGCACCGGGATGCCCGGCGGGCGACGGGTCAGACAGCCGTCGAGGACGCGGGTGCGCAGCCCGGGGTCCAGGTCGAGGCTCTCCGGGCGCTGCAGCAGGCCGACCGCCTCGCGCAGCCGCCGTGCCTCGTCGGCGCAGGCGCCGCAGTCTCCGAGGTGCTCCTCGACGGCTGCCGTCTCCTCGGCGGAGCAGGCCGCCAGCGCCCATGCCCCGAGCAGGGACTTGAGCACCGGGTGCTCCAGCCGGAGCGGCTGC
The DNA here is from genome assembly GCF_003112535.1 of Streptomyces rishiriensis. Classification (GTDB taxonomy): domain Bacteria; phylum Actinomycetota; class Actinomycetes; order Streptomycetales; family Streptomycetaceae; genus Streptomyces; species Streptomyces rishiriensis. The sequence continues at coordinate 102,566 of NZ_BEWA01000004.1, read as the reverse complement.
GGGAGGGCCGGCTCCGGCGCCGCGGGCAGTGGCAGCCCGCTGTCCTCGACGGACGCGCGGGGCAGCGGGACGCGGGGCGGCCGGCCGGGACCGGGCGAGGAGGGAGCCTCCTGGCCGCCGCCGCCGTCATCGCCGCGGTCGTCGCCGTCGCCGGGGCCGCCCGTCCCGCCCGGTCCGCTCGTGTCGTCCGGCCCGTTCATCCCGGTGGGCACCCTGTCCTCGCCGTGTGCCTGATCCCTGTCCTCTCCGCCCGGCCGGCCGTCCCGCTGCTCGTCCTCCTCGCCCTCGCCGTCGTACGACAGCCAGGGGGTCGCGTCGCTCACGCGGCACCCCCGTATCCGGGCGGGGCTCCGGGGGCCGCGACGTCGTGGGCCGTGGAGAGCAGTTGGAGGCCCAGCCGGAGCCGGCGGCGGGCCTCGTCCTCGGTGACGCCGAGGTCGGCCGCGGTCTGGCGGTAGTCGCGGCGCTGGAAGTAGGCCAGTTCCAGGGCGGCGCGCAGGGGCGCGGGCATGGCCTGGACGATGTAGTCGGCGCGGGCGGCGACGGACGCGTGCCGCACCCTGCGCTCCAGTTCCTCGGTGGCCTCGGCCGAGCCGCGGCCGCTCTCGGCCAGCGCGGCGGTCTCGGTGGCGCGCAGCCGCTGCACGGCGAGACGGTGGGTCAACGCGGCGACCCAGGTGCGCAGCGGGCCCTGCCGGGGGTCGTAGGCGTCGGGGTGCTCCCAGAGGTGGGCGAAGACCTCGCGGGTGATGCCGTCGGCCGCCCGTTCGTCTCCGAGCACGCGATGGGCGAGACCGTGCACGAGCGAAGCGAACCGGTCGTAGAGCTCGCCGAGGGCGGCCGCCTCACCGCGCGCGAGCCGCTGCTGCATCTTGCGGTCCCAGCGGGGCGGTGCGTCCTTTTTCGCCATCTGGCCCCCTCACCCGTGTCCGTCCCTCTGGTCGTGCTTTCGGCCGTGCGTGTGTTCAGCGTGCGTCCGCCGTCTCCTCGAATGTAGTCGGCACGTACGACAATGCACGCCCCTTTGTTTCAATGTGCGCCCCCTGTCCGCCACAGGGTGGTATGGGCGGCGCGTACCCGACAGGCACGGATCGAACCGGACTGGATATGACAGAAACAAGCCTCCTTCCGTTGGTTTCTGTTTTTCCGCAGGTGTTTCGGGGCAATGCCGCTGGGCAGCCGCGCTGCAAGGAAGCGAAGGGACAGCTTCCGTTCCCGGCCAGCGACAGCGAACGAAGGGCGTGGTGGTGGCCTTCACAGTGACCGGCGGCGAGCAGGGCGGATGGGCCGTGCTCCACGTGTCGGGCGAGCTGGACCTGGTGACGTCGCCCGTGCTGCGGCAGCGGGTGCACGACGAGGTGGCCGAGGGCCGCCACAGTCTCGTCCTGGACCTCTCCGACGTGTACTTCTGCGACTCCAGCGGGGTCGGCGTCCTGATCGCGGCCCGTCGGCTGATCCGCTCCTGCCGGGGGCGGCTGCGGCTGATCCTCCCCGCGCACGGCGCGGCCGACGGTTCCCACGTCAACCGGGTCCTGGGCGCGCTGGGCGTGCGCCGCCTCTTCGACGTCTACGGCGATCTCGCCGACGCCGTGGACGACGGGACCGAGCCCCTCTCGGCGTGAGCCGTGCGCCGCTCCGCCACACCCCTGTCCCGGAATTCCCCCGGTCTTGGCACAGACGTCGCCTTCCGGACACCCGGACGTCTCCGGCGTCGTACGCTCCCTGCCGGGAGCACTCTTCGACCCGTGCCGGGGAGCGCCCGCGCAGCACCGTCGGCCCACGCCCGGCGGCGACGCACACATCCATCACGTGACGACGTAAGGCGGCCCGAGCAGACATGGTCAGCAGTGAGTACGAGCGCAGGATCGCCGCCCGGTTCGCCACCTTCGACCAGGACGGCAACGGCTACATCGACCGGGTGGACTTCGCCGCCGCGGCCAAGGCGGTGCTCGCGGAGTTCGCGACCGCCGCCCGCTCCGACAAGGGGCAGGCCCTCTACGCGGGGGCCGAGGCGTTCTGGCAGGGCATGGCCGGGATCGCCGACCGGGACGGCGACCAGCGCATCAGCCGCGACGAGTTCGTGAACAGCGCGGTCAAGCGCCTGCGCGACAACCCGGAGCGGTTCGCCGAGATCGCCCGCCCCTTCCTGCACGCCGCCCTGGACGTCGCGGACGCCGACGGCGACGGCCGGGCGACGGTGGAGGACACCGTCCGGGTGCTGCACGCCCTCGGAGCGCCCGACGAGGTCGCCCGCGGGGCCGCCGCCGTCCTCGACGCGGACGCGGACGGCAAGGTCGGTGAGGCGGAGATCGTCCCCGCCTTCGCGCGCTACTTCACCGTCCCCGAGTAGTCCTCCGCGGCGGGCGGCCGGGCGGGCCGCGCGTAGCGTTCGCGGAGCTTGTACTTGAGGACCTTGCGCAGCGTGTCGTTGCGCGGCAGGGCCTCCACCACCTCCAGCCGCTCCGGCAGTTTGTGGACCGACAGCCCGCCCGCGCGCAGATACGCGGTCACCGTCGCCAGGGTCAGCGGCTCCGCGGCCGCCGGCGCCCGTTCCACCACCGCGCACACCAGTTCGCCGCGCTCCGCGTCGGGCAGGCCGATCACCGCCACGTCCCCGACGGCCGGGTGCGCGGCGAGCAGGTCCTCGATCTCCTTCGCGGACACGTTCTCGCCCTTGCGGATGATCACGTCCTTCAGCCGCCCGGTGAGGACCAGATGGCCGCTGTCGGTCAGGCGTCCCAGGTCGCCGGTGCGCAGGAACCCGTCCGCGTCGAACGCCTCGGCGCTCTGGGCGGGATCCAGGTATCCCTGGCACACGGCCTCCCCGCGCAGCCGCACCTCCCCGTCCGTCACGCGTATCTCCATGCCCGCCGGGGGCCGCCCCTCGGTCGTCGCGAGGTTCTCCGCGGTGTCGTCGGGCGACCCCATGGTGATCATGGGCACCTCGGTCATCCCGTACCCGTGGGTCAGCTGCACGCCCATCTCGCGCACGACGGCGTGGTACACCTCCGGCGGCTTGGGCGCTCCGCCGCCGGCGAGCAGCCGCAGCGTGGGGATCACGGGGACGCCGGGCCGCTTGCGCTGCTCGGCGAGGAACATCGAGTAGAACGCCGTCGACCCGCCCGCGACCGTCACGCCGTGCCGGCGGTACCCCTCCAGCGCGTCCGGCAGCGCGAAGTGCTCGAACATCACCGCCGGGAAGCCGTACAGCAGCAGCATGACGGTGTAGTCGGGTCCCGCGATGTGGGCGTAGGGGAACGCCATCGAGCCGACGTCGTCCGGGGTCAGCCGGAGCGCGTGGGCGAGGCAGGAGCCGCCCGCGATCAGCGAACGGTCGGTGTGCAGAACGCCCTTGGGGTTCGAGGTGGTTCCCGAGGTCCAGTAGATCCAGCGCACCGAGCCGCCGTCGGCGGGCGGCGGCGGAAGGACGCCCGGATCCCCGTCCGGCAGGTCGTCGTACGCCTCGAAGACGCCCCTCGCGCCCAGCCGCCGGGCCATCTCGGTGTGGTCGTGGCCCCGCCAGACGCCCGGCACGGCGAAGAACTCCGCCTTGGACTCGCGCAGCGCGAAGCCGACCTCGCGGTCGCGGTAGAACGGGATGACGGGGGACTGCACGGCCCCCAGCCGGGCCAGGGCGAAGGACAGGACGGCGGTCTCCAGACGGGTGGGCAGCTGCCAGGCGACGACCGTGCCCGGGCGCACGCCCATGTCGTACAGCCCGGCCGCGGTGCGCTCGGCCCGCTCGCGCAGCTCGCCGAAGGTCAGGGTGCGCTCCTCCTGGAGGAGGACCCGGCGGTCGGGGGTGAGGCCGGCGCGGCGGGCGAGCAGTTCCCAGAGCGTGCGGGAGCCGCTCAGCTCGTGGGCGGTGGCGGTGGCGGTGTCGTTCACGTCGGCCCCCTGACCTAGCTGACGGGTAGTCAGATTTTCGGCAGAGCGTAGGGCTGGTCGCCTTGTCGGTCCAGGGGTCGCGGACTAGCCTGCTGGGGAGACAGCATCTGACGGCCCATCAGATAGCGCTGCGGACAGCGCATCGCACGACTGGCGCACCGCCAGGCGGAGGGGAAGCCATGAGCACCGAACTGCCGCGCATCGTCAGCGTCGACGATCATGTGATCGAGCCCGCGCACCTCTTCGCGACCTGGCTGCCGCGCAGGTACCGGGACCGGGGGCCGCAGCCCCTCACCGCCGGGATCGGCGAGCTCGCCTACGTCGCCGGGAAGTACCAGATCACCATGGACCCGGACGGCCCGCCCACCGACTGGTGGATCTACGAGGACCTGAAGTTCCCGTACAAGCGCAACATCGCCGCCGTCGGCTTCGACCGCGACGAGATGACGCTGGAGGGGATCACCCGGGAGGAGATGCGCCGCGGGTGCTGGGATCCGAAGGCCCGGCTGGCGGACATGGACCTCAACCACGTCGAGGCCTCGCTGTGCTTCCCGTCCTTCCCCCGCTTCTGCGGCCAGACCTTCGCCGAGGCGCACGACAAGGAGGTCGCGCTCGCCTGTGTGCGCGCCTACAACGACTGGATGGTCGAGGAGTGGTGCGGGGGCAGCGGCGGCCGGCTCGTCCCGCTGTGCCTGATCCCGCTCTGGGACGTCGCGCTGGCGGTGGCGGAGATCCGCCGCAACGCGGCCCGCGGGGTACGCGCGGTGACCTTCTCCGAGATCCCCAGCCACCTGGGACTGCCCTCGATCCACTCGGGCTACTGGGACCCGTTCTTCGCCGTCTGCGAGGAGACCGGGACGGTCGTCAACATGCACATCGGCTCGTCGTCGCAGATGCCCGCCGCCTCGCCCGACGCGCCCCCGGCCGTCCAGGCGTCGCTGTCGTTCAACAACGCGATGGCCTCGATGATGGACTACCTCTTCAGCGGCGTCCTGGTGCGCTTCCCGCGCCTCAAGCTGGCCTACTCGGAAGGGCAGATGGGCTGGATCCCCTACGCCCTGGAACGCGCCGACGACGTCTGGGAGGAACACCGCGCGTGGGGCGGCGTGCGCGACCTCGTCCCGGAGCCGCCGTCGACGTACTACTACCGCCAGATCTTCTGCTGCTTCTTCCGCGACAAGCACGGCGTCGCGTCGCTGGACGCGGTGGGACGCGACAACGCGACCTTCGAGACCGACTACCCGCACGTGGACTCGACCTTCCCGCACACCAAGGAGGTCGCCCTCGACCACGTCAAGGGCCTCGACGACGAGACGGTCTACAAGCTGATGCGCGGCAACGCGATCCGCATGCTCGACCTGGACCTCGACAAGTAGCCGCGCGGCGACCAGGGCAGGGGATCAGGACCATGGACCTCTCGGACAGCCCCGAGGACGCGGAGTTCCGGGCCCGGCTGCGCGAGTGGCTCGCCAAGGCGCTGCCCGCGCTCCCGCCGAAGCCCTCCCCGGACGACTGGCCCGGCCGCCGCGCCTACGACCTCGGCTGGCAGCGGACCCTGTACGAGGCCGGGTACGCCGACGTGCACTGGGAGGCCTCGCCCGGCGTCCGGCTGATCTTCCTGGAGGAGACGGAGAAGGCGGGCGCGCCCTACGTGGGGGCCGGGTTCGTCGGGCTGCTGCACGCGGGGCCGACCATCGCCGCCGAGGGGACGGCCGAACAGCGGGCCCGCTGGCTGCCGCCCGTCCTGCGCGGCGAGGAGGTCTGGTGCCAGGGCTTCAGCGAGCCCGACGCCGGCTCCGACCTCGCCGCCCTGCGCACACGCGCGCGGCGCGACGGCGACGACTACGTGGTGAGCGGGTCCAAGATCTGGACCTCGCACGCGGAGGTCGCCGACTGGTGCGAACTGCTGGTCCGCACGGACCCGCGGGCCCCGAAGCACCGGGGCATCACCTGGCTGGCCATGCCCATGGACGCCCCGGGCGTCACCGTACGGCCGCTGCGCACCCTCGCCGGCTCCGCCGAGTTCGCCGAGGTCTTCCTCGACGAGGTGCGGGTGCCGGTCGCCAACCGGGTGGGCGCGGAGAACGACGGCTGGCGGGTGACGATGGTGACGCTGTCGTTCGAGCGCGGCACCGCCTTCGTGGGCGAGGTCGTCGCCTGCCGGCGCGTGCTGGGCGAACTGGCCGTGCGGGCACGCCGTGACGGGCGCTGGGACGACCCGGTCCTGCGCCGGCGGCTCGGCCGCCTCAACGCCGAGTTCCGGGCGCTGTGGCGGCTGACGCAGTGGAACGTGAGCGAGGCGGAGGCCGCCCGCGGCGGGGTGCCCGGCGTCGGGGGCTCGGTGTTCAAACTGAGGTACTCGCAGGCCCGCCAGGAGCTGTACGACACCGCTGCCGAGGTCCTGGGCGACGCCGCCCTGGACCTCGACCGCCCCTGGGTCCGTGACCGGCTGTCCTCGCTGTCGTACACCATCGCGGCCGGCACCTCGCAGATCCAGCGCGACATCGTGGCCGAACGGATCCTGGGACTGCCGAAGGGGAGGTGACGTCCGCCATGCGCTTCCGGCCGACGGACGATCAGCGCGCGCTGCGCGACGGCGTACGCGCACTGCTGGCACGCCGGTTCGACCGGGAGGCCCTGCGGGCCGCAGTGGACCGGCCGGGGCGGCTGGACCGGGCGCTGTGGCGCGAGCTGGGCGCCGCCGGGTTCTTCGCGCTGCGGCTGCCCGAGGCGGACGGCGGCGTGGGACTGGGGCTGCCCGAGGCGGTGTTGGCGTTCGAGGAGGCGGGCCGGGCCCTGCTCCCCGGACCGCTGCTGGCCACGCACCTCGCGGCGGGACGGGTGCCCGGCGCGGCCGAGGGGGAGACGGTCGTCGCCGCCGTCGACGGCGGCGGACTGGTGGAGTGGCTCGCACAGGCGGACGTCGTGAGCGGCGACGCCGACGGGGCCGTGCCGCTGAACTCCGTGGACCCGCTCACTCCGCTGCACACGGTCCCCGCGCGCGGGGCCGCCGACCCCACCGCGGTCCTCCTCACGGCCGCGGAGCAGCTCGGGACCGCCACGCGCGCGTGCGAGCTGGCTGTGCAACACGCCCGGGCGCGTGAGCAGTTCGGCCGGCCGATCGGGGCCTTCCAGGCGGTCAAGCATCTGTGCGCGGATCTCCTCGTGCGGGTCGAGACGGCCCGCGCGGCGGTCTACGCGGCCGCCGTCACCGCCGACCCGGCCGACATCGCGGCCGCCCGGCTCCTCGCCGACGAGGCCGCCGTGCGCGGCGCGCGCGACTGCCTGCAGGTGCACGGCGGCATGGGCTTCACCTGGGAGGCGGACGTCCACCTGCTGCTGAAACGCGCCTGGGTGCGCACCCGCCGTGCGGGCGGCGGGACGGAGAGTGAGGAGCTGCTCGCGCGGGACCTGCTGTCCGGGACGGGCGGTCAGCGGAGCTGTCTGCGGTGACGGAGGGGCCGGCGGGCGGGCGGCCGCGCGGATGTCGCGGATCGTGGCATACCGGAATCACGGAGCGTTGATATCGGGTTGTGTCCGATGCGTGACCCGTCACGGCCCGGAGTCGGCGGATCGCTCCGGTACCTTCTGTGGGATGCGAGTGGTTCCGAGCATGAGCCATGCCGGCGGTGCCCCTGGGGCGATGCCGGATCCGGCGGTGCGCGCCGCCGCTCGCAGGGCGGACGGGCTTCTCGCCCCCGCCTGTTCGACTCCCCGCAACGAGCGTCGCACAGTATGCCGCACGGGTACTCCTTCGCGATGGAATATGCCCGAAGCGCTTGTTGGGGTGACTGTAGGTCAACCAAGCTGTCTCCTAAGGGATTCACGTTCCGTCACCCTGCCTCTGGCTGTTGTTCTGGCCATGCAGAAAATGGCTACGATCGTGGCCCCCGTCGTCATGGTGCTCACGCGGCTCGCGTGGCGCACGTGGCGCACGGCCATGTGTCCGCCGGTTCGGATGGTGTGAGCGGTGCAGGTGCTTCAAGTGCAACTGGAGATCCGGCCCGACCCCGCTGAGGTGGGGCGCGCCCGCAGGTGGGCTCGTTCGCGTCTCGCCGGGTCGGGGATAGAGGACGAGGAGCCGCTCGCCGAGACGCTGATCCTGCTCGTCTCCGAGCTGGTCACCAACGCCGTGGTGCACACCGGCTGTCCGGCGGTGCTGCGGCTCTCCCTGCCGGGTGCGGCGGGCGAGCCGTCCGTCGTCCGCCTGGAGGTGGCCGACGCCAGCGACCGGGCCCCGGTGCCCCGGTGCGTCGGCGACGAGGCGACCGGCGGCCGCGGCCTGGCCCTCGTCGACGGACTCGCGGACCGCTGGGGCTGGAGCGTCGAGGGCGCGGGCAAGCGCATCTGGTGCGAGCTCGACCGCTGTGCCGCGCCGGGCCGGGCGGAGACCGACCGGGGCGGCGTCGCCGAGTGCGCGGCCGCGGCCGAACGCGCGGTCGCGGTGCGGACGAAGCCCGCGCCGGCCTATGGAGGCTTCGCCTACGAGGTGGTCTGACGCGTCGTCGGCGCACGCTCCGGGTCGTGTGCCGGTCGCGGCGCACGGTCGTGAAACGCCCGGCGGGACGCGGTGCGCGGATGCAGGAAGCGTCGTCGGTTCTCGCCCGCCGGGGAGTCGGTGCGCCCGTCTGTGCTTCCGTGCGCGCCCACCGCGAATCGGATGTAAGTAACAAATCGTCGTCCGGGTGTTGACGTGAGGTGTCCGTTTGATCACGCTTGTGGGCAGCGATTCGCCGTGAGGGGACGACGAGGGCTTCGGTGACGGGAGCCCTTGCCGAGCGTGGGTCGTGATTCGGCGCCGACGGCTTCCTCAGGGCCCTGGGGAGTCGAGGGGGGTGCGCCGGAGTCGGATGGCGGTGCGCGGTGCCGTGCTCGGGGCGGGCGGCCGCGCGCCGCCGGCCGACGACTTCCGGGTCCCTCGCGTCCCGGGCCTGTTCCAGGGCTCAGAGAACGGCCACGGGCGCCACCGGAGTTCCCGTGCCGCCGACGAACGGCTCGGGCATCGCCGACAGCAGGAAGGCGTAGCGGCCGGTTTCTCCACAGGCTGTGGATAACTTTTCGAGATTCCAGTTCTGGCCCTGCAGCATCCCCATCTCCACCAGGTGGAGCGCGTGCACGGGCAGCCACAGGTCCTCGATCTCCGGCGGGAAGATCTCGAACGTCAGGGTGTCGTCGGCGACGGCGGCCACGTCGCGCGCGTGGAACCACTCCGGCGTGCGGACGGACAGCCCCGGGGACGGATAGCCGTACCCGTGCTTGTCGCCGCTCAGATAGACCTGGACCTGCCCGGTCCGTACGAGCACCACGTCGCCCGCGCGCACGCGCGTGCCCGCCAGCTCCTCCGCCGCGTCCAGGTCCTGCGGGGTGACCGCGTGGTCGCCCGCCAGCCGGTCGACGCCGCGCGCGCGTGCCACGTCGAGCAGCACCCCGCGCGAGACGACGTGCCGCGCCTTGTCGATGCCGCTGAACTCGGCTCCCCCGTGCGCCGTGACGGTGGCGGCCGGGCGGCCGTTGTAGAGCTTCCCCGAGTGCGACACATGGGTCAGCGCGTCCCAGTGGGTGCCGGCCTGGAGGCCCATCGTCACGATGTCGTCGCTGCACGCCACCGTGCCCGGACCGAAGATCTCCTGGTTGATCTGCACCATGGCGTGCAGCGGGTTGACCCGGCCCGGGATCAGCCCGGTCTGCACGCCGTCCTCGCGCAGCGGCAGCGCCAGCGGGACGCGGCGGCCGGTGCGGATCTCGGCGGCCGCGGCGCGGACGACGTCGTCGGTGATCAGGTTCAGCGTGCCGATCTCGTCGTCGGCCCCCCAGCGTCCCCAGTTGTTGACGCGCTTCGCGATGTCGTGGAACTCGACGGGCAGTGTCATTCCATGCCTCCCCGGGGCTTGTCCCCGACCGGCGGACGGGTCAATCTAGACCTCGAATCTCAAATCTAACGGTCCGTCAGAAACTGCGGGAGGGGTCCGGACGTGGGGAACTTCCTGACCGGCAAGACCGTCGCCGTCACGGGCGCGGGACGAGGCATCGGACGAGCGGTGGCGCTTGCCGCGGCGGCCGAGGGCGCGCGCGTCGTCGTCAACGACTACGGCGTCGGCGTGGACGGGGCCGCGCCCGCCAGTGAGATCGCCGAGGCCGTCGTCAAGGAGATCGAGGCGGCGGGCGGGGAGGCGGTCGCCGTCGCCGACGACATCTCGACGATGGCGGGCGGTCAGCGCGTCGTGGACACGGCCCTGGAGACGTACGGGCGGCTCGACGGAGTCGTGTGCGTGGCCGGGATCCTGCGCGAGCGGATGCTGTTCAACATGTCCGAGGAGGAGTGGGACCCGGTCCTCGCCACCCACCTCAAGGGCACGTTCACGGTGTTCCGGGCCGCGTCGGCGGTGATGCGCGGGCAGCGCTCCGGCACGCTGATTGGCTTCACCAGCGGCAACCACCAGGGCTCGGTGTCCCAGGCCAACTACAGCGCGGCCAAGGGCGGGATCATCTCGCTCGTGCGCAGCGCCGCGCTGGGCCTGCACAAGTACGGGGTGACGGCCAACGCGGTGGCCCCGGTGGCCCGGACGCGCATGTCGGCCGGCGTGCCCATGGAGCTGGCGGAGATGGGCGAGCCGGAGGACGTGGCCGCCTTCGTGGTCTACCTGCTGTCGGACCGGGCGCGCGAGGCGGGGGTCACCGGGCAGGTGTACACCGTCGCGGGGCCGAAGATCGCGGTGTGGGCGCAGCCGAGGGAACTGCGTTCGGCCTACGCGCAGGGGGGTTCCTGGACGCCGGAGCGGATCGCCGAGGTGCTGCCCGCGACCGTCGGGGTGGACCCGATGCCGATGCTCGCGCGGCTGGAGGAGATGGCGCGTGCCGCGCGGGAGGGCAGCCGGCCCAACGCCTGAGCATGCTTCCCGCGGTCTTCCGGGCGCGGGTCGTCCGTGGCGGGTCGTCCGTGGCGGGTCGTCCGTGGCAGGTCGTCCGTGGCGGGTCGAGCCCACGCGGCGCAGCCGCACGTCGATGCGGCGCCGCGCCCCGCGGGCTGCCGGCCGCGCTTGTCCAAGGAGGGGAACGTGGACTTCGGATTCACGCCGGCGGACGACTCGTTCCGCGCCGAGGCTCGGGCCTGGCTAGCCGAGCACGTTCCGCACGCCTGCGGTCGCCGTGCCTGGGAAGGCGCCCTCGGGGCGGCCGGGTGGGTCGGGATCGGGTGGGGGGAGGGCGGGTACGGCAACCGGACCGCGACTCTCACGCAGCAGGTCGCCTGGGCCGAGGAGTACGCCCGGTCGGGCGCCCCGCCCCGGTCCGGGCACATCGGGGAGAACCTCCTCGCGCCCACCCTCCTCGCCCACGGCACGGCGGAGCAGAAGTCGCGCTTCCTGCCGCCGATCGCCGCCGGCGCCGAGCTGTGGTGCCAGGGATACAGCGAACCCGGCGCGGGATCCGACCTCGCCGCACTGCGTACGAGAGCCGAACCCGCCGCAGGCGGACGGTCCTACCGCGTCACCGGGCAGAAGATCTGGACGTCCCTCGCCCATGAGGCCGACTGGTGCTTCGTGCTCGCGCGCACCGACCCGGAGTCGAGGCGTCACCACGGGCTGACCTTCCTCCTCCTGCCCATGGACCAGCCGGGACGGATCGAGGTGCGGCCGATCCGGCAGCTCACCGGCACCAGCGACTTCAACGAGGTGTTCTTCGACGGCGCCCACGCGCGTGCCGAGCACGTCGTCGGCGCGGAGGGCGACGGCTGGCGGGTCGCGATGAGCCTCCTCGGCTTCGAGCGCGGGGTGTCGACGCTCGCCCAGCAGATCGGCTTCGCACAGGAGTTGGCGCGGGTGGTGCGCACGGCCGTGGAGAACGGCACGGCCGACGACCCCGTCGTGCGCGAGCGGCTGGTGCGGCTGTGGGCGGAGTTGCGCACCATGCGGTGGAACGCGCTGCGCACGCTGGGGGGTTCGGGCGGGGCGGGTGCGCCGAGTGTGGCGAAGCTGTTGTGGGCGGGCTGGCACCAGCGGCTGGGGGAGGCTGCGGTGCAGGTGCGGGGAGCGGCGGCGAGTGCCGGCCCGGCGGACTGGTCGGCCGCCGCGCCGTACGGGCTCGACGACGCACAGCACCTGTTCCTGTTCTCGCGGGCCGACACGATCTACGGCGGCTCGGACCAGGTCCAGCGCACGATCATCGCCGAGCGCGTGCTCGGTCTGCCCAGGCAACCCAAGGGATGAGGCGGAGGGGAGCAGCGTGATGCGAGGCGTGGTGTTCGACGGGAAGCGGGTCGAGGTCGTCGGCGATCTGGAGGTGCGTGAGCCGGGTCCTGGCGAGGTGCTGGTCGCGATCTCGGCGGCCGGGCTGTGCCACAGCGACCTGTCCGTCGTCGACGGGACGATCCCCTTCCCGGTGCCCGTCGTCCTCGGGCACGAGGGCGCGGGCGTGGTGGAGGCGGTCGGCGCGGGGGTCTCCCATGTCGTGGCGGGCGACCACGTCGCCCTGTCCACGCTCGCCAACTGCGGCGCGTGCGCGGAGTGCGACCGGGGCCGGCCGACGATGTGCCGGCAGGCCATCGGGCGGCCGCAGAAGCCGTTCACGCGCGCGGGGCGGCCGCTGTTCCAGTTCGCCGCGAACTCCGCCTTCGCCGAGCGGACGGTGGTCAAGGCGGTGCAGGCGGTCCGCATCCCGAAGGACGTTCCGCTGACGTCCGCCGCGCTGATCGGGTGCGGGGTGCTGACCGGGGTCGGGGCCGTCCTCAACCGCGCGCGGGTGGGCCACGGGGAGAGCGTCGTCGTCATCGGGACGGGCGGGATCGGGCTCAACGTGCTGCAGGGCGCGCGGATCGCGGGCGCGTCGCGCATCGTCGCCGTCGACGCGAACCCGGCGAAGGAGGCGGCGGCGCGGCGGTTCGGGGCCACGCACTTCCTGACGTCGGCCGACGGCGTGCGGGAGGTGCTGCCGACGGGCGCGGACCACGTCTTCGAGTGCGTGGGACGCGTCGAGCTGATCCGGGCCGCCGTCGACCTGCTCGACCGGCACGGTCAGGCGGTGCTGCTGGGGGTGCCCCCGGCGGCCGCCGAGGCGTCCTTCCTGGTCTCCTCCCTGTTCCTGGACAAGTCGATCCTGGGCTGCCGGTACGGCGCCTCACGGCCGCAGCGGGACGTCGCCCTGTACGCGGAGCTGTACCGCGAGGGCCGGCTGCTGCTCGACGAACTCGTCACCCGGACCTACCCGGTGGAGGACTTCGAGAAGGCCGCGACGGACGCGGAGGCGGGGCGGGTGGCGCGCGCGGTGCTGACGTTCTGACCGCCGCCGGTCCGGAAGGTGCGGCGATACGCCGTGGGGGTGACCCCGAGAGCCGCTTGTAGGTGCTGGCGCATCGACTGGGCGGTGCCGAAACCGGCGTTGCGGGCGATCCGATCGACGGACAGGTCGCTGGACTCCAGCAGGTGCCTGGCCCGTTCGACGCGCTGCTGGGTGAGCCACTGACCCGGGCTGATGCCGACCTCCTCACGGAAGCGGCGGGTGAACGTCCGTACCGACATGGCCTCCTGCTCGGCCATGTCACGCAGCTGGATCGGCTCGTGCAGGCGGCCCAGCGCCCAGGCGCGGGCGGCGGTCGTGGTCGCCTGCTGCGGGTCGGGCACCGGACGCTCGATGTACTGCGCCTGGCCGCCGTCGCGGTGCGGGGGCACGACGGTGCGGCGGGCGACGTCGTTGGCGACGGCGGTGCCGTGGTCGCGGCGCACCATGTGCAGGCACAGGTCGATCCCGGCGGCGACGCCGGCCGAGGTGAGCACGTCGCCGTCGTCGATGAACAGGACGTCCGGATCGACGTCGATCCGCGGGAAGAGCCGCTGGAGGCGCTCGGCGTCGGCCCAGTGCGTGGTGGCGGGCCGGCCGTCGAGGAAGCCGGCGGCGGCCAGGACGTACACGCCTGTGCAGATGGAGGCGAGACGGGCGCCGGGCCGGATCATGGCGAGGGCGGCGGCGAGCTCGTCGGTCAGGACGCCCTGCTCGAAGACCGGGCCGAGCTCGTAGGAGGCCGGGACGATCACGGTGTCGGCGGTGGCCAGGGCCTCCGGGCCGTGCGCGACGTCGACGGCGAAGTCGGCGTCCGTCTCGACGGGGCCCGGCGGCCGGACGGAGCAGGTGACGACCTCGTACAGATGCCGGCCCTCGGCGTCCTTCGGGCGGCCGAAGATGCGGTGCGGGATGCCCAGCTCGAAGGGGAGCAGACCGTCGAGGGCGAGGACGACGACGCGGTGGGGACGGAAGGGCCGCTCATCGTGAGGCATGGCCCGATCCTAGTGAATGCTGTCTTTCGGGCCACTCGTTTCAGCGGGGCGGGTGGCCGAAGGTCGATGATGTGACCCAGACAACCGAACCGCCCGCAGGCGCAGGGCGACGGAACCAGGACAGGCCGCCCCGCATCCGCGTCCACCGGGCCTGGTTCGTCGCCGCCGTCACCTTCGTCACGATCATCGGAGCGGCGGCCTTCCGCTCGCTCCCCGGTCTGCTCATCGACCCGCTGCACGAGGAGTTCGGCTGGTCGCGCGGCACGATCGGCGCGGCCGTCTCGGTCAATCTGGCGCTGTACGGCCTGACCGCCCCGTTCGCGGCGGCCCTGATGGACCGCTTCGGCATCCGGCGGGTGGTCGCCGCGGCGCTGACCGTGATCTCCGTCGGCTCGATGCTGACGGTGTGGATGACGGCCGCCTGGCAGCTGATGCTGTACTGGGGCCTGCTGGTGGGCCTCGGCTCGGGCTCGATGGCGCTCGCGTTCGCCGCGACGGTCACCAACCGGTGGTTCACCGAGCGGCGGGGCCTGGTCAGCGGCGTCCTGACCGCGGCCTCCGCCTCCGGCCAGCTGATCTTCCTGCCGCTGCTGTCGTGGACGGTCACGCGCTACGACTGGCGGCCGGCCGCGGTGACGGTCGCGCTGGCCGCGCTCACCGTCGTCCCCTTCGTGTGGCTGCTGCTGCGGGACCATCCGGCCGACGTCGGTCAGAAGCCCTACGGCGCGCGGGAGTTCGTGCCCAAGCCCGCGCCGGTGCGGGGCGCCGCCCGCCGCACCCTGCGGGTGCTGGCCTCGGCCGTGCGCACGGGCCCGTTCTGGCTGCTGGCCGGCACCTTCGCGATCTGCGGCGCCTCGACGAACGGCCTGGTGCAGACCCACTTCGTGCCGGCCGCCCACGACCACGGCATGCCGGTCACGGCGGCGGCTTCGCTGCTCGCCGTCATCGGGGTGTTCGACGTGGTCGGCACCATCGCCTCCGGCTGGTTCACCGACCGCTTCGAGGCGCGCCGGCTGCTGGCGGTGTACTACGCGCTGCGTGGCGTCTCGCTGCTGTTCCTGCCCCTCCTGCTGGCCCCCTCGGTCCACCCGCCGATGATCTTCTTCATCGTCTTCTACGGCCTGGACTGGGTGGCCACCGTCCCGCCCACCCTCGCGCTGTGCCGCGAGCACTACGGCGAGGACAGCGCCATCGTCTTCGGCTGGGTCCTGGCCTCGCACCAGGTGGGCGCGGCCCTGGTGGCCTTCCTGGGCGGCGTGGCCCGCGACGCGTTCGGCTCGTACGACGTGGTCTGGTACGGCTCCGGGGCGCTGTGCGCCGCCGCCGCGTTGATGGCGCTGGTGATCCGGCGCCGGCCCGCGGTCGTGGCCGGCTCCCCGGCCCCGGCCCCGGCCCCGGCCGCGGCCTGAAGGCGGCGGCGAGGGCGACGGCGGCCGGAAGGCGACGGCGGTGCGACGGGGCGGGGCGCGCAACCCGCCGGTGATTACTCCACGTACTGGGCGGCTACCTTACGTAATGTGAGGTTCGTCGAGTTGCTCTGCCGTTCGCTGCCTGTGGAGGCGCCTCATGACAGCCCTGTCCCGTCGTGGCGTACTGAAAAGCCTGCCTCTCGCCGCCGGGGCGGTCGTGGCCGCGGGAGCGGCGGGTCCGCCCGCGGTGGCGCGGCAGGCGGCCGACCCGCCCTTCCCCGAGCCGGAGACCCGCAGCTCGTCGCCCGCCACGGGACGGCTGACGACCGAGCTGACCGTCCGGTTCACCGACCTGGACATCCCCGGCGTCGGCCGGGTGACCACCCGCACCTACGAGGGGACCGTCCCGGGGCCGACGCTGCGCGTGCACCCCGGGGACTCCCTGGAGATCACGCAGATCAACGCGCTGCCGGCGAACGGCGGTGCGAAGCATCAGGAGATGAACGTCCCGCATCACTTCAACAGCTTCAACCTGCACGCCCACGGCATGCACGTGGACCCCGCGGGCGAGTCGGACAACGTCTTCCGCGTCTTCGAACCCGCCTCCGCCCCGGGAGCCACCACCGCCCACCGCAGCCGCATCGACGTGCCCGCAGGTCACCCGGCCGGCACGTTCTGGTACCACCCCCACCACCACGGATCCACCGCGACCCAGGTGCTGGGCGGCATGGCGGGCGTGCTCATCGTCGACGGCGACGTCGACGAGGTGCCCGAGATCGCCGCCGCCCGGGAGGTCGTCGTCTGCATCAGCGAACTCAAGGTGTCCGGCGGCCGGGTGCCGGACCTGACCTCCAGCGGCGTCTACGACACCATCGCCTCGACGTTCCTGGTCAACGGCGTGAAGAACCCCGTGCTGACCATCGCCCCGGGAGAGATCCAGCGCTGGAGGATCGTCAACGCCGGGGCGCTCACGGCGCACTTCCTGAACCTGGCCGGGCAGGAGATGCACCAGATCGCCTGTGACGGCGTCACCTTCATGGAACCCGTCGCGACCACCGGACTGACGCTCCCCATGGGCGGACGCGTCGACGTGCTGGTCCGCGGCGGCAAGCCGGGCACCTACCAGCTCACCGGCGGCGGCCCCTCCCACCCCCTGCTCACGCTCGTCGTCACCGGCGCCGCCCGCACGATGTCACTGCCGGCCCGGCTGCCCGGCCGGCCCCCCGAGCTGCCCGCGCCGACCCGCACCCGGGCGCTGACCTTCCGCAGTTACGAGAACGTCTTCTCCGGCGCCTTCCCGAACGCCTACCGCATCCTGGGCGACGGCGAGACCCCGCCCGCCGTCCCGCAGGGCGGCAGCAAGGACGCCGCCTGGGGCCGCTACTCGCCCAGCCACGTCAACCAGCGGGTACGGCTCGGCGAGGTCGAGGAGTGGACGGTCGTCAACGACTCGCGCGCCCACAGCCATCACCCCTTCCACCTGCACACCAACCACTTCCTGCTGACCGCCGTGGACAGCCGCCCGCTGGCCACGCCGGTCTGGCACGACACCGTCGCCGTCCCGCCGAACGGCTCGGTCACCTTCCGGCTGCGCGCCGAGGACTTCACCGGCCGCTCCATGCTGCACTGCCACCAGCTCCAGCACGGGGACGAGGGCATGATGCAGGTCGTCGACTACGTGAACTGAGCGCCGACCGCCGACCGCCGACCGCCGACCGCCGACCGCCGACCGCCGACGGCCGGACGGCTGACGGTGAGCGGTCCGCGCCTGCCCTCGGGCAGCCCGTCGGTCAGAGGAACCGGCCCCTGTGGAACAGCAGGGGCGGTTCGTCCGCGCCCTCGCCCGTTCCCAGGGCGTTCACCCGGCCCACGACGACCAGGTGGTCGCCGCCGGTGTGGACGGCGTGGATCGCGCAGTCGATCCAGGCGAGCGCGCCGGCGAGGCGCGGGGCGCCCGAGACCGGCGCCGGGTCGTGGTCGACGCCCGCGAACTTGTCCGCCCCGCTCACCGCGAAGGCCCGGCACAGCGCCCCCTGCCGGGCGCTGAGCACGTTGACGCAGAAGACGCCGGCCCGGGCGATGCGCGGCCAGGTGGCGGACGTGCGGCCGACCATGAAGGCGACCAGGGGCGGATCGAGGGAGAGCGAGGAGAAGGACTGGCAGGCGAATCCGGCGGGGCCCTCCGGCGTCGGCGCGGTCACGACGGTCACCCCGGAGGCGAAGCTCCCGAGCACCCGCCGGAACTCGGCCGGATCGACGGGCGCCCGCTCGTCGTCGCGCACGCAGCGCAGTGCGGGGCGCGGCAGCGGCTCGACCGGGCCCGCCCTGAGATAACGGACGGCGGCGGCCGCCATTCCCGCATGTCCCATCATGTCCTCATTGAAGCTGACGGTATGTCAGATGGGAAGGGGTGCGGGCGCACGGACCCGTGCGGGCGCCCGCACCGGCCGACCGTCACCGCCCCCTGAAGTCCGTCGCGCGGCGCTCCACGAAGCTCGCCACGCCTTCCTGGGCGTCCCTCGTCGTCATGTTGATCTCCTGGGCGGCGGCCTCGGCGGCGAAGGCCGTGGCGCGGTCCGACTCCAGGGAGGCGTTGACGAGCTGCTTGGTGAGCGCGAGGGCGCGGGTGGGGCCGGCGGCCAGGCGGGTCGCCCAGTCGCGGGCCGTCTTGTCCAACTCCCCGTCCGGGACGACCCGGTTGACCAGGCCCAGCCGTTCGGCGTCCGGCGCGGTGAGCGCGTCGCCGAAGAACAT
This sequence comes from Streptomyces rishiriensis, assembly GCF_003112535.1. Lineage (GTDB taxonomy): Bacteria > Actinomycetota > Actinomycetes > Streptomycetales > Streptomycetaceae > Streptomyces > Streptomyces rishiriensis. The sequence continues at coordinate 84,250 of NZ_BEWA01000004.1, read as the reverse complement.
CAGCTCCTTGGCGCGCCGCGGGCCGACCAGGCGGGGCAGCAGGTACGCGCCGCCGCCGTCGGGGACCAGGCCGCGGCGGACGAACACCTCGATGAAGCGCGCCGATTCCGCCGCCAGCACCAGGTCGCAGGCGAGCGCGAGGTGGGCGCCCAGGCCGGCCGCCGTGCCGTTCACCGCGGCGATCACCGGCTTCTCGCAGTCGAGGACGGCGGCGACCAGGCGCTGGGCGCCGAGGCGAAGGGTGCGGGCGACGTCCCCGGCGACCCGCTCGCCGCGCGCGGCGCCGCCGCGCAGATCCGCCCCCGCGCAGAAGCCGCGGCCGGCGCCGGTCAGGATCACCGCCCGCACGCCCGGGTCCGCCGAGGCCTCGCCGAGGAGCGCGATCAGGTGGTCGCGCCCGTCGGGGGTGAGGGCGTTGAGGGCCTCGGGGCGGTCGAGGGTCAGATGGGTGACGTGCCGGTCGGTCCGGTGGCGTATCGACGGCCCGGGCGCGGTCACGCCCCGTCCCCCCGATCGCGATGAGCAGCCCTCGGCGGGTGAGCGTCCCTGGTCGGGCAGACGTCCCCGGTCGGGTGGGTGTCCCCGGTCGGGTAGGCGGCCCTCGTCGGGCAGACGTCCCCGGTCGGGTGGACGGCCCTGGTCGGGTGGGTGTCCCCGCTCGGGTGGGCGGCCCTGCTCAGGCGGGCGTCCGTGGTCGGGCGGGCGGCCTTCACCGGCACACCGCCAGGGCGTCCAGGGCCACCGCGCCCTGGCCCCGGGGCAGGACCACCAGCGGATTGACGTCGAGCTCGGCCAGGTCGTCGCCGAGCTCCAGGGCCATGCGCTGCACCCGCAGGACGACCTCGACGAGCGCGTCGACGTCGGCCGGGGGGCGGCCGCGGACGCCGTCCAGCAGTGCCCTGCCGCGCAGTTCGGCCAGCATGTCGTGGGCCTGGTCCTCGCCGAAGGGCGGGACGCGCACGGCGGCGTCCCGCAGGACCTCCACCAGGACCCCGCCCAGCCCGACCGTGACCGTGGGCCCGAACAGGTCGTCGTGGGTGACGCCCACCACCATCTCCACGCCCCGCTCGACCATCTGGCACACCAGGACGCCGTCCAGCGCGACGTCCTCGTAACGGGCGATGTCGGTCAGCTCGCGGTAGGCGTCGCGGACCTGGCTCGCCGAGGTCAGGCCGATCTTGACCAGGCCCAGTTCGGTCTTGTGGGCGATCTGCGCGCCGGACGCCTTCATCACCACCGGGTAGCCGACCAGCCCGGCCGCCCGCACGGCCGCCGCCGCGCTGGTCACCAGCTGTTCGCGCGGGACGCGGATGCCGTACGCCCGCAGCAGCTGCTTGGCCGCGTGCTCGCTCAGCTGCTGTCCCGGCCGCATCAGCAGCTGTGCCTTGCGGTAGGACGGGGACGGGGTGCGCGGGGCCTGGTCGAAGGGGGAGCGGTAACCGGTGACGAAGCGGTGGTGGTCGAGATGGGCCCGGACGGCCGAGATGCAGTTGGCCAGGGTGCGGAAGGTGGCCACCCGGGAGGAGCCGAGCAGCACCTCGCGGTAGGCGGGCTCGGTGCCCACGGGGGAGCCCCAGACCACGCAGACCAGCTTCTCCGTCCCTTCCGCCGCGTCCACCAGGTCCTGGACCAGCCGGTCGCTGAGGGGAGGGAAGGGCCCGGTGACGGGACAGATGAGGACGCCCACCGCCGGGTCGTCGAGGATCGCGTCGATGATCTTCCGGCCGCGCCGGTCGCCCACCGGGTGGCCGCCGTTGTCGACAGGGTTGGCCACGTTCAGGTACTCGGGGATCCACTGGTGCAGTTCGGCCTGTTTCGCGCCGGACAGGACCGGCAGGTCCAGGCCCGCCGCCGTGGCCAGGTCGGCCGCGTGGGCGCCGGTGCCGCCGGAGATCGAGTAGATCGCCACACCGGTGGCCTGCGGGGGCCGCGCCCGCGCCAGCAGGGTCGCCGTGTCCTGGAGTTCGTCCAGGCCGTCGACGCGGATCACCCCGTACTGGCGCATCGCCGCGTCGACGACCTCGTCCGCGCCGGTCAGCTTGCCGGTGTGGGAGGCGGCGGTACGGGCGCCGGCCTCGGTACGCCCCACCTTGACCGCGACCACCGGCACCCCGCGCCGGGCGGCCCGGTCGGCGGCCAGCAGGAAGGACCGGCCGTCCTTGAGGCCTTCGATGTAGCAGGCGATCGCACCGACCTCCGGGCGCTCGGCGAAGTAGGAGAGGAAGTCCGCGGTCTCCAGGTCGGCCTCGTTGCCGGTCGGCGCCCAGTGCGAGAGGCGCACGCCGAGCTCCTGCAGGGCGAAGACCGGACGGCCCTGGTGACCGGACTGGGTGATCAGCGCGATCGCCGGTCCGGTGAGGTCGTCGCGGAACCGCTCGAAGGCGTTGAGGTTGGTGTTGGGGCCGAGCAGACGTATGCCGGACCGTTCCACCGCCGCCGCCAGACGTTCCTGCGCGGCCGCGCCCCGCTCGCCGGTCTCCGCGAAACCGGAGGCGAAGACGACCGCGAACTTCACCTTCGTCTCGGCCAGCTGCTCGATCACCGGCAGCGGGTCCGAGACCAGCAGCACCGCCAGGTCGACCTGCTCGGGCAGCTCGGCGACGGACGCGGCGCAGGGCAGGCCGAACACGCTCGCGCGGGTGGGGTGCACGGGATGCAGCCGCGCCCCCACCCGCTCCGCCCAGCTCACCAGCTGCCGGGTGACGCCGGTGTTCGGGCGTCCTTCGGCGTCCGAGGCGCCGACGACCGCGACGGACCCGGGCCGGAAGAACCGGTCCAGATCGGGGACGTCCGCGTACAACGGGCGGCCGCTGACGTCGAGGTCGTCCGCCTGGGCCGGCCGGCCGTGGACGGCGGGCCCGGGCTCTTCGCCGCACGCGATGACCCGGGCCCGGCGGGAGCCGGTGGTGAGGGTGCCGTGGGTTGATCCAAGCATCGGTCCGCCCGCTCCCTGTGTGACTGCCGTGAGTGACCGTGGAGTAACTGACGCTCTGTCAGGTTACATAGCTGACGGTCCGTCAGGAATGGTCGTGCACACAGAAAGGAGCGGACCCGCGCCCCCCGCCCGCAGCGGACCCGCGCCCCCCGCGCGCAGCGGACCCGCGCCCCCCGCGCGCAGCGGACCCGCGCCCGCCGCCTACAGCGCGGCCAGCACCTCCGCCGCCACCCGCTCGCCCGAGCGCACGGCCCCGTCCATGAAGCCCATCCAGTGGACGGAGGTCTCCGTCCCGGCCCAGTGGATCCCGCCGACCGGCTCGCGCAGCGCCGGGCCGTACCGGGTCAGGACGCCGGGCGCGGCGATGGAGACGGGCCCGCCGCGGGTGTAGGCCTCGTTGTTCCAGCGTTGCAGGACGAACGACGTGGGGGAGGCCGCTTTCGGGCCGAAGTACGTCACGTAGTCCTTGAGCACGGCCGCCCTGACCTCCGCCTCGCTCGCCGCGTCGTACGCCCGCGCCTCGTCGGCCTCGATGAAGCCCATCAGCGCGCCGTAGGAGGCGTCCGGCGGGGAGTTGTCGAAGGTGGAGCTGACCACGCCGGTGTCGCTGACCACCTGCCCGTTGAGGCCGTCGGCCCGCCAGAACGGGGTGTCGTAGATCGCGATCGCCTTGCCGACGGAGGCCATCGGCAGGCGCTGGGTGAGCTGGTCGCGGGCGGCGGGCAGCAGCGGGTCGTACGAGATGCGGGCCGCGAGCGGCGGGGGGACGGCGACGACGACCCTCTTGGCGGTGACGGTGACGCCGTCGGCCGTCACGACGTACTTCGCGCCGGAGCGGGTGATCGTGCGCACCGGGGCGTTCAGCACCACCCGGTCGCTGAGCGTGGCGGCGAGCTTGATCGGCACCTGCTGGGATCCGCCGACGAAGCGCTGCTCCTGGGCGCCGCCCGCGGTCTCGGTGAGGCGTTCCAGGGTGCCGGGGGTCGATTCGTCGCCGGCCGCGGCGATGTAGAAGAGCACGAAGAGCAGCGAGAGTTCGCGTGGTTCGGCCGAGAAGATCGAGGTGCAGGCCACGTCGAGGAGGAACTTGGCGGACGGGATCACGGCGTTGGCGCGCAGCCAGGTCTCGAAGGTCTGCCGGTCCCACTCCTCGGCCTTCGCGGCGGTCCAGGGCGCGTCGACCGGGACCGTCTTGGCCATGTCGTCGAGCGTGGCCTGCACGATCGCCGCGTTGGCGAGGCCGGCGGCGTCGACCGGGGGGACCGAGCCGAGCAGGCCGTCGGTGGCGTACGGGGTCTTCTTGCCGTCCTTGTAGAGCAGGTTCTTGCCGGTGTTGTAGGTGGGGAAGGTGGCGACGCCCAGGGAGTCGGCGAGCGCCTTGATGCGGTCCTGGGTGGGACCGATGAACTCGCCGCCGCCCTCGGTGACCCCGCCGCCCGCCAGGGGCAGGTTGACGACCCGGCCGCCCACCCGGCCGCGGGCCTCCAGGACGGCGACCGTGCGGCCGGCGGCGACCAGGTCGCGGGCCGCGGTGAGACCGGCGAGGCCCGCGCCGACGATCGCGACGTCCACCTCCCGGGTGGCCGCGGCGGCCGGGCCCGCGGCGGTCGCGCCGAGCGCGGTGGCGCCGGCGGCCACCGCGGCCGTGCGGCCGAGCAGGGAGCGGCGGGACATCCTGGGGGTGGGCTGTCTTTCACTTGCCACGTGCGTCCTCCGTCGGGCTTCAGGAGCGAGAGGTGGAGCCGAAAAGGTGAACAGGGCTCACATTCTGGCTCCGCACGCGGGCGCACGACAACGCTCCCGGCACATCTGACACAGATGTAACGGGCAGTGAAATCAAGGAAGTTACCGACAGTAACAGGCTCGGGCTGCTGTCACGCGCTCGGGCCGCCGCCGGTCACCGGCGGGCGCGGCGTACGGCCTTCGCTATCTTCTCCGCGTCGATCGACAGCTCGCGGAGCGTGCCGCTGATCGGGGTGGTGAAGCCGGTGAAGTAGAGGCCGGGGGCCTGTTCGCAGGCGCGGGCGCCGTGGGTGACGGGTCTGCCCCGGTCGTCGAGCACGCCGAGGTGGCCGACCAGGCCCTCCAGGGCGCGGACGTATCCGGTCGCCGCGACGACCGCGTCCGGGGAGATCCGGGTCCCGTCGGCGTGCACGACCTTGCCGCCGTCCTCGAAGCCCTCCACGGCGGCCACGACCTCCACCCGGCCCTTGCGCACGGCGTCGATCAGGCCGACGTCCTGAACCGGGATCGCGCCCTGCCTGGCCCGGCTGTAGAGACCGGTGTCGGGGCGCGGCAGTCCGTGCGCGGACAGGTCGGGGATGCTCGCCCTCGCCATCACCCGGCAGATCCGGTCGACGAGGGCGACGGGCAGGCGGCGCACCAGGATGCCGCTGTACTGGGCGGCCCAGCCCGCGGTCGAGCGGCGCACGATGTGCGGGACGGTGCGCACCGCGAGCCGCACCCGCCCGGCCCCGTGCTCCACCAGGTCGACGGCGATCTCCGCGCCGGTGTTGCCGACGCCCACGACGAGGACGTCCCGCCCGGCGTAGGAGGCGCCGTTGCGGTAGGCGCCGGCGTGGGTCAGCTCGCCGGTGAACTCCTCGCGGCCCGGCCAGTCCGGCAGGTACGGGGTGTGGTTGTAGCCGGTGGCCACGACGACCGCCGAGCCGACCAGCTCACGGCCGCCCGTGGCGCGCAGCAGCCACCCGGCGCCGTCCGCGGTGCGCTCGACCCGGGAGACCTCGACGCCGGTGACGATCTCCAGCTCATGGACCTCGGCGTACTTCTCCAGGTAGCGCACCACGTCGTCGCGGGCCGCCCACCGTCCGAACCGGCGCGGCATCTTCAGCCCGGGCAGGGCGGACAGCCGCCGCGTGGTGTGCAGGTGCAGCCGGTCGTAGTGCCGCCGCCAGGACGCCCCGACCGCGTCGGCCCGCTCCACGACGACCGCGCGTATGCCCAGGGCACGCAGCGCGTACGCGGTGGCGAGACCGCCGGGACCGCCGCCGATCACATAGACGGGAGGGTCGGCCGGGTTCGCGGAGGTGATCGCCCGGGGGGCCGGGCGCGGTGCGGAGTCTTCCATGAGCGCGAGCGTAATCACGCGCGCGGTTGATGGGTCTCGGTCAAGACCGGAATTGGTTGCGGATCGATCACGTGTGGGGGAGAGGAGGGCGGAACCGGTGACGTAGACCACTTCGTCGTGCGGGACGGGTGAGGGGTGGGGGCGACCGGTGACGGCCGGCAGGGGAGAGGGGGCCTGCGCGAACGAGCCGCGGCGGACGAACCGCGGGCGGACGGCGCGTGGCGGGCGGGCGGGAGTCGTCCGCCGGGGACGCGCGGGGTTCCGGGAACCATCGATCTGACGTACCGTCAGATTCATGGATGCGATCTGGCTCGACGGGGCCGAGTGGCTGGCGGTGCTGCGGATCGGACTCGGGCTGTGGTGGCTGGAGAGCTGGCGGCACAAGGACAAGAAGGCCTGGTCCGAGGGGGCCGGCATCGCCTGGGCGGCGGACGTCGCGGCGAAGCACCGGTGGAACACGGTCCGTTCCGGTTTCGCCGTGGTGGTGCAGCCGCGTCCGCGCGCCATGTCCTATGTGGTGGTGTACGCGGAACTGGCGCTCGGGCTCGGGCTGATCACCGGCTTCCTCACCCCGGTCGCGCTGGCCGGCGGCCTGCTCCTCAACCTCCTCTACCTCGTCCTCATGATCCACGACTGGGCCGAGCAGGGACAGAACTCGATGATGGCGCTGATCTCGGCCGTGGCGCTGGGCGGCATGGCCTGGCAGACGTGGTCCCTGGACAGCGCGCTGGGGTGGTTCTGATGGCGGTCGCCCGGTACGACGTCCCGGAGGCCGACGCCTTCACCCGCACGTACTGGGACGCCGCCGCCGAGGGCCGGCTGCTGATCCGGCGGTGCGGAGCCTGCGCGCGGGCCCACCACTACCCCCGCGAGTTCTGCCCGCACTGCTGGAGCGAGGACGTGGTTTGGGAGGACGCGAGCGGCCTGGCCACCCTCTACACCTGGTCCGTCGTCCACCGCAACGACCTGCCGCCCTTCGGCGGGCGCACGCCCTACGTCGCGGCCGTGGTCGACCTGGCCGAGGGGCCGCGGATGTCGACCGAACTGGTGGGGGACGCCGAGCCGCGCATCGGAATGGCGCTGACGGTCGCCTTCCGGGACGGGGCGCCGGTGTTCCGCGCGGCGGCCGCCGCCCCGCCCCCGTCGCCGCCCGCCCGGACGGGTGTTCAATGATCGGATGACCGATACCCGCGAGTCCCTCTCCGCGCCCCACGCGATTCCCGTGCTCGACGGCCACGGCCTCCGGCTCCGCGCCTGGGACCCCGGATCGGCCACCGACGTGGAGGCGTTGCTGCGCGGGCACCTCGACCCGGAGTTCCGCCGCTGGAACACGCCGCTGCGGGCGATCGCCGACACCGCCGGCGCCCGGGCCTCCCTGGAGAGCAAGAACGCGGACGCCGCCGCCGGGCACGCCCTGCCGTTCTGCGTCACGGACGCGGCGGACGGCACGATCCTCGGGCAGGTCTCGGTCAACATGATCGACCGGGTGCTGAGCTTCGCCCGGGTCGGCTACTGGGTCCTGCCGGAGGCGCGCGGCCGGCACGTCGCCACCGGCGCCCTGCTGCTGGCGGCGCGCTGGACGTTCACCGAAGTCGGCCTGCACCGACTGGAGCTGGGCCATGCGCTCGGTCACGGCGCCTCCTGCCGGATCGCCGAGCGCTGCGGGTTCCGGTACGAGGGGACCCTGCGCGGTGCGATGTGGGAGGCGGACCGCCGGGACGCCTTCCGCGACGCCCACCTGCACGCCCGCCTGGCGACGGACCCGGAGCCGGAGTTCCCGTGAGGGCACGGTAATCGGCAGGCGCCGCACGGCCCCCACGCGCAAGGATGGGGCATGCGCCCTGACAGCCCTGACAGCCCTGACAGCCCTGACAGCCCCGACAGCCCCGGCAACTGGCATCTCACCCATGACCTCGACGAGTTCCTCGGCCTCGCCGGCGAGTTCCTGGCCTCCCGGCCGGCCCTGCACACGGTCCCGCTGACCGTCGTCGACAGCCTGCTGCGCAGGGGCCCGCACGTGTACGGCGAGGAGGACCCCGTCTTCGGCGTGCTGGGCGGGACCGGGCCGGGCGACGGGGTCCGCGGGGCGTTCTTCCGCACGCCGCCGCACGGGATCTGCCTCACGTCCCTCACGGAGGAGGAGGCCGACGCCCTCGCCACGACGCTCACCGCCGCCGGCCACCGGCTCCCCGGCGTCTCCGCCGACCGCGACACCGCGACCGCCTTCGCCCGGGCGTGGCAACGGCGAACGGGCTCCGAGTCCCGCGTGGCGGAGCGGCAACGCCTGTACCGGCTCGGTGAGTTGACACCGCCCGAGCCCGCCCCCGCGGGCCGGGCGCGGGTGGCCGCCGCGGCCGACCGGGACCTGCTGGTGCGCTGGTACGAGGAGTTCTCGGCCCAGGTCGGCGGGCACCCCGCCCAGGACGGCGGCGCGTGGGCCGACTCCCGCCTCTCCTACGGCGGAATCACCCTCTGGGAGACGCCCGACGGCGCCCCCGTCGCCATGGCCGGCGCCACCCCCGAGGTGGCCGGCCAGATCAGGGTGGCCCCCGTCTACACCCCGGCCGAGCTGCGCGGCCGGGGCTACGCGGGCGCGGCCACGGCCGAGGTCAGCCGTGCGGCACGGGCCTCGGGCGCGGCGGAGGTCCTCCTCTTCACCGACCTGTCGAACCCGACGAGCAACGGCCTCTACCAGCGGATCGGCTACCGCCCGGTGGCGGACTTCGCGGTGCACGAGTTCACGTAGGGAGGCGAGGAGGCGGGGAGCGGCGTGCCTCGGGCCGCTTCCGGGGGTGTCCTCAGGGCCACAGGAGGTGGGTGGTCCAAGAGTCGGCCGAGCGGTGGTAGCTCAGGCGGGTGTGGCGGCGGGCGCCGTCGCCCTGGAAGAACTCCACCTCGTCCGGGCGCAGTCGGTACAGGGTCCAGGTCGAGGACTTCGCCGTCGGGTCGCGGCGGGCGTTCTCCCAGGCGGCCTCCGAGGCTTTCGCCAGCTCCTCCGGCGAGGCCAGGATCTCGCTCTGCCTGCCGGTCAGCGCGGCGGCCAGGGCGCCGGTGGAGCGGGCGTGCAGGTCGGCCTGGGCCTCCTCGGAGGGAGCGGACGAGACCGGGCCGCGCACCCGGACCTGGCGGCCGAGCACGGGCCAGTAGAAGGTGAGCGCCGCGTACGGACGGGCGGCGAGCTGGCGGCCCTTGCGGCTGGTGGCGTGGGACGCGAAGGACCAGCCGTCCGCGTCCGCGCCGTGCAGCATCACGATCCGGGCGTCGGGCAGGCCGTCCTCGCCGGCGGTGGCGAGGGTCGTGGTGTGCGGCTCCCGCTCGCCCGCCGCGACCGCCTGTGCGAACCACTCCGTGAAGAGGGGCAGCGGTTCGGCGGGCGCCGACGCCGGGTCGAAGGGCGGCAGTTCCGTCACCTCCGGGTCCCACACCCGCAGCGTCCTCAGCAGTTCATGCAGATCATGCAGATCCTTGGCCATGCACCGAGTATCGGGTCAGTGCCGGGCGAACTGGAGCCGGGTCGGCTGCACCACGTTCGCCCGGACGGCGATCCCCTCGACCGTGAGCTGCTCGCCGTAGACGTCGGTGAGCCTGATCGGGCTGCCGCAGCCGGCGCCGTGCTCGGAGAGGAAGTAGTTGTAGCCGGTGCGCGCCAGCCGGGTCCAGCCGGCGCTCGTGCGGACCTCCAGGCGGGCCAGCGGGTTGCGGTGGCCGATCGCCTGGATGCCGCACCAGTACGGGGAGGAGCCGGTCTTGTAGCGGATCGAGATCGTCTCGGACGTGGCCGGGCTCAGCAGGCTCCACGTGATCGGGATCCGGCCCGTCACGAGCGGCGCGAGCTTGGCGAAGGCCTGCTGGCTGAGGTCGATCTGGCCCGCCGCGCAGGGCGCCGGACACTCGTTGGTGATCCGGACCGTCACGGACGCCCCGCTCGCCGCGCGGACGGACACGTACGCGCCGCACGCCTCGGACGTGTCGTAGTCGGCGGTGTTCATCGCCGCGGTCATGACGTCGGACGTCGGGCCGAAGGAGCAGGCGCCGTTGCCGTCGCCGATGTCATAGGCGGTGGCGACGCCGGTGTAGGTCCTCCCGGGGCGGATGCGTCCGGCCGAAGACGCCGTCCCGGAAGCCGTGCGGGCGGCGGGCGCGACGGGCTTGGCCGCGGACGGCGTGGCCGGGCCCGTGCCGGTCGGGCTCGGGCTGCCGGAAGCCTTCGAGGACTTCGGCGACGGCGACGACGACGGGGACGGAGAGGAAGTGGGGGACGCCGTCGCCGCCGGGCTCGCCGTGGGCGTCCCGTTCGCCGCGGCCCCGGCCGCCGGCTCGACCGCCCGTGCTCCGTCGTCACCCCCGCCGCCGGGGCGGAAGGCCACGACCAGGGACACCAGGAGCGCGACGGCGGCCACGGCCACCACGGTGACGACGGGGACGCGCCGGCCCGTGCGCCGGTCGGGGCGGCGGGAACGGCGGTGCGAGGAGGTTGCCACGGAGGGATCCTTACGCGAGTCGGCGGAGCACGTCCGGCAGACGGCTTCGCAGAAGCGGCGCCTGCCGACTGCAAGTGGCCGCCGGACGCGGAAAAGTTGCCGTCCGGCTTCTGCCGTCCGTCTTCTGCCGTCCCTCGCGGGACCGGTGACCGCCGCCGCACGGTCTTCCTGCGGTCACCCGGGCGCGGCACAATCGCCGTCATGACGATCACCGGCGGCACGGAGACCGACGAGGCAGCGCCCGTCCGCGACGACTCGCCCCGACTCGTTCGCGGGTTCCTGGCCGGCGCCGTGGGCGGCGGGACGCTGGCCGCGCTGGGGGTCGGCTACGTCGTCGAGAACGGCCCCCTCTTCCACACCGGGCTCGGACTGCCCCTGGCGGCCGGCGTGATCGCTTACGTGGCGGGCAGGCCGCGGCGGGCCCGGCAGGCGGCCGTCGTGCCGGTCACCGCCCTCGCCAGGATCGAGAGCGTGCGCGCGGAGTCGAGCGACACCGGGAACGTGCCGCTCCTGTTCGTCCTCACCGTGGCGCCGGACGGGGCGCCCGCCTTCCGGGTGGAGACGCGCCTGCACGTCAACCTCGTCGATCTCCCCGCGTACCGGCCGCGCGGCACGGTCGTGGTCGCGTACCCGCCGGACCGGCCGTGGCGGACGAAGATCGTCGAGCAGCCGGAGCCGGAGTGGGCGGCCCGCGCGGCCGACGCGGCGATCGACTCCGCGCCGGAGTCCGCCCTCGCGCAAAGCCCGTCGGCGCAATTCGAGTACGCCGCCGTCCGCTTCGTCGGCCTGCTGCTCGCGGCGGCCGTCGTGGTCGTGCCGTTCCGCGGCGAACTGCTCGACGCCTTCGACGCCTTCGGCTCCGACGTCTCCGGGCGGCCGTCCGCCACCGCCGAGCCGTCCGTCTCCACGTCGTCGTCCTCGTCGACCACGTCCTCGTCCACCACGGTCACGTCCACGTCGATGACCGGCACGGTCACGGTCGGACCGCGGCAGTCCCTGCTCGACGAAGGGGAGTTGCGCCGCGCGGTCGCGTCCCTGACCAAGGGCCGGGGCACGGGCGGGACCCGCGCCATCACCGTCGTCGTCCAGGAACGGATCGTGTCGGTGGTGTTCGCGCCGGACGTCGACGGCGTCCCGCGATTCGACCTGAACTCCCTTCCCTACGACCGCATCCCGGCCCTCGTCGAACAGGCCCGGACCACGCTCGGCGCCGGGACCCCGGCCACCTGGCAGCTCACCGCCGCCCGCCTCACCGGCCCCATGACCCTCCGCGTCACCGCGACCGGCCCCCACGGCACGGCCACGCTCGACGCGGACGCCGAAGGCGACGTCACCCACCGCACCCCGGCCGGCTGAGCGGCAGCACGGCAGCACGCCCCTCCCGAAAGCCTTACCCCCGGCCCAGCACCACCGTCCCCGAAGAGCAGAACCAGCCGCCGGTGGCCGAGGCCACCGCGTGGCGGGGGAGGTTTCCGGCGGGGTCCCGCACCTGTCGGGCTCCTGCTTCGCCCCTCAGCTGTCTCACCGCTTCGACCAGGAGGAACAGGCCGCGCATGCCGGGGTGCTGGGCCGACAGGCCGCCTCCGTCCGTGTTGACGGGGAACTCCCCTCCCTTCACCTGGAGCCGGCCCTTCTCCACGAACGGTCCGCCCTCGCCCTTGGCGCAGAAGCCCAGGTCCTCCAGGGTCACCAGCGTCATGTACGTGAACGCGTCGTAGATCTCGGCGAAGTCCATCTCGTCCGGGCGCAGTCCCGCCCGTGCGAAGGCCAGGCGGCCGCTCGTGGCCGCGGGGGAGACCGTGAAGTCGTCCCACTCGGACATCGCGGCGTGCGAGACGTGCTCTCCGGTCCCCAGGATCCACACCGGCGCCGTGCGGCAGTCGCGTGCGTACTCCTCGGCCGCCAGCAGGACCGCCGCCCCGCCGTCCGAGCGCAGACAGCAGTGCAGTTTCGTGAAGGGGTCGGCGATCATCGGGCCCGACAGGACGTCGTCGACCGTGATCGGGTCGCGGAACATCGCCTCGGGGTTCAGCGCCGCGTTCGCCCTCGCCTGCACCGCCACCTGCGCCAACTGCTCGATCGTCGTGCCGTGGCGGTGCATGTGGCGGCGGGCGGCCATCGCGTACTTGGCGATCAGGGTGTGGCCGTAGGGGGCCTCGAACTGGAGGGGACCGCGTGCGCCGAAGGCGAAGGTCCCGCTGCGGCGGCCCGCCCTGATGTCGGCCCGGGGCGTCGAGCCGTACGCCAGCAGGACGGCGTTCGCGTGCCCGGCGGCGATCGCGTCGGCCGCGTGCGCCGCCATGACCTCCCAGGTCGCGCCGCCCACCGAGGTGGAGTCGACCCAAGTGGGGCGCAGACCCAGGTAGTCGGCCAGTTCGACCGGGGCGAGCGTGCCGAGGCCGGCTGAGGCGAAGCCGTCCACCGTCTCCCGCCCCAGGCCCGCGTCCGCCAGCGCCCGGCGGGCCGCCTGGGCGTGCAGGGCGTAGGGGGTCGCGTCGTCCACCCGTCCGCAGTCGGAGAGTGCGACGCCGACGACGGCCACGTTTCGGGTCCCCGCTGTCATGAGAGGCCACCTCCCTCTGTGCATCTCGTTCCCGGACTCCTAATATGACGGACCGTCAGATCAGGAGGAAGGGGCGGCCATGGACCCCGGCTTCACAGCCGAACAGGACGAGATCCGCCGCACACTGCGGGAACTGCTCCACAAACGCTGCGGTCCCGCGGAACTGCGCGCCGCCCTCGACGCCCCCGCCGGACACGACCCCGCCCTGTGGGCCGCCCTCGCCGGACAGCTCGGGCTGCCCGGCCTCGCGCTCCCGGAAGGCCACGGCGGCGTCGGCTGTTCCCGCACCGACCTCGCGCTCGCCGCCGAGGAGACCGGCCGGGTCCTCGCCCCCACCCCGCTGCTCGCGACCTCCGTCCTGGGCGCGCCCCTGATCCTCGCGCTCGGCTCCGACGCGCAGCGCGCCCGTCTGCTGCCGCCGATCGTCGACGGCACACTCACCGCCGCCCTCGCCGTACCCGCACCGGCCCTCGCCACCGCCCTCGCCCTGACCGGGCCGGGCGGCGGCGAGTGGGCCGGCGGGGGCCGGGCGGGGGGCGTGCAGGCCCGGCCGGCCGGCGACGGCTGGCGGCTGTACGGGGAGGCCGCCCAGGTGCTCGACGGGCACAGCGCCGGGCTGCTGGTCGTCGCCGCGCACACCGGCGGGTTCGTGCGGTCGCGGACCCTGCTGTTCCTGGTGGCGGGGGACGCCGCCGGGGTCGTCCGGACCCGGCAGACCGCTCTCGACGCGACCAGACCGCAGGCCCGCGTCCAGCTGCGGCACGTGGAGGCCGAACTGCTGGGGGACGAGGAGGCGGACGTCCCGCGAGCCCTGGCCGGCGTCGGTGACTTCGCCGCCGCCTTCCTCGCCTGTGAGGCCGTCGGGGCCGCCGGCCGGGCGCTGGAGCGAACCGTCGAGTACCTGGGGCAGCGGGTGCAGTTCGGGCGGGTGATCGGGTCGTTCCAGGCGGTGCAGCACCGCCTGGCGGATGTGTACGTGCAGATCCAGGCGGCTCGCTCAGCCGCCTACTACGCCGCGTGGGCGACCGGCCGGACGGAGGACGTCACGGACGACGCCGCGGACGACGTCACGCAGGCCGTCGGCGGTCTCGCGCTCGCCCAGGCCCTGGAGGCGCTGCGCCTGGCCGTCTCCGAAGGCGTCCAGCTGCACGGCGGGATCGGTTTCACCTGGGAGCACGAGGCTCACCTGTACTTCAAGCGGGCCGCCGGCGACGAGCTGCTGTTCGGTCCGGTGCACCGCCTGCGCGCCCACGCGGCCGAGCGGGCCGCTCTGTTCACCCGGACGGAGGTGACGGTGTGATCGGCGTCCGGCTGGTGCAGAAGGTCTCCTCGACGCGCGCCTTCGCGAAGGCCGCTCCTCATGTGATCCCCGCGCTCGACCGGGCCGTCCACCGGCTCACCCGGGGGAAGGTGCTGCTCAGCGCCCAGATGCTGCCGGGTGTGATCCTAACGGCGACGGGTGCGCGGAGCGGCCTGCCCCGCCGGACGCCGCTGGCCTGCATGCCCGAGCCCGACGGCCGGGGCTGGATCCTCGTCGGCTCCAACTTCGGCCGCACCGGGCACCCCGCCTGGACGGCCAACCTCCTCGCCCGTCCCGACGCGGAGATCAGCTGGAAGGGCGCCGACGTCCCGGTGACCGCACGGCTCCTGGCGGGGGAGGAGCGGGCGGCGGTGTGGAAGGAGCTGCTGGCCTTCTGGCCGCCGTACGCGACGTACCAGGCGCGGGTGGAGCGCGAGATCCGGGTCTTCCGCCTCACACCGAGGCCCCCGACCCCGCCTGACCGGGCCGGGCGGCTCTAGAACGCCCGCTGGATCAGCAGGAACGCCCCGATGCCCAGCATCGCCGCGCCCGAGGTGCGGGTGACCGCGCGGGCCGCCGCCGGGCGGGCGCCCAGCAGCCTGCGGGCCAGGACGCCCACCGTCAGGTAGACGGCGGCGCAGCACGCCATGTGCAGCAGGCCGAGGGCGGCCGTCTGCGCGGCGACCGGGAGGTGACCGCCCCCGCCGCCGGCCCCGCCTCCCGTCCCGGCCTGCGTGGTCAGGAACTGCGGCAGGACCGAGAGGTAGAGGAGCAGGCCCTTGGGGTTGAGTCCGCTGATCGTGGCCCCGCGCAGGAACACCCGCGTCCCGCTCGTCCCCTCCGGGTGGACCGTCTCCCCGGCCTGCGGCGTCCCCGGCCGCCGCAGCACTCCCCACCCCAGCCACACCAGGTAGGCCGCACCCGCCGCCGTCAGCCCCGTGAGCAGGGCGGGCGAGCCCGCGACCAGGACCGCCAGGCCCGCCGTCGCCAGGGCCGTGTGCAGGGCGTATCCGCTCACCAGGCCGCTCACCGCGGCGCCGACCGAGCGGCCGCGCAGCCCGGCGGAGATCACGTACGCCCAGTCGGCGCCCGGCACGCAGACCAGCAGCAGGTCGACGGCGAGGAAAGAAATCAGCGTTCCCGAGTCCATGAGGGGGACATTAGGCGCGATGCGGTCGAAAGTGTTCCCGATGTTTTCATGGAACACGGTGATATGAGGGAAGATCTTCCTCATGGACGACGTCGACCGGAAAATTCTTGCCGAGCTGCAGCAGGACGGGCGGCTGACGGTGACCGAGCTGGCCGCGCGGGTGCGGCTGAGCGTCTCTCCGTGCCACCGGCGGCTGCGGGAGCTGGAGCGGTCCGGGGCGATCAGCGGCTACCGCGCGATGGTGGAGCCGGCCGCCGTCGGGCTGACCTTCGAGGCGCTGGTCTTCGTCTCCATGCGGCAGGAGGACCGGGACACGGTCGCCGAGTTCGAGCGGGCGGTGGGCGAGGTGGAGCACGTGCTGGACGCGCAGCGGCTGTTCGGGGAGCCCGACTACCTGCTGAGGGTGGCCACCGCCGACCTCGCGGCCTTCCAGCGGCTCTACGACGAGCGGCTCGCCACCCTGCCGGGCGTGCAGCGGCTGACGTCGACGCTGGTCATGAAGCACGTGGTGAAGGACCGGGCGCTGCCCGCATAGTGCGGCAGGCGGCGGCCCGACCGGACGAAGAACCGGTGAACCGCCGCCTGGCAGACAGGACTTGATCGTAAGAGTGGTGCGCCCTCGCAGGCTTCGCCGCTACTTCGTCGGCTTCTTCCCGGTGATGCCCAGGTGCACCAGCAGCGCCAGGTTCGGCTTGAGTTCAGCCTGCTTGACGCCCCACGTCTGGAAGCCCTTCTGATGCGAGGCGACGGCCGCGAGCATCGCGACCAGCGCGCCGGCGACCGCCGCCGGGTTCACGTCCTTGTCGACCTTGCCCTTGGACTGCAACTCCGCGACCGCGTCCGAGAGGGAGTTGTTCACCGAGTTGAGGATCTTCATGCGGAGTTTGTAGAAGCGTTTGTCGCCTTCGGCGGCGCCCAGGTCGACCACGCGCAGGATCGCGTCGTTCCTCCGCCAGAACTCCAGGAAGCCGTCGACGAGTTCCTGCGCCGTCTGCCAGCCCGCCTTGCCGACCCAGGAGCGTCCGGCGACCAGTCCGGTCAACTCGGCTCCCTCCGCGGCCATTTGTTCGGCGATCTCCAGGACGGCTCCCTCGACGTCCGGGAAGTACTGGTAGAAGGTCGCGGGCGAAGTGCCTGCCTTCCGGGCGACGTCGATGACCTTGACGTCCCGGTAGGGAGAGGAGCTGAGCATCTCGCTGAGGCAGTCGAGCAGCTTCTGCCGCGTCGCCTGCCCGCGCCGACCGGCCACGCGGCCGTCGACGGTACGCACTTGTCCTGTCATGCCGTCAGCTTACCGAGGGGTGATGGGAGCGCGATTCGGCCGACTGCAAATGGGGTGCGCAGGGGTCCGGAGGCGGCTGTGCCTGGTCTGCGGCTTGCGTGAACCGCCGTTAGTTTGGCTCCATGGCCGAAAACAGGGCATCGGTGTACGCAGAGGGCGTCCCCTGCTGGGTGGACGCGCAGCTCCCCGACGTGGACGCGGGCAAGCGGTTCTACGGTGAGCTCTTCGGGTGGACCTTCGAGGCGCGGGCGGAGGGCTACGGCGACTCCGTGTGGGCCCGGCTGGACGGCGAGCCCGTGGCCGCGCTGGCCCACAAGACCGACGGCCGGATGCCCACCGTCTGGACGGTGTATTTCGCCACCCCGGACGCACAGGCGACCTCCCGGCGGATCCAGGCGGCGGGCGGGCAGGTGGTGACGGCCCCGATGCAGGTCGGCGGGCTGGGGGTCGCCGCCCTGGCCGCGGACCCCGAGGCCGCCGTCTTCGGGCTCTGGCAGCCCGACGGCCACCCGGGATTCGGCGTGCGCCACCGGGCCGGCGCGTTCGCCTGGGCCGAGCTCTACGCCCGCGACACCGAGGCCGCCAACACGTTCTACGGGCATCTCTTCCACGAGGCGCTCTTCGGCCCCGGCGCGGCCCCCGACTTCGGCCGTGCCCCGGTGGCCGACGTCTTCCCGGAGATGATGCCGCCGCACTTCCTGGTCCACTTCGGCGCCGAGGACTGCGAGGCGGCGCTGGGCGCGGTGAGCCGGCTGGGCGGGCGGGTGCAGGCGGGGCCGTTCACCGCCTCGTACGGCACGGTGGCGGTCGTCACCGACAATCAGGGGGCGTCGTTCGCGCTGCTGCAGCGCTGAACGGGGCGCCGGACGGCTTCTCACCGGCGGGTTCGTCCCGCAGTGAGGGTTTTTTGCCCGCATATGGAAGGAGACACCCCGATTGCCCCCGGGTTCGCAACCGGCCGCCCGGCCAGGAAGAATCGGGGTGCGTGCCGCCATGGCGGTGCGGTGGTGAGACGCTGCACGGGGCCGTGTACACAAGTGGGTGGCGCGGCTCGTACGGGGAGGTGGCAGGCAAGTGGTGGATCAGCTGACGCAGCACGATCCTCGGCGGATCGGGCCGTTCGAGGTGCTGGGACGGCTGGGTGCCGGCGGCATGGGGCTGGTCTATCTGGCACGTTCGGCCTCGGGCCGGCGCGTGGCGATCAAGACGGTCCGCACGGAGCTCGCCGAGGACCAGCTCTTCCGCGTGCGCTTCACGCGCGAGGTGGAGGCGGCCAGGGCGGTCTCCGGCTTCTACACGGCCGCGGTCGTCGACGCCGATCCGCGCGCCGCCGTGCCGTGGCTGGCCACCGCGTACGTTCCCGCGCCCTCCCTCGAAGAGATAGTGAACGACTGCGGGCCGATGCCGGCCCAGGCGGTGCGCTGGCTGGCGGCGGGCGTCGCGGAGGCCCTCCAGTCGATCCACGGCGCGGGGCTGGTCCACCGTGACCTGAAACCGTCCAACGTGCTCGTGGTCGAGGACGGCCCCCGGGTGATCGACTTCGGCATCGCCTCCGGCGTCTCGAACACCCGTTTGACGATGACGAACGTGGCCGTCGGCACGCCCGCCTACATGTCACCCGAGCAGGCGAAGGACTCGCGGAGCGTCACCGGCGCGAGCGACGTGTTCTCGCTCGGCTCGATGCTCGTCTTCGCCGCCACCGGCCACCCGCCCTTCCACGGCGCCAACCCGGTCGAGACGGTCTTCATGCTGCTGCGCGAGGGCCCGGACCTGGAAGGCCTCCCCGACGAGCTGCGCCCGCTCATCGAGTCCTGTATGCAGATGGACGCCACGGCCCGGCCCAACCCGGCCGACCTGCAGGCCCAGCTCGCCCCCCACCTCTTCGGCTCCGGCTCCGACGACAGCGGCACGGCCTCGGCGTGGCTGCCCGAGAAGGCGGTCGCCCTCATCGAGACCCGCCGTGGCGGCCGGCAGGCGAAGCCGGCCCCCGTGAGCCCCCGCAGCGGCGGTGGCGGCGGCGGTGGCGGTGGCGTGGGGCTGGGCCGCGGCAACGTGCCGCCTCCGCCGCGCCACGATCCGGTGGTGCTCGCCCGGCCGGTCCAGCCGCCCGTGGCCGTCGGCGCCCCCGACACCGGCCCCATCCGGCTGGCCGGCGCGGCCGTGCCGATCGGGCCCGGTCCGCGCGTCGCCGACGTGCGCGCCACGGCCGCCGTGAAGGCGCCGCTCGCCGAGCCCGGCCTGGTCGCCAACTGGTCCCGTCTGCACCCCGGCGTCAACGGCGCCGACACGGCGCTCCCGGCCGCCCAGGGCGCGCCCGCGGAGACCCCGGCGGGCTGGCGGCCCTGGCGTTTCCGCATGTCGAACGACGTGTGGGGGACGCCGTCGGTGGCCGGCGACCTGGTGTACGTGACCTCCTTCGAGGTGCACGCCCTGGACGTGGCGACCGGTCGCCGTCGTTTCAAGACCCGGGACGTGGCCTGGTCGATGGCGGTCGCGGACGGCCGCGTCCACGCCTCCGACGGGCCCACGCTGTTCGCCCTGGACGCCCGCGAGGGCGCCGATCTGTGGCGGCTGTCGACGGATGCCTGGGTGTACTCGCTCAAGGCCGAGCGGGGCACGGTCGTCACCGGCACGCGCGGCGGCGGCGTCCAGGGCTGGGAGGCCTCCAACGGGCACAAGCTCTGGGAGATCTCCGGCTGCCAGACCGACTTCGAGTCCCCGGAGGCCGGGCCGGTCCTGCACGAGGGCACGGTCTTCGTCTGGCAGGACGCCCGTCTGAGAGCCCTGGACGCCCGCACCGGCGAGGAGCGCTGGGCGTACCCCATCGGCGACACGGCCTCCTGCGGCGGCGTCCCGGTCCGTGTCACCCCCGCCCCCGACGGCTACGTCTACCTCTCGGCCGGCACCCGCGTCCTCGCCGTCGACATCGCGAGCGGCATGGTGCGCTGGCACTTCGAGGCGCCGGCCGTCTTCCTGTCCCCGCCGGCGTTCGTTCCCGGCCCGGCGGTCACCGGCGGCGGCGTCTACCTGGCCGACTACCTCGGCACGGTGTACGCCATCGACGCCGCCGACGGCCGCGACCGCTGGCGCATCGCCACCGAGGCCCGCTCCTCCGTCGACCCCGTGCTGGTGGCCGCCGGCCATGTCCACGTCGGCAGCGGCAAGGGGCTCTACACCCTGGACGCGGTCACCGGCACGCCCAAGTGGCGCTTCCAGGCCGGCGGCGACATCGTGGGCGCCCCGGCGGTCGCGGAGGGCCGTATCCACTTCGGCTCCACCGACCACCTGCTGTACACCCTGAAGGCCGACGACGGCCGGCTGCGCTGGAAGCTGGCCACCGGCGGGGAGATCACCGGTTCCCCGGTGGTCCGTGACGGCGTCGTGTACGCGTGCAGCAAGGACCGCTGTGTGTACGCGCTGGACGCGGAGAAGGGCACGGGCACCGCGCGGACGGCGTGAGCCGCCCACCGCGGCGCGCGTCACCGCGGCCGCCCCTTCGCGGCCGCCCCGCCGGGGACGGCCCGGCCCCCCGGCGGTGACATGACCGTGACAGGCATGTACTGAGCCGGCCCTGTGGACCGACGGGGGCGACGTCTCAGGTTCGCAGCCCGGAACCCCACGCACCGGCGAACCGACCGGACGTCTCTCACCGGACCGACGCCTCCGCCACGGGCACGTCCGCCCACACGGTCTTGCCCAGGGGCAGCCGGGGAGCCGTCCCCCATCGCACGGCCAGCGCGTCCACCAGGAGCAGTCCTCGACCGGACTCGCCCTCAGGAGACGGCGAGGGTGCGACGGCGGGCGGCCGGCTCGCGGAGGCGGCGTCGGCCACCTCGACGCGCACCAGGCCCGCGGCGGCGTCGAGGACGAGTCGGAGGCCGAAGCCGCGTCCGGGGACCCGGCCGTGCCGCACCGCGTTCGCCGTGAGTTCGCCGACGACGAGGGCGACCGCGCAGGACGCGTCCGACCCCGGCGGGTGGCCCCACTCCTCCATCCGCCGGACGGCGAACCGCCGGGCGAGCCGCGCGCCTCGCGGGGTGGGGGCGAACCGCTGCCCGAACGCGGGCAGTTCGCATGGCTCGTGCTCCGAAGCGGTCGTTCCTGTCAGCACGGCTCGTCCGTCCTTGTCTTCCGTGTCCTCTGCCGAACCCGGCCCGCCTCGCGGCGTGTACGAGTCGTCACGTTCCGTGCTCAAGAGTCGGCCGATCGCCCTACGCTCGACAGGTGACACAGCCTTACTTTTCACCCCGTAAGGAACGGAAGTGACGCTTTGGCCAACGGAATTGATCCCAGCGTGTCGATGGCGGCCCTCTTCGGCGCACGGGTACGCAGACTCCGTACGGCGGCGGGCCTGACCCAGGCCGAGCTCGGCGACCGGACGCACGTGGTGAGCACGCGGATCACCCAGATCGAGCGGGCGTCCGGAGCGAAGCCGACGCTGGAGCTGGCGCGTGCCCTGGACGCCGTCCTCGGCGCGGACGACCTGCTCGTGCAGCTGTGGCCGTACGTGTACCGGGAGGCGTTTCCGGACTGGTCACGGCGGTTCATGGAGTACTCGGCGCGGGCGGTGGCCATCAGGCAGTACGCGGCGCACGTGGTGCCGGGCCTGTTGCAGACGGAGGACTATGCGCGGGCGGTGCTCAGCCTGGACGCTCTGTTGGATGGCGAGGAGCAGTTGGAGGAGCGCGTCTCGGCCCGTATGGGACGGCAGGAACGGCTGAGCTCGCCCGGCAGGCCGGAGCTGTGGGTGATCCTGGACGAGGCAGTGCTGAGGCGTCCGATCGGCGGCGACGCCGTGATGCGGAAGCAGTTGGCGCGACTGCTCGACGCGGCGGCAGCACGTCACATCACCGTGCAGGTACTGCCGTTCGCCCAAGGCGGCCACGAGGCGATGGGCGGCTCGCTGACGATCCTGACCCTGCCGGACGGCTCGGAAGTGGCCTACACGGAGGGTGCGGACTACGGCCAACTCATCGAAGAAACAGCTGATGTCAGCCGCTACAAGGTGATTTACGATCGGCTGCGGGCGGCAGCCCTGCCCCCGATCATGTCATTGGACATGATCCGGTCCACGATGGAGGGCAACTACCGTGGCGCGAATCTCCCGTCCCGATCCGAACGGCGTCGCCTGGCGCAAGAGCAGCTACAGCAATCAAGCGGGGGGCGACTGCGTGGAGGTGGCCGACGGGTTCCGGGCCGTCGTCCCGGTCCGTGACAGCAAGGCCCCGCAGGGGCCGGCGCTGTGCTTCGGGGCGGCCCCCTGGACGGCCTTCATAGACGAGTTGAAGGCGCGACGCCCCCGTCCCTGAGGCGACCGACCCCGGTCGCCGACCGCGTTCCGGGCTCGCCGGACCCTTGCCCACAAGGGTCCGGCAACCCGCTGACCTCCTGAGAGAACGGGGAGAAGGGGGACGGGAAGCGTCACGATGATTCAGCGGATGCGGGGCTTCTGTGCCGGTCGGCCCGTGAACAGTTCCCGCTGTCTCTCGCTCGGCAGGTTGCCCAGGGCGATGAGGTGGGGCGCCTGGGCGAACGCCCACGCGCGGGCCGCGTCCTTCGCCGCCCACAGGGCCCGCACCGTGCCCTGGACGCCGGTCGGGGGATACCCGGCGACGACGGCGGCGCAGGCGACCGCCGCCCTCAACGCGCCGCCTGGCTCGGTGACCTCGGAGACCAGGCCGACCTCGTGGGCGCGCCGCGCGGAGACCCGTTCCGCCGTGCCCATGAGCATCATCCGCGCGACCTCCCCGTACGGCATGCGCTGCGCCAGGAGCACCGACTCGTACGCGCTGACCATCCCGTACGTGGTGTGCGGGTCGAAGAAGACGGCGTCGGCGCCCGCGACGACGAACTCGCACTCGCCGAGCAGATAGAAGGCGCCTCCGCAGGCCATGCCCTCCACGGCGGCGACGACCGGCTTCCACAGGTCGTTCGCCTTGGGGCCGACGGTGAGCAGCGGATCGTCCTGCATGTAGGGGGAGCCGGGCTGCGGCACGACGGCGTCCCGGTCGATCCCGGTGGAGAACGCCCGCCCTCCGGCGCCGGTCAGGACGACGGCCCGGACCCGGTCGTCGCAGCGCAACTCCCGCCAGACGTCCCGGAGTTCGCCCGCCGTCGCCAGGTCGATGGCGTTGAGCCTCTCCGGCCGGTCGAGGGCGACGACCGCGACGCCGGTGTCCTCGTCGACGTCGAGGAGCACGTTCACGGCCGCTCCGGAACCCACTGCGGCAGCCCCTCGCCGTCGAAGACGACCTGGACGCGGGCGCCGATCCGGATCCGGTCGGGGGGAAAGGAGTCCAGGGCGGCTCCCGGGCCGCTCACCAGGTTCCCCACCAGCCGTATCCGGGGCGTCTCGGCCAGCTCGACGACGATCACGTTGTAGGGGGCCTGTGCCGCGTACTCCGGCAGCAGGGGCGGGTGCGGGACGACGTAGGACCAGATCCGCCCGCGCCCGGAAACCGGCCGCCACTCGCTCGCGAAGGACCGGCAGTGCGGGCAGCAGGGGCGGGGCGGGAAGCGGGGCTCGCCGCAGTCGGCGCAGGCCTGGACGCGGAGCTCGCCCTGGGCGGCGTACCGCCAGAAGGGGGCGCCGTCGGGGTCGGTGACGGGGGTGAGCATCGTGGGGTCAACTCCTCGGGCTCTCAGTTCCTGAGCAGCAGGGCGGAGGTCGGGACGCCCTCGCCGGCGGTGACGAGGCAGGTGGCGGCGTCCGGGACCTGCGCGGTGCTGGTCCCGCGCAGCTGCTTGACGCCTTCGTTGATCAGGTTGAAGCCGTGCACATAGGCCTCGCTCAGTCCGCCCCCGCCGGTGTTGATCGGCAGCCGTCCGCCGGTCTCCAGGGCGCCGCCCTCGGTGAAGGCGCCCCCCTCGCCGCGGCCGCAGAAGCCGTACCCCTCCAGGGAGAGCGGCACGAGGGGGGTGAAGGCGTCGTAGATCTGGGCGACGTCGACGTCGGCGGGGGTGAGGTCGGCGTGCTTCCACAGGTGCCTGGCCGCGGTCCAGGCGGGGCCGGTGAGCGGGTCGTCGTTCCAGTAGTTGACCATGCCGTGGTGCTGGGCGGGCAGGCCCTGGGCGGCCGAGTGCACGTAGACGGGCCGCCGCCGGCAGTCCCCGGCCCGTTCCCTGCTGACGATCACGCAGGCCAACGCCCCGTCCGTCTCCAGGCAGTTGTCGTAGAGGCAGAGCGGCTCGCTGATCCAGCGGGCGGTCATGTACATCTCGCGGGTGAGCGGACGTTCGTACATGATCGCCGCCGGGTTCTGGTTGGCCCGGTTGCGGCAGGCGAGCGCGACGTTGAAGAGGTGGTCGCGGGTCGCGCCGTACTCGTGCAGGTAGCGGCGGGCCAGCATGGCTATCTCGTCGGCGGGCCGCAGCAGCCCGAAGGGCCGGGTCCACTGGGCCGGGGTGGGCAGCTGGACGGCCGTGTTCGTCCACGGGCGCGGTCCGCTGCCGCGCTTGCGCGAGCGCCAGGCCACGCCCACCGTCGCCTGTCCGGCGGCGATCGCGGCGGCGAGGTGCGCGACGGTGGCGCACGAACCGCCGCCGCCGAAGCCGACCTTGCTGAAGAAGGTGAGGTCGCCGAAGCCGACGGCCTTGGCCAGCTCGACCTCGTCCGTCTCCTCCATCGTGTAGGAGGCGAGCGCGTCGACCTCGGCCGGCGCGATTCCGGCGTCGTCGAGGGCGGCGAGGACGGCCCGGCAGGCGAGCGCCTTCTCGGACTCGGGGAGGTGCTTGGCGAACGGGGTCTGGCCGATGCCGACGATGGCGGTGGCGTCCTTGAGGGTCACGCTGCGCGCACCTCCGCAATGCGATATGGCGGCTGACAGTCCGTCAGGCTACCGCTAATCTGACGGGTAGTCAGCTACTGGCGGGGAGGCGCGTGATGCGCGGTGACGTGGAGTGGGGCAGCATCCCGGGCCTGGTGCGCGCGGCGGCCGAGCGGTACGCCGAGGCCGAGGCGGTGGTGGAGGGCCGCACCCGGATCTCGTACGCCGAACTCGGCGCCCGCGTGGAGCGCGCGGCGGCGGCCTGCCTGGCGAACGGGGTCGGTGCGGGCGACCGGGTCGGCATCTGGGCCCCGAACTGTCTGGAGTGGATGGTCGCGGCCCTCGGCGCGGTGTCGGCCGGCGCGGTGCTGGTGCCGGTCAACACGCGTTTCAAGGGCGCCGAGGCGGCCGACGTGCTGCGCAGGAGCGGCGCCAGACTGCTGTTCGTGACCGGCACGTTCCTCGGGGCCTCGTACGTGGCGTCGCTGCGGCGCGCGGCCGGGGAGGGGCCCGGGGCGGGGCCGCTGGCGGGTCTGCCCGCGCTGGAGCAGGTGGTCGTGCTGTCGGACGACGCCCCGGTCGACTTCCGCACCTGGAAGGACTTCCTGGCGAGCGGGGAGGGCGTGGGAGAGGGGCAGGTCCGCCGGCGCGCGAACGCGGTGCGCGGCGACCAGCCCTCGGACATCGTCTTCACCTCGGGCACGACGGGCCGCCCCAAGGGCGCGGTGATCACGCACGCCCAGACCCTGCGGGCGTACGGGATCTGGACCGACCTGGCGGGGCTGCGGCGCGGCGACCGCTATCTGATCGTGAACCCCTTCTTCCACACCTTCGGCTACAAGGCGGGCGTGATCGCCTGTCTGATGCGGGGCGCGACGATGATCCCGCAGCCGGTGTTCGACGTGGACGCGGTGCTGGCGCACGTGGCCTCGGAGCGGGTCTCGGTGCTGCCCGGCCCCCCGACGCTGCACCAGTCCCTCCTGGACCACCCCGCCCGCGACCAGTACGACCTCTCGGCGCTGCGGCTGGTGGTGACGGGCGCGGCGGTGGTCCCGCTGCGCCTGGTGGAACGGCTGCGGGGCGAACTCGGCGTGGCGACGGTGCTGACGGCGTACGGCCTGTCGGAGGCGAGCGGCATCGTCACGATGTGCCGCAGGGGCGACGAGCCGGACGTCGTCGCCGCCACCTCGGGCCGGGCGATCCCGGGCACCGAGGTGAAGGTCGTCGACGACCGCGGCGCCGAGCCGGCCCCGGGAGCACCGGGCGAGGTGCTCGTGCGGGGCTTCAACGTCATGCGCGGCTACTACGAGGACCCGGCGGCCACGGCGCAGGCGCTGACCCCGGACGGATGGCTGCGCACCGGGGACGTGGGCGTCCTGGACGCCGCGGGCAACCTCCGCATCACCGACCGGATCAAGGACATGTTCATCGTCGGCGGCTTCAACGCCTACCCGGCGGAGATAGAGCAACTCCTCGGGCTGCACCCGGACGTGGCCGACGTCGCCGTGATCGGCGTCCCCGATCCCCGGCTGGGCGAGGTGGGCAGGGCGTACGTGGTCCGGCGAGCGGGCGCGGTGTCGACGGCCGACGACCTGATCGCCTGGGCCCGCCGCGAGATGGCGAACTACAAGGTGCCCAGGTCGGTGGAGTTCGTCCGCGAACTGCCCCGCAACGCGAGCGGCAAGGTGCTGAAGGGGGAGCTGCGGGCGCCTTGAAGGGGTTCCCCCGTACGCCTCGGCCGCGGCGGCGCCCCCTCCGCGCCGCCGCGGCCGATCCCCGCCGAATGTGGCTCGTGTCAGGCCGTCTCGCCGGTCGCGTGGAAGTCGGCCGGCTTGTTCAGCGGCTCGGTCGTGGCGTGGAAGTCCTTGGCGGCGATCTCCTCGCCCGCCGCGTCCGCGGCCGGTCGGGTGTCGGCGATGACCGCCGGGGTCTCCGCCTTCTCGCTCGTCGCGTGGAAGTCGGCGGGCTTGACGGCGCCGGTGTTGTCGGCCATGAAGTGACTCCTAGGAAAGAAAAGAAGCGTGACGCAACGGATGGGAGCGGGACCGCCCGGCAGTACCCCCGTGGATTGCCGGGCGGCTCCCGCACGGCCGTTCACCTTAGGCGGCGTCCTGTGGCCTGATCCACGAGACCCCGCTCAGCGACGCGGCCGTCGCACCGAGCCGTCTGCCCCCCGACGCGACGGTCCGGCACGACAGACGGTGCCGCACGGCGATAAACGAATGATGAACGCCCCCCCGCGCGGCCCTCACCCGCGCCCCCCCCGCGCGGCCCTCACCCGACCGGCGCCGAGGCCAGCAGCGAGCGTACGTCCGCCGCCTCCGGCGACTTCAGCGCCTCGTACGCCGCCAGGGCCTCCTGCCAGCACACCCGCGCCCGGTCGAGCTGGCCGACGCCGTGCAGACCGCGGCCGAGGGCAGTCAGGACGTTGGCGCGCCGCCAGTCCCCGCCGATGCCGTGCAGGACGGCGAGGGCCTGCTCCGCGCAGGCGGCGGCGCGGGCCGGGGCGTGGTCGGCGAGATGGAGCTCGGCGAGCCGGAAGAGGGTCATGCCGTGCCACAGCTGCTGCCGGGCGTCCTGGAACATGCCGAGCGCGTCGGTCAGCGCCTCCAGCGCCAGAGCGATCTCCCCGGCGCTGGTCAGCGCCAGCCCCAGGGCGTACTTCCCGTTGGCCAGGCGCAGGGCCATGCCGGTTTCGTCGCGCCCGTAGATGGCGACGCCCTGCCGGGCCAGGGAGACGGCGCTGTCGATGCGGCCGGTCGCCAGATGGACCCGGGACAGGTTGCACAGCGCGCTGGCCTCGCCCGGTGAGTTCCGGTCGGCGCGGAACGCGGCCAGCGCCTCGGTGAGGTGCTGCTCCGCCTCGTCGTGCCGGCCGGTGTAGAGGGCGATGATGCCCTGCTGGTTGGGTGCCTGGGCGCAGACGACCGGATCCCCGGCGGCCAGGCCCAGCTTCAGCGCCGTACCCGCCTCCCGGTCCGACTCGGCGAACTGGCCCGACACGCCCAGGATGTGACTGTGCATCAGGCGCGCCCTGCCCTCGGCGTAGGCGTCCCCGGTCCGCTGTGCGGCCGTGACCACCGCGGTGGCCGCCAGCACGTACTGGCGTGAGCTGATCCCCGACTCCCCGAGGTCGACGGCCGCGAAGAGCAGGTCGGCCGCGCGCCGCAGCATGCCCGCGGTGCCGGCCTGCTGCACCGCCGCCAGCAGTCCGCTCGCCTCGGCGAACAGCCAGTCCAGCGCCTGGGCGCGGTCCGGGAACTCCAGGCCCGGGTAGCTGCCGCGGCTCAGGTGGTCCAGCACCCGCTCCCCGGGCCGCTCGATCGCGTAGACGCCCGTCGCGGTCGCCAGGTAGAAGTCCAGCAGCCGCGACATCGCCGCCTGCGTCCGCCGCTGCCCGCGAGGCGCGGGAGACGCCCCCACGTCGGACGCTCCCAGGTCGGACGCCCCCACGTCGGACGCCCCCACGTCGGCCGATTCCTCGTCGCGTTCCGCACAGGCCCGCGCGTACAACCGCACCAGGTCGTGGTATCGGTAGCGGCCGGGGGCCGCGGACTCCAGCAGGGAGGTGTCCACCAGGGACTCCAGCAGGTCCTCGGCGTCCTCCGGCGGCAGGTCCAGGACGGCGGCGGCCGCGGCGAGGGAGACGTCCGGGCCGTCCGCCAGGCCCAGCAGGCGGAACGCGCGGGCCTGGGCCGGCTCCAGCGCGCCGTAGCCGAGCTCGAAGGTGGCCTTCACGGCGAGGTCGCCGGCCTGCAGCTCGTCCAGTCTGCGCCGCTCGTCGGCGAGCTTCGCCGCCAGCACCGACACCGTCCAGGTGCGGCGGGCCGCGAGGCGGGACGCCGCGATGCGGATGGCCAGCGGCAGGAAGCCGCAGGCCGCCACCACGTCCAGGGCGGCCTTGCGCTCCGACGCCACCCGCTCCTCGCCGACGATGCGGGTGAACAGCGCCAGTGCCTCGTCCGGGGACATCACGTCCAGGTCGACCAGATGGGCGCCCGCCAGGTCGACCATCCGGACCCGGCTGGTGACCAGCGCCGCGCAGCCCTCCGTGCCCGGCAGCAGCGGCCGCACCTGTGCCGCGTCCCGCGCGTTGTCGAGCAGCACCAGGACCCGGCGCCCGTCCAGCACGGAGCGGTACAGCGCCGCGCGTTCGGCCAGCGAGTCCGGCACCGCCGAGTCGGCCGTGCCGAGCGCCCGCAGGAACGAGCCCAGCACGGTCTCCGGCTCGGCCGCCCGCGCCCCGGCCCCCTGGAGGTCGACGTACAACTGCCCGTCGGGGAAGGCGGAGCGCGCCTGGTGGGCGATGTGCACGGCGAGGGTCGTCTTGCCGACGCCCCCGATCCCGGCCAGCGCGGAGACGGCCATCACCCGGCCCGTCCCGTCGCCTCCGCCGGGTCCGGACGCCGCCGCCAGCACCTCGCTCAGCTCCCGCACGAACGCCGAACGCCCGGTGAAGTCGGGCACGGTCGCCGGGAGCTGGGCGGGCCGCACCTGCACCACCGCGGGCTGCTCGGCCGGCGCGGACGGCTCGGCCAGCTCCGGGTCGGCCTGCAGGATGCGGCGCTGCAGCTCGCGCAGTCCCGCGCGCGGGTCCACCCCCAGCTCCTCGGCCAGCAGCCGCCGGGTGTCCGCGTACACCGCGAGCGCCTCCGCCTGCCGCCCGCTGCGGTACAGCGCCAGCATCAGCAGCTCGCGCAGCCGCTCGCGCAGCGGATACGCGGCCGTCAGCGCCGTCAGCTCCGACACCGCCTCCGCGTGGCAGCCCTGCTCCAGGTCCATGTCCAGGCGCGCTTCGAGCAGCCCGAGCCGCCACTCCTCCAGCCGGACGCGCTGGGCCTCCGCGTAGGGCCCGGGGACGCCGGCGAGCGCCTCGCCGTCCCACAGACCCAGCGCCCGGTTCAGCACCTCCCGGGCCCGGCCCAGGTCACCGGCCGCCCTCGCCTTCTCCGCCTCGGCCGCGCGCTCCTGCGCCACCGTCAGGTCCAGGGCGCCCTCGCCCAGCCCGCGCACCGCGTACCCGCCCGACTCGCTCACCAGGACGCGCGGGTCCAGCGCCTTGCGCAGCCGGGAGGCGTACGTCCGCACCGCGGCCAGCGCCTGCGAGGGCGGGTCCTCGCCCCACAGCGCGTCGATCAGCTCGGCGGCCGTCGCGGTCCGGCCCTCGCGCAGCAACAGGGCGGCCAGCAGGGCGCGTTGCTGGGGGGATCCGGTGGCCAGCTGTTCCTCGCCGCGCCGGGCGCGCACCGGGCCGAGCACATCGAAGCGCAGCGCGGCCGGCTCCCCGGGAGAACCGGGGCGCCTCTGCTGCGGCACACGTGGGCCGCCGTGCTCTGCGCGGTCGTCCATCAGGGCTCCCCTTAGGCATCCGAAGTACCAGCCCAGTTTGCCCTGTCCGCGCCAAGACCGTCAGCTGCGCGAGACGCCGATCACAGCGCGGCGCACGGGAGTCCACAGACCTCTCACACGCTCTGTGCGCACAACCGCACACAGTCGATCACCGGCGGCCCCCGCAGGCTTGCTGACGGGTCGTCAGATCAGCGCTACCGTGCCTGCATGGACACCTCAGCGACCGCCTCGCCCGCCGCCTCGCCGCCCGCCGCACCGCTCCCGCTGATCATCTCCGTCGACGACCACACCGTGGAGCCGAGCACCGTCTGGCAGGACCGGCTGCCGAAGAAGTACCTCGACGCCGGCCCGCGCACCGTCCGCGCCCCGCTGAAGGAGATGACCTTCCTGGGCGGCCGCTTCAAACCCGTCATGGGCGAGCCCGGCGACGACGGGCCGGTCGGCGACTGGTGGCTCTACGAGGACCTGCAGCGCCCCCTCACCCGCCTGGACACCGCCGTCGGCTTCAGCCGGGACGAGATCAAGCTGGAGGTCATCACCTACGAACAGATGCGCCCGGGCTCCTACGACGTCCCCTCCCGGCTCGCCGACATGGACGTCAACCACGTCCAGTCCGCCCTCTGCTTCCCCACCTTCCCGCGCTTTTGCGGTCAGACGTTCACCGAGGCCGCCGACCGCGAGCTGGGCCTGCTGTGCGTGCGCGCCTACAACGACTGGACGGTGGAGGAGTGGTGCGGGCCCGCGGCCCGGGGCCGGCTCATCCCGCTCACCCTCGTCCCGCTCTGGGACGCCGAACTGGCGGCGGCCGAGGTGCGGCGCAACGCGGCCCGCGGGGTCCGGGCGGTCGCCTTCTCCGAGATACCCCCGCACCTGGGCCTGCCCTCCGTGCACACCGACTACTGGGACCCGTTCCTCGCCGCCTGCGACGAGACCGGCACGGTCGTCGCCATGCACATCGGCTCCAGCAGCCGCATGCCGTCCACCTCGGCGGACGCCCCGCCCGCCGTCGGCTCCACCATCACCTTCGCCAACTGCTGCTTCTCGATGGTCGACTGGCTGATGAGCGGCAAGTTCGAGCGCTTCCCGAACCTGAAGGTGATGTACGCGGAGGGCCAGATCGGCTGGATCCCCTACATCCTGGAGCGCGCCGACGTGGTGTGGGAGGAGAACCGGGGCTGGGGCGGCGTCGCGGACAAGGTCCACCGTCCGCCGTCCGAGCTGTTCGCCGGCCACGTCTACGGCTGCTTCTTCGACGACGCCTTCGGGCTGCGCAACCTCGACTCCGTGGGCGTCGGGAACGTCCTCTACGAGACCGACTACCCGCACTCCGACTCCACCTGGCCGAAGTCGCGGGAGGTCGGCGAGGCGCAGATGGGCCACCTGGCCCCGGACGTGGTCGAGCGGATCGTGCGGGGCAACGCCATCGAGCTGCTGGGACTGACCGAGGACGGCCTGTGGAGCCCCCGGTGAGCCTCGCGTACGGCATCCAGCTCCCGGTCCAGTCCCAGTCCACGATCTACGCCGAGCCCTGGGAGGCCGACGCGGGCCCCGCCGACCTGGTCGAGATCGCCCGCGCCGCCGACCGGTCCGGCTTCGCCTACGTCGCCGCCTGCGACCACGTGGCGATCCCGCGCCGGCTCGCCGACGCCATGGGCACCGTCTGGTACGACCCGGTGGCCACCCTCGCCCACCTGGCGGCCGTGACGACCCGTGTGCGCCTGCTCAGCCATGTCGCCGTGGTCGGCCTGCGCCATCCCCTCCTGACGGCCAAGCAGTACGCCACCCTCGACCATCTCAGCGGAGGCCGCCTCGTCCTCGGGGTCGGCGCGGGACACGTGCGCGAGGAGTTCGAGGCGCTGGGCGCGGACTTCGAGCGGCGCGGCGCGATCCTGGACGAGACGATCGACGCCCTGCGCGCCGCCCTCGGACCGCAGGAGTTCCCCTCCCACCACGGGAAGACGTACGACTTCGAGGGGCTCGGCCAGCGGCCCCGTCCCGCCCAGGCCCGCGTCCCCCTCTGGGTCGGCGGATCCTCCCCGGCCGCCGTGCGCCGGGCCGCGCTCCGGGGCGACGGCTGGCTGCCCCAGGGCGACCCGAGAGACAGGCTCCCCGCGCAGATCGAGCGGATCCGACGGCTGCGCGCCGAGGCCGGCGTCGAGGAGCCGTGCACGGTGGGGGCCATCACCGAGCCGCTGTACGTCGGCGCACCCGCCTGGGACGTGGGCCGGCGCACGCTCTCCGGCTCCCCGCAGGCCCTGGCCGGGTCCCTGCGCGCCTACCGGGAGATGGGCGTCGACCAGATCCAGGTCCGCTTCCGCTGCCGTGAACGGGCCGAACTCGTCGACCAGATCACCGCGTTCGGGGCCGAGGTGGCGCCGTTGCTCAGTTGACCGCATCGACTCGGGGCGTCGGTTCGACGTGCTGACGGCGCGTTCGGGTCCCTCGTCCGCCCGTCGGCCATCTGACGCATCGTCAGATTCAGCGCTACGATGCTGAGCTCCAGTGATGCGATGCGAAGGGGTTCGGCATGGGCAAGCTCGACGGACGCGTCGTCCTCGTGACCGGCGCCGCGCGCGGCCAGGGGGAGCAGGAGGCCCGGCTGTTCCGGGCGGAGGGCGCGGAGGTGGTGATCGCCGACGTCCTGGACGAACAGGGCGTGGCCCTCGCCGAGGAGATCGGTGCGCTGTACGTCCACCTCGACGTGGGGCGTGAGGACGCCTGGCAGTCGGCCGTGCGTGCCGCGCAGAAGGCCCACGGCCGGATCGACGGCCTCGTCAACAACGCCGGCATCCTGCGCTTCAACGCCCTCACCGACACGCCCCTCGACGAGTTCATGCAGGTCGTGCAGGTCAACCAGGTCGGCTGCTTCCTCGGCGTCAAGACGGTCGCGCCGGTGATGGCCGACGGCGGCACGATCGTCAACACGGCGTCGTACACCGCGGTGACCGGGATGGCGGCCGTCGGCTCGTACGCGGCGACCAAGCACGCGGTCCTCGGTCTCACCCGGGTCGCGGCCCTGGAGCTCGCCCCGCGCGGCATCCGGGTCAACGCCGTGTGTCCCGGCGCGATCGACACCGCCATGTCCAACCCCTCCCTGCTGGACCCGGAGGCGGACCGGGAGGAGAGCGCGAAGGCCATCGACGGGCTGTACCGCAAGCTCGTGCCGTTGGGCCGCATCGGCCGCCCCGAGGAAGTGGCCCGGCTCGCGCTGTTCCTCACCTGCGACGACTCCTCCTACATCACCGGCCAGCCGTTCGTGATCGACGGAGGGTGGCTGGCGGGGGTCAGCGTCATCTGAGAGGCCGTCAGGTATTGACCCTCCATGCGGCGGGTGCGACAGTCGGGCCAGCCGATCTGACGAACCGTCAGGAATCGTGGACTTTCAGAACCGGGGACGGTGAACCTCCTTGGAATTCGGGCTCTTTGTACAGGGATACGTGGGCAAGCGCGGCGATACCGACCCGCTCGCCGAGCACAAGGCGCTGATGGAGGAGACCGAGTACGTCATCCAGGCGGACAGGTCCGGCTTCAAGTACGCCTGGGCCTCCGAGCACCACTTCCTGGAGGAGTACTCGCACCTCTCCGCCAACGACGTCTACCTCGGCTACCTCGCCCACGCCACCGAGCGCATCCACCTCGGCTCGGGCATCTTCAACCCGCTCGCGCCGGTCAACCACCCGGTCAAGGTGGCCGAGAAGGTCGCCATGCTCGACCACCTCACCGGCAACCGCTTCGAGTTCGGCTCCGGCCGAGGGGCCGGCTCCCACGAGATCCTCGGCTTTCTCCCCGGCATCACCGACATGAACCACACGAAGGAGATCTGGGAGGAGACCATCGCCGAGTTCCCCAAGATGTGGCTCCAGGACGAGTACGCCGGCTTCCAGGGCAAGCACTGGCAGCTGCCGCCGCGCAAGATCCTGCCGAAGCCGTACGGGAAGTCGCACCCGGCGATGTGGTACGCCGCCGGATCGCCGCCGTCGTACGCGATGGCCGCGAAGAAGGGCCTCGGGGTGCTGGGCTTCAGCATCCAGAAGGTGTCCGACATGGAGTGGGTGCTGGACCAGTACAAGACGGCCGTCGTGAACGCCGAGCCGATCGGCGACTTCGTCAACGACAACGTGATGGTGACGACGACGGCGATCTGCGCGCCCACCCACGACGAGGCGATCCGGATCGCCGTCGAGGGCGAACTGCACTACCTGCCGTCCCTGGTGTTCCGCTACCACGACACCTTCCCGCGCCCCGAGGGCTTCCCCGTCTGGCCGGAGACGCTGCCCGAGTACAACGCCGAGTTCGTCGAACTCCTCATCGAGGAGGAGCTGCTGATCTGCGGCGACCCGGACGAGGTGACCCGCCAGTGCAAGCGGTGGGAACAGGCCGGGGCCGACCAGCTGTCCTTCGGGCTTCCGGTGGGCGTGCCGAAGGAGGAGACGCTCCAGACGATCCGGCTGATCGGGGAGCACGTGATCCCGAAGATCGACACGGATCCCGTCCACCGGACGTCGCGGTTCCGGGGGACTGTCTGAGGTCGTACGCCGGCTGCGGGTGTGTGCGGGCCGGTCGCGCCCACGCGGCGGAGCCGTCCGTCGACAACGCCCCGCGCCCCTTCGGGCCGGACAGGTCCCCGCAGGTGAAAAGGGAGCCCCATGCTTGATCACGTCATCAAGGGCGCGACCGTCGTGGACGGGACGGGTGCGCCCGCGTTCCGCGCCGACGTCGGTGTACGGGACGGGCGGATCGCCGTCGTCGGCACGGTCGCCGAGGAGTCCCGTACCGCCGAGGACGCCGCCGGGCTCGTCCTCGCGCCCGGGTTCGTCGACCCGCACACGCACTACGACGCCCAGCTCTTCTGGGACCCGTACGCCACCCCCTCGCTCAACCACGGCGTGACCACCGTCGCGGCCGGGAACTGCGGCTTCACGCTCGCGCCGCTGAACCCCGACCGGCCCGGGGACGCCGACTACACCCGCCGCATGATGTCCAAGGTGGAGGGCATGTCCCTGGTCGCGCTGGAAGAGGGCGCGCCCTGGAACTGGCACGGCTTCGGGGAGTACCTCGACGCCCTCGAAGGGCGCATCGCCGTCAACGCGGGGTTCATGGTGGGGCACTGCGCCCTGCGCCGGTACGTGATGGGGCCGGACGCGGTGGGCGGACAGCCCAGCCGGGAGCAACTGGCGCAGATCGTCCGGCTGTCGCACGAGGCGATGGAGGCGGGGGCATGGGGCCTCTCCACCACCCAGTCGTCCACCCACTCCGACGGCGACGGCCGGCCGGTCGCCTCCCGGCACGCCCTTCCCGCCGAGCTGCTGGCGTTGTCACGGGCCGTCGGCGAGCACGAGGGCACCCAGATCGAGGCCATCGTCGCCGGCTGTCTGGACCAGTTCAGCGACACCGAGATCGACCTGTTCGTCGAGATGAGCGCGGCGGCCGGACGTCCCCTGAACTGGAACGTCCTCACCGTGGACGCGTCCGTCCCGGAGCGGGTGCCCCGGCAGCTCACGGCGAGCGAGCGGGCCCGCAAAGCGGGCGGCAGGGTCGTGGCGCTCACCATGCCGATCCTCACGCCGATGAACATGTCCCTGGGCACGTTCTGCGCCCTGAACCTGATTCCCGGCTGGGGGCCGGTCCTGAGCCTGCCCGTCCCGGAACGCATCGTGAGGCTGCGCGACCCGGCGGTGCGGGCCGAGATGCTGCGGCGGGCCGACTCCAGGGAGGCGGGCGTCTTCCGGCGGCTGGCCGACTTCGGGCGGTACGTCATCGGCGACACCTACAGCGCGGCGAACGAGGGCCTCACCGGCCGGGTCGTCCGCGACATCGCCGCCGAACGCGGCCTCGACCCGTTCGCCTGCCTGGTCGAGATCTGCGCGGCCGACGAGCTGCGCACGGTCCTGTGGCCGATGCCCACGGACAACGACCCCGACTCGTGGGCGCTGCGCGCGCAGACCTGGAGCCACGAGGACGTCCTGCTCGGCGGCTCCGACGCCGGCGCGCACCTGGACCGCATGTGCGGCGCGCCGTACACCACCCGCTTCCTGGGCGACTGTCTGCGCGGACGGAAGCTGGCCGGTCTGGAGCAGGCGGTGAAGATGCTCACCGACGACCCGGCGCAGCTGTTCGGCCTGCGGGAACGGGGCCGGATCCAGGAGGGCTTCCATGCGGACCTGGTTCTGTTCGACCCGGAGCGGATCGACGCGGGCAAGGCCACCCTGGTGCACGACCTGCCGGGTGACAGCCCGCGGCTGGACTCCCGGGCGATCGGCGTGCGGGCCGTCTGGGTCAACGGTGTGGCGGTCATCCGGGACGACGTGGTGACGGGCGCCGTGCCGGGGCGGGTGCTGCGCTCGGGCCGGGACACCAGGACGGTGAGCACCGGATGAGCGGGGCGCCGGCCGACGGGCAGCGGCTGTTCGTCGGCGGGGCCTGGGTGGAGCCCGGCGCCGGGCACTACGAGGTCGTCGACCCGGCGACCGAGGGGACCGTCGGCTGGGCGCCGGAGGCCTCGCAGGACCAGGTGCGGGCGGCCTGCGCGGCGGCTCGCGAGGCGTTCGGCCCGTGGTCGCGCACCCCGCCGGAGGAACGTGCGGCGATCCTCGGCCGGGCGGCCGACATCGTCCGGGCCCGGCTGCTGCCGTACGCCGAGCTCGCCCGGGCGGAGACGGGCGCGACGACCGGGACGGCGCGCGCCATGCAGGTGGGGGTGGGCGCGGCCCGCTTCCGCCGGTACGCGCGCGTGGAGCCCGCCGAGTGGCCCATCCCGCCGCAGATCAACGAGGCGGGCCCGATGGGGAGGGCCGGGGTGATGGGCGCGCTGGCCGTCCGCCAGCCCGTCGGCGTCGTCACCTGCGTCACCTCCTACAACAACCCGTGGGCGAACCCGGCCGGGAAGATCGCCCCCGCCCTGGCGATGGGCAACACGGTCGTGGTCAAACCGGCCCCGCAGGACCCCCTGTCCGTCTACCGGATGGCGGAGGCGCTGGAGGCGGCGGGCGTGCCGCGCGGGGTGGTGAACGTCGTCTCGGGACGCGCCGTCGGGATCGGCGAGACGGCCGTGTCGTCGCCGGACGTCGACATGGTGAGCTTCACCGGCTCGACGGCCGTCGGGCAGCGCATCGCCGAGGTGTGCGGGCGGCAGATGAAACGCCAGCTGATGGAGCTGGGCGGCAAGGGCGCGGCGGTCGTCCTCGACGACGCGGACGTCGCCTCGGCGGTGGCCGGCATCGGCACCACGTTCTCCTTCTACAGCGGCCAGATCTGCACGGCGCCGACGCGGGTGTTGGCGCAGCGGGCGGTGTACGACCGGCTGGTCGAGCAACTCGCCGCGTATGCACGCCGGTTGAAGGTGGGCGATCCGGGGGAGGCGGACACGGTGGTCGGCCCGGTGATCTCGGCCGCGCACCGGGACCGGGTGGAGTCGTACGTCGAACTGGGCCGCAAAGAGGGCGCGGTGGTGGTGGCCGGCGGCGAACGCCCCTCACTGGAGCGGGGCTTCTACGTCGCCCCGACCCTGCTCGCGGACTGCACCAACGACATGCGGGTGGCCCGGGAGGAGATCTTCGGCCCGGTGGTCGTCGTCGTCCCCTTCGACGAGGAGGAGGAGGGCGTCGCCCTCGCCAACGACAGCGACTACGGCCTCATCGACTACGTCTGGTCGGGCGACGTCGCCCGCGCCTTCCGCGTGGCCCGGCGGCTGCGGGCGGGCGGCGTCGGCGTCAACACCGTCGGCCGCAACATGGAGGCGCCGTTCGGGGGCTTCAAGCGGAGCGGGGTCGGCCGGGACGTCGGCTCGTACGCGCTCCACGCCTACAGCGAGGTGCAGGCGATCGTCTGGCCGGGGTGAGCCGCGCACGGCCGGACGGCGGGTCCTCGGTAGCCTGCCCGCCTGTGCTCACAGATCGAGCACGGCACGCAGTCCGATCTCGACGGCTTCCATGACCCGCTCGCCCACCGGGCCCAGATCGTCGGTGAACCGAACGGCGGACAGGGTCCGGAACTCGCCCAGCACGATCGTGCCGACCGAGGGCGAATCCACAGGGATGTCCACGAGTGTCGGCTCCCGTACCTGCTGGGGGTAGACCAGCACGCACGTCGCCGACTTGTGCTGGGTGTTGAGTGCGTCGGACGAGATCACCAGAACGTGTGCAGGCCCTCCGGAAAAGGACAACGCGTAGACATGGCCACGTTTCACCGGCCCGCCACCCGGCCCCAACGCTCCAAGGTCGCCTCTTCGCTTTCGGCGGGCTCAGCGGCCGTCGTCACTATTCCGGCCTCCGCGCGCACACGCTCGGACCTTCCCAGCTCCTCGGAGAGCATCTGCCGACGCAGTACGCGGGCCGTGTAGGCAGAGGCGTTGCCCTTGGCCTTCACGAAGGCCGCCACGTCGTCGGGCAGGCTCATCGTCATGTTCACCGTCATGCCATCATCATACGGCGTTCACGACGACCGTCACTTCTCCAGGTCCACCCGTACCGTGAGCAGGCCCGTGCCCAGGGCGCGTACCGCCGTGCTGTTGGCGCGGGGCAGGGTGCGCAGACGGGCCACCGGGTCGTCCTCGGGCATCAGGTGGGCCGTCCCCGCGTGCCACCGGCCGCCGATCCGCACCCGCACCCGTGGGTCGGCCTGGATGTTGCGGACGTACTGCGACCGCTCCCCGAACTCCGAGACCAGCCAGAACGTGTCGCCGACCCGGCGGCCGCCCAGCGGGGTGCGCCGGGGCCGGCCGGAGACGCGGCCGGTGGTCTCCAGGAGCGTGTGGAACGGCAGCCGCCGCGTCAGAGGATTGGCGAGGTACCGCTGGAGGGCGGTCGTCGCACGGAAACGGAGGTCGTGGGAACGGGCCATGATCCGTGGGGCTCCTTCGCGGACAGGGTTGTTGCGTCCATGCTCCCCGACGCCACCGCCCCGAACCGGAGCGGGTCGCCTGCCGGGCCGGCGGGGGCGTCGTCGACGCGTGGGCGTGGGCGCGGACCGCCGCGCGGTCACTGCCGAGCGGTACTCGTGGTCACGATCTCGATGGCGAGGGCCGAGCCCCGGAGGAAGGAGTTCGGCGATCCGGCGGAGGGGGGAGAGGAAAGCGGAGAGGGGAGAGGGGAGGGGGCGTCGTCCGCCGGTGGTCTCGCCTCGGGTGCGCTCCGGCGACAGTGCCGACCAGTCGGTATGGACACGTGTCCTGTCTGCCGGTACAGATGAGGGCGTCGTCCGCGACGACGCCGTCGACCGAGCCGTACGCAGTGAAAGGGCCGCCCATGCGCATCGCCGTCACGATCTTCCTCACCGACGAGACGATCACCCCCACCCGCCTCGCCCGTGAGCTGGAGGAACGCGGGTTCGCCGGGCTCTATCTGCCCGAGCACACGCACATCCCGGTCGAGCGGACCACCCCCTACCCCGCCGGCGGCGACCTGCCCCGCGAGTACGGCCGCACCCTCGACCCCTTCGTCGCCCTCGGCCAGGCGGCGGCCGTGACGGAGTCGCTCGGCCTGGGCACCGGCATCACGCTCGTCGCCCAGCACGACCCGATCGACCTGGCCAAGCAGATCGCGACCGTCGACCACCTCTCCGGCGGACGGCTCACCCTCGGCCTCGGCTACGGATGGAACGTCGAGGAGGCCGCCGACCACGGCGTGCACTGGCGGACCCGGCGCGAGCTGGTCCGCGACCGGATGCGGCTGATGCAGGCGCTGTGGGCGGACGAACCGACCGCGTACGAGGGCGAGTTCGGAAGCGTGCGCGCCAGCACGGCGTACCCCAAGCCCGTGCAGAAGCCGCGCGGCCCGGTCACCGGCCCCCGCACCCTGATCGGCGGGGCCGCCGGGCCCAAGCTGTTCGCGCACATCTGCGAGTACGCCGACGGGTGGCTCCCGATCGGCGGCCGCGGCCTCTCCGAGTCGCTGCCCGTGCTGCGCTCCGCCTGGGCCGACGCGGGCCGCGATCCGTCCGCCCTGCAGATCGTGCCGTACGCCGTCCACCCCTCCCCCGGCAAGCTCGCGCACTACGCGGAGCTCGGCATCGAGGAGGTCGTGGTGCAGCTGCCGCCGGCGGGCGAGGCGGAGGTGCTGGGGCTGCTCGACGGGTTCGCACCCTTCCTGTAGACCGCCCTTCCCGTAGGCCGCCCGCCGCAGGGCGCGCCCCGAGCCCGGAAAACGTGATCGTATGCTCGAAGGATGACGACTCCCGCGAGCTCCGGTACCGGCCCCGGCCCGACCCCCGGCCCGTCCGGCGGCCCCACCGAGAACTCCATGCGGCGCGCTCTCAAACGGGCCCGGGACGGCGTCGCGCTCGACGTCGGCGAGGCGGCCGTGCTGCTCCAGGCGCGCGGCGAGGCACTGCGGGACCTCACCGCCTCCGCCGCCCGGGTGCGGGACGCCGGCCTGGAGGCGGCCGGCCGGCCCGGCGTCATCACCTACTCGAAGAGCGTCTTCATCCCCCTCACCCGGCTGTGCCGGGACAAGTGCCACTACTGCACCTTCGTCACCGTCCCCGGCAAGCTCCGCCGCGCCGGGCACGGGATGTTCATGTCGCCCGACGAGGTGCTCGACATCGCCCGCAAGGGCGCGGCCCTCGGCTGCAAGGAAGCCCTCATCACCCTCGGCGACAAGCCGGAGGAGCGGTGGCCCGAGGCCCGGGAATGGCTCGACGCGCACGGCTACGACGACACCATCGCCTACGTCCGCGCCGTCTCCATCCGCATCCTGGAGGAGACGGGGCTGCTCCCGCACCTCAACCCGGGCGTGATGTCCTGGACCGACTTCCAGCGGCTGAAGCCCGTCGCGCCCTCCATGGGCATGATGCTGGAGACCACCGCGACCCGGCTGTGGTCCGAGCCCGGCGGTCCGCACCACGGCTCCCCGGACAAGGAGCCCGCCGTCCGGCTGCGCGTCCTGGAGGACGCCGGCCGCTCCTCCGTCCCCTTCACCTCCGGGATCCTGATCGGCATCGGCGAGACCTACGAGGAGCGGGCCGAGTCGCTGTTCGCGCTGCGCAAGGTCTCCCGCGCCTACCACGGCGTCCAGGAGCTGATCATCCAGAACTTCCGCGCCAAGCCCGACACCGCGATGCGCGGGATGCCGGACGCGGAACTCGACGAGCTCGTCGCCACCGTCGCCGTCGCCCGCCACATCATGGGCCCCTCCGCCTGCCTCCAGGCCCCGCCCAACCTCGTCGACAGCGAGTACGGCCGGCTCATCGGGGCCGGAGTCGACGACTGGGGCGGGGTGTCCCCGCTCACCATCGACCACGTCAACCCCGAGCGCCCCTGGCCGCAGATCGAGGAGCTCGCCGAGCAGTCCGCGGCGGCCGGCTTCGACTTGCGCGAACGGCTCTGCGTGTACCCGGAGTTCGTGGGGCGCGGCGAGCCCTGGCTTGACCCGCGGCTGCTCCCGCACGTGCGCGCGCTGGCCGACCCGGAGACGGGACTCGCCCTGCCGGACGCCGTCGTCGAGGGCCGCCCCTGGCAGGAGCCGGAGGAGGTGTTCGTGCCGTCCGGCCGCACCGACCTGCACCGCACCATCGACACCGAGGGCCGCACCTCCGACCGGCGCGACGACTTCGACGAGGTGTACGGCGACTGGGCCGCCCTGCGCGAGGCCGCCGCCCCCGGCATGGCGCCCGAGCGCATCGACACCGACGTGCGCCAGGCCCTGGCGACGGCCGCCGACGACCCGACGAGGCTCACCGACGACGAGGCCCTCGCCCTGCTCCACGCGGACGGCCCGGCCCTGGACGCCCTGACCCGCATCGCGGACGACGTCCGCCGCGCGGCCGTCGGCGACGACGTCACGTACATCGTCACCAGGAACATCAACTTCACCAACGTCTGCTACACCGGCTGCCGTTTCTGCGCCTTCGCGCAGCGCCGCACCGACGCCGACGCCTACACGCTCTCCCTCGACCAGGTCGCCGACCGCGCCCAGCAGGCCTGGGAACTGGGCGCGGTGGAGGTCTGCATGCAGGGCGGCATCCACCCCGACCTGCCCGGCACGGCCTACTTCGACATCGCCAAGGCGGTGAAGGAGCGCGTCCCCGGCATGCATGTCCACGCCTTCTCGCCGATGGAGGTGGTCAACGGGGCGACCCGCACCGGCCTGTCGATCCGCGAGTGGCTGATCGCCGCGAAGGAGGCGGGGCTCGACTCCATCCCCGGCACGGCGGCGGAGATCCTGGACGACGAGGTCCGCTGGGTGCTGACCAAGGGCAAGCTGCCGACGGCGACCTGGATCGAGGTCGTCACGACGGCGCACGAGGTCGGGATCCGGTCGTCCTCGACGATGATGTACGGCCATGTCGACCAGCCCCGCCACTGGCTGGGCCATCTGCGGACCCTCGCCGGCATCCAGCAACGCACAAGCGGCTTCACGGAGTTCGTGACCCTGCCCTTCATCCACACGAACGCGCCGGTGTACCTGGCGGGGATCTCCCGTCCCGGCCCCACCATGCGGGACAACAGGGCGGTGACGGCCATGGCCCGGCTCCTGCTGCACCCGCACATCCCCAACATCCAGACCAGCTGGGTCAAGCTCGGAGCCGAG
Organism: Streptomyces rishiriensis; assembly: GCF_003112535.1. Taxonomy (GTDB): domain Bacteria; phylum Actinomycetota; class Actinomycetes; order Streptomycetales; family Streptomycetaceae; genus Streptomyces; species Streptomyces rishiriensis. The sequence goes on along the minus strand of NZ_BEWA01000004.1, from coordinate 41,812 downwards.
GGCGCCGCGGAGATGCTCCGCTCGGGGGCCAACGACCTGGGCGGCACGCTGATGGAGGAGACGATCTCGCGGATGGCGGGCTCGTCGTACGGCTCCTACAAGTCGGTGAAGGACCTGATCGCGGTCGCGGACGCGGCGGGCCGCCCGGCGAGGCCGCGCACCACGCTGTACGGGGAGGTGCCCGAGGAGCGGCAGCGGGCCGCGTCGGCGTCGGACGGGCATCTGCCGGAACTGCTGCCGGTGCTGGACTGAGGGACAGCCCTACAGGATCCCCACAGTACGATGATCGGACCCCTCGTGGTCGGGGGGCCCCGTAGCTGAGGAGATGCGTGCCCGTGCCTGCCCGACGGCTTCCCTCCTGGGCCTGGGTCACCGGCCTGACCGCCGGTGCGATCGCCGGCGTCGTCGTGCTGACGGCGCAGGCCGAGAGCGGTCCGCACCCGACGGCGTCGGCGGTGAAGAGCCCCCGCGCGTCGGCGTCCGCGGGCGCGAAGCCGTCGTCCGCGCCGAAGCCGTCGGCTCCCTCGCAGGCCCTCCGGGTCCCCGAGAAGTCGGGCACGGGCCGCCGGGTCGTCTACTCGCTGGGGCAGCACCGCGTCTGGCTGGTCGACGCGGACGACACGGCCCGCCGCACCTTCACGGTCTGGCCGGGCACGGTGAACCCGGCCGTCGGCAGCTACACGGTGTCGGTGCGCAAGGCGGCCGTCACCGGCTCCGACGGTGTGGCCATCGAGCACGTCGTCTACTTCTCCGCCGCGTCGGGCGTGAACATCGCCTTCTCCAACGCCGTCGACGGCTCCTCCCCGCCCCCGGCCGCCGCCGGCGCGCAGACCGGCGGCATCCGGATGCCCAAGGCCGACGGCACGGCGCTGTGGGCCTTCGGCGAGACGGGGACGAAGGTCAGGGTCGTCGACTAGGACCTGTCGGCCAGGACCTGTCGGCGCCGGCTTCCGCGATCACCGGGGGAGTCGTCCTGCCGTGAGCAGGGCGGCGGTGAGGGAAAGCACACGTGAGGCGTGTGCGCGAGGCGTGGCGGGCGTGGCCGCGCGGGTGTCCCTGCCCCACCAGGTCTCCATGACCCCTCCACCCGACAGTCCGCACCCGGGGCGGGAACCCGCAGGTGTTCGATTACAGTGACGGACGTCGTACGTACGGACGGTGCCCGGGAGGACTTGGTGGGTGCGACTGCCGGGCCCGTCTGGGGCCGCGCCGAACAACAGGACTTCCGCAGCCGGGTGCGCGGCACGCTGCTCGGCGCGGCCGTCGGGGACGCGCTCGGCGCCCCCGTCGACGGGCTGGACATCGAGGAGATCCTGCAAGGGCACGGGCCCGAGGGCGTCGTGGACCTGGCCCCCGCCTACGGGCGGCGCGGCGCGGTCAGCCACCTCACCCAGCTCACCCTCTTCACGATGGACGGCCTGATCCGCGCCCAGGTGCGCCGGGACACCGGCGCCTGGCACCCGCCGACCGATCTGCACCGCGCGTATCTGCGCTGGGCCGCCACCCAGCGCGACTGGGGCCCCGACCTGCGCCGCAAGGACAACGGCTGGCTGGCCCGGGAGGAGTGGCTCTACGTCCGCCGCGATCCGACCCGGACGCTGCTGCTGGGGCTGGGCGACGAGGTGATGGGCACGCTCGACTCGCCCAAGAGCCCGGACGCGGCCGGTCCCGAAGTCGTGCCGCGTTCGGTGCCGTTCGGGCTGCTCGTCGGCTGGGAGCCGCAGCTGGTTGCGCAACTGGCCGTCGAGTGCGCGGCCCAGACCCACGGTCATCCCACGGCGTGTCTGTCGGCGGGCGCGTACGCGGTCACCGTGCATGCGCTGGCCCGCGGCGAGAGCCTGGACGACGCGGTGCAGCGGGCGCTGGCCCTGCTGTCCGCCCGGCCGGGGCACGAGCCGGTGTCGCAGGCGCTGCGGCACGCGCTGGGCGCGGTGCGGCAGGGGGTGCCCGGCCCGGCGAGGGTGGAGGAGCTGGCGGCGGCGGGAACCGCGGAGGCGGTGCTGTCCGGCGCCGTCTACTGCGCGCTCGTCGCGCAGGACGTCCGGCACGGACTGCGGCTCGCGGTGAACCACGGCGCGCCCTCGGCGCCGACCGCGGCCGTGGCGGGCGGGCTCCTGGGGGCGCTGCACGGCGAGACGGCCCTCCCGCCGGCCTGGCTGGCCGAACTGGAGGGCCGTCCCACGATGCTGGAGCTGGCCGACGACTTCGCCATGGAGATGACCCAGGGACCGGCCCTGCACAACCCCGCCGGGGCGTCACCCGGCTGGCTGACCCGCTACCCCCCCGAAACCTGACGACGGGCGACGAGCGACGGGCCACGGGCGCGGGGCGACGAGCGCGCGGTCGGCGGCGGTCAGTCCTTGGCCGCCGTGGAGACCTCGTCGCGGGGGCCGGGGACGGGCGCCGTGGCCGAAGCGCTGCCGTCCCCGTCCGTGTTGATGGTCTCGATGACCGCGAGCCGCTCCGGGGTGTCCTCGGGCTTCAGGAAGCCGATGAGGATGTAGAGGACCAGCGACACGGCGAGCGGGATCGACACCTGGTACTGCAGCGGCACTCCGCCGTCGACGCTCCAGTTGATCGGATAGTTGACCAGCCAGAAGGCCAGCAGGCCCATCGCCCAGCTGGTGAGCGCCGCCGTCGGGCCGGAGCGGCGGAACGGGCGCAGCAGGCCCAGCATCATCGGGATCGCCATCGGGCCCATGAGGCCGGCCACCCACTTGATGACGACGGTGATGATGTCCTTGAAGGCGGGGGAGTTGACCTGGGTGGCCGCCGCCATCGACAGCCCGAGGAAGACGACGGTCGTCACGCGCGCCGCGATCAGCCCCGAGCGCTGGTTCCACTCGCGCGCCCTGGCCCAGATGACCGGCGCGCAGTCCCGGGTGAAGACGGCGGCGATGGCGTTGGCGTCGGACGAGCACATGGCCATCGTGTGGGAGAAGAAGCCGACGATGACGAGCCCCAACAGGCCGTGCGGCAGCAGCTGTTCGGTCATCAGGGCGTAGGAGTCGGAGCCGTCGGGCTTGTTGGACGTCACGAGCAGCGGTGACATCCACATCGGGTAGAACAGCACCAGCGGCCAGACCAGCCACAGCACCGCCGACAGCCGCGCCGACCTCTCGGCCTCCTTGGGACCGGCCGTGGCCATGTACCGCTGGGCCTGGTTGAGCATGCCGCCGTTGTACTCGAAGAGCTTGATGAAGAGGAACGCGAGCAGGAACACCGTGCCGTACTGGGCGACCAGCGGCTTGTCGTGTCCCTGGAGCGCGGGCTCGTCCCAGGCCCCGGTCACTCCGATGCCCTTGTCGTGGAGCTTCAGCACGACGGCGATCAGCATGGCGACGCCGGCGAGCAACTGGATGACGAACTGGCCGAGTTCGGTCAGCGCGTCCGCCCACAGGCCGCCGATCGTGCAGTAGACCGCGGTGATCGCGCCGGTGATGAGGATGCCCTGGTTGAGGGAGAGCCCGGTGAACACGGACAACAGGGTCGCGATGGCGGCCCACTTGGCCCCCACGTCGACGATCTTCAGCAGCATCCCGGACCAGGCGAGGGCCTGCTGGGTCTTGAGGTCGTAGCGGTTCTTGAGGTACTCCAGCGGGGAGGCCACCCGGAGCCGGGACCGCAGCCGGTTGACGCGCGGCGCGAACAGCTTCGAGCCGATCCCGATGCCGAGGGCGATCGGGAAGGACCAGGTGACGAACGAGGTGACGCCGTAGGTGTAGGCGATGCCCGCGTAGCCCGTGAACATCACCGCGCTGTAGCCCGACATGTGGTGCGAGATGCCGGACAGCCACCAGGGCATCTTGCCGCCGGCGGTGAAGAAGTCGCTCACGTTGTCGACGCGCTTGTGCGACCAGGCGCCGATGGCGACCATCACGCCGAAATAGCCGATGAGCACGGCCCAGTCGAGACCGTTCATGTGCGCCCTCCCGTGGTTCAGCCCGGCGTTCAGCTCGGCGCTCATCGTGGGCGCTGTCGCGTGAACACGACAAGTAACCGACGGGTCAAAGGGAGGTAAAAGAATTCTGTATGGTGTCCTGCATTCACCTATGTGAACTCAACGCATCAGCTCCCCGGCGTTGACCAGCAACGATTGCCCGGTGATCGCCCGCGCCCGGTCCGAGGCCAGGAACACCGCGGCGTCCGCCACGTCCCCGTCCGTGGCCAGCTCGGGCAGTGCCATCCGCTCGGCGAGCCGCCCGAGCACCTCCTCCTCCGGCACCCCCTCGGTGTGCGCGGTGAACTGCACGTACGCCTGCACCGGCGGCCCCCACATCCACCCCGGCAGCACGGTGTTGACCCGGATCCGGTGCGGACCGAGCTCGCGCGCGAGGGAGTACATGGCACTGGTCAGCGCCCCCTTGGAAGCCGCGTACGCCGCCTGCCGCACCTGCGAGGGGGCCGCCACCGCGGACTGCGTCCCGATGAACACGACCGACCCGCCGCCCGCCTTCAGCGCCGGCAGGCACGCCCGGGTCATACGCAGGCTGCCCAGCAGGTTCACGTCGATCACCGACTGCCAGGTGGCGAAGTCGGCGTCCTCGATCCCGCCGAAGTAGGAGTCCCAGGCCGCCACGTGCACCACCGCGTCGATCCCCCCGAACCGCTCCCGCGCCAGCCCCGCCAGCGCCTCGCACTGGGCCTCGTCGGTGACGTCCGTCGCCCGGTACGCCGTGCGCGCCCCCGCGGGATCGATCTCGGCCGCGCTCTTCGCGAGGTTCGCCTCGGTCCGCGCCCCGAGCACGGCGTTCCCGCCGTCCCGCACGACCGCGGCGGCGACCCGGTGGCCGAGCCCGGCGCCCACCCCCGAGACGACGACGGTCCTGCCGTTGAGCAGTGACATCGGGACCTCCCTGACCCTGGCGCATTGTCTGACGGAGCGTCAGAGTATGGGCCAGCCGCCGAGGAAGGGGAAGACGCGTGAGCGACGAGACCCGCAGCGAGACGTACGCCGAACTGGCCTCCGTGGGCCCCTACGGGGTCCGTCCCGGCCACGCCCTGATCACGATGGTCGAGCCGCACCCGGGCCACGAGTACGCCTACAACCGCTGGTACGAGGACGACCACTACTACGCCGGCGCGATGGCCATGCCCTGGATGTACTCGGGCCGCAGATGGGTGGCCACCCGCGACCTGCAACTCCTGCGGTACCCGGAGAAGTCGGCCGTCGCCCAGCCCGTCACCGCCGGCTGCTACCTCTCCACCTACTGGATCACCGACGGCCGCTACGACGACCATATGAGGTGGACGGTCGCCATCAACAAGCGCCTCAACCGCGACGCCCGCGTCTACCAGGACCGCACCCACGTCTTCACGGCGTTCCAGGACCATGAGACGACGGTCTACCGCGACGGCGCGGCGGGCCCGCGCGACTTCCACGCCCTGGACCACCCGTACGCCGGTCTCGTGGTCGAGGTGATCGACGCCGACTCGCCCGCGCAGCGCGCCGAACTCCTGGAGTGGCTGCGGGCCCGCCATCTCCCCCGGCAGGCGGCCGGCTCCCCGACGGCCATGGTCACCGTCTTCCGCCCCACCCCCCTGCCCGGCGACCGCATGACCTACGTCAGGCAGGTCGAGGGCGTCGACACCCGGCTGACCCTGCTGTGGTTCCTGGAGAGCGACCCCAGGCAATGCTGGGACCCGCACTTCACCGGCCTGGAGGAGACGGTGGCCGAATCGGGCCTGGGGCGGGTGGAGCTGGTCGCCCCGTTCATCCCGACGGTGCCGGGCACCGACCGGTACGTGGACCGGCTCCGCTGATCAGGGCCGGTCCTTCAGCTCGTCGGGGCACGGCGTGCCCCGCGGCAGCTGGTAGGGGGCGGCCAGCCGGTAGGTCCCCGCCCTCGGCGCGAGCAGCACCGTCCACTTGTCGCCCTCGCTGTCCTCCCGCGTCTCGAACAGGCATCCGTTGACGTTGTCGTACGTCTTCGGCTCCCCGTCCGAGCGGTCCTTGGACTCCGGCGTCTCCTGCGGCGGCTTCAGGCTCTTGCCCTGCGCGTCGACCACGCTCAGCCACGGCGAGTACGGGATCCGGATCAGGATCCGCCCCGCCTTCTTCACGTCGATCGTCATCTCGCCCTGCTCGGCGCGCTGCACGACCGCGTTCGGCTCGGCCAGCGGGGCGGGGTCCACGACCCGGAACAGCTGCCAGTTGGCGTCGCCCCAGATCTGCTCCAGATACGGCAGCCCCCGCTGCACCAGCTCCCGCTCCCGTTCGCCCCCGTCCCCGTCCAGCGCCTCCTTGGGGACGACGACGAAGTGCACCGCCCACCGCTGGAGCCAGTCGTGGTAGTTCGCGGAGTTGAGGGTGTCGTCGTAGAAGAGCGGGTTGCGCTCCATGTCGGCCTGGCGGTTCCAGCCGCGGGCGAGGTTGACGTACGGCGCGAGCGCGGACGCCTCGCGGTGCGAACGGGCCGGGACCACCTCCACCCGTCCCTTCTCCGCACCGACCCCCTGCAGCTCGTTGACGAGCGGGGCCAGCTCGCGCGCCCAGGAGGCCGCCGGGGTCGTCCGGACGACGTCGTCGACCGACTTGAAGCCGATCCAGCCCGCGAACCCCAGGGACGACAGGACGATCACGTACCACTTGCGGCTGCGCGGCACGGCGAACGGCAGCGCGGCCATCAGCACCACACCGGTGAACATCATCGCGAGCCGCGTGATGTTGGACCCGATCTGCGAGCTGATCAGCCACACCATCAGCACCCCGAGCCCGTACACCGCCGCCGTGATCCGCACGGTCTTCCAGTCGCGCGGGACGACCGCGAAGACCGCCACCGCGGACAGCAGCGGCAGACAGGCCGAGCCGAAGGACATCGGCTGGGTTCCCGAGAACGGGAACAGCCAGGCGGACAGGGCGACGACCACCGTGGGCGCGAGACCCAACGCCCACGCGCCCGGCCGCCGCTTCTGCAGGAACAGCGCGACGGCGACGATGCCCACGAAGAGCCCGGCCACCGGCGAGCCCATGGTGGCCAGCGCGGCGAGCGGCGCCGCGCACAGCGCCTTCGCCCACCGTTTGTAGCGCCAGCGGTGCGGCCAGCAGAACACGACGGCGACCGCGGCCAGCGCGAACATGTTGCCGAGCCCGAACGTCACCCGCCCCGAGGCGGCGTTGCACAGCAGGGCGAAGATCCCCGCCAGCGCCGGCCACACCGGGTTCCGCACCGGCCGGCAGCGCAGCAGGATGAGGGTGAGCAGGCCCGCCGAGAGCGTTCCGGCGATCATCATCGTCGTCCGGACGCCCAGCACGGACATCAGGTACGGCGACACCATGCTGTACGACACCGGGTGCATGCCGCCGTACCAGGCGAGGTTGTACGCGGAGTCGGGATGCCGGCCCACGAACTCGGCCCACGCGTCCTGCGCGGCGAGGTCTCCGCCACTGTTCGCGAACGTGAAGAACCAGACGAGGTGCAGGACGGCGGACAGCGCCGTCATCGACAGCACCAGATGCCGGTTCAGCCGGCCGCGCAGCCGGTCGAGGGCGGATCTCGCGCGGGACGCCTCGCGCGCCGGCTCCGTCGGGGCGGCGGTCGCACGATCGCCGTCGCGGGCGTCGCGGGCGTCGCGGTCGCCGTCGCCGTTCTCGCGGTCCCGGGCGGGGCCCTGCTCGACGTCTACCACGGGGTCCGCCGCGGGGCCGTCGGCCGTCGGGTCCGCCGCCGGGGCTGCCGCGGCGGCTGTCGCCGGATCACGGTCGTGCTCGCACGACCGGCGGGGTGCGGGCAGCCTCGTGCGCGGGCCGACGTCCGGTCCCGGACCTGTGTCGTCGGCGCGTGTCGGCTCCGCAGTGGCCACCTGAAGGCACTCCCCGTGTCCCGTCTTCTGTTCTCGGTCGCGTCCCGTTCGCGTCCGCTTCACGGCTGCGCCCTTGCGACCGGCGACCTGTCCCGTTTCGCGACGCTAGCACGCACCCCGCCGGGCGGCTGCCCGACGGGGTGCGCAGAGGTGCGGACGCGTGGCAGGCGTCAGCCGAGACGTGTCAGCTTGTCCGAGAAGCCCGGCTCGCTCAGGTCGGACCGCAGGGCGACCGGCACCTTCACGGCGCTGCTGGTGCCGTCCCCGACGGTGAGCGTGCCCACCTGGGCGCCGGCCTTCGCGGTGTGCGGCACCCCGGCGGCGGCGAACGACAGCTTCACCGTCATGCCCGCCCAGCCGACCGCCGAGACGTCCTGGGTGATGACGACGGGCGTGTGGCCGCCCAGCTTGTCGTCCACGTACCCGACGACGTCGCCCTTCTTCAGGATCTTCGCCGAGGTGAGCGCGTCCTCGGCGGCCACCAGCGCCGCCTGGCTGACCACGTTGGCCGTCTTGAGGATCTCGCGCTTGTGCTGACCGAGGACCGCCCCGACGAGGGTCACCGACTTCCCGTCGACCTTCTTGCGGGAGGCGAACAGCAGGTTGCCCCCGGCCGCGCTCGTGCTGCCCGTCTTGATGCCGATCGCGCCGATCCTGAGCGGCAGCTCGTTGTAGTTGTTCCAGTACTTGCCGGACGGGTCGGTCCAGCTGGCCGCGCTGGAGATGGCGACCAGGGCCGGCATCTTCACGAACGCCCGGCCGAGCTTGACCTGGTCCTCGGCCGTGGAGACGGTGGTCTCCTTCAGACCCGAGGGGTCGGTGTACGTGGTGTTCGTCATCCCCAGCTGCTTCGCGGTGGCGTTCATCTTCTTCACGAACGCCGCCTCGGAGCCCGCGTCCCAGCGCGCGAGCAGCCGCGCGATGTTGTTGGCGGAGGGGATGATGACGGCCGACAGGGCCTGCTTCTCGGTGAGCTTGTCGCCGGCCTTGACGGTGTTCAGCGTCGACTCGTCGAGCGTGACGTCGTAGCCGCCCTCCTTCTCGGCCGTCGCGTCGACCGCGATCTGCGGACCTTCCTCCCCGGCCTTCATCGGGTGGTCCCTGAGGACGATGTACGCCGTCATCGTCTTGGCGACCGAGCCGATGGCCACCGGCGCCTGCTTGCCGAAGCTGCCCATCGTGCCGACGCCGTCGGCGTCCATCCAGCCCTGTCCCTCGTTCGGCCAGGGCAGCTGCGTCTTGCCCCCCTCGAAGGTGTAGGAGTCCTTCGCGGTGAGCGTGAGACCGGGTGCGGGCAGCGGTCGCACGGCCTGCACGATCGCAAAGACGACGACCAGAAGCAGGACCAGCGGCGTCCAGATCTTGAGCCGCCGTCCGAGCTGGCGCAGGGGCGTCGGCGGGGGCGGCGGGGTGTTCGTCAGCTCGGCCAGCAGGTCCAGCGGCGGCTTCGGCGGCAGCGGCTGCTGGGTGGTCCGCTCGGGCCCGACCTGCGGCACGAGCGCGGTGACGTCGGCCTGCGCGGGCGCGGACGGCTTGACCGCGGGCTTGGGCGCCCGGGGCTCGTCGAGCGGCTTGAGCGCGACGAACTTGCTCGTCCGTTCGGCGGGGGCCTCGTCGGTCTTCCCGTCGCCCTTGTCGCCCGCGTCGCCCTTGTCGGTCGAGGCGCCCTTGTCGCCCTCGGCGGCCTTGTCGCTCTTGTCGTCCTCGACCTCGTCGGAGGCGGGCCGGGCTGCTCCGCCCAGCTTCAGCATGGTGGTCGGCTGGTCGACGGCGGGCTTGGGCCGGGGGGTCTTGAAGACGGCGGTCGGCTGGTCGACGGGCTTCTGGTCGGCCTTGCCGCCCGGCTCGGCGTCGGCCTTGTCGCCGGCTTCGCCGCTCGCTTCATCGTCGGCGAGCGCTGCCGCTTCGCCGGGCTCGTCCGACTCGTCCGACTCCTCCGGCTCCTCCGACTCGTCCGCACTGTCGGCCGTGTCGGTCTTGCCGGTCCCGGGGGACTTGTCCGCCTCGTCGGCCTTCTCGTCCGTGGCCCACTTCGGCGCGGGCTTGGAGGCGGACCGGGCCTCTGCCTTCGGCTCCTCGGGCGCCGGCCGGTCGTCCGCCCCGGCGACGCTCGCGGAACGTTCCTCCGCGTCCGTGACGGTGTCCGCCTCCGTGACGGTCTTCTTGTCCGCGTCGGCGGAGCTCTTCTCGTCGGTCTTGTCGTCCGCCGAGGACACCCACTGGGCCACGGCCGCCCGCAGGCGCTCGTCACCGCCCTCGGGGGCGGCGTCGGAGATCTCCGGGGCGCTCTCGGCGTCCTCGGCCCTCTCGGCGTCCGCGGAGGCGTCCTGGGCGGCCTCGCGGGCCCGCGGTTGCTCCGGAGAGCTCTCGGCGTCCTCCGGATCCTCCGCGTCCTCGTCCGCGGCTTCGGCGTCCGCGGGCTTCCCGGTCGCTCCGCCGCCGTCCGCCCGGGCAGCCGGAGACTCCTCCTCGGCGGCCTCGGCGGGCTTGGCTTCCTCGGAGGGCTTGGCGTCCTCGGATTCGTCCGCCGCCTCGGGCTCGTCGGGCTTGCCGGTCTCGTCGGTCTCGCCGGTCTTCAGGTCCCGTACCGAGAAGACCCGGGTCGCCGTGTCGACGCCGCCGCGCGCTGCCGACGAACCACCGTCCCGTGCCACCGCGACCCGCGGATCGCGGGCCTCCCGGGGGTCACGGGCCTCCCGGGGGTCACGGGACTCGCGTGCTTCGGGAACCGTGCCCGCGCTCCCCGACGTCGGTTCTGCCGACGACTCGCGCTGCTTCGACCTGTCGGGGGACTCGCCCGCCACCGATGCCTCCTCCTGTGCCGCACGCCGTCCGCGCGCCTGCCGAACCGTGAACGCCCGCCCCGGACCCGCCTCGCGGCGCTGTCCGAACCATGTACCAGTGTCCTGTGTAGAGGGCTTGGCTCCTGCGGTAGACGAGAACGACATACCTACTGGTTCCACTACAAACAGGTCACGCACCCTCGACAGATGAATGTGAGAGGGGTCACCCTGTCATTCATCCACGCGGGGAGGCATGGATGGGCAGGAGCCGCAGAACGATTCCGGAAGAGCTTCTTCTGCTGGCGTTGGACCCGACCACGGGTACCACCGCACAGCCGCAGTCGCTCGACCTTGGTCTGGCCGGAGCACAGCTAGTGGAGCTGGCGCTGGCCGGGCGGATAGCCCCTGACGGGGATCGTATCGCCGTGGTGTCCCCACGGCCGACTGGAGATCCGACACTGGACTGCGCGTTGGAGTTGCTGCGAAGGCGTGGCGCTCCCGTACGGGCCGTCCACTGGATCGGCGGGCCGCGTCTCGGGCTACGCCAGACCTACCTCTCGCATCTGGAGCGGTGCGGCATGGTGCATGCCGTGGCGGGCCAGATGTGCGGAGTGCTGCCGACGACTCGCTACCAGGCGACGGACACCGACATCAGCCGGGAGATCAAGGCCCGGCTGGACTCCGCGATCCGCACCGGCGTTCCGCCGGACCCGCGGACCGCGGCGCTCGCCGCACTGGCGCACGCGGTCGGCCTCGGCAAGCACCTGTACCCGGGCAACGAGGGACGTTCGTCCCGCTCCCGGTTGCGGGATCTGATCAGGCACGACCCGATGGGCGGCCTCGTGGCGCACGCCGTGATGGACGTCCAGAACGGCGCGGTGGCACAGCCGCGCCGCAACCAGCCACCCGCCGGCCGTCAGGCCGGGCCGGGAGCGAGGCCCGCACCGGAACCCGCCCGTGGCGTTCCGGCGCAGCCGCACCGCGGTCCCATGGCGCGTGTCGTGGCCCACTGAGCCGCAGCACCGCGACACCGCACGACGCCGAGCACGCAGGACCGCACCATCGCAGTACGCAGGACCCGTTCGGGGAGCCGCCGCGGCCCGCGCGGGGCGGTGCGACGCACCGCCCCGCGCGGACGCATGTCGGCGCCGGTGGGGGTACTGATCCGAACTGGCGTGTACCGGCCGCATAACCACCGTTTTCCAGCGGTAGAAAGCACCTTGGTGGCAGTCTGCTCAACAGCAGATACGCAAAGTGTCAGGTACAGACACGCAGCCGGAGGTGCACGTCCCGTGGCGTCCAATGTCAATCCCACTGTCAGGCGACGCCGGTTGGGCCAGGAGCTGCGCCGGCTCCGTGAGCTCAAGGGCATGACGGCCGAAGAGGTCGCCGAGCGGCTGCTGGTGTCCCAGTCGAAGATCAGCCGGCTGGAGAACGGCCGGCGCAGCATCAGCCAGCGCGACGTCCGTGATCTGTGCGGGGTGTACGAGGTCGAGGACCAGCGGATGGTCGACTCGCTGATGGAGATGGCCAAGGACTCGCGCCAGCAGGGCTGGTGGCATGCCTTCGGCGACGTCCCCTACAGCGTCTACATCGGTCTGGAGACGGACGCGGCGAGTCTGCGCGTGTACGACCCGCAGGTCGTGCCCGGGCTGCTGCAGACCCGTCAGTACGCGGAGGCGCTGATCTCGGGCGCGCTGCCGGAGACCGCGCACACGGAGATCGAGAAGCGCGTGCAGGTGCGCATGCGTCGGCAGGAACGTGTCTCCTCAGGGGAGAACCCCCTCCGGCTGTGGAGCGTGATGGACGAGTCGGCGCTCAGAAGGGTCGTCGGCGGCCGTGAACTGATGCGGGATCAGCTGGAACACCTTGTGGAACAGTCCCAGTTGCCGCATGTCACGGTTCAGGTGATCCCGTTCGACATGGGCGCGCATCCCGGTCTGAACGGCCAGTACGCGATCCTCGAGTTCCCCGACACCGCCGACTCCAGCGTCGTCTACATCGAGGGTGTCACCAGCGACCTCTACCTGGAGAAGCCGAACGACGTGCAGAAGTACAGCGTGATGTACGAGCATCTGCGCGCCCAGGCCCTGAACGTGGACCAGTCCCGCCAGTTCATCGCGACATCGCCAAGGGGTATGTGCGGTAAGGCTGCGGGAAAGGCGGGACGTTTGAGGTGACCGACGTTCGAGGTGACGGATGTTCGAGATTGCGGACGTTTGCGTGGGAAGTGCCGCATGATACGCCCACCCCCGGCCTGATGGAAGTTTCCATTGGAATATGTCATCCGGTCGAGTGAATAGTCGCTTCGTCAGTCGATGTTGGCGAGTAGCGTCGATCACGCCATCGAGCAACAAGGTTGGCGTGAACGCGCCGCCGGGCCCCAGTCGGGTCCGTGGTGCGAGGACAGCTACTCAACAACTGCACTCCGGAGCAAAAAATGGCAATTCGTCAGGGCAGCGCGCACTCGTGGACCAAGTCCTCCTACTCCACGGGCAACGGTGCGTGCGTCGAGGTCAAGTCGCCGGCCGTCCAGGCCCTCCTCGTCCGGGACTCCAAGGTCCAGGACGGCCCGAACCTGCTGTTCCCCGCCGACGCGTGGAGCGACTTCGTGGCATCGGTCAAGGCATAGGGCGGAGGACTTCCCGTCCTCCGGCCGGTCACCGGCCACCCGTCACCGGCTCCCGGTCGACGGTCACCGGTCGTCGGCACAACTGCACAAGAACCGCCCAAGGGCCCTCTCGTCCAGATCGCCGTCCTAGCCGAGAGGGCCCGGTGCTGTTCCGGGGCGTTCCGGGACCGCTAGGCCCGCTTCACGGGGAACGCCACGTCGCACACGGGGTCCTCGGCCCCGGCCGCGTCCCAGTCGGCGAAGTAGACCTCCCGGCAGGGGCCGTCGTAGTCCCAGCCCTCCCGCTTCATCCACGCCTCCACCGCCTCGTACGGGGCGAGGATCTGGGGATGCGCGACCTGCGCCTTGGTGATCCGCGTGTACGCGAGCCGGCGGGCCGGCTCCACCCGCACCCGCACCTGACGCCCCCCGCCCCGCGCGGCGGACCACGCCCGGGCCGCGGCCTCGTCGCCGACCGGCACGCAGGCCTCGGCCGGCCCGTCGCTCTCCATGGACACGGCCGAGTAGTAGACGACGAACGGTGCGCCCGCCATCCCGCCGCACTCGCCGGCCGCCCCCGTCAGCCGCCCCAGCGAGGCGGGGATCCAGACGGGCAGCTCGTCCGCGAGCGTGTGCCGCGTCTCGGTGACGACCACCTGCCCGGGCACGTCGACCAGCTGGACCTCGAACTTCTCGTGCATCTCGGAGCTCCTCCCCGACAGCCGTGCACGGAGGTAGACGGCGAGGGTGCGCTGAGCGGCGAACCGGGTCTCGACGTCGTCCCAGTAGGCGGCGAGCAGATCCCCGGCCGCGTACCCGTCAGAGGTCTCCACCAATGCGGCGATCCGCGCGAGCGGCATGTCGAGCTGGCGCAACAGGGCCACCAGCCGGGCGCGTTCCACCTGACCGGCCCGGTAGTAGCGGTAGCCGCTGACCTCGTCGACGTGCACCGGGGCGAGCAGCCCGAGCCGGTCGTACAGCCGCAGCGCCTTGGCCGAGAGGCGGGCGCGGGCGGCGAACGCGCCGATGGTGAGCAGCTCGCCCTCGCCCGCTCCGTCGCCCGCCCCGCCGTCGTCGCCCGTGTCCACCGGCACAGCGTCCATCCCGGTCCTCCGCGCCCCGCCGCCCTCGGCGCTCTCGTCGTCGTCCTCCGTCGTCGGACGGCCTTCTCCGCCCGACGACGAGGAGGCTCAGCCCTGCCCCAGGGGCAAGGTCAAGCCGCGGGCCGTGGGACGGCGGTCAGCTCAGCTGGGCCTCGATGGCGGCGACGACCTCGGCGGCCTCCGGCTCGGTCTGCGGGGAGAAGCGGGCGACGACGGAGCCGTCCCGGCCGATCAGGAACTTCTCGAAGTTCCAGCGGATGTCGCCCTCGTGGCCCTCGGCGTCCGCGAACCCGACGAGCCGCTGGTACAGCGGGTGCCGGTCGTCGCCGTTGACCTCGACCTTCTCGGTCAGCGGGAAGGTCACGCCGTAGGTCGCGGAGCAGAACTCGGCGATCTCCTCGGCGTTGCCGGGCTCCTGCCCGAGGAACTGGTTGCAGGGCACGCCCAGCACGGTGAAGCCCTGGGCGGCGTACCGCTCCTGGAGCCGCTCCAGACCCGTGTACTGCGGGGTGAGGCCGCACTTGGAGGCCACGTTCACCACGAGCACGGCCTGGCCCGCGTACTGCGAGAGGTCCGCGGAACCGCCCTTAAGGGCGTCGATCTGTACGTCGAGGGGGGAGGCGCCGGCATCAGTAGTCATGCTCCGGATGCTAGCCCCGACCCCGCTCCGGGCCCGCCCCGCCCCCGCTCCGGGGGCCCGCCCCCGCTCCGGGCCGCCCCCGGCCCACGAGGGCGGTGGTCAGGGGAGGGGGGCGGCAGGGGGGCGGCTGCCTCGGTCAGGGTTCGCCCCGCCGGGGTCCGGGAGTACAGCACCGAGCGGCCCGCGCGGCGGCGCTCCACCAGGCCCGCGTCCAGGAGAACCCGTAGGTGGCGCCCGACCGAGCCCAGGCCCTGGCCGGTCAGGGCCACCAGCTGGGTGGTGCTCAGAGGCGCGGCGAGGAGCACCAGCACCATGGCCCGGGCGGAGCCAAGGAGCGCGCCCAGGGCGGCGGGGACGGCCCGGGCGCGGTCCCGGCGGTCCTCGGCGAGGACGCCGGAGCACGGGTAGACCACGGCGTACCGCTCCCGCCCCTCCCAGGCCACCCACCCGGCCCCCGGCGTGACCGGCACGAACAGCAGCTCCGCGCCGGAGATCTCGCGGGGCGGGTACTCGTGCAGGTTGACCTGGAAGCGGCTCTCGCCGAGCCAGCGCGTCCCCGGTCGCAGCGAGTCCAGCACGGCGGCCCAGCCGCCCCGGCTGACCAGCGCGGTCCGCGCCACGACGTCGGCCTCCAGGACGCGCCGGCGCCGTTCCCAGTACGGCCGCACGTCCGTCTCCCACACACGCTCCAGCAGCGCGGCCGCCCGCTCGGGCAGGTCGTCCCGGTCCAGGGCGGCGGGGAGCGGTCCGGCCAAGGACGTCCGCAGATGGGTCCGGGCCGCCGCCGGGTCCGCCGCCCGCACCCGGGCCACGCCCTCCTCGAAGCTCTCGCCGTCCCTCGGCGTCGGCGTGAGGAAGTCGGCGATCCAGCGCGAACCGAGCCCCGCCCGCACGAGCAGCGCGGTCACCGGGTCGGCCGCCAGCGCCGCGCGGTAGCCGGGGAGGTGGGCGCGCAGCCAGTCGTGCTCGCCGGGGTGCGTGCCCGCTCCCGCGTGCAGCAGCTTCAGACAGGCGAAGGTCTCGGCGAGCGGCGAGAGCACGAACCGGCTGCGGGCCAGGGTGTCGGCGTTCACCTGCCACCAGCCCATGCCCGCGCCCCCACGGCCGTCCCCCTGCGGCTCGCGACGTTTCGCGGGCCGTCCCCCTGCGGCTCGCGACGTTTCGCGGACCGGCGAAACAATAACCGACCTCTCCGGGCCCGCCCCAGACTCCGGCCATGACCGGCTTCTCCTACCGCCAGCTCTTCCGCGTCCCCGAGTTCACCCCTCTCTTCCTGTCCGCCGCCGCCCAGACCGCCGCCCAGACGGTCAGCGGGCTGGCCCTCGGCACCCTCGTCTACCGGGCCACCGGTTCGCCGCTGCTGTCGGCGGTGAGCATGTTCGGGCCGTCGCTCGCGCAGGTGCTCGGCGCGACCGTCCTGCTCTCGGGGTCCGACCGGCTGCCTCCGCGGTCGGCGCTGACCGGCCTCTCCCTCGCCTTCGCCGGCGCGGCGGCCCTCATGGCGCTGCCGGGGCTGCCGACCTGGGGCGTCTTCGCCGTCGTCCTCGTCCAGGGGCTGGTCGCCTCGCTCGGCGGCGGCGTCCGCTGGGGGCTGCTGAACGAGATCCTCGGCGGCGCCGAGGGCGGCTATCTGCCCGGGCGTTCGCTGTTCAACATGATGAGCGGGCTGATGCAGATCACCGGTTACGCCACCGGCGGCGTGCTCGTGACCGCCCTCTCCCCGCGCCCGGTCCTCCTGCTCGCCGCTCTGCTGTACGCGACCTCGGCCGTCGTCGCCCGCCTCGGGCTGAGCGCCCGTCCGTCGCGGGCCGCGGGCCGGCTGTCGGTCGCGGCGACCCGGCGCGCCAACGTCGCCCTGTGGTCCTCCCGTCCCCGCCGCCTGACCTATCTGGGGCTGTGGCTGCCCAACGGCCTGGTCGTCGGCTGCGAGGCCCTGTTCGTGCCCTACGACCCCGGCGCCGCGGGCACGCTGTTCGCGTGCGCCGCCCTGGGCATGCTGGCCGGGGACGTGCTCGTGGGCCGTCTCCTCCCGCCGGATCTGCGCGCCCGCCTCGCCACCCCGCTCCTGCTGCTCCTGGCCGCCCCCTACACCCTGTTCGTCCTGCACCCCGCCGTTCCGCTCGCCGCGGCCTGCGCCGCCCTCGCCTCCGTCGGCTTCGGCGCGAGCCTGGTGCAGCAGGAGCGGCTGATGGCCCTCACCCCGCCCGAACTCAGCGGCCACGCGCTGGGGTTGCACTCGGCCGGGATGCTCACCCTGCAGGGTGTGAGCGCGGCCCTTGCGGGCGGCGCGGCGCAACTCACCTCGCCCGCGACGGCGATGGCCGCGATGGCGTGCATGTCCATCGCGGTGACCCTGGCTCTGGCGTTCGCCGCACGCACCGGGCCGCGCCCGGACGCACCCGCACCCGCGCCCGCGCCCGCTGACGCCTCGCCGTGAGCGGTCGCCCGTGAGGCATGGCTATGGCGGGCCGTCATGAATGCTGCAAACAAGACGACTTGCGAGAAAACGGCGGCAGTCAGGCGTCCGGGTCGGTGAAGACCTCGGGGACCCTGTTGTCCTGGACGACGCGGGCGAGGAGCGCGGCCAGCCGGTCGCGCTCGTTCGCGTTCAGCGTCGCGGGCAGCGACTCGATGCGCCGGCACGTCTCGGCGTAGAACTCGTGCGCCAGCCGGCCGCCCTCCTCGGTGAGACCCACCCGCACGGCCCGGCCGTCCCGCGGGTCGGGCTCGCGGCGGACCAGCCCGCGCTGGACCGTCCGGTCCACCAGCCCGGTCAGGCTCGACTTGGCGAGCCCCAGGGTCTCGCCGAGTTCGGTCATGCCGTACGGCTGCGGCATCAGCACGCACAGCAGCTGCCCTTGTTGCGGAGTGATGCCGTGGACCCGGCTCGACTCGGCGTACACGGCGTTCACGAGAAACGCCGAGCGCACCAGAGCGGTGCCGACCCCCATCTGCTCACCTGCGCCTTTCCCCATGGAGGGAAGCGTAACGGCGGTGGCCGGCCGCCGAGTTCGACCTCCCGCGGCGCGACGAATTCGCGCAGGCAAGGGTGTCGGGGCGGCCCGCGTCGTCATAATCGTGGCCAGGGACGAACCGGGGGTGGTGGATTCATGGCGGACGTCGTCGTCGTGCACGGAATTTTCGCCAACAGGTCGAGTCGCGACGAGATGCGCGACACCTGGCTGGAGGCATTGCGCGAGGGGTTGCGGAACGTGCGATTCCGTGAGGTCGACAGCCTCACGATCGAATGCGTTTTCTACGGCCATCTCTACAACGACGGGAAAGCGGGGCCCGCCTGGCAGTACGAGGTCGGGGACCTCGGCCCCGGGCTCGAACAGGAACTGCTGGTCGCCTTCGCGGAAAGCGTCGACGACCCCGCCCGCGATGAGACGGGCAAGGCCGGATACGCGCCGAGAACCGTCCAGTGGGCCATCGATTTCCTGCAGGCCCGCAAGGTCCTCGGCGGCACGAACGCGAGGATTCTCGGGTTCGTGAAACAGGTGGCCCGCTATCTGCGCGACCCCGAATTCAAGAAGAAGGTGCAGGCCGAGTTCGGCGCCGCGATGGAGACCGGGCCCCGCGTCGTCGTCGCCCACTCGCTGGGCAGCGTCGTGGCCTACGACTGGCTGCGGTCCAACGGGCCGAGCTCCGCGAAGACACTCGTCACCCTCGGCTCGCCGCTGGGACTGAGGCCCGTCCTGCGGGAGCTGCACCCGTACCTCGACGCCTGCCCGGCCCCCTGGCCGGCCGGCGTCGAGACCTGGGTGAACGTCGCCGCGAAGGAGGACGCCGTCGCCACGGTCAAGAAGCTGGACGGGCTGTTCGCCGGGGAGATCCACGACCTGACCGCGGCCAACTCCCGTGGCACCGCCCACGACGCGCTCGTCTACCTGAAGAACGTCCGCACCTCCGAGTCGCTGAAGGTGGCTCTTGGCTGAGCGGGAGGGCTACTTCTGCGTCTCGGGACGCCCGGCCTACGGCGGAACCTTCGCGGATCTGACGCTGTTGCCGAAGGAGGTGCGGGCCGTCCGCCGCGAGCTGGGCGCCCTGGGACTGACCGAGCTGTTCGCCGGAGCGGGCGGTCCCGAGGAGGGGGACGCCCTCTCCCACCTGGGCCTCTACGACGCCCTGTACGACTGGAGCCGTTCCGGGGCCGGCCCTTCGCCGGGGGCCGCGGACCCGGACGAGGCGGCGCCCGCGCGGACGGCGACCCTGGTGATCTACGCGACCGGCCACGGCTACCAGCTGGACAACGAGTGGGTGCTCGTCCCGCCGGAGCACGCCGACCCGCTCAACCCGCGCGCCGCACTGCCGCCCGCCGCGCTGCTCGCGGCCCTGAAGGAGCGCGTCGACCTCGCCCAGGTCCTGCTCGTCCTGGACGCCTGCGGGGCCGCGCCCGGCGGCGAACAGGCCCTGCTGGACACCCTGGAGAAGTCCCGCTACCGGCCGCTCGACGGACAGTTCGACCTGTGGGTCGTGGCCGCCGCCCGGCGGGCCGAGACGGCCCGGCAGACCGTGTTCTCCGACGCCTTCACCGCGGCGCTGCGCGACACCGCCGCCCCCTCCCTCGACCAGCCGCACCTGGACCTGACCCGGGTGATGGAGTCCGTCCAGAACGCCCTGACGGCCACCTCGCAGCGGGCCCGGATCGTCGCCGGGTACGAGGACCCGCGCTGCCGGGCCCTGCCCGACCCGCTGTTCATGCCGCCGACCCCGCCCGACTGGCTGCCGGGCGGCTGGAGCCGCAGCGCGCGCGGGGTGCACAGCCAGGACGCGCCCGGCTGGTACTTCACCGGACGCGACGGCGCGCTGCGCACCGTCCTCGACCATCTCACCGGTGTGGGAGCCGCTCCGCCGCTGTGGCTGACCGGCTCCCACGGCAGCGGCAAGACCGCCGTCCTCGGCCGTGTCGTCACCACCGCGACCGCCGCACTGCGCGCCGCGCTCCCGGTGGTGGCCCGGCGGGGCGTCCTGCCGGCCGGCGACCTCGACCTGGCCGCGGTCGACGCGCGCGACCGCACCGCCGAGCGGCTGGCCGACGACATCGCCCGCGCGCTGAAGCTCTCCGCCGAGGGCGTCGCCGGCCTGCTGGCCGCGCTCGGCGGCGACGGCGGGAAGGCGCGGGGCATCGTCGTCGACCACGTGGACGAAGCGGAGCGGCCCGCCGCCGTGCTGGCCGGCCTCGTCGAGCCGCTGGCCGCGCTGCCCGGCGTGCGGGTGGTGCTCGGCGCGGCGCGCCCGCTGCCCGGGCCGCCGGCCGGGACGACCGTCGACCTCGACGACGAGGCGCACCACGGCCCCGCGGCGGTCGGCGCGTATCTGCGGACCCGGCTCGCCTACGGCGGGCGGCTCCCGCCGGAGGCCGCCGCGCCCCTGGAACGGCTCTGCGGCGGCTGCTTCGCGGCGGCCGTCACGGCGGCGGACGTCCTGCTCCGGGAGGGTGCCGACCCCCTCGACCGGGCCACCGAGGCCGCCGTCGAACGGCTCGACGGCCTCTTCCGCCGCACGCTGGGGGAGTTCCTCGCGCCGTCGGCGGCGGAGGCGGCGGCCGACGTCCTGAACGCGCTGTGCTCCTTCCACGACGATCTCTTCCTGGACCTGCCGACCTGGGCCGCCGTCACCGCCCGGCACGGGGGCGTCCCGGTCACGGCGGCAGAGCTGGAGAGCTGCCTCGACGCCTGCCGGAGCTTCCTCGTGCGGCGCGAGCTCACCGGCCGCCGGCCCGGCGACGCGCGCGCCGGCCTGCGGCCCCGCCACCAGCCGGCCCCCGCCGAAGGCCAGGGGCCCCGAAGAGCGGTGCTGCGCCGGCTGCTCGACGAGGTCGACCCCGGCGACGCGGTCCCCGGCTGGGAGCGTGTGCCGGCCCATCTGCTCGACATCCTCGCCGCGGCCGCCGCCGCCGATCCGGCCGGCGACGCGGGCCGGCTCCTGGACGACCCCGGCTTCCTGCTCGCGCCGGCGCGGCCCACCATGACCCGCACCGTCAAGGCCCTGAGCGGCCCGGACCGGGCGGCGCGGGCCGCCGTGCACAACGCCCAGCCGCGGCTGGCCCCACCGCACCAGCGCCGCTTCGCCCTCGCGCTGGCCGCCACCCGGCAGGAGCTCACGCGGCTCGCGCGCGCCGTCGGACCCGTCGACGCGCCCTGCGGAACGCTGGAGGTGCGCTGGGCGGGGCCGGGGGTCCGCGAACGGCAGTCGATCACGCGGGTGTCCGCCGCCGGGCGGCCCGGACCCGGCTCCGTCGTCACCGCCCACGACGACGCCACGCTGCTGTGGTGGGACGGCGGCAGCGGCGAGCCGGGGCCGTCCCGGCAGCTCGCGGGCCGCGTCACCGAACTGAACGCCGTGGAGACCGCCGAGGGCGTCCACGCGCTCGTCGTCCTGGCCGACGGCTCGGTGCTGGCCTGCGCCCCGGACGCCGCGACGCCGGACCGGGTGCTGCGGACGGGGAAGGGCGAACTGCCGGGGCCCTGCGCGGGCCACCCGGCCGGCTTCCTCGCGGTGGGCGACGGCCCGGCCGTCGAGATGCTGGCCGTGGGGGCGTCGGGGGCCGAGCTGCTGGGCCGGGAACCGCTGCGGCGGACGGTCGTCGCGACGGCGGTGGCCGGTCCGCCCGGCGCCCCGGTCGTCTGGGCGGCGACGCTGGACGGCGTGGTCCACCGCTGGACCCCGGCCGCCGCGGGCGCGCCGCGCAGAGTCGCGCTGTGCCCGAACCCGGTCCGGCTGGCGGCCGCCGCGGACGGCGAGACGGCGGTGATCGTCGACGCGGACGGCGCGTGCACGTTCGTCGGCGGCGCGGCCGCCCTCGCGGGCGCGGTCCCGGCGCTCCCGCACGACCTGCGGGCGGTCCATCTGACGTCTGACTGGTTCGTCGTCGCGGGCGGGCACCGGGACGGGAACTGGCTGGACACGTACGGCGTCGCCGACGGCGGCACGGCCCGCTGGCCGCTGGACGGGCTGCCCGCGGGAGTCCTCTCCCACCCGGCCGGGGGCGTGCAGCCCGCGTCCGGCGGGGAGCCCGCGTCCGGCGGCGAGCCCGCGTCCGGCGGCGAGCCCGCGTCCGCTGCGGGCCTCGCCTCCGCCGGGTGGCAGGGGTCCGCCGACCTGGTGGTGGCGACCACCCGCGCGCCCGCCCTGCTGCGGGCCCGCACCCCCATGAAGCACGGCATGTCACGGAACGGCCGCAGGAGGTAACCCTCATGACAGTGTCACCCCTCTCCCCGGCCGTCGTGCCCGACACCGCGTTCGTCCGGGACCGGCTGGTCCGCCTGCTGATGTCGCTGAACCGCACGGCCGCGCGGGACCTCGCCGAGGAGGAACTCGCCGCGCAGACCGCGGAGTCGGGACTCGCGGACGGCTGGCTCGGCGAGCTGTGCGACCGGCCCGACCGCGCCGCCGTCCTGGCCTCCCTGCCCGAGTGGCTGACGGTGGCCGACGACAGCGGTCTGGCCGTCCTCGTCGACGTGTCCTCGGGCGGGACGGCGACGGCGGACCCGGCCGCGGCGGCGGACGCGGACGACGCTGCCGCCGCGGACGACGCACCTGCCGCGGCGGCGCGTGAGCGGATACGGCGGCTGCTCCCGCTGCTCGGCCGGGAAGTCCCGGACCAGTTGGCCGACTTGTGGGCCGACTGCCCCGCGCAGGCCGGCCCCGCGGAGCCGGACGCCGGGACGGCGCGGACGGCGCGGACGGCGCGGTCTGCGCGGCACGCGGCCGTGGCGGACGGGTTCGGCGGGCGCGTCGCGATCACGCTGGCCGACGCGTCGGAGCCGGTCGGCGGGGCCGCCTGGATCAGCCCCCTGGCGTGGGCCGGGCCGTACCTGATCGAGGCCCGGGAGGCGGCCGTCGCTCTGCTGAGCCGGTTCGGCGGCGTCGAGGCCGGGGCGCGCCCCGATCTCCCGGTGGGGGTGTGGCCCGCCGACCACCTCCGGGACCCGGCCGTCGGACTCGGCTACGCCCTCGACGCCCTCGCCGGGTTCACCGGCCTGCCCCGGCCGGATCTCTCGGCCGCCGGCGTCCTGACGGACGGGCAGACCTTCGCGCCGATGGCGGACGCCGACCTGACCGGCCGGGTCGAGGCGCTCGCGCTGATCGGCGTCACCGAACTCCTCGCCCCCACCGCGCGGGGCTGGGTCAGGGCAGCCCCCGGCGGTGTGCGGGAACCCGCGCCGGGCCTGCCCGCCGCTCTCACCCTCGACGGGGCCGCCACCGCCGTCTGGGGCGAGGCGTGGACCGGGTGGAAGCACGCCCGGCACCGCGAGGAACTGCTCGCCCTGGGCTGGGTGGTCCAGCCGCTGGAGGCCCGGCCGGGCGACGCCGTGGTGAAGCAGGTCGCCGACCTCCGCGAGATCTTCCACGGCAAGGACCCGAAGGGCGGGAAGGACAAGGAGGGCGGCAAGGGCAAGGAGGGCGAGGAGCCCAAGGAGGTCAAGGGGAGCAAGGAGGTCAAGGGGAGCAAGGAGGCCAAGGGGAGCAAGGGGAGCGGGGGCAGGAGGGGTCGGGAGAGCGGGCGGGCGAGACGGGTGGTGGCCGTCGTCGGCGGCACCGTGCGCAGCGGCAAGAGCACGATCGCCCGGCTGCTCGCCGAGGACCTGCGCCGACGCGGCTGGCAGGTCCAGGCCCTGCGGTCCACCCGGGGCGAACTGCCCGACCGCGACCCGCTGATCGAGGCCGCCCGGCGTGCGGTCGAGCTGGCGGAGCGCGAGGAGGGCAGGCCCTGTCTGCTGATCCTGGACGGGCTGCTCCCCCTCCAGGGCGGCAACAGGGCGGTGGACGAACTGCTGCCGCTGGTGTCGGAGGACGTCCACTGCAGTGTCCTCGCACTGCTGGAGTACGACGTCTCGGCGAACTTCGAGTGGAGCACGGAGAGCGTGGACGTCGTCCCGGCCGTCGTGGGCGGGCCGCATCTGGAGGACTTCGTCAAGGCGGTGGCCCTCGCGCGGCCGGGCGAGGCGAAGAGCGAGGCCGGGCTCGCCGAGGTGCGGCGCGGCGACGGCAGCCGCGATCTGGACCGGATCATCAGGGTCATGACCAGCACGGGGGGCGAGGACCCCGTCCTCGTCTGCTTCGGCGGCCTCGGCGTCGCTCAGCAGAACGCGGTGGCCGACATGGCGGCGGCCTCCCTGATCCACTCGGGCGTCCCCGAGGAGACGCTCGCCGACCTCACCGAGGAGCAGCGCGCGACCCTCGGCGTGGAGATTCTCGACGGACAGGGCCTCGCCCGGATCCCCAGTGTCGAGGACAGCACCCGGATCCTCCAGCGCGTCCTGCAGATCCAGGAGGAGGTGGACGCGGGCGACGACCGCGAGGAACCCGACCAGGTGCCCGCTCCCGGGCCGGAGCGACTGCGCGCGGAGGTCGTCGAGCGGCTGCTGCCCCGGTTCGAGGCGCTGATGCGCCATGAGCGGGGCGAGGTCCTGCCACGGCTGCTGGGAGCCCGGCTCCACCACGCCGAGGTGGCCGCCGAGCTCCTCAGACGCACCCGCCACGGCGCTTTCGCGGAGTGGCTCAGCCGGGCGCAGGCCGCCGAACTGGCCCGCTGTCTGTCCGCGCTCGGCAACTCGCTGAGCGAGGACATCGTCAAGGACGTCATCCTGGAGTTCACCCACCGCCTGGAGGACGAGCCGTCGGCCCTGGGCCTGTTCGACCTGGTCACCGTGATCCGCGGCATCCGGCACGCCATGTCCACCGGCGCGCTCGCCCTGAAACACGTCGTGACCTGGCTGCGCGCCCAGGTGAACGCCGTCCTGTCGAGCGGGGAGGGCACCGCCCAGGAGCGGCTGCACCTGCTTGACCGGATCGAGTGGTTCCAGAACGCCGACCTCGACGAGATCGTCGTCAAGCGGGTCGCGGAGGTCGTCACCGGTCTGGACCCGTCCCGCCCCGCCGACTACTTCCTCGTGCTGCGCGCCCTGCGTCTGCAGCGGCGGCTGTGGCGGCGGGTGGCGGACGACGCCGCGGTCCACTACGAGGACGCCGCCGGCTACCATCCCGTCGACCAGGAGCCGGGACCGGAGGAGCTGGTCGCCTACCGGCCCCGGGCCGAGGACGGCTTCGCGGTGATCCTCGCCGGGATGATGCTGCGCCGGCACGTCGACCGGACCGAGTGGTCCGCGATGATCGACGAGCACCGGGACCTCCTCCAGCCCGCCCTGGACGCCAGCAGCCCGCGCGACGTGATCACCGCCCTGCACGAACTGCGGCGCACATCCGGCATGCACCGCAACGAGATCTTCAAGCGGGCCATCGACACCCGCCACGACAACGGCCGTTACCTGGGGGCGCTGCGCGCGCTCGTCCGTCGCGCCACCCCGATGGAGACCGTGGAGCTGCTGCGGGTCGTGCAGGGTCTGCACGCCTGGTGCGCCTGTCTGCTGCTGTCGGCGGAGACCCGCGGCCTGGTGTGGACGCAGGACAACGACCCCGACGAGTCGCTCGTCGCCCGCCTGGCCGACGCCACGAAGAACGACCCCAAGGCGGCGGGCATGCTGCTGTCCGTCACCCACGCGGTGGAGAGTCCGTACCACCAGAGCGGCCGCAGCTTCGCCCAGCGGTTCGGCGACGGGCTCGGCGAGGCGACCGTCCTCGGCTGGCTGGTCAAGGACCCCCGCCCGTCCGTGAAGTACCACCTGGTCAAGGGGTTGTGGGAGGCGCAGGTCGGCTACCGGGAACGGTGCCTGGAGCAGATGGTGGAGATCGTCGCGCTGGCGCTCACCACCTCCCGCCGCGTCTGGGGCCCCCGGCTCGCCCTGTGGATCGGGGCGGACCCCGAGTTCGGTCCGGAGTTCCTGCACGATCTGCGCGAGAGGGTCGGCGTCGACGATCTGCTGGTCGGCATGAGCGTGTGGTCGCCGCCGGACGCGCAGGCCGAGTTCCACCGTCTGGCCCGCGCCCTCTACCCGACGGCCGCGCTCCGGTACGCCCGGACGTTCCACGTCGGCGAACTGGCGCAGCGGCTGGCCAACGCCCCGTCCGTCGCCGTCGCCGAGGCCTGCCGCGAGGTCGCCCGCACGATGCGGCACACCGACGGCATCTCCGGAGCGGCCCTGTTGCGGGCGACCGGCCGGCTGATCGGGCGGCCGGACGTGTGGACGGACCGGCTCGACACCGTGCGGACGGGGGAGGAGTTCACCCAGTTCCTGAGCATCGTCAGCGACATCGACCGGGGGTTCGTGCGCCGTCTGCTCGCCGCCTACGGCGAGCGCACGATGCGCACCGCCGTCCAGGAGGCGGAGGAACTGCGGCTGGTGTGGAAGACGCGTTCGGCCATGTACCAGAACCCGCTCGCCGCCACCGGGATGCTCTCGGTCCTGGAGCAGGTCGCCGAGCTCGGCCGGGCCGTCTACACGCGGCTCTCGGACGACGCCGTCCTGATGAAGATCTTCACCGACGAACTGCAGTTGCTGCAGAACCCGTCGGAGCAGTACATGGCGGCTCTGCACCTCGCGCGGATCGGGGTCGGGCCCGCCCACCACCGCAACGCCGACTGGACCGAGACGACGTTCGAGCTGAAGAAACGGCTCATCGCCACGTTCTCCAACCCGCGCGTCATCCGGGACGTCCTGCGCACCGTGGCGCTGTGGGAACGCCGTTGGGCGGTCGAACTGGTGGACAAGATCGAGCTCGGCAAGGCGGAGCGCCGCCTGCGGCTCGGGCTGGTCGCCGACCTGCAGCCGACCGTCGGCCTGGCCGCGCTCCTCATCAGCCTCGGCGACGAGGGCAAGGCCTCGGCCACGCTCGACATGCTGGAGCGGGTCGGCTGGGAGCGGGTCGTCGAGCGCGTCGACCTGCCGTCGGCGGTGCTCCTGCTGCGGCTGGTGGGCCAGTTGCAGCCGCATCACGGCGGCACGGTCGCCTCGGCGGTCAACGCCCGGGTCGGCACGCTGCTGGCCCGCGAGATCGTCCTCGATGACCGGGCCATGTGGCGCGAGGTGGGCCATGCCTGCCAGGCGCTCGCGGTGGCCGGCCGTCCGGTGCAGGGCGTCGGCGGCCTCCCCGCCCGCAAACCGCTCCCAGCCGACGCCCCGGCCGTCTCGCGCGCCCTGCACTGGTTCCCGGCCACCCCCTGGCGCGCCCGCTACCAGACGCAGGCCGTCGAGCGTCTGATCTCGCATCCGCCCCGCTCCGGCGGCGACCTCGCCCTCGCCCTCGCGGGAGCCACCGCCGCCGGCCGCCTGTCCGACCTCCTCGCCGGCCTCCCCGACCTGCAGCCGCTCGCGACCGCCGGCACCCGGGACCTCGCCGACCTCACGGAGTTCGCCGGCTACCACCCCGCCCTCGCCGCCGTCCTGCGCCCGCACCACGGCGTCTTCGACGCCCATCTGCGGTCCGCCACGTCGGTGGCGTCGCTGGACACGCGCCGTCTGCGCCGCAGCATCGCGGCCATCGCGGCGGGGACGACGTTCGACGACGCGGGCTGAACCTGCGCGCCGAACGCCGTCGAGCCCAACGCCGTGGACCCCAACGCCGTGGAGCCCAACGCCGTGGAGCCCAACGCCGTCGAGCCGACGGCCGCCATGCTTCTACAATGCTGTAGAGAAGGCGTCCCGGCAGAGGTCCGGCGGACGGCGGGCGTCCGTACGATGTCCGACCGGAAAACGGACGGCGGCGAAGAGGAGACTGGGCGTGACGGATCACCGGCGGCGTCCCCCGCGGCGGGCCCAGGGCGAGCTGGAGGCGTCGGTCCTGTCGGCGCTGCGGGAGGCGGACGGGCCGGCGACGGCCGGATGGGTGCAGGAACGCCTGGGCGGCGGCCTCGCCTACACCACGGTGATCACCATCCTGACCCGGCTGCTCGCCAAGGGCGCGGTCACCCGCGAGCGCAGCGGCCGCTCCTTCGCCTGGCTGCCCGTCTCGGACGAGGCGGGCCTGGCCGCCCACCGGATGCGCCGGGTCCTGGACGCCGAGCACGACCGCGAGGCGGTGCTCGCCAGCTTCGTCACCGGTCTCGGCCCCGACGACGAACGGCTGTTGCGCGAACTGCTCGGGCAGCACCCCCACGACGACGCCCCCTCCCCGCCCCCGAACTCCACGCCCGCCGGGCCGCCCGCGCAGTCACCGCCCGCCGCCGGGCCGCCCCCGCAGTCGCCGCCCGCCGGGCCGCCCGCGGAACGGCGTGCGCGGCCTCGTCCCCGGCCCGGTGCGGACGGGGAAGACTGACGCCGCATGGGGTTCTTCGTCTTCCTGCCGCTCGTGCTCCCGCTCACGGCCTGGCCCCTCACCCGGCTCGCCGAACACCATCTGCATCCCCGCACCGCGACCCGGCTGCTCACCGCCGTGGCCGCTGTGATGGCCGTGTGCAGCACGGTGTGCCTGGGACTGCTGATGGTGGTCGGCACGGCGCAACTGCCCGGCAACCCCCTGCCCGACGGCTGGTCGGACCCGGAGGTGCGCGAGGCCGTCCCCTACGACGAGTTCGCCGGCAAGGCGGCCATCCCCGCACTGCTGGCGGTGGCCCTGGGCTGCGCCCGCACGCTGTGGCGGCACCGCAGGGTGCGCCGCCTGGCACACCGCGCCCTCACCGGGCTGCCGCTCACCGAGGTCGCGGTCCTGCCCGACGGGACGCCGTACGCCTACGCCCTGCCCGGCGGCCGACGCGACCGCATCGTCGTGACCACCGCCCTGCTGGACCGCCTCCAGGCGGCCGAGCGCCGTGCGCTGTTCGCCCACGAACGCGCCCACCTGGCCGCCGGCCACCACCGTCACCTGCTCGCCGTGCGGCTGGCGGCGCAGGCCAACCCGTTCCTGCGGCCGCTGCGGACGGCCGTCGCCTACACGGCCGAGCGCTGGGCCGACGAGGACGCCGCCCGGGCCGTCGGCAGCCGTCGTACCGTGGCGCGGGCGATCGGCAGGGCCGCGCTGGTCTCCCACGGCGCGCCCCACGCCACGCTCGCCGGCTTCGCCGCGCCGGGGCCCGTGCCCCGCCGGGTGACGGCCCTGCTCGGGCCCGCCCCGGCGGCGCGGCGCCCACCGTCGTTCTTCACGGCCGCGGGCCTGGCGGTCTGGGGGGCGGCCGCCGGGACGGCCGCGTCGGCGATGTCGTCGGCGAACGCGGCCGTGACCATGCTCGTCATCCTGCGCGCCGCGACGCCCCTGTGACCGCACCGGGAACACGGCCCCGCTCGCGCTCGTTCCTCGCCGTCGTCCGCGACGACGAGGGCCGGCTCACCGGCCTGGGCACCCTGGACGACCTGCTCGCGCGGCTGCTGCACCCGCAGACGACGTGAGGGGGCCGGCCGAGCGGCATGGTTCCCGACCGCCCGGGAGCCGCGGACGGAGGGGCGGAGTGTGCGATGCCGCTCCGCCACCCCGCCCTCGCGGATCGGACGGGTCAGCTCGCGCTGCAGGAGACGGTGGGCCAGGTCCAGTTGCCGTTGGGCTGGACGGTGACGCCGAAGGTGTTGCCGCTGCCGTTGGGTTTGGCGGTCAGCACCTGGGCGCTGGGGTAACTGGCGGTGGTGTTCCAGGTGGAGAGGACCTTGGCGGGGGAGGGGATGTTCATGGTGACGGTCCAGTTGCTGGATCCGCTGACGGTGACGTTGAGGTTGTACCGGTCGCTCCACTGCTGACCCGCGGAGAGCGTCGCGGAGCAGGCCCCGCCGCCGCCGCCCCCACCGCCGCCGCCGTCGGGGGCGACGGCGCGGCCGGTCTGCGGGGAGATCATCCCGGCGCACAGGCCGCGGGCGGCCAGCCCCTGTGCGATCCGAGGGATCGCGGCGATCGTGTTGGCCGGCCAGTCGTGCATGAGGATGACCTGGCCGTTGGTGAGCCGGCCCGCGGCCTGCACGATCGCGTCGGTGCTCGCGCCGTTCCAGTCCTGCGAGTCCACGTCCCAGATGATCTCGGTCAGGCCGTACCTGGCCTCGACGGCGCGCACCGTGGAGTTGGTCTCGCCGTACGGCGGCCGGAACAGTTTCGGCGTGCCGCCGCCCGCGCCGGCGATCGCCTGCTGGGTGCGGGAGATCTCCGAGTCGATCTGCGACTGGCTCTGCTGGGTCAGGTGCGGATGGGTGTAGCTGTGGTTGCCGACCCACATCCCGGCGTCGACCTGGGCCCGCACCTGGGCCGGGCGGGCCGCGGCGTACTGGCCCTCGTTGAACATCGTGGCCCGCAGCCCGTTCTGCCTGAGGGCGTTGAGCAGGGCCGACGTGGAGCCGGACGGCCCGTCGTCGAAGGTGAGCCCGACGTATCCGTTGCAGGCGGCGGCCTGCGCCGGAGCGGCGGCCTGGACGGTGAGGGCGCAGGCGGCGGCCGTCGCGAGGACGGCCAGCCTGGTGACCAGGGCGCGTAAGAAGTGTCGTGGTCTGATGCTCATACGGAGTGGTCCTCCAGTCTGAGGCGAGGGTGTGGGAGTCAGCTCGCGCTGCAGGAGACGGTGGGCCAGGTCCAGTTGCCGTTGGGCTGGACGGTGACGCCGAAGGTGTTGCCGCTGCCGTTGGGTTTGGCGGTCAGCACCTGGGCGCTGGGGTAACTGGCGGCGGTGTTCCAGGTGGAGAGGACCTTGGCGGGGGAGGGGATGTTCATGGTGACGGTCCAGTTGCTGGATCCGCTGACGGCGACGTTGAGGTTGTACCGGTCGCTCCACTGCTGACCCGCGGAGAGCGTCGCGGAGCACGCCCCGCCACCGCCGCCCCCACCGCCACCGCCGCCGCCCGAACCGGCGTCGCCCAGGGTGATGTTGGAGCTGCCGCTGCTCTGGTAGCCCTCGGTCGCGAGGATCATGTAGTAGTTGAAGCTGCCGAGCGGCATGCCGGCCCGGGCCCAGGCGTCGAAGTGGTTTCCGGTGGTGATGGTGCCGCCCGTGCGCTTCGACTGCCGCACGCTCCAGTACTGGTCGAAGGTCCGGTTGCCCTCGACTGACGGGGCGTTGTACCGCGTCGTCTTGTAGATGTCGTACGTGCCGCCGTCGCTGGTGACGGTGCCCTTGTACGTTCCCGTGGGCCGGTAGGTGCCCCAGTTGTCGACGATGTAGTACTCGACGAGCGGATTCGACGTCCACCCGTACAGGGACAGGTAGGCGTTGCCGGACGGGTTGAAGGAGCCCGAGTACGTCACGCTCCGGCGCCCGCCGTTGCTCCAGCCCTTGCCGGCGACGAAGTTGCCGGTGTTGCGCCAGGACGTGCCGTAGGAGCCCCCGGATCCCAGGTTCATGGACACCGAGCCGGGCGAGTCGGTCCAGAACGAGTAGTAGTAACCGTTGTTGGTGCCGGTCTGGTTCGTGGTGACGACGGTGTCGGCGTACGCGACGCCGGGCGACGTCAACGCGGCGAGGGCGACCAGGACCGTGGTGCAGACGCCGCTGAGGAACAGCCTGAAACGTGCGGGTGCGTTCATGTACGTGTTTCCTCCTCGTCCTCGTGAGGCCGATCCCGCCCGCCAGGCGGAAGCGGCCCCTCGGATTGACCGACAGTTTTGGTATGGCCCTGCCAACTGTCAATACTTTCGGCATTGAATTCGAAACATTCGTAGAAGGCCTCCGTTCCTCACGCGGACGTTTCCGCTGTTCAGGGAGGAGGGAAAGGAAAACCGATCGACAATGATGAGCAAGGCTCACGATAGGAAGATCCCATTACTGGATCAAGAATTCCGAATGTTTCGAAGCTTTTCCGTTCGGTCTGGCCATGGCCGAGGCTCCCGCCCCGCTGCTCTCGCGACCGTTGCGCAACTGCCCCCGCGACAGCTCCGCAGCCGCTCCTGAGAGCGCCCCTGGAACCCTTCCCGCAACCGTTCGTCGAACCGTTCTTCGAACTGTTGTCGTTCGTCCCGTTGACACCATGCGCAACCCCTCTTACTGTCACGCCAACACGCCGACCATGTGACGGTATTTCGAACGGTTGAAGGGCAAGTGCCTTGCGCGCCAACGGAATCAGCCCACGCGTGGTCGGAGCGCCGTGGCGCACCCCGGCGTGCTTACAGGCGCACGCCGCCCACGCGATCACGAGAGCCGGCGGGAGCCGGCTGCCAGGCCGCACCGACGCGCCGACCGCCGATCCGCGCGGCCCCGAGGCGCTTGAGCGCCGCACCGCGCACAGAGCCGGCCGGCACGACCGCCGGTCGTTCCAGCGCGACCCCCCGCTCGTCCGCCGCCCGTGAAGCACGAGCACACCGCGGCCGCCGACGACCTCGGCAGCCCCGTGCGCGTCTTCGAGCCCGCCGGGCGGATCCGCCGCGGCGCACCCCTCTCCCCACCTGAAGTCCGGCCTGTCCAGGGCGTCCAGCACCCATCGGTGCGCGCGGACCCCCCAGCGGTGGGGCCCCGGCCCCGTCCGGGAACAGCGGCACAGCGGGTCCGACCCACCCGCTGCCCCGCCACCGCGACGCACCCTCCCCCACCCGGGGCGTCCCACCGTCCCCAGCCGCCACCGGCACCCCGTCCTCCTCTCAACGACGAGAAGAACAAGGAACGATCACCATGCGCAACCGAAGAGCCGCCCTCGCCACCCTCGCCGGGGCCGCCTCCCTGGCTCTCACCCTGTCCGGCTGCGGAGAGACCACGGCGAGCGGCGGCAAGGCCCACTCCGGTCACGGCACCATCGGCATCGCCATGCCGACCCAGGCCTCCCAGCGCTGGCTCACCGACGGGAAGAGCGTCGTCGACGACCTGAAGGCCAAGGGGTACGACACCAAGCTGGTCTACGGCGAGGACAACCCGAAGACCCAGGTCGCGCAGATCGAGAAGCTGGTCCAGGACGGCGTCGACGCGCTGATCATCGCCGCCATCGACAACAAGTCGCTGAACGGCGTCCTCCAGAAGGCCGCCGCGGAGAAGATCCCGGTGATCTCCTACGACCGGCTCATCCTCAACACCCAGAACGTCGACTACTACGTCTCCTTCGACAACGAACAGGTCGGCCGGCTCCAGGCCCTCTACATCATCGACAAGCTCGGCCTGGAGAAGGGCAAGGGCCCGTTCAACATCGAACTGTTCGCCGGATCCCCCGACGACAACAACACCCAGTTCTTCTTCGACGGCTCGATGCACCTGCTGCAGCCCTACATAGACAGCGGGCAGCTGGTCGTCCGGTCCGGTCAGACCGCGCTCGACAACGTCACCACCCTGCGCTGGGACGGTCCCACCGCGAAGAGGCGCATGGACGTCGTTCTGTCGCAGTCGTACCGCACCAGGAAGGTGGACGCGGTCCTGTCGCCTTACGACGGCATCTCCCTCGGCGTCCTGACGGCGCTGAAGGCGGACGGCTACGGCTCCGGCAGCAAGCCGCTGCCGGTCATCACCGGGCAGGACGCGGAACTGCCCTCGGTGAAGTCGATCATCAAGGGCGAGCAGTCGCAGACCATCTACAAGGACGTCCGTGAACTCGCCTCGGTGGCAGCGGACATGGTCGACGACATACTCAACGACAAGACCCCCAAGGTGAACAACAGGCGCTCCTACAAGAACGGCGTCAAGGCCGTTCCGGCCCACCTGCTCCAGCCCACGAGCGTCGACAAGAGCAACTACGAGTACGTCCTGGTCGCGGGCGGTTACTACAAGGACGCGCAGCTCAAGTAGCGGTGGAGCGCCCATCACGCGGCCCGGGCAGCGGACGGCCGATCGCCCCTGCCCGGGCGCGCCCTCACGCCGTACCCGGCCTCGGAGCGGGGACAACTCAGTGATTTCCCCGATGTGTCCGCAACCGCGGCGTGCGACGGTGGACAGACTTCGGCCGCAGGCGGGCCGACACCGAGGGGAGAACGAATGGGAGCGTCCCAAGAGCGGCGTGCCACCCTGCAGGAGCGAGCCGACGAGCTCGGGCACGCGAGGGGCCGCCGGACCTACGCGATCACGGGAGTGATGGGCGGTCTCAGCCAACTCGCCTGGCGGGGAGCTCTGGTGGTGCTCGTGCTCGCCCTCGGCATGGTCGTCTTCGCCAAGCCCGATTCGGCGTTCCTCAAGGGCGTCGTGCTCGCCGGCCTGTTGCTCGCCCTGATCGGCCTGAGGCTGGCGTGGCGAAGGCTGTCCGCGGGGCGCGGGATGAACAGGTGCCACCTCTACGGCGGCGGCCTGGCCGTCACCGACCTGTCCGGCCGACTGCGGGACGTGGTGGCCTGGAGCGAGGTGACCGAGCTGAAGCGGTCGTCGGGAGCGGTGCTCTTCACCCCCCTCTACCGCGTCGAGCTCGCACGCCGTGCCGCGGAGCCCCTGGCCTTCGTGGTCCCGGCCTACCAGACCGACCTGATCAAAGCCCTTCAGGAACGGGCGAACCAGCACGGCATCGCGCAGAAACAGGTCCGCTACATAGTCTCGTGACGACGACGTCCTCGCCGTCGCCGAGTGCTTCCGCGTGGTCGAGCCCGACGCCCCGGACCGTCCCTGACCCGACAGGGAGGCGGTCGACGGCCGTTCGTCGACGGCCCGTTGATGCTCCTATTGCTCGTCAAGCGGCTTGGAGCCAGTTGCGGCGTGGGCGAGGTCGTCGTCTCGGCGGATTAACGCCGACTTCCTGGTCGGCGACGTGTCGGACCGCGATGCAGGCTGGTACGCGCAGCCGGCCCACGGCGGCTATGACAACTTCTGGACCGACCAGAAGGCCGCCGCCATGCTGGGGTTCTGCAAGACGATGGCCGAGTCCGTGGGCAAGCCGGTGGTCCTGTGGCAGATCCCGGTGGGCAACATGAAGCAGAACAACACCCTCAACCACTACAAGGACGACAAGGTCGACTGGTTCTTCGCGCACATGGACCAGGTGGCGAACGCCCATGTCGTCGGCCTGCTGTTCGGCGCGGGGCAGCAGGAACAGACATCGATCGAGACCGACGGCGGCAACCTGATCAGCAAGACTGTCGCCTATCACAACTCGGGCGGCACAGCGCTCAAGTAGACGCAGGCGCGATCCGGACCCGGCGTCGTCCCGACGCCGGGTCAGGCAGTACGGCCTCGCCCGGCCCGCTTCGGCTGACGTCCCACGGTGAGTGCCCAGCGCACCCGGGAAGGAGCGGTGACGGTGACGGTGCCGCGCTCGCGGGAACGTTGCAGGACCAGTTGGTTGAGGATGCTGGTGACCTCGCCGTCCACACATGTGAGGGGGAAGCTCAATCCGACCGGTTCCACGGACACGGTCAGCACTCCTCTGCCCTGGCATTTCACGACGACCGACAGCTCTCCGGGCTCGATCCCGCCGCGGATTTCCATCTCCCGGTCGCCGCTGACGTTCGCGGCCTGCGCCACGATCTCCCCGTCCGGAAGGTCCGGCGCCTTGGCCACGGTCTCTCCGGGAACGTGCTGGCCGACGCGTGCTGACGACGGCGAGGCCGTAGGAGACGAGGCCGGAGGAGACGAGGCCGCGGAACGCGCCGGGTACGTGCCAGCGGAGGGCCTGGCATGGTCCTTGGCGCCGGCGCAGCCGGCCGCCGCGAGCGCGGCTGCCATTCCTAAGGCTGTCGCGAGGACCCTCAGCCTTCCCACAACTACCACCCGCCCACCCGGCTGTACGACAGCGTGTCTACCCGCCTTGCCCCCAACCTCTCACATACAGGTCGACTTGGCGGTTCCTCGGGAAGCCCCGAAGTGCCTCGTACAGATCACCGTAGGCTGCCCAACAGGCGATGCTGCCGTCGTCGTACAGGCTGCCCATGTGCCAGTCGTCGTCATGACAGGCTTCACGAGGCACAGGCTGTGGAATCCGAGAACGATCTCCGGGTACAGCACCGCGTCGGGCAGCCGGCGTGCCCGTGACCAACCTGATCGGGACGGCCTTCGACGTAGAGGGGCGGCCCGCCGACGTCCGCGACACGGTCATGGCGGTGGATGCGTACGTCCTGGCGTACCAGCTCCCGGCGACGTGATCGCATGACCGGTGTCGGTGGGGTGCTACTGGTCGTGCTTCGGCCAGGTGGGGCCCTGATCGGTCCAGACGACACCCTTGTTGCGGCAGAGGCAGAAGGGGTGGCCGATGGGGTCGACGTAGACGCGGAAACCGTAGCCGTCGGGGCCGATGCAGTCCCGCTGCAGGGTCGCGCCGAGGGCCAGGACGCGGCGCTGTTCGGCCTCGACGTCGTCAACTTCGAAGTCGAGGTGGAACTGCTTGGGGTGCTCGCTGTCGGGCCATTGCGGGGCCCGGTAGTCCTCCACCTGGATGAAGGCCAGTTCGATCTCGCCGAACCGGATACCGGCCCAGTTCTCGTTACTGCTCTCCTTGACCGGGAGCCCCGTCACCTCAGAGTAGAAGGCTGCCAGCTTCATCGTGTCCGGGCAATCGATGATGAAGTCGGTGAGTCGTAGCATCCCGCGATCTTGCCACAAGATCAATGAGCCGGACTTCGAGACGGACCCCTGGGCCTCCGGTGCGAACACGTCGCCGATGTTGTTCCCCATGAAGCCCTCGCGCCGGTCCGGCTTGCCGGTCGCCCAGCCGATGAGCGCCGCATGCACCTTCTCCTGCGAGGCGATCTGCGTCCGGGTCCGGTGGTGCTCAAGCGCCGGAATCCGCCTCCGAGCCGCCCGCCCAACCCGCTGTCCACAAGGCGCCCGAACGTCCCGCCGTCGCGGTCCCGACTGCTCCGGTCGACCATGCCCGCAAGGTCGCTGCCGAACACCGCACTCGCACCGGTACACCGATCGGCACGCCAACCCTTTGTGCCCGCCTCGGCATTCCAGTTCCCATGGCCGAAACCATCGCCGCCCAGCCCTGAAGGTGAAGGCGGGCCCTGTTGGGAGGCTTTACCGCTTCCGCACCACTCGCCGCGTTCCGACAACGGCCGAAATGATCAGTACCTCAAGGCAGCCCGTGGTGATCACGGTGGCCCAGGACTCGCCCAACCACCACCTTGCCCCCACACACGCGAGCCCGAGTACCAACGCGGCCGAACCGAAGGCGGCCAGCCGCCTCGCCCCTTGTGACATGCCGTCATCTACGCATGTTCGCGCGCCCCGGGCAAACGAACAAAGGAAGGAAAACCGGCTGTACCGGCCAACCGCCGCTTCCGCAACGTCACCCGCATCGGCCCCGTTCAGGTCGGCACCGCCCACGACCACCGCGACCGCGAGAAGCACACCGCCGGACCTCGACCTCGACAACCTCGTCCCCTACGTCCGCCAGTAGACGCAGCGCCGTCGCGGCGTCCTCTACGACGACGATCCCGAGAGCCGTCGCCGTCGTGTCGTCCTGCTGCCCGCGCTGTGCCTGTCAGGAGTCGGGCTACGTCATCACCATCCGTACCGGTCGTCAGGTCGGGCCGCGGAACGTCTACCGCTCCTTCACCCGCGTCGCCCAGTCCGCCGGCCTCCGCGTCATCCGGCTGCACGACGCTCGCCAGGCCCGGCCACGCTCCTCACGGCGGCCGGGGTCGCGCCCCGCGTAGTAATGGAGATCCTCGGGCACAGTCAGATCAGCATCACCATGGACGTGTCCATGCACGTCGTGCAGGACACGCCGCGCGAGGCCATGAGCCACATGGACTGGCTGCTGCGGAGGCGTCCCGGTCGTCAGTGACCGTCGCCGTTGATGTCAGATCTGGATGTCAGAAGGGGGCCACCTCCGAAAAATCGGAGGTGGCCCCCTTCTGAACTGGTGCCCCCGGCAGGATTCGAACCTGCGACACCCGCTTTAGGAGCGAGGTTGGGCGATTACGGGTGTGACCTGGGAATCCCGGCCTTGGGCAGCACGGGGCAGCGCGTGCCCTGGCGAACCTCGATTCCCCGCGAGTCCCCGTCCGTTCTGGCACGGAAGTGGCACGCCTACTGAGCCCTCGTGTCCTGAGCGCCCCCTTCGCTTCTGAGTACGTGTACTCATGCGCGGCACGGACCAGGCCAGCATGCTGGGCTGCGATTAATCGGCGGCCTGGCGACTGCGAATAACCGGGGTGGGCATGCAACGCAGGAGTACGCCGTATGTCGGCGCGCAGGTGATGATCGGCATACTGCTGCTCGCCATAGACCTGGTGTACATCGTCGGGCTCTGGTACTGGTGTGGACTCGGGGGATCGACCGACGACGGCAGTATTGCGCCCGAAACGCAGATGCTCGCACAACGGATAATGTGGTACTTAGCCTGTGGCGCCGTAGTCACGGGCGGTGGCCTTCTGGCCTTGCGATGGCGCATCCCTGGCGCGGTGCAGCTCATCGTCCTGGGCATCGGAGCACTCGAGTTCCACGCCCTGGCCACTCGTCACTAGCGCACGGTGCCCGGCCCTTCAAGCTGGCGACTACCGGGCAGAACAACGACGACCCGGACATGGCCCGGAGACGCCGCCTGGCCGCCCCGGAGGGACCCGCCTAGGTGATCCTCGGCATCCTCGTAGGGCGGGGCGCCACCAAACGGTGACTACACCTCGTGCCGTGTCCAACTTTGAGGTCTGGCCTCATCTTTATCAGGTCGATCACGGGACCCCTGGGCGTGGCAGGGAAGCCGGCCCGGCGCCGATGTCATGGCCGCTTGGAACCGCTCCCGTCCCGCCATGTACGCGGCTGTTGGTGTCAGCCGCTGGTGTCACCTTCTACAGGCGGACTTGACAAGCGTAACTAACTCGGCTTGAAGGGCCAATGGCGGCAGGGGGCATTCAACCAGCGTCCTGCTCACGGGATCGGCGCCGCTTCGGTCGAGGGCGGATGTGGTCGAGGATGGTGCATGCAATGGTCACCACGCCAATCACCAACATGCCGGCAGAAACCATCTGCAGCATCCCTTGTCCATATCGGGCCTGGTAGCCGAACCAAGCCAGGGCGATGCAGGTCATCAGACGCTCGCCGAATCTCCTTAGGCGCGGTTCCATGCGCACTCCCCCGAGTCAGGTACGCCCGCAAGCTGGGCCACCTGAGTGTGGCATGGACCTGCCCGTTTCCTGCACCCACCACTCTCCCCAACTCCCATCCCGTCCGCCGTCGGCCCACACACCGTGGAGCGGGCGTGGTTTAGGGGCGTCAAGGTGGAGCGCGCCACTGTACGAACGACCTTGACGCCCCTGGGCCGCGTCTGCTCGGCTCTGCCTGGGTCGACGGTGGACGGGATGGGAGCCCCCCCACGTGCGCCACAACGAACCCGCAGTCGGCGACGGCGCCCCCTCCATCCCGGTGCTGGCCGATCCTCCGCCGGAGGTATTGCCTTGACCGCGGGCCGCTCTATGCGGTGATCGGCTCATGGCCACCGGCCCTATCCACATGTGGGCGCGCGTCGGCGCAGCGCGGGCGGAGCGGAAGGCAGGAGCGCAGACCGCAGCGGAGCCGGGAGCGCGCCCGGCGGAGCGGAGCGCAGCCGGGGCTTGATGAGGTAGAGAAATCCGTAACTCGGGCTTGCCCAGGGGCGGTTCAGGCGTCCGACTGTCACTTTTACTGACAGTGCCATGGATTGGGGTGGGTACCTTCGTAGTGTCGAAGGGAACCCATGATGGCTGAACTGACCACGGGGTACCCCGACCGGCTGCTCGCCCGGTGGGCTCACATGCTCGGCTTCCGCGGGCGCTTCTCCACCAAGTCCCGCCGCTACTCCACCACTCTCAGCGCCCTGCGCCGGGTCCGCGCCGACTACCGCGCCCGGCAGGAACGCCGCGAACGCGGGCTCTCCGAAGACCTCGACGACTCGGAGGGCTCCACGCTCGTGCTCGCCCACTGGACCTACGCCGGACAAGGCCACACCCCCGGGGAATCCTGGCTCGCCGAAACGATCGCGAAGGACATCCGACTGAACCGAGAGACAGCACGAGAAGCCCTGGCCGACATGCCGGATCCGGAGATTGAGGGGGAGTGGTGAGAGTGGATCGACTTCTCACGGTTCAGCAGGTCGCCGAAGTGCTCGGTACGGGCGTGCGCTTCCCCCGGCGCTTGATCGAGGAACGCCGGATCACCTTCGTGAGGGTGGGGCGACACGTCCGCATTCCTGAGAGCGTCCTGACCGCTTACGTCGCTGAGCACACGGTGCAGCCGGTGACGCTCCGTTCTGTCGTGTTCCGGAGGGCTGCCTGATGGCGAACAGTCAGGGTCGACGTCGCCGGTTCGGTTCTGTCCGGCAGCTCAAGTCCGGCCGTTGGCAGGTCCGTTACCGCGACCCGAACACGGGTCAGCTCCGTAGCGCAGAGCAGACGTACGCCACCAAGACAGACGCGGAAGTCGCGCTGACGGTCATCGAGGCAGATATTTCCCGTGGCCAGTGGTCCGATCCCGACGCGGGCAAAGTCCAGTTTGGCGAGTACGCCCACGGCGTGGCTCAAGGATCGCAAGCTTCCTGCCCGTTC
This sequence comes from Streptomyces rishiriensis, assembly GCF_003112535.1. GTDB lineage: Bacteria > Actinomycetota > Actinomycetes > Streptomycetales > Streptomycetaceae > Streptomyces > Streptomyces rishiriensis. Next base: position 1,711 of record NZ_BEWA01000004.1, on the reverse strand, counting down.
GCGCGAGCGGCACGAGTCGGTGATCCGGCTTCACCTGCTGCCCACGTTCGGTGAGCGTGAGCTCTCCTCGATCACCACGGGGCAGGTGCGGGCCTGGCGTACGGTGTGCCTGACACGGACCGGTGAGCCGACCGTGGTGAAGGCGTATCAGATCCTGCGGGCGATCCTGAACACGGCCGTTGACGATGAGCTGATCGGCCGCAACCCGTGCCGGATCAAGGGTGCCGACCGATACGACGTGCCAGAACGGCCTGTCCTCACGGTGGCAGAGGTCTACGCCGTGGCCGACGCGATCGCCCCCCGCTATCGGCCGCTCGTCCTCCTGGCCGCGTTCACCGGACTGCGCTTCGGAGAGATGGCCTCGCTCCGCCGGCGGGACGTCGACACCGAGCATGCCGCGCTCATGGTCCGCCGCTCCCAGGCAGAAATGCAGACGGGCGCGCTCTTCGACAAGGCACCCAAGTCCGATGCCGGGGTCCGGCCGGTGGCCTTCCCGTCCGAACTCCTGCCGGAGGTGAAGCGGCATCGGCGGCCGGAGCCGACGCGGCCGCTTGACGGGTTCGCCGGGGCCGGGAAGGATGCCCACGTCTTCCTCGGGTCCCAGGGCGGCCGGTTGCGGCGGAGCAATTTCCGGGACGACTGGATCGAGGCGCGGACCAAAGCGGGCATCGTCGCGGACGTGCACTTTCACGATCTTCGACACACGGGCAACACGCTGGCGGCGTCCGGTGCGAGTCTGCGTGAGCTGATGACCAGGCTGGGTCATAGCCCCCCCGCGGCGCTGATCTATCAGCATGAGGTCAGTGGCCGTGACCGCGAGATCGCCGATCGGCTCGGCTCGATGATCCGCAAGACGCGGGGCGACGTGGATTCCTAGTGGACTTTGTGGCACGGGCGTGGCGCGGCCGTGATCACGAGAAAGGGCCAGTTCGAGAGGATCAAACCTCTGAACTGGCCCTTAGTCGTGTGCCCCCGGCAGGATTCGAACCTGCGACACCCGCTTTAGGAGATCTTTCGGCGCGTGCATGCACCGGTGTCTTGAGGTTCTTTAGCTGCCTGATGCGTCTTCGGTTGTTCTTGACGGTGCAGCGATGTGCACCAGCGTTGCCGTCACGAACCGCCGTCAGAGCTGCACGTCGGCCCGAGCTAGCGCGTCAGCCACACCAGCTGGAGGTTGCCGACGGCAGGACGGGTTATGCGGATCTGATTGCCGTATGACGTGGTGCGGCCCGAGAGGTCGGTGCAGAAGACATAGGCAAAGGCCTTTTCGCCATTCTTGGGAACACGGTGGAAGGACACTGAGTAGACCCCGAAAAGGCCGGGGGCCTTACCTGCGACGTGATCGTCTGCAGCTTCCCCATTGGCTGCCTGGATTAGAACTCGGGTGACAACTGTATTTGGACCGCAGGCCGCTGCCCTACCGCCGACGGTGACGTTTGGGCTGTTGGGTGAGGCCGCTGCTGGAGTCAAGGTTGCAGTGCCACAGGCTATGGCGGCGCAAAGCGAAGCTCCAGCCACGCAAATTCTTCTCATGTGCTTACCCATACGGCTACTCCCTAACGCTGTGAATGATCAGCGGTGTGGTGTCGCTGCTGGGATATCCCTCCCTTCCAGGCAACCACATTCACTCTGGTGGTGCACCTGGAGGTCGCCGTTATTGAAGGGTCAACAGGCCGTATGGCGAGGGGCGTTGCTGGCGCTGACGTAGCCC
>NZ_BEWA01000003.1 GCF_003112535.1 Streptomyces rishiriensis | reverse complement strand
TCGATCCGATTCCCTGTCGGCGGGATTGCCTTGGGCCTTTGGGCTTTCGTCCTTCGGCCTTTCGACATTCACTACGTTAGCCGATTCCCTCCGCAACTCATAATCGAGTTCCGGGGGCTCGGAATTCGGGCATGCAGGCACGCCGAATTCACTCCCGCTGAGGGGGGTGTCGTAGGTAGTGGGTGGCCGCTTCCGGCTGCAGGCGAACGCCGTACCCGGTTCAAGCGGCTCGGGCCACGTTACGCGCCGTCCATGAGGGAGTCAACTTCGGCGGCGTCGGGGGACGTGGGCCCGATAGGGGCTCACTGTCGGATCGTCAGCGACCCAGTACCGCCAGGGGTGGACAGCGCCGTCGCCCGACACTCCGGTACGCGGACCGTTGCGTACCTGGTCGGACGGGATCGCGGCGCCTCTCAGGATCCGCAGCGGGGTGTCCCCGGCGGCACAGGCGTCCGTGCCGTCGAGTGCCCGGTCCACGTCCAGCGCGGTGGCCAGGCGGGCGGGGCCTTTGGCCAGTTCTTTGTCGTGTCGGGCCGAGAGGCGACGTTTGCGCGCGTGCTCGGCGCCCTCGACGATCTCGCCGGCACGGAGCAGGACGGCGCTCGCGACGCCCTGCGGACCGCAGACGAGGTTCATGCAGTGCCACATGCCGTAGGTGAAGTAGACGTACACGTGTCCGGGAGGGCCGAACATCACGCCGTTGCGGGCCGTGGGACCCCGATACGCATGGGAGCCGGGGTCGTTCCCGCCGTCGTAGGCCTCGACCTCCGTGACGCGCAGGGTGATCGGGCCCTCGGGGGTCGTACGGACGAGCAGACGGCCGAGGAGATCCGGGGCCACCTCCAGGACAGGGCGGTCGAAGAAGTCCCTGGGCAGAGGCGTACGGTCGGTGGTCGCGATCATGCCCTCCGAGCGTAGTGCAGACGCGTGGGTGCGTCGGGGTGGTCAGCGGGGCGCGCGACTTGTCAGGGTGTGGGGCGGCGGAACCGGCCGCGTCGGGATCGCGTTCGTAGGGATCGAGGGATCCCGTCCGAGAAGGTCGTAGAGGGAGAATCATGGCGTTCAAGAAGCTGCTGGCGAGTCTGGGGGCCGGTGGGGCTTCGGTCGAGACGGTGCTGACCGAGGTCAACGTCGTTCCGGGCGGTGTCGTCCAGGGCGAGGTGCGGATCCAGGGCGGGTCCGTCAACCAGCAGATCGAGGGGCTGTCGGTCGGGCTGCAGGCCAAGGTCGAGGTCGAGAGCGGCGACCAGGAGTACAAGCAGGACATCGAGTTCACGAAGCAGCGGCTCGGGGGCGCCTTCGAGCTGCAGGCGGGCGCTGTGCACGCGGTGCCGTTCGGGCTGGAGATCCCCTGGGAGACGCCGATCACGATGATCGACGGGCAGGCGCTGCGCGGGATGAACGTCGGGGTGACCACCGAGCTGGCGATCGCGCGTGCCGTGGACTCGGGTGACCTGGACGCGGTCAACGTGCATCCGCTGCCGGCGCAGAAGGCCGTTCTGGACGCCTTCATCCAGCTCGGCTTCCGCTTCAAGAACGCGGACCTGGAGCGCGGGCACATCAGGGGCACGCGGCAGAAGCTGCCGTTCTACCAGGAGATCGAGTTCTACCCGCCGTCGCAGTACCGGGGGCTGAACCAGGTCGAGCTGAGCTTCGTGGCCGACGAGTACGCGATGGACGTCGTGCTGGAGATGGACAAGAAGCCCGGTCTGTTCAGCGAGGGCAGTGACACCTTTCGCTCGTTCCAGGTGGGCCTGAACGACTACCAGGGCACCGACTGGCCGGCGTACCTCAACCAGTGGCTGTCCGAGGTCGGCAGCAAGCGCAACTGGTTCTAGGACGTTCCCGCACGTTCCCGGAGCAGGACAGTGCAGCGGAGGGCCCGGAGTGCCGTACGGCGTTCCGGGCCCTCCGCGCTGTGCTCGGGCTCGGCTCGGCTCGGGCTGCGTTCCGGCTGTGCTCCGGCTCGTGCGGGGTACGGAGGTCGTAGGCTCCGAAGGGAGTGCCTTTCCGATCTATCAGGAGGTGTCGAGGTGACCGAGCTGAAGAGGCGGCCGCTGCCCCACGATTTCCATCCGCCGGTGCCGTCGTTCACGGTCACGAGCGAGGACGTGAAGGAAGGGGCGGTGCTCAGGGACGCCCAGGTCCAGTCCGCGGGGAACACCTCGCCGCAGCTGCGGTGGGAGGGCTTCCCGGCCGGCACCAAGAGCTTCGCCGTGACCTGCTACGACCCCGACGCTCCTACGGGCAGCGGGTTCTGGCACTGGGTCCTGTTCGACATCCCGGCCTCGGTGACCGAGCTGCCCGCGGGGGCGGGCAGCGAGGGGTTCGAGGGGCTGCCGGAGGGCGCCGTGCACGCGCGCAACGACTACGGCAGCAAGGACTTCGGCGGGGCCGCGCCGCCTCCGGGGGACGGGCCGCACCGGTATGTGTTCACGGTGTACGCCGTGGATCAGGAGAAGCTCGGCCCGGACGCCGACGCCTCGCCGGCCGTCGTCGGGTTCAACCTGCGCTTCCACGCGATCGGCCGCGCCCAGTTGATCGGTGAGTACGAACATCCCAAGGAGGGATGAGTCAGCTCATCGTTCATGGAACGTTTGCCCGTCTCTGGTCTTGGAAGTGATCAGAGGCGGGCATTTTTGTTGCCGGGGGTCGCGGGGGTCACCTCCCGTGGAGCAGCAGATATTGCGTTGTCCATCTCGGCGTGCCCGGCCAGAGTTGATCCCAGCCCGCCACGGGGTGGGCCGGTGCACACAGGAGGTGGGCTGGTATGCGGGACACGCTGGTGCTGAACGCGAGCTTCGAGCCGCTGTCGACGGTGACGTTGAACCGAGCCGTGGTTCTGGTGCTTCAGGACAAGGCCGTCGTCGAGCAGGCCCACCCCGAACTGCGGATGCGTGGAGCGGAGGTCGACATCCCCGCGCCCCGGGTGATCAGGCTGTGCAGGTACGTGCGGGTGCCCTTCCGAAGACAAGCGCCGTGGTCGAGGCGGGGGGTGCTGATCAGGGACCGGCACCGGTGCGCGTACTGCGATCGTCGGGCGACGACCGTGGACCACGTGGTGCCGCGGGCGCAAGGTGGTCAGGACTCGTGGCTGAACACCGTCGCCTCGTGTGCGGAGGACAACCACCGCAAGGCGGACCGGACTCCGGAGCAGGCGGACATGCCGTTGCTGCGCCGGCCCTTCGAGCCGACGCCGGCGGACGCGATGCTGCTGGCCCTCGGGCAGGACGACCTGGCCGCGCTGCCGGAGTGGCTGACGCTGGACGCCGCGTAGTCCGCATCCGTACGTGGCCGGGGCCCGCCTTCTCGGAGAAGGCGGGCCCCGGTCGCGTGCGCGGCGCGTCGGCGGTCAGTCGATGGACGGCTTCTCGCGGCGCTCGTTGCCGCCGCCGTTGCCCGAGTTGCCGCCGTTGCCCCCGTTGCCGCCGCCGAACGGGCCGAAGTTGCCCATGGCGCCGGACAGTCCCTTCAGGGCGTCGCCGATCTCGCTGGGAACGATCCAGAGCTTGTTGGCGTCGCCCTCGGCGATCTTCGGGAGCATCTGGAGGTACTGGTAGGACAGGAGCTTCTGGTCGGGGTCGCCGGCGTGGATGGCCTCGAAGACCGTGCGCACGGCCTGGGCCTCGCCCTCGGCGCGCAGGGCGGCCGCCTTGGCCTCGCCCTCGGCGCGCAGGATCTGGGACTGCTTCTCGCCCTCGGCGGTGAGGATGGCGGCCTGGCGCGTGCCCTCGGCGGTGAGGATCGCGGCGCGCTTGTCACGGTCGGCGCGCATCTGCTTCTCCATCGAGTCCTGGATGGAGGTGGGCGGTTCGATCGCCTTGAGCTCGACGCGGTTGACGCGGATGCCCCACTTGCCGGTGGCCTCGTCGAGGACCCCGCGCAGGGCCGCGTTGATCTCCTCGCGGGAGGTGAGGGTCCGCTCCAGGTCCATGCCGCCGATGATGTTGCGCAGGGTGGTGACGGTGAGCTGCTCGATCGCCTGGATGTAGCTGGCGACCTCGTAGGTGGCGGCCCGGGCGTCGGTCACCTGGTAGTAGATGACCGTGTCGATGTTGACGACCAGGTTGTCCTGGGTGATCACCGGCTGGGGCGGGAACGGCACGACCTGTTCGCGCAGGTCGATGCGGTTGCGGATGGTGTCGATGAACGGCACGACGATGTTGAGGCCGGCGTTCAGCGTGCGCGTGTAGCGGCCGAAGCGCTCCACGATGGCGGCGCTGGCCTGCGGGATGACTTGGATCGTCTTGATCAGGGCGATGAAGACCAACACCACCAGAATGATCAGGACGATGATGACCGGTTCCATCGTCGGATCCCCGTACCCTTCTCCGCCTCGGCGTTTCGGAAGATCTTATGTCTGTTGAAGATCTTGCTGGTCGAGTCTGACAGACCGTCGTGCGGCCCGCGAGGTGTTCGGTCGACTTACGTCGTGCGGGAGTTGGGCAAGGTCAGATGACGATCGCCGTGGCCCCCTCGATGTCGACGACGTCGACCTGCTGCCCCACGTCGTAGGCGCGGTCGCCGTCGAGCGAACGCGCGGACCAGATCTCCCCGGCGAGCTTGACGCGTCCGCCCGAGCCGTCGACGCGCTCCAGCACGACGGCCTGCTTGCCCTTCAACGCGTCGATGCCGGTCGCGAGTTGGGGGCGCTGTCTGCTGTGCCGGGTCGCGATGGGACGGACGACGGCGATCAGCGCGACCGAGACGACGATGAACACGAGCACTTGGGCGACGGCGCCCAGGCCGAGCCCCGCCGCGACGGCGGCGGCCACGGCGCCGACCGCGAGCATGCCGAACTCGGGCATCGCGGTCACCACGAGCGGGATACCGAGCGCTGCCGCACCGACCAGCCACCACACCCACGCGTCGATGTCGTTCACAGGGTCATGGTAGGGCCGGAAGTCCCGTCGCCGACAGGGCGCGGGGGGCGGCACGGGGTCAGGACAGGGGCAGGCCCTGGGCGGTCCAGCGCTCGCCGACCTGCTCCACGACGAGGGGGAGTCCGAAGCAGAGGGAGAGGTTGCGGGAGGTGAGTTCGAGTTCGACGGGGCCCGCGGCGAGGACCTTGCCCTGGCGGATCATGAGGACGTGGGTGAAGCCGGGGGCGATCTCCTCGACGTGGTGCGTGACCATGATCATCGAAGGGGCGATGGGGTCGCGGGCGAGCCGGCCGAGACGGCGTACGAGGTCCTCGCGGCCGCCGAGGTCGAGGCCGGCGGCCGGCTCGTCGAGGAGCAGCAGCTCGGGGTCGGTCATCAGGGCGCGGGCGATCAGGGTCCGCTTGCGCTCGCCCTCGGAGAGGGTGCCGAACTTCCGGTCGAGGTAGTCGCTCATGCCGAGGCGGTCGAGGAAGGCGCGGGCGCGCTGCTCGTCGACGTCCTCGTACTCCTCCTGCCAGCCGGCCGTCATGCCGTAGGCGGCGGTCAGCACGGTCTGCAGGACGGTCTGGCGCTTGGGGAGCTTGTCGGCGAGGGCGATGCCGGCCATGCCCACGCGCGGGCGCAGCTCGAAGACGTCGGTGCCGGGCTTGCCGAGGGGTTCGCCGAGGACGGAGACGTCGCCGGAGCTCGGGAAGAGGTACGTGGAGGCGATGTTCAGGAGGGTCGTCTTGCCGGCCCCGTTCGGGCCGAGGATGACCCAGCGCTCGCCCTCCTTGACCGACCAGGAGACCTGGTCCACGAGAGCCCGGCCCTCACGGACCACGGTTACGTCCTGAAGCTCCAGAACATCGCTCATGAGCGGGTTGTCTCCCCTTGCAGTGTGGCCGGTCGGTTGTCGCGGGCGCCTGTGGCTCGGACCGCCGCGCGTGCGTGGGCGCGGCCCCTCCGGGAAAATCTACGCCACCGGTCGGGCGGCCCGTTCCATCGGTCCGGTCCTTAGGCTGGGGGCATGCTTTCGGAACCGCGCTCTGGTCGCCTTGCCGCTTGGGGAAATGCTCTGTTGGCCGGAATTGTCTCACCGGACGACGCCGTGCTCGCCATCGTCGGGGAGGACGCCGTCCACCGGGTGGAGGGGCTGCCGGGCGAGTCCGGGCCCGTCGGGCTCACGCTCGCGCTGGGGCGGCTGCGGGCACTGGGGGTGACCGGGCTGCGGCTCGCGCTGCCCGCCCCGGGCCATCCGCTGGGCCTGAGCGGACCGCCGGAGTTCAACGCGCGGGCGCTGGACGCGCAGGAGGCGGTGGTCTGTCACGGCGCGGGGCACGGGCTGGTGCCCGAGGTGTCGCAGGCCGGTCCGGCCGGGGACGTGCACGTCGAGGTGGTGTGGCACTGTCTGCCGGTGCGGGAGGCCCCGCCGGCGGACGTGCCGTCGCTGGGTGAGGCGGAGCGGGAGCTGGCGGAGGCGCTGCGGGACGCCACGGCGGTGCTGTCACGGCTGGACGTGGCCGGTTCGGGGCCGGTGGCCGAGGCGGCGATCGACGCGTACCGGGCGCGGTCGGAGCAGGGGCGGGAGGTGCTGGCGCCGGGGTATCCGCCGCGGGCGGTGCGGGTGCTGGAGCTTGCGCAGCGGGTGGGGCTGCTGGTGTCCCTCGCCCAGGAGAACGGGCACGGGGGTGCGGTCAGTTCCGCGGAGATGGCGGCACGTTCCGAGGCGTTGCGGCCGGTGGAGCGGACGGCTCGGCGGGCGCTGGTCGCCGCGTACAACTCCGTTGTGGAGGAGCGGGAGCGCGGGGTCCGCTGAGCGGGGCCGGTGCGGTCCGGGGTCCTCTGCGCCGGCGCCCCGCTTCGGTGCTTCGGGGGCTGTGCCGCGGGTCCCGTCCGGGGCGGGGCGCGCGCAGGGGCCCGCGCGTCGTCGTCGACGCGTGGGCCCCTGCGCGGCCTCGGCTGCGAGGTCAGCGGTTGACGCCCGTGTTGCCGAAGGCCGGGTTCAGCAGGCCGATCACGTTGACGCTGTTGCCGACCACGTTGACCGGGACGTTGACCGGCACCTGGACGAGGTTGCCCGAGACGACGCCCGGCGACTTCACGGCCGCGCCCTCGGCGCCCGCGTCGGCCACGGCCGCTCCGGCCGAGGCGCCGGCGGCGATGCCGGCGACGGTGAGGGCCACAGCGGTCTTCTTGGCGATGTTCATGGAAAGGGTTCCTCCTGCGGTTGCGTGTCAGACCCGGCCGAGGGCCGTGCGCTGTCCAACGTGGGGACGATCGGGAACGGTGCGGTCGCCGGGGCCGGAAGAGCCCGTTCGGACCAGTGGAACTACAGAGCTACGGGCCGACAAACAGACCGGCCTCCCCCGGTGGGGGCCGGGAGAGGCCGGAGGTCGCCCCCGGGTCCGGACGGACCTCAGCGGTTCAGTGGTTGAGGCCCAGGTTGCCGAAGGCCGGGTTCAGCACGCCGATCACGTTGACGCTGTTGCCGACCACGTTGACCGGAACGCTGACCGGGGCCTGCACGAGGTTGCCCGAGACGACGCCCGGCGAGCTCTTGGCCTCGCCGAGGGCGGCGGCGCCGTCGGCGGAGGCCAGACCGGCGCCCGCGGCCACCAGGCCGCCGGCCACCATCGTCACAGCCGCTGCCTTCTTCAGGTTCTTCACTTCTGAGCCCTCCTCGCGATCGCCGCGGCAGTCGCCGCGGCACGCAGGGAGAACGCCGGAGATCGTCGGAGGATGCGCCATTCGGGGGACATTCCCACGACGGTATGAATCTCGGATCGGAAGTTAACCTTCCGTGTTGCCGGTCGGCGCGCGCCGGTCCGTCGGCTCGTGTCAGCCGGCCACGCCGTGGCGCACGGCCCACAGGGCGGCCTGGGTGCGGTCCGCGAGATCGAGTTTCATCAGGATGTTCGAGACGTGCGTCTTGACGGTCTTCTCGGAGAGGACCAGGGCGCGGGCGATCTCGCGGTTCGAGCGCCCGTCCGCTATCAGGCCGAGCACCTCGCGCTCCCGTTCGGTGAGCGAACCGCCGCGGCCCTGGCCCGAGTTGGCCTCGTCCTGGGACAGGAGCGCGCCGGCGACCTCCGGCTGGAGCAGGATGTGGCCCGCGTGGACCGAGCGGATGGCGCCGGCCAGGGCGTCGGGGTCCACGTCCTTGTAGACGTATCCGGCGGCGCCGGCACGCAGGGCCGGCACGACCGTGCGCTTCTCGGTGAAGCTGGTGACGATCAGCACGCGCGCGGGGTTGGCCAGTTCGCGGAGCCGGCGCAGTGCCTCGACGCCGTCCATGCCGGGCATCTTGACGTCCATCAGGACGACGTCGGGTCGCAACTGCTCGGCGAGGGCCACTCCTTCGGCCCCGTCGGCGGCCTCGCCCACGACCTCGATGTCGTCCTGCACCTCCAGGAAGGTGCGCAGGCCCCGGCGGACGACCTGGTGGTCGTCGACGAGCAGCACCTTGATTGCGTCAGCCACCGGGAGCCTCCATCTCGATCGCGGTGCCCTTGCCGGGCGCCGATTCCACCCTGAGCGTGCCGCCGACGCCGCTCGCGCGGTCCCGCATCGACACCAGGCCCAGATGACGGCCGGCCCGGCGGACCGTCGACGGGTCGAAGCCGCTGCCGTCGTCGGTGACGCGCAGGACCGTGTCCTGGCCGCGTTTGTGCAGGGTGACCGCCACATGGCCCGCCCCCGAGTGGCGCAGGGCGTTGTGCAGGGCTTCCTGGGCGACCCGAAGGAGGGCCTCCTCCTGCGCGGCGGGCAGGGCCCGGACGCCGGCGCTGGTGAACGTCACGCGCGCGGTGTGGGCGCGGTCGAGGACCTGGATGTGGGTGCGCAGGGTGGCGACGAGGCCGTCCTCGTCGAGCGCGGCGGGCCGCAACTCGACCACGGCGGCGCGCAGTTCGTCGGCTGCCTCGGCGGCCAGAGCGGCGACCTGCTGGAGTTCGCCCTTCGCGCGCGTGGGGTCACGGTCGACGAGGGCCGCGGCGGCCTGGGCCGTCAGACGCAGGGAGAACAGCTTCTGGCTGACGGCGTCGTGCAACTCGTGGGCCAGCCGCGAGCGTTCCTCGGCGATCGTCAGTTCGCGGCTGCGCTCGTACAGGCGGGCGTTGGTGAGGGCTATCGCGGCGTGCTGGGCGAGGATCGACAGCAGTTCCTCGTCGTTCGCGGTGAAGCCGCAGCCGCCCTCGGGCTTGACGCAGTTCTTGTTGGCGAGGAACAGGGCGCCGATGACCTCGTCGCCGTCGCGGATGGGCAGGCCCAGGAAGTCGGACATCTCGGGGTGGGCGGAGGGCCAGCCCTCGAAGCGCGGGTCCTTGCGGACGTCGGCGAGGCGCTCGGGCCTGGCCTCGTGCAGCATCGCCGCCAGGATGCCGTGCTGGCGGGGCAGGGGGCCGATGGCCTTCCACTGCTCGTCGCTGACGCCGTCCACGACGAACTGGGCGAATCCTCCGTGATCGTCGGGGACGCCCAGGGCGGCGTACTGCGCGTTCAGCAGTTCACGGGCGGAGGCGACGATCGTCTTGAGGACGTCGCGCACCTCCAGGTGCCTGCTCATGGCCAGCAGCGCGGAACTCACGGCGGCGAGGCCGGACCGGGGGCCTTGACTCATGTCCTCACGGTACCGGCGGGGTCCGACAGCGTGGATCCGCCCGGTGGCGGCCGCCTGCGGGACGGAAGACCTAGGGCCGAGGTCCCGGGCACGTCGGCCTACGGCGTACGGACCGGGCTCCGGGACGTACGCCGAAGGGCCCCTCGCGCCTGCGTCCCGCGTCCGAGGCGGGCGCGGCGCCCCGGTTCCTAGGTTGGGATCACCGCCGAGTGGAGGCGGCCGGACGAGGGGACGGTTGTCATGCCGGTAGCGATCATCACAGGAGCCTCGAAGGGGCTGGGGCGGGCGCTGGCCGAGGCGCTGGCCGCCCGGGGCTGGGACCTGGTGCTCGACGCCAGGACGGAGGAGGTGCTGAAGGCGACGGCGGCGTCCGTGGCGTCGTACGGGACCCGCGTCGAGTCCCGTGCGGGAGACGTCACCGACCCGGGGCACCGGGGCGAGCTGATGGCGGCCGCCCGGCAGCTCGGGGGCTGCGACCTGCTGGTGAACAACGCGAGCGCGCTGGGCGCGGAGCCGCTGGTGCCGCTGGCGGAGTTGCCCCTGGACGGGCTGCGGCGGGCACTGGAGGTGAACGTGGTGGCGGCCCTGGGCCTGGTCCAGGAGGCGTTGGCGCTGCTGCGCGGGGCGCGGGCGGGCGCGGTGATCACCGTCAGCTCGGACGCGGCCGCCGAGGCGTACGGGACGTGGGGCGGCTACGGGGCGTCCAAGGCGGCGCTGGACCAGCTCGCTGCGGTGCTCGGCGAGGAGGAGCCGGGGCTGCGGGTGTGGGCGGTGGACCCCGGTGACATGGCCACGGACCTGTACGCGGCGGCCGTCCCGGACGACGACGGCCCCCGTCCCGATCCGGACGAGGTGGCGCCGGCCTTCCTGCGGTTGCTGGACGAGCGTCCGCCGAGCGGGCGGTACGGGGCTCCGGCGCTCCTGGAGGCGCGGCGATGACGCTGACGGCGGGGGCGCCGCTCGAGCCCGTCCGAGGGTGGCGGAGGGTGCCCGAGGAGTTGTCGGCGCGGGCGCCGGCCGAGCAGCGCGGGCCGGGGCGGGGCCGGGACGACGTACGGCTGCTGGTGTCGCGGGGGACGGCGGTGGCGCATCACGCGTTCCGGGAGCTGCCGGGCCTGCTGCGGGCCGGTGACGTGCTGGTGGTGAACACCTCGCCGACGCTGGCGGCGGCCGTGGACGGGCGGATCGGGCACGCGCGCGTGGTGGTGCACTTCTCCACGCGCGGGGACGACGGGCGGTGGGCGGTCGAGCTGCGCGATCCGGACGGCGCGGGCACCTCGCGCGCGCGGGAGGGCGGCCCGGCGGGTGCCAGGGTGCGGCTGCCCGGGGGTGTCCGGCTGACGCTGGAGGAGCCGCTGGCTCAGGGCGGCGGGCGACTGTGGTGGGCCCGGGTCTCGCCGGGCGGGGTCGTGCCAGGGATGCTGCGGGAGTACGGGCGGCCCATCCGCTACTCCTACACGGAGCGGGACCAGCCGCTGTCCGTCTACCAGACGGTGTTCGCGCTGCCGTCGGCCGACGGGGCGGGCAGTGCGGAGATGCCGAGTGCGGCGCGGCCCTTCACCTCGGCCCTGGTGACGGAGCTGGTGAGCCGCGGGGTGCTGTTCGCGCCGGTCACGCTGCACACCGGGGTCGCCTCTGCGGAGGTGCACGAGCCGCCGTATCCGGAGCGGTTCGCGGTGTCCGAGGCGTCGGCGCTGCTGATCGGCGCCGTGCGGGCCGGGGGCGGGCGGGTGATCGCCGTCGGGACGACCGCCGTGCGGGCGGTGGAGTCGGCGGCCGACGCCGACGGGGTCGTCCGCGCGCGTGCGGGGTGGACGGATCTCGTCGTCACTCCCGCGCGCGGGGTGCGGGTGGTGGACGGGCTGCTGACCGGGCTGCACGAGCCCGAGGCCTCGCATCTGCTGATGCTGGAGGCGGTGGCGGGGCGGGCCGCGGTCCGGCGCGGCTACGACGAGGCGCTGCGCGCGCTCTACCTGTGGCACGAGTTCGGGGACCTGCACCTCGTCCTGCCCGGAGAAGAGCACTGACGGACTGCATTGCTTTGGCAACCGGCTGTGAGAACGATCTAAGCGGCATGTGAGGCCGCACATAGGGCGCACATCACGTACTAGGGTCATTAGGAGACAAAGGCGCACCCGGTGAACGGGGCAGATGGTTCCATCTGTCCCGTTTTGCCCTTCCCTGCTCCACTATCGGGGATCGTACGTCACACCTTTGCCTGGGCATTTTGCGGCCGCTAAGAATTGCTCTCGTCGCTCAGCGCCCCGGGTCAGCCCGCGGCGCTCGTGCCTCAAGCACCCGCTGTCCGCCGTCGGACGAAGAGAGCGACCTCCGCGCTATTCGAAGAGGTCCTTCCGCATGCCCAAGAACACTCACAAGATCGCGATCGCCGGTGCGGCCACCCTCGGTGCCGCCGCCCTCGCCTTCTCGGTGGTGCCGGCCGACGCGCAGACGACCACTACGGACGCCGTCTCCACGGCCCAGGTCGCCTACAGCTCCCAGCCGGTGCAGGACGTCAAGACCAGTGTGACCGACCAGCTGGCCACGACGAGCGTGAAGGTCGACGCCATCGAGGCGAAGAAGAAGGCCGCCGCGGCCGCCGCCGCCAAGGAGAAGGCCGTCGCCGCGAAGGCCGTCGCCGCGAAGACCGCGGCCGCGAAGAAGAAGGCGGCCGCCGAGGCCGCCGCCAAGAGGAAGGCCGCGGCCTCGCGCAAGGCCCAGGAGGCCGCGAACCGGTCCGCCAAGCGCGCCGCGATCAAGAAGGCCGTCGTCCGGCACTACGCCGACAACCTTGACGGCTGGATCAAGCACTCCCTGGACATCATGAAGTCCAAGGGCATCCCGGGCAGCTACCACGGCCTGCACAAGAACATCATGCGGGAGTCCTCGGGCAACCCGAAGGCGATCAACGACTGGGACATCAACGCCATCAACGGCATCCCGTCCAAGGGTCTGCTGCAGGTGATCCCGCCGACGTTCACGGCGTACCACGTCTCCGGCACCTCCTGGAACATCTACGACCCGATCGCCAACATCACGGCCGCCGCGAACTACGCGGCCGACAAGTACGGCTCGATCGACAACGTGAACAGCGCGTACTGACGCACCCCCCACGACGCCGAAGGGCGGCGCCTCCCCGGTCGGGAGGCGCCGCCCTTCGGCGTCGTGCGCGAGGACTACTTGCGCATGACCTCGGGCTCGTGGCGGCGCAGGAAGCGGGCCACGAAGAAACCGCAGATCACGCCGAGGACGATCAGCGCGACCATGTCCAGACTCCAGGCGCCGGCGGTGTGCTCCCACAGCGGGTCCGTGCCGCCGCCGTCCTTGGGCGGGCTGATCTTGTTGAAGTCCAGCGTGGCGCCGGCGGCCGCGACGGCCCAGCGCGAGGGCATCAGATACGAGAACTCGTTGACGCCGACCGCGCCGTTCAGGGTGAACAGACAGCCGGTGAACACGACCTGGATGATCGCGAACATGACCAGCAGCGGCATCGTCTTCTCGGCCGTCTTCACCAGCGACGAGATGACCAGGCCGAACATCATCGACGTGAAGCCCAGCGCCATGATCGGGATGGAGAGCTCGAACATGGTGGCGCCGCCGAGGACCAGCCCCTCCTTCGGGATCTCCCGGCTCGCGAAGCCGATCACGCCGACCAGCAGACCCTGCAGCACGGTGACCACGCCGAGCACGAACACCTTGGACATCAGGTACGCGGAACGGGACAGGCCCGTCGCCCGTTCCCGCTCGTAGATGACCCGTTCCTTGATCAGCTCACGGACGGAGTTCGCCGCGCCCGCGAAGCAGGCGCCCACCGCGAGGATCAGCAGCACGGTGGTGGCCGTCCCGTTGGGAATGATCCGCCCGGTCTTGGGGTTGACCGGGTTGGGCAGCAGGCTGTTGCCCGAATCGATCAGCAGGCTCACCGCGCCGAGGACGGCCGGCAGGATCACCGTCAGGGCCAGGAAGCCCTTGTCGGAGGCGATCACCGACACATAGCGGCGCACCAGCGTGACGAACTGGGACATCCAGCCCTGGGGCTTCGGCGGCTTCATCGCCTGCATCGGCGGCATCTGTACGGACTGCGGCGCGACGGCGTCGATGTCCGCGGCGTACATCTGGTAGTGCTGCGAGCCCTTCCAGCGGCCCGCCCAGTCGTAGTCGCGGTAGTTCTCGAAGGCGGAGAAGACGTCGGCCCAGGTGTCGTAGCCGAAGAAGTTCAGCGCCTCCTCGGGCGGACCGAAGTAGGCCACGGCACCACCCGGCGCCATCACGAGCAGCTTGTCGCAGATCGCCAGCTCGGCCACCGAGTGCGTGACGACCAGGACCGTGCGGCCGTCGTCGGCGAGGCCGCGCAGCAGCTGCATCACGTCACGGTCCATGCCCGGGTCGAGACCGGAGGTCGGCTCGTCCAGGAAGATCAGCGACGGCTTGGTGAGGAGCTCCAGGGCCACCGAGACGCGCTTGCGCTGGCCGCCGGAGAGGGAGGTGACCTTCTTCTCCTTGTGGATGTCCAGCTTCAGCTCGCGCAGCACCTCGTCTATGCGGGCGTCACGCTCGGCGGCCGTGGTGTCGGCCGGGAAACGGAGCTTGGCCGCGTACTTGAGGGCCTTCTTGACGGTCAGTTCCTTGTGCAGGATGTCGTCCTGCGGGACCAGACCGATGCGCTGACGCAGCTCGGCGAACTGCTTGTAGAGGTTGCGGTTGTCGTAGAGGACGTCGCCCTGGTTGGCGGGCCGGTAGCCGGTCAGCGCCTTGAGCAGCGTCGACTTGCCGGAACCGGACGGTCCGATGACCGCGATCAGCGACTTCTCCGGGACGCCGAAGGAGACGTCCTTGAGGATCTGCTTGCCGCCGTCGACCGTCACCGTCAGATGGCGGGCCGAGAAGGAGACCTCACCGGTGTCGACGAACTCCTCGAGCCGGTCGCCGACGATCCGGAACGTCGAGTGGCCGACGCCGACGACGTCGGCCGGGCCGAGCTGGACCGAGCCGCCCTTGGGGATCGGCTGGCCGTTGACATAGGTGCCGTTGTGCGAGCCGAGGTCGCGGATCTCCATCCGGCCGTCGGGCGTCGAGTGGAACTCGGCGTGGTGACGGGAGACCTGGAGGTCGGAGACGACGAGCTCGTTCTCCAGCGCACGGCCGATACGCATCACGCGGCCGAGGGAGAACTGGTGGAACGTGGTGGGGCTGCGGTCGCCGTAGACCGGCGGCGCCCCCGCGCCACCACCGGGCACCTGCTGCACGTACGGCTCGCCCGCGCCCTGCTGCTGCGGCACGTGCGGCGCCGCCTGCTGCGGCTGCTGCCAGCCGGCCTGCGGCGACTGCCCGGACTGCTGCTGCGGCGTGCCCTGCTGGGCCCAGCCAGGGTTCGCGGCCTGCGCGGCGTACGGCTGTTGCCGGGGCTGCGCGGCGGGCGCCTGCGCGCCC
The DNA here is from genome assembly GCF_003112535.1 of Streptomyces rishiriensis. Classification (GTDB taxonomy): domain Bacteria; phylum Actinomycetota; class Actinomycetes; order Streptomycetales; family Streptomycetaceae; genus Streptomyces; species Streptomyces rishiriensis. The sequence continues at coordinate 455,425 of NZ_BEWA01000003.1, read as the reverse complement.
GAGACGCTCACGCGCGGTCCGTCGGTCGCGTTGCCCAGGTGCAGCGCCGAGCCGGGACCGATCTCCAGGTGCTGGATCCGCTGCCCCTGCGCGAACGTGCCGTTGGTGCTGCCGTGGTCCTCGACGACCCAACTGCGGCCGTTGTGGCTGACCGTGGCGTGACGCCAGGAGACCCTGGCGTCGTCGAGGACGATGTCGCCCTGCGGATCACGTCCGAGGGTGTATGACCTGGACGGATCGAGCGTCCAGGTGCGTCCGTTCAATTCCAGTACGAGTTCCGGCACTCCAGCCCCACTGAGTTGTCCCCCGAGTTAGCCCCATCGACGGGGAGTCTAGGGATGTCGAACATCGGGGGGAACTATTTCAGTAGCGGCCCCCTGACCGAAAGTCGGGCCTTGTGAAGAGCCCGCACACGCGTGTCGGCCGTTCCCGTTGACGGGGTGGAAAACGGCCCGGAGAGTGGTAAAGGCACGCGAGGGGGACGGAAGCGGCGATCTTCGCCGTTCCGCACCGCGGATCGGGGGGTCTGCATGAGTGCCGGCACGGTTGTCGAAGGCGGCGGGAGCACGGTGCGCGGCAGCCGCGTGCCGTGGACGGACGTACTGCTGGCCGCTGTTGCCGCGGTGAGCTGGGCGTTGATCGGGATGGCGGGGACCGCGGCGCTCGGGCTGCATCTGCTGAAGGCGGACACGGCGGGCTCGTTGGGCCCGATGACGGCCGCGGTGGTGGCCCTGGGAGCGGGCGGCTCGGTGACTCCGTCCGGTGACGTCTCCGCCTTCGGGCTGACGGGCGCGCAGGCGGACACCGCCATCGAGATCACGCCACTGGGCGTGAGCCTGGTCGGCGCGCTGCTCCTGTCGTGGTTCTTCCTCCGGTCCCTGCGCACGGCCGGAGCGGTGATCGCCCCCGCCGAACTCCTCGCGCGCGTCGGCGCGATCGTCGCGCTGTTCGTGGCGATGCTCGGCGGACTCGCCTGGGCGGGACACGACGTCATCACGCTCGACGGGAACTCACTGGGCCTCGACGGCCTCCCCGGCGGCGGCGCGGGCGGCGGGGGCGGGGGCCTGGACATCCCCGGGCTCGGGGACGTCGGGGACATCGGCGGACTGCTGCCCGACCGGCTCAGCGACCTGGTTCACGCGAAGGCCGCGGTCGGCTTCACCGTGGACACCGCGCCCACGCTCCTCGGCGGTCTCGGCTGGTCGCTCGGCATCGTGCTGATCGCCCTGCTGGCCTCGCGCCGCACGCCGCTGCCCCGCGGCTGGGAGGCGGCGAACCGCGTGGTGCGGCCGGCCGCGTCCGCCGTCGTCACGGTGGCGCTGGTGACGGTGGCGGCCGGGCTCGCCGCGGCGGCGTACGCGGCGATCGGCGACGACCACCCCCGGCGGATCGCGGGGGCGGCGCTGCTCGGCGCTCCGAACGGGGTCTGGCTGGGCATCCCGATCGGTCTGTTCGTCCCGTGGGACGGGCAGGCGACGGGCGCCCTGACGACCGTCCTCCCCGACCCGCTGGACGATCTGCTGGGCGCGGGCGCCCGGCACCCGGTGACGCTGGGCCGGCTGGCCGAGCTGGACGGACGGGTGTGGCTGCTGGCAGTGGCGGCCGCGCTGATGATGCTGCTGGCGGGCGTGCTGACGGCGGTGCGGACGCCTTTGCCGGCGCCGAAGCCGCGGGCCGGGCAGGGGGCGGGAGCAGCCGGATCCGGGCGGGAGGGAGCGGCCGGTTCCCGGGGTGCGGGCGCCGCGGGCCCGAGGAGCGCGGCGCAGGGGCCGGGCGGGCCGGGGGGCGGCGCCCTGGCGAGTGGCGCCCGGGGAGGCGGCGCCGGCGGCTTCGTCGCGTGGTGCGCCGTGCGGCTGGCGGTCGCGACCGCGCTGGCGTTGCCGTCGGCGGCCTGGCTGACGGACGTGTCCGTGAACGCCTCGCTCTCCGTGCTGGGCTTCGACGCCTTCGGGGCCGGGATCGAGCTGCACGGACGCCTCGGCCCGGCGTTGTTCCTGGGCGCCCTGTGGGGGGCGGGCGCGGGGGTCGTCGGCGCGTCGCTGGCCTGTGCCACGCGGGCCGCGGGGCGACTGGCCGCGCCGCTGGCACGCGGTGACGCGGGCCGCGCGGCGAACCCGGGCGGGGGCCCGGGGCCTTCGGCGCTTCCGGGACTGTCGGGTCCTGCTGGACCGTCGCCGCTCGCGGGCGACCAGGTCGGGCCGTACGCGCCGGGTGCGCCCTCGTACCGGCCGCCCAACCCCGCGACCAACCCCTACCTGCGCCTCCCGGACGCCCTGCGCGGCGCGCGGGACGCCGGGCCGGGGACGGGGCCTGAACCGCGGGCCGGGCAGGGGCAGGGGCACGGGGCCGGGCAGGGGCAGGGGCAGGGGCAGGGGCAGGGGCACGATGGCACGAGTGAGCGGTCGCGGTCCCAGGAGAGCCCGCGACGCAGCGAGCCCCCGCCGCCCGGACCGGACGACGTCTACGGGGCGCCGACCGTGGTCCGTCCGATCGGGCCGCCGCCGCGCGCGCCCCGCGAGCGGCCGTCGCGGGGCCCGGACGACGGGCCGCCGCCTCCCCAGCCTCCTCCCCCGCCGCCTCCCAGGGGGCCGAGGGCGCCGCGCGGATAGCGGTGACCGACGCCGGGACGCAGAATCGGGGAGTCGGCAACCGTCCGTCGAGGCGCACGCCACCTCGCCGACATCCACTGTTCCCTGTCCGTCAGGCGGACCTCGGCGGCGAACGGCACTGAGTGCCGGATACGGTGGGTACACCATGAGCGCTTCGCAGACCTCGTCCTCCGACGTCCCCACGCTCCTTGTCAAGATCTTCGGCAAGGACAGGCCGGGTATCACGGCCGGCCTCTTCGACACCCTCGCCGCCTACTCCGTCGACGTGGTCGACATCGAGCAGGTCGTCACGCGAGGCCGGATGGTGCTGTGCGCGCTCGTGACCGAGCCGCCGGCCGGCCTGGAGGGCGACCTGCGGTCGACGGTCCACAGCTGGGCCGAGTCGATGAAGATGCAGGCGGAGATCATCTCCGGCCTCGGCGACAACCGGCCGCGCGGCCTAGGGCGGTCGCTGGTCACCGTGCTCGGGCATCCGCTCACCGCGGAGGCCACGGCGGCGATCGCCGCGAAGATCACCAAAGCCGGCGGCAACATCGACCGCATCTTCCGGCTGGCCAAGTACCCCGTCACCGCCGTCGAGTTCGCCGTCTCCGGTGCGGAGGCCGGGCCGCTGCGCACCGCGCTGGTCAGGGACGCGGGAGTGCTCGGCGTGGACGTCGCCGTGGTGGACGCGGGGCTCTACCGGCGGGCCCAGCGGCTCGTCGTCATGGACGTCGACTCGACCCTCATCCAGGACGAGGTGATCGAGCTCTTCGCGGCGCACGCCGGCTGCGAAGACCAGGTCGCCGAGGTGACGGCGGCCGCGATGCGCGGTGAGCTGGACTTCGAGCAGTCGCTGCACGCGCGCGTGGCGCTGCTGGAGGGGCTGGACGCCTCGGTCGTGGACAAGGTGCGCGCCGAGGTGCGGCTGACTCCGGGGGCGCGCACACTGATCCGGACGCTGAAGCGGCTCGGCTACCAGGTGGGCGTCGTCTCCGGCGGTTTCACCCAGGTCACCGACGATCTGCAGGAGCGGCTCGGGCTGGACTTCGCGCAGGCCAACACGCTGGAGATCGTCGACGGCAGGCTGACCGGCCGGGTCACCGGCGAGATCGTGGACCGTGCGGGCAAGGCGCGGCTGCTGCGTCGGTTCGCCGCCGAGGCGGGCGTTCCCCTCTCCCAGACCGTCGCGATCGGCGACGGCGCCAACGACCTCGACATGCTCAACGCGGCCGGTCTCGGGGTCGCCTTCAACGCCAAGCCGGTGGTGCGCGAGGCGGCGCACACGGCGGTGAACGTGCCCTTCCTGGACACCGTCCTCTACCTGCTGGGCATCACCCGCGAAGAGGTCGAGGCCGCGGAGACGCACGACGAGCAGTAGCCTCCCCCGGGTCTACAGGGGTGCCGGGCGTGCAGGGCGTACGGGGCAGGGCGTACGGGGAGCGGGCCCGAGGGCTGCGTCGCGGATCCGCGGACGCGGGTGCTTCCTGGATCCGCGGACGCGGGTGCCTTCCGGGGGTGCCGGGTGACCGCGCGATCGTGCCGCGCTGACGAGGAGGGCCCGGCGCCGCTGCGGTGCCGGGCCCTCGTGCGTGCCGGTCAGGTCACTCTTCGGGAGCCCAGTAGTCCGTCAGCGTGGCCGCTCCCGGCTCCAGGGCCTTCCAGGAGCCGTCGAAGGAGAGGACGGCGAAGGCGGCGGCCGGGAAGCCGCGACGGCGCATGCGCTCGCCCGCGTCGCCGTCGGACCCCCCGGACAGGATGTCGGCGAGCCCCTGGATCCCGGGATTGTGGCCGATCATGACGATGGTGTGCACGTCGTCGGGGCTTTCGTTGAGCAGGGCGATCAGCTCGCCCGGGGAGGCCTCGTAGATCCGCTCCTCGTAGACGGTTTTCGGCCGCTGCGGGAGCTCATGGACCGCGAGTTTCCACGTCTCCCGGGTGCGGGTCGAGGTGGAGCACAGGGCCAGGTCCACGGGGATGCCGGTATCGGTCAGCCTGCGTCCGGCGACAGGCGCGTCCTTACGGCCCCGCTCAGAGAGCGGGCGCTCGTGGTCGGTCACCTGTGGCCAATCGGCTTTCGCATGGCGGAAGAGGACGATCCTGCGGGGTTCTGCGACGCTCATGAGTCCCAGCTTCGCATGAAACAGGCCAACGGGCTCAGGGAGTTGACATGGGTCTTCACCAGCGGTCCACGGCACGGACCCGGCGGGACGGACGCGCCCCGCGGCGGCCGCCGACCCTAGCGGGCGAGCAGCATCTGCACGCGTTCGACGAGGTGGGTGATCACGGGGTCGCCGCCGGCCGCGTGGGCGTCGGCGGGGTTCAGTATCAGCAGGAGCAGGGTGGCGAAGGCGAGCGCCGGGAGGGCGAGGGCCCACCAGGGCAGCCGGGTGTCGACGCCGCCCGAGGCGGTCGGGCGGGGCCGGGTGTGCGTTGGGGCCGACATGGGTGCCTCCGCTGTCTTCGAATGGTCCGTGGAGCGCGTCCCGGACCGGGGCGGTGATCGCGGTCCGCGGTCACACTTCGAAGTTACGGAATCGGCGGCCGTCAACCCATCCGGCGATCCACCCACTTGACCCTGACCCTCACCCCCTAGGGGACAGGGGGGTTAGCCCCACCCCGGCGGGGAGACGACGGCACGCCGGGCCGGGCGGGGGTCAGGGCGAGGCGAGGGTGGCGATGACGGCGATGATCACGAAGATGGCCAAGAACGAGCCGAAGACGAGCAGCATCTTCTTCTGGCCGTTCTGCGGATTCGGGTCGAGCACTGGCATGCCGCCAGTCTCGCACCCCGTTGCGGCGGCGGCCGCGCCGGGGGTCAGCGGGCGGCCTCGTCCTCCACGGTGCGGTCCCGGCCGGCCAGGACGCCCATGACCGTCTGCGGGACCATCAGGGCCGCCATGAGCGCAAGAGGCAGGCCCCAGCCGCCGCTGTGCTGGTAGAGCACTCCCACCAGCAGCGGGCCCGGTATGGAGATCAGGTAGCCGGTGCTCTGCGCGAAGGCCGACAGCTGGGCGACGCCCGCGCCGGTCCTGGCCCGCATCCCGACCATCGTGAGGGCGAGCGGGAAGGCGCAGTTGGCGATGCCGAGCAGCACGGCCCAGGCCCAGGCTCCGGCGGCGGGCGCGAGGTAGAGGCCGGCGTATCCGACGAGGCCGCAGACGCCGAGCGCGACCACGATCGGGCCCTGGTGCGGCAGCCGGGTGGCGACCCGCGGGATGACGAAGGCCAGGGGAACGCCCATCGCCATCGTCACGGCGAGGAGGACGCCGGCCGTGCCGGCGGACACGCCCGCGTCCCGGAAGATCTGCGGCATCCAGCCCATGGTGATGTAGGCGGCGGTGGCCTGGAGGCCGAAGAAGACGGCCAGGGCCCAGGCGGTCCGGCTGCGGGTGACGCGCAGCGCGGCGGCGGGAGGGCGGCCCCCGCGCGCGGGGTCGTGTGCGGCGGGGCGGGGCACGTGCGCCCGCTGCGGGGACCCCGCCTCCCGCGCCTCTGCCTCCGGCCCGGCCGGCCGCTCCCCCGGCCCCCGCGCCGCCCGGTGGGCCTGCGGCTCCCGGGCGGGCACCGCGGCGCCCGTCGTCGTGCCGCGGCCCGGTTCCGTCCCCCGTACGCGTGCCAGCGGCAGCCACGGCAGGACGGCCGCGGCCGCCAGGCCCGCCCACACCGCGAGCCCGGTGCGCCAACTGCCGCCCAGCGCCTCGGTCATGGGCACGGTGACCGCGGCGGCGGTGGAGGTGCCCAGGGCGAGGGCCATCGAGTACAGGCCGGTCATCGAGCCGACCCGGTCGGGGAAGTGCCGCTTGACGATGACGGGCATCAGCACGTTGCTGACGGCGATGCCCATGAGGGCGAGGGCGCTGGCGGCGAGGAAGCCGGAGGCGCCTCCGAGGTAGGGGCGTACGAGCAGTCCGGCGGTGATGGCGGCCATGCCCGCGCACACCACCGCTCCCGGCCCGAAGCGACGGGCGAGACGGGGGGCCATGACGCCGAAGGCGGCGAAGCAGAGCGGGGGCACGGAGGTGAGCAGTCCGGCCACGCTGCCGCTCATGCCGAGCCCGTCGCGGACCTCTTCGAGGAGCGCGCCGAGGCTGGTGATGGCGGGGCGGAGGTTGAGGGCGGCCAGGACGATGCCGACGACGAGCAGTCGTGCCGTCCACGCGCGCGGAGCGACGTGCGACGGGGGCTCGCCCTCCCCGGATGCGCGAAGGGACGCAGGCGTCGTCGTGGGCGTCGTCGTGCGGGTCTGCTCGCTTGCCATGCCGCCCATCATAGAATCATAGGATGATTGGTTGTCCATGCCCGGGTGCCCCTCGGCGCCCCGGACCGTGCGAAGGTGTGCCATGCCCCTGAGCCATCCCCGCCGCTCGGCGCTGTCCGAACAGGTCATCGCCGCGCTGCGCGCCCAGATCACCTCGGGCGAGTGGCCGGTGGGCTCCCGCATCCCCACCGAGCCCGAGCTGGTCGAGCAGCTGGGGGTCGCGCGCAACACCGTCCGCGAGGCGGTCCGCGCGCTCGCGCACAACGGTCTGCTGGACATCCGGCAGGGCTCGGGCACCTATGTCGTGGCGACCAGCGAGCTGGCGGGCGTGATGCACCGCCGCTTCGCCGACGCCGACCCGAGGCACATCGCCGAACTGCGCGCCACGCTGGAGTCGAGCGCGGCCAAGCTCGCGGCCGAGCGACGCACGGAGAAGGACCTCAAGCAGCTGGACGCGCTTCTGCTGCGGCGCGAGGAGGCGTGGGAGTCGGGCGACGCGGAGGCCTTCGTGGCGGCGGACACCACCTTCCACCTGGCGGTGGTGTCCGCCTCCCACAACGACGTCCTGACGGCGATGTACGCGGACCTGGGCGAGGTCCTGCGGGACTGGCTGCGCGAGGACGTCGGCGAGGAGCTGACGCCCGAGACGTACATGGACCACTCCCGGCTGGTGGACGCCATCCGCGCGGGCGCCGCGCAGACGGCCGCGGTCGAGGCGGCCGCCTACCCGCTGCTGTGCCGGCCCGGACGGTTCACCGCTTCTGATGGCTGACCCAGGCCGACCCGACCTCCTTCCAGCAACGGCCGGTGAGCCGTACGGACAGGGCGGGGCCGACGTCGGCGGGAGGGCCGTCGGTGTCCACGTCCCACCAGCGCTCGCACTCGATGTGCAGGCTGACGCGGTCGGTGTCGGCGTAGGGGTTGTGACAGTGGGCGACGACGCGGGAGCCGTCCACCTCGATCCGGCACTCCGCGCCGAACGGCTCCGGACGCGCCACGCGCGCGTGGCCGTGCGCGCCGCACGGCGGACAGAGGACGAGGGCGACCGCGGCGATCACTGGAGCGAGACTACGGAACAGGCGCACAAGGGAACCTCCTCGGCAGAGCTGGGGAGGACAGCGCGTGGGGGGAACACGCACTTAAGAGTGCCTGGTCGGCGGTGCCGGCCGCCCGGCCGGATGGGCCAAACGAGTGACGGGTGAGGGCCCGCGTCACCCAGGACGCGGGCCCTCACCCGTCAACGGCGTCTCAGCGGCAGGTCACGCGCCGATGGCGTGCAGACCGCCGTCCACGTGGACGATCTCGCCCGTGGTCTTGGGGAACCAGTCGCTGAGCAGGGCGACGACGCCACGGCCGGCCGGCTCGGGGTCCTTGAGGTCCCACTCCAGCGGAGAGCGGTCGTCCCACACGGATGCCAGCTCGCCGAAGCCCGGGATGGACTTGGCGGCCATGGAGCCGAGCGGACCGGCCGAGACGAGGTTGCAGCGGATGTTCTGCTTGCCCAGGTCACGCGCCATGTAGCGGCTGGTGGCCTCCAGGGCGGCCTTGGCGGGGCCCATCCAGTCGTACTGCGGCCAGGCGAACGAGGCGTCGAAGGTGAGGCCGACGACCGAGCCGCCGTTCTGCATCAGCGGCAGACAGGCCATGGTCAGCGACTTCAGGGAGAACGCCGAGACGTGCATGGCGGTGGCGACCGACTCGAACGGCGTGTTGAGGAAGTTGCCGCCGAGCGCGTCCTGCGGGGCGAAGCCGATGGAGTGCACGACGCCGTCGAGGCCCCCGAGCTCCTCGCCGACGATGTCCGCGAGGCGGCCGAGGTGCTCGTCGTTCGTCACGTCGAGCTCGATGACCTTGGTGGGCTTGGGGAGCTTCTTGGCGATGCGCTCGGTCAGCGTGGGCCGCGGGAACGCGGTGAGGATGATCTCGGCGCCCTGCTCCTGGGCCAGCTTGGCGGTGTGGAAGGCGATGGAGGACTCCGTCAGCACACCGGTGATCAGGACGCGCTTGCCCTCGAGAATTCCGCTCATGATGATCAGTGACCCATTCCCAGTCCGCCGTCAACGGGGATGACGGCTCCAGTGATGTACGAGGCGTCGTCCGACGCGAGGAACCGCACCGTCGCGGCGATCTCCTCCGGCTGCGCGTACCGGCCGAGCGGGACCTGCGAGACGATGCCCGCGCGCTGCTCGTCGGTGAGCGCCTTGGTCATGTCGGTGTCGACGAAGCCGGGTGCGACGACGTTGAAGGTGATGTTGCGGGATCCCAGCTCACGGGCGAGGGAGCGCGCGAAGCCGACCAGGGCGGCCTTGGAGGCGGCGTAGTTCGCCTGACCCGGCGAGCCGTACAGCCCGACCACCGAGGAGATGAGCACGACGCGGCCCTTCTTGGCGCGCAGCATGCCGCGGTTGGCGCGCTTGACCACGCGGAAGGTGCCGGTCAGGTTGGTGTCGATGACCGAGGTGAAGTCCTCCTCGCTCATGCGCATCAGGAGCTGGTCCTTGGTGATGCCGGCGTTGGCGATCAGGATCTCGACGGGGCCGTGCTGCGCCTCGATCTCCTTGTAGGCCTGCTCCACCTGCTCGGGGTCGGTGATGTCGCACCTGACGGCGAGGCAGCCCAGGTCCGTCAGGGCGGCCGGCGGCTCGCCCGAGCGGTACGTGATCGCGACCTTGTCGCCGGCGTCGGCGAACGCGTGGGCGATGGCGAGGCCGATGCCCCGGTTTCCTCCGGTGACGAGAACCGAGCGGCTCAACGGATCACCCTTTCGATTTTTGGGGTCTGACGCGCCTGCCCGCACTCTGGACGGCAGGCGGCTTCCCTCGAACCTATCGGTCCGCTTCGCCCCGCGGACATTCGGGCACCGACAGTGGCACACGGAGCTGGCTGTCGGGTCCCTACAGAAAGTTTGCGGTGGCGTCGCGGAAGGTGTGGTCCACCGGCCGCCGGGCGCGACATGATCGAGGTCTTCACACGCCACGACACCAGGGAGAGACGTAGGTGCCTCATAGCATCGATGAAAGTTTCACGGCCCTGCCCCTACGCGCCCTCGCCGACGCCGCTCTCGCGCGGGCGCGGGCGCTCGGGGCGGAGCACGCGGACTTCCGGTTCGAGCGGGTGCGCAGTGCGTCCTGGCGGCTGCGGGACGCCAAGCCCGCCGGGTCGTCCGACACGACCGACCTCGGGTACGCGGTGCGCGTCGTGCACGGCGGGACGTGGGGCTTCGCCTCCGGCGTGGATCTGTCGATGGACGCGGCGGCCCGGGTCGCCTCGCAGGCCGTGGCGATGGCCAAGCTGTCCGCGCAGGTGATCAAGGCGGCGGGGTCGGACGAGAGGGTCGAGCTCGCCGACGAGCCGGTGCACGCCGAGAGGACGTGGGTGTCGTCGTACGAGATCGACCCGTTCACCGTGCCGGACGAGGAGAAGGCGGCGCTCCTCGCGGACTGGAGCGCGCGGCTGCTGGCGGCGAACGGGATCAACCACGTGGACGCCTCGCTCCTCACCGTCCACGAGAACAAGTTCTACGCCGACACGGCCGGCACGGTGACCACCCAGCAGCGGGTGCGGCTGCACCCGGCGCTGAACGCGGTGTCGGTCGACGAGTCCAGCGGCGAGTTCGACTCGATGCGCACGATCGCGCCCCCCGTCGGACGCGGCTGGGAGTACCTCACCGGGACCGGCTGGGACTGGGACGGCGAACTGGCCCGGATGCCGGAGCTGCTGGCCGAGAAGATGCGCGCGCCGAGCGTGGATCCGGGACTGTACGACCTGGTCGTGGACCCGTCCAACCTGTGGCTGACGATCCACGAGTCCATCGGTCACGCCACCGAGCTGGACCGTGCCCTCGGCTACGAGGCCGCCTACGCCGGCACCTCCTTCGCCACCTTCGACCAGCTCGGCAAGCTGCGCTACGGCTCGGACCTGATGAACGTCACGGGCGACCGCACCGCCGAGCACGGCCTGGCGACCGTCGGCTACGACGACGAGGGCGTCGAGGCGCAGTCCTGGGACCTGGTGAAGGACGGCACGCTCGTCGGCTACCAGCTGGACCGGCGGATCGCGAAGCTCACCGGGTTCGAGCGGTCCAACGGCTGCGCGTTCGCCGACTCCCCGGGCCACGTGCCCGTGCAGCGCATGGCCAACGTGTCGCTGCGGCCGGATCCCGCCGGAATGTCGACCGACGACCTCATCGGCAGCGTCGACCGCGGGATCTACGTCGTCGGCGACCGCTCGTGGTCGATCGACATGCAGCGCTACAACTTCCAGTTCACCGGCCAGCGGTTCTTCCGGATCGAGAACGGGCGGATCACCGGGCAGCTGCGCGACGTGGCCTACCAGGCGACGACGACGGACTTCTGGGGCTCGATGGCGGCCGTCGGCGGTCCGCAGACCTACGTCCTCGGCGGCGCGTTCAACTGCGGCAAGGCCCAGCCCGGCCAGGTCGCGGCGGTGTCGCACGGCTGCCCGTCGGCCCTGTTCAAGGGCGTCAACATTTTGAACACCACGCAGGAGGCCGGCCGATGAGCGCCCGTAGCAACAAGCCGCACGAGGTCGTCGAGCGCGCCCTCGAGCTGTCGCGGGCGGACGGCTGCGTCGTCATCGCCGACGAGCAGTCGACGGCGAACCTGCGCTGGGCCGGCAACACGCTGACGACCAACGGCGTCACGCGCGGGCGCACGCTCACCGTGATCGCCACCGTCGACGGCAAGGAGGGCACCGCCTCGGGCGTCGTCTCCCGGGCCGCGGTGACCGCGGACGAGCTGGAGCCCCTGGTGCGGGCCGCCGAGGCCGCCGCGCGCGGGGCGGGGCCCGCCGAGGACGCGCAGCCGCTGGTCACGGGCGTGGCGCAGTCCCCGGAATTCACCGAGGCGCCCGCGCAGACCTCGTCGGCGGTGTTCGCCGACTTCGCGCCGGCGCTGGGCGAGGCGTTCGCCCGCGCGCGTGCCGGCGGCCGCGAGCTGTACGGGTTCGCCAACCACGAGCTCGTCTCGACGTACCTGGGCACCTCGACCGGGCTGCGGCTGCGGCACGACCAGCCGAACGGGACGCTGGAGCTGAACGCCAAGTCCCCGGACCGGACGCGCTCGGCGTGGGCGGGGCGCTCCACCCGGGACTTCAAGGACGTCGACCCGGGGGCGCTCGACGCCGAGCTGGCCGTGCGGCTGGGCTGGGCGCGGCGGCGGGTCGAACTGCCCGCCGGGCGGTACGAGACGCTGCTGCCGCCGACCGCGGTGGCCGACCTGCTGATCTACCAGCTGTGGTCGGCTTCGGGCCGGGACGCGACCGAGGGCCGGACGGTGTTCTCCAAGCCCGGCGGCGGCACCCGGCTCGGCGAGAAGCTGACCGGTCTGCCGCTGACGCTGCGCAGCGACCCGAACGAGCCGGGTCTGGAGTCGGCGCCGTTCGTGATCGCGCACTCCTCGGGCGGCGACCAGTCGGTGTTCGACAACGGGCTGCCGCTGCGCTCCACCGAGTGGATCGACGCGGGCGAGCTGAGGCATCTGACGACCACCCGGCACAGCGCCGCCCTGACCGGGCTCCCGGCGGCTCCGGCGGGCGACAACCTGATCCTGGACGGCGGCGAGGACCGCTCCCTGGAGGAGATGGTCGCGAGCACCCGGCGCGGGCTGCTGCTGACCTGCCTGTGGTACATCCGCGAGGTCGACCCGGCGACCCTGCTGCTGACCGGCCTGACCAGGGACGGCGTGTACCTCGTCGAGGACGGCGAGGTCGTCGGCGAGGTGAACAACTTCCGCTTCAACGAGTCGCCGGTCGGTCTGCTGGGCCGCGCCTCGGAGGCGGGGCGCACGGAAAAGACGCTGCCCCGGGAGTGGAGCGACTGGTTCACTAGGGCTGCGATGCCCGCGCTGCGGGTGCCGGACTTCAATATGAGCTCTGTCAGCCAGGGCGTATAACCTCGTAGCCGGCAGCCCGGCACTCGTGCGGCTGACCGGCTCGGACCGCCCGCAGGGCATCATGAAGATCCAAGAAGATCATCGAGGAGATACGAGAACCGTGACGGACATCGTCGACGAGCTGAAGTGGCGTGGCCTGTGGGCCCTGTCCACTGACGAGGACGCTTTGCGCAAGGCGCTCGCGGACGGTCCCGTCACGTTCTATTGCGGTTTCGACCCCACCGCGGCCAGCCTGCACGTCGGCCACCTGGTGCAGGTTCTCACCATGCGCCGGCTCCAGCAGGCGGGCCTGCGCCCGCTGGCCCTGGTGGGCGGGGCGACCGGTCAGATCGGCGACCCCCGCCCCACGGCGGAGCGCACGCTGAACGACCCGGAGACGGTCGCGAACTGGGTGACGCGGCTGCGCGCGCAGATCGAGCCGTTCCTGTCCTTCGAGGGCGAGAACGCCGCGGTGATGGTGAACAACCTGGACTGGACGGCCGGCCTGTCGGCCATCGAGTTCCTGCGTGACATCGGCAAGCACTTCCGCGTCAACAAGATGCTGACCAAGGACTCGGTCGCCCGGCGGCTGGAGTCCCAGGAGGGCATCAGCTACACGGAGTTCAGCTACCAGCTGCTTCAGGGCATGGACTTCCTGGAGCTGTACCGCCGGTACGGCTGCACGCTCCAGCAGGGCGGCAGCGATCAGTGGGGCAACCTCACGGCGGGCCTGGACCTGATCCACAGGCTGGAGCCCGAGGCCGAGGCGCACTGTCTGGCGACGCCGCTGATGGTCAAGGCGGACGGCACCAAGTTCGGCAAGACCGAGGGCGGCGCGGTCTGGCTGGACCCGGAGCTGACGACGCCGTACGCGTTCTACCAGTTCTGGCTGAACGTGGACGACCGGGACATCTCGACGTACTCGCGGATCCTGTCCTTCCGGTCCCGCGAGGAGCTGGAGGAGCTGGAGCGGCAGACCGAGGAGCGTCCGCAGGCGCGTGCCGCCCAGCGTGCGCTGGCCGAGGAGCTGACGACGCTGGTGCACGGCGCCGACCAGACGGCCGCGGTGATCGCCGCGTCCAGGGCCCTCTTCGGCCAGGGCGAACTGGGCGAGCTCGACGAGCGGACGCTGGCCGCGGCCCTCTCCGAGGTGCCGCACACCCGGGTCGCCGAGCCGGGGCCGGTCGTGGACCTGTTCGCCGAGGTCGGTCTCGTGGCCAGCAAGTCGGCTGCCCGGCGGACGGTGAAGGAGGGCGGGGCCTACGTGAACAACGTCAAGGTCACGGCCGAGGACGCGGTCCCCGCGCGGGAGGACCTTCTGCACGGGCGGTGGCTGGTGCTGCGGCGCGGGAAGAAGAACCTGGCCGCCGTGGAGGTCACCGGCTGACCGGCTTCACACAGGAGGGGCGGCTTCCCGCGAGGGGCCGCCCCTTCGGCTTGCGCTCGGCGCGGCGGACGACCGTCGCGGGCCCGCGGCGCCGGGCTCGGACGGTGCAGGCGTCGCGCTTCAGGCTCGCTGCTTCCTCTTGCCCAGCGTCGCCATGTACAGCGTGTCGCCCAGGGCGACGATGATGATCGCGGCGATCAGCTGGAACGCGTGGCGGCTCCAGTCGATGCCGGGCGTGGACTCGACCCCCACCGCGCGGGCGATCGCGTTGCCCGCGATCGCGCCCAGCATGCCGAAGATGGTGGTCAGCCAGAGGGGGCTGTGCTGCTTGCCCGGGATGATCGCCTTGGCGATCAGGCCCAGCACGAATCCGACGATGATCGCCCACAACCAGCCCATTGACGCCTCCTCGTACGGCCCTACGTCAGCATTGCCCTCAGTGTCGATCCGCTCGCCGTACGGCGCATGTCGGGTACGGCCGTACGCGGGACGGCGCAGAACGCCCGCCCCGACGGGGGGCCGCCCCGGCCTCGGCGAGGGGGCGGGGGCGGCGTACCGTGGAAGTCGGTGAGAGGCCGAGGCGGGCGGACGGTGGAATGTGATGCGGAAGCAAGGCGGTGGCGGGAACGTCGAGGTGTTCCGGATCACCGGAGCACGGCAGGGTCTTCAGGACGACGTGCGGGGCCGACAGCGTCGGTACATCATCTCGATGTCGGTCCGCACGGTGGCGGTGATCCTCGCGGCGACCCTGTGGAACGTGGAACGGCATGTGGCCGTCGTGGCGTTGGTCCTGGGGTTGGTGCTCCCCTATGTCGCGGTCGTGATCGCCAACGCGGGGCGGGAGAACGTGCCCTCGCTCCCCTCCACGTTCCTCGCCGCGCCGGTCCGGCCGATGATCGCCCGGCCCGGCGCCGACGGCGAGCGTTCGGGATCCGCCCCGCAAGCGGAATCCCACCCGCAGAACGAGGGCGCGCGGGAAGCCGGCCGGGAGGAATCCGCGGCCGATTCGGCCGAGCGACGACCGTGAGCGGGCTGTGTGCGAGCCATGCTCGGGCTGTGCGCGGGCTGTGCGGAAAGCTCAGGAAAAGCTCAGATCAATCATGTTGTTCCAGTCCCGTGGCGACGGTCGGCCGTGACATACTTCGTACGCGCTCCGCATCCCCCGTCGGAGCGACGGACCGACGCCGGGCAGCTCCCCCCGTGGCTGCTCGGCGTCGCCTTTGTGTGCGTGTGGGTGAGACGAAGCAGTGAGTGACGAGACCCCTGTCTGTTCCGCCAAGGGCTGCCGTGTGGACGCGGTGTGGGTGCTGGCGTGGAACAACCCGAAGCTCCACACGCCCGAGCGGCGCAAGACATGGCTCTCCTGCGAGGAGCACCGCGAGCATCTGTCGCAGTTCCTCGGGGTCCGCGGCTTCCTCAAGGACGTCGTCCCGCTGACCGAGTGGGAGTCCGCGCAGGCTTCGTAGCCCCCGGCGGCCGGTCCTCGGGCGCGATCGGTCGGCGGCCGCCCTCGGGTTCGCGATCGGCGGGACCTATCCCCCGATCGCCGACATCGGGCGGTCCGGCTGCAGGAAGCTCGGGTCGTCCAGTCCCGAGCCGGCCTTCTTGCCCCACATCGCCTGCCGCCAGATGCCGGCTATCTCCTCGTCGGGGGCGTCGGAGCGCAGGGCCGCACGCAGATCGGTCTCCTCCTGGGCGAAGAGGCAGGTGCGGACCTGGCCGTCGGCCGTGAGGCGGGTGCGGTCGCAGGCGGCGCAGAACGGGCGGGTGACCGAGGCGATGACACCGACGCGGTGAGGTCCGCCGTTCACCAGCCAGCGCTCGGCCGGGGCGGAACCGCGTTCGTCCTGGCCTTCGGGGGCGAGGTCGAAGCGGGTGCGCAGGGAGGCCAGGATGTCCCCGGCCGTGACCATGCCCTCGCGCTTCCAGCCGTGCTGCGCGTCCAGCGGCATCTGCTCGATGAAACGCAGCTCGTAGTCGTGGTCGACGGCCCAGGACAGCAGGTCCGGGGCTTCGTCCTCGTTGAGGCCCGGCATCAGGACCGCGTTCACCTTCACCGGCGTCAGACCCGCGTCGCGGGCGGCTTCGAGGCCTTCGAGGACGTCCTTGTGGCGGTCCCGGCGGGTGAGGGTCTTGAAGACGTCGGGGCGCAGGGTGTCGAGGGAGACGTTGACCCGGTCCAGACCCGCCGCCTTGAGGGCCGTGGCGGTGCGGCGCAGGCCGATGCCGTTGGTCGTCAGCGACATCCGGGGACGGGGGTCGAGGGCCGCGACCCGCTCGACGATGCCGACCAGGCCCGGGCGCAGCAGGGGCTCGCCGCCCGTGAAGCGGACCTCCTCGATGCCGAGGGCCGTGACCGCTATGCCGATCAGGCGGACGATCTCGTCGTCCGTCAGGAGGTCGGGCTTCGCCAGCCACTGCAGGCCTTCCTCGGGCATGCAGTACGTACAGCGCAGGTTGCACCGGTCGGTGAGCGAGACCCTCAGGTCGGTGGCCACTCGGCCGTAGGTGTCGATGAGCACGTGGGCCCCCTCCCTCGTGGTGGATCGGTTTCCTGGTTCGTCACTTGCGAGCCTACGTGACCCCGCTGACATCGACAGGGCCCGATCCCACGAGGCAGGACGCGGCCGCGTCGTAGGGATCTACGAAGCGGCCGCGGGAGGGGGCGTGGCCGGCGGGCGCCCGGCCGCCGCGACCGGGCCGGTCGGCGGGCTCCGGCGCCGGTCGGCGGCCTCCGTTTCCGGTTCCGGTCAGCGGGTTCCGTTTCCGGTCAGCGGGTTCCGTTTCCGGTCAGTGGGCTCCGGTTCCGGTCAGCGGGTTCCGTTTCCGGTCAGTGGGCTCCGGTTCCGGTCAGGGAGCGGACCTCCAGTTCGGCGTACTTGGCCGTGTCGGGCTCCTCCTTCGACAGCAGGGTGCCGACGACGCCCAGCAGGAAGCCGACCGGGATCGAGATGATGCCGGGGTTCTCCAGCGGGAACCAGTGGAAGTCGACGTCCGGGAACATCGACGAGGGCTTGCCCGAGACGACCGGCGAGAACAGCACCAGGCCGACCGCGGCGACCAGACCGCCGTAGATCGACCACAGGGCTCCGGCGGTGGTGAACCGCTTCCAGAAGAGGCTGTAGAGGATCGTCGGCAGGTTGGCGGAGGCGGCGACCGCGAAGGCGAGGGCGACCAGGCCGGCGACGTTCAGGTCGCGGGCGAGGGCGCCCAGGAGGATGGAGACGGCGCCGATGCCGACGGTCGCGTACCGGGCCGCGGACATCTCCTGCTTCTCGGTGGCCGTGCCCCGCTTGATGACGTTCGCGTAGATGTCGTGGGCGAACGAGGAGGACGAGGCCAGGGTCAGGCCGGCGACGACCGCGAGGATCGTGGCGAAGGCGACCGCCGAGATGGTGGCCAGGAGGATCGCGCCCCAGTTGGAGTCGACGCCGCCCAGGTGCAGGGCGAGCAGGGGCGCCGCGGTGTTGCCCGCCTTGTTGGACGCGGTGATCTCGTCGGGCTTGATCAGCGCGGCGGCGCCGAATCCGAGGGCGAGGGTCATCAGGTAGAAGGCGCCGATGAGACCGATGGCCCACAGGACCGACTTACGGGCGGCCTTGGCGGTGGGCACGGTGTAGAAGCGGATCAGGATGTGCGGCAGGCCGGCGGTGCCCAGGACCAGGGCGATGCCGAGCGAGATGAAGTCCAGCTTGGTGGTGCCCGTGGCGCCGTACTTCAGTCCGGGCTCCAGGAAGGCCGAGCCCTTGCCGCTGTTGGCGGCGGCCGAGCCCAGCAGGTCGGAGATGTTGAAGTGGAACTTCAGCAGGACCAGGAAGGTGAGCAGCAGAGCGCCCGCGATGAGCAGGACCGCCTTGACCATCTGGACCCAGGTGGTGCCCTTCATGCCGCCGATCGTCACGTAGACGATCATCAGGACGCCGACCAGGGCCACGATGCCGATCTTGCCGCCGTCGCTGGTGATGCCCAGGAGGAGCGAGACCAGGACGCCCGCGCCCGCCATCTGGGCAAGCAGGTAGAAGATCGACACGACGATCGTCGAGGTGCCGGCGGCCGTGCGGACGGGGCGCTGGCGCATGCGGTACGCCAGGACGTCGCCCATGGTGTAGCGGCCGGAGTTGCGCAGCGGCTCGGCGACCAGGAGCAGGGCGACCAGCCAGGCGACCAGGAAGCCGATGGAGTACAGGAACCCGTCGTAGCCGAAGAGGGCGATGGCGCCCGCGATGCCCAGGAAGGACGCGGCCGACATGTAGTCGCCGGAGACGGCGAGGCCGTTCTGGAAGCCGGTGAACTGCCGGCCGCCGGCGTAGAAGTCGGCGGCGTCCTTGGTCTGCCGGCCGGCCCAGACGGTGATGACGAGGGTCGCGACGACGAACACCGCGAACAGGGTGACGATCAGCGTGCGGTGCTCACTGGCCTCGCCGGCGGCGAGCAGGGAGGTGTGCTGTGCGGAGCTCATTCGCCCGCCTCCATCCGGGACTTGATGGCCTCGGCCTTGGGGTCGAACCTGGCGGCCGCGGTCCGCGCGTACCACCAGGCGATGAGGAAGGTGGTGAGGAACTGGGCGAGGCCCAGGGCGAGGGCCACGTTGATGTTGCCGAAGAGCTTGGTGCCCATGAAGTCGCCCGCGTAGTTGGAGAGCAGGACGTACAGCAGGTACCAGGCGATGAAGGCGAAGGTCAGCGGGAAGGCGAAGCCCCGGTAGGCGCCGCGCAGTTCACCGAACTCCGCGCTCTCCCGCACCGCGACGAACTCCTCGGCGGAGGGGAGCTGAGCTGGGGTTTTCGAGGGGGGCGGTGTCTCGGTGGCCACAGGGTCTCCTCGTTGCGGGTGCGGGTGGGACGGCGGACGGAGGCGAGTGTCCTCTCGCTCCCTGCCCAAGGTCACGGGGCCGCACGAAGACGGGTTCAACGCGCCGGGCGGGTTTGTCGAAGCGGCCTGCGCCCGGCCATGACCAACGAGCGCGGGCCATGCAGGGTCATGGGTCGGCAAAATCGGCGTCGGGAAGTCATTGCTGGCCGGTGAGTCAGGGAGATAGCTTCGGGCCAGCACCACCCGTCATGTACCTGCCCAGACAGCCACCTGCGTCTGGGCCAGGTCCCGTTTCCGGATGATGTGGAGACCCCATGGCTCATCTGCCTTCCAGACGCCGCCTCGCTCTCGCGGTGCCCGTCGTACTGTCGCTGACCGCCTCCCTCGGCTTCCTGCCGACGGCGGCCTCCGCGACCCCCGTCACGGCGTCCGCCATCCAGGCGGCCGACGACGCCGGAACCCTGGCGTACGTCGTCAACACGAAGGCCGACCACGGCACGATCCGGAAGGTGAAGAAGGCGATCGCGGAGGCCGGCGGCACCGTCGTCGCGGCCTACGACAAGATCGGCGTGCTCGTCGTCCATTCGGCGAACCCCGGCTTCGGCGCCAAGATACGCGCGGCGCGCGGCGTGCAGTCGGCCGGCGCGACCCGGACGGCGCCGCTGAGCGCCGCCGGGACCACCGACGAGGGGGCGGCCCAGGTCCTCTCCAAGGCGGAGGCCGCGAAGATCGAGAAGGCGTCCGACGCGGCGGGCCAGAGCGAGCCGCTCGAGGCCGACCAGTGGGACCTGCGGGCGATCGGCGCCGACAAGGCCGCCACGATCAACCCCGGCAGCAAGAAGGTGACGGTCGCCGTCATCGACACCGGCGTCGACGACACCCACCCGGACCTCGCGCCGAACTTCTCGGCGTCCCAGTCGGCGAACTGCGTCGGCGGCGTCGCGGACACCACCCCCGGCGCATGGCGCCCGTACAACCCGGCCGAGGACTACCACGGGACCCATGTGGCGGGTGAGATCGCCGCGGCCCGCAACGGCATCGGCGTGTCGGGCGTCGCGCCCGGCGTCAAGGTCGCCGCCATCAAGGTGAGCGACCCCAAGGACGGCCTCTTCTACCCGGAGAACGTGGTCTGCGCGTTCGTGTTCGCCGCCGACCACGGCGTCGAGGTCACGAACAACAGCTACTACGTGGACCCGTGGCTGTACAACTGCATGGACGACCCCGACCAGCGGGCCATCGTGGACGCGGTCAACAGGGCCCAGCTGTACGCCCAGAGGAAGGGCACGCTCAATGTGGCCTCCGCGGGCAACTCCAATCACGACCTCGACTCCGACGCGCTCCAGGACGCGTCCAGCCCCGACGACTCCACGCCGGTGACGCGTACGGTCGACCCGCACGAGTGCTTCGACGTCCCGACCCAGCTGCCGGGCGTCGTCACGGTGAGCGCGACGGGCGTCAAGGGCACGAAGTCGTACTACTCCAGCTACGGCCTGGGCGTCGTCGACGTCGCGGCGCCGGGCGGCGACAAGTTCCAGATCCCGGACACGCCGTCGGCCAACGGCCGCATCCTGTCGACGCTGCCGAACAACGCTTACGGATTCCTGCAGGGCACCTCGATGGCGTCCCCGCACGTGGCCGGCGTGGCCGCGCTGCTGAAGTCGACGCACCCGCACGCGAGCCCGGCGCAGCTGCAGGCGCTGCTCAAGCTGCAGGCCGACGCGACGAGCTGCCCGACCGAGCCGTACGACGGTGACGGCAACGGCGTCGTGGACGCCACGTGCGTGGGCGGCAAGCGCCTCAACGGTTTCTTCGGCTTCGGCGTCGTGAACGCGCTGCGCGCCGTGAAGTAGCGGCCCGGATCGGGCGAAGGACGGGCGTTTCGAGGGCCGGGCGGACTTCCGCCCGGCCCTTCGCGCGTGCGGCGGCATCCTTGCGCGGTGTCCGCCCACGGCACATATATTGATTGAATCAATACTGCATCATTGAGTCATGACTGACATCAAGGTGGCTTGGTCGGCACTCGGCGGCGATCCCGCCCTCCTGGCCCGCGTGTCGACCGTCGTCCGTGAGGACGCCCTGCCCGCGCGGCTTCCCGTGCGGGACCTGGCACGGGCCTGTGTCGGGGCGTGCGCGCTGGCCGGCGCCGAGCTGGCGGCGCGACGGGCCTCTCACGGCCGGACGCCCGCGGTGCGGGTGGACGACGACGCCGTGGCCACCGCGTTCGTCAGCGAGCGGCGGCTGCTGATCGACGGACGGGCGCCCGTCCTCTTCGCCCCGCTCTCGCGGTTCTGGCGGACGGCCGACGGCTGGGTGCGGACCCACGCCAACTACCCGCACCACCGTGAGCGGTTGCTGCACGCGCTGGGGCTGCCCGCGGACGCCGGTCCGGCCGCCGTGGACAGGACGCTCGCCGAGCGCGCCGCACTGGACGTGGAGGACACGGTGTACGCGGCCGGCGGCCTGGCGGTCGCCCTGCGCACGCCCGGGGAGTGGGCGGCGCACGCCCAGGCCGCCGCGATCGCCGCCCGCCCCCTGGTCGAGCGCGGCCGGCTCGACGCGGCACACACGCGTACCTTCACGCCGCTCGACGGGACTCCCCTGCTGCCCGCGGCGGGCCTGCGCGTGCTGGACCTGACCCGGGTCCTCGCCGGACCGGTCGCCACCCGCACCCTCGCCCTGCTGGGCGCGGACGTCCTGCGCGTCGACGCCCCCGGCCTGCCCGAGCTCGTCGACCAGCACGCGGACACGGGTTTCGGCAAGCGTTCGACGCTGCTGGACCTGACGGCCGACCGGCGCGCCTTCGAGGAGTTGCTCGGGTCGGCGGACGTGGTCGTCACCGGCTACCGGCCGGGCGCTCTGGACCGGTTCGGGCTCTCCCCCGAGGCGCTGGCGGAGCGCCGGCCCGGGCTGGTGGTGGCGCAGGTCTCGGCATGGGGCGCGTACGGGCCGTGGAGCGCGCGCCGCGGATTCGACAGCCTGGTGCAGGTCGCCACCGGCATCGCCGCGACGGAGGGCTCCGCCGAGCGGCCCGGCGCACTGCCGGCGCAGGCCCTCGACCACGGGACCGGCTATCTGCTGGCCGCCGCCGTCCTTCGCGCGCTGACCGAGCAGTCGCACGAGGGCGGCAGCCGGTTCGTCCGGCTGGCGCTGGCCCGGACGGCGGCCTGGCTGACCGAGGGCGCCCGGATGGGCGAAGACGAGGGCAAAGGGACGCCCAAGGAGGAGACGGCCGCCGAGGGGGCCCGGGGACGGGGCGCGGAGAGCGGAGAGGGACACGGCGAGCAGGGCGGGGCCGACCGGGCCGGCCCGGAGTCCCGGCTCGGGGAGGCCGAGGGCCCGATCGGGCGGCTGCGGTACGCCCTGCCGCCGGTGTCGTTCGACGGCGGGCCGCACGACTGGGCGCGGCCGCCGGGACCTTGGGGAGCGGATCCGGCGCGCTGGCTCTGAGCGGATCCGGGCGCGCCGGCTCGGAGCGTGTCCGCGGCCGGACGCGGCCGGACAGCCCGCCGCAGGCCCACCCGCATCCAACTTGCCCCGTTTTGTGGCGCATGGTGAAGATCCTGGCATGGCCCTCATACGACCGACCGCAGCGACCGACTCCGCGCCCCGAACCGGCTTCGGCCGGGCGGTGGCCCTGCTCGCCCTGGTCGGGCTCGGGGCACTGGTCCCGCTGCTCGGGCCGCCGGTCGCCGCCCACGGCACGGGGCAGAGCACGGCGTCGGACTCCGGTGCGGTCGCACTGCTGCGGGCGGCCCTGTTCGCGGCCCTGAGCGTGCAGGCGGGCGAGCTGTTCGTGACCGGCCTCGCCCGACGAGTGCCCAAGGCCCCGCCCGCCCGGCCCTGCGGCTGGGCGCCGTACGCGGCGGTCGTGGGGTTCGCGGCCGCGGCGGCCGCCGGGGAGCTGGCGCCGCACGGCCATGGCTCGCGGACCGGCGTGCTCGCGCTGGTGGAGGCGATCGCGTTCGCGGTGGCCGGGCTCTGTGCACTCTCCCACCGGCCGAACCGTCAGGCGTGGCCGCTGGCAGCGGTCGTCCTTGCGGAGGCGCTGCGCGCCCACCCGCCGACCGAGCCCGCTCCCCTGCTCGGATCCGCTCTGACCGTCGTGCATCTGACGTGCTCGGCGCTGTGGGCGGGCGGTCTGCTGACCGTGCTGCGCACACTGCGCCGGTGGGACGGGGCCGCGGCGGGCGGCGCGCTGCTCGGCCTGTACGCGCGCGTGGCGGCCGTGCTCTTCGCCGCCGTCACCGCGACCGGACTGCTCAGCTCGCTGCGTCGGATGCCCTCGGGTCCGCTGTTCGACCTCTTGACCACGACGGCGTACGGGCGCGTGCTGCTCGCCAAGGTGCTCGTGGTCGGCGCGGTCGCCCTGCTCGCCCTGTGGGCGCGCACGCGGCTGCGCCGGTCCCCCGACCCGCTGGCCGCCTGCTCCCCCGCGCGCGTGGAGGTCGTCGCGCTGGGCGCGGCGGTCGCGGTCTCGGGGCTGCTGACAGCCGTGCCGCTGCCCGTCAAGGGTTGACGGGCAGCAGCGCGGGATCAACTGTTGAGCGCCGTCGGAGCGCCCGTCAGTTGGTCACCATGACCTTGAGGGCGGTGCGCTCGTCCATGGCCTTGTAGCCGTCCGGGACGCCCTCGATGCCGACCGTCAGGTCGAAGACGGGCGACGGGTCGATGGCGCCGCTCAGGACGTCGGGCAGCAGTTCGGGGATGTAGGCGCGGACCGGGGCGACGCCGCCGCGCAGCGCGATGTTGCGGTCGAACATGACACTCAGGTCGAGGCCGGTGCCGCTGCCGTGCGGGACACCGACGAAGCCGACGGCGCCGCCGTCCCGGGCGACCTCGAGCGCCGTCCGCATGGACTGCTCGGTGCCGACCGCCTCGACGACCGCGTGCGCGCCCTGGCCGCGGGTGAGTTCGCGGACGGCCTCGACCGCCGCGTCCCCGCGCTCGGCGACGACGTCGGTGGCGCCGAAGCGGCGCGCGATGTCGGTGCGCGCTCGGTGGCGGCCCAGCGCGATGATCCGCTCGGCGCCGAGCCGCTTGGCGGCCAGGACCGCGCACAGGCCGACCGCGCCGTCCCCGACGACGGCGACGGTGGCGCCGGGCCGGGCGCCGGCGCCGAGGGCCGCGTGGTGGCCGGTGCCCAGCACGTCGGAAAGGGTGAGCAGGGCGGCCAGCAGACGGTCGTCGGAGGCCGCGTCCTTGGGCAGTCCGACGAGGGTGCCGTCGGCGAACGGCACGCGCACGGCCTCGCCCTGACCGCCGTCGTACCCGACGGAGCCCCAGAAGCCGCCGTGCTCGCAGGACGTCGTCAGACCTTCCCGGCAGTAGTCGCAGACGCCGTCGGACCACATGAAGGGCGCGACCACGAGGTCGCCGCGCCGCAGCGTCGTCACGTCGGAGCCGGTCTCCTCCACCACGCCGAGGAACTCGTGCCCGATGCGCTGGCCCGGCTGCCGGGACGCCTCGCCGCGGTACGCCCACAGGTCGCTGCCGCAGATGCAGGCGCGCAGCACCCGGACCACCGCGTCGGTGGGCAGCTGCACCACGGGCTCGGGTACGTCCTCCACCCGCATGTCGAAGGGGGCGTGGATGGTGGTGGCGCGCATGTCGAGGATCCTTCTCGTGCGGTGTCGTGAGGGCGCTCAGGGGGTGGTCGAGCGCACTTCACCGTACGCCGCCGCCGGGTCCTGCCGCCCGCCGAGGACGTCGAGGACGCCGCGGACCAGCAGGAACTGCGCCGCGAGGTACGTGAGCATGATCCACAGGTCGGGGCGCGGGGGCTGCGGCCAGCCGGCCACGCCGGTGGCGATGAGGGTGTCGGAGAGCAGGAACAGCAGGCCGCCGGCGCCGCCGACCGGACCGAGCCTGACGGCGGCGGCGCAGGCCATGGCCGCGAGCAGGGCGCTGTAGAGGGCCACGGGCGGCCGCAGCTCCTGGGGAAGACCGGGCCACAGCAGGACGACGGTGGCGATCAGGACGACGGCGTAGCAGGGGGCGAGCACCGCGGCCCGCGTGTGGGGACGGCCGACGCGGGCGAACAGCATCAGGTAGCAGACGTGTCCGACGGCGAAGGACGCCATGCCGCCGAGGAAGGCGGGGTCGGCGTCGGACAGCAGCAGGAGGTCGCCGCCCCAGCCGCATGCGAGAGCCGCCAGAAGGAGCCCGGGCGCCCCGCACAGGGCGGCCCAGGCGGCGAGCAGGGGCATGAGCAGCGGCTTGGCGAGGGTGTGTCCGGGGCCGAAGCCGGTCGCGAGACTGAGCAGGTCGACGGCGGTGGCGAGCGCGCACAGGGCGAGCAGGGCGCGGGAGCGGGTCACGCGGCCGTGGTTTCCTCGACGGGGGCCGCGGGGGCGCCGGGGGCGGGAGCGGAGGACGCGGGCTGCCACCCCGGGCCGCCGAAGACGCGCCCCGCCCGCTCACGCCAACTGGACGCCGCCCTCACGTCCTTGACGATCGCGACGTATTCATGAGTGGCCACCTTGATCGGGTTGAACGTGTTGATGTTCTTCGTCAACCCGTAGACGGGCCGGTCGACCTCCGGGACGAACGAGCCGAAGAGCCGGTCCCAGACGATGAGGATGCCGCCGAAGTTGCGGTCCAGGTAGCCGCCCTGGGAGGCGTGGTGGACACGGTGGTGGGAGGGCGTGTTGAACACGAACTCGAACCACCGCGGCATCCGGTCGATCCGCTCGGTGTGGATCCAGAACTGGTAGACGAGGTTGGCCGAGGAGCAGAACGCGAGCGCGGCCGGGTGGACGCCCGCGGCGACGAGCGGGACGTAGAACGGCCAGACGGTCAGCGAGGTCCAGGGCTGACGCAGGGCGGTGGTGAGGTTGAACTTCTCACTGGAGTGGTGGACGACGTGACAGGCCCACAGGACGCGGATCACGTGGTGGCCGCGGTGGGACCAGTAGTAGAAGAAGTCCTGCGCCAGCAGCATCAGCGGGAGCGTCCACCACAGGACGGGCACGCGCAGCGGTGTGAGCTCGTAGACCGCCGTGTAGATCGCGACGATCGGGATCTTCCAGACGAGGTCGAAGACGAGGCTCCCGAGCCCCATGCCGACGCTCGTCACGGCGTCCTTCGTCTCGTATCCGGCCGCGGCGCCCTCGTCGGCGGGATGCAGCCGGAAGCTGATCACCTCGACCACGGTGAGCAGCACGAAGGCGGGTATCGACCACAGCACGACATCGGGCAAATTCGGCATGTGGGCAACGTAGAACCGCCGGTGGCCTGCGGCTAGACGTTGTTACCGACAAGTATTACCGGGGGTATGCGCTTGCTTGTTGGTGATCCTCGCCAATCCGCCCGGGCGAGGGGCGAGCACTTCACGCCTCCTTCACACCCCGGCCGCCCCCAGCAGCGCTCCGACCGCGTACGTGACCCCCATGGCCAGCGCCCCGCCGCCCATGTTGCGCAGCACCGCCCGGCCCGCCGCGGCCGAGCCCAGCCGGGCACTGCTCCAGCCGGTGCCGGCCAGCGCGACCAGGACCGACGCGACCGTGACCGGGAGCCGCCAGTCGACCGGCGGGAGCACGATGGCGAGGAGCGGCAGCAGGGCGCCGACGGTGAAGGCGAGGAAGCTCGCCCAGGCCGCGTGCCAGGGGTTGGTGAGGTCGTCCGGGTCGATGCCGAGCTCGACCCGCGCGTGGGCCTTCAGCGCGTCCCGTTCCGTCAGCTGCTCGGCGGCCTCCCTGGCCACCTCACTGGACAGGCCCCGCTCCCGCAGCAGCTCGGTCAGCTCGTCCAGTTCGGCCTCCGGCTGCTCGCGCAGCTCACGGCGTTCCAGCGCGAGGGCGGCCTGTTCGGAGTCCCGCTGCGTCGACACGGAGACGTACTCGCCCGCCGCCATGGACATCGACCCGGCGAGCAGACCGGCGAGGCCGGCCGTCAGCAGCGCCGAACGGCTCTCCGTGGCGCCGGCCACGCCGACGACGAGGCCCGCGGTGGAGACGATGCCGTCGTTGGCGCCGAGCACGGCGGCGCGCAGCCAGTTCAGCCGGGAGCCGAGCGAGCCCTCGTGGGCCTCGGCATGGGTTGGTTCCGTCACAGGACGGAGGATGACACCCCGGGGAGCGCGGACCCCGCACCGACGCCACCCCCACCCCCACCCCCTCACCCGCTCACCCGCTCACCCGCTCACCCGCTCACCCGCGAGAGCAAATACGGCAAGCACTACCAATCCACACGAGAAAGTCATGAAGGCCTCCTAAAAGCCGCGAAGAAGCATGAAGACTGCCCAAGAGTACTGAAAGAACCCATAAGCCCGCGAAGTTCAGGAGAGTCCTGTGCGCGGACACCCGAACCGGCACTCCACGCATGGCAGTTGAGGTTCCTTCAGCCGGGGGCCGGACACACGCGCGTGTGCGTGACACGAACTGCCGTACGCCCCGGACGGCTTGTCCCGCCCTCTCCCCGGGGCAGGTGCGGCGAGCTGTCAGTGGGGGCCCGTATCCTCAGTGACCATGCTCGAAGACCACACGACGACAGCGTCGTCCCCCACGGAGTGGCCGACCGCGTACCCCCAGGGGTACGCGGTCGTTGACGTGGAGACCACCGGCCTGGCCCGGGACGACCGGATCATCTCCGCCGCCGTCTACCGGCTGGACGCGCGCGGCGAGGTCGAGGACCACTGGTACACGCTGGTCAACCCGGAGCGCGACCCGGGCCCGGTGTGGATACACGGTCTGACGAGCGACGTGCTCGACGGCGCGCCCCTCTTCCAGGACGTGGCCGAGGAGTTCGCCGCGCGGCTCGACGGGCGGGTGCTCGTCGCGCACAACGCGGTCTTCGACTGGCAGATGATCGCGCGGGAGTACGCACGCGCACAGCGCGAGGCGCCGGTGCGACAGCGGCTGTGCACGATCGCGCTGTCCAAGGAACTGGGCCTGCCGCTGCCCAACCACAAGCTGGAGTCGCTGGCGGCCCATTTCGGGGTCGTACAGCAGCGGGCGCACCACGCGCTGGACGACGCGCGCGTGCTCGCGGAGGCGTTCCGGCCGAGCCTGCGGGCCGCGGCGGCGGGCGGCGTCCGCCTGCCGCTGCTCGAGTGCCGGCCGCTGACGGAGTGGACCGACCGGCCCACGCCCAGGATCGGCCAGCAGGCGAGCGGTCCGGGCGGCGGCTTCGGCGGCTACGGCGCGTACCGTCCCGGCACTTGGCGGCCGTCGCGCAAGAGGCCCGCTTGCCCGCATCCCAACCCGGGGCGGTACGAGGACGGCAAGAGGCTCAAGCAAGGCATGCGGGTCGCCTTCTCGGGAGACACGTCGGTCGAGCGCGAGCTGCTGGAGGACCGCGCCGCCGAGGCCGGGCTGCACGTGGCGACGAGTCTGTCCCGGCTGACCAGCCTGCTGGTCACCAACGACCCCGACTCGGGCACGTCGAAGGTGGTGAAGGCGCGGCAGTTCGGGACGCCGGTCGTCGACGAGGCCGCCTTCGGTCAGCTCCTGCGGGACGTGGAGCCCGCCGACGGGTGACCGTGCGTACGGGTGATTGCCACGCGACTCGCCCGTCGCCCGCTCGCCCGCGCGCGGCCGACGGCTCACCCTGTGGCGCATGGCGAGATGCGAAGTTTGCGGCAATGACTACGGAATGACCTTCGAGGTGCACGCGCAGGGCGCGATCCATGTCTTCGACTGCTTCTCCTGTGCGATCCACCGCATGGCCCCCATCTGCGAGCACTGCCGGGTCCAGATCATCGGCCAGGGCGTCGAGGTGGAGGGGCACTGGTACTGCGGCGGGCACTGCGCCCGCGCGGAGGGCAGGGTGGGCATCGTCGACAAGGTGTGAGCTGCTCCGGAACCCGTCCGCGACGCCTCCCCGAGGGGTTGCATACGGCACCCGGCCGAGTACACCCCACGACCGAGTTGTACGGTCGTGGGGTGTACCGCTTCC
The DNA here is from genome assembly GCF_003112535.1 of Streptomyces rishiriensis. Classification (GTDB taxonomy): domain Bacteria; phylum Actinomycetota; class Actinomycetes; order Streptomycetales; family Streptomycetaceae; genus Streptomyces; species Streptomyces rishiriensis. The sequence continues at coordinate 426,592 of NZ_BEWA01000003.1, read as the reverse complement.
TGTTGTCCCGGCAGTGGGTGATCCTCACGCTGGTCTCCCTCCTCCTCATCCCCACGATGATCAGGCTGGGCTTCTGGCAGATGCATCGCTACGACGAGCGCACCGCGCGCAACCAGCTGGTCTCCGACGCGTTGGGCGCCGACGCGGTGCCCGTGGAGACCCTGACCACCCCGGGACACGACGTCACCCGCACCGAGCGGTACCGGAGCGTGACCGCCACCGGAGCCTTCGACACCGGGCACGAGGTCGTCGTCAGGCGCCGGGTCAACGCCGACGAGACGGTCGGCTTCCACGTCCTGACCCCCTTCGTGCTGACGGACGGCAAGGTGCTGCTGGTCAACCGGGGCTGGATCCCCGCGAACGGCGCCAGCCAGAGCGACTTCCCCCTGATCCCGGCGCCGCCCCACGGCCGGATCACCGTCACCGGACGGCTGATGCCCGACGAGACCACCGCGGCCAGCGGCATCAAGGACCTCAAGGGCCTGCCGGACCGGCAGGTCATGCTGATCAACAGCGAGCAGGAGGCGCGCCGCCTGGGCGCCCGGGTGCTCGGCGGCTACATCGTGCAGACGGCGCCCGAGCCCAAGGGCGACACCCCGGAGCTGCTCGGCCCGCCCGGCAGCGAGGACGCGGCCCTGAACTTCGCGTACGCCATCCAGTGGTGGCTGTTCTCCGCGGGCGTCCCCTTCGGCTGGCTGACCCTGGCCCGGCGCGAGGCCCGCGACCGTGCCGCGGCCGCCGCGCAGACCGCGGAGCGGAACGAGCCCGCCCCGGTGTAGCGCGGGCCCGCGCGGGCGCACTCGCGTCGACCACGGGCCCGCCGTCGGTGCGGGCGGCCCGTCACCCGGCCGGCCGCACCCCTGATTGCCGTCCGGGTCCGCCGGGAACCCGGACCCCGTGCACCCCCGCATCGAGGACTACGCCCTGATCGGCGACGAGCAGACCGCGGCCCTGGTCGGCACGGACGGTTCGGTCGACTGGCTCTGCCTGCCCCGCTTCGACTCCGGGGCCTGCTTCGCCCGGCTCCTCGGCGACGAGGACAACGGCCACTGGCGCATCGCCCCGCAGGGCGAGGAGGGCGCATGCACCCGGCGCGCGTACCGGCCGGACACGCTCGTCCTGGACACCGAGTGGGAGACCGCCGGAGGCGCGATCCGGGTCACCGACCTGATGCCCCAGCGCGACCGGGCTCCGGACGTGGTGCGCATCGTCGAGGGGCTGCGCGGCCGGGTGACCGTCCGCAGCGTCCTGCGGCTGCGGTTCGACTACGGCTGGGTCATCCCCTGGATGCGCCGGGTCGACGGCCACCGTGTGGCGATCGCGGGACCCGACTCGGTCTGGTTCCGCAGCGAGCCGGAGGTGCCCACCTGGGGCGAGGACTTCACCACGTACTCCGAGTTCACCGTCGCCGAGGGCGAATCCGTCGCCTTCGTGCTGACCTGGCACCCCTCGCACGAGTCCCGCCCACCGCTCGTCGACCCGTTCGAGGCGCTGCGCGTCAGCGTCGACGACTGGCGGGACTGGGCCGCTCGCTGCCGCTACGGCGGACCCCACCGGGACGCCGTGGTGCGCTCCCTGATCACCCTCAAGGCCCTCACCTACGCGCCCACCGGCGGCATCGCCGCCGCGCTGACCACCTCCCTGCCCGAGGAGCTGGGCGGGGTCCGCAACTGGGACTACCGCTACTGCTGGCTGCGCGACTCCACCCTCACCCTGGGCGCGCTCCTGGCGGCGGGCTACGAGGACGAGGCCGAGGCGTGGCGCAACTGGCTGCTGCGCGCCGTCGCGGGCGATCCGGCCGACCTGCAGATCATGTACGGCCTGGCGGGCGAGCGCCGGCTGCCCGAGAGCGATCTGCCGTGGCTGTCGGGCTACGGCGGCTCCACGCCCGTGCGGATCGGCAACGGCGCCGTGGACCAGCTGCAGCTGGACGTCTACGGCGAGGTCATGGACTCCCTGTCGCTGGCCCGGACCGCGGGGATGTCGCCCAAACCGCACATGTGGTCGTTGCAGTGCGCGCTGATGAACTGGCTGAGCGAGAACTGGCGGCAGCCGGACGAGGGCCTGTGGGAGGTGCGCGGCGGCCGGCGCCAGTTCGTGCACTCCAAGGTGATGGTGTGGGTGGCCGCCGACCGGGCCGTGCGCGCGCTGGAGGAGTATCCGAAGCTCAAAGGCGACCTGGAGGGCTGGCGGGCGCTGCGCGACGACGTCCACCGCGAGGTGTGCGAGAAGGGCTACGACCCGCGGCGCAACACGTTCACCCAGTACTACGGATCGGCCGATCTGGACTCCGCGCTGCTGCTCATCCCGCGCGTGGGCTTCCTGCCGCCGGACGACCCGCGGATCGTGGGGACCGTCGACGCGGTCCGCGACGAACTCGGGCACAGCGGTCTGGTGCGCCGCTACAGCACGGACGGCGCGCCCGTCGACGGGCTCCCGGGCGACGAGGGCGCGTTCCTGGCCTGCTCGTTCTGGCTGGCGGACGCGCTGCACATGACCGGCCGCAGGGAAGAGGCGCGCGAGCTGTTCGAGCGGCTGGTGGGGCTGGCCAACGACGTGGGGCTGCTGGCGGAGGAGTACGACCCGGTGGCCGGCCGGCATCTGGGCAACTTCCCGCAGGCGTTCAGCCACATCGGCCTGGTGAACACCGCCCTCGCACTGTTCGGCGGCGAGGAGGCAGGATAGGGGCCATGGATCTTGGACTGAAGGACCGGGTGTACGTCGTGACCGGGGCCACGCGGGGCCTCGGCAACGCCGCCGCGCGCGAGCTCGTCGCGGACGGCGCGAAGGTCGTCCTGACCGGGCGGGACGACAAGCGCGTCGCCGAGGCGGCGGCCGAGCTGGGGCCGAACGCCGTCGGCGTCGCCGTGGACAACGCCGACCCCGACGCGCCGGCCCAGCTGATCGCGGCGGCGCGGGACGCCTTCGGCGGGTTCGACGGGGTGCTGGTGAGCGTGGGCGGCCCGCCGCCCGGGTTCGTCGCGGACAACACGGACGAGCAGTGGCAGGCCGCGTTCGAGTCGGTCTTCCTCGGCGCGGTCCGGCTGGCGCGGGCCGCGGCGGCCGAGTTGGAGGCGGGCTCGGTCATCGGGTTCGTGCTGTCGGGATCGGTGCACGAGCCGATCCCGGGGCTGACGATCTCCAACGGCCTGCGGCCGGGGCTCGCCGGGTTCGCCAAGTCGCTCGCCGACGAGCTGGGGCCCCGCGGGATCCGGGTCGTGGGGCTGCTGCCCGCGCGGATCGACACCGACCGGGTGCGTGAGCTGGACGCGCTGTCGGCGGATCCCGAGGCGACCAGGACGGCGAACGAGTCCCGCATCCCGCTGCGCAGGTACGGCGCCCCGGAGGAGTTCGGCAGGGCGGCGGCGTTCCTGCTGTCGCCGGCGGCCTCCTATCTGACGGGCATCATGCTGCCCGTCGACGGCGGTATGCGACACGGCTTCTGACGCACGCCGGAGACGACGACACGGCCCCCGGGGCCTCGGCACGGCACCCGGGGCGGCCGGGACGGCATCTGCGGCGGTCGGGGCGGCATCCGGGCGGTAGGCGGCTCAACTGACCCTTTCCGCCTTGTGCCTGGCGCCCTTCATGCGCACCGTCGCCGGCAGTGCCCGCAGCGCCGCCGAGTCCCTCGCGTGGGCCAGGGCCTCGGCGGTCAGGCGGTTCAGCGTCGTCGCCGGATCCACGTGGGGCTCCAAAAGCAGCCGGACGTCCGCCGCGGGAGCGTCGCTGCGGCCGGTCAGCCGGGCGTGGGCGTGCGCGATGCCGTCCAGCCGGCCGGCCTCGCCCGCCAGCACGCCTTCCAGGGCCCTGCCCCGCAGCAGCGCTCCCGCGCCGTCGCCCGTGTCGACCAGGACCTCGCCGAGCCGGCGACGGCGCAGGACCGCGGCCAGCCACCACAGGGCCAGCAGCACGAGGAGGGCCAGAGCGGCGAGGACCGTCGGCCACCACCAGGCCTCGCCGCGCCAGCGGGTGCGTTCGGCGGTGGTGAGGAGGACGTCGTGGCGGCTGTCGTGGATCCACCACGAGGGCGGCGAGGCGCCCAGTCCGACGGCCAGCACCGCGCCGCCGACGGCGAGCAGCGCCAGCCCGATGACCCCCACGAGCACCCGGTCGACGGTCCTGAGCATCGCCCTCACCCCTTCTTCCCGGGCCGGCGTACATGGACCGACAGTCCCGGCGGCCGGGCCAGGCCGAGCCCGCGGATCGCGTCGGTCAGGACGGTGTCCAGGTCCGCGTGGACGTCGTCCAGGTCCCGGAAGTGGCAGACCGCACGGACGTCGGCCCTGCGGCGGCGGACGCGCACCCGGGCCGACTGCACGCCGGCGATCTCCATGGCGCGGTCGCGGAGCACCAGTGCGGCGGCGTCCCGGTGCAGGCCCGCGCGGACGTCGGGGTGGGGGCGGCTCATGGGCAGGACGTGCCGCAGGCCCGGGGTGACGGCCAGGGTGATCAGCCACAGTCCGAGGGCGGCCGCGACGCCGGCGCCGACCAGCACCCAGACGTCGTCCAGCGGGCGCTCGGCGAGCTGGCGGGCGAGAGCGCGCCGCCAGGCCATGGCGGGCCGGTGGGCCCGGACGGCGGCGACGTCGTACAGGAAGGCGCCCGCGACGACCAGCAGCAGCACCGCGACGACGGCGGCCGGCACCCGACGCGCCGACCAGAAGCGATGGTCGGGGGGTGCGGCGGCCTGCTCGGGGACGTCGTCCTGGGCGGGCTTGTCCAGCACGGGCACCGCGCCGGCCCGCGGGCCTTCGGGCTCGCTCATCGTGTCCTCCCCTGTGCCACGCCGGGGGCAGATGCCAGGTGCAGCCGCTCCACCTGGACGGCGACCTCCGGAACCTCCATTCCCACCAACGCGCCTACCCGCTCGGCGACGTGTCGACGCACCTCGTGACAGCGGGCCCCGATGTCGGTCGGATAGTCGAGTTCCAGATGGACCCGGACGTGCGCCGCGTCCGCCGCGGGCTCCCCGGACGACCGGGGCCTCGCGTGCGGGCGGACGACGACGGTCGCGTGCGGGGGCCCGGCGTCCCGCGGCAGCGGGCCGACCGCCTCGCGCGCCGCCTGGGCGGCGACCTTCGCCACGACCCGGTCGGCGATGCGGGTCGCGCCGCGCCGGCCCGGGGGGACGGCGGCCGAGCGCCGGCCGACGCCGTCGCTCCCCTCGGTCACGGTGGTCACCTGCGGCGGTCGTCGCGGGTGCGGAACAGGTCGCCGAGGTCCAGGTCCCCTTCCAGGAACCGGCCGACGACGAACCCGATGGCGCCCAGCGCCGCCACCAGCACGAAGGCCCCGAACCCGCCGAAGTATCCGGCGAAGCCCAGCGCCATGCCGGCGATCATGCCGACCACGGCCATGCTCAAGGTGTTCTCCCCTCGGCGGCCCGGTCACCCGGGGCCGCTGCGTGTCGTGCGTGGGTCACTGGATCCGGGGCTGCTCGGGCTCCTCGTCCTCGTCGTCGGGCAGTTTGACGTCGCTGACCGCGATGTTGACCTCGACGACCTCCAGGCCCGTCATGCGCTCCACGGCCGTGATCACGTTCTCCCGCACGGCCTGCGCGACGTCGGCGATGGCCACGCCGTAGTCGACGACGATCTCCAGGTCGAGCGCGGTCTGCACCTCGCCGACCTCGGCCTTCACGCCCCGGGTGACGGACTTCGAGCCGCCGGGCACCCGGTCGCGCACGGCGCCGAAGGTACGGCTGAGGCCGCTGCCCATGGTGTGGACGCCCAGCACGTCCCGGGCCGCGAGGCCCGCGATCTTCTCCACGACCCCGTCGGCGATGGTGGTCCGTCCGCGAGTGGCCGGGTCCCCGCCGCCGCGCCGGGCCGTCTTACGGGTCTGCGGCGATTCCGTGCCGCCGTCGGGGGTCTGCGTCCGGTTCTGCTCGACTGCCTCGCTCATCGCCGTACGTCCTTACGTCCGGTTCCTTTTCGCCCCCTTACGACCACGGTAAGCGCGGTTGCCCGTCCTCGCTCCGGGGATGCGGCACGCTGGAGTAATGACGGCGGACGGATGGACGAGCGCGGTACGGCATCAGCTGGGCCTGGGCAGGCTGCTCCCCCTGGGCGGCCCGCGGGACGGTGCGTGGATCACGGAGGCGGCGGCCGGGGCGGTGCTGCGGAAGGCGGTACGCCATATGGAGGGCGTCCGGCTGGACGAGCTGCGGATCGCGCCGGCCGGCCCGCCGGGGGTGGACGAGCCCGTGGTGCCGCCTCCACCCGGCGCGCCGGCGACCGGGCCGGTGCGGGTGACGGCGGACATCGCCGTGTACGCGTCCGAGCCGCTGCCAGCGGCGGCGTCGCGCCTGCGCTCAGCGCTGGCGGCGGCCGCGACGGAGCGTCTCGGCCTGGTGGTGTCGGACGTCGACCTGCGGGTGACGGCCCTGCTGGACGAGGAGCGGGAACCGGAGGCGGTACGCCCCGGGCCCGAGCCGCCGCCGGTCGGGGCGAGACAACACGGCGACGAGGCGCGTGCGACCGTCGCCGCGCTGTCCGTGGCCGGGGTGACCCGGCTGACCGATGTCGTCGGCAGGGCGGTGCGCATCGAGGAGCGCGAACACGCGACCGCGCTGCCGCACCGCCACGCCCGCGTGGAGATCGCGGTGAGCGGGCACCACCGGGCCCTGGACGTGGCCCGGCAGGTGCGCGCGGCGGTGTCGGAGGCGCTGCCGGATCACCCGACGGTGACCGTGCTGGTCACGGCCGTGGAGTGACCGCGGTCCGCGAGAAGGCGGCTATTCGCCGAGGCCGGCCAGGTCCCGCAGCCGGCGGCCCTGGGCGGCGCGCTCGGCGGCGCGCTGTTCGTCGTAGGTGCGGTCGCCGGCGCCGCGCAGCAGGGCCTTGGTCTCGATGACGGCCTCGCGGGGTGCGGCCAGGATCGCCGCGGCCAGCTCGCGGACGGTGGTGTCGAGGTCGGTCGCGGGCACGGCGGCGTTGGCCAGGCCGGTGCTCACCGCCTCCTCGGCGTGCACGAACCGGCCGGTGAGGCAGATCTCGACCGCGCGGCCGTAGCCGACCAGGGAGACCAGGGGGTGTGTGCCCGTCAGGTCCGGTACCAGGCCGAGGCTGGTCTCGCGCATGGCGAACTGCACGTCGTCGGCGACGACGCGCAGATCACAGGCGAGGGCCAGCTGGAAGCCCGCACCGATGGCGTGGCCCTGGACGGCGGCGATGGACACGACGTCGTTGCGCCGCCACCAGGTGAAGCCCTCCTGGAACCCGGCGATGGCGGCGTCGAGTTCGGCGTCGCCACTGCGTGCGAGATTGATGAAGGACGGTTCGCCCTCGATCCCCTCGGGCGTGAACATCTGCCGGTCGAGTCCGGCGGAGAAAGACTTGCCCTCGCCGCGCAGCACGACCACGCGGACGGAGCCCGGCACCAGCCGCCCGGCTTCGGCGAGGGCCCGCCACATGGCGGGGCTCTGCGCGTTGCGCTTGGCCGGGTTGGCCAGCGTCACCGTGGCGAGCGCGTCGTCGACGGTGAGCCGTACGCCGTCCTTGTCGAGCAGGGGAACGAGTTCCTGGTCGGGCGTGGCCATGGGGCGCCTCCGGTGGGTGCGGTCAGCTAGCGGTCAGCTAAGTGACTGCACAGTAACCACCCGGCCGATCGGATCACCGACCGGGTGGCCACCGTCGAAGCCCATGGGCCGCCCGGAGGTCAGGACGAGGCGGCCTTCTTGCCTCGGGTCGCCCCGCCACGCCCACGGAGCGTGACGCCCGACTCGCTGAGCATCCGGTGCACGAAGCCATACGAGCGGCCGGTCTCCTCGGCCAGTGCCCGGATGCTCGCACCGGAGTCGTACTTCTTCTTCAGGTCTGCCGCGAGCTTGTCGCGCGCGGCGCCGGTTACCCGGCTGCCCTTCTTCAGAGTCTCGGCCACCCGTGCCTCCTCATGGGAAGTGCGCTCTGGTCTCCTCATGATCACCCCTCCGGGACGTGATGGCCACCCATTCGGCAAGGTCCGTGCGAGACGGTTTTGACGACAGGAGCGCGTCCCCACAAGCGGAAGCCATGATTCCACGTGTGCGCGTTCGTACCGCCGAACGGGTTCTTTCGCGAAGTGCCAGGTCAGAGACGCGAGACGGCCGATCCCTTGTCGACAAAGGGATCGGCCGGGAAATCGATGTATGACACACCTCGATACGAGGAGATCTCACACAGATGATGGATCACCGATGGGCCGAATGATCCATCGCCGATGATCAAGCCAGGGCGACGAGATCCGCGTAGTCGGAACCCCACAGGTCCTCGACGCCGTCGGGCAGCAGGATGATCCGCTCCGGCTGCAGCGCCTCCACCGCGCCCTCGTCGTGGGTGACGAGGACGACCGCGCCCTTGTAGGTGCGCAGCGCGCCGAGGATCTCCTCGCGGCTGGCCGGGTCGAGGTTGTTGGTGGGCTCGTCGAGGAGCAGGACGTTGGCCGAGGAGACCACGAGGGTGGCGAGGGCCAGCCGGGTCTTCTCGCCGCCGGACAGGACGCCGGCGGGCTTGTCGACGTCGTCGCCGGAGAAGAGGAACGAGCCGAGCGTCTTGCGGACCTCGACCAGATCCAGGTCGGGGGCGGCGGAGCGCATGTTCTCCAGGACCGTGCGCTCCGGGTCGAGGGTCTCGTGCTCCTGGGCGTAGTAGCCGAGCTTGAGGCCGTGGCCCTCGATGACCTCGCCGGTGTCGGGCTGTTCGGCGCCGCCGAGCAGCCGCAGCAGGGTCGTCTTGCCGGCGCCGTTGAGGCCGAGGATGACCACGCGCGAACCCTTGTCGATGGCCAGGTCGACGTCGGTGAAGATCTCCAGCGAGCCGTAGGACTTCGACAGGCCCTCGGCCATCAGGGGCGTCTTGCCGCAGGGCGCGGGCTCGGGGAAGCGGAGCTTGGCGACCTTGTCGGACTGGCGGACCGCCTCCAGGCCGGACAGCAGCTTGTCGGCACGGCGGGCCATGTTCTGCGCCGCGACCGTCTTGGTGGCCTTGGCGCGCATCTTGTCGGCCTGCGAGTGCAGTGCGGCGGCCTTCTTCTCGGCGTTCTGCCGCTCGCGCTTGCGGCGCTTCTCGTCGGACTCGCGCTGCTGCTGGTAGAGCCGCCAGCCCATGTTGTAGACGTCGATCTGGGACCGGTTGGCGTCCAGGTAGAACACCTTGTTGACGACCGTCTCGACCAGGTCGACGTCGTGGCTGATGACGATGAAGCCGCCGCGGTAGGTCTTGAGGTAGTCGCGCAGCCAGACGATCGAGTCGGCGTCGAGGTGGTTGGTCGGCTCGTCGAGGAGCAGGGTGTCCGCGTCGGAGAACAGGATGCGGGCCAGCTCCACGCGGCGGCGCTGACCGCCGGAGAGCGTGTGCAGGGGCTGGCCGAGCACACGGTCGGGCAGGTTGAGCGCGGCGGCGATGGTGGCGGCCTCGGCCTCGGCGGCGTACCCGCCCTTGGTGAGGAACTCCGTCTCCTGGCGCTCGTACTGGCGCATCGCCTTGTCCCGGGTGGCGCCGGCGCCGTTGGCGATCCGCTGTTCGTTCTCGCGCATCTTGCGGATCAGGACGTCCAGGCCGCGCGCGGAGAGGATGCGGTCGCGCGCGAGGACGTCGAGGTCGCCGGTGCGGGGATCCTGCGGGAGGTAGCCGACCTCGCCGGAGCGGGTGACCTGACCGGCGGCCGGGATGCCCTCACCGGCCAGGACCTTGGTCAGGGTGGTCTTGCCGGCGCCGTTGCGCCCGACCAGACCGATGCGGTCGCCCTTGGCCACACGGAAGGAGGCGTTCTCGATGAGGATGCGGGCGCCGGCGCGCAGCTCGATGCCGGAGGCGGAGATCACGGACAGACTCCAGAGCGGGGGTCGTTGGCGGGATGGGCGGCTGAGGACGTTCCCGCCGTCTAATGCGCGAGGAGAATGGCCATGACGCCAGTCTAACGGGACCGTGCAAGCACTTTTTCTGGGTCCAGGTGTTCGATCAGGCCGCGGCGCCGTGTTTTTGCGCGGTCCGTCCGTCCATCAGTCCAGCGGTCCGACCGGTCCCGCGCTCGGGCGCCTGCGCCGGATCCCCCGGTCAGGGGGCGTTGTCGGTGCCGGGTGCCAGACTGGGGGGCGGGTCAGGAATCCGGCATGGATCACGGCTCGGACCACAGCTCGGATCACAGCTCGCATCACAAGGGAGTGATCGGCATGGCAGCTACGAACGGCGGGCGTCCAAGCCTCTTCCCGACGGTGTTGTACGCCGACGCGAAGGCGGCGATCCGGCAGCTCACCGAGGCCCTGGGCTTCACGGAGCTGTCCGTGTACGAGGGAGAGGACGGCTCGGTCATGCACGCCGAGCTGGTCCAGGGCAACGGCGCGGTGATGCTGGGCTCCAAGGGCCGCGGCGGCGTCTTCGACACGGCGATGAAGGGCGCGGGCCCGACCGGCGTGTACGTCGTGGTGGACGACGTCGACGCACATCACCGGCGAGCCGTGGAGCACGGCGCGGAGATCCTGATGCCCCCGACGGACCAGGAGTACGGCTCGCGGGACTACATGGCCCGCGATCTCGAGGGCAACCTCTGGAGTTTCGGCACGTACGCCCCCGAGATACCGGGCTGAGCGGCCCCCGCGCGGCCCGGTCAGCTGCCCCCGGTGTGCACCTGGAAGGCGGCCCGGCGCACGGCCTTGGCCAGCGCCGGGTCCGGGTGCGCGGCGGCCAGCGCCACCAGCACCTGCACGGTGCGCGGATGCCCGACGGCCCGCACCTCCGTCAGCAGCGCCGGCACGGTCGGCTGCAGCGCGGACTCCAGGTGGCGTACGAGCATCGGCGCCTCGCCGTGGTCGGCGACGGCCGCGGCGGTGTCGACCCACAGCCAGGTGGCCTCCTGCCGGGTGAGCACCTCGTGGGCGTCCTCGGGGTCGACGCCGTCGTGTTCGGCGAGCCACAGCAGGGCGTACGGCCGCAGGGCGGGCTCGTCCACGACCGCCCGGACGTCGGGCTCGGCGGGAGCGCCCACGACGCGCAGCGCCTCGAAGGCGAGGCCGCGCAGCAGGGCGTCGTCCCCGCGGGCGGCCAGCAGCAGTTCGCTGACGGCGCTGCCGACGGTGCGGGCGGCGAGCCAGGCGCGGTACTCGGACCGGGCCGCGTTGGGGCGCAGCTGCGCGCAGCCGCGGAGCATGGCCTCGGCCGACTGCTCGATGTTCCCGGCGGGGCTCTGCGCGGCGACGCAGATCTGCTCCAGCTTGACCCAGACCGCCCAGCTGCCCAGTGGGGTGAGGGTGGCGTGTGCGTCGCCGTAGGTGAGGGCGCCCACGGAGGCGAGGGCGTGCAGGGCCCAGTCGAGGAGAGGGGCGAGTTCGGCGTCCTGGGCGGGCTCGGCCGGCTCGACGTCGGCGGAGGTGACCGGGGCGAGCGGCGTCGCGGGCTCGGAACCGGCGCTGTAGGGGACTTCGCAGCGCTCGGTGCGCAGTTCGGTCACGCGCTGGCGGAGCAGGTCCAGCAGCTGCTCGACGGGGACGGGCCCGGCGGACAGCTGGAGGAAGGAGAGCACCTGGGGCATGGCCGAGACGACCTCGGCGACCGCGCCGGGCTCCTGGTCCTCCGGTTCCGGGGAGGCCAGGGACCAGGCGTCGAACAGGGCGACCCAGCCGCGCAGGACGGCGCTGTCGTCGCGGTTCCAGGCACGCAGCCGCCAGCCGGGGCGAGCGCTGTCGCCGTGCACCTCGACGAGGCCGGCGAGCCGGGCGGTGTCCCAGTCGGCGCGGATCCGGTCGACGGTCAGGCCCAGGTCGGCGGCGGCCCGCCGCGCGGTCGCGTCGGAGAGCGTGGCCTTGCCTTCGGTGGTCGCGGCGTCTCGGCCGGGGCCGAGGGCGTTGTCGGCCCAGCGGGCGACGCGGGCCGCGGCGGCCAGTCCGGAGCGCGCCATTCTGGCCAGCTCCGCGGGCGCCGGGGTGCCCTCCGGCGGGCGGGGTGCGGGGCGGCGCGGGCGCCGCTCGTTCACAGCTGAGGGGGCGGCGGCCAGGGGTCGCGGGCGGACGAGTCGAAGCCTGGAGTCGCGCGGGATACGGGACGTCACGGGTGCAGTCTTCCGGTTGACGGTCCGAAAACCCAAACGGAATGCCGCGGCGGCCCGGTGGAGCGGCCGGCGCCCGGGGTGGATCGAGGGGGAGGCGGCGCCTTCAGGCCAGTGGTACGGCCTTAAACGGAACCCCCGCGACCGCTCGGGGCGGCCGGCCGTCGGGCGGTCTCACATCAGCGGGGTCAGGAAGCGGCGCAGCGCCTCCTCGTAGGCGGCGGGGTCGGCGTTCCACATGGCGCCGTGCGGGGCGCCCGCCACGGTGTGCAGGGTGACGAGGTCGGGGCGGCGGGCGGCGAGGCGGCGGGAGGCGCCCCAGGGGGCGACGGCGTCGTCGGGTCCGTGCACGATCAGCGTCGGGACCCGCAGCCGGTCCGGCGCGGCCGCCGCGGCCGCGGGGTCGCCGGCGCCGCCGCGCAGGCCGGTGCGGCCCTCGGCGGCGCGGACGGCGAGCGGCAGCAGCGCTCCGGGGGTGTGGCGGGCGGCGGCCAGGGCGCGCAGCGTCGTCCGCCAGTCGAGGACCGGCGAGTCCAGCACGAGCCCCGAGACGAGGTCGCGCAGGCCCGAGTCGGCGGCCGCGCGCAGCGCCATGGCGGCGCCGGTGGACCAGCCGAGCAGGACGACGCGTTCGGCGCCGTAGCGCAGGGCGTACCGCATCGCCGCGTCGAGGTCGCGCCACTCGGTCGCGCCGAGGTGGTTCAGCCCGTCCGGCGGGCGGGGTGCGCCGAGGTCGCCGCGGTAGGCGAGGGCGAGGACGGGGAAACGGCGGCGGTGCAGGAAGCCCACGACGTTCAGGGCGTGCTCCCGGGTGGCGCCCAGGCCGTGCACGGCGATCACCCAGGTGCGGCGGGCGCCGGGCACGAACCAGGCGGGCAGGTTGCCCAGTTCGCCGGGGACGTCGACGTCGGCGTGGTCGAGGCCGAGGGCGCTGCCGGGGTTGCCGACGTGCAGGTTCGGGGTCAGCCAGACCGCGTCCCCGGAGTGCAGGGAGCCGTGGGTGACGCGCTCCAGGCGGCGCACGACGGTGTCGACGGGGTGCGGGTCCGTGGGCAGGACGGGGCCGACGACCGCGTGCGTCCCGTTGCCCGACAGGCCGTAGGAGCCGGGGCGCAGGGCGGCCAGGTCGCGGGTCACGGTGATCTGTCCGGCGGCCGTGCCGTGCACGGTGAGCCGGGGTTCGGTGGGCAGGGGCCGGCCCGGCGGCGCCTTCAGCGCGGCGTCGCTGGCGAACCGGCCGGCGGCGACACTGGCGGCGCCGGCGGCCAGGGCTGCGGTGACGGCGGCGGCCGTCGCTGTGACAGTGCGCACCCGACCAGTGTCCAGGCCGACCACCGCGACGGCCAGTGGTGGGTCCGCCCGGGGTGACGCCGCACCCCGGGCACCAGGGCGCGGGGCGGCGCCTCGGCGGTCAGTTTTGCTGGCCGTAGCCCCGGAGACGGCGCGCCGCCTGCTCCACCTGGTCCTCGGTCAGCAGCGTCGGGGTGCGGCCCGGGAGCGAGGAGGCCGTCAGCCACAGGCGGCACATCCACTCCAGCTGGGCCGTGCGGTCGTAGGCCTGGTCGAGGGTGGCGCCGTAGGTGAGGGTGCCGTGGTTCTGCAACAGGCAGCCGGTACGTCCGTCGAGCGCCCGGAGCACGTGCCCGGCCAGCTCCTCGGTGCCGTACGTGGCGTAGGGGGCGACCCGGACGGGGCCGCCGAGGGCGCCCGCCATGTAGTGGACGAGAGGGAGTTCCGGGACGAGGGTCGAGACGGCCGTGGCGTGCACGGCGTGGGTGTGGACGACCGCCCCGGCGTCACGGGTGCTGTATACGGCCAGGTGCATCGGCAGTTCGCTCGTCGGGACGAGGGCGCCGAGCACCTGCCGGCCGGCGAGGTCGACGCCGGTGACGTCGTCCGGGCCGAGCCGGTCGTAGGGCACCCCCGACGGGGTGACCAGCACGGTGTCGCCGACGCGCACGGAGACGTTGCCGGAGGTGCCGACGACGAGACCGTCGGTCACGGTGCGGCGGGCCGTCGTCACGAGGGCCTCCCAGGCCCTGGCCTCCTCGGGCGTCGCGCGCCTGCCCCGGCGCTCCACCGCGCCCTGTCCGCCGTCCCCGGGATCCCGGGCGTCCGCCTGCTCGCGTCGCTGCTCAGCCATGCCGCGATCCTGCCAGGACGCCCCTGTTCCCGGGGTGAGTCGCGGCGCGTCCCGGACGTCCCGGCGGCGGGGGCCGGCAGGCGGACCTCCAACTCCCCCACCAGCCCACAGCGAACGACACCATGATGCCTGCCCCAGTTCATCTTCCGTTCATCCAGGTTGCCTACGGTCGACGCTCCAATGACTTCGAACGATTGCCTGGGTAAATGGAAAACTTCTCGCTGATCCTCGCGATTGTGGTCGTCACCGCACTCGCGTTCGATTTCACGAACGGTTTCCACGACACCGCCAACGCGATGGCCACGACCATCTCGACCGGTGCACTCAAGCCCAAGGTCGCGGTGGCGATGTCCGCCGTGCTGAACCTTGTGGGCGCCTTCCTCTCGGTGGAGGTCGCCAACACGATCTCCAAGGGTCTCGTCGACGAGACCGGCATCCGTCCCGAGGTCATCTTCGCCGCCCTGGTCGGCGCGATCCTCTGGAACCTGCTGACCTGGCTGGTGGGCCTGCCGTCCAGCTCCTCCCACGCCCTCATGGGCGGCCTGATCGGCGCCACCATCGCCTCGGCCGGAACGGGCGCGGTCCACGGTGACGTGCTGGTCACCAAGGTCCTGCTCCCGGCGGTCGCGGCTCCGATCGTGGCGGGCGTCGCCGCGATGCTCGCGACCCGGCTCTCGTACACCCTGGGCAGGAAGGCCGAGGGCAAGGCCGCGGCGAAGGGATACCGCACCGGCCAGATCGCCTCGGCCGGCCTGGTCTCGCTCGCGCACGGCACCAACGACGCGCAGAAGACGATGGGCATCATCACCCTCGCCCTGGTCGCCGGCGGCGCCGTGGCCCCCGACTCCGACCCGCCCACCTGGGTCATCCTCTCGGCCGGCATGGCCATCGCGCTCGGCACCTACCTCGGCGGCTGGCGCATCATCCGCACCATGGGCAAGGGCCTGACCGAACTCCAGCCGCAGCAGGGCTTCGCCGCCCAGACCAGCGCGGCCACGGTCATCCTGGCCTCCTCCCACCTCGGCTTCTCCCTCTCCACGACCCACTCGGTCTCCGGTTCGGTGATGGGCGCGGGCCTGGGCCGCAAGGGCGGCGTGGTCCGCTGGTCCACGGCGACCCGCATGTTCGTGGCCTGGGGCCTGACCCTCCCGGCGGCGGCCCTGGTGGGCGCGCTCGCCGAGTCGGTGACCGGCCTCGGCGACTGGGGCACGGCCGTCGTGGCCGCCTTCCTGATCGCCTCCAGCGCCGCGATCTGGAAGATCTCCCGGCGCGAGGTCGTCGACGCCTCGAACGTCAACGACACCGAGGAGCCGGCCGGCGTCGTCACGACGGCGATCGCGGCCGTCGCCCCGCCCCCGGCGGGTTCCCTCGCCGACGACCTGACGGCGACCATCCCCTCCCCGGCCCCGGCCCCGGCCCCGGAGCCCGTGGCCCCCGCCGTCCCGCCGGCCGCGGCCGTCTGATCCGGCCCGTCCGGTACGAAGGAAGAGAAGCATCATGAAGATCGACTGGGCAGCCCTGGGCTCCGTGTTCGGCGTCAGCCTCGTGGTCACCGTGGGCCTCGTGGCCCTGTTCACCCTCGGCGTCATGGGCCTGTCGCGCCAGGAGCGCGCGACGGCCGAGGGCGGCTCGGCCGCCCTCGCGGTGACGGGCGCGTACGCGTGCTTCGCGGCCTGCGCGGCGGCGGTGGCGTACGGGATCTCCCTGATCGTGGCCTGACGGGTCATCGGGACATCCCCGGGGTGCGGGACGGGTCGCCGTCCCGCACCCCTTCGCGTGTGACCACGGCGATCGCCCGCGTGTGGGGTTCTGCACACTCTCCCCTCGCAGGTCAACAGCAAGTTGACGGCCCTTCCGGGCCCGTGGTGGACTGCCCGGGCCATGTACGGCGGCAGAAGAGGAAGCCGGTGTGAATCCGGCGCGGTCCCGCCACTGTCACCGGGGTAGTAACCCCCGGGAGCCAGGAACTCTCGCCGCGGTCTCGTCGAACCAGGGCGTGGACACCCTGAGTGAGGACACATAGCCATGTTCGGCTGCCCATCGAGCGCCCTGCGCACCGCCCCCAGCCCGTCGGCCGCCCGCACGGCCGGCTGAGCCGATGGGTGCCGATCGCGTCCACGCGTACGGCGCCGCCGCCGGCCTCCTCGGCGACCTGCTCCTCGGCGACCCCCGCCGGGGGCATCCGGTCGCCGCGTTCGGCCGGGCCGCGGGCGCCGTGGAGCGGCTGCTGTGGCGGGACCACCGGGGATGGGGCGCCCTGCACACCGTGGTGTGCGCGGGCGGCGCCGTCGCCCTGGGAGCCGTCGCCGCGCGGACCGTACGCGGGCGTCCCGCCGCCTCCGTCGCCCTCACCGCCGCCGCCACCTGGGCCGTCGTCGGGGGCGCCTCCCTCGTGCGCGAGGCCCGGGGCGTCGGGCGCGCCCTGGAGGCGGGAGACGTCGAGGCCGCCCGGGAACGGCTGCCGAGTCTGTGCGGGCGCGACCCGCAGGCCCTGGACGCCGACGGGATCGCCCGGGCCGTCGTGGAGTCCGTCGCCGAGAACACCTCGGACGCCGTCGTCGGCGCGCTGGTGTGGGGCGCGGCGGCCGGTGTGCCCGGGCTGGTCGGGTTCCGGGCGGTCAACACCCTCGACGCCATGGTCGGGCACCGGTCGCCGCGCCATCTGCGCTTCGGGTGGGCCTCGGCCCGGCTCGACGACGTCGCCGGATGGCCCGGGGCACGGCTGACCGCCCTGCTCGCCGCCGTCGCCGGAGACGACCCCCGGGGCGCGGTGCGGGCCTGGCGCGCCGACGCGCGCAAGCATCCCAGCCCCAACGCCGGGCCCGTGGAGGCGTCCTTCGCGGGCGCTCTCGGAGTGCGGCTGGGCGGGACGCTGTCCTACGGCGGCCGGGTCGAGCACCGGCCCGTGCTCAACGGGGCGGCGGGGCGGCCCGTCGTCGTCCAGGACATCGAACGCGCCGCGCGGCTCTCCCGCCGCGTCGGCCTGCTCGCGCTCGGCGTGACCGTCGCCGCGCGCTTCGTCACGGCAAAGGCGCTCGACGCGCGGAAGGGGCGTACGTCATGAGCGGGGGTCTCCTGGTGGCCGGCACCACCTCCGACGCCGGCAAGAGCGTCGTCACGGCCGGGATCTGCCGGTGGCTGGTCCGGCAGGGGGTGAAGGTCGCGCCGTTCAAGGCGCAGAACATGTCCCTGAACTCGTTCGTCACGCGCGAGGGCGCCGAGATCGGACGGGCGCAGGCCATGCAGGCGCAGGCGTGCCGCATCGAGCCGACGGCGCTGATGAACCCCGTGCTGCTCAAGCCGGGCGGGGAGCAGAGCAGCCAGGTGGTCCTGCTGGGCAAGCCGGTGGGCGAGATGAGCGCGCGCGGGTACCACGGCGGGCGGCAGCAGAAGCTCCTCGGGACCGTTCTCGACTGTCTCGCCGAGTTGCGGGGCACGTATGACGCGGTGATCTGTGAGGGGGCGGGCAGTCCCGCCGAGATCAATCTGCGGCGGACGGACATCGTCAACATGGGAATCGCCCGCAATGCCGGGCTGCCCGTGCTGGTCGTGGGCGACATCGACCGCGGCGGCGTCTTCGCCTCGTTCTTCGGGACCGTCGCGCTCCTGTCACCCGAGGACCAGGCGCTGGTCGCCGGGTTCCTGGTGAACAAGTTCCGGGGCGACGTCTCCCTGCTGGAGCCGGGCCTGGACATGCTGCACGGTCTCACCGGCCGGCACACGTACGGCGTGCTGCCGTTCCGGCACGGGCTCGGCATCGACGAGGAGGACGGCCTGAGGGTCTCGCTGCGGGGCACCGTGCGCGAGTCGAACACCGCCCCGCCCGTCGGGGAGGACGTACTGCGGATCGCCGTCTGCGCGGTCCCGCTCATGTCGAACTTCACGGACGTGGACGCGCTGGCCGCCGAACCCGGCGTCGTCGTGCGGTTCGTGGACCGTCCCGAGGAACTGGCCGACGCCGACCTGGTGGTGATCCCGGGGACCCGGGGCACGGTGCGGGCCCTGGAGTGGCTGCGTGAACGCGGCCTGGCCGAGGCGGTGCTGCGCCGGGCCGCAGAGGGGCGGCCCGTCCTCGGCGTCTGCGGCGGCTTCCAGATCCTCGGCGAGCGCATCGAGGACGACGTCGAGAGCCGGCGCGGACAGGTCGACGGGCTGGGGATCCTCCCCGTCCGGGTGCGGTTCGCCCGCGAGAAGACCCTCACCCGGCCGGTGGGGGAAGCCCTCGGCGAACCGGTCGAGGGGTACGAGATCCACCACGGCGTCGCCGACGTCACCGGGGGCGAGACGTTCATCTCCGACGGCGAGGGACGCGGCCTGGACGGCTGCCGGGTCGGTCAGACCTGGGGCACGCACTGGCACGGCTCGCTGGAGTCGGACGGGTTCCGGCGGGCGTTCCTGCGCGAGGTGGCGGCCGCCGCGGGCCGCCGGTTCGTCCCCGCCCCCGACACGTCCTTCGCCGGGCTGCGCGAGGAACAGCTCGACCGGCTCGGCGACCTGATCGAACAGCACGCGGACACCGACGCGCTCCGGCGGCTCATCGAGTCGGGCGCGCCGCAAGGACTGCCTTTCATTCCACCGGGAGCGCCCGCATGAGCACTGTGTTGTTGTTGTCGACCGCCGACACCGATCTGCTGGCGGCCCGGGCCGCTTCCGGCGTCGACTACCGGATCGGCAACCCGACCCGCGTCGACGTCGCGCAGGAGCTGCCCGCGCTCCTCGACGGCGCCGGCATCGCCGTCGTACGGCTGCTCGGCGGGAAGCGCGCCTGGGAGGACGGGCTCGCCGTGCTGCGGGCCTCCGGCGTTCCGACGGTGCTGCTGGGCGGCGAGAGCGTGCCGGACGCCGAGCTGATGGCCGAGTCGTCCGTGCCCGCCGGGGTCGTGGCGGAGGCGCTGCGGTATCTCGTGGAGGGCGGCCCGGCCAACCTGGCCGAGCTGGCGCGGTTCCTCTCCGACACCGTGCTGCTGACCGGCGAGGGGTTCGAGGAGCCGCGCACGATGCCGGAGTACGGCGTCCACGGCTCCTACGAGCTCCGTGACGGCCGGCCGACCGTGGGCGTGCTCTTCTACCGGGCCCACGAGCTGAGCGGCAACACCGCCTTCGTGGACACGCTGTGCGACGCGATCGAGGCGCGCGGGGCCAACGCCCTGCCCGTGTACTGCGGTTCGCTGCGCGGTGCGGACACCGGGCTGTACGAGATCCTGGGCCGCTGCGACGTCCTCGTCGCCACCGTCCTCGCGGCCGGGGGCGCGCACGCCTCGCAGGCCTCGGCGGGCGGCGACGAGGAGGCCTGGGACGTCGGGGCGCTCGCCGAGCTCGACGTGCCCGTGCTGCAGGGGCTGTGTCTGACGTCGTCGCGCGCGGCCTGGGAGGCGTCCGACGCCGCCCTCTCGCCCATGGACGCGGCGATGCAGGTCGCGATCCCGGAGTTCGACGGACGGATCGTCACGGTCCCGTTCTCCTTCAAGGAGCAGGGGCCCGACGACGTCCCGGTGTACGTCGCCGATCCCGAGCGGGCCGGCCGGGTCGCCGGGATCGCCGTCCGGCACGCCCGGCTGCGGCACAAGCCGAACGCCGAGAAGAAGCTCGCGCTGGTGTTCACCGCCTACCCCACCAAGCACTCCCGGGTCGGCAACGCCGTCGGCCTGGACACGCCCGTCTCGGCCGTACGGGTGCTCGACGCGCTGCGGGACGCGGGCTACGCGGTCGAGGGGCATCCCGACGACGGCGACGAGCTGATCCACCGGCTCATCGACGCCGGTGGCCACGACGTCGAGTGGCTCACCGAGGAGCAGCTCGCGGCCGCGCCCGCGCGGGTGCCGCTGGCCGACTACCGGGCCTGGTTCGACCGGCTCGACCCTGCCCTGCGCGAGGGCATGCTGGAGGCGTGGGGCGAGCCGCCGGGCTCCCTGTACGTCGACGGGGACGACGTCGTGCTGGCCTGTCTGCAGTTCGGCAACGTCGTCGTGATGATCCAGCCGCCGCGCGGCTTCGGCGAGAACCCGATCGCGATCTACCACGACCCCGACATGCCGCCGTCGCACCACTACATGGCCGCCTACCGCTGGCTGGAGAACAGCTTCGGCGCCGACGCGATCGTGCACATGGGCAAGCACGGCACGATGGAGTGGCTGCCGGGCAAGGGGCTCGGGCTGAGCGGCGGCTGCGCGCCGGACGCCGTCCTCGGCGAACTGCCGCTGGTCTACCCGTTCATCGTCAACGACCCGGGCGAGGGAACCCAGGCCAAGCGGCGCGGGCACGCCACCGTCGTCGACCATCTCGTCCCGCCGATGGCGCGGGCGGACACGTACGGCGATCTGGCGAAGCTGGAGCAGCTGCTCGACGAGTACGCGCTGGTCTCCGACCTGGACCCGACGAAGGCGCCGGCCGTGCGGGCGCAGATCTGGACGCTGGTCAAGGCGGCCGAGCTCCACCACGACCTGCACGTCGACGACCAGCCCGACGACGACGCCTTCGACGAGTTCGTCATGCACATCGACGGCTATCTGTGCGAGATCAAGGACGTGCAGATCCGCGACGGGCTGCACATCCTGGGCGGCGGCCCGGTCGGCGAGCCGCGGGTGAACCTGGTGCTGGCCGTGCTGCGCGCCTCGCAGGTGTGGGGCGGGCAGGCCAACGCGCTGCCGGGCCTGAGGGCGTCGTTCGCGGCCCATTTCGGGCTCGACGAGAAGGAGTTGCTGGCCGAGCCGGGCGCGCCGGTGAAGGCGCCGGCGGAGCTGACCGACCTGGTCGAGGGTCCGTCGCGGTCCGCGGCCGACGCGATCGATCTGCTGGAGCAGCTGTGCCGGCGTGTCGCGGAGGGCATGGAGGCGCGGGACTGGGCGGTCGTCGAGTGCCGTCCGCTCGTGCGTGACGTCGTCGGGGCCGAACTGCCGGACGCCGTCGCGGTGCTGGAGTTCGCCTGCCGCGAGCTGGTGCCGAGGCTCGCCCGGACGACGGACGAGATCGGGCACATCCTCAAGGCGCTGGACGGCGGTTACGTGCCCGCCGGGCCCTCGGGCTCCCCCACCCGGGGTCTGGTCAACGTGCTGCCCACCGGCCGCAACTTCTACTCCGTCGACCCCAAGGCCATCCCGTCCAGGCTGAGCTGGGAGGTCGGGCAGTCGCTCGCCGACTCCCTCGTGCAGCGGTACCTGCAGGACACGGGCGCGTACCCGAAGTCCGTCGGGCTGACGGTGTGGGGCACGTCGGCGATGCGCACCCAGGGCGACGACATCGCCGAGATCCTGGCGCTGCTGGGCTGCCGTCCGGTCTGGGACGACGCCTCCCGCCGGGTGACCGGCTTCGAGGTCGTCCCCCTTCAGGAGCTCGGCCGGCCGCGCATCGACGTCACCGTCCGCATCTCCGGCTTCTTCCGGGACGCGTTCCCGCACGTGGTCGGGCTGATCGACGACGCGGTGCGGGCGGTGGCCGACCTGGACGAGCCCGCCGAGTCCAACTTCGTGCGCGCCCACGTCGACGAGGACGCGGCCGGACACGGCGACCGGCGGCGCGCCAGCGCCCGGATCTTCGGCTCCAAGCCGGGGGCGTACGGGGCCGGGCTGCTGCCGCTGATCGACGCCCGCAACTGGCGCTCCGACGCCGACCTCGCCGAGGTGTACGCGGTGTGGGGCGGGTACGCCTACGGGCGCGGGCTCGACGGGCGGGCGGCCCGCGGGGACATGGAGACGGCGTTCCGGCGGATCGCCGTCGCCGCGAAGAACGTGGACACCCGCGAGCACGACCTCGTCGACGCCGACGACTACTTCCAGTACCACGGCGGCATGGTCGCCATGGTGCGCCATCTGACGGGCGCCAACCCCGAGGCGTACGTGGGCGATTCCGCGACGCCGGACCAGGTGCGGACCCGCACCTTGGGCGAGGAGACGCACCGCGTGTTCCGCGCCCGGGTGGTCAACCCGCGCTGGATGGCGGCCATGCGGCGGCACGGCTACAAGGGCGCCTTCGAGATGGCGGCGACCGTCGACTACCTCTTCGGGTACGACGCCACCGCCGGGGTCGTCGACGACTGGATGTACGAGAAGCTCAGCGCGGAGTACGTCTTCGACGCGGAAAACCGCGACTTCATGAAGAAGTCCAACCCGTGGGCGCTGCGCGGGATCACGGAACGACTCCTGGAGGCCGCCGACCGCGGCCTGTGGGCGGAGCCGGACGCCGACACGATCGAGCGGCTGCGCGCCACCTACCTGGAGCTGGAAGGCGATCTGGAGGACGACCAGAAGTGAGTACTCCTTTCCCGTTCACGGCCGTGGTGGGCCAGGACGACCTGCGGCTCGCGCTGCTGCTGAACGCCGTGTCGCCGGCGGTGGGCGGTGTGCTCGTCCGCGGTGAGAAGGGCACCGCCAAGTCGACGGCCGTGCGGGCCCTGTCGGCGCTCATGCCCGCGCTGGACGTGGTCGTCGGCTGCCGGTTCTCCTGCGACCCCGACTCCCCCGACCCGGCCTGCCCCGACGGCCCGCACGAGCCGGGGGCGTTCGAGACGCGGCCCGCGCGCATGGTCGAGCTGCCGGTGGGCGCCTCGGAGGACCGGCTGGTCGGCGCCCTCGACATCGAGCGGGCGCTGGCCGAGGGCGTCAAGGCCTTCGAGCCGGGGCTCCTCGCGGACGCGCACCGCGGGATCCTGTACGTCGACGAGGTCAACCTGCTGCACGACCACCTGGTCGACCTGCTGCTGGACGCGGCCGCGATGGGCGCCTCGTACGTGGAGCGCGAGGGCGTCTCCGTGCGCCATGCCGCCCGGTTCCTGCTCGTGGGCACGATGAACCCCGAAGAGGGCGAGCTGCGGCCGCAGTTGCTCGACCGGTTCGGGCTGACGGTGGAGGTGGCCGCCTCGCGCGAGCCCGACCAGCGGGTGGAGGTCGTCCGGCGCAGGCTCGCCCACGACGACGATCCCGCCGCCTTCGCGGAGCGCTGGGCGGACGAGGAGGCCGCCGTGCGTGCGCGGATCGTGGCCGCGCGTGCGCTGCTGCCGTCGGTGCGGCTGGGCGACGGGGCGCTGCGGCAGATCGCGGCGACCTGCGCCGCGTTCGAGGTGGACGGCATGCGGGCCGACATCGTCATGGCACGTACGGCCACCGCGCTGGCGGCCTGGGCCGGGCGCACGGACGTTGTCGCGGAGGACGTCCGGCAGGCCGCGCTGCTGGCGCTGCCGCACCGGCGGCGCCGCAGTCCCTTCGACGCGCCGGGACTCGACGAGGACAAGCTCGACGAGACGCTGGAGGAGTTCGGCGGCCGGGACGACACCGGCCCCGACGACGCCGGCACCGGACGCGACGGCGACCTGAGCGAGGACGACCTGAGCGAGGACGACCGCGGCGACGACGGTCCCGATGACGACGGACCCGGTGGAGGCGGCGGCCGGCCCGCGCCCGACGCCGGTCCGGACGGCGGCGACACGGGCGCACGGCCCGAGGCCGGGCAGGACGGCGAGCCGCAGCCGTCGGAAGCCTCCGAGCGGTCCGCCGTACGGGCCGCCGAGCCGTTTCGCACCAAGGCGCTGAGCGTGCCGGGCATCGGCGAGGGGGCCGCCGGACGGCGGTCGCGGGCCCGGACCGAGCACGGCCGCACCACGGGGGCGCGCCGGCCTCTCGGGGCCCTGACCAAGCTGCACCTGGCGGCGACCGTGCAGGCGGCCGCGCCGCACCAGCGGGCGCGCGGGCGCAGCGGGCCGGGGCTGGTGGTGCGGCGGGACGATCTGCGGCAGGCGACCCGGGAGGGGCGTGAGGGCAACCTCGTGCTGTTCGTGGTCGACGCCTCCGGGTCGATGGCGGCACGGCAGCGGATGAGCGCGGTGAAGGGCGCCGTGCTGTCGCTGCTCCTCGACGCCTACCAGCGGCGGGACAAGGTGGGGCTCGTGACGTTCCGGGGGGCCGCGGCCGAGCTCGCGCTGCCGCCCACCTCGTCGGTGGACGCCGCCGCCGTACGGCTGGAGTCGCTGCCCACGGGCGGCCGGACGCCGCTGGCCGCCGGGCTGCTGAAGGCGCACGACGTGCTGCGGGTGGAGCGGCTGCGGGACCCTGCGCGCCGGGCGCTGGTCGTGGTCGTCACCGACGGACGGGCCACCGGCGGTCCGGAGCCCGTCGCCCTCGCCGGGCGGGCGGCGCGGCTGTTCGCCGCCGACGGCGTGGCCTGCGTGGTCGTGGACTGCGAGTCCGGGCCCGTGCGGCTGGGGCTCGCCGGGCAGTTGGCCGGTGAGCTGGGCGGCGCCGCCGTGACGCTGGAGGAGTTGCGGGCGGACTCCATCGCGGGGCTGGTCAAGGACGTGCAGGGGACTTCGAGGAGGGCCGCGTAATGCCGCAGGGACAACCGAGCATCGTGCCGGACGACGGACTGACGACCCGCCAGCGCCGTAACCGGCCGCTCGTGGTCGTGCACACCGGCGTCGGCAAGGGCAAGTCGACCGCCGCGTTCGGGCTCGCTCTGCGGGCCTGGAACCAGGGCTGGCCGATCGGGGTGTTCCAGTTCGTCAAGTCCGCGAAGTGGAAGGTCGGCGAGGAGAACGCGCTGCGCGTGCTGGGGGCGTCCGGACAGGGCGGCTCCGTCGACTGGCACAAGATGGGCGAGGGCTGGTCCTGGGTGCAGCGCGACGCGCAGCTCGACAACGAGGACAAGGCCCGCGAGGGCTGGGAGCAGGTCAAGCGGGACCTGGCCGCCGAGACGTACAAGCTGTACGTGCTCGACGAGTTCGCGTATCCCCTGCACTGGGGCTGGGTCGACGTCGACGAGGTCGTCGACGTGCTGCGCCGCCGGCCGGGCTCCCAGCACGTGGTGATCACCGGCCGCAACGCACCCGACAAGCTCCTCGACGTCGCCGACCTCGTGACCGACATGTCCAAGGTCAAGCATCCGATGGACGCGGGCCAGAAGGGCCAGCGGGGCATCGAGTGGTGACGCCGTCATGACCTCCCCGTCCTCGGTCCCCCGGCTGGTGATCGCCGCGCCCTCCTCGGGCAGCGGCAAGACCACCGTCGCCACGGGCCTGATGGCCGCGTTCGCCGCGCGGGGGCTCGCCGTGTCCCCGCACAAGGTGGGGCCCGACTACATCGACCCCGGCTACCACTCGCTCGCCGCCGGGCGGGTGGGGCGCAACCTCGACGCGTATCTGTGCGGGCCGGAGCTCGTCGCTCCGCTGTTCCTGCACGGGGCGCGGGGGTGCGACGTCGCCGTGGTCGAGGGGGTGATGGGGATGTTCGACGGGGCCGCCGGGGAGGGGGAGCTGGCGTCCACCGCCCAGGTGGCGAAGCTGCTGCGGGCGCCGGTGGTGCTGGTCGTCGACGCGTCGTCGCAGTCGCGGTCGGTGGCGGCGCTGGTGCACGGGTTCGCCTCCTGGGACCCGCAGGTGCGGATCGGGGGCGTGATCCTGAACAAGGTCGCCTCGGACCGGCACGAGGAGCTGCTGCGCGAGGCGCTGGACGCGGCGGGGACACCGGTGCTGGGCGTGCTGCGGCGCGCTCCGCAGGTGGACACGCCCTCGCGGCACCTCGGGCTGGTGCCGGTCGCCGAACGGCGGGCCGAGGCCGTCGAGTCGGTCGCCGCGATGGCCGCGCAGGTGGCGCGCGGGTGCGATCTGGAGGCGTTGCTCGCCCTGGCGCGGGGCGCCGGGGCGCTGTCCGGCGCGGCCTGGGACCCGGCCGAGGCCCTGTCCTCGCGCCCGGCCGCCCTTCCCGGCCCGTCCGCGGGGGACGCCGCCCCCGGACCCCGGCACCGGCCGGTCGTCGCGCTGGCCGGTGGTCCGGCGTTCACCTTCTCCTATGCCGAGCACGCGGAGCTGCTGACCGCCGCGGGCGCCGAAGCGGTCGTCTTCGACCCCCTGCGGGACGGGCGACTGCCCGACGCGACGGCCGGGCTGGTGATCGGCGGCGGTTTTCCCGAGGTGTACGCAGCCGAGCTGTCCGCCAACGAGCCGTTGCGCAAGGCCGTCGCCGCGCTCGCGGAGTCCGGGGCGCCGGTCGCCGCCGAGTGCGCGGGGCTGCTGTATCTGTGCCGTGAGCTCGACGGGCTCCCGATGTGCGGGGTGCTCGACGCGCGGGCCCGGATGTCCGAACGGCTCACCCTCGGCTATCGCGACGCCGTCGCCGTGAGCGACAGTGTGCTCGCGCCGGCCGGCACGCGGATGCGGGGGCACGAGTTCCACCGGACGGTCGTCGAGCCGGGGGCCGGGACGGTCCCCGCGTGGGGTGTGCGCGGTCCTGGGCGGCGGGTCGAGGGCTTCGTACAGCAAGGCGTGCACGCGAGTTATCTGCATACGCACTGGGCGGCCGAGCCCGGTGTGGCCCGTCGGTTCGTCGAGAGGTGCCGGACGTCATGAGCAGCAGGCTGGTCGGAGTCGGGGTGGGCCCGGGGGATCCGGAGCTGGTGACCGTCAAGGGGGTCAACGCGCTGCGGGCCGCCGAGGTCGTCGTCGTGCCCGTGATGGACGGGGGCGAGCAGGGCCGGGCCGAGGCCACCGTGGTGCACTACGTGCCCGGGGAGAAGGTCGTCCGGGTCGTCTTCGCGCTCAACGAGCGGACCGACCGGGCCCGGCGGGAGGCCGCCTGGGACGCCGCCGGGGAACGGGTCGCCGGGTTGCTGCGGCGGCACGGGTCGGTCGCCTTCGCGACCATCGGCGACCCCAACGTGTACTCCACGTTCACCTATCTCGCGCAGACCGTGGCGGAGTCGGTGCCGGGCGTGGTGATCGAGACCGTTCCCGGCATCACGGCCATGCAGGATCTCGCCGCGCGGTCCGGCGCGGTGCTGACCGAGGGCACCGAGCCGCTCACGCTGGTGCCGGTGACCGCGGGATCGGCCGTGCTGAAGGACGCGCTCGCCGGTCCGGGGACCGTCGTCGCCTACAAGTTCGGGCGGCAGGCCGCCGAGGTCGCCGAGGCGCTGCGGGAGACCGGGCGGATCCAGGACGCGGTGTGGGGGTCGGCGCTCGGGCTGGCGCAGGAGTCGATCCGGCCCGCGGCCGAGCTGGACGGCGAGCCGCTGCCGTACCTCTCCACGCTGATCGCGCCCGCGCGGCGCGGCGGCGGCCGGGGCGGCAAGCTGTGAGAGCGCCCGCGTCCCGGTCGGGCGGCCCGTCACGCGGCCAGGCCCACCACCAGCCAGATGAAGGCCGCGCCCGCGATCGTGCACAGCACGGTGGAGCGGGCGGGGTGTTCGTGGTGGGCCTCGGGCAGGATCTCGGCGGCCGCCAGATAGAGCAGCGCGCCGCCGAAGAAGCCCAGGTAGCCGCCGAGCAGCTGCTCCGGGATGGTGACGAAGGTCGTCGAGGCCGCGCCCACGACCGGCGCCGCCGCGTCCGCGAACAGCATGGCCAGGGCCTTGCGCCGGGCGTTCCCGTACAGGCTGGTGATCGTGTAGGTGTTGAAGCCGTCGGCGAAGTCGTGGGCGATGACCGCCAGGGCCACGGCGAGTCCCATGCCGCCGCCCACCTGGAAGGCCGCGCCGATGGCCACGCCGTCCATGGCGCTGTGGAAGACCATCGCCGCGGCCGCCGTCAGGCCGACCTCCGGAACCCTGCCCTCGTGAACCCTGCCCTCGTGAGCCGTGCCTTCGTGAGCCGTGCCGTGGGGGGCCGTCCCGGGCTGGACCGTTCCCTCGGGGCCGGGTCCGGCGTGGGGTCCGTGGCCGGGGTGCTCCCGCTGCGCCGCGGCGCAGGCGTGCTCCTCGGCGCCGTGCGCGGCCTGGCGGACCGCCAGCAGCCGTTCCACCAGATGGGCCACCAAGAAGCCCGCCACGAACAGCAGCAGCGCGGCCGGGACGCCGAAGACCTCGGCGCCGGCCGCGTCCAGGGCCTCCGGCAGCAGGTCCAGGCCGACCACGCCCAGCATCAGGCCGCCGGCCAGGCCCAGCACCAGATGGCGGCGGTCGGTCACGCGTTGTGCCGTCCAGCCGCCGGCCAGCGTCATGAGGAACGCGCCGAGCGCGACGAAGACCGCCATAGGCCCTTGCTATCCGATCGACCCCCGTTCGCGCACATCCGCGCCGCCCGCTGACACCGGGAAAGCAGCACAAAGCCCGTTATGAGAGGATTCGAACCCATGGCCGATGCCCCCACCGGCAAGGTGACCTTCGTCGGCGCCGGCCCCGGCGCCGCCGACCTGCTGACGTTCCGCGCCGCGCGCGCCATCGCCGAGGCCGACGTCGTGATCTGGGCCGCGAGCCTGGTGCAGGCGGAGGTCCTCACGCACGCACGGGAGGGCGCGGAGATCCTCGACTCGGCGACGATGTCCCTGGAGGACGTGGTGGCCGTGTACGAGCGGGCGCGCTCCGAGGGGCTGAAGGTCGCCCGCATCCACTCCGGGGACCCGGCGCTGTGGGGCGGCACGCAGGAGCAGCTCGACCGCTGCGAGGAGATCGGCCTCGCGACCGAGATCGTCCCCGGCGTCTCCTCCTTCTCGGCCGTCGCCGCGATCGCCCGACGCGAGCTGACGATCCCCGAGGTCGCCCAGTCCGTCGTCCTCACCCGGCTCGGCGGCGGCAAGACGCCGATGCCGCCGGGCGAGGAGGTGCGCGAGTTCGCCAAGCACGGCACCACGATGGCCGTCTTCCTGTCCGCCGCGCGCAGCGGGCAGCTCGTGCGGGAGCTGCTGGAGGGCGGCTATCCGACCTCCACCCCGGTCGTCGTCGCCCACCAGGCGACCTGGCCGGAGGAACTCGTCGTGACGTGCACGATCGGGACGCTGGAGGAGACGGTGAAGGAGCACAAGCTCTGGAAGCACACCCTCTTCCTGGTCGGCCCGGCCCTGGACGCGCACGGCACCCGCTCGCACCTGTACCACCCCGGTCACTTCCACGGCCATCGCAAGGCGGACCCGGAGGCTCGCCGGGCCCTGCGCTCGCGGGGTGCGAGCACATGAGCCGTCCGATCACGGTGGTCGGCGCGGGGACGGGCGCGCCCGTCCCCGCCGACGCGCTGGCCGGGGCCGAGCTCGTCGTGGGCGGGCGCCGGCATCTGGACGCCGTGGAGCTGCCCGCGTCCGCGAAGCGGATCGTGCTCGGCCCGCTGGCGCCGGCCCTGGACGCCATGGAGGCGTACGTCGACACGGAGCGGCGCGTGGTCGTGCTCGCCTCGGGCGACCCCGGGTTCTTCGGCATCGTGCGGGCGCTGGCCGAGCGGTTCGGGCCGCGGCGGCTCGATGTCCGGCCCGGCGTCTCCTCGGTGGCGGCCGCCTTCGCACGGCTCGGACTGACCTGGGACGACGCCGTGGTCGTCAGCGCGCACGGGCGGGATCCGCGGACGGCCGTGAACATCTGCCGGGCGCACCCGAAGACGGCCGTGCTGACCGGGCCGGGCGCCGGGCCCGCCGAGCTGGGCGCGGCCCTCGCGCGCAGCGCGCCCGACCGGACGCTCGTCGTGGCCGAGGCGCTGGGCGACCCCGGGCGCGAGCGCCTGGAGCGGGTCTCGCCCGCCGAGGCCGCCGGACGCGACTGGGGAACGGCGGTGAGCGTCGTGCTGTGCCTGGACGAGACGCGGACGCCCGGCCCCGCCCGCACGCTCGCCGGGCCCGCGCCCGCGCCCGCCGGGTGGGCGCTGGCCGAGGGCGACTTCGCGCACCGCGACTCGATGATCACCAAGTTCGAGGTGCGGGCGCTGGCCCTGGCCCGGCTCGGACCGCGCCCCGGCGAGCTGGTCTGGGACGTCGGCTCCGGCTCCGGGTCGGTGGCCGTGGAGTGCGCGCGGCTCGGCGCCGCCGTCAGCGCCGTCGAGAAGGCGGCGGACGGGGTGGAGCGCGTGCGCGCCAACGCGGCCGCCCACGGCGTCGACGTGCACGTGGTGCACGGCACGGCGCCGGACGCGCTGACCGGGCTCGACGATCCCGACGCCGTGTTCGTCGGCGGGGGCGGCCACGAGCTGTCCGCCGTCGTGGAGGTGTGCGCGCGGCGGGCCCGGCGCACGGTCGTGGTCGCCCTGGCCGCGCTGGACCGGGTGCCCGCGGTGCGCGCCGCGCTGACCGGCGCCGGGTTCGGCTGCGACGGGGTGTTGCTGCAGTCCTCGCGGCTGGCGCCGCTGCCGGGCGACGTGACCCGGCTCGCCGCGGCCAATCCCGTCTTCCTGCTGTGGGGGCACCGGAACCCCGCCGGCTCGAATCCCGTGAACCATGAAGGAGTTGCCCAGTGATCGGCCTCATCTCCGCCACCGCGGCGGGCGCGGCGGCACGCGACCGGCTGGCCGCGGCTTGGCCGGACCGCACCCGGGTGTACGACGGACCCGTGGGCGACGCCGTGCGGCGGGCGTTCGCGGAGTGCGAGCAGCTCGTGTGCTTCCTCGCGACGGGCGCGGTCGTCCGGCTCGTCGCGCCCCTGCTGTCCGACAAGGCGTCCGACCCGGGCGTGGTGTGCGTCGACGAGGCCGGGCGGTTCGCCGTCTCGCTGGTCGGCGGCCACGGCGGCGGCGCCAACGAACTCGCCGTGTCGGTGGGCGGGTTGCTGGGCGCGGAGCCCGTGGTGACCACGGCCACGGACGCGGTGGGCGTCCCCGGTCTGGACACCCTCGGTCTGCCGGTGGAGGGCGATGTGGCCGGCGTGACACGGGCCCTGCTGGACGGGGAGCCGGTCGCGCTGGACGCCGAGACGGCGTGGCCGCTGCCGGCGCTGCCCTTCGCGGCGCAGGCCCGCACGCCGGGCATGCCGGCCGTCCGGCTGACGGACCGCGCGGTCGAACCCGCCGACGGCGAGGTGCTGGTGCGACCGCCGTCCCTGGTGGTCGGCGTCGGCGCGTCCAGGGGCGTGCCGGTCGACGAGGTGCTCGATCTGGTGCGGGGCGCGCTGCGCGACGCGGGGCTGTCCCCGCGCAGCCTCGCCGAGCTCGCCACGGTGGACGCCAAGCGCGAGGAGCCCGGCATCGTCGAGGCGGCCGCGCGGCTCGCGGTGCCCCTCGTGACGTACCCGGCCGAGGAGTTGACGACGGTCGAGGTGCCCAACCCCTCCGACGCCCCCCTCGCCGCCGTGGGCACCCCGTCGGTCGCCGAGGCGTCCGCGCTCGCCCGCGGCGGTGAACTCCTCGTCCCCAAGCGGAAGTCGGCGCGGGCGGACGGACACGCCTCGATGGCCACCTGCGCCGTCGTACGGCGTCCCGCGCGGGGGCGGCTCGCGGTCGTCGGGCTCGGACCCGGCGCCCGTGATCTGCTCACCCCGCGTGCCACGGCCGAACTGCGGCGGGCCGCCGTGCTCGTCGGGCTCGACCAGTACGTCGACCAGATCCGCGACCTGCTGCGGCCGGGCACCCGGATCCTGGAGTCCGGGCTGGGCGCCGAGGAGGAGCGGGCCCGCACGGCCGTCGAGGAGGCCCGGCGCGGACAGGCCGTCGCGCTGATCGGCAGCGGCGACGCGGGCGTGTACGCCATGGCCTCCCCCGCGCTCGCCGAGGCGTCCGACGACATCGACGTGGTCGGGGTGCCCGGCGTGACGGCCGCGCTCGCGGCCGGCGCGATCCTCGGTGCGCCGCTCGGCCACGACCATGTGTCCATCAGCCTCTCCGACCTGCACACGCCGTGGGAGGTCATCGAGCGGCGGGTGCGCGCGGCGGCGGAGGCCGACCTCGTGGTCACCTTCTACAACCCCCGTTCGCGGGGCCGCGACTGGCAGCTCCCCAAGGCGCTGTCGATCCTCGCCGGGCACCGGCAGCCGGCCACTCCGGTGGGCGTCGTGCGCAACGCGTCCCGGCCGGACGGGACCAGCAGGCTGACCACGCTCGCCGAACTCGACCCGGCCTGGGTCGACATGATGACGGTCGTCACCGTGGGCAACACCGCGACCCGCGCCGTCGCGGGGCGCATGGTGACGCCCCGCGGCTACCGCTGGCAGGAAACCGCCGTGGAGGAGGTCCGGTGACCCGGCCGCCCCACGCCGCACCCGCGCACGACCGCCTGCCGCATCCACCCCTTCCCGATCCCGAGGAGCAACAGTGACCACCCCGCCGCCCGCCCTGCTCATCGCCGGCCATGGCACCCGCGACGAGGCCGGAGCCGAGGCGTTCCGCGACTTCGTGCGGGAGCTGGGCCGCCGCCATCCCGAACTGCCCGTCGCGGGCGGCTTCATCGAGCTCTCGCCGCCGCCGCTGGGCGACGCGGTGGCCGAGCTGGTGGAGCGCGGCGTACGGCGCTTCGCGGCCGTCCCGCTGATGCTCGTCTCCGCCGGACACGCCAAGGGCGACATCCCGGCCGCCCTGTCCCGCGAGAAGGAGCGCCACCCGGGGATCTCCTACTCCTACGGGCGTCCGCTGGGCCCGCACCCGGCGCTGCTGAACGTGCTGGAGCGGCGGCTGGACGAGGCGCTGGGCGCCGGCGCGCGGACGCCGGAGGACCTGGCCGACGTGACCGTGCTGCTGGTCGGACGCGGTTCGACGGACCCGGACGCCAACGCCGAGGTGTACAAGGCGGCCCGGCTGCTGTGGGAGGGACGCGGGTACGCGGGCGTGGAGACCGCGTTCGTGTCGCTGGCCGCGCCGGACGTGCCGAGCGGACTCGACCGGTGCGTGCGCCTGGGCGCGCGGCGGATCGTCGTCCTGCCGTACTTCCTGTTCACCGGGATCCTGCCGGACCGGGTGCGGCAGCAGACCGAGGGCTGGGCGGCCGCGCATCCCGGGGTCGAGGTGCGCTCGGCGGACGTCATCGGGCCCGAGCCGGAGCTGCTCGACCTGGTGATGGAGCGGTACGAGGAGGCCGTCAAGGGCGACCTGCGGATGAACTGCGACTCGTGCGTGTACCGGATCGCGCTGCCGGGCTTCGAGGACAAGGTGGGGATGCCGCAGCAGCCGCACTTCCACCCGGACGACGACGGACATCACCACGACGGACATCACCACGACGGTCACCACCACGGGCACTCGCACTCCCATGCGCGCTGAGGGGCACGCCGAGGCGCACGACCTGCGCCACCACGGGGACGCGGAGGTGCGCGGCGACGGCTCGGCGCTCGTCGACCTCGCCGTGAACGTCCGCGCGGACACGCCCCCGCGCTGGCTGCGCGAGCGCATCGCCGCCTCCCTCGGCGGACTGGCGGCCTACCCGGACGGGCGGGCCGCGCGGGCGGCGGTCGCGGCCCGGCACGGGCTGCCCGTCGAGCGGGTGCTGCTCACGGCGGGCGCGGCGGAGGCGTTCGTGCTGCTGGCGCGCGCCCTGAAGGTCCGTCGGCCCGTCGTCGTGCATCCGCAGTTCACCGAGCCGGAGGCGGCACTGCTGGACGCGGGGCACAGCGTGGACCGGGTGCTGCTGCGGGAGGAGGACGGGTTCCGGCTGGATCCCGCGGCCGTCCCCGAGGGCGCGGACCTGGTGGTGATCGGCAACCCGACGAACCCCACGTCGGTGCTGCATCCCGCGCAGGCCGTCCGGCGGCTGGCCCGGACCGGGCGGACGCTGGTGGTCGACGAGGCGTTCATGGACGCGGTGCCGGGCGAGCGGGAGGCGCTCGCGGGGGCGACGGACGTGCCCGGTCTGGTCGTGCTGCGCAGTCTGACGAAGACCTGGGGTCTTGCGGGGCTGCGGATCGGGTACGTCCTCGCCGCTCCGGAGACGATCGCGGAGCTGGAGCGGGCGCAGCCGCTGTGGCCGGTGTCCTCGCCGGCGCTGGCGGCGGCGGAGGCGTGCATGGGGGCGCAGGCGCTGGCGGAGGCCGGGCACGCCGCGCACCGCGTCGCGGCCGACCGGGCGCATCTGGTCGCCGGTCTGGAGGAGTTCGCCGCCGACGGGCTGCGGGTCGTGGGGCCGGCGGACGGCCCCTTCGTCCTGGTCCGGCTGCCCCGGGCCGCCGCCGTCCGACGGCGACTGCGCACCCTGGGGTTCGCGGTCCGGCGGGGGGACACCTTCCCGGGCCTCGACGAGGAGTGGCTGCGGCTGGCGGTGCGGGACCGGACGACGGTGAATCGTTTCCTCCAGGCGCTGGACCAGGCGCTCGCCCTCGCCCGGTAGCCGACCCGAGAACAACCGGCCCGAGAACAACGGAGCCGAGGCGACGGCCAGGCCGGGACCGCCGAGGCGAGGACGAGGCGAGGACGAGGGCGCGGGGCAGGCCGCCGGGGGGACTTCCGGCGGCCTGCCCGCGCCCGGTCCGTCAGCCGCGTCGGCGGGCCAGTGCCACGGCTCCTCCGCCCGCGAGCAGCAGCGCCAGCGCGCCGCCCACCGCGTACGGGGTCGCCGGGCTGCCGCCGGTCTGCGCCAGGTCCGCCTCGGCGGGCGCGCCCTGGGGCTTGACGTCGGCGGCCGGGGCGGATGCGCCCGGCTCGGCGGCCGGCCCCTTCGCCGGCCCCGCCCCCTGCCCCTCTCCTTGAGCCTGCCCCTCTCCGTGCCCCGGCTCCTGCCCCTGCCCCTGCCCCGGCTCGTGGGCCGCGGGCGTCTCGCAGGTCGACCTCGCCAGCGTCAGGGTGCCGGTGACCTCGGCGACGTCGAGGCTCAACGGGTTGACGGAGACGGTGAGTTCGAGGGCGGTGGCGGCGGCCGTGCGGGAGGTCGTCTCGCGCTGGGACAGGTCCAGCCGGACCTCTCCCACGCCCGGAACCCTCACATGGGTGGCCCCGCCCGCGCTGAGCGACACCTTCCTGCCCAGGACCGTCACCGAGCCGAGCACGTCGGAGGCGGCGACCGGGGTCCTGCCCGCCTCGCAGACGGCCTTCGAGGTGACCGTGCCGACCTCGACGAGGGAGAGCAGCGGGAGGCCGGGAACGTGCAGCCGGGCGTGCACGAGGCGGGTGGACGCCTCGGCCTTCTCCTCGTCGGCCGTCGCCTTCGCCTCGGCGACGTCGGCGCGCAGGACGCCGAAGGGCTGTCCGCCGGCCACGCCGTCCAGCTCGGCCGTGAGCGCCGTCTTCCCGGCGCTCCCCGGCGCGTGCACCTCGTCGAGGGAGACGGTGAGCGGGACGTGGACGGTCTTGTGGAGCAGGGCCACGTCGAGGCCGGTGCGCAGGACGGACGCGCTCGCGCGGCCCTGACCGCCCCGCGCGTGGGCGGTGTCGGCGCCGGCCAGGGCCGCGGGACCTGCGGCCAGGGCCGTGGCCGTCGCGACGGCGGCGACGCGACGGACGCGTGCGGGCATGCGGAAGGTGCTGCCGTTCAAGGGTGGGACCCCCAGAAGAGACGCTTCGGGACCCCGCAAGAATTACGTACGAAGGGTGAACGGTCAGCGGGCCGAAGCGAGTTCACTCCAACGTGGGCTTTCCGCACACACCTTCGATTCCAACGGCACGTACGTTCGCCGCAGCCCCCCTCGCCCCGCTGCCGCACCCCGGCGCACCCCGCGTCCGCGCGCCTTCCCCGCGCGCCCCCGCCCTCAGCCCACCACCTTCCCGTTCAGGACCACCCTGCGCGGCGCCGCCAGCACCCGGACGTCCGCTCGCGGGTCCTTCTCGTAGACGACCAGGTCCGCCGGAGCGCCCTCGGCCAGACCTGGGCGTCCGAGCCACGCGCGTGCGCCCCAGCTCGCCGCCGAGAGCGCCGTCAGCGGCGGGATGCCCGCCGTCACCAGTTCCGCGACCTCCGCGGCCACCAGACCGTGCGGCAGCGTGCCGCCGGCGTCCGTGCCGACGAAGACGGCGATGCCCGCGTCGTGCGCGTTGCGCACGGTGTCGTACCGGCGTTCGTGGAGCCGGCGCATATGGGCGGCCCAGCGCGGGAACTTCGCCTCGCCGCCGGCCGCGAGGCCCGGGAACGTCGCGATGTTGACCAGGGTCGGGACGATGGCCACGCCCCGTTCGGCGAACAGCGGGATCAGGTCCTCGGTGAGTCCCGTGGCGTGCTCGACGCAGTCGATGCCCGACTCGACCAGGTCGCGCAGCGAGTTCTCGGCGAAGCAGTGGGCGGTGACCCGCGCGCCCAGCCGGTGGGCCTCGGCGATGGCCGCCTCGGCCGCCTCCCGCGGCCAGCTGGGGGTCAGGTCGCCCACCTCGCGGTCGATCCAGTCGCCGACCAGCTTGACCCAGCCGTCACCGCGCCGGGCCTCCCGGGCGACGTACGCGACCAGGTCCCCGGGCTCGATCTCGTGCGCGTAGCCGCGGAGGTAACGGCGGGTGCGGGCGATGTGCCGGCCCGCTCTGACGATCTTCGGGAGGTCGTCGCGTTCGTCGACCCACCGGGTGTCCGAGGGCGAGCCGGCGTCCCGCAGCAGCAGGGCGCCGGCGTCGCGGTCGGTCAGCGCCTGCTTCTCGGCGACGTCCGCCTCGACCGGGCCGTGCGGGCCCAGGCCCACATGGCAGTGGGCGTCGACGAGGCCGGGCAGCGCCCAGCCCTCCACGCCGAGCACGTCGCGGGCGCCGACGGGACGGTCGTAGGAGATCCGGCCGTCGACGACCCACAGCTCGTCGCGGACGTCGTCGGGTCCGGTCAGGACCCGGCCCTTCACATGCAGCACCGGGTGATCGCTCATGTCCGGCACCTTAGTGAGCTACCGGTCGGAACCGCCCGCCCGGTCGGACCTCTCCTCCTCCACCTCGGCCATCGCCGGGTCGAGGAGGCGGGAGAGGAAGTGGCGGGTGCGCTCGTGCGCGGGGGCGCCGATGACCTGGGCGGGGTCGCCGTCCTCGACGATCACCCCGCCGTCCATGAAGACGACCCGGTCGGCGACCTCGCGCGCGAAGGACATCTCGTGGGTGACGACCATCATCGTCATGCCCTCGTGCGCCAGCATGCGCATGACGGCCAGGACGTCCCCCACCAGCTCCGGGTCGAGCGCCGACGTCGGCTCGTCGAAGAGCATCACCTCGGGACCCATGGCCAGGGCGCGGGCGATGGCCACGCGCTGCTGCTGGCCGCCGGAGAGCGAGGCGGGGTAGGCGGTCGCCTTGTCCGACAGCCCGACGCGCTCCAGGTTCTCGGCGGCCACCTTCGCCGCCTCGGCCCTGCCGCGCCCCAGCACCCGGCGCTGCGGCAGCGTGAGGTTCTCGGTCACGGACAGATGGGGGAAGAGGTTGAACTGCTGGAAGACCATGCCGATACGTCGTCGTACTGCGTCGATGTCGACGTCGGGGTCGGTCAGTTCGGTGCCGCCGACGAAGACCTGGCCCCCGGACGGCTCCTCCAGCAGGTTCACGCACCGCAGCAGCGTCGACTTGCCGGAGCCGGA
The DNA here is from genome assembly GCF_003112535.1 of Streptomyces rishiriensis. GTDB lineage: Bacteria > Actinomycetota > Actinomycetes > Streptomycetales > Streptomycetaceae > Streptomyces > Streptomyces rishiriensis. Next base: position 389,370 of record NZ_BEWA01000003.1, on the reverse strand, counting down.
CGGGCCGATCACACAGACGACCTCGCCGCGGCCGACCTCCAGGTCGATGCCCCGCAGCACCTCGTTGTCGCCGAACGACTTGTGCAGCGCGCGCACGTCGATCTCGGGTCGGCTCATTTCACGGCCTCCTGGGCCTTGGCCTCCATACGCCGCACGACGAAGCCGAGCGGGATGGTCACCAGCAGGTAGCACAGGCCGGCGACCAGGATCGGCGTGGAGTTGGCGGTCGTGCTGGCCAGGTCGCGGCCGAACTTGGACAGTTCGCGCTCCTCCAGCGTCACTCCGAGGAGCAGGACCAGGGAGGAGTCCTTGAAGAGCATGATCAGCTCGTTGGTGAGCGGCGGAAGGATGATCCGGAAGGCCTGCGGGATGACGACCGAGATCATCGCGCGCGCGGGTGAGAAGCCCAGCGAGCGGGCGGCCTCCGTCTGCCCCTTGGGCACGGCCTGGATGCCGGCCCGGAACGTCTCCGCCATGTACGCGGCGCCGATCAGACCGAGCCCGAGGGCCGCCTTGCCGTAGGTGCCGCCGACGATCTCCGTGCCGGGGAAGGCGAGCGGCACCGCCACCCCGATGAAGACGAAGATCAGCAGGGCGGGCAGACCGCGGAAGATCTCGATGTAGACGCCGGCCAGCCAGCGGTACGGGCCCACCGAGGACAGCCGCATGAGCGCGATGACCAGACCGAGCAGCAGGCCCAGCACGAAACCGGACACCGTGTACAGCACGGTGTTCTTCAGGGCGAGCGTGATGACGTCCGGGAACATCTGCCGGGCGATGTCCCACTGGGCGAACTGGTTCCTCAGCCGGCCCCAGTCGGCCGAGACCGCGAAGACGATCACGGCGGCGACGAAGACGGCGTACTGCGCGCCCCGCGAGAGGCGGCGCTTCTGCCGCCGGGTCAGACCCTTCTTCCTCGGCTGGAGGGGTACGTCGGTGTCGGCCATGGGGTCAGGACGCCGAGGCGGAGGCCGACGGGGAGGCGGCCGACGCGTCGTACGGGCCGATCCACTTCTCGTACAGCTTCTTGTACGTGCCGTCGGCCCTCGCGTCCGCGAGCGCCTTGTTGATCGCGGCGACCAGCTTGGCGTTGCCCTTCTTCACGGTGAAGCCGTACTGCTCGCCGGTGTTGAGGTTGTCGACGACCTTGAAGGCGTCGGCGTTGGCCTTGTTCTTGAGCCAGCCCTGGACGACCGGGTAGTCGATGATGACGGCCTTGACCTGGCCGGTGCGCAGGCCGTTGAGGACGGCGTCGGAGGACTCGAAGGAGACCGGGTCGAAGCCCTTCTTCTTCGCGTAGTCCTCGCCGGTGGTCTGCGCCTGGGCGCCGAGCTTGACGCCCTTGGCCTTCACGTCGGCGAGCGAGTTCACACCCGCGTTCTTGTCGACCAGGACGGCCTGGGTGGCGTCGAAGTACGGGTCGGAGAAGTCGACGTTCTTCTTGCGCTCGTCGGTGATGGTCATGCCGGCCGCGGCCAGGTCGCACTGACCGGAGTTGAGGAAGGCGCCGGTCTTGAAGTTCTCGAACGGCGTGTCGGTGATCACCTGCTTGACGCCCAGGTTCTTGGCGACGAGGTCGATCAGCGACACGTCGAAGCCCTGCACCTTGCCGTCGATCTCCGACTGGAAGGGCGGGTAGGGCAGGTGGGTGCAGGTGGTGAGCTGGCCCGCCTTGACGAGCTCGACCCCGCCGGCGGCGGTCTTGGAGCCGCTGCCCCCGTTGTCGGTGGAGGTGCAGGCGGCCACGAGCATCAGCCCGGCCGTCGCGGTGGTGGCGGCCAGAATGCGGATCCGGCGCCCGGGGAGGGTGTTCACGGCGGGCCTTCCTGTAAGGGAGCTATGGGTTCCGATTATAAGGAGAAGTTTGGGTGTCTCAAATCAAACCGATGGCCACAGGGCCGTTCGACCTAAGAAGTCGGCAGTGGGAATGGCTCGGCAGGCGCCGGTTACCCTCGTCACCTCTACCCCGTGAGTGAAGAGAGCACCCTCGTGACCCACCCGTTCCTGGACCTCGCCCCGCTGAGCGCCGCGCACTTCGCCTCGATCGAGGACCGGGTGGCGCGGCTGCTGGACACCCGGCAGGACGTCGTGATCATGCAGGGCGAGGCGCTGCTGCCGCTGGAGGGCGCGATCCGCGCCGCGGCCGGTCGGGGCACGACCGCCCTCAACGTGATCACCGGTCCCTACGGGCAGACCTTCGGCGACTGGCTGCGGGACTGCGGCGCGACCGTGATCGATCTGGCGGTGCCCTTCCACACGGCGGTCACGGCGGAGCAGATCCGCGCGGCCCTCGCCGAGCACCCGGAGATCGACTTCGTGTCGCTGGTGCACGCGGAGGCCGCCACCGGCAACACCAACCCGGTCGCGGAGATCGGCGCGGCGGTGCGGGCGCACGGCGCCCTGTTCTACCTGGACGCGGTCGCCTCGGTCGGCGCCGAGCCGGTGCTGCCGGACGCCTGGGGCGTGGATCTGTGCGTGATCGGCGCGCAGAAGGCCATGGGCGGGCCCGCGGGCGTGTCGGCGGTCTCGGTGAGCGAGCGGGCGTGGGCGCGGATGGCGGCCAACCCGCACGCGCCCCGCCGCTCGTATCTGTCGCTGCTGGACTGGAAGGAGCGGTGGGTCGACGGCGGCCGCAGGGCGCTGCTGCACGCGCCGGCGCAGCTGGAGATGCTGGCGCTGGAGGCGTGCGTCGAGCGGATCGAGGCGGAGGGGCCGGCCACCGTGATGGCCCGGCACGCCTTCGCCGCGGCCGCCACGCGCGCGGGCGCCGTGGCGCTGGGCGGCGGGCTGGAGCCGTACGTGCGCGACGCGGCGGACGCGGCGCCGGTCGCCACGACGCTGCGCACGCCTGCGGGGGTCGTGGCGTCGGAGGTCGTGGCGCGGGCCCTGGCGAGCGACGCGACCCTGCCGCTCGCCGCGGGCGGCGGCGCGCTGGCCAAGGAGATGATCAGGGTCAACCACTACGGGGCCGACGCGACCGTGGGGGCCGTGCAGGGCTCCCTGGCCGCCCTCGGGGCCGCGCTGACGGAGCACGGGCTGAGCGTGGACCTCGAAGCGGCCCGCCGCGCCGTGGAGAGCGCCTGGCGCCAGGACGCCTGAGGCCCTCAAGAGCCCTGGGCCCTGAGGCCCTCACACCCTTGGGCCCTGAGGCCCTCACACCCTTGGGCCCTGACGCCCCGGGGCCTTGACGCCCTGAGGCCCTCCGGCGGACGGCGCCGGGAGGCAGCGCGCGGGCGCGAGCTGATCGGCGGGCGGTCGCCCGGGGACACCGGCCGCATCTTCGCCGGCCCGACGGCCCCGCCTGGAGATCAGCCTGATCCGGGTGTGGGTGACCGGAGCGTGAATTCGGGGTGATTTCCGAATCCCTTCCGATTCCCCTTCTTCTTTCTCGGCCTTTCCGGTCTTTCTTTATCCGGTTCCCGCAACGCTTTCGGTCGGATGGTGTGCCCGAGTTCTCCTGCCCGGATTTCCCGCCCCTAAACGCGGAGATTCACGCGTGCATCACGGTCACGTGATGCATTGCACAAGCCGGGCGATATGACCTCTTTGTGCGGTGCAAAAGGGGATGAAACGGCCAGGCGAACCAGCGGCATCACGGAATCACCACGGCCTCTCCATGCGTTATTGAATTTCGCTGGGTAAGTTCGATCCGCATGACCGCCACACAAGCAGACCTTCGTATCGACCGTCCGTCGGTGGCGGACGGGGCCGCGCTATGGCGTATCGCCAAGGAATCCCGGACCCTCGACCTGAACTCCTCCTACAGCTATCTGCTGTGGTGCCGTGACTTCGCCGACACCTCGGCGGTGGCGCGTGCCGAGGACGGCGAGCCGGTCGGGTTCGTCACGGGGTACGTCCGGCCGGAGAACCCGCACACCCTGCTGGTCTGGCAGGTCGCGGTCGACGGCGCGTACCGCGGTCGCGGTCTCGCCGCCGCACTGCTCGACGGGCTGACCGCGCGGATCTCCGCCGAGCGCCCGCTGACCGCCGTCGAGACCACGATCACCCCGGGCAACAGCGCCTCCGAGCGGCTGTTCGCCTCGTACGCCGAGCGGCACGGGGCCGCCGTCACCCGCGAGGTGCTGTTCGACGCCGGGCTGTTCCCCGACGGCGCGCACGACCCCGAGGTGCTGTACCGCATCGGCCCGCTCGCCTTCTGAACCCCCACGCCCCCGGCCCGCCCTCCCCCGCCCCCACACCCAGGAGCTTTTCGTCGTGACCATCACCCAGCCCGACCTCAGCGTGTTCGAGACCCTCGAGTCCGAGGTGCGCAGCTACTGCCGCAGCTGGCCCGCCGTCTTCGACCGCGCGCAGGGCAGCCTCATGTTCGACGAGGACGGTCACCGCTATCTCGACTTCTTCGCCGGCGCCGGGTCGCTCAACTACGGGCACAACAATCCGGTGCTGAAACGGGCGCTGATCGACTACCTGATGCGCGACGGCGTCACGCACGGGCTCGACATGTCGACCGTGGCCAAGCGGACCTTCCTGCAGACCTTCCAGGATCTGGTGCTGCGCCCGCGCGACCTGCCCTACAAGGTCATGTTCCCGGGCCCGACCGGGACCAACGCCGTGGAGTCCGCGCTGAAGCTGGCCCGCAAGGTGAAGGGCCGCGAGGCGATCGTCTCGTTCACCAACGCCTTCCACGGCATGTCCCTGGGCTCGCTCGCGGTCACCGGCAACGCCTTCAAGCGCGCCGGCGCCGGGGTCCCGCTGGTGCACGGCACGCCCATGCCGTTCGACAACTACTTCGACGGCCAGGTCCCGGACTTCCTGTGGTTCGAGCGGCTCCTGGAGGACCAGGGCTCCGGCCTCAACAAGCCGGCGGCCGTCATCGTCGAGACCGTGCAGGGCGAGGGCGGCATCAACGCCGCCCGGCCCGAGTGGCTGCGGGCCCTCAAGGAGCTGTGCGAACGGCAGGACATGCTGCTGATCGTGGACGACATCCAGATGGGCTGCGGACGCACCGGCGCCTTCTTCTCCTTCGAGGAGGCCGGCATAGTCCCGGACATCGTCACCGTCTCCAAGTCCATCAGCGGCTACGGACTGCCCATGTCGCTGTGCCTGTTCAAGCCCGAGCTGGACGTGTGGGAGCCGGGCGAGCACAACGGCACCTTCCGCGGCAACAACCCCGCCTTCGTCACCGCCACCGCCGCCCTGGAGACCTACTGGGCCGACGGATCCGCGATGGAGAAGCAGACCCGCACGCGCGGCGAGCAGGTCGAGCAGGGGCTGATCTCGATCACCGAGGAGAACCTCGCCGACGTCAAGGAGTACCGGGGCCGCGGCCTGGTGTGGGGCCTGGAGTTCCACGAGAAGGCGCGGGCCGGCCGGGTCGCGAAGCGGGCCTTCGAACTCGGGCTGCTGATCGAGACGTCCGGCCCCGTGAGCGAGGTCGTCAAACTGCTGCCGGCCCTGACCGTCTCCCCCGAGGAGCTGGACGAGGGCCTGAGCATCCTCGCCCGCGCCGTGCGCGAGACCGTCTGACGCCCTCCCCACGCGTCACACCCCCCCACGTCACCTATCCAGGAGGGATCGCACCACCGTGATCGTCCGTTCGTTCAAGGAGATCGAGGGCACCGACCGCCATGTGCGGGCGGCGTCCGGCACCTGGGAGAGCAAGCGCATCGTCCTGGCCCGGGAGCGGGTCGGATTCTCGCTGCACGAAACGATTCTGTATGCGGGCACCGAGACCTCGATGCACTACGCGAACCATGTCGAGGCCGTCGTCTGCGTGGCGGGCGAGGCCGAGCTGACCGACCACGAGACCGGGCTGGCGCACACCATCACGCCCGGCACCATGTACCTCCTCGACGGGCACGAGCGGCACACGCTGCGCGTCAAGGAGGACTTCCGCTGCCTCTGCGTGTTCAACCCGCCCGTGACCGGGCGCGAGGACCACGACGAGAACGGCGTCTACCCCCTGCTGACCGAGCCCGAGGAGGTGTGAGCATCGTGACCACCCTGACCGATCTCTACCCGACCCGTGGCACCACCGAGGTGTCCGTCCCCCGTAAGGACCCCGTCCTCTGGGGCTCCCCCGACACCCCCGGCCCGATCCCGGCCACCGACCTGCAGACGTACGAGCGCGACGGTTTCCTGGCCGTCGACCAGTTGATCGGCGACGACGAGGTCGCCGTCTGCCGGCGGGAGCTGGAGAGGCTCGTCGCGGACCCGGAGATCCGGGCGGACGAGCGGTCGATCGTCGAGCCGCAGTCCAAGGAGATCCGGTCCGTCTTCGAGGTGCACAAGCTGAGCCCGGTCTTCGCCGCCCTGGTGCGCGACGAGCGGGTCGTGGGACGGGCCCGGCAGATCCTCGGCTCGGACGTCTACGTCCACCAGTCGCGGATCAACGTCAAGCCGGGCTTCGGGGCCGGCGGCTTCTACTGGCACTCCGACTTCGAGACCTGGCACGCCGAGGACGGTCTGCCGAACATGCGGACGGTGTCCGTCTCGATCGCGCTGACCGAGAACCTCGACACCAACGGCGGCCTGATGATCATGCCGGGCTCGCACCGGACGTTCCTCGGCTGCGCCGGCGCCACGCCGAAGGACAACTACAAGAAGTCGCTGCAGATGCAGGACGCGGGCACGCCCTCCGACGAGGCGCTCACCGCGATGGCCGGTGACTACGGCATCAAGCTGTTCACGGGCAAGGCCGGTTCGGCGACCTGGTTCGACTGCAACGCCATGCACGGATCCGGCGACAACATCACGCCCTTCCCGCGCAGCAACGTGTTCATCGTGTTCAACAGCGTGGAGAACACGGCCGTGGAACCGTTCGCCGCGCCGATCCGCCGCCCGGAGTTCATCGGCGCCCGGGACTTCACGCCGGTGATGTGACCGCCCGCGCGCGCGTCCCGCCGCGGGCCTCGTCGTACCCGTTCCGTGGGCGTCAGCCCGACAGGACGTCCAGCAGCCGGTCGACGTCGGCGGGCGTGTTGTACAGATGGAAGGCGGCGCGCAGGTTGCCGGACCGGTCGGAGACCTGGACGCCCGCGGCGGCCAACTCGCCCTGCCGGGAGCCCAGTCCGGGCACGGAGACGATGGCGGAGCCGGGCGCGGGAAGGGGCTCGCGCCCGAGGGCTGCGAGTCCGGCGCGGAAGCGGTCGGCGAGGGCGAGGGCGTGGGCGCCGATCTCCGCCACGCCGAGCTCCTCGATCAGTTCGAGGGAGCGGCGCAGTCCGGCATAGCTGAACAGGGCGGGCGTCAGGTCGAACCGCCGTGCGGAGCGGGCCAGTTCGGCCACCGGTCCGTAGCAGCTGTCCCAGGGCTCCTCGCCGGCGACCCATCCCGCGAGGATCGGCGCCAGCCCGCCGAAGTCCTCCGGGACGACGAGGAAGGCCGCGCCGTGCGGGCCGAGCAGCCACTTGAAGGAGACGGCGGCGGAGAAGTCGTGGGCGCCGGCGTCCGTCGGCAGCCAGCCCGCGGCCTGGGAGAAGTCGACGTAGGTGCGGGCGCCGTGCGCCCGGGCCGCCTCACGCAGGGCGGGCAGGTCGGCGATCCGTCCGTCGGCGGACTGGGCGGCGCTGACCGCGACCAGGGCGGTGCCGGGACGGACGGACTCGGCGATCCGCTCCAGCGGCACCGCGCGGACCTTGAGGTCGCCGCGGACGTGGAACGGGTTGAGCACCGAGGTGAAGTCGTCCTCGGCGGTGAGCACCTCCGCGCCCGCGGGGAGCGAGGCGGCGATCAGGCCGGTGTGGGCGGCGACCGAGGCGCCCAGCGCCACCCGGGCGACCGGGACGCCGGCCAGCCGGGCGTACGCGGCCCGGCAGGCCTCGACGTCCTCGTGCAGCGGGGTCAACGGCCTGCCCTCGGCCCGCAGCAGCGCGGCCTCGTGCAGGGCGGCGACGGCGCGGGCGGGCAGCAGGCCGTTGCTCGCGGTGTTCAGATAGGTGGTCTTCGGGGTGAACTCGGCCCTGACGAGGCTCTCGAAGGTGTCCATGCCTCCCACTGTGGGCCTCGCGGAATCTCTCGTCCATCGCCGATTTTTGCGTGATTTTCCTAAGCAACGCTTATAGATCGGCTCTGATCTGCGAGTTCACCGCCGGGCTCACTGCTGGGGGACCGCGCACCCGTCCGGGCCGCAGGCCTGCGCGCCGCCGTCGTCGATCAGCTTCAGCGGCGAGCGGTCGCCCCACGCCTGGGTCAGGGCCTGGGCGAAGACCTCGGCTGGCTGGGCTCCGGAGACGCCGTAGGCACGGTCCAGGACGAAGAAGGGCACACCGTTCGCGCCGAGCTGGGCGGCCTCCCGCTCGTCGGCGCGGACCTCGTCGGCGTACGCGGCCGGGTCGGCGAGGACCGTCCGGGCCGCGTCGGCGTCCAGCCCCGCCTCGGCCGCCAGCTCCACCAGGCGCTCCGCGCCCTCGGTGAACAGCGACCGCTCCTCGGCGAAGTTCGCCCGGTACAGGATCTGGATCAGCTCGTCCTGGCGGCCCTGCTCCTTGGCGAAGTGCAGCAGGCGGTGCATGTCGAAGGTGTTGCCGTGGTCACGGTCGCGGGTGCGGTAGTCGAGGCCCTCGGCGGCGGCCTGCGCGCCCAGGTTCTCCTCGCCGGCCTGCGCCTGCGCCTCGCTCATCCCGTACTTCTTCGTCAGCATCGCCAGCACCGGCTGGACGTCGTCCTTGGCGCGGCCCGGGTCCAGCTCGAAGGACCGGTGCACCACCTCGACCTGGTCGCGGTGCGGGAAGGCCTCCAGCGCCTTCTCGAAGCGGGCCTTGCCCACGTAGCACCAGGGGCAGGCGATGTCGCTCCAGATCTCGACGCGCATGTCTCGGCTCTCTCCAGGTCGTACCGGTGACGCGGAGAATCCCTCCGCCCGGTGGATGAACCTTCAAACAGCTCGAATCATTCCCCGGGCACCGAGTACCTCAGCCAGAGGTGGTGGTCGCCCTCGGCGGGCGGGTCCCCCGGATCCGCGGACCACCCCTGACGTGCGTAGAACGCCTGGGCCCGCCGGTTGTCCACGTGCACGTCGAGCACGGCCGTGCGCCGGCCGTCGGCCCTCCACTGCTCGACGCAGGCCGTGTGCAGGGCCGTGCCGATCCCCGTACGCCAGTGGTCGGGGTCGACGTGGAACTGGAACAGCTTGACCGTGTGCGCGGGCGCTCCCTCCGGCGTGCGGAAGGAGGCGAGTCCCACGAGGCGCCCCCGCTCGACGACGCACAGCACCTGGCCGTCGGGCCGCTCGATGGCCGCGCCCCAGGCGGCCGGCCAGTCGACGCCGTCCTGCGGGATCCCGCCCGGGTAGTACGTCGCCCTGGCGCGCGCGTGCAGCGCCGTGATGCTCTCGACCTCGGCGGGGACGGCGGTGCGGATCACCCGGCGTCCCGTGACGCGTTCTCCGATCATGCAGGTGAGGACGTGACGGCCGTCCCGCCGGTTCCGGACCGCCCGGCCCGCCGAAGCGTGCGAGGGCGGGGCGACGCCACCTCGCGGACCGATAAACCGCATTCAACCGATTGTCACCGCTTCGGGGTAAGCATCCCGTCTCCCCGGTGGAGGCGGCCGGTCCAGCGGCTAGCTTTCTGCAGGCGGACGGATTCCCGTGATCCTTCCCGCCCGTCGCCCCCTCCTCCCTGCCTCCCCTCTCCCCCTCTCCCTGCCCTCCTGTCTTCCTGCCCTCCTGCCCTCCTGTCCTCCTGTCCTCCTGCCCTCCTGTCTCCCGGTCGGCGCACCCGTGTGCGCCGGACGACCCGTCGTCCAAGGAGAAAGCCCGCCGATGTCCGCCGACAGCATCCCGGCAGCCCAGACCCCGCCCGCCGCACCGCAGCAGTCCCTGAGCACGGCCGCCGCCCGCAACCTCGCCACCACCGCCAAGTCCGCCCCGCAGATGCAGGCGATCACCTCCCGCTGGTTGCTGCGGATGCTGCCCTGGGTCGAGGCCGAGGGCGGCGCCTACCGGGTCAACCGGCGGTTGCGCCACACCCTCGGCGACGGGCGCATCGAGTTCGTCCAGGAGGGCGCCACGGTCCGGGTGATCCCCCTGGAGCTGGGTGAACTGGCCCTCCTGCGCGGATTCGAGGACACGGAAGCCCTGACCGCCCTGGCCGACCGCTGCGCGCAGCGCGACTTCGCGGCGGGCGAGGTCCTCGTCGAGCGCGGCAGCCCCGCGGACCGCATCCACCTGATCGCCCGCGGCCGGGTCAGCCGGACCTCCGAGGGCAAGTACGGCGGAGAGATCGCCGTCGCGGTGCTCGCGGACGGCGACCACTTCGGCGAGCACGCGCTGTCGGACGGCGAAGCCCGCCACGACTGCACGGTCACCGCCGAGACCTCCGGCACCCTGCTCACGCTCTCCCGTGCCGACTTCCTCGCCGTCCAGGCCTGCGTGCCCCGCCTTCGGGCCCATGTCGACGCGTTCGGCTCCCGCGCGCGGCGACGGCAGAACAAGCACGGCGAGGCCGAGATCGCCCTGTCGGCCGGTCACGTCGGCGAGGCCGACCTGCCCGGCACCTTCGTCGACTACGAGCTGAAGCCCCGCGAGTACGAGCTCTCCGTCGCACAGACCGTGCTGCGGATCCACACCCGGGTCGCCGACCTCTACAACGGGCCGATGAACCAGAGCGAGGAGCAACTCAGGCTCACCGTCGAGGCGTTGCGTGAGCGTCAGGAACACGAGCTGATCAACAACCGCGAGTTCGGGCTGCTGCACAACGCCGACCTCAAGCAGCGCGTCCAGCCCCGCTCCGGCCCGCCGACCCCGGACGACATGGACGATCTGCTCTGCCGCCGGCGCGGCACGAGGATGTTCCTCGCCCACCCCAGGACCATCGCCGCCATCGGACGCGGGTTCACCGCCTGCGGTCTCTACCCCGACCACGTCGAACTCGACGGGCAGTCCGTCCCCGCCTGGCGCGGGGTCCCCATCCTGCCCTGCGACAAGATCCCGATCAGCGAGCAGCAGACCAGCTCCATCATCGCGATGCGCACGGGCGAGAAGAACCAGGGCGTCATCGGCCTGCGGCGGACAGGGCTGACCGACGAGTACGAACCGGGGCTCTCCGTGCGGTTCATGGGCATCGACGCCCAGGCCATCACCTCCTACCTCGTCAGCACCTACTACTCCGCCGCGGTGCTCCTGCCCGACGCCCTCGGCGTGATGGAGAACGTGCAGATCGCCCCCAGGCCGCGCTGAGGCCACCGGTCCGTCGCAGGTCCACGTCCGACGCCCCACGCACGACGGGGCGCCCGTCCCACCGCAGCAAGGAGCCGCCGATGCCCGACTCCAGGCCCGTAGGGTCATCTCCCCCTGAGCGGCGGCCGACGCCGCCCACAGCGCTGCCGGACGCCCTCGCACCGGCGCTCCCGGTCACGCCGGCCCCTCCGGTCAGGCCGGTCACGCCGGCCCCTCCGGTCAGGCCGACCGCGTCCGGCTTTCTGGCGGCACTGCATCCGCCGGTCACCCTCCCCGGCCCGCCACCGCCGACACCCTCGCCCCCGGCGCCCGTCCGCGCCGTACGGGACGCGCCCGACGCTGCCGCGGCCGGCTCCCCCCTCCGCGGGATCCCGCACGGACCCACCGGGCTGGGCACGACCTCGCTCTCCCTGGCCGGCCGGCCCGCACCCCGGCTCCCGGACCCGCCGTCCCCGGCGCCCGCTCCGGCCGCGGGGCGAGCCGTCCCCGGTCTCTACCACCATCCCGTCCCGGAGCCCGACCCCGCGCGCGTCGAGGAGGTGAGCCGCCGGATCAAGCGCTGGGCCGAGGACGACGTCCAGCTCTATCCCGAGGAGTGGGAGGGGCAGTTCGACGGCTTCTCCGTCGGCCGCTACATGGTCGGCTGCCACCCCGACGCACCGACGGTGGACCACCTGATGCTCGCCACGCGGCTCATGGTCGCGGAGAACGCGCTGGACGACTGCTACTGCGAGGACCACGGCGGGTCGCCCGTCGGCCTCGGCGGGCGTCTCCTCCTGGCGCACACCGCGCTCGACCCCTTCCACACCACCGCGCAGTACGCGCCGGCCTGGCGCGAATCCCTCACGTCGGACGCCCCGCGCCGGGCCTACCGCAGCGCGATGGACCACTTCGTCCGCGCGGCCTCGCCCTCGCAGGCCGACCGCTACCGGCACGACATGGCCCGGCTGCACATGGGCTATCTCGCCGAGGCCGCCTGGGCGCAGACCGGTCACGTCCCGGAGGTGTGGGAGTACCTGGCGATGCGCCAGTTCAACAACTTCCGCCCCTGCCCCACGATCACCGACACCGTCGGCGGCTACGAACTGCCCGCCGACCTGCACGCCCGGCCGGAGACGCAACGGGTCATCGCGCTCGCCGGCAACGCCACCACCATCGTCAACGACCTCTACTCGTACACCAAGGAACTCGACGGCCCGGGCCACCACCTGAACCTTCCGGTGGTGATCGCGGAACGCGAGGGGCTCTCCGAGCGCGACGCCTATCTGAAGGCCGTCGAGGTCCACAACGAGCTCCAGCACGCCTTCGAGGCCGCCGCGGCCGAGCTCGCGGCGGCCTGCCCCCTGCCCCCCGTGCTGCGTTTCCTCAAGGGCGTGGCCGCCTGGGTCGACGGCAACCACGACTGGCACCGCACCAACACCTACCGCTACAGCCTGCCCGACTTCTGGTAAGGAACGGACTTCTTCTGTGACCACTGAGACGACCCCCACCGCCACCGCGAAGATCCCGGCCCCGGCGACGGCCTACCAGGAGGACATCGCCCGCTACTGGAACAACGAGGCACGGCCGGTCAACCTCCGCCTCGGCGACGTGGACGGCCTCTACCACCACCACTACGGCATCGGCGCCGTGGACCACGCCGCGCTCGGCGACCCGGCCCACAGCGAGTACGAGAAGAAGCTCGTCGCGGAGCTGCACCGGCTGGAGTCGGCGCAGGCGGAGTTCCTCATGGACCACCTCGGCCCCGTCGGTCCCGACGACACCCTCGTCGACGCCGGCTGCGGGCGCGGCGGGTCCATGGTCATGGCCCACCGCCGCTTCGGCTGCAGGGTCGAGGGCGTCACCCTGTCCGCCACCCAGGCCGACTTCGGCAACAGGCGGGCGAGGGAACTGCGCATCGACGACCGCGTCCGCTCCCGCGTGTGCAACATGCTCGACACGCCCTTCGGCAAGGGCAGCGTCACGGCCTCGTGGAACAACGAGTCGACCATGTACGTCGACCTCCACGACCTGTTCGCCGAGCACTCCCGCTTCCTGAAGACGGGCGGCCGGTACGTGACGATCACCGGCTGCTGGAACCCCCGCTACGGCCAGCCGTCGAAGTGGGTCTCCCGGATCAACGCCCACTTCGAGTGCAACATCCACTCCCGCCGCGAGTATCTGCGGGCCATGGCGGACAACCGGCTCGTGCCGCACACGATCGTGGACCTCACCGCGGACACCCTGCCCTACTGGGAGCTGCGGGCCACGTCGTCGCTGGTCACCGGGATCGAGGAGGCGTTCATCGAGTCCTACCGGGACGGCTCGTTCCAGTACGTCCTGATCGCGGCCGACCGCGTCTGAGCCCGGCGGCGGACAGCACCTGGTGATCTGGTCTTGAGTTCACGTCTCGCCACGTGAGTCGCGGTTCGTTTCAGATTTCGGCTCGGGCGGTGACAGCGGCTGGTGGCTGCGGTCTGCTGGAGGAATGGGGGACAGCAGGCTGCAACCGCTGGTGTTGTCCGAGGACGAGCGGCTGGTGTTGCAGGGGTGGGCCAAACGGCGGACCACCGCGCAGGGTCTGGCCAAGCGGGCACGGATCGTGCTGGCCTGCGCGGACGGGCTGAACAACACCGCGGTGGCCGCGCGGCTGGACACCGATCGCGGGACCGTGAGCCGGTGGCGGACCAGATTCCTGCAACGCCGTCTCGACGGCCTGTCCGACGAGCCGCGTCCCGGCGTGCCCCGCACCATCACCGACGCCCTGAACACCGCCACCGGCAAGGTGATCGGGAGGCTGTCCGCGCAGCACCGGGCCGTGGACTTCCGCGACTTCCTCGACGAGATCGACCGCCAGACCGATCCCGGCCTGGCGGCCCACGTGATCTGCGACAGCCTCTCGGCCCACAAGGCGCCGGTGGTCCACAAGTGGCTTCTGGCCCATCCCCGGTTCGAGCCGCACTTCACACCGACCTACTCGTCCTGGATCAACCAGGTCGAGCGGTGGTTCGCCGAACTCCAGCGGCGCTGCCTCGAACGCGGCGTGTTCTGCTCACACGACGAGCTGGAGACCGCCCTGGAGAACTGGATCAAGACCTGGAACGAGCAGGCCAGGCCTTTCAAGTGGACCAAGACCGCAGACCAGACCATCGACCGCATCTGCCGCTACTGCGACAGGATCTCCGGACCGGGACACTAGCTGCCGTCCCGCAGGTCGTCCGGCCAGTCGGGCCGGAACTCCAGGTGGTCGTAGGTCACGACGCACCCCTCCCCCATCGGCGACTGCGTCATGAAGCCGACCAGGGCCGCGCCGGTCTCCTTCTCCTCGCCCAGCGTGAACAGCCGGACGAAGGTCCAGCGCCAGCCGTCCCGGGAGGCGTGGAAGGCGAAGGCTCGGCCGGTCCGGCTCACCCGGAGCCAGACGGAACTGCCCTCCACGGTGAAGGAGTTGGCGTCGTCGGAGTGCCCCCGGGTGACCACCGTGCAGACGGTGGCCACGTCCGGGGAGTACTCCAGGCACAGCTTGGCCCAGGCCCGTTCGCCGACGTGGACGTACAACGCCCCCGCGTCGAAGGCCCAGTTGAACCCCACGGTGACCCGTGCGATCAACTGGAAGTCGCCTTCCGGCGCCCCCAGCAGCCGGGGGGCGTCGGCGGCGGGTTCCACCCCGTCGCCGGTGGGCGGCACGAACCGGTCCTGCCGGGCCCCGGCCCACCCGGTGAGCACCCCGTCCTCGTGGGACCAGTGCCCGTCGGGACCGTAGGTGCGCAGAGGGAAGGGCAGTTCGGGAAGCGAAACGTCCATGACCTGATTATCGGGGTGAGGCCGCCGGCGCGGGGAGCGCTGCGCGCTACCGCTCCAGACGCCCGTTGAACCTCCGGGGAAGGCCCAGCTCGTTCTCGTCCCGGAGCTCGACCGGCAGGAGCGCGGCGGGGGTGTTCTGGTAGGCGACGGGCCGCAGCCAGCGTTCGATCGCCGTGCCGCCCACCGACGTGGAGGTCGACGTCGTGGCCGGGTAGGGCCCTCCGTGGTGCTGAGCCGGCGCGACGGCGACGCCGGTGGGCCAGCCGTTCACCAGCACCCGCCCGGCGAGCGGCGTCAGCTCGGCGAGGATCTCCCCGCCGCGCCCCTCGCCGGCGGCCTCGCCCTCGGACAGCTGGACGGTCGCCGTGAGGTTGCCCGGCAGCCGCGACAGCACGGCCCTGACCTCGTCCTCGTCCTCGTAGCGGGCCACCACGGTGACCGGCCCGAAGCACTCCTCCAGGAGCAGGTCGTGCTCGCCCTCGGCGGCGAGCCGGGCCGCGGGCACGGTCAGGAAGCCCGCGCTGACGGTGTGCTCGCCGCCCGCGCCGGGCGTCACCGGCGACTCCACGTCGGCCAGCTCCGCGCGCTCGCGGACCCCGGCGATGAAGTTGTCCCGCATCCGGTGGTCGAGCAGCACGCCCGCGTCGGTGTCGCTCACCGCGTCCGTGAGCGACTTGACCAGTCCGTCGCCGGCCGCGCCGGAGGGCACCAGCACCAGGCCGGGCTTGACGCAGAACTGACCGACGCCCAGCGTCATCGACCCGGCGAGCCCGGTCCCGATGGCCTCGGCGCGCTCGGCGGCGGCCGCCTCGGTCACCACGACGGGGTTCAGCGAGCCCAGCTCGCCGTGGAAGGGGATCGGCGTCGGCCGGGCGGCGGCCGCGTCGAACAGGGCCCGACCGCCGCGGATCGAGCCGGTGAAACCGGCCGCGGCGACCAGCGGGTGCTTGATCAGCTCGACGCCGGCCTCGAAGCCGTGGACCAGACCCAGCACGTCCGCCGGGATGCCGTGCTCGGCGGCGGCGTTGCGCACCACCTTGGCGACCAGCTCGGACAGGCCCGGGTGGTCGGGGTGCGACTTGACGACGACCGGGTTGCCGGCCGCCAGCGCGCTCGCGGTGTCGCCGCCCGCGACCGAGAAGGCGAAGGGGAAGTTGGACGCCGAGTACACGGCCACCACGCCGAGCGGCACCTTGTAGCGGCGCAGGTCGGGGATGGGCGGGGTGGCGGTGTCGTCGGGGTGGTTGACGACGATGTCGAGGAAGGCGCCCTCGTCGACGATGTCGGCGAACGCGCGCAGCTGGTAGCAGGTGCGGGCCAGCTCGCCGTTCAGGCGGACCGGGCCGAGCGCGGTCTCCGCGTCGGCCACCTCGACGAGCGTCTCCCTGGCCGCCTGCAGCCGGTCGGCGGCGGAGCGCAGGAAGGCGGCGCGGACGGTACGGTCCGCGAGGGAGCCGCGCGCTTCATGCGCGGCGCGGACGACGGCGTCGACCTCCTGGGCCGTGGCCTCCACCGCAACCTGTTCACGCTGCTTCCCGGTTCGGGGGTCGACACTCCAGACTGGTGCTGCTGCCACCGCGGGTCCCTCCACGTTTGGTACTGGCTCATCCACCAGGGTCGTTCGATATACTGAACGCTGTCTCTGATGATGAATATGCTGTCGGAGCGTATTTCCCGTCGAACGAAGGGGTCAAGGGCGATGTCGGCTGGCGAGACGGGGGGCGGAGCGCAGGTCAAGTCCGCGGTGCGGACGGTTGAGCTGCTGGAATACTTCGCCGGCCGCCCAGGAATGCACTCCCTCGCGTCGGTCCAGGAGGCCGTCGGATACCCCAAGTCGAGCCTCTACATGCTGCTGCGCACCCTGGTGGAGCTGGGCTGGGTGGAGACGGACGCGACGGGCACGCGGTACGGCATCGGGGTGCGGGCGCTGCTGGTCGGCACCTCCTACATCGACGGCGACGAGGTGGTCGCCGCCGCCCGCCCGACCCTGGACCGGCTCTCGGACGACACCACCGAGACCATCCACCTGGCCCGGCTCGACGGCACCAACGTCGTCTACCTCGCCACCCGCCAGTCGCAGCACTACCTGCGGCCCTTCACCCGGGTCGGCCGCCGGCTGCCCGCGCACTCCACCTCCCTCGGCAAGGCGCTGCTGAGCACCTACTCCGACGAGCAGGTCCGCAAGATGCTGCCGGAGTCGCTGCCCGCGCTGACGGAGCACACCATCACGGACCGCGAGAAGCTCATCGAGGAGCTGCACCAGATCCGCGAGCAGGGCTTCTCGGTGGACCGCGAGGAGAACACGCTGGGTCTGCGCTGCTTCGGCGTGGCGATCCCCTACCGCACGCCGGCCAGGGACGCGATCAGCTGCTCGGTGCCGGTGGCCAGGCTCACGCCGGCGCACGAGCAGATGGTGAAGGACGCGCTGTTCGACGCGCGTGACCGGCTCACGCTGGCGACCCGGCGGCTGTGAGGCGGGGGACGCGGGAGGGGCCGTAGGCTTCGGGGCATGCCGATCGCCCTGCGCCGGGTCCACGACAGCGATCTGCCGGTGTTCTTCCGGCAGATGAACGACCCCGAGTCCCTCGAGATGGCCGCGTTCACCCCGAAGGACCCGGCCGACCGGGACGCCTTCGACGCCCACTGGCAGCGGATCCGCGCCTCGTCAGACGTGCTGCGCACGATCCTGGCCGACGGGGACGTGGTCGGCAGCGCGGCGGTGTACGGGCAGCCGGGCGAGCGTGAGGTGACGTACTGGGTGGACCGGGCGTACTGGGGCCGGGGCATCGCCACGCAGGCGTTGGCGGCCCTGCTGTCCGAGGTCCGGGAGCGTCCGCTGTTCGCGCGGGCGGCGGCCGACAACGCCGGTTCGCTGCGCGTCCTTGCGAAGTGCGGTTTCCGGCCCACCGCCCGGGCCGCCGGCTTCGCGAACGCGCGCGGCCGGGAGACCGAGGAGATCGTGCTGCGGCTGGAGACCTGAGCCGGCCCCAGATGAACGGACGATGAGAAAACCGGAGGGACGGGAACGATCGGTTCGGTTCCGTTCGTCTTCTCATCGCGATGAACAAGACGATCAGGCGCGCCTCGGTCTTCGCGCTGCTGCTGGTGTTCGCCCTGCTGCTCCGGGCGACCTGGGTGCAGTTCTACGAGGGCCGGGCGCTGGCGGACGACAAGAGCAACCGGCGCAACGCGATCGAGACGTACGCGGAGCCGCTCGGGAACATCATCGTGGCGGGAAAGGCGATCACCGGGTCGGCCGCCACCTCCGGCGGCGACCTCAGATACAAGCGCACGTACACGGACGGCGCGCTGTACGCGGCGGTCACCGGGTACGCCTCGCAGGCCTACGCGCCCACCCAGCTGGAGGGGATCTACGCCGACGTCCTCAACGGCACGGACCCCCGTCTGAAGACCGTGCTGGACACGGTCACGAACCGGCGGGCCGACCCGGGTGACGTGATCACCACCATCGACCCACGGGTGCAGAAGGCGGCGTACCACGCCCTCGGCGACAAGAAGGGCGCGGCCGTCGCGATCGACCCGAAGACCGGGCAGATCCTCGCGATCGTGTCGACGCCGTCGTACGACCCCTCGTCACTGACCGACGCCAACACCGCCGGCACGGCCTGGAAGAAGCTGACCACGGACTCCGACAAGCCCCTCGTCAACCGGGCGCTGCGGCAGCCGCTGGCTCCGGGCTCGACGTTCAAGCTGGTGGTGGCGGCGGCCGCACTGCAGGACGGGCTGTACAAGTCGGTCGACGTGCCGACGGACAGCGTGAACCCCTACATGCTGCCGGGCACCCGGACGCCCCTGAAGAACGAGAGCGCCTCCGCGCCCTGCGAGAACGCCACGATCCGGGTGGCGCTGCAGTACTCCTGCAACAACGTGTTCGGTCATATGGCGGTCCAGCTCGGGCAGGACAAGCTCAAGGCGATGGCCGACCGGTTCGGCTTCGACGACGACAGCCTGGACGTGCCGGTGCGGGCGTACACGAGCGTGTACCCGTCCGGCATGGACAAGTCGTCCACGGCGCTGACCGGCATCGGCCAGTTCGACGTGACGGCGACCCCGCTGCAGATGGCCATGGTGTCGGCCGCGATCGCCAACGGCGGCAAGCTGGTCTCGCCGCACATGGTCTCGCAGGTCACCGACGGCGGCGGGAACGTGCTGAAGGACTACGACGACGACGCGTCGAGCACGCAGATCATCAGCTCCTCCACCGCGGAGCAACTGCAGTCGGCGATGCAGACGGTCGTCGAGAAGGGCACCGGCACCAACGCGCTCATCGACGGCGTCACCGTCGGCGGCAAGACGGGCACGGCCCAGAACGGCGAGAACAACAGCAAGGCCCCCTACGCCTGGTTCACGTCGTACGGCAAGTCCGGCTCCTCGGGCGAGGAGGTCGCCGTGGCGGTCGTGGTCGAACAGTCCGACGCGGCGCGTTCCGAGGTCAGCGGCAACGGGCTGGCCGCCCCCGTCGCGAGGGCGATGATGGAGGCGGCGCTGAAGAAGTAGCCCGTCGGTCAGGTCACTTCACTCCGAGGACCTGCTCGATCGGGTCGATCGCGAAGTACACCAGGAACAGCGCCGAGGCCCCCCACAGCAGCCAGTGGACGTCCTTCGCCCGGCCGAGCACCGTCTTGATGACGACGTACGCGACGAAGCCCGCGCCGATGCCGTTGGTGATCGAGTACGTGAAGGGCATGACGGCGATGGTCAGGAACGCCGGGACGGCGATCTCGTACCGCTCCCAGTCGATGCCCTTGACCTGGGTCATCATCAGGAAGCCGACGGCGACGAGGGCCGGGGCGGCCGCCTGGAGCGGGACGATGGTCAGCACCGGCGTCAGGAACAGGGCGAGAGCGAACAGGGAGCCGGTGACCAGGTTGGAGAACCCGGTGCGCGAGCCCTCGCCGACACCGGCGGCCGACTCGATGTAGGAGGTGGCGGAGGACGACGAGGCCGCGCCGCCCGCGACCGCAGCCGCTCCGTCGATGAGCAGGACCCGGCCGAGGCGGGGCACGTCGCCCTTCTCGTCCAGCAGCCCGGCCTCGGCGCTGATGCCGACCACGGTGCCCATGGTGTCGAAGAAGTCCGACAGGATCAGGGTGAAGACCAGCAGCACGACCGTGACGACGCCGGTCTCGCCGAAAGCGCCGAACAGACTGAAGTGACCGATGAGCCCGAAGTCGGGGGCGTCGACGATCCTGTCGGGCCACGACGGCGTGGTCAGGCCCCAGGACTTGACGTCGGCGAGCGAGTCGATGACCACCGCGAGGAGCGTCATCGTGACGATGCTGATCAGGATCGCGCCCTTGACCCGGCGGGCGAGCAGCCCGACGGTGAGCAGCACGCCGAGGCAGAAGACCAGAACCGGCCAGCCGCCGAGCGTGCCGGTCGCGCCGAGCTGCACGGGGACGGTCGTGTGCGCGGCGTCGGGGATCCGGCTGACGAAACCGGCGTCGACGAAGCCGATGAAGGCGATGAACAGACCGATGCCGACGCTGATCGCCTGCTTCAGCGACTGCGGGATGGCGTGCATCACGGCCTCGCGCAGCCCGGTCACCACCAGGACGCAGATCAGCAGGCCTTCCAGCACGATGAGGCCCATCGCGTCGTCCCAGCTCATCAGCGGGGCGATCTGGAAGGCGACCACCGCGTTGAGGCCGAGCCCGGCGGCGAGCGCGAGGGGCAGATTGCCGCCGACGCCCATGACGATCGTCATCACGGCGGCCACCAGGGCGGTGGCGGTGGTGAGTTGGACGGTGTCGAGCTGATGCCCGAACTTGTCCTTGGCGCTGCCCAGGATGAGGGGATTCAGGACAAGGATGTAGGCCATGGTGAAGAACGTGGCGAAGCCGCCGCGTATCTCCCGGCCGGCGGTGGATCCCCGCTCGGAGATCTTGAAGAACCGGTCGACGCCGTTCACCGCGGGTGGCGCGGTGTCCGGCCGGGCGGCCGTCTTCTTCGTCTCGGACATGGCTGTACTCCTCGGGGCCTGAACGGTCGGTGTGCGGATGCTGGCTGGATTGTTCCCTCGTTGAACCGGCCTCAGGTTTTCGCCGTGTTACGGAATCGGACTCCGAGGACGTTCGAGCTGTCACATCATGTTCGAACCCCCGTACTGAAGCGGGCCGTAGACCACTGCTACGCTTCCCGATCTCGCCCCGACCACCTCCCCGGGGCATCCCCATGTCATTCACATGACACGCACAGGCACATCGAGAAGAGGTCACCCGTGGGCACAGTCGTCGACGACGCCGCCTCGGTGGAGTTCCACGCCTTCTTCGACCGCCACTACGCCGAGCTGTCGCGCCTGGCCCATCTCCTGACCGGTGAGGCCGACGCCGCCGACGACCTGGCGGCGGACGCGCTGCTCGCGCTGTGGAACCGCTGGGACCGGGTGCGGGCGGCCGACCACCCGGTGGCCTACGCCCGTGGCGTCGTCGCCAACCTCGCCCGCACCCGCATCCGCAGCGCCGTGCGCGAGCGCCGCAGGATCGCGCTGTTCTGGTCGCAGCGCGAGGAGAAGACGGAGAACCCGGACGTCGCCGGAGTCGTGGACGTGCAGTCGGCGCTGCGTAGACTTCCGTTCCGCAAGCGGGCCTGTGTGGTCCTGCGGCACGCCTTCGACCTCTCGGAGAAGGACACGGCTCTCGCCCTCGGGGTGTCGGTCGGTACGGTGAAGAGCCAGACCTCGAAGGGAATGGCCGAGCTGCAGAAACTGCTCGGCGCCAAGGGAGCTCAGCTCAAGGTGCCCGCCATGGTGCGCACCGGTGAGGCCTCGGCCTCGGGAAGGGACCGATGACGATGCAGCGGGACGTGCACGACGAGCTGCGCGCCCGGCTGCACGGAGCGGCCGAGGCGCACGAGCCCGACCGGGCGCGCATCCTGGCGCGGGTCGAGCGCGGGATGGCGGCACAGGGCCAGGGCCGGCGGGCCGACCACCGGGCGACCCGGCCGCCCCTGTGGGGCTGGACGCGGATCGTGGGGGCCACGGCCGCGGTCGCGGGCATGCTCGCGGTCGGCGGTTACGCGGTGGCGTCCGCCGTGAAGGGCGACGCTCCGGCGCAGCAGACGGTCTCCGTCTCCTCACCGCCGGTCGGATCCCCGGACGCCACGAGCCGTCCGCCCGCCTCGCCCGGGGCCACGCCGGGCTCCGGGGGCGGCGCGCACCACCCGGCGAAGCCCAGCGCCCGGCCGTCGGAGAGCGCCGGGGCGACGCCCTCCGCGCCCGCGGCCACCCTGTTGCCGGCGGCCGAGCACACCCAGGACGGCCCGCTGTGGTCGGACGGCTCGGTCGACCCGCACAGCAACGACTTCTGGGCGCAGAGCGACGTCACGCTCAAGACGTCCGAGCAGCTCACACGCCTCACGGTGCAGTTGAAGGTGGCGCAGACCGGGGGCGTCTCCTCGACGGGGGCCTGGCGTTCGCTGCCCGAGGACGACTTCACGCTCACGGTGGCCGAGCAGGACGGCTTCCTCGTCTACACCTGGGTGCTCAAGGAGGGCCGGACGGTCCCCGAGGGCGCGTGGGTGTTCGCCGGGCAGTACAACCACGGCCGCGGCGGCCGGGACGCCAGGAACGACGCCTACGCGATCTCGGGTCTGTCGGAGGGCCGGCAGAGCTCCGTGGGCGGTGGCTTCGCCTCCCGGGACGACGGGCGCTGAGCGAGCGGTGCGGGGGACGGACCGGTCCCCCGCACGCCGGTCTCAGCCGACGAAGTACGTCGGGTTCGGCAGCTTGTACGTGCGGTCGGCGTAGCCGCCGTCGAGGTCGGAGTACTGGTCGCCGAAGTCGGCGATGATCTCGTACCCGAGGTCGTCCTCGATGTGCTTGCGGGTGCCGGACTTGTACTGGACGGTCGTGCAGGTCCAGGCGCCCGGGGTGGCGCAGGCGCTCAGGTAGGACGGCGGCGCGGCCGCGTTCTTCAGGAACATGTGGCCGGCGTCGAGGTTGACGTCGGCGCCGACCTTCTTCAGGTTCTCGACGGCGGCGGAGCGCTGCGCCTCGGCGAGGCCCGAGTTGTAGAAGACCTCGACCCCCTTCTTCTGGGCGTACCGCACGAGTTCGGGGCTGCCGAACACGGCCGGGCGGTCGGCCTTGTTCACGTATGCCGCCCAAGTGGCGGAGTTGTAGGTGTAGTTGTACCGCTTCTCGTAGTCGAGGCTGAGCAGCAGCGTGTCGTCGACGTCGAAGACGACCGCGGGCTTCTCGCCCTTGCGGACCGCCTTGCGCGCCGCCTTGTCGATGTACTTCCTCGCGGCCTTGTCGATGCTCGCGAGGTCCTGGGCGTACGGGCTGGTCGGCGAGGCCTGGTACACGCCGTTCGCGTCCGGCGCGGTGCCGTAGTAGGTGTCGATGTCCTTCACCAACAACCCGATGTTGTAAGGCTCGTGGGTGGAGTCGGCCGTGGACTGGCCGGCCGTCGCCGCGCCGGCGCCGTACAGGGCGGCGCCGGCGACGGCACAGGCTGCGGCTACGGCCGCGATGCGCAGTGACTTATGCATGACAGAGGTTTCTACGCGCGTCACCCCCGTCGGCGCGAGACCCGTCGGGCAAAAAACGGGTCAAGCGCCCCGGCGGGTTCAGTTCATGGTGGCGCCGATGGTCGTCGACCCGGTGGTCAGGAACGTGGTCGCCGGCAGAGTCCCGCCGGCGCCGCGGGCGTTGTAGGCGCTGCTCGCGTCCGTCGACCTGAAGGCGGGCGTCGACACGCCGGAGTCCCAGTTGTTGCCGGACGAGGTGACCTTCGAGCCCTTGCTGACCGAGCCGCCACCGTTGCTCACGGCGAGGTTCTTGCCGAGCCTCGCGGCACTGGTGGCGAAGTAGTAGCCCCACTTGCCGTTGGCGTAGGCCGTGGTGCGGTTGAGGACCAGGGCGCCGGTGTTGGAGTTCTCCGTGAAGCCGTTTCCGGCGTTGCCCCAGGCGGCCGAGTTGTTGACGACGTGCGCGACGACCTCGCCGTCGCCGCCCAGCTTGTAGCCGTTGCCGTCGCCCGCGAAGGCCGGGTCGGACCAGCGGTTGACGCCGTTGCCGAAGGACCAGGTGTGTTCGACGGTGACGGGCGAGGAGAAGGACCAGAAGTCGATCCCGTCGTCCGCGTTGTTGTAGAGACGGGCCCCGGTGATGAGGTTGCCGGCGCCGGAGCCGAACTTCACGGCGATCCCGTCGGCGTTCTCGCCGTGGTTCGCGGCGTCGTAGTTGCCGTAGGAGTCGATGTTCCTGACGGTGTTGTTCACCGTGCCGTCGCCGGTGAGGGTGAAGCCGGAGTCGCCGCCGTCGATGGTCTTGATGTCGTTCCAGACGGTTCCGGTGCAGGACTGGCAGACGACCGCGCTGTCCGGGGAGTTCTGGAAGGTGATGTCGGAGACGTTCCAGTAGTCGGCGGTCAGTTTGAAGATCCAGGCGCCGGCGGGCAGCGACGAGCCGTCGATCTTCACGGTCTCCGAGCCGTACGCGGTGAGGGTGACCGGCGCGGAGGAGGTCCCGTCGGCCGTGGACTGGAGCGTGGCCGTCGGGTAGTAGGTGCCGCCGCGGACCTGGATGACGGTGCCCGCGGTGGCGTTCTTGACGGCGTTGGACAGGGCGGTGGAGTTGCTGACCACGACCGTGGCGGCCTGGGCCGGGGTGGGCGGGACGACGGCGAGTCCGGCGCTCAGGGACAGGGCCGCGAGGGCTGTGAGAGCGGTACGACGGGACATGGAGTGGGGGTCCTTTCGTCGTTCGGGAGGGGTGGGGGGAGAAGTGGGGAGAGGGGTTCAGGGGCGACCGTTCCTCGGCGTGACGGGACCGCCGGGCGGTGCGCAGCGCTCATACGGCCGCCAGTCCCCCAGATACGTGCGCCGGGTGTGCGCCGCCGCCTCCGCGGCGGTCAGCTGCGGCCGGTTCTCCGGCACCGGAACGAGCGCGCCCGGACCGGAGTTGGCGTGCTCACGAAAACGCATGGTCTGCCACGGATAGGCGTCGCGCATGCTGACGTACGGGGTCACCGCGTCGATCCCCGGGCCGATCCAGGTGTCCCGCACGACGAGCGAGGGCCAGGCGGTCGTCTCGTACGACGGCACCCAGGGCCTGGCGATCTTGTAGGCGGCGTCCTGCGCGCCGGAGGTGATCCGGCCGCGCGTGGCGAGGAAGCCGTAGGGGTTCGCCCGGGCGGTGGCCGGGGCGAAGACCATGCCCTTGGGGGTGAAGGGCACGTCCCGCTGGAGGGTGTGGAAGTGGCAGGCGTCGAAGACGGCCCGGCCGCGTCCGAAGACGAAGTCGACGTCGCCCTCGATGTAGCAGCGGTGGAAGTACTGGCGGTCGAAGGCGTCCAGCGCGGTGGTGTCCGCGAAGAGGGTGTCCTGGTGGGCGAGGAGGCGGACGTGGTCGAAGTGCGTGCGGTCGCCGGTGACGTGGGCAGCCACCGCCTGGGTGCCGGTGATGTCCGGGTGGTCGGCGCGCAGCCAGTCGTTGGCGAGGGTGAGGTCGCGGACGGTGAGGCCGGGCGCGGCGGAGGTGAAGGTGGCGGAGCCGGCCGTGCCGTAGGCGCCTGACCCGTCGGGCTTCGGCGTCCCGGCCGCGTTGTCGAAGACGAGGACCGCGGCGCGCGGGTCGCGGGAGGCGCCGCGGATCGTCAACTCCTCCTTGTCGGGTGGCACGTCGACGACCTCGCGGTAGGTGCCGGGGTGCACGACGATCGTCCGGCCGGGTCCGTCGACGGCGTCCACGGCGGCCTGGAGGGAGTCGCCGGGGCGGACGTGCAGCACACGGCGGCCCGTGCCCGTGAGGGCGGGCGCGGGGGCGCCGGCGGCGGCGACCGTCAGGCCGCCCGCCAGGCCCGCGAGGAGGGTGCGTCGGCGCAGCATCTCAGCACTCCCCCCGCCAGGGCTCCCAGTCGCCGAGGTAGGCCGCACGGGAAGCCGATCGCGCCTGTTCGGCGGTGAGTTGGGGACGGTTCTCGGAGACGGTGATCCGCGCTCCGGGCCCGCTGTTGCGGTACTCGGCGAACCGCTGGCTCTGCCAGGGGAAGGAGGCCGACATGTTCGTGTAGGGCGCGACCGCGTCGATTCCGGCGTCCAGACGGGTGTCGCGGACGACGAGGCTCGGGCGGGCGGTGGTGTCGGAGCTGGGCACCCAGGGGCGGGCCAGCTTGTAGGACGCGTCCGGCGCCTCACTGCTGATCCGGCTGTGGACGACCAGGTACCCGTGCGGGTTCGCGCCGGCCGTCGAGGGGGCGAAGACGAAGCCGTAGGGGGCGGCGGTCAGGTCGGTACGGTTCAGGGTGCGGAAGTGGCAGTGCTCGTAGACGGCCGTGGCCCGGCCGAAGACGAAGTCGACGTCCCCCTCGGCATCACAGTGCGCGTAGTACTGGCGGGCGAAGGCGGTGAGGGCGAGGGAGTCGGCGTACAGGGTGTCCTGGTGGCCGAGGAAGCGGCAGTGGTGGAAGGCGCAGCGGTCTCCCTGGACCTTGACGGCGACGGCCTGGGTGCCGGTGACGTCGGGGTGGTCGGCGCGCAGCCAGTCATTGGCGAAGGTGATCCAGCGGGCGGTGAAGCCGTCGGCCTGCAGGGTCGTGGTGGCCGAGCCGGTGGTGCCGAGGACGCCGCCTCCGGGCTTGGGGGTGCCGGCCGCGTTGTCGTAGACGATCACGACGTCACGCGGGTCCTCGGACGCGCCGATCCAGGTGGCGTCGGTGCGAGTGGCGTCGAGGACGACCGTCTCCCGGTAGGAGCCGGGTGCGAGGACCAGGGTCCAGCCGCTGCCGGCGGCGGCTGCGACGGCGTCCCGGACGGTGGTGTGGTCGCCCCGGCCGAGCGGGTCGACGTACAGGGTGCGGGGCGTGCGGCGGGCGGCCGGGGAGCCGTGGCGGCCGAACGGGCGCGGACCGGCTGCGGCACGCGCGGGCGACGCGGTCAGGCCGAGCGCGGCGGCCGTGCCGGCGCTCGCGGCGAGGAATTGCCTTCTGGACAGGGGACGTCGGGGGTGGGGCGAGGGCATGCGGGTGCTCCTTCGCGGTACGGCGGGCGGTGCGCCGGCGCGGGAAGGGCGCGGGCGGAGTGCGGGCGGGGATGAGTGCGGGCGGGGAGGGGCGCGCGGGCAGGGGCCGGGGCGGTGGGCGCCGCCCCGGCCGTCGTACGGTCAGCCGAGGCGGCCGGCGCCCGCTCCGCAGTCGACGATCCGGGGGACCGCCTTCGCCGGGTCGATCCCGGTGCGCAGGGTGGGCGTCCATCCGGCGTCGGACTGAAGGGTCTCGGCCGGGATCTCGGCGTTGTGCACGGCGATCAGGTCGGTCTGCACGCCGTTGACGTAGTTGTCGGCGGCGGTCAGCGGCGAGACGTTCCACCGCTTGAGCACCTTGGCCGCGCTGATCCCCTGCGGGAGCGTGAACGCGTTGTGCTCGGCGACCAGTCGGGACTCCTTGCCGATGCCGAAGCTGTAGGAGTAGCCGCCGTCGGCGACGAAGTGGTTGTTGTAGGAGTCGACCTGCCCGAAGCGGACGCGGGGGGCGCGCTCGACGAGGCCGGAGAACAGGTTGTGGTGGAAGGTCGCCCTCAGGTGCCCGCGGTCCCCGGCCGCCGTCGACTCGCTGTCGCTGTTGCCGATGAGGATCGTCTTGTCGTGCTCGGTGAAGGCGTTCCAGGAGGCGGTGACGAGGTCGGCGCCGCGCACGATGTCCAGTTCGCCGTCGTGCTGCTGGTAGAGCATGCCGAAGTAGGTCGGCGCGGCGCTGTCCGGGTGCGAGCCGTCGGTGAACGTGTTGTGGTCCAGCCACACATGGGTGGAGCCGTAGACGACGGCGGTGTCGTACTCGGAGTTCCAGTTGCCCTTGGACCCGTCGGTCGGATCCCACTGCGGGAAGCAGTCGATGGGCGACTCGAAGGCCAGGTTGCGGACGATCACGTTGTCGACGGCCTTGATCTGCAGGCTGGCGCCCTTGAAGCCGGCGTTGCGCCCGACGCCGACGATGGTGGTGTTGGCGGGGACGTTCGCCTTGATGGCCTGGTCCTGGGCGGCGGCGGAGGCGCGTCGCAGCCCCTCCGGGCTGTCGTCGGGCTCGGCGCTCAGGTCGGTGTCCAGGCCCCAGGTCCCGGGCGCGTACTTGGCGAGATAGGCGTCGAAGTCGTAGCCGGGCGCGGCGAAGGCGTCGCATCCCTCGGCGACGGCGTCGATCACGCCCTTCACCTTCACGATCTTCGGCGCGGAGCCTCCGGCGGCGAGGGCGGCCTTGAACTCGGCCCAGGTGGTGACCGTGTACACGTGGGCGGCGTCGGCGGCCGCCCCGCCCGTGGTGCCGGTCCCGTAGGCGGCCCAGCCGTCGTTCGCGCCCAGGACCTGCCGACCGAGGTCGCGGGACGGGGAACGGGACTCGGCCTGGGCGGAGGCCGTCGCGGTGACGGACAGCACCAGCGCGGTGCATCCCACCAGGGCTCCTATGACGCGTGCATGACATGACTGTGTACGCACTGTGCGGGTCTCCTCTGAGGAAAGGCGGTGCAGTTGTCGCGAGAACGGTTACGAAAGGGGCGCGGGCCAGGTGATCCAGGACGCGGGGACCGCGTCGTGCAGCCGGATCACGTCATGCGGCGCGAGCACCCGCGTGCGCACGAGCTCCCGTGCGACGAGCCGTGCCACGGCGATCGCGCCCGGCGGATTGAAGTGGGTGTTGTCCTGCTCGGTCGCGGTCCAGTTGAAGTACGTCTTCGTCGCTTCCACGCCCAGCCGCTGCCAGAGCGCCAGCGACAGCGCCTGGACGTCGAGCAGCGCCACCCCCTCCTCGGCGGCCAGGGCGCGCATGGCGGCGGGGTACTCCCCGTGCGTGGGCTGGGCGTCGCCCGCCGCGTCGAACCTGCGCCGCTCGACCGGTGTGGCCAGCACGGGCCGCGCGCCCTTGGCCCGGGCGCCGTCGATGTACCTGCGCAGATACTCCTGGTACGTCGTCCAGGGCTCGGTGTAGCGGGTGGGGTCGGTGGTCTTCTCGTCGTTGTGCGCGAACTGGACGAGGAGGAAGTCCCCCGGCCGGATCGCGGCGAGCACAGCGTCGAGCCGGCCCTCGTCGACGAAGCTCTTGGAACTGCGCCCGTTCACCGCGTGGTTGGCGACGGGCAGACCGGACCGCAGGAAGAAGGGGAGCGCCATGCCCCACCCGGTCTCGGGCGCGGCGTCGGAGTACTTCTGGGCGGCGGTGGAGTCGCCGGCGATGTAGACGGTCCTCGGCCGGCGGGCGCCGGCGTGGGCGGGCGCGGCGGCCGCCGCCCCGAGCGGGAGGGCGGCGAGCGCCGCCGAGGTGACCTGTCTGCGGGTCAGGGACACGACATGCACCTTTCGAGGGGTCGATCGGTGGGGGCGGAGGCGTGGGGGGACCGCGCGGCCGGTGACGGCCGGCGCGCGGTCACCCCGTGACCGCGTCGGCCCGGACTATTTGTGGTTCTTCTTCCAGTCGGCCTGCGCGGCGTTCAGCTGGTCGGCCAGCGTGTCCAGGAAGTCCTTCGCGCTCTGCTTGCCCAGCAGCACCTTCTGGAAGTTCGGCTCGTTGTCGGCCTTGGAGATCGTGTTCCAGTCGGGCAGGTAGTAGGGCAGCTGCACGATCTTCGTGGTGGCGCCCGTCAGCGCCTCGGCGGCCAGCCTGGTCGGCTCGGAGGCCTGCACCCAGCTGTCCTGCGCGGCCTCCAGGTTGGCCGGCACCTGTCCCGCCGTCTTGTTCCACTTGCTGTTCGACTCGTGCGAGGCGGCGAACTCGATGAACTTCCACGCGGCGGTCTTGTTCTTGCTCGACTTGAACAGGCCCAGTCCGTCGACCGGGTTGGACACCTGCACCCGGGTGCCGTCGTCCTGCGTCGGCGCGGGGATGCCCTTGAACTTGCCGGCCAGCGCCTTCTGGTGGTCGCCGAAGGAGCCCAGGTTGTGGCTCAGCATGCCGATGGTGCCGGAGTCCCACTGGGCGACCATCTTGGTGAAGTCGTTGTTGACGTCGGCGGACGGGGTGTCCTTCTTGTACAGGCCGACGTACTTCTCCAGCGCGGCCACGTTCTTCGGGTCGTTGACGGTGGTCTTGTCGCCGTTCCAGAACTCGGTGATGCCGCTCTGCCCGTAGGTCGCGTCGAGTGCCTGGGCGATCGACCCGGAGCCGCCGCGGATGGTGTAGCCGAAGGCGTTCTTGTCCTTGTCGGTCAGCTTGTCGGCGGCCTCGTAGAACTTCGTCCAGGTGGTCGGGGCCTGCAGGCCCGCCTTCTGGAAGAGGTCCGTGCGGTACCAGAGGGTGCCGTTGTTGGCGGAGGTCGGCACGCTGTACGTCTTGCCGTCGATCCCGGCGGCCCTGACGCCGTCCAGGAACTTCGCGTTCAGCTGGCCGCCCAGCTCGCTCTTCGCCAGGCGGCTGTCCAGCGGTTCGAGGGCGCCCTGCGCGGCGATCTCGGCGAGCATCGCGGTGCCCACGCCGCCGACGTCGGGCAGCCCGCCGCCCTGGATGGCCGTGTCGTACTTGGACTGGACGCTGTCGGACGGCACCCCTACGTACTTGACCTTGATGTCCGGGTTCGCCTTCTCGAAGTCGGCGATGATCTCCTTCCAGACGTCGGTGCGCACGCCGCCGTTGTTGTCCCAGAAGGTGATCTCCCCCTTGCCGGAGCCATCGCCTCCCTTGTCCCCGGCCGCGCCGCTGCCGTCGTCGCCGCAGGCCGTGGCGGTCAGCGCGAGCACGGAACCCAGGGCGACGGCCAGGGCGGCTCGCCTGCTTCTGCGGATGCTGCTCTTCATGTGGTCGGCTCTCTTCTTCTGGTTCTGGATCCCAACGGACATATGAAGTTGTGGGGGGTCAGTGGGCCGTGCGGCCGTGCGGCGCCCGGCCGTCCGTCCGCACAGCGGAGGCAGTCCGCCACGGTGTACGCCTTCGCCGGCGGGCGGCCGAGGACACGGGGGCCGTCGAGGGCACGCGGGCGGCCGAGGCCGCCGCAGGGGGCGCAGGGGCAGCAGGAGCCGCAGGGTCCGCCGCCGGGACCGTCGGGGCGGTCGACAGGACCGCGACCGGACTCGGCAAGCGCTTGCTATGGAAGTGCGTCATTGCGGCTCCCAAGGGCGTACAGAACAGAGGGGTCAGAGGAGTCAGAGCGGTCTGATCCGGAACTCGTCGAACGTGGCCGCCCCCGCGTCGCCCGTTCCGAGGGGCGCGAGGGCGAAGAGGCCGAGCAGGGCGCCGACCCAGCGCCAGGGGGTGGCGGCGAAGACCGGGCCCGAGCGCACCGGGCCGTCGCCGACGTCGTACGCGAAACGGCACCGCGCTCCGGCGCCGATCTCGATCCGCAGCCGTACCCGGCCCTCGGGAACGGACAGGGGGTGGGCGGCGTCCCGTTCCCGATCGGCCACCGGCTCGGCGAAGCGGTGCACCAGGTGGACGCCGCCGTCGGCGGCGCGCTGAAGGCCGATCCAGCCGAACGCGTCCCCGAGGACCGTGAGTCCGGCGCGGGCCCCCGGCTCCTCGCTGTGCAGCCGCAGGCCCACCTCGACGGCCGAGGGACGGCCCGGCAGCCGCTGGGTGAGGACGTTCGGCAGGGTGCGCAGATCGTGCGCGCCGGCCGTCCGTGCGCAGGCCAGCCGCAGCCCGTCGGCGGAGTGCCGGATCGCCCAGCCGTCCCGGGGGTTGGCCGTCCACGACCACTGGCGGCCGAAGCGTCCGCCGGGGAAGTCGTCGTCGACGGCGGGCGCGGCCGGTGGCTGTGCGGGCAGCGCGGGCCGCCGGTGTTCCGGGACGGGGGCGCCCTCGTCGCCGATGACCGGCCACCCGTCCGGGCTCCACCGCATCGGCTGCAGATGGACGACCCTGCCGTAGGCGCCGCGCTGCTGGAAGTGCACGAACCAGTCCTCGCCGGACCGGGTGCGCACCCAGCCGCCCTGGTGGGGGCCGTTGACGTCGGTGTCCCCCTGCTCCAGGACGATGCGCTCCTCGTAGGGACCGAAGAAGTCGCGGGCGCGTAAGGCGCCCTGCCAGCCGGTCTCCACCCCGCCCGCCGGGGCGAGGACGAAGAACCAGCCGTCGTGCCGGTAGAGCTTCGGTCCTTCGAGGGTGAACCAGCCGGGGATCCGGTCCCCGTCGACGATCACCTTGCCCTCGTCCAGGACGGCCGTCCCCGCGGGGTGCATACGGTGGCCGGTGAGCCTGTTCTTCACGCCCGCCCGGGACTTCGCCCAGGCGTGCACCAGATAGGCCTCGCCGGTCTCCTCGTCCCACAGCGGGCAGGGATCGATGAGCCCCTTGCCCTCCTTCACCAGCTGCGGGCGGGTCCAAGGTCCCCTGAATTCAGGGGCGTTGACCTGGAAGATGCCCCGGTCCGGGTCGCCCCAGAAGATCCAGAAGCGGTCGTCGTGGTGGCGCAGGGCGGGTGCCCAGACCCCGCAGTCGTGGCGCGGGGTCCTGAACTCGTCGGCCGGTTCGAGGCGTTCGAGGGCGTGGCCGACCAACGTCCAGTTGACCAGGTCGCGCGAGTGCAGCAGCGGCAGGCCGGGCGCGCGGCCGAAGCTGGAGGCGGTGAGGTGGAAGTCGTCGCCGACGCGCACCACGTCGGGATCGGACCAGTCGGCGTCCAGGATCGGGTTCGTGTACGTCTCGTCCGTCGCCCCCTCCGCGGCCGCCGCGTACGTCTCGTCCGCCCCGCCGGTCCTGCCCGTCCCGTGCGTCGCGCGCTGCTCCGGCTGCTCCCGCTGCTCGTGCTGCTCCCGCTGCTCGTGCTGCTCGTGCTGCTCGTGCTGCTCCTGCCTCATTGGCTGACCGCCTTTCGCACGAGGGCCGCAGCCTCGTCCCGGTTGAGCCGGCCGTCGGCGACGACGGTGACGATCCGGCGCACGGCCGTCCCGCCGGGCGGGATCGGCAGCCGCGCGGCGGAGGCGAGGGAGGATCCGACGCCCGGGTACTCGGCGGTGCGCACGAACCAGGGGTCGCGGCGGGTGGCGTCGGTGGCGCCCGCGAAGACGAGGGTCCACCCTCCCCCGCTCCCGGCGCCGGCCGCGCGCGGGGAGCCCTGTCCGGTCAGGGCGAGCCAGTCGGCGCGGGCGCCGTGGACGGCCGCCTCGCCCTCGGCGACCGCGGTGAAGACCTCGGGGGGCGCGTCCTGTTTCCTGGCCCGCCAGAAGAAGCCTCCGTAGGCCGCTCCGGGGCGTCCGTTCGTCGCCGGGCTGCCGATGGACAGCGGGCCGGACGTCACGTTGGTCAGGGAGAAGGTGAAGTCCAACGCCCAGGCGGAGGAGGTGAGTTCGGTGGCCGCCACCGTACGGCGCTCACGCAGCAGCTCGGTTCCCGAGGCGACCCAGTGCAGCTCCTCCACGAAGCCGTCGGGATCGCGCAGCTGGAACGAGCCGTGCCGCTGGGCGCCGTGATCGTCCAGCTCGGTCGGGCCCCGGTCGCGGACGTAGGTGCGGCCGCCCCAGAAGTTGTGCCCCTCGACGTCGGGTACGGCTACACCGACGCCGAGGTGGTGGGTGTGGTCGGCGGGGCTGAACTCGGTGACCGCCGTGCCGGCCAGGGTGGTGACGGGGTGCAGATAGGGGCGCGGGGAGAGCCGGGCGGGCAGCCCGGGGCGGATGACGTAGCGGGCGACCGGGCGGCCCGCGACACGCAGGACGACCGGTGAGTCGGGTGCCGGTGCGGTCATCAGGGGCTCACCTCTTTCGGATGCACGGTCGGGAACGCCCAGGGCGCGCCCAGTTCGGAGTAGAGGCAGAGGGTGTCGGCGGCGGCCGCGACCAGGCCGTCGACGCCGGGGACGACGCGCCGGTCCTCGTCGGGCAGCAGCCGCCAGGCCCGCTCGGGCAGCTGGACCGGGTCGGGGGCCGTCCGGATCGCCTCGACGACCCGCATGAACGACTCGGTCGCGGCGGGCGGGACGAGCAGCGCCGTCCCGTCGGTGAGGTGCTCGACGAGGTTCTCCAGCAGGTCGGTGCTGCCGTACTCGAACTCCTCGGGGCCGTGGCCGGCCCGCTGGAGCAGCACGCGGTCCTGCTTGTACCAGTAGGTGATCCGGCCGCGGCTGCCGTGGACGACGACGTACGGGTCGTCGGGGTCCTCGGCGCACAGCGTGGCCGCGACGACGACGTGCCGGCCGTCGGCCGTGCTCACCCGGACGCAGGAGGTGTCGTCGGATTCGATGGCGTTGGCGTGCGCCAGTTCGGTCTCGATGCGGGCGACGTCCTCGGCGCGGGTGGCGCCGGCCAGGGCGAGGGCGGTGGCGACGGCGTGCGCCAGCGGGTTGGTGAGGGCCCCGTCGATCACGTCGACGCCGTTCAGCCGCCGCCGGCCCGCCCAGGGCGCCCGCCGGTAGTACGTCTGGGCGCGCGCCCAGGCTCCGGCGCCGCCGACTCCGCTCACCTCGCCGATCGCGTCGTCCTCGATCAGCGCGCGGATCGCCGGCACGGCGTGCGAGCCCAGCGACTGGAAGCCGATCTGGCAGGCCACGCCGGCCCGCGCGATGCCGTCGGCCATCCGGCGGAACTCCGCGTAGGACGGGGCCGGCGGCTTCTCCAGCAGCAGGTGCACGCCCTTGGCGGCCGCGGTCAGCGCGAGGTCGGTGTGGGTGGGGATCGGGGTGCAGACGACGGCGATGCGGGCGCCGGTCGTCTCCAGCAGCGCGCCGAAGTCGGCGGACTGCTCGGGTGCGCCGAGGCCCTCGGGGATCTCGGCCGCGGTCAGCGGGGTCAGCTCGCAGAGGCCCGCCAGCCGGACGATGCCCTTGTCCTGGAGCCGGCGGATGTTGTCCAGGTGCCAGCGGCCGTGGCCGCGCGCGCCCGCGAGGACGATGGGGACGGCGGTGTCCGAGGTGTTCATGGGATCCTCCCTGCGCCCGCGCCGCATGCCGCCTCACGGCCGGTCACCGCGGCGCCGTCGATCTTTTGATGCAGGGTAGGCGTCCGGCCGGCGTCCGCCGCGGCGACGGGGGCCGTCTCGGGGGCGGCGGCGGTGGCGGTGGGAGCGGCGGTGGCGGCCCGGGAAGCCCTCATCCCTTCACCGCCCCCGCGCTGAAGCCGGTGATCAGCCACTTCTGGATGAAGGCGAAGACGAGCACCACGGGGACGGCGGCGATGATGCCGCCCGCGGCCAGTGCGCCCAGGTCGACGCTGTCGGCGCTCATCAGGGTGTTCAGGCCGACCGGGATCGTCTGCTTGGTCTGGTCGGAGAGGAACATCAGGGCGAAGAGGAAGTGGTTCCAGGCGTGCACGAAGGCGAAGGAGCCGACGGCGATCAGTCCGGGCCGCAGCAGCGGCAGGACGACGATGCGGAAGGCGGTGAGCCGGCCGCAGCCGTCGACCCAGGCGGCCTCCTCCAGGGAATAGGGGACGTTCCGGATGAAACCGCTGATCAGGATCATCGACAGGGGCAGCTGGAAGACCGTCTCGGCGATGATGACGCTGGCCAGCGAGTTGATCATCTTGAGCTCGGCGAAGATCTGGAAGAGCGGCACGAGGAGCAGCGCGCCCGGCACGAACTGGGTGCACAGCAGGGCGAGCATGAACCCGCGCTTGATCCTGAAGTCGAAGCGGGCGAGGGCGTAGCCGCCGGCCAGGGCGACCCCGGTGGTGAGCAGCAGGGTGGCCACGCCGGTGATCACGCTGTTCTGGAAGTAGATCCCGAAGTCACGCTCGTTCCAGACCTTCTCGAAGTGGTCGAACGTCATCGGCCAGGGCACGAGCGAGGTCGAGCCGGCCGGGCGGAGCGCGAACAGCAGGATCCAGTAGAAGGGGACGAGGGTGAACACCAGGTAGATGCCCAGGGGAAGGTAGATCTGCCAGCGCGGGGCCTCGTCCCAGGCGCGCTTGCGGCGGGACGGCTGCCGGTCCGGCGCGGCGGGCACGCGCACGGGGACCGGCGCGACCTCGGCGGCCTCCTTGGTGATCACTTGTCGCCTCCTCCGAACTTGCTCAGCCGCAGATAGACCATCGAGCAGAAGAGCAGGATCACGAACGCGACCGTGGTGAGGGCGGACGCGTAGCCGAAGTTGTGGGCGTCGACGCTGGTGTTGGCGATGTAGAGCGGGAGGGTGGTGGTCTCCCCCGCGGGCCCGCCTCCGGTGAGCGTGTAGAGCAGGTCGACGTTGTTGAACTCCCACACCGCGCGCAGCAGCGTGGACAGGACGATGGCGTCCTTCAGGTGGGGCAGGGTGATGTGCCAGAACTGCTTGATCCGGCCGGCTCCGTCGACCTCGGCGGCCTCGTACAGGTCCTTCGAGACGGACTGGAGGTCGGCGAGGATGAGGATCGCGAAGAAGGGGACGCCGCGCCACAGGTCGGCGACGATCACCGCCGGGAAGACGGTGGAGGTGTCCGACAGCCAGCTGGCGCCGTACTCGCCGATCCCCATGTCCGCGAGGTAACGGGTGACGCCGGTCTGGGAGTTGTAGAGCAGCACCCAGATCGCGGAGGTCAGCACGCCCGAGACGGCCCAGGGCGAGAACACCAGCGCGCGGCCGAGCGCCCGTCCGGCGAAGGTCTGGTTCACGATCAGCGCCAGCGCCAGGCCGAACAGCAGCTGGAGTCCGACCTCGACGAACACCCACTTCGCGCTGAAGGTCAGCGTGTCCCGGAACTGCGAGTCCTCGGTGAAGATCCGGACGAAGTTGTCGAAGCCCGCGTAGCCGTTGCGCCACGGCTTGGTGGGGTTGAAGTTCTGCAGGCTGTAGTAGAAGACGCTGACGACCGGGTAGGCGATGAAGCCCAGCATCAGCAGGGCCGCCGGCGCGATCAGCAGGTACGGCAGCCTGCAGGGCGTGGCGGAGGCACGGCGCCGCCGGGGCGGCGCCGGCGGTTTCGCCACCGCTGCGGCTTGGGCCATGACAGTTCTCCGTTCTCGGTGCGTCTCTCGGCGCGTTTCTCGGCGCGTCTTTCAGTGCGCCTTTCAGTGCGTTTCTCGGCGCGTCTTTCGATGCGTTTCTCGGCGCGTTTCTCGGTGCGGCGAGCGTTCGCGTGCGTTGTCCGTCGTGCTGTCCGTGCGTCGTGCTGTCCGTCGTCGTGCGGTCGCGTGCGGTGCGCCGCCGTGCGGGTGAAGCGCTTTCTGCATGGGCAGGCGTGTGCGCTCCCGAGCCGGCGGTCAGCCCGCGTAGGGGTCCGCGACCTTGCCGGGGCGGGCCAGGAACGCGAAGTCGCAGCCGGTGTCGGCCTGGGTGATCTGTTCGTTGTAGAGCGCGCCGTAGCCGCGCTCGAACCGGGTGGGCGGCGGCGTCCACCGCGCCCTGCGCCGCTCCAGCTCCTCGTCGTCCACATGGAGCCGCAGGGAGCGGGCCTCGACGTCGAGGGTGATCGAGTCGCCCGTGCGGACCAGGGCGAGGGGCCCGCCGACGTACGACTCGGGCGCCACGTGCAGCACGCACGCGCCGTAACTCGTCCCGCTCATCCGGGCGTCGGAGATGCGCACCATGTCCCGCACCCCCTGCTTGAGCAGGTGGTCGGGGATGGGCAGCATGCCGTACTCGGGCATGCCCGGGCCGCCCTTGGGGCCGGAGCCCCGCAGGACCAGGACGGTGTCGGCGGTGATCCCCAGCCCGGGGTCGTTGATGGTGCGCTGCATGGTCCGGTAGTCGTCGAAGACGACCGCGGGACCGGTGTGCTTGAGCAGGTGGGGCTCGGCGGCGATGTGCTTGATGACCGCGCCGTCCGGGCAGAGGTTGCCCCGCAGCACGGCGACCCCGCCTTCGCCCGCCACCGGGTTGTCCCGGGGGCGGATCACGTCGTCGTCGTGCACCCGGGCGCCGGCGAGCTGCTCGCGCATCGTGTCGTGCGAGACGGTCGGCCGGTCCAGATGGAGCAGGTCCGTGATCCGGGAGAGGAAGCCGGGCAGGCCGCCGGCGAAGTGGAAGTCCTCCATGAGGTACTTCTCGCCGCCGGGCCGGACGTTGGCGAGGACGGGGACCGTGCGGGCGACGCGGTCGAAGTCGTCGAGGGTGAGCTCGACGCCCGCGCGGCCCGCCATGGCGATCAGATGGATGACCGCGTTGGTCGAGCCGCCGAGGCCCAGGACGGTCGTCACCGCGTCCTCGAAGGCGTCCGCCGTGAGGATGTCGCTCAGCCGGCGCCCGCGGTGGACGAGTTCGACGATGCGCAGACCGGCGGCGGCCGCCATCCGGTCGTGCCCGGAGTCCACGGCCGGGATGCTCGACGCCCCCGGCACCGTCACGCCCAGCGCCTCCGCCGCGGCCGTCAGCGTGGACGCGGTGCCCATCGTCATGCAGTGGCCCGGCGAGCGGGCGAGGCCGCTCTCCAGCTCGGCGAGCTCGCAGTCGCCGATGAGGCCGGCCCGCCGGTCGTCCCAGTACTTCCACATGTCCGTGCCCGAGCCGAGGACCTCGCTGCGCCAGTGGCCCGGCAGCATGGGCCCGGCGGGCACGAAGACGGCCGGCAGGTCGACGCTCGCCGCGCCCATCAGCAGGGCCGGGGTGGTCTTGTCGCAGCCGCCCATCAGCACGGCGCCGTCGACCGGGTAGGAGCGCAGCAGCTCCTCGGTCTCCATCGCCAGCAGGTTGCGGTAGAGCATCGGGGTCGGCTTCTGGAAGGTCTCGCTCAGCGTGGAGACCGGGAACTCCAGGGGGAAGCCGCCCGCCTGCCACACGCCCCGCTTCACGGCCTGCGCGCGGTCGCGCAGGTGGACGTGGCAGGGATTGATGTCGGACCAGGTGTTGAGGATCGCGATGACGGGCTTGCCGAGGTGCTCCTCGGGGAGGTAGCCGAGCTGGCGGGTGCGGGCGCGGTGGCTGAAGGAACGCAGGCCCTCCGCGCCGTACCACTGATGGCTCCTGAGCTCCTCGGGGCGTTTCCCGGCCTGATCGTCGAAGCGCTTCATATGGACCATCCCGCTGCTATCGCGGCGACCTCGGACCGCTCGCCCTCGGGCAGCGCCCGGCTCGGCGGACGCACCTCACGCCGGCACAGGCCGAGTGAGGCAAGGGCCTCCTTGACGACGGTGACGTTGTCGGCGGAGCCGTTGGCGGCCCGCAGCTCCTCGAACCGTCTGATCTGTTCCCACACCTTCATCGCCGCCGGGTAGTCCCCTGATCGAAGCGCTTCGATCATGTTCAGCGAGACGGCCGGGGCGACGTTCACCAGGCCCGAGGTGAAGCCGGTGGCGCCCGCGGAGAAGTAGGAGGGCGCGTAGGGCTCGGCGAGACCGGCGACCCAGACGAAGCGCTCCAGGCCTGCGTCGCGCGCGAACGCCGCGAAGCGGGCGGCGTCCGGGACGGCGTACTTGACGCCGATGACGTTCGGACAGTCGTCGGCGAGCTCGGCCAGTCGCTCGCCGTGCAGCTGCGCGTTGCGGATGTACGGGACGACGCCGAGTTCGGGCACGGCCCCGGCGATGGCCCGGTGGTAGTCGACCCAGCCGCTCTGCGAGACGTAGGGGTGCACGGGCTGATGGACCATCACCATCTGCGCGCCCAGCTCCCGGGCGTGCCGGGCGGAGGCGACGGCGGTCGGCAGGTCGTGCCCGACGCCGGCGAGGATCACGGCACGCTCCCCCGCCTCGTCGACGGTCAGCTCGGCGACCAGGCGGCGCTCCTCGGGGGTGAGGGCGTAGAACTCGCCGGTGTT
Organism: Streptomyces rishiriensis; assembly: GCF_003112535.1. Lineage (GTDB taxonomy): Bacteria > Actinomycetota > Actinomycetes > Streptomycetales > Streptomycetaceae > Streptomyces > Streptomyces rishiriensis. The sequence goes on along the minus strand of NZ_BEWA01000003.1, from coordinate 349,903 downwards.
GCCGTTCGGGGTGAGGGTGGTGATCCCGCCGTCGAGCAGCCGGCGCACCAGGGCCCGGTGTGCGCCGCGGTCGACGGCGCCGTCCTCGGCGAACGGGGTCACCGGGATGGCCACCACGTCGGCCAGGGCCGCACGCTGGGTCTCGAACGTCACGCCGCTCATCGCTGACCTTCCTCGGCCGGAGCCTCTTCGAGGGCGTCCGCCCCGGCCGCGTCGGGGAACGCCCGGTGCACGAAGGACGCGATGTGGGCGTGCAGGGCGCGGGCCGCGCCGTCCGCGTCGCCGGCCAGGGCGAGGCGCAGGATCTCGCGGTGCTCGCCGGCCTCCCGCTCCCAGGAGGGCGAGGCCGCCCAGGCGACGGCGGAGACCAGGGCGGCCTGGTCGCGGACCTCGTCGAGCATCCGGCCGAGCAGCGGGTTGCCGCACGGCAGATACAGGGCGCGGTGGAACTCCCGGTTGGCCAGGGACCGTTCGGCGGTGTCGGCGGCCTCGTCGGCCATCGTCAGCGCCTCGCGTGCGGCGTCCAGGGAGGCGCCCCGGCGCACGGCCCGCCTGAGCGCCTCGGGTTCGAGGAGCAGGCGTACGTCGTAGACCTCGCGCGCCATGTCGGCGTCCACCATGCGCACCGTGACGCCCTTGTACTGGCTCATGACGACCAGGCCGGTGCCGGCCAGGGTCTTGAGCGCCTCGCGCACCGGGGTCTTGGAGACCCCGAACTGCGCGGCGAGCTCGGTCTCGACCAGAGCCTGACCGGGCGTCAGCCGCCCGGTGAGGATGCGGCGTTTGATCTCCTCCAGCACGTACTGCGTGCGGGACGGGATCGGCGTGGGCACAGAGGTCATGCGCGCCTCTCGGAAGTCGCGTATCCGCTCTCGGATCTCGCATATCGCGTCTCATATATGACGTACGAAGTACGACGCGTTGAAGGTAGGAGGGGCCCCGGGTTTCGTCAATGCTTCCGGCAGAGGAAGTCGAGGTTGCCGGGGCGCAAGGGGACACAAGTGGGGTCAGAAGGGGATGGTCTCGCCCTCGCGCGCCGTGCGGGTGGGGCCCTCGAAGACGGCGGCGGCACGTGCGGTCGCCGCCTCCCGCGTCAGCGTCGGGCCGACGTGGGTGACGTACAGCTCGCGCACCCCCGCCTTGCGGGCGGCCTCACCGGCCTCCTCGGGCGTGAGGTGCACCGGCTGCTCGTGTTCGCCTTCGCGATGCCGGTCGAGGTCCGCCTCGCACAGGAACAGGTCGGCCCCCGAGGCCAGCTCGGTGAGCGCGTCGCACGGCCCGGTGTCACCGGAGTACGCGAGGACGCTGCCCTGGCACTCGACGCGCAGGGCGTACGCCTCGACGTCGTGGGCCACCGCGCGCGAGGTGAGGCGCAGGTTCCAGTGCCGGACGGTGTGCCCGTCGAACAGCGGCCTGAAGTCGAGGTACTCGCTGAGGAACCGTACGTCCGACCGGCCCAGGAAGCCGGCCAGCCGCCGGGCGCAGTCGAGCGGCGCGTACACCGGGATCGGGGCCGGCGGGGTCATCCCGCCGAAGGCGAACGCGTAGGCGGCGGCGAGGAGGTCCGCGCTGTGGTCGACGTGCAGGTGGGAGATCCAGATCGCCGTGAGCCGGTCGGGGTCCGTGTGCCGCTGCAACTGCGCGAACGTGCCGGGTCCCGCGTCCACCCAGACCTCCGCCCCCGCGCCGCGCAGCAGATACCCGGAGCAGGGGCGGCCCGGCCCCGGGTGCGGAGAGGCGGTGCCGAGGACGGTGAGGCTGAGGGGCATGGTGGGGAGCGTACGTTTCGCTCCCGCCGGACGCGCCCTGAATGCGTCCGTCCACGGCAACCGCCCGCCGGCGTCCACGGCTCGCCCCGGGCTCCTGACGCCCGGGCCCGCACATGCGGGCGGGTGCCCGGGGGCGTCCGCCCCCGCATGCACCCGTCGCTACGAACGGGGCGTCCACCCCGGATCGCGTCCGCTCAGTCCGAGCGCCCGGTCGAGCAGCGAGGCGTCCTGCGGGACGGGGACCACGGGTCCGAAGGGGCCCGCGCCGGAGGCGCCGTCGGCCGCGGCGGCCAGGAATCCGTGGGCCGCGGACAGCGCCGCCGGGTCGGGGTCGTACTCCTGGCCGGTCGCCCGGGCCAGGTCCCAGCCGTGGATCACCAGTTCGTCGGCGACGACGGCGGCGGCGACCGCGCCGGGCAGGTCCACGCCGCCCGCGCGGGTCATGCCGGTCCGGGCGGCCGGGTCGCGCCAGGCGTCGACGAGGGCGTCGAGGGCTTCGGCCAGTTCCCCGCGCCAGCCGGGGCCGATGTCGGGCGCGGCCGCGTCGGGCGGGGTGTCGGTCGTGGGGCCGAGGTCCTTGCGGGCCGCGTCCCGGAAGGCGACGGACAGACCGGTGAGGTGTCCGAGCAGATTGCGCACGGCGCAGCCCGGGCAGGGCGTCCCGTGCGCGAGCTGCTCGTCGCGCACGCCGTCCGCGAGGCGCGCGATGATCCGGGCCTGGGGCCCGAGGTCGAAGGTCGTCGTCGTGTCGGTCATGTGAGAGAGACCGTCCGCGCGCCGGAAACTCATCGCGGCCCCCGGGTAGGGCACCTGCCCGATGCGGCGAGGGTCTCCTTAGACCCACGATGACCAGGCATGACGAACAACTGGTCCGTGGTACGGGTCCTGCGGGACCGCGACGCGGCGCTCTGCCTGGCCGTGTCGGCGGTGTCCGGCTTCGGCACCTCGGCGCTCTGGCTGGCGTCCGGCGTGTGGGTCAAGGACCTCACCGGCTCGAACGGGCTCGCCGCGCTGTGCGTACTGGCGCTGTGGGCGCCCACGCTGCTGGCCCCGCTGCTGGGCTCCCTCGCCGACCGCACCCGCCGGCGCCCCCTGCTCGTCGCCTTCACCCTGGGCCCGGCGGCCCTGCTGCTCAGCGTGCTCGCCGTGGACTCGCCCGACCGGCTGTGGCTGCTGTTCGCGGTGCTGTTCCTGTACGGCGCCGCCTCCGTCGTGGTCGACGCGGCCGAGTCCGCGCTCGTCGCCGCCGTCGTGGCCCCGGAGCTGCTCGGCGACTATAACGGGCTGCGCATGACGCTCACCGAGGGCATGAAACTGGTGGCCCCGCCCACCGGCGCGGTCGTGTACGCGGCCTACGGCGGCCACGGCGTGGCACTGCTGGACGCGGCCACGTTCGTGTGCGCGGCCGGACTGTACGGATGTATGCGGGTCCGTGAGGAACGGCCGCGGCGGGTCGCCGGCCACTGGCGGGCGCAGACCGCCGGGGGCGCCCGCTTCCTGTGGGGGCATCCCGACCTGCGCCCGCTGGTCGTGGCGGGCGGCACGACGATGCTGTTCGCGGGTCTCGGCGCGCCGCTGCTCTACGCCGTCGTCGAGGGACTCGGCCACTCCCCCGCTTACATGGGCGTGCTCTACGCCGCACAGGGGGGCGGATCTGTCGTGGTGGGGCTGGTCTCGGGGCCGGCGCTGCGGCGACTGGGCGCGCGCCGGTTCGCCGCGTGCGGAATCGCCCTCACGGCCGTCGCGGTCGTCGCCCAGGCCGTCCCCTCGGACCCCGTGGCCCTGATGTGCGGCGCCGCGATCGGGGCGGGCCTGCCCTGCGCCCTGATCGCCGCGCTGACCGCCGTGCAACAGCGGACCCCGGACGCGCTGCTCGGCCGGGTCACCGCCACGGCCGGCACCCTGCTCTACGCGCCGAACGCGGTCGGTCTGGCGATGGGTGCGGGCCTGGTCGAACTCCTCCCGTACCAGCCGCTGTTGCTCGCGCTGGGCCTGGCCCGGCTGACGGCGGTCCTCCCCCTGCTGCGAGCCCCCGCGCAGGCCGATGAGGGCGCCGCACGCACCGCGTCCGCGGCCCCGCCCGACGCCGACCCGGCGTGAGAAGCCCCGGACCTCGACCATCGGACCTCGACCATCGGACCTCGACCATCGGACCTCGACGCCCGGACCTCGACCATCGGACCTCGACGACCCGCACCGCAGACCGCCGCATGCGGCACGCCAGGCCCGGGGCGCCGGGCCCCGCGCCCCGGGCGCGGCGGTCTGCGCCCGACTCCCGCCGCGTCGCCCCCGGTTGCGGTCCCGGCGTGCCGCCGCGTCCGCGCGACCGGTCAGCGTGAGGCGAGTGCCTCGCGGACCGCCTCCAGGTCGGCGTCCGACGCCAGTCCCGCGTGGTACAGCCGGGCTTCGGTGGCGCCGAGTTCGCGAGCGCGGGCCATGTCGGCGGTCAGCGTGCCCGGACTGCCCCCCATGCCGGAGACGACGCCGAAGTTGGCGGCGAGGACCGCGCCCTCACGTTCCTGTGCGGCGAAGGGCGTCAGCAGGCCGGGCCCGTCGGCGCAGGGCACCACGACTCCGTCCGCGACGGACAGGATGTGCGCCGGGTCGACGCCCGCGTTGGCGCCGACGTGGTACGTCACGGGGTCCGCGTGCAGCAGGACCTGGAAGCCCGCGGGCGCGGCCGCCCGGACGGCGGCCACGGCCGCCTCCTGGAGGGTGCGGGCCCGTTCGTCGCGCCACGCGCGCGTGGCCGCGGCCATGTCCTCCCCGAGGAGTTTCTCGACGCCGGTCCAGCCCTGGTCGTCCGGCGCCCCCCGCCACAGCGGCTCCAGCGCCTCCCGGACGGCGGCGGCGAGCGCGTCGGCGTCCAGCCCCTGTGCGCCGTAGCCGGCCCGGCAGGCGGGGCAGAAGCAGAGCGCCATCAGGTACTGGCCCGCGTCGCCGAGGCCGACGCCGCCGGTCTTGTCGTGGGCGTGCAGGTGCTGCAGGCCGTACCAGCCGAGGGACTCCAGCTCGGCGCCGGCCGCGCCGGGTCGCACGGCGGCCTCGGCGGCCAGGTCGGCCAGGTACGCGCGGGTGGCGGGCTGCGCGACGCAGGGCGCCCAGGGGTAGCGGTCGCCGTAGGCGTTGACCACCGAGGTGTCCGGATGCTCCGCGCCCAGGCGGGAGTTGTGCGCGAGGACCACCCAGGAGTGCACCTCCAGCCCGGCCGCGGCGAGCGCCTCGGCGGCCTCGCCGTAGGCGTCGCCGGGGGCCCAGTCGCCGGCCGGGTACGGGCGCAGGGCGCGCCCCTCCCAGCGGCCGTCCGGCGGGTAGAGCACGGCCGCGTGCTCGGCGGTGACGATGCGGTGCCGCGGGTGGCGCGGGGTCAGGGCGCGGGTGGAGTGGTAGGCCGCCGCGAGGGTCACCTGCTCCACGCCGAGCGAGGCGATCCGGGCCGGCGCGCCGGGGTCGCCGGTGACGTCCCAGGGGTAGACGAAAGTCGACGCCTTCACTACTTGTCCTCCTCCAGCAGCGCGTAGCCGCGCTCCATCACCAGGGCGAGCTGTTTGACATGTTCCTCGCTCGGTTCGTGCAGCGGCGGGCGGACCTCGCCGACGTCGAGCCCGCGCAGCCGGACCGCGGCCTTGACGAGCGAGACGGCGTACCCGCGGCCCTGGGCGCGCAGTTCGACGAACGGCCGGTAGAAGCCGTCGAGGAGGCGGTGGACGGTGCCGTCGTCGCCGGTGGTGAGCGCCCGGTGGAAGGCGAGGGCGATCTCGGGGGCGAAGCAGAACACGGCCGAGGAGTAGAGGGTGACGCCGAGGGCGCGGTAGGCGAGCTGGGTCTGTTCGGCGGTCGGCAGGCCGTTGAAGTAGAGGAAGTCGCCGGGGACCTCGGTGCGCACGGCGCTGATGATCCGCTGCATCAGGTCGAGGTCGCCGAGGCCGTCCTTGAGGCCGACGATCCCCTCGGTCCGGGCGAGTTCGACGACGCTCTCCGGGGTGAAGACGGCGTTGTCGCGCTGGTAGACGATCACGGGCAGGGAGGTCGCGGCCGCCACCGACCGGTAGTGCCGCAGCAGGCCCTCCTGAGCGGCGACGACGAGGTAGGGCGGCATGGCGAGCAGGCCGTCCGCCCCGGCCGACTCGGCCAGCCGCGCGTAGCGGACGGCGAGCGCGGTGCCGTAACCGGCGCCCGCGACGACCGGCGCCCGCCCGGCGGTCTCCTGCACCGCCGCCCGGACGCAGGCCTCGAACTCCTCCGGTGCCAGCGCGTGGAACTCCCCGGTCCCGCAGGCCGCGAAGACGGCGGCGGCGCCCGCCTCGACGCCGCGGCGGACGTGCGCGCGGAAGACGTCGAGGTCGAGGGAGCCGTCGGGGCCGTAGGCGGTGACGGGGAAGAACAGCGGCCCGCTGGGGACGCGGAGGCGGGCGGCGAGCGGGGCTGACGTCACGGGCTCTCCCGGGTCCATATTCTTGAGCGGTGTCCATATTCCTGAACAAGCTCACGCTAAGGTGCCCGATCTGGCCCGGTCAAGCCGACCAACCCCCGAGACACCAGCAGTTTTGGCACTCCTGTCGCACACTTGACGGGTACCGCCGCCGCTCCTTAGCGTGTCCATGAATGTGAACTTCGGCCATGCATGCGTCCGCCCGCTCAAGTGATCCAAGGAGACCCGAGGATGCCCGCTCCGCGCACCGTCCTGCTCACCGGCGCCGCCGGCGGCCTCGGCACCCTGATGCGGGACCTGCTGCCGGCCTACGGCTACGAGCTGCGCCTGTTCGACCTGCGCCCGGTCGAGGGCGCACCGGAGGCGATCGTCGCCGACCTGGCCGACAAGGCGGCGGTCCGGGAGGCCGTACGGGGCGTCGACGCGATCATCCACCTCGCGGGCATCTCCCTGGAAGCCCCCTTCGAGAAGATCCTCGCCGCCAACATCGCGGGTACGTACAACCTGTACGAGGCCGCCCACGACGAGGGCGTGCAGCGCGTCGTCTTCGCCTCCTCCAACCACGCCGTCGGCTTCACCCCCCGCCCGCGGGGCGAGGAACCCCTGATCCCGGTCGACACCCCACGCCGCCCCGACACGTTCTACGGCCTGTCCAAGTCCTTCGGCGAGGACCTCGCCCAGCTCTACTGGGACAAGCACGGCCTGGAGAGCGTCTCGGTGCGCATCGGCTCCTGCTTCGCCGAGCCGACCAGTGTGCGCATGCTGTCGGTGTGGATGAGCCCCGCCGACGGCGCCCGCCTCCTCCACGCGGCCCTGACCGCCGAGAACGTCGGCCACACCGTCGTCTACGGCTCCTCCGCCAACACCCGGCTGTGGTGGGACCTGTCGACCGCGCGCGCCCTCGGCTACGAGCCGCAGGACGACTCCGAGCCGTACGCCGAGAAACTGGTCGCCGAGCAGGGCGAGCTGGACCCGGAGAACATCGCCCACGCCTACCTGGGCGGCCACTTCGTCAGCGACCCGCCGATCTGGCCGTACTGAGGGCCTCCCGGGTAAGGGAACGGCAAAGTGGTCTCGTTCGTTCACCCGGCATGACAGCTATGACCCCCGGCTCGAACATCCCTCTCCCGGTCGCGCGCGTGACGGTGGACGTCTCCGCCCCGGTGCGGCTCGACGTTTCGGGCCTGCTGCTCACCGCCGACGGCAAGGTGCGCTCCGACGACGACTTCATCTTCTACAACCAGCCGAGCGGACCGGGCGTGACCTACCGCTCCGGCGGCGGCACGTCCCCCGACGCGATCACGGTCGACACCGCCGCCGTCCCCCCGGGCATCGAGAAGATCGTCGTCACGGCGAGCCCGGACGGCGCGGGGCAGACGTTCCAGGGCGTCGAACCGACGGCGACGATCCGGGGCGCGGACGACGGCAGCGTGCTGGCCACCTTCACGCCCCCGGGTCTCGGCGCGGAGACGGCTCTGGTGGTGGTGGAGATCTATCTGCGCAACGGCGCCTGGAAGGCCCGCGCGGTCGGCCAGGGCTACGCAGACGGCCTGGCCGGCATCGCCACCGACTTCGGCGTCACGGTGGAGGAGCCGGCGCCCGTCGCCCCGCCGCAGCCCGTCGCCCCGCCGCAGCCGACGATCCAGACCCCGGTGGCCCTGTCGGCCCCGCCCGCCGACCCGCGGCTGACCACGCCCGCGCCGCCCGCCGCGCCGCCCGCCGCTCCCCCGGCCCCGCCGGCCGCCGCGCCGGGCGCCGGGAAGATCAACCTGGACAAGGGCCGGGTCAGCCTGCAGAAGAACCAGACCGTCTCCCTGATGAAGGGCGGCCGCCCGCTGCTCTCCCAGGTCAAGATGGGGCTCGGCTGGGAGCCCGCGTTCCGCGGCAAGGACATCGACCTGGACGCCTCGGTCATCGCCTTCGGTCCCCAGCGCAACCACATCGACAGCTGCTACTTCGGCAAGCTCTCCATCGTGAACGGCGCGATCAAGCACTCCGGCGACAACCTCACCGGCGAGGGCGGCGGGGACGACGAGGTGATCGTCGTCGACCTCGGCCGGCTCCCGCAGGAGGTGACCGGTCTGGTCTTCACCGTGAACTCCTTCTCCGGCCAGAAGTTCACCGAGGTCGCCAAGGCGTACTGCCGGCTGCTGGACGCCGCCACCGGGGAGGAGCTGGTGCGCTTCGACCTGACCGGCGCCGAGCCGCAGACGGGCGTGCTGATGGCCAAGATGATCCGCCAGTACTCCGGCGAATGGGAGATGACCGCGATCGGCACGTTCGTGAAGGCGCGCACGGTGCGCAACATGGTGAAGCCGGGCGCCGAGACCCTGTAGCCGCCTGCACGCGGCCCCGCGCCGTCCCGCTCCCTCTCTCCCTCCCCCTCCGCTCGGCCACGGGCGCCCGCCGTCACGGGGGGCGCCCGTCGCGGTCACCGCACCGGCCGCAGCCCCTCGGTCAGCAGCGACACATACCGGCGGATGACCCCGCCGTCACCGTTGGCCAGCTCCGACGCCGTCGCCACGCCGTGGGCGAGCCGCAGCACGTCCATCGGATCGACGTCCAGCCGCAGGGCGCCCTCGCGCTGCGCCGCCTCCACCAGCCGGGTCGCCGCCGCCTTCACACGCGTGCCGCAGACGGTGACCGCGGCCGCGCCGCCGTCCGTGACCGCCGAGCCCAGCAGCGCCTTCATACCGCGGACCTGGATCGTGCCGACGCACAGCTCGTCGAGCCATGCCGTCAGCGCCTCGCCGGGCGACAGCTCCGCGGCGAGCGCGTCGGCCCGCGCCGCGAGCGCCTCGATCCGGTCGAGGTAGGCCGCCTCCAGCAGCGCCTGCCGGGTCGGGAAGTGCCGGTACAGCGTGCCGGAGCCGACGCCCGCCCGCTTGGCGACGTCGTCGAGGGACGCGCCCTCGCCGTGCTCGGCGAAGGCTTCCGCGGCCGCCTTGAGCAGGCGCTCGTAGTTGCGGCGAGCGTCCGCGCGCATGGGTCTGACCCGCGTCATCCAGTCACTCCTCGCGAACCGTGTCGCTGCGCACCGGTGGCGACCGCCACGGAGACCGTCCCCGCTCGCCGCGCCAGCGGCCGCGGGTCCACGACCGGGGCCGGTCGCGCTGCCCGCATCCTCACCTTCTCATCCACCGGCGGACGGTCGGAACAGCGCCGGGAACACGTGGGGAGGCCGGGAGTCGCGGACCACCACGACTCCCGGCCCCCTCGGCATGACGGCCCGCTACCGGCTCCCGGAGAGCAGGGGCCCAGAGAGCAGGGTCCCGGAGAGCAGAGCCCTGGAGACCGGAATCCTGGAGACCAGGGTCCTGGCCGACGGCCTCGGCCTGCCGGCGCGACACGAGCGGGACGACCGGCTCATCGGCCGCTGCCAGGTGTCACGGCTCGGCCGGTCGCGGCCCGCTCTCAGGCCACCCACGGCCACTTCGTGTCGTCGGCCGCCTCCAGCAGCGGCACCATCCGGAACGCCGCGTCCGACAGACCGCCGAAGGTGTGCCGGTTCGCCGTGCCGGACGGGCCGTGCCCCGCACGGTGCCCGGCCAGGTTCCACGTGTAGACCGGCACGTGCGCCGGGACCTGCTCGGTCGGGCCGCCGTGGCGGCTCGGGGCGAACTGCTCGTCGGTGACGATCAGCACGCGGTCGTGCGCGCGGTAGTGCCGGCGCACGGCCTCGGTGGTGTCGGTACCGCCGAGGTCACCGAAACGCTCCAGAATCTTCAGCACAGACTCCCCCTTACGGAACTTGATCGCGTTGCTTGTGGTACCGAACTCGACGAGGTCCGCGTCCGCCGCCCGCAGTGCGAGCGCCGTCCCGAAGATCGCCGCGGCGTCGGCGCGGTTGAGGTCGGACCGGTCCGACAACCGCGCGTAGAACATCGAGCCCGAGCGGTCGACGAGCACCAGCGTCCGCCCCGGCAGGGCGGGCACGTTGGCCAGCGAGTGACCGAGCGCCTGCTCCAGCGGGTAGGCCCAGCGCAGCGAGGGCGCGTGCTGGTACGCGGCGAGGTACCGGAACGGGAACTGCCGCGAGCGCGCGACCTCCGCCGGGTCGCTGATCTTCGCCGCCACCTGCGCGGCGACCTCGTCGCCGACGCCGGCCTGGTCGAAGTTGCGCAGGTTGCGGACCAGCGCCATGGATCCCATGGACGGGACGACCGCCTCCCAGGCGGCCTTGTCCATCGGCCCCTGGAGCCAGCCCGCCAGCGCCTCCCAGGTCATGCCCGCCTCGGCCAGGCGCCGCGCGCCGTCCGCTCCGGTCACGACCTCGCGCCGCTCGGCGGGCGGCAGCGCCATCAGATCGCGGTGCGCCACGAGCGCGGGCAGCGACCGGGGCGGCTCGGCCGTCTCGGGGTGGTGCCGGCGGTCGAGGGCGTACCGGAACAGGTCGCCCTGCCACGGCTTGGCCGGGTCCGGCGAGGCGTGCACCAGGTTGAGGATGTCGCCGAAGCGGTACCCCTTGGCGGCGGTGTCGTACTTCAGCAGCGAGCGGGCGCTGTAGAGCCGGCGCACCGCGTCGGCGACGCCCCGCTTGACGGGCTTGGGGAGGGTGCTGCCGTACGTCGCCGTCCAGTACCCGAGCAGCTCGCCGGGCTCGTCGGGCCGCTGCAGGACGCTGTCCACGACCTGCCGGTTGGAGGGACCGTCGGTGGCGCCCGCCGCCAGACGCGCGTGGACGTACTCGGCGGCGCCGACGATCGCGGCCGTGCGGAGGTTGCCCTCGCCGCGCAGCCAGCCCAGCAGGCCGGCCGTCCAGACCGGGTCGCTGACGGCGAGCTCGCGCACCAGCGCGGCGAAGCGGTCGTCGCGGGCGGCGCCGGTCTCGTAGAAGGTCTGCTGGGAGACGAAGTTCGCCACCGCCAGCAGGAAGAGCTCGGAGCGGGCGTCCCTCTCGTGCCCCCGGCCGCCCTGGTGGGTGCGCAGCGCCCGGCCCGTGGTCGTCACGGGCGAGGCGGGCTGCGCCCTGCGGGCACGGACGTTGAATCGCACCATGGTGAATTCCCCCGAATTCATGAGATATCGAGTCCGTCGTTCGACGACTCGCTTTTCGGGGAGGCGCAACAAAGGGAGGGTGCCCGAGATCAGGGATCGGCGACGGACTTAGCCAGATGCTCTACCGACTGAGCTACACCGACCTGAAGTCGATGACGGGACTCGAACCCGCGACCCTCCGATCCAATGAAGTAACCGTTGCCTGCGCACCGGGCACCCACCTCATGCTGCGCCTCCCGAGATCAAGTGGGCGGCGGCATGGATTTCTGTGGAAAGAAGGAGCCGCAGCCCGCGCACCGGAAGGTGCTGTGAAGTTGTGGTGTCCAGAGATCGAGGCCGGCGGAACCGACAAGGTGCTCTGCCCCTGAGCTACACCGGCATGTCGTGCCGATGGCGGGATTCGAACCCGCGGCCGCCCCATTATCAGTGGAAGTAGGTCCTGCCTTCGCACCTGGACAGGCATCACTTTAGGAGGGCGGCCGCGGACGGGGCGAGCGAATTAATCCCCGGTCGTCGCTTACCGCTTGTGCCGCTTCCAGGGGCCGGTGATGGCCAACATGATTCCGGGTGTCTGGATGTTGGCGTACAGGGTGTGGCCGTCGGGCGAGAAGGTGACGCCGGTGAACTCGCTGTATTCGGGCTTGTCCGCGGTGCCGATGTTGAGCTCGTTGCGGGCGATGGGGTAGGTGCGGCCGCTGTCGGTGGCGCCGAAGAGGTGCTGGACGCCCTCGCCGTCCTCGGCGATGACGAGGCCGCCGTAGGGGGAGACGGTGATGTTGTCGGGGCCGTCGAAGGCGCCGTCGGCCGACGGGTCGGGGTTCACCCCGAGCAGTACCTTCAGGGTCAGCGTGCGGCGCCCCGGGTCGTAGAACCAGACGGCGCCGTCGTGCTGGACGGGGCTCTCGTCACGGGCGTAGGAGGAGACGACGTACGTGCCGCCGTCGCCCCACCACATGCCCTCCAGCTTGCGGGCGCGGGTGACCTGGCCGGCGGCGAACTGCTTGCGCACGGACACCGACTTCGCGTCGCGGTCGGGGACGTCGACCCAGTCGACGCCGTACACGGTGCCGATCTTCGTGGCGCGGGAGAGGTCGTCGACGAACTGGCCGCCGGAGTCGAAGCACTTGAAGGCCTGCAGGACGCCGGCGTCGGCGGCGAGGGTGCGCAGCTTGCCCCGGCCGTGGCGGAAGCCGGCCGGCGGGGTCCAGCGGTAGAGCAGGCCGTTGGGGCCCGAGGCGTCCTCGGTGAGGTAGGCGTGGCCTTGCTTGGGGTCGATGACGACGGCCTCGTGGGCGTACCGGCCGAACGCCTTGACGGGCCTCGGGTCGCGGTTGGCGCGGCGGTCGGCGGGGTCGACCTCGAAGATGTAGCCGTGGTCCTTGGTCATGCCGTTCTGGCCGGCCTTGTCCTCGGTCTCCTCGCCGGAGAGCCAGGTGCCCCACGGGGTGGCTCCGCCCGCGCAGTTGGTGGAGGTTCCGGCGATGCCGACCCACTCGGCGACATGGCCGCCGGGGCGCACCTCGACGACCGTGCAGCCGCCGGCGGCGGCCGGGTCGTAGACATGGCCCTCGGTGAGGGGCACCGGGTACTGCCAGCCGGCGCGCGGGCCCTTGAGCTCATGGTTGTTGACGAGCAGGGTCGCGCCGCGCGGGCCGCAGAAGGCGGCGGTGCCGTCGTGGTTGGACGGGGTGATCTCGCCGGACTCCAGCGTGGTCCGGCCGCTGTAGGTGACGACGCGGTACGTGAAGCCCGCGGGCAGCGCGAGGAGGCCGGCCGGGTCGGGCAGCAGCGGTCCGTAGCCGACCCCGTGGTGTCCGGCGGCCGCCTGCTCGCCCGAGGCGTCCGCGGTGTCCTCGGCGTCCGTGCCGGCGAGGGCGTTCGGCGCGCTGGCGAGGGCGCCGACGCTGCCCGCCAGCGCGATCCCGGCGCCGGTGACCGCGGATTGCCTGGTGAAGTCCCTGCGGGTGAGCGACATGGTGTCTCCTGAGACGGTGGAAGAGCCGTGGAGGGTGGCGGACTCCGGTCGGCGACACCGTCCCGCCCATGCCTGAACGGGAGTTGAACGGTGGGCGGCTTCGGGGGACCTGCTTCCATGAATCCGTACGGATCTCGTCAGCAGGCCCCCAAGACGGGCGCTTATCCGCCGTGCTGCGAGCGCGCCTTGAAGGCGGCCTTGCGGGCTTCCTTGGCGATGCGCTTGTCGGGGTGCAGGCGTCCCATCGCCTCCAGGACGTCCGCGGTGGCCGGGTGGTCGACGCGCCAGGCGGCCGCGAAGAAGCCGCCGTGCTGCTGGGCCAGGCCTTCGACGAGGGCCTGGAGCTCCTCGGAGTTGCCCTCGGCGGCGAGCTGGGCGGCCAGGGTGTCGACGGTGAGCCAGAAGACGAGTTCCTCGGAGGGCGCGGGCACGTCGGTCGCGCCGAGTTCGCTCAGCCAGACACGGGCGAGACCGCCGAGTTCGGGGTCGTCGAGCACCTCGCGCACGGCGGGTTCGGCCTGCCCGCCGACGAGCGACAGGGCCTGCTGGCAGCGCAGCCGGCGCAGCGGGGCGCCGGGGTCGGAGCCGCGGGCGGCGGCCAGCAACTCCCGTGCGGCGGCGAGGGGTTCGCGACGGGTGAGCCAGTGCTCGGTCTCGGCGAGCGCGGCGCGCGAGCCGTAGGCCGCGCTGCCGTCGAGGAGGGCGTCGGCCCCCTTGTCGGCGAGGTCGCCGACGGCCGGGGCGTCGAATCCGGCCTCCTGCAGGCGGGCCCGCAGTCCGTACACGCCGAGCGGGGTGAGGCGGACCATGCCGTAGCGGGAGACGTCGGTTTCGTCGAGGGGGGCGGTGGGCTCCTCGTCGGCGTCCGTCATCAGGGCCTCGTCGACGGGCCGGTAGGCGACGATGCCGATGGGCTCCAGCAGACGGAACTGGTCGTCGAGGCGCATCATCGCGTCGGAGACCTGCTCCAGGACGTCGTTGGTGGGCTCGTCCATGTCACCGGGGATGATCATGGAGGCGGCGAGCGCGGGGAGCGGGACGGTTCCGTCGCCGGGGCCGTCCTCGCTGGCGGTGAGCAGATAGAGGTTGCCGAGCACGCCGTCGAGGAACTCGGCCTCGGCCTCGGGGTTCCAGTCGAGCCGGGAGAAGTCGACCTGGCCGCCCTCGTCCATCGCCTCCATCAGCTCGTCGAGGTCGGGGACGGCCGCCTCGGCGAGCACGGTCTCCAGGGCGGCGAGCCAGACGGCGAGGACGTCGTGCGGGGCGCCGCCGGTGAGCAGGGCCAGGTCCTCGCCGGCCGTGACCGTGCCGGCCTCCTCGTCGACGACCTCGACGAGCCCGGCGTCCACGGCGATCCGCCAGGCCTCGCTCGCGTAGGCGGCGGCGTCCTCCCCGGTCAGGCCGAGCGCCTCGGCGGCCGCCGCGAGCTGCTCCTCGACGAGTGCGCCCCCGGCGTCGACGCGGGTGCCGGGACCGGCCCAGCGGGCGAGCAGGGCGGCCCGGGAGAGCAGGGGCGTGGACAGGGCGTCGCGCGCCAGCTCCGCTTCGGGGTGCAGCCGCACCGGCGGCAGGGGGGAGCTGTCTGACATCGGCTGGTTCTCCTAGGGCGCGTGGTGCCGCCGGCCGCAGGGGCCACTGGGCCACTCAGCCTAGACGGATATGGGCCCATGCCGCCCGGTTCATCTCCCCGTCGGCCCGCGTACATGGCTGAAACCTTGACAACTGGCCTGAGCAGGCAGGAGATTGACGCGCGTAGAAATCCACTGGACAGGTGTTCACTGTGTTTCTACGCGCGTCGCGCACGGCCTCGCCGGTCGCGGCCCCCCGTTCCGTGCTCCACCCTCGTCCCGGCGCTCACGTACGTCCCCGGAGGGATTCCGTTGCCGAGCAAGAAGTCCGCGCGTCTCGCCGCGCTCACCGTCGCCGCCGTCTGTTCCGCGGCCTCCACCGTCGCCCTCGGCGCACCCGCACAGGCGGACACGGTGGCCATTCACGACATCCAGGGCACGACCCGGATATCGCCCTACGCCGGCAAGGCGGTCACGGGTGTGGCCGGAATCGTCACCGGCGTGCGCACCTACGGCTCGTCCAAGGGGTTCTGGATCCAGGATCCGAACCCGGACGCCGACCCCGCCACCAGTGAGGGCGTCTTCGTCTTCACCAGCTCCGCCCCGAAGGTCGCCGTCGGCGACTCCGTCACGGTCACCGGCACCGTCTCGGAATACGTGCCCGGCGGCGCGTCGAGCGGCAACCAGTCGGTCACGGAGATCACCAAGCCCACGGTGACGGTCGTGTCCGGCGGCAACGCGGTCCCGGCCGCGACCGTCGTCGACGCGAGGTCGGTCCCGGCCGCGTACGCCCCGGCCGGGGACGCCGCCGCCGGCGGCTCCGTCAACGGTCTGCCGCTGCAGCCCGGCACGTACGCCCTGGACTACTACGAGTCCCTCGAGGGCATGAACGTGCAGGTCGCCGACGCTCGCGTGGTGACCGCCACCGACCCGTACAGCGAGCTGTGGGTCACGGTGAAGCCGCGCGAGAACGCCACCCGCCGCGGTGGCGCGCTCTACGGCTCCTACACGTCGCAGAACACCGGCCGGCTGCAGATCCAGTCGTTGGGCGCGACCGCCGACTTCCCCGTCGCGAACGTCGGCGACACCCTCGCCGGCGTCACCGAGGGCCCCCTGGACTACAACCAGTTCGGCGGCTACACGCTCGTCGCCGGCCGGCTCGGCACGCTGAAGAGCGGCGGCCTGCAGCGGGAGACGACGCACAAGCAGAAGCGGGGCGAGCTCGCGGTCGCGACGTACAACGTCGAGAACCTCGACCCCTCCGACACCACGTTCGAGGCGCACGCCGCCGCGATCGTGAACAACCTGCAGTCACCCGACATCGTGTCCCTGGAGGAGATCCAGGACGACAACGGCGCCAAGGACGACGGCACGGTCACCGCCGGCGCGACGGTGAACAAGCTGATCGACGCGATCGTCGCGGCCGGCGGCCCGACGTACGACTGGCGCTCCATCGACCCGGTCAACGACCAGGACGGCGGCGAGCCGGGCGGCAACATCCGCCAGGTGTTCCTCTTCAACCCGGAGCGGGTGTCCTTCACGGACCGCGCGGGCGGCGACTCCACCACCGCGGTGGGCGTGGCCAAGGTGCACGGCAAGGCGCAGCTGACGGCGTCCCCCGGTCGCGTCGCGCCGGGCGACACCGCCTGGAAGTCCAGCCGCAAGCCGCTCGCGGGCGAGTTCGTCTTCCGCGGCAGGACGGTCTTCGTGATCGCCAACCACCTCAACTCCAAGGGCGGCGACCAGGGTCTGACGTCGCAGTACCAGCCGGTGGTGCGCAGCTCGGAGATCCAGCGTCACGCCCAGGCCACGCTGGTCAACGCGTTCGTCAAGAGCATCCTGGACGTCCAGAAGAACGCGGACGTCGTCGCCCTCGGCGACATGAACGACTTCGAGTTCTCCGACACCGCGAAGATCCTCGAGGGCGGCGGCGAGCTGTGGTCGGCGATCAAGTCGCTGCCGAAGAGCGAGCGTTACACCTACGACTACCAGGGCAACCAGCAGGTCCTGGACCAGATCCTGGTGAGTCCGTCGATCCGCCGGAGCTGCGACTTCGCGTACGACAGCGTGCACATCAACTCGGAGTTCCACGACCAGGTCAGCGACCACGACCCGCAGGTGCTGCGCTTCGAGCCGTAACCCCCCACGTCCGGTCGGTCCAGACGATCCAAGTTTTCGGCGAGAGAGCGGAAAGGAGGCCCGGCGCCCGCTGGTCGCGGGCGCCGGGCCTCACTCCATGCGCCGGTACGCCTGCCGTGCGCGCCGGGCGTCGATGCCGGCGCGCGCCCCGCGGAGGGGCGCCTTACGACGCCCCGCGGGCCGACGGCGACGGCGGACGGCGGGCCGCGTCAGCGCTTCCAGCGCTTCGCGCTGCTCCTGCCCCTCGCCCCGGCCACCACGAGGGCCACCGCCGCGGCGCCCGCGATCACCACCGGCCACGGATGCCGCCGCGCGAACCCCACGGGCGCGCGCAGCGCGGCAGGGGCCGAGCCCTCGGCGGTGCGCCCCACGTCCGACGCCTTCCCCCGGAGGTCGTGGCGGGCCTGCACCGCCCGGTCCTGGGCGGTGTGCCCGGCCCGCACGGCCGTCTCCTGGACGGTGTGCCCGGCCCGGCTCGCCCGCCCCTGGACCGCGTGACCGGCGCGATTCGCGCGTTCCTGCACATGACGCCCGGCCTCGGCGGCCGAGCTGCGCAGCTGCACGGTCATCGCGCCCGCGCGGTCCCTGAGGTCGGCGGCACGGGCCCGAGCGCGTCCGCGCACATCGGCCTTGGCCGCCAACTCCTCTACCGTCTCACCCAGTTGATGCCGGGTCTGCTCGATCTGCCGACGCAGGTCGGCCGCCGTCCCGTCCGTCATCGGTGTGCCCTTTCCTTGATCTCCTCGACGTCGGCCCTGACGCTGCCGAGCGTCTGCTCGGGGGTCGGCGGAGCCGCCCGGCGCAGCTGGGCACGGCCGGCCGCGCCCAGCACGGCGGCGATCACGAACAGCACCGCCGTCACGACGAGCGCCGCCGCCCAGACGGGCAGCACCAGCGAAAGGGCGGCCACGGCCGTGCCGGCGAGGGCGAGGAGACCGGCGTAGCCGAACGCTCCCGCGGCGCCGAGGAGACCGCCGCCGCGGCCGGCGCGCCGCCCCTTCTCGGCGAACTCCTCCTTGGCCAGGGCCAGTTCCTGTCGTACGAGTTGGGAGAGCTGTTCGGTGGCCTGGCCGACGAGTTCGCCGACCGTGTGATGCCCGTCCTGGACGGGCCGGACGTCCGTGGTGCCGGTCACGGTGCTCCGCCTCCTCTCGGTTTCCGGAGACATTCGGGTACCCCGGCGGGTGCGCACTACCCATGCGGCGGACGGCCGCGCGGGGGCGGTCGGGAGCACGGGAGAAGCACCGGGGAGCGCCCGAGAGCACCGGAGAGCACCCGGCGGCGAGGGCTGACCGTCCACATCGCAGCAACCCTTACACATATCTCGTAGGAGAATTAAGTAGAGCTTCACTGTCGTGGGCCGGAGACTGCTGCCATGACGACAGCCTCAGCCTCCTCACCCGGCGCTCCGACGCCCCTCCCGTCCCGCGCGGCCGTCTTCGGCCGGGCCCTCTGCGCGATGGTCACGCCCTTCACCGGCTCCGGATCGCTCGATCGCGACGGCGCGCAGCGGCTGGCCGACCGGCTGGTGTCCGCGGGCTGCGACGGACTGGTCCTCTCGGGCACCACGGGCGAGTCGCCGACGACGTCGGACGCCGAGAAGGCGGAGCTGGTGGCGGCGGTACGGGAGGCGGTCGGCGACCGGGCGTCGATCGTGACGGGGGTGGGCACCTCCGACACCCGCCACACCGTCGAACTCGCGCGGGCCGCCGAGAAGGCGGGGGCGGACGGGGTCCTCGTGGTCACCCCCTACTACAGCAGGCCCCCGCAGGACGCCGTCGAAGCCCACTTCCGGGAGGTCGCGGACGCGTCCGCACTGCCGGTGATGCTGTACGACATCCCGGGGCGCACCGGCACCCGGATCGAGCCGGACACGATGCTCCGGCTCGCCGAGCACCCCCGGATCGTCGCGGTGAAGGACTGCTCCTACGATTTCCTCGGCGTCCAGAAGGTGCTCGCGCGCACCGGGCTGGCGTATTACGCGGGCTGCGACGAGCACAACCTCGCGCTGTACGCGGTCGGTGCGGCGGGCTATGTCAGCACGGTCGCGAACGTGGTCCCGGACCGGCTCCGGGCCGTCCTGGACGCCTTCGACGCCGGGGACACCGCCTCAGCCGCCCGGCGGCAGCGGGAGGCCACCGAGCTGGTGGAGGCCATGATGGCGTCGGGCCTGCCCGGGGCCGTCACCGCCAAGGCTCTCCTGGGCGACCTGGGTCTTCCGTCCGGCCCGGTCCGCGCGCCGTTGCGGCCGGCCGACCGGGAGACGGTCGACGGGCTGCGCGCGGTCCACGACCGCCTGGTGGCCTGACCGGACGGCGGCCGGACGCGGGGAGGGAAGGAAACGACAAAGGCAAGGAGGTCACGCACTCCTTGCCATGTTCAACATATAGCGCACCGGGGGGCTTGCGGCAAGGCCCCCGTCATGACGCAGAATCTCCGACCTGGGCCCGAGCCCGGACCCGCGCGCGGACGGGTGGCCGGCACCCGCGGGTGAAGACGAGAACACGAGACCTACGAGAAGCACGAGAATGGGCGTACCCCGGCGGCACGGACCACCGCGGTCGCAAGCGATCTCATATCGGAGCTGATGACGTGACCCCCCTGACCACCGGGGCCTTCGACCTTCCCGAGCGGCTGTCCCACAAGGCCGACCCGAAGCTGATCGCCGGCGACGAGCGGCACTTCGCGGCCGTCGCGGAGTGTCTGGAGCAGTCGATCGCCGACGTGTCCGACCGCCTCGACGCCGAGCGCAGGGCGCCCGGCGGACTCGGTCGGGGGGCGATGGACCGCGACACGGAGATCCACCGGCTGACCGCTCGGCTGCGCGCCCTGCGCCGCTTCGGGCTGGACCTGTGCCTCGGGCACATGGTCGGCGACGACGGCGAGCCCGTGTACGTCGGACGGCTCGGACTCACCGACAGCGCGGGGCGGCGGCTGCTGCTCGACTGGCGCTCCCCCGCGGCCGAGCCGTTCTTCGGAGCCACCCACGCCAACCCGATGGGCCTGGCCAGCCGCCGCCGGTACCGCTGGACCAACGGCCGGATCAGCGACTACTGGGACGAGGTGTTCACGGCGGACGGGTTCGCCGGGCATGCGGCGCTCGACGACCAGTCCGCGTTCATCGCCAGCCTGGGCGGCAACCGCTCGGCCCGGATGCGGGACGTGCTCGGCACCATCCAGGCCGACCAGGACGCCGTCATCCGGGCGAGCTCACGCGGCGCCCTGGTGGTCGACGGCGGCCCGGGAACGGGCAAGACCGTCGTCGCGCTGCACCGTTCCGCCTACCTCCTCTATTCCGACCCCCGCCTCGGCCACCGCCGGGGAGGCGTGCTGTTCGTCGGCCCGCACCGGCCCTACCTCGCCTACGTCGCCGACGTGCTGCCCAGTCTCGGCGAGGAGGGGGTGCAGACGTGCACCCTGCGGGACCTCGTCGCCGAGGGCGCCCAGGCGCAGCCCGAGGCCGACCCGGAGGCGGCCCGGCTGAAGTCGTCCGCGGATCTCGTGGAGGCGATCGAGAAGGCCGTCGCGTTCTACGAGGAACCGCCCTCCGAGGGGATGACGGTCACCACCCACTGGTCCGACGTCCGGCTGAGCGCCGACGACTGGGCCGTCGCGTTCGACGCGGCGGAACCGGGCACGCCGCACAACGAGGCGCGCGAACAGGTCTGGGAGGAACTGCTCACGATCCTGATGGACAAGCACGACGGCGACGCCCCGCCCGCGCTGCTGCGCAAGTCGCTGCTGCAGAACAGGGAGCTGGCGACGGCCTTCAACCGGGCGTGGCCGCTGCTCGAGGCGAGCGACCTCGTCGGGGACCTGTGGACGGTGCCCGCCTACCTGCGGATGTGCGCCCCGTGGCTGAAGCCGGACGAGGTGACGCGGCTGCAGCGCTCACAGGCCCAGGCCTGGACGGTGTCCGACCTGCCGCTCCTGGACGCGGCGCGGCAGCGCGTCGGCGATCCGGAGGCGGCCAGGCGCACCCGCCGGCACAAGGCCGTCCTCGCCGCCCAGCGCGAGCGCATGGACCACGTCGTGGACAACCTGATCCGGGCCGTGGCCGACTCCGGCGCCGACGGCGACGACGGCGAGGGCCTGGTGACGATGCTGCGCGGCGAGGACGCCAAGGTCAGCCTGGTCGACAACGCCGAGCTGCCGGTCGTCGACCCGGATCTGCTGGCCGGCCCGTTCGCGCACATCGTCGTCGACGAGGCGCAGGAACTGACCGACGCGGAGTGGCAGATGCTGCTGCTGCGCTGTCCCTCGCGCAGCTTCACCATCGTCGGCGACCGCGCCCAGGCCCGGCACGGCTTCACCGAGTCGTGGCGGGAACGGCTGGGCCGGGTCGGGTTCGACCGGATCGGCCTGGCCTCCCTGAGCATCAACTACCGCACGCCGCAGGAGATCATGACCGAGGCCGAGCCGGTCATCCGGGCGGTGCTCCCGGACGCCAACGTGCCCACCTCGATCCGCAGCGGCGGCGCCCCCGTCGTGCACGGGTCCGTCACGCAGCTGCAGCCGGTCCTGGACGCGTGGCTCGCCGACCACGCGGAAGGGACCGCCTGCGTGATCGGCGATCCCACGTTCCGCGCCACGTCCCGCGTCCGCTCACTGACCCCCGAACTGTCGAAGGGGCTCGAGTTCGACCTCGTCGTCCTCGTCGACCCGGACAGGTACGGCGAGGGCGTCCAGGGAGCGGTCGACCACTACGTCGCGATGACCCGAGCCACCCGGCAACTGGTCGTCCTGACGACCCCGTGACCCGGCGGCCGGCGGCTCACGTCAGTTGTGGCTGTGCAGGATCTCGTTCAGGCCGCCCCAGACCGCGTTGTTCGGGCGGGCCTCGACGGCGCCGGTGACCGAGTTGCGGCGGAAGAGGATGTTCGAGGCCCCGGAGAGTTCGCGGGCCTTGACGATCTGGCCGTCGGGCATGGTGATCCGGGTGCCCGCCGTGACGTACAGGCCGGCCTCGACGACGCACTCGTCGCCGAGGGCGATGCCGACGCCCGCCTCGGCGCCGACGAGGCAGCGCTCCCCGATGGAGATGATCACGCTGCCGCCGCCGGACAGCGTGCCCATCGTGGACGCGCCGCCGCCGATGTCCGAGCCGTCGCCGACGACGACGCCCGCGGAGATGCGGCCCTCGACCATCGAGGTGCCGAGCGTGCCGGCGTTGAAGTTGACGAAGCCCTCGTGCATGACCGTCGTGCCCTCGGCCAGGTGTGCGCCGAGGCGGACCCGGTCGGCGTCGGCGATGCGGACGCCCTTGGGGGCGACGTAGTCCGTCATGCGGGGGAACTTGTCGATGGAGGTCACCTGGAGGTGCAGGCCCTCGGCGCGGGCGTTCAGCCGGACCTTCTCGACGTCGTCGACGGCGACCGGGCCGAGCGAGGTCCAGGCGACGTTGGCGAGGTGGCCGAACATGCCGTCCAGGCTCTGCCCGTGCGGCTTGACCAGACGGTGGGAGAGAAGGTGGAGGCGCAGGTAGACGTCGTGCGCGTCGAGGGGCTTGTCGTCCAGGGAGGCGATGACCGTGCGGACCGCGACGACCTCGACGCCACGGCGGGCGTCCGGGCCGATCGCGCGGGCCGCGCCCGCGCCGAGCAGCTCGACGGCCCGCTCGGCGGACAGGCGCTCGGTGCCGGAGGGGCCGGACTCCGCGAGCAGCGCGGGCGCGGGGAACCAGGTGTCGAGAACGGTGCCGTCGGCGGCGATCGTGGCGAGGCCGCCGGCCACGGCGCCGGTGGTGCGAGGAGCAGTCGTGTCGGTCATGAGGGCAACCTAACCGGCGGGGGCCCGCGGAGGCCAACCCCGCACAGCGATGTCTCAGGTGGCGGTCCCGCAGGCCGGGAGGGCCCCGAGCGTCACGTCCCTGGACCGCTCCCCCGGGCCGGTCGGGGATCCGGTGCGCTGCGGGCCGCGGCCGTCCCCCCGACGCCCGGGTGAGCAGCGGGAGTTGAGGGACTCGGGAGGGGGTATCGGGAGGCCTGGGAAGGGCGCTCAGCGTCCCGCAGGGCCTCCGCTCGGCCGCGGGGCGGATGGGGCTTCGGTGTCCGGGCGGGGCCGGGGCATGAGCCGGGAGAGCGCGTCCCTGGCGTACTCCTCGTCGTAGGGAGCGCCCGTCAGCAGGACCTGGAGGCAGATGCCGTCCATCAGCGCCACCAGGGCGCGTGCGGTGAGCGGATCCGTGCGGCGGGCGAGCAGGGCGGCGACGTCCTCGGCCCATTCGGCGGCGACGGGACGCAGGGCCGGGCGGCGCAGAGCGGCGAGGTAGAGCTCGTACTCCAGCTCGACCCCGGTGCGGTCGCCGGCGAGCCACTCGCCGAGCAGTCCGGCCAGTTCGGCGGGCAGGTCGGCGCCCGCGTCGGTCAGTCCGCCGCGCGCGGCGATCACCTTGGCGAAGCCCTCGTTGGCCTGCCGCAGGGCGGCGGTCATCAGCTCGTCGAGTGTGGCGAAGTGGTACGTGGTCGAGCCGAGCGGCACGTCCGCCTCGGCGGCGACCGTGCGGTGACTCAGCCCGGCCAGGCCCTTGTTCCCGACGACGCGGATCGCCGCGTCGATGATCCGCTGGCGCCGTTCGGGGTCGTGGCGGCGGGGCATCAGTGCGCACCTCCCAGGTTCAGCACGACGACCCCCGCGACGATCAGCAGGATGCCGGCGACCTTGCCGAGGGTCAGGGACTCCTCGAACAGGGCCAGTCCTATGAGGGCGATGGCGGCGGTGCCGGTCCCGGCCCAGATGGCGTACGCCGTGCCGATGCCCACGGTCTTCAGGGTCCGGGCCAGGAGAAAGAAGGAGACGACATAGCCGGCGGCCGTCAACAGCGAGGGCCAGAGCCTGCTGAAGCCGTCGCTGTACTTCATGACCGTGGTCGCGGCCACCTCGGCGGCGATGGCGCCGGCGAGCGTCAGATATCCCATGCGGACAAGGGTACACAGCGATGCGTACGCCCGTACACAACGGGCGGGGATTCAAAAGCGTTATGGAAAGCGCTCGCTCAAACGGCTGAACGCGTGCCACCGGTTCCACTACTGTTTCACCGTTCACACACCGGGCCATCGCAGCCGCGGCCGCCGCCATGAGCGCCGCTGGAGGACCAGCGCATGCCAATAAACAAGTCCCGGCCGTCCCAGGAAGAACCCTGGGAGAACGGCTGGGCCCCGGACAGCTCCCGGGCCCCCGGAACACGACGCCTGTGGTTGGCCGGCGGACTCGCCGTGGCCACCATCGTGGCCTGCGTGACCACCATCGCCCTGAACGACAGGCCTGTCGAGGAGAAGTCGGACGCCCGTCAGGGCCGGACGCTGGCGGACGACGAGACCGAGGGCGGCGGGCTGATCTCCTTCGCCACGCCCTCCGCGAGCACGTCGTCGACGCCCACGGGCCACGGGAGCGGGTCCCCGTCCGCCTCGCCGTCCTCGTCGCCGTCGCCCTCGTCCTCGTCCTCACCCCGGCCGCAAGGCAGTTCGTCGCCGGGCGCGTCGACCGGCCCCGCCCCCGAGCCGACGAAGAAGCCGGCCGACCCGCAGCCCGGCGCCTACTGGCGGTCGGTCCAGGCGGTCAACTACCCCGACCGCTACTGGCATGTGAGCGGCGGTCTGGTGAAGCTCGACGCGCCGGGCGGCTCCGAGTCGCGCGCCGACTCCACCTTCGACGTGGTCAAGGGCCTGGCGAACGGCTCCTGTTACTCGTTCAGGACGGCCGACGGCGCCTACCTGCGCCACCGGGACTTCGTGCTGCACGCCGACCGCAACGACGGCTCCAGCCTGTTCCAGCAGGACGCCACCTTCTGCCCCGGATACTCGGGGTACCAGGGCGCGGTGGTGCTGCAGTCGCTGAACTACCCCAACTACGCGCTGCGGCACCGGAACTTCCAGGTGCGACTGGATCCTTACGGCTACAACACGACCAACCGGCAGGACTTCATGTTCCGCGTCGTCGACGGCCTCGGCTGAGACTGCCCCGCGCGCAGACTGCCCCGCACACAGGTGTGGCCCCCCGGCAGAGTTTGCCGGGGGGCCACACCTGTCAGGCCGTCAGACGTTGAAGCCGAGCGCGCGCAGCTGCTCGCGGCCGTCGTCCGTGATCTTGTCCGGCCCCCACGGGGGCATCCAGACCCAGTTGATGCGCAGCTCGTTGACCAGACCGTCCGTGGCGGACTTCGCCTGGTCCTCGATGACGTCCGTCAGCGGACACGCCGCCGACGTCAGGGTCATGTCGATCGTCGCGATGTTCGCGTCGTCGATGTGAATGCCGTAGATCAGGCCGAGGTTGACCACGTCGATGCCCAGCTCGGGGTCGACGACGTCGTACAACGCCTCGCGGACTTCCTCCTCCGAGGCGGGCTTCATCTCAAGGGTCTCGCTCATGCCGTGTTCCTTTCGGCGTCGGCTCCGCCCAGGGCCTGGGCCGTCGCGTCCTTCCACGCCATCCAGCTGAGGAGGGCGCACTTGACCCGGGCCGGGTACTTGGAGACGCCGGCGAACGCGACCGCGTCCTCCAGCACCTCCTCCATCGCGTCGTCGGGCTCGATCTTCCCCTTGGACTGCATCAGCTCCAGGAAGGTCTCCTGGATCTTCTGCGCGTCCGCCAGGTCCTTGCCGACCAGCAGGTCGTTCAGGACGGAGGCGCTGGCCTGGCTGATGGAACAGCCCTGGCCCTCGTAACTGACGTCCTCGATCTTCGTGCCGTCGTACCTCACCCGCAGGGTGATCTCGTCGCCGCACGTCGGATTGACGTGGTGCACCTCGGCGTCGCCATCGCGCAGACCACGCCCGTGCGGGTGCTTGTAGTGGTCCAGGATGACTTCCTGGTACATCGAGTCCAGCTTCATCCGCTCGCTCGCCAACCCCTCAGCCGAAGAAGTTCCGTACGTGCTCCAGACCGTCGACCAGAGCGTCGATCTCGGCCGGCGTGGAGTACAGGTAGAACGACGCTCGTGTGGTCGCGGGAATTCCGTAGCGCAGGCAGACGGGGCGGGCGCAGTGGTGGCCCACCCGGACCGCGATGCCCTCCTCGTCCAGCACCTGGCCCACGTCGTGCGGGTGGATGTCGCCGAGCGTGAAGGAGATCGCCGCGCCCCGGTCCTCGGCCGTGGCCGGGCCGATGATGCGCAGGTCGGGGACCTCGCCGAGCTTCTTCACCGCGTACTCGGTGAGCGCGTGCTCGTGGGCGAGGATCTTGTCCATGCCGATCGAGTTCAGGTAGTCGATCGCCGCGCCGAGGCCCACGGCCTGGGCGATCGGCGGGGTGCCCGCCTCGAACTTGTGCGGGGCCGGAGCGTAGGTCGAGGAGTGCATCGACACGGTCTCGATCATCTCCCCGCCGCCGAGGAACGGCGGCAGGTCCTCGAGCAGCTCCTGGCGCCCCCACAGGACGCCGATGCCGGTCGGGCCGCACATCTTGTGGCCGGTGAAGGCCACGAAGTCGGCCTGCAGGGCCTGCACGTCCAGCGGCATGTGCGGCGCGGCCTGCGAGGCGTCGATGCACACGAGCGCCCCGACCTCCTGCGCGCGGCGCACTATCGCCTCGACCGGGTTCAGGGTGCCGAGGATGTTCGACACCAGCACGAAGGAGACGATCTTCGTCTTCTCCGTGATGATCTCGTCGATGTTCGACAGGTCCAGCCGTCCGTCGTCGGTGAGGCCGAACCACTTCAGCTTCGCGCCCGTGCGCTGCGCCAGCAGCTGCCACGGCACGATGTTGGAGTGGTGCTCCATCTCCGTGATGACGATCTCGGTCTCGGAGTCCACGCGGTAGGGCTCGTCGGCCCAGCCCAGCATGTTCGCCACGAGGTTGAGCGACTCCGAGGCGTTCTTGGTGAAGATCACCTCGTCGCGGCTGGGCGCGTTGACGAACGCGGCGACCTTGTCGCGCGCGCCCTCGTACAGCGCCGTGGCCTCCTCGGCGAGCACATGCACACCGCGGTGGACGTTGGCGTTGTAGCGCTCGTAGTACTCGTTGAGGGCGTCCAGCACCTGGCGCGGCTTCTGCGACGTCGCCGCGTTGTCCAGGTACACGAGCTTCTTACCGTCGTGGACCTGACGGTCCAGGATGGGGAAGTCCTTGCGGATCGCCTCGACGTCGAGGAGGCCCGGCAGCTGTGTCACGCGGATACGCCACCCTTCGTGTCGGCTCCGTCGAGCTTCGCATAGACCTCGTAGCCCTCGTTCTCCAGCTTGTCGGCGAGCTCGGCGCCGCCGGACTCGACGATGCGGCCGCCCGAGAAGACGTGGACGAAGTCGGGCTTGATGTAGCGCAGGATGCGCGTGTAGTGCGTGATCAGCAGGGTGCCGACCTCGCCGGTCTCGCGGACGCGGTTGACGCCCTCGGAGACGATGCGCAGGGCGTCGACGTCGAGGCCGGAGTCGGTCTCGTCGAGGATCGCGACCTTCGGCCGCAGCAGCTCCAGCTGGAGGATCTCGTGGCGCTTCTTCTCACCGCCGGAGAAGCCCTCGTTGACGTTGCGCTCGGCGAAGGAGGTGTCCATGTTGAGGCGCTGCATGGCCTCCTTGACCTCCTTCACCCAGGTGCGCAGCTTGGGGGCCTCGCCGCGGACGGCGGTGGCGGAGGTGCGCAGGAAGTTCGACACGGAGACGCCGGGGACCTCGACCGGGTACTGCATGGCGAGGAACAGGCCGGCGCGGGCGCGCTCGTCGACGGACATCTCCAGGACGTCCTCGCCGTCGAGGGTGACGGTGCCGCCGGTGACCGTGTACTTCGGGTGACCCGCGAGCGAGTAGGCGAGCGTCGACTTGCCGGAGCCGTTGGGGCCCATGATGGCGTGCGTCTCGCCCTGCTTCACGGTGAGGTCGACGCCCTTGAGGATCTCCTTCGTGGCGTTGTCGGCCTCGACGGTGACGTGCAGGTCTCGGATTTCAAGCGTTGCCATGGGTGCCTCAGGACTCCTGGGAAAGGGAGACGAGCACGTCGTCCCCTTCGATCTTTACGGGGTATACGGGGACGGGGCGCGTCGCGGGAAGGCCGGACGGCTTGCCGGTGCGCAGGTCGAACGAGGAGCCGTGCAGCCAGCACTCGATCTGGCAGTCCTCCACCTCGCCCTCCGAGAGCGAGACGTTCGCGTGCGAGCAGATGTCGTGGATGGCGAACACCTCGCCCACCGTCCGGACGAGCGAGACCGGCGTGCCGTCGAGCTCCACCCGCTTGGGGGTGTCCTCGTCCAGCTCGCTCAGCGCGCAGACGCGGACGAAGGGAGCACGGTCGTCGGCCATCAGACGGTGGCCTTCAGCTCGGTCTCGATCCTGGCGAGGAGGCGCTCCTCGATGTCGTCGACGCCGATCTGCTGGACCAGCTCGGCGAAGAAGCCGCGGACCACCAGGCGACGGGCCTCGTCGGCCGGGATGCCGCGGGCCATCAGGTAGAAGAGCTGCTCGTCGTCGAAGCGGCCGGTCGCCGAGGCGTGGCCGGCGCCGACGATCTCGCCGGTCTCGATCTCCAGGTTCGGCACCGAGTCGACCCGCGCGCCGTCGGTGAGGACGAGGTTGCGGTTCATCTCGTAGGTGTCGGTGCCCTCGGCCTGGGCCTCGATGAGCACGTCGCCGATCCAGACGGCGTGGGCGGCCTCGCCCTGCAGGGCGCCCTTGTAGACGACGTTGGACTTGCAGTGCGGGACGTTGTGGTCGACCAGCAGACGGTGCTCCTGGTGCTGACCGGCGTCCGTGAAGTACAGACCGAACAGCTCGGCCTCGGCGCCGGGGCCGGCGTACGCCACGCGCGGGTTCAGGCGGACGAGGTCGCCGCCGAAGGTGACCACGACCGACTTGAAGCTCGCGTCCCGGCCGACGAGGGCGTTGTGCTGGGCCACGTGCACGGCCTTGTCGTCCCAGTCCTGGACGGAGACGACGGTGAGCTTCGCGCCGTCCCCGAGGACGTAGTCGACGTTGGCGGCGAGCACGGCGTCACCGGTGTGGTCGATGACGACGACGGCCTCGGCGAAGGCGCCCAGCTCGATGACCTGGTGGCCGTAGGAGACCCCGCCCTCGCCGTGCACCGTGATGCGGATCGGCTCGGTGAGCACCGTCTCCTTGGGGACGGTGATCACACCGGCCTTCTCGAACGCGGAGTACGCCTGGGCGGCGACCCGGTCCACCGGGGTGCCCGCCCGGCCGAGGCGCGCGTCGTCGCGGCCGACGAGTTCGACGACGACGCCCTCGGGGGCCTCGACGGCGACCTTGACGCCCTCGCCGGTGGCGACGGCGGTGCCGTCGTGCAGGCCGCGCAGCCGCTCCAGCGGCGTGAACCGCCACTCCTCCTCGCGGCCGTGCGGGACCGGGAAGTCCGCGACGTCGAAGGACGGGGGCGCGCTCATGCGCGTGGCGACGGTCGACTCGGCGGCCACCGCGATCTGTCCGGCGGTGGTGGACCCCACCGGGATGTTCTGAGCCTCAGCCATGGCTGTCGGTCTGCTCTCTTCCTTCGTCAAGAAATCTGGCGACTGCTTCGGGGGCGGGTCCTAGCCGACCGCGCCTTCCATCTGCAGCTCGATCAGCCGGTTGAGCTCGAGGGCGTACTCCATGGGCAGCTCCTTCGCGATGGGCTCGACGAAGCCGCGCACGATCATCGCCATCGCCTCGAACTCGGTCATGCCACGGCTCATCAGGTAGAAGAGCTGATCGTCGCTGACCTTGGAGACGGTGGCCTCGTGGCCCATGGACACGTCGTCCTCGCGGACGTCCACGTAGGGGTACGTGTCGGAGCGGGAGATGGTGTCGACGAGCAGCGCGTCGCACAGCACGTTGGACTTCGAACCGTGCGCGCCCTCGCCGATCTCGACCAGACCGCGGTAGGACGTACGGCCGCCTCCGCGCGCCACCGACTTGGAGACGATGTTGGAGGAGGTGTTCGGCGCCATGTGGACCATCTTGGAGCCGGCGTCCTGGTGCTGGCCCTCGCCCGCGAAGGCGATGGACAGGGTCTCGCCCTTGGCGTGCTCGCCCATCAGGTAGACGGCCGGGTACTTCATCGTCACCTTGGAGCCGATGTTGCCGTCGATCCACTCCATGGTCGCGCCCTCGTACGCCACGGCGCGCTTGGTGACCAGGTTGTAGACGTTGTTCGACCAGTTCTGGATGGTCGTGTAGCGGCAGCGGGCGTTCTTCTTGACGATGATCTCGACCACGGCGCTGTGCAGCGAGTCCGACTTGTAGATCGGCGCCGTGCAGCCCTCGACGTAGTGCACGTAGGCGCCCTCGTCGACGATGATCAGGGTCCGCTCGAACTGGCCCATGTTCTCCGTGTTGATGCGGAAGTAGGCCTGGAGCGGGATCTCGACGTGCACGCCCTTCGGCACGTAGATGAAGGAGCCGCCGGACCACACCGCGGTGTTCAGCGACGCGAACTTGTTGTCGCCGACCGGGATGACCGTGCCGAAGTACTCCTTGAAGAGCTCCGGGTGCTGCTTCAGCGCGGTGTCGGTGTCGAGGAAGATGACGCCCTGCTCCTCCAGGTCCTCACGGATCTGGTGGTAGACGACCTCGGACTCGTACTGGGCCGCGACACCGGCCACGAGGCGCTGCTTCTCCGCCTCGGGGATGCCGAGCCTGTCGTACGTGTTCTTGATGTCCTCGGGGAGGTCCTCCCAGGACTCCGCCTGCTTCTCGGTGGAGCGCACGAAGTACTTGATGTTGTCGAAGTCGATCCCCGACAGGTCCGAGCCCCAGTTCGGCATCGGCTTCTTCTCGAAGAGCCTGAGGCCCTTGAGGCGGAGCTTCGTCATCCACTCCGGCTCGGACTTCTTCTCGGAGATGTCCCGGACGACGTCCTCGTTGATGCCGCGCTTCGCAGAGGCGCCGGCAGTGTCGGAGTCGGCCCAGCCGTATTCGTACTTACCCAGACCCTCGAGTTCGGGGTGGGCAGTCTCCGTGGGGAGAGTCATGCGGGGTTCCTCCCGGCCGTGCTTGTGGATGCGTGATGGGTGGCTGTGGAAACTCTGGGGATGAACGTCGTGCAGACGCCGTCGCCGTGCGCGATGGTCGCCAGCCGCTGGACGTGCGTGCCGAGCAGCTGGGAGAAGAACTCGGTCTCCGCCTCGCAGAGCTGCGGGAACTTCTCCGCGACATGGGCGACGGGGCAGTGGTGCTGGCACAGCTGCTCGCCGACCGGTGCGCTGCGCGCCGTAGCAGCGTACCCGTCCGCGCTCAGGGCCCTGGCCAGGGCTTCGGTGCGCTCCTCGGGGGCGGCGGACTCGACGGCCTCGCGGTACGCGGCCGCCTGCTCGGCGATCCTGGCGCGCGCGAAGGCGACGACGGCCTCGTCCCCGCCGAACCGCTCCTGGATGAAGCGCAGGGCGTCCGCGGCGAGCTTGTCGTAGGACTGGTCGAAGGCGTCGCGGCCGCAGTCGGTGAGCGCGAAGACCTTGGCGGGGCGCCCGCGCGTGCGCGCGCCGTACACGCGCTGCTCGCGGGCCTGCACGACGTCGTCGGCGACCAGGGCGTCGAGGTGGCGGCGCACGGCGGCGGGGGTCAGCCCCAGCCGCCCGGCCAGCTCGGTGACGGTCGACGGCCCGTGGTCCAGGATGGATCGCGCGACCCGGTTGCGGGTGGACCGCTCACCGGTCGCGAGTTCCTCCTGGGGGGTCCCCGTGGGGGTCTCCCGAACCTCGCCGACGTTTTTCACAACGCCATTGTTGCGTAATTCCTCAGAAGCAGGCAAGCGGCGGCCCGGCCACTCGGCGGTGCCCTGCGTCACTTAGGCAAACCTAATCTGACCTGGGGAAACGGCCTCCGGCCGATCGGAGCGAGCAGGGGCGGCGCGTAAAGCACTGGCTCGCGCGCCCCCGTTCGGGGAGACTGCCGGACCATGCCCACACCCCCTCCCACCGGCCCACTTGTCACCCGTGACACCCTCGCGGCGGAGCTCGGCGTGCTCGGCGTCGAATCCGGAGAGATCCTTCTCGTGCACTCCTCCCTCAGCTCGCTCGGCTGGGTGTGCGGGGGCGCCGTCGCGGTCGTGCGGGGACTGCTGGACGCGCTCGGCCCGGACGGCACCCTCGTGGTCCCCACCCAGACCGGAGACCTGTCCGACCCGGCGGTGTGGCGCAGTCCGCCGGTGCCCGCACAGTGGTGGGACACGATCCGGGCGACCATGCCCGCCTACGACCCGCTCCTCACTCCCGCCCGGGGCGTCGGCGTGATCCCGGAGACGGTCCGCACCTGGCCCGGCGCCCGGCGCAGCGCCCACCCGCAGACCTCGTTCGCGGCGCTCGGGGCGCGGGCGGCCGAGGTCGTGGACGGGCACGCGCCGAACTGCCGGCTCGGCGAGGACAGCCCGCTGGCACGCCTGGAGAAACGGGGCGCGCGCGTACTGCTGCTCGGCGCGGGATACGACGCCTGCACCAGCTTCCACCTGGCCGAATACCGGATCCCCGCTCCCCTGGTGAGAGTGGGGCGGCCCGGCCCGGACGGCTGGGAGGAGGTGACCGAGGTGTCCATCGACTCCTACCGCTTCGACGAGCTCGGCCACGACTTCGAGCGCGACCGCGACGTCGTACGCGGCAGGGTCGGCGCGGCCGACGCCCGGCTGTTCCCGGTCGCGGACGCGGTGGCCTACGCACAGCGGTGGCTGCCGCTGCACCGGCCGCGCGAGGACGGGTGCTGAGCGCGCCGCCCGGGCCTCCCCCTCGTGAGCGGCCGGTTTCCGTACCCCCCGGTCCGGGCCCCGGTCCGCGAACCTAGACTCTGGAGTCATGCGAAGCGAGCCTGTCGTCCGGGTCCAGGCCCTGGTGAAGCGGTACGGGGCGAAGACCGCGGTGAACGGCCTCGACCTCACGGCCGGGGCGGGCGTCACCGCCGTCCTCGGACCCAACGGCGCCGGCAAGACGACCACGATCGAGATCTGCGAGGGATACCGCAGGCCGGACTCCGGCACGGTCCGCGTCCTCGGCCTCGACCCGGTCGGACAGGCCGCCGACCTGCGCCCACGGATCGGCGTGATGCTGCAGTCGGGCGGTGTGTACTCCGGGGCGCGGGCCGACGAGATGCTCCGGCACGTGGCCGGACTGCACGCGCATCCGCTGGACGTCGACGCCCTCGTCGAGCGCCTCGGGCTCGGCTCCTGCGGCCGCACGGCCTACCGTCGGCTCTCCGGCGGCCAGCAGCAGCGCCTCGCGCTCGCGATGGCCG
Organism: Streptomyces rishiriensis; assembly: GCF_003112535.1. Classification (GTDB taxonomy): domain Bacteria; phylum Actinomycetota; class Actinomycetes; order Streptomycetales; family Streptomycetaceae; genus Streptomyces; species Streptomyces rishiriensis. The sequence continues at coordinate 316,886 of NZ_BEWA01000003.1, read as the reverse complement.
TCGTGGGCCGTCCCGAGCTGGTGTTCCTGGACGAGCCGACGGCCGGCCTCGACCCGCAGGCCCGCCGTGCCGCCTGGGACCTCGTGCGCGACCTGCGCGCGGACGGTGTGTCGGTCATCCTCACCACGCACTACATGGACGAGGCCGAGCAGCTCGCCGACGACGTCGCGATCATCGACGCGGGCGGGGTCATCGCCCAGGGCTCCCCCGAGGAGCTGTGCCGGGGCGGCGCCGAGAACACCCTGCGCTTCACCGGCCGTCCCGGCCTCGACGTCGGCTCCCTGCTCAAGGCCCTGCCCGCCGACAGCTCCGCCGCCGAGCTGACCCCGGGCTCCTACCGGGTCATGGGCAAGGTCGATCCGCAGCTGCTCGCCACGGTCACCTCGTGGTGCGCACAGCACGGGGTGATGCCGGAGCGGATCTCGGTGGAACGGCACACCCTGGAGGACGTCTTTCTTGAGCTGACCGGCAAGGAGCTGCGCTCGTGACCGCCACCGGCACCTACACGCCGAACCCCGGGGCCGCACCCCTCCCCCGCATGATCGGGTCCCAGGCTGCGCTGGAGACCAGGATGCTGCTGCGCAACGGTGAGCAGCTGCTGCTCACCGTCGTGATCCCGACCCTCCTGCTGGTCCTGTTCAGCGGTGTGGACATCGTCGACACCGGCGCGGGCAAGGCGGTGGACTTCCTCACCCCCGGCATCCTCGCGCTCGCCGTGATGTCGACGGCCTTCACCGGACAGGCCATCGCGACCGGCTTCGAACGGCGGTACGGCGTGCTGAAGCGCCTGGCCTCCTCGCCGCTGCCGCGCTGGGGCCTGATGACGGCGAAGACGCTGTCGGTCCTGGTCACGGAGATCCTCCAGGTGATCCTGCTGACGGCCATCGCCTTCGCCCTGGGCTGGAACCCGCACGGCAACCCCGCGGCCGTCCTGCTGCTGCTGGTCCTCGGCACGGCGGCCTTCTCCGGCCCCGGTCTGCTGATGGCGGGCACCCTGAAGGCGGAGGCCACGCTGGCCGCGGCCAACCTGGTCTTCCTGCTGCTGCTCGTGGGCGGCGGGGTGATCGTGCCGCTCGACAAGTTCCCGCCCGCCGCGCAGGACGCCCTCGGCCTGCTGCCCATCACGGCGCTCTCCGACGGTCTGCGCGACGTGCTCCAGCACGGCGCCGGCATGCCCTGGGGCGACCTGGGGATCCTCGCGGTCTGGGCGGTCGTCGGGCTCGCCGCGGCCGGCCGGTTCTTCCGCTGGGAGTAGCGGACACCCGGCTCGGGGGACCCTCGTGAAAGCGTGCACAAGCGGCCCGCTTACGATGGGAGGCGTGCTGAACGTGACCCGTGCCGACGCCGTAGCCGCCGTGCGCAACCCTCTCGCCTTCATCGCCGCACGCTGGACCCCGGCCCCTCGGACGGTCCGGCGAGCGGCTCTCTTCGCGCTCGTGATGTCCGTGGTCATCGTGGTCACCGGTGGCGCGGTCCGCCTCACGGGCTCCGGCCTGGGCTGCCCGACCTGGCCCAAGTGCACCGACGACTCGCTCACCACGACCAGCGCGATGGGCTTCCACGGCGCCATCGAGTTCGGCAACCGCATGCTGACCTACGTGCTCTGCGCGGCCGTCGGCTGGGCGATCATCGCCGCCCGCTCCGAGAAGCCCCGCCGGCGGAGCCTGACCCGGCTGGGCTGGGCGCAGTTCTGGCTGGTGATGAGCAACGCCGTGCTCGGCGGGATCGTCGTGCTCGTGGGCCTGAACCCCTACAGTGTCGCGGCGCACTTCCTGGCCGCCTCGGCGTTGATCGCCGTCGCCGCGGTGATGTGGCAGCGCTCCCTGGAGGGCGACGGGGAGCCCCGTGCGCTGGTCGGCAGGCCCGTGCGGCAGCTGGTGTGGTTCCTGGTCCTCGCCTCGGGGCTGCTGATCGCCGTCGGCACGGTCGTCACCGGTGCGGGTCCGCACGCCGGCGACTCCAGCGAGGTCGCCCGCATGCCGCTGGACTGGGAGACGGTGGCCAAGCTGCACGCCGTCCTCGCCTGGATCGTCGTGACGCTGACGTTCGCCCTGTGGTTCATCCTCAAGGCGGTGGACGCCCCGAAGAGCCCGCTGGACCGCACCCGGGACCTGTTCCTGGTGCTGCTCGCCCAGGGCGTCATCGGCTACGTCCAGTACTTCACCGACCTCCCCGAGATCCTCGTCGGTCTGCACATGCTCGGCTCGGCCCTGGTGTGGATCGCGGTCCTGCGCGTGCCGCTCGCGCTGCGCGAACGGTCCGCCACGACGGTCGACCTGCCGGGCCCCCCGGCGGAGGCCGCGGTCGGCACGCCCGCGTGAGTCACCGCGCGCGAGTCACGCGCGCGGGCGAGTCGTCCAGGGGGAGGCACGTGGTGCACAGGGCGTGACGTCCTGGCGCTTGGTGATCAGCCGGCCGTCCCCTGCCGTCACCGTCGCCCGGGCGACGGTCAGGCATCCGCTGGTCTTCCCGCCTCAGCCCAGCCGGTACACCCGGTGCGCGTTGCCCGCCGCGATCAGGCCCGCGACCCGTTGCGCGTCCCCCGGCGACCACGCGCCCTCCGCGACCCAGGCTCCCAGCACCCGGGCCAGGGCCTCGCGGAACAGCATCGCCCCGACCACGTGCAGCTCGGGCAGGCCCTGGGCTCCGCTGGAGAAGAGGATCTTGCCGAACGGGGCCAGTTCCAGGATCTCCGCGAGGACCGCCGCCGCGCGGGCGCCGGTCCGCACGAGCGCGGCGCCGGAGTCGGCGTACACGTGCGGGAAGACCCCGGCGAGGTGGGCGGCCTGGCGGTGGTAGGGGTAGCCGTGCAGCAGGACGAGGTCCGCGCCCAGGCCCGCGGTCGCCCGGACGAAGTCGGTGAGCAGGGCGGGGTCGGTGCGGTCGATGCGCGCTCCGGGCGCCCCGAGTCCGGCGTGCAGCTGCAGGGGCAGCTCCGAGGCGACGGCGATCCACAGCAGGTGCCGCAGCAGCACCGGATCGCTGAGTTCACCGCCGACCGCGCGGGAGGCCAGCCAGCGGCCGGCGGCGCCCCGCACCTCTCCCGGGCCGGGCGGCTCGGGCGCGAGGGCCAGTCCGTGCCGGACCCCCGCGACGGAGGTGAAGGCCACCGCGGTCGCGGCCGCCGCGTGAACCGCCTCAGCGAGGTTGGAGAGAAAGGACTCGACGGTGCCGGAGGTGTCGGCGACCTGCTCGGCGAGGAGTTCCAGGCGCACGATCTCGCGGGCCTCGGCCGCTCCCGCGCCGGCCAGCTCGCCCGGTCCGGTGAGGTCCCCGGGCAGACCCGTGTCGACCAGGTAGGTGGTGATGCCGCTGCCCCGCAGCAGCCGGCGGCCCGATTCCAGTACGCCGAGTTCACGACGCCGGGCGAGATAGCGGGCGGGCGGGGCGTGCGGTTCCAGGCCGAGGAGCGGGGGGCACCAGCGGCGTACCGCGAACCCGGTCTGCGTGTCGAAGAGCGTCGTGCCCGGCGCGGGCGGGCCCTCGGTGCGGGCCAGCTGGGCCTCGAAGGTGCCGAGGCCCAGCTCCGTTCTCAGGACGCCGTGGCAGTACTGGTCCACCAAGGACGGCGTTTCGAGCATCCGGACTCCCCGCGAGATGGACCACGTCGCTTCCACGGGGCCTAACGGGTGAACCGGGTGTCAGGTGTTGCGTGAGAGGGGGATCATCCGTTCTTCGGTCCGCCGACCTGGATGCCCGCCATCCGCGACCACTCGTACGGCCCTGTGCGCACCTTCGCCGCGAACTCGCCGTCGAAGGACTCGTGGGCGGTGACCCCGGCCTTCTGCACGGCCTGCTCGGCCACGGCGACCGAGGGGGCCACCAGGTCGCCCCAGCCGCCGTCCTCGCCGACGAGCACGATGCGGGCGCCGCGCTCACCGATGTACGCGATCTGGCTCTCGGCCCCGCCGTGCGCCTTGGAGAACGCGCTGATCCGCTTGGCGAGCCGCGCCGCCGCGCGCTCGGCCTTGGCGGCCCGCTTGGCGTCGGCCGCCTCGTCAACCTGCTTGGTGTCTGCCATGGCCAGGATGCTACCGACGGGTATCCGGAACGGCGACGGCCGGGGTGCGTGGCCTTGACCACGCGCCCCGGCCGTCGGGCCGTACGCAGGGCGTCACCGCAGGAAGGGGTCCACCGCCACGGCCACGAACAGCAGCGACACATAGGTGATGGACCAGTGGAACAGCCGCATCTCCTTCAGCTTCCCGCCGGTGACCTCGGCCTTCGCCCGGTTCTGCAGCCCGTGCGCCTCCCACAGCCACCAGCCGCCCGCCGCCAGTGCGACCGCCGTGTAGAACCAGCCGGTGTAGCCCAGCGGCTGCAGGAGCAGCGAGACGGCGACCATCACCCAGCTGTAGAGGACGATCTGCCGGGCGACGACCTTGTTGGAGGCGACCACCGGCAGCATCGGCACGCCCACGCGCGCGTAGTCGTCCTTGACCTTCATCGACAGCGGCCAGTAGTGCGGCGGCGTCCAGAAGAACATCACCAGGAAGAGGACGACGGGGGCCCAGGAGAGGGAGTCGGTGACCGAGGACCAGCCGATCAGCACCGGCATGCAGCCGGCGATGCCGCCCCACACGATGTTCTGCGAGGTGCGGCGCTTGAGGATCATCGTGTAGACGACGACGTAGAAGAGGAGCGCGCCGAGCGCGAGCCACGCCGACAGCCAGTTCACGGTCAGCCCGAACAGCAGGGTCGAGCCCACCGCGAGGGTGATGCCGAAGGCGAGGCATTCACGCGGGCTGACCATCCCGGTGACCAGCGGCCGCTGCGAGGTGCGGTCCATCAGCGCGTCGATGTCGCGGTCGATGTACATGTTCAGGGCGTTCGCGCCGCCCGCGGACAGATAGCCGCCGAGGCAGGTCAGGAGCACGAGCCCGAGGTCCGGAACGCCCTGCTGCGCCAAGAACATCACCGGGACGGTGGTGATCAGCAGCAGTTCGATGATCCGCGGCTTGGTCAGCGCCACGAACGCCTTGACCCGGGCCCCGACCGGCCGCCGGCTCGGGCTCTGGCTCGCCCCGACGATCCCTACTGGACGGGATTCAACGGCCGTCACGCACACCCCTGACAGAGACTCCCAGCAAGCCCGCGGGTGTGAACTCCCCGTAAAGGCTCGCGCGTACCACGCCACTCTAGACGTTGCCCATACCCCGACATTCGCGGGGGTGGGGTCGTGTTGGCGGACGCCCGCGGAAGAGCCGGGAGGCACTCTGTTGAGCACTCGTACGAGCAGCTCCGTATTCACTTGCCGAACAGGGAACACACCGGTCGGGAGGCGGATCGCGAAGCTACCCGGCAGTCTGGAATGACTCGAAAAAATGCAGGTTCGCACGGGGGTAGGCTCGACAACGGCCGGTGGGCGCCGCGTGCACCGGCATTCGACATGCGTGACATGTGGAGAGGAGCCCTGACCCAGGGTGAGCACCAAGCCGACCACCACAGACCTCGAGTGGACCGAACTGGACCAGCGGGCCGTGGACACCGCCCGCGTCCTGGCCGCCGACGCCGTACAGAAGGTCGGCAACGGCCATCCCGGTACGGCGATGAGCCTCGCGCCTGCCGCGTACACCCTCTTCCAGAAGGTGATGCGGCACGACCCGGCGGACGCCGACTGGGTGGGCCGCGACCGCTTCGTGCTGTCCGCGGGACACTCGTCCCTGACCCTCTACACCCAGCTGTACCTGGCCGGCTTCGGCCTGGAGCTGGACGACCTGAAGTCGTTCCGCACCTGGGGCTCGAAGACCCCGGGGCACCCGGAGTACGGCCACACCACGGGCGTCGAGACGACCACCGGCCCCCTGGGGCAGGGCGTCGCCAACGCCGTGGGCATGGCCATGGCCGCCCGCTACGAGCGCGGTCTGTTCGACCCCGAGGCCCCGCAGGGCGAGTCGCCCTTCGACCACTTCGTCTTCGCGATCGCCGGCGACGGCTGCCTGCAGGAGGGCATCTCCGCGGAGGCGTCCTCGATGGCCGGCCACCAGAAGCTCGGCAACCTGATCCTGCTGTGGGACGACAACCACATCTCGATCGAGGGCGACACCGAGACGGCCGTGTCCGAGGACACCGTCAAGCGGTACGAGGCCTACGGCTGGCACGTGCAGCGCGTGGCCCCGAAGCCGGACGGCGACCTGGACCCGCACGCCCTCTACGACGCGATCGAGGCCGCGAAGCAGGTGACGGACAAGCCGTCCTTCATCGCGATGCGCTCGATCATCGCCTGGCCCGCGCCGAACGCGCAGAACACCGAGGCCGCCCACGGCTCGGCCCTCGGCGACGACGAGGTCGCGGCCACCAAGCGCGTCCTGGGCTTCGACCCGGACAAGTCGTTCGACGTCGCGGGCGACGTCATCGCGCACACCCGGGGGGCCCTGGAGCGCGGCCAGGCGGCCCGCGCCGTGTGGGAGAAGTCCTTCCAGCAGTGGCGGGACAACAACCCCGACCGCGCCGCCGAGTACGACCGCATCGCCGCGGGCGAGCTGCCGGCCGGCTGGGAGGAGAAGCTCCCGGTCTTCGAGCCCGGCAAGGGCGTCGCCACCCGCGCCGCGTCCGGCAAGGTGCTCCAGGCGCTCGGCGCGGTGATCCCCGAGCTGTGGGGCGGCTCCGCCGACCTCGCCGGCTCCAACAACACGACGATCGACAAGACGTCGTCGTTCCTGCCCGAGGGCAACCCGCTGCCCGAGGCGAGCCCGTACGGCCGGACCGTGCACTTCGGCATCCGCGAGCACTCCATGGCCGCGGAGATGAACGGCATCGCCCTGCACGGCAACACCCGCATCTACGGCGGCACGTTCCTCGTGTTCTCCGACTACATGCGCAACGCCGTCCGGCTGTCGGCCCTGATGCACGTCCCGGTGACGTACGTCTGGACCCACGACTCCATCGGTCTCGGCGAGGACGGCCCGACCCACCAGCCGGTCGAGCACCTCGCGTCGCTGCGCGCCATCCCGGGCCTGAACGTGGTCCGCCCGGCCGACGCCAACGAGACCGCCATCGCCTGGCGCGAGATCCTCAAGCGCTGGACGAAGGTCTTCGGCAAGGGCGCCCCGCACGGCCTGGTCCTCACCCGCCAGGGCGTGCCCACCTACGAGCCGGACGAGAACGCCGCCAAGGGCGGGTACGTGCTGTTCGAGGCCTCCACGGGGACGCCGGAGGTGATCCTCGTCGCGACCGGCTCCGAGGTGCACGTCGCCGTCGAGGCGCGCGAGCGGCTGGAGGCCGACGGCGTGCCCACGCGCGTCGTGTCCATGCCGTCCGTGGAGTGGTTCGAGGAGCAGGACCAGGGGTACCGGGACAGCGTCCTGCCCCCGTCCGTCAGGGCCCGCGTCGCGGTCGAAGCGGGCATCGGTCTGACCTGGCACAAGTACGTCGGTGACGCCGGTCGCATCGTTTCCCTGGAGCACTTCGGTGCTTCCGCCGACGGCAAGGTCCTCTTCCAGGAGTACGGCTTCACCGCCGAGAACGTGGCCGCGAAGGCCCGGGAATCCCTCGCCGCCGTCCAGCGCTGACGCTCACATACGACCGTAGGAGATGTAATTCCATGACAGACGCACTCAAGCGCCTCTCCGAAGAAGGCGTCGCGATCTGGCTGGACGACCTGTCGCGCAAGCGGATCACGTCCGGCAACCTCGCCGAGCTGATCGACCAGCAGCACGTCGTGGGCGTCACCACCAACCCGTCGATCTTCCAGAAGGCGATCTCGCAGGGCGACGGCTACGACCAGCAGCTGTCGGACCTCGCCGCCCGCAAGGTGACGGTCGAAGAGGCCATCCGCATGATCACGACGGCGGACGTCCGCGACGCCGCCGACATCCTGCGCCCGGTCTTCGACGCCACCGGCGGCCAGGACGGCCGGGTGTCCATCGAGGTCGACCCGCGCCTGGCCCACCACACCAAGCCGACGGTCGCCGAGGCCAAGCAGCTCGCCTGGCTGGTCGACCGCCCCAACACGCTGATCAAGATCCCGGCCACGATGGGCGGTCTGCCGGCCATCACCGAGGTCATCGGCCTGGGCATCAGCGTCAACGTCACGCTGATCTTCTCGCTGGAGCGCTACCGCCAGGTCATGGACGCCTACCTGTCCGGCCTGGAGCAGGCCAAGGAGCGCGGCCTGGACCTGTCGAAGATCCACTCCGTGGCGTCCTTCTTCGTGTCCCGCGTGGACACCGAGATCGACAAGCGCCTCGACGCGCTCGGCACCGACGAGGCCAAGGCCGCCCGCGGCAAGGCCGGTCTCGCCAACGCCCGCCTCGCCTACCAGGCGTACGAGGAGGTCTTCGCCGGCGAGCGCTGGGCCGCGCTGGAGAAGGCGGGCGCCAACAAGCAGCGTCCGCTGTGGGCCTCCACCGGTGTGAAGGACCCCGCCTACAAGGACACCCTGTACGTGGACGAGCTGGTGGCGCCGAACACGGTGAACACCATGCCGGAGGCGACCCTGTTCGCCGCCGAGGACCACGGGCAGATCACCGGCAACACCATCGCCGGCACCTACGAGCAGGCCCGCGCCGAGATCGACGCCGTCGAGAAGCTCGGGATCTCCTACGACGAGGTGGTCCAGCTCCTCGAGGACGAGGGCGTCGACAAGTTCGAGGCGTCCTGGAACGACCTGCTCAAGTCGACCGAGGCGGAGCTGGAGCGCCTCGCCCCCTCGGAGGGCTGAGAACTTGTCGCCCCATTCCGGCCTTTCCGGTTCCGGAGCCAACCCGCTCCGTGACCCCGCCGACCGACGGCTCCCGCGCATCGCGGGGCCGTCGGGCCTGGTCATCTTCGGCGTCACGGGCGATCTGTCCCGGAAGAAGCTCATGCCCGCCGTGTACGACCTCGCCAACCGGGGTCTGCTGCCGCCGGGCTTCTCGCTGGTCGGTTTCGCCCGCCGCGAGTGGGAGCACGAGGACTTCGCACAGGAGGTCCACGACGCGGTCAGGGAGCACGCCCGCACCCCCTTCCGCGAGGAGGTCTGGCAGCAGCTCGTCCAGGGCATGCGCTTCGTCCAGGGCACCTTCGACGACGACGACGCCTTCGAGCGGCTGCGCGCCACCATCGAGGAGCTCGACAAGGCACAGGGCACGGGCGGCAACTTCGCCTTCTACCTGTCCGTGCCGCCGCGCTCCTTCCCGGTGGTCATCCAGCAGCTGAAGAAGCACGGCCTGGCCGACCAGAAAAACGGCTCCTGGCGACGGGCGGTCATCGAGAAGCCCTTCGGCCACGACCTCGCCTCGGCCGAGGAGCTCAACAAGGTCGTGCACGAGGTCTTCGGCTCGGACCAGGTCTTCCGCATCGACCACTACCTCGGCAAGGAGACCGTCCAGAACATCCTGGCGCTCCGCTTCGCCAACACCATGTTCGAGCCGATCTGGAACCGGTCCTTCGTGGACCACGTGCAGATCACCATGGCCGAGGACATCGGCATCGGCGGCCGGGCCGGCTACTACGACGGCATCGGCGCCGCCCGTGACGTCATCCAGAACCACCTGCTCCAGCTCATGGCCCTCACGGCCATGGAGGAGCCGGCCTCCTTCGACGCGGACGCGCTGGCCGCCGAGAAGACCAAGGTGCTCGGCGCCGTCCGGCTGCCGAAGGACCTGGGCCGCGACACCGTGCGCGGTCAGTACGCCGCGGGCTGGCAGGGCGGCGAGAAGGCCGTCGGCTATCTCGAAGAGGACGGCATCGACCCCAAGTCGAAGACCGACACCTACGCGGCGATCAAGCTGGGCGTGGACAACCGCCGCTGGGCGGGCGTCCCCTTCTACCTGCGCACCGGCAAGCGGCTCGGCCGCCGGGTCACCGAGATCGCGGTGGTCTTCCAGCGGGCGCCGCACTCCCCCTTCGACTCCACCGCCACCGAGGAGCTCGGCGCCAACGCGATCGTCATCCGCGTCCAGCCGGACGAGGGCATCACGGTCCGCTTCGGCTCCAAGGTCCCCGGCACGTCGATGGAGATCCGGGACGTGTCGATGGACTTCGCCTACGGCGAGTCCTTCACGGAGTCCTCGCCCGAGGCGTACGAGCGGCTCATCCTCGACGTGCTGCTCGGGGACTCGAACCTCTTCCCCCGCACGGAAGAGGTGGAGCTGTCCTGGAAGATCCTCGACCCGATCGAGCAGTACTGGGACAAGAACGGCAAGCCCGCGCAGTACCCGTCCGGCACATGGGGGCCGGTCGAGGCCGACCAGATGCTCGAGCGAGACGGACGGAGCTGGCGCCGGCCATGAAGACAGACCTCACGGACACCACTGCCAGCAAGATCAACAAGGCACTGGTGCAGGGCCGCCGCGCGATAGGCACCCCCGCCGTCGGCATGGTGCTCACCCTCGTCGTCGTCACGGACGAGGAGAACGCCTACGACGCCCTGAAGGCCGCCAACGACGCGTCGCACGAGCACCCCTCGCGCACGCTGGTGGTCATCAAGCGCGTCTCGCGCTCTTCCCGGGGCCGCACCCAGTCCCGCCTCGACGCCGAGGTGCGGCTGGGCGCGGACGCCGGCAGCGGCGAGACGGTCATCCTCCGGCTGTACGGCGAGGTCTCCGACCACGCCCAGTCGGTCGTCCTGCCACTGCTGCTGCCGGACGCGCCGGTGGTGGTCTGGTGGTCGGTGGACGCCCCCCGCGACCCGGCGGGCGATCCGCTGGGCGCCCTGGGCCAGCGCCGGGTCACCGACAGCTACGCGGCCGAGAAGCCCATCGGTGAACTGCGGGCCCGGGCCGACAGCTACGAGCCGGGCGACACCGACCTGGCGTGGGCCCGGATCACCCCGTGGCGCTCGATGCTGGCCGCCGCCCTCGACCAGGTCAGCTGCGAGATCGTGTCCGCCGAAGTGGCGGGCGAGGAGGCCAACCCGAGCGTCGAGCTGCTCGCCATGTGGCTCGCCGACCGGCTCCACGTCCACGTCCGTCGCGCGGTCTCGGCCGGCCCGGGTCTGACCCAGGTCCGGATGGAGACCACCGGCGGCCCGATCACGCTGCACCGGTCGGACGGGGCGATGGCCACCCTGGCCCTGCCGGGCCAGCCGGACCGCGCGGTGGCGCTCAAGCGGCGTGAGACGTCCGAGCTGCTCGCGGAGGAGCTGCGCAGGCTCGACCCCGACGACACGTACGCGTCCGCGCTGCGGTTCGGCGTGGACCGGCTCGGCGGCCAGTCGGCCGCGGAGCGCGAGGCGGAGCGGGCCGCGGCGGCCGCTCAACCCACGCCGGCCCTCCCGGTGCGCACGGCGACGGAGCCTGCGGCCGCCGACCGCGAGGCCGAACCGGCCCGTCCGGCCGCCGTCCCGGCGAGCCAGGGCGACGCGGACCGGCCCTCTCCGGCGCAGATGCCCCCGGTCAGGAAAGCGGATCCGCAGTGAGCACCCCTCAGCTGGTCGTGCACCACGACAAGGAGCTGATGGCGCAGGCCGCCGCGGCCCGTCTGATCACGAAGATCGTGGACGCCCAGGCCTCCCGGGGCCTGGCGTCCGTGGTCCTCACGGGCGGCCGCAACGGCAACGGACTGCTCGCCGCGCTGGCGGCCGCGCCGGCCCGGGACGCCGTCGACTGGAGCCGTCTCGACCTGTGGTGGGGCGACGAGCGGTTCCTGCCCGAGGGCGACCCGGAGCGCAACGTCACGCAGGCCCGCGAGGCCCTGCTGGACTCCGTCCCCGTGGACCCCGAGCGTGTGCACGCCATGCCCGCGTCCGACGGTCCGCACGGCACGGACGTGGAGGCGGCCGCGGTCGCCTACGCCGAGGAGCTGGCCCGCGCGGCCGGTCCCGGCAACCATGGCGCCGTGCCCCCGTTCGACGTCCTGATGCTGGGCGTCGGCCCGGACACCCATGTGGCCTCGCTCTTCCCGGAGCTGCCGGCCGTGCGGGAGACCGAGCGCACGGTGGTGGGCGTGCGCGGCGCGCCCAAGCCCCCGCCGACCCGGGTCACCCTCACCCTCCCGGCGATCCGGGCGGCCCGCGAGGTGTGGCTGCTCGCGGCCGGCGAGGACAAGGCGCAGGCCGCGGCGATCGCGCTGTCCGGCGCGGGCGAGATCCAGGCCCCGGCGGCGGGCGCCCGGGGCCGGTCCCGCACGCTGTGGCTGCTGGACTCGGCGGCGGCCTCCCGGCTGCCGAGGTCGCTGTACCCTCCGGCCTCGCCGTGAGCGAGGGGCGGCGGGGGTGTCCCACCCCCGCCGCCCACGCCGGCGCCCGTGTTCCGGGGTGGAACTCCCGGTCGGGCGGGGCTACTTGACCGAACCCGCCATCACCCCCTGCACGAAGTGCCGTTGGAAGGCGAAGAACACGGCCACCGGGACGATCAGGGACAGGAACGCGCCGGGGGCCAGTACGTCGATGTTGCTGCCGAACTGCCGTACCTGGGACTGCAGGGCGACGGTCAGGGGCTGTGCGGAGCTGTCGGCGAAGAGCAGGGCCACGAGCATGTCGTTCCACACCCACAGGAACTGGAAGATGGCGAGGCTCGCGAGAGCGGGCCGGCCCACCGGCAGCACCAGCCGGGTGAAGATCCGCCATTCGCTGCCGCCGTCCATCCGGGCCGCCTCCAGCATCTCCTTCGGCATCTCGGCGAAGTAGTCGCGCAGCAGGAACACCGCGAACGGCAGCCCGTAGGCCACGTGGAACAGCACCACGCCGGGAATCGTGCCGAACAGGCCCAGCTGCCCGAAGAGTCTGGCCACCGGCAGCAGCCCGATCTGCACGGGCACCACCAGCAGCGCCACCACGCCGAGGAAGACGGCGTCCCGGCCCGGGAAGTCCAGCCACGCGAACGCGTATCCGGCCAGGGCAGCGAGCACCACGACCAGGACGGTCGTCGGCACCGAGATCAGCACCGTGTTCCAGAAGGCCTGGGTCATCCCCGAGTTCGCCAGCAGCGCCGAGTAGTTGTCGAAGGACAGCTGCCCGGGGGCGGCGAACACCGTCCACCAGCCGCCCTTCGCGGTGTCCTGGGCGGACCGCAGCGAGGACAGGAACAGCCCCGCCAGCGGCGTCACCCAGATCAGGCCCACCAGCACGAGGAGGACCTGCACGACACCGTTGCCCAGACCGCGCCGTACCGCGTTCATCGCTGACTCCTTCGGAAACGACGGACGTTGAAGACCATGGCCGGGACCACCAGGAGCAGCAGCAGGACGCCGAGGGCGCTGCCCAGTCCCTGGTTGTTGCCGCCGCCGAACGACACCAGCCACATCTGCGTGGCGAGGACGGTCGCGTCCTCCTGCACCGGGCCCGGGGCGATGATGTAGACGAGGTCGAACACCTTCAGCACGTTGATCACCAGCGTCACGAAGACGACGGTCAGGACGGGCGCCAGCAGGGGGACGGTGATCCGCCGGAAGATCTGCCACTCGTTCGCCCCGTCCATGCGCGCCGCTTCGAGCGCGTCGCGGGGCAGTGCCGCGAGCCCCGCGCCGATGAGCACCATCGCGAAGCCGGTCCAGATCCACAGGTACGCCCCGATGATCGCCGGGGTGACGAGCGCGGGACCGAGCCAGGAGACGCCGTCGTAAGGCTGGGCGAAGTTCGACGCGGGCAGCGTCAGCGTGTAAGAGCCCGCGGTCAGCCCGGAGAAGGAGAAGGAGCCGTCCGCGGCCGTCGTGGTGCTCGCCACCGTCCGGCCGTCGCGCACCGCCTCGACCTTCGTCCGCGGCAGCCCGCTCTCGCGTGGGTCGACCCTGCCCTGCTCTCCTCCCCCGCCGGGGGTGAAGTCCAGGTAGACGACGCCGCGCAGCTCGCCGGGCACGGCCCTGCGGGCGGCGGCCGGGTGGGCGGCCCGGGCGTCCGCGGGCAGGTCCTTCGGCGGGACGCCGACCAGGGGGAGGGCCACCGAGTCTCCCGGCGCCGCGCTCGCGCGCGTCCGGTAGGAGCCGTCCGCGTCCCTGGTCAGCGTCCCGCCCTCGCGGGCCCGGCCCTCGGGGTAGGGCGACGTGCCCTGGAAGGCGTCGTGGACCGAGACGACGGCGGCGTTCAGAACGCCCTTGTCCGGATCCTCGTCGTACGCCAGCCGGAAGATGATGCCCGCGGCGAGGAAGGACACCGCCATCGGCATGAACAGCAGCAGTTTGAAGGCCGTCGCCCAGCGGACCTTCTCCACCAGGACGGCGAGGACCAGGCCGAGACCGGTGAGCAGGGCCGGCGCCACGACGACCCAGACGGCCGTGTTGCGCACGGCCTTGAGGGTGGCCGGGTCGCGGAACATCTCGGTGTAGTTCTCGCCGCCCACGAAGCGGGTGCCGGACGCGTCGAAGAAGCTGCGGCCGATGGAGAACAGCACGGGGTAGACGACGAGCGCGCCGAGCAGGAGCAGCGCCGGGAAGGCGAACAGCAGGGCGATGATCCGGCCGCGCCGGCGGGGGCGCCGGTCGCGGGCGGCGGCGCGGGCGGGAGAGGGGCCCGCCTCTTTCACCAGGGTCGCGGTCATGGCCGTCAGCCCTTGTAGGCCTTGGCGGCCGCGGCCTCGAGCCGTGCCGCGGTGCCCTTCGGGTCCGAGGGGTCGCGCAGGAAGTCCTGCAGCAGCTTCCACTCGCCCGCGCCCTTGGTGCCGCCGAAGGCCGCCGGCGCCTGGTCGGACATGTCGAAGCGGACCGAGTCCCCGGCGCCCACGAGGGACCTGGCGGTCGCCCGGGTGACGTCGTCGCCGTACGAGGCGAGGTCGAGCGCCTTGTTCGGGGACAGGAAGCCGCCGGCCTTCGCCCACACGGCCGCGGCCTCGGGCGTCGCCAGGTACTCCAGGAGCGCCATGCCGGCCTTGGTGTTCTTGCCGTCCTTGAGGACGACGGCCGCGTCGCCGCCGCTGACCACCGGGGCCTTGCCGCCGTCGACCGCGGGGAAGGGGAAGAAGTTCGCGTCCTGGCCGATGGCCCTGCCGAACTGGTCCTTGGCGACCCCGGCGACGAAGTCGCCCTCGTAGACCATGCCCGCCTCCGGCTTCGGTCCGAACACCTTCTCCACCGAGCCCGGGAAGTCGGTGCTGAGCGCCCCGTTCCGGCCGCCCGCTATGAGCTGCTTGTCCTTGAAGAGCTGGCCGAGCGTGCCGAGCGCCCGGACCACCGACGCGTCGGTCCACGGCAGCTTGTGGGCGGCGAGGGCGTCGTACTTCTCGGGTCCGGCCTGGGAGAGGTAGACGTTCTCGAACCAGTCGGTGAGCGTCCAGCCGTCCTGGCCGGCCACGGAGAAGGCGGCGAGACCGGAGTCGGAGACGGTGTGCCCGGCCTTCAGCAGGGCGTCGTAGGTGGCCGGCGGCTTGACGCCGGCCTGGGCGAGGGCGTCCGGGCTGTACCAGACGGTCGACTTGTGGGCGGCCTTGAAGTAGAGGCCGTAGAGGCTGCCGTCGACGCTGCCGTAGTTCTTCCACACGCTCGCGTAGTCGCCGTCGACGGCCTTGCGGACGGTCGGGGACAGCGGCTTGAGCCAGCCGCTCTTCGCGAACTGCTGCAACACGCCGACCTGGGGGACCATCACCACGTCGGGGGCGTTGCCGCCCTCGATCTTGCTGCCGACGACGGTGGAGACGTTGTCGCCGGTGGACACGAACTGCGTCTTGGCGCCGGTCTTCTCGCTGAACGCGTCCAGCACCTTCTGGAAGTTCTTCTGCTCGCTGCCGGACCAGACGCCGGCCACGGTGACGGTCTGGCCGCCGAGCGCGTGGTCGCCGCCGCCGGCCGCGACCGGGTCGCCGCCGCCGCAGGCGGCGGCGCCGAGCGCGAGGACCAGGGCGGTGCAGCCGGTGAGCAGGGTGGTGGGTCGTCGCATCATCGTCGATGTCCCTTCAAGGGGGCGGAGAACAGCGGGCGTTCAGGTCGGTCGGGGGTATCGGGTGGACGGGGGTCGGTCAGTCGGCCCGGGGCGGTCGGGTGGCCCGGGGGCGGTCGGGTGGCCCGGGGGCGGTCAGAGGTCGGTGAGCCACCAGGCCGCGGTCGAACCGGGGAGCACCCCGGCCGGGCAGGGGCCGCTGGACAGCAGGGGCGTGCCGGGGACCGGGGCGGGCGTGGGTGCCGTGCCGAAGTTGACGGCGCAGACGAGGCCGTCGCCGCGGGTGAAGCCGAGGACGCCCGGGGCGGTGTCCAGCCAGTGCAGCGAGCCCTCGCCCAACTGGTCGAGCGAGGCGCGCAGTTGCAGGCCGTCGCGGTACAGGTGCCAGAAGGAGCGGGTGTCGGCGAGGGCGCGGTCGGTGGCGTACTCGGCGAAGTACTCGGGCTGCGGCAGCCACGGTCTGGCGCCGTCGGCGCCGGAGGTGAAGCCGAACGGCGACGCCTGCCCCGACCAGGGCAGCGGCACCCGGCAGCCGTCGCGGATGCGGGCCCGGCTGCCGGTGCGGCGGAAGATCGGGTCGGTGAGGACGTCGTCGGGCAGGTCGACGACCTCGGGCAGGCCCAGCTCCTCGCCCTGGTAGATGTACGCGGCTCCGGGCAGCGCCAGCATCAGCAGCGCGGCGGCCCGGGCGCGGGCGGGACCGAGGCCGCTGCCCCCGGTGGCGGGTTCGCCGTATCGGGTGACGGTGCGGACCTGGTCGTGGTTGTTGAGGACCCAGGTGACCGTGGAGCCGGTCCCGGCGATGTCCTGCATGGCCTCGGAGACGACCTTGCGGAACGCGTCGGCGTCCCAGGGCGCGCTGAGCAGGTCGAAGAAGAAGGCCTGGTGGAGTTCGTCCGGCCGCACGTACCGGGCGTGTTCGCGGGCGGTGGGCACGGAGACCTCCCCGACCAGCAGCCGTTCGCGGCCGTCGCGCGCGGCGCGGGCGTCGCACAGCGAGCGCCAGCGCCGCCACACCTCGTGCACCTCGGGCTGGTTCCAGGCGAGCGGGTTGACCGAGTCGCGGGTGCGGGCGTCGGCCTCCGGGTCCGGGGAGTCGGGCAGGTCGGGGTGTTTGAAGAGGCCGGCCGCCACGTCGATGCGGAAGCCGTCCACGCCCCGGTCGAGCCAGAAGCCCAGGGTGCGGTCGAACTCCGCGGCCACCTCGGGGTTGCGCCAGTTCCAGTCCGGCTGCTCGGGCGTGAACATGTGCAGGTACCACTGGCCGGGCCGGCCGTCGGCCTCGGTCACCCGGCTCCACGCCGGGCCGCCGAACATGGCGTGCCAGTTGTTGGGCGGCTCGTCACCGTGCGGGCCGCGGCCGTCGGCGAAGTGGAAGCGGGCGCGGGCCGCGTCGCCGGGGGCCGCGGCGAGCGCCTCGCGGAACCAGGGGTGCTCGCTGGAGCAGTGGTTGGGGACGATGTCCAGGAGCACCCGGACGCCGAGCCGGCGGGCGGCCGCCATCAGCAGGTCGAACTCGGCGAGGTCGCCGAAGACGGGGTCGACGTCGCGGTAGTCGGCCACGTCGTAGCCGTGGTCGGCTTGCGGCGAGGGGTAGAAGGGGCTCAGCCAGATCCCGTCGACGCCGAGCTTCTTGAGGTACGGCAGTCCTGCCCTGACCCCGGCGAGATCGCCGATCCCGTCGCCGGTGCTGTCCAGGAAGCTGCGGACGTAGACCTGGTAGATCACGGCGTCGCGCCACCAAGGGAGCCTGTTCAACCCATTGACCCGTCTCTGTGAAAGCCCTGCGGTTATGCATGCATGTTAGGTAGAGGTGTCGCGAGGGTGTCAATGAGAAGACGCAAGCTACTGGGAAGTTGGGGAGACATGTACGGACTTGTCTGGGCATCGCGAGGCACAGTGAAGCCTGGGCATTACCTAACATGTAACTAGAGGGGGCGATGCCGCACCCAGCCCCCCGGCCCGGCTCCGCCGTGCCGCGCTAGCGGTCCGAGACGGCCGCGAGCTCCCGCGCGAGCCGCCGCACCGCGTCCTCGGGCGTCTCGTGCCCGGTCATCGCATCGCGCACGACCGCCTGCACGACCAGGCTGACCTGGTCGTACCGCGGGCTCTTGGGGCGCGGCGCGGCCCGAAGCACGCTCTCGCGCAGGGTCGGCAGATACGGGAACTTGCGCACCAGCGCGGGGTCGTCGTAGAGCGCGGCGCGCACGGGCGGCAGCGCGCCGCGCACCAGGACCTGGCGCTGGACGGGCTCGCTGGTCAGGTAGGCGATCAGCCGCGCGGCCGAGTCGGGGTGGCGCGCATGGGTGCTGACGGCCAGGTCGGAGCCCCCGAGGACGCTCCGGCCCGGCCCGTCCGGACCGGGCAGCGGCACCGCGCCGATCTTCCCGGCGACCGGGGAGCCCGGAGCCGACGCGACGGCGTAGGCGTAGGGCCAGTTGCGCAGGAAGAGCAGGCGTCCGTCCCGGAAGGCCTGCTTGGACTCCTCCTCCTTGTACGTGAGCGCCTGCCGCGGTATCCAGCCCTCGCGCACACCACGGGCGAGGAAGCCGATGCCCTCGCGGGCGGCCGCCGAGTTCACGGTGACCCGGGCGCCCTCGTCGCCGAGGATCGAGCCGCCCGCCGAGTAGACGGCCTCGGCCGCGTTGACGGTCAGGCCCTCGTAGGGCAGGAACTGGCCCGCGTAGCCGTCGAGCCCGTGTCTTTGGGCGATGGTCTTCGCGTCGCGTTCCAGCTCGGCCCAGGTGCGCGGCGGCGGGACCCCCTCCGCGGCGAGGACGTCCTTGCGGTAGAGGAGCAGGCCGGCGTTGGTCACGTACGGGACGGCGTAGAGCCGTCCGTCGTAGGTCGCGGTGTCGACGACCGGCCGCAGGAACGCCTTCAACGGGAAGCGGTCGCGCGGGAGCGGACGGATCCAGCCCGCGGCGGCGAACTCCGAGGTCCAGCTGACGTCGATGTTGAGGACGTCGAACCGGCTGCGGTCGCCGCCGCGCAGGTCCGTGGCCATCTGCGCGTGGGTCTCGTCCGCGGAGTCCGGCAGCTCCACGAGGGTGACCTTCTCGCCGGGATGGGTGCGGTTCCATCCCTGGAGCAGGGGGCCGAGGTAGCCGGTGAGGTCTCCGGCGGTGGCCAGGGTGAGCGGGCCGCGGTCGCCCGACGTGCCGTCGTCGGCGTGCGCGCCGGAGGCGGCGTGACCGGTCAGGACCACTGCCAGCACGAGGAGGCCCCTACCGGCGGCGTGCATCCACCGCATAGGTTCCTCCCTGTACACCGGCGCCGGGCGCCCTCGCCCTCCTCAGGGGCCATGTATACCTGTTAGGTATGGGCGATACTAGGGTCTGGAGCACATTCGCAGACTAGGAGGACAGCACGAGTGCGCCTGCCCCTCCTGGCTCTCCTCGCGCGCGGCCCGGCCCATGGTTACGAGCTCAAACAGGACCTTGAGCAACTGCTGGGGTCCGCGTACCCTCAGCCGAACGTCGGCCAGATCTATGTGACCCTCGGCCGCCTCGAGAAGACGGGGCTGATCGAGGGCGAAGAGGTCGAACAGTCGAGCCGGCCCAACAAGAAGATCTACCACCTCACCGACGCCGGGCGGGACGAGCTGCGCGCCTGGTACGAGGAGACGGCGGACGAACCGCGGGTGCGCGACGAGTTCTTCATGAAGCTGGCCCTCGCTCCGCAGACCGGTCTCGCCGACCAGATCGCCCTCATCAACAGGCAACGGCGCCAGTACCTCACGACCATGCGCAACCTCTCGAAACTGGCCGCTGCCGAGAACCGCGACAACCGCGTCGCGCACCTCCTGATCGAGGGCGCGATGCTGCACCTGCAGGCCGACCTCGACTGGCTGGAACGGTGCCAGGAAGAGCTGGAGGAGCCGCAGTGAGCGACAGTCCCGCTCCGGTGCTGCGCGCCGAACGACTGGTCAGGACGCACCACGGCGAAGGCGCCCCGGCGCATGCCGTGCGCGGGGTCGACCTGCGCGTGCGGCGGGGCGAGTTCGTGGCGATCACCGGTCCGTCCGGCGCCGGGAAGTCCACGCTGCTGCACCTGCTGGGCGGTCTGCAACGGCCGGACAGCGGCAGCCTCTGGCTGGACGGCGAGTGCACCGACGCCTACAGCGAGGCGCGCTGGGCGGTCGAACGCAGGAAGCGCATCGGCATCGTCTTCCAGTTCTTCAATCTGGTGTCCAACCTGTCGGTCGCCGACAACGTGGAGCTTCCCGCCCTGCTCGCCGGGGTCTCCCCCCGGCACGCGCGTGCCGAGCGGGAGGAGCTGCTGGCCGAGCTCGGGCTGACGGGCAAGGAGCGGAGCATGCCCGGCGAGCTGTCCGGCGGTGAGCAGCAGCGGGTCGCGCTGGCCCGGGCCCTGGTCAACCATCCGCCTCTGCTGCTGGCCGACGAGCCCGCGGGCAGTCTGGACAGCAAGGGCACCCGTGAGGTGATGCGGCTGCTGACCCGCTTCCATCTGCGCGGCCAGACGATCGTCCTGGTCACGCACGACGCCCGGCTGGCCAGCGCCGCCGACCGGGTGATCAGCTTCTTCGACGGACGGATCGCCGACGACGCGGTACTGGACGGCGTGCCCCCGCGCGGGACAGGGACGTCCGGCGTGCTGGAGCTCAGGGACTGACATGCGGGTGGACGACCGCGGCGCGGCGAGACGCGAGAGAAGGGGCTGAGCCGGTGCGAGCCGTTCTGCGCTGGGCGCACTCCGATCTGCGCACCCACCGCGGCGAGGCGCTGTTCCTCGTCCTCGCCACCGCCGGCATCGTCGTGTCGCTGCTGCTGGCCACGGCGCTGTTCGGCTACGCCACCAACCCCTGGCAGCGGGTGTTCGCGCAGACGCACGGCGCGCACGTGTCCCTGCACACGGGCCCGTCCGCTCAGGTGCGGAAGGTGGCCGGGCTGGACGGCGTCGAGTCGGTGGCCGGTCCCTACCCCACCGCCTCCGCCACCGTCGTCTCGCGTGGCGCGCGTGCCTCCGTCGAACTGCGCGGCACGCCCGCGCGGCCCACCGTGGGCCGGCCGCTCCTGACGTCGGGCGTCTGGCTGGACCCCGCCAGCCCCGACGGCGTGGTCCTGGAGAGCCGGCTCGCCCGCGCACTGCTGGCCGAACCCGGCGACACCCTCCGCCTGCCCGGCACCGCGCGCAGGCTGACCGTCCTCGGCGTCGCCGACAGCGCCGAGCCGCGTTACCGGCCGGGCGAGCAGCCCGGGCTGGTCTGGGCCCTGCCGTCCGCCGTGCCCGACCCGCAAGGCGAAGTGATCGGACTGCGCCTGTCGGATCCCGGCGACACGGACTACGTCGTCCAGCGCGCCGTCACCGTGCTCGGCTCGGGCGTCGTCAGCGAGGTCTCGACCTGGCAGCAGGCGCGGGCCGAGGCGCAGGGCGACAACCGCCTCCTCGGGCAGGTGCTGGCCCTGTTCGGGCTCGGCGCGCTGGTCGCCGCCGGACTCGCCGTGCACGGGGCGATCGCCACCCGCATCCGCGGCCACCTGCGGGACATCTCCGTCCTCAAGGCGATCGGGTTCACGCCGGGCCAGGTGGTCCGCGTCTTCCTGTTGCAGCACATCGCGTACGCGCTGCTGGGGGCCGTGGCCGCGGCGGCGCTCACCCAGGCGCTGGGCAGCCGGATCCCGGGGCGCTTCGGCGACGCGATCGGCGTGTGGCAAGGGCTGCCCGCCGCCGCCGTGGCGCTGATCGCGGTGCCGGCGGGGGCGGTCCTGTTCATCGGCGCGACGACCGGCCTCGCCGCGTGGCGCGCCGGGCGGGTGCCGCCGGTACCGGTGCCGCGGCCCGTCGGCGCGGCGGGCGGGGCCCTCTCGGGCGTGGCGCGCCGGGCGCTCGGGCTGCGGCTGCCGCCCGCGCTGGTGCTCGGCTGGCACAAGGCGTTCTCGCGGCGCCCGCGCTCCCTGGCGACGGTGGCCCGGCTGACGCTGCCGCTGCTGCTGATCGTGGTCGCGATGAGCGCCTGGACCACCATCGACCGCTTCCACAGCAGCCCCGGTCAGGTGGGCCTCCCGGCCGCGCTCAGCGTCCGCGCCGACTCCGGCCTGAGCGGCCGGGAGACCCTCGCCGTGCTGGAGCGCGATCCGCAGGTGGCCGCCGCCTACCCCGGCGCCCAGGTGGCGGCCCTGGTCCCGGGCCAGACCGCGACCATCGCGCTGCGCGGTCTGGGCACCGGCCGGGAACCGTATCCGTTCGCCCTGGCGGAGGGCGACCGCCCACACGGCCGCGACGAGGCGGTGGCCGGACAGGGCCTGCTCGACCTGCTCGACGCGCGGGTGGGCGACTGGGTGCGGGTGACCGTCGGCGAGCAGCCGCAGATCCTGCACATCGTGGGCCGCAGCATCGAACCGGAGAACGCCGGGCGGGTCATCTCCACCTCACTGGACACCCTGCGGGAGAACGACCCCGTCCTCGGCCCGACCCTGTACCAGCTCCGGCTGCGCCCGGGCGCGGACCCGCAGGACGTCGCCGGTCGGCTGACCGCCGCCGGGAAGGGCCATCTGGACGTGCACACCGTGCCCAACCCGGCCGACGGGCTCTCGCCGCTGCGCGCGGTGATCACGGGTCTGATCGCCGTCCTCGCCCTGATCGGGCTGATCGAACTGCTCACCGTGATCGGCGGCACGGTGCGCGAGGGCGAGCGGGACCTGCTCGCCCTCAAGGCCATCGGCCTGTCCCCCCGGCAGATCACCGCGGTCACCGTCACGGCCACCGGCTGCACCGTGCTGGCCGCGGTCCTGGCCGCCACCGCCGTGGGCCCGCCTTTCGCACAGTGGCTGATCGACGCCCAGGGCAGGTCGAGCGGCATCGGCGCCGGGATCGCCCGGGGACCGTCCTCGGCCCTGCTGGCGCTGTTCGCCGCCGCGGCGGTGCTGGGCGGCTGCGCCCTCGCAACCCTGCCGGCGTCCCGCGCGGCCCGGCGCAGGCTCGCGGACACCCTGAGCGCGGTGGCCTGACCTCGCGGGCCCGCCCGGTCAGCCGCCGCCCGGTCGGCCGCCGTGCGGGCGGCCGCCCCGGCAGGGCATGCGCTCCGGACGGGCAGGCCCTCCGGACGGGCCGCCAGGCGGATGCTGTGGCACCGCGCCGCCCGAGCCGGCGGATCCGCACTGCGCCCGCCCTCCCTTGAGCCGGCTTCCTCCGCCCGGTCCCGCTACCGGCCGCGCAGTTCCCGGTACTTGGCGACCAGGGCCCGGGTGGAGGCGTCCAGTCCGGGCACCTGCACCCCCTCGGTGAGCGCGGGTTCGACGCGCTTGGCGAGGACCTTGCCGAGCTCCACGCCCCACTGGTCGAAGGAGTCGATGTTCCACACCGCGCCCTGCACGAACACCTTGTGCTCGTAGAGCGCGACGAGCTGACCGAGGACCGAGGGCGTCAGCTCACGGGCGAGGATCGTGGTCGTGGGGCGGTCGCCCTTGAACGTCCTGTGGGCCACCAGCTCCTCCGGCACGCCCTCCGCGCGCACCTCCTGCGGTGTCTTGCCGAAGGCCAGCGCCTGCGTCTGGGCGAAGAAGTTGGCCATCAGCAGGTCGTGCTGCGCGCGGAGTTCGCCGCCGAGCCCGGCGAGCGGCTCGGCGAAGCCGATGAAGTCGGCCGGGATGAGCTTCGTGCCCTGGTGGATCAACTGGTAGTAGGCGTGCTGCCCGTTGGTGCCCGGCGTGCCCCAGACGACGGGGCCGGTCTGCCACTCCACCGGCTTGCCGTCGCGGCCGACGGACTTGCCGTTGGACTCCATGTCCAGCTGCTGGAGGTAGGCGGTGAACTTGGACAGGTAGTGGCTGTAGGGCAGCACGGCATGCGACTGGGCGTCATGGAAGTTGCCGTACCAGATGCCGAGCAGACCCAGCAGCAGGGGGACGTTGGACTCGGGGGGCGCGGTCCGGAAGTGCTCGTCGACCAGGTGGAAGCCGTCGAGCATCTCGCGGAAGCGGTCCGGCCCGACGGCGATCATCAGGGAGAGGCCGATGGCCGAGTCGAAGGAGTAGCGGCCGCCGACCCAGTCCCAGAACTCGAACATGTTGGCGGTGTCGATGCCGAATTCGGCGACCTTCCCGGCATTGGTCGACAGGGCGACGAAGTGCCGGGCGACGGCCGCCTCCTCGCCCAGCGCGTCCAGCAGCCAGGTGCGGGCCGAGGTGGCGTTGGTGATCGTCTCGATGGTGGTGAACGTCTTGGAGGCGATGATGAACAGCGTCTCGGCCGGGTCCAGGTCGCGGGTGGCCTCGTGCAGGTCGGCGCCGTCCACGTTGGACACGAAGCGGACCGTGAGGTCGCGGTCGGTGTAGCCGCGCAGCGCCTCGTAGGCCATGGCCGGGCCCAGGTCGGAGCCGCCGATGCCGATGTTGACGACGTTGCGGATGCGCCGCCCGGTGTGGCCGGTCCAGGCGCCGGAGCGGACGCGCCCGGCGAAGTCGGCCATCTTGTCCAGCACGGCGTGCACCGCCGGGACGACGTTCTCCCCGTCGACCTCGATCACCGCGTCGCGCGGGGCGCGCAGGGCGGTGTGCAGCACGGCCCGGTCCTCGGTGACGTTGATCTTCTCGCCGCGGAACATGGCGTCCCTGAGGCCGAAGACGTCCGCGGCGGCGGCCAGCTCCCGCAAGAGCCGCAGCGTCTCGCCGGTGACGAGATGCTTGGAGTAGTCGATGTGCAGGTCGCCGACCTGCAGTGTGTATTCGGCGGCGCGCCCGGGGTCGGCGTCGAACAGCTCGCGCAGCCGCACCTCTTGGAGCTTCGCGCGGTGTTCGGCCAGCGCGGTCCACTCGGGCGTCTGGTCGAGCCTCGTACGGCCGTCTGCGTTCATCTCGGACTTCAGCCCTTCCTCACCTGTCCGTGCTGCCTCGCACGGCTTGCCCCGCCGGTCCCAACCTAGTTGATCAGGGGGCGACGCGAGCTGTCGCGGCGCCGTCCCGCGGCACACCGACAGGTACGTCCGCCCGGCCCGCGGGTATCAACGCGACGACGGCGAACGCGAAGAGCAGGGCCGCGAGCAGCGCGGGCGCGTTCAGGCCGAAGGCCTGGGCCGCCGCTCCGCCGAGGAGTGCTCCCGTCGGGGCGCCGGAGGTGGAGGCCGTCCGGAACGCGGAGGAGATGCGGCCCACCATGACCGCCGGACTGCGCTGCTGCATCAGCGTGGTCTGGTTGACGTTCCACACCATGCCCATGGAGCCGAGCAGCAGCATGCCCGCGAACAGGGCGGCCAGGTGCTGGACGGCGCCCATGAGCAGCAGCGACGCCGTCTGGACCGTCCCGGCGAGCAGCAGGGACCGGGCCCGGCCGACGCGGTGTGCGACCCGCTGGGCGAGGAGGCCTCCGGCGAGGCTGCCGAGCGCGTACACCGTCATCGCGGCGGCGAAGCCGGCGTCGCCCGCGTGCAGCCAGCGCGTCACGTGCAGCACCAGGGTGGCGATCAGGGCGCCCATGCCGATGTTGCACAGCAGGGTGGCCAGGCAGACCGGTCGCAGGACGCGGTCGCGCCACAGATGACGCAGACCGTCGCCGATCTCGGCGCGCAGCGTGCTGCCCGCCGGGCGCGGCTCCCGTTCGGGCGGCCGCACCCGCAGGGACGCCACCAGCGCCGCGGCCAGCAGATAGGTGACCGCGTCGGCCGCGAACGGCACGGCCGCCCCGATGCCGAGCAGCAGCGGCACCACGGGGCCGGCCAGCAGTCCGCCCGCGAGCTGCTGGCCGGTCATCAGACGGGCGTTGGCCCCGCCGAGGGCCTCCGCGTCCACCAGGGAGGGCAGCAGAGCCGTGGACGCGTTGTCGAAGAGGGTCTGCAGCGCGGTCAGCAGGAAGGCCAGGGCCAGCAGGAGCGGGACGGAGGCGTGGCCCAGGCCCACGGCGAGCGCGAAGACGGCGACGAGCAGAGCGCGCGCGGTGTCCACGGCCCACATCGCGCGCCGCTGGTCGACCCGGTCGGCGAGGGCTCCGCCGAGCAGCCCGAACAGCAGCCAGGGAAGGTAGGAGCAGGCGGTGACAGAGGCGATGACCACAGGGTCGTCCGTGAGCCGCACGGCGAGCAGGGGCAGCGCGGTGGTGCGCAGCGCGTCCCCGAAGCGCGAGATCACCGCGGCGCTCCACAGCCGCCCGAACCCCCCGCGCCACACGGGCGCGCGCACTCCTGTGGTACCCACCGTCGCCACAACTCCCCCTCACGGCTGACCGGTTCACCGCAGACACGGGAACCGCTGGGAAAACCGTAGAGGGCGCCACTGACAATCGGCCCGCGGACGAGCGGCCGTCCGGGCCCCGAACGAGTGCGGCCAGGCTCCCTGAGGCGCCCGGCCGGTCCCGACTTCTAGATCTCGCCCCGCAGTTTGGCGAGCGCCTCGGCGAGGATCGCCTCGCCGTCCGCGTCGCTGCGCCGCTCCCGCACATAGGCGAGGTGCGTCTTGTAGGGCTCGGTGCGGGGCGGGGCCGGGGGGTTGTCCCGGTCCTGTCCGGCCGGGAACCCGCAGCGGGGGCAGTCCCAGGTGTCGGGGACCTGCGCGTCGCTGGCGAAGCTGGGCTGCGTCTCGTGTCCGTTGGAGCACCAGAAGGAGATGCGCAGGCGGGGCGCGGACTCGCCCCGCTCGGCCTCGCCCATCGGCCCCGCCCCGACCCGGCTTCCTCGGATCGCGTTGCCACTTGCCACGGTCGTAACTCCCTGCGTGATGGTGCCGCGAAGCGAGTCGGCGTTTCGCTCCGCTGCGAGCGCCTCAGTCTACGTAAGGCCCAACGCGCGTCCAGTGATTGGAGTTACAGCTTCCACACCTGGACGCAAGCCCCATGATAGGCCGCGCTCAGCTGCGCGTACCGAACATGGGGCCTTACGTACCGGAATGTGCGTGCCTGTGAGAAGCTGATCAGTTGTTCGTCTTCATCACGATGCAGAGGACGATGATGCAGGTGAACCACAGCAGACCGATGACGACGGTGATGCGGTCGAGGTTGCGCTCGGCGACCGAGGAGCCGCCGACGGAGGACTGCATGCCGCCGCCGAACATGTCGGAGAGACCGCCGCCCTTCCCCTTGTGCATCAGCACCAGCAGCATCAGCAGCAGGCTGAAGACGATCAGGGCGATCGAGAACCCCAAAACCACGGCTGGACCAACTTCCTCGGATTCGGATGACGACTGGGACGAACGGTGCGGACAACGGGGGCACAGCGTCGTTGTCCAGGTGCGGCTCCGCCGCGTGGCGCTGTGCCCCCGCAAGGGTACGACGGATCGCCGCTACCGCATACTCACAGCTCGGATCACCGGAGGTTCACCGCCGGATCACTGATCGCGGAAACGCACGATCTTGACGAACTCGTCGGCGTCCAGCGAGGCGCCGCCGACCAGCGCGCCGTCGATGTCGGCCTGCGCCATGATCTCGGCGACGTTGCCGGACTTCACGGAGCCGCCGTACTGGATGCGGACCTTGTCGGCCAGCTCCTGGGTGTACAGCTCGGCGATCTTGGCGCGGACGGCGGCGCAGACCTCCTGCGCGTCCTCGGCGCCGCAGACCTTGCCGGTGCCGATGGCCCAGACGGGCTCGTAGGCGATCACGACCGTCTCGGCCTGCTCGGCCGGCAGGTCCTTCAGACCGCCCTCGACCTGGGCGAGGGTGTGGGAGACGTGGTTGCCCGCCTCGCGGACGTCCAGCTCCTCGCCCACGCACAGGATCGGGGTCAGACCGTGCTTGTAGGCGGCCTTGACCTTGGCGTTCACCAGCTCGTCGGTCTCGTTGTGGTACTGGCGGCGCTCGGAGTGGCCGATCGCCACGAACGTGCACTTCAGCTTGGCGAGCATGGCGCCCGAGATCTCGCCGGTGTAGGCGCCGGAGTCATGCGCCGAGATGTCCTGGGCGCCGTACTTGATCTTGAGCTTGTCGCCGTCGACCAGGGTCTGCACGGAGCGCAGGTCGGTGAACGGCGGAAGGACGGCGACCTCGACGGCCTCGTAGTCCTTGTCGGCCAGGGCGAAGGCGAGCTTCTGGACGTGGGCGATGGCCTCGAGGTGGTTGAGGTTCATCTTCCAGTTGCCCGCCATCAGCGGCGTACGAGTGGTCATGCGGGGTCAGTCCTCCAGTGCGGCGAGGCCGGGGAGCGTCTTGCCCTCGAGGTATTCGAGGGAGGCGCCGCCGCCGGTCGAGATGTGGCCGAATGCGTTCTCGTCGAAGCCCAGGAGGCGGACGGCCGCGGCGGAGTCGCCGCCGCCGACGACCGTGAAGGCCGGGGAGTCGAGGAGTGCCTGGGCGACCGCCTTGGTGCCCTCGGCGTAGTCGGGGTGCTCGAAGACGCCCATGGGACCGTTCCAGAAGACGGTGGCGGCGTCGGCGAGCTTCGAGGCGTACAGCTTGCGGGTCTCGGGACCGATGTCCAGGCCCAGCTGGTCGCCGGGGATGGCGTCCGCGGCGACGGTGTTCGGGTGCGCCGGCGCCTTGGTCTTCAGGTCCGGGAACTCGGTGGACGTCAGCACGTCGACCGGGAGCACCAGCTCGACGCCGGTCTTCTCGGCGCGCTCGATGTACTCCTGGACGACCGGGAGCTGGTCCTCCTGCAGGAGCGAGGCGCCCACCTCGTATCCCTTGGCCTTCAGGAAGGTGAAGAGCATGCCGCCGCCGATGAGGAGGCGGTCCGCCTTGCCGAGCAGCTGGTCGATGACGGCGAGCTTGTCGGAGACCTTGGACCCGCCGAGGGCGACGACGTAGGGCCGCTCGACGTCCTCGGTGAGCTTCTTCAGGACGCCGACCTCGGTGGCGATCAGGAAGCCGGCCGCGTGCGGCAGCCGGGACGGGAGGTCGTAGACCGACGCGTGCTTGCGGTGCACCGCGCCGAAGCCGTCGCCGACGTAGACGTCCGCGAGCTCGGCGAGCCGGTCGGCGAATTCGCCGCGCTCGGCGTCGTCCTTGCTGGTCTCCCCCGCGTTGAAGCGCAGGTTCTCGATGACGGCGACCTCGCCGTCGGCCAGGGACGCGACCGTCGACCGCGCGGACTCGCCGACCGTGTCGGTCGCGAAGGCCACGGGGGCGGCGAGCAGCTCGCCCAGCCGGGAAGCGGCGGGGGCGAGGGAGAACGCCGGGTCCGGGGCGCCCTTGGGGCGGCCCAGGTGCGAGGCGACGACCACCTTGGCGCCCGCGTCGACGAGGGCCCTGACGGTGGGCAGGACGGCGCGGATCCGGCCGTCGTCGGTGATGGCGCCGCCGTCGAGCGGCACGTTGAGGTCGGCGCGGACGAAGACCCGCTTGCCTGCGACGCCTTCGGCGAGAAGTTCGTCGATCGTCTTCATTACGGGGACTCCTGAGGAGGGCTCGTGGTGCTCGTGGTGCTCGTGATCGCTCGTGATCGCTCGTGATCGTGAGAGGGCTGATCGGTACGTGACGCAGGGCTCGGGCGGCGCGTCCCTGCGCCGCCCGAGCCCTGCGCTCACATCGAGGTGCCTGATCCGTGGATCAGAGCCGGCCGCCGACGAAGACCGTCAGGTCCACGAGGCGGTTGGAGTAGCCCCACTCGTTGTCGTACCAGCCGAGGATCTTCACCGAGTTGCCCTCCTGGACCATGGTCAGGGAGGAGTCGAAGGTGCAGGAGGCCGGGTCGCCCACGATGTCCGAGGAGACGATCGGGTCCTCGGTGTAGGCCAGGTAGCCCTTGAGGTCGCCGTCCTCGGAGGCCTTCTTGAACGCGGCGTTGACCTCGTCCTTGGTGACCTCGCGCTGGAGCGTCACGACCAGGTCGGTGGCCGAGCCGGTGGGAACCGGGACGCGCATCGCGATGCCGTCGAGCTTGCCCTTGAGCTGCGGCAGGACCAGCGCGGTGGCCTTCGCGGCGCCCGTGGTGGTCGGGATGATGTTCTCGGCGGCGGCGCGGGCGCGGCGCAGGTCCGAGTGCGGGAAGTCCAGGATGCGCTGGTCGTTGGTGTACGCGTGGACCGTCGTCATCAGACCCTTGACGATGCCGAAGTTCTCGTCGAGGACCTTGGCCATCGGCGCCACACAGTTGGTGGTGCAGGAGGCGTTGGAGATGACGTGGTGGTTCGCCGGGTCGTACTTGTCCTGGTTGACGCCCATCACGATGGTGATGTCCTCGTCCTTGGCCGGAGCCGAGATCAGGACCTTCTTGGCGCCGCCCGCGATGTGCTTCTCGGCGTCGGCCTTCTTGGTGAAGATGCCGGTCGACTCGATGACGATGTCGACGCCGAGGTCGCCCCACGGGATGTCGGCGGGGTTGCGCTCGGACAGCACCTTGATGGTGCGGCCGTCCACGGTGATCGTGTCCGCCGTGTGCGACACCTCGGCCTTGAGACGGCCGAGGATGGTGTCGTACTTCAGCAGGTGGGCGGTGGTCGCGGTGTCACCAAGGTCGTTGACAGCCACGATCTCGATGTCAGCACCCTGCTCCAGCAGCGCGCGGAAGTAGTTACGACCGATGCGGCCAAAGCCGTTGATGCCTACGCGGATCGTCACGAACCGATCTCCTCGTTGGTACGCCGGCCCATGCAGTGCCGGCGAGCTGTATTTGGGATGTCCCCGACCACCACCGACCCTACCTCTCCGAGGCCGCCGGAGTGACATCGAGTTCGCCCATACACGGCACGGCGGTCCGTACCCGCCAGTAGGGGTACGGACCGCCCGGGCCGGACGGGCCCGATCACTCGATTCGGTCACGAACCTTCACGCCGAGTTGACTTCGGCGTGTCAGCCCTCAAGTGAGTCGAGCGCCTTGCCGATGAGCGCCTTGCGCTCGGCCGCCGAGGCGAGATGCTCCAGGCCGAAGCCCAGCAGCACCGTGTCGTCGGTGGTGACCGCGCCGTAGGTCCGGAAGAGCACGCCGGTGCGCGTCCAGTCCTTCAGCACGGCCGGGCTGCCCGCCGGCGGACCGCTCGCCCGCCACGCGCCCAGCGACGTCTCGAAGCCCTCGGTCTCGGTGGCGCCGCCGCCGACGACGAGCGAGGCGTCGTCCGCGAGGACGCCGTGGCCCCCGGTGCCGGGGTCGGTGACATAGGCGATCGAGACCTCGACCTTCTTGCCCGCGTACGCGCTGAGGTCGAAGTTCACCTGCTGCCAGCCGCTGGACGCCCCGGTGAGCGCGTTCCATGATCCGGTGGAGCCGGTCGCCGTGCAGCCGCCGGACGCGAGGGTGAGGTAGTGCCGCAGCCAGGGGTGCTCGCCGACGTAGAAGCCGCCCCCGCACTCCGCGGGCACGGCGGTGCCGGTGGCGCCGCCGGCCTCGGGGAGCGTGGTCCAGTCGTCGCCGCCGACCGTGTGGATCTCGACGATGGCGTTGTCGTAGCCGGGCTCGGTGTCCCACAGCAGCCGGGTGCGCAGCGCGGGCTTGCTCGCCGCTCCGACACCGCTGAGGTCGATGGTGCGGGTGAGGCGCTTATAGGCGTCGTCGGTGTGCACGGCCGCGGCCATGTAGGAGCCGGCGTACGGCCCGTAGGGGTTGACCGTCCCGGCGAACTGGCCCGCGCCGGAGCTGGCGAACTGCGGGAACGCGGCGGCCGGCAGCTCCTCGGAGGTGACCCCGTAGGTGCCGGCCTTGTCCAGCGGGTTGCCGGCGGCGGCCCCGAGCGCCCCGGTGAAGCCGCCCAGCTCACCCGAACCGGTGAAGCCGGTGGCGCCGGGGGTGGACGTACGGGAGTAGGCGCCCAGGTAGTACTGGCTGAAGTCGTTCGACGGGGTGCCGTCGGCGAGGGAGACGTTGCCGCCGGCCAGCTCGCCCGCCTCGATCAGCTTGCCGCCCTCGTTGAGGAAGGCCCGCAGTTCGAGCTGGGTCGGGTTGCCCGGGGCGCTCGCGCCCGTGTAGTGGACGACCGTGCCGAAGTGGCTCAGCACGCCGAGCGCGTCGGGCGCGCCCTGGGTGGCGACGTCCCAGACGACGGCCCTGCGGCCGTTGGCCTTCAGCGCGTCCACGTAGGTCTTCGCCTGCGTGGCGGCCGCGCCCTCCTCGGCCACGACGAGCGTGTCGGCCCGGGGCCGCTGGGCGACCGTGTAGGTGAAGTGCGAGCTGGAGACCTTCTTGCCGGCCTTGGTCTCGCCGGTGAACCACACCTCGACCTTGTCGCCCGGCTTGCCGTCCCGCACGGCGGCCCGGTACTCGTCGTAGTAGAGGTTGTCGTGCCCGCCGTAGGTCTCGCCGCCCTTCCAGGCCCTGAGCGCCCGGTCCCGCGTGCGGCCGCCGTTGACGCGGTACTTGAGCTCCTTGTCGCGGATCGCCTTCCGTACGACGACGGAGACCTCCTGGGCGGCGCCGCGCGCGTACGAGGTGGTGAACGGCGCCGGGGTGAAGTCGGCGGCGGACAGGCCGACCGAGGACTTCGGCTGGTCGGGGTGGGCGACGGACTCGGCGACGGAGAGCGCGAAGGGGACGTTCTTGGCGAACTCGCCCTGGATCAGCTTCTCGTCGTCCGGGAAGTTGAAGACCGACTGGCAGTCGGCCGCGTTCCACCGGTCGTTCGGGTCGAGGTTCGACGCGGTCTGGCAGGTCGACATCTCCGGGGTGAACATCCCCATGCCGTTGACGTTCCCCGCGTGGCCGTCGGCCTCGCCGTTGGTGGTGTAGAGCTCCGAGGAGACCTGCGGGTGGTAGCCCGGCACCGCGGAGTGGTCGGGGGTGCCGGCGAGCGCCTTGTAGGCGACGTCGTCCGGGGTGTCGGTGGCGACCTGCCAGCCGACGCCGTAGAGCAGCAGCTCGGCGGCCGAGTGGTAGTTGATGCCGTACGTGAAGCCGATCCGCTTCTCGAAGGCGTCGAGCGCCCTGGTCTCGGGCTCGGAGGCGGGGCTCGCGCCGCGGTAGGTCTCGCTGGTCGGGTTGGGCGACGAACCCTCGTTGTCGTAGCCCCACTTGTAGGCGAAGTTGCGGTTGAGGTCGACGCCGTCGCCGGCGGAGATCGCGCCGTCGCCGTTGACGTCCCGCAGGTTCTTGCGCCAGAGCCGGTTGGCGGGGTCCTGGAAGGTGTAGTCGTAGCCGTCGGGGTTGGCCGACAGGACGAACCACAGCTCGCTGGTGTCGACGATCTTCCTGACGCGCCGGTCGGTCCGGTAGTTGTCCAGGTAGTAGTGCATCAGCCGCCGGGTCATCTCCGGGGTGATCCACTCGCGCGCGTGCTGGTTGGACAGGTACAGCACCGAGGGCTTCGCGCCGTCCTTCGACTTCTTCGCGTTCGTGGTCAGTTTGAGCGCGAGGATGTCCTGGCCGCGGACGGTTCTGCCGATGGAGACGACCTTGGTGAGGCCCGGGTTCTGCTGGGCGGTGCGCAGGATCTCCTCCTTGAGGCCGCCGCTGCCGCCGTAGGGGCGGAACACTCCGCCGGCGGCCGCGTCCAGGCGGTGCTCCGCCGTGGCCGTCAGGGTGTGCTCGGTGAGGTGGACGCCCTGCTTGCCGAGCTTCTTCGCCTGCTTGTCGGTGAGGTAGACCTCGACCGTCGCGGTGCCCTTGCGGGGAACCTGCGCGCTGAGTTCCTGACCGTCCTGGCCGGCCGCCAGCAGCAGGGGTACCTGCTGCTGGGTGACGTCGGCGCGGAAGACCTTCACCTCGTCGGCGTCGGACTTCGGTGTGGCGCCGGGCTGCGCCTGGGCGACGGGTGCGAGTGCCGCTCCACCGAGCAGCAGCGCGCCGACAGCGAGGATCGATCTCGCTCTTCGTCTCATGAACCCCCCTTGCCTGAGTTCGCCCCAGCAGCGAACCCTGCCAGGCTCATGACAGTTCATGATCCAGTCAAGAGCGCCTCGACGTCACGGAAAACGCCGGTGGCGTCGCCCGATCGGGCGACGCCACCGGCGTTCTGAAGAAGCGTCAGCCGACCAGGTTGTCGGCGAGTTCGTCGCTGAGGTTGGCGTCCGTGCCCGGGATGCCGAGGTCGGAGGCGCGCTTGTCGGCCATCGCCAGCAGCCGGCGGATCCGGCCGGCGACCGCGTCCTTCGTCAGCGGCGGGTCGGCGAGCGCGCCCAGCTCCTCCAGGGAGGCCTGCTTGTGGTCCATGCGCAGCCGGCCGGCCGCCGCGAGATGCTCGGGCACCTCGTCCGCGAGGATCTCCAGAGCGCGCTGGACGCGGGCTCCGGCGGCGACGGCCGCGCGCGCCGAGCGGCGCAGATTGGCGTCGTCGAAGTTCGCGAGCCGGTTCGCCGTGGCACGCACCTCGCGGCGCATCCGGCGCTCCTCCCAGGCCAGCACCGACTCGTGCGCGCCCAGCCGGGTGAGGAGCGCGCCGATCGCGTCGCCGTCGCGGACGACGACCCGGTCGACCCCCCGCACCTCGCGGGCCTTCGCCGCGATGGACAGCCGGCGTGCCGCGCCGACCAGCGCGAGCGCGGCCTCCGGGCCGGGGCAGGTCACCTCGAGGGAGGACGAGCGGCCCGGCTCGGTGAGCGAGCCGTGCGCCAGGAAGGCGCCGCGCCAGGCCGCCTCCGCGTCACAGGTCGCGCCGGAGACCACCTGCGGGGGCAGGCCCCGGATCGGGCGGCCACGGCCGTCCACGAGACCCGTCTGCCGGGCCAGCTGGTCACCGCCCGCGACCACGCGCACCACATAGCGCGAGCCGCGGCGGATGCCGCTGGGGGCCATCACGATCAGCTCCGAGCCGTGGCCGAAGATCTCCAGGATGTCCCGCTTGAGCCGGCGGGCCGCCATCGCGGTGTCCAGCTCCGCCTCGATCACGATGCGCCCGCTCACCAGGTGGAGGCCGCCGGCGAACCGCAGAAGGGCGGAGACCTCCGCCTTTCTGCAGCAGGTCCGGGTGACGGGGAGCCGGGAGATCTCGTCCTTCACCGCTGCCGTCATCGCCATGGGCCGATCCTTCCATGCATCCGAAAAATACGGTCGTACGCGGCGGCCAACAGCTCCGGGTCGTGCCTCGGGGTTCCGTCGGGCCGGGCCACCGGCGCCAGTTCGACCGCCGCCCCGAACCGTTCGGCGGCTTCGGCCAGCGAGTCGCGGTCGGGCACGGCGGCCTCGTCGGCCAGCACCACGTCCAGGGCGAGTTTAGGGGCGTGTCGTCCCAAAACCTCCAAATGACGCTGCGGGGAGAAGCCATCGGTTTCTCCCGGCTGCGGCGCGAGGTTCAGCGAGAGCACCCGGCGCGCCTTCGTCGCCATGAGGGCGTCCAGCAGATCGGGCACCAGCAGATGCGGCATGACCGAGGAGAACCAGGAGCCGGGCCCGAGCACCACCCAGTCGGCGTCCAGGACGGCGTCGACCGCCTCCGGGACGGCCGGCGGGTCGTGCGGCACCAGGTGCACGGACTGCACCTCGCCGCGCGTCAGCGCCACGGTCGCCTGCCCGCGGACGGTGTCCACGTCGTCCGGCCGCAGCGGATCATGGCCCTTGACCAGCGCCTGGAGCTCCAGCGGCACGGCGGACATGGGCAGCACCCGCCCCTGCGCGCCGAGCAGCTTGCCGACCAGGTCCAGCGCCTGGACGTGGTCGCCGAGCTGCTCCCACAGGGCGACGATCAGCAGGTTGCCGACGGCGTGCCCGTTGATCTCGCCCTGCGACTGGAAGCGGTGCTGGATGACCCGGGCCCAGGTCTGGCCCCAGTCGTCGTCGCCGCACAGCGCGGCCAGCGCCTTGCGCAGGTCGCCCGGGGGCAGCACGCCCAGCTCGTCGCGCAGGCGGCCGCTGGAGCCGCCGTCGTCGGCCACCGTGACGACCCCGGTGAGGTCGCCGGTGATCCGGCGCAGCGCGGTGAGCGAGGCGGACAGGCCCATGCCGCCGCCCAGGGCGACGACCTTGGGCTGGGTGCCGCGGCGGCGTGGTTTGCCGCCGCGGGCCTCGACCGGCCGGCTCACGCGCCCGTCGGGCGTGGTCCTGCGCAGACGGCCGAGCCGTGGAGAACGTCCTGTCATTCCCGTCCCATGTCCCGGTGCACGACCACCGTCTCCACGCCCTCGGCCGCGAGGCGCGCGGCGAGCTTCTCCGACATGGCCACCGAGCGGTGCTTGCCGCCGGTACAGCCCACCGCGATGGTCACATAGCGCTTGCCCTCCCGGCGGTAGCCCGCGGCGACCAGCTGGAGGAGCTCCGCGTACCGGTCGAGGAACTCCTTCGCGCCGGGCTGGTTGAGGACGTACGCGGAGACCTCCTCGTTGAGGCCGGTGTAGGGGCGCAGTTCCGGGACCCAGTGCGGGTTGGGCAGGAAGCGCATGTCGACCACCAGGTCGGCGTCGACCGGCAGGCCGTACTTGAAGCCGAACGACATGACGGTGGCCCGCAGCTCGGGCTCCTCCTCGCCGGCGAACCGGGCGTCCATCTTGGCCCGCAGCTCGTGCACGTTCAGGCTGGAGGTGTCGATCACCAGGTCGGCGTCTCCGCGCAGCTCGCGCAGGAGTTCGCGCTCGGCGGCGATGCCGTCGACGATGCGGCCGTCGCCCTGGAGGGGGTGCGGCCGGCGCACGGACTCGAAGCGGCGCACCAGGGCGTCGTCGGAGGACTCGAGGAAGACGATGCGCCGGGTGACGCTCTTCGACTCGAGGTCGGCGAGGGAATCGCGGAGGTTGTCGAAGAAGCGCCGCCCGCGGACGTCGACGACGACCGCGATGCGGGCCACGTTGCCCTGGGAGCGGGCGCCGAGCTCCACCATGGTGGGGATCAGGGCGGGCGGGAGGTTGTCGACCACGAACCAGCCGAGGTCCTCCAGACACTTGGCCGCCGTCGAGCGGCCGGCTCCGGACATGCCGGAGATGATCACCAGCTCGGGGATGGCCGCGTCGGGGATCCCGGGCGGCGTGACGTCCGTACTCACCTGTGCTCCGTCTTCGTGGCGTGCTTCTTGCCCTGGGCTGCCGGCGACCGCGGGGAGCGGTGCGGCAGCCTCGCCGGGCCCTTGGGGGTCGGGCCGGGAATCGGCTGTGGGCACAGTAGTGGGCGTCTGTTCCGGCTGGGCCGTGGGGTGTGCGTCGTGCTCGTTCATGTCTCCTGCCCCCGTCGTTCCTCCGGGGCGCCCGACGTCACGGGGGCTCCGGGGGAACCCGTCGTGGTGTCGGGTTCCTCATCATCAATGATCTCTCCCGTCGCCGTGTTCACGGCGGGGGCGGGCGGCGCCGCCTCGGCGAGGGCCGCGGCGATGGTCTCCGCCGTCTTGCGGCCTATGCCCGGAACCTCGCAGATCTGCTCGACGGTGGCGGCGCGCAGCCTCTTCACCGAGCCGAAATGCTTGATCAGCGCTTGCTTCCGCGTCTCGCCGAGACCGGGCACCTCGTCCAGCGGGCCGGCACGGAAGCGCTTGGCCCGCTTGGTGCGCTGGTAGGTGATCGCGAAGCGGTGCGCCTCGTCGCGGACGCGCTGCAGCAGATAGAGGCCCTCGCTGCTGCGCGGCAGGACGACCGGATCGTCGTCGTCCGGCAGCCAGACCTCCTCCAGCCGCTTGGCCAGACCGCAGACGGCGATGTCGTCGATGCCCAGCTCGTCCAGCGCCCTCCTGGCGGCGGCGACCTGCGGCTGCCCGCCGTCGACGACGACGAGCTGGGGCGGGTAGGCGAAGCGCTTGGGACGGCCGTCGTCGTCCTTGAGGCTGCTGGTGAGGGGCGCTTCGCCGGCGTCGGCGAGAACCGCCGCGGTGCCGTCGGCGAGGACCGCGGGCGTGCCGTCGGCGAGAACCGCCTCGGTCCGGCCGAGAGCCGTGCGCGTCCCGTCGAGGGCCGTCCCCGTGCCGTCCGGGGCCTTCCCCGTCCCGCCGGCGAGGGCGCCCGCGCCGTCGGTCCACTCGCCCGTCCTCTCCTTCTCGGCGAGGTAGCGCCGGAAGCGGCGGGTGATCACCTCGTGCATGGAGCGGACGTCGTCCTGGCCCTCGAAGCCCTTGATCTGGAAGCGGCGGTACTCGCTCTTGCGCTGCAGACCGTCCTCGAAGACGACCATGGAGGCCACGACGTCGTCGCCCTGGAGGTGGGAGATGTCGTAGCACTCGATCCGCAGCGGGGCGCTGTCCAGGTCCAGGGCCTCGGCGATCTCCTCCAGAGCGCGCGAGCGCGTGGTCAGGTCGGAGGCGCGCCTGGTCTTGTGCAGGACGAGCGCCTGCTGCGCGTTGCGGGCGACGGTCGCCATCAGGTCCTTCTTGTCGCCCCGCTGCGGGATGCGCAGCGACACGTTGGACCCGCGACGCTCGGTGAGCCACTCCTGCACCGGCTCCACCGGGTCGGGCAGCGCGGGGACCAGGACCTCCTTGGGGACGGAGTCGCCGCGCTCCTCGCCGTACAGCTGCTGCAGAGCGTGTTCGACGAGCGCGCCGGTCGTGACGTCCTCGACCTTGTCGGTGACCCAGCCGCGCTGACCGCGCACGCGCCCGCCGCGGACGTGGAAGATCTGGACGGCCGCCTCCAGCTCGTCCTCGGCGACCGCGATCAGGTCGGCGTCGGTCGCGTCGGCGAGCACGACCGCGTTCTTCTCCATGGCCTTCTTCAGCGCCTCGATGTCGTCGCGCAGGCGGGCGGCCCGCTCGTACTCCATCTCCTCGGCCGCCTCCATCATCTGCTTCTCCAGGCGGCGGAGGTAGGTGCCGGTGCGGCCGGCCATGAAGTCGCAGAACTCGTCGGCCAGTTCCCAGTGGTCGTCGGGGGCGATCCGGCCCACACAGGGCGCGGAGCACTTGCCGATGTAGCCGAGCAGGCAGGGGCGGCCGGTGCGGGCGGCGTTCTTGAACACGCCGGCGGAGCAGGTGCGCACGGGGAAGACGCGCAGGAGCAGGTCGACGGTGTCCCGGATCGCCCACGCGTGCGCGTACGGACCGAAATACCTGACGCCCTTCTTCTTGTGGCCGCGCATCACCTGCACGCGCGGGTACTCCTCGTTCATCGTCACCGCGAGGTAGGGGTAGCTCTTGTCGTCGCGGTACTTGACGTTGAACCGGGGGTCGTACTCCTTGATCCAGGAGTACTCCAGCTGGAGCGCCTCGACCTCCGTGGACACCACCGTCCACTCCACCGACGCGGCCGTGGTGACCATCGTGCGGGTGCGTGGGTGCAGGCCTGCCAGGTCCTGGAAGTAGTTCGCCAGGCGCTGGCGCAGGCTCTTCGCCTTTCCGACGTAGATCACCCTGCGGTGCTCGTCGCGGAATCGGTACACCCCCGGAGAGTCCGGGATCTGTCCCGGCTCGGGGCGGTAGCTGGAGGGGTCGGCCATGTCTCACACCCTACTGGCGCGGGGTGACACTCCGGCGGGCCTGTGGACAACGCCCGGCGTCCGCGGCGCGACCTCGCACGAGCGGGATCCGGAGGACGGGGGTCCGCAGGCGTGGACTCGGCCACCCGCACGTGCCACTCGGACCTCAGGTGTTGTCGGGACTAGGTCAACACGCTTCAATGCGGGGGAACTCGGGGCCCTGAAGGCCGCCCTACGGATGTGAAGGAGTTCCGGCGGCCCGGTAAGGGCCCCGACCACCCCACGTACGGTCCGACCAGCCGTCGTGAGCATTCACAGAGAGGCTCCTGCATGCCGCACGCCACACAGCACGCGGACGCCGCCGACGCCGTCGACGCCCTCACCGCGGAACTGGACACGGCCCTGCGGGGCGGGCCCTTCCACGTGGCGCTGCGGGCCGCGATCGCGGCCCGTGGACTGCCGTTGCAGCGTGTCCAGCACCACCTGTCGCGCTACGGGGTCAAGGTCGGCGTGACCAGTCTCAGCTACTGGCAGCAGGGCGCCCGGCGGCCGCAGCGCCCCGAGTCGCTGCGCGCCGTACGCGCGCTGGAGGAGATCCTGCGGCTGCCGGACGAGTCCCTGATCCGGCTGCTCGCCGAGTCGGACGGCGGACACGGGGGGCACCGCGGGGAGGCCGGCACGGCCGGCGGCCGGTCCGCGGGACGTTCCTACCGCTCGCTCCTGCAGGCCTCCGGCGCTCTCGAACAGCTGCTCGGCGAACTGGAGTGCCCACTCGACGGCGGACTGCACACGCTGGGCCACCACGAGCGGGTCCGCATCGGCGCGCGCCGCGAGCTGATGGGACGCGAGTCGCAGCACATCGTGCGCGCCCATCGTGACGGCGTCGACCGGTTCGTGGCCGTCCACCACGGCGACCCGGGGTGCGCACCGGAGGGGATGAAGGTGCACGCCCTGGAGAACTGCCGGGCCGGCCGCGTCCGGCGCCACCACGGCACCGGCGTGCTCGTGGCCGAGCTCCTCTTCGACACCCGCCTGAGGGCCGGGGACACCTTCCTCTTCCGCTACGGCGTCGAGGACGGCACCGGCGGCGCCTCCACCGAGTACGTCCGCGGCTTCGGCGCGGCGGGCGGGCAGTACGCCCTGCAGGTCCGCTTCGACGAGCTCGCCGTGCCCGTGCGCTGCCACCGGTTCACCCAGCACTCGGCCGCGGCCCCGCGCGGCGGCCGCCAGGAACTGCCCCTCAGCGGGCGGCACCGTTCGGTGCACCTCGTCGAGCCACGGGTGCGCTCGGGCATGGTGGGCATCGGGTGGGACTGGGAGTGACCCCCGGCCGTCGGTGAGCGGGCCGCGCTTTCGCGGACCGTCCGCCGCCACGCCCGGCCCGCGCCCAGCCGACCGCTCGTGCCGCTCTGCCAGCCGGGCCCAGCGACCGTCTGCGTCCTCTGCGGACTCCGGCGACCGTGTGCGTCCCGCTGCGGGACTCCGGCGACCGTCATGGGCCTTGGGCGGTGACGGCGACCGCCGGCGCTCCTGGGCGGCGCTCGACACCGGTCTTTTGGGGCGCGGCTGCGAAATGGGATAACTTCCCGGCCGGCGGCTCACCTGCTCCTTCGTCCGCCGCACGTCGTGCGGCTGCCCCGAGAGCAGCGCTCCGAGCGGTCGCAGACAGCCAGAGAGAGGAACCGCCCCGTGATCGTCGTCGCCGGTGAGGCCCTGATCGACCTGGTGCCGCAGGGGACGGGCGCCCTCGCGGGGCTGCGGCCGGCGCTCGGCGGCGGGCCGTACAACACGGCGGTCGCTCTGGCCCGTCTCGGCTCCCCCACGGCCTTCGCCTCCCGCGTCTCGCGGGACGCCTTCGGAGAGGCGCTGCTGGACAGGCTGCGGGAAGCCGGCGTGGACCTGTCCGCGGTGCAGCGCGGCGCCGAGCCGACCACGCTCGCGGTCGCCTCTGTCGACGGGAACGGTTCGGCCGCCTACTCCTTCTACGTCGATGGCACCGCCGACCGGCTGTTCGCGGCCCCGGACGCGCTGCCCGCGGGGACCCGCGCGGTGTCCTTCGGCACCTGCTCGCTCGTGCTGGAGCCGGGCGCGAGCGCGTACGAGGAGTTGATGCGCACCGCCGCGTCGCAGGGCCTGTTCACCGCGCTGGACCCGAACATCCGCGCCGGGCTGATACCGGACGCCGACGCGTATCGCGCCCGCTTCAAGAGCTGGCTGCCCTCGGTGTCGCTGCTGAAGCTCTCCGAGGAGGACGCCGCGTGGCTCGGCGGCACACCGCACGAGTGGCTGTCCGCAGGCCCCTCGGCCGTCGTGATCACCCAGGGCGGCGCCGGACTGACCGCGTTCACCCGCGACGGCGCCGTGTACTCGGTGCCGGGCGAGCACGTGGACGTCGTGGACACCATCGGTGCCGGGGACACCGTGAACGCGGCTCTGCTGCACGGGCTTTCGGCACGGGACGCGCTGTCCCCGGCCGCGCCGGCGGCTCTGGGCCCCACCGGCTGGCACGAGCTGCTGCGGTTCGCGGCGCGCGCCGCGGCGATCACCTGCTCCCGGGCGGGCGCGGAACCGCCGTACGCCGCCGAACTGGGGGCGCGCGGGAGCTTCTAGGCCGTGTATCGAAAACGCTGTTCGCGGTGCTCATCGGTGGCTGCGGACGGCGCTGGATGCACGAGCCGGGGGTGGTACGCGACATCCCTTCAGTCGCGTATTTGAACACGTTCAACAAGTCTGACAAGGTATCCCTCCATGGCCCGCTCCTATCAGTTGGCCGAGACGGGCTGAGGGCGGGAGGTCCTGGTGGCGGGCGGAAGCAGGCTGTGTGCGTGGGGGGCGGCCGTCGGTGGCTTGATGGTGGTTTTGGCTGCTCTGACTGCGTGCGCCGGCCCCTATCAGTACTACGAGGGAACAGGGGTCCACGACGCCACGACGACCGAAGTCGCCGGAGGCTGGGAAAACGTCGAGGGGACCCGCGTAGTGCTTCGCAAAGACCGAACGGCTCTCTTCGAAAAGCTCGACGGGCAGGACTTCGACTTCGAGGACGGCTGGCGCCTCTCCGGTACGGGAACTTGGCAACTGACGGACGGCGGCGGCGGACAGGTCGTCCGACTCGCGCTGACTGCCCGGACCCGAGTGGAGAGCCGTTCCCCCGCGACGGCCACTGGCACCTCGCCTCCTGAACCCCCACCGACATACGCGTGGTCCTTCTATGTGGACCGCGATCAGCACGACGAGTTGAAGCTGTTCTTCTTCTACGGCGATCCCGACATCGGGAACACATACGTGATGACGCGTGAGCCAGGGTCATAGCCATTCGTTGATCGCTGCGACCAGCACAGTCGCCTCGTAGCGGACCGCGAGCTTGTCGTAGCGCGTGGCGACAGCGCGGTTCCTCTTGAGACGGTTGATCCCGCACTCGACCGCATGGCGTTCGCGGTAGTCGACCGGGTCGAAGCGCGGCGGCCGGCCGCCGCGGGAGCCGAGCTTCTGGCGGTTGCGGACCTGGTCGGCCTTGTCCGGGATGGTGCAGCGGATACCGCGGCGGCGCAGGTAGGCGCGGTTCTTGCGGGAGGCGTACGCCTTGTCAGCCCGCACGCGATTGGGGCGGACGCGTGGCCGGCCCGGCCCGATGCGGGGCACTCGGACCTTCTCCAGCACGGGTTCGAACTGCGGCGAGTCCCCGCGCTGCCCGGCGGTCACCACGATCGACATGGGCTTCTGGCCCTGCTCGACGGCCAGGTGCAGCTTGGTGGTGAACCCGCCGCGCGAGCGTCCCAGCCCGTGATCACCGGGCTCGGTAAACACGCCGCCCGGCGGTTCCTTCTGCAGGCCGCCCTCTTTCCGGGCCCCAGCCGCATGCTGATGAGCACGGCACACCGTGGAGTCGACGCTCAGGTCCCACGTGATAGCACCTTCCGCGTCGGCCAGGGACTGAAGACGGGTGAGGATCCGGTGCCAGGTGCCGGCCCGCTGCCATCTGCGGAACAGGTCGTAGATCCGGCCCCACGGCCCGTACTCGACGGGCACGTCCCGCCACGGAACGCCGGTCCGGACCCGGAACCGTATGCCGTCGATCAACTGCCGCCGAGGCCAGACCGGCGGCCGCCCCGCCCTGGCACCGTTCGGCAACAGCGGCTCCAGCACCGCCCACTGTTCGTCCGTGAGATCTCCCCGCCCCATGAACCGTGATCATTCACAGCCCAAGATCCACTTTCGATACACGGCCTAGCGGCCGCGTAGGCAGCGGCAGCCGACGCAAGCGGGCGGCGCCTCACGGGGAGTTCCCGTGCAGCGCCGCCCGTTGTGCGTGCCCTCAGGCCTTGCGGGCCCGCGTCGTCTTCTTCGCGGGGGTCGCCTTGGCCGTCTCGGCGGCCTTCTTCGCCGTCGCGGTCTTGGCGGTCGTCGCCGTCTTCGCGGTCGCCGTCTTGGCCGTCGCCGTCTTGCGCGTGGAGGTCTTCGCCGCGACCGTCTTCCTGGCGGCGGCCGTCTTCTTCGCCGCCGCCCGGCGCGGGGCCGGGACGGACGCCGCGTCGCTGATGCGGTCGGAGTCGAGGATCTCGCGCAGGAACTTGCCGGTGTGGCTGGTCGACACTCCGGCCACCTCCTCCGGCGTGCCCTCGGCGATGACGAGACCGCCGCCCGCGCCGCCCTCCGGGCCCATGTCGATCACCCAGTCGGCGGTCTTGATCACGTCGAGGTTGTGCTCGATGACGATGACCGTGTTGCCCTTGTCGACAAGGCCGGAGAGCACCTTGAGGAGCTTGCTGATGTCCTCGAAGTGCAGGCCCGTGGTCGGCTCGTCCAGGACGTAGACCGTGCGGCCGGTGGAGCGCTTCTGCAGCTCGCTGGCGAGCTTCACGCGCTGGGCCTCGCCTCCGGACAGGGTGGTCGCGGCCTGGCCGAGCCGGACGTAGCCGAGGCCGACGTCCTTCAGGGTGTTGAGGTGCCGGGCGATCGAGGGGACGGCCTCGAAGAAGCCCGTCGCCTCCTCGATCGGCATGTTCAGGACCTCGGCGATGGACTTGCCCTTGTAGTGGACCTCCAGGGTCTCCCGGTTGTAGCGGGCGCCGTGGCAGACCTCGCACGGGACGTAGACGTCCGGGAGGAAGTTCATCTCGATCTTGATCGTGCCGTCGCCCGCGCAGTTCTCGCAGCGGCCGCCCTTGACGTTGAAGGAGAAGCGGCCGGGCAGGTAGCCGCGGACCTTCGCCTCGGTCGTCTCCGCGAACAGCTTGCGGACGTGGTCGAAGACACCGGTGTACGTGGCCGGGTTGGAGCGCGGGGTGCGGCCGATGGGCGACTGGTCGACGTGCACGACCTTGTCGACGAGGTCGTCGCCCTCCACGCGCGTGTGCCGCCCCGGGACGTTCCTCGCGCCGTTCAGCTCACGGGCCAGGTGCGTGTACAGGATGTCGTTGACCAGCGTGGACTTGCCCGAACCGGACACGCCGGTGACCGCGGTGAACACGCCCAGCGGGAAGGACACGTCGATGTCCTGCAGGTTGTTCTCGCGGGCGCCGTGCACGGTGAGCCGGCGGGAGGGATCCTGCGGGCGCCGGATGTCGGGCAGCGGGATCGCCTTCTTGCCGGACAGGTACTGCCCGGTCTGCGACTCGTCGTTGGCGAGCAGCTCCTTCAGGGAGCCGCTGTGCACGACCTTGCCGCCGTGCTCGCCGGCCCCGGGGCCGATGTCGACGATCCAGTCGGCGACCTTGATGGTGTCCTCGTCGTGCTCGACGACGATGAGCGTGTTGCCCATGTCGCGCAGCCGGACGAGGGTCTCGATCAGCCGGTGGTTGTCGCGCTGGTGCAGGCCGATGGACGGCTCGTCGAGGACATACAGGACCCC
Source organism: Streptomyces rishiriensis (assembly GCF_003112535.1). Lineage (GTDB taxonomy): Bacteria > Actinomycetota > Actinomycetes > Streptomycetales > Streptomycetaceae > Streptomyces > Streptomyces rishiriensis. The sequence continues at coordinate 272,243 of NZ_BEWA01000003.1, read as the reverse complement.
GACGAGGCCGGAGCCGATCTGGGTGGCCAGCCGGATGCGCTGGGCCTCGCCGCCGGAGAGCGTGCCGGCGGCGCGGTTGAGCGAGAGGTAGTCCAGGCCGACGTCGACCAGGAACCGCAGCCGCTCGTTGACCTCCTTCAGGACCCGCTCGGCGATCTTCTTGTCACGGGCGTCGAGCTTGAGCTCGCGCAGGAAGTCCGCGCAGTCGCTGATGGACATGCCGGAGACCTCGGCGATGGACTTGCCCATGACGGTGACCGCGAGGACGAGCGGCTTCAGACGGGTGCCCTGGCAGGTGGGACAGGGCACCTCGCGCATGTAGCCCTCGAAGCGCTCCCGGCCGGCGTCGCTCTCGGACTCGCTGTGCCGGCGCTTCACGAACGGCACGGCACCCTCGAACGGGGTCGTGTAGACCCGCTCGCGGCCGTACCGGTTGCGGTAGCGGACCTCGATCTGCGTCTTGTGGCCGTACAGCAGTGCCTTGCGGGCCCGCTGCGGCAGACCGGCGAAGGGGATGTCCGTGCGGAACCCGAGGGCGCCGGCGAGCGCGCCGATCAGACGGCTGAAGTAGTCCTTGGTGTGGCCGTGCGACCAGGGGTGGATGGCGCCCTCGTCCAGGGACTTGTCCTCGTCCGGGACGATCAGTTCGGGGTCGACCTCCATGCGCGTGCCGATGCCGGTGCACTCGGGGCAGGCGCCGAAGGGCGAGTTGAACGAGAAGGAGCGGGGCTCCAGCTCCTCGAAGGACAGGTCGTCGTAGGGGCAGTACAGGTGCTCCGAGTACATGCGCTCGCGCTCGGGGTCGTCCTCGGGGAGGTCGACGAAGTCGAGCACGACCATGCCGCCGGACAGCCCGAGGGCGGTCTCCACGGAGTCGGTGAGACGACGCTTGGCGGTGTCCTTCACCGTGAGGCGGTCGATGACCACCTCGATGGTGTGCTTCTCCTGCTTCTTCAGGGCGGGCGCGCTGGACAGCTGCACCGTCTCGCCGTCCACCCGGGCGCGGCTGTAGCCCTTGGTCTGGAGGTCGGCGAACAGGTCGACGAACTCCCCCTTGCGCTCGCGCACCAGCGGCGACAGCACCTGGAAGCGGCTGCCCTCGGGCAGCTCCAGCACCTTGTCGACGATGGCCTGCGGCGACTGGCGGGTGATCGGCCGGCCGCACTCGGGGCAGTGCGGCTTGCCGATGCGGGCGAAGAGCAGCCGGAGGTAGTCGTAGACCTCGGTGATGGTGCCGACCGTGGAGCGCGGATTGCGCGAGGTCGACTTCTGGTCGATCGAGACGGCCGGGGAGAGGCCCTCGATGAAGTCGACGTCCGGCTTGTCCATCTGGCCGAGGAACTGGCGGGCGTACGAGGAGAGCGACTCGACGTAGCGCCGCTGACCCTCGGCGAAGATGGTGTCGAAGGCCAGCGAGGACTTGCCCGACCCCGACAGGCCCGTGAAGACGATGAGCGAGTCGCGTGGCAGGTCGAGCGAGACATTCTTGAGGTTGTGCTCGCGCGCGCCACGGACGATGAGACGGTCGGCCACGCCGGTCCGCACCTTTCTTGAGAGAAGTGACAGGGGCGAGGCCCCCGTCTTTTCCAGACTAGGGGGAGCCACTGACAACGCCGGTCGGGACGGATCCCGGATTCACCGGTTCACAACAATCCCCGGCCTTCCAGCATGCCCGACGCCGCCACCGACCTTATAGCACGTGCATTCGATTTGCGGGCTCCGTCGGCCACCTTCACCCGAAGGGGTGGTGGGGCTAGGGTCATGACCATGATTGATCACGCTCATGACCTGGAGTCTGTACGTGAGGCGACCGAGCGGCTCCTCAGCGCAGTCGCCGAACTGGACAACGCGTCCGCGGCCCGGCCGTCACGCCTGCCCGGCTGGAGCCGTGGCCATGTCCTGGCTCACATCGCCCGCAACGCCGACGCGCTCGTGAACGTCCTCGAAGGCCGTCCCATGTACGCCGACGCCCACGTCCGCGACGCGGACATCGAGCGCGACGCCCCGCGTCCGCTGGAGGTCCAGCTCGCGGACGTACGGGAGAGCGCGGCCCGCTTCCAGGCGGCGGGGGCGGCGCCCGCGGACTGGTCGCGCACGGTGGAGCTGCGCAACGGGGTCGTCGACGCGGCGGCCCGGGTGCCCTTCCGCCGGTGGGCGGAGGTCGAGCTGCACCACGTGGACCTCGGCATCGGCCATGAGCTGGAGGACCTGCCCGAGGAGTTCACCGAGCGGGAGATCGAGTTCCTCGCCGACCGCTTCGAGGGGCATCCCGAGGTACCGCCGACCCGCGTGACCGACGGCACACGCGCGTGGCACACCGGCCGGAAGGCCGAGGGACCCGAGGTGACCGTCACAGGCGCCCCCGCGGACCTCCTGGGCTGGCTCTCGGGGCGCCGCGACGGATCCGGGCTGGCGGTCGACGGTGGGCCGCTGCCGGCTCTCCCCCCGCTATAGGCTGCGGTCATGACGTACAGCGGACAGGTGACGGTCGGCGGCCCGGCGGACGTGCACGAGCTCAAGGACCTGATGATCACCAAGATCGCGGTCGGCCCGATGAACAACAACGCCTATCTGCTGCGCTGCCGGGCCACGGACGAGCAGCTGCTGATCGACGCGGCGAACGACGCGCACGCCCTGCTCGGCACGATCGGCGACGACGGCATCGCGTCCGTCGTCACCACCCACCGGCACGGCGACCACTGGCAGGCGCTCGCCGAGGTCGTGGCGGCCACGCACGCGCGTACCTACGCCGGCCGCGAGGACGCCGAGGGCATCCCGGTGCCGACCGACGTCCTCGTCGACGACGGCGACGTCATCCGGCTGGGGAACGTGGAGCTCACCGCGCGCCATCTGGTCGGGCACACGCCCGGCTCGATCGCCCTGATCTACGACGACCCGCACGGCCATCCCCACGTGTTCACCGGCGACTGCCTGTTCCCCGGAGGCGTGGGCAACACCCGCAAGGACCCCGAGGCGTTCGCCCGTCTGATCCACGACGTCGAGACGAAGATCTTCGACGTCCTGCCGGACGAGACCTGGGTCTACCCGGGACACGGCGACGACACCTCCCTGGGCGCCGAGCGGCCACACCTTCCGGAGTGGCACGCGCGCGGATGGTGAGGTCCGTCCGGGCAGGTCTCGGGGCGCGCGTTGTCCAACGCGCGCCCCGTGTGAACGGCACGCACGCGCCGACCCCCTGAGCGCGCTCCCGGCGCACGTGGTGGCGCGGTCAACTGGTGGCAGCCCCGCGCGGGATGAAGGCTCCGGCGCGGAAGGGGCCGCCGGCCAACGATCCCCGCCCTCGGCCGGCGGCCCAGGCCGCTCCCCCGACCTGTTCACGAGAACGCAACACCCGTTCCCAGAATGCGGACAGATGATGGTGTGACCTCGACAAACAGGCGTTTCGCTGCCACTCTCCCGCCATGCACCTCGCCCCTCGTGTACTGCGCCGCGCCGTAGCCGGCGCCACCGTAGCCCTCCTCGCGACCGCCGTGGGCTGCGCTCCCCAGCCGGAGGAGAAGGCGGCTTCCGCGCCTTCCGGTTCGCGTGCGAGCGCCTGCGCCAAGGGCAAACTGGCCACCGAGACCTCGGGGAAGCTGACGATCGCCACCGACGAGCCCGCGTACGAGCCGTGGTTCAAGGACGGCAAGCCGTCCAACGGCAAGGGCTTCGAGTCCGCGGTGGCCTACGCGGTGGCTCGGCAGCTCGGTTACGACAAGAGCGCGGTGGTCTGGCAGAGCGTTCCGTTCAACAAGGCCTTCGCACCGGGTGCGAAGACCTTCGACTTCGACATCAACCAGGTCTCCATCAGCGACGAGCGCAAGAAGGCCGTGGACTTCTCCTCCGGCTACTACGACGTGCGCCAGGCCGTCATCGCCCTGAAGGGCTCCAAGGCCGCCGAGGCGACGACCGTCGCGGACCTCAAGGGCCTGAAGCTGGGCGCCCAAGTGGGCACCACGAGCCTCGACTACATCGACGACGTGGTGAAGCCGACCCGGGACGCCGCCGTCTACGCCAAGAACGACCAGGCCAAGTCGGCGCTGAAGAACGGTCAGGTCGACGCCGTCGTGGTCGACCTGCCGACCGCTTTCTACATCACCGCCGCCGAGGTCACCGACGCCGAGATCGTCGGCCAGTTCGAGAACCAGGGGGCCGCGCCCGAGCAGTTCGGGCTGGTCCTCGACAAGGGCAGCGCCCTCACGCCGTGTGTGACCGCCGCCGTGGACGCGCTCCGCAAGGACGGCGCCCTGGCGAAGATCGAACAGCAGTGGCTCTCCGACGCCGTCGACGCCCCGGTGCTCAAGTGACGGTCACGGAACAGGAGTCCGGACCGGAGGGATCGGACGACGAGGGCGACATGCCGGGGGCCGGCGGTGCGCTCTACACGCCGTCGCCGCGGCGGCTGGAGCGCGAGCGCCACCGGCGCGCGCGGGCCCGTCGCGCCACGGCGATCGCCGCGCTGTCCACCCTGGTCACCGGCGTCGTCCTGTACTTCGTCGTCGTCAGCGCGCCCGGCTGGCCGCGCACGAAGGAGACCTTCTTCAACGGGCAGTACGCGCGCGAGGCGCTGCCGAAGGTCCTCGAAGGGCTGTGGCTGAACGTCCGGCTCCTGCTGGTGTGCGGCGTCGCCGTGCTGGTGCTCGGCATGCTCATCGCCGTGGCCCGCACGCTGCGCGGCCCCGTGTTCTTCCCGCTGCGGGCGCTGGCGGCGGCGTACACGGACTTCTTCCGCGGGCTGCCGCTGATCATCAACCTGATGATCGTGGTTCTGGGCGTCCCGGCGCTGCGTCTGCAGGGCGTGACGGTCGACCCGGTGTGGCTGGGCGGCACGGCGCTGACGCTGACGTACTCGGCTTACGTCGCCGAGGTGTTCCGGGCCGGGATCGAGTCCGTGCATCCCTCGCAGCGCGCGGCGGCCCGCTCGCTGGGCCTGTCCAACCGGCAGGCGCTGCGGTACGTGGTGCTCCCCCAGGCCGTGCGCCGCCAGGTGCCGCCGCTGCTCAACGACCTGGTGTCGCTGCAGAAGGACACCGGTCTCGTCTCGATCGGCGGCGCGATCGACGCCGTCCGCGCGGCGGACATCATCGTGGGCCGCAGCCTCAACTACACGCCGTACATCGTGGCGGGGCTGGTCTTCGTCGCCCTCACCATTCCGATGACCCGCTTCACGGACTGGGTGACGGCCCGGATGGACCGCCGGCGCGCACAGGGAGGAACGACATGAGCGACGCACCGGTGCTGCGGATGGAGTCCGTCCGCAAGACCTTCGGCGACTCCGTCGTCCTGCGCGACGTCGACCTGGACGTCGCCCCGCACACGGTGACCGCGCTGATCGGCGCCTCCGGGTCCGGCAAGTCCACCCTGCTGCGCTGCGCCAACCTGCTGGAGGACGTCGACGACGGCGCGATCTGGCTGGACGGCGAGGAGATCACCGACCCGCGCGTGGACCAGGACGCGGTACGGCGCAGGATCGGCGTCGTCTTCCAGGCGTACAACCTGTTCCCCCACATGACGGTGCTGGAGAACGTCACGCTCGCCCCGCGCCGGGTGCACGGCGTCCCGCGCGCGGAGGCCGAGGAACACGCCGGGGAGCTTCTGGAGCGGCTCGGGCTGGGCGGCCGGGCGGGCGAGTACCCCGACCGGCTCAGCGGCGGCCAGCAGCAGCGTGTGGCCATCGTCCGCGCCCTCGCCGTGCGCCCCCGGCTGCTGCTGCTCGACGAGATCACCGCGGCCCTCGACCCGGAACTGGTGGGCGAGGTCCTCGACGTCGTCCGCGATCTGAAGGGGGACGGCATGACCATGGTGCTGGCCACCCATGAGATGGGCTTCGCGCGCGAGGTGGCCGACCAGGTGTGCTTCCTGGACGCGGGCGTGGTGCTGGAGCGCGGCACCGCCGAGCAGGTCTTCGCCGACCCGCAGCAGGAGCGCACCCAGCGCTTCCTGCGGCGGATCGTGAAGGCCGGACGTCTGTGACCGGGGGCAGGTAAGACCCGTCGCCCTGGAGGCGGGTCCTTACGCGTCGGCCTTCCCCGCGCCGGCCAGCGCGGCGACGCGCTCCACGCCGAACACGTAGCCCTGCACCCCGCACCCGGCGATGACGCCGTCGGCGCGCAGCGAGACGTACGAGTGGTGCCGGAACGACTCGCGCCGATGGATGTTGGAGATGTGGACCTCCAGGACCGGAAGGCCGTCGCAGGCGTTGAGTGCGTCCAGGATCGCCACCGAGGTGTGCGAGTAGGCGCCCGGGTTGATCACGATGCCGCAGTGGTGCAGCCGCGCCTCGTGGATCCAGTCGACCAGTTCGCCCTCGTGGTTGGACTGGCGGAAGTCCACCGTGCCGCCGTGGGCGGCCGCCGCCTTGGCGCACATCGCCTCGACGTCGGCGAGGGTGTCGGTGCCGTAGATCTCCGGCTGGCGCCGGCCCAGGAGGTTCAGGTTGGGGCCGTTGAGGATCATGATCGGGGCGTTGGCCAGGGTGCGGGGCACGGTTCCTCCGGTCCGTTCGGGAGCGGTCCGTCGAGGACCGCCGCTCGGACCGGTTTATCACGGTGAATCCGCGGGGCAGCAGCCCGTATCCTCCCGGCATGCCGACGCCCACGTACCCTCCCAAACCGTCGCCCGGCGACCGCATAGCCGTCGTCTCGCCCTCCTCGGGCCTGCCCGGGCTCTTCCCGCGCCCCTACGAGCTCGGTCTGGCGAGGCTGCGCGAGGAGTTCGGGCTGGAGCCGGTCGAGTACCGGGCCACGCGCCGGATGGGGGCGACGCCACAGGAGCGTGCGGACGACCTTCACGCCGCGTTCGCCGACCCCGAGGTGAAGGCGGTCGTCGCGTCGACCGGGGGCGACGACCAGATCACCGTGCTGCCGCTGCTGGACCGGGAGTTGCTGCGCTCCCGTGCCAAGCCGTTCTTCGGCTGGAGCGACAACACCAATCTGCTGGCGTTCCTGTACGACTGTGGCGTGGTCGCGTACCACGGCGGGAGCGTCATGTGCGAGTTCGGGCGGCCCGGCGCCATGCATCCGCTGACCGCCGAGTCGCTGCGGGCCGCGCTCTTCACCTCGGGGCCTTACGAGCTGCGGCCCGCCGAGAGCTGGAACGACGTCGACCGCGACTGGGCCGATCCGGCGACCTTCGAGTCGGAGCCGGGGTCCCGGCCCGGCCGCGGGTGGAGCTGGATCAACGCCGACCGCGTGGTGGAGGGCCGCAGTTGGGGCGGGAACCTGGAGATCCTCTCCTGGCTGCTGATGGCCGACCGGGCGATCGCGCGCGACGAGTCGACGTACGACGGGGGCGTGCTCGTCCTGGAGACCTCGGAGGAGATGCCCGGCGCGGTCGAGGTCTTTCGCATCCTGCGCTGCATGGGCGAGCGCGGTCTGCTGCGGCGCTTCCCCGCACTGTTGACGGCACGCGCCAAGAGCTGGTCCTTCGAGCGTCCCAACAGCCCGCGGGAGGCGGCGCGTTACGCCACCGACCAGCGGGCGGCAGTGGAGCGCGCGCTGCGGGCGTACGCCCCCGACACGCTGGCCGTCTTCGACGTGGACTTCGGCCACACCGACCCGCAGCTCGTCATCCCCTACGGCGGAACGGTCCGCGTCGACGGTCCCGCACGGCGCATCACCGTGACCTACTGAGCTCCCGCGCGGCGGTCCGTGCCCCGCACGCCCCCGTAACCCGCGATCACCGTGGGTGGTTGACGCGGCATGCACGACGTACGCACCGTGAAGGCGCCCTCCATGCCCCGGCTCGCGGCCGCCTCGCTCGCCGGGACGGCCATCGAGTTCTACGACTTCTTCGTCTACGGGACCGCGGCCGCGCTGGTCCTGGGCCCCCTGTTCTTCCCGACGTTCTCGCCGCAGGCGGGGACGCTGGCCGCGTTCGCGACGTTCGGCGTGGGGTTCGTGGCCCGGCCGCTGGGCGCGGTGCTGTTCGGGCACGTCGGGGACCGGCGCGGGCGGCGGCCTGTCCTGGTCGTCTCGCTGCTGCTGACCGGCGCCTCGACGGTCGCGGTGGGCTGTGTGCCGGCGTACGACACGATCGGGGCGGCCGCCCCTGTGCTGCTGCTCGGCTTGCGTTTCCTGCAGGGGCTGGGGCTCGGCGGGGAGTGGGGCGGCGCGGTGCTGCTGACCGCGGAGCACGCGCCCGCCGGGCGGCGCGCGCTGTGGTCGAGTTTCCCGCAGGTCGGCCCGGCGGTGGGGTTCCTGCTCGCCAACGGCATGATGCTGGCCCTGTCGGCCACGCTGACGGAGGCGCAGTTCGCGCAATGGGGATGGCGGGTGCCGTTCTGGGCCGCCGGGGCCCTCGCCGTGTGCGGGCTGTGGCTGCGGACGTCGCTGCCCGAGAGCCCACGGTTCCTGGAGATCGACGACCACGCGCGCGTACCGCTCGCCGAGGTCGCGCGCGAGCACTGGCGGCTCGTCCTGCTGACCGCCGGCGCGCTCGCCGTCGGGTACGCGATCTTCTACGCCGTGACGACCTGGTCCCTGGCGTACGCGACCGGACGACTGGGGGTCAGCCGCACGGTGATGCTGGCCTGCATCATGGGCGCCGTGGCGGTGAAGGGGACGCTGACACCGGTGATGGCGCTGCTCGGCGACCGTTTCGGCCGAAGGCCGCTGTGTCTGGCGGGCTGCGCGGGGGCCGCTCTGTGGATGCTGCCGATGGTCGCGCTGCTCGCGACCGGCGAGCCGCTGCCGATGTTCCTGGGGATCCTGGGCGCGCTGCTCGCCTTCGTCACGATGTTCGCGGTGATCGCGGCCTATCTGCCGGAGCTGTACCCGCCGCGGGTGCGCTGCACCGGAGCGGCGGTCGGCTACAACCTGGGCGGGGTTCTCGGCGGGGCGCTCACGCCGATCGCTGCGACGGCGCTCGCGGAGCGCTCGGGCCCGGTCCCCTGGGGTGTGGGGGCATATCTGACCGGGGTCGCCTTGCTCAGTCTGGGCTGTTTCGCGCTGCTCCCGGAGACCCGTCCGGCGCCGGTGGCCGTCGCGCAGCCGGCTACGGATTGATCGCCAGCTCCAGGTAGGCCGCGAAGAGCACGAGGTGGACGCCGCCCTGCAGCGGCGTGGCCCGGCCGGGGACCACGGTCAGCGAGCTGACCACGACCGTCAGCGCGAGCAGCACCGTGTAGGTGGAGCCGAGGCCGAGGACGAGCGGCCCGGAGAGCCAGAAGGAGGCCAGCGCGACGGCGGGGATGGTCAGTCCGATGCTGGCCATCGCGGAGCCGAGGGCGAGGTTGAGGCTGGTCTGCACCCGGTCGCGGCGGGCGGAGCGCAGCGCGGCGATGGTCTCGGGGAGCAGCACGAGCAGCGCGATGACGACGCCGACGACGGCCTGGTGGAGGCCGGCGGTCTCGACCACCGACTCGATCGTGGGCGAGACGCCCTTGGCGAGGCCCACCACGTGATCAGGGCGAGGCCGAGGAGACCGAGGCTGGTCAGCGCGGCCCGGGAGGTCGGGACGCCGGCGTGGTCGTCAACGGTGATCACCTCTCCCTGGCGGGTGACCGGCAGGAAGTAGTCGCGGTGCCGGAAGGTCTGGGTCGTCACGAACAGGCCGTACAGGATCAGCGAGGACACGGCGGCGAAGGTGAGCTGGACGTCGGAGAACTCCGGGCCCGGTCTGCTGGTGGTGAAGGTCGGCAGGACCAGGCTGAGCGTGGCCAGGGTCGCGACGGTGGCCAGGGCGGCGCCGGTGCCCTCCGGGTTGAAGACCGCCGTGCCGTGGCGCAGGGAGGCGACCAGCAGGCACAGGCCGACGACGCCGTTGCAGGTGATCATGACGGCGGCGAAGACCGTGTCCCTGGCCAGCGTCGCGCTCTTGTCGCCGCCGTCCACCATCAAGGTGACGATCAGGGCTACTTCGATGATCGTCACGGCGACCGCCAGGACGAGGGAGCCGAACGGCTCTCCCACCCGGTGGGCGACGACCTCCGCGTGGTGCACGGCGGCCAGGACGGCTCCGGCGAGGACCGGCGTCACCAGGGCGACGACCGCGCCGGGCAGATCGCGTCCCCAGGTCAGGGCCAGCAGGACGACCGCCAACGCCGGCACGAGGGACGTCCACCGGGCCGCGACCGACGTGAGCCGAGCGATCATGCAGTGATCGTCGCAGAGCCGTACGGGCTTCGCATGCCAGCCCGTACGGCTCTGCGCGGCCCGGGTGACCTGTGGGTCCGGTGCGACCGGTACTCCCGGCGCCCGGTGCGGCCCTGACCGCGGTCTACGTCACCTGAAGTCGGCGGCGTCCACCACGTCGCAGTCCGTGAAGGACGGGGGTGAGGTGCACAGGGCGGCCATCGCCTGCGCGAACTTGCCCGTCTCGGGGTCGTCGCTGTTGCGCATGGCCTCCTCGTAGGAGTCGAACTCGACCATCACCAGATAGCGGTTGGGCCGGCTCCTGTCCTTGAGGACGAGGCGGCGGACCGGACCGTCGGGCCGGCCGGCGAGACGCTGATCCCCTTCCTCGCCCAGCGCCCGCATGTCGTCGATGCGGTCGGTCTCGAACTCCAGGATCTGCACGAACCTCTGCGGTGTACTCATGGTGCCTCCGGCCCGTCCGGCGCTCCCGGACGGGAGACGCGCACCTCTCAACGAAGCACCGGGAGCGGTGCTCGGCAATTCGCCGCGCACCGCTGCCTGGGGCGGTTGTTCCTACGTCGTCCGTGGTCAGGCCTCGATGCTGTCCTTCGGAGCGCCTTCGCTCGCGGTCTGCGCCGCCTCGTCCGCCGCCTTCTTCTTCGAGGCGCGCAGGCTGGTGATCGTGGTGACGATCAGGACGGAGCAGATCACGCCCAGCGACACCGGGATGCTGATCTCGGGGACGTGCACCCCGGACTCGTGCAGGGCGTGCAGCACCAGCTTCACGCCGATGAAGCCGAGGATGATCGACAGACCGTAGCTGAGGTGGACCAGCTTCCTCAGCAGGCCGCCGATGAGGAAGTACAGCTGCCGCAGACCCATCAGGGCGAACGCGTTGGCCGTGAAGACGATGTACGGGTCCTGCGTCAGACCGAAGATCGCGGGAATCGAGTCGAGGGCGAAGAGCACGTCGGTCGTGCCGATCGCGAGCATGACGACCAGCATCGGCGTCATGACCCGCTTGCCGTTCTGCTCGATCCACAGCTTCGTGCCGTGGTAACGGTCGGCGACGCCGAAACGCTTCTCGACTGCCTTGAGCAGCTTGTTCTCCTCGAACTCCTCGTCCTCCTCGTCGGCCCGGGCCTCCTGGATGAGCTTCCAGGCGGTCCAGATCAGGAAGGCGCCGAAGAGGTAGAACACCCAGGCGAAGCTGGCGAGGATCGCGGCGCCGGCGGCGATGAAGATCGCCCGCAGGACGAGCGCTATGAGGACGCCGACGAGCAGAACCCGCTGCTGGTACTGCGACGGGACCGCGAACTTCGCCATGATCAGGACGAAGACGAAGAGGTTGTCGACGCTGAGCGACTTCTCGGTGATGAAGCCGGCGAAGAACTCCCCGGCCGGCTCGCCGCCGCCGAAGAGGAGCAGCCCGACCCCGAAGAGCCCGGCCAGGGCGATCCAGACGACGGTCCAGATCCCGGCTTCCTTGATGGACACGTCGTGCGGCTTGCGACCGATGAAGAAGTCGACCGCGATGAGGGCGGCAAGGCCCACGATGGTGAGGACCCATAGGGTCACGGAAACATCCACTGCGCCTCCGGCAGTACGTAACGGCAGGTAATCAGCGTCGTTGCGCTGCCGGAGGTCTCTTCCACCCGTCCGCTCGGGAACGAGCCGACGCCCCGGGATCATCGGTGATCCGTATTGACGGGTACGCCGCAGCAGGAGTACTCCCCTCCGTGAGGAAAACAGTACCCCAACCACCAAGAAAAGGTAAAGCGATTGGCAAAAGAAATGCCAAATTGCCTGGTCAGAGAACTTTACGAGTGCTTGGTGCGCGCTCTCGCCACCTGGGCGAGGACCTGCTGGAGCACCTGACTGCCAGGCGGCACCATCGCGGGTTCGTACGTCCAGGCGTGCCCGACCCAGGGGTCGGCGAGATGGTCCTCGGCCACCGGCGTCAGCCGCAGCAGCCCGCGCCACAGCGGATCCAGCAACGGACCGTAATCGCCGGCGTCCTCCCGGTCGGCGACCATCATCAGGTGCACGCCCACGGCGGGGCCCTCGTCCGCGAGGTAGCGAAGCCGGGTCACCGCCCGGTCGTCGAAACCGTGCGGGAAGTCGTTGACGACCAGAAGCTGCTGGGAGGTGTCGAAGCCGGGCGGCAACGAGTCGGCCGCGCCTGCGCGCACCGCCATCTGCACCAGGTCGACCCGCTCGGTGAGCTGTCCGAGGACCGCCGCGACGCCTGCCGCGCCCGCCGCGGGCGGGGCCGTGAGGACCCCGCTCTGCACCAGCGGTGCGAGCTCCCTCGCGCCCGAACCGGCCGGATCGACGACGTGCACGGTGAACTCGCCCGCCGGATGCACCGCCAGCAGACGGGCGATGTGCGCCACGGCGGACTCCATCGCGAGGCGGCGCACCTCGTGCGAGTCGACGATCGCCCCGTCGAACGAGCCCGGCCGGCCGCTGTCGATCCACAGGCCGCGTTCGAGCGGGAGCCGGACCAGCATGGGGATGCGCAGCGGGTCGCTCTCGGGCAGATGGAGGTCGCCCAGCCGCAGTGCCATGGGCATCTCCATGGGCACCCGGTAGGCGTGCCACACGGGGTTGTCCCAGCGCGCGAACGCCGCCGGCAACGCCGGTTCGACCACGTCGGCCTCGGCGCCGAGCTGGACGAGATCCCGCTCCAGCGCCTCGCGGGCCTGGTCGACGAGCTGCATGCGCTTGGACTGCGCAGCCTCCCGGGCCGCGTCGCCCTGTCCGCCGATCCTGCTGCGCGGGTCGGACAGGACCTGGTCGAGTTCCTTCTCCATCCGCGCGTCGGCGAAGTCGACGGCGCTGCGATACGCGGCCGTGGTGCGGGCCAGGTCCTCGAACATCCCCCAGACCTGGTTGTACAGCCGCTCCTCCATCGACCAGCCGGTCGCGTCGCCGGCGACGGGACGTGCGGGCTGTCCGGGCGGCGCCGGGGGCGCGCTCGGCGGGGGCGGGGGCGGTGCCGCGTTCTGCCGACGCGGGTGGCTGTAGTCGATCGGCGCGCCGGGTGACGCCGTCGGCGTCGGCTGGGTGGCGTCCGGGTCCGCCGACGGGGAACCCGCCGGACGGCCCTGCCCCGGGGAGCCCTGCGGGTTCTGGACCGCCCCGTAGGGGCCGACCGCACTGTGCCCGCCCTGCTGGGCGCCGTGGGGCGAGCCGCTCTGGTCCGGGCCGAGCGCGGACGCGGCCGCCTGACGGGAGCGGTCCCCGTCGGCCGTGCGCGGCGGCGCCGGAACCGAGCGGGCCAGGCCCTGGGCGACGGCGTCGTCGATGGCGGCCGCGAGCTGGCGCGCCTGCGGCAGTCCCTGGTCGGTGAGGAGTGCGGCCAGGCCGCCCGCATAGCCCTGGCCGACGGCGCGCACCTTCCAGGCGCCCTGCCGTCGGTAGAGCTCCAGTGCGACGACCGCCGACTCCGCGTCCAGGCCGGTGATGGTGTACGAGGCGACCTCGACGCCGTCGAGCCCGGTGACCGCGACGAAGGGGGCCGAGAGCGAGCCGAAGCTGACCGGCCCGCCGGCACCGGGGGGCAGCGCGAGCAGGACGTCGACCCGGTGCACGGTCGCCGGCATGGCGTCCAGGTCCACCGCGAGGCGGTGGTCGGCCGCCGCCTGCCGGGAAACCTCCAGGCCGGGCAGTGTGGGCGCCCCCGGGTGGGCCACCCACTCGACGCCGTGGATCCTGCCGCTCTCGTCCCCGAGCGTGGCAGCCGCCACGACCGGCCGGCCGGCCGAGACCCGGATCTCGAGCCGGACCTGGGAGAGCGGGTGGTTCTGCCCCCGCACCAGCTCGGCCACCATCGCCTGTCGTCCCCCTGCGTCGCGTGTGGTGTCGTCGTGTGCCGCTCGCCGGGGCTGCTACAGCGCCGGGAGGATCGCGGGCATCAGGTCCTGGAAGGTGCGGCCGTTGGCGGGAGTGCCGAGGGCCGTCATGTTCCAGCCACCGCCCACCCGGTGCACCTTCGCCATGATCTGTGCCGTGTACGCGCCGCCGCCCGCGAGCGTGTAACGCGCGAGTTCCTGGCCGTTGGTCTCGTCGACCAGCCGGCAGAAGGCGTTCTGCACCTCCTGGAACGTCTGGCCGGTGAACGAGTTCACGGTGAAGACGATCTGGTCGATGTGGACCGGCACGCGCGCGAGGTCCACGAGGATCGCCTCGTCGTCACCGCCCTGGCCGACACCGCCGACGAGGTTGTCGCCGGTGTGACGCACGGAGCCGTCGTCGCTCACCAGGTGACGGAAGAAGACGACGTCGACCGGCTGCTTGTCCGCGAACAGAACGGCGGAGGCGTCGAGGTCGATCTCCCGGGTCCGGGAGCCGAACAGGCCGCGCCGCGGGGCCGCCTGCCAGCCGAGACCCATGCGCACCGCGGTCAGGCTGCCCCCGTCGTTCTTCTGCAGACTGATGGCCTGACCCTTGGTCATGTTGACGGTCACGCGCTGATTCCCCTCTCGGACTGTCCCCTGTTGCCGCGGCCCCCGCGGTTGACCGAAACACTACGCAAATGCACGGACACTGCCGTAGCCGGGCCCGCACTTTGTGTCGGTCTTGCAACACAGCGCGTGCCCGACCCCGCCACAGCGGCCGCTCCCGCCCCGGCGGGCCGGTCCGGCCTCTCCGTCAGGCCAGTCCGGCCTCTCTCATCTGGCGCAGTTCCTTCTTCATCTCGGAGACCTCGTCGCGGATCCGGGCGGCGACCTCGAACTGGAGGTCCGCCGCGGCGGCCCGCATACGCTCGGTCATCTCCTCGATCTGCTCCGCGAGTTCGGCCGCGGGACGGTCGGTCGGAACCGTCTCCTTCGCCTTGCCCCTGGCCGCCTTGGACTTCGCGCCCTTGGCCGCCTTGTCGCCGAGGGAGGGCACCGGCGCCTTCGTGCCGCCGCCGTCCTTCTTCGCCCGGTAGCCGGAGCCCAGCAGCTGCTCGGTGTCGACCTCCTCGCGGGCGATCTGGGCGACGATGTCGTTGATCTTCTTGCGCAGCGGCTGCGGGTCGATGCCGCGCGCCGTGTTGTAGGCGACCTGCTTCTCCCGGCGGCGGTTGGTCTCCTCGATGGCCCGCTCCATGCCCGGGGTGATCTTGTCGGCGTACATGTGGACCTGACCGGAGACGTTGCGCGCCGCGCGGCCGATCGTCTGGATCAGCGAGGTTCCCGAGCGCAGGAAGCCCTCCTTGTCGGCGTCGAGGATCGCCACCAGGGACACCTCGGGCAGGTCCAGGCCCTCACGCAGCAGGTTGATGCCGACCAGGACGTCGAACTCGCCCGCACGCAGTTCGCGCAGCAGCTCGATACGGCGCAGCGTGTCGACGTCACTGTGCAGGTAGCGCACCTGGATGCCGAGTTCCAGGAAGTAGTCCGTGAGGTCCTCGGCCATCTTCTTGGTGAGCGTGGTGACCAGGACGCGCTCGTCCTTCTCCACGCGCGTGCGGATCTCGTGCACCAGGTCGTCGATCTGGCCCTCGGTCGGCTTGACGACGACTTCGGGGTCGATGAGGCCGGTGGGGCGGATGATCTGCTCGACAACGCCGTCCCCGCGCGAGAGCTCGTACTTGCCGGGCGTCGCCGACAGGTAGACGGTCTGCCCGATGCGCTCCTGGAACTCCTCCCACTTCAGGGGACGGTTGTCGAGGGCGGAGGGCAGCCGGAAGCCGTGATCGACGAGGGTGCGCTTGCGGGAGGCGTCGCCCTCGTACATGGCGCCGATCTGGGGGACGGTGACGTGGGACTCGTCGATGACGAGCAGGAAGTCGTCCGGGAAGTAGTCGAGCAGGGTGTTCGGCGGAGAGCCCGGCAGACGGCCGTCGAAGTGCATCGAGTAGTTCTCGACGCCGGAGCAGGAGCCGATCTGGCGGAGCATCTCCAGGTCGTACGTGGTGCGCATCCGCAGCCGCTGGGCCTCCAGCAGTTTGCCCTGCTTCTCCAGTTCGGCCAGGCGCTCGCCCAGTTCCTTCTCGATGTCGTTCGCGGCCCGCTCCAGGCGCTCGGGGCCCGCGACGTAGTGGGTGGCCGGGAAGATGTACAGCTGCTGGTCGTCGCTGATGATCTCGCCGGTGAGCGGGTGCAGGGTGGACAGGGCCTCGATCTCGTCGCCGAACATCTCGATGCGGACGGCGAGCTCCTCGTAGACCGGGAAGATCTCGATGGTGTCGCCGCGCACCCGGAAGGTGCCGCGGGTGAAGGCCAGGTCGTTGCGCGTGTACTGGATGTCGACGAAGCGTCGCAGCAGCTCGTCCCGGTCGAGCTCGTCACCGACCCGGAGGGGGACCATGCGGTCCACGTACTCCTGCGGGGTGCCGAGGCCGTAGATGCAGGAGACCGAGGCGACCACCACGACGTCACGCCGGGTGAGCAGCGAGTTGGTCGCGGAGTGACGCAGACGCTCGACCTCCTCGTTGATCGAGGAGTCCTTCTCGATGTAGGTGTCCGACTGCGGTACGTACGCCTCGGGCTGGTAGTAGTCGTAGTACGAGACGAAGTATTCGACCGCGTTGTTCGGCAGCAGTTCGCGGAACTCGTTCGCCAGCTGGGCGGCCAGGGTCTTGTTCGGCGCCATCACCAGGGTGGGGCGCTGGAGCTTCTCGATCATCCACGCGGTGGTCGCGGACTTTCCGGTGCCGGTGGCGCCGAGCAGGACGACGTCCTTCTCGCCTGCTTCGACGCGCTTGGCCAGCTCGGCGATGGCCGCGGGCTGGTCACCGCTGGGCTGATAGGGACTGACGACCTCGAAAGGCGCCACCGTGCGTTCGATGTGGGAAACGGGCCGCATGCATCAACCGTACGACCCCCCACTGACAACGGGGCCCGATCAGGGCTTCCGCGGACTTCGCCCCGATCCGGCGGGGCCCGCGCTCAGCGGTTCTGCGGGGTGCGGGTCTCGCGGTACGCAACCCTCCGGCGGCTGCGGAGCTGGGAGCGGCGCGAGGAGTGCGGGGCGGGCTGGGCCGGCGGGTGCGCGGGCACGCCGGGCTTGTGCTCGGCGGGGGTCCAGTCGGGCCTGCCCATGACCATCAGCGGGTCGAACATGACGACGACCCCGGCGAGGCAGAGGAAGGCGAGGGGGCCGACCAGCATCGGCGCGAGGAGGGCGGCCGGCGAGTCGCCCGCGGTCGGCGTCTCGGCGGCGTGCAGGTGAACGCTCAGGGCGGTCATGCCGGTGTAGTGCATGCCGGTGACGGCCAGCCCCATGACCAGGCTGGCGCCCACGCTCCACAGAAAGCCCCTGACCTGCCCCGCGGCCCACAGGGCGGCGGTGGCGGCGGCCATCGCTATGACGACGGAGGCGCCCACGGTGAACGTGTTGTATTCGAAGTCACCGTTGAAGCGCATCCCTGCCATGCCCAGGTAGTGCATCGAGGCGATGCCCAGGCCGGTGATCGTGCCCCCCGTGAAGAGCGCGGTGCCCGTCGCGCCCTTGTAGCCGACTATGAAGATCCCGACGCCCACCATGAGGATGGCGACGGCCAGGCTGGCGTAGGTCGTCGGTTTGTCGTAGTGGATCGGGGCGCCTTCGACCGTGAAGCCGATCATCGCGATGAAGTGCATGGTCCAGATGCCGGAGCCGATGGCCGCCGAGCCGAGGGCGAGCCATCCCGGCCGCCAGGTATGGGCGACGAGCATGGCTCTGGTGGTGCAGCGCAGACCGAGAGCACCGCCGAGGCAGGCCATGAGGTAGGCCACCAGCGGTGTGACGAGTCCGTAGCTGAAACCGTCGACCGTGCCTTGCATGCGCGGTTGCCCTTCGCCCTGTTGCTGGATCTTCGAATACGCGCCCGCCCCACGACCGCCGAGCGCGGTCAAGGCTGAGAGAGAGTATGACTCCCACCGGAATGGTCGAACGATTTTCCGGCAAAGAAACACGGCCTTGCCGCACATGTGCGGCCCTGGTGAGGGGCCTCGGACGCCCTTGTTCCTCCGGTGGTCGTCCTGCGCTCCCCCGCCGCCGACTCTCTGCTGTCACAGTGGGGCTGTAGGTGATCGCTCGACGCGAGGAGTACGCATGCACGCGCGCGTAGTCGCCGCCACCGCCGCCGCCGTCGTGGGCTGCGTCGCCCTTCTGCCTCCCGTTCGCGACGTCAGGGCGACCATAGCCGTCCGGCCCCTGGTGATCGCCCACCGGGGCGCGTCGGCGTACGCCCCGGAGAACACTCTCGAAGCCGTCGACAAGGCCGCCTCCATGGGCGTCCTGTGGGTGGAGAACGACGTCCAGCGCACCAAGGACGGCGAGCTCGTGGTGATCCACGACGACACGCTCCGCCGCACGACCGACGCCGAGGAGGTCTTTCCCGGCCGCGGTCCGTGGAACGTGAAGGACTTCACCGGAGCCGAGATCGCGCGGCTCGACGCGGGCGGCTGGTTCGGCGCCGCCTACACGGGCGCGCGCGTGCCGACGCTCAAGGCGTACCTCGACCGGGTCGAGCACCACCATCAGAAACTGCTCCTGGAGGTCAAGAACCCCGAGCTGTACCCGGGCATCGAGCAGCAGATCCTCAAGGTGCTGAGCAACGAGGGCTGGCTGGACCGGCGGCATCTCGCCAACCGGCTGATCGTGCAGAGCTTCAGCGCCGTCAGCCTGCGAACCGTGCACCGGCTCAGGCCGGAGGTGCGGACGGGACTGCTCGGCACGCCTGCCGTGCGGGACCTGCGCCGGTACGCCGGCTACGCCGACCTGATCAACCCGTCGCACACCGCGCTGTCCTCGGCCTACGTCGACGCCGTGCACGCGCTGAGCGGCCCGCACGGCACGCCCATGAGGGTCTTCTCCTGGACCGTCGACGACGCCGCGACCGCCCGGACCGTCGCCGGGTACGGCGTCGACGGCGTCATCACCGACAAGGCGGACGTGGTGCGGCGCGCCTTGTACTGGTACTAGCCCCCCGCCGGCGGCGGCGTCCCGGAGCCTTGTCAGTGGCTGGTCGTACGGTGGGCGCATGGACAGCCATGGGCAGTACGAGCAGCAGGTGGTGTGGAGCGTCCTCGGCACCGACATCGGTCCTCTGTTGCTGGCCGCGACCGGCGAGGGCCTGCTGACCATCGTGTTCCACGCCACCGACACGGTGCGTGACAGGGCGCTCGACCGGCTGGCGGGCCGCATGGGCGCCGAGCCCGTCGAGGCGCCCGGCTCCCCTCTGCTGGCCGAGGCGATACGGCAGATCGAGGCGTACTTCGCCGGCGAGCGGCGCGCTTTCGAGCTGCCGTTGGACTGGTCCCTGATCTCGGGCTTCAACCGGCAGGTGCTGCGCGAGCTCGCCTCTGGCGTTCCCTACGGGGCGGTCGTCGGCTACGGCGATCTGGCCAGGCGGGTGGGGCAGCCGGGCGCGGCGCAGGCGGTGGGGGCGGCGATGGGCTCCAATCCCCTGCCGGTCGTCGTGCCCTGCCACCGGGTGGTCGAGCGCGACGGCGGCATCGGCGGGTTCGGCGGAGGTCTGGAGACCAAGCGGAAGCTGCTCGCGCTGGAAGGCGTCCTGCCCGAGCCTCTGTTCTGAGCGTTCTCTTCGCGGACGGGCACCGAGGGGAGCGGTTTTCTGCCCGTTGGGCTCGCCATGCGTTCCGCGACGGTGTCGTCCCGTACAGGTCAACTGGTTTGACCGGTCGTGCCACTCGCCAGAGATGAGGGAGAGACCGACAGACAGGAGGCGGGCGCGTGGTGCTGGTGGTGTCGGAAGAGGTGCGGGACGCGGTCGACGCGCGTCGACCCGTGGTGGCCCTGGAGTCCACGATCATCTCGCACGGGCTGCCCCGCCCGCGCAACCTGCAGGTGGCGCTGGAACTGGAGGCGGTCGTACGCGCGCAGGGCGCCGTGCCGGCGACGATCGCGGTGCTGGACGGACAGCCCCATGTGGGTCTGGACAAGGGTCAGTTGGAGCGGGTGGCCAACGAGGACGGCTTCCGCAAGCTGGGCCATCGCGACCTGCCGCTCGCGGTGGCCGCCGGGGCGAGCGGGGCGACCACGGTGTCGGCGACGGCCCTGCTGGCGGCGCGGGCGGGGGTGCGGGTGTTCGCGACGGGCGGGCTCGGCGGGGTGCACCGGGAGTGGACGCTCACCCAGGACGAGTCGGCCGACCTGGGGCTCCTGGCGAGCACCCGGATCACGGTCGTGTGCGCGGGCGTCAAGTCGATCCTGGACGTGCCGGCGACCCTGCAGCGGCTGGAGACCCTGGGCGTCGCCGTCGCCGGGTACGGCACCGGCCGCTTCCCCGGGTTCTATCTCTCCGACTCGGGCCATCCCGTCGACTGGACGCTGGAGACCCCGCAGCAGGCGGCCGAGGTGATGCGTGCTCAGGACGCGCTCGGGATGCCGGACTCGGCGCTGATCGTCGCGAACCCGGTGCCCGAGGAGGAGCAGCTGGATCCCGGGCTGCATGCGCGTGTGCTCGGTGACGCGTTGCACGCGTGCGCCGAGGCGGGCGTGACCGGCCAGGGCGTCACGCCGTTCCTGCTCGACTATCTGGTCCGGCACACCGACGGCGCGTCTCTTACCGCCAACCTGGCGGCGGTGCGCGGCAATGTGCGGCTGGCAGCACGGATCGCGACGGCGTGGACCGAGGCATGACCGGCGGGCCGGACGAAGCGGACGGGGCGAAGGGAGCCGACGGAGCGGAGGGAGCCGACGGCTCGGACCGGGCGGTACGGGCGGACGGGGCGGCACGGGCGGACGGGGCGGGCCGCGGTCCTGGCGGCTCGGTTGGGGACACGGGTGAGGGCACAGGAAACGGACCGGTAAGGGGCCGGGGACAGGCCCGGAGAAGGGGCACTGGCACGTGGTCCGTCACGGGAGCGGGGTCTGCGCCGGGGGCGGGTTCCCCGTCGGGGGCGGGAGGCGGCGGGGCGCTGCTCGTCGTCGGGGACGTCGTGACGGACGTCGTCGCGCGGCATCGGGGGCCGCTGGCCCCTGGCACGGACACGGCTGCCGTGATCCGGACACTGCCGGGCGGCGCGGGCGCCAACGTGGCCTGCTGGGCGGCGCATCGGGGCTGCCCGGACGTACGACTGCTCGGGCGGGTGGGCGCGGAGTCGGCGGCCTGGCACGAGCGGGAGCTGACCGCCTGCGGGGTGCGGCCCCGCCTCGTCGTCGATCCGCACGCGGCCACCGGCACGGTGATCTGTCTGGTCGACAGGGACGCCGCCGCCGAGCGGACGTTTCTCACCGACAGCGGCGCGTCCCTGCGGCTCGATCCCGACGACTGGTCGGACGCCCTTCTCGACGGGGTCGCCCGACTGCACCTGTCGGGCTATCTGCTGTTCTCGCAGACCGGGCGCGCTCTGGTGCGCACGGCGGCGGCGTCCGCCCGCGCGCGGGGGACGCCGGTGAGCCTCGATCCCGCGTCGGCGGGCTTCCTGACGGAACTGGGCGTCGACCGCTTCCTGGCCCTCGTCGAGGACGTGGACGTGCTGCTGCCCAGCCGCGACGAGGCCGGTCTGCTGACGGGGCTGTCCGATCCGGCGGAGGCCGCGGCCGAGCTGAGCCGCCACATCCCTCTGGTGGTGGCCAAGCACGGCGCGGACGGCGCTCTGGTGGCCCGGGACGGCGCCGTCCTCGCCCGCGTTCCCGCCGTCGCGGCGACCCCGAAGGACACGACGGGCGCCGGGGACGCGTTCACCGGAGCGTTCCTGGCCGCGCTGCTCACGGGCGACGACGCGGTGGCGGCCGCGGAGGAGGGCTGCCTGGCCGGGGCCCTGGCGGTGGAACGCGTCGGCGGCAGACCGCCCGCCCCCGGCGACACGGCGGCGACGGCGACGGCCCGGAACACGCACGTGCCCTGAGGGGAGCGGCGAGGCGGAGCGGCAGCCCGGTCGAGCCGCCCGAGCGGCAGCCGGACGCGCCACGAAGCGGCGCACTGGTCACGCACCGCGGACGGTCGCCGAGCTGCGGAAGTGGCGGGCGAGTGGGCCGGTGGGCCGGTGAGCGCTATTCCTTGCGGCCCCACGCCGAGATCATCGGTGCGGTCGCGAGGTCCATGCCGCCGGAGGCGACGTTCGCGAGGTGCTGGTCGATCTCCTCGTCGGTCGCGAGGCCTTCCTTGACGAGTTCGTCGCGGATCTGGCGGACCGTCGCCGACTCCAGGGCGGTGCAGGCCGGGGAGGTGAGCGGGAAGCAGGCGTCGGCCTCGACCCGGACCAGCCCGGCCTCGCGGAGCAGACGCGGGAGCTTGCGACCGTAGGAGAGGTCGGCGCCCCGGCCGGCGAGGAGCTGGCGGAAGCCGTGTCGCAGGCGGTTCGCCAACTGCTGTTCTGGGCCGTGCTCGTCGGGGCAGAGCAGAGGCTGCAGGGCGGGGTCTGCGTCCTCGATCAGAAGCCGTCCGCCGGGGCGGAGAGCACTGACCATCGACCGCAACGCGCGTTCCCGGTCAGGCACATGGACCAGGACGAGCCGGGCGTGCACCAGGTCGAGCCCCTCCATCGGCGGTTCGTCGAGGCCGAGGTCATGGACGCGGACCTCCACCGGCGGGCGGGCGACGGACCGCAGGCGGGAGGTGTCGATGTCCGTCGCGAGGACCTTGCCCGTCGGACCGACCTTCTTCGCCAGCCAGGACACCACGGAGGCGCCGCCGGCGCCCGCCTCCCAGCAGCGCCAGCCGGGGCCCACCCCGAGCCCTTCGAGATGGCGGAACGTCGTCGGATCGAAGAGCGCGGCGAAGGCGTCGAAGCGTTCCCCCGCCTCCGGCTGCCGGTTGTCGAGGAGGTATCCGTCGGATCGCGTCATGCGGCGATCATCCCAGTCGTCCGGCGTGCTGACGGTGGTCGACGCGGCCGGGCTCCCCACCCCGGACAGCCCGCAGCCGCCCTCGCGAAGCGTCGGAAACCCCGTCGCGCGAAAGGGGACGAAGCGTCCGGCATCCCGTCGCACGAAGGGATCGAAGCGTCCGAAGTCCCGTTGTCCACAGGCGGGAACAAAACGGAACCTTCCCTTTCCACAGGCTTACGCAGGACGTACCCGGGCCTGGCAGACTGGCGCGCCAGGGCGCAGGAATGCGGCACGAGGAGCTTCACGCAAGGAGACCCAGATGACCATGGCGGGGAATCTGCGGAAGGTCGCCGACTTCGGAAGGGTCGGCGGCCTGCGCAGGGTGGCGCGGCTGGCCCGACGGCGCCCGCGGGTCGATCTGAGTCACCATGCCCGCTCCCCGTTGGGGTCGTCCGTGGTGAACTGCGTGACGTACCTGGACGGCGTCCGGGCCTCGCGCGGCGGGGATCTGGTCGACACGGTGGCGCGGGTGCGCAAGAGCGGCCACGGTTTCGTGTGGCTCGGCCTGCACGAACCGACCAACGACGAGTTCGCGGGCATCGCCGAACTCTTCGACCTGCACCCGCTGGCGGTCGAGGACGCCGTCGAGGCTCACCAACGGCCGAAGGTCGAGCGCTATGGCGAGACGTTGTTCGCGGTGTTCAAGACGGTCTGCTACGTCGAGCACGAGGAACTCACCGCGACGAGCGAGGTGGTCGACACCGGGGAGATCATGGTGTTCCTCGGCCAGGACTTCGTGATCACCGTGCGCCACGGACGGCACGGTTCGCTGGGCCCGCTGCGCGAGGCGCTGGAGTCCGACACGGCCCAGTTGACGAAGGGCCCGTCGGCGGTGCTGCACGCCATCGCGGACCACGTGGTCGACGACTACCTCAACGTCATCGACGCGGTGCAGGCGGACATCGACCAGGTCGAGACGGATGTGTTCGCGGAGAACGGCGCGCGGGCGGATCCCGGGCGCATCTACCAGCTCAAGCGTGAACTCCTGGAGCTGAAGCGGGCGGTGGTGCCGCTCGGCCGGCCGTTGCTGGACCTGGCGGACCGGCCGGTCCGGGTGGTCGATCCGGAGATACAGGCCTACTTCCGGGACGTCTCCGACCATCTGCTGCGGGCCACGGAGCAGATCGCCGCCTTCGACGAATTGCTGAACTCGATCCTGCAGGCGCACCTGGCGCAGGTCACGGTCGCGCAGAACGAGGACATGCGCAAGATCACGGCATGGGCGGCGGTGATCGCGGTGCCGACGATGGTCTGCGGGGTGTACGGCATGAACTTCGACCACATGCCGGAACTGCACTGGAGGTTCGGCTATCCCCTGGTCATCGGGGTGATATCCGTCGCCTGCTGGGTCCTGCACCGCGGCTTCCGGCGCAACGGCTGGCTCTGAGCGGCACGCCCGGCTCCCAGTTCCCGGCCATCAGGTCCGGCAGGTCCGGCAGGTCCGGCAGGGTCAGCGACGCCAGGCCGGATGGCGAGGGTCGTCCGCCCGCACGAGAACGTCGGCCGTCGCCGCCGGGTCGGTCTCCTGGTCGTAGCGCTCGAAGGCGGGCAGGGTCCAGTGGTCGGTTTCTGCGGTGCGCCGGCGCAGGGCGGCCGGGGAGAGCAGCACATGGACGCTCAGGTCGACGGGGAACCAGGGTCGCAGCAGGAAGGGACCGTGCAGCAGCAGGAAGCCGCCTGGCGGCAGGGGGACGTAGGAGCTGCGGGTGGCGCGGTCCGTGACGGGATCACGGAGATCGGGCAGGACGCGTCCGTCGCCGCCGGCTTCGAGGGGATTGAAGACCTCGCGCCACAGCGCGCCGGTGTCGAACCAGCCGTCGTAATAGGCATCGACGTCTTGCCGGCCGTACTCCAGGCGGAGGGAGGCGGGGCGCAGAAAGCCGTGCGTGTCCACCACCTGGGAGGGACGACCGCGCGTGCGCAGGGCCTCGGCGACGCGCGATGCGAGATCTCCGGGGCAGGCCGCCGGGGCGCCGTCGAACGCGACGCGCGGCCAGGGGCTCCCGTCGTCCGGCTTCAGGTCGAGCAGCCGCTCGGCGAGGAGGTCGCCGAGCCGTTCCCAGGTGATCGCTTCGAGTCGCACACGGCCCATGATGCGTCAGGCGCCGGTCGCCGTGCGTCGCAGTCGGAGGCCATCGGTGCCGGGGCCCGCGTACCGGTGCTGTGTGGCAGACGGGCACGCGGGGGCGGTCAGGCATCCGGGAGCGGGCGGGCAGGCGAAGGCGGGCGGGGAGGGGCCATGGTGGGCGGTCGGGTGCCGGCACGGCCACCAGGGGGAATGAAGCCCGTATGGCACCCGCAGCCCGCACAGTCTCCGCGCCGCACAACCGGTTCGTCGTCGTCCAACCGCTGCGGCGCAAGGTGTGCGCCGGGTGTCGTCGCGGGCCGCTGGCGATGCTGATCCTGGAAGACGCCGCGCCCCGCTGTCTCGACTGCGCGGATCTCGGTCATCTGGTGTTCCTCGCGCGCGGGGACACGGCGCTGACCCGCAGAGCGCGTGAGGAGAGCGGGCTGTCGGCGGTGGTGGTCCGGTTCAACCGGCGCAAGGGGCGTTACGAGCGGCAGGGCGTCCTCGTCGAGGAGGCGGCGCTCACGCGGGCGGAGGAGCGTTGCCTCGCGGACGCGGAGGCACGACGGCGGCGCCGGGTCCGGGACGCCCGCAGGCGGACCGCACAGGACGCGCGGTTCGCGGAGGCGTTCGCTGCGGAGATCCTGCGGTTGTTTCCCGGCTGCCCGGACGACCGGGCGCACGGGATCGCCGGGCACGCCTCGCTCCGGGGCAGCGGTCGGGTCGGACGCAGCGCCGCCGGCCGGGCGCTGTCCGAGGGGGCCGTCGTCTCGGCGGTCGTGGCGTCCGTACGTCATGTCGACACGCCGTACGACCGGCTGCTGATGAGCGGGCTGCCGCGGTACGAGGCGCGCCGGCAGATCGCGGCCGGCGTGGAGGCGCAGTTACGGACGTGGCGGGAGGGGTCACCGACAGGCGCGGGGGAAAGCGAGGGTCGCGCGGCTCGGGCGACGTCCGGTTGAGGCGTGCGGGCCGGTCGACGGACGCGTAGGCCGGCGCGCGTCTCGGCCATGGTCACCGATCACGGACAGGATTTCACTTGAGGTGACGGAGCGTACCGGGCAAGATCTCCGCTCGACGGGTGGGAGTTGACGTTGTCATGATCGATGGACCGTATCCGGTGCTCGCGCTGCTGGGCGCGCTGGCGACGGGGTTGATGGCCGGAGTCTTCTGCGCCTTCTCGGTCCTGGTGATGCGCGGGCTCGCCGTCCTGCCGGCCGCGCAGGGCGTGGCGGCGATGAACGCGATCAACTCCTCGGCGATGGCACCCGCCTTCATGGTCCTCTTCCTGGGCGTGGCCGTCCTGTGCGCGGTGATCGCCGTCGTGACGTTCGTGCTGTGGCCGGACCACGGGACGGTGCACCTGCTGCTGGGCAGCGCCCTGTATCTGTGCGGCGCGTTCGGCGTGACCGTGATGGCGAACGTGCCGCGCAACGAGGCGCTGGCGAAGCCGGCGCCGGGCGCCCCGGAGGCCGTCGCCTACTGGCCGACCTACCTGCGCGAGTGGACGAGATGGAACCATGTGCGGGCGGTCGCCTCCGCGGTCGCGGCCCTGGTCTACGCCCTCGCCCTGATCTGAACTCACCAGACCAGAGCAAACCGGATCAGGCCAGACCAGGCCAGACCGGATCAGGCCGGATCAGATTGGATCGGATCAGATCGATCGGATACGCGCCTTCTGTCCGATCTATCCTGACGAAAGCGCTGTCCGCCGCCTCTGCGTGGGCGGCCGGCGGCACGTATCGTGGCCGGAAGAGTGCCGCCCGATGACGCTCGGCCTGTCGTACGCGTACGCGAGGAACACCCCATGGCCGATCCCAAGGGATTCATCACCACACCGCGCCAGGACTGGCCCCGCCGGCCGGTCGAGGAGCGGGTTCGGGACTGGGACGAGGTGTACGTCCCCGGGGCCTTGCTGCCCCTGATCAGCAAGCAGGCCGACCGGTGCATGGACTGCGGGGTTCCGTTCTGCCACGAGGCCTGTCCGCTCGGCAATCTGATTCCCGAGTGGAACGACCTGGTCTCGCGGGATGACTGGCGGGCGGCGAGCGACCGGCTGCACGCGACGAACAACTTCCCCGAGTTCACCGGCAGGTTGTGTCCGGCGCCGTGCGAGGCCGGGTGCGTGCTCGCCATCAACCAGCCGGCCGTCACCATCAAGAACGTCGAGGTGGCCATAGCCGACCGGGCCTGGGCCGACGGCCTCACCCCGCCGCGGCCGCCGGACCGGCTCTCGGGGAAGACGGTCGCCGTGATCGGCTCCGGGCCCACGGGGCTCGCCGCGGCACAGCAGTTGACCCGGGCCGGGCACACGGTGGCCGTCTACGAGAAGGACGACCGGATCGGCGGGCTGATGCGGTACGGCATCCCCGAGTTCAAGATGGAAAAGCGTCATCTGGATCGGCGGATCGAGCAGATGCGGGCGGAGGGCACGAAGTTCCGCACGTCGACCACCGTCGGGCGGGACGTCATGGCCGGAGATCTGCGGACGCGCTACGACGCCGTCGTCGTCGCCACCGGGGCGACCGAGTGGCGGGAACTGCACGTTCCCGGACGTGAGTTGACCGGCATCCAGCAGGCGATGGAGTACCTGCCGCTGGCCAACCGGGTGTGCGAGGGGGACCTGGTGGCGTCCCCGATGTCCGCCGCGGGCAAGCATGTCGTCATCGTCGGCGGCGGTGACACGGGAGCCGACTGTCTGGGCACGGCGGTACGCGACGGCGCCGCGTCCGTCACGCAACTGGACATCTACGCGCAGCCCGCGACGGAGCGCGACGAGGACACCGACCCCTGGCCGACGTATCCGAAGATCTACCGGCTCTCGGCGGCGCACGAGGAGGCGCGCGAGCTGGAGTCCGCGCCGGCGGCGGACGCGGACGCGCGGCTGTTCGCGGCGTCCACGCTCCGCTTCACCGGCGACGCGACCGGGCACGTGCGGTCCCTGCACCTCGTCGAGGTGGACGCGCGGCGGCGGCCGGTGGAGGGCACCGCTCGGGCGCTTCCCGCGGACCTCGTGCTGCTCGCCCTGGGCTTCTCCGGACCCGACCGGGAGGACGGGCTCGTCGAGCAGCTCGGGCTGGCGCTGGAGTCGCGGGGCACGATCGCGCGGGGCGGCGGCTTCGAGACGAACGTCCCCGGTGTGTTCGCCGCGGGGGACGCGGCGCGCGGGCAGTCGCTGATCGTGTGGGCGATCGCGGAGGGACGGGCGGTGGCGGCGGCCGTCGACCGTCATCTGACCGGGAGTTCACGGCTGCCGACGCCGATCGGGCCGTACGACCGGCCGATGAGCGTCTAGGACCCCGCGACGGGCCGGACGTCCGGCGCCCGATCCGCGAGGAATCGAACGTCCGCAGTGCCCGACCCGCGACGGATCGAACGTCCGCGGCGCGCGGCGGGCGCCGGCTCGGACGTCTGCGGCGCCCGGACGGCGCTGCATCGACCCTCCGCGGCGCGCGGCCGGTGCCGGCTCGGACGTCTGCGGCGCCCGGACGGCGCTGGATCGGATGTCGGCGGCGCCCGGCCACCCGGCCCGGTCCCCGGGCCGAGAGACCGCCTGTAGGGTGCGTTTCCATGGTGGATTCGTGGGTCGATTCCGCGGAGCGGATCGGTGCCGACCTGCACCTGGAGCCGGCCGGTCCGGGCGGGCGGCGCGCCGCTCTCATCCGGGCGCTGCGCGAGGCGGTGCGCAGTGGGCGGCTCGCCCCGGGAACCCGGCTGCCGCCGTACCGTTCGCTCGCCGCCGACCTGGGCGTGGCCCGCAACACGGCGGCCGACGCGTACGCGGAACTGGTCGCGGAGGGCTGGCTGACCGCCCGGCAGGGATCCGGCACCCGGGTCGCCGACCGCGCCGCTCCTTTGCGACCGGCCGAGCGCTCGCCCGCCAGGACGCCCGCACCCGCGCGTGGCCCCCGGCACGACCTGCTGCAGGGAACCCCGGACGCATCGTCCTTTCCGCGTACGGCCTGGTTGGCCTCCTACCGGCGGGCCCTGCAGCAG
This sequence comes from Streptomyces rishiriensis, assembly GCF_003112535.1. Classification (GTDB taxonomy): domain Bacteria; phylum Actinomycetota; class Actinomycetes; order Streptomycetales; family Streptomycetaceae; genus Streptomyces; species Streptomyces rishiriensis. The sequence goes on along the minus strand of NZ_BEWA01000003.1, from coordinate 243,326 downwards.
GCGCCCAACGAGGTGTTCGGTCCCGGTGATCCTGCCGGCCGCCGGGAGCTCCGCGAGGCCCTGACGGAGTACCTCGCCCGCGCGCGGGGGGTACGCACCGAACCGGGACGCGTCGTGATCTGCTCGGGCTTCGCCCATGCGCTGCGTCTGCTGTTCGCCCCGGGCGGCGCGGTGCTGCGCGGTCCGCTGGCCGTGGAGGCGTACGGGCTGGAGTTCCACCGCGAACTGCTGGCCGCGGCGGGCGTGCGCACGACCGCGCTGCCGCTGGACGAGGACGGGGCGCGCGTCGACCTCCTCGGGCGCGAGCGGGCCGTCCTCCTCACCCCCGCTCACCAGTTCCCGACCGGCGGCCCCCTGCACGCGAGCCGCCGGGCCGCCGTCGTCGACTGGGCACGCGCGCGGGGCGGGGTGATCGTCGAGGACGACTACGACGGGGAGTTCCGTTACGACCGCCGACCGGTCGGGGCCGTCCAGGGGCTCGATCCGGACCGGGTGATCTACGTCGGCTCGGTGAGCAAGAGCCTGTCGCCCGCGGTGCGTCTGGGCTGGATGGTGCTACCTGAGCGGTACGTCGACGGCGTCCTGGCGGCCAAGGGCGAACGGGAGGCCTGGGCGAGCGTCCTGGACCAGCTGAGCCTGGCCGACCTCATCTCGTCGGGGGCGTACGACCGTCATGTGCGGCGCATGCGGCAGCGCTACCGGGCCCGCCGGGACCGGCTGGTCGAGGCGCTCGCCGCCCGGGCGTCGCACGTCGAGGTCACCGGCGTCGCGGCCGGTCTGCACGCGGTGCTGCGGCTGCCGTCCGGAGCCGAGCGGTCCGTGCTCAGGGCCGCCGCCGAACAGGGCGTCGCGTTGGACGGCCTGGCCGCCTTCCGGCATCCGGCGACGGACATGGCGGCGCAGGACGGTGTCGTCGTGGGATACGCGACGCCGTCGGAACACGCCTACGGCGCGGCGCTGGACGCCCTGTGCCGGGCGCTGTCGCCCTCTGCACGCCCCGCTCGCGCCTCCGGCTGAGACCGCCCCCTCTTCCCCGGCCCTCCCTTCCCCTCCCCCCGAAGGACGGCACGCGGCCGTGACGTCCTTCGGGCGTGCTGGGCGTCAGTCGCCCGTCGGCGCCGGGTGCGGCTTGCTCGTGTCGATCTCGACCGCGCCGGTGCGGTCCTGTCCGGTCATGTGGCACTCGGTGGCACTCGGTGAACATGTGACGTGATTAGTGATCAAGTCAGTACCAAATCAAGGAATTCAGCAGAATCAGCATGGAGCAGAATCAGCATGTAGGGGACGCGAACGGAACACGGAGGTCAGCAGAAAAAAGGGGGCCGGACTCCCACAGGGCCGGATCGTTCGTTCAGGAGAGCAGGAAGTCCGCCTCCCCCGCTTTGGCCCCCTCGATGAAGGCCGTCATCTCGTCGGAGGTGTAGATCAGGGCCGGCCCGTCGGGGTCGGTGGACTGACGGACGGCGATCCGGCCGTCGGCGAGCTTCATGGCCTCCAGGCAGTTGCCTCCGTTGCCGCCGCTCCACGGCTTGTGCCAGCCCTCGCTGCCCAGGTCCCGGGCGGGCATGCCGTTGTAGATCCGCTGAGCGCGGATACGCGGCCTGGGCTGGGTCTTGATGCGGTCCATTCACCACTCCTTGCGGAGATCCCGGAGGATCTCCTTCGTGCGATGTGCTGTAGCGGCCTGCGCCGCCATGCGGTCCATGACCTCGAGGTGGGTCGCCACCTCGGTGCGGGCGTCGAGATAGACGGCGCCGGTCAGGTACTCGCTGTAGACCATGTCCGGGAGTTCCGGCATGGCGAATCGGAACAGCACGAAGGGCCCGTACGTGCCCGGATGCGGCCCGTTGGCGAACGGGGCGATCTGCAGCGTGACATTGGGCAGCTTCGCGGCCTCGAGCAGTTTGTCGATCTGTGCGCGCATCACCTCCGGGGCGCCGACCGGGCGGCGCAGCACCGTCTCGTCCATCACGACCCACAGCCTGGGCGCGTCCTCGCGGGTGAGCAGACCCTGGCGCTGTATGCGCAGGTCGACCAGGCGCTCGATGTCCTCGGGCCGGGTCTGGCCGATGGCGCCGGAGGTGAGCACACCACGCGCGTAGTCCTCGGTCTGCAGCAGACCGGGGACGAAGTGGGGCTCGTACTGACGGATGAGGGCGGCCGCGCCTTCGAGGCTGACGTGCATGGAGAACCAGCCGGGCAGGACGTCGTGGAACCGCTGCCACCAGCCGGGCCTGTTCGCCTCCTCGGCGAGCTGGACGAAGCCGGCGGCCTCCTCGTCGGTGATCCCGTAGGCCTTCAGCAGCAGCTGGAGGTAGGGGATCTTGAGGCTGACCTCGGCCATCTCCATGCGGCGGATCGTGGCGGGCGCGACACGCAGGATGCGGGCGGCTTCCTCGCGCTTGAGGCCGGCGCGCTCCCGCAGGTCCAGCAGACGCCGACCGAGGACGACCTGTCCGACCGTCGGCGCGGACCGCGGTTCGCTCACGCTCCACCTCCACGAAGAGCCCGGCCGGCCGCGCGCGGGGGCCTCACGAGCCCCGATCCGGCCGGTCACGAAAAGAATCCCGACAGCCCTACGGCGCCCGCCGAGGACCGATCGGACGATCCGCGCGAATGCGTACGGATCTCCGTTGGTCCCGACTGGCGCCGTTCAACGTGCTGTTGCGAGCAGTGTGCCACGGCCCTCCACCGCGTCACACGGCACTCTGCAATTTTCAGAGTGACACTTGCCAAGTGTTCATGGCGGGGCGATAGTGGCAAGCGTGATTCCGTCCGCGCCCTTAGGAACAGACGCCGCCGCAGGCCGCCCCCAGGGTCTCGGTGCCAGCGCGGGAGCAGGCCCTGACCAGGCCGCTGCCGAGCGCCGGTTCCGATTCGAACTGGCCGCCCATCCGGGTTCCCCCGCCCAGGCCAGACGCCTGACGAGGGCCCGGCTGACCGGCTGGTCGGTGTGCGAGGACACCTGTGACACCGCCGCCCTGGTCGTCTCCGAGCTGGTCACCAACGCGATCGTGCACACCGCGAGCGACATCGTCGTGTGCGAGCTGCACGACGGTGACGACCTGGTCCGCATAGCCGTGCGGGACCAGGGCTGCTCGCCGGACGAGCCCCACCCCTCCCCGCAGCGTCCCGAGGAGGAGCACGGGAGGGGGCTGCTGCTCGTCGAGGCGCTCTGTCACGCCTGGGGCGCCCAGGAGCACGGGCTCGGCCTGCTGGTCTGGGCCGACCTGCCCCGCAAGGCCGACGCCCCGCGCGATCCCGCCGAACCCCGCAACGACCTCGTCCTCGACCCCGTCGTCGAGACGCACCACGCCGGCCCCGTCGAGGTCCTCGGCACCCTGGACGAGTTCCCCGAGAGCCCGGCCGCGCCGCACGGCGACCCGAACGAGCCTCGCAACGACCTCGGCTGGGGCGCCCGCCCGAAGCCCGGCCCCGCCGAGGGTCCGGACGACGAGGACGACCGCCCCGAGCAGCGGCACCCGGGTGCGGGCGACGCGGCCGCGCCCCGGCCGCACCCCACCGCCCCGGCGCCCGCTGACGGGCTGCTCCCACGCGTCGCGCCGCAGTGGCACCGCACCGCCGACCACGGTCGGCACGACGGCCGCGACGGATGGACGCCCGGCCACCCCGCCGCCCGCGCCCTGCCTCTCGGACACGGCCGCGAGCGAGGGCGAATATGAACACCGTGCCCGGCCGGGCACACCTTCTCACCCTGGACACCCTCGTACGCCTGAGGCGCGAGCTGGGCGGCGACGCCGCCGCCGAACCCCCGCGCCGACTGGCCCTGCCCGAGGGCATGACCGCTCCCCTGGGCTGCGACGCCGTCTCGGTCCCCGCCCGCCTCGGCCGGCTGCTCATGCCGCGCCTGCCGCGCATGGGATGCGTCTACGCCGACCGGACGCACTGGTGGTGGCTGGTCCCGTCCGACTCCGACTACGCCCTGGAATGGCCCGCCCCCGCGCAGTACGCCACGGGCGCGATCCTCCCGGGCGCCTCGCGCGCCCCCGAGCTGATCCACCGGCCGGACGGCACCCTTCCGTACACCCCGCCGATCCCCCTCTACCTGACCCTGTGCCGCCTCACCGGGGCGACGCCCACCTGGTCACGGCCCATCAGCGCCTGACCCGCGTCTCCCCGGGGTGATCGGCGTCGCCGGCGAGGCGCACGCCCGCGCGTCCCGGTTCTCCCCTCCTGCGCCCTGCCCTCACCGACCGCGTCCCGCAATAGTGGCCGTCGTCCGGCTATCGCGATCGGGGGAGGCCGACGGTGGGGCAGGCACGGCAGCAGGAGCGGACGGACGAGACACGGCGGACGGGGCAGCCCGACACGGCACAGCAGACAGGGAAAGAGCGCAGGACGGGCGACGGCGACGGGCGGGACGTGTCCGAGTCGGAGCAGCTGCTGTTCGGCGGCCCGCTGCGCTACGACATGGGCTGGAACCAGCACACGGACGCCTTCCTCGAACTGAACCTCCGCGCCATGGTGACCCGGCTGCCCGCCCTGCTCACCGCCAGCCTCCGCCTGGCCCGGCAGGCCGACCCGGCCGCCGCACGGATCGTCCTGTCCGCCGAGATCGCCCGGGGGGTGACGCAGGCGGTCAGCCTGCTCGCGATGAACACCGTGCTGGGCCGGCTCATCAGCGGCGGCCCGATCGACGAACGGCTGCGCGGCGCCGTCCCCGCCCTGGCCGTGATGGCCGCCGTGCTCCTGGCCGGGACCCTGCTGCGGGCCGCGTCGACGTACGCCACCGGCCGGCTGGAGCCCAAGGTCGAGCGGGTGGCGACCGAGCTGTACCTGGAGCGGGCGGCCGCGGTGGAGCTCGCCGCCATCGAGGACCACGCCTTCCACAAGCTGCTGGACACCGCGCAGTACGGGGCGCGGTCCAGCCGCTACATGATCAGCCATGGCACGCGCGTGGTGAACGCGATGATCTCGCTGGCCGCGTCGGCCGGCGTGCTCACCGTGCTGCACCCGCTGCTGCTGCCCCTGCTCGTGACGATGACGCTGCCGAGCGCCTGGAGCGCCCTGACGAACGCCCGGCGCCGCTACGAGTCCTTCCACACGTGGGTGCAGCACGCGCGCGCGGGGCACCTGATCGCCGGTCTGCTCACCGAGCCGGCGGCCGCGCCCGAGATCCGGGTGCACGGCGTCGGGCCGTTCCTGCTGCGGCACTTTCGCGCCATGTCGGAGACCGCGGAGGCGGAGCAGGCCCGGCTGGCCCGGCTCGCCGCCCGCACCGGCCTGATCGCGGCGACCTGGACGGGACTGGCGACGCTGGCCACGTACGCCACGCTCGGCGGTCTGCTCCTCACCAGGACGATGGCGCTGGCGGTGGCGGGCACGGCCGTGATCGCGATCCGCGGCGGCTCGGCGAGCCTGAACACCCTCGTCCTGGAGGTCAACCAGCTGCACGAGGAGGCGCTGTTCGTGGGCGATCTGCAACGGCTCTACGTGGAGGCGGCCGAACGGGCGATCCCGGTCGGCGGTGCGGCCCTGCCCGAGGACCCGCGCGAGGTCCGCTTCGAGCACGTCACCTTCGGCTACCCGGGCGAGTCGGCGCGCCCCGCCCTCGACGACGTCACGCTCTCCCTGCCGCTGGGCCGCATCATCGCGCTGGTCGGCGAGAACGGCTCCGGCAAGACGACCCTGGTGAAGCTGCTGGCCGGGCTGTACAAGCCGGACCGGGGGCGCATCCTGTGGGACGACGTCGACGCGGCGGGCGCGGACCGGCACGCGTTGGCCGAGCGCATCGCGATGGTGGCGCAGGACTTCAAGCGATGGCCGTTCACGGCCCGGGTCAACGTGGCCGTGGGCCGTTCCGCCGAGCCGCTCACCGAGGAGCGGATGGCCGCCTCGATCGCCGAGGCGGGCGCCGAAGAGGTGGTCGCGGACCTGCCGCGCGGCCTGGACACCCTGCTGGCGCGGCATTTCAGCGGCGGGCACGAACTGTCCGGCGGCCAGTGGCAGCGCCTCGGGATCGCCAGGGCGGCGTACCGGCGCGGGCGCATCCTCATCGTGGACGAGCCGACGGCGGCCCTGGACGCACGGGCCGAGCTGGAGGTGTTCGAGAAGATCCGCGCGCTGGCCGACAGCGGCCAGACCGTCGTCCTGATCACCCACCGGCTGGCGTCGGTCCGGCACGCGGATCTGGTGCACGTGCTGGATCAGGGGCGGCTGGTGGAGTCGGGAACTCCGCAGGAGCTGCTGGCGGGCGGTGGCGTCTACGCCGAGCTGTACGCGCTGCAGGCCGAGCAGTTCGCGGTGCAGGCGCCCGCCCCGTCACAGACGGGCTGACCGCTCACCTCGGCGTGCCGCCGCCCCGCACGACCACCAGGAACGTGTCCGTGGTGAGGTCCATGACGACTTCCGCGGCCAGCCCCTCCAAGCGCCGGGCATGCGCGAACTCCTCCGCCGGCCACGAGCCGCGCGGCCCGCCCGCGGGAAAGCGTTCGAGCACCGTTCGCCCGTTCACCATCTCGCCACCTACCTCCGATAAGCATGATGCTTGTAGGAGTTAACGCTCTTGGGAGGTGGAACGCCTCGGCCAGTTGCGGGACTGAGACGTAGTTGACACGGGTACACCGCTGAGCGTGACAATCCGGTCACTTTAAGAACGCCTCGGGCACTCTTCGTGTCAGCGATCGTACTCTTCGTGATATCGGACCGGCACGCCGGACGCGGCCCCCACGCCGTCAGATCCACCAGACCGACGGTCGAGCCGAGCCGACCGAGATTTCCCTCGCGCGAGACGGTCTGCGGACGCTCCGGATACGCCATGGCTGCCCCTTCTGCGCAACGGACTCATCGCCGTCCCGGAACGTATTTCAGACGACGCACCCGGATGCGGCGGAAACGGCGGGAACGGCGGGAACGGCGGACACAGCGTCATCTCGCCCGCGCCGGCCGCGGAGCGGGCGGGGTCAGTCCCACCCTTTTCCGGCCCTCGGCGAGTTCGTCGAGGAGTTCGGCGAGCCGCTCACGGTGCCGGTCGGTGAGCCGCCCGGCGTCGTCGAGGTGGACGGCGCAGGCGGTGGTCGTGTCGACGAGCCGTTCGAGGACGGCGGCGACGTCATCGGTGCCCTCCGTGTGCCGGGCCAGGGCGGGCAGTTCATGGGCGGCGAGAGCGCTGGCGGCACGGGCCTCGGCGAGCGTGCGGTAGGCCTCGCGGCGCAGGGTCCAACGGGTGACTCGATCATCGGAGCCGCCGGAGCCGTCGGAGCTCTTGAAGCCGTCAGAGCCGTCAGAGCCGTCGGAGCCGTCGGAGCCGTCGGAGCCGTCGGAGCCGTCGAGGACGTGTACGAGGTAGGCGTGCGCGGCGTCGGCGGCCGCGGCGAGTCGGGCGCGCACCTGCCCGCCCCGCTCCCCCGGCATCGGCAGATGTCCGACGATCAGGACGATCGCGCAGGCCAGCAGTGTTTCGGCGATCCGCGCGGCGGAGGCCTGCGGCTCCCCGCCGACCATGACCAAGGACAGCACGAGCACGGTGGCGACGGCGGTCTGCGCGGCGAAGTGCCGGGTCGACACGGGGATGAGCGCCCCGCACAGCGCCACCAGCGCCACCAGACCCTCGGGCCGGGGCAGCACGGCGGCGAAGCCGGCGAAGAGCAGCGCCCCGAGCACGGTCCCCGCGGCCCGGCACAGCACGCGCGACACCAGCGGCCCGAGGTCGGGCTTGACCAGGAAGACGGCGGTGGCGGGCAGCCAGTACCAGTGGGTGTGCCGGCCGTACCACTGGGAGTGGTAGAGGGCCTGTGCGACGGCGGCGCTGGCCCCGAAGGAGAGCGCGACCCGCAGTCCGTACTCGCGTCCGCCCGCCCCGAAGGCGGCGCGCAGCAGGTCGCGCGCGCTGCGCCGACGGGTGTGCAGGTCGCCTCCGCCGCCCTGGTCGAAGGCGTCGGCGGCGCGCAACAAGGCGTCGTCGAGGGCGCGCAGGGCGGGCCCGGACCGCGACGGCGCGGGCAGCGGCCCGGTGGGCGTGTTCTCGCGCACGGCGACGGCGAGCCGCCGGGGGCCGGCGGAGGACCGTTCGGAGAGGGGTTCCCCGGCCCAGGCGAGCGCGGTCGCCGCCTCGGCGAGCGGCAGCGCGGCGGCGTACTGGGCGTGCAGCCTGCGTTCGGCCGAGGAGCTGGCGTAGCGCCGCAGCCGGGGCCCGGCCAGGGCGTCCTGGGCGTGGTCGAGGGCGGCGGTGAGCGCGGCGCGGCGGGCGATCGCGTCCTCGGCGCCGGCCGCGTCGAGGAGCTCGGCGACGGCGTCGTACACGCGGGCCACCGCGTCCCGTTCCCCGTCGAACCGGAAGTCCCCGGTCATCGCGCCGGGCGTGGGCAGGGCCAGCCGCAGCGCGAGCAGCCAGCCCGCCCCGGCGAGGAACGCGAGGGCGCGGGTCCAGCCGGACTCGGGAACCGGCATCCCCGCGCCGATCGCCGCGCCCACCAGCAGCTGCGTGCCCGCGCCGGAGGCGACCGGTCCGACCGCGCTCATCGTGCCGGCGAGGAGCCCGAGACCGGTGAGGACGGCGGTCAGCGCGACGGCTCCGACCCGGTCCGCGACGTACACCCCGGCCAGCAGTCCTGCCGCTCCGGCCAGCGCGGGCGCCCCGAGCCGCTTGACGGAGACGCGCCGGCTGCCGGGCCGGTCGTTGATCCCGGCCAGCATGGCGGCGACGGCGGCGACCACCCCGAGCGAGGTGCGGTCGACGAGTACGGCGACCAGCAGCAGGGGTCCCGCCGCCAGCGCACCGCGGGTGACCGCGCTCCAGGGGACGGGCCCGCGCTGGGCGCGCAGGGCGTGGGCGAGCCAGGGCGGCAGAACGGAGTGTGCGCGAGCGGGAATGTGCGGGCGCGGGGACACGGAGCTCCTGTCGTGACGAGGGCGGGGTGCGCCTTCGGGCGACGGTGGCCGGGGCGGTCAGCCGTGGGCTGAGGTGTCCACGGTAGGCGGTGTGCCCGGCCGGAACCGGCCGGTCGCGTTTCGGCGAGGTGACGAGTGCGCCGGATCCCGCGTTCTTTATGAACGCAACCCCGGAATCCGCCAACGGGCCGCGGTGCCGGCAGCGAGGCGAGGAGGGTTCGGGATGTGTCCAGTGGACACCCGCCGCGAGGCGATTGTCAGTGGGGCGCGCTTCAATGGGGGGGTGTCGTCACAGAGCGTCACGACCGGAGTGCGGCGGGGGAGCGAGTCTTGGAGAGGTACGAGGAGGACGGGCGGCGGTACGTGTCGCTGGCGGGACTGCGGATGCGGGGATGGACGGGTGCGCTGGTGCGCCGGCTGCTGGGGCCGCCGGACCGGCTCAGCATCGATCCTCGCGCGCGGGCCGCGCCGTCACTGCGTCTCTACCGCGTCGAACGGGTCGAAGCGGCCGAACGCGGCGAGGAGTTCCGGAAGGGCCGCGCCCCCAAGTCACACGGCCACGAGGAGTCCTGATGACCACCCAGATCATCACCCCAGATGCCCACCCACAAGTCGCCGCCCCTCCCTTACCGGGCCTGCCACACCCTCCGCTTGGGCACCGGCTTCGCGAAGCTGCCCGCCCTGCTGGTGCTCAGTCCCAGCCCCACCAGCCCTTCCGCCAGCTTCACCGCCGCACCGACCCCGTCGACCACCGGGAGGCCCAGCTTGTCCTCCACCGCCCGTCGCAGCCCCGTCATGCCCGCGCAGCCCAGCACCAGCACCTCGGCCCCCGCCTCCCGGGCCCGTTCGGCGGCGGCGAGGAAGGCGGTCTGCGTGCGGCCGGTGTCGGCCAGGTCGAGAACGCCCAGTCCGGTGCCCACGACGGCCGCGCAGTTGCGGCCCACTCCGGCCAGTTCCAGACTGTCCTCGATCTGGCCGCAGGAGCGCTCCAGCGTGGTCACCACCGCGTACCGGCGCCCCAGCAGACACGCCAGATGGGCGGCGGCCTCGGTGATGTCGACGACGGGCACGTCCACCAGTTCCCTCACACCCTCCCGCCCGTGCTCGCCGAAGCCGGCCATGACCACGGCGTCGTAGGGCGGCCCGTCGTAGGTGCGCAGGGCGTCCATGACCGCGGCGGCGGAGAGGTAGCTGTCCAGCCAGCCCTCCGCGGACTCCGGCCCCCAGGCGGGGGTCAGTCCGGTCACGGCGGTGCCCGGGCCGGCAGCGGCCCGGGCGCCTCGCACGATCTCCTCGGTCATCTCCTGCGTGGTGTTGCAGTTGGTGACGATGATCCGCACGTTCCGCACGCTTCTCAGACCTCCGCGGGCTTCTCGACGGCGACCGCTGATCCGGCGGCCCGCTCACTGCGGCACAGCAGCAGGTACAGGCCGGCGCCGAGGGCCGTCCCGATGAACCAGGAATAGGGAGCCACGTCGCTGAACGACTTCACCAGCGCCAGCACCGCCGCGACGGCCGCCGAGGGCAGGAACGCCCACAGCGCCTTGGGGTTGACGCCCCTGCGGTAGTAGTAGCGGGATCCGGGGGTGGCATCGAACAGTTCGTCGACGTCGATCCGGCCGCGCTTGACCCAGTAGTAGTCGACCATGATCACGCCGAACAGCGGGCCGAGGAAGGCGCCGAGACCGCCGAGGAAATAGTTGACGACGGTCGGGTTGGAGAAGAGGTTCCAGGGGGTGACGACGAGTGCGGCGACCGTGCTGATCATGCCGCCGATCCTGAAAGTGATCTTCTGGGGCCACACGTTGGCGAGGTCGTACGCAGGCGACACGAAGTTGGCGACGATGTTGACGCCCATGGTGGCGATGGCGAAGGTGAGCGCGCCCAGGACCAGCACCCAGGTGTTGCCGACCTTGGCGACCAGCTCCGCCGGGTCGGTGATGGCCTCGCCGAACACCTCCAGCGAGCCGGCGGTGACGATCACGGAGACGACCACGAAGGCCGTCGAGTTGAGGGGCAGACCCCAGAAGTTGCCGCGGCGCACGGTCCGGTAGTCGGGGGCGAAGCGGGAGAAGTCGCAGAAGTTGAGCATCAGCGTGCCGTAGGTGGCGAGGATCAGCCCGATCGCGCCGAACCACTGCCGCCACTGCTCGCCCACGGAGACGGGGTGCGGGGTGCTGGTGAGCGAGATGGTCCAGCCGGCCTTGGCCAGGACCCACACCGCCAACGCGATCATCACCAGCCAGATCGCGGGGCCGCAGAAGTCCTGGAACTTGCGCACCGACTCCATGCCCTGGCTGATGATCAGCGCCTGGATCAGCCACAGCGAGACGAAGGAGACCCACCCCAGCGCGTCGAGCCCCAGGAAGGAGCCGTGCGTCCAGGACTCCAGGCCCGGCCAGGCCGCCAGCAGCATCACGTTGACGGCGACGGAGGCGAGGTAGGTCTGGATGCCGTACCACATGATGGCGATCACGGCGCGGATGAGGGCCGGGATGTTCGCGCCCCAGACGCCGAAGCTGATGCGGCTGATCACCGGGAAGGGCACCCCGTGCCGCTGGCCGATCTTCCCCATCCAGTTCATGCCGACGTAGATCAGCACGAAGCCGACGAGGAGGGCGGTGAAGATCTGCCACACGTTCATGCCGAGGACCAGCAGACCGGCCGCGAAGGTGTAGTTGCCGAGGTTGTGGACGTCCGACATCCACATGGCGAAGAGGTCGAAGACCTTCCAGTTCCGCTTCCGCGCGGGCGCGAGGTCTTCGTTGGTGAGCCGGGGATCGGGCACGAACACTGGCGCGCCGGTGGCTTCGGCGCTGTCGGCGAGGGACACGGGGCCTCCCTGAGCAAGGGGACGGAGGAGGATAACTGGCCGAGTCGTTTGGTATACCAAACTGTCCACATGGTCCCGCCACCAAGCGTTGCGACCGATGTCCGTCCCGTTACGGCTCCGTAAAAGCCCCCTCGCATCGGCGAAGATGGCCCCATGACGAAGATCGAACCGCTCGGAGCGGTGCGCGAGCGCGTCCTGGGAACCCTGCGGCAGGAGATCATCGCCGGCCGGATGCGCCCCGGAGACCGACTCGTCGAACGGGAACTGGCCGAGCGGTTCGGCGTCTCCAGAGTTCCCGTCCGCGAGGCCATCCGCGCCCTGGTCGCCGAGGGCTTCGTCCACTTCGAGACCCCCCGACGCACGGTCGTACGACCCCTGAGCCCCACGGACGTCGAGGAACTCTTCGAACTGCGCGAGGCGTTGGAGGTCTACGCCGCCGGGCTCGCCGCCACCCGGGCGACCCCCGAGGCCCTCGCCGAACTGCGCCGGCTGCTGGCGAACGCGGCCGACGCCACCGCAGCGGGAGACGCCGAGGCCATCACCGACATCAACACCCGCTTCCACGACCGCCTCCTCGCCCTGGCCGGCAACACCCTGCTGATCTCGGTCATGGAACCCGTCGCGGGACGCCTGCAATGGCTCACCCGCCGCAACGAGGAATGGCCCCAGCTCCTCACCGAACACCAGGAGCTCTACGACGCCATCGCCTCCGGCGACCCCGACCGCGCCCGCGCCCACGCCCTCAGGCACGTCCAGGCCAACCACCGTTCCACCGTGCGGCAGTTGTTCGGCGCCCCCGCGGAAACACCGCCCGCCTAGACTCTCCCGCACCCCTCGGGGCCGTCCGCCTAGACTCTCCCGACCCGTCGGACACGGACACACGTCCGACGACGCACCACACACCGAGAACGGGACGGGGAGAACGACCATGGTGAGCAGACGTGGCCTGCTGAGCGGAGCCGCACTCGTGGGAGCCGGCGCCATGACCGGCGTGATCGGCGTCGGAGCCGGGACCGCCGCCGCGGACACCCCGCTCGACACCCCCTTCACACCGGTCGACGCGCCGCACCTCGCCGAAGCCGAACGCATGGTCCGCTACCAGCGACTCCTGGCAGCCGGATACCTCCCCACCGGCCTGAGCGGACACTGGCCGCTCGACGGCTCCGGAGCCGACCGCTCCGGCCGCGACCACCCCGTCTCCCTCGGCCCCGGCGCACACTGGACGACCCTGCGAGCGGGCGGCGAACTGACCCTGGACGACGCATACGCCGCCACGGCCTCCGTACTGGACACCACCGCGCCGTTCACGGTCTCCGCCTGGGTGCGTCTCGCCGACGACGCCGTCCTCACGACCATGTATACGGCCGTCAGCCAGGACGGCGGCAGCTGCAGCCGCTTCCTCCTCCAGTACGACGACACCGCCCGCACCTGGGCGTTCAAAGTGCGCGCCGAGGACCAGAGCGCCAAGATCTCCGCCCTCGCCACCACCGCGCCCCAGCCCGGCAAGTGGACTCACCTGACCGGAGTCTGGGACGGCGCCCGTATCCACCTGTACGTCGACGGCACGCTGGAAGGCAGCGCCGACACGACCCTGGCCTGGGCCGCGCCCCAGGGCTTCAACATCGGCCGGGCCCGCTGGAACGGCGCCTACGTGAACCAGTTCAAGGGCGCGGTCGACGACGTCCGCGCCTACGGCCGCGCCCTCACCGCAGACGAGATCCACCTGATCAGCGGCGCCACCGCCCGCGACAACAACGTCTACCTCGTCGGCTCCTCGTCCACCGTCACCTGGGGCACACCCGACGACCTGTCCAGCTGGATCGCCAGGGCCCGCTGCTCCTCCTTCCTCACGCACGTGCTGAAGCACACCTACGGATGGGCCTCCGACGACTACTTCACCCGCTACTTCCAGGACCGCATCCCCGAGGCCGCCGACTACCGGCACGCCTTCACCGACGGCACCGCCGGGCCGCGGTTCCAGCCCATCCGCAAGGTCGCCGACCTACGGCCCGGCGACCTCGTCGCGGTGGACTACGGCGGCCAGGTCCCGGACAGCACCGGCCACATCGTCATGGTCCGCGAGGTCAAAGGCGTCTTCACCGGAGTCGTCGACATCACCGGCGAGACCCAGTACGCCGTCGAGGTGATCGACTGCACCGCCGAACCGCACGGCGTGTACGGGCTGACCAACTACCCCAAGTACCCCGACACCCGCGTGGTCGCCCTCGCGAAGGAAGAGCAACGCGAAGGCGTCGGCATCGGCCACATGATGTTCTACGCCTCCCAGACCACCGGCGAGTTCTCCCGCTACCGGTGGAGCGTCAACACCCCGCGCGACAACGCCTACCCGGTCACCTCACGACCGATCGCCGCGGCCCGCATCACCTGACGGACCGTCGGGCGGACGGCCAGGGGACTCCCCGACGTCCGCCCGACTCCCCCGACGTCCGCCCGACGTCCGCCCGCCGAACGGTCACGTCCGGCCTGCGACGCCGCCACCCGGCATCGTCGTCCGGCGTCACCGCCCGGCGTAACCGTCGGTGGCCGCCACCAGCGCCTCCGCCACACCCCGCGCCCTCGCGCCGTGCCCGGCGTGGTCGACGACGATCAACTCACTGCCCGACCAGGCGTGATGGAGCCGCCAGACGATGCCCAGGAGGTTCCCGAAGTCGAGACTCCCCTGCACGAGGGTGCCGGGCACACCGTCGAGGAGGTGGGCGTCGCGAAGAACGGCGTCCTCCCCGTCCAGAAAGTGACCGTTGCCCCAGTAGTGGGTGACCGTGCGGGCGAACCCCGCCCGGAACACCGGGTCCTCGAACCGCTCGACGGACCGCGGCGGCGCCGGGATCGTCGCCGTCTCCCAGTCCGTCCACGCCCGCGCGGCCCGCTCCCGCACACCGGGATCAGGCGACTCGAGCAACCTGTTGTACGCGGCGGCGAGATTGCCGTCCCGCACCCCGCCGTCCGGCAACCCCGCCAGAAACCGCGCGAACGCCTCCGGAAACACCTTCCCCAACCCGCGGGTCAGCAAGTCCACCTCGGCGTCGGATCCGGTCGCGACGCCGGTCAGCACCAGCTCGCTCACCGCCGCGGTACACGTCTGCGCATACCGCAACGCCAGCACCGACCCCCACGACACCCCCCACACCAGCCACCGCTCGATCCCCAACCTCCGCCGCAGCAGCTCGAGATCGGCCACGAGATGCGCCGTCGTGTTGACGCTCATATCGGTGCCGTACACGCTCGCATGCGGGGTGGACCGGCCACAGCCGCGCTGGTCGAGCAGCACGATCCGGTACGCGGCGGGGTCGAACAACCGCCGGAGATACGGGGTCGCGCCGGACCCCGGCCCGCCGTGCAGGACCAGCGCGGGCTTGCCCCGCGGATTCCCACACGTCTCCCAGTACACGCGGTTGCCGTCCCCGACGTCCAGCATGCCGTGCTCGTACGGTTCGATCTCCGGATACAGGCCCATCGAGAAACCGTACGATCCCGGCACCGCCGCCGTCGCGCGGAATTACCGGCCCCCGGCCTCGGCGCTCCCGGCCGCCGTGCGCAGCACGTCCCGCAGCATCTGCGGGGTGAGCCGGCCGGTGAAGGTGTTGCGCTGGCTGACGTGGAAGCAGCCGAAGACCTCCAGACCGTCGCCGCCGTCCGGGTCGTCGAGCGGCACCCGGACCCCGTGCGCGAAGGCAGGCCGGGGCCGGGGCACACTCCAGCCCGCCTCGGCGAACGCGGGCAGCGCGGCCTGCCAGCCGAAGGCGCCGAGCACGACCACCGACCGCAGCGTCGGCCGCAGCAGCCGCAGCTCCTGCACCAGCCAAGGCCGGCACGTGTCCCGCTCCCCGGGGGTGGGCTTGTTGGCCGGCGGCGCACAGTGCACAGGCGAGGTGACACGGACCCCGTACAGCTCCAGGCCGTCGTCGGCTGCCACGGACGTGGGCTGCGAGGCAAGCCCCACGTCGTACAACGCCTGATACAGCACGTCTCCGGAACGGTCGCCCGTGAACATACGGCCCGTGCGGTTCCCGCCGTGCGCCGCCGGAGCGAGCCCGACGATCAACAGCCGGGCGTCGGACGGACCGAACCCGGGCACGGGCCTCCCCCAGTACGTCCAGTCCGCGAAGGCCGCTCGCTTCGTACGGGCCACCTCCTCACGCCAGTCCACCAACCGAGGACACGCCCTGCACCCCGCGACCCGCCCGTCGAGCACGTCCAGAGCGGATGCTGTGGGGGCGGACTCGGAGGCGGCAGAGGCGGTGGAAGGGGGAGCGGAGCGGGCGGAGGCTGAGGCGGCGGAGGCGGAGGCGTCCATGTCTCCACCGTAAGACCAGGTCGGATGAATCCAGAGCCGGGAGGGGGCCCTCCCCCTCCCCCCTCCCGCCCTCCCCACCCACCTACTCCCCTGCCGCCACCCCGGCACGGCCTACGCCCTCTGCACCGCCCGCACCGCCCGCACCCAGATCCGGTCCCGGGTCAGGTATCGGTCCACGCGCAGGTCTGCCTCTGCGAGCGCCTCTTCAAACTGTTCCTTGGTCAGTGGCCGGGTACGGAAGGTCTGGGTCCACACTGCGTCGGGGAATTCGTACTCGGCGCGCACGGCGTGGACGCCGTCCTCGGCGGGCCCGGCCGAGGATATGCGTACCGTGAAGCCGCTCGGGTCGACGCGTTCGCGGGGCAGGTCGGAGTGGTAGTCCTCACCTTCGCGTTGGATCAGTACGCATCCGTGTTCGGCGAGGTGGCGTGCGCAGACCTGGAGCATCCTTCGCCGTATGTCGATCTCGCCGTTGTGCACGAGGAACGACGCGAGCATCACCACGTCGAACGTCTCACCCAGGTCGAGGTCCTCGATGGGGCTGCATATGGTGCGCGCTCCGTGGACTCGTTCAAGCATGTCGGCGGACTCGTCCACCGCTGTGACCGTGAAGCCACGCTGGAGCAGGGCGTGGGTCACGCGCCCGACGCCGCTGCCCAGTTCGAGGATGTGGGCGCCCGGGGGCACCGCTGCGGAGATGACGTCCGGCTCGTCGCCCACCGGCAGGCGTGAGTAGAACTCGACCGCGCAGCCGTCCGGGGTGATCGCGCCGGGGCCGGTTCCCTCGTATCCGTCTCGCATGTGTGGCGTCATGTCTTGCGAACGGATGGGCTGTGGGCGGCTGTTCCGGGTCTGGTGGGGTTCACTCGTTCGAGGGAAGGGCTGTTTGTTCGAACCCGGGATCGCCGACTGCGGCCGCGGCAGTAGGCACGGCTGCGGCGGCTACAGTTCGAACCATCCTCGGCCGACGTACCAGTGGCCGCCCTCTCGGAGGTGGTCGAGGACGGCTCGCTGGAGGACGGTTCGGCGGGGCAGTTCGTCCAGGGGCACGTCGGTGGTGCCGAAGACGAAGCGGACGGCTTCCATGTCGTCGGGGGCCTGGGACGCTTCCGGGGCTTGGGGGGCTTCCGGGTCCGTGGGCACCCGGACGGGGTGGAACCGTTCCTGGAAGCGGACGATGTTGGAGTCGTTCGGCAGGCGGCGCTTGAGTTGGGGGTCGAGCAGCCAGGATGCGCAGGTGGCCACCGAGTAGGTCTCCTCGGGGTAGTGACGGGCGAAGAACGCCCGGGCGAGCGTGAGGGATCGCTCGACGGCCTGCGGGGTCAGGGGTCCCATGAAGTCGGGCACGTGGACGGAGAGTCCGTGGTCTCCGGGCGCCTGGGGCAGTCCCGCCGCCGCGATCGAGGCGCCGGTCCGGCGGCCGATGCGGCCGCGCTGGAACTGCAGTCGTCCGAGTTGGTACAGCTCGCCGTGGAAGTGCAGGGTGAGCCATTGCGGGATGAGCAGGCCGCCCGTGCCGTGCCATCGTCGGTGCCAGGCGACGCATCGGCCGACGTCTGCGAGGGTGTGCCGGCTGACGTCGTCGGGGATGCCCCGCTCTCGGTGGTGGGCCCGGATGTGGGGCAGCGCGGCGACGAAGACGTACAGGGGGAAGAAGCGGGCCGTCGCGGTGGAGGGGTCGGGGAGGGCGGGTATGTCGACGGTCGTCCCCCGGATCCGTCCCATGTCCTGGACGAGTTCTGTCACGGCCTTGTCCAGGATCCGCAGGCTCTCCGCGTCGCGCGTGACGTGCCGGCTCAGCCGGACGGCTTCGCCGAGGTCCTGGTGCGGGACAGCGAGGTCGAGGAGCACTTCGGCCAGTTCGTCGGTGTTCGGCAGCATGGAAGAGCGGCCCCCCTCTGGGTCTTCGGACGTCGGATCCCTGTGGAGAACGTCCGGGGCGGAGAGTACGTTTCAAGGGAGGAGCGGTGTTTCACGATGCGTACGGGCAGTGAGCCGACGACCGCGCGCAGTGCGCTGCGGCTGCGTTTCGGGCTGGCCCTGTGGGGCGTGGTCTGGACGGTCTTCGGTACGGCCGCGTTCGCTCTGGCGGGGCGTCCGGGGTGGGCGGCGGCGTGCGCGGCGCTGTGGGTGGTGACGACGGTCGATCTGACGGTGGTGCTCCGGCACATCCGGCAGGGCCCCCACTATCAGCCGGGCCGCGACATTCCGCCGTACCGACCGCCGGAGCAGCGGCGTCCTTGAGACGGGACGGCCTCGGCTGCTGAGTGCCGCTGAGTTGAGCGGTGGCACGCGTTGGGGCGGTGCCACGCGTGAGGCGGGGCGGAGGCCGTGGGACGTAGTGTCGTGGGGACGCGGTGTCGTCGGGCCGTCGGGACCGGGTGCCGTCGGGACCGGGTGTCGTCGGGCGGTTCTCAGGTCTCGAAGCGGGCTGCCTTCAGGTACTGCGGGTTGGGGTCGAGCGCTGCGGCCAGCCGGAAGTGGCGCTTGGCCTGGTCGCCGCGTCCTTGCCGTTCGTAGGTGCGGGCGAGCGCGAAGTGGGCGAACGCGTTGTCCGGTTCGCGTTCCAGCACCACGGTGAACTCGAGTTCGGCGGGCCGTAGTTGCGCGGCGGCGAAGAAGGCGCGTGCGCGCAGCAGGCGGGCGGCGGTGTTCTCGGGGTGGGCGGCGATGACTTGGTCGAGCAGCTTCACCGCGCCCCGCGGGTCCCGTGCGGCGAGCAGTTGCTCGGCGGCGCGGAAGTCGATGACGTGCGTCTCCGGAGTACGTCCGGTCGAACCTGCGGTATCGGGCACGGAAAAATCCTTCCCTTGCTGGGAGGGTTCAACGCGCGGAGCCGGGGGCCCTATTCCGGGGAGGTCCCGTGGCGGGTGTGGGCTCTGCGGACGAGGTCGTTCCACACGTCGGTGACGCGCTGTCGCAGTTCGGGCAGGGGTACGTCGTTGTCGATCACGATGTCGGCGATCTCGCGGCGTTGTTCGCGTGTGGCCTGGGCGGCCATGCGGGCGCGGGCGTCCTGTTCGGGCATGCCGCGCAGACGTACGAGGCGGTCGAGCTGGGTGTCGGGGCGGGCGTCCACGACGACGACGAGGTCGTAGAGGGGGGCGAGGCCGTTCTCGGTGAGGAGGGGGACGTCGTGGACGACGACGGCGTCGTCCGGGGCGGAGGTCTCCAGTGCGCGGGAGCGGGCGCCGACGAGGGGGTGGACGATCGAGTTGAGGAGGGCGAGTTTCTCGGCGTCGGCGAAGACGATGGAGCCGAGCCGGGGGCGGTCGAGGTTGCCGTCTTCGGTGAGGACGTCCTCGCCGAAGGCGTCGACGACGGCCGCGAGGCCTTCGGTGCCGGGCTCGACGACTTCGCGGGCGATGCGGTCGG
Organism: Streptomyces rishiriensis; assembly: GCF_003112535.1. Lineage (GTDB taxonomy): Bacteria > Actinomycetota > Actinomycetes > Streptomycetales > Streptomycetaceae > Streptomyces > Streptomyces rishiriensis. Next base: position 223,953 of record NZ_BEWA01000003.1, on the reverse strand, counting down.
CGTCGATCAGGACGGCCCCGCATTCGACGAGCAGTCGGGACACTTCGCTCTTGCCGGCGCCGATCCCGCCGGTCAGGCCCACCTTCAGCATGACGGGAAGCTTAGGGCCTGCCGGTGACATCGCACTCGGCAGGCCCTGGAATGCTTCGGGAGGCCCTGGTGGGGGCCGCGCGGTGGGCGGGTCAGCCCTCTCCTTCGCGTTCGGCGAGGAAGCGCTCGAATTCCTGCCCGATCTCGTCCGCGGAGGGGATGTCGACCGGTTCGGCGAGCATGTTGCCGCGACTTTCCGCGCCGGCTGCCGCGTCGTACTGGTGTTCCAGGCCTTGGACGAGGCTGGTGAGTTCCTCGTCGCCTTCCTGGATCTGGCGGTCGATCTCGGTCTGCGTGCGGTGGGCGTCGGTGCGCAGGGAGTGGGCGATGCCGGGCAGGACGAGTCCGGTGGCCGCGGTGATCGCTTCCAGGACCGTCAGGGCCGCGTCCGGGTAGGCGGAGCGGGCGATGTAGTGGGGCACGTGGGCGGCGACGCCGAGGATGTCGTGGCCGGCTTCCATGAGGCGGTATTCGATGAGGGCCTCGGCGCTGCCGGGGACCTGGGCCTCGTCGAAGGGGCTGCGATGGCCGGGCGTGAGGTCGGTGCGGTTGCCGTGCGGGGTGATGCCGACGGGCCGGGTGTGGGGGACGCCCATGGGAATGCCGTGGAAGTTCACCGAGAGGCGGACGCCGAGCCGTTCGACGATCTGCTTCACGGCTACGGCGAAGCGTTCCCATTCGACGTCCGGTTCGGGGCCGGAGAGCAGAAGGAAGGGGGCGCCGGTGGCGTCCTGCACGAGGCGCACTTCGATGGTCGGCTCTTCGTACTCGGTCCACCGGTCGCGCTTGAAGGTGAGCAGCGGGCGGCGGGCGCGGTAGTCGACGAGCCGGTCGTGGTCGAAGCGGGCGACGAGTTGGTGGGGCAGCGAGTCGAGGAGTCGGTCGACGATCTGATCGCCGGTCTCGCCCGCGTCGATGTATCCGTCGAAGTGGTAGAGCATGACAAGTCCGGCCGATTCCTGGGCCAACGCCATGTCGACGACTGCCAGGCCTTTCGGCTCCCATGCGTACAAACCCTGCGGATCAAGCACTTGGACCGCTCCTCCTCGTGTTCTTAGAGGACAACGTGCCTTGCGGCGTGGGCATTCCCGCCTGGCGGTCAAGATCGGCGGACTCTTGCGGATCCCCCGGCTCGTCGTGCTGCCTCTCCCCTGGTGGCGAGGCCCTCCGGCCCGAGAGGCGCGGGAAACCGGGCACCCGGTCGGCCGTCTCGCAACCAGTTCGTACCCGGTCGGCAGTGGCACAACCGGGCCGTATGCGGTCGGCAGTCCCACAACCGGGCCGAAGGCCCGCACCTCGGGAACGCCAACGGGGAACGCCGAAGGCCCGCACCTCGAAAGGTGCGGGCCTTCGTCTACTGTCTGCCAAGCCTCAGCAGCTGGGGGTCTCCCGGCTGGGGGAGGTCAGCTCTGGCCGCCGGCCAGCTTCTCGCGCAGCGCGGCGAGCGCCTCGTCCGAGGCCAGCGCGCCGGAGGTGTCGGCGCCCTCGGAGGAGTACGAACCGCCACCGCTGCTCGCGGCCGGAGCCGCACCGGCGGCTTCGCCGCCTTCGGCGGCAGCGGCCTCGTCGGCCTCGCGGGACTTGATGACCTGGGCCTGGTGCTGCTCGAAGCGCTGCTGCGCCTCGGCGTACTGGCCCTCCCACGCCTCGCGCTGGGTCTCGTAGCCCTCGAGCCAGTCGTTGGTCTCGGGGTCGAAGCCCTCGGGGTAGATGTAGTTGCCCTGGTCGTCGTACGACGCGGCCATGCCGTAGAGCGTCGGGTCGAACTCGACCGAGGCCGGGTCGGAGCCGAAGGACTCGTTGGCCTGCTTGAGGGACAGCGAGATCCGGCGACGCTCGAGGTCGATGTCGATGACCTTGACGAAGATCTCGTCGTTGACCTGGACGACCTGCTCCGGGATCTCCACGTGGCGCTCGGCCAGCTCGGAGATGTGGACCAGGCCCTCGATGCCCTCGTCGACGCGGACGAACGCACCGAACGGAACCAGCTTCGTGACCTTGCCGGGGACGACCTGGCCGATCTGGTGCGTGCGGGCGAACTGCTGCCACGGGTCTTCCTGGGTCGCCTTCAGCGACAGGGAGACGCGCTCGCGGTCCATGTCGACGTCGAGGACCTCGACCGTGACCTCCTGGCCGACCTCGACGACCTCGGAGGGGTGGTCGATGTGCTTCCAGGACAGCTCGGAGACGTGGACGAGACCGTCGACGCCGCCCAGGTCCACGAAGGCACCGAAGTTGACGATCGAGGAGACGACGCCGGAGCGGACCTGACCCTTCTGCAGGGTCGTGAGGAACGTCTGGCGGACCTCGGACTGGGTCTGCTCCAGCCAGGCGCGGCGGGACAGGACCACGTTGTTGCGGTTCTTGTCCAGCTCGATGATCTTCGCCTCGAGCTCCTTGCCCACGTAGGGCTGGAGGTCGCGGACGCGGCGCATCTCGACGAGGGAGGCCGGAAGGAAGCCACGGAGGCCGATGTCGAGGATGAGACCACCCTTGACGACCTCGATGACGGTACCGGTGACGATGCCGTCTTCTTCCTTGATCTTCTCGATCGTGCCCCAGGCACGCTCGTACTGAGCGCGCTTCTTGGACAGGATGAGGCGGCCTTCCTTGTCCTCCTTCTGGAGGACGAGGGCCTCGATCTCATCGCCGACGGCGACGACCTCGTTGGGGTCGACGTCGTGCTTGATGGAGAGTTCGCGGCTCGGGATCACGCCTTCGGTCTTGTAACCGATGTCGAGCAGGACCTCGTCCCGGTCGACCTTCACGATGACGCCGTCGACGATGTCGCCGTCGTTGAAGTACTTGATCGTTTCGTCGATCGCGGCGAGGAAGGCTTCCTCGTTACCGATGTCGTTGACCGCAACCTGCGGGGTGGTGGCGGTGGTCTCGGTGCTGCTCGTCATGTGGGAAAGGGCTCCGGTTACGGACAGAAAGTCGTAGGTACTGCTACGCCGGGAGCCCGTATCGCTCTGAAGAAGCCGGACAGCCAAGGAAGCGCCTCACCAGGAAACTGGTGGTGGCGCCTCGAGAACCGAGGGGACATACAACAGATGCGAGCGCAGCCTGCTAGGTCTGAGGTGCGCAGGCCCGCAGCGCAACTTGTAGCATACGGGGGCAGCCGGGCAGGGTCAATGCGCGAAGGCGCACACCCGGGGCGGATCACCGCATACCCGGCACACAACCTTTCTCCTGAGGCCACGCAGGCCGCAGGAAGCCCCTTCGGTGACACCTGGGTGCCGCCGTCGGGCGGGTTGCACGGAAGAGTACGACGAGGGAGCCGATCATCCAAGAGCCCGCATCGTCCGAGACGGCCTTCGAGCCGGAAGCCACCCGACGTGACGCCGACGTCGCCGAGAGCACCCGGGCCAACCGGGGCTGGTGGGACCGCAACGCGGACGAATACCAGATCGAGCACGGCACTTTCCTGGGCGACGACCGCTTCGTGTGGGGCCCGGAGGGCCTCGACGAGGTGGAGGCGGAGCTGCTCGGCCCGCCGGAGGAGCTGAAGGGCAGGGCGGTCCTGGAGATCGGCGCCGGCGCGGCCCAGTGCGCGCGCTGGCTCGCCGCGCAGGGCGCGCTGCCGGTCGCCCTGGACATCTCCCACCGCCAGCTCCAGCACGCGCTGCGCATCGGCGGTCCGTTTCCGCTGGTGTGCGCGGACGCGGGCGCGCTGCCGTTCGCGGACGCCTCCTTCGACCTGGCGTGCTCGGCGTACGGGGCGCTGCCCTTCGTCGCCGATCCGGTGCTGGTACTGAAGGAGGTGCGGCGGGTGCTGCGGCCGGGCGGCCGTTTCGTGTTCTCCGTGACGCATCCGATCCGGTGGGCCTTCCCGGACGAGCCGGGGCCGGAGGGGCTGACGGTGTCGTCGTCCTACTTCGACCGCACGCCGTACGTGGAGCAGGACGAGGAGGGCCGGGCGGTGTACGTGGAGCACCACCGCACGCTCGGTGACCGCGTCCGCGACGTCGTGGCGGGCGGTTTCCGGCTGGTGGACCTGGTCGAGCCGCAGTGGCCGTCCTGGAACTCGTCGGAGTGGGGCGGCTGGTCGCCGTTGCGCGGCAACCTGATCCCGGGGACGGCCGTTTTCGTGTGCGAGCGGGACTGAGCAGGGCTGCGCGGGACTGTGCTGGGCTGAGCGGGGCCGCGCAGGGGTGCGCGGGACCGAGCGGGGCTGACCGGGACGCGGCGGCGCCGGACGTCGGGCCGTTCCCGGTGGCGCCCGCGCGTGGGGCGTGTGTCCGGCCTCGTACGACACTGGGGGCGTGAGCCTCCGTGACGACGCCCTGGACGCGCTGCCCGTGCGGGCCGCCCTGCCCTCCGTGAACGACGCCCTGGACGGGCACGGGGCCGTCGTGCTCGCCGCGCCGCCCGGCACGGGCAAGACGACGCTGGTGCCGCTCGCCCTGGCCGGGCTGCTGGGCGAGGGGCCGGCTCGGCGGGTGGTGGTGGCCGAGCCGCGGCGGATCGCGGCGCGGGCGGCGGCCCGGCGGATGGCGTGGCTGCTGGGCGAGCGGACCGGGGAGTCCGTCGGGTACACGGTCCGCGGTGAGCGGGTCGTGGGGCGGCGCACGCGTGTGGAGGTCGTCACGACCGGTGTGCTGCTGCAGCGTCTTCAGCGTGACCAGGAGCTCACGGGTGTGGACGTGGTGATGCTGGACGAGTGCCACGAGCGGCACCTGGACGCGGACACGTCGGCCGCGTTCCTGTGGGACGTGCGCGAGACGCTGCGGCCCGAGCTGCGGCTGGTGGCCGCCTCGGCGACGACCGACACGGCCGGGTGGGCGGGGCTGCTGGGCGGGGCGCCGGTGGTGGAGGCGCACGGCGCCGCCTTCGACGTCGAGGTGGTCTGGGCGCCGCCGGCGGGCGCGGTGCGGCCGCCGCACGGGATGCGGGTGGACCCGGCGTTGCTGTCGCATGTGGCGTCGGTGGTGCGGCGGGCGCTGGCGGAGCGCTCGGGGGACGTCCTGTGCTTCCTGCCGGGTGTCGGGGAGATCGCGCGGGTCGCCGGGCTGCTCGGGGCGCCGGACGGGGTGGACGTGCTCCAGGTGCACGGACGGGCGCCGGCGGCCGTGCAGGACGCGGTGCTGGCGCCGGGGGCGCGGCGTCGGGTGGTGCTCGCGTCGTCCGTGGCGGAGTCGTCGTTGACGGTGCCCGGGGTGCGGGTGGTCGTGGACTCGGGGCTGGCGCGGGAGCCGCGGGTGGACCACGCGCGTGGGCTGAGCGCGCTGGCGACCGTGCGGGCCTCGCGGGCTGCGGGCCGGCAGCGGGCGGGGCGGGCCGGGCGTGAGGCGCCGGGGGCGGTGTACCGGTGCTGGACGCAGGCGGAGGACGCGCGGCTGCCGCTGTTTCCGGCGCCGGAGATCAAGGTGGCCGATCTCGCCTCGTTCGCTCTTCAGGCGGCCTGCTGGGGCGATCCGCAGGCGGCGGGGCTGGCGTTGCTGGACCGGCCGCCTGCCGGGGCCATGGCGGCGGCCCGGGAGTTGCTGACGGCGATCGGCGCGGTGGACGCGTCCGGCGCGGCCACCGGGCGCGGGGTGCGGCTGGCCCGGCTGGGGCTGCACCCGCGGCTGGGGCGGGCGCTGCTGGACGGGGCGGAGGCGGTGGGGGCGGAGCGGGCCGCCGAGGTGGTGGCGCTGCTGAGCGAGGAGGCTCCGCGGGAGTACGGGGACGATCTGGCCGCCGCGTTGCGCGCCGCCCGGCGTGGGGGTGACGCGTATTCCGGGCGGTGGCGGGCCGAGGTGCGGCGGCTGCGGGCCGTCGTCGCCCAGGACGTCTCCCGGCCGCCCGGCCCGCTCTCTTCGGTGGCGGAGGGGGATGTGGAGGGTCTCGTGGGGCTCGTGGTCGCTCTCGCGTTTCCTGAGCGGCTCGCCAGGGCCGACGGCGGCTCGTATCTCATGGTGTCCGGGACCCGTGCCGAGGCCGGCCGGGGCACCGGGCTGCGGGGGGCGCCCTGGTTGGCGGTGGCGGTGGCCGACCGGCCTGTCGGTCAGGTGCACGCGCGTGTGCAGCTCGCGGCAGTCGTGGACGAGGGGGTGGCCCGGCTCGCGGCGGGTGCGCTGCTCCGGGAGCGGGACGAGGTGCACTGGGCCGACGGCGACGTGGTGGCGCGGCGGGTCGAGCGGTTGGGGGCGGTGGAGCTGGCGGTGCGTCCGCTGCGGGACGCCGACGCCTCGCTCGTGCGCGGTGCGCTCGTGGAGGGGCTTCGCCAGGAGGGGCTGCGGCTGCTGCGGTGGTCGCCCGAGGCGGACGCCCTGCGGCAGCGGATCGCGTTCGTGCGGCTGCGGGTGGGGGATCCGTGGCCGGACGTGGGCGACGCGTCACTGCACGCGCGCGTGGACGAATGGCTGGAGCCGGAGTTGAGCCGGGCCCGGCGGCGGGCCGATCTGGGGCGGATCGACGCCGGGCAGGCACTGGGGCGGCTGTTGCCGTGGGCGTCCGGCGAGGCGGGCCGGCTGGACGAGCTGGCGCCGGAGCGGATCACCGTGCCGAGCGGATCCAGGATCCGGATCGACTACGCCGATCCGCGGCGTCCGGTGCTGGCGGTGAAGCTGCAGGAGATGTTCGGGCTGCAGGAGTCGCCGCGGGTGGCGGGGGCGCCGCTGGTCGTGCATCTGCTGTCCCCGGCCGGACGGCCCGCGGCCGTGACGTCCGATCTCGCGTCGTTCTGGCGGGAGGGCTACCGGGCGGTGCGGGCGGAGTTGCGGGGCCGGTATCCGAAGCATCCGTGGCCGGAGGATCCGGCGGGCGCGGAGGCGACGCGGTACACCAACGCGCGGCTCAGGCGGTGACGGACCGGGGTTCGGCCGGTTCGGCGGGGGCCGGGTGGCGTGGGCGGCGGGAGCGCGCCTCCAGGAGGAGGGAGAGGGACATGAGCAGAACGCCGAGCAGGAGGGAGCCCCAGGGCAGGTAGGAGGTCAGGAGCAGGATGAGGGTGCGGTTGGACTTGACCAGGGCCACGGTGTGCTCGATGTAGTCCTCGCGCATCTTCACGTGCCCGGCGAATGCCGTGACCTTGGCGCGGCCGCCGAGGAGGGTGCCGCCGCGCAGTTCCTCCCGGTGGATCTCCTCGCCGTAGACGGGTGCTCCGGTGACGGGTTCGACCCAGAACCTGCGGACGGTGGTGTACCAGCGGGTGGTGCCGGTCTTGGCGACGGTCTGGGGGGTGATGCCCTGGACGGGCATCGTCTTGGGCATGGGGACTTCGGTCCACGGGACGGTCTGTTCGAAGTAGTAGACCTTCAGGCCGCGGAAGTCGCGGGCGCCCCGGTAGTGGATGGGGGCGGTGGTGCGGGTCTGGGCGTCGAAGTACTCGTAGTCCCGCTTCTGGGTGAGGAAGGGCCACTTGAACTCGATGCCCGTGCGGCGGACCGGGTCGCCGTCGACCATCTCGCCGGTGGCGTGGACGGGTTCTTGTGTGTGGGCGTCGAAGATGTAGCGCTCGGGGACCTTGGAGACCATCTTGCCGTCGGGTCCCTGGACGTAGGACAGTCCGTCCCAGACGACGACGTCCCGGCCCGCGGTCTTCTCGATGTTCTCGGAGGCCTGCACATCGCCCTTGAGGGTCTGCACGATGGTGACCTGGTGGACCGTGCGGGCGGTCATGGTGCCGTAGTCGAGGAGGGTGGCGTTCTTCGCCTGCAGGACCATCGTCTGGTACTCGTCGGCCGGGATCTTGGCCAGGCGCGGGTAGGCATACCAGCGCAGCAGCGGGGCGAGCGCCGCGAAGAACACGGCGAGGGCGAGCAGGACCAGGCCGGCGGTGCGGCGCATCTCGGCCTCCTTCGCGGACGGTGCCGGCGGGCGGGGACGGTCAGGGGCGGGCGGGGCGGTCAGGGGTGGGCGGGGACGGTCGTCAGCAGTGGTTTCGGGGAGGTCTTGCCGGTGGGCGCGCCCAGTGCGGTGAGCGTGAGGACGAGGGCGAGCGCGACGGCGAGACCGGTCGCGGCGGCGATGAGGGCGCGCATCGGGCCTCCCTGCGCGACGGCGACGGAATCGGCTGCCGGAACCGGCCAGGGGATCCCGCAGCGCAACTGACAGGTCGTCAGGTGCGGCACCGTAGCAACGGGCGCGCGAGATGAGAACACGTCGCACACGACGACGGCGCCCCCGCGTTCGCGGGGGCGCCGTCGTGATGGTGTGGAAGGGGGGTGCCGGCCGGGAGTTACGGGGTGGGATCCGTGGACGGCGACTCGCTGGGCGCCGGGCTCGGGGAGGTGGTCGCGGCGGCCGTGACGGTCAGTTCCACGGTGAGGGTCGCGCCGCCCTCGGTGGTGATGCGCAGCAGGTACGTTCCAGCCGTGTCGTCCGCGTACAGCTTGGGCAGGTGCAGCAGGCCCTTCGCGTCCGTCTGGAGGTCGAGGGCGCGCACGGCGTTGCCGGCGGCGTCCTTGAAGTAGGGGCCCTTGTCGTTCACTGTCGCGTCGTCGGCCGACCTGATCAGGGTGGCGGTTGCCGCGACCTTGTCCGCGACGGCGCCCTTGTAGGTGGCCTTGACCTCGACCTGGTCGGCGAACTCGCCGCCGACGACGCAGGTGAGCGCGGTGTCGCCGGTGCGGGCGAGGGCGTCGGCGGCGCGGGCGGTGACGGTGGCCCGGTAGTCGAGGGCGGAGATCGTGCGGCCGAAGAGCGTGGCGCGGACGGTGAAGTCGCCGGTCTTCTCGCCCGCCGTGAGCGCCGGCGCGAGGGCGACGCCCTTGCTGTCGGTGGCGACCACGGCGACGTTCTCGCCGCCGGTGAAGACGGCGTCGGTGTCGCCGACGATGGTGAAGCGGATCCTGACCTTGGCGACGGCCTTGCCGGCCGCGGTCTCCGCCCGGGCGCTGATCCGCTGGGTGTAGGCGTGGCCCGCCATGGCGGTGAGGCTCGCCGTGCCCGCGTCCTCCAGGTGGTCGACCGTGTCGGTCGGCGTGGGCGCCGGCGGGGTGGGCTTGCCGGGCGTGGGAGGCGTGGGGGCCGGCGGCTTGGGCGGGGCCGGCGGCTTGCTCGGCGTCGTCGGCTTGGCGGGCGTCGACGGGCTGCCGGGCTTGGCGGGCGTCGACGGGGCGGACGGCCAGGTGGGCGTGCTCGGGTAGTCGTCGCTGCGGTTGGCGGGCACGCTGCCGGTGCCGTTCGGGATCTCGTGCGTGCCCTTGCGGTAGTACTCCAGCCACGACAGGACGGTGTTGAGGTAGTCCGTCGAGTTGTTGTAGCTGAGGATCGCGCTGCGCATGCCGGCCGTGGTGGCCATGTCCCAGTCGTAGCGGCACAGGTAGTGGCCGGCGGCGAGCGCGGCGTCGTAGACGTTGTTGGGGTCTTTCTTGCCGTCGCCGTTGCCGTCGCGTCCCGCCCACGCCCAGGTGGAGGGGATGAACTGCATGGGACCCACGGCGCGGTCGTGGATGCTGTCGCCGTCGTAGGAGCCGTGGTCGGTGTCCTTGATGTCGGCGAAGCCGACGCCGTTGAGGACCGGCCCGAGGATCGGCGTGATCGTCGTGCCGTCGGCGGTGACGTTGCCGCCGCCCGCCTGGCCCGACTCGACCTTGCCGATGGCGGCGAGGAGCTGCCAGGGCATGTTGCAGCCCGGCTTGGACTGCGCGAGCGCCGCCTCGGCCTTCTTGTAGGCGTCGAGGACGGTCGCGGGGATGCCGGCCTCGGCGGTGCCGGCGGCAGCCGGGACGGTGGGCGAGCCGGCGGTCGGGGCCGGGGCGGGGCTCTTCAGCGGCGGCAGGTCCGTGTAGTACGGCGAGTTGCCGGTGGCGCTGTCGGCGGTGCCGGTGCCCGCGTCGGCGGACGAGGGGGTGTCGGCGGCGGTCTGTCTGCCCTGGCCGTCGGCCGTGACGTCCGGTGCCTGGGACGCGGCCAGAGCCGCGACGGCCAGTGCGGCCACGGTCGTGTTGACCGCTCCCTTGCGCAGTCTCGTGCCGAAATGCGCCGACATGAAGTGAAACCCTCCCGTGGACGCCGAACGTCCGTCTTCGCCTGCACTGTTGTGCCGTTGTCGTCGCCGCGCCGCCCGGTGCCCGGACGCCCCGGTTACCCTGCCGCCGTGCTGCTCGTGCCGCCTTGGCACCTTGGCGCCCTGGTGCCCTGGCGCCCTGGTGGCTCAAGTGCCTTGGTGCCGCTGTCCTGCCTGGTGGCCGTTGCCGGTTGCCGTTGCCGGTTGCCGTTGCCACTGGTGGGACGGTCTACCCGCCGCGAGGGTTGCACTCGCAAGGGCTTTGCCCTGCTTTTTATTCTTTTGTTCGACACGTTCGAGCCGCGGCGACCCAGGCGACCCTACGACAACTTCTTTTGGACCGGCACCCGTTCGAGCGTCGTTTTCACCGGCCGGTCACGCGCCGTTGGCCGGGAACCCTGCCCCGCATACTGGACGTCGTCGACCGCCGGGCCGCTCGGGCCCTCGACGTCCGCCCCCGGGAGCACCGTTGCCGTTCACGCTGAGTCATGCCGCGGCCGTGCTGCCCGCCGTGCGCGCCGACGGATCCGGCCGCGGGCGGCTGGTGCCGGCCGCCCTGGTGGCGGGGTCGTTCGCTCCGGACATGACCTACTACGCGGCGAGTGTCCGGCCGGGGGCCATGGAGTTCGGCGACGTCACGCACTCCTTCGCCGGTGTGTTCACGGTCGACGTGGGTGTCGCCTGGGCGCTGGTGATGCTCTGGCTGCTGGTGCGCGAGCCGCTGGTGGCGCTGCTGCCGCGCGGACGGCAGGGCCGGGTGGCCGCCCTGACCCGCTGCGGGACGCCACGCGCGCGGGTGCGGCCCCCGCTCCTCCTTCGGTGGTACGTCTCCGCGGCGCTGGGCGCGCTGACGCACGTGGTGTGGGACGCCTTCACGCACCTCGACCGCTGGGGCATGCGTCTGTTTCCCGTCCTCGGCGAGCAGATCGCCGGCTCGCCGCTGTACTGGTACCTGCAGTACGGGGGTTCGGCCGTGGCCGCGGTCGTCATCGCCGCGTGCGTCACGTACGCGCTGCGCCGGGCGCCCGACGCCGAACCGGCGGGGGTCCCGGTGCTCTCGGCGCGGGACCGGTGGTGGGCGGGCGCGCTGATCGTCGGGTGTGCGCTGGTCGCAGCCGTGCGGCGGGCGACCCGGTGGTGGGACTACTGGGGGGCGCGCGAGGCGAAGCCGTGGGAGCTCATTCCGACGCTGTGCTTCGGTGCGGGCGCGGGGCTGGTGCTGGGCCTGCTGCTGTACGCGGCCGGCGTGCGGCGGTGGCGGCCGGCCGCCCGGCGCGGGCATCCCGAACGGCCGGATGCGGAGACGGGCGCGGCTGCGCAGGCGGGCGCGGCTGCGCAGGCGGGCGAGGCTGCGCAGGCGGGCGAGGCCGCGGAGACGGGTGCGGTCAGTGTGCGGCGGGGCGGTCCGGGCGGTCCGTGACGGGTGGCGCGGTCGCGACGAGGACGGGGATGCGGCGGACCCTGCGGACCCTGCGCAGCCTGAGGAGCCTGAGGAGCCGGCCGAGGAAGCCGAGTGCGAGCGCCGGCCGGCCGTGCACCACCGCGGCCCACAGCCGCAGGGCGTCGCCCCGCGGCAGCGTCCGCAGGACGAGCGGGAGCAGCCGCGCGGGGACCGGTCGGGCCGGGTCCGGGCGGCGCACGCGCGCGGCGGCCGTGCGCAGGATCCTCGCGGCCGTGTGCAAGGCCGTGGCGGGCGTGCTCGGGACTTGGGCGGTGGCGGCGCGGGGCGCGAGGGCGGGGCGTGGACGCCTCCAGGGCGCTGTGCCGGGTTCCGCCCGGGTGCCGGCGACGGCCGTGGCGTGAACGCGTGCGTGGGCCTTGCGGCGGTGAAGCATGCGTATACCCATGGGCGCATCCTGGCGGTCGGCGACGGCCGAGGGCCTGTTCTCGACGGCCACGCGGGTGAGGGCCCTTCGGGGGATGACCGGCGGTGACGAAGGACGTCGCCACGGGCGGCGGCTTCGCCCACGGGGCCGAAAGGCGAGACGGGGCGGAGTGAAGGGGTGGAGAGCGTGGGGGCCCTGTCCGTGCGGACAGGGCCCCCACGCCGTCTCCCCGCGCAGCCGGGGCCGTGACGGCTGCCCGGCTGCCCGGCCGGCGCGGGCTAGTGCGCGGCCGACTCCCAGTCCGCGCCCGCGCCCACCGAGACGTCCAGCGGGGCCCTGAGGTGGACGGCGCCGGCCATCTCGCGGCGGACGAGTTCCTCGACGGCCACCCGCTCACCGGGGGCGATCTCCAGGACGATTTCGTCGTGGACCTGGAGCAGCATGCGCGAGGTGAGGCCCGCCGCGCGCAGTGCGTCGTCCACCTTGAGCATGGCGATCTTGACGATGTCGGCCGCGGTGCCCTGGATGGGCGCGTTGAGAGCCATGCGCTCGGCCGCCTCACGGCGCTGACGGTTGTCGCTGTTGAGGTCGGGCAGATAGCGGCGGCGGCCGAACAGGGTCGCGGTGTAGCCCGTCGCGCGTGCCTCGTCGACGGCGCGCCGCAGGTAGTCCCGTACGCCGCCGAAGCGCTCGAAGTAGGCGTCCATCAGGGCACGGGCCTCGCCCGCGTCGATGTTCAGCTGCTGGGACAGGCCGAACGCCGACAGCCCGTACGCCAGGCCGTAGGACATGGCCTTGATCTTGCGGCGCATCTCCGCGTCCACCGCGCCGGGCTCGACGCCGAACACCTGGGAGGCGGCAGTGGTGTGCAGGTCCTCGCCGGAGGTGAACGCCTCGATGAGACCGGCGTCCTCCGAGAGGTGGGCCATCACCCGCAGCTCGATCTGGCTGTAGTCGGCCGTCATCAGCGACTCGAAGCCCTCGCCGACGACGAAGCCGCGGCGGATGGCGCGGCCCTCGTCGGTGCGGACGGGGATGTTCTGCAGGTTGGGGTCCGTGGAGGACAGCCGGCCGGTGGCGGCGACCGTCTGGTTGAAGGTGGTGTGGATGCGGCCGTCGGCGGCGATCGTCTTGATCAGACCCTCGACCGTGACGCGCAGCTTCGCCTGCTCGCGGTGGCGGAGCATGACGACCGGCAGCTCGTTGTCCGTCTGGCCGGCCAGCCAGGCCAGGGCGTCGGCGTCGGTGGTGTAGCCGGTCTTGGTCTTCTTCGTCTTCGGCAGGCCCAGCTCGCCGAAGAGGACTTCCTGGAGCTGCTTGGGGGAGCCCAGGTTGAACTCGTGCCCGGCCGCGGCGTGCGCCTCCTTCACGGCCTGCTGGACGGCGCCGGCGAACATCTGCTCCATGGCCTCCAGATGGGCGCGGTCGGCCGCGATGCCATGGCGCTCCATACGGGCCAGGAGGACGGAGGTGGGCAGTTCCATGTCGCGCAGCAGGTCGGTCGCGCCGACTTCCTCCAGCCGACCGCGGAAGGCCTCCCCGAGGTCGACGATCGTGCGCGCCTGCACCATGAGGGCCTCGGCCTCCGCGCCGTCGTCGGCGCCGAAGGCGAGCTGGCCGTCGGCCGTCGCGGCGGGGGCCAGTTCGCGGCCCAGGTACTCCAGGGACAGCGCGTCCAGGTCGAAGGAGCGGCGGCCGGGCTTGACCAGGTAGGCGGCGAGCGCGGTGTCCATGAGGACGCCGGCGACCGACCAGCCGTGCTCGGCGAACACGCGCATGGCGCCCTTGGCGTCGTGCAGGACCTTGGGGCGTTCCCCGGCGGCGAGCCAGGCCGCCCACGCGCTCTCGTCGGTCTCGTCCAGCTCGGTCGGGTCGAACCAGGCGGCGGCTCCGCCGGCCGCGGCGAGCGCGACCTCGGCGACCGAGCCCGCGCCCAGCGCCCAGGTGTCGACGGTGGCCACGCCCAGGGTCTGCGTGCCGTGCTCGGCGAGCCAGCCGGCCAGCCCGCCCGTGCCCAGCACCGTGCCGTCCAGCTCCACGCCGGCGGTGATCACTGGGGTGGCTTCGGCCTCCTCGCCGCCGGGGTCGACGGCGAACAGCCGCTCGCGCAGGGAGGGGTTCCTGATCTCCAGGGTGTCGAGGACCATCGCGACGGCGGTGCGGTCGTAGGGGGCGCGCTCCAGTTCGGCGACCGCCTTGGGCAGTGCGACGTCCCGGACCATCTCGGTGAGGCGACGGTTGAGCTTGACGGCCTCCAGGTGGTCGCGCAGGTTCTGCCCGGCCTTGCCCTTGACCTCCTCGACGCGCTCGACGAGTTCCGCGAACGAACCGAACTGGTTGATCCACTTCGCGGCCGTCTTCTCGCCGACGCCGGGGATGCCGGGCAGATTGTCGGAGGGGTCGCCGCGCAGCGCCGCGAAGTCGGGGTACTGGGCGGGCGTCAACGCGTACTTCTCGAAGACCTTCTCCGGGGTGAACCGGGTCAGCTCCGAGACGCCCTTCGTGGGGTACAGGACCGTGGTGTGCTCGGAGACCAGCTGGAAGGAGTCGCGGTCGCCGGTGACGATCAGGACCTCGAAGCCGGCGGCCTCGGCCTGGGTGGCGAGCGTGGCGATGACGTCGTCGGCCTCGAAGCCGTCCACCGCGAACCGGGAGACGTGCATCGCGTCGAGGAGCTCGCCGATCAGCTCGACCTGGCCCTTGAACTCGTCGGGCGTCTTGGAGCGGTTGGCCTTGTACTCGGTGAACTCCTCCGAGCGCCACGTCTTGCGGGAGACGTCGAAGGCGACCGCGAAGTGCGTGGGCGACTCGTCACGCAACGTGTTGGCGAGCATGGACGCGAAGCCGTAGATCGCGTTCGTCGGCTGGCCCGTCGCGGTGGTGAAGTTCTCCGCGGGCAGCGCGAAGAACGCGCGGTACGCCAGCGAGTGCCCGTCCATGAGCATCAGGCGCGGGCGGCTTGCGCCGGTGGGGGTGTCGGTCTTCTTCGCTGCTGTCTCTGCCACGCCCCCGATCCTGCCACGCCCCACTGACACTCGGCTCCGGCCGACTCCGCTGGCCCGCACACCCTGTGCTCGCGCGCCCCGCCCGAGCCCTGCCCGCGCCGCGAGCGCGCACCCTCGGCTCCCCGCGCACGCGGCCTCTGTCTCCGCCCCCGCCCCTGCCCCCGCCCCCGCTCTTGCCCGTGGCCGTGGCCGTGGCCGTGAAGGTGACCAGTACCACACGGGATCCTTGTCGGCCGCGCGTGCGAGGATCCCTGTGGCAACGCGCACGGCAGGACGTGCGTCACGCCCGTCAGACGGCACACACGGCACACAAGGCCCCGGCCCGCACGGCAGGTCGAAGGAGAGCGCGCGATGGCATCGAAGCCGCCCAAAGCTGATCCGGTCCAGGACGCGCCGCGGGTCGCCGAGCCCCAGCACGCCGCGGCGGGCCTGCCGGCCGTCGGGCACTCCCTGCGCATGGCCAGGCAGCAGATGGGCGTGAAGCGCACCGCCCTGACGCTGCTGCGCGTCAACCAGAAGGACGGCTTCGACTGCCCGGGCTGCGCGTGGCCCGAGCCCGAGCACCGGCACGCCGCGGAGTTCTGCGAGAACGGCGCGAAGGCGGTCGCCGAGGAGGCGACCCTGCGGCGGGTCACCCCCGAGTTCTTCGCCGCGCACTCCGTCGCCGACCTCGCCGGCCGCAGCGGCTACTGGCTGGGTCAGCAGGGCCGGCTCACCCACCCCATGTACCTGCCCGAAGGCGGCGAGCGCTACGAGCCGGTCACCTGGGAGCGCGCCTTCGACATCATCGCCGAGGAGACGGCCGCCCTCGTCTCCCCCGACGAGGCCGTCTTCTACACCTCGGGCCGCACCAGCAACGAGGCGGCGTTCCTCTACCAGCTGTTCGCCCGCGAACTCGGCACGAACAACCTGCCGGACTGCTCCAACATGTGCCACGAGTCCTCCGGCTCGGCCCTCTCGGAGACCATCGGCATCGGCAAGGGCAGCGTCCTGCTGGAGGACCTCTACCAGGCCGACCTGATCATCGTCGCCGGTCAGAACCCGGGCACCAACCACCCGCGCATGCTCTCCGCCCTGGAGAAGGCCAAGGCGGGCGGCGCGAAGATCATCAGCGTCAATCCGCTGCCCGAGGCGGGCCTGGAGCGCTTCAAGAACCCGCAGACCCCGCAGGGCATGGTCAAGGGCGCCGCGCTCACCGATCTCTTCCTGCAGATCCGCATCGGCGGCGACCAGGCGCTCTTCCGTCTCCTCAACAAGCTCGTCCTGGAGACCGAGGGCGCGCTCGACGAGGCGTTCATCGCCGAACACACCCACGGCTTCGAGGAGTTCGCCCAGACGGCGCGGGCCGCCGACTGGGACGAGACGCTCACCGCGACCGGTCTCACCCGCGCGCAGATCGAGGAAGCCCTGCGCATGGTGCTCGCCTCGCGGCGCACCATCGTCTGCTGGGCCATGGGCCTCACCCAGCACAAGCACTCCGTGCCCACCATCCGCGAGGTCGTCAACTTCCTCCTGCTGCGCGGGAACATCGGCCGCCCGGGCGCGGGCGTGTGCCCGGTGCGCGGTCACTCCAACGTGCAGGGCGACCGCACCATGGGCATATTCGAGCGGCCCGCGCCGGCCTTCCTGGACGCCCTGGAGAAGGAGTTCGGGTTCGCCCCGCCCCGCGCGCACGGCTTCGACGTGGTACGCGCCATCCGCGCGCTGCGCGACGGCGAGGCGAAGCTGTTCTTCGCCATGGGCGGCAACTTCGTGTCGGCCTCCCCCGACACCGACGTCACCGAGGCGGCCATGCGGCGCGCCCGGCTGACCGTGCACGTGTCGACCAAGCTGAACCGCTCGCACGTCGTCACCGGTGCGCGCGCCCTGATCCTGCCCACCCTCGGGCGCACCGAGCGCGACCTGCAGGGCGGCGGCGAGCAGTTCGTGACCGTCGAGGACTCCATGGGCATGGTGCACGCCTCCCGGGGCCGTCTCGCGCCCGCGAGCGCGCACCTGCTGTCCGAGCCGGCCATCGTGTGCCGGCTGGCCCGCCGGGTGCTGGGCGAGAACAGCGCGACGCCGTGGGAGGAGTTCGAGAAGGACTACGCGACGATCCGCGACCGCATCGCGCGGGTGATCCCCGGCTTCGAGGACTTCAACGCGCGCGTGACCGGCTCCGACGGCCGCCCCGCCGGCTTCACCCTGCCGCACGCCCCGCGCGACGAGCGGCGCTTCCCCACGGCCACCGGCAAGGCCAACTTCACCGCCGCGCCGGTCGAGTACCCGAAGCTGCCCGAGGGCCGCCTGCTGCTGCAGACGCTGCGCTCGCACGACCAGTACAACACCACGATCTACGGTCTCGACGACCGTTACCGCGGCATCAGGAACGGCCGCCGGGTCGTCCTGGTCAACGCCGAGGACGCGCGCGCCCTCGGGTTCGCCGAGGGCGCGTACGTGGACCTGGTGAGCGAGTGGAAGGACGGCGTGGAGCGGCGGGCGCCCGGCTTCCGGGTCGTGCTCTACCCGACCACCCGGGGCTGCGCCGCCGCCTACTACCCGGAGACCAACGTGCTGGTTCCGCTGGACGCCACCGCCGACACCAGCAACACCCCGGCCAGCAAGTCCGTCGTGGTCCGTCTGGAACAATCGGGCACCGACCGAGCGTTTGCTCAGTGACGCCGGATGTGATCGACGAACGGAGCCGGGCCCGATGGGCGAGCAGCAGCACGTGAAGTTCCCGCAAGAGGTCATCGACGAGTACGCCGCCCTCGGCATCGACATCGCCGCCCTGTTCTCCGCCGGGCACCTCGGCTCCCGGATGGGCGTGGAGATCGTCGAGGCGTCCGCGGACCGCGTCGTGGGCACCATGCCCGTCGAGGGCAACACCCAGCCCTACGGCCTGCTCCACGGCGGCGCCTCCGCGGTCCTGGCCGAGACCCTCGGCTCGGTCGGCTCGATGCTGCACGGCGGCAGCACCAAGATCGCCGTCGGCGTCGACCTGAACTGCACCCACCACCGCGGCGCCCGCTCCGGCCTGGTGACCGGCGTCGCCACGCCCGTGCACCGGGGGCGCTCCACCGCCACGTACGAGATCGTCATCAGCGACGAGGAGGGACGGCGCGTGTGCACCGCCCGGCTCACCTGTCTGCTGCGCGACGCCTCCGCCGCCGGGAGCTGAGGCACCCCGTGCGGCGCCACCCGTTGCCCGGCGCCGCCCCGGCGGCCTAGCGTCACAGGCATGACGACGGCGAGCGCCCGGGGGGCGAGAGCGACGGCACGGCCGCTCGGTCCACAAGAGACACCGGCGGCCAGCGAGTTGGCGCACCGTCAGGCCCCCCGGAGGCCGCGCACCGTCAGGCCCGCGGAGGCCGCGTCGAGCCGTGCCGCCCCGGCGGGCCTGTGCGGGGCCTCCGGCGGTGAACGGCATCGGCCCGGTCGAGCCGGGCGAAGGCGCAGGCACCCGCGACCGCCTCCCGCACACCCCCGGGGCTTCCGCACCCGCCGCCCGGTCCACGAGGGCCGAACTGCCGTTCACCGCCCAGACGGTGGACGTGAGCCACGTCGGCGAGATCGCTGTTCCGCCCGGCACCCGCCCGCGCACCATCGCCTTCGAGGTGCTGCCCGGCGTGCGGTCGGGCCCGCCGGTCACCGTGGCGACGCTGCCCCGCCCGGCGCGGGCCTCGCACCGACCTCGGCCCCGCGAGCGCCGTTCCGGACGAGGAAGGGCGCCGCCCGCAAGATCGTCCTCACCCCGCACGTGACGGAATACAGAAAACCGCCGAGAAATACCGGACTTGCTTTCGTAGGCGTAACTCTACGTAATGCGCATGCAATACGGCTTCGCCGCTTTCCCCTGGGTCCCCGCTTCGCCCGCGACCTCTCCGCAGCCCTACAGGTCGCCTGCAGCAACGATTTAACGTCACCACCAAAAAGCCCGAGACGCCTGACCTCACTCCGAGCCGTCCTGCGCATTCTCACCATGTGGACAGGACGAATCACCCCACATTCAGCTGTTCCACCCGCCAAGTACCGCTCTGCATTACCTCGTGTCATAACAAGAGCGTCACAGCCTTCGTCAGACCCTCCTCCACGTTCCCTTCACCCGCTTAGAGTCACGCCCAGTCACCGCGCCACCGGTTTGGAAGTCAATTCGGCCCAGCGCTCGACTCGGCGCGTTCCAGGGGGGACCGCCGTGCCAGGGAAAGGAACCTGATTCGTGCGTCAACGTTCGATCATCGCAATCACCGCCGCGCTGTCCGCGGGAGCGCTCACCCTCACCGCCTGCGGTTCGCGCGACGACAACAAGGGCGGTGACAGCGGCGGGAAGACCGAGATCATCATCGGCGTTGACGCTCCGCTCACCGGTCAGAACTCGGCCACCGGACTCGGCATCCAGGGCGGCGTCCAGATCGCCGTCGACGACGCCAACAAGAACAACACCGTTCCCGGCGTGACCTTCAAGGTCCAGGCGCTCGACGACAAGGCCATCCCGGCCAGCGGCCAGCAGAACGCCACCGCGCTCGTCAACAACGACAAGGTGCTCGGCGTCGTCGGCCCGCTGAACTCGGGTGTCGCCACCCAGATGCAGCAGGTCTTCGCCACTGCCAACCTCGTCCAGATCTCGCCCTCGAACACGGCCCCCGAACTCACCCAGGGCAAGAACTGGCAGACGTCGAAGACCCGCCCGTTCAAGACGTACTTCCGCACCGCCACCACCGACGCCCTCCAGGGCGGCTTCGCCGCCGAGTACGCGTCCACCACGCTGAAGAAGAAGAACGTCTTCGTCGTCGACGACAAGCAGACCTACGGCGCGGGCCTGGCCAAGCTCTTCAAGGCCGGCTTCACCAAGAGCGGCGGCAAGGTCGCGGGCGAAGACCACGTCAACACCGGCGACACCGACTTCTCCGCCCTCGTCACCAAGATCAAGAACTCCAAGGCCGACCTCGTCTACTACGGCGGCCAGTACGACGAGTCCGAGAAGCTCACCAAGCAGCTCAAGGACGGCGGCGTCAAGGTCCCGCTGTTCGGCGGCGACGGCATGTTCAGCGACACCTACATCCAGACCGCCGGCAAGACCTCCGAAGGCGACCTGGTCACCTCCGTCGGCCAGCCCGTCGACTCCCTGCCCTCCGCGGCGGACTTCATCAAGAAGTACAAGGCCTCCGGCCTCAAGGGCGACTACGGCACCTACGGCGGCTACTCCTACGACGCCGCCACCGCCATCATCAAGGCGATCGCCAACGTCGTGAAGGACGGCAAGATCCCCGACGGCGCCCGCGCCAAGATCGTGGACGAAGTCCAGAAGACCAAGTTCGACGGCATCGCCGGCCCCGTCTCGTTCGACGAGTACGGCGACACCACCAACAAGCAGCTCACCGTCTACCAGGTCGTCGACGGCAAGTGGAAGGCCGTCAAGAGCGGCACGTTCAACGGCTGACGCCACTCCGCCGCTAGCTAGACCCCTGGGCCGCGCGGCCAAGACCACACGTCACCGCGCGGCCCGCTCATGCCCCCCCCTTCACTTCCACACCCACATGGAGGCCATGCGGTGAACACCCTGCCGCAGCAGCTGGCCAACGGGCTGTTCCTCGGCTCGATGTACGGGCTGATCGCCATCGGCTACACGATGGTGTACGGCATCGTCCAGCTCATCAACTTCGCCCACGGCGAGATCTTCATGACCGGAGGCTTCGGAGCCCTCACGGTCTACCTGTACGTCCTGCCCGACGGCACATCCATGTGGATAGCCCTCCCCGCCATGCTCATCGGCGGCGGACTCGTCGCCGTCCTCATCGCTGTCGGGGCGGAACGGTTCGCCTACCGACCACTGCGCGGCGCGCCACGCCTGGCACCCCTCATCACCGCCATCGGCCTCTCCCTGGCACTCCAGCAAGCCGTCTTCAACTGGTACCCGGACGCCAAGACGGACCGCAACTTCCCCCAGATCGAGGCCGGACCCTGGCACCTCGGGTCCA
This sequence comes from Streptomyces rishiriensis, assembly GCF_003112535.1. GTDB lineage: Bacteria > Actinomycetota > Actinomycetes > Streptomycetales > Streptomycetaceae > Streptomyces > Streptomyces rishiriensis. The sequence continues at coordinate 203,138 of NZ_BEWA01000003.1, read as the reverse complement.
TCAGCATCAGCAGCGGATCCCTCTTCGTCATCGTCGCCGCCCCCCTCTGCATGGCGGCCCTCGCACTCTTCGTCAGCATGTCCCGCACCGGCCGTGCCATGCAGGCCACTGCCCAGGACCCTGACACCGCCCAGCTCATGGGCATCGACACCAACAAGATCATCGTGATCGCCTTCGCCATCGGCGGCTTCTTCGCCGCCGTCGCCGCCGTCTCCTACGGCCTGCGCTACGGCTCGATCCAGTACAACATGGGCTTCCAGATGGGCCTCAAGGCCTTCACCGCAGCCGTCCTCGGCGGCATCGGCAACATCTACGGCGCCATGATCGGCGGCCTCGTCCTCGGCCTCGCCGAAACCATGGCCACCTCTTACATCGACGGCATCCCCGGCATGCAGCAGCTCGGCGGCGGCGGCTGGTCCTCCGTCTGGGCCTTCGTCCTCCTCATCCTCGTACTGCTGTTCAGGCCACAAGGCCTGGTCGGCGAACGCGTCGCGGACAGGGCGTGAACACCATGGCAACCACCGACAACACCGCCGAGATCACCGCCCCCGCACGCGGCCTGATCGCACTCCCCCAGACCGCCGCGCGCAGCCTGATCGCCGTCGGCGCCGTCGCCACCATCGCCAGCACGTTCATGTCGTGGACCTACACGGCCGACTTCCCCGGGGACCTCACCTACTACGGCTCCCCGGCCGGCCTGCAGATCCTCGACCTCGTCGCCGGTGCGCTCACCCTGCTCTTCGCGCTCACCCTCTTCGACGTCCGCGGCCTGCGCTGGCTCAACCCGGCAGGCGCCACCGCGCCCGTCGCCCTCGCCGCCGCCTCCGCGTTCGCCGTCAGCTGGTTCAGCGCCATCGCCATCGCCGTCGACCTCAAGGGCCTGGTCGCCCTCGACCCCGGCGCCTACATCGCCGCCCTCGGCTCCCTCATCGCCCTCGTCGGCGCCCTCGCCCTCCCCAGCCCCGGCGACACCTTCAAGGACTGGGTCAGCAAGCCCGACCGCATCCCCGCCGCCCAGCAGATCCCCGGCTGGGCCGAGCGCCTCGTCATCACCGGCGCCACCGCCGTCGCACTGATCGTCTTCACCTACGGCATCGGCGTCGACCCGGACGCCAGCGAGACCTTCATCGGCTACCTGCTGCTCGTCGTCCTCGGCACCTGGGCACTCCAGTCCGCCGGACTCTTCGACCGGTTCGCCGAACTCAACGCCCGCCACAAGGGATTCGCCACCTCCATGGCGTTCCTCGCCGCAGCGGTCTTCCCCTTCGTCGAGAACAACGAGCACAACGCCAACCTCGGCGTGAACATCCTCGTCGTCGCCACCGTCGCCCTCGGCCTGAACATCGTCGTCGGCCTCACCGGACTCCTCGACCTCGGTTACGTCGCCTTCCTCGGCGTCGGCGCCTACGCCGCGGCCCTCGTCTCCGGCTCCGAGTTCTCCCGCTTCTCCGGCGTCCAGTTCCCCTTCTGGGCCGCCATGCTCACCGGCATGGCCGCCTCCCTCGTCTTCGGCGTCCTCATCGGCGCCCCCACCCTCCGCCTGCGCGGCGACTACCTCGCCATCGTCACCCTCGGCTTCGGAGAGATCTTCCGCATCTCCGTCAACAACCTCGACGGATCCTCCGGCCCGAACCTGACCAACGGCCCCAACGGCATCTCGATGATCCCGGACCTCGACATCTTCGGGTTCAACTTCGGGAACGCACACGACATCGGCTCGATCACCCTCGGCCGCTTCGCGAACTACTTCCTGCTGATGCTCATCATCACCGGCATCGTCGTCGTCGTCTTCAACCGCGCCGCCGACTCCCGCATCGGCCGCTCCTGGATCGCCATCCGCGAAGACGAGACCGCCGCGACCGCCATGGGCATCAACGGCTTCCGGGTCAAACTCATCGCCTTCGCCCTCGGCGCCTCCCTCGCCGGCCTCGCCGGCACCGTCAGCGCCCACGTCGGCTACAGCGTCAACCCGGCCCCTTACCAGTTCGCCGGCTCCGTACCGCCCAACTCCGCCTTCCTGCTCGCCGCAGTCGTCCTCGGCGGCATGGGCACGGTCAACGGACCCATCCTCGGCGCCACCCTGCTCTACCTCCTCCCCGAGAAGCTCGGCTTCCTGAAGGAGTACCAACTCTTCGCCTTCGGCGTCGCCCTCGTCATCCTCATGCGCTTCCGTCCCGAAGGCATCATCGCCAACCGCCGACGCCAACTCGAATTCCACGAAACAGACCAGCTCGACATCCCCGAACAAGGCCTGCCCGCCTCCACCGTCGGCGTCACCAAGGCAGGGGCGTAACCCACATGACCACCACCACAAGCACCAGCCCCGTCCTCGAAGCCCGCGGCGTCATCATGCGCTTCGGAGGCCTCACCGCCGTCCGCGACGTCGACCTCACCGTCAACACCGGCGAGATCGTCGGCCTCATCGGCCCCAACGGCGCCGGCAAGACCACCTTCTTCAACTGCCTCACGGGCCTCTACGTCCCCACCGAAGGCAAGGTCTCCTACAAGGGCAAAGTCCTCCCGCCCAAACCCCACCTCGTCACCAGCGCCGGCATCGCCCGCACCTTCCAGAACATCCGGCTCTTCGCCAACATGACCGTCCTGGAAAACGTGCTCGTCGGCCGCCACACGAGGACAAAAGAAGGACTCTGGTCCGCCCTCCTGCGCGGCCCCGGCTTCCGCAAGGCGGAAACCGCCTCACGCGAACGCGCCATGGAACTGCTGGAGTTCATCGGCCTCGCACACAAAGCCGACCACCTCTCCCGCAACCTCCCCTACGGCGAACAGCGCAAGCTCGAAATCGCCCGCGCACTCGCCAGCGAACCCGGCCTGCTGCTCCTCGACGAGCCCACCGCAGGCATGAACCCCCAGGAAACCCGCGCCACCGAAGAACTCATCTTCGCCATCCGCGACCAGGGCATCGCCGTCCTCGTCATCGAGCACGACATCCGGTTCATCATGAACCTCTGCGACCGCGTCGCCGTGCTCGTCCAGGGCGAGAAGATCGTCGAAGGCCCCGCCGAGGTGGTCCAGGCCGACGAACGCGTCATCGCCGCCTACCTCGGCACCCCGTTCGAAGGCTCCCCCGGCGCCGAAGAACTCGCCGAAGTCGAAGCGGCGGAAGCCACCGCCGGCGACGACGCGGAGAGCGCCACCAGCAAGGAAGGAACCGCCCAGTGACCGCGCTGCTCGAGGTCGAAGACCTCAAGGTCGCCTACGGCAAGATCGAAGCCGTCAAGGGCATCTCCTTCTCTGTCGAAGCCGGACAGATCGTCACCCTGATCGGCACCAACGGCGCCGGCAAAACCACCACCCTGCGCACCCTCTCCGGGCTCCTCAAGCCCGCCGCAGGCCGCGTCCTCTTCGACGGCAAACCCCTCAGCGGCATCCCCGCACACAAGATCGTCGCCCTCGGCCTCGCCCACTCCCCCGAGGGACGCCATATCTTCCCCCGGCTGACGATCGCCGAAAACCTCCAGCTCGGAGCATTCCTGCGCTCCGACAAGGCAGGCATCGAAAAGGACATCCAGCGCGCCTACGACCTCTTCCCCATCCTGGGAGAACGCCGCAAGCAGGCCGCAGGAACCCTCTCCGGCGGCGAACAGCAAATGCTCGCCATGGGCCGCGCCCTCATGTCCCAGCCCAAACTCCTCATGCTGGACGAGCCCTCCATGGGCCTCTCCCCCATCATGATGCAGAAGATCATGGCCACCATCGCCGAGCTGAAGTCCCAGGGCATGACCATCCTGCTCATCGAGCAGAACGCCCAGGCCGCCCTCTCGCTCGCCGACCACGGCCACGTCATGGAGATCGGCAAGATCGTCCTCTCCGGCACCGGCCAGGACCTCCTCCACGACGAGTCCGTCCGCAAGGCCTACCTCGGCGAGGACTGACCCACCCCCCTCACACACGACGAGGCCCGCGCCCCTTCTCCGGGCGCGGGCCTCGTCATGCGCACAGGGCGCCGCAGGGACTAACCCTTGTTCGCCTTCTTCTCCTCCGCGTCCTGGATGACCGCCTCAGCCACCTGCTGCATCGACATCCGACGGTCCATCGACGTCTTCTGGATCCACCGGAACGCCGCCGGCTCCGTCAGCCCGTACTCCGTCTGCAGGATCGACTTCGCCCGGTCCACCAGCTTGCGCGTCTCCAGCCGCAGGGTGAGGTCGGCGACCTCGTTCTCCAGTTCACGCAGCTCCGTGAAACGCGAGACCGCCATCTCGATCGCCGGCACCACGTCACTCTTGCTGAACGGCTTCACCAGATACGCCATCGCACCCGCGTCCCGCGCCCGCTCCACCAGGTCGCGCTGCGAGAACGCCGTCAGCATCAGCACCGGCGCGATGCGCTCCTCGGCGATCTTCTCCGCGGCCGAGATGCCGTCCAGCTTCGGCATCTTCACATCCAGAATCACCAGGTCCGGCTTGTGCTCACGGGCGAGCTCGACGGCCTGCTCACCGTCACCGGCCTCACCGACGACGCTGTAGCCCTCCTCCTCCAGCATCTCCTTGAGGTCGAGGCGGATCAGCGCCTCGTCCTCGGCGATGACGACACGGGTCGTCAGCGGAGGCACGTGCGACTTGTCGTCGTCGGGCGCGTCTACGGGCTGGGGCGACTCGGGGGCGGTCACGGGGGCTCCTCGTTCAGGGGCGGGTACTGCTGACAAGAGCCTACCCAGCTGCGGTAAGGTGGTGACACAGCGGGTGACCGCTGACCTTCGTTTCGAAGGGGCCCCGGTAGCCCAGCGGTAGAGGCCATGGATTCAAAACCCATCCAGCGTCGGTTCGAATCCGACTCGGGGCACTTTTCCTTGGTTCCCAAGGTCGCGAAAGAAAAGCGGATGTTCCCGTTCTCGTGAACATCCGCTTTTTGCTGCGTGCCGCCGCGACCACTCTCACAGAGTGGCCGCATGTACGACGTCAGCACACGCAAGCGAGCTGTCGCACTGATCGCCCAGGGCCGCAGTCTCAACTCGGTCAGCCGGGAGACAGGCATCTCGCGGGCCGCAATCCGCTCCTGGCGGGGCCGACTCGAACCGCTGCCCCGCATGGCGGCCCCGCTTCCCGGCCCGCCGACCGACCGAATGGCGTACTCCTGGCCCGGCCTGATCGACGCCTGCGAAGCCGCTCTGCTCGCCGTCAATCCCGCGCACACCGCGTACCGCGTCCAGGCCGCGGGCCACGTATCGGTCGTCGGCTACTACGCGCACTGGCCCGATCTGTTACCCCAGCACGGACCCGGCAGGAAACACGAGCGCCGAATCTCCCTGGAACCCTGGCAGCAGGCCATCGTCGACGAACACCCCTGGCACTTCATCCGCGGGCTCATCCACTCCGACGGCTGTCGCATCGCCAACTGGACCGAGAAGACCATCGGCGGTGCGCGCAAGCGCTACGCATACCCGCGCTACTTCTTCACCAACCTGTCCGACGACATCCGGGGGCTCTACACGGACACGCTCGACAAGCTGGGTGTCGACTGGACCTACTGCACGCGCAACGGAATCCCGTTCAACATCTCCGTCGCCCACAAGGCGTCCGTGGCCTCATGGACGCCCACGTAGGCCCCAAGCACTGACCCCCCGATGGTCTACTTCGGGCTGTCGTCCTCGCCCACGTGGTGGACGCGGACCAGGTTCGTCGAGCCCGAGACGCCGGGCGGGGAGCCTGCCGTGATCACGACCACGTCGCCCTTGCGGCAGCGGCCGTAGCGCAGCAGCAGTTCGTCGACCTGGTCGACCATCGCGTCGGTGGAGGCCACTGCCGGGCCGAGGAAGGTCTCGACGCCCCAGGTGAGGTTCAGCTGGGAGCGGGTCGCGGGTTCCGGGGTGAAGGCCAGGAGCGGGATCGGCGAGCGGTAACGGGAGAGGCGGCGGGCGGTGTCGCCGCTCTGGGTGAAGGCGACGAGGAATGCGGCGTCGAGGAAGTCGCCGGTCTCGGCGGCGGCGCGGGCGACGGCGCCACCCTGGGTGCGGGGTTTGTTGTTCTCGGTGAGTTCGGGGAGGCCTTTGGCGAGGATGTCCTCTTCGGCCGCTTCGACGATTTTCGCCATGGTGCGGACGGTCTGGACGGCGTGTTTGCCGACGCTGGTCTCGCCGGAGAGCATGACGGCGTCGGTGCCGTCGATGACGGCGTTGGCGACGTCGCTGGCCTCTGCTCTGGTGGGGCGGGAGTTCTCGATCATGGAGTCGAGCATCTGGGTGGCGACGATCACCGGTTTCGCGTTGCGTTTGGCGAGTGTGATGGCGCGCTTTTGGACGATGGGGACCTGTTCGAGGGGCATTTCGACGCCGAGGTCGCCTCGGGCGACCATGATTCCGTCGAAGGCGGCGACGATGTCGTCGATGTTCTCGACGGCCTGGGGTTTCTCGATCTTGGCGATGACGGGGAGGCGGCGGCCTTCCTCGTCCATGATGCGGTGGACGTCGAGGATGTCCCGGCCGGTGCGGACGAAGGAGAGGGCGATGACGTCGAAGCCGGTGCGCAGGGCCCAGCGAAGGTCGTCTTCGTCCTTTTTGGAGAGGGCGGGGACGGAGACGGCGACGCCTGGGAGATTGAGTCCCTTGTGGTCGGAGACGACGCCGCCTTCGATGACGCGGGTGTGGACGCACGGGCCGTCGACGTCGGTGACTTCCAGGCAGACTTTGCCGTCGTCGACGAGAATGCGTTCGCCGGGGGTGACGTCCTGGGCGAGGCCGGCGTGGGTGGTGCCGCAGAGGGTGCCGTCGCCTGCGATGCCTTCTTCGACGGTGATGGTGAAGATGTCGTCGCGTTCGAGGAGTACGGGGCCGTGCGTGAAGTGGCCGAGGCGGATCTTCGGGCCTTGAAGGTCGGCGAGGGTTCCGACGCTGCGGCCGGTCTCGTCGGAGGCCTTGCGTACGTGGTGGTAGCGCTCCTCGTGTTCGGCGTGGGTGCCGTGGCTGAGGTTGAATCGGGCTACGTCCATTCCGGCGTCGACCAGGGCTTTGAGCTGGTCGTATGTGTCGGTGGCGGGGCCCAGGGTGCAGACGATTTTCGCTCGGCGCATGTTTCGAGCTTATGTCTTACCGGCGGGTAGGGAATTGGTGGCACATGGCTGCTCAACAACCTTTTGGTGAAGGGTTGTTGACAACTTATAAATTGTGCGGCCGGCCGCTCTGATGAGCATTTTCTCGAATGGGTGAATTCGGGGGACGGTCGGAGTCCGGTCGGAGTCCGGTCAGAGTTGTGGTGGATTCATCGTGAAGTGGGCGCTGACCTCTGCTCTGACCTGCTGGCGCTGGGGTTCGAGATCCAGGGGTTCGGGTGTGGATTCGTCTTTGGCCGTGGCGGCCGATCGGGTCATGCGGGCGGTGCGGCGGGTTTGGGGGTGCAGGCCGGTGACGGCGGAGCCGGTGTCGGCCAGTTCGATCAGCGCGGCCAGGGTCGTGTCCAGGGCCTCGGCGTATTCCCTGGCCCGCCGCAGTGCGTCGTGCACGGCCTGCTGTCGGGCGCGGCGGTGGGCGGGTGAGTGGGGGCGGAGGGTCCACCAGGGGCCGTCGACGGTGGTGAGGTCGAGGTCGGCGAGGCGGGTGGCGAGTTCGCCGAGGGCGGTGAAGTCGGTGAGGTCGGCGGTGAGGTGGACGGTGCCGTGGTAGGTGCGCACGCGTTCGCCGCGCCCGTGTTGGCCGAGTTCGGGGGTGAGGGACAGGGCGCCGGTGGAGAGGTCGGCGACTGCTTCGCCGTAGGACTTGATGAGGGTGAGGGTGGCGGTGTTGCGGTGGGTGAGGTCGTCGAGGGTGGTGCGGCGGTCGCGGCCGCGGGCGGTGAGGGTGACGGCGAGGCGGGCGATCTCGGGGTCGACTTCGAGTTCGGCTTGGCCGTGGACGGTGAGGAGGGGGGCTTGGGGGGTGCCGTACGGGGGGTTCCGGGGGGTGGCCATACGTCCTACCTTGTCATGGCTTTCCCTGTTCCCTGGGCGGAGTTGACCGTGCTGGTCACCAGATCGCAACCTCCTGTATCTGTTGCGGTCGGCCGTGGCCGGGTCAGAATCTACGCGCGTCATTGGCCTTCCCCCGAGGAGTAAGAGACATGCCGTTGAACCGCCGGAAGTTCCTGAAGAAGTCCGCTGCGACCGGGGCGGGGGTGGCGATCGCGGGTGCGGCGGCGGCTCCGTCGGCGCAGGCGGCGGCTGCGGGGAAGCCGGTGCGGCAGCCGAAGCGGTACGCGTTGACGGTGCTGGGGACGACGGACCTGCATGGTCATGTCTTCAACTGGGACTACTTCAAGGACGCGGAGTACAAGGACGCGGCGGGCAACGCGCAGGGGCTGGCGCGGATCTCGACGCTGGTGAACCGGATCCGGCAGGAGAAGGGGCGCGAGAACACGCTGCTGCTGGACGCGGGCGACACGATCCAGGGCACTCCGCTGACGTATTACTACGCGAAGGTGGACCCGATCACCGCCAAGGGTGGTCCGGTGCATCCGATGGCGCTGGCGATGAACGCGATCGGGTATGACGCGGCGGCGCTGGGTAATCACGAGTTCAACTACGGGATCGAGACGCTGCGGAAGTTCGAGTCGCAGTTGCGGTTCCCGTTGCTCGGGGCGAATGCGGTGGACGCGAAGACGCTGCGGCCGGCTTTCGCGCCGTATGTGATGAAGACGTTCTGTGTGAAGGGGGCGCCGCCGGTCAAGGTGGCGGTGCTCGGTCTGACGAATCCGGGTATCGCCATTTGGGACAAGGCGTATGTGCAGGGGAAGCTGGCGTTCCCGGGCCTGGAGGAGCAGGCGGCGAAGTGGGTGCCGAAGCTGAAGTCGCTGGGCGCGGATGTGGTGATCGTGTCGGCGCACTCGGGTTCGTCGGGTACGTCGTCGTACGGTGATCAGCTGCCGTATGTGGAGAATTCCGCGGCTCTGGTGGCGCAGCAGGTGCCGGACATCGATGCGATTCTGGTCGGGCACGCGCATGTGGAGATTCCCGAGCTGCGGGTGACGAACGCGAAGACGGGCCGCACGGTGGTGCTTTCGGAGCCGTTGGCTTACGCGGAGCGGTTGTCGGTGTTCGACGTGTCGTTGGTGTTCGAGAAGGGGAAGTGGGTCGTCGAGTCCGTTGCGTCGAAGGTGTTGAACTCCAACACGGTGGCGGACGACCCGAAGATCACGAAGTTGCTGAGCGACGAGCACGCGAAGGTCGTGAAGTACGTCAATCAGGTGGTGGGGTCGGCGACGGAGACGTTGACGACGGTGGAGGCGCGGTACAAGGACGCCCCGATCATCGACCTGATCACCAAGGTGCAGGAGGACGTGGTGAAGGCGGCGCTGGCGGGGACGTCGTACGCGTCGCTGCCGGTGATCGCGCAGGCGTCGCCGTTCTCGCGGACGTCGGAGATCCCGGCGGGCAAGGTGACGATCCGGGACCTGTCGGGTCTGTACGTGTACGACAACACGTTGGTGGCGAAGTTGCTGACGGGTGCGCAGGTGCGGGCGTATCTGGAGTACTCGGCGGAGTATTTCGTGCAGACGGCGGCCGGTGCGGTGGTGGACGTGGAGAAGCTGACGAACGCGAACAACCGGCCGGATTACAACTATGACTATGTGTCGGGGTTGTCGTACGACATCGACGTGGCGCAGCCGGCCGGTTCGCGGATCAGGAATCTGACGTTCCAGGGTGCGCCGTTGGCGGATGGGCAGCAGTTCGTGCTGGCGGTGAACAATTACCGGGCCAATGGCGGTGGGGCGTTCCCGCATGTGGCGTCGGCGCAGGAGTTGTGGTCGGAGTCGACGGAGATCCGTACACGGATCGCGGAGTGGGTGACGGCGAAGGGTGTGCTGGATCCGAAGGACTTCGCGTCGGTGGACTGGAAGCTGACGCGGGACGGTACGCCGGTGTTCTAGGCGTCCGGGGTCCGTGGGCGGTGGGCGGTGGTTGCGCGGTGGCCGGGTCGGCTCCTGCGTGATCACCGCCTTTCGCGTTCGCGGGTGGGGGTGGGCGGTGGTTGCTACCGGCGGTCGACGAGGGGGGTGAGGGCGGGGGCCTGTCGGGCGGGTGGGACGCGGTGCTGGGGTTGTGGTGCGAGGCCGAAGGTGGTGAAGGCGGTGCGGGTGGGGAGGGGGTAGGGGTCCTTGGCGGTGAGGGTGTTGAGGATGGTGGCGCTGCGCCAGGCGGCGAGGCCGAGGTCGGGGGCGCCTACGCCGTGGGTGTGGCGTTCGGCGTTCTGGACGTAGACGTTGCAGCCGGTGGCGGTGACGGAGGGGTCGAGGACGAGGCGGAAGTGTTCGTCGATGCGGGGGCGTTCGCTGTTGTCGCGGCGGATGTAGGGGTCGAGGCCGGCGAGGATGCGGTCGAGCGGGCGTTCGCGGTGGCCGGTGGCGAGGACGACGGCGTCGGTGGTGAGGCGGGTGCGGGTGTTCTGCTGGATGTGTTCGAGGTGGAGTTCGATTTTGGTGGTGGCGATGCGGCCGGCGGTGCGCACGCGGACGCCGGGGGTGAGGACGGTGTCGGGCCAGTCGCCGTCCAGGGTGCGGCGGTAGAGCTCGTCGTGGATGGCGGAGAGGGTGCCCGCGTCGATGCCTTTGTGGAGTTGCCACTGGGCGTCGGTGAGGCGGTCCCGGACGTTCTCGGGGAGGGCGTGGAAGTAGCGGGTGTAGTCGGGGGTGAAGTGTTCGAGGCCGAGTTTGGAGTACTCCATGGGGGCGAACGCGTGGGTGCGGCCGATCCAGTGGAGTTGTTCGCGGCCGGTGGGGCGGTGGCGGAGGAGGTCGAGGAAGATCTCGGCGCCGGACTGTCCTGAGCCGACGACGGTGATGTGGCCGGCGGCGAGGAGGGTGTCGCGGTGGGTGAGGTAGTCGGCGGCGTGGACGACGGGGACGCCGGGGGCGTCGACGAGGGGGCGCAGGGGGTCGGGGACGTGGGGCTGGGTGCCGATGCCGAGGACGATGTTGCGGGTGTGGGTGCGGCCGAGGGCTTCGGCTTCGCCGTCGGCGTCGAGGTGGGTGAAGTCGACTTCGAAGACGTCGTGTTCGGTGTTCCAGCGGACGGCGTCGACCTGGTGGCGGAAGTGGAGTCCGGGGAGGTGGTCGGCGACCCAGCGGCAGTAGGCGTCGTATTCGGCACGGTGGGTGTGGAAGCGCTCGGCGAAGTAGAAGGGGTAGAGGCGGTGGTGGGTTCTGAGGTAGTTGAGGAAGCTCCAGGGGCTGGTGGGGTCGGCGAGGGTGACGAGGTCGGCGAGGAAGGGGACCTGGACGCGGGCGCCGTCGATGAGGAGGCCGGGGTGCCAGTCGAAGCGGGGGCGTTGTTCGTAGAAGACGGCGTCGAGCTCGGCGAGGGGGTGGGCGAGGGCGGCGAGGGAGAGGTTGGCGGGGCCGATGCCGATGCCGACGAGGTCGCGGGGGGTGTCGGTGTCGCGGGGGGTGTCGTGGGGTGGGGGCGTGCTCATGTGGGGGTGCTTCCTTCCACCAGGTGCAGGAGGGCGGTCAGGTCTGCGGGGCGGGTGTGGGGGTTGAGGAGGGTCGCTTTGAACCAGAGGCGGCCGTCTTGGCGGGCGCGGCCGAGGACGGCTCGGCCGTCGGTGAGGAGGCGGCGGCGGATCTCGGCGACGGTGGCGTCGGTGGCGTCGGTGGGGCGGAAGAGGACGGTGCTGATGGTGGGTGGGGCGTGGAGTTCGAGGCGGGGGTGTGCGGTGATGAGGTCGGCGAGGTGGCGGGCGTGTTCGCAGACCTGGTCGACGAGGGCGCCGAGGCCGGTGCGGCCGAGGGTCTTGAGGGTGACGGCGATCTTGAGGACGTCGGGGCGGCGGGTGGTGCGCAGGGAGCGGCCGAGGAGGTCGGGGAGGCCGGCGTCGGTGTCGTCGGCGGCGTTGAGGTAGTCGGCGTGGTGGTGCAGGGCGGCGAGGTCGTGGGGGTCGTGGACGGCGAGGAGTCCGGCGGCGGCGGGTTGCCAGCCGAGTTTGTGCAGGTCGAGGGTGACGGTGTGCGCGGTGTCGAGTCCGGCGAGCCGGGGGCGGTGGCGGTCGCTGAAGAGGAGTCCGCCTCCGTAGGCGGCGTCGATGTGGAGGCGGGCGCCGTGGGTGCGGCACAGGGCGCTGATGGCGGGGAGGGGGTCGATGAGGCCTGCGTCGGTGGTGCCTGCGGTGGCGGCCACGACGACGGGCGGGTGGGGGCCGGGGCGGGTGGTGAGTGCTCGGTGGAGGGCGGCGGGGTCGAGGGTGCCGGTGGGGGTGGGGAGGATCAGAGGTGGGGGGAGGCCCAGGAGCCAGGCGGCGCGGGGCAGGGAGTGGTGGGCGTTGGCCCCGCAGATGAGCCGGAGGGCGGGTCCGTGTGCCTCGCGGGCGAGGAGGAGGGCGAGTTGGTTGGCTTCGGTGCCGCCGGTGGTGACGAGGGCGTCGGCGAGGCCGGCGAGGGCGGCGAGGGTGCGGGTGACGAGGGTTTCGAGGGCGGAGGCGGCGGGGGCCTGGTCCCAGGAGTCGAGGGAGGGGTTGAGGGCGGAGGCGGCGAGGTCGGCTGCGGTGGCGACGGCGAGGGGCGGGCAGTGCAGGTGGGCGGTGCAGTGGGGGTGGGCGGGGTCGGCGGAGCCTTCGGCGAGGGCGTGTACGAGGGTGCGCAGGGCGTGGGGGTCGCCGTCGGTCGGCAGGATGTCGCCCACCGCGTGGGCGAGTCGGGCGGTCACGGCGTCGGGTCCGCCGGCGGGGAGCGGGCCGCGGCGTGAGCGGGCGCCGGCGTCGAGGGCGTCGAGGACGGTCGCGAGCAACGGCCTCAGGGCGTCGGGTCCGTGGGGCCCTGAGGCGAGGGGTGGCGTGCTCATGGGGCTTCTCCGGGCTGGCGCGGGGCAGCGGGATTCCAGCTTGTACGGGGTTGCGCGGGCGCGCCCGAAAGCCCGGAGATCGGTACTCGAAAGGGGGTACTCCCGTAGGGGAATTGCGGGTGGGGGTGTGCGCCCCTGCCGGACGTCTACGGTCGAGTGAGGTGGGGAGCGTGAGGAAGCCGGAGTCTGTGCCGGGTCCGGGTCCGGGGCCTGTGCCCGGGCGGGGCCTGGGGCTGGAGTGGGAGGGTGAGCCGGTGGTGCTGCGTGAGCCGGGTCCCGGGGACGAGGCCGCGCTGCTCGCACTGTTCGAGGAGTGCGAGGACTGGTTCGTCGCGGCGACGGGGCTGCCGTCGGCGCCGGGTGATGTGCAGAGCCTGTTCTACGCGCTGCCGGAGGGGGCGGCGCCGCAGGACAAGGTGGTGCTGCTGGTGGAGTGGGCGGGGTCGGTGGCGGGTGTGGTGGACGCCGTGCGGGATCACCCGGAGCCGGGCGCGGTGGCGGTGGGGATGTTCCTGCTGGCGCCGGGGGCCCGGCGGCGGGGTCTGGGGCGGGCGGTGGCCGGCGCGTTGCTGGCGCGTGCGGGGGGCGTCACGCGGGTGACGGCGACGGTCCCGCCGGGGTGGGAGCCCGGGGAACGTTTCCTGGAGCGGTCGGGCTTCGTCCTGGAGGACCCCGGTCCGACGCCGGCTGCCGGGGTGGGCAACCGGCGGGCGGGACCGCGCGAAGGGGGCGTGCGCCGGGCTGTGCTGCGCCGGGACCCGCGTTAGAGGGATCTGCGTACGGGCGCGCGTGGGCGGGCGCGCCTCCCTCGTGCGCGCGTTTGCGTGCAAGCGCGGCGAGCTGTCGCCCACAGGCCGCCGGTCGGACACCGGCAGACCCAGCCGATCGGACACCGGCAGGCCCGCCGGTCAGTCACCAGCGGGCCAGCCGATCGGTCACGGGTGGGGCCGGCCGGTGGTGCGGACTCGCAGGGCCCTGGTGAGGTCGTCGAGCTGGTCGACGAGTTTGCGGCGCAGGGCCGGGGTCGGTCCGGCGGTCGCGAGACACTGCTCGCCCAGACGCAGGATCTCGGGGTCGACGACGTGGGCGGGGAACGCCCAGCGTCCTACGGCCTCGGCGATGGCGGGGCCGCGGCGGGCGGCGACGGTGACGGCGTCCTCGAAGAAGCGGGGGACGTAGCCGCTGACGAGGTCGGCCTGTTCGGGCTGCCAGAAGCCCTGGGCGGTGGCGTTGAACAGGTAGTTGGAGAGGCCGTCGGAGGAGAACATCGCCGCCCAGGCCTGTTCCTTGGCGTCCGCGTCGGGGAGGGCGGCCCGGCAGCGGGCGGCCCCTTCCCGGCCGGTGGCGGAGGGGTCGGCGTCGAGTTCGGCGGCGATGGCGTCGGCGTCGGTGGCGCCGAGGACGGCGAGCCGGGCGAGGACGCGCCAGCGCAGGTCGGGGTCGAGTTCGGGGCCGCCGGGGACGATGCCGTCGGCGAGCCAGGCGGCGATGGTGTCCGGGTGGGCGGCGACGGCGATGAGGTGGCGTACGGCGATGAGGCGCAGGCCGGGGTGGTCGCCGTCCTCGGTGCGGCGGATGAGGTCGCGGCACAGGGTGGTGAGGGTGGCGAGCACGGCGGGGCGCTGCTCGGGGGTGACGTAGCGGTCGGCGATCTGGCCGGCGGCGAAGGCGAGGACGCCTTGGGCGACGGCGAGGTCGGTTTCCTGCGGGAGGTGGGCACGGGCCGCTTCGAGGTAGGCGGTGGGGGCGAGTTCGTCGTCGCGGACGGCGTCGCGCAGGGCGTTCCAGACGACGGCGCGGGTGAGCGGGTCGGGCAGCCCGGAGAGGTTGCCGCGGACGGTCGCGAAGGACTCGGGGTCGAAGCGGATCTTGGTGTAGGTGAGGTCGCCGTCGTTGAGCAGGAGGAGGGCGGGGAGCTTGCCGATGGGCTGGGGGTCGCTCTGCGGGATGTCGACTTCGAGGCGTCGGCGCAGAGTGAGGTGGCGGCCCTCGTCGGCGAGGTCGAGGTCGTAGAGGCCGACGGCGACGCGGTGGGGGCGGCTGCCGTGGTGGGCGACGGTCAGGGTGCGGTCGCCGTTGGCGCCGCTGACGGTGGGGGTGAGGGTGTCGACGCCGGTGGTGCGCAGCCAGGCGTCGGCCCAGGCGTGGACGTCGCGGTCGGTGTGGGCGGCGAGGGAGTCGATGAAGTCGGCGAGGGTGGCGTTGGCGAACCTGTGGCGGGCGATGTGGGTGTTGATGCCGGCGAGGAAGCCCTTCTCGCCGAGCCAGGTGACGAGTTGGCGCAGCGCGGAGGCGCCCTTGGCGTAGGAGATGCCGTCGAAGTTGAGCAGGGCGGAGGCGGTGTCGTCGACGTTCTCGGGGGCGACGGGGTGGGTGGAGGGGCGCTGGTCGGCGTCGTAGCCCCAGGACTTGCGGACGACGCCGAACTCGGTCCAGGTGTCTTTGAAGCGGGTGGCTTCGGTGAGGGTCTGGTAGCCCATGTACTCGGCGAAGGACTCGTTGAGCCAGATGTCGTCCCACCACCGGAGGGTGACGAGGTCGCCGAACCACATGTGGGCCATCTCGTGGGCGATGACCATGGCGCGGGTCTGGCGTTCGGTGTCGGTGACGGCGGAGCGGTAGACGAAGTCGTCGCGGAAGGTGACGAGGCCGGGGTTCTCCATGGCGCCGGCGTTGAACTCGGGCACGAACGCCTGGTCGTAGGAGTCGAAGGGGTAGGGCTCTTCGAACTTCTCGTGGTAGCGGTCGTAGCAGGCGCGGGTGATGCCGAGGAGTTCGTCGGCGTCCGCGTCGAGGTGGGAGGCCAGGGAGCGGCGGCAGTGCAGGCCGAAGGGCAGGCCGCGGTGTTCGGTGCGCACGGTGTGCCAGGGGCCGGCGGCGACGGCGACGAGGTAGGTGGAGACAAGGGGGGTGGCGGCGGCCTGCCAGCGGCCTTCGCCGAGGTGTTCGGTGATGCCGTTGGCGAGGACGGTCCAGTTCTCGGGGGCTTTCACCGAGACGTCGAAGACGGCCTTGAGGTCGGGCTGGTCGAAGGCGGCGAAGACGCGCTGGACGTCGTTCATGAACAGCTGGGTGTAGACGTAGGTCTCGCCGTCGGTGGGGTCGGTGAAGCGGTGCATGCCCTCGCCGGTGCGGGAGTAGCGCATGTCGGCCCGGACGCGCAGTTCGTGGTCGCCGGCGGTGAGGCCGTCGAGGGCGAGCCGGCCGCCGTCGAGCGTCCCGGGGTCGAGAGGCTCGCCGTCGAGGGTGACGGAGTGCAGAGTGTCGGGCCTGACCTCGACGAAGGTGTCTCCGTTGGCGCGCGCGGCGAACCGGATGACGGTGACGGACTCGAAGGTCTCGTCGCCGGTCGTCAGGTCGAGCTCGATGGTGTAGCGGTGGACGTCGAGGAGCTTGGCACGGCTTAGCGCTTCGTCGCGCGTCAGTACGGACATGCACGACATGCTGCCTGATACCGCAGGCCGGGCACAGGGGCGGATCGGTACGCGCGCTATGTCGCTTCTCGCGCCGAGCGCCGGGCCGCCGGTCGGTCGCCAATAAGTCGCCGGGCGGTCACCGGTCCGTCGCCGGTCCGTCGCCGGTCAGTCACCGGTCGGGGCGGCGTTGTCCTCGGCGATGCGCTCGTGGTGGCGGATGACCTCGGCGATGATGAAGGTGAGGAACTTCTCGGCGAACGCGGGGTCGAGTTTGGCGTTCTCGGCGAGGGTGCGCAGCCGCTCGATCTGGCGGGCCTCGCGGGCGGGGTCGGCGGGGGGCAGCTGGTGGCGGGCCTTGAGGTGGCCGACCTGCTGGGTGGCCTTGAAGCGTTCGGCGAGCATGTGGACGACGGCGGCGTCGATGTTGTCGATGCTGTCGCGCAGCCGGGCGAGCTCTTCGCGGACGGCGGGGTCGACGGCGGGGGCGCCGGGTCCGGAGGCGTCAGCGGTGGGGGTGTTGCTGGTGGGGCTGTTGCTGGTGGGGGTGTTGCTGGTGGTCATGGGCGATCACCCTAGGGCATGCCTTCGCGGGGGGGGGGACGCGCTGCCCGTACAGTGGAACCGGGTGCACGCGTCCTGGGGGTGGTGGCGTGGCCGACGGCGGACCGGTCGAGCACGGTTTTCCGCATCTGGAGACGGTGCGGGCGGCTGTCACGGCGTTGTACCGGCGGTTGTCGTACGACACCGTCCAGCAGTTCGCGACGAGTGTGCCGCCGGCCGACGTGGCCTTCTGCGACACGGACGATCTGCATCTGGGCGCGCAGCGGGTGGCGCGCGAGCTGGTGCGGCATTTCCGCTTGCCGGACGCGCGGATGGTCGTGGCGTTCCGTGAGATGCAGCATGCGGCGAACGTGGAGCTGACGGCGGGCCCGGAGTACTTCGTGGAGCTGAACGACCGTTTCCGGGGGCATCGGCGGGACATCGGGGCGGCTCTGGCCCACGAGATCATGCATGTGTATCTGCACCGGGTGGATCTGTCGTTCCCGGGGACGCGGGACAACGAGATCCTCACGGACACGGCGACGACGTACTTGGGGGCGGGCTGGCTGCTGCTGGACGCGTACCGGGAGGACGGGGCGTCGTCGCAGAAGCTGGGGTATCTCACGCCGGAGGAGTTCGGGTACGTGCTGGCGAAGCGGTCCCTGGCGTTCGGTGAGGACCCGTCGTTGTGGTTCACCAGTGCCCAGGCGTACACGGCGTACGAGCGGGGGCTGGAGCGGGCCCGTCTCGACGAGCGGCAGCCGCCGCTGACGGCGGCGGGCTGGACGGGCCGTCGGCGGTACGCCCGCGACCGTCGTCAGGCGCAGGGCCACGGGCAGGGGCGGGGGCACGGGTCCGCGGGGAACGCGGGCGCGGGAGACGTGCCGTACGCGTTCGCCGCGGATCCGGCCGCCGGGCCGTTGCGGGTGACGTTCCCGTGTCCCACCTGCCACCAGCGGATCCGGGTGCCGGTGCGGGGCCGGGTGCGGGCCCGGTGCGGGCTGTGCCGCACGGTGCTGGAGTGCGACACGTAGACCGGTCCTGCGGGCGGGGCCCGAGGGCCCGTCCTGCGGGCGGGGCCCGAGGCCCGTCCTACGGGCGGGGCCCGAGGCCCGTCCTACGGGCGGGGCCCGAGGCCCGTCCTACGGGCGGGGCCCGAGGGCCGTCCTGCGGGCGGGGCCCGAGGGCCGTCCTACGGGTCGGCAGGGCGGTCTTCGGACACCGGTCGGCCGGTGGGCGTGGGTGCCGGCCGGTGGGCGTCGGATACTGGCCCAGGGGTGGTCAGGCGTCGGTCGGTCGGGAGGTCGCCGCGCGCGGGGGCAGGGCGCACAGGATCGCGCAGCCAATGAAGCCGCCGGTCACCCAGGGCATGGCGGCGCCCAGTGCCTGCGTCGGACCGTCCTGTGTGTGGCCGAAGAAGACGGTGCCGATGAGCGCGGCGCCGAGGGCTCCGCCGAACTGCTGGGCGGTGGAGAAGATGCCGGACGCGCCGCCTGCGAGGTCGGCGGGCACGGCGGACAGGACGACGTTGACCAGGGGCACCACGAGGAAGCCGAGTCCGGCGCCGGCGACGAACAGACCGGGGCCAGCGGCCAGGCCCCGGTGTGCGCGTCGGCGCTGCCCGCGACGGCCGCGCCCACCCAGGCGAAGCCGGCGGCCATGAGCAGTGCGCCGGCGCCCAGGACGAGACGGCCGTAGCGCACGGCGAGGGTGTCGGCGGCCGGTGCGGTGAGCTCGCCGAACTGGCCGTGTTCTTCCAGGACTGGGCGCGTGACATCGTCGCCGCGTGCGAGGAGTTCGACGCCGGGGAGCTGGAGACGGTGAACCGCTTCCTCGCCGTCATGACCGAGGCGCAGCGCAGGGCGACGGCCCGGCTCACCGGATGACCCGGCTCACCGGACGACTCGGCTCACCGGACGACTCGGGGGGTCGACGCGGGCGCCCGGACCGTTCTTGGCGGGGGCTCAGGCGCCGTAGACCGACCCGGGGGGCGCCGCGGCCGTCAGCAGCTTCCGTACGACCTCCCCCGCCTCGGCGGCGCTCCACCGCGCGCCGCGGTCCGCGGTCGGGCCCGGCCGCCAGCCGTCCATGACGGTGATGCGGCCGCCCTCGGCCTCGAAGACCCGCCCGGTGACGCCCTGGCTCGCGGCCGAGCCGAGCCAGACGACGAGCGGGGAGACGTTCTCGGGGGCCATGGCGTCGAAGCCGGTGGCGGGGGCGGCCATGGCCTCGGCGAAGGCGCGTTGCGTCATGCGGGTGCGGGCGGCGGGAGCGATCGCGTTGACCTGGACGCCGTAGCGGGCGAGTTCTGCCGCGGCGACGAGCGTCAGGGCGACGATGCCGGCCTTGGCGGCGCTGTAGTTGCCCTGCCCGACGGAGCCGAGCAGTCCGGCGCCGCTGGAGGTGTTGACGACGCGGGCGTCGGGTGTGCGGCCGGCCTTGGCCTCGGCGCGCCAGTGTGCGGCCGCGTGTTTCAGGGTGAGGAAGTGGCCTTTGAGGTGGACGCGCAGGACGGCGTCCCAGTCGTCCTCGTCGAGGTTGACGAGCATGCGGTCGCGCAGGAATCCGGCGTTGTTGACGAGGGTGTCGAGGCGGCCGTAGGCCTCCAGGGCGGTCGTGACGAGGGACGCGGCGCCCTCGGAGGCGGCGATGTCCCCGCCGTGGGCGACCGCCTCGCCGCCGGCCGCGCGGATCTCGGCGGCCACGGCGGCGGCCGGACCGTCGGGGCGGGCGGCGCCGGTGGCACGGGCGGCGCCGGGGGCGCCGTCCAGGGCCACGTCGAGGTCGTTGACGACGACGCGGGCTCCCTGCGCGGCGAAGGCGAGGGCGTGGGCGCGTCCGAGGCCGCGTCCGGCGCCGGTGACGACGACGACCCGTCCGTCGCAGAGTGCGCTCATCTCAGGTCTCCTTGTTGGCCGTTGCGGCGTCGAGGAAGGCGGGCCGTTCGCCGCCTCCGTGCAGGAGCAGGCTCGCCCCGCTGATATAGCGGGCCGCGTCGGAGGCGAGGAAGACGGCCGCGGCGCCGACGTCGGCGGGTTCGGCGAGCCGGCCGAGCGGGACGGTGCGGGCGACGGCGCGCAGGCCGTCGTCGCCCCCGTAGTGGAGGTGGCTCAGCTCGGTGCGGACCATGCCGACGACCAGGGTGTTCACCCGCACCCGGGGGGCCCATTCCACGGCCATGGAGCGGGCGAGGCTCTCCAGGCCGGCCTTGGCCGCGCCGTACGCGGCGGTCCCGGGCGAGGGGCGGGCTCCGCTGACGCTGCCGATCATCAGAACGGAGCCCTGGGTGCGGGCGAGGTGGTCGTGGGCGGCCAGGGACACCGTCAGGGGGGCGAGGAGGTTGAGTTCGATCACGCGCGCGTGCCGTCGGGCGTCGGCGTGGGCGAGCGGGCGGTAGGGGGCGCCGCCGGCGTTGTTGACGAGGACGTCCAGTCGGGGCAGTTCGGCGAAGAAGGCGTGGACGGCGTCGGCGTCGCACACGTCCAGCGGGACGAACCGGGCCTGGTCGGGGGGGTTCGGCGGCGGGCGGCGGGCGCAGACGACGACGTCGGCGCCCGCGCGGGCGAGGGAGCGCGCGATGCCGGCGCCCACGCCGCGGGTGCCTCCGGTGACGACGGCGACCTTCCC
Organism: Streptomyces rishiriensis; assembly: GCF_003112535.1. Classification (GTDB taxonomy): domain Bacteria; phylum Actinomycetota; class Actinomycetes; order Streptomycetales; family Streptomycetaceae; genus Streptomyces; species Streptomyces rishiriensis. Next base: position 182,796 of record NZ_BEWA01000003.1, on the reverse strand, counting down.
GTTCAGCTCCATTCGCTGCTACCTTCCACCTAACAAACGTTTGGTGGAAAGGTAGCTGATGCTTCCATGGGTGTCTCCACCTCGTCCCCGGAAAAGGGGATTTCGCTGGTCGTGGTCGACTTCCCGCCGGTGAACGCGCTGCCGGTGGCGGGCTGGTTCGCCCTGGCGGACGCGGTGCGCGCGGCCGGCCGCGATCCGGCGACGCGATGCGTGGTGCTCGCGGCCGAGGGGCGGGGGTTCAACGCGGGCGTCGACATCAAGGAGATCCAGGCGCGGGGCGGGGAGGCGCTCGTCGGCGCCAACCGCGGCTGCTTCGAGGCCTTCGCGGCGGTGTACGAGTGCGAGGTCCCGGTGGTGGCGGCGGTGCGGGGCTTCTGTCTGGGCGGCGGCATCGGGCTGGTGGGCAACGCGGACGTGATCGTGGCGAGCGAGGACGCCGTGTTCGGGCTCCCCGAGCTGGACCGGGGCGCGCTGGGCGCGGCCACGCATCTGGCCCGGCTGGTGCCCCAGCATCTGCTGCGGGCCCTGTACTACACGGCGCGGACGGTCTCGGCAGCCGAGCTGCACGCGCACGGCTCGGTGTGGCGGGTGACGCCCCCGGACGAACTGGAGGGGACCGCACTGGAGTTGGCCGGGGAGATCGCCGCGAAGGACGGCGAGCTGCTGCGGCTGGCGAAGGCGGCTCTCAACGGCATCGATCCCGTCGACGTGCGCCGCAGCTACCGCTTCGAGCAGGGCTTCACCTATGAGGCGAGCGTCGGCGGGGTCGCCGACCGGGTGCGCGCCGCCTTCGGCTCGGCGGCCGACGAGAGGAGCTCGGGTGAGTGACAAGACGATGAGCGCCGACGAGGCCGTCTCCCGTCTGGAGAGCGGCATGACCGTCGGCATCGGCGGCTGGGGTTCGCGGCGCAAGCCGATGGCGCTGGTGCGGGCGCTGCTGCGCTCGCCGGTCACCGACCTCACGGTGGTCTCGTACGGCGGCCCGGACGTCGGCATGCTCGCGGCGGCCGGACGCGTCCGCAGACTGGTCGCGGCGTTCGCCACCCTCGACTCGATCCCCCTCGAACCGCACTACCGGGCGGCCCGTGAGCGGGGCGCCTTCGAGCTGACGGAGGTCGACGAGGCGATGTTCCTGTGGGGGCTGCGCGCGGCCGCGCACCGGCTGCCCTTCCTGCCGGTGCGCGCGGGCCTCGGCTCGGACGTGATGCGGGTCAACCCCGGGCTGCGCACGGTGACGTCGCCGTACGAGGACGCCGAGACGTTCGTCGCCATGCCGGCCCTGCGGCTGGACGCGGCCCTGGTGCACGTCAACCGGGCCGACCGGCGGGGCAACGGGCAGTACCTGGGCCCGGACCCGTACTTCGACGACCTCTTCTGCGAGGCCGCGGACGCGGCGTACGTCAGCTGTGAACGGATCGTCGACACGGCCGAGTTGACGAAGGAGGCGCCGCCGCAGTCGCTGCTGATCAAGCGGCACACGGTGACGGGTGTCGTCGAGGCGCCCCAGGGGGCGCACTTCACGTCCTGCGCCCCCGACTACGGCCGGGACGAGGCGTTCCAGAAGCTCTACGCGAGCACGCCGTGGCCGGAGTTCGCGGACCGGTTCCTCGCCGGGGACGAGCAGGCGTACCGGGCGGCGGCAGGGGAGGCGACATGAGCACGGCGACACGGGCGGAGTACTGCGTCGTCGCCTGCGCGGAGGCGTGGCGCGGGGCGGGCGAGATCCTGGCGAGCCCGATGGGCGTGATTCCCTCGGTCGGCGCACGGCTCGCCCGGCGGACGTTCTCGCCGGAGCTGCTGCTGACCGACGGCGAGGCGCTGCTCGTCGGCGTGGACGGCACGGTGGAGGGCTGGCTGCCCTACCGCCTGCATCTGGAGCTGGTCACCGGGGGGCGGCGGCACGTGATGATGGGCGCGAGCCAGATCGACCGGTACGGCAACCAGAACATCTCCTGCATCGGCGACTGGGCGAAGCCGGTGCGCCAGCTGCTCGGCGTGCGGGGCGCTCCGGTCAACACCCTGAACAATCCGACCAGTTACTGGGTCCCCAGGCATTCGCGGCGGGTGTTCGTCGAGAGGGTCGACATGGTGTGCGGAGTGGGCTACGACCGTGCGGGCGGCGCGCGCCACCACCGCATCCCGCGGGTCGTCTCCGACCTCGGCGTCTTCGACTTCGCGACCCCCGACCGCTCGATGCGGCTGGCGTCGCTGCATCCGGGGGTGAGCGTCGAGCAGGTGCGCGAGGCGACGGCCTTTGACCTCGTGGTGCCGCCCGAGGTGCCGTACACGCGGGAGCCGACGGCCGCGGAGCTGCGGTTGATCCGTGAGGTGATCGATCCGGACGGGGCCCGCGCGCGGGAGGTCGCCGGCTGATGGAGACGGCACTGACCCGGCTGGTCGGGGTGCGCCACCCGATCGTGCAGACCGGGATGGGATGGGTCGCGGGTCCGCGCCTGGTGTCGGCGACGGCGAACGCGGGGGCGCTGGGCGTGCTGGCCTCCGCCACGATGACCCTGGACCAGTTGCGGGAAGCGGTGCGGGAGGTGAAGGCGCGCACGGACGCGCCCTTCGGCGTCAATCTGCGGGCCGACGCGGCGGACGCGGGCGAGCGGGTGCGGATCGTCGTCGAGGAGGGGGTCCGGGTGGCGTCCTTCGCGCTCGCGCCCTCCGTTGAGCTGATCGCCGAGCTCAAGGCGGCCGGCGTCGTCGTGATCCCCTCCGTCGGGGCCCGCCGGCATGCCGAGAAGGTCGCCGCGTGGGGCGCGGACGCGGTGATCGTGCAGGGCGGCGAGGGCGGCGGCCACACCGGCGAGGTGGCCACGACGGTGCTGCTGCCGCAGGTGGTGGACGCCGTTGACGTCCCGGTCGTGGCGGCGGGCGGGTTCTTCGACGGACGGGGGCTGGCGGCGGCGCTGGCGTACGGGGCGGCGGGCGTGGCCATGGGCACGCGGTTCCTGCTCACCTCGGACTCGCCGGTCCCGGACGCGGTGAAGGCCCGGTATCTGGCGGCGACCGTGCGGGACGTCATCGTCACCCGGGCGGTGGACGGTCTTCCGCACCGCATGCTGCGCTCGGAGCTGGTGGGCGCCCTGGAGGGCGCGGGGCGCACCGGGGCCCTGCTGCGGGCGGTGCGGCACGCGGCCGCCTTCCGCAGGCTGTCGGGTCTGACCTGGCGGCAGATGGCCCGCGACGGGCTGGCGCTGCGCCACGGCAAGGACCTCTCCTGGAGTCAGGTGCTGCTCGCCGCGAACACGCCGATGCTGTTGCGGTCGGCGATGGTGGAGGGGCGCACGGATGCCGGGGTGATGGCGTCCGGGCAGGTCGCCGGGGTGATCGACGACCTGCCGTCGTGCGCGGAACTGGTGGGGCGTGTGATGGGGGAGGCGGAAACGGTGCTGGCGTCCCTGGAGGGTTTCAGAGCCGTTCGATGATCGTCACGTTGGCCTGGCCGCCGCCCTCGCACATGGTCTGCAGGCCGTAGCGGCCGCCGGTGCGTTCGAGTTCGTGCAGGAGGGTCGTCATCAGCTTCGCGCCGGTCGCGCCGAGGGGGTGGCCCAGGGCGATGGCGCCGCCGTTGACGTTGACCCGGTCCGGGTCAGCGCCGGTCTCCTTCAGCCAGGCCAGGACGACGGGCGCGAAGGCCTCGTTGATCTCGACGAGGTCGATGTCGTCGATCGTGAGCCCGGTCTTCTTCAGGGCGTGCGCGGTGGCCGGGATGGGGGCGGTGAGCATGCGGACGGGGTCCTCGCCGCGTACGGAGAGGTGGTGCACGCGGGCCCGGGGCCGCAGCCCGTGTGCGCGGACGGCGTCCTCGGAGGCCAGCAGCAGGGCGGCCGCCCCGTCGGAGACCTGCGAGGAGCAGGCCGCGGTGACGGTGCCGCCGTCGATGACGGGCTTGAGCGCGGCCATCTTCTCCAGGGAGGTGTCCCGGCGCGGCCCCTCGTCGGCGGTGACCTCCCCGAGGGCGACCGTCTCGCGCGTGAAGCGGCCCTCGTCGAGGGCGCGGACGGCCCGCCGGTGCGAGCGCAGCGCGAACTCCTCCTGGTCGCGGCGGGTGATGCCCCACTTGGCGGCGATCATCTCCGCGCCGGCGAACTGGTTGACGGGCCGGTCGCCGTAGCGGGCGCGCCAGCCCTCGCTGCCCGCGAAGGGGCCCTGGGTGAAGCCGAGCGGCTCGGCGGCCTGCCGGGTGGCGAACGCGATCGGGATCTGCGACATGTTCTGCACGCCGCCCGCGACGACCAGGTCCTGCGTTCCCGACAACACGCCCTGCGCGGCGAAGTGCACGGCCTGTTGCGAGGAGCCGCACTGTCGGTCCACGGTCACGCCGGGCACCTCCTCGGGCAGTCCCGCGGCCAGCCAGCAGGTCCGCGCGATGTCCCCGGCCTGCGGGCCGACGGTGTCCAGGCAGCCGAAGACGACGTCCTCGACCGCCGCCGGATCGACGCCCGCGCGCGAGACGAGCTCCTTGAGCACGTGCGCCCCGAGGTCGGCCGGGTGGACCCCGGACAGACCTCCTGCGCGCCGCCCCACGGGCGTACGGACCGCTTCGACGATGTAGGCCTCGGCCATGGCGACTCCCTCAGGGAAAGGGGCACTTGCTCGGACTGTTCACCTGCGGTTGTTCACATGCGCTGTTGCATACGGCTGTCCAGATGCGCTGTTCACCTGCGGCTGTGCGCCTGCCGCTGACGTACGGCGATCCCGTCCAGCACCATCGACAGGTACTGCCGGGCGATCTCCTCCGGGCTGTGCTGTCCGCCGGGCCGGTACCAGGACGCGGCGACCCAGACGGTGTCGCGGACGAAGCGGTACGTGAGCCGGACGTCGAGGTCGGCGCGGAAGACCCCTTCCGCCACGCCGCGTTCCAGCGTGGACAGCCATGCCTTCTCGAACCTGCGCTGCGAGTCGGCGAGGAACGCGAACCGTTCCTGCGCCACGAGCTGGCGGCTCTCCTTCTGGTAGATCGCGACGGCGGCCCGGTGCCGGTCGATCTCCCGGAACGACTCGGTGACCAGCGCTTCGAGCGTCTCGCGGGGGCCCTCGCCGGCGGCCAGGACGGTGTCGTAGCCGTGCCACAGCTCGTCGAGGAAGGTGCGCAGGATCTCCTCGAGCATCGACTCCTTGGAGTCGAAGTGGTAGTAGAGGCTGCCCGCGAGCATGCCCGCGTGGTCGGCGATCTTGCGCACGGTGGTCGCGTTGTAACCCTGCTCGGCGAAGACCTCGGCGGCCGTGTTGAGCAGTTCGCCGCGGCGCGCGGGCGCGGCGGTCACCTGGGGCTTCTTCTTGGTCGGCACGGGTCCATTGTGGGCTGCTCCGGTCGTCAGGCGTGCTGGCTGCTGACGGCGACGACCTCGCCCGTCATGTACGAGGAGTAGTCCGACGCCAGGAAGACGATCACGTTGGCCACCTCCCAGGGCTGCGCGTACCGCCCGAAGGCCTCGCGTTCGGTGAGCTCCGCCAGCAGTTCGGGCGTGGTGACCTTCGCCAGGTGCGGGTGCATGGCGAGGCTCGGCGAGACGGCGTTGACCCGCACCCCGTAGGCGGCCGCCTCCACGGCCGCGCAGCGGGTCAGCGCCATCACGCCCGCCTTCGCGGCGGCGTAGTGCGCCTGTCCGGCCTGGGCGCGCCAGCCGACGACGGAGGCGTTGTTGACGATGACGCCGCCGCCGCTCGTCCGCATCAGCCGCAGCGCGGCCCGGGTGCAGCGGAAGGTGCCGTTCAGTGTGACGTCCAGGACCCGTGTCCACTGGTCGTCGCTCATGTCGGCGAGCGGTGAGGTGCCGCCCAGGCCGGCGTTGTTGACGACGACGTCCAGCCGTCCGTGCGCCGCGACGGCGGCGTCGAACAGGGCGCGCACCTGGCGCTCGTCGGTGACGTCGCAGGGCTGTGCCGTCACGGCCGCCGGGCCGAACTCCTCGGCGAGTTCGGCCTCGTGGGCCTTGAGCCGGCGCGGGTGGGCGTCGCTGATCAGGACGCGCGCGCCCTCTTCGAGGAAGCGGCGCGCGGTGGCTCCGCCGATGCCCGCGCCGGCCGCCGCGGTGATCACCGCGCTGCGTCCGTCGAGCAGCGCGTGCCCGGGAACGTACGGCGGACCCTCGACGTTCGTCATGACAGCACGCTAACCTACCAAACACTTGTTAGGGAAGAACCGTCCGGGAAAGAGGGTGGCCGTGGACCTCGCACACTCCCCCGCCGACGAGGCGTTCCGCGCCGAGGCCCGGGCCTGGCTGCACGCGCATGTGCCGGCGGTGCCGCTGCCCTCCCTGGAGACCGCCGAGGGCTTCGCCGCGCACCGCGCGTGGGAGGCCGAGCTGGCGGCGGGCGGCTGGTCGGCGGTGAACTGGCCGACGCGCTACGGCGGGCGGGACTGCGGGCTGACGCGCTGGCTGCTCTTCGAGGAGGAGTACTACGCGGCCGGCGCCCCGGGCCGGGTCAGCCAGAACGGCGTGAGCCTGCTCGCCCCGACCCTGTTCGACCACGGCACCGAGGAGCAGCGCTCCCGTGTGCTGCCCGCGATGGCCGCCGGCGAGGTCGTCTGGGCGCAGGCCTGGTCGGAGCCCGAGGCCGGCTCGGACCTGGCGGCGCTGCGCGCGAGGGCGGTCCGCGCGGACGGCGGCTGGCGGCTGAGCGGCCAGAAGGCGTGGTCCTCGCGCGCGGCCTTCGCCGATCGTGCCTTCGGTCTGTTCCGCAGCGACCCGGACGCCGGCGCGCCGCACCGGGGCCTCGGATACTTCATGTTCGACCTGCGGGCCCCCGGCGTCACCGTCCGCCCCGTCGGCCGCCTCGACGGGAAACCGGCCTTCGCCGAGCTCTTCCTGGACGAGGTGTTCGTGCCCGACGAGGACGTGATCGGCCGGCCCGGCGAGGGCTGGCGCATCGCGATGTCGACGGCGGCCAACGAGCGCGGGCTCACCCTGCGCTCCCCCGGCCGCTTCCTCGCCTCGGCCGAGCGTCTGCACGCGCTGTGGCAGGACCGGGGCAGTCCGCCCGGCGCCGCGGACCGGGTCGCCGACGCCCTGATCGGCGCCCGCGCGTACCAGCTGTTCACCTGGGCGGCCGCCCACCGCTTCCTGGCCGGCGAGCGGCTCGGCCCGGAGTCGAGCCTGAACAAGGTGTTCTGGTCGGAGTACGACATAGCGCTGCACGAGACGGCGCTGGACCTGCTGGGCGAGGAAGGGGAGCGGGGCGACACCGACTGGGCCGAGCGGTACGTCTTCTCCCTCGCCGGGCCGATCTACGCGGGCGCCAACGAGATCCAGCGCGACATCGTCGCCGAGCGCCTGCTCGGCCTGCCGAAGGGACGCCGCACATGACCTGGCCGCAGGCGTCCGGACCGATGCGGTTCCTGCTGGACGCCGAACAGCGGGCGTTCGCGCAGTCGCTGGACGCGATGCTGGGCGCGGCCGGCACCGCGGCGGCGGTCCGGGACTGGAGCCGTGGGGAGCGGGGGAGCGGGCGCGCGCTGTGGTCCCGGATCGCCGACGCGGGCGTCTTCGCCCTGGCGGTCCCGGAGAAGTACGAGGGGCTCGGGCCCAGGCCGGTGGAGCTGGCCGTGGCCTTCGTGGAGCTGGGGCGGCACGCGGTTCCGGGCCCGCTGGTGGAGACGGTCGCCGCGGCGGCCCTGCTGCGCGACCCGGGGCCGGCCGAGCGGTTCCTCGCGGCGCTGGCCTCGGGCCGGTCGACGGCGACGGTGGCCCGCGAGGGCTCCTACGCCCTGGACGGCGACGCGGCCACGCTCCGGCTGGCGCTGGCCGCCGACGGCCTGCGCCTCGCGCCCGGTCACGGCCCGGTGCGGCCGTCCCTGGACCCCGCCCGTCGGCTGACCCGTCTGCTGCCGGGCGGCGAACTCCTCACCCCGGCCCCGGCCGTGGACCGGGCGCTGCTGTGGGCCAGGCTCGCCACCGCCGCCCAGGCCCTCGGCGTCGGCCTGGCGCTGCTGGAGCGGACGGTGGCCCATGTCGGCCGACGCGTCCAGTTCGGGGCGCCCATCGGCTCGTTCCAGGCGGTCAAGCACCGGCTGGCGGACGTGAAGATCGCCCTGGAGTTCGCCCGCCCCCTGGTGCTGGGGGCCGCCGTGACGATGACGGCGGCGGACGTCGCGGCGGCGAAGGCGAGCGCGGGCGAGGCGGCGTACGCGAGCGCGCGCGCCGCGCTCCAGTTGCACGGCGCGATCGGGTACACGGCGGAGTACGACCTGTCGCTCTGGCTCACCAAGGCCCGCGCCCTGCGCACGGCCTGGGGCACGCCGGACGAGTGCCGGGCGGAGGTGCTGCGTGCCCACGCGTAGCCTCAGGCGGTCACCTTGGCGATGAACGCGGCGAGGTTGGCCACGGTGCGTTCGATCTTCTCCTCCAGCGTGAGCGTCTCGTGCAACCGGGCGCCGGCGCCCGCGTCCCGCTTGCCCCGCACGTACAGCGAGCAGGCGAGGTCGCTGCAGATGTAGGCCCCCACGGAGTTGCCCTGCTGGCCGGCCCGGCCCGCCTTGGGCGCGACCATCAGGGAGACGCCGCCGGAGTGGGTGGTCAGGCACATCGTGCACATGCTGCGCCGGGCCTGCCAGGAGCCGGAGGCGGTCGAGCGCAGCTGGAGGGCTCTGGGCCGGCCGTCCAGCTCCGCGGCGAGGTAGGCCCGGTCGGGGGCCTGGGGGTCCCGCCAGCCGAGGTAGTCGAGGTCGTCCCAGGGCCGGTCGGCAAGGTCGCGCGGCACGGACAGGCGCTTCGCCTCGCCCTTGGTGCAGTTCACGAACGCGGCGCGGATCTCTTGTTCGGTCAGCGGCTTCATGTCCGTCAGGCTAATTTGCCTAAAATCTTTAGGCAAATACTTAATCCGTTACGGGTAGCGCATAATGGCCGTCGGCAGACAGCCCGCCGCGCCGAGCGGCGGATCCGGGCGGGAGACGATCATGGGGCGCGTGGGGCTGAGCACGGAACGCCTGGTCCGGGCGGGCGCGGAACTCGCCGACGAGGTCGGCTTCGACCAGGTGACCGTCTCCGCGCTGGCCAGGCGCTTCGACGTCAAGGTCGCGAGCCTGTACTCGCATGTGAAGAACTCCGACGATCTGCGGACCCGGATCGCGCTGCTGGCGCTGGCCGAGCTCGCCGACCGGGGGGACGTCGCGCTGGCCGGGCGGGCCGGCAAGGACGCCCTGACGGCCCTGGCCGACGTCTACCGCGACTACGCCCGCGAGCACCCCGGCCGCTACGCCGCCGCCCAGCTGCGACTGGACCCCGAGGCGGCGGCCGCGAGCGCGGGCGGCCGGCACGCCCGGATGACCCGCGCGATCCTGCGCGGCTACGACCTCGCCGAACCGGACCAGACGCACGCCGTCCGCCTGCTGGGCAGCGTCTTCCACGGCTACGTCAGCCTGGAGCTGGGCGGCGGCTTCAGCCACAGCGCCCCCGACACCCAGGAGACCTGGACGCGGATCCTGGACGCCCTCGACGTGCTGCTGCGCAACTGGCCGCCCGAGCGGTGAAGCGGCCGGGCGAGGGCCGGTCCGGGCGGGCGTCAGTGCCCGTGGCCGTGGCCGGGCCCGTGCCCGCCGGTCAGCTCCCGGTACTCCTCGGGCGTCGGCTTGGGGATACGGCTGCCGGCGCCGAACATGGCCCGCGCGAGCCGCGCCCGCACCCGCTGGGACACGGTGACCGGCCGCCGCACGCCGTTGTGGTCGACGAGCGGCCCGATCGCGTACGGCGGGCTCTGCTCGTGCTGGGTGAGGGTGAACAGCGCGCCTGGGCCCAGGGGTTCGTGGACCTCGACGTACTCGCCGTGCGGCAGCCGCCTGATGGTGCCCGTCTCCCGCCCGTGCAGCACCTTGTCGCGGTCGCGGCGCTGCAGCCCCAGACAGATCCGCTTGGTCACCGTGAAGGCGACCACCGGGGCGGCGAACACGGACACCCGCACGAACCAGGTGATCGTGTTGATGGACAGATGCAGATGCGTGGCGACGATGTCGTTGCCGCCGCCGATCAGCAGCACCGCGTACAGCGCCAGCCAGGCCGCCCCGAGGCCGGTGCGCACGGGCGCGTTGCGCGGCCGGTCCAGGATGTGGTGCTCGCGCCCGTCCCCGGTGATCCACGCCTCGACGAAGGGGTAGACGCCGATGGCGAGCAGGATCAGCGGGAAGAGGGAGAACGGGATCAGCACGCCCAGCTCCAGGGTGTGGCCCCAGGCGTCGATCTCCCATCCCGGCATGACCCGGATCAGCCCCTCGGAGAAGCCGAGATACCAGTCGGGCTGGGCTCCGGTCGTCACCAGGTCCGGGCGGTAGGGCCCGAACGCCCACACCGGGTTGACGCTCGCGATCGCGCCCATCACCGCCAGCACGCCGAAGACCAGGAAGAAGAACCCGCCCGCCTTCGCCATGTAGACCGGCATGAACGGCATGCCGACCACGCTCTCCTGGTCGCGTCCGGGCCCCGGGTACTGGGTGTGCTTGTGGAAGAACACCAGGATGAGATGGGCGACGACGAGCCCCAGCATGATCCCGGGCAGCAGCAGCACATGGATGGGGAAGAACCGCGAGATGATGTCGTGCCCCGGGAACTCCCCGCCGAACAGGAAGAACGACAGGTACGTGCCGACGATCGGGACGGACAGGATCGCACCGTCCGCGAACCGTACCCCGGTGCCGGACAGCAGGTCGTCGGGGAGCGAGTAGCCGGTCAGTCCGGTGAGGATGCCGAGGAACAACAGCAGCCAGCCGAAGAGCCAGTTGACCTCGCGCGGCTTGCGGAACGCGCCGGTGAAGAACACCCGCATCATGTGCACGAGCATGCCGGTGACGAAGACCAGCGCCGCCCAGTGGTGGATCTGCCGGATCAGCAGCCCGCCGCGCACGTCGAAGCTGATGTGCAGCGTCGACTCGTAGGCCTTCGTCATGGTGACGCCGTTGAGCGGGACGTACGTGCCGTGATAGACGACCTCGGCGCTGCTCGGCTCGAAGAACAGGGTGAGGTAGACGCCGGTCAGGAGCAGGACGAGGAAGCTGTACAGACAGATCTCGCCCAGCATGAACGACCAGTGGTCCGGGAACACCTTGCGCAGGTTGGCCCTGGCCAGCGCGTACAGTCCCAGCCGTCCGTCGGCCCAGTCGGCGACCCGCTCGCCCCGGCCGGGCTCGCCCCGCCGCCCCGAACTCCCGCCGCCCGCGCCCTCGTTCACCGATCGCGCGCCGTCAGCCATGCGTCGTCGCCTCCCCCTCGGATCAACGTCCTCAGGGTGCCACGGCGGACCGGCCGAGCCAACGGTGCGGACAATCAGCGGGCGTCGGACCGGCTACGCGGTGACGATCCCCCGGGCCGGGTGCGACAGATCGCGACCATGGCGCACAGCGTCCCCTACCGGCCCCGGCTCGCCCATCTGTTCACACACCGGCCAATGATGATGAAATGACAAGGAACAAGACATTCCCGCTCTAGGGTGTGCGGCATGAAACGTGCCGCCGCCCTGGTCTGCGCCGCAGTGGCGTCGACGGTGTACCTGCTCACCCCCTCGCAGACCGCACAACCCGCCCAGGACGAACGCCCGGTGCGGCTCGAACACCGCGCACAGGCCGAACGCAACGCACAGTCCGCCAGGTCGGCACCGTCCGAACGACCCGTACAGGCCCAGCGATCCGCACCGCCGCGGCACCGCGCGCAGAGCGACGGTTCGGCGGCCGGGGCGCGGGCGACCGCGCCCGGCCTCGCCGCCCCGGCACAGAAGGAACTCGCCCAGCAGATCGTGGCCAGCGCGGAGAACGGCACCCTGGACTGGCGCAGCGCGTACGGCTATGTCGAGGACATCGGCGACGGCCAGGGCTACACCGCGGGCCTGATCGGCTTCTGCACCGGCACCCACGATCTGCTGGCCCTCGTCGAGGGCTACACCCGCGCCCACCCGGACAACGCGCTCGCCCCTTATCTGCCCGCCCTGCGCCGCGTCGACGGCAGCGACTCGCACGAGGGTCTGGACCCCGGCTTCCCGGACGCCTGGCGCGCCGAGTCCCGGGTCCCCGCCTTCCGGGCCGCCCAGGACGCCGAGCGCGACCGCGTCTACTTCGATCCGGCGGTCCGCCGGGGCCGGGCCGACGGACTGGGCGCGCTGGGCCAGTTCATCTACTACGACGCTCTCGTCTTCCACGGCCCCGGCACGGGACCGACCAGCTTCGACGGCATCCGCGCGCGTGCGACGCGCCAGGCCCGCACCCCGGCCCAAGGCGGCGGCGAGGCCGCCTACCTCGGCGCGTTCCTCGACGCCCGCCGCCGCGCCATGCTGATCCGGCACCCCGGCGTCGACACCTCACGCGTCGACACCACCCAGCGCCGCTTCCTGCGGGAGGGCAACCTCGACCTGCGTCCGCCGCTGCGCTGGCAGGTGTACGGGGAGACGTTCCAGGTCTCGTAGGGACGCCCGGCCGCCGTCCGTGGGATGCGGCGGACATGCCGCGGCGCCTGCCGGTCCGGTCGGGGACGTGGCAGGCGCCGCGTGGTGTTCCGCACGCCTTTGTACGGGACGTTCGGGGTGCCCCCGCAGCGGGGCGTCAGACCATCAGCGAGCGGTCCGTCGGGCGGATCGGGGCCGGCAGTTCGCTGACGCCGGTGAGGAACCGGTCGACGCCGCGGGCGGCCGAGCGGCCCTCCGCGATCGCCCACACGATGAGCGACTGGCCGCGGCCCGCGTCGCCGGCGACGTACACGCCCGGCACGTTGGTCGCGAAGTCGGCGTCGCGGGCGACGTTGCCGCGCTCGTCGAGCTCCAGGCCGAACTGCTCGACGAGACCGTTCTCGCGGTCCGTGCCCGTGAAGCCCATCGCCAGCGTCACCAGCTGGGCGGGGATCTTGCGCTCCGTGCCCGGCTTCTGGGTCAGCCTGCCCTCGACGAACTCGACCTCGGTGAGGTGCAGCCACTGGACGTTGCCGTCCTCGTCGCCCTCGAAGTGGGTGGTGGAGACGGAGTAGACCCGCTCGCCGCCCTCCTCGTGCGCGGAGGTGACCTTGTAGAGCATCGGGAAGGTCGGCCACGGCTGGGAGACCGCGTTCCGCTCCTCGCCCGGACGGGGCATGATCTCCAGCTGGGTGACGGAGGCCGCGCCCTGACGGTGGGCGGTGCCCACGCAGTCGGCGCCGGTGTCGCCGCCGCCGATGACGACGACGTGCTTGCCCTCGGCCGAGATCGGGGGCGCCACGAAGTCGCCCTCCTGCACCTTGTTGGCCAGCGGCAGGTACTCCATCGCCTGGTACACGCCCTTGAGCTCACGGCCGGGGACCGGCAGGTCGCGGGCGGTCGTGGCGCCGGCGGCGATGACGACGGCGTCGTAGCGCTTCTTGAGGTCGGTCGCCTTGAGGTCGCGGCCGATCTCGATGCCGGTGCGGAAGCGGGTGCCCTCCGCGCGCATCTGCTCGATACGGCGGTTGATGTGCCGCTTCTCCATCTTGAACTCGGGGATGCCGTACCGCAGGAGGCCTCCGATGCGGTCCGCGCGCTCGTAGACGGCGACGGTGTGACCGGCCCGCGTCAGCTGCTGGGCGGCGGCCAGGCCCGCCGGGCCCGAGCCGATGACCGCGACGGTCTTGCCGGACAGGCGCTCGGGGGCCTGCGGGGCGACGTCACCGGTCTCCCACGCCTTGTCGATGATCGAGACCTCGACGTTCTTGATGGTGACCGGCGGCTGGTTGATGCCGAGCACGCACGCCGACTCGCAGGGCGCCGGGCACAGCCGCCCGGTGAACTCCGGGAAGTTGTTCGTGGCGTGCAGCCGCTCCGACGCCGCCGACCAGTCCTCGCGGTAGGCGTAGTCGTTCCACTCGGGGATCAGGTTCCCCAGCGGACAGCCGTTGTGACAGAACGGGATGCCGCAGTCCATGCACCGGCTGGCCTGCTTGCCGATGATCGGCAGCAGCGAACCGGGGACGTAGACCTCGTTCCAGTCCTTCAGACGCACGTCGACGGGACGGGACTCGGCGACCTCGCGGCCGTGGTTCAAAAAGCCCTTCGGGTCAGCCATTGGTCGCCGCCTCCATCATCTTCTCGGTGATCTCGGACTCGGAGAGTCCCGCCTGCTCGGCGGCGTCCTTGGCGGCGAGCACTGCCTTGTAGGCACTGGGAATGATCTTGCTGAAGCGCTCCGCCGCGACGTCCCAGTCGGCCAGCAGCTTCTGGGCGACCGTGGAGCCGGTCTCCTCGGCGTGGCGGCGCACCACGTCGTGCAGCCACTGCTTGTCCGCGTCGTCCGGAGTCTCGACGGCGGCGAGGTTGCCGGCGTTGACGTTGTCGCGGTTCAGGTCGATCACGTAGGCAATGCCGCCGGACATGCCGGCCGCGAAGTTGCGGCCCGTCTCGCCGAGAACCACCGCGTGACCGCCGGTCATGTACTCGCAGCCGTGGTCGCCCACGCCCTCGGAGACGACCGTCGCGCCGGAGTTGCGCACGCAGAACCGCTCGCCGGTGCGGCCGCGCAGGAACAGCTCGCCGCCGGTCGCGCCGTAGGCGATGGTGTTGCCGGCGATCGTCGAGTACTCGGCGAGGTGGTCGGCGCCCCGGTCGGGACGGACGATCACCCGGCCGCCGGAGAGGCCCTTGCCGACGTAGTCGTTGGCGTCGCCCTCCAGGCGCAGCGTGACGCCGCGCGGGAGGAAGGCGCCGAAGGACTGGCCGGCGGAGCCGGTGAAGGTGATGTCGACGGTGTCCTCGGGCAGGCCCGCGCCGCCGAACCGCTTGGTCACCTCGTGGCCGAGCATGGTGCCGACCGTGCGGTTGATGTTGCGGATGGAGACCTGGGCGCGCACCGGCTGGGCGTCGGTCGCGGAGTCCGCGGCGAGCGCGTCGGCGGCCAGCTTGATGAGCTGGTTGTCGAGTGCCTTCTCCAGGCCGTGGTCCTGCGCGACGACCTGGTGCAGGGCGGCGCCCTCGGGCAGGGCGGGCACGTGGAACAGCGGGGCCAGGTTCAGGCCCTGTGCCTTCCAGTGCTCGACGGCGCGCTCGACGTCGAGGACCTCGGCGTGGCCGACGGCCTCCTCGATCGAGCGGAAGCCCAGCTCGGCCAGCAGCTCACGGACCTCTTCGGCGATGAACTTGAAGAAGTTGACGACGTACTCGGCCTTGCCGGCGAAGCGGTCGCGCAGCACCGGGTTCTGGGTGGCGATGCCGACGGGGCAGGTGTCCAGGTGGCAGACGCGCATCATGACGCAGCCGGAGACGACGAGCGGGGCGGTCGCGAAACCGAACTCCTCGGCGCCGAGCAGCGCGGCGATGATCACGTCACGGCCGGTCTTGAGCTGGCCGTCGGTCTGGACCACGATCCGGTCGCGCAGGCCGTTGAGCAGCAGGGTCTGCTGGGTCTCGGCGAGACCGAGCTCCCAGGGGCCGCCCGCGTGCTTGAGAGAGGTGAGCGGCGAGGCGCCGGTTCCGCCGTCGTGGCCCGAGATGAGGACCACGTCCGCGTGGGCCTTGGACACGCCCGCGGCGACCGTGCCGACGCCGACCTCCGAGACCAGCTTCACGTGGATCCGCGCCCGCGGATTCGCGTTCTTCAGGTCGTGGATCAGCTGGGCCAGGTCCTCGATGGAGTAGATGTCGTGGTGCGGCGGCGGGGAGATCAGGCCGACGCCCGGGGTCGAGTGGCGGGTCTTGGCGACCCACGGGTAGACCTTGTGGCCGGGCAGCTGGCCGCCCTCGCCGGGCTTGGCGCCCTGGGCCATCTTGATCTGGATGTCGTCCGCGTTGACCAGGTACTCGGAGGTCACGCCGAAGCGGCCGGAGGCGACCTGCTTGATGGCGGAGCGGCGCGCGGGGTCGTACAGGCGCTCCGGGTCCTCGCCGCCCTCACCGGTGTTGGACTTGCCGCCCAGCTGGTTCATGGCGATGGCGAGCGTCTCGTGCGCCTCCTGCGAGATGGAGCCGTACGACATGGCGCCGGTGGAGAAGCGCTTGACGATCTCGGAGACCGGCTCGACCTCGTCGACGGGGATCGACGGGCGGTCCGACTTGAGCCCGAAGAGGCCGCGCAGCGTCATGAGGCGCTCGGACTGCTCGTTCACGCGGTCCGTGTACTTCTTGAAGATGTCGTAGCGGGCCGTGCGGGTGGAGTGCTGGAGGCGGAAGACCGTCTCGGGGTCGAACAGGTGCGGCTCGCCCTCGCGGCGCCACTGGTACTCGCCGCCTATGTCCAGGGCGCGGTGCGCCGGGGCGATGCCGGAGGCGGGGTAGGCCTTGGCGTGCCGGGCGGCGACCTCCTTGGCGACGACGTCGATGCCGATGCCGCCGATCTTGGTGGCGGTGCCGCTGAAGTACCGGTCGACGAAGGCGTCGTCGAGACCGACGGCCTCGAAGACCTGGGCGCCGCGGTAGGAGGCGACGGTGGAGATGCCCATCTTGGACATGACCTTCAGGACGCCCTTGCCGAGCGCGTAGATCAGGTTGCGGATCGCCTGCTCGGGCTCCATGCCGTCGAGGAAGGTGCCCGCGCGCAGCAGATCCTCGACCGACTCCATGGCCAGGTACGGATTGACGGCGGCCGCGCCGAACCCGATGAGCAGGGCGACGTGGTGGACCTCGCGGACGTCGCCGGCCTCGACCAGCAGGCCCACCTGGGTGCGCTGCTTGGTGCGGATGAGGTGGTGGTGGACGGCCGAGGTGAGCAGCAGCGACGGGATCGGCGCGTGCTCGGCGTCCGAGTGGCGGTCGGACAGGACGATGAGCCGGGCGCCGTTGTCGATGGCCGCGTCGGCCTCGGCGCAGATCTCGTCGATCCGGGCGGCCAGCGCGTCGCCGCCGCCGTGCACCCGGTACAGGCCGGAGAGCGTGGTGGCCTTGAAGCCGGGCATGTCGCCGTCGGCGTTGATGTGGATGAGCTTGGCCAGCTCGTCGTTGTCGATCACCGGGAAGGGCAGGGTGACCGAGCGACAGGACGCGGCGGTGGGCTCCAGCAGGTTGCCCTCGGGGCCCAGGGAGGAGCGCAGCGAGGTGACGAGCTCCTCGCGGATGGCGTCCAGCGGCGGGTTGGTGACCTGCGCGAACAGCTGCGTGAAGTAGTCGAACAGCAGGCGCGGGCGGGCGGAGAGCGCGGCGATCGGCGAGTCCGTGCCCATGGAGCCGAGGGGCTCGCCGGCGGTCTTGGCCATCGGGGCGAGGATGATGCGCAGCTCTTCCTCGGTGTAGCCGAAGGTCTGCTGACGCCGGGTGACCGAGGCGTGGGTGTGCACGATGTGCTCGCGCTCGGGGAGGTCGATCAGCTCGATCTCGCCGGCTTCCAGCCATTCGGCGTAGGGGTTCTCGGCGGCGAGCTGCGCCTTGATCTCGTCGTCCTCGATGATGCGGTGCTCGGCGGTGTCGACGAGGAACATGCGGCCGGGCTGGAGGCGGCCCTTGCGGACGACCTTGGCCGGGTCGATGTCGAGGACGCCGACCTCGGAGCCGAGGACGACGAGGCCGTCGTCGGTGACCCAGTAGCGGCCGGGGCGCAGACCGTTGCGGTCGAGCACGGCGCCGACCTGGACGCCGTCGGTGAAGGTGACGCAGGCCGGGCCGTCCCAGGGCTCCATCATCGTGGAGTGGAACTGGTAGAAGGCGCGCCGGGCCGGGTCCATGGAGTCGTGGTTCTCCCACGCCTCCGGGATCATCATCAGCACGGAGTGCGGCAGTGAGCGGCCGCCGAGGTGGAGCAGTTCGAGCACCTCGTCGAAGGACGCCGAGTCGGAGGCGTCCGGGGTGCACACCGGGAAGATCCGCTCGATGGCCTTGTCGTCGGATCCGAACAGGTCCGAGACCAGCTGGGACTCGCGGGCGGTCATCCAGTTGCGGTTGCCCTTGACGGTGTTGATCTCGCCGTTGTGGGCGACGAAGCGGTACGGGTGCGCGAGCGGCCACGAGGGGAAGGTGTTCGTGGAGAAGCGCGAGTGGACGAGCGAGACGGCCGAGGCGAAGCGGCGGTCGGACAGGTCCGGGAAGAAGGGTTCCAGCTGGCCGGTGGTCAGCATGCCCTTGTAGACGATCGTCCGCGCGGAGAGCGACGGGAAGTACACGCCCGCCTCGCGCTCGGCGCGCTTGCGCAGCACGAACGCCTTGCGGTCGAGGTCGATGCCCTGCGAGCGGCCGTCGGTGACGAAGACCTGGCGGAAGGCGGGCATCGTGGAGCGGGCGGTGGCGCCGAGCAGCTCGGGGGCGACCGGCACCTCGCGCCAGCCGAGGACGGTGAGGCCCTCTTCGCCGGCGATCGTGTCGATCCGCGAGACGGTGTCCGCCATGCCGTCCTCGGGGAGGAAGGCGATGCCGACGGCGTAGTGGCCGGCCTCGGGGAGCTCGAATCCGGCGACCTCGCGGAAGAAGGCGTCCGGGACCTGGGTCAGGATGCCCGCGCCGTCGCCGGAGTCCGGCTCGGAGCCGGTGGCGCCGCGGTGTTCGAGGTTGCGCAGAACGGTGAGCGCCTGCTCGACCAGCGCATGGCTCGCCTCGCCGGTGAGGGTGGCCACGAAGCCGACGCCGCAGGCGTCGTGCTCGTTGCGGGGGTCATACATACCCTGCGCAGCAGGGCGAGCATCCATGAAGGACCAGTTCTGGCCATTCGCGGAATGCTGGGACGGCTGGCGCGGCGTACGCATCGGCTCTCCCGTCGTCGTCTCAAGTGGCATGTCTGCTGGCGAAGGGACGACGTTGGCCCTCTGCGTAACGCAAAATTTCGTGCAGGTTACATGATGGAGCGGTTCTCGGGAACCGGATACTCCGTTCCAGCATGCGGACGCCACGGGTCGACGGCGGGGTACCGCGGACGTGGCTGAAAAGTATGGGGGGACCGGACGGGAGGGATCGGTCGGATCATGGCCCGCCGGGCCGGAAGGGGCGGGGGGAGCGGCGTCACCCACCCCGCGAGTGCGCCGCAGGCGTCATTGCCCACAGCGCTTACGGCTCATGCCCGCTGGTTAAGCAGCCGAAACCAGTCAGTAACAACTACTTATGCGGCCCAACGCATAAGTACGATCCGATCTATCCTACGGCCGTTCCGAACAACGTGCCCAGGGCGTACGTCACACCGGCCGCCGCGCCGCCGAGGACGAGCTGCCGCAGCCCGCTGAACCACCAGGTCCGCGCGGTCACCCGGGCCACCACCGCGCCGCAGGCGAACAGCCCGGCGAGCGCGAGCAGCACGGCCGGCCACAGCGAAGCGGCCCCCAGCAGATAGGGCAGCACGGGCAGGAGGGCGCCCAGCGCGAAGGCCCCGAAGCTGGACACGGCCGCGATCAGCGGCGACGGCAGGTCGGAGGGGTCGATGCCCAGCTCCTCGCGGGCGTGTATCTCCAGCGCCTGCTCCGGGTCGCGCGAGAGCTGCTGCGCGACCTGCCGCGCCAGCTCGGGCTCGACGCCCCGCGACTCGTACAGCGCGGCGAGCTCGGCCTCCTCGTCCTGCGGGTGCTTCCTCAGCTCCCGCCGCTCCACGTCCAGCTCGGCCTCGACGAGTTCGCGCTGCGAGGCGACGGAGGTGTACTCGCCGGCGGCCATGGAGAACGCGCCGGCCGCCAGCCCCGCGAGACCGGTGATGACGATGGTCTGCTGACCGACGGATCCGCCGGCGACGCCCGTCATCAGGGCGAGGTTCGAGACCAGGCCGTCCATCGCGCCGAACACCGCGGGACGCAGCCAGCCCCCGTTGACGTCCCGGTGGGTGTGGTTGTCACGGTGCGCCTCGTGCAGCGACGCCTCGGTCTCGATGATGGCCACGAAGATCCCCCTGGGACGGAAAGGTAGCTAAGCCAAAGCTAACTTTGGACACGTTCTAAGTTCTGACAACACCAAAATACGCCTGCGGATTCCGGGTCGCCAGCAAGGAAAGGCTCGGCTAACCAGCGGCTTTACCCTCGAGTGCTCATTCGAGAGCAAGTGTGCACAGATGTCGACCGGGTGACATGAGTGGATTTCAGGCTCAGGTCAACCGCCGACGGTGGGACACATCCGCAGACGGCTCCGCGCCCGTGCGGACCCCCCCCGGAGGAGAGGCCGCCCATGCCGACGATCCGTGACCGAGCCCGCGGCGCCCTGCTCGGCCTCGCCGTGGGAGACGCTCTGGGCGCACCCGCGGAGAACCTGAAGCCCTCCGAGATCCGCGCCCGCTGGGGCCGCATCACGGGGTACGTCACCGACAGGCCGGCCGGCACCGACGACACCGAGTACGCGATCTTCTCCGGCCTGCTGCTGGCCCGCCACGGCTCGGCGCTCACCCCGGCCCACGTGGAATCGGCCTGGCACCAGTGGATCGCCGACCTCGACGAGGGCCCCTTCCGCGGCGCCGGCTTCAGCGAACGCGGCACCCTGGAGAACCTCCGCCGAGGCCTGGCGGCGCCGATCTCGGCCCAGCACCGGCACGCCTGGAGCGACGGCCTGGCGATGCGCGCGGCGCCCTTCGGCGT
Organism: Streptomyces rishiriensis; assembly: GCF_003112535.1. Taxonomy (GTDB): domain Bacteria; phylum Actinomycetota; class Actinomycetes; order Streptomycetales; family Streptomycetaceae; genus Streptomyces; species Streptomyces rishiriensis. The sequence continues at coordinate 162,415 of NZ_BEWA01000003.1, read as the reverse complement.
CTTCGCCGCGGGGCGCCCGGCCGAAGCGGCGCGGCTGGTCGCGATCGACGGGTCGGTGAGCCACGACGGCGAGGGCATCCACGGCGGTCAGGCGGTCGCCGCCGGGGTCGCGGCGGCCATGGCCGGAGCGCCGCCCGCCGCCGTGGTGGCCTCGGCCCTGGCGGTCGTCCCCGAGGACTCCTGGACGGCGCGCTCCCTGCGCCGGGCGGTGGCGGTGGCCCACCGGGGCGAACGGGCGGTCCGCTCCGCGGTCGTCATCGGCGGCTACCCGTGGACCGACCTCGCCCCCGAGGCGGTCGCCCTCGCCTTCGGCGCGTACGCGGCGGCCGACGGCGACTTCCGCGAGGCCGTCCTCACGGCCGTGAACATGGGCCGCGACGCGGACACCACGGCGGCGGTGGCCGGCGCCCTGGCCGGCGCGACGCGAGGAGTCGCGGCGATCCCGCCGGACTGGGCGGCGGCGATCGGCCCGGTCCGGGGAAGCTGCCTGCCCTCGATGGCGGGACATCACGTCCTGGACGTGGCGGAACTGCTGATGCCCGAGGAGGGCGGCAAGTGGGGCGAGGGAGTGGTCGTGGAGGACCTCGTGCCGAGCCTGATGGGCCTCGCCCGGCCGCCCGCCCCCGACCCGACCGCCTTCACCCTGGCGGCCACCGACGAGGGCGCGGAGGCGGGCGAATGACGACCGAGGCGGCAACCTTCCCCCCAGCCCCGGACAGGGCCACCCCCACCGCTGCCCAGGAGACCCCCGCACCGGGCGCCCTCGAGCAGGACGCCCCGCCGGCCCCCGGCGCGCCGCGCCCGCGGGGCGCGCGCCGCGTCGTCGGTCTGCTGCTCGGCCTCGCCGCGGGCGATGCCGCGGGCTGGCCCGCCGCCCGGCACCGCGCGGCCCGGATGCCCGAGTGGACCCGCCGTCTCACCCGCGAGCTCGACACCTTCGCCGAGCACAACGCGACGACCACCCTCCCCGTGCCCATCGCCCTGAACCAGCCTCCCGAGCCCCTGCGCCTGGGCCCCTCCGACGACGCCGAGTGGGCGGCGTTCGCGGCCGAGGCCATGCTGCGGGCCGGCGACGACGACGCCCTCGGCGACCTGAGCCGCGAACGCCGCACGCGCGCCGCGATCGACCTCGCCTGGAACGCGATCGCCTGCGAGGTGGCGGCGGCGGCCGAGCGCGCCCCCGAGGTCGAGTCCGCCGTGCTGCCGCTGCGCGCCCGCATCTCCGTCCGGGCCGGTCTGGGCAACCTCGCCGCCGGCCTGCGCCCCCCGGCCACCGGCCACGACAACCCCCACTACTTCGACGACGCGGCCTGCGTACGCGCCTGCGTCCTGGCCGTGGCCCACCCCGGCGACCCCCGGCTCGCCGCCGCACTGGCCGAGTTCGACGCCCGCTACACCCAGGACGGCGACGGTGTGCACGGTGCGCGCGCGATGGCGGCGGCCCTCGCGCTGGCCCTCGTCGGCGCGGACCCCGAGGAGTGCGTGGCGGCGGCGCTCGCCGAGCTCCCCGAGCACACCGAGATCGGCCGCAACGCCCGCCACGCGCTGCGGCTGGCCCGCGAGGCCGACGGCGCCTTCGCGCTCGTCCCCCTGCTGGAGCACCAGATCGTCGACCACGTCTACAGCTACGGCATCGCGGCGGCGGAGACGGTCCCCGTGGCGCTCGCCCTGGCGACGGCGTCCGGCGGCCGCATCTGCGAGGCGGTCCCGGCCGCGGCCTGTCTGTCCCGGGTCGCCGACTCGGCCCCGGCGCTGGCCGGCGCGCTGACCGGCGCGCTGGGCGGCGGCGACGCGATCCCCGCCACGTGGCGCGACAGCTGCCGCACCCTCTCCGGCTGTGCGCTCCCCCGTCTCACCGGCACCGACCTGGTGGAACTCGCCGAACTCCTGGAAGCCGCACAACCGGCCCCACCAGGAGGATGATTCGGGGCATGACGCCCAAAGCACCGGAAAGCAACGGCGCAACCCTGGAAGAACGCCTCACCGGCGCCCTCGTGGGGGCCGCCGTGGGAGACGCCCTCGGCGGCCCCGTCGAGGGCTACTCCCCCGAGCAGATCCTCCAGCGGCACGGCAGCCGGATCCACGGCGTCGTCGGCCCCTGGAACGGCGACGACTGGCGCACCGCCCGCCCCATCGCCCCGTACCACAAGGGCGACGGCCACGTCACCGACGACACCTTGATGACCCACGCCCTGATCAGGGTCTACGCCGCCGTACGCGACCACCTGGACGCCTACGCCGTCGCCGACCACCTGGTGCCGGACCTGATCACGACACCCCGCTGGATCCCGGAACTGGAGGCGGAGGCACTCCCCCTGCACCGCATCTTCCTCGCGGAGAAATGGCTGGTGGCCCGGCTTCACTACGGCCATGCCGACCCGCGCGAGGCCGGCGTCGGCAACATCGTCAACTGCGGCGCCGCGATGTACATGGCCCCCGTGGGACTGGTCAACGCGGCCGACCCGGCGCGCGCGTACGCCGAGGCGCTGGACGTCGCGGGCGCCCACCAGTCGTCGTACGGCCGTGAGGCGGCAGGGGTGTTCGCGGCGGCGGTGGCGGCGGCCTGCGCTCCGCGCGCGACGCCGGAGTCGGTGGTCGCCGGCTGTCTGTCGCTGGCCAAGGACGGCACGCGCGCGGCGATCGAGGCGGTCTGCGAAACGGCGGCCCGCCACACCGACTTCGAGTCCGCGCTCGTCCCGCTCCGCAAGGCGGTGGAGCCCTTCGACACGGTCGGCCCCGACTACCGCCGGCCCTCACTGGCCGCCCGCCGCCCCTCCCGGGTGCACGCGATCGAGGAACTCCCCGTCGCACTCGGCATGTTGCTGGTGGCCGGCGGCGACTACCGGCGGGCGGTGCTCGGCTCGGTGAACTACGGCCGCGACTGCGACTCCATCGCCACGATGGCGGGAGCCCTGGCCGGGGCGCTGGGCTCCCCCGTCCCCGACGACTGGTCCAAGCAGGTCTCCGAGGCCAGCAGGCTCGACCTCTGGCAGCCCGCGGCGACGCTCGTCGAGGTCGCCCGGGAGATCTTCGCCCGCGATGTGGACCGCCGCCGCGCCCACGAGCAGGCGTTCCACGCCCTGGGAGGCACGAGATGCTCCGACTGACCTGGGTCCAGCCGGAGGACCTCCTCGGCCACGAGCTGCGCCAGGCCGCCGAGGACGGCCGGGAGGCCCGGGCGATCGCCGCCCGCTGGAAGGCCGCGGGCGGCTGCGAGGCGCCGGCCCGCGCGGGCGCCTCACCGCAGCGCGCCTCCCGCTATCTGCGCCTCCTCGCCGAGGACCTCCTGGACGAACTGGCCGACCTGCCCAGCAGAACGGCGCAGGACGAACCGACGGAGCTGGAGAGGATCAGGGCCCTGTGCCCGCGCTGGCCGGGCCGGCCCGACGACGCCCGTCCCCCGGCCCCCCACCGGGCCCGGCCCCCGGCTGCCGCACCGGCCCGGCTGGAGGCGGCCTGGCTGGGCCGGGCCGTCGGCTGTCTCCTCGGCAAGCCGGTCGAGAAGCTCCCCCTGGACGCCGTCCGCGCCCTCGCCCGCTCCGCCGGGAACTGGCCCCTCGACGGGTACTTCACCGCCCGAGGAGTCCCCGGGCCCCTCCTCGACGCCCACCCCTGGAACCGCCGCTCGGCGAGCACCTCGCTCGCCGAGAACATCGACGGCATGCCCGAGGACGACGACCTCAACTACCCGCTGCTCAACCTGCTCCTGCTGCAACGCCACGGCACGAACTTCACCACCGCGGACGTCGCCCGGCTCTGGCTCGACGAACTCCCGCCCGGCCGCGCCTTCACCGCCGAACGCATCGCCCTGCGCAACCTGCTCTGCGGCGTCGAACCCCCGCACACCGCACGCCACCGCAACCCCTTCCGCGAATGGATCGGGGCCCTGATCCGCGCCGACGTCCACGGCTGGACCAACCCCGGCGACCCGGCCGCCGCCGCGGAACAGGCCCACCGCGACGCCTGTCTCACCCACACCGCCAACGGCGTCTACGCGGCGATGTTCACGGCGGCCGTCATCGCCGCGGCAGCGACCGGCGCCCAGGACGTCCACGCCTGTCTGCGCACCGGACTGACCGTCGTCCCCCCGCGCTCCCGTCTCTTCCGCGCCGTCGAGCACGCCGTCCGGCTCGCCGAAGAACACCCCGGCCGGGACGGGTTCGACACCGTCGTGGACGAACTCCACGCAGCTCACCGGGCGTACCACTGGGTCCACGCCGTCCCCAACACCGCCCTGGTCGCCGCCGCCCTCACCCACGCGGACGGCGACTTCACCCGCTCCGTGCGCGGCGCCGTGGCCGGCGGCCTGGACACCGATTCGGCGGGCGCGACAGCCGGCGGCGTCGCCGCCCTCCTCGCGGGCGACCCGGCCGCCCTCCCCGACCACTGGACGGCCCCCCTCAAGAACCGGCTGGCCACCTCCGTCGCCGACTTCAACGGCGTCGGCTTCGACGCCCTGGCCCACCTGACCTGGTCCCTCACCCACCGGGAGGCTTCCCGCCCATGACCGACACCGACGTGCTCGGCAGCACGAACACGGACCTCGTCGCCTACGCCGAGACACCCCCGCAGCGCGAAGAGACCCTGCCGGGAAGAGAGTTCGGCACCGTCCCCGGCGGCAAGGGCACCGACCGGGCGAGCGCCGCCGCCCCCCGCGTCAACCAGGCGATCCCCGCCGCCCACGCGGGCGGCGCGGTCTCGGTGACCGGCGCGGGCGACCCCTTCGCCGCCGCCCTCGCCGTGGTCCCCGGCGAGGGCCGCCCGGCGCGGGAGGCACTCACCGGGGCGGCCGCCCCGGCCGCGCTGTCGGCCCGACGCGCCGGCGCGTCCGCCTCGACGCCGTACCGCTGCGCGGTCCAGAGGCGGTACGCCTCATGACCGCGGCGACTCCTCCCCTGCACGGTGTGCGCGTCCTCGACCTGGCCACCCTCTTCGCCGGGCCCCTCGCCGCGACCATGCTCGGCGACTTCGGCGCGGAGGTCGTCAAGGTCGAGCACCCCGCCCAGCCCGACCCCTCCCGAGGCCACGGCCCCGCCAAGGACGGCGTGGGCCTGTGGTGGAAACTCCTCGGCCGCAACAAGCGCACCATCACCCTGAACCTGTCCAAGCCGGGCGGCCGCGCCACCCTGCTGCGGCTGGCCGCCACCGCCGACGTGATCATCGAGAACTTCCGTCCCGGCACCCTCGAGAAGTGGGACCTGGGCTGGGAGGAGCTGTCGGCGGCGAACCCCCGGCTGGTCCTCGCCCGGGTCACCGCCTTCGGCCAGTTCGGCCCCTACGCGCACCGCCCCGGCTTCGGCACCCTCGCCGAGGCCATGAGCGGATTCGCGGCCATCACGGGAGAGCCGGACGCCTCGCCCACCCTTCCGCCGTTCGGCCTCGCCGACTCGATCGCCGGCCTGGCCACCGCCTACGCCGTCATGACGGCCCTCGCCGCCCGCGACCGCACCGGCGAGGGCCAGGTCGTCGACATGGCGATCATCGAGCCCATCCTCACCGTCCTCGGCCCGCAGCCCCTCTGGTACGACCAGCTCGGCTACGTCCAGGCCCGCACCGGCAACCGGTCCGCGAACAACGCCCCCCGCAACACCTACCGCACCTCCGACGGAGGCTGGGTCGCCGTGTCGACCTCGGCGCAGTCCGTCGCGGAACGGGTGATGCGCCTGGTCGGGCGGCCCGATCTGATCGACGCGCCCTGGTTCGCGACGGGCGCCGGCCGGGCCGCGCACGCCGACGTCCTCGACGAGGCGGTCGGCGCCTGGATCGCCGCCCGCACCCGTACCGACGTCCTCGCCGCCTTCGAGAAGGCGGAGGCGGCCGTCGCCCCGGTCCAGGACGTCCGGGACGTGATGACCGACCCCCAGTACCAGGCTCTCGACACGATCACCGCCGTCGACGACCCGGAGCTGGGGAGCATCCGCATGCAGAACGTCCTCTTCCGCCTCTCGGCGACCCCCGGGGCGATCCGCTGGGCGGGCCGCCCGCACGGCGCCGACACGGAGACGGTCCTGACCGAGCTGGGCCTCACGCCGGCCGAGCTGACCGCCCTGCGCGCGGAGGGCGCCCTATGACGAAGCCCCCTCTGACCTGGCTCTATGTGCCGGGCGACCGCCCGCAGACCGTCAGCAAGGCGCTCGCCTGCGGCGCCGACGCCGTCATCGTCGACCTGGAGGACGCGGTCGCCCCGGACCGCAAGGAGTACGCCCGCGCCGCCACCGCCGAGCGCCTGCGCGAACCCCAGCCGGTCCCCGTCCACGTCCGGGTCAACGCCCTGGACACCCCGTTCGCCGCGGCGGACCTGCGCACGCTGGCCGCCCTGCCCGGCGTCCGCGGCCTGCGCCTGCCCAAGGTGACGTCCCCGCACCAGATCACCCGCGTGGCCCGGACCACACAGCGGGCCGAAGGCGGGGCCACCCCCCTCCACGCCCTCCTGGAGACGGCCCTCGGCGTCGAACACGCCTACGCCATCGCCTCCGCCCACCCCGCCCTGCGCGGCATCGCCCTCGGCGAGGCCGACCTCCGCGCCGACCTGGGCGTCCGTGCGGACGCCGGCCTCGACTGGTCCCGCTCCCGCGTGATCGTCGCCGCCCGCGCCGCCGGCCTGGCGCCGCCGCCCCAGTCGGTCCACCCCGACATCCGGGACCTGGACGGCCTCGCCGTCAGCTGCGCCCACGGCCGTACCCTCGGCTTCCTGGGCCGCGCCGCCATCCACCCCCGCCAGCTCCCGATCATCGAACGGGCCTATCTGCCCACCCAGCAGGAGCTGGAGGACGCCGAGACGATCGTGAAGGCGGCGGCCACCGAACAGGGCGCCCAGGCCCTCCCCGACGGCCGCTTCATCGACGCGGCCGTGGTGGCGGCCGCCCAGCGCACCCTGTCGCTGGCGGCCCGCGGCGACTGAACCCGCCCCCGCAGACGAGCGAGGGCGCCCGGCAGAACCCGGGCGCCCTCGTCGTCGTGCCGTCGGCCGTCAGCCCTTCTTGCCGGCCGACTCCGCTTCGTCCTTCTTCACGCCGCCCCCGGCGGCCTTGGCCCCGGCGGCCTTGGCCCCGGCGTCCTGCGCGCCCTCGCCCTCCGCGTCGGCCTCGGCCTTCGCGGCCGAGGACTCCGCGGCGGCGGACTCGTCCCCGGAGCCGCCGGTCTTCGCCGCGCTCTTCCCGGCACCCGTGTCCGCGGACTTCTCGGCGCTCTTCTCGGCGGTCTTCTCGGTGCTCTCCGCCCCGGCGTCGGCCTTCGGGTCGTCCTCGCCGTCGGCCGCGGTCCCGGCCGACGCGCCGGAGGCGTCCGCGCCCGGTTCGACGACCGCCTCGCGCCCGGGCCGCTTCTTCGCCGAGACGACGATGTACGTCACCGCGAGCAGGAAGACGACCAGCGCGGTCCAGTCGTTGAGCCGCAGACCCAGGATGTGGTGGGCGTCGTCGACCCGCATGTACTCGATCCACGCGCGGCCCACGCAGTACGCCGCGACGTACAGGGCGAACGCCCGGCCGTGGCCCAGCTTGAAGCGGCGGTCGGCCCAGATGACGAGAAGGGCGACGCCGATGCACCACAGCGACTCGTACAGGAACGTCGGGTGGTAGTAGCCCGGCACCCGGCCGTCCGCGGAGGACGTGATGTGCAGCGCCCAGGGGAGGTCGGTCTCCTTGCCGTACAGCTCCTGGTTGAACCAGTTGCCCCAGCGGCCGATCGCCTGCGCGAGGGCGATCCCGGGCGCGATGGCATCGGCGTACGCGGGCAGCGGGATGCCCCGGCGACGGCAGCCGATCCAGGCTCCCACCGCGCCCAGCGCGATCGCGCCCCAGATGCCGAGGCCGCCCTGCCAGACCTTGAAGGCGTCCACCCAGTCACGGCCCGCGCTGAAGTACAGCTCGTAGTCCGTGATCACGTGGTAGAGCCGGCCGCCGACCAGCCCGAAGGGCACCGCCCAGACGGAGATGTCGGCCACCGTCCCGACCCGCCCGCCCCGGGCGACCCAGCGCCGGTTGCCGAGCCAGACCGCGACGAAGACGCCGATGATGATGCAGAACGCGTAGCCGCGCAGTGGTACGGGGCCGAGGTACAGCACCCCGTGCGACGGGCTGGGAATGTAGGCAAGTTCCATGGCAGGGTCGACGCTACCGTGCCGGGCCGGGCCGACGGCGGGCAGCCCGGCTACGGCTCCATAACGGGCGGGTGTGAAATGGCCTTACTCCTTTCGTCACCCCTGGTCGGCCGACTCCACCATCTGCTTCAGCTTCGCCGGTGTCATCGACTGGTCCTGGTAGATGTTCTTGCCGTTGAGCAACACGGTCGGGGTGCCGCCGAAGTGGCCGTTCTGGAAGGCCTGGTTGGACTTCACGACCCAGCTGTCGTGCGTGCCGTCCTGGACGCAGGTGCGGAAGGCGGGCGTGTCGAGCCCGTCGACCTTGCCCGCGAGCTCGATCAGCCTGCTGTTCTGGGCGTAGGCGTCCTTCGTCTCCTCCGGCTGGTTCTCGTACAGCACGTCGTGGTACGCGGAGAACTTCCCGGCGTCCTGGGCGCAGGCCGCCGCGTTGGCCGCCCGGCGGGAGCCGCTGCCGCCCATGTTCCCGTCGATGAGGGTGGCCAGGTGGTACTCGACCTTGAGCTTTCCGGCGTCCGTCAGCTCGTGGACCGTGGGACGGTACGCCGTCTCGAAACCCTTGCAGGCCGGACAGCGGAAGTCCTCCCAGACCGTGAGCGTGGACTTGGAGCCCTCCTTGCCGACGGGGATCGCCAGCGCGTCCTGGCCCAGGGCCCCGGAGGGAGCCACGACCGGGCCCGCCTTCTTCGCGCTGTCGTCCTTGCCGGAGTTCGCGGCGACGACGCCGATCACCGCCGCCAGGCCGAGCACACAGACCACGCTCGCCCCGACGATCAGTGTGCGCCGCCGCCGCTCGGCGGCCTTCTGCTTCTCGCGCTCCGCCGCCAGCCGTTCGCGGGCGTTGCGCTTTCCGTCACGATTCTTCTCGCTCACACCCCCAGAACGAACCGGGGAGGCGCAATGCGCCTCCCCGACCCCAGGTCCACCCGTTCGGGTGACCGGACTTCTTCTCACGCCTGGCGGCGCACGCCCTTCGCCAGCTCGCCCGCGAGCGCGCGGACCGCCTCGACCCCGGCCGCGTCGTCCGGCGCGTCCAGCATCCGCTTGACGAAGGCCGATCCGACGATCACGCCGTCGGCGAAGCCGGCGACCTCGGCGGCCTGCCGGGCGTCGGAGACGCCGAGGCCGACGCAGACCGGCAGGCCGGCGCCGGTGGCCCGGGTCCGCTCCACGAGCTCGTGGGCCTGCGCGCCCACCGACTCACGGGTGCCGGTGACGCCCATCAGCGAGGCCGCGTAGACGAAGCCGCTGCCCGCCTCGGTGATCCGCGCCAGGCGCGCGTCCTGGCTGCTCGGCGCCACGACGAAGACCGTCGCGAGACCGTGCTTGTCGGCGTGCTCCCTCCACAGCGCGGACTCCTGCACCGGCAGGTCGGGCAGGATGCAGCCCGCGCCGCCCGCCTCGGCCAGCTCGGCGGTGAACCGCTCCACGCCGTAGCGGTCGATGGGGTTCCAGTACGTCATGACCAGGATCGGCTTGCCGGTGGCCTCGAACGCCTCCCGGACCGTGCGCATGACGTCCGCGATGCGCACCCCGCCGCGCAGGGCGATGTCGTCGGCGGTCTGGATGACCGGGCCGTCGAGGACGGGGTCGCTGTGCGGCAGACCGACCTCGACCACGTCCGCGCCGCCGTCCAGGGCGGCCTTGATCGCCTCGATGCCCCCGTCCACGGTCGGGAAACCGGCCGGGAGGTAGGCGATGAGCGCGGCGCGGTCCTCGGCCTTCGCGGCGGCGAGGGTGTCCGACAGCAGGTGGATGTTCCCGCTCACTTGGCGTCCCCCTCGATCTCGGCGGTGTCGGCCGCGTCGGCGGCGACCTCGGCGTCGGTGTCGTACAGGCCGAAGTAACGGGCGGCCGTGTCCATGTCCTTGTCGCCGCGGCCGGACAGGTTGACGACGATCAGCCCGTCCTGGCCCAGCTCCCTGCCGACCTCCAGGGCGCCGGCGAGGGCGTGCGCGCTCTCGATGGCCGGGATGATGCCCTCGGTGCGTGACAGCAGACGCAGCGCCTGCATGGCCGCGTCGTCGGTGACCGCGCGGTACTCGCCGCGGCCGGTGTCCTTCAGGTACGAGTGCTCGGGGCCGATGCCCGGGTAGTCCAGGCCCGCCGAGATGGAGTAGGGCTCGGTGATCTGGCCCTCGTCGTCCTGCAGGACGTAGGAGCGCGAGCCGTGCAGGATGCCGGGCTCGCCCGCGGTGAGGGTCGCCGCGTGCTCACCGGTCTCGATGCCGTGACCGGCCGGCTCGCAGCCGATCAGCCGGACGCCGGCGTCCGGGATGAACGCGTGGAACAGACCGATGGCGTTGGAGCCGCCGCCGACGCAGGCGACGGCCGCGTCGGGCAGCCGGCCGGCGCGCTCCAGGATCTGGCGGCGGGCCTCGACGCCGATGACCCGGTGGAAGTCGCGGACCATCGCGGGGAAGGGGTGCGGCCCGGCGACCGTGCCGAACAGGTAGTGCGTGCGGTCGACGTTGGCGACCCAGTCGCGGAACGCCTCGTTGATGGCGTCCTTCAGCGTGCGGCTGCCGGACTTCACGGCCACGACCTCGGCGCCCAGCATGCGCATGCGCGCCACGTTGAGGGCCTGGCGCTCGGTGTCGATCTCGCCCATGTAGATGGTGCACTCGAGTCCGAAGAGCGCGCAGGCGGTGGCCGTGGCGACGCCGTGCTGGCCCGCGCCGGTCTCGGCGATGACGCGGGTCTTGCCCATGCGCCGCGTGAGCAGCGCCTGGCCGAGCACGTTGTTGATCTTGTGGGAGCCGGTGTGGTTGAGGTCCTCGCGCTTGAGGAACACCCGGGCGCCGCCGGCGTGCTCGGCGAACCTCGGCACCTCGGTGAGGGAGCTGGGGCGGCCGGTGTAGTGGACGAGCAGGTCGTCGAGCTCGCGGGCGAACTCGGGGTCGTGCTTGGCCTTGTCGTACTCGACGGCGACCTCGTCCACGGCGGCGACGAGGGCCTCCGGGATGAACTTGCCGCCGAACGCGCCGAAGTAGCCCTCGGCGGTGGGCACCTGACCCTCGGGATCGGGAATGAAGAACTCGCTGGGCATGCGGAAACCTCACGGTGAGTTTGTGAAGAACACTGATCGCCGTGGGGGCGGTGGGTCGTCCTACGGCCTCAGGCCGGGTGCGGCCGGCCGGTCGTGTGCGGCCGGGCGGGCTCACGCGGCGGAGCCGCATGGCCGGACGCTGTCCCGCGCCCCCGGTCAGGCCATCGCATGCCGTTGACCTGTCCGGGTTCGTCACCGATGACGTAGCGCACCCGGCGACCGTGCACCCTGCGCGCAGGCGCGCGGCAACCGCGAGGACGGCAGCCGCGCGCGAGGCGGGCGTAGCGGTCCACGGTGGTCACGGTGACAGTCATCGGCGTCTACCCTACCGGCCCGGTCAGCCGCGGCCGTGGCGCAGAGCGGGGTGTTCGCCCGCCGCCACCAGGTCGGCGACCGCGGTCTTGGGGTCGCGGCCGGTCACCAGGGACTCTCCGACCAGGACCGCGTCGGCGCCGGCGTTGGCGTACGCGATGAGGTCGTGCGGGCCCCGCACCCCGGACTCGGCGATCTTGACGATGTTCGCCGGGATCTCGGGTGCCACCCGCTCGAAGGTGCCCCGGTCGACCTCCAGGGTCTTGAGGTTGCGCGCGTTGACGCCGATCACCTTGGCGCCCGCGTCGACCGCGCGGTCCACCTCGTCCTCGTCGTGGACCTCGACGAGCGGGGTGAGGCCGATGGACACGGCACGCTCGATCAGCGACTCCAGAGCCGACTGCTCCAGGGCGGCGACGATCAGCAGGGCGAGGTCGGCGCCGTAGGCGCGGGCCTCCCACAGCTGGTAGGAGGTGACGATGAAGTCCTTGCGCAGCACGGGGATGTCGACCCGCGCGCGGACCGCCTCGAGGTCGGCGAGCGAGCCGCCGAAGCGGCGCTGTTCGGTGAGGACGGAGATGACGGCGGCGCCGCCCGCCTCGTAGTCGGCGGCCAGGCCGGCCGGGTCGGCGATCGCGGCCAGGGCGCCCTTGGACGGGCTGGAGCGCTTGACCTCGCAGATCACCTTGACGCCGTCGCCCCGGAGCGCGGCCACCCCGTCCTTGGCGGCGGGGGCCTTCGCCGCGCGCTCCTTGAGCTCGTCGAGGCTGACGCGCGCCTGCCGCTCCGCGAGGTCGGCACGGACTCCGTCGATGATCTCGTCGAGCACACTCACGCGAGCGGCCCCCTTCCGGATGCCTGAGAGACGGTGGACAGTTCCAGCGACCAGTGGAGAAAAAGGTGGTCACTGCGATGGTATCCGGAGGAAGGCGCAGGCCTCGCATCCGGTCGACGGCGGTCCCCGGCCCGACCTCGGACCAGCTTCGCCCGGCTCGGGCGGAAGGGGCCTCCGTACTGCACGTTCATCCGTTGATCAAGGATGCAGCCAGCCACCGAAGGGCAGGTTCCGGACGACGGTGAAGGCCAGCAGTGAAGCGCCCAGTGCCCACAGCTGCACCGAGCCGAGGTCGACGCGCACGGGCCGTCCGCGTGCCGCGCGGACCACCCATGCGGTCCACACCACCGCGAATCCCAGATACGCGACGACGGCCATCGCGTTGTCCTGGAGGGCGGCCTGGAAGTGGCCGTGCGCGAAGGCGTGCGCGCTGCGCAGACCGCCGCAGCCGGGGCAGTACAGACCGGTGACGCGCAGCAGGGGGCAGGCCGGGTAGTGGCCGGGCTCGCCCGGGTCCACGGCTCCCACGTACGCGAAGGCCGCGACGACGGCCGCGAGGATCCCTGCGGGCACGGCGAGCCTGCCCGCGGCGGTCGGCGTCACGCGCCGGCTGTCGGCGTTCACGCCTCGCATTGTGCCCCGGCGGGGCGCCGGGCGCGCGTGAGGGGCGGCCGGTCGGGCACCGGCCGCCCCTCACGAGGTTCTGCGGGACTCAGCCCTCGACGCCGGCGGGCTTGGCGGTCGCCGCGGGCGCCGAGACCTGGTGCACGGGGTGCGCCGCCTTCGGCTGGCCCAGACCCGCGGCGCGCATGGCCGCGCCGACGACGCCGCCGAGGGCCACGATCACCATGCCGGCCCAGAAGCCGATCGGCTCGGCCATCACCATGAACACGCCCGCGACGGTGAAACCGATGAAGGCGATGGTGACACCGGTCCAGGCGGCCGGGGTGTGTCCGTGGCTGCTGCCCGCCATGACTTGCTCCTCATTGCTGTCTCTGTGTCCGTTCGAGCCGGACGCTCGTCGTCCATTGTCCCGTACGCGCGGGCGCGCCGGACGAGGGGGTCGCGATCCCGTCGAGTCTGATTCACCACATCGGCGACCGGGGACGGTCACCTGGTCAGGCCGGGTCCATCCCGGTCGGGTCCTCGCCCCGGTCCAGGGCCTTCCACATCTCCTCGGGCCGCTCGGGGTCGGCGGGCCTCGCCGCGCGCCGGGGGCGCGGGGAGCCGTCGCGTTCGTAGCGGCCGGACATGGCGGGCCAGCGGCGGCCGTAGCGCAGGGCGAGCAGGCCGGCGAGGAGGATCAGGGCGCCGCCCACGGCGGCGGCGTAGGGCCATGCGGTGTGGCTGAACGAGGCGACGGCGGACGAGGTGTCGCCGGTGGCCTTGGCGGCCTGCTCGTCGAGCGCGGAGCTGTCGCCGGCGCCGAGCAGGGCGGCGGCCATGATCCCGGCGCCGGAGAGCGCGAGGAGGGCGGAGACGGCGAGCCGGCCGGCCCTGCGGACCGCGAAGACGGCGACGAGCGCGGCCAGGCCCACTATGGCGAGCGCCGCGGGCACGCCCGTGACGTCGCTGCCCCGGGCGGTCAGGGAGAAGGGGCCGCCGGCGACCGTCGCCGTGCCCTCGGACCAGCGCTGGCGGGTGGCCAGCAAGGTCAGGGCCGAGCCCAGCGCGCCGCTCAGCAGGGCGACGGCGAGGCTTCGGCGGCTCGACCGGGCGGCGGCGGTCTCGGAACGGGGGGGAGGAACAGCAGCAGTCACGTACCCCACTATCGCCTGAACCCCGGGCGAACCGGCACCCGGGGTTCACGTGAGACGCGTCCTATCTCCGCCGGACCGCCCCGCCAAGCGCCCGGTCAGCCGAGCCGGTTGGCGGTGTGGACGGCGCGCAGGACGGCCGCCGCCTTGTTGCGGCACTCCTGGTCCTCGGCGACCGGGTCGGAGTCGGCGACGATGCCCGCCCCGGCCTGGACGTAGGCGGTGCCGTCGCGCAGCAGGGCGGTGCGGATGGCGATGGCGGTGTCGGAGTCGCCCGCGAAGTCCAGGTAGCCGACGCAGCCGCCGTACAGGCCGCGCCGGGAGGGCTCCAGTTCGTCGATGATCTGCAGGGCGCGCGGCTTGGGCGCGCCGGAGAGGGTGCCGGCCGGGAAGCAGGCGGTGAGGACGTCGAAGGCGGTGCGGCCCGGGGCGACCTTGCCGGTGACGGTGGAGACGATGTGCATCACGTGCGAGTACCGCTCGACGGACATGAAGTCGACGACCTCGACCGAGCCCGGCTCGCAGACCCGGCCCAGGTCGTTGCGGCCGAGGTCGACGAGCATGAGGTGCTCGGCGCGCTCCTTGGGGTCGGCGAGCAGTTCGTCGGCGAGGGCCTGGTCCTCCTGCGGGGTGGCCCCGCGGTGCCGGGTGCCGGCGATGGGGTGGACCATGGCGTGTCCGTCCTCGACCTTGACCAGGGCCTCCGGGGAGGAGCCCACGACGTCGAAGCCGTCGAAGCGGAACAGGTACATGTACGGCGAGGGGTTCGTCGCCCGCAGGACCCGGTAGACGTCCAGCGCGCTCGCCGTGCACGGCGTCTCGAAGCGCTGGGAGGGGACGACCTGGAAGGCCTCGCCCGCACGGATGCGCTCCTTGATGTCCTCGACGGCCGCCCGGAAGTCGGCGCCGCCCCACAGGGCGGTGTACTCGGGGAGTTCGGAGGGCGGCAGCACGGCCGGGGGCTGGGCGACCGGGCGGGAGAGGTCGGCCTCCATGGCGTCGAGACGGGCCACGGCGTCGGCGTAGGCCTCGTCGACGCCGGTGTCGAGGTCGTTGTGGTTGATCGCGTTGGCGATCAGCAGGACGGAGCCCTCCCAGTGGTCCATGACGGCGAGATCGCTGGTCAGGAGCATGGTCAGCTCGGGGAGCCGCAGGTCGTCGCGTTCGCCGGGGCCGACCTTCTCCAGACGGCGCACGATGTCGTAGCCGAGGTAGCCGACCATGCCGCCGGTGAAGGGCGGCATGCCCTCCTGGTGCGGGGTGTGGAGGGTCTCGACGGTGGCGCGCAGCGCGGCGAGCGGGTCGCCGTCGACGGGGACGCCGACGGGCGGGGTGCCGAGCCAGTGGGTGCGGCCCTCGCGCGTGGTGAGCGTGGCGGCGCTGCGGACGCCCACGAAGGAGTACCGGGACCATCGAAACGCCGTACGGCCGTTCTCCGCGGACTCCAGGAGGAAGGTGCCGGGGCGTTCGGCGGCGAGCTTGCGGTAGAGCGCGACCGGGGTGTCGCCGTCGGCGAGGAGCTTGCGGGTGACCGGAATGACGCGGCGGTCGGAGGCCAGCTTGCGGAACGTCTCGAGGTCCATGGCGGCTGACCTTACTGATCCGAGGCGGGGAGGCCGGAATCGGTGGCCGCGGGGGCGTCGGCGACGTCGTCCGTGAGGAGCACGTCGGCGTCGAAGCAGGTGCGGGCGCCGGTGTGGCAGGCGGCGCCGACCTGGTCGACCTTGACGAGCACGGTGTCCGCGTCGCAGTCGAGGGCGACGGACCTGACCCGCTGGAAGTGGCCGGAGGTGTCGCCCTTGACCCAGTACTCGCGGCGGCTGCGCGACCAGTACGTGCAGCGGCCGGTGGTGAGCGTGCGGTGCAGCGCCTCGTCGTCCATCCAGCCGAGCATGAGCACCTCACCGGTGTCGTACTGCTGGGCGATGGCGGGGACGAGTCCGTCCGCGCTGCGCTTGAGGCGCGCGGCGATCTCGGGGGCGAGGCGGCTGCCCGTGCGGCGGGCGGGCGGGGGTGCGCTGGTCATGGTGCCATTGTGCCGCGCGCCACTGACAGTGACGGCGCGGTGTCCAGTGGGTGGGCGGCGGACGGGCGGCGGTGGCGCGGTCCCGACGGGTGGGCGCGGCCGCTGCGTCGCCGTAGGCTGGCCGCATGTCGACTTTCGCCAAGCGTGAACGGCTTCTGCTCGCCGACCTCTTGGAGACGGCGGGCCCCGAGGCGCCGACTCTCTGCGAGGGCTGGCTGACCCGGGACCTGGCGGCGCACGTGGTGGTGCGCGAGCGCCGTCCGGACGCCGCCGGGGGCCTTGTGATCAAACAGCTCGCGTCCCGGCTGGACAGGACGATGGAGGAGTTCGCCGCCAAGCCGTACGAGGAGCTCCTGCAGCTGATCCGCACCGGCCCGCCGCGGTTCTCGCCGTTCCAGCTCAAGCAACTGGACGAGGCGTCGAACACGATCGAGTTCTACGTCCACACCGAGGACGTCCGCCGCGCCCGGCCCGACTGGACGCCGCGCGCCGTCGACCCGGTGTTCCAGGACGCCCTGTGGTCCCGGCTGGAGCGCACGGCCCGGCTGATGGGCCGCAGCGCCCCGACGGGGCTGGTGCTGCGCCGCCCGGACGGCCGCACGGCGGTCGCCAACCGGGGCACCCCGGTGGTGACGGCGACCGGGGAGCCGTCGGAGCTGCTGCTGCTCCTGTACGGCCGGCAGAGCGCCGCCGTGGTGGAGCTGGACGGCGAGAAGGAGGCGATCGACCGGCTGCACGGCGGCAAGCAGCTCGGCATCTGATCCCTCCGGTGCGGCACCGGGGTCGGCGTCAGCGCGGGAGTTCCGCGCGCCGCAGTGCGGGCACGCCCAGGGCGACGACCCCGCCGAGCCCGCAGACCCCGGCGCTGACGACGAACACGGGGCCGGTGCCCCAGGCGCCGACGGCGGCGGCCGTCAGCGGCATGCTGAGCGGGGTGAGGCCGAGGCTGACGAGGCTGGTGACGGCGGTGACGCGGCCCAGGTAGGCGGGGTCGGCCTGGGTCTGCAGCAGGGCCGCGCACACGGCGCCGCTGAGCCCGGCGAGCAGCCCGATCAGCACGGCGGTGCCGACGGCCGCGGCGAGGGTCGGCGCGTACGCGAGGGCGCCGATGGCCGGCGAGGCCGCCAGGATCGAGCAGCCGGCCACCCGGCCGGCGTGCGGGAGCCGTCCCCGCAGGGTCAGCAGCAGCGCGGCGGCGCCCGCGCCGACGCCGAATCCGGACAGCACCCCGCCCATGCCGGAGGCGCCCCAGCCGCGTTCGTCCGCGAGCAGGGTCAGGCCCACGTTGAGCGGTCCGACGAAGCCGAGGTCGCCGAGGGCGATGGCGGCCGTGAGCGGGGCGAGGACCCGGTGGCGGCGGATGTGGCGCAGTCCGGCCACCAGGTCGGCCCAGGCGGTCCGGCCGCGTGCGTCCGCGGTGTCGTCCGGCGGCAGCTCCCGCATCCGCACGCCGACCAGCAGCGGCAGGGACAGGGCTGTCAGCAGCCCGGCGAGCCCGAACGCGGCGGCCGCGCCGCCCACGGCGACGCCCAGCCCGCCGAGCGGGGCGCCCACGATGACGGCGAACCGGTAGGCGAGGCCGCGCATGCCCTGGACCCGGGCGAGCTGGCCGCGGTCGGTGATCCGGGCGGGCAGCGCGCCCACGGCGGGGACGAACACGGCGTCCACCGTGCCGAACACCAGGGCGAGCGCCGTGAGGGGCCACAGCCGGGGGCCGGTGAGGAGCAGCAGCCCCGCCACCGCGAGGACGGCGGCGCAGCGCACCGCGTCACTGCCGATCACGACCCGGCGCGGCCCGAACCGGTCGGCGATCACTCCCCCGCCCAGCATGAGCGCCGCGCGCGGCAGTGCGCTCACGGACAGCACCAGTCCCGCCTGCGCGGGGGTGCCGGCCTGGACGGCGGCCCAGGACAGGGCGACGTAGTAGACGCCGTCGCCGGCCATCGAGGAGGCGTACGCGCCCAGCCAGCGCAGGACGTTGCCGTCGCGGTGGGCGGGGCGCTCGGCGGCGGCGCGGACGGCGGACGTCCGGGGCACGGTGGTCATGGCCAGGCCTCTCAGGGGCGGAACGGGAAGCCGTACAGATGGAGGGCGACGTTCTCGCGTCCTTCGGTGTCTCCGTCGGCCTCGGCCGCGCGCCCTTTGTCGACGTACCTGGTCATCAGGGCGTGCACCTCCCGGCCCAGCTCGGCCAGTTCGGCGGAGGTCAGCCGGGAGAGGTACTCGGAGTCGAACGAGGCGCTGTTCCACTCGGGGGCCCAGAAGGCCCGTTCGTCGAGATGGCGGTGGTACAGCTCGCTGCGGTGGGCGAAGAAGAGCCGGGAGGCCGAGCGGTGCGCGGCCGCCTTCTCCGGTGCGTCGCGGAAGTCCTCGTCGTGGATGCTGATGCCGTCCGACGCGGGCCGCCACCACCGCTCGCGCCCGTCCGCGCTCTGCGGCTCGGCCTGTTCGATCAGTCCGTGTTCGGCGAGTTTGCGCAAGTGGTAGCTGACCAGCGACACGGCCTCGTCGACCAGTTCGGCCAGCCGTGAGGCCGTGGCCACGCGTTCCAGGTACAGCGCCCGGTACAGGTTCAGCCGCAACGGGTGGGCGAGCGCCTTGAGCGTGCCCACGTCGGTGATCCGCCGGTTCTCCCCGCTTGTCATGGCCTCACGGTAGAAACGAAAGAGAAGTTGCGCAATTAGTTTTGCGCAACTTTCCTTTCGCATCTGGCCATGAGTGAGCCCCGGCCACCGAGGCGGCCGGGGCCCGATGCACGTCACCGCGCCCACGCGGGCGTCACCGCACCGGGTGACCCGCCTGCCGGAGCGTGTCCTTGACCTCGCCGATCCTCAGGTCGCCGAAGTGGAACACCGACGCGGCCAGCACCGCGTCCGCGCCCGCCCCGACGGCCGGCGGGAAGTCCGTGAGCCGCCCGGCGCCGCCGGAGGCGATCAACGGGATCCTCACGTGCTTGCGGACGGCGGCGATCATCTCCAGGTCGTAGCCGTCCTTCGTGCCGTCCGCGTCCATCGAGTTGAGCAGGATCTCGCCCGCGCCCAGCTCGGCCGCCCGGTGGGCCCACTCGACGGCGTCGATGCCGGTGCCCTTACGGCCGCCGTGCGTCGTCACCTCGAACGAACCCGACTCCGTCCGCCGGGCGTCGACCGACAGCACCAGCACCTGGCTGCCGAACCGCTCGGCGATCTCCCTGATCAGCTCCGGGCGGGCGATCGCGGCGGTGTTCACGCCCACCTTGTCGGCGCCGGCCCGCAGCAGCTTGTCGACGTCCTGCGGGGTGCGCACCCCGCCGCCGACGGTCAGCGGGATGAACACCTGCTCGGCGGTGCGGCGCACCACGTCGTAGGTGGTCTCGCGGTTGCCCGAGGAGGCGGTGATGTCCAGGAACGTCAGCTCGTCGGCGCCCTCGGCGTCGTAGACCTTGGCCATCTCGACGGGGTCGCCCGCGTCGCGCAGGTTCTGGAAGTTGACGCCCTTGACGACCCGGCCGGCGTCCACGTCCAGGCAGGGGATGACCCGTACGGCGAGCGTCATGCCGAGGCCCCCCTGCGGAACGCCTCGACCTCGACCTCGACGACCAGACTGGGGTCCACCAGACCGGCCACGATGAGCATGGACGCGGCGGGCCGGACGGTGTCGAACAGCTCCTTGTGAGCGCGTCCGACGTCGTCCACGTCCCGCGCGTGGGTGAGGTACATACGGGTGCGCACGACGTCCTCGCGCCCGAGGCCCAGCTCCGCCAGCGCCGCGAAAGCGACGTTGAAGGCGTTGAGCGTCTGGTCGTAGGGGCCGCCGCCGGCGATCTCGCCGTCCACGATCGAGGTGCAGCCGGAGACCAGCACCAGGCCGCTGGGCAGCTCCACCGCGCGGGAGTATCCGAAGACGTCCTCCCAGGGCGCGCCGGTCGCGACGCGTCGCAGCTCGCTCACCGGGCCACCGCCTCCAGGGCCTCTTCCAGGGTGAACGCCTTGGCGTACAGCGCCTTGCCGACGATGGAGCCCTCGACGCCGAGCGGCACCAGCTCGGCGATGGCCCGCAGGTCGTCCAGGGACGAGACGCCGCCGGACGCCACCACGGGGCGGTCGGTCACGGCGCACACGTTGCGCAGCAGCTCCAGGTTGGGGCCCTGCAGGGTGCCGTCCTTGGCGATGTCGGTGACGACGTACCGCGCGCAGCCCTCCTTGTCGAGGCGCTCCAGCGTCTCGTAGAGGTCGCCGCCGTCGCGGGTCCAGCCGCGGCCGCGCAGGGTGGTGCCGCGGACGTCCAGGCCGACCGCGATCTTGTCGCCGTGTTCGGCGATGACCTCGGCGACCCACTCGGGGGTCTCCAGGGCGGCCGTGCCCAGGTTCACGCGCGTGCAGCCGGTGGCGAGGGCGGCGGCGAGGGTGTCGTCGTCGCGGATGCCGCCGGAGAGCTCGACCTTGATGTCCATCGCCTGGGCGACCTCGGCGATCAGCGCGCGGTTGTCGCCGGTGCCGAACGCGGCGTCCAGGTCGACCAGGTGCAGCCACTCGGCGCCCGAGCGCTGCCAGGCGAGGGCGGCCTCGAGCGGGGAGCCGTAGGAGGTCTCGGTCCCGGACTCGCCGTGCACGAGACGGACGGCCTGGCCGTCGCGGATGTCGACGGCGGGGAGGAGTTCGAGCTTGCTCACAGTGTTCCGATCCAGTTGGTGAGGAGCTGGGCTCCGGCGTCGCCGGACTTCTCGGGGTGGAACTGCGTGGCCCACAGGGCGCCGTTCTCCACGGCGGCCACGAACGGCTTGCCGTGCGTCGACCAGGCCACCTTGGGAGCGCGCATCGTCGGGTTGAGCACTTCCAGGGACCAGTCCTGGACGGCGTAGGAGTGCACGAAATAGAAGCGCGCGTCCGCGTCCAGGCCCGCGAACAGCTCGGATCCGGCCGGGGCGTCGACGGTGTTCCAGCCCATGTGGGGCACGATCTCGGCCTGCAACGGCTCGACCGCGCCGGGCCACTCGTCGAGGCCCTCGGTCTCCACGCCGTGCTCGATGCCGCGGGCGAAGAGGATCTGCATGCCGACGCAGATGCCCATCACCGGGCGCCCGCCGGACAGCCGGCGGCCGATGACCCAGTCGCCGCGGGCCTCCTTCAGGCCCCGCATGCAGGCGGCGAAGGCGCCGACGCCCGGCACCAGAAGCCCGTCGGCGTTCATGGCCGTGTCGAAGTCACGCGTGATCTCGACGTCGGCGCCGGTGCGCGCGAGGGCCCGCTCGGCGGAACGGACGTTGCCGAAGCCGTAGTCGAAGACGACGACCTTCTTCGCGCTCTTCGCGACGCCGCTCAATTCCACACCTCCAGCCTCACGACACCCGCCGCGAGACACATCGCGGCGCCGATCGACAGCAGCACGATCAGGTTCCTGGGCATCTTCTGCTTGACGAAGGAGTAGACGCCTCCCGCGAGGAAGAGGCCGACGACGATCAGGACGGTGGACAGTCCGCTCATGGTGTTACAGCGCGCCCTTCGTGGAGGGGAGGATGCCGGCCGCGCGCGGGTCGCGCTCGGAGGCGTAGCGCAGCGCCCGGGCCAGCGCCTTGAACTGGCACTCCACGATGTGGTGTGCGTTGCGCCCGTAGGGCACGTGCACGTGCAGGGCGATCTGCGCCTGCGCGACGAAGGACTCCAGGATGTGCCGGGTCATCGTCGTGTCGTACTCGCCGATCATCGGCGCCATGTTCTCGGGCTCGGTGTGCACGAGGTAGGGGCGGCCGGACAGGTCGACGGTCACCTGGGCGAGCGACTCGTCCAGCGGGACCGTGCAGTTGCCGAAGCGGTAGATGCCCACCTTGTCGCCGAGGGCCTGCCTGAAGGCGGCGCCGAGCGCGAGGGCGGTGTCCTCGATGGTGTGGTGGGAGTCGATGTGCAGGTCGCCGTCGGTCTTCACGACGAGGTCGAACAGCCCGTGCCGGCCGAGCTGGTCGAGCATGTGGTCGTAGAAGCCGACGCCGGTCGACACGTCGACCTTGCCGGAGCCGTCGAGGTCGATCTCGACGAGGACCGACGTCTCCTTCGTCGTGCGCTCTGTGCGTCCTACGCGGCTCATGCGCTCTGCTCCTTCTTGACTTCACGGACCGCGTCGAGGAACGCGTCGTTCTCTTCGGGGGTGCCGGCGGTCACCCGCAGCCAGCCGGGCACGCCGTTGTCCCGGACCAGGACGCCCCGGTCGAGGATCCTGCGCCAGACCGCGTGGGCGTCCTCGAACCGCCCGAACTGCACGAAGTTGGCGTCGGACGCCGTGACCTCGTAGCCGGCGGCGAGCAGCTCGCTCACCAGCCGGTCGCGCTCCGACTTCAGCTGCTCGACGTACTTCAGCAGCGTGTCGGTGTGCTCCAGCGCGGCCAGCGCGGTCGCCTGGGTGACGGCCGACAGGTGGTAGGGCAGCCGCACGAGCTGGACGGCGTCCACGACCGCGGGGTGCGCGGCGAGGTAGCCGAGGCGCAGGCCGGCGGCGCCGAAGGCCTTCGACATCGTCCGTGAGACGACGAGATTCGGCCGTCCTTCGATCAGCGGCAGCAGTGACGCGCTGTGGCTGAACTCGACGTAGGCCTCGTCGACGACGACCATCGACGGCTTGGCCGCCTGGGCGGCCTCGTACAGGGCGAGGACCGTCTCGGCGGGGACGGCGGTGCCGGTGGGGTTGTTGGGGGTGGTGACGAAGACGACGTCCGGGCGGTGCTCGGCGATGGCCTTCTCGGCCGCCGCGAGGTCGACGGTGAAGTCCTCGTCGCGGGGACCGGAGATCCAGCCGGTCCCGGTGCCGCGCGCGATGAGCCCGTGCATCGAGTAGGAGGGCTCGAAGCCGATCGCCGTGCGTCCGGGGCCGCCGAAGGTCTGCAGCAGCTGCTGGATGACCTCGTTGGAGCCGTTGGCGGCCCACACGTCGGCCGGGCCGACCGTGTACCCCGTCGTGTCGGTGAGGTACTGCGCGAGCCGGGTGCGCAGCTCGACCGCGTCCCGGTCCGGGTAGCGGTTGAGGTGGCGGGCGGCCTCGCGCACCCGCTCGGCGATCCGCTCGACCAGCGGCTCGGGCAGCGGGTAGGGGTTCTCGTTGGTGTTCAGCCGTACGGGGACGTCGAGCTGGGGCGCGCCGTAGGGGGACTTGCCGCGCAGTTCGTCGCGTACGGGGAGATCGTCGATTCCGATGTTCACTGGGTCGTCGGCACCTTCCACCCGAACCTTGCCTTGATCGCCGCGCCGTGCGCCGGCAGGTCCTCGGCCTCCGCCAGCGTCACCACATGGTGGGCGACGTCGGCGAGCGCCTCGCGCGTGTAGTCGACGATGTGGATGCCCCGCAGGAAGGACTGCACGGACAGCCCGGAGGAGTGGCAGGCGCAGCCGCCCGTGGGCAGGACGTGGTTGGACCCGGCGGCGTAGTCGCCGAGCGACACCGGCGCCCAGGGGCCGACGAAGATCGCGCCCGCGTTCCTGACCCGGTCGGCCACGGCCGCGGCGTCGGCGGTCTGGATCTCCAGGTGCTCGGCGCCGTACGCGTCGACGACCCGCAGGCCCTCCTCGACGCCGTCGACGAGCACGATCGCCGACTGCCGGCCGGCGAGCGCCGGGACGATCCGGTCGTCGACGTGCCGGGTGGCCGCGACCTGCGGCTCCAGCTCCTTCTCGACGGCGTCCGCCAGTTCCACGGAGTCGGTGACCAGGACGGCGGCGGCCAGCGGGTCGTGCTCGGCCTGGCTGATCAGGTCGGACGCCACGTGCACCGGGTCGGCGGTGGAGTCCGCGAGGACCGCGATCTCGGTCGGGCCCGCTTCCGTGTCGATGCCGATCTTGCCGGTGAAGTAGCGCTTGGCCGCGGCCACCCAGATGTTGCCGGGTCCGGTGACCATGTTCACCGGCGCGCAGGACTCGGTGCCGTGGGCGAACATGGCGACGGCCGTGGCGCCGCCGACCGCGTACACCTCGTCGACGCCCAGCAGCGCGCACGCGGCGAGGATCGTCGGGTGCGGGAGCCCGCCGAACGCGGCCTGCGGCGGCGAGGCCAGGGCGATCGACTCGACGCCCGCCTCCTGCGCCGGCACGGCGTTCATGATGACCGACGACGGGTAGACCGACCGGCCGCCGGGCGCGTACAGCCCGACCCGCCCGACCGGAACCCACTTCTCGGTGACCGAGCCGCCGGGCACGACCTGGGTGGTGTGCGTCGTACGGCGCTGCTCGCGGTGGACGAGACGGGCGCGGCGGACGGACTCCTCCAGGGCCGCGCGCACGGCCGGGTCGAGCCGCTCCAGCGCGTCGGCGATCGCGCGCGCGGGAACGCGTACGGATTCCAGCCGCACCCCGTCGAACCTCTCCGCGAAGTCGATCAGCGCCGCGTCGCCCCGATGATGCACGGCCTCGCAGATCGGACGCACCTTCTCCAGGGCGGCCGAGACGTCGAAGTCGGCTCGGGGCAGCAGGTCGCGCAGGGCGGGTCCCTCGGGGAGGGCGTCGCCGCGCAGATCGATTCGGGAGATCACGTGGTCAATTCTCTCAGACCGGGATCGGGGGTCGTCCGCGCGTATCAATGGCTGATACAGACCATGGCCGGAATCCGGAAGATCCTCTTCGGGTACGGCGTCCGGGGGCCCTTCACCGGGCATGAACAGCTGTGCGAAAGCAGTGAGTGAGGAGAGGGGCGCGTGGAGTGACCGAGGGGGCGGGCATCCGAACGGGGGGCGACGCCGGAGATCTGCCGGACGATCTGACCGCGGCCGAGGCCGGCATGTGGCAGGCCTTCCGCAACGGCAGCGTGTACGACCTGAGCAGCGGGGACACGGTCGTCGACGATCCGCACGGCGGGCATCCGTGGGGCGCGTCGCGCACCGTGCGGGCGCGGATCGTCGCCTGGCTGCTGCTGGCCGGGCCGCCCGCGCTGGCCGGCCGGGTGGCCGCGCTGAAGCTCGCCGGTGTGCAGATCAGCGGCTCCCTGGACCTCGCGGGCGGCACGGTGGTGCCGTACATGGAGATGAAGCACTGCCGCTTCGAGCACGAGGTGCGTCTGCCGGAGGCGCGGTTCACGACCCTGCGGATGGTGGACTGCTCGGTGCCGCGGCTGGAGGCCGCCCGGCTGCACACCGAGGGCGATCTGCACCTGCCCCGCTGCCGCTTCCACAACGGCGTCCGGCTCACCGACGCGCACATCGGCACGGACCTGCTGCTCAACCAGGCGATCGTCTACCGCGACCGCACGGGCCGCTCGATCGCCGCCGACGGCATGACGGTCGGCCAGGACCTGCAGGCCGAGCTGCTGGAGTCGCACGGCGAGCTGAGTCTGCGCAGCGCCAAGATCGGGGTGTCGCTGAGCCTGCGCGGGGCGCGGCTGGCCAACCCGTACACGCGGCTGGCGCTGAACGCGCCCCAGCTCACCGTGGAGCGCTCGCTGTACCTGACCCCGGCCGGCGTCGGAGGGCAGGCGCTCAGCGGCACGACCCCCGCGCGCGGGACGCGCATCCAGCGCTTCGAGTGCCGGGGCGGGGTGCGCCTGGACGACGGCCGGTTCGGGGACGCGGTGGACCTGGAGCGGGCCCGGTTCGTCTTCACGGACGACCAGGAGCTGTCGCTGCGCCGGGTCCAGACGTCCGAACTGCGCTTCCTCGGGGAACAGCCGAGGCGCGGCAAGGTCGTGCTGTCCGGCGCGCGGGTGGTCAACCTGGTGGACCGGGCGAGCGCGTGGCCGGGTCCCGGGAGTCTGCACATGGGCGGCTTCGTGTACGAGAACCTGGTGCCGCAGGGTCCGTTCCCGCTGGCGGAGCGGCTGCGCTGGGTGGCCGCCGCGACCGCCGAGTACGCCCCGGAGCCGTACGAGCGGCTGGCGGCCGTGCTGCGGGCCGGCGGGGAGGACGAGGACGCCCGCGAGGTGCTGCTGGCCAAGCAGCGCCGCCGGCGCGAGACCCTGCCGCCGGCCGCGAAGCTCTGGGGTTACGCGCAGGACTGGACCGTCGCCTACGGGTACCGGCCGGGCCGGGCGGCGGTGTGGATGGCGGTGCTGTGGGCCGCGAGCTCGCTGGCCTTCGCGCACGCCGCGCATCCGGCCGTCGATCCCGGGGGGCATCCGCCCTGGAACCCGGCCCTGTTCGCCCTGGACCTGCTGCTGCCGGTCATCGACCTGGGGCAGGTCGGCCAGTGGCAGCTGCGCGGGGGCTGGCAGTGGCTGTCGACGGCGCTGATCCTGCTGGGCTGGATCCTGGCGACGGCGGTGGCGGCGGGAGCGACGCGGCTGCTGCGCCGGAACTGACCGCGCCCGCACGGGGGCGGTCGGCCGCCGTCCCCGCCCCCGGCCGGGGGGATCCGCGGCAGGCCGCCTTTTACCTTCCCTTGACCCGGCGGCGTACAACTTTCCGCAGGTTGCCCGCACCCTCTGGCGCGATCTGAACCTGCGGCTTTTCAATGGTCGACACCATGGCTCTGCTGCCCCCCTTCATCCGCGCCTCCCGGACGTCGCGGACGTCCCGGACGGCACGGTACGTCGCCCCCCACAGCGCCGCCGGGCTCCCCGCCGACGACGAGGTGCTCCTCGACGTGCCCGACGACCGGCTCGGGCCCGCGCTGGTCGCGGCCGGGCTGGGCGCCTACGCCCCCGCCGCCGCCCTGCTGCTGCACACCCGCGAACAGGCCGAGTGGGAGTACCGCGACCGGTACGCCACCCGGCTGGCCTCCTTCGCCCGCTCCCGCCCGGAGTGGTTCGAGGACTGGCGCGCCGCGGCCCCGCGCGACCCCGACGTCCTGCTCGTCTCCGCGCAGCTCGCCGTGGCCCGCGCGTGGGCATCGCCGGCCCGGGCCGAGCTGCTGCGGGAGGTGAGCCCGCTGATCACGGCGGCCGCGCAGAGCGACGTCCGCGACCCGGTGCCGTGGCGGATAGCCCTCGACCACGCCCGCGGCACGCACGCCGGCCACAAGTACTTCGGCGAGCTGTGGGCGGCCGCGGTGCGCCGCGCCCCGCACCACTACGGCTGCCATGTGGCCGCCAAGCGCTATCTGGCCGAGTCCTGGCACGGCTCCCACCGCGAGTGCTTCGACTTCGCCGACCGTGCGGCGCAGGACGCGCCGGCCGGCTCCCTCGTCCAGGCGCTGCCGGCGCGGGCCGCCTTCGCCTACCTGACCGACGGCTGCGGCCCCGAGGTGCCCCGCGAACGGCTGGACGCGGCCGCCGACCGGGCCGTCGCGCTGTCGGCCCGCTTCCCGGCCGCCGACCCGTGGCCGGCCGAGATCCGCAACGTGCTGACGTACGTCCTGGTCCGCCTGGACCGGCGCGACGAGGCCCTCGCCCAACTGCGCCTGATCGGCCCGTACGCCACGTCCTTCCCCTGGGACAGGCTGTCCGACGACCCCCTCGGCCACTTCCTCGCGGTGCGCGAGGAAGTGCGCTCGGGACCGTCCGAGCAGCCCCCCTGGCATCCGGGGAGCGGGCACGGCGGACGAGCCCGCCCGCTGGACCATTAGGCTTCTGCGTCGTGACCACCGTCCGTCTGCCGCTCTTCCCCCTGAACTCGGTGTTGTTCCCGGGACTCGTGCTCCCGCTCAACGTCTTCGAGGAGCGTTATCGCGCCATGATGCGCGATCTGCTGAAGACCCCCGAGGACGAATCGCGCCGGTTCGCCGTCGTCGCCATCCGCGACGGCCACGAGGTGGCGCCCAGCTCCCCGGGCCTGCCCGACCAGACGGCGCTGCCCGAACACGGCCCCGCGGCCGGTTTCGGCGACGACCCGGTCAAGGCCTTCCACGGCGTCGGCTGCGTGGCCGACGCGGCGACGATCCGCGAACGGGCCGACGGCACCTTCGAGGTGCTGGCGACCGGCACGACCCGCGTGAAGCTCCTGTCGGTGGACGCCTCGGGTCCGTTCCTGACGGCCGAGCTGCAGGAGCTGCCCGAGGACCCGGGCGACGAGGCGGGCGCCCTCGCGGAGGGCGTGCTGCGGTCCTTCCGCCAGTACCAGAAGCGGCTGGCGGGCGCCCGCGAACGCTCCCTGTCCACGGGCGCGGACCTCCCGGACGACCCCTCGGTGGTGTCGTACCTGGTGGCCGCCGCGATGATGCTGGACACCCCCAGCAAGCAGCGGCTGCTGCAGGCCCCGGACACGGCCTCCCGGCTGCGGGACGAGCTGACCCTGCTGCGCGCGGAGACGGCGATCATCCGCAACCTGCCCTCGCTGCCCGCGGCGGACCTGACCCGTGGCCCGACGAGTCTCAACTGACGTCACCGAGAAGGCCCGCATGGCGAAGAAGTCGAAGAAGCAACAGCAGCAGTCCGGGGGAACTCCCGCGACGGTGGCCCTGACGGCGGCCGGCGTGGACTTCACGGTCCACGCCTACGACCACGATCCGAGCCACCCGTCGTACGGCGAGGAGGCTGCCCAGGCGATGGGCGTCTCCCCCGACCGGGTCTTCAAGACCCTGGTCGCGGACGTGGACGGCACCCTCACGGTGGCGGTGGTCCCGGTCGCCGGCTCCCTGGACCTGAAGGCCCTGGCGGCGGCGGTGGGCGGCAAGCGCGCGGCGATGGCCGACCCCACCCTGGCCGAA
Organism: Streptomyces rishiriensis; assembly: GCF_003112535.1. Taxonomy (GTDB): domain Bacteria; phylum Actinomycetota; class Actinomycetes; order Streptomycetales; family Streptomycetaceae; genus Streptomyces; species Streptomyces rishiriensis. The sequence goes on along the minus strand of NZ_BEWA01000003.1, from coordinate 133,805 downwards.
CGCACCACGGGCTACGTCCGGGGCGGCATCTCCCCGCTGGGCCAGCGCAAGAAGCTCCCGACGGTCCTGGACGAGTCGGCGACCGCCCACGCCACGGTCTGCGTCTCGGCGGGCCGCAGGGGCCTGGAGGTGGAGCTCTCCCCGACGGATCTGGTGGAGCTCACCGGGGCGGTCCTGTCCCCGATCGGCCGGGTCTGAGGCTCTCGTCGCGAGCAACCGCCCGGACGGCCCCCCACGGACCCTGGACCGCTCTGCGGCCCCCGACGGACCCTGGACCGCTCTGCGGCCGTGTCCGCGGATGCGGGGTGATCCACACACAGGCCCTACGCCAACGGAGCGCCGTACCCGTCCTCGGGGACCGGCCCGTACGGCTCGTAGGGATCGGGGTCCCGGGGTCCGAACAGGGCCGTGAGCCCCAGATGCACCAGCGAGGCGGCGAGCGGCCAGGCGAGGAGCGCGCCCTTCGCCCCGAGCTTCAGCGGCGCGGGGAACGTGACCCCCTTGCCCGCCGACCGCGCATGCGCGATCACGTCGGAATCGGGCCCGAGCCACACCCCCAGCCGCCAGGCCAGCAGCGATCCGAGGAAGCCGCCCACCGCGAGCGCGACGACCAGCGGCACTCCCCCACGCCGCCGCCACAGGAACACCGCGACCGCGCTGACCGCGCCGCACGCGAGGGCCAGGAGCGTGAACGTTCCGTCCACCCCGATCGCCTGCTCGCCCTCGGTGTCCTTGAAGTAGACGACCCACTGCTCGTCCACCAGGTCGCCGACGAGCGGCACGTTCGGGGCCAGCCACACCCACAGCAGTCCCAGCAGCGCCCCGGCGACGGCGACCGCGACCGTGATCACGGCGGCTTCGCGCAGTTCGGTCTTCATCCCGGGCCCGTCCTGTCCGTACGCGACGTCGTGCGGCGCGGCGGCCGCTCCCGCGTGCCCTGCGGGCGACGGCGGCCGGACCTCGTGCGAAGACGGTTCGTGGGGCGGCGGAGGCGGAGTCAGCGGTGCGGTCACCCTGACATCGTGCCAGGCCCGCCCGGGGAGCGCGTCACCGGACGGCGGCCCGGCGGTACGCCCAGGTGGCGACGGCGAGCGAGACGACGCCCACGCCCGCGCACACGGCGAGGTCGCCGAGCACGAACGCCCAGTCGGGACGGGCCCCGAAGGTCCGGGCGAACGCCTCGACCCCGTACGTCGAGGGCAGCAGGTCACGGGCGAAGCGCACCGCCTCCGGCATCCGGTCCGGCGGCAGCACCCCCAGCAGCAGCGCCGCCGACATGCCGAGCTGACCGAGCACCGTGGCCAGCTCCGGCCGCGGCGCGAGCAGCCCGAAGGCCGCGCCGAGCCCGGACAGGGCGGCGCCGGCCAGCGGGATCACGGCCGCGAGCACCCACAGGTGCGTCAGGGGCAGCCCGAACAGCACGCACCCGAACACGGCGGTCACCAGCGTGCCGGGCACCGTGAAGGAGGCGTAGGCGCCCGCCGCGCCCAGCACCACGGCCGCGGGCGGCACGGGCAGCGTCGCGTAGTGGTCCAGGCCCCCGCTCGCCCGCAGCTGCCCGAAGTACTGGGCGAGCAGGTTCAGCGCGACGAAGGCGACGACCAGCACCGCGGCCCCCGCCACCACGGACTCCGCCTCGTGCCCTCCGTCGACCACGCCCCGCATCATGATCAGGATGCCGACGGACTGGAAGGTCGCCACGAACAGCAGCGGGATGCGCGCCACCCGGGCCCGGGACAGCTGAGCCCGGTACACGGCGACGAGCGACGGCCACAGCCGGGCGCGCGGCGCGAGCTCGGCGGCGCCGGTGCGGGCGGTCTCGGTGACGGCCAGGGCGCCGCCCGGCAGAACCCCGGCGGGTACGACACTCACGTGGCGCTGCTCCTCTTCCCTACGGTTCTCATACCGTCCCATACGGTCCCGCCGGCCCGCCCGCTCACCCCGGCGCGCCTCGCGCCCCCGGTCACCCACGCGCTCACGCCCGCACCAGTCCCTGCCGTGCCGCCCCGCCGAGCGCCAGATAGACGTCCTCCAGGCTAGGGGTGGCCAGGGTGAAGTCGTCGAGCGCGGCGAAGGCGGCCCCGCCGGTGACGGTGGCGACGACGGCCCGGGCCTCGTCGGGGGCCAGGCGCAGCGTCCAGCGGCGGCCGGACTCCACGGCCCGCTCCCGCAGCGCGGCGACCTCGGGCACGTCCAGCGGCGGCCGCTCGCGCCACACCAGTTCCACTCGCACCTCGCCGGCGACCTGCTCCTTGAGTCCGGAGGGGGTGTCGCAGGCGATGACGCGGCCCTGGTCGAGGACGGCGACCCGGTCGAGCACGGTCTCCGCCTCGATGACGTTGTGGGTGACGAGCAGCACGGTCGTCCCGCGTTCGGCCCGTCGGCGGTCCACGGCGGCCCACACGGCCCGGCGCGCCACCGGGTCCATGCCGGTGGTCGGCTCGTCCAGCACCAGCAGGGGCCGCTCGCCCACCAGCGCGGCGGCGAAGCAGGCGAGGCGGCGCTGCCCGCCGGACAGCTTGCGCAGCGTCCGCCCGGCGAGCGGCGTGAGGCCCAGCTCGTCGAGGACGGCGTCGCGCTCCCGGCGGGCCGCGCGCACGTCGAGGCCGCGCAGCCGGCCGGTGGTCTCGGCGGCCAGGGAGACGGTGAGCTCGTCGAGGGCGGTGGACTCCTGGCCGAGGTAGGCGAGGATCCGCGCGGCCCGGTCGGGGTGGCGCACGATGTCGTGGCCGAGGATCTCGACGCTGCCCGCGTCGGGCCGCATCAGTCCGGTCATCTGCCGTACGAGGGTGGTCTTGCCGGCGCCGTTCGGCCCGAGCAGCCCGAAGATCTCACCGCGCCGGATGTCGAGCCGCACGTCGTCGGTGGCCCGCACCTCGGGGGCCGCGGGAGTGCCGCGCCGGCCCCGGACCGCGGGGTAGGACTTCGTCAGCCCGCGCACGGCACACACGACCTCGTCCCCATGCCGAACTGCCGATGCCGCGCGCGTACTCACAAGGCACGAGACTACGGGGTCGGGGACATACGCTCGCCGTCGGGGCGTCCGGGACGCCCGGCTCAGTCGCCCGCCGGGGCGTGCTCGGCGCCCGTGCGGACGTCGATCTCGCGCCAGAAACCCGCCCGGATGGCGTAGCGGTCGTGTTCGTCGATCTGGTCGTCCTTGTGGGCGAGCAGTCCGAAGCGGGCGGCGTACCTCAGCAGCTCGCCGTCGATGCGGTGCGGGATCCGCGGGTACATGCCCGACAGCTTCTGCAGATGGCCCTGCTCTCCGAGGCGCCCGATCCAGCGGCGGGCGAAGACCTGGCCCACCTCGTAGGGGTCGCCGCCGACGGTGGTGATGTCCTCCTCGCGGTCGGCCCACCGCTGCTCCGCCGTCGTGACCTGCGCGAGCGTCGGCATCGAGGCGACGTCGGAGGGCTCGGGGACGGCTCCGGGACGGTCGACCCAGCCCTTGTCGGAGGACCAGCGCAGGGTCGCGGTGGCGGGGTGCTGGGCGGCCTGGGCGCCGGGTGCGCGCAGCGCGGCCAGGTCCTTGGGGGTCGGCACGCCCTTGGGGGCGGGGACGCGCTCCTGAGAGCCGTTGTCGGAGCCGCCGCCCCCGGAGGGGTGCTCGGTCTCCTCGGGGGTGCGCTCGGCGGTCGGCGCGAGGCCGGAGTCGGGCAGCGGGGCGGAGAGGATGGCGGCGATCTCGGGGCGGGGGGCCGGCGGCGGCGCGCAGATCCCGCCGAGCTCCTTCGCACGGACGGCCTTGGTGATCCAGGTGCGGTCCAGGACGCGCCGCTCGTCGGCCTCGGCGACCAGGTCCTCGGACTGGTTGTAGTCGCCGTCGGCGGCCTGCACGGCCCACAGGTGGACGGCGACGCCGTGCTCCTTGGCGGCCATCATCCCGGGCAGCAGATCGCCGTCGCCGGTGACGAGGACGACGTCGGAGCAGGCGCGGTTGCGGGCCAGCTCGGTCAGCTCGGCGTGCATGGCGGCGTCGACGCCCTTCTGGGCCCACCGCCCGTCGCTCCGGGTCAGGGCGCCCAGCCGGACGGTCACCCGGGGCATCACCCGCAGTCTGCGGTGCTCCGGCTGGGGGACGCGGTCGGGCGCGCCGTCGAACCAGTAGATGCGCAGCAGCGGGCGTTCGGTCTCGGACTCGGCCTGTTCGCGCAGGCCCTGGACGAGGGCGGCGTGGTCGACGGTGATGCGGGATCGTGAGGGCTCTCCGGCGAGGAGACTCGCGGCCGCCCCCAGCAGATACCCGGCGTCCACCAGGACGATGCAGCGGTCCACACGACTCACCCTCTTTCCGGGAGGTTTGCTCCGGGCTTCCTTCGAGTCTGCCCGACGGCGCGGAGGTTAACGGCCCGAACTCGATCTTCGGCGTGGCGTTTCGAGCATGTGCGTGCCGACAACCCCTGTTACACACGGTAATTATCCGAAATGCGTCCTAAGTCAGCCTATGTGAGTCTGGTCCCGGCCCTGGCCCCTAGATCCCCCCAGGAGGCAGAGCACCATGGCCAAGAACAAGAAGCAGGAACGTAAGCAGCCCCAGTCCGAGCGTGGTCAGCAGACCGCACGGCCGTCCACGATGGAGTCGCAGGCCGAGCAGCACATCGCCCAGGTGACGCCGGCCGACATGGCCCGCAAGGGCAGGCAGAAGCGCTTCGGCCACAACTGACGTCGGCACGACGGGCTGTTGCAGCCCGGGCACAGCGAGGGGCGCATCCGATACCGATACCGGGTGCGCCCCTCATCTGCGTCGTCTCGCGATCAGCCGGCCAGACAGGACGGGCCGAGCAGCACCTTCAGATCGCCGAACAGGGCGGGGTCGGGCTTGACGCGGTGCCGGTCCAGACGCAGAACGGTCGTCTTCGTCGGGCCCTGGAGCCTGATCCGGACCTCGCTGTCGCCCCGGTGGTGGGTGAGGATCTCGCCGAGGCGGTTGATCATCGGCGGGGTGACCCGGGTGGCGGGGATGGTGAGGATCACGGGCGCGTTGGTGCCCGCGTTGGACAGGTCGGGGACCTGGAGCTCCATCGCGACGAGCCGCGGCACGTCCTCGCGCTTGTCGAGGCGGCCCTTGACGAAGACGACGGCGTCCTCGACGAGTTGGGTCGACACGAGCTGGTACGTCGCCGGGAAGAACATGCACTCGATGGAGCCCGCGAGGTCCTCCACGGTGGCGATCGCCCAGGCGTTGCCCTGCTTGGTCATCTTGCGCTGCAGGCCGGAGATGATGCCGCCGATGGTCACCACCGCGCCGTCCGCGTGCTCGCCCCCGGTGAGCTGGGCGATGCCCGCGTCGGCCTTGTCGGACAGCACGTGCTCCAGGCCGAAGAGCGGGTGGTCGGAGACGTAGAGACCGAGCATCTCCCGCTCCTGCGCGAGCAGATACGTCTTCTCCCACTCGTCGGTCGTGAACTCGACGTCGAGGCCGAAGCCGGGCTCGCTGGTGTCCTCCTCGCCCATACCGCCGAAGAGGTCGAACTGCCCCTCGGCCTCCTTGCGCTTGACCGCGACCACGTTGTCGATCATGGGCTCGAACTGCGCGGTGAGGCCCTTGCGGGTGTGCCCCAGGGTGTCGAACGCGCCCGCCTTGATCAGCGACTCGGTGGTGCGCTTGTTGCACGCCACCGCCTCGACCTTGTCGAGGTAGTCGGGGAAGGAGGCGTACTTGCCCTTGGCCTTGCGGCTCCTGATGATCGACTCGACCACGTTCGTGCCGACGTTGCGTACGGCTTCGAGGCCGAAGAGGATCACGTCGTCGCCCTGTGCGGCGAAGTTGTGCACCGACTCGTTGACGTTCGGGGGGAGCACCTTGATGCCCATGCGCCGGCACTCGTTGAGGTAGACGGCCGACTTGTCCTTGTCGTCCTTGACCGAGGTGAGCAGTCCGGCCATGTACTCGGCGGGGTGGTTCGCCTTCAGGTAGGCGGTCCAGTACGAGACCAGGCCGTACGCGGCGGAGTGCGCCTTGTTGAAGGCGTAGCCGGCGAACGGGACCAGCACGTCCCACAGGGCCTGGATGGCCTCGTCGCTGTAGCCGTTCTTCTTGGCGCCGGCCTGGAAGATGGTGAAGTTCTTCGCCAGCTCGTCGGGCTTCTTCTTGCCCATCACGCGGCGCAGGATGTCGGCCTCGCCGAGCGAGTACCCGGCGATGATCTGGGCGGCCTTCTGCACCTGCTCCTGGTAGACGATCAGGCCGTAGGTGACGGCCAGGACCTCTTCCAGGGGCTCCTCGAGCTCCTTGTGGATCGGGGTGATCTCCTGGAGCTTGTTCTTGCGCAGCGCGTAGTTGGTGTGCGAGTCCATGCCCATCGGACCCGGACGGTAGAGCGCGGAGACGGCGGAGATGTCTTCGAAGTTGTCGGGCTTCATCAGGCGCAGCAGCGAGCGCATGGGTCCGCCGTCGAACTGGAAGACGCCGAGGGTCTCGCCGCGCTGGAGCAGTTCGAAGGTCTTCGGATCGTCGAGCGGCAGGGCCAGCAGGTCGAGGTCGATGCCCTTGTTGGACTTCACCATCTTGACGGCGTCGTCCATGATCGTCAGGTTGCGCAGGCCGAGGAAGTCCATCTTCAGCAGGCCGAGCGACTCGCACTGCGGGTAGTCCCACTGTGTGATGGTCACACCGTCCGTGTGCCGCACCCAGATCGGGGCGTGGTCGACGATGGGCTCGCTGGACATGATCACGCCGGCCGCGTGCACGCCCATCTGCCGGACCAGGCCCTCGACGCCCTTGGCGGTGTCGATGACCTTCTTGACGTCCGGCTCGTTCTCGTACATCGCGCGGATCTCGCCGGCCTCGCTGTAGCGCGGGTGCGAGGGGTCGGTGATGCCGTTGAGGTCGATGCCCTTGCCCAGGACGTCGGCAGGCATGGCCTTGGTGAGGCGGTCGCCCATTGCGTACGGGTAGCCCAGCACGCGCGCGGAGTCCTTGATGGCGTTCTTCGCCTTGATCTTGCCGTAGGTGCCGATCATGGCGACCTTGTCGGCGCCGTACTTCTCGGTCACGTAGCGGATCACCTCGACGCGCCGGCGCTCGTCGAAGTCGATGTCGACGTCGGGCATGGAGACGCGCTCGGGGTTGAGGAACCGCTCGAAGATCAGGCCGTGCGGGATGGGGTCGAGGTCGGTGATGCCCATGGCGTAGGCGACGATCGAGCCGGCCGCGGAGCCTCGGCCGGGGCCGACCGCGATGCCGTTGTTCTTGGCCCACATGATGAAGTCGGCGACGACGAGGAAGTACCCCGGGAACCCCATCTGGATGATGACGTCCATCTCGTACTCGACCTGCTTCTGCCGGTCGTCGGGGATGCCGCCGGGGAAGCGGCGCTCCATGCCCCGGCGGACCTCCTCCTTGAACCAGCTGATCTCGGTGTAGCCCTCGGGGATGTCGAACTTCGGCATGAGGTTCTTGGCCTCGAACATGCCGGTGGTGTCGATCTGCTCGGCCACCAGGAGGGTGTTGGCGCAGCCCTCCTGCCAGGCGTCCGAGGAGTCGATGGCGTACATCTCGTCCGTGGACTTCAGGTAGTAGCCGGTGCCGTCGAAGCGGAAGCGGTCCGGGTCGGAGAGGTTCTTGCCGGTCTGGATGCACAGCAGCGCGTCGTGCGCGGCCGCCTCGTGCGCGTACGTGTAGTGCGAGTCGTTCGTCACCAGGGGCGGGATGCCGAGCTTCTTGCCGATCTCCAGCAGACCGTCGCGGACCCGGTGCTCGATGTCGATGCCGTGGTCCATCAGCTCCAGGAAGTAGCGGTCCTTGCCGAAGATGTCCTGGTACTCGGCGGCCGACTTCAGGGCCTCGTCGAACTGGCCGAGGCGCAGCCGGGTCTGCAGCTCGCCCGAGGGGCAGCCGGTGGAGGCGATGAGCCCCTCGGACCACTGGGAGATGGTCTCCTTGTCCATCCGCGGCCACTTCTGGAGCCAGCCCTCGGCGTACGCGTCCGAGGAGAGCTTGAAGAGGTTGTGCAGGCCCGTCGCGTTCGCCGCCCAGATCGTCTTGTGGGTGTAGCCGCCGGAACCGGAGACGTCGTCGCGCTTCTGGTGCGGCTGGCCCCACTGGATCTTGCGCTTGTTGCGCCGCGACTCGGGGGCGACGTACGCCTCGATCCCGATGATCGGAGTGACTCCGGCCTTCTTCGCGGTGTGGAAGAAGTCATAGGCCCCGTGCAGGTTGCCGTGGTCGGACATGGCGATATGGGTCATGCCCATCTCGTTGCACGCGTCGAACATGTCCTTCAGCCGCGCGGCACCGTCCAGCAGCGAGTACTGGGTGTGGACGTGCAGGTGCGTGAACGGCGGCTTTGACACGGCTGCGGCCTCCAGGGAAACAAGGGTCGACGGGCGCCCCACGGGTCGCGGACGGTCCGGGGGACAGCGTCGAAGTCTATGCCTCGACACTGACACTCCGGGGGCTCGGCCGCGTACCTTCACAGCGAGGGGCACGGGCACTTTCGCACGGCTCCGCCCGTTGGAGACGACAGAAACGCTGTCGTACACGTATGCACCAGGAGGCACCCAGCGATGTCGGTTCCGCAGCTCGACGACGAGCACCGCGGCGAGCAGATCCTCGCCGTCTTCGACACCGCGTTCGGCGAGCTCCTGGCCGCCGACCCGGCCGCGTTCCGGGTGAAGTTCCGGAAGATGGCGGCCTCCGCGTTCGCGTTCTACCGGGGCACGGCGGGCCTCTTCTACCACGACCTCACCGCCAACGACGGCTTCGGCTCCAAGCGGGGCGGCCCGTTCCTGGACGACCGCACCTCGCGCGTGTGGATCCACGGCGACCTGCACGCGGAGAACTTCGGCACGTACATGGACGCCACGGGCCGGCTGATCTTCAACGTCAACGACTTCGACGAGGCGTACGTCGGCCCCTTCACCTGGGACCTCAAGCGGCTGTCCGCCTCGCTCGCCCTGATCGGGTACGCGAAGGCCCTCTCCGACGACCAGATCACCGAGCTGGTGGAGATCTACGCGGGCGCCTACCGCGAGCGCGTCCACGCGCTGGCGACCGGCGCCAAGAGCGACGAGGTGCCCCCCTTCACCCTGGACACCGCCCAGGGCCCGCTGCTGGACGCCCTGCGCGACGCCCGCTCGCTGACCCGCTTCGGGCTGCTGGACTCGATGACGGAGATCCGCGACTTCGAGCGGCGCTTCGCGCCGGGCGGCGGCTCCATCGAGCTGGACGCGGCGACCCGCTACAAGGTCCTGGCCGCCTTCGACGGCTATCTGGAGACGCTGCCGGAGTCCTCGCTGACCCGTCCGGACTCCTACCGTGTCAAGGACGTCGTCGGCCGCCGCGGCATCGGCATCGGCTCGGCGGGCCTGCCGTCGTACAACATCCTCCTGGAGGGCAACAGCGACGCCCTGGAGAACGACGTGGTGATCTACATCAAGCAGGCCCAGACCCCGGCCGTCTCCCGGCACGTCACCGACCCGGCGATCCGCGGCTACTTCCAGCACGAGGGCCACCGCACGGTGATCTCCCAGCGCGCCCTGCAGGCGCACGCCGACCCGTGGCTGGGCTGGACCGAGCTGGACGGCGCGGGACAGCTGGTCGCCGAGGTCTCGCCGTACGCGGTCGACCTGAACTGGGGCGACATCGACGATCCGGAGGAGATCGCGGCCGTCGTCGCCGACCTGGGCCGGGCCACGGCCACCATGCACGCGGCCGCGGACGACCAGTCCGGCGAGTCGCTGGTGCCGTTCTCGACGGAGCGGGCCATCGACGCCGCCATCGCGGCCGACGAGGACGGCTTCGCGCCGCTGCTGGTCGACTTCGCGCACGCCTACGGCGCCCGCGCGCGCGCCGACCACCAGATCTTCGTCGACCTGTTCCGCAACGGCCGGATTCCAGGTCTCTAACGGTCCGCTGCTCACAGGAACCCTTTAGCGGTCTCCTACAGGAGCACGTGGCAAACTCTCCTCCGCAATGGACATATCCGGGACCCGCCTCAGAGCCGTACGCGCGGCGCTGTTCACGGCCTTCGTCGTGACGCTCAGCAGCGCGTCGCACGTGCTGCTGTCGCGGGTCCCGCTGCCGCTCAACACGGTGGCCGCCATCGCGGCCGCCGTGTTCGCCCTCGCGTACGCCCTCGCCGGCCGCGAGCGCGGCTTCGGGCGGATCGCCGCCCTGCTGATCCCGCTGGAGCTGGCCGCAGACACCGTCTTCACCACCGGGCAGCACGTCTGCTACGGCCGGGCGGGCGGCCCGGTCGCCGGCCCGCTGGCCTCGGTCGGCTGGGACGTGCTGTGCGGCGACGGGACGCCCTTCGGCACCCCGCTGGCCCAGGTCACCGGCGCCGACACCGACGGGCTCGGCGCTCTGCTGGCCCACGCCGACCCGGCGACCGCCTGGCTGCTGCTCGCCGCGCACGTCTGCGTCGGCCTACTCGCCGCCGCCTGGCTGCGCCGGGGCGAGCGGGCGCTGGCCCAGCTGCTGCGGGCGGCCACCGCGAACACCTTCCGACCGCTGCTGCTGGCCGTCGCCGCCGTGGGCGTACGGCGTGCCCCGGCGGCCCGCCGCCTGCCGCGCCCCGCCTCCCGTACGGCCACCGTCCGCGAGCGGATCCTCGTGCACTCCCTGGGACGGCGTGGCCCGCCGTGCCCGGCCGCCGCGGTCTGACCGGACCGGCGGCAGCCGAGCTGGACTCGGTCCCCGTCCTGCACGTCCCCACAGAACTTCCGCGTACCCGACGGGTGCGCGTCCCTTTGGAGAAATCATGAGCAAGCGGAACAGCGCTGCGTCCAAGACCGCGGCCCGGGAGCGGCTGCGCATCGAGCGCGAGCGCGAGGCCAAGCGCGCCAAGGTCAGGCGGCAGATCATCGTCGCCTGCTCGGCGGTCGCCGTGCTGGCCGTGGCCGGCGGCATAGGGTACGCCGTCGTCCAGGCCAACAAGCCGAGCTACTGGGAGTCGGCGAAGGACGCCAAGGTCGTCGCCCCCGCCAACACCACGGGCTCCAAGGGCACCACGGTGGTCATCGGCAAGAGCAGCGCGAAGAAGACGCTCAAGATCTACGAGGACCCGCGCTGCCCGGTGTGCGCGCAGTTCGAGCAGACCGTCGGTGCGACCATGAAGAAGGACATCGACGACGGCAAGTACAAGTTCCAGTACGTCGGGGCCACGTTCATCGACAACAAGGACAACGGCGAGGGCTCCAAGAACGCGCTGAGCGCCCTGGGCGCGGCGCTGAACGTCAGCCCCGAGGCGTTCCTCGAGTACAAGAGCGCGCTGTACTCGGCGAAATGGCACCCCGACGAGACGACCGACAAGTTCAAGGACGACGCCTACCTCATCAAGGTCGCGAACACCGTCACCGCGCTGAAGGACAACACGAAGTTCCAGGACGCGGTCAAGAAGGGCACCTACGACCCCTGGGCGATGGCCATGTCGAAGACGTTCGACGACAACAAGGAGGGCGTGAACGGCACTCCGGGCTTCGTCATGGACGGCAAGCAGCTCAACGGCGGCAACCCCCTGCTGACCGTGGCCGATTTCGAGAAGGTCGTGGGCGAGGCCCTCAAGGGCTGACGGCTGACGTCTCCTGAGCGGCGGCCGATCCGACGCTTCGAGGAAGAGCGGGCGAACTTTTGGGAGTTCGCCCGCTCTTATGTAGTACCGGTCAGTAATCTGATCGGCCGTGACCAGTAGACACGGAACATCCGAGAGCGCCGACGCCTTGTCGCAGCGCCCCGACTCGCCGTCCCCGCGCCGCCGTACGGTCGTCAAGGCGGCTGCCGCCACCGCCGTGCTGGCCGGCCCGCTCCTCTCCGCGCTGCCCGCCCGCGCCGCCGAGGCCCCCGTCTTCCTGCACGGCCTCGCCTCCGGCGACCCGCTGCCCGACGGCGTCCTGCTGTGGACCCGGGTGACGCCCACCGCCGAGGCGATACCGGGCTCCGGACTCGGCCCGGACACCGAGGTGAGCTGGACGGTCGCCCGGGACAAGGCGCTCACGGACGTCGTCGCCCAGGGGAAGACCACCGCGACCGCCGCGTCCGACCACACCGTCAAGGCCGACATCCGCGGCCTCGCGCCCGCCACCGACTACTGGTTCCGCTTCTCGGCCGGCGGCGTCGACTCCCCGGTGGCGCGCACCCGCACCGCACCGGCGGCGGACGCGTCGGTGACCGGCCTACGCTTCGGCGTGGTCTCCTGCGCCAACTGGGAGGCCGGCTACTTCTCCTCGTACCGCCACCTCGCGGCCCGCGGTGACCTGGACGCCTGGCTGCACCTGGGCGACTACATCTACGAGTACGGCACCGGCCAGTACGGCACGCGCGGCACGGTCGTACGGCAGACCGCTCCCGCCCACGAGATCCTCACGCTCGCCGACTACCGCGCCCGGCACGGCAAGTACAAGACCGACCCGGACCTTCAGGCGCTGCACACCAAGGCGCCCGTCATCGCGATCTGGGACGACCACGAGTTCGCCAACGACAGCTGGTCGGGCGGCGCGGAGAACCACACCGAGGGCGCCGAGGGCGCCTGGTCGGCCCGTCAGGCGGCCGCCAAGCAGGCCTACTTCGAGTGGATGCCGGTCCGCCCGGCGATCGCCGGCACCACCTACCGCCGGCTGCGCTTCGGCAAGCTCGCCGACCTGTCCCTGCTGGACCTGCGGTCCTTCCGCTCCCAGCAGGTCGCCGTCGGCAAGGGCACCGTGGACGACCCGGACCGCACGATCACCGGCCGCGCCCAACTGGACTGGCTGAAGGCCGGACTGAAGGCGTCCGACACCGCCTGGCGGCTGGTCGGCAACTCGGTGATGATCTCGCCGTTCGTGATCGGCTCGCTCTCCGCCGACCTGTTCAAACCGCTGGCCAAGCTGCTCGGCCTGCCCGAGGACGGCCTCGGCCTCAACACCGACCAGTGGGACGGCTACACCGACGACCGCCGTGAGCTCCTCGCCCACCTGCGCGCGAACGCCATCCGCAACACGGTCTTCCTGACCGGCGACATCCACATGGCGTGGGCGAACGACGTGCCGGTGGACGCGGGGACCTACCCCCTGTCGGCCTCGGCCGCCACGGAGTTCGTCGTCACCTCGGTGACCTCCGACAACCTCGACGACATCGTGAAGGTCCCCGAGGGCACCCTCACCGCGGTCGCCTCCCCGGTCATCCGGGCCGCCAACCGGCATGTGCACTTCGTGGACACCGACCGGCACGGCTACGGCGTCCTGGACATCACCGCCGAGCGCGCGCAGATGGACTACTACGTCGTGTCCGACAAGACGAGCCCCGCGGCGACCTCCTCCTGGTCCCGCTCGTACCGCACGCGCAGCGGCACGCAGAAGGTGGAGCGCACGTACGACCCGGTGTAGCCGCCGGCCGAGGGGATCCGGCCGCGCGGCTCCCGGTCACAGGCTCTCGAGGAAGCCGAGCGCCACCCGCCAGGTGGCCTCGGCGGCCTCCTCGTCGTAGTCGGGCAGGTCGGGGTCGGTGTACAGGTGCCCGGCGCCCGCGTAGCGGTAGATCTCCACGTCGGCGCCGGCTCGGCCCATCTGCAGGTACCAGGCGCTCAGCCAGTCGTCGGTCTCGAACGGGTCCGGCTCGGCCACGTGCAGCTGCACCGGCAGGTCGTCCACCGTGACGTTCGGCGCGAGGTCCGAGGTGCCGTGCAGGAGCAGCAGGCCGCGCGCCCTGGCGTCGCCGAGGGCGAGGGTCTGCGCGACGGAGGCGCCCAGCGAGAACCCGGCGTAGACCAGCCCTCGCTCCGAGTAGGGAGCGGCGGCCAGAACCGCTCTCCTCAGCAGCTCGTCCTTGCCGGTCTCCTCCTTGTACGCCATGCCCTCCTCGACCGTGCCGAACGTGCGCCCGTCGAAGAGGTCGGGGGTGCTGACCTCGTGTCCGGCGGCGCGCAGCCGGTCCGCCGCGGAGCGCACCGCGGGCCGCAGACCGTAGGTCGAATGGAAGAGCATGATGTTCATGCGCCCATCGTGCCAGCCTGCGCCGACGGCGCCGTGCGTGCGCCTCCTCACAGAAGTAGCAGGTTCAAGGTCACGCGGACCCGGTTACGTTCGAAGGCATGGAGAACCTGCTCCGCCCCGTGATCGTGGTGGGCGGCTCGGTGGCGCTGACCTTTTTGATCGGCTGGGCCACCGACCGTCTGCTGTGCAAGGCCGACCAGCGGCACCCCGAGACCTCTCTCTGGGGCCTGCTGCGCCGTGGTCGCATCCCGTATCAGCTGGTGCTGTGCGCGGCGATGCTGAGAGGGTCTTACGACCAGGCGCAGATGCTGCAGGACCACAAGGTCGGCATCGGCCGCACCCTCACCCTGGTGCTGATCGGCTCGGCGGCCTGGCTGGTGATCCGGATCGCCGGGGCGGTCGTCGAGACGTCGTACTCGCACTACGCGCGGATGCACCGCGACGCGGCCCGGGTCCGCAGGGTGCGGACCCAGGTGTCGCTGATCATGCGGGTGGTCTCGGCCGTCGTCGGCGTGGTCGCGGCCGCCGCGATGCTGCTGACGTTCCCCGCGATGCGCGCGGCGGGCGCCTCCCTGCTGGCCTCCGCCGGGATCCTCGGCATCGTCGCCGGTGTGGCCGCCCAGTCCACCCTGAGCAACCTGTTCGCCGGCCTGCAGATCGCGTTCGGCGACATGGTGCGCATCGGCGACACCGTGGTGGTGGACGGCGAGTGGGGCACGATCGAGGAGATCACCCTGACCTTCCTGACCGTGCGCACCTGGGACGAGCGCCGCATCACGATGCCCGTGTCGTACTTCACCTCGAAGCCGTTCGAGAACTGGTCGCGCGGCACCCCGCAGATGACCGGCATCGTCTACTGGCACGTCGACCACGCGGCGCCGGTGGAGGCGATGCGCGAGAAGCTACGCGACATCCTGCGCGAGTGCCCGGCCTGGGACGGCCGCGCCTGCGGTCTGGACGTCACGGACACCACGCCCAACACCATGCAGGTGCGGGCGCTGGTCACGGCCAAGGACTCCGACGACATCTGGACGGTGCGGGTCAAGGTCCGCGAGGAGATGATCCGCTGGCTGTGGAAGGAACACCCGTACGCGCTGCCGCGGGTCAACACCGCGCACGCGGCGCTGCCTCCGGGCCGTCTGCCGGCCCAGAGCTCCTCCCCCGACGGTGCGGCCCGCCGCGCCCCCGAATCACCGCGCACGGCCCGCTGAGCGCCGCCCGCCCCGATCCGCACCCCCGTTGACCTGGACGACGGGCGCGACGGGGACGACGAGGGCGACGGGGGGGACGGGGGCGACGGGGACGACCTTCGAGGGGTGACGTGTCCGGCGGCCGGGGAGGCGCGCCGGTGCGATGTGGCGGCGACGGTGTGGCGGCGACGTCCGGCGCGCGGGCCGGCCCGACCGACCCGGCCGGGCGAAGGCCGCGCCGACCCGATCGCCGCCCCGGAGAACCCGGTGGCCTCGGCATACCCGGGGGGGCGACCCCGTGGGCGGCGCGCCCCGCGGGCCCAGGCCACGGGCCCGTCCGCCTGCCCGCCCGTCCACCTCGGCAGCACAGCGGCTCAGCGCCTCAGCGCAGGCTGCGCACGTCCAGGTGGCGCAGCACCCGGTCCACGATCTCGGGGTCGGCGCCCGCCTCGCTGCGCGCCGCCACCACCTCGTGCCGCGCCGCGCTCAGCATCTCGTTCTGGATCCGCCGCACCCGCTTGAGGCGGCGCACCCGCTGGTCGTGCCCCTCGCGCCGCTCGTCCTCCCCGACGTCCGGGCTGATCCGCAGCCCGATGTCGAAGGCGCGCCGCAGCATCTGCTCGGAGAGCTCCTCCGAGAGGTCCTCCTCGGACTCGATCTCGCGCAGCCGCTGCTTCGCCGCCTTCGCGGCCCGCACCGCCAGCTCCTTCTCGAACGCCTTCTCCCGGTCGGTGTCCGACTGCACGCCGAGCCGCTTCACCAGCCACGGCAGGGTGAGCCCCTGCAGCACCAGCGTCGCCATGATCACGCCGAACGCGATGAAGACGATCTCGTCCCGGTCGGGGAAGGGTCCCCCGTCGTCGGTCTTCAGCGGGACGGCCAGCGCCAACGCCACCGAGGCCACCCCGCGCATCCCGGACCACCACATGACGACGGTCTCCCGCCAGTTCGTCGGGATGTCCTCCAGGTGGTCCTTCCTGGCGTGCAGCCGTTGCGTCAGCCAGGTCGCGGGCATCAGCCACAGCAGCCGTACAACGACGACCACCGCCACGATCACGCCCGCCCACCCGAGCATCTCCTCCCACCGTCCGGAAGCCGTGCGGAGCGCGTTGTGCAGTTCCAGACCGATCAGTCCGAACGCGACGCCCGTGACGAGGGTGTCGATGATGTCCCAGAAGGTGTGGCCGGCCAGCCGGGTCAGCACGTCGTCGGGGTCGGTGGCGTACTCGGCGAGGAACAGCGCGGTGGTCAGCACGGCCAGCACCCCGGACCCGTGGAACTCCTCCGCCAGGACGTACGAGGCGTACGGCACCAGCAGCGTCAGGCCGATCTGCAGCGTGGTGTCCCCGAGGACGTCCAGCAGCCGGTTCGCGCCCCACCCGAGCCCGACGCCCACGGCCACCGCCACCACGGCGGACAGGACCAGGTCGAGACCGGCCCGCCACGGCGAGAACGACCCGCTCACGGCAGCCGCGATCGCCACGTGGTAGAGCACGATGGCCGTGACGTCGTTGAACAGCCCCTCGCCCTCCAGGATGGACACCAGCCGGCGGGGCAGGCCGAGCTGCCCCGCCACGGCGGTCGCCGCCACGGGGTCGGGCGGCGCGACGAGCGCCCCCAGCGCGACGGCGGCGGCGACCGGCAGACCCGGCACGATCGTGTGGGCCACGGCGGCCACGCAGATCGTCGTGACGAAGACCAGCGCCACGGCGAGCAGGAAGATCGGCCGCACGTTCGCCGCGAACTGCCGCCACGAGGTCCGCCGCACCGCCGCGTACAGCAGCGGCGGCAGCAGGAGGGGCAGGATCAGGTCGGGCGGGACGTCCACGTTGGGGACGAAGTCGAGCACCGCGAGGACGATGCCGAGCAGGGTCATCAGCACCGGCGCGGGCAACCCGAACCGGTCCCCCACCGGGACGCTCACCACGGCCCCGAGCAGCAGGACGAACAACAGGGCCAACTGGTCCACGGTCGCGCTCCGGGTCTAGACGATCAAGAACATCCGGATCCCCAGCGTCGCACGCCCGCCGTCCGCTACAGCGAACGCCGCATGGACCGGTGCGGAATGCCCGCCTCCAGGTCCTCCGGACCGTAGGGCGTGTACCCCAGCCGTTCGTAGAATCCCAGCGCCTGCGTCTGTGCGTGCAGGTCCACCGCAGTGAGACCCCGTGCGCTTGCCGCGTCCTCGATGGCCCGCACCAGGGCGGCGCCGACGCCCAGACCGCGCGCCTCGCGGGTCACGGCGAGCCGCCCCAGCGAGCCCACCGACGGATCGCCCGTCCTGGCCGCGGCCGCCTCGCCGTGCAGCAGCCGCCCGGCGCCGAGCGGCCGCCCGTCCTCGCCGACCGCCAGCACGTGCACGGCGTGGGCGTCGTGCTCGTCGTACTCCAGGTCCTCGGGCACGCCCTGCTCGCCGACGAAGACCTCCTTGCGGACGGCGAAGCAGGCCTCCCGGTCGGCGAGGTCCTCGGCGACGCGCACCTCGTACGCCCGCGAGCCGCTCATCCGTAGGTTTCCTCGCGGACCTGGTCGAGTGCCTTGGCCAGGTCCTCGGGGTAGTCGCTGGCGAACTCGGCCCACTGCCCGTCGCCGGGGTGCTCGAAGCCCAGCCGCACGGCGTGCAGCCACTGCCGGGTCAGGCCCAGCCGCTTGGCGAGGGTGGGGTCGGCGCCGTACGTCAGGTCGCCGACGCAGGGGTGGCGGTGGGCTGCCATGTGCACGCGGATCTGGTGCGTGCGGCCCGTCTCCAGCTTCACGTCCAGCAGGGAGGCCGCGCGGAAGGCCTCGATCAGGTCGTAGTGCGTGACGGACGGCTTGCCCTCGGCGGTGACCGCCCACTTGTAGTCGTGCTGGGGGTGGCGGCCGATGGGGGCGTCGATGGTGCCGCTGGTCGGGTCGGGGTGGCCCTGGACGAGCGTGTGGTACCGCTTGTCGACCGTGCGCTCCTTGAACTGGCGCTTCAGCGACGTGTACGCCCGCTCCGACTTGGCCACGACCATCAGACCGGACGTGCCGACGTCGAGCCGGTGCACGATGCCCTGCCGCTCGGCCGCGCCGGAGGTGGAGATCCGGTAGCCGGCCGCGGCCAGCCCGCCGATCACCGTCGGCCCGCTCCAGCCGGGCGAGGGATGCGCGGCCACGCCGACCGGCTTGACGATGACGACCACGTCGTCGTCGTCATGGACGATCTCCATGCCCTCGACCGGCTCGGCGACGATCTGCACCGGCGCCGGGGCCTGCGGCATCTCGACCTCCAGCCAGGCGCCGCCGCTGACCCGCTCCGACTTGCCGACCACCGAGCCGTCGACCGTGACCTTCCCCGCCGCGGCCAGCTCGGCGGCCTTCGTACGGGAGAAGCCGAACATGCGGGAGATGGCGGCGTCGACGCGCTCGCCCTCCAGGCCGTCCGGCACGGGCAGGGTACGGATCTCGGGAATCGTGCTCACCCGTCGAGTATGCCGGACGGGCGCGACACCGCCGTACGGGCCTGTGGACGATCGCCCCGGATCCCGGTCGGATCTCAGTCCTTGTGGACGGTCCCGTCCGGGTCCAGCCCCCGGAAGGAGAGCAGCACGATCAGGATGCCGCCGCACACGATCGCCGAGTCGGCGAGGTTGAAGACCGCGAAGTGCTTCGGCGCGATGAAGTCCACGACCGCGCCCTCGAAGACCCCCGGAGTGCGGAAGATCCGGTCGGTGAGGTTGCCCAGCGCACCGCCCAGCAGCAGGCCCAGGGCGATCGCCCAGGGCAGGCTGTAGAGCTTGCGGGCGAGCCGGGCGATCACCACGATCACGGCCGCGGCGATCACCGTGAAGATCACGGTGAAGGCCTCGCCGAAGCCGAAGGCCGCGCCGGCGTTGCGGATGGCCTCGAACCGGAGCCAGTCCCCGACGATCTCGATCGGCGCATGATGCTCCAGTTTGGCGACCACGAGCATCTTGCTCACCAGGTCGAGCGCGTAAGCGAACGCGGACACGACGAAGAGCACGGCGATGCGGCGCTTGCCCCTGGGCCGCGTCCCGGTGCTCTCGTGCCCGGCCGGGCCGGACGACTGCTCCGGCTCGGATCCCGTCTCTGGGGGGTCCGGCGTACCGATGACGCGCTCCGCCTCTGCCACGTGAGTCCCTCAACCTAGGTGCCTGACTGAGGACGAGGGTACGGCACACCCCCCGGCCGTCAGGTGATCAGTACCGGCGCTCCTGCTTCTGCTTGCACTCGACGCACAGCGTGGCCCGCGGGAATGCCTGCATCCGGGCCTTGCCGATGGCGTTCCCGCAGTTCTCGCACAGGCCGTAGGTGCCGGCGTCCAGCCGTTCCAGGGCGTGCTCGGTCTGGATCAGCATCTCGCGCGCGTTGGCGGCCAGCGCCAGTTCGTGCTCGCGCGTGATGTTCTTGGTGCCGGTGTCGGCCTGGTCGTCGCCGGCGCCGTCCCCCGAGTCGCGCATCAGGCCCACCAGGGCCGCCTCGGACGAGGCGAGTTCCGCGCGCAGCCGCTCCATCTCGGACTGCAGCTCCGCGCGCGCCTCCTCCACCTCCTCGGGCGTCCAGGGCTCCTCGCCCGGGCGCACCGCGAGCTCGCCCGGCTCCGCCGCGGCGAGGCGTGCCTTGGGGACGGCGGTCTTCGCCGCCATGGCCGTACCCGGAGTCTTCTTCGCAACCACAGTCGTGGCTCCCGTCTGCTCCGCGGCCGAGGCCGCGCCCACCTTCTTGGCCGTGTTCTTCCTGCCCGCACTGGTCGCGGCCACGCCCTTGGCACCGGCGACCTTCTTGGCCGCCGCCTTCTTGGCGGCGGCCTTCCCGGGGACCGCCTTCCCGGGGACCGCCTTCCCGGGGACCGCCTTCCCGGGGACCGCCTTCTTCGCAGTCGCCTTCCTGACGGCCGTCTTCCCGGCGACGGCCTTCTTGGCGACGGCCTTCTTGGCGAGAGCCCGGTCGGCGACCGCCTTCTTCCCGGCGGCCCCCTCCTGGGCGGTCCCCGCCGCGGCGGTCTTCTTCGCCGTGGACTTCTTCGCGGCGGCCGCCTTCCCGGCCGTCGCCTTCCCGGCCGTCGTCTTCCCGGCCGTCGTCTTCCCGGTCCCCTCCGCGGCGGCCGACCGCACCGTCTTCACGGCCCGCCCGGCCTTCAGATCCCCGGCCGCGCCGGAGGCGCCCGTGTCCCTTCCGGACGCCGACTGCTGAACGGCCGTCTTCTTCGCCACCATGGCCGCGGCCCCTTCACATATGTGATCTTGCACGCGAATCGTGCTGGGACGATAAATCGACTTGGAGCCCGCGGCAACGGGGCACACCGCCCGATTCGCCCGCCTCGCGCACGCCACGCGGCAAGCCTGCCTGCGTTGTGCCCAGCTCCCCGCCGGGTAATCCGCCGAGCCGGACGTCCCGCGATCCGAACACGTGCACCTCCACATTCAGCCACCATTCGGGGCATCTGGGACGCACGCGCCCACCGCGCCCGCCGCCCCCGTAAACCGGTCGGCCGCTGTCGTCGTCGAGCCGTACACTGGGCGCAGCGAGAAGCGTGGATGGGGACGAGTAGCGGCGTACGCAGCCCAGAGCGACCCGGGGACGGTGGAAGCCCGGGGGCGAGCGCGACGTGAAGATCACCCCGGAGCCGCCGGAAGAAGACCCCGCAGGGGTTGGTAGACCCGGCATCGCGACCCCAATGAGGGGGCTCACCGGAGCGCAGCACGCCCCGGAGGGCCAAGGAGGGTGGTACCGCGGGAGCGCGCCGCACACGGCGTAGACAGGCAAGAAGGCTCTCGTCCCTCCGACGGAAGGCAGCACGTCCGCCGGAGGAAGCTCGCAGATGACAACGCCGCAGTACCGCCAGGTGCCCGCCCAGGTCGACCTGCCCGCCCTCGAGCACGCGGTGCTCGACTTCTGGCGCGAGCAGAAGATCTTCGCCAAGAGCCTGGAGCAGTCCCAGGGCCGCCCCGAGTGGGTGTTCTACGAGGGCCCGCCCACCGCGAACGGCATGCCGGGCGCCCACCACATCGAGGCGCGCGTCTTCAAGGACGTCTTCCCCCGCTTCCGCACCATGCGCGGCTACCACGTGGCCCGCAAGGCCGGCTGGGACTGCCACGGCCTCCCGGTGGAGCTGGCGGTCGAGAAGGAGCTCGGCTTCAGCGGCAAGAAGGACATCGAGGCGTACGGCATCGCCGACTTCAACGCCCGGTGCCGCGAGTCCGTGCTCCGGCACACCGACGCCTTCTCCGACCTCACGACCCGCATGGGCTACTGGGTCGACCTCGACGACGCCTACGTCACGATGGACCCCGAGTACATCGAGTCGGTCTGGTGGTCGCTGAAGGAGATCTTCAACAAGGGCCTGCTGGTCCAGGACCACCGCGTCGCCCCCTGGTGCCCCCGCTGCGGCACCGGCCTGTCCGACCACGAACTGGCCCAGGGCTACGAGACGGTCGTCGACCCGTCCGTGTACGTCCGTTTCCCGCTCACCTCCGGTCCGCTGGCAGGCCAGGCAGCGCTCCTGGTGTGGACGACGACCCCGTGGACCCTGGTGTCCAACACGGCCGTGGCCGCGCACCCGGAGGTCACCTACGTCGTCGCCACCGACGGCGAGGAGAAGCTCGTCGTCGCCGAGCCGCTGCTCGCCAAGGCGCTCGGCGAGGGCTGGGAGACCACCGGCCAGACCTTCACCGGCGCCGAAATGGAGCGCTGGACCTATCAACGTCCGTTCGAGCTCGTGGAGTTCCCGGCCGAGGCGCACTATGTCGTCAACGCCGAGTACGTCACCACCGAGGACGGCACCGGTCTGGTCCACCAGTCCCCCGCCTTCGGCGAGGACGACCTCAAGGTCTGCCGCTCCTACGGTCTGCCCGTGGTGAACCCGGTCCGCCCGGACGGCACCTTCGAGGAGTCCGTCCCGATGGTCGGCGGCGTCTTCTTCAAGAAGGCGGACGAACAGCTCACCGAGGACCTCCAGCAGCGCGGCCTGCTGTTCAAGCACATCCCCTACGAGCACAGCTACCCCCACTGCTGGCGCTGCCACACCGCGCTCCTGTACTACGCGCAGCCCTCCTGGTACATCCGCACGACGGCCGTCAAGGACCGCCTGCTGCAGGAGAACGAGAAGACCAACTGGTTCCCCGACACCGTCAAGCACGGCCGTTTCGGCGACTGGCTGAACAACAACATCGACTGGGCCCTGTCGCGCAGCCGCTACTGGGGCACCCCGCTGCCCATCTGGCGCTGCGAGGACGACCACCTCACCGTCGTCGGCTCGCGCGCGGAGCTCACCGAGCTCACCGGCACGGACCAGTCGGAGCTGGACCCGCACCGCCCGTTCATCGACGCCGTCACCTTCGCCTGTCCGCACGACGGCTGCGGCGAGACGGCCACGCGCGTGCCGGAGGTCATCGACGCCTGGTACGACTCGGGTTCGATGCCGTTCGCGCAGTGGGGCTACCCGTACAAGAACAAGGACCTCTTCGAGTCCCGCTACCCGGCCCAGTTCATCTCCGAGGCCATCGACCAGACGCGCGGCTGGTTCTACACGCTGATGGCGGTCGGCACGCTGGTCTTCGACAAGTCCTCGTACGAGAACGTCGTCTGCCTCGGTCACATCCTCGCCGAGGACGGCCGCAAGATGTCCAAGCACCTCGGCAACATCCTGCAGCCCATCCCGTTGATGGACCAGCACGGCGCCGACGCGGTCCGCTGGTTCATGGCGGCCGGCGGCTCCCCGTGGGCGGCCCGCCGGGTGGGCCACGGCACCATCCAGGAGGTCGTCCGCAAGACGCTCCTGACGTACTGGAACACGGTCGCCTTCCAGGCCCTGTACGCCCGTACGGCCGGCTGGGCGCCCAGCGGGGCCGACCCGGCCCCGGCCGACCGCCCGCTGCTCGACCGCTGGTTGCTGTCCGAGCTCCACGCCCTCACCGACCAGGTGACCCAGGCGCTGGAGGCCTACGACACCCAGCGCGCCGGCAAGCTGCTCTCCGCGTTCGTCGACGACCTGTCCAACTGGTACGTCCGCCGCTCGCGCCGCCGCTTCTGGCAGGGCGACAAGGCGGCGCTGCGCACCCTGCACGAGGTCGTCGAGACGGTCACCAAGCTGATGGCGCCGCTGACCCCGTTCATCACCGAGCGGGTCTGGCAGGACCTGATCGCGCCGGTCACCCCCGGCGCCCCGGAGTCGGTGCACCTGTCCTCCTGGCCCGAGGCGGACCTCTCGGCGATCGACCCGGAGCTGTCGAAGCAGATGGTCCTGGTCCGCCGCCTGGTGGAGCTGGGCCGCGCCACGCGCGCGGAGTCCGGCGTGAAGACCCGCCAGCCGCTGCGCCGCGCGCTGGTCGCCGCCGCCGGTTTCGACGCCCTCTCCCCCGAGCTGCACGCGCAGATCACGGAGGAGTTGAACGTCGAGTCGCTGGCCTCGCTCTCCGAGGTGGGCGGGTCACTGGTCGACACGACCGCCAAGGCCAACTTCCGCGCCCTGGGCAAGCGGTTCGGCAAGCGCGTCCAGGACGTGGCCAAGGCCGTCGCGAACGCCGACGCGGCCGCGCTCTCCCTCGCCCTGCGCGAGGGCACGGCGTCGGTGGACGTCGACGGCGAGACGGTCGCCCTGGCCCCCGACGAGGTGATCATCACCGAGACCCCGCGCGAGGGCTGGTCGGTCGCCTCCGACTCCGGCGCCACGGTCGCCCTCGACCTGGAGATCACCGAGGAGCTGCGCCGTGCGGGCCTGGCCCGCGACGCGATCCGCCTGATCCAGGAGGCCCGCAAGAACAGCGGCCTGGACGTCGCCGACCGCATCGCGCTGCGCTGGAGCGCGAGCGACCGGGCGACCGTCGACGCCCTGTCCGGGCACGCCGGTCTCATCGCCGACGAGGTCCTCGCCACGGACTTCGCCCAGGGCGAGGCGGACGGCTCCTACGGCGCCGCGTTCACGGACGAGGCCCTGACGCTGACGTTCCGCCTGCGCAAGGCGTAACGCCGTACGACGCGGGGCCCGGATCCTCAGGGAGCCGGGCCCCGCGCCCGTTCCGGCGGAACGGTCACGGCGCAGACGGTGCAGGACGGGTCCGCGTCGAAGGGCACCCTCACGCCGGCGGCGGGCGGCGGGTGGCGGGCGACGGGGGCATCCCGCGTCGCACCGGACATCGCCCGGACGACCGCGCGGCCGGAGCCCGCTGCGGCGACGCCCCCTCGATGCCGGCCCGGTCCTGCCCTCGGCGCACGCGCACGGCCGGCGCCGCACCTCAGCCGGTCCGGACCCCGGCGCCCGCCGCCTCCTTCCGGGAGCCGGGCGTACCACGGCTCCGGCTCCGCGCCCGCCCTGCCCCGCCCCGCCGACATACCGTCCGGCAGGACCGGGAGACCCGCACAGGCCGGATGCCGCCGGGCCCCGCCGCCACCCGCTGCCGTGCCCGCAGCGTCTCCGCATCGGCCTGCCCGGCCTCCCACAGCTGCTCCCGTTTGCACCCCCCTTGGCACGCAGGCCGGCCGTACTCGGTCGCAACGCGCGTAAAAAGGGCGGGACCCCGGATGATGATCCGGGGTCCCGCCCTTTGAACGCTGCCGACGCCTAAGGCGTACTACTGGCCGTCAGTTGTCGTCCTCGTCGATGAGAAAACCGCGCATCGGCGAGGGAGCCTGGCCCATCGGGGAGGGACCCTGCGGACGTACCGGAGCCATCGGCTGAGTCATCGCCGGGGACATCTGCTGCTGACCGCCGTAGGACGGAGCGGCCGGGCTGGGAGCACCCATGCCCGGGTTGCTGCCGTAGGACGGGGCGCTGGCGCCGGCCGGAGCCATCGAGGGCGCCGGGGACGGCGGCAGGGAGGCCGTGGCCGGGGTGCGCGGCGGCGCGAGGGAGTCGTCGGCCTGGGTCTCCAGCTGACGCAGCTGGGACTCGAGGTACGACTTCAGGCGCGTGCGGTACTCGCGCTCGAAGCCGCGCAGGTCCTCGACCTTGCGCTCCAGCGTGGCGCGGGCGGACTCCAGGGAGCCCATCGCGACGCGGTGCTTCTCCTGCGCGTCCCGCTCCAGGGCGTCGGCCTTGGCACGGGCGTCGCGCTCGAGACCCTCGGCACGCGAACGCGCCTCTCCGACGATCTTGTTGGCCTCGGAACGCGCCTCGGCGATCGCCTGGTCGGCGGTCTGCTGAGCCAGCGAGAGGACACGCGCGGCGCTGTCGCCACCCGGACCCTGACCGGGGCCGCCCATCGGACCGCCCATGGGGCCGCCCATCGGACCACCCATCTGCTGCTGCATGGGGGACTGGCCGCCCATGCCCTGGCCCATGGGGCCCTGGCCCATCGGACCCTGACCCATGGGGCCCTGGCCCATCGGACCCTGGCCCATCGGGCCGGGACCCTGCGGGCCACCCTGTCCGCCGGGACCGGCGGGCAGCTGCGGCGCACCGCTCGGCAGCTGGGGCGGGCCTCCCATGGGGCCGCCCATCTGCTGCTGCGGCGGGCCAGATATGCCGGCGGGCACCGGAGCGCCGGGACCTCGCATGCCCTGCTGCCCCATGCCCTGCGGAGGCATCCCCTGCTGAGGCATTCCGCCTTGCTGCATACCGCCTTGCTGCATACCGCCCTGCTGCATGCCACCCTGCTGCATGCCACCCTGCTGCTGCATACCACCCTGCTGGGGCATGCCGCCCTGCTGCTGGTCCTGCTCGGGGGGCTTGCGCATGTTCTGCTGGTTCTGGGCAGCAGCGCGCGTGGCCGCGGCCAGCTTGGCGCGCAGGTCCTCGTTCTCGCGGAGCAGGCGCGTCAGTTCGGCTTCGACCTCATCGAGGAAGGCATCGACCTCGTCCTCGTCATAGCCTTCTCGGAGGCGGACGGTCGTGAACTGCTTGTTCCGCACGTCCTCGGGGGTCAACGGCATCTCTTCACCTCAACGTAGTCGTCGGCATCGGCAAGACGGTAGTTCACATCGCTCACAGCCGGCTCACGATCGAGATCAGGATGTAGACGATGATCATCAGTACGAAGAAGGACAGGTCGAGCGCCACGCCCCCGAGACGCAACGGCGGGATGACCCGCCGCAGAAGCTTGAGCGGTGGATCGGTGACAGTGTAAGTGGCCTCCAGAACGACCACCATCGCCTTGCCGGGCTGCCATGAGCGGGCGAACTGGAAGACGTAGTCCATGACCAACCGGAAGATGAGCACGATGAGGAACACCATCAGCGCGATGTAGACGACATCCAGGACCACGCTCATGTTCGGTGCTTCCCTCTCCCCTGCTCTGCACTGCTCTGTACTGCTTGTTCCGGTCTTGCGTCTCAGCTCTGGTTGAAGAACCCGCCCTCTGCGATGCGGGCCTTGTCCTCCGCCGTGACATCGACGTTAGCAGGCGACAACAGGAACACCTTCTGCGTCACCCGCTCGATGCTGCCGTGAAGACCAAACACCAAACCGGCCGCAAAGTCGACAAGTCGCTTCGCGTCCGTGTCATCCATCTCGGTCAGATTCATGATCACCGGGGTGCCCTCACGGAAGTGTTCCCCGATGGTACGGGCCTCGTTGTAGGTCCGGGGGTGAAGTGTGGTGATCCGGTACGGCTCTCGTTCCGACACGACCTTGGGCATGATCACCGGTGCGTTCTTCTCCAGGGACTGACGTTCTTGTGTGATGGATGCCACGGGCGCGATACGCGCCGGACGTCCGGATTCCGCGGGGAGCGAAGCGGATCGGGCCACCGGCTCACGCGGCGCGGGCGGCTGCACGATTCGCACCTCTTCGTCCCTTTGGGACTGATGCGTACCGTGTGACTGGTGGGACGGCTCGTGTCGCCGGTGATCCCGCTCTGGTTCCGGGTCGAGCTCGGGTTCGAAGTCGTCGTCGGGGTCGAATCCCCGGCCGTCGTACCCATCGTCCTCCACGAGGCCGAGGTAGACCGCCATCTTGCGCATCGCGCCGGCCATTCTCTGAGTCCTCCGCTCTGTGGTGGATCGACTTCCGACTGCCAAGTCCCGCGATCCACGTGGCCCTTGTGTCCGCCTTTCGGCGGTAATGACCATATTTTCTGCTGTGGTCCGACTTCCTGGCGACGTTACCCGAGCCGGGAGCGGACTCCGAGTACCGCGGTACCTACGCGTACATGTGTCGCTCCGGCTGCCACGGCCTCCTCGAGGTCCGCACTCATCCCTGCCGACACCATGTTCGCAGCCGGATGGGCTCGGCGCAGGTCAGTCGACAAATCCATCAACCGCCCGAACGCCGCCCGTTGCCGCCCCGCGTACTCCCCGGTCAGAGGTGCGACGGTCATCAGTCCGTCGATCCGCAGCCCCGGCGAGCCGGCGATCAGGTCGGCCAACTCCCGGACGCCGCCCGGGGCGACGCCGCCGCGCTCGCCGCGCTCGCTCGACCCGGCGTCCAGGGCGACCTGGATGAGGCAGCCCACCTCACGGCCGGCCCGTAGGGCCTCCTTCGACAGGGCCGTCACCAGCCTGGCGCGGTCCACGGACTGCACCACGTCCGCGTAACCCACCACGGATCGGACCTTGTTGGTCTGCAACTGGCCCACAAAGTGCCAGCTGAGCGGCAGGTCGGAGCACTCGGCCGCCTTGGGCGCCGCGTCCTGGTCCTTGTTCTCGGCGACGTGCCGTACGCCGAGCTCCGACAGGATCCGCACATCGCTCGCCGGGTAGGTCTTGGTGACCACGATCAGGGTCACGTCCTCCCGGGGGCGCCCGGCCGCAGAGCACGCGGCGGCGATGCGCTCGCGAACTGTCGCCAGATTCGCGGCGAGTTCGTCCTCACGGTGCGTCATGTGCATCAGTCCAGCCAGACATATCCCGCGAGTCGCCCCGTGGTGCGATCGCGGCGGTACGAGAAGTGATCGTCCGACTCCCGAGTGCACACGGGCGAGGCCGCCCGGTCGTGCACCCCGAGCCGGTCGAGCTGCGCATGCACGCCGGCGGTCACGTCGACCGCGGGAGTGCCCCAGCTCGTCTGGGCGTGCGCCGCCGCCTCGACGGCGGCCACCTCGGCGCGCATCGGCTCCGGCACCTCGTAGCACCGGCCGCACACGGCGGGCCCGGTGCGGGCCACGATCCGGGCGGGGTCGGCGCCGAGCTTCTTCATGGCGTCGACCGCGGCGGGCACGATCCCGGCGACCATGCCGGGCCTACCCGCGTGGGCGGCGGCGACCACCCGGGCCACCGGGTCGGCGAGCAGCACCGGGACGCAGTCCGCCGTCAGCACGGCGAGAGCGAGCCCGGAGGTCGCGGTCACCAGGGCGTCGACCGCGGGGATGTGCGGGTCGGTCCACGGACCGGCGACCTCGGCCACCTCGTTGCCGTGCACCTGGTTCATCCAGACGACCCGGCCCGGTTCCAGACCGAGCGACTCGGCGGCCAGCCCACGGTTGTCGTGCACGGCGTCGGGATCGTCACCGACCGCTCCGCCGAGGTTGAGCTGCTCATACGGAGCGGCGCTCACCCCGCCCCACCGGTCGGTGAAGGCGAAGTGCGCGCCGCTCACGCTCTCGCGCTGTCCTATCACTTCAGGAAGTCCGGCACGTCCAGTTCCTCGGCCGCGCTGTCCGTGTAGGTCCGCGACGGCGGCACCGGCGGGGAGACCGAGAGGTCGGCCACCGGCTCGGGGGCCGGCTCCGGCTCCTCCTTCGGTGTGACGCTGCCGAGCGAGCCGAACGACGGACGGCTCTCGGGCTGCCGTACCGGAGTGGGCTCCTCCCGGCGGGCCGAGGACGAGGACGACCCCATGACGGTCTCCCGGCGGGCCGGGGGCTGGCCCCCGTCGAAGCCGGCCGCGATCACGGTGACCCGGACCTCGTCGCCGAGCGCGTCGTCGATGACCGCGCCGAAGATGATGTTGGCCTCGGGGTGGGCGGCCTCGCTGACCAGCTGGGCGGCCTCGTTGATCTCGAACAGGCCGAGGTCGGAGCCGCCGGAGATGGAGAGCAGGACGCCCCGGGCGCCGTCGATGGAGGCCTCGAGGAGCGGCGAGGAGATCGCCATCTCGGCGGCGGCCACCGCACGGTCGTCCCCACGGGCCGAGCCGATGCCCATGAGGGCCGAACCGGCCTCGGACATGACCGACTTCACGTCGGCGAAGTCGAGGTTGATCAGGCCCGGGGTGGTGATCAGGTCGGTGATGCCCTGGACGCCGGAGAGCAGGACCTGGTCGGCCGACTTGAAGGCGTCCAGGACCGAGACCTGGCGGTCCGAGATGGACAGCAGGCGGTCGTTGGGGATGACGATGAGGGTGTCGACCTCTTCGCGGAGTTCGGCGATGCCGTCCTCGGCCTGGTTGGCGCGGCGCCGGCCCTCGAAGGTGAAGGGGCGGGTGACCACGCCGATGGTGAGGGCGCCGAGGTTGCGTGCGATGTTGGCCACGACGGGCGCGCCGCCGGTGCCGGTGCCGCCGCCCTCGCCGGCCGTCACGAAGACCATGTCGGCCCCCTTGAGGACCTCCTCGATCTCCTCGCGGTGATCCTCGGCCGCCTTGCGGCCGACGGCCGGGTTGGCGCCGGCGCCGAGTCCGCGGGTGAGTTCGCGGCCGACGTCGAGCTTGACGTCGGCGTCGCTCATCAACAGCGCCTGCGCGTCGGTGTTGATGGCGATGAACTCGACGCCCTTGAGACCGACCTCGATCATCCGGTTGATGGCATTGACACCACCGCCGCCGACACCGATGACTTTGATGACTGCGAGGTAGTTCTGCGGTGCTGCCACGTCGAAGGCCTCTCGCCTCGAGTTACGTGTCGTCGTCTCGCAGGTGATGCGATGCGACGACTGATGCCGAATGGGACGGTCCGTTTCGCCGACCCGAACCCTAACGCTGAAGTTTAGGGTTACCAGTGTGTCCGTTCCTTGAAGTCTTCTGAACAGGACACTAAGTCGACAAGTGGCGCCCGTTCAACGAACACGCCGAACCTCCCGTTTTTCTTTTCACCCTATGTGATCAGCCGTGTCGCTGCCCAACCAGGGTGCTGGCCTGCGCGAATGTGCGTCAACTCCCCGATGACGCGGGGGCGGTGGGAGCGCTCACGTCGAAGTGCCGGGCGGTCGGTGCCGCTTTCATCAGAGCGGTCAGTGCGCGGCCCTTCGCGGCGCCCTGCTCGGCGCTCCCCCAGGCGACCGTGCGGCCGTGTCCCAGCTCCAGCGAGATGTCGTCGTAGGAGCGGACCTTGACGAGCCGGGTCTCCCGGGCGACGGCGGCCGGAAGGGAGCCGGCGGCCGCGACCGCCTCCCGCACCAGTCGCTCCTCGCCGAACCGGCGCAGACTCGCGGCGGCCGAACGCGAGGAGGACACGGCCGTCTCGAGAAGCGGCACCCCGCCGGGAGCTTGGGAAACCGTGGCGAAACGGACGCCTTCGTGGTCCACTTCCACGAACTTCGATCCTTTGCGCACCAGCAGAACCGGAGTGCGTTCGGTCACTTTCAGATCGATCCCGTGCGGCCAGGAACGGACCACGTCCACCGAGTCGATCCGGTGCAGTTCCCTGCGCAGCCGCGCCTCGATCGCGTCGGTGTCGACGGAGACCAACGGCGCCCCGACGGGTACGTCGGCGGCCTCGCGCACCTGCTGCGGCGTCAGCACCGCGGTTCCCGAGACGGCGACGCTGCGCACCCGCAGCCACTGCGAGCCGTACAACACCCAGACGGCGCCGGCGCCCAGGAGCACGACGGCGCACGCCAGGATGATGATCGTACGAAGCCGACGCGGTCCCGGCCGCCGGACGAGGGGCGGGCCGGACGACTCCTGCTGGCGTGCACCGCGCTCGGCGGTGTCTGATCCGGCCACGCTCCCTGCCCTTTCGTCAGACGTGCCTAACGGTGTGCACGAGAGGCGGCGATCGCCTCGTACACCAGGCCGACGAGCAGGTCGTCGGCGTCGCGGCGGCCGAACTCGCTGGCCGCGCGGGACATCTCGTACAGCCGGTGCGGGTCGGCGAGGACGGGAAGGACGGTCTCCCGGACCCACTCGGGGGTCAGTTCCGCGTCGTCGACCAGCAGTCCGCCGCCCGCCTTGACCACCGGCTGGGCGTTCAGCCGCTGTTCGCCGTTGCCGATGGGCAGCGGAACGTAGGCGGCCGGAAGTCCGACGGCGGAGAGCTCGGCGACGGTCATCGCGCCCGCCCGGCACAGCATCATGTCGGCGGCGGCGTACGCGAGGTCCATCCGCTCGACGTACGGTACCGGGATGTACGGGGGCATCCCCGGCATCTGCTGCACATGCGGCAGTTCGTTCTTCGGCCCGACCGCGTGCAGGATCTGGATGCCGGCCTGCTGCAGCCAGGGCGCGACCTGCTGGACGACCTCGTTCAGGCGGCGGGCGCCCTGGGAGCCGCCGGAGACCAGCAGGGTCGGCAGGTTGGGGTCGAGGCCGAACATGTGCCGGGCCTCGGGGCGGGCCGCGGCGCGGTCCAGGGTGGCGATGGAGCGGCGCAGCGGGATGCCGATGTAGCGGGCGTCGCGCAGCTTGCTGTCGGGCGTGGAGACGGCGACCCGGGCCGCGTAGCGCGAACCGATCTTGTTGGCCAGGCCGGGGCGGGCGTTGGCCTCGTGGACGACGATCGGCACACCGAGGCGCTTGGCGGCCAGGTAGCCGGGCAGGGCCACGTAACCGCCGAAGCCGACGACGGCGTCCGCCTTGGTGCGCTCCAGGATCTGCTCGGCGGCCTTGATCGTGCCGCGCAGCCGGCCCGGAACGGTGATCAGCTCAGGGGTGGGCTTGCGCGGCAGCGGCACGGCGGGGATCAGCGCGAGCTCGTAGCCCCGCTGCGGAACGAGCGTGGTCTCCAGGCCGCGCTCCGTGCCCAGGGCCGTGATCCCCACACCGGGGTCCTGCCTGCGCAGGGCGTCCGCGAGGGCGAGCGCGGGCTCGATGTGGCCGGCGGTCCCCCCACCAGCGAGTACGACATGCACCGAAATTCACCGCTCTCCGGACGGGCGCGCCGCCGAGGCACGCCGTCGCATCGTGTTCCATCTCCGGGGACTCCGGTCGAACGCCGAGCCCCCCGACCCCCGCTTTCTACCAAAGCGGGGATGCCGCATCGCAAGCGCCGCCCGCGCAGCGGGCTCGTCGCGTGCGAAGGCGATCAGCAGCCCGATGGCGAACATGGTCGGCAGCAGGGCGGAGCCCCCGTAGGAGAACAGCGGGAGGGGGACGCCGGCGATCGGCAGCAGGCCGAGCACCGCACCGATGTTGATCACCGCTTGAGCGGTGATCCAGGTGGTCACACCTCCCGCGGCGTACCTCACGAAGGGGTCCTCCGTGCGTCCGGCCACGCGGATACCCGCATAGCCTAGAGCCGCGAACAGGGCGAGCACCGACAGCGTCCCCGCGAGGCCCAGTTCCTCGCCGGTGACGGCGAAGATGAAGTCGGTGTGCGCTTCGGGGAGTTGCCCCCATTTCTCCACACTCGCGCCGAGGCCGGAGCCCAAGATCCCGCCGGAGGCCAGGGCGTAGATCCCGTGCACGGCCTGCCAGCAGGCGTCGCCCGGGCCGGGGTCGGTGGCGCCGATGCACTGCAGGCGGGCCATGCGGTTCGGGCTGGTCTTGATGAGGATCACGCCGAGGGTGGCGGCGATCGACAGGACCCCGACGAAGAGCCGGGTGGGCGCCCCCGCCAGCCACAGCAGGCCGAACAGGATCGCCGTCAGGATGATCGCCGTGCCCATGTCGCCGCCCAGCATGATCAGCCCGAGCAGCATGAACGCGACCGGCACCAGCGGCACCAGCATGTGCTTCCACTGCGCGAGCAGGTTCCTCTCCTGTTTGCGGGCGAGCAGATCGGCGCTCCACAGCACCAGCGCGAGCTTGCCGAACTCGCTGGGCTGGATCTGGAAGGAGCCGCCGAGCGAGATCCAGTTCTGGTTGCCGTTGACCGACATCCCTATCCCCGGCACCTGCACCAGGGCCATGAGGAAGACGGCGACCGCGAGGATCGGATAGGCGAGCCCGCGGTGCAGCTTCACCGGCATCCGCGACGCGACGAACAGCAGCACGGCGCCGATGGAGGCGGCCAGGAACTGTTTGCGGAAGAAGAACGAACCCGGCAACGACATCTGCAGCGCGGTGATCTGGGAGGCCGAGTAGACCATCACGAGGCCCAGCACGGTGATCAGCAGACTGCCGCCGAAGATCAGGTAGTAGGCCGTCAGCGGGCGGTCCCAGGCCTTCCTGGCACGCGTGTGGAACCGTCGTACCAGGTTGTCCCGGCCCGCCCGGGAGAGGGCCGGGGGTCGGCGGACGGTCCGCTGCACGGGCGGACGACGCCCGGTACGGCTACCGGGCATCTTCCGCTCCGTACCCGCTGAGTCGTCCGCTGTACGTCGGCCGTGACGGTCCCACGCGTCCCTCCCAAGGTCGCCCGGCAGGCGGCCGGGTCAGGCGCCGAGTTCGCGGACGGCCTGTGCGAACGCGTCACCGCGCTGGTTGTAGTTGACGAACATGTCCATGGAGGCGCAGGCCGGGGCGAGGAGCACCGTGTCGCCTGCGACGGCCAGGCGCCGGGCCTCCCGGACAGCCGCGAGCATCGCCCCAGTGTCGGTCCGGTCGAGGTCGACGACGGGTACTTCCGGGGCGTGTCGCGCCAGGGCTTCACGGATCAGGGCGCGGTCGGCGCCGATGAGCACCACGGCGCGAAGGCGCGCGGCCGACTCGGCCACGAGCTCGTCGAAGGTCGCGCCCTTGGCGAGTCCGCCCGCGATCCAGACGATCGACGGGTAGGCCGCCAACGAGGCTTGCGCCGCGTGCGTGTTGGTGGCCTTGGAGTCGTCGACGTAGGCGACGCCGTCCACGTCCGCCACGTGGGCGATGCGGTGGGCGTCCGGGGTGAAGGCCCGCAGACCGTCCCGGACGGCCCTGGCAGGCACCCCGAAGGCGCGCGCGAGGGCCGCCGCGGCAAGGGCGTTGGCGATGTTGTGCGGGGCCGGCGGGTTGACGTCCGAGACCTCGGCGAGCTCCTGGGCGTTCTTGTGCCGGTTCTCGACGAAGGCGCGGTCGATCAGGATGCCGTCCACCACGCCGAGTTGCGACGGGGCGGGAGCGCCGAGGGTGAAGCCCACGGCCCGGCAGCCCTCCTCGACGTCCGCCTCGCGCACCAGGTCCTCGGTGGCCTTGTCGGCCACGTTGTAGACACAGGCGATCTGGTTGCCCTGGTAGACGCGCCCTTTGTCCCTGGCGTACGCCTCCATGGAGCCGTGCCAGTCGAGGTGGTCGGGGGCGAGGTTGAGGACGGCGGCGGAGTGGGCGCGCAGCGAGGGCGCCCAGTGCAGCTGGTAGCTGGAGAGTTCGACGGCGAGGACGTCGTACTCCTGGTCCCCGACCACCGTGTCCAGCAGCGAGACGCCGATGTTGCCGACGGCGGCCGTGCGCAGGCCGGCGGCCTCCAGGATCGAGGCCAGCATCCGGGTGGTGGTCGTCTTGCCGTTGGTGCCGGTGACGCAGAGCCAGGGGGCGGCCGGCCTGCCGTCCAGCCCCCTGAGCCGCCAGGCGAGTTCGACGTCGCCCCAGACCGGCACGCCGGCCTCCCGCGCCGCCGTGAACAGCGGCTTGTCCGGCTTCCAGCCGGGCGCGGTGACGACGAGTTCGGCGCCGTCGGGCAGGGTGTCCCCGTCGCCGAGGCGCACGGTCACGCCCAGCGCCTCCAGTTCGGCGGCCTGCTCCCGCGCGCGGGCGTCGTCGCCGTCGTTGACGACGGTGACGTGTGCGCCGAGCCCGTGCAGCACCTTGGCCGCCGGGACGCCGGAGACGCCGAGTCCGGCGACGGTGACGTTCTTCCCCTGCCAGTCGGTCACTTGTCCGCTGCCCATCCCGCGTAGAAGAGACCCAGTCCGACGATCACACAGATGCCCTGGATGATCCAGAAGCGGACCACGACCAGGACCTCGGACCAGCCTTTGAGTTCGAAGTGGTGCTGCAGTGGCGCCATGCGGAAGACGCGCTTGCCGGTGAGCTTGAAGGAACCGACCTGGATGACCACCGACATGGTGATCAGCACGAACAGGCCGCCGAGGAGGGCGATCAGCAGCTCGGTGCGGGAGCAGATCGCGAGACCGGCGAGCACGCCGCCGAGCGCCAGCGAACCGGTGTCGCCCATGAAGATCTTGGCCGGGGACGTGTTCCACCACAGGAAGCCGAGGCAGGCGCCCATCAGCGCGGAGGCGATGACCGCGAGGTCCAGCGGATCGCGCACCTCGTAGCAGGCGCTGGGGTTGGTCAGGGTCTCGCCGTTGGCGCAGGACTCCTGGAACTGCCAGACGCCGATGAATGTGTAGGCGCCGAAGACCAGGACGGAGGCCCCGGTGGCGAGGCCGTCCAGACCGTCGGTCAGGTTCACGCCGTTGGACATCGCCAGGATCATGAACAGCGCCCAGACCACGAACAGCACGGGGCCGATCGTCCAGCCGAAGTCCGTGATGAACGACAGCTTGGTGGAGGCGGGCGTGTTGCCCCGGTTGTCGGAGAACTGCAGCGACAGAACGGCGAAGGCGATGCCGACGATCAGCTGGCCGGCCATCTTCGCCTTGGCCCGCAGACCCAGCGAACGACGCTTGACGATCTTGATGTAGTCGTCGAGGAAGCCGACCAGGCCCATGCCGCACATCAGACCCAGCACCAGCAGACCGGAGTAGGTCGGCGGCTTGCCGGTGATCACCTTGGACAGGAAGTACGCGGCGACCGTCGCGAAGATGAAGGCGATGCCGCCCATGGTCGGCGTGCCGCGTTTGCTGGCGTGCTCGCGCGGGCCGTCGTCGCGGATGTACTGACCGTAGCCCTTGCGCGCCAGCAGCTTGATCAGCAGCGGCGTGCCGACCAGCGTCAGGAAGAGGCCGATCACACCCGCGAACAGGATCTGATTCATCATCGGGCGGCGACCTCACCCTCGGAGCCGGTCGCGAGCAGCGCCTGCGCGACGCTCTCGAGACCGACCGAACGGGACGCCTTCACGAGCACGACGTCCCCCGGGCGCAACTCGCTGCGCAACAGGTCGACAGCCGCCTGTGCGTCGGACACGTGCACCGACTCCTCACCCCACGAACCCTCGTTATATGCGCCCAGTTGCAGCCAGGCGGCTTCCCTGCCCCCGACCGCGACGAGCTTGCCGACATTGAGCCGGACGGCGAGCCGTCCGACCGCGTCGTGCTCGGCGAGCGCCTCGTCCCCGAGCTCGGCCATCTTGCCGAGCACCGCCCAGGTCCGGCCCCCCCTCGCCTGTGAGGCTTTGCCCATTGCGGCGAGCGCGCGCAGGGCGGCTCGCATGGACTCGGGGTTCGCGTTGTAGGCGTCGTTGACGATCGTCACGCCGTCCGGGCGCTCGGTGACCTCCATCCGCCAGCGGGAGAGGGAGCCCGCCTCGGAGAGCGCGGTGGCGATCTCTTCCGCGGACATGCCCAGCTCATGGGCGACGGCGGCCGCGGCGAGCGCGTTCGACACGTGATGCTCACCGTACAGGCGCATGGTCACATCGCTGCACCCGGAGGGTGTGCGAAGGCTGAAGGCGGGCTGTCCGCTGTCCGTGAGTCGCACGTTCTCGGCCCGAACGTCCGCTTCGCCGGACTCTCCGAAAAGGACCACCTTCGCCTGTGTACGGGAGGCCATGGCGCGGACCGCGGGGTCGTCGGCGTTGAGGATCGCGATGCCGCCCTCGCTCGCCGGCGGAAGGGCCTCGACCAACTCGCCCTTTGCCTGTGCGATCTGTTCGCGGCCGCCGAACTCGCCGATGTGGGCGGTGCCGACGTTCAGCACGAGGCCGATCCGCGGGGGCGTCAGACCGGTGAGGTAGCGGATGTGCCCGATCCCGCGGGCCCCCATCTCCAGGACGAGGAACCGGGTCTCCTCGGTGGCCGACAGCGCCGTCAGCGGCAGCCCGATCTCGTTGTTGAGCGAGCCGGGCGTGAACACGGTCGGCGCCTTGCGCCGGAGCACCTGCGCGACGAGGTCCTTGGTGCTGGTCTTGCCGGCCGAGCCGGTGAGCGCGACGAGGGTCGCGCCGAGGGCGTGCACGACGTGCCGGGCGAGGGCGCCCAGCGCCGCCTGGACGTCGTCCACGACGATCGCGGGGACGCCGACGGGCCGTGAGGCCAGCACGGCCGCCGCACCCGCCTCGACGACCTGGGCCGCGTAGTCGTGGCCGTCCACGCGTTCGCCGACGAAGGCGACGAAGAGGCTGCCGGGCTCCACCTCGCGGGAGTCCCGGACGACCGGTCCGGTGACCCGCACGGACGGATCCGGTATGTCGTGCGTCTGCCCGCCGACGACTGCTGCGATCTCGGCGAGGGAGAGGGCGATCACAAGTTCATCCCTGGGTCTGCTGGATAGCTTCGCGAAGCACCTGGCGGTCGTCGAACGGACGGACGACGCCGGCGATGTCCTGGCCCTGCTCATGGCCCTTGCCCGCGACCAGCACGGTGTCCCCGGCGTGCGCGCGGGCCACGACCGCGGCGACGGCGGCGGCCCGGTCCTCGAACAGCAGGACCTCGCCGCGTTCGTGCGCGGGCACGGACGCCGCGCCTTCGAGCATGGTCGCGAGGATCGCGAGCGGATCCTCGGAGCGGGGGTTGTCGGAGGTCAGCACGGCGGTGTCGGCCAGCCGGGCGACGGCGGCGCCCATCGGGCCCCGCTTGGTGCGGTCCCGGTCGCCGCCGCAGCCGAGGACGACGTGCAGGCGGCCCTTGGTGACCTTGCGCAGGGCCCGCAGGACCGACTCGACGGCGTCCGTCTTGTGGGCGTAGTCGACGACCGCCAGATAGGGCTGTCCGGCGTCCA
Source organism: Streptomyces rishiriensis (assembly GCF_003112535.1). Taxonomy (GTDB): domain Bacteria; phylum Actinomycetota; class Actinomycetes; order Streptomycetales; family Streptomycetaceae; genus Streptomyces; species Streptomyces rishiriensis. Next base: position 95,987 of record NZ_BEWA01000003.1, on the reverse strand, counting down.
CCCGCTCCAGGCGGCCCGGCACGCCCGGCACGGCGGCGACGCCGTCGGCGGCGGTCTGCGCGTCGATGCCGGCGGCGGCGAGCGAGACGATCGCGGCGAGGGTGTTCGCCACGTTGAACGAGCCGGGCAGCGGCGCCCTGGCGGCCGCCCGCACCCCGCCGGGGCCCACCACGGCGAACGTCGAGTCCATCGGGCCGATCTCGACGTCGACCGCGCGCCAGTCGGCGTCCGGATGGCCCTCGGCGGAGAAGGTGACGACCGGGACCTCCGCCTCCTCGATGAGCCGGCGGCCGTACTCGTCGTCGAAGTTCACCACGCCGAGTTTGCTGCGTTTCCGGGTGAACAGCTGCGCCTTGGCCTGGAAGTAGTCCTCCATCCCGGAGTGGAACTCCATGTGCTCCGGGCTGAGGTTGTTGAACACGGCGATGTCGAAGACGCAGCCGTCGACCCGGCCGAGGACCAGGGCGTGACTGGAGACCTCCATGGCGACCGCCTCGACGCCGCGCTCGCGCATGACGGCGAACAGGGCCTGCAGATCGGTGGCTTCGGGGGTGGTGCGCTCGGACTTGATGCGCTCGTCGCCGATGCGCATCTCCACGGTGCCGATGAGCCCGGTGGACCTGACGGCCTTCAGGCCGCCCTCGACGAGGTACGCGGTGGTCGTCTTGCCCGAGGTGCCGGTGATGCCGATCTGGAGCAGGCCGCGGCCGGGCCGCCCGTAGATCGTGGCCGCCAGCTCGCCCATCTGCCCGCGCGGGTCGTCGACGACCAGGGCCGGCAGACCGGTCGCGGCGACGCGCTCGGCGCCGGCCGGATCGGTCAGCACGGCGACCGCGCCCAGGCTCGCGGCCTGGGTGACGAAGTCGGCGCCGTGCAGGCGGGCCCCGGGAAGGGCGGCGTACAGGTCGCCGGGGCGGACCGCGCGCGAGTCATGGGTGATGCCCGTGACCTCGACGGCGGCGCTCTCCGGCTGCGCGGCGCCCAGCTGATCGGCGAGGTCCGCGAGGGGTGTGGCGGAGACCTGGGCCGGTCGCGGCGGTCCCGGGTATGTCACGGAAGCGCCCTTCTGGGTGGTTTGGGACTGATCAGCGTGTGGCACGGCGGTGAGCGTACCGGGCGCACCCGCCCGGGGGCGAAGCGAGGGCGCTGCGGGGGACTCGGGCGGTGCGGGTTTCCCGGGGTCGGGAGTGATCATGGTCACGGGCTCGGTTCCTGGCTTGTTCGGCGCTGAACAGTGGCGGGCGGGGGTCGTGGGCGGGCGGGGGAGGCTCGGCCGGGGGCGCGTCCCGGGCCGCCCGCCGGGGGCGGCCCGGTCGGGCGCGGGCCGTCAGGGCGTGAAGGAGACCGGGAGGTTCGCGGCCTTCGCCCCGGTCGGCGGGACCTGCAGGGTCTTCAGGGCGAACTCCATGACCTGCTTGAAGACGGGACCGCAGATCTGGCCGCCGAAGTAACTGCCCTCGGTGGCGTTCTGGATCGCGCAGTACACGGTGATCCGGGGGTTGTCGGCGGGCGCGAACCCGGCGAACGACGAGGTGTATCCCTTGTAGGTGCCGGTGGCCGGATCCACGCGGTTGGCGGTGCCCGTCTTGCCCGCGACGCGGTAGCCGGGGATGCGCGCCTTGGCGCCGGTTCCCTGTTCGTCGTCCACGACCGACTCCAGCATCTGGGCGAGGGCCTTCGCCGTCTTCTGGCTGACGACCCGCGACCTGGCGGGCGGCTGGGCCGGAGTGAAGCGACCGTCCGGCCCCCTGGCGCCGCGCACCAGGGTGGGCGTGACGCGGACCCCGCCGTTGGCGATCGTGGAGTACACCGAGGCGGCCTGCAGCGCGTTGAGGGACATCCCCTGGCCGAAAGGGATCGTGTACTGCTGCGAGGTCGACCATGTGCCGGGCGCGGCGAGGATGCCCTTGGTCTCGCCGGGGAAGCCGAGCCCGGTGTGGCTGCCGATGCCGAACTTGCGCAGGTACGAGTACAGGATCCGGTTGGTCTCGGCCTGCGTCCTGCCGAGCTGGCCGGTCGCCAGGATGGTGCCGATGTTGCTGGACTTGGCGAGCACGCCGTTGAGCGTGAGGTACCAGGTGGCGTGGTCGACGTCGTCCTGGAACAGCCGGTCGCCGCGGTGCAGCCGGTTGGGCACGGTGACGTGGGTCAGCGGGGTGGCGGCGTTCTCCTCCAGCACGGCGGCCATCGACATGACCTTGGCGGTGGAGCCGGGCTCGTAGGCGTCCTGGACGGCCGGGTTGCCGAGGTCCGCGGCGTGGGCCTTGGAGAGGTCGTTGGGGTCGAAGCCGGGCGAGTTGGCCATCGCGAGGATCTCGCCGGTGCGCGTGTCCTGCACTATGACGTAGCCGCGGTCCGCCTTCGACTGCTCGACCTGGTCGGTGATGGCGTTCTGCGCGGCCCACTGGATGTCGCGGTCGATCGTGAGCTCGACGTCGGAGCCGGGCACCGCCGGGGTCTCGGTGGAGCCCGCGGTGGGCACCTGGCGGCCGCCGGACTGGGCGTAGCGGATCTTGCCGTCCTTGCCGGCCAGGGTGGCGTTCAGCTGCTGTTCGACGCCGCCGCCGCCCTTGCCGTCGGCGTTGACCCAGCCCAGTATCCCGGCGGCGAGGTCGCCGTTGGGGTACACGCGCTTGCTGCTGGGCACGGAGAAGACCCCGGCGAGGACGTTGACGGTGGTCCTGTCCGTCTCCGCCTTCGCGGAGAGCGCGGACCTCAGGTCCCTGATCTGCTTCCAGACCTGGGGGGTCTGCCGGCCGGCGAGCTTGACGTAGCGCAGGTCGCGGTCCTGGGGCCGCAGCTTCCTGACGAGGGTGGCCTGATCCTGGCCGAGGATGGGCGAGAGCAGGGCGGCGGCCTGCTCCGGCCCGTCGTCGATCTTGAGCTGCGGGCGGGCGAACATCGTGGGGTCGGCCGTGATGTCGTAGGCGTCCTCACTGGTCGCGAAGGCCACGCCGGTGCGGTCGGTGATCTCGCCGCGCTCGGCGGCCAGCACCTGGCCGACGTACCGGTTCTGCTCCGCCTTGGCGGTGTAGCTGCTCGCGTCGACGGCCTGCACCTGCAGGAGGCGGACCACGAAGGCGAGGAGCACCAGCGTCAGCGCGAGGCTGACCATGCGCAGCCGGGGCCGGGGGCTGCCGAGCCGGATGACGCGCGGGGCCGCGGGGCGGCCGGGGGCCGGGCGGCGGGCGGGGCGGCCGCCGGGACCCGGGCGCCGCTGGGCGGACGCGGGGCGGGAGGGCCGGGCGGGGCCGGGCACCCGCCGGCGCGGCGGTTCCCTGTCGGACACTTCCGTCACCTGCCGGGGGTCTCGGGGGTGGTTGCGGTCGGGTCGGGGGCCGCGCTGTGCGCCGGGGAGCCGAGCGGGGTGTCGCTCCGGGCGGGCGACGGCGACGGCGGCGACCCGATCGTCTGGGAGAACATCAGGGCCTCGGGCGGCCGGACGGCGGGGGCCTCCTGGGCGGCCTGCCGGGCCGCGGGCGTGGGGACGCCCTTCACGGTGCCGTCGGGGTTCAGGAAGGCGGGGTCGCCGCCCGGGACCATGCCCAGTTCGCGCGCGCGGCGCTGGAGGGCGTCCGGGGCGGAGTAGGAGTCGATGTCGCGCTGGAGCGCCTGCTCCTCGTCGGTGAGGCTCTTGGTGTCCCTGTGCAGGTCGTCCATCCTGAACGAGCCCTCGCTGAGCGCGGAGTTCAGTACGAGCAGTCCGATGAGGCCGCCGCCGAGGAGAAGGACGACGAGGAGGACGAACGGGGTGCGGGCCGCCTGCCGGGGGCCTGCCGGGAAGAGCCGCGCGAGGCGGGCGGCCCTCCCTTTCAGTTCGGGTTTCCTGCTCACTCGCCCTCCCCCGGGTGGAACTCGCCACCCTCGGCTCACGCCCGTCATTCGATGGACTCCCTGATCCGCTCGGCCCCGCGCAGTCGCGCCGGGGCGGCGCGCCGGTTCTCGGCGATCTCTTCCTCGGTGGGAAGTTCGGCACCACGGGTGAGCAGCTTGAGCCGCGGTTGGTAACGCTCGGGGACGACGGGCAGTCCGGGCGGCGCGGTGTTGGCGGCGCCTGCCGCGAACACGTGCTTGACCAGCCGGTCTTCGAGCGAGTGATACGACAGGACGGCGATCCGGCCGCCCACGGCGACCGTCCCGACGGCCGCCGGGATCGCCCGTTCCAGGACGGAGAGTTCGCCGTTGACCTCGATGCGCAGCGCCTGGAAGGTGCGCTTGGCGGGGTTGCCGCCGGTGCGCTTGGCGGCCTGCGGAAGCGCGGCCCGGATCAGCTCGACGAGCCGGGCGCTGTTGGTGAACGGCTCCTTGTCGCGCTCGCGCACCACGGCGGAGACGATCCGCTTGGCCTGCTTCTCCTCGCCGTACGCCCGCAGGATCCGCACGAGTTCGCCCGGCGGGTAGGTGTTGAGGACCTCGGCGGCGCTGACGCCGGTCGTCTGGTCCATCCGCATGTCGAGCGGGGCGTCCTGGGCGTAGGCGAAACCGCGTTCGGCCTCGTCCAGTTGCATGGAGGAGACGCCGAGGTCGAACAGGACGCCCTGCACACGCGCGTGCCCGAGCCGGTCCAGCACCTCGGGCAGCTCGTCGTAGACGGCGTGCACGAGGGCGGCGCGGTCGCCGAAGGGGGCGAGCCGCTCACCGGACAGGCGCAGGGCCTCCTTGTCGCGGTCGAGGGCGACGAGCCGGACCTCGGGGAACTGCGTCAGCAGCGCCTCGCTGTGGCCGCCGAGGCCGAGCGTGCAGTCGACGACCACCGCGCCGGGTTCCCGAAGGGCGGGGGCCAACAGGTCCAGGCACCGCTGGAGCATCACCGGGACATGTCGACTGTGACTCAAGGGGCCCTCTCAGATCCGGCGGGTGGTACGCACCGCCGGGTCCCCGCCCCCTCGTGAAGGGAAGGCCTGCCGGCGCCGCGGGGAGATCTCCGGCGGCCGGGCCGGGGTCTCTCGGGGTTCAGTCCAGCAGGGAGATCGTCGCCTCCCGCTTCGCGTCACTTTAGTCCACGGTGTCGCGCGGTCAATCAACCGGCCTGCACGGCGCGGCCCAGGGGCGCGCGCCCCCTCCAGGCCACTGTGTCATACCTCACAAAGAGGGCGTGATGACGCTCTTTTTCCCTCCCCACAGCGAGACCGGAACGCCCTTGACCAGTACCGTCATGGGTATGACGACTTCCGCATCCGTACCCGTCGAATCCGAAGGCGCCATACACGGTGGCGCCGTGACCGACCGCCTGGTGGAGGCGAACGAGCGGTACGCCGCGGCGTTCTCCGACCCCGGCATGGACGCCCGCCCCGTTCTGCAGGTCGCGGTCGTGGCCTGCATGGACGCCCGTCTCGACCTGCACGCGGCGCTGGGCCTGCAGCTCGGCGACTGTCACACGATCCGCAACGCGGGCGGTGTGGTCACCGACGACGTGATCCGCTCGCTCACCATCAGCCAGCGCAAGCTGGGGACGCGCAGCGTCGTCCTGATCCATCACACGGGCTGCGGTCTGGAGGCGATCACCGAGGACTTCCGCACGGAGCTGGAGATGGAGGTCGGCCAGCGCCCGGCCTGGGCGGTGGAGGCCTTCCGCGACGTCGACCAGGACGTCCGCCAGTCGATGCAGCGGGTGCGCACCTCGCCGTTCCTGCTGCACACCGACGACGTGCGCGGGTTCGTGTTCGACGTGCGGACGGGTTCACTGCGGGAGATCGCCCCCGCGTAACCTCCTCCCCGGCCCCGCACAGTCCGTAGCCGTGGCCCGTGCGACCGTTCACGAGCCAGGTCGTTCGCTGTCGCTCCGCTGTTGATTTCGGTCCCCAGGGCACCCGAATCCCCATAACGCCGACATATCGCGGACAGTTGTCCACAGGCGAGTGACACGAATCGATAACGGCAGCAAGAATGCGAGGGTGACGCCACGCTGAGCAGTTCGGGAGCGGCGTCCGTGATTCGGGGTGGGCCGGTTTGCCGCACAGTGCGTCGGCCCGGAGAAAGTTTGGGCCGAGGAGGGCCGGGTGACGACCTATGACGAGCGAGCGAGCCTCACAGATCTGACCGCCACTGTGGAGCGTGTCCGCAGTTCGGTGGAGGGAGTGATCGAGGGCAAGCCCGAGGTCGTACGGCTTTCGCTGACCGTGCTCCTCGCCGAGGGGCATCTGCTGATCGAGGACGTACCGGGCGTCGGCAAGACGATGCTGGCGAAGGCGCTGGCGAAGTCCATCGACTGCTCGGTACGCCGCATCCAGTTCACCCCCGACCTGTTGCCCTCGGACATCACGGGCGTGTCCATCTGGGACCAGCAGCGCCGGGAGTTCGAGTTCAAGCCGGGCGCGATCTTCTCGCAGATCGTGATCGGCGACGAGATCAACCGCGCCTCGCCCAAGACCCAGTCGGCGCTGCTGGAGTCGCTGGAGGAGCGCCAGGTCACCATCGACGGGCAGACGTACGAGCTGCCCAGTCCGTTCATGGTGGTCGCGACGCAGAACCCGGTCGAGATGGAGGGCACCTACCCGCTGCCCGAGGCCCAGCGCGACCGCTTCATGGCCCGGGTCTCGATCGGCTATCCGAGCCCCGAGGCCGAGCTGCAGATGCTCGACGTGCACGGCGGGGTCAACCCCCTGGACGACCTCCAGCCGGTCGCCCACGCCCACGAGATCGTGAAGCTCATCGACGCCGTGCGGAGCGTCCACGTCGCCGATGCGGTGCGGCGCTACGCGGTCGACCTGGTGACCGCCACGCGCACCCACCCGGACCTCAGACTCGGGGCCTCCCCGCGCGCGACGCTGCACCTGGTGCGCGCGGCCAGGGCGACCGCGGCCCTCAGCGGCCGGGACTACGCCCTGCCTGACGACGTGCAGAACCTCGCCGTGGCCGTCCTGGCCCACCGTCTGCTGCCCACCGCGCAGGCCCAGCTCAACCGCCGCACGGCGGAGCAGGTCGTCGAGGAGATCATCCAGCGCACCCCGGTGCCCGCCACCCCGCAGCAGCACGGGTACGGGCTGGGACACGGCCCGCAGGCGTACGGCCAGCAGTCGCGGAGGCTGTGATGGCCGCCGGGGGATCCGGACAGCCGGCGACCGGCCGGGGGAGGAAGGGCGACAAGGGCAGCGTGCGCACGGCGCTGGCCGGTCTGACCACCCGGGGCCGGTCCTTCCTGGCCGCCGGCATCGCGGCCGCCGTGTGCGCCTACGTGCTCGGACAGCCCGACCTGCTCCGGGTCGGACTGCTGCTGGCGGCACTGCCGCTGATCTGCGCGGCCGTCGTCTACCGCACCCGCTACCGGGTCGCCGGCAGCCGCAGGCTCTCCCCCGCGCGCGTGCCCGCAGGCAGCGAGGCCCGCGTCCATCTGCGCATGGACAACGTCTCGCGGCTGCCCACCGGCCTGCTGATGCTCCAGGACCGGGTGCCGTACGTGCTCGGCCCGCGCCCCCGCTTCGTCCTGGACCGGGTCGAGGCGGGCGGCCGCCGCGAGGTGTCCTACCGGGTCCGCTCCGACCTGCGCGGCCGCTACCCGCTGGGCCCGCTCCAGCTGCGGCTGAACGACCCGTTCGGGATGTGCGAGCTCACCCGGTCCTTCTCCACCCACGACACGCTGACGGTCATACCGCGCGTGGAGCCGCTGCCCCCGGTCCGTCTGACCGGCGAGGCCAAGGGGTACGGCGAGGGCCGGCAGCGCTCGCTGGCGCTGGCCGGCGAGGACGACGTGATCCCGCGCGGCTACCGCTACGGCGACGACCTGCGCCGCGTGCACTGGCGCCTGACCGCCCGCTACGGCGAGCTGATGGTGCGCCGCGAGGAGCAGCCCCAGCGCTCTCGCTGCACGGTGCTGCTCGACACCAGGGGCCTGGCCTACCAGGGCGCCGGCCCGGACTCGGCGTTCGAGTGGGCGGTCTCCGGCGCCGCGTCCGTCCTCGTGCACATGCTGGAGCGGGGCTTTTCCGTGCGGCTGCTGACCGACACCGGCAACTCGGTGCCCGGCGAGGGGGCCGACGGCTTCGCCGGAGCGAACCAGGAGTCGGCCGACGCGGCCGGACTGATGATGGACACCCTCGCCGTGGTGGACCATTCCGACGGCACGAGCCTGTCCCGGGCGTACGACGTGCTGCGCGGCGGCAACGAGGGCCTGCTGGTGGCGTTCCTCGGCGATCTCGACGACGAAGAGGCGGCGGTGGCCGCGAAGATGCGCCAGCGCAGCGGAGGCGCGGTCGCCTTCCTGCTGGACGGCGACCACTGGGTGCGCGAACCGAACGGCGCGTCCGATCCGGTGACCAGGCAGGAGGAGCGGCTGCGGATGCTGCGCGAGGCGGGCTGGACGGCCCTGAGCGTGCCCCGGGGCGCTTCGCTCGACGCACTGTGGCGCCAGGCGGACCACGACCGGGCGGGCGTGCTGACGGCGGGCGCGGCGAGCGGCGGGGAGGGGCGGTCATGAGCGGGCGTGCTCGGCTGACGCTGTGCTCGGCGGCGGCCACCCTGATGGCGTCGTGCGCCCTGCTGCCCCTGGTGGCTCCGGCGACCTGGCTGGTGCAGGCGGCGTTCATGCTGGCGATCCAGTCCGCAGCGGGCGCGGCGGCCCGCCGGGTCCCGCTGGCCCGGCTGCTGACCGTGGCGGTGCAGGCGCTGGTCACCCTGGTGATGCTGACCCTGGTCTTCGCCCGCGAGCAGGCGCTCGTCGGTCTGATCCCCGGCCCGGAGGCCGTCCGCCACTTCGGCGATCTGCTCCAGAGCGGGGCCGACGACGTGGGGCGGTACGCGATCCCGGCCCCGCTGTCCGAGGGCATCCGGCTGATGGTGATCGGCGCGGTGCTGGTGATCGGCCTGGCGGTGGACACCCTCGCGGTGACGTTCCGCAACGCGGCTCCGGCCGGTCTGCCGCTGCTGGCGCTGTACTCGGTCGCCGCGGGCCTGTCCGACGGGGCGGCCGACTGGCTGTGGTTCCTGGTCGCCGCCGCCGGCTATCTGGTCCTGCTGCTCGCCGAGAGCCGGGAGCGGCTCTCGCAGTGGGGGCGGGTCTTCGGCGGATCCGGGCGCGGTCCGGGCGGGCAGCCCGGTCCGGTCGCCCCGGTGCGCACCGGCCGGCGCATCGGGATGGCCGCGCTGGGCGTCGCCCTCGTGGTGCCGCTGCTGCCCCTGCCGGCGATACAGGGCGGCCTGCTCGGCGCGACGGGCGCCGGCGTGGGCGCGGGCAACGGCGGCGGGGGCACGATCTCGGCCGTGAACCCGCTGGTGTCGCTGCGCGACAGCCTGAACGTGGACGAGGACCAGACGGTCCTGACGCTGCGCACCAACACCAGCGACCTCTCCGACATGTATCTGCGGATCGTCTCGCTGGACGACTTCGACGGCACGACGTGGCGGCCGGCCAAGCGCCACATCGTCGCCGTGCCCGACGACTTCCCCTCGCCCACCGGGCTGGGTCCCGACGTCAAGCGCACGGAGATCACCACCCGGATCGCGGCCGCCGACGGTTACGCCCAGGACTGGCTGCCGATGCCCTACCCGCCCAGCGGCGTGCAGATCAAGGGCAACTGGCGCTACGAGCCGGTCGGCATGACCCTGGTCGGCGACCACGGCCAGAACACCAGCGGCAAGACGTACCAGGTGACGAGCCTGGACGTGCGGCCGACGGCGGAGCAGCTGGCGGCGGCGCAGAACGCTCCGGACTCGATCCGGCGCGACTACACCAAGGTGCCGGACTCCCTGCCGTCGGTGGTGACCCAGCAGGCCCGGGAGATCACCAGGGGCGCCGCGAACGACTACGAGAAGGCCGTCAAGCTCCAGGACTACTTCGCGGTGACGGGCGGCTTCGAGTACGACACCCAGGTCGAGGTCGGCAGCGGCCCGAACGCGATCGCCCGCTTCCTGCGGGACAAGCAGGGCTTCTGCGTGCACTTCTCGTTCGCGATGGCGGCGATGGCCCGCACCCTGGGCATACCGGCTCGGGTCGCGGTGGGCTTCGCGCCGGGCTCCCCGCAGGCCGACGGTTCGGTGGCGGTGGGCCTGAAGGACGCGCACGCCTGGCCGGAGCTGTATTTCGAGGGCGTCGGCTGGACCCGCTTCGAGCCGACCCCGACCCGTGGCACCACGCCCACGTACACCGTGCCGGACTCCCCGGGCGAGGCGCTCCCCGCGGTCCCGCAGACCTCGCGCCCGGCGGACGCCGCGCCGTCGAACGCGCCCTCGGGGAGCTCCGGCTGCTCGGCCCGGGAGAAGAAGCTCGACGACTGCGCCGGCGCGTTGCCGGTGGGCCGGTCGGGAGAGGGCGGCGGCGGCGCCCCTTGGTACAGGATCGCCGCCTGGACGCTGCTGGGCGGCGCGGCGCTGGTCCTGCCGATGCTGCCGATGCTGTGGCGGCTGAGACGGCGTTCGGCGCGGCTGGCGTCCGCCCAGCACTCCGCGGCGGCGGCCGGGGCTCCCCCGGGCCGGCGTGACAAGGCGGCCGCGGGCGGTGCGGCCGGGAACGACGCCGAACCGGCGGTCCTGCTGGACGAGCCCGTGGAGGAGGCCGGGGCCGCCGCCGGGCATGTCCTGGCGGTCTGGCGCGAGCTCACCGACACGGCCTGGGACTTCGGCATCGAGCCGGACGAGGCGCTGACCCCCCGGCGGGCGGCGGCGCGGATCGTCCGGATCGGCGGGCTCGACGAGGCGGCGGACCGTTCGGTGCACCGGGTCGCGGGCGCGGTGGAGCAGGTGCTGTACGCCCCGGAGCCGAGGGCGGAGGCGGGGCTGGCCGACGAGGTCCGCACGGTACGGGCGGCCCTGCAGGAGAAGGCCGACTGGACCGCGCGGGTGCGGGCCGTCGTGGCGCCGCGCTCGGCCGTCCGCGCGCTCTGGGACGTGGCGGACCGCTGGACGGCTCTCAGGACGTCGTGGACGGCCCGGCTGACGGCGCTCGTGCGCCGGCCGTCCGGCCAGCAGGGCAGCTGATCAGCGGGGTCGGCCGATCAAGGGGGTCGGCCGATCAGCCGTCCCGCTGGGGAGCCGCCCTGCCGGGCAGCCGGGCAGCCGGGCAGCCGGGCAGCCGGGCAGCCGGGGAACGGAAACAGCGGGACATGGTTGAGGGGGTGACCACCCGACCAGGTGGTCACCCCCTCAACCATGTTCGTGTACGGCGGTGTCAGTGACCGCCCTGTTCGTCACGGCGGCGCTGCCAGCGCTGCTCGATCCGGTCCATCATCGAGCGCTTCTGCCTGACCTGACCGCGCGTGGGCGGGGCGCCCGCGACTCCTGCCGCGGGCTGTTCCCCGGGCTTGGGGGCCTTGCGCCAGCCGGTGACGGCGAGTACGGCGCAGCCCAGCATCACGAGGAAGCCGACCACGCTCAGCCACACCTGCTTGGCGGCCACACCGGTCATGAGGAGCGCGATTCCCACGAGGAAGCCGGCGACCGCCTGGTAGACCCGACGCCGGGTGTACGTACGCAGCCCGCTTCCCTCGAGCGCCGACGCGAACTTGGGATCTTCGGCGTACAGCGCTCGCTCCATCTGCTCGAGCATGCGCTGCTCGTGCTCCGAGAGCGGCACGGAGTCCTCCTCATCGTGCAGTCGCCGGGGCGACCCGGGGGGTCCCTTCAGGATAGGCGGGGAATCGCCCCCGTGAAACCCGCCCCTCTACGCCAATTGGCCAACCGACGCCCGTCATGCACGTCCCGGCTCGCTGAGGATTTCATTCCCCGGCAGCCGGCCCGTCATGCCGGGCGGTCTCCCTCGATCATACGGCGCACAGCGGCCGAACGGGGGGCCTGTGGCGTACTCCATGCGCTGCCAAGCCCCTGATCAGCGGTACGTACCAGGAGGCGCTCAGCTCCCGTCGGCCCCCCGTGCCTCACCCAGCACATGCAGCTGGGTGGCGACCGAGTGGAACGCGGGGAGTTCGGCGGCGGCCTCCTCCAGCTTCAGCAGGGCCTCCAGCGCTCCGGGCTCGGTGTCCACGAGGACGCCGGGCACCAGGTCGGCGAAGACCCGCACGCCGTGGACGGCCCCCACCGTGAGACCCGCGCCCTCGACGAGGTCGGTGAGCTGCCCGGCGGTGAAGCGGCGCGGCACGGGGTCGCCCTCGCCCCAGCGGCCGTCGGGCGCGGTGAGCGCGTGGCGGGCCTCGGTGAAGTGGCCCGCGAGGGCGCGCGCGAGCACCGCGCCGCCGAGTCCGGCGGCGAGGAGGCTGAGGACGCCCTCGGCGCGCAGCGCGGCGACCGCGTTGCGGACGCCCTCGGCCGGGTCGTCGACGTACTCCAGGACGCCGTGGCACAGGACGGCGTCGTAGCCGCCGCGCTCGACCACGTCGAACAGGCCGTGGACATCGCCCTGGACGCCCTTCACCCGGTCGGCCACGCCGGCCTCGGCGGTGCGCCGTTCCAGGGCGAACAGCGCGTTGGGGCTGGGGTCGACGACCGTGACCCGGTGCCCGAGGAGAGCCACGGGCACCGCGAAGTTGCCGCTGCCGCCCCCGGTGTCCAGGACGTCCAGCGACTCGTGGCCGGTCGCCTTGACTCGGCGTTCGAGAGCGTCGCGCAGAACCTCCCAGACCACGGCCGTACGCAGCGAGGCACGGGACCGGGCGGGCCCGGAGCGTGACGGCGTCGGCTGGGGGCCGGGGTGGGAGACGGGCGGGCGCATCGGGTCCGACACGGCAGTTGACTCCTCGGCGCGGCACCGCCTCTTGCGCGGCGGAGCGAACGGGCTGCCCTCCCCGAGCCGGTCCGGACCGGCGTGCGGGCGGACGGACGGACGGAGGGAAGACTTCAGGCGCCTTCCACCCTATTGCCTCCGGCGTCCCGCCCGGTCACGCGACCGGCCTGCGCACCCCCGGCCGGCCACGCCCGCTCCTCCGGCCGGTCACACCCGCCCACCGGGCACGGTCACGCCCGCCCGTTCGACCGGTCACGCCCGCGCACTCCGGCGGCGCACCGTGTCGGCGGACCTCGCCGAAAGGCCGGACCGGTGGGCCGGGCCGACGCACGTGAGCAGGGCCGCGGGGCCATGTCAGCCCGCGTCCGGGAGGTCGCGGCCCGCTGCCGGGCCGCCCGGGCCGCCCGAGCCGCCCTCCTGCTGACGCGGCTGCGGCAGGACCGGCTGGAGCACCAGCATCCGCTCGACGAGACGCAGGAACATCGCCACGTCGCGGATCAGATCGTCGGCGTCCCGGCGGTTGGCCGCGCCCTGGATGCCGGCCTCGGCCCGGGCCCGGCGCCGGGCCCCGGAGGCGAACAGCGCGCTCCACTCGGTGAGTTCGGGCGCTATCTCGGGAAGCACCTCCCAGGCGCTGCGGATACGGGCCCGGCGGCGGGGCGAGGGCTCCGGGCGGCCCCGGGCGGCGAGCACGGCGGCCGCGGTGCGCAGGGCCGCCAGATGAGCTGTGGCGTAACGCTCGTTGGGGGTTTCGAGGACGGCCGCCTCGTCCAGCCCGGCGCGGGCCTGGGCGAGCAGGTCGAGGGCGGCGGGCGGGGCCGTGGTGCGGCGCAGCACGGGGTGCACGTCGCTCGCGGGGCCGTTCAGTGAGGGGGCAGGGCCGGTGGCGCGGCGCCGGTGTGCGGCGGCTGCGTGGTAGGGGGCCATGACGAACCTCCTGTCGTCGTGTGACGGCACGTCCGATACGGGCTGCCGTATGCCCCCATCGTGCGGTATGCCACTGACAATCCGTTCCGACCTGGGCTTTTGCTTCGATCGAAGGTTCGGGCTAGTTTTTGCACTGACCAGTCAGTTCAAAAACGTGGATTCCAGGGGGAACCAGTGGACGGAGTCGGTGTCACAGCCGACGGCCTCGGTCTCCGAGGCCCTCGCGGCTGGGCGTTCCGCGACGTCGCCGTCGATGCGGAGCCCGGCTCGCTGATCGCGATCGAAGGGCCCTCGGGCTCCGGTCGCACGAGCCTGCTGCTCGCCCTCACCGGGCGGATGAAGGCCACCGAGGGGACGGCGACCGTGGGCGGGGCACGGCTGCCCAAGCAGCTGACGGCCGTGCGTCGCATCGCCGCACTCGCGCACGTACCCGGTGTGACCGATCTCGAACCGGCCCTGACCGTGGGGGAGCATCTGCGCGAACGGGCCCTGCTGCAGCGGCGGTTCGGCGGCTCCCTGCGCGACTTGCTGCGGCCGCGCGCGGACCGGGCGGCCGAGGCGGAACTGCAGACCGACGCCGCGCTCGACGCCGCCGGACTCGACCGCGAGGCCCTGCCCAAGGGCTCGCGGACGGCCGTGCGCGATCTGGAGCGGATCGAGGCGCTGCGGCTGTCGGTGGCGTTGGCGCTCGTCGGACGGCCCCGGCTGCTCGGCGTCGACGACGTCGACCTGAAGCTGACGCAGGCCGAGCGGGCGGAGGTCTGGGCGCTGCTCGGCTCCCTCGCCGAGGCGGGGACGACGGTCCTGGCGGTGTGCGCCGAGGCGCCCGAGGGCGCCGTCAGGGTCACCACCGGCGCGGACACCCTCCCGTCCGGCGATCGGCCGGCCGCCCCGGAGGAGGACCGGCGAGCGGCCCGGGGAACCGGACCGCAGGACGGCGCGGAAGCCGTACCGAAGGACCGGACGGAAGCCGCACCGCAGGACGAACAGGAAGCCGAACCGGACGCGGCGCCGCACGCCGCACCGGAGGCCGGCCCGAGGGAAGAGGAGGAGCCCGATGCGCTCGCCGAGACTCGCCACGCTTGAGCTCAGGCGCTTCGCCCGGGGCAGGCTCCCCCGGGCCGCCCTCGTCGCGCTTCTGCTGCTGCCCCTGCTGTACGGCGCGCTGTACCTGTGGTCCTTCTGGGACCCCTACGGCCGGCTCGACCGCATCCCGGTGGCGCTGGTCAACGACGACCGGGGGGCGACCGCCGGGGGCAAGAAGATCACCGCCGGGGACGACATCACCGAGAACCTGCGCGAGAGCAAGGTCTTCGACTGGCGCGAGGTGAGCTCCGCCGAGGCACGCGCGGGCGTGGAGGACGGCAGGTACTACCTGTCGCTCACCATGCCGGCCGACTTCAGCCGGCGGATCGCCTCCAGCTCGGGCGACTCCCCCGAGACGAGCGCGCTCCAGGTGCGCACCAACGACGCGAACAACTACATCGTCGGGCAGATCTCGCGCACGGTCTTCAGCGAGGTGCGCAGGGCCGCGTCCACGAAGGCCTCCCGGTCCTTCCTGGACAAGATCTTCGTCTCCTTCTCCGACATCCACGGCGCGACCGCGAAGGCCGCCGACGGCGCCGACGACCTCACCGGCGGCATCGGGAAGGCCGAGCAGGGCTCCAAGGACCTCGCGGACGGCCTCGGCAACGCCAAGGACGGCAGCGGCAAGCTGGCGAAGGGGCTGAAGAAACTCGACAAGGGCGCCGACAGCCTCCAGGACGGGTCCCAGAAGGTCGCGGACGGCACGCAGAAGCTCGCCGACAAGGTCAACGGGGTCGCCGGCGACCTGGGACCCTTCGTCAAGACCAACGAGAAGGCCATCGGCGACACCGCCCGACTGGTCGCGGACTCCTCGAAGGTGATCCACGACAACCTGGACACCCTGGTGAAGGCCGCCCCGACGGCCGCCACCGGCGCCCACACGGCCTCGGACACGCTCGCCGCCGTGTACAAGGCGCGCTGTGAGACGCCGGTGCTGCCCGATCCCGCGTGCGCCGACCTGAAGAGGGCCAGGGACGCGGCCGCCGACGTGGCGAAGGTCGCCGACGACGTCAACACCCTGGTCGCCGACCAGGACGGCGACCTGACGACGCTCCGCACGAACCTCACCGCCCTGCGGAAGCAGGCCCAGGCCCTCGCCGACAACGCCCCGCATCTCTCCGAGGACCTCGACGCCGCCGTGTCCCAGGTCAACGCGCTGAACACCGGGGCCGCGAAGGTCGCCAAGGGCGCCAAGAAGATCAACGCCGGGCTCGGCAACGCCAAGACGGGTTCCGAGAACCTGGACGCGGGCGTCGGCAAGCTGGAGACGGGCGCCCAGGACCTCAACGGCGGCATGTTCAAGCTGTCCGACGGCTCCGGCAAGCTCGCCGACGGTCTGCACGACGGCGCCGGACGGATTCCCGACTACGACGCCCGGCAGCGCGACGCGCGCACCGCCGTCATGGCCGACCCGGTCCAGCTCGCCTCCCACGACCAGCACAAGGCGCCCAACTACGGCACCGGATTCGCTCCGTACTTCATCCCGTTGTCGCTGTGGGTGGGCGCGATGGTGGCGTACATGCTGATCGCGCCGATGAACCGGCGCGCGCTCGCCGCGGGCGCCCCGGCATGGCGGATCGCGCTGGCCGGCTGGCTGCCGGTGGTCGCGGTCGGGGTGCTGCAGACGACGGCGCTGATGGCCGTGCTGCACTGGGCGATCGGCCTGGAGATGGACCGCGCGGCCGGCACCGTGGGCTTCCTGTTCCTGGTCGCGGCGTGCTTCGCGGCTCTCGTGCAGTGGCTGAACGCGCGCTTCGGAGCGGCGGGCCGGATCCTCGTCCTGGCGCTGCTGATGCTCCAGCTGACGTCCGCCGGCGGCACCTATCCGGTGCAGACCAGCCCCGGGTTCTTCAACGCCGTCCATCCCTATCTGCCGATGAGTTACGTCGTCGAGGCGCTCAGGAGGCTCATCAGCGGCGGCGGCCTGGGACCGGTGTGGCAGGCGTGCGCGGTGCTCGTCGCGTTCACCGCGGGCGCCCTGGCGCTGACCGCCCTGTCGGCGCACCGGCGCCAGGTGTGGACCCTGGACCGGCTGCACCCGGAGCTGACCCTGTGACGATCGGGCGTCCGGGGGGCCGCGTTCCTGTGACAATCAGGACCATGGAAAGCAGCACCGCCCCGGGCGGCCGCACCCGCCGCGAGGCCACCCGGCAGAAGCTCTACGAGGCGGCCGTCACCCTCATCGCCGAGCAGGGCTTCTCCGCCACCACCGTGGACGAGATCGCCGAGCGCGCCGGCGTGGCCAAGGGCACGGTCTACTACAACTTCGCGAGCAAGTCGGTCCTCTTCGAGGAGCTGCTGAGGCACGGCGTGGGCCTGCTCACCGCCTCGCTGCGGGAGGCCGTAGAGGACACGGCGCGAAACGGCGGAAGCAAGGTCGACGCGCTGGACGCGATGATCCGCGCCGGACTGGTCTTCATGGACCGCTACCCGTCCTTCACGCAGCTGTACGTGGCCGAGCTGTGGCGCACCAACCGGGCCTGGCAGTCCACGCTCATGGTCGTGCGGCAGCAGGCGGTGGCCGTCGTCGAGGGAGTGCTGCGCGAGGGCGTGGACAACGGCGAGTTCAGCGCCGAGATCGACGTGCAGCTGACCGCGGCCGCGCTGGTCGGCATGGTGCTGGTGGCCGCCCTGGACTGGCAGGCCTTCCAGCCCGAGCGGTCCCTGGACGACGTCCACTCGGCGCTGTCCCGGCTGTTGCAGGGGCGGGTGAGCGGTCGACCCTAGCGCGGCCCACGCGCGCGTGGACGCGCAAACGCCGGTCCGTGACGGCCACGTCCCCCGTGGGCCGCCTCGAGCCGGCGCTTGCGCGTGCTCCCCCGTTCCCCCGTTCCCTCCCCCGTCGTTCCCCCGTGCTTCCCCCGTGCTTCCCCCGTGCTTCCCCCGTGCGGTCGTTCCCCCGGGGATCCCCCCGTGTCTCGCTCCCGCCGAGCCGGCCGGCCGGCGGAAGGAGCGGATCGAGGGCCGCCCCGTTCCGGCACCCCGTGTCGCCGGTACCGGAGCCGCGCCCCTTCTCCGTGCCTCCACTCTCCCGTCCGCGCAGCTCGCACCCCATCCGCGCGCGTACTCAACTCCTCCCCTGAGTACGGGTACTCAGGTCTGCGTGCTCATCCCCAGGACGCCGGGCCGCCCACTGGTTACGATCGCGTCCGTGTCCGTACTCCCTCTCGTGTTCACCAGCGGCTGGGCCAGCGGCGTCAACGCCTACGCGGTGGTGCTCCTGCTCGGCGTCTTCGGCGCGACCGGCGTGAGCGACGACGTCCCGCAGACGTTGCAGCGCCCCGAGGTCCTCGCCGTCGCGGCCGTCCTGTTCCTGTGCGAGGCGGTCGCCGACAAGATCCCGTACGTGGACACGGCGTGGGACATGGCGCACACCGTGGTCCGGCCGGTGGCCGGCGCCTGGGTCGGCGCGCTGCTCGCCGGACAGAGCGGTTCGCTCTCCGACGCGGCCGCCGCGGCTCTCGGCGGTTCGACGGCGCTCGCCAGCCATGCCGTGAAGGCGGGCGCCCGGATGGCGGTCAACACCTCCCCGGAGCCCTTCAGCAACATCGTGGTGAGCCTGGCGGAGGATCTCGGGGTCGCCGGGATCGTCACGTTCGCGGTCTTCCACCCGGTGGCCGCCTCGGTCGTCGCGGGGGCCCTGCTGCTGACCGGGCTGCTGGCCTTGTACTTCCTCGTCTCACGCATCCGCCGGTTCCTGCGGCGCAGGGCGCAGCGGCGCGAGGAACGCCGGCTCGGCGCGCCCTCGTGGCCGCCGCCCCCGGGCTGATCACGTCACTGTCGGTGGCGGCCGCTACAGTCACGGGCATGGCAGCAATTGCGGTGATCGGCGCCGGGATGGGCGCGCTGACGGCGGCCGCCCGGCTGGCCGTGGCGGGCCACCGGGTGACGGTGTACGAGCGGACGCAGACGTACGGCGGAGCGGTGCGCCGCTTCGAGCGGGACGGGTTCGTGTTCGACACCGGCCCGACGCTGCTCCCGCTGCCCGCGGTCTACCGTGACCTGTTCGTCAAGACCGGCAAGGAGCCGCTGGAGTCCTGCGTCGAGCTGGTCCAGGTCGACCCCTCCGCACGGCACGTGTTCGCCGACGGCGCCGAGGTGTCCCTGCCGAACGCCTCGCGCGCGGGGGTCGTCTCCGCGCTGGACGACGCACTCGGCGCGCGGGCCGGGCAGCGCTGGGGCGACTTCCTGGTGCGTGCCCGCGAGGCCTGGGACCGCACCCGGCGCCCGCTCCTGGAGGAACCGCTGTGGCCGAACTGGTCGGTCCTCGCCGACCGCGAGCCCTATCCGGCGGTCCCCCACAAGCGTCTGCTGCGCACCCGTCAGGCCGCCACCCTGGCCGAGGTCGGCGCCTGGGAGCTGCGCGATCCCCGGCTCGCCGCGCTGCTGGAGGGCCACGCGCTCGCGTACGGCCTGGATCCCCGGACCACCCCGGCGAGCGCGGCCGTCCTGCCCTACATGGAGCATGCCTTCGGCACGTGGTACGTGCGCGGGGGGCTGCGGGAGCTGGCCCGCGCGGTGTACGAGCGCTGTCTGGCCCGCCGGGTCGAGTTCGTCTTCGGCGCCGAGGTCGCGCGGATCCTGGACAAGGACGGCCGGGCGGCGGGCGTGGAGCTCGCCGACGGCACGGTGGCGGAGGCGGACTTCGTTCTCGCGCCGGGCGGCTTCGGCGGCCTTCCCGCCCTCGGAGAGGGCGAGGTCGCGCCTCAGCGGGGGCTGCCGAGCCGGCTGACCGTGCTGCTGGCGCTGCGCGGCCCCCGGCCGCAGGGCGTCGCGCACCGGACGGTGGTGCACGCGCCGGACCGGGAGGCGGAGTTGGAGAGCCTGTTCGGTCCGACGCCTTCCGTGCCGGCGCGGCCGACGGTCACGGTGCTGCGGCCCGACGACGTCCGGCTGGCGCCCGACGGCGACCATGAGCCGGTCACGCTCAGCGCCGTGGTCCCCGCCGGGGCGCAGGTGTCCGACGCGGGCGTGGACGCGTTGCTCGCGGTCGCCGAGCGGGCCGTGCCCGGGCTGCGCGAGCGCGTCCTGTGGCGCGAGGTGCGCACCCCTGCCGACATCGCGCGGGAGACCGGCGCGGTGGGCGGGTCCGTCCCCGCGCCCGCGCTGGCCGCGGCCGGGGGGCGGCTGCTGCATCCCGGCAACTCCACCGGGCTGGAGGGCCTGTTCACCGTCGGCGGCTGGTCGCACCCCGGCGGCGGCCTTCCGCACGCGGGCATGTCGGGCACGCTGGTGTCCGGACTGATCGTGGAGGGACCGGAGTTCCGCGGCTCGCGGTGAGGCCGGGACGGCCCGCCGGGCGCGGGGCCCTGCGGGCGGGCGCCGGTGCGAACGCGGCCGTCAGAACCGATACTGCTCGTCGTATCCGTTGCCCTGGCCGGGCTGCTGCCCGTCGCCCTGGTACGGGTACTGCTGCTCGGGCGGGAGTTCGCCGCCCAACGGGTCGTCGGTGTTGCGCTGCTGCGGGACCCAGACCCCGCCGGCCGGGGTCTCCCCGTAGCCGCCCGTGCCGTACTGGTCCTGCCCGTAGCCCTGTTGACCGTACTGCTGCTGGCCGTAGCCGGCGTCGTAGGAGCCGCCGCCGTAGGTCTGGGTGCCGATGTACGGGTCGGAGTAGGCGGCGTACTGCTGCTCGCCCGTGGCGTCGTAGCCGTACTGCTGTTGGTGGTACCCGGCGTAGGTGTCGTAGCCGTAGTTCTGGTCCGCGCCCTGGGCGGCCGTGGCGTACTGGTCCTGGGGCTGTCCCTGGGACTGGCCCTGGCCGTTCGCACCCGCGTACGCGGTGTCGCTGTATATGCCGTAGGAGCCGGTGTCGTCCGGCAGGGGCTGCGGCTCGTAGACGGAGGAGGCCCCGGCGGCCGCCGGATCGAAGGAGCGCGGTGCGGGGGTGAAGACGTCGTCGCGGTCGAAGTCGTCGTCGCCGTAGTCGCT
This sequence comes from Streptomyces rishiriensis, assembly GCF_003112535.1. Lineage (GTDB taxonomy): Bacteria > Actinomycetota > Actinomycetes > Streptomycetales > Streptomycetaceae > Streptomyces > Streptomyces rishiriensis. The sequence continues at coordinate 75,436 of NZ_BEWA01000003.1, read as the reverse complement.
CTTGTCGCCGAAGGCGTTCTTGTCCTGGCCGCCGAACGCGACGTCGTCGCCGTGGGGCGCGCCGGAGTCGAAGCCGGCCTCGGCCGACTCCAGGCCGGAGACCTCCAGGGTGGGGTCCTGTCGCTCGGCCTTGCCGCGGCGGCGCTTGACGACCGGGGCGCCGTCGCCCTCCGTGTCCGCGCGGCGGAAGGCCCAGCCCTCGGCGAAGCCGCGGCGGAACGACAGGGTGACGTAGGTCTGGCCGACCGCGAAGGCGGCCGCGCCCAGCGCGATGACGACGACCGACGGGATCAGGACACCGAGGACGACGCCGAGGAAGCCGACGAAGGCCAGCAGCCGCCAGCGCAGCCGGGCCTTGTACTGCAGCAGAACCTCGCCGAGCAGCCACAGCGCGACAATGCCGAACGCGATGTAGAGGACCGTCCAGCCCATGTACGCCCCTCTCCCAGTGGCCGCTACGCAGTGTGTCGTATGTGGGTGCGACCGGTCTAGGCCTGCGGCGGATGGTGCAGGCCCAGGTTCTCGTAGATTTCCAGCGTCGCCGTGGAGTTGTTGAGCGTGATGAAGTGCAGTCCGGGCACTCCCTCGGCCAGCAGCCGTGCGCAGAACTCCGTGGCGAAGTCGATGCCAATGGAGCGTACAGCGGCCGGATCGTCTTTGGCTGTGAGGATCCGCTCTTTCAGGGCGGCCGGGAAGCGGGCGTTGCTGAGCTTGGGCAGGCGTTCCAGCATCTTCACGCTCGTCACCGGAAGGACCTCGGGGATGACCGGAGTCACACAGCCGGCCGCCGCGACCCGGTCGCGCAGCCGCAGATAGGAGTCGGGCTCGAAGAACATCTGCGTGATGGCGTAGTCGGCGCCGGCCCGGCACTTGTCGACGAAGTGCGACACGTCCAGGTCCCACTCGTCGGAGCGCGGGTGCATCTCGGGGAAGGCGGCGACGCCCACGCAGAAGTCGCCGGACTCCTTGATGAGCCGCACGAGTTCGGCGGCGTACGTGAGGCCCTGCGGGTGGGGCACCCAGGGGCCCATCGGGTCGCCGGGCGGGTCACCGCGCACGGCGAGCATGTTGCGGATCCCGGCGTCGGCGTACTGGCCGATGATGTTGCGCAGCTCGGCGACGGAGTGGTCCACGGCGGTGAGGTGCGCGACCGGCGTCAGGGTGGTGTCGACGACGATCTGCTGGGTCTCCTTGACCGTGGTGGCACGGGTGGACCCGCCGGCGCCGTAGGTCACGGAGACGAAGTCGGGAGCGACCGCCTCGACCCTGCGCAGCGCGTCCCACAGGCTCCGCTCACCCTTCGGCGTCTTCGGCGCGTAGAACTCGAACGAGTACGTCGTCTTGCCGGTCGCCAGGATGTCGCGCACGGTGCGCGCGCGGTCCGTCCTGGTGGATGCGGTTCCTAGGGCCATACCGGCAGGTTAGCCAGGGGCGGGCGGTCACCCAACCGGATGCGGGAAATTTGCCCGGATTGTCGAGTTGTTGTCCACCCCTTGGACAATCGTACGAGGACGGCACGGCCAAGCGGCCGGAGACCGGGAGAGCAGGAGAGCAGGAGAGCAGGAGAGCAGGAGAGCGGGCACCGCGAGCAGGCGCGGCCGGGCTACCCCTCGCTCAGGCGTTTGGCGAACTCCGCCGCCGCAGCGCCCGGATCGTCCGCCTGCGTGATCGCCCGGACCACGACGACCCGGCGGGCGCCCGCCGCCAGCACCTCGTCGAGGTTGCCGAGGTCGATGCCGCCGATGGCGAACCAGGGGCGGTCGGCGCCGAGGGACGCCGTGTGCCGCACCAGGTCCAGGCCGGGCGCGTGGCGGCCGGGCTTGGTGGGGGTGGGCCAGCACGGGCCGGTGCAGAAGTAGTCCACGCCCTCCTGGACGGCGGCGGCCTCCGCCTCCGCCGCCGAGTGCGTGGAGCGGCCCACGAGGACGCCGTCGCCGAGGACGGCGCGGGCGGCGGGGACGGGCAGGTCGCCCTGTCCGAGGTGGAGCACGTCGGCGCCGGCGGCGTGGGCCACGTCCGCGCGGTCGTTGACCGCCAGCAGTTTGCCGTGCCGGGCGCAGGCGTCGGCGAACACCCGCAGGTGCTCCAGCTCCTCGGCCGCCTCCATGCCCTTGTCCCGCAGCTGGACGATGTCGACGCCGCCCGCGAGGACGGCGTCGAGGAACTCCGGGAGGTCGCCCTGACGGGTGCGGGCGTCCGTGCACAGATACAGCCGTGCTCCGGACAGCGACGGTCGGGCGGTGTCGGGCATACGAAGTCCCCCCAGGGTGGTGGCGTACGGGGCCGGGTGCGCCCCCGTACGCCGGGTGTCGATTCGAATCCGCAGGTCAGACGGCGAGCGCCTGGGCGCGGCGCTTCACCTCCGTGCCGCGATTCTCACTCAGGGCCTGCGCCGGCGTGCCAGGCAGGCTCGGGTCCGGGGTGAAGAGCCATTCCAGCATCTCTTCGTCCTTGAAGCCGTCGTCCCGCAGCAGGGTCAGGGTCCCGGCCAGGCCCTTCACCACCTTGTCCCCGTCGATGAAGGCGGCGGGGATGTGCAGCGCGCGGTTCTCGCCACGGCGCACGGCGATGAGCTGCCCGTCCTTGATCAGCTGCCGCACGCGGATCACGTCGACATCGAGCATCTCCGCGATGTCGGGCACGGTGAGCCAGGCGGGGACGAGAGCATCGGTCTTTGCGTCAATCTCGGTCACGGGAACAAGCCTGCCATCTGCCGCTGACAGTCGGAAGCCGGGCCGGTCCGACCGGGTCCGACCGAGCCCCCGGGCTCAGGCGGTCGCGGCCTTCAGCGGCCTCGCCGGATCCGCGAGGAGCCGGGGATTCATGGGAGTGCCCGCCTCGATCAGCCGTCGGCCCTGGGCGAGATCGCGGGGCCGGCCCACGGCCAGCAGGGCGACGAGCCGGTCCTCGCGCAGCCAGCAGACCGTCCACGCCGGCCCGGAGGGGTCGCCGCGCCACACGGCGCCGTCGGCGTCCGCGTGGTGTCCGGCGTACTGGACGAAGCGGCCGAACTGCTCGGACCAGAAGTACGGGACGGGGTCGTAGACGGCCGCGGGTTCGTCGGTGGCCTCGCCCACGATGTTCGCCGCGACCGTGCGCGGCCCCTGGAGCGCGTTGTCCCAGTGGTGGACGAGGAGGCGCTCGCCGTACCGGGCGGACGGGAAGGAGGCGCAGTCGCCGACCGCGTACACGTCCGGCCGGGAGGTGCGCAGACCGGCGTCGGCCACGATCTCGTGGTGCGCGCCGAGCTCGACGCCGGAGCCGGCCAGCCAGGCGGTGGCGGGGCGGGCGCCGATGCCGACCACGACGGCGTCGGCGGGCAGCCGAGAGCCGTCGTCGAGGACCACCGCGCCGGACTCGACGCGCTCCACCCGCGCGCGGGTGCGCAGAGCGATGCCGCTGTCGGCGTACCAGGCGGCCATCGGGGCGGCGACCTCGGCGGGCAGCGCGCCGGCCAGCGGCCGGTCGGCGGCCTCGACCACGGTGACCTCGCAGCCGGCCTCCCGCGCGGCCGTGGCGAACTCCGCGCCGATCCAGCCCGCGCCGACGACCACGACGTCGTGCCGGCCGGCGAGGACGGGCCGCAGGCGTTCGGCGTCGTCCAGGGTGCGCAGCAGGTGCACGCCGGGCACGCCCTCCGCGCCGGGCAGCCGGATCGGCTCGGCGCCGGTGGCGAGGACGAGGACGTCGTAGGGGACGGGTCCGCGCTCGGTGTCCAGCTCGCGGTCGGCCGGGCGCAGGCCGAGGACCTCGCGGCCGAGTTCCAGCTCGATGCCGAGGCCGTCGAAGTCGACGTCCAGGGCGGATCCCTCGGCCTTGCCGAGCAGCACGGCCTTGGACAGCGGCGGTCGGTCGTAGGGCTGATGGGGTTCGGCGCCTATCAGCGTGACCCGGCCGTCGAAGCCCAGTTCGCGCAGGGCCACCGCCGTCTGCACCCCGGCCATGCCCGCGCCGACGACCACCACGCGGCGCCCGCCCGGCCTGCCTTCTTCCTGCCTCTGCTCGCTCACCTGCATCACCTTAGACAACTGACGATCAGTCAGTCAGCCGTCGTGCTCCGTGACCTGCTCCACACCGTCCGTGCCGTGCGTGCCGTGCGTGCCGTGCGTGCCGTTGGAGAGTTGCTCCACGACGCTCGTGCCGCTGCCGGGCCGCGACTCCCACTCCCAGCTCTCCTCGAGGCGCACCCGGCCGTCGGGCAGGTCGACGACCGTGGACACGCAGTGCCCCGAGGACGTCGTCCCGTCGCGCTTGAGCTGGACGTACCGGAAGTCGAGCCGGTCTCCCTCCCGGGTACCCAGGAGATGCCCGCGTACGACGTCGCCGCCCGCGTAGTCGGCCCAGACCGCCCCGTCCCGCTCGTGGTACGCGAAGCGGGTGCGGACGCCGACCTGGCCGGGCGCCTGGTCGGCCACGGGGGCGAGGACGAGGCCGTTTAGTGACCGGGCCATGCGCGGTGGCTCCCTTACTGCGGTGTGCGGCGGCGGGCTAGGGTGGCCACCGTAGAGCACTCGCGGGAGCCCGGACGCACCGGGCTGAGAGGGAGGCTGGCGGCCTCCGACCGTACGAACCTGATCCGGGTCATGCCGGCGAAGGGAGGGGCTGGACGCCCATGTCGTCTCCGCGTACGTCAGACGTCCTCGTCATCGGGGGCGGGATCATCGGGCTGGTCACGGCCTGGCGGGCCGCGCAGCGCGGTCTGGCCACGGCGGTGGTGGACCCGGACCCGGGCGGCGGGGCCGCCCAGGTGGCCGCCGGGATGCTGGCCGCCGTCACGGAACTGCACCACGGCGAGCAGACGCTGCTCGGCCTCAATCTGGCGTCGGCCCGGCGCTATCCGGACTTCGCGGCCGAGCTCACGGAGCTGACCGGGCGGGACCTCGGCTACCGGCGGTGCGGCACGCTGGCGGTGGCGTTGGACGCCGACGACCGGGCCCATCTGCGCGAACTGCACGCGCTGCAGCGGCAGTCGGGGCTGGAGTCGGAGTGGCTGTCGGGGCGCGAGTGCCGGCGTCTGGAGCCGATGCTCGCGCCGGGGGTGCGCGGCGGGCTGCGGGTGGACGGCGACCACCAGGTCGACCCGCGGCGGCTCGCGCGGGCCCTGGTGAGCGCGTGCGAGCGGGCGGGCGTGGTCTTCCGCCGGTCCTGGGCGGAGCGGCTGACCGTGGTGCGCGAGCGTGCCGCGGGGATCGTCGCCCGGGACGGCACGGCGCTGGCGGCGGGGCAGGTGGTGCTCGCCGGCGGCAGCCTGAGCGGACGGCTCGCGGGGGTCCCGCCGGACGTGGTGGCGCCGGTGCGGCCCGTCAAGGGGCAGGTGCTGCGGCTGACCGTGCCGCAGCGGTACGCGCCGTTCCTGAGCCGCACCGTGCGGGCCGTGGTGCGCGGCAGCCAGGTCTACCTGGTGCCGCGGGAGAACGGCGAGCTGGTGGTCGGCGCGACCAGCGAGGAGCTGGGCTGGGACACGACGGTGACGGCGGGGGGCGTCTACGAGCTGCTGCGCGACGCCCATGAGCTGGTCCCGGGGATCACCGAGCTGCCGCTCACCGAGACGCGCGCGGGACTGCGTCCCGCGTCCCCGGACAACGCGCCGCTGCTCGGGCCGACCGGGCTGGCGGGGCTGTCGCTGGCGACCGGGCACTACCGCAACGGCGTGCTGCTGACGCCGGTGACCGGTGACGCGATGGCGCAGGTCCTGGCCACCGGGGAACTCCCGGACGAGGCACGTCCCTTCACACCCCGGCGCTTCGGCGTCGCCGCACTCTCGGAGCAGTCCGCATGAGCACCCTGAGCACGCGTCTGAACGTCTCGGTCAACGGCGAGCCGCGGGAGTTCGCTCCCGGCACCGCTCTCGACAGCGTGGTGCGGTCCCTGACGCGGGCGCCCTCCGGGGTGGCCGCCGCGCTCAACGAGACCGTCGTCCCGCGCGCGCAGTGGCCCTCGACGGCTCTGCGCGAGGGCGACCGCGTGGAAATCCTCACCGCGGTCCAGGGGGGCTGAGCCATGGCCGACGACTCCTTCGTCCTCGGGGGCCTGGCCTTCTCCTCGCGGCTGATCATGGGCACGGGGGGCGCCCCCAGCCTGGACGTGCTGGAACGGGCGCTGGTGGCGTCCGGGACCGAGCTGACGACGGTCGCGATGCGCCGTGTGGACCCCACGGTGCACGGCTCGGTGCTGTCCGTGCTGGAGCGGCTGGGCATCCGGGTGCTGCCGAACACGGCGGGGTGCTTCACGGCCGGCGAGGCCGTGCTGACGGCGCGGCTGGCCAGGGAGGCGCTCGGGACGGATCTGGTCAAGCTGGAGGTCATCGCCGACGAGCGGACGCTGCTGCCGGACCCGGTCGAGCTGCTGGACGCGGCCGAGACGCTGGTGGACGACGGTTTCACGGTGCTGCCGTACACCAACGACGATCCCGTGCTGGCGCGCAGGCTGGAGGACGTCGGATGCGCCGCGGTCATGCCGCTGGGCTCCCCGATCGGCTCCGGCCTGGGCATCCGCAACCCGCACAACTTCCAGCTGATCGTGGAGCACGCGCGCGTGCCGGTGATCCTGGACGCGGGCGCCGGCACGGCGTCGGACGTGGCGCTGGCGATGGAGCTGGGGTGTGCGGGAGTGATGCTGGCGTCGGCGGTGACGCGGGCGCAGGATCCCGAACGGATGGCGTCCGCCATGCGGGCCGGCGTCGAGGCGGGACGGCTGGCCCGGCTGGCGGGCCGCATCCCGCGCCGCTGGTTCGCGCAGGCCTCGTCCCCCGTCGCGGGCCTGGCCTCGCTGGACCCGGAGCGTCCCGCGTTCTGACCCGTGTGCGGTGACGGTGGTGACGTCCGGGTACCGCGACGCGCGTCACAGGTCGGCTGCAGTAGGGCTGCGATCCCGGCGGGACCGGCGAGGTGTCAGCGGCGGCTCGTACACTCACCTGCGTGGACACGACCCTTCAGGACCCTCTGGTCGGGCAGGTGCTCGACGGCCGGTATCGCGTCGAGGCGCGGATCGCGGTCGGCGGGATGGCCACGGTCTACCGGGCCGTGGACACCCGCCTCGACCGCGTGCTCGCCCTCAAGGTGATGCATCCGGCGCTGGCCGCCGACGGCGCGTTCGTCGAGCGGTTCATCCGGGAGGCGAAGTCCGTCGCCCGTCTCGCCCACCCGAACGTCGTACAGGTGTTCGACCAGGGTGCTGACGGGTCGTACGTCTACCTCGCCATGGAGTACATCGCCGGCTGCACGCTGCGTGACGTGCTGCGCGAGCGCGGGGCGCTGCAGCCGAGGGCCGCCCTCGACATCCTGGAGCCCGTGCTCGCGGCGCTGGGCGCCGCGCACCGGGCCGGGTTCGTGCACCGGGACATGAAGCCCGAGAACGTGCTGATAGGGGACGACGGGCGGGTCAAGGTCGCCGACTTCGGGCTCGTGCGATCCGTGGACACCGTCACCAGCACCACCGGCGCGGTGCTCGGCACCGTCGCCTATCTCGCCCCCGAGCAGATCGAGCAGCCCGGCGCGGCCGACCCCCGGGTCGACGTCTACGCGTGCGGGGTCGTGCTCTACGAGATGCTCACCGGCGAGAAGCCGCACGACGGGGACTCCCCGGCGATCGTGCTCTACAAGCACCTCCACGACGACGTTCCGCCGCCGTCGGCCGTCGTCCCGGGCCTGCCGCTCGCGCTGGACGAACTGGTCGCCGTCGCCACCGCCCGCACGCCCGGCCTTCGGCCGCCCGACGCCGTCGCGCTGCTGGGCGAGGCGCGGGAGGCGCACGGCGCGCTCAGCGAGGAGCAGCTGGACGCGCTGCCCCCGCAGGCCGTCTCCGCCGGGCACGACATCGCCGAGGACCGCACCAGCGTGATCCCGCGCTCGCTCACGGTGCCGCGACCGCTGCCGATCGACGGGGACGACGAGGCCGCGGTCCACCGCACCTCCCGGTTCCACAGCCCGCCGCCCCTGCCGCCCCGGCGCCGCTTCGCACGGCCCCGGCGCGGGGTGCTCGCGCTCGTCACCGCCCTGCTGCTGGTGCTCGGCGTGGGCGCGGGCGTCTGGTACATCAACTCCGGTCAGTTCACCAAGGTCCCGGCGGTGCTGACCCAGAAGGAGGCCGAGGCCAGGAAGCGGCTGGAGGCGGCCGGACTGAAGGTGGGCAAGGTCGACCACCGGCACAGCGACACCGTCAAGCGTGGCACGGTCCTGGACACCGACCCCCGGCCGGGCGCCCGGATCCGCAAGCACGACGCCGTGACGCTCACCCTCTCCGACGGCCCCGAGATGGTGAAGGTGCCGGACGTGCGGGGCTCGCGGCTGGACAAGGCCGAGGCGTCGCTCAAGGAGGGCGGCCTGGAACCGGGCCTGGTCACCGAGGAGTTCAGCGACGACGTGGACCGGGGCGCGGTGATCGGCACCGACCCCGAGGCGGGCGTGCAGCGCCGCGCGGGCGCCGCGGTCTCGCTCGTCGTGAGCAAGGGCAGCCCGGTCGACGTCCCCGACGTCACCGGCGACGACCTGAACGACGCCCGGACCGAGCTGCAGGAGGCCGGTCTGAAGGTGAGGATCGCCGCGCAGCAGGTCGACTCCGAGTTCGACAAGGGGAAGGTCGCGGCACAGACGCCCAAGGAGGGCGGCCGGCTCGCCGTCGGCGGCACCGTGACGCTGACGCTGTCCAAGGGCCCGGAGATGGTCGAGGTCCCGGACGTGGTGGGCGCGAGCGTCGACGACGCCACGTCGCTCCTGGAGCAGTCCGGGTTCGAGGTCAAGGAGGACCGGGGACTGCTCGGGCTGTTCGGCGACACCGTGAAGAAGCAGTCCGTGACGGCCGGCGACACCGCGCCCAAGGGGTCGACGATCACGATCACCATCCGGTGACCGGCGGGGCCGGCGGGCGTGACACCCTGAGCGGGTGAGTTCCGCAGCCCCCTCCTCCCCGTTCCCCTCCCGCAATCCCGTCGGCAGCCATGTCCCCGTGGCCGGCGGTCTGCACGACGTGGGCATGTCGTACGCCCACGACCTGGGGGCCGAGACGGTCCAGGTGTTCGTGGCCAACCCGCGCGGCTGGGCCACGCCCGTCGGGAGCCCCCGTCAGGACGAGGCGTTCCGGGAGCGGTGCGCGGCGGAGTCGGTCCCGGCCTACGTGCACGCGCCGTACCTCATCAACTTCGGCTCGCACACGGAGGCGACGGTGGAGAGGTCGGTGGAGTCGATGCGGCACTCGCTGCGCCGCGGACGGGCGATCGGGGCCCTGGGCGTGGTCGTGCACACGGGCAGCGCGACCGGCGGACGCGACCGGTCGGTGGCGCTGAAGCAGGTGCGCGAGCATCTGCTGCCGCTGCTGGACGAGCTCACCCACGAGGACGACCCGTTCCTGCTGCTGGAGTCCACCGCCGGCCAGGGCTCCTCGCTCTGCTCCCGGACCTGGGACTTCGGGCCGTACTTCGAGGCGCTGGACGCCCATCCCAAGCTGGGCGTCTGCCTCGACACCTGCCACGTCTTCGCGGCCGGGCACGACCTGACCGGCCCGGCCGGCATGCACCAGACGCTCGACCTGCTGGTGGACACGGTGGGCGAGGGGCGGCTGAAGCTGATCCACGCCAACGACTCCAAGGACGTCGTCGGCGCTCACAAGGACCGGCACGAGAGCATCGGCTCGGGTCACATCGGCGAGGAACCGTTCCGGGCGCTGATGACCCATCCGGCGACCGCGGGCGTCCCGCTGATCATCGAGACGCCGGGCGGCAAGGAAGGCCACGCCGCGGACGTGGAGCGGCTGAAGAAGCTCCGGGACGGCTGAGGCGCCGGCCGGGTCAGAGCTCGGGGCCGTCCCCCGGCTCCTCCTGGTACGAGTAGCGCTGTTCCCGCCAGGGGTCGCCGACGTTGTGGTAGCCGCGCTCCTCCCAGAAGCCGCGCCGGTCGGCGGTCATGTACTCGACGCCCCGGACCCACTTGGGGCCCTTCCAGGCGTACAGGTGGGGGACGACGAGCCGCAGGGGGAAGCCGTGTTCCGCCGTGAGCAGTTCGCCGTCCTTGTGGGTGGCGAAGATCGTGCGCTCGGCGACGAAGTCGGCCAGGCGCAGATTCGAGCTGAAGCCGTACTCGGCCCACACCATCACATGGGTGACGTTCGGGGCGGGCGGCGCGATGTCGAGGATCGTACGGGCCGGGATCCCGCCCCACTCCGCGCCGAGCATGCTGAACTTCGTCACGCAGTGCAGATCGGCCATGACGGAGGCGTACGGCAGGGCCGTGAACTCCTCGTGGTTCCAGGAGTGCTTCTCGCTGTCGGCGGTGGCGCCGAAGACCCGGAAGTCCCAGCGTTCGGGCCGGAACTTGGGCACCGGGCCGTAGTGGGTGACCGGCCAGCCGCGCTGCAGTCGCTGACCCGGCGGGAGCTCGGACACCGCTTCTTCTCCAGACGCGCGCTCCACCGGATGACCCATGACTCCATCCTGACAGACCTGGGACGGTGCACATGACCAGCCATGACCGGGCATATCCCGAATCGGGCAACTGCTTCCAAGCAAGGACCAACTTACTAAGTACGCACTTACTGGACGATCTTCGGCACCGGTGAAATCATGCGGCGGCAACCTCCCCGCAGTCCCGACGTGGAAGGAGCCTCTGCGATGCAGGGCGACCCCGAGGTCATCGAGTTCCTCAACGAGCAGCTCACCGGCGAGCTCACCGCCATCAACCAGTACTTCCTCCACGCCAAGATGCAGGAGAACTTCGGCTGGACGAAGCTCGCGAAGTACACGCGGCACGAGTCGTTCGACGAGATGAAGCACGCCGAGGTGCTCACCGACCGGATCCTCTTCCTGGACGGCCTGCCGAACTACCAGCGGCTCTTCCACGTGCGGGTCGGGCAGACGGTCAGGGAGATGTTCGAGGCCGACCGGCAGGTCGAGGTCGAGGCGATCGACCGCCTCAAGCGCGGCATCAAGGTGATGCGCGAGAAGGGCGACATCACCTCGGCGAACATCTTCGAGTCGATCCTGGAGGACGAGGAGCACCACATCGACTACCTCGACACCCAGCTGGAGCTGGTGGAGAAGCTCGGTGAGGCGCTGTACATCGCGCAGCTGATCGAACAGCCGGAGAGCTGACCGGCCCGAACGGAGCTAGGCAGCCGCCGCGGCCGTGTCCTCGAATCCGGTGAGCGCCGGTTCCCCGCGGCCGGCGAGGTCGCGGCGCGAAGAGGCTCCCCGGCCGAGGAGCGCCTGGATACGGCGGACGCACGAGCCGCAGTCGGTGCCGGCCTTGCAGGCGGAGGCGACCTGGCGGGGGGTGCAGGCTCCGTCGTCCACGTGCCGCTGGACCTGCGCCTCGGTCACGCCGAAGCAGCTGCAGACGTACACGCGGTTCACCTCCCGCCGAGATCAATAAGGCTAACCTAACCTTACCCGGCGTCCCGTGGAGTGCAAAAGGGCGGTGGGGCGCGGATCGTGTGTGATCCGCGCCCCACCGCCCTTGCGCGTGCGCCTACTGGTCGCGGTACATCTCCGCCACCAGGAACGCCAGGTCCAGGGACTGGCTGCGGTTCAGACGCGGGTCACAGGCGGTCTCGTAGCGCTGGTGGAGGTCGTCGACGAAGATCTCGTCGCCGCCGCCCACGCACTCGGTGACGTCGTCGCCGGTCAGCTCGACGTGGATGCCGCCCGGGTGGGTGCCGAGGCCCTTGTGGACCTCGAAGAAGCCCTTGACCTCGTCGAGCACGTCGTCGAAGCGACGGGTCTTGTGACCCGAGGCCGCCTCGTAGGTGTTGCCGTGCATCGGGTCGGTGATCCAGGCCACGGTCGCGCCCGAGGCGGTGACCTTCTCGACCAGCTCGGGCAGCTTGTCGCGGACCTTGTCGGCGCCCATGCGGACGATGAAGGTCAGCCGGCCGGGCTCGCGGTCGGGGTCGAGACGCTCGATGTACTGCAGCGCCTCCTCGGCCGTGGTCGTCGGGCCGAGCTTGATGCCGATCGGGTTGCGGATCTTCGAGGCGAACTCGATGTGCGCGTGGTCCAGCTGCCGGGTGCGCTCGCCGATCCACACCATGTGCGCCGAGACGTCGTACAGCCGCCCGGTGCGGGAGTCGACGCGGGTGAGCGCGGACTCGTAGTCGAGCAGCAGCGCCTCGTGCGAGGCGAAGAACTCGACCGTCTTGAACTCCTCCGGGTCGGCCCCGCAGGCGTGCATGAAGTTCAGCGCGTTGTCGATCTCGCGGGCGAGCTGCTCGTAGCGCTGACCGGACGGGGACGACTTCACGAAGTCCTGGTTCCAGGCGTGCACCTGGCGCAGGTCGGCGTAGCCGCCGGTGGTGAACGCGCGCACCAGGTTGAGCGTGGAGGCGGACGCGTTGTACATCCGCTTCAGCCGCTCGGGGTCCGGGATGCGGGACTTCTCGTCGAAGTCGAAGCCGTTGACCGAGTCGCCGCGGTACGTCGGCAGGGTCACGCCGTCGCGCGTCTCCGTGCTCTTGGAGCGCGGCTTGGAGTACTGGCCGGCGATGCGGCCGACCTTGACGACCGGCACGGAGGCCGCGTACGTCAGCACCGCGCCCATCTGGAGCAGGGTCTTGAGCTTGTTGCGGATGTGGTCGGCGGACACCGCGTCGAAGGCCTCGGCGCAGTCGCCGCCCTGGAGGAGGAACGCCTCTCCCTTGGCGACGGCCGCCAACCGGGCGCGCAGCTGGTCGCACTCGCCCGCGAAGACGAGCGGCGGATACGACTCGAGGTCCGCGATCACTGCGCGCAGAGCCTCGGTGTCGGGGTACTCGGGCTGCTGCGCCGCGGGCAGGTCTCGCCAGGTGTTGCCGGCGCTGGCGCCGGTCTTCGCGTTCACGGTCACGCCCCCCACATTACGGGGTCGTGTCGAGTCGTTTTCGCACGGCTCGACAGGTGAGACATCACGGCGCTCACCTGTGGACCCGGGGCGCGTGGGGTAGGGTGCGGCCCATGTTCGCGCTTTCGACCCAGAACTGGTGGTGGACCGCTCATCCGGCGGCCCGCTGACTGCGCGTACCCAAGACGTCGCGAAGGCCGCCCCGAGGGGCGGCCTTCGGTGTTTCCGGGCCGGCCGTCCCTCTCCTGACAGCTCCTCCCAGCTCCCAGCGAGAAGGACACGCCCCATGCATCTGCTCGACCTGCTGACCGACCCCCGCCCGTTCGCCCTGCTGCGCCGCCGCACGCCGGGCCGCGACGAGAACCTCGTGGAACTGCTCCTCGGCCCGGTCGCCGTCCACGACCGGCTGGCCGACCTCCCCGACGAGGGGCTGGCGCTCGTCCCCTTCCGGCAGATCCGCGAGCGCGGGTTCGAGGTGCGCGACGACGGGACCCCGCTGAGCGTGCTGACCCCCGAGGAACGGCACGAGATCCCGCTCTCCACCGTGCTCGACCAGCTTCCCGCGCACCGGGTGGGCGTCGAGGACGGCGGCTTCGACGTGGACGACGAGGAGTACGCGCGGATCGTCGGACGCGTGCTGCGGGACGAGATCGGCCGGGGCGAGGGCGCCAACTTCGTGATCCGGCGGACCTACCGGGGCGAGATCCCCGGCTTCTCCCGGGCCGACGCCCTGGCCCTGTTCCGGCGGCTCCTGGAGGGCGAGCGCGGGGCGTACTGGACCTTCGTCGTGCACACCGGGGACAGGACGCTGGTGGGGGCCAGCCCCGAGGTCCATGTGCGGATGTCCGGGGGCACGGTCGTCATGAACCCGATCAGCGGGACGTACCGGTATCCCGTCCAGGGGCCGACCCCCGAGGGCCTGCTGCACTTCCTCGCCGACGGCAAGGAGATCGAGGAGCTGTCGATGGTCGTCGACGAGGAGCTCAAGATGATGTGCACCGTCGGCGACATGGGCGGGGTGGTGGTCGGGCCGCGTCTGAAGGAGATGGCGCACCTCGCGCACACGGAGTACGAACTGCGCGGGAAGTCCTCGCTGGACGTGCGCGAGGTGCTCAAGGAGACCATGTTCGCGGCGACCGTGACCGGCTCGCCGGTGCAGAACGCCTGCCGGGTCATCGAGCGCCACGAGCCCCTCGGGCCGGACGGTGTGGGGCGGGCGTACTACGCGGGAGCGCTGGCCCTGCTGGGACGGGACCCGGGCGGGGCACAGACCCTCGACTCCCCCATCCTCATCCGCACCGCCGACATCGACGCGGCCGGAGGGCTGCGGGTGCCGGTCGGGGCCACGCTGGTGCGGGGGTCGGACCCGGCGGGCGAGGTGGCCGAGACGCACGCCAAGGCCGCGGGGGTGCTGGCGGCGCTGGGGGTGCGGGCCCGTCCCCCGCGCGCGGGGGACGGGCGGCCGCGGCTCGCCGACGACCCCCGGGTGCGGGCCGCGCTCGACGGACGCCGTGCCTCGCTCGCGCCGTTCTGGCTGCGGATGCAGGAGCGGACCGGGGACCTGGCCGGGCACGCGCTCGTCGTCGACGCCGAGGACACCTTCACCGCGATGCTCGGGCACATGCTGCGCTCCGGCGGTCTCGACGTGAGCGTGCGGCGCTACGACGAGGAGGGGCTGCGGGAGGCGGTGCGCGCGCACGCGGGGCCGGTGGTGCTGGGGCCCGGCCCCGGCGACCCGTGCGACCCGGACGACCCGAAGATGCGGTTCCTGAGGGAGCTCACCGCCGAGCTGCTGCGGGAGCACCGGCACGGGGTGCTCGGCGTCTGCCTCGGGCACGAGCTGATCGCGGCCGAGCTGGGGCTGGACATCGTCCGCAAGGAGGTGCCGTACCAGGGGGCGCAGACGGTGATCGACCTGTTCGGGCGGGCCGAGACCGTCGGCTTCTACAACAGCTTCGTGGCGCGGTGCGACGACGAGGGCGCACGGAGGCTCGCCGTGCACGGGGTGGAGGTGAGCCGGGCCCCGAACGGGGAGGTGCACGCCGTGCGCGGGCCCGGGTTCGGCGGGGTGCAGTTCCATCCGGAGTCGGTGCTGACGCTGAACGGCGCGGCCGTGGTGCGGGAGGCGGTCGCCCGCCTCCGCGAGACGCGGCTGCGCTCGTAGCGGCTCAGCCGAAGAACACCCCCGCCTCCGCGTAGAGCTCGGGGTCGACGGTCTTCAGGCGGGCCGTCGCCTCGGCGATCGGCACGCGGACGATGTCCGTGCCGCGCAGGGCGACCATCTTGCCGAAGTCGCCCTCGTGGACGGCGTCGACGGCGTGCAGGCCGAAGCGGGTGGCGAGCCAGCGGTCGAAGGCACTCGGGGTGCCGCCGCGCTGGACATGACCGAGGACCGTCGTACGGGCCTCGTTCCCGGTCCGGCGCTCGATCTCCTTGGCGAGCCACTCGCCGACGCCGGACAGCCGCACATGCCCGTAGGAGTCCAGCGACCCGTCCTTCAGCACCACGTCGCCGTCCCGGGGCATCGCGCCCTCGGCGACCACCACGATCGGGGCGTACGACGACCGGAAGCGGGAGGCCACCCAGGCGCACACCTGCTCGATGTCGAAGCGCTGCTCGGGGATGAGGATGACGTTGGCGCCGCCCGCCAGGCCGGAGTGGAGGGCGATCCAGCCCGCGTGACGGCCCATCACCTCGACCACGAGGACCCGCATATGGGACTCGGCGGTGGTGTGCAGCCGGTCGATGGCCTCGGTGGCGATGCCGACCGCGGTGTCGAAGCCGAAGGTGTAGTCGGTGGCGGACAGGTCGTTGTCGATCGTCTTCGGGACGCCGACGCAGGGCACCCCGAACTCGTCGGACAGCTGGGCCGCGACGCCCAGGGTGTCCTCGCCGCCGATGGTGACGAGGGCGTCCACCCGCTGGCGCGCGAGGGTGTCCTTGATGCGGCGGACGCCGTCCTCCTCCTTGAGGGGGTTGGTCCGCGAGGATCCGAGGACGGTGCCGCCGCGCGGGAGGATGCCGCGCACGGCGGGGATGCCGAGAGGGACCGACCTCCCTTCCAGGGGACCGCGCCAACCGTCCCGGAAGCCGATGAAGTCATGGCCGTACTCCTGGACGCCCTTGCGGACGACCGCCCTGATGACGGCGTTGAGGCCGGGGCAGTCCCCGCCTCCGGTCAGTACTCCGACGCGCATGGACGAGTCCCTTCGCCGTTACTGCCTGACGAGGGGTCAGTGTCGCTCGTCCCTCACTCGTCGTCGAGACCTCGCTCAATGGCGTATCGCACCAGTTCGACCCTGTTGTGCAGCTGGAGCTTGCCGAGGGTGTTCTGGACGTGATTCTGCACCGTGCGGTGGGAGATGACGAGACGCTCGGCGATCTGCTTGTAGCTCAGGCCCTTGGCGACCAGGCGCAGCACCTCGGTCTCCCGGTCGGTCAGCCGGGGCGCGTTCGGCTCGTCGCCGCCGGCGGCCGGCCCGGGGTCGGAGGCCAGCCGGCGGTACTCGCCGAGGACCAGTCCGGCCAGGCCGGGAGTGAACACCGGGTCGCCGACGGCCGTACGGCGCACCGCGTCCAGCAGTTCCTCGGTGGACGCCGACTTCAGCAGGTAGCCGGTCGCGCCGGACTTCACCGCCTCCAGCACGTCGGCGTGCTCGCCGCTCGCCGACAGCACGAGCACCCGCAGGGCCGGGTCGGCGGCGACGACCTCCCTGCACACCTGCACACCCGGCTTCGCCGGCAGGTTCAGGTCCAGCACGAGCACGTCGGGCGTGGTGGCCTTGGCGCGGCGTACGGCCTGCTCGCCGTCGCCGGCCGTGGCGACCACGTCCAGGCCCGCCTCCGCCAGATCCCGGGCGACCGCGTCGCGCCACATCGGGTGGTCGTCGACCACCATGACCCTGATCGGATCCTGTCGCCCGCTCACCGCGATCCCGCCTTCCCCCGCTGCACGATCTTCTCCTTCGGTACCGTCAGTTCGACCTCCGTGCCCTGCCCCGGCGTGGAGATCAGCTCGGCGCCGCCGCCGAGGTCGCGCAGCCGGCCGCGGATCGACTGGGCCACGCCGAGCCGCCCCTCGCCCTCGGCCTGCGCCAGCCGCCCCTCGGGGATGCCCGGCCCGTCGTCCCGCACGGTGACGATCACCGCGTCGGGCTCGTCCTCGACGAGGATCCACGCGCGGGCGTCGTCGCCGGCGTGTCTGCGCACGTTGTCCAGGGCGGCCCCGACCGCCGCCGCCAGCTCCCTCGCGGCGGGCGCCGGCAGCATCACCGGGGCGCCGGGCTCGGCGAGGTTGACGCGGGCGGCGGCGAAGGCGGCGAGCAGGGCGCGCAGATCGAGGGGGCCGTCCGGCTCGGACGCCTGCGGCGCGGGCTCGTCGACGGCGTGGACGACGGCGCCGTCGGCCGCGTCCCGGGAGATCCGGGAGATCGGCACGAGACCGCCGGAGACCAGCGTGCGCAGCGCGACCTCCTGTTCGCCGGCCATCCGCCCCAGCTCGGCCGCCTCACCGCCGATGACCGCGCCGCGCCGCTGCACCATGGCCAGCACCTGCAGCACGCCGTCGTGGATGTCCCGGGCGAGGCGCTCCCGCTCCCGGGTCGCCGCCTCGATCTCCAGGGCGCGGGCGAGGGTGCGCTCGGAGGCGCGGGCGACCTCGACGACGTAGCCGATGGCGATGGAGGCGACCCACACGAGGACGACGTTGTGCACGGTGTCGCGGGCCGGGGCGCCGCGCTCGACCAGGTTGGTCACCGCGACGGCCGTGGACGCGAACGCCGCCCAGCGCCAGCCGCCCTTGATGGCGAACGCCAGGACCGAGCCGGCGGTCCATATCGACGGCAGCGTCGGCCCGCCCGACTGGATGCGCGCGTGGCTGTCCGCGACGGCCGTGAGCATGATGCCGGTCAGCGCGACGGTCAGGTCGGCGGCGAGGAAGCGTTTGGTGCAGCTCGCCGCGTTCGCGACCTTGGGCAGGGTGGCCACGGTCCACACGAAGAGCACGCAGTAGTAGACGACGGCGACCCAGGGGCGCTCGAACCCGTCGTAGGCGGTGGCGAAGAAGCCCACCGCGTACAGCATGGTGAGCACCCGGTACCCGGCGAGCGCACGCCACAGCGGCAGCTCGACCGACATCCTCAGCACTGCCTCGCGCCTGGCCATCCGCCCGCCCCCCGGCCTGCCGACTACTGCTCTTCGTCCTTCTTCGCCTGTTCCTTCTCGGCCTGCGCGAGAGCCGCCTTCGCGGCCTTCTCCGCTTCCTTCTCGGCCTTCGCCGCCTCCGCGATCTGCCGCTTGGCGGCGGTCGCGTACATGTCGACGTACTCCTGGCCGGAGAGCTTCATGATCTCGTACATGACCTCGTCGGTCACGGCGCGCAGCACGAAGCGGTCGTGGTCCATGCCCTGGTAGCGGCTGAAGTCCAGCGGCCTGCCGATGCGGATGCCGGGCCGCATGATCTTCGGGAGGACCTTCCCGGGCGGCTGGATCTTCTCCGTGTCGATCATGGCGACCGGGATCACGGGCGCGCCCGAGGCGAGCGCCACGCGCGCGAGGCCGCCGGGCTTGCCCCGGTAGAGCCGGCCGTCGGGCGAGCGCGTGCCCTCCGGGTAGATGCCGAACAGCTCACCGCGCTCCAGCACGTCCATGCCGCTCCTGATCGCGGCCTCGCCTGCGCCGCGCCCGCCGGAGCGGTCCACCGGGAGCTGGCCGACGCCCTTGAAGAAGGCCGCCGTCAGCCGGCCCTTCACACCGGGCGTGGTGAAGTACTCGGCCTTCGCGATGAAGGTGACCTTGCGGTCGAGGACCGCGGGCAGGAAGAACGAGTCCGAGAAGGACAGGTGGTTGCTCGCCAGGATCGCGGGGCCTTCGTCGGGGATGTTCTCGAGGCCTTCCACCCAGGGCCTGAAGGTGACCTTCAACGGTCCCCCGATAGCGACCTTCATCGCGCCGTACAACAAGCGAATGCCTCCTGTTTGTGTCGCACAGACCTTAACCCGCCCGTGGCGGCAAAGGCTCCGGCGGCCCTGGTCGGCGTCAGTGGGGTCGCGTACGGTGAAGCACACATCCCTCCCATGAAGAACAGACGAAGACAGGAGACCGATGGTGCCGGTCCTTCCTGGAGCCGAGCCGTACCGCCATGAGGGCGGGGAGGTCGGAGTGCTCCTCTGTCACGGCTTCACCGGATCCCCGCAGTCGCTGCGCCCCTGGGCACGGCACCTGGCCGGGCAGGGCCTCACCGTCTCGCTGCCGCTGCTGCCGGGTCACGGCACGCGCTGGGAGGACATGGCGCTCACCGGCTGGCAGGACTGGTACGCGGAGGTGGACCGCGAGCTGCGCGCTCTGCGCCGCCGGTGCGCACGGGTGTTCGTGGCCGGTCTGTCCATGGGCGGTGCGCTGGCCCTGCGGCTGGCCGCCCGGCACGGGGAAGGGGTGGACGGCGTCGTCGTCGTCAACCCCGCGAACAAGGTCCACGGTCTGTCCGCGTACGCCCTTCCGGTGGCCCGCCACGTCGTCCGCACGACGAAGGGGATCACCAGCGACATCGCCAGGGAGGGCGTCCTGGAGAGCGGCTACGACCGGGTGCCGCTGCACTCGGCGCACTCCCTGCGGACCTTCCTGCGGCTGGTCGACGGCGAACTGCCGCAGGTCACCCAGCCGCTGCTGCTTCTGCACAGCGTGCACGACCACGTGGTGCCGCCGGCCGACTCGGCCCGGGTGCTCAGCCGGGTGTCGTCGACGGACGTGACCGAGATCCTCCTGGAACAGAGTTACCACGTGGCAACGTTGGACCACGATGCGGACCGGATCTTCGAGGAGAGCTACGCGTTCATCGCCCGGATCGCGCCCAGTGTCGGCAAGGAAGGGACGGCCGTAGGTGGCTGAGCACGACTCCGACCGCGAGGACCGGGAGAACCGGGACGAGCGGGACGGCCTGGACGCCCGCCGGGGCCACGAGCCGGAGGAGCAGAGCGTGCCCTTCGACGAGGCCGCCGCGTGGGCCGCGATCGTCGCCGGGTACGGCGAGGAGCCGCCGGACCCGCCGGGCGCCAAGCCGTTCAAGTCGGTCGAGGACCTGGCGCTCCTCGAGGTCGAGGCGAACGACGAGGAGTCGGGGACGAAAGCGGGCGAAGAGCCCGTGAAGGACCCCGGCGAGGAGAAGAATCCGGCCAAGCCCCTGGGCAGCTCGGTCGCCTTCGCGCCCGGCGTCGGCCCGCGCGACCACACGCCGGCCGAGCCGGCCGAGGGGTCCGTCGACGAGGACGACGAGGACGGCGAGGGCCACTTCGTCCCGCCGGAGCCGCCGCCGCTGCCCGCCGCCGACACCACGGCCAAGTTCGCCTGGCTCGGGGTGATCGGCGGACCGGTGCTGCTCCTGCTCGCGGTGCTGCTGGGCTGGGAGATGACGTGGTGGCTGTCGACCGTCTGCGTCGGCGGCTTCCTCGGCGGCTTCGCCACGCTGGTGATGCGGATGCGCACGGACGACGAGGACGAGGGCGATCCGGGACGCGGAGCGGTCGTCTAGCCGGCCGGCGGCGGGACGTCGGGGGCGGCGGGAACTCTGAGGGCGGCCAGGACCGGGAGGTGGTCCGTGGCCGCGCGCAGATCGGCCTCGGTGACTCCGGGCAGCCCGTGCGGCACCCCGCAGCCCAGAGCCTGCACGCCCTGCGTGACGAAGATCCCGTCGATGCGGCGGTCCGGCCCGGAGGCGGGGAACGTGTGCTCGCTCCCCCAGGGCGCCGCGGTGCGGCAGTCCTGAAGGGCCGCGGCGAGCCGGCCGAAGGTGCGTCCGTCGGGCCGTTCGTTGAGGTCGCCGCCCGCGATCACGTGTTCCACGCCCATGCCGGCCAGCCGGTCCAGGAGCATGCCGCCCTGCTCGTGGCGCTCGGCCGCCGTCAGCCCCAGATGACAGCTGACGACGCCCACGCGGGCGCCGCCGAAGCGGACCACGGCGGTGGCGAGGCCGCGCCGGAACTCCCCCGGGGTGAGCGGCAGCAGCACGTCCTCGGTGCGTTCGACGGTGGCGCGCAGCGAGCAGAGGATCGCCGGTCCGGCGGCCGTGCCGCCGCCGGTCAGGATCACCTGGCCGGTGGCGGCGGCGAGCCGGGCCAGCTTCTTGCGCCAGCGGAAGAAGATCGGCGACTCCTGGAGGAGGACCAGGTCGGGGGCGCAGGCGGTGATGACGCGGGCGAGGGCGTCGGTGTCGTCCCGCAGGGAGCGGACGTTGTAGCTGAGGACCCGGATGACGGCCGAACCGTCGGGCTCGGTGCGGGAGTTCGGAAGCGGCGAGGTCGTCGGCATAGCGATCAAGATACGCCGCCCCGTCCGCTACGTCCGGAAAGGCGAACGGGGGCTGCGAGCAGCCCCCGTGTTACCGCTGTCGCCTCGTACGGCGGCCCGGACCGGCGGTACGGCGGCCAGGACGTGCGCTACGACGCCCGTGCGACGACCGGCACGACTACATGATCGGGTCGGGCTCCCTGGCCAGGTCCGCCGCGCCGACCAGGCCGGCCTTGTTGCCCAGCTGGGCCGCGATGACGTCGGCCACCGGGCGCCAGTTGCCGCCGACCAGCCACCGCTTGTAGGACTTGCGGATCGGGTCGAGGACCAGTTCGCCCTCGTCGGAGAGGCCGCCGCCGACGATGAACGCGGAGGGGTCGAAGAGGGACGCGAGGTCGGCGAGACCGGCGCCGGCCCAGCGGGCGAGCTCGCGGTAGGAGTCGACGGCGACCGGGTCGCCCTGACGGGCGGCCATGGAGATGTGCTTGCCCTCGATGCCCTCCGGGCTGCCGTCGCCGAGGCCGAGCAGGATCTCGGCGTTCTCCGGGGTCGCGTTGGCGCGCTGCTTGGCGTAGCGCACCAGGGCGCGGCCGGAGGCGTACTGCTCCCAGCAGCCCTGTGAACCGCAGCCGCACAGCAGGCCGTCCGGCACCATGCGGATGTGGCCGAACTCGGCGGCGACGCCGAAGTGACCGCGGCGCAGCTTGTTGCCGATGATGATGCCGCCGCCGAGGCCGGTGCCGAGCGTGATGCAGATGACGTTGCGGTGGCCCTTGCCCGCACCGAACTTGTACTCGCCCCACGCGGCGGCGTTGGCGTCGTTCTCCACGACGACGGGCAGACCGACGCGGGCTTCGACCTTGTCCTTCAGCGGCTCCTGGCGCCAGTCGATGTTGGGCGCGAAGTAGACCGTCGAGCGCTGGCGGTTGACGTAACCGGCTGCGCCGATGCCCACACCGACGATGTCGTGCCCCACGCGCGCGCCGTCGACGGCGGCGGCGATGGCGTCCACGATGCCTTCGGGCGTGCCCGGGGTCGGCACCTGGTGGGTCGACAGAATGCTGCCTTCCTCATCGACCACGCCGGCCGCGATCTTCGTGCCGCCGATGTCGACGCCGATGGTGAGTCCCATGAATCCCTCAGTTTCGGTCGAGCCCCGCTACGGCCAACCGTACCCGAGCCCCTGCCCCGGGAAGGCTTCAGTCCAAGTCGATGCGCTGGCCGGGACCGGTGTCGTCGCCGCCCTCACGGCCCGGCTCGCCGGCCCCGGCGGTCCAGCGCCGCTCCTGGGTCTGGACGGCCGAGCGGTAGGCGGCCAGGAGCTCGCTGCCGGCCGCCGCGAGGTGGTCGAAGACGTCCGGGTTGCGCTCGATGACGGGCTCCACGGCGGCCCTGGCCTGCTGGACGACCTGGCGGACGGCCTGCTGGGCGGCGGGCCCGGCGACGGCCCCGAGCAGCGGGGACTGGATCGACGACAACTTGTCGCTGACGGCGTCGACGAGCTTGCGCAGCTCGTCGGCGGCCGAGCCCTGCGGCGGGCCGTGCTCGGCGCGGCGGCGGGCCTTCTCCGCCGCCAGGTCCTCGGCGGCGGCGGTGGCCCAGGCGTCGGCGTCGCTCACGCGCGGTTCCTCGGCGGCGTCTGCGCCGGCGGGCTCCCCGGCGGCGTCGGGCGTGGGGCGCTCTTCGCTCATGGCGGACTCCTGACGACTGCGGGTTGACGGGCCTGGCCGCGGCTCGTCCTTACGACGTTACCCGAACGGCGGTATGCCGTTCACCGGGTCCGCGGCCACAGACCGGGATCCGGCGCGAAGCGCACGCACAGCTCGCCGTCGCGCAGGGCGGCGCCCTCGACGGTGCAGCGGCGCAGCACGGAGGGCAGCGCGACGATGCGGCGGAACGGCCCGGTCGTGACGACGAGTTCGTCCCCGCGCCGGACCAGGTCGAGTTCGTCGCGCACGGCTCCGGGCAGCGGGAGGCGCCAGACGAGCACGCCGTCCTGCGCGAGCCGGTCGGCGACGGGCCACTCGACCGGGGAGGCGGCCGGGTTGACGGCGGGGGCGGCGAGCGCGGCGAGGTCGTCGGCGCCGCGGGGGTCGTGGCCGAGGTGGGGGACGGGACGGGCCGCCCCGTCCCACTCCTGAAGGGTCTTGCGCTGCTGGGTGACGAGCCGGCCGAGCGGGCCGTCGTCGGCGGCGTCGTCCGGCAGGACCCGGTTGGCGACGAGCGACTCGACGGGCAGGGCTCGCAGGGCCAGGCCGAGGCGGGCGTCGCGGATCGCGTCGGCGCCGGCCGGTCCGGGCTCGGCGACGAGCCGTACGGCGGTCCCCCGGTCGGCCAGGACGGCCTCGACGGCGGCCAGCTCCGTGTCCCAGCGGGCCGTCGTCTCGTAGAGCCACTCGGCGGGCATCGGCACGCCGGCGAGCCGGCCGAGCATGGGGCGCAGGGCGCGGGCCGCCTGGCGTTCGGGCGGGAGCAGGCGACGCAGGTAGCGGCGCAGTTCCTCCGGGAGGGCCAGCAGGGCGAGGGCCTGCGGGGCGGGCGGGAGGTCGACGACGACAAGGTCGTGCGCCTCGGCGAGCGCGGCGTCGCGCAGGGCGCGCAGCAGGGTCAGCTCCTCGGCGCCGGGGAGAGGGGTGACCTCCTCCGGGTCGAGCCGGGAGGCGCCGAGCAGGTCGAGGACGGTCGCGGCCCGTTCCTGGAAGCCGGCGAGGTCGTCGCGGAAGCCGGCCGCGGCGTCGGGGCGCCAGGCGGTGAGGCGCGGGGCGACGTTCACGGGGGCCGGTCCGGTGCGCACCCCGAGCGCCGCGCCGAGGGTGTCGGTGCGGTCGGCGCTGAGGACGAGGGTGCGGGCGCCCTCCGCCGCCGCGCGCTGAGCCGTGGCGGCCGCGACTGTCGTACGGCCGCTGCCGCCGGGGCCGGTGATCAGGAGGGTGCGCATGAGGGGGAACGCTACCGGTCGGGCCGCCGCGGAGATCGCGCCCGCGGGCCTGCGTCCTACTTCTCTCCCGACTCCACCCGCTTCTTCAGGCCCGCCAGCGCCCGGTCGATGATGACCTTCTCGGCCTTGCGCTTGATCATGCCCAGCATGGGGATCTTGACGTCCACGGTCAGCCGGTAGGTGACCTGGGTGCCGCCCGCGCCGGCCGGCTCGAGGAGGTAGGAGCCGTCGAGCTGGCGCAGCATCTGGGACTTCACCAGCGTCCAGGACACCTGGCGCTCGCCGGTCCAGGTGTAGCCGAGGACCTGGTCGTCCTTGATCGCGCCGGCGTCCATGACCAGGCGTACCTGTTCGGCGCGGCCCTGCGCGTCCTCCTTGAGGACCTCTGCCTGCTTCACCTCTCCGGTCCAGTCCGGGTAGCGGGCGAAGTCGGCGATCACCGCCATGACGTCGGCCGGTGCCGCCTCGATCGTGATGCTCGAGCTGGTGTGTTCCGCCATCGCCGTGGCTCCTCCGGATGCGGGCCCGTAAGGGTACGTGTGTGCAGCGTGAAGGCTACCGCGCGGTCGGTCGGGCGATTTCACCACTCCAGGGCGAAAGGCCTGCCACTGCCCGCGAAGTGCCCCACGTTGACGCACTCGGTCGCCCCGATCCGCATCCGGCGTACGAGCGGCTGGTGGACGTGGCCGAACAGGGAGTAGCGGGGCCGGGTGCGGCGGATCGCGTCCAGCAGGGCGCGGCTGCCGCGTTCGAAGCGGCGGGCCACGGTGTCGTAGACGAGTTCCGGCACCTCCGGCGGGATGTGGGTGCACAGCACGTCCACCTCGCCGACGGCCTCGATCTTGGCCGCGTACTCCTCGTCGCTGATCTCGTACGGGGTGCGCATCGGGGTGCGCAGACCGCCGCCCACGAAGCCGAAGACGCGGCCGCCGATCTCTGCCCGCTCTCCGTCGAGGACGGTCGTGCCGGGTCCGGCGAACTCGGGCCACAGCTGAGGCATGTCGACATTGCCGTAGGTGGCGTAGGTCGGCGTCGGGAAGGCGGGGAACATCTCGCCGTACTGCCTGCGGACCGCCTGCTCGATCAGCGCCGCCCGGTCGCCGCCGACGCCGCCCCACAGCCGGGCGCCGAGTTCACGGGCCTCCTCGAAGCGGCGGGCGGTGCGCAGCTCGACGATGCGGTCGGCGTTCTCCACGCCGAAGAGGTCGGGGAAGATGCCGCGGGAGTGGTCGGCGTAGTCCAGGAACAGGACGAGGTCGCCCAGGCAGATCAGCGCGTCGGCGCCGTCCCCGGCCCGGGCCAGGTCGCGCGCGTTGCCGTGCACGTCGCTGACCACGTGAATGCGTGTCCTGGGATTTCCGGACGGTGTGGATGCCATGTCGATCAAGGGTAGGCGTGTGCGGCATACGTGAACAGTGGCGGCCGGAATACCGGTTACTGGCCAGTCAGTAAAGTGGTGGACTAGTGTCGGCCGGGAGACACCAATCTGTGTGACGCAGCGAACATCTCGTCGGACCCCCCTGTCGAAGAGGCCATACCGGCGGGTAACGTCCGGGCAGTCCAGTCGTGCTCAGGATTTCAACCACCGAGATTCACCGGATCCACGGGGTTCGCCGAGATCCTGAGCGCAGCCCGAGCCTTGGACCGCACCGTCGCATCGCACAACGTCGTGGCGCCGGCGCCCTATGAGGAGCAGCAGTCTTGCGCGAGTTCAGCCTTCCGGCTTTGTACGAGGTCCCTGCGGACGGCAATCTGACCGATATCGTCCGCAGAAACGCCGCGCAGCATCCCGACGTCGCCGTCATCGCCCGCAAGGCGGACGGCGTCTGGCAGGACGTGACGGCCACGGCGTTCCTCGCCGAGGTGCACGCGGCCGCCAAGGGCCTCATCGCCTCCGGCGTCCAGCCCGGCGACCGGGTGGGCCTGATGTCGCGCACCCGCTACGAGTGGACGCTGCTCGACTTCGCGATCTGGTGCGCGGGCGCGGTCACCGTGCCCGTCTACGAGACCAGTTCCGCCGAGCAGGTGCAGTGGATCCTCTCGGACTCCGGCGCGACGGCCGTCGTCGTCGAGCTGGACGCCCACGCGGCGGCCGTGGAGTCGGTGCGCGAGTCGCTGCCGGCGCTCAAGCACGTCTGGCAGATCGAGGCGGGCGGCGTCGAGGAGCTCGGGCGCCTCGGCAGGGACGTCTCCGACCAGGTCGTCGAGGAGCGCAGCTCGCAGGCCAGGGCGGACGACCCCGCGACGATCGTGTACACCTCGGGCACGACCGGCCGGCCCAAGGGCTGTGTGCTCACCCACCGCAGCTTCTTCGCCGAGTGCGGGAACGTCGTGGAGCGGCTGCGGCCGCTGTTCCGCACGGGCGAGTGCAGCGTCCTGCTGTTCCTGCCCCTCGCGCACGTCTTCGGCCGGCTGGTGCAGATCGCCCCGATGATGGCGCCGATCAAGCTCGGCACGGTCCCGGACATCAAGAACCTCACCGACGAGCTGGCGTCCTTCCGCCCGACGCTGATCCTGGGCGTGCCGCGGGTCTTCGAGAAGGTCTACAACTCGGCGCGCGCCAAGGCGCAGGCGGACGGCAAGGGCGCGATCTTCGACAAGGCGGCGGACACCGCCATCGCGTACAGCAAGGCGCTGGAACTGCCGGCCGGGCCGCCGCTGAAACTGAAGATCAAGCACAAGGTGTTCGACAAGCTGGTCTACAGCAAGCTGCGCGCGGTGCTCGGCGGCAAGGGCGAGTACGCGATCTCGGGCGGCGCCCCGCTGGGCGAGCGCCTCGGTCACTTCTTCCGCGGCATCGGCTTCACCGTCCTGGAGGGCTACGGCCTGACGGAGTCCTGTGCCGCGACCGCGTTCAACCCGTGGGACCGGCAGAAGATCGGCACGGTCGGTCAGCCGCTGCCCGGCTCGGTGGTGCGGATCGCGGACGACGGCGAGGTGCTGCTGCACGGCGAGCACCTGTTCAAGGAGTACTGGAACAACCCGGGCGCGACCGCGGAGGCGCTGGCCGACGGCTGGTTCCACACCGGCGACATCGGCACCCTCGACGAGGACGGCTACCTCAGGATCACCGGCCGCAAGAAGGAGATCATCGTCACCGCGGGCGGCAAGAACGTCGCCCCGGCCGTGATCGAGGACCGCATCCGCGCGCACGCGCTGGTCGCGGAGTGCATGGTGGTGGGCGACGGGCGGCCGTTCGTGGGCGCGCTGGTCACCATCGACGAGGAGTTCCTGGGCCGTTGGGCTTCCGACCACGGCAAGCCGGCGGGTTCGACCGCGGCGTCGCTGCGCGAGGACGCCGACCTGCAGGCCGCCATCCAGTCGGCGATCGACGACGGCAACGCCGCGGTCTCGAAGGCGGAATCGGTGCGGAAGTTCCGCATTCTCTCCTCCCAGTTCACGGAGGACTCGGGCCACCTCACGCCGTCGCTGAAGCTCAAGCGCAATGTGGTGGCGAAGGACTATGCGGGCGAGATCGAGGCGATCTACGCCAAGTAGCGGCCCCTGAAGGCCTGCTGACGGCACGTCATGGCGCGAGGTCCTCCGCGAGGACCCGCGCCATCGTGCGTTCGGCGAGCGCGGTGATGGTGACGAACGGGTTCACGCCGATGTTGCCGGGCACCAGCGAGCCGTCGGTGACGTACAGCTTCGAATAGCCCTTCACCCGGCCGTAGTCGTCGGTGGCCTTCCCCAGCACGCAGCCGCCCAGCGGGTGGTAGGTGAAGTCGTCGGCGAACACCTTGCTCCCGGAGCCGAACAGGTCGTAGCGGTAGATGGTGGCGTTCGCCGCGTTGATGCGGTCGAACAGTTTCTTCGCCATGCTCACCGAGACGGCGCTCTGCGCGGCGCTCCAGTCGAGCTTCACCCCGCCCGAGGCGGCGTCGTAGGTGAACGCGGCGCGCTGCGGGTTCTTGGTGATCGCCAGATAGAGGCTGACCCAGTGCTCGAGCCCGGTGGGCAGCGGCGCGATCTCCGCGAAGACGGGGTTGGCGGTGTTGGCCCAGTCGTCGATGCCCATGACCGGCATGGTCGACTGGTTGGCGCCGACGGTGTCCCACAGGTGGTTGGCGCGCCCCAGCATCACGTTGCCGTTGGTCCCCCAGCCCGCGCCCACACTGGCGTTCAGCGCGGGCAGCGTGCCGGTCTCCCGGGCGCGGACGAGGAGTTCGCTGGTCCCGAGGCTGCCGCCGCCGAGGAACAGGTAGGTGCAGCCGTACTGCTTGGTCTCGACGACCTTGCCCGTGTCGTCGATGCGGTCGGCGGTCAGGACGTACGTGCCGTCGGCGGCCCGGCTGACGCCGCGCACCTTCTCCATGGTGTGGATCGTGACGTTGCCGGTGCCGAGCGCCGCCGCCAGATACGTCTTGTCGAGGCTCTTCTTGCCGTGGTTGTTGCCGTAGATGACCTCCTGCCCGAGGGCCGACCTGACGGCGGTGCCGGCCGCCTCGCGCTGCATGTAGTCGAAGTCGTAGACGCTCGGCACGAAGGTGGTCTTCAGGCCGGTGTTCTGCGCGTGCTTGCGGGAGACGCGGGTGAACCGGTACCACTCGGTCGATTCGAACCAGGCGGGGTCGACGCTGTTGACGCCGAGCATGGCGCGGGCGCGCGGGTAGTACGTCGCGTACATCTCCGCCGCGTCGACGGTGGGGAACTGCTCGGCGAAGTACGCCGGGAGCGGGGTGACCGCCATGGAGCCGTTGACCAGGGAGCCGCCGCCGACCCCCCGGCCCACGAAGACGGACATGGCGTCGAAGTGCACCCGGTCCAGGACGCCCGGGTAGCGGCTGATGTCCTTGTTGACGAGGTCCAGCCACAGGAAGGTGGCCAGTGGGGCCTCGGTGCGGGTGCGGAACCACATGGACCGCTGGTCGGGGTTGGCGGTGTTGCAGAACACCTTGCCGTCGGCGCCGGCGGTGTTCCAGAGCCGGCCCATCTCCAGCATGAGGGTGCGGACTCCCGCCTGGCCGAGGCGCAGGGCGGCGACGGCGGCGCCGTAGCCGGAGCCGACCACGATCGCGGGGGCGGACTCGACCGCGGCGGGCTCGGCCGCCCGGGCCGACTGCAGGCCCACGCGGGTGAAGCCGAGGGCGGCCGCCGTCTGGAGGGCGGCCATACCAAGAATGTGACGTCTCGTCAGCTGACGCTGCATCAGTTTGGCTGTCATGTGCGCAGCATCAGCGGATTTTCGCCCTCCGCCTAGAGCAAAGGGCGGAAAAGTCTAGAGCAAGGTTTTCAGCTGCTCCGCGAGCAGGTCCCAGCGCCACTTCTCCTCGACCCACCGCCGGCCCCGCTCCCCCATCCGGCGGCGCAGCTCGGCGTCCCCGAGAAGGGCGACGATCCGCTCGGCGGCGTCCGCCGGCGAACCGCCCCGCACGACCCACCCCGTCTCGCCGTCCAGCACGGCGTCGGGCGCGCCCCCGGAGTCCCCGGCGACCACGGGCAGTCCGGTCGCCGACGCCTCCAGATAGACGATCCCGAGCCCCTCGACGTCGAGTCCGCCGCGCCGCGTCCGGCACGGCATCGCGAAGACGTCACCGGCGCCGTAGTGGGCGGGCAGCTCCGACCAGGGCACCGACCCCGTGAAGCGCACGGACGCGGCCACCCCGCTCTCGCGCGCGAGCCTGCGCAGGTCCTTCTCGTACGGGCCGCCCCCGACGATCAGCAGCACGGCGTCCGGCTCGGCGGCCAGGATCCGGGGCATGGCCAGGATCAGCGTGTCCTGCCCCTTGCGCGGGACCAGCCGCGACACGCACACGACCACCGGCCGGTCGGTCAACCCGAGCCGCGCCCGCACCTCGTCGCCGCCCGAGCCCGGATGGAAGGTCTTCTCGTCGACGCCCGGCGGCAACTGCACCATCCGGTCCGCTGCCTCGGCGCTGAGCGCGGTCGCGATCCGCGAGCGGGTGTACTCGCCGAGGTAGGTGATCGTGTCCGTGCTCTCGCCGATCCGGCCGAGCAACTGCCGGGCGGCGGGCAGCTGCGCCCACCCGGCCTCGTGCCCGTGGGTGGTGGCCACCAGCCGCTCGGCGCCCGCCCTGCGCAGCGCCGGCGCCATCAGCCCGAGCGGCGCCGCCGCCCCGAACCACACCGACGTGCACCCGTGCTCGCGCAGCAGCCCGGTCGCCCGGCGGGTCGCCGCGGGCGTCGGCAGCAGCATCGTCGTGGAGGCCCGGACGACGGTGAAGGGCTGCTCCGCGTCGAAGGCGGCGGTCGCCTCGACGCCCTCCCGGGAGCGCTTCCAGGTGGACGCGTGGACGACGAGCCGGTCCGGGTCGAGCCGGAGCGCCATGTTGTGCAGGAACGCCTGGATCCCGCCGGGGCGGGGCGGGAAGTCGTTCGTCACGATGAGGGTCTTGTGCATCGCGACCGACCCTATCCAAACGCCCCGCACGGCCGCGCCCGGCAGCGCCGCACGGTCCGCGGGGAGATCATGAACGCCATGGAGACGACGGCCGTGCGGCGGCCCCCGGCCTGCCTGCTGACGATCTGGGGCGCGACCCGCCTGACGCTGCTGCTCCTCGTCTTCGGGGTGCTCCGCTTCCCCGGCCCGGACGTCACCGCCGACGTCTTTGTCATCTACCGGGGCTGGTACGAGGGCCTGCGCGCCGGGGCCTTCCCGGTGGACGACGTCACCTGGCAGTACCCGCCCGCCGCCGCCCTCGCGATCCTCTCCCCCGCCGTGCTGCCCTTCCTCCAATACGCGTCGGCCTTCTTCGTCCTGGCCTTCCTCGCCGACCTGGCCGTCCTCGTGCCGCTGCTGCACACGGGCCTGCACCCCGGCCGGTCGCTGCGCGGGGCGTGGACATGGGTGGCGGGCGTCCCGCTGCTGGGCCCCACCGTCTACGCCCGCTACGACGTGATGGTGACGGCGGTCGCGGTCGCCGCCCTGGCCGCCGGTGTGCGCCGCCCCCGGACGATGGGAGCGCTGACCGGCCTCGCCGCGCTGCTGAAGGGCTGGCCGGTGCTGCTGCTGGCGGGCGCGGTGCGCCGTCGGGCGTGGGGTGCGGCGGCGGTGACGGCCCTCGCCCTGTGCGCCGCGTTCGCCCTCGCCGTGCCCGGCGCCTTCGCCTTCCTGGCCTTTCAGCGGGACCGCGGCGTCGAGGTGGAGTCGGTGGCCGGCCTCGCCCTGCATGTGGCCCGGCGCCTCGGCTGGCGGGGCGAGGTGCTGTTCCGCTACGGCTCGCTGGAGTTCGCCGGTCCGTACACGGGCCTCGTGAGCGACGTGGCGCTGGGACTGACGGCGCTCGCGTGCGGCTGGCTGCTGCTGTGGCGGCTGACCGCGAGACGCCTCGCGCCGCACACGCTCGCGGAGGCGGCCTTCACGGCGGTTCTCCTGTTCACCGTCACCAGCAGGGTGATCAGCCCGCAGTACCTCGTATGGCTCATCGGGCTCGCGGCGGTCTGCCTGTGCTCCGGGGCCGGCCGCATGACCGTGCCCGCCGCGCTGGTCGTGGCCGCGGCGGCCGTGACGGGTCTGGAGTTCCCGGCCTGCTTCGCGGACGTCGTCGCGAGCACCCCTTTCGGCGTCGCCCTGATGTTCTGGCGCAACGGCCTGCTGGTGGCCGCCGCGCTCACCGCGGCCGTGCGGCTGTGGCGCTCGACCGCGCCGGGCGCCGCCCCGCTCGCTCAGACCGCCCGCACCGGCGAGCCGGCGGTCTCCTCCTGACCCCTGGGCCACGCCCGCCGCAGCACCGCCCCCACCGCCACGCTCTGCACGCCCATGGAGAGCGCCAGCGCCAGACAGATCCCCGGCAGCCCCAGCCCCGACAGCGCGTACGCCAGCGGCAGCTGCACGGCCGTGCCCAGCAGGGTCACCCGCAGCAGCACCGGCGCTCCGCCACTGCCCTCGAAAACGCCGCCCACGGCGATGAACCCGCCCATGAGCAGCAGATAAGGCCCGACGCAGCGCAGGAACAGCACGCCCTCGCGGGCCACGCCGGGCCCGGCGCCGAAGGCGGTCATGATCCAGGGGGCCGCGGCGCACAGCAGCAGGGCGGCCACCAGAGCCACGGCCCCGGAGACGAGCACGGCCTGCCGCCCGATCGCCCGGCGCTCCTCGCGGCCCTCGCCCCGGGTGTGCGCGGTGTGGATGGAGGCGGCCTGGCGGACGGCGTAGAAGGCCATGGTCGCCACATACATGACCTTGTAGGCGATCGCGTAGGCCGCCACCGCCGTCACCCCGAGCCGCGCCACCACGGCGACCAGGGCGAGCGCCCCGCCCTGGCGCAGGGTGAAGTCGGCCGACATGGGCAGTCCGGTCGCCAGCGTGCGCCGCAGGGAGGCCCCCGTGGAGAGCGTGGGGACCGCCCGGACGGCCGTGCGCAGCACGGCGTGGCGGCGCAGGGCCGACAGTCCGGCGCAGAGCGCCGCGCCCCGGCACAGCACCGTGGAGACGGCGGCGCCCCGCACGCCGTAGAGGTGGATGAACAGCGGGTCGCCGACCAGGATCAGACCGTTGGCGAGCAGGGCCAGACGCATCGGCGTCCTCGTGTCGCCCGCGCCCTTGAGGATGCCGTCGACGAGCTGCTGGGCGAAGAAGACGGCGACGCCCGGCATCGAGATCGCGAAGTACGCGACGGCCAGCGGGAGGGCGGGGCCGCCCTGTCCGCCGAGCACGAGGCGGGCCAGCGGCTCGCGCAGCAGGAAGCCCCCGACCGCGATCACCGGCGTGACCAGCGCACACAGCGCCCAGCCGCCCCGTACCGCCGCACGCACCGCGCCGGCGTCGCGCGCGCCCCTGGCATGGGCGACCAGCACGGTCGTCCCCGAGGCGAACACCAGCGCCACGCCCAGCAGCACGTTCTCGGCGTTGGTGGCGACCGCCACGGCGGCCACCGACGGCCCGCCCAGCCGGGACACCCAGACCGTGTTGATGATCCCGGCGGCCACGGAGGCCAGGAGCGAGAAGTAGACCGGACGGGCGAGCGCCACGAGCTGTCCGCGATGACTGTCCACGACGGGTCCCCCTCGGAAGTCCGGCAACGCGGCCGGCCGACACCTCATGTCGGATACCTGCTGTCGGGTACCTGACGTCTGCTACCTCTTATCGAGCTACCTCTTGTCGAGTTACCTCTAAACGAGGTAGCTCGATAAGAGGTAGCATGCCGTCAGCGCGTCCGCAAGGGAGGGCCATGCTTGAGCTGTCGATCCTCGGCTTCCTCGCCGAGGAGCCGCTGCACGGTTACGAGCTGAAGGAGCGCATCACCGCCCTGACCGGCCATGTCCGCCCGGTCAGCGACGGCGCGCTCTACCCGGCGATCACCCGCCTGGTCACCGCGGGCAGGCTCGACCAGCACACCGAGGACGGCGCGGGCGCGGCTCCCCGCCGGGTGCTGACCCTCACCGACCGGGGGCGGGCGGACCTGCTGGAGCGCCTGCGCCGCCCGAAGCAGGCCGAGATCACGGACCAGGTCCGCTTCAACACCGTCCTGGCGTTCCTGCGTCACCTTCCCGACCCCGCGGAGCAGGCGGCCGTTCTGCGGCGGCGCCTGGACTTCCTGGAGGCGCCGGCGAGCTTCTTCTACGTCGACGGCGAGCCCGTGCGGGCGGAGCGGGAGGACGACCTGTTCCGGCGGGGCATGCTGCGGGTCGCACGGGCGACGGGCCAGGCGGAGCGGGCGTGGCTGCGCGAGGCGATCGAGGAGCTGACCGGGCCGGGCCGGACCGGGTGACCCGGCGGCCCGCCGCACCGTCCCGGCCGCTCAGCCGAGCTGGGCCTTCAGGTAGTCCTGCCAGTCCCCGGTGAACTCCGGGAGGGAGGTGCCCAGGACGTCCTTCAGCGCGCCCTCCACCGCCCCCGGCCGCTCCTGGTGCTCCCCGACGGCCCGGTAGAACGCGTCGAGCTTCGCCTCGCCCCACCGCTCGGCGATCATCCGGCAGGCCAGCCAGCCGCCTTCGTACGCCTCGGCCAGCCGGCCCGCGTCGCCGGAGAACGCGAAGTCGCCGTCCGCGGGCAGCGCCGCCGGGACGCTCCCGGTCATGACGGAGTGCTGCAGTTCCGGCGCGACCTCGGGCGGGGTGCGCCCGGTGCCGCGGTAGCCGACCCAGTCGGCGTACCCCTCGGACAGCCACAGCGGGGTGGCGGCGTCGGTGTGGGCACGGGTGGCGACATGCGTCGTCTCATGGGTGAGCACCACCTGCCGGCCGACCCGGCCGAGCATGCCGTACGCGTCGGGGTTGACGATGACCCGGTCCGCGGGTGCCCTCGTCCGGCCGCCCGTCTCCCCCGTCGTCACCGCGGCGATCCCCCGGTAGGCCGCGGCGGGCGAGCCGAGCAGCCCCGCCATGCCCGCCAGCGACTTCGGCACCAGGACGACGACATGGCCCGCCCAGGCGGTGCCCCAGGCCGCCGAGACCGCGGGGACGGCGTCGTCGGCCAGCTCCGCGAAGGACCGCAGCCGGTCATCGGACTGCCCGACCCCCATCACCAGACTGTGCGTCCCGCGCACGACGTTCACCGTGCCCTGGTCCCACAACTGCTGGCCGGTCGCCTTCGCGGGCTTCTCCGACGTCACCGACCAGCGCCCGCCCGTGTCCCGGGCCAGGCGCACGATGCGCTTCACGACCACCGGGGCCCGGTCGTAGCCCTCGACCCGGTAGCTCAGCTCGGCGTCCGCGCCGGCGCCGCCCCCGTCGCGCCGCAGCGCCGTCACCCGGTAGGACCAGGCCGCCAGCGGAACGGACCGCACGGCGGCGAACCCGGCCGCGTCGCCGGTGGCCGCGTAGGCACGTGCGTCGCGGTGGAGGACCGCGGCGGCCCGCCGGTCGAGGAGCCTCTGCACATCGGCCCGCGCGCCGTCCGTGCCGGGACGGCCGCCGCAGGCGACCAGGGAGGCGAGGAGCGTGACGACCACCGGCCAGGGCCCCACGACCCGGAATCCGCGCACCCGCCCTCGACCAGTCATCCACCCGATCGTACGGCGGGCCCGCCGGACGGGCCGAGGGTCAGGGCCGGGTGACGGACGAGACCGGCATCATCCCGACCGGGTCGTAGCGCACCGGCGCGCCCGGATAGGGGGCGTGGATGACCTGGCCGTTGCCCACGTACATGCCGACATGGCTGGCGTCGGAGCGGTAGGTGACGATGTCGCCGGGCCGGGCCTGGGAGAGCGGGACCCGCCGGCCGGCGTGCGCCTGGGCCTGCGAGGTGCGCGGCAGCGAGACGCCGGCCTGCGCGTACGACCACTGCATGAGGCCCGAACAGTCGAAGCCGGAGGGCCCGTTGGCGCCCCAGACGTACGGCTTGCCGAGTGCGGAGCGGACGGCGGCCAGCGCGGCGGCCGCCCGGCCGGACGCCGGGACCGAGCCCGAAAGGCCGGGCAGGTCCTCGCGGTCGGAGCGGGAGGCCCGGTCGTAGGCGGCGCGTTCCCCGGACGGCAGCGAGTTGAGCAACTCCCTCGCCCTGGCGAGTTTTCGCTCCACGGTCCGCTTGTGGCCGACCACGGCCCGGCGGCTCTTCTCCAGCTCGGCGAGCTTGCGGGCGGCCTCGGAGCGCTCCTGGGCGAGGTCGCGCAGGGCGCCCTGCAGTTCCCTCAGTTCACCGGCCTGGCGGGCGGTGATCCGGTCCAGGACGGACGCCCTGGCGAGGTACTCCTCCGGGTCGTCGGAGAACAGCAGCGCCAGGGAGGGGTCGAGGCCGCCCGAGCGGTACTGGGCGCCGGCCAGCGAACCGAGCCGGTCGCGCAGGCCGTTGACGCGCTCCTGCTGGCGGGCGATGTGGTCCTGGGCGTCGCCGACCTGCCGGCGCAGGGCGCCGGCGCGTTCGTCGGCCTCGTTGTAGGCCTCGGTGGCCTTCTCGGCCTCCTCGTAGAGACGGTCCACCTCGGCACGGGCGCCGTCGTGCGGTGCGGCCGTGGCCGGTACGGCGGACACGGCGCCGAGAGCGGCGGCCGCGACGGACAGCACGCTCAGGGCGCTGCAGGCGCCCCGGTCGAACCCGGACTGTGCAAGGCGGCGATGGGACCCCACGGGAAGCCGCGCTCCTTCCACCGATGGACAGGGAAACGCGGCAGACAGTAGCCCCGGGACGGGGGGTCGGCCAAAGACCTCGGCGGGCACGCACAGTGACGCCCCGCCGCTGACGCAGGTCACCGGCGGGGCGTGGGGTCACTCCTCGTCGTCATGATTCGCCCGTTCGGGCGGCGTGGCGTCCTGATCCTGAAGTGGATCAGGACTCCGGTCCGGCGTGGATCAGACCCGGACGCCGAACATGAACGGGCCGCCGATCGTGCCCATCGACTCGTAGCGCACGACGGTTCCGGTGCGCGGCGCGTGGATGATCTGGCCGTTGCCCGCGTACAGACCGACATGGTGCAGGTCGTTGAAGAAGAACACCAGGTCGCCGACCTTGAGGTCGCTCTGCGAGTAGATGCGCGTGCCGATGTTGGCCTGCTGCTCCGAGGTCCGCGGGATGCCGACGCCGGCCTGTCCGTAGGCCCAGGAGGTGAGGCCCGAGCAGTCGTACATGGCGGTGCCGGTGGAGCCGTAGTGGTAGGGCTTGCCGAGCTGGCTCTGCGCGGCCTGGAAGGCGGCCATGGCCCGGCCGGAGCCGGTGGGGGCGTCGCCGAGGTCGACCCGCTGACCGGCGTCCCGGCTGGCGCGGGTGTCGGCGGCGGCGAGGGAGGCCTTCTCCTTGGCCGTCAGCGTGTTGAGGAGCTTGCGCGCCTCGGCGAGCTTGGCCTGGACTTCCTTCTTCTTCTTGCCCAGCTCCGTGCGGGTGGTGGCGAGGTCCTTGAGCTTGCCGGAGGCCTCGGTGCGCTGCTGCGCGAGCTGGCGCTGCTTCTCCTGGATCTTCTTGAGCGCCTCGACCTGCTGGGCGCTCAACTGGTCCGCGGCCGAGGCCTTGTCCAGGAAGTCGTCCGGGTTCGAGGACAGAAGGAGCTGCAGGGAGGAGTCTATGGACCCGGTGCGGTACTGGGCGGCGGCCGCGAGCCCCATGGAGTCGCGCAGCTCGTTGAGATCCGCCTGCCCCCGGGCCACGTTGTCCTGGATGGTGGAGATCTCCTTCTGGAGCTTCTCCTGCTTCTCCTGGGCCCCGTTGAAGGTCTCGGTGGCCTGCTCCGCCTCTTCGTAGAGCTTGTCGACCTTGCTCTTGACCTCGTCCTTGGTGAGCTTCTGGCTGGGCGCCGCGTTGGCGGCCTGCGAGCTCAGCACGACGGCAGCGGCGGCTGCGGTGGTCAGCACGGTCACGCGTGCGCGACTCGGCTGCTTGGGTCGACGGTGGGACGCCACGGAGACGGGCTCCTTCTTTTGAGTGATCACCCGTGTGGAGGTTCGAGGCCTGACCTTAGTGACCTCGCCGTGATCAGTTCAAATCCTCAGAAGAAAAAAACCCATCACGCAACGCAGTTTTTTCACTCAACTCACGAGCAGTGATGCGCGATTGACGCTACGTTGCGTGACGATTGCGTCAATTCGGTCATTAAACCTGCGAAGTTCGACCTTCAGGACAGGCGCTTCAGAAGTACCGCGGAAGCCACGGGTCGGGCGCCCACCTTGGCCACCCCGTCCGCCACCTCGCGGTCGGTCGAAGCGACGATGACCGGACGGCCGGACGGCTCGGCCCGCACCAGTTGACGGATCAGCTCGTCGGCCGTGACGCCCGGCTTGGAGAACAGTACCCGCACCCCGCGCGGCGGCGCGAGCAGCACCGGAGCAGCCAGTTCGGCCCCGTCGAAGACACAGGTGACCTCGGCGCCGGTCTGCGCGGCGAGCTGCGACAGCTGCCCCAGCAGCCTCAGCCGCTGCTTCTCCAACGGCATCTGCGGATAGCCGGTCTTGGTGACGTTGTAGCCGTCGACGACGAGATGCGCCTGCGGCAGCGCGAGCAACTGGTCGAGAATGGCCGGATCGTGCTCCGACAGGGCCCGGGCGGCGATGTCCTTCGGCGTCATCCGGCCCGGCTCGACCGCGTCGACGGTCTCCGCCGGCCGTACCGACACCGGTGGCAGCGCCAGTTCCCGACGCAGCCCCTGGGCGGCGTCGAGCACGGTGTCCAGCAGCAGCCGCACCCGCATGTCCTCCACGCTGCGGCCCTCGCGCGCCGCCCGCCGGGTGGCCTCCAGGGCGGCCTCGGCCTCACCCAGCCGCGCCTTCAGCCGCCGGGCCTCGCTCTCGGCGGCGGACACCTGTGCGTGCCCCTCGGCGCGCGCGGTCTCGAACTCGGCCTGCACCTTGCGCAGCGCGGCCTCGCCCCGCTTGACGTCGCTGAGGGCCGAACGCAGCTTGCGGTGCAGCGACTCGGTCTCCTTCTTCGCCGCGTCCAGCTCGGCGCGCAGCCGCTCGGTGTCGGTCCGGGTCTGCTCCCGGGCCCGGTCGAGCTCCTCGCGCAGCCGCTCCAGTTCGGCCCGGCTCTCCTCGTCGGCCCGCTCCGCGTCCGCCCGCTGGGCTTCCTCGCCGGCCGCGGTGACCAGCTTCACCCAGCCGACGGGCCGCAGCACGTAGGCCGCGGCCGCCACGTCGAGCGGATCCGCGGCCGGGGCCGGCGAGCCGGAGTCGAGGGCGCCGGACAGCTCCGGCTGCACCTCTCTGAACTTCTCGGCGATGCGTTGTCTGAAGAGCGGATCGGTCTCCAGCGCGGCCGCCATCGCGTTCCCCGCGAACTTCGCCCGGCGATTGGGGGCGAACCGGGCGTACTGGCGCAACTGGACGGGCAGTTCGCCGACGGTCAGCCCGCCGAAGCCGTCGGAGACGATCGTGACGACCCTGCGCCGCACGCCGTCCGGCAGCGGACGGTCGAGCATCTCGGCGGCGCCGTCGCCCGGCCCCCCGCCTGCGCTCTCCACCATCCGTCACACCCCAATACTGTGCGGGGCCTCTCCCGCTCTCGACGTCGCTCGAGCGGAGGGGCTCCCACCGTCAGGAACCGGCGCCCGGCCGGTCCACGAGTTCCACCTGGTCCACGGCGTTGCACCAGCGGCACCGCACCGACTCGATGGTCTCACTGACCACGTCGCGCTCCTCGACCTTCGGCTCGCCGGCGAGGTCGAGGTGCACGTACTCGACGACCTTCGACGAGCGCGTCACGTCGAACCGCGTGAGGTTGCCGCAGAGCGTGCAGCGCCACCGCGTCGCGGCGGTCGGCAGGGGAACCGTCATCGTGACTTTCCGCTTCCTTCTAGTGTCCCGCTTCTGGTGCCGGGGTCGGGCCGGAGGCTCCCCCGTGCGTGTGGCTCGTAACCCTACGGCCTGGCGGGTACTCGCCGCCCGTCCGTCCACGGGGGCCGTCGGACGGCGAGGCGGCCCAGAGGAGTGCGTCCTGTTACGTCATGCTTTGTCACCATGATCAGCAACTGGAACGGGACGGTCCGCGGTGCGCTCCGCACTTCCTCGGCGCCGGTGACCCATGGCCTGATCGCACTGTGCTGTCTGATCTTCGTGATCGGCCCCGCCTCGGGCCTCAACCCGGCGTACGGTGCCGGCGGCGGGCTGCCGGCCGCGCAGCGCGCCTACTTCCGGCGCTGGGGCGTGGTGCCCGCCGAGCTCTTCGAGGGCGCTCCAGGGGCCGTCCTGAGGCCGGCCACCGCTCTCTTCGTCCACGGCAGCTGGGTGCATCTGCTGGGCAACATGCTCTTCCTCCACGTCTTCGGGGCGATGACCGAGCGCCGGATGGGACGCGTGGAGTTCACTCTCTTCTACACCGGCTGCGGCTATCTGGCCCTGCTGGGCTACGCGGCCGCCAACGCCACGTCGTCGCAGTCCCTGGTCGGCGCCTCGGGCGCGATCTCCGCGGTGCTCGGCGCGTTCCTGTACCTGTTCCCCCGGGCGCGGGTGACCAGTCTCCTGCCGTTCCTGTTCTTCCTGCCGCTGCGCTTCCCGGCCTGGGTCGTGCTGCCCTTCTGGGCGGCCCTGCAGTGGGTGGGGGCGGGGCGGGCGTCCCAGGGGCCGGGGGTGGCGTATCTGGCGCACCTGGTCGGCTTCGGGCTGGGGCTCTTCTACGCGTGGGCCCGCTTCGGCGAGCGGAGGGGCCCCCGGGGCGGTCCCGCAAGGGCGGCGGAGGGCGACGGGCGGGCGACTAGAGTGAAGGCCGCCCCAGCTCCGGCCCCCGAGGGAGAGAACCAGCCGTGATCACCGCGATCGTCCTCATCAAGACCAGCGTGGACCGGATCCCCGAGATCGCCGAGCGGATCGCCTCGCTGGACAGCGTCAGCGAGGTCTTCTCCGTGACGGGGACGTACGACCTCATCGCGATGGTCCGGGTGAAGCAGCACGAGGACCTCGCAGAGGTCATCCCGGGCAGCATCAGCAAGATCCCCGGCGTCGAGGGGACGGACACCCACGTGGCGTTCCGCACCTACTCGCAGCACGACCTGGAAGCGGCGTTCGCCATCGGCCTGGACTCGTAACGCAGCGTCGCGCTCCGCGTCCTGCGGGGCCCCGACGTGGCCGGGCGCGCGGTTCCCCGCCCCCGAGGGGCGTGCCCTCCACGTCGGGACGTCGGGGGCACGGGCCCCCGGGGGCGCGGGGTGCAGGGGGCCGCGGGTCAGTTCACCGACGGGACGCAGCGGCCGTTCTCCGTGCGGTAGCGCCACTTCGCTCCCTGGGTGACCAGTTCACGGACCGCCGTCACGAAGCGGTCGACGTGCTCGTCGGGCGTGCCGGCGCCGAAGCTCACGCGGATGGCGTTGAGGGACTTCTCCCCCGGGGCCGCCTCGGGCGCGCCGCACTCGCCCTGGGTCTGCGGGTCGCTGCCCAGGAGGGTGCGGACCAGGGGGTGGGCGCAGAAAAGGCCGTCGCGGACGCCGATGCCGTACTCGGCGGAGAGGGCGGCGGCGAAGTGGGAGCTGTTCCAGCCCTCGACGACGAAGGAGATCACGCCGACCCGGGGGGCGTCGTCGCCGAAGAGGGACAGGATCCGCACCTCGGGGACGTCGGCCAGCCCCTCCCGCACCTTCGCGATCAGGTGCTCCTCGCGGGCGACCAGGTCGTCGAAGCCCGCCTCCGTGAGCGCCTTGCAGGCCGAGGCGATGGAGTAGGCGCCGATGACGTTCGGGGAGCCGGCCTCGTGACGGGCGGCGCTCTCGTGCCACTCCACGTCCACTCCCCCGTCCTCGCGCCGGGTGACCTTGCGGCTGGCGCCGCCGCCCGCAAGGTAGGGGTCGGCCTCGGCCAGCCAGTCGGCGCGGCCGGCCAGGACGCCGCTGCCGAAGGGCGCGTACAGCTTGTGGCCGGAGAAGGCCACCCAGTCCACGTCGAGGTCGCGGACCGACACCGGGTGGTGGGGGGCCAGCTGGGCGGCGTCCAGGACGATCCGGGCGCCGTGGGCGTGCGCGGCCGCCGCGAGCTCGCGCACCGGCCACAGCTCTCCGGTGACGTTCGACGCGCCGGTGACGCAGACCAGGGCCGGGCCCTGCGGGTCGCGCTCGGCGAGCGCCCGCTCCAGCGTCTCGACGGCCCGGCGCGGGCTGCGCGGGGCGTCGAGGTAGGTGACCCGGGCATCCTGCCAGGGCAGCAGCGAGGCGTGGTGCTCGGTCTCGAAGACGAAGACCTGGCAGCCGGCGGGGAGCGCGGAGGCGAGCAGGTTGAGGGAGTCGGTCGTCGAGCGGGTGAAGATCAGCTGGTCGTCGGAGCGGCAGTCGAGGAACTCGGTCACGGTCCGGCGGGCGTTCTCGAAGAGGTCCGTGGAGAGCTGCGAGAGGTAGCCGGCGCCGCGGTGGACACTGCCGTAGTAGGGGGCGTAGGCCGCCACGTCGTCCCAGACGCGCTGGAGGGCGGGGGCGCTGGCCGCGTAGTCGAGGGCCGCGTAGGCGACCTCGCCGCCGGTCACGAGCGGGACGGTGACATCCTGGCCCAGAACGGGCAGCGGGGCGCAAAGGGTACGGGCAGCGGCAAGGGTGGAGACGGACATGGCGAAACTCCCGTGAGAGGCAGGACGGAACCACCGTGCGGGCGGACATGGCTCCGCCACGGAGGAAGGTGAAAGGGGATGCGGAGGCGGGGCTCTACGCCCTATCGCATTCGCTTGCTCACGAGAGACTCCCTCGGACGACCCAGGACCCCTGGTGACGCGAGGGGTCCGCGCTTGCCGTGGACCTTGCTGTCCACGACCTGGTCTTCACCCGGGGCACCCCGCCACGGACGGAGGGTTGCCGGACAGTCGGCCGGGGCCTCATGACTGTCACTCATGACCTGATACAGGAAGCTACGACAGGTGATCGTCGTCCCGCAACCCGTGTCCGGATCGCGGGACGACCGCTCTCGCCGGCGTCACGCGTTGCTGGCCGCCACCCAGCGCTCCAGCGCCCGCTTGGCCGCGCCGGAGTCGATCGACTCGGCTGCCCGGTCCATGCCGGCCCGCAGCTGCTCGGCCAGCGGCCCGGCGCCCGGTTCGAGCGCCACCAGCGCCGCCGCCGAGTTCAGCAGGACGGCGTCGCGCACCGGGCCCGTCTCGCCTTCCAGCAGACGGCGGGCGACCTCCGCGTTGTAGGACGGGTCGCCGCCGCGCAGGGCCTCCACCGGGACGAGTTCGAGACCGACGTCCCGCGGGTCGAAGCTCTCCTCGGTGACCTTGCCGTCGCGCACGACCCACACGCGCGAGGTGGCCGTGGTGGTCAGCTCGTCGAGTCCGTCGTCGCCGCGGAAGACCAGGGAGGAGTTGCCGCGCTCGGCGAACACGCCGGCGACGACCGGCGCCATGCGGGGATCGGCGACCCCGACCGCCTGGGCCGCAACCCTGGCCGGGTTGGTCAGCGGACCGAGCACGTTGAACACCGTGCGGATGCCCAACTGGCCGCGCGCCGCGCCCACATGACGCAGGGCCGGATGGAATTTGACGGCGAAGCAGAAGGTGATCCCGGCTTCCCGGGCGACCTCCGCCACCCGCTTGGGGGTCAGCTCCAGATTGACGCCGAGCTTCTCCAGCACGTCCGAGGCGCCGGACGCGGAGGACGCGGCCCGGTTGCCGTGCTTGACGACCGTGGCGCCCGCGCCCGCGACGACGATCGCCGACATCGTGGAGATGTTGACGGTCTTCGCGCCGTCGCCGCCCGTGCCGACGATGTCGACGGTCGGCCCCGGCACCTCGATCAGGTTGGCGTGCTCGTACATCGCCCGGACCAGCCCGTTGATCTCCGCGACGGTCTCGCCCTTGGCCCGCAGCGCCACCACGAACCCGGCGATCTGCGCGTCGGTCGCCTCCCCGCGCATGATCCGGTCCAGCGCCCAGAACGTGGCGTCCGCGTCCTGGTCGCGGCCGTACAGCAGGCCGTTCAGTACCTCGGGCCAGGAACGGCCCGCCGCGGTGTCGCCTCCAGCGGGGGTCACAGCGCTCATAGCCGCTCCTGCGTGTGTCGTCGTGAGTCGTGTGTGTCGTCGTGCGTCGTCGTGCGTCGTCGCCTCGCGAACCGGGAGCCGCGAGCCGTGGAACGAGGTGAACCCCACCCTATCCAGCCGCGGGCACGCCGAAGGGCCCCGTCCGGTCTCCGGACGGGGCCCTTTCCTGTGGCGTGGCGACGCCTCAGCGATCAGTGGTGGCCGTGGCCGCTCGTGATCTCCTTGTACTCCTCGACAGTGGGCTTCGGGATCTGCTGGTCCTCGCCGAAGTACGCTCCGCTGATCTTGGCGCGGAGCTTCTCCTTGCCCGTGACCTTGCGCTCGACGCCGTTCTCGTCGACGGTGGCGCCGATCGCGGCCGGCTCGTACTGCTCGTGAGCCGTGAGGGTGTGCAGCTGCTCCTGGCTGAGCGGCTCGTGGATCTCGATGAACTCACCGTGCGGCAGGCGCTTGATGGTGCCGGTCTCGCGACCGTGCAGCACCTTGTCCTTGTCGCGCCGCTGCAGGCCGAGGCAGATCCGCTTGGTGGCGATGTACGCGATGACCGGTCCGACGAAGAAGAAGATCCGGACGAACCAGGTGATCGTGTTGATCGACAGGTGGAAGTGGGTGGCCCACAGGTCGTTGCCACCGCCGACCAGCGTGATCATGTACATCGTGACCCAGGCGACGCCCAGGGCCGTACGCGTCGGCGCGTTGCGCGGGCGGTCCAGGATGTGGTGCTCGCGCTTGTCGCCGGTGATCCACGCCTCGATGAAGGGGTAGAGCGCCAGCGCCGCGAGGACCACGCCGAACAGGACCAGCGGGATGAACACGCCCAGGACCAGCGTGTGACCCCAGAGGTTGATCTCCCAGCCCGGCATGAAGCGGATCAGGCCCTCGGCGAAGCCCATGTACCAGTCGGGCTGGGCGCCGGTCGACACCTGGTCCGGACGGTAGGGGCCCATGGCCCAGATCGGGTTGATCTGCGCCACGGCGGCGATGGCCGCGATCACGCCGAAGACCAGGAAGAAGAAGCCTCCGGCCTTGGCCATGTACACCGGCAGCAGCGGCATGCCCACGACGTTCTTGTTGCTCTTGCCGGGGCCCGCGAACTGCGTGTGCTTGTGGTAGAAGACCAGGATCAGGTGGCCCACCATCAGGCCCAGCATGATGCCCGGCAGCAGCAGGATGTGGATCGAGTAGAACCGCGCCACGAAGTCGTGACCGGGGAACTCGCCGCCGAACAGGAACATCGAGATGTACGTGCCGACGATCGGCATCGACAGGATCGCGCCCTGCGTGAAGCGCACGCCGGTGCCGGAGAGCAGGTCGTCCGGGAG
The DNA here is from genome assembly GCF_003112535.1 of Streptomyces rishiriensis. GTDB lineage: Bacteria > Actinomycetota > Actinomycetes > Streptomycetales > Streptomycetaceae > Streptomyces > Streptomyces rishiriensis. Next base: position 30,824 of record NZ_BEWA01000003.1, on the reverse strand, counting down.
CGAGTAACCGGTGAAGCCGGTGAACATGCCCAGGACGAACAGCAGGAAGCCGAACAGCCAGTTGACCTCACGCGGCTTGCGGAACGCACCCGTGAAGAACACGCGCATCATGTGCACGAACATGCCGGCGAGGAAGATCAGCGCCGCCCAGTGGTGGATCTGCCGGATGAGCAGACCGCCGCGCACGTCGAAGGAGATGTGCAGGGTCGAGCTGAACGCCTCGGACATCAGCTGTCCCTGGAGCGGGACGTAGCTGCCGTGGTACTCCACCTCGGTCATCGACGGGTGGAAGAACAGCGTCAGATACACACCCGTCAGGATGATGATGATGAAGCTGTACATGCACACTTCGCCCAACATGAACGACCAGTGGTCGGGGAAGATCTTGCGCATGTTGGACTTGGCGAGGGAGTAGATCCCCAGCCGGCCGTCGGCCCAGTCGGCGATGCGCTCGCCGGCCGGCGCCTTCCCGCGTTCGCGGGTCACGGCGCTGTCGTGGTTCTCTGTCGTGCTCATCCGCGCTCCCAGAAGGCAGGACCGACGGGCTCTTCGAAGTCGCCGAGCGCCTGAAGGTAGCCCTCGTCGCTCACGCCGATGCGCAGCTGCGGCAGGGCGTGACCGGCGGGGCCGAAGATCACTCGGGCACCGTCGGAGAGGTCGAAGGTGGACTGGTGGCAGGGGCACAGCACGTGGTGCGTCTGCTGCTCGTACAGGGAGATCGGGCAACCGACGTGGGTGCAGATCTTCGAGTACGCCACGATGCCCTCGTGCGACCACTCGAGCTCGCGCTTGTCCTTGATGTTGTCCGGCTGCAGCCGGACGATCATCAGGGCCGCCTTGGCGATCTCGTTCTGGAAGTCCTCGTCGTGCTCCTCCAGGCCCTCGGGCTTGGCGAAGGTGAGAGAACCGACGGCCACGTCCGACGGACGCAGCGGCTCGTTCGTGTTCATGTTGACGAGCAGCTTGCCCTTGGCCCACAGCGTGTGCCGCAGCTTGTCCTCGGGCAGCGGGCCGAGGTCGCGCAGCAGCACGACACCGGACAGCGGCACCAGGGCGACCGCGCCGAACAGCGTGTTGCGGATCAGCTTGCGGCGGCCGAGCGCCGACTCCTTGGCGCCCTGGCGGAAGTCCGCGTGGACCTTCGCACGGACCTCGGGGCTCGCGGCGATGGGGTGCCGCTCGTCGGCGACCTCGACGTCCGACATCAGGGTGCGGGCCCAGTGGACCGCGCCGGCGCCGATGGTGAACAGGGCCGTGCCCAGGGTCAGGCCCAGCGCGAAGTTCAGCGCGCTGAGGTGGCCGATCGGGAACACGAAGATCGACTTGTCGGCGGGGATCGCCACGTACGAGGCGATGAACCCGACCGTGGCGAGCATCGACAGCGTGAACAGGAAGGCGACCGCACGCTCGGACCGCTTGGCGGCCCGCTCGTCGATGTCCTGGACGCGGTGCTCGTGGGGCGGCAGACCGGGGTCCGCGAACGGGTTCTTCTCGTCCGCGACGCCTACCGCGCCGTGCACATGCTCGTTGTGTCCTGCGGACTGCTCAGCAGGCAGGTTCTCTTCTGGAATGTCTTGGCTACTCATGACTTCTTGGCCTTTGCGGTCCGAGCGGCAACCCAGACGGCGACCGCGATCAGTGCGCCGAGACCGAAGATCCAGGCGAACAGGCCCTCGCTGACCGGCCCGACGCCGCCCAGCTCCAGACCACCGGGGTTGTCGGTGTCGCTGCTGTTGACCGCGTGCAGGTACGCGATGATGTCCTTCTTGTTCTGCTCCGACAGGGTGGTGTCGGGGAAGGAGGGCATGTTCTGCGGGCCGGTCTGCATGGCCTCGTAGAGGTGCTTCGGGTCCACGTCCTCGAGGGTGGGAGCGAACTTGCCCTTGGTGAGGGCGCCGCCCTTGCCGGTGAAGTTGTGGCACTGCGCGCAGTTGGTGCGGAACAGCTCGCCGCCCTTGGCGATGTCCGCGCCCTCCGGGCCGTACTCGGCCTTGGTGGGAACGGCCGGGCCGGAGCCGAGCGAGGAGATGTACGCGGCGAGCTGGTCGATCTCGGCCTGCGTGTAGATGTTCTTCTTCTTCACCACCTGCGGGCCCTGGGAGGTCGCCGCCGGCATGCGGCCGGTGCCGACCTGGAAGTCGACGGCCGCGGCGCCCACGCCGACCAGGCTCGGACCGTCGGAGGTGCCCTGACCGCCGGTGCCGTGGCAGCTGGCGCAGCCGACGGCGTAGAGCTTCTTGCCCTCGTCGATCGTGAGGGACTGGGCGCTGTCGTCTGCCTGCGCCTTGCTCGCGGGCGCGAACGCGGCGTACAGCCCCCCTGTGCATGCCAGCGCGAGGAGTAGGACGACGAGCGCCGCCAGCGGATGGCGTCGTCGTGCGGAGAGCTTTTTCACGGATTACCCCGGTGTCAGGATCTTCTGCGTCGATGCTTGTGGAAGTGCGGGAGCGGGCCCCGGCTACTTGATCAGGTAGATCGTGGCGAAGAGGCCGATCCAGACGACATCGACGAAGTGCCAGTAGTAGGACACGACGATGGCCGCGGTCGCCTGCTCGTGGGTGAACCTCTTGGCCGCGTAGGTGCGCCCGAGGACGAACAGGAAGGCGATGAGGCCGCCCGTCACGTGCATCCCGTGGAAGCCGGTGGTCAGGTAGAACACCGAGCCGTACGGATCGGAGGAGAGCGAGAGCCCGTCCTTCTTCACCAGCTCCGTGTACTCGTAGATCTGACCGCCGATGAAGATCGCACCCATGATGAAGGTGACGATGAACCACATCCGCAGCTTCTTCACGTCACCGCGCTCGGCGGCGAAGACGCCGAGCTGGCAGGTGAGCGAGGAGAGCACCAGGATCGTGGTGTTCGTGGCCGAGAACGGGAGGTTCAGGGCCTCGGCCATCTCCTTCCAGTGATCAGGACCCGTCACCGATCGCAGGGTGAAGTACATCGCGAAGAGGGCCGCGAAGAACATCAGCTCGGAACTCAGCCAGATGATGGTTCCGACGCTGGTGAGGTTCGGTCGATTGACCGACGGGTGCGCGTGCCCGGTGTCTACTGTCGTTGCTGTCGCCACGACCGACATTATGTCGGTCCCTTATCCCGCCCTCACTCCGGGGGGTGCCGTTCGGAGTGTTCGCACCGTGTGTACTGCCCGGATGGCCCATCGAAGCCGTGTTCCAAGCGGTGTTGACGAGGTGGGTGAGGGAGTAGCATCCGCGGCATCGGTTCTGTCCGTACGACACTGATGTCACGGAGGAAGCATGCAGGCGACCGCCACGGTGCTGGTCTACAGCGACGACTCCAACACGCGGGAGCAGGTACGGCTCGCGACCGGCCGCAGGCCCGCACCGGACGTCCCTGTGGTGGAGTTCCTGGAGTGCGCGACGCCTGCGGCGGTGCAGCTCGAGCTGGACCGGGGCGGCATCGACGTCGTCGTCCTCGACGGGGAGGCCGCGCCCATGGGGGGCATGGGGCTGTGCCGTCAGCTCAAGGACGAGGTGTTCCGATGCCCGCCGGTGCTGCTGCTCATCGGGCGGCCCCAGGACGCGTGGCTCGCCACCTGGAGCCGGGCCGACGCGGCCGTGACGCTGCCTGTGGAGCCCGTGGAGTTCGCGGGGGCCCTGGCGTCCCTGCTGCGGACGAAGAGGCTCCAGCAGAGCGCGTAGCGCAGGAGGGGCGGGTCGCGGCGGCGTCGCGGACGCGGGCCGGGGCCGTCTGTCGCGCCCGCCCGCGGAGCCGTGCCCGTCACGGCCGGCCCCGCACCCCCGACGGCGTCTAGACGGCCGCCGGGCTCAGACGGGCCGTCTCCTGGTCCGTCTGCTGCTTGGCGCCGGTCAGCGCGCTGCCCGTGATCCACTTCTTCCAGTCCAGGTTCCAGTCGCCGAAGCCGTTGCCGAACGTCTCCATCGTGTCGCCGTTGCTGTTGACGACCTGGACGACGTCGCCCTGACGGATGTGGTCGAAGAACCACTCGGCGTTGGACGTGCTCATGCCCGTGCAGCCGTGGCTGACGTTCGCGTACCCCTGGGAGCCCACGGACCAGGGGGCGGCGTGGACGTACTCGCCGCTCCAGGTGACGCGGGTGGCGTAGTAGACGGGCAGGTCGTAGGAGTCCGAGGAGCCCTCCGCGATGCCCACGGTGGTCCCGCGCATCCGTACGAAGTACTCCTTGCCCAGGACGACCTTGACGCCGTTGCGGGTCTCGAAGCCGGGCTTGCCGGTGGTGACGGGGATCTGGTTGATCTCCTCGTTGTTCTTGAAGACCGTCATGGAGTGCGACGCGGCGTCCGTCACGGCGATGACCCGGTCGCCGATGGTGAGTTTGAGCTCCTTGGCCGGGCCGCCCCACAGCCGGTCGCTGATCTTGATGCCGTCCAGGTTGCTGCGCACGCGGACGGTGGCGTGGGCGGGCCAGTAGTCCTTGGGGCGGTAGTGGAGTTCCTTGTCGTCCACCCAGTGCCAGCCGCCCTGCACGGACGGCGAGGAGGTGACCTTGAGGCCGCGTTCGACGACGGCCCGCTCGGCGGGGTCCTTGACGGGCTGGTCCAGCTTGGCGGTGACGGGCTGCCCGACGCCGTACTCGCCGGCGTCGGGGCCGAACTCGACCGCCAGCCGCTTCTTGGTGGTGGGCTTGCCGGTGTCGAAGGCGAGGACCCGGCGGCCGGGGGCGCCGTCGTCGTCCTCGGTGCTCACGCGGACGGTGTAGTGGGCGCCTGCGGCCAGCGGCTCGGTGCTGTGCCAGCGGCTGCCGTCGGCGGCGAGTTCGCCCGCGAGGTAGCGGCCTGTGCCGTCCACGGCGGTGACGTCCGTGATGCGGTCGTCGTCCTCCGCGGTGACCTGCAGGGGCTTGTCCGGGTCGGCCTTCTCGCCGTCGCCGTCGGGGGCGTTGAAGGAGATCTGGTCCGTCGCGTCGTAGGGACGCGCGGAGAGCGGGTCGTCGTCCGAGCCGCAGGCGCTTGCGACCGCGCCCAGGGCGATCACCAGCAGGGTGCAGCCGACGACGGTGCGAGGGCGTGGTTCGTGGCTCATGGCTTCACGCTAGGGAGCCGGGTCGGCCGCGGCGCGCTGGGTGACACGGACGGAGGACCCCCGCTACGGCAAAAGCGTGAGCCCGGACCCTCCTGACGGAGTGTCCGGGCTCTCGCCGCAGGTCACGCGTGCTACTGGGTGCGGTTCTCACCGCGGTAGTACTCGAAGACCCAGCCCCACAGGCCGATCATGATCAGCGGGGCGGAGAAGTAGAGCAGCCACCAGCCGACCGCGACACCGAGGAAGGCCATGGCGCCGCCGACGGCGAGCGACAGCGGCTGCCAGCTGTGCGGGCTGAAGAAGCCCACCTCGCCGGCGTCGTCCGCGACGTCCGCCTCCTTGTTGTCCTGTGCGCCCGCGTCGACCCGCCGGGCGGTGAAGCCCAGGTAGAAGCCGATCATGATGCACAGGCCGAAGGCCAGGAAGAGGGCCGTGGTGCCGGCCGGCTCCTTCGACCACACGCCATAGACGATCGCGATGGCGAGGACGAAGACGCTCAGCCAGAAGAACATCTTCCCCTGGATCTTCACTTGCCGGCCTCCTTGCTGCCCGCGATGGCGCTGGCGCCGTGGCCGCTGTGCTCCAGCTGCTCGAGCGCGGCGATCTCCGGGTGGTGCAGGTCGAACGCCGGGGATTCACTGCGGATCCGCGGCAGGGTGATGAAGTTGTGGCGCGGCGGCGGGCAGGAGGTGGCCCACTCCAGGGAGCGGCCGTAGCCCCACGGGTCGTCGACGCCGACCGGCTTGCCGTACTTGGCGGTCTTCCACACGTTGTAGAAGAACGGCAGGACGGACAGGCCGAGGACGAACGAGCTGATCGTCGAGATCGTGTTCAGGGCGGTGAACCCGTCCGCGGCGAGGTAGTCCGCGTAACGGCGCGGCATGCCCTCGGCACCCAGCCAGTGCTGGATGAGGAAGGTGCCGTGGAAGCCGATGAACAGCGTCCAGAAGGTGATCTTGCCGAGGCGCTCGTCGAGCATCTTGCCGGTCATCTTCGGCCACCAGAAGTGGAAGCCGGAGAACATCGCGAAGACGACGGTGCCGAAGACGACGTAGTGGAAGTGCGCCACCACGAAGTACGAGTCGGACACGTGGAAGTCCATCGGCGGCGAGGCCAGGATGACGCCGGTCAGACCGCCGAAGGTGAAGGTGATCAGGAAGCCCGTCGCCCACAGCATCGGCGTCTCGAAGGACAGGGAGCCCTTCCACATGGTGCCGATCCAGTTGAAGAACTTCACGCCGGTCGGAACGGCGATGAGGAACGTCATGAAGGAGAAGAACGGCAGCAGCACGCCTCCGGTGACGTACATGTGGTGCGCCCACACCGTCACGGACAGACCGGCGATCGAGATGGTCGCGGCCACCAGGCCCATGTAGCCGAACATCGGCTTGCGGGAGAAGACCGGGATGACCTCGGAGATGATGCCGAAGAACGGCAGGGCGATGATGTACACCTCTGGATGGCCGAAGAACCAGAAGAGGTGTTGCCACAGCAACGCTCCGCCGTTCGCGGCGTCGAAGACATGCGCCCCGAATTTCCGATCCGCCTCCAGCGCGAACAGCGCGGCGGCCAGGACGGGGAAGGCCAGCAGGACCAGGACGGCCGTCAGCAGCACGTTCCACACGAAGATCGGCATGCGGAACATCGTCATGCCGGGTGCGCGCATGCAGATGATCGTGGTGATGAAGTTGACCGCGCCCAGGATCGTGCCGAAGCCGGAGAAGGCCAGACCCATGATCCACAGGTCGGCGCCGATGCCCGGGGAACGGACCGCGTCCGACAGCGGGCTGTAGGCGAACCAGCCGAAGTCGGCCGCGCCCTGCGGGGTGAGGAAGCCGCCCACCGCGATGGTCGAGCCGAACAGGTACAGCCAGTAGGCGAACATGTTCAGCCGCGGGAACGCCACGTCGGGCGCGCCGATCTGCAGCGGCATGATCCAGTTCGTGAAGCCGGCGAACAGCGGCGTCGCGAACATCAGCAGCATGATCGTGCCGTGCATCGTGAACGCCTGGTTGAACTGCTCGTTCGACATGATCTGCAGGCCCGGACGGGCCAGCTCGGCGCGCATGAGGAGCGCCATGACGCCGCCGATGCAGAAGAACGCGAACGACGTGACCAGGTACAACGTACCGATGGTCTTGTGGTCGGTGGTCGTCAGCCACTTCACCACGACGTTGCCGGGCTGCTTGCGCCTGACCGGCAGCTCGTTCTCGTACGAGTCCTCAGCTGCGGAGGCACCCTGGGGTTCGTTGAGGATGCTCACAGGACGTTCGACTCCCGGTTCTTCTCGGGGCTCGTTTGCTCGATGCCGGCCGGAACGTAACCGGTCTGCCCGTTCTTGGCGAGGTCCTTCAGGTGCTGCTGGTAGCGCTCCGGAGAGACGACCTTCACGTTGAAGAGCATCCGGGAGTGGTCGACGCCGCACAGTTCGGCGCACTTGCCCAGGAAGGTGCCCTCGCGGTTCGGGGTGACCTGGAACGAGTTGGTGTGACCCGGGATGACGTCCTGCTTCATGAGGAACGGCACCACCCAGAAGGAGTGGATGACGTCACGCGAGGTGAGGACGAAGCGGACCGTCTTGCCCTTGGGGAGCCAGAGGGTCGGGCCCGGGTTGTTGGTCTGCGGGTTCCGCTCACCGGGGGTGCCGCAGGTGTAGACGCCGCCCGCGTCGGACGGGAAGTCCTTCTTGTACCGGTCCGGGATCGCGGCCAGGTTCGCGTCGGTCGTCGCGTCCCCGTGGGAACCGTCGACCTTCTCGATGTAGTTGAAGCACCAGCTCCACTGGAAGCCGACCACGTTGACCGTGACGTCGGGCTTCTTGTCGAGGCTCAGCAGCTTCGACTCGTCGCGGGCGGTGAAGTAGAACAGCACCGAGACGATGATGATCGGCACGACCGTGTACAGCGCCTCGATGGGCATGTTGTACCGGGTCTGCGGAGGGATTTCGACCTTGGTTCGGCTGCGCCGGTGGAAGAAAGCACTCCACAGGATCAGGCCCCACACCAGCACGCCGGTGGCCAGCGCGGCAGCCCACGATCCCTGCCACAGGGAGAGGATCCGCGGAGCCTCTTCTGTGACCGGGGTGGGCATGCCAAGGCGGGGGAAGTCCTTGTATGTGCAACCGGTGGCGGTCGCCAGGACCAGGCCCGCGGTCATTGCCTGCAGCAGCTTCCGCCGCATCGGGCGCCGCGGCGAGCGGTCGGAGCCGTTGGGACTCACGTAGCGCCTTCCCGAGAGTCTCGCCCGCGCGGTTGGCTGCGGCCTGCCTTCTCGCTGGTCGGTCGCCGCCCTGCGTCGGGCAGGGGTTTGGATGTTTATGCGGACCAAACCCTAGCCGACGCCCTCCGGGGGGTCGCGGGGAGGGTGGCATACGCGCCGCGGGTCACCCCGAAGGGGTGGGAGGAGCGCCCGGCGTCGCCTAATAGCTCGTCAATGCGGCTTGTGCGACGGCCGCGGAGCGCCGGCTGCCGGCCGCCCCCACGCGACGGAGCCGCGGCGCGAAGCGGCCCGCGCCCTGCGCGGGCGCCGCACGTTCTACGGTTGCCGTGTGTCCTACTTCGACGCCGCATCCGCCGCTCCCCTGCATCCCGTCGCCCGACAGGCCCTGTTGGCCTCGCTGGACGAGGGGTGGGCAGACCCCGCCCGGCTGTACAGGGAGGGGCGACGGGCGCGGCTGCTGCTGGACGCGGCGCGCGAGGCGACGGCCGAGGCGGTGGGCTGCCGGCCGGACGAACTGACCTTCACCTCCTCCGGAACCCGGGCCGTGCACACCGGGATCGCGGGCGCGACGGCGGGACGGCGGCGGGCCGGACGTCACCTGATCGTGTCAGCCGTCGAACACTCCTCGGTACTGCATTCGGCCGAGGCGTTCGAGGCGGCGGGCGGGGCGGTGACCCGGGTGCCGGTGACCAGGACCGGCGCGGTCGCGGTCGAGTCCTACGTCGACGCCCTGCGGTCCGACACCGCGCTGGCCGCCCTGCAGTCGGCCAACCACGAGGTGGGCACCGAGCAGCCGGTGGCGGCGGTGGCCGAGGCGTGCCGGGAGGCGGGGGCGCCGCTGCTGGTGGACGCGGCCCAGTCGCTGGCATGGGGGGCGGTGGAGGGGCCCTGGTCCCTGCTCACCGGCAGCGCTCACAAGTGGGGCGGCCCGTCCGGGGTGGGGCTGCTCGTGGTCCGCAAGGGGGTGCGGTTCGCCGCTCAGGGGCCGGTGGACGAACGGGAGTCGGGACGGGCGGCCGGGTTCGAGAACCTCCCGGCGATCGTGGCCGCTGCGGCCTCGCTGCGGGCGGTGCGGGCGGAGGCGGCGGCCGAGGCGGCCCGGCTGCGGGACCTGACGGCACGGATCCGGGCGCGGGTGGCGGACGTCGTCCCGGATGTGGAGGTGGTCGGGGACCCGGATCGACGGCTGCCCGGGATCGTCACGTTCTCGTGTCTCTACGTCGACGGGGAGGCCCTGCTGCACGAGTTGGACCGGGCGGGCTTCTCCGTCTCGTCCGGGTCGTCCTGCACCAGCAGCACGCTGACGCCGAGCCATGTGCTGAGGGCGATGGGCGTGCTGAGTGAGGGGAATGTGCGGGTTTCCCTGCCGTGGGGAGCCGCCGAGGAGGACGTGGAGAGATTCCTCGCCGTGCTGCCGGGGGCGGTGGCGGGGGTGCGGGACAAGCTCGGGGCGCCGGCGCCCACGTCCGCGTCCGCGCCGGCGGCGGACGCGGGGGGCGAGGCGCTCGTCGTGGACGCGCTCGGCAGGCGGTGCCCGATTCCCGTCATCGAGCTGGCGAAGGTCATCGGGGACGTGCCGGTCGGCGGCACGGTGCGGGTGCTGTCCGATGACGAGGCGGCCCGGCTCGACATCCCCGCCTGGTGCGAGATGCGGGGACAGGAGTACCTCGGCGAGGAGCCGGCGGACCGCGGCGCTGTCTACACGGTCCGCCGGACGTCCTGAGTCAGGCCAGGTGCTTGCGGACCTCGGAGGCGGCCTCGTCGCCGTACGCGGTGGCGAAGCGGTCCATGAAGTGGGCGCGGCGCAGCTGGTACTCCTGCGTGCCGACGGTCTCGATGACGAGGGTGGCGAGCATGCAGCCGATCTGGGCGGCGCGCTCCAGGGAGACGCCCCAGGCCAGACCGGAGAGGAAGCCGGCGCGGAAGGCGTCGCCGACGCCGGTGGGCTCCAGCTTGCGCTCCTCCTGCGGGCAGCCGACCTCGATCGGGTCCTCGCCGTCGCGCTCGACGCGGACGCCGCGCGCGCCGAGGGTGGTGACGCGGTGGCCGACCTTGGCGAGGATCTCGGCGTCCGACCAGCCGGTCTTGGACTCGATGAGGCCCTTCTCGTACTCGTTGGAGAACAGGTACGTCGCGCCCTCCAGCAGTATGCGGATCTCCTCGCCGCCCATACGGGCGATCTGCTGCGAGAAGTCGGCGGCGAAGGGGATCGAGCGGGAGCGGCACTCCTCCGTGTGGCGGAGCATCGCCTCCGGGTCGTCGGCGCCGATCAGGACCAGGTCCAGGCCGCCCACGCGGTCGGCGACGGTCTTCAGCTCGATGAGACGGGCCTCGCTCATCGCACCCGTGTAGAAGGAGCCGATCTGGTTGTGGTCGGCGTCCGTGGTGCACACGAAACGGGCCGTGTGCAGGGTCTCGGAGATGCGGACCGACGCGGTGTCGACGCCGTGCCGGTCCAGCCAGGCCCGGTACTCGTCGAAGTCCGCGCCGGCGGCGCCGACGAGGATCGGACGGGTGCCCAGTTGCCCCATGCCGAAGGCGACGTTCGCTCCCACGCCGCCCCGGCGCACGTCCAGGTTGTCGACCAGGAAGGAGAGCGAGACCGTGTGCAACTGGTCCGCGACGAGTTGGTCCGCGAAGCGGCCGGGGAACGTCATGAGGTGGTCGGTCGCGATGGAGCCGGTGACTGCGATGCGCACGGCGTGGACTCTCCTGTGGGGAGGGGGATTGACAGTTCACGCTACCCGGTCCGTCCGCGCCACTGAAGCAGACGAAACTACCCGATAGTAGATCTTTCTTCGCAGGCTGCGCGTGCATACGGTTCGGTTATGACGAACCTCGAGTTCCACGCCCCCCAGTCGGCCGAGTTCGACGCCGGCCTGGCGTCGCTGCGCGGCGACTGCGCCCGGATGGCTCCGCACTGGGCGGCCCCGGAGAAGATCCTTTCCCGTCCGGTCTCCCCGTCACTCATCCACGGCGTGAAGGTCCCCGCGAGGTCCGCGCGGCTGCTGGAGGCCATGCCCGACTACGGCAACTAGGAGCTGCCCCTCAGGGCATCCGCTCCCGCCCGCTTCGGCGCGTTTCTCCGGTACGGCGCTCGGAAGGGAACCGTGCGCTCCCCCGTCGCGTCCCATCGGCATCCCTCGTCAAGGGGATGTGGGGTACGACAGCAGGGCAGCCGAAGGAGCGATGCGGTGAACACCGAGCGACCCGAGAACGACGACGCCGCGCGCGAGCCGGAGACGACGGGTTCCGAGGAGACCAAGGGTCCCGAGGAGACGACGGCCGGGCGGGTGAAGGCCGGGGCCGAACAGGCGAAGGCCGGAGAAGCTCCGGCCGAGACAGTGACGACGGCCGCGGAGCCGTCGGCCGAGACGGTGACGGACGGGGAGCCCTCGGACGGAGAGCCCTCGGACGGAGAGCCCTCGGCCGAAGAGACGGCGGTGGAGCCTTCGAAGGCGGCGGTTTTGAAGGAGCGGGACGCCAAGGAGCGGGGCGCTCAGGACGAGGAAGCCCGTCACGAGTCCGCCGCCGAGCCGCCGGCCGCCGTCTCCGGGGCCGCTTCCGGGGCGGCCCCCGACGCCCATGAGCCGTCCGGCGGTGGGGCCGCCGTCCCCGCCGACGAACCCGCCGACGAGCCCGTCGTGGCTCACGCGGTCGACGGCGAGGCCTCCGGCGGGTCCCGGCGCCGCTCCCCCGTGCTCGTCGCCTCCGTCGCGGCCGCCGTGCTGCTGGTGGGCGGCGGCGGGGCGTATCTCACCTCCGGCGCCCTGGGCCGTTCCGGCGGCGGCTCCGGAGCCGGGGCCCCCTCCGGCGACGGCACTCCCGCCGTCCTCGCCCTGGACGACTACTCCGCGGGTACGGGTGCCCCCCAGGGCGGCACGAGCGGTATCGCGCCCGGGGAGCCGAACCCCTACGGGGTGACGTACAAGGCCGCGGGCACGCTGCCCGCCGGTCCCGGTTCCGCGCCCGTGTACTGGGCGCGGGGCGAGGTCGACCGGGCGGACGTGGCCGGGCTCGCGAAGGCGCTGGGCGTCCAGGGGACGCCGGTGGTCGACGGGGAGGCCTGGAAGGTCGGCGTCGGCAACGACGGCTCGGGTCCGGTGCTGCGGGTGAACCGGCAGGCGCCGGGCATGTGGACGTTCGCCCGGTACGCGCCCGGCGGCGACGACTGCTCGGCCGGCGCCGTCAAGTGCACCAGGGGGTCCGGGGCTCAGGCCGACGCCCCGGTGAGCGAGGCGGCCGCGAAGAAGGCCGCGGCGCCGGTCCTCAAGGCGGTGGGCCAGGACGACGCCAAGGTGGACGCGAGCCAGGTCATGGGCGCCCAGCGGATGGTGAACGCCGAGCCGGTGATCGGCGGTCTGCCCTCCTACGGCTGGACGACCGGGATCAGCGTCAACGCGCAGGGCGAGGTCGTCGGCGGGAACGGGCAGCTGGAGACGCCGGTGAAGGGCTCCACATACCCCCTGCTGAGCGCGCGGGAGGCGCTGGACGCGCTGAACGCCGCGCCCGGCGGCGGCCACCGGATGGGCATCGGCGGTTGCGCCAGTCCGGTGCCGCTGAAGGACCGGCTGGAGAGTCCGTGCAAGGCCTCGACGACCCCGGCACGCCAGACCGCGACGGTCGAGGACGCGGTGCTCGGGCTGGCCCCGCACACCTCGGGCGGACGGCAGGTGCTCGTGCCGTCCTGGCTGTTCGAGGTGAAGGCGGCCGGGACCGAGGCGGGCTACACGGTGACGCAGCCGGCCGTCGAGCCCGCGTTCGTGAAGCCGGCGACGCCCGCGCCCGCTCCGACCCCGAGCGGCACGTCCGGCGCGTCCGGTGAGCGGAAGGTGCGCGTGGACGGCTACACCGTCGAGGGCAGGGAGCTGACCGTCGCTTTCACGGGAGGGGTGTGCGCCGACTACAAGGCGACGGCGGTGGAGACCGGCAGCGAGGTGAAGGTCACCGTGACGGAGACGCCGTGGCCGGGCAAGGTCTGCATCATGATCGCCAAGGTGTACCACCAGGTGGTGCAGCTGGACGAGGCGCCGGGCAGCCGCAAGGTGATCGGCTCCGACGGCAGGGCCGTCCCGCTGGAGAAGACGGGGGCCCGGCTGCCGCAGACGCGGTAGCGACCGCCCGTCCGCCGGCGGCCCGGCGCACGCGAAGGCGGCGTCCCCCTCGGAGGGGGACGCCGCCTTCGCGTCGTCCGGCCGTGCGACCGGACCGGTCGGCCAGGGGCCGGTACCGGTCCGGCGGCCGTACGGCGGACCTAGCTGAAGGAGTCGCCGCAGGCGCAGGAGCCCGTCGCGTTCGGGTTGTCGATCGTGAAGCCCTGCTTCTCGATCGTGTCGACGAAGTCGATCGACGCGCCGCCCAGGTAGGGGGCGCTCATGCGGTCGGTGACGACCTTGACGCCGTCGAAGTCCTTGACGACGTCGCCGTCGAGGGAACGCTCGTCGAAGAAGAGCTGGTAGCGCAGGCCGGAGCAGCCGCCCGGCTGAACGGCGACACGCAGGGCCAGGTCGTCGCGGCCTTCCTGGTCGAGCAGGGCCTTGACCTTCGCCGCGGCGGCGTCGGACAGGATGATGCCGTCGGTGACGGTGCTGGTCTCGTCCGATACGGACATCTACATCTCTCCCGGGTTGTACGGAGACTGCTTGCCGACGGTTGCAACCCACGGGGCCGCGGATTCATTCCGGGCCGAGCTGTTGTCTTCGCCGTCTTCGTCCTCTTACTCGTTCCCTTCTCATGCTCGCACACCCGGTTGCGGGCCGAAAACGTCTCACGGGGATTCACGTCACACCGACGCTATGACCATCGTCAAAGTGACGTGAAGCAGGTTATGATAGATAACGTCAATTCGACGAAAAGTAGAAAAGGTGCGTGTCGTGACCACCGCCCAGACCACGGAACTCGACGTACAGCCGACTCCGCTCGCCCTGTTGCTGCTCGGCCGTGAGGCCGACCCGAAGAGCGAGCGGGGCGTCGAGTGTCCCGGCGACCTGCCCTCGCCCTCCGACCCGGACCTGGTCGAGCGCGCCCGCGCCGCCAAGGCGAGGCTCGGTGACAAGGTCTTCGTGCTCGGCCATCACTACCAGCGCGACGAGGTCATCCAGTTCGCCGACGTCACGGGCGACTCCTTCAAGCTGGCCCGGGACGCGGCCGCCCGCCCGGAGGCCGAGTACATCGTCTTCTGCGGTGTGCACTTCATGGCCGAGTCCGCCGACATCCTGACGTCGGGCGACCAGAAGGTGGTCCTGCCCGACCTCGCCGCCGGCTGCTCGATGGCCGACATGGCCACCGCCGAGCAGGTCGCCGAGTGCTGGGACGTGCTGACCGAGGCCGGCATAGCCGAGCAGGTCGTGCCCGTCTCCTACATGAACTCGTCCGCGGACATCAAGGCGTTCACCGGCCGGCACGGTGGCACGATCTGCACCTCGTCCAACGCCCAGCGGGCCCTGGAGTGGGCCTTCGGGCAGGGGGATCCCGCCACGTCGAAGGTGCTCTTCCTGCCCGACCAGCACCTCGGCCGCAACACCGCCGTCCGCGACATGGGCATGTCCCTGGAGGACTGCGTCCTCTACAACCCGCACAAGCCCAACGGCGGGCTGACCGCACAGCAGCTGCGCGACGCGAAGATGATCCTGTGGCGCGGCCACTGCTCGGTGCACGGCCGCTTCAGCCTGGAGTCGGTCGAGGACGTCCGCGCCCGGATCCCCGGCGTGAACGTGCTCGTGCACCCGGAGTGCCGGCACGAGGTCGTGGCCGCGGCGGACTACGTCGGGTCGACCGAGTACATCATCAAGGCGCTGGAGGCGGCCCCGGCCGGCTCCAAGTGGGCCATCGGGACCGAGTTGAACCTGGTGCGCCGGCTGGCGAACCGTTTCGCGCCCGAGGGCAAGGAGATCGTCTTCCTCGACAAGACGGTCTGCTTCTGCTCGACCATGAACCGCATCGACCTCCCGCACCTGGTGTGGACCCTGGAGTCCCTCGCCGAGGGCAAGCTGGTCAACCGCATCGAGGTCGACGAGGAGACCGAGGCGTTCGCCAAGCTGGCGCTGGAGCGCATGCTGGCGCTGCCGTAGCAGGACCGCCGCAGGCCCAGGTCACCCCGGCAGCGGTTCCCGGTCGGGGTGGTCCGGGTCCAGCGAGAAGACGGTTCCGTCGGGGCTGAGCACCACCACGGCGCCCTCGGCGAGGAACACGCGCGCCGCGGCGTAGCCGGACCCGACGACGCGGTCGGCCCTCGCGGTGGACTCCCACAGCAGCCGCCCCGTCCTGATGTCGACGGCGGCGACCCGTCCGGAGGCGCTGGCCGCGAACACCGCCCGCCCCTTCGCGCCGGCGGCGGGCGTGCCGGGCTGCTGAAGGGTCGTCGAGGTCTGCCACAGCTGCCCGCCCGTCTCGGGCGAGTGGGCGACCAGCCGCCCCCTGGAGTCGGCGAAGCAGAGCACCCCGCCCACCAGCGCCGCCTGGCCGCGCGGGCTGCCGGCCAGCTTCTTCTTCCGTACGGCGCCGGTGTCCGGGTCGATCAGCAGGACCTCGTCGTACGCCGGCTCGTCGAAGCTCCGCTGGTCCCGCCGCACCTGCACCGCGAAGACCAGATCGCCGCCGAGGGCGCCGACGTAGTCGACGTCGCCGTCCGGCACGCTCACCTTCCGGGTGGAGCCGTCGGCGGGGTCCACGGCGTAGACCACGTTGCGCGACGGTGTGCCCGCGTCGAGGCAGACGGTGTACGGGACCCCGTCGACGTCGTGGAACTCACAGGAGTAGGTGGGCCCGGCGGGCACGGTGGCCGTCCAGCGCTCGGCGCCGCCCGGCAGTGCGCGGGCGGTCATGCGGCGACCGGCCGAGGTCAGCAGCAGATCGCCGGAGACGCCCGCCTGGACGGCGGTGGACGCGGACCGAGTCAGCGTGCGCGACCAGAGCGGCCTGCCGGTGGCCGCGTCGAGCGCGACGGCGGTGGTGCCCTGGTCGTTGCCCGCCTTGTTCGTCACGCTCTCCAGGACCAGCAGCACGCCCTCGTGCACCCCGAGGATCCTGCCGTTGTAGCGCGACTGCGCCAGGCCGGGCGGCAGGGACTCCGCCCGCCAGGCGAGCCGGCCGGTGGCTCCGTCGACGCGCACCGGGAGAGTGCCGTCCCCGGCGCAGTACAGCGCGCCCTCGCCCGTCGCGCAGGACAGGGCGGCGCCGTCGGGGGCTCCACCGCCCAGCGGTTTCGTCACCCCGCTCGCGGCCGCGCCGTACACCGAGGTACGCCAGGGCTTCCAGCCGTCCGGCAGGGGGTCCCAGCTGACCGACCCGCTGCCGGCGCCGGCGCCGCCCGACTGCTCGGTCCTGCCGAAGGGATCGAGGTCGAGCAGCAGGTAGGCGGTGAGCGCCAGGGCCAGGAAGCCCGCCGTTCCGGCCAGGACCGGCCACCGGCGCAGCCGGGAGCGGCGGCCGGGGCGGGGCGCGGCGGCGGGTGGGCCCGCTTCCTCGCCCGCCGGGGGCGGAGACGGCAGACGCAGGGACATCGTCTCCGCGTCTCCCGCGGCGGGCTCGGGCAGCGCCTGGGCGAACGCCTCGGCCAGTTCCGTGAGGCCGGGCCGGGACCCGGCCTCCTTGGCCAGGCAGCCGGTCAGGACCGCGCGCAGCGGCTCGGCCACGTCCGCCACGTCGGGTTCCTCCCGCAGCACCCGCCACGCCGTCAGATAGGGGCTGTCCGCGTCGAAGGGGCCGCGCCCCGTCGCGGCGAACACCAGCAGCGCGCCGAGTGAGAACACGTCCGAGGCGGGGCCGACCGAGCGGGCGTCCGTGAACTGCTCGGGCGACATGAACGGCGGGGTGCCGATCATCCTGCCGGTCTCGGTGAGCGTCTGGTTCTCCGCCGCCCGGGAGATCCCGAAGTCGATGACGCGGGGCCCGTCCTCGGCGATCAGGACGTTCCCGGGCTTGAGGTCGCGGTGGACGACCCCGGCCCGGTGGATCTCCCGCAGCGCCTCCACCAGGCCCAGGGCGAGCCGGCGCAGTTCCCTGCCGCGCAGCGGGCCGCGCTCGCGGATGCGGGCGGCGAGCGTGGGACCCGGCACGTACTGGGTGGCCATCCAGGGCCGGACGGCCTCCGGGTCGGCGTCCACGACCGGGGCGGTGAAGGCGCCGCTGACCTTGCGGACCGCCTCGATCTCCTGGCGGAAGCGGGTCCGGAAGACCGGGTCCTCGGCGTACTGGGCGTGCACGACCTTGACGGCGACCTCACGCCCCGAACGGGACCGGCCGCGGTAGACGACGCCCATCCCGCCGGCGCCGAGCCGGTCGACGATCCGGTACCCGCCGAGCGTCTTCGGGTCGTCCTTGTGCAGTGACACCGCTCCGATCCTCTCCCCCGCAGAGCAGTTCAGGCGCCCAGCATAGGTAAGCCGGGCGCCGCCGGGCGACGCGCCGCCCGCAGCCGCCCTCGGTCCGTCCTCGGTCCGCCCTCAGTCCGCCCTCGGGCGCACCAGGCCCGACTCGTAGGCGATCACCACGAGCTGGGCCCGGTCGCGGGCGCCCAGCTTGGCCATGGCCCGGTTGACGTGCGTCTTCACGGTGAGGGGGCTGACTTCCAGGCGTTCGGCTATCTCGTCGTTGGAGTGGCCGCCGGCCACCTGCACGAGGACCTCGCGCTCGCGTACGGTCAGCGCGCCCAGCCGGGCGGAGCGGGCGGGGTCCCGGTCGTCGTCCACCGCGCCGCCCTGGGCGAGGAAGCGGGCGATGAGGCCCTTGGTGGCGGTGGGCGAGAGGAGCGCCTCGCCGCCCGCGGCGATCCTGATCGCGCTGAGCAGTTCCTCCGGCTCGCTGCCCTTGCCGAGGAAGCCGGAGGCGCCGGCCCGCAGCGACTGCACGACGTAGTCGTCGACCTCGAAGGTCGTCAGGATGACCACCCGCACCTGGGCGAGGGAGGGGTCGGCGCTGATCAGGCGGGTCGCGGCGAGTCCGTCCGTGCCGGGCATGCGGATGTCCATCAGGACGACGTCGGCGCGCTCCCGCCTCGCCAGCGCGACCGCCTCCGCGCCGTCGGACGCCTCGCCGACCACCTGCATGTCGGGCTCGGAGTCGACGAGCACGCGGAAGGCGCTGCGCAACAGCGCCTGGTCGTCGGCGAGCAGGACGCGGATGGTCATACGAGATCCTCTGCGGTGCTGGGCGCCGCGGTGCGGGCGCGGGTCTTGACCGGCAGGATCGCGTGGACGCGGAAGCCGCCGCCGTAGCGCGGGCCGGTGGTGAGGGTGCCGCGCAGGGCGGTGACGCGTTCGCGCATGCCGAGCAGGCCGTGGCCGCCGCCGGTCGGTGTGCTCTCCTCGTCGGCCGCCTGCCCGTCGTCCAGGACCGTGACCTCGATGTTCGGCCCGACGCGCACGACGCTGACCTCCGCCTTCGCCTCGGGGCCCGCGTGTTTTTGGACGTTGGTGAGGGCCTCCTGGACGACCCGGTAGGCGGCCAGTCCGACGGCCGCGGGGAGTTCGGTGCCGTGGTCGGTGCGGGCCACCTCGACCCGGAGGCCGGCGCTGCGGAAGGTGCCGACGAGCTCGTCGAGGCGGTCCAGGCCGGGGGCGGGCTCGGTGGGGGCCTCGGGGTCGCCGGACTGGCGCAGCAGGCCGACGGTGGCGCGCAGTTCGTTGAGCGCTGAGCGGCTGGCCTCGCGGACGTGCGCGAGGGCCTCCTTGGCCTGGTCGGGCCGCTTGTCCATGACGTGCGCGGCGACTCCGGCCTGGACGTTCACCAGGGCGATGTGGTGGGCGACGACGTCGTGCAGGTCGCGGGCGATACGCAGGCGCTCCTCGGCGACCCTGCGGCGGGCCTCCTCCTCGCGGGTGCGTTCCGCGCGCTCGGCGCGTTCCCGGATGGCCTGGACGGCGGCCCGGCGGCTGCGCACGGCGTCCCCGGCGGTGGCGCCGATGCCGGTCCAGGCGAGGATGCCGAGGTTTTCCTGGGCGTACCAGGGCAGCGGTCCGGCGGTCATGGCCGCGCCGGTGAGCACCGTCATGGTGAGCAGGCCGGCCCGCACGGTGGTGGGGCGGTCGGTGGCGGCCGCGACGGTGAACAGGGCGACGACGGCGGACATGGCGACGGGGGCGCGGGGGTCGCCGGTGACGGACTCGGTCACGGAGGCGGCGCCGGTGAGAGCGAGGACCGTCATGGAGGCGCTGCGGCGGAAGACGAGGGCGACGGCGCTGAAGGTGATGAGCAGCAGGCTGAGCGGGTCGGGGCTGCGGACGCTCCAGCTGACGCCCTGTTCCCCGTGCGGGTCGACGAAGGAGCCCGCGAGCATGCAGAGCAGCACGCCTGCCGCGAGGGAGGCGTCGAGGGCCAGCGGGTGGGCCTTCAGCTGGCGCCGGGCCCGGGCGAGGGGGGTCACTGAGGGGTCACTTTTCAGTTGCCGTCGCTTTCCTTGCCGTGGCCGGGAGGCGCAGGGCGCCCCCGAGCCCCCGCTCCCTCAGGAGGCCGCCCCGGGCCGCCCGCTCACCCGGGGATCAGACCGTCGTCGCTCAGCATCTCCCGGACTTCCTCCAGGCTCGCGTCCGGGGACGGGAGAATGAGTTCGGAGGGTTCCAGTGCGTCGTCCGGAAGGGGGTCGCCGAGACGGCGGACGGCGTCCAGGAGGGCGCCGAGGGTGCGGTGGAAGCCCTTCTCGTCGCCCCTCTCCATCTCCGCGAGCAGTTCGTCGTCCAGCTTGTTCAGTTCGGCGAAGCGGGAGTCGGCCAGCTTCCACTGGCCCTCTCCCATGATCCGTACGATCACGTCGCCCTCCTCGGCTCCGGGCCCCCGCGCCGGGTCACTGCTTGTCGAAGCGCGGGGTGTCCTGCGGCTGCTGCTGGGACTGCGACGGGCTCGTGCCGCCCTCGATGGCCTGCTGTCCGGAGGACGGGCCTCCGGCGAGCTCCGCCTTCATGCGCTGCAGTTCCAGCTCCACATCCGTACCACCCGACAGCCGGTCCAGCTCGGCCTGGAGGTCGTCCTTGGCGATGCCGGTCGGGTCGTCGAGGGCGCCGGACGCCATGAGCTCGTCGAGGGCGCCGGCCCGGGCCTGGAGCTGGGCGGTCTTGTCCTCGGCGCGCTGGATGGCCAGGCCGACGTCACCCATCTCCTCGGAGATGCCGGAGAAGGCCTCGCCGATGCGGGTCTGCGCCTGGGCGGCGGTGTAGGTGGCCTTGATGGTCTCCTTCTTCGTGCGGAAGGCGTCCACCTTGGCCTGCAGGCGCTGCGCCGCCAGGGTGAGCTTCTCCTCCTCGCCCTGGAGCGTGGAGTGCTGCGTCTCCAGGTCGGTGACCTGCTGCTGGAGCGCGGCCCGGCGGGAGAGCGCCTCACGGGCGAGGTCCTCGCGGCCGAGGGCGAGCGCCTTGCGGCCCTGGTCCTCCAGCTTGGTGGACTGCGACTGCAGCTGGTTCAGCTGCAGTTCCAGGCGCTTGCGCGAGGTCGCGACGTCGGCGACGCCGCGACGGACCTTCTGCAGGAGCTCAAGTTGCTTCTGGTACGAGTAGTCGAGGGTTTCGCGCGGGTCCTCGGCCCGGTCAAGGGCCTTGTTCGCCTTCGCGCGGAAGATCATCCCCATACGCTTCATGACACCGCTCATGGGCTTCGCGCGCCCCCTTCTGAAGGACTCCGGCTCTCAGTCTGCGACAGAACCCACAGTACGGGCCCTGCATCCATTGACGCACTGTTCGGGGACGGATGCGCTCCTCCCCAAGGACGACTGACCGGGCCCCCTGCTCCGGCGTGAGGAGTAGGTGACTCTCAGGGTGAGCCGTACGTCACCCTGTGCCCCCTCTTCCTCGTGCTCGCCCGGGTCTGTCCCTTCTACAGACGACTGGTGTTGCCGGATCGTTCCCCTCCGGGCTGGGGTCCATGCCCGGGAGCGCTTACCCTTGGGTTTTGTGTTCCGTAGCCGTGCCAAGGAAGAGAAGGCTCCCGCCAACGCGGTGGTGACCGACTCCAAGCAGCCCCGCGACCCCCAGGCGAAGAAGGGTCGGCCCACGCCCAAGCGCAGTGAGGCCCAGTCCCAGCGCCGCAGCGTCGCCAACACGTCGACGTCGCGCAAGGACGCGGCCAAGCGCCAGCGCGACGAGCGCCGCGCCCAGATGGACCGCCAGCGCCAGGCGCTGGCGAGCGGGGACGAGCGGTATCTGCCGGCCCGCGACAAGGGGCCCGTCCGCAAGTTCGCGCGCGACTTCATCGACTCACGGTTCAACGTGGCGGAGTTCTTCCTGCCCATGGCCGTGGTCATCCTCGTGCTGAGCGTGGTGCGGGTGGGCTCGCTGCAGACCATCGCGCTGCTGCTGTGGCTGGTCGTGATCGTGCTGATCGTGCTGGACTCGCTCGTCACCGGCTTCCGGCTGCGCAAGCGGCTGGCCGAGCGCTTCGAGGGGCACAACCGCCGGGGCGCGGTGGCGTACGCGCTCATGCGCTCGCTGCAGATGCGCCGGCTGCGGCTGCCGAAGCCGCAGGTCAAGCGTGGAGCGCGGCTCTGAGCACTGCGGCTTTCTCCGGGGGGGCGGCCAAGGCCTGGCTCAGCAGGCTGGGCGGGCTGCGTGACGTCGTACGTCAGGAGCTGGTGGCCCGGCAGCTCGACGAGCAGATAGCCGGGCGGTACCCGGTCGGGCGGCGGCTGCGGGTGCTCGACGTGGGCATGGGCCAGGGCACGCAGGCGCTGCGGCTGGCCCGGCTCGGGCATCAGGTGACCGGTCTCGAACAGGACGCGACGATGATCGCCGCGGCCCGGGAGGCGCTGTCCGGGGAGCCCGAGGGCATCCGGGAGCGGATGCGGATCATCGAGGGCGACGGCCGGGACACCGGCGTGCACTTCCTGCCCGGCAGCTTCGACGTGGTGCTGTGCCACGGCGTGCTCATGTACGTCGAGGAGCCGGACGCCCTGCTCGCGGGGCTCGCCCGGATGCTGGCCCCCGGCGGACTGCTGTCGCTGCTGGTGCGCAACGCGGACGCGCTGGCCATGCGGCCGGGCATGTCCGGGGACTGGGCGGGCGCGCTGGCCGCCTTCGACACCGTCGCGTACCGCAACCGGCTCGGTCTGGACGTGCGGGCGGACCGGCTGGCCGCCCTGACCGGCACGCTCGCGGGGATCGGGGCGCCGCTGCAGGCCTGGTACGGCGTGCGGGTCTTCACGGACACGGCCGCGGACACGACGGAGATCCCCGGCGACGTCGAGGCGCTGCTGACCGCCGAGGAGCGGGCCGGGCGCACGGATCCCTACCGCCAGGTGGCGGCGCTGCTGCATCTGTGCGGCGTGCGCGGCTGAGCGCACGCCCAGGCGCGCACCGCCGGTCCTCGGGTGTGCTCCGCTCGTTCGGGTGAGCGGCGGGCGCGGTGAGGGACGTCCGACCGCCCCGGTGGCGTGGCCAAGACCGCGTGCGGACCGGGCCGGAGCCCGCGAGCCCGGCCCGGTCCGCACGGAGAGCCCAAGCCCTACGCCTCGTTGGCCTGCAGGCTCATCGGACCGTAGATCTCGGAGGAGTCCTCGAAGAGCCGGACCTGGTCGGCGCCGCCTTCGAGGAGGTCCTTCCAGACCTCCCCGATCCAGGACTCGGCGTCCCCCTGCGTGGTGAACTCCTCGGGCTGCACCGCGGGTTGGACCTCCGTCCCGTCGGACTTCTCGAACCGCCACGTCCATGCCGCCATGTACGCCTCCCAGCTGTGACCACGTGCAGAGCAGAAGCCGGATCGAGGTCCGGCTTCTGCTGCGCAGCCTAGCCGGATGCGCAAGACCGGGTCGCACGCGCGAAAATCAGCTCCGTGGAAGTCACTCTGCTCGGTACCGGCGCCCCGGCGGGCCTGCCCCGCCCCGACTGCTCCTGCGCCGTGTGCGCGACCTCGCTCGGCGCGCACGCGCGGGCGGCGACCTCGTTGCTCGTGGACGGGGCCCTGTTGCTCGATCTCACTCCGGGCGCGGCGTTCGCGGCCGCGCGGGCGGGGCGTTCGCTGAGCGGGGTGAGCCAGGTCCTGCTGACGCACCCGCACGACGGTCCTGCCGTGGAGGTGGCGGCCGGGCTGCCGCAGCCCGCCCGCGCCTCGGACGGGCGCGATCCGATGCTGCCGACAGGGCATCGGGTGCGGGCGGTGGCGATGGACGCGCCGGGCACCGGGTACGCGGTGACGGGCCCGGACGGGCAGCGGCTGCTGTATCTGCCGCCCGGCGGCGCGCCGGCGGGCCTGGAGGAGGGCTCGGAGCCCGCCGAACGCTACGACATGGTCCTCACGGACGTGGTGGGGCGGCCGGACGGGCTGGCGAAGCTGCGGGCGGTCGGCGCGGTGGGGCCCACGACGGACGTGGTCGCCGTCCATCTGGACCACGACGTGGCGCCGGGCGCGGAGCTGCGGCGGCGGCTCGCGGCGGCGGGCGCGCGGGCGGTGCCGGACGGCTCGACGCTGACGGTGGGGGTATACGACGACGGGTCAGCCATGTCAGCCGTGCCGGACGTGCCGCGGCGGACGATGGTGCTGGGCGGCGCCCGGTCGGGGAAGTCCGTGGAGGCCGAGCGGCGGCTGGAGTCCTTCCCCGGCGTGCTGTACGTCGCCACCGGAGGCGCCCGGGGCGGCGACACCGAGTGGGCCTCGCGGGTGGCCGCGCACCGGGAGCGGCGGCCGGGGTCGTGGCGGACGACGGAGACCTGCGACCTGGCGCCGCTGCTGGTCCAGGAGGGGGCGCCGCTGCTGATCGACTGTCTCTCGCTGTGGCTGACGGACGTCATGGACTCCGTCGGGGCGTGGGACGACGCGGTGTGGGCGGACGGCGGTGAGCGGGCGCTGCGTTCCCGCGTGGCGGAGTTGGCGGAGGCGGTGCGCTCGGCTCGGCGGACGGTGGTGCTGGTGTCCAACGAGGTGGGTTCGGGAATCGTGCCGGCCACGGCGTCGGGGCGGCGTTACCGCGACGAGCTGGGGCGGTTGAACGCGGCGGTCGCGGACGAGTGCGAGCAGGTCGTGCTGGTCGTCTCGGGGCAGGCGCTGGTGCTCCGGGGGTGAGCCCGGGGCCCGGCCCGCTCAGCCGCGGCGCGCGACGATCCGGTAGGCGTTGCAGAAGCGGGTGCGGCGCAGGGCGGGGGCCAGCAGGTGGTCGAGGGCCGCGGCCGGGGCCGTCAGGGATCCGGCCACCCGGGGCAGGCGGGTGCGCCGGGCGTAGAGCGCGGCGGCGGCCGCCAGGTCCCGTGGGGCGTGGGCGGCTCTGCGGTCCGTGACGACGATCTCGCAGCCTCGCGCCTCCAGTTCGGCCCGGAGGTTGGCCAGGGGGATCAGATGGAGGTGGCGGGGCTGGTCGTAGAAGTGCCACCACTTGCCCAGGACGCGCGCGAACGCGCTCGCGGGGTCGGGGAGTTCGAGGAGCAGGTGGCCCCCGGGACGCAGGGCCGCCAGCGCCGCCGCGAGTTCCCGTCTGGGGTCCCGGGTGTGTTCCAGGTGGTGGAGCATGCTGACCACGTCGTAACGGCCGCGCAGCCGGGCCAGGATCTGGGGGGCCGTCAACTGGCCCACGTGAGCCTCGTCGAGCCGGCCCGCGGCCCTCGCCCGCTCCGCCCGCGGGGTCGGGTCCACCCCGTCGAACGCCGTGTAGGCGAACAGCGGCCTGGCCGCCTCCGGGAAGGCGGCGTCCCCCGTCCCGACGTCCAGCCAGCTCTCCGGCTCGGGGAAACGCAGCATCGTCCGGGCCGTGGCCTGCAGGCGTCCGCGGTCGACGGGCCGGTTCTCCTCGGCGGCGTACAGCTCCAGCCCCTCGGGGGTCAGGCGCGGGTTCTGGAAGGCGTGCGCGCAGTCCCGGCACTCGTCGACGACGAACGTGCCGGGCCTTGGCAGCCGCAGATCAGGTGCGCGCAGGCGGGTGCGCAGGCGCTTCGAGGCGCACCAGGGGCAGTCGTCGCGGCGCGGCTCGTGGACGGGCCTGAGAGGCATGAGCGGCTCCGGGGCGAAGGGGAGAAAGGGCAAGGGGGAAAGGGACGGGAAAGGGGACGGGGGAGAAAAGGGAGGGGGGCGAGGAGAAGGAGGGGAAGGGGAGAAAGGAGCGGGTGGTGATATACGGCAAAACGGAACGTATGGGATACCGGTGCGGGGTGCAACGACGTCGCGCCGGTGTGGTGGCGACGTGGCGCGGAACCGGTCGATCGGTGCCGGTACTGTTCGGCGAATGAGCTCGCTTAATCTCGACGACTTCACCGATCTGATCGAGCGCCCCGACGGCGGGACGCGCCGTGACGCAGAGGCGCGCCGGGAGCGTCAGATCGTGCCGCCCGGATCGCTGGGGCGACTGGACGACCTGGGTGAGTGGCTGGCGGCGGCGCAGGGCTCGTCGCCGGTGCGGCCGATCGAGAGGCCGCGGGTGGTGCTGTTCGCGGGCGACCACGGCGTCGCCGAGCTCGGCGTCTCCGCCCGGCCCGCGGGCAGCGCCGCGGAGTTGGTGCGGGAGGTCCTGGAGGGCGGCCGCCCGGTGTCCGTGCTCGCCCGTCGGCTCGGCGTGCCGCTACGGGTCGTGGACATGGCGCTGGACTGCGACCCGGACGCGTTCCCCGCGGACGTCGTGCGGCACCGGGTGCGGCGCGGCAGCGGCCGTATCGACGTCGAGGACGCGCTGACGCTCCAGGAGGCCGAGGCCGCCTTCCTGGCGGGCGTGGCCGTCGCGGACGAGGAGGCGGACTCCGGCACCGATCTGGTCGTGCTCGGCGATGTCAGCGTGGGCGGGACGACGGCCGCGGGCGTGCTGGTCGCCGCACTGTGCGGGACCGACGCGTCCGTGGTGACCGGGCGCGGCGGCGAGGCGATCGACGACCTCGCGTGGATGCGCAAGTGCGCCGCCGTCCGGGACGCGCTGAGGCGGGCGCGGCCGGTGCTGGGCGAGCAGCTGCACCTGCTGGCGACGGTGGGCGGGGCCGACCTCGCGGCCATGACGGGCTTTCTCCTCCAGTGCGCGGTACGGAAGTTGCCGGTGGTCCTGGACGGGGTCGTGGCGGCCGCGTGCGCGCTCGTCGGACAGCGGATCGCCTTCCGGGCGCCCGACTGGTGGCTGGCCGGCCACAAGAGCGGTGAACCGGGACAGGCGAAGGCACTCGACCGGATGGCTCTGGAACCACTGCTGGACCAGGGCGTGAAGGTCGGGGAGGGCGCCGGGGCGCTGCTCGCGCTGCCGTTGGTGCAGGCGGCGGCCGCGCTGGCCGCCGAGCTGCCGGAGAAGCCCGCGGAGGCCGAGGAGGCCGAGGAGACCGCGGAGGCCACGGAGGCCACGGAGGCCACGGAGGCCGACGAGAAGTCCGAGGACTCTGCGACTGAGGGTTCCACGACCGGGGGTCCCGCGACCGGGGGTTACGCGGAGGAATCCGCGGCGGAGTAGGACAGCGAGGCCAAAAGGGACAGGCGGCAGCAAAAGAGCCGTTTCCCGGAAGTGCACCCATATGATCACCGATCATGGGCAACACCCGGGGCGCCGCCGCCTTCGCCGTCTGGTACCTGCGGGCCGTCGCGTTCGTCAACTTCCTCAGTGCGGCGTGGGTCTCCCTGGGGCAGGACGTACGGCGGCACAACCAGGAGAACCTCTTCACGCCGTACCTGCTCACGGCCGGATTCGCGTCCGGGGCCTTCACCGCGTTCCTGGCCGTCACCATGCGGCGGCGCAAGCGGGCCGCGTGGATCCTGAACGTCTGTCTGAGCGGGGCGTTCCTGGGCCTGTTCGCGCTGGCCATGGCGTTCCCGGAGATCCGACGGCAGCCCCAGAACTGGGTCTCTCTCGCGCTGACCGCCGTGTTCGTCGCCGCGCTGGTCGCGGGGCGGCGGGAGTTCTACGCGAAGGGCGACCGGTCCAACCCGAAGCTCGCCGCCGCCGTCGCGGCCGGCGGGCTGCTGGCCTCGTCGCTGCTGGCCGCGCTGCTGGTGACGGCGACCGACCGGTCGTCCGCGCCGTCCACCTTCCTCGAACGCTGGCGCTACGGCGCGCTGCGGCTGGTCTCCGTCGCCGCCGACGACTACCGCGTCGCCGCGATCACCACTCCCACCTGGGTCGACGTCGCCGTCAACGTGCTGAGCACCGCGCTCGTCCTCGCCGTCCTGTACGCCGCCTTCCGCTCCCGGCGGGCGGTCGAACCGCTCACCGAGGACGACGAGAAGAGGCTGCGGGAGCTCCTCGACCGGCACGGCGAGCGGGACTCGCTCGGGTACTTCGCGCTGCGCCGGGAGAAGAGCGTGCGCTGGTCGCCGACCGGGAAGGCGGCCGTCGCCTACCGCGTCCTGGGCGGGGTGTCGCTGGCCTCCGGCGATCCGCTCGGCGATCCGGAGGCCTGGCCCGGCGCGATCGAGCCGTGGCTCGCCGAGGCGCGGGCGCAGGGCTGGATCCCGGCGGTGATGGGGGCGGGCGAGGAGGCGGGGACGGTCTACGCCCGGCACGGGCTGGACGCGCTGGAGCTCGGCGACGAGGCGATCGTCGACGTCGCCGAGTTCACCCTGGAGGGGCGGGCCATGCGGACCGTCCGGCAGGCCTGCAACCGGGTGAGGCGGGCCGGGTACACCGTGCGCGTCCGGCGGCACGAGGACATTCCGGCCGACGAGATGGCGTCCCTGGTGCGTCGCGCCGACGACTGGCGGGACGGGGCCACCGAGCGCGGGTTCAGCATGGCGCTGGGCCGGCTCGGGGACCCGCGGGACGGGCGTTGCGTGATGCTGGAATGCGCCGACGCCGGGGGCGAGTTGCGGGCCCTGCTCTCGTTCGTGCCGTGGGGGCCGAACGGGCTGTCCCTCGACCTGATGCGCCGGGACCGCGACTGCGACAACGGGCTGGTCGAGTTCATGGTCATCGAGCTGCTCCGGCTGGCCCGGCAGACTTCGGCGGCCGCTGAGACCCCCAGGGCTCCTGAGACCCCGGAGGCACGGGACGCCTGGGGCTCCTGGGAGGCCCGGGATTCCGGCGGGGACCCGGCGGCCGGCGGGGACCGGGCGGCCGGGGAGATCCGGGTCGCGCAGGTCTCGCTGAACTTCGCCGTGTTCCGCTCCGTGTTCGAGCGTGGGTCGCGGCTCGGCGCCGGGCCGGTGCTGAGGCTGTGGCGGTCGCTGCTCGGCTTCTTCTCGCGCTGGTGGCAGATCGAGTCGCTGTACCGCGCCAACGCCAAGTACCGGCCCATCTGGGAGCCGAGGTTCCTGCTCTTCGAGAAGAGCGCGGACCTGCCCCGGATCGGCATCGCGGCGGCGCGGGCGGAGGGGTTCCTGGAGGCGCCGGGGCTGCCGAAGTGGCTGCACCGCAGGCGCCTGGGGACCCGCCGGTGACGCGGATCGTCCGCTGGACCCGGTCCGAGTGGGGGCCGTTGTGCACGGCCGTGCGCGATCCGCTGGCGGCCCGGCGGTGGCGGGCCGCGCCGATGACGCTGGGCGCGGTGTGCCTGACGTCGGCGACCCAGGTCGTGCAGAACCGGCCGTGGGGCTACCAGCCGGTCCAGGACCTCGGGGCGGTGCGGGCCGAGGATCCCCTGGGGCTCGCCCTTCTACGGACCCCGCTGTCGTTGTTCGTCCCCGCGCTGGATCTGCCGGTGTGGGGCGCCCTCGCCCAGATCCTGCTGGTGTTCGGGATCGCCGAACTGTGTCTGGGCTGGTGGCGGACGCTCGTCATCGCCTACGCCGCCACCCTCGCCGGGACCCTCTACGCGCGCGTGGGCATCGCCCTCGGTCCGCACGGCCCGCTCGGGCTGCCCGCCTCCGACGCCCTGGTGGTGGACACCGGCCCGTCGGCGGCCGTGGTCGGCCTCGCGGTGTTCCTGGGCTGGCGTCATCGCGCGTACGCGACGGCGGCCGCGGTGATCGTCGCGATGGCCGTCGAAGTGGCGGTGAAGGGCAACCTGGCGGGCAAGGAGCATCTGGCGGCGATCGCCGCGGTCCTGGCGCTGTGCGGGGCCGCGCAGGCCCGCCGGCGTCAGCGCCGCTCGGCGGAGGCGGTGAGTTCCGCGTCGGTCTTGCCGCCCAGCCAGTCCCCGACGAGCCGGCGCGGACGGGCCCAGCGCCGGTCGTGACGGTAGGCGCGCAGCGTCGCCCTCGCCCGCGCGCGGGGGCGCCGCCGGTAGAACCGCCGGGCCCACGGCGAGCCCGGACGGGCCAGCCGGACGAGGCCGATCAGACCCACGAAGGGCACGAACACGCTGAAGACGGCCGTCATGACCTTGCCCTTGGTCAGCACGGCCAGCGAGAAGAGGAGGTTGACCGCGACGGTCACGAGGACGCCCCCGCGGTCCTGGAGCTCCGCCTGGCTCATGTCGTTGACCCCGAAGGGCGCGAAGCCCACCAGCAGCAGTCCGCCCAGCGCAGCCGTCAGGACCACGGCCTCCACGCTCTTGCGGCCCGCCTCCGTCCAGTACACGTCGTCCAGGTGCAGGATCAGCGCGAACTCGTCGAGGACGAGCCCCGTCCCGATGCCGAAGACCACCGCGCAGGCGCTCGAACCGAAGCCGTGCCGCCCGCTGGCCACCGCGCCGAAGCCGCCCGCGACGGTCAGGACGACGCCCGGCACCACATGGTGGATGTGCACGCCGCCGGAGCTGATGTTGCCGAAGGGGCCACGGCCGGCCCGGATCAGCCGGGTGATGACCCGGGTGACCAGGAAGGTGAGCACGAACGCGGCCAGCGCGAGCAGCAGGGGGAGCTTGCCCGGTTCGACGACGTTGCGCTGCAGCCAGTGGCCCATGCCGTCAGTCTCACGGGCGGCGGGGCGGGCTGCCTCGCGGGCGGGGCGTCCGGGCTACTCTGCCGCCGTGTCCACGACCTCGCCCTTCGACGGCCTCCGCTTCGCCTTCGGCACCCTGACCGCGCTCCCGGTGAGGGTGTCCCGCTGGGACCGGGCGGCCGCCCGCGGGGGCATGCTGAGCGCCCCTCTGGTCGGCCTGGTGGTCGGCGGCTGCGCGGCCGGACTCGGGCTGCTGCTGCTCCGGCTGGGCGCGAGCGCGCTGCTGGCCGCCGTCGCCTCCGCCGCCGTGCCCGCCGTCCTCACCCGCGGGCTGCACCTGGACGGGCTGGCCGACACCGCGGACGGTCTGGGCAGCGGAAAGCCCGCCGAGGACGCGCTGCGGATCATGAAGCAGTCGGACATCGGCCCCTTCGGGGTGCTCACGCTCGTTCTCGTGCTGCTGGCGCAGGTGGCCGCGCTGACGCAGCTCTACGACGCCTCGTGGGCCCTGGGCGCGCTGGCCGCCGTCGTCTCGGCCGTCGCCGCCCGCCTCGCGCTGACCCTGGCCGCCCGCGACGGGGTGCCGCCGGCGCGGCCGGAGGGGCTGGGCGCGGCGGTGGCGGGGGTGGTCCCGGTGCGCGGGGCGGTCCTCGCCGCCGGCGTCGTCGCGCTGGCCGCGGCGGGCGCGGGAGCGTGGTGGGGGCCGTACGGGAGCGGCGTCGTCGTCCTGATCGGGTCGGGGACGGCCGGGGCGGGGGCCGCGGGGGCCTCCTTCGAGCCGTACGACGCCATAGGGCCGGTGCTGGCGGTCCTCGCCGCCCTCGTCGCCGCCGAACTCCTCCTGCGGCACTGCACGCGCCGCTTCGGCGGGGTCACCGGGGACGTCTTCGGCGGCCTGGCGGAGACCGCGGCGACGACCGCCCTGATCGTGCTCTGCCTGGGCCGCTAGGGT
>NZ_BEWA01000002.1 GCF_003112535.1 Streptomyces rishiriensis | reverse complement strand
GGTTCTGAAACCACGAACAGCCCCATGCCATGGTCACGGTGTGGTGCGGCTGGACAGTTTCATAGTGTTTCGGTGGTCATAGCGTGAGGGAAACGCCCGGTTACATTCCGAACCCGGAAGCTAAGCCTTACAGCGCCGATGGTACTGCAGGGGGGACCCTGTGGGAGAGTAGGACACCGCCGAACAAATTTTACGGGAGACCCCCGCACCTATGGTGCGGGGGTTTTCTGCGTTCGGGGTATTGTCGTCGGCTGATTTTCGGGCTCTCCTGCTGGAGAGCCCGTTTTGTTTTACAGGCGTCCTGCTGCTTTCAGTGCGAGGTAGGCGTCTGCCAGTGCGGGGGCGAGATCTTCCGGTGTCGCGTCGACCACGGTGACGCCGTACCGGCGCAGTTGTTCGGCGGTCCGGTGGCGTTCGGCCTGGGCCTGGGCGGCGGCCGCGGCTTCGTAGACCGCGTCGGGGTTGCCGCGGGAGCCGGCCATGCGGGCGATGTGCGGATCGGCGACCGACGCCACGAGCACCGTGTGGCGGCGGGTGAGCTGAGGGAGGACGGGGAGGAGACCTTCCTCGACCGGGGTGGCGTCGAGTGTCGTCATCAGGACGATGAGGGAGCGGCGGGGAGCCGTGCGGAGGGCTGCGGCGGCTAGTCCGCGCGCGTCCGTTTCGACCAGCTCGGGTTCGAGGGTCGCCATGGCGTTGACCAGGGACGGGAGGACGTCGCGTGCCGTGCGGCCTTGGACCAGGGCGCGTACGCGGCGGTCGTGGGCGAGGAGGTCGACCCGGTCGCCGGCGCGGGATGCCAGGGCGGCGAGGAGGAGGGCGGCGTCCATGGCGGCGTCGAGGCGGGGAGCGTCGTCGACGCGTCCCGCGGAGGTGCGGCCGGTGTCGAGGACGAGGAGGATGTGCCGGTCCCGTTCGGGGCGCCAGGTGCGGACGGCGACCGTCGAGTGGCGTGCTGTGGCCCGCCAGTCGATGGAGCGGGTGTCGTCGCCGGGGACGTACTCGCGCAGACTGTCGAACTCCGTGCCTTCGCCGCGGGTCAGGACGCTGGTGCGGCCGTCGAGTTCGCGTAGCCGGGCCAGTTTCGACGGGAGGTGCTTGCGGCTGGAGAAGGGCGGCAGTACGCGCACCGTCCAGTGGACTTTGTGGGCGCCTTGGCGGGAGAAGAGGCCGAGGGGGCCGTAGGAGCGGATCGTGATGCGGTCGGAGCGGTGGTCGCCTCGGCGAGTGGGGCGCAGACGGGTGGTGATGCGGCGACGCTCGCCGGGCGGGACCGTCAGTCGGTGGCGGGAAGCCTCCGATTCCGCTCCGGGGTGCCAGCTGCTGGGCGGCCAGGCGTCGCGGAGCTGGGCGCGCAGGGGGCGGCGGGAGGGATTGGTGACGGTGAGGGTGATGTCCGCGGGGTCGCCGAGGCGGGCCGTGGTGTCGCCCGAGCGGGTCAGGCCCAGGCGGCGGACCGGCGCCGCCAGGGCGAAGTCGCAGGCGCAGGCCACGGCCAGGGGCGCGTTGACGGCGAGGATGCCGGTCCAGCCGGGGTCCCAGATGCCGACGGGGAGCGAGCCGAGGGCCGCGAGGAGCGCGGTGCGTCCGGTGAGCGCCATCAGCGGGGGACGGGGACGTGGGCGAGGACGGCGTTGATGACCGAGTCCGCGGTCACCCCTTCCATCTCTGCCTCCGGGCGGAGCTGGACGCGGTGGCGGAGGGTGGGGAGGGCGAGGGCTTTGACGTCGTCCGGAATCACGTAGTCGCGGCCGGTGAGCCATGCCCAGGCGCGTGCGGTGGCCAGGAGGGCGGTCGCACCGCGTGGGGACGCGCCCAGGGTCAGGGAGGGGGATTCGCGGGTGGCGCGGCAGATGTCGACGACGTAGGCCGTGATCTCGGGGGAGACGGTGGTCTTGGCGACCGCCGCGCGGGCGGCTTCCAGGTCGGCGGCCCCTGCGACGGGGCGTACGCCGGCGGCGTGCAGGTCGCGTGGGTTGAAGCCCTCGGCGTGGCGGGTGAGGACGTCGATCTCCTCCTGGCGGGAGGGGAGCGGGATGGTGAGTTTGAGGAGGAAGCGGTCCAGCTGGGCTTCGGGGAGGGGGTAGGTGCCCTCGTACTCGACGGGGTTCTGGGTCGCGGCGACCAGGAACGGGTCGGGCAGGGGGCGGGGGGTGCCGTCCACGGTGACCTGGCGTTCCTCCATGGCTTCGAGGAGGGACGACTGGGTCTTGGGAGGGGTGCGGTTGATCTCGTCGGCGAGCAGGAGATGGGTGAAGACCGGGCCGGGCTGGAAGGAGAACTCGGCGGTGCGGGCGTCGTAGACGAGGGAGCCGGTGATGTCGCTCGGCATGAGGTCGGGGGTGAACTGGACGCGTTTGGTGTCGAGTTCGAGTGCGGAGGCGAGGGCGCGGACGAGCAACGTCTTGGCCACTCCGGGGACTCCTTCGAGGAGGACGTGTCCGCGGCAGAGGAGGGCGACGACGAGGCCTGTCACGGCGGGGTCCTGGCCGACCACGGCCTTGGAGATCTCGGCGCGCAGGGCTTCCAGGGAGGCGCGGGATCGGCCCGGATCCCCGGTCGTCCCGGCGTTGTCAGTGGTCGGGTCCATCATGGACGGCGTACCTCTCTTTCGAGGGCGTCGAGTTGGTCGGCGAGTGCGATCAGGGCCGTGTCGTCGCCGGGTGGCGGGCCGAAGAGGAGGGAGTGCAGGGACTGTCCGTCGCCGTGGAGGTGGGCGGACAGTGCGGGCAGGAGGGCCTCGGGCGCGTGCGCCTGGGCGACGGGGACGCCCAGGAGAGGGGCGAGGCGGGTGCGAGTGGTGGAGCGAAGAGCGGCGGACGCGCGGTCACGGGCGGCCGCCTTGCGGTAGAGGCGGGCGCGGCCTTCGACGGTTTCGGAGGCGCGGATCGCCACGGGGAGGTTCTCGGGCACGAGCGGGCCGAGTCGGCGTGCCCGCCAGAGGGCGGCGAGGGCTGCCGCCACGAAGAGCTGAAGTGTGCCCCAGAGCCAGCCGGACGGGAGCAGGTCGAAGAAGCCTTTTCCGTCGTCCGGGGCGGTGGCTGAGGCGTCGGAGAGCGAGGGGAGGTACCAGACCAGATGGGTGCGGGAGCCGAGGAGTTGGAGGGCGAGCGAGGCGTTGCCCTGCTTGTCGAGACGTTCGTTGGAGAGGATGTCGGGCGCGCCGAGGACGACGGTGTCGCCGTCGCCGGAGGTGTCCGGGATGCGGAGCAGGGTGGCGAGGCGCTCGCTGGGGTAGCACTCGTCGGCGTCGGGGCGGTGGGTGGTGTAGCGGATGCCGCCGGTTTCCGCGGTGCCGGCGCTGCGCGCGGCGGGCAGGGTGCAGTCGGGGGAGAGGGCGGAACTGCGGCTGTTGGCCGGGTCGGCGCTCACTTCGGGGGCGAGGGTGTCCACGGAGGGGCTGCCGGGGGCGACGAGGAGGGTGCGGCCGCCGGAGTGGGCGATCGACGAGTGCAGTTCCCTTTGTTGAGGTTGCGTCAGGAGGTCGGGGGCGGCGACCAGGAGGGTGGTGTCGGGGCGTGCTGCGGTGCGAGCCTCGGCCAGGGAGGTGACCACGCGGGTGGACACCCCGTGGTCGGCGAGGAGTTCTGCGATGGCTCGGCTGCCGGAGGGGTCGGCGGAGCGTGGGTCGAGGGCGCCGTGACGGGCGTCGGACTGGAGCACGGCGAGTGTGACGGCCCCCGCGAGGAGGAGGGCGAAGGCGAGGGTGAGTCCGCGCGCGCGGGTCCACAGCTGGTGCGCGGTGCGGGACGCCGTGGTGGTCGGGGGCGTGGCCTGGGTCGTCATCCGGCGGTTCCCGGGCGGGCGGGAGAGGCCGTGGTGCGGGGGCTGCTCGCCGCCGGCCGGGGGGTGGTGCGTTCCACGTCGAGGTCGAGTTCCGCCATGCGCCGGTACGCCTGCTCGGTCGCTCGGCGGCCGCCGTATGTGACGTCGTCGAAGTCGCGGGCCGCGGTGCGCAGTCGGTCGGTGTGGGCGGGCAGGGCGCGGCCCGCTTCGGCCGCGGCCTCGTCGGCCGTGCGGCCCGGGCGTGTGTCGAGGAGGGCCCGTTCCTCCAGGGCACGCACGAGGGCGCGCATGCGTTCCTGCAGGGCCTGGTTCCAGTGGCCCTGGGCGGCGTGCGCCTCGGCGGCCGCGCGGTGTTGGGCGGCGCTGCGGGGGCGGTCGCCGAACAGGGCGGCTGCGGACGAGGGCCGTCGGCGGGGCGTTCCGAGGCGCCACCACAGGGCGGCCAGGACGGCCCCGACGGCGAGGACGACGACCAGCAGGCCGAGTGTGCCGCCGGGGGTGGCGGCCGAGGCGCTGTCGAACAGGTCGCCGATCCAGTCCCAGAGGGTGTTCAGGGCGCGCTGGAGGAGGCTGGGATCGTTCTGGTGGTACAGGTCCCTGGACAGCTCGCGGCGGGCCGCCTCCCGGGCGGGGTCGCGGGGCACGGTGACCGGAGGCCGGTCGCCCGAGCGGGCCGGGGCCGACGCCGCGCTGCCGCCCGCCCGCGCCAAGGCGGCCAGAGCCCTGCCGGCGGTGCGGGACAGGGCCGCCGGGGCGCCGTCGGCGAGGCCGGGCAGCGTCGGCGGGGGCAGGCTGCCCGGGTGCGGCGCGGTGAGTGCTCCCCCCGTCGGGCTCACCGCATCAGCTCCCCGTCGTGGCGCCGGGGGCGGGGGAGCCGTAGCCCTGGAGGCCCGCGGCGCGGGCCAGATCGAGGTCGAGGGCCTCGCGGCGGATGCGCTGGTCGATGTAGAGGAGCACGATGACGCCGGCCGCGATCGGGAAGGTGATCATGGAACCGAGGACCGAGCCGACGCCGCTGACGATCAGGTACGTCCAGCCGTACTCGGCGCCTGCCTCGGTCATGCCGCTGACGCCCCCGTCGCTCAGGGCGGCGCCGAGGAGGGCGAACGGCACGACGACGATCATCGAGACGATGTTCGCGATGAGCAGGGCGAGCGCCTGGATGCCGAAGACGCGCCACCAGGAGCCGCGGGTGAGCTTCGCGGAGCGGCCGAGCGCCTTCTTGATGCCCTGCTTCTCCAGCATCAGCGCGGGCGAGGCGAGGGAGAAGCGGATCAGCAGCCACAGCACGAGGACGAACGAGGCGAGGATGCCGAAGGCCTGCAGCGGGGCGCCCGCGTCGTCGTCGCCGAGGACGCTCACCAGGATGCCGGGCAGCAGGCACACGGCGGCTGCGGCGGCGGCGATGAGCACCAGCAGGAAGATCAGCCCGAACAGTCTGGGCACCTGGGGGCGGGCGTCGCGCCAGGCCTCCTTCAGGGTGACCGGTTTGCCGAGCACCGCCCGGCTGGTGACGGCCGTCAGCAAGGCGGTGGCGGTGATGGTGCCCAGGAGGGTGATGAGGAGGATGGGCCCGGTGGCGCGCATGGCGTCGCCCATGGCGTTGAGCTGCTCGTCGACGGTGGCGCTGGGGTCGCCGAGGGCGGCGGTGTCGGTGGAGCCGTTCAGGATCAGGCCCTGCAGCAGGACGACGACGACCTCGGTGATGACGGCGACGCTCAGCGAGATGCCCAGGACGGTGCGCCAGTAGGTGCGCATGGTGGCGACGGCGCCGTCGAGGATCTCGCCCACGCCGAGGGGGCGCAGCGGGATCACGCCCGGCTTCGCCGCGGGCGGGGGGCCGCCCCAGCCTCCTCCCCAGCCGGCGGGAGGGACGTAACCCTGGGGCCCGCCGTAACCGCCGTAACCGCCGTATCCGCCCTGTGGGCCCGGGGCCGCGGGGCCGGAGGGGCCGCCTGGGTGTCCGCCGCCCGGTCCGGCGGGCGGGGGGCCGCCCCAGCCCGCGCCGGGAGCCGGAGGCGGTGGGGGCGGCGGGGCCTGGCCGGGGCTCCGGGGGCCTGCGGGCGCGGACCACTGGCCGGGTGGCGGCTGTTCCTTGGACCACTTCGTGCCGGGGTTCTGCGGGCCGGCGTCCGGCTGGTCCGCGGGCTGGGCGCCGTCGGGGCGGTCGGCGGGCTCGGCGGGGCGGGACGACCCGGGCTCCTGTCCGTCGGAGGGGGCGGATCCGGGCGAGGCCCAGCCCGGAGTGTCGTTCATCGTCGCTCCTTCACGGTGCCCGTCCGCGGTCGCGGCGGCAGGTTGGGAGCCATCGTGCCATGGTGGGCCGATCGGTGGACCGGCCGCGGTAGGGGCTGCACACCTTCAATTGTCCGCCGGTTCGGGGGCAGACTGATCGCATGGCTGATCAGTACGCGCAATCCGGCGAGGACAAGCGGCCGAGCGAGATTCCTGCGATTCGATGGGAGGAGCCGCCCGAGGGTCCCGTGGTGGTTCTTCTCGACCAGACGAGACTGCCCGCCCAGGAAGTCGAGCTGGTGTGCACCGACGCGTCCGCGCTGGTGGAGGCGATCCGGTCGTTGGCGGTGCGCGGTGCGCCGTTGCTCGGCATCGCGGGGGCGTACGGCGTCGCGCTCGCCGCCGTGCGCGGCTTCGACGTGGACGACGCCGCCGACGCGCTGGCCGGGGCCCGGCCGACCGCGGTGAACCTGTCCGTCGGCGTGCGCCGGGCCCGGGCCGCCTACCAGGCGGAGGTCGCGCAGGGCGGTGATCCCGCGCAGGGCGCGCGGGCCGCGCTCGCGGCCGCACGGCAGCTCCACCGCGAGGACGCCGAGGCGAGCGCCCGGATGGCCGAGCACGGGCTGGCGCTGCTCGACGAGCTGCTGCCGGGCGGCGGGCATCGTGTCCTCACGCACTGCAACACCGGAGCACTGGTGTCGGGCGGGGAGGGCACCGCGTTCGCGGTGGCGCTCGCGGCGCACCGGGTCGGGCGGCTTCGCCGGCTGTGGGTGGACGAGACCCGTCCGCTGCTGCAGGGCGCTCGCCTGACGGCGTACGAGGCGGCGCGCAACGGCATGGGCTACACGCTGCTGACGGACAACGCGGCGGGGTCGCTGTTCGCTGCGGGAGAGGTGGACGCCGTGCTGGTCGGGGCGGATCGCATCGCGGCCGACGGATCGGTGGCGAACAAGGTGGGCACCTATCCCCTCGCGGTGCTCGCGCGCTACCACCACGTGCCGTTCATCGTGGTCGCGCCCGTGACGACGGTGGATCCGCAGACGCCGGACGGGGCGTCGATCGAAGTCGAGCAGCGGCCCGGCTACGAGGTGACGGAGGTCAGCGCGCCCCAG
Source organism: Streptomyces rishiriensis (assembly GCF_003112535.1). GTDB lineage: Bacteria > Actinomycetota > Actinomycetes > Streptomycetales > Streptomycetaceae > Streptomyces > Streptomyces rishiriensis. The sequence goes on along the minus strand of NZ_BEWA01000002.1, from coordinate 699,579 downwards.
GCGCCGGTGATGGGAGCGGGCGGCGGCGTTCCGGTGGCGCCGCTGGGCACCCAGGCCTACAACCCGGCGTTCGACGTGACGCCGCCCGAGCTGGTGACGGCGATCGTCACCGAGGAGGGAGCGATCTCGCCCGTGACGGCGGAAGCGCTCGCCGAGATGTGCGCCCAGGCCGGCCAGGCCCGGGAGCGGACGTGACGGTCGTCGGCCGTCCGGCGCCGTGCGGAGGCGGCGCGTAGGCGGGCTATGCGCGGGCGGTCGGCCGGCGATCAGGAGGGCGAGGCCGGCGGGCCGGTAGCCCAGTCCGGCGCGGAGGCGGGCGACGGTCTCTTTCGCGTGGGCGAGGAAGACCCTGTCCCCCCACGCCGTGCGTGCGGGTGTGGGCGGCCGGGGTCGTCGTCGCGGCGGCTGCCGGCCCCTGCGGCGGCGGGCCGCGGCCATGATGCCGACGCAGCCGATCTCCGTGGCGCGGGCCGCCGGTTGCAGGCGGCCAGCGGCCAGCGGAGGGTTGTCCGGGGCGGGCCGGCGGGGGCGCCGTCCGGGCGAGAGCGGTACGAGTGGCTTGTGGCCGGCGAGCGCAGGGCGCGGCGCGCGGTGGCCACGGTGCCGGCCGAGGTCAGCTCCTCGGCCGGCTCCGACGTCAAGGCCGCGTATGGCGGCTGACACCAGCCGTTGACACCGACAGCGCGAACAGCAGCGGTCGGCACCGAACGTAAGCGCACCATCGGTGAAGGCACGTCCCCGGTTCGTCGACAAGCGACGACATGTAGCGCACATAGGTCAGGTCAGACCAACGTCCGACAACGACGGTCGAGTTGGGCACCCACTGAAACCAGTTCTTCGGAGGCTTCGCCGACCAGGTGTGCTGAATGATCGCTTACCGCGCAGCAGAATCGTCAGCCGGCGGTCGATCCCTCCTCTTCCCTGCGAAAGAGGAGGCTGCCCCGACACCAGCAGTGATGAGTCCCGCGACTGCGGTGATGGTGCTGGGGAGGTCGAGTTCGACCCTCCTGCCGTCGTACCGCCGCCACCCCGGACAGCAGGGTCTGTGTTTCTGTGACCGTGACGGTGGTCACGGCCGCGGGGGCAGGCGAGCAGAGCCACGCCCATGACCATCAGGGAAGCGCCAGCCCACACTAGGCGTGATCGTCTCAGCCGGACTCGCCTTGTGTCGCGATCGGTCACGCCTTCAGACTGCGACACCATCACGCAGCGTGCGATGCGGTCACGGCCATCCGGGTCGGGGTGCGCCCTCCGGCTACCAGCGCACCGCTGACATCAGTGCTGACATCGACGTCTGCGGACCGGGGCAGACAGTGACGGCTCCATACGACTATCGTCACAGGCCGGTGACCCTGCTCACCTGGGCAACCTTCACTGTTACGAGAATGGGATGATGTCGTTTATGAAGGGACGAGTCCTTGTCGTCGACGACGACACCGCACTGGCCGAGATGCTCGGCATCGTGTTGCGTGGTGAAGGTTTTGAGCCGTCTTTCGTAGCTGACGGCGACAAGGCGCTGGCTGCTTTCCGTGAGGCGAAGCCCGACCTGGTGCTGCTGGACCTGATGCTGCCCGGACGGGACGGCATCGAGGTGTGCCGCCTGATCAGGGCGGAGTCCGGAGTGCCGATCGTGATGCTCACGGCCAAGAGTGACACCGTCGACGTGGTCGTCGGGCTGGAGTCCGGCGCCGACGACTACATCGTGAAGCCGTTCAAGCCGAAGGAGCTGGTCGCCCGCATCCGGGCCCGGCTGCGGAGGTCGGAGGAGCCCGCGCCCGAACAGCTCGCCATAGGCGACCTCGTCATCGACGTGGCGGGCCACTCCGTGAAGCGGGACGGACAGTCGATCGCACTGACCCCGCTGGAGTTCGACCTGCTGGTCGCGCTCGCACGCAAACCCTGGCAGGTGTTCACCCGCGAGGTGCTCCTGGAGCAGGTGTGGGGCTACCGCCACGCCGCCGACACCCGCCTGGTCAACGTGCACGTGCAGCGACTCCGCTCCAAGGTCGAGAAGGACCCGGAGCGACCGGAGATCGTGGTGACCGTCCGTGGCGTCGGATACAAGGCAGGGCCCAGCTGACATGACCGGGGACAGCGCCGCTTCGGCCCCCGGACGGTCCGGGGCCCGCCCGGAGCGGCCTGTCGGCCGTGACACGCCGGGATCACGCTCCGCCCGCCTCCTCGGGCGCGGACTGCTGCGGGACGGGGTGCGCAACAGCCCCGTCCTGAGGCTGCTGCTGCGCTGGGTGCGTCGGCCGCTGCTTCCCGTCATGCGGCTGTGGCGGCGCAACATCCAGCTCAAGGTCGTCGCCACAACGCTGCTGATGTCGCTCGGCGTCGTCCTGCTGCTGGGCTTCGTGGTCATCGGGCAGGTCCGCAACGGACTGCTGGACGCCAAGGTCAGGGCCTCCCAGAGCCAGGCCACCGGCGGCTTCGCCGTCGCCAAGCAGAAGGCCGACGAAGCCGTCGGCTCCCGCCCCGCCGACGGCACCGCACCGGCGGGCGGCCGCGGCTCGCAGAACGTCACCGAATGGATGAGCGAGCTCGTACTGTCGCTGTCCAGCGGCGGACAGGGCGCCTTCGACGTGGTCACCCTGCCCCCCGTCGACGACAGCGGCGGCGGCCGCGGGCCGCGGGCCTCCGGCTTCGTCGACCCCAACAAGAGCGTCCCGGAGAACCTGCGCGAACGCGTCAACAGCGGCACCGGCGCCGTGCAGAGCTACTCCCGCATCATGTACCTCAACGACAAGGAATCGCAGCCCGCACTCGTCATCGGCAAACAGATCAACGACCCCAACGGCGAGGCCTACGAGCTGTACTACCTCTTCCCGCTCACGCAGGAGGAGAAGTCGCTCAGCCTGGTCAAGGGCACCCTCGCGACCGCCGGACTCTTCGTCGTCGTCCTCCTCGGAGCCATCGCCTGGCTCGTCGTGCGGCAGGTCGTCACACCCGTGCGGATGGCCGCCGGGATCGCCGAGCGGCTCTCCGCCGGACGCCTGCAGGAGCGGATGAAGGTCACCGGCGAGGACGACATCGCCCGCCTCGGCGAGGCCTTCAACAAGATGGCGCAGAACCTCCAGCTGAAGATCCAGCAACTGGAGGAGCTGTCACGGATGCAGCGCAGGTTCGTGTCCGACGTCTCGCACGAACTGCGCACCCCCCTGACCACCGTCCGCATGGCCGCCGACGTCATCCACGACGCCCGCGTCGACTTCGACCCCGTCACCGCCCGGTCCGCGGAACTCCTCGCCGACCAGCTCGACCGCTTCGAGACGCTCCTCGCCGACCTGCTGGAGATCAGCCGCTTCGACGCCGGCGCCGCAGCCCTGGAGGCCGAGCCGATCGACCTCAGAGAGGTCGTACGGCGCGTCGTCAGCGGGGCCGCGCCGCTCGCCGAACGCAAGGGGGCCACCGTCCGCGTCCTCGGCGACCAGCAGCCCGTCGTCGCCGAGGCCGACGCCCGGCGCGTGGAGCGCGTGCTGCGCAACCTCGTCGTCAACGCCGTCGAACACGGCGAGGGCAAGGACGTCATCGTCAAACTCGCCGCCGCGGGCGGAGCCGTCGCCATCGCGGTGCGCGACTACGGCGTCGGGCTCAAGCCCGGCGAGGCCACCCGCGTCTTCAGCCGCTTCTGGCGCGCCGACCCGGCACGCGCGCGTACCACCGGCGGCACCGGCCTGGGCCTGTCCATCGCCCTGGAGGACGCGCGACTGCACGGCGGATGGCTGCAGGCCTGGGGCGAGCCCGGCGGCGGCTCCCAGTTCCGGCTGACCCTGCCCCGCACCGCCGACGAACCGCTGCGCGGCTCACCGATACCGCTGGAACCCAAGGACTCCCGCCGCAACAGGGGAGAGCTCGACGACGCCGGCGTGCCGCGCGGCGGCGGCCAGAAGAGCGCGACGGTCCCCGTACAGCCCGCCACGGAACAGTCGTCGGCCGCCCGGACCCCGCTCACGCCCCGCACGGGCACGACGCCACCCACGGCCGACCCCACGGCGCTGCCCGGCAACGGCGCGCGCGTGGTGTCCCGGCCCGCGCCGGGCTCGGGCGGCGCACGGCACCAGGACGAACCCGCCCCCCGGACGACGGCGGAGAGCCGGAGCCCGGACCGGGCGGACACCGCGGGCACCGGCGCTCCAGGCGACCCGGGCCCGGCGGACGACGTCGCACACACGGCGTCCAGGGGGAACCGGGGCCGGTCGCACGCCGGCGCGGAGGGCGTGGACGAGCAAGGGGAGGCATTTCGTGGGCGCTGAGCAGCGCGAGGGGGGAACCCGGAGCGGCCGCACGCCGGGGCGCGCGATGGCGTACGCCGCCTGCGGTGTGGTCCTGCTGTCCGGATGCGCCTCCATGCCCGACAGCGGGGACCTGCGCAACGTCGAGTCCACCCCGCGCCAGGACACCCAGGTACGGGTGTTCGCGATGCCGCCCCGGGACGACGCACCGCCCGCCGAGATCGTCCAGGGCTTCCTGGAGGCGCTCACCAGCGACGACCCCCGCTACTCCACGGCCCGGCAGTACCTGACCGACCGGGCGGCCCGCACATGGGAGCCCGAACGCTCCACCACGGTCCTCGCCGACGGACCGGCCACCGAGGCCGGCCCCGCCGGGACCAGGGAAGGCGGCGACGACTTCTCCTTCGTCCTGACCGGCACCCGCGTCGCCACCGTGGACGCCCAGCAGTCGTACGCGCCCGCCTCGGGCAGCTACGGCCAGCCGGTCCACCTCACCCGCGACAAGAAGACCGGCCAGTGGCGCATCGACGCCCTCCCCACAGGCGTCGTCATGGGCAAGTCCGACTTCCAGCGCAACTACGTCGCCGTCAACAAGTACTACTTCGCGTCCAACACCAAGGCGGACGCCTCCGGGCAGCCCATGGCCGTCGCCGACCCCGTCTACGTACGCGAGCGGGTCGACCCGATGACGCAGATGGTGCGCTCCGTGCTCACCGGCCCCACCAGCTGGCTCCGCCCCGTCGTCAGATCCAGCTTCCCCACCGGCACCGCCCTGTCCAAGGGCGTCACCTCGCTGACGCCCGACGACCAGAACAAGCTCACCGTGCCGCTCAACGACAGGGCGGCCCACATCGGACAGGGCAAGTGCGACGAGATGGCGGCCCAACTGCTGTTCTCCCTGCAGAGCCTGGCCCCCACCGTCGACGAGGTCGCGCTGCGCGCGGGCGGAACCCAGCTGTGCTCCCTCAACGAGGAACGGGCCGCCGCCGTCGCCGCCCGCGGCTCGCAGAGCAGCCCCGGCTACCTCTACTTCATCGACGCCCAGCACCGGCTCGTGCGGATGGCCAGCGGCAGCGGCGACACCAAGGCCGACCCCGTGCCCGGAGCGTTCGGCGACGGCGCCAAGGCGCTGCGCTCGGTAGCCGTGGCCCACGACGAGCACAGCGCGGCCGGCGTCGCCCTCGACGGCAGGACGCTCTACGTCGCCTCCACCCTGTCCGGCAACTCCATCGGCGACCCCGTCCTGGAGAGCAAGGGCAAGACGGAGACCGACCGGCTCACCACGCCCAGCTGGGACGCCCACGGCGACCTGTGGGTCGCCGACCGCGATCCCGCGGACCCGCGGCTGCTCCTGCTGGAGAAGGGCGGCGGCGAGCCCCTCAAGGTGCTCACCCCCGGCCTGGACGGCCGGATCAACGCCGTGCGCGTGGCGGCGGACGGGGTGCGCATCGCGCTCGTCGTGGACAAGGGCGGCAAGCAGTCGCTGCTCATCGGGCGGATCGAACGAGGCGTCGGCGACGGCACGCGACCGGCGATGTCGGTCCAGGAACTGCGTTCCGCGACACCCGAGTTGGAAAAGGTCACGGCCATGTCGTGGGCCGGGGACAGCCGCCTCGTGGTGGTCGGGCGTGAGGCAGGCGGCGTCGAGCAGGTCCAGTACGTGCAGTGCGACGGCTCGTTCCCCGAGGCGGGCACACTGCCGGGCCTCACGGAGGTCCGGAGCATCGCCGCGTCCGAGGACAGCGACCTCCCGCTGTTCGCGACCTCCAAGGACGGGCTGCTGTGGCTGCCCGGCGGGAGCGGATGGCGCACGCTGAAGGAGACCGCCTCGGTCGCGTTCTACCCGGGGTGAACCCATTCCTGGCCGGTGACGGGAGTTGCCGGGCGGGCCTCGCCCTCCTGGGAGGTCCGCTTCCGTGAACGGTGAAGCCCTCGCGCCCTTTGCGTTTTCCGCGTGACTCGATTGTCCGCCCGATCGGCTGCGACCGCCTTCCGACGCCTTCCGTCGACTTCCGTCGCCCCGTCGACTTCCGTCGCCTGAGTTCGAGTTATCCACAGACCGCTCCGGGTGGTTTTCCACAGGGCTGGTGAGCAGTCTCCGGCGCTGGCACAGTGATCCACGTGGAAGCCGTTCGCAGGTGGTGGCAGGAACTCGCCGGTTTGGTGCTGCCCGGCGAATGCGGGGGCTGCGGCAGGGCACGGACGGTGCTCTGCCCGCAGTGCCGCACGGCACTGTGCGGGACGGGGACCGTGCCGTTCCGGGTGCGGCCCGTGCTCGAACCGCCCGGGCTGCCCGCCGTGCACGCGGCGGCCCCGTACGCGGACGAGGTACGGGCAGTGCTGCTGGCCCACAAGGAACGCGGCGCGCTGGCGCTCGCACGCCCTCTGGGAGCGGCGCTGGCGGGAGCGGTGCGGGCGGGGCTGCGGGGGGCGGGGGTGGGGGAGGGGGAGGCCCCCCAACCCCCCAGCGGCGTCCTCCTCGTCCCCGTCCCCTCCTCCCGTGCCGCCGTCCGGGCCCGTGGTCATGATCCGGCGCGGCGTATCGCGCTGGCTGCGGCCGGGGAGTTGCGGCGGACCGGGGTGCCGGCGCGGGTGGCCGCGGTGCTGCGGCAGCGGCGGCCGGTGGCCGATCAGGCGGGGCTCGACTCCCGGGGGCGGCTCGACAATCTGGTGGGCGCGCTGGCCGTGGCGCCCGGGGCGTGCGGGTGCTGTGCGGTGCTCCGGTGGTGCTCGTCGACGACCTGGTCACGACGGGCGCTTCGCTGGCGGAGGCGGCTCGTGCGGTGCGGGAGGCGACGGGGGCGGGTCCGGACCGAGCCGGCCCGGTGGACCCGGTGGATATGGAGGACCCGGAGGACCCGGAGGACCCGGTGGGCCGGGAGTGCTCCGGGGACCCGGAACGCCTTGAGCGTCGCCCGTTCGGCCGGTTGGGCGGTGCGGCGCAGGTGGGGCGGATGGACGGCGGCGGTGCGGGTACGGGGAGCGTGAAGGACGTCGGGGAGACGGAGGGTGGGATGTGTGGTGGTGGTGCGGGGGCCGTGTACGGGGGTGTGACTCGGGAACGCAGAAAGGTGAAGCCGTCCGGTGCGAGGGAGGAGGGCACAGGCGGCGCCCCGGTGGGGGCGTCGGGGTCGGGCGGTGAAGGCGGTGCGGGCTGCTCCGGCCGTCCGGGTGACGTGCTGTGCGCGGCCGTGGTCGCGGCATCGCCGGGCTCATTCGAAATAAACCGGAACTGATCGATAACTTGCGTCGTTGCAGGTAATGAGAGAGTCAATTGACCTGAACGGAGGTACGCCGCAGTAGAGGGTGACGACATCCGTCCGGGCGAGATATGTTCGGTTGTGAGGGAAAGCCGCAGGCCACACCTCTCAAATCCGAATGCCGTGCTGCGGGTTTTCGTAATCCCCTGCAGCACCTGGGGTGTAGATCTCGCCCATGGGGGAGGAGGAGGTGGAAGTCGCCGAGTCGGAGGTTCCGGTACTCACCGGAGCCTGGTGCAAAAGGGAGACGCTCCGCCTGCGAAGCGGAGTGATCCGGGAACGGAGTTCTGCGTGGACATCGTCGTCAAGGGCCGCAAGACCGAGGTGCCCGAGCGGTTCCGCAAGCACGTGGCCGAGAAGCTGAACCTGGAGAAGATCCAGAAGCTCGACGGCAAGGTGATCAGCCTCGACGTCGAGGTGTCCAAGGAGCCCAACCCCCGACAAGCCGACCGGTGCGACCGAGTGGAGATCACGCTCCACTCCCGCGGCCCTGTGATCCGGGCGGAGGCGTCGGCCAGCGACGCGTACGCGGCACTCGACCTGGCGGCGGAGAAGCTGGACGCCCAGCTGCGCAAGCAGCATGACAAGCGGTACACGCGCCGCGGTTCCCGCAGGCTGTCCGCGGCTGAGGTTCCCGACCACGTCCCGGGCGTGGCCACGCTCAACGGCGACGGGCAGCCCGTGCCGGCCGGCGAGGCGAACAGTGTGCCGACGAAGAAGATCGGCTCCCTCGAGGTGCAGGGCGACGGCCCCCTCGTGGTGCGCGAGAAGACCCACGTAGCCGCTCCGATGACACTCGACCAGGCCCTCTACGAGATGGAACTGGTCGGACACGACTTCTACCTGTTCGTCGACTCCGAGACGAAGCAGCCCAGCGTCGTCTACCGGCGGCACGCCTACGACTACGGCGTGATCTACCTCGACACCGACCCGATGGTGGCCCAGGCGCACGCACCCGAGGCGGGTGGCACGCTGGGCGGCTGATCCTGCCCGGTGACTGGTGAGCGGTGTGCCCCTGGAGCGCGTGTGCGCCCCCAGGGGCACCCGTGCGCGACCCCTGGGGCCTCGCTCGGTGGCCGCGTTGTGGTCCGGGCATGGAATCATGGCAGGGCGGCTCAACCGGTGGGTCGTTGCCTTGGGTTGGCGATGGCTCAGGACCACGGCCACAGCCTTCAGGGGGAGGAACGATGGCGGACACCTTCGGACCGATGCGGGACGACGATGTCGACGACGGCGTCGTCGGCATGGGCCCGGACGGGGGCACTTCACACAAGGAGCCGATCAGAGTCCTTGTCGTGGACGACCATGCTCTGTTCCGCCGGGGGCTGGAGATCGTGCTGGCGGCCGAGGAGGACATCCAGGTCGTCGGTGAGGCGGGGGACGGCGCCGAGGCGGTGGACAAGGCGGCCGATCTGCTGCCCGACATCGTGCTGATGGACGTCCGGATGCCCAAGCGCGGCGGCATCGAGGCCTGCACCTCCATCAAGGAGGTGGCCCCCAGCGCGAAGATCATCATGCTGACGATCAGCGACGAGGAGGCCGACCTCTACGAGGCGATCAAGGCGGGCGCGACCGGTTATCTCCTCAAGGAGATCTCCACGGACGAGGTCGCCACCGCGATCCGCGCGGTCGCCGACGGGCAGTCGCAGATCAGCCCTTCCATGGCGTCGAAGCTGCTCACCGAGTTCAAGTCGATGATCCAGCGGACGGACGAGCGCCGGCTCGTTCCCGCGCCGCGGCTCACGGACCGGGAGCTGGAGGTGCTGAAGCTGGTGGCGACGGGGATGAACAACCGTGACATCGCCAAGGAGTTGTTCATCTCCGAGAACACCGTGAAGAACCATGTCCGCAACATCCTGGAGAAGCTGCAGCTGCACTCCAGGATGGAGGCGGTCGTGTACGCGATGCGGGAGAAGATCCTCGAGATCCGCTGACCGCGGTCCGCGCGGGTCCGAGGACCCGGCGGGGACGACGGTAGGGCGGGGACGGTCGGGCGGCCGGGGAGGTCGGCCCGGCGGGTCAGGCGAGTGCGCGGGCGAGTTCCCTGCTGAGCGGCTCGCGCAGCTCCGGGGCGTCCACGCGTTCCACGCGTACGTCCGTGCAGTCCACCCAGGTCGCCGCTTCGAGCAGGGCCTGTGCCACCGCCGGGACCGCTTTGGGGCCGTCGAGGGTGACCTGCCTGGCGACCAGGGTGCGTCCCTCCCGCGCGGGGTCGACGCGGCCGACGAGCCGGCCGCCGGCCAGGACGGGCATCGCGAAGTAGCCGTACACCCGTTTGGGTTTGGGGACGTAGGCCTCCAGGCGGTGGGTGAAGCCGAAGATCCGCTCGGTGCGTGCGCGTTCCCAGACCAGGGAGTCGAAGGGGGACAGGAGCGTGGTGCGGTGGCGGCCGCGCGGGGGTGTGTCCAGGGCCTCCGGGTCGGCCCAGGCGGGCTTGCCCCAGCCTTCGACGGTGACCGGCACCAGGCCCGAGTCGGCGATCACCGCGTCGACCTGTTCGCCCTTGAGCCGGTGGTAGTCGGCGATGTCCGCGCGCGTGCCCACGCCGAGGGACCGGCCGGCCAGGCGGACGAGGCGGCGCAGGCACTCGGCGTCGTCCAGCTCGTCGTGCAGCAGGTCGGCGGGGACGGCGCGTTCGGCGAGGTCGTAGACGCGCTTCCAGCCGCGGCGTTCGACGCAGACCACCTCCCCGTACATCAGGGCGCGTTCCACGGCGACCTTGGTGCCGGACCAGTCCCACCACTCGCTGGTCTTCTTCGCTCCGCCCAAGTCGGTGGCGGTGAGGGGGCCTTCGGCGCGGAGCTGTTTGACGACCTGGTCGTACGTGCCCTCCGGGAGGGCGTGGTTCCAGTGCGGGCGGTTGCGGTAGGCGCGGCGGCGGAAGGCGAAGTGGGGCCATTCCTCGATGGGGAGGATGCAGGCGGCGTGGGACCAGTACTCGAAGGCGTGGGTGTCCTGCCAGTAGGCGTCCTCGACGGTCTTGCGGCCGACGGCGCCCAGGCGGGCGTAGGGGATCAGCTCGTGGGAGCGGGCCAGGACCGAGATGGTGTCGAGTTGGACCGCGCCGAGGTGGCGGAGGACGCCGCGGACGCCGGCCTTGCGGTCGGGCGTGCCGAGGAAGCCTTGTGCCCGGAGGGCGATGCGGCGGGCTTCGTCTGCGGAGAGCTCGGTGGCGTGGCGCGGGGTCGTCATGGCTCGCACGATAGGGGGTGGGTCTGACAGTGCGGGGCGGGCCCGGGGGCCTCAGCCTCCGGACGGGGCGGCGGGCGGGGGTGCGGGGAGGTAGGGCGCGGTGGACGGCAGTTCGAGGTCCGACGGGAGCAGGGCGGCCAGCCAGCAGTCCCGTCGTACGCCCTTGTTGTTGATGGCGGAGCGCAGGGTGCCTTCGAGGGTGAAGCCGGCGTTCTTTGCGACGGCGCGGGAGGCTTCGTTGCCGACTTCGGCCCGCCATTCGACGCGGTCGACGCCGAGGTCGGTGAACGCCCAGCGGGAGGCGGCGAGGGCGGCCTCGGTGGTGTAGCCGTGGCCGCGGTGCTCCTTGGCCGCCCAGAATCCGACCTCGGCGGTGCCCGGGGCGCGCATGGTGAGGCTGAGGACGCCGGTGAGGGGTCCGTCGGGGAGGAAGACGCCGAAGGTGAACATGGAGCCGGTGGCCCAGCCCTCGGGGGCGAGCAGTTCGATGAAGCCGCGGGCGTGCTCGCGCAGGTAGGGGGAGGGGATCGTGGTCCAGCGCTGGACGTCGGGGTCCTGGGCCGCGGTGTACACCGCGTCGGTGTCCCGTGGGTCGAGGGGGCGCAGGACCAGGCGGGCGCTGGTGAGGGTGAGGGGCTCGGGCTCCATCGGCCGATTCTGCGCGGGGGCCGTGCCGGACGCCAATTCTCGCGGTGTGTGAGCGCGTGATCACGATTCGCGCAATTCGTCCGGCGGAGGCGGCACCATCGGCGGCGTCCGGCCGTTGTCCCAGGAGAAGGAGATTTCAGGAGCTGTGCGCAGCAGTGTGCGGTCCTCGCCCCGGCAGGCCTCCCGGCGTGGTGGGGTCCTCGCATACGATGGCCGTTGCTCAGTAAGTCAAAGGAAACCGACCGGCCCAGGCCCGACCGGCAAGGAGACCAACCCCCGTGTCCGTCCTCTCGAAGATCATGCGTGCAGGCGAAGGCAAGATCCTGCGCAAGCTGCACCGCATCGCGGACCAGGTCAACTCCATCGAAGAGGACTTCGTCGACCTCTCCGACGCCGAGCTGCGGGCCCTCACCGAGGAGTACAAGCAGCGGTACGCCGATGGCGAGACCCTGGACGATCTGCTGCCCGAGGCGTTCGCCACCGTGCGCGAGGCCGCCAAGCGCGTTCTCGGTCAGCGTCACTACGACGTGCAGATCATGGGTGGCGCCGCGCTGCACCTCGGCTATGTGGCCGAGATGAAGACCGGTGAGGGCAAGACGCTCGTCGGCACGTTGCCCGCGTATCTGAACGCGCTGTCCGGCAAGGGCGTTCACCTGATCACGGTCAACGACTACCTGGCCGAGCGCGACTCCGAGATGATGGGCCGCGTTCACAAGTTCCTGGGTCTGGAAGTCGGCTGCATCCTGGCCAACATGACGCCGGCCCAGCGGCGTGAGCAGTACGCGTGCGACATCACGTACGGCACCAACAACGAGTTCGGGTTCGACTACCTGCGCGACAACATGGCGTGGGCGCAGGACGAGCTGGTGCAGCGCGGCCACAACTTCGCCATCGTCGACGAGGTGGACTCCATCCTGGTCGACGAGGCGCGTACGCCGCTGATCATCTCCGGTCCGGCCGACCAGGCCACGAAGTGGTACGGCGACTTCGCCAAGCTGGTGACGCGGCTGAAGAAGGGCGAGGCCGGCAACCCGCTCAAGGGCATCGAGGAGACCGGCGACTACGAGGTCGACGAGAAGAAGCGCACGGTCGCCATTCACGAGGTGGGTGTCAGCAAGGTCGAGGACTGGCTGGGCATCGACAACCTCTACGAGTCGGTGAACACCCCTCTGGTGGGCTACCTGAACAACGCCATCAAGGCGAAGGAGCTCTTCAAGAAGGACAAGGACTACGTCGTCATGGACGGCGAAGTCATGATCGTCGACGAGCACACCGGTCGTATCCTCGCCGGCCGCCGTTACAACGAGGGCATGCACCAGGCGATCGAGGCGAAGGAAGGGGTGGACATCAAGGACGAGAACCAGACGCTCGCGACGATCACCCTGCAGAACTTCTTCCGCCTCTACAAGCGCCACAACCATGACGGCAAGGAGCAGCCCGGCCTCTGCGGCATGACCGGTACGGCCATGACCGAGGCCGCGGAGTTCCACCAGATCTACAAGCTCGGCGTGGTGCCGATCCCGACGAACCGGCCGATGGTCCGCAAGGACCAGTCGGACCTGATCTACCGCACCGAGGTCGCGAAGTTCGAGGCGGTCGTCGACGACATCGCCGAGAAGCACGAGAAGGGCCAGCCGATCCTCGTCGGCACGACGTCGGTCGAGAAGTCCGAGTACCTGTCGCAGCAGCTGTCCAAGCGGGGCATCCAGCACGAGGTGCTGAACGCCAAGCACCACGAGCGTGAGGCGTCGATCGTCGCCCAGGCGGGCCGCAAGGGCGCGGTGACGGTTGCCACCAACATGGCCGGTCGCGGTACGGACATCAAGCTCGGCGGCAACCCGGACGACCTCGCCGAGGCGGAGCTGCGTCAGCGGGGTCTGGACCCCGAGGAGCACATCGAGGAGTGGGCGCAGGCTCTGCCCGCCGCCCTGGTGAAGGCCGAGCAGGCGGTCAAGGCCGAGTTCGAAGAGGTCAAGGAGCTCGGCGGTCTGTACGTCCTCGGCACCGAGCGGCACGAGTCCCGTCGTATCGACAACCAGCTGCGTGGTCGTTCCGGCCGTCAGGGCGACCCGGGTGAGTCCCGGTTCTATCTGTCGCTGGGTGACGACCTGATGCGCTTGTTCAAGGCGCAGATGGTCGAGCGCGTGATGTCGATGGCGAACGTGCCGGACGACGTGCCGATCGAGAACAAGATGGTCACGCGGGCGATCGCGTCCGCGCAGTCGCAGGTGGAGCAGCAGAACTTCGAGACGCGTAAGAACGTCCTGAAGTACGACGAGGTCCTGAACCGGCAGCGTGAGGTCATCTACGGCGAGCGCCGTCGCGTCCTGGAGGGTGAGGACCTGCAGGAGCAGATCCACCACTTCATGGACGACACGATCGACGCGTACGTCGGCGCGGAGACCGCCGAGGGCTTCCCCGAGGACTGGGACCTGGACCGGCTGTGGGGCGCTTTCAAGCAGCTCTACCCGGTGAAGGTCACCGTGGAGGAGCTGGAGGAGACGGCGGGCGACCGTGCGGGGCTGACGGCCGAGTTCATCTCCGAGTCCATCAAGGACGACATCCGCGAGCAGTACGAGTCGCGGGAGTCGCAGCTCGGTTCCGAGATCATGCGTGAGCTGGAGCGCCGGGTCGTGCTGTCGGTGCTGGACCGCAAGTGGCGCGAGCACCTCTACGAGATGGACTACCTCCAGGAGGGCATCGGTCTGCGCGCGATGGCGCAGAAGGACCCGCTGGTGGAGTACCAGCGTGAGGGCTTCGACATGTTCTCCGCGATGATGGACGGGATCAAGGAGGAGTCCGTCGGCTATCTGTTCAACCTGGAGGTCCAGGTCGAGCAGCAGGTCGAGGAGGTCGAGGTCCAGGACGCCGAGCCGGTCGACATGGACAAGCAGGACGTGGTGCCGGCGCAGGCGGGTTCGCGTCCGGAGATCCGGGCGAAGGGGCTGGACGCTCCGCAGCGTCGTCAGCTGCACTTCTCGGCGCCGACGGTGGACGGCGAGGGCGGCACGATCGAGGGCGACTTCGAGGACGACGAGGAGCCGGTGCGTTCGGAGGCCGACGGTCTCACGCGCGCGGAGCGTCGTAAGCAGGCGAAGGCTGGGCGGCGTCGCAAGAAGTAGCCGTGGAGTGCCCGCCCGGGGCGTTGTCGCCGGGCGGTGTGTGAGGCGTCGCGCAGCGGCTTGAGGGGCCGGGTCACCTGGGGTGGCCCGGCCCTTCGGCGTGTGCGGGGCCGCTCGGTCGTCCCGGGCGATGGCCGGGCCGCTCAGCGGGCTCGGGCTGCTGAGCCCGCTCAGGCCGCTCAGGCCGCCCAGCCGGCTGAGGCCGCTCATGCCGCCCAGTCCGCCCAGCCCACCCAGTCCGCTCGTGCCGCTCGTGCCGCTCAGCCTGCTCGTGCCGCCCAGTCCGCCCAGGCCGAGCAGCCCGCTCGGGCCGCTCAGTCCGCTCGTGCCGTTCAGTCGTCCTGGGCCGGGGGCCGGCGGTGGCCGTCGAGTTCGACGGCGGTGCAGCGCCAGCGACGGTCCCTGCCGAGCTCCAGGCGGAAGGCCATGGCGCGCAGACGGTCGCCGGTGCCGATCCGGGCGAAGGCCTCGATGGCGCCGGGGCGGGGGACGTAGTAGCCGATGTCGCGGACGACGGGTTGCGCGCCGTGGGCGGTGCGCAGGGGTCCGCGTTCGGCGAGGTGTGCCAGGTCGTCGTAGGCGGCGCCGAGGGTGTGGCGCAGCATGAAGTGGACGGGGCGCCGGCCGCTCAGGACCGCGAGGAGCCGGTCGGCGAAGAGGTCGGTGGGGCGGGGCTGGGAGAGCGGGCGGCCGGAGGCCTGGGCGGTCGCGGGGCGGCCGTCGGCGGGGCGGGTGGAGGGTCCGGCGCCGGGCGGACCGGGCGGGCGGCCGTCGGCGGCAGCGGTTCGCGGGGAGCCGCCGTCGGGAGTGCGCGGAGGTGCGCCGGCGGGGCGGCGGGTGTCACGACGGCCGGGCGGACGGGCGCCTCCGGGGCGGGTGCCGGTCGGACGGGTGCCGGTCGGGCGGGCGCCGGGGTGGTGCTGCGTCCTGGTCATGACCTTGTCCATGGGGTCCCCGTTCGGTGAGCCCGGCTTATACCGGGCGGTAACTTGCCGTTGTGGATCTTGTACGGGGTTCCGGTCCGCGACGGCAAGCAGGCGGTGCGCCCGTGTCGAGGGTCCGCGAAGTTCACTCATCAGGGGCGGCCCGGGGTGCCCGGAGCCCGGTTTCACGGGGGTGGCCCGGGTGAGTTCCGGGGCGTCGGGTTGACGTCCGCGCGGGTGTGGGCGGGGTCCGAAAGGGGACGCCCGCACGTATCCTGAAGGCTCCCGGGGAGGCGCGCGACCGTCCCCTCGGGAGCACCAGTCCGAGCCACCGACCACGAAATGAGCGGCCCGCCATGCGCGTCTACGTCCCCCTGACCCTCCCCGGTCTCGCCGAGGCGCACAAGACGGGTGAGCTGGGGGCCGAGCCGATCGTGGCGTACGCCGTCACGCCCGCGCTGCGCGAGTGGTACCTCTCCGACGACATCGAGGAGCTGGAGTACGCGGCGCTCAGCAGGGCCGCCCTGGCCTCCCTGCGGCTGCTGGCCGCGGATCCGGGCGCCCCGCGGCGTCGCGTCGTGGTCGCCGTGGACGTCGCCGACCGCGCGGCCGCCGTCGACCCCGACCGAGGACTCGACCCGGTGGCGCTGGGCGAGGTGCGGGTGACGGGCGCCGTGCGGCTGGCCAAGGCGGCCGCGGTGCACGTGGACGCCGGGGACGCGGAGGCGGACGTCACCGCGGCCGCGCAGGCCCTCGCGGCGGCGGACGGCGGGGACGACGACGCGCAGTTCGTCGTGGACGGGGCCGAGGACCACGAACTGCTCTGGTTCGCCCCGCAGGAGATCCCGAACCTGGTGGGCTCGGGCGGCTGAGGACGCCGCCTCCACGGTCGTCCACTTGACTGTCGGTGGGGGCGGGTACGTTTGCGGGTATGGGGAAGCACGAAGCGGCGCACATCGTCTGGGACTGGAACGGGACGCTGTTCCACGACAACGACGCGATCGTCGGGGCCACGAACGCGGCGTTCGTCGAGCTGGGACTGGCGCCGATCACACTGGAGCAGTACCGGGCGCTGTACTGCGTGCCGGTGCCGAAGTTCTACGAGCGGCTGATGGGAAGGCTGCCCACCGACGCCGAGTGGGAGCTCATGGACGGGGTCTTCCACCGGTACTACGCCGAGCACCGGGTGCGGTGCGGGCTGACCGAGGGCGCGGTGGAACTGCTTGCGGGATGGCGCTCGGCGGGGCACAGCCAGTCCCTGCTGAGCATGTACGGGCACGATGAACTCGTCCCGCTGGTGCGCGGGTTCGGGATCGAGCCGCACTTCGTCCGGGTGGACGGGCGGACCGGGCCCTCCGGGGGCAGCAAGGCCGAGCACATGGTGCGGCACCTGCGGGAGCTGACCGGGGTCGAGCCGGCGCGCACCGTCGTGATCGGGGACGCCGCCGACGACGCCGTGGCCGCGTTGCACGTCGGGGCGCGGGCCGTGCTCTACACCGGCGGGTCGCACAGCCGGGCCAGCCTGGAGGGCGTCGGGGTGCCGGTGGTGGACACGCTGGCCGAGGCCGTGCAGGTCGCGGGCCGTCTGGCCACGGCCGCGTAGGACGCGTCGAGCGGCTCCGGCCGGCCCGGCCGGACAACCCGGCCCGGGTCCGGCTGTACGGTGTCCGGCTGTCCGGCTGTCCGGCTGTCCGGCTGTCCGGCTGTCCGGTGTCCGGCGGTCCGGCCCGGCATGGCCGGCTCAGGTCGCCGGGGCCTTCGCGCGCAGTACCGTCAGGAACTCGCGCATCCAGGCCGGATGGTCGGGCCAGGCGCGCGCGGACACGAGGGCGCCGTCGACCACCGCCTCGACGTCCTGGAAGGTGGCCCCGGCCGTCTGCATGTCGATCTCCAGCGCCGGATAGGCGGTGACGCGCCGGCCGCGCAGGGCGTCGGCGGCCGCGGTGAGCAGGGGGCCGTGGCAGATCTGGGCGACGGGTTTGTCGGCGTCGAAGAACGACTTGAGGATCTTGCGGAGCTCGGGGTCGTTGCGCAGGTACTCGGGCGCGCGGCCGCCGGGGATGACGACGGCCGCGTACGCGCCGGGGTCGACCTCGGAGAAGGCGAGGTCGGCGGGCCAGGTGTAACCGGGTTTCTCGGTGTAGGTGTCGAAGCCGGGTTCGAAGTCGTGGACGACGAACCGGAGCTTCTTGCGGGCGGGCGCGGCGATGTGGACCTCGTAGCCCTCCTCGCGGAGGCGTTGGTAGGGGTAGAGGACTTCCAGGGATTCCGCCGCGTCGCCGGTGACGATGAGGATCTTCTCGGTCATGGTGGACGGCTCCTCTCGGGCGGGCGCTGTCATGGACAACGTGCCTCCGGCGGGTGGGTCTGCCAAGAGGGGGCGTTCCCAGCCTCCCGCGGGCCGGGGCCGCCGTCGACTTTTCCCGGCCGCTCTCTCCCCGGTCTCTCCCCGCTCCCTCCCCGCTCTCTCCCCGGTGCCTCCCTGGTCCCGTCGTGCCCGCCGTCCGTTCCCGTTCCGTCGTCCGTCCCGGCCTCCGGGTGGCTTCGTCCTCCCCCGCCGGATTCGTCCTCCCCGGCAGCGCGGCTGCCCGCCGCTCGCGCCCCGTGGATCACCGTCGTCCCGTGAGTCGCCCCGGGCGTCGTCCGCCCGCCCGCGCCCCGGTCGCCCCACGGATCCCCTTAGCTGTCCGGCCGGCTGCGCGAGCTGTGCATAACGTCAAAGTTCCGGCCCGCCTTTTGTACACATACGGCTCGTGACGGCGGCCCGGTGAGGAGCGATAGCCTTGTGGCGTGATCAGCGCGATATCTCGCGGGGGCACTGTCGCCCCTGCCCTGCGCCCGGTGTGTGCGGACCATCTCCGCGACCGGGCGGCGGTCGCTGATCGGCGCGGGCGGGACGGGGTCGCAAGGGACCCCGGGGCGGCGCGCACACCCCGGACGCAGGCGACGCGGAGAGCAGCGTCACACCCCGGAGTGGTGCCGAGAATGGCTGATAACCCCCCGCTCGTCTCACCTTGCGGCATAGCGTCGGAGCAGTCCGGAGATCCCGGGCCGTGGCGTCGAGTCGCAGGGGAAGAGCCCGCACTTCCTTCTACGTCACGCAACGGCGCGCGACAGGAGTCAGAGGACAATGCAGACCAAGCTGGACGAAGCCAAGGCCGAGCTGCTCGAGAGGGCGGCGCGGGTCGCTGAGAACAGCCCGGTCGGGGGGCACCTACCGACTGGGGCGACGGGCGAGGGCACTCCGGGGACCCCGGACCACGCCGCCCTCCTCGCGTTCCTCCACCGCTACTACCTGCACACCGCGCCGGAGGACCTGAGCGGCCGCGACCCGGTCGACGTCTTCGGAGCCGCGCTCTCGCACTACCGGCTGGCCGAGAGCCGCCCGCAGGGCACCGCCAACGTGCGGGTCCACACGCCCACCGTCGAGGAGAACGGGTGGACGTGCAGCCACTCCGTCGTCGAGGTGGTCACCGACGACATGCCGTTCCTCGTCGACTCGGTCACCAACGAGCTCACCCGGCAGGGCCGGGGCATCCACGTCGTCATCCACCCGCAGGTCGTCGTGCGGCGCGATGTGGCGGGCCGGCTGATCGAGGTGCTCAGCGTCCCGCCCGTGGCCGGGGACCTGCCGCACGACGGGCACGTCGAGTCCTGGATCCACGTCGAGATCGACCGGGAGACCGACCGGGCCGACCTGAAGCAGATCACCGCCGACCTGCTGCGCGTCCTGTCCGACGTCCGTGAGGCCGTCGAGGACTGGGAGAAGATGCGGGACACCGCGCTGCGGGTCGCCGACGAGCTCCCGGCGGAGCCCGTCCCCGGCGATCTGGACCGGCCCGACGTCGACGAGGCCCGCGAGCTGCTGCGCTGGCTGGCCGCCGACCACTTCACCTTCCTCGGCTACCGGGAGTACCAGCTGCGCGGGGACGACTCCCTTGCCGCCGTCCCCGGCACCGGGCTCGGCATCCTGCGTTCCGACCCGCACCACGCCGACGGCGACGCCCACCCCGTCAGCCCCTCCTTCGAGCGGCTTCCGGCCGACGCCCGCGCCAAGGCGCGTGAGCACAAGCTGCTGGTGCTGACCAAGGCGAACAGCCGGGCCACCGTGCACCGGCCCTCCTACCTCGACTACGTCGGGGTCAAAAAGTTCGACGCAGAGGGGAACGTCGTCGGCGAGCGGCGGTTCCTGGGGCTCTTCTCCTCGGCCGCCTACACCGAGTCCGTGTCGCGGGTGCCGGTGGTGCGGCGCAAGGTCCAGGCCGTGCTGAAGGGCGCCGGGTTCTCGCCCAACAGCCACGACGGGCGCGACCTGCTCCAGATCATGGAGACGTATCCGCGCGACGAGCTCTTCCAGACGCCGGTGGACGAACTGCGCGCCATCGTCACCAGCGTGCTGTACCTGCAGGAGCGGCGGCGGCTGCGGCTCTACCTGCGGCAGGACGAGTACGGCCGCTACTACTCCGCGCTCGTCTACCTGCCCCGCGACCGCTACACCACGGGCGTGCGGCTGCGGATCATCGACATCCTCAAGGAGGAGCTCGGCGGGACGAGCGTCGACTTCACCGCCTGGAACACCGAGTCGATCCTGTCGCGGCTGCACTTCGTGGTCCGCGTCCCGCAGGGCACCGAGCTGCCGGAGCTGTCCGACGCCGACAAGGAGCGCATCGAGGCGCGGCTGGTGGAGGCGGCGCGGTCCTGGGCGGACGCGTTCTCCGAGGCGCTCAACGCCGAACTCGGCGAGGAGCGGGCGGCGGAGCTGTCGCGCCGCTACGGCAGCGCCTTCCCCGAGGGGTACAAGGCGGACCACACCCCGCGTGCCGCCGTCTCCGACCTGGTCCACCTGGAGCGGCTCAGCGAGGAGCAGAGCTTCTCGCTCAGCCTGTACGAGCCGGTGGGCGCCGCTCCCGACGAGCGCCGCTTCAAGATCTACCGCAAGGGCGACGCGATCTCCCTGTCGGCGGTGCTGCCGGTGCTGAACCGCCTCGGCGTCGAGGTGATCGACGAGCGGCCCTACGAACTGCGCTGCGCGGACCGCACCCACGCCTGGATCTACGACTTCGGCCTGCGCATCCCCAAGGCGCTGGCCGGTCCCGGCGGCGACTTCCTCGGCGACGACGGGCGCGAGCGGTTCCAGGAGGCGTTCTCCGCGACCTGGACCGGCAAGGCGGAGAACGACGGGTTCAACGCGCTGGTGCTGGGCGCCGGGCTCGACTGGCGGCAGGCGACGGTGCTGCGCGCGTACGCCAAGTACCTGCGGCAGGCCGGGTCCACGTTCAGCCAGGACTACATGGAGGACACTCTCCGCACGAACGTCCACACCACGCGGCTGCTCGTGTCGTTGTTCGAGGCGCGGATGTCGCCCGACCGGCAGCGCGCCGGGCTCGAGATCGTCGACGCCCTGCTGGAGGAGCTCGAAGCCGCGCTCGACCAGGTGGCCTCGCTCGACGAGGACCGGATCCTGCGCTCGTTCCTCACGGTCATCAAGGCGACCCTGCGCACGAACTTCTTCCAGCGGCGCGCGGACGGCCGGCCGCACGACTACGTGTCGATGAAGTTCGACCCGCAGGCCATCCCGGACCTGCCGGCGCCCCGGCCCGCGTTCGAGATCTGGGTGTACTCGCCGCAGGTGGAGGGCGTGCACCTGCGGTTCGGGAAGGTCGCGCGCGGCGGTCTGCGCTGGTCCGACCGGCGTGAGGACTTCCGCACCGAGGTCCTCGGCCTGGTCAAGGCGCAGATGGTGAAGAACACCGTCATCGTGCCGGTCGGCGCCAAGGGCGGCTTCGTCGCCAAGCAGCTGCCCGACCCGGCGGTGGACCGCGACGCGTGGCTCGCCGAGGGCATCTCCAGCTACCGGACGTTCATCTCGGCGCTGCTCGACATCACGGACAACATGGTCGGCGGGGAGGTCGTGCCGCCGGCCGACGTCGTGCGGCACGACGAGGACGACACCTACCTGGTGGTCGCCGCCGACAAGGGCACCGCGACGTTCTCCGACATCGCCAACGAGGTGGCCCAGTCCTACGACTTCTGGCTCGGGGACGCCTTCGCCTCCGGCGGCTCGGCCGGCTACGACCACAAGGGCATGGGGATCACCGCCCGCGGCGCCTGGGAGTCGGTGAAGCGCCACTTCAAGGAGCTGGGCGTGAACACCCAGACCGAGGACTTCACGGTCGTCGGCATCGGTGACATGTCCGGTGACGTGTTCGGCAACGGCATGCTGCTCAGCGAGCACATCCGGCTGGTCGCCGCCTTCGACCACCGGCACATCTTCATCGATCCCGAGCCGGACGCGGCGACCTCCTACGCCGAGCGCCGCCGGCTGTTCGAGCTGCCCCGCTCCAGCTGGGCCGACTACGACACCGCGCTGCTGTCGTCCGGCGGCGGGATCTTCCCCCGCACCGCCAAGGCGATCCCCGTCAACGCGCACATCCGCGCGGCCCTCGGCATCGAGTCGGGCGTCGCCAAGCTGACCCCGGCCGACCTGATGAAGGCGATCCTGCGGGCGCCGGTGGACCTGCTGTGGAACGGCGGCATCGGCACGTACGTGAAGTCCTCCGTGGAGTCGAACGCGGACGTCGGCGACAAGGCCAACGACCCGATCCGGGTGGACGGCGCCGATCTGCGCGTCAAGGTCGTCGGCGAGGGCGGCAACCTGGGCCTGACCCAGCTCGGCCGGATCGAGTTCGCCCGGCTCGGCGGCCGGATCAACACCGACGCCATCGACAACAGCGCGGGCGTGGACACCTCCGACCACGAGGTGAACATCAAGATCCTGCTCAACGGCCTGGTGACCGAGGGCGACATGACCGTCAAGCAGCGCAACAAGCTGCTCGCGGAGATGACCGACGAGGTCGGCGCGCTCGTCCTGCGCAACAACTACGCGCAGAACACCGCGATCGCCAACGCCCTCGCCCAGTCCAAGGACATGCTCCACGCCCAGCAGCGCTTCATGCGCCACCTGGTCCGGGAAGGACACCTGGACCGCGCCCTGGAGTTCCTGCCCACCGACCGGCAGATCCGTGAGCGGCTGGGCGCGGGGCATGGCCTGACCGGCCCGGAGACGGCCGTCCTGCTGGCGTACACGAAGATCACGGTGTCGGACGAACTGCTGCACACCTCGCTGCCCGACGACGACTATCTGCGCGGTCTGCTGCACACGTACTTCCCGACGGCGCTGCGCGAGCGGTTCCCCGAGGGCATCGACAGCCACCCGCTGCGCCGTGAGATCACCACGACCGTCCTGGTCAACGACACCGTCAACACGGGCGGAACGACGTATCTGCACCGGCTGCGCGAGGAGACGGGCGCCTCGCTGGAAGAGATCGTGCGGGCGCAGACCGCGGCCCGGGCTATCTTCCGCGCGGCGCCGGTGTGGGACGCGGTGGAGGACCTCGACAACCAGGTCGAGGCCGACGTGCAGACCCGGATCCGGCTGCATTCGCGGCGGCTCGTCGAGCGCGGCACGCGGTGGCTGCTCAACAACCGGCCGCAGCCGCTGCAGCTGGCGGAGACGGTCGGGTTCTTCGCCGAGCGCGTCGAGCTGGTGTGGTCGCAGTTGACGAAGCTGATGCGGGGCGCGGACCTGGAGTGGTGGCAGCGCATCTACGACGAGCTGACCGCCGCGGGCGTCCCGGACGAACTGGCCACCCGGGTGGCGGGGTTCTCCTCGGCGTTCCCGGCGCTGGACATCGTCTCGGTGGCCGACCGCATGGGCAAGGACCCGCTGGACGTCGCCGAGGTCTACTACGACCTCGCCGACCGGCTGCGCATCACCCAGCTGATGGACCGCATCATCGAGCTGCCGCGCGCCGACCGCTGGCAGTCGATGGCCCGCGCCTCCATCCGCGAGGACCTGTACGCGGCGCACGCGGCGCTGACGGCCGACGTCCTGGCGGTCGGCAACGGGACCTCGACGCCCGAGCAGCGCTTCAAGGCGTGGGAGGAGAAGAACGCGGCGATCCTGGGCCGGGCGCGCACCACGCTGGAGGAGATCCAGACGTCGGAGACGTTCGACCTGGCCAACCTGTCGGTGGCCATGCGGACCATGCGCACACTGCTGCGGACGCACTCGTAGGCGGCGGGGGACGCGTACGCATCCGTACGCGTCCCCACCCGGACGAACACGCGTCCTCACCCGGACGCACGAGAAGGGCGCTCCCCCAGGTCACCGGGGGAGCGCCCTTCTCGTGCGCCGAGTGCGCCGAGTGCGCTGAATACGCTGAGCGTGCCGAACGGTCGGGCTACTTCTTCTTGCCCTTGCCCGAGGTGAACTCCTCGTAGGCTTCGAGGACCTCTTCCGTGGGGCCGTCCATGCGCAGTTCGCCGCGCTCCAGCCACAGCGCCCGCTCGCAGGTCTCGCGGATCGCGGAGTTGCTGTGGCTCACGAGGAAGACGGTGCCGGCGTGCTGACGCATCTCCTGGATGCGTTCCGCCGACCGCGCCTGGAACCGCGCGTCACCGGTGGACAGCGCCTCGTCGATGAGGAGCACGTCGTGGTCCTTGGCGGCGGCGATGGAGAAGCGCAGCCGGGAGCCCATGCCGGAGGAGTAGGTGCGCATGGGCAGGGAGATGAAGTCGCCCTTCTCGTTGATGCCGGAGAAGTCGACGATGTCCTGGTAGCGCTCCTTGATCTGCTCGCGCGACATGCCCATGGCCAGGCCGCCGAGGTAGACGTTGCGCTCGCCGGTCAGGTCGCCCATCAGGGCCGCGTTGACGCCGAGGAGGGAGGGCTGGCCGTCGGTGTAGATCTTGCCGTTCTCGACCGGCTGCAGGCCGGCGATGGCCTTGAGCAGGGTCGACTTGCCGGATCCGTTGGTGCCGATCAGACCGATCGCCTCGCCCTTGTAGGCGACGAAGGAGACCTTCTTGACGGCGTGCACCGTGCGAATGCCCGAGGCCTTCTCGGCCTGCTTGGGACGCAGGATGCGGTTGAGGGCGGCGGTCGCGCTGCCCCGGCCGCTTCCGGTGCCGTGGATCCGGTAGATGATGTCGACGCTGTCCGCGATGACGGTGGGGATCTTCTCGTCCATGAGCTCGGTGAGAGCGGTGCGCGTTGCGCTGTCTGTGTTGTCAGCCACGGCCGTACGTCTCCTCGGCTTTCCAGAAGTAGATGAAGCCACCGACGCCGGCGACCAGCGCCCAGCCGACCGCCAGGACCCACACGTGGGGCGGCAGCTTGCTGGCGTGGAAGCTGTCGATCAGCGCGAAGCGCATCAGGTCGATGTAGACGGCGGCGGGGTTGGCCCGCAGCAGGTCGGCGGCCCAGGACGGCAGTCCGTGGTGCTTGCTGATCAGGTTGTCGATGCTCCACATGACGCCCGAGATGTACATCCAGGTGCGCAGGATGAACGGCATCAGCTGGGCGATGTCCGGCGTCTTCGCGCCGAGCCGGGCCAGGATCATCGACAGACCCGCGTTGAAGATGAACTGCAGCGTCAGCGCCGGGAGGACGAGGATCCAGGACGGGGCCGGCGGGACGCCCACCGCGAAGAGGATGATCAGCAGGGCGGCCATGGAGAACAGCAGCTGCTGCAGCTGCTGCAGACAGAACGAGATGGGCAGCGCGGCCCGGGGGAAGTGCAGGGCCCGCACCAGGCCGAGGTTGCCGGCGATGGCCCGGGTGCCCGCCATGATCGAGCTCTGCGTGAACGTCCAAACGAACACGCCCGTGACGAGGAACGGGATGAAGTCCGACACGCCTTGCTTGGTCCCCAGCAGGACACCGAAGATGAAGTAGTACACCGCCGCGTTCAGCAGGGGGGTCATCACCTGCCAGACCTGGCCCAGCTTCGCCTGGCTGTACTGGGCGGTGAGCTTGGCCGTGGCGAACGCGGTGATGAAGTGGCGGCGCGCCCAGAGCTGGCGGACGTACTCCGGCAGGGGAGGACGGGCGCCGCTGACCGTGAGGCCGTACCTCTCGGCCAGGGCCGCGAGGTCGCCGTGGCCGTGGGCCGGTGTCTTGGGCGGTGTGTGGAGGACCTGACTCACATCCGCTGCTTTCACTCGGGGGAGGGGGGTGCGTGCGGTGGTTCCGTAGTCGTCCGACATTTTCTCACGCATCTCTTCACGTTTTCTCACGTCAGGACGGGTCCGTATCGTCGCAACGTGAGAGTAGGCCGAATTGACGTCGGGACGCAACCGTTTCGTCGTAACGCCCTATGCTGGTTCGCATGACGACTGACGCGACGAACACCGACGGACCCCAGGTGCGCCCGCGCCGTCGGGCTCCCGCGGGCGCGGCCGTGCTCCGAGAGGATGTGACGGAAGCCATCCGGGCCGCCGTGTTCGGGGAGCTCGCGACCGTCGGCTATGCGCGGATGTCCATCGAGGGCATCGCCCGTCGCGCCGGAGTCGGCAAGACCGCGGTGTACCGGCGCTGGCGCTCCAAGCTGCACCTGGTCCTCGACATCGTCTCGGTGATCGCCGTGCAGGGCCTGCCGGCCCCCGAGACGGGCAGTCTGGAGGGCGATCTGCGCATGCTCTACGAGGTGACCTCGCGGGCGCTGCGCCACCCGGTGGCCTCGCAGATCATCCCCGACCTCCAGGCGGAGGCGGCCCGCAATCCCGAGATCGCCGACGCGCTGCAGAAGGCGCTCAAGGAGGGGCAGGAGGGGGTCGCCCTGAAGATCGTGGCGGCGGCCGAGCGGCGCGGCGAGATCCGTGCCGGACTGAACGAGGAACTGGCGCTCGACCTGATCTCCGGCCCGCTGTACTGGCGTTCGGTGGTGATCCGCAGCCCGAAGCTGCCCAAGGGGTATCTGGGCGCGCTGGCCCGGGCGACCACCGCGGCGATCAAGGCGCTGTAGGCGCTGTCGGCGCGTCGGCGCTGTGGCGCTCTCGGCGCTGGGGGCGCGAGTCGGCCCGCGGGTCGATGTGACAAACATCACCGCGGGGTGAGGGTGCGCGTGTGTGCGTCGTCTCACAGTGAAGCGGGGGTGCGGCTCTCGTGCCGGGCCTGTGGGCAACTTCTCGCGCCGGCCTCGACGGGGGCCGTCCCGGAGCGCCACAGCCGCAGGTAGGACAGCCCGGCGGCCCAGGCCAGCAGGCCGTTGCGCACGACCATCAGCGTCGTGCCGGTCCAGGAGCAGCTGATGACCTCCCAGTAGTGCAGGGGGTAGATCACGGTGCTGACCGTGGTCGCCGCCAGCAGCAGCACGGCCACCGGGCGCTGGGAGGTGTGCCGTGAGGTCAGACAGACGGCGGCCAGGCCGAGCAGCCAGATCATGTACTGCGGGCTGATCACCCTGCTGGTGACGGTGAACAGCAGGACGGCGCTCAGGGCCGCGTCGTACGGCGTGGCCTGGGTCCGTCGGCGGGCCCGGACCCGCCACAGCACCAGAAGACCGAAGGCCACGGCGGTGAGCGCCAGCGAGGCGTGGGCGACGGAGGAGACGTACGGGCCGACGAACTCCATCGCGCCGTACCGGTAGCGGGCCGCGCCCGGCCACCCGGCGTGCGAGGCGAGCGAGAGCGCCGTGCCGCCCAGGGACTCGATCTGCACGCCCCGCGCGCCCTGTTGGAGCAGAAAGGACAGGGGGTCGCGGAACGCCAGGGCGAGGAGCGCGAGCGAGGAGGCTCCCGTCACCGCCGCCGACCGCCACGCCGGCCCGCCCTCGCGCCCTCTGGGCGTCCCCAGCAGGACCAACGCCGGCCATACCTTCACCAGTGCTCCGAGGGCGGCGAACGCGCCGCCCGCGCGCGGGGAGCGGGACAGCGTCACCAGGGAGAGGACGGCGAGGGCTGTGACCTGCACGTCGTAGCGCACGAGGGGGATGTGCAGCAGCAGGGGGAGTCCGCCCGTCCACAGGGCGGCTCCGAGCAGGGAACGGCCGGGCCGGGCGCCCGCGCGGGCCAGCGTGAGGACGGTCACGGCGTCGGCGGCGACGGTGAGGGCGACGAACGCCTGGAAGTACGTCAGGCCCGGCAGCAGCGCGGGCGCCAGCAGGACCGGGCCGGCGCCCGGCGGGTACTGCCACAGCGGGTCGTGCGCGGGAAGGCCGCCGTGGACGAGGACGCCGTACCAGCGGTGGTAGAGGCCCCACACCTCGCGGGCCACCCGGCCGCCGCCCAGCTGCGGCGAGGCGCTGTGGGCGAGCAGCCACAGCATCAGGGCGCGGGTGGCGAGCCATGCGAGCGCGAGGGGCAGGAGGCGACGTTGCTTCGTGGTGTCCATCAAGGCGGATGGTAAGCATGATGAATGTCTCTTTTGCTCCATTACATACCTAATGCGTCGTCAATCGCTGTGATGGGTGGGTCTGCGCAGCAGAATCGGCGTCGTGGTGTGTGGACGCTCGCAGAAGACATCCCGTACCGAAGTCCTGGCCGTCGCCGTCCCCGCGGCCGTCATGTCCGCCGTCGGGCTGTGGGGTCTCGACCGCGGCGGCATATGGCGTGACGAGGCCGTCACCTTCCAGGTCGCACGGCGCACGGTCCCGCAGATCTGGCGGCTGCTGCACGGGGTGGACGCGGTGCACGGCCTCTACTACCTCTTCATGCACGTCGTCCTCACCGTCCACCCGGGCGAGGTCGTCCTGCGCCTGCCCTCGGTCTGCGGGGCCACCGCCACCGCCGCTCTGGTCGCGGCCCTCGGGGTGCGGCTGGCCCGCCCCCGGGTCGGCCTGTGGGCGGGCCTGCTGTATGCGGTGACCCCGCTGGCCGGCCACTACGCGCAGGAGGGCCGCTCCTACGCGCTGGTCGCGGCGGGCGCGGCCGGCGCGACGCTGCTGCTGGCGCGGGCGCTGGACGAGCGCACGGACGCCGGGCCGTCGGCGCGGACGGCGACGGCGGGGCCGTCCGGGCGTACCTGGTGGGCCTACGGGAGTGTCGTCGCCGTGACCTGCCTGCTGCACGAGCTGGCGGTGTTCGTGCTCTGCGCGCACGCGCTCACCCTCGCGCTGCTGCGCGCGCCCCGGCAGGTGTGGGCGGCCTGGGCGCGGGCCGCCGGAGCCGCGGTCCTCGTCCTGCTGCCGCTCGTGCTGGTCTCGCGGGGACAGTCCCAGCAGGTGGCGTGGCTGCCCGTGCCGGACTGGGAGAGCGCGGAAAGGCTGCTGCGGAACTTCGCCGCGGGCCCGCGCGGAGCCGTCTTCTGGGGCTGCCTGGCCCTGATGGCGGTGGGTCTGACGGCGGGGCGCACGGCGGCCTTCGCGGCGCCGCTGATGATCGTTCCGCCGGCCTTCCTGATGCTGCTCTCGCAGGTCAAGCCGCTCTACCACGACCGCTATGTGCTCTACGCCCTGGCGGGGGCGCCGCTGCTGATCGCGGCCGGCGCCGACCGGCTGGCCGGACTCGCGGGCAGCCGGCCGCGCTCGTGGGCGGTCACCGCGGCGGGCGTGCCGGCCGTCGCCCTGGTCTTCCTCCATCTGCTCCCGCTGCACCGCGAGTACCGCACCCTGGCCCACCGGCCGGACGACCTCGCCGCCGTCTCCGCCCTGGCCGGCCGCGAAGTCCGCCCCGGTGACCCGGTGTTGTTCCTGCCGTCCCTCGGCCGGCGCACGGCGCTCGCGTACCCGAACGGCTTCCGTGGGGTGCGTGATCTGGCGCTGAAGGCGACCGGGCCCGAGTCGGGCACGCTGTACGGGCGCGAGGTCGGTCCCCGCGAGCTGCAGCGCAGGCTCGCCTCGGTGAACCGGCTCTGGGTCTTCGCCGAGCCGTACGTCCTGCGTTCCCGCTGGTTTCCCGGCGAGCCCACCGAGCGCCTCAAGCTCGTGGAGGTGGAGGAACGGTTCGTCCCCCGCTGGGAGGGCGAACGCGACGGCGTGACCCTGCGTCTCTACGTCCGCCGCCCCGCTACGGCCTCCCTGGCTCCTCCTGCGCGGTCGCCGCGTCCAGCGCCGAGGTGAGCACGTCCAGACGCTCGCGCAGCGCGCCGATCTCGGCGAGTTCGAAGCCGGTGGCGGCGACGATCCTGCGGGGCACCTCCAGGGCCCGCTCGCGCAGGTCCGCGCCCGCCTCGGTCGGTCGGACCTCGACCGAGCGCTCGTCGCGGGCGCTGCGCTCGCGGCGCACCAGACCGGCCGCCTCGAGCCGTTTGAGCAGCGGGGAGAGCGTGCCGGAGTCCAGGCGCAGGTGCTCGCCCAGCCGCTTCACGGGCAGGGGGCCCTGCTCCCACAGGACCAGCATCACCAGGTACTGCGGATAAGTCAGCCCGAGGTCCTTGAGGATCACGCGGTAGACGCCGTTGAAGGCGCGCGAGGCGGCATGCAGGGAGAAGCAGATCTGGCGGTCCAGGCGCAGCCAGTTCTCGGCGGCGCCCGTGGCGTCCGTCGGGCTCGTGGCGTCCGTGGCGTCCGCGGTGTCTGTCGGGCTCGTGGCGCTCGTGGCGTTCTCCTGGCCGATGAAGGGCAGTGGGGCGGTCATGTCTCCAGGGTAACCCTGACGCGCTATTTGGTTGTGCCCAATTTAATTGTGTGCTCTACTTATCCCCGTGAGGCGGCCGGACCGGGCCGTCGAAACGACCTGAGAGGGATGGTTTTCCATGGACGCGCTCTACACCGCTGTCGCCACCGCCACCCACGGCCGTGAGGGCCGCGCCGTCTCCTCCGACGGCAAGATCGACCTGGCGCTGGCCATGCCCGCGGAGCTGGGCGGCAACGGGCAGGGCACCAACCCGGAGCAGCTGTTCGCCGCCGGTTACGCCGCCTGTTTCGGCAGCGCCCTGGGCCTCGTCGGCCGGCAGGCGAAGGTGGACGTCAGCGACGCCGCGGTGACCGCCGAGGTCGGCATAGGCCAGCAGGGTGAGGGCTTCGCGCTGAAGGTGACCCTGCGCGTCGAGCTGCCCGAGACGGTGGACGAGGCGACCGGCCGCAAGCTCGTCGAGCAGGCCCACCAGGTCTGCCCCTACTCCAACGCCACCCGCGGCAACATCCCGGTCGACCTCGTCATCGAGTAGTCGTCGGGCGATGGCCGGGGGGAGCGGACCCGCTCCCCCCGGCTTCGTGCGTCCCGGCGGCGGTACGCACGGCGGGGATGCGCCCGACGGGGGTACGCACGGCGGGGATGCGCCCGACGGGGGTACGCACGGCGGGGATGCGCCCGACGGGGGTACGCGCGGCGGGGCGCGTCACGCTGACGCAGCGCCCGTTTGGAGCGTGCGTCAGCGCTGGCCCAGCGCCCGTTTCGAGCGCCAGGCCGCCAGGAGCAGCGCCGGCAGGCCGATCAGCACCAGCCACACATGCCCGGTCGCCCCTTGCCGCAGCGGCTCGCGCAGCAGGTCGGCGCCGGGGTCGCCGGCCGGGGCGAGGACGTCGACGGAGCGCCGGAAGCACAGGGCGGTCGCGGGCGCCACGGCCGTCAGCGCCCACCGGCCCGCCACCGCCCGCCCCTCGCGCTCCCACCCCGCGACCAGCGCCACCGCCCCGACCGCCGCCACGGCGAACGTGACCGGGTCCACCAGCGCGATCAGGGCGTACAGCGCGCCGAGCCAGGCGTACCCCCAGGGGCTCCGCCGGCCGGCGGGGCCGACGAAACGGACGCGGCAGCGCGCCGCCCCCGCCCGCGAACCCGTCGCCGCCCAGGCCCAGAAGGCCAGTCCGACGGCGAACGCCGACGGATGAGCGAGGCCGCCCCCCGTCGCCCCGACCGCCGGTCCGCCCGCCGACGCGCCCGTGAGGTGGCCGCCCCACAGCCACGCCACGGCGAACAGGCCGAGAACCGGCGCCCACGGGCGGTCCGTCAGCATGCGGGTGAAGCGGCCCGTCCCGGTCATCAGCACCAGCAGGCCGACCGGCCCGGCCACGGCCGCGCGGCTCAGCGGCTCGCGCCAGTACGCGAGCGACATCGCGAGCCAGAGCAGGGCGCCGGGGAACCGGTACGGCGTCGCATGGCGGAGGGCGCGGACGGTGGGGCGCATTCCTCGCGCATCCCTTCTCCCGGGGCCGTGTTCCCGGCCGCTAGGCCGCACGGTGGATCCCGACGGTCGTGACCACGACGCGGTTCATACCGGTCGATATCGTGCTGAAACGCATGATAGGCCAGGTGACCATGTGGAGAACTGACCGGCTCCGTCGACCGCCCTCCCCGCCGAACGACCGACGCGTCCTCCTCTTCTGGTTCTTCGTGTTCGCCCTGCTGTTCGCCGGCGCCCAGTCGGCCCAGACGCAGGGCCGCGCGGTCATGGACACCCGTCAGTACCTGGCGCACAGCTACATGCTGCAGGGGCTCGGCCGGGAGGAGGCCTCCCGGCGGGCGCTGGACTACTTCTGCGACAGCGTGCGGGTCAGGTCGGCGCAGCGGGACAGCGCGGACCTCGCCCACTACCGCGAGCACGACGACGGCCGGACCGCCGAGCGCGAGTGCAGACGCACGATGGGGGAGCGCGTCACGCGCAACGCCGGGCGCACCGACGTCCGCGGGTACATGGCGCTGTTCAGCGACCCGCGGATGTCCGAGATCTTCGCCACCAGGCCCGGCTACCCCCTGTACACCGTGCCCTTCGTGCGCGGCTTCGGGCCGGTCGTCGGCCTGTGGCTGGCCGCGCTCGTGGCGACCGTCGCGGCCAGCGGTCTGGTCGTGCTCGTCCTGCGGACGCTGGGGGTCTGCGTGCCGCTCGCCCTGTCCGGGCAGGTGCTCTACTACGCGCTGCCGACGGGGAAGGAGTCCATGCTGCCCCAGTGCGAGGGACTGCTGCTGTGCCTGCTCCTCGCCGCCGTCCTCGGCTGCGTCCGTGTGCTCCGGGGACGTGTCGTGTCGGGGACGGCGATCGCCGTCCTCGCGTTCGCCGGCGCGGCGGTCGTCAAATACGCGCAGACCCTGCTCGCCGTCGCCGGGATCGCCGTCATGACCGCGGTGCTCCTGTGCGTGCGCCGGCTGCGGCGGGACCGCCCGGTGCGCCCGGAGCGGGTGATCCTCCTGACGACGGCGGCGCTCGCGGTCGCGATCCAGGTCGTCGTCCTCGCCTACGGGCTGCCGAGCACGAAGGCCAGCCTCCAGGAACTGCTCTCCGTCCACTACACCAGGAGCCCGGTCGGCGACCCCGGGGCCGAGTTCTGGCGCCTCAGCCTCGCCTTCTGGCGGGAATGGCTGCGCGACGCGCTCGCACAGCCCCTGGTGCTGCTGCTGCTCGGCTGCGGGGCGTGGGGCGCCTTCCGCCACCACCGGCCGTTCGCCTGCCTGCTCGCCGGCGTCGCCCTCGCGGGCCTGGCGAACCAGGCCGGACACCCCGAGATGTCCGTCGGGCCCCGGCTGATGGTGATGGCGATGCTGCTGCCCGTGTGCGGGATCCCGCTCCTGATCGAGAGCCATGTGCGCCGGAGCGCCGCGCGGGGGCGGGACCTGGCCCCGCCCCCGCGCGCGGACCGGCGCGTCCCGGCGCCGGCCTCCCGCTGACCGACGCTCAGCTGTACTCCGGCGTCCGCGCCGAACGGTCGACGGCCCCCGGGATCCTGACGACAGCCTCGCCGTCGTCACCGCCGGGCGCCTCGCCCAGCAGGACGCGCCGGACGACGCGTTCCGCGGCCCGCCCGTCGTCGTACTCGCAGAACCGTTCCCGGAACGCCGCCCGCAGCCGGGCCGACTCGGCGTCGCGCCAGGCGCCGGAGGCGAACGCCTTCACCAGCTCCTCGTCCGAGCGCGTCACATGCCCCGGCGGCTCGGCGGTGACGTCGAAGTAGGCGCCCCGGGTCGCACGGTAGGCGGCCCAGTCGTCGGCGTGCACCACGATCGGCCGGTCCAGGAGGGCGTAGTCGAACATCAGCGCCGAGTAGTCGGTGATCAGGGCGTCCGCGGCGAGCAGCACGTCCTCCACGTGCCGCTCGTCCGTGACGTCGGTCAGCGCGCCGCGCCGGTGCAGGTCGCGCAGCACCAGCGCCCGTTCGTGATGGCGGGCCAGGCTGGGGTGCAGACGCACCAGGAGCCGGTGCGCCGGAGCGAGCGAGGCGGCCAGGTTCTCCAGGTCGACCCGCCAGACATGGCGGCCCCTGCGGTAGTCGCGCGGCGTCGGCGCGTACAGCACGACCGTCTCGGACGCCCCGATGCCCAGCCGCGCCCGCAGCTCGGCCCCGCGCTCGCCCCGGCCCCGCACCAGGACGTCGTTGCGGGGACTCCCGCTGCGCAGCGAGGCGAAATGACAGGGGTAGGCCCGCTGCCAGACCTCCTCGGAGTGCCGGTTGGCGACCAGGCTGACGTCCCAGCGGTCGCTGCGCCGGAGCATCCCGCGGACGTTCGTGCCGTGCCGGGCGCCCGGCCGGTCGAGGAGGTCGAGGGCCATGTACTTCAACGGCGTGCCCCGGTGCGTCTGGACGTGCACCGAACCGGGGCGTTTCACCAGGTCGCCGGCCCAGTTGCAGTCGTTGAACCAGTGCTTGGCACGGGCCATCACCCGGTAGTAGCGCCAGGAGCCCGTCGTCACGAAGTCGGTCCCCGGCGGCACCTGGTCCACGGCGTCGGGCTGGACGACCCACACGCCCCGCACCTGCGGCGCGAGTTCGGCGGCCCGGGCGTGGATCGCCAGCGGGTCGCCGTTCACGGCACGGCTGTGCCCGGCGGAGTACACGGCGAGCGCCGGGTCGAGACGCCGCCGCAGCTGCAGCCGGTACCAGCTCCGCTTGGCCTGCCGGGCGAACAGCTCCCGCAGCCGGGCCGCCTTGCGCCCCGCCGCGTTGGCGCCGCGCCGCCACAGTCCCAGACAGAGGTGGGCCCGGTGGTGGGGGGCGAGCGCCAGCAGCCGGATCTCCGTGCGGCGGCTGTCCGGCGGCGGCACGAAGCCCGGCGGCACATGCCTGCGGTAGAAGGCCCGGATACGGCGGTAGAACTCCTTGCGGTCGCCGCGCAGCACCCGTTCCGGGCGGGCCACCGTGAACAGCATGTGGTCCAGCGCCCGTTCGAACAGCAGCGGTCGCGCCCAGCCGAGGCCGGGCCGCTCGGCGAGGAACGCGAACAGTCCCTCGTACTGCTCGAAGATGTCGAAGTGCCGGCGTCCGGGGGTGCGGGTGATCGCGCCCTGCCGTCGCTGCCGGTACTCGACGCCCACCCGGTCCAGACAGGCGATCCGCTCGGCCGTGACCATCGTCTGGTAGGTGACGGGCGCGTCCTCGTACAGCCCCGGCCGGTACGCGAAGCCCTGCCCGACGAAGAAGTCCCGCCGGTAGGCCTTGTTCCAGGCGACCAGGAACAGCCGCAGGTACTCCGGGTGCTCACGGATGGCGAAGGCGCCGGCGCCGGCCTGTTCGAGGAGGCCCGCCGCGTCGCTGCGGCCCGCGCGGCCCCACCAGTGGGTGCGCACGTGGTCGAAGACCAGGATGTCGGGATCGCCGGTCGCGTCCAGCCGGTCGGCCACCGCCCGCAGCAGGCCGGGCGTGTAGCGGTCGTCGCTGTCGAGGAACAGGACGTAGTCGCCGGTGGCGTGCGGCAGACCGGCGTTGCGGGCACGGCCCAGACCGACGTTCTCCGGCAGGTGGACGGCCTTCAGCCGCGGGTCGCGCGCCGCGTACTCGTCGAGGATCGCTCCGCAGCCGTCGGGCGAGCAGTCGTCGACGGCGATCACCTCGAGGTCGTCGAACGACTGGCCGAGCACGGAGTCGAGGCACGGCCGCAGGAATCCCTGCACCTTGAAGACGGGGACGATGACACTGAAGCGGGGCACGAAGGTCAGCTCCTCGAAGAGGTCGGCACGGCGGCGGGCGCGGGCGTACGCCGGGGGAGCGGAACGGCGGGCTCGATGCGCTCGGCCGGCTCCCCGAGCAGCACCCGGCGTACGACCCGCTCGGCGGCGCGGCCGTCGTCGAACTCGCAGAACCGGGCGCGGAACCGGGCGCGCAGCCCGTCCGCCTCGGGACCGGCCCAGCGGCCGGAGCGGAAGACGTCGGCCAGTTCCTCGGGGGTGCGGGCGACCGGGCCGGGCGGGGAGCCCAGGAAGTCGAAGGTCACCCCGCGCGTCTCGCGGTACACGTCCCAGTCGTCGGCGTACACGACGACCGGCCGGTCGAGGTTGGCGTAGTCGAACACGATCGACGAGTAGTCGGTGACGAGGGCGTCCGCCGCCAGGCAGACGTCCTCCGACGAGAGATGCCCGGTGACGTCGATGATCCGCTCGTCGCGCGGGCGGGCACGGTCGTCGTCGTAGAAGTAGTGGGCGCGCAGCAGGACGACGAAGCCGTCGCCCAGGGCGTCGCACAGCGCCCCGAGGTCGAGCCGGGTGTCGGATCCCGCGTCGTGGTCGCGATGGGTGGGCGCGTACAGGAGCGCGGTACGCCCCTCGGGCACGCCGAGGCTCCGGCGCGCACGGCGCACGTCGTCCGCCGACGCGGTGTAGTAGACGTCGTTGCGCGGATAGCCGTACTCGAGCATCTCGTACGACGACGGGAAGGACCGCTCCCAGACCTCGGTGGACAGCCGGTTCGAGCTGAGGTTGTAGTCCCAGCGGTCGATCCGGTCGAGCAGCCGGTCGAAGCTTCCGGTGGCGGCGGCGACCACCGGGTGGTCGGCCTGCTCGATGCCCATCTTCTTCAGCGGGGTGCCGTGCTGCGTCGACAGGTGCACGCTGCCGCGGCGTTTGACGACGGCTCCCTCGAAGTTGGCGTTGTTGACGAGGTACTTGGCGCGGGCCAGCAGCTGCCAGTAGCGGCGGCTGCCGATGACGGCGTGGTCCACGCCCTCCGGGAGGGTGTGCGCCTGACCGGCCTCGACGAGGAACACCGAGCGGATGTGCGGGGCGAGTTCGGCGGCCTTGGCGTGGATCGCGGCCGGGTTGCAGGCGTAGCCGCGGCCCCAGTAGGCGCAGTACACGGCCAGCTCGGGGTCGATGCGGCGGAGCAGCTGGCTCCGGTAGTACAGACGGGTGCGCAGCGCCCGGGCGCGGGGCACGCGCCGGGCGACCGCCGCCGCCCTCCGGTTGGCGCCGCCCAGCGCCCGGAACGCCGTGTACGCGCCGGCCGCCAGCAGTCGGTGCTGCACGCCGAGGCTGCCGGCGGGACGGCGGTATCCGGCCGGGCGGTGCCGCCGGTACAGCCTGCCCGCCCGCCGGAAGAAGGCCCGGCGGCGCCCGGCCAGCCGGGCGGGGTGCGCCGCGGTCTTCAGGACCGCCGCGAAGAGCTGCTCGAACAGCGGGCCCGACCGGTCCTCGGACAGCCCGGCGCCGGCCGCCCGCGACAGCACCTGCTCGACCCGCTCCAGCAGTTCCATGTGGTGCGCGCCCGGCTGGTTCAGCGGGTCGCCCTGCCGCCGCAGCAGATGCCGTACGACGACCGACCGCAGCACCGCGATCCGCCCGGCGTGCACGCTGACCAGGCCGCCGAAGCCGATGTCGGTGAAGTGTCCCTCGGGGAGGACGAGTTCGTGCTCGGTGAGGAACGACCTGCGGTAGAGCGTGCCCCACACCGGCAGCCGCACCCCGGTCACGTGCGGGGCCTCGACGGGTGAGAAGGCGTCCGTCGGCGCCTTCGCCAGCAGCGGCGCGGCCGGGTTGGCCGCCTCGCCCTCCCACCAGGGGACGCGCTCGTGCTCGGCGTACAGGACGTCCACGTCGCCGGTCTCGGCGAGGCGGGCGTCCAGCGCCGCCAGGGCGCCCGGGGCGAGCGTGTCGTCGCCGTCGAGGAACAGCAGGTACGCCCCGGTCGCCGCCCGCATTCCGGCGTTGCCCGCCCCGGCGCGGCCCTGCGACGCCAGTGACCGCACGGGCGTCACCCGGGAGTCGCGCCGCGCATGGCGGGCGGCGACGGCGGCGGCCACCGAGTCGGACGCGTCGGCGACCGGGATGACCTCGAAGTCGTCGTAGGACTGGGCGAGGACGGAGTCCAGCGCCAGGGACAGCCGGCCCTCCCCCACTCTCGTGTCCACACGGCCGGGGGGACCCCCGTCCCCGTAGGACGGGACGATGATGCTGAAGCGGGGCATGCTGCTCTTTCTGTGTCTTCTGGGTGCGGTGCCTGGTGCTCAGGCCGGACGACCGCGGCCGGGGCGTCCGGTCGGACGCCAGGTGGACGGCCGGGTCGGGGTGGGCCGCGACGAACCGGTGGGCATGCGACTCCCGTGGGGCGAACGGCGGATCAGCGGCGGTCGACGACGCGACGCGGGCCTGCGGGCTGGGGCACGACGGCGAGCGGCGGGCGCTCCGGCGACGTCCCCGGCTCGACGGCGGACCCGGCAGCCGGCTCGACGGCCGAAGCCCCCTGAGCCGGAACAGGAGCCGGAGCCGGAGCCGACGGTGGGACGGCCGCCGCCGCCGACGGTGCGGGCCGGCGCTCGGCGAGCGGCGTCACCGGGGGCGGCTCCGGCTCGCCCAGCACCACCCGCCGCACGACGCGCTCGGCGGCGCGGCCGTCGTCGTGCGGGCAGAACCGCTCACGGAACGCGGCGCGCAGCTGGGCCGAGCGGGAGCCGTGCCAGTGACCGGTGGCGAAGATGTCGATCAGCTCGTCCTCGCTGCGCGCGACCGCGCCCGGCGGGAAGGAACGCAGGTCGAAGTAGGTGCCGCGGGCCGCCTCGTAGGCCTCCCAGTCGTCGGCGTGCACCACGATCGGACGGTCCAGGTTGGCGTAGTCGAACATCAGCGACGAGTAGTCGGTGACCAGGACGTCCGAGGCCAGGCAGAGGTCCTCCACGCTCGGGTGGCCGCTGACGTCGACGACGCCGGGCGCCGGGCGGTCGACGAGCGGGCCCTGCCCGTAGTGGGCGCGGGCCAGGATCACGAAGCGCGGGCCCAGCCGGCGCAGGACCCGCTCCAGGTCGAGAGGGCAGCGCTGGGCGCGGCTGTAGTCGCGGTGGGTGGGCGCGTACAGGACGGCGATGGCGTCGCGGGGGATGCCGAGGGACTCGCGCAGCCGGGCCACGTCCTGCGCCGTCGCCTGCTGGAACACGTCGTTGCGGGGGTAGCCGTACTCGAGGGTCTCGTAGCCGCCCGGGTAGACGCGCTCCCAGGTGAGGCTGGTGTGGCGGTTGGCGGACAGGACGTAGTCCCACTTGTCGACCCCCCTCAGCAGCTCGTCGAAGTCCATGCCGCGGGCGGCCGCCGGACGCTCCTGGAGGTCGAGGCCCATGTGCTTGAGGGGGGTGCCGTGCTGGGTCTGGACGAAGACCTGCCCGGGGCGCTTGACCAGCCGCCGGTCGAAGTTGACGTTGTTCACCAGGTACTTGGAGCGGGCCAGCGCCGTCCAGTAGGCGGCCGTGCCCGGACGCACCCGGCGCGGGCCCGGCGGGACGGCGTCCTGGTGCTCGGGACGGGCGATCCAGGCGGTGCGCACCTGCGGCGCGAGGGCCCGGAACGCGGCCTCCAGCGCACCCGGGTTGCAGCTGTGCCCACGGCCCCAGTACGCGGCGAACACGGCGCGGTCGGCGCGCAGCGGCAGCCGCAGCTGGATGCGGTAGTGGGCCTGCAGCAGGGCCGCCCGCAGGGCGCGGGCGAGTTTCGAGGCCGCCTTGTGGGTGCGTCTGCGCAGGGTCATGGACGCCTCCAGCGCCCGGTAGGTGCGGTGCACGCCGAAGTGGACCAGGGTGTGGCGCAGCCGGCAGCGCAGCGACACCGGCGCGCCCGGCGTGCGGTAACGGCGGTAGTGCGCACGGGCCTTGCGCAGGAACTCGGCGCGCGAGCCGCGCGGCAGACGGTCCCGTTTGGTGAACACCGTCGACAGGTGGTCGACCATGCGGCGGAACAGCACCGGCCGCCAGCAGGCCAGTTCGGGACGCTGCTCCACGAACGCGAAGACCCGGTCGTACTGTGCGAAGACGTCGAAGTGCTCCCGGCTCGTGGTGGACAGGATGCTGCCCCGGCGGCGCTGGCGGTAGTGCACGCAGACCCGGTCCAGCGTCGCCAGCGTGCGCGCCGCCATCAGCGCCGGGTACGTCCACGGCGCGTCCTCGTAGTAGCCGGGCGGGAAGCGCAGGCCCGTGCTCTCCACGAACTCCCGCCGGTAGGCCTTGTTCCAGGCCACCATCAGCACCCTGAGCAGTCCCGGACGGTCCTGGAGCCGGAAGGGCGCCGGGCCCTCCTCGCTGAGCTGCTCCGCGAACCTGTTGCGGACGGCCTCGCCCGTCCAGTAGGTGCTCGCGTAGTCGTAGACCAGGACGTCGGGTTCGCCCGTCTCCTTCAGCCGGTCGGCGATCGCGCGCAGCGCGTCCGGGGTGAGGGCGTCGTCGGAGTCGAGGAACAGCAGGTAGTCGCCGGTGGCCCGCTCCAGGCCGGCGTTGCGGGCCCGCCCCAGCCCGACGTTCTCCGGCAGGTGCACGGCCCGCACCCGCGTGTCCCGGGCCGCGAACTCGTCGATGATCTCGCCGCAGGCGTCCGGCGACCTGTCGTCGACGGCGATCAGTTCGAGATCGGCGTACGACTGGGACAGCACCGATTCGAGGCACTCGTGCAGATACGCCTGAACCTTGTACGCGGGGACGATGACACTGAACCTGGGCAAGGGACATCCATGGGTCGGCGCGGGCGGTAGACAGGGCCTTGCCCGAAAACGGCCGATGGAGTGACTTGGTTACGGTTTCTGCGGCATCCGGGGGATTGCGGGTGAACGGACAGGGGCGGGCCGATGACCCGGCCCGCCCCCGTCTTCCGGGCTGTTCCCCGCTACTTGACCGCGCCCGCCATCACGCCGGACACGAACTGCCGCTGGAACGCGAAGAACACGGCCAGCGGGATCACCATCGAGATGAACGCGCCGGGCGCCAGCACGTCGATGTTGTTGCCGAACTGCCTCACCTGCGTCTGCAGGGCGACCGTGATCGGCTGGCTGTCGGCGTTGGTGAACACCAGCGCCACCAGCATGTCGTTCCACACCCACAGGAACTGGAAGATGGCCAGCGACGCGATGGCCGGAGCGCCCAGCGGCATCACGACCCGTGCGAACAGCCGCAGTTCACCGGCTCCGTCCAGGCGCCCGGCCTCCAGCAGCTCGCGCGGGATCTCCGCGAAGAAGTTGCGCAGCAGGAACACCGCGAAGGGCAGCCCGAACCCGACGTGGAACAGGACCACGCCCAGGATGTTCCCGAACAGGCCGATCTTGCCGAAGAGTTCGGCGATCGGGATCAGCGCCACCTGCACGGGCACGACCAGCAGCCCGACGACGCCCAGGAACCACCAGTCCCGGCCGGGGAACTCCATCCACGCGAACGCGTAGCCGGCGAGCGAGCCGATGACGACGACCAGCACCGTCGCCGGCACCGTGATCAGCACGGTGTTGACCAGGGAGCCGGTGATGTCGCCGTTCTCCAGGAGCTTCTGGTAGCTGTCGAAGGTGAGTTGGGAGGGCTTGGAGAACACCTCCCACCAGCCGCTCGCGCTCATGTCCTCGGGAGCGCGGAGCGAGGAGATGAGCAGCCCGACGGTCGGCACCAGCCAGAACAGGCCCACGACGATCAGGAAGACGCGGACCAGCCCCCCGTTGAGCTTGTCCATGACCCATTCGAGCCGCCCGGTCACCGCCGCACCTCCCGCCGCAGCCTGCGTACGTTGAACCACATCACCGGGATCACCAGGAGCAGCAGGAACACCGCGATGGCGCTGGCGATGCCCGGCTGGTCCTCGGAGAAGCCCTTGCGGTACAGCTCCAGGGCGAGCACGTTGGCGTCGTCCTGCGAGGAGCCCGGCGCGATGATGAACACCAGGTCGAACACCTTCAGCACGTTGATCATCAGCGTGACGGCGACCACCGCGAGGACCGGCGCGAGGAGCGGCACGGTGACCCTGCGGAACACCTGCCACTCGGTCGCGCCGTCGACGCGCGCGGCCTCCAGCAGTTCCCGGGGGACGCCGGCCAGACCGGCCGCGATCAGCACCATCGCGAAGCCCGCCCACATCCAGATGTAGGAGCCGATGATCGACGGGGTGACCAGCGACGGGCCGAGCCAGTCCAGACCGTTGTACGCCTCCTTGAAGTTGGCGGCGGGCAGCCTCAGCCGCGCCCCGTCCGCCGCGGCGGGGAGCGTGAAGGTGCCGTCGTCGGCCGCCTTCGCCGACGCCACGACCTTGCCGTCCTTCACCGCCTCGATCCTCATCCCGGCGTAGCCCAGTTCGGTCGGGTCGGGCACGCCGAGGGTGCCGACGCCCTTCCCGCGGGTGAAGTCCTGCCAGGTCGTGCCGGTGACCGCACCCTGTTCGGGCCGTGCCTTCACGGCCTTCCCCGCGCTGCCGGGCATCTGGTCGGGGGCGACGCCCACCAGGGGCAGGGAGACCGGGACGCCGGCCCGGACGGGTTCCTTGGTGATGAAGCCGCCGCCGTCGGCCTCGAGCGGCGAATCCCGGCCCGGGTGCGCCTTGGGGAACGCGGACGCCTGGGCGAACGTGTCGTGCACGCCCACCCAGACCGCGTTGGCGACGCCCTTGTCCGGGTCCTGGTCGTAGACCAGCCGGAAGATGATGCCGGCGGCGAGCATGGAGATCGCCATCGGCATGAAGACGACCAGCTTGAACGCGGTGCCCCAGCGCACCCGTTCGGTGAGGACCGCGAAGATCAGACCGAGCGCGGTGGCGACCGTCGGCGCGAACACCACCCAGATCACGTTGTTCTTCAGGGCGGTGCGGATGCCGTCGTCCGTGAAGAGGGCCTTGTAGTTGTCGACTCCGGCGAAACCGCCGCCGGACCGGTCGTAGAAACTGCGCACGACCGAGTAGCCGATCGGGTAGACCACGAGCGCGCCGAGCAGCACCAGAGCCGGCAGCAGGAACAGCGCTGCCACCGTCCTGCGCGTGCCGGTCACGCTCCTGCGCGAGCGAGGAGGGGCGGGGGCCCCGGGAGCCCCCACCGCCTTGGGCGTCGCCATCGCCGGGTCAGTTCCCGTACGCGGCCGCCGCGTCCGACTCCAGTTTCGCCTGGATGCCGGCCACGTCCGACGGGTTCTTCAGGAAGTCCTGCAGGTCCTTCCACTCGCCCTTGCCGGGCGTGCCGCCGAAGGCCTGCGGCGCCTGGTCGGACATGTCGAAGCGGAAGTCGTCGCCTGCCGCGACCAGCGCCTTGGCGATCGTGCGCTGGACGTCGTTGGGGTACACGGAGACGTCGACGTTCTTGTTCGGCGAGAGGTAGCCGCCGAGCTTGGCCTGGATCTGGGCCGCGTCCGGCGAGGCCAGGAAGGTCGCCAGCGCCTGGGCTCCCTTGGAGTCCTTCAGGACGACCGCCGCGTCGCCGCCCGAGACCACCGGCGCGGTGCCGCCGACCGCCGGGAACGGGAACACCTTGGCGTCCGTGCCCACCTTCGCCTTGGTGTCGGCGATGTT
Organism: Streptomyces rishiriensis; assembly: GCF_003112535.1. GTDB lineage: Bacteria > Actinomycetota > Actinomycetes > Streptomycetales > Streptomycetaceae > Streptomyces > Streptomyces rishiriensis. The sequence goes on along the minus strand of NZ_BEWA01000002.1, from coordinate 657,057 downwards.
GACCTGCACGAAGTCGCCCTCGTAGACCATGGCCGCCTTCGGCTGGTCGCCGCCGGTGAACGTCTGTGTCACCGAGGCGGGGAACTCCGTCTGCAGCGCGCCGCTCGCGCCGCCCGCGATCCAGTCCTTCTTGCCCCAGACCTGGGCGAGGGTGGTCAGCGCCTCCTTGACGGAGGGGTCCGTCCACTTGATCTTGTGCTGGGCCAGCTGGTCGTACTTCTCCGGACCCGCCTGCGAGAGGTAGACGTTCTCGAACCAGTCGGTGAGCGTCCAGCCGTCGGCGCCGCCGACCGAGAAGGGGGTGACGCCGGAGTCGGACACCGTCTGCGCGGTGGCCAGCAGGTCCTTCCACGTCTTGGGCTCGGACGCGCCCGCGTTCGCTAAGACCTTGGCGTTGTACCAGATCAGCGACTTGTTGGCGGCCTTGTAGTAGACGCCGTACTGCTTGCCGCCCACCTTGCCGATGTCCTGCCAGCCCTGGGAGTAGTTCTTCGCGAGCTGCGCCAGGGCCTCGGCCCCCAGCGGCTTGGCCCAGCCCTTGTCGGCGGCCTGCTTGACGGCGCCGGGCTGCGGCAGCATCGCCACGTCCGGCGGCGAGCCGCCCGCGATCTTCGAGCCCAGGAAGTTGATGATCGGGTCCTGCGCGGGCACGAAGGTGATCTTCGCGCCGGTGCGCTTCTCGAACTCGGCGAGCACCTTCTTGAAGTTCGCCTGTTCCGTGCCGGTCCAGACGGCGGCCACCTCGAGCGTGGTGCCGTTCAGCTTGGGGAGGGCGAGGCTGCTGTCGGACTCCTTGGTCCCGGTGCCCCCGTCGGTGCCGTTGCTCTTGCCGTCGCCGCCGCATGCGGTGAGCGAGAGCGCGAGGGCTCCCGCCGCCAGCGTGGCGGCCGCCTTCACGGTCCTGCGTGTGCGGATGGTGCTGCTCGTGCTGCGCATCACTGCCCCGTTCTTCGTTCCTCGTCGAACGTTGAGCGCTGTCCCGTGGCACTGGTCTACGCCGGGTGCCTGGGGTCGGCAAGAGCGCCCGCCCCGTCGAGCGGGGGATCGTGACCGCGTCGTGATCAGTGCCGTGGCGTGCCGCGCTCAGTGGACGCCGGACGGGCTGGGGTGCCGTGCCGCCCGTTCCAGGGCGCTGGCCAGCAGGGCCAGGTCCGTGGGCCCGTTGCCCAGTTCCCGTACCGGTCTGCGGGTCGGCGGATCGCCCATCCGGGCCCACTCCAGGGGGACCACCGTGGGGCGCAGGGTCGCCGTACGGGGGATACGCCCCGTGACACGGCCGGCCTGGAACGGGGTGAGACGGCCGTCCGCGCCCCTGAGGCGGCCGCGGCCCGGCGCCGGTTCGTCCGGTCCGGAAGCCGGAGCTTCGAGCGTGATCCGGACGGTGGAGCGGCGGGCCGGCTCCGACTCCGCCGTACGGCCCCCCGGGCCGGTCGCCGCCACCAGGTGCACGCCGAGCCGCTCGCCCTCGCGGGCCACCGCCTCCAGTGCGCGCATCACCGAACCGGCGGCGGGCCGCCCCGGGGAGCCGAGGGCGGGGGAGACCAGCGCGTCCAGATCGTCGACCACCACGACCAGGCGGGGCAGCGGCGCCGGCGCCTCCGTCTCCTGGCGGGCGGCCGCCCCCGGACGCAGCCGCAGGGTGGAGCTGGGCGGGGCGTCGAGGTCGGCGGCGCCGCTCCCGGCTCCCGGGGCCGGGGCGTGCGACGTGCCCGCGGCACGCTGCGGCTTCGGGGTGCGCTGCGGCACGATGCGGCCGGAGACCGCGCGGTGCGTGTGCCACTCCGCGAAGTCGGAGCGGCCCAGCAACTCGGCCCGCCGCTTCAGCTCCGCGCTCAGCGACTGCGCGAACTCCCGCATGCGGACCGGGTCGTTGGCGGTGAGATGAGCGGTGACGTGCGGCAGATCCGTGCAGACCCGCAGTCCGTCGCCCGGTCCGCCGCCGCCCTTTCCGACGGTGTCGCGGCCGTCCAGCAGGATGACGCTCAGCCGGTCCGGCCGCTCGGCGGCGGCCAGCGAGGCGACCACCGCGCGCAGCAGTTCCGTGCGCCCGCTGCCCGCCGGGCCCTCGACCAGCAGATGAGGGCCCTCGGCCGCGAGGTCCACGCCCACCGGGCCGCGCGGACCGGCGCCCAGCACGGCCCACGCCCGGCCGCCGAGCGCGTCGGCGTCGTCCGCGGCGTCCGCCCAACGGGCCATCAGGGAGGCGGGCGTGGCCCGGGCGAGGCCCAGTTCGTCGAGCAGACGGGCGGACGGGGGCAGCGGCGCCGACACCCGCGGGTGCCGCTCACCGCCGCCCGCGCCGTCCGGGCGCAGTGGTGCGAGGGCCCGCGCGAAGCGCTCGGCCCAGGCGAGGGAGACCGCGTCCACCGCGCCGACCGTGCCCGGACCCACGGGGCCGGGCCGCTCCGTGCGCGCCCCGGCCGGCGCGACGCGCAGCAGCCGCAGCGCCGTCGCCACGTCCCCGCTGAGCAGGGCGACCGCCCCGCACGCGCGGAACGTGGGCGCCGCAGCGCAGGCCGCCTCGTAGGTCTCCGTCACCGGTGAGGAGGGGGAGGCGGCAGGCGTCTCCGCCAGACAGACGACATGGATGCCGGCGCGCGGACCGGCCACCGCGAGCCGTGCCACCGCCTCGCGCAGGTCCGCGCCGCCCGGGTCGCCGTCCACGACGACCACCGTGTACGGGCCGGGGAATCCGGCGTCGGCCGAGTCGTCCGCCACGGCCCAGGAGGGCCGGTGGGCGGCGCCGCTCAGCGGGGGCGCCTGGGCGCCGCCCGCAGTGCTGTCCGAGAGGCAGTCCTCCAGCCGGCGCAGCAGCTCGTCCGCGCGGGCCGTGGCCTGGTCGCGGTCGTAGGCGAGGAGGAGGCGGCAGTCCTGGCCGTGGCCCGGGCGCAGATGGGGCAGCCAGCCGAGCCAGGACCACTCGGCGATGCGCTCCTCCTCGGACCGCCCGCGGTCCGTGCTGATCAGGACGACTTCCAGGGTCTCGGGGGAGTGCAGCGCGGCGAGCTGGGCCAGCACGGCGCGCGCCAGCCCGGACAGCCGCGGCCGCGGCCCGGCCAGCCCGAGCGCGCCGACCTCGCGCAGACCGGCCGTCACCGGGACGGCGGGCAGCAGACCCGAGCCGTCCGGCGCGGGCCGGTCCGCCGTGCCGAGCCGCACCGCGAGCGCCTCCGGGTGCCCGGGCGCGCGCTCCCACAGCCGGGGGCCCGGGCCCAGCGCCGTCAGCAGCAGCGCCGACGGGTCCGGCCAGGTCTCGGGTGCGGCCGTCGGCGCGGCGGGCGGCCGCGCCTCAACTCCGGCGGCCGGCTCCTCGTCGGCCCCGGTGTCCGGCCGGTCCGCCGCGGCGCCGCGGCCGCCGGCCAGCCGCCTCGCCCACGCGGAGAGGCCGCCCCCGCGCCTGCGCACGCCCGGGGGCACGTCGGTGCCGCGCAGCGGGGTGCCCTTGCGGAGGCCGGAACCGCGCAGACCGTCGTCGCCGTGATCCCCGCCCTCGAAGCCGTCGTGGCCGCCGCCCTCGACCCGGCCGTCGTAGGAGCTGCCGTCGTAGGAGCCGCCGGCGGGGGAGGGGCGGACGTGGACGGCGGTGTCGTCGAGCGCGCCGTGCGGTCCGCGGACGTCGTCGTCGCCGGTCGTGAACGAGCCGAGCCCCGCGCGGCCCCCGTGGGTCGCCCGCGAGGCGTCGCCCGCCGCGGACGGCCCACCGGCGGAGGCCGCTCGCGGCGCGGCCGGGCGAGCGGGGCCGGATGCGCGCGCCTCGCCGCCGCGGCGGTTCTCGATGCGCGGCGCCGCGCCCTGGCCCGGGACCACGGGCGGCGCGAGGGGCGTGTCCGCGGAACCGTGCCGACGCGGTTCCGGCGACGCGCCCCGGGGCGCGTCCCCGCCGCTCCAGTCGACCGTGCCGTAGGCGTGCGCGGTCGGTCCCGCCGGGCCGGAGGAGCCGGCACGGCCGTCCGCGCCCTGCGGGCGGGCCGCGCCCGCGCCGCCCGTGCCACCGCCGTCCGGCGCGCCGCCGCCGTTCACGCGCGCGCGTGCCGTGTCCGCGCTCTGCTCCGCCGTCCCCCCGCAGGGCACGCGCACATGGCCCTCGCCGTCCGGCGTGGTCGGCACCCGGGGGCCCGGCCCGCCGGGCGGCGCCAGACGCAGGGCCGACTCGCCCACGCGCAGCAGGGCGCCCGGCGCGAGACGGACGGGCCGCTCCTGCACCGGCGCGCCGTCCAGCGTGGTGCCGTTGGTGGAGCCCAGGTCGGCCACCGTGACCCTGCCCTCGGGCGAGAGCGTCACCGCGCAGTGCAGACGCGAGACGTCCGGGTCGTCGAGAGGCACGTCGGCGTCGGCCGAACGACCCACGCGGACCTGCCCGCCGTGCAGCAGATGGACCCCGCCCGCGTCCGGTCCGGCCACCACGTGCAGACGGGCCGGGGCGTCGTCGACCTCGGGATGCGGCTCGGGATCGGCGGGGCCGCCCAGGGACAGCACCGCGCCGTCGGTCAGCGGGGGCTCGCCCAGGGTGCAGCGCTGGGCGTCGAGCCGCTCCACGCCCGCGTAGAGCACGACCGCCGCCGCGGACGAGGACGGCGCGGCGCCCTCTCCGCAGACCGCCGCTGCCAGCGCGGACGACACCGCCGCCAGGGCCGTGCCGGCGGGCGCCGTGACCAGCACGTCGCAGCTCGCGGCGCGGGGCCGGGAATCGGCGGGCGCGCCCGCCGGGTCTATGACGGTCAGCCGGATCTGCATCGCCGTCAGCGGTCCCTTCTGCACGGGCGCGGGCTTCCCCCCACCCCACACGAGCACAGCGGCCAGTACTGAAGGCATCCTCGCACCTGTCACTGACAACGCGCCCCTCACCGGAGGACAAGTGATCTTGATTGGTCGGCTCTGCCCGCAAAAGTGCCTGCCGGGTGCGTCACCGACGATCAGTTGAGATCGGTCACGTCCGGCTCCGGCGGCAACCAGGAAGACCGGTTGAAGCGTCTTTCCCCGGAACACGGACGACCGCGACGACCGCCCGGTGTCCGCACCCCGGCACTACAGTGGGTCGGAACATGGGTCGGAACACTGGCGGGACAGACGAGCGGGGCCGAAGGGCCGGCGAGTCTGGCGAGCAAGCAGCAGGGAGCGCATGACGTGCGGCCGGTAGGCAGCAAGTACCTGCTCGAGGAGCCGCTCGGACGCGGCGCCACGGGCACCGTCTGGCGAGCCCGCCAGCGTGAGACCGCGGGCGCCGAGGCGGCCGTGGCGGGGCAGCCCGGGGAGACCGTCGCGATCAAGGTCCTCAAGGAGGAGCTCGCGAACGACCCCGACGTCGTGATGCGCTTCCTGCGCGAGCGCTCCGTCCTGCTGCGCCTGACCCACCCCAACATCGTCCGGGTCCGCGACCTGGTCGTCGAGGGCGACCTGCTGGCTCTGGTCATGGACCTCGTCGAGGGCCCCGACCTGCACCGCTACCTGCGCGAGAACGGCCCCTTCACACCGGTCGCCGCGGCCCTGCTGACCGCCCAGATCGCCGACGCCCTCGCCGCCAGCCACGCCGACGGCGTCGTGCACCGCGACCTGAAGCCGGCCAACGTCCTGCTCAAGCAGGACGGCGGCCAGATGCATCCGCTGCTCACCGACTTCGGCATCGCGCGCCTCGCCGACTCCCCGGGCCTGACCCGGACCAGCGAGTTCGTCGGCACGCCCGCGTACGTGGCCCCCGAGTCCGCCGAGGGCCGCCCGCAGACCTCGGCCGTGGACATCTACGGCGCCGGCATCCTGATGTACGAGCTGGTCACCGGCCGGCCGCCGTTCTCCGGCGGCTCCGCCCTCGAGGTCCTGCACCAGCACCTGAGCGCCGAGCCGCGCCGCCCCTCCACGGTCCCCGACCCGCTCTGGACGGTCATCGAGCGCTGTCTGAGCAAGAACCCCGACCACCGGCCGAGCGCCGAGAACCTCGCGCGCGGGCTGCGGATCGTCGCCGAGGGCATCGGGGTGCACGCCAACTCGATGCAGATCGCGGCCGCCGACGGCGTCGGCCACCTGCTCGCGCCCGACCCGGCGCCCGCCACCGTGCCGGGCGGCGCCTACGACCCGAACGCCGCGACCAGCGTCCTGCCGCACACGGCGGGCCCGGCGGGCGCCGCCGACCCCACCGCCGTCCTGCCCCGCACGGGCGGTCCGCAGGGGGCCGCCGACCCGACGGCCGTCCTGCCGCCGGTGCCGCCCGGCCAGTACGGCGGGCCGGCGCAGCCGCCGGAGCAGCCGCACCCCTGGCAGTCCCAGATGCAGGGCGCCCGCGACCGCAACGAGCAGACCCAGGTCCAGCAGTACCTCGACCCCGGCGACGACCCGCTGCGCCGACGCCCCCAGCGGCAGGTCTCCCGCCCCCAGCAGCCGCCGCAGCAACCCCAGCAGCCCTACCGGCAGCAGCCGCAGCAGCGGCCGCAGCAGCAGCCCGGCTACGGGTACCCCGGTCAGCAGCAGCACCAGCAGCAGTACGCGACTCCGCAACCGCAGCAGCCCCAGCAGCAGCGGTACGCGCCGCCGCCCCAGCAGCAGCCCCGGCAGCGGCCCGCGCCGGAGCCCCGGCAGCCGCGCGAGCCCCGCCAGCGCAGCGCCAACCCGATGCGGATCCCCGGCCTGGGCTGTCTGAAGGGCTGCCTGTTCACGATCGTCATCCTGTTCGTGGCCGGATGGCTGATCTGGGACCTGAGCCCGCTGCAGGACTGGATCGGCACGGGCAAGAGCTACTGGCAGCTGATCAGCGGCTGGGTCGGCGACGTCACCGGCTGGATCAGCGATCTGGCGGACTCGGCCGGCGGCTCCCAGAACTGAGCGCCGGACCGGGAACTCCGCCGCTGACCTCGAGTTTGTGTACTTGTCGACATCCGGCGGGTGATTTCCGTCTCCGCGGTGAAGGTTGGCTCCCAGGACGCGTACTTTGAGGGGCAACACGCGTCTGTAGGAGCAGCCTTGGCACGGAAGATCGGCAGCCGGTACACCGCCCACCAGATCCTGGGACGGGGCAGCGCCGGCACGGTGTGGCTGGGCGAGGGACCGGAGGGGCCCGTCGCCGTCAAGCTGCTGCGCGAGGACCTCGCCTCCGACGAGGAGCTCGTGGGCCGCTTCGTGCAGGAGCGCACGGCGCTGCTCGGCCTGGATCACCCGCACGTCGTCTCGGTGCGGGATCTGGTCGTCGACGGCAACGACCTGGCGCTGGTCATGGACCTGGTCCGGGGCACGGACCTGCGCACCCGCCTCGAACGGGACCGGCGCCTCGCGCCCGAGGCCGCCGTGGCGATCGTCGCGGACGTCGCCGAGGGACTGGCCGCCGCACACGCGGCCGGGATCGTGCACCGCGACGTCAAGCCCGAGAACATCCTGCTCGACATGCAGGGACCGCTCGGCCCGGGCGGCTCGCACCGCGCGCTGCTGACCGACTTCGGCGTCGCGAAACTGATCGACACCCCCAAACGGACCCGCGCCACGAAGATCATCGGCACACCGGACTACCTGGCCCCGGAGATCGTCGAGGGCCTGCCGCCGCGCGCCTCGGTGGACATCTACGCCCTGGCGACCGTCCTGTACGAGCTCCTCGCGGGCTTCACCCCGTTCGGCGGCGGCCACCCGGGCGCGGTGCTGCGCCGCCACGTCACGGAGTCCGTCGCCCCCCTGCCCGGCATCCCGGACGAGCTGTGGCAGCTGATCGTGCAGTGCCTGGCCAAGGCGCCGGCCTCCCGGCTGCGGGCCTCCGAGCTGGCGGCGCGGCTGCGCGAGCAGCTGCCGACGCTGGCCGGGATGCCCTCGCTGGACGTCGACGAGCCCGACACCGAGCCGGAGGAGGGCGAGCCCGCCGAGGCCGCTCCCTCCGTGCCGGCCGCCGAGGCGGCCACCGGCCGGGCGCGGCGGGGCTCGGTCCCGCTGGTGCCGAACGCGAAGCCCGACTCCAACCGGGACACCCACACGTCGATGCGGGTGCCCGCGCCGGACGAGCTGGCCGGCGGGGCGCACGGCACGGCCCGGGTGCCCAGGGCCGCGGGCGCGCCGCGGCCGGGGTCGGCACGGAACCGTTCCGCCACACGACGGCGCCGGATCACGCTCGGCGTGGCGGCGGCGGCGCTGGCGGCGGCGGTCGGGGTCGGCACCTGGGCGGCCACCTCCGGCGACGACGCGGGCGCGACCCCCCAGGACACGAAGAACTCGGCGCCGACGACGCCCTGACCGGCCCCCTGGCCACGACCGGCGCCTGCCCGCGGCCCCGGCCCGTCCGGGTCCGCGGGCAGGCTCCCGGCACTCCCCGGTTGGCGGAGCCGTTACGCTGGGAGGCGTGGCAGTCGTCGATGTATCCGAAGAGCTCAAGTCCCTCTCCTCGACCATGGAGTCGATCGAGGCCGTTCTGGACCTCGACAAGCTGAGGGCAGACATCGCCGTGCTCGAGGAGCAGGCGGCCGCGCCGTCCCTGTGGGACAACCCGGACGAGGCGCAGAAGATCACCAGCAAGCTGTCCCACCTGCAGGCCGAGGTCAGGAAGGCGGACACGCTGCGCGGCCGGATCGACGATCTCGCCGTGCTGTTCGAGATGGCCCAGGAGGAGGACGACCCGGACACCCTCGCGGAGGCCGAGTCCGAGCTCATTTCCGTCAAGAAGGCGCTCGACGAGATGGAAGTGCGCACGCTGCTCAGCGGGGAGTACGACGCCCGTGAGGCGCTCGTCAACATCCGCGCCGAGGCCGGCGGCGTCGACGCGGCCGACTTCGCCGAGAAGCTGCAGCGCATGTACCTGCGGTGGGCGGAGCAGAAGGGCTACAAGACCGAGGTCTACGAGACGTCGTACGCCGAAGAGGCCGGCATCAAGTCGACCACCTTCGCCGTGCAGGTCCCGTACGCCTACGGCACGCTCTCCGTCGAGCAGGGCACGCACCGTCTCGTGCGGATCTCGCCGTTCGACAACCAGGGCCGTCGCCAGACCTCCTTCGCGGGCGTGGAGATCCTCCCGGTGGTCGAGCAGACCGACCACATCGAGATCGACGAGTCCGAACTGCGCGTGGACGTGTACCGCTCCTCCGGTCCCGGCGGCCAGGGCGTCAACACCACCGACTCCGCGGTGCGTCTGACCCACCTCCCCACCGGCATCGTCGTCTCCTGCCAGAACGAGCGGTCGCAGATCCAGAACAAGGCGACCGCGATGAACGTCCTCCAGGCCAAGCTGCTGGAGCGTCAGCGCCAAGAGGAGCGGGCGAGGATGGACGCCCTGAAGGACGGCGGCAGTTCCTGGGGCAACCAGATGCGTTCGTACGTCCTGCACCCGTACCAGATGGTCAAGGACCTGCGCACCGAGTTCGAGGTCGGCAACCCCGAAGCCGTGTTCAACGGTGAGATCGACGGGTTCCTGGAAGCGGGAATTCGCTGGCGCAAGCAGCAGGAGAAATAGGTTTGTCGACAAGGCAACCGCCCCTCAGGTAGGGGCGGTTGCCTTTTTAGGTCACATTCACAGCACCGACATCGCGCAAAGCCCCCCGACTTGGACATTGCGTGCGCAACGACCTTGACGATGCTTTGAAAAATGGGGAAGGTGCAGTGTGGCATGCGTATCTTCGGGGCGCATGTGAACCGGGGGGCTTCAGCTACATCTCAGCTACCTCCGTCGATCACAGCCCCGAGCGCGGCCTCATCGACGATTCAGCTACTGGGGGTAGCAACCATATGACGAAGAAGACACGGATCCGGGTCGCGCGCATAGCCGCCGGTGCCGTGATCGCCGCGGGCGCCTCGCTGACGGTCGCCGGGGTCGCCTCGGCCGCCGGTGACGAGGGCGGTCTCAGCGGCCTTGTGTCGACGTCCGGCGGGGACGAAGTCACTCCGCAGACGGGCGAGGACCCCTGCCCGATCGGGATCTGCACCGTCGGCGGCACGAACTCCTCGGGCGGTGACTCCTCGACCGGCGGCGACTCCTCCACCGGCGGCGACTCCTCGACCGGTGGCAGCTCGTCCACGGGCGGCGACTCCTCCACCGGCGGCGACTCCTCCGCCGGTGGCGCGGCATCCGTCGGCGGGTCGGTCTCCATCGGCGGAACGTCCAGCACCGGCGGCGACTCCGGCACGGGCGGCTCCACCACGACCGGCGGCAGCTCGACCACGGGCGGTTCCAGCACGACGGGCGGCAGCACGACCACCGGCGGTTCGACCACGACGGGCGGCAGCTCCACCACGGGCGGCTCGACCACGGGCGGTTCCAGCACGACGGGCGGCGGCTCCACCACGGGCGGCTCCACCACCGGCGGTTCCACGACCGGCGGTTCCACGACCGGCGGTTCGGGCTCCACCGGCGGTTCGGGCTCCACCGGCGGCGACGACTCCACCGGCGGTTCGGGGTCGGGCTCCACCGGTGGTTCCACCACGGGCGGTATCGGCGGCTCCACCACCGGAGGTACCGGCGCCGACGGCACCTCGACCCAGGAGGTCGGCAGCTCCGCGCTGACCGACACCTCGGCCGTGGCCGCCGACAACACCGCGCAGGGCGGCGGCAAGGAGCTCGCCGAGACCGGCGCAGGCCAGACCACGTTCCTGATCGTCGGCGCCGCCACCATGATCGCCGGCGGCGTCGGCTTCCGCGTGCTGCCGCGCCTCGCGGCAGGCCGCGGCGGGGCCGCTGCCTGACGCTGGGTAGCGGTACCCGTACGTGACGTACGCGCGAAGGGCCCGGAGCGATCAGCTCCGGGCCCTTCGCGCGATGCAGTGCGGGACTAGGCGGTCTGGTGGGCGAGCAGCGCCACCGCCGCGACCAGCACCGCCAGCAGGGCGATCAGCGCCATGGGGTTCAGATTCGCGAGGAAGTTCTCCTGTTGCTGCAGCCGCTCGCGGTTCGCGCGGCACACGGGGCACCGGCCCTCGCTCACGGGCGCAGCGCAGTTAGCGCACACCAGCCGGTCGTACGTCATGCGCCTCGCCCTCCTTGCACCGGTTCCATGGAGACAACGCTTCGGGGTACGGGAACGTTCCCCCTCCACTCTGCCAGGTTCCTCCGGGGGCCGCGCGGCTCACCCGAAGAGCGGAGGGCGTACAAAGTCCCGCACAAAAACGCACAAGCCCCACCCAACCCCTCCCGACGCCTGCGCCGCCCTCCCCGGTTCGCGTATGGTCACGCTCATCTACCCCCGGCGACCCGTGGTGCATCCGTGATCCGATTCGACAACGTCTCCAAGGTCTACCCCAAGCAGACCCGCCCCGCACTCAGGGATGTCTCCCTCGAAGTGGAGAAGGGCGAGTTCGTCTTCCTCGTCGGGTCCTCCGGCTCCGGAAAGTCCACTTTCCTGCGGCTGGTCCTCCGTGAGGAGCGGACCAGCCACGGCCAGGTGCACGTCCTGGGCAAGGACCTCGCCCGTCTCTCCAACTGGAAGGTGCCGCAGATGCGCCGCCAGCTGGGAACGGTCTTCCAGGACTTCCGGCTGCTGCCGAACAAGACGGTGGCGGAGAACGTCGCCTTCGCGCAGGAGGTCATCGGCAAGTCCAAGGGCGAGATCCGCAAGTCCGTGCCGCAGGTGCTCGATCTCGTCGGACTCGGCGGCAAGGAGGACCGGATGCCGGGCGAGCTGTCCGGCGGCGAGCAGCAGCGCGTGGCCATCGCGCGCGCCTTCGTGAACCGGCCCAAGCTGCTGATCGCGGACGAGCCCACCGGCAACCTCGACCCGCAGACCTCCGTCGGCATCATGAAGCTGCTCGACCGGATCAACCGGACGGGCACGACCGTGCTGATGGCCACGCACGACCAGAACATCGTGGACCAGATGCGCAAGCGCGTCATCGAGCTGGAGCAGGGCCGCCTCGTCCGTGACCAGGCGCGCGGCGTCTACGGCTACCAGCACTGACCGCTCCCGCCATCGCGCCCGCCCCGGCGGACGTCCCCGGAAAGGCCTGAACAACACGCCATGCGCGCCCAGTTCGTACTGTCGGAGATCGGCGTAGGTCTCCGCCGCAACCTGACGATGACCTTCGCCGTCATCGTCTCCGTCGCCCTGTCCCTGGCGCTCTTCGGCGGATCGCTCCTGATGAGCGATCAGGTCAACACGATGAAGGGCTACTGGTACGACAAGGTCAACGTCTCGATTTTCCTCTGCAACAAGAGCGACGCCGAGTCGGACGCCAACTGCGCCAAGGGCGCGGTCACCGCGGACCAGAAGAAGCAGATCAAGTCCGACCTCGACAAGATGGGCGTCGTCGAGAAGGTGACGTACGAGTCGCAGGACGACGCGTACAAGCACTACAAGGAGCAGTTCGGCGACTCCCCGCTGGCCAGCTCCCTCACGCCGGACCAGATGCAGGAGTCGTACCGCATCAAGCTGAAGGACCCGGAGAAGTACCAGGTCATCGCGACCGCCTTCGACGGGCGCGACGGCGTGCAGTCGGTGCAGGACCAGAAGGGCATCCTGGACAACCTCTTCGGGCTCCTCAACGGCATGAACTGGGCCGCGCGGGCGGTCATGGCGCTGATGCTCGTGGTGGCCCTGATGCTGATCGTCAACACCGTGCGCGTCTCGGCGTTCAGCCGGCGGCGCGAGACGGGCATCATGCGGCTCGTCGGCGCCTCCGGGTTCTACATCCAGGCGCCGTTCATCGCCGAGGCCGCGGTGGCCGGGCTCATCGGCGGCACGGTCGCCTGCGGATTCCTGGTGATCGCGCGGTACTTCATCATCGACCACGGTCTGGCCCTGTCCGAGAAGCTGAATTTGATCAACTTCATCGGCTGGGACGCCGTGTTGACGAAGCTCCCGCTCATCCTCGCGACCAGCCTGCTGATGCCCGCACTTGCCGCGTTCTTCGCGCTGCGCAAGTACCTGAAGGTGTGACGCACGCGCCCCGGAGTGTGACGCACGCCCCGCTGGGCCGTACGGTCAACCGACCGTACGGCCCTTCGCGTTCCCCTAGACTCACCGCCATGTCAGGCCGTGACCTGTTCTGTCAGCCCCGCCGTTTCGGCCGCGGGGCCGCCCTGACCTTGGTGTTCGCGAGCGTCCTGGTCGCCGGGGCGGCGACGGGGTCGCTGCCGCAGCAGTGGGGCGAGGGACACGCGGGCTCCCCGGGCCCGGCGCGCTCCACCGCCTCCGCCGGACACGCCGAGGACGTGACGCGGGCGGCCGAGGAGGCCGCAGCGGACGGCAAGTCCCCGATGGAGGCCGCCGAGCGCGCCGTCAGCCGCAGCGGCGACCGCTGGGCGGCGGTCTACTCCGAGGGCGAGTACCAGGAGTTCCAGGACTCCCTCGACGGCCGGTACACCGGCGTCGGCCTGGAGGCGCGGCGCGAGCGGGACGGCCGGATCGAGGTGACCAAGGTGCAGTCCGGGTCGCCCGCGGCCGACGCGGGGGTCCACGCGGGCGACCGGCTGCGCAGCGTCGACGGACGGCCCGTGGACGGCCTCCCGGTCACCGACGTCGTCTCCTTACTGCGCGGTGACATGAAGGACGCGCCCGCCGGCACCGCCGTCCGTCTCGGCCTGGAGCGCGGCACGCGCGCGTGGACCGAGACCCTGCGCCGGGCGCTGCTGTCCACGGACTCCGTCACCGTCCACGAGCTCTCCGGCGGCATCACCGTCATCACCGTCGCCGCGTTCACCAGGGGCGTCGGCGACAGCGTCCGCAGCGCCGTCGAGCACGCCCCGCCCGGCGCCGGGATCGTGCTGGACCTGCGCGGCAACTCCGGCGGACTGGTCACCGAGGCCGTCGCGGCCGCGTCCGCCTTCCTCGACGGCGGCCTCGTCGCCACCTATGACGTCGACGGCGACCAGCGCGCCCTGCACGCCGAGGCCGGCGGCGACACCGGCCGCCCGCTGGTCGCGCTCGTCGACGGCGGCACGATGAGCGCGGCCGAGCTGCTGACCGGGGCGCTGCAGGACCGGGGCCGCGCCGTCGTGGTGGGCTCGCGCACCCTCGGCAAGGGCTCGGTGCAGATGCCGCGCCGGCTGCCCGACGGCTCGGTCGCCGAGCTGACCGTGGGGCACTACCGCACCCCTTCCGGCCACGCCGTCGACGGCCGGGGCATCACGCCCGATCTGGAGGCGGACGACGGTGCGCTGAAGCGGGCGGAGACCGTGCTGAGCGGACTGGGCGGCGCGTCCTGAGCGTTCCCGTGGACGGCTGCGTAATCGGCTTTCCCTCGGACCGCCTCCGGATGCGAAAATGGCGGGACTATGAGCAAGGGAATGTACGTACCGAAGGAATCCCAGCCGAAGCAGGGCGCGGCGGCCCCGACCGGCAAGGTCAAGGACGGCAAGCGCAAGATCGTCGCGCAGAACAAGAAGGCCCGCCACGACTACGCGATCATCGACGTCTACGAGGCGGGCCTCGTCCTCACCGGCACCGAGGTGAAGTCGCTGCGCCAGGGCCGCGCCTCGCTGACCGACGGCTTCGTCCAGATCGAGGGGAACGAGGCGTGGCTGCACGCCGCCCACATCCCCGAGTACAGCCAGGGCAGTTGGACGAACCATTCGGCGCGCCGCAAGCGCAAGCTGCTGCTGCACCGCGAGGAGATCGACAAGCTCGCGGTGAAGTCCGAGGAGACGGGCCACACGATCGTGCCGCTCGCCCTCTACTTCAAGGACGGCCGGGCCAAGGCCGAGATCGCGCTGGCCCGGGGCAAGAAGGAGTACGACAAGCGGCAGACCCTGCGCGAGAAGCAGGACCGCCGGGAGACGGACCGGGTGATCGCGGCGGCCAAGCGCAAGCAGCGGCACGCGTAGCCGGGCGGGCACGGCCGCGGGGAACGCGGCCGCCGTGAATGCAGTGGCATCGACGGGCGTCGGTCACGTACGATGGCCTGTGTGCCCCGCAGTGGGCACGGGCCCTCCTCGGAGGGATTGAAAAAACAACATGGGGATGATCGGTTTCGACAGCGGCTGTCGAAGCAGGGGAAGCGTGTCGAGGAAGCGGCAATGATCTCGTAAACCATATGTCGCAAAAAATAATCGCCAATACCAAGAGCGATTCCCAGTCCTACGCCCTCGCTGCCTAATAAGCAGTGATGTAGGACCCTAAAAGGGTGTCAGCCCGGGAGTGTTCCCGACCCGGATCCTGGCATAATCTAGGGAACTAAACCATCGGGCCCGGTCACGGGGCTCGATGGGAAATCAAACAGTGGCTGGGCCCGTCGGCGACTTGTTCGCGTGATCGCCGGGGCCGAGAAAATCACAGCGAACTGCACACGGAGAAGCCCTGATTCTGCACCGTTGGACGCGGGTTCGATTCCCGCCATCTCCACTCATCCCATGTGACATGAAGACCTCGCCCCCTCAGGGGGCGGGGTCTTCTGTGTTGTGTGGCCCCCGGCCCTGAGCCCAGCCCCCGGCCCTGAGCCCACGGCCCTGGGCTCCTGAGGGGTTGCCGGTCTCCCGAGGCGCGGACGCCGGCCGGCGGGGGAGGGCGCCCGTGCGCAACTGTTCTTCTGATTCCGGAGGAAACGGGCATTCTGCTTCTCGCGGTAGGGAGCTTTCCGGCCAGCCTGGATCGACGGCCTCCGGTCCCGGCGATCCGGCCCCTTTGTCCCCTGTGTCACCCGCGCGCCGAAAGAGGCTGGTCCCTCGGCTCGCCGTGTGCCGCGGGGGCTCGCCTGCCGGGCCGAGGGCTCTGAAGCCCGGGTTCGGCGGCCCTGGAAGGAGTGATTTTCAGACATAAGCATGAACATGACTTCTGACCATAAATGACACATCGCGCACACGGGGCCCATGCCTGCGCTAGATTCGTCGACCTGAGCGCAATGGGGTAAATGGGGCGCGAGAGCCGGGTGGGGGCCTGGTTTCGTCGGCTTTGCTCAGGGTCGTGGCGCACCCGGAACTGTTCCGTGGGGGGAAGTGCGCAAGTGAAGAACTGGCGAGAAGACGCCCAACCGAAGTGGCCCGAAGCGGCCCCGCCGACCCGGGACGTGCCGGTCGTGGGGGCAGCATCCCAGAGCTTTTCCGGGGTGGGAGGGCAACCTCTGATGTCCGCGCCCGGGGAGGGTGGAAGATACCGGTCTTTGATGGACTTACCGCGTGGAAGCGGCCCGCGGGCGACCGCGGAAACCTCGAACAGCCTTTCCGAAAACGAACGGTCGAGCGATCTCCGGGATCCCTGGGGAGAGCTTCCCGGCGGCACGGACGGCGAGGACCGCGACGCGGGCGAGGTGACGGTCCAGCTCGACCCTCTGCAGGGGCGGGCCGGCGGCGCGGACGCCGCGTCCGACGTCCCGGTGTTCGTCGACGAATCGGGACGGCGCAGCCGCACGTTCCGCCGCATCGGCATCCTCGTGGGCACCGCGTGCGGGGCCTACGCCGTGGTCATCGTGGCCGCCCTGCTGTCGGGCAACGCCGGCGCACCCTGGCTGCCGCTCCCCGTGCCGGGCCAGGGCGACGACAAGCCGGCGGCCGGCAAGGTCGACAGCACGCCGGCGCCCGACGGCTCCGGAACTCCGCGACCCGGACGGCCCGGGTCCGGCCTGCCGGACGGCGCGGGGGCCACCGCCTCCGCACCGGGAGCGGCCTCCGGCAAGCCGGGGGCGAGTGCGGCGCCGGCGGTCTCGGGCAGCGCGGTTCCGTCGTCCGGTGCGTCCGCCGCGACGCGGCCGGCCGCGAGCGGGTCCGCCCGCCCGAGCGCCGGCCCGACGGCCTCGGCCTCCGCGGCCCCCAAGCCCAGCAGCCCGGTGCTCGCGCCGACGCCGTCCACGCCGCCGCCCGCGTCCTCACCGGCCGCGTCGCCGTCGGCGAGCTCCTCGCCGTCCCCGGCCGGAGGGGCCTCCACCACCGTCGCCGGCGGCCCGCCGGAACCGGCCCCGGCGGCCTCCAGCCCGGCAGCCTGAGTCCACTCCGCCGGGCCGCCGGCGGACCGAGGGGGGCGTGCCCGAGCCGACGCAAGGCCCGGGGCACGGCCGCTCCCGGAGTCCGTCCGGCGGTCTGACGGCCGCCGAACAGCGCGCCGCTCCGGGACACGGCACCGGCGTCCGGGACAACGCACCGGCGTCCGGGACAAGGCACCGGCGTCCCGGGCACGCGGCCGTCCGGCGCGCACGAGCGCGAGCCGACGGTCCCGAGTCCCGGCGCCCAGCCGGTAGCGCCGCCGCGACCGGCGGTTCGATGCCGGCCGGGCCGCCCGAACCCCGCGGCCCGCCTCCCCGCTCGCCCCCGGTGACCGGAACCCAGCCGTCCGACCGTGACCCGGTCCGCGTCGGCCGACTCCCGTGTCCGACCCCCGTGTCCGACTCCCGCGTCGGGCTTCCATCACCCCGTCCAGGCACCGGGCTCCGCCGGGCCGGCGCGGCCGCCGGGGCGCCGCCCCCGGACCGCGCCCGCGCGCCCGCCCCAGAGCCCGGCCCCCGGGCCCCGGCCCTCACTTTCCGCACCTCACCACCCGACCTCACCACCCGACCCCGCCGCACAGTCCCGGTGCGGTCCGTCCGTCCGTCCTCTCGTCCCCGGAGAACCACCTCTCATGGCACCACGTACCAGCCGGCGTTCGGCCCGACGATCCCCCGTCGGGCAGCCCGCGCACGCGACCGGCGGCCAGGCCGCGCCCACCTCCTCGCCGCCGGGGGGACCCTCCGGGGGTGAGCCGCCCGGCGGGCGGCGGGCCGGCCGGCGGTCCGGCTCGCGACAGACGCGCGGACGGGCCGCGGGACACGCAGCCGGCGGCGTCCCCCAGGGTTCCGAGCCGGCTGCCGCGCGCAGGCGGCTGGTGCCCCTGCGGCTGCGCCATCTGCTGCCGCTGCTCGTGCTCTTCGCGATGATGGCGATGCTGATGCTGCGCGGCTATGTGCACAGCGAGATCCTCGCCGACTACCGCATCCACCCCGAGGCCGCCTCCGACAAGGTGCCGCAGAAGATCCTCGACGGCGGCCCGGTCGTCGACACCCGCGGCGGACGGCAGACCGGCCTGGACGTCCCGGCCCACCGGATCGTGCTCACCTTCGACGACGGCCCCGACCCGAAGTGGACCCCCCAGGTTCTCGACGTCCTGAAGAAGCACCACGTCCACGCCGTCTTCTTCATCACCGGCACCATGGCCTCCCGCTACCCCGACCTGGTCCGGCGGATGGTCGACGAGGGCCACGAGATCGGCCTGCACACCTTCAACCACCCCGACCTCTCCTACCAGTCGAAGCAGCGCATCGACTGGGAGCTCACCCAGAACCAGCTGGCCCTGGCGGGCGCGGCGGGCATCCGGTCCTCCCTCTTCCGGCCGCCCTACTCCTCCACCGCGGACGCCCTCGACAACGCGTCCTGGCCGGTCACCGAGTACGTCGGCACCCGCGGCTACCTCACCGTCTTCACCACCGCCGACAGCGAGGACTGGCAGCGGCCCGGCGTGCGCCAGATCATCCGCAACGCCACCCCGCGGGGCGGCAAGGGCGCCATCGTCCTCATGCACGACTCCGGCGGCGACCGCCACCAGACCGTGCAGGCCCTCGACACCTACCTGCCCGAACTCCAGGGCAAGGGATACCGGTTCGAGAACCTCACCGAGGCCCTGCACGCCCCCAGCGCGCACACCCCGGTGACCGGGCTCGACCTGTGGAAGGGCAAGGCCTGGGTCTTCCTGGTCGCGGCCTCCGACGACATCACCGGCGTCCTGGTCGTCGGCCTCGCCGTCATCGGCGTCCTCGTCTTCGCCCGCTTCGGCCTGATGCTGCTGCTGTCCGCGATCCACACCCGCCGGACCCGGCGCAAGGGGTTCGTCTGGGGGCCCGACGCGCCCGTCACCGAACCGGCGTCCGTGCTCGTCCCGGCCTACAACGAGGCCAAGTGCATCGAGAACACGGTGCGTTCGCTGATGAGGAGCGAGCACCCGATCGAGATCCTCGTCATCGACGACGGCTCCAGCGACGGCACGGCCCGCATCGTCGAGGACCTGCAGCTCCCCGGCGTCCGCGTCGTCCGCCAGCTCAACGCGGGCAAGCCCGCCGCCCTCAACCGGGGCATCGCCAACGCCCGGCACGACCTCATCGTCATGATGGACGGCGACACCGTCTTCGAGCCCGCCACGGTCCGCGAGCTCGTGCAGCCCTTCGCCGACCCCAAGGTCGGCGCGGTCGCCGGCAACGCCAAGGTCGGGAACAAAGACACCCTCATCGGCGCCTGGCAGCACATCGAGTACGTGATGGGCTTCAACCTCGACCGCCGCATGTACGACGTCCTGCGCTGCATGCCCACCATCCCGGGCGCCGTCGGGGCGTTCCGCCGCAGCGCGCTGGACCGCGTCGGCGGGATGAGCGACGACACCCTCGCCGAGGACACCGACATCACCATGGCCGTCCACCGGGACGGCTGGCACGTCGTGTACGCGGAGAAGGCGCGCGCCTGGACCGAAGCTCCCGAGTCCGTGCAGCAGTTGTGGTCGCAGCGCTACCGGTGGTGCTACGGCACCATGCAGGCCATCTGGAAGCACCGCCGGGCCCTCGTGGAAGGGGGCGCGTCGGGCCGCTTCGGCCGGGTCGGCCTGCCCCTCGTCTCCCTCTTCATGGTCGTCGCCCCGCTGCTCGCCCCGCTCATCGACCTGTTCCTCGTCTACGGCCTGCTCTTCGGCCCGACCGGCAGGACCGTCGTCGCCTGGTTCGGCGTCCTCGCCGTCCAGGCCGGCTGCGCCGCCTACGCCTTCGTGCTCGACAAGGAGCGGCTCACCCCGCTGATCTCCCTGCCGCTCCAGCAGATGCTGTACCGCCAGCTGATGTACATCGTCCTGCTCCAGTCCTGGATCACCGCCCTCACCGGCGGCCGGCTGCGCTGGCAGAAGCTGCGCCGCAAGGGACAGGTGGCCGCGCCGCCCGGCGCGCCGGCCGCGAGCCCGGACGGAGGAACGGCCCTGTGAGCACCCGCCCGACCCACCCGACCCACCCGACCGAGACCACGGCCGAACTGCCCGAACTGCCCGAGCTGCCCGGACCGCCGACTCCGACGCCGAACACCGTCGCGGCTCCGCGCGAGGACGCGGCGGGGGAGGCGGGCGGGAAGAAGAAGGGCGGCGGACGCGACCGCTACTTCGACCTCCTGCGTGCCGTCGCCCTCTTCCGCGTCGTCCTCTACCACCTGATGGGCTGGGCCTGGCTGCCCATCGTCTTCCCGTCCATGGGCGTGATGTTCGCGCTCGCCGGCGACCTCATGGCCCGCTCGCTGGGCAGACGGCCCGCGCTGGAGGTCGCGCGGGGACGGCTGCGCCGGCTGCTGCCTCCGCTGTGGCTGCTGGGCGCGGTCGGGGTGACGGGGATGCTGGCGGGAGGCTGGGGCCCGGACGCCGAGGGGCACCCCGGCTGGTGGTGGCTCCACCTCACCTTCTGGATCCTGCCGGTGAGCGACCCGCCGTACGCCGACGGCCTGACCGGGATCCAGGGGCTGATCGGCGACGGCTGGTCCTCCGACCTGGGCGTTCCCCTCTGGTACATCCGTGCCTACCTCTGGTTCGTCCTGCTCTCCCCGCTGCTCCTGCGCGCCCTGCGCCGGGTGCCCTGGCCGACGATCCTCGCGCCGATCGCGCTGTGCGCGGCCCTGGAGTTCGGCGCGCTGACGGTGCCCAGCTGGCGACTGGAGTCGAATCTCAGCGACTTCGGGACGTTCGGCGCGTGCTGGCTGCTGGGCATGGCGCGTCAGGAAGGCGTCCTGCGCAGACTGCCCCGCTACGTCGTTCCCTCGCTGGCCCCGGCGGTGGCCGCCCTCGGCCTCTGGTACGCGCTGAGCCACGACCTGCACGAGGGCCACGACCTCGACGACATGCCGTTCGGCCAGTCCCTGTGGTCCTTCGCGGCCGTGCTGCTGCTTCTGCACATCAGCCCCTCCTGGAGCGAGTGGCCGGCCCGGCTGCGCCGATGGGACCGGCTGATCACGCTGCTCAACTCCCGTGCCGTCACGATCTATCTGTGGCACAACGTGTGCATCACGGTCGTGGAGGGGCTGTGGGACCGCCTGTGGGACGTGCCGTGGCTGGAAGCGGACGCTCCCTGGATCCTGCAGAGTCCGTGGCCGCAACTGCCGGCCGTCTGGCTGCTGACCGCGGTCTGCGTCGTCTGCTTCGGCTGGGTCGAGGACCTTGCGGCCCGCCGCAGGCCCCGCCTGTGGCCGGACGGCCGGACGGGCACGCACCGCGCCTGAGACGGGCTGCCCCACGGGGGCGCGGCCGAACGGCCGCGCCCCCGTGGGCTCTCCGGGCGTCAGGCCAGGTCGAACGGGGTCGGCCGCCTCCGGTGCGGGCCGCGGGCGTATGGAAGACTGCCCGGCGTTGCGCAAGTGAACAGCGGTCCGGCGGTCCGAGGGTCCGCCCGGTGGGGGAGATGAGTGCCGGTGAGCAAGCGGCAGGTGCGGAACATGCTGCGGTCGATGGCGGGAGGTCAGCCCGTCGAGCTCACCAGCCCGATGGCCTCGGTGAGGAAGCTGGCCCGACTCGCGTGCGTGGCCCAGGAGTTCGGCTACGAGTACGTGGACGTCCGGCACGGCGGGTCGCGCAACAGCACGCTGAAGATGCTGATCGTCCCCGATCCCGGCCCGCAGGCACGGGCGCGGGCCGCCCAGAACTGGGCGCGGTACCCGAACGCCCATGACGGCGTCTCCCTGCCGCCGGCGGCCCCGGACGCCTTCGAGCTCCTCAAGACCCGCATCACCTTCGACCTCACCGGCAAGAACGCGGAGAGGCGCATGGGGTACGGCGCGCTGGGCGCCACCGCGGGCTGCGCGATCCTCGGGGTGCGGCTCGGCGCCGCGGACACCGACTTCGTCGTCGCCGGCGTCATCTGGGCCGTCCTGATGCTCGTCTGCGGCATCGGCTTCGCCGTGAACCGCCGCCGCAACGCCAGGGCCGCCGCCCGGCTGCGGGCCGCCGGGTTCGTCCCGGTGACCGACGCGAACCGGCAGGTGCGGTATCTGACGCCGGCCATGGCGGCCGGACAGGGCCAGAACCCGTACGGCGCCGGTCTCCCGCCCCGGGCCCCCGGCCCCTACGGCCCCCACGGCCCGTACGGCGGCGCACCCACCGGCCCGGACGGCTACGGGCAGCCCCAGCCGTACCCCCAGCAGCAGCCCGCGCCGTACGCCCAGCCGCAGCCCGCGCCGTACGGGCAGCCTCAGCCGTACCCCCAGCAGCAGCCCGCGCCGTACGCACAGCCCGCGCCCTACGGGCAGCAGCCGTATCCCCAGCAGCACGCGCAGCCCCAGCCTCAGCCGTACCCCCAGGCCCACCCCCAGCAGCCCCCGGCCCCGTACCCGCCGCAGCCTCCCCACCCCTACGGGCAGCCGCCCCGCGGCTGAGTGCTCGCCGTGACCTCTCACCGGGCCCACGCGCAAGGTGAGAGCAACGTTCCTTTCCGGTCACCCACAGCCACAGCACGGAAACGCGCCCTCCCTACCTTCGGGACTCATCACCGCTCATCCCCCCGAACCACCCGAGCCCGGAGCACGTGGAGGCGTCATGACAGCCCCGAGTACAGCCCCCGCACCCCCGTCCCCCGCGAGGAAGGGGAGCCGCTGGATCGAGGAGTGGGACCCGGAGAACGAGACGTTCTGGAACGAGAAGGGCGAGAAGGTCGCCCGCCGCAACCTCCTCTTCTCGGTCCTCTCCGAGCACATCGGGTTCTCGATCTGGACCATGTGGTCGGTGCTGGTGCTCTTCATGGGCCCGGAGTACGGCCTCACCCCCGCCGACAAGTTCCTGCTGACGTCCATGGTGACGCTGGTCGGGGCGGTCGTGCGGGTGCCGTACACCTTCGCCGTCGCGCTCTTCGGCGGGCGGAACTGGACGATCATCTCCGCCGGGCTGCTGCTGATCCCCAGCGTCGCCGCGTTCGCGGTGATGAAGCCGGGAACCTCCTTCACCACGTTCCTGCTGGTCGGCCTGGTCGCGGGCATCGGCGGCGGCAACTTCGCCTCCTCCATGACCAACATCAACGCCTTCTTCCCCCTCCGTAAGAAGGGGTGGGCCCTGGGGCTCAACGCGGGCGGCGGCAACATCGGCGTGCCGGTCATCCAGCTGATCGCCCTCGCCGTCATCGGCGCGAGCGGCGGACCGCGGGTGCTGCTCGGCATCTACATCCCGCTGATCGTCATCGCCGCGACGCTCGCCGCGCTGTACATGGACAACCTGGCGACCCTGAAGAACGACACCGGCGCCGCGATCGACTCTGCGAAGGACGCGCACACCTGGATCATGTCCTTCCTCTACGTCGGCACCTTCGGTTCGTTCATCGGCTACAGCTTCGCCTTCGGGCAGGTCCTGACCAACCAGTTCGGCCGGACGCCCCTCCAGGCGGCCTACCTCACCTTCATCGGCCCGCTGCTCGGCTCGCTGATCCGTCCGGTGGGCGGCTGGCTGGCCGACAGGTACGGCGGCGCGAAGATCACCCTGTACAACTACGTCGGCATGGCCGCGGCCACCGCCGTCCTGGTCTTCGCCAGCATGCAGAAGTCGCTGCCCCTCTTCGTGGCCGCCTTCGTGGTGCTGTTCGTGCTCAGCGGACTCGGCAACGGGTCGACGTACAAGATGATCCCGGGCATCTTCCAGGCGAAGGCCGTCGCCAGGGGCCTGGAGGGCGACGAGGCCGCCGCCTACGGACGCCGGCTGTCCGGCGCCTCCATGGGACTGATCGGCGCGGTCGGCGCGCTCGGCGGAGTCGGCATCAACCTGGCGTTCCGTCAGTCGTTCCTCTCCTACGGCTCCGGCACCGGCGCGTTCGTCGCCTTCCTCGCCTTCTACGCGGCCTGCTTCGTCGTCACCTGGGCCGTATACCTTCGCCGCCCGGCGGGCAGGGTTACCGCGTCCAGCACGGCGTCCGAGGCGAAGCCGCAGCTCAGCTACGCCGAGGTGTGACGTAACACTGGCGACATGAAGCCGAACCGAGCCTGTCACGCGCCGTTGACAGGCTCGTCGGCATGTAGGTGGGAACGCGAATCTAGCGGGACGAGAGCCATGTACGAGGAACAGCAGCAACCGGCCACCGGCCCCCGGAGCGCCGTAGAACACGGACCCCTCGCGGGCTTCACCGTGGGCGTGACGGCCGCACGCCGGGCCGAGGAGCTCGGGGCGCTGCTCCAGCGGCGCGGTGCGGCGGTGCTGCACGCGCCCGCCCTGCGGATCGTGCCGCTCGCCGACGACGGCGAACTCCTCGCCGCCACCAAGGACCTCATCGACCAGCCGCCGGACGTCGTGGTCGCCACCACGGCCATCGGGTTCCGTGGCTGGATCGAGGCCGCCGACGGCTGGGGGCTCGGCGAACAGCTGCTCGCCCGGCTCGGCGGCGTCGAGCTGCTGGCCCGCGGGCCCAAGGTCAAGGGCGCGGTGCGGGCCGCGGGGCTGACGGAGGAGTGGTCGCCGTCCAGCGAGTCCATGGCCGAGGTCCTCGACCGGCTCCTGGAGGAGGGCGTCGAGGGCCGCCGGGTCGCCGTCCAGCTGCACGGCGAGCCGCTGCCCGGGTTCGTGGAGTCGCTGCGGGTCGCGGGCGCGGAGGTCGTGGGGGTGCCCGTCTACCGGTGGATGCCGCCGGAGGACATCGCGCCGCTCGACCGGCTCCTGGACGCCGCGGTCTCGCGCGTACTGGACGCGATCACCTTCACCAGCGCGCCCGCCGCGGTCTCCCTGCTCTCGCGGGCGGAGGAACGCGGGCTGCTGTCCGAGCTGGTCCGCGCCCTGCACCATGACGTGCTGCCGGCCTGCGTCGGCCCGGTCACCGCGCTGCCGCTGCAGGCGCGGGGCGTGGAAACCGTCCAGCCGGAGCGGTTCCGGCTCGGACCGCTCGTGCAACTGCTGTGCCAGGAGCTGCCGGGGCGGGCCCGGACGCTGCCGGTGGCCGGGCACCGGGTGGAGATCCGGGGACACGCGGTGCTGGTGGACGGGTGTCTGAGGCCGGTGCCGCCGGCCGGGATGTCGTTGCTGCGGGCGTTGTCCCGGCGGCCGGGCTGGGTGGTGCCGCGGTCGGATCTGCTGCGGGCGCTGCCGGGTTCGGGCCGCGACGAGCACGCGGTGGAGACGGCGATGGCCCGGCTGCGGACGGCCCTCGGCGCGCCGAAGCTGATCCAGACGGTGGTCAAGCGGGGCTACCGGCTGGCGCTGGACCCGGCCTCGGACGCGAAGTACGCCGACGCGTAGGCGCGTAGGCGCGTAGGCGCGTAGGCGCGTAGGCCCAACGCCCGACGCCCGCGCCCGACGCCCGCGCCCAACGCCCGACGCCCGCGCCCAACGCCCGACGCCCGCGCCCGACGCCCGCGCCCGACGCCCAACGCCCGACGCCCGCGCCCGACGCCCGCGCCCGACGCCCGATGCCCGCGCCCGACGCCCGACGCCCGACGCCCGGTGCCCGATGCCCGGTGCCCGCGCCCAACGCCCGACGCCCGCGCCCGACGCCCGCGCCCGACGCCCGATGCCCGCGCCCGACGCCCGACGCCCGGTGCCCGATGCCCGGTGCCCGCGCCCGGTGCCCGACGCCCGGTGCCCGACGCCCGGTGCCCGATGCCCGGTGCCCGGTGCCCGATGCCCGGTGCCCGATGCCCGATGCCCGGTGCCCGGTGCCCGGTGCCCGGTGCCCGGTGCCCGACGCCCGGTGCCCGACGCCCGGTGCCCGACGCCCGGTGCCCGCGCCCGACGCCCGGTGCCCGCGCCCGACGCCCGGTGCCCGACGCCCGCGCCCGACGCCCAGTGCCCGACGCCCGACGCCCGGTGCCCGGGGCGGGTGGCCGGGGCGGGCCGTGCCGTATGGGCCCGTGCGGGGAAGTCCGGGGGGTTCCGGTCGCGCCCGCGGCCGGGCACTGTGGGAGGAACGGTTTCCTCAGGAGTGCTTCTCGGCTGGCGGTGACGCGCGCATGGACGAGCTGCGGTTCGATGCCGGACGGATCTGTCTCGACCTGCTCGCGACCGCGCACCCCTTCGAACGGCTCGACTCGGTCGGGTCGTTGTGCGCGTGGATCCACGGCTGCGGGCTCGTCCCGCCGGACACCCCGCTCACCCGGGCGGACGCCGCCTGGCCGGTGGCCTTCCGGGAACTGCGCCGCGACGTCGCGCAGTTGGTCCACGGCCGGCTCGCCCAGGGCGGCTCCGTGCCGTACGACGGCGGCGCGGCCCACGACGGCGCGCTGGCCCGGGTGAACGAGACGGCCCGGTCCGCGCCCCCCACCCCGCGTGCCGTGCGCGGCGAAGACGGTTCGCTCGTGCGGGCGTTGGACGGGCCGCCGGGATGCGCCGCGCTGCTGGCCGCGGTGGCCCGGGACACGGTGGAGCTGCTCACCGATCCGGTGGCCCGGGCGGGGCTCCGGCAGTGCGCGGGGGACAACTGCCCCCTCGTCTACGTCGACATGTCCCGGGGGCGGCGCCGGCGCTGGTGTTCCAGCGAGGTCTGCGGGAACCGCGAGCGGGTCGCGAGGCACCGCAGGCGGGCGGCGCTCGCGCGCAGTTGACGGTGCGCCGGGCGCACAACCCCCTGCCGGGTATGCGGCTTTCGTGCGGCGCGAGGGCGTAACTGTCGAAGTGATTTCGATTACATGCCGTTTACCCGCGTCGGTCGACGGGCAGTCGCCGCGATCTTGTCGCTGTGGCGGAAATGCAAAGAAAACGAGGGGGGAATGTGCCCCCATGTCCCCCTCGTCATGACACCCGGAAGAAAAGTGTCCCCTTGTTTTGAACACTCCACACTCCGCTTGCGTACCCGTCGTCGAGCGACCGACTGGGGGATCCCCCGGACACCGGAGGTGGGCGTGCGCAAGGATGCGGCCGTGGCCAATGAACGTGGATCGAGGGCCCGACATCGCATGTCCCAGCCCTCGGAACCTGACGAGGAGCTGATGCGTGCTCTGTATCGGGAGCATGCCGGACCCCTGCTTGCGTATGTCCTGCGCCTGGTTGCCGGAGATCGGCAGCGTGCCGAGGACGTCGTGCAGGAGACGCTCATCCGTGCCTGGAAGAACGCCGGCCAGCTCAATCGAGCGACCGGATCTGTACGCCCCTGGCTGGTGACGGTCGCACGCCGCATCGTCATCGACGGCCACCGCAGCCGGCAGGCCCGGCCGCAGGAGGTCGACCCGTCGCCGCTGGAGGTCATTCCTGCGGAGGACGAGATCGACAAGGCGCTGTGGCTGATGACGCTGTCCGACGCGCTCGACGACCTGACCCCGGCCCACCGGGAGGTGCTCGTCGAGACGTACTTCAAGGGGCGTACCGTCAACGAGGCGGCCGAGACGCTGGGTATACCGAGTGGCACCGTGCGCTCACGGGTGTTCTACGCCCTGCGGTCGATGAAGCTGGCTCTGGAAGAGCGGGGGGTGACGGCGTGATGAGCAGTTACGGGGGATTCGGAGCAGGTGGTTCGGGTATGTCTGGTCCCATGCAGGGGTCAGTGGGATCTCCGAGCCCGAGCGAACACGAGACCGTCGGCGCCTACGCCCTCGGCATTCTCGACGACGCCGAGGCAACCGCTTTCGAGATGCACCTCGCCGGGTGCGAGTGGTGCGCCCAGCAGCTCGACGAGCTCGCCGGGATGGAACCGATGCTGGCCGCCCTCGCGGACCTGCCGGGCACCGGAACGCCGGCGATCGGCGACTCCCTGTCCGCCCGCCCCAGCCCGCGTCTCGCGGAACGGCTGGTCGACGAGGTGTCCGAGCGCCGCGCGCAGAAGCGCCGCC
Organism: Streptomyces rishiriensis; assembly: GCF_003112535.1. Classification (GTDB taxonomy): domain Bacteria; phylum Actinomycetota; class Actinomycetes; order Streptomycetales; family Streptomycetaceae; genus Streptomyces; species Streptomyces rishiriensis. Next base: position 629,486 of record NZ_BEWA01000002.1, on the reverse strand, counting down.
GCTCCTTCTTCCTGGTGGCGGCCGCGGCAGCGCTGATCATCGGCGGTCCGCTCACCGTGCTGGCGGCGACCGGCGGCGACGGCGGGAGCAAGGGCGCCGAGGCGAGCGCCACCAAGTCCGCGAACTCCGCCAAGGCGACCTTCGACACGCTCAGCAGCCGGGTCACGGCGACCGACGCCGCGTCCAAGGTCTCGGCGACCGTCGCCATGGGCGAGAAGGCCTGGGGCACCGAGATCGGCGTCGAGCTGAAGAACGTGTCGGGCCCGGAGAAGTGCTCGCTCATCGCCGTCGGCAAGAACGGCGAGCGCGAGACCGTCTCCTCCTGGTCCGTCCCGGAGTGGGGCTACGGCCTGCCCAACGCCAAGACCGAGCAGGCCAAGAACCCGCTCTACGTCATGGGCGGCGCCGCCTTCAAGACCAACGAGATCGACCACTTCGAGGTCATGACCTTCGAGGGCAAGAAGCTCGTCCAGATCGACGCGTAGCCGCGCATGGCTTCGCGGGCCCCCTTCGCGTACGGTTGACGGCTGCCCAGCACGTCAGAAGGGGGCCCGGTGGCCGTCCAGGCACAGCAGGAGACCGCGGTCGGATCGGTTGAGGAAATCGCGCCGGATTCGGTGCGCGACCGAGAGATCAACGTCGAACAGGAACACCTCGACCGGGTGTACCGACGCCTTGAGGAGAAGATCCACGAGGCGGAGTTCCTCATGAACGACGCGGCCCAGCGCGGCCAGGTCGGCACGCCCGGCGCGCTCGCCGAGCGGGACGCACAGGTGTTCCGCGCCGGCGTCCACCTCAACCGGCTGAACAACGAGTTCGAGGACTTCCTCTTCGGACGCATCGACCTGCTCCTCGGCAAGGACGGCAAGAAGGGCCCGGACGGCGCCTACACCGCCGTGGACCCCGCGGAGGGGGCCGTCCGGCCCGACGACACCGCCGACATCGCCGAGACCCTCCACATCGGCCGTATCGGCGTCCTCGACTCGGAGTACGCGCCGCTGGTCATCGACTGGCGGGCCCCCGCGGCCGCCCCCTTCTACCGGTCCACCCCGGTCGACCCGGGGCGCGTCGTACGGCGTCGCGTGATCCGCTCCAAGGGGCGGCGCGTCCTCGGCGTCGAGGACGACCTGATGCGGCCCGAGCTCAAGGCCTTCCTCGACGGCGAGCAGTTGCCGGTCATCGGCGACGGCGCCCTCATGGCGGCCCTCGGCCAGGCCCGCAGTCACACCATGCGCGACATCGTCGCCTCCATCCAGGCGGAGCAGGACCTGGTCATCCGCGCCCCCGCCGCCTCCGTGACGTACGTCGAGGGCGGCCCGGGCACCGGGAAGACCGCCGTCGCGCTCCACCGGGCCGCCTACCTGCTCTACCAGGACCGGCGCCGGTACGCGGGCGGCATCCTGATCGTCTCGCCCACACCCCTGCTCGTGGCGTACACCGAGGGTGTGCTGCCCTCGCTCGGCGAGGAGGGCCAGGTCGCCATCCGCGCCATCGGGTCCCTGGTCGACGGCGCCGAGGCCACCCTGTACGACTCTCCGGCGGTCGCCCGGGCCAAGGGGTCCTACCGGATGCTGAAGGTGCTGCGCAAGGCCGCGCGCGGAGCCCTGGAGAGCGACGGCGGCCGCGGCGCCGGCCGGCCCGTCCAGCCGACCCTCGACGAGCCCGACGTGCCCGACGGGGCGCCCGTGCCCGCCGGCCCGCCCACCCGCCTGCGCGTCGTCGCCTTCGGCCGCCGTCTGGAGCTGGAGGCCGCCGACCTGGACCGTGTCCGCCAGAGCGCCCTCAGCGGCACCGCCCCGGTGAACCTGCTGCGCCCGCGTGCCCGCAGGCTCCTCCTGGACGCCCTGTGGGAGCGCTCCGGCGCGGTCGGCCGGCACAGCGACCCCGAGCTCGCCGCCGAGCTGCGCTCCTCCTTCGACGAGGACGTGAGCACCGAGGACGCGTTCATCGCCTTCCTCGACGCCTGGTGGCCCGAGCTGACCCCGCAGACCGTCCTCGGTGCCATGGCCGACGAGCGCAGGCTCGGCCGCTGGGCCCGCCGCATCCTCAATCCCGGCGAGGTCCGCAAGGTGGCCCGCTCCCTCAAGCGGGACGGGCTCTCGGTGCACGACATCGCCATGCTCGACGAGCTCCAGGCGATCCTCGGCGCCCCGGCCCGCCCGCGCAGGAGACGCGAGCTCGATCCGCTGGACCAGCTCACCGGCCTGGAGGAGCTGATGCCGGTGCGCGAGGAGACCCAGCGCGAGCGCGCCGAGCGGCTCGCCCAGGAGCGCACCGAGTACGCCCACGTCATCGTCGACGAGGCGCAGGACCTCACCCCGATGCAGTGGCGCATGGTCGGCCGCCGTGGCAGGCACGCCACCTGGACGGTCGTCGGGGACCCGGCCCAGTCCTCCTGGTCCGACCCCGACGAGGCCGCCGAGGCCCGCGACGAGGCCCTCGGCAGCCGCCCCCGCCGCCGCTTCCAGCTGACGGTGAACTACCGCAACCCGGCCGAGATCGCCGAGCTGGCCGCCAAGGTGCTGGCCCTGGCCATGCCCGGCGCCGAGTCCCCGTCGGCGGTCAGGTCGACGGGCGTCGTGCCCCGGTTCACGGCCGTCCGCGGCTCCCTGGCGTCGACCGTGCGCGCGGAGGCCGAACGCCTCCTCGAGCGCGTGGACGGCACCGTCGGCGTCGTCGTCGCGATGAACCGCCGGGAGGAGGCCAGACGCTGGCTGGCCGGCCTCGGCGACCGCGTGGTGGCCCTCGGCAGTCTGGAGGCCAAGGGCCTGGAGTACGACGCCACGGTCGTCGTCTCGCCGGCGGAGATCGCGGACGAGTCCCCGGCGGGCCTGCGGGTGCTGTACGTGGCCCTGACCCGGGCCACCCAGCAGCTGACGGTGGTGTCGGGGGACCGGGACGAGCCGGACGCCGACGGCGTGCCCGACCTCCTCCGGGACTGAGGAATCCGACTGATTCCGGTGAAGTCCGCGGACGGGAATGGTGTTCGGGCATCCGTTTGTTAGCCTGGACGTGACACCGGCCCGATCCAAGCCCCCGGGCCCAACCTTCGTCGCTACGAGCGACCACTTGCCGCGAGGCGAGCATGGCGGGTCGGTGTCATGAACGTCGGAGAGGCCCACGTCACCTGGTGGCGTGGGCTCTCTCATGTGCCGTTCCGAGAACAAAACGATCGCAATCAGGGGCGGCTTTCACGTACTCGTCGGTAGGTGCGACGATCGGACGGCAAACCAGCGACCCAGCAGTGCAGAGGAAGTCGGCCATGGCAACGGCGCCCAGCGTCTCCTACTCGATGACGGTCCGGCTGGAGGTGCCCGCGAGCGGAACCGCGGTCTCCCAGCTCACCGGAGCCGTCGAGTCCCACGGAGGCTCGGTGACCGGCCTCGACGTCACCGCGTCCGGCCACGAGAAGCTGCGCATCGACGTCACCATCGCGGCGACCTCGACCGCGCACGCCGACGAGATCGTCGAGCAGCTCCGCCACATCGAGGGCGTCACCCTCGGCAAGGTCTCCGACCGTACGTTCCTGATGCACCTCGGCGGCAAGATCGAGATGCAGTCCAAGCACCCGATCCGCAACCGTGACGACCTCTCGATGATCTACACGCCGGGCGTGGCCCGCGTCTGCATGGCGATCGCCGAGAACCCCGAGGACGCCCGCCGCCTCACCATCAAGCGCAACTCCGTTGCGGTCGTGACGGACGGCTCGGCCGTGCTGGGCCTGGGCAACATCGGCCCGAAGGCCGCGCTGCCCGTCATGGAGGGCAAGGCGGCCCTCTTCAAGCGGTTCGCCGGCATCGACGCCTGGCCGCTGTGCCTGGACACCCAGGACACCGACGCGATCGTCGAGATCGTCAAGGCCATCGCCCCCGGCTTCGCGGGCATCAACCTGGAGGACATCTCCGCCCCCCGCTGCTTCGAGATCGAGGCCCGGCTGCGCGAGGCCCTCGACATCCCCGTCTTCCACGACGACCAGCACGGCACCGCGATCGTCGTCCTCGCCTCCCTCACGAACGCCCTGCGTGTCGTGGGCAAGGGCGTCGGGGACGTGCGGGTCGTCATGTCGGGCGCGGGCGCGGCCGGCACGGCCATCCTCAAGCTGCTGCTGGCGGCCGGCGTGAAGAACGCGGTCGTCGCCGACATCCACGGCGTGGTGCACGCCGACCGCGAGGACCTCGTCGACGCGGCCCCCGGCTCGGCGCTGCGCTGGATCGCCGACAACACCAACCCCGAGGGCCTCACGGGCACCCTGAAGCAGGCGGTGCGCGGCGCGGACGTGTTCATCGGCGTCTCCGCCCCGAACGTCCTCGACGGCGACGACGTGGCCGCCATGGCCGAGGACGCGATCGTGTTCGCGCTCGCGAATCCGGACCCGGAGGTGGACCCGGCGGTCGCCCGCCGGACGGCCGCGGTCGTGGCCACCGGCCGCTCCGACTTCCCCAACCAGATCAACAACGTGCTGGTCTTCCCGGGCGTCTTCCGCGGCCTGCTGGACGCGCAGTCCCGGACGGTCAACACCGACATGATGCTCGCCGCCGCGAAGGCCCTGGCGGAGGTCGTGAGCGACGACGAGCTCAACGCGAACTACATCATCCCGAGCGTGTTCAACGACAAGGTCGCGGGCGCGGTGGCCGGTGCGGTGCGGGATGCTGCGAAGGCGGCGGGCGCGTCGGCCTCGTAGGCTCTGTGGCATGGCTTGTGGGGGCCGCGGCGGCTGTGAGGATCGCCACGGCGGCCCCCACGACGGCGCGTCGCGGAACCTCGCGCCGTGAGCGGCCCTCTAGGGTTGCGGCCTGGCGCGCCTTCGTGTGACACACATGGGTTGTCTCACGCCTCCGTGCGGGTGCCGGATTGGCTTTCCCGCCGCAGGTAGGGGCAGGATGCGTCCCTGGGCGCGAGCACATCGACTTCGCTGTGCCCCACATGCGGCTCCGCCGCGTGGCACGCCTCAACGGCAAGAAGAACACGGGAGTAACAACATGAACCGCAGTGAGCTGGTGGCCGCGCTGGCCGACCGCGCCGAGGTGACCCGCAAGGACGCCGACGCAGTGCTGGCCGCGTTCGCCGAGGTCGTCGGCGACATCGTCTCCAAGGGCGACGAGAAGGTCACCATCCCCGGCTTCCTGACCTTCGAGCGCACCCACCGTGCCGCTCGCACCGCGCGCAACCCGCAGACCGGCGACCCGATCCAGATCCCGGCCGGCTACAGCGTGAAGGTCTCCGCGGGCAGCAAGCTCAAGGAAGCCGCCAAGGGCAAGTAAGCGCCTCCGCTGAGAACGCTGATGGGGCGGTACCCGGAATCCGGGTACCGCCCCATCGTGGTTCGTTCGGCCGGGTGAGTGCTAGCCGAGCGCCTTGCCGGGGAGCTCGACCTTCGCGCCCAGCTCCACGAGCTTGTCCATGAAGTTCTCGTAGCCGCGGTTGATGAGGTCGATGCCGTGGACCCGGGAGGTGCCCTGGGCCGCGAGGGCGGCGATCAGGTACGAGAAGCCGCCGCGCAGGTCGGGGATGACCAGGTCGGCGCCCTGGAGCTTCGTGGGGCCCGACACGACCGCGGAGTGCAGGAAGTTGCGCTGGCCGAAGCGGCAGTTCGAGCCGCCGAGGCACTCGCGGTAGAGCTGGATGTGGGCGCCCATCTGGTTGAGCGCGGAGGTGAAGCCCAGCCGGGACTCGTAGACCGTCTCGTGGACGATCGACAGGCCTGTGGCCTGCGTCAGGGCCACGACCAGCGGCTGCTGCCAGTCGGTCTGGAAACCGGGGTGGACGTCCGTCTCCAGCGCGATGGACTTCAGGTGGCCGCCGGGGTGCCAGAAGCGGATGCCCTCGTCGTCGATCTCGAAGGCGCCGCCCACCTTGCGGTAGGTGTTCAGGAACGTCATCATCGAGCGCTGCTGGGCGCCGCGGACGTAGATGTCGCCCTCGGTCGCCAGCGCCGCGGACGCCCAGGAGGCGGCCTCCAGACGGTCCGACAGGGCCGCGTGGTTGTAGCCGCCGAGCTTGTCGACGCCGGTGATGCGGATCGTGCGGTCGGTGTCCATCGCGATGATGGCGCCCATCTTCTGCAGCACGCAGATGAGGTCCTCGATCTCCGGCTCGACCGCCGCGTTCGCGAGCTCGGTGACGCCCTCCGCCAGGACCGCCGTCAGCAGCACCTGCTCGGTCGCGCCGACCGACGGGTACGGCAGCACGATCTTCGTGCCGCGCAGCCGCTGCGGGGCCTCCAGGTACTGGCCGTCGTCCCGCTTCTCGATCTTCGCGCCGAACTGGCGCAGCACGTCGAAGTGGAAGTCGATCGGCCGGCCGCCGATGTCGCAGCCGCCCAGGCCCGGGATGAAGGCGTGGCCGAGGCGGTGCAGGAGGGGGCCGCAGAAGAGGATCGGGATGCGGCTGGAGCCCGCGTGGGCGTCGATGTCGGCGACGTTGGCGCTCTCGACGTAGGTCGGGTCGAGCACCAGCTCGCCCGGCTCCTCGCCCGGACGGACCGTCACCCCGTGCAGTTGCAGCAGGCCGCGTACGACCCGCACGTCACGGATGTCCGGCACGTTGCGCAGCCGGCTCGGCTCACTGCCCAGCAGGGCGGCGACCATGGCCTTGGGTACGAGGTTCTTCGCACCGCGGACTCGGATCTCGCCCTCGAGCGGGGTTCCGCCGTGGACAAGCAGTACGTCGTCAGAGCCGTTGACGGTCATGTGTCTCGCGTTCCATGGATGGTGGATTGGGCAGGGGCCGTTGGGTCGGGGCAGGGCCAGAGGAGACAGAGTAATCGCCGTCGGCCCCTCGGCAGTAAGCCCGAGGACCGCCCAGCGGCGTCATGGCTGTGTCACAACACGAACCGTTTCCCGGCGGGCACAAGGGGTCACCGCCGGCCGCCCGGGCCGCCCCGTGCGCCCGCACCGCACCCACGCGCCCGACCTGCCCTCACCCTCGCCCCCCGCATTGGCCCCCCACTTCACGCGAAGATGCGGGATCATGTCTGGCATGACCGAGGTGTCCTCGCTCACAGGACGGCTGCTCGTGGCAACGCCCGCCCTGGCGGACCCGAACTTCGACCGCGCGGTGGTGCTCCTTCTCGACCACGACGAGGAGGGCTCCCTCGGTGTCGTCCTCAACCGGCCCACGCCGGTGGGAGTGAGCGACATCCTGCAGGACTGGGCGGACCTGGCCGGCGAGCCCGGCGTCGTCTTCCAGGGCGGCCCGGTGTCCCTCGACTCGGCCCTCGGGGTCGCCGTCATCCCCGGCGGCGCGGCCGGGGACGGGGCGCCGCTCGGCTGGCGCCGGGTGCACGGCGCGATCGGCCTGGTCGACCTGGAGGCCCCGCCGGAACTCCTCGCCTCGGCCCTCGGCTCCCTGCGGATCTTCGCCGGGTACGCCGGCTGGGGCCCCGGCCAGCTGGAGGACGAACTGGTGGAGGGCGCCTGGTACGTCGTGGAGTCGGAGCCCGGGGACGTCTCCTCGCCGGCGCCCGAGCGGCTCTGGCGCGAGGTGCTGCGCCGCCAGCGCAGCGAACTGGCGATGGTGGCCACCTATCCGGACGACGCCTCGCTCAACTGATGTGCGTGAGCATCCCCGCCCGGCTTCAGTACGCTTGGCGCCATGAGCACTCTTGAGCCTGAGACCCAGCCCCAGCGAGGCACTGGGACGGGGACCCTCGTGGAGCCGACGCCGCAGGTGTCGCACGGCGACGGGGACCACGAGCGCTTCGCCCACTACGTCCAGAAGGACAAGATCATGGCGAGCGCCCTCGACGGGACGCCCGTCGTGGCGCTGTGCGGCAAGGTCTGGGTGCCCGGCCGCGACCCGAAGAAGTACCCCGTGTGCCCCATGTGCAAGGAGATCTTCGAGTCCATGGCGGGCGGCGGCGACGACAAGGGCAAGGGCGGCGACAAGAAGTAGCCCGCTCACTTCCCTGAGGCCCTCGGGGCGCGCTCCGGCGCGTTCGGGGGCCTTCGGCGTGTTCGCCCTCGCGCGGGACGCGTCGGCGTCCGCGATTCCCCCTCGGCGACCGCCGCGAGGTATTCCGGTTCCCGTTCCGGTTCTCCTTCCTCCTCTCCTTCCGCTTCCCCTTCCGGGCCGCCTCGCCGATCATGTTCCGCAGGCCTCGCGGCGCCTTCTCGGCGGTTTTCGGCGTGCGTGCCGCAATGGCTCGGGAAAGCGGTTCCGCAGCCTCGCGGGATCGGCTTCGGCAGGCCCCGCGGAGGCCGCGCAACGCCCCGGAACCAGGCGTACGCGCTTTCTTCCGGGGGCGGGTCGCACCGTCACGGCTATTGCGGTTCCGGTTTCTTCGTACTCGCACAGCGACGGCCGGTCCGCGGACCGGCCGTCGCGGTCAGGGAGTGATGATGGATCTCATTCCGGCGCCCCGGAGCATCACCCGGGACCCCCGCGGCCACGGCCGCCTGGACGCGCAGACCCGGCTGGAGGCGGGCCCCGGCACCGAGGGCGTCGCGCGCTGGCTGCGGGCGACGGTCGGCGCGGCGACCGGCCTTCCCCTCGCCGGGCCCGGCGACGGCGAGCCGCGCATCAGGCTGGCCGTCGACCCCACGCTGCCCCCCGAGGGCTACCGGCTGGCCCTCGGCGGCCCCGACCAGGTGATCGCGGGCGGCAGCGCGGCCGGCGTCTTCTGGGGGGCGCAGACCCTGCGGCAACTCCTCGGCCCCGACGCCTTTCGCCGGGCCCCGCTGCGCCCCGGCCGGCACTGGGACCTGCCGGAGATCACCGTCGAGGACGCCCCACGTTTCCGCTGGCGCGGTCTCATGCTCGACGTGGCCCGGCACTTCATGCCCAAGGAAGGCGTCCTGCGCTATCTGGACCTGATGGCCGCGCACAAACTCAACGTCTTCCACTTCCATCTGACGGACGACCAGGGCTGGCGCGTGGAGATCAGGAGGCATCCGCGGCTGACCGGGATCGGGTCCTGGCGGACGCGCACGAAATTCGGCCATCGTGCCTCGCCCCTGTGGGACGAGAAGCCGCACGGCGGCTTCTACACCCAGGACGACATCCGGGAGATCGTCGCGTACGCCGCCGAACGGCATATCGCCGTCGTCCCGGAAATCGACGTGCCCGGCCACTCGCAGGCCGCCATCGCCGCCTATCCGGAACTCGGCAACACCGACGTCGCCTCCGCCTCCGGAGAGGAACGCGGCGCTCTCTCCGTGTGGGACACGTGGGGGATCAGCCCCCATGTCCTGGCCCCCGCCGAGGACACCCTGCGCTTCTACGAGGGGGTGTTCGAGGAGGTGCTGGAGCTGTTTCCGTCGGAGTTCGTCCACGTGGGGGGCGACGAGTGCCTCAAGGACGAGTGGCGCGCCTCGCCGGCCGCACAGGCGCGCATCAGGGAACTCGGGCTCGCCGACGAGGACGGCCTGCAGTCCTGGTTCATCGGCCACTTCGACCGGTGGCTCTCCGCGCGCGGGCGCCGGCTCATCGGCTGGGACGAGATCCTGGAGGGCGGCCTCGCGCCGGGCGCGACCGTGTCGTCCTGGCGGGGCTACGCCGGCGGGATCGCCGCCGCCCGGGCCGGACACGACGTCGTGATGTGCCCCGAACAGCAGGTGTACCTCGACCATCGCCAGCACGACGGCCCGGACGAGCCCGTGCCGATCGGCTACGTGCGCACCCTGGAGGACGTCTACCGGTTCGAGCCGGTTCCACCGGAGCTGACGCCCGAGGAGGCGCGGCACGTGCTGGGCGCCCAGGCCAACCTGTGGACCGAGGCGATGGAGGACCACACGCGCGTGGACTACCAGGCGTTCCCCCGGCTCGCCGCGTTCGCGGAGGTCGCCTGGAGCGGCCTGCCCGCGCCGGCGGAGCGCGACTTCGCCGGCTTCGAGCGGCGGATGGAGGCCCACTACCGGCGGCTCGACGCCCTGGGCGTCGGCTACCGTCCGCCGTCCGGGCCCCGGCCGTGGCAGCGGCGGCCCGGCGTCCTCGGGCGTCCGATCGACGGCCCGCCCCCGAACCGGTGACGGCGTCCATCGTGAGGCGTAGGGAAAAACCCCGTCAGGGTCACCGAAGAGTGGCAATTCGCGCACACCGGCGATGCCGTCCGAAAACGGATTATGTCTCGGATGACGTGGGCGAATGCCTCCTGGCGGACCCCCGCGTTCTGGTGTGGCGAAGATGTGCCAGAGTTGCCACGCCCGCCCTGTCAGCACGTACCGTACGGCAACACAGGTGGGACCAGGTGGGGCAGCGGGAAGGGGCAGCCGGTTTTGAGCACGCACGCACCGCAGGCGGCGCAGGCCGTCACGCTGCCCACGACACTGGACGAGGCCGTGGCGGCGCTGGCCGCCATGCCCGCCGCCGTGCCGGTGGCCGGCGGCACCGACCTCATGGCCGCCGTCAACTCCGGGCAGCTCAGGCCCACCGGACTGGTCGGCCTCGGCCGGATCAGCGAGATCCGCGGCTGGCAGTACCAGGACGGCCACGCACTGCTCGGCGCCGGACTGACGCACGCCCGCATGGGCCGTCCCGACTTCGCCGCCCTCATCCCGGCGCTCGCCGCCGCGGCGCGCGCCGCGGGACCGCCGCAGATCCGCAACGCGGGCACCCTGGGCGGCAACATCGCCTCGGCCGCGCCCACGGGCGACGCGCTGCCGGTGCTGGCCGCGCTGGAAGCGACCCTGGTCATCGCGGGCCCGGGCGGAGCCCGCCGGGAGATCCCGGTGTCGCACCTGCTGGCCGGCATGGACATGCTGCGCGGCGGCGAACTCATCGGGTACGTGCGCGTGCCGCTGCTGCACGCCCCGCAGGTCTTCCTCAAGGCCACCGGACGCACCGGTCCGGGCCGCGCGGTGGCCTCCGTGGCGCTGGTCCTCGACCCCGCCCGGCGCGGCGTCAGATGCGCCGTCGGCGCCATAGCGCCGATGCCGCTGCGCCCGCTGGAGGCCGAGCAGTGGGTCGCCCGGCTGATCGACTGGGACAACGGCCGTGCCATCGTCCCGGAGGCGCTGACCGCCTTCGGGGAGTACGTGGCCGCCGCCTGCATCCCCGACCCGACGCCGGGCGTGGACGGCTCCGTACCCGAACTTCCGCCCGCCGTACTGCACTTGCGGCGCACCGTCGCCGCGCTGGCCCGACGAGCACTGGGGAGGGCGCTGTCGTGACCGACGACCAGCACGGACCCGGACACGGACACGGACAGGACAACGGGCAGGACCAGGGCGCGCCGCAGGGCGGCAGCCGCTGGGACCCGCTGCCCCAGGGGGACTACGACGACGGCGCGACCGCCTTCGTCAAGCTCCCCGAGGGCGGCATCGACGCCTTCCTGGCCGCCCGCGGCGACAGCCCGCTCGCCGCGCCGGGCCACGGGTACGTGCCGCCGCAGATAGCGGTCGCGCCCCCCGAGGACCCCTCCGCGACCTGGGCCGCCCCGGCCGGCGCCGGCGACTGGCCCGCTCCGCAGGGCACTCCGCAGACGGTCGGCGACGACCGGTTCGCGTACCACCCGGGCGCGACCGGGCAGTGGACCTTCAACGACCCCTCGGCGCCCCCCGGCGCACCGCACTCCCCGCACGCCTCCGGCCACGACGTGACCGGCCAGTGGTCGATCCCCGTCGCGGGCGGCGACCTGCCCGACGAGTCCGGCGAGTTCACCACGTCGTCCCTGGTCGAGCAGTGGGGCGGCACGCCCCCCGCCACCCTGCCCGGCGGCGCGGCCGCCCCTTGGGCGACGGGCGCGCCCGACCCGGCGGACGGGCCCTGGGGGCCGCACCCCGACGAAGCCGGCCGGCAGCCCGCGGACCAGCCCCCGTTCGGCCACGCGCAGGAGCACACGCCCCCGCACGGCAGCGCCGCACACACGCCGCACGACCCCGCGGCAGCGGAACGCGACCGCCGTGCCGCCCCCGAGCACACCGAGCCGCACGCCTCCGGGACGTACGCCCCGGAGATCTCCCCCGAGGCGTACACGGTGGCCCCGGACGGCTCGGCGGAGGCCGCCCGGCGGGCCGCCGGGGCCGAGGAGAGCGCCGAGCCCGCCCGGGACCCCGGCCACGCCCAGCGGGCCGTCCACGCGCCCGCCGAGGCCTCCCGCGGCCCCGCCGAGCCCGCCCCGGAGGCCGCCGCCGTCCCCGCGGACGCCCACGCCCCGGCGGACGCCCCCGAGGACGCCCCGGCTCCCGACGGCGCCCCGGGCGAACCCGGGACCGTCCCCGAGCCCGACACGGCCCCCGAGGCGGACCCGCAGGCACAGCAGACCCCGGCGGCCGCCGCCGCAGCCGAGGCACCCGACGACGCCCCGCCGCCGTTCCACGAGGAACACCCCCTCGCCGCCTACGTGCTGCGCGTCAACGGCTCCGACCGGCCCGTCGCCGACGCCTGGATCGGCGAGTCGCTGCTCTACGTCCTGCGCGAGCGCCTCGGCCTCGCCGGCGCCAAGGACGGCTGCTCGCAGGGCGAGTGCGGAGCCTGCAACGTCCAGGTGGACGGCCGGCTCGTCGCCTCCTGCCTGGTCCCGGCCGTCACCACCGCCGGCAGCGAGATCCGCACCGTCGAGGGCCTCGCCGTCGACGGACAGCCCTCCGACGTGCAGCGCGCGCTCGCCCGCTGCGGGGCGGTGCAGTGCGGCTTCTGCGTGCCGGGCATGGCGATGACCGTCCACGACCTCCTGGAGGGCAACCCGGCGCCCACCGAGCTGGAGGCCCGCCAGGCCCTGTGCGGCAACCTGTGCCGCTGCTCGGGATACCGGGGCGTCCTGCGGGCCGTCCAGGACGTCGTGGCCGAACGCGAGGCGCACGCCGCCGCGGACGCTGAGACGGACGGCGACGAGGCCCGCATCCCCCACCAGGCGGGCCCGGGCGGGGGCGGCGTCCACGTGTCGGCCTTCGAGAACCCGGCGCAGCCCCACCCGCACGACCCCGCATACGGGCAGGGCCAGGACGGAGGCCAGGCGTGAGCCACGAAGCAGTCGTCGCGACGAGCCCCGTGGAGGCCGCTCCGCCCCCCGAGGCGATCCCGCACGGCATCGGCGCCTCCCTGCAGCCCGCCGACGCCCGCGCGAAGACCGAGGGCACCTTCCCGTACGCGGCCGACCTGTGGGCCGAGGGCCTGCTGTGGGCGGCCGTGCTGCGCTCACCGCACCCGCACGCGCGCATCCTGTCCGTCGACACGTCCCACGCGCGGGAGATGCCCGGCGTACGGGCCGTCGTCACCCACGAGGACGTCCCCGGTCGCGCCCTGCACGGCCGCGGCACGGCCGACCGGCCGGTCTTCGCCTCCGACGTCGTACGCCACCACGGCGAGCCCATCGCGGCCGTCGCCGCCGACCACCCGGACACCGCGCGGATGGCCGCCGCGGCCGTCATCGTCGAGTACGAGGTGCTCGACCCGGTGATCGACCCCGAGCAGGCCTTCGAGGCCGAGCCCCTGCACCCCGACGGCAACCTGATCCGGCACATCCCGCTGCACCACGGCGACCCGGCCGCGATGGGCGAGATCGTCGTGGAGGGCCAGTACCGCATCGGCCGCGCCGACCCCGCCCCGATCGGCGCCGAGGCCGGCCTCGCCGTGCCCCGTCCCGACGGCGGCGTGGAGCTCTACCTGGCCTCCACCGACCCGCACACCGACCGGGACACCGCCGCCGCCTGCTACGGCCTCGAACCCGAACGGGTGAAGATCGTCGTCACCGGCGTGCCCGGCGCCACCGCCGACCGCGAGGACCAGGGCTTCCAGCTCCCGCTCGGGCTGCTCGCCCTGAAGACCGGCTGCCCGGTGAAGCTCACGGCCACCCGCGAGGAGTCCTTCCTCGGCCACGCCCACCGGCACCCCACACTCCTGCGCTACCGCCACCACGCCGACGCCGAGGGACGGCTGGTGAAGGTCGAGGCGCAGATCCTGCTGGACGCGGGCGCCTACGCCGACACCTCCGCCGAGGCCCTGGCCGCCGCCGTGTCCTTCGCCTGCGGCCCCTACGTCGTCCCGAACGCCTTCATCGAGGGCTGGGCGGTGCGCACGAACAACCCGCCGTCGGGCCATGTGCGCGGCGAGGGCGCGATGCAGGTCTGCGCCGCCTACGAGGCGCAGATGGACAAGCTGGCGAAGAAGCTCGGCGTCGACCCGGCGGAGCTGCGGCTGCGCAACGTCATGGCGACCGGCGACGTCCTGCCGACCGGCCAGACGGTGACCTGCCCGGCGCCCGTCGCCGAACTCCTCCAGGCCGTCCAGGAGTTCCCCCTCCCGGCGCTCCCCAAGGACACGCCGGAGGAGGACTGGCTGCTGCCCGGCGGCCCCGAGGGCGCGGGCGAACCGGGCGCGGTCCGCCGGGGCGTCGGCTACGGCCTCGGCATGGTGCACATGCTGGGCGCGGAGGGCACGGACGAGGTCTCCACGGCGACCGTGAAGGTCCAGGACGGCGTCGCGACGGTCCTGTGCGCGGCGGTGGAGACCGGCCAGGGCTTCACGACGCTGGCCCGCCAGATCGTCCAGGAGACGCTCGGCGTCGACGAGGTGCACGTGGCGCCCGTGGACACCGACCAGCCCCCCGCGGGCCCCGGCTGCCGGGGCCGCCACACCTGGGTCTCCGGCGGCGCGGTGGAACGCGCGGCCAAGATGGTCCGCACCCAGCTCCTGCAGCCCCTGGCGCACAAGTTCGGCATGTCCACGGAACTGCTGCAGATCACCGACGGCAAGATCACCTCCTACGACGGCGTCCTGTCGACGACCGTCACGGAGGAGATGCGGGGCAAGGAGCTGTGGGCGACGGCGCAGTGCCGCCCGCACCCCACCGAGCCCCTGGACGCGGCCGGCCAGGGCGACGCCTTCGTCGGCCTCGCCTTCTGCGCGATCCGCGCGGTCGTCGACGTCGACATCGAGCTGGGCTCGGTGCGGGTCGTCGAACTGGCGGTCGCCCAGGACGTCGGCCGGATCCTGAACCCGGCGCAGCTCACCGCGCGCATCGAGGCGGGCGTGACCCAGGGCGTGGGCATCGCGCTCACGGAGAACCTGCGCACCCCGCGCGGCCTGATCCGGCACCCCGACCTCACCGGCTACGCGCTGCCCACGGCCCTGGACGCCCCGGACATCCGGATCGTCAAGCTGGTCGAGGAGCGGGACGTGGTCGCGCCGTTCGGGGCGAAGGCGGCCAGCGCGGTCCCGGTGGTGACCTCGCCCGCGGCGATCGCCTCCGCCGTGCGCGCCGCTACGGGCCGTCCGGTGAACCGGCTGCCGATAAGGCCGCAGGCGGCCGTGGTGACGGACCGATGAGCGAGCCGGATCCGGACCCCGGACAGCGCTACGAGCCCCCGCCGGCCATCGGCAAACTGCTGGCCTGGATCCTGCTCTTCGTGGCGGCGGCGGTGGCCGTGGTCCTGGGCGGCGTCTACTTCACCTGAGTGCGCCGAGTTCACCTCAGTGCGCTCGAGTTCACCTTCAGTGCGCCCGAGTTCACCTCCGTGCGCTCGAGTTCACCTCGGTTCGCCTGAGCGGGGGAACGCGCGGGGCCGTCCCGACGTCTGTCAGTGCGGGACCGGCGTTCGGGCGGACTCAGGGCCGGGTGCTGTCGGCGGGCTGAGGGCTGGGTGCTGGGTGCTGTCGCCGGTCACAGCCGTTGTCAGTGGGTCCGCATAGGCTGCGGAGCAGTGGGACGGCGCACGCAACTTTCCGCACGGGGGACCGATGGGCACGACCAGGACCACCACCGCCACGACGACCACACCGACGATCATCTTCACCGAGGACGAGCTGAACCCGTACACCGCACACGTACCGACGCGCCACCGGCCGACCCGCCTCGGCCTGCCCGAACTCCCGGAACACGGCGGCCTGTCGATTTTCCGCGCGCCGCACACCGACCGCCGGCGCGGGGACGGCCCGCGTGCCGGCGCCCCCGAGGGCCGTTCGACCGTCCTGCTCGACGGGGTGAGCGGCGAGATCCCGGCCACGTACTTCCTGCACGACCATCCCGGCCTGATGGCCGCCCGCCCGCTCGCGCCCTCCCTGGACACGCTGGCACGCCTGGCGACGGCGGTGGACGAACTGGCGGCTCTGCGCGGCCAGTTCGTCTCCTACGCGGGCCGGCTCGGCCCGAAGGCGGTGGCGGAGGCCAGGCGGAGACTGCTGACGGCGTTCGAGACGGGCGCGGCCGACAGGGAACGCGCGCAGCGCTCGAACCCGGGATCCGGCGGGCTCGGCTCCACGGGCGCGTCCGCCCTCTTCTGGCAACTGGCCGCGGTGATCCGCCCGCTGGCTCCGGCGTCCGGCCCGTGCACCGCGTCCGGCCTGGCGCTGGACCTGCCGGCCCGTTTCCTGGGCGAGGAGTTCGGCTCCGGCGCGGTCGTCCGCTTCGAGGACGTCGACTGCCCCCGCGCGCTCACCCACGCCCCCACCCGCCGTTTCCTGCGCGAGCGGGGCCTGCCGGAGAAGGTCGTCCGGTTCTCGCTGGAGACGGACGCACCCCTGCGGACCCTCGCCGAGTACGGCGCCGACGGCCATGGCGACGTCCTGACGGAACAGCGGCTCCCGGCCGGCGCCGGCCGGCTGATCCGACTGGGCGGCCTGACGGCGGACACCAGCCTCGTCCTGGACGGCGCCACGGGCGCGGTGCTGATCTGGAGCGAACCGGACCTCGGCCTGCGTCCGCTCAGCGCCGACATCTCGACCCTGGCCTTCACCTTCTGGCTGATCCGCCGTGAGCGCGCCCTGGACGCGGTGCACGCGCTGACCGAGGCGTACGGCCGCCTCGCCGACACGATGTGCCGCACCCTGTCCGCGGCCGACCCGCCCGCCTGCGCCCCGGTGTTCGACGACGACACGGACGACGCCGGCCCGCACGCCTGACCCGGCACGGACCGGGCCGCCCCCGCGGGATCGCAAGGACGCCACTCGGGAGATGCCCCCCTCGCGCCATTCCCTGCCTGGTCAGTCACTTGAGGCCATGGCGGGAATCGAACCCGCGTAACTCGCTTTGCAGGTTTGTCTGTGCTGGTCAGAGCATGATCCGCAGCCGTTCAACCTCGTTCATTGCCGTAGGCGCGCCCGACCTGTGGCCCGCTGTGAACGGCTTCGGACGGGAATGAATGAGACGGAAACTGAGACGGAGTGAGACGGAACCCGCGCACTGACCAGCCGCTTTCACCACTGGCAGAAGGCCACGGCGGCGTCGTCGCCAGACTTGTAGCGGGGCCATCGCTGGCCCCTTGGATCGGTAGCCTCCACCTTCCGGACGGTGTCGATCAACCCTCTGGGCCCCACAGTTCGAAGGGTTGTGAAGACTTCGGGCCAGGTCGACATCGCGTAGTCCGTCACGAGGCAAGCCGCGCCATCGGACAGCAGGGCTGCGGCGCGTACGTCGCCGACGGGGACCGTGCCAGTCAGCGCATGGTTCGCCGCCTCCGGGTCGGCGGCCGCGACCCAGTATCCGGTGGTCGTATTGCGGGTCTCCCTCTGCGCGGTCACCAAGTCCCTCAGGGCTTGCTTGTGACCCGCTGTATGGGTTTCGTGTCGAGCGACTTCGGCCTTCAGCTCGGGAAGGATCTGGTCCACCCGCAGGTCCGTGATCACGGAAATGCCCTGGTGACCGTCAAGGACGACGGGGGAGTCCGCCAAAACTAGGTGATCAAGGAAGCCTTGTCGTTCCCGAAGAATCGCGACCGTAGCTGAGGGCGTACCGGGATTGCTGAGGTCACATTGAGGATGCAGCGCCGCAACCCGTTCGAGCGCACTTGCCAAGCCGACCGTCAGCGGAGTGTTTGACTCCGCGAGTGCACTGACGATCTGACTGCCAAGATGCGCCACATACCAGGGCACGCCATGCTGGCATCCCGTCTCTAGGCCCGCAGTGCTTAGACCATCCAGCACAACGGCGAGCGTCGGTGTGCCAGCGACCCAATCCTCGTTAGGGCCCGTTCCGCCGGGCTGGGTGTCGATCGCGACGCGCATGATCAACCTTCGTGTCGGTACAACGGAGTGACGCGCCGACTCTCCAGGACTTCGAGTGTCTTCGGGTCGTAGCGGCACGTAATCAGGGTGGAGAAGCGGCGGGTGCGCACCTCTCGGTAGAGCTCTGCCAGGTTGTTTTCCAGGAAGTGAACGACTCCGTTCGCCCCGATGGCGTGGATACCCGCGATGTAGAGGAACGTCCCCTTTCCGTCCAGACGGGGAAGCCGGCCCAGGTACCCCACGTCACCAGCCGATCCGTCCTCGTCCTGCGGAGATCGGTACTCCTTCCCCTCCACCTGGTCCACCAGGTGCCACACGCTGTCCTTGGCAAACCGAAGGTTGTCGTCACCTTCGAGCACTTGCGCCACGATCGGAGAGAGGCGGGGTCCGCAGACCACGACGTGGTTGTCACGGTTGAGGTTCACGATCCCGGTGGGCGGAATCACCTCGTACTGACTGTCCAGCTTCATGCCGCCCAACAGCTTCCGAAGGTGCTCGAAGTTGTTGAGGTCTTCCCGAGCGATCACCTCGTTGGGGCGCTGATCAGGAGTCTTTCCGGCTTCGTACTTGCCGCCGAGGGACACCGTGACCAGGTCGGTGCCGAAGAAGGCGCGCTCTGGTGGGGGGCCGGCTGACGCGAGCTGTCCGACACGCCCCCGGCTGACCCCGAGTCGCTTTGCGATTTCAGCTTGGGTCATGCCTGATGCCTGAGCCTCTTCGATCGCTTCCCTGCGGATGCGCGACAGCTCGTTCACGTGGCTCTGGTACCGCGCCATCAGGTCGATTGCACCCTTCGCGCGATCAACGGGGTCTGTGATCCCCGAGACCTTGTCCATGTCGTCCTGCATGTCTCTCCCAACGTCGCCTAGGGGGGCTAGCGAACTCTATCGCGAGAGGGGGTTGCGCGCAGCCTCGGGTTTGCCTACGGTACCTATCAAGCAAGGCGGCAACCCCCCCTAAGCAAGCTGGGGACGGATGAGCGCGGCTGCTTGACCTGCACGGATTGCGTCCGGAGGAAAGCCCCTTGGGGTGAGTACGAAGTGAGCGCGCCTTGATTGAGAACTCAACAGAGTGCCGACCCAGCCGCATGAACACGTGCGGTCGATGGGTGCGGGTCGCCACCCTGACCGTCCATGTCAGGCCGGGTGGCCTGCCCGGTTTCAGTCTTCGGGCTGTTACCGGCACTGAGTGATTCGACTTCCGCAGAACCTTCGGCGGTCTAGCCGCTACAGCCCCGGTCCGGCCGATCTCGGGCCTACGCCTCGAAAGCAGGCCGGGGCACTCCCGCTGACCAGCGGGCCACTCACATTCCCAAGGGAGATCGACATGCGTTTCCGTACGAGCCCTTCCCCCGCCGTGTCCGCCATGAAGAACCGCAGCAGCGATGACCTGCGGCGGGAGTACGACCTGATCACCCGTGAGCGCGACGGGGGCCACAACGCGCTCAGCGCGATCAACGCGCAGAACGACATCGCTCGCGAGCTGGAGCGCCGGGACCGCTGACCCGCCCCCACAGCCCCGATGGTCGCAGGCCGGGTTCGACTCCCGGCCGGGGCACGCATCACCGGCCACTTCGTCTGGAGTTCGCATGAGCACTGTCGAGATCGTCTCGTTCGGCTACCTGCACGACGCCCCGCCGGACGCGCACCTCACCATCGACCTGCGTCACCACTTCCGCGACCCTCACGTGTCGCCCGAGCTGCGCTACATGAGCGCTGACGACGAACCCGTCCGCAACGCCGTGATGGGCACCCCCGGCATCGCCGCCCTGGTCGCGGCAACCGCCACGGCGGTTGCCGCGTTCGCCGCCGGCCCGAGCGCCGGAACGGTCACGGTCGCCGACGGCTGCGCCGGCGGACGTCACCGCGCCCCCACCTTCGCCCGTGCCCTCGCCGACCGGCTGACCGTCGCCGGCCACACGGTCACTGTCCACCACCGCGACCTCGGCAAGGACGTCGTCCAGCGCTGACCCTCAGCAGCCCCGGACCCGCCGCCCTGCGGCGGGGTCGTGACGAGGCCGGATCGGATCCGGTCCGGGGCACCGGCCGCCATCGCGCGGCCCGCCGCACGCATCGGCTGCGGCGCTTCCCCCTCAAACGGCGCGCACCCACCGAAGCGGCAACTCCGGTGGGTGCTGTTCGGGCCGTTTCACCTACTAGGGAGACCACGACCCATGAACCACATCGTCACTGATCAGGACGCTGTTACCGCGTTCGCCGACTTCATGGAGCCGACGGACGCGGAGCTGGACGCGATCGAGCTGGAGTCCCCGCTGCTCCTGGCGGAGGTCAACCTGCTCGACGCGCAGATCAAGGCCATGGACCACCCCGAGAACGAGGTCGACGCCCGCCGCATTCGCCGCGCCCGCAACCGGGTGCTCGCCGCGCGGCGGGACGCGGCCAACCGTGCGGCCGGCGCGAGCACGGCGGGCGGCGCGGCATGAACCTGCGCCGCAAGGGCCGCACGGCTTTGGTGCTGGCGCTGGTCGCTGTGGTCGGCATGGCGTTCCGCGTCTCGTGGAACGCGCTGCGCGACATCGCCGGCGCGATCGGCGCAGACTCGACTGCCGCCGTCCTCTACCCGTTCGTGGTCGACGGCCTGATGGCGCTGGCGCTGGTCGCCACGCTGGTCCTGGTCGACGACGACCGCAAGTTCGCGCTGCGGGTGCTGGGCACCTACACGATCGCCTCCCTGGTCCTGAACTACGTACACGGACTGGTCCCCGAGCTGCACGGCCAGTCGGTCGAGTTGGGCCGGGTCGCGGAGTGGGACGCGGCGAACTGGGCGCTGGTGCTGCTGGCGACGTCGCTTCCGGTCGGGTCGATCTACTTCGGATCCGACCTGGTCGCCAAGGTGCTGCACCACCGCCCCGCCCCGATCCCCACCGTGACTATGAATGCGGAGAAATCCACCGAGACCGCAAGGAAACGGTCTACAGCTGACCTGCTCGAATCGACCCCGCCGCCCACAGCCACGGTGACCCGGTTGAGCGTGCCGGATCCGGTCGCGATCGACGTGGGCAAGTCGACTCCACCGCGCAAGCCGGTACGGGCGATTCCCGTGCCGGTTCCGGCACCGGCACCGGCACCGGTCACGGTCGCGGTTCCGGCGGAGTCGAGTCGGCCGCGTAGGGCGACCGGCCGTGTTCCGGACGTCGCCCGATCGCCCCGGCCGAAGCGCACCCCGGATGAACTGCTCGCCGAGGCCCGCAAGGTAACCGTCGATTGGGCAGACGCGCAGATCACCGCTGAGGGGATCCGCCGCGCCGTGCGCACGTCGCCGGCGAACGCCCGGACGCTGCGGGACACGCTCCTCACGGAACGGGCGAGCAACGGCGGTAGGGCGGCATGAAGCGACTGACCCTCGCCGACTGCTTCGACCCCACCGGCGAACGCTTCGGCGTCCCGACCTACCCGTGGCGCTGTGCCCCGGACGACCTGGCCACCCGCCGCCAACTGCGCAGTCGAGGACTGCGGCCGGGCGGTCAGGACGTCGCCGGACAGATCCTGCGCCCGCGTCGCCGACGCGAGCCGCTGACCGCCTACCTCTACCGGATCGACCTTGCCAAACCGGTCCGTGAGATGACACCGGGCCGGTGGCGGGCGCACGAGGCGATGATGCGCCCCCGCCGCACCTGCCCCGCCTGCCGGCGCGACGTCGGCTACGTGATCCGCCCGTCCCTCGGCACGTGCGAGCCCTGCGACACCCGCCCCGCCGCCGACCAGCGGCACCCCGCCTTGAGGAGTAGCTGACCATGGGCAAGCCCGACACCCGACGCCTTGACCGCGAGATCAGCAAGACCACCCGCAAGCTGGAAGCGGTCCGCAAGGGCGAGATGTGGCCGCTGACCAGTGCCGAACGCCGCGCCGTGATCGGCGCGCTCGCCGGCGGCTCCTACCGGGTCCTGCGCGGCAAGAGCACCGGCCGCGAGGAGAACCGGCTCGACTCCGTCGCCAGCTCCGCCGAGACCCGCCTGACCGCCGAACTGACCGCGCTGCACATGGAACGGCAGCGGATCGTGCGCGAGGCCGCCGCCGCCAAGGCCGCCAAGAAGGCGTCCGGATGGTGGTGAACGCCCGCCCCGCGCAGGACCGTTGTCCGGCCGCGCACCCGGAAGACCCCACCCCGTGCGCGGGTGGGGTAGTGGTGACCGTGCTGGACCGCTTCAACGGGGGCGCGGACGGCTGCGAGCAGCACGGTGCCCGCCTGCTCGCCTCCCTCGACGGCGGACGCGTCTACGGCCTCCCGCATGCCGCGCCCGGAACGGCCATCCGCGTGTTCACCGCCGCCGCCGGCATCCGCCCCTTCTGCTGGATGGACGGCCCCCGCACCGAGTCGTCCCAGCTCAGCGAGATCGAGAACCGCGCCCGCCGCGCCCGCTGAACACCTCGCCCCGTCCGTCCCGGCTACCGGGACGGACGCGGCGGCCCCTCAACTTCCCGCCCCGCATGGGGCAGTCAGGAGTGCTCCCGTCATGGGTGACACCGTCGTCCACCTGCACAAGAACACCGCCCCGTCCACCGAAACGACCGCCGTGACCACGCTGACCGTGGTCCCCGACCCCGCCTCGCCCGCACCCGTGCCGCTGTGGATCCGGTCCGGCCGCACCGTGAAGGCGGCCGTCACCCACGAGCGCACCAAGACGACCGGCCGCGCCGTCGCCCGGCACAGCCTCTACGTGGCCGGTGGGGCGCGGATCGTGGCCCGCCGCACCTGGGACGGCAAGACCGCCGCCCGCTACGAGCGGTTCATGCGCGCGGCCGAAGCCGCGGGGAACATGGACGCGGCCATGGAGTGGGAGGAGCGCGCCCAGCGCTACCGCGACGCCCGCCACCGCCGCCGCATGGACCTCCTCCACTCGCCCCTCGACGCGGCCAAGGGCGTCGCCGTAGGCACCGGGATGGGCATCGGGTCCCTGGTCGCCCTCGGCATCGTCATGGCCATCGCGAACAAAGACGTCACCGACGTCATCACCCCCATCGCCGCCGTCATCGAGTTCATCAACCTGCTGATCACGATCGTGCAAGTGGTGTGGGGGCCGCTGATCTCGCTCGGCCCCTTCCTGGCCCTGCTGGCGCTGTGGGCGGTCGGCAGCAAGCAGCAGGCCGCCCCCGCGTGGGCGATGCCCGCCAACGTCCGCAGCAGCGAGGGTGAGCCGATCACGCCCTCGATCGTGGTCAAGGCCCTGCGCGACCTGGGCGTGCCCGCGCTGCGCAACGCCATCAAGGAGATGGGCGACGCGGGCGCGTCCATGCTGGGTCCGATCCGGATCGCCGGATGCGGCGTGGAGGTCGACGTCACGCTTCCGTCCGGGGTGTCGACGATCGAAGTGCAGAACCGCCGGCGGAAGTTGGCGGAGAACCTGACCCGGCATGAGCACGAGGTGTTCATCACGATCCCGCAGGCGGCGCGCACGGTGCGGCTGTGGGTCGCCGACTCCGGCGCGCTGGATGAGCCGATCGGCCCGTCTCCGCTGGTCACCGACGAGACGATGACCGCCGACTACGCCAAGGGCCGCGCCCCGTGGGGTCAGGACCTGCGTGGCGACGCCGCATCGCTGAGCCTGTATCAGCGCCACCTGCTGATCACGGGACTGTCCAACCAGGGCAAGACCGTCGCCCTGCGCTCGCTGGCCCTGTGGCTCGCGCTGGACAAGTCGGTGGAGTTCTGGGTCGGAGACCTCAAGGGCGTCGGCGACTGGAACATGTTCGACGGACTCGCCGCCCGCCTCATCCAGGGCCCGACCGACGAGCACGTCATCCAGGTCACCGAGATGGTCGAGGACGCGGTCGAGGAGATGAACCGCCGCATCCAAGCACCGCCCGGCACCCAGTTCCCCGCCCTGATCGTGATCGTGGACGAAGCGCAGATGGCGTTCATGTGCCCGGCCAAGGACGACGAGAAGCGGCCCTACGGAGGATCCAAGGCCACCTCCCGCTACTTCATGGCCGTCCGTAAAATCCACAACCAGGGCCGCGCGGTCAACGTCCTGATGTGGCAAGGCACCCAGGACCCCACCGACCAGAACCTTCCCAAGCTGGTCCGCGAGGGCGCGCACACCCGCGCCTCCCTCGCCCTGGGCACCGAGTCGCAGGCCCGCATGGCGCTCGGCGACAAGGCCGTCGACGGCGGAGCCGCCCCCAACCTGCTGCGCCCCGGCCTGGATCAGGGAACCCTGGTCCTCGCCTCCTCCGGCATCGCCATTCCGGCCGGACAGGCGTCCATCACGGTGCGCACGCACTACATCGACGACGACGCGGCCGAAGCCATCGTCGACCGGGCCAAGGCCCTGCGCGACGGCGTCACCACCCTGCACGCCATCGAGAGCGGCGAGGACCGCGACCCGCTCGCCGACATCGCCGCCGTCCTCGGCGACGCTGCCCGCGTCCTGACCGCCGACGTCCTCAAGCGCCTCACCGCGTTGAACGCGGACGCCTACGGCCGGTGGACGCCCGGCGACCTCAAGCGCGTCCTGGAGGACGCCGGCGCGGAGCCCTACAAGTCCGACGGCCGCATGGTCGTCGGCCGCGACCGCGTCGCCCGCGCCCTCGCCAACCGCGACACCGACGGTTCCACTTCCGCCTCCGAGCAGAGGGAGGCGCACCCCTGACGGGCCAGGGAGGCAGGGAGAACTCCCTGAACCCCTCCCTGACCCGCCTCCCTGGCCCTGACCTGCACAAATGATCACTCAGGGAGTCAGGGAGGCACGCAGGCCAGCACCCCCGAAACCCCCTCCACAGCCACCCCGACGGGGTGTGCCTCCGCCTCCCTGTCTCACCACCGGAAGGGATTCCGCATGTACCCCGACCCCGCCCACCACCGGCCCGTTCAGCGGGCCGTGGAAGTCCACCAGCCCACCCCCCTCACCCCCGCCGGGCCGTACGCAGCACCCCTCGTGCCGGTGCAGCCCGGCACCGTCCCGACGGTCGCGTCCGTCGTTCTGACGGACGGCCGCGTCGTCACCGGCTACGCCGTCAGCCCCGTGCAGCCCGAACCGGTCGCCGCCCGGCCGGCCGTCTCCCGGACCGCGGTGAACGTCGCCCTCGGAGGCGTCGGGTTCCTCGCCGTCTGCGGCGGGCTGCTGCTGCTGACCACGTTCATCGCCGCGCTCACCGCGCTGATCGCTCAGCTCATCACCCTCGCGGCCGTGATCTTCGGCGGATGGATCGCCGTGCAGATCTTCGGCACCCGCCACGCGAGCGGCGGCAACACCTTCCACATCCGCAAAGCCACCTTCAAGCGCAACCACTTCAACGGCTGACAGGAGCCCTACGTGTTCGAGATCCGCGTCATCTGCGACCCCGCCGACTCCGACCGCATCACCGACGCCCTGCAGGCCGCGTTCAAGACCGGACGGGTCACCGTGCGCCCCGCCCGCGACGGCGAGCGTCAGCGCCTCTACCTCGACGCCGACCACGCCGACGTGTGGCCCGAGCCTGAGCAGGCCTACGCCGACGCCCCCAGCATCCACAGCGAACTCGACTGGATCGCTCACATCCTCGGCACCGCCGCTTGCTACACCAAGCTGGAGCGCGGCTTCTATCTGCGTAAGGCCGCCGTCCTCGACCGCATCGCGCTCGCCGACGGGGCCGACTACCGCGACGACGACACCGCCCACATCGCGGCGAAGTTCCTGGTCGTACTCGACGACGCGCACGCCGACTGCGACCCGCGCGCCTACGTCCGTCAGCAGTACGCCCACTGGGCCACGAACGGCCGGTAGCTACGCCAAGGGCGGCCCCTCACGTCTCGCCAAAGTCGCGGGGCCGCCCTTGTCCACCAGCACCCATCACAGGACTGGAGACATCCAGCATGACCCATGACGCACAATCCGCGCTGCTGCGCGCAGCGCTGGACGCCGCCGCACGCGGATGGCACGTCTTCCCCCTGCGCCCCGGCACCAAGCGGCCCGCCCTGCACGGCGAGCAGTCCTGCCCCGGCACCGGCCCCTGCACGAATGGGCACCGCAAGTGGGAGGAGCGCGCCACGACCGACCCGGACCGCATCCGCGCCACCTGGTCGCACGGCCCGTTCAACGTCGGCATTGCCACCGGCCCCTCCGGGCTGCTGGTCGTCGACCTCGACGTGCCGAAGGGCAAGGGCAGTTCGGACGCGCCTTGCGGCGCGGCAGCCTTCGGAGCGCTCTGCGAGCGCGCCGGCCACGCCGTCCCCGGCACCTACCGGACCCGGACCGCGAGCGGCGGGGAGCACCTGTACTTCACCGCCCCGACCGGAGTGCGATTCTCCAACACGGCCGGAACCGTGGGCGAGTTGGTCGACACCCGAGCGTGGGGCGGATACGTCGTCGCCGCCGGTTCCGTCACTCCCGCCGGACCGTACGAGCCGCTGTACGCCTCTGAGGCGGCCCCACTGCCGGGATGGCTGCACAGCATCCTCAAGCCCGCCCCCAAAGCCTCCGCGGCCCCTTCGGTGGCCTTACCGGGGCAATCCAGCCGATACGCAGACGTCGCACTCACTGCCGAGACGCGCAACGTCGCGGCGGCTCAACTCGGGGCGCGAGAGGCGACGTTGTTCCGCGCGGCGCGAGCACTCGGGCGGTTCGTCGCGTGGGGCGACCTCCCCCGCCACACGGTCGAACAGGCTCTTCAGGAGGCGGGAGAGACGGCCGGACTCACCGTCGCCGAGTGCCGCTCCACACTGCGCAGCGCCCTGAACTGGTCCATCGCCCGTAACCAGAGGCGCAGGGGGGCGACGGCATGAGCGCCCCTCCCCGCCCCTCCCTGAAGAGCGTCACCCCCGCCCCGGACGGCCCGGACGCCGCCCGGTGGACCGCCCCCCGCCCGGCCGCAGGCGGCCCGAAGGATGCCGCCCGCAAGGGCGTCGCCACTGCTCTGTGCCCGGACCGCTCCCCGGTCGTAGACGCGGACCCCGCCCCCAGCCCGGACCCCACACCCGGCCGGCCGGGCGTCCGCATCTACGCGCCGCCCGTCTACCGCGACCACGAAGACGGCGCGCGCTGGTCCAAGCGCTACGGCGACTTCCCCAGCGCCGCCTACGCCTGTGCCTGCGGCAAGACCGCCACGGCCGCCGGTCCGCGACGGGTGGCCGCCCTGGTCGACGAGTACACCGCCCACAAGACCGCCTGTGCGGGAGTTCCCGCCACGCTGCCCGAAGGGAGGGCCGCCGCATGAGCACCGCCATTGACGGGGCCGCGCTGCTGGACGAGGTGGAAGCGTTCCACCGTCGCTTCAACGTCTTCCCCACGGACGCCGCGTTCGTCGCCGTCGCGCTGTGGGACGCGCACGCCCACCTGCTCGACTGCTTCGACTCCACCCCCCGCATCGCCTTCCTGTCCCCCGAGCCGGGGTCGGGCAAGACGCGGGCGCTGGAGATCGTCGAGACGCTCGTGCCTCAGCCGATGACGGCCGTCAACGCGTCCGCCGCTGCCCTGTTCCGGTCCGTCTCCGGGCCCGGTGGGAAGCCGACGATCCTGTTCGACGAGATCGACACCGTCTTCGGCCCCAAGGCTGGGGACAACGAGGAGTTGCGCGGGTTCCTCAACGCCGGCCACCGCCGCACCGGCGTCACCTACCGGTGCATCGGCGACGGCGGCAACCAGACCGTTCAGGCCTTTCCCTCGTACTGCGCGGTCGCGGTCGCCGGACTCGGCTCGCTGCCCGACACGATCCTGACCCGCTCCGTCATCATCCGCATGCGCCGCCGGGCGCGGAACGAGAAGGTCGAGCCCTTCCGGGCCCGCATCCATGAGGCGGAAGGCCACAAGCTCCGTGACCGGCTCGCCGAATGGGCGGAACAGGCGCGAGGGTTCGTCATGGGGGCGTGGCCGGACATGCCCGACGGAGTCGCCGACCGGCCGGCCGACGTGTGGGAACCCCTGCTCGCCATCGCAGACGCGGCCGGCGGAACCTGGCCCGATCGGGCCCGCGACGCCTGCCTGACCCTGGTCAAAGCCTCCCGCGCCAACGACAAAGGCAGCATGGGCGTGCGGCTGCTGACCGACCTACGCGACCACGTCATGGTCGGCATCGACCGCCTGCCCACCATCGCCATCCTCGACCGCCTCAACGCCCTCGACGACGCCCCATGGGCCGACCTGGGCGGCAAACCGCTCGACAACCGGCGACTTTCCAAGATGCTCGCCGAGTACATGACGGCCGACAACGAGCCGATCACCTCCCGCAACATCAAGGCCGCCGGCAGCGTCCTCAAGGGCTACTACGCCACCGATCTGTGGGACGCGTGGGCCCGCTACTGCCCCCCACCCCCGGAAAGTCCGCTACCTCCGCTACCCGGCACCGAAAACCTGGTCTGACCAGCAGTGATGAGGTAGCGGCAAGCCTCGCAAGTTGCCGCTACCTCGCCGCTACCCATCCGCTACCGCTACCCCTTCCCGCTACCTCGACAGGCTCCCTGACCTGCGAGGTAGCGGCGGTAGCGGAGGTAGCGGCCCTCAGAGGTACCCCCCGAAGGATCGCCACAGAGGAGACCCCGCATGGGCACCGCCATCGTGGACGCCACCCGACCCGCCGAGACCAGCGGTCTGGCCCCCGTTCTCCTGACCGTCGAAGAGGCCGCCTACTGCCTCCGTGTCGGCCGAACCACCTGCTTCGCCCTCATCCGCAACGGGGAGCTGGAATCCCTGATGGTCGGCGGACTCAGGCGCGTCCCCGCCGACGCCCCGGCCGCCTACCTCGCCCGTCGCCGCGCTGAGCAGCAGACGGCCTGACCCCTTCCGTCCGGAGCGTTGCCCCACCGCGGGGCGACGCTCCGGACGTTCTCATTCGCCGCAACTTCAAGGAGTCCGTCCGTGGCGGAAGACAAGAAGCGCACCCGACAGCCCAACGGCCGTAGTTCGATCTACCTGGGAAAGGACGGCAAGTGGCACGGCCGTGTCACGGTCGGTACCCGAGACGACGGCACCCCGGACCGTCGCCACGTCGAACGCAAGACCCGAGCCGAAGTGACCTCCGCCGTGCGGGAGCTGGAGAAGCAGCGTGACGCCAAGACGATGCGGAAGCCGGGCAAGGCGTGGACGGTCAAGACATGGCTGACGCACTGGATCGAGAACGTTGCGCCCCTGGCCGTCAACGACAACACCATGGTCGGGTACCGCGTCGCCGTGCGGAAGCACCTGATCCCCGGCTTGGGGGCTCACCGTCTCGACCGGCTCAAGCCCGAGCACATCGAGGTGTTCTACGCGAACATGCAGGCCAACGGCAGCAAGCCGGGGACCGCCCACCAGGTGCATCGCACCTTCCGAACCGCCCTCAATGAAGCCGTACGGCGAGGGCATCTCGGCAAGAACCCGGTTCAGTTGGCCAAGGCCCCGAAGACGGGGGAGTACGAGGTGGAGCCCTACAGCGTCCAAGAGGTACAGCGGTTGCTCAAGGCCGCTGACCAGCATCGCAACTCCGCACGGTGGGCCGTCGCCCTCGCCCTCGGACTGCGCCAGGGCGAGGTGTTGGGGCTGAAGTGGGAGGATGTGGACCTTGAGGGTGGGTTCCTCGTTGTCCGCCGCAGTCGCCACCGGCCGCAGTACGCCCACGGGTGCGCGGAGCCCTGCGGACGCAAGGCGGCTGGGTACTGCCCGGAAAGACGGCGAACCAACGCGGAGTTGTCCACCACCAAGTCCCGCGCCGGCCGTCGTGCGGTCGGTCTTCCCGAACAGCTTGTTGACCTGCTCGGTGCCCACCTCAAGGCGCAGGAAGCGGAGCGGGAGTCGGCCGGGAAGCACTGGGAGGAGAATGGCCTTGTCTTCCCGGACGAGCACGGCC
The DNA here is from genome assembly GCF_003112535.1 of Streptomyces rishiriensis. Lineage (GTDB taxonomy): Bacteria > Actinomycetota > Actinomycetes > Streptomycetales > Streptomycetaceae > Streptomyces > Streptomyces rishiriensis. Next base: position 599,853 of record NZ_BEWA01000002.1, on the reverse strand, counting down.
GTAGCCCGTCTCACCGCCGGGACTGGTCAGAGTGGAAGGCCCTTCTGACAGAGGCGAAGGTCCGGAACGGGCGTCTGCACGACGCGCGCCACACGGCCGCGACGGTGCTGCTCATCCTCGGTGTCCCCGAGCGGGCCGTCATGGGGCTCATGGGGTGGTCGACGACCGCCATGGCCGCGCGGTATCAGCACATGGTCGACGCGGTACGGACGGACATCGCGAGGCAGGTCGACGGTCTGATCTGGAAGCCCGAGACGGACCGGCCGGACGGCGACGACGGTGCGGCCGGGGCCCTCGTACCGGCCAACTGAGACGGGAACTGAGACGGGCGACCAAAGGGCGGCACCCTCGCAGGGGTACCGCCCTCTCGTTCTGCCTGGTCAGTCACTTGAGGCCATGGCGGGAATCGAACCCGCGTAACTCGCTTTGCAGGCGAGTCCCTAAGCCACTCGGGCACACGGCCGGGTCGGGAGGGGGTTCGTCGTGCGCCCCGTCCGAACTTGGTGTCCTGACCGTACGGGCCGGACGGGAAGGGGTTCAAGGGTCTCGCCGGGGCCGCAACGGGACTGCCACACGCCGTTCATGAAACGGGGGCGCGGCCGTGGTCGTAGGACCAAGGTCCCGGGCGCGTACCCGTCCTCCGACAGGGGCAGATGTCGGTCGCGCCCCTTACGCTGACGACCATGGCCGCCCTCGAACCCCGCGACACCGGTGTCGCAGACGACGTCCTGTCCCGCGCCGTGAGGCCCGACGAGGACGGGACCGTCCTCGGGCGGGCCCATCGGGCCCTCACCGTCGGGATCGTCTCCGTGGTGCTGCTCATCGCCTTCGAGGCGACCGCCGTGGGGACCGCGATGCCGGTCGCGGCGCGGGACCTCGACGGGGTGTCGGTCTACGCGTTCGCGTTCTCCGGGTACTTCACGACGAGCCTGTTCGGGATGGTGTTCGCCGGACAGCTGTCGGACCGGCGGGGACCGCTCGGGGCGCTGGGAGGCGGGATCGGGGCCTTCGCGGCGGGGCTGCTGCTCTCGGGGAGCGCCCAGGTCATGTGGGTGTTCATCCTCGGGCGGGCCGTGCAGGGACTCGGTGGCGGGCTGGTGATCGTCGCGCTGTACGTCGTCGTCGGACGGGCCTATCCGGAGCGGCTGCGGCCCGCGATCATGGCCGCGTTCGCCGCCTGCTGGGTGGTGCCGTCCGTGGTCGGGCCGCTGGCCGCCGGCGCGGTGACCGAGCATCTGGGGTGGCGGTGGGTCTTCCTGGGGATACCCGTCCTCGTCGTCGGACCGCTCGCGCTGGCGCTGCCCCAGATACGCCGGCGGGCGAGCGGACCCGTGGAAGGGACGGTCGCCCCGCCCTTCGACCGGCGGCGGATCCGGCTCGCCCTCGCCATCTCCCTCGGCGCGGGGCTCCTGCAGTACGCCGCCCAGGATCTGCGGCCCGTCTCGGCCCTGCCCGCCGCCGCGGGGCTCGCGCTGCTCGTGCCCGCCGTGCGCGGGCTGCTGCCGCACGGCACCTGGCGGGCGGCCCGCGGCCTGCCCTCCGTCGTGCTGCTGCGCGGCGTGGCCGCCGGGTCCTTCATCGCCGCCGAGTCCTTCGTCCCCCTGATGCTGGTGACGCAGCGGGGGCTGAGCCCGACCCTGGCCGGGTTCTCGCTCGCCGCCGGCGGCGGCACCTGGGCCCTGGGCTCATGGCTGCAGTCGAGGACCTGGGCGGAGCCGTACCGGGAGCGGCTGATGGCGTTCGGGATGGTGCTGGCGGCCGCCGCCATCGCCGCCGCGCCCAGTGTGCTGCTGCCCGCCGTGCCGGCCTGGACGGTGGCCGTCGCCTGGGGCTTCGGGTGCTTCGGGATGGGGCTCGTCATCTCCTCCACCAGCGTGCTGCTGCTGAAGCTGTCCGCCCCGCAGGAGGCGGGCGCCAACTCGGCCGCCCTGCAGATCTCGGACGGACTGTCCAACGTGCTGCTGCTGGCCGTGGGCGGCGCCGCCTTCGCCGCGCTGGGCGGCGGGAGCGTGGCGCACGCGACGACGGCGGCGGCCGCCGACGGCGCGTCGCATCCGGCGGCCTTCGCCGCCGTCTTCCTCCCGATGGCCGCGGTGGCGCTCCTGGGAGCCTGGGTGACCACCCGCCTGCACGAGCGGCACCCGTGACGGGGGTGGGGGGCAACGCTCGTAAGGCGCGCGCCCGGGCTGCTCGCCTCCGGCGTGCCCCGGCTCCGGCTCCGGCTCCGGCTCCGGCTCCGGCTCCGGCTCCGGCTCCGGCTCCGGCTCCGGCTCCGGCTCCGGCTCCGGCCCCGGGCCCGGATGTTCCTCACGGCCGCATACGACGACGCCCATGAGCAGGCGGCCGCCCTGCTCCACGCCGTCGCCACGTACCATCCGCTCGTCGACGGCGACAAGCGGGCCGCGTGGCCGGCCGCGGTCACGTTTCTCGCGCTGCACGGCGCAGACCTCGCCGGCTGCGCCGAGGACGCGGCGTACGACCTGGTCATCGACGTGGCCTCGGGCGTGGAGCCGAGGTCCCGGCGATCGCGGAGCGACTGCGGGCGCTGTGACCTGGATCCCAACCACGGGCGACGGCGCGTCGTTCGCGCGTCGGCACCGCCGGGCCGCCGGTAGGGTGGCCCGGTTGTCATACACAGCCGAGTCCCCCGTCCACCGAGTGTCCTGTCGACGAAAGCGCCGTCCGTCCGCCCGACCGCCCGCCACCCCGCTTCCGTCCTTCCGACGCGCTTCGCGCGGACCCTCTTGATTCGAGCCCGAACCCGGAGACCGTGACCATCACCGCCGCCACCAGCTCCTCCTCCCACCACCTGTCGCCCGCCTTTCCCGGCCGCGCCCCCTGGGGCACCGCCAGCAAGCTGCGCGCCTGGCAGCAGGGGGCGATGGAGAAGTACCTCCAGGAGCAGCCGCGCGACTTCCTCGCCGTCGCCACCCCCGGCGCCGGCAAGACGACCTTCGCGCTGACCCTCGCCTCCTGGCTGCTGCACCATCACGTCGTGCAGCAGGTGACCGTGGTCGCGCCGACCGAGCACCTCAAGAAGCAGTGGGCGGAGGCGGCCGCGAGGATAGGGATCCGGCTGGACCCCGAGTACAGCGCCGGGCCGCTCAGCAAGGACTACCACGGCGTCGCCGTGACGTACGCCGGCGTCGGCGTGCGGCCGATGCTGCACCGCAACCGCAGCGAGCAGCGCAAGACGCTGGTCATCCTCGACGAGATCCACCACGCCGGCGATTCCAAGTCCTGGGGCGAGGCCTGCCTGGAGGCGTTCGAGCCGGCCACCCGCCGACTCGCGCTCACCGGCACGCCGTTCCGCTCCGACACGAATCCCATCCCCTTCGTGACGTACGAGGAGGGCAACGACGGGATCCGGCGGTCCGCCGCCGACTACACCTACGGGTACGGGTCCGCGCTCGCCGACAACGTCGTCCGGCCCGTCATCTTCCTCTCCTACAGCGGCAACATGCGCTGGCGGACGAAGGCCGGCGACGAGATCGCCGCCCGGCTCGGCGAGCCGATGACCAAGGACGCGATCAGCCAGGCCTGGCGCACCGCCCTCGACCCGCGCGGCGAGTGGATGCCCAGCGTGCTGCGCGCCGCCGACCAGCGGCTCACCGAGGTCAGGAAGGCCATCCCGGACGCCGGCGCGCTCGTCATCGCCTCCGACCAGGACTCCGCCCGCGCCTACGCCAAACTCATCCGGGAGATCACCGGCTCGAAGGCCACCGTCGTCCTGTCCGACGACACCGGCGCGTCCAACCGCATCGACGAGTTCAGCGGCAGCACCGACCGGTGGATGGTCGCGGTGCGGATGGTGTCCGAGGGCGTCGACGTGCCGCGACTCGCGGTCGGGGTGTACGCCACCACCATCTCCACCCCGCTCTTCTTCGCCCAGGCCGTCGGGCGCTTCGTGCGGTCCCGGCGGCGCGGCGAGACCGCGTCCGTCTTCCTGCCGACCGTGCCCGACCTGCTCACCTTCGCCAACGAGATGGAGGTCGAGCGCGACCACGCGCTCGACAAGCCGAAGAAGGAGGGCGAGGAGGACCCGTACGCCGAGTCCGAGAAGGAGATGGACGAGGCGAACAAGGAGCAGGACGAGGACACCGGCGAGCAGGAGCAGTTCGCCTTCGAGGCGCTGGAGTCCGAGGCCGTCTTCGACCGGGTGATGTACAACGGGGCCGAGTTCGGCATGCAGGCCCACCCGGGGAGCGAGGAGGAGCAGGACTACCTCGGCATTCCGGGACTGCTCGAACCCGACCAGGTGGAGTTGCTGCTGCAGAAGCGGCAGGCCAAGCAGATCGCGCACAGCAGGAAGAAGCCGGACACCGAGGCGGACCTGCTCGAACTGCCCGCCGAGCGGCGGCCGGTCGTCTCGCACAAGGAGATGATGGAGCTGCGCAAGCAGCTCAACACGATGGTCGGCGCGTACGTCCATCAGAGCGGCAAGCCCCACGGTGTGATCCACACCGAGCTGCGGCGTGTGTGCGGGGGCCCGCCCAGCGCGGAGGCGACGGCGGGACAGCTGCGGCAGCGGATCGCCAAGGTGCAGGAGTGGGCCACCCGGATGCGGTGAGCCTCTCTCCCCCTCCGCTCCCCTTCCTCGCGCCTCGCTTCCGCGCCCCCCTTCCGCCCTCTCCCGGCCTCCCCCGGACAGGGGCGTGCCTTCCGCCCTCTCCCGGCTCCCCCGGACGGGGGCGTGCGTCCGGGAGCCACGCTCCGTACGTATCGGGATAAATGCAGGAAGTCCCTACCGGCCACTGACCGGATTCTGGACGGAGCCTTCCGCTCAGCGAACCTGCTTCGCTACTGTCCCGCTACGCACACGCCCCGTGGCAGCGCCGCCGCGGAGCGCAGCCGTGAAGCGACCGGGCCCGGACACGCCGGACCCGTCTGTCGATCGGCGGCCTCTGTGGCGCGTCACCGACGGGACTCTGTGACGCATCCGCCGCGACGGAGGGCCGCCGACCTCACCACTTAAGGAGTGGGCGTCGTGACCGCGGAGACCTCCCAGACGCTCGATCGAGGGCTGAAGGTACTCAAGCTGCTGGCCGATACCGACCACGGGCTGACCGTCACCGAGCTTTCCAACAAACTGGGCGTCAACCGGACCGTCGTGTACCGGTTGCTCGCCACGCTGGAGCAGCACGCGCTCGTCCGACGCGACCTGGGCGGCCGGGCCCGGGTCGGCCTCGGCGTGCTGCGGCTCGGACGTCAGGTGCATCCGCTGGTGCGGGAGGCCGCGCTGCCCGCGTTGCGCTCGCTGGCCGAGGACATAGGGGCGACCGCGCATCTGACGCTGGTGGACGGGACCGAGGCGCTCGCCGTCGCCGTCGTCGAACCGTCCTGGACGGACTACCACGTGGCCTACCGGGCCGGGTTCCGGCATCCGCTGGACCGGGGGGCGGCCGGCCGGGCGATCCTCTCCGCACGGCAGAAGACGGCGCGTCCCGCGGACGAGCCCGGTTACACGCTGACGCACGGGGAGCTGGAGGCCGGGGCGAGCGGCGCGGCCGCCCCGCTGCTGGGCGTGACCGGCGTCGAGGGCAGCGTGGGCGTGGTGATGCTGGCCGACGCGGTGCCCGAGCGGGTGGGCCAGCGGGTCGTGGACGCGGCCCGGGAAGTGGCCGAGGCCCTGCGCTGACCGGCGGGCGGCCACGGGCGCGGGGCGTCGCCGCGTTAGATTGACCCCGTGCTCTCACGCCTCTCACGCCCCCAGGCCCTCGCCGTCTGCGCGCTGCCCGTCGTGGCGCTGCTCGCCACGGCCGCCTTCGCGCCGCTGCCGTTCTCGGTGGCGCAGCCGGGCATGACGGCGAACGTCCTCGGTGAGAACAAGGGAGCCGAAGTGATCACGATCTCCGGCGCGCCCACCAGGCACACCAGCGGGCAGCTGCGGATGACGACGATCGAGGCGACCAACCCCGACACCGACGTCAGGCTCTCCGACGTGATCGACGGCTGGTTCCGCACCGACCAGGCGATCATGCCGCGCGACTCCGTCTACCCCAGCGGGCAGAGCACCAAGGAGATCGAGCAGCACAACACCGAGCAGATGCGGCAGTCGCAGGACGCGGCGACCCAGGCCGCGCTGAAGTACCTGGACCTCGGCGACGACAAGGTCAAGGTCACGCTGAAGCTGTCCGACGTGGGCGGACCCAGCGCCGGCCTGCTGTTCTCCCTCGGCATCGTCGACAAGCTCGACGGCGACGGCAGCGGCGGCGACCTCACGGGCGGGCGCACGATCGCCGGCACGGGGACGATCGACGCCGCCGGCAAGGTGGGCGCGGTCGGCGGCGTCGCCCTGAAGACGCAGGCCGCCCGGCGGGACGGCGCGACCGTGTTCCTCGTGCCCAAGGACGAGTGCGCCGACGCGAAGTCCGAGCTGCCCGGGGGGCTGCGGCTGATCCCCGTCACCACGCTCCAGGGCGCGGTCGAGGCGCTGGTCGCGCTGGAGCACGGCAAGGGCCCGGTCCCCAGCTGCTGAGCGGCGGCTACTTCACGAACCCCTGGTCCTTCATCCACTCCAGCGCCACCTGGTGCGGGTCCTTCCCGTCGACGTCGACCTCGGCGTTCAGCTCCCGCGCCACCGTGTTGTCGAGCTTCTTCGTGATCGGGTCGAGCAGGCCCGCGATCGCCGGCCACTTCCTCAGCGCCCCGGAGTTGACCACCGGCGCGGCGTTGTAGTTCGGGAAGAAGTCCTTGTCGTCGTCCATCACCACCAGGCGCATCGACGTGATGCGGCCGTCCGTGGTGTACACCTCGCCGTAGGTGCAACTGCCCTTCGCCGCCTGGGTGTAGATGATCCCGGTGTCCATCTGGGTGACCCGGGACGCCGGCACGTCCATCCCGTACGCCTTCTCCATGCCCCGCAGCCCGTCCGCCCGGTCGGCGAACTCGCCCTCCACGCACAGCGTCACGGCGCCCGGGTCCGACCGGGCCAGCGCGGCCACCTCCGACAGCGTCCTCGTGCGGTACCCGCGGTGGTTCGCCTGGTTCATCGCCAGCGCGTAGGTGTTGTCCAGCCGGGACGGCGGCAGCCAGGTCAGCCCGTTTGCCGCGTCGGCGTCGCGCACCGCCTGCCACTGCCGCCGCGGGTCGGCGATGGGCCGGCTGTTGCCCAGGTAGGTGATCCAGGCCGTGCCCGTGTACTCGTACATGGCGTCGGCGTCCCCCGTGCGGACCGCCTCACGGCTGCCGATGGAGCCCTGGATGCCCGTGCGGTCCAGCACGTCCGCGCCGGCCGCCTGGAAGGCGATGCCGATCATCGCGCCGAGGATCAGGTTCTCGGTGAACGACTTGGACGTCACCGTCAGCCGGGCCCCCTTGAGCGGCTCGCCCCGCCCGATCGAGCCGGGCGAGACGTCGTCGACCATGGGGGAGCCGCTGCTCAGGCCGCAGCCGGCCGTCAGCAGCAGCGCCCCGGCGAGGCACCGTGCCGCTCTCATGCGTCCGCCTCCAGTCCCCGCGGCCGCAGCAGCACCTCGGCGAGCGAGGCCAGCCAGTCGACCAGAAGCGCCAGGGCGACGGTGAGCACCGAGCCCAGCACCAGCACCGGCATGCGCTGGTTGGTGATGCCGGCCGTGATCAGCACGCCCAGGCCGCCGCCCCCGCCGAAGGCCGCCAGGGTCGCCGTGCCGACGTTCAGCACCAGCGCCGTGCGGACGCCGGCCAGGATGAGCGGGACCGCCAGCGGCAGCTCCACCCGGGACAGCACGCCGGACGGGGACATGCCGATCCCGCGGGCCGCCTCCAGCAGCGTCGGATCGTTCGCCTTCAGCCCCGCGACCGTGTTGGAGAGCACGGGCAGGACGGCGTAGGCGATCATGCCGATCAGGGCCGCCCGGCGGCCGACGCCCAGCCAGATCACCAGCAGCGCCAGCAGGCCGATCGCCGGGGTCGCCTGACCGATGTCGGCGAGGGCCAGCGCGACCGGGGTCGCCTTGCGGAACCCGCGCCGGGTGAGCAGGACGCCCAGCGGGATCGCGATGATCAGCACGAAGAACGTGGAGATCACCGTCAGCTGGACGTGCTGCCACAGCGCCTTGGACACCTGGCCGCCGGAGAGCGCGTTCTCGGTGACCGTGTCCAGGTCAGCCTGCTCGAACCACAGCCAGGTGGCCAGCAGCAGCGCCACCAGGAAGGCGGGCAGCAGGGTCAGCTTCCGCCAGGTGAGGCGTCGCCGCGGGGGAGTGGCCGGCCGGCCCGCGGGCTGCGCCGTCTCCCGCGCCGGCGCGTCCCCTGGGGCGTCCGGCAGGCCGACCGGCAGGCCTTCCGCCAGGTGGTCGACCTGGCCGTCGGGCTCGTCGTCGGGCAGGCCGTCCGGCAGGTCGGCCGGCCGGCCGTCGAGTTCGGAGGCGCTCACGCCGTCGCCTTCCCGGCCGGGTCCTCCTGTTCCGCGTGCGGCTGCGCGGCCCGGGCCTCCTCCGGTCGGTGTTGCGCCCCCAGCGCCTCCAGCCGGTCGGCCTCCAGCAGTTCGTGGACGGATTTCAGCAGCGTCTCCATGTCGACGACCCCGGTGTACTCGCCGCGCCGTCCGGTGACCGCCACCCGCCCGGTGGCGTCCGTGAGCACCGCCTCCAGCGCGTCCCGCAGGGTGGCGTCGAGGGTCACCGTGCCGCCGACCGGTGTCCCGGCCCGGGCCAGGGAGCCCCTGGCCCGCATCAGGTCCCCGCGGCGCAGCCACTTGCAGGGCCGGCCCCGCCGGTCCAGCAGCAGGATCTCGTCGCCGCCGCAGGTCCGCAGCCGGTTGAAGACCGTCTGCAGCGGGTCGTCCACGGTGACCGTCGGACAGCCGGTGATCTCCACGTCCCGCACCCGGCTGAGGTGGAGCCGCTTCAACGCCGCTCCCGCACCCACGAACCCGGACACGAAGTCGTCCGCCGGGCTGGTGAGGATCGCCTCAGGGGTGTCGAACTGGACGATGCGGGAGCGCTCGCGCAGCACCGCGATGCGGTCGCCGAGCCTGATCGCCTCGTCGAAGTCGTGGGTGACGAACACGATCGTCTTGTGCAGCTCGCGCTGGAGCCGGAGCAGCTCGTCCTGGAGATGCTCGCGGGTGATCGGGTCGACGGCCCCGAACGGCTCGTCCATCAGCAGCACCGGCGGGTCCGCCGCCAACGCCCTTGCCACGCCCACCCGTTGCTGCTGTCCGCCGGACAGCTGGCGCGGGTGGCGGTGGCGGAACTCGCCGGGGTCGAGCCCGACCAGGCCGAGCATCTCCTCCACCCGGTCCCGGATCCGCGCCTTCGGCCAGCCGGTCATCCGGGGCACGAGCGCGATGTTCTGCGCGACCGTCATGTGCGGGAAGAGACCGGACGACTGGATGGCGTAGCCGACCTTGCGGCGCAGCCTGACCGGGTCGATGCCGGTGACGTCCTCGCCGCCGATGCGGATCCGTCCGCCGCTCGGCTCGATCAGCCGGTTGATCATCTTCAGGGTGGTCGACTTCCCGCACCCCGAGGGCCCGACGAGGACGACCGTCTCGCCCGCCTTGATCTCCATGGTGACGTCGTCGACGGACGGCTCTGCGTGGCCCGGGTACCGCTTGGTGAGGTTCTCCAGCTCGATCGACGCGCCGTGCGACTCAGACACGGATCCCCCTGGGAATCGTCAGGCGTCCGACGACGACGTACGCGGCGTCGAACAGCAGGGCCAGCACGATGATCCCGAGCGTGCCGGAGAGCACCTGGTTGAGGGCGTTCTCGCTGCCCAGCGAGGCGATGCCGCGGAAGATCTCGTTGCCGAGACCGGGCCCGGAGGCGTACGCGGCGATGGCGGCGATGCCCATGAGCATCTGCGTGGAGACCCGGATCCCCGTCAGGATCGGCGGCCAGGCCAGCGGCAGCTCCACCCGGGCCAGCCGCGTCAGCCGGGACATGCCGATGCCGTTCGCCGCGTCCACCAGCGAGGGGTCGACGCCGCGCAGCCCGACGACGGAGTTCCGCACGATCGGCAGCAGCCCGTACAGCGTCAGCGCGATCACCGTCGGCGGCACGCCGAGCCCGACCACCGGGATCAGCAGACCGATCAGCGCGAGCGAGGGGACGGTCAGGACGGTCGAGGCGGAGGCGGTGGCCAGGCCGGCCGCCCAGGCGCTGCGGTAGGTGACGACCCCGATCACCACCCCGATCAGGGTGGCGGCGACCATGCACTGGAAGACGACGGCTGCGTGCTGCCAGGCGTCGGCGAGCAGCTGCCGGTGCCGGTCGTCCAGGTACTCCCAGAAGCTCAACGCCGCTCACCCCACAGGTCTGCCAGGCCCTTCCCGGTCGTCCGCGGCCTGCTCCACCAGCGGGATGATCCGCAGCGGAACGGGGTTCTCCATCACGATCGCGGTGGAGGCCCGGACAATGCCATCAAAGCCGACGACCCGGTCGATGACCCGCTGGAGATCGGCGTTGGAGCGCGCCACCAGCCGGCACAGCATGTCCCCGCTGCCGGTCGTGGTGTGCAGCTCCAGCACCTCCGGCACGGATCCCAAGTGCGCCCGCACGTCGGCCCCTTGGCCCTGCCGGATCTCCAGCGTGGCGAACGCGGTGACCGGGTAGCCGAGCGCCGCCGGATCGACCTGCGGCCCGAAGCCCCGGATGACTCCGTTCGACTGAAGCCGGTCGAGCCGCGCCTGCGCGGTCCCGCGGGCCACTCCCAGCCGCCGGGACATCTCCAGCACCCCCAGCCGTGGCTCCCGGGCCAGCAGCACGATGATCCGGCCGTCCAGGTGATCGATCGCCATGCCGCCGCCTCCGAGATGGTCATCCTGTACAGAAAGCCCGTCGAAACCGCTCTGCCGCTGAACACCTTGACCAGCGATGGAGCGAACTATTGCGCACCTTGCCGAGCGGGGCGACCCTTCCGCTATGACGCAGACCACACACCACACTCCCGACACCGCCCGGCAGGCCGACCCCTTCCCGGTCAAGGGAATGGACGCGGTCGTCTTCGCCGTGGGCAACGCCAAGCAGGCGGCGCACTACTACTCCACCGCCTTCGGCATGACGCTGGTCGCCTACTCCGGACCGGAGACGGGCAGCCGCGAGACCGCCTCGTACGTGCTCACCAACGGCTCCGCCCGCTTCGTCCTCACCTCCGTCATCAAGGCCGCCACTGCCTGGGGCCACTTCCTCGAACGGCATGTGGCCGAGCACGGCGACGGCGTCGTCGACCTCGCCATCGAGGTCCCGGACGCCCGCGCCGCCCACGCCTACGCCGTCGAGCACGGCGCGCGTTCGATCGCCGAGCCGTACGAGCTCAAGGACGAGCACGGCACGGTCGTCCTCGCCGCGATCGCCACCTACGGCGACACCCGCCACACCCTCGTCGACCGTTCCGGCTACGACGGCCCGTACCTCCCGGGCTACGCGAGCGCCGACCCGATGGTCGAACCGCCGTCCCGCCGCACCTTCCAGGCCGTCGACCACTGCGTCGGCAACGTCGAGCTCGGCCGGATGAACGAGTGGGTCGCCTTCTACAACAAGGTCATGGGCTTCACCAACATGAAGGAGTTCGTGGGCGACGACATCGCCACCGAGTACTCCGCCCTGATGTCGAAGGTCGTCGCCGACGGGACCCTGAAGGTCAAGTTCCCGATCAACGAGCCGGCCATCGCCAAGAAGAAGTCCCAGATCGACGAGTACCTGGAGTTCTACGGCGGCGCCGGCGTCCAGCACATCGCGCTCAACAGCAACGACATCGTGCAGACGGTCCGCACGATGCGCGCGGCCGGCGTGCAGTTCCTCGACACCCCCGACTCCTACTACGACACCCTCGGCGAGTGGGCCGGCGAGACCCGCGTCCCCGTCGAGACCCTGCGCGAGCTGAAGATCCTCGTCGACCGCGACGAGGACGGCTACCTGCTGCAGATCTTCACCAAGCCGGTCCAGGACAAGCCGACCGTCTTCTTCGAGATCATCGAACGCCACGGCTCGATGGGCTTCGGCAAGGGCAACTTCAAGGCCCTCTTCGAGGCGATCGAACGCGAGCAGGCCAAGCGCGGCAACCTGTAGTCAGGACGGCCGCGGCCCGCGGCCCGACGCACGCAGCCGCAGCCCGCGGCTCACGGCACGCCGCGGCATCCGCGCTCAGGCCGGCGGTTCGGCGGGGGCCGGCTCGTCGCCCAGCTGCTCGGCCGCCGCCCGGGCCACCGGTCCGAGCAGCGGCGAGAAGTACGGGTTGATCTGCAGCGCCTCCCGCAGATGCCGCCGGGCCGGCCCCTCCGCGCCCAGCGTCCGCTCGATCATGGCCAGGTGGTAGACGTAGGGCGCGCTGCGCATCGCGCCCCCGTGCACCCGGTCGGTGGCCTTCATGGCGAACCTCAGGGCCTCCCGGTCGTGCCCGGCCCGGTGCAACGCCCAGCCCAGCGCGTCCGCCACCGCGATCCCCGGCTGTCTGCGCCACTCGGCCCGCAGCCGCCGCACCGCCAGGGCCGGGTCCCCGTGGTCCGCCTCGAACCGGCCGAGGACCAGGTCCCCGTCCACCCCGCCCGCCGCCTCCACCCGCACCCGCGCCCGCAGCAGGTCGTACTGCACCCGCGCCGCCTGCGCGAGCCCCAGCGACTCGTACAGCTCGCCCAGCTCCAGCGCGTACTGCGGCGACGGCTGCTTGGCCAGCGCCATCCGGTACGCGTTCAGCGCCTCCGTCGTCCGCCCCAGAGCCGCCAGCGCCCGCCCCTGCCCGGCCTGCGCGGCCCGCATGTCGGGGTCGAGCCGCACCGCCTCCTGGAAGTGCCGCAGCGCGTTCTCCCGCTCGCCGCGCTCCCACGCCAGCTCCCCGCCCCGCTCCAGCCAGGCCGCCTGCTCGGCCGGCGACGAAGCGGCCGCCGCCGCGTCCGCCAGCGCCGCCTGCGCGTCCTCGCGTCGGCCCTGGTCCCAGTACACGCCCGCCGCCCGCGCCCGCACGACGGGCCCGGAGTGCAGCGCCGTCAGCCGGTCGAGGGCCTTGCGGGCCTTCTTGTAGTCGCCGAGCCCGGTGTACGCGTCGATGAGCTGCGCGTACGTCGTCCAGCGCCGGGGCGCCGCCTTGCGCGCGGCCTCGCCCCAGGCCAGGGCCGCCGGGAAGTCACGGCGCGCGTTGGCCAGCGCGGCCAGGCCGTCGAGGGCCTCGGCGTTGTTCTCCGGACGCGCCTTCAGCGAGGTCCGCAGCGCCCGCTCGGCCTTGGGGTACAGGGCGGCCACGTCCGCGGTGCGCCGTCCCTGCTCCAGGTAGGCGGCCCCGAGCACCGCCCACGACCGCGCGTCCCGCGGATGCGCCCGCACCCGGCTCTCCCGCTCGTCGACCAGCTCCGCCAGATCCGCGAGCGCGGCAGGCGCCCCGGCGCGGACCGCCGAGCCCGCCTGCGCTCCGGGAGCGGCCACGGGCGCCTGCCCGGCCGGCCCCTCGCCGGGCAGACACAGCAGCACCCCGCCGCCCAGCGCGAGACACCCCACGAGCGAGCCCACGAGCAGCCGCCGACGAAACCGAGAGACCTTCTCCATGGCGCTCACTGTGCGTCACTACGACGACCGTATGACGTCAGCGGAAGGCTCCGGCGGGCGGGGTTCACACCGATGGCCCCGGGTGCGAACCTGAGATCATGAGCCGTTTGGAAGCGCCGCGCGACGAGGTGACGGGCAACCTCCTCGACCGTCTGCTGGCCGGCCTGCCGGCCGGGGCCGTCCTCACCGATCCGGACGTCACGGCCTCCTACGCCCACGACATGGCGGGCTTCTGCCCCGCCGGCGCCCCGGCCGTGGTCGTGCTGCCGCGCACGGCCGAAGAGGTCCAGCACGTCATGCGCACGGCGACCGAGCTGCGCGTCCCGGTCGTGCCGCAGGGCGCCCGCACCGGCCTGTCCGGCGGCGCCAACGCCACCGAGGGCTGCATCGTCCTGTCCCTGACGAGGATGGACCGCGTCATCGAGATCAACCCGGTCGACCGCGTCGCCGTGGTCGAGCCGGGCGTCGTCAACGCGGTCCTGTCGCGGGCCGTGGGCGAACACGGCCTGTACTACCCGCCCGACCCCTCCAGCTGGGAGACGTGCACGATCGGCGGCAACATCGGCACCGCGTCCGGCGGCCTGTGCTGCGTCAAGTACGGGGTGACCGCCGAGTACGTCCTCGGACTCGACGTGGTGCTCGCCGACGGACGGCTGATGTCCACCGGACGCCGCACCGCGAAAGGCGTCGCCGGGTACGACCTCACCCGTCTGTTCGTCGGCTCCGAGGGCTCGCTGGGCGTCGTCGTGCGGGCGATCCTGGCGCTGAAGCCGCAGCCGCCGCGGCAGTTGGCGCTGGCGGCCGAGTTCGCGTCCGGCGCCGCGGCCTGCGACGCGGTGTGCCGGATCATGGCCGGCGGGCATGTGCCGTCCCTCCTCGAACTGATGGACCGCACGACCGTCCGGGCCGTCAACGAACTGACCCGCATGGGTCTGCCGGAGACCACCGAGGCGCTGCTCCTCGCCGCCTTCGACACCCCCGACCCGGCCGCCGACCTCGCCGCGGTCGGCGCCTTGTGCGAGGCGGCAGGCGCCACGCAGGTCGTCCCCGCCGAGGACGCCGCCGAGTCCGAACTCCTGCTCCAGGCGAGGCGTTCGGCGCTCGTCGCGCTGGACGCCGTCAAGGGCACGACGATGATCGACGACGTGTGCGTGCCCCGTTCCAGACTCGGCGAGATGCTCGAAGGCGTCGAACGCATCGCGGAGAAGCACGGGCTGACCATCGGGGTCGTCGCCCACGCCGGGGACGGCAACACCCACCCCACGGTCTGCTTCGACGCGGCGGACCCCGACGAGCGCCGGCGCGCCCGTGAGTCCTTCGACGAGATCATGGGCCTCGGCCTGGACCTCGGCGGCACCATCACCGGCGAGCACGGCGTGGGCGTGCTGAAGAAGGAGTGGCTGGCGCGCGAGATCGGCCCGGTGGGCGTGGAGATGCAGCGCGCGGTCAAGGCGGCCTTCGACCCGCTGGGCATCCTCAACCCGGGCAAGCTGTTCTAGAGGGCCCGTCGCGCCGACCGTCCACGCCGTCCACGTCCTGATCCCCGCCCTCCACGTCGTTCTCGAACTCGACCTCGTTCTCGACCTCCCGCTCGTTCTCGTTCTCGCTCTCGTCCCTCGTTCACTCACCCGCGTCCCCCGTCTCGTCGCCCGGCCACGGGTCGCGCAGCCACGCGTCGTCCGCCGGGGCCGGGCCCCCCTGTTCGAGCGAGGGCGAGAGCCTGGGGGAGGGGGCGAGCAGCTCGGCCAGGACGTCGTCGATGCCGAGCTGCTCGCCCTCGGAGCCCGGCGGCACCACCCGCAGCGTCCGCTCCAGCCAGGCCGAGACCTGGGCCGAGGGCGCCTCCAGGAGGGCGTCGCCGCAGGGCGAGCTCAGCGCCATCAGCACGACGCTGCGGCCCTCCGACTTCGTCGGCCACACCCGCACGTCCCCGTGTCCGCACGGCCGGAACACCCCCTCCACGAGCAGCTCGCGGGCGAACGTCCAGGCGACCGGATGGTCCGAGTCGACGTGGAAGGTGACATGGACGGCGAACGGGTCGTCGCTGCGGTAGCCGAGTCTGGCCGGGACGGGGATGCTGCGCTCTGGCGACAGGATGAGCTTCAGCTCCAGCTCGCGCTCCACCACGGTGTGATGCATGACGTTCTCCTCTCGGAACGGAACCCGCGACGGGCCCCGGGGGGCCTTCACGGACTGTCGTACGGGCCTTCGTGCGGGCCCGTACGAGTGGAGAGGGCGTGCACCCGGAACCATTACGCGGGTTCGGAGAACTTTTCCGTCGGCCGTGCGCACCGGGCCCCGGCGGGCGCTTTCGAACGTGTGAAGAGCCTGCACGGGGTTGCCCGGAAAGGTGGCCGTATGGCCAGAGCCGCCCTGGCTCACGCGCGCGTCTGATAAATGTGGTCCCCCCATCCCACCCCCGAGCAGATACGGGACGACGGACATGAGCGCCCCCACCCCGGCCCCCGGCGACGACAGGCCCCGTGAGGGGTACTACCCGGACCCTTCCATCCCTGGATACGTCCGGTACTGGAACGGTGCCTCCTGGGTACCGGGCACCAGCCGGCCCGCGCCGTCCGACGGCCGGCCGCTCACGAGCCCGTCCGGCGGGCCCGCGCCCTCCGTCGAGGAGACCGGCCCGCACTTCTTCGACGAGGACCCCGCGCCGGCCGACCCCTACGGCGGCCGCTCCGAGCCGGCCTCCGCCTGGGGCGCCGACCGCGCCCACCAGTCCGGCTTCGGCGGCGAACAGGACCGTCGCGTCTCCTGGGGCGCTCCGCAGGGCGCCGACCCGCGGGCCGCCCCGCCCGCCCCGGCGTAGCCCGAGGGCCGCTCGACGAGCACGGACGGCATGACGACGATCCCGCCCGCGGAGCCGGAGGACGGCGGCGCCCCCGGCGCCGGGGACGTGGTCTCCGGCGGCACGTTCGTCTTCCGCCGCCCGACCCCGGGCGCCGGAACGGCCGGTTCGCCGCCCGGCGCGCCCCCGTCCGGCGCCCCCGGGTTCGTCCCCGACGAGGGCAACGTCGCCTTCCGCGCGCCGGGCCCGCGCACGGCCCACCAGGATGCCGCGCCCGCCGCGTCCTTCGTTCCCGGCACGCAGGGACCGACGTCCGCACCGGCATCCCCGGCGGCGGCAGGCGGCGCCGCTCCCGCGAAGCCGGGGTTCGGCGCCGGCAAGGCGGCCGCCGAGCGGGCGGCGGCGTCGCAGGCAGCAGCCCCCGCGCCGCAGGCCGGTCCGGCCCGGCCCGCACCGGCCCCCGCCCCCGTCGCGGCGCCCGCCCCCCAGGGGCCCGCCGCGTTCCCGGCCGCGCCGCCCGCCGCGGCGGTCCCGCAGCAGCCCGCCGCCCCCCTGGGCGCCGCCGCCCCGGCCACCCCGGTCGCCCCCGTCGGTCCCGGTGGCGGGCAGCCCTCCTGGGCGCAGCAGGTGCACCGGCTCGCGGGGGCCGAGGACGGCCCCGTCGCGCCCTGGAAGCCGCCGGTGGACGACATCTTCCAGGCGGCGGCCCGGCGTCAGGCCTCGGCCCGTCCCGCGGGCCTCGGCAAGCGGCTGGTCGCCCGTCTCGTCGACACCCTCGTCCTCGCGGCCGTCACCGGCGCGGCCGCGGTGCCGCTCGGCGTGAGGGCACTCGACCACGTCAACGAGAAGATCGACGCGGCCAAGCTGACCGGGGAGACCGTGACCGTCTGGCTGCTCGACGGCACGACGTCGGTGTACCTGGGGATCGTCCTCGCCGTCCTGCTGGTGTTCGGGATCGTGTACGAGGCCCTGCCGACCGCCAAGTGGGGCCGCACGCTGGGCAAGAAGCTGCTGGGTCTGGACGTGCGGGACATCGAGGGCGGCGAGCCCCCGACCTACGGGGCGGCCGTGCTCCGCTGGCTCGTCTACAGCGTTCCGGGTCTGCTCGCCTTCGGGATCGTGGGCGTCGTCTGGGGCCTGTTCGACAAGCCGTGGCGGCAGTGCTGGCACGACAAGGCGGCGCACACGTTCGTCGCGGGCTGACCGCCCGCGCCGCTCCACTCGCCCGCCCCCCTTCGCCGCCCGCCCGCCCCCCTTCGCCGCCCGCCCTCCTTCGCCGCCCGCCCTCCCGCTCTCTCCCACCCGTGCTCTCCCGCGCGTGCCGGGTACCCCGTACGGCCGCTCGCCGGATGCGGAGCGCGGGGGTTCGGGGTCGACTCGGGGGCATGACCACCGAACCGCCCCCCGGCTCCGGCGGCGGCGAGCCGCCGGAGGACGATCCGTTCAGGAAACGGCCGCAGCAGCCCCCGCAGGGCTCGCCGTACGACACCCCGCAGGGGCCGTACGGCGGAGGCGCCGGGCAGCCCCCGCCCCCCGGTGGCGGCCCGTACGGCAACGACCCGTACGGCGGCGCCCCTTACGGAGGTGGCCCTTACGGGGGTGACCCGTACGGCGGGCAGCCCGCCGACCCGCTCGCCGGGATGCCGCCGCTCGCCGAGAGCGGCCGACGCACGCTCGCCCGGATCATCGACATGGTCATCGTCTTCATCGTGGTGACGCTGCTGGCATGGGCCTTCGGAGTCGCGCAGTACACCGTGAACGCCGACAAGATCCAGTTCGGCAAGACCTTCGGCCGGGAACTCGTCGCCGTGATCATGTACGTCGCGTACGACACGGTCCTGACCGCCAGATCCGGCCGGACGCTGGGCAAGAAGTGGCTCGGCATGCGCGTGGCCGACCTCGACAACGGCGCCACGCCCTCCGTGCAGACGTCGCTGATCCGCGCGCTGGTGCTGTGGGTGCCGTTCGCCTTCTGCTGCGCCTGTCTGTGGACGGCGATCTGCGGCGGCTGGAGCTATTTCGACAAGCCGTACAAGCAGGGCCTGCACGACAAGGCGGCCAAGACGGTCGTCGTCAGCACGGGCTGACGGCCGTCCGGCGGCGACGGCTCTCGTGCCGCCTGTTGGCCGAAACGTCAACTACCGTCGCTCGAAACACAGTTGTTGCACATCCCCCTGGTTGGCAGACTCGCTCCGCCGGCGCGTCACGCGCATGACGCCGGCAACGGGGCACTTCATCTCTCAGGGGGACCATCCATGTCACTCAGCACGCCCGAACGCGTCCTGGCCCGTACCGCGGCCGTCCTCGTACTGGCCCTGGGCATGGCCACCGGCACGACCGGCCTGCTGTCCGGGGCCGAGGCGCACGCCGCGCCCGTCACCCAGGGAACCTTCGGCTTCGGCGGAGACGAGGGCGACTACATCAGCGGCGGGCGGTCCTACGCCTACGCGACCGCCTCCCAGGACCGCTTGAGCATCTCCGCCGACAACGCCGACAACGCGGTCCACCTCCAGGCGGACGGAGCGAACGGCGACTGGTGGTCCCTGGACCTCGCGGCGCCGTCCGGCCAGGTCCTCGCGCCGGGCACCTACACCGGCGCCACCCGCCACCCGTTCAACGGACCGGCCGAGCCGGGGCTGGACCTCAGCGGCAACGGGCGCGGATGCAACACGCTCACCGGCCGGTTCACCGTTCTCGACGTGGAGTTCGGCCCGCAGGGTTACGTGAAGAAGCTCGACGCCACCTTCGAGCAGCACTGCGAGGGAGGCGCTCCCGCGGCGCGCGGCGAGGTCCACATCGACAACCCGGCCCCGCCGGCCCAGCTCGACCTCGGTCTCGCCGTGGCCCTGGACGGCACCGCGAGCGCCCTGAACGGCAAGGCCGCCCTGCACGGGACGGTGAGCTGCAGCAAGCCGGTGAGGGTGGACGTGTCCGGCAACGTCACCCAGGTGAAGAAGCAGAAACTCATCCGCGGCTCGTTCGCCGCGTCGGTGCCCTGCACGCCGGGCGCGCCCACGGCCTGGACCGCGACGGCCGTGCCCACCGGGGACACCCCCTTCCAGCGCGGAGACGTCGAGGTCGAGGCGCGGGCCGCGGCGACGGACCCGGACTACGCACAGCAGGTGACCGCGGCCGAGACGGTGGCGGTCCACCTCAAGCGCGCTTGAACCGGGAGGTCCCGGTCCGGGCCGGCCCGGACCGGGACCCTCGCGCGCCCGCTCCGGGCGGGATGCCGTGAAGGGCGGACACGCCGACGGCCCGCACACCCCTTGGGGGAGGTGCGGGCCGTCGGCGTGCAGGCTTCGGTGGCGTCGGGTGTCAGGGAGCGGTGGGCTCCCGGACGGGCTCGGGTGCCGAGGCCACCACGGCCGGCACGGGCGCCTGCACGGGCGCGTGCGCGGGAACGGTGACCGGGACGGTGACGCTGACGGACTGGGGCCGGCTCGCGGCAGCGCTCGCGGCGGAACGGGCCACGACGGTCCTCGACGGCTTCGGAGTCGGCACCGTCATGGCGACGAGCACGCCGAGCGCGACCGCGGCGACGACGATGACGGCGATCCCGGGGCCCGAACTCGTCTGTGACAGCAGCAGCATGGCGAGCGTCGAGAAGATGACGGTGCAGGAACCGTACGTGAGCTGTGCGACAGTCGGACGAGGCATGGCAATCGTGTCCTCGGAAGCGGGGGCGGTCTCGACTCTATTCGCCTGCATGCCCGAGTGGAGCGAACGGTAAGCGTGACCTAACCCACGGTGCCGGTGCACAGGGGGCGCACGGAGTCATGACGTCCATCAGGTGGACGGTCCCGCGCGCCCGCCGTCGTCCGTGACGGCCCGTCATGTTGCTGTCATGAGTCCGCAATGCGAACACCGGCTCCCGATAATGCATTTGACTTGTCCAAGTCAAGGTCTGTCTTTTCTTGCAAACCAGTAGTCAAATGGCGTCACTTGACTACACGCGTATAACAGCGCGCGGACCTTCCTTGACAGGGATCCCCTTTCCGCGCGCACAGGCGCGTGCGTGGGAGGACATCGAGTGAGCAGTAGATCCTGGACGTATCGGACGGTCGCGACCGTCGTCGCCCTGGCCGCGGCCTCGGCGACGTACACCACGTTCGCCGTGGCGCAGGCCGCCGAGAACGGCTCGGCGAAGGCCCCGGCGGTGGACCGGCGCGACCCGCAGCCGGCGAAGGCCAAGGAGCACGACTTCGACGGGCCGCTGAGCAAGACGCAGGACGCCCAGCGCGAGGAGGCGCTCAAGCAGGTCATATCCGGCAAGGCGTCGGTCAAGGACCGCAACGGGTCCAAGGTCGTCCAGCTCAAGAGCCGCAAGGGCGACAGCAAGTACGTCGAGCTGGGCCGCGAGAAGACCGACAAGATCTTCACGATCCTGGTCGAGTTCGGCGACCAGGTCGACGCCCGCTACGGCGGCACCGCCGGCCCGCTGCACAACCGGATAGCCTCGCCGGACCGGACCAAGGACAACTCCACGGCCTGGCAGGCGGACTACAACCAGAAGCACTTCCAGGACCTCTACTTCGGCGCCGGCAAGAACACCGAGTCGCTGAAGAAGTACTACGAGAAGCAGTCCTCGGGCCGCTACTCGGTCGACGGCGAGGTCACCGACTGGGTCAAGGTCCCCTACAACGAGGCCCGTTACGGCTCCAACAAGGCCTCCAACGGCGCCTGGTACGCGGTCCAGGACGGCGTCAACGCCTGGGTCGCCGAGCGGAAGGCCGCGGGCGCCACCGCGGCCCAGATCAAGGCGGAGCTGGCCCAGTTCGACCAGTGGGACCGCTACGACTACGACGGCGACGGCAACTTCAACGAGCCCGACGGCTACATCGACCACTTCCAGATCGTGCACGCCGGCGAGGACGAGTCCGCGGGCGGCGGCGCACAGGGCGAGGACGCCATCTGGGCCCACCGCTGGTACGCCTTCGGCACCGACGCCGGCTCCACCGGCCCGGACACCAACAAGCTCGGCGGCGCCCAGGTCGGCGACACCGGCATCTGGGTCGGCGACTACACCATCCAGCCGGAGAACGGTGGACTCGGCGTCTACGCGCACGAGTACGGCCACGACCTCGGCCTGCCGGACGAGTACGACACCTCCGGCGGCGGCGAGAACTCCACCGGCTTCTGGACGCTGATGTCCTCCGGTTCCTGGCTCGGCACCGGCAGGAAGGCCATCGGCGACCTGCCCGGCGACATGAACGCCTGGGACAAGCTCCAGCTCGGCTGGCTGGACTACGACGTCGCCGCGGCGGGCAGGAAGTCCAGCCACACGCTGGGCGTCGCGGAGTACAACACCAAGAACGCCCAGGCCCTCGTGGTCCAGTTGCCGGAGAAGAAGGTCACCACCGAGGTGGTCGCCCCGGCCGAGGGCGCCACGCAGTGGTGGAGCGGCAGCGGCAACGACCTGCGCAACACGCTCACCCGTGACGTCGACCTGACCGGCAAGTCCTCCGCCGCCCTCACGATGGACGCCTGGTGGGACACCGAGAAGGACTACGACTACGCGTACGTCGAGGTCTCCACGGACGGCGGCGCCAACTACACGCCCATCGACGGCACGCTGGCCGACGGCACCGCGATCCCGCGTGACGGCAGCGGCAAGCCCGCGCTGACCGGCACGGTCGCGTCGTACCAGAAGCTGACGTTCCCGCTGGACGCCTACGCCGGCAAGAAGGTCAGCCTGCGCTTCCGCTACGCCACCGACGGCGGCGTGGCCCAGAAGGGCCTCACGGCGGACGAGATCAAGGTGACGGCCGACGGCGCGACGCTGTTCTCGGACAACGCCGAGAGCGCCGACCCGGCCTGGAAGGCGACCGGGTTCTCGCGCATCGGCGGATCCGTCAGCGACGACTACGCGCAGTACTACATCGCCGAGAACCGCCAGTACGTGTCGTACGACAAGACCCTCAAGGTCGGCCCGTACAACTTCGGCTTCTCGACGACCCGCCCCGACTGGGTGGAGCACTACGCGTACCAGAACGGCCTGTTGATCTGGAAGTGGGACACCTCCCAGGCGGACAACAACACCAGCGCCCACCCCGGTGAGGGCCAGATCCTTCCGGTCGACTCGCACCCGACCCCGCTGAAGTGGGCGGACGGCACCGCGATGAACGCCCGTCTGCAGAGCTTCGACTCGACCTTCAGCACGTTCCGGACGGACGCGATCACGCTGCACAAGGCGGACGTCGCGGTCAAGATCAAGTCCCGCCCGGGCGTCCCGGTCTTCGACGACGGCAAGTCGACGTACTACGACGCCTCGACCCCGCTGTCGGGCGTGAAGATCACTGACACCAACACCTCGATCAAGATCGTCAGCGAGCCCGCCAACGGCTCCACGATCAAGGTGAAGGTCGGCCCCTCGGCGAAGTAGCCGACGTATTAGCAGGTCAGACGCGTATCGGCGGCAACCCCTGGCGGGTTGCCGCCGATCGTGTTTAGGTGCCTCCTGTGCCCTTCTTATTGACACCGAACTCGACACCGACTCGCACGGGGGTGTGACCGCATGGCCGCAGGAGGCTTCTGCAAGCTGCCGAACGGCAGGGTGGTGGTGGCGCTGAACCTGCCCCGTCCCGCCGTCCGAGAGGGCCTTGCGGGCCCCGCCGCGGACGTCCGCGTCCTCGTCCACGCCCAGAACCGGGCGCGCGCCCTGACCAGGCTGCGCAACCTGGGTCTGCGCGCCGTCTACCTGCGCGGCAACGCGGCTCCGCCGACCCCGGACGAGATCACGGCGGTCCTGCACCACCCCGACGGCCTGATATGGCGCACCCCGCCCGACAACGGTGTCGCGGCCGGCGTGACGGCCGGCCCGGAGCTGTGGCGGCCGATCAGGGCCCTGCTGAGGAACGCGGCCGCGTAGGGCCGCTCAGTACGCCTCGACGACGCGCACGTCCTCCTCGGAGACCAGGCCGTCCAGGATGCGGAACGAGCGGAACTGGAACTCGCCGAGGCCGTCGGTGTCGGCGGTGGAGACCAGGACGTAGTGCGCGCCCGGCTCGTTCGCGTACGAGATGTCCGTGCGGGACGGGTACGCCTCCGTCGCCGTGTGGGAGTGGTAGACGACCACCGGCTCCTCGTCGCGGTCGTCCATCTCGCGGTAGAGCTTCAGCAGGTCCCCGGAGTCGAACTCGTAGAACGTGGGGGACATGGCCGCGTTCAGCATCGGGATGAAGCGCTCGGGGCGGTCCGTGCCCGCCGGGCCCGCGACGACTCCGCAGGCCTCGTCGGGGTGGTCCTTGCGGGCGTGGGCGACGATCTGGTCGTGCAGGGCCCGGGTGATGGTCAGCATGGTCGTCAGGATAAGCAACCGGCGTGGGGCCGCGCGGCGGCGTTCCAGCGGCGGGGCGGTGAGCGACGGACGGGCCGCCCCGCACCGGCGGACGGTGCGGGGCGGCCCGCGTCGCGGACGTCCTGAGCGGCTGCCGGAGGGGGCGCCACGAGTGCTCCCTGCGGCCGGACGTCCCGGGGGTGGCCGGCGGTCGGTCAGCCGACCTTCTCGAGCTCCGGCTCGCGCCGGTCGGTGATCTGCGGGTTGCGGCGCTTGAGGACCGCCCAGCCGACGCCGAGGGCCGCGGCCCAGACCGCCATCACGTACAGACACACGCGCGAGTCGGCGTCGTAGGCGATCAGACCGGTGACGAACAGCAGGAACACGATCGCCACCCAGCTGAAGGCGGAGCCGCCCGGCGCCGGGAAGCTGGACGCGGGCAGCCGCCCCGCGACGACCGCGCGGCGGTACAGGACGTGGCTGATCAGGATCATCAGCCAGGTCCAGATGCCGGCCGCGGTGGCCACCGAGGTGACGTAGCCGAAGGCCTTCTCCGGGACGACGTAGTTCAGGACCACGCCGATGCCCATGAACAGCACCGAGACGGTGATGCCGAGGGCGGGCGTCTTCGTCGACGACAGCTTCCGGAAGGCCGCGGGGGCCTCGCCGCTCTCGGCCAGGTTCCGCAGCATGCGGCCGGTGGAGTACATCCCTGAGTTGCAGGAGGAAAGGGCCGCGGTCAGCACGACGAAGTTGACGATGCCGGCGCCCGCCGGGATGCCGATCTTCGCGAACGCCTCGACGAAGGGCGAGACGCCCGGTGCGAACTCGGTCCACTTCACCACGCACAGGATGACGGTGAGCGCGCCGACGTAGAACAGCGCGATGCGCCAGGGCAGGGTGTTGATCGCCTTGGGCAGCGTCTTCTCGGGGTTCTCGGACTCGCCGGCCGTGACACCGACGAGCTCGACGGCGAGGTACGCGAACATGACGCCCTGAAGGGTCATCAGGGAGGAGCCGACGCCCTTGGGGAAGAAGCCGTCGAAGGCCCACAGGTTGGAGACCGCGGCCGTGTCGCCGGCGCTGCTGAAGCCGAAGGTGAGGACGCCCAGACCGATGACGATCATGCCGATGAGCGCGGTGACCTTCACCATCGAGAACCAGAACTCCAGCTCGCCGAAGAGCTTCACGGAGATCAGGTTGACCCCGAACAGGACCACCAGGAAGACCAGCGCGGTCACCCACCGGGGCACGGCCGGGAACCAGTAGTTGACGTAGATCGCCGCGGCCGTCAGCTCGGCCATGCCGGTGACGACCCACATCAGCCAGTACGTCCAGCCGGTGAAGTAGCCGAAGAACGGGCCGAGGAACTCCCGCGAGTACTCCGCGAAGGAGCCCGAGACCGGGCGGTAGAGCAGCAGCTCGCCCAGGGCCCGCATGATGAAGAAGATGATCCCGCCCGCGAGGGCGTACATCAGGATGAGACTGGGGCCGGCCTTGGCGATGTTCGCCCCGGCGCCGAGGAAGAGCCCGACGCCGATGGCGCCGCCGATCGCGATCATCTGGACCTGGCGGCTGCCGAGTCCGCGTTCGTATCCCTCTTCGGGAGTGTCAGTGACAGCGGTGTCAGTGACCTTCTCGGAGGTCATGTGTGGTGCGCCTTTCTCCATGCCGAACCGGGCCTCTCGTCGGCCGCGGATCGGGTTTCGATCCCCCCGGATTGATGGAGCGATGCCTGGCCGGCGATCAACCGGCTCGGTGGCGCACCCGGCCGAACATACGGGTGGTGTTCGCCGGGCGGTCGTGAAGATTTATCACGCCCGCCATACTGATCAACCGGCGGGCGAGTGGCGCACGACACAAGAAGAAGCGGATGAACGAGACACAAAGAGGACACTCCCGGCCGTCGCGGTAACGCGATCGTTATCCGGATTTGAGCGTCCTCTGAGCGAACGGGAAGAGGGGCGAACTACGGCATAAGGGTCGTGACGAGGGTCTCCTGGAGGCCGCCCAGCCACAGATACGCCATCACCATCGGCTTGCGCGGGTCGTCGTCCGGCAACCGGTAGAGAAGGTCGGTGTCGTCCTCGTCGGTGATCTCCAGCCGGGAGCCGATCGCGAGCCGCAGGTCGTTCAGCGCCCGCAGCCAGGCCTGCGACTCCCGCGGCGACAGCTTCAGCACCGCCCCGCCCTCGCCGGCCGCCTCCGAGGCCAGCGCGTCCAGCGAGCGGACCACCGTCAGGGCGTTCTCGCGCTTGCCGGCCCGCAGGTCGTTCTCGGTGTAGCGGCGGAACTCGGCGGAGTGCGCCTTCTGCTCGTCCGCGGCCCTGGCGCCCGAGGCGCCCTCCGGGTCGGTGTAGGCGTCCGGGAAGAGCCTTCTGAGCACCGGATCGGCGGGCGGCTCGCTCGGACCCTCGGCGAAGAGCTCGGCGAGCGGATCGTCGGAGGCGTCCTCGGCGGGGCCGGGGCCGATCAGCTCCAGGAGCTGCACGGCCAGCGACCGGATGATGGAGATCTCGACGTCGTCGAGCGCGACGGCCGCGCCGCCGCCGGGGAGCGGTTCGAAGTGTCCAGGCATAGGAGGGCAGGCTACTTCCGGTCCTGCTGCAGGGTGGCCCACAGGCCGTAGCCGTGCATGGCCTGCACGTCGCGTTCCATCTCCTCGCGGGACCCGCTGGAGACGACGGCCCGGCCCTTGTGGTGGACGTCCATCATGAGCTTGGTGGCCTTGTCCTTGGAGTACCCGAAGTACGTCTGGAAGACGTACGTCACGTAGCTCATGAGGTTGACCGGGTCGTTGTGGACGATCGTGACCCAGGGGACGTCCGGCTCGGGTACGGCGAAGACCTCCTCCGCCGACTCGGTGCGTTCGATCTCAAGGGGAGCGGGTGACGTCACACCGTCCATGCTGCCACGCCGCACCGAAATCGTCACACCGACGAAAAGGGGGTAGCATCCCTTGCCGTGCTGCACACACCGGGGGACGGCCCCCGGGCCCCGGCCACGCCCGGGGTAACCGGAGAGTCACGGACAGGGTGAGGCAAGTGGACGTAGCGGACCTTGGGCTGCCGGTGGAAGTTCCGTCCACGGCGCTCTTCACGGACCAGTACGAGCTGACGATGCTGCAGGCCGCGGTGAAGGCGGGCACCGCCGAACGGCGCAGCGTGTTCGAGGTCTTCACCCGGCGGCTCCCGGAGGGCCGGCGCTACGGCGTCGTCGCGGGCACCGGGCGGGTCCTGGACGCGATCGAGAACTTCCGCTTCGGCGCCGACGTCCTGCGCTTCCTGCGCGAGCGCGACGTCGTCGACGAGGAGACCCTGGACTGGCTCGCCCGGTACCGCTTCTCGGGTGACGTGTGGGGCTACCCCGAGGGCGAGGTCTACTTCCCCGGCTCGCCGATCATGCGCGTCGAGGGCTCCTTCGCCGAGTGCGTCCTGCTGGAGACCGTGATCCTCTCCATCCTCAACCACGACTCCGCCATCGCCGCCGCCGCCTCCCGCATGTCCTCCGCCGCGGGCGAGCGCCCCCTGATCGAGATGGGCGCCCGCCGCACCCACGAGCTCGCCGCCGTCGCCGCCGCCCGCGCCGCCTACGTCGCAGGCTTCACCACCACCTCCGACCTGGCCGCCGGCTTCCGCTACGGCATCCCCACGGTGGGCACCAGCGCCCACGCCTTCACCCTCCTGCACGACAACGAGCGGGACGCCTTCCGCGCCCAGGTCGAATCCCTCGGCCGGGGCACCACCCTCCTGGTGGACACCTACGACGTCACCGAGGCCGTCCGGCTCGCCGTGGAGGTGGCCGGACCCGGGCTCGGCGCCGTCCGCATCGACTCCGGCGACCTCCTCCTCGTCGCCCACCGGGTCCGCCGGCAGCTCGATGAGCTCGGCGCGACCGGCACCCGCATCATCGTCACCTCCGACCTCGACGAGTACGCCATCGCCTCCCTGGCCGCCGCCCCCGTGGACGCCTACGGCGTCGGCACCCAGCTGGTCACCGGGTCCGGACACCCGACGGCCTCCATGGTCTACAAACTGGTCGCCCGCGCCGAGTCCGACGACCCAGGGGCGCCGCTCGTGCCGGTGGCGAAGAAGTCCACCGGCGGCAAGACCTCCATCGGCGGCCGCAAGTGGGCGGCACGCCGGCAGGACGCCCACGGCGTCGCCGAGGCCGAGGTCGTCGGCACCGGCGACGTGCCCGCCGAGCTGACCGACCGCCTGCTGCTCGTCGAGCTCGTCAAGGGCGGCGCCGTCGTCGCCCGCGAGCCCCTGGACGTCGCCCGCGACCGGCACGCCGCCGCCCGCGCCGGCCTGCCCCTGTCCGCGACCCAGCTCTCGCGCGGCGAACCCGTCATTCCCACGGAGTATGTCCACGACCGGTCGGGTAACTAGGGCGTGTGCCCGGCGACCGCCGGGCGCCGCCCCCTCCCGCACGACCGGCAAAGTCTCTAGGCTCGATTACTTCACCTCCCCCGCGATCGACGGAGCCGGGGGACCGCCATCGAAGGACACCGCCCATGCGCCGCGCCCTGATCGTCGTTGACGTGCAGAACGACTTCTGCGAAGGAGGCAGCCTCGCGGTGTCCGGCGGCGCCGACGTGGCCGCCGCGATCACCGAGCTGATCGGGCAGGCCCCCGCCGGATACCGGCACGTCGTGGCCACCCGCGACCACCACATCGCGCCCGGCGGCCACTTCGCCGACAACCCCGACTACGTCCACTCCTGGCCCGCGCACTGCGTCGCCGGCACGGAGGGCGTCGGCTTCCACCCCAACTTCGCCCCGGCCGTCGCCTCCGGCGCCGTCGACGCCGTCTTCAGCAAGGGCGACTACGCGGCCGCCTACAGCGGCTTCGAGGGCGCCGACGAGAACGGGGTCACGCTCGGCGACTGGCTGCGGGCCCGCCAGATCGACGAGGTGGACGTCGTCGGCATCGCCACCGACCACTGCGTACGGGCCACCGCCCTGGACGCGGCCCGCGAGGGCTTCCGCACCCAGGTCCTGCTGGACCTGACCGCCGGCGTCGCCGAGGGAACCACCGACCGGGCCCTGGAGGAAATGCGCGCGGCGGGCGTCGAGCTGACGGGAAAACCTGTCGTCTGACCCACCCCCCGGCCGGTTACCGTTTCCGAAGGTGCACCCACAACTCGCCCCCACGGAGACGGTGTTGACCCCACGCTCGTACGCACGGCGCCCCACGCTCGACGACGTCGCCCGGCAGTCGGGAGTCTCCAAATCCACCGTCTCGCGGGTGATCAACGGGGAGGCCCGGGTGCGGGCGGAGGTCGCCGACCGCGTCCGCCGTGTCGTCTCCGAACTGGGATACGTCCCCAACCAGGGCGCCCGGCAGCTGGTCACCCACCGCACCGGCGCCGTCGCCGTGGTCGCCGCCCAGCCCGAGAACCGGCTCTTCCTCGACCCCTTCTTCGACCTCCTGCTGCGCGGCATCCGCCGCGAACTCGCACACCACGGCGCCCAGGCCGTCCTGCTCTTCGTGGACGAGCCCGACGACTACCCGCGCGTGGCCGACTACCTCGGCGGCGGCCACGTCGACGGCGCGATCCTGTTCTCCCTGCGTCCCGGCGACCGGCTGCACGAGATGACGGGCCGCCTCGGCCTGCCCGCCGTCTTCGGCGGCCGCCCCCTCCTGCGCGACGGCGACACCGTCCCGGGCCACGCCTACGTCGACGGAGACAACCGCGGGGGAGCCCGCCAGGCCGTCCGGCACCTGCTCTCCCTCGGACGCCGCCGGATCGCGACCGTCACCGGACCCCACGACCAGGAGAACTCCGCGGCCGACCGGCTCGCCGGCTACCGGGACGTCCTGCCCGACGCCCCGGCCGACCTCGTCGAGCGGGCCGACTACACCCGGGAGGGCGGAGCCCACGCCATGGCCGCGCTGCTGGACCGCCGCCCCGACCTGGACGCCGTCTTCGTCGCCTCCGACCTCATGGCGTCCGGCGCGCTGCAGACCCTGCGCGAGCGCGGGCGCAGCGTGCCCGGCGACGTCGCCGTCGTCGGCTTCGACGACCTCGTCTCCATCGCCGGGGCCACCGACCCGCCCCTGACCACCGTCCACCAGGACGTACCGGAGATGGGCCGGCTGCTGGCACGTCTGCTCCTGCCGCAGAGCGGCGCGCAGCCGCCCACGGCGATCGTCCCGACCCGCCTGGTGCGCCGAGCGTCGGCCTAGGCCCGCGAGCCGGGCGGGTCGGGCGGGTCGGGCGGGTCGGGTAATTGAGGGCATCTCACCCCCCGGCCGGAATGCGTCCATCATGTGGGATCACCTTCCGGAAGGCGGACCGGGAATCGATACGATGAGCCCATGGTTCTGAACGACGTGAGCACGAAGACGCCGGGCGCACTGCTCGTGGCGCGGCTGCACGTCGACCTGTGCAGGCTCGCCAGCGCCATCTGTTGACGCAGGCCCTGCCGCCGCACGGCCGTGAGCCGCGGCGCCTCACACGCACGTATCCGCGCTGCCCACACCATCCGACAGGAGCCCACAGCCATGGCCATCGAGGTCCGCATCCCGACCATCCTCCGCCAGTACACCGACGGTCAGAAGGCGGTGGAGGGCAGCGGTGAGACCCTCGCCGACCTGTTCACCGACCTCGAGACCCGGCATGCGGGCATCCACGCCCGCATCGTGGACGACGGCAAGCTGCGCCGCTTCGTGAACGTGTACCTCAACGACGAGGACGTCCGCTTCGTCGACGGCATCGACACCAAGCTGACCGACGGCGACACCGTGACGATCCTGCCGGCCGTGGCCGGCGGCATGGCCTGATCGGCCGCGGGCCCCGATGCGCTACGACTCCCCGCTGGCCGCGGTGGGCAACACCCCCCTGGTGCGCCTGCCGCGGCTCTCGCCGTCCTCCGACGTCCGCGTCTGGGCGAAGCTGGAGGACCGCAATCCCACCGGCTCGATCAAGGACCGGCCCGCCCTGCACATGGTCGAGCAGGCGGAGAAGGACGGCCGCCTCACCCCCGGCTGCACCATCCTGGAGCCGACGAGCGGCAACACCGGCATCTCCCTCGCCATGGCGGCCAAGCTCAAGGGCTACCGCATGGTCTGCGTGATGCCGGAGAACACCTCCCAGGAACGCCGGGAACTGCTCGCCATGTGGGGCGCCGAGATCATCCCCTCCCCGGCCGCGGGCGGCTCCAACACCGCCGTGCGCGTCGCCAAGGAACTCGCCGCCGAGCACCCCGACTGGGTGATGCTCTACCAGTACGGCAACCCCGACAACGCCGGCGCCCACTACGCGGGCACCGGCCCGGAGATCCTCGCCGACCTGCCGTCGATCACCCACTTCGTCGCCGGCCTCGGCACCACCGGCACCCTGATGGGCGCCGGCCGCTACCTGCGCGAGCACAAGCCGGACGTGAAGATCGTCGCGGCCGAGCCGCGCTACGACGACCTGGTCTACGGCCTGCGCAACCTCGACGAGGGGTTCGTGCCCGAGCTGTACGACGCCTCCGTCCTCACCACCCGCTTCTCCGTCGGCTCGGCGGACGCCGTCACCCGCACCCGCGAACTCCTCCAGCAGGAGGGCATCTTCGCGGGCGTCTCCACGGGCGCGGCCCTGCACGCCGCGATCGGCGTCGGCAACAAGGCCGTCAAGGCGGGGGAGAGCGCCGACATCGTGTTCGTCGTGGCGGACGGCGGCTGGAAGTACCTGTCGACGGGCGTCTACACCGCGGCCACCACCGAGGAGGCCATCGAGACCCTGCAGGGCCAGCTCTGGGCGTAGGCGGCCAGGGGCGCGAGCTCAGGGCGCATGCCCCGTGAGGACGCGGGGGCCGGGCAGCCCGGCGGCCCGATCCGCCGGGCGGGACCTGCGCCCCGTCCTCACGCCGGGCAGGACCTGCCCCCCGTCCTCGCGCCGGGGACCTGCACCCCGCCCCACGGCCCGGCGGGACCTGAATCCCGCCCTCGCCCCGGCCGGTCCCCAGCGCCGGACGGGTCCCGTGCCGGACGGGTCCCGCCCCGGCCGGTTCTCAGGTGGCCAGGTGCCGGACCCGGTCCCACAGGGCCTGGTCCACCACACCCACCCGCCGCCGGAAGTCGCCCAGCCGCACCTGGCGCAGCTCGTCCGTCTCCAGATAGCTCTGCCGCCCGCGCGCGTCACCGACGGCGCCCGGCGGGAGCGGGATCACCCCGGGCCGCTCCTCGTGGTACTTGCTGGTGATCTTCGCGACGGTCACCCGGTCACCGCGCACCACCAGCACCAGACACGGCCGGTCCTTCGCGCCGGGCCCGTCCTCGAACGGCACGTCCGCCCACCAGATCTCCGCGGGCCGGGGCCGCCCCGACGCGTCCCGTCCGCGAGCCGGCCGGCCCGGCGGACGATCCGTCGAACGGCCTGTCGGGCGGGCCGTGCGCCGACCGGGCGGCCGGGTACCGGGGCGCCGCGGTCGCCGCCCCCGTCCCCAGCCGTCCACGAGCGTCGCGACCAGCGCGAGCAGTACCACGGCCGCGAGCGCGAGCCACCAGGACGTGTGCATACGACGACGTTACCGGCGCGCGATTGCCGCTGTGCGCCCTCTCCATACCTCTCGCGCCCTCGGTCCAGCCGAACCGGTGACACCACAGGTGAGTTCGCCCACAACAGCCCCTGGTGGAGGAGCGACCCGAGGTTTTGCGCCTTACGCTCGACGGACCGCACGACCCCTGTCGCCCCATTTGACGATCATTCGTTCCACGGTCCGCCCCACGGATCCCTTCCGGTACATCTCGGTCACCCGCCAGCGGAGGATTCTGCTTTATGAAGCTCACCGTCGTCGGCTGCTCGGGGTCGTTTCCGTCCGCGGAATCGGCCTGCTCGAGCTACCTCGTCGAGGCCGACGGCTTCCGGCTGCTTCTCGACATGGGCAACGGCGCCCTGGGCGAGCTGCAGCGCCACTGCGGTCTCTACGACCTCGACGCGATCTTCCTGAGCCATCTGCACGCCGATCACTGCATCGACATGTGCGCGTACTTCGTCGCGCGCTACTACCGGCACGACGGCGGGCGCTGCGACCCGATCCCCGTCTACGGCCCCGAGGGCACCGAGCACCGCCTCACCACGGCCTACGCCGACACGCCCTCCGCCTCCTCGATGAGCGAGGTCTTCGACTTCCACACGGTCAAGCCGTCCACCTTCGACATCGGCCCCTTCACCGTGCACACCGAACGCGTGGCGCACCCGGTGGAGGCCTACGGCATCCGTGTGGAGCACGGCGGTCGGTCGCTGACCTACTCCGGCGACACCGGCGTCAGCCCCGCCCTGGTGGAACTGGCCCGCGACAGCGACCTGTTCCTGTGCGAGGCCGCCTTCACCCACGGCAAGGAGAACATCCCCGACCTGCACCTCAACGGCCGCGAGGCCGGCGAGGCGGCGAGCCGGGCGGGCGCACGCAAGCTCGTGCTGACCCACATCCCCCCGTGGACGGACCCCCAGGTCAACCTGGTGGACGCCCGGACGGCCTTCACCGGCCCGGTGGAACTGGCCAGACCACGGGTGACGTACGAGATCTGAGGGAGAGCATGCGTCATCGGCCCGGCGGCCCACGGCGCATGCACTCTTGACCGGCGACCCAAAGGTCCATACCTTTCAGTGATCGCGGCGAGCTGACCCTTCGCTGCGAAAAGTGAACAGGGGGAAACCATGACCGAAGTACGCCGCGTCACGAGGCTGGCGGTCGCCGCGGTGGCGCTGTCCGCCACCATGGGGCTCGGAGTTCCCGTGGCATCCGCCTCGGCTCCCGAGGCTGTGCCCGCGTGGACGAACGTCACCTGTCTGTCTCCGAGCAAGATCTCCAAGACGCACACCAAGCAGTGCCCGTCGGGAGCCTGGCGGCAGTTCATCTTCGTGAAGAAGACCCGCGTGGACGCGGGCCCGTCGGCCGGTTACCACTGCACCTTCCACATGTATCACTACATGAGCGGAGGGACGAGTGGCTGGGATCAATACGACGCCGGCACCACGAGTGTGGGACCCGGCTGCGTCTGACCCGCGCGCCCGGGCCGCGTAAGCGACCGCTGTGACGACGAAGGGGTGGGCCGAGAACCTCAGGTTCTCGGCCCACCCCTTCGTCGAGCGACTCCGGGCTCACGCCTTGGTGAGGTCCTCGACCTCCTCCTCGGGCTCGCGGCCCGGGGTGGGGAGGTTCCACTTGGTGATCGCGAAGCGGAAGACGAAGTAGTAGACGGCCCCGAAGACCAGGCCGATCGGGATGATCAACCAGGGCTTGGTGGCGAGGTTCCAGTTCAGCGCGTAGTCGATGAAGCCGGCGGAGAAGTTGAATCCGGCGTGGACTCCCAGCCCCCAGGTGATGGCCATGGAGGCGGCGGTCAGTACCGCGTGGATGACGTACAGCAGCGGGGCGATGAACATGAACGAGAACTCGATCGGCTCAGTCACACCGGTGACGAAGGACGTCAGAGCGAGCGAGATCATCATCCCCATGACGGCCTTGCGGCGCTCGGGGCGGGCGGTGTGAGCGATGGCGAGCGCGGCGGCAGGCAGACCGAACATCATGATCGGGAAGAAGCCGGACATGAACATACCGGCGGTCGGGTCGCCGTGCAGGAAGCGGTTGTAGTCACCGTTGAAGACCTGACCGGCGGCGTCCTTGAACTCGCCGAGCTGGAACCAAGCCACGGTGTTCACGAACTGGTGCATGCCGACCGGGATCAGAGCTCGGTTGATCGCGCCGAAGAGCGCTGCGCCGACTGACCCCAGGCCGGTCATCCACTCGCCGAAGTTGCTGATGCCGTCGCCGATGGGCTCCCAGATCAGCCCGAAGAAGACGCCGACAGCGATGCCGACGAAGGCCATGATGATCGGAACGAGGCGTCGCCCGTTGAAGAACCCGAGCCAATCCACCAACTTGGTGCGGTGGTACCGCTGCCACAGGACTGCCGACAGCAAGCCCATGATGATGCCGCCGAGCACGCCTGGGTTGTTATAGGTCGCGGCTATGTCCGCACCCGCCTGCACCTTGGCCTCGGTGACCGGGAAGGCCTCCAGCACCTTGCTGTAGACCAGAAACCCGACCAGTGCCGCGAGCGCGGTGGAGCCGTCGGCCTTCTTGGCGAATCCGATGGCCACGCCGATGCAGAAGAGCAACGGGAGGCTGCCGGTGATGGCGCCGCCCGCCTTGTCGAAAACCGCGGCGACCTTGTCCCAGCCGAGGCCGTCGGCTCCGAACACGTCCGGTTGGCCGAGCCGGACGATGAGACCCGCCGCCGGCAGCACGGCGATCGGGAGCTGAAGGCTTCGGCCGACCTTCTGCAGGCCCTGCAAGAGGCCGGATCCCCGCTTCTTAGAGGGGGCCGCCGTGGGCGCGGTGGCGGTGCTCATAGACTTCCTCCATCGGTGATGGTCTACACCACTCAGTGGTGTAGACCATGTTGTAGCACGATGAAGGTGGCATAAGGAACCCGCGATTCCCGTGTTCCTGGGACTACGCTGGGCTACGCCTTCGTGACGTCCTCCCGCTCCTCCTCCGGCTCCCGGCCCGGCGTCTTCAGATCGAACCGCGTGATCGCGAACCGGAACACCGCGTAGTAGACGACGGCGAAACCCAGACCGATCGGGATCATCGCCCACGGCCGCGTCGCCAGATTCCAGTTGATCACGTAGTCGATCAGCCCGGCCGAGAAACTG
Organism: Streptomyces rishiriensis; assembly: GCF_003112535.1. Lineage (GTDB taxonomy): Bacteria > Actinomycetota > Actinomycetes > Streptomycetales > Streptomycetaceae > Streptomyces > Streptomyces rishiriensis. The sequence goes on along the minus strand of NZ_BEWA01000002.1, from coordinate 564,656 downwards.
AAGCCGTCGTGCACCCCCAGCCCCCACGTCACCGCCATCGACACGCCCGTCAACACCGCGTGCACCGCGTACAGCAACGGCGCGACGAACAGGAACGAGTACTCGATCGGCTCCGTGATGCCCGTGACGAACGACGTCAGCGCCACCGACAGCATCAGCCCGCCCACCTCCTTGCGCCGCCCCGGCCTCGCACAGTGCGTGATCGCCAGCGCCGCCGCCGGCAGCGCGAACATCATGATGGGAAAGAACCCCGACGTGAACTGCCCCGCCTGCGGGTCGCCCGCCAGGAACATGTTGATGTCCCCGTGCACCTCCGTCCCGTCCGGCTTCGTGTACGTGCCGAACTGGAACCAGATGGGCACGTTCAGGAACTGATGCAACCCGATCACCAACAGCGCCCGGTTCGCCAGACCGAAGATCCCCGTACCGTACGAACCCAGCCCGCTCAGCCAGTCGCTGAAGTTCTCCAGCCCGTCACCGATCGGCGGCCACACCCACAGGCACAGCGAGGCGAACGCGATCGCCACGAACGCCATGATGATCGGCACCAGCCGCCGCCCGTTGAAGAACCCGAGCCAGTCCACCAGCTTCGTCCGGTGATACCGCTGCCAGAGAAAGGCGGTCAGCAGACCCATCACGATCCCGCCGAACACCCCGGGATTCTGATACGTGAACGCGCCCACCGTGCTGTCCGTCGCCTGACACCCGATGTTCGGGATCACCTTCGAACCCGGCCCGCAGTCCTCCGGGAACTGCCGCAGCACGTTGTAGTAGACGAGGAACCCGGCCACCGCCGCCAGCGCCGTCGAACCGTCGGCCTTCTTCGCCATCCCGATCGCCACACCGACGCAGAACAGCATCGGCAACCCCAGCGAACCGTCGAGCAGCGCCCCGCCCGCACCCGCCATCACCTTGGAGACGTTCGTCCAGCCCAGCCCGTCGTCCCCGAACACATCAGGCTGACCAAGCCGGTTGAGGATGCCGGCCGCGGGCAGCACAGCGATCGGAAGCTGCAGACTGCGCCCCATCTTCTGCAGCCCCTGGAACGCCCCCTGCCACCGCCCACGTGCTCGGCCGACCTCGCCCCCGGCGCTCTGTGCACTCATCGTTTGGCGACCGCCTGTCAGGTGGTGTAGACCAGCTACGGACGATTGGGCTGCTGTGACGTCATCCTCGGACACACACCGCACAATCGCTCGCAAAGATGGGCCAACTGTGGGTTACTGCGACAAAGCGGTTCGGCAGAGAATTGCGGCGCGCATCAGGGAATTCAGGGAGACGGAACATGGCCACCAAGGCTGAGAAGATCGTCGCCGGACTCGGCGGCCTCGACAACATCGAAGAGATCGAAGGCTGCATCACCCGCCTGCGCACCGAGGTCAACGACCCCGCGCTGGTCGACGAAGCCGCCCTGAAGGCCGCCGGCGCCCACGGCGTCGTCAAGATGGGCACCGCCATCCAGGTCGTCATCGGCACCGACGCCGACCCCATCGCGGCGGAGATCGAAGACATGATGTGAGTGAGCCCCGCGCTCACCCCCAGGGGCTCCTCTCCACCGAGGGAGGAGCCCCTTCCGCATGTACGGCTAGGCTCAGCGCCATGTCTCGAATCGACGGCCGCACCCCCCAACAGCTCCGCCCCGTCACCATCGAACGCGGCTGGAGCAAGCACGCCGAAGGCTCCGTCCTCGTCTCCTTCGGCGACACCAAGGTCTTCTGCACCGCCTCCGTCACCGAAGGCGTCCCCCGCTGGCGCAAGGGCAGCGGCGAAGGCTGGGTCACCGCGGAGTACTCCATGCTTCCCCGCGCCACCAACACCCGCGGCGACCGCGAGTCCGTCCGCGGCAAGATCGGCGGCCGCACCCACGAGATCTCCCGCCTCATCGGCCGCTCCCTGCGCGCCGTCATCGACTACAAAGCCCTCGGCGAGAACACCATCGTCCTCGACTGCGACGTCCTCCAGGCCGACGGCGGCACCCGCACCGCGGCCATCACCGGCGCATACGTCGCACTGGCCGACGCCGTCTCCTGGGCCCAGGGCCGCAAACTCGTCAAGGCCGGCCGCCGACCCCTCACCGGCACCGTCAGCGCCGTCTCCGTCGGCATCGTCGACGGCATCCCCCTCCTCGACCTCTGCTACCAGGAGGACGTCCGCGCCGAGACCGACATGAACGTCGTCTGCACCGGCGACGGCCGCTTCGTCGAGGTCCAAGGCACCGCCGAAGCCGCGCCGTTCGCCCGCGACGAACTCAACTCCCTTCTCGACCTCGCCGTTTCCGGGTGCGCCGAACTCACCGCCCTGCAGCGCACCGCACTCGACGCGGTCCTGGAACAGTAAAAGGGACACCAAGGACGAGGCGGGCCCGGGCAACCGGCCCGCCCTCCGGCGCGTCTTGGCCAGTGCACCGACGGGGGCCTCCTGGGCCTGACAAGCGGAGGAACCAGTCATGTCCACGGACGCGAGCCCACGCACGCACCGGCGTCGCCGTACCCTCATCGCCGCAGCCACCGCGGCCGCCGCCCTCACCGTGGCACTGACGGCGACCGGCTGCGACGCGGTCGGCAAAGCCCTGGACTGCGTCCAGACCGCCGACTCCGTCGCCGACAGCGTCACCGACCTCCAGCAGGCCGTGCAGAACGCCGCGAACGACCCGACGCAGACCCAGGCATCGCTGACCTCCATCGAGAACGACCTCGACAAGATCGGCGACAAGTCCGGCAACGCCGACGTCAACAAGGCCGTCACCGACCTCCGGACCGCCGTGGCCAACGTCCGCACCGCCGTCAAGAACGGCGACCGGACCCCCGACCTCAGCCCCGTCACCGACGCGGCGGGCGAACTCACGAAGGTCTGCACACCGTAGGGGACGGGCCGCGCACTGGGGATACTGGGCGCATGACCCGCCTGATCCTCGCCACCCGCAACGCCGGAAAGATCACCGAACTCAGGTCGATCCTCGCCGACGCAGGCCTGCCCCACGACCTCGTCGGCGCGGACGCCTACCCCGACGTCCCCGACGTCAAGGAAACCGGCGTCACCTTCGCCGAGAACGCCCTGCTCAAGGCCCACGCCCTCGCCCGTGCCACCGGCCACCCGGCCGTCGCCGACGACTCCGGCCTCTGCGTGGACGTGCTGAACGGCGCCCCCGGCATCTTCTCGGCCCGCTGGGCGGGCCGCCACGGCGACGACCGGGCCAACCTGAACCTCCTCCTGGCCCAGCTCTCCGACATCGCCGACGAACACCGGGGCGCCCACTTCGCCTGCGCCGCGGCCCTCGCCCTCCCGGACGGCACAGAGCGCGTCGTCGAGGGCCGGCTGAGCGGCGTGCTGCGCTTCGCGCCCGAGGGCACGAACGGCTTCGGCTACGACCCGATCCTCCAGCCGGACGGCGAGACCCGCACCTGCGCGGAGTTGACGCCGCAGGAGAAAAACGCCATCAGCCACCGAGGCAAGGCCTTCCGCGCCCTGGTCCCAGCGGTCCGGGAGCTGCTGGGCTGAGCGGACACGGGAGGGGGCCGCCTGTCTGGCGGCCCCCTCCGAGATGTGCGGCCGGTGGGACTCGAACCCACACGGGTGTTAACCCACTGGGACCTAAACCCAGCATGACTGCCAAATTCCATCACGGCCGCTCAAAAACGGTCATCGCGCTCGACCGGCGGCCATCAGTCTACGGGCCTTGTGGGTCACCCGGCGAGTACCGCTCTCCCCTTCCGGCGGCGCCACGTAGCCGTTGAAGCGGGACATGGAGCGGGACATGGAGCGGCCCGCGTCGGGTGTTCGCCGCGGGCCGCCGGCTGCGGAAGGGGTGCTCAGATGCCCAGATCCTTGATGATCTTGGCGACGTGGCCCGTGGCGCGGACGTTGTACAGGGCTCGTTCGACCTTGCCCTCCTCGTCCACCACGATCGTGGAGCGGATGACGCCCATGTACGTCTTGCCGTAGTTCTTCTTCTCGCCGAACGCGCCGTACGCGTCGAGCACGGTCTTGTCCGGGTCGGCCAGGAGGGTGACCTTCAGGGACTCCTTGTCGCGGAACTTCCCCAGCTTCTCGGGGCTGTCCGGGGAGATGCCGAGGACGTCGTAGCCGGCGCCGGTCAGCAGTTCGAGGTTGTCGGTGAAGTCACAGGCCTGCTTCGTGCAGCCGGGGGTCAGCGCGGCCGGGTAGAAGTAGACGATGACCTTGCGGCCCTTGTGGTCCGACAGGGAGACCTGGTTGCCGTCGGCGTCGGAGAGGGTGAAGTCGGGGGCCACGTCCCCGGGCTGGAGTCGCTCGCTCATCGGGCCAGCCTAACCGGGGGTCCTGACAGTGCGGCGGCGGGCGGAGCTGACAGACTGTCCAGAACAAGCATCGCCAGAACAAGAATCGGCTGACTTCGGAGGCCTTACCGTGGCGGAGACGTCGGACACCAGAACCCCGGCGCAGATCGAGGCGGACATCAGGGCCCGCCGCGAGGTGCTGGCGGACACGCTGGACGAGATCGGGGTGCGGGTGCACCCGAAGACCATCGTCGGGGACGCCAAGGCCAAGGTCGTCGCCAACGTCGATCACACCTTGGGTAGGGCCTATGTGCAGGTCAACCGGGTCGTGAGCGACGTGCGGGCGCAGTTCGTGGACGAGGAGGGCGCGCCCCGGCTGGAGCGGGTGGTGCCGGCGGCGCTCGTCGTCGTCGGCGTCGTGGGGCTGCTGGCCCTGGGCGCCCGTCGTCGCCGGGGGTGATCCCGCCCGGGGCCGCCCCGGACCCGCCCGCTCACGCATCGGCTGCGGACAGGTAGGTTCAGTGCTGTGAGCGCCAAGAGAGACGACCTCGATCCCCGGCACGACAAGCTGCCCATCCGGATGCTGCACGACCGTGTGCTCGTGCGGCAGGAGACCGGCGAGGGCGAGCGGCGTTCCGGTGGCGGCATCCTGATTCCCGCCACCGCGGCCGTCGGTCGCCGGCTGGCGTGGGCGGCGGTCGTCGCGGTGGGGCAGAACGTGCGGACCGTGGAGCCGGGTGACCGGGTGCTGTACGACCCGGAGGACCGGGCGGAGGTGGAGGTGCGGGGCGTGGCGTATGTGCTGATGCGGGAGCGCGATCTGCACGCCGTCGCCGCGGACCGGTTCGAGGGGTCGGAGGACTCGACGGGTCTGTACCTCTGAGACGTCCGGGCCTCCGTGAAACGGTGGCTCGAAGGGCTGGTGACCATGGTCACCAGCCCTTTTCGCGGTCTCTGTGCAGGGGCGGCGGCCGGTGCGGACGCCGGCTGTGACGGACGCCCGCTGTGCGTGCCGGACGTCCGCCGTGCCGGGCGTCAGTCGCGGCGGACGGGCGTGAGCTGCGGGCCGACGGTGGTGCCCCCCGAGTTGCCGGGGTCGCCGGTGGCGCCGCCGTCGGTGGTTCCGGCCGTGGTGCCGCCGTCGGCGCCGCCGGAGTCGGCGCCCGAGGTGGTGCCCCCCGTGGTGGGGCTGCCGCCGGTGGCGCCGGTCGAGGTGGTGCCGGTGGACGCGCCGCCGTGGGTGCCGGTGCCGGCGGCGGTGTTGCCGGTGGCGCCGCCGGTGGTGTTGCCGCCGCCCGTCTGGCCCTGGGTCTGGCCCTGCGTCTGGCCCTTGGTGCCGTCGCCGGACGGGGTGCTGCCGGCGGATTCGCCGGCGCTGGGCTTCTCCGAGGAGGGCGGGGCGGACGGGTAGGCGGATTCCTCGCCGCCGTCCTGGATCTGGAGGTTGAACTCCGAGGCCGGGGTGCCCTTGAGGGCGTTCCTGGTGAACTGGGCCCAGATCTGGGTGGGCGCGCCGCCGCCGTTGATGCGGGCCAGGCCCATGGCGCCCTTGAGGGACTTGTGGTGGGCGGTCTCGGGGTCCTGGCCCATGACGGCGACGACGGTGGCGAGGTCGGGGGTGTAGCCGGCGAACCAGGCGGCCTGGTCCTCTTCGGCGGTGCCCGTCTTGCCGGCGGCGGGGCGGCCGGCGGCGAGGGCCTCGGTGGCGGTGCCGTTCTCGACGACGCTGCGCAGCACGGAGGTCGTGGTGTCGGCGGCTTCGCGGCTGACGACCTGGGAGGCCTTGAACGCGGGGAGCTCCATCACGTCGGAGCCCTCCTTGGTGACCTTGCTGATCAGGGCGTAGGCGCCGTGCTTGCCGTGGTTGGCGAGGGTGGCGTAGGCCTCGGCCATGTTCAGGACGCTGGCGTTGGCGGTGCCGAGGGCGATGGAGGGGTAGGGCTGCAGGTCGGGGGTCGAGGTGGGCAGGCCGAGGTCGATCGCGGTCTGCTTGACCTTGGAGGGGCCGACGTCGACGGCCATCTGTGCGTACACCGAGTTGACGGACTTGTCGGTGGCGGTGCGCACGTTGATGTCGCCGTAGTTGACGTAGTCCTCGTTCTCGGGGGCGTACGAGGGGCCGGACCAGCCCTGGACGGGGCGCTTGTTGGTGCCGCTGTAGATCGTGTTGGGGGTGATCTGGCGGCCGTCCTGGGTGGTGGAGTCGTTCTGGACGGCGGAGGTGAAGACGAACGGCTTGAAGGTGGAGCCGACCTGGAAGTCCTGGCGGGTGGCGTTGTTGGTGTACTGCTTGACGTAGTCGACGCCGCCGTACATGGCGAGGATCTTGCCGGTCTTGGGGTCGACGGCGGCGCCGCCCGCGCGGACGTACGAGTCGACCTTGCGCTTCTTCGGGTCGAGCTTGGACATGAGCTTGTCGTTGACGGCGTCGACGAAGGCCTTCTGCTTGTTCTTGTCGAGGGTGGTGGTGATGCGGTAGCCGCCGCCCTCCAGCTCGTCCGAGGTGACGATCTTGTTGTTCTTCAGGTAGTCCTTGATCGCGTTGACGAGGTAGCCGCGCTGTCCGGACATGCCGTTGTCGGCGCCGGAGGTCTCCTTGGGCGCGGGGAACTTCATGCCGCTGCGCGCGGCCTGGCTGAGCCAGCCCTTGGTCACCATGCCGTCGAGGACGTAGTTCCAGCGGGCCTGGGCGGCGGCCTTGTTCTCGGGGTGGGCGATCACGTCGTACTCGCTGGGCGCGTTGACCAGGGCGGCGAGGTAGGCGCCCTGGGCGGGGGTGAGCTTGGCGGCTTCGACGCCGTAGTAGGCCTTGGCGGCGGCCTGCATGCCGTAGGCGTTGCGGCCGAAGTAGCTGGTGTTGAGGTAGCCCTCGAGGATGTCGTCCTTGGACTTCTCGCGGTCGAGCTTGATCGAGATGAAGAATTCCTTGAACTTGCGCGTGACGGTCTGTTCCTGCGCGAGGTAGTAGTTCTTCACGTACTGCTGGGTGATGGTGGAGCCGGACTGCTTGCCCTTGCCGGTGGCGGTGTTCCAGCCGGCCCGGAGCATCGCCTTGGGGTCGATGGCGGACTCGGTGTAGAAGTCGCGGTCCTCGGCGGCCAGGACGGCGTGCTGGGCGTCCTTGGAGATCTGGGAGAGGTCGACGTTCTCGCGGTTGACGGTGCCGTCGCGGGCGATCTCGGTGCCGTCGGCGTACAGATAGACGTTGGACTGCTTCATGGCGACGGCGTTGGCCGGCGGGATGTTGACCATGGAGTAGCCGAGGAAGAAGAGGCCGACGACGACCAGGACGCCGAGGACGAACGTGCCCAGCACCATCCGCCAGGTGGGCAGGAGGCGGCGCCATCCGGTGCGCTTGGGTCGCTTCACCTTGTTCTCGCTTCCTCCGTCACCTGCCTCGGGCTTTCCTGGTGCCCAGCCTTCGGTCGGCTGCTGCGGCTGCGGATCGTCACTCATGTGTTGCAGGACTCCTGATGTCGCGTGGGTACGTTCCCGTACGCCTCGTAAGCCTCGTACGCCTTCTGCGCCCTCTGTTAGAGACTCTCGCACCCAGCGTTCCGTTCCCGACAATCGGTGCGTGTTGTGCCGGAAATCGCGTGGCACGCGACGGCACGGGCGCACTAAGCTCCTGCGCTTCGGTGTCGAAGGGGGTTACCAGGGGTGACTCGTGGGCGAGGAGGAGGGTTGCCTTGGGATCGGCGCGGTTGTACGCGGTCGTCGCCGTGGGGAGTTTCCGAAGGTACGCGACCTACCGGGTGGCCACGGCCGCGGGGGTGTTCACCAACACGGTTTTCGGCCTGATCCTCGTCTACACATACCTGGCGTTGTGGGACGAGCGGCCGCATCTGGGGGGTTACGACCAGTCACAGGCGGTGACCTATGTGTGGCTGGGGCAGGCGCTGTTCGCGACGCTGGCGATCCAGGGCGGCGGTTTCGAGACGGATCTCATCGAGCGCATCCGCTCGGGGGACGTGGCGGTCGATCTGTACCGGCCGGCCGATCTGCAGGCGTGGTGGCTGGCGGTGGACGTGGGCCGGGCGGTGTTCCAGTTGGTGGGGCGCGGGGTGATCCCGTTCGTGTTCGGGGCGTTGTTCTTCCCGACGGCGTTGCCGCGTGATCCGGCTCTGTGGTCGGCGTTCCTGGTGGCGGTCGCGCTGGCGATGGCGGTGAGTTACGGGATCCGGTTCCTGGTGGCGTTGACCGGGTTCTGGACGCTGGACGGGACGGGTGCGTTGCAGGCGCTGGTGGTGACGGGGATGTTCTGTTCGGGGATGGCGTTGCCGTTGAACGCGTTTCCGCAGCCGTTGGGCGAGATCATGGCGGCGTTGCCGTGGGCGGCGTTGTTGCAGATGCCGGCGGACGTGCTGATGGGCGTGGTCGATCCGTGGTCGGCGTTCGCGTTCCAGGCGGTGTGGGCGGTGGTGCTGCTGGTGCTGGGGCGTGCGGTGCAGCGGGCGGCGACGCGGCGGGTGGTGGTGCAGGGTGGGTGAGGGCGGCCGGGTGGCGGAGGGGCTGCGGGCGTACCGGCTGATCGCGGGGATGTGGATCCGCTCGACGCTGGCCTATCGGGTGTCGTTCCTGATGACGGCGGTGGGCGGTCTGCTGGTGACCGGGCTGGATTTTGTCGCGATCTTGCTGATGTTCTCGCAGGTCGACGTGCTCGGCGGCTACTCGTTGCCGGAGATCGCGTTTCTGTACGGGTTGTCGGCGATGTCGTTCGGGTTCGCGGATCTGGCGATCGGCTCGGCGGGCCGGCTGGGGACGCGGGTCCGGGACGGGACGCTGGACACCCTCCTGGTGCGGCCGGCGCCGGTGCTGGCCCAGGTCGCCGCGGACCGGTTCGCGCTGCGCCGGGTGAGCCGGATCCTCCAGGGGACGGCGGTGTTCGGGTACGCGCTGGTGGCGACGGACGTGGCGTGGTCGCCGCAGAAGGTGCTGCTGGTGCCGGTGATGCTGGTGAGCGGTGGGGTGATCTTCGGGTCGGTGTTCGTGGCGGGCGCGGCCTTCCAGTTCGTCGCGCAGGACGCGGCGGAGGTGCAGGCGGCGTTCACGTACGGCGGTCAGACGTTGTTGCAGTATCCGCCGACGGTGTTCGGCGTGAAGCTGGTGCGCGGGGTGACGTTCGTGTTCCCGCTGGCGTTCGTCAACTGGGTTCCTGCGTCGTATGTGTTGGGGCGGCCCTACCCGCTGGGGCTGCCGCAGTGGGCGGCGTTCGCGCCGCCGCTGGTCGCGTCGGTGTGCTGCGCGGCGGCGGGGCTCGCGTGGCGGGTCGGACTGAGGTCGTACCGGAGTACGGGGAGTTGAGGCGACGGTGTCGGAGAGTGCGCTCATCGAGGTGGACCGGGTGGAGAAGGTCTTCGACGTGCGTCGCAGGACCGGTTTCCTGAGGCGGGAGCTGCGGCGGGTACGGGCGGTCGACGAGATCTCCTTCCGGGTGGCGCGCGGCGAGATGGTCGGCTACATCGGGCCGAACGGGGCCGGGAAGTCGACGACGATCAAGATGCTGACGGGGATCCTGACGCCGAGCGGGGGCCGGTTGCGGGTCGCGGGGTTCGATCCGGCGCGGGAGCGGACGCGGCTGGCGCATCGGATAGGGGTGGTGTTCGGTCAGCGTACGACGCTGTGGTGGGACCTTCCGCTGATCGACTCGTACCGGCTGATGCACCGCATGTACCGCATTCCGGACGGGCGTTACCGGGAGAACCTGGACCGCCTGGTCGAACTGCTGGACCTGTCCGCGCTGTTGGAGGTGCCGGTGCGCCAGTTGTCGCTCGGGCAGCGGATGCGCGGCGACATCGTGGCGGCGCTGCTGCACGATCCGGAGGTGCTGTATCTGGACGAGCCGACGATCGGCCTGGACGTGGTCTCCAAGGCGCGGGTGCGGGAGTTCCTGCGGGAGCTGAACGCCGAGCGCGGCACGACGGTGCTGCTCACCACGCACGACCTGCAGGACATCGAGCAGTTGTGCTCGCGGGTGATGGTCATCGACCACGGCCGGCTGGTGTACGACGGCGCGCTGGCGGGGCTGCACGAGGCGGGTGAGAGCGAGCGGACGCTGGTGGTGGATCTGGAGCGGGAGTTCCCGCCGATCGAGGCGGGGGAGGCGGCGCGGGTGGTGAAGGTGGAGGGTCCGCGTCAGTGGCTGGCGTTCCCGGCGTCGGCGTCGGCGGCTCCGCTGGTGGCGCACATCGCGGAGCGGTACCCGCTGGTGGATCTGTCGGTGCGGGAGCCGGACATCGAGGCGGTGATCGCGAAGATGCTGTACGCGCCGGGGGGTTCGGGCGAAGGCCTGCCGGAGCGGCAGGCCGTGGTGCCGGGGGCGGGGAACTCGTAGGCTGCTGACATGACCGACGACGCAGTCCCGGGCCTTCCGGCTCGTCCGGACCTTCGTGCCTCCGACGCCGATCGTGAGCGGGTCGCCGAGGTGCTGCGGGACGCCCTGGCCGAGGGGCGTCTCGACATGGCGGAGTTCGAGGAGCGGCTGGAGGAGACGTACAAGGCGCGCACCTACGGGGAGTTGACGCCGATCACCCGGGATCTGCCGGTGCCCGGCGTCGTCCCGCCGCCGGTCGTGTCGTTGCACAAGGAGCCTTCGGGGGAGGGGGGTTGGGCCGGGCGGATGGTGGGCGGCGAGGGGTCCTCGTCGTGGGCCGTGGCGGTGATGTCCGGCTTCCAGCGCAAGGGCCGCTGGACGGTTCCGCGGCGCTTCACCTGTGTCGCTCTGATGGGCGGCGGTGAGATCGACCTGCGCGAGGCGGACTTCTCGGCGGCCGAGGTCGAGATCACCTGTGTGGCGATCATGGGCGGGGTGCAGATCGTCGTGCCGCCGGGCGTCGAGGTCGTGGTGCGCGGCGTCGGGGTGATGGGCGGCTTCGACCAGGACGGGAGCGGGGCCGCGGGGGATCCGGGCGGGCCGCGGGTGGTCGTCACCGGGTTCGCCTTCTGGGGCGGCGTCGGGGTCGAGCGCAAGAAGACGCGGGCGGCCCGGCAGCAGGAGAAGCGGGACCGCGGGGCCGCCCGGCGCGAGCTGCGCTCCGCCCTCCGGGACGAGACGCACGACGCGCACCGCCGGGTACGGGAGAGCCACAAGGACCTGTTGCACGAGCACGGCCGCCGGCGCGGGCGGCAGCGGGAGGAGCGCCGGGAGGGGCGGGAGCGGCACTACGAGGACTGACGGCCCGGTCCTCGCGGGCCGCGGCGGCCCGGGAGCCCGGGAACGCGGGGACGTGGGGCCCTTCGCGGGAAGCGGGGAGCGGGGGCGGCTGCTACAGCCGGGCGGGCGCGGAGCCGGACAGCTTCTCCAGGTCCAGGCTCTGCGCCATGGTGCGGTAGCCGCGGTCGCTGGGGTGCAGATGGTCGCCGGAGTCGTACTCCGGGCGCAGGCTGCGCGGGTCGTACGGGTCGCGCAGCGCCGTGTCGAAGTCGACGACCTCGTCGAACAGGCCGTCCGTGCGGATCGCCCGGTTGACCTGCTGCCGCACGTTCTCACGGGCGGCGCTGTAGCCGCGGTGGCCGCGGAACGGTGTGAGGGTGGCGCCGACGACCCGGATGCCGTGGGCGTGGGCGCGGTGGGCGAGGGTGCGCAGGCCGGCCACGATCGCCTGCGGGTCGGCGAGCGTCCGGTCGCGCAGGATGTCGTTGATGCCGAGGTCGATGACGACGGCCTTGACGCCGGGGCGGCCGAGGACGTCGCGGTCGAAGCGGTTCAGGCCGGAGGCGCCGCGCCGTGGGTCGTCGGCGAGGAGCCGGTTGCCGCTGATGCCGGCGTTGACGACGGCGTAGCGGGGTGCGGCGCCGTCGGCGGCGAGAGCGGCCCGCAGCCGGTCGGCGAGGGCGTCGGGCCAGCGGCGGTTCGCGCCGGAGGTGGAGGTGACGCCGTCGGTGATGGAGTCGCCGAGCGCGACGACGGTGCCGTCGGCCTCGTCGCCGAGCACGTCCAGCGCGGTCAGGTAGCGCCAGTAGGGGGTGGTCTCGGTGAACGCCGCGCCGCTGGTGTCCTCGGTGGACTGGCCCTCGGCGACGTAGCTGGTCTGCCGGGCGCGGGGGTGGTAGGTGACGGGCCCCGCGGAGGTGGGGGAGTAGACGCTGACCAGGACGTCCGCGTCGTGCGGCACGGTGACGGCGACGGCGTCGCTGACGCTCTGTCCGCCGGCCGGGACGACGACGGCGTCGGCGCCGGCGAAGGTGAGACGGCGCAGGGTGTCGGGGTCGGCGGCCGGGCTGTCGTCGTGGGCGGCGACGGCGAGCGTGGCGTGGGTGACGGTGAGCGGGCGGTCGCCGTAGAGGTTGGACAGGGTGACGCGGGCGGCGCTCCCGCCGACGCCGGTGTGCACGACGTTGCGGACCGTGCGGCCCGCCATGCCGTCGGCCGCGGTGCCCGGTTCCGCGCCGGCCGGGGCCGCCGCCCAGGCGCCCACCCAGACGCCGGTGGACACGGGGGCCGCGTGGTACGGGCCGGGGCCCGCGGCGACGGAGTCCCCCGCACGGCGGTGCCCGGGGCCGTGTTCGGCGGCGGCGGTGACGTAGATCGCGGCGGACAGGCCCATGACGAGGGCGACGATCGCCGACAGCAGGGCATAACCATGGTGCTTGGCGGTCATGCGGGTGCGTGTCTCCTCATGCGCGGGGAGCTTGGGGCTCCGGATCGGTGCAGGAGTTCGCCCTTGATCTCCCCGTTCCGACAGACGACGGGAACTCTTGTTCCGTTCCAGGAGTCGGTCAGGAAGGGACAATGTGTGCGGGATCACCGAACGGGTGGAGCAGATGGAACGTACCGAAGCGGCAGCACCGGAGGCGGCCTCGTCCTACCGGGCCATGACCTCCTTCACCCCCGCGGACGAGGAGAAACAGCGCGGGGTGCGGCAGATGAAGCTCACCGCGGCCGGGCTGCTGCTGTTCGTGGCCGTGGTGTACGTCCTCGCCGAGTGGGCCTCCCACCGGGGCGCGGGCGCCTGGGCCGGCTATGTGGCGGCGGCCGCGGAGGCGGGCATGGTCGGCGCGCTCGCCGACTGGTTCGCGGTCACGGCGCTGTTCCGTCACCCGCTCGGCCTGCCCATCCCGCACACGGCCATCATCCCCCACAAGAAGGACCAGCTCGGCGTCTCGCTGGGCGAGTTCGTCGGCGAGAACTTCCTCTCCGAGGACGTGGTGCGTCAGCGGCTGCGCGCGGTGGGCATCGGCACCCGGCTGGGCGTCTGGCTGGCGGATCCCGCGCACGCCGACCGGGTGACGGCGGAGCTCGCGACGGCGTTGCGCGGCGCGCTGACGGTGCTGCGCGACTCGGACGTCCAGGCGGTGGTGGGGGAGGCGATCACACGGCGCGCCGACGCCCAGGAGATCGCGCCGGGCATGGGAAAGCTGCTGGAGCGGATCGTCGTGGACGGCGGCCACCGGCGCGCCGTCGACCTGGTGGTGTCCCGGGCGCACGACTGGCTGGTGCTGCACGCCGACTCGGTGATGGACGCCGTGCAGGGCGGCGCGCCCGGCTGGACCCCCCGGTTCGTCGACAAGAAGGTCGGCGAGCGCGTCTACAAGGAACTGCTGCGCTTCTGCGCGGAGATGCGGGACATGCCCTCCCACCCGGCCCGGGGCGCCCTCGACCGGTTCCTCACCGACTTCGCCGCCGACCTGCAGTCCGACACGGACACCCGCGCGCGGGTGGAGCGGCTCAAGGGCGAGGTGCTGGGCCGGGGCGAGGTCCAGGACCTGATCGCGTCCGCGTGGACCGCCGTCCGCTCCATGATCGTCGCGGCGGCGGAGGACGAGCGCAGCGAACTGCGTCTGCGCGTGCGGGCCTCGCTGCTGTCGCTGGGGGCCCGGATGGCGACCGAGCCCAAGGTGCAGGAGAAGGTCGACAGCTGGGTCGAGGGCGCCGCGGTGCACGTCGTCACGACGTACCGGAAGGAGATCACCTCGCTGATCACCGACACGGTCGCGAGCTGGGACGCCGAGCACACCACCCGCAAGATCGAGGCGAACATCGGCCGGGACCTGCAGTTCATCCGGATCAACGGCACGGTGGTGGGCTCGCTGGCCGGGTTGCTGATCTACACCGTGGCGCGGGCGCTGGGGGCGTGAGCGCGGCGCGGGCGGGCGGGGCTTAAAGGCACTGGTCGCGGGAACACGGACCGCGTTCCGCTCGACGACGAGCGTGTGCCGAGGAGGGAGCCCATGACCAGCGCCGAAGCTGCCGTGCCGGCCGAGAGAGACCGCACGATCACCACTGACATCCCCGCCCGCCTGGACCGGCTGCCCTGGTCGCGCTGGCACTGGACCATCGTCTTCGGACTGGGCACCGTGTGGATCCTGGACGGCCTGGAGGTCACGGTCGTCGGGAACATCGCGAGCCGGCTGTCCGAGCCGGGCAGCGGCCTGCCCATCACCTCCGGGCAGGTCACCGGCATCGCGGCCGCGCTCTATGTGGCGGGCGCCTGCGCCGGGGCGCTCTTCTGGGGCCGGCTGACCGACAAGTGGGGCCGCAAGAAGCTCTTCATGATCACCCTCGCGGTGTATCTGGCGGCCACCGCCCTGACCGCCGTCTCCTTCGACACCTGGTGGTTCCTGCTCTTCCGCTTCCTCACCGGCTTCGGCATCGGCGGCGAGTACGCGGCCATCAACTCCGCGATCGACGAGCTGATCCCGGCGCAGTACCGGGGGCGCGTCGACCTCATCATCAACGGCAGCTTCTGGCTGGGCGCGGTCGCCGGGTCGCTGCTGTCGATCGTCGCGCTGAACACGGACATCTTCGCGGCCGACGTCGGCTGGCGGCTGACGTTCGCGCTGGGCGCCGTCCTCGCCCTCGTGATCCTCCTCGTACGGCGGCACGTCCCGGAGAGCCCACGCTGGCTGCTGATCCACGGCCGCGACCGCGAGGCCGAGGAGATCGTCACCTCCATCGAGCGCAAGATCGAGGAGGACAAGGGGGAGCGGCTCCCGCGCGCCGAGGGCGAGCTCACCATCCGTCAGCGGCGCAGCGTCTCCTTCGTCGAGATCGCCCGCACGGTGTTCTCCGAGTACCGTCGCCGCGCGACCCTCGGCTTCTCCCTCTTCATCGGCCAGGCCTTCCTCTACAACGCGATCACCTTCGGCTTCGGCGCGATCCTGACCAAGTTCTTCGACGTGCCGAGCGGCAGCACCGGCTACTACTTCGCCGTCATCGCGATCGGCAACTTCTGCGGCCCGCTGCTGCTGGGCAAGCTGTTCGACACGGTCGGCCGCCGGGTGATGATCTCCTCGACCTATCTGCTGTCGGGTGTGCTGCTGTTCGCCACGGCCTGGCTCTTCGACCAGGGCTCGCTCAACGCGACGACGATGACGGCCTGCTGGTGCGTGGTGCTGTTCTTCGCGTCGGCCGGCGCGTCGAGCGCCTATCTGACGGTGTCCGAGGTCTTCCCCATGGAGACCCGTGCGATGTCCATCGCCTTCTTCTACGCCCTCGGCACGGCCGCCGGCGGCATCAGCGGCCCCCTGCTGTTCGCCCGGCTCACCGACACCGGCAAGGTCGGCGACACGGTCCTCGCCTTCTGCGTCGGCGCGACGCTGATGTGCCTGGCGGGCCTGGTCGCGGCGTTCCTGGCGGTCAAGGCCGAGCGACGCTCCCTGGAGGACATCGCCAAGCCCCTGACCGCGACGGAGCGGCAGGCGGACGCGACGGAGCCGCAGGCGGACGCGAAGGGAACGGCCGGCCGCGAGGCGAAGCCGGCGTAGCGGCCCGAGGGGTGGGTGCCGTCACCCACCCCGGCCGTCCCGGCTGCCCGGCCGCCGGGCCGCCGTGGATCGCCTACGCCCCTGTCGTCGATCCCGGCCTGACGATCATCAGGATCGTCACCGTCGCCCACAGCAGGTTGAACACCCCGGTGAACATGGCGAGTCGGACGGTCGTGCGGGGTTCCCCCCGTTCCTCGACGAGCACCTCCTGCCGCGGCAGCACGAGGAGCAGCAGGACGGCCGCGGCGAGGACGGTCAGCACGATCGACGCGATCAGCCAGGGATCGCCCATCACCCCCATGGCGCCCGCGGTGGCGAACCCGAAGACGGGGACGGCGATGCCGACGGCCGCGTACACCTGGCAGATGCGGTGCAGCAGCCGCACGGTCCCGGCCGCGCCCGCGTCCCCGGGCGCGGCCAGGGCCTTGCGCGCGGCGGGCGGGAACATGCTGGCGGCGACGGTCACGGGCCCGACGGCGACGATCGCGGCGAGGACGTGAACGGCGAGGAGGAACTTGGTCACGCGCCGACGCTAGAGGGCGCGAAGATCACGCGGAAGCGGCGAGAATGCCAGAGGCCGACGGATTCCCGCCAGCGCTCCGGCACCCCCATTCGGACTGCCGTGTCCGCGTACACCCGCGGACGCCGACCGTACCCACCACGCACCCACCACGCACCCACCACGTGCCCACCACCTACCCACCGCAACGGCCGCGCTCTTCCCGGCTTGGCGTGATCCCGTCGGCTGCCTAGGCTCTCGCCATGCACACCGTCGCCGTACTGGTCCTGGACGGGGTCGTCCCCTTCGATCTGTCCGCCCCGATCGACGCCTTCGGCTGGGCGCGGCTGCCCGACGGCCGCCCCGCGTACCGGGTGCGGGTCTGCTCGCCGTCCCCCTCCGGGGAGGTGAGCGCGGGGGCGTTCACCGTGCGCGCGCCGTACGGCCTCGAAGCGCTGGCCGAAGCGGACACGATCATCCTGCCGGGCGTCGCCGACCCGCCGCAGGAGCTGCCGCCCGGGGTCGCGGAGGCGCTGCGCGACGCGGCGGCGAACGGCACCCGGATCGCCTCCGTGTGCGTCGGCGCCTTCCTGTTCGCCGCGACGGGCCTGCTGGACGGGCTGCGCGCGACCACGCACTGGTACGCAGCCCGCGAACTCGCCCTGCGCTACCCGAAGGTGGAGGTCGACCCGAACGTCCTCTACGTCGACCACGGCCGGTTCCTCACCTCGGCGGGCGCGGCGGCGGCCCTCGACATGTGCCTGCACATGATCCGCGGCGACTACGGCTCGGCGATCGCCGCGCAGGCCGCCCGCATGTCGGTCATGCCGCTCGAACGGGAGGGCGGCCAGGCCCAGTTCATCGCCCAGGACCTGACGCCCGCCCCGGCCGGCGCGACCCTCGAACCGCTCCTGGTCTGGCTGGAGGACAACTGCGCCGACGATCTGACGCTGGACCGGATCGCCGAGCGGGCCGGCATGAGCACCCGCAGCCTCAACCGCCGCTTCCGCGAGCAGACCGGCACGACGCCGCTGCGCTGGCTGCACCGCGCACGGGTGCGACGCGCGCAGTACCTGCTGGAGTCGACGGCCTACCCGGTGGAACGGATCGCCGCCCAGACGGGCTTCGGCTCCCCGACCGCCTTCCGGGAATGCTTCCGCAAGGTCGCCGGAACGAGCCCACAGGGATACCGCAGGGCGTTCCGGTCGAAGGAGAGCACGGGGGCGGGGGAGGGGGCGGGGGCGGGGACTTCGGGACGGTCCACCGGCGCTCCCCGGACGGACGCGACCCGAGCATGACCAGCCGACTCGCTACGCCAATCCCCTTGCGCCACCGCCGTGTTGACGACGACGAGGACCGGCCGGTCACTGTCCGGTGAAGTCCCGTGTCCTGAACGAATCAGGGCACCGGCCTCGAATTGCGGCGAATTCAGCGACCAAACGTGAGGCATGTCATCCCCCCGGCTGTGCTTGCTTGGTGACTGTGATGAGCTTTGTCCGCTTGTGAGTCCCTGGTGAACAGATCGGTCGTGCTCGTATCTTGCGATTCGGCCACTTGATCGAACATAACCAGGCACAGCTCAACAGCGCCTGGCGGGGGAGTAGTTCATATGAATACGCATGGGGGGAGACGTCGGCTGCACACCGCCGGCGCGATTCTCTGCGCCGCCTTGACTCTGGCGGCGGGCGCGTCCCACAGCGCTCTTGCAGTGGGTGAGAGGGCTGACGCCTCGCCCGGGGAAGCCGTCAAGGCCGTCGGGACCGCTGACACGGGGGCAAAGGCCAGGACGGCCGCGGACGACGGGGCGGGCGAGGACACCAAGGCGCTGGCGGAGGCCGCGCGCACGGGCAAACCCGTGGAGATCACCTCCCTTCGGGGCGAGAGCAGCGAGGTCTACGCCACCCCCGAAGGACACCTGGAGGCACGGGAACACCTGCGTCCGGTGCGGACCCGGGTGGACGGTGTGTGGCGGGACATCGACACCACCCTGACCCGCGGAGCGAACGGGACGGTGGCGCCCAAGGTCACGACCGTCGGCCTGACCTTCTCCGGTGGGGGGTCGGCCCCGCTGGTGCGGATGGCGAGGAACGGCCGCGAGCTGGCTCTGTCCTGGCCCGGTGAGCTGCCCGTCCCGGAGTTGAACGGAAGCGCCGTCACCTACCCGGAGGTGCTGCCCGGCGTCGATCTGCGGATGACGGCACAGCAGGACGGGTTCACCCAGCTCCTGGTCGTCAAGTCCGCCGAGGCGGCGGCGAGCGCCGAACTGAGCACCCTGCGCTTGAAGATGAACGCCGAGGGCATGCAGGTCGAGGAGACCGCCGAGGGCGGCCTGGCAGCGATCGACGACGGCGCCAAAGGCGCGGTCTTCGAGGCCCCTCGCCCGGTGATGTGGGACTCCAGCACCGAGGCCCCGGACACCACGCCGCAGTCTCCCGCCGGGCTCGCTCCGCACGCGCCGCCGGCCACCCCGAAGCGCGCGACGACCGCCGACGCCCGCACCACCGTTACCTCTCCCTCTGCCGCTGCCGCTTCTGCCGCCACCGT
Organism: Streptomyces rishiriensis; assembly: GCF_003112535.1. Taxonomy (GTDB): domain Bacteria; phylum Actinomycetota; class Actinomycetes; order Streptomycetales; family Streptomycetaceae; genus Streptomyces; species Streptomyces rishiriensis. Next base: position 545,651 of record NZ_BEWA01000002.1, on the reverse strand, counting down.
CGGTCCCGCCGAGTCCGAGGCCGTCGCCGCGGAGTCCGCGAACGTGGCGCCGGTCGGCGTCGACGTTCCCGCTGGGCAGGACGCGCTGGTGCTGACGCCCGACCGCGGTGTGCTCAGGGGCAAGAACACGGTGTACCCCGTGTTCATCGACCCCCAGTGGTACTCCCCCAAGGCCTCGGCGTGGACGATGGCCTCCAAGTACTGGGCGTCCTCGCCGCAGTGGAAGTTCAACGGCGACCCGGACGCGGGCCTCGGCTACTGCGACTGGTCGTACTGCGCTCCGAACGACACCAAGCGGCTCTTCTACCGCATCCCCACCTCGAAGTTCGCCGGGCGGACCGTGCTGCAGGCGGAGTTCGTGGTCCGCAACACCTGGTCGGCGTCCTGCTCGGACCGCAGCGTCGAGCTGTGGCGCACCAAGGACATCTCCTCCGCTACCACCTGGAACTCGCAGAACGCATCCGGTTTCTGGATCGACCACCTCAGGACGGCGTCCTTCGCCTACGGCTTCACCGGCTGCGCGGCGAAGGACGCGGAGTTCGACGTGAAGGCCGCGGTGCAGCAGGCGGCGGACAAGAAGTGGTCGACGATGACCTTCGGCATGAAGGGGTCGAGCGAGTCGGACGGATACGCGTGGAAGCGGTTCTCGGACGACGCCTACCTGCGTGTGCAGTACAACCGCCCGCCGCCGCAGGTCAAGACGTCTCAGCTGACCATGGAGTACGGCGGATCGTGCAAGGCGGCCGCCGGCGCCGCGCGGGTGCGCACACTGGGCAAGATCTACGCCAACGACGTCACCGACCCGGACGGCGACTCCGTCTCCGTACAGTTCGCCGCGAGTTGGGACGCCGGTGACGGCAAGGGCGTGATCGCCCGTTGGAAGCCCGCCCTGAGCACGGCGAAGAAGTCCGGCTCCGACTTCGTGCTCACCCTGCCGTCCTCCATCCCCACCAACAAGACGGTGAACTGGTACGTCCGCTCCTACGACGGCGCCCAGTACTCGCCGTGGTCGTCCACGGGTGCGAACGGCTGCTACTTCGTCTACGACACGAGCGTGCCCAAGGCGCCGACGATCTCCTCGGCCGTCTACCCGGCCTCGAACCCCGAGGACCCCGACGATCCCTGGTACGACGGAGTGGGCCAGTACGGCAACTTCACGGTCACCGGCGCGGTCTCCGACGTGACGAAGTACTGGTACGGCCTCAACGGCGACCCGGTCTCCGCCAACGCCATCACGACGTCGGCCGGAGCGGCCAAGACCGTCCCCGTACTGCCGCTCAAGCCGGGCCTCAACACCTTCACCGCACGCTCCTTCGACACCGCCGGCAACGCCTCCGAGATCCGCACCTACCAGTTCCGGGTCAAGGCGGGTCAGCTCGAACGGGCCGACTGGTCGATGAACGAGGCGGCCGGCGCCGGCCAGGCGGCGGGCAGCGCGCCCGAGCAGCCCGCAACCCTGCACGGCGGCCCCACACCGAACGTCGAGGGCAAGTTCGGCAAGGCGGTGCAGTTCGACGGAGTCGACGACTACGCCGCCACCGACATCGCCACCGTCAACACCGACATCAGCTACTCCGTGTCCGCTTGGGTGAAGCTGTCCGCCATGCCGTCCGGATCCGCGGTCGTCGCCTCCCAACAGGGCAACAACAAACCGGGCTTCGAGCTGTCCTACGCCAAGACCAGCGACCGCTGGACGTTCACCCAGTACAGTGCCGACACCGCCGCCGGCACCCCGGTCCAGGCCACGCAGGCTGCCGCCGGCGGCGTCAAGGCAGGCGAGTGGACCCATCTGGTCGGCGTCTACGCCGCCGGCGAGAAGCTGCTGAAGCTGTACGTCAACGGCGCCCTGGCCGGGACGGCGGCCTACAGCACCCCATGGAACGCACGGCGTGGCATGGCGATCGGCGCCGGACTGACCGGTGGCGCGCCCGCGTCGTTCTTCCCCGGCGCCATCGACGAGCTGAAGACCTTCGAAAAGCCGCTGGCGGCCGCCGAGGTGTCGAGCCTGTACACCTCGAACACGAGTGGCGGCCGTCCGGCCCGGATGGTCTTCCACATGGACGACGCGGCCGACGCGCCCGCGCTGAGCGGCCGGGCCGACGTGAATCCGGCCGTCCTCAAGGGGGGCGCCACCACCGGCGCGGCCGGAGTGGACGGCAACGCGCTCACCCTGGACGGCGCCGACGGCTACGCCGCCACGGGAACCCCGATGGTCAACACCTCCTACAGCTTCGCCGTGTCGGCCTGGGTGAAGCTGGCGAAGACCAAACCGGCCCACGCCGCGACCGTCGCCTCACAGATCGGTACCGTGGTGACCGGGCCGGAGCTGTACTACTCCAACGCCTACGACCGCTGGGTGTTCAACCAGCACAGCGCCGACACCTCGGACTCCACCGTGGTTCGGGCGCTCCAGCCCACGGGCACCACCGCCTACGGCGGTGAGTGGACGCATCTGGTGGGCGTGCAGGACACCGTCGCCCACACGCTCTCGCTGTACGTCAACGGAACTCTGGCCGGCACCGCCGTCCTTCCCTCGACCTGGTACGCCGGGGGTGCGATGCAGATCGGCGCCAGCGCCTTCGAGGGCAAGGCCACCTCGTTCTTCCCCGGCCAGATCGACGACGTGCGGCTGTTCGACCGGCCGGTGTCGGCCGGTGAGGTGCAGCAGCTGTTCAAGCAGCGCGCGGTGGTCAAGGGACGCTGGAAGTTCGAGTCGGCCACCGGCAGCCCACTGACGTCACCCGACGCGTCGTCGTCGGGTGACTCCATGACCCTGTACAACGGAGCCCAGGCAGGCAAGGACGGGGTCGACGCCGGCCTGGGTGGGGTCGACGGCACCGTCACACTCGACGGCACGGACGACTACGCGGCTGCCGCGGTGGTGCCGGTGGACACCAGCGCCAGCTTCACCGTGAGCGCGTTCGTCCAGACAGCCGCCGTCCCGACGAGTCCGGTCACCGTCGTGAGCGCCCCGGGTTCCAAGAAGAGCGCGTTCGCGGTGCGCTACGAGCCCAGCGCCACCCCGGCGACCGATCCCGGCCGCTGGCGGATCGCCACGGCCGACTCCGACAGCGACTCGGCCGCGGTCACCGACGTCGGCAACGGCCTGTTCTACAGCCCCACCGACTGGAACCACGTGGCGCTCGTCTACGACGGTTTCTCCAAGGAGCTCAGCCTCTATGTCAACGGCGAACTCCAGGAGACGGCCTGCGCCGACGCCGACGGCGACGGGACGCAGGACGACGCGAGCTGCGCCGACGCCGTCTCGTGGTCCGACAACGTACTGACCTACAAGGCGGCCAGGACCCTGCAACTCGGGCGGGACACGGCCGGCGCCACGCCAGGCCAGTACTTCCCCGGTTCGCTCTCCGACGTCTGGATCTTCCAGGGCGCCCTGACCGAGACACAGATCGACCACCTTGCCGCCGGCCAGCCGGGTGTGGAGACGGTCGTGCCCAGCGGCGACTGACCGGCACGGCCGCCCGGGAGCGGGACGCGCCGCCGATCGCGGCCCGTCCCGCTCCCCAGCCGAATTCTTCGCTCCGCCGTGCGCGGTTCCCCGCCGCCCCGGAGCACTCGAACGGGAGGAACGACGACCCCCATGAAGACCAGATCACGCGAGAGAACGGGCAGGCCCTGGCGCCGGGTGGCCATGGCCACGGCCGCCGTGCTGACCGCGACCCTGCTCCAGGCGTCGGGTGTGCCCGCCGTAGCCCAGGGCTGGACGAAGCCGGCGCTGCCGAAGTCCGAGTCCCCGGTCGCGGGCGGTCCGGCGGGCAAGGCGGTGCCCCGCAAACTGACCAAGGGGCCCCGCACGCCCGCCGAGGCGCCCGCCACCAGGTGGCCCGAGGCGAACGCGGCGGCGGTCACGCTGCGCCAGGAGACGACGCGCGTCAAGGGACTCCCGCTCACCCTGGACACCAAGGTCGAGCGCTCCGCGGACGCGGCGACCGGCACGTACACCGTGACCTCGCTGCCCCGCGCTGCGGCGCGCAGGACGGGGGTCGACGGGCCGGTCTTCACCCTGACCCCCGGCCGGGACAGGGCACAGCACGCAGGCAAGGTGCGCGCCGCACTCGACTACTCCTCCTTCGCCGGTCTGTACGGCGGCGGCTACGCGGACCGGCTGACCCTCGTGAGGCTGCCCGCCTGTGCGCTGACCACCCCACAGAAGCCACAGTGCCGTTCGGTCCAGCCGGTCGCGACCGTCAACGACACCGAGAAGCAGACACTGCGAACGGACGCGGTCCCCCTCAGCGCGAACACCGCGACCGTCCTGGCGGCGACCGCGTCGGCCGGCGGCGACAAGGGCGACTACAAGGCCACGTCGCTGTCCGCCTCGTCGACCTGGAGCACGGACCAGAGCAGCGGCTCGTTCGCGTGGTCGTACGACATGGCGGTACCGCAGGTGCCAGGAGGCCTGACACCGCAGGTCGGTCTGTCCTACTCCTCCGGCGGCATCGACGGCCGCACGGGAAACACCAACAACCAGGCCTCCTGGGTCGGCGACGGCTTCGACCTCTCGCCCGGCTTCATCGAGCGCAGCTACAAGGGGTGCGCGGACGACGGCGTCGCCAACGCCGACGGCAGCAAGCCGGGCGACCTTTGCTGGGCGTACGACAACGCGACGCTTTCCCTCAACGGCTCCGGCGGCGAACTGGTGCCCACCGGAGCCAACTCCTTCAAGCTGCAGAACGACGACGGCACGAAGGTCGACCGCATCTACGGCACCACGGCGGACGTCCGCTCCAACGGCGCCCGCAACGACGAGTACTGGCGGGTGACGAGCCCCGACGGGACGCAGTACTACTTCGGCTACAACCGGCTGCCCGGCTGGGCGAGCGGCAACGAGACCACCGACTCGACCTGGACCGTGCCCGTCTTCGGCAACAACTCCGGTGAGCCCTGCAACGCCTCCACGTTCGCGGCGTCCTGGTGCCAACAGGGCTGGCGTTGGAACCTGGACTACGTCGTCGACCCGCACGGCAACGCGGTCGCCTACTACTACGACAAGGAGACCAACTCCTACGGCCGCAACCTCAAGGCGGCCGACGACACCCCCTATGTCCGCGGCGGCACCCTGGACCGCATCGAGTACGGCCTGAAGTCCACGGCCGTGTACTCGGCGAAGGCGCTCGCGAAGGTGAACTTCACCAACAGCGAGCGGTGCATCCCCGACAGCTCGACCACCTGCTCGTCCATCTCCACGGGCTCGCAGTACTGGTACGACACCCCGTGGGACCTGAACTGCGAGGCGGACACCGACTGCGACAAAGGCCGGTTCTCCCCGGCGTTCTTCACCCGCAAGCGGCTGACGTCCGTCACCACCCAGGTCCTGGCGTCGGGCTCCTACAGCAACGTCGACGGCTGGAAGCTCACCCACCGCTGGGGCATGGCCGACACCGACTACCAGCTGCTGCTCGACTCCGTCCAGCGCACCGGCTACAACGGCACGGCCTCGATCACCCTGCCGAAGGTCACCTTCGGCTACACCCAGCTCGCCAACCGCCTCGACAAGATCGGAGACGGCTACGCCCCCTACATCAAGTCCCGGCTGTCCACCGTGGCGGACGAGTCGGGCGGCCAGACAGACGTCGGCTATTCGGAGCCGGTCTGCGACGCCACCGCGCTGACCACCCCGGAGACCAACACCACCCGTTGCTTCCCGCAGTACATCGGCGGCAGCTCCACCGACGATCCCGACCGCCAGTGGTTCAACAAGTACGTCGTGAAGACGGTCACCTCCACCGACCGCACGGGCGGCGCCCCCGACCAGGTCACCATGTACGACTACCTGGACGGCGCGGCCTGGCACTACGACGATGACGACGGGATGACCAAGGAGAAGTCCAAGACCTGGTCGCAGTGGCGCGGTTACGGCCATGTGCGGGTGCGCACCGGCGGCCAGGGCGGCGCCCCGGCGATGAAGTCGCAGACCGACACCTACTTCCTGCGCGGCATGGACGGCGACCGCAAGTCCACCTCCGGCGGCACGAAGAGCGTCTCGGTCACCCTCGGGGCGGGGGAAGGCGACCCGATCACCGACCACGAGTCGCAGGCGGGCTTCGCGTACAAGACCCTCACCTACTCCGCTCCCGACGGCAAGGTGCTCACCAAAACGGTGAACCGTCCCTGGTACAAGGAGACCGCGAAGAAGGTCCGAACCTGGGGCACCGTCACGGCCAACCTCACCGGCAACGACTCGAGCAGGTCCTGGACCTCGCTCGACGACGGCGCCGGCGTCAAGTGGCGCACCACCGCAACGTCCGACACCCACGACGCCACCACCGGCCTGGTCACCCGAACCGAGGATCTCGGAGACACCACGACCGCGGCCGACGACCAGTGCACCCGCACCACCTACGTCTCCGGCAGCGTCCCCGTCGACGCGCCCGCTCGGGTCGAGACGGTCGCCAAGGCGTGCGACGCCACCACCAGCCGCCCCGACGACGTCATGTCCGATGTCCGAACCGCCTACGACGGCGGGGCCTATGGCGCCGCGGCGACCAAGGGCGACGCCACCAGGACCGCGAAACTCAAGACGTACAGCGGTTCCAGCGCCCTCTACCTGGAGTCCACCTCCACCTACGACGGCTACGGCCGGGCGCTGACCACCACCGATCTGACCGGCGACGTCACCGTCGCCTCCGACGGCGCGCTCACCAGGTCCGCCCGCACCGACGGCAGGACGACCACCACCGCCTACAACCCGACCACCGGCTTTCCCACCAGCAGCTCCGTGACCACTCCGCCCGCCACCACGGGTGACAACACGACCACCCAGACGTCGACCACCGCCTACGACACCCTGCGCGGGCAACCGCTGACGGAGACCGACACCAACGGCAAGGTCATCACCTACGCGTACGACCCGCTGGGCCGCACCGCGAAGGTGTGGCTGGCGGACCGGCTCACGGGCCAGACCCCCAGCTACGAGTTCGGCTACACCATCACCGACGACAAGCCGGTCGTCGTGGCGACGAAGACGCTCGGCAACAACGGCGCCCAGGACACGACCTACGCCTTCTACGACGGATTCCTGCGGCCCCGGCAGACCCAGGCCCCCGGCCCGAACGGCGGAACGCTGCTCGCGGACACCTTCTACGACGAACGCGGCTTGAAGGCGAAGGAGTTCGCCACCTACTACACCGACACCACCGCTCCCTCCACCACACTGTTCAAGCCCGAGAACGCGCTGACCGTCGAGACCCAGAACCGCTACACCTACGACGGTCTGGGCCGGGTGAGCGAGCTGAAGCAGATCGCCGGCAACGGCGACGGGGGAACCGTCCTCGGCGTCACGAAGACGATCTACGGCGGCGACCGCACCACGGTCGTCCCGCCGGTCGGCGGCACCGCGCAGACCAGCCTCACCGACGCTCGCGGCAACACCACCGAACTGCGCCTGCTCCACTCCCACGACCTCGACGCCGCCTACGACGCGACCTCCTACGGCTACTCGCCCCGCGGCGAACTGACCAAGGTCACCGACCCGGCGGGCAACGGCTGGACGTGGACGTACGACCTGATGGGCCGGCTGACCGACACCACCGACCCCGACAAGGGCGCCGGCCACAACGACTACGACGACCGCTCCCATCTCACCAGCACCAGGGACGGCCGCGGCACGGTCCTCGCGTACGTCTACGACGGCCTCGGCCGCAAGACCGAGCTGCGCGACAACTCCGTGACCGGCGCCCTGCGCGCCAAGTGGGTCTACGACACCGTCGCCGGCGCCAAGGGTCACCTCGCGTCCAGCTCACGGTTCAGCGGCACTCAGGAGTACAAGTCGAGCGTCGTCTCCTACGACCGGCAGTACCGGCCGCTGCGCTCCTCGGTGACGATCCCGTCGTCCGAGGGCGACCTGCAGGGCACCTATCTGTCGACGACCGCCTACAACGCCTCCGGCACGGTGCAGAGCGTCGGCTACCCCAAGGCCGGCGCCCTGGCCGCCAACACCGTCACCTACACCTATGAGGACCACACCCTGCGGCCCATCGGGGTCAGCGGTCCGCTGAACCTGACGGCGAGCACCAGCTACAGCCTCACGGGCAAGCCGCTGCAGTACGCCATGGCGGCGAACGGCGGCAAGACCACGCTCGAGACCGACACCTACCAGTGGGGCACCCAGCGCCTGGAGACCTCACGGGTGGACCGGCAGGACGTCACGGGTGTCGACCAGTTCAACACCTACAAGTACGACGAGGCGGGAAACGTCCTCTCCGTCTCCGACACCTCCCGCTCCGGCACCGACAACCAGTGCTTCTCCTACGACTACTTCGGCCGGCTGACCGAGGCGTGGGCCCAGTCGGCCACAGGCTGCTCCACCGCACCCAGCAGCGCCGTCGTGGGCGGCCCGGCCCCGTACTGGACGTCCTACAGGTACGACGAGGTCGGCAACCGGCTCTCCGAGACCCAGCACGCCACGGCCTCCGGCGCCCCGGACACCAGCCGCACCTACCACTACCCCGACCCGGGCAAGGTCCGGCCGCACACCCTCAGCTCGGTCGACACCACCACCGGCACGGTCAAGTCCGCCGACAGCTTCACCTACGACGTCGGCGGCTTCACCCACACCCGGCAGCTGGGCAACGGCACCTCCCAGACCCTGGACTGGGACGCCGAAGGCCACCTGGCGAAGGTCACCCAACCGGTGGAGGGCGGCAGCGACAAGGTCACCGACTACCTCTACGACGCCGAGGGCAACCGGCTGATCGGCCGCACCCCGACCGAGACCACCCTCTACCTCGGCGCCACCGAAGTCACCCTGGCCAAGGGCGCCACGACCGCCACGGGCACCCGCTACTTCGACGTCGGCGGCGGCCACCAGGCCGTCCAGGCCAACGACGGGTCCTTCTCCTTCACCCTGGCCGACCACCACGGCACAGCCCAGCTGTCCGTCAACGCCACATCCCAGGCGTTGACCCAGCGTCGCACCGTCCCGTTCGGCGGCCTGCGCGGCACGGTCCCCAACACCTGGACCGGCACCAGGGGATTCGTCGGGGGCACCACCGACACCGTCACCGGCCTGACCCACCTCGGCGCGCGGGAGTACGACCCGGCGACGGGCCGCTTCCTGTCGGTCGACCCGGTCTTCACACCCGGCGACCCGCAGCAGATGCACGGCTACACCTACGCCAACAACAACCCCCTCACCTACTCCGACCCGGCGGGCACGGAGATCGGCTCCAAGCCCAACTCCTGCCAGTACGACGTCAAGTACTGCAGCAAGCACGAACAGCAGGAAGTCGGCTACGACGCGAAGAGCGGCACCTCCGACTACCACCGCGGCAACATCTACAAGCGCTCCCACGCGGCGAAGAAGCACTGGGTCGCCCAGAACACCCCGGTCACGAAGGACATCGACAAGCTGGCCGACCAGTACTGGTCCCCCCGGATGAACGGGGAGTTCACGGACGACTTCTGGTACAACCCGGTCTACGAGTCGTCCACGGAGGGCTCCGCCTGCTACGGGCGTGAGGGGTGCCGTCAGGCCTACCTCTACGTCCTGCACGGCGGCAAGGACGTCGACAAGGCCAAGGAGATCGCGGCCACCTACTGCGTCTACAACGCCGAAGAATGCAACGAGAAAGCAGCGGCCGTCGCCCGCGGCAACGTCATCCGGGACGCCGTCGCGACCGCACTGCTGGCCTACATCGGCGGGGCCGCCGGCAGCGAGGCCAAACCCTGCAACAGCTTCGTCCCCGGCACCGAAGTCCTCATGGCCGACGGCACCACCAAGCGGATCGAGGACGTCAGGACCGGTGACAAGGTCCTCGCCACGGACCCGAAGACCGGCCGCACCACGGTCAAGACGGTCACGGCCGAGATCACGGGCAAGGGCCTGAAGCACCTGGTCAGAATCACCCTGACCATCGAGGTCGACGGCAAGAAACTGACCGCTTCGATCACCGCGACGGACGGACACCCGTTCTGGGTCCCGGAACTCAACGAGTGGATCGACGCCACCGCCCTGACCGCAGGCGAACACCTGCACGCCTCCATCAAGGCCGTGGTCCGCATCACCGCGGTGAAACGCTGGACCCAGCCGGCCACAGTCCACAACCTGACCATCGCCGACATTCACACTTACTATGTACTCGCTGGTCAGACGCCGGTCCTCGTTCACAACAGCGGACCGTGGTGCGGGGTCGGCTCCGCAGAAGCTCAGGAAATCATCCAGAATGCCAAGGGATATGGATCCGGGCTGAAGAAGGATGCTGGGCACAGAGCGGCGGACTTCGTTGTCGGCGATATCGCAACCAAGGGCGTAACCACTCGACTTGTTGGTGGAGATGGAGTGGAGCGCTTGTTGGTGCAGATGCCGGGAGAGATGAACGGGAAGGCTGGACGCTTCGAGTGGCTGGTTGAGCGCGGCGGGAGCGGAAACCTGATCACTCATCAAAGATTCGTAAATGGAGGATCGATGAACGGAATCCCAAACAAACCATGAACGCGATGGCCAAGTTCAAGATCCCCGGCAGCTTCATTGTGGAACGAGTGGATCTGACAACCGGAGAAGTCGCTTACGGGAAGCATTGGGGGTGGTTGGACGATCCTTCCGTCGTCCAGATTTACCTGCACAAAATGCAGGCCGGCCGCCCGCTGCTCGAGGTGGAGGAAAGGTGGGCGCTCGCACTGTCGGAGGAGATCCGGTCCGGGGACCTTCCGGACCTTCCGCCCGAGGATTTGGGTGACCCTCACGAACTGTCCGCCGTGTGGATCTATCTCTCGTTGGCCTGGCTCCGTCAGAGCGGCCTGAGTGATCAGCAATTGTTCGACGCCATTGAGGAGTTGTATGCGGACTTTGAGTACCCTGAGGAGATGGAGGGCTTCGTGAAATACATGCCTCCCCCTCCTGGAGGTAAGGGGGGGTTCGCAGGAATGGCTGAGAGGTTGGAGTCGTTCCTGAGGTACTCGGAGGACCTGTACCGGCGACGGTGAGTACCGGCGGGTCACGATGGATCCCGCGGGAATTCCGGCAGGATGCTTCGTTCCGCACAGTAGTGCCTGTGTACATATGAAGCCCCGCCAGGTGACGCCTGGCGGGGCTTCTGCGCGGGACAGGTCGCGGTGGACCATCTGCAATGGCTGGCCTACCACGTGTTTTGGCGTCGGCGTTTGCACCTCCACCGGAAGGTCGGCGACTGACTGAAGCCTGGATGCGCCGGACGCCGCGGGGTGAGGCCGCGGTGGGTGGCTCGGAGGTCGTCGCTCGGCAGAACGTCTCTGCAGAGGGTCCCGGTACACCCCGCCGAGCGGCGTCTCAGGAACGCCGGTCGGCGACCGCCCACGAGGCCAGCGCGACGGCCCCCGCCACGCCGAACACCGACGGCCACGGGCCCACCTTCTTCGACAGCGGGTGCGACCCGGCGAACGCGGCGACGTACGCGACGCTCAGCGCCCCCGCGGCCACCCCGCCGGCCTGCTGCCGCCACCGCTGCGCCGCCGCGGCCCCCGCGACGGCGAGGACGACCCCGCCCAGCGGCCGCTGCCTCGTCCACCGGGCCACGCCGTACCCTCCGACCAGCCCGCCCGCCGCGATCACCGCACTGGGAACCTTCGCCATGGTCTGTCTCCTCGCCCTGATCATCAAGCTCACCGACGAGGCTAACCCGCCCCGGCCCACCGCCCGCCGACCGCCCCTCGTCCCCCGAGCGGGAAAGGACCCCACATTGCCCACCCACCGCACACCCGACGGCACGACCCACGAGGACGCCGACGACCAGTCCCCACCGGACCGCGCCGAACCCCCCGAGCACGCGAGGTTCGCCGCATACCTGGACACCCTCGCCCGCGTCCCGGCAGCCGAGGAGACGTCCCTCGTCCGTCGCGTCCTGGCCGACGAGGACGCGACGATGGCCCGCTCGGCGGTGGTCCGGCATCTGGACCGAACGGCCACCGCGTTCCCCCGCGCCACCGTCGCGGACGACGAGAGCTGGCGGGCCTGGACGAAGGTGATGGGGGAGACCGTGGGTGAGGACGCCTTCCTGACCACCCGCCTCAACGAATGGACCCTCCTCCGCGCCCTTGCCACCCCCTCCGGCCCGAGGGCCGGGACCCCCCTGCCAACCACCCCTGTGCCGGCCACCCCCGGGAAGGCCATGACCGCCGCCCTCACCACCGCCTCGGACTGGCTCTAGCGCAGACTCGTCGAGGCCCCGGACGCCTCCGTCCACGCCCTCGCCTTCCTCGCCGAGCACGGCCGCACGAGGAAGGTCCGTGCGGCCGCTGCGAGACGTGTGCGCTAGCTCCGCCCGGCGCGGCGGCGCTCGCCCGGCTCCAGCCCTCGTTTGTCCACGACGGCGCGTTCCAGCACGGCCGCGGAGTCGGAGACCGTCCCCGCTCTGGCCCGCTCGGTGTCCCGGCTGAAGACGGTGCGCTCGCCCAGGTAGTCCAGGGTGCGCGCATCGAAGATCCACTCGGTGCGGGTGCCGTGTCGGACGTCCTCCCGGGCGATGGCGATGCCATGCCGTCCGACGGCGTCCACCGCGTCGTCCACTTCCGTGATGCCGGGGATGCGGGCGGTGGCCTTGAAGAAGGCGGCGGCCGTCGCGGACGGCATGATCTGCTCCCTGATCAGATCCCCGATCCGGTTGAAGACCTCCTGGTCGCGGTCGTCGCCCTTCTCGACGACGGTCTCGCGGTAGAGCCGCTTCAACAGGTGCCCGGGCTCGGTGGGCAGCGAGGCGAGCCACGCGTAGGTGGGCCGCTGGACGCCGGCCGGTACTGCGGAGTCCCTCGGATTCGTGCCGTCCGGCACCCCGACCTCGATCGGCCAGTCCTGCCCGTCCTCCCGGATCAGCCCGACGTCGACCACGGGCCCCTGCTGCTGCGAGAACCACACCTGCCGCTCGTGCAGCGGCCCGAGCTTCACGGGCTTCCCCCACTCGCCCACGTTCTCGGCCACCCGGCTGCGGACGTAGACGAACTGGTCCTCCCGCACCGGCTGCACATCGGTGTTCATGGCGACGGCGGCCATCCGGTCGAGCGTGACGACGGCGCTGCGGCTGCCGGCGGAGGGCGTGCCGGGCGCGCCCGCCCGGGCGTCCGCACCCCCGCCGTGCCGCCCCGCGCCGATGCCGACGGTGAACCCGGCCGCCAGCGCGACGGCTACGGCCCCGGCGAGAAGAGCGGACCGGGCCGGCCGGGAGAGCCGACGGGGCCTCGGCAGCGGGCGGGCGCCCTCCGCGTCGTCACGGCTGTCGCGATCGATGAGCTGCATCAGAACGTCCTTGTGATGGGAACGACGCCCGGGAGGCAGCACCTGCTCGACGGGCGAGGTCGGCAACAGCATTGCCAGTTCACCGAACTCACCCTGTTCGTCGAGTTCCGCGCGCTCACCCTGCTCGGATCCGGCCGGAGTGGCGTTCATCGGGCTTCCTCCTGAAGGGGCAGGACCGCGAACGCGGTCTCACTCTCTACCTCTCCGCGACGGGAACGCGGTTCCATAAAACCCGTATGCGAGGAATGCGACGTACGTCTCTCGCGCTCCTCCCGCTCCTCCCGCTCCACGAACTCCCGCAGCCGCGCCCGCGCCCGCGACAGCCGCGACCGCACGGTCCCGACGGGAACGCCGAGCGCCTCGGCGGCCTGTGCGTAGTCGAGCCCGCCCCATACACACAGCGCGATCACCTCCCGTTCGTGCCGCCTCAGCCGCCCGAGCACCCGTTGCACGTCGGCGAGCCGCCGGGCGTCGTCCACCCGGCCCGCGACGTCCTCGGCGAAGTCGTCGACCTCCTGCGCCCCCGGCGCCCGCCGGGCCAGAAAGGCGAGCCGCCGCCGCAGACTCCGGTCGGCGTTGCGCGCCTTGTTGGTGGCGATCCCGAACAGCCAGGGCCGCAACGAACCACCCTCGACGGCCACGTCCTCCCGTCCCCGCCAGGCGGCGAGGAACGTCTCCGACATGACCTCCTCGGCCGCCGACCAGTCACCGGTGAGCCGCAGGGCATGGTTGTAGACGGCGGTCGCGTACAACTCGTAGAGCTCCCCGAACGCAGCCCGCTCCCCCCGCCGAACCCGCCCCCGCAACAGGTCCCCGCCATCGTCCCCGCCCGCCGCCACTTCACTCTCTCCGTTGGACCTCACACAGATACCTCTCCGAACGGGGGAAGCGGTTCCGGTGGCGTGGATCACAGCCACCTCGAACTGCGCACTTCCCCGCCCGTATTACCCAGAACCGAGGCCATTGCTGTCCCAACGGCGCTGCTTCGCCCGCCGTCCCCACCGTTTAATCTGCGGAGAATGATTCGTGCGGTGGTATTCGATGTGGGCGAGTGTCTTGTCGACGAGAGCCGGGAGTACGGGACCTGGGCGGACTGGCTGGGGGTGCCACGGCACACCTTCGCGGCGATGTTCGGGGCGGTCATCGCGCAGGGACGCGACTACCGGGAGACGTTCCAGGAGTTCCGGCCCGGGTTCGACCTGACCGAGGAGCGGGAGAAGCGCGCGGCTGCCGGGAAGCCGGAGTGGTTTGGCGAGGATGATCTCTACCCGGACGTCCGGCCCACCCTGGCTGCCCTCCGTCAAGCAGGGCTGTGGGTCGGCATCGCCGGAAACCAGACTGTGCGGGCCGGCGGTCTGCTGCGGGGCCTGGACCTTCCTTCCGACATGATCGCCACCAGTGACGACTGGGGGGTGTCGAAGCCGGACGTGAGGTTCTTCGAGCACGTCATCGAGGCGACGCCTGCCGAGCCGGTCGAGATCCTTTACGTCGGTGACCGGCTCGACAACGACATCCGCCCTGCCGTGCAGGCGGGGCTCCTGACCGCCCTCATCCGGCGCGGCCCCTGGGGCACGATCCAGCAACGCGACCCGGACGCGGACGTGATCACGACGATGCGCATCGATTCGCTGGCGGAACTGCCGGAGGAGATCGCCAAGTTCAACGCTGGAGAGCGCTGACGGTCGCGCCCCGACGAGTATGCACGTGGCCCACGGTCCGTACTGGGCTGGGCGGTCTGGTAGTCCGTGCTCACACGGTGGAACGTACCCGCCCCGCGAACTCTTCGGTGCGGACAGCGTGGTGCCAGGCGGCGTCGCGGGCCTGACAGGCGGCGAGGACCTCGGCCGGCTCTTCGGTGACGTACACGCCGAGAGTGGTGTCCTCGTCGTCGAAGGCGAAGCGAGCGACGATCTTCGAGTCGAAGAGCCAGAAATCGTAGTCGGGCAGCCGCAGTTCTTGCGCCTGGCCGCGAGTCAGGTTGCGGATGTCCTCGCCCGCGGCGACATTGCCGGGCGCGCTCGCGAGGAGGAACCCCTGTCCCTGCGTGAGGGGTTCGTCGACCAGTCGCACCCGCTCGAACCGCTTGCCCAGAGCTGTCTGCACTCGGACGTTCTCTCGCCAGGCGTTGTCCGGATCATCGGCGATGTTCTCCCCGGCCAGGAAGCGGCCCCACTTGGGACTGGTGCGGTCGGAGGCGTAGCCACGACGTGTCTCCAGGCGCCAGGCCGTGTGCCTGAAGTCCCGGAAGAACCCGGAGGTGGAGGCGAAGGGCTGGAGCCGAGGGGCTTCGCTCTTGGGCGCGTAGCAGGTCAGGAGGCTGCGGGGGACCCGGACGAACGTCTCCGACTCCTTGACGTCCCGCAACTGGGCGAGGTGTTCCGGGTCGGCCTCCCGTTCGCCCTGAACAAGGATCTCGTCCGTCCCCTCGATGTCGTACAGGGTGGGACAGTCACCGTCGTCACTGGTCGTGCCGAGGAACCTGAGTGTCATGCTCGCCCTCCGTTTGCGGCTGCCGGACATCCAGGATGCGTGGGCGATACCGGACGCACCCAAGGATTGCAGCGGATTGCGCGTATCGGGGAGCAGGCTGAGATTGTGCGCAACGTTCGTTCCGTTTGGCTCAACAGAGAGTTCACCCGGGCACCGCGCGGGTCTCGGTCACCAAGCGCACACTGCTTCCCTACTGTTCCATCACTTCCCACTGCAGCGAATGCACGAAGAACTGCCAAGCCAGATGGCGGATGGCTAGGACGGGGCCGTCCTCGCGCTTGGAGTCGCGTACGAGGATGGCCGCTCCGCTCCGAGCGCACTCCACGCACTCGGTCCCACTGCCTCCGCTGAAGGAGGACTTGAACCACCGGGGCGTCGGGGGCGAGGTCATCAGGACTCCATGCGTATGCGGTCGATGAGCTCCGCTGAGGATTCCAGGTCGAGCGCCTGGGCACTGAGGTATTCGAACGCCAACCTATAGCGTGCCAGTTCTTGTGGCTTTTCCATGAAGAGCCCACCGCCGATCAGGTCCACGTACACCACGTCCAGATCCGGAGTCGGGCCTCGCAGGACGGCGAAGCTGCCCACTGCGGCGGCATGAGCCCCCTTGGCGAAGGGCAGCACCTGGACCGTCACATGTGGACGTTGGGACACGCCGAGCAGGTGGTGCAACTGCTCGTGCATGATCTCGCTGCCGCCAACTCGGCGTCGTAGGGCTGCCTCATCGATGACGCACCAGAGGTGAGGTGGCTCGGCGCGTTCCAGGAGCTCCTGCCGCTTCATGCGAATGTCGACCATGTGCTGGACTTCCCGCTCTGAACACCCTGCCTCGGAGGCTCGGTGCACAGCTTCGGCGTAGGCGCGCGTCTGGAGGAGTCCAGGGACGTACATGCACGCGTAGTGATCCTCGCGGACGACCTCGTCCTCAAGGGTGAGCATGAGGTTCATGGACTCAGGGATGGGGTCAGCGAGTGATCGCCACCACCCTTGAATTTTTGCCCCTTTGGCCAGTTCGACCAAGGCGGCGCGTTCTTCGTCAGAGGCACCGTACTCCCGGCATAGGGCGTCAACCGCTGGCCACTTGACGGTGCCCTCCTTTGTCTCATAGCGACTCAGAGTCGCCTTGGAGATTCCCACGCGAGAGCCCGCCTCTTCGAGGGTGAGGCTTTTCGCTTCCCGAAGGCGCCGAAGATCGGCACCGAGCT
Organism: Streptomyces rishiriensis; assembly: GCF_003112535.1. Classification (GTDB taxonomy): domain Bacteria; phylum Actinomycetota; class Actinomycetes; order Streptomycetales; family Streptomycetaceae; genus Streptomyces; species Streptomyces rishiriensis. The sequence goes on along the minus strand of NZ_BEWA01000002.1, from coordinate 528,731 downwards.
GGCGCCTGCGCGTGGTGGGTCCGACTGCCATGTTCAGGCCCTTCATGTTGATCGGTCAGATCGTCGTGGTCGGCGGAGTGCGAGGGCAAGGGGGCGTGCGCCGGGGGCGTGTCCATGGACTCCCCGCTCCCATGTCGCCCGTTGTGAGAGTTCCATTTTGAGAGTTCCAATGCAACCCTCAGTGTGCCTCCAGTCGCACTGGGCGACTGTAGCCCTACGGGAAGGACTTGCCTCGATGCACAACGACCAGCACGCGCAGAGAAAACCGTGGAGTCTCGACTTCGTGGCGGAGCCGGAGGAGGTGGCCGCCCTCCGCCGATTGATGCGCATTCACTTGCGGCTGTGGGGGCTGCCTGAGGTGGTCGAGGACGCAAACCTGTGTGTCACCGAGCTGGTGTCCAACGTGCTTGCGCACGTCGGTGCGGGTACGCCCACCAGGCTCGCTCTCTCCATGAACGGTCCACACCTGCGCATTGAGATCCAAGACCCCGACACTCAAGCGCTACCCGTCCTACTCCAGGGCGGAGTTGACTCCGAGGGGGGCCGTGGGATGGCACTCGTCGACGCGACCGCGGTGCGCTGGGGCGTTGATCTTCGCGGGGACTGCAAAGTGACGTGGTGCGAGTTGGCGGCAGAGCGATGCTCCCACGTCTCGAAGCAAGGCACGCCACGACTGAGCAGTGCCGAAGGGCTGTTGGGCCTGTACGGGGCGGAGGCGGTTTCGAGCGGGACGACCACGGCCTTGCCCCGGCTGGGCTTGGCCCGGGCGGAGGCGGCAGCGATCGACATCATCGCGGACCTACTTCACTGGCTTCATACACACGGTCGCGACGCTGACGACCTCCTGGACCGAGCCCAGATGCACTTCGAGGGGAAAGCCCACCTCTCTGCCTGAGCGGAGGTGGGGTATCAGCTCGTGATCGAGGCGTAGGAGTTCACGTCGGCAGGAAGCTCGTGATGCAGCTCCCAGGTGATCGCCATGGGCTTGCTGCCTGTGTGCCCCGCGTAGGTCGCCGGTCCCAGAAGCATCCACGGTTCGGCCTTGCCGATGCTGTTGCGCTTGTAGCGACGCAGAAAGAGCAGGACGTGGCTCCCCCGCTGGGCGTGCTGTTGGTAGCGCAGCCCTGTCTCGGAATTCTCCGGAGTGGTGCTCTGGGATTCCCAATGGAAGCGAGTTGGGCTGAGTGCGTAGTCCTTGTACCGGACTGTGGGGGAGAAGTCGCGCTCGTTCTTCTCCAGGGTGATGAGGAGGGCGTCGGTGTTGAGCTCCTCCACCCATCGCACTCCTTGCCCGAAGTCCCTCGGCATCTGTCCGCCCAGATGGGCCACTCCCAACGCCGAGAGGATCTCGGACCGGTTGTAGGAGCTGTGAATCTTCAAGGGAGCGCCGGCGAGAGGTCCTTCCAGCGGGAGGGGGAAGTGGTCCGCTGCTTCGAGGGCGTAGGACAGGACCTGCTGAAGCTCGTCCCGCAACACGGGTTGGGAGCGCAGCGATTCGAGGCCCTGTCGGTAGCTGGTGAAACCGCCCGCGTTGTCCCACAGGTTGAAGAAGAGCATGCGGGCATATGCCTGCTCCCCCGCAGATAGAGAGTCGTAGTCCGGAGGGTCTTCGGCGAGCAGTCTTAGATACGCGTGGATGCGATCCGGGTCGTCGACGTGAAGGAAGGCATGAACGCGCTTGAGGAGTTCTGCTTCACCTTGCGGTGCCTCCTCTCGGATGAACCCTGCTCTACGCAAAACCTTGGTCCAGGAGTTGTCGCTCTTGTACAGCTCCTGGATGTCGCGTCGGCTCTCACGTAGGTAGTCTGCGAGACGCGGGGTGCCGTAGTCCCTGGCTTCCTTGGCCAACGTCGTGATCGTGGCCTTGAGCTGTGTGCGGATGTTGGCGAGGACCAGGTCCTTCGACTTGCCCTCCAGAATGATCTGGCAGCCGGACGGCAGCTGCGGGAAGTCCTGCTCGATGCTGTCGACGAGACGGTTGCGGGAGAGGTTGGTCAGAGCCCGGAACTGTTCCTCGAAGCGGAACTCGGCTCGATGCTGCCCGATGAAGTCGAGCACCGTAAGCACAGGCTTGTTTGGTGTCCGGCGCAGACCCCGGCCGAGCTGCTGGAGGAAGACTGTCGCGCTGTTGGTGGGGCGTAGTAGTAGGAGGGTGTCGACGTCGGGGATGTCCAGGCCCTCGTTGAACAGGTCAACGGAGAAGATCACCTGGACGCGCCCGGCTTTGAGGTCGGCGAGTGTCCGCTCTCGAACTTCGGGTCTGGAGTCACTATCGAGGGCCACCGCATCGAACCCCGCCCGGCGGAAGCATTTCGCCATGAAATGCGCGTGTGCCTTGGTCACGCAGAAACCGAGCGCTCGCATGGCGGCTGGAGCCGAGATCTTGTCCTCGACCTGCTTGATGACGATGCGCGCCCGCGCCTCGTCACCCGTGTAGAGATCGCCGAGCTGATTCCGGTCGTAGGTGCCAGAACGCCAATCGAGACGGGCGAGATTCGTTCCGTCCGGAAGCCCGAAGTAGTGGAAGGGACACAGTAGGTCGTTTTCTAGGGCTTCCCAGAGCCGCAGCTCGGCGGCGATCCTTCCGTTGAAGAACTCATCTTGAACGTTGCGCCCGTCCATGCGCTCCGGAGTTGCGGTGAGGCCCAGCAGTTCAACGGGCTTGAAGTGCTCGATTACCCGCCGGTACGTCTCCGCGGTGGCGTGGTGGAACTCGTCGATCACGATGACGTCGAAGTGCTCGGGGTCGAGTTTCTCCAACCGCTGGAGGTTGAGCGACTGGACGCTGGCGAACACGTGTGTCCAGTCACGTGGTTCCTTGCCGCTGTGGAGGAGCTCGCCGAAGGAGGCGTCGTCGAGCACCTCTCGGTAGGTCCGCAAGGACTGGTTCAGAATCTCCTTTCGGTGGGCGACGAAGAGCAGGCGGGGAAGCTCTCCACGGCGGTCGTCGCGCATGCTCCGGTAGTCCAGAGCGGCCATGACGGTTTTTCCCGTACCGGTCGCTGCGACGAGGAGGTTGCGGTTGCGGCCACGAACATCACGCTCCACACGGAGACGCTCCAGCATGTCCTTCTGGTGTGGGAGAGGATGCACCGCAAGGCCCGAGAGGCTGATCTTGAGTCCCTCGGCCGCCCCGGTGCCGCCTGCCTGTGCGAGTGCCTCAGAGAGACGCTCGCCGTCGCGGTCGGGGTCGTACGACTCGAAGGCCGTGTCGGCCCAGTAGGCGTCGAAGGTCGCCTCGAACTTGTCGAGGACCCTTGGGGTGGCGATCGAGGACAGACGTACGTTCCACTCCAAACCGTCGAGCAGGGCTGCCTTCGACAGATTGGAGCTGCCCACGTATGCCGTGTCGAAGCCCGTGTTCCGCCGGAACAGCCAAGCCTTCGCGTGCAAGCGAGTCGACCTGATCTCGTAGTTGACCTTCACCTCAGCGCCGAAGTCCCGCACCAACCGGTCCAGCGCGCGGCGATCGGTAGCGCCGATGTAGGTGGTCGTGATGACCCGGATGGGGACGCCACGTTCCTTGGCCGCGCGGAGCGAGTCCTCAAGGACCCTTATTCCGTACCACTTCACGAACGCGCAAAGCAGGTCGATGCGGTCAGCGGTGGCGAGCTCGGCTCGCAACTCCGCTCCCAGGCTCGGATCATCCGGTGCGTTGGTGATCAATGCGGTCTCGGACAGGGGAGTCAAGGGCCTGATGGAGTAGACGCCAGGAGCCTCCTGCTGAGCCAGGGCGAGGAGTTGGCGAGGACCGTCGACGATGGTGGTCCCCGCCTCGTCAACGCCCGGATCCGGCGCGCTCCTGACCAAGGACTGCATGATCTGGTTCGCCGCCGCGACCTGCCGGTCATGGGGGAGCTGACTCAACCGTCGCCCCACGGCTTCGCCGATGTAGCGCGCCAGTACATGCGGCGACGACTCAGAGCTGACCTCTGCGTGGATCGGCTTCCAACCAGCCGCGTTGAGCTGGTCGATCCGGGCCTGCATACCTACGGTGATGAGCTCCTCGTACACACCCGCGACAGGTTGTGACAGATCCCCTGGCTGAACCACGCTTGGCCCCCTCGATCGCCCGTTTGCCGTGACCAGTTCTAACAGGGGCCACTGACGTCGGGAGGGCGAACGTTCGCACACAGGGCAGGAGAGAGGCGTCTTCTGCGGTCGACCGTGGCGCGCACCGTCCGGGCGACCTCCTCCGGCCGTGTGTGTTCCCAGAACCTCAACACCGTCCACCCCAGGGTGGTGAGATGCTCGGTCGTCTCCCGGTCCCGTGCCATGTTCCGGTCCAGCTTGGTCCGCCACCACTCCGCGTTCGACTTGGGGTGCGTGGCATGCTGCGGACAGCCGTGCCAGAAGCAGCCGTCGATGAGGACTGCCACCTTCGCCCGGGGGAACGCCACATCGATCCGTCGTCGTGGCATGCCGGGGACGGGGTACTCCACGCGGTAGCGCATACCGGTCGCGTACAGCAGTCGTCGTACGGCCAGCTCGACACCGGTGTCCTTGCTCGCCTGCCTGCTCATGCGGGCCGAGACGCCGGGAGAAGAAGGCGTCACGCCGCTCACTGTCGTCCAGCCTCACGGATGCATGTGGTCACGGTGGATGATCGCCCTGCTGCCCGGAATACCACGGCTCCGGGCTCAAACCGTTGCAGCCCCATGGCACGCTGCATAGCTGTTTCCCGACCCGCACCAGCACCCCGCCCCCCGCTCCGGCGGCCACCCCACAGCCCGTCCCCGGGCTGCCAAGGTCGTCGCGTACTGCGGGAGGAGGTTCGTGTCCGCCGGGGACGAGGCCTCCGAGGCTGCGAAGGCTTCGTAGGAGGGGACCGTGCCGGTGACGATGCCGAGGTTGGGCGTGCCCGAGGCGGACAGTTCGCGCAGGGACGCCTCTATCGTCGCCAGGTGCTCCTCGTGCGAGGGGTACTCGTCGGACAGCGTCGGGTATGCCCCGACCAGCTCCGCCAACTCGCCCGTCGGCCAGTGCAGGACCGCCACCGGGAACGGGCGGGACAGTTCCTCCCGGTAGGTGCCGAGCTCGGCGCGCAGGCGGGAGATCTCCGCCTGCAGTTCGGCCGGGTTGTCCGAGCCCAGGGACCAGACGCGCTTGGGGTCGTGCAGCTCGTCCAGGGGGACGGGGGAGGAGTGGAGGGTGTCGGCCAGCACGTCCCAGTCGTCGTGGGCGGCTCCCAGCATGCGGCGTACGCGGTGGCGGCCGAAGAGGAGGGGGTGGGAGGAATGCGGCGGGGGCTCCGGCACGTCCGCGAGGAGCAGGGTCACGCCCTCCGTGAACGTCTTCTGCGCCGCTTCCAGCTCGTCGTGGGACTCCAGGGACTCGGCGACGATCACCCAGGGGGCCGGGTCGCGGGGGGCGGCGGCCCGGATGCCGTCGATGATGGCTCGGGCCTCGGCCTCGTGGCCGTACTCCCACAGGTTCGCGGCCTTCAGGGCGCGGATCAGGTGGGGGTTCTCCAGGCTGTCCGAAGACGACAGCAGGCGGTCGTACAGGGTCGTCGCGGCGGGGCGGTCGCCGGCCAGTTCCAGGTGGGCCGCGGACTGCAGCAGCAGGGCTTCCGCGTCCTCGGGATACAGGCCGGCGGTCCGCTCCAGGCGTGCCGCTTCGGCGGTGTGGTCGACGTTCTCGGCAGGCGTGTCGGGGCGCATGGATGACACCGTAGCGCCGCCCGCTGACGAAAGAGAGATATCTGCAGGCCAGGGGGCGCGGATCGCGGGTCGGCCCGTCGGGGTGTCCAGGAACTGGACGGCGTTGTCGATCCGGCCTGCCGGGCCGGCGTCGGCCCGGCCGACGCCTGGCCCTCCGCCGTCTGCCTAGATCGTCACCCCGTCCACCTGAAGGGTCTGCACCGCGCCCGCCGCGAACGGCACGCTGATCGTCTTGCCGCTCAGGTGCGTGTCCGAGTGGGACGCGTAGAGGTCGCCCGAGCCGCTCGTCACCGTGTTCCACCGGGGGACCAGGCCCGACGGGCCGCCCGTCACCGTCGTGAAGCGGGACAGGTCGAAGGTCAGGGTCTGGGCCGAGGACGACGTGTTCGCGGCGACGATGACCAGGCGCTTCGCTGTCCTGTCCAGCGCCGCCGCCGCATAGCTCACGCCCGTGTCGAGGATCGTCATGCCGGGGCGGATGTGACGGCTGAACTGGGCCATCACGTAGTACTTCGTGGTGACCGCGCCGGCCGCCAGCGTGTTCGCGTCGTACGCGATCATCGCCCAGCCCGACGACGGGTCCATGACCTGCCAGTAGACCCACGCCGTCGGGTGGAGCCAGCGGAAGTCGTACAGCAGGTTGCTCGCCATGGTGAGACCCGTGCCGTCCTTGTCACCGGTCTCCGAGTTCCACAACGCCTTGCCGGCCGTCGTCACCACGTCGGTGTAGAGCAGGTCGCGGCGGCCGCCCGAACCCTGGTAGCCGTGGACGTTGACCCGGTCGACGTACCCCTTCGTCGTCGACGAGAAGGAGTTCCAGGTGGTGCGGGCGAGGTCGTAGTTCGTCTCGTCCGAAGCGGAGATCTTCGTCGCCGTCAGCCCGCGCTTGTCCAACTCGCTTCGCAGATAGGGGAGTACGGCCGCCTGGACGGTCGCGTCCATGTGGCAGCCCTCCTGCGTCCCGGTCGCCGTCCACCAGGACGACGACGGTTCGTTGAAGGCGTCGACGGTCGCGAAGTTCACGCCCCAGTTCGCCTTCGCGTACGACGCGACCGCCGCCAGGTGGGAGGCGTGCTGACGGTAGTTCCACGACTGCAGGTTGTTGCCGCCGCCCGAGGCGCCGGAGGGGTTGTGGTTCAGGCACATCCACCACATGGGGGAGTTGGCGAACAGCTCCGTCGTCGCACCGCGCGACACCGCCTTCTGGAGCATCGCGCGCTGGGCCGCGTCCGCGGTCCAGTCCCAGGCGGAGGACGTCGGGTCCTCGTTGTTCCAGTCCTGCCAGTAGCCCTCGATCTGCTTGAAACCGGGGATGTTGGGCGAGACCGCCATCGACGTGCCGTCCACCGTGTTCCAGCTGGACGCGCCCAGGTTGTAACGGGCGATGTTGAGGCCGAGACCGGGGAGGGTCTTGCCGTTGTAGGACACCGACTTGGTCGTGAAGAAGATGTCGGCGAAGTCGTCCCGGGCGCCGAAGACGTTCGCCCACCAGGCCAGGGAGGTGCCCCAGCCCTCCCAAGTGCCGTACGCCATCGAAGGGTTGACGGCGATGGTGGCGTCGGCCCGGGCGGTGCCCGTCGCGAGGGCGCTTCCGAGGAGCGCGCCGCCGGTGGCCGTCAGCAGGGTCCTGCGTCGGATCATGACTTCTCCGCTTCATGACTGCGATCGACAGCCGGTCGTCCCAACCGACGTCGTCAAATGCGTCAGTGCGTCTGCATGTCTTCTTCGCGTGCGCGAGTCAGTGCGTGTCGTCTGTGCGCGTGTTGGTCTGCGCGTCACGAAGCATCGGGTGTGCTCCGTGGTGTTGTCGAGGGTTCTGACAGCCCTTTCTCAAACCTGTGGAGGAAGGGCGGGGGCCGGTTCGAGCGGGCGAACGGTCTGGAGACCTCGTCCCCCTCCGCCTATCGTGCCCGCGTGCGGATCCCCCTCGTGCAGCACAGCACCCGGCGGCGGCGCGCCAGGTACCGGCGGGTGCTCTGGAGCGGTGCCGAAGTCCTCGTCACCTCCGGGGTGTTGGTGCTGCTACTGGTCGTGCATCAGCTGTGGTGGACCAACCGGGAGGCCAAGGAGGGCGCCGAGCGGCGGGTGGAGGCGCTGGAGCGGGAGTGGGGGGACGGCGCCGGCGCGGGCGGCTCCGGTCCTGGAACGGGCACGGGAGCCGGCTCGGGAGCGGGCTCGGACGACGGCTCCGGTTCCGGCTCCGGTTCCGGCTTCGGTTCCGGCTCGGGCGGCGACGGCGGGCTCGGGCGATCGGGCGACGGCAGCGCGAAGGCCTCGGCGTCCGGCGGCGCGCCCCGCTCCTCGCAGGCCTACGCCGTCCTGCGCATCCCGCGCCTCGATCTGCGGGTCCCCGTCGCCGAGGGCACGAGCAAGCGGGACGTCCTCAACAAGGGGTACGTCGGTCACTACACCGGCACTCAACAGCCGGGCCAGGACGGCAACTTCGCGGTCGCCGGGCACCGCAACACCCACGGCGAGCCCTTCCGGCATCTGGACCGTCTCCGGAGCGGCGACAAGGTGGAAGTGGCGACGCGGAACGCGATCTACACCTACGTCGTCGACAAGATCCTGCCGCAGACCTCGCCGCGCGACGCGGGCGTCATCCGGCCCGTGCCCCGGTCCCTCACCCGGCCCGCCTACGGCTACGACGCTCCCGGCCGCTACCTCACCCTCACCACCTGCACGCCCGAGTACACCTCCCGGTACCGCCTGGTCGTGTGGGGCAAGCTGGTCGCGACGCTTCCTCGCGGATAGCGCGGTGACCCTCGCCGGGCGCGGCCCCGCCGAGTCCGTCCGGCCGTGTCCGCCCCGCCGTGTCCGTCCGGCCGTGTCCGGCCGAGCCACCCCGGTGTCTACGACCCTTCCTCCAGGGCTTCTCGGACGGCGGTCAGGACGGCCTCGGTGTCGGCGCCCAGGGCGCGGGCGGAGGAGGTGAAGTCGCGGGCCAGTGTGGCGAGTTGGACGGGGTCGGGGTGGGCGGGCTCGGCCGGGGGCGCCGCCACCCGGGTGCCCGCGCCGCGACGGGTGCGGATGAGCTCGGCGGCCTCCAGCTCACGGTAGGCGCGGGCCACGGTGCCCGGTGCCAGGCCCAGGTCGGCGGCGAGCTGGCGCACGGTCGGCAGCCGTTCGCCCTCGGTCAGCCGGCCGGTGACGATCAGGGCGGCGAGCTGGGCGCGGATCTGCTCGAACGGCGGCACCTGGCTGGTGGTGTCGACGCGGACGGCGGGTTCACTCATCGCCGACGGCCCGGGGCACGACGATGGTGAACAGGCACCATCCCAGACTGAACAGGGTCACGAGGCTCAGCGGGTAGATCACCAGCGCGGTGACGTTGCCGAGCATGCCCGCGCACGTCGTGCGGGACAGCACTCTGCCGATCATCCCGAGGACGATCAGCAGCTGGCTGGAGACCAGCAGCCCCCAGGCCGCGGTGATCGCCCACGAGCGGTCGTGGCGCTGCTGGTTGTCGCCGGGGCGGTGGGCGATGCGACGCAGCGCCCAGACGCAGGCGGCGGTGCCGACGGCCAGGGAGGCGAGGAGGGGGGTGGCGTAGTAGATGCCGGGCCAGGGGCCCAGGGGTCTGGTCACGCTCCGGCAGGTGACGGTGATGGCCCGGCCCGTGCGGCCGGCGGCGTCGGGGGAGGCGGCGAACGTCCCGACCGTCAGGAGGGCGAGGAGGCACGCTGTCTGGAAGAGCAGCAGCGGGGCCATGCGGGGCGGCACGTGGTCGCGGACCCGGCGGGGAGCGAGGGCTGCGGTGCGGACCGCTTCCTGCGGGGCGGGCGTCAGGGAGTCGCCGAGCAGGACACCGCCGACCGCGCACAGGCCGAACGCGGTGATGGCGCTGAGGAAGCGCATGGCCAGGTCGTCGCTGTCCATGGTCGCGAGCGGCTGTGCGAGCACGAAGCCCAGCGTCAATCCGGCCCAGCGGGCGCAGAGGTCGGCGCGGGCCAGCAGGCGTTCTGGCGAGACGGTGTCGAGCATGTCGGCCCCCCGGCGGCGTGCTTGTATCAAGCGGTGAGTACAAGAGGTGGGTACAAGATGCCCTGGGCGGGATCTTGTGTCAAACACCTGATACAAGATGGCGGACCGGCCCCAGGCTGACCGCGGCCGCCGGAGTGAGGTATAAACCGGGTACACGGCCCGACGGGCGGTGAAGGGGCCCTCGCCGGGGGACGGGGACCGCCGTGGGGCGCGGTCCGTCGGGGTCGATGGCCGAGGGGAGGGGGAGACGTGTTGGGTAACCGGTTCGCCTCGCGTTCCGCCAGACCGATCCCGAACGCGAACTCGGTCCCGAACTCGAACTCGGTCCGGAGCTCGAACTCGGTCCGGAGCTCGAACTCGATCCCGATCTTGATTCCGCTCCGGGTCCCGCTTCTCCTTCTGCTCGTCATGGACGTCCTCCTCCTGGACTCCGGCGGCCTCTCGGCCGTGTCGGCCGCCGTCGCGTTCGCCGCGACCGCCGCGGCCGGATCCGCCCTCGCCGTCTGCGCGCTGGTGGCCGCGCGCAGCGCCCCCGCCGTCCCGCCCACCCGGGTCCGGACGGCCATCAGGGACCGGGCGCGCCGTACGGCCTTCCTGCCGCAACGCGACCCCGACGCCTCCGGCCGGCCCCGCCCCAGGGCCCCCGGTCACGCCCTCCCGACGACCGTCGCGTAGGGCGCACACCACTTCGTCTCCGTGGCCCCGCACGGGTCGTCATGCCGCATTCCCGAACCGCCGGCACGACGAGACCCTCGGAGGGCTCCTCACCCATGTCCGTACTCCTGTCCGTACCCCTGTCCGTTTTCGCCGGGCTGGTCGAGCACCTCGCCGACCTGCTCCAGCCCCTGTTCGGCGCCGCCTCCGCGGCCGCGGCGATCGTCCTGTTCACCGCGTTGGTGCGACTCCTCGTGCACCCCCTGTCCCGTGCGGCCGCCCGCGGGCAGAAGGCGCGTACGGCGTTGCAGCCGAAGATCGCGGAACTGCGCGAGAAGCACGGCGGACATCCCGAGCGGCTCCAGCGGGCGGTGCTGGACCTGCACGCCGAGGAAAAGGTGTCGCCGCTCTCCGGCTGCCTGCCCAGCCTGCTCCAGCTCCCCGCGTTCTTCGTGCTCTACCGTCTCTTCTCGGGCTCCTCGGCCGGTGGCGCGGGCGGCGGACTGCTCGACCACCGGCTGTTCGCCGCACCGCTCGCCGACCGCTGGACGGACGCGCTCGCCGGGGGCGGCCCGGTCGGCGGGGCAGGGCTGGTCTACCTCGTGCTCTTCGCCGTCGTCGCGGCCGTCGCGTGCTTCAACTACCTGCGGGCCAAGCGGACGCCGCTGCCCGTGACCGGCGGTCAGGACGTCCCCGGGGTCGGCGTCCTCGCCAGGGTCATGCCGTTCATGTCCTTTTTCACGCTGGTCACGGTGGCCGTCGTGCCGCTGGCCGCCGCCCTGTACGTCATCACCAGCTCGACCTGGAGCGCGATCGAGCGGGCCGTCCTCTACCGGTGACGGTCCAGTACGTGAACCGGGTATTGCGGAGCGGACTGCCAGTCTGGAGGATCGACCAGTCATCCGATGGCTGCACCCGTCGGTGGACGACCCGTGATCGAGGGAGACAGTCACCATGAAGCTGCTGCGAGTCGGTACGGCCGGAACGGAGCGCCCCGCGCTGCTCGACTCCGAGGGGGTCCTGCGGGACCTCTCCGGGGTCGTCCCGGACGTCGACGGGGCGCTGCTCGCCGACGACGTGGCGCTCGGCCGGGTCCGGGCCGCCGCCGAGTCCGGGGAGCTGCCGGCGCTGGACGCGACCGGGCTGCGGATCGGGCCGCCGCTGGCGCGGATCGGCAAGATCGTGTGCATCGGGCTGAACTACCACGACCACGCCCGGGAGACGGGGGCCGAGCCGCCCGCCGAGCCCGTGGTCTTCTTCAAGGCGGCGGACACGGTCGTGGGGCCCTACGACACCGTCCTGGTGCCGCGCCGGTCCGTCAAGACGGACTGGGAGGTCGAGCTGGCGGTCGTCATCGGGCGCACGGCCCGCTATCTGGAGTCGGCGCAGGACGGGCTCGCGCACGTCGCGGGGTACGCCGTCGCGCACGACGTCTCCGAGCGGGAGTTCCAGATCGAGCGGGGCGGCACCTGGGACAAGGGGAAGAACTGCGAGACGTTCAACCCGCTGGGGCCCTGGCTGGTGACGGCGGACGAGCTCGCCGACCCGCAGAACCTGTCCCTGAGGCTCTGGGTGAACGGGGAGCTGAAGCAGGACGGGACCACGGCCGAGCAGATCTTCCCCGTAGGGGAGGTCGTGCGCTATGTCAGCCAGTTCATGACCCTGTACCCCGGTGACGTCATCAACACCGGGACGCCCGCGGGCGTGGCGATGGGCGAGCCCGAGCCGAAGCCGTACCTGCGGGCCGGGGACGTGGTGGAGCTGGAGATCGAGGGGCTCGGCAGGCAGCGTCAGGAGTTCAAGGACGCGTAGCGCTCCGCTGGGCGCGCGGGAGGCCCGCCGTGCCGGGGGACCGCCGGTCCTGAGGCCGCCGGGCCGGGCCAGGGGGCGGGGGCTGCCGGGGGTGGGGACTGCGGTCGTCCGGCGGCCGCGGGCCGTGCGTGGCTGGTCGCGCAGTTCCCCGCGCCCCTCGGGGCGCTCCTGCGGAGCGGCCCTGAGGGGCGCCAAGGGAGGCCCGCAGGGGACCTACAGCTGCTTCTCCAGGAACTGTTCCAGCGCCTCCACCACGAACCGGTGGTCCTCCAGCTGGGGCAGTCCCGACACCGTCACCGCGCCGATCACCCCGACGCCTTCCACGTTGATCGGGAAGGAGCCGCCGTGGGCCGCGTACTCGTCCTGGTCCAGGCGGGAGGAGTCCTCGAACGTCGTGCCCTTGGCGCGGTAACGGGTCCCGACCAGGTAGGAGGAGGCGCCGAAGCGCTCGACCACCCGGCGCTTGCGCGCGATCCAGGCGTCGTTGTCGGGGGCCGAGCCGGGCAGGGCCGCGTGGAAGAGCTGCTGGCCGGCGCGGTGGATGTCGACGGCGACCGGCGCCTGGCGCTCGCGGGCCAGCTCCACCAGGAGCGAGCCGAGCGCCCACGCGTCGTCATGGGTGAACTGGCGGAAGACCAGCCGTCGTTCCTGGGCCTGGAGCTCCTCCAGGCTCGGGGTGATCTCCGGGGTGAACTTCGGGGTGAGTTCGTGGGTGCCCATTACAGCGTCACCGCCACCTTGTCTCGTGCCGAACGGCGGGCCGCCTCCAGGACGTCGAGGGCGGCGGCCGCCTCGACGGCGGTCACCGGGTTGGGGCCGCCGTCGGTCAGTGCCTTGGCCACCGCAGCGTAGTAGGCCGGGTAGTCGCCGGGGAGGGTCCGTTCGGGGCGCCCGCCGCCGGTCAGCGGGGACTCTCCGGCGCCCACGCGGCCCCACAGCTCCTCGGGCTCCGTGCCCCAGTCCGCCGTCGTGCCGGGCCGTTCGCCCTCCCGCAGCGCTGCCTCCTGCGGGTCGAGGCCGTACTTCACATAGCCCGCCTTCGAGCCCAGCACCCGGAAACGCGGGCCGAGTTGGGCGGTCGTCGCCGAGACGTGGAGGTGGGAACGGACCCCGCTCGCGTGGGTCAGCGCGATGAAGGTGTCGTCGTCGGTCTGCGCGCCGGGCCTGCGCACGTCGGCCTCCGCGTACACGGTGCGCGCCGGGCCGAAGAGGACCAGCGCCTGGTCGACCACGTGACTGCCGAGATCGTAGAGCAGACCTCCGATCTCTGCGGGATCGCCGGACTCCCGCCAGCCGCCCTTCGGCAGTGGCCGCCACCGCTCGAACCGGGACTCGAACCGCCACACGTCGCCCAGCTCGCCCTCGGCCAGCAGCTTGCGGAGGGTCAGGAAGTCGTTGTCCCAGCGGCGGTTCTGGAAGACGGAGAGGAACAGCCCGCGCTGCTCGGCGAGGGCGGCCAGCTCACGGGCCTCGGCCGCCGTGCCCGCCACCGGCTTGTCGACGACGACCGGCAGGCCCGCCTTCAGTGCGGCGGTCGCGAGCGGGACGTGCGTCTTGTTGGGTGACGCGATGACGACCAGGTCCAGCTCGTCGGCGCGTGCGAGGAGGTCGTCGGCGGCGACGGCGATCCGTACGTCCGGGAACTCGGCGCGGGCCTGCTCCTGCCGCTCGGGGTTCGAGGTGACCACCGTGTCGAGGACGAGCCCCTCGGTGGCGGCGATCAGCGGGGCGTGGAAGACGGAACCGGCGAGTCCGTAGCCGATCAGACCCACGCGGAGAGGAGTACCTGTCATGACTCCCACTTTCGCAACGCTGTTGCCAAAGTGCAAGCAGAGGGCAGAATGGGGCCGTGAACAGGACCGCCGGAGGCCGGCAGTGAACAGGACGGACGCAGGCGTCAACCTCCTGGGCCTGCGCAGCCACAACACCGCGCTCGTGCTCGACCTGCTGCGCACGGCGGGACCGGACGGCATCAGCAGGCTGGAACTGGCCGAGCGCACCGGGCTCACCCCGCAGGCGGTCAGCAAGATCACCGCCCGGCTGCGGCTGGAGGGGCTGGCGGCGGAGGCGGGACGCCGCGCGTCCACCGGCGGCAAGCCGCGCACGGTGCTGCGGCTGGTGCCGGAGGCCGGTCACGCGGTCGGGGTCCACCTCGACCGGGACGAACTGCGGGTCGTGCTGGCCCGACTCGACGGCCGGACCGTACGGGAGCGGTGCGTGCCGCTGTCGCTGGGCGCGGGGGCGGAAACGGTGCTGGAAGCAGTGACGCGGGAGGTGGCGAACCTCCTCGGCGACACCCCACCCGCCCCTGCCGTCTCTTCCGCCCCCGACACCCCACCCGCGCTCCTCGGTGTCGGGGTGGCCCTTCCCGGCCCGCTCGACCACGCCCGCGGGGTGCTGCACCGGGTCACCGGCTTCCCGGAGTGGGACGGGTTCCCGTTGCGGGACGCGCTGGCGGAGCGGCTCGGGACGCCGGTGGTCGTCGACAAGGACACCAACGCGGCCGCGCTCGGTCTCGCCGTCGGCGGCGAGCGCGGCTCCTTCGTCTGCCTCCATCTGGGCACCGGCCTCGGCGCCGGCCTGGTCCTCGGCGGGACCCTGCACCGCGGGGCGCGCACCGGCGCGGGCGAGTTCGGGCACCAGGTCATCCAGCTGGACGGCCCGCCCTGCCCCTGCGGCAACCGGGGCTGCGTCGAGGCACTGTGCCTGGCGGCTCTCGGCCGGGGCGACGTCGGCGAGGCGGCGCGCGTCCTCGGTGAGGGCGCCGCGAACCTGGCCGGGCTGCTCGACATCGACGCCGTGCTGCTGGGCGGTCGCGCGATCGCGGCCGCCCCCGAGCCCTTCCTCCACGGCGTGACGGCCGTCCTCCAGGCCCGAGCCCGCCGGGAGGGCTCCCCACAGGACGCCATCCGGGTGCGCCTCGCCCCCCACGGCGCCCGCGCCGTGGCCCACGGCGCGGCCCAACTGTGCCTGGCCCCCCTCTTCGGCCGGGAGACCGGATGAGGATTCTTTCCCTCCGCCGGTCTCGCGCCTCGCCGGTCTCGCGCCTCGCCGGTCTCGCGCCTCGCCGGTCTCCCGCCCGGCCGGTCTCCCGCCCCGCCGGCCCCCGCGGATCGTCCGAACGAGGGGCTTCGCACGGTCGTGCGGTGCGCCTTCCGGGGACGGCGCGGGAGGCCGGGCAGGCTCACGTGTTCATGCGACTGTGCCCGCCTGTCTCCCTCTGCCTCGCCGCGGCCGCCGCCCTCCTCCCCGCGCCCGCCCATGCGCTGGCCGCCCCGGGCTGTGCCGGCGCCGCCGCCGGTGACTTCCCCCTCACGACCCGCATCCACGGCGGCCCCGCCTCCTACCGGGCCGGCGGCGGATACGGCGTCTGGTATCTCGACCTCACCAACACCACCCGCCGCACCTGCGCCGCGATCCACCCGGTAGTCGTCCTGGTCGACGCCGAGCGCGCCCTGAAGCCGTCCCAGCCGCGGCTGGATTTCTACGTGGACGGCCGACCGCACCCCGTCCGCTTCGAACCCACGGACGACGACGAGCTCGTCGGCGCGTTCACCGGCGGCAGCGGCGACGCATCCGACGGCTTCCCCGGTTTCAGCGTGAGCCCCGGCCGGACCCTCACCGTCAAGCTGCGGCTCGCCCTCGCCCCGGACGCCACGGCCAACGCGGTCACCGCCAACGCGGCGGTCGTCCAGCGGCACGGCGACGACGGCGACTGGATCGGACAGTCGAACGACTACCGCTTCTCCGTCGTGGCCGACTCCACCCCCGCCACGAGCCAGGCCACGACCGACCCCCATGCCCACCCCAATACCGACCCCACTGCCCACGTCACGACCGGCCCCGCGACCGACCCCACGGCCGGGACGACCGCCGGCGAGACGGCGGCCAAGACGCCGGCCGACCCCGCGAGCGCCGGCCCGAGCGATGCCACGGCCGGTGCCGCGACGGCCCCGACCCCCCGTCCCGACGCCTCCGCCGCCGACGCCGGTGGTCTCTCCCTCGCCGACGAGGCCGAGGAACTCGCCCGCACCGGCCTCACCTCGCCCACCGTGCTCGTCGCGGCCGCCGGCTGCCTCCTGACCGCCGGCGCGGCCCTGCTGCTGGCCCGCCGACGCCGCTGAACCACGACCGCGTCGCGCGCTCGCGTCCCAGCCGGTGGACGGTCCGGAACCGGCCATTCCCTCAAGATCGGGCCTGTGACTAGGCTGGGGCGCACGCAGCGACCGCATGCACGCGCAGAAACCGCGTACTCGCGTACGGCAGGGAGACCCCGCACATGGCAGACCGCAGGCCCATCGAGTCGTGGCTCACCGACATGGACGGTGTGCTCATCCACGAGGGCGTACCGATCCCCGGCGCCGACGCCTTCCTGAAGAGACTGCGCGAGTCCGGAAAGCCGTTCCTGGTCCTCACCAACAACTCGATCTACACCCCGCGCGACCTGCACGCCCGGCTGCGGCGGATGGGCCTCGACGTGCCGATCGAGAACATCTGGACCTCCGCGCTGGCCACCGCCCAGTTCCTGGACGACCAGCGGCCCGAGGGCACGGCGTACGTCATCGGCGAGGCCGGCCTGACCACCGCGCTGCACGACATCGGCTACATCCTCACCGACCACGAGCCCGACTACGTCGTCCTCGGCGAGACCCGCACCTACTCGTTCGAGGCCATGACCAAGGCCGTCCGGCTCATCAACGACGGCGCCCGTTTCATCTGCACCAACCCCGACGAGACCGGCCCCTCGGCCGAGGGCGCGCTGCCGGCCACCGGGGCGGTCGCCGCGCTGATCACCAAGGCCACCGGCAAGAGCCCGTACTTCGCGGGCAAGCCCAACCCGCTGATGATGCGCACCGGGCTGAACACCATCGGGGCCCACTCCGAGACCAGCGCGATGATCGGCGACCGCATGGACACCGACGTGCTGGCGGGGATGGAGGCCGGGATGCAGACCTTCCTGGTCCTCACCGGCCTGACCCGTCCCGAGCAGGTCGAGGACTTCCCGTACCGCCCGTCGAAGGTCGTGGACTCGATCGCGGATCTCGTCGACCGGATCTGACGGATCCAAAACCCGTAGCGCCGCCCGACCCACTCGTTCGGAGCAGTGACACCCCGCCGGAGGATGCGGCCGCGGTTCCGGCGGGGGAGTCTCCAGTGAGCTGGAGGTCACGATGGGTTGGAAGATCACTGTCTGTGCGGGCGTCGCGGTCGTCGCTGCGGTGCTCACTCCCACGGCGTACGCCGCCTCGGGGGACGTCGGCCGTGACGAAGGCGGACGGGGCGCGGGCGCCGGGGTGTCCGTCACGCCGTCGAGACCGTCGCCGGGATCCGAGGTCACGCTGAGGGCCACCGGCTGCGACGGCAGGACGGCCACCGCGGCTTCGGTCGCCTTCGTGGCGGACGCGCAGCTCGTCGTCGCGGACGGCGCCGGCGGCGCGCTCACGGGCGACACCCGGGTCCGCTCCTCGCTCGCGGCGGGCGGTTACGACGTGCGGATCACCTGCGCCGGTGTCCAGGTGAAAAGCCGGATCGAGGTCCTGGACCCGGCGTCCGCGCCCCCGGACGCCCCGTCCCCTCCCGCCACCGCCACCGCCACCGCCACCGCCACCGCTCCCTCTGCCCTCACCGCTTCCGGCGACCGCACGGCTCCCACCTCTCCCGCCTCTCCGTACGCAGCTTCTCCGGTCACCCCAGTCACCCCAGTCACCCCAGTCACCCCAGCCACCCCAGTCGCTCCCGCGTCTCCCGTCGCCCCGGTGCGCGCCGGCGGTGGCGGGGCCGCTCCGCTCGCCTCCGTCGAGGAGGCGCGGGTGGACGCCGACGGCCCCGGCACGGTGCAGGCGGTCGTCGGCCTGGTGCTCGTGGGCGTCGCCGCGGCCGTCTTCGTGTGGCGCGGACGGCGCCGGCGACGCGGGACGGACTGACCGGTGGCCGGCCGCGAACGCCTCCCGGGCCGCCTGGCGACCGGTCTGACCTGGTCGGTGCTGCTGCTCGGACTCTGGCTGTGGGGGCGCGAGGTGACCGAGGTGCGACACGGCGCGGCCGCCCCGGCCGCCGGTGATCCGGCCGCGGCGGTCCGCCCGCCGGAGACCGGGCTCCCGCCCGCGGCGAAGCCGTTGGGACAGGCGCTGCCGCGGCGCATCGACATCCCCCGGCTGGGCGTCCAGGCCCCGGTCGTCGCGCGCGGTCTGGACGCCGACGGGGCGATCGACCCGCCGCCCTTCGACCAGGCGGGCGTCGTCGGCTGGTACGCCGGCGGTGCGAAACCCGGCGCCCGGGGCACGGCCCTGCTGGTGGGACACGTCGACACCCGGACCCGGCCCGCCGTCTTCCGCGGGCTCGGCACGCTGGAGCGCGGCGAGACGGTACGGGTGGTCCGCGACGACGGGAAGGTCGCCGAGTTCACCGTGGACGACGTCGAGGTCGTGCGGCGCGACCGCTTCGACGCCGGTCGGGCCTACGGCTCCCGTCGGCCGGGCCGTGCAGAGCTGCGCCTGATCACCTGCGGCGGAACCTACGATCCGGTCGCCCACGGCTACACCGCCAACGTGATCGTGTCGGCGTATCTGTCGCGCACCGCCGTCTGATGTGACGTCACCTGGCCCGGTCGGCGGCCCGCTCCCCCGAAACCGCCGACCGGACCGGCCCTCGACCGCGCGCGCCCGGGTTGCGGGAGTGACCCGGCGTCCGGCGCGGGAGGCTGCGCGAAGCCACGGAGAGTCAGGGGATGGCCGGGGCTCTGTAGGAGAGGTACCCAGCAAACGTGCGACACGAACGAAGGCCCCTCGCTCTCGCGAGAGGCCTTCGATGTCTGTGCGCCGCCAGGGACTCGAACCCCGGACCCGCTGATTAAGAGTCAGCTGCTCTAACCAACTGAGCTAGCGGCGCCTGCTGACGGGACAACTCTACAGGACCGGCGAGGGTGCCCAGGACCACCCGCGGCCCGTGCTCCGGGCGGCGGACCGCGGCATTGGGCCGGGCGGGTTCCGCGTACATCGTTCGGACCGTCAGCATGCGCGCCGGGAAGACAGTTGAGAAACTGCGAGCGTGCACAGTCGCGGATATTTCCAGCTGCAGTGTGAGGGGAATCGCATGGAGGCTCCGGTATTCGAGGAATTCGATCCCGAGAGCGACTGCGACTGCCCCGGATGCGTATCGCGGCGGCGGGCGAGCCACCTTTCCTCGTCCGCCCCGTTCGGCGGCCACCCGTCCGCCCACCGCGCCCTGGTCGTCGCCACCGCGACGGCCGCCGCGCTCGGCGCCGCTCAGGCGACGCCCGCCGTCGCCGCCCGGCAACCGCCGGGCCGTCCCGGCGTTCCCGCAGGTGACGAACCCGCCACCCCGCAGGGACGCAAGGCGCCGCTGCATGGGCCGGCCGGGCGGCCGGCGCGTCCCGGAGGGCCGGCGGGGCCGGTCAGAACTCCCCCGACGACCCGGGCGGACATCATCCGGCGGGCCGAGCAGTGGGTTTCGGCCCAGGTGCCGTACAGCATGAGCGCCTACTGGCACGACGGTTACCGGCAGGACTGCTCGGGCTTCGTCTCCATGGCCTGGAACCTGCCGGGGAACGAGTTGACGGGCAGCCTCGACCAGTTCGGGACGAGGATTTCCAGAGAGGAACTCCAGCCGGGCGACATTCTGCTGTTCCATAACGCGGACGATCCCGAGAAAGGCTCGCACGTAGTCCTTTTCGGCGGCTGGACGGACTACACGCACAGCTACTACGTCGCCTACGAGCAGACCCGCCCGACCACTCGCCGTCAGGCCACCCCGTACGCCTACTGGAGCCATTCCGACCGGTACATCCCGTACCGCTACAAGGGGCTCACCTCACCCGCGCCGGGCGACGCCGAAGTGGTGGGCGCCGGTGGCCCGGGCCCGGAGACCTGGCGGCGGCTCTTCCGGTAGCCCCCACCCGCAACCGCCGACATAAGCCCGTATTTCCGTGGTCCCGCATCGGGACCGTCCCGGGGACCCGCTCGCCGCCGGAGTCCCGCTCACCGTCATGGCGTATCTGGCGCGGAGGCTGGAGGCACGCAATGCACACGACCACTTCACCGACACCCGAGCCCGAAGGGCCCACCAGGCACGCTCGGGTCATCCAGAACGAGGTGACCACCGAGATCCCCGTCCACCTGCTGTTCCGCGACGAGCCGGAGCCGTGGCCGGTGCCGCTCGGGCCCGCCGTGGTGGGCAGCCGGGCGGGCACCGGGGAGCAGCCGCGGCTGCGCCGCCCGACACCGGTCAAGCCGCGCCCGGCGGCGCAGGTCGACCCCGAGCTGGTGGAGCGGCCGGCCCGGGTGCTGCCGGGTGTCCTGGGCGTCTTCGCCGGGGCCTGCGGGGTGGCCGGCTGTGTCGCTGCCTCGTGGTGGGCCGGGGTGCTGCCGTGGGTCGCGGTGCGAGCGCTACGGCTGCCGGAGTTCGCGGGCGCCGGGCTCGGTCCGCCGCAGTGGGCGGCCTATGCGGGCGCGGGCGCGCTGGGGCTGTTCGGCTTCGGCGGACTCGCCCGGGGGCGGACCGGCCGGGCCTGGGTGCTCGGGCTCTTCGGCCGTTACCGCGGGACCGTGCGCCGCACCGGACTGCTGTGGGTGAACCCGCTGCTGTTGCGCCGCCGGGTGGACGTGCGGCTGCGGCACTGGCGCAGCGAGCCGATGCCCGCCGCCGACGGCAGCGGCGTCGCGTTGCGGGTGGTGGCGCTGGTGGTGTGGCGGGTGCGGGACACCGCGCGGGCCACGCTCGGCGTCGAGGACCACGAGACGTATCTGCGTGAGTGCGTCGAGGCGGCGCTGGCCCGGATCCCGGTGGAGACGCCCGGTGCGGGACGGGGCTCGGTGGAGGCGGCGGGCGAGGCGCTGAGCAGGCTGGTGGCGAGGGAGGCCGGTGCGATCGGTCTGGAGGTGTTCTCGGTGCAGCCGCTCCGGATCGAGTACGCCCCCGAGGTCGCGGCGGCGATGCACCGCCGCCGGATCGCGGCGCTCGACGCCCAGCACCGGGCGACGGTGCTGACCTCGGTGGTCGACTCGGTGGAGGACACGGTGACCCGGCTGACGATGCGGGGGCTCGTGGAGCTCGACGACTGCGAGCGCAAGGCGCTGGTGAAGGACTTGACCGTGGCGTTCTGCGCGGGGCGTCAGGAGCAGACGTGATTGGTCTGGACATGACCAAGAAACGGCAATAATCTCGAACTTGGTCTAGACCTGCACGCCCCAACCGCACCACGCCGTGCCACACCACACCACGCCACACCCCACCGCATCACGCCGTGCCACGGCACGGCACGGCACGGCACGGCATGGCACGGCATGGCACGGCATGGCACGGCACGGCTCACAGAACTCCTGAACTCCCCACGTTCACCAGGAGCGCCAGCATGCGCGAAAAGACCCACACAGGAACCGGCAAGAAGACCAAGTGGTACGCCGCCGCCCTCGGGCTCGCCACCGCGGGGGCCTTCGTGCTCACCGCCGGCGGCGCGAGCGGGCACGGTTACACCGACCTTCCCGTCAGCCGGCAGAAGCTCTGCCAGAACGGCTCCGTCAGCAACTGCGGCGACATCCAGTGGGAGCCGCAGAGCGTCGAGGGACCCAAGGGCTTCCCGGCCGCCGGCCCCGCGGACGGCCGGATCTGTTCCGGCGGCAACACCCGCTTCGCCCAGCTCGACAGTGCGAAGAGCCCCTCGGGCGGGGCATGGCCGACGACCAGGGTGACCGGCGGTCAGAGCTACACCTTCCGCTGGCAGTTCACCGCGATGCACGCCACGACCGACTTCAAGTACTACGTCACCCGGCAGGGCTGGAACCAGGACCACGGCCTGGCCCGCTCCGACCTCGTCCTCACCCCGTTCCTGACCGTGCCCTACGGCGGTCAGCGGCCCCCGTCGACCCTCTCCCACACCGGCACGCTGCCGTCCGGGCTCAGCGGACGTCACGTGATCGTCGCGGTGTGGACGATCGCCGACACGGCCAACGCCTTCTACGCCTGCTCCGACGTCACGTTCTGAGCGGCGCCAGGGCGGCCGTCGGCTCGGCGGTCGCCGTCATTCCTGAGCATCGCTTGAGCTCCCCCGGGCCCGCGCACGGGTACGTTCCCTGCACGCCGACTCGACCAGGCCGGCGTCAGGACATCGGGGGAGCTCATGGAAGCCTTGTTCTACATCGTTCCGACGATCATGATCGCCGGCGCGCTCTTCTTCCTTTACAAGGCCCTCGGCCGCACCCGGCAGGTCAGAGCGGCCTGGAACAGCGGGGTCACGGCCGAGGGACGCTGTCTGCGGATGTACACGAGCACGAGCGGCGGGGGCGGCGACACCTCGGTGAGCACCACCCTGCACCACGTCTACGAGTTCACCGCGCGGGACGGCCGCGCCTTCCGTTTCGACGAGGGCGGCGGCCCGGGCACCGTCATCGAGGGCGACATCGTCACCGTGTACTACTCGCCGGACCGCCCCGAGGGAGCCACGGCCCACCGGCCGGGCCGGGGCAGGCTCGCCGCGGGCACGGGCTGCCTGCTGGCCTTCTTCACTCTGTTCATCGGCCTCTGCGTCTGCTTCATGGTCGGCGTCCACTGGATGTTCGACGAGGTGGGCAACCTGACGCCGTAGCCCTCCACATCTGACGGTATGTCAACTACCGTGCGCCGCCATGGAGTCCATCAGCGCGACCGACACCGTCGCCGAACTCGTGGCGGCCCGCTGGGGCGACCGTCGGCCGGGGCTGTGGTGCGAGGACACCGTCCTCACGCATCACGAGGTCGCCGCGGGCGCCGCCGCCCGGGCCGCCCTGCTGCACGACCTGCTGCCGCCGGGCGGCCCGCCGCACCTGGGGGTGCTGCTGGACAACACCCCGGAGTTCCCCCTCTGGCTGTCGGCCGCGGCCCTCGCCGGGGCGGCCGTCGCCGGGATCAACTCCACCCGGCGCGGCCCCGAGCTGGCCCGGGACATCCTGCACACGCAGTGCCGGCTGCTGATCACCGAGTCCGCCCACCTTCCCCTCCTCGACGGCCTCGACCTGCCCGGAGTCCGGCTGCTGATCACGGGCACGCCGGAGTACGAGGCTCTGCTCGCCCCGTACGCGGACGCCCGCCCTGACCCCTCCCGGGCCACCCCCGCCGACCGGCTCCTGCTCTACTTCACCTCCGGCTCGACCGGCGCGCCCAAGGCCGCGATCTGCACCCAGGGCCGGCTGGCCACCGCCGGGCGCTCCCTGGCCGCGCAGTTCTCCGTGGGCCCGGACGACGTCCACTACGTGTGCATGCCGATGTTCCACGGCAACGCGGTGATCGCCGACTGGGCGCCCGCGCTGACGGCCGGGGCCGGGGTGGCGCTGCGCCGGCGCTTCTCGGCGTCCGGGTTCCTGGCGGACGTCCGGCGCCACCGGGCGACCTACTTCACCTACGTCGGCCGGGCCATCCAGTACGTCCTGGCCACCGAGCCGGGCCCGCACGACCGCGACCACGCGCTGCGGCTGGGCTTCGGCACGGAGGCGGGCGCGGTCGACGCGGCGGCGTTCGAGCGGCGGTTCGGCGTGCGGCTGGTGGAGGGCTACGGCTCCTCGGAGGGCGGGGCGGCCGTGCAGTGGTCGCCGGGGACTCCGGCGGGGGCGGTCGGCCGGGCCGGCGCCGGTCTCGTCGTCCTCGATCCGCAGACGCGCGCGGAGTGCCCGCCGGCCGTGTTCGACGCGGCGGGACGGCTGCTGAACGGCGACGAGGCGATCGGGGAGCTGGTCAACCGGGGACCGAACCCCTTCGAGGGCTACTGGCGCAACCCGGCGGCGGAGGCGGAGCGGCGCCGTGAGGACGGCGCGTACTGGACCGGCGACCTCTTCTACCGCGACCGCGCCGACTACCTCTACTTCGCCGGCCGCACCGACGACCGGCTCCGCGTCGACGGCGAGAACCTGGCGGCCGCGATGATCGAGAACATCCTCGCCCGTTACGAGGGGGCGGCCGCCGTCGCCGTCTACGCGGTGCCCGACCCGGTGACCGGGGACCAGGTGATGGCGACGCTGGCCGGGACCTTCGACCCGCTCGGCTTCGCCGGGTTCCTGCTCGCCCAGCCCGACCTGGGGACGAAGATGGCGCCCCGGTTCGTGCGGGTGGTCGAGCGGATGCCCGTCACCGCCACGAACAAGATCCACCGGGCGCTGCTGCGGCGCGAGGGGCCGCGCTGCGCCGACCCGGTGTGGTGGCGGCCGCCCGGGGAGACCGGCTACCGGAGGCTGACGGCGGGGGAGGCCGCGGAAGCCGGTCGGCCGGCGGGGGAGGCCGCGGAAGCCGGTCGGCCGGCGGGGGAGGCCGCGGAAACCGGTCGGCCGGCGGAAACCGGTCGGGCTTAGGGAACCGGTCGGGCCGGGGGTGGGCGGGAGGCGGAGGGGAGAGGGGCGTGGCGGGCAAGGCGAAGGGCCCCTCGTGTGTACGAGAGGCCCTTCATCTGTGCGCCGCCAGGGACTCGAACCCCGGACCCGCTGATTAAGAGTCAGCTGCTCTAACCAACTGAGCTAGCGGCGCATGACTCTCGCCTTCCGCCTTCGGCGGCTGGCGACGGAGAAAATACTACCTGGTCCGCGGGGGTGCTCCCGACCACCCGGCGACGCCCCGGGGGCGGGTCTCAGATGGCCAGCGACAGCAGCACCGGCGCCGCGTTCCTGTTCAGGGTCTCGGCCGCCTGGCGGAGCCGGTGGGCGTGGGCGAGTGGCAGGGACAGGGCCAGACAGCCGGCCGTGGAACCGGCGGTGATCGGGACGGCGGCGCAGACCGTGCCGATCGCGTACTCCTGGAGATCGAGCACCGGGACCGTGGGCGGCTGTGCCTCCAGGCGGGAGAGCAGCAGCTTGTCGCTGGTGATGGTGCGCGAGGTGAGCCGGGCCATCTTGTGCCGCGCGAGGTGGTCGCGGCGGCCGTTGTGGTCGAGCTGGCCGAGCAGGCTCTTGCCGAGCGCGGTGGCGTGCGCCGAGGAGCGGAAGTCGACCCACTCGTTGACGGACGGCGTGGCCGGGCCGTCGGCGTACTGGGTGATCGTGACCTCGCCGTCGACGTACCGGCTGATGTAGACGGCGGCGCCGACGGAGTCGCGGAGCCGGTCCAGGATGTGCTGCAGCTTGTCGTGCAGGGCCTGTTCCCGGTGGTGCGTGGATCCCAGCCGGGCGAGGGCGTCGCCGGTGACGTACGCCCCGTCGGCGATCTGCTCCACATAGCCCTCGCGGCGCAGCATGCGCAGGAGCGTGGTCAGCCGCTCCGCGCCGAGTCCGCTCTCGCGGGCGAGTTCGTCGTCGGTGACACCGGTGGAGTGCCGCGCCATCGTCTCCAGGACGCGCAGCGCGTCCTGGGCCGAGTGGTACGGCGCGGTCGGCTCGTGCTTCAGCGCCACGGTTCCCCCTGCGCCAGCTGTGTCGGCTGCGCTGCTGTAGTGGGCCGTAATCCGGTCAGTGAACCCCTTCCACCATAACGGCCAACTGCCCTGCGGGGAGGGGGTCGAGAGGATTGCACCGCTCTCAACAGGGCGATTGTTCCGAAGGCATATGCCCCGTCGGACCGCGCCCCCGGGGCCGGGCGCGAGGCCGGGGCCCGCCCCGTCCCGCCCCGCCCCGTCCCGGCTCGCGCCCCTCCGGGCTCACAGCACGGCGCTGAGGAACTCCCGGGTTCGTTCCTGCTCCGGATCGCTGAAGATCTTCTCCGGCGGGCCGGACTCGATGACGCGGCCCGCGTCGAACATCAGGACCTGGTCCGAGATGTCCCGGGCGAAGTTCATCTCGTGGGTCACGCAGAGCATCGTGATGTCGGTGGTGCGGGCGATGTCCCGCAGCACGTCCAGGACGCCGGCCACCAGCTCCGGGTCCAGCGCGGAGGTCACCTCGTCCAGCAGCAGGACCTGCGGCCGCATCGCCAGCGCCCGGGCGATGGCCACCCGCTGCTGCTGGCCCCCGGACAACTGGGTGGGGTACTTGTCGACGTGCTCGCCCAGACCGACCAGCTCGAGCAGTCCGCGGGCGCGTTCCTCGGCCTCGTCCCTGGACAGGCCGAGGACGGTGACCGGCGCCTCGGTGATGTTGCGCAGCACCTTCATGTTCGGGAAGAGGTTGAACTGCTGGAAGACCATCCCGATGTTCTTGCGGACCTCGCGCACGTGCTTCTCGCCGGCCCGCACCAGCCTGCCGCCCCGCTCCTCGTGGGTCAGACAGTCGCCGCCCACCCAGATCGTGCCCTCGTCGGGCGTGGCCAGGGTCATCAGCAGCCGCAGGATCGTCGTCTTGCCGGAGCCGGACGGACCGATCAGCGTGACGTGCTTGCCGGAGTCGACGGAGAAGTCGAGCCGGTCGAGGACGGTGTTGTCGCCGAAGCGCTTGGTGACCTGGTCGAAGCGGATCAGTTCGCTGCCGTCCACCGGCGGATTGGCGAGGGTGTCGAGGGTCTGTGCGGAGTGGGTGTCAGCGGACAAGGCGTCGCTCCAGGACTCGGATCAGGAGGGAGGCGGGGTAGGCGATGACGATGAACGCCACGCCCACCACGGTGAGCGCCTCCGTGGTGAAGGTCTCGTTGCTGAAGGTCTGGGCCTCGCCGAGCATGTCGAACGCGCCGATGGTCGCGATCATCGGGGAGTCCTTGAGCATGGCGATGACGTAGTTGCCGAGCGGCGGGACGACGCGGCGGATCGCCTGCGGCAGGATCACCGCCCGCCAGGTGCGGCCCCGGGGCAGGCTCAGCGCCGTGGCCGCCTCCCACTGGCCGGCCGGGACCCCGTCGATGCCCGCCCGGTAGACCTCGGCGGTGTACGTGGAGTAGTGCAGTCCCAGGCCGACGATGCCGGTGGCGAGCGGCGACATCGAGGGACCGAAGTTCGGCACCACGTAGAACAGGAAGAACAGCTGCACCAGCAGCGGGGTGTTGCGGACGAACTCCGTCACGGCGACGACCGGCCAGCGCACCCAGACGCGCGCGGACCGCTGCGCCAGCGCCCAGACCAGGCCGAGCGCGAAGGCGATCAGGCTGCCGACGGCCAGCGCCTGCACAGTGACGAGCACACCGTCCCAGAACCGCGGCATGAAGTCGTTCACGACGTTCCAGTCCCAGTTCATCGCACACCTCCCGCGGACCGCGAACCGGCGCGCGGGCCGTCGCCGCGTGCGCCGGTCTTCGCGCCGATGCCGCCGGACTTCTCCGGCCGTTCCCCGATCCCGGCCTTCGCCCTGCGCTCCAGCATCCGCATGCCCCGGGTGATGACGAAGGCGAGGACGAAGTACAGGGCCAGCAGCAGCGTGTAGATCGGGGTGGTCTGGTTGGTGCCCAGCCGGAGCAGGTTGCCGGCGAACGTCATGTCGGCCACCGTGATGACCGAGACCAGGGCGGTGCCCTTCAGCAGCTCGATCAGCAGGTTGTTGAACGGCGGCACCATGTCGGGCCAGGCCTGGGGCAGTTCGATCAGGCGCAGCCGCTGCCACCGGGTGAAGTCGAGCGCGACGCCCGCCTCCTTCTGCGCCGTGGGGACGGCGGCCAGCGAGCCGCGGACGATCTCGGAGCCATAGGCCCCGTAGGTCAGGCCCAGCGCGCTGACCCCGGCCCACATCGGCTCCAGCTGCCAGCCGAACAGGGGCAGCGCGAAGAACATCCAGAACATCAGCACCAGCGCCGACATGCCGCGGAAGACCTCGAAGTAGGCGCCGGCCGCGAAGCGGACGATCCAGAGCCGTGAGTCGCGGGCGAGACCGATCCCGAACGAGACGGCCGCGCCGAGGACGGCCGCGTAGAGGGTCACCTGGACGGTGATCCAGACGCCCGGCAGGAACCAGATGGTGAAGAACTCCGAACTCATCATCAGCCGCACAGCTCCTTCGCCGTGAGGCCTGTCATGTCGTCCCTGGTGAAGCCGAACGGGCCGACGATCCGGAGGAGTTCGCGGTAGTCGTCCTGCTTGAGCTTCAGCAGTTCCGCGTTGAAGGCGTCACGGAAGTTCCGCTCGGACTGCCGGAAGGCGAAGCCGCCCGCGCCGTAGGCGGGCTTGCCGTCGACCACGGGCTGGAACGGCTCGGTGGCCGACACGCGTGCGGACCCCGCCACCGCCGACTTGACGGTGATGCGGGTGGCCGCGAAGGCGTCCACCCGGCCCTGGGCCACCGCGTCCAGCCCGGCCACCTGGTCCGGCAGGACCAGCACGTCGCCGATGCCCGCCGCCTTGGCGTAGTCGGTCTGGGCGGTGGCCTTGCCGGTGGCGAGTCTGAGCCCCTTCTTCTTGACGTCGTCGTACGTCCTGATGCCGTGCGGGTTGCCCTTCTTCACGATGAAGGCGTCCAGCATCAGATAGTCGGGGTCGGCGAACAGCACCTGCTCGCACCGGACCGGATTGATGTACATCCCCGCGGACACCATGTCGAACTGCCGCGCCTTCAGCCCGGGTATCAGGGCGCCGAAGTCCACCGGCACCGGCCTGACGTCGTCGATGCCGAGCCTCTTGAGGATCACCTTCGCGATCGCGGGCGCCTCTCCGGTGGCCTGTCCGTCGTCGCCGACGTATCCGAAGGGTGGCTCGCTCGCGATGCCGATCTTCACGGAGCCCTGATCGCGCAGGGTGTCCAGGAGGCTGCCTCCCAGCACCTTTCCGTCATCCGGGACGCGGCTGCAGCCGGCCGCCCCGAGGCTTCCCGCGATGCCCAGCGACACCGCTCCTGCAAAGAGCGAACGGCGGCTCAGCCCTCTGGGGGATCTGTCGACGGCTTCTGATCGGTGTGCATGTGGTCGAGCCATGGGCGCGCGGCTACCCGACTTCATGCGAGTCATGCCGGTCACTTCCGGCCCGGATCGCCGCCGGGACCCCTGGCCGCGGGGTGGGCGCGGCACGGTCCTCCGGCCGGTGCGACGAAGTCCCGCTGGTCAAGAGCGGATCATCGCCATGGCAAAGGGGCTCGGCGATCCCGCGTCGGCTGCCCGCGCGACCGTCCGGGACTTCCTTCCGCGCGCCGGGACGACCGACAGGCCGAACGGTGCCGTAACGGGATCTACGGCCGTTCCTCTCCCTTCGCGGCATCGGGGTCATCGAAGGAGGAATCCGACTGTCCCGCAGATGCTCTGCGTGCGGTGTGCGGTGTGCGGTATGCGGCGCGGCTTCCGTCCGGCGAGGGAATTGACCCACGAGAAGGGCTCTCTATTGCACCCTTTCTCAGGTCTTTCGATCGCCTAGATTCATGGGTGTGCCGGTCCTGCGGCCTCGTCCGCGGACCATCGACCGACCTTCCGGGAGTCCCCATGAGCAGCAGCCCCCTCCTCGTCCGCGCCGACCAGGCCGAGACCCTGCAGGACGGCGCCCTCAGCCTGATCACCCTGCTCGCCGACGCGGGCGCCACCGACGGGGCCCTCACCGCCAACAAGGCGACCTTCGCCAAGGGGTCGCCCGGAGCACCCGCCCACTTCCACACCAAGACGACCGAGGTCTTCTTCGTCCTCGACGGCACGATGCGCTTCCTGGTCGGCGACGAGGTGCGCACCCTGGGCACGGGCGACTTCCTGACCGTTCCGCCGACCGTCCCGCACGCGTTCGCGCCGGCTCCCGACAGCACCGCCGAACTGCTCGTCCTGTTCACCCCCGGCCTGCACCGTTTCGACTACTACCGGTTGCTGGAGCGGGTGTACCGCGGTGAGGCGGACGTGGAGGAGATCCGGGCGAGCTCCGAGCTCTACGACAACCACTACTTCGCGAGCCCGCTCTGGCAGGAGGAGCTGCGACGGACGGCCCCGGACAACGCCTGAGCCGCCCCCCACACGCCGGGCCGAGGCGGGGCGGGGCGGGGCGGGCGGGGCCGTCAGTGTCCGGGGACGTAGCCGCGCTGCTTGTCGACCACGTTCTTCAGGGGCCGGCCCGCCGCCCACCGTTCGAACAACTCCACGAACTGCGCGCCGAGTTCGTCGGACGACCCGACGGTGTCGCCGCTCATGTGGGGCGAGATCAACAGCCCCGGGACGTGCCACAGCGGGCTGTCGGGGGCCAGGGGCTCCTCGGTGACGACGTCCAGGGCGGCGCCCGCGATCCAGCGCCGTTCCAGCGCCCGCACCAGCGCGTCCTCGACGACCAGCTGTCCGCGGCCGACGTTCACGAACCGGGCGGAGGGCTGCATCACGCCGAACCGCCGGGTGTCGAACATGCCGCGCGTCTGCTCGGTGAGCGGAGCGGCGGCGATCACCCAGTCGGCGCGGGCGAGGAGCCGGTCCAGGTCCTGGGGGCCGTGGATGCCGGTGCGCGGGACCCGGCCGACGACGGCGGCGGTCATCCCGAGCGCCTTCAGCGTGCGGGCGATCGCCCGGCCGATCGGCCCGGAACCGACGACCACGGCCCGGCCCCCGGCGACCCGCCGGCTCTCCCGGTGCAGCCATCGGCCGCGCTGCTGGAGCTCCCAGGTGCGCGGCAGGTCCTTGGCCATCGCCAGGACCAGCGCGGCGACGTACTCGGCGATCGGCTCGTCGAAGATGCCGCGCGCGTTGGTCACCACCGTGTCCGACGCGACGAGTTCCGGGCACATCACATGGTCCACGCCCGCGCTCGCGGTGTGCACCCAGCGCGGCCGGGGCCCCTCGCCCGGCCAGGCGGCGCGCACCGCGTGCGAGGTGAAGTCCCAGACCAGCAGCACGTCCGCGGCCGGGAGCCGTTCCGCGAGCGAGGCCTCGTCGGTGTGCAGCACCCGGGCCCGGCCGGTGAGCTTCCCCAGCCGCGGGAGAGGATCGGCGTCGAGGACGAGAAGTGTGGGAAGAGCCACGGGGGCGACGCTCACCGGGTGCCCCCTTCGTCCGTGACCCACGTGCCTGACGTGCGCGGATCGACCACGTTCGCACCCGAACCCACGGCCGTCAACACGGCGGCCCCACCGTCTCGTTGCCCTGCGGCTCCTCCTCTCCTCCGCCGGGGCCCGGATCCGCCTTGCCGCTCCCCGGTTCCGGACCGGATCGCCCCCGCCCGGGGGCGCAATCACGCATAACCGGTCATCTCGGCCAACCAGGTGACCGTATGGGCGGCGTTGCGCCGACTGGGTACCCGGGCGATGGGACCGTACAGGCGTTGCTGGAAGCCCCGGCGCGCGTGTGGCCCACCGAACCGCTGGACACCCGTGCGCTGTGGGAACTCTCCGTACCGCGGGAAGCCCCGGTACCGCCGGAAGAAGAGCAGCAGCAGGAAGGCTGGACATGACCGCACTCGGTTTCCTCTACCCGGGCCACTCGGCCGAGGACGACTACCCCCGCATCGAGCAGCTCCTGGGCAGCGACATCCGGGTGGACCTCGTCCACACGGACGTCGTGGAAGGCGCGCACCGGGTCGACGCGCTACAGCGCTCGGGCGCGCCCGAGCGGCTCGCGAAGGGCGTCGAGCAGCTGCGGCTCGCGGGTGTCGAGGCGGTCGTGTGGGCCTGCACGAGCGGCGGCTTCGTGCAGGGCTGGGACGGCGCGCAGGAGCAGGTGCGCGCCCTGGCCGTCGCCGCGGGGATGCCGGCCTCCTCCACCTCCTTCGCCTTCGTGCACGCGGCCCGTGAGATCGGGGCCGCCCGGGTCGCCGTCGCCGCGGCCTACCCGGACGACGTGGCCGCGCTGTTCGCCGACTTCCTCCGGGCGGGCGGACTGGAGGTGAGCGGTGTCCGCTGCGCCGGGGTCGTCACCGCGGCCGAGGCCGGCTGCTGGGGCGAGGCGGAGGTGCTCGCTCTGGCGCAGGCGGCCGACACGCCCGACGCGCAGGCGGTCCTGCTGCCCGGCACCGGCCTGCACACGGCCGCCTGGCTGCCGGCGCTGGAGAAGGAGCTCGGCAAGCCGGTCCTGACCGCCAACCAGGTCACGGTCTGGGAAGCGCTGCGCCTGACGGACCGCCGGGTGCACGCGCCGGGGCTCGGCGCGCTGTTCGTCCGGGAACCGATCGTGCAGGTCTGATTCCCGGCCGGCCGGGAATAAGCGGGGACAGCCTCCTGTTAGTGCGACGAGGACGGACACACGGTCGACGACAGGAGGACCCCCGTGGCGGCGGACGAGACGGCGGCGGACGCGAGGGTGGCCGACGCGACGGCGCCCCGGGCGACGGCGGCCGAGAGGGCGGCGTCGGAGAAGACGGGCGCCGCGGGGACGGGCGTCGCGACGGCGGCGAGCGAGGGGACGGGCGCGGCGACGGCGGCGACCGGTGTCGCTGCGGCGGACGAGATCCGGGGCGTGGCGCGGGGGAGTGCCCCGGCCCCCCTGTCCGTGCTGGACCTGGTCACCGTCGGCTCCGGCCGGACCGCCACCGACGCCCTGCGCACCAGCGTCGACCTCGCGAAGTTCACCGAGTCGCGCGGCTTCCACCGCTACTGGGTGGCCGAGCACCACTCCATGCCGGGCGTCGCGTCCTCCTCGCCCGCCGTGATCCTCGCGCACCTCGCCGCGCACACCGAGCGCATCCGGCTCGGCTCCGGCGGTGTCATGCTGCCCAATCACGCGCCCCTCGTCATCGCCGAGCAGTTCGGCACCCTGGAGGCGCTGGCCCCGCACCGTATCGACCTGGGACTCGGCCGCGCTCCGGGCACCGACGGCGCGACGGCCGCCGCCCTGCGCCGGTCCGCCACCCTGAACGAGGGGGCCGACGACTTCCCCGAGCAGCTCGCCGAGCTCACCCGCTTCCTGGACGACGACTTCCCCGACGGTCACCGCTACCGCCGGATCCACGCCATCCCCGGCCCGGTCCAGGGCTCCTCCCCGGGCGGGGTGCAGTCGCCGCACCGGCCGCCGGTCTGGCTGCTCGGCTCCTCCGGCTTCAGCGCCCGGCTGGCCGGACTGCTCGGTCTGCCCTTCGCCTTCGCGCACCACTTCTCCGCGCAGAACACCGTCCCCGCCCTCGACCTGTACCGGGAGTCCTTCCGGCCGTCCGCGGTGCTCGCCGAGCCCTACGCGCTGATCGGCGTCTCCGTGCTCGCCGCCGACGACGAGCGCGAGGCCCGCCGCCAGGTCCTGGCCACCGGCGTCAACATGGTCCGGCTGCGCACCGGCCGCCCCGGCCTGTTCCCCTCCCCCGAGGAGGCGGAAGGCTATGAACTCGGCCCGCTGGAGCGCGAGTTCGTCGACTCCTGGACGGCGAACATCATCCACGGCACCGCCGGCGAGGTCCGCACCGGCCTCGACGACCTCCACAAGCGCACCGGCGCCGACGAGTTGATGCTCACCAGCCACGCCCACCGCGGCGAGCTGCGCCTGCGCTCCTACGAACTGGTCGCCGACGCCTACGGGTTGCCGACCGCGTAGGACTGCGTGCCGGAGCCCTCCGCGGACTCCGTTCCGGTTTCCGCGCCCAGCAGTTCGGAGATGCGCTCCGGTGACACCGGGCGGGAGTACAGCCACCCCTGCCCGGTGTCGCAGCCGATGCTCCGCAGCCGGGTGGCCTGCGCGGACGTCTCCACGCACTCGGCGGTGACGGTGAGCCCCAGCCGGTGCGCCAGGTCGATCATCGCCTCGACGACGACCTGGTCGGCCGGGTTCGGCGGGGCGGCGCCCTCCTTGTCGCTCTCGTACTGGAAGCCGCGCACGAAGGACCCGTCCAGTTTCAGCACGGACACCGGCAGCCGGCTCAGATAGGCGAGATTGGAGTAGCCGGTGCCGAAGTCGTCGATGGCGATCCCCACGCCCATCTCGCTGAGCGCCTGCAACGCCTGCAACGGCCGTCCCGCCGAGCCCATCACCGCCGACTCGGTCAGCTCCAGCTGGAGCAGATGCGGGGCGAGCCCGGTCTCGGCGAGGATCTTCGCCACGTCCGCCACCAGGTCGGAGTCCCACACCTGGCGGACCGCCACGTTGACGCTGACGAACAGCGGCGGCTCGTCGGGGTTGTCCAGCTGCCACTGCCGGGCCTGCCGGCAGGCGGTGGCCAGAACCCATCGCCCGAGCGGGACGATCGAGCCGTCCTCCTCCGCCAGCGCGACGAACCGATTCGGCGACAGCAGCCCGAACCGGGGGTGGTCCCAGCGCACCAGCGCCTCCACCCCGCGCAGCCGGCCGTCCGACATGCCGACCAGCGGCTGGTAGTCGAGGCGGAACTCGCCGCGCTCGATGGCGGGCCGCAGGGTGGAGGCCAGGGCCTGCCGGGTCATCAGATGCGCGTTGCGCTCGGGGTCGAAGAGCGTCCAGCGGTCCTTGCCGTCCACCTTCGCCCAGTACAGGGTCGTGTCGGCGGCCTGCATCAGTCCGGTCGCGGTGGTGCCGGCCGCGTGCCGCTCCACGACCCCGATCGAGGCGGAGACGTGCAGCCGGTGTCCGGCCAGATCGAAGGGCGCCTGGAGCGCCTTGAGCACGCACTCGGCCAGGTCGGCGAGCTGATCGGTGCCGGTGGAGTCCTCGACGAGCAGGGCGAACTCGTCGCCGCCCAGCCGAGCCACCAGCGGCACGCTCGGCCGGGTCTGCCCGGCCGCGGCGGCGCACTCCGTCAGCCGCTGGGCGACGGCGGTCAGCAGCCGGTCGCCGACGCGGTGACCGAGGGTGTCGTTGACGGCCTTGAAACCGTCCAGGTCCAGGTAGCACAGGCCGATCCGGCCGGTCCCGCTCTGCTCGTACGCCTCCGGCTCCAGCGCGGCCGACACCCGCTCGAAGAACAGGGTGCGGTTGGGCAGCCGGGTCACCGGGTCGTGCATCTGCAGGTGGCGCAGTCTGGCCTGCAGGTCACGGTGGGCGCTGACGTCGGTGACGGACAGCAGGACGCCGGGCTCGTCCGCGTCGAGCGGGGAGACCGTGACCTGCGTCCACAGCGAGCGGCCGTCGGGCTGCTTCAGCCGCCGGGTGCAGCGCAGTTTCGCCCGTCGGCCGCGCAGCACCTCCCGGTAGGCGTGCCAGGTCCGGGCGTCGGAGGCCAGGTCCAGCAGGTCGGAGGCGACCCGCCCGACCAGCCCGGCGCTGCTGCCGCCGCCGAGCAGCGCGACGAGCGCGTCGTTGGCGTCGACGATGCGACCCTCGCTGTCGACGACGGCCATGGCGAGGGGCGCCGCGCCGAAGACGGAACGGTAGGCCGGCGGCTGGTGGTCTGCCGTTCCGCTTTCCGTGCTGTCGATGTCACTCTCTGTGACGGCTGACCGGTCGAGGTCTGCCGCGGGCGTCGGCCCTTCGGACGTTCCGCTCACCGCTCGCTCCCGCAGTGCACTCGATCGCTGTCCGTGCAGGAAAGTCTGCCGATCATAGAGGCTGCCCCCGGACCCGCGCAGCCACTGCCCAGTGTCCCGGAACAACCCACCCTTCTGACAGATCGTTTCTGCCCGCACCTGGCCCCGTTCTGAGTGTGGACGACCGCTTGTGACGTTCCGTGAGAATTCCGGGGGTGTCGAGGTGATGCCCGATTCCCGCCGCCTCACTCGTCTGGGGCAGACAAACAGGGCGTAATACGACAAATTCACACAGGCTGGGTGGCGGTGTCCCGTGAACCGCCCCCGGAGGTCTCTGTGCCGCGTCTGCCGCGACCCGTGCGACTGTTCCCCTACCCCCGACTGCGCAGCACGGCGGCTGTGTTCACCACCCTGTCGGCGCTCGCCGCGACCTCCCTGATCGGCGGCCCCTCGGTCGCCGGGCCGTACTCCGCCGCGCCCTGCGCGCTGGCCCGCACCGACGCGCACCACTCGGAGGGCCTGGACACCTGGAACACCGCCTACCCCCGCCCGACCCGCGCCCTCGACGCCGTCATGGTCTTCCTGTCCTTCCCGGACTGGACGCCCATGGCGTCCCCCGCCGAACTGGCCGCCGACCACTTCCCGGCCACCAGCCGCTTCTTCCGGCAGGCGTCCTACGGCAGGTTCACCCTGCGCGCACACCCGCTCAAGCGGTGGATCCGCATGCCGAAGCCGTCCACCGCTTACGCCATACAGCGCGACTGGAGCGCCGCCGGCCGGGCCGCCTATCTGCACGACGCGCTCGCCGCGGCCGACCCGCACGTCGACTTCTCCCGCTACGACCTCGTCTACTTCGTGGCCGACCCCGACGCGCCCGGCGTCGACTCCGACGCGACGAAGGTCGTCAACCTGCAGACCCCGCTGCACGCCGACGGCACGGACATCCCGCGCGTGGTCACCGTCTTCGAGAAGCACCCCCCGGACCGGCTGGTCCTCGCCCACGAGACCGGCCATGTCTTCGACCTGCCCGACCTCTATCACCGTCCCGCCGACGGCAAGGGCGACTGGGACACCTATGTCGGCGACTGGGACCTGATGGGCAGCCAGTTCGGTCTCGCACCGGACCTGTTCGCCTGGCACAAGTGGAAGCTGGGCTGGCTGGACGACCGTCAGGTGGTGTGCGTGCGGGGCCCGGGCCCCACCCGGCTGACCCTGGAACCGCTGGCCGCCGGCCCCGGAGTGCCGGTCGTCGGCGCCTCCGGCCCGCCGGTCTTCGGGCTCGGCGGCGGCGTCAAGCTCGCCGTGGTGCGCACCGGCCCCGACAGCGCGCTCGCCTTCGAGGTGCGCGCCCCGGTGGGCAACGACCGCGCGGCCTGCCGCACCGGCGTCCTCGTCTACCGCGTCAGCAGCGGCGCCCGCTCCGGCCGCGGTCCCGTGGAGGTGCTCGACGCCCACCCGCACACCGAGGCCTGCTGGGAGAACTCCGTCTACCCGCCCCTCGCGGACGCCCCGGTGGGCCTCGGCGAGAGTTTCACCGTCCCCGGGAGCGGCGTCCGCGTGGACGTGGAGGGGCGCACGGCCTCGGGGGAGTGGACGGTGAAGATCACGCCGGGCGTGAATCTCTGAAAGGGCGCCCGCGCCGGACATGCGATCGCCGGACATGCGAAAGGCCCCTCGCTTCCGCGAGGGGCCTTTGCCGTCTGTGCGCCGCCAGGGACTCGAACCCCGGACCCGCTGATTAAGAGTCAGCTGCTCTAACCAACTGAGCTAGCGGCGCCTGCTGACGTCGTAGACCTTAGCATCCTGGTCGGGGGGAGGAGAAATCGATATGCGCACGGCCGAGCGGGCCGCCCGCACCGCCGCCCACAGCAGGATCTCGGGGCCCGGCAGCCAGGGATGACGGGTGTCCGGGGCCACCATCCAGCGCGTGGCGCACCCGGCGCCGGAGGGGGTGAGCGCGGGCACGGTCACCGCGTCCCCGGTGCCGTGGCACAGCAGCGGCGGCACGGTCGCGGTGCGGCCCTCCCGGCGGCCGCCGACGCCCCACTCCTCCCACTCCAGCAGCGAGGGCAGCCGCTGGGCGGTGCCCGGCGCGGCGAACAGCAGCGTGCGTCCGCGGAACGCGGCCACCGGACCGGAGCCCGGCCCCTCGCCCCACAGCCGGTCGAGCATCAGCCGCCCGAACATCGAGGGCGCGCTGACGACGTCGAACACCGAGCCGCACGGCAGGACCACCGGGGCCTGCGGCCGCTCCTCCCAGAGGGCGAGCGTGCTGCGCGGATACGTTCCGGCGGACGACAGCCAGGCCGCGCCGTCCGAGGTGACGCCGAGGGGTTCGTCGTATGCACTGCTCATTCCCCCAGGTCTACCCGGAGTGAACGGGTGATTTCACAGGGTTGCCGGAAATCGGGACGCCGGGTGCGGGGGAGGAGTATCTTGCCCGCCCGGCATATGCCGGAAGAGGGATGCGGCCCGGCGACCCGGCGCCTCGGCGGCCGGTGCCTCGACGCGGTGGCTCGACGGTCGGTGGCTCGACGCGGCCCGACGGCCGGCGGCTCACACCGGGTCGGCGTGGCCCCGGCCCTCGGAGTCGCCCCGCAGCAGATCGCGGCCGAACTCGACCATCTTCTTCGCGTAGTCCTCGGTCCACTCCGCCCGCTCGGCGATGTCCGCCGCGGTCAGCCGGTCGAAGCGGCGCGGATCGGCGAGTTGCGCGGCCGCCATGGCCTGGAACTCCACCGCCCGGTCGGCCGCAGCACGGAACGCGAGCGTCAGCTCGGTCGCCCGCGCCAGCAGCGCCCCCGGATCGTCTATCGACTCCAGGTCGAAGAAGTGCTCCGGATCACCGGTCGCCTCGGCGGGCTCGAAGAGCAGGGGCGCGGGGCGTAGCCGCGGTTCGTTCCGACGCGGCGTGGGCTCCGCCATGTCTCGGCCTCCTCGTACGGTTCGGATGACGCCACAGGTGGACAGCACCGGTGGAGTGGACCACCTTCCATTGTCCCCCGGTGACGCAGGAGCCATTCGGCCCCGGACTCTCAAGCACCGAACGCCCCCCGATGTTCCCGGCTCCGCGGGACTCACGGTCTCCACGGGACGCGGTGTTCCGCGAGGTGGGCCAGGACGGCGTGGTTGGCCTCCCAGCCGTCGGGGAACTTCACCAGCGTCCCGAGCTGGACCGGCTCCGTCGAGGGGTACTCGTCCAGCAGGTCGCCCACCCCCGCCCGGCACACCACCACGCACGCGTGCCGGTGGCGGGAGGCCAGGACGCACAGGCGGCCGGTCTCCAGGTGGAAGGCGGTGGCGTCGGGACGGCCGGAGAGCGGGTGCAGGATCACCGTGACGTCGAACTCCATGCCCTGCAGCCGGTTCGCCGTGTCCACGGTCACGTCCGCCACGCCCAGCTCGGTCAGCGCCGCCCGCACCGCGGCCGCCTGGTCGCGGTGCGCCGTGCCGACGGCGACCCGGCCGGCGGTCAGCGGGGTCGGGTCGGGGGAGCCGTCCGCGAGGGCCGCGCCGCCCCGGTCCAGGAGGCGCCGCACGACCGTGGCGACCGCCCGCACCGCCTCCGGGTCGGTGCGCGGGGTGTGCCGGGCGGGCAGCTCCAGCAGCCCCCAGCCGGACTCCGCCGCCTCGTCGATCACCCGGTCGACGCCCGAGCCGTCCGACGGGACGGCGAAGGAGAGCAGGCGGTCGCCGTGGTCCGTCCCGCTGCGGAACGGCGTGTACGGGTAGAACGCGTCGGAGACCAGCGGCGCGGCGGACGCCGGGAGCCGCCAGGACACGGGCAGGCGGTGCTGCGGCAGCTGCGGGTTGTGGGCGAGCAGGGTCGACACCGCCGAGGCCGACGGATCGTAGGACAGGCCCGCCCACTGCTCGCCGCCCACGATCGAGAACGGGTCCAGCTGCCCCGGGTCGCCCACGAACAGCGCCCGCTCGAACAGCCCGGCGACGGCGAGCAGCCCGTCCGACCGCATCTGGTACGCCTCGTCCACGATCGCGTGCCGCCAGGGCTCGTCGACCTTCACATGCGCCCACTTGGCGGCTGTGGAGATCACCACCGGCAGCCCGGCCAGCTCCGCCGCCTTCGCCGACTTCCGTACGTTCGCCAGCCGGTCCAGTGCCTTGTCGTACGGGTCGGCGTCGCTGCTGTGCAGCCGGCCCACCGGCAGTTCGGGGTTCTTCCGGGCCAACCGCTCGACCAGGTCGTCCACCTGGGCGTTGGTCTGGGCGACCACCATCAACGAGCGCCCCGCGTCGGCGAGTTCGAGCGCGGCGCGGACCACGAGGGTGGACTTGCCGGCGCCCGGCGGGGAGTCGACGACCACCCCGCGCGCGGTGCCGTGCAGCGTGTCGCGCAGGATCGCGTCGGTGGCACGGGTCGCGGCGGTACCGGGGTCGAAGGCGGCCTCGGTGCTCACAGAAGGTCCTCCTGGGTGACGGAGTCGGGGGCCTCGGGTGTCTGCTCGCCGGGCGGCCCGCCGTGCGTCCACGGCGTCTCCTCCGGGTCGGGGAGTTTCGCTCCGCCGCGCTGTTCGTGCTCGAAGAGCGTGAAGCAGAGCCGGTCGCCCTTCTCCGGCACGGATCCCGCCTCCGGTTCCTTGCCGCGGCCCATCTTGTCGACGATCCGCAGCACCAGCAGCCCCGCACCGCCCGCGCCGTGCCCGCCGTCCGCGCGGCCCGCGTCGCCCTCGGCGGCCCAGCGCACGAACTCCGCCGCCTGCGGCTTCCCGCCGAGCGACCGGTACACCTTCGCCCGCTCCGCGAGATGCGGCAGGTCCTCCGTGCGGACGGTGACCAGTGGGCGCGGGCTCGGCCTCTTTCCCTCGCCGTACGCCATGACGACGTCGACGACCTCGCCCGCGAACGCCTCTCCGGCGAGCCGCCGTGCCGCCATCACCAGCGGGTCGTCGAGCGCCTCCTGGGCCTCCAGGCGGGCCTGTTCGCGCTCGCGCGTGGCGAGCTTGTTCGCCGCGGTGACCGCGTCGTCCCGGCGCGGCTGCGGAGGCTCCCCGGCGACGACCCGGTCACGGTGGCCGGTGAACGACCAGCGGTCGCGCGTCCACCGCTCCTCGACGTGCGCGCCCTCCGGCAGCGACCGCAGCAGATCGAGGCCGCGCCACACCGCGTCCCAGGTGGGCAGCATCCGGCTGCTCACCAGCGCGCGGATCTCCCCCTCGGCGGCGGTGAGCGCGCCCAGCAGGTCGTCGGCCTGCAGTCCGTCCTGGGCGGCGGCCAGGGCGGTGCGCGCGCGGTCGTAGCGCTCGATGGCCGGCGCGAGCAGCTTGTTGTCGAACGCCGGGTCGGTCGCCGGACCGGCCGGCGGGCACAGCAGCTGACCGTCCGCGTCCCGCGCGAGCTCCGCCCGCAGCGCCGCCTGTGCGCCCGTCTCGCCCGCCGGGGGGTCGATCCAGGCGAGCAGCGCCCCCAGGTGCTGGTCCTCCAGGCTGGACTGGCCCGTGGCCCAGTGCCGGCCGAGCAGTTCCGTCACGGCCTGCAGCAGGGCGGAGCCGGGCACCCGGGACCGCTCCCCGAAGTGGGTCAGCCACCGCCCGAGCAGCGGCACGCGCGGGGGCGCGGGATACGGCGTCTGCGGATCCTGCTCCGCCGTCCGTCGGAACCGCATGGAGCGGCCGAGGAGACGCACGTAGTCGACGCCCGCGCGGCTGGGGACGATCAGCTGGGGCGCGTCGGCGCACAGTTCGACCTCGACCTTGACCCGCTTGCCGGTCTCCGGGTCGGTCTCGTTGCGCTCCGCGGCCTCCACGGCGTCGGCGTAGGAGTCGATGTAGGGCAGCACGACGTCGGCGAGTTCGGCGAGGAACGCGAACCGCAGATCCCGGTCGCGCGGCTGCGGTACGACGAGCAGGCGCGGCGCGTCCCGGTCGGTGCCGACCAGCGCGCCCAGCGGAGCGCCGGCCTCACCGGCCGTGGTCAGCGGCACGAAGACGAGCGGCCGCTGCGACAGACGCCGGTGGCGGACGGTGGCGGTGGGCTGAGCGCGGCCGGTGGCGACGGCCTCCAGCCGGGCGAGGGTGGCGATCAGCGACACGCGGGCACCGCCCCGGCGGCCGGCGTCGGCACGCTCCACAGCCCGGCCGGCGGCTCGGCGCCGGCGGCCGCCTCCAGCGCCTCGGCCCGCAGCCCGGCCGCTCTGCGCAGTGCGGCCACCGCCGGGTCCCGAGGGTCGCCCGTCTCGCCACGCGCCGCCGCCAGGACGTCCTCGACAGTCGTCAGCGCGCCCAGTTCGGCCCGCACGGACCGGCCCAGGGACGTGACCGCGCCCGCCGCGCGGGAGCGGTCACGGCAGTGGAACGCCAGCTCGCAGGCGGCCAGGCATTCGGGCGCGTACGACGCCGCGACCGACTCGACGGCCGCCGTGAGCTGCTCGGCGGGCAGCTCGGGGGAGAAGCAGGCGCCCTCGGGCAGGGCGTCGGCGATGTCCTGGATCCGGGTGAGACGGGCCAGTTGGCGGCTGGTGACCGCGCGCTGCTTGCGCACGTCCACGGCGGAGGCGGTGGGCAGGTTGGAGAAGTCCTTGGGGCAGACGAGCAGCACTCGGTGGCGCACGCGCGGGGCCGGGTCGAGGCGGGCGGCGACCTCCTCCAGGGCCAGCACGTAGACGGCGGCCTGCCGGGCGGCTGCGCCGACCTTGGCCGGGTCCGCCGAGCCGTCCAGCATCGGGAAGGACTTGATCTCCACGACCGTCCAGCTGCCGTCCGGGTGCACCACCACGGCGTCCGGCTCCAGGAAGGCGGCGGAGCCCGCGACGTCGAGCGCGAGCATGGGGTGGTCCAGGAGCGTCCAGCCGCCGGCCGCCGCGGTGGCCTCGCGCAGCGCCAGCGCCGTGCGCGCGGTGCGGCCCTCGGGGCCGATCGCGGACAGCTCGGGCACGGCCGCGTCGACGGGCGGCCGCGCCGCCGGGTCCAGCCGTTCGTGCACCAGCCGGAGCAGTTCGGCGCCGCCGTCGGCCTTCACCTTTGCCTCGAAGGCGTTGCCGCGGGTCAGGGCGAACTGCGACTGCCCGAAGGCCGAGGGCGAGCCCAGCGCGCCGGCCAGCGCCGCCTTGTCGACCCCCGCGCCGTCGAGGATCGCGCGCCGCTTGCAGCCCGGGTTCGCGGCGAGCGCCGCGAGGGCCCGGGCGTCCAGCGCCTTGGCCGGTACATCGGGACCGCGCAGCTCAGCGAGCCGCTGCCGGAGCGCCGTCCCCCGCATCCGAGGGAGAAGCGTCCGGGTCGGCTCCGGGCCGGTGCCGTGACTCGCGCTGCCGTGGAATTCGCTCACCCGTGGAAGTCTGGCATCCGCCACTGACAATCGGGGCCGGTGTGTCGGTGGAGGCCGCCGGGACCAGCGGGACCCGGGCCGTGAACCACACCCGGGCGCGGTCCGCGCCGCGCAGCACCAGCGGGGTCAGCAGCAGACCGACGCCCATCACGGCCGCGCCCGCGACCGCGTCGAGGAAGTAGTGGTTGGCGGTGCCCATCACCACGAGCGTCGTCACCAGCGGGTAGACGACGCCCGCCGTCTTCGCCGTGCGCGTGCCGCCGTGCCGCCACAGCATCACGCCGCACCACAGGGCCCAGCCCACGTGCAGGCTCGGCATGGCGGCGTACTGGTTGGTCATCCCGCCCATGCCGCGCGGCGCGCTCGCCTCGCCGCCCCACCAGCCGTACGAGCTGTACTGGGCCATGGTGTCCACGAAGCCGTGGCTCGCCGACAGCAGCCGGGGCGGGCAGGTGGGTATCAGCGTGAAGCCGACGAGGCCCATGAAGGTGGACGTCATCAGCCAGGTGCGGGCCGCCCGGTAGTGCAGCGCCCGGGACCGGAACAGCCAGATCAGTATCGCGGGCGTGACCAGGTAGTGCAGCGACGCGTACCAGAAGTCGGCCGGCACGCCGATCCACGCCTCGGTCCTGAACAGCTTGTTCAGCGGGTGCTCGGCGTTGATGTGCAGGAACTTCTCGACGCGCAGGATCGCCAGGCCGTGGTCGACCGCGGTGCTCACGTCGCCCCGGGCGAGCAGCCGGCCCCCCGAGTAGCAGGCGTACACCAGCACGAGCAGGGGCAGCTCGGTCCACCAGCGCAGCCGCGTCCGCGGGGCCGCCTCGGTGCCTGGTGTCTCGGTCTGCGGCATCCGATCGCCTCCCCCTTCTCGTCTGTGTCGTCGCTGCGGCGCCGGTGGCGCGGGACAGGCCACTTTACGGCGTGTGCATGATCCGGCGATGAGTGCCCCGGATCTCAAAGACGCCGGGATCGCCCACCGGGTTGCCCCTGTTCAGGGTGAGCGATGATGGAGGGGATCGGCCCCTGATCTCCCCCCTGGTTCGTCCCGGGGTTCTCCCGGAAAGGTCCCCCATGGCACCGCGCATCCTGCTGGCCCGGCACGGACAGACCGAGTGGTCGCTGTCCGGCAAGCACACCGGCAGGACCGATGTCCCCCTCCTGGAAGAGGGGCGCAGGGGCGCGAAACTGCTGGGCGAGCGGCTGCACCGGGCGCCCCACGAGGGCCTCGCGGACGTGGAGATACGCACCAGCCCGCTGGTCCGCGCGCGGGAGACGTGCGAGCTCGCCGGTTTCGGTGAACGCGCCACGACCTGGGACACGCTCATGGAGTGGCACTACGGCGCCTACGAGGGCATGACTCCCGCCGAGATCCAGGCCGTCCGGCCCGGCTGGCTCATCTGGCGCGACGGCGTCCCCGAGGGCGAGACCCTCGCCGAGGTGGCGGCCCGCGCGGACGAGGTCGTCGCCTGGGCCCGCTCGGCCGACCGGGACGTCCTGGTCTTCGCCCACGGTCACAT
This sequence comes from Streptomyces rishiriensis, assembly GCF_003112535.1. GTDB lineage: Bacteria > Actinomycetota > Actinomycetes > Streptomycetales > Streptomycetaceae > Streptomyces > Streptomyces rishiriensis. The sequence goes on along the minus strand of NZ_BEWA01000002.1, from coordinate 484,754 downwards.
CCTCCGCTCCATCGGGGCACGCTGGCTGGGTCTGCCGCTGGACTTCGCGGCGCGCATCCGCCTCAACCCGACGTCGCTGTCGGTGCTGGGCTGGGCGTACGGCGAACCGGCGATCGAGAGCTGGAACGACCTCGGCCACCTCGGCTAGCGGGCCGGTCCGAACAGGGCCGGGCGAGCCGAGTGGGGGGGGCGAGCCCGAGTCGGGGCGTCCCGGCCGGCGTCGTCGTCCGCGGCGTCCCCGACCCGCCGCCCGACGCCGCCCGACGCCGCCGGGGGGGTCCCTCAGGACATGCGCGGTGTCGAGGCGTGCCGCTCCAGGAACGTCGAGACGCCGCCGGCGCGCCGGTGCGGCAGCAGCACCCTGGCCGTTCCCGCCAGCATCGTCTGGATCCGGGACGACTGGACCTGGTCGAGCAGGTCCAGGACCCGCATCCCGGCGACCGCGGCCTCGTCGGGCCGCCCCCCGCGCGCGAGGTCGTCCGCGAACTCGGCCGTGTACAGGGCGATGTTGCGGGTGAAGTGCGGGTCCTGCAGCTCTGCCGCCCGCCCGGCGTGCCGTGCCGCGCGCGGCCACTCGCCCAGGGTGGACCAGCACTGCGCCGTGAGCCCCTCCAGCTCGGCCTCGCCGTAGAAGCTCATCCACTCGGGGTCGTGGTCGCACGGACCCCGGTCGTAGAGGGCCTGCGCGCGCACCAGGGCCTGTTCGCAGCCGCCCCGGTCGGCGAGCCCGGCCCAACCGCCCGCCTCGCGCAGCGCGAGCAGCGACATCAGGCGGGGCGAGCCCAGCGGGCGGGCGACGCGCTGTGCGGCCTGGGCCGCCCGCACGGCCTCGCGGGGGCGGCCGGCGTCGCGCGCGAGGAACGCGGTGTTGCAGAAGGCGTGCGCCTCCAGCGCCGGGTCCCCGGCCATCCTCGCGGTCGCCAGGGCCTCGGCGTAATGCGAGCGGGCGTCGTCGAAGCGGCCCGAGTCGTGCGCGAGCCAGCCCACGGAGATGGCGAGCTCCCCGGCGCCGGAGTGGAGCCGGTCGGAGGTCGTCTGCCGGGTGGTCCCGGCGTCCAGCAGCGCGTAGGCGGCGCGCAGCGGAGCGGCCGCGCGCCGGTAGAGGCCGTCGGCCCCGTGCCGGTCGTCCAGCAGCCGGATCCTGCGGACCGCTTCTTCCAGGGCGCCCGCCTCGCTCGTCCCCGCGCGGCGCCCGGGGCGGGCGGCCGCGGACGCGGCATGGGCGAATCCGAAGGGGCCCAGGGTGGCGACGGCCATGGTGGCGCCTCCGCCGGTCATGAATGCGCGACGCAGCACGTCGCTCTCCTCGTGGTCGTGGTGCGTGTCGTACGGGTTCTGCGTGTCATACGGCTCGTGCGCTCCACCCGTCTCACCCGTGTCCTGCTCGTCACTCGTGGTGCGCGCCGGCCGCGGGAAGTGCGCGCACGGCGCTTCCTCGGCGGTGCGCGCCCCCCGGCCGCGAACGGTCGAGCGAGGTGCGAAGCCCAGGTCGGTGAGCGTGCGGCCGGGGAACATGTGCAGGAACACCCGCTCGTACGCGTAGTTGGGGCAGCGGATCTCACCGGCCTCGACCCGCCCGATGTAGCGCGCGTCGCAGCTGACCCGCTCGCCGATCTCGCGCGCGGCCCGCCGCACGAGGGCGGCGAACTCGGCCGGTGAGCGGTGTCCGCGCAGCTGTCGGAAGGCGAGGTTGGGCCGTGGTGGCCGGTCGGGCCGAGGTGGGGTCACCGTTGACGACGCCATGGCCGGGTCCTCTCGTGCGAACCGTCGAACCATGCCGGAGCAGGGGTGAGGTGTCCGTGTGGCACCCTTGTTCCCGGCGGCAAGAACGTACCTGCTGTGATCGGGCCGTCACGCGGTGTTTGGCTACAAACCGGATATCTCATCCGTGATCTGCCATGAAATGCCATCCTTTGCGGCGGACTTCCGCCGTAGCCCTTGACGCCGTGTGACGTTGAACCTTGCGGAGTACAGGCGGGCTGCGCGGTGGAGGCCGGGATGGAGACCAGCCAGAGCAACGATCCTCGTACGTCGCCGGTGGCGGCGTGCGACTTAGTGACGGTGCCCACCCGTCAGGGGTTGGAGGCGGTCGACATCCTGCGAAGGGCGTCGTCGGCCGGGGACGGGATGGGACCCGTCCTGCACGACGACGGTGACGACACCCTCGGCTTCGTGGTGCCGGCCGGCACGGCGGCGGCCTGGGACGTGCCGGGCAGCACCTGCACCGGGACCGACGGCCGCGGGCTGAGACTCGCCCCCGAACCCCCGCCCCGGGGCTCGGACTGGCTGGTGCCGCCCGGTGGGGCGGACCTCGCGACGGATCCGGCGGTCCTGCGGCGGGCGTTGGGCGAGGCGGCCCGGCTGATCGAGGCGGCGGACAGCTGCCGGTGAGGGATCCCGTCGCCGTGTGAGGCGAGGGCCCCGCGCGGGGCGCGAGCGGTCGGCCGCCCGCACGCGCGCGTGCCGGGCGCGCTGTGCCGGCCGGGGGCACGGGGAGCGCCGTCGGCCTGCGAAAATGCTGTCATGGCAAAGTCCAGGAACACCCGGCGCGGGCGGGACGCCGACGCCGCCGACGTCGTCGAGACCGTGGACGGCGGGCTCGCCCAGCTCGTGCCCGACCGGGAGCGGCCGCGCGCCTGGACGCTGCTCATCGACGGAGCCCCCCAGTCGCACGTCGACCTCGACGACCCCTCCTACCTCTCCTTCGAGTACCAGCGGCGCCTGGGCCATGTCATCGACCTCGCCTCCGCGCCCGGCAAGCCCGTGCAGGTGGTGCACCTCGGCGGCGGCGCCCTCACGCTCGCGCGGTACGTCGCCGCCACCCGGCCCCGCTCCACCCAGCAGGTCGTCGAACGCGACGCCCCCCTCGTCGAACTGGTCCGCCGCGAGCTGCCGTTGGACCCCGGGGCCAGGATCAGGGTCCGGTCCGCCGACGCGCGGGAGGGGCTCGCCAAGGTGCCGGACGGCTGGGCCGACCTCGTCATCGCCGATGTGTTCAGCGGGGCCCGCACGCCCGCCCACCTCACCTCCGCCGAGTTCCTCGACGAGGTCCGCAGGGCGCTGAAACCCGGCGGGCGCTATGCCGCCAACATCGCCGACGGTCCGCCGCTCACCCATCTGCGCGGTCAGATCGCCACCGCGGCCGCGCGATTCCCGGATCTCGCGCTGGTCGCCGACCCGACCGTGCTGCGGGGCAGACGATTCGGCAACGCGGTGCTCGTCGCCTCCGACCTGCCCCTGCCGATCGCCGAACTGACCCGCCGGGCCGCCTCCGATCCGCACCCCGGCCGGGTCGAACACGGCCGCGCGCTCACGGACTTCACCGGCGGGGCCGCGCCGGTCGCCGACGCCACGGCGGTGGCCTCACCGGCGCCCCCGCCCTCCGTGTTCCGCTAGCGGGCCCCTCCCGCGGCCCTTCCGCGGCCCTTCCGCGGCAGCACCTCGGTCAGTACGTGCCGATCTCCACCCGGGGCGGCCCGTCGTGCCAGGTGCAGAAGACCGAGACCCGGTCCGCCCCGGAGGCGAACTCCACGCGGATCCACGACTGCGTCTTCCACACCTGCATGGACCAGCCCGCGCCCGGGGTGGCCGAGACGAGCGTCGCCGAGGTCCGGCCGAGGTCGAAGACGGCCCGGCCGCCGTCGGTGTCGTAGCTCTTGACGGTGCTCCCGGCCGTCGCGGAGGAGGCGGGGGAGGGGCCGGCCGTCGCCGTCGCCGTCCTCGAAGGCGCCGGCGCGGCGGGCGTGCGACTCGGGCGCCGGGACGGGCTGGCCGACGGGGTGGGACGGCTCGTCGAGGAGGCCCGGGGGCCCGGCTCCCGCGCGGTGGCGTCCGCCGCGGTGAGCGGCAGGGCGCGCGGCGGGTCGTAGACCGTGCCCGCCATCACCGTGTGGACGCCCCACCACGACAGCGTGACCGCCGCGCCGGTGGCGAGCAACCAGGCCAGTACGTGTACGAGTCCTCTGCGCATCGCGGGCCATCCTGCCCCACCCGTCTCACCCGTGTCGCACGGATGTGCCCCCGATCCGGTACGGCGCCTCACCGGTCGTCCACAGGAGCCGAGTTGTCCACAGGCCCGGATGGCGCTCGCCGGCATGGCGTAGGTTGCGGCGCATGGCAAGTGTGCTCGTGGTCGAGGACGACCAGTTCGTGCGCTCGGCGCTCATCCGGCAGCTGACCGACGCCTCGCACACCGTGCGCAGCGTGGGCACGGCGTTGGAGGCGCTGCGCGAGGTCGCCCATTTCCGCTTCGACGTGGTCGTGCTCGACCTCGGCCTGCCCGACCTGGACGGCTCCGAGGCCCTGAAGATGCTGCGCGGCATCACGGACGTCCCGGTCATCATCGCCACCGCCCGCGACGACGAGGCGGAGATCGTCCGGTTGCTGAACGCGGGCGCGGACGACTATCTGACGAAGCCGTTCTCGGTGGAGCATCTGTCGGCGAGGATGGCGGCCGTGCTGCGCCGGGCCCGGTCCGGCGCCGGGGAGGCCGCGCCGTCCAGCGTCCTGCGCATCGGCGGCCTGGCCGTCGACCCGCTGCGCCGGCAGGCCGAGCTGGACGGCGTACGACTCGACCTCACCCGCCGCGAGTTCGACCTGCTCGCCTTCCTCGCGGGCCGGCCGGGTGTCGTCGTCGCGCGCCGTGAACTGCTCGCCGAGGTGTGGCAGCAGTCCTACGGCGACGACCAGACCATCGACGTCCATCTGTCCTGGCTGCGGCGGAAGCTGGGCGAGACGGCGGCGAGCCCGCGCTATCTGCACACCCTGCGGGGCGTCGGAGTGAAGCTCGAACCACCGGGGGAAGGGGCGTCGGCGCTGTGAGATGGGCTCTGGTCAAGGTCTGCCTGGCGGTCACCACCATGGTCGTGGTCGCCTTCGCCGTCCCGCTCGGGCTGGTCGTCAAGGAGATGGCCCGTGACCGCGCCTTCTCCAACGCGGAACGGGAGGCCGCGGTGGTGGTGCCGGCGCTGTCCATCACCACCGACCGCGATCAGTTGGAGCGGGTGGTGGCCTCCGCCGGCTCCGACGACGGCATGGCCGTGCACCTGCCGGCGGTCGACGGCCGGCCGGCCGTCGACCTCGGCCGGCAGCGCGCCGCCGCCTCGGACGTCGCGGCCGTGCGGAAGCTGGGCCGCGCCTCCACGACGGACGTCCCGGGCGGGTCCGCGCTGCTCCAGCCCGTCGCGCTGAGCCTGGGGACCGTGGTGATCGAGGTGTACGTCCCCGAGTCCGCGATGAGCAACGGGGTCGGCACGGCCTGGGCGGTGCTGGCGGCGGTCGGTGTCGCGCTGGTCGTCGGCTCGGTCGCGGTCGCCGACCGGCTCGGCGTCCGCATGGTGCAGCCGGCCAGGCGGCTCGTCGAGGGCGCGCACGAACTGGGGGAGGGCAAGCTCGGCGCGAGGGTGCCGGAGGAGGGGCCGAACGAACTGCGCCTGGCGGCGGTCGCGTTCAACTCGATGGCCGATCAGGTGGTGCAACTCCTGGCCAATGAAAGGGAGTTGGCGGCCGACCTGTCCCACCGTCTGCGTACCCCGCTCACCGTCCTGCGGCTCAACGCGGCCTCTCTCGGCGACTCCCCGGCCGCCGAGCAGACCCGTACGGCGGTCGCCCAGCTGGAGCGCGAGGTCGACACGATCATCCGCACCGCCCGGGAGGCGAAACCGCAGACGGCCGCACCCGGCCCCGGCGCCGGGTGCGACGCGGCCGAAGTGGTGCGCGAGCGCATGGCGTTCTGGTCGGCGCTCGCCGAGGACGAGGGCCGCAAGGTGCGCACGGCCGGCGTCGACCGACCGGTGCGCATACCCGTGGCCCGAGCGGACCTGGCTGCCGCCCTCGACGCCCTCCTCGGCAACGTCTTCCGGCACACCCCGGAGGGCACGGCCTTCGCGGTCGACGTCCACAACGGCGACGACGCGGTGATCGTCCTCGTCTCGGACGCGGGCCCCGGCATACCCGACCCCGAGGCGGCGATGGCCCGCGGCCGCGGCTCGGGGGCGGCCGGCTCCACGGGCCTCGGCCTGGACATCGTCCGCCGTCTCGCGGAGTCGACCGGCGGCGACGTCCGCATCGGCTCCTCGGTGCTGGGCGGCGCCGAGGTCCGCGTCTGGATACAGCTGGACGGCCGTGAACCGGTGCGCAGGGGCCACCGGGGCGCCGTCCGACGCCGCAGACGCCTGGCGGTCGGGTGACGGAGGGACCGGGTCGTGCTGCTCCACGAGGGGTGGACAGGTCTCGACCTTTAACCGGTCCCGATGCCTTCCTTAAGCGCGGCCTAAGATCCCCGACCCCTGTCCCTGTCAGGCTCTTTGTCCCTTTCGCCGTCGCTAGCGTGCTGCCGCACCCCACCTCCGGGAACCCCCGTGAACAGCGAAGGCAGGCACGTCATGAGCACGCACCGGCGCAAGATCAGCGGCAGGAACAAGGTCATCGGGGGCGCGGTCGCCGCAGCCGTGGCGGGCGGCGGGGTCGCGCTCGTCACCGGCACCGCGCACGCGGCCGGGGTCGGGGCGGCGTACACCAGGACCAGTGACTGGTCGACGGGATACACCGCCCAGTACGTGGTGACCAACGACGGCGCCGGGGCCGAGACCGACTGGAAGCTGGAGTTCGACCTGCCGGCCGGGGCGAAGCTCGGTTCGCTGTGGAACGGGACGGCGAGCGTCGCCGGGCGGCACGTCACCGTGACACCGCCGAAGTGGGACGCCGACGGGCTCACCGCCGGGGAGTCCGTCACCGTCGGGTTCGTGGTCGACGGCGCCGGGGACCCGGTCGGCTGTCTCGTCGACGGGGCCAGGTGTTCGGCCGACGGCGGGGCGACCCCCGAGCCGAGCGGGCGGCCGACGGCGTCCACCGCACCCTCCACCGCCCCCACCGCCTCGCCCACGTCCGCCCCCACGTCCACCGCGGCCCCCACCGCTCCCGTCCCTCCCTCCCCGGGCGCGAGCGGCGGTCCCGGGGCCGGCACCCCCGCCTCGGCCGGCTTCGCCCCCTACGTCGACACCTCCCTCTACCCCGCCTTCGACCTCCTCGCGAACGTGAGCGCGACCGGCGTCAAGGACTACAACCTCGCGTTCGTGACCGACGGCGGCGGCTGCACGCCGAAGTGGGGCGGGGTGAGCGACCTCGCGAGCGACGGCGTGGCCGCACAGATCGGGGCGCTGCGCGCCAAGGGCGGCGACGTGCGGGTCTCCTTCGGCGGAGCCTCCGGTTCCGAGCTGGCCACGACCTGCTCCTCGGCGGACGCTCTGGCGGCCGCGTACGGGAAGGCGGTCGACGCCTACCGGCTCACCAAGGTCGACTTCGACGTGGAGGGCGGGGCGCTGGCCGACGCCGCCGCGAACACCCGGCGCGCCCAGGCCATCGCCAGGCTCCAGCGGCAGCATCCGGGCCTGGACGTGTCGTTCACCCTGCCGGTCATGCCCGAGGGGCTGACCCAGGCCGGTGTGAGTCTGCTCGCAGATGCGAAGGCCGACAACGTGAGCATCGCCACTGTCAACATCATGGCGATGGACTACGGTCCCGCGTACAGCGGTGACATGGGCGCCTATGCCGAGCAGGCGGCCACCGCCACCCAGGCCCAGGTCAAGAGTGTGCTCGGGTTGAGTGACAGTGCCGCGTGGCACACCGTCGCCGTCACGCCGATGATCGGCGTGAACGACGTCTCCTCCGAGGTCTTCAAGGTCGAGGACGCCGCCCAGCTCGTCGCCTTCGCGAAGTCGACGGGTCTGGGATGGCTGTCGATGTGGTCGGCGACGCGGGACAAGCAGTGCGCGGGCGGCGCCAAGGGCTCCGCGGACGCCACCTGCAGCTCGATCCTCCAGGCGCCTTCCGCCTTCTCGAAGGCCTTCGCGGCCTTCAAGTGACCGGTCGCAGCCGCCGGTTGATCAAGAATGTGGAGAACAAGTGATCAAGGTGTGTCGATTACGTTTCGACAAATGAAAGCGACGGCTCTTGACGCATGACCGGACATGCGGCTGTTATTGCGCCACCTCGTGTTCGGTCGAGTTGATTTCTGATCGATTGTGATCAGCTTTCAGTCGCCCTCATGGCTGAACCTCGCGTCAGGAGCCGTTCATGCATCACCTTTCCCCCTCCGGCCGTCTCTCCCTCCCCTCCCCGAGCCGCCGCACGCTGCTGCGCGGCATAGGCGGGGCGGCCGTCCTGGGCGCCGGAATGCCGCTGCTGTCCGCTTGCGGCTCCAGTGGCTCGGCCGCCGACCCGAAGACCGTCTCCCTCGGCTCCAACGCCTCAGACGCGGTGCCGAAGAAGGCCTTCGCCGAGATCTACGCGGCCTTCAAGAAGCAGTCCGGGATCTCGGTCGACGTGAACACCAAGGACCACAACACGTTCCAGGAGCAGATCAACTCCTACCTCCAGGGCACCCCGGACGACGTGTTCAACTGGTTCGCCGGCTACCGCATGCAGTTCTTCGCGGCCAAGAAGCTCGCCTCGCCGATCGACGACGTGTGGCAGAAGATCGGGGGCAACTTCCCCGACGCGATGAAGCAGCTGTCCAAGGGCGAGGACGGCAAGTACTACTTCGTGCCGCTGTACACGTACCCGTGGGCGCTCTTCTACCGCAAGAGCGTCTTCCAGCAGCACGGCTACCAGGTCCCCACCACCTGGGACCAGCTGGTCACCCTGTGCAAGCAGATGAAGAAGGACGGCCTGGTCCCGATCGCCTTCGGCGACAAGGACGCCTGGCCGGCGATGGGCACCTTCGACCAGATCAACTTCCGCCTGAACGGCTACGACTTCCACAAGTCCCTGATGGCGGGCAAGGAGGCGTGGACGGACCCGAAGGTGAAGGCGGTCTTCGACCACTGGGCCGAGCTGCTGCCCTACCACCAGGACGGGTTCATGGGCCGCACCTGGCAGGACGCCGCGCAGACGCTGGTGTCGAAGAAGGCGGGCATGTACATGCTGGGCTCGTTCGTGGCGCAGCAGTTCACCGACAAGGCCGACCTGGACGACCTCGACTTCTTCGCCTTCCCGGAGATCAACTCCGCCTACGGCCAGGACACCGTCGAGGCCCCCACCGACGGCTTCATGGTCAGCAAGGCCCCGAAGAACCACGACGGCGTCGTCAAGCTTCTGGAGTTCCTGGGCACGCCGGAGGCCGAGCAGATCTACCTGAAGGCCGACTCCAGCGTGGTGGCCGCCTCCAGCAAGGCCGACACCTCGTCGTACACGACGCTGCAGAAGAAGGCGTACACCATGATCAGCGAGGCCAAGAGCCTCACCCAGTTCATGGACCGCGACTCCCGCCCGGACTTCACCTCCACGGTGATGCAGCCAGGCCTGCAGAAGTTCCTGCAGAACCCCAAGGGCGTCGACAGCCTGCTGTCCTCGATCGAGCGCCAGAAGAAGACGATCTTCGCATCCTCATGAGCATCGACACCTCCTCGACGAGCCCGGAGGCGGCCCCCGCGCCGCCTCCGGGCCCCGCGCCTGCCGACACGCGGGTCCCGCAGGGGCACAAGCGCCTGCTGACCCGCCGTGACCGCGTCACGCTCGCCTTCATGGCCGGCGTGCCCACGGTCCTGCACGTGGCCCTGGTCTGGGTCACCGCCCTCGCCTCGATCGCCCTCGCCTTCACCACCTGGGACGGCATCGGCTTCGACTCCATCAAGTGGGTCGGCCTGGACAACTTCAAGCAGTTGTTCACCGACAACCCGCAGTTCTGGCCCGCCGTCGAGCACAACGTCATCTGGTTCGTCGTGCTCATCCTGATCCCGACCCCGCTCGGCCTGTTCCTGGCCATGCAGCTGGACAAGAAGATCCGTTTCAGCCGGGTCTACCAGACCGCGTTCTTCCTGCCGGTCGTCATGTCGCTGGCGGTCACCGGGTTCGTCTGGCAGCTGATCTACAACCCCGACACCGGCCTGATCAACAGCCTGATCGGGGCCAACAAGCCCGGCCACTACATCGACTGGATCGGCGACCCGCACCTGAACCTGTGGGCCGTGCTGGTCGCCGCGTCCTGGCGGCACACCGGCTACATGATGATCCTCTACCTGGCCGGCCTCAAGGGCGTCGACCCGTCCCTGCGCGAGGCCTCCTCGCTGGACGGCGCGAACGAGTGGCAGACGTTCAAGAACGTCATCTTCCCCACCCTGCGCCCGACCAACACGGTCGTGCTGGTGGTCACCATCATCGAGGCGCTGCGCGCCTTCGACCTGGTCTTCGTCTTCAACAAGGGCGCCCAGGGCACCGAGCTGCTGTCGATCCTGATCACCAACAACATCATCGGCGAGTCCAGCCGGATCGGATACGGCTCCGCGATCGCCGTCGTCCTGCTGGTCATCTCCCTCGCCGTGATCATCCCGTACCTGATCGCGACCTTCCGGAAGGAGCGGCGCGCATGAGCACGGCCCTCGCGGCGAAGAAGCGCGCCCCCGTCCGCCCGGCGCGCGTCCTGCTGCACACCTTCCTCGTCGTCACGGCGCTCGCCTGGCTCGCCCCGCTGCTGTGGGCGGTCTTCGCGGCCCTGCGCCCCTACGCGGAGACCAGCGACAAGGGCTACGTCTCCTGGCCGGACAAGCTCAGCCTCGACAACTTCAAGAACGCGTTCGAGCAGTCCGACATGATGCACTACTTCGGCAACACGCTGATCATCGCGGTCCCGGCCGTGCTGCTCACGCTGCTGCTGGCATCGATGGTCGCGTTCTACGTCAGCCGCTTCGACTTCCGGCTCAACATCGCGCTCCTGCTGGTCTTCACGGCCGGCAACCTGCTGCCCCAGCAGGTCATCATCACCCCGCTGTACCGCCTGTACCTCCTGGTCGACCTGCCCGGCGTCACCATGAGCGGCAAGCTCTACGACTCCGCGCTCGGCCTGGTGCTGATCCACGTGGCGTTCCAGTCCGGCTTCTGCGCGTTCGTGCTCAGCAACTACATGCGGATGCTGCCGCACGAACTGACCGAGGCCGCCCTCGTCGACGGCGCCTCGGTGTGGCGCATGTACTGGCAGATCGTGCTCCCGCTGTGCAGGCCCGCGATGGCCGCCCTGGCCACGCTGCTGTCCATCTGGATCTACAACGACTTCTTCTGGGCGATCGTGCTGATCTCCACCGGCGAGAACATGCCGATCACCTCGGCCCTGAGCAACCTCTCCGGCCAGTACTTCACCGACCCCAACCTGGTCGCCGCCGGCGCCCTGCTCACCGCGATCCCCACCCTGACCGTGTACTTCGTGCTCCAGCGCCAGTTCGTCAGCGGCCTCACCCTCGGCGCCAACAAGGGCTGAGCCCGTTCCTCCGTGAAAGAGACCTCCGTGCACCACCCCTTCACCCCGGTGGCCACCGTCCCCGTGGACCCGCGCCGCGCGCGCGTCCACGAGGAGGGGTGGCAGTCCTGGAGCCCGAGCGGCGCGTACGCCCTCGACGCGCGCCCCCACCGTCCGACGAACGCCAACTGGGCGACCGTCTGCTACCGCCCCGGGGTCACCGTCCCCGCGGGCGCCTTCCAGGGGGAGGGGCTGCTGGCCCTGGACCCCGGCGACGGCTCCCCGGTCCGCCTGTGGGCGGCGACGGACCCGGCCCGGGAGGTCCCCTCGATCCGGCTGACCGCCCGGGCGGGTCACGCCGAGGTCACCGCCGACGGACCCGTGAAGGAGTACGCGGGGGCGGAGGGCGCGGACGTCCAGGCCACCCTGGCCGACTGGGCCACGTCCTGCGGCCTCGCGGCCCCCCGCCCGGCGCCCACCGTCTGGTGCTCCTGGTACGAGTACTTCACCGCCGTCACCGAGGACGACGTCCACGAGAACCTCCGCGCCATGGACACCCTCGACCTGCCCGTCGACGTCGTCCAGATCGACGACGGCTACCAGCGGGCCCTGGGCGACTGGCTCACCCTCTCCGGCCGCTTCCGCTCCCGCGAGGGCATCGCGGACGCCATCCGGGCGCGCGGCCGCCGGGCCGGCATCTGGACCGCCCCCTTCCTCGTCGACCCGGCGAGCGAACTGGCCACCGTCCACCCGGACTGGCTGGTCCGCGACCCCGACGGCGGCTTCGCGCACGCCGGCCGCAACTGGGGCCACGACCTGCGCGTCCTGGACACCACCCACCCCGAGGCGGCGGCGTACCTGACGGACGTCTTCCGGACCCTGCGCGCCGAGGGCTACGACTACTTCAAGGTCGACTTCCTGTACGCGGGCGCGCTGGACGGCGTCCGGCACGACGACGGCGCGGACGCGACCGCCGCCTACCGCAGCGGCATCGCGCTCATCCGCGAGGCCATCGGCGCGGACGCGTACCTGCTGGGCTGCGGAGCGCCGATCCTGCCCTCCCTCGGCCTGTTCGACGCCATGCGGGTCAGCCCCGACACCGCCCCGCACCGCCGCCCCGAGGCCGACGACTACAGCCAGCCCGGCCAGGACCCGGCCGAGTTCACCGGCGCAGGCCGCCAGTGGCAGCACGGCCGGCTCTGGACCAACGACCCCGACTGCCTGATGGCCCGCCCGGCGGTGGAGACCAGGGAGCGGTGGGCCGCGCACGTGGCGGCGACCGGCGGACTCATGGCCTCCAGCGACCGGCTGCTGTCACTCGACGAATGGGGCGTGCACACCACGCGCCGGCTGCTGTCGGGAGGCCGGTGATGGAGCGCCCGCTGAACGTCCCCGGCATCGCCTACGGCGGCGACTACAACCCCGAGCAGTGGCCCGAGGAGGTCTGGGCCGAGGACATGCGGCTCATGGCCGAGGCCGGTGTGAACATGGTCAGCGTCAACATCTTCGCGTGGGCGCTGCTGGAACCCGCCGAGGGCGTCCACGACTTCACCCGCCTGGACCGCGTCCTCGACCTGCTCCACGCCCACGGCATCGCCGCCGACCTGGCCACCCCCACGGCCGCGCCCCCGGCCTGGTTCTTCCGGGCCCACCCCGAGGCCCTGCCGGTGGACCGGTACGGCCGCGCGCTGTCGTACGGCAGCCGTCAGACGTTCTGCCCGAGCAGCCCGGCCTACCGCGAGGCGGCGCTGCGGATCGCGGGCGTGCTCGGCGAGCGGTACGCCGACCACCCGGCGGTGGTCATGTGGCACGTCCACAACGAGTACGGCTGCCACAACGCGGAGTGCTTCTGCGACACGAGCGCGCAGGCCTTCCGGCGCTGGCTGCGGGCCCGGTACGGCGACGACCTGGCGGTGCTCAACGACGCCTGGGGCACCGCGTTCTGGAGCCAGTGGTACTACGACTGGGACGAGATCCTGCCGCCGCGCGCCACCGGCGCGGTTCCCAACCCGACCCACCGGCTGGACTGGCGCCGCTTCTGCAGCGACGAACTGCTGTCGCTGTGCACGGCCGAGCGGGAGGTGCTGGCAGCGGCCGCTCCCACCGTCCCCGCCACCACCAACTTCATGGTGATGTACAACTTCGACGCGCTGGACTACTGGCGCTGGGCGCCGGAGCTGGACGTCGTCTCCAACGACCACTACCTGCGTTCCACCGACCCCGAGTCGGAGATCGACATCGCGATGAGCGGCGACGTCGTGCGCTCGCTCGCGGGCGGCCGCCCCTGGCTGCTGATGGAGCACTCCACGGGCGCGGTGAACTGGCAGCCCGTCAACCGGGCCAAGAAGGCGGGGGAGTTGCGCCGCAACGCCCTCGCGCACGTGGCGCGCGGCGCGGACGGCATCGCCTACTTCCAGTGGCGGGCCGCCAAGGCGGGCGCCGAGCAGTGGCACTCGGCGATGCTGCCCCACGCGGGCACCGACAGCGCGATCTGGCGGGACGTCGTGGCGCTCGGCGCGGACCTGGGGGCGCTGGCGGAGGTGCGCGGCAGCACGGGCACCGCCGAGACGGCGATCGTCTGGGACTGGGACGCCCGCTGGGCGCTGGAACTTCCGTCGCAGCCCAGCGAGCAGGTCCGCTTCCTGGAGCTGACGAGGTCCTGGTACGAGCCCCTGTGGCGGGCGGGCGTCGCCGTGGACTTCGTCCGCCCCGACGCGGATCTGTCGGCGTACCGCCTGGTCCTCGCGCCGAGCCTGTACCTGGTCGACGACGCGGGCGCGGCCAACCTGACCGGCTTCGCCGAGCGGGGCGGCACCCTGGCGGTCGGCTTCCACAGCGGGGCCGTCGACGAGAACTGCCATGTGCGGCTGGGCGGTTACCCGGGCGCGTTCCGCGCGGCGCTCGGCGTCAGCACGGACGAGCTCTTCCCGTTGCTGCCGAAGGAGACGGTGGGGCTGAGCGGGGGCGGCACGGCGTCGCTGTGGTCGGAGCGGGTCCGGCCGGCGGGTGCGCAGACGGTGATCTCGTACACGGACGGCCCCCTGACCGGCGTCCCCGCGGTCACCCGGCATGCGTACGGCGCCGGCGCCGCCTGGTACCTGGCCACCCTGCCCGACCCGCACACGCTGGCGGCGCTGCTCACCCGGATCCGTGAGGAAGCCGGCGTGCGGCCGGTGCTCGCGGACGTGCCGACGGGCGTGGAGGCGGCCCGGCGGCGGGGGAGCGACGCCGACTACCTCTTCCTCATCGACCACGGCGGGACGGGAGCCGAAGTGGCGGTGGCCGCCGGGGCGGTCGAACTCCTCACCGGACGACCGGCGGCGCACGGCTCGGTGACGGTCCCGCCCGGCGGCGTCGCGGTGGTACGGGAGCCGCGCGGAACGTGACCGGGGCGCGAGGCCCTCTTGCCGCCCGGCCGGACGCCTCCTACCCTGCTCTTCCCGCGAGTGTCACCCGCCGGTGAGGGGAAGCGCGTTGGCCGAGGCGCCGTCCGAGGAAGAGATGCTCAAGGCGGTCGAGCGGCACGTCTCCCGGCAGGGCGCCGCCGCTCACCTCACCGTGCCCGGCGCGGCGGCGCTCTCCTGGCAGTCGGTCCTGGAGTGCCGCATCGTCCGTTCCGTCGAGCGGCGGACCGAGCGGCCGATGAGGGTCAAGGGCAGGCGGGGCGCGATCGCGGGCCGGCCGACGTACACCGACCTCGACACCCATCCCGTCGCCCCGCCCGACGATCCGGGGACCGCGCGGCGGATCGAGCTGGTGCGGGAGGGCTCGCCGGCGGAGGAACCGTGCGGCGACTGCGTCGACGGCAAGCGGGAATGCCCCGGCTGCGCGGGCCGCGGCGGGAGCCGGTGCGCCCGGTACGTCGAGTGCGACGTCTGCCAGGGCGGCCCCGACGCGTGCTGGGAGTGCGACGGCACCGGCCATCCGCGCACCCGCCGGGCCCGGCCGCACCGCCCTCGCACCGAGGGGGCGCAGGAGCGCGCCCCCTGCAAACGGTGCCGGCGCCCCGACGTGGCGTGCCCGAAGTGCCTGGGGGAGCGGCAGTTGAAGTGCCCGGCCTGCGCCGGCACGGGCCGGGCCGTCTGCGGCACGTGCAAGGGCGCGAAACGTCTGCGGCACGAGAAGTGCGGGGGCGCGGGCCTGTTCACCGTGTGGACCGAGGGGGTGATCACCCACACGCCGGCCCCCGACGGGATCAAGCCCGTCTACCCGCCCCTGACCCGGCTGAGGGCGGACGGCGCCGGGCGCTGGCACACGGCCGTGCTCTCCTCGCCCTCCGAGGAGCTACCGGAGTTCCTGGAAGACGCCCAGGCCAAGCGGATCGCGCCGCTCCTGGCCGAGACGGAGGGGGAGGTGCGACGCCGGGTGGAGCTCCGCTGCCTGCCGCTGGCCAGGGTCGTGGTGCGCACCGACCCGGACCGGGTCTACTACGCCTTCCCGGGGACCGCCGGCATCGAGGTGATCGGCCGTCCCAGCAGACAGCGCCTCACGGCCCTCGCCTGGGCGGCCGTCGCCGTCGCCGCCCTGGTCGCGGTGGTGTCGCTGACGCTGCTTCGGTGACCGGCGGCGCACCTCGGCCCCGCTGCCCGGCTCGACCACCCCCGGACGGCCCGGGCGCGGCAAGCCCCCACAACCTGCCGCGCCCTCCCCTCCCCTGCCCCTTTCCCCGGGCAGGTGGCTCTGCGGTCAGGCCGTCCCGACCTCCGGCAGGGTCCCCGTCCTTGCGGCCCGGCCGTACCAGATCGCGCTCGACTTCGGGGTGCGGGCGAGCGTCGCGTAGTCGACGTACACCGCCCCGAACCGCTTCTCGTAGCCGTACGCCCACTCGAAGTTGTCGAGCAGGGACCAGAGGTAGTAGCCGCGGACGTCCGCGCCGTCCGCCATCGCGCGGCGCACCGCGCAGAGGTGACCGTGCAGGTACGCGATGCGCTCCGGGTCGTGGACGCGGCCGTCCGCGTCGGGCTTGTCGTCGTAGGCCGCGCCGTTCTCCGTGACGTACAGGGGAAGGCCCGGGGCCTCCTCGGCGTAGCGCATGATCAGCTCGTGCAGCCCGGTCGGGTCGATCGTCCAGCCCATCTCCGTGCGTTCACCCGGAGTCTGGTGGAAGGCGACGTCGTCCGCGCCCGGCCAGGGGGAGTGGGCGCTCGCGCCGTGGCCGTCCGAGCGGGGCCCCCTCGGCTCCGCGTCCGCCGCCGAGACCAGGGTGGGCGTGTAGTAGTTCAGGCCCAGCGCGTCCAGCGGCTGGTTGATGCTGCGCAGGTCGCCGTCGAGGACGAACGACCAGTCCGTCAGCGACGAGGTCGCCGCCAGCAGCGTCTGCGGGTAGGCGCCCTTCAGGATCGGGCCGTGGAAGACGCCGTTGGCGAGGTCGTCGATCTTCCGGACGGCCGCGAGGTCCTCGGCGTTGCCCGGGGAGAGCGGGCGCACGACCGACGAGTTGAGGCTGAGCGCCACCTCGTTGCGGGCCGGCATGACCGAGCGCAGCGCCGAGGCGCCCAGTCCGTGCGCCAGGTTCAGATGGTGGGCCGCCTTCAGCGAGGCGGCCGGGTCGGTCCGGCCCGGTGCGTGCACCCCGGACGCGTAGCCCAGGAACGCGCTGCACCACGGCTCGTTCAGCGTGATCCAGTGCTCCACGCGGTCGCCGAGCGCCTCGCCGACGATCTGCGCGTACTCGGCGAACCGGTGTGCGGTGTCCCGCTCGGGCCAGCCGCCCGCGTCCTCCAGCTCCTGCGGGAGGTCCCAGTGGTAGAGGGTGACGGCCGGCTTGATGCCCTTCGAGAGCAGCTCGTCGACCAGGCGGCGGTAGAAGTCCAGGCCCACCTGCACCGCGGGCCCGCGGCCCGTCGGCTGCACCCGGGACCAGGAGACGGAGAAGCGGTACGCCGTCAGGCCGAGGTCCGCCATCAGCGCCACGTCGTCGCGGAAGCGGTGGTAGTGGTCGACGGCGATGTCGCCGGAGTCGCCGCCGGCCGTCTTGCCCGGCGTGTGGCTGAAGGTGTCCCAGATCGACGGCGTACGGCCGTCCTCCCGCACCGCCCCCTCGATCTGGTAGGCGGACGTCGCGGCGCCCCAGAGGAAGGACGGAGGAAAGGCCGCGGTCATCAGGTCGGACATGAAGTCGCTCCCGTGAGTCGGGTGAGCGCCCATTATGCATGGGAGCGCTCCCACGGCAAAAGGGGGGCGCGGGAAGGAGGAGGGGAAAAGGTCCGGTCCTGCGCCGCGCATTCCGTCGGCGCGGGCGCGGCCTCGTTCCGGGTTCCCCTCCCGCGCGCCCGCGCGCCGCAGCCGGAATCCGCCCTCCGCATCCCGGCCCCGTCGGTCACGTCGATTCCCGCACCGCCCTGCGGCGCCTCGCTCCGGTGCGGCGCGGGGCTGATCGTTCACCTTCCGGCGGCCCCGGTGAACTCGCCCCGTTCCGGGCCGGAAAAACCGGGCGCGGACGCCGGCGGGCGGCGCCGGGCTCCCGTGCCGCGCGCCGATCCGTTCGTGACCTGCGTGATTCCTGCGGGGGGCCGGGTGATGTCAGGGCGGGTGATCCCGTCCGGTGCGACACATTCACGTGACGCAGAGAACACGCTTGCGCAACAACGCCGTTTTCAAGTCTTGACACCCGGTCCGGCAGCAAGGAGTCTTCCGGCATGCCGCGTGGGAGCGGTCCCACGGACGGTCGGGGGCCCTCTCCTCCGTGAACCGAACCACCAACAGCCCTTCCCTCTGACGCACATGGCGCACCGTTGACCAGCACGTTTTCACCGCACGCCATGTGCTGTGGCTGGCCACCGCTCGAATCGAGAGGGCAGGTCGGGAGCGTCGAACCCCGGCGGTCCGATTCCTGAGATCCCGTTCCCCACTGGAACAAGGAGTAGTGGAATGCGCATCACCCGTACCAGCGGCGGTCGCGGCCGCAGAGCAGCGGCCCTGACCACCACGGTCTTGACGGCCTCGGCGCTGCTGCTGACCGGCTGCAGCGACGACGGCGGCTCGGACGCCTCGGACTCCAACGGGAACATCACTCTCAAGGTGGCCGACTTCGGGCAGTTCGGCTACAAGGAAGCCGGTCTGTTCGCGAAGTACCACACGTTGCACCCGAACATCACGGTGACGGAGGAGACGACCGCCAACGAGCAGGACTACTACCCGAAGCTTCTTCAGCAGCTGAACACGGGCAGCGGTCTGGCGGACGTCACCGGCATCGAGGTCGGTCGCATCAAGGAGGTCACCGACACCCAGGCGGCCAAGTTCACCGACCTGAGCAAGACCATCAACGTGGCCGACTGGGTCTCCTGGAAGGAGAAGCAGGCCACCGCGAAGGACGGCACGGTCATAGGCGCCGGCACCGACATCGGCCCGATGTCCCTGTGCTACCGCAAGGACCTGTTCGCGCAGGCGGGCCTGCCGGCCGACCGCGAAGCCGTCGCGAACGCGGTGAAGGGCGGCTGGGAGGACTACATCAAGCTCGGCGAGAAGTTCAAGGCGAAGGCGCCCGCCGGCACCTTCTTCATGGACTCCGCGAGCGCCATGTACAACGCGGTCGTCGGCTCCTCCCCGAAGCAGTACTACGACGCCGACGGCAAGGCGGTCTACAAGGACAGCCCCTCCGTGCAGCAGGGCTGGAACCTCTCCGCCGAGGCCGCGTCGAAGAAGCTGACCCAGGGCCTGCCGCAGTTCACCGACCCCTGGAAGGCGGCGCTGCGCAAGGGCACCGTGGCCACGGTGGCGTGCCCCGCCTGGATGGCCGGCCAGATCTCCATCAACTCCGGTGACGCCTTCAAGGGCAAGTGGGACATCAGCCGCGCGCCCGGCGCCACCGCGGCCAACTGGGGCGGCTCCTTCCTGGCCGTGCCCAAGGGCGGCAAGCACACCAAGGAGGCCACCGAGCTGGTCAAGTGGCTGACCGCTCCCGAGCAGCAGGCCGCCGTGTTCAAGGCGATCGGTGTCTTCCCCTCCAACAAGGGGGCCTACGAGCTCGCCGACGTCAAGGACGCGAAGCTCCCGTACTTCAACGACGCCCCGATCGGCCAGATCTACGCCGAGGAGGCCAAGGCCATCCCCGAGACGGTGCTCGGCCCGAAGGACGCCACGATCAAGGACACGATCTCCACGCAGATCAACAACATGGAGAAGCGCGGCACCAAGCCCGATGACGCGTGGAAGGCCGCGACCGACACGATCGACAAGGTGATCGGCTGACATCCGCCGGTGCGGGCGGCCCCACGGGCCGCCCGCACCGCGCTGCGGCGCGCGGGGCCCTGCTGCGGCTCCCGCGCCGCGGGCGCGGAGGTGGTCCCCACCAGGTCGGCCGTCCGGCGCCGGTCTGCTCCGCGGCGTCCGGGCGTCCGGCAGACACCCGCCGGACGTCGCGGCACCGGGTCGCGCGGGGTCGGCGACCGGAGCCCGACGGCGCGGCACGAGCCGCGTGACAGGCTCCGCGCGGGCGGGAGGCGCCACGGCGCCGCCGGAACGCGGGCCGCTCGCCACCGCACCGATCCGCGCGGGCGGCGGGACCGGCGTCCGGCCCGTGAGCCCGCCTTCCGCCCCTACCCGGCCCAGCTCTCCAGGGAAGGACTCCCTCCGTGGCAACGACAACCCCCACACGGGGTGCCCACACCCCGCCACCCGGCGGCTCCGGCGTCACGTCGAACGGACCCAGCGCGTGGCGTACGCGGCTGTGGCGCCTCGACGACAAGGCGTCGCCGTACGCGTACATCGCCCCCTTCTTCCTCATCTTCGGCGCGTTCGGGCTCTACCCGCTCCTGTACACGGGCTGGATAGCCCTGCACCGGGTGGAGATGACGGGCCTCGACCAGTCCGAGTGGGTCGGCTGGGACAACTTCGCCAAGATCCTCCAGGACTCCGAGTTCTGGACGGCCGTCACGAACACCTTCGTGATCGGCGTCATCTCCACCGTCCCGCAGCTGCTCGTGGCGCTGGGCCTGGCCCACCTGCTCAACTACAAGCTGCGCGCGAGCACCTTCTGGCGGACGGTGATCCTCACCCCGTACGCCACCTCGGTGGCGACCGCGGCCCTGGTCTTCGCCCTGGTCTTCCGGCCCGACGGCGGTCTGCTCAACTGGGTGCTCCACTTCGTCGGCTTCGGCGACACCGACTGGGGCGACGGCGAGTGGACGTCCAAGATCGCCATCTCCGTCATCGTGATCTGGCGCTGGACCGGCTACAACGCCCTGATCTATCTGGCGGCCATGCAGGCCGTGCCCACCGACCTGTACGAAGCGGCGTCGATCGACGGTGCGACGCGCTGGCAGCAGTTCCGCAAGGTGACCATCCCCTCGCTGCGACCGACGATCCTGTTCACCATCGTCATCTCGACGATCGGTTCCATGCAGCTCTTCGGTGAGCCCCTGCTGCTGCAGGGCGGCACGATCGGCGCCGTCGGAGGCAGCGAGCACCAGTACGAGACCCTCAGCATCTATCTCTTCAACTACGGCTGGAAGCTGGGGCATCTGGGCCCGGCGGCGGCCGTGGCCTGGGCCATGCTCGTCCTGCTGCTGCTCATCGCCTTGATCAACTGGATCGTCGGCCGGTTCGTGCGCAAGAGCGCGGCCTGACGGGAGCGATATCGATGACCACGACCAGTCCCACCAAGACCGTGCCGGACCTCGCCCCGGCACCGCTTCCCGCCTCCGCCGACAAGGGCGGCGGCCGTTTCAAGCTCGGCGCCGGCCAGCACCTCAAGGGCGGCCCGTTCACCTATGCCGCCCTGATCGTCGTCGGCCTGGGCTCCGTCTTCCCGCTGTACTGGACGCTGGTGGCCGCCTCCCACGACCAGCAGCGCGTCCTCGACAGCCCGCCGCCGTTCCTGCCGGGCGGCCGGCTGTGGAGCAACCTCCAAGCGGCCTGGGACCAGGCCCACTTGGGCAAGGCCATCGTGAACAGCTTCATCGTGGCCGGCTGCATCACCGCGGCCACGCTGTTCTTCTGCACCCTGGCCGGATACGCCTTCGCCAAGATGCGCTTCCGCGGCCGCGGCGCCCTGATGACCGCGGTCATCGCCACCCTGACGATTCCGCCGCAGCTCAGCGTCGTCCCGCTGTTCATGATGATGGCGGACATCGGGTGGGGCGGACAGCTGGAGTCGGTGATCTTCCCGACCCTGGTCGGCGCGTTCGGCGTCTTCTTCATGCGCCAGTACCTGCTGGAGGCGCTGCCCTACGAGCTGATCGAGGCGGCCAAGGTGGACGGCGCGACCAACATCCGCATCGTCTGGAACGTGGTCCTGCCCGCCGCCCGGCCCGCGATGATGGTCCTCGGCATGCTCACGTTCGTGCAGGCGTGGAACGACTTCTTCTGGCCCTTCCTCGCCCTGAACCAGGACAACCCCACCCTCCAGGTGGCACTCGGCCAGCTCAGCGCCTCCTACACCCCTGACCAGAGCATCGTCATGGCCGGAGCGCTGATCAGCGCCCTGCCGCTGCTGCTGGTCTTCGTCGTCTTCGGCAAGCAGATCGTCGGCGGCATCATGGCGGGCGCAGTCAAGGGCTGACCCGGGCGACCGCCGGGGGGCCGGCACCAGGCCCCGCCCCCCGTTCGCCGTTCCGTACGGCCCGCCCCGCCCGCGGGCCGGGCCCGGCCGGGCGCCCAGTGCCGTGCCCCGTCCGCTTCCCCCCATCGCCGGACCACCGGCCCTTCCTCACGCCACTTGGGAGCGTTCTCTCCATGACTGCCGTACGAACCGAGACCAAAGCCGAGCCGGCCGCAGACACCTCCTTCCCGTCGGGCTTCGTCTGGGGCGCCGCCACCGCCGCGTACCAGGTCGAGGGCGCCGCCGCGGAGGACGGCCGGACCCCCTCCATCTGGGACACCTTCAGCCACACCCCCGGCAAGGTGCGCAACGGCGACACCGGCGACATCGCCGCCGACCACTACCACCGCTACCGCGACGACGTGGCGCTCATGAAGGACCTCGGCCTCGGCGCGTACCGCTTCTCGATCTCCTGGTCGCGGGTCCAGCCCACCGGCCGCGGCCCCGCCGTGGAGCGCGGCCTCGACTTCTACCGCCGGCTCACCGACGAGCTCCTGGAGGCGGGCATCACCCCCGTCGCCACCCTCTACCACTGGGACCTGCCGCAGGAGCTGGAGGACGCGGGCGGCTGGCCGCAGCGCGACACCGCGCACCGCTTCGCCGACTACGCGGAGATCATGGGCCGGGCCCTCGGGGACCGCGTCGGGCTGTGGACCACCCTCAACGAGCCCTGGTGCTCGGCGTTCCTGGGCTACGGCTCCGGTGTGCACGCCCCCGGCCGCACCGACCCGGCCGCCACCCTGCGCGCCGCCCACCACCTCAACCTGGGCCACGGCCTGGCGGTCGGGGCGCTGCGCGCGAACCTGCCGGCGTCCGCGCAGACCTCCCTCACCCTGAACCTGCACGAGGTGCGCCCCCTCACCGACAGCCCCGAGGACGCCGAGGCCGCCCGCCGGATCGACGCGGTCGGCAACAGGGTCTTCACCGGGCCCGTGCTGGACGGCGCCTACCCCGAGGACCTGATCGCCGACACCGCGCACCTGGTCGACTGGGCAGCGCTGGTGCACGACGGCGACCTGGAGGAGATCTCCCGTCCCATCGACGTGCTGGGCGTCAACTACTACGCCCCGACCGTGGTGTCCGCCGGCGACGGCACCGGCACCAAGAACGACGGCCACGGCGCGAGCGACCACTCCCCGTGGACCGGCTCCGAGCACGTCGACTTCCACCTCGCCAACGACCAGCTCACCGCGATGAACTGGGCCATCGACCCCGACGGTCTGCACACCCTGCTGACCGGCCTGGCCGCGTCGCACCCCCGGCTGCCGCTGATGGTCACCGAGAACGGCGCCGCCTTCGACGACTACGTCTCACCCGAGGGCCGGGTGAACGACCCGCAGCGGATCGCCTACCTGCACGCGCACCTGGAGGCCGTCCGGCGGGCGGTGGCCGACGGGGCCGACGTGCGCGGCTACTTCCTGTGGTCCCTGCTGGACAACTTCGAGTGGTCCTACGGCTACTCGAAGCGCTTCGGCGCGGTCTACGTCGACTACTCCACCCAGCGCCGCATCCCCAAGGCGAGCGCCCACTGGTACGCCGAGGTGATCCGCCGCAACGCGCTGCCGGCCGCCGGGCAGGAGTGAGGCCGGTCCGTCCCGCAGGCCGGGACCGCACCCCGGCCGGACCCCGCACGTCGTCCGGCGGCGCCCTCGCCTGAGGGAGCGGGACGGGCGCGAGGGGCGCCGGGCGGCGGGACCCGGCGGCGGGACCCGGCCGGGTTCGGACACCGGCCTGCACGGACGCCGCCCTGACACCCGCCGTCCCCGCCGCGCCTTCCTGCCGCCCGGTGCGGGAATCCGCCGTCCGGCGAGGGAGAATGGGCCGGGGAGGGCCGGGGCGACGACTGTTACATTCCTGGCCTGAATGCTGCGAACGGAAGGCGGCGACCATGGCGGTCAGCAGTGGGCGGAGCCGGGGCGGCCGCCGGCCGACCCTGGAGGAGGTCGCCGCTCGTGCCGGGGTCGGTCGCGGCACGGTCTCCCGGGTCATCAACGGCTCGCCCCGGGTCAGCGACGCCACCCGCGCGGCCGTCGAGGCGGCGGTCGCCGAACTCGGATACGTCCCGAACACGGCCGCCCGCGCCCTGGCCGCCAACCGCACGGACGCCATCGCCCTGGTCGTCCCCGAGCCGGAGACCCGCTTCTTCGCGGAGCCGTACTTCTCGGACATGCTGAAGGGCGTCGGCGCCGAGCTGGCGGACACGGAGATGCAGCTTCTGCTGATCTTCGCGGGCAGCGACAAGGAGCGCCGCCGGCTCGCCGAGTACCTGGCCGCGCACCGGGTGGACGGCGTCCTGCTGGTGTCCGTGCACGCCGACGACCCGCTGCCCGACCTGCTCGCCCAGCTGGAGATCCCCGCCGTGATCAGCGGCCCGAGGTCGGCGCGCGAGTCGCTGGCGTCGGTGGACTCCGACAACTTCGGCGGCGGCCGCTCCGCCGTCGAGCACCTGCTGGCCCGCGGCTGCCGCGAGATCGCCCACATCACCGGCCGCCTCGACGTGTACGGCGCCCAGCGCCGCGTCGACGGCTACCGTGAGGCGTTGCGCGACGCGGGGCACGCGGCGGACGAACAGCTCATCGAGCAGGGGGACTTCACCGAGGAGGGCGGGCGTCGCGCGATGGCCGCGCTGCTCGACCGGCGCCCCGGCCTGGACGCGGTGTTCGCGGGTTCGGACGTGATGGCGGCCGGCGCCCGGCAGGTCCTGCGCGAGCAGGGCCGCCGCATCCCCGACGACGTGGCGCTGGTCGGGTACGACGACTCGGCCATAGCGCGTCACATGGACCCGCCGCTCACCAGCGTCCGCCAGCCCATCGAGGAGATGGGGCGCAGGATGATCGACCTGCTGCTGTCGGAGATCGCGGACAGCCGCCCCACGGTGTCCCGGGGGCCGGAACGGCGGCAGGTGGTGCTGGCGACGAAGCTGGTGGAGCGGGCTTCGTCCTGACGGGCCGAGCGGGGGCCCGCGCACCGTGCGGGCCCGTACACCGCGGGCCGCCCGTACAACGCGATCAGCCGGTGACCTCCTTCACAGGAGATCACCGGCTGATTACTCAGGGTGAGTGACGGGACTCGAACCCGCGGCATCCTGGACCACAACCAGGTGCTCTACCAGCTGAGCTACACCCACCACGCCCGGCAGTTGGACTTTGCGGTCTCCCTACCGGCCGAGAAAAAGTGTACAGGGTCCGAAGGGGTGCTCGCGCACGGCTTTCCCGAGGCCGTCCGAACGTCGTTTGCGGGAGCCCTACCCGGCGGGCAGGACGTGCTTGGCCGCGATCGACTTCGCCGTGTCGGAGTCGGGGCCGGGCTGCGGCACGAACACGGCCTCGCGGTAGTAGCGCAGTTCCGCGATGGACTCGCGGATGTCGGCGAGGGCGCGGTGGTTGCCGTTCTTCTCGGGGCTGTTGAAGTACGCCCGCGGGTACCAGCGCCGGGCGAGCTCCTTGATCGAGGAGACGTCGACGATCCGGTAGTGGAGGTAGTTCTCCAGGGCCGCCATGTCCCGGGCCAGGAAGCCGCGGTCGGTGCCGACGGAGTTCCCGCACAGGGGGGCCTTGCCCGGTTCCTTCACGTGTTCCCGCACATAGGCGAGGACCTGTGCCTCGGCCTCGGCGAGCGTCGTCCCGCCCGCCAGCTCGTCGAGCAGTCCGGACGCGGTGTGCATCTGACGCACCACCTCCGGCATCGTCTCCAGCGCCCGGTCCGGCGGGCGGATGACGATGTCCACACCGTCGCCGAGGATGTTCAGCTCGGAGTCGGTGACGAGGGCGGCTACCTCGATGAGAGCGTCGTCGGACAGCGAGAGGCCGGTCATCTCGCAGTCGATCCACACCATGCGATCGTTCATGCGACCACCCTAAAGCTGACGTCGCCTTTTGAGGCGTCCCGTGTCCGGCGCCCTTGGGGGCGCGCCCGGACGCCGGTCGGGCCGGGACCTCCCGGCCCGACCGGCGTCGGGGGTCGTTCACATGCCGCTGCGCTGCCCCGGCACGCTCGCCCGCGAGGTCGCGTACGCCTCACGGGCGTGCTCGGACGGCAGGGAGGCCGACGAGCCCATCGCCCCGGCCGTCGCGGCGGCGGTGCGCCGGATCTGCGGAGGCACCGGTCCGGGCGACTCGGGGTGCAGCGACGGCGGCGGTGGCGGCGGGGGAGACGGCTCGTGGTCCGTCGGCCGTTCGCTCTGCGGCCTGCGCGCCCGGTACGCCGCCCGGTACGCCGCCGGCGACGAGCCGAGCTGGCGGCGGAAGTGGCCGCGCAGGGCCACCGGCGAGCGGAAGCCGCAGCGGCCCGCCACCTCGTCCACCGAGTAGTCCGACGTCTCCAGCAGACGCTGCGCCTGAAGCACCCGCTGGGTGATCAGCCACTGCAGCGGCGCGCTGCCGGTCAGCGACCGGAAGCGGCGGTCGAAGGTGCGCCGGCTCATATAGGCGCGTGCCGCCAGCGTCTCCACGTCGAACTGCTCGTGGAGGTGCTCCAGCGCCCAGGCGACGACCTCGGCCAGCGGGTCGGCGCCGATCTCCTCGGGTAAAGACCGGTCGAGGTAGCGCTCCTGGCCGCCCGACCGGCGCGGTGGCACCACGAGACGCCGGGCCAGCGCGCCCGCCGCCTCGTTACCGTGATCTGTCCGCACGATGTGCAGGCACAGATCGATTCCGGCCGCGGTGCCGGCCGACGTCAGCACGTCGCCGTCGTCCACGAAGAGCTCTCGTGGATCCACGTGGACCGACGGATAGCGCTTGGCCAGCGTCGGTGCGTACATCCAGTGGGTCGTGGCCGGACGGCCGTCCAGCAGGCCCGCGGCGGCCAGCACGAACGCGCCGGTGCACAGGCCCACGATGCGGGCGCCCTCCTCGTGCGCCCGGCGCAGTGCGTCGAGCGCCTCCTCCGGCGGTGGCGATGTGATCGAACGCCAGGCCGGCACGACGACCGTGCCCGCCCGCGAGATCGCCTCCAGGCCGTGTGGTGCGGTGAGTTCCAGGCCCCCTGTGGTCCGCAGCGGGCCTTCTTCTCCGCCGCACACCAACAAGCGGTAGCGCGGTACGCCGGCGTCCTGGCGGTCAATCCCGAACACCGACAGCGGAATGGAACTCTCGAATATGGGGCCGCCGCTGAACAGCAGCACCGCGACGATCTCCTTGCGGCGTCGCCCGGACAGCTTCCGGGCCACGGCTTCCGGCGCGGCAGTGGAGTCGTGGCTCATCCTGCTAAGCCCCCCTCGGTGGTCGCGGCTCCTCGGTTGTGTCGCTCCTGCACGTTTCCCCTCGGTCCTGCACGAGTCCCCCGCCGTAGACAGTCAAGATCGAATCTAACGTGTCGCACGATGCCGACGTGGCCAGTTCACTACCCGGCAGATTGTCGACATGGCAACTTGGCGTGAAGCATTCGATCACGAAGCGTTGCACTCGTGGGCCGTGCAGGGAAGTGCGCCTCGGTGCGGTGGCCAATCCCCGTAGGGTGCACGGGTCCCCCGAGGCCCTTTCCGTGCAGGTGGAACGGGGGGTGAGGGGTGGTTACGGCAAGGGATGCACACTTACCGGAAGTTGGCTGAAAACAAGCGGGTCCGTGCGTGAAAACCGGTCAACCGACCGGTGAGTTTCCCCCGGAGTGACGACCCCCGCGACGGGACCCCGTTCCGGTGCGCTGGCGGTGCCCCGGGTGGTGCGCCCCGGGCGCGGGCTCCTCGGCCGCCGGCCGGGCCGCACACCGCTCGGACCGGCGCAGCAGCACCTGGCAGACGGCCGTGACGGCGGCGAGGCCGAGGGCGGTGCCGGCGGCCCCGGCGAGGGAGGCGCCGTACCAGAGGAGGACCACCGGCACCAGGACACAGGTGAAGGCCGCCCAGCGAATCAGGTCGGTCGTCCGGTCTTCGGCGGCGCGGGGCTCGGGGGTGGTGCGGGGCGAGGGCATCGGGCGGGCTCCTTCCTGGGCGGCGGCGCTGCGGCGGGGGCGGTGCCGCGGGGCTCGGTCGGCGGGCGGCGGCTCACGGGGATCACCGGTTCACGGGGTTCAACGCCTGTTCGAGCGGTCGGTCACTGTCAGGAGGGGTCCGGGTCTCGGTGAATCCCGCGCAAACCGCCTGTACGGGGCAGCAACCATTGCGTTACGGGCGTCCGCTCGTGCATGCTCCCTGGAACCCCCACCGGGGGCGTGCGGGCACTGGGCCCAGGAGGCGTGCCGCCGTACCCTTGGGGGTATGGGGTTGGGAAGAGGATTCCCGGACAGCTCCGCCGCTCACCGCCGTCCCACCCGTATAAGGATCGATACGCCGAGACAGCCATGGCCGGTCACGAATTCTTCGAACCCGCGGACCGCAAGCGGCCCGTCGCCGACCCTACGGCGGCCGAGCCCCTGGCGGCTGAAGAGGCACGTCATTCCTGCGATCCCGCCTTCAAGCACGGGGTGGTCGTCGGTTTCGACGGCTCCACGTCCAGCGAACGCGCTCTCGCGTACGCCATCGGCATGGCCCATCGCTCCGGGTCGGGCCTGATCATCGTCCATGTCGCCAACCGGCTGCCCACCACGGTGTGGGCGGGCTGCGAGCCGCCCGTCTTCGTCGACGTGCCCGACCATCGCACCGAGGTGCTCGGTCTGGAGCTGGCGTGTGCGGACTACCTCGCCGAGGTGCCCTGGATCCTCGTCGAGCGCGGCGGCGACATCTGTCACGAGCTCGAAGAGGTCGGGCGGGAGTACGAGGCCGACGCGATCGTCGTCGGATCCACGCACGGCCTCGTCGGCCGGCTCTTCGGTTCCGTCGCGGGCCGGCTCGCCAAGCGGGCCAAGCGCCCCGTCGTCGTCATTCCGTAACTCCCCGTTCTCCCAGGTGGGATGAGATCCCGGCGCTTCGGGTCCCCTGTGCGCGCGAGATGAGACTACTGACGCGTAGGGGTGTTTGTGCCTTTGTGAAGGGCATATATCGCTCACACAACTGCACATGCCTGAAGGGAGCTTGCCGTGGACAACGACGTCTCTGCGGGAAGCAGCACCATCACGATCGCCGGCCGACTCGCCCTCGGCGTCACCCTGTTGGCCTTCGGACTCGGGTACACCGACCTCATCGACGGCGTGACGGCCGCGGACGCCGTGTCCCTCGCCCACTACGTCGGCGGTGTCGCGCTGTTCGTCGCCGGACTGTTCGCCCTGCGCGACCGGGACGCGGCCGCAGGCACCGCCTACACCGTCCTCGGCGCCTTCTGGTTCACCTGGGCGGTCTCCGCCGGCGCCCAGGTCTCCGACAACGCCGCAGGGCTCTTCCTGCTCCTGTTCGCCCTCGTGGCGCTCTCCCTGACCCTCGCCGGCGGCGACCGGCTCGGCCAGGCGGCCTACGGGCTGTTCTGCGTCGGTCTGGTGCTGATGGCCGTCGCCCGCTTCGCCGGCGGCGACGGACTCACCGAGGCGGGCGGCTGGTTCGCCGTCGCGGCGGGCGCGGTCGCCTGGTACGCGGCGACGGCGGCTCTGGCGCACTGGCCCACGGCGCTCCCTCGACGTGCTGCCCGCCCCGGCGTGACGGCCGCGGGCTGAACCGGCAGCCGGCGCCGGGGAGTCGGGCGTCCCCGGCGAATGGAGCGGGCCCCCCGTGCATGGTGGCAGCACGGGGGGCCCGTTCCGGTTGCCCGGCCGCCGAGGACCGGCGGGGCCTGCTCGCGCGGTCGGCCCGCGCGGCGAGGGGCGACTACTCGACGGTGACCGACTTCGCCAGGTTGCGCGGCTTGTCGATGTCCCGGCCCAGCGACTTCGCCGTGTAGTAGGCGAGGAGCTGGAGCGGGATGCCCATGAGGATCGGGTCGAGCTCGTCCTCGTTCTTGGGGACGACGATCGTCCGGTCGGCCTTCTCCTGCTCCCGGTGGGCGACCGCGACGATCCTTCCGCTGCGGGCCTTGATCTCCTCCAGGGCCGCGCGGTTCTTCTCCAGCAGGTCGTCGTCGGGGACGATCGCCACCGTCGGGAGCGCGGGCTCGATGAGGGCCAGCGGACCGTGCTTGAGCTCGGAGGCCGGGTAGGCCTCGGCGTGGATGTACGAGACCTCCTTGAGCTTCAGCGAGGCCTCACGGGCGACCGGGTAGCCCCGGACGCGGCCGATGAAGAGCATCGAGCGGGCCTCGGCGAGCTCCTCGGCCAGCTTCTCGATCTCCGCCTCCTGCCCCATGATCTCGGCGATCTGGGCGGGCAGCTTGCGCAGACCCTCGATGATCCGCTTGCCGTCGCGCACCGACAGGTCGCGGGTGCGGCCGAGGTGCAGGGCGAGCAGCGCGAAGGCCACCGTCGTGTTGGTGAAGCACTTGGTCGACACGACGCAGACCTCGGGGCCGGCGTGCACGTAGACGCCGCCGTCCGCCTCACGGGCGATCGCCGAGCCGACCACGTTGACCACGCCCAGCACCCGCGCGCCCTTGCGCTTCAGCTCCTGGACGGCCGCCAGCACGTCGTAGGTCTCACCGGACTGCGAGACGGCGATGTACAGCGTGTCGGGGTCCACGACCGCGTTGCGGTAGCGGAACTCGGAGGCGGGCTCGGCGTCCGCGGGGATGCGGGCGAGCTCCTCGATCATCTGGGCGCCGATCATGCCCGCGTGGTACGAGGTGCCGCAGCCGAGGATCTTCACACGGCGGATCTGGCGCGCCTCGCGGGCGTCCAGGTTGAGGCCGCCGAGGTGCACGGTGGAGAAGCGGTCGTCGATGCGGCCGCGCAGCACGCGGTCCACGGCGTCGGCCTGCTCGTGGATCTCCTTGTGCATGTACGTGTCGTGGCCGCCCATGTCGTAGGAGGCGGCCTCCCACTCCACGGTGGTGGGCTCGGCCGTGGTGCGGGTGCCTTCGGTGGTGTAGGTGCGGAAGTCGTCCGCCTTGAGGGTGGCCATCTCTCCGTCGTCGAGGGTGACTATCTGGCGGGTGTGGGCGACCAGCGCGGCGATGTCCGAGGCGACGAACATCTCCTTCTCGCCGATGCCGAGGACGACCGGGGAGCCGTTGCGGGCGACGACGATGCGGTCCGAGAAGTCGGCGTGCATCACGGCGATGCCGTAGGTGCCCTCGACCACGCGCAGCGCCTCGCGGACCTTGTCCTCGAGCTTCTCGGCCTGGGCGCGGGCCACGAGGTGGACGAGCACCTCGGTGTCCGTCTCGGAGAGGAATTCGACGCCGTCGGCTTCCAGCTTCTTCCGCAGGTCGGAGGCGTTGTCGATGATGCCGTTGTGGACGACGGCGACCTTGAGGTCGGCCGACATGTGCGGGTGGGCGTTCACGTCGGAGGGAGCGCCGTGGGTGGCCCAGCGGGTGTGGGCGATGCCGGTGGTGCCCTTGAAGCGCGCCGGGACCTTGGCCTCCAGGTCGCGCACCCGGCCCTTGGCCTTGACCATCTTCAGGCCGGCCGTCTTCGGGGAGGTGACGACTATGCCCGCCGAGTCGTACCCGCGGTACTCCAGGCGCTGCAGGCCCTCCAGGAGCAGGGGAGCGACGTCACGCTTCCCGATGTATCCGACGATTCCGCACATGTATACGTATCCCCAAGCTTCGGTTCAGCCGTAGACGATGCGCCGCAGTTGCCTGAGCGTGAGCTCGGGCGGCGCCACCGCACGGTATTTCAGGTCCGCCTCGATCCGTTCGAAGATCTCCGCGTTCACCAGGCCCTGGGCCTGGAGCTCGCGGTGGCGGCGACGGACGAAGTCCTCGGTCGTCTCGTCGAAGTAGGCGAGCACGTCCTGGATCACCCGCAGCGCCTCGCCCCGCTGCAGGGGCGTGGAACGCGTCAGGTGATCAACAAGTTCGTCGTGCACCCGGTAGATCCTGAGGGACGCGAGCCGGTTTCGCAAGAATCGTGCCCGATTTCGGGCAGACGGCTGTTAGGGAGCCTTGGGAGAACATTGAATGTGTTATGGGGCGCTGTTCGCGAACCGTCCATTCGGCGTCTTGCGGCCCGTAGCCGGAGGCGACGAGTTTCAGACGTCATGGACACTCCTCGCATGGGCGTACCCGAGCAGCTCGCCGACCGCATGAGCATGGCCGAGCAGCACGAGTATCTGCGCGCCAAGTTCTCCCGGCGCACGATGATCAGAGGCGGCGCGGTCACCCTGGGCGCCGTCACGGGTGGCGCGTTCGTCACCGGCGCCACGGCACAGGCCGCCGTTCCCACCCAGCCGCTCTCGCACACCGAGACCGTCGACGGCGCTCTCGTCGCCCCCTTCGGCCGCCACCTCGCCTACGGCACCGACCCGCGCACCGAGATGACCGTCTCCTGGCAGGTCCCGGTCGCGGTGAAGAAGCCGTTCATCCGCATCGGCGCCCACCCCTGGGACCTCTCCCGCAAGATCGAGGCCGAGGTGCGCACCCTGTACACCCCGGCCGGCGTCGGCGCCAGCGGCGACCACACCCAGTACTACGTGCACGCCGAGCTCACCTGCCTCAAGCCGGGCAGGACGTACTACTACGGCGTCGGCCACGCGGGCTTCGACCCGGCCGCGCCGCACCTGCTGGGCACCCTGGGCACCTTCACCACGGCCCCCGCCCACAAGGCGCCCTTCACCTTCACGGCCTTCGGCGACCAGGGCGTCAGCTACCACGCCCTGGCCAACGACAGCCTGATCCTCGGCCAGAACCCGGCCTTCCACCTGCACGCCGGCGACATCGCCTACGGCGACCCCGCCGGGCAGGGCAAGACCTCCGACACCGTCTTCGACTCGCGCACCTGGGACCAGTTCCTCGCCCAGACCGAGTCCGTCGCCAAGTCGGTGCCGTGGATGGTGTCGTACGGCAACCACGACATGGAGGCCTGGTACTCGCCCAACGGCTACGGCGGCGAGGAGGCCCGCTGGAACCTTCCCGACAACGGCCCCGACAAGAAGAACCTGCCGGGCGTCTACTCCTTCGTCTACGGCAACACGGCGGTCGTCTCGCTGGACCCCAACGACGTCTCCTTCGAGATCCCGGCCAACCTCGGCATATCAGGCGGCACCCAGACCAAGTGGTTCGAGGCGCAGCTCAAGAAGTTCCGCGCCTCGAAGGACATCGACTTCGTCGTGGTGTTCTTCCACCACTGCGCGTACTGCACCTCGACCGCGCACGCCTCGGAGGGCGGCGTGCGCCAGGAGTGGGTGCCGCTGTTCGACAAGTACCAGGTGGACCTGGTCATCAACGGCCACAACCACCAGTACGAGCGCACCGACGTCATCAAGGGCAACACCGTCACCAAGAAGCTCCCCATCGGCGGCACGGCCTACCCCGAGACCGAGGGCGTCGTCTACGTCACGGCGGGCGCGGCGGGCCGCAGCCTGTACGCCTTCACCGCCCCGGACTCCTACGAGGGCCATGAGCACGAGGTTGACTCGGTGGCCTCGTTCGTCAACCTCAAGGACGGCAAGCAGAACGAGACGGTCGCCTGGTCGCGCGTGCGCTACCTGAACTACTCGTTCCTGCGCGTGGACGTGACCCCCGCGCCCAAGGGCCACTACACGACCCTGAAGGTCCAGGGCATCGCGGAGACCGGCGACCGGATCGACCACTTCACGGTGGCCCGCAAGGCGAAGTAGCCGGGCCGGCGCGCCCGGAAGGCGGGGCGCGCACCCCCGGCGCCGGCGCCGGCCGGCAGGCGGTCCTCACCCGCGCTGGGGTCTGTCGTTCGGATCAGGTCGCAGGGCATCGGCGGGACCTGCCGATGCCGGCCCCCGCGTCTGCGGGGTGGTCCAAACGACAGGCCTTAGAGGCGCTTGAGGACCGCATGTTTGGCCAGGGCGAACTCGTCGTCCGTCAGGACGCCGTCGCGGTGCAGTTCGCCGAGCTCGCGCAGCCGCCGCAGCAGCGCGTCGTGGCCGCCCTCGGCGGCAGGGCCGGGCAGCTGCGGCCGTACGGCGTCCTCGGCGCCTGCGGCCGGATGCGGGAGCCGTGCCTGCACGGCCGCCGCGACCAGGGCCATCAGCGGGTCCTTCCTGAAGCCCCACAGCTCCACGGCGTTCGGGTCGTACTTCGGCGGGGTCGTGGCGGGCGCGTGCCGCAGGCGGAACCGCAGAGCCCCGTTCTCCAGACCCGCCGAGGGCTGCCACTCCACGCCGTCGATCTCCGCGACCGACAGTGTGCGGGGCCCCGCGGACGACTTGGCCTCCTCCGTCTTCCAGTTCCACTCCAGCCGTACGGTCTCGCCGTCGAAGCTCGCGGTGCCGTCCCCCGCGGAGACGGACAGGGGCACGGAAGGGCCGGGGAGGAGATAGGCGTCCACCGGGTCGGACGGGACCTCGTCCAGCAGCAGCGCGTTGCGCACCTCGTCCACGAAGTACTCGGCGACGCCGTACCGGTCGGACTCGACGAGCAGCTGGTACGGATCGTGCGGCTCGGCCAGCCGGCCGCCCGTCGCCTGGAGCAGCGGGTCCGCCCCGTCCCGCAGCCGCAGCCTGAGCCGCCCGGCCTTCTTCCCCTGTTCGAACGACACCCCCGCCAACGCCCGTAGCGGGACGACGAGTTCACCCAGCTCCCGGCGCAGCAGTCCGACGTTCCTGTCCCGTCCCGGCGTCAGCCGCAGGGCGTCGCCGTCGAAGATCCACGTGCCGTCCTTCTGCAGGATTTCCGCCATGCGGGGATTGTTCCACCGCCCCGGGCCGGGCACACGGCGGCCCGGCGGGCACACGACGGCGGGCTCCCCGGGGACCGTACCCGGGGAGCCCGCCGGGCCTGGTCAGAACCCCGCGACGGGGTTCCGCAGGGTGCCGACCAGCTGGAGGGCGCCCGACGGGTCGGCCAGGTCCACCATCTGCCGGTTGTCGCGCAGTTGCAGGCGGTTGAGGCAGGACAGGGCGAACTCGGGGGCGAACATGTCGTACTGGCGGAACCGGTCGGCCAGTCGGGGGTTCGCCTCCTGGTAGGCGCGGGTGACCTCGGCGACCGTGCGCCAGAACTCGTCCTCCTCCAGGACGCCCTCGGCGGCGAGGCCGGCCGCGAGGAAGCGGAAGAAGCAGTCGAAGACGTCCGTGAAGATCGACAGGAGCTTCTTGTCCTCGGGCACGTCCACGCGGATGCGCCGGACCTCGGGCGGCAGCACCGCGTCCGGGTCCATGACGGCGATCTCCTCGGCGATGTCCTTGTAGACCGCCCGCTGCACGACGCCGTCCTTCAGCACCAGGATCGTGTTCTCGCCGTGCGGCATGAACACCAGGTCGTAGGCGTAGAAGCTGTGCAGCAGCGGCGTGTAGTAGGCCTGGAGGTAGGCGCGCAGCCACTGTGCCGGGGGCAGGCCCGAGCGCTCGACGAGCGCGCCGGCCACCGACCGCCCCTCGTGGTCCACATGGATCAGCGAGGCCATCGTCGCGAGCGACTCGCCCTCCCGCAGCGCCGGCACCGGGCTCTCCCGCCACAGCGCCGCCAGCATCTTGCGGTACGGCGAGTAGCGGTCCGTCGCGGCCTCGTACTCCAGGTGCCGGTAGCCGACGGCGGCCCGCTCACGGATGATCGACAGACCGGTCGACCTCAGCACCGGGTCGTCGTCGATGAGCCGGGCCAGCCAGTCGTTGATGGCCGGGGTGGCCTCCATGTAGGCGGCCGACAGTCCGCGCATGAAGCCCATGTTGAGCACGGACAGGGCGGTCTTGACGTAGTGCTTCTCGGGGTGGGTCCGGTTGAAGAAGGTGCGGATCGACTGCTGCGCCAGGTACTCGTCGTCGCCCTCGCCCAGGCACACCAGGTTCCCGCGGGCGATCTCGGACGCGAAGGTGACGGTGATCTTGTTCCACCACTGCCAGGGGTGGACGGGGATGAGGAGGTAGTCGGCCGGGTCCAGGCCGCGCTCGCGCAGGACCGCGTCGAACCGGTCGACGGTCGCGGCGCCCAGCTCCTCGCGCACGAAGGACGCGTACTCGATGCCGGCGCCGGCCGTGAACGAGGCCCGCGAACGGTGCGCGGCCAGCCACACCAGCCGCACGGGGCTCGCCGTCTCCGGCGCGTACGCCAGGTACTCGTGGATGCCGAAGCCGAGCCGCCCGTTGTTGGCGACGAAACAGGGGTGGCCCTCGGTCATCCCGGTCTCGATGGCCTGGAACCCGCTGCGGACCAGCTCCGCCGAGGTGACCTCGGGCTTGGCGAACTTGTAGCAGGCGCCGGAGAGGGTGGAGGAGATCTCCTCGAGATAGACCGGCAGGATCTCGTCGCTGAGCCCCAGGGACGACTTCAGCTCGACGAAGAAGTCCAGTGCCTCGACGGGGAGTTCGGCTCCGTCGCGCGTACGGGTGATTGAGTCGGCGTCGACCTGCCAGTGGTCGAGGGCGCGGCGGACGGCGGTGAATCGGTAGGACGTCAGCCCGTCGTCGCTGCGGACGGCGTACCGGCCCTCCTTGCCCTCGGCCGTGGCGAGTTCCTCGGGCGTGGCGAGCCGCTCGTGGGCGAACTCCGCGAGGGCCTTGCGCACCAGCAGACGGTTGGCCTTCGCCCAGTGTTCGGGGGAGAGGTGGGCCACGGCGTCGGCGAGGCTCATGCGGTCACCCCCGTCGCGGCGGCGAACCGCTCGCGGGTGCAGAAGCTCAGCAGCGCCGTCTTCTCCGGCTTGCGGATCTCCCGCTCGGCAACAAAGCCGACGGCCTCGTTGAGGGCGTGCACGGCCTTGTTGGAGACGTCCGGCTCGACGACGACGCGCCGCACCGCCGGGTCCGCGAAGAGGTGCGCCACGACGGCGGTGATCACCGCGCGGGTGAAACCGTGCACCGGCCGGTCCGTGGGGGCGACCAGGAAGTGCATGCCGACGTCGCCCGGGAGCGGTTCGTACAGGCCGACCAGCTCGCGGTGGACGGGGTCGTAGTGCTCCATCAGGAAGGCCGGCTCGCCGTCGTGCAGTCCGAGGAGCGCATGGTGGTGCTCGTCGGCGGCGATGTCCGTGTAGGCCCGTTCGACGTCGACGAGTTCCGCGTCCTGCATCATCCAGTAGGCGGCCTTGGGGTGCGTCACCCAGCGGTGCAGCAGCCCGGCGTCGCGGAGCGGGTCGAGGGGACGCAGGGAGAGGCGGCCCACGGCCGCGGGGATGGTCATACGCCGAACTCCTGGAACGCGATCGTCTTCTCGACCGGGTAGTACTCGCTGCCGAGCAGCTCGCGGATGATGTAGCTGTTGCGGTAGGCACCCATGCCGAGGTCGGGCGAGGTGACGCTGTGCGCGTGCACGCCCGCGTTCTGCAGGAACACGCCCCGGCCCGTGGTGTCGATGGCGTAGTTGCGGCCGACGTCGAAGTTGCCGTGGGCGTCGCGGCGCAGTCTGTGCCGGACCGGCGCGAGGAACGCGGGCTCGGCGTAGTGGTAACCGGTGGCCAGCACCAGCCCCTGGCTGCTCAGCTCGAAGTCCTTGCCCTGCTCCTCCTGGCGGAAGGACAGCGTGTACGTGCCGTCGGCGTGGCTCGCGCCGGTGAGGGCCGAGTTGGTGAGGAGCCGGGTGGGGACGGGGCCGCCGAGGCTCTTCTGGTAGAGCAGGTCGAAGATCTCGTTGACGAGATCGCCGTCGATGCCCTTGAACAGGCCCTTCTGCTCGTCGGCGAGGCGGTAGCGGGTCTGCTCCGGCAGGGCCCGGAAGTAGTCGACGTACTCGGGGGAGGTCATCTCCAGGGTGAGCTTGGTGTACTCCAGCGGGAAGAAGCGCGGGGAGCGGGTGACCCAGTTCAGCCGGTAGCCGTGCACGTCGATCTCGCAGAGCAGATCGAGGTAGATCTCGGCGGCCGACTGCCCGGAGCCGACCAGGGTGATCGACTCCTTCTTCTGCAGCTCCGCCTTGTGCTGCACGTAGCGGGAGTTGTGCAGGAAGTCGCCGCCGAGGCCGGCGCAGGCCTGCGGGACGTGAGGGGAGGTGCCGGTGCCGAGGACCAGGTGCCGGGCGCGGTGGACGTCCCCGTCGGTGGTCCGCACCGCGTACAGCTCGTCGCTCTCGTCGTAGGTCACCTCGGCGACCGTCGTCGAGAAGCGCACGCTGGTCAGCTTGTCGGCGGCCCAGCGGCAGTAGTCGTCGTACTCCACGCGCAGCGGATAGAAGTTCTCGCGGATGTAGAACGAGTACAGCCGGCCCTTCTCCTTCAGGTAGTTGAGGAAGGAGTAGGGGGACGTCGGGTCGGCGAGGGTGACCAGGTCCGACATGAACGGGGTCTGGAGGTGGGCGCCGTCGAGGAACATCCCCGCGTGCCACTCGAAGCAGGGCTTCGACTCCAGGAACAGGCCGTCGAGTTCGGCGATGGGCTCGGTCAGACAGGCCAGTCCGAGGTTGAAGGGGCCGAGCCCGATCCCCACGAAGTCATGGACGGTGTCCGTGGATTCAGCAAGCGCGGTCAAGGGACTCTCCCAGGTACTGCTCGGCATGGCCGGCGATCAGGTCGAGGACGGCGGCGATGTCGTCGGTCGTGGTCTCGGGGTTGAGCAGGGTGAACTTCAGGTAGTGGCGGGCGCCGACCTTGGTGCCCGCGACCACCGCGTCGCCGGAGGCGAACAGCGCCTTGCGGGCGTGGAGGTTGGCGCGGTCGATCTCGGCCGGGTCGGTGACGGCGGCGGGGATGTAGCGGAAGACGAGGGTGGACAGCGACGGCTGGACGACGACGTCGAAGCGCGGGTCGGCGGCCAGCAGGCGCCAGCCGTCGACGGCCAGGTCGCAGACCTCGTCGAACAGCCGGCCGATGCCGTCGGCGCCCATCGTGCGCAGGGTCATCCACAGCTTGAGGGCGTCGAACCGGCGGGTGGTCTGCAGGGACTTGTCCACCTGGTTGGGGATGCGCTCCTGCACCGTGCGGCGCGGGTTGAGGTACTCGGCGTGGTAGGTGACGTGCCGCAGCGTGGACCCGTCCCGGACCAGGACGGCGGAGGAACTCACGGGCTGGAAGAAGGACTTGTGGTAGTCGACGGTGACGGAGTCGGCCCGTTCGATGCCGTCGATGCGGTCCCGGTACTTCACGGAGGCGAGGAGCCCGCAGCCGTAGGCGGCGTCGACGTGCATCCAGGCGCCGGACTGGGCGCACAGCTCGGCGATCTCGGGGAGCGGGTCGATGGAGCCGAAGTCGGTGGTGCCGGCGGTGGCGACGACGGCCATGGGGACGAGGCCGTCCTTCCGGCAGCGCTCCAGCTCGTGGGCGAGCGCCACGGTCTGCATGCGCTTGTCGTGGTCGACGGGGACGGTGATCACCGCGTCCGGGCCCAGGCCGAGCAGTTTCGCCGACTTCTGCACGCTGAAGTGGCTGACGTCGGAGGCGAAGACGCGCAGTCTCGCCAGGGAGTCGGACTTCGCCTCCTCGCGGGCCAGCAGCAGGGCCTGGAGGTTGGACTGGCTGCCGCCGGAGGTGAACACGCCGTCGGCGGCGGGGCCGAGGCCGGTGCGGGCGCACGTCCAGTCGATCAGTTTGCGCTCGATGAGGGTGCCGCCGGCCGACTGGTCCCAGGTGTCGAGGGAGGAGTTGACGGCGGACAGGACCGCCTCGCCCAGCACGGCGGGGATGACCACGGGGCAGTTGAGGTGGGCGAGGTAGCGGGGGTGGTGGAAGTAGACCGCGTCGCGGAGGTAGACCTCCTCCAGCTCGTCGAGCACGGCGGCCGTGTCGCCCAGGGGCCGGTCGAGGTCGATCGCGTCGATGCGGGGCGCGAGGGCGTCGGCCGTGACGCCGGTGAACGGACGGTCGGTGGCGGCGAGTTTGGCGGCCACCCGCTCTACTCCTTCGGTCACGGAGCGGCGGTAGTGCTCCGCGGTCGTGTCATTGAGCAGGTGCGAGCGCATGGTGGGGGCCCTCCGGGGGTGGGGACGGGGTCCGGGGCGGAGCGGGGCGGTTCGGGGGCGGACCGGAGCGTTTCGGGGACGGATCCCAGATCAACTTAGGTAAGCCTAACCTAACTTTGATCACCCTGATCCTGAGTGTGCCGTGACGGTGGTCACGTGTGCGCCCCCGCGGGTCCGCTGCGGGGGCCCGGTGTTCGCTAGGCGGTCTCGCGGAGCTCTTCCTCGCTCATGCCCCGGCGCCAGTACCCGACGAAGGTGACCCGGCGGCGGTCCACACCCCGCTCCTGCACGAAGTGCCGGCGCAGCGCCTTCACGGATCCCGACTCGCCCGCGATCCAGACGTACGGGTTCGCCGCGGGCGGCAGGGCGGCCGCGCGGACGGCGTCGACCGAGGCCTCCCCGACCACCCAGGTCACCTCGGCGGCCGCGCGGGTCGTCAACTCCCGGACGTCGGCGGGGTCGTGGACCTCCAGCCAGACCCGGGCGCGCTGTCCGGCCGGCAGCGACTCCAGGATGGACGCGACGGCCGGCAGTGCGCTCTCGTCGCCCCAGAGCACCAGCAGGTCGGCGTCGTGCGGTGGACGGAACCGGATCGCCCGGTTGTCGGCCGCCGCGGGCCCGAGCAGCACCACCCGGTCGCCGGCGACCGCCCGCGCCGCCCACGCGGAGGCGGGCCCGGCGGGGGTGTGCAGCACGAAGTCGACGTCGATCCCGACCGTGCGCCCGAGCGCGTCGGCGCGCAGCGCGCTCAGCGTGTACGAACGCATCACCGCCCGTACCCCGTCCGGCAGTTCACGCCATCCCTGCCACCAGCCGTCCCCGAGCTCGACGGGGACCTGCGGCTCCTCCTGGCCCGGATGCGGCAGGAAAAGCGACAGCGACTGGTCGCGCCCGTCGGAGAAGAAGTGCCGCAGGTCCTCCCCGGCGAGACTCACCCGGACCAGGGACGGCGACAGCCGCCGCGTCTGTGCGACCTGGAGCGAGAAGAACCGGAAGGGGGCGGCGACGGCGGTGGTCATGGGGGGCTCCTGAAGACGTGGGACGGGGCGGCTCACTCAGGGGCGCGGGGCCGCGTCGGCGCGCGGCTCCGCCACATGGGCGCGACCGCTGCGGCTGCGCCCGCGGCGCGCCCGCAGCGTCGGGTCGCCCTCGTCAGGCGACCTTCTTCGCCTTCTCCAGCGCCGCGGCGAGGTTCTCCAGCAGCGGCACGCACTTGTCGTAGGACAGGATCGGCTCGGGGGAGCGCGCGATGACCTGGCCGGCCTTCACCGCGGGCAG
Organism: Streptomyces rishiriensis; assembly: GCF_003112535.1. GTDB lineage: Bacteria > Actinomycetota > Actinomycetes > Streptomycetales > Streptomycetaceae > Streptomyces > Streptomyces rishiriensis. The sequence goes on along the minus strand of NZ_BEWA01000002.1, from coordinate 444,013 downwards.
CTTCTTCCAGGTCGCCTCGGTGATGTCGGCGGGCTGGATGGTCGAGGAACGGTCGTCCATCATGATGATGTCGGCCGGGTACTTGTCGACGTTCTCCCAGCTCAGCGACTCGTACCAGCCGCCGCCCTGGGCCTTGGCGGCGGCCGGCGGCTCGACGAAGTTCACGCCGAGGGCCTTGAAGTACTCCAGGTCGACGGAGAGGTCGGTGCCGGAGACGTAGAACAGCTCGGGGCTCGCGGAACCGGCCATCACCTTGATGCCGGGCTTGGCCTTGGCGGCGGCGCGCAGCCGGGCGGCCGCGTCCTCGAACCTCTTCTTGGCCCCGGTGACCGAGGCCGCCGTCATGTCGGCGCCCAGCGACTCGGCCAGCTCCCACATGCGCTGGAGCGGAGCGGTCAGCTGGCGGTCGTAGACGGAGATGCCGACGCTGGGGGCGAGCTTCGCGATCTTGTCCTTGGAGGCCTCGGGGACGTACCAGAGGGTACCGGCGCTGTCGAACATCGTGGAGATGAGGACGTCGGGCGCGAGGGCCGCGTACTTCTCGACGTTGAACTCGTCCCAGACGTTGCCGAGGACCGTCACCTTGCTGACGTCCATGTCGCCGGCCTGCACGTCGGCCTTGCCCGAGGTGGTCCTGGTCGGCCCGAAGACGCCCTTGACCTGGATCCCGTAGTCGTGGAGGGCCGCGCCGACGCCGGTGAAGGCGACGATGTTCGCGGGGACGGCGTCGAGCTTCACCGTGGTGCCGCGATCGTCCTTGAAGGTCCAGGGGCCGGACTTCGCCGAGGCGCTCGCCGGCGACCCGGAGCCGCTGCTGCTCGCGTCCTCGTCCCCGCAGGCGGCGAGCACGGCGCCGAGGCCGAGGGCGCCACCGGCGGCGAGGATGCCACGGCGGGTGGGACGGACGGCGCTGGCGTTGGACATGAGTGTGGCCACTTTCGAACGGGGCGGGATCACCCGAGGACGATTCGAATGTAGGTTAGCCTAACCTCAGCTCGTGTCCAGAGGGCGGCCCGGAGCCCGGGACCGCCCCCGGCGACACCTGTCCCACGCCTGTGACCTGCCTGTCGATCGGCGGCGGACGACCCGTCAGCGGGGCGTCGGTGAAACGGAGTCGGCGGCCTCAAGGGGTGACCTGAGGCCGCCGGGCGGCTGATGGGGGGGGGCGCAGAAGCGCAAGGGTGCCGGGGTGCCGAGGGTGCCGAGGGTGGCGGGGTGCGCAGGGGCGTGCGCGGGACGGCGTCCGGTCAGGCGGGGAGTCCCAACTCGCGGGCGATCAGCATCCGCTGCACCTCGCTCGTGCCCTCGCCGATCTCCAGGATCTTGGAGTCGCGCCACATACGGGCCACCGGGTACTCGTTCATGAACCCGTAGCCGCCGTGCACCTGGGTGGCCTCACGGGCGTTGTCGACGGCGATCGTGGAGGAGTACAGCTTCGCCAGCGCCGCCTCCTTCTTGAACGGCTCTCCGGCCACCAGCCGCGAGGCCGCGTCCCGCCAGGCCAGGCGGGCCGTGTGGGCCTTCATCTCCATGTCGGCGATCTTGAACTGGACGGCCTGGTTGGCGCCGATCGGACGGCCGAACGCATGCCGCTCCTTCGCGTACTTCACCGACTCGTCCACGCAGCCCTGGGCGAGACCCGTCGCCAGCGCGGCGATGGCGATGCGCCCCTCGTCGAGGATCCGCAGGAACTGCGCGTACCCGCGGCCCTCCTCGCCCAGCAGGTTCGCCGCCGGGACGCGCACGTCGGAGAAGGACAGCTCACGCGTGTCGGAGGCGTTCCAGCCGACCTTCGAGTAGGGCGCCGCGACGGTGAAGCCCGGGGTGCCGGACGGGACGATGATCGCGGAGATCAGCGGCCGGCCGTCCGGCTTGCGGCCCGTCACCGCGGTGACCGTGACCAGCCCCGTGATGTCCGTGCCCGAGTTGGTGATGAAGCACTTCGTGCCGTTGATCACCCACTCGTCGGTGTCGGGGTCGAGACGGGCCGTGGTGCGCGTCGCCCCCGCGTCCGAGCCGCCGTCCGGCTCGGTCAGCCCGAAGGCGCCGAGCATCTCGCCGGAGCACAGCCGCGGCAGCCACTCGCGCTTCTGCTCGGGCGTGCCGAAGAGATGGATCGGCATCGCGCCCAGCGAGACCCCGGCCTCCAGGGTGATCGCCACGGACGAGTCGACCCGCGCGAGTTCCTCCAGCGCGATGCCCAGGGCGAGGTAGTCGCCGCCCATGCCGCCGTGCTCCTCGGGGAAGGGCAGCCCGAACAGGCCCATGCGGCCCATCTCGCGGACGATCTCGTAGGGGAACTCGTGCCGCTCGTAGAAGTCGCCGATCTTGGGCGCGACCACGTCGTGCGCGAACTCCTCGACCGTGCGGCGAAGTTCTTCCAGTTCGGGGGAGAGACGGTGGTCCATGTCGGGTCACTGCTCCTTGTGGGGCTGTGTCGTGGTGCCGAGTGCTCGGACGGTGCGGGACGGGCTGGGTCGGCCCAGAAGGGCGGCCATCCACTCGCTTGTGGCGACGAGACGGCCGAGGTCCACCCCGGTGTCGATGCCGAGGCCCCGCAGCATCCACACGAGGTCCTCGGTGGCGAGGTTGCCGGTGGCGGACTTGGCGTACGGACAGCCGCCGAGACCGCCCGCCGAGGCGTCGACGGTGGTCACGCCGTGCTGGAGCGCGGCGAAGGTGTTGGCGAGCGCCTGACCGTAGGTGTCGTGGAAGTGCACCCCCAACGCGTCGGTGGGGACGCCCTGTCCGTTCAGCGCGGTGAGCAGGGCCCGCACATGGCCCGGGGTGGCCACGCCGATCGTGTCGCCCAGGCTCAGCTCGTGACAGCCCATGTCGAGCAGGGCACGGCAGACCCGGACGACCTGCTCGACCGGGACCGCGCCCTCCCACGGGTCGCCGAAGCACATGGAGAGGTAGCCGCGCACCCGTACGTCCTGAGCCCTGGCGCGGGCCACCACGGGCTCGAACATGGCCAGCGCCTCGTCCACCGTGCGGTTGAGGTTGGCCTTGGCGAAGGACTCGGTGGCGCTGGCGAAGACGGCGACGCCGCGCGCGCCCAGCGCCAGCGCCCGGTCCAGCCCGCGTTCGTTGGGCACCAGCACCGGCAGCGCCACGTCGAGATCGCTCACCAGCGGGAACAGCTGCTCGGCGTCCGCGAGCTGGGGGACCCACTTCGGGTGCACGAAGCTGGTGGCCTCGATGGTGGTGAGGCCCGCGTCGGCGAGGCGGCGCACGAACTCCGCCTTGACGTCCGTGGGCACGGTCGTCTTCTCGTTCTGCAGACCGTCGCGGGCGCCGACCTCGTGGATGCGCACCCGCGCGGGCAGGCCCGCGGCGGGCACGGTCATGGGGAGCGTCGTCACTTCTCCTCCTTCGCCGGGTCGGTCGCCGGGTCATCCGCGGGGGCGACGACGGCGAGCACCTGGTCCATGGCGACCGTCGTGCCCGGTGTCACGTCGAGTTCGGCGACGGTGCCGGCGTGCGGGGCGCAGATGACGTGCTCCATCTTCATCGCCTCGACGACCAGCAGGCTCTGGCCCGCGGCCACCTCGTCGCCCACGGCGACCTTGACGACCGTGACCGTGCCGGGCATGGGCGCGGTGAGCGAGTCGGCGCCCGCGTGGGCCCCCCGGGTGAGGGAGGCGGCCACCGGGTCGTGGTCGCGCACCTGCCAGGCATCGCCGTCGCGGCCCAGCCAGGTGCCGTCGGGCAGCGCGGCGAAGGCGTGCGTGACGCCGTCGAGCCGGCAGACGAAGCGGGGGTCGTCCGGCCGCGGGGGCAGGATCCCGGAGCTGCGGCGGGGGGTCCCCTCCCCGTCGAGCAGCACCTCCCGCCCGCCGTCGGCCGTGCCGCGCACACGGACCGTCACCGGGTCGTGTCCGGGCACGTGCAGGTGGTGCGCGGTCCAGGCGGGCTCGCCGCCGAGGCGCCAGCCGTCCGCGACCGAGAAGGGGTCCACCCAGCCGGCGCCGGGCGCGGGGTCCAGCGCGGCCTGGCGCAACAGGGCCGCCGCCGCGTAGACGTCCGGCGGGACGTCGGCCGTGACCAGCGACGCGGCCTCCCGTTCCACCAGCCCCGTGTCCAGGTCGCCCGACACGACCGCCGGGTGGGCCAGCAGCCGCCGCAGGAACCCGGCGTTGGTCTGCACGCCCAGCGTGACCGTGCCGGCCAGGGCCGCCCGGAGCTTCCTGAGGGCGCTCTCCCGGTCCGGGCCGTAGGCGATCACCTTGGACAGCATGGGGTCGTAGAGGCTGCCGACCTCGGCGCCCTCGCTGAGCCCGGAGTCGGTGCGCACGCCGTCGCCCTGTGGCTCGCGCAGCCGCAGCACCGTGCCGCCGGACGGCAGGAACCCGCGCGCGGGGTCCTCGGCGCAGACGCGCGCCTCGACGGCGTGCCCGGTCAGCCGCACGTCCTCCTGGCCGAAGGGCAGCGGTTCGCCGGCGGCCACCCGCAGCTGCCACTCCACCAGGTCCAGGCCGGTGACGAGTTCGGTGACCGGATGCTCCACCTGCAGCCGGGTGTTCATCTCCATGAAGTAGTACGAGGACGGATCGCCGCCCGGCACGATGAACTCCACCGTGCCCGCCCCGCGGTACCCGCAGGAGCGCGCCGCCTGCACGGCCGCCTCGCCCATCGACGCGCGCGTGGCCTCGTCGAGCAGGACGCTGGGCGCCTCCTCGACGATCTTCTGGTGCCGGCGCTGCAGCGAGCACTCGCGCTCGCCGAGGTGGATCACGTTGCCGTGGCCGTCGGCGAGGACCTGGATCTCGATGTGCCGGGGCCGGTCCACCCACCGCTCGACGAGGAGGGTGTCGTCGCCGAAGGAGGCGCGGGCCTCACGGCGGGCGGCGGCGATCTCCTCGGGCAGCAGCGCCGCATCGCGCACCAGCCGCATGCCCTTGCCGCCGCCGCCCGCGCTCGGCTTCAGCAGCACGGGGACGCCGATCTCGTGCGCGGCGGCGATGAGCTGGTCGTCCGTCAGGCCGCTGCCGCTCGATCCGGGCACCACCGGAACCCCGGCCTCCCGTACCGTCGCCTTGGCCCGGATCTTGTCGCCCATGAGAGCGATGGCCTCGGCGGGCGGCCCGATGAAGACCAGCCCCGCGTCGGCGCACGCGCGGGCGAAGCCGGCGTTCTCGGCCAGGAAGCCGTACCCCGGGTGGACGGCCTGGGCGCCGGTCCGCGCGGCCGCCTCCAGCAGCCGGTCGGCGGACAGATAACTGTCGGCGGCGGGCGGCGGGCCGATCCGGACGGCCGTGTCCGCCTCCCGGACGTGCCGGGCGTCCGCGTCGGCGTCGGAGAAGACCGCCACCGAGCGCACGCCCATGGCGCGCAGCGTGCGGATGACGCGGACGGCGATCTCGCCCCGGTTGGCCACGAGCACTGTGTCAAACATGAAGTCCCCTCCTCACATCCGGAAGACGCCGAACCGGGGCTCGCCCAGCGGCGCGTTGGCGCAGGCCGTCAGGGCCAGGCCCAGCACCTGCCGGGTCTCCTGCGGTTCGATGACCCCGTCGTCCCAGAGCCGGGCGGTCGCGTAGTAGGCGTTGCCCTGCCGCTCGTACTGCGCGCGGATCGGGTCCTTGAAGGCCTCTTCGTCCTCGGCGGGCCACTCCTGGCCGCCGGCCTCCAGCTGGTCGCGCTTGACCGTCGCGAGGACGGAGGCGGCCTGTTCGCCGCCCATGACGGAGATCTTGGCGTTGGGCCACATCCACAGGAAGCGGGGCGAGTAGGCCCGGCCGCACATGGAGTAGTTGCCCGCGCCGTACGACCCGCCGACGACGACCGTCAGCTTCGGCACGCGCGTGCACGCCACGGCCGTCACCATCTTCGCGCCGTGCTTGGCGATGCCGCCCGCCTCGTAGTCCTTGCCGACCATGAACCCGGAGATGTTCTGCAGGAACACCAGGGGGATCCCCCGCTGGTCGCACAGCTCGATGAAGTGGGCGCCCTTCTGGGCGGACTCGGAGAACAGGATGCCGTTGTTGGCGACGATCCCGACCGGGTGGCCGTGGATCCGGGCGAAGCCGGTGACCAGGGTCTGCCCGAACTCGGACTTGAACTCCGCGAAGCGGGAGCCGTCGACCACGCGCGCGATGACCTCCCGCACGTCGTAGGGGGTGCGCGAGTCGACCGGGACGGCGCCGGTCAGCCCGTAGGGGTCGACCTTGGGCTCCACGGACGGCCGCACCTGCCAGGGCAGGGGCCCGCGCGCGGGGAGCGTGGCGACGATGTCGCGCACGATCCGCAGCGCGTGCGCGTCGTCCTCCGCCAGATGGTCGGTCACGCCCGACACGCGCGCGTGCACCTCGCCGCCGCCGAGTTCCTCCGCGGTGACGACCTCGCCGGTGGCGGCCTTCACCAGCGGGGGCCCGCCCAGGAAGATCGTGCCCTGGCCGCGGACGATGACCGCCTCGTCGCTCATGGCGGGGACGTACGCTCCGCCGGCCGTGCACGAGCCGAGCACGGCCGCGATCTGCGGGATCCCGGCCCCGGACATCCGGGCCTGGTTGTAGAAGATCCGCCCGAAGTGGTCGCGGTCGGGGAACACCTCGTCCTGCATGGGCAGGAAGGCCCCGCCGGAGTCCACCAGGTACAGACAGGGCAGGCGGTTCTCCAGCGCCACCTCCTGGGCGCGCAGGTGCTTCTTGACCGTCATCGGGTAGTACGTGCCGCCCTTGACGGTGGCGTCGTTGGCCACGATCACGCACTCGCGCCCGCCGACCCGCCCGATCCCGGCGATGACGCCGGCGGCCGGGGCCTGGTCGCCGTACATCCCGTCGGCGGCGAGGGGGGCGAGCTCCAGGAACGGCGAGCCCGGGTCCAGGAGGGTGTCGACCCGGTCGCGGGGCAGCAGCTTGCCGCGCGCGGTGTGCCGGGCCCGCGCCTTCTCACCGCCTCCCAGCCGGGCCGCGGCGAGTCTGCCGCGCAGCTCCTCGGCGAGCGCGCGGTGCGCCTCCTCGTTGGCCCTCCAGGCCTCCGACGCGGGATCCGCCGCGCTCGTCAGCTCCGGTGCCTCTTCCATCCTCGCGGTCCCCTCACGCCAGTGATCGACTGTTAATGAGCGTTAACCATTTCCTCCAGGTTAACGACCGCTAACCTCCCTGTCTAGAATTGCCCTCATGGCCACGAGAACGGACGCCCCCACCCGGCGCGAGCAGATCCTCAGGGAGGCCGCGCGTCTGTTCGCCGAGCGCGGGTTCCACGGCGTCGGGGTCGACGAGATAGGGGCCGCGGTCGGTATCAGCGGCCCGGGGCTGTACCGCCACTTCCCCGGCAAGGACGCGATGCTCGCCGAACTGCTGGTGGGCATCAGCGGCCGACTGCTGACCGGTGCGAAACGGCGCCTGGAGGAGGCGGACGGGGTGCCCTCCGAGGCGGTCCTCGACTCGCTCGTCGAGGGGCACATCGACTTCGCCCTCGACGACCGTCCCCTGATCACCCTGCACGACCGCGAGCTGGACCGCCTCCGCGACAGTGACCGCAAGCTGGTGCGGCAGCTGCAGCGGCAGTACGTGGAGCTGTGGGTGGAGGTCCTGCGCGCGGTGTACCCGGGCCTCGCCGAGCCGGCGGCGCGCTCCGCGGTCCACTCGGTCTTCGGCCTGCTGAACTCCACCCCGCACCTCGGCCGGCCGGGTTCTCTCCCCGGCCGCGCGACCACGGCCGGGCTGCTGCACCGCATGGCCCGCGGCGCGTTCGCGGCCGCGGCCGCGGGGGAGTGACGAGCGTTACGGCCGACCCTCTGGACGCCTCTCCCTACCCGCCGGTACGGTGGCCTGAGCAAGCGCTTAGCCATCGGTGACCGCAACCGTGCATCGAGGAACCCCGACGGCGAGCACCACATCCGCGAGAGCGGCGCCGGCTTAGGCGCAGAGAGGGGCCGGCGGTGCGCCGTACGGTGTTCAACGAGGACCACGAGGCGTTCCGGGAGACCCTCCGGGCCTTCATCGAGGCCGAGGTCGTCCCGGTCTACGACGAGTGGTTCGCGGCCGGCCAGGCGCCGCGCGACTTCTACTACAAGCTCGCCGAGCTGGGCGTCTTCGGCATCCGCGTCGACGAGGAGTACGGCGGCGCCGGCATCGACTCCTACAAGTTCGAGGCCGTCCTGTACGAGGAGACCGCCCGCGCGGGCGTCACCTTCGGCGGCTCCGGCGTGCACGTGCTGCTCGGCCTGCCGTACATCAAGCTGCTCGCCACCGACGAGCAGAAGAAGCGCTTCCTGCCGAAGTTCGTCTCCGGCGAGGAGATGTGGGCGATCGCGATGACCGAGCCGGGCACCGGCTCCGACCTCGCGGGCATGAAGAGCACCGCCAAGCTCTCCGAGGACGGCACGCACTACGTCCTCAACGGCTCCAAGACGTTCATCACCGGCGGCGTGCACGCCGACCGCATGATCGTCTGCGCGCGCACCGCCGCGCCGACCGCCGAGGACCGCCGGCACGGCATCTCCCTCTTCGTGGTGGACACCAAGGCCGAGGGCTACTCGGTCGGCCGCAAGCTGGACAAGCTCGGCCTGAAGACCTCCGACACCGCAGAGCTGGCGTTCGTCGACGTCAAGGTGCCCGTCGAGGACCTCCTCGGCGAGGAGAACAAGGGCTTCTACTACCTCGGCCACAACCTGGCCTCCGAGCGCTGGGGCATCGCCTACGGCGCGTACGCGCAGGCCAAGGCCGCCGTCCGGTTCGCCAAGCAGTACGTGCAGGAGCGCACCGTCTTCGGCAAGCCGGTCGCGCACTTCCAGAACACCAAGTTCGAGCTGGCCGCCTGCCAGGCCGAGGTGGACGCGGCCGAGGCCGTCGCCGACCGCGCCACGGAGGCCCTGGACGCCGGCGAGCTGACCCCGGCCGAGGCCGCCAGCGCCAAGCTGTTCTGCACCGAGGTCGCCCACCGCGTGATCGACCGCTGCCTCCAGCTGCACGGCGGCTACGGCTTCATGAACGAGTACCCGATCGCCCGCCTGTACGCGGACAACCGCGTCAACCGCATCTACGGCGGCACCAGCGAGATCATGAAGTCGATCATCGCCAAGGACATGGGTCTGTAAGGCCCCGGCAACCACCGCCCGGTACAACTGGACGCCATGAGCCAGGCACTACAGGATCTCCTCGATCTGCTCGACCTCGAGCAGATCGAGGAGAACATCTTCCGCGGCCGGTCCCGGTCCGCCGTCGTCCCGCGCGTGTTCGGCGGGCAGGTGGCGGCCCAGGCGCTGGTCGCCGCCGGGCGCACGGTCCCCGAGGACCGGCACGCCCACTCCCTGCACGCATACTTCCTGCGCATGGGCGACCCGGGCGCGCCCATCGTCTACAGCGTCGAGCGCATCCGCGACGGCCGCTCCTTCACCACCCGCCGCGCGGTCGCCGTCCAGCACGGCCGGCCCATCTTCACGCTGTCGGCGTCCTTCCAGACGTACGAGGAGGGCCTGGACCACCAGACGCCCATGCCGCCCTCGCCGGACCCGGCCACGCTGCCCACCTCCGAGGAGCGGCTGCGCGGCTACGACCACCTCGATCCCGTGGTCGTCGAGAAGTTCCTGGAGGCCCGGCAGGCGATCGACCTGCGCTATGTCGACGAGCCGCCGTACGGCAGGTTCGGGGAGCCGCGCGAGCCGCGCTCCCAGGTCTGGTTCCGCTCCAACGGCAAGCTGGCCGACGACCCGCTCCTGCACGTCGTCCTGGCCACCTACGTCTCCGACATGACGCTGCTCGACTCGGTGCTGCTCGCGCACGGCCGCGGCGGCTGGGCGGTGGGCGACGTCGTCGGGGCGTCCCTGGACCACGCCATGTGGTTCCACCGCCCGTTCCGCGCCGACGAGTGGCTGCTGTACGACCAGGAGTCGCCGTCCGCGCACGGCGGCCGCGGCCTCGGCCAGGCCCGCATCTACACGCAGGACGGCCGGCTCGCGGTGTCGGTGATCCAGGAGGGCGTGGTCCGCGTCCCGCGGGAGGACTGAGCAGGCGTCTCCTAGAGCTCCGCCTCCATCAGGCCCGCCTCCGTCAGCAGGTAGGCGACCATCGGGTCGTAGTGGCGCGGGCTGACGACGTGGTCGTCCAGGGGGACCGCCACCTGGACGACGCCCTCCGCCTCGCCGATGAAGAGCGCCGGGTCGTTGCAGTCCGCGTAGCCGACGGAGTCGACGCCGTGCCGGCCGGCGTAGCCCGCCCAGCCGTGGTCGGCCACGACCAGGTCCGGCAGCGGGCGCCCCGCGCGCTCCAGGGCCGTCAGGATGGCCTTCATCGGCTCGCCGGAGTGGGTGTGCCACAGGGTGGCCCCGTGCTCCAGCACCGCCACGTCGGCGACCTGCCAGACGTACCCCTCGTCGGTCTGCAGCCCCTGCGGGATGACGACGATCTCGCAGCCCGCCTCGCGCAGGGCGGCGGCCGTGGCGCGGTGCACGTCGAGGAGGCCGCCCGGGTGGCCGGTGGCGAACAGGACCCGCTGCCGCCCCTCGGCGGCCTTGCGCAGCCGGGCCGCCATCCGGTCCAGGCCGTCGACCGTCAGCTGCGGGTCGATGGTGTCCTGGCCGTAGCGGTACTCGGGGTCGTCGTTCACGCCCACCCGCTCCGCCATCACCGCGAGCACGTCCTGCTCGTCGCTCCAGCGGTCGCCGAGTTCCAGACCGAGCCAGAAGTTGCGGACGCCGTTGGCGAGTTGACGGTAGTGGGACAGGTTGTTCTCGCGGGGCGTGGCGACGTCCCCGGCGATACGGGTCCTGACGAGGTGGTCGACGAGTTCGGCGCGGCTGGGCGTCCCGGGTATCGGCATGGTCTCCATTGTGAGGCAGCGGGCTGTGCGCGTCCTCGCCGTTCCGGCCGCTGGGACACGCGTCACTCACCGGTGTTTCAGGGCGAACCACAGCTCCATGCGCACGTCCGCGTCGTCCAGGTCGGCGTCGAGCAGGGCCGCACAGCGGGCGATGCGCTGCCGCACGGTGTTGCGGTGCACCGAAAGGGCCACCGCCGTGCGGTCCCAGCTGCCGTGCAGCGACAGCCAGGCCCGCAGGGTCTCGGCGAGGGCAGGGGAGGCGGCGAGGGGCGCGAGGAGCGCCCGCGCGTGCTCCGCGGCCTCGCCGGGCGGGACCAGGCCGGCCAGGGCCGTTCGTCCGCCGTGCCGGACCAGGGCCGTGCGGGTCGCCAGGGCGCGGGCCAGGGCGAGGGCCGCCTGTGTGTCGGCGAGCGGCCACTGCGACGGCTCGACGACGGCGCTGACCCCGAGCGTCCAGCCGGGCTGCGGCCCCGGTTCGCGCTCGGCGGGCACGAGGACCCGTACGACGCCGGAGGCCGGGTCGACCAGCGGCGACCCCAGCGCGGCGCCGAGGGCGGAAGCGGCTACGGGGCCGGGCTCCGCCGCCTCCGGACGCGCGTGCACGACGGTCCACCGCTCGCCGCCGAGGAGCGCGGCCACGTCCTCGGGGGCGCCGCCCAGCAGCATCCGCACCAGCGCCGAGGAACGGGCCGCGTCCGAGCCGGTCTGCCGCGCGCCGGTCAGGAGGGTGAGGAGCACCGCGGCGACGGACGCGATGGCGTGGTCGCCGGCCTCGCGCCGCGCGAACGCGACGCCCAGGACGAAACCCCGGCCCGCGCCGAGGGCGTAGGCGGCCAGCCGGACACCGGAGGCGGCGGTGTCGCCGGCGGTCGACGGGCCGCGCGAGGCGAGGCGGCGGGCGAGCCCGGCGAGCGCGTCCTCCGCGCCGGTGGGGGAGCCCGCCGCCGCGATCTGCGCCCCCTCGGGCCCGTAGAGCACCGCACGGCCCCCGACCCGCCGGGCCAGCTGCCGCAGCACCGACGGCACCGGGTCGGGGCGGGAGGCGGCGGCCGCGAGGCTCTGCTGCGCCTGCGTGACCCGCCGCAGCTCCGCCGTGCGGGCTCGCTCCATCAGCTGCCAGACCGCCCGGGCCACCGCCGCGAACGTGGTGCGCGGCGCCACCTCGATCAACGGCAGCCCGTGCGCGTCGCAGGCCTCGACCAGCGCGCGGGGCACGGTGTCGTGCACCGGAGCCACGCCGAAGCCGAGGGCCGCACCGCCCGCCGCCACGATCCGCCCGACGTAGTCGCCGAAGCGGCTCGCCGGCCCGTCCGCCCCCGCGATGTGCACCCCTGCCGTCAGCAGCAGTTCGCCGCCCAGCAGGTACGGGTACGGGTCGGCCATCTCCGAGGCGTGCGCGCCGTGCAGCACCGTGCCAGCGTCGGCGGGCCCGGCGATCTGCCGCAGCGCCAGATCCTCGCGGGCCAGCAGAGCCGAGAGCGGGACCGGCGGAGTGGGGGGCACGGCGGGCTGCTCGGGCATGGTGTGCACTTCCTCCGTCCAGCGGGCTCCGAATGGAGGAAACGTACACTTCGCGGCCGTGGTGCGGCCACCTATCGTGGAACGCACTCCCGGAAAGAAGGCGATGGACCATGACCAGCAACGAGACGCCCCGCGGCCCCGTCGACTCCTCCCGCGTCCCGCGGTACGCCGGCCCCGCGACCTTCGCCCGGCTGCCCCGTCTCGACGAGGTGGGCCGCGCCGACGTCGCCGTGGTGGGCGTGCCGTTCGACTCGGGCGTCTCCTACCGGCCGGGCGCCCGCTTCGGCGGCAACGCCATCCGGGAGGCGTCCCGGCTGCTGCGGCCCTACAACCCCGCGCAGGACGCCTCCCCCTTCGCGCTCGCGCAGGTCGCGGACGCCGGTGACATCGCCGCGAACCCGTTCGACATCAACGAGGCCGTCGACACGATCGAGGCGGCCGCGGACGACCTGATCGGCGCCGGCGCGCGTCTGATGACCCTGGGCGGCGACCACACCATCGCGCTGCCCCTGCTGCGCTCGGTCGCGAAGAAGCACGGCCCGGTGGCCCTGCTGCACTTCGACGCGCACCTCGACACCTGGGACACCTACTTCGGCGCGGAGTACACGCACGGCACGCCGTTCCGCCGGGCCGTCGAGGAGGGCATCCTCGACACCGAGGCCCTCTCCCACGTCGGCATCCGCGGCCCGCTCTACGGCAAGCAGGACCTGACCGACGACGAGAAGATGGGCTTCGGCATCGTCACCTCGGCGGACGTCTACCGCCGGGGCGCCGACGAGGTGGCCGACCAGCTGCGCCAGCGCATCGGCGACCGCCCCCTGTACATCTCCATCGACATCGACTGCCTCGACCCGGCCCACGCCCCCGGCACCGGCACCCCCGAGGCGGGCGGCATGACCTCCCGCGAGCTGCTGGAGATCCTGCGCGGACTGGCCTCGTGCAACCTGGTCTCGGCGGACGTCGTCGAGGTGGCCCCCGCGTACGATCACGCGGAGATCACGTCGGTGGCCGCGTCCCACACGGCGTACGAACTGACCACGATCATGGCCCGCCGGATCGCCGGGGCCCGCGAGGAGAACGAGGGCAAGTGACCCACGACCACGACCTGGTGCTCCGCCCGACTGCCGCACAGACGGAGGCCGCGCTGAACCCTCCCGCCGGCCGCACGGGCGGGGACCTCGTCGTGGAGACCCTGGCCGCCCTCGGCGCGACGACGGTCTTCGGCCTGCCCGGCCAGCACGCGCTCGGCCTGTTCGACGCCCTGCGCCGCTCGGACCTGCGCTACGTCGGCCTGCGGGTGGAGAACAACGCGGGCTTCGCGGCGGACGCGTACGGCAGGATCACCGGCGAGGCGGCCCCGCTACTGCTGTCGACGGGACCGGGCGCGCTGACCTCCCTGCCGGCCCTGCAGGAGGCCGCGGCGGCCTCCGCTCCGGTGCTGGCGATCTGCAGCCAGGTCCCCACCGCGGGCCTGGGCGGCGGCCGCCACGGCTATCTGCACGAACTCCCCGACCAGGCGGCCTCGTTCAGGGGCGTGGTGAAGTCGGTCCACACGGTCCGTGCCCCGTCGCAGATCCCGTCGGCGATCGAGGCGGCCTGGAAGTCGGCGCTGTCGGCGCCGCACGGCCCCGTGTGGGTGGAGATCCCGCAGGACGTCCTGCTGGCCGGCACGGCGATCCCGGTGGTGACCGGAGGCGACGCGTTCCCCGAGGAGCTGCCGCCGCGCCCCGAGCTGACGGCCCTGGCCGCACACCTGCTGTCCACCGCCGCCCGCCCGGCGATCATCGCGGGCGGGGGAGTCGTCCGGGCGGACGCGTCGGGCAAGCTGCGGCAGCTGGCGGAGACCCTCGGGGCCCCGGTCGTCACGACCCCCGGCGGCAAGGGCGCGTTCCCCTGGAACCACCCCCTGTCCCTGCGGTCCTGGCTGGAGGACCGGCACACGACGGACTTCCTCGAGGACGCCGACGTGCTCCTGGTCGTCGGCTCGGGCCTCGGCGAACTCTCCTCCAACTACCACACGTTCAGGCCCCGGGGCCGGATCGTCCAGATCGAGGCGGACCTCGGCAAGCTGGAGTCCAACCACCCGGCGCTGGGCATCCACGCGGACGCGCGCCTGGCGCTGCAGGCGCTGCTGGAGACGGTGTCCGAACGGGAGGACCCGACGGCCCCCGAACGCGTCCGAGCGCTGCTGGCGAAGGTCGCCGACCGCATCGCCGCCCAGGAACTCGCCCTGGAACAGGACGTGTTGGCCTCGGTGCGCAGGGCGCTGCCCGCCGGCTCGCCGTCCTTCTGGGACATGACCGTCCTCGCGTACTGGGCCTGGTCCGCCTTCGACGCCGGCGGCCCCAACCTGATGCACTCCGCCCAGGGCGCGGGCGGCCTCGGCTACGGCTTCCCGGCGGCCCTGGGCGCGGCGGTCGCGGACCCGACCCGTCCGGTGCTCGCGGTGTCCGGCGACGGCGGCGCCCTGTACTCGGTCGCCGAACTGGCCACCGCACGCCAGCACGACCTGAACGTCACCTGGCTCGTCGTCGACGACGGCGGCTACGGCATCCTGCGCGAGTACATGACGGACGCCTTCGGCGAGCCGACTGCCACCGAGCTGACCCGGCCCGACTTCGCGGCGCTGGCGGAGTCCTTCGGGGTGCCCGGTGCGCGGACCTCGCCGCAGACCCTGGAGGCGGACCTCGCGAAGGCGCTGCGCTCACCGGGCCCCTCGGTGGTCGTGCTCCCGGCGGTGCTGCGGATGTTCGCGGCCACGCACCTCGGCTGAGAGGCCCGAGGCGTCCGGCATCCCGTCAGGCGGGGCGGGTGCGGTGACCTGCGCAGGAGTACGGGTGCCCACGTGGGGGGAAGCGCGGTCGCCGTCCGGTGATCGTTGGTACGGTCCCGGCATGTCCGATGCCCACCGCTCGTCCGGCCACGAACACGACGCCCGTCCCGAACACGACGCCCGTCCCGAACGCGAGGCCGATCCCGCGCCCGCCGCCGGCCCCGGTCGCGACGCCGGTTCCGATCCCGGCCCCGTGACCGCCGACGACGTGCGTCACGCGGTGCGGTCGGCCGTCGCGGCGCTGCGGGGCGCGGAGGGCGCCGACTGGGACGCCAGGGCCGGTTCCCTGGAGTGGAGTTGCTGGGAGACCGTCGAGCATCTCGCCGACGACCTGTTCGCCTACGCCGCCCAACTGGGGCCCGAGCAGCCGCCGTCGGACACGGAGGTGGCCTTCCTCTGGAGCCCGAGGCGCCCCGGCGGTCCCGCGAACGTCGTCTTCGCCGACCGGGCCGCCGGGGCGGCGGGCCTCGCGCAGGTGCTGGAGACATGCGGGGCGATGCTGGCGGCGATGGTGCGCACGACCCCGGCGACGGTCCGGTCGCACCACGTCTTCGGGGCCTCGGACCCCGAGGGCTTCGCCGCGATGGGCGTCGTCGAGACCCTGGTGCACCTGCACGACGTCGCCCAGGGGCTGGGTGCGCGGTGGGAGCCGGACACCGGTCTGTGCGACCGGGTGCTGGCCCGGCTGTTCCCCGACGCCCCCGCGGACACGGACCGGTGGCCCACTCTGCTGTGGGCCACCGGCCGGGGGGATCTGCCGGGGCACGCGCGCCGCACCGCGTGGCGCTGGTACGGGGCTCCGCGCGGCGCGGGCGGGGAGTAGGGCGCGCCGAACGCCCCGGCCCGCCCGCGCGGCGGCCTACCAGATCGCGTCGACCCACTCCGGGTGGTCGATGAACGGGTTGCGGTTGTGCTGGTAGGTGTCGTAGATGACCTGGTTGCGCTTCTCCTCGAAGGCGCTCGGCGGGTCCTCGTCGTTCCACGCCTTGAGGACGGAGAGCTTGCCGATGTACGGGTTGCTGCCGTTGTTGACCTTCTCGTTCGGCTCCAGGTCGGCGAAGCCGTCGCCGCCGTCGTAGCGGACCGCCATGTAGAGGATCATGCGGGCCACGTCGCCCTTGTCGGCGTCGCGGGGCTCGAAGGAGTCCGAGTCGACGCGGCTGCCGCCGCCGTTCGCGACCGTGCTGCCGCCGTTGTCGAAGTCCAGGTTGCCGCGGACGCTGTTGACCGTCACGTCGGCGGGGCGCAGGTGGTGCAGGTCGGTGCCGGGGCCGGTCACCTCGCCGAAGTCGCCGTGGGACTTGGCCCACACGTGCTCGCGGTTCCAGTCGCCCACGGCGCCGCCGTTGAGGGACTTGCTGCGCGAGACGCCGCTGTACATCAGGATCACGTTGTTGCTGTTGTTCGGGTCCTGGTCGGTGACCTTCAGCGCGTTCCAGACGGCCGAGTACGAGATCTTCGAGACGTTGGCGCTGATGATCGTGTGCAGGGACGACTTCAGACTCGAACCCGTCTTGCCGACCGCGTTCTTGTAGTACGTCGAGTCGTACGCCGTCGTGGTCGCCGCGGCGGGGGTCGCGGTGAGCGCGGGTGCGGTGATGCCGACCAGGACGGCGGTGGTGGCAAGCGCCACCGACTTCCATCGGCCTATGCGTGTCGCCAGCATGTGGGGTGTCCGATCTACGCGGGTTGATTGAAGGCGGCAATCGGGAGAGTGACATGCACATGCGGTCATGGCAATGAACCTGACATGTCGATCAGATGTCGGGGGCGGGCAAACCGCCCCCACTCCACGCGAGTCGGCATGCGCGAAACGGCCCCCGACGCGAGGTCGGGGGCCGTCGGCGCGGTGGGGGTCCTCCGCCGGTCAGCTCA
The DNA here is from genome assembly GCF_003112535.1 of Streptomyces rishiriensis. Lineage (GTDB taxonomy): Bacteria > Actinomycetota > Actinomycetes > Streptomycetales > Streptomycetaceae > Streptomyces > Streptomyces rishiriensis. Next base: position 427,017 of record NZ_BEWA01000002.1, on the reverse strand, counting down.
CGTCGGAGGGGTCCAGCCGGTAGACCGTCGAACCGCCGCTCTGCGCGGCGGACGACGCGTCCGCGTCCGCGGTGGAGGACGACGAACTCGCGCCGTACGCGCTCTCCTTGACCGCCGTGCCGTTCTTCTGCACCCAGGCGGTGATCTCGGTCAGCAGGCTGTTGTTCCCGCCGCCCGGACCGCCGCCCCCGCCGAGCTGGATGTAGTGCAGCTCGCCCTTCTTCACCAGTTCCTCGAGCCGGGCCAGGGTCATCGCGTTGTCGGAGCCGGTGAAGCCGAACATCGAGATGACGGGCCTGCCGGTGCTCAGGATCAGCTGGCCCGCGCTCTGCGAGTTGGACACCGCGATCAGCCAGGTGGCGCCGTCCTGGTGCTTCTCCAGGTACGAGACGAGCGCGCTGTCGGCGCCGCCCATGCCGCCGCCGGCGCCCATGCCGGCGCCCATGCCTGCGCCCATGCCGGCGGGTGTGCCGCCCTGAGCGTCGCCGCCCGGCAACTCGCCGTTGCCGTAGCCCTGTTGGCCGCTCTGGCCGCCCTGGCCGCCCTGGCCGCTCGGGGCCCCGCTCGTGCCGCCGCCCTGGGGGAGCTCGCCGTCGCCGCCCGGGGGCGTCTGGCCGCCTTGGGCGCCGCCGCCGGGGAACTCGCCGTTCGCGCCGCCCTGTCGGCCGTCCTCGCGGCCGTCCCGCATGCGGCCGCCGGGTCCGCCGCCGCCGGGGCCGCCCATGCCGCCCCCGGTGGACGGACCCGCGGTGGGATTGGTGCCGCCCATCATGCCGCCGGCCGAACCGAAGGCCGGCGATGCGGCGTACGCCGTCGGACCGGCGAGGGCCGCCACGATCGCCGCGGCGAGGGACACGGCCAGCAGCCGGAACCTCGTGCCGGAGCCCGCCGACCGCAGGACGGCCAGGCCCACGACCGCGAGGGCCATGACCACGCCGACGGCGGGCCACAGCCAGGTGTTCCAGCCGGTGGCCCGGCGCAGCAGCACGATCGCCCAGACGCCGGTGACCACGAGCCCCGCGGGCAGCACCCACGACCAGCGGGCGTCGCCGCCGCGGAAGGCCCGCCACAGCATGACGCCGCCGCCCCCGCACAGCGCCGCGACGCCCGGAGCGAGCGCGGTGGTGTAGTACGGGTGCATCGTGCCCTCGGCCATGGCGAAGGTCAGGTAGTGCAGCACGAGCCAGCCGCCCCACAGGACCAGCGCGGCACGCGTCATGTCGGTGCGCGGGGCGCGGCCGCACAGCGCCAGCCCGGCGACGAGCGCGATGCCCGCGAAGGGGATCAGCCAGGAGATCTGGCCGCCGAGGACGTCGTTGAACATCCGGCCGATGCCCGCGGTCCCGGCGAAGGTGCCGCCGGCGCCGCCTCCGCCGCCCCCGCCGTTGCCCTCGCCGCCGAGGACCCGGCCCAGGCCGTTGTAGCCCATGATCAGGTCCCAGGCGCCGCCGTCCGTCGAACCGCCGATGTACGGGCGGTCGTCGGCGGGCACCAGGGACACGGCCGTGGCCCACCAGAAGCTGGAGACGGCCAGCGCCACGGCGGCCAGCGCCAGGTTCACGGCCTTCTTCCGCCACCCGAGCCCCGACGCGTACAGGTACACGGCGAAGACGGCGGGCAGGGCGATGTAGCCCTGGAGCATCTTGGTGTTGAACGCGAGCCCGAAGCACACCGCGGAGCCGAGCAGCGGCAGCAGCCGGTCGTCGCGCGTGGCGCGCAGCGCGAGGGCGGCGCCGCCGACCATCAGCAGGACCAGGACCGTGTCGGGGTTGTTGTCGCGGTTGATGGCGACGGTGATCGGCGTCAGCGCGAGCACGAGGGCCGCGAGGGCGGCGGCCGCATGGCCGAACGCCCGCTTCACGGTGGCGTGCAGGGTCCAGATGGTGCCCAGCGCCGCCGCGACCTCCGGCAGCATCATCTGCCAGGTGCCGAAGCCGAGGACCCGGCAGGACAGACCCATGATCATGAGCGCGAACGGCGGCTTGTCGACGGTGATGAAGTTGCCGGCGTCGAGCGAGCCGAAGAACCACGCCTTCCAGCTCTTCGTACCGCTGTAGACGGCGGCGCTGTAGAAGCTGTTGAGGCTGCTGCCCGACAGGTTCCAGCCGTAGAGGACCGCCGCGAGGGCCAGGATCGCGAGCAGCGCGGGAAGGGACCAGCGCGGCGCCCGGTCCGGTGGCGGGGCCCCGGCCGCCGGCGCCGGCGGCGCCCAGTCGGGGGACACGGTCGGGTGGGGGAGGGGATCGGTGGCAGATGTCACCCTGCGCATGCTGTACGGCCGTTGTGGGTGGCCGCTGTGCCGGACCTGGCCGTGGCCTGTGAGAACGCGGCGGCCGCGATGACGCGTTGACCGGGCTCTCGCCGGGGTCCGAAGATTCGTGCGACGGATTCGTACAACCTTTCCTGCGAACTCGTGTGTCAACGGGGCATGAATCAGGGGACATCCAGCACGACACGACGCGCACGCCTGCTCGCCGCGGGGCTCGGCGCCGGCCTCCTCATCACCGGGGTGGCCGCCGCGCCCGCCTCGGCCGCCACCCCGACCGTCGGCTGCACCTCGGCCAAGGCAGGCCTTGCGGCCAAGCTGAAGAAGGACATCACCGCCGCGCTCGCCAACCGCAGAGGCACCGTCGCCGTCGGCCTCTACGACCGGACCGGCAACACCACGTGCACCCTGCGCGCCTCCACCGCCTACGACTCGGCCAGCGTCGTCAAGGCGACCGTCCTGTCCGCGCTGCTGTGGGACGCGCAGAAGACCCGGCGGGCGCTGACCAGCCGGGAGAAGACCCTCGCCACGGCCATGATCACCCAGTCGGACAACGCGTCCACCTCCACCCTGTGGAAGCAGCTCGGTCTGACGAAGATCAAGGGCTTCCTGACCGCGGCGAACATGACGCAGACCAAGCCCGGCGCGAACAACTACTGGGGACTGACCCAGATCACCGTCACCGACGAGCAGAAGCTGCTGAAGCTGCTCACCGCCAAGAACGCGGTGCTCACCGACGCCTCGCGCGCCTATGTGAACACGCTGATGGGCCAGGTCATACCCTCGCAGCGCTGGGGCACCCCCTACGGGCGGCCCGCCGGGGTCAGCTGGCACGTGAAGAACGGCTGGCTGTCGCGCGCCACGAACGGCTGGCGGGTGCACAGCATCGGCTCGTTCAAGGGCGGCGGCCATGACTACGTCATCACCGTCCTGACGCACGGCAACAGCACGATGGACTACGGCATAGCGACCATCCAGGGCGTCGCCAAGGTCATCCACCGGGACATCGCCGCGTCCTGAACGCCGGTTCCTCGCGCCGGTCCGTCAACGCCGGTTCCTCCGAGGCCGGTTCCTTCATGCCGTGTCCCACCGCGCGTCACCGGCCCGCCCTACGGTGAGGCCCATGCGCCTGCGAACCGTACTCGCCACCTTCACCGCCGGCCTGGCGGCGGCCGCCACGCTGACCGCCGCCGGGCCCGCCGCCGCCCACCCGGCCGCCGGGAACGCCTGCTCGCCGTCCGTCTCCGTCGACCGCTTCTCCGACGCGCTCGACAAGACGACGTTCGACGGCGCCTTCGTCGGCAACCTCTCCGCCCTCGCCCTGAACGAGGACGGCTCCCTCGCGGCCCTCTCCGACCGCTCCGCCCTCTTCCGGCTGGACGCGAGGACGCTCGCCCCGGAGTCGGTCGTCCCGCTCGCGGACGAGAAGGGCGCGGCCCTCGACAGCGAGGGGCTCGTCGTGGACCGGGACGGCACACGGCTGGTCACCTCCGAGACCGAGCCGTCCGTCCGCCGCTACAGCCGGGACGGCGAGATCCTCGACCGCCTCCCGGTACCGCCCTCGCTCCTCGTCGCCCCGGCCGGCCGGGCGACCGCCAACCAGACCTTCGAGGGGCTGACGCTCCTGCCCGGCGGCCGCACCCTCCTCGCCTCCATGGAGTACCCGATCGCGGGCGACAGCGCGGGCGTCGTCCGCTTCCAGACCTGGACCCGGACCTGGACCCGGACCCGGGGCGACCGCTTCCGGCTCGCCGCCCAGTACGCCTACCGCACGGACGCCGGCCTCGGCGTGCCCGAGGTCCAGGCCCTGGCCGACGGCCGGCTCCTCGTCCTGGAGCGTGGTTTCACCACGGGCGTCGGCAACACCGTCCGCCTCTACCTGGCCGACCCGCGCCACGCCACGGACACCGCCGGCATCGAGAACCTGACCGGGCAGCCCGGCGTGCGCCTGGTCGGGAAGACCCTGCTGGCCGACCTGGTGACCTGCCCGTCACTGGGCGCGACCGCCGAGCAGCCCCAGCCCAACCCGCTGCTGGACAACATCGAGGGCATGGCGGTCACCGGCCGCGACCGGGGCGGCCTGCGGGTGCTGCTGGTCAGCGACGACAACCAGAACGCGGCGCAGACGACCCGGTTCCTGTTCCTGCACGTCCGGGTCTGACCGCAGGACGCGATTTGTTGCGGAGGGATGAAATCCGCTTGCTTCGGCGTTGGTGCCTTCCGGCAGAGCAGGACGACAGGAAGGCACCGGCGTGACAGCGCAGCAGGGGGAGCGGCGACCGAGCTGGGCGCGCAGACTGGCCCGGTACGCCTGGCGTCATCCGGCGGACGTGGTCCTCGCCCTCGGTTCCTCCCTCGGCGGCATGGCCGTCATGGCGCTGGTCCCGCTGGTCACCAAGGTGATCATCGACGACGTCATCGGCGACCACAGCCGCGGCATGGCCCCCTGGGCCGGGGCCCTGATAGCCGCCGCCGTGCTGGTCTACGCCCTCACCTATGTGCGCCGCTACTACGGCGGACGGCTCGCCCTCGACGTGCAGCACGATCTGCGGACCGAGATGTTCGACACGATCACCCGGCTCGACGGCCGCCGCCAGGACGAGCTGTCCACCGGCCAGGTGGTCGGCCGCGCCACCAGCGACCTGCAGCTCATCCAGGGCCTGCTCTTCATGCTCCCGATGACGATCGGGAACCTGCTCCTCTTCGTGATCTCCCTGGTGATCATGGCGTGGCTGTCGCTGCCGCTGACCCTGGTCGCCCTCGCCGTGGCGCCCGCCCTCGCGTACATCGCGAGGCGCAGCCGGACCAGGCTCCACCCCGCCACCTGGTACGCGCAGGCCCAGGCGGCGGCGGTCGCGGGCGTGGTCGACGGCGCCGTCAGCGGCGTCCGCGTGGTGAAGGGCTTCGGACAGGAGGACCAGGAGACCGGCAAGCTGCGCGAGGTCGGCCGCCGGCTCTTCGCGGGGCGGCTGCGCACCATCCGCTTGAACAGCGCCTACACCCCGGCCCTCCAGGCCGTCCCCGCCCTCGGCCAGGTCGCCATGCTGGCGCTCGGCGGCTGGCTGGCCGTGCGCGGCCACATCACCCTCGGCACCTTCGTCGCCTTCTCCACCTACCTCGCCCAGCTCGTCGGCCCGGTCCGGATGCTCGCCATGGTCCTCACGGTCGGCCAGCAGGCCCGCGCGGGCACCGAGCGCGTCCTGGAACTGATCGACACCGAGCCGTCGATGAAGGACGGCGCCAAGGAGCTCCCGGCCGACGCCCCCGCCACCGTCGAGTTCGACGACGTCGCGTTCGGCTACGACCCCGACCGGCCCGTCCTCGACGGCCTCACCTTCGAGATCCGCCCCGGCGAGACCCTGGCGGTCGTCGGCTCGTCCGGTTCGGGGAAGTCCACGGTCTCGCTCCTGCTGCCCCGCTTCTACGACGTCACCCGGGGCGCCGTCCTCATCGGCGGCCACGACGTGCGCGAACTCACCCTCGACTCGCTGCGGGCCGCGATCGGCCTGGTCCCCGAGGACTCCTTCCTGTTCTCCGACACGGTCCGCGCCAACATCGCGTACGGCCGTCCCGACGCGACCCAGGAGCAGATCGAGGCCGCCGCCCGCGCCGCCCAGGCCGACCGGTTCATCGCCGAGCTGCCCGACGGCTACGACACCACCGTCGGCGAGCACGGCCTCACCCTCTCCGGCGGCCAGCGCCAGCGCGTCGCGCTCGCCCGCGCGATCCTCACCGACCCGCGCCTGCTCGTCCTGGACGACGCGACCTCCGCCGTGGACGCAGCCGTCGAGCACGAGATCCACGAGGCCCTCAAGCAGGTCATGCAGGGCCGCACGACCCTGCTGATCGCCCACCGCCGGTCCACCCTCAACCTCGCCGACCGCATCGCCGTCCTCGACAGCGGCCGGCTCGCCGACCTCGGCACCCACGAGGAGCTGCAGGAACGCTCCGCGCTCTACCGCCGCCTGCTCACCGACCCCGACGAGCTCGGCGGCGTCTCGCCCGGCCACGCCCAGCGGGTCGCGCCGGTCGACGACACGACCGTCCGCGACGAGCTGGACGCCGAGTTCGACGCCGAGCGCGGCGTGACCCCCCGGCTGTGGACGGGCGACCGCGAGCCGAAGGACACCGCCCTGTCCGGGACGCCGGCCACCCCCGACCTCCTCGCCCAGGTCGAGGCGCTGCCCCCGGCCCTCGACACGCCGGACGTCGACGAGGGACGGGCGGTCCAGCCGGAGGAGTCGTACGGCCTGCGCCGGCTGCTGCGCGGCTTCCGCGCGCCCCTCCTCGTCAGCCTCGCGCTGGTCGCCGTCGACGCCGGGACGAGCCTGCTGCTGCCGGTGATGATCCGGCACGGCATCGACCAGGGCGTGAGCCGGATGGCGCTGGGCGCCGTCTGGACCGCCTCCCTGCTCGCGCTGCTCGCGGTGTTCGTGCAGTGGGTCGCGCAGACCGGCGAGATCCGGATGACCGGGCGCACCGGCGAACGGGTCCTCTACACCCTGCGCCTGAAGATCTTCGCCCAGCTCCAGCGTCTCGGGCTCGACTACTACGAGCGGGAGCTGACCGGCCGGATCATGACGCGGATGACGACGGACGTCGACGCCCTGTCCACGTTCCTGCAGACCGGCCTGGTCACCGCGTTCGTCTCGGTCGTCACCTTCTTCGGGATCATGATCGCCCTGCTGGTGATCGACGTGCAGCTGGCGCTGGTCGTCTTCGCCACGCTCCCGCCCCTGGCCGTCGCCACCTACTTCTTCCGCAAGGCGAGCGTCAAGGCGTACGAGCTCGCCCGCGAGCGGGTGTCGACGGTCAACGCCGACCTCCAGGAGTCCGTGTCCGGGCTCAGGATCGTGCAGGCCTTCCGGCGCGAGCGCGACGGCGGGGCGCGGTTCGCGGAGCGCTCCGAGAGCTACCGCCAGGCGCGTATCCGGGGCCAGTGGCTGATCTCGGTCTACTTCCCGTTCGTGCAGCTGCTGTCGTCGGTCGCCGCCGCGGCGGTCCTCATCACGGGCGCGGGCCGGGTCGACGCGGCGACGCTGACCACCGGCGCCCTGGTCGCCTACCTCCTCTACATCGACCTGTTCTTCGCCCCCGTCCAGCAGCTCTCCCAGGTCTTCGACGGCTACCAGCAGGCCACCGTCTCCCTGGGCCGCATCCAGGAGCTGCTGCGGGAGCCGACGTCCACCGCGCCCGCCGGCGAACCGGTGGAGGTCCTCTCCCTGCGCGGCGACATCGCCTTCGAGGGCGTGCACTTCGCGTACGGTTCCGCCGACGAACCCGAAGAGGCCCTGAGCGGCATCGAGTTGAGCATCCCGGCCGGTCAGACCGTCGCCTTCGTCGGCGAGACCGGCGCGGGCAAGTCGACCGTCGTCAAGCTGGTGGCCCGCTTCTACGACCCCACCGCCGGCCGGGTCACGGTCGACGGCGCCGACCTGCGCTCCCTCGACCTCACCTCGTACCGCCACCGGCTGGGCGTGGTCCCGCAGGAGGCGTACCTGTTCCCGGGCACCGTCCGCGACGCCATCGCCTACGGCAGGCCCGAGGCCACCGACGCCGAGGTGGAGGCGGCGGCCCGGGCGGTCGGCGCGCACGAGATGATCGCCACACTCGACGGCGGCTATCTGCACGCCGTCGCAGAACGCGGCCGCAACCTCTCCGCGGGCCAGCGCCAGCTGATCGCACTGGCCCGCGCCGAACTCGTCGATCCGGACGTGCTGCTCCTCGACGAGGCGACGGCCGCCCTCGACCTCGCGACGGAGGCCTTGGTCAACCAGGCCACGGACCGTCTGGCAGGCCGCCGCACCACCCTCGTGGTCGCCCATCGCCTGACCACCGCCGCCCGAGCGGACCGCGTCGTGGTGATGGATCACGGCCAGGTGGTGGAGGACGGCACGCACGAGGAGCTGCTGGCCCTCGAGGGGCGCTACGCCCGCCTGTGGCGCACCTTCGTGGGCGAGGACGCGCCCGCGGCGGTCTGATCGGGACAGGGCAGGGGCAGGGGCAGGGACCGAGACCGGGGCAGCGAACGGGGCAGGGGCCGGGGGCTTCCGGGGCGGTGGTCGCCGGGCGGAGCCCGGCCGGTCGTCCCGGAAGCCCCCGGCGTCGCGGTCGCGACTCGCGCAACCATCCGACACGTGTCGGGCGTCCGTACATCAGTACGGCCGAAACGTGAACGGCCGGCGCGGCCGGCTGTCGTGTACGGGGAACGTGGGAGGGGCGGGGACCGTGGGCACAGGCGCTTCGGGGCCGAAGGACGCCAGGGGCACGGCGAGCAGGCGGCTGGCGGCGGGGCTGGTCCTGCTGATCGTGTCCGGACTGCTCGCCGTCGTCGCGCCGGGCAGCGCCCAGGCCGCCTCCGCCACCGGCTGCGCGGGCCGCAAGGTGCGCACCCTCCCCTTCTCCACCGGCATCGTGCAGGTCTTCCGCGACGGCGGCTACGTCTGCGCCGTCACCGTCCAGAAGCACCCGGGCGCCCGGCGGCTGGTCTCGGTGAGCCTGCAGGCGCGCGGCCTTCGCGCGGTGTCGAAGTCGCGGCGGGACAGCCGCAGTTCACCGCCGGCGCGGGTGTACGCGGGCCACCGCTACGTGCGGGTGACGGGAGCGGTGACCGGCGGCTCGTACAGTTCCGTCTGGTTCCAGTGCTGACCCCTGCCTGACGTGCCAAGCCCCTCTGGTGTGACGGGTGTTGCTCCGATACCTTCCGGCGACGCACATCTGTCTCACAGGGAGGGTGCACGCGCATGCGCAAGGCGCTCAGATGGCTGCTCGCGCTCATGGTGCTCATAGGCACGCTGAGCACGGCGGGAGCGGCCACCGCCGCGGAACCGCAGGCCGTCGACATCAAGGACCGGCTCCTCGCCGTACCGGGCATGAGCCTGGTCGAGGAGAAGCCGTACCCCGGCTACCGCTACTTCGTCCTGGAGTACACCCAGCCGGTGGACCACAGGCACCCCGGAAAGGGCACGTTCCAGCAGCGGATCACGGTGCTGCACCGGGACGTGAGCCGCCCGACGGTCTTCTACACCGGCGGCTACAACGTCTCCACCACGCCGGGCCGCCGTGAGCCCACCCAGATCGTGGACGGCAACCAGGTCTCCATGGAGTACCGCTTCTTCACCCCGTCCCGTCCGTCCCCGGCCGACTGGTCCAAGCTGGACATCTGGCAGGCGGCCAGCGACCAGCACCGCATCTTCACGGCGCTGAAGAAGATCTACGGCAAGAAGTGGATCTCCACCGGCGGCTCCAAGGGCGGCATGACGGCCACCTACTACGAGCGCTTCTACCCCAGGGACATGGACGGCGTGGTGGCCTACGTGGCCCCGAACGACGTCGTCAACGACGAGGACTCGGCCTACGACCGCTTCTTCGCCTCCGTCGGCACCAAGGAGTGCCGCGACCGGCTGAACGCCGTCCAGCGCGAGGCGCTGGTGCGCCGGGAGCCGCTGGAGAAGAAGTACGCGGCGTACGCGGCGGAGAACGGCTACACCTTCACCACCGTCGGCAGCCTGGACCGCGCCTACGAGGCGGTCGTCCTGGACTACGTCTGGGGCTTCTGGCAGTACAGCCTGCTGTCCGACTGCGCGTCGGTCCCGGCGGACGCGGCCACGGCCACGGACGACGAGATCTGGAACTCGGTCGACACCATCTCCGGCTTCTCCGCCTACGCCGACCAGGGCCTGGCGACGTACACCCCGTACTACTACCAGGCGGGCACCCAACTCGGCGCGCCCACCATCCACTTCCCGTACATCGAGAAGAAGTACGTCCGCTACGGCTACCAGCCGCCGCGCAACTTCGTCCCCCGCGACATCCCGATGACGTTCCAGCCGGGGGCGATGCGCGACGTCGACTCGTGGGTGCGGCACAACGCCCGGCACATGCTCTTCGTCTACGGCCAGAACGACCCGTGGGGCGCCGAGCGCTTCCGGCTGGGCAAGGGTGCGAAGGACAGCTACGTCTTCACCGCTCCCGGCCTGAACCACGGCGCGAACGTGGCCGGTCTGGTCGCGGACCAGAAGGCGCTGGCCACGGCCCGCATTCTGGACTGGGCGGGCGTCCCGGCGCCGACGTTGTCCCAGGCCAGGCCGCTCGCGAGGTTCGACGCGAAGCTGGACGTCCGCGACGTGGAGCGGGAGCCGGCGCTGCGCCCGTAGCGCGACGCCGACGCACACTCGACGGACAGGGCCGTGGACGCCCGGGCTCGGCGCCCGGCGTCCACGGCCCTTCCCGTCGCCCCGGACGCGCGACTCAGTACGTCAGGCCGTGGCCGATCGGGTACAGCACCTGCGCGGGGTCGTCCGCCCGCTGTACGGGCACCGGGAGTCTGCCGCGCGGGGAGACCGCGCCGGCGATCACCCGGGCGGCCGCGCGCAGTTCGACGTCCGTCCAGCAATAGGTCGCCAAGCAGGCCTTCACGAAGGGGAGTTGGGCCACGTCGTAGGGGTTGCGGACGGCCGTGGCCACCACCGGCCGTCCGGTCGCGGTCAGTTTCCGCAGCAAGGTGCGCTGTGTACTGTCCGCCGTGACGTCGTAGGTCGCGACCACCACGGCGTCGGCCCCCGCCGCGGCGGCCGCCGCCCGGGTGATCGCCTCGGGCGAGGGGTCCGTGCCCGTCGACAGGGCCGTCGCCGTGAAGCCGAGCGCGGAGAGGGCGGCGGCGAGGACCTCGGTGGGCGGGCCCGTCGTGCCGGACGGGGAGGCCGGATCCGCGCCAAGCACCAGGATCCGGGGGTGCGTCCGAGCGGAGAGCGGGAGCACCGGCCCCTCGTTGACCAGCAGCGTCGTCGTGCGCTCGGCGAGCCGGTCGGCCGCCGCCAGATGCGCCGGGGCGCCCACCGTCCGCCCGACGTCGCCCACGCTCACGTAGGGATCGTCCAACAGGCCCAGCCGCGCCTTCAGGCGCAGGATCCGCAGCACCGACTCGTCGAGCCGCGCCTCGGTGAGCTCGCCGTCCTGCACGGCCTTCAGGACGGCGTTCCAGGCCACGTCCAGCTTCGGCGGGTTGAGGAGCTGGTCGACGCCCGCCCGCAGCGCGAGCACCGGCACCCGGTCGTCGCCGTACTTCGTGCGCACGCCCGCCATGTCGAGCGCGTCGGTGACCACGACCCCGTCGAAGCCGAGCCGCTCGCGCAGGAGGCCGGTGACGACCGGCCGGGAGAGGGTGGCGGGGTCGCCGGAGGCGTCGAGGGAGGGAACGACGATGTGCGCGGTCATCAGGGAGTCGACGCCGGCCGCGATGGCGGCCCGGAAGGGCGGCGCGTCCAGCGTCTCCCACTCCTCGCGCGTGTGGGTGATGACGGGGAAGCCGGTGTGGCTGTCGACGGCGGTGTCGCCGTGCCCGGGGAAGTGCTTGCCGGTCGCCGCGACCCCGGCGGCCCGGTAGCCCTCGATCTCCGCCGCGACCAGGCCGGCCACCGCCTCCGGGTCGGCGCCGAAGGAGCGGACGCCGATCACCGGGTTGGCCGGGTCGACGTTGACGTCGGCGACGGGGGAGTAGTCCTGCCGGATGCCCATGGCCCGCAGTTCGCGCCCCGAGAGCAGCCCGAGGGTGCGGGCGTCGGCCCGGTCGCCTCCCGCGCCGACCGCCATCGCGCCCGGGAAGAGCGCGGCCGGTCTGCCCACCCGGCACACGACGCCGTGCTCCTGGTCGGTGGAGATCAGCACCGGCAGACCGCGCGGCTGCCCGAGGGACGCCCGCTGCAGGCCGTCGGAGAGCTCCGCGATCTGGCGCGGGTCACGGGTGTTGTGCGCCCACGTGAAGTAGATGATCCCGCCGAGCCGGTACCGCGCGAGCAGCTCGGCGGCCGTGCGCACACCGAAGTCGGCGAGGTTGGCGTCGGCGTCGGCCGGGTCGGGCGCGGTCGCCGAGTGGCCGTGCACCCGCGAGACGAAGACCTGGCCGACCTTCTCCCTCAGGGTCATCCGGGCCAGGAGGGCTTCGGGCCGGCGGTCGTCCGCGCGGGCCGTGCCGCCCGCGGCGAGGACGGCGGTGACGCCGGCGGTGGCGGCGAGAAGGGTGCGTCTGGAGGGCATGTGCGCTCCTTGCGGTGGGGGGCCGGTGGCGCACGCTACCTGCGGGGGCGCCGCCATCGGCGCATTGGCGGGGCCGCGCCGACACCGCACCGTGGAGAGTCGTCCGACAGTCCGCGGAGGGGCGGGCGGGACGCGAGCGGGGTTCCCGCCCACGCACGGATCACCGGAAACCGGTGCGGACGTGACGGAACGGAAGCCTCTGTGCCGCCCCCGGCGTTCAGGGCCGGCGGGCCGCCACGTGCGGCCACTGTTCGCGCAGCACCCGCACCGTCTCCGCGATCGCCGGCCGCCGGGCCGCCCCCGTCCGCCACAGCGCGTACAGCCGCCGCACCGGCGTCGGGTCGAGCGGCACCTCCACCGCGCCCGGCGGCAGCGGGCCCCGCCCGAGCCGCGGGATGAGGGCCACCCCCAGCCCGGCCGCGACCAGGGCGACCAGGGTCGGGTTCTCCTCGGCCGTGTGGACGAGGTCGGGCTCGTGCCCCGCCGCGCGCAGCGTGCGCACCAGCCAGTCGTGACAGACCCGGCCCGGCGGCTGGCAGATCCATCGCTCGCCGCCCAATTCCTCGCGCCGCACCCCCGCCCGCCCGGCGAAGGGATGCCCCTCGGGGACCAGCAGGTCGCACGCGTCGTCCCCGATCACCGCCTGCTCGACGCCGGCCGGGGCGGGCAGCGGCGCGATGTCCCAGTCGTGCGCGACGGCGAGGTCCACGGCCCCCTTGGCGACCAGGTCCACCGACAGGTGCGGGTCGACCTCGGTGAGCCGGGCGTCCAGGGCGGGATGCCTGCGGGCCAGGTCGGCGAGGGCGCCGGGCAGCAGCCCGCGCGCCGCCGAGGCGAACGCGGCGATGGTCAGCCGCCCGGCCGGCACCCCGCGCCGCTCCTCCAGCTCGGTCTCGGTGCGCTCCACGATCGCCAGCAACTCCTGTGCCGCGGCGACGAGTTGAAGCGCCTCGTCGGTGAGCCGGACGCCGCGCCCCTCTCGCTCCAGCAGCACGGTCCTGGTCTCCCGCTCCAGCTTGGCGAGCTGCTGGGAGACCGCCGACGGGGTGTAGCCGAGGGCGGCGGCCGCGGCGCCGACCGTCCCGTGCACCGAGACGGCGTGCAGGGCGCGCAGGCGCTGGAGATCGAGCACGGCAGCCTCCTGGAACTCGACGACAGATCAGCGTTGCTTCATCCAACCATGCAGCAATCATCGCTGGTGCTTCATGGTCCGGGCGGGCGATCCTCGACGCATGCGACCCGCTCACCTCGCCCTCGCCGTCCTCGTCGCCGCCGTCTGGGGCGTCAACTTCACCGTCATCGAGATCGGCCTCGGCCACTTCCCGCCGCTTCTCTTCTCCGCCCTGCGCTTCCTGGCGGCGGCCCTGCCCGCGGTGTTCCTGGTGGGCCGCCCGAAGGTGGCCTGGAAGTGGATCCTGGCGGTGGGACTCGTGCTGGGCGTGGCGAAGTTCGGGCTGCTGTTCGTCGGCATGGACGCGGGCATGCCGGCCGGCCTGTCCTCGCTGGTCCTGCAGATCCAGTCGGTGTTCACCGCCGCCATCGCCTTCGCCGTGCTCGGCGAACGCCCGACCCGGATCCGCCTGCTCGGCATGGCCGTGGCCCTGGCCGGCATCGGCGTGGCGGCCGCGGACGAGGGCTCCTCGGGCCCGCTCGGCGCGTTCGCCCTGGTCATCGCGGCGGCAGTCTGCTGGGGCGCGTCGAACGTGCTCACCCGCAAGGCGTCCCCGCCGGACGCGCTGAACTTCATGGTGTGGGTGAGCACGGTCCCGGTCCTGCCGCTGCTCGGCCTGTCCCTCCTGACCGAGGGCCCGGCACGGGACCTGGCCGCGCTGCGCGACCTGGACTGGCAGGGCGCCGGCACGCTCGTCTACGTCGCCTGGGTGACGACCGTCTTCGGGTTCGGCGCGTGGGGCTGGCTGCTGCACCGCCACCCGGCCTCCACCGTCGCCCCCTTCTCCCTCCTGGTCCCCGTCTTCGGCATGACGTCGGCCGCCGTCTTCCTCGGCGAGTCGGTGAGCGGGCCGCGCTGGTGCGCCGCCGCCCTGCTGGTGGGCGGGGTGGCGCTGTCCTCCCTGGCGCCCGCGGGGAAGGCCGGCCGGCGACCCGCGCCGCCCGCCGCGGACGCGGCCGTCCCCCCGACGGTCTCCCCGGCCGTGTCCGGGCCTGCAGTTTCTGCGACGGTCTCCCCGGCCGGTCCTCCTGCCGTCGCCGCGACGGTTCCCCCGGCCGTTCATCCGGACGGCACGGTCCCGGCACTCGTCCATCCCGTGGACGTACCGGCGGCGGGGCGGAGCGGCGCGGGATCATGAGGGGCATGGCCCTCGTCGAGATCCCCGGATCCAAGTCCCTCACCGCCCGCGCCCTGTTCCTGGCCGCGGCCGCCGACGGAGTCACCACCCTCCAGCGCCCCCTCCGTTCGGACGACACCGAGGGGTTCGCCGAGGGCCTGACCCGGCTCGGCTACCGCGTCGGACGCACACCGGACGCCTGGCAGATCGACGGCCGCCCGCAGGGACCGGCGCTCGCCGAGGCCGACGTGTACTGCCGGGACGGCGCGACCACGGCACGCTTCCTGCCCGCCCTCGCCGCCGCCGGCCACGGCGTCTACCGCTTCGACGCCTCGCCCCAGATGCGCCGCCGCCCCCTCCTCCCGCTCACCCGCGCCCTGCGCGACCTGGGCGTGGACCTGCGGCACGAGGAGGCCGAGGGCCACCACCCGCTCACCGTGCGCGCGGCCGGCGTCGAAGGCGGAGAGGTGGTGCTGGACGCCGGCCAGTCCTCCCAGTACCTGACCGCCCTCCTGCTGCTCGGCCCGCTCACCCGCACCGGCCTGCGGATCACCGTCACGGACCTGGTCTCCGCGCCCTACGTGGACATCACGCTCGCCATGATGCGGGCCTTCGGGGCGCAGGCGGACCGCGAGGGGAACACCTACGTCGTCGCGCCGGGCGGCTACCGGGCGACCACGTACGCCATCGAGCCCGACGCGTCGACGGCGAGCTACTTCTTCGCGGCGGCCGCGGTCACCGGCGGCGAGGTGACCGTGCCGGGCCTCGGCGCGGGCGCGCTCCAGGGCGACCTGGGCTTCGTGGACGTTCTGCGCCGGATGGGCGCCCGGGTGGACGTGGGAGCCGACCGCACGACGGTGGCCGGCACCGGCGAACTCCGCGGCCTCACGGTCAACATGCGGGACATCTCGGACACCATGCCGACGCTCGCCGCGATCGCCCCCTTCGCCTCCGGACCCGTGCGCATCGAGGACGTGGCGAACACCCGGGTGAAGGAGTGCGACCGGCTGGAGGCCTGCGCGGAGAACCTGCGGCGGATGGGGGTGCGGGTGGACACCGGCCCGGACTGGATCGAGATCGTGCCCGGCGCCGCCCCCGTCGGCGCCGACGTCAAGACCTTCGGCGACCACCGCATCGTCATGTCCTTCGCGGTGACCGGCCTGCGCGTCCCCGGAATCTCGTTCGACGACCCCGGCTGCGTCCGCAAGACTTTCCCCGGCTTCCACGAGGCGTTCGCGGAGCTGCACGTCTGAGCAGGGAACGCGAAAGGACGACGTCGAAGTGAGCTTCGCATGGAGCGGGCCGGTTCTGGAGGGCGCGCTGGTGCGCCTGGAGCCGCTGGAGCGCCGGCACGCGGCCGAGCTGGCGGTGGCGGCCGAGGAGGACAGGGGGACGTACGCCTTCACCTGGGTGCCCAGGGCCCACGAGATCGACGACTACCTCGACGCGCAGCTCGCCCGCGCGGCGACGGGCCGGCTCGTGCCCTACGCGCAGATCTCCCTCGCCACCGGCCGGGCGGTCGGCGCGACCTCCTACTGGGAGCCGCGGTCCTGGCGTTCCGACGACCGCCTCGACGCCGTCGAGGTCGGCTTCACCTGGCTGGCCGGCTCCGCACAGGGCACGGGCGTCAACGCCGAGGCCAAGCTCCTCCTCTTCCGGCATGCCTTCACTCAGTGGGGCGTCTCCCGGGTGGACCTGAAGACGGACGCCCGCAACAGCCGCTCTCGCGCGGCGATCGAAAGCGTCGGCGCCCGCTTCGAGGGCGTCCTGCGCAACTGGTCCCGCTCCTGGGCGCCGGGCGAGGAGGACCGGCTGCGCGACTCCGCGATCTTCTCCGTCACGGCGGAGGAATGGCCCGAGTGCGAGCGGCGGCTGACGGACCGGGTGGCCCGCCACCTCCCCCGCACGGACTGACGACCGCCCCCGCAGCGCCGGACGGCGCCCCGCGACACGACCGCCGGACGACGACCGCCCGGCGCGGGCCGCCGCCCCGTGCGGCCGGACGCGGCACGCGCCGGGACCGGCCCGCTCGGGACACGCCTCAGCGGCGCGGTCGTCCCGGACTCACGCCGAGTCGTTGAGCAGGCGGCCCAGGTGGGCGCGACCCGCGTCGAGGAGGCCCTCCAGGGGCTCCGCGGCCTCGTACCAGCGCTTCTCGTACTCCCAGCACAGCCAGCCGTCCCAGCCGTTCCGGGTCAGGACCTCGACGGACTCCGCGAGCGGCAGCACCCCGTCGCCCAGCGCCAGCGGGGTGGTGTCCTCGGCCGAGACGATGTCCTTGACCTGCACGTAGCCGAGGAACGGCGACAGCGCGGCGTACGTGTCCTGCGGCTGCTCGCCGCCCAGCCAGGTGTGCATGACGTCCCACAGCGCGCCGACCTGACGGTGTCCGACGGGACCGATGATCCGGATGACGTCCGCGCCGGTGCGGTGCGAGTCGTGGGTCTCCACCAGGATGCGCACGCCGAGGTCGGCGGCGTGCTCGGCGGCGGTCCCGAGCCGTCGGGCGGCCACGGCGTCGGTGTCCGCGTCGGGCTGTTCCTCGGAGCCGCCCGGGAAGACGCGGACGAACGGCGCGCCGAGATCGCGGGCGAGGCCGACGAGGCCGCGGATCTCGTCGAGCACGGGCTCGTCGTCGCCGGGTGCGGCGACCCGCGCGTACCCCGCGATCCCGAGGATCTCGACGCCCGCCGCCTTGAACTCGGCGGCGACAGCGGTCCGTTCGTCCGGACTCAGTCCGGGGTGGACCGGCTCCTCGGGATGGGCGCGCACCTCCACGCCGTGATAGCCGTGCGCGACCGCGAGCCGCAGCACATCGGAAACGGGCAGACCGGGGACACCGAGAGTGGAAAAGGCGAACTTCATGCTCCCCACTCTCACCCGGACGCGGCACGCGGGTCCAGTGCAGGCGGACGCCCACCCTCCGTACCTACTGGTACGTACAGTCCCCGTGAGGGTTGTGGGGGGCGTGGGAGTCGTGGGGCACGTGGGGGTCGATGCGCCGGCCCAACGCCCGCTTCCGCTCGGCGGCGCGCCCGCGCGGGCGTGGAGCCGCGCAACGTGTTCGTCGCTCTCGTGGAGAACGGCCCGGCCGACCGGTCCCGGCGACGTCGAGGCGCAGTGCCCGCCGGCCCGGCCCCGGCCCCGGTCCCTCGGCGGGGGTGAGGCACAGTGCCTGAGGGCCGGGCCTCGGCTCCGGCCCCGGTTCCCCGGCGACGGTGAGGCGCGCGCCTGCCGGCCCCGGCCGCGGCTTCGGCCCCCGGCCGCCGTGCCGGCCTCGGCCCCGATCCCCCGGCGACGGTGAGGCGCAGTGCCCGCCGGCCCGGCCCCGGCCCCGGTCCCTCGGCGGGGGTGAGGCACAGTGCCTGAGGGCCGGGCCTCGGCTCCGGCCCCGGTTCCCCGGCGACGGTGAGGCGCGCGCCTGCCGGCCCCGGCCGCGGCTTCGGCCCCCGGCCGCGGTGCCGGCCTCGGCCCCGATCCCCCGGCGACGGTGAGGCGCAGTGCCCGCCGGCCCCGGTCCCTGCTTCGGCCCCCGGCCTCGGTCCCGGCCCAGGCTCCGGTCCCGACCAGGCCCCCGCCCAGGCCGGGTGCCCGGCCCAGGCCCCGCCCCCGCCCAGGCCGGGTGCCCGGACCCGGTCCGCCGGGTGCCGCGGTGAGGTCCGGGCCGGGGGTGGTCCGGCGCGCCGGCGTCAGGTCCGCGGCGTCCCCGACGACCCGCGCACCATCAACTCCCCGCGGATCGTGGCGATCCCGCCGGGCGGCGGCTCCTCGCGGCCCATGGCGATGCGTCCCGCCCGCGCCCCGGCCTCCGCCAGCGGCAGCCGTACCGTGGTGAGCGAGGGCACCACGTCGATGCTGAACGGAAGGTCGTCGAACCCCGCCACCGACACGTCCTCAGGGATCCGCAGCCCCGACTCCCGCAGCGCCGCGCAGGCCCCGAGCGCGACGGAGTCGTTGGCGGCGACGACCGCCGTCAGGGAGGGGTCCCGGCGCAGCAGTTCCAGGGTCGCCTCGTAGCCGGCCCGCCGGTCGTAACGGCCGTGCACGGTCCAGTGCGGGTCCTCCTCGATGCCGGCCGCGGCCAGCGCCGCCCGGTGGCCCTCCAGCCGGTGCCGGGTGGTCGTGCGCTCCTCGGGCCCCGCGATGTAGCCGAGCCGGCGGTGTCCGAGCCCGATGAGGTGCTCGGTCAGCTCCCGGCCGCCCCCGCGGTTGTCGAAGGTCAGGGCTATGGCCGAGGTCTCGGGCGCCGGCGGCCGGCCGCACAGCACCACGCGCGTGCCCGCCTCGCCGAGCCTGCGCAGCTTCGCCGCCACCGCCGAGGCGTGCGGCTCGTCCTCCACGGCCCCGCCGGTGAGCACCACGGCCGCCGCCCGCTGCCGCTGCAGCAGCGTCAGATAGGTCAGCTCGCGCTCCGGAGAGCCCCCGGTGTTGCAGACCACGGCGAGCCGCTCGCCGCCGGCCCGGCCGCCCGGCCCCCCGATCTCCGACTGGATCGCGCTCGCCATGATCCCGAAGAAGGGGTCGGCGATGTCGTTCACCAGAATGCCGACCAGGTCGGACGTGGCGGCGGCCAGCGCGCTCGCCGGCCCGTTCAGCACGTAGTCCAGCTCGTCGACCGCCCGCAGCACCCGCTCCCTGGTGGTAGCGGCCACGGGGTAGTTCCCGTTCAGCACGCGCGACACCGTCGCGGGCGAGACCTGCGCGCGGGCCGCCACGTCCGCCAGGGTCACCGTCATCTCGTCGTCCTCCGGTCACACATCTCGTCGTACGTCGTCGTACGCCCTGGTGGACAGCAGCCTGGGCAGGCGCGGTTCCGGGCGTGTCGAGCCGACCTTACGGCCCAGGAGCCCCGTTGTTCGCCCCCTCGAACAACTCGGGATGGACACGGTCTTGTCCGGACCACGGGTCAGAGGCTAGCTTCTTCCTGTATAGAAAGCGCTTGCTGTCACGCTGATCAGGAAGAGGCGTACGCGGCGCGCACAACGCGTACGAAACGCGCGGCCACGCTGCGCACGACGCCTACGAAGGGATCGACGTGACACGCAAGACGGTGCGGATCGCCATGAACGGGGTGACCGGGCGCATGGGCTACCGCCAGCACCTCGTCCGCTCCATCCTGGCGCTGCGCGAACAGGGCGGACTCGACCTCGGCGACGGCACCGTGCTGTGGCCGGAACCGGTCCTCGTCGGCCGCCGCGAGCACGCCCTGAAGGCGCTCGCCGAGCAGCACGGCCTGGACCCGCGGAACGTCTCCACCGACCTCGACGCGGTCCTCGCCGACCCGACCGTCGAGATCTACTTCGACGCCCAGGTCACCTCCGCCCGCGAGGAGGCGATCAGGAAGGCGGTCGCCGCCGGCAAGCACGTCTACACGGAGAAGCCCACCGCGACCGGCCTCGACGGAGCCCTGGAACTGGCCCGCCTGGCCACCGCCGCCGGGGTCAAGCACGGCGTCGTCCAGGACAAGCTGTTCCTGCCGGGCCTGCTCAAGCTCAAGCGCCTCATCGACGGCGGCTTCTTCGGCCGGATCCTGTCCGTCCGCGGCGAGTTCGGCTACTGGGTCTTCGAGGGCGACTGGCAGGCCGCCCAGCGCCCGTCCTGGAACTACCGCGCGGAGGACGGCGGCGGCATCGTCGTCGACATGTTCCCGCACTGGGAGTACGTCCTGCACGAGCTGTTCGGCCGGGTGAAGTCCGTCCAGGCCCTCACCGCCACCCACATCCCCCAGCGCTGGGACGAGCAGGACAAGCCCTACGACGCCACCGCCGACGACGCCGCCTACGGCGTCTTCGAGCTGGAGGGCGGCGCGATCGCCCAGATCAACTCCTCCTGGGCCGTGCGCGTCCACCGCGACGAACTCGTCGAGTTCCAGGTCGACGGCACCGAGGGCTCGGCCGTCGCAGGGCTGCGCAACTGCCGTGTCCAGCACCGCTCCGCGACCCCCAAGCCGGTCTGGAACCCGGACATCCCCGCCACCGAGGTCTTCCGCGACCAGTGGCAGGAGGTCCCCGACAACGGCGACTTCGACAACGGCTTCAAGGCCCAGTGGGAGCTCTTCCTCCGGCATGTCTACGCCGACGCCCCCTACCACTGGGACCTGCTGGCAGGCGCCCGCGGCGTCCAGCTCGCCGAACTGGGCCTGAGGTCCTCCGCCGAGGGCCGCCGTCTCGACGTCCCGGAGGTCACGCTGTGACCCTGCGACTGCCCGCCGCCGGCGGCGGCCTGCGGACCTACGAGCCCCGCAGCGAGCCCTTCGTCCCGGTCACCGGCGCGCCCCTCGCCTCCCGGACGGTCTACTCGGCCGCCCACGTCGTCGCCGACCCCTTCGCGGACGGATCGCCCGACTCGCCCGCCGCCGTCGACTGGGACGCCACCCTCGCCTTCCGCCGCCACCTGTGGTCCCACGGGCTCGGCGTCGCCGAGGCGATGGACACCGCCCAGCGCGGCATGGGCCTGGACTGGGCGGGCGCGGCCGAGCTGATCCGCCGCTCCGCCGCCGAGGCCAAGGCGGTCGGCGGCCGCATCGCCTGCGGCGTCGGCACCGACCAGCTCACCGCCGGCGGCACGCTCGCCGAGGTCCGCGCGGCCTACGAGGAGCAGCTCGCCCTCGTGGAGGAATCGGGCGCCCAGGCCATCCTCATGGCCTCCCGCGCCCTGGCGGCCGCGGCCTCGGGCCCCGAGGACTACCTCGACGTCTACGGCCATCTGCTGCGCCAGTCCGCCGAGCCGGTGATCCTGCACTGGCTGGGCCCGATGTTCGACCCGGCGCTGGAGGGCTACTGGGGCTCCGCCGACCTGGACACGGCCACCGGCACCTTCCTCGACGTCGTCGCCGCCCACCCCGACAAGGTGGAGGGCATCAAGGTCTCGCTGCTGGACGCCCGGCGCGAGATCGACGTCCGGCGCAGGCTGCCGCAGGGCGTGCGCTGCTACACCGGCGACGACTTCAACTACCCCGAGCTGATCGCGGGCGACGAGCAGGGCTTCAGTCACGCCCTGCTCGGCATCTTCGACCCGCTGGGACCGCTGGCGGCGGAGGCGGTCCGCGTCCTCGACACGGGGAACGTGACCGGCTTCCGGGAGCTGCTGGACCCCACGGTCGAGCTCTCCCGCCACCTCTTCCAGACCCCCACCCGCTTCTACAAGACGGGCGTGGTCTTCCTGGCCTGGCTGGCCGGCCACCAGTCGCACTTCACGATGGTCGGCGGTCTGCAGTCGGCCCGCTCCCTCCCGCACTTCGCCCGCGCCTACGAACTGGCCGACGGCCTGGGCCTGTTCCCCGACCCCAAGCTCGCCGAGGAGCGGATGAAGAGCCTGCTCGCCCTGTACGGAGTGACCCAGTGACCGGCTCCCTCGCCCGCTTCTCCGTCAACCAGATGACGGTGAAGCAGCTGTCCCTGCCCGAACTGGCCGACGCCTGCCGGGACCTGGGCGTCGTCAACGTCGGCCTGTGGCGCGAGCCGGTGCGGACGTACGGCGTGGAGGCGACGGCGAAGCTGGTCCGCGACGCGGGCCTGACGGTGACGACCCTGTGCCGGGGCGGCTTCCTCACCGCGATCGACCCCGCCGAGCGGGCGGCGGCCCTGGCCGACAACCGCCGCGCGGTCGACGAGGCGGCCGCCCTCGGCACCGAGGTGCTGGTCCTGGTCTCCGGCGGTCTGCCCGCCGGCTCCAGGGACCTGCACGGCGCACGCGAACGCATCGCGGACGCCCTCGCCGAACTGGGCCCGTACGCCGAGCGGCACGGGGTGAAACTGGCCATCGAGCCCCTGCATCCCATGTACGCGGCCGACCGCTGCGTGGTCTCGACGCTCGCCCAGGCCCTCGACCTGGCCGAGCGTTTCCCGGCCCACCAGGTCGGCGTCACGGTGGACACGTACCACGTCTGGTGGGACGACCGGGCCCCCGCCCAGATCGCCCGGGCGGGTGCGGGCGGCCGCATCCACAGCTTCCAACTCGCCGACTGGACCACGCCGTTGCCCGAGGGCGTGCTCAACGGCCGCGGCCAGATCGGCGACGGCGCGATCGACATGCGCGAGTGGCGGGGCCACGTGGAGGCGGCCGGGTACACGGGCGCGATCGAGGTCGAGCTGTTCAACGACGGCCTGTGGGCGCGCGACGGCCGCGAGGTCCTGGCGGAGACGGCGCAGCGGTTCCTGGCGCACGCGAACCGGTAGCCTCCGTCACCGGACGGGTCACCGTCCCGGACCGTACGGCCACCGGGTCCGGGACGGTGACGAAGACCCGAAGACCGCTCGTGTCGCTGCGGCGAGCGGTCAGCCGTAGTGGTGCCGGGCCTTGATGACCACGACGGCCTTGTCCTCCACCGCTTACACCAGACGGTGCTCGTCGTCGATCCGGCGGGACCAGAACCCGGACAGTTCGCCCCTCAGGGGCTCCGGCTTCCCGTTTTCGGTACCAGAAGCGGCCGTGCGGGCGCCCGCAGGCCCCTCATCTCAGCGCTCCCTGTCCGCCGCCATGATGCCGACGCATTCCTCGAGCGCCGCGTGCAGCGACGGTACGAAGGCGGCGAGTTCGGCGTCAGACGACCTGCCGCCGTCCAGCACGGCCCCGACGACCGTCGCCAGGACGGCGGCTGCTTTCAGGGCGTGCGCGTCGGCCAGTTCCTCCAGGACCCCGCCGGGGCGCGCGACCACGAACGCCTCCTTGCCGGTGGCGGGGTCGACGCCGACGCCGCGAAAGCGCCTGGCGCTCACGCGGCGACCTCCGCCGGGACGTGGAGTTGATGGCCCAGGGCCACGAGGTACGGCCGCACCAGAGGCAGCCCGTCGGCGAAGATCACGTCCGCGGGGATCGGCCGGGTCGCGGTTGTGGGGGCGGGTCGGTGCGGGGGGACGGCCGGGAAGAGCGAAGGCCCGAGTGCGCGGTGCGCTCCGCGGGGCGGCAGGAAAAGGCTCAGGATCGCGGCCAGTAGGCTGCGCATAGGTCGACTCCTAGGGTCGGCTGAGCCCCGGCACGGAAGCTTTCACCTTCCCGCCGGGGCGCTTTCGTTGGACACCGCTCATGGTATCGCCTTTTATCGCTTCGTAGCGAGACGTATCTCAAAGTGTGGGGAACACTGCCGTTGCCTAGCGTCGTCTCCATGAATCCCGACGCTGAGATCGATCACGGAGCGCCGCTGACCCCGTACCGGCAGCTGGCCGAGATTCTGCGGGCGCAGATTCGACGCGGCGACTGGCAGCCGGGGCGGATGCTGCCGAGCGAGGCTCAACTTGTGCAGAAGTACGGGATCGCGCGGACGACCGTGCGGCGAGGGCTCGGCCTGCTGGCGGACGAAGGCTGGGCGTACGCCGTTCCGCAGCGCGGATGGTTCGTCTCCGACCCCCTGCCGCCCGCACCCGAGGCGCCCGCGCCGTCTGCCTAGTGCTGCCGGCCCCCGGGAGCGGCGAAGGGGCCGCCCTCCGCCAGGTGCGAGCGGCGGGCGGCCCCGGTGATGCCAGGGCGTGACGCGGCGGGTCAGTGCGGCAGGCGGTCCAGCAGCCAGGTGCACAGTTCCTCGGTGATCCCGGTGTGCGGCGTGGTCGTCGACGAAAGCAGGTAGTCGTCCAACTCGCTGTCCTCCGGGTCCAGTTCGTCGACCTTCGCGTACAGGTCGGCCTGTGCCTCGATGTCGCGGATGGCGACCGCGCTCACCGACGGCACGAAGCACACCTCCTCGTGCCGCAGATCCACCGTGCCGCCGAGCTTCCGCATCGCGTCGGCGAGGATCTTGTAGGTGTGCAGGGTGCCGCCGGGCGCGCCGTCCAGCTCCGGGAAGCCGTCGGTGGTGATGGTCTCGTCGGCCTTGGGGAAGCGCCGGTTCAGGTAGGCGACCGTCACGTCGTCGCCCTGGGCCTGGGTGTAGAAGGTGGTGCCCGGGTAGATCCCGTCGATCCGCAGCGCCATCTCGCCGGGCGTGACATCCGGCAGGCCGATCCCGTCGCCGCGGCCGTTCGCGATGCCGAGCAGACGCGGGATCCGCGGCCAGCCGCCCATCCGGTCGAGCGCGGCCAGGAACTCGGTGCGCTCCTTGGCGACCCCGGTCTTCCCGGTGTCCTTGTCGTAGTGCCGCCAGAGCATCTGACGGGCCGCCGGGCTGTCCATCTGCTTCGCGAAGTCGTTCGCGAACGGGATGAAGTACGAGAACGCCTGCACGCCGATGGGGATGGAGGCGCCGCGGTGCGGGCTGTCGTACGAGAAGTACAGCGCGGTCTGGTGGTGCATCCGCTGCGTCTCCAGCTTGGCCAGCGCGTACCGGGTGACGATGCCGCCCATGCTGAACCCGCCGACGACCAACGGGGCGTCGCCCTGCTTCTCGGCGTTGGCCCGCATGACGGCGGCGACGGCGGCTTCCGCGTTGTCCAGGATCGACGCGGAGCGCTCCTCGAACCCGAGCAGGATCACGTCCCTGCCGCGACTGCGCAGCTCGCTGATGAACGGGAAGCCGCTCTCCAGCCCCTGGTACAGCTTGTCGAGCTCGCTGCGGCCGAGGTTGAAACCGTCGGCCATGATCACGGGGCGGACGAGATTGCCGGGGGTGGTGTTGCCCTCGCCCCGGAAGATCCAGGCGAAGCCGTTCGGCAGGGTCCAGTCCTCGTGGTCCGGGACCTCGACCGGTGTGGGGGGTTCGACGGTGATCGCGGCGCCGAGGGTGAACGTGCCGACGTTGGGCTCGGCTGTCTCCGACATGGTCGTACTCCTTGTGGGAGGGGTGGGGAACGACCACATCATGGGGGGCGATTTGCCCGTGTCACCCGTTTGACCTGCGAGGTTCATTACAAGTGATGCAATGCGCCGAGGAGGTGTTTGATGCGCCTGGCATGTGCCGACGGCCTGTTTTGTTCGCTCTGCTGTTCGTCGGTGACCCGGCGGGAGCGGGAGCGGAAGCGGCCCTCAGGCCTCCTGCGCCGCGCCCGGCATTCCGGCCCGCAGATGCGCGGCCAGGTGCTGGAGTTCGGTGAGGGCGCCGGGGTCCGCCCCGTCGCCCAGCGGGTAGTGCAGGGCCGGGGCGGCGGCCGGGCCCAGCGCGACGGGGCGCGCCGCTACGGGCGGGCGGCGGGCATGGGTGAGGCCGATGCTCCGGACGTCCCGCGCGCCCAGGGTGAAGGCCACCGGCAGGGGCGGCCCCTGCAGCACGGGCGCCGTGGTGAGGTCGCGGGGCGCCCGGCGGACCGAGACCAGCATCGTCGTCAGGCCGTGCTCCTCGACGAGGGTCTCGGCGAGGGGTGTGATCGCGTCCAGCGGTGGCGCCTCGCCGTCCCCGTATCCGAGGGTCAGCGTGACGTCCTGCTCGACGCCCGCGGTCGTCCGGGTGACGCGGATCCACCCCAGCGCGGGCCGATCCGGGTGCCCGGCCACGATCAGGTGGGTGGGATCGGGGGCCCGGTCGCGTGCCAGGCCGGTCAACCTGTGCGCGGACCACGGCAGGTTGACGGGTTCCGCCGTGCCCCAGCCGGCCGGCGGTGAGCCGGTGAGGGCGCGCCAGGCGGTCTCCACGCCGTCGCCCAGGACGACGTCCTCCTGCGCGGGGAGCGTCGTGCGGAACGCCACGAGCAGCTGCCGTTCCGCGCTCGGCGACGTCCGGCCGAACGCCTCGGCGACCGAGGCCGATCCGTCGGCTCCGAGCGCCGGGGCGAACGTCCCGCCCTGCCAGCGCAGCACCGCCCCGGACAGCCCGTCGTAGTACCCCTGGTCCGGGTCCTGGACGACCCAGCGGTTGGGCGGCTGCAGGAGCGTGGCGCGGCCCGGGGCGCTCAGCCGCACGTGCGGCGGGGTGACGATCTGCAGGGCGCGGCCCGACTCCGCGGTGTCGCGCAGCACCTCGGAGAGCCAGGTGGTCAGGGCGAGGACGGGCCGGTCGGTCAGGACCACGGCCGTGCTCTCGGTGAGGACGTCGACGACCGGCTGCCCGTCGTCCGGCGCGACCGCCGCGCTCACGTCCACGACGTCGGTGCTCGCGGCCGTCTCGGGCCAGGTGCCGCCGCCCAGCAGCAGGGCGAGCCGCCCGCACACCGATCCCGCGAGCCGCTCGGCCTCGGGCACGGCGCCGGAGGCCCGCGCCTCGGTCCACCAGAACGGCACGGGCATGTCCCGCCCGAGCAGCCGTTCGGCCTCCCCGGGGACCTGGACGAGCAGCGGGGCCTCCACCGACACCAGCGGCCTGCCGTCCGGGGCGCACAGCCGCAGCACGGCGCCCTCGGACCCGGCGCTCACGTGCGTCCGGGGGCCGCCCGCGTACAGGCCGGCCAGCAGGGCCCAGGTGTCCGGCATTTCGGGGGTCAGGGCGATGACGTCCTTGGTCACGACTCTCCCTTCCCGGCTGCCCCGGCTGCCCCTGCCTCTTCGGCCAGCGCCGTCTGGACGAGCTGGTGGCGCCGGCCGCGGCGGACCAGGGTGCCGCGGCCGGGCGGCTGCTGGGAGGCGTACAGACCGGGGAAGAGCTGTCCCTCGGTGCGGTCGCCGGTCATGACCAGGGCGGTGGCGCCCGTCTCGCGCAGGGTGGTCAGGAGCGGTTCGTACAGCGCGCGGGAGGCTCCGGCGGCGCGGCGCGCGAGGACGAAGTGCAGGCCGATGTCCTGGGCGCTGGAGACGTAGGGCACGAAGGGCGCGAGGGGCTGCTGTCCGGCGGTGGTGAGGATGTCGTAGTCGTCGACGAGGATGACGATCCGCGGGCCCCGGAAGGAGGGTTCGCCGGTCTCGGGCGCGTCGGGGTCGGCGGTCTCCGGGAGCCGCTTCTCGAGTTCGGCGGCGATGCCGGTGGAGAGGGCGCCGGCGAGCGCGGCGTTGTGGGCGTAGCCGCCCCGGTACGGCTCGGGGACGACGCCGCGCAGCCCACGGCGGGGGTCGAAGACGCCGAAGACCAGCTCCTCGTCGGAGTACCGCTCGACGAGACCGGCGACGATCAGCTTCAGAAGATTCGTCTTGCCGCATTCGTTGTCGCCGAGGACCAGCAGATGCTGGTCGCCGCCGAAGAGGTCGAGCAGCACGGGGGCCAGGGCGTCCTGGTCGAGACCGAGGGGTGTCCGCCGCGGTTCGGCGGCCGGCGAGGGAAGCCGGGTCGCCGGCAGCCGGGCGGGCAGCACCCGCACCGGGGCGGCGGGTGCGCCGTGCCAGGTGGCGTGGACGGTCCGCGCCGCCTCGTCCAGGGCCGGGCCCAGATCGCCGGTCGCGGGCGAGCCGTCGAGGCGTGGCAGGGCGACCTGCGCGAACAGTCTGCCGTCGGTGAGCACCCGGCCGGGCACGTCCGGCGAGAGGGTCTCGGAGAGCTTGCGGTCGACGGAGGAGTCGGCCGGGTCGTTCAGCCGCAGCTCGACGCGTGTGCCGAACATCGACTGGGTGGCGATGCGGACGTCGTTCCAGCGCAGCATGCCCGCCACCACGTGGATCCCGTAGCCGCCGCCGCGCTTCAGCAGGTCGGCGACGGGCTCGTCGAGGTCGGCGAATTCGTCGCGCAGCGCACCGAAGCCGTCGACGACGAGTACCACGTCGGTGGAGCCGAGCTGCGGCAGCCGGCCCTCGGCGCGGAGCCGGCGGAGCTGGTCGACGGAGTCGATGCCGTGCTCGCGGAACACCGTCTCGCGCTCGGCGAGCATGGTCCGCACCTCGGCGACCGTGCGGGCCGCGCGCTCGCGGTCGGCCCGCCCGGCGATGCCGCCGACGTGCGGCAGGGCGGCCAGCGCCGCGAGGCCGCCGCCGACCAGGTCCAGGCCGTACACGGCGACGTCGCGGGGGGTGTGGGTGGCCGCCAGGGACAGCACGAGGGTCCGCAGCAGCGTGGTCTTCCCGGACTGCGGTCCGCCGATCACGGCCACGTGCCCGCCGGCCGTGGTCAGATCCAGCACCCACTGGCCCTGCCACTGCCGGGCCGGGTCGTCGAGCACGCCCAGCGGCGCCCGCATGCCGCCCGTGGCGCGCGCCAGGTGCAGTCCGCGTTCGGAGACCCGGACCGGGCCGGCGGCCGCGTCCAGGGTGACGGCGTCCGGC
Source organism: Streptomyces rishiriensis (assembly GCF_003112535.1). Taxonomy (GTDB): domain Bacteria; phylum Actinomycetota; class Actinomycetes; order Streptomycetales; family Streptomycetaceae; genus Streptomyces; species Streptomyces rishiriensis. The sequence goes on along the minus strand of NZ_BEWA01000002.1, from coordinate 398,445 downwards.
AGCGGCGGCAGCCAGATGCGGCGCACGGCGGGCGCGGCCCCGGCGAGTCGGCCGACCATCAGGGACAACACGGTCGGGCCGGTCTCCCGCCGGGTGGCGGCCGACTCCTCCTGCCGCTCCTCGGCCCGCTGCGCGCTGTCGTACGTCGGGTAGGGCAGAACCAGCGGTGCGTCGTCGTGCCGGTCGTGCACCACGGACCCGCGGTGCGCCCCGGAGACGTATCCGGCCTTGAACCGTTCGTAGGTGGACGTGTCGACCTTCAGATAGCCGAATCCCGGCAGGGGCGGCAGATGGAAGGCGTCGGTGGTGTCGAGGACCGTGCGGGACTCGTCGGCGGAGAAGGTCCGCAGGCCCAGCCGGTACGACAGATAGGTGTCCAGGCCCTTGAGCTTGCCGCCCTCGATGCGCTGACTGGACAGCAGCAGATGCACGCCGATGGAGCGGCCGATACGGCCGATGGACAGGAACAGGTCGATGAAGTCCGGTTTGGCGGTGAGGAGTTCACCGAACTCGTCGATGACGACGAACAGGTGCGGGAGCGCTTCGAGGTCCGGCCTGCGGGTTGCGCGCAGCACGGCGTAGTGGCCGATGTCGGCGACGTTCCCGGCGTCCTTGAGGACCTGCTGGCGGCGCCTGACCTCGCCGGCGAGGCTGGTGTGGACCCGTTCGACGAGCCCGGCCTGGTTCTCCAGGTTGGTGATCATCCCTGCGACATGGGGCAGTTCGGCGAAGGGGGCGAAGGTGGCGCCGCCCTTGTAGTCGACCAGGACGAGGGCGAGGTCCTCCGGGGAGTGCGTGGCGGCCAGGGCGAGGACGAGGGTACGCAGCAGCTCGCTCTTGCCGGAACCGGTCGCGCCCACGCACAGTCCGTGCGGTCCCATGCCGAGCTGGGAGGCCTCCTTCAGGTCGAGCAGAACGGGCTCATGACGCTCCGTCAGTCCGATCGGGACGCGCAGGAAATCGCGTTCGCCGCGCGGCTTCCACAGCGTGGGGATATCCGGTTCGGCGGGGTCGGCGATGCCGAGGAGCGCGGGGAAGTCGACCGGTCCGGTGACGGGAGCGCCCTCGGCTGCGGACTCCGGTGACAGCCGCAGCGGGGCCAGCAGCCGGGCGATGCCCTCGGCGCCCGCGACGGTGACCGGGTCGACGGCGCCCTCGGCGGTGAAGCCGCGCAGATCGTCGACGACCACCCGGTCGCCGTGGACCGAGACACGGATGCCGACCTCGTCCGGTTCGTGGATCTGCTCCTGGAGGAGGTGCACCACCGTGACGCCCATGTCGGACAGCCCGACCGCCGAGTCCGGGCGCGGAAGGTCGCCGGCGGGCTCGCCGTAGCCGTCCACGACCACCAGCAGCCGGTCGGCCAGCCGCAGCGCGTCCCGGTCGGCCAGACCGCGCCGCACCTCCGCCGCGTAGGCGGACCGCCGGCCCAGTTCGTGGCGGAGCCGTTCGGCCAGCTGCCCCGGATCGGGCGCGATACGGCGTGCGGCCACCGGACCGTCGTGCGCCTGCGGATCCAGCACATGGGGCAGCCACTTGGCCCACTCCCACTCGGCCGACCGCTCGTGGGGGACGGCCAGCGCGAGCGCCACGTCGTCCGGCGCGTGCGTCACGGCCGTCTGCACGAGCAGCGCTCGGGCCACCCGCAGGACGCCCTCCCGGTCGCCGACGACGCTGACGTTCCCGGCGCGGTCCAGCGGCACCGGCAACGGCACGTCGGCGGCCGTCGCGAACCTGCGTTGCAGGGCGCGCGCCTCGTTGAGCATGAACGGGTCCGGCGGCGTCATCACCCCGCCGGCGCCGCTCTGCTGCACGACCGGCTCCTGGACCGGCACGTCACCGAGGCCGACCCGCACCCGCAGGAAGTCGGCGTCCTTGCGGCGCCGCTCCCACAGCCGGGCCGGATCCCGCACCAGGTCGTACAGGGCGTCCGGCGACGGGTTCAGCTCCCGCTCCGCATCCCGCAGCCGGCGCTCGGCGGCCCCCATCTCCTCCCGCAACTCCTCCAGGTACTCCAGGTAGCGCTCGCGCTGGCTGCGCCGGGTGCGCTGCGCCTTGCCGCGCTGGGACAGGAACAGGGCCACCGCCCCGAGCAGTGCGAAGACCAGGACGACCGCGCCCAGCGCCGCGAACCGGCTGTTGCGGATCACGGTCATCATGATCACGGAACCCATGACGCCGGCCATCGGCAGCAGCGCGGTCGCCGCATTGCCGATCTTCCCCTCGGGCAGGTTGGGCGGCGCCTCGACCGTGCGCGGCCGGACGGATTCGAGCGGACGGGTGCTCCGGGCGGGCCGGTGGACGATGCGCAGGGTCACGGGCGGAGTTCTCCGGAGCGGGTCGTGACGGACGAGGGGCGGAGCGGACGCGGGCGACTTCGTGACGGCCGGGTGCTCATCGCACCCTCACCGCGCGCCCCATCACCTCGGCGGCCAGCCGAAGAACGGCGTGCTGCGTGGTCTGCGCCAGCAGGTCGGTGCGGATGGGCCCGCCGCCCGCCAGATGACGGTCGTACGGCACGGTGACGACGGTGACGCCCGTCTCCCGGAGATGACCGGCGGCCGCCTTGTCGTCGAGGACGGTGTCGGGGGCGCCGCAGACCAGCGCGACGACCGTGCCGGCCAGCGCCGAGTGCGGCAGCCGCGCCAGCCAGTCCAGCACCTGCCGGGTCGCGCCGACGCCCTCCGCCGTCATCGGTGCGACCACGACCCGGGCGTGCGCGGTGTCCATGGCCGTACGGGCCACCTCGCCGGGGAGCGACTCGCAGTCGACGACCGTCACGGCGAAGTAGCGGCGCAACGCCAGCGTCACCTTGCGGTACGTCGTCATGTCGAGCGGCGCGCCGACCTGGCCCCGGCTCGCGGGCAGCAGCCAGCCGCCGTCCGACACCGGCACCAGATAGCCGGTCACGTCCGTCAGCCGCATCGACGGGGTGAGGATCGGCGCGAGGTCGGCGCACGTCCAGCGCACCGCCTCCGCGCCCATGCGCACCGGCAGGGTGCCCAGCGCGGCATCCGCCTCCATCGTCAGCACCAGGTCGTGCCGGTAGTGGTTGAGGGTGCGTCCGAGCAACGCGGAGACGGTGGACTTGCCGACGCCGCCGCGGATGGAGGTGACGGCCACCACCCGGCCCGTCGTGACGGGCTGCTGCAACTCGCGGGCGATCCGGGTCTGTTCGGCGACGTCCTGCGCGACGGACGAGGTGAGTTTGCGCAACGCCCGCCCCGTGCGCCGGGTCACGGGGTCGCCGTGCAGGGGCCGTCCCAGGGCGATGAGGAGCCGCGGATCGAGAGTGGGGGACGACTCGGGAGCGGGGGACGCCGGAAGCCGGGGATCCGGGGCAGGCACGACGGGCGAGGCAGGCGGCGCGGACCGGGCGGGCGAGGCGGGCGACGCAGGCCGCACCGGGCCCGGCTCGCCGTCGGCCGGAGAACCGGCGGCCACGGCACCGGACCCGAGAGCCGGGGACACCGGCCCGGATATGGGAGGGCCGGATATGTGCGGCGCGGATATGTGGGGTTCGGGTATGTGAGGCCCGGACGTGTGAGGGCCGAACTCGCCACCGGCACGGGCGGTGTCGTCGACTGCGTCCGCCGGGGACTGGGGGACCGCTGCCCTCCCGGCGGCCGCGGGGTGCGGGGGTTCGGGCTGCGGGGGCGCGGGGTGCACGAGCCGGAGGGCCGGCTCTCCGGGACGCCCGGAGCCTGCCTCCCGGCCGCCGCCCAGCTCACGCAGGACGTCGCGCTGCCAGTCGCCGCCGTCCCCGCCACGGCCGCCGCCGAGGCCGTCGCCGCGCTCCGACGGCTGCTCCCGCCGCTGTTCCCCCTGCGTCATGCCGCCGCGCCTCCTAAGCGAAGGTGTCGAGCAGTCGCCCGTACACACCGAACACGCCGACGAGCAGCGGAAGAAGGGCCATGACCCCCACCGACTCGAGCAGGTCGCCGAACCGCCGCAACCGCACCCGCACATGCTCGGCCGGCTGCACGGCGAGCACGACCAGCGGCAGGACCGCCAGCACGACGAGCACGACCAGCGGGGCAGCGGGCGAGGACCGCTCCGCCCATGCCGTCAGCAACCGTACGGCGACGCCGGCTGCCGCGGCCAGCAGCACGACCACCTCGGCGACCAGCGGAAACGCCCGGGCCCGCAGAGCCAGCACCAACGCGACGACCGCGGCGAGCGACATCGTCCACCCGGAGGGAGACCGCACCGCCAGCACGGCGGCCGCCGTGGCCGACGCGGCCACGGTGACCGTGGCGAGCACCAGCCCGCGGTGGGCGGCGGCCAGAGCGGCGGACACCTGGTAGCGGCTGACGGACACCCCGCCCGCCCGCCGGTCGTCGAGCCCCGAGAGGCCGGACGCCATCAGAGCCAGCCGCGGCAGCACCCCGAGCACCACCACGCAGACGACGCCGACGACGGCCCCGACATGAGCCTGCTGCTCCGCCGTCCCGGCGCCGGACTGCACGACGACGGCTGCCTCCCAGCCGACGGCGGTCAGGGCCACGGCGGCGGCGCCCACGACACCGCCCCGCCCCAGCGGCGTGAACAGCCCGAGCAGGACGAGGATCAGCGCGCCCACGCCGGCCACCCCGGCCAGTCGCAGGGCGCCCGCGGAATCCCCGCCGAGGACGTCGACGAGGCTCCACACGCCCAGCACACCGAGCACGCCACCGGAGCACAGCAGGGTGACCGCCGGAGCCTGCCTGCGCAGACGCCCCAGGACCGCACCGGCGACCGCGGCCGCACCGGCGGAGGCGAGCAGTGCACCGGCGACGACGGAACGGTCGTACTGCGCACGCGCGAACAGGGCGGCGACGACCGCCCAGCCCACGCACGCGACCCCCGCGGTGATCCGCCGCGCGACAGGCCCCCACTGCCCCGACCGGTGGCCGAGACCTTCCGCCACCTCGTCGCTGACGTCGTGCACGACGGGGGCGGGCGGAGCGTCCTCCGCGCGGACGAGACGCAGCACGGCGCCGTCACGGATGCCCGCCGTCGCCAGTGTGCTGTCGTGATCGAGCGCGGAGCCGTCCACCGTGACGAGGTGACGCGCGGCGGGCCGGCCCTCCACGCGGTCGTCCAGCAACCGCATGATCTCGGGCAGCAGCACCCCGACCGGCTCCTGTGCCGGCAGCACGAGGTCGACGCGCCGCCGCTCACCGACGAGGGTGACGCGACTCAGCACTGCCGGCCCGCCGGCCGCCCTACGACTCAAGGCCCCCGTAGACATCACGTTCGCGAACCTATCACCGGCCGGCAGAACTGCCGGAGGGTGTGGAAACCCCGGGGGAGTAGGGGCTCGTGGTCTGCCCGATCACCCGGTGCGACACGAACGACCACCCCACGCACCCCGCGCACAACACGGCCGCGACCACCATCCCGGCGACCACCTTCCCCACCCGCTCGTCCACGGCCCGCCGCTGCCGCTGCGCCCCGAACAACAAGGCGTCCCGCAACCGCCGCCGCCGCACGGCGACGGACTCCAGAAGCTGACTGTCATATTCCTGAGCGGTCACACCGGTTCACCTGCCTCGCGTCCCTCACGTCGGGAACTCGCCCAGCCAACTGCGCTTGAGCAAGTGCTCGGGCAGGTACTCGGACTCGACGTCGATCGGGCGGCCGGCGTCGTACGCGAGGCAGGTGATCGCGAGGATGGCCAGCGGGATGTCGCCGTCACCCGACTCCTCGCGTTCCGGGTCGGCGGTCCAGTACTCCTTGTGCAGTTCGATCGCGCGGACGAGAGCCTCGTTGAACTTGACCGGGTCCTGGGCGACGAACCGGTGGAAGAGGTTGAGCGGCGGGAACAGGACCTTGAGCATCAGCTCCCGGTCCACGATCCGCAGCCGGTCCGGGTCGGTCCCGTCGAACGCGGCGACGAGCTTGTCCCCGAGGCCCGGCCGCTCCAGCCAGTACGTCTGGAGGGCGTCCACCCAGTGGTAGATGTACTCCTCGAACACCGCGCCGGAGGCCCGCAGCGTCTCGATCGGCACCTGGCACAACGCGGTCATCCGCGCCTGGTCCCGGCAGACCACGGCGAGCCAGAAGGCGTCCAGCCAGGTACCGGCGTCCGTGAAGTGGGTGGGCCCCACGGCGGGGATCGTCCGGACCTCATGGCCGATCATGCACTCGACGGTGGAACCCTCGGGAGCGGTCGCCGAGGCGAAGAGCGCAGACCCGACCTGCATGGCCATGACCCACGCCTCCCAGGTCTCCAGCATCTCGGCGGTGGGGTCATTCAGTGTCTGCACAGAGGCGCCGGCCAGAGCAGCGCTGAAGGTCAGGCCAAAGCTCTGCGGATACTGCTCGAGCTGCTGGATGTCCTCGAGCGTGTCCTCGTTGATCTCCTGCCGGAGTTCATCGGGATTCGGATGACTGCTCTTCTGCGGAGGCCGGGAAACGCGCGTCGGCATGAACAACGTTCTCATTTCGTGAGGTCGAACTGTTTCAGCAGGGCTCTCAGGAACCTCCGTCCAAGCGCCAGCTCTTCGTCGGCCTACCGTCCTCGTCCCACTCGTAATTCTCGCGGAACGTGAGACCGTCCTCGTCGAATACTCGAAGCGATGCCAGAGTTCCGTTCTGGTGCCACGCCTTGGATTCCCCGCAGGCCCGTCCCTTGCGCACCATGGTCTCAGACCGCAGGGTTCCGTCCTTGTACCACTCCAGTGACGGGCCGTCCTGTACTCCGTCGACGTATTCGTCCAGACTTACGAGCGCGTCACCGAGATACTCCGTCACCTCACCGGTGAAGAGCTCCCCGCGGTAGAGCAGGCGTTGTGCGTCATCCATGTCAACTTCTGGGTCATCGATGTCGATTCGGCGGGCGGCCATCAGGGGATCCAGTTCTCATCGCTCGGAGGGAAGCCAGTGAAACGTCCATGGCTGCTCGGTACTCCCTGCAGCATGTGGTTGCAGTTGGCGCAGAAGGGAGCTGACTTGCCTGCAGCCCCTGTCGCTTTGTCTGACATGAAAGGAAATTCGACAGACGCACGCATCTCGGCCAGTGCGCCCTCGCCATCGGGGAGACCGCTTCTGGTGCGCTCCCAGAGTAGTGCGTTTGCCGCTTTGACCTCGGCGTGACCCAACGGGTGATCCACGTGCAACGGGCTCGCTTGGATGGCTTCATAGCGAGCGGCCAGCGTGGGGTGAAGCTCGTTCAACGGGATGAGATCTCTCTTGGTCCCGTTGATGCCTTCAATGATTTCGCCGGTGCGCAGGTCGATCACCGATCCTACACACGCGCCCGTCTGCTTCCTTGGGAACGTCTTCGCTTCCTTGGCCTCGCGATACGCGGCTCCGCGTTCGCGTGACAGTTGGTCCAGGTAGTCACTGACAGAACGACCATCGACGTGGGTGATCAAGCCGTTGGTCCTGCTCACCCTCGCCTCCGGCAATTGAGCGAGCACCTTGTCACCCGGGCCGGGAGCGGGGGCGGAGTCGAGATCTGATCGGAGGGCTTCTGCTGCGGAATCGCTGTGTGAAGTCGCGCCATGGTGCTCGTGGCCGTCCGACGGCGGCGTGCCGCCATCGGCTTCAGAGTGCCCCGGCGTCCGGGCACCGTCGCCGATGTCAGAGTGGTGTTGCCCGTCATGATGGGGCCCTTCCGCATGCGGCTCCCCTGGACCGCCGAACGATCCGTCGCCGTGCGGGGCTGGTCGGCCAGAAGCCGATTCGGATGGTCCTGCATGACTCGTGGGCGTACCTGTCGCCCCGTCGTGGGTCGTGCCCCTGGGCGCGTGACCGTCTGACAGAGAGGGCCCGCCGCTCGCCCTTCCCGTTCCCGAGCCGCCCGTCTGCCCTCTGGGTGCGTCGACGTCGCCGGCATGGGCACTGACTGGTGCAAGATCATGGTGCGGCAGCGTCTGGCGCAGCAAGTCCCGGTCTGCCGACGACAGTTCGACCTTCGCCGGGGCCGCCGTCCCGTCCGGGCGGACGACCGAGCCGTCGTCCAGGTTCAGGCGGGTTCCGTCCGGCCACTGGACGACGTTGTCGTGGATCACCGGAAGGTCGTCGGCGATCCTCAGCACGCTGCCGTCCGGCTGCACGCGTCCCGCCCCGGTGAGGATGTCGTCGAAGGCGCCCGCGTGGACGCCCCGCAGGCCGGCGAACACGTCGGCGACCTTGACCGTGCCGAACTTCGCGGCCTTGCCGAGGTACGTCATCGGGTCGACCAGCCGCCCGGTCTTGCCGAGCACGGCGAGCGTGCGGGCCACCGCCCCGCCCTTCGCCGCCGTACCGGCGCCGCCGGTGAAGATCGTGGTCAGGACGTTGAAGGTGACCGCGCCGCCGGCCCGGGCGGGGTTCTTGCCCCACTCGTCCCACGCCACCAGCGCCTTGCCCGCCTCCTTGACCGTGTTGCGGGTCTCGCGCAGATACCCGGGCAGCTTGTCCTCGGGCATCGTCCAGTACAGGCTGCCGGCGATCGGGGTCATGGTGATGGCCAGGCCCGTCGCGAGCTTGCCGAGCCCCGTCCAGGCCTCGCCCGCGGCGTCCCATCCGTCGACGCCGACGAAGGTGCCGAGGCCCCGGATCGTGCCCCACACGCCGTCGACGACGAAGCCCTTGCCGAAGTCGAGCACCTGGTGGCCCAGCCAGTCGAGCCCGTGCCGCTCCTTCTCCACGGTCTTGCCCCACGGCAGTTCCTCGGACTGGTTCAGCAGGTCGGCGGTGAAGCCGTACGTGCTGGTGCCGCGTTTCAGCAACCGCTTCTGCGCGCCGTCCTCGAGGATCAGCGTCGTCCCGCCCACCAGCCCGGTGATCGTGTTGTGGCAGGTGATCTCCGCCTGCCAGAACGCGGCGGTCGTGGTGCTGACGTCGTGCACCAGGTCGTTGTTGAGCTGGACGTTGTCGTCGTCCTCACGCCAGTGGTCGTCGCCCGCGATGTCGTGCCGGAAGGTCTCCGCCCGCTGCTTGAGGCTCTTCAGCTTGGCCACGAGCGGCTGGACCTCCGTCTCGTACGCGCTGAGGGCGGCCGCCACCTTCTCCAGGTCGTCGGCGAACTCGTCCGCCTTGGCGGCCACCGGCGCCGTCGTGGCGAACAACTGGTCCGCTTCCGGGGCCGAGTAGCACGCCGACAGCCCCTGGAAGCGGGTGTGCACGTCCGAGCCCGACTGGCGGAAGGCGACGGCCTCCGCGGTCAGGAGCATCGAGTCCGTGCCCAGTTGTTCCAGGTCGCCGGTGAACTGCGGAATGTTCTGCGGGTCGATGAGGTCCGCGCTCACTTGCCCCCCTGCTGCCCGTCCGCGCCCGGCAGGTCGATCTTCGGCTCCTTCAGGGCGTTGGCCTGGGCCTGCGCCGCCATGTCAAGGTCGCCCTTGACGTAGGCGTTGGTCGCGGTGGCCGCCCCGTTGAGCGAGTTCGACGTACGCACCGCGACGTACGCCAGTTTCTTCTGGTAGGCCGTGAAGAACTCGGCCAGCGCCCCGCCGACCGGTCCCTGGACCCCGCTCTTCTCGACGCCGCCCTGCTGGATCGTGCCGGCGGACGCGGCCGCGCTGGGCATGGTCTCCTGGAGGGCCTTCCCCGTGTTCGAGAGGCCCTCGGCCGCCTTCGCCGTCTCCGTGAGGACGTGTCGCACGCCCGACGGCGAGATGTCCCACCCCGTCATGTGGATACCCCGTAATCCCCGTGACCTACATGTGCCGGCGCCGCGTCGGCACCTCGCCTCAGCCGATGTTGTCGACCGCCGCCCGTGCCTTCGCCATCGTCGACTGGGCCGTCCCGTCGTTGTCCTCCAGCGTGGTGCGCACCAGTTGGATGATGCTGCGCACCTCGTTGGCCGCCCGGTTCCAGCGGAGTTCCTTGCCGTGGTACTCCTCGGACACCCCGTCGGCCTGGAAGTCGGCCATGGCGGCCTTCACGGCCTTGTCGCGGTCGGCCAGCACCCGCTCCAGCTGGCCGACGATTCCCTGCAGCCCACCCTGCACCTCGCCCGAGGCGCCGGTGTCGTACGAGCGGCGGTCCAAATTCTGACCCATCGTCACAAACCCCCTGTGGTTGTCTGCCTGCGCCCTGGACCGAGGCCTAGCGCGCGCCGAAGCGGGCCGCGTCGAAGTTGGCCGCGCCCATGTTCTTGTTGGCGTTGTCGTGCTGCTCGGTGTCGCCGCCCGCGAACGCGGTGTCCATGCCGCTCTGGCCCTCGAGGATCCCGCCGAGCGATTCGTTGAGCGCGGCGGTGATCTCGTCAGCACGCCCCTTGAACGAGTCGAAGGCGACCTTTCCGGAGCCGTTGAACTTGCCCTCCAGCGGCTCGGCCGCCTGGATGAGGCCACGGATCAGCGTGCCCAGGTCGGTGCTCGAACCGACCGTGCTCTTGCCCAGATCCGAGAGGGTCGTGGATCCCATGTCGAACTTCACGTCTCACCCCCGTGCGTCACGTACACATCACATACCTGTTCGAGCATGGTGTCGCACAACACGTTGCGGACGCAACGTCGTAGATCCCGATGTGACCTGATCCGGACATGTCCGGGACGACACCGCACCGCTTCCGCACCGCTTCCGCACCGCTCCGGCGGACGCCACCGGCACCGCTCCGGCACCGTTCCAGCACCGCTCGGCGGGCTGCTCCGGGGCTGCTCCGGGGCCGCGTCCCACCCGCTCCGGCACCGTTCCGGCGTCGTCGAGCGCGCGCCCCCCGGCACGAGCCGCCGCCCCGGCGCACGCCTCAGAAGAACACCCCGCACCTCAACAGCACGTTCGCGTACGGCCGCGCCTCGCCCGTGCGGACCACCAGCCGCGCGCCCGCCGACAGTTCCTTCAGCCGCTCGTGCGGGACGTACGTCAGGGACCGGAAGCGGCCCGTGAGGAGTCCGGCGGCCGAAGGGTTGGCCTCCCGGACCTCCTCCGCCGCCGTCGCGCCCTCCACCACCAGTTCGGCGAGCAGCCCGTCGACCACCTCCTCGAACGAGGGCACCCCGGCCCGGAAGGCGAGGTCGACCACGCGCGGGCCGTCCGGTATCGGCATGCCCGCGTCGCACACCAGCACCCCGTCGCCGTGTCCCAACTCGGCGAGCGCACCCGCGAGATGACGGTTGAGTATCCCCGCCTTCTTCACAGGGCGTCGACCTCCTCGGCGGTCGGGAACGACTCCTGCGCGCCCCTCCGGGTCACGGACACCGCTCCCACCCGCGCCGCGTACGCCGCCGCCTGCGCGAGCGACGCGCCCGCGCCCAGCCGCCAGGCCAGCGCCGCAGTGAAGGAGTCGCCCGCGCCCGTCGTGTCCACGGCGTCCACCTTCACGGGGGCGACGCGCCGCACACCGCCGTCCGCCGACGCCACCAGCGCGCCCTCCGCGCCCAGCGTGACGACCACCGACCGCGGCCCCTTCGCGAGCAGGAGCCGCGCCCAGTCCTCGGGATCGGCGGCCGTGTCGCCCGCCTCGCCGAGGATCACCTTCGCTTCGTGCTCGTTGACGATCAGCGGGTCGCAGACCGCCAGCACCTCGGCCGGCAGCGGGCGCGGCGGCGACGGGTTCAGCACGAACCGGCCGCCCGGCGCCAGGTTCCGGACGACCTCCACGACCGTCTCCAGCGGGATCTCCAGCTGCGCCGACACCACCTTCGAGGCGTGCAGGAGCCCGCTCGCGGCGCGGACGTCCGCCGGGGTCAGCCGGCCGTTCGCGCCCGGCGACACCACGATGCTGTTGTCCCCCGAGGGGTCCACGGTGATCAGCGCGACGCCCGTCGGCGCCCCGCCCGCCAGCACGCCCGTCGTGTCGACCCCGGCCGCCCGCTGCGCGTCGAGCAGCAGCCGTCCGTGGGCGTCGTCGCCGACCCGGGCCAGCAGGGCGGTACGGGCCCCGAGGCGCGCGGCCGCGACGGCCTGGTTCGCGCCCTTGCCGCCGGGGTGCACGGCCAGGTCGGAGCCGAGCACCGTCTCCCCGGCCGCCGGCCTGCGCTCGACGCCGATCACCAGGTCGGCGTTGGCCGACCCCACGACCAGCAGGTCGTAGTCGTACATGGAAGAACTCCCCTGATACGTGACGTGAGGCGGGCGGTCCCCTGCGAGGGACCGCCCGCCTTCCCGTTCGATGTCAGCCGCTGAACCCGGCCACGTTCGCCTCCGTGACCACCTTCACCGGCACCTTCACCGTCTCCTCGACCTTCTTGCCCCGCAGCGCCTTCAGCGCGTTGTCCACGGCGATCCTGCCCAGCTGGGACGGCTGCTGCGCCACCGACGCGTACAGCGTGCCCTGTTCGACGGCCTTGAGGCCGTCGGGCGTGCCGTCGAAGCCGACGACCTGGACGGACTTGCCGGCCTTGGCGCCCAGCGCCTTGATCGCGCCGAGCGCCATCTCGTCGTTGGCCGCGATGACGCCCTGGACGTCCGGGTGCGCCTGGAGCAGGTTCGACATCACGTCGAGTCCCTTGGTGCGGTCGAAGTCGGCCGGCTGCTGGGCGAGCACCTGGATGCCGGGGTAGGCCTTGAGGCCCTGGGCGAAGCCCGCGGCCCGCTCCCGGGCGGCGGAGGTGCCCGCCTGGCCCTGGAGGATCACGATCTTGCCGGTGCCGCCCAGCTTCTCGGCGACCGTCCTCGCGGCCAGTTCGCCGCCCGCCACGTTGTCGGAGGCGACCAGCGCGTCCACCGCGGCCTTGTTGACGCCCCGGTCGACGGCGATGACCGGGATCTTCGCCTTGTCGGCGGCCTTCACCGAGTTGCTCGCCGCGTCCGAGTCCACCGGGTTGACGATGATCGAGTCGTAACCGGAACTGGTGAAGTTCTGCAGCTGGTTGGCCTGCTGCGAGGCGTCGTTCTGGGCGTCGGTGACCGTCAGGTCCACGCCCAGCTTCTTCGCCTCGGCCTTCGCGCCGGACTGGATCTGCACGAAGAACGGGTTGTTCAGGGTGGACAGTGCCAGGCCGATCTTCGGGTTCGCGCTCGGGGAGCTCCCGCCGTGCAGGAAGGAGGTCGCGCCGACGACCGCCACGGTGACGACGGCCGCGAGACCGTACGTCGCCGCCTGCCGGCCCTTGCCGCCGCCGCCCGCGCCGGCCGCCGCCGGGGTCGCGCCCGCCTTGCGGCGCAGGGTGTCGAGCAGCACCGCCAGCGCGATGACGACGCCGATGACGACCTGCTGCCAGAACGCGGAGACGGACAGCAGGTTCAGCCCGTTGCGCAGCACCGCCAGGATCAGCGCGCCGATCAGGGTGCCCGAGGCCTTGCCGGTGCCGCCGGCGAGGGAGGCCCCGCCGATGACGACCGCGGCGATGGCGTCCAGCTCGTAGCCGTCGGCGGCCTGCGGCTGCGCGGACGACAGCCGGGAGGCGAGCACGACGCCCGCGGCGGCCGCGAAGACGCCGGACAGGGCGTAGATGGCGAGCTTCTGCCGCTTCACCCGCAGACCCGACAGCCGGGCGGCCTCCTCGTTGCCGCCGATGGCGTACATCGAACGCCCGATGTAGGTGCGGCCGAGCACGAACGCGGCGATCAGCCCCATCACGACCATCACGAGCACCGGCACCGGCAGCCAGCCGCCGAGCGTGTCGCCGAGGTGCGAGACGGAGTCGGGGAACGCGATCGGCGAGCCCTCGGAGATCACCAGCGACAGACCGCGTGCGACCGACAGCATCGCGAGGGTCGCGATGAACGGCGGCAGTTTGCCGTACGCGATGAGGAAACCGTTCACCAGACCGGCGGCGATGCCGGTGGCGACGGCCAGGAGCAGCGCTATGCCCACCGGGACGCCGTGCTGCGTGGCGCTCCAGGCCAGCACGGTCGCCGACAGCGCGGCCACCGAGCCGACCGACAGGTCGATGCCCGCCGAGACGATCACGAACGTCACGCCGAAGGCGAGGATCGCGGTCACGGCCGCCTGGACGCCCACGTTGAGCAGGTTGTCCGTGGTCAGGAAGTCGCCCGACAGCGCCGACATGGCGATGACGAGGACGATCAGCGCGGTGAGCGCGCCGTTGTCGAGGAGCAGGCGGCGGACCGCCGCGGCGCCGCCGCCGGCGCCCGTCGTGCTGGGATGCGTGTCAGCGGCCACGGCCGGCCTCCACTTCCGTGGTCGTAGGGGTGGTACGGGGGGTGGCGGGCGCGCTGACGGCGAGCGCCATCACCGCGTCCTGGGTGGCCTGCTCGGCAGGCAGTTCGCCGGCGACCCGGCCCTGGGCCATCACCAGCACCCGGTCGCTCATGCCGAGCACCTCGGGAAGGTCGCTGGAGATCATCAGGACCGCCGCGCCGGCCGCCGTCAGCTCGTTGACGAGCTGGTAGATCTCGACCTTGGCGCCGACGTCGATCCCGCGCGTGGGCTCGTCGAGGATCAGCACCTTGGTGTCGGCCAGCAGCCACTTGCCGATGACGACCTTCTGCTGGTTGCCGCCGGACAGGGTGCGCACCTGCTGGCCGAGGCCCGCCATCCGCACGCCCAGCTGTGCGGCGATCCGCGCCGCCGCCTCGCGCTGGCCCTTCAGGTCCACCAGGCCGCCACGGGTCGCGGCCCGCATGGTCACGAGCCCGAGGTTCTCCTCGACCGACTGGTCCAGCACGAGTCCCTGGCCCTTGCGGTCCTCGGGCACCAGGCCGATCCCGGCCGCCATCGCCGCGTTGACGTCGTGCCGGGGGAGCGGCGCCCCCGCGACCCGCACGGTCCCGCGGTCGTAGGGGTCGGCCCCGAAGACGGCCCGTACGACCTCGGTACGGCCGGCGCCGACGAGCCCGGCGACGCCGACGACCTCACCGGCGCGCACCTCGAAGGAGACGTCGTGGAAGACGCCGTCGCGGGTGAGCCCCTCGACGGCCAGCAGGGGGGCGCCCGGCTCGGCGCGCTCCCTGGGGTACTGCTGCTCGATGGAGCGGCCCACCATGAGGCGGACGAGCTCGTCCTGCGGGGTGGAGGCCGGCACCTGTCCGACGCTCCTGCCGTCGCGGATGACCGTGACGCGGTCGCCGAGGGCGGCGATCTCCTCCAGGTGATGCGTGATGAACACGATGCCGACGCCGTCCTCGCGCAGCCTGCGCACGATCGCGAAGAGCTTGTCGACCTCCTCCGAGGTCAGCACGGCGGTCGGCTCGTCCATGATGAGCACGCGCGCGTCCAGGCTGAGCGCCTTGGCGATCTCGACCATCTGCAGCCGGGCGATGCCGAGTTCACGCACCCGCGCGCGGGGCGAGACGTTCACGCCCACGCGCTCCAGCAGGACGGCGGCCTCGGCCTCCATCCGCTTGCGGTCGATCACCCCGAGACGACGGGGCTGCCGTCCCAGGAAGATGTTCTCGGCGACCGTCAGATCGGGGACGAGGTTGAACTCCTGGTAGATGGTGGCGATCCCGAGGCGCTCGGAGTCCTGCGCGCCATGGATGCGCACCTCCTCGCCGCCGGCCAGGATCCGCCCGGCGTCGGGCCGGTAGGCGCCGGAGAGCATCTTGATGAGGGTGCTCTTGCCCGCGCCGTTCTCACCGAGCAGCACATGCACCTCGCCCCGCCGCAGGTCGAAGTCGACGCTGTCGAGCGCGACCACGCCGGGGAAGGTCTTGCGTATGCCTTCGATGCGCAGCAACTCGTCCGCGTTGCTCACGTCTGGCTCCTGTTCGTTACGGGGGACTCGCCGCACGAGCGGCGTACGACGAGGCGGGCGGTGAAGGTGACCGACTGCGGGGGCCGCCCCTCGATGCGGTCGACGAGCGCGCGCACGGCGGCCCGCCCCAGCTCGCCCGTCGGCTGGGCGATCGCCGTGATCGGCGGATCGGTGTGCACGAACCACGGGATGTCGTCGAACGCGGCGAGCGCGAGGTCGTGCGGAACGCGCAGCCCACGCGCGCGGACGGCGTCCAGCGCGCCCAGCGCCATCAGGTTGTCGGCGGCGAACACGACCTCGGGCGGCTCGGGCAGGTCGAGGAAGCCCTCGGTGACCCGCCGTCCGCTCTCGGCCTGGAAGTCGCCCTGTCCCGTATAGGCGTCGGGGAGGGGGAGCCCGTACTCGGCCAGGGCGGCCCGGAAGGCCTCCACGCGCTCGCTGCCGGTGGTGGTGGCGGCGGGCCCCGCGATGATGGCGAGCCGGCGGTGGCCGAGGCCGTGCAGATGCGCCACGAGGTCGCGCACGGCGGCGCGTCCGTCCGACCGCACCACGGGCACGTCCAGGCCCGGGATCCACCGGTCGACGAACACCATCGGCGTGCCCGCGCGCGCGGCGTCCAGCATCCGCGGGGAGCCGCCGTCGGTGGGGGAGACCAGCAGACCGTCGATCCGGCGGTCCAGGAGGGTCGTCACATGGTGGTCCTGCAGGTCGGGCCGTTCGTCGGCGTTGCCGATGATCACGCTGTAGCCGAGGGCGCGGGCCTCCTCCTCGACGGAGCGGGCCAGCTCGGTGAAGTAGGGGTTCATCACGTCGCTGATGACCAGGCCGAGGGTGCGGGTCTGGTCGGTGCGCAGCGACCGGGCGACGGCGTTCGGGCGGTAGCCCAGCGCCTCGACGGCGGCCAGCACGCGCGTGCGTGCGTCGTCGCTGACCGACGGATGGTCGTTCAGGACGCGTGACACCGTGGCGACGGAGACGCCCGCCTCGGCAGCGACGTCCTTGATGCTCGCCATCGCCGCTCCACCTCCTCGTGGACTTGCGTTCGCGCACGTCGTGTGACGCGTGGAATCGATTACATCTACGGGCAGGAAGGAATTGGAATCGATTACACGGGAGTTAATCAAGACCCCGGCGTGGCTGAAACCGGATCGTGATGAAGCCGGCCGCGCGGGGCCCTAGGCTGCCCTCGACCGACACGGGTGGCATGCCCGTGCCAAGCACACAGGGGAGAACAGACATGCGCGCAAGCCGGATACTGGGTGCGTCCGTCGGGGCCGCCGCCCTGGTCGGCGCCTCGTTCGCGGCCGCGGGCCCGGCCGCCGCGGCGACCTGCACGGCCAAGGCCCTCGAGACCGTGGTCATCCGTTCCACGACCAGCACCGGCGGCACCGCCCTCGCCCAGCTCAACAAGGGGGAGAGCGCCTCGGCCTCCTGCGCGATGTACTACGGAGCCACCGCGTACGAGAAGTGCGGCATCGTCAGCAAGCGCTGGGTGAAGGTCACCAGGAGCGGCGTCACCGGCTATGTGGTCGGCACCTGTGTGACCACCGAACAGGACTGATCCGAGGCGGCCCGGGCGGCCCTGTCGGTGGCGGGCGGTACGGTCGGATCATGTCCCAACAGACGGGGGCCGCCCAGGGGGCGGAAGAGCGGCGGCTCGCCACGCTGGAAGGCGTGTTGGAACGCATCACGTACGCCAACGAGGACAACGGCTACACGGTCGCCCGGGTCGACACCGGCAGAGGCGGCGGCGACCTCCTCACGGTCGTCGGCGCGCTGCTCGGCGCCCAGGTCGGCGAGTCCCTGCGCATGGAGGGCCGTTGGGGCTCCCACCCGCAGTACGGCAAGCAGTTCACCGTCGAGAACTACACCACCGTGCTGCCCGCCACCATCCAGGGCATCCGCCGCTATCTGGGATCCGGCCTGGTCAAGGGCATCGGCCCGGTCTTCGCCGACCGCATCACCCAGCACTTCGGCATGGACACCCTGAAGATCATCGAGGAGGAGCCGAAGCGGCTCGTCGAGGTCCCCGGCCTCGGCCCCAAGCGCACGAAGAAGATCGCCGACGCCTGGGAGGAACAGAAGGCGATCAAGGAGGTCATGCTCTTCCTCCAGACCGTCGAGGTGTCCACGTCCATCGCGGTGCGCATCTACAAGAAGTACGGCGACGCGTCGATCTCCGTCGTGAAGAACCAGCCCTACCGGCTGGCCTCCGACGTCTGGGGCATCGGCTTCCTCACCGCGGACCGGATCGCCCAGTCCGTCGGCATCCCGCACGACAGCCCGGAGCGGGTCAGGGCGGGCCTGCAGTACGCCCTGTCCCAGGCCACCGACCAGGGCCACTGCTACCTCCCGGAGGAGCGGCTGATCGCCGACGCGGTCAAGCTCCTGCAGGTCGACACCGGCCTGGTCATCGAGTGCCTCGCGGAGCTCGCCGAACCGCCGGAGGAGGGCGAGGACCCCGGGGCCGTCCGGGAGAAGGTCCCGGCGGCCGACGGCGGGGAGCCGGTCTCCGCCGTCTATCTGGTCCCCTTCCACCGCGCCGAACTCTCCCTGTCCGCGCAGCTGTTGCGCCTGCTGCGCACCGACGAGGACCGGATGCCGGCCTTCCGCGACGTGGCCTGGGACAAGGCCCTGGCCTGGCTGAGGACCCGCACGAAGGCCGACCTGGCGCCCGAGCAGGAGGCGGCCGTCCGGCTCGCGCTGACCGAGAAGGTCGCCGTCCTCACCGGCGGTCCCGGCTGCGGCAAGTCCTTCACGGTCCGCTCGATCGTGGAGCTGGCCCGCGCGCGCAAGGCGAAGGTCGTGCTCGCCGCGCCCACCGGCCGGGCCGCCAAGCGGCTGGCCGAGCTGACCGGGGCCGAGGCCTCCACCGTCCACCGCCTGCTGGAGCTCAGGCCCGGCGGCGACGCGGCCTACGACCGCGACCGCCCGCTGGACGCCGACCTGGTGGTGGTCGACGAGGCGTCGATGCTGGACCTGCTCCTCGCCAACAAGCTCGTCAAGGCCGTCCCGCCGGGCGCGCACCTGCTCTTCGTCGGTGACGTGGACCAGCTCCCCAGCGTCGGCGCGGGCGAGGTGCTGCGCGACCTGCTCGCCGACGGCAGCCCGGTGCCGGCCGTGCGCCTCACGCGCGTGTTCCGCCAGGCCCAGCAGTCCGGCGTGGTGACCAACGCGCACCGGATCAACGCCGGGCAGCACCCGCTGACCGACGGCATGAAGGACTTCTTCCTCTTCGTCGAGGACGACACGGAGGAGGCCGGCCGGCTCACGGTGGACGTCGCCGCGCGCCGCATCCCGGCCCGGTTCGGTCTCGACCCGCGCCGGGACGTGCAGGTCCTGGCGCCCATGCACCGCGGCCCGGCGGGCGCGGGCGCCCTCAACGGGCTGCTCCAGCAGGCCGTCACGCCCGGCCGCCCCGACCTCCCCGAGAAGCGGTTCGGCGGCCGGGTGTTCCGCGTCGGGGACAAGGTCACCCAGATCCGCAACAACTATGACAAGGGGGAGAACGGCGTCTTCAACGGCACCGTGGGCGTCGTCACCTCGCTCGACCCGGTCGACCAGCGCCTGACGGTGCTGACCGACGAGGACGAGGAGGTTCCCTACGACTTCGACGAACTGGACGAGTTGGCCCACGCGTACGCGGTGACGATCCACCGTTCACAGGGGAGTGAATATCCCGCCGTGGTGATCCCCGTCACCACCGGGGCATGGATGATGCTGCAGCGGAATCTTCTGTATACGGCCGTCACCCGCGCGAAAAAGCTCGTCGTCCTGGTCGGCTCCCGCAAGGCGATCGGCCAGGCGGTGCGCACGGTGTCGGCGGGCCGCCGTTGCACGGCCCTGGACTTCCGGCTCACGGGCCGGTGAGCCCGCCGGTTCCGGGACTTCCGGAGAACGTGTAAAAAATGATCGATCAAATGAGTCACGAAGGTCACAGAGCACTTCCCCAACCGTGACCAAGGCGGCAGGATGAGCTGGTTGGCGGCACTGAGTGCCGCCGATGAGCCCAATGGTCGACCCCGAGTGCACTCTCCTGCGCCAAATGGGGGATGGTAGAGACAGTCAGGGCAACCTCGAAGAAGAGGCACAACGTCGGTGAGGGATGACGTGAGCGAGCACACCAACAACGCTGTAGTACTGCGGTTCGGCGACGGCGAGTACACCTACCCGGTGATCGACAGCACCGTCGGCGACAAGGGCTTCGACATCGGGAAGCTTCGCGCCCAGACCGGTCTGGTGACCCTGGACAGCGGCTACGGCAACACCGCCGCCTATAAATCCGCCATCACGTACCTCGACGGCGAGCAGGGCATCCTCCGGTACCGCGGCTACCCGATCGAGCAGCTGGCCGAGCGGTCGACCTTCCTCGAGGTCGCCTACCTCCTGATCAACGGCGAGCTGCCGACCGTCGACGAGCTCACCGTCTTCCAGAACGACATCACGCAGCACACCCTGCTGCACGAGGACGTCAAGAACTTCTACAAGGGCTTCCCGCGTGACGCCCACCCGATGGCCATGCTGTCGTCGGTGGTCTCCGCGCTGTCCACGTTCTACCAGGACAGCCACAACCCGTTCGACGAGAAGCAGCGCAACCTCTCCACGATCCGGCTGCTCGCCAAGCTTCCGACGATCGCGGCGTACGCGTACAAGAAGTCGATCGGCCACCCGTTCGTCTACCCGCGCAACGACCTCGGCTACGTCGAGAACTTCCTGCGCATGACGTTCTCGGTGCCGGCGCAGGAGTACGACCTCGACCCGGTCGTCGTCTCCGCGCTCGACAAGCTGCTGATCCTGCACGCCGACCACGAGCAGAACTGTTCGACGTCGACGGTCCGTCTGGTCGGCTCGTCCCAGGCGAACATGTTCGCGTCGATCTCGGCCGGCATCAACGCCCTGTGGGGCCCGCTGCACGGCGGCGCCAACCAGTCCGTCCTGGAGATGCTGGAGGGCATCCAGGCCAACGGCGGCGACGTCGACGCCTTCATCCGCAAGGTGAAGAACAAGGAGGACGGCGTCCGCCTGATGGGCTTCGGCCACCGGGTGTACAAGTCCTTCGACCCCCGCGCCAAGATCATCAAGGCGGCGGCGCACGACGTCCTCTCGGCCCTCGGCAAGTCCGACGAGCTGCTGGACATCGCGCTGAAGCTGGAGGAGCACGCGCTCTCCGACGACTACTTCGTCTCGCGCAACCTCTACCCGAACGTCGACTTCTACACCGGCCTGATCTACCGGGCCATGGGCTTCCCGACCGAGATGTTCACGGTCCTGTTCGCCCTGGGCCGCCTCCCGGGCTGGATCGCCCAGTGGCACGAGATGATCAAGGAGCCGGGCTCCCGCATCGGCCGCCCGCGCCAGATCTACACCGGTGTCGTCGAGCGCGACTTCGTTCCGGTCGAGGAGCGCTGACGCCTCCGGCGGGGGGCCGCGTCACGGCCGGTTGCCCCTCGTGATGCGCTGCATGTCCTGATGTCCGACTGCCCGGGACCCTGGTCCCGGGCAGTCGTGCGTCCGGGGGCCGGAAGTCCGGGGGCCGGGGGCCTTGGGGTACGCCGTCGGGTGCGGGTGGGTGGGGGCTGGTCGCGCAGTTCCCCGCGCCCCTGAGGGTCGTGGCACTCGGCCGCGTTTCGACGGGCTCCCGGGCGGCTCTGAGGTCCGGGCGGGCGGCCGTGTGTCGAAGGGCTTCAGGTGCGCCGAGGGCGGGGCGGCGGAGCCCCTTGCGGGGTTCTGTGTGCGGGCATACGGAAGGCGCCCCGGCGGCGGTCCCCCCACGGGCCGACGACCAGGGCGCCTTCCCATGTCCCGGTGCGGATTCCCCCCACGGGATCCGGCCGGGCGTTGTGAGGACAGCGCCTGAATTCGCTGTTGTGTGACCATCTTCGGTTGTCGTGCCCGCGGTTGAGCAGAACGAGCAGAACTCGCCGCACCACCGCTGTGTGCGATCTGCCGGGACAGCGCACGCTGGGAGGGCCGCTCAAAGCTTCCCGGTGTACTGCCCCGGCAACGCATCTCCGAGGACGTCCCCCAAGACATCCTCAGATGTCAGGTCACGCCCCCCAAGACGCTTCCCGACATCAGCAACTTAGACCTTCGAACCCCTTCGATGGTTACGTTCACATCACTGTGATCTGTGTCTCTTGC
The DNA here is from genome assembly GCF_003112535.1 of Streptomyces rishiriensis. Taxonomy (GTDB): domain Bacteria; phylum Actinomycetota; class Actinomycetes; order Streptomycetales; family Streptomycetaceae; genus Streptomyces; species Streptomyces rishiriensis. The sequence continues at coordinate 376,783 of NZ_BEWA01000002.1, read as the reverse complement.
GTATGTCCGTTAAATGCGCAAGAGACCGGATACAGCGATCGAGGCCCAAGCGTAAGGATGATGCGCGAGCCTTGTGAAGAGCTTATGTGAGGCTCGCGCAGGACTCCAGGGGTCTAGGTCAAAGGCCTGCCCCTACTCGGCGGTATCTCCGCGCGTCTCAGGTGAACGTGCGCAGCCGCAGACTGTTCGTCACGACGAACACCGACGAGAACGCCATCGCCGCCCCCGCGATCATCGGGTTCAGCAGCCCCGCCGCGGCCAGCGGCAGCGCGGCCACGTTGTAGCCGAAGGCCCACACCAGGTTGCCCTTGATCGTGGCGAGGGTCCGCCGCGACAGGCGGATGGCGTCCGCGGCCACCCGCAGGTCCCCGCGCACCAGCGTCAGGTCGCTCGCCTCGATCGCCGCGTCCGTGCCCGTGCCCATGGCCAGTCCCAGGTCGGCGGCGGCGAGCGCGGCCGCGTCGTTCACGCCGTCCCCGACCATGGCGACGACGCGTCCCTCGTCCTGCAGTCGCCGTACGACGTCGACCTTGTCCTCCGGCAGCACTCCGGCGATCACCCGGTCGATGCCCACGGCCTGCGCCACCGCCTCGGCGACCACCTGGTTGTCCCCGGTCAGCAGCACCGGCGTGAGGCCCAGCGCGCGCAGCTCCCGCACCGCCTCGGCGCTGGTCTCCTTGACCGCGTCGGCGACCGAGAGCACCCCGCGCGCCTCCCCGTCCCAGCCGACGACGACGGCCGTGCGGCCCGCCTGCTCGGCCGCGTCCACGGCGCGAGCCAGCTCCTGCGGGACGGACTCGAAGAGGCGCCCGACGGCCACCTCGCGGCCCTCCACGTGCCCGCGCACCCCCCGCCCGGGCACGTTCTCGAAGCGCTCGGCCGCCGGCAGCCCGCCGATCCTCTCCTCGGCGCCCGCCGCCACCGCCCGGGCGACCGGATGCTCGGAGGCGTGCTCCAGGGCGCCCGCCAGCCGCAGCAGCTCCCGCTCGTCCACGCCGTCGGCGGTCCACACGTCCTGCAGGGTCATCCGGCCGGTGGTGACGGTCCCGGTCTTGTCCAGGACGACCGTGTCGACGCGGCGCGTGGACTCCAGGACCTCCGGGCCCTTGATGAGGATGCCGAGCTGGGCGCCGCGCCCGGTGCCCACCATCAGCGCGGTGGGCGTGGCGAGGCCGAGCGCGCACGGGCAGGCGATGATCAGGACCGCGACGGCCGACGTGAACGCGGCGACCGTGTCGCCCGTCGCGAGGAGCCAGCCGCCGAAGACGGCGACCGCGATCAGCAGCACCACCGGCACGAAGATCCCGGAGATCCGGTCGGCCAGCCGCTGGACCTGGGCCTTGCCGTTCTGCGCCTCCTCGACCAGCCGCGCCATACGGGCGAGCCGGGTGTCCGCGCCGATCCGGGCGGCCTCGACGACGAGCCGGCCGCCGGCGTTCACGGTCGCGCCCGTGACGGCGTCGCCCGGCCCGACGTCCGCCGGCACGGACTCGCCGGTCAGCATCGAGGCGTCCACGGCGGACACGCCCTCCACGACCGTCCCGTCGGTGGCGATCTTCTCCCCGGGCCGTACGACGAACCGGTCGCCGACCGCCAGCCCGTCGACGGGGATCCTTATCTCCTTGCCGCCGCGCAGCACGGCCACGTCCTTCGCGCCCAGCTCCATCAGCGCCCGCAGCGCCGCCCCCGCGCGCCGCTTGGAGCGGGCTTCCAGGTAGCGGCCGAGCAGGATGAAGACGGTGACGCCGGCGGCGACCTCCAGATAGATCGTCGAGGCGCCGTCCGTGCGCGAGACGGTGAGCTCGAACGGGTGGCGCATGCCGGGCATGCCGGCGTCGCCGAGGAACAGCGCCCACAGCGACCAGCCGAGCGCGGCCAGCGTGCCGACGGAGACGAGGGTGTCCATCGTGGCCGCGCCGTGCCGCAGGTTCGTCCAGGCGGCCCGGTGCAGCGGCGCGCCGCCCCACACGACCACGGGCGCGGCGAGCGTCAGCGACAGCCACTGCCAGTCGTCGAACTGCAGGGACGGGATCATCGCGAGCAGGACGACCGGCGCGGCGAGCAGTGCGGAGACGAGGACCCGGTGGCGCAGTCCCGCGAGCTCGGGATCCGCGGGCGCGTCCTGGCCGCCCTCGCCGCCCTCGCCGTCGGCCCGGTCCTGCCGGACCGGCTCGGGCGCGGGCGCCTCGGCGGTGTACCCGGTCTTCACCACGGTCGCGATGAGGTCGGCCACGTCGACGCCGGCCGGATAGCTGACCTTCGCCTTCTCCGTGGCGTAGTTGACCGTCGCGGTGACGCCGTCCATGCGGTTGAGCTTCTTCTCCACACGGGCCGCGCAGGACGCGCAGGTCATCCCGCCGACGATCAGTTCCACCTCGGCGGTCGGGCCCGGCGGTTGCGCTGTCGGCGGTGGGGTGGTGGCGGTGCTGGTCATGTCCGTGCTCCAAGAAGCGGGCCGGGCCGTACGGAACCAGTATCAGCTGGTCGGTACGGCCCGGCGGGTGGAGGAGGGGTTTCCCCGGGCCGCGCGGGGGTGGCGGCGCGGGTGCGGCGCCGTAGGGGCGCCGGGGGGACTCAGGCCCGGCCGGCCAGCTCGAAGCCGGCCTCGTCCACGGCGGCGCGCACCGCGGCCTCGTCGAGCGCGACGGTGGAGACGACCGTGACCTCGCCGGCTGAGGCGACGGCCTTCACCGAGGTGACGCCGGCGAGCTCCGAGAGCTCGCCGGAGACGGCGCCCTCGCAGTGGCCGCAGCTCATGCCGCTCACCTTGTAGACGGTGGTGACGGAGCCCGGGGTGTCGGTCTGAGCGGTCATGTCGTTCTCCTCGTGGAGGCAGGTGGGGCGGGCGGGGCCGCGAGGGGTCTCCCGTTACTTCAGACTATACCCCTAGGGGGTATGAATCCAAGGAGGGTCCGGGCGTGGCGGCAACAGGACCGGCGGGCCCGGCTAGCGTTCGCGGTGATCTTCGGCGAAGTGGACGAAGGCGACGGCGATGACGATGGTGGGGCGAGGGCGCATGCGGGCTGTGGTGTTCGAGCGGTTCGGGGAGCCGGCGGAGGTGCGGGAGACGCCCGACCCGCGGCCCGCGGAGCACGGCGTGGTGGTGCGCGTCGAGGCCACCGGCCTGTGCCGCAGCGACTGGCACGGCTGGATGGGCCACGACCCGGACATCGTGCTGCCGCACGTCCCCGGCCACGAACTCGCCGGAGTGGTGACGGAGGCGGGCCCCCGGGTCACCGGCTGGAAGCCCGGCGACCGGGTCACCGTCCCCTTCGTGTGCGGCTGCGGCAGCTGCCCGTCCTGCGCGGCAGGCGATCACCAGGTGTGCGAACGCCAGACCCAGCCCGGGTTCACGCACTGGGGCTCCTTCGCCCAGTACGTGGCCCTGGACCACGCCGACGTCAACCTCGTCGCGATCCCGGACGGCATGGCGTACACCACCGCAGCCTCTCTCGGCTGCCGGTTCGCCACGGCGTTCCGGGCGGTCGTGCGCCAGGGCCGGCTCGCGGCGGGGGAGTGGGTGGCGGTGCACGGCTGCGGAGGCGTGGGCCTGTCGGCGGTGATGATCGCGGCGGCGAGCGGGGCGCGGGTCGTCGCGGTGGACGTCTCGCCCCGGGCCCTGGAGCTGGCGCGCCGGTTCGGAGCGGTGGAGTGCGTGGACGCGACGCGCGTGCCGGACACGGCGGAGGCGGTCCGCGAGCTGACCGGCGGCGGCGCGCATCTCTCGCTCGACGCCCTCGGCTCGCCCGTCACCTGCGCCGCCTCCGTGAACGGGCTGCGCCGCCGGGGCCGGCACGTCCAGGTCGGGCTGCTGCCGTCGCGGGACGGCTCCACCCCCGTCCCGCTGGCCCGGGCCGTCGCCCTGGAACTGGAGCTCCTGGGCAGCCACGGCATGGCCGCCCACGCCTACCCCGAGATGCTGGCGCTGGTCCGCTCGGGGGCGCTGCGCCCCGACCTCCTGGTGACGTCGACGATCACGCTGGACGCCGCGCCGGCCGCGCTGGCGGCGCTGGGCACGGCGCAGGGCGCGGGGGTGACGGTCGTCGAGCCGTGGGCGTGACCGCCCGGGGCGGCCCGCTCCGCTCGCGGCCCGCGGGCGCGTCGTCCCGTGGCGCTGTGCCCCACGCGTCGGCGGGGCACAGCCGGTCGCGCTCCGGCCCGGGTCAGTCCAGGGCGCGTCCCCGGTTGCCCGGGCGGGAGGCGACCCAGGCGCGGACGGTGTCGGCGTACCAGTAGGGCTTGCCGCCCTCGACATGGTCGGGCGGGGGCAGCAGTCCGTGTTTGCGGTAGGACCGTACGGTGTCCGGCTGCACCTTGATGTGCGCCGCGATCTCCTTGTAGGACCAGAGCCTTCGGTCGGTCATGAGCTGCACCTCCCTGCGCGCGCGGGGCGGCGGCCGGGAGGCCGCCGGGGGGAGCCCGGCGCTGCGCTGGCGATCACCAAGCCAGTGCCCCGTGAACGACGCTCGGTGACCGGCTGGAATCAGCTGTTGACGGGCGGTGACGGATATCCCGCGTACACGCGACATGTGTGACAGAAGGGAGGTGTTTGTGACACAGGTGACACAGGCGACACAGGTGACGTCATCCCTCCGCACGGGCGGCACGGGTGGCGCAGGCGGCACGGGTGGAACGTGTGCCGCCTGCGCCACTCGGCGCGTGTGCGGCGCCGGGCAGGTCCCTATGCCCCGCAGGACCGCAGGAACGCCCGCGTCCGCTGCGCGATGGGCAGCGGGGTGTCCGGCGCGCACGGGTACATGTCCTGCTCGACGATCGCGAACAGGTCCACGTCCAGTTTCTGCGCCGCCTCCAGGACGGGCCCCAGCGCGGGCACCCCGGTGGGGGGTTCGCACATCACGCCCTGGGCCACGGCCGGCCCGAACGGTGTCCCCTTGGCCCGCACGTCCGCCAGGATCCGCGGGTCGACCTGCTTGAGGTGCAGATAGCCGATGCGCTCGCCGTAGGTCTCGATCAGCTTGACGCTGTCGCCGCCGCAGTACGCGTAGTGCCCGGTGTCCAGGCACAGCGAGACCAGGTCGGAGTCGGTGCCGTCCAGGAACCGGACGACGTTCTCCTCGCTGTCGATGTGGGTGTCGGCGTGCGGGTGGACGACGATCCGGAGACCGTAGCGCTCGCGCACCTCCTTGCCCAGCCGCTCGGTCAGCGAGGTCAGGTTGCGCCACTGCTCGGGGGTCAGCGTGTCCGGTTCCAGCACGTCACCGGTCTTGTCGTCCCGCCAGAACGACGGGATGACGACGAGGTGGCGCGCCCCCATGGCCTGGGCGAGCGCCGCGTTGTCCGCGACGTGGGCCCAGGTCTTCTCCCACACGGCCTCGCCGTGGTGGAGACCGGTGAAGACCGTGCCCGCCGACACCTTCAGGCCGCGCGCGGCCGTCTCCTCGGCGAGGACCGAGGGATCGGTCGGCAGGTACCCGTAGGGGCCGAGCTCGATCCACTCGTAACCGGACTGCGCGACCTCGTCCAGGAAGCGCCGCCACGGGACCTGGGCGGGGTCGTCCGGGAACCAGACGCCCCAGCTGTCGGGGGCCGATCCGATCCGGATGCGGGAAAGTGAGGACTCAGGTGACAACGACGTCATGGCCGCCAGCGTGAAGTCTCGTCCTGGGGGTGTCAAGGGCTGGTCCGAATGTCTGGACAAAACATTGACAGGGCCCGCCGTGCGGGGCTAGAAAGCCGTGAGAGCCGATACGGGACGTGCGCCGCGGACGTGCCGTGGACGGTCTTCCGAGGCCGAGCCGATGCGAAGGGAACTCGATGGCGTACGACGTGATCACCATGGGGCGGATAGGAGTGGACCTCTATCCGCTGCAGACGGGCGTCCCGCTCCCGCAGGTCACGTCCTTCGGGAAGTTCCTGGGAGGATCGGCGACCAACGTGGCCGTCGCCGCGGCCCGTCTCGGCCGGGAGACGGCGGTGATCTCCCGCACCGGCGACGACCCCTTCGGCACGTATCTGCACGAGGCCCTGCGCGGCTTCGGCGTGGACGACCGCTGGGTCACGTCCGTGCCCGGGCTGCCGACGCCGGTCACCTTCTGCGAGATCTTCCCGCCGGACGACTTCCCGCTGTACTTCTACCGGCAGCCCAAGGCGCCGGACCTGGAGATCGACGCCCACGAGCTCGACCTCGACGCCGTCCGCGAGGCCCGTGTCTTCTGGGTCACCGGCACCGGCCTGAGCGAGGAGCCCAGCCGCACCGCGACCCTGGCCGCCCTCGCCCACCGGGCGAAGGCCGGCATCACGGTCTTCGACCTCGACTGGCGGCCGATGTTCTGGAAGGACCCGTCCGGGGGCGCGCCGGCCGAGGCCGCCCGCCCGTTCTACGCCGAGGCGCTGAAACACGCCACGGTCGCGGTCGGCAACCTCGACGAGGTGGAGGTCGCCACCGGGGTGCGCGAGCCGCGGGCGGCGGCTCAGGCGCTGCTGGACGCGGGCGTCGAGCTCGCCGTGGTCAAGCAGGGCCCCAAGGGCGTGCTCGCCGTCGACAGCAAGGGCGGGTCCGCCGAGGTCCCGCCGCTGCCGGTGGACGTCCTCAACGGCCTCGGGGCCGGTGACGCGTTCGGCGGCTCCCTCTGCCACGGCCTGCTCGAAGGCTGGGACCTGGAGAAGATCATGCGTCACGCCAACGCGGCCGGCGCCATCGTCGCCTCCCGGCTGGAGTGCTCCTCCGCGATGCCGACGCCGGCCGAAGTGGAAGCGGCGATCGAGGCGGGGGCCGTCCTGTGACGACCGTCGACGTCTCCGAACTCGTCCGGCTGCGCACGCAGTACCCCGAGGCGATCGCCGAGGCCGCCGCCCGCCGCCCGCGCAGACCGCTGCTGGGCGACTCCGGCCGGCTGATGATCGTCGCCGCCGACCACCCGGCCCGCGGCGCGCTCGGCGTCGGCGGGGCCAAGCTGGCCATGGCCAACCGCGCCGACCTGCTCGAACGCCTCTGCCTCGCCCTGTCCCGGCCCGGCGTCGACGGCGTCCTCGCGACCGCCGACATCCTCGACGACCTCCTGCTGCTGGGCGCCCTCGACGGCAAGGTCGTCATGGGGTCCATGAACCGCGGCGGCCTCCAGGGCGCCGTCTTCGAGCTCGACGACCGCTTCACCGGCCACCGGGCCGAGGACATCGAGCGGCTGAACTTCGACGCGGGCAAGCTGCTGCTGCGCATCGACTACGACGACCCGGGCTCCCTCACCACCCTGGAGACCACCGCCCGCGCGGTCGACGACATGGCCGCCCGCAGACTCCCCCTCTTCGTCGAGCCGTTCATCAGCCGGCGCGGCCCCGACGGCAGGCTGGGCAACGATCTGTCCGCCGAGGCCGTCACCCGGTCGATCGCCATCGCCTCCGGTCTGGGCGGCACCTCCGCCTACACCTGGCTGAAGGTCCCGGTCACCGACAACCCCGACGACATGGCCGAGGTCATGGAGACCTCGACCCTGCCCGCCGTCCTGCTGGGCGGCGAGGTCGGCGGCTCCGTCGAGGAACAGGACGGCGCGTACGAGAAGTGGCGCGGGGCGCTGCAACTGCCCACCGTCCGGGGCCTGGTCGTCGGCCGTTCGCTGCTGTACCCGGCGGACGGGGACGTCGCCGCCGCCGTGGACACCGCCGTAGGACTGCTGTGAGGGCCGCATGACGCACACGGAGCCGCACCACGACCTGTACCTCCCGCACGGCACGACCGCCGGCGACCACTACACGCTCGACATCGACCCCGAGCGGGCCGGCTGGGGCTACTGCAGCCTGCGGATCGTCGAGCTGGAACCGGGGGGGACCCACACCTTCACCACCGGTGAGAGCGAGTGGATCGTCCTTCCCCTCACGGGCGGATGTACCGTGCGCACAGACGAAGACGAGTTTCAACTCCTGGGCAGGGAAACGGTGTTCGCGTCGGTCTCCGACTTCGCGTACGTTCCCCGCGACGCCCGGGTCCAGATCGCCTCCGGCGCGGGAGGCCGCTTCGCCCTGGCAGGAGCGAAGTGCGAGCGACGACTCCCCGCCCGCTACGGCCCCGCGCCGGAGGTCCCCGTCGAAGAGCGCGGCAGCGGCGGCCAGTTGCGCCATGTGCGCAACTTCGCCTCCGCCGACGCCTTCGACTGCGACAAGCTGATCGCCGTCGAGGTGATCACCCCCGGCGGCAACTGGTCCTCGTACCCGCCGCACAAGCACGACGAGCACCGGCCGGGCGAGGAGGCCGAGCTCGAGGAGATCTACTACTTCGAGATCGACGGCCCGCACGGGTTCGGCTACCAGCGCGTGTCCCCCTCCCGCGAGGGAGGCTCCGACGTCCTCGCCGAGGTCCGCTCCGGCGACGCCGTCCTCGTCCCCGACGGCTGGCACGGCCCGTCGATCGCCCAGCCCGGCCACGCCATGTACTACCTCAACGTCATGGCCGGTCCCGGCGAGACCCGCGAGTGGCGGATCTGCTTCCACCCGGCCCACGCAGAAGGGGGTTACCGATGACCACCAGGCTCACCGTGGCCCAGGCGCTGGTGCGCTTCCTCGCCGCACAGCACACCGAGCGCGACGGCGTACGGCAGCGGCTGATCGGCGCGACCTGGGGCATCTTCGGCCACGGCAACGTCGCCGGCCTCGGTCAGGCGCTGGTCGAGTACGGCGACGACATGCCCTTCCACCAGGGCCGCAACGAGCAGTCCATGGTGCACGCGGCCGTCGGCTACGCCCGCCAGTCGAACCGCCTGTCCACCCACGCGGTGACGACGTCGATCGGCCCCGGCGCGACCAACCTGGTCACCGGCGCCGCCCTCGCCACCGTCAACCACCTCCCGGTCCTGCTGCTGCCCGGCGACGTCTTCGCGACCCGCGTCGCCGACCCGGTGCTCCAGCAGCTCGAGGTCCCCTACGCGGGCGACGTGTCCGTCAACGACTGTCTGCGGCCGGTGTCGAGGTACTTCGACCGCGTCACCCGCCCCGAGGCCCTGATCCCGGCGGCGCTGCAGGCGATGCGGGTCCTCACCGACCCGGTGGAGACGGGCGCGGTCACCCTCGCGCTGCCGCAGGACGTCCAGGCCGAGGCCTACGACTGGCCCGACGAGTTCTTCGCCGAGCGCACCTGGACCGTCCGCCGCCCCGCCGCCGACCCGGCCGAGCTGGCCGAGGCCGTCCGGGCGATCCGAGCGGCCCGCCGCCCCCTCGTCGTCGCGGGCGGCGGAGTCCACCACAGCCGCGCCGAGGAGGCCCTCGCGGCCTTCGCCGAGGCCACCGGCATCCCCGTCGCCTCCACCCAGGCCGGCAAGGGCTCACTGCGCCACGACCACCCCCAGGACGTGGGCGGCGTCGGCCACACCGGCACCGCGACCGCCGACGAGCTGGCCCGCACCGCCGACCTGGTCATCGGCGTCGGCACCCGCTACACCGACTTCACCACCGCGTCCAACACCCTGTTCCAGGGCGACGGCGTCCGCTTCCTCAACCTCAACATCGCCTCCTTCGACGGCCACAAGCTCGCCGGCCTCCCGCTGGTCGCGGACGCCCGCAGCGCGCTGGACGAGCTGACCGGGGCGCTGCGCTCGCACGGCCACCGGGTCGCCGACGCCTACGTCACCGAGTACGGCGAGGACAAGGAGCGCTGGGAGCAGCGCGTCGACGCCTGCTACGAGGCCGACGAACCCGACGTGCGCCCCACGCAGCCGCAGGTGCTCGGCGCGCTCGACGCCCTCGTCGACGAGTCGGACGTGATCATCAACGCGGCCGGCTCCCTCCCCGGCGACCTGCACAAACTGTGGCGGGCGCGCTCGCGGGACCAGTACCACCTGGAGTACGGCTACTCCTGCATGGGATACGAGATCCCGGCCGCGATCGGCGTGAAGCTGGCCGCTCCCGAGCGCAACGTCTGGGCGCTGGTGGGCGACGGCACGTATCTGATGATGCCGACGGAGATCGTGACGGCCGTGCAGGAGGGGATCGCGATCAAGATCCTGCTCGTGCAGAACCACGGCTACGCCTCGATCGGCGGCCTCTCGGAGTCGGTGGGCGGCGAGCGGTTCGGCACGGCCTACCGCTACACCGCGGACGACGGCACGTTCACCGGGGCCCCGCTGCCCGTCGACCTGGCCGCGAACGTGGCCAGCCTCGGCATGCGCGTGCTGCGCGCGAAGACCGTCCGCGAACTGCGCGAGGCGCTCGCCGAGGCGCGGCGCGCCGACACTCCCACGTGTGTCTACGTCGAGACCGAAACGGCCGACACTGTGTCGGGCCCGCCGCCGGCACAGGCCTGGTGGGATGTACCTGTGGCCGAGACCGCGACCCGACCGTCCGCGGTGAAGGCACGTGAGCTGTACGAACGGCACGTCTCCACCCGACGCCGCCATCTGTGAAGGAGCACTCGGTCATGACGAAGATCGTCAACCACTGGATCGGCGGCAAGACCGTCGAGGGCACGTCGGGTACGTACGGGCCGGTCACCGACCCGGCGACCGGCGCGGTCACCACCAAGGTCGCGTTCGCGACCGTCGACGAGGTCGACGCCGCGGTCGCCTCCGCCAAGGACGCGTTCGCCACCTGGGGCACCTCGTCCCTCGCCAGGCGCACCACGATCCTCTTCAAGTTCCGGGCGCTGCTGGACGCGCACCGGGACGAGATCGCCGAGCTGATCACCGCCGAGCACGGCAAGGTGCACAGCGACGCGCTCGGCGAGGTCGCCCGCGGTCTGGAGATCGTCGACCTCGCGTGCGGGATCACCGTGCAGCTGAAGGGCGAGCTGTCCACCGAGGTGGCCAGCCGCGTGGACGTGTCGTCCATCCGCCAGCCGCTGGGCGTCGTCGCGGGCATCACGCCGTTCAACTTCCCGGCGATGGTCCCGATGTGGATGTTCCCGATGGCCATCGCGACCGGCAACACCTTCGTGCTGAAGCCGAGCGAGAAGGACCCGTCGGCGGCGGTCAAGCTGGCCGAGCTGCTCGCCGAGGCCGGTCTGCCCGACGGCGTGTTCAACGTCGTCCACGGCGACAAGGTGGCCGTCGACCGCCTGCTGGAGCACCCGGACGTCAAGGCCGTCTCCTTCGTCGGCTCGACCCCGATCGCCCGCTACATCCACACCACGGCCTCGGCCAACGGCAAGCGCGTGCAGGCCCTGGGCGGGGCGAAGAACCACATGCTGGTCCTGCCCGACGCCGACCTGGACGCGGCCGCCGACGCCGCCGTCTCCGCCGCCTACGGCTCGGCCGGCGAGCGCTGCATGGCGATCTCCGCGGTGGTGGCGGTCGGCGCGGTCGGCGACGAGCTGGTGGACAAGATCCGCGAGCGCGCCGAGAAGATCAAGATCGGCCCCGGCAACGACCCGACGTCGGAGATGGGCCCGCTGATCACCAAGGTCCACCGCGACAAGGTGGCCTCGTACGTGACGGGCGCGGCGGCCGAGGGCGCCGAGGTCGTCCTCGACGGCACCGGCCACACGGTCGACGGCTACGAGGACGGCCACTGGATCGGCATCTCGCTCCTCGACAAGGTGCCGACCACGGCGAAGGCCTACCGGGACGAGATCTTCGGCCCGGTGCTGTGCGTGCTGCGCGTGGACACCTACGACGAGGGCGTGGCCCTCATCAACGCCTCCCCCTTCGGCAACGGCACCGCGATCTTCACCCGGGACGGCGGCGCGGCCCGCCGCTTCCAGCTGGAGATCGAGGCCGGCATGGTCGGCGTGAACGTCCCGATCCCGGTCCCCGTGGGCTACCACAGCTTCGGCGGCTGGAAGGACTCGCTCTTCGGCGACCACCACATCTACGGCAACGACGGCACGCACTTCTACACCCGCGGCAAGGTCGTCACCACCCGCTGGCCCGACCCGGCGGACGGCCCCGGCGGAGTCGACCTGGGCTTCCCCCGCAACCACTGACCGACCCGCCCTTCCTGGTGAAGCCGTCCGGACTCCGGACGGCTTCCCGTTTTTTTCGGCGTCAGGCCTGCGGTTCCAGCACGCCCCGAGTCGCAGCGCCCACTGGCCGTGGACGACCGTAAGCGCAGCAAAAACTGCCACTCACCTACGGATTCCGTAGGTGAACACCTATTGACGCACCGGTTTTCGTCGGGGTTCCATGCAGCACCATCACAGCCGCCGGAGGCATCCGCACGAGTCGATCGGAATCGCCGCATGACCGACACGCTCCGCCCCGTCGAGGCCGCCCTCCCTCAGGCGCCCGACAGTCCCCAGAAGCTCAAGCGCTCCATCGGAGTCGTCGGCGGCACCCTTCTGACCCTCTCCTGCGTCACCCCCGCCTCCACCCTGTTCGTCGTCGTCCCGGACCTGTTCGGCTCGCTCGGCACCGCGACCGCCCTCACGATCGCGATCGGCTCGCTGCTCTGCGTCGCCGTGGCGTTCTGCTACTCGGAGCTGGGCACCCTCATCCCCAGCGCGGGCGGCGAGTACGCCATGGTGTCGACGCTGGCCGGACGGCTCGCCGGCTGGCTGGTCTTCGTCCTCTCCCTCCTCGTCGTCATGATCGTCCCGCCGGTGATCGCCATGGGCACGGCCGACTACCTCGCCCCGCTCGTCCATCTGGACCCCGCCCTCGCGGGCGCCGGCGTCATGCTGCTCGCCACCCTCGCCGGTCTGCTCGACCTGCGCGCCAACGCCTGGATCACCGGCGTCTTCCTGGTCCTGGAGGTCATCGCGGCCGCCGTCGTGGCCGTCCTGGGCTTCGCCCACAGCCACCGCGGCGCGGGCAGCCTCGTCTCGATGCAGGTCGCCGGCGCGCACGGGCGCACCGACGCCGTGACCGCCATGCTGGTCGTCTCCGGCCTGGCCATCGCCCTCTTCGTCACCCAGGGCTTCTCGACCGCCGTCTACCTCTCCGAGGAGCTGGAGCACCCGCGCCGCAACGTCGCCCGCACGGTCCTGGCCACCCTCGCCATCTCCACGGTGATCATCCTGGTCCCGGTCGTCGCCATCACCCTCGGCGCCTCCGACCTCTCCCAGCTCACCGGCGGCGACATCGGCTCCATGGTGACCGCCTGGTCCGACTCCGCGGTCGGCGCCTTCGTCAGCCTCTGCGTGGCGCTCGCGATCATCAACGCCGGCATCGTCATGGTCATCCAGAACTCCCGGGTCCTGTTCGCCTCCGCCCGCGACAAGGCCTGGCCCCAGCCCGTCAACGACGTCTTCTCCAAGCTCGGCCGCTTCGGCTCCCCCTGGGTGGCCACCCTGGCCGTCGGCGTCCCCGGCGCGCTGCTCTGCTTCGTGAACCTGGACACCCTCTACGGCGTCACCGGGGTCTCGGTGACCGGGATGTACCTGCTCGTCGCCGTCGCCGCGCTGCTCTCCCGCCGCGGCCACCACCGGCACACCTCCGCCTGGCGCATGCCCCTGTGGCCGGTCCTGCCCGCCCTGCTGATCGCCGTCCTCGGCTACATCCTCACCCAGCAGGAGACGGGCTATCTCCTGTGGACCGGCGGCATCACCGCCGTCGCCACCCTCTACTGGGCCCTCTACCTCCGCCCGCGCCGCGACACCCGCTGGCTGGTCTCCCTCCCCGAGGACGCCCGCGACTGACCTTCCGGCATACCGCGTCCGCGGTACGCCGGGGCCGCCGCGTACGCCGCCGGGAGGGGGGCGGATTCGGCCCACGGTCGAGCGCTCCCTGACAGGTCGACCCCGTACGGTTGAAGCATGGATCTTCGACTGCCCGGTCTGCGAGGACCACGGCGGCCGCGACGGATCGTCTCCGCCGTGGCCGCCGTCGTCGTACTCGCCGGCGCCGGTACCTGGACGGCCGTCGCCGCCGGCGACGACCCGCCCGCCGTGCACAGTGCCGAACGGGTCATGGCGGTGGACGGCGTACGCCTGGACACCTCCTACTTCACCGCCGGCGGCTCCGGCCGCCGCCCCGCCGTCCTCCTCGCGCACGGCTTCGGCGGCAGCAAGGACGACGTCAGGTCGCAGGCCGAGAAGCTCGCCCGCGACGGATACGCGGTGCTGACCTGGTCGGCGCGCGGCTTCGGCAGGTCCACCGGCAAGATCGGGCTGAACGACCCGAAGGGCGAGGTCGCCGACGTCTCCCGGCTGATCGACTGGCTCGCGAAGCAGCCGGAGGTCCGGCTCGACAAGCCGGGCGACCCGCGCGTGGGCGTGGCCGGCGCCTCCTACGGCGGCGCGATCTCCCTGCTGTCCGCCGGGTACGACCAGCGCGTCGACGCCATCGCCCCCGCGATCACCTACTGGAACCTCGCGGACGCCCTCTTCCCCGACGGCGTGTTCAAGAAGCTGTGGGCCGGCGTCTTCTTCAACACCGGCGGCGGCGCGGCCCGCTTCACCCCCGCGCTGGCCGCGATGTACGAGCGCGTCGCCGAGTCCGGCGCCCCGGACGCCGCCGCGCGCGAACTCCTCGAAGCGCGCTCGCCGTCCGCCGTCGCCGACCGCATCAAGGTCCCCACCCTCCTCCTCCAGGGGCAGACCGACTCCCTGTTCACCCTCGCCCAGTCCGACGCGGCCGAGAAGGCGATCCGCAGGAACGGCGCACCCGTGGACGTTGACTGGATCGCCGGCGGCCACGACGGCGGCGACATGGAGACCGCCCGCGTCCAGTCCCGCGTGACCGCGTGGTTCGACCGGTATCTCAAGGGCGACGCGTCCGCCGACACCGGCCCCGCCTTCCGCGTCACCCGCACCGGAGGCGTCGACTCCACCGACGGCGCTGCCCTGTTGAGGGGCGCGAGCGCGGCCCGCTACCCCGGGCTGAACAGCGACGACCGTTCCTTCCCGCTCACCGGCCGCCGCGAGGAGCAGTCCTTCGTCAACCCGCCCGGCGCGACCCCGCCGGCCGTCTCCGCCCTGCCCGGCCTCGGCGGCGGCGGTCTCGCGCGGCTCTCCTCCCTCGGCGTCGGCCTCTCCCTCGACTTCCCCGGCCAGTTCGCCGCCTTCGACTCCGCACCGGTCGCCGGCGACCTGCGGGTCACCGGCTCCCCGACGGTCACCGTCCACGTGAAGTCGACGTCCGGCGCCGCCGTCCTCTTCGCCAAGCTCTACGACGTCAGCGGCGGCGGCCCCCAGGGCAACCAGGTGCTGCCCTCCCAGCTCGTGAGCCCGGTCCGCGTCGAGGGCGCCAAGGCCGGCAAGGACGTCACCGTCACGCTCCCGGCGATCGACCACAAGGTCGAGGAGGGCCACCGGCTGCGCCTGGTCCTCGCCTCCACCGACCTCGGCTACGCCTCCCCGGCGGCCCCGGCGACCTACACCGTCTCCGTGAAGGGCGACCTCAAGGTCCCCACCGCTCCGGCCGTGACGACGGCCGCCGCCCCGCTGCCGTCCTGGGTGTGGTGGCTCCCCCTCGCGGGCGCCGCCGTCGCGCTCGCCCTGCTGCTGTCCGCCCGCCGCCGCACCGCCGGCCCGGCCCCCGACCCCGCGCTCGCCGAGGTCCCCCTCCAGATCACCGACCTGAGCAAGAAGTACGCGAACGGCGACCGTTACAGCGTCCGCGACCTGTCCTTCCGCGTCGACAAGGGCCAGGTCCTCGGACTCCTCGGGCCGAACGGCGCGGGCAAGACGACGACCCTGCGCATGCTGATGGGCCTGATCACACCCGACGGCGGCGAGGTCCGCGTCTTCGGCCACGCGATCCGCCCCGGCGCGCCCGTCCTGTCCCGCGTCGGCTCCTTCGTCGAGGGCGCCGGCTTCCTGCCGCACCTGACCGGCCGGGAGAACCTGGAGCTGTACTGGCGGGCCACCGGCCGCCCCGCCGAGGACGCCCACCTCGACGAGGCCCTGGAGATCGCCGGCCTCGGCGACGCCCTGGCCCGCGCGGTGCGCACCTACTCCCAGGGCATGCGCCAGCGCCTCGCCATCGCCCAGGCCATGCTCGGCCTTCCGGACCTGCTCATCCTCGACGAGCCCACCAACGGCCTCGACCCGCCGCAGATCCGCGAGATGCGCGAAGTGATGATCCGCTACGCGGCGGCCGGCCGCACGGTCATCGTCTCCAGCCACCTGCTGTCCGAGGTCGAGCAGTCCTGCACGCACCTCGTGGTGATGGACCGCGGAAGGCTCGTCCAGGCGGGCCCGGTCGCCGAGATCGTCGGCTCCGGGGACACCCTCCTCGTCGGCACCGCCGCCCCCGTGGAGGAGCCGGTCGTCGAGAAGATCGCCGCCCTGCCCGGGGTGGCCTCCGCGCTGCGCGCCGACGACGGCCTGCTGGTGCGCCTGGCCGCCGACGGCGCCGCCCAGCGCCTGGTCGCCGAACTCGTCCGGCTCGACGTGCCGGTGACCTCGGTCGGCCCGCACCGCCGCCTGGAGGACGCCTTCCTCACCCTGATCGGAGGTTCCGCATGAGCGCCCTCACCGAGGTCGCCTCCGGCTACCAGGCGTCCCGCACCCTGCCGCTGCGCGTCGAGCTGGTCCGCCAGCTCAAGCGCCGCCGCACGCTGGTCATGGGCGGCATCCTCGCCGTCCTGCCGTTCGTGCTGCTCATCGCCTTCGCCATCGGCGGCGAGCCCGGCGGCCGCAACGGCCAGGTGACGCTGATGGACACGGCGACGGCGTCCGGCGCCAACTTCGCCGCGGTCAACCTGTTCGTCTCCGCGGGCTTCCTGCTCGTCATCCCGGTCGCCCTGTTCTGCGGGGACACGGTCGCCTCGGAGGCCGGCTGGTCCTCCCTGCGCTATCTGCTCGCCGCGCCCGTGCCCCGCGCCCGCCTGCTGTGGTCCAAGCTCGTCGTGGGGCTCGGCCTCAGCCTGGCCGCGATGGTCCTGCTGCCGGTCGTCGCCCTCGCCGTCGGCTCCGCGGCCTACGGCTGGGGCCCGCTGGAGCTGCCCACCGGCGGCGCGCTCGCTCCGGGGACCGCCGCCCAGCGGCTGGTGATCGTCGTCGGGTACGTCTTCGTCTCCCAACTGGTCACCGCAGGGCTGGCGTTCTGGCTGTCGACCAGGACGGACGCCCCGCTCGGCGCGGTCGGCGGCGCGGTCGGCCTGACCATCGTCGGCAACGTGCTGGACGCCGTCACCGCCCTCGGCGACTGGCGCGACTTCCTGCCCGCGCACTGGCAGTTCGCGTGGGCCGACGCCGTCCAGCCCACCCCCGAGTGGTCCGGCATGATCCAGGGCGCCGCCGTCTCGGTCACCTACGCCCTGGTCCTGTTCGCCCTGGCCTTCCGCGGCTTCGCCCGCAAGGACGTGGTGTCCTAGGCAGACGGCAGACGGCAGACGGCAGACGGCAGACGGCAGACGGCAGACGGCAGACGGCAGACGGCAGACGGCAGACTGCACGCCGAACGGCGGGCCACCGGAGAACCGGTGACCCGCCGTCGCGGAGCGTCGGGCTGCGGCTCAGCCGTTGCCGGCGCCGTTGCCCGCCAGGACCGAGATGTCGTCCAGGATGTGCGACAGCGGCTCGTCGCCCTTCGCCTGGGTGCTGTTCTCGACGCACTGCTGGTTCTGCGGCGCCGACAGGATCGGGATGTCCTGGACGCCGATGTTGAGGGCCGCGATGAGCGACTGGGCGTTGAGCTTCGCCGGCAGGCCGATGCACGGCTTGTTCAGCGAACCCTGGACCAGCGAGAGCTGCGGGCTCATGTCGCCGAAGGTGGCCGAGTTGCCGAACTCCGACGAGGCGCCGTTGCCGCTGGCGGACGTGGTGCCGCTGTCGTCGCCGATGGCCAGCGCCTGCGGGGCGGTCACGGCCGCGAGACCGGCGACCGAGGCGGCGAGGGCCGCGGATGCCCACAGCTTCTTCATGTTCGTTCCCTTCGAAAGGCGGGCTCCGGAGGAGGAGCTGCGTGATCAACAACGTCCCGCACCCGCCCGGGGTTGCGTGCTGTGCCCCGATCGGCCCAGCGCACCGGGCACGACGGGCGCACGCCCCTCAGGTGCACGCGTACGCGCTCCCGCGCACCGCCACCGTGCTGCCGAGGACGGTCGGCGGGTCCGTGGGCCGGGGGTTCTCGCCCTCGGCGACCAGGGGCTCGTCCTCGCGCACCTTCGCGAAGAGCCCGTCCGCCTTCTGCCCGTCCCAGACCAGTGCCGAGCCGATCCCCAGGGACGCCGGGGCGAACCCGCTGATCGGCACCGTCGTGAACTCCGTGGCCGAGGCGGGCAGACCGCGCAGCGCGACGGCCTCCTGGACGAGCTCGCGCACCGAGAAGCCCTGCGGGCCGGAGCCGAGCAGCGTGCGCACCAGACGCAGCGCGCGCGCCGGGTCGCCGAGCAGCTTGCGCGCCTGCAGTCCCCGCCACGCCTGTACGAGGAACCGCTGCTGACGCTGGATGCGGCCGAGGTCGGCGCTGGAGTCGACGTGCCGTGACCGGACGTACTGAAGGGACCGGCCGCCGTCGAGCCGGTGCTTGCCGGGTGGGAGGTCCAGCTCGGTCGCGGAGTCCCTGAGCCGTCGTGGCGTGCACACCTCGACGCCGCCGGCCTCGTTCACCGTGTCCATGAAGCGCCGGAAGTCCACCTGCACGAACCGGTCGACGTTCACCCCGGTCATCGACTCCACGGTCCGGATGGCGAGCTCCTGCCCGCCCTCCTGGAAGGCCGCGTTGAGCTTGGCCGGATGCGACGGGCGTTCCTTGCCGCCCGCCCCCTGGCGGTACGGCGGGATCTGCGCGGAGGAGTCGCGGGGCATGCCGATCACGCTGACGCGGTCCCGGTGGGCCGAGAGATGGATCAGCATCAGGACGTCCGTGCAGCCGCAGGGCTGGCCGCCGGCGTGGAACCGCTGCTTCTCGGCGTCGCTGATGACGTCCCGTTCGTCGGTGCCCATCAGCAGGATGTTCATCGCGCGCGGGACGTGCTCCCGGCCGGGCGGCGCGGACGTACCGAGCAGCGCGCCCGCGGAGGCCAGGACGATTCCGGGAATCGCCAGGCGGCGGGGCCAAGGATTTCTCTTCACCGTCACGTGCCGCACGCTAGAACAGCGGGCCGCCGATGATCCGGCGGCCCGCTGGCCGGGCGGGAATTCCACCCCGGGGTTCAGGAAATGAACCCGTTCACCACGCGGGATCAGTGGTTGGCCGCACCGTTGCCCGAGAGGGCGGAGATGTCGTCCAGGATGTGCGACAGCGGCTCGTCGCCCTTCGCCTGGGTGCTGTTCTCGACGCACTGCTGGTTCTGCGGCGCCGACAGGATCGGGATGTCCTGCACACCGACGTTGATGAGCGCGAGGACCGACTGCACGTTGGCCTTCGCCGGCAGGCCGATGCAGGGCTTGTTCAGGGAGCCCTGGATGAGCGCCATCTGGGGGCTCATGTTGCCGAAGGTGGCCGAGTTGCCGAACGACTGGCTCGCGCCGTTGCCGCTGGCGGACGTCGTGCCGCTGTCGTTGCCGATGGCGAGGGCCGGGGCCGCTGCGACGGCGGAAGCGCCGACGACGGAGGCGGCGACCGCAGCAGTGGCCAGTACCTTCTTGATCACTTGTAAGTCCCTTTCGTGAGAACCCCGTCCACCGGAGCGCTCTGGCTTAACCGCCGACTCGCCCTTTGGTTCTCCGACTTCACTCCGATGGCCTATCGGTGGGAACGCGGCCCGGCGTGTCGGAAAAACCGATCGGGTGAAGTGCCGCAACCAAACACGGAACATCCGGTTGGTTCGGTGGCAGGCACATGGTCCTGGCCCGGAGCCAGGACAGGGAAAGGAATAGCGAAATGCTGAAGAAGGCAATGGCCGCGGCTGCGGTCGCCGCTTCCGTCATCGGAGTGTCGGCGGCTGCCGCCCCCCAGGCGCTTGCCATCGGGGACGACGCGGGCACCACCTCCGCCAGCGGCAACGGGGCGCACGAGGCGTTCGGCAACTCGGTGACCAAGGGCGACATGAGCCCCCAGGCGACCCTGGTCCAGGGCTCCGCCAACAAGCTCTGCGTGGGCCTGCCGGTCAAGGCCGACGTGCAGTCGCTCATCGCCGTCATCGCCAACGTCGGCGTCCAGGACATCCCGATCCTGTCGGCGCCGCAGAACCAGCAGTGCGCCGAGAACAGCACCCAGGCGAAGGGCGACGAGCCGCTGTCGCACATCCTGGACGACATCTCCGCCCTCTCGGGCAACGGTGTGGCCAACGGCTGACGTTCACCGGCGCCGCCCGCCGCACGGCCCGCCGCTCTTCTGGCGGCCGTGCGGCGGGCGGGTTTTCCGCGGTCCGTTACCGGCCGTTTTCCCGGGCATTGTCCCGCCGTCCAGGTGAACCGTTTCTTCCCTTACGCGCCCGACCTGTTGATTATATGAAGGCGTTCGAGTGAATTATCGTGCGCCGCGTGTTGCTCAGTTTCTTCGCCCGTCTATCTCTCGTTTGCAGCCTGCGGTCATGGTGCGAGCCCTTCCGGTTGCGCTCGCTCGGTTTCGACCGTCATCTGGGCATGACCGCAGAGAAGGGAAACCCATGAAGAAGAGCGCTGCTGTTGTCGCGGGTCTGATCCTGGCCCTGGGCGGGGCCGCCCCCGCCTTCGCCGACGCCGACGCCAATGGTGCGGCCATCGGCTCGCCGGGCGTCCTGTCGGGCAATGTCGTCCAGATTCCGATCCATATCCCGATCAACGTGTGCGGCAACTCGATCAACGTCATCGCCGCGCTGAACCCGGCCGGCGGCAACGTCTGCATCAACGACTGACGACGCGTCACACCGGCCGCTGACGGCCGGAACAAGGCCGGCCCTGGACGACTCCGTGTGGTCCAGGGCCGGCTTTTCCCAATTCTCCGAGCAGGAAGACCACGAGATTGCGACAGACCCTGAGCAGGGGAATGGTCGCGGCCGCCGCCGCGACGGGCATTCTGTCCCTGTGCGCGGGCGGCCACGCCCTCGCCGACTCGCAAGCCGAAGGGGCCGCCAAGGGCTCGCCCGGGGTCCTGTCGGGCGACAACGTCCAGGCCCCGCTGCACGTCCCGGTGAACGTCTGCGGCGACTCGGTCGACGTCGTCGCCGCGCTCGACCCGGCGTTCGGCAATTCCTGTGCCGACACGTCGGCCACGCACGGGCACCTCTCCCACGCAGCCCCGCACGGCGACGACGACTCCGGGTACGGGGGCTCCGGTCACGGCGACTCCGGATACGGCGACCACGGCAACGGGAACAACGGCGCGGGGGACGGCTGCGGAGGCTACGGCGACACGTGCGGCGGCGGGGGCCAGACGCCGCCGGGCGGCGATCACAGCAGCCCTCCGGGCGGCGATCACAGCAGCCCTCCGGGCGGCGATCACAGCAGTCCTCCGGGCGGCGGCCACAGCAGTCCTCCGGGCGGCGGCCACAGCAGTCCGCCCGGCGGCGGTCATTCGATGCCTCCGGGGGGCGGTCACAGCAGTCCGCCCGGCGGTGGGCACTCGTCTCCGCCCGGCGGTGAGCACAGCACCCCGCCCGGCGGCGGCCACTCGTCCCCGCCCGGCGGCGGCCACAGCAGTCCTCCGGGCGGCGGTGGTTCGATGCCTCCGGGGGGCGGTCACAGCAGTCCGCCCGGTGGTGGGCAGTCGTCTCCGCCCGGTGGTGGGCACTCCTCACCCCCGCCCGGTGGCGGTCACTCGTCTCCGCCCGGTGGTGGGCACTCTTCGCCTCCTTCGGGAGGCGGGCACTCGACACCGCCTCCGCACGGGGGTCACGGCACGCCTCCGTCCGGGGGCGGGCACAGCACCCCGCCCGGCGGCGGACACACCACGCCTCCGTACGGCGGTGGCGGTGGCGGCGGCGGACACACCACGCCTCCGTACGGCGGTGGCGGTGGCGGCGGCGGACACACCACGCCTCCGTACGGCGGTGGCGGCGGCGGGCACACCCCGCCCCAGCTGTCGCACACCGGCAGTGACAGTGCGGCCCTGCTGGCCGCCTCCGGTATCAGCGCGGCGCTCATCGCGGGCGGCGCCGTCCTGTACCGGCGCGGCAGGGGCGCGTCGCGTCGCTGAAACGCTCGGGGCGCGCCACGGGCGCCGGACGCACTCGCGCCCGGCGCCCGTGTCCCGCCCGCCTCAGCCGCTCACGGTCTGTGCCGCCTCGCACCGGCCCGGCGCCGGGATCACCCCGGCCGGGCCGTCCGTGTGCAGCCGGCGCCGTACCCCGCGCACGAGGGTCCCGGCAGTGAACGTCGCGCCGTGGACGAAGCGCATCGCCGGGCCGAACCCGGCCGCCGTCACCAGGCCGGCCAGGAACAGGCCGGGGTGGGACGACTCGAAGTCCCGGCCGACCTCGGGGGAGCCGTCGGCCACCATGGCCAGCGAGGCGCGCAGTTCGGGGGAGAGCAGGCCCAGCCGGTCGCGTGTCGCCCGGAAGCCGGTGGCCGCGATCACGTGCTCGGTCTCGATGTGGTCCGCGCCCGTCGTCTCCAGCCGGATCCCGCCCGGCACCGCGCGCGCCGCCGTCACCTCGTGGGCGAGACGCACCTCCACGGCGCTCTCCACCCGGTTGCGCACCCACCACGCGCCGGCCGGTCCGAGCGCGGTCGCCGCGATGCGTGCCCGGGTCGGCTCCCTCAGGCGGCGGTACAGGCCGGGGCGTTCGGCGTAGAACCAGTTGCGCCAGCCGCAGCCGAGGCCGCTGTGCGGCGAGCGGGCCGACTGCCACCAGGGACGTTCCCAGGGCGGAGGCACGTCGTTCCAGCTCAGCCGGTCGGCGCGGGCCAGGACCCGGACGCGGGTGTCCTGTTCGGCGAGCAGCGCGGCCGTCTCCAGGGCGGCCTGGCCGCCGCCGATCACCGTGACGTCCCGGCCGCGGAAACGGGCGAGGTCGCCGTGGTGGCTGCTGTGCGTGACGAGGTCGCGGGGCAGGGCCCGCAGGGCGGCGGGGATCTCGACGAACGGCATCACGCCGACGGCGAGCGCGACCGTCCGGGCCTGCACCGTCTCGCCGTCCTCGGTGACGGCCTCGAAGCCGCCGGGCAGGGACGCGATCCGGATCACCGTGCGCTCGTCCACGTCCGGGACGGCGTTGCGGGCGAACCACAGCCCGTACTCGGCGAACGTCTCCACCGGGATGGGCTCCCCGTGCCGGGCGGTCGTGCCCTGGGTCGCGCAGTACCTGTCGAGCCGCCAACGGGCCGCCGGGTCGGAGAGGTTGGAGGCCCACGGCTCGGACTTCAGGAACATGCCGTCCGGCATGTTGTCACGCCAGGAGGCCATCGGCCGACCGAAGACGCGCAGGCTCAGCCCCGCGTCCGCGGCGTGGGACGCGATGGACAGGCCGTAGGGGCCCGCGCCCACCACCAGCAGGTCGTACATCAGCATCTGCTCGCTCTCTCGTCGTCGGTCGGTTCGGTCGGGGCCTGCTCCGCGCAACCGGCCGGGCCCGCCGCGCTGTTCAGGCCCGTCGTCCCGGTGGCTCCCGTCGTCCCCGTCGTGCCCGTCATCCCTGTCAGGCCGGTTAGGGACGGTGCGGGCGGGGGCGACTGGCGGACCACGCGCAGCCGGTGGCCGGCCATGCCCGCCGAGCCCAGCCGGGGCAGCCGGTCGAGCAGCCGGCGGGCGACATGGGAGCCCCACAGGCCCCACATGGCGCGGCCGGGCGCGGTGTCGTCGTGGGCGTGCCAGGCCAGCTCGCGGCTGCGGCGCGTCGGTCGCAGCGCGGCCAGCGGCGCGTAGTTCTCCACTACGAACGCCCGCCCCGGCTGCGGGGCCCGTACCGGCAGCGGGCGGTGCGTCAGATCCAGGTGCTGGGCCCGGACGACGTCCAGTCCGGCGGCGTCGGCGAAGAGCCGGAACTGGGCGCCGGGGCGGGGGTTGAAGTCGAGCAGATGGTAGGCGCCCGTCATGCCGCAGCGACGGAAGTCGAGGTCGAAGACGCCCCGGTAGCCGAGGCTGTCGGTGAGCCGTTCGGCCAGCGCCCCCACCTGCGGGTTGTCGGTCCACTCGCCCACCGCCGTCAGGCCCGCCCCGCGCGGCCAGGCGCACAGCTTGCGGCCCGGGCCGCCTGCGGCGAGCCTGCCGGTGCGGTCGGCGTAGCCGTGGAAGAACCAGTCGCGGTCCGGACCCGGCGGCAGGAACGTCTGCAACAGCAGTTGGCTGCCCGCCTCGTCGGTGCGCAGGTAGAGGTCGCGGGCCTCCTGGGTGGAGCGCACCACGGCCGTGCTGCGCAGCCCCGAGCCCGCCGGCAGCAGCCAGGGCCGGCTCCACTTGGCGATCACCGGCAGGCCCAGCCGCCAGGCGGCCGAGGCGGCCTGGGCCGCGCTGTCGGGGATCAGGGTGACCGGGTGCGGCACGTCCGCCGCCGCGCACAGTCCGGACAGTTCGGCCTTGTCGGCGACCAGTTCGGGCACATGGCCGGGCTGCTGCGGCAGCAGATAGGCGGGCGCCAGTTCCTCGCGCAGCCGGCTCACGGCGATCGCGCCCGCGTCGTCCATCGGGATCAGCACGGCGGGCCGTTCGACGCGGGCGGCGACCCGCAGCAGCACGGCGGCGATGTCGGCGCGGGATGCGCCGGGCGGCGGCGGGGGATGCAACCGGCTCACGAAACGTGAGGTGCGCACGGGGCTTCCCGTCGAGTCGGCGATCACGTGCACATCGACTCCGGCCCGGCCGAGCGAGCGCACGGCGCCCAGCGTTCCGTGGTGAAAGGGATTCCGGTCGATGCGCAGGAGGACGGCGGGGACGCGGGTGTCGAGAGACGACTCGGGCATGTGCTGCGTTGTCCTTCGGCTCGGTTCACCGATTTGGGCGATCGAGGCACTCGAAAGCCGTACCGGCGGTGGCGTGATTCCTTTTCGTGTGACTTTCATATGACTGAGTGTCAGTAATGCGCGGGCAGTGCGCGTTACGCGAGAGTGGAGAAAGGAGCAGGCATGGCTCCACAGCAGCGACGCGCACGGTCCCGGCGGCTGGCCGTCATCGCGGCGACGGTCGCGGCCTCGGCCGTTCTGGCGTCCGGACCTGGATTCGCCGCGGGCGCGGGGGTGGTGCGGGTCGCCGATCCTCCCGCTCCCACCCCCACCGCCCCGACGCCCGCCGCGCCCGCCGCAGTCGTCCCGGCCGTCCCGGCCGTCCCGTCCGCTCCCGCGCTGAGCACGACACCGGCCGCGCCCTCCGCGGCGGTGACGCCCGCTCAGAGTCCCGCCCCGACCGGCGAGTCCGCCGCCCCGACCGGCGAGTCCGTCACGCCGACCCCGTCCTTCACGCCGACCCCGTCCGTCACGCCGACCCCGTCCGGCGCGGCCGCGCAGAGCGTCCCCGCCTTCGGCGCCTACCTCGACTACGGCGCCCTGGGCGTGGCCCGGATCGCCGAGCTCAGCGAGTGGCTGGGCGGCTCGAAGCTGCGCGTCGGCCACACCTACCTGCCGGGCGACAGCTGGCACAACATCGAGGGGCCGCCCGGCTTCCTCGACGTGTGGGCGGACTGGCGGCTGGAGCAGGACGACCGGATGCTCGTCCTCAACGTGCCCATGATGGAGCGCAACGAGGAGGGCGTCTCCGACGCCGAGGTGCGCGGGCTGCTGCGGCAGGGCGCGGCGGGGGAGTTCGATCACCACTTCCGGGCACTCGCCCAGCGGCTGGTCGCGCTGAAGGTGCCGGACACGGTGATCGTGCTCGGCTGGGAGATGAACGGCATCACGTACACCCATCGCTGCGGGCCGGACCCGGAGGCCTGGAAGAAGTACTGGAACAGGATCGTCTCGACGATGCGTTCGGTGCCGGGCCAGAAATTCAGGTTCGACTTCACGCCGAGCCGCGGCAAGGACGCCGTTCCCTGGACCGAGTGCTATCCCGGGGACGACACCGTCGACATCCTGGGAATGGACTCCTACGATCAGCCGACCGGCCTGTCGTTCGACGAGCAGGTGAAAGAACCGTACGGACTCCAGGCGCACGTGGATTTCGCCAAAGCCCATGGCAAGCCCATTTCCTATCCCGAATGGGGACTCTTCCGCAACGGTGACAACGCCGAATACATGCGGCGCATGATCGCCTGGATGGACGAGCACAGGCCCCTCTACAACACGCTGACCGACTACTGCCCGCACGGCGTGTGGCAGTGCCGGCAGAACCCCCGCTCGTCCGAGGTCTACCGTTCCCTGCTGTCCGGCCGCGTCGACGAGCCGGGCACGCCGCCGACGACTCCGGCGCCCTCCCAGGAACCGTCCGGCGAACCCCCGGCCAACTGCACGCCGATGGACCTCGGCGACTGGGTCGAGTACTGGCTCGGCGGCAAGCTGTGCTTCCGCCTGGACTGGTGGTCGAAGAGCGGGTGAACCGCGGTGCGGTGGCGGCGGGCCCGCGTCAGGACCCGCCGCCACCGGCTCGCTCCCTCCGCTGCTCCAGACGGTGCAGCAACTCCTTGCCGCGCCGCCGCGCGGCCACGTCGCAGACGGCCGCCGACAGCAGCGGGGCGGTGCGCCGGCGCGCCAGCAGCAGCCGCTGGTTGACGACGGGCTCGGGCCGCCAGTGGTGCTTGTAGGGCTCGTCGCCGCGCAGCAGGCTCAGCGCGGCGCGCCCCCCGTCCCGGGTGTGCTCGGCGCACGCGTCCAGCAGCATCACCGCGACGTCCGCCTTGCTCTCCCGCAGCCGCGGGTGGGCGCCGTACAGATAGCCCCCGGCCAGCCGCCGCGACAGCAGGGTCAGGTCGACGGCCACGACGTCGTCGTCCAGCCGGAACTCGGTGACGACCGCGTCCCCGGCGCTCACCATCGGTCCGACCGAGCGCACCAGGTGCTCGCAGAAACGGGAGCGCAGATGTTCCCCCGTCACCCCGCGGCCCTGCCACTGCAGTTCATGCAGTTCCAGCAGCCGCCGCAGCGCCGAGTCGACCTCCTCCGGGCACACCGCCTTGCGCTGCACGCCGAGCGCGGTCAGCTTGCGCAGCTTGGCGCGCACCCGCTGGGCCTTCGCCGACGGCAGCCGGGCCACCAGGTCCTCCATGGGGACGGCCGGCAGCTCCAGGCACACCGAGTCGCTCACCCGCCGACGCGGCCCGTGCCAGCGTTCGTAGACCTGCTCCACCGCGCCGCCCGGCCGTACTTCGCGGAAGTCGATCAGCGCGGTACGGGCGGCCGCGGCGAGCCCGTCGGTGAGCGCGGCGACGGCCCGCTCGCCGTGTTCGTCGTCGACGAGGACGTCCCCGTAGTCGGAGATCGCCCCGCCGAGCGGCACGAGCGCGGGCAGCGGCCGGCGGACGGCCGTCAGCGGCGCCGCGGCGACCAGCTCACCGCCGTCGCGGACCAGCAGCAGGCGCAGCCGGCCGCGCCGCCCGTACGACAGCCACCACGAGTGCAGCCAGGCGTGGCTCTGGAACGGGGTGGCCGTCGCGCACCGCCGGTACAGCCGCCCCCACGCGGGCGCGAGTTCGGCGAAGGCCTGCTCGTCGGTGACGAGTTCGGTCGTGAGGGTCGCCTTCACAGCGCTCCGTGAGCGTCGGCGGCGAGGGCCGGGCCGGGGACGGCGGCCGGACGCCCGGCCTCCTCGCGCGAGCCCCGCCTCGGCCGTACCAGCACGACCAGCCCGCCGAGCAGCCCGCCCGCGCTCGCCCCCACCAGCCCGGTCACCGTCGGGGACGCGGAGGAGGGCGCGGTCGGCCGGACCGCGCGGGCGAACTGCTGCAGCTCGACGTTGGTGGTGTCCTCGGAGCTCTTGGCGTGCTGGGTCAGCGCGCGGGTGACCGCGTTGGCCATGTCGGCGGCGAGGTCGGCGCGCGGGGAGGTCGCCGTGATCGCGACCATCGGGGCGTCCGGCGAGGTCGCCGTCTGCACGTTCTGCTGCAGCGTCTTCACGGGCACGCCCGCCCACACCTGGGCGTCGCCGAGCACGGCGAGCTGGGTGGCGACGCGGCCGTAGGCCTGCGCGAAACCGAGCGCGGACGCCGGGTCCGACTTCGCGGTCGGGACGGCGACCACATAGGCGGTGGCCGTGTACACGGGCGGCTTGACGACTCCGTACGCGCCGCCGAGCAGACCGCCGGCGACGGCGCCCGCCGCGAGCAGGGACCAGGGCGGCAGCGCCTTGGCGCGGCGCAGGGCGGCAGGACGACGGGGGTTCTCGGTCATGGGGAACTGACTCCCTGGGGTGTCGGGGAAGCGGAGGACGACCGGGGTGATCCGGTGACGGTGGCCGCGTACACGTCCATGAGCTGGGCGGCGCTGCGGGTGATGTCGTAGTGGCGGGCGGCGTCCGGGGCGGCGCGCGGGCCGGGGGCCTGGGCACGGGTCTCGGTCAGCGCGCGGACGAACGCCTCGGCGCCGCCGCTCACCCGGCGGGCGCCGGCCGCCCGCGCGGGCAGGTGCTCGATCGCGGGACAGGAGGCGTAGAGCACGGGAAGTCCCGAGGCGAGTGCTTCCACGGCCGCGAGGCCGAAGGTCTCCTCGGGGGACGGGGAGACGAACACGTCCATGGCGCAGACGAGGGACGGCAGGTCGGGGCCGGGGGTGCCGTCGGGGACGCAGGGGCGTTCACCGGGGAACAGCACGCGGTCGGCGACCCCCGCCTCGTGTGCGAGGCGCCGCAGCACGCTCTCCTCGGGCCCGCCGCCCACCAGCAGCAGCCAGTGGTCGGCCGGGAGGCGGGCGAGGGCGTGGACGAGCACGTCGAAGCGTTTGCCGGCCGTGAGACGGCCGACCGCGCCGACGACGCGCGCGTCGTCCGGCAGCCCGAGGCGCCGCCGGGTGCGCAGGCGCGCCTCCGGGTCGAAGCGGAAGCGGGCCAGGTCGACGCCGTTGGGGACGACCTCGATCCGGGGGGCCGGCACGCCCCAGCTCATCAGCCGGTCGGCGACCGTGGGGGAGACGGCGACCGTGGTGCGGCCCAGCCGTTCGCTGGCGAGGTAGAGGGCGCGCACCCCCGCGGTCAGCTCGCGCCCCTCCAGCTGCGACGCGCCCAGCGAGTGCTCGGTGGCGACGACCGCGCGGACCCCGGCGAGGCGTGCGGCGAGCCTGCCGTAGACGCAGGCCCGGTAGAGGTGGGTGTGCACGAGGTCGTAACCGCCGGAGCGGATGATCCGCACCAGCCGCGGCAGCGCGCCCAGATCACGGTTGCCGGCCATGCCGAGGTGGACGACCCGGACCCCGTCCTCGGTCAGCCCGTCGGCCACCGAGCCCGGGTTCGTCAGCGTCACCACGTCGCACCGTGCCGGCAGGTGCCGCAGCAGCAGGCGCAGTTGCTGCTCGGCGCCGCCGACGCCGAGTCCGGTGATGATGTGCAGGGCCTTCACCGCAGTCCCTCCACGGGGCGCCGGCGCAGCCGGTGCAGCCGGTACTTCAGATACAGGCGCAGGGCGTGGTCGTTCTGCCCGACGTGCAGCCGGGGCAGGGCGTGCGGGCCGTTCAGCGGGCCGGGGTCGATCGCGCAGGCGTAGGCGTAGCCGGCCTCGCGCACGGCGTCCACGGCCCGCCGGTCGATCGTCCCGTACGGATAGCAGAAGCCGTCGGGCTCGGCGCCGAGCAGCTCGGCGAGGACGGCCCGGCTCTCGGCCGTCTCGGCCTTGAGCGTGACGTCGTCGGCCGCGGTCAGGTCGACGTGGGTGAGTCCGTGCGAGCCGATCTCGACGCCCTCGCCGGCCGCGCGGCGGATGCCGTCGGCGCTCAGCAGGGGCTTGCGCGGACCCAGCGGATCCCAGGCGTTGTCGCCGTCCAACCGGCCGGGCAGCACGAACAGGGTGGCCGTGCAGCTGTTGCGGCGCAGCACGGGCAGGGCCCCGGTGAGGAAGTCGGCGTAACCGTCGTCGAAGGTGAGACCCACCAGGCCGCGGCCCTCGCCGCGGGCGCGGGCGGCGAGCAGTTCGGCCATGGAGACGCCGCGCAGGCCGCGCCGGCGCAGCCACCTCAGCTGCTTCTCCAGCCGCTCGGGGGTCACCGTGATGCGATACGGATCCTCGGAGCAGTCGCCCACGGAGTGATACATCGCCACCCAGGGGACGGCGGCGGGCGTACTGCGGTCAGGAGCGGCCATGGGAGAGCCTTCGGGTCGCGGAATGTACGGAACGGAGTGCGTGGACGATGCCCTGGGCGCGCAGGGCCCGGCCGAGCGACAGGAAGACGACGGTCACGGTGAGCCCGCCGACGAGGAGCCCGAGGAGCGCGTCGCCGCACCGGTCGGCGGCCAGGGCGCCGGCCAGGGTCGCCACCAGGGCGGCCCGCACCGGCCGGCTCAGCTCGCGCAGGACGCCCCGGACGCCGACAGGGACGCTCCGCGGGCCCATCCCGGCCAGCAGCACCAGGGCGGTGACGGTGATGCCGGTCGCGTTGGCCGCGGCGATCCCGTACACCCCCCAGGCCTGGACGCTCAGTGCGCCGATGCCGGACGTGACGGCGATCCCGCTGGTCATCGCGCCGACCGGGTACCAGGAGCCGCGGCCCGCCGAGAAGTAGGAGCGCACCAGCACGCCCGTCAGGGTCTGGCCGAGCAGCCCCAGCGCGTACACCCGCATCAGCCCGGCCGTCGCCGCGGTGTCCTGCGCGGTGAACGCGCCCCGCTGGAACAGCACTTCGATCATCTGGGGCGCACAGGCGACCACCGCCGCCGTGCCGAGCAGGACGATGCACGCGGCCAGCGCGAGATCCCGTTCCACCCGGTTGCGGGCCCGTTCGACGTCCCCTTCGGCCAGCGCCCGCGCGACGACGGGGAAGGTGACCGTGCACACCATCACCGACAGGATCATCGGCATCTGCGCGACCTTCTGCGCGTAGTTGAGGTGCGAGATCGCGCCGGCCGGCAGCTGGGAGGCGAGGAAGCGCTCGATGAGGACCTGGGACTGCCGGCACAGCGCGAACAGCAGGACGGTCGTGAGGAGCGCGGTGTCGAGGGGCCGGGGCACCTCGTGCGTCACGACCTGCTCCCCGACCCCGGGGCGCCTCCTCAACTGGCGAAGAAGCGAGGGAAGTTGGACGAGGACCATGAGGAGACCGCCCACCGCGACCCCGGCCGCCGCCGACCGCACCCCCCAGCGGCCGCCGAGCGCGTACATCCCGGCGATGATGCCGACGTTGTAGGCCACGTAGATCGCCGCCGGCGCCACGTACCGCCGGTGCGCCCTCAGGGCCGCGCTGCAGTACCCGGCGAGCCCGAAGCTCACCGCGCAGGTGGCGGTGAGCCGGGTGCAGTCGACGGCGAGCGCGGGATCGGGCAGGCCGGGCGCGAGGATCTCGACGAGCTGCCGGGCCGTGCCGATCAGCAGGGCGCCCACCGCGACGAAGGCCAGCGACAGCCGGGGGAGCGTGCCCGCGACCAGTGCGCGGACCGGGTCGCCCGGCGCGCCCTGGGAGCGGCGGGCCAGCGCCATGCTGAACGCCGGGATCAGGGCGAACGCCAGTCCGTCCTCGATGAGCAGCGTGGCCGCGAACTCCGGCACGGTCCACGCGACGAGGAACGCGTCGGTGTCGCTGCCCGCTCCGAACAGCCGGGCCAGCGCCTGGTCCCGGAGCAGCCCGAGCAGGGCGCCGGCCACGGACAGGGCGGCGGTGACGAGAGCGGCCCTGGCGAGGAAGCCGCGGGAGGCCGTGGGAAGGTCGCCGGAACTCCGGCCCTCCTCCCCACAGGCCTCTTCGACGGCCCCGGTCGTGTCGACGGTCCCGGCGGCCCCGGCGGCCCCGGTCGTGTCGACGGCCCCGGCGGCCCCGGCCGTGTCGGCGGTCCCCGCGGGCCCGGTCGTCTCGGCGGTCCCCCCGGACTGTGCGGCGTCCCGCGCCGGCGGCACGGACGTGGGGTCGTCCGTGCGAGGCGTCCGAGGAGGTGTCACCGTCATCGCGCGAGCGCCTCCTCGGACGCCTCGCGGGCCTCGCGACCGTCGCCGCCGACCAGCGCCCACCAGGCCACCAGCCCGAAGACGACGGCCGTCAGGACGGTCGACGGCCCGCCGATGTCGGCGTACACGAAGTCGATCAGCTGCCAGACCAGAAGACCGCAGGCCACGAGCGCGCAGTCGAGGCCGGGACCCGAGCGCCGCACGCGGGCCCAGCCGCGCAGCCCGCAGGCCAGCATCGCCAGCCAGCCGCCCGCGAGGGCGAGCAGCCCGATCAGGCCCTGCTCGGCCAGGACCAGCAGATACATGTCGTGCGGGGACAGCAGCGGCTGCCGGACGAAGCCCGAGCCCGCGCCGTCGGTGTCGCTGCCGGAGGACAGGGCCAGCGAGGCGTGCGCGTCCCGGTGCTCGGGGAAGCCCTTCAACCCGACGCCGGTGAGCGGGTGTTCGCGCCAGATGGCGATCGCGGACGCCCACAGCGTGTACCGGTCGGTGACCGACTGGTCGGGCGCGTCGGCGACCTGGGTGATGCTGCTGACGCGCTCCTGGAGCATCGCCGAGCCGACTCCGAAGCCGCCGACCAGGATCACCCCGGCCGCCACTGCCACCGCGCCGATCTTCAGCGCCCGCCGCAGTCCGGCGAGGGCCAGCTGGACGGTGCAGGTCAGCGCGGTCGCGATCCAGGCGCCCCGGCTGAAGGAGAGCGCCAGCGGCGCCAGCAGCGCGAGCGCGCAGCCGGCGGCGACCGCCCGCTGCCGCGCCCGGGACCGGCCGAGCGCCAGCCCGGTCGCGCAGATCAGTCCGAAGGACACCACGGTCGCCATGCCCATCACGTCCTGCGGTCCGAACGTGCCGACCGCCCGGATCGTCTCGCCCTGGTACGAGGCGCCGGTCCCGGTGACGAACTGGTGGACGCCGACGGCCCCCTGCCACCCCGCCAGGCCGACGAACGACCAGGCCAGCACCCGGAAGTCGGCCCGGTCGCGGACCAGGAGCACGACGGCAGCCGGGACCAGCACGAAGATCTGCAGGTAGCGGCCCAGGCCGCTGAGGCCCGCGCCCGGCGAGGAGGCCCCCATCGCGGCGAGCGCGAGCCCGGCGACCGGCAGGCCGAAGAGCACGGCGGACGTCCGGGACAGCGGACGCCGTCGCTGCCGCAGCAGCCGGACCGCGCAGAACAGCACGACCAGCGCGGACAGCGCGTCGGCCGGTCCGGCGCCGCCCTCGCCGCCGGGCGCGAGCGGCAGGCCGAGCAGGGCGACCACGGCGACCACGGGCAGGACCGGGGACAGCGTGCGGGCGGGTGGCAGAGGCAGGGCGAGGGCCGGCCCGGGGTGTGCTGCCGGTTGCGCGGGGGACGGGCGCCGTGGCGTCCCGTCCGCCGCGTCGCACGGTGGAGGGGCGCCCGCGTGGGCGTACGCGGGAGACCCCGACAGCACGGCGAGACGCCGTGCCAGGCGTCGCAGCGCGGGCGGGAAACTCCGGACGGGTCCTGGGGTCATCGGCGGTTTCAGCTCCCGGTCGGTCGCACGAGGGCGGCCGCGGTGCGCAGCAGGATGCACACGTCCTGCCACAGCGACCAGTTGTCGATGTACGCGTTGTCGAAGCGGGCCCGGTCCTCGATCGAGGTGTCGCCGCGCAGCCCGTGCACCTGGGCGAGGCCGGTGATGCCGGTCTGCATGCGGTGGCGGGCCGCGTAGCCGGGGTAGCTCTGGCTGAACTCGCCGACGAAGAAGGGACGTTCGGGACGGGGGCCGACCAGGCTCATGTCGCCGCACAGGACGTTCCACAGCTGCAGCAGCTCGTCCAGCGAGGTCTGGCGCAGGAAGCGGCAGAAGCGGCTCATCTCGCGCTCGCCGGCCACGCTCCAGCGGGTCGCCGCCTCGTGCTCGTCGACCGGGCGGTGGGTGCGGAACTTCAGCAGGGTGAAGGGCCTGCCGTCCTTGCCGATGCGCTCCTGCCGGAAGACGACCCCGGGACCGTCGGTCAGCCGCAGCACGGTCGCGCACAGCAGCAGCAACGGGCTCACCAGCAGCAGCAGGGTCCCGGAGACCGCGACGTCCAGCAGGCGTTTGCCGAGGCTTCCGCGGCGGCGGCCGCCCATGTCCAGACGCCGGCAGGAGAACCCGGCGAGCTGCTCACGGCTCGCGTACGAGGGGGTGTCGGCGTCGATCTCCCACACCGTGCAGCCCGACTCGGCGAGCGCCCGCAGCAGCGGGCCCTGCACGCTGCGCACGGCCGGGTGGACGCACAGGACCTCCCGGACGCCGTTCTGGATGAGGGCCCGCTGCACTTCCTGACCGCTGGTCAGCACCGGCAGTCCGTCGGCGCCGTCGGGGTTCTCGGCCACGATCCCCACCGGACGGACCCCGCACCGGGGATGGCGCAGCACAGCGGCGGCCACCCGCTGCGCGGTCGTGACGGGCCCGATGACGAGCGCGGCGCGCGGGCGGCGCAACAGCGCCCGCCGCCGCAGCAGATGGACGACCGCGCGGCCGGCGCAGCCGGCCACGGCCTGCACCGCGCAGCCGACGAGCAGGGTGCGGGCCGAGAGCGCGTGCGCCGGGTTCCACGCCCCGACGACCGCGGCCAGCACCAGCCAGCCGACCGCGATCCGGCCGCAGACGGCGGGCACTTCGTCGAGGACCCCCGCCACCGGCCGCGCGACCTGCGGGCGCAGCAGCATCGTCGCCGCCACCAGCAGGGCCGCCAGGAGCGGCCGGCGCTGCGCGCCGCTCAGCGCCAGCGCGCCCGCCAGCGCGGCGAGGCCGTCGGTGAGCAGCAGCGGCAGCGGCGACGCGGGCCGCGCGGCGGGCCGCCGGACGGGGAACCTGAATCCCGTCGCGCTCTCGCGGCGCGGGATGACCGAGACGGACGAGTATCCGGGCTGCGAGCCAGGAGAGGGGACGGTGCTTTCCGCGGTCACGAGTGGATGGACTCCCTGCACTCGGTGGGCGCGACGGGCGCCCCTTGTGTGGTCGTGAGCAGCTCGCGATACAGGCCCGTGACCGCCTCGGCCATGCGTCGCACGTCGTGCGTGGCCAGGACGTGCCGGCGCCCCTGGTGGCCGAGCGACTCGCGCAGCAGCGGGTCGCGCAGCAGTGCGGTGACGGCGCCGGCCAGCGCCGCCGGGTCGTCGGCGGGCACCAGACAGCGGGACGAGAGTGCGTCCGGCAGGCTCTCCCGGGCGCCGTCCACGTCGGTGACGACCACGGGCCGCCCGCAGGCCAGGGCCTCCAGCGGGGCCAGCGCCATGCCCTCCCAGCGCGAGGGCAGCACGACCAGGTCGGCGGCCTGGTACCAGGGCACGATGTCGGCGACGGCTCCGGCGAACAGCACCGACTCCGGCGCCCCGCGCCGCAGTCGCTCCGCGTCCGGTCCGTCGCCCACCAGCACCAGCCGGGCGCCGGGCGTGCGGCGCGCGACGGCGTCCCACGCCCGCAGCAGCACGTCCTGCCCCTTCTGCCGGCACAGCCGCCCCACGCACACCACCAGCGGGGCGGCGGCGTCGAGGCCGGGCAGGAGGGAGGCGCGGACGGTGTCGACGGGCGCCGGGTGGAAGCGTTCGGGATCGATGCCGTTGGGGACGACGCTCCACCGTCCGGCGATCCGGGCGCGCACACCGGTCGCGCGCTCGGCCTCGCTCACGCACACCAGCCGGTCCGCCCAGCGCGCCCCGAACCGCTCCCAGCGCAGCGCCAGGGCCGCGGTGGCGCCGCCGACGGCCTCGAAGGACCAGGCGTGCGGCTGGAACACGGTCGGGATCCGCCCGCGCAGCGCGAGCCGGCCGGCCAGTCCGGCCTTCGCGCTGTGCGCGTGCACGAGGTCGGGGCGTACCTCGTCGAGCAGGCGTGCGAGCCGGCGCACCTCGCCGGGAAGCGACGGCCCCGGCGACCGGGCCGCCGCCCAGTGCCGGACGTCCGCGCCCAGGGACCGCAGGTCCCCCGCGAACCGGCCGGCGGGGCAGGCCACCGTGACGTGCAGACCGGCCGCGAGCTGGGCCCGCGCCAGGTCCGTCACGACTCGGGCGACCCCGCCGTCCACCGGCTGGGTGAGGTGCAGGACCCGGGTTCTCTCGTCGGGTTCTGGCTGGTGCATTGCGCGGTTTCCTCGCTCACGGTGGCGCTCGGGACGTGCGGGAACGCGCCTGACTACTTCTTCCGTGTGTCGACGGCGACGAAGAGCGCCCCGGCCCACGCCGCGTCCCGGTGGGCAACGAGCCGAACCGTCAGCTGGTCACCGCCGGACCGCAAACCCCTGCGCAGATCGAACACATCGGAGTCGTAGCCGAGGGTGTTGGCGTACGCCGGTACACGCGCCGCCGGAGCCTCCCCCGGCTCGCTGATCGTGGAATTCAACACATCGTCAGATGGATTGACCGGGTCCGTGAGCGCGGCGGCCGCCCGGCCACCGGTCGAGGACATGAGCGAATCACCCGAACGGCCGCGGTCGCCGTCGTAGGCGACCAGCCCGACCCGGCCGCCCGCTCCGGCCGGCATGCGGAGCCCGCTCAGCCGGATCTCCTTGCCGTCGGGGGCGTCGAGGTCGTCGAAGCCGTCCCAGACGGACAGGACCCGCAGCGGCTCGGCCGGGTTCTCGTACGCCACGACCAGCGTCCAGCCGCCCCACGCTCCGGCGGCGGACCTGCCCATGGCCACGTTGACCTGCGCGACGGTGTACAGGCCCTGACCGCTGTCGCGCACCAGCTTCGTGACGTCCGCGGAGGCCTGGAAGGCGTCGGCGCCGTGGGCCGCCCGATGGCCGACGACGGTGTCGGCGAGCACCGCCTTGTACGCGCCGCCCGGCTCGGCGATCAGCACCCGCCCGTTGTCCTTGGGCGGCTTCTGCTCCCCTACGCGCAGGTTGCCGCCCCAGTACAGCCGCGCGTACGTCACCCGTGCGCCCTCGGGCAACCGGACCTCGGCGCGGGAGGAGTTGTAGGTGTTGGGGTCGTCGTCGACGTCGACGTAGAACATGTCGAAGTCGTTGTTCTGCGCCGTGTCTCCCGCGCGCACGGCCGGGCAGGCGGGGGCCGCCGCGGCCGCCGGCGCGGCGCGGCAGCTGATGGCCGCGTTGGCCGCGCGGACGATCCCGCCGTGCTGCGTGGAGCGGTAGCGCTGGGTGAAGGGGAGGCGTTCGGCCTCCGCGGACGGCGGCGCGCCGGCCGCCAGGGCGCCGCCCGGCGCCCAGAGCGCGGCGAGGGCGAGGACGCCGACCGCGGTGCGTTGCAGCGTCGGACCCAGGGAATTGCGCATGCCGGCGGTGCCCTTTCGTGCGATTTGCTTGCTATAGGCGTGCCTCGGATGGGGCGCAACTCTAACTGCTGTCCGGATTAATCCCCTGAAACCGGACAAGTGTGTCGGTATCGTGAACCTTGATGCCTGGAGACATCACTCATTCGGCGGCACAACCCCGGTCGGCCCCGCGCGTTGACTTCAGCGCCGGGCATCCCCGCCCAGGTGTTTGCGTCAAAAACCCCAAGGAGCACCTCTCCATGTCGCGTATCGCGAAGGGCCTGGTCCTGACCTCCGTTGCCGCCGCGGCCGTCGCCGGCGCCTCCGGCATCGCCGCCGCCGACAGTGACGCGAACGGCGTCGCCGCGCACTCCCCGGGCGTCCTGTCGGGCAATGTCGTGCAGGTTCCCGTCCACATCCCGGTGAACGTCTGCGGCAACACGATCAACGTGATCGGCCTGCTGAACCCGGCGTTCGGCAACACCTGCATCAACGACTGACGTCATCTCCCCCAGAGGTCACGACTCGTCATTCGCCGAACGGCCGCCCTCCCGCCAGGAGGGCGGCCGTTCGCGTGCCGCCGGCGTTGCCCCGAACGGGGGAAGGTGGCCCGCCCTGCCCGATGGGCCCCGACGAGTCCCCCCATCAGGGGCGATGCCGGTGCGGTGAGCTGCGAAGAGTCGCACAATGCGACGGCTGTGTTGCGGGGTGCGACGACGCTTTGCGCGGTGGGCACGAGACCCGACGCAATCGAAAGGATTTCCCATGCGTGGTCTGCCCGTTCGGCGTATCGCTTCCACCGCACTGTGCGCCTCCCTCGTCCTCGGCCTTGCCGCACCCGCCGCCATGGCGTCCGACACGGCCACAGCCCGCGAGCGCGTCGCAGCGGCCTCCGATGCGCCCGTCCCCGGCGTCGCCGCGCTGCGCGCCCAGGGCAAGGGCCTCGTCGATCTCAGCACCGTCCTCGCCCCGGTCACCGAGACGCTCGACACCGTCCTCAAGGCCGACGACGGCCGCCTCACCCCCGGCCGGGCGACTCAGCTCGGCGACGCCGTCAGGACGGCCGTCGCCAAGATCACCGCCGCGGCCCCGGCCGCCCCGGCCGCCCCCGCCGCACCGGCGGCCGTGCCGCCCTCGCTCGCCAAGGGCGCCGTGGACAGCGGGACGAAGGCGGCCGCCGACCCCGTGTCCGACGCGCTCGCCGCCGTGCAGAAGGCCGTCGACTCACTGCTCACGGCCGCCACGTCCCTCGACGTCGGCCAGGTGGTGTCGGCGGTCACCGGCGTCCTGGACGGCCTGCTCGACCTGCTCTCCTCGACGCTGAACGGACTGGGCCTGAGCCTGCCGAGTCTGCCCAGCCTGCCGGCCGAGGCGGCCGAGGCTCCGGCGGCGCCCGCGCTGCCGCCCCCGCCCACCGGCTGACCGCCGTTCCCGCGTGTGCGCACCCCGGCGTTTGCGTCGCCGGGGTGCAGAAATATTCTGCGTACCCGGTTTCCGCACCCGACAGGCCTCGTTAGGCACGACGTCAGAACGTGCCCCGGTGACTTGAGTTGCCGAGTCGCCGAAGAAAGGAATCCGATGAAGTCCCTGAAGGCTGCCGCTGTCGTTGCCGGATCCGTGGTCCTCGCCGGCCTTGCCGCGCCCGCGTTCGCCGCCCCCGCCGACCTCACGCCCACCAGCCTCAACGGCGCCGTGGACACCCTCGCGAGGGGGCCGATCAACCTGGAGGACGCGACGCCGCTCCAGCACCAGTCGGACGCCCTCGACACCGAGAACAAGGACTCCGTGCTCAGCACCGTCAAGGGTGCGGCGGGCGCGCTCAACAGCCACAACCCGCTTCTCGGCGGACTGCCGCTGCAGGGCTGAGACGCCCCCGCCGCCAGGGCCGGCTCCCGTTCACCGACGGGGCCGGCCCCGGGTCATGCCCGTCAGGCCTCCCCGGTCCGCCGGGCGGACGGCGCCACCGTCCCGGCACGGCACGGGCGGTGTTCGAGGCGAGTCGAGCGGCGCGTCCCTCGTTCGTGTGGAGCGACCCGCCGTCGTCCCCCGGTCGGGTGAGAACACGTCCGGCCGCCCGTCGACGCGCCGATAAGGTCGCGCGGTGACCTCAACCCCAAGCGCAACCCGCCCCTTCCGCGTGGCCGACCTGGGCACCCTCGTCGTGATGCCGTGGAGCGGCGAGGCTCCCGACGGCCGTGACATGCCCTACCTCCTGGCCTACTCCCTCGGCGACACCGCGGACGGGCCCGAGGGGACGGCCGCCGCCGTCGAGCGGCTGCTCGCCGACAACGGCATGCCCGTCGGCGGCGACGTCGTCGACGGCACCGAGCGGCCCAGCCTGCCGTTCAGTCTGCTCGTCGAGTCCGGCGCGGCCGTCCTGAACATGCCCGGCCTCAACGCCCAGTGCCTGCCGCCGGCGGAGTGGCTCACGGCCATCGGCGAGCGCGGCTACGCCTACCTCGTCCTCACCGCCCGCGCCTGGCCGGAGGCCACGCCCGGCCGGGCCGTCACGCCCGACGCGCTGGCCGCGTTCGCGGGCGCCGAGGAGACCCTGACGGCGGCGGCGCACATCGTCCTGCCCGCCCGCCGCCTGCGCGGCTGATGTGCGGCCGCAGCCGGCCGCCGTGGGAGGCGGCCGCGCGTACGCCCTGCTGCTGGTCCTCGCCGGAGCGGCCGGGCTGCTGGCCTCCTGGGTCATCACCCTCGACGAGTTCAAGCTGCTGGAGGACCCCGGGTTCACGCCCGGGTGCAGCCTGAACCCCGTCGTCTCCTGCGGCAGCGTCATGCGCAGCGACCAGGCCTCGGTGTTCGGGTTCCCCAACCCGATGCTGGGCCTGGTGGCCTACGGGATCGTCCTGTGCGTCGGCGCGGGCCTGCTGGCCCGGGCCGCCTTCCCCCGCTGGTACTGGCTGACGTTCACCGCCGGCTGCCTCTTCGGCGTCGCCTTCGTGTCCTGGCTGCAGTTCCAGTCGCTGTACCGGATCAACGCGCTGTGCCTGTGGTGCTGCCTGGCCTGGGTCGCCACGATCCTCGTGTTCTGGTACGTCGTCGCCTTCGACGTGCGCCACGGCTTCCTGCCGGCGCCGGCCGGCGTGCGGGATTTCCTCGGCGAATTCGCCTGGGCGCCGCCGCTGTTGCACATCGGGATCGTGGGCATGCTGATCCTTACCCGCTGGTGGGCCTTCTGGACGGGCTGACGCGCCGCCGTCGCACCCCAACGCTCTCCTCCCGTGCTCCTCTCGTGCCGAGACGCCCCTCGCGCCGGTATGGCGGTAGCACTATTACGGCATGCGGGGGAATTGTGCACTGATGCCGTTTTCCGGCTCGTTACGCGGTACGGACGCAACGCCCCCCGAACTCCACCGAAAGGGTCCGTACCCGACATGAAGTCGACCACCCGAGGAACCCTCGCCGCAGTGCTGACGTGCGTGGCGGCCGCGGCCGGTGCCGCCGCCTGCGCGAGCCCGGCAGCCGCGATCGGCACCGTCCCCGTCCCCGTACCGCTGGACGGCGTCGAGAAGTCCCTCAACGTGGAACTGCCCACCATCGGCGGGGAGATCCCCCTGCCGACGCCGGGCGCGCCCGAGGGCCCGCGCTTCGTCGAGGGCCGCCTCCTCCCGGAGCGCGTCCTTCCGCAGCTGCCCGTCGCCGCCGGGCTGCCGGGCCTGGGAGTGCGGGCCCCCCTGCCGGAGGTCCTGGGCGACCGGTTCAACCACGTCGGCCTCGACGCCCCCGCCTCCGACCTGCGCACGCTCGGCCCCGGCCTGATCCTGGACGCGCCCCTCACCGCGCCCAACCCCGACCACTTCGGCCTGCCGGACCTGAAGCTGCCCGAGGCGGGCGTGATCACGCCCGTGCTGCAGGCCGTGCCCGGCGCCGACCTCGGTCTGGGCCAGGGGCTGTAACCCCCGGACCGACCGACGCGAACACGGGCCCGGACGCCGTCGTCCGGGCCCGTCGCCGTACCCGGATCCGCCTGCCGGGGCGGACCGTTCGGACGCAGACGGTGACCAGGCGGCCCGCTCGGCGGTTAGCCCCACGACAACCGCACCGGACCACCGTCCCGGACGAGGGAGCACACCATGGCCGTCAGCGTCGAGGGAGTACCCGTGAGCGCAGTTCCGGCAGCCACGGCCAGATCCGCGCCGGCGCGCCGCACCCGACGACGGGACCTGCTGCGCGGGCTCCTCGGAGCCTCCGCCGCCCTCGCCATCGCCCCGGTCGTCGCCGCCTCCCGGCCGCCGGGCCCGGCGGACGCCGGCCCCGCCGGCTCCTCCTTCGACGAGACCTACCGGGGCCGGCACATCCGCGGGGCCCTCACCTCGTCGGGACCCGCCGCCGCGACCGGCGGCGAGTGGAAGGTCACCGTCGACGGCCGCCCGCTGCACCTGATGCGCCGCGCCGACGGCACCTGGCTGAGCATGGTCGACCACTACCGCTCGTACGCCACCCCGCTGGAGGCGGTCCGCGCCGCCGTCGACGGGCTCGGCCCCGGGGAGCGGCTGCGCGAGGACGGTCCGGCACACCACCACACGCACATGGGGGGACACCATGGCCTACATCCGTAAGGACGTCAGCACGCTCACCGGCGCCGAGCGACGGCGGTTCGTGAACGCACTGCTGGCGATCAAGAAGAGGGGCGAGTACGACGAGTTCGTGCGCATGCACATCGACCACTACGTCTCCGACGGCGACGGCGGTCTGCGCAGCGCCCACATGGCGCCCTCGTTCCTGCCCTGGCACCGCAGGTTCCTGCTGGACCTGGAGGCGGCCCTGCGCCGCGTCGACCCGGCGGTGACGGTGCCGTACTGGGACTGGACGCGCGACCGCGCCACGACCGCCGCGCCCTGGACGAAGGACCTGCTGGGGGGCAACGGACGCCGGTCCGACCACCAGGTGACGACCGGGCCGTTCGCGTACGCCACCGGCAACTGGACCATCAAGGAGAACGTCACCGACGGGGAGTTCCTCACCCGGGAC
This sequence comes from Streptomyces rishiriensis, assembly GCF_003112535.1. Lineage (GTDB taxonomy): Bacteria > Actinomycetota > Actinomycetes > Streptomycetales > Streptomycetaceae > Streptomyces > Streptomyces rishiriensis. Next base: position 335,000 of record NZ_BEWA01000002.1, on the reverse strand, counting down.
CTCGGCCGCGCCGGCGACCCGATCGACCTGCCGGCCAGGAGCGACGTGGAGACGGCGCTGCGGGACCCCGTCTACGACGTCTCGCCCTGGGACTCGACGGTCGACCGGGGGTTCCGCAACAGGCTGGAGGGCTGGGGCTCCGGCTCGGGCAGCGCCGCGTGGCGCAACCACAACCGGGTGCACCGGTGGGTCGGCGGGGTCATGCTCGGCGGCGCCTCCGTCAACGACCCCGTGTTCTGGCTCCACCACGCCTTCGTCGACCTGCTGTGGACCCGCTGGCAGAGCCGGCACCGCGAGCACCGCTACCTGCCGGCCGAACCGCCCGGTCCGGGCAGCCGCCAGTACCGGCGGGTCGTGGCCCGCCACGAGAAGCTGCCCCCCTGGAACGTGACCCCGGACCAGCTGGAGGACGCGTCCCGGATCTACCGGTACGCCTGACGGAAGTCCCGGGAACAGGGGAGAGCCCCGGCGCTCGAGGTGCCGGGGCTCTCCTGTGAAGCGGCTGCTCAGTCGCCGTAGCCGTTGTGGTCGCCGTGCTTGTCGCCGTGCTTGTCGTCGTGCTTTTCGCCCTTGCCGTGGTCGCTGACGTTGGCGCAGGTGTTGCCGAACGCGGGGTTCAGCAGACCGACGACGTTGACGGTGTTGCCGCAGATGTTGACCGGGATGTGGATCGGAACCTGGACGACGTTGCCCGACAGGACACCCGGCGAGCCGATGGCAGCACCGTTGGCGTCCGCGTCCGCCATGGCCAGGCCGGCCCCGCTGACCACCACGGCGCTGGTGCCGAGGGCAACAGCGGCCATCTTCGCGATGCGAGACATCACGTTCTCCTTAGTGAATCGGTTCGTGCGACAGCAGGGGGCGCCGTCGCACTCCCCGTTCAACGCCGCCGCCCCGGCCGGGTCACGGCACCGTCGTAGGGATCACCCTTTTTGAACAGGGTGGACGTACAGACGGGTGGCTAGGAGGGCTGGAGGTGGGCCGCGACGAAGTCGCTCAGGGTGGCGATGGACTGCAGACTGTCCAGGCTGAGGTCCAGCGCGGCCACGTCCACCCCGAAGCGCCGGTCGACGGCGCCCAGCAGCGTCACCCCGGCCAGCGAGGTGAGGCCGATCCGCGGCCCGAACAGGTCGGTGTCGGCGGGGAGTTCCCCTACGAAGGTCTCGTCCAGGCGGGCCGCCTCGGCGATCATCGAACGGAGTTCGCGTTCCACCGCCCCCCGGTCCAGGGTGTCCGTCACGCCTCGGCGTCCTCTCGTTCGGTCACCCGCAGCCAGTCGGGCGGCTCGGGCAGTTCGTCGTGCAGGCTCCTGCCCAGGGCCGCCGAGTCGGCGGCGGCGCCGGCGCCCGGGTCGTCCGCGCGGCGCAGACCCGCCTGGCGCAGCAGGATGCGCATCTCCAGGTTGGCGTCCGTCGGGCGCAGCGTCACCCGGAACTCCTCCGCCCCCTGCTCGCGCGCCCGCCGCATCAGCCGGAACAGGAAGGCCGCCGCCGCTCCCCGGCCGGCGACCCGGCAGGACAGGGCGAGCAGCGGGACGGACCACCGGGCGGGTGCGGTGCGGTCGACGAGGGCGGCGCCGATGACGCCGTACTCGCCGAAACGGTCCGTCATGCGGGCGGTGTACACCTCGTGTCCCTGCGCGGCGGCCAGCTCGCGCAGCCGGTCGGGGGTGAGGCCGGAGGAGTTCAGCCGGTGCGTGCGGGCGGCGAGCTCCAGCGCCCGGGGGAGCTCGCCCGGTGTGGCCGCGCCGACGGTGAGGCGCATGTCGCACCAGCGCAGGAACTCCTCACGCGAGCCCTGGAAGCGTTCCCCCTCGGCCCGGCGGGTCTCCTCGGTGCGGTAGCGGCGCACCCGCTCCCGTGACTCGGGGGTGACCTCCCGGCCCTCGAACGCGGCGAGCAGCGCGGGGACGTCCTCGGGGGCGAGGGTGCGCACACCCGGCAGGAGGGCCTCGACCTCGGCGCGCTCGTAGGGGGAGTCGTCGACCAGGAGCAGGGCGTCCACCGCGATGCCCAGGTCCTTCGCGATCGTGCGCAGCGACTCGCTCTTGTCCTGCCAGGACACCTGCGGCGCCAGGAACCGGCTCCGCAGCGCCGGCACGGCCTCCAGCCGGTCGAGCACCGACGGGGCGCTGCGGCTCGCGATGCTGCTGAGCACGCCGAGGGCCGCCAGCGCGTCGATCGCGGCGAGCGTCCCGGCGCGGGGCGTGGGCAGCGCGTCGGTGGCGGACTCGACGGCGATCTCGTCCCACAGGGTGCCGTCGAGATCCCAGACGACGCACTTGATCCGGTCCGGGTCGAAGCTGTCCGTGCCGCTCATCGGACGCCGTCCTCCTTCTCCTTCGGCAGGAACAGCTTCATCGACAGACTGGTCGGGTCGAAGCCGAACTTGCGGTAGACCGTGCGCATCGGGACGTTGCCCACGTGGACCCGGCCGACGACCTCCGTGATGCCGTTGGCCAGACAGAAGTCCAGGCCCGCGGTGAGCAGGAGTTCGGCGACGTCGCCGCGGTTGCCCACCGGGGAGGCCGCCAGGGAGCGGAAGTTGGCGTAGCGGTCGCCGGTCATCGCGTTCTGGTTGATGCTCACCCAGCACCAGCCGACCGGTTCCTCACCGGGGCGGTGGGCGACGATCATGCCCTCCTTCGACTTCTCCATGGCGCGGCCGAGGCGGGACTCCCAGCGGGCCGGGTCGTCGATGGCGTCCTCGCCGAAGGAGACACGGGCGATCTCGGCCTCGAACCGCCCGATGGCCGGCAGATCGCGCTCGTCGGCCTGTCGGGTGACGTACGGCCGGGCCCGCTCGGCGAGCGCGGCGCGATCGGCCTCGGTCGGCGGACGCCAGCCGTAGGTGCGTGGGGCGGGCGCGGCCGGAGCCGCGGCACCGGCGGCCGCAGCGGCGGCGAGGGGGGCGGGTGCGGTGACGGGTGCGGGTGCGGTGACGGGGGTGTCGACGGCGGCGGGGGCCGGGGCGTCGGCGGGGGGCTGGACCGTGGGCAGGGCGGCCGGCGCGGGCGGCTCCTCCACCGGGACCAGACGGCCCGGACGGAACGGGCCCTTGCCGCACTGCGGGCACCCGTCCTCACGCAGTGCGGCGACCGAGGCCCAGCGGGCGCCGGGGCCGACCCGGATCCGCGTGTCGCACGCCGCGCACGTGTACTCGCGCTGCCGGGTCCGCTTGTCCCCGGTGTAGAGGGGGCCGCTGAACTCGCCCTGCCGCGAAGCGGTCGAGGTGGTGGTGAGGAGGTGCTGGAAGAAGCCGACGCCGCCGAGGATGCCGCTGCCCTCGTACTCGTTGAAGTTGCGGACGTAACCGTTGGTGACCAGGCCGAGTTCCATGATCTCCCGCTGCACCTCCAGCATCTCGTCCGGGCTCTTGCCGCCGAAGGAGAAGAAGACGCTGTGCGCCGGACCGGGCCGCAGGCCCTCCACGGCTCGGGAGAGGAAGAGCCGGGCGCCCTCGGGCGTGTACGGCGGGTCGGTCATGGCCACGTCGTGCTGCCCGTGGAGCCCGGCGGGCAGCGGAAGACGCAGATCGTGCTGGACGGTCTCGACGCGGGTGCCGAGACCGGCCGCCGTCTTCTGGATGTGGCCGAGGATCTCGGGCGAGATGTCCACGACGGTCACCCGCTCGACGATCGGTGCGCCGAGCACGTCGCCCACCACCGCGACGGCCAGGGACACCAGGTCGTCGTCGCCGATCAGCAGCAGCGAACCGCCCGGCAGCGCGCCCGCGGTGAGCAGCGCGAGCACCCGGCGCACCTTGGTCTCGGCCGTGCAGTGCGACTGGTCGATCGTCATGTCGGCGGCGGGACCCGACTCCATGAGCGCGCGCAGCCGCGTCACGGCCTCGTCCAGCACGTCGGGGATGACCAGCTCGCGGCCGTCGCAGGTGCGGCAGGTCGCGTCGAGGACGAGGTCCATCCCCAGCCGGGCGACCAGGTCCGCACCGGCCTCGGTCAGCCGCGACGGACGCGCCTCGGTGACGAGCCCCCGGCGGCGCAGCTCGTTGCCCAGGGCGGCCACGATGGGAACGGGCAGGCCGGTCGCGCGACTGAGTTCCTTCGTGGACGCCGGGGCGAGCCGGCGCAGCGCGCGCAGGACGGACCGCACTCCGGGCGGGCCCTCCTGGAGCCGGACGGCGTCCGCGACTTCCGTGAGCACGGAATCGGCGGGGGTGCTCCGAGGGTGCCGACGCGCGTTGGTCACAATGCTGCTCCAGGCAAGCTGATCAGTGGATTCCGGGACCATCGAGTATACGGGCCGGCGGAGAGCCGGCCGATCCCGCATCCCCCGCGGGGAAACGCCAGGGGAACGGCGAGGAATTCACCCACGGAAGACGTGATTTCGCGATGCTCGTCCCGCAGCTCTCCCGAATGCCGTCCGCGGGTGATTTCCGGGAGCGTCCGAAGGCGCCGGGAAATCACTCTCCCAAATGGCTCGGGCTGGTTTTCCGCTGAATCCGCCGGGGACCCCCCGGCCCCCTTGACGCAGTGCGCGCGCGAGCCCCCTGGCGCCCCGGATGCTACTCTGGGCACCACCGAGCGCCTATATGAAAGGAGACGGGGGCAGCGGTTCGTCACCCCCGGTTCCCCATGACCAACTCCGCCAGCCTCGCCACCGAGGGCATAAACGTCGACGATCTCTGTTCTTATGCAGTCGACGTATGGGTGAGCGACCACAGCATCCTGACCGACGAAGAGCGCCTTCTGCAGGTGCTGCGCACGGCCGCCGAAAAGGGAAACGCCACGGTGCTCGGTGAAGCGTCGCATGTTTTCCCGAACGGCGCCGTCACCGCGATTCTCCTGCTTTCCGCCTCGCATCTGAGCATTCACACCTGGCCCGAATTCAGCCTGGCCAACGTGGATCTCCTCGCTTACGGCCGGCTGAACGGCGAGCGAATGATGCAGAGCGTGGAACTCGGCCTCTCGCCGACGCGCATCAACGTGACGCGCATGCTGCGCGCCGTGCACTGACCGCTCCTTCCCCTCCACGGTCGGGACGAGGCGCCGTGCCAGGACACCCCGTGCAGGTGTGGTGGGCCGACCTGGCCGACGCCCACGCGGGTCTCCTGGCACTCCTCGACCCGGTGGAGCGACGCCGGTACGAGGCGACCGTCGACCGGTCCGGCCGCGGGCGGTTCCTGGTGGGCTGCGCGCTGAGCAGGCTGGTCCTGGGCGAACTGCTCGGCCTGCCACCGGCGGACGTCCCCCTGCGGCGCGTGTGCCCGCGCTGCGGCGGGCCGCACGGCAAGGTCCGGCTGGCCCTGCCGCCGTCCGGGCCGCCGTCCGAACGGCCGGGGTTCGACTTCTCCGTCGCCCACAGCGGTGCGGTGATCGGCGTCGCCGTCTGCGCGACCGGGCGCGTGGGCCTCGACGTCGAGGAGGCGGACGTCGGCCTGGACGTCGACTCGGCCGCCCGCGTCGCGCTCGCCGACTCCGAACTCGCCGCGCTGTACGGCCGTCCGGCCGCCGAACGCAAGCCCGCCTTCCTGCGCACCTGGACGCGCAAGGAGGCCGTGCTGAAGGCGCTCGGCGTGGGGCTCGGGGCGCCGCTGCGCGGTCTGGAACTCTCCGCCCCCGAACAGCCGCCGGCGGTGCTCGCCTGGCCCGAACAGCTCGCACGACTCGAACAGCCCGACGCGCGGCCCGACATGAGCCTGACGGACCTGCTCGTGGACGAGGTGCATCCCGCGGCGGTGGCGGTCGCGGGGGCCGGCGCCGACGGCGCCGTGGGTGCCACGGAGGCGCCGGGCGGGGTGCGGATCACCGTGCGGGACGGCTCGGCGGCGCTCGCCGCGTACGTCCGGGGAGCGATCGTCGCGGACGTCACGCCGGGGCCGTGAGAGGGCCGGCCGCCGGGAACGGCGTCCTCACCCGACCGCCGACGACCGCGGGCCGCTGACGACGGAGGAGAAGACCTCCTGGTTCTCCTGACGACCGGTCACCCGGACCGCGGCGAAGGCCCGTTCCCGGGTGGGCAGCGGCGTGACCTCTATCCAGCAGGGCGCGTCCCTCCCCCTCCCCGGCGAACACATCGTCTTCGCCGGGATATCCCGGCCGATCACGCGGCTCGGAAACGGTGATTCCTTGCCCCGTCGATGGTTCAGCGTTCTTCGGTGACTCTGCGGCGACCGAGGGGAGGATTTCTCGACCCTGTCGGACCTCGATAGTCCGGAGAGACCTCATGGCGAGCTCGGACGAGAACGGGAGCGTCATCCTTCGTCTGTACGACGAGGCGCTCAACCAGGGGAATTCCGAGAAGATCGCCGGTGAGCTGGTGACCCCGGACGCGGTCGGGCATCACGCGCCCTATCCACGGCCAGACCGGGCCCGAGGTCCTCAAGGCGACCTGGCGCGGGGTGACAGGGGACGACACACCCGCGCACGGAGCCGGTGGACCGTCAGTGCGCCTCGGCCGCCTCCTCGCCCGCCGGAGCGTACGGCGGGACGGCCTGGACGCGCTTGCGGATGAAGACGGCCGTGCCGAGCGCCGCCACCAGGGCCAGACCCGCGGAGGCCAGGTACACCGAGGTCAGACCGTGTGCGCCGGCGTCGTGCAGGACGTCCAGGGTGGTGCTGCGCCCACTGGTGAGGGCGTTCTCGGCGGCGGCCGGGTCTTCGACCTTGCCGTCCAGGTCGGCTCGGATGACGTCGGCGAAGACCAGACCGAGCACGGCCACGCCCAGCGCCTGTCCCAGCTGACGGAAGGCGGCCATGGCTCCCGAGCCCATGCCGGCCCGCTGGGGCGGCACCGAGGCGAAGACCGCGGAGCCCGTGGCCGGCATGCCCACGCCCACGCCGACGCCGATGACGAGCAGCCCCGGCAGGGCCGCCGCCCACGACGAGCCGCCGTCGATCGCGAGCCCGTTGACGGCGCAGCCGGCGCCGATCAGGATCAGCGCCGCGGTGATGGTCACCCGCGGGGAGACGTCGTGCAGACGCTTGCCGGTGAGCGTCGCGGCGGCGAACGTCGCCGCGGCCAGCGGCAGCAGCGCCAGACCCGCCTTGATCGGGGTGAGCCCGACGACCGACTGCAGCCACAGCGAGGTGAAGACCAGGCTGGAGAAGCCCCAGGCGGAGGCGATGGTGCTCAGCATGATGGCGAGGAAGGAGGGGTTGCGCATCAGTGAGATGTCCAGCATGGGGCTCGGATGGCGCTGTTCGACGACCACGAAGAGCACGGCGCTCAGGATCGCCAGGGCGAAGAGGCCGAGCGTGAAGGGCGAGGTCCAGCTGTCCTCGCCGGCCCGGATCAGACCGTAGGTCAGGGCGCCGGAGGCGAGGGCGAAGGTGATGATCCCGGGGAAGTCGATGCGGGCGCCGCCCGGCTGCCGGGACTCGGTGAAGCACACCCTCGTCAGCAGCATCGTCACCAGGCTGATCGGGATGTTGACGTAGAAGATGGCACGCCAGCTCATGCTCTGGGTGAGCAGACCGCCGAAGATCGGTCCGACCGCGGCGGCGACGCCGATGACCGCGGACCACACGCCCATGGCGGCGCCGCGGTCCTTGCCCTCGTACGTCGTGGCGAGCAGCGCCATGCTGGTCACGAACATGGCGGCCCCGCCGATGCCCTGCAGACCGCGGGCCGCGATGAGCATCTCGGGGTCGGGGGAGAGGGCGCACAGGAGCGAGGCTCCGGCGAACACCGCCAGCGACAGCAGGTAGACCCGTCGGCGGCCGAGCAGGTCGCCCACGGAGCCGGCGCTGAGCGTGAGCGCGGCCAGCACCAGCGTGTAGATGTTCATGACCCACTGCAGGCTCGACAGTGAGGCGTCGAGACCCGTGCCGATCTCGGGCAGCGCGACGGTCACCACGGTGGTGTCCACGATGAGCATGAACGACCCGAGGCACACCGCGACAAGCGGCAACCACTTGCGCATGAGATGTCCTTTCGTCTGCGGGAACACTCGCAGAGTGGCGACGAAGGGCCGGATGCACCTAGCCAGAGCGGTGATTCTGACGGATACGCGCACATGTTGATGGCGTAGAGGCGGAAACCGTCGATTCGATCTGTTTCAGAGACGCGTGACGTCGCGGAAGGCCTCGCTGGGCAGGGTGGACCCGGCGCGCTTGACGGTGCGGTCGACCGTCGCCATCTCCATGTTGTGGACCCCCTCCAGTGACGCCACCCGTTCCGTGAGGTAGCGGTAGAGGTCCGGGTGGTCCTTGCAGGCGACGGAAGCCATGAGGTTCGTGGGGCCGGTGGTGACGGCCGCGAAGGAGACCTCCGGGTGCGCGGCCAGCGCCTGGGCCGTTGCGACCAGCTCCGAAGGGCGCACCGACATCCACAGGCGGGCCTCGGCACGGTAGCCCAGCGCCGACATCGGCAGGTCGACCTCGTACCGCAGGACGCCGGTGCGCCGCAGGTGGTCCATGCGGCGCCGCACTGTCGACTCCGACCAACCTGTGGCGTCCGCCAGCTCGCCCAACGCCGCCCGTCCGTTGCGGGAGAGGACCTCCATGAGGGAGTGGTCCTCGGGCGAGAGGTCCGTCGGGGCGTTGTCCGCGCCGTACGGCTCCGGGCGCAGGGCCTCCGCCTGCTCGGGGGTGAGCGACGCCAGGCCGGACCACTGCGACGGACTCGCGAACCCCTGGAGCATCGCGTGGGCGCTGAGCGACACCACGCGCGTGGTGCGCGACAGCTTGTGCAGGAGCAGCGAGTCGCCGCTGTCTCCGCCGGTCCGCGCCTGCGTGCCGCAGGAGATCTCGGTGCCGCCGGACAGCAGATGCACCCAGAACGTGTCGGTGCGGCGGGCGAGCGCGGCGGCGATGCCGCCCGCCGCGTCAGGGGTGCACTGCAGCCGGATGGTCCACGGCACATAGCCGAGCCGGGAGAGGTTCACCGAGGCCACCACCCTCAGCAGACCGGCCGAGTACAGGCGGTGGTAGCGGCGGGCGACCGTGCTGTCGGAGACGCCGAGGACCTCGGCGATCCTGTTGAACTGCACGCGCCCGTCGATCTGCAGCGCGTGCGCGAGGCCGCGGTCGACCTTGTCGAAGGCGAGGGAATTCATCTGCTGATGCTAGGCAGGTGCAGGAATCCGTCAGAAGAGGCCCCTGCGTGCAGGCGTCGGGTCGAAGCGACCATGCATGGTGCGGTGCGGTGTGCGAGCGCGTCAGATGCTCGGTGGAGACGGTGATCCGTGGATCGGCCGAGAAATCTCTGCCGAGAATATTCTGCCGAGGTTTCATTTGCAGCGATACCAGCATCTGGGAGGGACGCCTGAATTGCGCTCGCCCACGAGACAGTCGATTCCCTGCCGGCGTAGCCTCACCCGCCCGGGGCCGTTCCCGTGGCGGTGACGGTCGCGCCGGTTCGGTCGTCGGCGGCCGGTCCGGGGTGCCGGCGGCATGCGAGGCGTGAAGGCTCCGGCCCACCGGCCGCGGCACGGTCGAGAACCGGCCAGACTCCCCTTTCCTGCGATTACCGACGCAAAGCCCTTACCAACCCGGCACACTGTGGGGCGCTGCGGACAGTGGCGGTATGTGAAGGTGGGCAGGACGCTCCGTCGGCCGGCTGCCGGCGCGCCGTCGGCGTGGCCCGGCGTGTCCGATCGGCCTGTCGCGGACCGTGCACAGAAAAACCACAGGCATCCTCTACAACGTCTCGGACGGTCGGGGTGTCAAGCACTCGACACAGAAGGTCAGGGAGGGAGCCGCGGTATGCGCTGCCGGGTGGGACGTCAGGCCCTTGAGTACGGATCACGGGCGAGGTGGGAGTCGCCTTGCTCGTGAACGACTCGCCGACGCTGACCCTGCCGCGCGTCCTACCGGAGCCGACGCCCGCCGTGGTGCACCGGCGCGGCGGCCGCATTGCCGCGCTCGACGGCATGCGGCTGCTGGCGGCGTTGATGGTGGTGGCGTACCACTACATGGCGCTCTACGGAGGCTGGTCGGCCCGCGGGGAGACGCTGTTCCCCGCCGCGTTCCCCTCCACCGCCTACGGCTGGCTGGGCGTGCCGTTGTTCTTCCTGATCAGCGGTTTCGTCATCTGTATGAGCTGCTGGGGCAGGTCCCTGGAGTCCTTCTTCGTCTCCCGGGTGGTCCGGCTGTACCCCGCGTACTGGTTCGCCGTCCTGGCCACCACCGTCGTGCTGCTGCTCGTGCCGGGCGGTCAGAATCCGCTGCCCGTGGCCGACGTGGTGACGAACCTGACGATGCTTCAGGAGCCGCTCGGCGTCGCCAAGGTCGACGGGGTGTACTGGACGCTCTACGCCGAACTGCGCTTCTACCTCCTGTTCGCGGTGATGGCGTGGTGGGGCCTGACGTACCGTCGCGTGCTGGCCTTCTGCTGCGTCTGGGCCGCGGCGGGCATGCTCTTGGCGAAGTCCGAGGAGTCGCCGCTCTACGGGCTGCTCATGCCGAACTACTGCTGGTACTTCATCGCCGGCATGGCCTTCTTCCTGATCTACCGTTTCCGGCCGAATCTGATGCTCGTCGGTGTGGTCCTGCTGTGCTTCGGGGCGTCCCTGCCCTCCGCCCACGACACCTGGAGCCGATCGCGCGGCTACTTCCATCAGGGCATCCCCTTCTGGCCGGTCGTCGCCGTGCTCGCCGCCTGCTTCGGGGTGATGGCCCTCGTCGCGACCGGGAAGCTGAACTGGATGAAGTGGCGCTGGCTCCCTTACGCGGGGGCAGTCACCTATCCGCTGTATCTCATGCACCAGTACATCGGCTGGGAGATCATCGGAGCGCTGAAGGACCGGCTGTCGCCGTACCAGGTGCTCGCTCTGACGATCAGCGCCATGCTGACGGCCTCGTGGCTGGTGCACCGGCTGATCGAACGCCCGGTGAGCCGCCTGCTGCGCCGCCGCCTCTCCAGCGCCCTGTTCCGCCCGGAACCCCGCTGAGTCGTCCCGGCGGCCGCTTGGACACCCGAACAGCCCCGGCACCTCCCCTTGATCGTCGGGGAGTGTCCGGGGCTTCGGCGTGTCGGGTGAACCGTGACTTGGTGATCCGCGGCTGACTACCGCGGATGTGCGGTGCCTTCGACACACATTCGGAAGGGGGCGCGGTTGCCGTTCTCATCGCGCTGGCGGCGGGTTGGTGCGTCCGACGCCGAAAGCAGACATGCCACTCGCCGACCCCGTCCGGGCGTTCGGCCTCACCCGCCGATTCCGATTTGGATCATGACGCCGTCGGGCACGGAGGCCGTGAAGTTCGGCGTCAGGGTGAATCTGACCGAGCCGTACTCGTGGTCCCCGGTGAGGCGGATCGTGCCGTTGGAGTCCGTGACCAGGATCCCTTCGGAGTTCACCGCGGCCTCATGTGCCTTGCCTCTGACCGTGTCGCCGGACGCGTCGAAGTCGACGTCGCCGCTGAGCTTTCCGCCCTGGCCCCGGGCGGGAGGTTCGTGAACTTCATGGTGGAGGCGAGCGAGGCAACATCAAACACTGGTTGCCGCACCGGGGGATCGAATGTGACCACGAAGTCGCTTCCGGGAGCGCTGCCACGTACTTCTACCGCATCGCTGAGAGGAAGCTCCGGCTCGAATGCCGACCATCCGTAGCCGTCGTATTCGTTGCTGATGAAAGAGTTACCCAGAGGTCCCTCGATCGACACGGCAACATCGCCCAGGACCCCACTGGCCCGATCTCGAACGGGATCGGCGGACGTCCAGTCGACGAACGCAGTCTGAAGTGTCGGCGCTGACATAATTCTCGACCTCCTGAAGGTATGATTCCGGCCCCCTGTCCTTTGCTCGAATTGGGATTCGGAACGGGAAAGGCGGCTAATCGCCATGAGCCTCGCCAACCCCACGGGGCAAACGCCAAATACGGGAAAACGATGCCCTCTGTAAATGGCTTGCGGGTCGCAAGGCTGCCCATCCCCCAAAAAAGAGCCGCTATGCCGCTGAGGAGATATACTACTAGGCTTTGAAATGGCCAGTGCCTAGGTCTCACAATACACTCTAGAACTTCCCGGCACCCTCGCAAGTTGATCCTTTGGTTGCCGATTCAGCTGCTTCGGGTAGGTCCAGCATGGCCCCCTCGGTCGATGATTATGGAGGGAAAGCCCTATCCCCTCGGGGAGGTGCTCGCCGTCGTGGCTGCGTACGCGGGGGCCGTTGCCGAGGAACACCCCTGGCGCACGTCGGTGGAAGCGGAGGTGCCGGACGCGCTCTCCGCCGAGTCGTGGCGGGAGGTCATGGACGTGGTTGCGGAGGCCGGTCGCTTCGGGCTCCTGGCCACCAGCACGAACGGTCGCACCCTCTGGGCGGTCGTACGCAATACGGTCCCCACGACGGGCGATGTCGGGGGACCGGGCCATGAGCGGTAGGAGCCGACCAGCGTGCTCAACCGTATCCACCGTGCCGTCTCGCTCACCGGAGAGCGGCAATTCCCCAGGGGCAGGCACCGCCGCCGCTTAACGACCTCCGGGCCGTCGGCCACCCTCGCCGCCTCCCTGTCTCCGGACAGGACCACAGCCGCCCGCCGGCGTGCCTCCGACGACGTGGACCACCGGCAAACGCTCAAAGGGAGGACATTGCGCTCGTCCACCCGTCGGCCTGGTGGAGGTCCGCTGATGCGCCCCCGTCGACAGACCCGCGTCACGGACACCTCGGCAATCCCCGCACCGATCGACCGCATGCCGGATCGGCACCCACCACGCCTGCGCAGAGTCCTCCCCGGCCTCGGCGCCTGTCGACCTCCCGGTCGTCTACGAGGCATGCGACTGCCCGTGTCATTCGACGCCGGGCCGAATGCGGCGTTGTCACGCAGCTGGTGCCGTATCAGGCGACGTTTGCCCCTGCTGGCGCGACGCGAGCCGTTCGAATCCCGCGATCTGCGGCGCGCTAACCTGAGGCCGTAAATGAGCGAGGCGTGACCCGCGGGCCGACTTCGGGGAACGGCATTGTGGTGAAGGAACGAGATGCAGGCACTGACACTTGGTCCCACGAACCGTGAGCGTGTCGTTCTCTTCGCGGCTGGAGCAGGCGGCGACCCGGAGCGTTACCGGCCCCTCTTGGAGCACTTGGCAGCCCATGACTGCCAGGTCATCGCGCCCTGCTTCGAGCGCTTCGCCGCCCGGGAGGCGACCACCGCTGAGCTTCTCGCACGCCCGGTGGGGCTGGTCGAGGCCCTCCACCAGTGGGCGCCTGAGGACGCGCCTGTTGTGGTGGTCGGCCACTCGATCGGCGGATGGGCCGGCCTCTGTCTCGCCGGTGCGACGCCCTGGGGACGGGACGGCAGGCCGCTGGATGTCCCCCATGAGCCACGCGTCAGCCGTCTCGTCTTGTACACTCCCGCGACCGGCTGGTTCGCCGCTCCGGGCGCCCTGGACGCGGTGAAGGCGCCGATGCTCGTCTACGCGGGAGAGATGGACACCGTCACGCCCGTCGAGCAGGCCGTCCGCCTGGAGGGTGCACCGGCCCAGGTCGACCTTCGTGTCGTGCCGGGGGCCGGTCACTTCAGCTTCATGAATACGCCTCCGCCGGGCATGGCCGAAGCCGAGGGCTTCGACCGTGCCCGGTTCCTCGCCGACCTCGCGCAAGCGACCCTGGAGTTCGTCATCGCGCCCTGAGAGGACGTGACAGGTCGTCCGGACGCTGGTCCGGACGGCGTGGTATTGCCGGGCTGTGCGGGTGGCAGAACGAGTACAGGTCCGCGCGATCGATGACGACGAGGGGCAGCGCCTGTTGCGGATCATCCGCAGAGGCACGGGTTCGGTGGTGACCTGGCGGCGTGCGCAGATGGTGCTGCTGTCCGCGCAGGGCATGCCGGTCGCGCGGATCGCCGAGGTGTCGTTCACCAGCCCCGACCGGGTACGGGACGTGATCCACAATTTCAACGCCGACGGCTTTCGGGTCTTTGTGTCCGAATTACTCCGGCGGCCGGGCCAGGACGTTCACGCCGCCCGAGCGACGGGAGATCAAGAAGATCGCCAAGTCCAGGCCGACCGAGCACGACCTGCCGTTCTCGACTTGGAGCCTGACCAAGCTCGCGGACTTCCTGGTCGCCGACGGGGTGGCCGACGACATCAGCCACGAGGGCCTGCGCATCCCGCTCCGCGAGGAAGGCGTCTCCTTCCAACGCGTGAAGACCTGGAAGACCTCCCGTGCCCCGGACTACGCAGCCAAGAAGGCCCGCATCGGACACCTCCACGCGATCGCCGACGGCGAGGTCATACGCGAGGCAGGCGAGCCCGACGTCGTCTTCTGCAGGAACCGCTCCGGGATCGGTGGAGGCTCTATGCGTTGACTCCAGCCGCCTGACCTGAAAAGGCGGCTGGAGGCCGCTGGAGATCTCCCCGAGCCGGCCGACGGAGACTGACGCCTCTCGCCGAAAACTCGACACGCATTCGACACAGCCACCCGCGAAAACCCGGATACGACCGGACAGCCCCGGACCTTCCCTCTGATCATCGGGGGAGGGGCCGGGGCTTCGTCATGGCGAGCGAAACGTGCTCTGACCAGCAAAAATGCCCTCCCGGAGGGAGGGCGGAGACTTGCGCCCCCGGCAGGACTCGAACCTGCGGCCAAGCGCTTAGAAGGCGCCTGCTCTATCCACTGAGCTACGGGGGCCGATGTGGTGGCCTCGTACGTGCTGCCCGGGTGTGGGCCGATCCGTCACGCTGCCGGGGACAAGGATAGGGCTCCCGGTTCCTTGTCCTGGTTGCTTCGCCTCCGTGGCTCAATGTGGAGGTTCGGTGAAGCGGTCCTGATAATCGCAGGCAGGTGCGAATCGTGCATCGCTTTTGGCGTCCCGGAACGCGGGTGTTGTGCACTCGTTATGCCTGGGCTGTGCCTCTGTCCCAGTCGCACCTTCCGTCCGTTGTGTCCTATCGGCGCGCAGACATGCCTATATGCTTCATAAATCCCCTAAAATTGGGCATTCTTCGCGTGTGGTGACCTTGGACGTACGGCCTCAGCTGCTCGACGCACTCTCCGCCCTGCGCGACCGTGTCGCCGCCGCACGCTTTCCGCTACCCCTGGCGGGCGCCCCACGCGCGCGTGCCAACCGCGACGAACTCCTCGCCCAGCTCGACGACTACTTGGTGCCCCGGCTCAGGCAGCCGGAGGCCCCGCTGCTGGCGGTGGTGGGCGGGTCCACCGGCGCCGGCAAGTCCACCCTCGTCAACTCCCTGGTGGGGCGGCGCGTCAGCGAGGCGGGCGTGCTGCGGCCGACGACACGGACCCCGGTGCTCGTATGCCATCCGGAGGACCATCACTGGTTCAGCGGCATGCGGGTGCTGCCCGGCCTCACCCGCGTGTGGGCGCCCCATCAGGACTCCACGGAGGACCTGTTGCTGCCCGGCGAGGACGGCAGACGCGTGCTGCGCATCGAGACCGCCGACACTCTGCCGCCCGGCCTCGCCCTCCTCGACGCGCCCGACATCGACTCCCTCGTCGCCGACAACCGCGTCCTCGCCGCCGAACTGATCTGCGCCGCCGACATCTGGGTGATGGTCACGACGGCCGCCCGTTACGCCGACGCCGTGCCCTGGCATCTGCTGCGCACCGCCAAGGAGTACGACGCCATGCTCGTGACCGTCCTCGACCGCGTCCCCCACCAGGTCGTCTCCGAGGTGTCCCGGCAGTACGGCGCCCTGCTCACCAAGGCCGGGCTCGGGGACGTCCCGCGCTTCACGGTCCCGGAGCTGCCCGAGTCCGCCTGGGGCGGCGGGCTGCTGCCGGCCACCGCGGTGGCGCCGTTGCGGACCTGGCTGGCCCATCACACCCAGGACTCCGCCGCCCGCCGCCACGTCCTGACCCGCACGGCCCACGGCGTGCTCAACTCCCTCAAGGCCCGTATGCCCGAGCTGGCCGGCGCCGCCGCCGCGCAGTACTCGGCGGCCCTGCGGCTCACCTCGGCCGTGGAAACGGCGTACGACAGTGAGTACAAGCGTGTGCGGGGCCGACTGCAGAGCGGCGCCGTGCTCGCCGGCGACGCCCTCAAGCGCTGGCGGGCCTTCCCCCTGGACTGCACCGCCGGCGAACTCCTCGACGCCCTGTCGGAGAGCCTCGTCGCGCTCCTGCTGTGTGCCGTCTCCGCCGCCGACGAACGCGTCGACGAGGCCTGGCGGCGCGAACCCGCCGCTGAAGCGCCGGAGCTGACGGACCGGGACACGGCACCGGAGAGCGTCGAGCACCGGATCGGCCTCGCGGTACGGCGGTGGCGTCGCGAACTCGACGAGTACGCCGAGGACGAGGTGCGGGGCCTGGAACGCGGTGTCGCGCCGGATCCGGAGGCCGTCGCCGCCCTCGTCGCCACCGCCCTGCTGGGCGGCCGCAGGGCGCGTTCCGCGGGCGAGGGGCTCGCCGAACGGATCGGCGCCCACGGGGCGCTGCGGCTGCGCGACCGGGCCGGACGACTGCTCGCCGAGCACCTGGACCGCGTCATGCACGCCGAGCGCGAGCGCCGCCTCGCGCCCCTCGACGGACTCGAAGTCCACCCCGAACCCCAGGCCGAACTCATCGCCGCGCTGTCCGTACTGCAGAAGGAGAGGTGACCGGTGACCGCCGTCACTGACCAGGACCACACGGACCACACGGACCACACGCATCGCATGGGCCACAGGAATCGCACGGACCACATGGGTGACGGAGACAACCGCGATAGCCGGGAGAACGGGAAGACCGGGAGCACCGGGAGCACCGGGATCACCGGGAGCACGGGGGATCCGGAGCGGGGGGACGTTCGTGGTTCGGGGGAGGAGGAGGGCCCGGCGACGGGGGTTCGGGACCAGGAACCCCGGGCCCCTCGAGAGCAGCGGGCTCCCCGGGATCCGCAAGAGCCTGAGGATCAGCAAGAGCACCGCGCGCGGGAGCGTCGTGCCGAGCGGCGCGAGCGCGCGGAACGCGAGGCCGCCCGCCACGCGCGCGTGCCCGACGCCGGATCCGGAGCGGGCGGAGCCGACGGTGGCGCGTCCGCCTCCGCCGAGGACGCCTCCGCCCGCACGGCCTCCGGTCAGGGCTCTCGCGCCGACTCCCCGTCGGAGGGCGGCGCGGCCTGGGACGACGGTCTCATCGCCCGTCGGGTGACCGAGGCGTCCGCCGCCGAACAGGCCGCCGTCAAGGAGGCCCGGGGCGGCGGGGGAGGGGGAGGGGGCGGGGGAAGCTCCCTGCCCACGACCCCGCTCGTCTACGACGGGCATCTGCGGTCCCGGCTCGACGCCCTGCGCGAGCTCGTGGGGCTCTCCCGCGCACGCCTCGACAACAGGACGCTCGCCCGGGCCGGCCGGGTCCTCGACGAGGCGGCTGCCCGGCGCAGGCTCTCCGGGCAGCACACGGTCGTCGCTCTCGCGGGGGCCACCGGAAGCGGGAAGTCGCAGCTGTTCAACGCCCTCGCCGGAGTGACCATCTCGGAGACGGGCGTACGCCGGCCGACCACCTCGGCGCCCATCGCCTGCAGCTGGAGCGACGGCGCGGCGACCCTGATCGACCGGCTCGGCATCCCGGGACGACTGCGCAGGCGGCCGGTGCAGAGCGCGGACGCGGAGGAGCAGCTGCGCGGGCTCGTCCTGATCGACCTGCCCGACCACGACTCCGCGGCCGTCCAGCACCGCGAGCAGGTCGACCGCGTCCTCGGGCTCGTCGACGCGGTCATCTGGGTCGTCGATCCGGAGAAGTACGCCGACGCCGTCCTGCACGAGCGCTATCTGCGACCCATGGCGGGCCACGCGGAGGTCATGTTCATCGTGCTCAACCAGGTCGACCGGCTGCCCGGCGAGGCCGCCGAGCTGGTCCTCGACGACCTGCGGCGCCTTCTGGACGAGGACGGCGTCGCTCTCGGGGAGTTCGGCGAGCCCGGCGCCACCGTGCTCGCCCTGTCCGCGCTCACCGGGGACGGCGTCGGCGAACTGCGCGAGCTGCTCGGCCAGTTCGTCGCGGAGCGCGGCGCGGCGGCGCGCCGCATCTCGGCCGACCTGGACACCGCCGCCTGGCGGCTGCGTCCCGTCTACGCCACCGGGCGGCGCACCGGGCTCAGCGAGGAGGCGCGGGACGAGTTCGCCGACCGTCTCGCGGACGCCGTGGGAGCGATCGCGGCCGGCGAGGCGGCCGAACGCGCCTGGCTGCGCAACGCGGGCCGCGCGTGCGGGACGCCGTGGCTGCGGCTGTGGCGCTGGCACCAGGACCGGCGCGACCCTCCCACCGGCCGGCTGCCGGTCACCGCCCAGCCCGACGAGGAGACCACGGCTCGGCAACGCGTCGAGCAGGCGGTGCGCACCTTGTCCGAGCGGGCCTCGGCGGGGCTGCCCGCACCGTGGGCGCAGGCCGTGCGGGAGGCGGCCGTGCGCGGCGCCCAGGGGCTGCCCGAGGCGCTGGACGAGCTGGCGGCCCGGGCCGGACTGCCGCCCGGTCGGCCGCCGCGGCCGGGCTGGTGGCCGGTGGCGGTCATGGCGCAGGCGTGCATGACGCTCCTCCAGGTCGTCGGCGGGCTGTGGCTGGTCGGGCAGATCGTGGGCGTCCTCGCGCCGAATCTCGGGGTTCCGGTGCTGCTGATGGTGGCCGGGATCGTGGGCGGTCCGCTGGTCGAGTGGAGCTGCAGGATGGCGGCACGCGGCCCGGCCCGGCGCTACGGCCAGGACGCCGAACGCCGGCTGCGGGAGGCGGCGGCCGGGTGCGGCCGGGCGCGCGTGCTGGATCCCGTCGCCTCGGAGCTGCTGCGGTACCGGGAGGTCCGGGAGCAGTACGCGCGGGTCATGGGAGTGGGGGCCGGCGCGCGATGACGGCAGGTGATCCGCGGGGGTGACCCCCTATGGGGGGTGTGCATCACTCGTCCGGGTGGTGGGGTTGTCCACAAGCCGGGGGTCATCCACAGCGCCCGTCGGGCCCGGCCTGGCGGCGGCAGTCTGGCTTCGCGGCGATCGCGACGGATGCGGTCGCCGCGAGGCAGGCGACGGGACGCGGCCCACGGGTCCACGACCACCGGTCCACGACCGTCGCGGCGGACGCAGCCGTACGGGACGGACCCGGCGGCGCATCCGGGCGGCGCGACCGCCCGGCGAGGGAGGGGTTCGAGTGAACGAGACGATGGTCTGCGCGGTGGGCAACGTGGCGACGCAGCCGGTCTTCCGGGAGTTGGCGGCGGGCGCGTCGGCGAGGTTCCGGCTGGCGGTGACCTCGCGCTACTGGGACCGCGAGAAGAGCGCCTGGACCGACGGGCACACCAACTTCTTCACGGTGTGGGCCAACCGCCAGCTGGCCTCCAACGCGATGGCCTCGCTGAACGTCGGCGATCCGGTCGTGGTGCAGGGCAGGCTGAAGGTGCGCACGGAGTCCCGCGAGGGACAGCAGGGCTGGACGTCGGCGGACATCGACGCCGTGGCGATCGGGCATGACCTCGCCCGGGGCACGTCGGCCTTCCGGCGATCGGGCCGCCCCGAGCAGGCCGCCGCCGGCGCGCCGACGCGGCCCGAGCCCGACTGGGAGACACCGGCCGCGGATCCCGCGGAACCGGAGCCCGCCGCCCAGCGGCGACGCGAGCCGGCGGCGGTGACGTGAACCGAGGCCCGGCGCGGCACGGGATGATCCACTGCGTGAGGGAACGGGTCGGTGACGCAGCGTCAGGGAAGAGCCGGCCCGGTCGCTGACCGAGTTGCGGCTTATCGGGGAATACGCTCCAGGCCGTCGAGTGTATTTGTCGATAAGCCCGGCCGGTCGGCGATCTTGGGGATAACGATTCCGAGTCGGATCGCCGATCCGATGAGATGACCGGGAAGCGCGGTGCGTCGCGTCTCTAGGATGCCGGACGTGGCTCACGGAGCTTCAGATTCTGCAGGTGGGACCGTGCCCCCCACATCAACGGGTCCTGCTCGAAGGGGAATTGTGTGATTTCTTCGTTCTCTGCGCGCTTCTCGCGCGGACGAGGTGCGGTCCGCCTCGCCGTGGCGACGCTGGTGTCCGGCTTCGTCGCGGCCGGCGTCGTCGCCGGCGCGGGCACGGCGACGGCCGCCGAGATGACGCAGAGTCAGGGTGGGGCCACCGCGACGATAGGCGGCCTCAAGACCTACGGCGCGGCCGTGGTCCACGCCGACGGCGGGGATCAGGAGGTGTCGGCAGGACTGTTCGAGATGTCCGTCGAGGGCGGCGGCACCCTGCAGACCTACTGCGTCGACCTGTACAACCCCACGCAGCGGGACGCCAGATACCACGAGACGCCGTGGAGCGGCACCTCGCTCGGCGCCAACCGGGACGCGGGCCGCATCCGTTGGATCCTGCAGAACTCCTACCCCCAGGTGAACGACCTCGCCTCGCTCGCCCACAAGGCCGGCATCGACGGCGGTCTCACGGAGCAGGACGCCGCCGCCGGCACCCAGGTGGCCATCTGGCGCTATTCGGACAGCGCCGCCGTCGACGCCGTCGACCCGAGGGCCGAGCGCCTCGCGGACTACCTCCAGAAGGCCGCCCGCCCGGTGGCGGAGCCCCGGGCCTCCCTCTCCCTGGACGTGCCCGCCGTCTCCGGCCGGCCCGGCGAGCTGCTCGGCCCGGTGACGGTGCACACCGAGGCGACCGCCGTGACGGTCACGCCTCCGCCGAACGCCGCCACCAGCGGGATCCGGATCGTCGGCAAGGACGGCAGGGTGGTCACCTCCGCGGCGGACGGCAGTCAGCTGTTCTTCGACGTGCCCGCCGACGCGCTCCCCGGGTCGGCCGAGCTGACCGTGCAGGCCTCCACGAGCGTTCCCGTCGGCCGCGCCTTCACCTCGGAGAGCCGCAGCCAGACGCAGATCCTGGCCGGCTCCAGTGAGTCGACCGTGTCGGCGACGGCCAGCGCGGCCTGGGCGAAGCAGGGCGCCCTCCCGGCGCTGTCCGCGGCGAAGGACTGCGCGAAGAGCGGCGTGGACCTCACCGCCGTCAACCGGGGCGACGAGGCCTTCGTCTTCGAGCTGATGGGCGCCGACCACGCCGTCCCGGCCGGTGCGTCCCGGACGGTGACGATCCCGTTGCAGGAGGACCAGGCCTACGACTTCACGATCGCCGGCCCGCAAGGCGTCGACTACCGCTTCACCGGCGTCGTGGACTGCAGGACCCAGGCCGACGAGACCGCGGGCCTGACCACCCAGACCCTCAGCGAGCCGAGCCCGGCCACGGTGGGCGGCGTCTCCACCGAGAGCGGCGTCGACCTCGCCGCGACGGGCGGCGCCGGCACCACCCCCCTCATCGCGGGCACCGCCATCGGCCTGGTGATCATCGGCGGAGCGGCCCTGGTCCTGATCGGCCGCAAGGACGCCCGACCCCACGACTGAACCGACTGCCCCCTGGCGTCGCCCCGGGCGGGGGATGGGCGGCGGGGGCCGGGTCACGGGGGCCGGGACGGCGACCTCGGACGTATATCGGCCGCCCGGGGCCGCCCGGGGACCGCCCGGAGGTGACCCAGGGGCCGTCCGGGGTCGTCCAGGGGCCGTCCATCGGTCGTCTACGACGAAACCCCAGGTCAGCCGTCCCCCGTCATTCGGGTTACCACCCGGGGGTGGACCTCAGGCAAGATGGGGTGTTACTTACCGCAGGAGGGCACAAAAAAGCCCCTCACCAGCGGTTATGTCGCCGATGAGGGGCCGTCTCAGGCCGCTTGGGCCGTCTCTGGGCCGTCAGCCGTCTCGGGGCCGTCGTGAGCGTGCTCGGCGGCCCGGTACATCGCGGAGACGGCCTTTCGGGTCCGAGTCTCGCTGGACGGCATCAGGTGCGTGTACACGCGGAGCGTGAACCCCGGGTCGCTGTGACCGAGGTAGAGGCTCAAGGCCTTGATGTTCTCTCCGGCGTCCAGGAGCACCGAGGCGTAGAAGTGCCGTAGGGCGTGCATGCCGTGCTCGCGGGCGGCTGCGTACCGCTGCCCCTTCTCGGGGGTTGGGATGATGCCGGCGGAAACCAGTGCAGGCTTCCACGCCTGGTCGTTGAAGCCCTGACTCCAGATGGCCGCGCCGATGCCGCTCGTGAAGACGAGGCGATGCGTGACCTTGGGCCCAGTCGGAGTCAGCCAGGGCAGGGTCACGTCTACGGGCGGGAAGCGTTCCATGTGGTCGTGGAGCGCGGCGGACACCTCGGGGTCGAGGGGGACGTCACGGAGCTTGCCGCGCTTGGGCGGCGCGAAGACGAGCGTGCCGCGTACCTTCTTCACCTGCTGGCGTACGTACACCCATCCCAGGTCTCCGATGTTGTCGACGGCCAGGCCAAAGATCTCGCCCTGCCGCAACCCGCATCCGGCGCCCAGGTCGACCATGGCGCGATAGCGCTCGGGCAGGCCGCCACGCACCCCGAAGACCTGCTCTGCGGACCACGGATGCACTCGTGACGGCGCGGGACGAGGTGCCTTGACCGATCGAGCCCGGCAAGGATTCGAGGCCAGCAGGCGGTCATCCACGGCCGCGTTGAGGACCGAAGAGACCGCATCGAAGATCAGACGCCGGTACCGGGCCGACGTCACCGAGTCTTCGAGCTGGCGGTTCCAGTCGCGGATGTGCTCGGCCTGGAACGACCCGATGGGCCGGGCACCGAGGTACGGCAGGGCGTGGAGGCGCAACCGTCCTTCCACGGCGGCCCGGCTCGTGAGGTCGGTCGTCAGGGCCGCCAGCCAACGTTCCGCGTACTCGCGGAAGGTGACGCGGGCCGCCTGCGGGTCGATGTACTGACCTCGCGCCATATCGGCCTCGATGCTGGTCAGCCAGACATCTGCCAGCCGCTTCTGCTTGTCCGGGAAGCTCTTCGACTTCTCTGTGCCGTCGGGTCCGACGTAGCGAGCCCGGTAGCGCATGCCGAGGCCGTGACGATCGGTCTTGACCTTGCGGGTCTTGCCGTCCGGACCGACCTCGGCCCTGTACCAGCGGTCTTGGATGTGTCCGGCCATCAGGCAGCCGCCCCCTCGCGCAGCGAGTCTACCCATGCGCGCACATCGGCCGGGTCGAAGCGCAAGTGCCGGCCGACGCGGAAGCCACGGGGTCCGGTGCGCTTGCGTCGCCACTGGTAGACCGTCTCGACGCTGGGCAGATCGAACATCTCCACCAGGTCCTCAGGGGTCAGGTATCGCGAAGGCAGGGCACGGGGTTCGGCGACAACGTCGGCCAGGGCCAGGCGTCGGCTAGCCATGGGTGGGCTCTCCTTCGGTTCTGGGGGCGGGTTCGAGGGACGCAGCGAGCCAGGCTTCGGCGTCGGAGAGGCCGGTTCCGGCGAAGACCCAGTGGGCGAGGACATACGTCGTCTCGGGTCCGGTGTCGGTCGTGTTGGCTGCCTGTGCTCGTCGCCATTCGGCGCGGGCGTCGCGGAGTGCGCCGAGGGTGGTGGAGTAGCGGCGGGACTTGGTGGAGAAGTGGCCGCGGAAGCCGAGCATGTGAGCCCAGGCCCGTAGGCGGAGGTGTTCGAGGTCCTTGCGTGCGCCGAGCGCCCAGGCGGTTCGGATGAGGCGGCGCGCGTGCTCGCTGATGTCGAGCTGGGCGAGTTCGGCAACGAACTTGAGCGGCCGGTCGAGAGCTCCCGTGGCCGCCTCCGCGCCCTTGGTGGCGTACTTGGCGATGTAGGCGGCGACGGCGCGTTCGGTGAGCTCCCGGCCGTCGTTGAAGTCGGCGGATCGGATGGTGCGGACGTCGAGTTGGCGGCCGAAGGCGAAGGCGTGAACGCGGCCGTCGATGGTCGGGCCGTCGACACGGACCT
This sequence comes from Streptomyces rishiriensis, assembly GCF_003112535.1. Taxonomy (GTDB): domain Bacteria; phylum Actinomycetota; class Actinomycetes; order Streptomycetales; family Streptomycetaceae; genus Streptomyces; species Streptomyces rishiriensis. Next base: position 311,409 of record NZ_BEWA01000002.1, on the reverse strand, counting down.
TCGACGCGGCAGCCCCGATGGCGTCGGTCAGCAGCTCGGCGGTTGCCCACGCCGGAGGCGGAGTCTCGCCGCCACCGGGACCATCGATGCGGATGACGGCGTGAAAGTGGACCGCACCGCGCTTCTGGTACTCGGCGACCTTGGCGAAGGACACGCGAGCGTAGTCGCGGAGCTCCCGCTGTGACAGACCCGCACGCTTGGCGACCTCTCGGCGCAGGTAGATCGAGAAGCGTCGCCAGAGGGGCCCGGCGTGCGCGTTCCAGAGCACGGCGGCTTCGTAGTCGTAGGTGTCCAGCTGGAGCGGGGTGCCGAGCGCTTCGTCCTCCTGGTCGTGGTGGGTGCCGCAGCGGCAGGGGCGTCCGTCGGTTCGGCGGTTGTGGACGGGGCCGAAGCCGGGGGCAGTGAAGGTGGCGAAGACGCGAGGGTGAGTAGCGACGCGTTCCGGGGTGCCCTTGCCGCCGCGCAGGCCTGCGGTGATCAGTTGGAAGGTGTCGCGGCGGTAGACCTCCGAGCAGGCCGGGCAGCGGGTCGTGCGGCGGTTGTTGCAGCGGACGAGGAGTTGGCCGGCCGGGAGGTCGGACGAGTTGAGCTGGTGGAGGATGCGGCCGATCTCGCCGGTTGCGGTGTCGACGTCGTATTCGGTGCGGTGGCCGTCGAGGCGGATGGGGTGGGTGCAGCCGCCGAGGCCGGAGAGCTGGCGGAGGATACCGGGCAGGGTGCCGCCTGCGGCGAGGTTGCTGAGTTCCGGGAGTGGGGGCGGGGTGGCGCGGGTGAAGATGACGGTTCTCCTTCTGACGGGCACTTCGGGAGGAGTGGGCCACCGAGGCGGCGAGTACGTGGCGGTGTCGCGCCGCCCCGGTGGCCAGGCCGCAGGTCAGCGGCGGTGGTGTTCGCGGAGCAGGGAGCGCAGGACCACGGCGGCGACCGCGACCGAGATGGCCGCGACGGCGACGGCGGCCAGGAGCGCGGTGAGGACGACTCCGCCGACGAGCACGGCCGCGACGGTCTTCTGATCGATGGAGACCGACGGGAGCGAACGCCGGACCGGGACGGGGGCCGGGTCGGTCGGGGCGTGGGTGTGCGCGGGCGGCGGGGTGGGGTTGTCCGGGTACTTCGGCAGGAACACGGCAAAGTCCTTATCTACTCGTCTAGTCATGTGAGCCGTTTACGACGTCCACGCCGGAGCGCGTGCCGGACTCGATGGCAGGGGCGAGGAAGGTGCGCGAGAGCCAGAAGCCGAAGAGGGTGATCAGGACGACGATCCACACTCGGACGCCGAGGTACTTGATGGCCGCCCAGGCGAAGAAGCCGAGGACGACGACGAGCGGCAGGCTGACGGTCACTGGGTACGGGGTCCTTTCAGCGGACGGGGCAGCGGTGGGTGCGGGCGGCCAACTCGGCGGCGGCGCGGCTGTCGTAGTCGGCGGAGAAGTTGCAGCGCGGGGCGGTGCAGGCGGCGGTGTGCTTCTCGCGGCCGCGGTGGTCGTAGGCGGTTCCGACCTGCACGGGACCGATGCGGGTGACGTTGCGGAAGCGGCGGTTGGTGGTCATCAGAGCTCCCTTCAGAGGTGGCTGGCGATGGCTTCGGCCATGGGCGCCGGGACGCCGAGCCGGGCGCGCAGGGTGGTGACGTCCATGGGGGTGCCGGTTCGGGTGTGGTGCTCGGCGGCGACCTTGCGGGCGTGGTCGATGAGGGCGGCCGGGACCGGGACGGCCGGGCGGTCCAGCGGGGCCTCGATGGCGGGTGGTGCCGGGGCGGTCGGCTCGGGGGCCGTTTCGGGCTCGTCCTCCTGGTCCTCGATGGCCTCGACCTCGTCGGCCGCCTTGGGTGTGGTGTGGGCGAGGAGTGTGCCGCCGAGGAAGGCGACGGCGGGCCAGCCCGCGACGAGGATGCGCAGCCAGGCCGGGACATCGCCGAGGTCGAGGAGGCCGGCCGTGGCGACGTTCGCACCGAGCGAGGCGGCGAGCGCGATCACGAACCAGCACCAGGCCGCCCCCTTGGACGAGCCGGAGCGCAGTCGACGCCAGGTGGCGACGAGCAGCAGGTCGACGGAGACGGGGTAGGCCCAGGCTTTCCAGCCGTCCTGTCCGGCCGCCACGGCGACGTCATGGATGTGCGCGAAGGACAGCGCGGCGGCGATGAGCGCCTGGACGAGTACCGCGTCGATGCGGGCCAGTTGGGCGCGCATGAGGACGTCTCCTTCCTGGTTCAGGCATGGGAGGGGTAGGGACGTGGCGCGAGACGGTCACGCCGACCGGGGTGCGGTGAGGCTCAGTCGGCGAGGGGGCGCGGCTGGACCGCGGGCCCCGGCCGCTCGACCGAGGGCAGCGGCACGGGCACGTAGGGCCGAAACGGCTTCAGCGCGGGAAGGTCCGGCACCAGATGGGCCGTCTCCCGGCAGACGTCGGCGGCGTCGCTGAGGGAGAGATACGGGGTGCGGATGCGGGACCAGCCGCCGGACGTGTCGCCCGCGACGGCGAGGCCGGGACGTTCGGCGGGGATGGCGCATGCGGCGAGGACCGCTTCCGGCGCGATGTCGCCGAGGGCCATCTTCGCGGAGGCCTCATCGTTCACGCGGTGGCAGACCCGGCCGGTGAGCTGGGCCCGGAGCATGGTCGCGCCCTTGCCGAGTTCGGCACCGAAGCGCTGTCCGCAGACTTCGAGGTAGATGCCGGCCGCGCGGCCGAGCTGGGCGAGGCGGATGAGCTGGGTGACCATCTCATCCCGGCGTTCCTCGTCCTTGCGGGTGGCGGTCAGGAACAGTTCGGCCACCTCGTCGACGAACAGCACGACGGGCACGGGCCGTTCGCTGCCGGGCAGGCCCCAGATGTCGGAGGTGATCTCCTCATTCGGAGTGCTGGGGGCGATGCCCTGGCGGGCTTTGATCAGGTCGTACCGGTCCTCCATTTCCTTGACCAGAACGGGCAGCAGCTCTGCCGCTTCATCCGGATCGGTAGCCAGAGCCGAGAGTCGCGAGGCGAACGGGGCCAGCTCGACCCCGCGCTTGCAGTCGACGCCGACGAGGGCAACGTCCTGCGGTGCAAGGCCCGAGACGAGATGGCGCAGGTACATGGACTTGCCCGACAGTGTTGCGCCGAGCGTGAGTTGGTGGGGGACGGCCCGGTAGTCGCGGACGAAGGGCATGGCATCCTCGCGGAGCGCGACGGGCACCTTGAGGAACCCGCCCTCAGTCTTGCGAGGCATGCGCACCTTCCGCAGGACGTCGAAGCCGACGAGCCGCAGTTCGACGACTCCGGGCTTGACGGTGGAGACATACACGGCGTGGACGCCCCAGGCATGCCGCAGCCGTTCGGCCGAGGCGGCGACGTCGGCGGGTTCCTGCCCCGGCGCGAGGCGGAGGCGGAGCCGTAAGCCGGTCGACGTGGGTCGGATGATGCCCCGGCGGGGTGGAACGGGCCGCACCTCGCGTCGAGTGGTGGCCTTGACGGCGAGGACACGCAGCCGGGACGGCGCGACGGTCAGGCCGCAGGCTTCCATGACCGAGGCGTACGAGCTGAGCAGCCGGACGGTGGATATCGGTCCGCCGACGGCGGACCAGTAGAGACCGGGGTGGTTGGCCCGGGCGTAGGCGGCCCCGCCGCCGATCGCGGCGACAGGACCACCCACCTCCAGAAGCGTCGCGAGATCGCTCATCAGGCCGAGGCCCCCATGACGGCCGGGAAGGCGGCCGGGGTGACGGCGGCGGCCCGGAAGGCGATGCCGTGACGCTGCTGGCCGTTGAACACGGACTCCCACGGCCGGGCGACCAGCCCCGGCAGCGAGACCGGCGCACCGAGGTTCAGCCCCTCGGAGACACCGCCTTCCGGGACGGTGACCTTGATCAGCGAGGACTCCCCGTCCTCGATGTAGACGACACCGATGGTCATCAGCGCCTCGCCACTGACGGCGTCCTTGGCGATCTCGCCGGTCTGCCGGTCGCGGACCTTCGGCTCGGGAGCCTCGGTGAGGAGGATGGTCGCGGCGGAGGTCTCTACACGGATGGTGCGCACAGGACTCATTCCTATCTACTCGTCTATACAAGAAGCGATCTGCGAACCCGATCGCTCGGGCTCACGACAATCACCCTGACACACAACTTGCCCACTCGTCTATACGAGTAAGCGGGTTGGGGTGTACGAGTTCGAGAAGCGTCCGACCCGCTGTCAGACCCATCCGTCAGAATCCGGCCATGCTGATAGCGACAAACGCCAACGGCCATGTGGTGAAGCGTCCTTCGAAGCCGGCCATCGGGACGATGCTCGCCAACCTGCAACGCGGCATGGAGCACATGGTGCTGGAGCGCCAGGACGAGGACCGCGAAGGGGACTGGTACATCCAGGTCCTGTTCCGCGACAACAACACCTACCAGTTGGAGTACCGGGACGGCGTCCCTGCCGAGCACTACCAGACGCAGACCGTCTCGCAGGAGAAGGTGCACGCGGCGCTCATCGGCTGGGCGACCGGCAAGCCGGACTGGCGCGAGGGTTTCATGTGGACCAACATCGGCGACATGTTCACGCCGGACGTCTAGTGCTCCGCTGACGCCGGTCATGCGCTCACGTTGCCGGGAGCTGGTACGCCAGGACGTAGGCGTCCGCCGCCATGACCGTGTCGCAGACCTCGACCGGCCGCTTCTCCGTGTCGAAGGCGGTCCGGATCAGATGAATGACCGGCACGCCTGCCGCGAGCCTCAGCGTGCGCACCTCGTCAGGCGAGGGCATCCGGGCCCGGATCTCCTCCTCGAAGTGGTCGAGGCGGTGGCCCAGCTCTTCGAGGCGGGCGTAGATGCCGCCGGGGCCGGGGTTGGGTTCGGCGATCTGCGTTCCGCGGGCGATGTCCAGCGGCAGGTAGGAGGTGGCGAACTCGACCGGACGCCCGTCGAGGAGGTAGCGGCGCCGACGTGCAAGAACCCTCCGCACGGACCCGAGCCGCGTGGAGATGTCCTGGCTGGCCTTCTCCTCCTTCACCTCAAGGCTGTCGACCTGGGGGTGACTGCCAGCCGCATCCGCCTCGACGATGAACGCGGACTTCCCCTGCTCGCGGTGCCGGCGGGCGAAGCGGTCCGAGGCGAGACGCCGCACAGGCGGACGCGGCCGGACGAAGACGCCCTTGCCGTGCTCGGCGTGGACCAGGCCTTCCCCCTGGAGGATGGAGAAGGAGTTGCGGACTGTCATGCGAGAGACCCCGTAGTGGTCGACGAGCTCCGCTTCCGAGGGCAGCTTCTCGCCCTCCCGGAATCGCCCACGGTCGATGGCTTCACGCAGTTGGTCGGCGATCTGCCGGAAGACCGCACGATCACTCGTGGGGTCGAGATCACCGAGCAGGCCCGAAGAAAGAGGGCTCACGTGTGTACTCCTTTAGGTATCTAGACGAGTGGGCGAGTGCTTGTTGCTACGGTGGAGAGCCTAGCCATCCGAGAGGGCCGAGGAACGTGAGCACAGAACGCCCGCACTCCGTGAGCGTGGCCGGGGTCGTCGTCGACGCCCAGGGCCGGGCCCTCCTGATCCAGCGCCGGGACAACGGTCACTGGGAACCGCCGGGCGGCATCCTCGAACGCGAGGAGACCGTCCCCGAAGCCCTTCAGCGCGAAGTCCTCGAAGAGACCGGCATCAAGATCGCACTTCCCGCGACCCTCACCGGCGTCTACAAGAACATGACGGGCTTGATCGTCTCGCTGGTCTTCCGCTGCGAGGCGGCAGACGGCACGCCGACCACCGGCGACGAGACCCGCGCCCTGCGCTGGGTGACCCGTGAAGAAGTCTCCGAGCTCGCCGACGAGGCGTACGCGATCCGCGTCATAGACGCACTCGACGCGGCGTCTCCGCCGGCCATCCGCGCCCACGACGGCGTGAAACTCGTCTAGTCCGAACCCGCTGCACATGGCGGCCTACCAGTATGAAGGAACTTGTATGCACGAGTATACGAGTACTGCCCGGGTCTGGGGACTGTCTTGCCCAGGTTTCCCGGAAGAGGTCAGCCGGGCCCGCCGATGGACGCGCGACGTCCTGCGAGGCTCCCCTTTCGCCGAGGACGCCGAGCTGATCGTGAGCGAGCTCAGCGCGAACGCGATCCTCCACACGGCGAGCGGACGCGAGTCCGGCAGCTTCCACCTGGCTGTCGCCGTCTCGGCGCAGGTGGTCGCGGTATCGGTGACGGACGCCGGAGGCACGGGCACGGCCCCCAAGGTCGAGCACCAGGACCAGGACGCCGAGCACGGCCGCGGACTCGGCATGGTCAGCGCGATCGCTCACCGGGTCGTCGTCCACGGCAGCGAGACCGGCCACACCATCACGGCGGAGCTCTTCACCGACGCAGGCCGAGGAGGCCACCCGTGCTGAGGACGACGACCAGGCCGGGCTTCTGGTGCGAGTGCTGGACCCAACGGCTCGACGGACGACGCCCGCCGGCCCTCTTCGGATCCTTCGACGCGCACTCGGTGGTGGAGGCGAACAACTGGGTGGCGACGATCCTGCGCACCATCTCACCGGCCCTGGACACGGCCGCTTCCCAGGAGGCGTGGACGCGGCTCCATGACGACCGCATCGACACGAGGCGAGCCCTGTTGCGCCGGGAGCCGTGGACGGTGTCCATCACCCACGTCAGCACGCGCATCACATGGACAGTCCGACCAGCACTATTCCTGCCCCTGGCACATCGTCAGGACGTCGAACTCCCAGCCTGCACGAACGACTTCAAGCCCCACAGAGCCGACTGAGTTACAAGTTTCTCTACTGGTTCAAGGCGGCTCGCTCCGCTCCCCGCGCGCGGCCCGGCCCCCGACCGGGCCTGCGCTCCTGTCTCCGCCCCGCTCCAGCCCGGCCGGCGCCCGTGCCGCGCGGACAGCATGCAGCCACCTGATGCCAGAGAAGGGGGTACGTCGTGGCTAGGGCGGCGGGCTCCACAGCTTGACAGCACCACTTGGTGTGAGCCTCGAAGCTTGTGGCCCCAACGTCGTGCTTTACCGGCAGGTCAGGAGACTGCCCGACGCGCTGGCTTAGGGGGCCATGATCACTCGGGCCAAGATGTGCCGCCCCCAAAGCCGCTTTACCAACTGTCTTATTTAAGTTTCTTCCGTCTTTTCAGTAACTGTTAGACCGAAGTTTCCATCACAGATGGAGAGTCGCCAGACGAGAGGAAGTAAGGCACAGACGATCGAAGGGAAGGTCAGCTGACGTCCGTGCCACTATCTCGTTTACGCGGATACTCGGGGATCAGGACTCCGTGATTCTTCTTCAAGGAAACTGGCCACTTCACCGGCTCACCTCTCTGTGCTGCGGCGAACAATTGCCAAAGGCGCCCCTCGGTCGGTGCTCCATGTATCAGAAAGAATGCACCTACCTCTTCCCATACGTGAGGGGGGAAGTTGACGGCAGCATCCATAACTGGCGAATCGGGAGAGCTTAGATTAGCGTCATCCTCTGCCAAGCTGAAAAGCCCTCTAACGGCACTCATTTGAGACTCGCTAAGGCGCAAAGATTCAGACCTGGGGATGGTGTCAAATTCATCCAGAAGTGCCTTGAGTACGGCCTCCAGATCCAAATGGAGAACGGCAACATGGCACGGAATGCAAAGACTAGCTTCAGTGCAAGAGCGCACAAAATTGAGGAGGACGCCAGGGTCATTCAAAGACTCGTGTGATATTGACCCGTTCTCAACGAGGAGCTCGTAGCGGAACTTCAGTCCAGGATGAAACGAGAGAGATGAAGTTGCAACACAACTCATAAAACTGGGGTCATTTTCTGAAATTCTATCTTGGATTTCATGCCAAATCGCATCAGGGATGGTCTTGAGTATCCTGCTAGGGCCATTCCGGCGTGCCCTATCTTCCTCTTCCTTCTGATCTTGAACATGGTCAACTAGATAATCAAAGGGCGAAAAAAGTCGGTCCCCGACCACTTCCAGGCAAGAACTCGCACCATGTAGGGTCTCGGTTGCCCATGAAAAAGCAGGTTCCATCTGGGCCTGTGAAATTCTTCGCCTTGTGCGAGGATCCAAGTAATCACCAAAAGCGGCTTCAATCCATTCTTGCGGAATTGGAGAAAAGTATCCAGCACGCCTGAAGTCCACAGCAGCAGATACAAGTGCTGCTCCCACTTCGTTTGCCCCGTCTTGACCATCTCGCCAGCGCTCAAGGGTAGCCGGTCCAGCAGCGATGAATTCCGCTAGTCCCGCATGCCTTGCCTTGTCGAGGGCCATGCTGATGCGACGGTCCGATCGCTGGCGCTTGACCGCCCTGACCTCCTCTTCGTTCAGGGAACGGTCTACACGCACGCTGGTGGCGCCAGCCATAACAGCTCTAGAGACTGTGGCCAATGAACGCCCCGGCGCCCCCGCAGTGGCTGACGCCATAGCATGTTTTGCAGCCGAACGAAGAGTAGCCAAGAAGAGGACACCGCTCGCACCGAAGAGGCGAATTAGACCCTCATCCACCCCGTCTACACCGATGAATTTTTCGAGGTCGTCTAGCCACACGACGGTGTTTTCTAGCTTGAACCCGGCTGAAATTAGGGCACGCAGGGAGGTCCCGTCTTTAGGAACTACTATGGCGCGCTCTCCCCATTTTTCTGTGCTTCTAGTGAGAGCTTCATAAGCTGTTCTCGTTTTCCCTGAAGCCGAGTTTCCCTCCAGGATGACAAGGCCACTTCCTGCATTCACCAATGCGTCAAGATCGTCATCTACAGAACGCCGAATATATGGAGTCATCCCGACCCACTCATCTAGCTGCAAGGGTGGATGGACGCCGAGATCACGAATTGGATCCAACTCGAAAATAGAGCGAACGATTACCGATCCTGTGTTCAGTACACGGCCAACAGTGCTCGCCTCTTGTGTGCCACTAATAAGTTCAGTTGAGACATTAAGGTATTCTCTTGCAATCCAAAGCGTCTCGGGTTCGGAAAGTAGTTCGGCTATGGAGTTGCCGTCAATCAATTCCACCCTAACCCCATATTCGGCCAGGGCCTCTTGGGTCAATTTGTGCCTCATTCCAACACTGATGTCCACCTCCGTGAAGTAGAAAACTGCTGCCACGGAGGGGCCGGGGGTGGGCGTCATGACGGTCGCGATGTCGGCCAGTACCTTGCGCCGAATATTTGAAGTCTGGAGGGTGCAGCAAAAAACGATTAGCTGGTTGCTCTCTAGGCCAAAAAATACGCCCGCATCCTGAATATTGCTTTTGTTGTAGCTCAGAAATGTTTCAAAGTCGCGGCCTTGGTCGCCCCCGGCCGATACAGGGCCCGTGGCGGCCAGGATGTTACGCGTAATCCGTTGGCGTGCCACTGCTCTGCAAATGTCCTCGAACCGATGGTGTTCGTTTAGGGACCGCATGCGCCCTAGCTGGTAGCGAATAAAGGAATTCAACTCACCTCTGCGAACCTCTGCATGCGAGGGCGCGTCGTTCGTTGCAGCCGGCTCGAACCTGGTTTCACTCTGCGGATCGTCAGTCAAACCGTCCCCCTAGCGCTCACACGTACCACGGCTGATTGTGCTCCTTACCCGCAGCAGTCGCCACTGAATCGAGTAATTCAGTTGCGACAGTCTCATGCCTAGCACCTCATGCCAGTGGGCGGCCAGCCGGGCAGACCAACAAGGTCCCCCCGAACCACCGTTGATCGAGCTCCTGAGGCAGTGGTCGCTGCGCGGCGAGCGAACAGCAGACGGCCGCGCCCGTGCCAAACGCGTGCCAGATCGTGTGGGGAACCATGCCGACCGTCGCGGCTTGCTCTGGTCGACGGCACCAATAGCGTGGCTGAAGCCGGTGGGGGAACAGCGAGGCACACGCGCGCCTAGGCGGTCGGCTGACGCGCCGTCGTGGCGGGCTTTCGTCGGCTGAGGCTGACACGGGCCGAGACGAAGGCGACGGCCGTCAGCCGAACGAGACCTCGCCCCGGGCAAGGCTGGGCCGTCTCTGGGCCGTCCGAGGCTGCTCAACAGTGGCCAAGGACGACCAACGACGACCACCAGGCGCACGAGCCCGCCGCCCCTGACCAGCAAAAACCCTGCTCACCAAGATCTCCGGCAAGACCCAGGGCAAGAAGACATCTCTTGCCTTACCCACTGAGACTCCACCGACCTCACGCCTCCGTACCCGTTAGACCGGCTGTCAATGCCTTACGGAAGCCGCTGTTGGCGCAATCGTCTATCTTCACCTCTCGTACTAGGTTATTCCATCCTCGAGAAAATCTTGGAGACGGGCAGATAGCAGTGACCAGTCTGGCTTGCGTGCTTCCTCTTGTGCGTCATCAGGTCGTCCAGGCGGATGCGTTGGTCCAGCACAGCCATGAAGTCGCCACCGTCCATCGTGATGAACGGCGTGCTAATGCTGTAGATCGCCAGGGCATCGGAGGTGAAGCCGCTCATGCTGACGTACAAGCCTAGGGTGTTCTTGCCCTTGCGCTCGATGTTGGTTTTAAAGACGTCCAGCTCCCGTCGGCCGATGCGCTCCTTCCACCACTTGGCCTCAAGAACGTAGTGGTCAGTGTCGAAGGAGAACGCGCCATCGATCTGCTCGTGCTCCATGATGTATGCCGCCCGCGGCTCCAAGTCGTACAGGGCGAACAGCTCGTTGATGAAGCCCTCGAAGTCCGTCCCCCGCTGGTGCTTGTCGGTCGCCGCGTGCATCACGATGAACCGTTGCTTCAGATCGTCATGAGCTTGAGCGAAGACCCGGCCGTCCTGGTCCTTCTTCGCACTCTCGGCTATGGCCGCCGCGTGCTCCTCGTGCTCCTTGATGATGTCCTGCTGTTTGCCTGTCCAGCGCCGCAGTTCCGCGACGGCCGCCGTGGCCTTGGCCACCATGACGTCACCATCGACCTGTCGTTCGAGGTTCGGAAACCGGTCCATGGCGGCGATGTCGAGCATGAGCGCCACGGTCACGTCCAGGTACCGGGTCTCATTGGCCCGCAACAGTTTGACCAATTGGCCGGAGACTTCGCGCTTGGTGGCCTGGAAGTTGAGCTGCGGCAGGAGCTCGCTGTGGTCCTTCAGCATCCCGCGGACGTACAGCTCAAAGGGATCTTTGTTCCAGTAGATCAACCAGAGTGCGTCGGCTAGTGCGTTGTACGCGCTGGGGTTGATCGTCTTCTTGCGGGCATCAGGCTGCTGCACCTGCCCCCTCCTCCACACGCACTGTCACCGACCTATCACGGTACCGTGCGATCAGTCGATGACCAGCCTGTACGACAAGGCTTGATCCAAGGGATCGTGATGCCCCGTCATTCAGGGTGCGTCGGCGGGCCGATGATGCAAGCGGATGGCGAGTGACAGAGACGGCTTGTCCTGGCTGTCATCGAGACGGACTGACGAGCCTCAGGCCTCGAAGTGGGTCGCCACGTCGTCGAGCAGGCCAGCCATGTCATGGCGACCGCCAACGCGTCAATATCCTCTGGCGCCGCTGCGGGACAGGCTGCATACGGCCTAGTTTACATGGTGAACGAAGTAAAGAATGAAGGCCGACCCTAGCAACGCGAAAAGCAGCCCCAAGAGGATTGATTGCCGTACTCTGCGGAGACGCATGCCCATTGTAGAAGACTCGCGCGCAAGCAAGGTGGCTGCGGCAAAGGCGACGGGAATGAGGATAACAGCTGCATCCTTGGCCCCTAGCCCTTGCTTCGCCCCACTGGTCCGATATTCACCAATCCCGCGCCACCACAACAAACCCAGAGCAGTCAGCGTAATTCCGATAGTGAAACTGAGCATCCATGAGGATAGCCGCGATAGTCGCAGGTGACATTTAATCCAGAGGCGCTCATCGCGCGCTTCGGAAGCATCATGCCTAACATACAGCTCAGAGGTGCGTTCTTCTTCATCGGGGATCTTTTCAACAGGAGCACATCCGTCAGCCAGAACCTGCTCATCTTCCGGCCAATGAGCAAGCCGCACAGCAGGGTCAGACACGCGAATACTCACATGGTTGGTCTCCGCGTCACGGAATGTGATGAGTTTCCAAGCGGTTTTTCCCACGAGGAGATGCATGTTAGGGTTCCTGTTGGGATTTTTGCTCCTCTTGCGCGTAAAGACGATGGGGCGCTTCTCGCTCACCGTGATCACGAATGGACTGTCTTTAGGCACTCGGCACCGAGCGAACATCATCCACCTCAGCCCGAATCCAGCATATGCCCGAAGGAATCTCTTACTGTATTCAGCCTGCTCTGACTCTTGCACGTTTTGCGCACCATTGATGAGCGATTGAAGTTCAACTAGCGCATCCGTAACATCGCCCGCCTTAAGTTCCTGTCGGCACCTTCTCGCGAACTCCCTTGCAAACTGCGGAAGGGCAATCAAAGGGTTTTCTGTGGGACTTTTGTAATCCTCTGGCTCATAATCCTTCACCGCTCGACTGATCTCCTCTTTAATATGCACCCACCTCTCGTATGCGCTATCATAGATGACAAATCCCAATTGCGAGCTTAGATATTCACGCATGGGATCAACCTTGTTGCACAATTTTCTGGTTCGACGCCACCAACTAATTGGGTATCGTGTCAGCCTTTCATAGCGTGCAAGCGTCGACTCGTACGCATAAGACGGATAATAAAATTGCGCCGCAAGAAGCATGGACAACTTCTCTGAGAGCGGACCAAGACCGGCATTCTCCGCGAGATTCCTCATGAAGGCAGCCTGAAGCAAGGCCCCCTCCCAAAGAGGAAGCCTATAGACCCGCTTCCCCGCCACAGTGATATTCAGATCAAGAATAGGTACCCTAGGTAGTGCCGTGATCGGCAAAATCAGGCTGATGCGCTCTTTCTTGTCCTCCTGGAGGCGGCCCATCAACGTTTGCAGGTTGGGGATATGGCCCCGCCTTGTGTGATGTTTGTGGGCGACCTCGCCGAGTGGCCGGACGTGAATTTCCCTATCATGTTCTGCCCATAGCTCACTTGACAGTTCAACTCGCTCCACTGCACGCATTCGCCACGCTCGTGGATGCTCCAACAACAATAGAGCGATGTCTTGCACTTCCTGCGGCAACACCCGAGGGGTATTAATTTCCATGGCTCAGTAATTTCTGTGACATAACTCCCCGAACTCCTGCTGTAATCTTCACAGCTCAACACCTATTAACCCTTACCCGCACGAAAAGATGATTACTCCGCGCATTAGCCCAATTGCAGTATCTCGTTCCTTGGCCTTCCGCTGCTCACACGACAACGTGGTCAAGACCGGTCGGGGTGTACAGAGGCACTCGCGCCCGGTCGGGCGGCGCACTCGCCATCGTGACTGACTGTGCGTCGACTGGGGCCCAGACGAAGTCGTATCCAATCCTGAGCAAGGTCACCCACATGAGGCCGACTCGGCAGAGCTGTGTATCCCGGGCACCGGGAGCGCGGCTGAGGCCAGGTGGTGGTTCGCAGCGGAGGGTGATAGTTGCGATACAGCAGCGGAGTACAGCAACCTCCTCGGCCGCAGCCGACCGACAACAGCTATCTGTGGCCGACCGACCAGCCCACCTGAACCTGATGACCTCCCAGCCGAGAGTTCGGGACGAAGAGGTCAGACGGGCGGTGCGCTAGCGGGTAGGTTGCCTCGGGCCGCGTTGAAGGAACGCGGTGTGACGTGGGGGCAGAACGTGGACGAAGAAGAGATCAGGCGCGCAGTAGCGCGGGGCATGCACGACTACGAGAGATCTCGGCCGAAGCCCAAAGGGATCGTGGCGGAAGCGGAGAGTGCCGTAGGCGGCTGCTTAGCGATGTTTTTGATCGCTCTCGTGATCCTGGGCGTCGTTGTCGCCTGCAATAGGTGACGTCCGCGCCGTCCCTGAGCCGTCCAAGGGCACCCGACGCCAACCAACAGCCAACACAGAGGCAACGTGGCTGAGGCCGGTGGGGGTGTAGCGAGGCACACGCGCGCCTGGTCGTTCGGCAGGCCCGCCGCCGTGGCCAGCTGTCGTCGGCTGAGGCTCGGGCGGCCCACGTCGAAGGTGCCCGCAGTCGGTCACCTGGCCGGACCGTGATGATCAATGCTGGGCCGTCTCTGGGCCGTGTGAGGGTGACCGGGGCCACTCACCAGTGACCGACAGTGACAGATCTGCCGCAGTCGTCCAGGACGAAACCCCAGCTCACAGCGCGCCGACCATATGGGTTACCACCCGGGGGTGGACCTCAGGCAAGATGGGGTGTATCTGCCCACTGCCTGATTTCAAGCTGCCGGACGGTTTCTCTTGGCTGAGTACATCTACACCATGCGCAAGACGCGCAAGGCACACGGCGACAAGGTCATCCTTGACGACGTAACGCTGAGCTTCCTGCCCGGCGCGAAGATCGGTGTGGTCGGGCCGAACGGTGCCGGTAAGTCCACCGTTCTGAAGATCATGGCGGGGCTCGAGCAGCCCTCCAACGGCGACGCCTTCCTGTCGCCCGGATTCAGCGTCGGCATGCTGCTGCAGGAGCCGCCGCTCGACGAGTCCAAGACCGTTCTGGAGAACGTGCAGGACGGCGCCGCCGAGATCATGGGCAAGCTCAGGCGCTTCAACGAGGTCGCCGAGCTGATGGCGACCGACTACTCGGACGCGCTGCTCGACGAGATGGGCAAGCTGCAGGAGGACCTCGACCACGCCAACGCGTGGGACCTGGACACCCAGCTGGAGCAGGCCATGGACGCCCTGGGCTGCCCGCCCGGCGACTGGCCCGTCACCAACCTCTCCGGCGGTGAGCGCCGTCGCGTCGCGCTCTGCAAGCTGCTGCTGGAAGCCCCCGACCTGCTGCTGCTCGACGAGCCCACCAACCACCTGGACGCCGAGTCCGTGCAGTGGCTGGAGCAGCACCTCGCCAAGTACCCCGGCACCGTCGTCGCCGTCACCCACGACCGGTACTTCCTCGACAACGTCGCCGAGTGGATCCTGGAGCTCGACCGCGGTCGCGCCCACCCCTACGAAGGCAACTACTCCACCTACCTCGAGACCAAGGCGACCCGTCTCAAGGTCGAGGGGCAGAAGGACGCCAAGCGCGCCAAGCGGCTCAAGGAAGAGCTGGACTGGGTGCGCTCCAACGCCAAGGGACGTCAGGCCAAGTCCAAGGCCCGTCTGGCCCGGTACGAGGAGATGGCGGCCGAGGCCGACAAGATGCGGAAGCTGGACTTCGAGGAGATCCAGATCCCGCCGGGTCCGCGGCTCGGCTCGATCGTCGTCGAGGTCAACAACCTCTCCAAGGCGTTCGGCGAGAAGGTCCTCATCGACGATCTCTCCTTCACGCTTCCGCGCAACGGCATCGTCGGGGTCATCGGCCCGAACGGCGCCGGCAAGACCACGCTGTTCAAGATGATCCAGGGCCTGGAAGAGCCCGACTCCGGATCCATCAAGGTCGGCGAGACCGTCAAGATCTCGTACGTCGACCAGAGCCGCGCGAACATCGACCCCAAGAAGACGCTGTGGGCCGTCGTCTCCGACGAGCTGGACTACATCAACGTCGGACAGGTCGAGATGCCGTCCCGCGCGTACGTCTCGGCCTTCGGCTTCAAGGGTCCGGACCAGCAGAAGCCGGCCGGCGTGCTCTCCGGCGGCGAGCGCAACCGTCTCAACCTCGCGCTCACCCTCAAGCAGGGCGGCAACCTGCTCCTCCTCGACGAGCCGACGAACGACCTCGACGTCGAGACCCTGTCCTCCCTCGAGAACGCGCTGCTCGAGTTCCCGGGTGCGGCCGTGGTCGTCTCCCACGACCGGTGGTTCCTCGACCGGGTCGCCACGCACATCCTCGCCTACGAGGGTGACTCCAAGTGGTTCTGGTTCGAGGGCAACTTCGAGTCGTACGAGAAGAACAAGATCGAGCGGATGGGCCCGGACGCCGCGCGTCCGCACCGCGCCACCTACAAGAAGCTGACCCGGGGCTGATCGATCTTGCGCCACCTCTACCGCTGTCCGCTGCGCTGGTCCGACATGGACGCCTACGGCCATGTCAACAACGCGGTCTTCATCCGCTATCTGGAGGAAGCCCGTATCGACTTCCTGTTCCGTCCGGAGAAGGACTTCCAGCAGGGGTCCGTGGTGGCGCGCCACGAGATCGACTACAAGCGGCAGCTCGTCCACCGGCACACCCCGGTGGACATCGAGCTGTGGATCACGGAGATCAGGGCCGCCTCCTTCACGATCACCTCTGAGGTGAAGGACGGCGACCACGTCTACGTCCGGGCCTCGACGGTGGTCGTGCCGTTCGACTTCGAGGCCGAGCGTCCGCGCCGGCTCACCGCCGAGGAGCGCGAGTTCCTGTCGGAGTACCGGGACGACGACCAAGAGGCCGGCAAGGAGGCCGTCGCCGCATGACGGTGCTCCACCTCGCCGACGAGGGGGAGGCGGCGGACCTCGCGGCCTTCCTCTCCCGGCTGCTCCACTACGACCGTGGCGCGGCCGTGCGCCTGCAGGCGGCCGGCACCGCGCTCGCCGTCTTCGGCCGGCCGCCGTCCTTCGAGGTGCTCGCGGTCCGCGCGGTCCGGCTGGCCAAGCCGTACGAGAACGGCCTGGACGTCACGCTGGACGTGACCGTGTCGGCCGGTGAGCTGCTGGAGGCCGTCGACGAGAGCGCCGCCACGGCCGCCGTTCCCGCCGCCGTCACCGGTCCGCCGTGGGCCGGTGTGCTGCCGCCGCGCGGCGGCTGGCGGCCCGAGCCCGCGCTGCCCTCGCCGGACGCGCTGCGCGCCACGGTCGGCGCGGCAGTCGCCGAATTCCGGTCGCGCAGCGAGGAGTTGGCCGCCGAGCTGCGGACGCGGGCCGAACTCGACCGGATCGGGCGGGAGATCTGGTCCCGGACGGTCGGCGACACCGGCCTGCCCGTGCGGGCCGTGCACGCGGCCCAGTCGCTCGGTTTCCTGCGGCCCTCGACGGGTTCCGGGGACCTCGCGCTGCTCTCGCTCGGCGCGTGGCTGCGGCTGCGGACACCGTACGGGTCGATCGCCGTGCGACGGTCGGGGAGCCTGGGAATGCTCGACGTCAGCGTTCACTGACGTCGCGGAGTCCCCTGGCGTCACGGAGTCCCCTGGCGTCAAGGAGACCCCTGGGCGGGGCTACTCCGGGGTGTTCACCATCGACGCGGCCGCGTACGTCAGGTAGTTCCACAGCGTGTGCTCGTGCTCCTCGGACAGGCCGAGCTCGTCGACCGCCTCGCGCATGTGCTTCAGCCAGGCGTCGTGTGCGGCTCGGTCCACGACGAAGGGTGCGTGCCGCATGCGCAGCCGCGGGTGGCCGCGGTGCTCGCTGTACGTCGTCGGGCCGCCCCAGTACTGCATGAGGAACAGCGCGAACCGCTCCTCGGCCGGACCCAGGTCCTCCTCCGGGTACATGGGCCGCAGGATCGGGTCCTCGGCGACTCCCTGGTAGAAACGGTGGACCAGTCGGCGGAAGGTCTCCTCCCCACCGACCTGCTCGTAGAAGGTCTGCTCCTGAAGCGTGCCGCGCCGAATCTCTTTCACGCCTCCCATGGTCTCAGACGCGAAGACGGAGGACTTGAGGCTTAGGACTACGGCCACCGACCGCGCCCGCCACCGGTTCTCGGCCACCCGCCACCCGCCGCCGACACGCGCGCCTCGCCCGCAAGGTTCGCCTCGGGGCGTGCCGCCCCGCACAGTGGAGGCATGGGTGAGCACGAACTCGGAGCGATCGGCGGAAGGCTCGCGGACCTCGCCGCCGCGGAGCGGGCCGCGCTGGTGCGCGAGATCGACGCGAGCGGCGCCTTCGCCGCCGACCCGCGGTGGCGGGAGGCCTTCGCGACCGTCCCGCGCCACCTCTTCGTGCCCTACTACTACGTCAGCGGCGTCGGCGGCTACGAACGGCGCTGGTGCGAGAGTTCCGACCCGCGCAGCAGGCAACGGTGGCTGCGCGGCGCCTACGAGGACGTCCCGCTGGCCACCCGGCTCCGCGACGGCGTGCTGCTCTCCTCCAGCAGCCAGCCCTCCCTGATGGCGCTGATGCTGGCCGAACTGCGCATCGAGGACGGCGACCGGGTCCTGGAGATCGGCGCGGGCACCGGCTACAACGCGGCGCTGCTGTCGTACCGGCTCGGAGACGCCGACGTCACCACCGTCGACCTGGATCCGGAGATCACCGAGTCCGCCCGCAGGCATCTCGCCGACGCCGGGTACCGACCGGCCGTCGTCACGGGCGACGGGGCGCGTGGCGTGCCCGAGCGCGCCCCCTTCGACCGGATCATCGCGACCTGCACGCTGGCCTCGATCCCTTCTGCCTGGCTCGCCCAGTGCGCGCCCGGCGCGCTCGTCCTGGCGCCGCTGGCCACCGGACTGATTCTGCTGACCGTGCGGGACGCCGGGCATGCCGAGGGGCGCTTTCTGCACACCCCCGCCTTCTTCGTGCCGCTGCGCGGGGCGGACCGGCCCGAGCCGGAACCGGTGGCGCTCGCCGGGATCCCGCACCGGGCCAGGGAGAGCGACCTGTTCCGCTTCCTGCTGACCCTGACCCGGGGCGCCCTAGACCCGCAGGAGGCGTACGCCCTGTGGGAGCGCGAGGGCATGCCGGGGCGGGAGCGCTACGGCATCACGGTCGGCCCCGGGCACGCCTGGGCCTGGCTCGACGCGCCGGAGGGGCCGTACGCATGGCCCCTGCCGGGTTCGCCGGGTTCATCCGGTCCGTCGGGTTCGACGGGTTCCGCCGCGCCGCGGGCCTAGCGGACCTCGCTCAGCCGCGGCGGATCGTGATCGTCGTCCAGGCGCCGACGTGCACCTGGTCGCCGTCCTGCAGCGGTACCGGGACGAACGGCTGGATCGGTTCTTCGGAGCCGTTCACCGTGGTGCCGTTCGTCGAGTTCTGGTCGACGACGGCCCAGCTGCCGTCCGGCTGCTGGACCAGCACCGCGTGCTGGTGCGAGACGCCCGGGTCCTCCGGCGGCACCGACAGGTCTATGTCGGGGGTCTCGCCGGTGGAGTGGCGACGGCGGCCGATGGTGATCTGGTTGCCGGTGAGCGTGCGCTGCTGCTCGGGCGAGTACGCGGGCAGGTTCAGTCCCGCGGCCTCGGGGCCGGAGCGGTGCATCATCGCCATGAAGTACGCGCGGTCCGGGCCGATCGTCGCGGTCCAGGTCGTCGGCTGCTGCTGGAACGACGGGCCGGGCGGGGGCGGAGCCTGCGTGCCGCCGGGCTGCGGGTAGCCGTAGCCACCGCCGCCCTGGCCCGGGCCGGGGTTCCTGGGGTCGCCCTGGCCGGGACCCGTGTGCGACGGCGGGGGGAGCACCCAGTCGTCGTCACCGCCGCCGAAGGGCCGGCCGCCGGGCTGTGGCCGGCCGGTCTCCTGCGGGAAGCCGGACGGGGCCGACGGACCGGACGGCTGGTAGGCCTGCGGAATGCCCTGGCCTCCGGGACCACCGCCCTGTCCGTAGCCGCCCTGGCCTCCGGGGCCGCCCTGGCCTCCGGGGCCGCCCTGCCCGCCGGGACCGCCGGGACCGTTCTGGCCGCCGCGGCCGCCCTGTCCGCCGGGACCGCCGGGACCGCCCTGGCCCGGGAAGCCGGGGCCGGCGGTGGGATGGGGACCGGTCGGCGGCGGGACCGGCCGCGAGGGGTCGCCGCCGAAGCCGGACGGACCTCCCTGACCGGGACCACCGGGACCAGAGGGACCAGAGGGACCGCCCTGGCCCGGAGGACGGCCGCCGCCGGGGCCCGAGGGCTCGCGTCCGAAGGGGTCGCCGGAGGGACCGGAGGGTTCGCGTCCGAAGGGGTCGGAGGACTGGCCGGGCTGCTCACGCCGGTAGGGGTCCGAGGGCGGGCCGGACGGTTCGCGTCCGAAGGGGTCGCCGGGCGGGCCGGGAGGACGACCGCCGGGGCCGGACGGCTCGCGTCCGAAGGGACTGCCGCCCGGACCGGACGGGTCACGACCGTAGGCGCCCGGCGGGGGACCGCCGGCCGTGCTGCCGGGTCCGCCCGGACCGGAGGGCTCGCGTCCGAACGGCGGCGGACCGCCCTGACCACCGGGTCCGCCCGGTCCCGAGGGCTCGCCGCCGAACGGCGGGATCGGCTCGGCGGGGCGGTTCACCTGGGACGGGCGTGAACCCTGGTAGTCGAAGGAGTCGCTGCCCCCGTAGGACGGAGGAGGCGGCTGGAACCGTCCGCCCTGACCACCGGGGCCCTGACCACCGGGGCCCTGACCCTGCGGGCCCGGACCGCCCGGACCGCCCGCGCCCGGGCCGGAGGCCGGGGGGCGTGGGGCGGCCGGGGTGTACGAGGTCGCCGTGTTGGTCAGGAAGTTCCAGCGGCACTCCTCGCAGAACGGCGCACCGCCCTCGCGGGGCGTGCGGCACTGCGGGCAGAGCTCGGGCTCGTGCTGGGGCCCGGCGGACGAATGACGTCCTCCGGGCTGGCCGCCCTGCCCGCCCTGGCCGGGCGGGGGAGGCGGGAAGCCGTAACCGCCGGGCGGGGGCGGCGGGGGAGGGGGCGGGGGCACGGCACCGGCCATGCGGTGACCGCAGACCTCGCACCAGTCGTCGGAACCCGACTGGTGTCCGTTCGGGCAGGTCGGCATGTCGGCGCGTCCCCCTCTCTCCTTCGGTGTCCCGGAGGCCTGCGGTGTCCCGGAGGCTCGTTCAGGTCACTTCTTTACACGAACAGTCTTTGTGGACCGGGTCTCGAGCGTCATCTCGTCGGCGTCCGCGACCTTGGCCTTCAGTCGCACAGTACCTGTCGTCGCGTCGACCACGTCCACCACCTTCGCAAGCAGTTTCGCAGTATCCGCGTTCCCCGAGACGCTCGCGAGCTGCACCGCCCGGCCCAGTTTCGCCGTCGCTCCATCCATATCGCCCGCTTTGCGCAGATCCAGCCCCTGCTGGATCACCTGGGCCAGTTCGGCCTGGCCCGTGTAGTGGGCGACCTGGGGGTTGATCGACGTGGAGGCGGCCATGTCGTCGGTCCACACGGCTCGCACCAACCCCTGCGCCCCCAGGTTGTGGACGGCGCCCTCAGGCTGCGGGATCACCAGCGAGACGCGCGCGGCCAGCATCTCCTGGCCGACGCTCGCCGCGGGGACCTCGACGCACACGTGGTAGTCGCGGGACTCGTCGCCCCAGGAACCGGTGGGGTAGTCGCCCGCGCGCGGGCCCGCCTCGGTGCGGCGTTCGGTCAGCTCCTCGACCGTCGGCGCGACCTGCTTGACGAACCTGACGGCGGTGCCGACCGGGGTCCACAGCCGCAGGGCGACGTCCGCGACCTCCTTGCCCATCGCCGTCTCCATCATCTGCGTGAAGTCGGCGGCGAGGCCGGCCGGATCGGCGACGATGTCGGCGGTGCCGAGCAGGGCGGAGGCGATCCCTGTGACTTCTTTCACTTCCCAGTCGGTGCCCACGCCGCGGGCGTCACAGGTGAACCGTCCGGCGCAGTCGTCGAGGGCGGCCCTGAGGTCCTGCGGCGACTCGTGCTCGTTGCGGCCGTCGGTGAGCAGGATGCCGTGCCGGATGGCGACGTCGGCCGTGGACAGCAGTCGGTCGGCGAGCCGCAGCCAGGTGCCGATGGCCGTGCCTCCGCCCGCGCTCAGCCGGCGCAGCGCCTGCTTGGCCTGCTCGCGGGTGGTCGCGTCGGCGACCGCGAGCCGGCCGCCGCCCGGGTAGACCTCCTTGGCGACGTGCGTGCCGCCGATCACCGCGAAGTGCACCCCGTCGCGCAGGGTGTCGACGGCGGCGGCGGTGGCGTCGCGGGCGTTGCGCATCTTGGTCGGCGGATAGTCCATCGAGCCGGAGCAGTCCACCATGATCGCCACGGCGGCGGACGGGCCCTGGCCCCGCGCGTACAGGTGCGGCGCGGCGACCGCGCTGCCCACCGTGCCGCCGCCGGTGGCGGTGACCGTGACGATCGCGTTGACCTCGCGACCGCCCTCCGGCAGGTACTCGTTCTGGTAGACGTCCACCGAGAACTGCGGCACGTTCGACTTCGAGAAATTGGCCATGCCTGCTCAGATCCCCCTCGGAAAACCCCACGTTCGCAGGGCGATGTCTGGACACGGACCGGTCCCCACCGGTCCGTGCGCGTGCTTCCCCATGTGTCCCCGTGCCGGCGGCGCTTCCGGTGTCCCCGGCGTCCCCGGCGTTCTGGTGCTCCGGTGTTCAGATGTCCCGGTGCCCCGGTGCCCCGGTGCCCCGGTGCCCCGGTGCCCCGGTGCCCCGGTGCCCCGGTGCCCCGGTGCCCCGGTTGCCGGGTGTCCCGGCGTTCCCGTGCCGCGGCCTCAGGCCGATCCTGCCCCCTGGACGGGGGCGGGGAACGGCACGAGGGCCACTGTTACGTTGTCGTGGCCCCCGCCGTCGAGGGCGTGGCCGACCAGTACCCGTGCGCTGTGCAGCGGCCGGCCGGCGGCGTCCGGCGGGAGGACCTCGGCCATCTCCTCAGCGGCCTCCGCGTAGTTCCACAGGCCGTCCGTGCACACCACCACGACACCGGGCCGGTCCGGCTTGAAGGAAGCGGTGTGCGGCTCCAGTTCGTAGGCGTCGGCGCCGAGCCAGCCGGTGATCGCGTGGGCGCGCTCGTCGGCGTAGGCCTCCGCCTCGCTCATCAGGCCCGCTGCGACCATCTGCGCGGCCCACGAGTCGTCCTCGGTGAGCCGGGCCGGGGGCGAACTGCGGTCCGTGGGAACCCAGTAGGCACGGCTGTCGCCGACCCAGCCGACGACCAGCAGACCGGCGGTGACCACCGATCCGACGAGTGTGCAGGCGGGGGCGTTCTGGTGCGGGGCCTGCTCGCGGGCCGTGGCCGGCTCGTCGGCCAGCGCGTTGACCGCGTGCGAGGCGGCGACGATCGCCTCGTGCATCGCCTGCTGGGGGTGCGCTCCCTGCGGCAGGGCCGCCAGCAGGGACTCGCTCGCCGCCTTCGAGGCGGCCAGGGAGGCGTCGTCGGGGCGGGTCGCGGACGACACTCCGTCGCAGACGATCGCCACGAGCGCGGGCGAGCCGTCGGGGAGCGCGGTGCAGCCGAGGCCGAAGGCGTCCTCGTTGCGGTGGTGGCGCAGTCCGCGGTCGCTGACGGCGGCGATCGGGCCCGACTCCGCCTCCATGTGGTCGCGTTCGCGCGGCTGGGCGTGTCCGCAGTTCTCGCAGTAACCGTCGTCGTCCACCCGGCCCGCGCGGCAGGCCACGCACACCTTCGCGGTCTCGGCCACCGCCGCGGCCTCGGCGGCCACCCGGGGGTCGGGCGCCTGCAGGGCGTACTCGTCGGGCTCCGAGGGCCGGTCGAACCGGACCCCGGCGACGGGCGCGCCCGGGCCCGCCGCGGCGAGCGGCGGCAGCGGGGCCCCGGGCACGCCGGGGACGCCGCTCGCGTCCGCGCCCGGGACGGCCGTGCCGTTCACGCCCAGCGCCTCGGCTCCCGCAGGTCCCGCCGTGCCCGTGCCGTGCGTCGTCCCCTGCGCGGGGGCCGGCTGCGCGGAGCCGTTCATCGTAAGGGTCGGATGGTCGTCCGGGCGCGGCACGGCGGACAGGTCGTATCCGCACGCACCGCAGAAACGGTCACCCGCGTCGAGCGGCTCCGCGCAGCTCGGGCACGTCGGCAGGGCGGCCTGCCGGGGCATCTGCGACATTGACTACACCCACGTCCGGGGGCGGTAACGATTGGCGCGTTCCACCAGGTCGATCCTCTCTTCGCCGCCGGTCGCCAGCCGGGCCAGCGTGCGGTACGAGCGCTCCAGGCCGAAGCGCAGCCCTCGCTCGTCCAGTTCGCTGCCGAGCAGAGACCGGGCGGCCGGCGCCGCGTCCCGGCCACCGGAGAGTATCCAGTCGAGGGCGCAGCCGAGGACTTCGGCGGACAACTGCTCGCGCCGCGTCGGGTCGAGGCCGTACGCGTCCAGCGCCTCGACCTGCGCCGCGGCGGCGACGAGGTCCTCCTGGAAGGGTACGTCGGAGGCGAGAGCGGTCCGCTGCCGGAGCCGGGCCCGCACGGCCGCGACCCGCGCGGCCGTGTAGTGGATGGACGACTCCGGCACCGACTCCAGCGTCCGGACGGCGCGACTGCGGTCCCCGGCGGCCAGTTGCACGCGCGCCAGGCCGAACGCCGCGCTCACATAGCTGGGGTCGGTCGACCACACCAGGCGGTAGTACTCGGCGGCGTTGTCGAGCTGCCCCAGCACCTCCGCGCACAGGCCGAGCGCCAGCTTGGGCGCGGGCTCGCCCGGGAAGGCGTCGTAGATCGCGTCGAAGGCCAGTGCGGCGCCCTCGTGGTCGCCGGTGACCAGCGCGGCCACGCCCCGGTACCAGACCACCCGCCAGTCGTCGGACTGTTCGTCCTCCAGCTCGCGGAGGGAGGCGAGGGCGGCCTGGTGGTCGCCGTTCTCCAGCCAGGCGCGGATCTGCCGCAGCCGGGTCTCGACCGACGGCGCCGGCGCGGCCGTCAGGGCCGAGATCAGCTCGGCCGGCGCGGACGCCAACAGGCCCGCCAGAAAACCGGCGTTGGGGTCGGAGGGGTCGACATGGGGGACGGGCAGGGCGAGGGCCGCGGCGGGTGCGGGGACGGTCTTCACCAGGCCGCCGGGGACGACCGCGGGTGCGCCGCCCCCCGCGGCGGAACCGCCGCCCGCCCCCGGCGAAGCGCCGCCCGCGCCCGGCAGCGGGCCGCCCGCGGGGACGACGCCGGCGCCGCCCGCGAAGGCGAGCGCCGGTGCGGCGCCGGGCGTGCCGGGCAGGCCGGGCGCCGCGCCCGGGGCGCCGGACGGCGTGGCCGCGCCGCCCGTCCCACCGGCGAGCGCGAGAGCGGGAACGGGAACGGGCCGGGCGGACCCGTAACCCCCAAACAGACGACGGGAGTTGACCGCCACCCGCGCGCCCAGCCGTGACACCTCACCGTCCAGCTTGGGGAACAGCTCCGTGTCCGTGACCTTGAGTTCCGGCCCGAACAGCGTCGACAGCGCGGGCCGCGCCCGGCCGCTCTGCAGCGAGACGACCTCGCGCAGCACGCCGGTCAGCTGCTCGGCCATCTCCTGCGCCGAGGCGAACCGGCGTGCCGGGTCGGGGTCGGTGGCCCGGACGAGGAGCCGGTAGAACGACTCGTACTGGCGGAAGACCTCGATGTTGTCGGGGTCGGGCAGGGAGTCCACGAAGGCGGTCGTGTAGCCCTGGAAGTCGAAGGTGAGGACGGCGAGCGTGCGGCCCACGGTGTACAGGTCGGAGGCGACCGACGGCCCGACCTCGGCTACCTCCGGGCCCTGGTAGCCGATCGTGCCGTAGATGGCCGACGCGTCGTCGTCCATCCGTCTGACCGCGCCCATGTCGATCAGCTTGAGCTCGTCCTCGGTCTGGATCGCGTTGTCGACCTTGAAGTCGCAGTACAGCAGGTTGCGGCTGTGCAGATGGCCGAGCGCCTCGAGCGCCTCGATGCCGTACGCGCAGGCCTGCTCGACCGGGAGCGGGTCCCGCTTCCCCTGCGGTGTGCGACGGTCGTTGGCGATCTCCTTGAGGGACTTGCCGCCGACGTACTCCATGACGATGTATCCGTCGAGGGAGCCGGTGCGCTGGTCGAGGTGCTCGACGAAGTTGTAGATCCGCACGATGTTGGCGTGCTCGATCTCGGAGAGGAAGCGTCGCTCGGAGATGGCCGCGGCCATCGCGTCCTGGTCGCCGGTGTCCAGGAGGCCCTTCAGCACGACCCACCGGTCGTGCACCGGGCGGTCGATGGCCAGGTAGACCCAGCCGAGGCCGCCGTGCGCCAGGGCGCCCACGACCTCGTACTGGCCGTGCACGATGTCCCCGGCCTTCAGCTTCGGCACGAAGGAGTACGGGTGGCCGCACTTGGTGCAGAAGCCCTCCGTGCGCCCCTCCCGCTCGCCGCGCGAACGGCCCACCGGGGCACCGCAGTCGGAGCGCGAGCAGAACCGCTTGCGCTCGGGGACCTCGGGATTCTCCTGCACCATCGCGCGCGGGTCGGGCTTCGGCACCTGCGGCACCGAGACCAGGCCGACGCCCAGCCGGGTCCGGCCGGAGGAACCGGCCGTCGAGCCGGAGCTGCGCACCGACACCGAACGCCCCGTCGACTTGCCCGACAGGGACCGCGAGAGCCGCCCGGACACCGAGCGGCGCGACTTCGACGACTGGGACGACGTACGGGTGCTGCGGGCGCTGCGCCCGCTGGAGCGTGAACCGGCGCTGCCCGTGCCCTCCTTGCCGCCCCGGGTCACGCCGGTCGGCGGTGAGCCGAGCAGACCCTCCCCGGAGGAGGGGCCCCCGGACGAGACGACCGGGGCCAGACCGCAGTTGTCGCAGTACAGCTCGCCGTCGCCGACGTCCTCGTACGACCCCTCGCAGCCCGGCCGCTGACATGGCTGTCCTGCCTGACTCATGGCTACTGCTCCCCCCTACGGTCCTCAAGGCCGCCCTGCTCCGGCACACGCGGCGCCGTGAGCTGTTCGGCGGCCGCCTGCTGGTAGCGCAGGACGGCCTGTTCGGCGACGCGCAGATCGCAGGGCGCGCTCCACAGCATGCGGCGCGCCGCGTCGTAGCGCTCGATGAGGAACGGGTCCTCCGCGAGTCCGTGCCGGGCGACCTTCGCCTTGTACGCGTCCAGCCGGCCGCGCAGCTCCGCGCGGACCGCCAGCGGCTGGGTGACCGCGCTCAACGACTCGCGGGCGCGCAGCAGTTCGTCCTCCGCCTTCTGCTCCAGGGACTCCAGGAGCGGGGACAGGCGGTGCCACTGGGCGTGCCGGCGGTACTCGGCGGCCGTCGCGAGCTGCTCCTGCAGCGCGGTCGGCGGGCCGCTGACCACCGGCACCTCCGTGGCGGCGATCTTCGCCAGCACCTCGCCGCGCGCGGTGCGCGCCTCGGCGAGCGTGCGGTCGGCGCGGCTGAGGACGTCGCGCAGGCGCACCAGTCGCTGTTCCGCGTCCTGGCGGACCGTCAGCACGGCGTCGATCTCGCGGCGCACGTCCTCCAGGGCGCGCGCCTCGCGGTCGTAGACCGTGGTGTCCGGGCGGCCGCCGCCCGGCGCGGAACTGCCCTGCGCGCGCACCCAGAAGGCCAGCGGGTCCGACACCACCTGCTCGCGCAGGGACGTCAGCGTGCGGGTGATGCGCTCCAGGTCGTCGCCCGCAGGGTGTTCGCCGGGGCGGACGCCGACGGAGTGCGCCAGCCGGCGCGTGCGCTGGAGCTCGGCGGCCAGTAAATCTATCCGCGCGGGCAGCGCCGACCACACCGCGTCGGCGGTCACGACCATGTCGAGCGAGGACGCGTACAGCTCGTTCATCCGGTCGACGAGGGTGGTGAGGGAGAAGCTCTGGCTGAGCTTGCCCGTGCCCTGCAGCGTCGGGGCCTCGGCCGATCCGGCGACTGAGCCGGCGACCGAGCCGACGACCGATCCGGCGACCGTGACGGACTCGCCGCGCAGCAGCTCCGTCAGCTCCACCAGGTCGTCGCGACTGGACCAGCGACGGCGCGAGCGGATCTCGCGGGCGCCGCGCAGCGCGGCCGTGTAGGCGTCGAAGTACGCCCACAGCAACGTGATCGACGCCTCCGCGGACGCCCAGCGCTCCTTGGTGACGCCGGTGAGCTCGGCGCCTTCGAGGAGTCTGCGGCCCGCGTGGTCCTGCAGGGCGAGGAGCGAGGTCTCGATCGCCTCGTGCTCCGCGCCGAGCCGCGCCAGCGCACGGTCGACCTCGTCCCGGTCCATCACCGGCCCGGGGGGTCCCGTGACGCCCATCGATCACCTCTCGCTGCTGTGTCGGTTGTCCGCTCGGTGGTTGTCCGCTCGGTGGTGTCCGCCGTCCTGCCTCCCCCGGCGGCCTGCTAGCTCGTGCGCAGGTACTGCGGCGCGGGCGGTCTGGACGTCGCCGCGTCGGCGCCCAGTGTCGCCGACAGCCATGTGTCGTACGACGCCTGCCAGCCGCTCGCGCGGTACTGCACCAGGATCTGGTTGACCCGGCGTACCAGATCGTCGGCGTCCTTCTTCATCGCCACGCCGTAGTACTCGGTCGTGAAGGGGGAGCCCTTGAGTTCCACCGTCGGGTCCTGGGCGGCCTGGCTGGCCGCGAGCGCGCCGTCGGTGACCACCGCGTCGACCTCGCCGAGCTGCAACCGGACGAGGCAGTCGAGCTGGTTGGGGACGGTGGTGGCGATGTCGACGCCGGCCCCGAGCCTGCCGGCCTTCTCGTCGTCGGCCAGCTTGGTGCTGGCCGTGGAACCGGCCGCCGTGCAGACCCTGGACTTCGCCAGGGTGGCGTCATAGCCGGTGATCTTGGAGGACTTGGGGGCGAGGACCTGCTGACCGGTCTTGAAGTAGGGCGCGGAGAACGCCACGTCGTTCAGCCGGGTGCAGGAGATCGTCATCGTGCGCACCACCATGTCGACCCGGCCCTCCTGGATGGCCGGGATGCGCTGGTTGGTCGGGATGGCCTTGAACTGGACCGCGTTCGGGTCGCCGAGGATGTCCTGGGCGATGCGGTGGACCAGGTCGATGTCGAAGCCCTCCAGCGCCGCCCCGGTGTTGTTGGGATCGCGGTAGCCCCAGCGGTAGCTGTTCTGGTCGACGCCGACGATCAGCTTGCGCTTCTCGCCCTGACGGGCCTTGATCGCGGCGATCGTCGGGCCGTCCGCGCTCGACGGCGCCAGCGTCTGCTTCTCGGGATCCTTGCAGTCGGCGTCGGCCGCCTGGCTCGCCTCGGCGACCTTGCCGCCGCCCTGTCCGGGGCTCGCCGCGCCGCCGGAGCGGGCCCACGGCAGCATCAGCACGAGCGCCAGCGCGAGGGCGCAGACGGCCGCCATCGCCCCTACTCCGCCCCAGCCCCGCAGCCGGGCCCGCACACGTCGCGCACGCATCGTCACGCCCCCCATCACCGGTACTCCGACAGTCTGCGGCCGATGCCCAGGACCGCGCCCGCGGCGCCCAGGACGGCGAGCACGGCGGCGCCGAGCGACAGGCCGGTCATCGCGTCCAGACCGTTCCCGGCGGCCTGCCTGAACTCGGCCTGCTCGTGCGCCAGCGCGATCGCCAGGTTCTTGTCGACGCCGTCGAAGCACGCGCCGGTGGCGTC
Source organism: Streptomyces rishiriensis (assembly GCF_003112535.1). Lineage (GTDB taxonomy): Bacteria > Actinomycetota > Actinomycetes > Streptomycetales > Streptomycetaceae > Streptomyces > Streptomyces rishiriensis. The sequence continues at coordinate 282,502 of NZ_BEWA01000002.1, read as the reverse complement.
CTTGCCGCCGATCACCAGGGCCAGCGCCTGCTCGTAGTTGCCGTTGTCGTCCTGGGCACGGGCCGCGGTGTGGCGCTTCTTCCACTCCGCCATGTTGCTCTCGGCCGTCGCCACCGGCTTCTCGCCCGACCGGTCGTCGGCGAGCTTCGCCGCGAGCGCGAGGCCCTTGTCGAGGGCGCCCATGTCGGTGGTGAACTCGTGGTCGTACTTGTCGAGCGTGATCTCGTCGCCGTCGGCCGTGACCTTCACCGTCTCGGCGCCGCGCGACACCAGCGTCAGGTTCTCGTTGCCGCGCGCCTTGAGGGAGGCGATCCGGGCGTCGTGCAGCACGTTCAGCGAGCGGACGCCGTTGTCGTAGGAGGAGTTCAGGCCCGAGCGGGCCACCGTGTGGCCGACGACCAGCCACAGCAGCACGACCGCGGTGGCCGCCGACGCCGCGACCAGGCCGTGGTTCAGGACACGGTTCGTGCGGCGGTAGTTGCGGTGCTGCGCCCAGGCGAGTCCGGCCAGCGCGAGGACGCCCAGCGCGATCGCCGCCCAGGGGTAGGGGGTCGCGTCGCCGTAGTCGTCCTGCAGCCGGCGGTTCTCCAGCTGGTAGAGGTCCTCCGCCGCCGGGAGCATGTCGTCCTGCATCTTCTCGTTGGCGTAGCGCAGGTAGGCGCCGCCGACCGGGAAGCCCTGCCGGTTGTACGTCCGCGCGCGCTCCACCAGGCCCTTGTACTCGGGCAGCAGCTTGTTCAGCCGGGTGATGAACTCGGTGGAGGGGGAGCCGGGATCGGCGTTGCTCGCCGCGGTGACGAGTTCGGCGGCCGCCTTGTCGATGTCCTCCTCGTAGCGCTGCCGGGTCGCCGCCGTCTCCTGGCCCCCCGCCAGGAAGCCGTTGGAGGCGGCCGTGTTGGCGTCGGCCAGCGAGCGGTAGATGTCTGCGGCGGCCGAGCTGAGCGGCTGGCTCTTGTGCAGCACGTCGTCGGCTGCGGCCTCGCGGTCGGTCGTCTGCCAGGCGGTCACCGCGCCGAAGGCGAGGACGAGCAGCGCGAGGAGGGCGCCGATGATGCGGAGCCGCCCCGGTTCGGTCGTCGCCGCGGCGCGGACCGTGTCGACGCCCTCGGCGAACGCCGTACGGCGTGTCGGCGGTGGTGTCGTGTTGGTCGGCGGGCTTGCCAGGTCTGCCACTGTTTGACCTCCCCCATGGTCATCTCCCGCCGGCAAGTATCGCTGGCGGGAGGTGTCGTGCGCACCGGCCTTCACTGGATCTTGATCAGATCGCAGTCACCCCTGTTCATGAATACGTCTTCAGAGGGTGTTCGGTTCCTTTCGGGGGGCTCGCGTTGTGAGCGCCGGGCGGGCGCGGGCCGGCCGCGCGCCGGGCGAACGTCGGGCCGCGCGCCGACGACGGAGCCGCCGTGCCGACGCGGCTCCGCCGCCCCGGTCTCCTGAGGTACTGAGGGACTGCGCTTCGTGCGCATGCCGGGCTCAGGCCTCGAAGAACTCCCGGGTCGTGCGCTGCGCGTCCGCCGCCGCGCCCACGCGGTCCAGGCCCAGCAGCGCCGCCCCCAGCACCGGCCGCGCGCGCACCACCCGGGCCACCGCCTTGGGAGCCCGGGCCGCCAGCAGTTCGCGCACCCGGTCGTCCAACTGTCCGTGGCCCGCCGTCAGGACTCCGCCGCCCAGCAGCACCGGTGTCTCCTCCGCGAGCAGTTCCAGGCGGGTCAGCGCCACCGTCGCCATCGTCACCACCTCCTCCGCCAGACGGTCGACGACCGCGCGCGCGACCGCGTCGCCCTCCGCCGCCGTCGCGAAGAGGACCGGGGTCAGTTCATGGCGGCGGTGCGGCGGGACGCGCTCCAGGTGCAGGGCCTCGATCAGCGCGTACATGGTCGGCAGGCCGAAGTGGGCCGGGAGGGTGCGGGTGAGGGCCGTCGGCCCGCCTCTGCCGTCGGCCGCCCGCGCAGCGTGCCACAGGGCCTCCTCGGCCAGCCCCCAGCCGCCGCCCCAGTCGCCGGAGAGGCGGCCGAGGGCCGGGAAGCGGGCGGTACGGCCGTCGGGGCGCATGCCCACGCAGTTGATGCCGGCGCCGCAGACCACGGCGACGCCCCGGGGGTCGGCCACGCCCGCCCGCAGGATCGCGAAGGTGTCGTTGCGGACGTCCACGGACCCGCCCCACGCGCGTGCGTGCAGGGCCGCCGCCAACTGCTCCTCCTCCACCGGCAGGTCCGCGTTGGCCAGACAGGCCGAGACATGGGTCGCGGCCGTGACGCCGGCCGCCCCGTACGCGCGCGTGACGGTGTCCGCCAGGGCGTCCACGGCGGCCGCCACGCCCACCGCGGGCGGCCGGAAGCCGCCGCCGCGGGCCGTGGCGAGCACCTCCCCGTCGGCCGCCACGACCGCGACGTCCGTCTTGCTGTTGCCCGCGTCGATGGCGAGGACGCCTGCCGTCAGACCCACGCGAGGTGCTCCCGGTTGTGTGCGACCAGTCGGTCGGTCAGCTCTTCGGCGTACTCGTACTGGCCGATCAGGGGGTGGGACAGGAGCGCCTTGAACACCCGGTCACGGCCGCCGCGCAGGGCCGCGTCCAGCGCCAGGTCCTCGTAGGCGGTCACGTGCGCCATCAGCCCCGTGCAGAGCGGGTCGAGGGAGGGGACCGGCAGCGGGGACGGCCCCTTGGGGCCCACCGCCGCCTGGACCTCGATCACCGCGTCGTCCGGGAGGAAGGGCAGCGTGCCGGCGTTACGGGTGTTCACCACCTGGTAGGGGCTGCCCGAGCCGGTCAGCAGCGCCGCCGCCAGGTCCACCGCGGCCTCCGAGTAGAAGGCCCCGCCGCGCTTGGCCAGCAGCGCCGGCTTCTCGTCGAGGGCCGGGTCGGAGTACAGCGACAGCAGCTCCTTCTCCATCGCCGCCACTTCCGCCGCCCGCGACGGCTTGGTGCGCAGTTCCCGCACGACCTCGTCGTGCGCGTAGTAGTAGCGCAGGTAGTACGACGGGACCACGCCCAGACGGTCCAGCAGCGGGCGGGGCAGCCGCAGGTCGGCGGCGATCGCCTCGGCGTGGCCGGCGAGCAGCCGCGGCAGGACGTCCTCGCCCTCGGGGCCGTGCAGCCGCACCCCGGACTCCCAGGTGAGGTGGTTGAGGCCGACGTGGTCGAGGTGCAGCTCGGCCGGCGCCACGTCGAGCAGGGCCGCGAACTTGCGCTGCAGGCCGATCGCGACGTTGCACAGACCGACCGCCCGGTGACCCGCCTGGAGCAGCGCGCGGGTGACGATGCCGACCGGGTTGGTGAAGTCGATGATCCACGCGCGCGGGTTGGCCCGACGGACGCGTTCGGCGATGTCCAGGACCACCGGGACGGTGCGCAGCGCCTTCGCCAGGCCGCCCGCGCCGGTCGTCTCCTGTCCGACGCAGCCGCAGTCCAGGGGCCAGGTCTCGTCCTGCAGGCGTGCCGCCTGGCCGCCGACCCGCAGCTGCAGCAGCACGGCGTCGGCGCCCTCCACGGCCGCGTCCAGGTCGGACGTCGTGACGATCCGGCCCGGGTGGTCCTGCCGGGCGAAGATCCGCCGGGCGAGACCGCCGACGAGTTCCAGGCGGTCGGCCGCCGGGTCGACGAGGACCAGTTCCTCCACGGGAAGGGTGTCGCGCAGGCGCGCGAAGCCGTCGACGAGTTCGGGTGTGTAGGTCGAGCCGCCGCCGACCACGGTGAGTTTCATGGCTTGTTAACCCTTTACTCCGGTAAGGGTGACACCTTCGACGAACGCCTTCTGGGCGAAGAAGAACACGAGGATCACGGGGGCCATGACCAGCACGGTGGCCGCCATGGTGAGGTTCCAGTCGGTGTGGTGCGCGCCCTTGAAGGACTCCAGGGCGTAGGAGAGCGTCCACGCGTTCGGGTTCTCGGAGGCGTAGATCTGCGGGCCGAAGTAGTCGTTCCAGGCGGCGAAGAACTGGAAGAGGGCGACGGCGGCGATGCCGGGCTTCGCCATCGGCAGGACGACCTTCAGCAGGGTGCGCAGATCACCGCAGCCGTCCACCTTCGCCGCGTCCACGTACTCGTTGGGGATCGTCATCAGGAACTGGCGCAGCAGGAAGATCGAGAACGCGTCGCCGAACGCCAGCGGGATGATCATCGGCCACAGGGTGCCCGACAGATCCAGCTGCTTGGCCCAGAAGAGGTACATCGGGATGACGACCACCTGCGGCGGCAGCATCATCATCGAGATCACCAGCATCAGCGTCAGATTGCGGCCCCGGAAGCGGAACTTGGCCAGCGCGTACGCCACGGGCACCGAGGAGACGACGGTGAGGACGGTGCCCAGGCCCGCGTAGATCAGCGTGTTCCGCCACCAGGTGAGGAAGCCGGGGGTGTCGAAGACCTTGCGGTAGTTGCCCCACTCCCAGGTGTGCGGGATCAGGTCCCGGCTGAGCGCCTGCGAGTCGCTCATCAGGGAGGTGAGGAACACGAACACGAAGGGGAGCGTGAAGAAGAGGGCGGCCGCCACGCCCAGGGAGTGGACGGCGATCCACTCCAGCAGTGCCCTGCGGCGGGCGGTGCGCTCGGCGGGCGACGACGGGGCCGTCAACTCGGGCGGACGTTCCAGTACTTGGGTCATGATGGTCAGTCACCTGCCTGGATGAGACCGCCCCGGCGCCGCATCAACAGCGCGGTGAACGCCATCGAGAGAGCGAACAGGACCAGGGCGACGACACAGGCCGAGCCGTAGTCGAAACGCTGGAAGCCGAGGTTGTAGACGAGCTGGGGGAGGGTGAGCGTGGAGTGCTCGGGGTAGCCGGGCTCGAACATGGTGCCCGCGCCCTGGATCACGCCGGAGGCGACCTTCCCGGCGACGAGCGGCTGCGTGTAGCACTGCATCGCCGCGATCACCCCGGTGACGACCGCGAACATGATGATCGGCGAGATGTTGGGCAGGGTGACGAACCGGAACCGCTGCCACGCCGACGCGCCGTCGAGCTCGGCCGCCTCGTACTGCTCCCTGGGCACGTCGAGCAGGGCGGCCATGAAGATGACCATCAGGTCGCCGACGCCCCACAGGAACATCAGCGTGAGGGCGGGCTTGGACCAGTCGGGGTCGTTGAACCAGCCCGGGGCGGGGATGCCGATCTTCTCCAGGAGGGAGTTGACCGGGCCGGTGCCGGGGTTGAGCAGGAACGCGAACGCCATGGTCGCAGCGACCGGCGGGGCGAGGTACGGCAGGTAGAAGAGGGTCCGGAAGATCCCCGTGCCCGTCTTGATCTTCGTGATCAGCATGCCGATCCCGAGCCCGAACAGGACCCGCAGCGTCACCATGATCACGACCAGCCAGAGGGTGTTGCGCAGGGCCGGCCAGAAGAACGGGTAGTGCTCGAAGACGTACGTCCAGTTCTTCGTCCCGCTCCAGGTCGGCGGCTTGAAGCCGTCGTAGTGCATGAACGAGAAGTAGACCGTCGAGATCATCGGGTAGGCGAAGAAGACCGCGAACCCGATCAACCAGGGCGAGAGGAAGGCGAGCGTCCGCAGGGCCTGCCTGCGCTGCTTCGCGGCGAGGCCGGGCGAGCGGCCGGGCGAACGGCGGGATGAACGGCCGGACGAGGGGCGCCGGGACGCCGACGTGAGGGCGCTCATCGCTACTTCGCCTGCGCGATGTCCGTGTCGATCTGCTTCGCGGCCTGCTGCAGGCCGGTCTGCAGGTCGGTGACCTTGCCGCTCTCGTAGTCGTAGCCGAGCTGCTGGATGGTCGTCAGGTACACGCCGCCGTTGACCGAGGCCGGGGAGGTGGTCGAGTTCGGGTTGGCGGCGATGTCCAGGAACGTCTTGAAGCGCGGGTCGTACTTCAGGTCCGGGGACTTCAGCGCGGCCAGCGTGGACGGCACGTTGTGGATGGCGTTGGAGAACGCGACGACCGCGCCCGTGTCGGTGGTCATGTACTTCAGCAGTTCCCAGGCGGCGTTCTGCTTCTTGCTGGTGGCGGCGATGCCGGCGATGGTGCCGGTGATGTAGCCCTTGCCGTACTGGGCGGCCTGGTCGTCGGGGACGGGCAGCGGGGCGACGCCGATCTCGAAGCCCGGTTTGGCGTCCATCGCCATGCCCAGACGCCACTCGCCGTCCAGCTGCATGGCCACCTGGCCGGTCTGGAAGGGGTGCTTGGGGCCCCACTCGTCACCGAGGCCGGACCGGAACTTCTCCAGTTTCCGGAAGCCGCCGAGGTCGTCGACGAGCTTCTTCTGCAGGGTGAAGGCGCCGGCCACGGCCGGGTCGGTGGCGATCGTGGACTTGCCGGACCTGTCGAAGTAGGTGGGCGAGAACTGGCCCATGTAGTGCTCGGTCGTCGTCTCCCAGCCGTGGTAGTCCGGCATGAACCCGAGCTGCTTGTACGTGTCGCCCTGGGCGATCGTCAGCTTCTTGGCGTCGGTCTCGAACTCGGACCAGGTCTTCGGCGGGGTCTGGATGCCCGCCTTCGCGAACGCCGTCTTGTTGTAGTAGAGCCCGTAGGCGTCGCCCAGCAGGGGCGCCGCGCACCGGTTGAGGTCGTACTGGGTGTACTGGTTCATCGCCTTCGGGAAGGTGGCGCCGGGATCGATGTGCGCCTTCTTGAAGAAGGGGTTGAGGTCGACGAGGGCGCCGGAGGAGCAGAACTTGCCGACGTTGTTGGTGGTGAAGGACGAGATCACGTCGGGCGCCTTGCTGCCGCCCGCGCGCAGCGCCTGGTTGATCTTGTCGTCGGTCATGTTGCCGACGACGTTCACGTGGATGTTGGGATGCGCCTTCTCGAAGCCCGCGACCAGGGACTGCACGGCCTTCACCTCGTTCGGCGCGCTCCAGGCGTGCCAGAAGGTGATGGTCTGCTCCTTGGACGCGTCGTCGCTCGCCTCCGAGGCCGACTGACCGGTACAGGCGGTGGTGCTCAGCAGCAGGGCCGTGGAGGCGGTGAGGGCGAAAGCCGCCTTTCGGACGACTTCGGGTATGCGTGTGGGCATGGCGGAGCCTTCCAGGGACAGGGGAGGGTGAGGTGAGGTGTGAGAGGAGAGGAGAAGAGGGTGAGGCGAGGGGAGCCGGGAGGGCGCGGGTGGGACTAGCGCGAAGTGTCGAAGACCTCGTCGCGGGCGGCGGCCAGCGCGCTCTCCAGCGCGCCGCGCAGCACGGGCCGTTCGGTGACGTCGCCCATCACCAGCTTGGGCCGCGAGGCGGCCAGCTCCTCCAGCTCGGCCTGGACGAGAGCGCGCAGCACTTCGCCGCCGGCCGTCAGGGAGGCGCCGCTGAGGACGACGAGTTCGGGGTCGAGCACGGAGACGAGCGAGGCGAGACCGGTCGCGAGCCGGGTCGCGTACGTCTGGAGCAGCAGCCGGTTCAGGACGGTGTCCTCGGCGGCCGCCCGTGCCACGAGCGTCGCGGCCGCCTCGGCGTACGGCCCGGAGGGGACCGCGCTCATGCCGATCTCCCGGGCCAGCCGGGGGAGGGCCTGCGAGCCGGCCAGCTCCTGGTAGCCGCCGCTGTTGGCTTTGGTCACCTGTCGGACCAGGGGCGCGCCCGGAACCGGAAGGAAACCCACCTCTCCCGCGCCCCCGGTCCAGCCGCGGTGCAGCCGGCCGCCGAGGACGAGCGCGGCGCCGAGGCCGCCCTCGTTCCACAGCAGGACGAAGTCCTCGTGGCCGCGGGCCGCGCCGAGCCGTTGTTCGGCGACGGCGGCGAGATTGACGTCGTTCTCGTACTCGACCGGCATCGGCAGTGCTGCGGCGAGGTCGTCGAGCAGCGCGGGGGAGTGCCAGCCGGGCAGGTGGGAGGCGTAGCGCAGCCGGCCGGTGGTGGGGTCGAAGGCGCCGGGGGTGGCGACGACGAGCCGGCGCACGTCGGCCCGGGTGAGGCCGGCCGCCTTCACCGCGCCGTCGAGGGCGTCGGTGACCTGCCGTACGACGGCCCCGGCGGTCTTCCTGCCGGGCGTGGGCACCTCGTACGCGCCCACGGTCCGGCCGGTGACGTCGGCGACGGCGGCGAGGACGCGCTCGGGGGTGACGTCGAGTCCCGCTGCGTACGCGGCGGCCGGATTGACCTCGTACAGCTGGGCGTTGGGGCCGGGCCGCCCCTCGGTGGTGCCGGTCGCCAGCACCAGCCCGGCCGCCTCCAGGCGGGCCAGGAGCTGCGAGGCGGTGGGCTTGGACAGGCCGGTGAGCTTGCCGATGCGGGTGCGGGACAGAGGGCCGTGCGCCAGCAGCAGGTCGAGGGCCGCCCGGTCGTTCATGGCGCGCAGGACGCGCGGGGTGCCCGGCGTGCCGGCGGTTCCTGCCATGGATCGACACCTGCCTTTCTGAACTGCACAGCTTCTCAGTGCGGCCGGACGCACGTCCACATCCGGTCACTGTTAGGAAAGTTTCCTATCGGTGGAAGGGAACGTAAGCCCGGCGCGAAGGGGACGTCAAGGCGCGAAACGGCAAACGCTCCCGAGGCAACAGAGTCGTTACCAGGGGGCCCCGGCAGAACGACGGGGCACCCGACGCGCCTGTGGCGTCGGATGCCCCTGATCACTCGAACGAGCGTGCTGAACCGTTCCCCGTCTCCCCCTGCTTCCCCTACTTCCCCGGAGGCGTCGTCGCCCGGGGCTGCACGATCGGTGTCGCCGCCGCGTGCTGCGGCGAGTCCGCGTTGGAGAAGACCGAGGGCGCCGCGACCGCGGCCGCCGGGTCGTCCGGGTCCTCCGTCACCGGGGCGGTCGCGCCGCCCACGATGCGGATGTCGGCCTCGTCGAAGGCCCGCTTGACGCGCCAGCGCAGCTCGCGCTCGACCGCCAGGGACTTGCCCGGCATCGTCTTCGCCGAGATCCGGACGACCATCGAGTCGAGCAGGACGCTGTCCAGGCCGAGCACCTCGATCGGGCTCCACAGGAGCTCGTTCCAGGGCTCTTCCTTGCTCATCTTCTCGGCGACCTCGTCCAGCGTCGCCTTCACGCGGTCGAGGTCCTCGGAGGCCTTGACGGTCACGTCGACGCCTGCCGTCGCCCAGCCCTGCGACAGGTTGCCGATCCGCTTGACCTCGCCGTTGCGGACGTACCAGATCTCACCGTTGGCCCCACGCAGCTTCGTCACACGCAGGCCCACCTCGATGACCTCGCCGGTGGCCACGCCCGCGTCGATCTGGTCGCCGACGCCGTACTGGTCCTCCAGGATCATGAACACGCCGGAGAGGAAGTCCGTGACCAGGTTGCGGGCGCCGAAACCGATCGCCACGCCCGCGACGCCCGCGGAGGCCAGCAGCGGGGCCAGGTTGATCTCGAAGGTGCCCAGCACCATCAGCGCGGCCGTGCCCAGGATCAGGAAGCTCGCCACCGAGCGCAGCACCGACCCGATCGCCTGCGAGCGCTGCCGCCGCCGCTCGTTGTTGACGAGCAGCCCGCCCAGCGCCGTGCCGTCGACCGAGGCGACGGTGCGGTTCATCCGGTCGATCAGCTTGGTGATCGCCCGCTGGACCACCACTCTGAGCACCACCGCGATCACCAGGATCAGCAGCACGCGCAGACCGATCGCCAACCACGTCGACCAGTTCTGCTCGACCCAGCTGGCCGCGTTCGTCGCGCTCTCCTGGGCGTCCTGCAGGGACGGGACGGTCACTGCGCTCGGCGACTCCGAGGGAGTCGGCGTGGGCGACACGTCGGCGGCCGGTAGGACGGCGGACAAGGACAAGGCAGGTACCTCCAGGTGCTGCTCTGCGTCATCCGGTGCGGCGGTCGAGGTCGACACGCGCTGCGAGGTCACGGAATGGTCACCGGACAGGCAGAACCACCACACTAACGGGGCACTGTGTGTGCTTCGGCGAGATCCGGAAAGGAGAGACGGTCCTCACCTGCGCTTGAACAGGCCATGATCCCGGGGAGAAACAGGGTGTGGTCGAAAACACTCCCAGCCCGTTACCGGGACATGGTGGCGCGTCCACCAGGCAAGAGGAGAGACTGACTGCAGATCGTCCCGGCGCGAGCCACGCGCCGCCGACGCCCAAGGAGGCATCCGTGCCGCATGTCCTGGTCCTCAACGCGTCGTACGAGCCGCTCGGCGTCGTACCGCTCCGCCGCGCGCTCATCCTCGTCCTGGAGAACAAGGCGGTCTCCCTGGAGGAATCCGGCGCCTTCATGCACAGCGCGACCGTCACAGTCCCCGCACCCAGCGTGGTCCGGCTCAAGCGATTCGTCCGCGTTCCCTACCGTGGGCCCGTTCCCCTGACCCGTCGAGCGCTCTTCGCGCGGGACGGGGGCCGGTGCATGTACTGCGGTGGCGTCGCCACCAGCGTCGACCACGTCATCCCGCGCAGCCGCGGCGGCAAGCACGTGTGGGACAACGTCGTCGCGTCCTGCCGTCGCTGCAACCACGTCAAGGCCGACCGCCACCTCGTCGAGATCGGCTGGCGGCTGCGTCACAAACCCGCTCCTCCCTCGGGCCTGGCCTGGCGCATCATCGGCACGGGCCACAGGGACCCGTGCTGGCTGCCGTACCTGCAACCGTACGGCGCGGACGACGCCCTGGCCCGGATCGACGGCATCTCCGCATAGCCGACGGATCCGGGCTTCTTCATGCCCCGTGGCGCTGAGCCGAGGCCCGGCCACGGGGCCCTTCGGGACGCCGACACCCGGCCCCGGGATGTCGTCGCTGTCACGAGGGGCGGTGCGGTCCCTGTGCGCGCGGGCTTTCCGGGCGAGGGCCGCGGGCCGCGTGCAGTGCCGTGCCCAGCACGAACACCGCGCCCGCAGCCAGCCACGCCCCCGCCTCCTGGCCCGGCCGCGTCGGCCACGCCCACACCGTGACCGCCCACCCGCGTACCCCGCCCGACGCGAGGTGGACCGCGCCGACACAGCAGAACGCGGGCAGCCAGCTCAGCCGGGCGCCGACCAGCACCGCCGCGGCCGCCGTGACGCCGACGCAGCCGAGCAGGGTGCGGAGCGAGGCCGCGGCGACGAAAGCGGGGCCGTCGCCGGGCACGGTCAGCGCCGTTGGCGCGCAGGCGAGGACGGACAGGGCGAGCAGATGGACCAGCCGGCGGGGCCACCAAGGGCGCACGGCCGTACGGTCCAGCTCCTCGGAGGGGGCGTACAGGCTCGCGCCGATCAGCGCGGCGGCCAGCAGGGGCGCCAACGCCACGACCGGCGCCGACCAGCCCGGGGCCCGCTGGACGTCGTCCGTACGGTGTGCCGCCTCCGCGGCGAACGCGCAGGTCCCGGCGAGCAGGGCGAGAGTGAGGGGAAGGGTGCGGGAGCGGGCGTAGAGGCCGATGCCGGTCAGGGCGAGACGGTGGGGGCTCACAGGGCGGGCACCCCGTTCTGGTGGCAGTCGCCGACCGTCGCGAAGTACGCCGAGAGCCAGGTCCGGCGCTCGTCGGCGCCCATCGACGCCAGCCGCGCGCGAGCCGCCCGCCGTTCCCTCAGCTCGGCGCGCCGGGCGGCGTCGCCCTTCGCGTCCAGCTCGTCGAAGTGCCCCTGGGCGGGGTTGGGCGCGAGATAGTCGGAGACGGCGGCATCCGCCGCGCGCACGCGCGCGTCCGGCTCGCCGCACTTCGCGCGGTCCTGCAGCGCGGCCGTCGCCTCCCACGCGTACTGCTCAGGATCGGTCAGCCGGCCGCGGACGACCGACCAGCCGATCGGCGTCAGCAGGGGCAGCTGCACCTCGCCGTCGTGTGGTTCGCCCGGACGGTCCTCGAACCTGACGGGCAGGTTCCGTACGCCCTCCAGGCGGCCGGTGACACCCGACAGAGCCTTCGTGACCTGCGGCAGCATGCCTGCGTAGCGGGCGTTCACGCAGATCTGCGGCACGGTCGACGTGTCGCAGACCTGCCCGCTCCCGGACGGGTTCGCGTGCCACAGCTCCGGCCCGGACCGCACCAGCAGCCCGCCCGCGGCTGCCGCCGCCGCCAACGGCAGCAGGACGGTCCACCGACGCCGTCCCCGCAGCGCGTACGCCAGGACGGCGGCCGCCGCCAGCCCGCCCGCCCACACGGCCAGCGCGACGGGCTGCCACCCCACCGGGACCAGCTCCTCGGCGACGGGCAGTGCCGGGTCGAGCCGGCGCCAGGCGCCCGCATCCGCCCGCCCGCACAGGGCCAGACCGACGTACCCGGCCGCCGCCAGCAGCGGCGGCGCCGGCCGCCAGGCCACCAGCCGCCCCACGACGTGCCCGGCCACCGCGGCGGCCAGGAGCACCACCGCGTCCGCGGGCAACAGGTCCGTGTACGGCCGGTCGCCGCGGGCGTACGGCCAGGTGGCGAGGAGCGCCCCGGTCGCGGCGAGCAGATAGCCCGCCACCACCCACAGCGCGAGCGGCAGCGCCGCCACCAGCAACCGGACCAGCGGTCCGCGCACGGCCGTCGTCCACAGTTCCTCCGTGGCCCGCCGCCGCTCCCGCCCGCCCTGCCGGCAGCCCGCGGCCGCCGCGAGGGGTACGAGGACCAGTTGCATGGCGTGCAGCTCGGTGCGGGTCTCCGCCCAGCCGCCCTGCCAGCGGTCCGCCTCGGCGGCCAGCAGCACCGCCGGCGTGAGGAAGGCGGCGGCTCCGGCCCACGGGGCGAAACCACGGGCGACCTCGGCGCGCAGGGGGTGCGGCGGGCGCGGCGCGGCGGGCCGGGTGGTCCGCTTCTCGGTCACGAGGGTCATCGCGTCGGCTCCAGAGGGGCGCGGTGGGCGCGCAGGGCCGCCGTGTAGCCGCGTTCGATGGGGCTGTCGCCGATGCCGTCCGGCCCCGAGGCCTCGCCGACGGCGCTGAGCGAGGCCGGGGTGCCCCGGTAGGCGACCCTTCCAGCGTCCAGGAGGGTGACCTCCGTGCAGGCGGCTGCCACGTCCTCCACCAGGTGGGTGGAGACGAGCACCGTGGCCCGGGCGCCCAGTTCGCGCAGCAGGGCGCGGAACTCGACGCGCTGCTCGGGGTCGAGACCGGCGGTCGGCTCGTCGAGGAGCAGAACGTCCGGCTCGTTGACGATGGCCTGGGCGATGCCCACCCGGCGGATCATGCCGCCGGACAGCGTCCTCACCTTGGCGTCGGCCCGGTCGCCGAGGCCGACCCGTCGGACGGCGAGATCGACGGCGGCCGGCACGTCCGCGGCCGGTATGTCCTTCAGCCAGGCCACGTACGCGACGAACTCGCGCACGGTGAAGCGCGGGTAGTAGCCGAACTCCTGCGGCAGATAGCCGAGTCGCGCACGGACCGGGCCGCGCCGGGCCGGTTCGCCGACGTCCTCGCCGAGGATCTCCACCTGCCCGGCGGACGGCTGTGCGACGGTGGCCAGGACCCGGATCAGCGACGTCTTCCCGGCCCCGTTCGGACCGAGCAGCCCGTGCACGCCGGGGCCGAGGTCGAGGTCGACGGCGTCGAGCGCCACGGTCCTGCGGTGCCGCACGCGCAGTCCGCTCACTCGTATCGTGCTCATGGCTTCTCCATGTGGTCGTAGGCGGAACGGCGGGCGGCGAGCAGCGCGGCGCACAGCAGGGCCGCGGCCCCCCAGGCCCCCTGGGCGCGAGGGCCGGCCAGGCAGCGGTCGAGCTGCTCGGCCAGCTCGGTGAGGGCGGGGCCGCCGGAGGCGGTCAGCGCCGGGACGAGGACGGCGCACGACCATCCCCCGCCCGTCAGCGCGGTGGCGGCCCGGCAGCCGACCCAGCCCGCCAGCGTCAGCGAGGCCAGCGTCAGCGCGAGCCCCGGCAGCAGCCAGGCGGCCGCGCCCGGCGTCCCGGCGGCGGGCAGCAGCAGGCCGGTGAGGGTGAGCAGCGGGAGACTGACGGCGAGGACGACGGCCGTCCGCGTCAGCATCAGCCGCAGTCCCCCGGACGGCGTGGCCGCCGCGATCTCGTGCAGCGGGTCGGCGTGCACCCCGTAGGAGAGGGCGACCCCGGCGACGGGCGCCAGCGGCGCGAGCGCCAGCAGCAGCGGCCTCGAAGCGTCGACCCCCGCCCCGTAGGACAGGGCGAGAGCGCCGAGGGCGACGAGCCACACGGCTGCCGTCCAGGCGCCACGGACGGCGGGACCGGCGGCCCACAGGGCGCGGACGAGGAAGGAGGACCACAGGCGCGCGCGGCGGGCGGAGCGGGCGGGGGGAATCCGGAGAGTCCCCGGGGAGACCCGGTGCGCCTCGTGAGCGGCCGCCCGCCCTGCCTCTCGGGCCTCCGGCCGGACGGCCTTCGCGAGCGCGGTCTCCCTGAGCACCGCCTCTCGTATCTGCGCCAGCACCGGCCCCGCCGCGGGCGACTGCCGGACGGCCGCAGAGACGCGCGCCGCGCATGCCCCGCACCGCTCCAGGTGTTTCTCCAGGGACCAGGCCTCGGACTCCGGCAGGGAGCCGTCCGCATAGCGGGCGGCGAGGTCGTCGGACGTGTGCCAGGGGGTCGTGCTCATGCCGGGCCTCCCGCCGGACGGGGATGCGGAGCCGGGTGCGGGCGCAACTGGGCGAGGGCCGCACGAAGCTCGGCCCGGGCGCGCATCGCGCGGGTCTTGACCGTGCCCTCGGGTATGCCGAGCAGCCGGGCCGCCTCCCGGGTGGTCAGCCCGTCGACGACGGTCACGCGCAGCACCTCCCGCAGCTCGGGCGAGATCCGGTCGAGAGCGGTGCCCACGTCGCCGAACTCCAGACCGGCCAGCGCGCGTTCCTCGGCGGAGGCGGCGACCGGCGACGGCCAGTCCTCGACCCGCGCCGTCTCGACCCGCGCGGCCCGCTCCTGCACCCGCCGCGCGTCGACGAGCCGGCGGGCGGCGATGGTCCACAGCCAGCCGCCGGCCTCCCGGCCGGCGTGCCCGCCCGCCGAACGCCACACGGTCACGAAGGTGTCCTGCACCACCTCGCGCACGACCTCGGCGTCGGCGCAGCGCCGGCTGAGCCGCGCGAACAGCCATCCGGCATGCCGGTCGTACAGCGTGGCCAGCGCTGACGGGTCCCCGTCCGCCACGGCCCGCAGCAGCGCCGCGTCCGTGTCGCCCTCCCCATGGCCCCTCACGGGGCGGAACAGTCTCACACCCCCTCTATCGTCCGGTCCCGGGCGACCGGTTCACGCGCCGACGGCGCCCTCCCGGTCCTCGTCCTGAGCGGATCGCGCGGGGTTGTGGCAGGTTGGGATGCGAAGGGGACGTCTGTCCTCGCGTCGGCTGGGTAGGGCTGCGGTATCCGATGTCGTATCCGATGAGGAGGCCCACCGTGATCGCGCCGGCCCGATCCAAACGCCCGGCGGAGACATCCGCCCCCACCGCCGTCGACCTCGCCGACCCCCACCTGTGCGCCCTCGGCGCCGAGGGGAAACACGCGCAGCCTCCGTTGACCAGCGAACCGCCGCTGCCCGACGCCGAGCCCCTGACCAGCGAACCGCCGCTCGCCGCGGACTCCGACTCCACGAGGCCGTAGATGAGCGCACCCCCCGGAGAGGAGCTCGCCCGGCTCGCCGCGCTGCACGGCGTCGCGACCTCCTACCAGCCCTCCCCGGACCGCACGGTCACGGCCTCGGCCGCCGCCGTCGTCCGCGTCCTGGCCGCCCTCGGGGTCGACGCCGGCTCCCCGGCGGCCGTGCGCGCCGCGCTCGCCGCCCGGGAACGGGAACTGCGCGAGCGGCTGCTGCCGCCGACGGTGGTCTGCTGGAGCGGCGACCGGGCGGAAGCGCTCGCCGCGCTCCCCGAGGGCAGCCGGCTGCGCGTGGAGACGGAGCAGGGCGACAGACACGAGTTCGTCGACGCGCCCGACTCCCTCGCCGGGCTTCCCCTCGGGGTGCACCGGCTGACGGCCGTCACACCCGACGGACGCACCGGCAGCGCCCACCTCGTGGTCGCGCCGCCCCGCCTGCCCGCGCCCGCGGGCCGCTCCCACGGGCTCCTCGTCCAGCTGTACTCCCTGCTGTCGCGCCGCTCCTGGGGGATGGGCGACCTCGGTGACCTCGCCGAGCTGACCGCATGGGCGGGCCGGGTGCTCGGAGCCGGGTTCGTCCAGGTCAACCCGTTGCACGCGGCCGTGCCCGGAACCCCCACCGACCCCTCCCCGTACCGGCCCTCCTCCCGCCGCTTCCCCGACCCGGTGCATCTGCGCGTCGAGGACGTCCCCGAGTACGCCTTCGTGCGCGACGACGCGCTGCGGGCCGCGCTCGCGGAACGTGCCGGGCGCCTGCGCGAGGCCGTCCTGGAGAAGGGCGAGCTGATCGACCGGGACGCGGTGTGGGAGCTCAAGCGGGAGGCCCTGGAGCTCGTCGCCCGCGTGCCGCTCGGGCCGGGCAGGCGCGCCGCCTACTGCGACTTCCTCGCCGAGCAGGGGCAGGCCCTGGAGGACCACGCCACCTGGTGCGCGCTCGCCGAGGTGCACGGTTCCCGCTGGCAGCAGTGGCCGGCCGAACTGCGCGACCCCCGCTCGGCCGGGACCGCCCGCGCCCGCGGGGAGCTGATGGACCGCGTGGACTTCCACTCCCGGCTGGCCTGGCTCACCGACTCCCAGCTCACCGCCGCCCAGCGCGCCGCGCGGGAGGCGGGCATGCCCGTCGGGATCGTGCACGACCTGGCGGTCGGCGTGCACCCCGAGGGCGCCGACGCGTGGGCGCAGCAGGAGCACTTCGCGGCCGGGATGTCGGTCGGCGCCCCGCCGGACGCCTTCAACGCCCGCGGTCAGGACTGGGGTCTGCCGCCCTGGCGGCCGGACCGGCTGGCCGCCTCCGGCTACGCGCCCTACCGGCGGCTGCTGCGGGCGCTGTTCCGCTACGCGGGCGCCCTGCGCATCGACCACGTCATGGGCCTGTTCCGGCTCTGGTGGGTCCCGCAGGGCGAGCCGCCGACCGAGGGCGCCTACGTCCGCTACGACGCCGAGGCCATGCTCGCCGTGCTGGTGCTGGAGGCCTCCCGCGCCGGGTCGCTGGTGATCGGGGAGGACCTGGGCACCGTCGAGCCGGGCGTGCGGGAGGCGCTGCGCGAGCGCGGCGTGCTCGGCACGTCCGTCCTGTGGTTCGAGCGGGACTGGGAGGGCGACGGCCTCCCGCTGCCGCCCGCCCGCTGGCGCGCCGACTGTCTGGCCACCGCCACCACCCACGACCTGCCGTCCACCGCCGCCCGCCTCACCGGCGAGCACGTCGAACTGCGCGACCGGCTCGGCCTGTTGACGCGGCCACTGGAGGAGGAGCGCGCGGAGGCCGCCAACGACACGGCGGAGTGGCTGGGCCTGCTCCGCCGGCTCGGGCTGCTGGCCGGCGGAGGCGGGGGCGACCGTTCCTCGGAGGAGGCCGAGGTGCAGGCCGTGCACCGCTTCCTGCTGAGCACCCCAGCCCGCATGGTCGGCGTCTGGCTCCCGGACGGCGTCGGCGACCGCCGCCCGCAGAACCTGCCCGGCACCTGGGACCAGTACCCGAACTGGCGGCTGCCGATCGCCGACGCCGAGGGCCGCCCGGTCACCCTGGAGCAGCTGGCCGCCTCGCCGAGGCTGCACGCCCTGATGGAGGTCCTGCGGGAGCGGCCCGGCGACTCCCCGGGCAGCCCTGCCGGGGACGTCCCCTCCCCGGACGGTTCCTCAGGGTCCGGCCCCGCCGAGGACGCGGCGGCCGAGGACGGCCCTTCCGGGAGCGTGTGAGAGCGGGAGGTCCGCCGCGCCCGGGGGCAGCACGCCCGGGGGCGCCCGAGGACGGGAGGGGCCGGGCGCTCCGCGCCTCATACGGCACCCCGGACGCGCGCTCCCCGACACCGTTCGCTAACTTTGCACCGTGGACAAGAAGAACGCCCTGCGCGCCGGCGCCCTGGCTGCCGGTACGACGCTGATGATGCTGCTCATGTCGTCCCCCGCGCTCGCGCTGACCCGCGACGACGGTGACGACCCCGGCCCGGGACTGAGCGTCATCGAGACGCTGGGTCTGTACGTCCTGACCCCGCTCGCGCTGTTCGCGCTGATCGCCGGTCTGGTCTGGGTCCTCGACAGGTCGAAGGACCGCGCCGACACCACCAGCTCCAACATCGCGGTCAAGGGCAAGGCCTAGGCCTGTCCCACGCCCACGCCACCGCCTTCTCCCTCGGCGGTGACGCGGGCTTCGCGGTGGCGCCGAGCGTGAAGCCGGTCCCCGCGACGGCCTTTTTCCGCGCCGCGGCGTGAAGCGTGGTGCGCTCTGCGCGCCCCCCGGTCAGCTGCCGGGCGTCTCCGTGGCCAGCAGCAGTTCTCGCAACAGGTCGGCCAGCCGGTCGGCCTGTTCGCCGTTCAGGGCCGCGTTCAGGGCCTCCGTCTGGACGTCCAGCCCCGCGCTCACCGCGCGGTCGACCAGCTCCAGCCCCTTCTCCGTCAGCGTCACCTGCAGTCCACGGCGGTCGTGCGGGTCGGGGGAGCGGCGCAGCAGCCCGGCCCGCTCCAGCTTGTCGAGGCGGCCGGTCATGCCGCCGGTGGTGAGCATGAGGGTCGCCGACAGCCCGCGGGGCGAGAGGGTGTAGGGCTCGCCGGAGCGGCGCAGCGTGGCCAGTACGTCGAACTCCCCGCGGGCGACTCCCAGGGCCGCGTACGCCTTGTCCATCCGGTCGCCCATCGCGCGCGTGAGCCGGGAGATCCGGCCGAAGACCTCCATGGCCGCGGTGTCGAGGTCGGGGCGGACCGTCGCCCACTGTTCGATGATCGCGTCGACCGGGTCCTTGCGCGGGGGCTGCTGACTGCTCATGCGTCGAGTATCCAAGGGCTTTCGATCACGCGCAAGAAAGTGGCTTGACGGTAAGTAGCTTGGCGCTAAGCTACTTACATGAAGAGGTCAGCGACCGCCCTGCTCACCGCCCTCGCCCCGGTCTCCTGGGGCACCACCTACGCCGTCACCACCGAGTTCCTCCCCGCCGACCGCCCCCTGTTCACCGGTCTGATGCGGGCTCTGCCCGCCGGGCTGCTGCTGCTCGCCCTCGGCCGGGTCCTGCCGCGAGGCGCCTGGTGGGGGAAGGCCGCGATACTCGGCGCGCTGAACATCGGCGCCTTCTTCCCGCTGCTCTTCCTCTCCGCCTACCGGCTGCCCGGCGGCATGGCGGCCGTCGTCGGCTCGGTGGGACCGCTGTTCGTCGTCGGCCTCTCGGCGCTGCTTCTCGGGCAGCGGCCCTCCGCGCGGAACCTGGTCACCGGCGTCGTCGCCGCGTTCGGCGTCAGCCTCGTCGTGCTGAAGGCGGCCGGGGCCCTCGATGCGCTCGGCGTGCTCGCGGCGCTCGCCTCCACCGCCTCGATGTCGGCCGGCACGGTCCTGACGAAGAAATGGGGCCGTCCCGACGGTGTGGGCCCGCTCGCCCTGGCCGGCTGGCAGCTCACCGCGGGCGGCCTGCTGATCGCTCCGCTCGCCTTCCTCCTCGAAGGCCCGCCGCCCGCTCTCGACGGCCGGGCCGTCGGCGGCTACCTCTATCTCGCCCTGGCCAACACGGCAGTCTCGTACTGGCTCTGGTTCCACGGCATCGGGCGCCTCAGTGCGACCCAGGTCACCTTCCTCGCCCCGCTCTCCCCGCTGACGGCCGCCGTCGTCGGCTGGGCCGCCCTGGGCCAGGCGCTGACGCCGGTGCAGCTGACGGGGATGGCGCTGGCGTTCGGCGCGACGCTCGCCGGACAACTCGGCGCGGGGCGGCCCGGCCCGCGCCGGTCCGGGACCCGGCGGCCGTGGGCCGGGCGGCCCGGGGCGGACGGACCGCTCCGGACGGCTCCCGCCCGAACGCCCGCCCCCACCGCCGAGCCCCGGCCGGCGGGACGGGCGCGGTGACGGCCCCCGTGGGGTGAGGGGTGCGGCGGATCGAGATGTGCGAAGGGCGCCCGGTGGGACACCGGGCGCCCTTCGCGCCGTATGAAGAAGCCGTCGGCTTCCCCGTACGAAGGAGCCGTGCGGGGGAGCCGGACGAGCGGACTACCGCGCGTCGGCCGCCTGGGCCTTCAGCGCGCGCTCCACGCCCGAGCGGGACTCGGAGACGAGGCGGCGCAGGGCCGCGTTCGGCTGGGCCGAGGCCAGCCAGGCGTCCGTCTTGTCCAGGGTCTCCCGGGAGACCTGGACCGCCGGGTAGAGCCCGACCGCGATCTGCTGGGCGATCTCGTGCGAACGGGAGTCCCAGATGTCCTTGACGACCTCGAAGTACTTGTCCGTGTACGGCGCGAGCAGCTCACGCTGGTCGGTCTGCACGAAGCCGCCGATGACGGCCTCCTGCAGGGCGTTGGGAAGCTTGTCGGACTCCACGACCGACGCCCACGCCTCCGCCTTGGCCTCCGGCGTCGGACGCGCGGCGCGCGCGGTCGCCGCGTGGCGCTCGCCCGCGGCCGTCCTGTCCCGCTCGTGCTCGGCGGCGATGTCGGACTCGTCGAACTGCCCCACGGCCACCAGGCGCTGCACGAACGCCCAGCGCAGCTCGGTGTCGACGGCCAGACCCTCGATGGTCTGCCCGCCGTCCAGCAGCGACTCCAGCAGGTCGATCTGATCCGGCGTGCGGGCCGTCGCCGCGAACGCCCGTGCCCAGGCGAGCTGGTGGTCGCTGCCCGCCTCGGCGGACCGCAGGTGCGCGAGCGTGGCGTCCGTCCAGCGGGTCAGCAGGGTCTCGCGGGCGGCCGGGTCGGCGTACAGGTCGATGGCGAGCTTGACCTGGCGGTGCAGCGACTGGACCACACCGATGTCGGACTCCTTGCCGATGCCGGACAGCACCAGGGACAGGTAGTCACGGGTGGGCAGTTCGCCGTCGCGGGTCATGTCCCAGGCCGACGCCCAGCACAGCGCGCGCGGCAGCGACGACTCGAAGTCGCCGAGGTGCTCGGTGACGAACGCCAGCGACTGCTCGTCCAGGCGGACCTTCGCGTACGACAGGTCGTCGTCGTTGAGCAGGACGACGTCCGGACGGCGCTTGCCCACCAGCTGCGGGACGGCGGTCAGCTCGCCGTCGATGTCCAGCTCCACCCGCTCGTCGCGCAGCAGCTTGCCGCTCGCGCCGTCCCGTTCGTACAGGCCGACCGCGATGCGGTGCGGGCGCAGGGTCGGCTCGCCCTTCGCGCCCGCCGGGAGCGCCGGGGCCTCCTGGCGGATGGCGAAGGACGTGATGACGCCCTCGGCGTCCGTCTCGATCTCGGGGCGCAGCACGTTGATGCCGGCGGTCTGAAGCCACTTCTGCGACCAGGTGCCCAGGTCACGGCCGGAGGTCTCCTCCAGCGCGCCGAGCAGGTCCGACAGACGGGTGTTGCCGAACGCGTGACGCTTGAAGTACGCCTGCACGCCCGAGAAGAACTCGTCCATGCCGACGTACGCCACGAGCTGCTTCAGGACGGACGCGCCCTTGGCGTACGTGATGCCGTCGAAGTTGACGAGGACGTCGTCCAGGTCGCCGATCTCGGCCATGATCGGGTGGGTCGAGGGCAGCTGGTCCTGCCGGTAGGCCCACGTCTTCATGGAGTTGGCGAACGTGGTCCACGAGTGCGGCCAGCGCGAGTCCGGCGCGTACGCCTGGCAGGCGATCGAGGTGTAGGTGGCGAACGACTCGTTCAGCCACAGGTCGTTCCACCACTCCATGGTGACCAGGTCGCCGAACCACATGTGGGCCAGCTCGTGCAGGATCGTCTCCGCACGCACCTCGTACGCCGCGTCGGTCACCTTGGACCGGAAGACGTACTGGTCGCGAATGGTGACCGCGCCCGCGTTCTCCATCGCGCCCGCGTTGAACTCCGGCACGAACAGCTGGTCGTACTTCTTGAACGGGTACGCGTAGTCGAACTTCTCCTGGAACCAGTCGAAGCCCTGCCGCGTGACCTCGAAGATCGCGTCCGAGTCGAGGTACTCGGCGAGGGACGGCCGGCAGTAGATGCCGAGCGGCACCGACTGCCCGTCCTTCTCGTACACGCTGTGGACGCTGTGGTACGGCCCGACGACGAGCGCGGTGATGTAGCTGGAGATCCGCGGGGTCGGCTCGAAGACCCAGACGTCGTCCTTGGGCTCCGGCGTCGGGGAATTGGAGACGACGGTCCAGCCGGTCGGCGCCTTCACGGTGAACTGGAAGGTGGCCTTCAGGTCCGGCTGCTCGAAGGACGCGAAGACGCGACGGGCGTCCGGGACCTCGAACTGCGTGTACAGGTAGGCCTGTTCGTCGACCGGGTCGACGAACCGGTGCAGACCCTCACCGGTGTTGGTGTAGGCGCAGTCCGCCGCCACCCGCAGGACGTTTCGGCCCTCCAGGAGCCCCGGCAGCGCGATCCGGGAGTCCTCGAACACCTCGGCCGGATCCAGCGCGTCGCCGTTGAGCGTCACCTCGTGGACGGTCGGGGCCACCAGGTCGATGAAGGACTCCGCGCCCGTCCCGGCGACGTCGAAGCGCACCGTGGTCACGGACCGGTAGGTACCGCCCTCCTGCGCCCCGGAGAGGTCGAGATCGATCTCGTACGAGTCAACGGTGAGCAGCTTCGCCCGCTGCTGCGCCTCTTCGCGAGTCAGGTTTGTGCCAGGCACGCGGTCATCTCCTCGATATGTGTCGGTTGCGCCATCCTTCCACGAGGGGGCCGTCCGCGGCGACGACGTTCCGTGCGGCCCCCCGCCCGCCCCGCCGGAGGGGGCCGCGGGCGGTCCGCCGGCCGCGCCGCGGCGGTCGCGGGGACCTGAGCACGACGTCCGGATTCCGCCGGTGCGGCGGAGCGGCGGGCGCGAGGCTGGGCGCATGACGACTCCGACAACCGCCCGCTCCGGCGTCCGCATCGCCCGGCCGATCCCGCCGGAGGCCCTCGACGAGCTGCGCTCCACCGACGACGCGGGCCGGCCGACCGTCCCCGAGACCGACGAGGAGGGCGGCGCCCTGCTGCGCTGCTGCCTGCGGCGCAGCGAGCCCGGCGAGTCGATCGCCCTCGTGTCCTACGCGCCCCTGCGCCGCTGGGCCGCTGAGACCGGCGCCGACCCGGGGCCCTACGACGAGCAGGGCCCCGTCTTCGTCCACGCGCGCGCGTGCCCGCGCCCGGCCGGGGACGCCCTGCCGTTCACGAACTCCCACCGCACCGTCCGCCGCTACTCCCACGACGGCCGCATCCTGGGCGGCCGCCTCGTCGAGGACCCGGACGGGTTCGACGCGGCCTTCGCCGAGGCGTTCGCGGATCCGGAGGTCGCGCTCGTCCACGTACGGGCCGTCGAGTACGGCTGTTTCCTCTACGAGGTGCGCCGACGCTGACGCCCCCGGCTCACCGCGGGTTCGCGGGCACGGGGACGACGAAGGGGGCGGGCGCCCGTACGGACGCCCGCCCCCTTCGAGGACCCGGTGGGTCAGTCCTTCAGCTCCGCCGCGACCAGCTCCGCGATCTGCACCGCGTTCAGCGCCGCGCCCTTGCGCAGGTTGTCGCTGGAGACGAACAGGGCGAGGCCGTGCTCGACGGTCTCGTCCTGGCGGATGCGGCCCACGTACGAGGGGTCCTGGCCGGCCGCCTGGAGCGGGGTGGGGATGTCGGAGAGGGCGACGCCCGGGGCCCCGGCCAGCAGCTCCGTCGCGCGCTCCACCGTGAGGGGACGCGCGAAACGGGCGTTGACCTGGAGGGAGTGGCCGGAGAAGACCGGGACGCGCACACAGGTGCCGGAGACCTTCAGCCCGGGGATCTCCAGGATCTTGCGGGACTCGTTGCGGAGCTTCTGCTCCTCGTCGGTCTCGTGCAGGCCGTCGTCGACGATCGAGCCCGCGAGCGGGACCACGTTGAAGGCGATGGGGCGCTGGTAGACCTGCGGCTCCGGGAACTCGACCGCCGCGCCGTCGTGGGTGAGCCGGTCCGCGTCCGCCACGACCTTCTGCGCCTGCCCGTGCAGCTCCGCCACGCCCGCGACGCCCGAGCCGGACACCGCCTGGTAGGTGGCGACGACCAGCGCCTCCAGGCCCGCCTCCTCGTGCAGCGGCTTCAGGACCGGCATCGCGGCCATCGTCGTGCAGTTCGGGTTGGCGATGATGCCCTTGGGGCGGTCCACGATCGCGTGCGGGTTCACCTCGGAGACCACCAGGGGCACCTGCGGGTCCTTGCGCCAGGCCGAGGAGTTGTCGATCACGACGGCGCCCTGCGAGGCCACCTTCTCGGCCAGCGCCTTCGAGGTCGCGCCGCCCGCGGAGAACAGCACGATGTCGAGGCCGGTGTAGTCGGCCGTCGCCGCGTCCTCCACCGTCACGCCGTCCAGGACCGTCCCCGCCGAGCGGGCCGAGGCGAACAGGCGCAGCTCGGTGACCGGGAAGTTCCGTTCCTTGAGGATGCTGCGCATGACCGTGCCGACCTGACCGGTGGCTCCGATGATTCCGACCCTCACGACGACTCCCTTTGTCTCGTTCTGTCCAGCTACGTACGCATTGCCTGGCCGTGGCTTTCCCATGATGCGGCCGACACCGGCCTACCTGTCCAATTCTTTGCCCGCCATGCCCGAGGACTGGGACGCCCCCCACTGACCGACGGTTGCGGAACTTGCTCCCGCACGCCGCTGAGCTGGAGGAATTCCCTCCGGTGCGGCCGCTGGCCGCAAGCTCTGCTGCCGCGCCCGCCGGTGTGACGTACGCCTCCGCGGCCTCGCCCCGGAATTCCTCGCGCCGCGGGCGAACGTTTTCCGGCGCGGCGGCGTCGTAGGAGAAACGCGGCGAGGGAGGGGTGTCTGTGCTGCGCAGGATCACCCGCCGGGTCCAGGGCGACGGGGCCGGGCACGGCGACGACCCCCTGGACCCGGCGCAGGAACGCCGGGTGCGGGCGGTGCTCGCGCTGGGCGGGGTGCCGCAGGCGGACCTGCCGGACGGGGTACAGCAGGTACGTCTGCGGCTGCTGGAGCGCGCGGCGAAGGGACACGAGGCGCCGCGCGACGTCTCCGCCTGGGCGGCGGTCGTGGCCTCCAACCTCGCCATGGACTGGCACCGGGCCAAACGCCGGCAGGAGCGGCTGGGGGAACGGCTGGCCTCGCTGCGCCAGCACGAGCACCCCTCCGGCGAGGACACCAGCGTGCTCTCCCTGGCCGTCGCCCAGGGCCTGGACGACCTGCCCGACGTCCAGCGCCAGGTCGTCGTCCTGCGTTTCTACGCCGATCTGCCGGTGCGCTCCATCGCCCGGGAGCTGGGCGTCCCGGAGGGCACGGTCAAGAGCCGCCTGCACACGGCGGTCCGGGCCCTGCGCGCCCGCCTGCACGAGGACGAGGTGGTCTGACGTGACCGCGGAACACGACGGCAGCGGCGGCCCCGACGCGCTGATGGCGGCCATCGCCGACGAGCCGCTGCCGGACGAGGCCCGTGCGGACGCCGCCTTCATGGCCGAGCACCGCGCGGCGAGCGCCGACGTGGCGTTGCTGCGCGAGCAGCTCGGCGTGCTCGCCCACGCCCTGACGGAGCCGGTGCGCGAGGGCGCGGCCCCGCCGTCGCCCGTGCCGGTCCGGCGAGCGCGCGCCCCGCGCCGGATCCGTCCCCTGCTCCTGGGAGCCGTCGGGGCGGCCGCCGCGGGTGCGCTGGTCTTCGGGGCCGGCTGGGCGGTCGTGCGGACCGGGCACGGGGTCTCCGACGCCGCGGGGAGCAGGAGCGCCGCGAGCGACGCCGGCCGCGGCGAGTCCGGAGGCAAGGCGTCCGGGGACGCCGGCGCTCTGCTGCGCGACCCCGGCTACCTCGCCTGCACCCGGCTCGTCGTCGAGGGCGACGTGACGGACGTCCGCCGGCTGCCCGGCACGACCCGCGAGCGCGTCAGCGTGCGCGTCACCCACGTCTACCGGCCCGCCAGGAGCGCGCCCGAAGTCGGCTTCGACAAGGAGCGGGACGCGGGTGCGCCGCTGAACCCCGGCGACCATGTGCTGGTCGCCCTCGCACAGGGGACGGGCGTCCCCGACGTCTGGACGGTCGGCGAACCCGCCATCGCGCCGGAGCGCCACGAGCTCGCGGGGGCCCTGTCCGGGACGGGGACCGCCGTCTGCGAGTAGCCGGTTGCCAGGAGCCGGGTGCGTGCCGGGTGCGGGCCGCGGCGGCGCGCGGACGGCGAAGGGCGGGTGCCCGTACGGACGCCCGCCCTTCTTCTCACCCCAGGTGCTACGGAGTGACCTTCTCGATCGTCACGTTGCCGGCGCCCGCGACGGTGCCCCGCGCGTTCACCAGCTGGACCTGGCCGAAGAGGACCCGGCCCGCCGGGGCGGTGGCCGCGGCGGTGACGGTGGCGGAGACCGCGGCCGACGCGCCCGTGGCCAGCTTCACCGGCGCGGACCCGTCGACCGTGACGGCGCCGAGCGCGGACGACAGGAACGCGTCCACGTAGTCGTACGCCGTCGTGCCGGCCGGGACCGAGTAGCCCGCGACCACGACGGTGTACGTGCCCGCGGCGGGCGACGGGATGGAGACCGCCTCCTCCGAGTCGCCGTCGGCCTGCTGCGCGACCTGCTTGCCGGACGCGTCGTAGACCGTCAGGTCCAGGTCGGCGGAGGCGTCGGAGACGTTGCCGATGGAGACGTCGAGCGACTTCGCGCCCGCCGGGACCTCGACCGTGGTGGTCTGGGTGGTGCCGTTGGCGATCGTCGGACGGTCCTTCTTGGACGAGCCGAGCGGGCCGCCGACCAGCTTGCCGTCGATGGCGGCGAACTTGTTCGCCACCGTCCAGGAGGCCGCGGCCGGGACGCCGACCTTCGCCTCGGGCACGGTCACGTTCTGCGGGGCGAAGTCCGCGCCGTAGACGGTGGCCTCCAGCTTGTACGGGTTGTCGAGCAGCGGCGAGGTGCGGCGCGACTCGACCTCGATCTCCCAGACCCCGGCCTGCGGGTTCTGGTACGAACGGGCGTCGGGCCGGCAGCCGTTGGTGACGGGGTAGTTGCTGTAGCAGTAGATCGTGGAGCTGTCCTCGACCGCGACGCCGTAGGGGTGGATCGAGATGAACCGGGTCTGGCTCTTGTCCTTCAGCCCGTCGATCGCGACCTCGAACGCCTTGGCGCCCTCGGGCACGGTCAGGAAGTACGACTGGAAGCTGTTGCGCTGCACGGTGTTCGACACGGAGAACGTGTGGCTCACCGGCGTCGAGACGACGACCGTGTTGAGGATCTGCTTGTCGACGCCCTCGGTCTTCGGGTCGTCGACCTCCAGGATGGCGCTGGCGATGCCGGCGGCCTTCGGCCTGGCCTGGATCTGGACCGTCACCGGCTTGTTCAGCGGGAGCGTCACGTCGCCCTTGCCGAGAATCCTGAAGGCGCCGGCCGCGTTGTTCTCCAGGCGGAGCTCGTGGCGGATCGCCTTGTCGGCGCCGGAGGTACGGGTGATCGTGACGTCGTACGTCTTCTTCTGCCCGGCCTTCAGACCGCTCTCACGGTCGTAGATCCCGGTGCCGAAGCCCGGCGTCTTCAGGGCCTGGTCGAGCGCGGTGTCGACCGGGGCCTTGACGGTGTAGTCGTGGGCGGTGGCGCCGTGGCGGATGGACTTCCAGGCGTCCACGATGTCGATGGCGCCCGCGCCCTCCTCGTAGGCCTGCAGTCCCTTGATGTGGTTCGCGGTCGAGGTCAGAGCCGTGCGCAGGACCGCCGGGGTGAGCGCGACCTTGGCCTGCTTGGCGGCCGAGATCAGCAGCGCCGAGGCGCCCGCGGCCTGCGGGGAGGCCATCGAGGTGCCCTGCAGCATGGAGTAGCCGGCCGGCAGCGGGTAGCCCGCGTCGGCGACCGGGGAGCCGGGCAGCCAGGTCTGGGTGGTGTTGATCGCGGCGCCGGGGGCGACGAGCGTCGGCGTGAAGCCGCCGTCCTCACGCGGGCCGCGCGAGGAGAAGGGCAGCAGCGCGTACTTCTTCGTCACCTGCGAGCCGTAGTTGGAGGCCCAGGTCTCCTTGGAGATGGCCGCGCCGACCGAGATCACCTTGTCGGCCAGACCGGGGTCGCCGATGGTGTTCGCGCCGGGGCCCTCGTTGCCCGCGGAGATCACGAGCTGGACGCCGTAGGTGTCGATGAGGCGCGTGTACAGCGCGGCGCGCGCGTTGTTGCCGTCGTTGAGGCCCGGCAGACCGCCGATCGACATGTTGACGATGTCGACGCCGCGGTTGACGACCAGGTCGATCATGCCCTCGGTGAGGGCGACGTTGGTGCAGCCCGGGCCGAAGACGCAGGCGCGGGACGAGACGATCTTCGCGCCGGGGGCGGCGCCGTCCATGCGGCCGCCGAACAGGCCGTGCGCGGCGGTGATGCCGGCGACGTGCGTGCCGTGCTCGCTGGCGATGAGACCGATGTTGGCGAAGTCGGCCTTCTTGCCGACCCAGTCGCCGCCGAGCGGGTCCATCGGCACGTCCTTGCGGATCTGCACGACGAACGGCTGGCGCTCGGCGACGTCGGTCGACGGGTTGTCGGTGCCGAACCAGCCGATCTGGTAGCCGTCCTTGTACGGCTTCATCGCGGTGTCGTCGGTGAAGTCGCCGTTGCCGTTCACGTCGACGGTGACGGTGCCGGCCGCCGCGTCGTACAGGACGCCCCACGCGTCGGTGGTGTCGCCGTCGCGGTTGACGTCGCCCTTGGCGTCACCGCCCGCGGTGGCGGACTCCCGGAAGAGGTTGATCTGGTACGAGCCGGGCTTCGCCGTCCAGGTGCGGCCGCCGTAGCTGAAGCTGGGCCCGGAGACGGAGGTCACCATCGGGCGCCAGGAAGCGTCGTTGTCGAGCAGCGGGTCGGTGGCGGTCACCCAGTCGACGATCTTGCGCTCGCCGGTGGTGGTCTTCTGCAGCGCGGGGTGCGCGAGGTCCACGCCCGAGTCGAGGATGCCGATGGTGACGCCGCGGCCGTCCGCCTTCGGGTTCTTCTTCACGAAGTCGACGGCGCCCGTCTCGAAGGACGGGTTGTACGGGTTCTCGGCGGGGGTGTTCCTGTCCGGCGTGGGGTAGCTCTTCGCCTTCCCGGCGGACCCGGCGGACTTGGCGGCGTCCGAGCTCGGCGCCGGGTCGTCGAGGACGATGTTCTGCCGCAGGTCGATGGCCTGGACCGAGGACAGCTCGGCGGCGGCGGCGATCGCCGCGTCGGCCTTGGCCGTCGGGACGGTGGCGCGGACGTAGCCGAGTTTGTCGTAGGACTGCCCCACCGAGCCGCCCTTGACCGCGTCCAGCTCCTCGGCGACCTGCTCGGTCCGGCCGGGGGCGGTGGCGACCATCAGCGTGACGTTCTTGGCGCCGGAGGCCTTGGCCTCGGCGAGGAGGGCGGCGTCGTCGGAGCCGAGCTTGCGGGGGGCGGACTTCGCGCCGGGGTCGGACGTCGCCGGGGCCGGTCCGGCGTCGGCGGAGAAGGCCAGGGGTATCGGCCCGACCGCGGACAGTGCGGCCACCAGGCCGGCGGCCACGGCTGTGCGGGCCACGCGTCTGGTGCCCGATATCGGTGCACGCTGGGGGGTGAGGGTCATCGGCATCCCTTGTAGGTAAAGGAACGAGCGGCACGTGATCGAGACCGTTCCTGCCTGATCACGGCCGTCCGGTACGCGATCCCGGATGACCGCAAAGCTTTACCTAAGGGACAGCTGTTTGGGGAGAGTTGACCGAAACGATATGGATGTATGGGGAAAACCCTCTACGGGCCCTCTGTGCGCGGACTGTCCGTCTGCGGTCCGCCTGCCGTGCGTCTGCTGTGCGCACGTCGTCCCTCGCGCCGACCGGGCGGTCCGGTCCTCAGGACCCTGTTCGGCGGGCCTCTTTGCGGCTGGCGTGGTGCCGGGCGGCCTTGGCGCGGTTGCCACAGGTCGCCATGGAGCACCAGCGGCGGGCGCCGTTGCGCGAGGTGTCGAAGAAGTGCAGCGCACAGGCCTCGTGGGCGCAGCCGCGGATCCGGTCCGGCGCGCCGGCGAGCAGCTCCAGGTAGTTGCGGGCGGCCAGCCAGGCCGGCCCCCATGCCTCGTCGGCGAACTCGGCCCGCTCGCCGGGTCCCCCGGCGGTGAGGGTGGGCCGGATGCGGCCGTGTTCCAGCGCGCGGTCCAGGTGCTCCGTCCGGGTGCCGTCCAAGGCGGCCTCGATCGCGTCGCGGGCGTCGAGAAGGTGCCGCAGGGTCGCCGCGTCGGCCGTGAACCGCCTGTCCAGCCCGTTCGCGGCGAGCCACACCGCCGGCCCGTGCGTGTCCCGCAGCAGATCCCGCACGGCGCCGTCCCGCGTCCAACAGGTGTTGAGGAGGTCGAGGGCGAGGGGCTCGCCGGTGAGCGGGCGGGGATCCGCGGTGCGGGGTGCGGGAGGGCGGGATGCGGCGGCGCCGGGCATGAGCTCTCCTTCGGTCCGGCTTCGGTCCGGCCTTCCATCCCACCCTTCAAAAGTATGTGACCGGTTGCGGTGTCCGGAAAAATCCCCGGACGGCGGCGGGGCGAGCGGTTAACGTCCCCTCATGCGCCAGAGGTTGAGGGTGGCGGCCTACGCCGTCTGCGTCCGTGACGACCGTGTCCTGCTCGCCCGCTCGCCGGCCCCCGGCGGCACGCACGAGTGGGTGCTTCCGGGCGGCGGCATGGAGCACGGGGAGGACCCGCTCGACACGGTGGTCCGGGAACTGGACGAGGAGACCGGCTACCGGGTCGAGGTGACCGGTCTCCTCGGCATCGACTCCTTCCGCCACTCCTTCCGCCGCGAGGGTCTGCGCGGTCCCGTGGACCACCACGGCGTCCGCATCGTCTACGAGGGCCGGATCGCCGGCGGCGAGCTGCGCAACGAGGTGAACGGCTCCACCGACCTCGCCGCGTGGCACGACCTGGACGCGGTCGAGGGGCTCACCCGGGTCCGCCTGGTCGACGTCGCGCTCGGCCTGTGGCGCGAACGGCCGGTGAACGGCCGGGTGTACGTGCCCGAGCGCTGAGGCCGCCGCCCCCGCCGCAGCAGCCCCCGCCCCGGCAGGCCCCGCCATGGCAGCTCCCGCCGGGGCGGCTATCGCCACGGCTGTCCGCGTCACCGCGTCGTGGACCGTGTCCGGAGCCGGTGCGCCCGCGCCCACGGCGCCAGCTGCGCCGCCCCGAAGGCGACCTCGACGCCGAGGAACAGCCACAGCACGCCGGGCGCGCCGTGCGCCGCCGCGTACGCCATCCAGGCGGAGAACAGGATGCGTGCGGCGCCGTCGTACAGACCGTGCACCGGCAGCGGCCCCACCAGGCGCAGCACCGCCCAGACGACCACCACCGCTCCCATCAGGTTGGCGAACAGCGTCTGTACCGGATCGAGCGGGGGGAAGCCGCCCAGTCCCCAGGAACTGCTCCACGACGACAGCAGGCGGTGCACCGCCGCGTACGTCCACGGCGTCGCGAAACCGGCCGTGACGGTGAGGTCGTACCAGGCGCTCGCGCGTACGACGCGGAGGTAGGAGGGCCGGCCGGGAGTGAGGTGATCGGTCATGGGACGACGCTAAACAGTGGACTACGCTCCAAGGTCAAGCGCCGGATCGCCCAGTCGACGGAGTCGCCGCATGCGCATCGGAGAACTCGCCGCACGTACCGGGGTGTCCAGGGACACCCTCCGCTTCTACGAGCGGGTCGGGCTCGTCGAGGGCCGCCGACTGGCCAACGGCTACCGCGACTTCGATGCGGAGACGGTCGAGTGGCTGGCCTACGTCCGCACCGCGCGGGCCCTCGGGTTCTCCCTCGCCGAGATCGCCCGGCACGGCGAGGAGCTGCGCGACGCCCCCGACCAGGCGGACGCGCTCTCCGCGCTGTTCGAGGAGAAGATCCGGATCGTCGACGCCCGGATGGCCGAACTCGCCGCCCTGCGCGGCGAACTGGCGGCCCGTGCCGGCACGGGCTGCCCGCTGCGCGCCGCCGGCGCATGAGGAGGGGCCGCCGGGTCCGCCCCGACGGCCCCTCCGCTCCCCTCCTGGCCCGGTCCCGGTCCGTCACTACCGGGGCAGCACCACGACATACGCGGAGGGGTCCCGGTCGACCGAGGCCATCAGCGCCGTACGGACCACCGCCGCCTGCTGCTCCATCGCGTCCCGCAGCTTCCTGGGCGTGAGATACACGACCGTGATGCCCAGCCGCTCCAGGTGCTCCCGCTTGCGGGCGTACTCGGACCACAGCGCGTCCTCGTCCTGGCGGGGGGCCCGGGTGTCCAGCTCGACCGCCACCGCGTGCTCGGGCCAGTAGGCGTCCAGGCCGCCGAGGTGCGGGCCGCCCGGCAGGCGCAGGTCGACGTTCCACACCGGGTCGGGCAGGCCGTGCTCGCGCACCATCGTGTACAGGCGCTCCTCCGTGATCGCGCGGCCCTCGGCGATCAGCGAGTCCACGGCGTCCACCACGTGCGGCCGGCTCAGCAGCCTGGCCTCGGTCAACTCCCGGACGACCGCCGCCGGTTCGCAGTGCCCGCCGCGCACCGCCTCCGACAGCAGCCGCCGCACCACGCCCGCGTCCGTCAGCTGGGCCACCGCGTCGGCCAGCGCGCGCGGCACCGGCGCCACCGGAACCCCCGTCGCCTGCTCGGGCGCCGGCAGCGTGGACGCGCGCAGGACGTGCGCGCAGCCCGCCGAACGCAACCGGCGCGGCCGCGGCACCAGGACGTCGATGTGCTCCAGGGACGGCAGCGGGGGAGCGGACGCCAGGCCGTGCAGGTTCAGCGCCGCGAGGCCCGTGATCATCGCCTCCTCGTACACCGGCCGGTGCGGCTCCCCGCCGCCCGGCTGGGCGGGCACCCCGGTCGGCGCCGAGGTGTCGCGGCCCGCGTAGGCCAGCACCGCGTGCAACCGCTCCTCGCTGGTCGGCGGGCCCGGGTGGAGCAGGTACACGCCCGGGAGGATCTGCTGCCAGGGCCCGCCGGGGCGGCACTGCTCGTTCGCCTCGGCGGGCGCGACGCCCTGGACGCGCAGCTGGGCCGCCGTGGTGACTCGGCGCCGGACGTCCGGCAGACGGCGGACGGAGCGGGGGGACGCCGGGGGAACCTGGGGGAGCGGGGTGTTGTGGTTCATGCAACGGGGATTCCGCGTCCGGCGGGCCCCCTAACGCCTGTTACACGCTCGTCGACAAACCCGGACAAGCCAGCCCTAAAGGACGGGTGTTCGGATGCCGAGTAGGCACCGAAAACCCCTGGTCCCGATCGGGGGCGCCAGGGGTTACGGGTGGGATTGACTGAATTCCGTAACGGTGACCGCGCGCGGAATTCATGGCCAAAGGTCAGTCGGTCAGGGGGCCGCGGCCTCCGCGCCGTACGCCTGCGCCCGCAGCGACCGTGCCAGGTCGTCCCGCGCCTCCAGCACCAGCCGCCGCAGCGCCGGGGCCGCCGACTCGTGCGCCGCCAGCCAGGCGTCGGTCGCCGCCAGCGTCTGCGGCGAGTCCAGGAGCGAGGGGAACAGGCCCCTGACGACGTTCATCGCGCTCTGGATGGACCGCTCGTCCCAGATCCGCTCGATCGCCGCGAAGTACTTCTGCGCGTACGGCGCGAGCAGTTCGCGCTGCGAGGGCTGGGCGAACCCCGCGATCGTCGCCTCCGCCAGCGCGTTGGACAGCGTGTCCGACTCCGTCAGCTGGGCCCACGCCTGCGCCTTGACGGCCGCCGACGGACGGGCGGCCAGACAGCGGACCTGGTGGCGCTTGCCGGACGCGGTGTCGTCGCGGGCCAGTTCGGCCGCCAGCGCCGACTCGTCCGCCACGCCGTGCGCCGTGAGCGGCTCCAGGAACGCCCAGCGCAGTTCCTGGTCCACCTCCAGGCCGTCGATCTTCGCGGTGCCGTCCAGCAGGCCCCGCAGCAGCTCCAGGTCCGTCGCGGACGACGCGACCGACGCGAAGAAGCGCGCCCAGGCCAGCTGGT
Source organism: Streptomyces rishiriensis (assembly GCF_003112535.1). Lineage (GTDB taxonomy): Bacteria > Actinomycetota > Actinomycetes > Streptomycetales > Streptomycetaceae > Streptomyces > Streptomyces rishiriensis. The sequence goes on along the minus strand of NZ_BEWA01000002.1, from coordinate 248,925 downwards.
GTCCGCTGCCCGGCTCGGCCGCCCGCAGATCGCGCACGGCGACCCGGGCCAGCGCCTTCTCGCCCGCCGGCCGCCAGTCCTGCGGCGCGTAGTGCACCAGCGCCGACTCCGCCCAGGCGTGCAGCATCTGCAGGACGCCGATGTCGGACTCGCGGTGCGCGAAACGCGTCACCAGGTCCACGAAGTCGGCGGCGGGCAGCAGGGCGTCCCGGGTCAGGTTCCACAGCGCCGACCAGCACAGCGCGCGGGCCAGCGGGTCGGTCAGGTCGCCCAGGTGTGCGCGCAGCGTGGCCAGCGAGGTCTCGTCGAAACGGATCTTGCAGTAGGTGAGGTCGTCGTCGTTGACCAGCACCAGGTCGGGCGCCTCCTCCCCGGCCAGCTCGGTGATCACCGTGCGCGGGCCGTCGACGTCGGCCTCGGCGCGCGCGTACCGCACGACCCGGTCGCCCTCGCGGCGGTACAGGCCGATCGCCACCCGGTGCGGCCGCAGCTCGGGATGCGTCTCGGCCGCCTCCTGGAGCACGGCGAGCTCGTCGATCCTGCCCTGTGGGTCCAGCAGCACCTGCGGGGTCAGCGAGTTCACGCCCGCTGTCTGCAGCCAGGACCGCGACCAGCCGGCCATGTCCCGGCCGCTGGTCTCCCCGAGCACCGACAGCAGGTCGCCCAGGCGCGTGTTGCCGTACGCGTGCCGCTTGAAGTAGCGGCGGGCGCCCTCCAGGAACGCGTCCTGGCCGACGTAGGCCACCAGCTGCTTCAGCACGCTGGCGCCCTTGGCGTAGGTGATGCCGTCGAAGTTGAGCTTGGCGTCCTGCAGGTCGCGGATGTCGGCGGTGATCGGATGCGTGGAGGGGAGCTGGTCGGCGCGGTAGGCCCACGCCTTGCGGCGGTTGGCGAAGGTGATCCAGGCGTCGGAGAAGCGGGTCGCGCCGACGTTCGCGAAGGTTCCCATGAAGTCCGCGAAGGACTCCTTCAGCCACAGGTCGTCCCACCACACCATGGTGACCAGGTCGCCGAACCACATGTGCGCCATCTCGTGCAGGATGACGTTCGCCCGCGCCTCGTAGGACGCCCGCGTCACCTTCCCGCGGAAGACGTACTCCTCGCGGAAGGTCACCAGGCCCGGGTTCTCCATCGCGCCGAGGTTGTACTCGGGCACGAACGCCTGGTCGTACTTCCCGAAGGGGTACGGGTAGTCGAAGTGGTCGTGGAAGAAGTCCAGCCCCTGCTTGGTGATCAGGAAGACGTCGTCGGCCTCGAAGTAGGGGGCCAGGCCCTTGCGGCACATCGCGCCGAGCGGGATCTCCAGGGTCGTGCCGTCGCCCAGGTCGCGCGTGTAGGCGTCGGTCACGTAGTGGTACGGGCCGGCCACGACGCAGGTGATGTAGGTGGAGATCGGCTTCGTCTCCGCGAACCGCCAGACCCCGTCCGCGCGCTCGCCGACGCCGTTGCTCCACACCGTCCACTCCTCGGGCGCGCGCACCTCGAAGCGGAAGGGGGCCTTCAGGTCCGGCTGCTCGAAGCACGCGAACACCCGGCGCGAGTCGGCCGGCTCGTACTGCGTGTAGAGATAGACCTCGCCGTCCTCCGGGTCGACGAAGCGGTGCAGGCCCTCGCCGGAGCGGGAGTAGGCGCAGCGGGCGTCGACGATCAGCTCGTTCTCCGCGGCCAGGTCGTCCAGCAGGATCCGGGAGCCGTCGAAGACCTCGCCCGGGTCGAGGTCGCGGCCGTTCAGGGACACCGACGTCACACTCGGCGCCACGAGGTCGGCGAAGCTGGACGCGCCCGGCTCGTTGCAGCGGAAGCGGATGGTGGTGACCGACCGGAAGGTGCGCGGCTCCGTCTCCGCGGCCCGCTCGCCCACCGCCGAGCGGACGTCGAGGGACACGTCGTACCCGTCGACGGACAGCAGGGCCGCCCGCTCGCGGGCCTCGTCGCGGGACAGGTTCTCACCGGGCACGGGCGGTACTCCCTCACTGCGTCAGCGCATGGGTGCGGTGGACAGGAGCGATCCTGCCATGCGCCCCTGACGTGCGGCAGCAGGGAATGCGCGGCACGGACCGCGGTGTTCAGTGGGGAAAGCCCTGTCTGCTTGAGGATCTCTGAGGAGAGACATGCCGGAGAAGACCCCCGTCGACTTCTGGTTCGACCCGTCCTGCCCCTGGGCCTGGATGACGTCGCGCTGGGTGCTGGAAGTGGAGAAGGTCCGTGACATCGAGGTCCACTGGCATCTGATGAGCCTGTCCGTCCTCAACGAGGACCGGCTCGAGGAGCTGCCCGAGGAGTACCGGGACTTCCTGGAGAACAAGGCGTGGAAGCCGGTCCGCGTGGTCGCGGCCGCCGCGCAGAAGCACGGTGCGGACGTCCTCGGCCCGCTCTACACCGCGCTCGGCACCCGCATCCACAACAAGGGCGAGGGTCCCACCCTGGAGGCCATCGCCGGCGCGCTCGCCGACGTCGGTCTGCCCTCCGACCTGATCGACTACGCCGACCAGGAGGACTTCGAGTTCGACGCCGAGCTGCGCGCCTCGCACAAGGAGGGCATCGAGAAGGTCGGCCAGGACGTCGGCACCCCCGTCATCGCCGTGCCCGGCCCGGACGGCGAGCAGATCGCGTTCTTCGGCCCGGTCGTCACCCCGGCGCCCAAGGGCGAGGAGGCCGCCCGTCTGTGGGACGGCACCGTCGCCGTCGCCTCGGTGCCCGGCTTCTACGAGCTCAAGCGCAGCCGCACCAAGGGCCCGGACTTCAGCAACCTGTGACGGCCGGGCCGGTCGCCCGCGCCGTCGAAGGACCTGGTCCCGCGGAGGGGGCCGGTCGTCCACCGGAGAGCCCCCGTGAGTCACGTCCTCACGGGGGCTTCCTTCTTTCCGTCTGCCGGTGTGAAGGTGAGAAGACGATCACGAGGCAGGACGCCGGCGCAGGCCCTCGCAGGCGTGCGACTTATTGCAAGTTACTTGCAAGTGCGCGTCGGCGACAAGCAGGCCCCCGTGTGGCGTCCACGCGAGGGCCCGGGAGAGGCAGGTCAGGCAGGTCGGACGGTGGTGCGCCGCCGCTGCCGGACGAGGCCGACGAGCGCCAGAAACGACGTCATCCCGCCCGACCAGTACAGCTGGACCCGGGTCCCCGGCTCCCGCGCCATCAGCACGAGAATCGCGGCCATACCCGCCAGCGCCACCCATGTCAGCACCGGGAACGCCCACATCCGCACGACCAGCCGCTCGGGCGCCTCGCGCTCCAGCCGGCCGCGCAGCCGCAGCTGCGAGAGCGCGATGAAGATCCAGACCACCAGGATCACCGCGCCGATCATGTTCAGCAGCCAGGGGAAGACGTCGTCCGGCCGCCAGTGGCTCAGCGCCACGCACCCGAACCCGAAGACGCACGAGGCCAGCACCGCGATCCGCGGCGCGCCCCCCGACACCCAGCCCAGCGCCTTCGGCCCCTGCCCCCGCGCCACCAGCGAGTACGCGATCCGCGAGGCGCCGTAGACGTTCGCGTTCATCGCGCTGAGCAGCGCGGCCAGCACGACCACGTTCATGATCTGTCCGGCGGCGGGGATGCCGAGACGGTCGAGGGCGGCCACGTACGGGCCCTTCTCGACGACCGCCGCGGAGTCCCAGGGAACGAGGGTGACGATGACCGCCATCGAGCCCACGTAGAACACCGCGATGCGCCACATCGCCGTACGGACCGCGCTCGCCACGCCCCTGACCGGGTCCTCCGACTCGGCGGCCGCGATGGTGACCGTCTCCAGACCGCCGTACGCGAAGACCGAGGCGAGCAGCCCGACGACCAGGCCCTCGCTGCCGTGCGGGAACACCTCGCCCAGGTTCGACGCCCCCGGGGAGTCCGTGCCCGGCAGCACCCCGGCGACGGCGAGCACGCCCAGCGTCAGGAACAGGGTGATGGCGCCGACCTTCAGGGCGGCGAACCAGAACTCGAACTCGCCGAAGTTCTTCACGGCGGCCAGGTTCGCCCCGCAGAACACGAGCACGAACAGCCCCGTCCAGGCCCACTCCGGAGTGCCCGGCAGCCAGCCCGTGACGATCTTCGCGGCGCCGATGCCCTCCAGGCCGACGGCCGTGCACAGCAGCACCCAGAAGGCCCACCCCACGGTGAAACCCGCCCAGGGGCCGAACGCCCGCTCGGCGTGCGCCGAGAACGAGCCCGACGAGGGATGCGCGGCGGACATCTCGCCCAGCATCCGCATCACCAGCATCACGAGAAGCCCGGAGAGCGCGTAGGCCAGGACGATCGACGGCCCGGCGGCGGCGATGCCCGCCCCCGAACCGACGAAGAGGCCCGCGCCGATGACGCCGCCCAGGGCGATCATCGACAGATGGCGCTGCTTGAGGCCGTGGGACAGGGCGGCGTCCGGCTCCGGCGGAGTGCTGACGGTGGTGCTGGGCATGGTGCGGCTCGTCCAAGGGGTGAGATGGGCAAAACGCCCACAGTGTGGGCAGCCCCTCCGTGCGCACGGAGGGGCCGCCCACCATCCGGACGGGCCGGACGCGCAGCGTGGTTACGCCGCTACGGACGTGTAGTGCGCCGCGTCCCCCTCGATCGAGTAGCTCTCCTTGCCCTCGACGCCGACCGGGACGTCGCCGGCGACGGTCACCCGGTGCAGCCGGCGCGGCTGCCGGTCGTAGTTGTCGACGGCGTAGTGCTGGGTGATGCGGTTGTCGAACAGGACCAGCTGGTTCTCCGACCAACGGTGGCGCAGAACGTTCTCCGGCCGGGTGACGTAGGACTGCAGCAGGTCGAGGATCCTGCGGGACTCGCCCACCGACAGACCCACGATCCGCTGCGCGAACCCGCCGATGAACAGGCCGCGTTCGCCGGTCAGCGGATGGACGCGGACGACGGGATGGACGGTGCGGAACTTGATGGACGTGAAGCGGGCGCGCTGGGCGGCCTGCTGCTCGTCGATCTCCTCCGCGGGCACCGCGTAGTCGTAGTCGTTGGTGTGCTCGGCCCACAGGTCGTCCGCCAGCGCCCGCAGGGGCTCCGGCAGTTGCCGGTAGGCCGCCGCCGAGCTGGCGATCAGCGTCTCGCCGCCGTACGGCGGGACCGTGATGCTGCGCAGGGTGCTGGCCTGCGGCGGGTTGAGGACGAACGTCACGTCGGTGTGCCAGTGGTTGGCGATGCCCTGCTCGCTGTCGACGGGCAGCACGTTCGGAGCCCCGTCGACGGCCGCCACGGTCGGGTGGGCGGTGGTGACGTCGCCGAAGTGACGGACGAAGGCCTGCTGGCCCTCGTCGTCGAGGTGCACGTCGTCGAAGACCAGGGCCTTGTGGACGTTGAGCGCCTCGCGCAGCGCGGAACGGGTCTCCTCGTCGAGGGGCCGGGCGAGGTCGACGCCGCTGACGTGGGCGCCGATGTTCGCGGTGACCTTGCGGAGGTGGAGGGACATGGCGGGGGTCCTTTCAGACGGTGGCGAGCGCGGGGCTGACGTACTGGTTGGCGGGGCGCGGGAGGCCGTACCTCTCGCGCAGGGTCGTGCGCGGGCCGTAGCCGGCGCGCAGCAGGCCGCGGGCGCGCAGGAGCGGCACGACGTGGTCGACGAAGGCGTCGAGACCGGACGGCAGAACCGCGGGCATGATGTTGAAGCCGTCGGCGGCGCCACGGGTGAACCAGGTCTCGATCGCGTCGGCGACCTGCTCGGGCGTGCCCGCGAAGGTGAGGTGCCCGCGCCCGCCGCCGAGCCGCCCGACCAGCTGCCGCACCGTGAGCCGTTCCCGCCGGGCCAGCTCCACGATCAGGGTGTAGCGGCTCTTGGCGCCCTCGATGGCGTCCTCGGGCGGCAGATCGGCGGGCAGTGGAGCATCCAACTCCAGCGTGCCAGGGCCCAGTTGGAGCAGTTGCTCCAGGCGCCGCACCCCGTGCGTGTACACGATGCGGTCCTCCAGGACGCGCTCTTCCGCCCGCGCCTCCGCCTCGGTCGAGCCGACCACCGGCACGATGCCGGGCAGCACCTTGACGTGGTCGGGGTCGCGGCCCTCCGCCTCGGCCCGCGCCTTGAGGTCCGCGTAGAACGCCTGCGCGTCGGCGAGCGTCTGCTGCGCGGTGAACACCGCCTCCGCGTACCGGGCCGCGAAGGCCTTGCCGTCCTCGCTCGACCCCGCCTGCACCAGGAGCGGGTAACCCTGCGGCGACCGGGGGACGTTGAGGGCGCCCTCGACGCTGAAGTACGTTCCCCGGTGCCGGGGCGGGTGGACCTTGTCGTCGTCGCCCCAGACGCCGGTCGCCTTGTCGGCGACGATGGCGTCGTCCTCCCAGCTGTCCCAGAGCTTGAGCGCCACGTCGAGGAACTCGGCGGCACGGGCGTAGCGCTCGGCGTGCGCGGGCTCGGCGTCGAGGCCGAAGTTGCGCGCGGCCTCCGCACCCGCCGTGGTGACGATGTTCCAGCCCGCCCGGCCGCCGCTGATGATGTCCAGCGAGGCGAACCTGCGGGCCAGGTTGTAGGGGGAGTTGTAGGAGGTGGACGCGGTGGCGATCAGGCCGATGTGCTCGGTGGCCGTCGCCAGCGCGGTGAGCAGGGTGAGCGGCTCCAGCGCGCCGGCCGGCCGCTGGGCGATGTCGCCCCACAGCTGCGGGCTGTCGGCGAGGAACAGCGAGTCGAAGCCGCCGCGCTCGGCGGTCCGGGCCAGGCGGACGTAGTGGTCCAGCTCCACATGGGCGTGGGGATCGCTCTCGGGCAGCCGCCACGAGGCCTCGTGGTGACCGGTGTTCATGAGGAAGGCGTTGAGATGAAGCCGGCGGGGCATGGAGGAGTCCTTCGCTTCGGACAGGTACGGAAGAAGAACGGCGAAGAGCGCACAGAGCGGCACAGAGCGGGAAATGCTTCTCGAGGCGGCTATCGGGGAGGGGAGTCGGGGAAGGCGGGGAGGTCCCGGAGTTCAGGCGACGTCCGACGTCACGCCCAGCGCCGCCAGCAACCGCTCGCGGTACTCGCCGAGCAGGGGATCCCGGTACGAGCGCGGATGCGGCCGCTCGACGGTCAGGTCGAGCCCGATGCGCCCGTGGTCGAGGACGAGAACGCGGTCGGCGAGCACGATCGCCTCGTCCACGTCGTGCGTGACCAGCAGCACGGAGGGCCTGTGGGCCTCCCACAGCACCCGCAGCAGGGCATGCATCTTGATGCGCGTGAGGGCGTCCAGCGCCCCGAACGGCTCGTCGGCCAGCAGCAGTTCGGGCTCGCGGACCAGCGAGCGGGCCAGCGCGGCGCGCTGCGCCTCACCGCCGGACAGCTCGTTGGGCCACGCCCGCTCGCGCCCCTTCAGCCCGACCTCGGCGAGCGCCTCCCGCCCCTTGCGGTCGGCGTCCCTGCCGTCGAGGCCGAGGAGCACGTTGTCCAGCACCCGCCGCCAGGGCAGCAGCCGGGAGTCCTGGAAGACGACGGACACCCGTTCCGGAGCCGTCAGCTCCCCGCCCCCGGTGACCTCGTGGTCCAGGCCCGCGACCGCCCGCAGCAGGGTGCTCTTGCCGGACCCGCTGTGTCCGAGCAGGGCCACGAACTGTCCGGCGGGGATGTCCAGGTCGACGCCGTCGAGGACCGAGCGTCCGTCGAAGGACCGGGTCAGGCCGCGCAGTCGGACGGCGGCGGGCCGGGTCAGCTGCTCAGTGTGCGGCGCCATGACAGCACCCTCCGTTCGATGAGACGGACCGCGCTGTCGGAGATCAGGCCGAAGACGCCGTAGATGAGGAGGCCGACCAGGATGACGTCCGACTGGCCGTAGTTCTGGGCCTGGAACATCATGTAGCCGAGCCCGCTGGTGGCGTTGATCTGCTCCAGGACGACCAGGCCGAGCCAGGAGCCGGTGACGCCGAGCCGGAGTCCCACGAAGAATCCGGGCAGTGCTCCGGGGATCACGATCTGCCGGATGAACCGGGCCTTCGACAGGCCCTGCACCTCGGCGAGTTCGACGAACCGGTGGTCGATGCCGGACAGCGCGGCATGGGTGTTGAGGTAGATCGGGATGTAGACGACGATGGCGATGATCGCGATCTTGAAGGTCTCGCCGATGCCCAGCCAGAGGATGAACAGCGGGATCAGACCCAGGGTCGGGATGGCCCGGTTGAGCTGCACGGTCCCGTCGATCAGCGCCTCGCCGGTCCGGGTGAGCCCCGAGGCCAGCGCGAGCGTCACCCCGGCGACGAGGCCGATCGCGAAGCCGTACCCGGCGCGTTCCAGCGAGGTGAGGACGTCGGTGGTCAGCGTCCCGTCCGTCCACAGGTGGACGCCGGTCTTCAGCACCGTCCAGGGCGCGGGGATCGCCCCGGTGTCCAGGCGCCCGGCCGCCGAGGCGGCGGCCCACAGGGCGATCAGGAGCAGCGGTCCGGCCAGCCGGGAAGCCGGCCACGGTCTGCCGGGAGCGAGTCCACGGCGCCGACGGCGCCGGACCCGGGACCCGTCACCGGCCCCCACGGGCTCCACGGCCGCGACGGCCTCCACGGCCCCCACGGCCGCGACGGTGGGAGCCGCGTTCACGGCGGTGTCCGTGCCGGTGCTCGTCTGCGTGCTGGTGCTGGTGCTGGTGTTGGTGCTCGTGCTCGTGCTCGTGCTCGTGCTGATGGTCATGGCGGTCAACTCCGGTACTCGGCTGCCACGGACTTGGCGGCGATGCCCTCGAAGCGGTGGTCGAAGAGCGACGCGACGTCGAACTCCTTCACGAAGCCGCCCTCCGCGAGGAGGTCCGCGGTCTCCTGCTCCCACTTGACGGCCTCGTCCCAACTCGGCGGGAACAGCGGCTTGTTGGCCAGCGCGGTGATCGACTTGGCCTGGTCGAGGGTCAGGTTCTGCGTCTTGACGAAGAACTCCTCGTTCCACACGTCCGGGTTCTCGTAGCTCCACACCAGACCGCGCGCCCACTGCGGGATGAACGCGGCGACGGCGGCCGCCTTCGCCTCGTCGTTCAGCACGGACGTCGGCGCCCACAGCAGGCTGAGCAGGTCCACCACGTCGGTGGTGATGACGCGGGCGCCCTTGGGTCCGTACTGCTGGAGATAGGCGGGCGACTGGGTGTTGCCGAGCGGGGCGATGTCCACCTGGCCCGACTGGAGGGCGGTGAGGAACTGGTTGCTGGTCAGCGGGACCAGCTTCACGTCGTCGTACTTGACGCCGGCCTTCTTCAGCGCCCGCAGCAGGACGACGCCCTGCGCCTGGCCCTGTGAGAACGCCAGCTTCTTTCCGCGGAAGTCGTCGACGCTCCTGATGTCGCTGCCCGGCTTGGTGGCGAAGGCGTAGTTCGGCTTACGCGTGATGTTGATCGCGACGATCTTCGCGTCGAAGCCCTGGTAATGCGCCTGGATCGGCGGGATGCCCGCGTTGTTGGCGAGGTCCAGGGACTTCGCGCGGAATGCGTTGATGACATCCGGACCGGCTCCGATGTTCAGCCAGTTCGACACCTTGAAGGGCAGCTCGGGCAGGTGCGCCAGCTTGAGCTGCAACTCCTGCTGGCCCTGGAAGGAGGAGATCTTCAGACTCGTGCCGGCGGGCACCTTGTCGGCGAGCGGGGCGGTCGAGACGCCCTTGCCGCTGGTGGCGGCACTGCTCTCCGCGCAGCCGCTGAGCCCGGCGACTCCGGCGGCGGCGCCGAGCAGGGAGGCGAGGAAGAGGCGCCGGTCGACACCGGACGTACGGGAAACGGGCATGGGAGGACCCCCAGAGAAACGGAGAGAGTCTGGCAGCGGCAGCGGCAGCGGCAGACGCAGACAAAGGGCACGGCAGGGCGGTGCGGGGCGCGAAAGGACACCACGGTGTGCGGCATGGCACGACAGGGGTGGGAAAAGGCCCGGCGGAGGAAATTCACCGGGGGAGGGAATTCACCCGGTCGGAGGCGGGGAGAAGGGCGCGCACCCGGCGCGCCGGGGCGTCAGCAACAGAAGGTGCGACAGCTCATGAGAAAGATGTTCCTGTCCGGGTGGGAGGCCTGTCAACATTCGGAGTTTCTGAATTAACTCGGCTCAGGTGGGACGCTCGCGGACAAGGCCAGCGGGTCGCGGTAGAGCACGTCGAGCGCCACCGCCCCGCCCGCGACGGCCAGCGCGGAGTCGGGAAAACTGCTCGGCGAGACGGCGGCGGCGCGCGCCGCTCCCACCTCGTCCCGCAACGCGGCGAGGCAGTCCGCCCGGAACAGCACCCCCACCTCCGTGACCACGACACGCTCCGGGTTGAGCACGTCCAGCAGCAGACCGGCCGCCCGCCCCACCATCCGCGCCCGCTCCCGCAACAGCCCTGCGGCCACCGGGTTCCCGGCGTCCGCGGCGGCGACCACGTGCATCGGGTTCACCCCGTAGGCCACCCCGGCCTCCCGGGCCCGCCGGCACAGCGTCCGCTCGCTCAACTCCGCCTGCAGGCAGCCGACCCGGCCGCAGTCGCAGGCCTGCGTGCCGCCGGCCAACGGCAGATGCGCGATCGAGCCCGCCTGGGAACGCGGCCCGTGGTGCACCTCGTCATGGGTGGCGAACGCCGCGTCGACCATGTTCCCGACGAACAGATGCAGCACACTGCGGCTGCCGCGGGCCCGCCCGAACAACCGCTCGGCGTTGACCAACGCCCGCGCGTGTCCGTCCACATGGACCGCCAGTCCGGTGTGGGCGCTCATCGCCTCGCGGACCGGCACGTCCCGCCAGCCCAGCAGCGGATGCTCGACGACGGTGCCCGAATCCCGGTCCACCCAGCCGCCCACGGCGACCCCCAGCGACAGGGGACGGCACCCCGGGCTCTCGCCCAGCAGCGCGCCCAGCCCGTCGGCGGCCCGCGCCAGCACCTCGGACGGTTCGAGACCGCGATGCCTCGACTCCCGTCGCGCCACCACCCGTCCGCGCAGATCCAGCAGGGAGACGGTCGTGTACGGCACCGCCACATGCACGCCGCCCACCACGAACCGGGAGTCGTCCAGGTCCACCGGAACGTGCGGGCGGCCCACCCCGTTGCTGCGCCGGGGCGCGGCCGCCTCCCGGAGCAGTCCGATCCCGGTGAGCCGGGCGCAGTGGTCGGTGACGGAGGCGGGGGACAGCCCGGTCAGCCGTGCGATGGTGGAGCGCGCCACCGGTCCGTGCTCCAGCACGGACCGCAGGATCACGCTGGCGCTGGTGCGCCGGCGGTCGCTGTCGGCGACCCGGGTGAGGGGAGAGACCAGAGCGGGGGGAGCCGCGGTACGGGGCATGGGGAACTTCCTCGGAAGTCAGGAACCGGTCCGACACTGCGCCGTCTGTGGAGCGCGGCGCGCCGGATGATCGGCTCCGCCCGCCTCACACCGGAGGGCGACAGGCGGCAGCGCCGACCCGTCGCAGGTCGACATGGCGACGCGACGAGAAGTTCAGGGCCTGGGCCTGGGCAACCATGGCTCGAAGCTAGCAGCGAGGACCCCTCCTGCCCAGAAGGCGACCGACGGGCGAGACGACGCCCGCTCGACGGCGGTCGGACGGCGGTCGGACGGCGGTCGGACGGCGGTCGGACGGCGGCTCGATGGCGGGAGGGCCGCGGCTCGGTTGGCGGAACCCTACAGACGTCCTGCGAGACCCCCGCGTCGCCCTCGCCACCTCACCTCAGTGACCGGCGTCACCCTGTACCGGGTGTAACCCCCATGCTTTGTCCGAAGCCCACCAAGCCCCCGATCGCCCGTTTGTCGATCGCTGACGGTGATCGCGCACACCCCCCTGGGATAGCGTCGCCGTGTCCCGATCCGTACGACCCCCGCGGAGTCCCCATGAGCACGGCCGCCGTCACCCCCGCCCGTCCCGGACAGGTCCTCGCCGACCTGCTCCCGTTCCCCACGCTCCGCGCGGGCGGGACCGCCACCCGTGTCCGGGACGTCGCGCTCGTGCTCGGCGGCGCCGCGCTGACCGGCCTCGCGGCCCAGATCGCGGTCCCCGTCCCCGGCACCCCGGTCCCGGTGACCGGCCAGACCTTCGCCGCGCTGCTCGTCGGCGCGACCCTCGGCGCCCGCCGCGGCGCCTCCTCGCTCGCCGTGTACGCGCTGGCCGGACTCGCGGGCGTGCCGTGGTTCGCCGGCGGCACCTCGGGCGTCGGCGTCTCCTTCGGCTACATCCTCGGCATGATCCTCGCGACCGCCGTGGTGGGCGCGCTGGCCCGCCGTGGCGCCGACCGCTCGGTGCTGCGCACGGCGGGCACGATGCTGCTGGGCGAGGCGATCATCTACGCCGTCGGCGTCCCATACCTGGCCTACGCGGCCGGCATCTCGGCCTCCGCCGCCGTCGCGGCCGGACTCACCCCGTTCCTGATCGGTGACGCCCTCAAGGCCGCTCTGGCGATGGGCCTGCTGCCCACCGCGTGGAAGCTCGTCCAGCGGTGACCGGTAAGGAGGCGTGATCCGACGGCTTCCGTCGGATCACGCCTCCTTTGCGTCGTGCCTCCTCCGCCTCGCGGGTCGTCGGTCGTCGGCGGGTGGGGGTCAGCTCGGCCTGGCGGTCGGCCGCCGGTGGGACCACCACAGGCCGGCCGCGCCCGCCGCGATCAACGAGACCCCGGCCGCGCCCAGCGGGAGCAGGTCCCGGCCGACGCCGGTCCTGGGCAGTTCGTCGCCGCCGGGAGCCGCGGGCGTGTTGTCGGTGCCGAGGAGCAGCGGGGTGGCGGGCTCGTTCGGCGACGGGTTCGTCGTACCGAACGGCACCGGCCCCTGCTGCCAGAACGTCTTCTTGCCGTCACTCGTCTGGACCGGCAGACAGATCTTGCCGGTCTTTCCCAGATCGAAGGTCGCGTCGACGTCGTACGATTTCGACGCTCCGGCGGCGAGATTGTCGACGGGGCAGGAGAAACCGCTGTGGGAACCCGCCGGAAGGTCCTTCTTCGCGATCGCGGCGCATCCCTGAACGCTCTTGACGGTGAGTCCGTCGAAGCCGACGACCAGAAGCCGTATGCGTCCGCTGTCCTTGCTCCCTTCATTCTTCACCGTGGCGGTGATCGCCGTCTTCCCGGATTTGTTGTCGACCGAGATCCTCTCCGGCAGCAGCGTCGTCGTCCGCACGCCCGCAGGCGCCTCGCCGACGGGCTTTCCCCCCTTGCTGCTCCCGGGTCCCTGATCGTCCGCCCCGGCAGGGAGGGAAAGGATCAACACTGCCGAGAACGATGCCGTGACCAGTGATCCGGCAATGGTCGTCGCACGACGAGAACTCATGTTCGTCCCCCTTGTCTGCGCCTGAATTCGCAGTACTTGAAGAGGTACCACAAGATTTCTCCGCACTATGCTGGTACGGCACTAAGTGTGACTATTGTGTTTCTGAGTCCGGACAATGCAGGGGGTGCAGCGGATTGCCGGGGAATTCGGGAAACGTGGGGAATCCGGGAAGTCCGGGAAATCCGGGGAGTCCGGAAGGTTCGGGGAGCGGCGGGAACGGAGAGCGCGGCGGTTTTCCCGGGTTGCTGGTGACGGGGCGTTATCGGCTGGTCGAGAGTATCGGCCAGGGGGGAATGGGGCGGGTGTGGCGAGCCACCGACGAGGTGCTCGACCGGCCGGTCGCGGTGAAGGAGATGCGCATCGACGGCCTGGGCTCGGAGGACACCCGCACCCGCCGCGAACGCACCCTGCGCGAGGCCAGGGCGACCGCCCGCATCGACCATCCCCACGTGGTGCGCGTCTACGACGTCGTGGACGAGGGCGAACGCCTGTGGATCGTCATGGAGTTGGTGGCCGGCCGCTCCCTCGAACAGATCATGGCCGAGGACGGCCCGCTGGGCCCCCGCGAGACCGCCCGCATCGGCCTCGGGCTGGTCACGGCGTTGCGCCAGGTCCACGCGCGGGGCGTGTTGCACCGGGACATCAAACCGGGCAACGTCCTGGTGGAGCACGGAGGTGGGAGAGCGGACGACGGGCGGGTGGTCCTCACCGACTTCGGCATCGCCGCGATCCAGGACGCGAAGGCGCTGACCATGGTCGGCATGCTGGTCGGCTCCCCCGACTACATGGCTCCCGAGCGCATCTCCGGCCGGCCGCAGGGCCCGCCCTCCGACGTCTGGTCCCTGGGCGCGACGCTGTGCGCCGCACTGGCCGGTCACTCCCCTTTCTCCCGGGACACCACGCTGGCCACCCTGCACGCCGTCCTCTACGAGGAGCCCCGGCTCCCGCCCGAGGCCGGGCCGTTGCACACCGTCCTCGCCGCTCTGCTGCTCAAGGAACCGACGGCCCGCCCGACCCTCACAGCCCTGGAATCCGTCCTCGCCCCCATAGCCTTCCCGGCCCCGGCCCCGGCCCCGGCTCCGACGACCCCGACGCCGACGCCGACTCTGACCGTGACACCGGAAGCCGTAACGCCGCCGCTGCCGCCACTGAGGGAAGCGCCGATCGGCACGCTTCTCGACGCCCGGAAGGGGCCGGCCCCGCAGGACCCCCGGCGTCCTGCGCCGTCCCGCCCCGAACCCCGGGACTCCGTGCCGGGGCAGGTCCGACCGCCCGACCGGTCCGAGCGGTTCGCCCTTCCCGCCGCTCCGGCAGCCCCCGAGGTCCACGAAGTCCCCGAAGTCGCCGAGGTCCACGTAGTCCCCGAACTCCTCGACGTCGACGCCCGCCCGCACCTGGGCCCCGGCGTCTCCCTGATCCGCTCCCGCCCGGGGCGAGCGGGCTCACGGGCGGGCCGGCGCGCGGGCGCGCTCACCCCCGTCATCACCGTCGTCGTCCTCCTCGTCGTCGCCGTCGGCGCGGTCGCCGCGATCGTGCTGGCGAATGCTCCCGGGGCGCGCGACCGCGACGGGCAGGCCGCCGGCTCCTCGCCCAGGGCGTCCGGAGCCACCGGCCCCGCGGTCACCGGCCCCGCGGTCACCGGCGCCGACCCCTCCGCGTCCCCCACGGTCGAGGGGACCTTCAGGCCGCCGAGTCTGCCCCCGGGCGCGCACCAGGAGGCCGGCGGCTTCGCCTGGGCGACGCCCGAGGGCTGGCGACGCGATGTGAAGACGGGAGCGGAGGTGCACTACACGTCCCCGGACGGCGTCCAGGAACTCGTCGCCAAGTCCTCCCTGGCCCGAGGCGACCTGATGGACACCTGGCGAACCTCCGAGCAGAACGCCCGGCAGGGCCGCGACTACCGCAGGATCCGCCTGGAGGAGACGACGTTCCGGGGCCTGCGGGCGGTCGTCTGGGAGTACACCTTCACCCTCAAGGGCACCCCCTGGCACGCCCGGCTCCTCGGCTTCGACGAGAACGGGAAGTCGTATCAGGTCAACACCTGGTACCAGCCCGGGACCGAGGAGGCTGCCCTGAGGACGTACGAGAAGGTCAAGGACAGCTTCACGGTGACGTGAGCCGACGCCGACGGCGGCGGAACAGCCGACGACGCAGGGGAAGAGAACGGCAGGGGAAGAGAACAGCAGGGGAGGAGGCTCGCCGAAGCGGACCTCCTCCCCTGCGTCAGTCGCCCGAACCCGGGCTCGGACTCAGACCTTGGTCTCCGTCTCCGTCTCCGCCCGCGCCTCGGGTCCGGCCCCGGCCGTCGTGGCGACGGAGTCCGGCCGGCCCTGGCGGCCGGAGCCCCGCTGCCGTACGAAGGCGATGGCGACCACGACCGCCGCGACGAGGAGCGACAGCAGCACGGTCGTCCGCCCGCTGCTCTCGCCCTCGGTGTCGGTCAGCATGTAACCGAGGACGAAGACGATCAGCGCGGCGGTCGCCCACGTCAGATACGGGTACAGCCACATCTTGACGACCAGCTTCTCCGGCGCCTCGGCCTGGATGATCTTCCGCATCCGCAGCTGAGAGAAGCAGATCACCAGCCAGACGAACAGGGCCACGGCCCCGCTGGAGTTCACGAGGAAGAGGAAGACGGAGTCGGGGAACCGGTAGTTGAAGAAGACGGCGACGAACCCGAAGACCACGGAGGAGACGATCGCCGCGAGGGGGACGCCCCGGTTCGTCGTCCGGGCGAAGACCTTCGGCGCGTCGCCCCGCTCACCGAGCGAGAAGGCCATGCGGGAGGCCGTGTAGAGCCCGGAGTTGAGGCAGGACAGCACCGACGTCAGGACGATGAAGTTCATGATCTGACCGGCGTGCGCGATGCCCAGGGAGTCCAGGGCGGCGACGTAGGAGCCCTGGTCCTTGATGGACGGGTCGTTCCAGGGCAGCAGGGTGACGACGATGAAGATCGAGCCGAGGTAGAAGACGCCGATCCGCCAGATGATGCTGTTGGTCGACTTGGTTACGGCCCGCTGCGGGTTCTCCGACTCGCCGGCCGCCAGCGTCGCGATCTCGCTGCCCATGAAGGAGAAGACGACGAGCAGCACGCCGGTGAGAATGGCGCCGGGACCGTGGGGCAGGAAGCCGCCGTGGCCGGTGAGGTTGCTCAGGCCCGCCTTGTCGCTGTGGACGCCGGGCAGCACGCCGAAGACCGCGAGGCCGCCCACGACGATGAACGCGCCGATGGCGACGACCTTGATGCCCGCGAACCAGAACTCGAACTCGCCGTAGGAGCCGACGGAGACGAGGTTGGTGGCCGTCAGCACCACCATCACGATGAGGGCCCAGCCCCACTGCGGTACGGCGGGCATCCACCCTTCGAGGATCTTGGCCCCGGCGGTGGCCTCCACCGCGAGCACGACGACCCAGAAGAACCAGTACAGCCAGCCGATGGAGAACCCGGCCCAGCGTCCGAGCGCCCGGTCGGCGTGTGCGGAGAACGAGCCGGAGGTCGGATTGGCCGCGGACATCTCCCCGAGCATGCGCATCACCAGCACCACGAGCGTGCCGACGAGAGCGTAGGACAGCAGAATGCCCGGTCCGGCGGTGGCGATGCCGGAGCTGGATCCGACGAACAGTCCCGCGCCGATGACACCGCCGATGGCGATCATCGACAGATGCCGGTTCTTGAGACCTGCCTGAAGCCCGGAACCGTTTTCTCCGGGGGCTCCAGGGCCGTGCTCGGCCTTGGAGAGGGTCGGCTGCGAAGTCATGGGGAGGGTCTTCCTTTGCGCCGCGTGGGGAATCTGGTGCGTCGTGCGTGGGGGCTTACGAGCCGGTCCAGTGAATCCGAGGCGAATGAATTCGGGAACCTCTGATTCAGAATCGTTACTTGAGGTTTCCCTGAGGTTCCATGGAGTTGTGCAGGCTTCGCGGACGCGGCACCCGGCGCTGCTACCCCGCGCCGCGCGTGTCACACTCATCCCATGCGCGTGTATCTCGGCTCGGACCATGCCGGCTTCGAACTCAAGAATCACCTCGTCGAATGGCTCAGGGCGGCGGGCCACGACCCGGTCGACTGCGGGCCGCACATCTACGACGCACAGGACGACTACCCCCCGTTCTGCCTCCGCGCCGCGGAGCGGACGGCCGCGGACCCCGGGGCCCTCGGCATCGTCATCGGCGGCTCCGGCAACGGTGAGCAGATCGCGGCGAACAAGGTGAAGGGCGTCCGTGCCGCCCTCGCCTGGAGCGAGGAGACCGCGTCCCTCGGCCGCCAGCACAACAACGCCAACGTCGTCGCGGTCGGCTCCCGCATGCACACCCAGGACGAGGCGACCAAGTTCGTCGAGACGTTCCTGGCCACCCCGTTCTCCGAGGACGAGCGGCACATCCGCCGCATCGACATGCTCTCGGCGTACGAGACCACGGGCGACCTCCCCGAGATCCCCGCCCACCACCCCCAGCAGTAACCCGGCACCGGAGCCCCGGCCGCCCCGCGCGGCCGGCCGGTGCCCGGACGCGGGACCGCCCCGCCCGACCGGATCGGGCGAGCGGGCGGTGAGGAAAGGAACGCGCCGGTGCCAGAAGGGCACACCATCCACCGGCTGGCACAGGACTACGCCCGTTTCGCCGGCCGCCCCCTCCAGGTGACCAGCCCCCAGGGCAAGTTCGCCGACGCCGCCGCCCTCCTCACCGGCGGCCCGCTCACCCGCACCGAGGCGCACGGCAAACACCTCTTCCTCGGCTTCGGCGGCGAACGGTGGATCCACATCCACCTCGGCCTCTTCGGCAAGGTCGCCTTCGGCGACGCCCCCGCGCCCCCGCCCACCGACACGGTCCGCCTCCGCCTGGCCGACCCCACTTCCTACGTGGACCTCCGGGGCCCCACCACCTGCGCCCTGATCACGGACGTCGAGAAGCAGGCCGTGCACGCCCGCCTCGGCCCGGACCCGCTGCGCGCCGACGCCGATCCGCGACTCGCCTACGCCCGCGTGTCCCGCAGCCGTACGACGATCGCCGCGCTCCTCATGGACCAGAAGGTCATCGCGGGCGTGGGAAACGTCTACCGCGCCGAGGTCCTCTTCCGGCACGGCATCGACCCCTACCGGGCGGGCCGGACCGTCACGCCCGGCGAATGGGACGCGATCTGGAGCGACCTCGTCGCCCTCATGCGCGACGGCGTCCGCCACAACCGCATCGACACGGTCCGCCCCCAGCACACCCCGGAGGCGATGGGCCGCGCGCCCCGCGTCGACGACCACGGCGGCGAGGTGTACGTCTACCGCCGCACCCACCAGCCCTGCCACCTCTGCGGCGACGCCGTCCGCACCGCCGACCTGGTCGCCCGCAACCTCTTCTGGTGCCCCACCTGCCAGAAGAACTGACCCCCGGCCGGGCCCCGGGAAGCGCCGCTAGAACCCGTGGGGCAGCCAGGGCGCGGACACCGACCCGAACGCCACCGCCGCTTCCGCCAGCGCGCCCTGCCGCAGCTCGCGCACCCGGCCGGCCCCCGCCAGCGAGGCCAGGCTCACCCCGCCGAGGTACGCCGCCCCCAACTCCCGCACCGAAAGCGCGAGATCGGGCGAGTCCGCGGTCGGCGCGCAGACCGCGCCCTTGGCGTCCCCGCTCAGCCGCCAACGCCCCGCGTTCCAGGGGCAGAAGGCGTCCTCCACCTCCAGCACCACGTCCACCGGCGTCTGATAGGTGCGCGCCTCCAGCGCCGCGCCGACGTCCACCAGCCGGACGTACAGCGAGTCCTGCACCCGCAGTTCGCACCGCCGGATGTCGGAGACGAGATGCTGCCACGCCTCGTCCACCGGCCGCCCCCGCAGTTTCAGCGAGGCGGTGAGGTCGATCCCGAACAGGAACCGCCACAGCGCCGCCCGGGACAGGGCGTCCACCCCGGCCAGATCCTGCAGCTGCACCTGCCCGTCGTGCCCGCTGTCCGTCCACCGCGGCAGCACCCGGAAGCGCGCGTACCCGGTGACCTCGCCGTCGCGCTCGGCGAGCACGCACTGGAGCGGCGACGCCCCGCCCCGCTCGCTCTCCGGGTCGAGCAGCCCCAGCCGCTCCCAGCCGGGCCGCCGCGCCAGCATCCCGGGCCGGCCGGGCACGGTCCGCGCGTACACGCCCTCGCATGCCGTGAGCGCGGCGCCGGGGTCGGCGTACCGCACCCGTACGTCGTCCGTGCCGGCCGGGACGGACAGCCGCACCCGGCCGGTGTCGATCTCGGCGTTCAGTGCGAAGGTCGCCGTGGCGTACCCGAACCGGCCGTAGATCGCCGGCTCGGACGCGGTGAGCGCCGCCAGCGGCTCGCCCCACGCCCGCACGTCGTCCAGCAGCCGCCGCATCATCGACGTCAGCACCCCGCGCCGCCGGTGCGTCGCGCTCACCGAGACCATCGTCACGCCCGCCGTCGGCACCGCGGCCCCGCCCGGCACGGTCAGCCGGAAGTCGTACGCCCCGGCCGTCCCCACGCACGCGTCGCCGTCCCACACGCCCAGGGATCGTTCATACGGGGTGAGCTCCCTGAAAAGCTCCCGTTCCTCGGCCGGTTCTCCGACGCCGCCGAAGGCCCGAACGAGAGCGTCGTACCACTCGTCCCATTCATCCCGTCGCAGGCCCCGCATCCGCCCTGCCGCCTCGCTCGTCATGGGCTCATGCCTAGCAGCCCGATGCGGGACGAGCCAGGGAATTTCGCCCACCTGGCGGCGCGAGCGCTTTCCGTGAAGTTCACTGTGAAGTTGAGCCTCGGAGGGGGGACAAGTGGGACCTCCCGTGCCAAGCGACGGGTTCGATGGATAGGGTCCCGAACTAATGGCAGCAGGACGACAGCGGCGCGCGGAAGCCGAGACGTTGACGGCCCGGATGAAGCACTTGTGGCACCGGGTCCGCACCGGCGTGCGCAGAAGCGCCGTGGACTACTTCCGCGGCGACGGCTCGGACTGGATCGCGCTGGCCTTCCTGCTGCTCACCGTGCCGCTGATCGCTCTCACGACGCTCGCCAACTCGGTGTGGTGCTCCCCGGCCGCCCTCGTCCTGCCGATCGTCGCCGGCGGACTGCTGCTGCGCCCGTCGAGCCTGCTCGGCCTGTACGCGGCGGCGGCCACCGCGCTCATCGTGGAGTCGGTGCGACTGGGCCCCTACACCGAGGGCCCGTCCCGGGTCACACCCGGCGTGGTGCTCGTGGTGGCCGCATGCGGTTTCTTCGGCCTCCTCATCGCCCAGTTCCGCAGCCGGGTCGGCGTGCCCTGGCGGCGCGGCGGCACCATGCTCTTCGACCTGCGCGAACGCATCCGCGTGCAGAGCAAGCTGCCGAGCCTGCCGCACGGCTGGCACCGCGAGATGGCGCTGAGGCCGGCGGGAGGCCAGTCGTTCTCCGGTGACTTCGTCGTCGCGGCCCGCACGAACGGCGGCCGCACCATGGAGGTCGTCCTCACCGACGTCTCCGGCAAGGGCATGGACGCCGGCTCGCGAGCGCTCCTGCTGTCGGGCGCCTTCGGCGGTCTGCTCGGCTCGCTGCCCCCGCACGCCTTCCTCCCGGCCGCCAACGGCTACCTGCTCCGGCAGGACTGGGACGAGGGCTTCGCCACCTCCATCCACCTCGTCCTCGACCTCGACTCCGGCGACTACGAGCTCTACTCGGCCGGGCACCCGCCGGGCCTCCAGCTCAGCGCGGGCAGCGGCCGCTGGGAGGAGAAGGCCGCCGAAGGCCCCCTGCTCGGGGTGTACGACGGCGCCCAGTTCGACCCGGTGAAGGGCTCGCTGCGCCCCGGCGACGTGCTGATGCTCTTCACCGACGGCCTGGTGGAGACGTCCGACCGGGACATCGTCGAGGGCATCGACCGTCTCACCGGCGAGGCCGACCGCTACGTGGCCGGCGGCTTCCAGGGCGCCGCCTGGCACCTCATCGAGGCCGTGGCGAAGGACGTCAACGACGACCGGGCCCTGCTGCTGATCTGCCGCGAGGGCCCGACGTCCATGTCGGCGGCGCTGTCCTGAGCCCGGCCGATCCGGCCCGAGCCCTGACCGAGGGGACCCCGTCATGCTCACGCTGCCCGAGATCGAGACCCTGGCCCGTACCGCGCACGCGGGACAGACCGACAAGGCGGGCCGGCCCTATGCCGAGCACCTCCGGGCGGTCGCGGAGGGCGTCCGCGCGCGGGGCGGGGACGCCGACCTGATCGCGGCCGCCTGGCTGCACGACGCCGTCGAGGACGACGCCCTGTCCGAGGCCTGGCTGGCGGCAGCCGAACTGAGCGACCGCACGAAGGCGGTCGTCCTGGCGGTCACCAAGCGGGCCGGGGAGACGCCGGAGGCGTACGCGGGGCGCATCCTGGCCACGCCGGGCGCGCTGCTGGTGAAGGAGGCGGACCTGGCCCACAACGCCGACCCGGCGCGCCTGGCGGTCCTGGACGGTCCCACCCGCACCCGGCTGACGGAGAAGTACGCACGGATGCGCGCACTGCTCGGCCTCACGGATCAGCGTTCCTGAACCCCGACCCGCTCGCGCCGCTCCGACTCCGCTCCCTGGTTCGCCCCGTGCCCCGGCCCGTGCCCCTGCTCCTGCCCCTGCTCCTGTGGTTCCCGGCCCGGCTGCTGCCGGGCGCGTTCACGGGCGAGTTCGGCGGCGTCCGGCTTGAAGGCCCACGCCATCTTCGGCTCGATCACGAACCGGAAGACCCGCCGTACGGGCGGGGTGCACAGCAGGGTGACGGCCACGGCCACAGCGAGGCTGACGGCCATCACGCCGAGCGGCCGGTGCAGCGCGTGCTGGTCGAACAAGCCGCGGTAATCAGCGCCCTTGATCAGGAAGCCGTGCAGCAGATAGCCGTACAGCGTGCCCGCGCCCAGCGCGGTGAACCACGTCCTGCGGCCCGGCACCCAGGAGAAGAAGCAGACCGTCAGCAGCAGCGAGCAGCCGAACAGCGCGAGCTGCATGACAGGCCCGGCCCACCAGGGAGCGCCCAACTCCTGCGCGGAGTCGCGGTGGTAGAGCCAGCCGCCGTTCATCCGGGGCACCGCCCACCAGGAGAAGGCCAGCGCCAGGGCGAACACCGGCACGGCCGCGATCCGCACCGAGCGCCGGCGCACCAGCCGGAAGTGGCGGGGCTCCAGGCACAGGCCCAGCACGAAGAACGGCAGGAACTGCAGCACCCGCTGCAGGTCGAGGTCGTCGCCGATGGCCGGGGTGACGGACGCCAGCATGGCGACGCCCAGCGCGAGCGGCAGCGGATGGCGGACGAGCTTCCAGACGGGGGTGGTGAGCCGCCAGATGAACAGCGCGCACAGGAACCAGGTCAGGTACCAGGGGTCGAGAAGGCTGATGTCCTGGGTGGGGAGGTGATCGACGTAGCGGCGGAAGACCGGGTAGGCGGTCTCGAAGACGACGTACGGCACCGCGACGCCCGTGATCAGCCGCTTCAGCCGGCCGGGGCTCCCGTCGAAGCTGCGCGAGAAGTACCCGGAGATGACGATGAACGCCGGCATGTGGAACGTGTACACGAACATGTACGCCGCCTGCAGCACCCGGCTGTCGCCCTTGAGGGGCTCCCAGGCGTGGCCCAGCGCCACCAGCACGATCGCCAGGTACTTGGCGTTGTCGAAGAACGCGTCGCGCTGCGCGCCGTGCCGTGGGGCCGGCCGCTCCGCGGATCTGTCCCCGGGGCGGTCGGCGCCGGACCGGCCGGGGGACCGGTCGTGGCGATCGTCCTGTCGACCGTTGTGCTGATCGTTCTGGTTCTGGGGCGAGCGAGAGCTCGGAACGAGAGACGAGGCGGCGTGGAACATTCGATGCACCCTAGCCTCGTGCCCGCGTATTCGTAAAACACCCCAGGTCATTCCTTGTTATTCACCTCACGGAAGCGCAATCGATCGGCGACGGTAACCTCTGACCGACCGTGATGTCACGATTCATCCCGATGAAAAGTCGCATAACGCCGCTTGTGGAGCCGTAGTTGATGCGACAACGATCATTATTCGAATTACCTGCGCGCACGATGTGTGGATGGGGAAACCAACCGCCCCGATTCCCGTGCGGACGGGGCCTCGAATTGCCGTGCGGTGCACCCGGGGCCGCGGGCCGCCGCGCGATGATGCGTCACGGGCCGCATAGGGAGGCCGGGTTGGTGGCACGATGGTCTCGGGAGTGCGGACCGACCGAGGGCGTGTGATCAGTTGTGGCCATTTCACTGTCAGTGGTGCTGCTTTTGGCGATCATCCTGGTCGTGTTGATTCGAGGGGGATCGATCAAGGCGGGCCCGGCCATCGTCGCCATCCTGTTCGGCTTCTTCCTCGCCTCGACCGGCATGGCCCCGTCGATCAACCGTTTCCTCAACTCCCTCGCCGACACGATCAACTCGATCAGCTTCTGAGGCGGCCTCGTCGCGCCGGGCCGGGCCCGGACGTCGGTGAGGGGTGAGCGGGGGGAAGCGCGCACGTGACCCGGCGCGGCGCGGCGCGGCCCGGGCTGTGCGGGGCGAGGAGCGGCTGTGCGGGGCGAGGCGGGCCTGTGCCGAGTGCCGCCGGCGTCCGCGCCGCCGATGATTCGGAGACCTGGGACGGTTGGTCCGGCTCTGGGCCGGCCTGCGGCAGGATACGGGGAAGGGGCGGTCGGTGGACTGGTTCTGGTGGGTTCTCATCGTCTTCTGGACGGGTGGTTTCGCGTGGGTGGCCGACAACGTCCGCACCGCGCTGCGCAATCGGCATGAACGCAAGCTGCAGTTGCTGGAGGCGGCGAAGCAGGAGCGCCTGGCCGTCGAAGCGGCGCACAAGCCGCCGGAACCCGTGTGCGGTTGCACGCACCATCTCGCCAAGCACGACAAACAGGGCCGGTGCCATGAACGCGTCGAGCTGCCGACGGCCTGGGACGAGAACAAGAAGCCGCTGCGTTTCGAGGCCGGGCAGTGCAACTGCCAGCAGTACGTGGGACCGCAGCCCCTGTCGCAGGTGTTCGCGGAGGAGCTGACGGACCGCGCCTGAGCGGCAGCGGAAGGCGCGCGGCGGCAGGAGCGCCACAGGACCGGCGACGGCGGTACGGGGGGAGTGAACGCCCCGGGAAAGCCGAAGGCCCGGGGAGAGGAAACGACCTCTCACCCGGGCCTTCGCCGTACAGAGCGGGCGACGGGAATCGAACCCGCGTAGCTAGTTTGGAAGACTAGTGCTCTACCATTGAGCTACGCCCGCACGCGACGCGCCGCAGGTCGGTGACCGCGGCACTGCAGGCATCGTAGCGGGTCGGCGGCCTGCGGCGCACACCGCCCTTCCCCGCCCCGTGGCCGGCCGCCCGAAGGCTCGGTGAATGCGGCGGTCGCGAGGCCTGCGGGCATGTACCCTACGTGTCGCACCAGACGGGGTGTGGCGCAGCTTGGTAGCGCGTCCGCTTTGGGAGCGGAAGGCCGTGGGTTCAAATCCCGCCACCCCGACCATCGACCGCGGTCGTCGCCGACCGTGACGGGCCACCTGTGCGGTCACCTCGCTTGATCGCCTTTGGGGCGTGTCGTCGCTGCCGTTACTATGCAAGCTGCACGCCCGTGTGTCCTCGTTCTCCGAAGTCCTCCGGGCGGCGAATCCGCCGGAGCCGGTCTGGCTCCGGCAGAAACCAAGAAGTCAGCCCCCAAGGAGACCGAACCGTGAAGAGCGCCGTGGAGACCCTGAACCCGACTCGGGTTCGGCTCAGCATCGAGGTGCCCTTCGAGGAGCTCAAGGACAGCCTCGACGCGGCGTACAAGAAGATCAACCAGCAGGTCACGGTGAAGGGCTTCCGCAAGGGCAAGATCCCCGCCCGGGTCATCGACCAGCGCTTCGGCCGTGGCGCCGTGCTGGAGGAGGCCGTCAACGACGCGCTGCCGAAGTTCTACACGGAGGCGGTCAACGAGGCGGAGATCGACGTCCTCGGCCAGCCCGAGGTCGACATCACGGAGCTGAAGGACGGCGAGACGCTGAACTTCACCGCCGAGGTCGACGTGCGTCCCGCCCTGGAGCTCCCCGAGGACTTCTCCTCCATCGAGGTCGAGGTCGACGCCGTCGAGGTCACCGAGGAGGACGTCGACAAGTCGGTCGAGCAGCTCCGCGAGCGCTTCGCCTCGACCTCCCCGGTCGAGCGCGCCGCCGAGGACGGCGACGTCGTGACGGTGGACCTGGAGGCCAAGGTCGACGGCGAGGTCCTGGAGGACGGCGTCGCGAGCGGCGTCTCCTACACCATCGGCTCCGGTGAGCTGCTGGACGGCATCGACGAGGCCGTCAAGGGCCTGGAGGCCGGTGGCGAGACCACCTTCACCTCCGAGCTGAAGGGCGGCTCCGCGGCCGGCAAGGAGGCCGAGGTCACCGTCAAGGTCACCCAGGTCGCCGCCCGCGAGCTCCCCGAGCTGGACGACGAGTTCGCGCAGCTCGCCTCCGAGTTCGACACCCTCGACGAGCTGAAGGCCGACAGCCGCAAGCGCCTCGAGAACATGAAGCAGTACGACCAGGCCACGCAGGCCCAGGAGCGCGTCCTGGAGAAGCTGCTGGAGCTCGTCGAGGTGCCCGTCCCCGAGAAGCTCCTCGAGGACGAGGTCAACACCCGCAAGCACAACCTGGAGCACCACCAGCTCGGCCAGATGGGCCTCGACCTCGACAAGTACCTGGAGATCCAGGGCAAGACCGCCGAGGAGTTCGAGACCGAGACCCGTGAGGCCGCGGTCAAGGGCATCAAGACCCAGTTCGTGCTCGACGAGCTCGTCAAGCGCGAGAAGCTGAACGTCAACCAGGAGGAGCTCACCGAGCACCTCATGCGCCGTGCCGCCTCCTCCGGCATGTCCCCCGACCAGTTCGCCCAGGCGGTCGTCGAGGGTGGTCAGGTCCCGCTGCTGGTCGGCGAGGTCGCCCGCGGCAAGGCGCTGGCCACGGTCGTCGAGTCCGCCACGGTGAAGGACACCAACGGCGAGGTCATCGACCTGGACGACGACGAGGAGGAGGAGTCCGCGGAGGCCGCAGCCGAGACGGAGACCTCCGAGACGGAGTCCTCCGAGGAGAAGACCGAGAGCTGAAGGGCCTCGCGTCGCCTCTGACGCAGAGCACGAGGGGCCCCGGAGCGGCGATCGCTCCGGGGCCCCTCCGTCGTCCGCGCCCCCGGGCGACTACGCCCCCGGCGAACACTCTCCTCTCCGGGATTCCCCGGCGGGACCCGCGCGTTAGGGTCCATGAGTACGAGGGCAGGGGAGTCTCCGTTGCCCCCGGCAGTACACGTGAGACGGCCCGGCGCCGTCGTTAAGACGAGCAGGTGGATACGTGACGAATCTGATGCCCTCCGCCGCCGGCGAGCCTTCCATCGGTGGCCTCGGCGACCAGGTCTACAACCGGCTGCTCGGCGAGCGGATCATCTTCCTCGGCCAGGCGGTCGACGACGACATCGCCAACAAGATCACCGCACAGTTGCTGCTCCTTGCCGCCGACCCGGACAAGGACATCTACCTCTACATCAACAGCCCCGGCGGCTCCATCACGGCCGGCATGGCGATCTACGACACCATGCAGTTCATCAAGAACGACGTGGTGACCATCGCCATGGGCCTGGCCGCCTCCATGGGCCAGTTCCTGCTCAGCGCGGGCACCCCCGGCAAGCGCTTCGCGCTGCCGAACGCCGAGATCCTGATCCACCAGCCCTCCGCGGGCCTGGCCGGGTCGGCCTCGGACATCAAGATCCACGCCGAGCGGCTGCTGCACACCAAGAAGCGCATGGCGGAGCTGACCTCGCAGCACACCGGCCAGTCGGTCGAGCAGATCACCCGCGACTCGGACCGCGACCGCTGGTTCGACGCGTTCGAGGCCAAGGAGTACGGCCTCATCGACGACGTCATCCCGACGGCCGCCGGCATGCCGGGCGGCGGCGGCACCGGGGCGGCCTGAGGGTCACCCCTGACGGCGGCAGGGCCGCCCAGGGCGCTCCCCGGAGCTCCCTGAGCCCCTGATCCCTTCCGAGGCCCCAGGAGTCCGCTGAGGCCTCCCGGAGGCCCAGGAAGCCCCTCGGGACTCCCGGGCCGCCCGGAGCCTCCCAGCGGGCGCCACGAGGCCTCGGAAGCCGTCAGAGCCCCTCTCCAGCCCCTCCAGCCACCGCCCCAGCCCCCTTTCAGGAGACACCGTGAACGACTTCCCCGGCAGCGGCATCTACGCCCGCACCGAG
This sequence comes from Streptomyces rishiriensis, assembly GCF_003112535.1. Lineage (GTDB taxonomy): Bacteria > Actinomycetota > Actinomycetes > Streptomycetales > Streptomycetaceae > Streptomyces > Streptomyces rishiriensis. Next base: position 221,643 of record NZ_BEWA01000002.1, on the reverse strand, counting down.
GCCGAATACACCGGACCCCGCGCAGAGTCCCGCTACGTCATCCCGCGCTTCGTCGAGCGCACCTCCCAGGGCGTCCGCGAGTACGACCCGTACGCGAAGCTCTTCGAGGAGCGCGTGATCTTCCTCGGCGTGCAGATCGACGACGCCTCCGCCAACGACGTCATGGCGCAGCTGCTGTGCCTGGAGTCGATGGACCCCGACCGGGACATCTCGGTCTACATCAACAGCCCCGGCGGCTCCTTCACGGCGCTGACCGCGATCTACGACACCATGCAGTTCGTGAAGCCCGACATCCAGACGGTCTGCATGGGCCAGGCGGCCTCCGCCGCCGCGATCCTGCTGGCCGCCGGCACCCCGGGCAAGCGGATGGCGCTGCCGAACGCGCGCGTGCTGATCCACCAGCCGTACAGTGAGACCGGCCGCGGTCAGGTCTCCGACCTGGAGATCGCCGCCAACGAGATCCTCCGGATGCGCGCGCAGCTGGAGGACATGCTGGCCAAGCACTCGACCACGCCGATCGAGAAGATCCGCGAGGACATCGAGCGCGACAAGATCCTCACGGCCGAGGACGCGCTGTCGTACGGCCTGATCGACCAGATCATCTCCACCCGGAAGATGAACAACGAGTCTCTGCGTTGACGTTCGGAGTCGTCCCGTTCGGGCCCCCTCGGCACGGTGTGACACGGTCCACGTCGCAGTGAACCGTGCCAAGGGGGGCCCGAACGGGGGGCCAGGCAAGGTACCGTCGGAATAAGGCAGCACCAGGAGCCGCTGGATTCGTAAGCGTCCAGTCGTCTCCCAGGCGAAGGGGAAGCACACCGTGGCACGCATCGGTGACGGCGGCGATCTGCTCAAGTGCTCGTTCTGCGGCAAGAGCCAGAAGCAGGTCAAGAAGCTCATCGCAGGGCCCGGTGTCTACATCTGCGACGAGTGCATCGACCTCTGCAACGAGATCATCGAGGAAGAGCTCGCGGAGACGAGCGAGGTCCGCTGGGAGGAACTCCCCAAGCCGCGCGAGATCTACGAGTTCCTCGAGGGCTACGTGGTGGGCCAGGAGCCCGCCAAGAAGGCCCTGTCGGTCGCGGTGTACAACCACTACAAGCGCGTCCAGGCCGGTGAGAACGGCGGCGCCCAAAGCCGCGAGGACGCCATCGAGTTGGCGAAGTCCAACATCCTCCTGCTCGGCCCCACGGGCTCGGGCAAGACGCTTCTCGCGCAGACCCTGGCGCGCATGCTGAACGTCCCGTTCGCGATCGCCGACGCCACGGCGCTCACCGAGGCCGGTTACGTCGGCGAGGACGTCGAGAACATCCTGCTGAAGCTGATCCAGGCCGCCGACTACGACGTCAAGAAGGCCGAGACCGGGATCATCTACATCGACGAGATCGACAAGGTCGCGAGGAAGAGCGAGAACCCTTCCATCACGCGCGACGTGTCGGGCGAGGGCGTCCAGCAGGCGCTGCTGAAGATCCTGGAAGGCACCACCGCCTCGGTCCCGCCGCAGGGCGGCCGCAAGCACCCGCACCAGGAGTTCATCCAGATCGACACCACGAACGTGCTGTTCATCGTGGGCGGCGCCTTCTCGGGCCTGGAGAAGATCATCGAGACCCGGGCCGGCGCCAAGGGCATCGGTTTCGGCGCGACGATCCGCTCCAAGCGCGAGCTGGAGTCCAAGGACCAGTTCGAGGCCGTCATGCCCGAGGACCTGGTCAAGTTCGGCATGATCCCGGAGTTCATCGGCCGTCTGCCGGTCATCACCTCGGTCCACAACCTGGACCGCGAGGCGCTCCTGCAGATCCTGATCGAGCCGCGCAACGCGCTGGTCAAGCAGTACCAGCGGCTCTTCGAACTCGACGGCGTGGAGCTGGACTTCGAGCGCGAGGCCCTGGAGGCCATCGCCGACCAGGCCATCCTCCGCCAGACCGGCGCCCGCGGCCTGCGCGCCATCATGGAGGAGGTCCTCCAGGCGGTGATGTACGAGGTCCCGTCCCGCAAGGACGTGGCGCGCGTCGTCATCACGGCGGACGTGGTGCTCTCCAACGTCAACCCGACCCTGATCCCCCGCGACGCCCGCGGCGGCCGCGGCCCGGGCGAGGCGAAGACCGCCTAGGCGGCATCCGTACGAGGAAGGGCCCCGGTCACCCGACCGGGGCCCTTCCTCGTGTGTGTGGCTCGTGTGTGTGGGCCGACGCGTCACACCCCGACGCGGATCTGCTCGCGCAGCTTGGTGGTGATGTCGATCGCCACGTCCTTGGTGACGCCCTTCGTGGCGTCGCCCGGCGACACCATGGCGATGGTGCTGTAGTCCGCCCAGGCGCAGAACCAGTCGGTCTTCTCCTGCTTGGTGACCGCGTTCTTCCCCTTGGCCGCCTGGCACTTCATGACCGCGCCGTCCAGGTCGGCCGTCTCGGGTTCGCCGACCAGCTCGCCCTTCTCGGCGCCGCCGGAACCGGAGGAGCTCTGTTCGGACGACTTCTTGAAGTTGGCGAAGAACAGGTCCAGCGTCTTCTGCGGGTCGGCGATCTTGCCGTAGGCGCCGGCGAAGGTGATGGTCTTGGACGTGGCCAGCTCGGACGCGTCGGGCGCGGTGCTCGGGTCGGCCGGGTCGTACCCGCTCAGGTCCGCCGTCGTGTAGACGCCGATCACGGACTTGCCGTCCTGGACGCCGGTCTTCGCCAGGTCGGCGGCCGAGTCCTTGCCGGCGCTCGCGCCGTCGGCCGAGGCTCGGTTGTAGTCGGTGAGGGCGGTCCCCGGGGTGGTCAGCTTGTGCGCGCCGTCGTCCTTGAGGCCGCCGGCGCCGCCGCTCGCGCCGAGCACGAAGTAGGCGCCGACGCCCAGCGCGGCGACGACCGCGACCGCGCCGACGACGATGCCGGCCGTCTTCTTCCCGCGGCCGCCCGGCGGGGGCTGCGGGACGCCGTAGGGGGGCTGGCCGTAGGGCGGCTGCTGGCCGTAGGGGGGCTGGCCGTACGGCGGCTGCTGGCCGTACGGCGGCTGCTGGCCGTAGGGCGGCGTCTGCGGGGGCACGCCCTGCGGGGGCTGCGCCGGGTAGCCGTAGCCGGGCTGCGGGGCGGGGGGCTGCTGGGGGTAGCCGTAGCCGGGCTGCGGCGCCTGCGGCGGCTGGCCGTACGGACCGGGCTGGCCGTACGGTCCGGGCTGCTGGGGCTGCCCGCCGTACGGGCCCGGCTGGTTGTGACTCATTCCTCGGTTCCCCTCCAGATGCTTATGCGTTTTTCACATCCTGGCTCAAAGCCCACACCTGCACGGTGGCGGGGGCCCCACCGTTACAGAGGAAACACGTTTCGGGACCGCGCGGTGACACCCCTAAACTGGGCCCGTGACCGAGAACGCTCAGCAGCAGCCATCAGCGCCCCCCACCGAACTGCCGACCCAGTACGCGCCGGCCGACGTAGAGGGGCCGCTGTACGAGCGCTGGGTGGAGCGGGGCTACTTCGAGGCCGACGCCAAGAGCGACAAGCCTCCGTACACCGTCGTCATCCCCCCGCCGAACGTCACGGGCAGCCTGCACCTGGGGCACGCCTTCGAGCACACGCTCATCGACGCTCTCACTCGCCGCAAGCGCATGCAGGGCTTCGAGACGCTCTGGCAGCCGGGTATGGACCACGCCGGCATCGCCACGCAAAACGTCGTCGAGCGCGAACTGGGCAAGGAGGGCAAGTCCCGTCACGACCTCGGCCGGGAGGCGTTCGTCGAGCGCGTCTGGCAGTGGAAGGGCGAGTCCGGCGGCCAGATCAGCGGCCAGATGCGTCGTCTGGGCGACGGCGTCGCCTGGTCGCGTGAGCGCTTCACCATGGACGAAGGGCTGTCGCAGGCCGTCCAGACCATCTTCAAGCGGCTCTACGACGACGAGCTCATCTACCGCGCCGAGCGGATCATCAACTGGTGTCCGCGTTGTCTGACGGCGATCTCGGACATCGAGGTCGAGTACCAGGACGACGACGGCGAGCTCGTCTCCATGAAGTACGGCGAGGGGGACGACACCATCGTCGTCGCCACCACGCGCGCGGAGACGATGCTCGGCGACACGGCCGTCGCCGTCCACCCGGACGACGAGCGCTACCAGCACCTGGTCGGCAAGGAGATCCGCCTCCCGCTGACCAACCGCTCCATCCCGGTCGTCGCCGACACCCATGTCGACCCCGAGTTCGGCACCGGCGCGGTCAAGGTGACCCCGGCGCACGACCCGAACGACTTCGAGATCGGCCAGCGCCACAACCTTCCGTCGCTCACCATCATGGACGAGCACGCGGTCATCACCGCCCACGGTCCCTTCCAGGGCCTGGACCGGCTGGAGGCCCGCTCCGCCATCGTCGCCGCCCTGCGCGCCGAGGGCAGGATCGTCGCCGAGAAGCGCCCGTACGTCCACTCCGTCGGCCACTGCTCGCGCTGCAAGACGACCATCGAGCCGCGCCTGTCCATGCAGTGGTGGGTCAAGGTCGGCCCGCTGGCGAAGGCCGCCGGCGACGCGGTCCGCGACGGCCGCGTCAAGATCCACCCGCAGGAGATGGAGAAGCGCTACTTCGACTGGGTCGACAACCTGCACGACTGGTGCATCTCGCGGCAGTTGTGGTGGGGGCACCGCATCCCCGTCTGGTACGGCCCGAACGGCGAGGTCGTCTGTGTCGGCCCCGACGACGAGGCCCCCACCGGCGAGGGCTGGCACCAGGACACCGACGTCCTCGACACCTGGTTCTCCTCCGGTCTGTGGCCGTTCTCCACGCTCGGCTGGCCCGAACAGACCGAGTCGCTCGCGAAGTTCTACCCGAACTCCGTCCTGGTCACCGGCTACGACATCCTCTTCTTCTGGGTTGCCCGGATGATGATGTTCGGCCTGTACGCGATGGACGGCACCCCGCCGTTCCACACCATCGCCCTGCACGGCATGGTCCGCGACCAGTTCGGCAAGAAGATGTCGAAGTCCTTCGGCAACGCGGTCAACCCGCTGGACTGGATGGACAAGTACGGCTCCGACGCGCTCCGCTTCACCCTTGCGCGCGGCGCCAACCCCGGTGTCGACGTCCCGATCGGCGAGGACTGGGTCCAGGGCTCGCGCAACTTCGCCAACAAGATCTGGAACGCCACCCGCTTCGCGCTGATGAACGGCGCCACCGTCGACGGTCCGCTGCCGGACGCCGGGAAGCTGTCGGCGACCGACCGCTGGATCCTCTCCCGCCTCAACGCCGTCGTCGCCGAAGTCGACGCGCTCTACGAGGACTTCCAGTTCGCGAAGCTCTCCGACACGCTGTTCCACTTCGCCTGGGACGAGGTCTTCGACTGGTACGTCGAGCTGTCCAAGACGACGTTCATGGCCGGCGGCGAGCCCGCGAAGGTCTCCGGCCGGGTCCTCGGCGAGGTCCTCGACGTCACCCTGAAGCTGCTGCACCCGATCGTCCCGTTCGTCACGGAGACGCTGTGGACCACGCTGACCGGCGGCGAGTCCGTCGTCGTCGCCGAGTGGCCCAAGGCTGTGTCCGTCCCTGGTGCTGACGCACCGGGCGGCTTCCAGGACGCGGTCGCCGAGAAGGAGATCGAGAGCCTCCAGTCGGTCATCACCGAGGTCCGCCGTTTCCGCGCCGACCAGGGCCTGCAGCCCGGTCAGCGCGTCCCGGCCCGCCTGACCCTCGACGGCACGCCGTTCGCGGCGCACGAGGCCGCCGTCCGCCAGCTGCTGCGCCTGCAGCCGGAGGGCGAGGACTTCTCGGCGACGGCGACCCTGCCGGTCGCGGGCGCCACGGTCGCGCTGGACCTGTCCGGCACGATCGACGTGGCCGCGGAGCGCAAGCGCCTGGCCAAGGATCTGGCGGCGGCCGAGAAGGAGAAGGCCCAGGCGGGCGCCAAGCTCGGCAACGAGGCGTTCCTCGCGAAGGCCCCGGACAACGTGGTCGACAAGATCCGCACCCGCCTCGCCAAGGCGGACGAGGACATCGCCCGCATCCAGAGCCAGCTGGACCGTCTGCCGCAGGCCTGAGGCGGCGGCAGGGCCCCACGGCGACGAAGGCCCCCGGAACCGGAACGGTTCCGGGGGCCTTCGCCCACCTCTGTCAGCGGCCGTCCGTAGACTGGCTCCGTGAGCGAGCTCCCCCCGAACGGCAACCACGACGACCTGCCCGCCCCCTTCGACCCTCTCGATCCCTTCGACGAGATCATCGCCGAGGAGACCGACCGCGACCCCGACCTCGCGGTCATCGAGGCCGGCAGCCGCACCCTGCGCACCCAGGGCGGCGCACCGCAGGCCGACGTGCCCGCGCGCCCCGAGGACCCCGAGGTCGACAAGGCCCTGCGCGAGGTGGAGGCGGAGCTGGCCACCCGCTGGGGCGAGACGAAGCTGGAGCCCTCCGTCGGCCGCATCGCCGCGCTGATGGACGTGCTGGGGGACCCGCAGCGCTCCTACCCGTCGATCCACATCACGGGGACGAACGGCAAGACCTCCACCGCCCGCATGATCGAGGCCCTGCTCGGCGCCTTCGAGCTGCGCACCGGCCGGTACACGAGCCCGCACGTGCAGTCGATCACCGAGCGGATCAGCCTCGACGGCGCCCCGATCTCCGCCGAGCGGTTCATCGAGACGTACCGGGACGTCAAGCCGTACGTCGACATGGTCGACGGCATGCAGGAGTACCGGCTGTCCTTCTTCGAGGTGCTCACCGGCATGGCGTACGCCGCCTTCGCCGACGCGCCCGTGGACGTCGCCGTCGTGGAAGTGGGCATGGGCGGCTCCTGGGACGCCACCAACGTCATCGACGGTGACGTGGCCGTGGTCACGCCCATCGACCTGGACCACACCGACCGGCTCGGGGAGACGACCGCCGAGATCGCCGCCGAGAAGAGCGGGATCGTCAAGCAGGACGCCACCGTCATCCTGGCCCAGCAGCCGGTCGACGCGGCCCAGGTGCTGCTGAAGAAGGCCGTCGAGGTCGACGCGACCGTGGCCCGGGAGGGGCTGGAGTTCGGGGTCGTCGCCCGCCAGGTCGCCGTCGGCGGCCAGCTGGTCACCCTGCGCGGGCTGGGCGGCGAGTACCCCGAGGTGTACCTGCCCCTGCACGGCCCCTACCAGGCGCACAACGCGGCCGTCGCGCTCGCCGCCGTCGAGGCGTTCTTCGGCGTCGGCTCCCAGCGGCCCGAGCCGCTCGACATCGACAGCGTCCGCAAGGCCTTCGCCGCCGTCACCTCGCCGGGCCGCCTCGAAGTCGTGCGCCGTTCGCCGACCGTCGTCCTGGACGCCGCGCACAACCCGGCCGGCGCCCGGGCCACCGCCGAGGCCGTCCGCGAGGCGTTCGACTTCTCCCGGCTGATCGGCGTGGTCGGGGCCAGCGGCGACAAGAACGTGCGCGGGCTCCTGGAGGCCTTCGAGCCGATCTTCGCCGAGGTCGTGATCACGCAGAACGCAAGCCACCGCGCGATGGACGCCGACGAACTCGCCGCGATCGCCGTCGAGGTGTTCGGCGACGAACGCGTCCAGGTCGAGCCGCGGCTGCCCGACGCCCTGGAGGCGGCGATCACCCTCTCCGAGGAGGAGGGGGAGTTCTCCGGCGGAGGCGTCCTGGTCACCGGTTCCGTCATCACCGTCGGCGAGGCGCGACTGCTCCTCGGGAAGGGCTGAGGCCCGCCATGCGTACGCTCTGCTCCTCGACCCTGATCGGCGAGTTCTTCGTCATCGGGTTCGCCGGCCTGGTCGCCATGAAGAACTCCGACCTGTCCATGTCCACGGTGTGGACGGTCTGCGGCATCGCCATGCTCTTCAGCGTGCTGCTGTGCGGCATGGTCACCCGGCCCGGCGGGGTCGCCCTCGGCTGGGCGCTGCAGATCACCCTCGTCGCGTCCGGCTTCTTCGTTCCGATCATGTTCTTCCTGGGCGTGCTCTTCGGGGCGCTGTGGTGGGCGTCGGTGCACTTCGGCAGAAAGGTCGACGAAGCCAAGGCGCGCTTCGCCGCGCAGGCCTCCGCCACCTCTCCGGATACCGCTGACGCTGCGTGACGAGCGCCCGGACCCGACCTGTAACCTCATCCCACCGCACCTGCAGGCGCCAGAGCACCGGCGCCGGAACACCGGCAGTAGAAGGAGCCCCCTCGTGAGCCAGCGCACCCTCGTCCTGCTCAAGCCCGACGCCGTCCGTCGTGGCCTGACCGGCGAGATCATCAGCCGTATCGAGCGCAAGGCCGGCTGGCAGATCACCGCGCTGGAGCTGCGCACGCTGGACCAGGACACGCTGGAGCAGCACTACGGCGAGCACAAGGGCAAGCCCTTCTACGAGCCGCTGGTGGCGTTCATGGCCTCCGGTCCGGTCGTCGCGCTGATCGTCGAGGGTGAGCGGGTCATCGAGGGCGTGCGCGCGCTGGCCGGTCCGACCGACCCGATCGCCGCCGCCCCCGGCTCCATCCGCGGCGACTTCGGCGTCATCGTCCGCGAGAACCTGATCCACGCCTCCGACTCCGAGGAGTCCGCCGAGCGCGAGGTGAAGATCTTCTTCCCCGGCCGAGCCTGACCCCGTAAGGCCGCAGAAGGGTCTGAAGCGGGCGATCGAGGGAACGTGAGCCCCCGAACGCCCGTCTCCAGGAGCGAACCCACACAGCATCTGCAAACAATGGCGGAGACCGCTCCGCAGTGTTCGTGCAGGCGCGTTTACGATGGAAGCCTTCACGTCACAGCACCCACCTCGCCGACCTGATAAGCCCTCAAAGCTCATGGAAGGCCAGTCGAATCCTGATGGGGAACTCAATGTCGTTCATCGGCCGTGACATGGCTGTCGACCTCGGGACCGCCAACACGCTGGTGTACGTCAGGGGTCGCGGGATCGTACTCAACGAGCCGTCCGTCGTCGCGATCAACACCAACACCGGTGGCATCCTCGCGGTCGGCGCCGAAGCGAAGAAGATGATCGGGCGCACGCCCGGCAACATCGTTGCCGTGCGTCCCCTGAAGGACGGCGTGATCGCCGACTTCGAGATCACCGAGCGGATGCTCCGCTACTTCATCCTGAAGATCCACAAGCGGAGGTATCTGGCTCGGCCGCGAGTCGTCGTCTGTGTGCCCTCGGGCATCACCGGCGTCGAGCGCCGTGCCGTCATCGAGGCGTCGACCCAGGCCGGCGCCCGTCAGGTGCACATCATCGAGGAGCCCATGGCCGCTGCCATCGGCTCCGGCCTGCCGGTCCACGAGGCCACGGGCAACATGGTGGTGGACATCGGCGGCGGCACCACGGAGGTCGCGGTCATCTCGCTCGGCGGCATCGTCACCGCCCAGTCCATCCGTGTCGCGGGCGATGAACTGGACAACGCGATCATCCAGCACATCAAGAAGGAGTACAGCCTCCTCCTCGGTGAGCGGACCGCCGAACAGATCAAGATCACGATCGGTTCGGCGTACGACCTCGACGACGACCAGCACACCGAAATCCGTGGCCGCGACCTCGTCTCCGGACTGCCCAAGACCGTCGTCATCTCGGCCGCCGAGGTGCGCAAGGCGATCGAGGAACCGGTCAACGCCATCGTGGACGCCGTGAAGACCACGCTCGACAAGTGTCCGCCGGAGCTGTCCGGCGACATCATGGACCGCGGAATCGTTCTGACCGGCGGCGGAGCCCTGCTGCGCGGTCTGGACGAGCGGCTGCGCCGGGAGACCGGCATGCCCATCCACATCGCCGAGGACCCGCTGGACAGCGTGGCGCTCGGCTCCGGGAAGTGCGTCGAGGAGTTCGAGGCGCTCCAGCAGGTCCTGGACGCGGCGCCGCGCAGATGACGTAACGCTTCGATTCCGCCGTGCGAGACGATCTCCTCTCGTGCGGCGGATCGTTGATATAGAGGCATAAGCTCCGATAAAGCGCCCTTGGTCATCCTGGCCCGGGGCTACCCCAATTCCCGACCCGCTCCCTGACAACTGCTTTACGACACCTGCTTCCTGATTCCTGTTCTGGTTTTTCTCTCGAGGAAGGGCACGGCCGCCGCACGTGAGGGACACACGAGAGAGCCGGCTGCTCCTGGTGCTGCTGATCGCCGTAGCGTTCGCGCTGATCACGGTGGACATCCGGGGCGGGGAGGACTCCCCCGTCGACGGCGCCCGGCAGGCCGCGGCCGCGGCCTTCGGCCCGATCGAGAACGGCGTGTCGTCGGCGGTCGACCCCGTCGGCAACGCCGTCTCGGCCGTCCGGGACTCCGGGGGGCGCCACGACCGGCTCACCGCGCTGGAGAAGGAGAACGCGGCGCTCAAGGCGAAGCTCGGCAGCGACGACCGCAACCGCAGCCGGCTGGCGCAGCTCGACAGGATGCTGAAGATCGCCGGCACCGGCCAGTACGGCATCAAGGGCGCGGAGGTCATCGCGATAGGAGCGGCCCAGGGCTTCTCCTGGACGATCACCATCGACGTCGGCGCCAACGACGGCGTCAAGCGCGACATGACGGTCCTGAACGGGGACGGGCTGGTCGGGCGGGTCACCACCGTCGGCCCGGGCACCGCGACCGTGCTGCTGGCCAGCGACCCCGACTTCACCGTCGGCACCCGGATGGAGGCGTCCGACGAGCTCGGCTTCGCCTCCGGACAGGGCGACCGCCCGCTGCGCGTCGAACTCCTCAACGGCAAGGCCGACGTGAAGAAGGGCGACCGGCTGGTCACCTTCGGCTCGCAGGCCGACAAGCCCTTCGTGCCCGGCGTCCCCGTCGGCGTCGTCTCCCGCGTCGACCCCTCCGGCGGCGACCTCACCCGCACCCTCTACGTCACGCCGTACGTCAGCTTCACCAAGCTCGACATCGTGGGCGTGGTCGTCGAGGCCCCGAAGAAGGATCCGCGCGACACCGTGCTCCCCTCCCAGCCCAAACCGGTCCCCACGCCGACGGTGACCGTCACGGTCACGCCGAACGCGAACGCACCCGTAGACGGCCAGCAGCGGTAGGAGCTGACAACCCCATGCGCGTCAACCGGATCCTGCTCTCCGTCCCGCTGGTCGTCGTCGCCCTGGTGATCCAGGTGAGCGTCCTCGCCCGCCTGCACCTCCCGGGCGCCGTCCCCGACCTCCTCCTGCTCACCGTCCTGGGCCTGGCCATGGTGTACGGCCATGTCGGCGGCGCCCTCATCGGCTTCGGCGCCGGCCTGCTGGCCGACCTCGCGCCGCCCGCCGACCACGCCGCCGGACGCTACGCGCTGGTCCTGTGCGTGATCGGCTACCTCGCCGGGCTGATCAAGCCCGAGACCGGGCAGATCAAGTCGGCCACCGGCCCGATGGTCGTGGTCGTCGCGGCCGCCGTCGGCTCCACCCTGCTGTACGCCGGGGTCGGCGCCCTCGTCGGCGACACCGCCGCCCGTCATGTCGGCCTCACCGGGCTGCTGTTCACGGCCGCCCTGTACGACCTGCTGCTCGCCCCGTTCGTGGTCCCCGCGATCATGTTCCTGGCGCGGCGCGCCGACAACGACCCACTCGCCGAGACCAACTCCGCCGCCAAGAGCCCCGACATCTCCTCCGGATGGCTCTCCTCGGGCACGGGCCTGAGGATCGGCGGCCAGCGCGGCGGACTCAAGCTGAAGGCGGCCAGGTCGCGGGCCACCCGTGCCGGGCGCATCAAGGGGGTCAAGCGGCTGTGAACGCGGGCGTCCGCGCGCCGAGCGCGCCGGTGGCTGAATCACCCGAACGAGGAAGGCCAGGCGGAACGAGGTCGCACAGACCCCTCGTTCATCATTCGTCCGCGCACACACGTTCGCGCACCGAGTCCGCGTACTGAGAGGGGGAGACAGCCGCAGTGACCAACATTCCCGAGACCGGTCGGACCCCACGGGTCCAGATCCGGCTCGTCGTGATCCAGATCCTCGTCCTCTCCCTGCTCGGCACCCTCGGCGGCCGCCTGTGGTACCTGCAGATCCGGGAGGGCGCGGCGTACGCCAAGGAGGCCTCCGGCAACCACGTCCAGCAGGTCGTCGAACCCGCCGTGCGCGGCTCGATCCTGGACGCGCGCGGGGTGGCCCTGGCCGACAACGAGACGCGCCTCGTGGTGTCCGCCTCCCGCACCGAGCTGCTGAAGCAGCGGGACGACGGCAAGGCGGTCCTGGCAAAGCTCGCGGGCGTCCTCGCGATGAAGCCCGAGGAGGTCGCCCAGAAGGTCCGGCTGTGCGACGCGAAGACCCCGCAGCCCTGCTGGAACGGCTCGCCCTACCAGCCGATCCCGATCACCGACGAGGCCACCGCCAAGCAGGCCCTGCAGATCCGCGAGCGCGCCGAGGACTTCCCCGGCATCACCGCCGAGCCCGAGGCCGTGCGTCGTTACGCGGCCCCCGGCAACGCCAACACCGCCCAGGTCCTCGGCTATCTCTCCCCGGTCACCGACGACGAGATCACCAAGGCCCGGGACACCGACTCGCCGTATCTGCGCTCCGACCAGGTCGGCCGCAGCGGCCTGGAGCGCCAGTACGACAAGGAGCTGCGCGGCAAGGCCGGCGTCACCCGCTACGAGGTCGACAACCTCGGCCGCGTCATCGGCCAGGCAGAGGCCGACGCGGCCCAGCCCGGCTCCAACCTCGTCACCAGCATCGACGCCCGCGTCCAGCGGGTCGCCGAGTACGAGCTGAACAACGCGATGAAGATCGCCCGCACCCAGTTCGACAAGATCACCGGCGAGAACTACAAGGCCGACTCCGGCGCCGTCGTCGTGATGGAGGCCAAGACCGGACGCGTCGTCGCCATGGCGTCCGCCCCGGCCTACGACCCCAACGTCTGGGTCGGCGGCATCTCCGCCAAGGACTACAAGAAGCTCACCGGCAAGAACTCCGACTACCCGCTGCTCAACAGGGCCATACAGGGTCAGTCCGCGCCCGGTTCGACCTTCAAGGTGGTCTCCACGGCCGCCGCGGTCGAGGCGGGCTACGAGTGGGACGGCGGCTACCCGTGCACCAGCTCGTACTCGGTGGGCGGCCAGGTCTTCAAGAACTTCGAGGGGGAGAGCTTCGGCCCCATCTCGCTCGGCCGGGCCCTCGAAGTCTCCTGCGACACCGTCTTCTACGGCCTCGCCGACCGGGAGTGGAAGAAGGACGGCGGCATCAACCCGAAGAAGGGTGAGCCCAAGGACTACTTCTACAAGGCCGCCCACCAGTTCGGACTCGGCAAGGAGACCGGCCTCGACCTGCCCAACGAGGTCACCGGCCGGGTCCCGGACCGCCAGTGGAAGGAGTCCTACTGGAAGGCCAACAAGGACTCCTGGTGCAAGTCCGGCAAGAAGGACGGCAGCTACGTCGAGAAGATCGCGTACGAGAACTGCCTCGAAGGCAACAAGATGCGCGAGGGCGACTCGATCAACTACTCCATCGGCCAGGGCGACACCCTCGTCACCCCGATCCAGGAGGCCGTGATCTACGGGGCGCTCGCCAACGGCGGCACGATGTACACCCCGACCATCGGCAAGGCGATCGTCAGCGCAGACGGCAAAACCGTCCAGGAGATCAAGCCCAAGCCCAAGGGCAGGCTGCCCGTCACCCAGGCCACGATCAAGGGCATGGACGCCGCCCTGGAAGGCGTGGTCACCCGCGGTACCGCCGCCTGGAAGTTCGGCGGCTGGCCCCAGGACAAGATCCCGCTGCACGCCAAGACCGGTACCGCGGAGGTCTACGGCAAGCAGACGACGTCCTGGCTCGCCACGTACAGCAAGGACTACACGGTCGTCATGACGATCGCCCAGGCCGGTACCGGCTCGGGCGCCTCCGGTGAGGCCGTGCGGCACATCTACAACGCGATGTACGGCGTCTCCGACGACGGCAAGATCGACAAGAAGAACGCCCTGCTGCCCACCCCGCAGACCGGCCTGCCGAAGGTCCAGGCGGACGGCACGATCAAGTCCCCCAAGATCGCCAAGGACCCGGCCAAGGAGCAGCGCGCCAGCCAGCAGACCGCGCCGAAGCCGGACGAGACGCAGGCGGCGGGCACCGTGCAGCAGAACACCGACCCCAATCGCGACACCCGCAGACGACGACGCAAGAGGGGAAGCCGGAGGATGTGCACATGACCGGCGCGAACAGTTTCTCCGTCTCCGGATACGGGCCCGCGCGGGCCGGCTGGACGCGGGTCTTCGCCCGTGACTCGGTGGCCCGCAGGCTGGACTGGCCGATACTGCTGTCGGCGATCGCGCTGTCGCTGATCGGCTCGCTCCTGGTCTTCTCGGCGACCCGCAACCGCACCGAGATCAACCAGGGCGACCCGTACTACTTCCTCGTCCGGCACCTGATGAACACCGGAATCGGGCTCGCCCTGATGGCCGCCACCGTCTGGCTCGGCCACCGCACCCTGCGCAACGCGGTGCCGGTCCTGTACGGCCTCTCGCTGCTGGGGATCCTCGCGGTGCTGACGCCGCTGGGCTCCACGGTCAACGGCGCGCACTCCTGGATCGTGCTCGGCGGCGGCTTCTCGCTGCAGCCCTCGGAGTTCGTGAAGATCACGATCATCCTGGGCATGGCGATGCTGCTCGCGGCCCGAGTGGACGCGGGCGACAAGCTCTACCCCGACCAGCGCACGGTGGTCCAGGGGCTCGGCCTCGCGGCCGTCCCGATGCTGATCGTGATGCTGATGCCCGACCTCGGGTCGGTCATGGTCATGGTGATGATCGTGCTGGGCGTGCTGCTGGCCTCCGGCGCCTCCAACCGCTGGGTCTTCGGACTGCTCGGCGCGGGCGCGGCCGGCGCGATCGCCGTCTGGCAGCTGCACATCCTGGACGAGTACCAGATCGCCCGCTTCGCCGCCTTCGCCAACCCCAGCCTCGACCCGGCCGGCGTGGGCTACAACACCAACCAGGCGCGGATCGCGATCGGCTCCGGCGGCCTCACCGGCGCCGGACTGTTCCACGGCTCGCAGACGACGGGTCAGTTCGTCCCCGAACAGCAGACGGACTTCGTCTTCACCGTCGCGGGCGAGGAACTCGGCTTCATGGGCGCGGGCCTGATCATCGTCCTGCTCGGCGTGGTCCTCTGGCGCGCCTGCCGCATAGCGCGTGAGACGACGGAGCTGTACGGCACGATCGTCGCCGCGGGCATCGTGGCCTGGTTCGCCTTCCAGTCCTTCGAGAACATCGGCATGACCCTGGGGATCATGCCGGTGACGGGCCTGCCGCTGCCGTTCGTCTCCTACGGAGGCACGTCGATGTTCGCGGTATGGGTGGCGGTGGGGCTGCTGCAGTCCATCCGGGTGCAACGGCCCATGTCGGCCTGAACCCCTGGACACACCCCCGACACCTCGTGGTTCTCCGGAGTTGGGCCGTGATTCGGGTCCGGTGCGCACTGCCGCTCGGACCCGAGTGCGACTAGATTCATTTCATGGCGGTAACGAAACGCGAGATCGAGCGCAAGTACGAATCCGACGACAGTGGGCTGCCCGACCTGACCGGAGTCGCCGGCGTCGCCACCGTCCTCGACAGAGGCGTCACCGAGCTGGACGCGACCTACTACGACACCTCCGATCTGCGTCTGGCCGCGGCCTCGATCACCCTGCGCCGTCGCACCGGCGGCTCCGACGCCGGATGGCACCTGAAGCTCCCGGTCGAGACCGGAGTCCGGGACGAGATCAGATCGCCGCTCTCGGACACCGTGCCCGAGGAACTCGGCCGGCTCGTCCGCTCCCGCGTCCGCGAAGGCCAGCTGGTGCCGGTGGTGCGCCTGCGCTCCAGCCGGGACGTCCGCGAACTCGTCGACGGCAAGGGCCGGCTGCTAGCCGAGGCCAGCGTGGACGCCGTACGGGCGGACCGGCTGTTCGGCGGAGAGGGCGGCGCCCAGTGGACCGAGATCGAGGTGGAGCTCGCCGACGGCGGCGACCCGGCCTTCCTCGACAAGCTGGACAAGCGACTGCGCAAGACCGGCGTCCGGCCGTCGACGTCGCCGTCCAAGCTGGCGCGGGCGCTGACGGAGACGGCGTCGAAGAAGAAGCGTGCCAAGGGGAAGACGGCGGAAGACGGGAAGACGGCGGGGGAGAAGCCCGCAGGCGATCCCGTGACCGCAGGCGACCATGTGCTGGCCTACGTGCGCGCCCAGCGGGACGCGATCGTCGCCCTCGATCCGGCCGTCCGCCAGGAGACCGAGGACTCCGTGCACGACATGCGCGTCGCGACCCGTCGGCTGCGCAGCACCTTCCGCTCCTTCCGCAAGGTCCTCGATCCGGCCGTCACCGAACCGATCGCCGCCGAACTGAAGTGGCTCGCCGGCGAACTGGGCGCGGGCCGCGACCAGGAGGTGCTCGACGAGCGCCTGACGGCCGACCTGGACGACCTGCCCCACACCCTCGTCTCCGGCCCGGTGGGCGCCCGCCTGCGGGCCTGGGCCGAGGCCGAGGCCCGCGGCTCGCGCCACCGGCTGCTCGGGGTCCTGGACTCGCCGCGCTATCTGACCCTGCTCGACGACCTGGACGCCCTGGTCGCCGACCCGCCGCTGCTGAAGGCCGCTGCGAGAAAGCCGGCCAAGGTGCTCGCCAAGGCCGTGCGCAAGGACTTCGCGAAGGTGTCCGCGCTGATCGGGCAGGCCCTGGAACAGCCGGCCGGCCGCACACGCGACGTCAGCCTGCACGAGGCGCGCAAGAAGACCAAGCGGACCCGCTACGCGGCGGAGACCGCCGCCCCCGCGGTCGGGGGCGCCGCCAAGGCGCTGGCCAAGTCCCTGAAGTCGTTGCAGAGCCTGCTCGGCGACCACCAGGACAGCGTCATGGCCCGCCAGACCCTGCGCGAGCTGTCCGCCGTGGCGCACGCGGCGGGGGAGAGCGCGTTCACCTACGGGGTGCTGTACGGCCGTGAGGAGGGACGAGCCCGGATGGTGGAGGAGGCGCTGCCGGACGTCTGGGAGAGGACCTGCGAGCAGATGGAGGTTTAAGACCGAGGGCGGCGGAACTTTCGCGGGCGGGGGATGCCTCCGGTCGGGTTACGCTAGATGGTCACCCTCCCCCGCGCCTCCGGCCGGGGGGATCCCCGGTCAGCTCACGAAGGTGCCCCCGCGATGTCTGTCGAGTCGGTCGAGTCGGTCTTTCCGCAGCTCGAAGCCTTGCTCCCGCATGTGCAGAAGCCGATCCAGTATGTGGGCGGCGAGCTCAACTCCACGGTCAAGCCCTGGGAGGCGTGCGACGTCCGCTGGGCGCTGATGTACCCGGACGCGTACGAGGTCGGTCTGCCCAACCAGGGCGTCATGATCCTCTACGAGGTGCTCAACGAGCAGGAGGGCGTCCTCGCCGAGCGCACGTACAGCGTGTGGCCGGACCTGGAGGCGCTGATGCGGCAGCACGACGTCCCGCAGTTCACCGTGGACGGCCACCGCCCGGTGAAGGCCTTCGACGTGTTCGGCCTGTCCTTCTCCACGGAGCTGGGCTACACCAACATGCTGGCCGCCCTCGACCTCGCGGGGATCCCGCTGGAGGCCGCGAACCGAGGTCTCGACGACCCGATCGTGCTGGCCGGCGGCCATGCCGCCTTCAACCCCGAGCCGATCGCCGACTTCATCGACGCGGCGGTCATCGGCGACGGCGAGCAGGCCGTGCTCGACATGACGAAGATCATCCGCGAGTGGAAGGCGGAGGGCCGGCCCGGCGGCCGCGAGGAGGTCCTCTTCCGCCTCGCGAAGACGGGCGCGGTGTACATCCCGCGGTTCTACGACGTCGAGTACCTCCCGGACGCCCGGATCGCCCGCGTGGTGCCGAACCGGTCGGGCGTGCCGTGGCGCGTGTCGAAGCACACCGTCATGGACCTCGACGAGTGGCCCTACCCCAAGCAGCCCCTGGTCCCGCTCGCCGAGACGGTCCACGAGCGCATGTCGGTGGAGATCTTCCGCGGCTGCACCCGCGGCTGCCGCTTCTGCCAGGCCGGCATGATCACCCGCCCGGTGCGCGAGCGCTCGATCACCGGCATCGGCGACATGGTGGAGAAGGGCCTGAAGGCGACCGGCTTCGAGGAGGTCGGCCTGCTCTCGCTGTCGAGCGCCGACCACAGCGAGATCGGCGAGGTCGCCAAGGGCCTCGCGGACCGCTACGAGGAGGACAAGATCGGCCTGTCCCTCCCCTCCACCCGCGTCGACGCCTTCAACGTGGACCTGGCGAACGAGCTGACGCGCAACGGCCGCCGCTCGGGTCTGACGTTCGCGCCCGAGGGCGGCTCGGAGCGCATGCGCAAGGTCATCAACAAGATGGTCTCGGAAGAGGACCTGATCAGGACCGTCTCCACCGCGTACGGCAACGGCTGGCGCCAGGTGAAGCTGTACTTCATGTGCGGCCTGCCCACGGAGACCGACGAGGACGTCCTGCAGATCGCCGACATGGCGATGAACGTGATCGCCGAGGGCCGCAAGGTCTCCGGCCAGAACGACATCCGCTGCACCGTCTCGATCGGCGGGTTCGTGCCCAAGCCGCACACCCCGTTCCAGTGGGCTCCCCAGCTCTCCGCCGAGGAGACGGACGCCCGCCTGCAGAAGCTCCGGGACAAGATCCGCGGCGACAAGAAGTACGGCCGCTCGATCGGCTTCCGCTACCACGACGGCAAGCCCGGCATCGTCGAGGGCCTCCTCTCGCGCGGCGACCGCCGTATCGGCGCCGTCATCCGCGCCGTCTACGAGGACGGCGGCCGCTTCGACGGCTGGCGCGAGCACTTCTCCTACGACCGCTGGATGGCCTGCGCGGACAAGACGCTGCCGGCGTTCGGCGTGGACGTCGACTGGTACACGACGCGCGAGAAGACGTACGAGGAGGTCCTGCCCTGGGACCACCTGGACTCGGGCCTCGACAAGGACTGGCTCTGGGAGGACTGGCAGGACGCCCTCGACGAGACGGAGGTCGAGGACTGCCGCTGGACGCCCTGCTTCGACTGCGGGGTGTGCCCCCAGTTCGACACATGGCCACAACTGAGCAACAGCGGCAAGAAGCTGCTGCCGCTCACGGTCAAGAAGGACGCTGCGACCAGCGGACACGAGCACTGAGGTGAGTGAAGCGCTGCGGCGGATCGCTGAGGCTGTGGCTGACGCCACGGAGGATGAGGTGGCCGCAGCGCTCGGTTCCCTCGGGACTCTGAAGGCGCGGCGGGTTGCTCAGGACACCCCGAGAACGCCGCTGCCGGGGCCTGGAAGCTTTCCGGGTATCCAGTCCGAGGTGGAGTGGATCTAGCAGGCGTTGCGGCTCTTCGTGAGAGCCTCGGCGACACGGGGGAGCGTCGACCGGTCGGGCCGTCATGAGGTTTCTGGCAGGGGTCCAGGTAGGTGATCTGCGCTCGGGGTGGTGGGGGGGTTGGATGGTTCCTGGCGCCCGCGCTTCGCGGACGTCGCAGCGGTCGGCCAGCGGGTCACCGCCGAGGAATCGCCGCAGACCTGGACGCGGGTCAGGTCGGAACTCCGGGCGTTCCTCAAGAGGCTTCGGCGTGGCGAGATCCTGGCCGGCACGGTGGCGGCGATCAAGCGATTCGGCGTGTGCAACATGATTGAAGCATCCATTGCCGCTGTACCAGGTCTGATCGTCTCTTTTCTAATCCTCGCTGCGCTCATTGCGGCGCCTACGGCCCTTGTGGCGAAGGCGAGGAAAAAGCCGTGGCCCCTCAGAACGGCCCTCGCCGTCTACTTGGCCGGCATCTTGGCCGTGACTCTGCTTCCGGGCGACGCCGGTTTGCAATCCTGGCAATGCGACACCGGCGCACCCACCCATCTGTTCACGTCAGCGAGTTCCCTGCTGAACATCGCCCTCTTCGTCCCTGGCGCGCTGCTGGCTGTCCCTCTCTTCAAAAGGCCAGTGACGGTTGCGGCTGCCTTCGGGGCCCTCAGCGGGGCGGTGGAAATCGCACAATCGGCCGGGCATCTGGGTCGCTCGTGCAGCGTGACAGATCTTGCGGCAAATGCGACCGGCGCACTACTGGGCACTTTGGCAGGGGCTCTCTGGATCTACCGGCGGCGGCAATCTCAAGGCAGGCCGCTGCGCGACCTCGCATGGGGCATGTCGCTTGGCGTGCTCGCCGTGCTGGCTATTGGGGGCGTCTTCGACTCCCGGATTGAGCGGGTCAACATAGTCGCGATAGATGACCAGAAGCGTGCTCTTGCTGAATCCGCCGTCCAGGCCGACGAGTGGATTACCACTGCGGCCAGGGGGGTCTTCGGGAGTGATACGCAGGTGCGGGAGACTAACTGATCGTTTCAGAATGCCGTCCCGCGGAGATGGGGGCGGCCCATGGAACAATCCCTTCAGCCACGGGCTCAGGGGGTGACGCCGTATGGAACGGGTTGGGGCTGCGCGAGACCTCGTGCTCGGTTACGTCCACGCTCTCAACGCGATTGACGAGGCCATGAGAGTGGCGATCCCCTCGCTTGAGCAACTGGCAGATGTCCTTGGCCTGGCCCGTTCGCGGCGGATCAGCCGGAGTGGGCACATCGGTACCTATTCCTACACGGTTCATGGGGCGGGATGCCGATTCGTCAGCGGCAACGGCATTGAAGTCGATGTGGACTTCGCGGCCGACGGGAGTGAAGTCTTCGACCTCTGGCGGCTGCGCTGGTATGGGCTGAGCCTGCAGGAGCCTGTTGACGTCACGGATGAGGACCTGCGGTCCGCAGTGCGGTCGCTGCAACCGCTTCTGGCCGAGGTGCGGCCGGGGTGGTTCAGCGTAGCTAGCTGATCGCTTCAGGATGAGGTGCGCAGGCGGCGGAGGCATATGAGGCTGCAGGCCAGTTCGAGCAGGCCCTGATGGAGATCGGCGCGTCGCTCATAGCGGGTGCGGAGCCGTTTGAACTGGTGCAGCCAGGCGAAGGCGCGCTCGACGACCCAGCGCACCTTGCCCAGTCCGGAACCGTGGGCGACGCCGCGTCGGGCGATCAACGGCTTGATGCCGCGTTTCCACAGCAGGCGGCGGTATTTGTCGAAGTCGTAGCCCCGGTCCGCATACAGCCGGCGGGGCTTGCGGCGGGGACGTCCCCGAGTTCCCCGAATCGGCGGGACCGCGTCGAGCAGAGGCAGGAGCTGGGTGACGTCGTGCCGGTTACCGCCGGTGAGGGTGACGGCGAGCGGGGTTCCGTGCCGGTCGACGATCAGGTGGTGCTTGGAGCCGGGGCGGGCGCGGTCGACGGGTGAGGGGCCGACGTGGTCCCCCCTTTGAGGGCCCGGACGTGCGATCCGTCCACGGAGCAGTCGTCCAGGTCCAGCAGGGCGGCGCGGCGCAGCTCGGTCAGCAGGGCGGCGTGCAGGCGTGGCCAGACGCCAGCTTCGGTCCAGTCCCGCAGCCGGCGCCAGGCCGTCACGCCGGAACAGCCCACGGTCTCCGCCGGGACGTCTCGCCAGGCGACACCGGTCCGCAGCACGAACAGGACGCCGGCGAGTGCTGTTCGGTCAGGAACACGCAACCGCCCGGGATGTCGGTGGCGTCGTTCGGGAGCGGGCGGCAGCAACGGAGCCACCCGCTCCCACAAGTCGTCAGGAACAAGATCAGCACGCACTCGGACACCCTGCCGACCAAGATCGTCCAGCACAAGACCCGCAGCTCAACTCATTCTGAAACGATCAGTAAGACCAATAAGGACGGAAACCGCCTGCAGATCACTGCGACGACGGACCACGGCACCATCTCCGGAACCTGGCCGGCGAAGACCTTGGAAAGTGCTTGGTCCTCGGATACCCGCGGAGATGCGGGAAGCCTCAACAAGAACGAAGTCACGGCAGCTGCGGCGCAGTTCGCTCACAAGTGGTTTCCGCAGAATGTGGCGGGTAGTGATCCGCGGGTCCGCTCCATCGGCGACGGCCCGACGATGGCCTACACGGTGGTGTACCGGCGCTACGCGGAAAAGGTCATGATGCCGATGCGCCTCGACCTCACCGTCACCACCACAGGACGAGTCATCGGGTTCGCGGCCAGAACTGTTGACGATCCGGTGCTTCCGCGAGTGACCGTCGACAAGGCCAAGGCCCAGGCGTTGGCGAAGGCTGCGACGGGCCTGCCGAGTGAGTCCGCCCTGCTGCTTGCCCAGCAGGTCAAGGGGGAGTGGCGGCCGGTCTGGCTTGTCGGGAGCGGCAAGCAGGACATCGCGATCGACGCTGCCACCGGCGAACGTATCGCGGGCAAGCGGTGAGGGCGCGCACCCGAAATCGAGTCCTCACCCAGCCGCCTCCCGTCCATCATGGGAGGCGGCTGCGTTTCTGGCCGGGTGAGTTGCTCAGAAGGCTTCGGCGAAGTCGTCTTCCTTCAGGATCAGGCGGTCTCGCACATCCCTGGGGATCATGAGCTTCATGCGGATGTGCGGGGCGCGGACGCCTTGCACCTTGGTCCGCTTGATCGTGCACTTGACACCGACCCGGTGGAGATCCGCGCCCATGGCTTCCATGCCGCCCTCCTCCCAGCGCTCCCGGAACGACTTGCCGTTGTGCACTGCCACCCATCGGTCCTGGGTCGACTCGGGGTCGATGGCCTCCAACTGCTTGATCAGGTCGTCCATGGTCTTCTCGGCTTGCTCCCTCGTGAAGCGGGTCTTCGTGAAGCGCCCTCCGGGTTCGAGACCGGTCATGTAGTAGCTGACGGACTCTTCAAGACGCTTCTGCTCCTTGCGGGCCTCGGCACCCTGCCGGTACTCCCGTGTCATGACGGGCTCTTCCCCGAGAACCTTGAGGACGTCGCCGACGAGCTGGCCGTAGATGTGTTCAGGGTTCGGTGCACCGTGACCCCCGCCCTTGCACTTGCCGCATCGCAGGTACTCGTACGACCTGCCTTTGTGGCTGGTCTTCTGGACCGTCATGTTGGAGCGACAGTCATCGCAGATCAGGACTCCGAGGAACTTCGTTGCACCACCGGGGGCGCGGGTGGGCTGGTTCTTCCCGCGTCGGTCCAGAGCGGCCTGGAGGCTCTCGAACTCCTCTTCTGTGAAGATCGGGGCGGCCACCCGAATGGGCTTCCCGTCGTTGCCTAGGACGATCTTCGAGCGGCGTACGCCTCTGGTCTTGTTCTCCTCCACGCGGTACCCCATCAATCCGGGGTTCCTGAGCCGACGGATCATCGTCGATGTCGTCAGGCCCGGTCCGCAGATTCCGGCACGTACGAGCACTCTGGCCATGCGCCGCGCGGAAGCGGGTTTCGTCCTCAGAGCGGCGCGACGGCACCAATGCAGCGCCCTCCTCACCTCTTCGTTGACGACGAGTACGACCCTGCCGTCTTCCTTCTCCGCTGTCTCGTAGCCGTAGGCCGGCTTGCCGACGACCCAGTCCGTCTGGGTCTTGGCGTAGTCCCAGAGGCTCGCGACGCGTGTGCTCGTGTTGGACGCCTCGATCTCGGCGATGCCGCCGATGATCGTGACCATGATCTTCCCGGCTGTCGTGGTGAGGTCGATCGAGTCGTGCTTCGACAGCAGGTTCTTCCCATACTTCAGGCACCAGTCGATCATGGTGCTGAGGTCCGTGAGCCGTCGTACGAAGCGGTCAAGCTTCCAGAACAGGATCTCGTCGAACTCCGGCGCGCGGTTGTTGAGCCAGTCGCCGAGTTCCTTGCGCTTCCACGGCGGCACCTTCGTGGCCGACACGTTCAGATCGCTGGCGACTCCGACGACTCGGCGGCCTCGTTCCAGGGCCAGCCTGCGCAGGTCGAGTTCCTGCCGGACGGGGGACGTCGTCTCGTCGGTGAGGACGGACAGTCGTATGGAGAGGAGTGCCCGCGGAGCTTCGTCGGGCAAGAGTGCCTCGGCCCTCTTCAGATCCTCCAGGACCGCCAAGTCGGCTGCGGTCCACTCAATCTCAACGTCGTACGCCTGTAAGTGGGTTGGCGTGCGCTTCCCGCTGCTTCGGGTTGCCATGACGGCACCGTACTGGATTTAGGGGCATTGGTGTCTGCCCGGCGATGGACACCCACATCCAGATCGGCCCTACGGGCAGGAAGCTGCTGCCGCTGGAGGTCAAGCCGACCGCTTCTGCCGGCTGAGGCGGGGCGTGGGGGACGGGCTGGGCGGTCCGCGCGTCCATGCGCTGCCTGGTCGTCTCCTGTTGGTCCGAGTTCGACGGCGACGGCCGCGACGACCTGGCTGTCATGAACCGTCGTGAACCGTCAGCCCGACGAAGCCGTGAAGTTGTGGACCTGGACCGCCCGGCCGCGCGCCCTGTTCAGTGGCGGTGTGGCGGGCTCACGGCCCTGGCCTTCACCGCCGCGGCCGCCAGCCGGGTCTACGACTCCACGGGATTCGCCGGCGCCTACGAGGACCAGTGGCTCCGGGTCACCGAGCTCCACGGGCCGGTCGCCCGCCCCTTTCTGACGGGTCCTCACCCGTGCATCCGCTCGGCGGGTTGTAGCGTCTACGTCCATATGGACCTGCAGAAACAGCCCGCCGCCGAGCCGGCCGCGCCACCGGCCGGCCGGACTCCCGGCCGGACTCCCGGCCGGACTCCAGGGCAGGCGCCCGAAGGGTGTCTCGTCGTCGCGATCCGGCTGCCCGTGCGCATCGTCGTGCTCGTGCTGGTCGTGCCCGTGCGCATGGTCTGGGACGGGCTCGTCGTCGTGGGGCGGCTCCTGCGGGACGCCGTGCTGCGGCCGCTCGGGCGGGCCCTGTCCTGGCTGGGGAAGGCACTGTTCGTCTGGCCCCTGGTCGGGCTGTGGCGCTATGTCGTCGTTCCCGCGGCCAAGGCGCTCGCCTGGCTCGGGAAGGTGCTGGTGGTGACCCCGGTGGTCTGGCTCTGCCGGTACCTCCTCACCCCGCTCGGGCACGGGCTCGCGTGGCTGGTGCGAGGCGTCGGGGCCGGGTTCGGGTGGCTGTACGCGCGCGTGCTGACGCCCGTCGGGCACGCCGTCCTCCGGTTGCTGCAGGGGATCGGGGCCGTGATCGCCGCCGTGGGCGTCGGTGTGTACGGCGCGGGGGCGTGGCTGGTGAGGTACTTCGTCGTCGTCCCCGCCCGGTGGCTGCACCGGTGGTTCCTCGCGCCGGTCGGTCGGGCGATCGGCTGGTGTGCGCGAGGGGCGTGGCGGTTCCTGGAGCTGCTGGCCGGCGGGATCGGCCTCGTCCTCTACTGGGCCGCCCGGATCCTGCTCGTGCTGCCCGCGCTCGCCCTGTGGCGCTGGGCGCTGGTCCCCGTCGGCCGCTTCCTCGCGGTCGTCGCCCGTGAGGTGGCAGACGCCCTCGGGCACGCCTGGCGGATCGCCGGGCGCGTCTCGCTCGCCGTCGGACGGTTCCTCGGGACTCTTCTGCGGTGGACCTTCGTGGAGCCCGTGCGCTGGGCGTACCGGACCGTGCTCACGCCGGTCGGGCACGTCGTCCGGGACGCCGTGCTGCGTCCCGCCGGCCGGGCCGCGCGCAGCGTGGGCAGGGCCTCCCGGCAGGCGCTGGCCGCCGCCTGGGAGACGGCGCGGCAGACCCGCGCGGACGTGCGCCGCATGCTCTTCGGAGAGCCGGTGCGGCGGGAGGCGGCCGTGGGCCGGGAACCATCGGCGGGCGAGGCACGTACTCTTGGTAGCAGTACGACCGCTCTCACGAAGGACTGAACGACACTGGGCAAGCGACAGCCCGAAGGCCCGCCGCCCGCACCCGCGGTGCAGCGCATCCGACTGCGTTACACCAAGCGCGGCCGCCTCCGGTTCACCAGCCACCGTGATTTCCAGCGTGCCTTCGAGCGCGCGTTGCGCCGTGCCGAGGTGCCGATGGCGTACTCGGCGGGGTTCACGCCGCACCCGAAGGTGTCGTATGCCAATGCCGCACCCACCGGCACGGGCAGTGAGGCGGAGTACCTGGAGATCGCGCTGACCTCGGCGCGTGATCCGGAGAAGCTGAGAGCTCTGCTCGACGAGTCGCTGCCCGCCGGGCTCGACGTCGTCGACGCGGTCGAGGCCCGGACCTCGGGTCTGGCCGACCGGCTGACGGCTTCCGTGTGGGAGCTGCGGCTGGCCGGAGTGGACCCGGCCGACGCCGGCCGCGCGGTGGAGGCCTTCAACGAGGCCGACGCCGTGGAGGTCCAGCGCATGACCAAGAACGGCGTTCGCACCTTCGACACCCGAGGCGCGGTCGTCCGGCTGGAAACGCACGGTGAGCCCACTGATAGGCCGAATGACCAGCCCTGTGCGATACTGCGGCTGGTTGTTCGGCACGTGACGCCTGCCGTTCGACCCGACGACGTCCTGTCCGGTCTCCGCGCCGTGGCCGACCTGGCGCCGCCGGTCCCCGTTGCGGTGACCAGGCTGGCGCAGGGGCTGTTCGATGAAGAGACCGGCACGGTGACCGACCCGCTCGCGCCCGACCGCGAGGCAGCTCAGGCCCTCACAACGGCTGATCCCGCTGCCGCCGCGAAGGCGCCCGCGTAGGGAAGGTTCCGCGAAGGAACGTACGTCGTAGCGCAGCCCTCGGACTCGGGAGCCACCTGGGTCGGGCAGCGCACCGACCAGAAGACTTTCGCCAGGCCGTGCGCATTCGGCGTACGGAACCGGCGAGACAGGACACAGAGAGCTCCCGTGCGGCGCCCGCGCCCCGGACGGCGGCACCGCGCATCGCGCGAGCCGCGGACGTCAACGGCGGTCGATCCTTCGTGATCGCCACCGGACCAGGCGCGGCGCCCGGGAGCCTGACGGGAGAAACGCCCGCATGCTCGAGCCAACCGAATCCGCAGAGTCCGTGACGGACTCCGAAGCGAACACCCCCAGCGACACCCTGCCGCCGCGTCGTCGGCGCCGTGCCGCATCCCGGCCGGCGGGTCCGCCGTCCGCCGCCGCCGACGCCTCGGCCGAGATCACCACGCCGGCCATACCGGCCGTGGAGTCCGTCGAGGAACTGGCGGAGGACGACGTCCAGGACGAGACCGTCCAGGACGAGAACGTCGGCGCGGACGCCAAGCCGGACGAGCCCGAGGAGGCAGCCGAGGCCGCGCCTCGTGCCCGCCGGCGGGCCACCCGCCGTGCCTCCGCGCCCGTCGGCGCTCCGGCCGCCGCCGAGGCGGCCGAGACCGTCGTGCCGGTGGCCGCCGCCGAGGCGAGCGCCCCGGCCGTCGAAGAGGCCGCGGCCGAGGAAGCCCCGGCCGAGGACGCGGCTCCTCGCCGCTCCCGCCGTCGGGCCACGCGCCGTGTGACCACACCCACGGAGGCCCCGGCCGAGGCCGTGGAGCCCGCCGCGGCGGAGTCCGCGCCCGAGCCCGTCGCCCAGGCGGCCGAGGAGACGCCTGCCGAGGCCGCTCCGCGCACGCGGCGCCGCGCCACCCGGCGGGTGACCGCGCCCGTCGCCACACCGGAGGCCGAGGCCCCGGCCGAAGCCGTCGAAGCCGTCGAAGCCGTCCAGGCTGTCGAGACCGAGGCGCCCGCGGTGGCCGAGGAGGCGGCCGAGCCGGCTGCTCCGCGCTCCCGTCGCCGTGCCACCCGTCGCGTCTCCGCGCCCGCCGCCGAGACGCCTGAGGTCTCCGCACCCCAGGCGCCCCAGGTGTCCGAGGCCCCCGCGGAGCCGGTCGCTCCCGCCGTCGTCGAGGAGCCGAAGGCCCCCGAGATCCCCGAGGCCGCTGCGGCTGCCGCCGGCGACGACGAGGACGCCGGTCCGCGCCGCGGTCGCCGACGGGTGGTCCGCCGGGCCGCCGGCGGCTTCTCGGCGCCCGAGCCCGTGAAGGGCGAGGACGACGCGCCGCGCCGTCCGGCGCGCCCCGCGGTCGCCGTGTTCCAGGCACCCGTGTTCGCCGAGCCGCAGTTCCAGACGCCGCAGCGGGCCGCTGCCGAGGCCGCCGCCGAGGCCGAGACCGACACCGTCGCGGCGGAGGAGCCCGAAGAGGTCCAGAGCGCCCCGGAGCCTTCCGAGGAGCCCGCCGGCTCGCGCCGCCGTCGCCGCCGCAGGGCCGCCGGCGCCGGTGAGGAGGCCGAGTCCGGCCGCACCGCCGCGCCCGCCGCCCAGGCCGCCGAGACCGCGGCGCCCGCCGTGGAGGACGAGGCGGAGAGCGAGCCGGACGAGGCCGACGAGGCCGCCGAGGACGTCGTCGAGAGCGATGACGACGGCGAGGAGACCGGGTCGCGCCGTCGTCGCCGCCGCGGCGGCCGTCGTCGCCGTCGTGGCGACGCAGCCGACGGCGAGGGGGAGTCCGGCGACGCCGACTCCGACGAGTTCGCCGCCGACCAGGTCGCCCAGGACGCCGAGGACACCGCCGAGCAGGAGGACGAGGACGCCGAGGACGAGGACGCGGGCGGTTCCACCGCCGGCAGCCGTCGTCGCCGTCGCCGCCGTCGCCGGGCCGGGGACGCCTCCACCGAGGCCGAGCCCGTCGTCGGGGACCCGGAGCGCACGATCGTCAAGGTCCGCGAGCCGCGCAAGCCCTCCGAGCCGTCCGACGAGGTGCAGTCCATCAAGGGCTCAACCCGTCTGGAGGCCAAGAAGCAGCGCCGCCGGGAAGGCCGTGAGCAGGGCCGCCGCCGCGTGCCGATCATCACCGAGGC
Source organism: Streptomyces rishiriensis (assembly GCF_003112535.1). Taxonomy (GTDB): domain Bacteria; phylum Actinomycetota; class Actinomycetes; order Streptomycetales; family Streptomycetaceae; genus Streptomyces; species Streptomyces rishiriensis. Next base: position 193,315 of record NZ_BEWA01000002.1, on the reverse strand, counting down.
CGAGTTCCTGGCCCGCCGTGAGGCCGTCGAGCGGGTGATGGTCGTCCGCCAGAGCGGCGAGCGCACCCAGATCGGCGTCCTGGAAGACAACGTGCTCGTCGAGCACTACGTCAACAAGGAGCAGGCCACCTCGTACGTCGGCAACGTGTACCTGGGCAAGGTGCAGAACGTGCTGCCGTCGATGGAGGCCGCCTTCATCGACATCGGCAAGGGGCGCAACGCCGTCCTGTACGCCGGCGAGGTCAACTTCGAGGCGCTCGGCATGGCCAACGGGCCGCGCCGCATCGAGGTCGCCCTGAAGTCGGGCCAGCCGGTCCTGGTGCAGGTGACGAAGGACCCGATCGGTCACAAGGGCGCCCGTCTGACCAGCCAGGTCTCCCTGCCGGGCCGTTACCTCGTGTACGTGCCCGAGGGCTCGATGACCGGCATCAGCCGCAAGCTGCCCGACACCGAGCGGGCCCGGCTGAAGACGATCCTCAAGAAGATCGTCCCCGAGGACGCGGGCGTCATCGTGCGCACCGCCGCCGAGGGCGCGAGCGAGGACGAGCTGCGCCGTGACGTCGAGCGTCTGCAGGCGCAGTGGGAGGAGATCCAGAAGAAGGCCAAGAGCGGCAACGCTCCGACGCTGCTGTACGGCGAGCCGGACATGACCGTCCGGGTCGTGCGCGACATCTTCAACGAGGACTTCTCCAAGGTCATCGTCAGCGGCGACGAGGCCTGGTCGACCATCCACGGCTATGTCTCGCACGTGGCGCCCGACCTCGCCGAGCGGCTGTCGAAGTGGACGTCCGAGGTCGACGTCTTCGCCACCTACCGGATCGACGAGCAGCTCGCGAAGGCGCTGGACCGCAAGGTCTGGCTGCCCAGCGGCGGCTCGCTGGTGATCGACCGGACCGAGGCCATGGTCGTGGTCGACGTCAACACCGGCAAGTTCACCGGCCAGGGCGGCAACCTCGAAGAGACGGTCACCAGGAACAACCTGGAGGCGGCCGAGGAGATCGTGCGCCAGCTGCGGCTGCGCGACCTCGGCGGCATCATCGTGATCGACTTCATCGACATGGTGCTGGAGTCCAACCGGGACCTGGTGCTGCGGCGGCTGCTGGAGTGCCTGGGCCGCGACCGCACCAAGCACCAGGTCGCCGAGGTCACCTCGCTGGGCCTGGTGCAGATGACCCGCAAGCGGGTCGGCCAGGGTCTGCTGGAGTCCTTCTCCGAGACCTGCGTGCACTGCAACGGGCGCGGCGTCATCGTCCACATGGAGCAGCCGACGTCCGTCGGCGGCGGCGGCAAGCGCAAGAAGCGCGGCCGCGGCGGCGACGGACAGGGCCACGACCACGACCACGACCACGAGTACGAGAGCACGGCGGCCGAGGTCGTCGAGCCGGACGCGGGCGCCGAGCCGGAGACGGAGAGCGAGGCCGAGGTCGCCGCGGAGGTGGCCGAGCCGGTCGCGCTGGCCGCCCCCGAGTTCGCCGTGGACGAGGAGCTGTACAGCAGCGTCGCCGAGGCGGAGGCCGCCGCCACGCGTGGCCGGGGCCGTCGCCGGTCGAGCCGCAGGGCGTCCGCTCCGGCGGGCGCGCCGAGGGGCGGGTCGCGTCGTGGGGGCGGCTCCGAGGCGTTCGTCTCGGAGCTGTCGGGCGGGGCCGCCGCGGAGGAGGCCGTCGAGGCGCCCACCGCGCAGGACGTCACCGTCGAGGCGGAGACCGAGCGTCCGGTGCAGCCGGCCGAGACGGTCGTCGCGCACACCGAGCCGGTCGCCGTGGAGGACCCGGTCGTCGAGGCGCCCGCCGAGACCCCGGTCGCCGAGGAGGCCGCGCCCCAGGGCCGTACGCGCCGCCGCGCCACCCGCAAGGTGTCCGCGCCGGCCGGTTCCCCCGCGGGGGCGGAGGCCGCCGTGGTGACGGTCGCCGAGACCCCGGTCGTCCGGACCCCGGTCGCCGAGGCCGCTCCGGTGGAGCAGCCGGAGGCCGAGCAGGCCGCCGAGCCCGTCGCCGAGAGCGCGGCCCCGGCCCGCCCGCGGCGCCGCGCCGTGCGCAAGGCCACCGCGCCGACCGCGTCCGAGGAGACGGCCGTCGTGGTCGTCCCGTCGGTCGCGGCGGACGCCACGGCCGAGCCCGCGTCCGAGGTCACGTCCGAGGGGGCCGCCGCGTCCGCCGAGGACGCGCAGGACGCGCCGGCCAAGAAGACGGCCGCGCGCAAGACGGCGAAGAAGGCCACGGCGAAGAAGGCCGCCACCAAGAAGACGGCGGCGGCCAAGACGACGGCCGCGAAGAAGACCGCCGCAAAGAAGACGACGGCCAAGAAGGCGGCCAAGTCGGTGACGAAGACGACCGCGGCGGCGCAGCAGAGCGTGCCGTCCGTCACGGCCTCGACGGAGGACTGACCCCGCCCGGCGCGGGTACGCAGGGCGCGGGCGTCCGGACATCCGGACGCCCGCGCCGACGTTTCACCCGCCTCCCGCGCCCGTGTCGCCGTGCGTTCACCGGGGAGTTACTCTGTGTCTCGTTTGTGATGGACCGCACCCGCGCTGTGGGTTTCGGGGTGGTGACCCTGGGCAAGTTCGTCGTCTCCAGACTGGTAACGTGCACTCTGGTCCCGGTGGCCAAAGACATGCACACCGTGACCACAGCCGAAGAGCACATCCGGTCTCGCAGCCGGAGACGGCTGACTTCCCGCAAGGAACCCTCGCCGGGCGGGGTCCTGTGGACAAGCCGTCCGCCCGCCCACAGGCGTCGGCGGACAACCAGGGATGCGGCCGTGCTGTGCATCGACACGGCCCCTTCCCGACCGTGCATGACGTGGTGCGCCTTCTGGGTCGCCGTAGAGGAGGGGATGTCGATGACCGACGCCCATGAGTTCATACCGGCCGCCAAACCAGTGATCGGCGAGGAGGAGATCGAAGCCGCCGTGCGTGTTCTGCGCAGCGGCATGGTCGTCCAGGGGCCCGAGGTGGCCGCCTTCGAGGAGGAGTTCTCGGAGCTGGTCGAGGGACGTCACTGCGTCGCGGTCAACTCCGGCACCTCGGCGCTGCACCTGTCGCTCCTCGCCCTCGGCCTCGGCCCGGGCGACGAGGTCATCGTGCCCTCGTTCTCCTTCGCCGCCTCCGCCAACGCGGTGCGGCTGGTCGGCGCGGACGTCGTGTTCGCGGACGTCGACCCGGACACGTTCTGTCTGGACCCGGCCGCGGTCGAGGCCGCCCTGTCGCCGCGCACTGCGGCGATCATGCCGGTGCACCTGTACGGGCACCCGGCGGCCATGGACAAGATCATGGCGATCGGCCGGCAGCACGGGCTCGCCGTCGTCGAGGACGCCTGCCAGGCGCACGCGGCCGCGCTGAACGGCACCCCGGTCGGCGCCTTCGGCGCCGTGGGCACGTTCAGCTTCTACCCGACGAAGAACATGCACAGCCTCGAGGGCGGCATGATCTCCACCGGGGACGCGGAGACCGCGCGGACCCTGCGCCTGCTGCGCAACCAGGGCATGGAGAAGCGCTATGCCAACGAGATCGTCGGCGCCAACGTGCGCATGACGGACGTCTCGGCCGCCATCGGCCGCGTGCAGCGCCGCAAGCTGGACGGCTGGACCGAGCAGCGCATCGCCAACGCCGCCTACCTCACCGAGCACATCACGGCGCCGAACGTGATCACGCCGAAGGTGGCCGAGGGCGCCCGGCACATCTACCACCAGTACACGGTGCGCATCCAGGGCGACCGCGACGCCGCGATGGCCAGGCTGACCGAGGCCGGCATCGGCAACGCCGTGTACTACCCGACTCCCATCCACCGGCTGAAGCCGTACTGGGAGCCCGACCAGAAGGCCGGCCGCGACTGGGACCTGCCCGAGACGGACCGTGCGGCCGCCGAGGTCGTGTCCCTGCCCGTGCACCCGGCCCTGTCCACGCAGGACCTGGAGCGCATCGTCACCGCCGTCAATGCTCTGGGGGAGCAACTGTGAGTACCGGGAAGTCGCTGCGAGCGGGACTCGTCGGCCTCGGTTCCATGGGGCGTCACCACGCCCGTGTCCTGTCGGGCCTGGACGCCGTCGACCTCGTCGGCGTCGTCGACCCGATGGGGGACAAGTTCGGCGCCGCCCAGGGCGCGCCGATCCTGAACACCGTCGAGGAACTGATCGCCCTCGGTGTGGACTACGCGGTGGTGGCCTGCCCGACGCATCTGCACGAAGAGGTCGGTCTGGCGCTCGCCGACGCCGGCGTCTGCGCGCTGATCGAGAAGCCGGTCGCGGAGTCCGTGGAGGGCGCCCGCCGTCTCGTCGAGGCCTTCGAGTCGAAGGGCCTGGTGGCCGGCGTCGGTCACATCGAGCGCTGCAACCCGGCGCTGCTCTCGCTGCGCTCCCGCCTGGAGGCCGGCGAGCTGGGTGACGTCTACCAGGTCGTCACCCGCCGCCAGGGTCCCTTCCCGCACCGCATCGCGGACGTCGGCGTCGTCAAGGACCTCGCGACGCACGACATCGACCTCACCGGCTGGGTGACCGGACGCCAGTACGTGTCGATCGCCGCGCACACCGTCTCCAAGAGCGGTCGTGAGCACGAGGACATGGTCTCCGCGGTGGGCCGCCTCGACGACGGCACCATGGTCAACCACCTGGTGAACTGGCTGAGCCCGCTCAAGGAGCGGTTCACGTCGGTCACCGGCGAGCGCGGCTGCTTCATCGCCGACACCCTCACCGCCGACCTGACGTTCCACTCCAACGCGGCCGTGACCACCGAGTGGGAAGCCCTGCGGGCCTTCCGCGGCGTCTCCGAGGGCGACATGATCCGGTACGCCATCCCGAAGCGCGAGCCGCTGCAGGTCGAGCACGAGCTCTTCCGGGACGCGGTGCTCGGCAAGCCCGTCGACATCTGCTCCCTGCGCCAGGGCATGCGGACCGTCGAGGTGGCGGCGGCGCTTCTGGAGTCGGCCGCCCACAACACCAGCGTTACGCTTCCGGTGGAGGACCTGGCCGTCCATGGCAGCTGAGCATCACACATCGGGGGAACGGTGCGTGCTCGGCGGGACTCCTATGTTCTGTGAGACTTTCCCCGCAGGACCCAGCCGGCACGGCCGGCGGAGACCAGGAGCCCTAGCATGAGTGCTGCGCCTGACGTCAGTGTCGTCGTCGCGGTGTACAACACGATGCCGTACCTGACGGAGTGCCTGAACTCCCTGGTCAAGCAGACCATCGGACGCGAGCGGCTGGAGATCGTAGCCGTCGACGACGGTTCCACCGACGACAGCGGCCGCGAACTCGACCGGTTCGCGGCCCTGTACCCGGACACCGTCAAGGTGATCCACCAGGCGAACTCCGGTGGCCCGGCCGCGCCCAGCAACCGGGCGCTGGAACTGGCGACCGGCCGGTACGTGTACTTCATCGGCTCCGACGACTACCTCGGCGAGGAGGCGTTGCAGCGCATGGTGAAGTACGCCGACAAGCACGACTCGGACGTGGTCGTCGGCAAGATGGTCGGCACCAACGGCCGTTACGTCCACCAGGCGCTGTTCCAGCACGGCGACCGGGACGTCAGCCTGGACGAGCCGGGGGTGCCCTTCACCCTGGCCAACACCAAGCTCTTCCGCCGCGAGATGGTGGAGAAGTACAAGCTGCGCTTCCCCGAGCACATGGCCGTGGGCAGCGACCAGCCGTTCACCATCGAGGCCCTGGTGCGGGCCCGCAAGATCTCGGTGGTGGCGAACTACACCTGCTACTACGCGGTCAAGCGCGGCGACGCCAGCAACATCACCTACCGGGCCGACCATCTCTCCCGGCTCGAGTGCACCGCCGAGATGATGAACTTCGCGGCCGGCCTCATCGAGGCGGGTCCGCAGCGCGACGCCCTGCTGCGCCGGCACTTCACCTGGGAGCTGGCCAAGCTCGTCCAGGACGACTTCCCGGCCCTGGACCGCGAGGTGCGGGTGAAGATCTGCGCGGGCATTGCCCGACTCGCGGACGCGTACTTCACCGACGGCATCCGTGACGCCATGGACGTCAAGCGCCGGGTGCGCATCGCCCTGGCGCAGGCCGGCGCGGTCGACGAGCTGTGCGAGGCGATCGTCTCGGAGCCGGAGAACGGCGTCACGTTCGTCGTCGAGGGCGAGCACGTCTTCGCGCGCTACCCCGGCTTCCGTGACCCGCGCATCGGACTGGCCGACCATGTCTTCGAGGTGCTGGCCGGGGACTCGGTCGCCGCCCAGCTCGCCCCGGGCACCAAGCTGCTGGCCTCCGACTGGGAGCAGCAGGGCGACGGACTGACCTACTCGGCGTCCGTGCGGGTGCCCGTCGTCGGCGTGACCGACGGCATGACCCTGCGGCTCACCAAGGGCGCCATGCCCAAGTCGGCCGACAAGCCGGGCGCCCGGAAGCTGAAGCCGAACCACAAGACCCCGGCGCCCGTGGGCGAGCAGCTCGTCAAGCCCGCCGAGGACGGCGCCGCAACCGTGCTGCACGCCCGGATCCCGTTGGAGTACGTCACCGCCAAGCGCGGTGTGCGGGTGTACGTGGACCTGGCGGGCGCCACGTACGAGGTACCCGTGCCGGGCACCGGCCTGCCCATGCCGCTGGCCCGCCGGTGGGGCCGGGAGGGGGACCCCTACCGGGCGTCGGCCATCGTCAACGACAAGGGGCGTGTCGTGATCGACACGGCTCAGATGTACCCGCCGAAGAGCGCTCTGGTCCTGCGGGCGCTGGCAGCTCCCGGCCGGAAGCTGAAGTCCCTGGCCGTCCGCTCCAGGGCGGTCGGCGTCAGAAAGTTGAAGTCCGCCGGTTTCAAGAAGCCGACCGGTTCCAAAAGGAAGTAGCGACCCTCCATGAACATCTGTGTAGTAGCACTCGGCAAGATCGGCCTGCCGCTGGCCGTGCAGTTCGCCTCCAAGGGCCACCGGGTCATCGGCGCGGACGTCAACGAGAAGGTCGTCGAGCTGGTCAACGCCGGCGTCGAGCCGTTCCCCGGCGAGCACGACCTCGACGTCAAGCTGAAGCAGGCCGTCGACGCCGGGCTGCTGAGCGCGACGACCGACACCGCGTCCGCGGTCGCCGAGTCCGAGGCCGTCGTCGTGGTCGTCCCGCTGTTCGTGGACGCCGAGGGCACCCCGGACTTCGGCTGGATGGACTCCGCGACGAAGGCCATCGCGCAGGGCCTCAAGCCCGGCACGCTGGTCTCGTACGAGACGACCCTCCCGGTCGGCACCACCCGCACCCGCTGGGCGCCGATGCTGGCCGAGGGCTCCGGCCTGACCGCGGGCGACGACTTCCACCTCGTCTTCTCCCCGGAGCGCGTCCTGACCGGCCGCGTCTTCTCCGACCTGCGCCGCTACCCCAAGCTGGTCGGCGGCATCGACGAGGCGTCCGGCGCCCGTGGCGTGGAGTTCTACGAGCAGGTCCTCGACTTCGACGAGCGCGCCGACCTGCCGCGGCCGAACGGCGTCTGGGACCTGGGCACCGCGGAGGCCTCCGAGCTGGCCAAGCTCGCCGAGACCACCTACCGGGACGTCAACATCGGCCTGGCGAACCAGTTCGCGCGCTTCGCCGACCAGAACGACATCGACGTCAAGAAGGTCATCGAGGCCTGCAACTCGCAGCCCTACAGCCACATCCACCAGCCGGGCATCGCCGTCGGCGGCCACTGCATCCCGATCTACCCGCGGATGTACCTGTGGAACGACCCGGCCGCGACCGTCGTGCGCTCCGCGCGTGAGGCCAACGCCGCGATGCCCGAGTACGCCGTCGACCTGCTGGCCGCCGCGTACGGCGACCTGACCGGTGTGAACGTGCTCGTCCTGGGCGCCGCCTACCGCGGCGGCGTGAAGGAGACGGCCTTCTCGGGCGTCTTCCCGACCGTCGAGGCCCTCAAGGCGCGCGGCGCGGTCCCGTTCGTCTCGGACCCGATGTACACCGACGCGGAGCTCCTCGCGCACGGCCTCACCCCGCACGCGGGCGAGAAGGTCACCGCGGCGATCCTGCAGGCCGACCACGCCGAGTACCGCACCCTGACCCCGGCCGACCTGCCGGACGTCACCGTCCTGGTCGACGGCCGTCGCACGACGGACCCGGAGGCCTGGAAGGGCGTCCGCCGCGTCGTCATCGGCGGCTGAGGCGCTCGTCCGCGAACGTCCGCGAACCGTCCTGTGGTCCCGCCCCCGTTACCGGGGGCGGGGGCTTCGGTACGGCGCCGACGCACCGGTTCGCCGGCGGTGACGGCGACGACGGACGTCGTCCCGGCCCTCCGCCCGCGGGCGCGAAAGCGCCGTGCGCCCCAGCAGTTCCGGCCCCTGGGGGCCTCAGGGCCTCCAGTATGATTACGCCGATCTCCCCACCGCCCCGGACCAGAATGAAGAGTGCGCAGTGAAAGTCATCAGCATCGTCGGAGCCCGGCCCCAACTGGTGAAGCTCGCGCCCATCGCGGCCGCGTTCGCCGGGACCGGACACGAGCATGTCATTGTGCACACCGGGCAGCACTACGACGCGGATCTGTCCGACGTCTTCTTCCAGGGGCTCGGCATTCCCGACCCGGACGTTCACCTCGGGGTCGGTTCGGGCAGCCACGGAGTGCAGACCGGTGCGGTCCTCTCCGCCCTCGACCCGGTCTTCGAGCGGGAGCAGCCGGACTGGGTCCTGGTCTACGGCGACACCAACTCCACGATCGCCGGCGCCCTGTCGGCCGTGAAGATGCACCTGCCGGTCGCGCACCTGGAGGCCGGCCTGCGGTCCTTCAACCGCCGTATGCCGGAGGAGCACAACCGCGTGCTCACCGACCACAGCGCGGACGTGCTGCTCGCCCCGACCGAGGAGGCCATGCGCCACCTCGCCGACGAGGGCCTGAAGCAGCGCGCGGTGCTCGCCGGGGACGTCATGGTCGACATCTGCCTGAAGATCCGCGACGCGGTCCTCGCGGGCGAGCACCCGGCGCCGGTCCTGCCCGAGGGCATCGACCCCGGGCAGCCGTTCCTGCTGGCCACGATCCACCGGCCGGACAACACGGACGACCCGGAGCGGCTCGCCGCGATCGTCGACTCCCTCGCCGGGCTGCCGGTGCCCGTCGCGCTGCTCGCGCACCCGCGGCTCGTCGCCCGTGCCAAGGAGCACGGCATCGAGCTGACGAAGGGGTCGCTGCACGTCGGCCGCCCGCTGCCCTACGCCGGTCTGATCGCCGCGGTGCTGGCGTCGTCGGGTGTCGTCACCGACTCCGGCGGTCTGCAGAAGGAGGCGTTCCTGCTGGAGCGCGTCACCACCACGATCCGTCCGGAGACGGAGTGGGTGGAGACGGTCGAGACCGGCTGGAACGTCCTCGTCCCGGACCCGCACACGCTGCCCGCCGCCGAGTGGGCCGCCAAGGTCACCCGTGACGCGCCGACCGCGGACAAGGGCACCCCGTACGGTGACGGGCGCGCCGCGCACAACGTCGTCCGCATCCTCGAGGAATGGCAGACCCTGGTCCGCAACGGCGAGTGACCCGCTCGGGCCGCCGGTCCTCGGGACCGGCGGCCGGTCCGATCTGATCCGGTCCCGAGTGGTCCGATCCGGTCCCGAGCGGTCCGCGACGCCGGTGATAATCTGACGCCTCGCTGGGCAATCTCGAAGGAAGTCGACATGAAGCAGGCAACATCCCGGGATGTGGCCGTGATCACGCCGTGGTATCCGACGCGGGAATTGCCTTTCCGGGGGTCCTTCGTCCAGGCCATGGTGGAGGCGACGGCGCCGGGTTGCGACAGCCTCACCGTGTACCACGGCGATCCTTGGGTGGCCCCCATGGACGCGGCGGCGACCAAGGCCGTCGAGGCGGCCAACGCCAAGCTGATGTCCCGGGCCGTGCACCGCGTGCCCACCGCGGGCGGCGCCGGACTTCTGCAGTATCCCGTCACCGTTCCCCGCGGCCAGAACCACGGCGCCCAGGCGCTCAACCACGAACGGCAGCTGCGCAGCCTGCTCGGCGGCAAGCCCCTTCCCGCCGACGTGGTGCACGCCCATGTGGGCCTGCCCAGCGGCTGGGCGGCGCTGAAGAACGCGCGGCCCGGCGCCAAGGTGTTCGTCACCGAGCACGCGTCGTTCCTGGACAAGGTCTTCGACGATCCCGACGCCGTTCCGCTGTACGACGAGCTCCTCGAGGGCGTCACCGGCTTCCTCGTCGTCGGTGACAAGATCACCGAGACCCTGGAGCGCCAGTTCCCGCACCACGCGGACAAGATCCTGCGCATCCCGAACCCGATCTCCTTCGACGCCCCGCGACCGGAGCCGGTGAAGGACCTCACCAAGTGGATCTACCTCGGCACCCTGGGCGAGCACAAGGGCGTGGGCTGGCTCCTCGAGGCGTTCGCCCAGTGCCACGCCGAGGACCCGACCCTCACCCTCACCCTCGCCGGTGAGGGCCCGTTGCGCCGCCCGCTCACCGAACGCGTCGCCGAACTCGGCCTGGGCGACGCGGTCGAACTGCTCGGCTCCATCCCCCATGAGCGGGCGCTGGAACTGATGCGCGAGCACGACCTGCTGGTGCATCCCAGCCGGTACGAGACGTTCGGCATGACGATCGTCGAAGGGCTCGCCGCCGGTCTGCCGGTGCTGGTCACCCGATGCGGCGGACCCCAGAAGATCCTCGCCGGCATCGAGGACGCCGCGGGCGAGCTCATCGACGTCGAAGAGAACGCCGAGTCGATCAGCGACGGCTTCCGCCGGCTGCGCGCCCGCTTCCTCGACAAGGGGCTGGACCTCGGCCGCGCCCGGGCGAAGCTCGCCGCGGACTACGGCTACGAGGCCGTGGCCCAGGCGCACTACCGACTCTGGTTCCCCGACTCCCCGTGATGGAGTGACATGCAGGTCCTGTTCCTGGCCCTCGGCGCCGCACGCAAGCGGGCCGTGGTCGAAGAAACCGCTGCCGTCGCCGAGGCGGGCGGCCGGGTCGTCGTCCTGGTGAACGACAAGAAGCGCTGGGCGACCGAGGACTTCGCCGCGGGCGTGAAGCTGATGACGCCGGACGAGCTGGAGGCACGGCACCTGCCGCGCCGCCTCGAGCGCGCGGTGCTCTACAAGGCGCCCCGAAGCGTGGCCGGCGCCCTCGGCCGCGGACCGCTCAGGGCGCGGACGCAGAAGGCCCTCAAGGCGTACGAGAAGCGGGTGGCGGGGCGGGTGCACCGCCGGGTCTTCCTGCCGTTGCACCGCAGGGTGTGGCCCGCTGTCGGGGCACGCATGGTCCAGCGGTGCTTCGGCGCGCAGGGCGGCCCCGAACTCGTCGTGGTCGCCGACGCCCTGTCGATCCCGCACGCGGTGCAGCTGCTGGAGACCTGGCATTCCGGCGGCCAGGGAACCCCGCGCGTCGCCTACAGCGTCGATTCCGTCGTACCGTCACCCGTCGCTGCGCCCGTGCAGCACTCAGCCGCTCGCTGACCAACCGAGGAAGACCGATGAAGAACCGTAGCGACCGGCGCCCCCGCGTGCTCTATCTGGCGTTCTACTTTCCGCCGTCGCGGGCGAGTGGCGTCTACCGCGCCCGCGCCACGGCCAACCACCTGGTGGAGAAGGGGTGGGACGTCACGGTCTGCGCGGCTCCGCTCGACTTCCTCTACGACGTGATCGGCTCCGTCGACGAGGAGCTGTCGAAGACCGTCGACCCCAGCATCCGCGTCGAGCGTCCCTCGCTGAACCACTACACCTGGCAGCACGATCTGCGGGAGTTCAGCTGGCTGCGCCGCAGCTTCCCGCTGATGGCCAAGCGGGTCTACCAGTTCAGCCAGACGAAGCTCTTCCCCGAGCGCTACTCCTCCTGGGCGTGGGCGTCCGTCGTACGGGCGCTGAAGCTGCATTCCAAGAAGCGGTTCGACGTGGTCATCGCGACCGGCAACCCCTTCGCCTCGTTCGGCGCGGCCTGGATGTTCAACAAGCTCACGGGCGTCCCGTACGTCATGGACTACCGGGACTCGTGGACGCTGGAGATCTTCCAGGACGAGCCGGCCTTCCCCGAGGGCCACATCGCGTGGGGGTGGGAGAAGCGGATGCTGGCGAAGGCCTCGGCCTCCGTCTTCGTCAACGAGGCGCTGCGCGGCTGGCACGCCGAGCGCTACCCGGACGTGGCGGACCGCATGATGGTCGTGCCCAACGGCTGGGACCCGGACGTGCTTCTGCCGGCCGAGAGCGGCGCCGCCGGGGAGCCGGCCGTGAGCGAGGCCGGCCAGGACCAGCCGCGCCCGCTGAAGTTCGCCTACCTCGGCACCCTCACGGCGAAGCAGCCGTTGGACGAGATGGCCGAGGCGTTCAAGATCGCCAGACGGCATCCCGATCTGGCCGACGCCGAGCTGCAGCTCCACGGTCACCTCGGCTTCTTCAAGAACAGCCCCGGAGCGCTCAGGGCGCGCCTCGGCCTCAACGAGGACGGCGACCACCTGGAGGGCGTGGAAGACAACGGTCTGCGCTACCTCGGCCCGGTCTCCAAGACCGAGGTCGGCCGGGTCTACGAGGATGCGGACGTCCTGGTCTTCCTGGCGGGCGGCGGCCGGTACGTCACCTCGGGCAAGATCTTCGAGTACATGGCGTCCGGTCACCCGATCGTCTCGGTGCACCAGCCGGGTATCGCCGCGCAGGATGTGCTCGACGGCTATCCGCTGTGGTTCAACGCCAACAGCCTGGACGTGGACGCGCTGGCCGCGTCGATGGTGGCGGCGGGCAAGGCGGCCCGTGATCTCACGCCGGACCAGCGTGCGGTGGCCCAGCAGCACGCGCAGACGTACACCCGCGAGGCGACGCTCATCCCGTTCGAGGAGCGGCTGCGGGAGATCGTCGGCTCGTGACGCGACGTACGACGTGAGGTGGCGCCCGGCCGGGAGTTCCGGCCGGGCGCCACCTCGTTCGTGCAAGGGCAGCGTGCCGGGTCAGCTGATGAGGCTGTAGACGTTCCAGCCGCCGCCGATCTTCACCCGGTTCTGGAAGGGCGCCGAGGCGTTGCCGGTGCCCTTGTACAGCCAGAGGTAGCCGGCGCTGTCCCGGGCGTAGAAGTCCGCCCTGCCGTCGCCGTCGGTGTCACCGGACGCCGCGTACGCGGTGTAGTTCCAGCCGCTGCGGCCGACCTGGGCGCGGGCCTGCCAGGGAGCGTCGCCCCTGCCCGTGCCCTTGTAGATCCACAGCCGGCCGGCGGTGTCGCGGGCGAGCAGGTCGGGCTTGCCGTCGCCCGTGTAGTCGCCGCTGCCGAAGAGGGTGTATCCGGCCCAGCCGGTGCCGGTCTTCCACTTGCCGCTGAGGCCCTGGCCGGCGCCCGGCCGGAAGGCGTAGACCCACTGCACGCCGTTGCCGTCGACCGTGACGATGTCGGGGACGCCGTCGCCGCTGACGTCGCCGGGGACGGTGATCGACCGCATGCTGTTCCAGCCGCTGCCGATCTTCGTCTCGTAGCGGTCGCGGGTCCAGTTCCCCCAGCCCTCGTAGACGTAGACGTCGTAGCTCTGGTAGAGATCGCCCGAGGCGGTCCGGTAGACGTAATCCTGGAATCCGTCCCCGTTCACGTCGACCTGCCGGTAGCGGCTGTAGGGCGCGGTGAGGGTGGGCCACTGGCTGCGGGGCTTCAGACCGCTGCCGGTGCTGTCGTACTCGTACCGCTTGCCGGCCGGTGTCATCGCGAACAGGTCGGCCAAGCCGTCACCGTTCAGGTCGGTGTCGTTGATCCGGGCGCTCATCTGCCCGATGAGGGCGCTCACCTTGGTGAACACGGCACGGCTGCCCTCGGCGGTGCAACTGGAGCCGGTCGGGCGGGAGTAGACGCCGACGAGCCGGCCGTTGACGACCAGCGGACCGCCCTCGTCGCCCGTGCACGGCGTCCCGCCGCCGGTGTCCTGCTCAGGAGGCGGGGGAGTGGTACAGAACATCCGTCCCGGCGTCCACGCCGCCCCGGCGGCCTCGGCGCACTCCGTGTCGGGCCGGACCTCCAGAGACGCCCTGCGCAGGTTGGGGGAGGGCGTCCGGGAGTCGCCGCTGGTGCTGCCCCAGCCGGCGAGGGCGCCGACCGTCCCGGGCGTGTCCGCGCCGATGTCCCAGGAGGCGGCCGGACGCACGTAGGCGGAGGTGTGCAGCGGGTCGCGCGTGGTGAGGACCGCGATGTCGTCGCGGCCGGTCGCGGGGTCGTAGCCCGGCGCCGTCCAGGTGCGTTTCACCACCGAGGCGTTGGAGTCCTCGCCCCCGGGGTCCATCTCCGTCTCCGCCAGGAGGCTGGTGGTGCCGGAGGCCACCCGCACGCTCTTGGCTCCCGTCACGCAGCCCGCGGACGTCACCACCTTGTGCGCGCCCACGGCCGCGCCGCCGCAGATCCGCACGCTCCCGTCGGGCTGGGTGGCGTGGATCTGCACCATCCAGTCGGACGTGGTGGCCGTGCCGCCGCCCACCACGGCATGCGCGGGCGCCGCGCAGAGCATTCCGCCCGTGAGGGCCGCCACGGCCGCCGCCGTCGGCAGGGTCCTGCCGAGAACTGACATGAGATTCCCCCCTGTTGGTGAACCGACGCATCTCACGGTGTTCGACCGGCCGGGGCGGAAAAAGGTTGTGGGCGGCACCACCGAGGAAAGAGGTGGTACCGCCCAGCAACCTGGCAGCTCAGATCACTCGGTGTCGTAGACCTTGCGGTCCAGGCTCGTGGTGACCTTCAGGTGCGGGTGGGACTTGGCCCACTTCCAGCCCGTCACCGTGGAGTTGATGTCGCTGACGAACACGTGATCCACCTGGTCCAGGCTGAGCTCGGGCAGGACGCGCCGCTTGGCGATCCGTGCCAGGAGCTGCGGCCTGACCTCCTTGTAGGTGCGGTTGAACACCTTCTTGTGCCAGGCGTTGGCGACCTTGGTGTGGGCCCGCTGCACAGTGGCGACGGCCAGCTCCGGGCCGAGCGCGTCGCGGTTCTTCGCGGCGATCTTCTGGGCCCGGCGCAGCACCGCACGGGGTGCGCGGTAGACGAGGAAGCGCTCGGCCCGCGGGATGCGCAGCTTCTTCTCGGCGTCCTCGATGCTCAGCACCGGCACACCCGGCCCGAGGCCCATCCGCGCCCACTGCCGCGTCGACTGCGCGGTGACGATGGTGACCTCCACGCCCCGGTCCACGAGGTCGTTGGCGAAGTTGGCGATGCGACGGGGCTTTCCGGGGGTCAGCGCGAGGATGACAGCGCGTCCGACGGGCTCGGCGGAGTCACCGGCTGCGTCCTTCTTCTTCCCCGCGGCGACCTTCGTCTTCGCTTCCTGTACCTCCCTGGTGACGGGAGGCTCGGGGATGGGGGCGAGGGCGCCGTTGTAGACGTCGAGGAGCTGCTCGGCGACGGCCTCACGCCCGTAGCGGCTTTCCAGGATCTTCCGGGCCCCACGCAGATCGAGCTCATGTGCCCGGTCGCGAAGTCGCCAGTACGCGTCCACGATGACGGCGGGGTCGGTGCTGACGTCCATGAGTGCGCCGACCATCGGCTCGATGCCGGCCATGGTCTCGTCGGGGCCGCCGCTGCGGGTGGTGAGCACGGGGAGGCCGGTGGCGATCGCCTCGACGATCGTCATCCCGAAGGTCTCCAGCTTGCTGGCGTGCACCAGAAGGTCGTACTCGTGCATCAGTGTGCCGACGGCTTCGGGAGCGACAGGCGGAAGGATCCGGAACCGGTCGCCCAGTTTCAGTTCCGCGCCCCGCTCGCGCAGTTCGTCGTCGAGCGGGCCGTGGCCGACCATGGTGAGCGTCGCGTCCGGTTCCTTCGCGGCGACCCGCGCAAAGGCCTCCAGCAGCTCCGTGACGCCCTTCTGCTTGACCAGGCGCCCTACGTACAGCCAACGGAGCATCTCGGGTGAACGTTCGGGACCCGGAACGAAGCGATCGAAGGCGACCACGTTCGGTATCACGCCGATCTTGGCCGCGTGCTTCGGGAACCGCTCGACGATCTGGTCACGCAGCACGGACCCGACGCAGATGACCGCGTCCGCACGCTCCAGCATCTCGCCGTAGAGCCGTTCCCCCTGTTCCTGCGCGAACACCTGGTCCAGGAAGGTGGCGTGTTCCGTCACGACGACACGCGCGTCCGGGCGGGCGAGCTTGAGGGCCAGCACGCCGCCGTAGATGCCCGCGTGGGCGTGGACGAGGGGCGCTTCGATGCGGCCGGTGGGCAGGGCGCTGCGCACCGCCTCCACCTGGGCCTCGACCCAGGGGGCGTAGTTCTTGCGGCGGATGAGCGGCACGGGGACGCGGACGAGCGTGCCCTCCGGCGTGTCCAGGACCTGGCCGAGGGCGGAGCGCTCCCGGAGGCGTTTGACGGTCGCCGGGATCGCGTCGCCGAGCGCGCCGGGTGCCTTGCCGGACCAGTCCTCGGTGTGGAAGACGGTGACGCGGTCGTACTCGTCGCCGACAGCGGCGGTGGCTGCCTGGACGAAGGACCCGGCGTAGGGGTTGTTCGGGGACGGGTACCAGGGCGTGAGCACGGCCAGGTCGGCGGGCGCGATCTCGCGCCCGGCACCGTGCGGCTCCAGAAGCAGTTCGAGCTCAGGCCGTCGACGGCGGGCGATCCAGGCGATCGGCAGCGCCTGAGCGTCACCGGCGATGATGGTGTCCGCCTGGGCGAACGGCCCGGACTTCGCCCCCGCGAGCTTCTTGGCGGCTGCCCAGCCGCCGTCCTTGCCGGGGGCGACGCGGACGATGTCCACACCGTCCAGCCGACCGAGCTCGGTCAGGGCGTCCTTCCACTCCGTATCGTCCGACACCACCAAGGAAACCCTGGTTCCCGAGGCGGCGAGTTCCTTCACCTGCTCGCGCGCCGCTCGCACTCGGTACGTACCCAGTGCGAGATAGAGCACGTGGCTGTTCATCCGGATCCCTTTCGCCCTTTCAACTGCGCGCCGCGTGTCCGATACGGGTCCAGTTGGGTAATGCGACGCGGCAGCGCAACCCTACCCGCGGCGACATCGCATCCCTGCACGCAGCCGGGCGTCGTCAGCCCTCGCGTTCCGTGAGGACGCCGTCCTTCTCCTCGTACAGCGTGCCGGTCTGCGGGCACTTCCAAAGTCCCGCCATGCCGTCCTCTTCCACCAACTTGACGCCGGCGCGGCCTGTCCAGCCCACCTGACGGGCCGGGACGCCCACTACCAGGGCGAAGTCGGGCACGTCCTTCGTTACCACGGCACCCGCGGCGACCATGGCCCAGCGGCCGATCGTGATCGGTGCGACGCACACCGCGCGGGCGCCGATCGAGGCGCCGTCGGAGATCCTCACCCCGACGGCCTCCCAGTCGCCGCCGCGCTTCTGGTTGCCGTCAGGGTCCACGGAACGCGGGTTGTGGTCGTTGGTGAGCACCACGGCCGGACCGATGAAGACACCGTCGCCGAGTTCGGCGGGCTCGTAGACGAGCGCGTAGTTCTGCAGCTTGCAGTTGTCGCCCATCCGCACGCCCGAGCCGACGTAGGCGCCGCGGCCGACGACGCAACCCTCACCGAGGCGTGCGCCCTCACGGATCTGCGCGAGGTCCCAGACGCTGCTCCCGGCGCCGATCTCGGCGCTGTCGTCGACCTGGGCGCTGGGCTGGACCCTGTAGTTCACTTCTTCGCCTTCCGGGTGTCTGGCATCTCGGTGCGAGCATACGGGCCCGGTTTGACCCCTCAAGCCCGGCCCCGTAGCCTTGACCCTCGGCGTGTCGGTTGACATGCCACATCTCC
The DNA here is from genome assembly GCF_003112535.1 of Streptomyces rishiriensis. GTDB lineage: Bacteria > Actinomycetota > Actinomycetes > Streptomycetales > Streptomycetaceae > Streptomyces > Streptomyces rishiriensis. The sequence goes on along the minus strand of NZ_BEWA01000002.1, from coordinate 175,691 downwards.
GTAAACCCTCTTCCTCCCGGGTACCGGTACCTAGGTGGCCGGGAGAGGCCGTCCGTGTTCGTTCCCGGGTGGCTGGACTGCGGGGATGCCGTCCCAGAGCGAGAGAGTGAGATCCGCGTGTACGCCATCGTGCGCAGCGGTGGTCGCCAGCACAAGGTTGCTGTCGGCGACATCGTTGAGGTTGACAAGATTTCCACTGCCAAGGTTGGCGACACGGTCGAGCTCTCGACCCTGCTCGTTGTCGACGGTGACGCTGTGACCAGCGACCCGTGGGTTCTGGCCGGCATCAAGGTCCAGGCCGAGGTCGTGGACCACCACAAGGGTGTCAAGATCGACATCCTTCGCTACAAGAACAAGACCGGCTACCGCCGTCGTCAGGGCCACCGCCAGCAGTACACGGCGATCAAGGTCACTGAGATCCCCGCGGCTGCGAAGTAAGGGACTGAGGAGACATGGCACACAAGAAGGGCGCATCGTCCACCCGGAACGGTCGCGACTCCAATGCCCAGCGGCTCGGCGTGAAGCGCTTCGGCGGTCAGGTCGTCAACGCGGGTGAGATCCTGGTCCGCCAGCGCGGCACGCACTTCCACCCCGGCGCGGGCGTCGGCCGTGGCGGCGACGACACGCTGTTCGCCCTGAACGCCGGTGCGGTGGAGTTCGGCACCCACCGTGGCCGCAAGGTCGTGAACATCGTTCCGGTCGCCTGATCGGAAGCTTTCGCGAGGCGGACCTCACTTCCCGTGCGGGAAGGCGGGTCCGCCTTTCGCGTGTTACGCAGTAGACAGATACGTACGTTTCGTTTAGTAGCAAGTGCTGGAGGCACCCAGATGACCACCTTCGTGGACCGCGTCGAACTGCATGTCGCCGCGGGTAACGGGGGTCACGGCTGTGCCTCCGTCCACCGTGAGAAGTTCAAGCCGCTCGGCGGCCCCGACGGGGGCAACGGCGGCCGCGGCGGCGATGTGATCCTGGTCGTCGACCAGTCGGTCACCACGCTCCTCGACTATCACCACAAGCCCCACCGCAGCGCCACCAACGGCAAGCCCGGCGAGGGCGGCAACCGCTCCGGCAAGGACGGCCAGGACCTGATCCTGCCGGTGCCGGACGGCACGGTGATCCAGGACAAGGCCGGCAACGTGCTGGCGGACCTGGTCGGCCACGGCACCTCGTACGTCGCCGCCCAGGGCGGCCGCGGCGGCCTCGGCAACGCGGCGCTGGCCTCGGCCCGCCGCAAGGCGCCCGGCTTCGCGCTGCTCGGCGAGCCCGGCGACCTCCAGGAGATCGTCCTGGAGCTGAAGACGGTCGCGGACGTGGCCCTCGTCGGCTACCCGAGCGCCGGCAAGTCCTCGCTGATCTCCGTCCTGTCCGCCGCCAAGCCGAAGATCGCGGACTACCCGTTCACGACCCTCGTCCCGAACCTGGGCGTGGTGACGGCCGGCTCCACGGTCTACACCATCGCCGACGTGCCGGGCCTGATCCCGGGCGCCAGCCAGGGCAAGGGGCTGGGTCTGGAGTTCCTGCGCCACGTCGAGCGCTGCAGCGTCCTCGTGCATGTGCTGGACACCGCGACCCTGGAGTCCGAGCGCGATCCGCTCTCCGACCTCGACATCATCGAGGAGGAGCTCAAGCAGTACGGCGGTCTCGGCAACCGGCCGCGGCTCGTGGTGCTCAACAAGATCGACGTGCCGGACGGCAAGGACCTCGCCGAGATGGTCCGCCCGGACCTGGAGGCGCGCGGCTACCGCGTCTTCGAGGTGTCGGCGGTCGCCCACATGGGGCTGAAGGAGCTGTCCTTCGCCATCGCCGAGATGGTGGGCGCGGCGCGTGCGGCCAAGCCGAAGGAGGAGGCGACCCGGGTCGTCATCCGTCCGAAGGCGGTCGACGACACCGGCTTCACCGTCTCGCTGGAGGAGGACGGCCTCTTCCGCGTCCGGGGCGAGAAGCCCGAACGCTGGGTGCGGCAGACCGACTTCAACAACGACGAGGCCGTCGGCTACCTCGCCGACCGGCTCAACCGCCTCGGTGTGGAGGACGCGTTGATGAAGGCGGGCGCCCGCGGCGGCGACGGCGTCGCCATCGGCCCCGAGGACAACGCGGTCGTCTTCGACTGGGAGCCGTCGGTCACGGCCGGCGCCGAGATGCTCGGCCGCCGCGGCGAGGACCACCGCTTCGAGGCCCCGCGCCCCGCGACCCAGCGCCGCCGGGACAAGCAGGCCGAACGCGACGAGGCGACCCAGGAGTTCGAGGGCTTCGAGCCCTTCTGATCCCCGCTCCGCCCGCGCACCGTCGAGGCAGGTTCCCGTTCCCGGGGGCCTGCCTCGACCGGCTTCTCCCGTGCCCGCACCCGCACTCGCCTATGCCCGCACCCGCCCGTGCCCCGCTCGCCCGTGCCCCACTCGTCCGGGCCGGCACCCGCCCCGGCCCGGTCTCAGCGCCGTCCCCCGTTCCTCTCGGCCGTTCCTCTCGGCGTCGTCTCAGGAACCTCTCCTGCCGTTCCTTGCGGGACGCCGTCTTACGGCGGCGCTTTCTCGGCCGCCCGTGCCCCGCACGGCGAACCGTTCTCTCGAGGCCGACGGGACGGAAATGCCGAGAAATGCGGGCAGTGAATTCCTTCCTATCGGTCCCCGCCGACCCGCTCAATTCCAGGCCGGTCCACGGTGGGGCGTCCTGCATATGAAGGACAGGTGCAGCCCCGTCGGCCAGGACGTGAAGATCGGCAAGGTCCCCGGGCGTCTCGCTGCGCCAGGACCGGGCGAAGAGGCGGGTGCGGGCCCGGTGAGCGCCGCCCCGGACGTCCGCGGCGGCGATGACGCTCCTCAAGGACCGTTAGAGTCACACCCGTCACCCCGGCCCGGGCAATGCGTTACTTCCTGTGGAGCAACTCACAGGATTTACACAGGCGTCAGCGGGAAGCTGCGCCGACGTCTCGGCAATCGCCAGCGCCGCCAGATGAATGCCAGGTTGCGTGCACATTTGCAGCGAACGGCGCTCACCTTGCATCGCGGTAACCGCAAGTGGGACCATTTCCTCGTCCCTGTCGCCCCAAGGTAGGTCCCCTGTGTCCCAGCACATAGCCAAGCCCCGTACCACCGCAGTGATCCTGGCCGGTGGCACCGGCCAGCGCGTGGGTCTGTCGATCCCCAAGCAGTTGCTGAAGATCGCCGGCAAGGCAGTCATCGAGCACACGCTGACCACCTTCGAGAAGGCGGACTCGGTCGACGACATCATCGTGCTGATGGCGCCCGGCTATGTGCCCGACGTCGAGAAGATCGTGTCCAAGGCCGGGTTCCAGAAGGTCCGGGCGATCATCGAGGGCGGCTCCACGCGGAACGAGACCACCGAGCGCGCCATCGCCGCCCTGGGCGAGGGGCTGGCCGACGGCGAGGACCTCAACGTCCTCTTCCACGACGCCGTGCGCCCGCTGCTCTCGCAGCGCGTCATCGACGACTGCGTCACCGCCCTGGAGCGCTACCAGGCCGTCGACGTGGCCATCCCGTCCGCGGACACCATCATCGTCACGCGCACGCACGGCGAGGACGGCGAGTTCATCACCGAGATCCCGGACCGCTCCCGGCTGCGCCGCGGCCAGACCCCGCAGGCGTTCAAGCTGTCCACCATCCGGCGGGCCTACGAGGTGGCGGCGGGCGACCCCAACTTCCAGGCCACCGACGACTGCACGGTCGTCCTGCGCTATCTGCCGGACGTGCCGATCCACGTCGTGGCGGGCGACGAGTACAACATGAAGGTGACTCAGCCCGTCGACGTCTTCATCGCCGACAAGCTCTTCCAGCTGGCCTCCTCCGCCACCCCCGAGCAGAAGGGCGAGGAGGTCTACCGCGAGCTGCTCACCGGCAGGACCGTGGTCGTCTTCGGCGGTTCGTACGGCATCGGCAAGGACATCGCCGAGCTCGCCGAGTCCTACGGGGCCCGGGTCTACGCCCTGGGCCGCTCCACCACCGGCACGCACGTGGAGAACCCGGAGGAGGTCGACGACGCCCTGTCCAAGGCCTACAGCGAGACCGGGCGCATCGACTTCGTCGTCAACACCGCCGGAGTGCTGCGCATCGGCAAACTGGCCGAGACCGACAACGCGACCATCGAGGAAGCGCTGAAGGTCAACTACCTGGCGCCGGTGCAGATAGCACGTTCGGCTTACAAGTACCTGGCGGAGACCAAGGGCCAGCTGCTGCTGTACACCTCCAGCAGCTACACCCGCGGCCGCGCCGAGTACAGCCTGTACTCCTCGACCAAGGCCGCCATGGTGAATCTCACCCAGGCCCTGTCCGACGAGTGGGCGGGCGACGGCATCCGGGTGAACTGCGTCAACCCCGAGCGCACCGCGACTCCCATGCGGACCAAGGCCTTCGGGCAGGAGCCCGCGGAGAGCCTGCTGTCCTCCGAGGCCGTCGCCCGCACCTCCCTCGACGTGCTGCTTTCCGAGCTCACCGGCCATGTCGTCGACGTCCGTCAGCAGGACCCGACGGCCGCTGCCGGCAAGGCCTCGGACTTCGAGCAGGCCCTGGCCGGGGTGCTGGATCGGCAGAACGGCGTGGCATAATCGACGCCAAATAGCCATCGAATTTTCAGGCCTCTGTGGCTCCCGGTTTACGGAGAATTCACAGAGGCCTGAATCCGTAAAACTCCCGAAACCTTCAAAAAGGATTTTCCGGACTTTCAGGTACCTATGACCGGCCCCCTCCCAGAGCAGGTTTCTCCGTGATATCCACCGCTATTCGCGTAGCCCGGGTGGGCAGCGCGGCCGAACTGGCCGCAGCGGTCCTCATGATGCTGGGCTACCCCGGCCTCATGGCGGCCGCGCTCGTCCCGAGCGCTCCCGCCTTCGCCGTCGCGGCCGCCGTGACCTACCTGGCGGACCTCTATCTCCACCGCAAGCGCAGTCGCCTCATCGGCCTGCTGTCCAAGGTGCGAGCCGGTGTGTCCACCCGGTTCCTGGTCCGCGAGCTGCTGCTGATCCTGCTGCTGGCGAGACTCGGCCTCTCGCAGGAGTCGGTCTTCTACGCGGCGATCGCGTGCTTCACGGTGTTCTTCGGCCTGCAGGCGCCGCACGGCGCGCTGGTCACCCTGATCGCCAAGCGCCGCCAGATGCCGGTCGCGACCAGGAACGTCGACCTGGCCTCCCGGCTGCGCATCCCGGACGCCCCGCCGCGCCTGCTGCTGAACCGCGCCACGGTCAAGATGCTCCACCTCGACCTCGCGGCCGTCGTGGGCCTGCTCGTCTACGCGATGAGCGACTCGGTGCGTCCGGGCTTCGTCGGCATCGCCGTCACCCTGGGCCTCGGCGCGCTGTACGTCCTCGCGCTGGTGCCGCATCTGCGGGCCAGGCGGCTCCCGCCGAAGGCTCCCAAGGTGCTGGCCACCGTCAGCTCCTGGCTGCGCGAGTACCGGCCCGAGGCGGTCCTGTACTTCTCCGGCTCCGACGACTCCGCCTACCAGGTCAACATGTGGCTGGAGATCATGGAGCAGATGGAGGCCCGGCCGCTGGTGATCCTGCGTGAGCGCGCCGTCCTGGAGAAGATGGCGCCCACGTCGGTCCCGGTCATCTGCGTGCCCGGGGGGGTGCACCTGATGAACCTGGACCTGTCCATGGTGCGGGTCGCGTTGTACTGCGCGAACGTCGGCAAGAACATCCACCTGCTGCGCGTGCCGACCATGAAGCACGTCTTCATCGGCCACGGCGACAGCGACAAGGTCGCCAGCGTCAACCCGTTCAGCAAGGTCTACGACGAGGTGTGGGTCGCCGGCCGGGCGGGCCGCGACCGCTACGCCATCGCCGACGTCGGCATCCGCGACGAGGACATCGTCGAGGTCGGCCGCCCGCAGCTGGCGTCCATCAGGCCGGGCGACGGCGTGCCCGCGGACCGCGTCCCGACGGTGCTGTACGCGCCCACCTGGGAGGGCTGGGACGACAGCCCGGGCAACACCTCGCTGCTGCTGGCCGGCGAGAACATCGTGAAGAAGCTGGTCACCGCCGAGCCCCCGGTCCGCGTCCTGTACAAGCCGCACCCGTTCACCGGCACCCGCAGCGCCAAGGCCGGCGCCGCGCACCGTCGGATCACCGCTCTGATCAAGAAGGCCGCCGCCCAGCGCGCGAGCGACTCCCGCTTCACCGCGGACCCGGCCGCCCAGGCCAGGGCCAAGGCCGAGCTGACCCGGCTCAAGACCCGCCTGGACGGCCTCTCGCTCGGCTTCGACGAGCGGGCCGACGAGGCGGTGACCAGCCGCGACGGCATCGTCGACGTCCGCAAGCACCAGGAGGCCGCCCGGCTGCGCGCCGAGTGGAACGAGACCTACTGGCGCTCGTTCCCCTCGTACGAGCACCGGGTGATCACCGGCGCCTCACCGCATCTGTACGACTGCTTCAACGCCTCCGAGGCGATGGTCTCCGACATCTCCAGCGTGGTCTCCGACTACATCGCGAGCGGCAAGCCCTACGCGGTCACGGACTCCGCCGAACTGGGCGCGGAGGAGTTCAGGCGGCAGAACACCGCGGTGCGCGCCGCGGTGATCCTCGGCAACGACGCCGTCGAGCTGGACCGGCTCCTGGACGCCGTGCGCGACCCGGCCGGCGACCCGCTGGCGAAGGACCGCAGGGAACTCAAGGAGTACCTGCTCGGACCGGACGAGCCCACCTCCCGCGAACGGTTCGACACGGCCGTCACCGACCTCACGGTGAAGGCCGAGGCGCGCAACGTGGGCCAGGCCTCCCTCGTGGTCGCGCCGGACGACATGCCGGACGGCGAGACGGACGCCGAGGCGGACGGCGAAGCCGCACGGACCAGGGACGTCACCACCGCCTGAGGCACGCGTCGCCGCGGGCCGGGTCCCCGGGGGGAATGCTCCGGAGGCCCGGCCTCTGGTGCATCCTGTGAGGTGGAACACGCGTTGCCACAGGCAACCCATCCTGTTCACCCATCGTCTATCGGGTGTCCAAAGCATGTTTGTGTCAGGAGACCGTTGCGTGGTGAGAGGGAACAGTGACCGTTGTGCAGCCTGACGTCACGGTGGTCATCGGGGCGTACGAAGCGATGCCGTATCTGGTCGAGTGCCTGGCATCGGTCGAGGCGCAGACCCTGGACCCGGCCCGCATCGAGGTCATAGCCGTCGACGACGGGTCCCAGGACGGCACCGGGGACTTCCTGGAGGAGTTCGCCGCCCGCGCCCCCATGGACGTCACGGTGATCCGCCAGGACAATTCGGGCGGCCCCAGCGGCCCGCGCAACGTCGGCCTGTCCAAGGCCACCGGGCGCTACGTCTTCTTCCTGGACGCCGACGACCGGCTCGGCGCCGAGGCTCTGGAGCGCATGGTCGCCATGGCCGATCGCAACGGCACGGACGTGGTCCTCGGCCGGGTCGAGGGCGTGAACCGCAAGCCGCCCAGGTCGATGTGGGGCGAGACGCTCGACCGGACGGACGTGTACTCGTCCAACATCAAGTTCACGCTCAGCGCGCAGAAGCTGTTCCGCCGGGAGTTCCTGGAGCGGCACGGCATGCGCTTCGACGAGTCGCTGTGGACCGGCGAGGACGCGCTGTTCACGATGGAGGCGTATCTAAGGGCCGACGGGGTCTCCGTGGTCGCCGACTACACCTGCTACTACCTGGTGGGCCGCGACGACGGCAAGCACGTGACGAAGAGCGGGAGCTACACCCTGCGCTTCGACTCCGCGCGCGCCCTGATGGGTCTGCTGGAACGACTGGTCCCGCCCGGCCCCAAGCGTGACGTGCTCATGGTCCGCCCGTTCCTCGTCACCGTGCTGCCGCAGTTCGGGCCCGTCTTCCTCAGGAACGACGAGGAGACGCGGCGCACCAAGCTGGAGCTGGCCAAGCCGCTGATGGACGCCTACTGGAACGAAGGGGTCGCCCAGCGCCTCCTGGTCCACGAGAGGCTGCGCCTGGAGCTGGTGGCCCGCGGGCGCGCCGACCTCCTCGTGGACGTCCTGGAGTTCATCCAGGCCAAGAGCAAGCCGGCCCCCGTCCTGAAGAAGCGCGGCACCCAGCTCTACCTGGCCTACCCGCACTACGGCTCCCCCGAGGCCGGCGTCCCCGACCGGACCTACCTGGCCGAGCCCCGCGAGGCCAAGGCGTACCCCGGGTGGCGCAAGAACCCCACCGAGACCTTCCTGCGCGGCTTCGTCCGCAAGGTCCGCCGCAAGGTGCGCCGCATGCGCAATCGCACGGCGCGTCCGGGCGGCACGGCGGCGGCCTGAGGAGCCTGGCGGCCGCCTGGGGAGCCTGGCGGTGTCCGGCGCGACGGTGGATCGAGGGCGGGAACGCCCCCGACGACCTTCGCGGTGTTCTGCCGTCCGGCGCGCGAGCCTGGTCTGGCCTCGGCGCGCGAGCCGGACGAGCAGTCGGACTTCCGTATCCGGCCGGGCTGGCAGTCGGACTTCCGTATCCGGCCGGGCTGTGAGCCGTCGCGGCAACGGCTGACCCGGCGTATCCGTCCGCGCAGTGAAACCCCCGCGCGACCCGCGCCTCCGTTCGCGTAGATTGCCGGAAAAGCAGCCGTGGACAGCGTGGACCTATGCGAGGAGCGCAGATCAACGTGGCAGGGGCAAGGCAGGCCGTGGGCGAAGCCCGCAGGATCGTCGTCAAGGTCGGCTCCTCGTCGCTGACCACGGCCTCCGGCGGGCTGGACGCCGACCGGGTCGACGCGCTCGTCGACGTCCTCGCCAAGAGCCGCAGCGGAGGGGAGAAGGAGGTCGTCCTCGTCTCGTCCGGTGCGATCGCGGCCGGACTCGCCCCGCTGGGCCTGCGCCGCCGGCCCAAGGACCTGGCCCGCCAGCAGGCCGCCGCCAGCGTCGGCCAGGGACTGCTGGTGGCGCGCTACACCGCCTCCTTCGCCCGGTACGGCGTCCGCGTCGGTCAGGTGCTGCTGACCAGCGACGACATGAGCCGGCGCGCCCACCACCGCAATGCCTCCCGCACCCTCGACAAGCTGCTCGCGATGGGCGCGTTCCCGATCGTCAACGAGAACGACACCGTCGCCACCGACGAGATCCGCTTCGGCGACAACGACCGGCTCGCCGCCCTCGTCGCCCACCTCGTCCACGCCGACCTGCTCGTCCTGCTGTCCGACGTCGACGGCGTCTACGACGGCGACCCCAGCAGGCCGGACACCTCACGGATCGCCGAGGTGCGGGCCCCCGAGGACCTCGCGCACGTCGAGATCGGCAGCGCCGGCAAGGCGGGCGTCGGAACCGGCGGCATGGTCACCAAGGTCGAGGCCGCCCGGATCGCGGCGGCCGCCGGCATCCCCGTCGTCCTCACCAGCGCCGTCCACGCGGCCGACGCCTTCGCCGGCGGGGACACCGGCACCTTCTTCCACGCCACCGGCAAGCGCTCGGCCGACCGGCTGCTGTGGCTGCAGCACGCGTCCACCCCGCAGGGGTCGCTGACGCTGGACGACGGCGCGGTGCGCGCGGTCGTCGAACGGCGTACCTCGCTGCTGCCGGCCGGGATCGCCTCCGTCGAGGGCGAGTTCAGCGCGGGCGACCCCGTGGAACTGCGCGACGCCCGGGGGCGCGCGGTGGCCCGCGGCCTCGTCAACTTCGACGCCAAGGAGATCCCTCAGTTGCTCGGGCGGTCGACCCGCGAGCTGGCACGGGAGCTCGGCGCGGAGTACGAGCGCGAGGTCGTCCACCGGGACGACCTGGTGATTCTGCACCCGTAAACGCGCTCGAACGGACCGTACCGGTGGGGGACGTTCCGTGAAACCGCCCCACAGAGCCGTGCGGCCTGCTCAACTTTGTCTCAGTGACAGACCGCGGGAGTCCGGTGGGCGAGCGCGGCACACGATCCGCACGAGCGCTGCGTAAAGGAGGCCGTCGTGAGACGAGTGCGCCCTGGGGTGGCAGCGGCCCGTGGGAGTACCGGCGTGGCCGGCGGGGCGGCACCGCGCACGGCCGGGCCGGCGTCGTCGCGTACGGCGGGTGCGCCGGCGCGTGCGCCCGGCGAGGAGCGCGCCCTGACCAGCGTGGCGGCCGGGGAGACGTACCGGGCCCAGGAGGTCGCCGAGTCGAAGGACGGGCAGCCCGTGGACGTCCCCCGGCTGTGGCACGTGACCCTCAGCGTCTCCGGTGAACAGGCCCCGCTGAAGGAGGTCCGGCGCGCTCTCGAACAGCTCGCGCACGACCATCCCTTCCTCCTGACCAGCAGATACGCGGGCGACCACGCCGAGATCCGGTACTGGGAGGAGGCCCGCGACCTGCACGACGCGGCCGCCGTCGCCCTGCGCCTGTGGGGCGAGCACCGCCAGACCGCCGGGCTCCCGCCCTGGGAGATCGTCGGCCTGGAGGTCATCGACCGCCAGACCTACCACCAGCGCATCGCCGAGGGCTACGGTCCGGCCCCGGCGACCCCCGTCGGCGTCCACCCCTACTGATGCCCGTCGCCGTCGCCGTCGCCGTCGCCGGTTGGGCCTGGCCGGGGGCCCGTAGCGCGGGCAGCCGCGGGACGTGCCTGACGTAGGGGATGCGCCGGGGCGCAACCGGGGGCCGTCGTGCCGGGGCCGGGGGCCGGGCCGTCAGGCGCGCCCGGCGAACCTGAGGGCAGGGGCGCCCTGGATCTCTCAGGTCGCCTCAGGTTGCCTCGGGGCGTCTCGGGTCGCCTCGGGGCGTCTCGGGGTGTCTCGGGGTGTGGAACGAGCGGAGAACCGGTCGGTGCGGCGCACTACCCTTCCCTTATGACCACGCTCTCGCCGTACGACTCCATGTCCCCGGTCACCCGCGCCGCCTACCGCGCCAAGGCGGCCGCCGCCGACCTCGCGCCGCTGCCGCGTGCCGTGAAGGACGACGCGCTGCTCGCCATCGCGGACGCGCTGGAGGTCCGCACGAGCGAAATCGTGGAGGCCAACGCCAGGGACATCGCCAAGGCGCGGGAGGCGGGCACCAGCGAGGCCATCGTCGACCGGCTGACCCTGACCCCGGAGCGGGTGCGGGCCATCGCCTCGGACGTGCGGGACGTCGTCGCGCTGCCCGACCCCGTCGGCGAGGTCGTCCGGGGCTCCACCCTTCCCAACGGCATCGACCTGCGCCAGGTCCGGGTCCCGCTCGGCGTCGTCGGCATCATCTACGAGGCCCGGCCGAACGTCACCGTGGACGCCGCCGCCCTCTGCCTGAAGTCGGGCAACGCGGTGCTGCTGCGCGGCTCGTCCTCCGCCTACGAGTCGAACACCGCCCTCGTCAGGGTGCTCCGCGACGCCGTCGGCGGCGCCGGGCTGCCCGCCGACGCCGTGCAGCTGGTGCCCGGTGAGGGCCGCGAGAGCGTCGGCGAGCTGATGCGGGCCCGCGGACTGGTCGACGTCCTCATCCCGCGCGGCGGCGCGTCGCTCATCCGGACCGTGGTCACGGAGTCCACCGTCCCGGTCATCGAGACCGGCACCGGCAACTGCCACGTCTACGTCGACGCCCACGCCGACCTCGACATGGCGATCGACATCCTGATCAACTCCAAGGCGCACCGGGTCAGCGTCTGCAACGCCGCCGAGACCCTCCTCGTCCACCAGGACATCGCCCCGGCGTTCCTGCCGCGCGCCCTCGACGCCCTCGCCGAGGCGGGCGTGACGGTCCACGCCGACGAGCGCGTGCTGGCGTGCGCCGAGGGCTCCAAGGCGACCGTCGTGGAGGCCACGCCGGAGGACTGGGAGACCGAGTACCTCTCCTACGACATCGCCGCCGCCGTCGTCGACTCGCTGGACAAGGCCGTCGAGCACATCAGGCTCTGGACCTCCGGTCACACCGAGGCGATCGTCACCACCTCGCAGCAGGCGGCCCGCCGGTTCACCCAATTGGTGGATTCCACCACCGTGGCCGTGAACGCCTCCACCCGCTTCACCGACGGCGGCCAGTTCGGCTTCGGCGCGGAGATCGGCATCTCCACCCAGAAGCTGCACGCCCGGGGCCCGATGGGCCTGCCGGAACTGACCAGCACCAAGTACATCGTCACCGGCGACGGGCACGTACGGCGCTGACGGGGGCCGTCGCTCCCGCTGCACGGGGCCGGGTCGGGCCCGCTCGCGGGCGGCCGTGACAGGCGTCTCATCCGGTGGACGACTTTCCCTACCGCCTGCCCAAATTGACCCTCCAGGTCTACTCTGGAACCGTGCCGGAGGACGTGGGGGGTATGCCGTTCCCTGACGGCTGGGAGCCCGACGACGATCACGACCGCGGGGTGTCGGACGAAGAGTTCGCCTCCGTGGTCTTCGACGAGGCCTTCGTGCAGGCGGCCGTGGTGCACGAGCCGACCGCCGTCGAACGCCTCCTGGCCGCCGCGGAGGCGAGAGCCAAGGCCTCCGAGGCCGAGGCCCGCCGAGCCCGCGCCAGAGGCGACCGCTACGACGACCCCTACGGGACCGGTGGTTTCGGCCATGATCCCGACCTCGACGACCCGGACGACGCCGACCTTCCCGAAGCCTGGGAACGCCGCTACGGCGCTCCCGGCGCGTACGGCAAGCAGATCCGGTGGCACCGAGCGGTGGCCTGGATGCTCGCCCTCGTGATGGGCATCGGGATGGTCGCGCTGGCCTTCGCCGCGGTCTACCGGGGCGGGTCCTCGGACAGCCGGGACCAGGTGCCGCCGCCCGCCACGACCGGCCTCGAACAGGGGAGCGTGCCGCCCCCCACCGCATCCGCCGACTCTTTCCGGCCACCCGTCTCCGCGGCTCCTCACACACCCTGAAGGCATGTGCGACGCAGCGCCGTGCGATGGCGTTGCGAGCCCTGGGTGAAGCTGGTGAGTACCTGTCAGAAGTTGCGGTACGGCGGGGCGTTTACCCGAGCTCCGCGAGACCTACTCTGAAAGTATGGCCGGGCCTGGAGACCCACCGGAGGGGACCCCCGAAGGCACTTCCGGAGGTGGCGAGGACGAGTACCGATCCGTCGTCTTCGACGAATCGTTCGTCCGCGCTGCCCGTATCCAGGAGTACTCCGCCCAGGAGCGCCTGACCGACCACGCCCCCGCCGTCCGCCGTCGTCCGCCCCTGCGCCGGGGGCTGTCCCGGCAGGCGCTGATCCTGGTCCTGCTGGTCGCCGTCGCCTTCGGCACGGCCGTCTACATGGGCCTGCGCAGCCCCTACCAGAACCAGGCGGCGCGCCGGTCCGTCGAGCCCCTGCGGATGACCGTCATCCCGCTCTCCCCGCAGGGCGTCGTGCCCGGAGCGGCCGCCCCCGAGACCCTGTTCGCGCACAGCCCCGCCGCGCAGTTCCGGGTCGGCGCCGAGGGCATCCCGCTGCCGGCCTCCCGGCGGACCGCGCACTTCTCCGACAGTCAGGTGGTCACCGCCCTGACCACGGCCAAGGACTACATCGTGCACTCCTCCCTCTACCCGGAGGTGCTCACCGGGCAGCAGGTGCGGCCCGTGCGCGCCCTGGTCGACTCCGACCAGCTCGACCAGTTCGACGAGAGCTTCAGCCGCCCGACCGCCGACGGCCGGCACGCCCCGACCGGCTGGCTGATCCGCTTTGACCCGGCCCGGGTGGAGCTGGCCGACAGCAAAATCCGCGTCCAGGGCACCCTGCAGGCCGTCGAGACCGACTCCTCGACCCTTGAGGTGACCGCCGACCACACCTTCGTGTACGCCCTGCGCCCCACCGGCGCGGAGACGGGCGCCGCGGCCTCCCTCTTCACGGTCCGACGCGAGCTGCACTTCCGCTTCGACCGCGTCGACCTGCGCACCCACCAGGTCCAGCTGAGCGTGTCCTACGTCCAGGCGGGCCCGCTGTCCTGCGCCGAGGACTCCACGAACCATCTGCGTCCCCTGCTCGCCGGCCAGACCGCGAAGGCGGGCGGCCCGGCCGGCACGGACCCCTACGCGACCGACGACGCGACGGCCCTGTGCGGAGCCCTGGCGACGAGCGCCCAACCGAAGATCTGAGCCCCGGACGCCAGGCTCCCCGAGGGCTCCTCGATGGTCGGGACACCGATATCGGTAGGGGGCGCCGACCGTCGGCCTTCGACCGTCGGCAGGGAGCCGCTCCCGACGCAAGGCCCGGGGCCGCCGCCGTCGGGTCGCATCGGGCCGAGGTCCCCGCCGTCCGGCCGCACCGGGCGAGGCCCCGCCGTCCGGTCGCAGCTGGCCGAGGCCGCCGCTGTCCGGCGGCACCGGGCCGGCGCTCCCGCCTTCCGGCCGGGCCAGGCAGAGGCCGCCGCCGTCGGGGCCCGTCGCGGAGGGGGCCGTCAGGTCGCGTCGCGCGGAGGCGTCTCCGTCGGTCCGCCCGTACCGTCCGTGCCGCCGTCGGTGCCGGTCGAGCCGTTGCGCGGCGACGAGTCGTCCGACGGAGCCGGGCCGGTGAACCCGCCGAAACCGCGACGCACCCTGCCGCCCAGATCGCCCGCGCCGCCGGCTATGTCGCTGACCAGCTTCATCAGCGGATCCTTGGAGCTCTTGACGCTGGTGGCGTAGTGGGCGGCCGACTCGCGGAAGGAGTCCGTGACCGAGGTGTCCTTGTCCTCGCCGCGCCGCGGGTAGTGCCCGTCCATGATCCGCTGGTGGTCGCGGGACTCCGCCCACTTCTTCAGCTCGGCCGCGCGCACGGTGGAGAAGGGGTGGGTGCGGGGCAGCACGTTGAGGATCTTCAGCACCGAGTCGCGCAGGTCCCCGGACGCCTCGTACTCCTCCGCCTGCTGCAGGAACGCGTCCACGTTCATCTCGTGCAGGTGGTTGCCGCCGGCGATCTTCATGAGGCCGCGCATCGACGCCTTCAGGTCCTGGCCGACGAGAAGACCCGCGCGGTCGGCTGACAGCTCCGACTTGCGGAACCATTCGCGCAGCGCCGTCACGATCGCCATGATCGCGAGGTTGCCCAGCGGGATCCAGGCGACCCGGATGGCCAGGTTGGTCAGGAACAGCAGGATCGTGCGGTACACGGCGTGCCCGGACAGGGCGTGGCCCACCTCGTGTCCGACGACCGCGCGCATCTCCTCCTCGTCCAGCAGCTCGACGAGACCGGTGGTGACGACGATGATCGGCTCGTCCAGGCCGATGCACATCGCGTTGGGCTGCGGATCCTGGGCGACGTACATGGGCGGGACCTTCTCCAGGTCCAGGATGTGGCAGGCGTCCCGCAGCATGTCGTTGAGGTGCGCGAACTGCTGGTCGGAGACCCGCACCGAGTCGGACAGGAACAGCAGTCTCAGACTCCGCTCGGGCAGCAGCCCGCTGAGCGCCTTGAACACCGTGTCGAAGCCGCTCAGCTTGCGCAGCGCCACCAGCGCGGAACGGTCCGCCGGGTGCTCGTACGCACGCGAGGAGATTCCCGGGAAGCGCCTGCGCTGCCTGCTCGGCGCCTTCTCGTGACCGGCGCCGTGGTGCTCGTGGCCTTCGTCCGACATGTCTTCCCCCATGTGCGTCTGTGTGGCCTTTACCTGACCCTTTACGGACCCTTGTGCGGCCCTTTGCGCCCCCGAAGCGGAGCCCACCCTGGGCGGAGTTACCGTGGACGGGCACTACACCTAAGGAGTCCCACGCCATGGAGCACCACCCCGCAGCCGCCTGGCTCACCGAAGCCGCCGGCGCCGCCCATCAGCAGGGGGCGGGGAATCTGCTCCGCGTCGTACTGATCGTGATGATCCTTGGCTGTGTGCTCACCGCGTGGTTTCTGCTGCGGGGCTACAAGCGGAAGGACGACTGAGCCGTCGCGAAGGTTCCCAATGGCGGAGTCGGCGTGATCGCCGCCGACCCTCACGCTTACCATGGGCCGACGTCTTTCCCGCCCTCCCCCACTCTCGGCTCCGGTCGAGCGGGGGGACCTCCATCGGATAGGTCCTGCCGAAGATGAGCCTTCACAGCGCCGCTGCCCAGTTGGTCACCCTCGCCGCCGAGGGCGGGGAGCACGGTGGCAACCACGAGAGCCTGAGCCCCCTGGTCACCGGTGGCAGCGCGTTCCTCATCCTGCTGCTCCTGCTGTGGATCACCACCCGCTTCAACCGCGACCGCTGAGCCGGCACATGATCACCGACGGGCAGTCCGGCATAGCGGGACGCTCCGGGCGTCCGACGGCCGGGGCCCCCGGACCGGGCCGGTAGGGTCTGCACGCATGGGAGAGCAGGACATGCCTACCGGCCCGCGGAACCCGGGCAAGCGCCGCCTCGGCGTCATGGGCGGAACGTTCGATCCGATCCACCACGGACACCTCGTGGCGGCCAGTGAGGTCGCCGCGCAGTTCCACCTGGACGAGGTCGTGTTCGTCCCGACCGGGCAGCCGTGGCAGAAGACCCACCGCAGTGTCTCCCCGGCCGAGGACCGCTACCTGATGACGGTCATCGCGACCGCCGAGAACCCGCAGTTCTCGGTCAGCCGCATCGACATCGACCGCGGCGGCCCCACGTACACCGTGGACACCCTCCGCGACCTGCGGGCCCTCAACCCCGACACGGACCTCTTCTTCATCACCGGCGCCGACGCCCTGGGACAGATCCTGACCTGGCGGGACAGCGAGGAACTGTTCGCCCTCGCGCACTTCGTCGGCGTCACCCGGCCCGGGCACAACCTCATGGACCCCGGCCTGCCGGAGGGGGGCGTCTCGCTCGTCGAGGTCCCCGCCCTCGCCATCTCCTCGACGGACTGCCGTGCGAGAGTCGCCAAGGGCGACCCCGTCTGGTATCTGGTGCCCGACGGAGTCGTGCGCTACATCGACAAGCGCGAGCTGTACCGCGGCCAGTGAGCCGAGAGGGGTACCGGTGAACGACCGATACGACGCGGGGTACGGGGACGGCCAGTACGAACTCGTCGGCTACGACGAGTACGGGCAGCCCGTCTACCGGCAGGTCCCGCAGGTCCCGCCCCGGCAGATGCCGCAGCAGCCCTACGACTACGGGCAACAGGGGCAACAAGGACAGCAAGGACCTCAGGGGCAGCAAGGGCCTCAGGGACAGCAGGGGTACGGCTACGACCCGTACGCCATGGGCGGGCAGCAGCAGGCGCCCGCATACGACCCGTACGACACCGGCCGTCCGGCCGAGCCCCGTTACGACACCGGCCGTCAGTCGGCCCCCTCCGGCTACGACACGGGCCGTCAGCCGTCCGCCTCCGGCTACGACACGGGTCGGCAGGCCCCCGTCGGCCACGACCCCTACGGCGCCGCCACCGAGGTCCCGTACGACCCCTTCGGCCAGACCGCCGCCGGCGGACAGCAGCCCCGGGTCGGGCAGCCGCGTGCCGCCGAGCAGACCGCGTACATCCCCCAGCAGGCCGGTCCCGTGGAGACCGGGGTCTCCGAGGCGGAGCGCGAAACCGATGACCCGGCGTCCCCCGCGCGCGGCACGTCCGACGCCGCCTCAGGGGAGCAACGGGATTACCACACCGAGCAGTTCGCCTTCGTCGAGGAGCAGGGCGGTGACTCCGAGGACGTCATCGACTGGCTGAACTTCACCGAGAACCGCACCGAGCGCCGCGAGGAGGCCAAACGTCGCGCCCGCAGCCGCGTCGTCGCCCTCGCCGTGGTGCTGGCGCTGGTGGCGGTCGGCGGAGTGGGCTACCTCTGGTTCGCCGGCAAGCTGCCCGGACTGTCGTCGTCCTCGGACCCGGACGCCAAGACCACGACCGCCGGGGCCCAGAAGCGCGACGTGGTCGTCGTCCACCTGCACAACACAGCGGGGGGCGGCACTTCCACGGTGCTGCTCGTCGACAACACCACGGCCAAGCAGGCCACCACGGTCCTGCTGCCCAACTCCCTCGTCCTCACGGACGACGACGGCGCCACGACGACGCTCGCCAAGTCCGTCGACGACGACGGCTCCGCCGGGACGCGCGACGCACTGGCCACGGTTCTCGGCACCAGCATCGAGGGCACCTGGCGGCTCGACACCCCCTATCTGCAGAACCTCGTCGACCTCGTCGGCAACATCGAGGTCGACACCGACGCGGCCGTGCCCGACCCGGCCGCCAAGAAGGGCCAGGCCCCGCTCGTCGCCAAGGGCGAGAACCAGACCCTCAGCGGCAAGGCGGCCGTCGCCTACGCCACCTACCGCGCCCCCGGGGAGCCGCAGAACGCCCAGCTGCAGCGGTTCGGCCAGGTCATGCAAGGCGTGTTGCGCAAGGTGTCCTCCGACGCCCAGGGCGCGACCGTCACCGTCCAGACGCTGGCGCAGATCCTCGATCCCTCCCTGACGGACAAGGACCTCGGCGCCTTCCTCGCCAAACTCGCCGACCTCGCCAAGGGCGGGGACTACAAGACCGCCCTGCTCCCGGTCCAGAACGACGGCACGCTCAGCGCAGCGGCCAGCGCGAGCGTCGTCAAGGACGTCCTCGGAGGCACCGCGAAGAGCCCCGACAAGGGCGCAGCCGTCAGCGTGTCCGTGCAGAACGCCAGCGGCGACAAGGCCAACACCGAGGACGCGCGTGTGGTCATCCTCAACGGCGGCTTCACCTTCCTGGAGGCCGGCAGCCCGTCGAGCACGAAGGCCGCCTCCCAGGTGCTCTACGCCGACCCCGCCGAGAAGGAGAACGCCTCCGAGGTCGCCAAGACCCTGGGTCTCGACGCCGGCGCCGTGAAGAAGGGCTCCGTCTCCGGGAACGCCGACGTGGCGGTCGTCCTGGGCGAGGACTACAAGCCCTCCGCGACCGGGTGAGCGGTCCGGTCGCCCGAGCGGTTCCCGTCGCGCGGGTGGTTCCCGCAGTGCGGATGGTGTGCGCAGTGCGGGTGGTCCGCGTCGTGCGGGCGAGGGGAGCGGCGGGGACCGTACGGAGGCGTTCCCCGCGTGATCCGCTGAGCACGTGGGGTGGCGTCGGCGGTCCGTGAGACCCTTGGGGACAAGTGTCCGCCGACGGAAAGCCACGTAGTGACCGCCACCGACCGCTCCATCGAGCTCATCCAGACCGCCGCCCAGGCGGCTGCCGACAAGCTCGCGCACGACATCATCGCCTACGACGTCAGCGACGTGCTGTCGATCACGGACGCCTTCCTGCTGGCCTCCGCCCCCAACGACCGCCAGGTCAAGTCGATCGTCGACGAGATCGAGGAGCGCCTCCAGAAGGAGCTCGGCGCCAAGCCGGTACGCCGTGAGGGCGACCGCGACGCCCGCTGGATCCTGCTCGACTACGTCGACATCGTGGTCCACGTCCAGCACAGCGAGGAGCGCGTCTTCTACGCCCTCGAGCGGCTGTGGAAGGACTGCCCCGAGCTGGAGCTGCCCGCAGACGCCCTGGCGACCCGCGGCAAGGCCCAGGAACACGCCAAGCTGCAGGCCGAGGAGGACGCCGACGCCGGATTCGGGGAGCTGCGGTGACTGCCGGGGCGCAGACCGCCGCGTCCCGTGAGCCGGGGCGCGGCCGCCGCGTCATCCTCTGGCGGCACGGCCAGACCGCCTGGAACGTGGAGCGCCGCTTCCAGGGCACGACGGACGTCGAGCTGACCGAGACCGGCGTGGCCCAGGCCCGCCGCTCCGCCCGGCTGCTGGCCTCCCTCCAGCCCGACGCGATCGTCGCCTCGGACCTGTCCCGGGCCGCGAACACGGCCGCCGAGCTGGCCGCGCTCACCGGCCTGGCCGTCACCCACGACGAGGCCCTGCGCGAGACGTACGCGGGCTCCTGGCAGGGGCTGACGCACGAAGAGATCATCGCCCGCCACGGTGCGGAGTACACCGCGTGGAAGCGCGGTGAGCCGGTCCGCCGCGGCGGCGGCGAACTGGAGACCGAGGTGGCCGACCGGGCCGCTCCGGTCGTGCTGCGGCATGCCGAGAAACTGCCCGAGGACGGCACGCTCGTCGTGGTCAGCCACGGCGGCACCATCCGCACCACCATCGGCCGTCTTCTCGGCCTGGATGCGCACAGCTGGGAGAGCCTCGGCGGTCTCTCGAACTGCTGCTGGTCGGTCCTCGGCGTGGGCGCGCGCGGCTGGCGACTGCTGGAGCACAACGCCGGCACGCTGCCCGAGCCGGTGCTCGGCGACGACGACTGAGCGGCCGCTCGGCCCGCGGGGGCCGGATTTCACTTTCCGGCAGGTCGCAGGCTAAAGTTCTTCTTGTTCGCACCGCCGAGCGGGAAGAACGCAAGGGGCTATAGCTCAGTTGGTAGAGCGCCTGCATGGCATGCAGGAGGTCAGGAGTTCAATTCTCCTTAGCTCCACAGATGGATCGGTTCGATCAGTCGGTCGACACTCTGTTGAGTTGTCAAAGATCGATGGAAGCGGCGAAACCGGTCGACATCGGCTCACGAAGATCCCGTCCCTCAGGGGGCGGGATTTTTTGTCGTCTCCTTCCGCAGCAGGGCCGTGCGCCGCGCCGTCTCCTCGTCGTCCGGCGTGTAGACGACGATCCGGCACTCCGGCATCCCGTTGATCGACAGGGACGTGGACGTCATCCGCAGTTCGCCCACCGCCTTGTGCCGGAAGGCCTTCACGCGGGGGCCCGGCTCCGCCACGTCACCGGACGCCCAGAGCCGCGCGAACAGAGGACTGGCCTGGGACAGCCCGCATATGAAGTCCTCCCAGACGGGCTCACCCGCATGCAGTCCGTACGACGCCCGCAGGGTCGCCACCATCACCTGCAGCAGCTCCTTGTCCTGGACGAGCAACGGGGATTCCTCCTCCCGCAGGGCGAACAGCCCCCGCAGGGCGTTCGCCGGCACCCGCGCGGCCGGCTCGGCGGCCGGAGCGATGAACAGGTCTCGGTAGACGCCGTTGGCGGCCAGGATGTCGTAACGCGAGTTGTAGACCACCGCCGGGCGGGGCGACAGGGCGTCGATGATGCCCTGGATCTCCGGACCCACGCTCTGCACCAGCGCCTCGGGCGCGGCCGCGAAGGGCACCTCCGCCAGGTGGTACAGATGCTCCCGCTCCGGCGGGTCGAGCCGCAGGGTGCGCGCCACCGCGTCCAGGACCTGCGCGGAGGCGTTGATCGGCCGCCCCTGCTCCAGCCACGTGTACCAGGTGACGCCCACCCCCGACAGCTGGGCGACCTCCTCGCGCCGCAGGCCCGGTGTGCGCCGCCGCAGCCCGGGAGGCATCCCGACGTCTCCCGGTGTCACCCGGGCGCGCCTGCCGCGCAGGAACGCGGCCAGCTCGGGCCGGCGTCGATGTGCCCGGCCCGGGGCGTGCGCGCTCCGCGTCTCACCGTCGGCGTCGGCCGTCGCCCTTGCCCCCGAGCCTGCCCGCGTCCCCGAGCCTGCCCGTGTCCCCGTCGTCACGTTCCCCATCGTCACGTCCCCCATGGTCGATCCCCCGTCCGGCCTCTGCCAGGTGCTGTCAGTACCAGCATCGGCGGGCTCTCGGCACCCGTACCGGGTCCTCGTCACGCTCGACGGCATGACGACGACATCCGGGACGGGCCCGGTCCCCGCGCCCTTTCCACCCGTTTCAAGTCCTTCCGTCAGTAAAGCCCCTGGCACTGACAATCGGCCTCGGCGGCTGCTGGCGGTCGTGCTGGCAGCCCAGTTCATGGCACTGCTCGACGTCTTCATCGTGAACGTCGCGGCCCCCACGATCGGTTCCGACCTGAACGCCTCCGGCGCGGACCTGCAACTGGTCGTCGCCGGCTACGCCATCACCTACTCCGTGCTGCTGATCACCGGCGCGCGCCTCGGCGACCGGTTCGGGCACGGCCGGGTCCACCTCGTCGGGCTCGCTGTGTTCACGGTGGCGTCGCTGGCCTGCGGACTGGCCCGGGGGAGTACCGAGCTGATCGCGTTCCGGCTGGTGCAGGGCGTCGGATCGGCGGTGATGATCCCGCAGGTGCTCACTCTGATCCAGCGCACGTTCACCGGCGAGGCCCGGGCACGGGCGCTGGGCGTCTACGCGGCGGTGATCGCCGTCGGCGCGGCCGCCGGTCAGGTGGCGGGCGGCGTTCTGGTCGGCGCCGACCTGCTGGGCGCGGGCTGGCGTCCGGTGTTCCTCGTGAATGTGCCGGTGGGGCTCGTCCTGCTGGCCGTCGGCAGGCGCGTCCTGCCGCGGGGCGGGGGCGGGGGCGTGGGTCGGGACACGGCGAGGCCGGCGGCGCGCGAAGGGGCGCGCGCGTCGGACTGGCCCGGCCTCGTGCTCCTGGGCGCGGCCGTCTCGCTCGTCACGGTGCCGTTGGTGATCGGGCAGGACCAGGGCTGGCCCTGGTGGTCCGGGCTGTCGCTGGCCGTCGGCGCGCTCGTGTTCGTCGCGTTCTGCGGTTACGAGGCGCGGCTGGCCCGGCGCGGCGGAGCCCCGTTGATCGCGCCCCGTGTCCTGCGGCACCCCGGCATGGGTCTGGCCGTCCTGCGGGTCACGGCCGTGATGGCGGTCAACGGCGGCTTCCTGTTCGTGCTGACCCTGCACGTCCAGGGCGGCCTCGGCTACAGCGCGCTGCGCGCGGGTCTCACCTTCGCGCCGACCGCGTTCGTCTTCGGGGTGGTCGGGCTCACCTGGCGCAGGTGGCCCGCGCCCTGGCGACGGTCGCCGGCCGCGGCGGGGTTCGTGCTCCTCGCGCTGTCGGTGACCGGCGTGGGTCTGGCCTTCAAGGGCGGCGGCCACGGGGGCGCGTGGCTGTTCGTCGCGTACGCCGGCGTGGGCGCCGGACTCGCGCTCGCCTTCGGCCCGACGCTGACCGGCGCGCTGGCGACGGTGCGGCCCGAGGACGCGGCGGACGCCGCCGGACTGCTCGCCACGGTCGCCCAGCTCGGGCAGCTGATCGGCGTCGCGGTCTTCGGCACACTGTTCTTCAACCGACTTGAGTCAGTTGGGGTCCCGGCGGCGTATACCTCTGCGGAAGCGCTTCTCACATGCATGTTCGCGCTCGCTACGACAGCCGCCCTCGGTGCTGTGTCCGGACTGGTACTGAGGCGTCGCTGACCGTATTGGTCTGGCCGTGGCAGAATCAAACGGCCGGAAGGGGGCGCGGCCCGACGGGAGGGAGTAGCGATGCCTGCGAGCATCCTCGGAGAGGTCGGCCACCTCTCCGAAGTGGCGTTGCCACGGGACAAGGCCACCCGGCTCAACTGCCCCTCCTGCGGTTCCGGTCATGTGGCCCTGGTGCTCGGCGACAACGGCGGGACTTCCTACGTGTGCACGGCCTGCGGCCACAGCTGGAGCTGATCGATGGGTGCACACAGGCGAAAGTGCGACTGGTGCGGCAGCGGCACCCCGATCGTCCGTGACATGGAGCCGGTCAACCCGGACTACCAGTACTGGTGCGAGGAATGCGCGCGGGCGCTGATCATAAAAGGCGACCCGATCGAGACGTACCGTGAGCTGGAGGGCGAGCCGATCTACGGGCGGCTCCTGGAGGAGCACTGCACGCTCAAGCGGTTCTATTCGTTCGTCACCGCTTGACGTCGTGCGGCGGAGTTCGGCGGCGCACCGAATGTGCATATGGGGCGAAAACGGACAGGGCGGAAACGATTTGGTGGTCCACCCTTCCTGCCGGTAATGTTGGCGTCGCCGCCAGGGAAACCGGGCGACACGGTCTAAGAGCGGCTCCGCCGCCAGACCATGAGGGGCTATAGCTCAGTTGGTAGAGCGCCTGCATGGCATGCAGGAGGTCAGGAGTTCAATTCTCCTTAGCTCCACAGCAGATCCCGCCGGATCGGATGCGATCCGGCGGGATCTTTTTGCGTCAGGGGCGGCTGACGAACGCGCGAGGGGCCGCCTGTTCTCAGGCGGCCCCTCGCGCGTTCGTCAACCAGTCGTCTCGTCGGCCGACGTTGTGTGTCGTACCGCTCAGCGCCCCAGGGCGCGGCGGCCGCGTCCCTGGGAGAGGACCGGGAGGTTGCGCGCGGGCGCCTGCGCGCGGGTGTCCTCCTCGATGCGCAGGGCCAGCGCCGGACAGCGACGCACCGCGCGTAGAGCCTTGGCCTCCGCGTACTGCGGCACCTTGGCCTGGGCCACGGTCGGGAAGCCGTCGGCGCCGAGCTGGAACACCTCGGGGAGGATGTCGGCGCACAGGCCGTGCCCGCGGCACAGCGTCCAGTCCACGAAGATCTTCTGGCGGCTGGAGCCGCTGTCCTCCGCCGCGTTGCCGCTCGTGATGCCCGCGGGGGCCATGCCGGCCTCGAAGAGCGGCAGAACGCCCTCCACGGGCCGTCCGCAGCCATTGCCGAGGACATGCGCGGCCAGGTCGTCGGTGAACGCCTTGATGGTCGACTCGAGGAACATCGCGGAGCCGTCCGGATGCGAGCACGCCCCGCGTCGCTTCACGTTCTTGGCGACCTGCTTGAGCGCCTCCAGCGCGGCCGGGCCGCCTCCGTTGAGGATGTCCTCCATCCCGCGCGCGGCGGCCGGCAGACCGAGGTAGCAGGGACCGCACTGGCCCGCGCTCTCGTCGGCCAGCCACTGGGCCACGCGCAGCGACTCGCCCAGCGGGCAGGTCTCCTGGCTGATCGGCAGGATCGCGCCGGCGCCGAGCGCCCCGCCCACCGCGTCCAGGGAGTTGCGGGAGACGATCGCCTCGTTGACCGTCGCCGCGTCGATCCACTTGCCGTGGTACCCGCCGGTCAGCACGCCCTGGGGCACCGGCGGTGCGCCGGCGAGCTGAAGGACGTAACGCAGCGGAACGCCAGTGGGGACCTCGATCACCATCGGGCGGGCGACCGCGCCGGACACCGTCAGCATGACGGTGCCCGGCTCGTCGTACAGGCCGGTGTTGCCGTAGCGCTCGGGGCCGATGCGGGCGGCGATGGCCAGCTGGGCGAACGTCTCGGCGTTGGACAGCAGGGTCGGCGCGCCGCCCACGCCGTTCTGCGAGGCGCTGACCTTGCGGCCGGGCGGGATCGGCGGACCACCGTCGATGGAGCGGATCAGCGACGCGGCCGCGCCGGTGACCATGCGGATGGGGTTGCGCTGGACGAACGCCTTCAGCGCCGATCTACGGCCGTTGCTGAGGCCGCGCTCGGCGAGCGCGGCCTCCATGGAGCGCTGGGTGGATTCGCGGGTGACCCCCACCACGAGCGTGCGGGCACCCAGCGCCTCCGCGACCAGCAGAGCGCCGTCCAGGATGAGATGCGGGGCACGGTTGATGAGCACCGTGTCCTTGCGGCAGGCCGGCTCGTCCTCGCTGCCGTTGACGACGACGACCGGCCGGACGCCGCGCTTGATCGCGGTCTCGGCGACCGAGCGCAGCTTCTTGTGGAAGGGGAAGCCCGCGCCGCCGCGGCCCTTCAGGTTGATGTTCTCGGAGAGCTTCGCGAGGGCCTCTCCGCCCAGGGGCTCGAGCGGCCCGTGCACCTTGAGGTGCATGGGCAGATCGAGTCGTTCGACAAGGTCGAAGCCCGACGTGAGCTGCGGAAGGCCGACCACGCGGACTTCTGGGACGTCGGGCAGGGCCTCGTTCACCTATAGCCTCCGGAAGGCGTGTTCCAAGGTTCGCCCGAACCCGGTGCGTCGAAGGACGCGCCGGGCGCTGGTTCATTGGCGGGACCGCTGTTGTACGTGTCGTTCTGGTTGTACGCGCCGTAGGCCTGATTCGTCTCACCGGTGTCGTACACGTCACGTGCGCCGTATCCGCCGGCACCCGAATTGTCATAGACCGGGATGTTGAATCCCGTGTCCTGGAGAGGGTCGTAGGCGGACGGCGGGGCCTCGCCGACCGGCGGAGGGGACGGGACCGGCCAACTGCCCGAGGTGCTGCCGCCATTGTCGACGCGCGGGATCGCCTCCGTGGCCTGCTGCAGGTCGAACGGCATGCCCATGCGTGCCGTCTGGTCGGCCACATAGGGCTGCTGCTGACCGCGCGGCGGCGTGTTGACGGCGCGGTAGGCGGCCGCGAAGCCGTTGGCGGGCTCCGGGGTGACCGGCGTGTCGTACATCGGCGACGCCGGCGGAGCCATCCGCGTGGAGCTCATGGTGTCGGTCAGCGGTGAGCGGCCGGAGCGGCCCTCGTAGCCGGGCAGCGCCGACGATCCGGTCTCCGTGACGCGCGCGCGTGACGCCTCGAGGCCGTCCATGTCGAAGCGGTCCTGCGTGCCCAGGATCCCGGTGATCCGATCGGCGACCTTGCGCTTGAACGGGCGCGGGGCGGAGCGCAGCGCGAGGGCGGCCATGACGCCGACCAGGCAGATCTCGTAGGAGATCATGAAGAACGGCTTGGCCGCGCGGCCTGCGAACAGGCCATGGATGAGGGCCGCGCACAGCGCCGGGTAGGCCAGCATGTGCATCGCACGCCAGCGGGCGGCGACCTCGGCCGGTGCGGCGAACTGGTTGCGCAGCGCGCCGGTGATGCCCACGAAGATCATGAGCAGTGCGGCCAGGGAGCCGAGGCCGATGAGTCCGGCGCTGCCCTTGACGCCCAGGCTGAACGGGATCAGCGCGGCGATCAGCACGGTGTGGTCCAGTGCCAGTTTGACCGTGATGTGCACCACGAGGAACGCGATGGAGCCCACGGCGGTCACGCGGTGGACGCCCTGCGCGAGGATCCGCTGACGCGTGTTGAGGATGAGCCGGTCCTGGGCGACCAGGCCCCAGATGACCGAGCAGGTCAGGCATACCAGCGACAGGACGCCCGCACCGAAGTTGAGGAAGGCCTGCACCTGGTCGCCGCCGACCAGGACGACCACAGGTATGAGGACCAGGACGACAGCCGTCGCCAACCCGTAGGCCGACCGGCCGGGCTTGGGGAGCGAGCTGTAACTAGAACGAGGGTTCATGGGGGCAACTCCGAGCAGTTTCGGGAAAGCGGTCCCGCTGCCGAACTCTAAGTGGCTCCATACCGATGGGTACGAGGTTTGAGTTATTGCGTTGTTATGAAACGACGATGTGACTTGCGTGATGTCCTATAGCGGCTGTTACGCGAAGTAACCATTGGCCTTGGTTCAGCTCCGACCCCCCGTTCCCGGCTCCTCAACGTTGTCGCGACCATGCATACGTAAGTTCGTCGCGGCCTGCTCAAGGCCTGCGGTACCCTAACGCCATGCGTGCTGTACGCCTTCTGCTTAGCGAGCCGCGCTGATCAGTCCCGACCGCCGGTGATCGGACGGTTCGGAATCGGCGCGGCGTCCCCTCCTGTGCGAGGGGATTTTTCGTTTCCTGGACGACAACCCGCTGGCAGAGACGATCGATGGAGCTTTGAGGACCATGAGCGAGACGAACCCCGCTGCCGCCGCTGTCCCGGCAGAGGCCGCGCCGCACCGCTACACGGCTGCCATGGCCGCCGAGATCGAGGCACGCTGGCAGGACTTCTGGGACGCGGAGGGCACCTACGCGGCGCCGAACCCCAAGGGCGACCTGGCCGGCGACCCGGAGCTGGTCGCCCGGCCCAAGAAGTTCATCATGGACATGTTCCCGTACCCCTCCGGTGCGGGCCTGCACGTCGGCCACCCGCTGGGCTACATCGCGACCGACGTGTTCGCGCGCTTCCAGCGCATGACCGGCCACAACGTGCTGCACACCCTGGGCTTCGACGCCTTCGGCCTGCCCGCCGAGCAGTACGCCGTGCAGACCGGCACGCACCCGCGCGTGTCCACCGAGGCCAACATCGAGAACATGAAGGTCCAGCTGCGCCGGCTGGGCCTGGGCCACGACAAGCGCCGGTCGTTCGCCACGATCGACCCGGAGTACTACAAGTGGACCCAGTGGATCTTCCTGCAGATCTTCAACTCCTGGTACGACCCCGACGCGGACAAGGCCCGTCCGATCGCCGAACTCGTCGCCCGGTTCGAGTCCGGTGAGCGTGCCGTACCCGGGCACACGCGCGCGTGGGGCGAGCTGACCGCCACCGAGCGCGCCGACGTCCTGAGCGACTTCCGCCTGGCCTACGCCTCCGACGCGCCGGTCAACTGGTGTCCCGGCCTGGGCACCGTGCTGGCCAACGAGGAGGTCACCGCCGACGGCCGTTCCGAGCGCGGCAACTTCCCCGTCTTCAAGGCCAAGCTGCGCCAGTGGAACATGCGCATCACCGCCTACGCGGACCGCCTGCTGGACGACCTGGACGCCCTGGACTGGCCCGAGGCCATCAAGCTGCAGCAGCGCAACTGGATCGGCCGCTCGGAAGGCGCCCGCGTCGACTTCCCCGTGGACGGCGAGCAGATCACCGTCTTCACCACGCGCCCGGACACCCTGTTCGGCGCGACCTACATGGTGCTGGCCCCCGAGCACCCGCTGGCCGACAAGTTCACCCCGGACGCCTGGCCCGAGGGCACCCACGACGTCTGGACCGGCGGTCACGCGACCCCGGCCGAGGCGATCGCCGCGTACCGCGCGCAGGCCGCCTCCAAGTCCGACGTCGAGCGCCAGGCCGAGGCCAAGGACAAGACCGGCGTCTTCACGGGCGTGTACGCGACCAACCCGGTCAACGGCGAGCGGGTTCCCGTCTTCATCGCCGACTACGTCCTGATGGGCTACGGCACCGGCGCGATCATGGCCGTCCCGGCGCACGACACGCGTGACTTCGCGTTCGCGCGCGCCTTCGAGCTGCCGATCACCTGCGTGGTCGAGCCGACCGACGGCCGCGGCACCGACACCTCGACCTGGGACGACGCCTTCGCCTCCTACGACGCGAAGATCGTCAACTCCTCCCACGACGACATCTCGCTGGACGGCCTGGGCGTGGTCGACGCCAAGGCGCGCATCACGCAGTGGCTGGAGCGCAAGGGCATCGGCGAGGGCACCGTCAACTTCCGCCTGCGCGACTGGCTGTTCAGCCGGCAGCGCTACTGGGGCGAGCCCTTCCCGATCGTCTACGACGAGGACGGCGTCGCCCACCCGCTGCCCGAGTCGATGCTGCCTCTGGAGCTGCCGGAGGTCGAGGACTACTCGCCGCGCACCTTCGACCCGGACGACGCGAACACCTCCCCGGAGACGCCGCTGTCGCGCAACGAGGACTGGGTGAACGTCACCCTGGACCTGGGCGACGGCCCCAGGAAGTACCGCCGCGAGACCAACACCATGCCCAACTGGGCCGGTTCCTGCTGGTACGAGCTGCGCTACCTGGACCCGCACAACAGCGAGCAGCTGGTCGACCCCGAGATCGAGCAGTACTGGATGGGCCCCCGCGAGGGTCAGCCGCACGGCGGCGTCGACCTGTACGTGGGCGGCGCCGAGCACGCCGTGCTGCACCTGCTGTACGCGCGCTTCTGGTCCAAGGTCCTGTTCGACCTGGGGCACGTCTCCTCCGTGGAGCCGTTCCACAAGCTGTTCAACCAGGGCATGATCCAGGCGTACGTCTACCGCGACGCCCGGGGCATCGCGGTTCCGGCCGCCGAGGTGGAGGAGCGCGACGGCGCCTACTACTACCAGGGCGAGAAGGTCTCCCGGCTGCTGGGCAAGATGGGCAAGTCCCTGAAGAACGCGGTCACTCCGGACGAGATCTGCGCCGAGTACGGCGCCGACACGCTGCGGCTGTACGAGATGGCGATGGGCCCGCTGGACGTCTCGCGTCCGTGGGACACCCGCGCGGTCGTCGGCCAGTACCGGCTGCTGCAGCGGCTGTGGCGCAACGTCGTCGACGAGACCACCGGCGAGGTGACCGTGGTCGACGTCGAGGACGCGGACATCGACGAGGACACCCTGCGTGCCCTGCACAAGGCGATCGACGGCGTGCGCCAGGACCTGGAGGGCCTGCGCTTCAACACCGCCATCGCCAAGATCACCGAGCTGAACAACCACCTGACCAAGGCGGGCGGGGCGGTGCCGCGCAGGGTCGCCGAGGACCTGGTGCTGCTGGTGGCGCCGCTGGCCCCGCACATCGCCGAGGAGCTGTGGCGCCGTCTGGGCCACACCGACTCGGTGGTCCACCAGGACCTGCCGGTCGCCGACCCGGCGTACGTCGTGGACGAGAGCGTGACCTGCGTCGTACAGATCAAGGGCAAGGTCAAGGCGCGCCTGGAGGTCTCCCCGGCCATCTCCGACGCGGAACTGGAGAAGGTCGCGCTGGCCGACGAGGCCGTCGTGAAGGCCCTGGGCGGGACCGGCATCCGCAAGGTGATCGTGCGGGCGCCGAAGCTGGTCAACATCGTTCCGGCCTGAGGCTGCGTGGCCTGAGCTCTCGTGTGCTGGGCTTCCCGAGGGCTCGGGGTGCGCTGAGGCCTGGAGGCCGGAGCCTGGAGCCCTCAGGTGCCTGAGGGCTGGGGACCTGAGGCTTGAGGTGCCTGAGGTCCGGGGGTCTGAGGCTTGAGGTGCCTGAGGGGCGGGGCGTGGCCTCTGCGCCCGTCCCCTAAGGGTTTCGTGCGGGCAGGTTCGGGGTTCTTCTGGAACTCCGGGCCTGCCCGTCTCGTTTACCGTTTGAAGTGCGGCGCGTCATCGCGGCGCCGGATGTGTCCTGGCAGGCCGGAGGAGGAGCTGGTGGAAGCAGTGATCACGATCGTCGCCCTGCTCTTCGTGCTCTTCCTGGCGCTCGGCGTCTACGCCACGGTGAAGGTCGTCGGCGCTGCCAAGCGAGGGGTCGACCGCACCATCACCCAGGCCCGTCGCACGGTGGAGGACCACACTCTGCGGGCCAAGTCCTTCGCCCAGCTCGGACCGGCCGGCGAGATCGCCCAGCTGCGGCTCAAACTGCGCACGTCCATGCGGGCCACACAGGACGCCCTGCACGCGGGAGCCGCCGAGGACGAGTCGCTCAAGGAGTCCCTCGGCCTGTTCCAGCGGCTCAGCGCGCACGGGCAGGAACTGGACGCCGAGCTCAAGCGTCTGGAGTCCGAGCCGGACCGGGCCACACTCTCCCAGCGGCTTCCCTCGCTGCGGGAGCGCACCGAACGCATCACGGCCTCGGCGGACTCACTGCGCTGGGCGGCTCGCGACCGCGCCCGCCGCTTCGCCGAGGACGATCTCGACTCCCTCAGCACCCAGATAGACGTCGAGGCAGGCGCCCTGCGGCACTGGACCACGCCGGAGCCCTCCCCGACATCCCAGGCCTCTCCGGCCTCGTGGCCCGAGGCGCCCGCCGCCGACGGCGCGACAGAAGGACAGACGTGGCCGGAGACTCACCACGGGCACACCGCGGAGGAGCCGTCCCGGCCCGCCATCACGCCTGCGGCACCGCGTCCCACCTACCCCTGGCAGAAGAAGCCGCGCCCCGAGAGCACCACCTGACGAGAGCGCGGGTTTCGGTGTCGCCAGGCGTGGTATTTGATTCGGTCAAGGGCGGTCCGGGTGCGAGGGGCCGGGCTGCCGTGCGGAGGCTACGCCAGGTAACCTCCAGGTCATGTCCCGCCATGTCGCTATCGTCACGGATTCAACGGCCTATCTGCCGCAGCGGACGATGGAGCGCCACGGCATCACCGCGGTGCCGTTGACCGTCGTCCTCGGCGACCAGGCTCTTGAAGAGGGCAACGAGATCTCCACCCGCTCCCTCGCCCAGGCACTGCAGAAGCGACGCCCCGTCACCACCTCGCGCCCCAGCCCTCAGGTCTTCGCCGAGACCTACCGCAAGGTCGCCGATGCCGGTGCCACCGGCATCGTCTCCCTTCACCTCTCCGCCGAGTTGTCCGGCACCTACGACGCGGCCGTCGTCGCGGCGCGCGAGGCCCCGGTGCCGGTGCGGGTGGTGGACACCGGCATGGTCGCGATGGCGCTCGGATTCTGCGCGCTCTCGGCCGCCGAGGCCGCCGAGACGGGCGGCACGGTCGACGAGGCGGTCACCGCGGCCGAGAAGCGGGCCGCCGGCACGTCCGCCTACTTCTACGTCGACACCCTCGACTATCTGCGCCGCGGCGGCCGAATCGGCACCGCGCAGGCCCTGTTGGGCTCCGCGCTCGCCGTCAAGCCGCTGCTCCAGCTGGCGGGGGGCCGCATCGACCTCCTGGAGAAGGTGCGCACGGCGTCGCGGGCGATCGCCCGCCTGGAGGAGATCGGCGCCGAGCGGGCCGGAAGCGCGCCGGTCGACATCGCAGTGCACCATCTCGCCGCCCCCGACCGGGCGTCCGCGCTCGCGGACCGTCTGCGTGCACGGGTGCCCGGACTCGTCGACCTGCATGTGAGCGAGGTCGGAGCGGTGATCGGGGCGCATACCGGACCGGGACTGCTGGGGGTCGTGGTCTCGCCGAGGTGAGAGGGTCCCTCACTCGTGCGAGTGGTGGAGTTATCCACAACCCGATGGTTTTCCCCCGGAATTGAGCAAGATCATCGCGGTTCGGTGAAGTGTCCGATCCTCGTCGCATGGCACTTCGATCACGCACACGCGACACCGACGCGACCAGCGGCCCCGGTCGGCCTCCCGGCTCCGACGGCCGCTCCCCACGACGTCGTTCACCTGGCGGGGGCCGGGGCGGGCACCGTCACGGCCATGCCTCGGCGGAAGAAAACCGTCGACGGGCGGAGGCGCTGTTCGCCGAACGGACTCGTCTTCAGCGGGACATGGAGAGGGGACAGCAGTCCGGTGGGGGCGGTGGCGGTGGTGGCGGTGGAGGCGGTGGAGGCGGTGGAAGCGGGGGTGTGGGCGCGGGGGTGGGGGGTCGGCGTTCCGCTATGGGCATCGATGCCCATAGCGATGCCCATGCCGATACGGATTCCGATACCGCTGTCGATGCCGAGGGCCGTGCCGCCGGCGGTGCGGTCCCTCGTGGGGCGGTGGTGTGGCGGGAGCGGGCTGGGCTTGCGCTGCGGGAGCGGATGCCGGTGTGGTTGCAGACGCGCTGTGGACTGGAACGCAGGAGCGTGTTCGCGCTCACCGTGCTGTTGGCAGCAGCCGCGGTCTTCGCCGTTCAGCACTTCTGGGTCGGCCGGACCCAGCCCGTCCGAGCGCCGGAGGTCGTGCGGGCCGCGGCTCCTTATGACATGGGCCGGCAGAAGTCGGCGGGCGAGTCGCCCGATGCCACGGGACCGCCTGGTCCTGGAGGCACGGCCGGGGCCGAGATCGTGGTGGACGTCAGCGGCAAGGTACGGAAGCCCGGGATCCATCGTCTCCCGGCCGGCTCACGTGTGGTCGACGCACTGGACGCCGCCGGTGGTGTTCGACCGGGCACCAACACCGACGGTCTCAACCGCGCGCGTTTCCTCGTCGACGGAGAGCAGGTCGTCGTCGGCGGACCCGCACCGGCCGGTGGCGTCGCAGCCGGAGCCGGAGCCGGGGCGGGAGCGGGAGCGGCGGCAGGAGCGGGACCTGCGGCTCTCGTCTCTCTCAACACGGCCACCGTGGACCAACTCGACACCCTGCCCGGCGTGGGGCCGGTGCTGGCGCAGCACATCGTCGACTACCGGGCACAGCACGGTGGTTTCCGCTCCGTGGACGAGCTGCGCGAGGTCAACGGTATCGGTGAGCGACGCTTCGCCGATCTGCGAAATCTCGTGCGGCCATGAGGCGCGAGGCCAGTGAGCACACGACACCCCCAGTCGGCGGCCCAGGATCCGGAGGGCTTGCAGCGCGTGACCCTGTGGTCAGGGGCAGGCCGACGGTCGCGGGCGTCGGCGTGCGGGCCGCGTTCGGCTCCCGCACCCGTCGTACCGTGCACGCCGCCTCCGGCAGGCGACTCGGTGACGCCCACCCGCGTCAGGAAGGTCCGCTGGATCTGCGGCTCGTGCCCCCCGCGCTCGCGGCCTGGGCGACCGCCGCGTCGACGCTGGGCGCCTCGCCGGAGCTGGTGGGCGGCCTCGTGGTCGTCTGCCTGCTGGCTGCCGGCGCCCTGCTGCTGGTGCATCGGCGGCGCGGAGCAGACGATGCCGGGTGGCGCGACCGCGCCGGCGGTGGGAGCCGGGCGTCGGAGTCGGCCGTCGGCGGCAGAAGGGCCTGGCCCCGAGTCACCGTCGCCGCCTCTTTGCTGTGCGTGGCTGCGGCTGCCGCGTCGGCCGGGCTGCACGGGACCGACCTGCGGCGGGGGCCGGTACCCGCGCTGGCGCGGGAGTACGCGACGGTCACCGTAGAGGTGGAGATCACGTCCGATCCACGGCTCGCCCGGCCCAGAGTCAGGGGTGACCACCTGACCCCCGACTCCGTCCTCATCGAAGCGGAGGTGCGCAGCGTCGAGGGGCCGGACCGGACGGCGGTGGCGACGCGGGCGCCGGTGCTGGTGATCGTGGACGTCGGCTCGGGCTGGGGCACGTCGGGCTCGCATCCGGGGTTCGCAGGACGGGCCGGGTTCGCCGGACGCTGGGGAGCCGGAGCCGGAGCCGGAGCCGGAGCCGGAGCCGGAGCCGGAGCCGGAGACGCGGACGTGGACGCGGACGTGAAGCGTGGCCAGGGCGGGGCCGATGGCGCGGGGAGTTCCGGAGGGAGGCCCGGTGCGTCATGGCTCGAACTGCTGCCGTCGACCCGGTTGCGGGTGACAGGGCGGCTGGCGCTTCCCTTGGCCACAGGAGACCGGATCGCGGCAGTCTTGCGGGTACGCAAGCATGCCGAGCCGGTGACGGTGAGGGAGCCGACGGCCGTGCAGCGGTTGGCGGGGCGGCTGCGGGCGGGACTGCGGACGGCCACCGAGGGGCTGCCGACGGACGCGCGGGCGCTGCTGCCGGGGCTGGTCGTCGGAGACACCTCGCGCATCACGCCCGAGCTGGACGAGGCCTTCAAGGACACGGATCTGGCCCACACCCTCGCCGTCTCCGGGAGCAATCTCACGATCATCCTCGCGTTGCTCCTGGGGCCGCCGGGCTTGGCCCAGCAGGTCGAGCGACGAGGCCTGGCGCCTCGGCTGGGCGTCCCTCTGCGGACGACCGCGCTGCTGGGCGGAGTGCTCACGCTCGGATTCGTCGTGGTGTGCCGTCCCGACCCCAGCGTGCTGCGGGCCGCGGCCTGCGGAGCGATCGTGCTGTTCGCTCTGGCGACCGGGCGCCGCAGATCGCTCATCCCGGCGCTGGCGACGGCGGTTCTGCTGCTGGTGCTCTACGACCCCTGGCTGGCCAGGAGTTACGGGTTCCTGCTGTCCGTCCTCGCCACCGGGGCGCTGTTGACGCTGGCCCCGCGGTGGAGCGCCTCGCTGCGACGGCGCGGGGTGCCGTCGCGGCTCGCGGAGGCGCTGGCGGCGGCAGGAGCCGCCCAGGCTGTGTGCGCCCCGGTCGTCGCGGTGCTGTCGGCACGGGTGAGTCTGGTGGCGGTGCCGTGCAATCTCCTGGTGGAGTTCGCGGTCGCTCCGGCCACGGTGCTGGGCTTCGCGGCGCTGGCGACGGCGCCGGTGGCGATGCCGGTGGCCAAGTTGCTTGCCTGGTTGGCGAGTTGGCCGGCGGGGTGGATCGCGGGAGTGGCTCGGGCCGGGGCGGCGTTGCCCGGCGCAGGGGTGGACTGGCCGGGGAGCTGGGGCGGAGCCCTGCTGCTGGCCATGGCCACGGCAGCAGCGGTGATGCTCGGACGACGCGTGCTGAGATACCCGTGGCTGTGCGGGCTCTGTGCGGCGCTGCTGCTGCTCGTGGTGGTGCAGCCGCCGCCGCTGACCAGGGTGCTCACGGGCTGGCCGCCGCCCGGCTGGCGATTGGCGATGTGCGACGTGGGACAAGGGGACGCGACCGTCCTCGCAGCCGGCGAGGGCGTGGGCGTGGTGGTGGACGCCGGGCCGGATCCGAAGCTGGTCGACCGGTGCCTGCATACGCTGGGCGTCACCCGGGTGCCGCTTGTCGTGCTCACCCACTTCCACGCCGACCATGTGGCCGGACTGCCAGGGGTGTTGCGCGGCCGGGCGGTGGGGGCGATCGAGACGACGGGGTTCGAGGAGCCCCGGGAGCAGGCGGACTTCGTGCGGAAGGAGGCGCGGGCGCGGAACGTCCCCGTGGTGCGGGCCGCGGCCGGGGAGCGGCGAAGAGTCGGTGCGCTCGACTGGGAGGTGCTGTGGCCGCCACCGGGCCCGGCCCCGGAACCGGACGGTCCCAACGATGCGAGCGTCACGCTCCTCGTGCGTTCGGCGGGCCTGCGGATGCTGCTGCTCGGGGATCTCGAACCCCCGGCGCAGCAGGCACTGGCGCGATCACCGGCGGCCGAGCTGGTGCGTGGAGTGGACGTGCTCAAGGTGGCGCACCACGGCTCGGCCTACCAGGACCTCGACCTCATACGAGCGGTGGCGCCACGGCTGGCGTTGATCTCGTGCGGCGAAGGCAACCCGTACGGCCACCCGGCGCCCAGCACGGTGGCGGCGCTGCGTGCGGGCGGCGCGGTCGTCATGCGGACGGACCGAGACGGGGCGTTGGCCGTCGTCGCGGATGCGGGCGGGGACATGCGGGTGGCGCGAGACTGAGGACATGGATCCCGCACAGGCCGACCAAGAGGCTCCCGACCCTTCCGGTCTCCCCGCCCCTCTCGCCCCTCTCGCCCCTTCCGACCCTTCCATCCGGCGCCCTGCCGCCGTCCAGCCCTCCCTCCGCGCCTCCCCGTCCGGCGCCGGTGTCCATTCCGGTGCCGATGCAGGTGCCGATGCAGGTTCCGGCTCCGATGCCGCCTTCGGAGCCGGTTCAGGTGTCGGCTCCGGTGGCGGGCAGTCGGGGGCCCACCGTTTCGAAGCGCGTTCAGGGCTCGGTGTTCGCCTCGTCGATGCCTACCTGGAACGCCTGGGTCTCGCCGCGCCCTGCGCAGTGTCCGACCCCGGCGTCGACCCTGGCGTTGACCCTGGCGTCGACCCCGGCCACACCCCAGCCCCGGGGTCCGGCTCCGTCTCTGGCGCTGGCTCCGTCTCCGGCTCCGGTTCCGGCTCCGGTTCCGGCTCCGGTTCCGGGTTGGTGTACGAGCCCACCGTCGGTCTGCTCCGTGAGTTGCATCTGCGGCATCTGCGGGCCGTGCCGTTCGAGAATCTGTCGGTGCATCTCGGCGAGGAGATCGTGCTGGAGGAGAGGAGGTTGGTGGCGAAGGTCGTCGAGGAGCGCAGGGGAGGGTTCTGTTACGAGCTGAACGGGGCGTTCGGGGCGCTGCTCGCGGCGCTGGGGTTCGAGGTCACGCTGCTGGCGGCACGGGTGTACGGGGACGAGGAACGGCTCGGCATTCCCTACGACCATCTCGCGCTGCTGGTGCGGACGGCGGACGCGGGGGAGTGGCTGGCGGACGTCGGGTTCGGGGCGCACAGTCACTACCCGCTGCAGTGGGGACGGGCGGATGAACAGCCAGATCCTGCCGGGGTCTTCAGGATCGTCGAGGCCGGTCCGCACCTGGCGGGTGCAGCGAGCGGAGTCGGTTCGGCGGTGCGGGACCTGGACGTCGTGCTGGACGGTGCGCGGGTGTACCGACTGGAGGCGCGGCCCCGGGTGTTGCGGGACTTCGTGGCGGGAGCCTGGTGGCACAGCACTTCGCCGGAGTCGCATTTCACGAGGTCGCTGATCTGCTCGCGGCTCACCGAGGACGGCGGGAGGATCACGCTCAGCGGGCGTCGGCTGAAGGTGACGGCCGCCGACGGAGTGAGCCGGGAGAACGAACTGACCGATGACGAGGAGATTCTGCAGACCTATCGGGAGCGGTTCGGCATCACGTTGGAGCGGGTGCCGACGGTGCGGACGGAGGCGGTGCGGTAAGGCGGCAAGGCGGACGGGAGCTGGCGGGAGCCGGGCGAGCGGGAGCTGGGCGGACGGCAGCGGGGGGCCGGGGGATCGCAGGGGAAGATTCCGGTCACACGGGGCTACTCGTGCGTAGTACCGGCACATGCGCTGGTTTCCCGCGATGTGGGCTCGTCTTGCCTCGAAAGCGGCAACAGTGATCGAATGCTTCTCCGGCAACAAGTGATGTCAAGTCGCGCAGGGGTGTCGTGGATGTTCGGCCGTTGGCTGGGAAACCGTACGAACCGGGTGCAGCGGACGAGTCCCCTCGCGGCGGTCCACACCCCGGAGCACGCCGGAGTGCTGAGCTGCCGGGTGCTCGATCCGGTGAACGCCCTGGTGCCGCATGCGGAGTTCGCGGTGAGCGACACCACGGGACGCAAGGTCGTCAGCGGTGGCACCGATCCCTTCGGGGCGTTCATGACGACGGTGCCCGCGGGGGAGTACCGGCTCGCGGTGTCCGCCGAGGGCTACACGCCCTACCGGGCGACCGCGACGGTCGGCGAGAACACCCTGGCCTCGCTCGGTGATGTGACGCTCCAGGTGGCGCGACCGCCGGAGCTGCCTGCGCCGGGAGACTGGGAGATAGAGCCGACGCATTCGTCGATCGGGTTCACCGCGCGGCACATCGGGCTCGCCCGGATCCACGGGCGGTTCAACTCGTTCGCCGGGGCGGTGCGGATCGCCGAGCGGGTGGAGCAGTCGGCGATGCACGTGGTGATCGGCGCGGCGTCCATCGACACGAACGTCAGGATGCGGGACGACCATCTTCGGTCCGCGGACTTCTTGGACGTCGAACGGTTTCCGACACTCGAGTTCTACAGCGAGCGGTTCGTGCACAAGGGCGGCAGCCGGTGGGCCGTCACCGGGGCGCTGTCGCTGCACGGGGTGACGCGGACGGTCACGCTCGACACGGAGTATCTCGGGCTCGGCAGCGGCATGAACGGCGAGGCGCGGGCGGCCTGCCGGGCACGGACCGAACTGCACCGGGACGACTTCACCGTCAGCTGGCAGACGATGCTGGCGCGGGGCATCGCCCTGGTCGGGCCCAGTATCGCCGTCGAGCTGGACGTGCAGATCGTGCAGCAGACGCAGGCGGGTTGATCTTCGACCTCCGGCGGCGCGCCGGGCATGTCGGCCGCGCGGTATTCCGGACTCGGGGCACGACACCGTCCGCGCATGTCGGAAGATGGCTTCGTGAGTGATGTGCGACATGTGCTGGTGCTGCCCGATCGCGAGGCCGCGGAGGCGGCGGCCCAGGAGCTCGGGGAGCGGTTCGGGGTGAGCGAGGAGCCGCGGATCGTCCGGGACGCCCTGGCCGGCGAGGACGACGCGGAGGACGCGCAGTGGCTCGTCCTGCTGCACGACGAGGAGCAGCGACTCGACGTGGGGGCGCTGGACGGGTTCGCGGCGGAGTGGGAGGGGTGGCGCGAGGATCCGTAGCCTCCGCTCCCCCGGAAGCCCACCAGGCGCCCCGCTCGAAGCCCAGCAGAAGTCGCCCGGAAGCCCAGCAGGAGTCCCCCGGAGCCCACCAGAAGTCCCCGGAGCCCACCAGAAGTCCCCGGAGCCCACCAGAAGTCCCCGGAGCCCGGCAGAAGTCCCCCCGAAGCCACCCGGAAGCTCAGCAGAAGCCACCCGAAAGCCCCCGGGGAGGTCTGCGCCCGGCCCGGTGGTCGCCGCGTCCGGCGTGGGCGGGTTGTCAGTGCGGCGTGGGATGCTTTCGGGGATGGCCAGGAAGACTGCGAACGACGATCCTCTCGCCTCGGTGACGCTTGCCGTGGGCCAGGAGGATCTCC
This sequence comes from Streptomyces rishiriensis, assembly GCF_003112535.1. Classification (GTDB taxonomy): domain Bacteria; phylum Actinomycetota; class Actinomycetes; order Streptomycetales; family Streptomycetaceae; genus Streptomyces; species Streptomyces rishiriensis. The sequence continues at coordinate 136,621 of NZ_BEWA01000002.1, read as the reverse complement.
TGCTCGACCGCGCCGTGCAGGAGGTGGTGGCCGCCGCCAGGGCTGCCGACGCCGACACGGACGTACGAGATCTGAGTTCGGACCAGCTGCAGCCCGGCACCCTCGCCGAGCTGACCAGCCCGTCGCTCTTCGCGGAGCGCAAGGTCGTGGTCGTGCGCAACGCGCACGATCTGTCCGCCGACACGATCAAGGACGTCAAGGCGTACCTCGGGGCGCCCGCCGAGGAGATCACGCTCGTGCTGCTGCACGCGGGCGGAGCCAAGGGCAAGGGGCTGCTGGACGCCGCGCGCAAGGCGGGCGCGCGGGAGGTGGCCTGCCCGAAGATGACCAAGCCGGCGGACCGGCTGGCCTTCGTCAGACAGGAGTTCCGGGCGACCGGGCGGTCGGCCACGCCCGAGGCGTGCCAGGCGCTGGTCGATGCCATCGGCAGCGATCTGCGCGAGCTGGCGTCGGCCGTGTCGCAGCTCGTCGCCGACGTCGAGGGGACCATCGACGAGGCCGTGGTCGGGCGGTACTACACCGGGCGGGCCGAGGCGTCGAGCTTCACCGTCGCGGACCGGGCGGTGGAGGGGCGGGCCGCCGAGGCGCTGGAGGCGCTGCGCTGGTCGCTGGCCACCGGCGTCGCGCCCGTGCTGATCACCAGTGCGCTCGCCCAGGGCGTGCGGGCCATCGGCAAGCTGTCCTCCGCGCGCGGCGGACGCCCTGCCGACCTCGCACGGGAGCTGGGCATGCCGCCCTGGAAGATCGACCGGGTGCGACAGCAGATGCGGGGCTGGACGCCGGACGGGGTGTCCGTCGCGCTGCGGGCGGTGGCCGAGGCGGACGCCGGAGTGAAGGGCGGCGGCGACGATCCCGAGTACGCCCTGGAGAAGGCGGTCGTGACCATCGCGCGCGCCGCCCGTTCCGGCGGACGCGGCTAGCCAGCCGCCCCGCCTCACCGGATCACCCCACCTCCGCCCCCGCTCCCACCAGCCGCGCTGCCTGCCACTTCCACCGTCCGCACCGCCTCCCCTGCCGCCGGCCACCCACGCGGGCCCGTCACTGTCACCGTCCACGCGGCCCCTCGCCTGCCACCGTCCACGCCGCCCTCCCCCTGCCACCGTCCACGCCGCCCTCCCCCTCCCCGCCCTCCCCCCCGATCCCCGCGCTGATCCAGTGGCCCTTCCCTCGCGGGGGAGGAGAATCGGACGTACCAGCCGCACATCGCCGGCGCATGCGAAAGGTGGCGATCGACATGGCTGAACACCCGCACGCAGCCTTGATCCGCAGGGGCTACGACGCTTTCTCCCGCGGGGACATGGACGTCCTGCGCGGGCTGATGACGGGCGACTGCACGCATCACGTGCCCGGGTCCCACCCGCTCTCCGGGGACTTCAAGGGCCTCGACGCGATCACGGACATGTACGGCAGGCTCCTCTCGGAGACGGCCGGGACGCTGCGCGTCGAGTTGCGCAACGTGCTGGTGGACGGCCGGGGGCATGCCGTCGCGATGCACCACTCCATCGCCGACCGGAGCGGCAAGCACATGGACGAAGACGGGTGCATCGTCTTCCGGATCGTCGGCGACAAGATCACCGACCTCGACCAGTGCGTGCAGGACATCGACACGAGCAACGACTTCTGGTCGTGAAGGCGAGAGGCCGTAATGGCCGGTCGTCGTGATGCCCGGGTATCTCGAAGGCCCCGGCCCCCCGGCCCCCCGGCGCATGCCGAAGGCCCCGGCTCGCGCCCTGGGGAAGGGCGGGGCGCCGGGGCCTTCGGCACAAGCTGTTCACGCTTGTTTCAAGCTGGTGAGCCCGTACCCGCGTGGCGAACGCAGGCCGCGTACAGGCTCGGGGTGCCGGACGGGAGCGGATGAGAGGGCCCGCTCTGGACCCCTCCGGCGATCAGATCAGTTGAGGGGTTCAGCCCTTGAGGGTCTCGACCTTGGAAGCAAGCGCCGACTTCTTGTTGGCGGCCTGGTTCTTGTGGATGACGCCCTTCGAGACGGCCTTGTCGAGCTGACGCGCGGCAGCGCGCTGGTACTCGGTGGCCTTCTCGACGTCACCCGCGGCAGCAGCCTCGCGGGCCTTGCGGATCGCGGTCTTCAGGGAGGACTTGACGGCCTTGTTGCGCAGCCGGGCCTTCTCGTTGGTCTTGATCCGCTTGATCTGGGACTTGATGTTCGCCACGAATGAGCCTTTGCAGGTTCAGGCGCGGAGCCGTGAAGGTCCCGTGCCAGGTGATTTTCTGAGGTGTGCCTCGCGCTGAGAGGGCATGAGACACAGCTGCCCAGACTACCAGTGGTGCCGCGAGTGGCCCAAACCGGTCCCCGGTCGCCGCCCATGGGACCATGGAGCCTACGTATCGATCCGACCCGAGGCATAAGGCGCCTCAAGAGACAGGACCCTGCGTGCCCGCGACCCCTAAGACTGTGCCCGAGCCGAGCCGTACCGCCCCGGCTCTGATCCGCAATTTCTGCATCATCGCGCACATCGACCACGGCAAGTCCACGCTCGCCGACCGGATGCTCCAGCTGACCGGCGTGGTCGAGCAGCGGCAGATGCGCGCTCAGTACCTCGACCGGATGGACATCGAGCGCGAGCGCGGTATCACGATCAAGTCCCAGGCCGTGCGCCTGCCCTGGGCCCCGACTCAGGATCCGGGCAACACGCACATCCTCAACATGATCGACACCCCGGGGCACGTCGACTTCACGTACGAGGTCTCGCGGTCGCTCGCGGCCTGCGAGGGGACGGTCCTGCTCGTCGACGCCGCCCAGGGCATCGAGGCCCAGACCCTCGCCAACCTCTACCTGGCGATGGAGAACGACCTCACGATCATCCCCGTGCTGAACAAGATCGACCTGCCGGCCGCGCAGCCCGAGAAGTTCGCCGAGGAGCTCGCCAACCTGGTCGGCTGCGACCCGGACGACGTGCTGCGGGTGTCCGCCAAGACCGGTCTCGGCGTCGACGCGCTGCTCGACAAGGTCGTCAAGGAGATCCCGGCGCCGGTCGGCGTGGCGGACGCCCCCGCCCGCGCGATGATCTTCGACTCGGTCTACGACTCCTACCGCGGTGTCGTGACGTACGTCCGTGTCATCGACGGCCAGCTCAACAAGCGCGAGCGCATCCGCATGATGTCGACGAACGCCACGCACGAGCTGCTGGAGATCGGCACCAACTCGCCCGAGATGCTGTCCGCGGACGGCCTCGGCGTGGGCGAGGTGGGGTATCTGATCACCGGTGTGAAGGACGTCCGCCAGTCCAAGGTCGGCGACACCATCACCACCCTGCACAAGGGGGCGACCCAGGCCCTCGGCGGTTACAAGGACCCCAAGCCGATGGTCTTCTCGGGTCTGTATCCGCTCGACGGCTCCGACTATCCCGAGCTGCGCGAGGCCCTCGACAAGCTGCAGCTCAACGATGCCGCGCTGGTCTACGAGCCGGAGACCTCGGCCGCGCTGGGCTTCGGCTTCCGCGTGGGCTTCCTCGGCCTGCTGCACCTCGACGTGATCCGTGAGCGGCTGGAGCGCGAGTTCGGTCTCGACCTCATCGCCACCGCGCCGAACGTGGTCTACCGGGTGGTCATGGAGGACGCCTCCGAGCACGTCGTCACCAACCCGAGCGAGTTCCCCGAGGGGAAGATCTCGGAGGTGTACGAGCCGGTCGTGCGCGCCACCATCCTGGCGCCGAGCGAGTTCATCGGCTCGATCATGGAGCTGTGCCAGACCCGCCGCGGTGTGCTGCTCGGCATGGACTACCTCTCCGAGGACCGCGTCGAGATCCGCTACACGCTGCCCCTCGCGGAGATCGTCTTCGACTTCTTCGACCAGCTGAAGTCCAAGACCCGCGGCTACGCCTCGCTCGACTACGAGCCCACCGGCGAGCAGACCTCCAGCCTGGTCAAGGTCGACATCCTGCTGCACGGCGACAAGGTCGACGCCTTCTCCGCCATCACCCACAAGGACGCCGCGTACGCCTACGGTGTGCGGCTGGTCGCCAAGTTGCGCGAGCTCATCCCGCGGCAGGCCTTCGAGGTGCCCATCCAGGCGGCCATCGGCTCCCGGGTCATCGCCCGCGAGACCATCCGCGCCATCCGCAAGGACGTCCTCGCCAAGTGCTACGGCGGTGACATCTCCCGGAAGCGCAAGCTGCTGGAGAAGCAGAAGGAAGGCAAGAAGCGGATGAAGATGGTGGGTTCCGTGGAGGTTCCGCAGGAGGCCTTCATCGCCGTCCTGAGCAGCGACGACAGCGCGGGATCCGGCAAGGCCAAGAAATAGCCCATTCGGCGCAGGAGTCCAGGGCCCGTCGTGCGTGAGCGCGGCGGGCCCTGTCCCTGTATCCAGGAGAAAGTGACGGTCCGGAGCCCCTTACGCGCTGGCCAGTCGCCCTCTACTCTGATCCCTGCTCGGTAGTTACTCGTGAGTTAAACAACAGCCGCGGTCAACAGCAGCCACCGTCAACACAAGCCGCGTCGAACGACGCCGCAACGAGCCGGCCGCACCTTCGCGGGCCCCGGAGGATGTCGTGAGCGACACACAGACACTGATCGAGAACCGTCCGCCGTCCGTCGCGGGCCTCTTCCTGGAGCGCGTGGCGGCCACGCCCGACGCCGAGGCCTACCGCTACCCGGTGCCGACGGCGTCCGGCGAGGGCCCCGACGACTGGCGGTCGCTGAGCTGGGCGCAGTCCGCCGAGCGGGTCTACGCGATCGCGGCCGGCCTCATCGAACTGGGGGTGCGGGCCGAAGAGCGGGTGGCACTGGCCGCCTCCACCCGGATCGAGTGGATCCTCGCCGACCTCGGCATCATGTGCGCGGGGGCGGCCACCACCACGGTCTACCCGCAGACCAACGCCGAGGAGTCGGCGTTCATCCTCTCCGACTCCGAGAGCCGGGTGCTGATCGCCGAGGACGCGGCCCAGCTCGCCAAGGCGGTTCAGAAGCGCGCCGAGCTGCCCGCCCTCACCCATGTGGTCGTGATCGACCCGGCCGGCGTGGAGACCGCGGACTGGATCCTCACCCTCGACGAGCTGGAGAAGCGCGGCGCGGCCCGGCTGGAGAAGGAGCCCGGGCTGATCAAGGACCGCGTCGCCGCGATCACCTCGGACCAGCTCGCCACCCTCATCTACACCTCCGGCACCACCGGCCGCCCCAAGGGCGTGCGCCTGCCGCACGACAACTGGTCGTACATGGCGAAGGCGATCGCCGCGACGGGTCTGATCAGCGGCGACGACGTCCAGTACCTGTGGCTGCCGCTCGCGCACGTCTTCGGCAAGGTGCTCACCTCCGGCCAGATCGAGGTCGGTCACGTCACCGCCGTCGACGGCCGCGTCGACAAGATCATCGAGAATCTGCCGATCGTCCGGCCCACGTACATGGCGGCCGTGCCGCGCATCTTCGAGAAGGTCTACAACGGGGTCGCCGCCAAGGCCCGCGCGGGCGGCGGGGCCAAGTACAAGATCTTCCAGTGGGCCGCCGAGGTCTCCCGCGAGTACGCCAAGGCCGCGCAGGACAACTTCCGGCGCACCGGCAGCATGTCCGTCCCCTTCGGCATGGGCGCCAAGCACAAGGTGGCCGACGCGCTCGTCTTCGCCAAGATCCGCGAGGCCTTCGGCGGCAACCTGCGCGCCTGTGTGTCCGGATCCGCCGCCCTCGCCCCGGAGATCGGCTACTTCTTCGCCGGCGCCGGCATCCACATCCTGGAGGGCTACGGCCTGACGGAGTCCTCCGCCGCCTCCTTCGTCAACCCCGGCGAGGCCTACCGCACCGGCACGGTCGGCAAGCCGCTGCCCGGCACGGAGGTGCGCATCGCCGAAGACGGGGAGATCCTGCTGCGCGGCCCCGGCATCATGGAGGGCTACCACCAGCTCCCCGAGAAGACCGCCGAGGTCCTGGAGGCCGACGGCTGGTTCCACACCGGCGACATCGGCGAGCTCTCGCCCGACGGGTACCTGCGCATCACCGACCGCAAGAAGGACCTGATCAAGACCTCCGGCGGCAAGTACATCGCGCCCGCCGAGGTCGAGGGCCAGTTCAAGGCGGTGTGCCCGTACGTCTCCAACATCCTGGTGCACGGCGCCGACCGGAACTACTGCACGGCGCTCATCGCGCTGGACGAGCCGTCGATCCTCGACTGGGCGAAGGACAACGGGCTGGCCGGAAAGCCGTACGAAGAGGTCGTCGCCGCCCCCGCGACGGTCGAGCTCGTCGACGGGTACGTCAAGCGGCTCAACGAGGGTCTCCAGCGCTGGCAGACCATCAAGAAGTTCCGGCTGCTGCCCCGCGACCTCGACGTCGAGCACGGCGAGATCACGCCGAGCCTGAAGCTGAAGCGGCCGGTCGTGGAGCGGGAGTACAAGCACCTCATCGACGAGATGTACGCCGGAGCGCGCGAGGCGTAGCGCGGGGCGTGGGCGGGGGCGGGGCCCGCACGCTCGGATTCCGCCCCTCAACCGTGCGTCATCGAACAAGCGCGAACACCCGCGCGGCACGCTTCGCGCCCAGGACGGACCACTTCGGTAACCCAGCGCTCATGACCGGGATCGGTCTGTCACCCTGAGGGCATCCGAACCGTCCGGGGAGCTGCGCATGGGGGCCATTCCGACGCAACGGGAGACCGCCTCCCGGCCCTTCGGCGCGCCCGCGTACGCGCCCGGGCTCCCGTGCGTCCGCGCCGCGCTGGTCGGGAGCCCCCTCGCGCCCGGCGCCGCCCGCGATCTGGTCCGCGCCGCGCTGACGGAGTGGGCGGGCACGGGCCGGGCGCCGGCCGAGGAGCTCGGCGAGCGCCTGGCGCAGGACGCGGTACTCGTCGTCAGCGAGCTCGTCACCAACGCCGTCGTGCACGCCGGCACCGATGTGGAGCTGGTGTGCCGGCTGGAGGAGGAGCCCGGCCGTCCCGACGGCTGCCCGGCGGTCGTCGTCGAGGTCGGCGACCATCACCCCTCCCGCTCCCCGCGCGACGGCGGCGGCGAGACGCCGTGCGAGATCCCGGAGTACGGCCGTGGCCTGCGCCTGGTCGCCACGCTCGCCGACGCCTGGGGAGTGACGTACCGCAGGGGGACGAAGACGGTCTGGGCCCGCCTGCTGCCCAGCCCCGAGCTCCCGGACCCAGCCCTCGACCCCGCCGTCGCTCCCGCCCTCGCGCCCGACCCCGACCCCGCCCTCGCCCTCGCCCCGACCCTCGATCCGGGACCGGGCCTCGGCGGTGACGGGCACGGCCCCACCGGGCGCGGACCCGACCGCCTCCCGGGTCTCACCGGCCCCGGACACGGTAGCCCCGGAAGCGCCGGCCCCGGACACGGCGGCCTCCCGGGCCCATCCGTCCCCGGGCACGCTCATCCGGCCGCTGCCGCTGCCGCCGTCGCCGTCTCCGACGCCCCGGGCCCGCCGACGGCCTTCGCGCCCGCGCCGCAGCCGGTCGCCCGGCGGGACCGGGGTGACCGGGACTGGCTCAACCGCGGCGCCCTCTCCTTCCTCGCGGAGGCGTCCGACCTGCTGGCCGGACAGCTCGACGAGGACCTGGTGGCGGCGCTGACCGGCCAGTTGCTCGTGCCGCGGCTCGCCGACTGGTGCGCGGTGTGGCTGGAGGACGAGGTCAGCGGACGCGGCGAGTGGGCCGGCGGGCCGGGACCGCGGCTGGCCCGGGTCTGGCACGCCAGTGAGAACCGCATCGAGGAGCTGCGCGGGACCCTGGAGAAGGATCCCCCCTGTCCGCCCGACGGCGGTCCGCGTTCCGGACCCGAGCCGTTCCCCTGGCCCGGCGCGTCGCTCGGCCCGCACGGCGCGGCGCTCGCCTACCGGCTGATCGCCGGCGGCCGTCCGCTGGGCACACTGGTGATCGGGCGCGCCGGACCGGTCGTCTTCCCCGACGAGGTCACCGGGCTCGTCGAGGACCTCGGCCGCCGGGTGGCGCTGGCCATCGGGGCGGCCCGTCAGTACGCCCGCCAGGCCACCATCAGCGCCGTTCTCCAGCGCGGGCTGCTGCCCGGCGCGGTCGCCGAGATCCCCGGCGTGCGCAGCGCGCTCGTCTACGAGCCGCGCGAGCAGGGCGGGCCGAGCGGCGACTTCTACGACCTGTTCCCGGCCGGGGACGGCCGCTGGTGCTTCGCGGTGGGCGACGTGCAGGGCAAGGGGCCGGAGGCGGCCGTGGTCATCGGTCTGGCCCGGCCCTGGCTGCGGCTGCTGGCCCGCGAGGGCTACGGCGTGGCCGACGTGCTGGACCGCCTCAACCAGCTGCTCCTCGACGACGCGACCGAGGCCGCCGACGCCGCCGCCCGGGCCTTCGTCGGGCCCGTCGTTCCGGGGGACGGCCCGCAGACCCGCTTCCTCTCCCTCCTCTACGGCGAACTGGCCCCCTTCGAGGGCGGCGTGCGCTGTACCTTCGCCTCCGCCGGGCATCCCCTGCCGCTGGTGCTCGGCCCGGACGGCTCGGTCGCGACGGCCGGGCACCCGCAGACCCTGCTGGGGGTCATCGAGGACGTCGCCTACACCTGCGACAGCCTGCGGCTGCGGCCCGGCGACACCCTGCTGTGCGTCACGGACGGCGTGACCGAACGGCGGTCGGGGCTGCGCCAGTTCGACGACGAGGCAGGGCTCGCCGCCGCGCTGGCGGGCTGCGTGGGCCTCGACGCGGATCTGATCGCGGAGCGGATCCGAGGCCTGGTCCACGCGTTCGGCGAGCAGCCTCCCGAGGACGACCTGGCCCTGCTGGTGCTCCAGGCGGAGTAGCGCCCGCTCGGGCGGCCACGGGGACGGGCGGGGGAGAACGGATGTCCGCCCCCGCAGATGTATCGTCCGTTTCGTGCCGAAGGCAACGAATAGCCCCATCGACGCGCCCCTGCGTCGACGCGTCCTGATCGCCGGCGCGGGGCTCGGGCTCACCGCGACCGCCTGTACCCGTGCGGCCGGTCCGCCGCACCCGGGCGCCCCCGGGCCCGGCTCCGGCTCCGGCTCCGGTCCCGGCGGCCACGGCGTCCGCCAGGCCGGCGTGACGACACCCCGGCAGTCCACCGCGCTGCTCCTGGCCTACGACCTCGATCCCGCCGTGCGCGGCGCGGCCGGCGCACGGGCGCTGAAGGAGGTGCTGGAGGCCTGGACCGACGCGCTCGCCGAGACGCGGGAGGCGGACGGCTCCCAGGAGGCGCGGCTCACCGCCACGGTGGGCGTCGGCCCTCGCCTGCCCGCCCTTCTCGGCGTGTCCGCCCCCACCGCCCTGCGCGAGCTGCCCTCGTTCCCCGGCGACCGCCTCGACCCCGCCCGCTGCGGCGGTGACGTGCTCGTGCAGCTGTGCGCCGACGACTCCGACGCGGCCGACGAGACGGCCGAGTCCCTCACCCGGCTGGCCGGGGAGACCCTGAGCCCGCGCTGGCGGCAGTCCGGCTTCCTGCCCCCGTCCCCGGACGGCGGCGGCACCCCGCGCGACCTGCTCGGCTTCAGGAACGGCAGCGCCAACCCGAGCCCCGGGGAGTGCGAACGCTGGGTGTGGACGGACGACGCCACCTACCTCGTCGTCCGGCGCGTGCATCTGCGGGTGGAGGACTTCGCGCGGCTCGCCGTGCACCGTCAGGAGGAGGTCGTCGGCCGCCGCCGCTCGACGGGCGGCCCGCTGCCGGGCGGCCCCGAGCACGCCGAGGTCGACGTCTTCGCCAAGTCCCCGAAGGGGCACTACCTCACCCCGGCGCGTTCCCACGTCGGCGTGGTCAGCTCCCTGCACGACGGCGGAGCCCGGATGCTGCGCCGCGGCTACTCCTACGCCGACGGTCCCACCGACCAGGGCCTGCTGTTCCTCGCCTTCATGCGGGACCCGGCTCTCTTCACCCGGGTGCAGCGGCGGATGGCGACCCGCGACGAGCTGAACGGGTTCACCGAGACGCGGGGCTCGGCGCTCGCCTACATCCTGCCGGGGGCGGGCCCCGGGCGGCCGCTGGGCGCGGACCTGCTGGCCTGAGAGCGGCCCGAGCGCGCGCCGCCCCGGGCCGGCCGGCCCGTGCGCCCGGCCGCCGCGGGCAGGACGCCCGGCACGCGGACCGATACGGCCGGGGGACCGTCCCGGACGTGGACCGATGCTTGCCGGGGACCGTCCCGGAGGCGGCCCGATGCCGCCGCGCAACGGCTCGGACGTGGATCGGTGCGGACGTACGGGACAATGGACGACATGCCTTCCGCACTTCCCGACGGCGAGCCGGTCCCCGACGACGGCGCGCTCCCGGCGCACGCGCTCGCCGGCGCCGCCGACCGCCCCCTCGGGTTCTATCTGCACGTCCCGTACTGCGCGACCCGCTGCGGGTACTGCGACTTCAACACCTACACCGCGACCGAGCTGCGCGGCACCGGCGGCGTCCTCGCCTCCCGGGACAACTACGCGGACACCCTGATCGACGAGATCCGGCTGGCCCGCAAGGTCCTCGGCGACGACCCGCGCGAGGTCCGCACCGTCTTCGTCGGCGGCGGCACCCCGACCCTGCTGGGCGCGTCCGACCTGGTACGGATGCTGGGCGCGATCCGCGACGAGTTCGGGCTGGCCGCGGACGCGGAGGTGACGACGGAGGCGAACCCGGAGTCCGTGGACCCGGCGTATCTGGCGGCCCTGCGCGCGGGCGGCTTCAACCGTGTCTCCTTCGGCATGCAGAGCGCCCGGCAGCACGTCCTGAAGGTCCTCGACCGCACCCACACCCCGGGACGCCCCGAGGCGTGCGTGGCGGAGGCGCGGGCCGAGGGCTTCGAGCACGTCAACCTCGACCTGATCTACGGCACCCCGGGCGAGTCGGACGACGACTGGCGGGCGTCCCTGGAGGCGGCGCTGGGCGCGGGACCCGACCATGTCTCGGCCTACGCCCTGATCGTCGAGGAGGGCACGCAGCTCGCCCGCCGCATCCGCCGCGGCGAGGTGCCGATGACCGACGACGACGTCCACGCGGACCGCTATCTGATCGCGGACGAGGTGATGGCGGCGGCGGGCTACGACTGGTACGAGGTCTCCAACTGGGCTGCCTCGGAGGCGGCCCGCTGCCTGCACAACGAGCTGTACTGGCGCGGCGCCGACTGGTGGGGCGCCGGACCCGGGGCGCACTCGCACGTGGGCGGGGTGCGCTGGTGGAACGTCAAGCATCCCGGCGCGTACGCGGCGGCCCTCGACGGCGGGCGCTCGCCGGGCGCCGGACGGGAGGTCCTCTCGGACGAGGACCGCCGGGTCGAGCGGATCCTGCTGGAGCTGCGGCTGCGGGAGGGCGCGCCGCTCGCACTGCTGCGGCCGGACGGCCTTGCGGCGTCCCGCCGGGCGCTCGGCGAGGGCCTGCTCCAAGAGGGCGCCTACGGCGAGGGACGGGCGGTGCTGACCCTGCGCGGGCGGCTGCTGGCCGACGCGGTGGTGCGGGACCTGGTGGACTAGGCGTCCCGGTGGGCCCCGGAGAGCCGCCGGGCGGCGGCGGGCGTCACGCCGGGGCCGTGACGAAGTCGATCAGTTCCTCCACCCGGCCCAGCAGCTCCGGCTCCAGGTCCTTGTAGGAGCCCACCCGCTTCAGGATGGCCTGCCACACCGCGCCCGTGTTCTCCGACGGCCAGCCCAGGGCGCGGCACACCCCCGTCTTCCAGTCCTGCCCGTGCGGCACGCGCGGCCAGGACCCGATGCCCACGGAGGCGGGCTTCACCGCCTCCCAGATGTCGATGTAGGGATGGCCGACGACCAGGGCGTGCTCGCTGGTCACCGACCGGGCGATGCGCCACTCCTTGGTGCCGGGCACGAGGTGGTCGACCAGGATCCCGAGCCGCGCGTCCGGCCCCGGGGCGAACTCCGCGACGATCGACGGCAGGTCGTCGACGCCCTCCAGGTACTCCACGACGACGCCCTCGATGCGCAGGTCGTCGCCCCACACCTTCTCGACCAGCTCGGCGTCGTGCCGGCCCTCGACGTAGATGCGTCCGGCGCGGGCGACCCGGGCGCGGGCGCCGGGGACGGCGACCGAGCCGGAGGCGGTGCGGGAGGGGCGGGCCGGCCCCGAGGCGGGTCTGACGAGGGTGACGGGCCGGCCCTCCAGCAGGAAGCCCCCCGGCTCCAGCGGGAACACCCGGTGTGTGCCGAAGCGGTCCTCCAGGGTCACGGTGCCCGCCTCGCAGCGGATCACCGCGCCGCAGAACCCGGTGCCGGGCTCCTCCACGACCAGACCGGGGTCCGCCGCGACCTCGGGGACGGGCTTCGGCTTCTTCCAGGGAGGGGTCAGGTCGGTGGAGTACTTGCGCATTCGGATGACGATAGGAGAAGTCCCGGCGCCAGGGACACACGCTCAGCGCGACACGCCGAAACGGGCCGCCAGGGCGTCGCGCTGGGCCCGCACGAACGCGGCGTCCACCGTCGCGCCGTGGCCCGGCACGTACACCGCGTCCTCGCCGCCGAGGTCCACAAGACGGTCGAGAGCGGCGGGCCAGCGGCCGGGGACGGCGTCGGGTCCGGCCTGCGGTTCGCCGGACTCCTCGACCAGGTCGCCGCAGAACACCACCTCCGGTGAGCCGGCCGCCCCGGGGACGAGGACCATGAGGTCGTGGGCGGTGTGGGCGGGGCCGACGTTGGCCAGCAGGACCTGCCGGCCGTCGCCCAGGTCGAGGGTCCACTCGCCGCAGACCGGATGGCGGGGCCGCACGAGCGTGTCCACGGCCTCGGTCGCCGCCCGCTCGTCGAGGCCGCTGCGCACCGCGTCCGCCCGCAGCTCCTCGGCCGGCACCGAGTCCGAGCCCACCGCCCCGAAGACCTCCGCGCCGGCGAACGCCCCAGCGCCGAACACATGGTCGAAATGGGGGTGGGTGAGCGCGAGATGGGTCACACGCGCGCCGGTGAGCTCCTCGGCCTGGGCCCGCAGCCGCACCCCCTCCGCCAGGCTGGACCCCGCGTCCACCATGAGCACCGCGCCCGCCCCGACGACCAGCCCCGCCGTGCAGTCCCAGCCAGGCAGCCGCACCCGGCCGACCCCCGCCGCGAGCCGCTCCCATCCGAGCTCTTCCCAAGTCACCGTCATGCCGCGACGCTAGCTGCACAACGTCCCGTGGAGGGCCGACCTTGCCCTGGGTGTACCCCACAGCCGTACACTGGCCCGGGGACGTTGGCACTCGGATGTGAAGAGTGCCAGAGGAGACGCCCAGGGGACTGGGGGACGAGATTCTTGGAGGTGCGCGCGGATGCTGAGTGAACGCAGGCTCCAGGTTCTGCGCGCCATCGTCCAGGACTACGTCGGCACCGAGGAGCCCGTGGGGTCGAAGGCGCTCACCGAGCGTCACAACCTCGGCGTGTCCCCGGCGACGGTCCGCAACGACATGGCCGCCCTGGAGGACGAGGGGTACATCGCCCAGCCGCACACCAGCGCCGGGCGCATCCCCACGGACAAGGGCTACCGGCTGTTCGTCGACAAACTGGCCGGCGTCAAGCCGATGACCGGCCCGGAGCGGCGGGCCATCCAGAACTTCCTCGACGGCGCCGTCGACCTCGACGACGTGGTGGCCCGCACGGTACGGCTGCTCGCGCAGCTCACCCGTCAGGTCGCCGTCGTGCAGTACCCGTCCCTGACCCGTTCGACCGTGCGGCACGTGGAGCTCCTCTCGCTCGCGCCCGCGCGCCTGATGCTCGTGCTGATCACGGACACCGGGCGGGTCGAGCAGCGGATGGTGGACTGCCCGGCGCCCTTCGGGGAGTCCTCGCTGGCGGATCTGCGCGCGCGGCTCAACAGCCGGGTCGCGGGCCGCCGGTTCTCCGACGTGCCGCGTCTGGTGGAGGATCTGCCGGACGCCTTCGAGGCGGAGGACCGCGGCACGGTCACGACGGTGCTCTCCACCCTGCTGGAGACGCTCGTCGAGGAGAACGAGGAGCGGTTGATGATCGGCGGCACCGCCAATCTCACCCGCTTCGGACATGACTTTCCCCTCACCATCCGGCCCGTCCTGGAGGCCCTGGAGGAGCAGGTCGTGCTCCTTAAGCTCCTTGGCGAGGCAGGGGATTCGGGCATGACCGTACGCATCGGTCACGAGATCGCCCATGAGGGGCTCAACTCCACTTCCGTGGTGTCGGTCGGTTACGGTTCGGGCAGCGAGGCAGTCGCCAAACTGGGCGTGGTCGGACCGACCCGCATGGATTACCCGGGAACGATGGGAGCGGTACGAGCGGTGGCACGGTACGTCGGACAGATCCTGGCGGAGTCGTAAGTGGCCACGGACTACTACGCCGTTCTCGGCGTGCGCCGCGATGCGTCGCAGGAAGAGATCAAGAAGGCCTTCCGGCGGCTCGCGCGCGAGCTGCACCCGGACGTCAACCCGGATCCGAAGACCCAGGAGCGGTTCAAGGAGATCAACGCCGCTTACGAGGTGTTGTCGGACCCGCAGAAGAAGCAGGTCTACGACCTCGGCGGCGATCCGCTCTCCCAGTCGGGCGGCGGCGGCGCCGGCGGCTTCGGGGCAGGCGGCTTCGGGAACTTCTCCGACATCATGGACGCGTTCTTCGGCACGGCGTCCCAGCGCGGCCCGCGCTCGCGGACCCGCCGCGGCCAGGACGCGATGATCCGGCTGGAGATCGACCTCGAGGAGGCGGCCTTCGGCACGACCAAGGACATCCAGGTCGACACCGCGATCGTCTGCACCACCTGCAGCGGCGAGGGCGCGGCGCCGGGCACCACGGCCCAGACCTGTGACATGTGCCGCGGCCGCGGCGAGGTGTCGCAGGTGACCCGGTCCTTCCTCGGCCAGGTCATGACCTCGCGGCCGTGCCCGCAGTGCCAGGGCTTCGGCACCGTCGTCCCGACCCCGTGCCCGGAGTGCGCGGGCGACGGCCGGGTCCGCTCGCGTCGCACGCTGACGGTGAAGATCCCGGCCGGCGTCGACAACGGGACCCGCATCCAGCTGGCGGGCGAGGGCGAGGTCGGCCCCGGCGGCGGCCCGGCCGGCGACCTGTACGTGGAGATCCACGAGCTGCCGCACGCGCAGTTCCAGCGGCGCGGCGACGACCTGCACTGCACGGTGACCCTCCCGATGACGGCGGCGTCCCTCGGTACGAAGGTGCCGCTGGAGACGCTGGACGGCCTGGAGGAGGTCGACATCCGGCCCGGCACCCAGTCCGGCCAGTCGATCCCGCTGCACGCCCGGGGCGTCACGCATCTGCGGGGCGGCGGCCGTGGCGACCTCATCGTGCACGTCGAGGTCCAGACGCCGACGAAGCTGGACCCGGAGCAGGAACGGCTGCTGCGCGAGCTGGCCAAGCTGCGCGGCGAGGAGCGGCCCACGGGCCAGTTCCAGCCCGGCCAGCAGGGGCTGTTCTCGCGCCTGAAGGACGCGTTCAACGGGCGCTGAGCGGTTCCCGCGGGGCCGCTCCCGGCGCCCGCCGGGCACGGGGAAGGGCCGATTCGGACTTGTTCGGAGGACGTGACAACATGCCGTCATGTCCTCCGCACTGACCGATCTCTTCCCGCATCCGATCGTGCAGGCCCCCATGGCGGGCGGTGTCTCCGTGCCCCAGCTCGCCGCCGCCGTGGCCGAGGCCGGCGGGCTCGGTTTCCTCGCGGCCGGGTACAAGACGGCCGACGGCATGTACCAGGAGATCAAGCAGCTGCGGAGCCTGACCGGCCGCCCCTTCGGCGTGAACCTCTTCATGCCCCAGCCCGAGTACCCCGGGGCGAGCCCCGGTTCCTCGGGAGCGGCCGGCGCCGCGCTCCCCGCGGCGGGCGCCATAGAGGTCTACGCCCACCAGCTCGCCGGTGAGGCCGCCTGGTACGACACCGAGCTCGGCGACCCGGACAGCGGCCGCGACGACGGCTACGACGCCAAGCTCGCGGTGCTGCTGGACAACCCGGTGCCGGTCGTGTCGTTCCACTTCGGCGTCCCCGGCGCCGACGCGCTGGAGTCCCTGCGGCGGGCGGGAACGTTCACCCTGGTCACCGCGACCACCGCGGAGGAGGCCGTCGCGGTGGAGCGGGCCGGCGCGGACGCGGTGATCGTGCAGGGCGTGGAGGCCGGCGGTCACCAGGGCGCCCACCGCGACAACCCGGAGACCGACGGCTGCGGCATCGGGCTGCTCTCTCTGGTCGCCCAGGTCCGTGAGTCGGTGCGGCTGCCGATCGTCGCCGCCGGCGGTCTCATGCGCGGCAGCCAGATCGCCGCGGTCCTCGCGGCGGGCGCGAGCGCGGCCCAGCTGGGCACCGCGTTCCTCGCCACGCCCGAGTCAGGAGCGCACGCCGTGCACAAGCAGGCCCTGACCAACCCCCTGTTCGTGCGCACCGAGCTGACCCGCGCCTTCTCCGGCCGCCCCGCCCGCGGCCTGGTCAACCGCTTCCTGCGCGAGCACGGCCCGTACGCGCCCGCCGCCTACCCGGAGGTCCACCACCTGACGGCGCCGCTGCGCAAGGCGGCCGCCAAGGCGGGCGACGCGCAGGGCATGGCGCTGTGGGCCGGACAGGGCCACCGGATGGCCCGTGAGCTGCCCGCCGGGCAGCTCGTGGAGGTCCTGCTGGCCGAACTCGCCGCAGCGCGGACAGCGTTGTCGCGCTTCCCGGCCGGTGACGGAGGCCTGTCATGACCGCCCCCGTCTTCGTCGTCGACGAACTCCCGCACTCCCGCTCCGCGTTCGTGCTGGACGGACCCGAGGGCCGGCACGCCGTCTCCGTGAAGCGGCTGCACGCCGGCGAGGAGGTCGTCCTCACCGACGGCGCCGGACGCTGGGCGCCGGGCGAGGTCGTCACGACCGAGGGCAAGGACCGGCTGGTGGTGAGTCTCGGAGAGGTGATCGAGGAGCCCGCCGAGTTCCCGCGGATCACCGTCGTCCAGGCGCTGCCCAAGGGCGACCGGGGTGAGCTGGCCGTCGAGACGATGACCGAGACCGGCGTCGACGCGATCGTGCCCTGGGCGGCCTCGCGCTGCATCACGCAGTGGAAGGGCGAGCGCGGGCTGAAGGCGCTGGCCAAATGGCGGGCCACCGCCCGCGAGGCCGGCAAGCAGTCGCGCCGGGTCCGCTTCCCCGAGGTCGCCGAGGCGGCGACGACCAAGCAGGTGGCGGCACTTGTGGCCGGGGCCGACTTCGCGGCCGTCCTGCACGAGGACCGCGCCTACCCCAGCGATCCCCTCGCGACCGCCGAACTCCCGCCCTCGGGTGAGATCGTGCTGATCGTGGGACCCGAAGGCGGGGTGTCGCCCGAGGAGTTGGCGCTTTTCGAGGAGGCGGGCGCGAGGGCTCACCGCCTCGGCCGTAGCGTGTTGCGCACGTCGACCGCCGGCACGGCGGCGACCGCCCTGCTGCTCGGCCGCACCGGCCGCTGGTCCTGACTCCCCGGGGGACACCGTGGAACTCGCCCAAGTCCGGCTGCTCGTCACCGACTTCGCCGCCTGCTACCGCTTCTACGCTGACACCCTCGGCCTCAGACCGCAGTCGGGCGCGGCGGACGGGCCGTACGAGAAGTTCAGCCCCGCCGCCGGCTCGGCCGGCATCGCCCTGCAGGACCGGGCGATGATGGCCGCCGTCCTCGGTGAACTGGGCGACGCGGCGAGCGGGCACCGCTCCCTGGTGGTGCTGCGCGTCGACGACCTGGACGCGTACTGCGCGCAGATCGTCGCCCGGGGCGCGGTCCTGCTGCGGGGCCCGGCGCCGATGACCGACCGGATGCGCGTGGCCCATCTCAAGGACCCCGAGGGCAATCTGGTGGAGCTTCAGCAGTGGCTGCTGCTGCGGGGCTGAGCGCCACCGCCGTCACGACCGCCGGGCCTCCACGGCAGAACCCGCGCCGAGGCAGAACCCGCGCCGAACGTGACCGCATACGGGCTACCGGACCGGCCGCCGGAGTGGCACGCTGCCCTCCATGGGGGCTTTGAGGCGTATTTGGCTTCTTCCGGCGGCGGCCGTGGCCGCGCTGGGCGTCGTGGCGTGCGAGCCGGGCGGGCTGAGCAGCATGTCGGTCGCGTACACCACCGACGAGGCGACGACCGCGGAGATCCAGCGGCGCCACGTGAACGTGCGCTGGCTGACCTGCACGGCACGCTACGAGGACCAGGGCAGGGCGGGGGCCGCGGCCTCGGTCGACTGCCGGGGCAAGACCGGCGACGGGCGGGACATCACCGTCACCGGGAAGGTCACCCGGGCCGTCGACGGGACCTGTGTGCGCGGGGACCTCACCGCCGTCGTGGGCGAGAAGCAGCTGTTCCGGGTGAGCGGGCTCGGCGACTGCGGGTCCGCGACGCCGTCGCCGGTGGGCCGGTCGCCGGGCGGCCCGGCCGGTACGGCGCGGCCGGACGTCCGGCCGACGGTCACCGTGACGGTGACCGTCACCGAGACCGTGCACGCGGGCGCCGTGGGGAAGTGATCGAAACCCCTGACCAGCCGCACCGCCGGTGCCTACAGTGATGCGGTGACCCAGCCCGCGACGCCTGCCGCGTACCTCAGATTCCCGCACCTGCACGGCGAGTCGGTGGCCTTCGCCGCCGAGGACGACGTGTGGCTCGCGCCCCTCGACGGCGGCCGTGCCTGGCGGGTCAGCGCCGACAACGTGCCGGTCTCCACGCCGCGCATCTCGCCCGACGGGGCCACCGTCGCCTGGACCTCCACCCGCGACGGCGCTCCCGAGGTGCACATCGCCCCTGTCGACGGCGGCCCCTCCACCCGGCTGACGTACTGGGGGAGCCGGCAGACCCGGGTGCGCGGCTGGACCCCGGACGGTGACGTCCTCGCCGTCAGCAGCCATGACCAGGCCACCCTGCGCCGCACCTGGGCCCGCGCCGTCCCCGTCGACGGCGGACCGGCGACGACCCTGCCCTACGGGCCCGTCGGCTCCGTCGCCCACGGCCCGCACACCGTGCTGCTGTCCGCGCCGATGGGCCGCGAGGCCGCCCACTGGAAGCGCTACCGGGGCGGCACCGCGGGCAAGCTGTGGATCGACCGGGACGGCGAGGGGGAGTTCGTCCGGCTGCACGAGGACCTCGACAGCAACATCGAGTGCCCGGTGTGGGCGGGCGACCGGATCGCGTTCCTCTGCGACCACGAGGGCACGGGAGCCCTGTACTCCTCCCTCGCCGACGGGTCCGACCTGCGCCGGCACACCCCCCTCGAGGGCTTCTACGCCCGCCAGGCCGCCGGCGACGGCACCCGCATCGTGTACATGTCCGCAGGGGAACTGTGGCTGCTGGACGACCTGGACGGCGCCGAACCGCGGCGGCTCGACGTCCGCCTCGGCGGCCAGCGCGCCGACCGCCGCCCCCACCCGGTCGCCGCCTCCCGCTGGCTGGGCGGGGCGGCGCCCGACCACACCGCGCGCGGCAGCGTCGTCGAGGTGCGCGGGGCCGTCCACTGGGTCACCCACCGCAGCGGGCCCGCCCGCGCGCTCGCCGCCGAACCCGGCGTCCGCGCCCGGCTGCCGCGCGCCTTCCGCACCGAGGGCGAGGAGTGGGCCGTCTGGGTGACGGACGCGGAGGGCGAGGACGCGCTGGAGTTCGCCCCCGCCACCGGACAGACCCCGGGCGCCACGCCGCGCCGGCTCGCCGCCGGACGGCTCGGCCGGGTCCTGGAGCTCGCCATGGCCCCCGACGGCAGCCGGGCCGCCGTCGCCGCGCACGACGGGCGGCTGCTGCTCGTCGAGCGGGAGACCGGCGAGGTCCGGGAGGTCGACGCCAGCCCCGACGGCGAGGTGTCCGGCCTGGTCTTCTCGCCCGACTCGGCCTGGCTGGCCTGGTCGCACCCCGGCCCGCGCCCGCTCAGTCAGCTCAAGCTCGCCAACGTCACCGACCTGTCGGTCACGGAGGCCACCCCGCTGCGCTTCCGGGACTACGCGCCCGCCTTCACCCTCGACGGCAAACACCTCGCGTTCCTCTCCACCCGCGCCTTCGCCCCGGTCTACGACCAGCACGTCTTCGACCTCTCCTTCGTCGCCGGCGCCCGCCCGCACCTGATCACCCTCGCGGCGACGACCCCGTCCCCCTTCGGCCCGCAGCGGCACGGCAGGCCGTTCGAGGCGCCCGACAAGGAGGAGACGCCCGACAGCGAGGGAACCCCGAGCACCCGGATCGACCTCGAAGGCCTCGCCGACCGGATAGTCCCCTTCCCGGTCGAGGCCGGCCGCTACTCGGGGCTCGCCGCGGCCAAGGACGGCGTGCTGTGGCTGCGCCACCCCGTGCGCGGTGTCCTCGGCGCCTCCCGGGCCACCCCGGACGACCCCGACCCGCACACCGAGCTGGAGCGCTACGACCTCGCCCAGCAGCGCATCGAGCACCTCGCCGCCGACGCCGACGGCTTCGAGGTCAGCGGCGACGGCAAGCGGCTGCTGCTGTGGACCGACGGCAAGCTCAAGGTCGTGCCCAGCGACCGGCGCGCCTCCGGCGACGAGGACAGCGACAGCAACGTCACCGTCGACCTCGGCCGGATCAGCCGGATCGTCGACCCCACCGCCGAGTGGCGGCAGATGTACGACGAGAACGGCCGGATCATGCGGGACAACTTCTGGCGGCCGGACCTCGGCGGCGTCGACTGGGACGGCGTCCTGGACCGCTACCGGCCCGTGCTGGAGCGGGTCGCGACCCACGACGACCTCGTCGACCTGCTCTGGGAGGTGCACGGCGAGCTCGGCACCTCGCACGCCTACGTCATGCCGCGCGGCGGCCACGGCCGCGGCGCCCGGCAGGGGCTGCTGGGCGCGGACGTCTCCCGGCACGAGGACGGCAGTTGGCGCATCGACCGCGTCCTGCCCTCGGAGACCTCCGACCCCGACGCCCGCTCCCCGCTCGCCGCGCCCGGCGTGGCGGTGCGGGCCGGCGACGCGATCCTCGCCGTCGGCGGACAGCCGGTCGACCCGGTCACCGGGCCCGGGCCGCTGCTCGTCGGCGCCGCGGACAAGGTCGTGGAGCTGACGATCTCGCCGTCCGGCGGGGGTGAGCCCCGGCATGCCGTGGTCGTGCCCGTCGCGGACGAGGAGGCGCTGCGCTATCACGCGTGGGTCGCGGACCTGCGGGCGTATGTGCACGAGGCCTCGGGCGGGCGGCTGGGCTATCTGCACGTGCCCGACATGCAGGCGCCGGGGTGGGCCCAGATCCACCGGGACCTGCGGGTCGAGGTCGCGCGCGAGGGGCTGATCGTGGACGTCCGGGAGAACCGGGGCGGGCACACCTCCCAGCTCGTCGTGGAGAAGCTGGCCCGGCGGATCGTCGGCTGGGACGTGCCGCGCGGCGTGCGGGCCTCCAGCTATCCGGAGGACGCGCCCCGGGGGCCCGTCGTCGCCGTCGCCAACGAGTTCTCCGGGTCCGACGGGGACATCGTCAACGCGGCGATCAAGGCGCTCGGGATCGGGCCGGTGGTCGGCACGCGCACCTGGGGCGGGACGGTCGGGATCGACAGCCGCTACCGGCTGGTCGACGGGACGCTCGTCACGCAGCCCAAGTACGCGATCTGGCTGGAGGGGTACGGGTGGGGCGTGGAGAACCACGGCGTCGACCCGGACGTCGAGGTGGTCTGCGCTCCCCAGGACCACGCGGCCGGCCGGGACGTCCAGTTGGACGAGGCGGTGTCGCTGGCGTTGGCCGCCCTGGAGTCGACGCCGGCCAAGACGCCCCCTTCGCTGCCCTGACCGCCCCGCCGCCCCGTGAGCACGAGCGTGAGCGGGCCCGGGGCGGCGGCCCCCGGATACGATGCCCCCGTACTGATCGACTTCGGCTGAGGAGGACCCGCATGGCAGGGGAACCGCAGGACGACTGCCTGTTCTGCAAGGTCGTCTCGGGGACGATCCCCGCGACGATCGTGCGGGAGACCGGCA
Organism: Streptomyces rishiriensis; assembly: GCF_003112535.1. Lineage (GTDB taxonomy): Bacteria > Actinomycetota > Actinomycetes > Streptomycetales > Streptomycetaceae > Streptomyces > Streptomyces rishiriensis. The sequence goes on along the minus strand of NZ_BEWA01000002.1, from coordinate 114,893 downwards.
CGACCGTCGCCTTCCGGGACATCAACCCGCAGGCGCCCACGCACGTCCTGGTGATCCCGAAGGCGCACTACCGGGACGCCGCCGCCCTCGCCGCCGCGGCCCCGGAGCTTGCCGCCGACGTCCTGCGCGAGACGCGGGCGGTCGCGGAGGAGGAGAAGCTGGAGAGCTACCGCACCGTCTTCAACACCGGCGCCGGCGCGGGCCAGACGGTCTGGCATGCCCACGCGCACGTCCTCGGCGGCCGCGGCCTGCACTGGCCCCCCGGATAGGCCGTCGTGTCCGTACGCGAACTGGTGGTGCTCGGCACCGCCAGCCAGGTCCCCACCCGGCACCGCAACCACAACGGCTACTTTCTGCGCTGGGACGGCTCGGGCGTCCTCTTCGATCCCGGCGAGGGCACCCAGCGCCAGATGGTGCGCGCCGGGGTCGCCGCGCACGACATCCACCGGATCTGCGTCACCCACTTCCACGGGGACCACTCCCTCGGCCTGGCCGGCGTCATCCAGCGGATCAACCTCGACCAGGTACCGCATCCGGTCACCGCGCACTACCCGCGCTCCGGGCAGCGCTTCTTCGACCGGCTGCGCCATTCCACCGCCTACCGCGAGACCGTCGGCGTCACGGAGGCCCCCGTGGACACGGACGGAGTCCTGGCCACCGCCGCCTCCTACCGCCTGGAAGCCGCCCTGCTCTCGCACCCCGTCGAGTCCTACGGCTACCGGCTCGTCGAGCCCGACGGCCGCCGCATGCTGCCCGAGCTGCTGGCCGAGCACGGCGTGCGGGGACCGGACGTGGGCCGGATCCAGCGGGAGGGCTCCGTCGGCGGGGTGTCGCTGGACGACGTCAGCGAGGTGCGCCGCGGCCAGCGGTTCGCGTTCGTCATGGACACCCGGCTGTGCGAGGGGGTGCACGCCCTCGCCGAGGGCGCCGACCTGCTCGTCATCGAGTCGACCTTCCTCGACGAGGACGAGCGGCTCGCCGTCGACCACGGGCATCTGACCGCCGGTCAGGCGGCCCGGGCGGCACGGGACGCGGGAGTGCGGCATCTGGTCCTCACGCACTTCAGCCAGCGGTACTCCGACCCCGGGGAGTTCGAGCGGCAGGCGCGGGCGGCCGGGTTCGAGGGCGAGCTGACCGTGGCGCACGACCTCCAGCGGGTGCCGGTCCCGAAACGCCGGTGAGGCGGTCGTACGATGCTTTGATGCCCATCCCCAAAGCTGAACTGCACCTGCACATCGAAGGCACCCTGGAGCCCGAGCTGGCTTTCGAGCTGGCCGCCCGCAACGGCGTCGAGCTGCCCTACGCCGACACCGAGGCGCTCCGTGAGGCGTACCGGTTCGAGGACCTGCAGTCGTTCCTGAACCTGTACTACGAGCTGATGGCGGTGCTGCGCACCGAGCGGGACTTCGAGGACCTGGCCAACGCCTACCTCGCCCGGGCGGCCGCCCAGGGCGTGCGGCACGCGGAGATCTTCTTCGACCCGCAGGCCCATCTCGCGCGGGGCGTCGGCATGGGCACGGTCGTGGACGGGCTGTGGCGGGCGCTGGGCAGCAGCGAGGACGTGCACGGCGTCTCCACCCGGCTGATCCTCTGCTTCCTGCGCGACGAGTCCGCCGAGTCGGCCCTGGAGACGCTGGACGCGGCGAAGCCCTACCTCGACCGGATCATCGGCATCGGGCTGGACTCGGCCGAGGTCGGGCATCCGCCGGTGAAGTTCCGCGAGGTGTACGAGGCCGCGGCCGCGCTCGGGCTGCGGCGGGTGGCGCACGCCGGTGAGGAGGGGCCGCCGGAGTACATCACCGAGGCGCTGGACGTCCTCGGCGTCGAGCGCGTCGACCACGGCCTGCGCTGCATGGAGGACCCTGCGCTGGTGGAGCGGCTGGTGCGGGAGCGGATCCCGCTGACCCTGTGTCCGCTGTCCAACGTCCGGCTGCGCACCGTCGACGTCCTCGCCGAGCATCCGCTGCCGGCCATGCTCGACGCGGGGCTCGTCTGCACCGTCAACTCCGACGACCCCGCCTACTTCGGCGGTTACGCCGGCGACAACTTCGACGCCGTGCGCACGAGCCTAGGCCTGAGCGGGGAGCGGCTGCGCGAGCTGGCCCGCAACTCCTTCGTCGCCTCCTTCCTGGAGGACGACGAGGAGCGGCGGGCGCGGTGTCTCGCGGAGGTGGAGGCCTACACCTTCTGAGCGGATCGCCGCCCGGGTCCGTGTTCCGCCCGGACTCCGCCCGGATCCGTGTTCCGCCCGGACCCGGCCGACGCGGTCCGGCGTCAGGCCCCGGACCCGGGCGCGGCGCCGGCCGGGCGGGGGCCTGCGGTGTCGTAGGCGTCCCGGACGGGCAGGGCCGGGGCCTCCACCGCGATCTCGACCACCTCGACCGGCAGCTGGTCCGCCGCGCCGCCCCGCCGCCGGATCCCGCCGGCGAGCAGCGGCCGTCCGCCCGTGTGCAGGGCCACGGCCGTCATCGGCACGGCGACGACGAGCAGCCCCGCCCCCAGCACCAGCCCCATCACCGGGAATCCGGCCTGCGCGGACAGCACGCTCCCGGTCAGCGGCCCGGCCGCGGTCCCGAGCGAGGACGCCGATCCGACCAGCACCGCCCAGCGGCCGCGCCGGTCCAGCGAGGCGGCGAGCCCGATCAGGTACGACAGCACGATCGGGTACAGGACGTTCCAGGAGATCTCGCCGGCCGCGAAGCTCAGCGGCCCGGTCGCCGACGCGGCGGCGACGACGCACCCCGCGATCAGCACGGTCCCGACGCCGATGGGCGCCGCCCGCCCCAGCCGCGTCCCGAGCGCGCTCGCGCCCAGCACGCCCATGAGCCCGGCCCCCAGGGCCACCGCGAAGACCACGCCGACGGCGGCCTCGGACAGATGGGCCTGGGTCAGGCCGATGCGTCCGCTCACGCCCCAGAGGGAGTTCTGCACCAGAGACCAGCAGGGCATCGCGGCGGCCAGGACGAGGCCGGAACGCAGGTGGGGAAGGCGGGCACGGTCCTCGGTGCGGAGGTGCGCGCCGGCCGTGCGGGCGGGCAGCCGTCCGGTCAGCGGCCACACCGCCAGCGCGGTGAGCGCGATCGCGGCCAGCGGCTGCCCGTGCCCCGCGCCCAGGTGCGGGACCGTCAGATAGACGACGCCCGCGAGCGCGGAGACCCCGAGCAGGCCCAGTGTGGAGGTGCGGTGCGGGTCGGGCTGGGCGGCGATCCGGGTGGCGGCGACGGTGGTGACGGCGCCGGAGCCGATCCCGCCGAGGACCGCGCCCGCGACCACGGCCGGCACGGCGCCGGCGAGGGCGGCGCCGCCGTATCCGAGGACGGCGAGGACCAGACCGAGGCGGGCGAGGGTGCGCGCCCCGATCCGCTCCACGCGGGAGGCGAGCAGGAAGCCGGCGCAGGCCGAGCCGAGCAGCAGCGCGCTGCCGACGGCGCCGGCCTGGGTGGCGGACAGCGGAAGCCCGGCGTCCAGCCGGCCGACCACGGTCGGCAGCAGATAGGGGGCGAGGTACCCGGCCGTGAAAAGGGCGACGACGGGCCAGGGCACGGTGGTGCGAGGGGCGAACACGGGCGTTCCAGGGCATGCGGAAGGGGCGGCACGAAAAGGGGGTGGAGCGCCGACCGTCGACGGACAGGAACGCGCGGGCAATTTGTATCAAGCACGCGGTGCGAGAAGAAGCCCGGGGTGGGTGATGTGGATCACTGCGCGTTTGGAGCGGGGCCCACCGGGTAGAAGCGCGCGTCATCGCCAGTCGGCGTCGCGGCCGGAACCGGGCGCCGCCGCCTCGATCTTGGCCCTGATCTCCCGCATCACCGCGACGATCCGCTCCTCGTGATCCGGCGTCAGCCGGGACACCGGCACCGAGCAGCTGATCGCGTCCTGGGCGGGAACGTCGTAGCGCAGGGCGAAGCCGAAGCCCACGATGCCGAGAACGCCCTCCTCGCGGTCCACGGAGTAGCCGCGCGCCCGCACCTCGGCGAGGTCGGCCAGCAGCGCCTCCCGGCTGGTGCGGGAGTGCGGGGTGAGCGCCTCGTAGGGGCCGTCGGGCAGGTCGCCGTCCGGCCGCCCGGCGAGCAGCGCCTTGCCGAGCGCCCCCGCGTGCGCGGGCAGCCGCCGCCCGACCCGGCTGATCGTGCGCAGGTATTCGTGCGACTCGCGCGTCGCCAGATAGGCCACGCCCCGGCCGTCCAGCCGCCCCAGGTGGATGGTCTCGCCCAGCGCCTCGGACGCCTCGTCGAGAAAGGGCCGCACCAGACGGACACGCGGGTCGGAGTCGAGGTAGCTCGTGCCGGTCAGCAGGGCGTGGATGCCGATGCCGTAGAGGGAGCCGGTGGCGTCCGTGCGCACCCAGCCCCGGCCGATCAGGGTCTGCAGCAGCGCGTACATCGAGCTGCGCGGCACCGCCAGCTCGTCGGCCAGCTCCTGCAGCCGGGCGGGCCGGTCCGCGCGCGCCGCGAGCAGTTCCAGCAGCTCGACCGTGCGCGCCGCGGACTTCACCTCGCGGACGCCCCCTGTCTCCGACATGTGCCGATCGTAAGGGCCGCGGCGGCTCCATTGACGGGCAGCGTTCGTGTATCTAACCTCCATCTTCATACATGGATGACGTCTACATAGGGAGATGGACACGGGTGGGCCTCGACAGAGACGCGACGCAGGACACGGCCCGGGACGCCGCAGAGGGCTCCACCGGGGCAGCGGCAGGGGACACCGTCCGGCGCCTGCGGGACGGCATGGCCCGAGGAGTGCTGTCCTTCCCGCTCACCAGCTTCCACGACGACGGCTCCCTCGACCCCGACGGCTTCCGCGCCCATGTCGCGGCCCAGATCGCCACCGCCCCCGGCGCCCTCTTCCCCGCCTGCGGCACCGGCGAGTTCTTCTCCCTCGACGAGGACGAGTACCGGCAGATCGTGACGATCGCCGTCGAGGAGGCCGCCGGCCGCCTGCCCGTCGTCGCCGGCGCCGGCTACGGCTGGGCCCAGGCCGCCCGCTTCGCCCGCATCGCCGAACAGGCCGGCGCCGACGCCCTCCTCGTCCTCCCGCACTACCTCGTCGCCGCCCCGCAGGACGGCCTCGTCGCCCAGCTGGAGCAGATCGCCGCCCGCACCCGCCTGCCCCTCATCGCCTACCAGCGCGGTCAGGTCGCCTTCACCGCCGCGTCCCTGAGGCGCATCGCCCGCATCCCGAACGTCGTCGGCCTCAAGGACGGCCACAGCGACCTCGACCGCCTCCAGCGCCTCACCCTCGCCGCACCCGAGGACTTCCTCTTCTTCAACGGCGCGGCCACCGCCGAGATCCAGGCCCGCGCCTACGCCACCGTCGGCGTCCCCGCCTACTCCTCAGCCGTCCACGCCTTCGCCCCCGAGATCGCGAACGCCTTCTTCGCCGCCCTGCGCGACGGCGACGGCGGGGACGGCAAAGCGGTGGAGCGGCTGCTGCGCGACTTCTACGTCCCGCTCGTCGAACTCCGCGACCGCGTGCCGGGCTACGCCGTGTCCCTGGTCAAGGCCGCGGCCCGCCTGCGCGGCCGCCCCGTCGGACCGGTCCGCGCCCCGCTCACCGAGCCCTCGCCCGCCGACCTGGCCGCTCTCACGACCCTCCTGACCACCGGCCTCGACCTCGTAGGAGCCGCCCTGTGAGCCCCGACCTCACGATCACGGACGTCCGCCTGACCCCGATCCTCGTCGCCGACCCGCCCCTGCTCAACACCCAGGGCGTCCACCAGCCGTACACCCCCCGGCTGATCGTGGAGGTCGAGACCGCGGACGGGGTCACCGGCGTCGGCGAGACCTACGGCGACACCAAGTACCTGGAACTCGCCCGCCCCTTCGCCGACCGGCTGACCGGTCGTCAGGTCAGCGATCTGAACGCGCTGTTCACGATCGCCGACGACGTGTCCGTCGACGGCTCCCGGATCTCCTCACAGGTGGACGTGGGCGGACTGCGCGGCGTCCAGACCGCCGGCAAACTGCGCCTGTCCGTCGTCTCCGCCTTCGAGGTCGCCTGCCTCGACGCCCTCGGCAAGGCGCTCGGCCTGCCCGTGCACGCACTGCTCGGCGGCAAGGTGCGCGACGCCGTCGAGTACAGCGCCTACCTCTTCTACAAGTGGGCCGACCACCCCGAGGGCGTCCCCGCCGAGAAGGACGACTGGGGCGCCGCCCTCGACCCGGCCTCCGTGGTCGAACAGGCCCGGCGCTTCAAGGAGCGCTACGGCTTCACCTCCTTCAAGCTCAAGGGCGGCGTCTTCCCGCCCGACGAGGAGATCGCCGCCGTCCGGGCCCTCGCCGAGGCCTTCCCCGGACACCCCCTGCGGCTCGACCCCAACGGCGCCTGGTCCGTGCCCACCTCGCTGCGGGTCGCCCGCGAGATCGGCGACCTCCTCGAATACCTGGAGGACCCCGCCCTCGGCACCCCGGCCATGGCCGAGGTCGCCGCGGGGACCGGCGTGCCGCTCGCCACCAACATGTGCGTGACCACGTTCGCCGAGATCAAGGAGGCCTTCGCCCGCGACGCCGTCCAGGTCGTCCTCTCCGACCACCACTACTGGGGCGGACTGCGCAACACCCGCGAACTGGCCGCCGTCTGCCGCACGTTCGGCGTGGGCGTCTCCATGCACTCCAACACCCACCTCGGGATCTCCCTGGCCGCGATGACCCACGTCGCCGCCACCGTCCCCGACCTCCACCACGCGTGCGACTCCCACTATCCCTGGCAGTCCGAGGACGTCCTCACCGAACGGCTCGCCTTCGACGACGGCAAGGTGGCCGTCTCCGACACGCCCGGCCTCGGCGTCGAACTCGACCGGGACAGGCTGGACTTCCTCCACCGGCGCTGGCTGGACGACGACGGCGCGCTGCGCGAGCGCGACGACGCGGCCGCCATGCGCGTCGCCGAACCCGGGTGGATCACGCCGTCCGTCCCCCGCTGGTGACCCGCCGGCGCGCTCCCTCGCGGTGACGCGGTGACGCCGTGACGCGGTGACGCGGTGACGCGGTGACGCGGTGACGCCGTGACGCCGTGACGCCATGACGCCGTGACGCCGTGACGCCGTGACGCGGTGGGCGCCGGGCCGCCCACCGCCGTGGACACCGGGCCCGACGCCGCGGCGCCCCCGGCGTGACGCGCCGCCCGTCGTCGGCGGTGTGGTGCACACTGGCCAGATCGGCACCACGTCAGGGAGCGCACCGTGACCGCGTCATACGCGTCCGTCGGAGAGGGACACCGCCGCCACACCGGCCAGAACCGCCCGGCCGCCCGGGTCGACCCCCTGGCCGCCCGGCGCGCCCCCGACGATCCGCCCTGGGACGTCTACCTCACCGGGGACGTCTTCCTCGACATCGTCTTCACCGGGCTCGACTCCGCCCCGGTGCGCGGCACCGAGTCCTGGGCGCGCGGCATGGGATCGAGCCCCGGCGGCGTCGCCAACATGGCCACCGCGCTCGCCCGCCTCGGCCTGCGCACCTCCCTCGCCGCCGCCTTCGGCGACGACCACTACGGCGAGTACTGCTGGGATGCCCTCGAACACGGCGAGGGCATCGACCTCAGCACCTCGCGCACGGTCCCCGGCTGGCACTCCTCCGTCACCGTCTCCATGGCGTACGAGGGGGAGCGCACCATGGTCTCGCACGGCCACGAACCGCCCTCCGAGGAGCCCGCACCCGAGTTCCCCCCGCACGCCCGCGCCGCCGTCGCCTCCCTCACCCCCGGCCGGAGCGCCCCCTGGATCGCCCAGGCCGCGAGCCGGGGCACCCGCGTCTTCGCCGACGTCGGCTGGGACGACACCGGCGCCTGGGACCTGGCCGGACTCACCGACCTGGAGCACTGCGAGGCCTTCCTGCCGAACGCGGAGGAGGCCATGCGCTACACCGGCGCCGCCTGCCCCCGCGCCGCCGCCCACGCCCTCACCGCGCACGTGCCGCTCGCGGTCGTCACGCTGGGCGCGGAGGGCGCCTACGCCGTCGACCGGCGTACCGGCGAGTCCGCCGAGGTCCCGGCCATCGCCGTCGAGGCGCTCGACCCCACCGGCGCCGGGGACGTCTTCGTGGCCGGCTTCGTCACCGGCACCCTGGCGGACTGGCCGCTCGCCGACCGGCTCGCCTTCGCCGGCCTCACCGCGGCCCTCTCCGTCCAGGAGTTCGGCGGCTCGCTCTCCGCCCCGGGCTGGTCCGAGATCGCCGCCTGGTGGCGCAAGGTCCAGTCGGTGCAGGGCCAGGACCCCGAGGCGCTGCAGCGGTACGCGTTCCTGGAGCGCCTGCTGCCCACGCTGCTCCCGGAGGCGGAGGACGCGGCCCCGTGGCCCCTGCGCAGGGCCGTCCCGACGATCGGTTTCGGCCGTTCGGCATAGCCGCTGGAATGGTCGCCGGGGCATGACAAAACCACTACGGCGTTGTCGGTGCCCTGGCGTACCCTTGGACTCGCCAGGCCGCCCTCGTGGCAGGCGAGACGCATCCGGGAGGACGTAAAGGCCCTCGGGCCGGTCTATGACTGAGACACCCACAGCTCAGACGCCCGCGCAGGGCAAGGCGAGAGCACAGTTCACCGTTCCCGCCCAGCACCCCATGGTGACCGTGCTGGGATCCGGCGACTCCCTGCTGCGCGTGATCGAGACGGCCTTCCCGGCGGCCGACATCCACGTCCGGGGCAACGAGGTCAGCGCGACGGGCGAGGTGCGGGAAGTCGCCCTCATCCAGCGACTGTTCGACGAGATGATGCTGGTGCTCCGCACCGGGCAGCCGATGACGGAGGACGCAGTGGAACGCTCGATCGCCATGCTGCGGGCGAGTGAGAACGGGACGAGTGACGGCCAGGAGACCCCGGCCGAGGTTCTGACGCAGAACATCCTGTCCTCGCGCGGCCGCACCATCAGACCCAAGACCCTCAACCAGAAGCGGTACGTCGACGCGATCGACAAGCACACGATCGTCTTCGGCATCGGCCCCGCGGGCACCGGCAAGACCTACCTGGCCATGGCCAAGGCGGTCCAGGCCCTCCAGTCCAAGCAGGTCAACCGCATCATCCTGACCCGGCCGGCGGTCGAGGCCGGAGAACGCCTCGGCTTCCTCCCCGGCACCCTCTACGAGAAGATCGACCCCTACCTGCGTCCGCTGTACGACGCCCTGCACGACATGCTGGACCCGGACTCGATCCCGAAGCTGATGGCAGCGGGAACCATCGAGGTGGCGCCGCTGGCGTACATGCGGGGTCGCTCGCAACCGCTCTTCACGAACGTCCTGACGCCGGACGGATGGCGTCCCATCGGAGACCTTCAGGTCGGTGACCTCGTCATCGGCTCGAACGGTGAGCCGACGCCGGTCCTCGGCGTGTATCCGCAGGGCGAGCGTGACATCTACCGCGTGACGGCCCAGGACGGTTCCTGGACCCTTTGCTGCGGTGAGCACCTGTGGACGGTCCGCACGGCCTCGGACAGGCGTCGAAACAAGCCGTGGCGGGTCCTGGAGACCCAGGAGATGATCGGTGACCTGCGGGCGGCTCATGCCCGCCGGTACGAGCTGCCGATGCTGACGGCACCGGTCTGCCTCCCCGAGCGCGGGGTCCCCATGGACCCGTACGCGCTGGGGTTGCTGCTGGGCGACGGGTGCCTCACCGGGTCCACCACGCCGTCCTTCGCAACGGAGGACCCGGAGCTGGCCCAGGCGTTGGAAGGCGCTCTTCCCGGTGTCGCGGTGCGGCACCGGAGCGGACCCGACTACGTCCTCAACCGGATCAAATCCCCCGGGGACGTGGTCACCCTGGAGAACCCCGTGACACGGGTTCTGCGCGAACTGGACCTGCTGCGCACGCGTTCGCACAGCAAGTTCGTCCCCGACGACTACCTGTACAACTCGGCCGAGGTCCGTCTTGCCGTGCTGCAAGGCCTGCTCGACTCCGATGGCGGTTCCGTCACGCAGAGGGACCGCACGTGCCGCATCCAGTACACGACGACGTCGATTCTGCTCCGTGACGACGTGATCTCGCTCGTGCAGTCGCTGGGCGGCGTCGCTTACACCCGCCGCAGGGCCGCCGAAGGCCGCAAGCCCGGTCTCGCGAAGGGCCGGGAGGTCCTGTACCGGTACGACGCCCACGTCGTCGACATCCGCCTCCCCGAAGACGTCGAGCCCTTCCGTCTCGCGCGCAAGCGCGAGAAGTACCTGGCGGCCGGAGGCGGCGGACGTCCGATGCGGTTCATCGACAGCATCGAGCCCGCGGGCCGGGAGGAGACGGTCTGCATCCAGGTGGCGGCCGAGGACTCCCTCTACGTCACCAGCGACTACCTGCTGACGCACAACACGCTCAATGACGCCTTCATCATCCTGGACGAGGCCCAGAACACGAGTCCCGAGCAGATGAAGATGTTCCTCACCCGGCTCGGCTTCGACTCGAAGATCGTGATCACGGGTGACGTGACGCAGGTCGACCTGCCGGGCGGCACCAAGTCGGGTCTGCGGCAGGTTCAGGACATCCTCGAAGGCGTCGACGACGTGCACTTCTCCCGCCTGTCGTCCCAGGACGTCGTCCGGCACAAGCTGGTCGGCCGTATCGTCGACGCGTACGAGAAGTACGACAGCGATAACGGTACGGAGAACGGCACCCACAAGGGCGGCCGCAACAAGCGGAAGTAGACAAGCCAGCACCATGTCGATCGACGTCAACAACGAGTCCGGAACCGAGGTCGACGAGCAGGCGATCCTCGACATCGCCCGCTACGCCCTCGCGCGGATGCGCATCCACCCGCTCTCCGAGCTCTCGGTGATCGTCGTGGACGCCGACGCCATGGAGCAGCTGCACATCCAGTGGATGGACCTGCCCGGCCCGACGGATGTCATGTCCTTCCCGATGGACGAGCTGCGCCCTCCGTCGAAGGACGACGACGAGCCGCCGCAGGGCCTCCTCGGCGACATCGTCCTGTGTCCCGAGGTCGCCGAGCGGCAGGGCAAGGAAGCGCCCACGCAGCACTCCATGGACGAGGAGCTCGCACTGCTCACCGTCCACGGGGTGCTGCACCTGCTCGGGTACGACCACGAGGAGCCCGACGAGAAGGCCGAGATGTTCGGTCTGCAGGCCGCCATCGTGGACGGCTGGCGTGCGGAGAGGGGCCTGACCGGTCCTTCCCCGGCCCCCACCGTGTCATGAGTCCCACCCTCGTCGCCGGCGCGATCGCCCTGGTCGTCGTCGCCTGGCTCGCCGCCTGCGCGGAGGCGGGCCTCGCGCGCGTCTCCAGCTTCCGCGCCGAGGAAGCCGTGCGTTCCGGGCGGCGGGGAAGCGCCAAGCTCGCGCAGATCGCCGCCGACCCGACCCGCTACCTCAACGTGGCGCTGCTGGTCCGGGTGGCCTGCGAGATGGCGGCCGCGGCGCTGGTCACCTACGCCTGCCTCCAGCAGATCGACGGCACGGCCCCGGCGCTGTTCGCGGCGATCGGCGTGATGGTCCTCGTCTCGTACGTCGCCGTCGGCGTGTCTCCGCGGACCATCGGCCGCCAGCACCCGCTGAACACCGCGACGGCGGCCGCGTACGTGCTGCTCCCGCTGGCCCGGATCATGGGCCCGATCCCGTCGCTGCTGATCCTCATCGGCAATGCGCTCACCCCCGGCAAGGGCTTCCGCCGCGGCCCCTTCGCCTCCGAGGCGGAGCTGCGCGCGCTGGTCGACCTCGCCGAGAAGGAGTCGCTGATCGAGGACGACGAGCGCCGCATGGTGCACTCGGTCTTCGAGCTGGGCGACACTCTCGTACGGGAGGTGATGGTCCCGCGGACCGACCTCGTCGTCATCGAGCGCTACAAGACGATCCGCCAGGCCCTGACCCTCGCCCTGCGCTCCGGGTTCTCCCGCATACCCGTGACCGGCGAGAACGAGGACGACATCGTCGGCATCGTGTATCTGAAGGACCTGGTCCGCAAGACGCACATCAGCCGCGACGCCGAGGGCGAGCTGGTGTCGACGGCCATGCGGCCCGCCGCGTTCGTGCCCGACACGAAGAACGCCGGCGACCTGCTGCGGGAGATGCAGCAGGACCGCAACCACGTCGCCGTCGTCATCGACGAGTACGGCGGCACGGCCGGCATCGTCACCATCGAGGACATCCTCGAGGAGATCGTCGGTGAGATCACCGACGAGTACGACCGCGAGCTGCCGCCCGTGGAGGAGCTCGGCGACGACCGCTACCGGGTCACCGCCCGTCTCGACATCACCGACCTGGGCGAGCTGTACGGCCTGGAGGAGTACGACGACGAGGACGTGGAGACCGTCGGCGGTCTGCTCGCCAAGGCCCTGGGCCGGGTGCCCATCGCCGGGGCCTCCTCCGAGGTCGGGCTGCCCGACGGACGCAAGCTGCGGCTGACGGCGGAGGCCGCGGCCGGCCGCCGCAACAAGATCGTGACGGTGCTGGTCGAGCCGGTGGACCCGGCGGATCCGGCGGGGGAGGAGACGAGTCCCGAGTGACGCCTCAGCAACTGCGCGCCTTCTGTCTGTCCTTCAACGCGGTGACCGAGGAGTTCCCCTTCCGGCCGGAGATCCCGGTGTTCAAGGTCCTGGGCAAGATGTTCGCGCTGACCTGGGCCGGCGAGCGGCCCCTGAAGGTCAACCTCAAGTGCGACCCCGAGGACGCGGTCCGGCTGCGCGCTGAGCATCCGGGTCTGATCGACCCCGGGTATCACATGAACAAACGTCACTGGAATACGGTCACGGTGGACGGCGACCTCCCGGACCGGCTGGTCAGGGAGCTGATCGAGGACTCCTACGACCTGGTGGTGGCGGGCCTGCCGCGCGCCGAGCGACTGCGCCTGGACCGGCCCTGACGCGACGCCGCCCGGTCCGGGAGGACCTACCCCTCGTCCGGGCGGGCGGGCCGGTCCTTCGTATGCTCGGGGCATGACCGACAGCAACGCGCTCGACCCCGAGGACCGCAAGATCGTCACCCTGGCCCGTTCCGCGCGGGCCCGCAACGGTGTGCCGGAGGGCGCCGCCGTACGGGACGACACGGGACGTACGTACGTCGCCGCGACGGTGGAGCTGCCGTCGCTGCGGCTGAGCGCGTTGCGGACGGCGGTGGCGATGGCGGTGGCGTCCGGCGCGCGGTCGCTGGAGGCGGCGGCGGTGGTGACGTCGTCGGAGGGCGCCGCCGAGGACGATCTCGCCGCCGTGCGGGACCTCGGCGGGCCGGGGACGCCGGTGCTGCTGGCTTCGCCCGACGGGACGGTCCGGCTGACGCTCTCCGCGGGCTGACGCTCTCCGCGTGCTGCCCCTCTTTCGCGGGCTGCCGCCCTTCTCCGGCCGAGTGCCGTAACTAGGCCGGAATTCGGCCTTGCCGCGCCCCGGTCCGTCCCGCATCAATGAGACCGTAAGTTCCGACGGACCGTCAGATCCACCCCCCACCGGCACCGGTGTCCGCACCCACCCGTCCCGTTTTCGGCCGTCCGTCTCCCCACATCCGGGAAGGAGCCGGAAACATCATGAGAGGCAAACGAATCGGATCAGGTGCGGCACTGCTGGCCGGGACCCTCGCGGTCACCGGGCTGGCGTTCGCGCCCTCTGCCGCCGCCGTCACGCCGACGACGGCCACCACGACCGCGAACTGCGGTCTGTTCGGCGGCGGCGCCGCCACCCTCACGGCCACCCAGAGCGGCACCGCGGCCACCCTCACTCTCTCGTCCACCGCGATCACCGCGCCGATCCCGATCGGCGCGAACAGCATCAGCTCGACGCTCACCATGGCGAACTCGACCGGCGCCGCACGGGTCTTCAGCGGCACGGTGAACCCCGCCATGGCCACCGGCGCCCCGATCGTGGTCGGGCCGCTCAACGGGACCGTGGCCGCCGGTGACAGGCTCGACTTCTACAAGGGCTCCCTGAAGATGGTCGTCTTCGGGATCACCGTCACCTGTACGGCCTCCGGGCCCCAGTCGCCCGGACCGTTCGTGTTCTGACCGACAGCTGCTGGGAACAGTGCCAGTGGACCGTCAGTTCTCCTGCTGCAGCAGGAAGCTGACGGTCCATCAGTTGACCTCGCCGTCTCCATTGACTTCTCGTGCGATCGGCATCTCAATGCCCCCTGTCGGCGCAGAAGAGCCGCTGCGCCCGCACTCCCCGGAGGAGGGGGCAACCATGGCTTCACCCCGAAGGTCCCGAAGTTCCCGAAGACGACGCTGGGCATCGCTGCTCGGGGTCACCGTGCTCGCGGTCACCGCGGGCGGCGCGCTGGCGTGCCCCGCCGGCGCCGCGACCGACGTCAGCTTCCCCACGCACTGCATCCCGCCGGCGATCGCGGGCCTCCCGCCGATCGACGGCACCACCACCGCGAAGGTCACCGCGGACAACACCAGCCCCAAGGTCGGCGACACCGTCACCGTCACGTACACGGTGGTCACGCCCGCCGCCAACAACCCCACCGACCTGGCCCTGCCGGCCGACATCATGACGCCGACGGGCAAGGTCACCCTCGGCGGCGCACAAACCGGCAGCGTCACCGTCACGGGCCCGAAGAAGAACGACCCGGTGCCCGGCAAGGGCGTCTTCCCGTCGTTCTCCATGACGGGCACCTTCACGGTCACCTCGCCCGGCGCGATCACCCTCTCGCCCGGCGACTACAACATCCACACCAGCTACATCCTGGAACTCGACACGCCCTGCACGGTGACCAACCCGCCGGCCCCGGTGTCGGAGACGGTCACGGCGGCCGACAACCCGCCCGCCAACACCCGTGCCATCTCCCTGGGTTCGGCCTCCGGCAGTCAGGGCGCGGCCGTCGCCGTCACCGGCAGCGGCTTCACCGCGGGCGCGTCGGTGACGCTCGCCGGGCGCTCCGCGTCCGCCCAGACCGCGGACACGGCGACCGTGACCGCGGACGCCCAGGGCAGGATCTCCGGCTCGCTCGTCGTCAGCGACCTCACCACGACCGGTGTGGTGGCGTACGAGGGCGGCGCCTGGAGTCCGGACCTCGGGGCCGGGCCGGTCGCGTACGTCGTGATCGACGACCATCCCGTGCCGGCGGGCAGTCAGAAGGTGACCACCACGGTCCGGGCGGGCACGCTGTCGATGTCCCAGGCCGGGGACGCCGTCCAGCTGTCCGCGGTCCAGTTCGGCCAGGGCGGCGCCTCGACCGGCGCCCTGCAGACCGTCACCGTCAAGGACTTCCGCGGCGGGCCCGCGGGCTGGTCCCTGACCGGCAAGGTCACCGACTTCAGCGGCCCCGGAGCCAAGATCGACGCCGGCAAGCTGAGCTGGACGCCCGCGTGCACGACCAAGGCGGGTTCCCCGAGCACCTGTCAGGCCGGCTCGGCGGGCACCGTGGGAGCCTCCGGGGCGACCCTGGCGTCGACGCCCGACGGCACGGCCACCGGCGGCGAGTTCACCGCCGACGCGCAACTGTCCCTCGACGTACCGGCGTTCACGCCCGCGGGCAGCTACTCCGGCGTCCTGACCCTCACGCTCACCTGAGCGTACGCATCACGTCCACCGGTGGCCGGGCGCCCACCCCGCAGGGGTCCGCACCCGCCCGTCCGCCCAGTCCGTGGGGGTCCCGCAGCTATGCGCAAGCCGTACGTCCTCCTCCTGCCCCTCCTGCCGTTCCTGCTCTGCCTGCTGTTCGCCGCGCCCGCCCGGGCCGCCGACAACGGCAGCTGGTCCGTCTACCCCGTCTCCTCGGCCGTCGCCGCGCGGCCGTATTTCTACGTCTCCGCCGACCCCGGGCAGACGATCGAGGACAAGGTCGTCGTCGCCAACAAGACGGACCGGCCCCTGACGTTCCGGCTCTACGCCGCCGACGCCTACAACACCGCGCGCGACGGTGGGTTCGCCGTGAAGTCGCGGGGCGAGCGGATGCGGGGCGTGGGCGCGTGGGCGAAGCTCCCACGAGAGCGGGTCACCGTCCCCGGCCACGGGACCGTCACCGTGCCCTTCACCGTCGAGGTGCCCGAGGGCGCCGAACCCGGCGACCATCCGGGGGCGATCGTCGCCCTCGACGAACGGGTCGACAACGGCGACGGCTCCCTGGCGCTCGGCGTGCAGCGGGCGGTCGGCGCCCGCGTCTACCTCCAGGTCGGCGGCCCCACCCTGCCCGCCCTGGCCGTCGAGAACGTGCGGATCAGCCACCACCAGCCCCTGATCCCGGGCCTCGGCGACAGCACGGCGACGATCTCCTACACGCTGCACAACACGGGCAACGTCACCCTGGAACCGCGGGTGCGGCTGACCGCGAACGGCCTGTTCGGCCGTACCCTCCTCACCCGCGACCTGAGGAAGATCCCCTCCCAGCTGCTCCCGGGCCAGCGCGTCCGCCTCACCGAGCGCTGGGCCCACGCCCCCCAGTTCGACCGGGCGGACGTCAGGCTGACGGCGAGCGCCACCAGGACGACGGAGTCGGCGAGGGCGTCCTTCGTGGCGGTGCCGTGGCCGGCGGTGGGGACCGTGGCGGCGGTGATCGCGGCAGGGGTGTGGCTCCTGATCAGACGCCGGCGAGAGCGCGAAGGGGCGCGGGGAACTGCGCGACCGACCCCCACGAACCCGCGGCCGAGACTCAGCCGAACCGCCGGAGGCTAGAGCGCGTCCGGCCCCCGTTCGCCCGTCCGGACCCGTACGACCGTCTCGACCGGCACCGCCCACACCTTGCCGTCGCCGATCTTGCCGGTGTGCGCGGCGCGCACGATCGCGTCGATCACGGTCTCGGAGTCGGCGTCCTCGACGACGACCTCGATACGGACCTTGGGCACGAGGTCGATCTGGTACTCGGCGCCCCGGTACACCTCGGTGTGGCCGCGCTGCCGGCCGTAGCCGCTGGCCTCGGTCACGGTCAGGCCGTGCACGCCGAGCTCCTGCAGTGCCGTCTTGACCTCGTCGAGGCGGTAAGGCTTGACGATCGCGGTGATGAGCTTCATTCCTGTGGCTTGACCTTCTGGGCGGAGAGGAGGGAGTGCGCGGAGACCGGGGCGCCATGGCCCAGGACGCCGTGATCGTATGCCGTCTCGGCGTGCACCGTAAGGTCCAGCCCGGTGTGCTCGTGGTCCTCGTCCGCCCGCAGCCCGATCACCCTGTCGAGCAGCTTGCCGATGCCGAACGTCACGGTGAAGGCGTACGCCGCCACGACGGCCACGGCGACCAGCTGCCTGCCGAGCTGGGCGAGCCCGCCGCCGTACAGCAGGCCCTGCGCGCCGCCGGTCATGCCGTCCACCGCGAAGACGCCGATCAGCAGCGTGCCGATGACGCCGCCGACCAGGTGCACGCCCACCACGTCGAGGGAGTCGTCGTAGTTCAGCTTGAACTTCCAGCCGACGGCGTACGAGCAGACGACGCCGGCGGCCAGGCCCACGACCAGCGCGCCGAGCAGGGAGACGGAGCCGCAGGACGGGGTGATCGCCACCAGACCCGCGACCGCTCCCGAGGCCGCGCCCAGTGTCGTCGGGTGGCCGTCGCGCTTCTGCTCGACGAAGAGCCAGCCCAGCAGACCGGTGCAGCCGGCGGTCAGGGTGTTGAGGAAGGCGGCGGCCGCCAGCCCGTTCGCGCCCAGGGCGGAGCCCGCGTTGAAGCCGAACCAGCCGAACCAGAGCAGGCCCGCGCCCAGCATCACCATGGGCAGGTTGTGCGGACGCATCGCGTCCTTCTTGAAGCCCAGGCGTGGGCCGAGGACCAGGCACAGCGCCAGACCGGAGGCGCCGGAGGTGATCTCGACCGGGAGTCCGCCGGCGAAGTCCAGCGCGCCGAGCCGGTCCAGGATCCAGCCGCCGGGGCCCCAGACCCAGTGGGCGACGGGAACGTATACGAGGAGCGCCCAGACCGGCACGAAGACCAGCCATGCCCCGAATTTCGCCCGGTCCGCGATCGCGCCGCTGATCAGCGCCGCCGTGATGATCGCGAAGGTGAGCTGGAAGGTGGCGAACAGCAGGGTCGGGACGGTTCCCTGGACGCTGTCCGGACCCAGGCCCGCCATGCCGGCGTGGTCCAGGCCGCCGATCAGTCCGCCCGCGACGTCGTCGCCGAAGGCGAGGGAGTAGCCGGCCGCCAGCCACACCACGGTGACCAGCGCGATCGACACAAAGCTCATCATGAGCATGTTGAGGACGCTCTTCGTGCGGACCATGCCGCCGTAGAAGAGGGCCAGGCCCGGGGTCATCAGCAGGACGAGGGCGGTGGCGGCGAGCAGCCAGGCGGTGTCGCCGGTGTTCGCGTGGGCGGCGGCCAGAGTCACGGGGTCTCCAACGATGCGGGGGCTCGTCAGAGGTTCACCGCCCCGCGTTTCCGGTTGTGCACGGATGTGTTTCCGTGACGTTTCATTGCGTGGAGGTTTCCGGTAGCTCACCGGAGAGGGGTCTGCCGCTCGTGTGTACGGCGGGGCTTCGCGAATCAGGGAGAATGGGGGGCATGAGCGTTCGCAACCTGTCATCCGAGCAGTCGGCCGAGTCCGCCCACCGTGCCGGCTTCGCCTGCTTCGTGGGCCGCCCCAACGCGGGCAAGTCCACCCTCACGAACGCTCTGGTCGGGAAGAAGGTGGCGATCACCTCGAACCGTCCGCAGACCACCCGGCACACGGTCCGGGGCATCGTGCACCGCCCCGACGCCCAGCTGATCCTGGTGGACACCCCGGGGCTGCACAAGCCGCGCACCCTGCTCGGCGAGCGGCTGAACGACGTCGTGCGCACCACCTGGGCCGAGGTCGACGTCATCGGCTTCTGCCTGCCGGCCAACGAGAAGCTGGGCCCCGGCGACCGGTTCATCGCCAAGGAGCTCGCCGGGATCAAGCGCACCCCGAAGATCGCGGTCGTCACCAAGACCGACCTCGTGGACTCCAAGGCGCTCGCCGAGCAGCTCATCGCCATCGACCTGCTCGGCAAGGAGCTGGGCATCGAGTGGGCGCAGATCGTGCCGGTCTCGGCGGTCGCCGGCGAGCAGGTCGAGCTGCTGGCCGACCTGCTCATCCCGATGATGCCGGACAGCCCGCCGCTGTACCCCGAGGGCGACCTCACGGACGAGCCCGAGCAGGTGATGGTCGCCGAGCTGATCCGCGAGGCGGCGCTGGAGGGCGTCCGCGACGAGCTGCCGCACTCCATCGCGGTCGTCGTCGAGGAGATGCTCCCGCGCGAGGACCGACCCGCCGACAAGCCGCTGCTGGACATCCACGCCAACATCTACATCGAGCGCCCCAGCCAGAAGGGCATCATCATCGGCCCCAAGGGCAAGCGCCTGAAGGACGTCGGCATCAAGTCCCGCAAACAGATCGAGGCCCTGCTCGGCACGCCCGTCTTCCTGGACCTCCACGTGAAGGTCGCCAAGGACTGGCAGCGTGACCCGAAGCAGTTGCGCAGGCTGGGGTTCTGAGGGCGCGGCGGGGCGCTCCGGGAGGGGTTTCTAGACGGCCGGCGAGGCCATGTCCTGGAGCCCCACCACGCGCAGCAGCCGCAGCCGTTCGTAGGACTCCGTGTCCGGGCGGGCCGTGTGGACGACCAGGAGCTGGTGGTGCTCGTGGCTGAGCAGCACCTCGCAGTCCAGGTCGAGCAGTCCGACCACCGGGTGCAGGAAGCGTTTGGTCGCCCTGTGCCTCATGGACACCTCGTGTGCGTCCCAGAGCCGGGCGAACTGCTCGCTCCCGGCGCGTAGTTCGGCCACCAGCGCGGCCGGTTCCGGGTCGTCGGGACGGGCGGCGGTCACCGCGCGCAGATTGGCCACATGGGCGCGGGCGTGGTCGGGGCGGTCCTCCGGCGGGAACAGGCCGCGCGCGTCGGGGAAGAGGAAGTACAGGCGCACGAGATTGCGCTCGGGCCGGGGGCGGGACATCACATCGTGGGTCAGCGCCCTGGCCATCGCGTTCTGCGCCAGGACCTCGCCGCAGTCGGTGAGCACCTGCGCCGGTGTGTCGACCAGCCGGTCCAGGATCAGCATCAGCCCGGGCGACACATGCGTCGACGCCGTCTCCCGGCGCGGGGGCTCCTCGCCGACCAGGTGGAAGAGGTGGTCGCGCTCATCGACGGTCAGCCGCAGGGCGCGGGCCAGCGCCGACAGCATCTGCCGCGACGGGCGGGGGCCCCGGCGCTGTTCCAGCCGTGTGTAGTAGTCCACCGACATGCCGGCCAGCTGCGCCACCTCCTCCCGGCGCAGGCCCGGCGTACGGCGGCGCGCGCCCGGGGCCAGACCCACGTCCGAGGGGGTCAGGCGGGCGCGCCCGCGGCGCAGGAAGTCGGCGAGTTCGGTGCGGTTCACCCTCCCAGGCTGCGCCAGACCGCCCGGCTTTGCCAGGGACTGCCGGTCCCCTGATCCACGCGTCTCTCCCGCTCCTCGCGGCCCGGCCGGAGGGTGGTGGCACCACACCGAACAGGCCGAACAGGCCGAACAGGCCGAACGGGCCAAGAGGAGCGGACGACGATGACGATGCTGACACTGGTGACGGGCACGACGGGACAGATCGGCCGCAGGTTCGTGCCGAGGCTGCTGGCACAGACCGGGCCGGGGGAGAGGGTGCGGATCCTGGTGCGCGACGCGGCCCGCGCGGAGCGCTTCGCGGAGCTCGGCGCGGAGGTAGTGACCGGCGATCTGCGGGACGCGGAGGCGCTCGGCAAGGCGGTGGCCGGGGTGGACGCGGTGGTGAACGTCGCGGCGTCCTTCCGCGGGGTGCCGGACGAGGAGGCGTGGGCCGTCAACCGGGACGCGGCGGTGGCGCTGGCGCAGGCCGCGCGGACGGCGGGCGTGCAGCGGTTCGTGCAGGTCAGCACGGGCCTGGTGTACGGGCTCGGGCGGGGCCGCCCGCTGACGGAGGACGACGAGATCCGGCCCGGCGGCGAGATGTGGGGCGCGTACACCGAGTCGAAGGCGGCCGCCGAGCGGGAGCTCCTCGCGCTGGACGGCCTGGACGTGCGGATCGCCCGGCTCGTCTTCGTCTACGGCGAGGGCGATCCCCACCTCGCCCAGTCCCTGAGGTGGGCCGGCGGGTGGGCGTCGGCGCAGCGGCTGCAGGTGGTCCACCACGCCGACGTCGCCCAGGGGCTGCTGCGCCTGCTGTACGCGCCGGGAGCCGCGGGCCGCGTCTACAACGTCGCCGACGACGCTCCCGTGACGGCGCTCGACCTGCACGAGCTCAACGGCGTCGACCTTCCCGTCGGCATGGCGGACCGCACCGACCCCGACCCGTGGTCCGGGATCACCTCCACCCGGCGCATCCGCCGGGAGCTCGGCTACCGTCCGCTGTACCCCACGGTGTGGGCCGCGCGGGACGCCGGGGCGCTGTGACGCCTACTCGACGCCCCTGATCCGGCGGACCAGCACCGCCCCCGCCAGCCCGATCACGGCGGCCACCAGGTACAGCGTCCGGTACCCGCCCAGGTACGTCACGATCGGCGCGGCGAGGGCGGGGGCCGCGACCTGGGGGAGGGAGTTGGCCACGTTGACGATGCCGAGGTCCTTGCCGCGGTCCCCGGCCGTCGGCAGCACGTCGGTCATCAGCGCGAAGTCGACCGAGGTGAACACGCCGAAGCCGACGCCCAGCACCGCCGCCGCGACGATCGCGCCCGGCCACGTCTGCCAGACCGCCAGTCCCGCCGTCGCCACCGCCATCAGCACGCCGGACCAGATCACGAACGGTTTGCGGCGCCCCACCCGGTCCGACCAGACGCCGCCGACGACGACCGTGGCCAGTAGCGTCAGCCCGTTCACCGCCGTCAGGATCAGCACGCCCTGCTCGGGGTCGGCGTGGTGCAGCCGGTCGCGCAGGTAGTAGAGGAGGTACAGCAGCACCAGCGCGTTGCTCAGGTTCATCAGGAAGCGGGTCAGCCAGGCCCAGCCCAGGTCGGGGTGGCGGCGCGGGCTCAGCCAGAAGCCGGCCGCGAAGCCCCGCCAGGACCAGGCGGGCCGGTCCGCCTCCGCCAGCCGCAGATCCTCGTACCGCACGACGTACGGCAGGACGCCGACCAGCGTGAACACCGCGCAGGCCGCGTACCCCGCCCCGACGCCTCCGGCGAGCGTCGCCAGCCCGGTGCCGCCGACCACGCCCAGGATCTGCGCGGCCCCCAGCCAGCCGCCCACCGAGCCCCGCTGGAGCCGGGGAACCTGGTCGGGGACGGCCGCCGTGACCGCCGCGAAGGCCGCGTTCAGGGTCAGCTGGACCAGACACCAGCCCAGCGCCATCGTCCAGAGGCCGCCCGCGCCCGCGAGCAGCAGCAGCGACAGCGCGCCGCCCGCCGACCCGGCCACGATCCACGGCGTGCGCCGGCCCCTGCGGGACGTCGTACGGTCCGACAGGGCGCCGAAGAGCGGGTTGGCGGCCACCGACACCACCGCGCCGACGCCCGTCACCCAGGCGAGCATCGTCTCCTTCGACATGCCCGAGCCGGGCGCGAAGTCCTCGGCCTGGGAGGCCAGCAGGATCTGCAGCGGGCCGTACCAGCCCACCCAGATCGCCCCGTTGGCCAGGGACAGGGCCGACGTCCAGCCCCCGCCGACCCGTTCGACGGGCTCGGCCAGTGCGGCCGCCGGGGCGCTGTCCGCCGTCGTCATCCCCGCGCCCGCGTTCTCTGCGCCCGCAGCACGTCCCGCAGCCAGGCGTACGACGCCTTCGGGGTCCGGGTCTGCGTCGCGAAGTCGACGTGGACCAGGCCGAAGCGGCGCGCGTACCCCTCCGCCCACTCGAAGTTGTCCAGCAGCGACCACACGAAGTAGCCGCGCACGTCGACGCCCGCCTCCAGCGCCCGGTGCAGGGCGCGGAGGTGGCCGTCCAGGTAGGCGATGCGGGTCTGGTCGTCCAGGCCCTCGTAGGAGCAGCCGTTCTCGGTGATGACGACCGGCGGCAGGCGGTCGCCGTAGCGGTCCTTGAACGTCGTCAGCAGCTCGGTCAGGCCCTCGGGGACCACCGGCCAGCCGAAGTCCGTCACCGGAACGCCCTCGATCTCCTGGACGGAGAAGGGGAGTTCGGCCGGCATGGTGATCCCGCCGAATTCGATCTCCGTGCCCTGCGGCGCGCCCACCCGGGTGGGGGCGTAGTAGTTGACCCCGTACCAGTCGAGCGGCTCGGAGATCACCTTGAGGTCGGCGGCCACGTCGCCCGGCATCAGGTCGCCGAGGCCCTCCGGGTACTCGCCCAGCAGCAGGGGTTCGGCGAACAGGCGGTTCAGCAGGACGTCGTAGAAGGCCGCCGCCTCCAGGTCGGCCGGCTCCTGGGACGCGGGCCAGGTCGGACCGTGGGAGTTGGCGATGCCGATGTCGCCGGCGCCGGCCGCGCGCAGCGCCCGCACGGCCAGCCCGTGGGCCAGGAGCTGGTGGTGGGCGACCGGCAGCGCGTCGAAGAGCAGCTGCTTGCCGGGGGCGTGGGTGCCGAGCGCATGGCCGAGCAGGGTGTGCTCGGCGGGCTCGTTGAGGGTGATCCACTTCTTGACGCGGTCGCCCAGGCGGTCCACGACCGTCGCGGCGTACTCACCGAACCGGGACGCGGTGTCGCGTTCCAGCCAGTCCAGGTCCGCCGGCAGGTCCCAGTGGAAGAGGGTGGGGACCGGGCGCACGCCGGCGGCCAGCAGCTCGTCGACGAGGCGGTCGTAGAAGTCCAGTCCGCCGGGGGAGTTCACCCTCGGCCAGGAGACCGAGAAGCGGTACGCGTCCACGCCGAGCTCCGACAGGAGCGCGACGTCCTCCGTGTGGCGGTGGTAGTGGTCGCAGGCCACCGCGGCCGTCGAGCCGTCCTTGACCCGCCCCGGCTCGGCGGTGAAGGCGTCCCAGACGGACGGCTCGCGCTCGTCGACCGCGCCCTCGATCTGATGGGCGGAGGTGGACACGCCCCAGAGGAAGCCTGCCGGGAACGGGGGGATCGGGTGGGCCGCGGCATGCGGATCGTTCGCCATGGGCGGGATCATCCTTACCGCTGGGTAAGGAAGTCAACGCCCCAGCGTGAACTGGCAGTTCGGAAGGGGCGTCAGGGAACGCTCACGCCCCTTCCTTCAACACCCGCGAGATCAGCGTCCGCTGCTCCGCGGTGAGCCGGGGATCGGCCGCGTAGACCCGCTCGCCGTCCACCGTGATCTCGTAGCTGAAGCCGTCCGGAACCCCCGGTGGGGGCGCGCCCCGGCCGCCGGCCACCGCCTGCTCGGCCAGGGCGTGCCACTCGCCGGCGTCGGGCCGCCCCGCCGTGTCCACCTCGGCCCTGCGCTCGATGCCCGCGAACCCGCCCGTGCGCCTCACCTGAATACGCATGGGTCCCTGTGTAGTACGGAACTACAGGATCCGCACCCCGACCTGCTCCCAGGCCTTCTTCACGGCCTGCGACTCGTCGCCGCCGTCGCCGAAGCGCTCGCGCGCGGCCTTCGCGGTGAGCCCCGCGAAGTCGCTGAAGAAGGCCTTCTCCTTGAGCTCGCCGCCGGTCAGCACGTCGTACCAGATCTGACCCGCCTTCTCCCAGGCGTGGCCGCCGAGGGCGGTGGCGACGAGGTAGAACGCGTGGTTGGGGATGCCGGAGTTGATGTGGACGCCGCCGTTGTCGCGGCCGGTGCGGACGTAGTCGTCCATCGTCGCGGGCTGCGGGTCCTTGCCGAGGACGTCGTCGTCGTACGCGGTGCCCGGGGCCTTCATCGAGCGCAGGGCGGCGCCGGTGACGTTCGGGGCGAGCAGGCCCGCGCCGATCAGCCAGTCGGCCTCGGCGGCGGTCTGGCCGAGCGAGTACTGCTTGATGAGCGAGCCGAACACGTCGGACATCGACTCGTTGAGCGCGCCCGGCTGGCCGTAGTAGGTCAGGTTCGCCGTGTACTGCGTGACGCCGTGGGTGAGCTCGTGCCCGATCACGTCGACGGAGTTGGTGAAGTCGAGGAAGATCTCGCCGTCGCCGTCGCCGAACACCATCTGCTCGCCGTTCCAGAAGGCGTTGTTGTAGCCCTCGTCGTAGTGGACGCTGGCGTCCAGGGGCAGGCCGTCGCCGTCGATGGAGTGGCGCTGGTAGGCCTTGAGGTAGAGGTCGAAGGTGGCGCCGAGACCGGAGTAGGCGCGGTTGACGGTGGCGTCCCGGCCCGGGTCCTCACCCTCGGAGCGGACCTTGCCGCCGGGCAGGTCGGTGCCGTGCGCGCAGTCGTAGATCGTCCGCAGCGGCTGGTCCGACGGCGCTTTCTCCGCCGGTGCGGCGGCCAGGCGGAACTCGGCGGTCACCCGGCGGCGGGCGCGCAGCTCGCTGTCGCGCAGCAGGGTGCGCCGGGCGGGACCGGAGAGTGCGGGGTCGTCGTTGCGCGCCAGCCGGTCGAGGACGTGCGGCGGTACGACGGTGCAGAAGACGGGCTCGGAGCCCCCGTGAGTCGTCATGTCCGGCACCTTTGCACTGTGTTACCTCCCTGTCACTACAGGCAACCATGATCGGTGAAAAACGGTGACAAACACGGCAGATCCACGGCTCGGAGTGGTATGGCGCACGTTTCGTCCCTTTTCCCCTGACTTCTCTGTTATCGCTCCCCGTGGTCCCGCATACTGATACGGACCCGCGCGACCGGAGCGGCTCGGCTAGGCTGCGGAGCACTATGCGTTTCGGGCTGCTTCTCCTTAGCTGCCGCGGCGAGGGCCTGTAGTCGAGGCCGACCCCCTCCCCGCGGTGCTTGGTGTTGCGCGTCGGCCGTCCTTCCGTCCGGAAACCGTCCGGTCACCCCGAGGAGCCAACGCCCCATGGCGAACCGCCAGCAGCCCAGCCAGATGCCGATCCACAAGTACGGGCAGTACGACCAGGTCGACATCCCCGACCGCACCTGGCCGAACAACCGGATCACCGCCGCCCCCCGCTGGCTCTCCACCGACCTGCGTGACGGCAACCAGTCCCTGATCGACCCCATGTCGCCCGAGCGCAAGCGCCGGATGTTCGACCAGCTGGTCAAGATGGGCTACAAGGAGATCGAGGTCGGCTTCCCGGCCTCCGGTCAGACCGACTTCGACTTCGTGCGCTCCATCATCGAGGAAGAGGGCGCGATCCCGGACGACGTGACGATCTCCGTGCTGACCCAGGCCCGTGAGGACCTGATCGAGCGGACCGTGGAGTCCCTGAAGGGCGCCAGGCGGGCGACCGTCCACCTGTACAACGCCACCGCGCCCGTCTTCCGCCGCGTGGTCTTCCGCGGCTCCAAGGACGACATCAAGCAGATCGCCGTCGACGGCACCCGCCTGGTGATGGAGTACGCCGAGAAACTGCTGGGCCCCGAAACGGAGTTCGGCTACCAGTACAGCCCCGAGATCTTCACCGACACCGAGCTGGACTTCGCCCTGGAGGTCTGCGAGGCGGTCATGGACGTCTACCAGCCCGGCCCGGGCCGCGAGATCATCCTGAACCTGCCGGCGACCGTCGAGCGCTCCACGCCCTCCACCCACGCCGACCGTTTCGAGTGGATGAGCCGCAACCTCTCCCGCCGCGAGCACGTCTGCGTCTCGGTCCACCCGCACAACGACCGCGGCACCGCCGTCGCCGCCGCCGAGCTGGCGCTGATGGCCGGCGCCGACCGCGTCGAGGGCTGTCTGTTCGGGCAGGGCGAGCGCACCGGCAACGTCGACCTGGTCACCCTGGGCATGAACCTGTTCTCCCAGGGCGTCGACCCGCAGATCGACTTCTCCGACATCGACGAGATCCGTCGTACGTGGGAGTACTGCAACCAGATGGAGGTCCACCCGCGCCACCCGTACGTGGGCGACCTGGTCTACACGTCCTTCTCCGGCTCCCACCAGGACGCCATCAAGAAGGGCTTCGACGCCATGGAGGCCGACGCGGCCGCCAAGGGCGTCACCGTCGACGACATCGAGTGGGCGGTCCCGTACCTGCCGATCGACCCGAAGGACGTCGGCCGCTCCTACGAGGCCGTCATCCGCGTCAACTCGCAGTCCGGCAAGGGCGGTATCGCCTACGTCCTGAAGAACGACCACAAGCTGGACCTGCCGCGCCGGATGCAGATCGAGTTCTCGAAGCTCATCCAGGCCAAGACGGACGCCGAGGGCGGCGAGGTCACCGGCGGCGCCATCTGGTCGGTCTTCCAGGACGAGTACCTGCCGAACCCCGAGAACCCGTGGGGTCGCATCCAGGTCAGGAACGGCCAGTCGACCACCGACACCGACGGCGTGGACACCCTCAAGGTCGAGGCCACCGTCGACGGCGAGGACACCGTGCTGACCGGCTCCGGCAACGGTCCGATCTCGGCCTTCTTCGACGCCCTGCAGTCCGTCGGCATCGACGTACGGCTGCTGGACTACCAGGAGCACACGATGAGCGAGGGCGCCTCCGCGCAGGCCGCCTCGTACATCGAGTGCGCGATCGGCGACAAGGTCCTGTGGGGCATCGGCATCGACGCGAACACGACACGTGCGTCGCTGAAGGCGGTCGTCTCCGCCGTCAACCGCGCTACGCGCTGACCACCCTCACCGGCGGTTTGAGGACCCCGCTCGTCGAAGTCGACGAGCGGGGTCCCGCCGTTTTCGGCCACTGCCCCGTGGAGGTCACGGAAAGGTCTCGTCCTGGGTGCTGACTACACCTCTCCCCTGTGGCTAACATCACGCAGACGTGGCGATGTTGCCGCGGGGTTACGGAGGTGCGACGTGCTGCCAGAACGGGGACGAGACGGCCGTGTCACCAGGCTTGCCCACATCCTGGGCACCCGCACCGCGTGGACGCCCGTCGGCGACGGCGAGTTCTTCTGCCCGGGCTGCGGCGGGGACCGCAACTACCTGCGGCTGACCGGACAGCGCCGCTTCACCGTCCTCGGCGTGCCGCTCGTGCCGCGCGGTGAGACCGGGCCGGTCGTCGAGTGCGCGGCCTGTCGCCGCCACTTCGGCACCGACGTCCTCGGCCACCCCACCACCGTGCGCTTCTCGGCGATGCTGCGCGACGCCGTCCACACCGTCGCCCTCGCGGTCCTCTCCGCCGGCGGCGCCTGCTCCCGCACGTCCCTGGAGACCGCGGCGGGCGCGGTGCGCGCGGCCGGCTTCGCCGACTGCACCGAGGAACAGCTCTCCGCGCTCGTCGACGCCCTCGCCTCCGACACCGGCCGCAACTATGGCGAGTCCTACGGCCCCGGCCTCGCCATAGAGCTCCACGAGGCCCTCGACCCGCTCGCCGCCCACCTCGCCCCGGCCGGCCGCGAATCGATCCTGCTGCAGGGCGCCCGCATCGCCCTCGCCGACGGTCCGTACACCCCGGCCGAGCGGGAGGTCCTCGCCACGGTGGGCGCGGCCCTCACGATCTGCGCGGACGACGTGACACGCCTGCTGGCCGCCGCGGGAACACCGTCCTGAGGACCGGCTGCGGCCCGGCGGCCTGCGGCCCGGCGGCCTGCGGCCCGGCGGTCCTGCGGCCCGGCGGTCCTGCGGCAGACGGACGCCGGTGGCCTGCACCGCGAGCCGGGCGGCCCACGCCGGCGGACCCGGGCGGCCTACGGCAGCGACCGCTCGTACGAGCTGTCCGTGTCGGAGTCGTAGACCAGCTTTCCGGCCGCGTCGTAGCCCTTGACGCGCGGCGCCAGGGTGACCTGCCGGTTCAGCACGCCCGCGGCGACGAACCAGCGTCCGTCCAGCGTGGCCGTCGTGTCGTCACCTCCGTAGGACACGGTCACCTTGGCGACCGACGGCTCGACCGTGCCGATCACCCCCCAGCGGAACGGCAGCTTCCAGTGACCCTTGTCGATGAACGACTGCTGGTACAGCTTGCCGCCGTTGAAGTCGGGCACGACGGGGCCCGCGTTCGGCGGACCGGCGTCGCTCCCGCCGGTGCTGATGCCGGAGGCCACACCGTCGACGAGGGAGCAGATCACCCGGAAGTCCGCCGGCCGCTCCTTCACGGCGACGACGTGGATCCCGTCGCCGGAGGCGTTGGAGTCGCCGGTGCTCCTGGCAGCCAGGATGATCCGGTAGTCCTGCGCCCTGCCCAGGTCCGCGGTGCTCCCGGCGGACCCGCCCTCGGCCCGCAGGCACTCCTTCAGACCGGCCGCCGCCTGCTCGAAGGTGATCCCGTCGAGCAACTGCCCGGGCGTCGCGGGCCGCCCGGGACCGGACGGCGACGAGGGCGCGCCCCCGGCCGAGCGGTGCGGGACGCTCGCCGACGGCTTCGGCGCCGCCGTGTCGGCGGCCCGCCCCCCGTCTCCGCCGTTCACCGCGTAGGCCCCCACCGGCACCGCGGCCAGCGCGATCAGCGCCGCACCGGTCACCGCGACGCGCCGCCGCCGCTCGGCCAGTCCCCGCCGCCTGATCGCCGGATACGGCGCCGGCGAGGGCCGGACCGTGTACGCGTCCTGCGCGAGCAGCTCACGCATCCACTCCTCCAGGTCCCCTCGGCTGTCCCACTCGTTCACCTGCCGACCTCCTGTCCCTGTTCCTGGTGGTCCTGGGCCCGACTGCCGGACGCCGTGCGGCCGGTGGCCAGCCCCGGATGCGCACGCAACTTCGCGAGTCCCTTCGACGCCTGGCTCTTGACCGTGCCCGGCGAGCAGCCGAGCGTCTCGGCCACCTCCGCCTCGGACAGGTCCTCCCAGTACCGGAGCACCACTACCGCCCTTTGCCTGGGCGGGAGTTGAGCCAGTCCGTCCAGCAGGGAGCTCCGCTCCTCCACCCGTCCCGCGCCCTCGTCGCGGCCCGCCCGCTCGGGCGGCGCCGCGGTCAGCGC
Organism: Streptomyces rishiriensis; assembly: GCF_003112535.1. Classification (GTDB taxonomy): domain Bacteria; phylum Actinomycetota; class Actinomycetes; order Streptomycetales; family Streptomycetaceae; genus Streptomyces; species Streptomyces rishiriensis. The sequence goes on along the minus strand of NZ_BEWA01000002.1, from coordinate 85,343 downwards.
CTCGACGACCCGCCGCTTGCGGAACCGGTCGCTGTTGCAGCTGACCAGCATCCGGCGGACGTACGCCTCCGGGTTGTCGCTGCGCGATATCCGCCGCCACGACCGGTACGCCTTCGCCAGCGCGGTCTGTGTCAGGTCCTCCGCGTGGTGGACGTCGCCGGTGAGCAGATAGGCGGTCCGCACGAGCCGGGACCACCGGGCTCTGACGAACTCCTGGAACCGCTCCTCTTGTTCGGCCTGCATCAAGCACCCTCCTCGCCCCCCAGACCACCGGTCGGGCCGAATCGGTTGCCCGCACCGTGCGGTCGCGTTCGAATGAGGCGATGGAGAACGACGCGTGGGCCTGGTCCGCCGGAGACCCCGGGGTGCTCGAACTGCCGTCGGGGCGGCTGATCCGCGGCCGCGGCCTGCGCCGCCCGCCGGACCCGGCGGCGCCGGTCCCCGCCTACGGCCTCTACCTGCTGAGTGCCCGGCCCCCGCGGCCCCCCTGGGAGTCCCGCTGGGTCCGCTGGCCCGACTTCCGCCTCCCCGCCGACCGTCGCGACGCCCGCGCGGCCCTCGTCGAGGCGTGGCGCCGCGCGGCCGACTCCCGCGTGGAGATCGCCTGCGCCGGCGGTCGAGGCCGCACCGGCACGGCCCTGGCCTGCCTGGCGGTGCTGGACGGCGTGCCCGCGGACGAGGCGGTGCGTTACGTCCGCGCCCACTACGACCGCCGGGCCGTGGAGACGCCTTGGCAGCGGGGGTACGTGCGCCGCTTCACCCCCGCCGACCCTGCCGGCCCTTCCGGCTCAGCGGACTGAGCGGACTGAGCGGACTGAGCGGACTGAGCGGACTGAGCGGACCAGCCGGCCCCGCGGACGATGCCGGGGGCCGGAGCCGGGGCGACCGCCGGCGGCCTCAGCCGAGCGCCTCCGCCAGCACGCCCGCCGTCTCCACGATCAGCGCGTGGTCGTAGGGGGCTTCGCGGTCGGGCTCGGTGAGCTGGACCGCGAGGACGACCGGGGCGCCGTCCGGGGTCCAGGCGATGCCGGCGTCGTTGTCCGCGCCGTACCAGCCGCCGCCGGTCTTGTCGGCGACGGTCCAGGTCGGGGGGAGCCCGGCGCGGAAGCGGTTGGCGCTGGTGACCGTGCCGAGCATCCAGTCGGTCAGGCGGCGGCGGTCGGGGGCGGACAGGGCGTCGCCGAGGACCAGCCGGGCGTAGGTGCGCGCGATCGCGTACGGGCTCGTGGTGTCCGTGATCCGCCCGGGCTCGGCCGAGTTGAGCTCCGGCTCCCAGCGGTCGAGGCGGGTGACGCGGTCGCCGACGGAACGCGCGAAGCGGGTGATCGCGGCGGGACCGCCCAGCTCGCGCAGCAGCAGGTTGCCCGCCGTGTTGTCGCTGTGCTGGATCGCCGCGGCGGACAGCTCGGCGATCGTCATGCCGTCGGCCACGTGGTCCTTGGTGATCTCCGAGTTCTCCACGAGGTCGTCGGCCGTGTAGTGGATGCGCCGGTCCTGCGCCGCCGCGTCCAGGTCCCGCAGCACGGCCGCCACCGCCAGGGTCTTGAACAGCGAGCAGACCGGGAAGAGCTCGTCGGCGCGGTGGCGGACCCGGCGGCGGGTGCGGACGTTGTACGCGAAGACCCCGAGCCGGGCGCCGTGCCGGGACTCCAGGTCGCGCAGGCGGGCGGTGACGGGATCGGCGGCGGCCCGTGCGGGGCCGGCGGCGAGCAGGGCGGCGCCGGCGCCCGCGCCGGCGGTGAGCAGGGTGCGGCGAGTGGTCGAGGCTGAGATCGTTCTCTCCATCCGTCGGGAACCGAAGTCGTTTCCGTATACACGGACGCCCCGGCGGGCAGCCCTGGTTGCGAGCGCCGGCGCCCGCCTGCGCCGGGCGGGCGCACCGCCCTTCCGGCGTAGGCGAGAATGGGGTCATGAGCCTGTTCCGCGACGACGGCATCGTGCTGCGCCCCCGAAGGCCGGGGGAGGCAGGGCGCGGCACGCCGCGGCCGGGCGGCGGACGGCCGGCCCGGCGGGCCCCCGGCGGCGGTGTGCGATGAGTCTCTTCCGGGACGACGGCATCGTCCTGCGGACCCAGAAGCTGGGCGAGGCGGACCGCATCATCACGCTGCTGACGCGCGGGCACGGGCGGGTGCGGGCCGTGGCGCGGGGGGTGCGGCGGACGAAGTCCAAGTTCGGGGCCCGCCTCGAACCCTTCTCCCACGTCGACGTGCAGTTCTTCGCGCGAGGCAGCAGCGAACTCGTCGGCCGCGGGCTGCCGCTGTGCACGCAGAGCGAGATCATCGCCCCCTACGGCGGCGGCATCGTGACCGACTACGCCCGCTACACGGCGGGGACGGCCATGCTGGAGACCGCCGAGCGGTTCACCGACCACGAGGGCGAACCGGCCGTGCAGCAGTACCTGCTGCTCGTGGGGGCGCTGCGGACCCTGGCCCGCGGCGAGCACGCCCCGCACCTCGTCCTGGACGCGTTCCTGCTGCGGTCGCTGGCCGTCAACGGGTACGCGCCCAGCTTCGGCGACTGCGCCAAGTGCGGAATGCCCGGACCCAACCGGTTCTTCTCCGTCGCCGCCGGCGGCTCCGTCTGCGTCGACTGCCGGGTGGCCGGCAGCGTCGTACCCTCGCCGCAGACCCTGGTCCTCCTCGGCGCGCTGCTCACGGGAGACTGGGAGACGGCGGACGCGTGCGAGCCGCGCCACGTCCGGGAGGGCAGCGGACTGGTGTCCGCCTATCTGCACTGGCATCTGGAGCGCGGGCTGCGCTCCCTTCGGTATGTGGAAAAGTGAAGGAGACGAGAGGCACATGGTCGTACGCGGGTTCCTGGGGCGGCAGCGTCGGGAGTACAGGACGCCCGAGCCGCACCCGTCCGGCGCTCGCCCGCCCAAGCTCCCCGGTGAGCTGGTCCCGGAACACGTGGCGATCGTCATGGACGGCAACGGCCGCTGGGCCAAGGAGCGCGGGCTGCCGCGCACCGAGGGGCACAAGGTCGGCGCCGAGCAGGTCCTCGACGTGCTGCAGGGCGCGGTCGAGATGGGCGTGCGCAACATCTCGCTGTACGCCTTCTCCACCGAGAACTGGAAGCGCTCGCCCGACGAGGTCCGCTTCCTGATGAACTTCAACCGCGACTTCATCCGCAAGACCCGCGACACCCTCGACGAACTCGGCATCCGGGTGCGCTGGGCGGGCCGGATGCCGAAGCTGTGGAAGTCGGTCGCCAAGGAGCTCCAGGTCGCCCAGGAGCAGACCAAGGACAACGACCGCCTCACCCTGTACTTCTGCATGAACTACGGCGGGCGGGCGGAGATCGCGGACGCCGCGCAGGCGCTGGCCGAGGACGTGAAGGCGGGCCGGCTCGACCCGTCCAAGGTCACCGAGAAGACCCTCGCGAAGTACCTGTACTACCCGGACATGCCCGACGTCGACCTGTTCCTGCGGCCGAGCGGCGAGCAGCGCACCTCCAACTACCTGATCTGGCAGAGCGCGTACGCGGAGATGGTCTTCCAGGACGTCCTGTGGCCCGATTTCGACCGCCGCGACCTGTGGCGGGCGTGCGTGGAGTTCGCCTCCCGGGACCGCCGTTTCGGCGGCGCCACCCCGAACGAGGTGCTGCTGTCCCTGGAGGGGAGCACGCCGCAGCAGGACGCCGGCTCCTCCTGAAGCCGTCCGGCGGACCACACCGGGAGGCGGGCGTCCGACCTGCGCGCCGGGCCCCTGCGTCCGGCCGTTACGATCACGGCTCGTCACCGCAGGACCGGGGAGGGGCCATGGGCGAGGAGCAGGGCGTCGGAGTGCGCGAGGACGCGGTGGTGCTGGAGTACGAGCACTGTCTCGCGGACATGGAGGACGCCGTCCGGCTGGTGTCCCGCAAGAACGGCCGGGCGGGTCTGATCCACCGGCCGGTCTTCCTGGTGTGCGTCGCGCTGGCCGGGATCGCGCTGCTCGGCCTGAGCGTGCGCGCCGGCGACGGGACCGCGATGGCGTTCGGCGTGATGTTCACGGTGTGGCCGGTGCTGATGTACTTCGCGCCGCGTCTGGCGGCCGCGCAGCTGCTGAAGGCGAACCGGCACCACGGCCGCATCCAGGTCCGCGTCGGCCCGGAGGGCGTCCGCACGGTGAGCGCGCACGCCGACCTGCGCATGGACTGGGCCAACTACGGCAGCTACGCGGAGTCGGAGAGGGTCTTCGCCCTGCGCAGTCCGGACAAGGCCGGCCACTGCGCGATCGTCCTGGTCAAGCAGGGCGCCCGCACCCCCGGGGACGTCGACCGGCTGCGGGCCGTGCTGGACGGCCGGCTGCGGCGCGTCTGACCGTCGGCCGGGCCCGTCCGGCCGACGGGCGGGCGGGCCCGGCGGACCGGCGCGGCGGCTCAACCCGTGGCGGCCCTCGCGCAGTCCGCGCAGGTGCCGAAGATCTCCACCGTGTGGGCCACGTTCACATAGCCGTGTTCCGCGGCGATGGCCTCGGCCCACGTCTCGACCGCAGGGCCCTCCACCTCCACGGCCTTGCCGCAGACGCGGCAGACGAGGTGGTGGTGGTGCTCGCCGGTGGAGCAGCGGCGGTACACGGACTCGCCGTCCGACGTGCGCAGGACGTCGACCTCGCCCGCGTCGGCGAGGGACTGCAGGGTGCGGTACACGGTGGTCAGGCCGACCGAGTCGCCCTTGTGCTTGAGCATGTCGTGCAGATCCTGCGCGCTGCGGAACTCGTCCACCTCGTCGAGCGCCGCCGCCACGGCGGCGCGCTGCCGGGTGGCGCGGCCCTTCACGGGCGGTCCAGCGGTCGTCACCGTTGTCTCCTCACGTCTGCGGCTTGCCGGGCCATTGTGCCAGCCCGGCCTGCGCGCGGTCAGACGCCGACTTCGTCGCCCGAGCTCCGGGTGGCCGGAATCGCGCACTCCGCGGGGTCGCCCGCGGGTTGCGCCGCCGCCACCGCGCGGGCGCGGCGGCGGGCCAGCGGGGCGGCCAGCACGCTCAGCGCGACGAACGCGGCGATGGTCAGCAGCACGATCGTCGCGCCGGGCGGGACGTCCTGGTAGTACGAGGTGACCGTGCCGCCGATGGTCACCGTCACGCCGATGGCCACCGCGATCGCGAAGGTCGCGGCGAAGCTGCGGCTGAGCTGCTGGGCCGCGGCCACGGGCACGACCATCAGGGCCGACACCAGCAGCAGTCCCACCACGCGCATCGCCACGGTCACCGTCACCGCCGCCGTGACCGCCGTCAGCAGGTTCAGGGCGCGCACCGGCAGGCCGGTCACCCGCGCGAACTCCTCGTCCTGGCTGACCGCGAACAGCTGGCGGCGCAGGCCGAGGGTGACCAGGACCACGAAGGCGGCGAGCAGGCAGATCGCCGTCACGTCCGACTCCGACACCGTCGACAGCGAGCCGAAGAGGTACGAGGTCAGGTTGGCGTTGGAGCCGCCCGGCGCGAGGTTGATGAACATCACGCCGCCGGCCATCCCGCCGTAGAAGAGCATGGCGAGCGCGATGTCGCCGCGGGTCTTTCCGTACCAGCGGATGAGTTCCATGATCACCGCGCCCAGGACGGAGACGGCCGTCGCCATCCACACCGGCGACCAGGAGAGCAGGAAGCCGAGGCCGACGCCGGTCATCGCGACGTGGCCGATGCCGTCGCCCATGAGGGCCTGGCGGCGCTGGACGAGGTAGATGCCGACGGCGGGGGCGGTGATGCCGACCAGGACCGCGGCGAGCAGCGCCCGCTGCATGAAGGCGTAGTTCAGGAGGTCCATCAGCTCAGCAGTCCCGTGCGGATCGGTTCGGCGCCCGCCGGTGCGTGCGGGTGCACATGGTCGTGGCCGGGGAGGGCGTGCTGCCCCACGGCCCGCGGGGGCGGCCCGTCGTGCAGCACGCAGCCGTCGCGCAGGACGACCGCCCGGTCGATGAGGGGCTCCAGGGGGCCCAGTTCGTGCAGGACCAGCAGGACGGTCGTGCCGGCCGCGACCTGCTCGCGCAGGGTGTGCGCCAGCACTTCCTGGCTGGCCAGGTCGACGCCTGCCATCGGCTCGTCCATGATCAGCAGTTCGGGTTCGGCGGCGAGCGCGCGGGCGATCAGCACGCGCTGGTGCTGGCCGCCGGAGAGGGCGTCGACGCTGTCCTTGGCCCGGTCCGCCATGCCGACCAGCTCCAGGGCGTGCCGGACGGCGGCGTGGTCGGCCTTGCGGAAGACGCCGAAGCGGGTGCGCGAGAGGCGGCCCGAGGAGACGACCTCGGTCACCGTGGCCGGGACCCCGCCCGCGGCCGTGGTGCGCTGCGGGACGTATCCGATCCGCGCCCAGTCCCGGAACCGGCGGTGCGGGGCGCCGAACAGCTCGATCTCGCCCGCGCCGATCGCCACCTGTCCGATGACGCTGCGCACGGCCGTGGACTTGCCGGAGCCGTTCGCGCCGAGCAGGGCGACGACCTCACCGCGCCGCACGGTGAGGTCGACGCCCCGCAGAACGGGGCGCGAGCCCAGTTCGGCGCGGACGCCGCGCAGCGAGATGACGGGCTCGGCCTTCGCGTCCATGACGCCCTCCGTAGTGGTCACTTGGTTCCCAGGGCCGTCTGCAGCGCCTTGAGGTTGGCTCGCTGGACCGCGAAGTAGTCCGTGCCGCGGGACTTCTTCGTGATGCCCTCGATCGGGTCGAGGACGTCGGTCCTGAGGTGCGCGTCGGAGGCGATGGTCTTCGCGGTCTTGTCGCTGACGAGCGTCTCGTAGAACACGGTCGTGACGCCGTCCGCCTTCGCCATCTTCTCAAGCTCCCTGACGCGGGCGCCGCTGGGCTCCGACTCGGGGTCGAGGCCGTTGATGGCCTCCTCGGTCAGGCCGTAGCGCTCGGCGAGGTAGCCGAAGGCGGCGTGGGTGGTGACGAAGACCTTCGTCCTCGTGTTCGCGAGGCCCTTCTCGAACTCGGTGTTCAGATCGCCGAGTCGCTTCACCAGGGCCGCGGTGTTGGCCTTGTAGTCGGCCGCGTGGTCCGGGTCGGCCTTCTCGAAGGCCTTGCCGACGCCCTCCGCGACCTGGGCGTACCGCACGGGATCGAGCCAGATGTGCGGGTCGAGGCCGGACAGCTCCTCGTTCTGGTGGTCGTCGTGCTCGGCCGCGTGGCCGCCGACCTCGTTGCCGTGCTTCTCCAGTGTGGTGAGGGAGGCGGCGTCGATCTTGGTCTTGAGCCCGGACTGGGCCACCGCGTCGTCGACGGAGGGCTGGAGGTTCTTGAGGTAGAGCACCGCGTCGGACTCCTGGAGCGCTGCCGTCTGCTTGGCGCTGATCTCCAGGTCGTGCGGCTCCTGGCCGGGCTGGGTGAGGCTGGTGACGTGCACGTGGTCCCCGCCTATCCGCTCGGCGAGGAAGGCCATCGGGTAGAACGACGCGACGACGTCGAACTTGTCCGTGTTGGCCGCGGCCGCGCTGTCGGAGGAGCAGGCGGAGAGGGAGCCGAGGCCGAGGGCGGTGGCCGCCGCGACGGCCGCGCCGGATATGACTCGTCGTGCGTTCATGACACTCATTTTCAACAAATATGGAAACCGTTGTCAACAAGCTGAGGGGCAAGGGGCCGGTAAGGGCCCGGTAAGCCCCGAAGGGCTGCGGTATGGCCCCTGTGGGCGGGGGCCCGATTTGGTCGAGGGGGAGTCCCCGCCGGTACCCTGAAGTCTTCGCTGGAAGCACCTCGCTTCGTCGCCCGTCGTCGTTATGAAGAGAGCACCGTGGCCGCCGACAAGATCGACACCATCGTCAGCCTGAGCAAGCGCCGTGGCTTCGTATTCCCCTGCAGTGAGATCTACGGCGGCCAGAAGGCCGCCTGGGACTACGGACCGCTGGGTGTCGAGCTCAAGGAGAACCTGAAGCGCCAGTGGTGGCGCTACATGGTGACGTCGCGCGAGGACGTGGTCGGCATCGACTCGTCCGTCATCCTGGCCCCCGAGGTCTGGGTCGCCTCCGGTCACGTCGCCACCTTCTCCGACCCGCTGACCGAGTGCACCTCCTGCCACAAGCGGTTCCGCGCGGACCACCTGGAAGAGGCGTACGAGGCCAAGCACAACCGCCCGCCGGCCAACGGTCTGGCGGACGTGAACTGCCCCAACTGCGGCAACAAGGGCCAGTTCACCGAGCCCAAGCAGTTCTCGGGTCTGCTCTCCACCCACCTCGGCCCCACGCAGGACACCGGCTCCATCGCCTACCTGCGCCCCGAGACCGCCCAGGGCATCTTCACCAACTTCGCCCAGGTGCAGACCACTTCGCGCCGCAAGCCGCCGTTCGGCATCGCCCAGATGGGCAAGTCCTTCCGCAACGAGATCACGCCCGGCAACTTCATCTTCCGCACCCGCGAGTTCGAGCAGATGGAGATGGAGTTCTTCGTCAAGCCGGGCGAGGACGAGAAGTGGCAGGAGTACTGGATGGAGCAGCGCTGGAACTGGTACACCGGCCTGGGCATGCGCGAGGAGAACATGCGGTGGTACGACCACCCGAAGGAGAAGCTCTCCCACTACTCCAAGCGCACCGCTGACATCGAGTACCGCTTCCAGTTCGGCGGCAACGAGTGGGGCGAGCTGGAAGGCGTCGCCAACCGCACCGACTACGACCTCTCCGCCCACGCCAAGGCCTCCGGCCAGGACCTCTCCTACTTCGACCAGGAGGCCGGCGAGCGCTGGACGCCGTACGTCATCGAGCCCGCGGCCGGTGTCGGCCGCGCGATGCTGGCGTTCCTCCTCGACGCCTACATCGAGGACGAGGCCCCCAACGCCAAGGGCAAGCTGGAGAAGCGCACGGTGCTGCGCCTCGACCACCGCCTCGCGCCGGTGAAGGTCGCGGTCCTGCCGCTCTCCCGCAACCCCGAGCTGTCGCCGAAGGCCAAGGGCCTCGCCGCCGCGCTGCGCCAGAACTGGAACATCGACTTCGACGACGCCGGCGCCATCGGCCGCCGCTACCGCCGCCAGGACGAGATCGGCACGCCGTTCTGCGTCACCGTCGACTTCGACACCCTCGACGACAACGCCGTCACCGTCCGCGAGCGCGACTCGATGAAGCAGGAGCGCGTGTCGCTGGACCAGATCGAGGGCTACCTGGCCGCCCGCCTGATCGGCGCGTAGCCGCCCACGGCACTCAGCGGCAGACCGAGGCCGGCCCCGACGGAATCCCGTCGGGGCCGGCCTCGCGCTATACGGCCGGGTGCCGCTCCCGCAGATGGGCCCGGAGCAGGACGTCGGCGTCGGTCTCCGCGCTGTAGTCGTGCGCCGCGCGCGCCTTCACGCGGCGCGACGCGAGCTCGGCGCACTCCGGACAGCCCGGGACCGGCTGAGGCGGACGGCGCAGGCCCAGCATGAACGGCCCGTCGGTGCGCGCCCGCGCGTTCGCCGCCCGCACCCCGGCGCGCAGCCGCTCGCGCTCGGTCGCCGGCCGCAGCTCGGCGGGATCGGCCTGCCACTCCCGGCCGCCGCCGACCGGCCGCAGCATCACGTAGGGACCGGAGCGGTCCTGGTACGCGCCGACCCTGTCCGTGGCCGGGTCGTAGAGGAGGGTGCCGGGTTCGTGCTCCATGTCGTCCGCTCCTTCTGCCCAACTTCCTTACTGAAAGTGAAGGTGGGGATACTCTAGGTGGTGGGGGGTTGACGTCAGGATGCCTTCCGGGCGGGGCGGACATGCCGTCGACGAGGGGTTCGTAGTCGTTCGGCGGCGCAAATTCCACAAATGCGGAAGAGGCGGGACGGGATGCCGGCGAGGCGGGTGGTCACGGGGCGGAGCCAGGAACCTCGGCGACGGTTCGCGGAGGAGCTGCGCCTGCTGCGGGCGGCCAAGGGGGACAGTCTGCGGCAGCTGGAGGAGGTGCTCGGCTGGACCGCGTCCACCTTCGGCAAGATGGAGGGCGGCCAGAGCCTGGGCAGCCCGGAGGTCGTGGAGGCGCTGGACCAGCACTACGGGACGGGCTCGATGCTGCTCACGCTGTGGGAGCTGGCGGTCGCCGACCCTTCGCAGTTCAAGGAGCAGTACCGGCGCTACATGGAGTTGGAGGCCGCTGCGATCGGCTTGTGGCACTACGGCGTGAGCAGGCCGCCCGGCCTGTTGCAGACGGCCGGGTATGCGCGGGAAGCCCTGGCCGCGGGTGGTCTCACAGGGGAAGCGCTGGAGCAACAGGTTGAGGCGCGCGTCGGACGGTGAAGCGTTCTGGAGGGGCCGGGAGCGCCCCCGTTCCGCGCGATCATCTCCGAGGCGGTGCTGCGCAACTCGCTGCGTGACCCTGTGGAGTGGCGGGGGCAGTTGGAGTATTTGGTGGAGGCTTCAGAGCACCCCCACATCACTCTCCATGTGCTGCCGTTCGGTACGGGGCTGCATCCGCTGGATGGCACCTCCATGATGTTCCTGCGTCTTCCAGAAGGCCGAACGGTCGTCTATACCGAATTCGATGTACGGGGTGAACTGGTGGAGGAAACCAGCAGGGTTGAGCGCCTGCACCGAACCTATGATGGGGTTCGTGACCTGGCGCTTAGCCCTACCAAGTCGCGGACGTTCATCTCGCGGATGTTGGAGGAAGTGCCGTGTCGGCCATCGACCTGAGCAACGTGACGTGGCGCAAGAGCAGCTACAGCAACTCGGACGGCGGCGAGTGCCTCGAGGTCTCCGACGACCTGCTCAGCCTCGCCGCCTGGCGCAAGAGCAGCTACAGCAACTCGGACGGCGGCAACTGCCTCGAAGTCGCCGACAACGTGACCGCCCTCGTCCCCGTCCGGGACAGCAAGGACCCGGACCGGGGCGTCCTGGTGTTCGGCGCTGCGGCCTGGGGCCGGTTCGTCGGCGTCTACAGGTCGACGTCCATGTAGAGCGCGGCGTGGTCGGAGGCCGCGTTGGCCGCCGAGGTCACGGTGTCGAAGGACTTGATGCCGTCCGCCCAGATGCCGCGGGTCTCCAGGCCGACGTGCTGGACCTCCTGCCACACCTCCGGCGACATCAGCAGGTAGTCGATCTTGTCCCGCTCGCTCTGGCACGGCTTGAACGTGCCGGGCAGTCCCTTGTAGGAGCGGTGGGTCATCGCGTCCCGCAGTCCGGCGCCCTCCAGGGTCACGGCCGAGTCGCTGCTGGGGAAGTCGTTGAGGTCCCCGGCGACGATGACGTGCGGGGTGCGCTCCAGTGCGGCCCGGTAGATCTCCGCGACGCGCCTGGCCTGGGCCAGCCGCAGTGCCGGATCGTCGTTGGACTTGCTCTTCAGGTGGTTGCCGAGGATCACCAGGGGGGTGCCGTTGAGCCGGATCTCGAACTCGGGGCAGTCGCGGCTGAAGAGGCGCTCGTCGGGACGGTCCGGGTTGGTCTCGAAGATGTGGGTCCGCAGGGACGTGATCGGGTACCGGCTGAAGATCCCGACGTCGATGCCCCGGCTGTCGTTGCCGTCGATCAGCAGGGCGTAGGGGTAGGGCCGCCTGCCGAGCGCTCCGGCCAGCACCTGCGAGTTGAAGCGCTCCAGGGCGAGACGGTCCTCGACCTCGACGGTGAGCAGGATGTCGGCGTCGACCTCCGAGACCACCCGGCCGGTGTTGCGCACCGTCTCCAGGTCGAGGTCGTCCTGCCCCAGTTCGATCCAACCGGCCCAGCCGGAACGGCCGTTGGCGGTGACCTCGATGTGGGGGTGCCTGCCCCGCCCCGGCGGCTTGAACAGTCCGGAGTCCTTGCCCGGGCGGGACTGGTTCACGTAGATGGGCGGCGGGTCCTCCGGGTCGATCGCGTACGCCCGGTGCTTCTCGATGAGCCCGGCGATCTTCGTCTTGTCGTCGGCCGTGTACTCCGGCTTGTCGAGGAGAGCGCCGAGGGCGGCGAAGTCGTCGAGGATTTCCTTCCGTTTCACCGGGTCGGTGAGGCGGAAGGCCGTGGGTCGGCGGAACAGGTTTTCCATGTTGAACGTGGCGATGCGGATGCTCATGACAGGCCTCCACGGCGGCGCGGAAGGGCCGCTCGGCCGGCGGCAGGCGCCGCCGAGGTGACTGCGCACCGACATATTCCATTGTCCTCATCCTCGTGGGCGCGTCGACCGCGCGGGTGTGGAGTGGCAGCTATGGAATGACAGATATTGAAATCTGTCAGCTGTCATGACAGTCTGGGGGCATGACGATGCGAACCCGTTCCCTCGGCACCACCGGCCCCCAGGTCTCCGCACTCGGTCTCGGCTGCATGGGCATGTCCGCCCTGTACGGCGACGCGGACCGGGCCGAGGGGATCGCCACGATCCACGCCGCCCTGGAGGCCGGCGTCACCCTGCTCGACACCGGCGACTTCTACGGCATGGGCCACAACGAGCTGCTGATCGGCGAGGCCCTGCGCACCGCGCCGCCCGCGCTGCGCGAACAGGCGCTGACCAGCGTGAAGTTCGGCGCGCTGCGCGGACCCGACGGCTCCTGGGCCGGGTACGACGGCCGGCCCGCCGCCGTGAAGAACTTCGCCTCCTACTCCCTCCAGCGCCTCGGCGTCGACCACATCGACGTCTACCGGATCGCCCGCGTCGACCCCGACGTGCCGATCGAGGAGACGGTCGGCGCGATCGCCGAACTGGTCGAGCAGGGATACGTCCGCCACATCGGCCTCAGCGAGGCCGGCGCGCAGACGATCCGCAGGGCCGCCGCCACCGCGCCGATCGCCGACCTCCAGATCGAGTACGGGCTCGTCACGCGTGGCATCGAGCGGTCCATCCTGCCGACCACCCGCGAACTGGGCATCTCGATCACCGCGTACGGGGTCCTGTCGCGCGGTCTGATCTCCGGGCACTTCACCGCCGACCGCAAGCTCGGCACGGATGACTTCCGGGCCCACTCGCCCCGCTTCCAGGGCGACAACCTCCGGCACAACCTGACCCTCGTGGAAGCGCTGCGGAAGATCGCCGAGGCCAAGGGCGTCTCCGTGGCCCAGCTCGCCATCGCCTGGGTGCTGGCCCAGGGGGACGACATCGTCCCGCTGGTCGGCGCCCGCACCCGCGACCGGCTCGCGGAGTCGCTGGGCGCGCTGGACGTCGTCCTCGACGCCGACGACCTCGCGGCCGTCGAAGCGGCCGTGCCCGCCGACGCGGCGGCGGGCGAGCGGTACCCGGCCGCGGCCATGGAGCACCTCGACAGCGAGCGCTGACCGGCCCGCCGGGTACCTTCTCACCATGGCACCGCAGACCTCCGAGACCCTGACCGCCGAACGCATCCTCGAGGCGACCGAGGAGGTGCTGCGCCGGCACGGCCCGGCCAAGGCGACCGTGGTGGACGTGGCCCGCGCGCTCGGTGTCAGCCACGGCAGCGTCTACCGCCACTTCCGCACCAAGGCGGCGCTGCGGGCGGCGGTCACCAAGCGGTGGCTGGACCGCACGTCGGAAACGCTGGCCGGCATCAGCGCCGACGAGACCCGCGCCCCGGAGGCCCGGCTGCGGGACTGGCTCGCCGCCCTCTTCGAGGCCAAGCGCCGCAAGGCGGGCGACGACCCCGAGCTGTTCGCCACGTACATGGTGCTCACCGGGGAGACGGGCGAGGTGGTCGACGAGCACCTCGCCGACCTGACCGGTCAGCTGACCCGGATCGTCGAGGCGGGAGTCGCGTCCGGGGCCTTCGCGGCGGCCGACCCGGCGGCGTCCGCCCGTGCCGTCTTCCATGCCACGGGCCGCTTCCACGACCCGGGCTACTTCGAGGTCTGGGAGCGGCCGGGCGTCGAGGACGACTTCACGGCCCTGGTGGACCTGCTGCTGCGGGGGCTGCGGGCTCAGTCCGCGTCCTTCTGAGCGACGAGCTGCACCCGGATGTCGTCCCCGTAGGGCAGCACGATCGTCTGGTCCAGGCCGGCGTGCCAGTCCGGCGTCACCAGGAACAGCCGACCGCCGGACGCCATCAGCATCCGGAAGCCCCGGTAGCGGTAGAGGTACGTCCGGCCGTCCTTCCCGGCCGGGCCCAGGCGACTCGCGCTCACCCCCACCGGCAGGCCGTCGAGCGGCTCCTTGGTGTCGACGACGACCTCGGGACGCTTGTAAAGACCGTCCGCGTCCTGCCTGCCGCGGCCTTTCCCGTACGCCCACGCCAGTTGCGTCGACCCCCAGAAGAGCCCGAAGACGCCCAGGGCGACCGCGCACATGACACCGTTGCGGGCCAGGCGCGTCGTCAGCACCGGACGCCCGCGCTGGCGGCCGTAGATCCAGACGCCGTAGACCCCCGGGACGCCGGAAAGTCATCGCGACGCGCGGCCGCCGCCCTCGCCTTCGTCGCGTCCCCCGGGATCCACCGTCGCCTGGTGCTCCGCGGCGAGATGCTGCTCCGCCTTCAGCCAGGGCAGGAACTGCGCCCCCTGGCGCCAGCCGCAGGTGTCACAGCTGATGGTGCGCTGTACGCCCGCGCGCCGCACCCGGACGACGTGCTGCCGCCCGTGCTGGTCGAAGCGGCTCACCCTGCTCGCGTTGTTCTCCGGCATGACGCCTCCAGCGTCCGAGGACATCGCGGCTGCCCGCGCAGCAAGGAGTGTGCAGCATGACCGACGGCAACAGCAGCCCCGGGGGGAGGACTTGACGGGACGGCTCCGCTCTCACCCCACGTTCCGGGGCAGCCGCAGGCTCAGCAGACCCGTCAGGACCACCCCGGCCAGCTGCACGACCAGCGTGGTGACCAGGGCGTCCCGCATGCCCGACCCCGGGACCAGGGACAGGAACAGGGTGCCGAGCGTGGCCACGCCCAGGGCCAGCGAGGCCTGTTGGGTGGTCACCATCACACCGCTGCCGACGCCCGCCCGGGCCGGCGGCACCTCGGACATCACGATCCGCATGACGACGGGCAGTTGGAGCGCCTGCCCCGCGCCGGCGATCGCCGTGCCCGGCAACAGCTCGACGAAGCCGACGTCCGGCCAGTCGGCGCGCACCGCCAGCACGATGAGCACGACGCCCACGCCCTGCAGGACCGCGCCGGCGGTCACCACCCGCGCCCCGAACCGGGTCACGAGCCGTGGCCCCGCGAGCGAGGCGAGGAAGAACGTCAGGGCCATCGGCGCGAGGGCGAGGCCGGCCTGCACCGGACCCAGTCCGGCCCCGCTCTGCAGGGCCACGGCGATCACGAACATGAACCCGCTGAAGCCGACCGCGAGGGGCCCCATGATCGTCAGCCCGCGCCGCAGTGTGGTGAGCGCGAGCAGGCTCGGCGGCACCAGCGGCGTACGGCCCTGCCGGTCGGCCCGTCGCTCCACCGCGTAGAAAGCGCCCGTGACCAGCGGGAACGCGGCCAGCGACAGCCACGTCCACAGCGGCCAGCCCGCGGCCCTGCCCTCGGTGAGGGGGGCGAGCAGGGTCAGCAGGGCGGCGGCGAGGAGCACGGTGCCGGGTCCGTCCACGGGCTCCGGGCGCTGTGAGCGGGTCTCCGGGACGGTGCGGACGGCCAGGAGCAGTCCGACGATCACGAAGGGGACGTTGACCAGGAACACCGACCGCCAGCCGCTGCCGGCGACGTCGGCCGCGACGAGCACGCCGCCCATGATCTGGCCCGCCACCATGGACAGTCCGGCGGTCGCGCCGTACAGGCTCATCGCCTTGGCGCGGCGCGCGCCGACCGTGGCGGACTGGATGGTGGCCAGTACCTGGGGGACCATCGCGGCGGCCGACGCGCCCTGGGCGACCCGGGCCGCCACCAGCGACCAGGCGTCGGGCGCGAGCCCGCACGCCAGCGAGGTCAGACCGAAGGCCGCCATCCCGCCCAGGAAGAGCCGGCGCCGGCCGAACAGGTCCCCGAGCCGGCCGCCGAGGACGAGGAGCACGGCGTACGCGAGCCCGTACCCGGCCACGACGAGTTCCAGGACGGACTCGCTCGCGGCGAGGTCGCGTCCCATCGTGGGCAGGGCGACGTTGACGATGAAGAAGTCGATGAGGGGCAGCGCCGCGCCGAGCAGCACCGTGAACAGGCCGAGCGGGCCGAGGGAGTGGGACGGCTCCGCGGTGCGGGCGCCGCCCTGCGGGACCGGGGTCGCGGTGGAGGTCGTGGTTGTCTGGGTCACGCTGTCGAGCCTGCGCCGCCCCTCAGACGGGTACCAGAGTCTCCTTATCCTGGTAGAAGGAGTACCTGGCAACAGGATCCGCGGGGCGGCAGGCTGGAGGCATGACGACGATGGCCCAGCAGACGCCGCCTGCCGCGACGACCGCGGCGACGGGCGCCCCCGCCACGGTCGCGGTCGGCTCGGAGACCAGACGGCACGAACTGGCCGCCTTCCTGCGCAGCCGCCGCGAGCGCATCACGCCCGAGCAGGTGGGACTCCCGCGCGGAGCGCGCCGCCGCACGCCGGGGCTGCGCCGCGAGGAGGTCGCCCATCTCTCCGCGGTCGGCGTCACCTGGTACACCTGGCTCGAACAGTCGAGGGACATCCACGTCTCGGTGCAGGTCCTGGACGCTCTCGCCCGCACCCTGCTGCTCGACCCGAGCGAGCGGGCCCACCTCTTCCAGCTCGCCGGCGCGACCGACCCGACCCCCGCCTCCTCCTGCACCGGCGTCACCGACGCCGTACGCGAGCTGCTCGACCAGCTCGACCCGCTCCCCGCGTGCGTCCAGAACAGCCGCTACGACATCCTGGCCTACAACCGCACCTACGCCCACCTGCTGTGCGACCTCGACGCGGTCCCGGCCGAGGACCGCAACTGCATGGTGCTCATCCACACGCATCCGCAGTGGCGCGAGTCGGTGGTCCACCTCGACGAGTCGATGCGTCTGATGGCCGCCAAGCTCCGCGCCTCCATGGCCGGTCACCTCACCGAGCCGGCCTGGAAGATGCTGGTCAAGCGACTGCAGACGGAGTCCCCGGAGTTCCGTGAGAACTGGGAGCGCTACGAGGTCGTCGTGGGCCGCAGCAAGGTCAAGGAGTTCCGCAACCCGCACGTCGGCCTCCTCACCGTCACCCACACCGACCTGTGGCTGAACCCGGAACACGGGGCCCGCATGGTGACGTACGCACCGCAGAACGCGCAGACCAGGGAGCGGCTGGAGAGGCTGTACGCCTACGCCCGAAGCGCCGCCGCCCGGCCGCCCTCCCACTGACCCCACCCCGCCCGGCCTGCACCCGCCGCCGGCCTGCGCCCGCTGCCCGGCCTGTGCCCTCCGCCCCTCCGCGCCCGCCGTTCCCGACGACTGCTCCCGCCGGAGACACGGTCGCGCCGGGCCGGAGGTCAGGCGCTGACGCCCGCCGCCTCGCGGACGTCCGGGGCCTCCAGCCGCTCGGCGGTGCGCTCCGCCGTGCGCCTGGCCCACGAGCCGGTGGTCACGGCGCCCAGGACGAGGACGACCAGGCCGCAGCCGGTGAGGATCCACCAGCCGGGCACGGCGGCGGAGACGAAGGTGTCGCGGTACGACGACGCGTTCACACCCGCCACCAGGACCGCGCCGATCACCGCGACGCCCAGGGTCTGGCCCAGTTGCCGGCTGGTGGAGGCGACCGCGGCCGCCACCCCCGCCTGGCTGCGCGGCATGCCCGAGACCGCCGTGTTGGTGATCGGCGCGTTCACGAACCCGAAGCCCACCCCGAACAGCGCGTACCCGAGGAACAGCGTGGCGTCGGAGGTCTCGGCGTCGAACGCGGCGAACAGCACGCCGCTCGTCGTCATCGCGAGTCCGGCGATCAGCAGCGGCAGCCGCGGGCCCCTGCTGCCCACGAGCCGACCGGACAACGGCGCGCACAGGAACGTCGGCACGGCCATCGGCAGCATCCACAGCCCGGCGTGCAGGGCGTCCAGCCCGCGTACGTTCTGCAGGTAGAGGGTCGACAGGAAGAGGAAGCCGCCCAGCGCGGCGAACGCGCTGATCGCCACCACCGTCGCGCCGCTGAACGGCACCGAGCGGAAGAACCGCAGGTCGATGAGGGGCTGGTCGCGCCGGGGCTCGTACCACAGCAGGCCCAGCAGGGCGGCGAAGGCCACGGCGGCGAAGGGGCCGCTGGTCGCCGTGCCCGCCTCCGGCGCCTCGATGATGGCGTAGGTCAGGGAGCCGAACAGGGCGATGACCAGCAGCTGGCCGACCGGGTCGGGGCGCCGCGCCTTCGGCGCGCGGGACTCGGGGACGAAGCGCAGGGTCGCCAGCAGGGCCACCAGGCCGACGGGCAGGTTGAGCCAGAAGATCGAGCGCCAGCCCACGGACTCCACCAGCAGTCCGCCCAGCAGGGGACCCGCGGCCATCGATATGCCCACGACCGCGCCCCACACCCCGATCGCCCGGGCGCGCTCGCGCGGGGCGGTGAAGGTGTTGGTGATGATCGACATGGCGACCGGGTTCAGCATCGAGCCGCCCACGGCCTGGACCATGCGGGCCGCGATCAGCAGCTCCAGGCTCGGGGCGAGCGAGCACAGCAGGGAGCCGGCCGAGAAGACGACCAGGCCGGCCATGAAGACCTTCTTGCGGCCGATCCGGTCGGCGGTCGAGCCCGCGAGCATCAGCAGCGAGGCCAGGACCAGCGTGTAGGCGTCGATCGTCCACTGGAGGCCGGAGGTCGACGCGTGCAGGTCGCTCTGCATCGACGGCAGGGCGACATTGAGGACGGTGACGTCGAGGCTCACGATCAGCAGGCTCATACAGCAGATCGCGAGGACCAGGAGACGTCGGCGAGGGCTGAGCTCGGGCATGGCTGTCATCGTACGCCGATATCGATAGTGCGTCTAACTAATGAGTGCCGCATGTCCACCGGGGGCACGCGGCCGGGTACCCCCGCGCATACGCGACAATGGAGCAATGTCCACGCCCGTGTCCCCCTTGCAGATCGGCCCGCACACCGTCCGGCCGCCCGTCGTCCTGGCCCCGATGGCCGGGATCACGAACGCGCCCTTCCGCACCCTGTGCAGGGAGTTCAGCGGCGGCAAGG
This sequence comes from Streptomyces rishiriensis, assembly GCF_003112535.1. Lineage (GTDB taxonomy): Bacteria > Actinomycetota > Actinomycetes > Streptomycetales > Streptomycetaceae > Streptomyces > Streptomyces rishiriensis. The sequence goes on along the minus strand of NZ_BEWA01000002.1, from coordinate 66,532 downwards.
GTCTCTTCGTCAGCGAGATGATCACGACCCGGGCGCTGGTCGAGCGCAACGAGAAGACCATGCAGCTGATCCGCTTCGACGCGAGCGAGAATCCGCGCTCGATCCAGCTGTACGGCGTCGACCCGGCCACCGTCGGCAAGGCCGTCCGCATGATCGCGGAGGAGGACCTCGCCGACCACATCGACCTGAACTTCGGCTGCCCGGTCCCCAAGGTGACGCGCAAGGGCGGCGGCTCCGCCCTGCCCTACAAGCGCCACCTGCTGCGCGCCATCCTGCGCGAGGCGGTGAGCGGCGCCGGCGATCTCCCGGTGACGATGAAGATGCGCAAGGGCATCGACGACGACCACATCACCTACCTCGACGCCGGCCGCATCGCCGTCGAGGAGGGCGTGACGTCCATCGCCCTGCACGGCCGCACCGCCGCCCAGCACTACGGCGGCACGGCCGACTGGGAGGCGATCGCCCGCCTCAAGGAACACGTCCCGGAGATCCCCGTCCTCGGCAACGGCGACATCTGGTCGGCCCAGGACGCGCTGCGGATGGTGCGCGAGACCGGCTGCGACGGTGTGGTCGTCGGCCGCGGCTGCCTCGGCCGGCCGTGGCTGTTCGCCGATCTCGTCGCCGCCTTCGAGGGCCGCGCCGACGACGTCGCACAGCCGTCCCTGAAGGAGGTCGCCGACGTCATGGTCCGCCACGCCGCCCTTCTCGGCGAGTGGATCGGCGACGAGTCCAAGGGCGTCGTCGACTTCCGCAAGCACGTCGCCTGGTACCTCAAGGGCTTCGCGGTCGGCAGTGAGATGCGCAGGCGCCTCGCGATCACCTCCTCGCTCGCCGAACTCCGCGCCGGGCTCGACGAGCTGGACCTCGACCAGCCCTGGCCCGTCGGAGCCGACGGCCCCCGCGGCCGCACCTCCGGCAACAACCGGGTCGTCCTGCCCGACGGCTGGCTGAAGGACCCCTACGACTGCGCGGGCGTCGACGAGGAAGCGGAACAGGACACCTCCGGCGGCTGAGACGCCGGCCCTCGGAGCCCGCGCGGACGGCCGAAGCCGCCCGGGCGGCCGGGGCGTCAGCCGCGCGGGCGGCCGGGGGCGTCAGCCGTGCGACGGGTGCGGGGTCGAGCCGTACGCGGTGAGGAACTTGTCGCGGAACGAACTCATCTTCCACACCGGTGCGTTGTGCGCCGGCTTCAGGCCGTCCGTCCAGTTCCACCCGGAGATCTTGTCGAGCACCTTCGGGTCCTTGGCGACGATCGAGATCGGCACGTCACGGCTGGCGTGGTTGCCGCTGACCCGGGCGATGGGCTGGTGGTCGCCGAGGAAGACCAGGACGGTGTCGTCGGTGCCGTAGCGCTCCAGCCACTGGGTGAGGGCGGTCACCGAGTACGAGACGGACTTGCCGTACTCCTGCTTGGACGCGGTGCCGTCGGCGATGACGTCGGCCGCCTTCTTGCCCGCCGCCTCGATGCCCTGGAAGACCGAGCCGTCGCCGATCTCGTCCCAGCCGACCATCTTCGGGATCGGCGCCCACGGCTGGTGGCTCGAGGTCAGGATGATCTCCGACATCAGCGGCTTGTCGCGGTCGGTGCGGCCGTGCTCCAGCCGCTGGAACGCTTCGAGGGCGTACTGGTCGGGCATGGTCGACCAGCTGAACTTCGGCCCCTGGTACCCCAGGTGGAAGGCGTTGTAGAGCTTGTCGAGTCCGTAGAACTTCACCTCCGGCCAGCCCTTCTGCACGCCCGGCATGATCCCGACGGTGTCCCACGCGCCGGTCTTCTTGAACACCTTGGTCAGGGACAGGTGGTCGCTCGCCATCACCGTGCGGTAGCGCTGCTGGTTGTCGACCCACAGCCCGGACAGGGTGGTGGAGTGGCCGAGCCAGCTGCTGCCGCCGTAGGTCGCCGAGGTCAGCCAGCCGCTCTTGGCGTGGAAGCCCGCCTTCGCCAGGGCCTGCGTGCTGGCGTCCAGGGTCCGGTCGACGCCCGGCGCCATGATCGGGTCCTCGACGGCGCTGCGGCCGTAGCTCTCGATGAACGTGAAGATCATGTCCTTGCCGCGCAGATCCGGCACGAGCTGGTCGGGCGGCGTGGCCCCGAACGTGTCGTAGCGGGTCTCCTTGCCGAACGCGGCCTCGTCCGCGAGGGTCTGCTGCACCTGCCGCCCCTTGTTGATCAGTGCGCCGCCGGCACGGTAGGAGGCGACGGGCACCCCGGCGTTCTGCAGGCCCGTCACGGAGCATGTGACCCACACGGTGGCCGCGATCAGCGTGACCCGGGTCGACCGCTGACTGTCCAGCATCAGCAGATTGCTCAGCCGGACCGTAGCCAGGACCATCACCGCGAACACCGCGACGATCAGCACGACGAGCCCGATCGCGGCCCCGACGGCCGTCGCCCGGCCCATCGAGTCCGCGACGTAGGACTGCGCGTCGTCCAGCAGTCCCCAGTCCAGGACGAGGTTGAAGTCCCGTCCCAGGTATTCCATGAAGCCCATGTCGAGCAGGTCGACCACGATCAGCGCGCCGAGGACCGTCCCGCCCAGCGCCGCGACGACGATCCGCGGCCGCCGGGGCAGCGCCAGCAGCAGGGAAGCGCCCAGGACGGCCTCGACGGGCAGCCGCGTGAACCTGTTGAACTGGAGGCTCTCGAGCCGGTTCGGCAGCAGCAGGGCGCCGAGCACGAAGATCAGCGACAGGACCGTCGCCGTCCACCACACCACCCGCGCGGCCCGTGGATGCCTGCCCCGCCAGGCCCGCAGATGCGCGACGCGAGCCCGCAAGCCCGATGGCGCGGGTTCGACGGAGGCCCCGGCATCGGCTTCGGCATCGGCATCGGCATCGGCATCGGCATCGGGACCGGATGCGGCTTCAGATGCGGGATCGGCGGTGGCGCCGGCCACGGCTTCGGCATCGGATGCGGCTTCGGACGCGGGATCGGCGGTGGCGCCGACCTCGGACTCGGCTTCGGCATCGGCATCGGCTTGGGGATCGGCTTCGGCGGTGGTCTCGCCGGCGGTTGCCGTGGTCTCGCCGGCTTCCGCGCGGTCTGCCGGTTCCGTCGCTTCCGCGGTCTCCGCGGTCTCCGCGGTTTCTGTGGCTTCCGCGGGCTCCGGGGTTTCTGTGGTTTCCGTAGCGTCTACGGTGTCGTCCTCGGGGTCCTTCGATTCAGGCTGCTGGGATGAGCGAGTGGTGACTGGCACCCGAGGGTCCTTCCGTACGAAGCCCGGCGGTTCGGCGGATCCGGTGCGGGCCGGATCCGCCACAGTTTCGTACGGCCTGCTCCCGGCCCGCGTTCAGCCCCCCGGGCCAGTGCTCGGCAAACACCGCGCAAACGTCACGCCAAGCCGTCCGCCAAGCGATCTGCCAGGCCGTCCGCCAAGCCGTCCGCCGGGCCGGCCCGGCGGACCGGCTACGCGCCTCCGACCGCTGTGAGCAGCGCCAACGGGGCCGCCGCCGAGCGGGATTCCCGTACGCAAGCGTGCGGGTACGGTACCGGCCGGCCGTGGGTGTCGCGGCCGTAGCCCGCGAGGACCTCCGGGAGCCGGTGACCGGTCGCGGCCGCCGCGTCGACGAGCCCGTGGGCGATCGTCCGGGCCTCGTCGTGCAGTCCGTAACGCGCGAGACCCAGGGCGATCAGCGCGTTGTCGTGCGGCCAGACCGAGCCCCGGTGATAGGAGAGCGGGTGGTAGGCGGGCTGTCCCGCCGCGAGGGTGCGCACGCCCCAGCCGGAGAAGAAGTCCGCCTCCAGCAGCCGCCGGCCGACGATCTCCCCGTACTCCTTGTCCAGCAGCCCGGACCAGAGCAGGTGACCGGCGTCCGAGGCGAGCGCGTCGACCTGCCGGCCCTCGCCGTCCAGCGCGAGCGCCGGGAAGGCGCGGTCCGGCATCCAGAAGTCCCGCTGGAAGCGGTCGCGCAGATCGGCGGCGGCCTGTTCGAGCAGGGCGGCGTACTTCTCGTCCTCCCACACCGTGCGGGCCGTCCACGCCGTGCGGCGCAGCGCGTCGTACGCGTACCCCTGCGCGCCCGCCGCCATCACCGCCCCGGTCGGACGCGCGCCGTCCGCGGAGCAGATGGCGCCGGGGGAGTCCTTCCAGTTCTGGTTGGCCAGACCGCCCCGGTCGGCCCGGTAGACCAGATAGCCGCGGGAGGTGAGCCCGCCGTGGTCCAGCATCCAGCCGACGGCCGCCCTCGCGTGCGGCTCCAGCCGACGGGCCAGCGTCGCGTCGCCGGTCTGCTCGACATACGCGCCGAGGACGACGAGGAACAGCGGGGTCGCGTCCACCGAGCCGTAGTAACGGCCGTACGGAACCTGCCCGAAGTGGGCGAGTTCGCCGTGCCGCACCTCGTGCACGATCTTGCCGGGCTGGGACACCGTCCGCGTGTCGGTCTCGGTGGCCTGGGCCGCGGCCAGCGCGAGGAGCGTGGCGGCGGCCGGACGGGGATGGTAGGGCAGCGCGAACAGGGAGGCCAGGAGCGCGTCGCGGCCCAGCAGGGTGAGGAACCAGGGGGCGCCCGCCGCCGGGACGCGCAGGTCCTCGCCGTCCGGTCCGGTCGCCTGGACCTGCAGAGCGGCCAGGTCCGAGAGGCCACGCGCACAGGCGGCCGTCAGGTCGGGCCAGCCGGCGGGGAAGGCCACGCCCTCCACGAACTCGGCTTCTCTCGCGCGGAGTTGCCCGGTGACCGAGGCCGGTGAGCGGGGCACCCGCAGGGTCCGCCGCTCACCGTGCGGCCGGGCCGTCACCCGCAGGGTCAGCTCGGCCGACCCGTGCGGTTCGAGTTCCAGCTTCCACACCAGACGGCGGGCGCCGGTGCCGGTCTCCTCGACGGCGTCCGGCGCGGGCTCGGCCGTCACCGTCGTACGGGACGTCCATTCGCCGCGCCGGTAGGTGAACTCCACGCCGTCGTCGAGGATCTCGCGGCGGCGGACGACCCCGGTCTTGGCGTAGGTGCGGTGGTCGGAGCGCAGTTCGAACTGGTCGGTGAAGTCGGCGTCGGCGGTGAGCGCGAGGCGGACCGTCGTCGGCACCGCGCGGTTGCACACGATCCGCAGCGACTCCACGAACGAGCTGTCGCCGACGGCCTGTTCACGGAAGAGCGTGCAGGACGGCGGCTCGTTGCGGCCGCCGCGCGGGACGAGCACACAGCGCGTGGTGTCCCCGTCCGCGACCGGCGAGAGCGCCTCCGGGACGGCGCCGTCGAGGGTCAGCTGCCAGCGGCTGAGGTGGCGGGCGTCCCGCACGAACAGCCCCTCGGGCGACCCGGAGGCCGGGCCCGGCCCCCGTACGCCGCTGATGTCCCCGTTCTCGCCCACCGCGGCGAACGTCCCGCCGAACACGAGCAGATGATGCCGGTCCGTCATCCCAGGTCCCCTCCCTCGGTACCACTGCCTGACATGTCCTGATGGATGAGGTCGAGCGTCAGCGCGGCCGTCCAGCTGAACCCCGTCGCGCCACAGGCCTCACCCGTGTACGGGTCGACGTACTCCGCGAAGTCCGAACCGCCCGCGATGTCCAGGACGGCCCGGCGCAGCGCCTCGGCCTCGGGCCGGCGGCCGTGCAGCCGCAGACCCCGTTCGAGCAGCCAGCTCGTGTTGAACCAGGCCGGGCCGCGCCAGTAGCGGTGCGGGTCGAAGGCCTCGCCGAGCAGGTCGTAGCTGGGCGCCAGCCGGGTCACGCCGCCCAGGCCGAAGTGCGGGCCGCGCAGAGTCCCCACCAGCGCATCGACCACCTCGCGCGGCAGACCGGGCAGCAGCAGCGGCACCAGGCCGGACACCCCGCGCTCGGGCACCAGGCCCGCGCCGTGCAGGTCCCGGCAGAAGAACATGCCCTCCGCCGGGTCCCACAGGCGCTCCACGAGGGCCGCCGTGAGCCGTTCCGCACGGGCGTGGCGGGCCGTGCCCGGCGCGCCCAGCTCGTGCGCGATGTGCGCGAGCGCGTGCTCGGAGGCGATGAGCAGCGCGTTGAACGACGGGTCCTCGACGGCGAACTCCCCGCCCGCGTCGGCGTATGCGCCGTCCCGGTACTCCGCCGCCAGCCGCACGTACCGTCCGTAGTCCAGGTCCGTCGGCCGGTCCTCGGCGGACCCGTGGTCGAGGTCGGCGCGGCGGAAGGAGCGGGCCGGTGCGGGGGCGATCCGGGCGAGCGGGGCGTCCCAGCTCGGGGCGTTGTCCATGCCCTGCTCCCACGGATGGACGACGGACACCAGCCCGCCGCCGCCCAGGTCCCGCCGGTGCAGCAGATAGCGGTGCCAGGCGGCCAGCCGGGGATACACCCGGGCCAGGAAGCCCCGCGCGCGGGACAGCCCCGGGTCGGCGCGGTGCACCAGCCAGGCCGCGAGCGCGTGCACCGGTGGCTGCACGATGCCGGAGGTCTGTACGGTGCGCGGGGCGCCCGCAGCGCGCCCCGCGGTCGAGGAGCGCCAGAAGTCGGGGCTGGGGAAGTACGCGTCGAGCGGCACGGAGGGGTTGAACACGATGTGCGGGACGCGTCCGTCGCCCCACTGGGCGTCCAGCAGCGTCTCCAGCTCCGTCTGCGCCCGGTGCGGCGAGACGTGCCGCAGACCGATGGCGACGAAGGCCGAGTCCCAGGACCACTGGTGCGGGTACAGCCCGCGCGAGGGGACCGTGGACGTCCCCGTCCAGTTCGCCTCCAGCACGGCGACCGCCCTGCGGCGCAGTGTTTCGGCGGGCGAGGCCTGGACACGCGGAGCCCGGACCGGCGGCGGACCCGACAGGCCCGACGAACTCGACAGGCCCGACGGACTCGACAGAGCCGACGGACTCGACAGAGCCGACGGACTCGACAGAGCCGACGGACTCGACAGAGCCGAGGGGTTCGACGGAGCCGACAGAGCCGAAGAATCCGACAGAGCCGACGTACCCGGCATACGATCCGGCGGAGCCGCCGGATCGTATGCGACGGCGACCTTCGCCGCACGGGCGCTGAGCTGGGCGGTGCGATCCACTCGGGGCTCCCCGAAGACGACGAGGCTGCCTGGTTCGGCAGCGGCTACCGTAGAGTTACGTCTATTTAACACGCAAAACTCAATATGTAATGCAGGCTTGGGAAACACAAGGGGGTGCGCATGACGGGGCGAGGTCAGGCCAGCGCCGGTGATCTGCTCGAACTGGTGCGCAAGGGCCGCGCGACGACACGCGGCGCCCTTCAGGAGGCCACGGGCCTGTCCCGGGCGACCGTGGGCCAACGCCTGGACCGCCTCTTCCGGGCGGGCTGGCTGCGCGAGGGCGCCGGCGGTCCGGTCGACTCGCCGCTGGGCGGCCGCCCTTCGATCACCCTGGAGTTCGACGACGCCCACGCGGTCGTCCTGGCGGCGGACCTGGACACGCGGCACGCGCGCGCGGCCGTGCTCACCCTGACGGGCGAGATCCTGGCCGAGCACGGCGGCACGCTGGCCGTCGAGGACGGCCCGGACGTCGTCCTCGGCGAACTGGGCGGCTGGTTCGCCGAGCTCCTGGTGAAGGCGGGCCACCGGCCGGACGAGGTCTGCGGCATCGGACTCGCCGTCCCCGGACCGGTCGACAGCGAGACGGGCCGGGTCGTCCAGCCGCCGATCATGCCCGGCTGGGACGGCTACGACATAAGAGGACGCCTCGCGCGGGCCTTCAGGGAACGCACCGACACCGACACGGGGGCTGGGACGGGGACGGGGACGGCAGCGGCTCCGACGGAGGTCCCCGTCCTGGTGGACAACGACGCCAACCTCATGGCGTACGGCGAACAGCGCTCCGGCTACCCCGACTGCTCCGCGTTCGTGCTGGTCAAGGTGTCCACCGGCATCGGCGCCGGGGTGGTGGTCGACGGCTCGATCTTCCGGGGCGTCGACGGCGGGGCGGGCGACATCGGGCACATCCGGGTGGGCGCGGACGCGCTGTGCCGCTGCGGTTCGCACGGCTGCCTGGCGGCCGTCGCCAGCGGCGGGGCCGTGGCGCGCCGGCTGGCGGAGTCGGGGATACCGGCGTCCTCCGGGTCGGACGTGCGCGACCTGCTCGCCGCCGGGCACCCGGCGGCGGCCGCGCTGGCCCGGGAGGCGGGGCGCCGGGTCGGCGACGTCCTGGCGACGGTCGTCACGCTGCTCAACCCCGGGGTTCTGATGATCGCCGGAGATCTGGCCGGAACCGCCTTCCTCACGGGCGTGCGCGAACTGCTGTACCAGCGGGCGCTGCCCCGCTCCACGGCCCGCCTCGACGTCGTGACCTCACGGCTGGGGGAGCGGGCGGGCCTGGTGGGGGCGGGGGCGCTGGTCGTGGAGCACCTGTATGCGCCGGAGCGCGCCGAGGAGCGGTTGCTGGCCCTCGGGGTGTGAGGCACGCTCGGGTGAGGACGCTCGCGCGGACATGCGTGTGACAGGCGGGTTTCTGTTGCTCACGTGCGTCCGCGCCCGCGTCCGCATGGTGAACCCGGGCCGCGAGCGGGAGCGTGATTCTCGCCACCCCTGAGGGGGAGGGTGCTCAGATGAGCGGATCAACGACGGCTGCACTTCTCCAAAGGGTGGCACTCAGTGCCATACCTTGATCGTTCATCGATCGAAATCAATCGTGCCGCGTATCGCTCATACGAGCGTGAATGTGGCTCGTGGAGCGCGCTTGCGTTCAACAAGTGAAAACATCCACGGCCCCGCGCTTGCCAAGCCTTGACTTTCGATCCACTGGCTGACGGCGGGTTACGGGCGTATGACGCGCAAGTGGACGTACCCAGGAGCCTTCGATCTGGGTATGTTCCTGGCCGTCAGGGCAGCCACCGCGTCCTCGAGGAGTCGAGACCCGTGTCGGAAAACAAAGATCTTCATGGAGCCGAGTCGGCCGCGAGCGTTGAGGGCGTGAAGTTCGTCTACGACTTCACCGAGGGCAACAAGGACCTCAAGGACCTCCTCGGCGGCAAGGGCGCGAACCTCGCCGAGATGACCAATCTGGGCCTTCCGGTCCCTCCCGGCTTCACGATCACCACCGTGGCCTGCAAGGTCTACCTCGACAGCGGCGAGGAGCCGGCGGCACTGCGTGACGAGGTGAGTGCGCACCTCGTCGCCCTGGAAGAGCGGATGGGCAAGAAGCTCGGCCAGCCGGACAACCCCCTCCTCGTGTCCGTCCGCTCGGGCGCGAAGTTCTCCATGCCGGGCATGATGGACACCGTCCTGAACATCGGCCTCTCCGACAAGTCGGTCCAGGGCCTGGCCGATCAGGCCGGCGACGCCCGCTTCGCATGGGACTCCTACCGCCGTCTGATCCAGATGTTCGGCAAGACGGTCCTCGGCGTCGACGGCGAGCTCTTCGAGGACGCGCTGGAGTCGGCCAAGGCCGCGAAGAAGGTCTCCGTCGACACCGAGCTGGAGGCGGCGGACCTGAAGAAGCTGGTCACCCGCTTCAAGAAGATCGTCAAGACCGAGGCCGGCCGCGACTTCCCGCAGGACCCGCGCGAGCAGATGGACCTCGCCATCAAGGCCGTCTTCGAATCCTGGAACGGCGACCGCGCGAAGCTCTACCGCCGCCAGGAGCGCATCCCCGGTGACCTGGGCACCGCCGTCAACGTCTGCTCGATGGTCTTCGGCAACCTCGGCCCCGACTCGGGCACCGGCGTCGCGTTCACCCGCGACCCCGCCTCCGGCCACCAGGGCGTCTACGGCGACTACCTCCAGAACGCCCAGGGCGAGGACGTCGTCGCGGGCATCCGCAACACCGTCCCGCTGGCGGAGCTGGAACAGATCGACAAGAAGTCCTACGACCAGCTGATGCAGATCATGGAGACGCTGGAGAACCACTACAAGGACCTCTGCGACATCGAGTTCACCATCGAGCGCGGCCAGCTGTGGATGCTCCAGACCCGCGTCGGCAAGCGCACGGCGGGAGCGGCCTTCCGCATCGCCACCCAGCTCGTCGACCAGGGCCTGATCGACGAGACGGAGGCGCTGCAGCGCGTCACTGGAGCCCAGCTCGCCCAGCTGATGTTCCCCCGCTTCGACGAGGACGCCAAGGTCGAGAAGGTCGGCCGGGGCATCGCCGCCTCGCCCGGCGCGGCCGTCGGCAAGGCCGTCTTCGACTCCTACACCGCCGTCAAGTGGTCCCGCTCGGGCGAGAAGGTCATCCTCGTCCGCCGCGAGACGAACCCCGACGACCTCGACGGCATGATCGCCGCCGAGGGCATCCTGACCAGCCGCGGCGGCAAGACCTCCCACGCCGCCGTCGTGGCCCGGGGCATGGGCAAGACCTGCGTGTGCGGCGCGGAGGAGCTGGAGGTCGACACCAAGCGTCGGCGCATGACGGTCCCCGGCGGCCACGTCGTGGAAGAAGGAGACGTCATCTCCATCGACGGCTCCTCGGGCAAGGTGTACCTGGGCGAGGTACCCGTCGTACCCTCCCCGGTCGTCGAGTACTTCGAGGGCCGCATGCACGCGGGCGCGGACGACGCGGACGAGCTCGTCGAGGCCGTCCACCGCATCATGGCCTTCGCCGACCGCAAGCGCCGCCTGCGCGTGCGCGCGAACGCCGACAACGCCGAGGACGCGCTGCGCGCCCGCCGCTTCGGCGCACAGGGCATCGGGCTGTGCCGCACCGAGCACATGTTCCTCGGCGACCGCCGCGAGCAGGTGGAACGCCTGATCCTGGCGGACACCCAGGAGGAGCGCGAGGAGTCGCTCAAGCAACTGCTCCCGCTGCAGAAGAAGGACTTCGTCGAACTCTTCGAGGCCATGGACGGCCTCCCGGTGACGGTCCGTCTCCTGGACCCCCCGCTGCACGAGTTCCTGCCCGACATCACCGAGCTGTCGGTGCGCGTGGCGCTGGCGGAGTCCCGTCAGGAGTCCCACGAGAACGACCTGCGCCTGCTGCAGGCCGTGCACCGCCTGCACGAGCAGAACCCCATGCTGGGCCTGCGCGGCGTGCGCCTCGGGCTGGTCATCCCCGGCCTGTTCACCATGCAGGTCCGCGCCATCGCCGAGGCGGCGGCGGAGCGCCGGAACGCCAAGGGCGACCCGCGCGCCGAGATCATGATCCCGCTGGTCGGCACGGTGCAGGAGCTGGAGATCGTCCGCGAGGAGGCCGACCAGGTCATCGCGGAGGTCGAGGCGGCCACCGGCGTCGAGCTGAAGCTCGCGATCGGCACGATGATCGAACTCCCCCGGGCGGCCCTCACCGCCGGCCAGATCGCCGAGGCGGCGGAGTTCTTCTCCTTCGGCACGAACGACCTGACCCAGACGGTGTGGGGCTTCAGCCGGGACGACGTGGAGGCCTCCTTCTTCACCGCGTACCTGGAGAAGGGCATCTTCGGCGTCAGCCCCTTCGAGACGATCGACAGGGACGGCGTCGGCTCCCTGGTCAAGTCCGCGGCCGAGGCGGGCCGCCGCACCCGTCCCGACCTGAAGCTCGGCGTGTGCGGCGAGCACGGCGGCGACCCGGAGTCGGTGCACTTCTTCCACGAGGTGGGCCTGGACTACGTCTCCTGCTCCCCGTTCCGCATCCCGGTGGCCCGCCTGGAAGCGGGCCGGGCGGCGACCCAGTCGACGGGCAGCGACCACCGCTGAGCCCCGCCCCCGCGGCCCGGGCCCCGGCCCCCGACCGCGACTGAACCCCGGAGCCGCCGCCGGTCCCCGACCCTCACCGATCGCCGACGGCCCCGGCCCTAGAGAAGACGGCACCCTGTGCGGGGGTGCCGTCTTCTGGCGTTGGGGGAGGGGGGACCGGCAGCTGATGGCCGATGGGTGACTGGCCGGAAGTCGATCACCTGATGTGGTGGTTACGGGGTGATAGATCGTTTCTGTCAACTTACGCACCGCTACAGTCCGTTACTCATGGCGATGACGACGTCGCCATCGGTTACGGAGGTGTGTGTGAAGAGGGCAGTGCTCGGTCTGTCGGCGGTCGGTCTCGTACTCAGCGCGGCGGTGGCGGCGTTTGCTTCGCCGGTGAAGGGGGATATCCCGACGCTCGAGACGACGGGAGTGGCGTTCACCGGAGGGAAGTATGTCTTCAACAGGCCGGGCGTCAATCATGGTGCATTCGAGTGGTCGGGGTGGCTGCGGGACACGATCGGCGCAGACCAGCACAACGTCTATGTCGAACTGAAGGTTCAGGGTCACGACTGGGTGCGCTACTACGGAAAGCAGCGGAGTTCCGTAAAGCTTCACCACTCCAACTGGAACGGTGCTCAGCGTTATACGGGCGAGGCTCGGTTCCGGGCTTGTCGTGACCGTGGCACCTTGCGGCCGGACAACTGTCTGCAATCCAAGATGCTTTACTATAACTGGGATCGTGGCTGAGTAATTCCTGACACCCCGAGCCCAGGTAAAGCAACTGGGCTCGGGCTCCGGATTGGAGAACGAAATCAATACGTCAGAAGTTCTGTCAGCCAGGGGAGTTGATCTCCTCTACGGTGAGACGCTGGCTGTCCGTAACGCCGAGATCTCCCTCGGGCGGGGAGAAGTCGTAGCGATCACCGGACAAAGCGGTTCTGGGAAGTCGTCCCTGCTTTACTGCCTTGCAGGCGTGCTTCCAGTTGCTCGCGGCGAGGTTTCATTTGCGGGCCGCTCTCTCGGTGCTCTCGACGACGAGGAACTCAGCGCCCTCCGCCGGGAGCAGTTCGGCTTCGTCTTCCAGTACGGGGAGCTTCTGCCAGAACTCACCGTAGAAGAGAACGCGGCGCTGCCGCTGCGTCTGGCCGGGCAGCGGAAAAATCAAGCTCTCGCCGCGGCTGGCGAGGTACTAGATAGGCTCGGTCTCGCAGAATTGCGGCAACGGCGCCCCTCGCAAGTTTCAGGTGGTCAGTGTCAGCGTGTTGCTGTCGCAAGGGCGTTGGTGCATAAACCAGCCGTTGTCTTTGCCGATGAGCCAACGGGATCGCTTGATAGCAGCAATGCCGCAGCGGTGTTGGATGAGTTCCTCGGCTTGGCTCGCTCTCAAGGGACGGCTGTTGTGCTCGTGACTCACGATTCTCAGGTGGCTGCCCGCGCCGACAATCGATACATCATGCGCGACGGTGAGCTAACGGAACAGGTGCGTGAAGCATCGTGAACGAACTCCTCTTGGGGCTGAGGCTCCTGCTGGGTAGCGGTCGAGGAAACCGCGCGCGATTCCTCCTTATGGCAGTTGGTAGCGCCATCGGAGTGTGTTGTCTTGCCGTCATGCTCGCAATTCCCGGAATTTTGGCCGCGCAAGATGCTCGTAAGGCGGCTCGTGAACCGGATTGTTCAAATGGGCTGGGCAGTTGCATGTCGCAGTCCGGGAGCGGCCTGGCGCTCACGAGGGTAGATCCATACGGGCTGGAGCCTCTCACTCGGATTTTCGTGGCAACGGGAAAAACGTATATTGCCCCACCGCCGGGCCTGCGTGCGCTTCCTCGCCCTGGTGAGTTGATTGTGTCTCCACGGCTACACGATCTCCTCCGCGTTAGCCCAGGTCTGACCCATCTCTTGCCCGGCCATGAGGCAGGTGTGATCGGTCAGCAGGGGCTAGCTCATCCCGACGAACTGTATGCGTATGTGGGTGCCAGTCGAGAAGTTCTCAAGGCTGGTGGCCGACTGTCCGAATTCGGGAAGGTAGAAACCCGCTTCCCGACAGTAGAACCCTCAACGCTCGACATCCTCCGCTTCACACTTGCAGGCGTCGTCCTGCTTCCGTTGGCGGTGTTTCTGTCCGTGTGCGCCCGGCTGTCCGCCGCTTCTCGCATGAGGCGGTTGGCTGCGTTGCGCCTGTTGGGGTTGAGCAGGAAGGGCGTTCAGCGCGTCAACGCCGCCGAGACCGTCGCCGCCGCTCTGCTGGGCGCTGTCCTCGGGCTGGGTGCCTACTGGGTCCTCAACCAGTTGGTGTCACGTGTGGGGCTTCCCGGGTTCAAGTGGTACCCGGAGGATGGTTCGCTCTCCGTCAGAACGCTCCTGATCTGCCTGGTCGGCTGTCCGGCGCTGGCCTGGTTCGTGGGTAGGGCCAGTGGGAGGAAGGCGGCCGCTAACCCTCTGGCGGTACGGCGGAGCGCTGTGGAGAAGGCCCCTCGACTCTGGGGCCTGCTACCGCTCGTACCGGGGATGGGCATCGTCATCGGGTACTGCGTCGCGGGGGCTACGGGGCATGTCCCCGCCGACACATCGTTCTCCGCGATCCTGATGCCGCTCGCCGTCGTGCTGGTGGGCGCGGGTCTCGTGCTGTCCTTGCCGATCCTCTCGCGCCTTCTGGCCCGCAGGGTGGCGCGAGCCGCGAGTTCGCTGTCACTGGGGCTGGCCATGCGCCGCAATGAGGTGGAGCCCGGTGGAGCTCTGCGCGTCGCGACCGGGCTGGTGCTGCTGGTCTACGCGGCCTCGCTCACTCAGGGCGTGCTCATCGAACTGGACCAAGTGTCCAAGAACACCGCGCCTGTTCAGCTGTACACGATGGCCCTCGACGGCATGAGCCGTGAGAAGGAAGAAGCCGTCACGAAGGTTTCCGGAGTTCGAGGGCATGCCGTTCTCGCGGATTCGTGGACCGATCCCGAGAGCGACGAATTGCGGGAGAGCATCAGCGCAGTGGTCGCGACGTGCGAGCAGCTGCGCAGGATGGCATCGGTGGTGAAGAACTGTGTGGAAGGTCGCCCCGCGCGACTGATGATCCCGAACTTCAGCTATGACGAATTCAGCAAACCAGGAAAGAGCTACCCTTTTCGTTTGCAGAACTCGAAAGGGAAGAGCCGGTTCGTCACTGTTCGGGTGCCGTCCAGCACCATTCAGTACCACGACGACACACCCGCCCAGATTCCCGGCAGTGGAACGGTGCTGCTTCCGCCCTCCGTGTTCCCGGCCGGCTTCCGCCCGGAGGGGAGGGTGACTCTGGCCCTCGTCAGCAGCTCCGCTCCCGAGGCCGTGCGCTCCGTACTCGAAGGCATCGCGGGAGTCGATCCCACGATCGAGGTCGAAACGGACGGCCTCGATGCCACAGCGCTCCAGCAGATCACCGTCATCAAAACCCTCCTCACCGTCGGCATGATCCTCGGGCTGATCATCGGCCTGGCCGCCTATCTCGTCGCCGCGACCGATCGCGCGGTGGAACGGCGTCCGCAGGTCACCGCTCTCTCGTTGCTCGGGGCCAGGCCGCGGACGCTGCGGACCGTTCAAGTCGCCCAAGTCGTGCTGCCGTTGACCATCGGTCTTGTGCTCGCTGTGGTGACAGGGAAGATGGCCGAGTCCAGTTACCTGGTCACCGGTGGTGGGGCCGTGTTCTGGGATGGGGGTGGGGTGCCGTTGCTGCTGGTCAGCGCGCTGGGGGTGGTCGTCGTCGCGGCTCTTGGGTCTCTGCCGTTGATCGGGCGGCGGATCGACCCCGAGTTGATCCGCCGGGACTGAGCGGGACCGGCGGAGGTGGGCTGGGGCGGCACCCTGGGGGCGGGGTGCCGCCCCGTTCGGTCGGTGGCCGGACGGTCACCAGCCTTCCGCTCCCTCCGAGAGGCGGCGGTGCCACCAGGGGCGCGGGTTCGGTCGGGGGTCGGGGAGGGTGCGGAGGCGGTACGTGCGGTCCAGTTCGTTCAGTGTGCGGGCCAGTTCGGTCCTCGCTCCGCGTGGGGTGAGGAGGCGGAGGGTCTCTGCCAGGACGTCTCGTGCGTGACGGACGTCGTCCATGCCGCAGCCGGGACAGGCGGGGCACACGGACGTGCGGGGGTAGAGGACGCCGCGTCCGGGGGTCGTCACGAACGTGCGGTAGCGGTGCAGTGCGCTTGCCGTCGCGCCCGGCAGGAGAAGGGGGCCGTCGTCCTCGTCCTCCAGGCGGTGGACGGCGAGGCTGGTGCGGAGGGAGAGGCCGGGGATGCGGGGCGGCGGGGGGACCTTGCGTGAGTGGGGGGCGGGGAGGCGGCGGGCGCGCAGGGCGCCGGGGCGGTTACGCGGCATCTGCCTTTCGGTCGGTGTCGGTGACCGCCGTGGCTGATGTGGTGTGGGGCTTCATTTCGTCATTGTCGCTTCGCATGGCTTGGGACAGGGGAAGGGGGGTGAGCGCCGTAGGCTGCGGAGACAGTGGTGGAAGTGGCGCAAGCCGCCCGGGGCGGCGGGAGGAGTGCGGGCATGGCCGGTTGGAGTGTGCGCGACATCCCTGACCAGAGCGGTCGTACCGCTGTGGTCACCGGGGCCAACAGCGGGCTCGGGTACGTCACCTCGCGGGAGCTCGCCCGCAAGGGTGCGCGGGTCGTGCTCGCCTGCCGCAGCGAGGCCCGGGGGGCGGAAGCCGTCCGGCGATTGCGCAATGAAGTGCCGAGCGCGGAGGTGGAGTTGGGCCTGTTCGACCTCGGGGATCTCGCCTCCGTCCGGGAGTTCGCGGGCTCGGCGCCGTTCGACCGGCTCGACCTGCTCGTCAACAACGCCGGGGTGATGGCCATGCCGTACGGCGTCACGGCCGACGGGTTCGAGACGCAGTTCGGGGTGAATCACCTCGGACACTTCGCCCTCACCGGGCTGTTGCTGCCCGCGCTCCTAGAAGCCGCGGAGCGCCCGGCCGGGGCGCGGGTCGTGACCGTGTCCAGCATGGCCCACCTGCTCGGCAACATCGACCCGGGCGATCTCAACTCCGATCGGCGCTACCGGCGTTGGCTGGCTTACGGCCGGTCCAAGACGGCCAACCTGCTCTTCACACACGAGCTGGCGCGCAGGGTGGAGGCGGCCGGCGCGGGCGTCGTCGCGGCGGCCGCGCACCCGGGGTACGCGGCGACCAACCTCCAGACGGCCGGGCCGCGCGCGGAGGGGCGTCGGACGGCCGAGCGGCTGATGGCGCTCGGCAACCGGGTGATCGCCCAGCCCGCCGAGGCCGGCGCGCTGCCCGCCCTCTACGCCGCGACCGCGCCCGGCGTGCGCCCGGACTCGTTCACCGGACCGTCCCTCGCGATGTGGCGCGGGGCGCCCGCGCCGTCGTGGCGGGCGCCCTGGACCCTCGACGACCGGGCGGGCCGTCTGCTGTGGGCCGCTTCCGAGCAACTGACCGATGTGTCCTACGACGCCCTCGGGGACTGAGCGGCCGGGATGCCGGCGGGGAACCTCGGTCGGACCCGTCAGGCGGCGCGCACGTCGTAGGTGGCGACGCGCACCGTCTCGTCGTCCAGGCACTCCCCGCTCACCAGGTCGAAACGCTGCTTGAGGAGCGGGGAGGCGACGAACGGGCGGCCCTGGTGCGTGCCGGTCAGGCCTCGGGAGAGGACCGCCGCGCCGCCGAACGGGTCACGGTTGTCGATGGCGTACAGGGCGCCGGAGCGGTCGCGGAACAGGGCGACCTGGCGGCCGTCGGGCAGGAGTGCGGCCACGCCGCGGCCGGGGACGAGCCGGCTCAGGTCGCAGACCGTGAACCAGTCGAGTCCGCCCTCCTCCAGCTGCAGTTGGACCTTCAGGTCGGTGGTCTCGGGTGCCAGGGTCATCGCTGGGCGCTCCCTTCCAGGGGACGGTGGCCGATGGTCAGCAGCGGCAGGTCGGGCTTGATCTGCTCGCGCTCGGGGACGAAGCCGACGACGGGGTCGGGGGTGTCCGGGGCGTTGACGAAGGACACGAACCGGGCCAGCTTCTCGGGGTCGTTGATGGTGGTCGCCCACTCGTCGGCGTAGTGCGCCACGTGGGCCGTCATCAGGGACTCCAGCTCCTCGCAGATGCCGAGGGAGTCCTCCACGACGACGTCGCGCACGTGGTCCAGGCCGCCCGGGATGCGCTCCAGCCAGGTCGACGTGCGCTCCAGGCGGTCGGCGGTGCGGATGTAGAACATCAGGAAGCGGTCGATGAGGCGGACCAGTTCGGCGTCGGTGAGATCCTGGGCGAGGAGGTCCGCGTGGCGCGGGGTCGCGCCGCCGTTGCCGCCGACGTAGAGGTTCCAGCCGTTGGAGGTGGCGATGACGCCGAAGTCCTTCGACTGGGCCTCGGCGCACTCGCGGGCGCAGCCGGAGACCGCGGACTTGAGCTTGTGCGGGGAGCGCAGGCCCCGGTAGCGCAGCTCCAGGTCGATCGCCATGCGGACGGAGTCCTGGACGCCGTAGCGGCACCAGGTCTGGCCGACGCAGGACTTCACCGTGCGCAGGGACTTGCCGTAGGCGTGGCCCGACTCGAAGCCGGCGTCCACCAACCGTGTCCAGATCAGGGGAAGTTGCTCCACGCGCGCGCCGAACATGTCGATGCGCTGTCCGCCGGTGATCTTCGTGTAGAGACCGAAGTCGCGGGCGATCTCGCCGATCACGATCAGCCCCTCGGGGGTGATCTCACCGCCGGGGATGCGCGGGACGACCGAATAGGAGCCGTTCTTCTGCAGGTTGGCGAGGAAGTGGTCGTTGGTCTCCTGCAGCGCGGCCTGCTCGCCGTCCAGGACGTAGCCGCTCGCACCGATGCTCGGGGCGAGGGACGCGATGATCGAGCCGATCGCGGGCTTGCAGACGTCGCACCCGTCGCCGCCGCGGGCGCCGTCGCGGCCGTAGCGGTCCAGGAGGTCCTGGTAGGTGTTGACGCGCAGGGCGAGGACGATCTCGTACAGCTCCTCGCGGGTCTGGGAGAAGCAGCCGCACAGGCCCTTGTCGACCTCGACGCCGCTCGCCTCCAGCTCGGCGGTGACCAGCTGACCGAGGACCTTGACGCAACTGCCGCAGCCGGTACCGGCCTTGGTGCACTTCTTCACCTCGGGCACGGTCGTGCAGGAGTGCTCGGTGACCGCGCCGCGGATCGTGCCCTTCGACACGTTGTGGCAGGAGCAGACGATCGCCTCGTCCGGCAGCGCGGACGGGCCCAGCTGCACGGAGTCTCCGGCGCCGGCCGGCAGGACCAGCGACTCGGGGGCGACGGGCGGCACGGACCCGGTGAAGGCCCGCAGCGTGCCGTACGCGTCGGCGTCGCCGACCAGGATGCCGCCGAGCAGCGTGCCGTCGCGGCCGATGACCAGCTTCTTGTACAGGCCGGCGCGGGAGTCGGAGTAGACGACGTCCAGGCAGTCCTCGGCGGCGCCGTGCGCGTCGCCGAAGGACGCGACGTCCACGCCGAGCAGCTTCAGCTTGGTGGAGAGGTCGGCGCCGGTGAAGGACAGCTGCTCCGACTCGTCGTCGGCGATGGCCGAGGCGGCCGTCTCGGCCTGCTCGTAGCCGGGGGCGACCAGGCCGTAGACCCGGCCGTCGGCGGCCAGGGCGCACTCGCCGATGGCGAACACGTGCGGGTCGGTGACCGTGCGGCACCGCTCGTCGACCGCGATGCCGCCGCGTTCGCCCACGGTCAGGCCGCAGTCGCGGGCGAGCTGGTCGCGGGGGCGGACGCCGGCGCTGAACACGACCAGGTCGGTGGCGAGTTCGGAGCCGTCGGAGAGCTTCATGCCGGTGACCGCGCCGGACTGGTCGACCACGATCTCCTGGGTGCCCACGCCCGTGTGGACGGTCAGGCCCATGTCCTCGATGGTGCGCAGCAGGGCCGCGCCGCCGCCCGCGTCGACCTGGACGGGCATCAGCCGGGGCGCGAACTCCACGATGTGGGACGTCAGCCCGAGACCCTTCAGAGCGCCCGCGGCCTCCAGGCCCAGCAGGCCGCCGCCGACCACAGCGCCGGTCGTCGCCGTCTCGGCGTACTTCTCGATGGCCAGCAGGTCGTCGATCGTGCGGTAGACGAAGCAGCCCTCGGCGTCCTTGTTCGGGACCGGCGGGACGAAGGGGAACGAGCCGGTGGCGAGCACGAGGGTGTCGTACGCGAAGACCCGGCCGGAGCGGGCGACGACCTTCCTCGCCTCGCGGTCGACGGTCTCGGCCGGGTCGCCGACGTGGAGCTCGATGCCGTGCGTCTCGAGGAACGCCATGTCGGTCATCGACAGGTCCTCGGCCGTCCTGCCCGAGAAGTACGAGGTCAGCGCCACGCGGTCGTAGGCGGGCCGCGGCTCCTCGCACAGCACGACCACGCGGTGGGTGGCGGTCAGACCGCGCTCGGCGATCGCTTCGAGGAAGCGCTGGCCGACCATGCCGTGGCCGACGAGCACGATCGTGGGGGTGGCCCCCTCAGTGGCGGTCATCAGGTGCCTCCGTCGTTGGTGAGCAGGTGGAGCAGGGGGCCGCCGTCGGAGGGGAGCGGCTCTGCTCCCTCCCAGGCGCGCGCCAGCGCGCCGACGGTGCCGAGTTCGCCGACGAGGACCCCGCCGACCAGGCGGTCGTCGCGGACGACGACCTTGCGGTAGGTGCCGCGGGTGGCGTCGGCGAGCTGCACGACGTCGTCGCCCGGGCGGGGCTCGGTCTCGCCGAACGCGGCGAGGTCGAAGGCGGCGAGGTCGAAGGCGCTGTTCCCGGCGAGGGTGAGCCGGGTGAGGGCGCGGGTGCCGGTGTAGCGGGCGTCCGGGTCCCCGGCCAGCGACGCGGCCAGCACGTCGGCCTGTTCCAGCGCCGGGGCGGCGAGGCCGTACACGGTCCCGTCGTGCTGCGCGCAGTCGCCGATCGCCCGGATGCGCGGGTCCGACGTGCGCAGTGCGTCGTCGACCAGGACGCCCTTGTGGACGGCGATCCCGGCGGCCTTGGCGAGTCCGGCGCGCGGGGAGACCCCGCAGGCCAGCACCACCAGATCGGCGTCGAGGGCGTAGCCGTCGGCCATCTCGACCGACCGGACGGCGCCGCCGAGGCAGCGCACGTCGCGCACCCGGCACTCGGTGTGCACCTCGACGCCGAGGTCCTTCAGGTGCCGCAGCACCAGCCGGGAGGCGTTCGGGTCGAGCTGGCGTTCCATGAGGCGCTCGGCCTGCTGGGCGAGGACGACCTGGGCGCCGCGCACCGCGAGCGCGCGGGCCGCGGAGACCCCGAGGAGCCCGCCGCCGATGACGACCGCCCGTACGCCCGGCCGTACCGCCTTCGACAGGCCGAGGCAGTCGTCCATGGTGCGGAAGGCGTGGACGCCCTCCGGCAGGACGTGGTCGGGGGTGAAGAGGCCGCGCAGGGGCGGGAGGACCGGGTTGGAGCCGGTGGCCAGGACGAGCGTGCCGTAGGCGATCTCCGAGCCGTCCGCGCAGGAGAGGACCCGCCGGTCGCTGTCGATGCCGGTGACCTTGGCCCGGACCAGTCCGGCGGGCGCGGGCAGGGCGATCACGTCGGGCGAGTAGCGGCCGGCCAGCACCTCGGCGAGCAGGACCCGGTTGTAGGGCCGGTGCTCCTCGTCGCCGACGAGCAGCGCGGGGACGCCCAGTTCGCCGAGCCGGCGGGCGAGTCGTACGCCCGCGAGGCCGGCGCCGAGCACCACCACACGCGAATTCGAGGTCATGTCCAGGAGCGTGCGGTGCCGAGGTTACCCGGTCGCATCACCGTTGTTTCCCGCGAGGAACGCTGCCCTCAGCGGGACCCCGCCCCACGTGTGAGGGTTCCCGCGCCTCAGGAGCTCCCCAGGTGCGTGGCTCATGCATGCACCGCTTGCCCCTGTCACGGCCCCCCACCCCGCGATCGGCCCGACCGGCCCCGGCCTCTGCGTCAGCCTCGGCCTCGGCCTTTGCGTCAGCCTCGGCCTTTGCGTCAGCCTCGGCCTTTGCGTCGGCCTCGGCCTCTGCGTCGGCTTCGGCTTCGGCTTCCGCGACGGGGCGGAGGCCTCAGCGGCTGCCGGTGAGATGGGCGAACACGACCACGTTCCCCTGGTAACCGGTCGACTTCGAATAGCCTCCGCCGCAGGTGATCACCCGCAACTCGGGCCGGTCCGCCGCCCCGTACACCTTCGCGTCGGGGAAGTCGCGGTCTCGGTAGACCTCGACGGCGTCCACGGTGAACACGGCGACACGCCCGTCACGCCGGTCCACCTCGACGGCGCTGCCCTTGCGCAGGGCACCCAGATCGTAGAAGACGGCGGGGCCGTCGGCGTTGTCCACATGGCCGGCGACGATCGCGGTGCCCGTCTCGCCGGGGGTGGTGCCGGCCTCGTACCAGCCGGCGAGGTTCTTCTTCTCGGCGGGCGGGACGGCGAGGCTGCCGGAGGCGGTGAGGGCGAGGCCCGTCAGGGGGGCGTCCACGTGGATCGAGGGGATGCGGACGCGGTCGGGCGCGGAGGGCGGCAGCGCCGGCGCGGACCGGCCGGGTCGCTGCGGACCGTCGGAGCGGGCCTGGGCCGCGGACGGCTGCGGCGGGGCGTGCGTCTCGGCGCCGCTGTGCAGCAGCCACGCGCCGCAGCACAGGGAGGCCGCGGTGACGGCCGCTATGGCGGCGTTGCCGACCCTGCGCATGCCGTTCCCCCCTCTCCGTCGCTCCGACGCTCCGTGGCCGAGTGGATCTGTGCTGAGTGGACCTGTGCTGAGTGGACCTGTGCTGAGTGGACCTGTGCCGAGTGGACCTGTGCCGAGTGGACCTGTGCCGAGTGGATCTCTGCTGCGTCGACGTCTGCTGCGTCGGTCTGTGATGAGTCGGTCTGTGAGGAACCGGGGCCCGTGCCCCCCTCCGGGCCGCGAGGGGCGTCGGACCCGGAGGGGGAGGGGACATGCGGTACCGGCTGACGGACGGCGGAGGGTGTCCGTCAGATCCCGTCGCCTCTCGCCCGGCGATGCAGGAGCCAGGTACCGCCCGCGGCGGCGACGGCCAGAGCCGCCACACCGGCCGCGGTCTGAACGGGGTCGGGGCCCAGAGCGCCGCCGACCCCCGTCTTGACACTTCCGCGCGGAGGCACCGGCTGCCGGTCCGAGGCCAGCACGACCACCAGGTCCCCGGTGATCCGCCGACCGTCCCCGGCGCACTCCGCGACGATCTCGTACGTGCCCGGCTGCGCGCTCGGCGGCACCCGGAACTGCCCGACGGCCTCGCCCTCGTGCGTGGTGGGCGCGAGCGTGAAGCGACCCGCGCCCACCGCCCCGGCGTCGCCCGCCGCCGATCCGCCCTCCCCGCACGCCGCCGTGTTCGCCGAGACCTGTCCGCCCGGCACGGCGGTGGCGGGGTACACCTCCAGCTGCCCGCCGGGTGAAGCGGCGCCGACGCCCGCGGCATGGGCGGGCGCGGCGACCCCGGCCGCCGCCGTGACGGCGAGCGCGGCGCCGGTCAGCGCACGGGCGGTACGACGGACGGCGGCGCGGGCGATGCTGCGGACCGGACGACGGACGGCGGCGCGGGCGGTGCTGCGGACCGGACGACGGACGGCGGCGCGGGCGGTGCTGCGGACCGGACGACGGGTGGTACGGCGGGCGGTGTGCCGGGCGGTACGGCGTCGCATCGGTGCTCCTTCGAGCTCTTCGAGAATCCCTGCCCCTCCGAGGTAAGCCGCCGTGCGGCGAGCGCGCTTGCTGATGGTGCGTCAGGACTGGGATGAATGGGTGTCAGATCGTGGACGTCCGGACCTTTCGCGACGCTGTTTCAGCAGGTCACCGGCGTATTGGCGGCCGAGTGCGGAAAAGTCGCCGCGGGGCGTGTGAACGGGTGAGGCGGTCATCGACGGGCCAGCCAGTCCCCGCCCTCGATGAGGTTCCCGCGGGCCCGCAGGCCGGCTGCGACCGCGGGTGCGGCGACGTACACCCAGGCGCGCGCGGCGGCGGATCCGTCCACCCGGACCACCTCGCGCACAACGCGTTCGTAGAGATTGCGCGGGTCGCCCGGGACGTACTCCTCCAGCCGGTCGAGCTCGGCGAGCAGTCGCGCGTACGCCTCCGGACGGGCCGTCACGAGTTCCCCGGCGACGGTCGCGCCCGCCTCGCCCGGCGCCTCGACCGCGTAGGGGTAGCCGGGTCCGTCGTAGAGCAGCGCGCCCGACAGTCGGGCCGGTTCCTCGCGGAGGGTGCGGCCACGCAGGAGGAGGTCGTGGTTGCCCTCGCCGGGGCGGAGCGTGCCGTAGACGAAGAAGGGGAGTTCGGGGGCGATCACGGAAACGATTCTCTCCCTCATCGGCCCCTCACTGGCCCCTCACCGGTCCCCCGCGCATGCGCTATGGACATGACATGTCATGCCCACTTAAATGCCAGGACGACATCAGCGCCACCTCCACAGGCCGCTCACCGGCCACCCCCACACGCGCCCCCCACGGCGCCTTCCCGAGGAGACCGAAGACACTGATGAGTCGGATACGGCAGCACGTCCGAGGTTCCCGTCTCGCCACCGCCGGCATCGCCGCCACCACGGCCACTCTCCTGGCCGCCGTACTCTCCCCGGCCGCCGGCGCGGCCGACAGACCGACCAGGGCGACCGCGCTCGACAACGCGGCGGCGGCCCTCGCCGACCACGCGGCGGCCCTGGGTCTCAGCTCGGTGCAGGGCACGTCCGTGAGCGACGTGGTCGTCGACAAGGACGGCGCCCAGCACGTCCGCTACGACCGCACCTACCGTCAACTCCCCGTCCTGGGCGGAGACTTCGTCGTCCACCTCGGTCGTGACGGCGCATACCGCGGCGCCGACCGGGCGACGCGGGCGGCGATCACGCTGGCGAGCATCACCCCGAAGGTGCCGGCGGCCAAAGCCGCCGACGCCGCGGTCAACGCCCTGCGCGCGGCCCACCTGGGTCAGACGCTGAAGCAGGTGAAGGCCAAGCCGCAGCTCGTCGTCGACGCCCTGCACGGCGCCCCGAAACTGGCCTGGCGTACGAACGTCGTCGGCCTGGACTCGCTGGGCAACCCGGTGGCCCGCGCGGTGCTCACCGACGCCCGCACCGGCGCCCGGATCGACGCCTGGGACACGATCGAGACGGCCACCGGCGACGGCAAGTCCCTGTACGGCGGCACGGTCCCGCTGGAGACGACCCTCTCGGGATCGACGTACCAGCTCAAGGACCCCACGCGCGGCAACACGTACACCGGCGACGCGGCCAACAAGACCGACCTGTGCATCTTCGGCATCTGCATCAGCCGTGCCCCCGCGACCCTCTTCACGGACGCCGACAACCACTGGGGCACCGGAGCCTCCGCGGACCGCTCCACGGCGGCGGTGGACGCCCAGTACGGCACCGACGCGACCTGGGACTACTACAAGAACGTCCACGGCCGCAACGGCATCGGCAACGACGGCAAGGGCTCCTACAACCGCGTCCACTACGGCAACAGCTACAACAACGCCTTCTGGGACGACAGTTGCTTCTGCATGACCTACGGCGACGGCGACGGAACCCAGTTGGGCCCGCTGGTGGCCCTGGACGTGGCGGGCCACGAGATGTCCCACGGTGTGACCTCGAAGACCGCCAAGCTGACCTACTCGGGCGAGTCGGGCGGCCTCAACGAGGCGACGTCCGACATCTTCGGCACGCTGGTCGAGTTCCACGCGGCCAACTCGCAGGACGTCGGTGACTACCTGATCGGCGAGAAGATCGTCCGCTCCGGCTTCGGCAAGGACGCCCTGCGCTACATGGACAAGCCCAGCAGGGACGGCAATTCCGCTGACTACTGGAGCAGTTCGGTCGGCAACCTGGACGTCCACTACTCCTCCGGCGTCGCCAACCACTTCGCCTACCTCCTCGCCGAGGGCAGCGGGGCCAAGACCGTCAACGGCGTCTCCTACAACTCCCCGACGGCCAACGGCTCCACGGTCACCGGCATCGGCCGCGACAAGCTCGGCGCGATCTGGTACCGCGCCCTGACCGTCTACATGACGTCCTCGACCAACTACGCCGGAGCCAGGACCGCCACCCTGAACGCGGCCAAGGACCTCTACGGCGCGGGCAGCACGGAGTACAACACGGTGGCGGCGGCCTGGAGCGCGGTCAACGTGAACTGAGTGCACCGAGTCCTTCCCGGACGCCGGAGCGGCCCGCCTCACGGACAGGGCGGGCCGCTCTCGCTCCCCCTCAGGGGCCCGGCGGGAATTCCCGCTTCCCCGCGGCCGGGTCACCCGTTACGCTCCCTCCGCGCGCATCCGGCGCGATCAGGGGGCCTCGCGGTGCCGGGAGCACCGGGGCGATGGGGACAGTGGGGGACATGAGCGAAGAAGTTGCCGCGCCCGAAAAGGGTCCGAACCCGTGGGCTCAGGCGATAGCGGCTCTGGTGGTGGTCGGCGCGCTGGGAGGCGCGCTGTTCGTGTTCCAGAAGAACGACGCCAAGGCCGCCGACAAGCCGGCGGCCTGTTCCCCCGACGACGCGGACCAGAAGGCCGCGGCGGCCGCGAAGGCGGCGCACCGCATCTCCGGGACGCAGCTGTGCACGGCGCTGAACCGGGCGGACCTGCCGACGCTCCTCGGCACGCCGCGCGAGCGCGCGCTGACCGCCTACGGCAGTGACAGCTCGATCGGCACGGACGGCGGCAAGGACATCCCCACACCCGGGGCGACCGTCCGACTGGACACCTACACCGTGCAGTTGTCACGGTCCTACGACCACACCCCGATCGCCGGGATGGCCGACCTGCTGACCGAAGCGCAGGCCCAGACGGTCGCGGGCCACCCCGCGGTGCTCTACTCGACCCAGACGATCGCCTTCCGCTTCGACCTCGGCGGCGGCAAGTCGGAGACCGCTCCCGGCGGCATCGCCCGGGCCCTGATCGTCGCCCCGGACGCCAAGGACCGCGGCGGCTCGTACGAACTGACCGTCTGGCGCCAGGACCGTATGCGACCGGACGACACGGCACTGCTGCGCATCGCCCAGCTGGTCCTGCCCACGGTCCCGGGCTGGACGACGGCCGCGTGACGGCCGCCGACTGACGGCCGCCGACTGACGGCCGCCGGGTGGCGGCCGCCGGACGGTGAACGCCGAAGGCCGGCACCCTCGTGAGGGTGCCGGCCTTCAATCGTGGGACGGGACAGGGTCGGTCGGGCGACCAGCTCAGGCGACCAGCTCCTGCTCTTCCTCCTGCTCCTCCGGCTTCGTCCGGGCGTCCGGGGCGGGGTGCTTCGGCTTGGCGTCGCGCATCACCAGCGTCGCCAGGACCGCCGCCGCCAGGACGCCGATCGCGCTCACCGTGAAGGTCGTCGTCATCGAGTCGGTGAAGGCCTGCCGGGCGGCCCGGACCAGGCCCGCGTCCCGGCCGCCCACCGCCAGCGCCCCGCCGATCGACCGACGGGCCGCCTCGGGGGCGTCGGCCGGCATCCCGGCGGCGAAACCGCTGGTCAGCAGGGAGCCGAGGATCGCGATGCCGAGGGCGGCGCCGGCCTGCTGAATGGTGTCGTTGAGGGCCGAGCCGACGCCGGCCTTGTCCTCGGGGATGGTGCTCATCAGCGCGCCGACGGCGGCCGGCATGGCCAGGCCCGCGCCGAGGCCGAGCAGTCCGAGGGCGATCGCCGGGACGGTGAAGCCCGAGTCGGCGTCGACCGTCGTCAGCAGGGCGAAGGCGGCGGCCATCACGAGCATGCCCGCCAGGATCACGAACCGATCGCCGATCCTCGCGGCCAGTTTCATGCCCGCGCCGTTGCCGATCAGCGCGGCCACGGCGAACGGCAGGAAGGCGAGGCCCGCCTTGACGGGGGAGTAGCCGAGGACGAACTGCAGGTACTGGGTGAGGACCAGCAGCAGCCCGCCGTTGCCGATCTGGACCAGGGCCAGCGAGAGCGAACCGCCGCTGAAGTTGCGGTGCTTGAACAGGACCAGCGGGACCATCGGCGAGGCGGTGACGTTCTCCCAGGCCACGAAGCCCGCCAGGCCGACGACGGCGGTCAGCAGGGTCACGGTGGAGCGGCCGCCCAGCGCGCCGTGCTGCGGGAGCTCGATGATCCACCAGACGAGGGCGGTCATGCCGATCGCGGACAGCACCGCGCCCAGCGGGTCGGGCTTCTGCCACGGCGCCCTGGACTCCGGCATCAGGATCACGGCGGCGACCATCGCCAGAAGGACGACCGGGACGTTGACGAAGAAGACGGAGTGCCAGGAGAAGTGGTCGATCAGCACGCCGCCCAGGACCGGGCTGCCGACCAGGCCCAGCATCGACACCGAGCCCCAGATCGCCGTCGCCCTGCCGCGTTCCTCCTCGTCGAAGACGGTGATGAGGATCGAGAGGGTGGACGGCATGATCAGCGCCCCGCCGACGCCCATCGCGGTGCGCATGGCGATCACCTCGGCGGGATCGGAGCACATCGTCGCGCCCAGTGAGGCCGCGCCGAAGACGGCCAGGCCCAGGAGCATCACCTTCCGGCGGCCGAAGCGGTCGCCGAGGCTTCCGGAGGTCAGCAGCAGGCCGGCGAAGACCAGGATGTAGGAGTCGAGGATCCACTGGGTGTCCTGGGCGTCGGACGATCGACAGCATGGCGCTGACCGTGGCGGTGCCCTCGATGACCGATGACCTCGGCGCAGCACCAGCGTGCTCAGGCACAGCACGACGAGGATCCACCAGCGGCGTGGATTACGGGTTTCCATGACGTCCTGCCCCTTCGTGGCGCGCACACCGTTCCTTCGTTGCGCACACTGTTCCGGCTGATGCGTACGGTGTTCCGTCCGCTGCGCACACTGTACGCAAAGCGGAACGGTGTGCGCAAGGAGCGAGCTCTGTACGCTGGGAGCGCACGATGTACGCCGACAGGCCGCCGATCCCAGGGAGTGCCACCGTGACCGCCAGGACGAAGAACGCCGACCCCGTACCGTCCGTCTGGGCCAGGCAGCGCCGTGAGCCGGACCAGCCCGCGCTCAGCCGGGACGCGATCGTGCGCGAGGCGGTCGCGATGCTGGACGCGGACGGCATCGAGGCCCTGAGCATGCGCAAGCTGGGCGCCCGGCTGAACGCGGGCGCGACCTCCCTCTACCGGCACGTCGCCACCAAGGACGAGCTGATGGAGCTGGCCGTGGACGAGGTCGCCGCGGAGATCCGGGTGCCGGAAGCGGGCGCCCCCGACTGGCGGGCCGCCGTCACCGAGGCCGCCGCCGCCTTCCGCGCCACGGGCCTGCGTCACCCCTGGCTGTCCTCGGTCCTGGGCCAGGCCGGCCTCGCCTACCTGGGGCCCAACCTCATGTCCTTCTCGGAGAGCCTGGCCGCGCTGTTCACGGCCGCCGGCTTCCCGGAGCCGAGCCGCGCCATCGACACCGTCCTGTCCTACGTCATCGGCATGAGCACCACCGAGGCCGCCTGGCTCACCACGGTCGCGCGATCGGGCGAGAGCGAGGCCGACTTCATCGCCCGCCTCATGCCGGCCGCCCAGCGGGCCGCAGCCGGACACGAGCATCTCTCCGGCGGCTACGCGGACACGGCCGCGGCGGCCGCCGACCCCGCGGCCCTGCGCGACGAGAAGTTCCACTACGGCCTGCAGGTCGTCCTGGACGGCCTGTCCCTGCGCCTGCCCGCTTAGGGCCTTCGTTCCGGCGTTCCCGCCCGCCTACTCGGCGCGTTCCACGCGTACCGCGCAGGACTTGAATTCCGGCATGCGGGAGGTGGGGTCCAGGGCCGGGTTGGTCAGGGTGTTGGCGCGGCCCTCGCCCGGCCAGTGGAACGGCATGAAGACGGTGTCCGGGCGGATGCCGGTGGTGATCCTGGCCGGGGCGACGGCGCGTCCGCGCCGGGACACGACCGCCATCCGGTCGCCCTCGACGGCCCCGAGCCGCGCGGCCAGCCGGGGATGCAGCTCCACGAAGGGGCCGGGAGCGGCGGCGTTCAGCTCCGCCACGCGCCGGGTCTGCGCGCCGGACTGGTACTGCGCGACGACCCGCCCGGTGGTGAGCAGCACGGGGTAGTCGTCGTCCGGCTCCTCGGCGTTCGGGCGGTGCGACACCGGCACGAAGCGGGCCCGGCCGTCCGGTGTGGCGAACCGGTCGAGGAAGAGCCGGGGCGTGCCGGGCGCGGGTCCGTCGTCCTGTGCCGGGCAGGGCCAGAACACCCCGTTCTCCTCGGCGAGCCTGCGGTAGGTGATCCCGGAGTAGTCCGCGACGCCGCCCGCGCTGGCCCGCCGCAGTTCCTCGAAGGCCTCCTCGGGCTCGACCGGGAAGCCCTTCTCGACGCCCAGCCGGGCCGCCAGCTCGTGCAGCACCTCCAGGTCGCTGCGCACGCCGTCCGGGGCGGTGATCGCCTGCCGGCGCAGCAGGACCCTGCCCTCCAGGCTGGTGGTCGTCCCCGTCTCCTCCGCCCACTGGGTGACCGGCAGGACGACGTCCGCGAGGGCCGCCGTCTCCGACAGCACGACATCGCAGACGGCGAGGAAGTCGAGGGATCCGATGCGCTTCTCGATGTGCGCGGCGTTCGGCGCCGACACCACCGGGTTCGACCCCATGAGCAGCAGCGCGCGGATGTCCGTGCCCAGCGCGTCCAGCAGCTCGTAGGCGCTGCGTCCGGGGCCGGGCAGGGAGTCCGGGTCCACGCCCCACACCTCGGCCACGTGCGCCCGCGCCGCCGGGTCGTCCAGCTTGCGGTAGCCGGGGAGCTGGTCGGCCTTCTGGCCGTGTTCGCGTCCGCCCTGTCCGTTGCCCTGGCCGGTCAGACAGCCGTAGCCGCTGAGCGGCCGCCCCGCCCGGCCCGTCGCCAGGCACAGGTTGATCCACGCGCCGACCGTGTCGGTCCCCTTGGACTGCTGCTCGGGCCCGCGCGCGGTGAGCACCATCGCGGCCTCGGGCTCGCAGAACAGCCTTACGGTCTCCCGCAGTTGCGGAACGGACACCCCCGTGATCCGTTCCACGTACTCCGGCCAGTGGGCCATGGCGGCCGCCCGGGCCTCCTCCCAGCCGACGGTGCGCTCGCGCACGTACTCCTCGTCGACCCGCCCCTCGGCCACGATCAGGTGCAGCAGGCCGAGCGCCAGCGCGAGATCCGTGCCGGGCCGGGGCGCGAGGTGCAGGTCGGCCTGTTCGGCGGTCTTCGTGCGGCGCGGGTCGATCACGATCAACGTGCCGCCGTTGTCCCGCAGTTCGCTGAAGAACCGCAGCGAGGGCGGCATGGTCTCGGCGAGGTTGGAACCGACGAGGATCACGCACCCGGTCCGCGGGACGTCCTCCAGCGGGAAGGGCAGCCCCCGGTCGAGCCCGAACGCCCTGACGCCGGCGGCCGCGGCGGACGACATGCAGAAGCGGCCGTTGTAGTCGATCTGCGAGGTGCCGAGCACGACCCGCGCGAACTTGCCGAGCGTGTACGCCTTCTCGTTGGTCAGTCCGCCCCCGCCGAACACGCCCAGCGCGTCGGCCCCGTGCCGGTCCCGTACCCGGCCCAGCTCCCCGGCGATCCGGTCCAGAGCCTCTTCCCAGGTGGCCGGGACGAGCGAGCCCCCGGAGCGCACCAGGGGCGAGGTCAGCCGCACGGTGGAGGAGAGCACCGCCGGCGCCGTGCGGCCCTTCCCGCACAGCGCGCCCCGGTTCACCGGGAAGTCGGGGCGCTCGACCACCTCGACGCCACCCGTGGGCAGGGGCGACAGGGCCATCCCGCACTGCAGGGCGCAGTACGGGCAGTGGGTGGGCGTCGAGGCGGTCTGCATGCGATGCAGCGTGCTTCGGCCGTGTTACGCGCCGTGCGGTCTCCTGTTACGGCGGTGTGGTGGTGCCCTCCCCGCCGGTCCCCGGCCCGCGTGAGGAGCGCCGCGACGGACGCACAGCACCCCACGGGAGTCGTCGTGGACCGTGCGGAAGTTGCCGCTGCGGCGGACGACGCCACACGTGACTCATTCCCTGTCGGTAGTTGGCCGGTCACACCTGGTTGAAAGATGAAGGGACGGCAGTACAGTCGACGCTCATCCCTTTCGCACGGCATCGCACGACCCCGCACGGCGTTCGAAATCCCGGGCATGCCGCCGCCCCGGCCATGTCACCGACACTCGAAGCAGCCTGGAGGTCTCTCCCTCATGCCTCTGCGCCACCTCACCCCCCGCGACCGGCGTCTCTTCCGGCAGTACGGCCACGGCCCGGCCGTCCCCGTCCCGGATCCGCTGATCCATCACGCCGTCGAACGCAACGCGCTCGCCTTCCCGCACGCCATCGCCGTGGAACACGAGGGCGCGACCCTCACCTACGCGCAGCTGAACGGTCGCGCCGACGCCCTCGCCGCCCGGCTGGCCCGCGAGGGCGTCCGCCCCGGCGACCACGTCGGTCTCTTCGTCCGCCGCTCGACGGCGATGGTGGTGGGCCTGCTCGCCGTCCTGAAGGCGGGCGCGGCCTACGTCCCCCAGGACATCGGCATCACCCCCCGCGGCCAGCTCGACCACGTGGTCCGCACCGCCGCCACCGCCGTCGTCCTCACCCGGCGCGAGCACACGTCGAAGATCCCGCCCGGCCCACGCGCGATCGTCCTCGACGACCCCTGCGACCCCCGCGACGGCTCCGACGGCTCCGACGGCTTCTTCGGCGACCCCCTCGGCGGCTCCTTCGGCACCCTTCCCGGCACTCCTCTCGGCGCTCCCCTCCGCGCCCCTCTCGGCGGCTCCGTCGGAGGCTTCGGCGGCGACTCCCTCGCGCGGGCTGCCGGGCCGACCCCGGCGGTCCCCCGCCACGTCACCCCCGACGACGGCTGCTATGTCCTGTTCACCTCGGGCACCACCGGCCGCCCCAACGGCGTGAAGGTCACCCACCGCAACGTCGCCAACCTCCTCCTGACCGCTCCCGGCGACCTCGGCATCCGCCCCGGCGACCGGGTGGCCCAACTCCTCAACATCGCCTTCGACATGGCGGCCTGGGAGATCCTGGGCTGCCTCGCGCACGGCGCCACCCTGGTCGTCCGGGGCAGCGACCTCGCCGCGGCCGCGCGCACGGCCACCGTGCTGATCGCCACCCCGACCGTCCTGTCCGCCATCGACCCGGCGGCCTGCCCACGGGTGCGCACGGTCGCCGTCGCCGGGGAGCCCTGCCCGCGCCCGCTGGCCGACCGCTGGGCCCGCCGCGCGGACTTCTTCAACTGCTGCGGCCCCACCGAGACGACGATCGTCAACACGATGAGCCGTCACGACCCGGCCGCCCCGCTGCTGACGATCGGCCGCCCCACCCCGAACAACACCGTGTACGTCCTCGACGCCGACCGCCGACCGCTGCCCGCCGGCGAGGTCGGCGAGATGTGGGCGGGGGGCGACTGCGTCTCCGAGGGCTATCTGTGCGACGAGGCGCTGAACGCCGAGCGGTACGTCCTCGATCCCTTCCTCGGCGGCGGCCGCCGGATGTTCCGCACCCGCGACCTCGGCCGCTGGACCGCCGACGGCGAGCTGGAGCATCTCGGCCGCACCGACGACCAGGTCAAGGTGCGCGGCTTCCGGGTCGAGCTGGACTCCGTGTCCTCGGTCCTGGAACGCATCCCGGGCTGCGCCCGTGCGGTGACCCTCCGGCGGGACGCCCGCACGCTGGTCTCCTTCGTCTGTCCGGCGGACGTCGACCCGGCCGCGGCGCGCCGCGCGGTCGCGGAGGCGCTGCCGTACTACTGCGTGCCCGAAGATGTCATGCCCCTGCCATTCCTGCCGGAGACCGACCGCGGCAAGATCGACAAACAGGAGCTGCTGCGACTGGCCCAGGAGCGGCCGGCGGTGGGCGCCAGGTGACGACCTCGCTCAACCGGACCGGGACCGAACTTCCGCCTCCCGTAGGGATGTTGCGCCGCCTGCTCAAACACCCCCGGCTGATGCACCACAACCGGCTCGCGGCCCTGGTCGTCGTCCTCAACCTGGGATACGCGTACGCGGGCCGCCCCCTGACCGACCGGTCCCTGGGCCACGCCGCCCTCGCCGACCTCGCGCTGGCCGTGCTGATCCGCCAGCAGTACGTCATCAACCTCCTCTTCCGGCTGGCGACTTCGGCCCCCACGCACTGGCCGCTGCGGCTGCGCTGGACGCTCGGCAAGGTCTACCACTTCGGCGGACTGCACGTGGGCGGGGCGCTGGCCGGAGCGGCCTGGTTCCTGGCGCTGACCCTGAGGACGACCGACGGGCCCCTGCGGGCCGTGAGCTGGACCCTGACCGCCCTCCTCGCGGTGATCGTCGCAACGGCGCTGCCCCCCTTCCGTGCCCGCCATCACGACGCCTTCGAGAGGATCCACCGCTTCGGCGGCTGGAGCGCCCTCGCCCTCTTCTGGGCGCACACCCTGATGGCGGCTCCGGGCCCCCTGTCCCTGGCGGTCCTCACGCTCGTGACGTTCAGCGTGGCGCTGCCCTGGCTGCGGCTGCGCCGGGTGGACGTCCGCACCGAACGCCCTTCCACGCACGTGGCGTTGGCCCGCTTCGACCACGGAGTGACCCCGTTCGCGGGCTCCTCGACCGCCATCAGCCGCAGCCCGCTCAAGGAGTGGCACTCCTTCGCGAACGTCCCGGCCCCCGGCGAGTCCGGCTTCCGGCTCACGATCTCCCGGGCGGGCGACTGGACCGGCTCCTTCATCGACGACCTGCCGTCGAAGGTGTGGACGAAGGGCATCACCACCGCCGGCGTCGCCAACATCGAGATCCTGTTCACGAAGGTGGTGTACGTGGCGACCGGCAGCGGCATCGGCCCCTGCCTGCCCCATCTGCTGGCCGCCGAGGTGCCCTCCCGCCTCGTCTGGGCGACGCGGGATCCCCGCACGACCTACGGCGACGCCCTCGTCGACGAGATCCTCGCCGTCCAGCCGCAGGCCGTCGTCTGGGACACCTCCCGCGACGGCAAGCCCGACATGGTCGCGCTCGCCTACGCCGCGTACCGCGACTTCGGCGCGGAGGCCGTGATCTGCATCTCCAACAAGAAGCTGACCTGGCAGGTGGTCCACGGGCTGGAACGACGCGGCATCCCGGCGTACGGCGCTATCTGGGACTCGTGAGGACGTCGAAGACGGCGACGGAGACGGAGCGCATGACGGAGCCCATGGCGGAGCCCTTGCCGGAGACGGAGACGGAGACGGAGACGGAGACGGAGACGATGGACAACCTGAAGGTGGAACGCGAGGGCGCGGTCGTGACCGTACGCCTGCACCGCCCGCACGTGCTCAACGCGCTGAGCTCGGCGCTGCTCACCGAACTCCTGGCAGCGCTCCGTCCGTTGGACGGGGACTCGACTGTCGGCTGCCTCGTCGTCACCGGGTCGGAGCGGGCCTTCGCCGCCGGGGCCGACATCAGGGAGATGGCGGCGAAGACTGCCGTGGAGATGGCGCAGCAGGACTACTTCGGCGCGTGGGAGGAGTTCGCCGATCTGCGCATCCCGAAGATCGCGGCCGTGAACGGCGTCGCCCTGGGCGGAGGCTGCGAGCTGGCGATGATGTGCGACCTGGTGATCGCGGGGGAGTCGGCGGTGTTCGGTCAGCCGGAGATCGGGCTCGGGGTGATCCCGGGCATCGGCGGTACCCAGCGGCTGACCCGGCTGATCGGCCGGGCCAAGGCGATGGACCTCGTCCTCACCGGCCGCACGATGGACGCACGGGAGGCGGAGGCGTGCGGCCTGGTCTCCCGTGTGGTGCCCGACGAGCGGGTCCTGCCCGAGTCGCTGGCGGCGGCGACGACGATCGCCTCGTACGGCCGCACCGCCGTCCGGGCGGCCCGCGAGTGCGTGGACCGCGCTCTGGAGAGCGGCCTGCGCGACGGCATCCGCTACGAACGCCGCGTGTTCCACGCCCTGTTCGCGACCGACGACCAGAAGGAGGGAATGACCGCGTTCCTGGAGAAACGCCCCCCGGTGTTCCGGGGGCGATGACTGCGGCACGGCGGCAACGTCTGCATGACGGCATGACGGCATGACGGCACGATGGCACGGGCGCACGGCGGCCGGGACGCGGGCCGCGGCCCGACCCGCCGGTCGGCCGGCCCGCTGGGCGGGCCCGCCGGTCGGCAGGCGGGGTCACCCGGCGGAGCCGAGCGCTCGGGCCACGCCTCGTTCCTTCGGTCCCAGGAAGCGGGGGTCCGGCTCGAACATCGCGTCCAGGGCCGCCTTGCCGGCCGCGAAGATCTCCCGCGCGCCCCCGTAGTACCAGGTCACGTCGTGTTTCGCGTCGACCCCGACGCCGTAGGACTCCACCCCCGCCGCCTCGCACAGGGCGACGGCCCGCCGGATGTGGAAGCCCTGGCTGATCAGCACGGCCCTGTCGACGCCGAAGATCTTCTTGGCGCGCACGCACGAGTCCCAGGTGTCGAATCCGGCGAAGTCGCTGACGATCCGCCCGTCGGGCACTCCGTGCCGGATGAGATAGGCGCGCATCGCGTCGGGCTCGTCGTAGTCCTCGCGGCTGTTGTCGCCGGTGACGAGGACGACCTCGATCCGCCCCGCGCGGTACAGCTTCGCCGCCGCGTCCAGCCGGTGCGCGAGATACGGAGACGGCTCGCCGTCCCACAGCCCGGCGCCGAACACCACGGCGACCTCGGTGCGCGGCGCGTCCGCGGTCGTGCCCAGCCGCCCCGCCGTGGACACGTACAGCCAGGTGGCCGGCAGCAGCGCCAGCACGCACCCGGCCATCACGGCCTGCACCCAGCGGCGCCGACCGGCGCGGGTGCGCGGCAACCGCGGCCGACGGATGTTCATACGGTGTCCCCCAGGTTCAAAAGATCGGGCGGCCTGTCCAGGCCCAAGAGGCCCAAGAGGCCCAAGAGGCCCAAGAGCTCCATGAGGCCCAACAGGTCCGGCAGGCCGGGCAGGCCGGGCAGGCCGAAAGGCTCTTCGGCCCGGAAGACGCAGCTCGCGGTGATCCGGTTCGCGCCCGTGCCACGCGCCGCGCCTCACAGCGGCGCAGAGTCCGCCGTGAACGGCCGGAAAACACGCGTGACGGTCAGGCAACGGGGGTGCAACCTCGTGCCGTCAGGATGGACGCATGAGCCAGCCAAGCCTCGTCCAGCTCGACGCCCGCCGGCGCGCCTGCCGGCCCACGCTGGTCGTCGTCGCGCACGGCAGCCGCGACCCGCGTGCGCTGAGCACCGTCCGCGCCCTCCTGGACGACGTCCGCGCCCGCCGCCCCGGCCTGCCGGTGCGCCTCGGCCACATCGAGCTGAACGAGCCGCTGCTGAGGGACACCCTCGCCGAGCTCGACGCCGACGAAACGGCGGACGCCGTCCTGGTCCCCCTGCTCCTGGCCCGCGGCCACCACGTCAAGCGGGACATCCCCGAGACGGCGGCTGCGGCCCGGGTACGCACGCGCGTGGCCGCGCCGCTGGGCCCGCACCCCCTGCTGGCCGACGCTCTCCACGCGCGGCTCGTCGAGGCGGGCTGGCGCACCGGCATGACCCGGGCGGAACGCGCCGCGAGCGCGGTCGTCCTCGCCGCCGCGGGCTCCCGCGACCCGGACTCGGCCGTCGACACCCGCCGCACGGCGCAGCTCCTCGCCGAACGCCTCGGCGTCCCGGTCGTCCCCGCCTACGCGTCGACGGCGGCCCCGACGGTCACGACGGCGCTCCGCGCGCTGGCGGCGAGGGGCCGCGACAGGGTGGCGGTCGCCTCCTGCTTCACCGCTCCCGGCCGCTTCGCGACGGAGTGCGCGCAGGCCGCTCCCTGGATCGCGTCGGCCCCCCTGGGCACCCACCCGGCGATGGCCGAGCTGCTGCTCCACCGCTACGACCAGGCCCTCGCGGCGGGGGCCGAGAGCAGCGCCGCCTGACGGCGAGGGACCGGGCCGGCGTGCGGCTCGGCCACGCGCGCGTGCGGCCGCACGCGACCTGCCGGCCGCCGGAACAGCGCACCCGGCAGCCGGCCGGCGCCCGATTGTCACCGTGGCCGCTTACTGTCGAGACATGCCCTACGACTTGCCGTCAACGGAACGCTGGGCGGCGGAGCCCGACAAACGCCCCGGCCGCACCGCCTTCCAACGCGACCGCGCCCGCATCCTGCACTCCTCGGCGCTCAGAAGGCTCGCCGGCAAGACCCAGGTGGTGACGCCCGGCGCCCGCACGGACGTCTGGGACGCCACCCCCCGCACCCGCCTCACCCACTCCCTGGAGTGCGCCCAGGTCGGGCGGGAACTCGGCGCGGCCCTGGGCTGCGACCCCGACCTGGTCGAGGCGGCCTGTCTCTCCCACGACCTGGGCCACCCCCCGTTCGGCCACAACGGCGAACAGGCGCTCAACGACTTCGCGGAGGACTGCGGCGGCTTCGAGGGCAACGCCCAGTCGCTCAGGCTCCTCACCCGCATCGAGCCCAAGCGCTTCACGCCCGAGGGCTCCGTGGGCCTCAACCTCACCCGGGCCGCCCTCGACGCCGCCGCCAAGTACCCCTGGTCCCGGGGCGCCCACCCCACCGATCCGGCCTCCCCCAAGTTCGGCGTCTACGAGGACGACAGGCCCGTCTTCGACTGGGTCCGCAAGGAGGCCCCCGGCACCCGCACCTGCTTCGAGGCGCAGGTCATGGACTGGGCGGACGACGTGGCGTACTCGGTGCACGACGTGGAGGACGGCCTGCACGCGGGACACATCGACCCCAACTGCCTGCACGCCGAGCCCGAACGCGAAGAGGTCTTCCGGGTGGCCGTCGGCCGTTACGTCCCGGCCGGCACCGATCCGGCCGAACTCGCGGCCGCGCTCGACCGTCTCCAGGACCAGGAATGGTGGCCGCACGGGTACGACGGCACGGCGGTCGCCCAGGCCCGTCTCAAGGACGCCACCAGCCAGCTGATCGGCCGCTTCTGCCAAGCCGCCGAGGCTGCCACCCGCGCGCGGCACGGCACGGGCCCCCTCACCCGCTACGACGCCGAACTCGTCGTCCCGCACGAGACGCGCCTGGAGTGCGCGGTCCTCAAGGCGGTCGCCGACCGGTACGTCATGCAGCGCGCCGAACAGGAACTGCTGCGCGCCGACCAGCGCGTCGTCATCAGCGAGCTCGCCGACGCCCTCACCACGCGCGCCCCCGACGGCCTCGACCCCCAGTTCCGCGCCCTGTTCGACCGGGCGCCCGACGACCGCGCCCGCAAACGCGTCGTCGTGGACCAGATCGCCTCCCTCACCGACGCCTCGGCCCGTTCGCTGCACGCCCGGCTCACGGGACGCCCGAGGCTGTGACCGAGACCGAGACCGAGACCGAGACCGAGACCGAGACCGAGACCGAGACCGAGACCGAGACCGAGACCGAAGGGGAGAGGGGGAGGGAGAGGGAGGAGGGCGAATGAGACCGAGAGCGCGCCCGGTGCGCCCAAACGGGCCCGAACGAGCGCCCGCGCGCCTTGATCGGGCACGTCCCCCTTCCCCCATCACGCTCCGTGCGGGACGCTCGCATGTGGCGGCATGCACAGTGTCATCTGGGGGACACCCCCCAGACCCCGGGTAGGAGGCATCACGTGGTCGACGCGGATCAGACATTCGTCATCGTCGGAGGAGGCCTGGCCGGCGCCAAGGCGGCGGAGACGCTGCGGGCGGAGGGCTTCACCGGCCGCGTGATACTGATCTGCGACGAACGCGACCACCCCTACGAGCGGCCGCCGCTGTCCAAGGGGTACCTGCTCGGCAAGGACACGCGCGAGAGCGTCTTCGTGCACGAGCCCGCCTGGTACGCGCAGAACGACATCGAGCTGCACCTCGGGCAGACCGTCGACGCGATCGACCGCGCCGCGAAGACCGTCCGCTTCGGCGACGACGGCACGCTCGCCCACTACGACAAACTGCTCCTCGCCACCGGCGCCGAACCCCGCCGGCTGGACGTCCCCGGCACCGACCTCGCGGGCGTGCACCATCTGCGCCGGCTCGCGCACGCCGAGCGCCTCAAGGGCGTCCTGACCGCCCTCGGCCGCGACAACGGCCACCTGGTGATCGCCGGCGGCGGCTGGATCGGCCTGGAGGTCGCGGCCGCGGCCCGCGAGTACGGCGCGGAGGTCACCGTCGTCGAACCGGAGCCCACCCCGTTGCACGGCGTGCTCGGCCCGGAGCTCGGCACGCTCTTCGCCGACCTGCACCGCGACCACGGCGTCCGCTTCCACTTCGGCGCCCGGCTCACCGAGATCGTCGGCCAGGACGGCATGGTCCTGGCCGCCCGCACCGACGACGGCGAGGAGCACCCCGCCCACGACGTCCTCGCGGCGATCGGCGCGGCCCCGCGGACCGCGCTCGCGGAGGCGGCGGGTCTGGAGCTGGCCGACCGCGCCCACGGCGGCGGCGTGGCGGTCGACGCGTCGCTGCGCACCTCCGACCCGGACGTCTACGCGGCCGGCGACGTCGCGTCCTTCCCGCACGGCCTCTTCGACACCCGGCTGCGGGTGGAGCACTGGGCCAACGCCCTCAACGGCGGCCCGGCGGCCGCCCGCGCGATGCTCGGCAAGGCCGTCGCGTACGACCGCGTGCCCTACTTCTTCTCCGACCAGTACGACCTGGGCATGGAGTACAGCGGCTGGGCCCCGCCGGGGTCGTACGACCAAGTGGTGATCCGCGGCGACGCGGGAAAGCGGGAGTTCATCGCGTTCTGGGTCAAGGAGGGCCGCGTCCTGGCCGGCATGAACGTGAACGTGTGGGACGTCACAGAGCCGATCCAGAAGCTGATCGCGTCACGGACCGCCGTGGACACCGAGGCCCTGGCCGACCCCCATGTGCCGCTGGAGAGCCTCGGCTCCTAGCGGCTGTCGTTTGGATCACCCCGCAGACGCGGGGGCCGGCGCGCGCACCGGCATCGACAGGCCCCGCCGATGCCCCGCGACCTGATCCGAACGACAGACCCTGGCGTCCACGCCCGCCCGGCGCGGGCCGTGTGCGGCAGGTCGCGTCCGCGCGGCGCGACCGCACCGGTCACGGCCCGCGCCCGCGCACCGCTCGCCGGAGATGTCGGCGCACCCCCGTAGAATCACCACGTGGCAGGACGGATCAACGACGAGGACGTGAAGGCTGTTCGGGACGCGGTCCCGATCGACGCCGTGGTGTCCGAGTACCTCCAGCTGCGCAACGCGGGCGGCGGCAACCTCAAGGGCCTGTGCCCCTTCCACGACGAGAAGTCCCCGTCCTTCCAGGTCAGCCCGAGCAAGGGGCTCTTCCACTGCTTCGGCTGCCAGGAGGGCGGCGACACCATCACGTTCGTGATGAAGGTCGACCACCTCACCTTCTCCGAGTCGGTCGAGCGCCTCGCCGCCCAGGCCGGCATCACCCTGCGCTACGAGGAGGGCGGCTACAACCCCGCCCACCAGCGCGGCGAACGCATCCGCCTGGTCGAGGCCCACAAGGTCGCCGCCGACTGGTACGCCGAACAGCTCGCGGTCAGCCCCGAGGCCGACACCGGCCGGATCTTCCTCGCCGAACGCGGCTTCGACCAGGCCGCCGCCGTCCACTTCGGCGTCGGCTACAGCCCCCAGGGCTGGGACCACCTCACCCGCTTCCTGCGCGGCAAGGGCTTCTCCGACAAGGAGATCCTCCTGTCCGGGCTCGCCCAGGAAGGCCGGCGCGGGCCCATCGACCGCTTCCGGGGCCGTCTGATGTGGCCCATCCGCGACATCGGCGGCGAGGTCGTCGGCTTCGGCGCGCGCAAGCTCTACGAGACCGACAACGGCCCGAAGTACCTCAACACCCCCGACACCGCGATCTACCGGAAGTCCCAGGTCCTCTACGGCATCGACCTCGCGAAGAAGGACATCGCCAAGTCGTCCCGCGCGGTCGTCGTCGAGGGGTACACCGACGTCATGGCCTGCCATCTCGCGGGCGTCACCACCGCCATCGCGACCTGCGGCACGGCCTTCGGCGGCGACCACATCAAGATCCTGCGCCGGCTGCTGATGGACAACGGCAGCGCCCGCGTCATCTTCACCTTCGACGGCGACGCGGCCGGCCAGAAGGCGGCCCTGCGCGCCTTCGAGGACGACCAGAAGTTCGCCGCCGAGACGTACATCGCCATCGCGCCGGACAACATGGACCCCTGCGACCTGCGTCTCGCCAAGGGCGACGAGGCCGTCGCCGATCTCGTCGAGCCCCGCACCCCCCTCTTCGAGTTCGCGCTCCGCCAGATCGTCGTGCGCTACGACCTCGACACCCCGGCGGGCCGGGCCGCCGCCCTCGACGAGGCGGCGCCGATCGTCGCCCGCATCAAGAACAGCGGGGCCCAGCACGAGGTCGCCGTCCAGCTCGCCGGCATGCTCGGCATCCTGGACACCCAGTTCGTCGTCAAGCGCGTCGCCCAGCTGGCCCGTTGGGCCCGCGACCGCGGCGGCAAGGGCCCCGCGCCGGCCGGCCGCGGCCCCCAGCCCTACGACGCCGCCCCACGGTCCGCCGCCGGCGGCCCCGCCCTCAACCTGCGCAACGCCGTCTACGCCACCGAGCGCGAGCTGCTCAAACTCGCCCTGCAGCGCCCCGAACTGGTGTCCCCGGCCTTCGACGCGTACGGCGTCGACGAGTTCACCGCGGCCCCCTACGCCGCCGTACGCCAGGCCATCATGGACGCGGGCGGCGCCGAGTGGGGCGTCAAGGACGGCCCGGAGTACCTCGTACGGGTCCGGGAGGCCGCGCCCGACGACACGGTACGGGCGATGGTGACCGAACTCGCGGTCGAGGCGATCATGCGCCGCACCGTCGACGAGAACTACGCGGGCGAGCAGCTCGTGACCGTCCGCCGCCGGGCCGTCAACCGGCGGCTCACGGAGCTGCAGAGCACGCTGACCCGCCTCGGCCACACGGACCCGGCCCAGTCGGCCGCCGTCCAGAACGAGATGATGATTCTGACCAGGTACGACAGGGCGCTGCAGCACGAAGGCCCCTCCGCGCTCTGAGCGGTCGCTCGCGGCACGGTAACCGCGTGGTCACGGTCCGGACGCAAAAAGTCACCGCACGCCCCTCGTGGCGAGGTTGTGTCGTACCCCACACTGGTCCCGGTGCCTGAGTCCTCGGAGCGGCCCCCCCGGCATAGCGCCGCCGCTCACCTCAGCAGCGATCATCCTGGAGGTCGCCC
Organism: Streptomyces rishiriensis; assembly: GCF_003112535.1. Classification (GTDB taxonomy): domain Bacteria; phylum Actinomycetota; class Actinomycetes; order Streptomycetales; family Streptomycetaceae; genus Streptomyces; species Streptomyces rishiriensis. The sequence goes on along the minus strand of NZ_BEWA01000002.1, from coordinate 24,079 downwards.
CCGTGCAGACCCAGACCCTGACCCAGACCGACCGCACTGCCGAAAGCCCGACCGACACCACGGAACCGGACGCCGACACCGACGTCCTGGCCGCGGTCCCGCCGCAGAACCGCGCCGCGCACCACCCCGAGGCCGAGTCCGAGACCGAGGCCGAGGGCGGGTCCGAGGCCGAGGGCGGGTCTGAGGCGGATGCCGATGCCGGGCCCGAAGGCGACGCCGAGCCCGCCGACCCGCCCGCCGAGGCTCTCGAAGAGGGCCCGGAACCCGAGCCCGTCGAGACCCCGCCGCGTGCCCGGGCCACCGAGAGCGGCAGCCCCTCCTCGGACCTGTTCCGCCAGTATCTGCGCGAGATCGGCCGGATCCCGCTGCTCACCGCGGCCGAGGAGGTCGAGCTCGCCCGTCGCGTGGAGGCGGGCCTGTTCGCCGAGGAGAGGCTGAGCGGAGCGTCCGACCTGGACAGCGAACTGGCCCTGGACCTGGACCGGTTGGTCGTCATGGGCAGGATGGCCAAACGCCGCCTCATCGAGGCGAACCTCCGGCTCGTGGTGTCCGTCGCCAAGCGTTACGTCGGCCGCGGGCTCACCATGCTCGACCTCGTCCAGGAGGGCAACCTCGGCCTCATCCGCGCCGTCGAGAAGTTCGACTACGCCCGCGGCTACAAGTTCTCCACCTACGCCACCTGGTGGATCCGCCAGGCGATGTCCCGCGCGCTGGCCGACCAGGCCCGCACCATCCGCGTCCCGGTCCATGTCGTCGAACTGATCAACCGGGTCGTCCGCGTCCAGCGCCGCATGCTCCAGGAACGCGGCTACGAGCCCACCGCCGAAGAGGTCGCCGGCCAGCTGGACCTCCCGCCCGGGCGGGTCGGCGAGGTGCTGCGCCTGGCCCAGGAGCCGGTCTCCCTGCACGCCCCGGTGGGCGAGGAGGACGACGTGGCCCTCGGCGACCTCATCGAGGACGGCGACGCGGCCAGCCCCGTCGAGTCGGCTGCCTTCCTGCTGCTGCGCGAGCACCTGGACGCCGTGCTCTCCACGCTCGGCGAACGCGAGCGGAAGGTCGTCCAGCTCCGCTACGGGCTGGCGGACGGCCGGCCGCGCACCCTGGAGGAGATCGGCCGCATCTTCGGCGTGACGCGCGAGCGGATCCGGCAGATCGAGTCGAAGACGCTGAACAAGCTGAGGGACCACGCGTTCGCGGACCAGCTCCGCGGCTACCTGGACTGAGCCGGGGCGGCCCCGCGGAGCCGCTCGCCGCCCCCCGACGCGAGCGGCCCCCTGGGGAACGGCCCCCTGGGGAACGTCCCCAGGGGAGCGGCCCCCCGAGCGGCCTCCTGCGGCGCAAGGGCTCTAGTCCACTAGTCCACCTCGGCCACCGCCTGGGCGAACTGCGCCTTGTACAGCCTCGCGTAGGCGCCGTCGGCCGCGAGCAGTTCGGTGTGCGCGCCCTGTTCGACGATCGAGCCGTTCTCCATCACCAGGATCGTGTCGGCGTCCCGGATGGTCGACAGCCGGTGCGCGATGACGAACGACGTCCGCCCGTGCGCCAGCTTGGCCATGGCCTTCTGGATCAGCACCTCGGTGCGGGTGTCGACGGAACTGGTGGCCTCGTCGAGCACCAGGATCGTCGGATCGGACAGGAACGCCCGCGCGATGGTGATCAGCTGCTTCTCACCGGCGCTGACCCCGCTGCCCTCGTCGTCGATCACCGTGTCGTAGCCGTCGGGCAGGGTGCGCACGAACCGGTCGGCGTGCGCGGCCCGCGCCGCCTCCTCGATCTCGCCCCGGGTCACGTCCCGGGACGCGCCGTACGCGATGTTCTCCGCGATGGTGCCGCCGAACAGCCAGGTGTCCTGCAGGACCATGCCGATCGCGGCGCGCAGCTCGTCGCGCGACATCCGCGCGATGTCCACGCCGTCGAGGGTGATGCGGCCGCCGGAGACGTCGTAGAACCGCATGAGGAGGTTCACCAGCGTCGTCTTGCCGGCGCCCGTCGGGCCGACGATGGCGACCGTGTTGCCGGGCTCCACCGTCAGGGACAGGTCCTCGATCAGCGGCGTCTGCGGGTCGTACCGGAAGGACACGCCCTCCAGCGCCACCCGCCCGCGCAGTTCCGCGGGCCGCTCCGCCACCACCGGGTCCGCCCCCTGCTCGTCGGCGTCCAGGAGCTCGAAGACCCGCTCGGCCGAGGCGACGCCCGACTGCACCAGGTTCGCCATCGACGCGAGCTGCGTCAGCGGCATCGAGAACTGGCGCGAGTACTGGATGAACGCCTGCACGTCGCCGATGGACAGGGAACCCGACGCGACGCGCAGCCCGCCGACCACCGCCACCAGCACGTAGTTGATGTTCGACACGAACATCATCAGCGGCTGCATGACCCCGCTGTTGAACTGCGCCTTGAACCCGGCCTCGTACAGCGCGTCGTTCTGCTCGGCGAACTGCTGCGCCGACTCGTCCTGGCGACCGAACACCTTCACCAGCGTGTGGCCGGTGTACATCTCCTCGATGTGGGCGTTGAGCTTGCCGGTGGTGCGCCACTGCTGCACGAAGTGCGGCTGCGACCGCTTGCCCACGCGCGTGGCGACCATCGCCGACAGCGGCACCGTCACCAGCGCGACGAGCGCCAGGATCCACGACACCCAGAACATCATCGCCAGCACGCCGACGACGGTCAGCAGCGAGTTGACCAGCTGGCCCATCGACTGCTGGAGCGTCTGCCCGAGGTTGTCGATGTCGTTCGTCGCGCGGGAGAGGACCTCGCCGCGCTGGCGCTTGTCGAAGTACGACAGCGGCAGCCGCGACAGCTTCGTCTGCACGTCCTCGCGCATCCGGAACATCGTCCGGTTGACGGTCCTGTTGACCAGGCGCGTCGCCACCGCCATCAGCACACCGGCGACCAGGTACACCCCGAGCGCGAACAGCAGGACCTGGCCGACCGCGTCGAAGTCGATGCCCTTGCCGGGGGTGAAGTCGGTGCCCTTGAGCATGTCCGCGACACCGCTGTCGCCGCGCCCGCGCATCGAGTCGAGGACCTGCTCCTTGGTCGCGCCGGCCGGCATCTGCCGTCCGACGATGCCCGCGAAGACCAGGTCCGTGGCCTTGCCGAGGATCTTCGGCCCGACCACGCTGAGGCCGACGCTCAGGACGACGCAGAACAGCATCGCGAAGAGGGTGAGCCGTTCCGGCTTGAACCGGGCGAGCAGCCGCCTGCCGGACACCTTGAAGTCCAGCGTGCGGCTCTCGGGACCGCCGCCGACCATCATGCGCCCCATGGGCCCGGCCATCAGGCTGCCTCCGCTTCCGTGAGCTGGGAGAGCACGATCTCCCGATAGGTCTCGTTGTCCGCCATCAGCTCGTGGTGCGAGCCCACTCCGACGACCCGGCCCTGGTCGAGGACGATGATCCGGTCGGCGTCGCGGATGGTCGCCACCCGCTGGGCGACGATCACGACGGTCGCCTCGGCGGTCTCCCGGCCGAGCGCCTCGCGCAGCGCCGCGTCGGTGGCGTAGTCGAGAGCGGAGAAGGAGTCGTCGAAGAGGTAGATCTCCGGCCGCTGCACGAGCGTCCTCGCGATGGCGAGCCGCTGCCGCTGGCCGCCGGAGACGTTCGTCCCGCCCTGGGCGATGGGGGAGTCCAGCCCGTTCTCCAGCTTGCTGACGAAGTCCCTGGCCTGCGCCACCTCCAGCGCCTGCCACAGCTCCTCGTCGGTGGCTCCGGGATTGCCGTAGCGCAGGTTGGTCGCGACCGTGCCCGCGAACAGGTACGGCTTCTGGGGTACGAGTCCGACGGTCCTCGCCAGCAGCGCGGGTTCGACCTCGGCCACCGGGACACCGTCGACGAGGACCTCGCCCTCGGTCGCGTCGAAGAGCCGGGGGACCAGCCCGAGCAGGGTGGACTTGCCGCTGCCCGTCGAGCCGATCACGGCCGTCGTCTCACCGGGGCGGGCCACGAGTTCGATGTCCTTGAGGACGGGTTCCTCGGCCCCGGGATAGCGGAACCCGGCCGCCCGGATCTCCAGATGCCCGTGCCGGCGCAGCTCGGTGACCGGCGCCGAGGGCGGCACCACCGACGACGAGGTGTCCAGCACCTCCTGGACGCGCTCCGCGCACACCTCCGCGCGCGGCACCATCATGAACATGAAGGTGGCCATCATCACGGACATGACGATCTGCATCAGATAGGCGAGGAACGCGGTCAGATCACCGATCTGCATCCCGCCGCTGTCGATCCGGTGGGCCCCGAACCAGACCACGGCGATCGACGACAGGTTCACCGTCGTCATGACCACCGGGAACATCAGTGCCAGCATGTTGCCGGTCTTCAGCGACATGTCGGTGAGGTCGGCGTTGGCCTTGCGGAACCGCTGCTCCTCGTACTCGTCCCGGACGAAGGCGCGGATCACCCGGTTGCCGGTGATCTGCTCGCGCAGCACCCGGTTCACCGTGTCCAGCCGCACCTGCATGGACCGGAACAGCGGACGCATCCGCCGCACGATCAGCGTCACGAAGACGCCCAGGGTGGGCACGACGGCGACCAGCACGCCGGAGAGCGGCACGTCGAGGCCGAGCGCCAGCACGATGCCGCCCACGCACATGATGGGCGCCGACACCATCAGCGTGAACGTCATCAGGGCCAGCATCTGGATCTGCTGGACGTCGTTGGTGGTCCGGGTGATCAGCGAGGGCGCGCCGAACTGGCCGACCTCGCGGGCGGAGAAGGACTGCACCCTGTCGAAGACGGCCCCCCGTATGTCGCGGCCGAGCGCGGAGGCGGTCCTCGCGCCGAAGTACACGGCGCCGATGTTGCACACGACCTGCGCCAGCGAGACGGCGATCATCACGCCGCCGAAGGACAGGATGTACCCGGTGTCCCCCTTGACGACGCCGTTGTCGATGATGTGCGCGTTCAGCGTGGGCAGGTAGAGGGTGGCGCAGGTCTGCAGCAGTTGCAGCAGCACCAGCAGGCTGATGGGTTTTCGGTAGGGCCTGAGGTAGGTCCTCAGCAGTCGTATGAGCACGCTACGTCTCTCGGGGTCGGCGGGGAGAGGCATCGGTTGCCCCTGGCCCCTATCGTCGGACACTCCCCCCGCGTTACCCCAACCGATTAGCCGGCGGCAGTGCGTTTACAGCCGTCTTCACAGCCTTCGACCGCGCACAGCCGCGCACCGGCCGCGCACCGGCCGCGCACCGGCCGCGCACCGGCCGCGCACCGGCCGCGCACCGGCCGCGCACCGGCCGCGCACCGGCCGCACCCCGGCCCTCCGCTCCCGACGCACCTGCGCAGCCGATGGACACAGCCCAGCCGTCGGATACAGCCCAGCCGATGGACGCAGCTCAGCCGATGGACGCAGCTCAGCCGATGGACGCGGCCAGCCGATGGACGCGGCCAGCCGATGGACGCGGCCGACGAGCGCGGCCGACGAGCGCGGCCGACGAGCTCCCTATGCGCGGAACGCGCCCGGATGCGTCTGCTCCCGCACCGAGACGAACTGCTGCCGCACCGCCTGCCCCACGGCCAGCTCCTCACCCGGGTCCAGAACCTGTGCCGCCGCCCCCTGCCAGGCCGGCGGGGTCCGCGGATCCAGCGTGCCCTGCGAGACGCCGAGCGCCCACGCGGCCTGCCGCGCCGCCCCGATCGCCGCGTAGTCCGCGGGCTGCGGCACGACCACCTGCGCCCCGAACAGCGCGGGCGCCGCCGCCTGCACCGCCGGCAGCTCCGCCGCGGCCCCGAGCAGGAAGATCCGCCGGACGTCCACGCCCCGGCCGCGCAGCACGTCCAGCGCGTCCGCGAGCCCGCACAGCATGCCCTCGAACGCGGCCCGCGCGAAATGCTCGGGCTTCATGGACTCGCGTCGCAGCCCGGCCAGGGTCCCGGCGGTGTGCGGCAGGTTCGGGGTCCGCTCGCCCTCCAGATACGGCAGCATGACGAGGCCGTGCGACCCCGGCGTCGACTTCATCGCCAGATCCGACAGCGCCTCCAGATCGGGCGCCCCCACCAGCTCGGCGGCCCCGCGCAGGGTCCGCACCGCGTTCAGGGTGGTGACGACGGGCAGATGCATCCCCGTCGCGTCGGCCAGGGAGGTGATCATCCCGCTCTGGTCGACCAGCGCCTCGGGGTGCACGGCCATCACGGAACCCGAGGCGCCCAGGGACACGACCGCGTCGCCCCGCCCGATGCCCAGCCCCAGGGCCGCGGCCATCGTCTCGCCCGTCCCGGCGGAGATCAGCAGCCCCTCGGGCGTCGTGCCGGCCGCGTCGGACGGCCCGATCACCTCGGGCAGCATCGCCTGGTGACCCAGCGCCAGCTCCACGAGATCAGGCCGATAACCGCCGGTGGCGGCCGACCAGTACCCGGTTCCGGAGGCCCCGCCGCGATCGGTGGTCCGTCTCACGGGCCGCCCGAGCAGCTGCCACACCAGCCAGTCGTGGGCCTGCAGCAGCACCGAGGTCCGCGCGGCGGCCTCGGGCTCGTTCTTCGCCAGCCAGCGCAGCTTGGTCACCGGTTGCGCGGCCTGCGGCACGCATCCCACGGCCTGCGCCCACGCCTCGCGCCCGCCGAGCGCGTCGAGGAGGTCCGCCGCCGCGACCTGGGCCCGCTTGTCCCCGCCGACCATCGCCGGACGGACGGTGTTGCCCTGCGAGTCCAGGGGCACGACGGCGTTCTGCTGCGAGGACACGCCGATGGCCTGCACGCCCTCCAGCAGGCCGCCGCCCGCGGCCTCGCCCAGGGACAGCAGCCAGGCCTGCGGATCGACGTCGGAGGGCCGCCCGCCGCCCTCGGCGGCTTCCACCGGATGCGGCGCGTATCCCTGCCGGAGCACGGCTCCGGTGTCCCCGTCGCAGACGACGATACGAGTGAAATCGGGCGAACTGTCCAACCCGGCGACTATCCCCATGGCGAAAATTCTGCCGCACTCTCCGCTCGGGTCTGGCCGTCGGGCACCGCCGGGGTGCCGGGCGTCCGGCGGGCGCGCCGGTGTCGTGCCTGGTGACACAGCTCGCCGCGCCCCCCGAGTCCGCTGGGGGCGCGGCGTTTCCGCGTCGAAAAGGACCGCGGATGTGGGAGCCGGACAGCGGAGCCGGACTTCCAAGCCGGACTTCGGAGCCGGGCTTGGGAGCCGGGTGCCGCTGCCGTGTGTTGCTGCTAGGTGTTGCTGCTGCCCCAGTCGTCGTCCCTGCCGTTGTGGGCGCTGCGCTCCTTCAGCGAGCGCACCCGGCTGGACACCGACTCGGGCATCCGGTCGCCGACCTTGTCGCTGACCGCGTGGTACGCCTTGCCCGCGTACTGCCGGCCCTGCTGGGCGGCGGTCTCGGCGGTGTTGCGCACGGCGGGGTTCTGCGCGACGTGCCGGGCGGACTTCTTCAACTGCTCGTAGCGCTCGCGCCCGGCACGCGTGCCCAGTACGTAACCCAGAGCCAGTCCGACGACGAACGTGAGCTTGTAGCGCATGACTGCCACCCTTCCCTCGTGTAGGTCCCTGGCACGGCGACGGCGCCGGGGGGAACCGATTGGCGGAGCACCCCCCTGCTTGCGCTAATGTATGTGTCGCAGCGAGCGAGCGCCCACTGGCGAATACCCAGGCAGGCACGTTCGATGCAAACGAGGCATTCCCCTGTAGCTCAATTGGCAGAGCAGCCGGCTGTTAACCGGCAGGTTACTGGTTCGAGTCCAGTCGGGGGAGCTCGGTCCCCTGTAGCTCAATTGGCAGAGCAGCCGGCTGTTAACCGGCAGGTTACTGGTTCGAGTCCAGTCGGGGGAGCATCGTGAACGAGGACCCCATGGGGGTCCTTTTTCATGTGGTCTCACACCGGTGGGAACCGTGCAGGCCAGAGGCGCTGTCCTCATGGTCGTGGCAAGGCCGACCAGCCGGAGCGTGAGATCGTATGAGCGGCTATGCTGCGGCAGACGGCGCGCACACATGTACGCGACACGCCGCTATGGGGCGGTAGCTCAGCCGGTTAGAGCAGCGGACTCATAATCCGTCGGCCGTGGGTTCGAGTCCCACCCGCCCCACTTGCGCAGGGTCCTGACCTGCGGAAACGTTCATTTTGTCCTGCCGGATCGTCAAATTCGCCTGAACGGACTGAATCCGCTGCGCGTGGCTTCGGCAGCGTTGCCGCCATCGAGAGTCCGAACTGCTCTGACCTGCACAGATACCTCGGCTCGTAACCGGAGAAGTCGCCGCAGGTGGCTTCTGTGAGTGGCTGGGCGCTTGAGTCGGGACGCTGCTAGGACGCAGGGAAACGGAAGGTGCCGCTCCGTCCGCCGCGCCGGCGTCGCCTGAGGGCGGGTAGGGGGTCGGCACCGCGCGGCGCAGTGTGGCTCCCGCTCTTCGCTGCTGGAGCTCATGGAAACTGCCCGAACTGAAAACTGTCCGGTCTGGGCGATGTGTCGCTCGGCTGCGGTCCCGCAGTCGCCCGGCGTCGTGTTGCGGATGCCGGTGTCGGGTCGAGGTGAACACCGTGTCCGGTGGCTGCCCGGCTGTGGAGGGTACGGCAGTGGCTACGGGGGCTGAGTCATGCGTGGTCAGCGCAGGATCTGGACCGTGTAGAGCGTGCCGATTCCGGTGGCGAGGGTGCCCAGCAGGAGCCGAAGTGCGCTCTCGGGCAGGAGCGGTTGGAGGCGGGCGCCGAGGTAGCCGCCGGCAAGGCCTCCGAGGCCGCAGGAAAGGCCCAGTGGCCAGTCGGGGGCGACGTCACCTGTGGCCGTGAGGGAGAGCAGTGCGTAGGTGGCCGCGCCGACGACGGACGTCACGAACGTGGAGGCGAGGGCGGCGGGTGTGACGGTTGCGACGGGTGCTCCGCGGCCGACGAGGATCGGGCCGAGCAGGGAGCCGCCCCCGATTCCGTAGATGCCCCCGGCGACACCGATGACCAGGGCGAGCGAAGTCGTCGCGCGAGGGGAGGGTCGGCGGGTGTCACGGGCAGGTGCCGGGCGCACGGTCCGCAGCCACAGCCACAGTCCGAGCGGCAGCAGCAGCACGGCGATGAAGAGACGGAAGACCCTTGGTCCCGGAATGGCGAAGACCCGGATCGCCGCGCCGATGACGACGCCGGGCACGGTACCCGCGATGAGCAGGCGCGTCAGTGGCCCTCCCAGGCGCCCGGCCCGCCAGTGGCGAAGGAGGGCGCCGGGCCCGGCCACGACGTTGTACAGCAGGTTCGTCGGTGTCACGGCCGGGCTGGGCACGCCCAGGACGCTGACTTGTACCGGCAGCAGGAACACCGCTCCGGAGACCCCGACGGGCGAGGTGGCCACCGATATCAGGAACCCGGCGGCGAACCCGAGCAGCCCCGTCGACCACGCCACCCCTGCCCCCTCGTGCACATCGTCCTGGCTTGATCCAACCGGCTTCCGGGGCAAGGAACAACCGCTCGGTCGGCCCGCGCAGAGTGCCGGCTTGAACACCCGAGGTCGGGAACAGTGGGCGCTGTTCTTCCGCGTGGCACCGCCGCCGCGGCGGCCGTGGCACGACGCGGGCCCGCCCCGGTCGATCCGGGACGGGCCCTGGGCCGAGCGTTGACCGTGGGATCAGTCGAGCTGGGTCACCTTGGGGCTGTCGCCGGTGGCTGCGGCGTCGGCGGGGGGCAGGGCGGTGGGATAGATGCGGATGCCGCTGATGGACGCGTTGGCGTATTCGCCGTAGACGCCGGAGGAGAGTTTGCGCCCGACCTGGACGGGGCCGGTGGCGTTCCAGGGGGCGTAGGTCCAGTCCTTGGTTGCGGTGAGTTTGCCGTTGACGTACAGGCGGACCTCCTTGGCGGTGGCGTCGTAGACGCCGACCAGGTGGGTCCACTGGCCTGTTGTGGCCTTGCTGCCGTAGGCCGCCCGCCACACGCCGCCGGAGGCGTCGGTGCTCCAGCGGCCGAAGGCCCATCCCTGGGCGCCGGAGGAGTAGTACAGCTGGAAGCCGTTGTTGGTGGTGCCGTTCTGGGAGACGAACGTGCTGTTGACGGAGAGCGAGTTGAGCTTGACCCAGGCGGAGACCGTGAAGCTCTTCGAGGTGTCCACGGCGGGCGCCGTGGTGGTGCCGTATCCGGTGGTGCCGTTCAGGCTGAGGAACTTGCCCCGGGTGGTGTCGGCGCCCCAGGTGTAGGCGCCGGACAGGGTGGCGCCCAGGGTGCCGGTGCTGTCGGCGCCGGTGGTGCCGGTGCCTTCGGCGAGCTGCCACCAGTGGGTGGCGGTGTCCGTCACCGAGCCCAGGGAGACCGGTGGAGCGAAGTCGTAGATGGGCGGGGAGGTGAGGACGGGGCTCTGCCGGTAGTTGTACTCGATGAGCTGACCGGACGTGTCGACGGTGTAGAGATCGGGAAGTCCGTCCGGGGCTCCGGGGTCGGTTGCGCTGCTTTTGATGGGGCTGTTGATGTCGCCGGGTGAGGCGACGGCGGGGTAGGAGGCAGGTGGCAGCGCCAGTCGCAGGCTGGTGTGGATCGTGGGGTGGAGCAGGGACGGCACCAGGGTGGTGGTGTCGACGGTGACCGGGTAGCTGAAGAGCTCGCCGGTTGCGTTGTCACGGGACCACAGCACGGGGCTGCCCTTGAAGGTGCCCGCCGCGATCAGCGTCTGGCCCGTCCAGTCGCCGTCGCCGAGCAGGATCGGGTTCTTCAGGTGGTAGCCGCCGTCGGACTGGTAGATCCACAGCTCCTTGTTCTCGATGGTGATCACAGCGGGGTAGTCGTTGGTGTTGCCGAAGACGTTGCCCGGAGTGATGAGCTGGCTGATGTTCCAGGTCTGGGCGTTGTAGTCCGTGGTCCGGCAGCGCGTGTCGTCCGCCACGATGTCGGCCGGTGCGCAGGCGTCCTTGGCGATGACGTCGAACCGTCGGCCGATGAAGCCGCCGAACGTGGAGTACGGGCTTCTCGGGAAGGACGCGTCGTCGACCGGGTCCTGGTCGTTCTTGACGACGTAGAGCTGCTTGCTCGTTTTGTTGTACGCGAAGAGGTCGTCGACGTTCGTGCCGTGCAGGTTGCCGCGGTGGGCGATGAGGTAGTTGTTCCAGCCGGTGCCGTCGGGTGAGTCGGCGGCGGTGGCCACGGTGACCGGGCCGGTGACGGCCGGCGGGGTGCCGGTGACGGGGCCGCTCTGGACCGGGTCGGTGTTCTGGGCCGGGTCGAGGTTGCCCGGGACGAGGTTGAGGTCGCCGGTCTTGGTGGTGGCAAGCAGGTCGGGAACGCCGTCGCCGGAGATGTCACCGGGCTTGATCGTGGTGGCCGGGTTCCAGGGGACGGTGAAGGTGTAGCCGTAGGGGTTGGTGGAGATGTTGCCGGCCTTGTCGACGCCGGCCACGTACAGGGTGTGTACGCCCCAGTCGCGGATCGGGACGGGGATGGTGGCGGTGGACCTGCCCTGGTTGTCGGTGCCGGTGATCGCGGTGCTCTGGCCGTCGGCGGCGGTGGGCGGGGAGTCGAGTTGCCACAGGAAGGAGTCCATGCCGCTGGACTTGCAGGGGCCGGGGGCACAGCTGGTGTCGGCGGCCGGGCTGTCGGCGCCGGCCACGGTGAAGTTCGTGGTCTTGCCGGGGCCGGCGTAGACCACCGGGTCGGCGGGGCCGGAGCCGACTGGGGGGAACGACGAGTTGCCGGTCACCTCCGGGGTTGCCGGTGCCGTGAAGTCGGTGGAGAACCAGCAGTGGTCGGATGTCGTGGACTTCAGGTCGGAGACCGAGTCGTCCTCGGCGTAGACGTCCCAGCCGTACTGGTGGCCGTCCTTCAAAGTGGCGCCGATCTTCACCGCCGCGTCGGTGCCGGAGGCGAGGAAGGCGCTGGTCGGGGTCGATACGTCGGCCCCACTGCCGTCGCCGTCCGGATCGACCGTACGGTCCCAGACGTGGTAGTGCGCCTTGACGTTCTCGCCGGACATCTGGGTGGTGACGGTGGAGTGCAGGGTGATGTTGCTGCCGGCGTCCGAGTAGGTGGTGGCGCCGATCCAGCCCACACCGCTCGTGGTGCAGGCGGCCGACGCGCCGGTGGCGGCCGGGGTGATGTGGAGATTGGTCGGCACGCCGGGCGGGATGTCGAACTTGGTGGTGAGGGTCAGCGTGGTCGACAGGCGCAGGTAGTCGTCGTTGCCGGAGGTCTGCGACTCGTTTCCGTACAGGCCGATGGTCCAGGTGTTGGTGCCGGCGCCGAAGGTGCCGGCCGCGTCATAGCCGTCTCCGTCCTGGTCCGCGATCTTCTGGGCCTGGTCGGTGACATGGAAGGTCGCGGTGCTGTTGCTGCAGGAGCTGTTGGAGTTGGCGCCGCTGGGCACTGTGTCGGTCACCGGTGGGAAGGCGGTGTCGTGGACGCCGGGCCGCGACAGCCAGTCGGTGCCGGAGCTGATCGCATTCGTGGTGTGGAGCGTGAGGGGCTGGTTCTGGCTGCAGTTCCAGCTGGCCGCGTAGGTGGTGGAGATCTTCACGTAGGCGTCGTAGACGACGAACGCCGGGTGCAGTCCGCTGGTGTTGATCGCCCAGTACGAGCGCTCCAAGCCGACACCGCAGACGCCGCCCCACCGCTGATAGCCCGCGCCCTGGCCGTTGGTCTGTGGCTTGTCGTACTGCGGTGAGTTGCTGCAGGTCGAGCTGGAGTAGACCTCGGTGTAATGACCGGCGGTAGAGGACACCGGGTTGGTGTACGGGTCGATGTACACCGGATAGGCGGTGTCCGGGGCGGTGAGCATGCCGGCGTCCGGGATCAGCGTCAGGGCCTTGTTCGTGGCGGTCATGCCCACGGGCTTGGTGTCGGCTCCGGGCCCGGGACCGTCCACGGAGGACGTCAAGCCGGCGGCCGGACCGGCCTCGTGGGAGGCGACGGGCGTCGAGCTGGAGTCCCACATCAGAGGCTGGGGGCTCGTGTAGGCCAGATCGCCGTCAGTGGCGGTGGCGCTCATGCTGTGGGAGGAGGTGGTGGCCAGGGTGAGGCCCTGGGTGGCGGTGGCCAAGGAAAGCTTCCGCAACTGGGGGTTGGCTGCGGCCTCGGCGTCGTGGACGATCAGGACGTCGCTGAAGCCGCCCTGGTCCGTGACGGACACCGACAGATCCACCCCCGGCAGCACCGAGGCGTACAGCGCGGTGTCACCGCTGATGTCCGGCTTCGGCAGAGTGAACGGCAGGGTGAAGGCCATGCTGGGCCCGTCGGCATGGTTGAGGGTGACCAGCGGGCCGTCGCCGCCGCCGGAGAGGATGACCCCGTTCGGTGTGGCCCTTGGCGTGTACCCACCCTGGCTGTCCGGGACCAGGGTGCCGTCCACCCGGGTCCAGACGCCGTCCTTGAGGACCCGGGTCGGCAGCGCACTCGTGGTGTTGGCGAAGGTGCCGTCCGGAAGCGCCTCGGTGGTGGAGACCTCTGTGGTGAGTGCGTCTACGGGGACAGCTTGTCCGGTGGACATGGCCTGGCTCTGCGCGGCCAGCAGGGGATCGGCCGGAGTGGGCGCGAAGTCGTCGGCCGCGGCGGGCAGCACGGGCAAAGCCGTCAACAAGCCGAGTGCGGTGGCGAAGAGGGCCAGACGATGAGCCGACGCAGTACGTCTGCGACCGGCGCGTATCGGTGCTCTGAACACGTGGCGGGCTTCCTTCGGTTCGCGGGCAGCGGGGTGGGGGAAGCCCGATTGCCACTCGGCAGTGATCAATTTCGGCACAGAAAATACACACGCTCTGCCAAGTTGATGCACGGTTTTGTCATCGAAACGGCAAAGGGACTTGAGTCGTGATCATGGCCGAACCTAGCCTCCGCTCGATCACTCACACGTGTGGTCTGGCGATGTGACGGCCTCTCAAGGCCGTGTTCCGGGGGGTACGCGTGAGTGGCAGACGGCGCTGGTTCGCGGGCGTGTGGCACCGAAGATTCCTGACTGGGCTGGGACTCTGGACGATTCCCGTCGCCCTCTTCGCGCTGCTCCTGCCGGCGGCGATCGCCACGGGCTTCGGCACCCCGGGATTCCTCCCCGGACACAGGGCCGACGGCGACGACGGGTTCGGCCACCACGGAGGCTTCCGCTTCGACGGCGAGGTCTGGAACCCGAAGGAGCTCCCCGCGCCCCTGACCGTCGGGCATCACGCCCTGCGGAAGAAGACCCCCCACCCCAAGGGCTCCGGCTCACTGGGCACTTATCGGGCGCGGGGACCTCAGTGGCCCAAGGCGGGCACCGCCACCGTCGCCCTGGGCACCCACGGCGCGGCGAAGCCGGTCAAGGCCGGTGAACTGCCGGTCTGGGTGACCCAGGCAGACGACGGACACCCTGTCGGCGAGGTCCGCGTACAGACCGCCTCTCACACGCAGACCCTCAAGGCCGGCGCCAACGGCATGCTGCTGGGCATCACACCGTCCGGCGCGGCCACCGCAGGCGGCCGGGTGCGCGTGGTCGTCGACTACGCCGCGATCGCCAAGGCGTACGGCGGCGGCTACGGTTCACGGCTGCAGCTGGTGCAGTTGCCGGCATGCGCGCTGACCACCCCGCAGCGGACGGAATGCCAGAAGCGCACCCCGATCGCGTTCACCAACCGTCCCACCGCCGAACAGCTGACGGCGACTGTCACCCTGGGGGCCGCACCCGACGCCGAGCCCGCGCCCGAGAAGGCAGAGGTCCCCGAACAGACGAAAGGCCCCGACCAGGCAGCTAACGCGGACGGCCCGCAGACGATGTCGGTCCGCACCGCGCCCGTGACGGCGACCGCCACGACAGGCACCACGGCGCTGGCGGTCACCTCCGGCACCTCGGGCTCCCAGGGCGACTACGGTGCCACCACGCTGTCGGCCGCCGGTACCTGGCAGGCCTCCGCCACGGGCTCGTTCACCTACTCGTACCCGATCTCGGTGCCGTCCGCGATCGGTGGCAACGCGCCTTCCGTCGGCCTGAGCTACGACTCGCAGACCGTCGACGGCGAGACCACCGCCCGCAACTCCCAGGCCTCGTGGGTCGGGGACGGCTGGAGCTACCAGGTCGGTTCCGTGGAGCGCGCCTACCGCAAGTGCGGCTCCCTCCTCGACTCCGGTGGAGACAAGATCCTCAAGGGTTCCGGCGACGAGTGCTGGGGCGGGGACAACGCCACGCTGTCCTTCGGCGCGCACTCCGGAGTACTGGTGCCGGACGGCGTGGACTCCAGCGTGACCGGGGAGATCAGGCAGTGGCGGTTGCAGGGCGACGACGGCACCCTCGTACAGGAATTGTCCGGAGCCGACAACGGCCTGCACGACGGCGTCTACTACCGGGTCCTGACTACGGATGGCACAGCCGCCTACTTCGGCGCCGACCATTCCCCGAACGGTGCGGGCACCGCTGCCACCATGCCCGCGAACCCTGCCGACCCCTCCACGCACTCCGCCTGGGGCGTCCCCGTCCTGCACCCGCAAGCGACGGACCCCTGCTACGACAGCGCCAAGGGGAAGGCGTCCCAGTGCGACAAGCCGGAGGGCTGGCGCTGGAACCTCGACTTCGTGGTGTCACCAGCCGGATTCGTGCAGCGGTACGACTACACCACCGAGTCCAACTACTACGATCTCGGCGGCGGTCAAGCGGGCGAGTCGACCGACCCGGACGACACAGGCACTCTCACCTCGTACACCCGCGGCGGCGCGCTGACGCTGCTCTCGTACGGATACACGCTGGCCGATGAGCAGGCCGGGCGTACTCCGGCGGCCGAGGTGGACTTCGGCCTGGCCCAGCGATGCCAGACCACCTCCACGTTCACCGACTGCTCCGCGTCCAACCTGAAGGACTCCACCGCCACGCACTGGCCCGACGTGCCGTGGGACCTCCACTGCGACTCGACGGACAAGACGAAGCTGCCGGACGGCGCCACGACCGTCCCCGACGACGTGTGCATCACGTCAGGGCCCAGCTTCTGGACCACCACGCGGCTGGACTCCATCACCACCAAGGTTCATGTGAAGGCGGCCGACCAGCTCACCGCGGTCGACTCCTACAAGCTGGGCCAGATCTACTCTGACGCGGGCGGCACTGTCGACCCCGTCACCGGCACCACGGTGGACCCGAAGGACGCCGGGATGCTGCAGGCCGTGATGTGGCTCCAGTCCGTCCGGCACACCGGAAAGGGCACCTACGGCAACGGCAACAGCGACATCGCGCTGAATCAGGTGTCGTTCACCGGCACCGAGATCGACAACCGGGTCAACGACGACTCCCCGTCCGCCCCGCCGCTGTATCGGCCGCGCATCTCGAGTGTGCAGACCGAGACCGGTGAGTCGATCGCAGTCGAGTACAACTCGGCTCCGTGTGCGGGCAGATCGCTCTCCATCTCCCAGGCGGACAGCAACGCCGACTCCTGCTATCCCGTCTACTGGACCGTGCCCGGAGCCTCCAAGCCGGTCGCGGACTGGTTCAACAAGGTCACGGTCGACAGCGTGGCCGTGTCCGACCTGACCATCGCGGGCCAGTACAAGCCGGACGCCCAGAGCAACCCGGCGGGCTCCGAGACGCAGATCTCCCGCTACAGCTACTCCGGCCCGGCCTGGCACCGCGACGACTCGGCGCTGACCGACGATCAGTACCGGACCTGGGACCAGTTCCGCGGCTTCCGCACCGTCACCGTGCAGACCGGCCAGAGCCCCGAGCCCGTCACTCAGCGGACCACCACCTACCTGCAGGGCATGGACGGCGACTACAAGGCCGACGGCAGCCGCCGCTCCGTCACCGTCGACGCCAAGGTCGGCGGCAGCACCGTGCTGAGCGTGACCGACTCGGACCAGTTGTCCGGCAGCATGCTCGAGGACGACACCTACACCCAGGCCGGCGGCGCCGTCGACGCCGTCAGCGTCAACGGCCCGTTCGCCTTCACCAGCACCGCCTCCTCCCACCGGACGCCCTGGACGGACTGGACCCAGGAGGACAACCCCGGCGAGACCGAGCCGACCCTGTCCACCCTGCCCGACCTCACCGCGCACCGGATCAAGTCCGGCAGCTCCCTGAAATACGAACTCACCTCCAACGGGACCTGGCGGCACACAAAGACCGACACGGCGTACGACAGCCAGGGCCGCCTCTCCTCCGTCAACCAGCACGGTGACGGCGTCGACCCGAAACAGGAGAAGTGCACCACCACGACCTACGCGACGCCGCCGTCCGGTAACTCGATGGCCCTGGCCTACCCGGCCCAGATCACCGCCGTCAGCGGCCCGTGCGGCACCGCACCGAGCGCCACCACGCTCCTGGCCGACAAGAAGCTCTACTACGACGGTGACGGCAGCCTCACGAATTTGGGGACCTTCGGGCAGCTCGGGCAGACCGGGAGCACGACGACGGGTCGGGTCACCGCTGTGCGCACGGCCACCGGCTACACCGGCACCACGGAGAACTGGCAGACCAACTCGGCGATGAAGTACGACGGCGCCGGGCGGATCACCGACACCCTGGACGTCACCGGGCAGAACACCCACACGGCCTTCACCCCTCCCTGGACCTCGACCGGCGAGAACACCAACCCCACCGGCATCACCACCACCAACTCAAAGAACTGGACGGTCACTTCCTCCCTGGACCCGCTGCGCGGACTGTCCACCGAGAACGTCGACGCCAACGGTCGCAAGACCGACATGACCTACGACGCGCTCGGCAGGCGCACTGCGGTGTGGCTGCCCGGCCGGGACAAGGCAGCCGGACAGAGCCCGGACCGCACCTTCGAGTACTCCATCAACCCCGGCGCCGTACCCGCGCCCGGAGACACGATCACCCAGCCCGGCGCACCGACGTCGGTCACCTCCAAGACGCTGCGCGAGGACGGCACGTACGCCACCTCGATCACGATCTACGACGGCATGCTGCAGCCGCGACAGAGCCAGTCCACCGCGATGGGTGACTCGAACTCCGGCCGCATCATCTCGGACAGCTTCTACGACTCGCACGGCTGGCAGGTCGCCGCCTACGCGCCGTACTCCGAGCCGAACAACTTCCCGTCGACCACGCTGTACGCGGCGAACGAGAACCAGATCCCCTCGGAGACCACCTCCACGTACGACGGCCAGGGACGACCCCTCAGAGGGACCCTCTGGCACCAGGCCGTCGAGCAGTGGCACACCTCCATCAGCTACCCGGGAGCTGACGAGGTCGACACAACGGCACCAGCCGGGGGCCGTTCCACCGCCTCCTTCACCAACGCCATCGGCCAGACCACCAGCACCACGGTGAAGAACACCGGCTCCACGGTCACCCTGCCCGGCGGCTCGGTGATCCCCTCGGGAACCTCGCTGACCTCCGACAGCGTGCGCCTGACCATGCAGGCGGACGGCAACCTCGTGCTCTCCGCCCTGGCGACCGGCGCGACCATCTGGTCCTCCGGCACCGGCGGTCACCCCGGCGCCTGGGCCAGGTTCGGCACCGACGGCAACCTGGTCGTCTACAGCACGGCCGCGGCCCAGCTGTGGACGTCCGGCCTGACGGCCACCACCGGCGCCACCTTCCAGGTGCGCAACGACTCCACGGCGGCCGTCGTCGCCTCCGGCGGCTCCGCGCTGTGGAAGCAGGGCACGGCGAACGCCGTCCCGGCGGCCGACGCCACCACCCGCTACACCTACACCCCCGCCGGCCAGATCGACTCGATCAAGGACAGCGCGGGCAACACCTGGTCGTACACGTACAACCTGCTAGGCCAGAAGACCTCTCAGACCGACCCCAACGCCGGCAAGACCACGTTCGACAAGTACGACGTGACCGGCAACCTGCTGCAGACCACCGACGCGCGCGGCCAGGCGCTGTCCCTCACCTACGACTGGGACAACCGCCCCACTGCCGAATACGCCGCCGCCTGGTCCGCCACACCGGACCCGTCCAAGCTGCTGGTGTCCCATGTGTACGACACGCTGGAGAAGGGCTACCAGACCTCGGCCACCCGTTACGTCGGGGGCGCCTCGGGGTCGGCGTACACCCAGGCCGTCACCGGTTACAACACGGCCTACCAGCCGCTCGGAACCACACTGACGATCCCGGCAGCCGACGGCTTCGCCGCCGCCGGACAGAGCAGCGCGCCCACGTCAGGCACCGTCACCTACACCTCCACGGCCCGCTACACCCCGAACGTCGGCCTGCTCTCCACCGCGCACTACCAGGCGGACGGCAACCTGCCCGCCGAGGACATCGACTACGGCTACACCCAGCAGGGCAACCTCGACGGCATCGGCGGTTTCATCAACTCCGCCAACACGCCCGCCTACCTGGACACCGCCGTCCACGACGCGTTCGGGCGCGTGCTGCAGGCCAACTACGGCCCCACCGGCAAGGAACTGGCGACCTTCGCCCAGTACGACGCCACCACCGGGCGCGTCACCCAGACCAGCAGCATGGTGCAGACCTCGGCCACGGCCCTGGACGTCGTCAATCTGCGCTACAACCAGGCCGGCGAACTCACCGCGGCCGACGACCTGCAGAACAACACGGCGCACGACACCCAATGCTTCACCTACGACTCCTTCCAGCGGCTGACCGACGCCTGGACGGACACCGGGGGCATCACCGATCCCACGGCGGCCACGGTCGGCGCCGTGGGCGGCTGCAACACCGCGCGGGTGCAGACGACCACCACGGCCCCCATCACGGCCACCACCGTCGGCGGAGCCGCCCCGTACTGGCAGACCTACACCTACGACCAGCTCGGCGACCGCACCGGCACGGTCAACCACGACACCACCGGCAACGCGCTCAACGACATCACGCAGAGCATCCCCTACCCCGGCGCCAACGGCACGGCGCCCGCTACGCTGCCCGACCAGGCGGGGACGGCCACCCTCACCAACCCTTCCGGCACCGCGACCATCACGTCGACGTACGCCGACCCCGCCTACGGCAACGTGAACGCGGGCGACACCATGAGCCGGAAGGTGACGACCACCGGCCCGCTGTCCACCGCCTTCACGATCTCCGGCGGCGGGAAGCGGTGCGTCGACGACGCGGGCGGGTCCACCACCGCGGGCACGAAGGTGCAGATCAACACCTGCAACGGCGCCACCAGCGAGAAGCTGACGATCGGCACCGACGGCACGGTGAAGGTCCTCGGCATGTGCCTGGACACCTCCGGCAACGCGACCGCCTCGGGCACCCTCGTGGTGATCGACACCTGCAAGACCGACGCCACCCAGAAGTGGAAGGCCACCACCACCGGCACGCTGGTCAACAACGCCAACAGCGCGATGTGCCTGACCGACCCGGGAGCCTCCGCCACCAACGGCACCCAGCTGACCATCGCCACCTGCGGCGGCAGCGGCCAGACGTGGACGAGCGCCGCCACCGGCGCGATACCGGCGGGCCAGACCCAGACCTTCACCTACGACGCCGAAGGCCACACCGCCACCGTCGCCACGATCTCCGGCACCCACACCAACACCAGCAAGTACCTGTACGACGCCAAGGGCGGCCTGCTGGAACAGACCGCCGCGGTCGACGGCGTGGACAAGACCCGCGTCCTCTACCTCTTCGGCGGCACCGAGCAGATCACCCTCAACGTCGCCGCGAAGACCTGGACTGGCCTGCGCAACATCACCGGTCCGGACGGCACCACCGTGACGCGCTCCAGCACCGGCACAGTCAGCTACCAGGTCGCCAACGGGCAGGGCACCGCCCTGACCGCCGTCAACGCCGCCACGCTGGCCGTCACCCGCCGCTCGTTCGACCCCTGGGGCAACCCGCGCGGCACCAAGCCCGGTTCCTGGGTGGCGCCGGACGAGAACCACGGCTTCCTCGGTCAGCCCGCCGATCCCGTCACCGGCCTCAACCTGCTCGGCGCCCGCAACTACGACCCGGTCATCGGCCGCTTCCTCACCCCGGACCCGCTCTTCCAGGCCGGTGACCCCAACCAGATGGGCGGCTACACATACGCCGCCGACAACCCCGCCAGCAGCAGCGACCCCACGGGTTTCGACGACTGGTACAACGACCCGTCCATGAACAAGTGCGTCATCGACTGCGGTCCGACGCCTTCCCCGTCCCCGGCGCCTGCGCCCACCAGCACCTCCAGTGGCGGCGGCGGCGGAGGCTCCACCCCGCAGCCGTCTCCCGGCCTCACGCCCCCCGCGACACCGCCCGACCCGAAGGCCGCTCCCGACCTCCTCTACAGCAGCATCGTGGACATCGGTCTGGCCATCCGCTCGCTGTCCGTGTGCGAGTTCTGGCTCACGGGAAGCGGATCGGACCACGACCAGGCCTGCGCAATCGCGGGCGGCGTCGTCTCCGGCGGGGGCATGGAAGGCAGCGGCATCGGGGCTCTGGAGCGCGGTGCGGCGGGTGAAGGCGAAAGCGCGCTGGTCAACACGGCCAGAGGCGGAGCCGACGCCGACGCGGCGGCCGCGGCCGGCGCGGGCGCCAAGGCCGTCGACGAAGCAGCGTCCGACGCGGCGGACCTGGCGGCGCTGAAGCGGGCGAACGCGCAGGAACAGGCCCGTGCGACGAACGCGGAGGCGGCTGCACCGAGTGCTCCTGAGGCAGGGGCGCCAGGGACGAGACCCTCGGCGCGGGACTCACGTGCTCCGGTGCAGAAGACCGCACCCGGCCGCAAGGCCTCGTCCACGGCGGTCGTCACCAAAACCCGGGTGCCGAGGGGCACGAGGATCGAGGACGGTCTCGCCGGCGCACGGAATCTCCGGGACCGGATGGCGCAGCGCACACTTTTCCCGAACGGAGACGGCGTGGTGGCCAGCACCGGACTCGCCAAGAAGACCTGGACCGCTGGCTACAACGCTGAAACAGGTGAAATAGCCGTTGCCTCATCCGGCTGCGGATACTGCGCGGAGGGGAATGTCATCAACGCCCTCGGCGGTGACGCGAATCGTGTGACACTCACGCGTGCCCTGTACTGGGACAGAGAGATGGAGATTTGGGACGAGATGCCCATCTGCCCTATCTGCCAGACCTACTTGACTCCGGAGGACGTCGAACCCGGAGCCTGGTACATGCACCCTGGCGACTGGGACAACAGATGACCTCTGGGTACGGTGTACCTCGCGGCCGCGCGAGCGGCGTGTACCAGTGGCTCAGCAAAGAGCAGAAGGCACCGGGGGTGCGGGCATGACTGTCAGGCCTTCCTTGATCCAGGCCGAGCGCGTGGACTGGGGTTCCCTGCGATGCGGGTGCGGCGGGACGGGAGCCCACATTCCCGAGACCTTCGCTCGCTTGCTGGAGGCAAGCACGTCCCAAGAGATGGCCGATGCCTCCCTGGAGGGACACGTGTACATTCAGTCCCTCCTTTTCGAGGTGGCGGTACCCGTGACCTCCATGATTGTGGCGGCCCTGAACGAGGAGACATCCGAAGCGGTACACATCCGTTTGCTCGACGAGCTCATTTCCTGTGTCGGCGGGGAGTCTCACTGGACCGAAGTCGAGGCTGGCGCTCCAGAACTCGAGATCGACTGCCAGATCGCGGCCCGTGAAGGTATCTGGACCCTCTACGCGGAGTACGCGACTGGTCGTGCCTCGATGGCTCGGATGGTTCTAGACGCGGTGGACGCCGACCGCGAACGGTTCGAGTATTTCGATGCCAAGCTGGTCGGCCGGGTGAGGAAGCGGGCGAAGCGTGACTGACTGCAGACAGAGGGCCGGCTATTGGAACTGGCGGACGGTACTCCGTACTTGTATGCGGACTACTCGGTTCCCATGGTCGCGGTTGGCTGGCTGAGTGCGGAGGTGCCTTGCAGCAGGTCGGGGAGCATACCCGAATGGGCGGTGCAGCAGCTGCTCCGGGAGTGCTCCAAATCAAGGTCTTGCTCAAAGCGGTGGACGGCTGGGCAAAGCGGCTGTCCGGCGGGCGCGAGGCGCTCGCGGCGCGTCTCTGGGGAGGGCGCGTCGGCGAGCATCAGGCTCTGTCCGAGGTTGAGCAGCAGGCGGTGCGGCAGGCGACATACGATTCCCCGGTGCGCAGCCCGGCGCACGGAGACACCCGTGACAAGAGCCTGCCGCCGAGGCTGCTGGTGCCTGGATCGCCGGGGCGGGGCTGGAGGAGATGGGGGAACACGCGTCATCCGGGATGGCCAAGCTCGCAAAAACTTACTCGAAAGCCCCGAGGGCTGACGGCGTGTCCTATTTGATCGCGGGATTCCTCGGTGTGTTCGCCAGTAGCCGGGCGCCCGGCTCCGCCGCCAACAGTTGAGGGCAGCCGCCGCGCCGTCCTCCGTGCTGATCCTCCGGCCAACGGCACCCTCGCCGTGGTCCAGGGCTGAGAGTCCCGTCCCAGATAGCCCATCAGCAGTCATACCGGTCGTTGGCCAGTGCTTTTCGGTAGGGATACAGGCGCACTCGGCTGAGTAGAGATCATTGCCGGGTTTGCCCGGCGCGCAGGGGCGAGCACGGGCGCGTTGGAAAGGCAATCCGCTGCGGCAGGGTTCGAGCCCCGCGCCGAACTCGTACGACGCCCTGCCAAGCCCGTGGGTCCTGTCCAATCAGGCGGTGTCGGGACGCAGTCGGGACACAAGGACAGGAACAGACTGACAAAGGCGAAGGTGTGTCGACACGGCCCACCCCTTCTGGCCTGCAAAAACGTCATGAATGAGCGTGGACGGGCAAGGGCCGCCAAGATCCCCAAGGGACTCATAATCCGTCGGCCGTGGGTTCGAGTCCCACCCGCCCCACTTGTGCAGGCTCCTGACCTGCGGAAACGTTCATTTTGTCCTGTCGGATCGTCAACTTCGCCTGAACGGACTGAATCCGCTGCGCGTGAGTTCGGAGCCGGGTGCGGATCTTGCTCCCTTGCCGGGCGGGCGTCGCCCTGAACTGAGGGAATGCTGGCCAGCGGGCTTGAGCCGACGAGCCGGCACCATCTCCTCGACCTCATTTTCATGATCGTGGGGACGTGTTGGGGACGCAGGGTTTCCGTGAGGTCTGCGACCACTGTCCGTGGGGTCTGCCCGGCCGCGCGAGAAGCTTCCGCGCTGACCGGGTTCGGCCTCACTCTGGGGAGCTCGATCGCGTCGGTAGCGGGGCGTGACGAGCTGGTGCGCGTCAGGGCGGAAACTGCCCGAACAGAGAACGGCCCGGTTGTCTGATGAGCCATGCAACTGCGATGCCGCCGTCGCATGGCGCCGTGATGTGGATGTTGGCGCCAGATCCGGGGGAGGCCATGATCGCCGGCTGTTTGCCGGACGCGCCGCAGACGCCACGAACCGGCGGTT
>NZ_BEWA01000001.1:376336-431906 GCF_003112535.1 Streptomyces rishiriensis | reverse complement strand
GCTGGAGCACTTCGCCGGTACCCGCGTCCGCCGTACGGCGGCGCACCTACCGATTTCGTGACAGGGGTCGGCCCTCGTGCACACGTTGAGGGGAACGGGCGTACGAGGGCCGGTCGCTCGGGGCCGGGGGAGGCTCCCCGAGCGTCGGGGGCGCACGCAGCGTACGGCGGCTCGTGGGGGTGCGCGCGGCTGCGTCCACTCGGTCCGCGCGCCCCCTGCCCTGACGCGGGCTGCCGGGGCAGGGTGGGCGGTTGCCGGGGAAGAGCTACGGTCCCGGCGCCGTCTGGGAGGGGTGGGTGGGCCGGGTGGACGAGGGCCATGACGAGGTCCGTTTCGACGGCCGCGTGGTCGTGGTGACCGGCGGGGGCCGCGGTCTGGGCAGGGAGTACGCGCTGCTCCTCGCGGCGCGCGGCGCGCGGGTCCTGGTCAACGACGTGGGGACCGCGACCGACGGACACGGGTCGTCGCCCGCGCCCGCACGGGCCGTGGTCGAGGAGATCCGGGCGGCGGGCGGGCAAGCGCTGGCGGACGCTCACGACGTGGCCACCGCGGCCGGCGCCCGGGCCCTCGCCGCAGCCGCGCTGGAGCAGTGGGAGCGGCTGGACGCCCTGGTCAACAACGCGGGCATCTCGATCCTGCGCCCGTTGGACGAGCTCACCGACGACGAATGCCGGCGGGTGCTGGACACACACGCGGGCGGGACGCTGAACATGCTGCGGGCCGTATGGCCGCACATGACCGCCGCCGGGTACGGGCGGATCGTCAACACGTGCTCCGACGCCGTGTTCGGCGACACCGGGCTCAGCGCGTACGCCGCGGGCAAGGGCGCCGTGCTGGGGCTGACCACCTCCTCGGCGGCGGAAGGCGCCGCATACGGCATCAAGGTCAACGCGGTCGTGCCCGTCGCCGCGACCCGCATGTCCCTGGAGGCGGTCCGGGACGACGAACGGACGACCGCGCTGCTCACCGACCTGTTCCCCGCCCGGCACGTCGCCCCGGTGGTGGCGTTGCTGGCCCACGAGAGCGCCCCCTGCACCGGCCAGCTCCTCCACGCGGCCGGCCGCCGCACCGCCCGGATCTTCCTGGGCGCCACCGAAGGCGTCGTGTGGCCGCAGGACCCCACACCGGAGATGGTCCGGGACGGCTTCGCGCGGATCCGCGACACCGGGGCGTTCCGCACGCCGGGGAGCGTCAGCGAGTCCATGGGCTTCTCCTTCGCCCGGCTGGGAGCCGGGGCCGCCGGGCCGCCGGCCCTCGACCTCACGACCCCGGCCGCCCGGGAATGACGTGCGCACACCCACCCCGCGCCGCCCGCAACAGCTCCGGGAGGACCCGTGCCACAGGACATGGACTTCGACCTCCCCGCCGCCACGGAGATCAGCCCCGACCTCGAAGCCGCACGCCGGCACAACCTGGACTGGGTGCGCCGCACCGGCCTGGCCGCTGACGACCGGTCACTGGCCTGGTACGTCTCCTGGGACATGCCGCGCCTGGCCGCGCTCGGCTTCCCGCACGCCCGGGGCCCGGCCCTGGACCTGCTGGCGGACGCGATGGGGTTCTTCTTCGTCTTCGACGACCAGTTCGACGGTCCCCTCGGCCGGGACCCCGCCGAGACCGTCCGCGCCTGCCAACCGCTGATCGACATCGCGCACGGCGCCCCGCCGCCGCCCGGCGCGGACCCCTGCACCACGGCGTTCGCCGACATCCGGGCCCGCAGCACCGACGGCGCCCACCCGGCCTGGACCGCCCGCACCGCACACGAATGGGAGTACTACTTCGCCGCGCACGCCCACGAAGCGCGGGGCCGTCTCCGCGGCACCCCGGCGGACCTCGACGCCTACCTCCAGGTCCGACGCGGCATCGCCGCCACCGACCTGCCCCTCTCCCTCGGAGAACGCGCGGCCGGCCTCACCGTCCCCGCATCCGCCTTCCACAGCCCCGAGCTGCGCATCATGCGCAGGACCGCCATCGACGTCACCCTGATGTGCAACGACGTCTACTCCCTGGAGAAGGAGGAGGCCCGCGGTGACATGGACAACCTCGTCCTCGTCCTCGAACGGGCCCGGCGCCTCACCCGCGGCGAAGCCCTCGACGCGGCCCGCCACGAGGTGGACCGGCGCGTCCTGCGCTTCCAGGACCTGGCCGGACAGGTGCCCGCCGTCTGCGCGCAACTCGCCCTCTCCGAGCGGGAGCGGGCCGACGTCGCCGGCTACGTCCGCGTCATGACCGCGTGGATGAGCGGCTATCACGCCTGGCAGACCGTCACCCAGCGCTACCGGAACGCACTCCGGGTCGTGCCGCCCTCGGGCCCCGGCCACCTCGGCCAGGTCCTGCGCACCAGCGTCCGCAGGCCGCCAGATCCGGGGCCGAGCTCATTCCCGGCTCAGTGATCGACCAGCTCCTTGCCGCCGTCGACCCCGCCGACGGGGCACGAGCCCTCGCGAACAGCACGCTCGCCGTGGAAACGGCCTACACGTACGGCATGGCCTACGGGCTGTCCCGCGGCCACGACCTCGACGACCTGCCGCAGTCTCCCGTCGACGAGGCCCGGGAACCACTCCTCAGTCATCCCGGCCCAATCGGCCTCGCTCATCGGCGGCCCCGGGGTGATCCCGGACGCCTCCGCTGGCGCCAGGTACTTCCTGACCGTCTTGCGGTCCACCCGCAGCAACGTGCAAGCGCGCTCTTCGAGCGCCCCGCGTGCCAGTGGACGTACATGCCGGGTTGATGTCGAACACGACGAACGTTCTCCTCGCCCTCCGGGCTGCCCATCGGTCTGCCGAACCACGAGGGAGGAACACGGACAGCTCGGCGACGACCAGATCCCTCGATGCCGGATCAGCGGGCGGGTTTCTCCCAGGTCAGCGAGTACCGGCGCAGCACATGCCGGCGATACCGCACGCCGGGCAACAGCCGCCGGGCAGCAGCCCGCACCTGCCCATAACTCACCTGCGGGTCGGCGACCGGCATGCCCTGCGGGCCACGCGCGCGACGCAGCACCTTCGTGATCCGAACGATCGGGGCAGCCGCGATCAACGCCGCCCACTCCGTCACGCTCGCCTCGCGGGCCAGACCGACCACCACCAGCGTGCCGCCAGGCCGGAGCAGCTCACGCATGTGGACGAGTGCCGTTTCGAAGTCCATGTGATGGATCGTGGTCACCGAGCAGACGAAGTCGTACTCCGCACCGGGAAGTTCCGCGGTGAGGAAGTCTCCCTCGACGAAGGTGAGTTGCGGGTGGCCGACAGCGGATTCGCGTGCGCAGGCGATCATGTGCGGCGACTTGTCGATCCCGGTGACGTGTTTCGCCCGCCCGGCAAGCTTCCGTGCCAGCAGCCCATCCCCACAGCCGACGTCCAACGCGTCACGGCATCCTTCGGGAACGGCGCGGAGGATGCCAGGATGCCGGGCAACGTTGGTGTTCCAGTACGGCTCTGCGGCGGGCTGACCCATCGGATCATCGTAAAGCCCGGTCACGGCCTGCCGAGTGCACGCCGACGGATTCGCCGTCCCCAAGGGGAGAGGTGATCGGAGGGATGGGTAATTACGGGCTCTGGCGCTGATCTTGTGACGCGGTAGGTGTCAGTGGACATCGCCGCCGCGGCCACCAGCCCGCTGTGGATGCAGTCGTCACCCGGGAGGATCTCGTCCGGCTGCGCGAAGAGACCTCCTTGCCCCTGTTGCTTCAGGGCGTGCTCACCCGCCTTCGGCCTGCGCCGCGTGGTACGCAGCGGGGCCGAAGGCGCCTTGTCGTACGGTCGTTGGGAGCGCGGCGTCAGCCGACCTGTCCGGTCGGCCGCATGGTGATGTGGTTGACGTCCACGCCCGCGGGCTGATTGACGGCGAAGACGATCGTGTCCGCGACCTGCTCGGCGGTCATCACCGGCGCCGCCCCGGGGGTGCCGCCGCGCTCGTCCCAGAACGGGGTGTCGACCACCCCGGGTGCGACGACCGTCACGCCCACCCCGTCTTTGCCGACCAGCAGCCGGGTGTTCTCGGCCAGTGCGTGCGCGGCCCACTTGGTGACCGAGTACAGGTTGCCAGGCGTGTTGCGCACCCCGGCGACCGAACCGATGATCACGATCCGGCCCTTGGACTCCCGCAGGTGTGGCAGTGTCTCCCGCACCAGCAGGGCCGGGCCCAGGACGTTGGTGAGGACCATGGCGCGCATGTCCTCGGGGGCGTGGCTCTCCAGGTTGCCGGGCAGCGAGAAACCGGCATTGGCGATGACGTTGTCCAGTCGGCCCCACGCCTCCACCACGCGGCGCACGGCGGAGGCGACGTCGTGCGCGTCGCTGGTGTCGCCGGTGATCGTCAGCAGTCGCTCGCCCGCTGCGGCCGAAGCAGCGAAAGCGGCCAGCTTGTCCGCGTCACGTCCGGTGACGGCCACGCGGTGGCCCTGCTTGAGCAGGGCGCGGGCGGTGGCGGCGCCGATTCCGGTCGAGCCACCGGTGATCAGCGTGACGGGTTCCATGGGACGCCCTCCTTGGCGATGTGGTCACCGGGGCTCCCGCCAGAGCCTCGGATGCCGGTGAACACGAGGTGGGGCGTGAGGCCGACCGACTCCAGGTCGCCGGTTCCCCGAAACGCCTGCACTATACCCAGCGATCTTCCCGCTAAGCCGGTAGCCATCGCTGACCGGCCATGATGCCGCACGAATGGGGCCGAACCCGCGCTGCTGGCCCCCTTGTTGGGACCTGCGTGGATCGCAGGTCCCAGGCTGCGCGCACGCTGTCGGTGTCGGTGACGGCTGTGATCACGGCTCGCGTGTTCTTCGCGGAGTTTCGAGACGCTGTTCCCTCATCCGGCCGGTGTCGTGGTGGAGTTGGTCGAGCGGACTGCGGCTGGGATGGTCACGAAGCATGCGCGTGCCCGCTCGGCGGGTGCGTACTGGCCCCATGGCGGTAGTGCGTCGGTCCGGGCGCACGGCCGCTACATGCGACGGCTTGCGGATGCTGCGGCCGGTGGCGTCAGTGTGGTGATCGTGCCGCTGGTGCGGCGGTTCACGTGCCAGAACCCGGCGTGCCGAGCGGTGACGTTCGCCGAGCAGATCGCGGGGCTGACGATTCCGCAGGTCCGTCACACACCGCTGCTGCGTGAGCAGTTGACCTCGATCGCTCTCGCGCTGGCCGACCGCGCGGGCGCCCGTCTGGCCGGGGTGTTGGGCGGGCCTGCGCGTCGTCAAGGACACGCTGTTACGCCTGTCCGGCGCTGTACCGACAGCGGCGGCGGAGGAGGTCTCGTGCTCTTGTCCGGGCTCTCCCGTTCCGCGCAGAACTGCACTACGAGCAGGGACACCGCAAGGGCTGCCGCCGCGGCGTTCCTGGAGACCACCGTCGAGGTAGATCCCAAACTCCCCAATCGGGACAGCACGCCCTCTTGTGTGCCCAGAGCCTGGCCGCCGTGGCTGGCGGCAACGACATGCCCGAGCCCATCGTCCGCCGCTGGCGGGTCCAGCACGAGCTGCCCGACCGCGCCCGTCGACACGTGCGTCACCCTGGCGCACAACAACGGCTGGCCTCGATGGTCGGCGGGGTGCAGGGATCGGCTGATCGCCCGCGGGTTCACTGCGTCGTCACCGCGCCGCCGCGCGGGGCGGTTGTGCGTCAAAGACGTCCCCTTGCGGGTAGCAGTGGAGGAGTCGAGTTCCCCGTACGGTCGAACGCCCGCTCGGGCCTCCTCGCCTGAGCTGCACTCACCTGCCTTCATGCACGCCCGCTCGACGCTTCCGACGGAACAGGAGCACGCCCATGCGTCTTTATGCCCAGACCCCGACGCGTCGGAGCCGTCAGGTACTCGCCGACCTGATTGCCGTGGCCTTGATCGCGGTCGCGGTGAAGTTCGCTCTGGTCGTGCACGACGCGATCACCCTGCTGGCCGAACCGGGAAGGAAGGCGCAGAACGCGGGCGACGACCTCGCCGCCGGCCTCAACGACGCCGGCGACGCGGCCTCGAAAGTGCCCTTCGTCGGGGACTCCCTGAAGAAGCCGCTCCGGTCCGCCGCGGAAGCGGGCAACAGTCTCTCCGACGCCGGCCAGTCCCTGCAGGACACCGTGGGTCGCGCGGCAATCCTGACCGCAGTGGCCCTGGTCGTCCTCGCGACAGCCTTCGTGCTGGCGCTGTGGCTGCCCCCACGCCTGCGCTGGATCCGCCGCGCCACCACCACCCGACGCCTCCTCGACGAACCCGGTGGCGCCGACCTGCTCGCGCTGCGCGCGCTCACCGGGCCGCAGCGCGACCTCGCCGCGGTTCCCACCCCGCCGGGTGGTCTCGCCGACGCCTGGCGCCGGGGGGACCGGCAGGTCATCTCCGACTTGTCCAGAGTCGCCCTCGCGCGGGAGGGCCTGCGGCCCTGACGGGCGCGACGGGCGCTCTACGGGCGTGACGGGAATCTCTTCCACTACGCCCCGGGAGCCCACAGGGCCTGATCGAGCCCGCAGACCCCGATCACCGGGTCGGCGACGGGAACCTCCGGTCTCCCAGCCCGGCGGCAGCTGTCGGCGCCTGCGTCGGGGCCTTGACGAGGGCGGCGGCCGTGAGCGGGCCGACCGCGGTCCTCAGCTCCAGCAGGTCCTGACGGGCGACGGCGGTGCAATGGCGCAGCACTGGGCGGACACTACCCAAGGGTGGCTTCAAGCAGCAGTTCACTCAGGTCTGCCGGCATGGTGATCATGCAGTCGTGCCCGGTCGGCAGTTCCCGTATCCGTGCCGGGGAGCCGTTGGGCTGTGCTGCGGGGACGGACCGCCGCACGATGCCCTCCGGCTCTGCGCCGACGCAGTGGATGTGCGTGCGCGGAATGGAGCCCACGGCAGGGTTGTCCAGCCGGACCGGTTGCCGCAAGCAGCGCACTGGATGGTCGGAGAGCGTCGCACGCAGCCATGCGACGTCCGCCGGGTCGGTGACTCCGAACAGGCCGAGGGGCGGAGGCATCTCGGGCAGCGGCGGGATGCGCCAGCCGTTGTCGGACTTGGCGGCGAGGTCGATCAGGTTCTGGGTCATGGGTTGCACGTCGACGGCGGTCTCGCCGTGCTCCGGGACCATCGCGTCGAGGTACACCAGGTGCGCGATTCGTTCCGGTACCTCGTTGGCCACGGACGAGACGACCAGGCCCGCGTAGCTGTGACCCACGAGCACCACCTCGGTCAGGTTCTCCTCGTGGATCAGCTTGACGACGTCCGCGACGTGCGTGTCGAGCCCCACCTCGGGACCGAGCAGGTGTGCCTTGTCGCCGTAGCCGGTCAGTGAGGGTGCGAACACGCGGTGTCCGGCCGATTCCAGGAGCGGGACCACCCGCTCCCAGCACCGGCCGCTGTGCCAGGCGCCGTGTACCAGCAGAAAAGTTGACATGAGGGGAGTCGTTTCCTCTTCGGGGCGTGGAGGCGCGGGAGCATGATGGTTCCTGTTTGTGCCTCGGTACTCTTCGGGAACCGTGATCATCGTGCTGTACCTGCCGCACCCCGATCAATAAGGCACATTTCGGTGCCCCGGTTCTCTGGAGGTAACCATGAGCGGCACAGCAGGCGGCGAGTCGCGGCCGACGCGGCAGGAGGACCCGTGCCAGGCCCGTGAAGTGCTCGGCATCGTCGGCGACAAGTGGTCGCTGCTGATCGTGCGTAACCTCAGCCAGGGGCCGCGCCGCTTCACCGAACTCAAGCGGGCCGTCGACGGGATCAGCCAGCGTATGCTCACCGTCAGCCTGCGCGGCCTGGAACGCGACGGGATCCTCACACGGACCGTCCGCAACGTCATGCCGCCGCACGTCAGTTACGAACTCACTCCGATGGGCAGGACCCTCCGCGAAGCCACCGCACCCCTGTTGGAGTGGAGCATCACGCACCTGACGCACATCGACGCCGCCCGCGCTGTGTACGACGCCCGCCCCGACACCCCGACCGCCTGACGCCCGCCCGGCTGTACTCACCCATCGGCGGGTACGGCTCGATGAGCTTGCCCTGGTCAGCGGTGAACTGTCGCCTGTCGCATCCTGCGCTCCATCACGACGAGCCTCACCAGGGCAGCGAAACACGCGCACTGATCACGACCGCACACAGGCGCTGGCCGCCCGCACTTCCCGTGTGCGCCTTCGTTGTCACGCTCCCCCTTGCCGCCGCTCCGCCGAGGTCCCGTCCGCCGGGGGCAATCGCGAGCTGTCTGCCCCCGAGCAGTCCTGTGCCGCCCATGAGATGTGTGCGCCGGCACGTCGGGTACGCCGGCCACCTCCTCGCCCGGCCGCGGTGCGCGTTCCCGGCACAAGGTTTCCCGCGGCGCCCCCGCACGGCGAGCCCAGGCCGCGGGCCCGTGTCGGCGCGCCGTGATCCCGCGCGCGAAAACGTCTTTGTATACCCCGTCCGGCCGCGCCCATGCCCGAGCAGCGGAAGCTCGGGCGGCGCGTACCGATGCCCCGCGTGCGCCCCCACGCATCCCGGTGGCCGATTTCATTCGCCCACCGTCGTCGACTCCCGGCCTGTCACCGCCCGGCGGTGTCTCACACAGGGCGCCTCCAGCGCCGGCTCGGGGACGGCGAACGGTTCCTTTGTGCGGCCCCGGGTGGGGTGGCGCGCGGCACGGGCCCTCGGCCGTCGCCCCGCCTCGCCGCACCGTGGCCGACTGTGCAGCTCACCGGAGTGGGTGCGGGTGGTTCAGGGCGGCGGGGCAGTGCGGGGACGGCGGTTTCGGGGCGTCGGCGACCGAGCCCCGTACGGCGGGTCCGCACCCTTTTTCCGGTGCCGGTGGTTTGCCCAACGGCCGCCAGGGCACACGGGGGTGCGGGAATCCGGCCGGAGTCCTCCTGCGCCCGCTCGTCCCGTCACGTTGGCGGGACGGTGACGCAAATGAGTCGCCCCAGCACGCTCCGTTCATCCGGCGGGGGGTTGCGATCGGGTGGGTCACCCTGAAGACTGTGGCCGCGTTCCGGTGAAACAAAGGTGTGAACGGCGGTGTGTCCTGCCGATCGCGGGCTCGTGCGCATCGGTGGGGCGTATTCGTCCGCTGTGTTCGCGCGGCCGCATTCGGGCCGTTGTTCCATCAGGGGGAAGGGGTCCGCGCAGCCGCGCGGACTTGGTCGCCGAGGGGGATGAGATGTCGGACTGCTCCGCCCGAGCACCCGGGCTGTGCGGGGGTGTGGCCGGCCCCGGAGCCGCCGCGCGTTCCACCACACGTGCTGAGGTGCGCCGCGCATCCGACCGCCCAGCGGTGCCGTGACGGCAGTCGGCAGTCGGCCGCCGGGCCGTCCGTAGAAGCTGCAGAAGCTGCGCGGGTCACCCGTCCCTGCCGCGCCGTCCCACCGACGGTGACCCCTTGTTCCCACCCCTGTTCCACCCCCTGTTCCACCGCCGGATCCCGCACACCCATGGGCGTGGTCCCTCCCTGCCCGCGCGCGCCGCTACCGAGGAGACAAGGTGATCAGCAGACAACTGACGGGTGAACCTCCGCTGCTGGAGGCGTTACCCGAGCGGTGGCGGGACCTGCACCGGGACGGACCGGTTCGTTACGATCCGGGCCAGAGCGTGTGGCAGGTGCTGGACCTCGAGACCGCCGCCGCCGTGCTCGCCGATCCCGTGACGTACTCCTCCGACATGACCGGACTCGCCCCCAGCCAGCCGGACTTCGACACCTTCACGCAGGGCAACTTCGTCGGCATGGACCCCCCGGAGCACCGCAAGCTCCGCGCCCTGGTCAGCCAGGCGTTCACCCCCCGGGTCGTGCAGGGGCTGGCACCCCGCATCGAGGCCGTGTGCGCGCGGCTGCTGGACTCCGTCGCCGGCCACGACCGGTTCGACCTGGTCGACTCGCTGGCCTATCCGCTGCCGATCATCGTGATCGCCGAACTGCTCGGCATCCCGGCCGAGGAACACCGGCTCTTCCAGGAGTGGGCGAGCGTTCTGTTCGGCGGCGACCAGCTCGGTGAGGCCCCGGACATGGCCGACCTCGAACGCGCGCTGGAGGCCATCGCTCCCACGGTGCGCGAGATGAACGGCTACATGCTGGAGCACATCCGCGCCCGCCGCG
The DNA here is from genome assembly GCF_003112535.1 of Streptomyces rishiriensis. Lineage (GTDB taxonomy): Bacteria > Actinomycetota > Actinomycetes > Streptomycetales > Streptomycetaceae > Streptomyces > Streptomyces rishiriensis. Next base: position 421,897 of record NZ_BEWA01000001.1, on the reverse strand, counting down.
CCGCCCCCGGAGACGACCTGACGAGCAGGCTCATCGCCGCCGAGGTGGACGGCGTCCGCCTGCGCGACCAGGAAATGGTCGGTTTCGTCGCCCTGCTGCTGGTCGCCGGGCACATCACCACGACCGCGCTGCTAGGCAACGCCGTCGTCGTCCTCGACCGGCATCCCGGCGCGGACAGTGCCCTGCGCGCCGACCCGGGGCGCATCCCGGAGGCCGTCGAGGAGATCCTCCGCTGGCTGCCCCCCTTCCCCGAACTCGGCCGCCGGGTCACCCGCCCGGTGGTCCTCGGCGGACACGAGATCCCGGTCGACACGCTCCTCATGGTGCATCTCGGCGCGGCCAACCGGGACCCGGCCCGCTTCGCGGCGCCCGACACGCTCGATCTCACCCGCCACCCGAACCCCCACCTGACCTTCGGGCACGGCATCCACTTCTGCTTCGGCGCCCCGCTGGCCCGGCTGGAGGCGCGGATCGCCCTGCGCATGGTGCATGAACGTTTCCCCACGCTGGTCGTCCCGTCCTACGAGGACGTCACCTTCCAGAACCCGGCTGTGATCATCGGCGTCCGCCACCTGCCCGTCGAGGTCGGCAGAGCCTGAGCCCGGCGCACCCGCGCCCCGGCCGGCCCCCGCACCGCTCGCGGCGGGCCCGGCCGTCACCCGCACATGAGACCCACGCAACGGGAGTCCCCTTCTCATGCCGTACACCGTCCCCACTGACACCGACGTCTTCCAGGCGCCGTCCCCGTTACGCCCGGAACTGCAGGACCGTCTGGACACCCTGGCCCGCGGCCACCGGGTACCCGGCGCCCAACTGGCCGTGGACACCGGCACGGACGTCCTCACACTGCACACCGGTACGGCCGACGCGGCCACCGGAGCCCCGTGCACCGCCGGCACGGCCGTCCCCCTCGGATCCCTCACCAAGCCCTACACGGCAGCCCTCGTGCTGCTCCTCGCCGACGACGGCGATCTCGACCTGGACGATCCGGCCGCCGAGCACCTCCCGGACTTACGGGACATACCCGAGGTGACGATACGTCACCTGCTCAGCCACACCGGTGGGCTGCCGACCGGTCCGGACTCCGACACCGCCGCCGCAACCACCGCCGGCCGCTATCTGTCGGCCGTGTGCACCCGCCGGGACCTGCTCTTCGCGCCCGGCACCGACTTCTCCTACTCCAACGCCGGGTACGTCGCCCTGGGACGGCTGGTGGAGGCCGTCACCGGCATGCCGTGGCAGGAGGCGGTCGGCTCCCTGCTCCTCCAGCCCCTGCGCACCGAGCCCGCGTTCCTCGGCGACGCGCGGCCCCTGCGTCCGATCGCCGCGGGCCACGCCGTCAACACGGCCACCGGCCGGCTGCGGCCCACCGCGCAGACCCTGGCGCCACTGGAGGCACCGGCCGGGGCGCTGCTGGCCAGCGCCACGGACCTGGCCGCCCTGGGGGCCGCGCTGGTCGGCCGCGACGACGTGCTGCCGCCCTCCGTCGCCAAGGAGATGCGCCACCCCGAGCCGGCGGCACGCCCCGGCACCCTCGCCGACGGATGGGGCGCCGGGCTCGCCCTGTACCGGCAGGGCGAGCGCGTCTGGTGCGGCCACGACGGCAACGCCCAGGGAACCTCCTGCCACTTGCGGGCCGATCCGGAGACCGGTGTGGTGGTCGCCTTCACCGGCAACGCGGGCGGCGCCACCGCGCTCTGGCGCGACCTCGCCGACGACCTGGCCCGTCTCACCGGGATACGGGTACCCACGGCACTCCGCCCCGCGGAGCGCGGCCCGGCCGTCGCGCTGCCCGACTGCGCCGGCGCCTACCGCAACGGCTCCACCACGTACCGGATCGCCCCCGGGCCCGACGGCGCGCCGGCCCTGTCCGTGGACGGCGACCTGCCCCTCACCCTGGTCTGCCACGCCGACCTCTCCTGCGACCTGCTCGATCCGGCGACCGGCCGCCCCGAGCCCGGCGGCCGGTTCCACCGCGACCCCGCCACCGGCCGGATCGACCGGGTGCAGATCTCCGGGCGCACCGCACGCCGTACCGACGACGGCTGAACCGCGGCGGCCTTTCCGGTTCCACCGGCACCGCGCCCCGTGCTGCCCGCCGGGGCCCGCCGCACCGTCCTCATGCCTGCGCCCGTGCCGGCCCACCGCCGCGTTCCCCGGTGGGCCCGAGGGCTTGACGGGCCGATCGCGCCGTCCGGCGTGGCCCGCGTCGCATCGTCCCGCTTTCCGTAAGGACCTTCACCCATGACGGACCTGCACGACAAGCACGTATCGGCGGCCTCCCCGGCGGGGGCCGGCCGGCCCGCAGGAGCGCCGCGGGGCGCCGCCGCACCCGCGCACCCCACGCTCGGCGACCTCTTCGCCGCGTGGGTGGAGCGCACGCCGGACGCGCCGGCCCTCACCGACGGCCGCCGCACCTGGACCTACCGGGAACTGGCCGCCCGCGCCGACCGGCTGGCAGGCCGTCTCGCGGCAGACGGCGCGGCGCCGGACCGGGTGGTCGCGCTGGTCCTGCCCCGGTCCATGGAACTGATCGCGGCGGAACTGGCCGTCGCCCGGGCGGGCGCCGCCTTCCTCCCGGTGGATCCGTCCTACCCCGCCGAACGCCGGTCCCTCATGCTCGAAGACTGCGCCCCCGCGGTCACCCTGGACGACCTGCGGCTGGTCCGCACGGTGCTGGAGGGCACGGAAGCCGGGGACCGCGGTGGCACCGCGACCGCCCCCGGGGCCGACGACCGTACCGGCGGACCGGACACCGGGGGTCGTCCGGCTGCCGGCGCGGTGGTCGAGAGCGCCGCGGTGACCGGTACCGGCCGTGGCGAGGGCGGCGTGGTCGCCGGTTCCGCAGGTGCGGACCACGCGGCCTACGTCATCTACACCTCCGGTTCCACCGGCGCCCCCAAGGGTGTGACCGTCACCCACCGCGGCATCGGCGGGTTCACCGAGGCCGCCGCCGAGCGCTACGCCGTCGGCCCCGGCGACCGCGTGCTGCAGTTCTCCTCGCCCAGCTTCGACGCCTCGGTGCTGGAACTGTTCGTCTCCGTCCTGGCCGGCGCCACCCTCGTCGTGCCGCCGGACGGACCCTGGCTCGGCGACGAACTCGCCGCCGTCCTCGAAGAGCACCGCATCACGCACGCCCTCATCCCGCCGGCCGCCCTGGCCACCCTGCCCGACCCGGCCCAGGGCACCGGACGCCACCTGCGCACGCTCATCGTGGGAGCCGAGGCCTGCCCGGCCGGGCTCGTCGACCGCTGGGCGCCGGACCGCCGCATGATCAACTCCTACGGCCCGACGGAAACCACCATCGTCGCCACCTGGACCGGCCCGCTCACCGCCGGCCGGGGCACGCCCACCATCGGCGCGCCCCTGCCGCACACCGGGGTGCATGTCCTCGACGCGGCGATGCGGCCCGTACCGCCCGGTGCGGACGGCGAGTTGTACATCGGCGGGGACGCCGTGGCCCGAGGCTACCTGGGCCGTCCGGGCCTGACCGCCGCCCGCTTCGTCGCCGACCCCTTCGGGCCGCCCGGATCCCGGCTCTACCGCACCGGGGACCGGGCCCGCTGGACCACCGACGGAGAGCTGGAGTTCCTCGGCCGGCTCGACCGGCAGGTGAAGATCCGGGGCTTCCGCATCGAACCCGGCGAGATCGAGGCGGCCCTGCGCGGGGCGGAAGGCGTCGGCGAGGCGGTCGTCGTCGTACGGGAGGACGAGCCGGGCCGACAGCGCCTCGTCGGCTACGTCACCGCCGCCGGCGCCGGGCGCGAACCGGATCCGGACGCCCTGCGCCGGGCGGTGGCCGCCGTGCTGCCTGCCCACATGGTGCCCTCCGCCGTGGTCGTACTGGACCGGATGCCGCTCACCGCACAGCACAAGACCGACCTGCGGGCCCTGCCCGCCCCCGAGCGGGCCCCCGCGTCCGGCCACGTGCCCCCGCGCGGCCCCCAGGAGCAGGCCCTGGCCGAGATCTGGGCGGACCTGCTCGGCGTGGCGGCGGTCGGCGCGACGGACGACTTCTTCGAACTGGGCGGCGACTCGATCCTCGCCGCCCGCGCCCTGGCCCGGATCCGCGAGGAACTGGGCGTGCGGCTGACCGTGCGGGACGTGTTCACCGCGCGTACGGTCGCCGCGCTGGCCCCGCTGCTCGGCGAACCGTCGGCCGCCGCGCCCACCGAGCCGATACCGCGCGCCCCCCGCGAGGACGTCCTCCCGCTGTCCGGCGCGCAGCGGCGGCTGTGGTTCCTGGACGACCTCACCGCCGGCGGCACCGAGTACAACACCGGGGTGGCCCTGCGGCTGCGCGGCCCCCTCGACACCGGCGCCCTCGGCCGGATCCTGGTGCGCCTCGCGGCCCGCCACGACTCCCTGCGCACCACGTTCACCACCCTCGACGGGCAGGGCGCGCAGCGCGTCGCGGCCGAACCCGCGCTGCCGCTGCGCACGGCCGACCTCGGCGACCTGCCCGCCCAGGCGCGCCCCGACGCCGCCGAACGGCTCCTCACCGAGGAACTGTGCCGCCCCTACGACCTGTCGGCCGGCCCGCTCACCCGGGCCCTGCTCGTCCGGCTCGCCGACGACGAACACCTGCTGCTGCTCGCCCAGCACCACATCGTGACCGACGGCTGGTCGGTGGGCGTCCTCACCCGGGAACTCGCCGCCCTGTACCGCGCGGAGGTCACCGCGGAGCCGGACGGCCTGCCCGAACCCACGCTCCAATACCCCGACTTCGCCGTCTGGGAGCGGCAGCGCGACACCGGCCAGGACACCGACGACCTCGCCTACTGGAGCCGGCACCTGACGGGCATCCAGCACCTGGAGCTGCCCACCGACCGGCCCCGCCCGGCCGTGCGCACCACGGCCGGCGCGGCACACCGGCATCACCTGCCCGAGGATCTGGTGACCCTGCTGCGCACCGTGGCCGGGGGCCGCGGCACGACGCTGTTCACCCTGCTCGCCGCGGGCTCGGCCCTGCTGTTCTCGCGGTACTCCGGGCAGCGGGACATCGCCTTCGGCACCGTCACCAACGGACGGGGCCGCCGCGAGCTGGAGCAGGTCGCGGGCTTCTTCGCCAACACCGTGGTGCTGCGCGGCGACGTGGACGAGAAGGCCACCGTCGACCGGTTCGTGGAATCCATGCGGACGACCGTGCTGGACGCCTTCGCCCATGAGGGCGTGCCCTTCGACCGGGTGGTCGAGGAACTCGCACCGCCCCGCGATCCCAGCCGGACCCCGCTGGTGCAGGCACTCGTCGTGCAGCAGACGCCCTTCGCCGTACCGCCGCTCGCCGGCGGCCTGCGCTTCGAGGACCATCCGCTGCCGCGCCCGGCGGCCCGCTTCGACCTGGTGCTGGAGTTCCAGCCGGACGCGGACGGCGGCTGCACGCTGACGGTCGAGTACAACACGGACCTGTTCGAGCCGGAGACCGTGGCTCGCATGGCCCGGCATCTGCACCGCCTGCTGCAGGGCATGGCCGAGGGCCCGCACCGGCCGCTGTCCGAGCTGCCCATGCTGTCCCCGGCGGAACAGCGCACACTGGTGGACTCCTGGAACCCGCCGGCACGTCCGGCCCGGGAGAGCGGCGACGCCACACTGCCGGAGCTGTTCCAGGCGCAGGCGGCCCGCACGCCCGAGCGCACGGCCGTCACCTGCGGCCCGCTCCGGCTGGACTACGCCGAGGTCAACCGGCGCGCCAACCGGCTGGCCCGGCTGCTGGTGTCGCGCGGGGCGGCCCCGGAACGGCTGGTCGCGCTCTGCCTGCCGCGCTCCGCCGACCTGCTGCCCGTGTTGTGGGCGGTGCTGAAGTCCGGCGCCGGATACCTGCCCGTCGACCCCGGCTACCCGGCCGAACGCATCCGCTTCATGCTCGCCGACGCCCGCCCCGCCCTCGTCGTCGCGACCCGGCGGACCGCCCGCGCCCTGCCCCCGGACTGCACCCCGATCGTCCTGGACGACGAGCCCGCCCTCACCGGGGCCCCGCACCCCGGACCCGACGACGCGGACCTGAGCGACGCGGATCTGAGCGACGCGGATCTGAGCGACGCGGATCTGAGCGACGCCGACCGGATCCGGCCGCTGGTCGCGGACCACCCCGCCTACGTCATCTACACGTCGGGATCGACCGGCCGTCCCAAGGGTGTGGTGGTCACGCACCGCAGCGTGGCCGCGCTGGCCGCGTGGGCGCGGGAGCGGTTCGACGCCGACGGGCTGGCGCACGTGATCGCGTCCACCTCCCTCAACTTCGACGTGTCGGTCTTCGAGCTGCTGTGCCCGCTGCTCACCGGCGGCGCGGTGGAGATCGTCCCCGACCTTCCCGCGCTCGCCGACGCACCGAGGCCCCGGCGCGCCGGGCTCCTCAGCGGCGTACCGTCCGTCTTCTCCCGCCTCGTCGCGGGCGGTTCCTGCCCGGTGACGGCGGACACGGTGGTCCTGGCCGGCGAGGCCCTGCCCGCCCAGACGCTGCACGAGCTGCGCACCGCCCTGCCGTCCTGCGCGATCGCCAACGTCTACGGCCCCACCGAGGCCACCGTGTACGCCACCGCGTGGTACGCCGGTGACCGGCTCCCCGACCAGGCGCCCCCGATCGGCAGACCGGTCGCCCTCACCCGCGCCTATGTCCTGGACCACGCCCTGCGCCCGCAACCGCCGGGCGTGACCGGCGAGTTGTACCTCGGAGGCGGCGGCCTCGCCCGTGGCTACCTGGGCCGCCCCGGCCTCACAGCCGCCCGGTTCCTCGCCGACCCGTTCGGTGCGCCGGGTGAGCGCATGTACCGCACCGGAGACCTGGTGCGCTGGAGCACGTCCGGCGAGCTGGAGTACGTGGGCCGGGCCGACCAGCAGGTCAAGGTGCGCGGCTTCCGGATCGAACTGGGCGAGGTGGAGGAGGCGCTGCGCCGCTGCCCGGGCGTCCTGGAGGCGGCGGCCGTCGCCAACGAGAGCGACGGGCACCGCCGCCTGGTCGGCTATGTCGTGCCCGCCGAAGGGCAGACCGTCGAAGGGGAGGCCGTCCGCCGGGAGCTCGGCCGGACGCTGCCGGACTACATGGTGCCCGCCACCGTGCTGGTGCTGGACGCCCTGCCGCTGAACCCCAACGGCAAACTGGACCGCGGGCGGCTGCCCGCCCCGGGCCCGGCCGCGCGCGCCGTGCACCATGTCGCGCCGCGCACGCCCACCGAGCGCACGCTCGCCGCGATCTGGGCGGACGTACTGCACCTGGAACGGGTCGGCGTCGACGACAACTTCTTCGAACTCGGCGGCGACTCGATCCTCAGCATCCAGGTGGTGGCCCGGGCCCGGCAGGAGGACCTGACGGTGACCTCCCGGGACGTCTACCGGCACCAGACGGTGGCCGCCCTGGCCCGCGTCACGGACGCCGCCGGAGCCCGGCGCGGGCCCGCGCCCGCCCTCGAGAGCGCCACCGGCGCGACGCCGCTGACACCCATCCAGCACTGGCTGCTGGGCACCGCCGCAGAGCGGGCCGGCCACTTCTCCCAGGCCCTGTCCCTCCACCTCGTCGACGACGTGGACGCGCAGGCGCTGGAGGGCGCCCTCGGGGACCTGGTCGCCCACCACGACGCGCTGCGCTCCCGCTTCACCGAGGGCGGGGGCGACGCCCCGGGCGGCTGGCACATCGACGGGGAGGCGCCCCGCATCACGCTGGCCCGCCACACCGGCCCGGACACCGACACCCCCCACTTCGGGCCGTTCGACCTCGCCCGCGGGCCGCTTTTGCGCGCCGTCCTGCACGACCGCGGCCCCGGACGGCCCCCCGTCCTGCACCTGGCCGTGCACCACTTGGTCGTCGACGGCGTCTCCTGGCGCGTGCTCCTCGACGACCTCGACCGCGCCTACCGGGCCCGCCGGTCCGGAACCGACGGCGCGACGGCCCTGCCCGCCAAGTCGTCGCCGCTGCGGCAGTGGGCACGCCGGCTGAACGCGCACACCGCCGAGGGCGGCTTCGACGACGAGCGGGCGTACTGGACACGGGCGGTGCCCGGCACGGAGCCCGCTCTGCCCGCCGACCTCGACGGCGCGAACACCTACGCCTCCGCGCGCGCGGTGACGGTGCGCCTGAGCCTCGAGGACACCTCCGTCCTGCTGCGCACCCTGCCCGAGACCCACCGCACCCAGGTCAACGACGTGCTGCTGAGCGCCCTCGGCAGGGTGCTGTGCGACTGGAGCGGCAGGGAACGGGTCGTCGTGGACGTCGAGGGACACGGCCGGGAGGAACTCTTCCCCGAGCTGGACCTCAGCCGCACTGTCGGCTGGTTCACCACCCGGCACCCGGTCGCGCTGGCCGTCCCGGCGCAGGCCGGGTGGGACGCCGTACTGAAGCGGGTCAAGGAGCAGCTGCGCGCCGTACCCCGGCACGGCATCGGCCACGACGCGCTGCGCCATCTGGGCGGACCCGAGCGGGACCCGCGCACCCCGGCCGCACAGATCAGCTTCAACTATCTCGGCCGCATGACGCCGCCGGAGTCGGCGGACGGGCTGTACCGCGGGGTGCTCCGCCCGCTGGAGCTGGACGCCGACCCGAACGCCGTACGCCCGCACCCCCTGGAGGTGGTCGGCCGGCTCGACGAGGACCGGCTGGAGTTCACCTGGTTCTTCTCGGACGCGCTGCACCACGAGTCCACCGTCGCGGACCTGGCGGACCGGTTCGCCGACGCGCTGTCCGGGCTCGCCCGGTACGCCGCACGTCCGGGCGCCGCCGTCCGCACGCCGTCCGACTTCCCGCTGGCGCGGCTCGACCAGCCGGCCGTCGACCACGTCGTGGGGGAGGACCCCGCCGCGGTGGAGGACGTCCTGCCGCTGACGCCGACCCAGGCGGGCATGCTCTTCCACGGCCTCTCCGAGGACGGCAGCGGCGCCTACCTGCAGCAGCTCACGTTCGTGCTGGACGGCGTACCCGACCCGGGCGCCCTCGCCGCCGCCTGGCAGCGGGTCACCGACCGCACCGAGGTGCTGCGCGGCCGGGCCGTCTGGCAGGACGTGCCCGAGCCGCTGCTGGTGGTCCAGCGGCGGGCGACCGTGCCGGTCACCCACCTGGACTGGCGGGACCTCGGCGAGGACGAGCGCCGGCGGCGGCTGCGGGACCTGCTCGCACGCGACCGCGCCGACGGCATCGACCTGGCCCGAGCCCCCCTCCAGCGCCTGCTGCTGGCCCGCGTCTCCGACACCGCCGTACGCGTGGTGTGGTCCTTCCACCATCTGCTCCTGGACGGGTGGAGCCTGTTCCAGGTGCTGTCGGACGTGTTCGCCTGCCATGCCGGCGCCGCCGACGACGCCCTGCCCGACCGCCGGCCCTACCGGGACTACGTGGCCTGGCTGCGCGCACGCGACCGGGACGAGGCCGAGGAGCACTGGCGGCGCCGCCTGTCCGGGCTGACCGAGACCACCCCGCTGCCGTACGACCGCGAGCCCCGCGAGACCCACCGCGCCGAGTCCACGGACGCGGTGCGCGCCACGGTGCCCGCCGCCACGACCCGGGCCCTGGAGGAGTTCGCCCGCGCCTCGGGCCTCACCCTGAACACCCTCGTGCAGGGCGCCTGGGCGCTGCTGCTGGGGCGCCAGGCGGGCCGGGACGACGTGGTGTTCGGCACGACCGTGTCCGGGCGGCCGCCCGAGCTGCCCGGCGCCGAGGCGATGACCGGCCTGTTCATCACCACCCTGCCCACCCGCGCCGCGCTCCCGGACGGCGCCGCCCTGCTCGACTGGCTGCGCCGGTTCCAGCAGGACCAGAGCGAGGACCGGCGCTTCGACCACGTGCCCCTCACCCGGATCCGCACCTTCACCGGACTCCCCGAGCGCGCACCCCTGTTCGACAGTCTCGTCGTCTTCGAGAACTACCCGGTCGACGGCGACCTCGCCGCCGCCCACGACCTGCGCCTGAGCGATCTGGACGGCGTCGAGACCACCAACTACCCGCTGAGCCTCGTCGCCTACCCGGGCGCCGAGCTCACCCTCCGGCTCGGCTACGACCCCGAGCTGTTCGACGCCGCGACCGCGCGGCGCATGAGCGAGTACCTCACCGTCCTTCTGGCCGGCATGCCCGCCGGCGCCCATCTCCCGCCGCACCGGATCTCCTTGCTCACCCCCGCCCGCCGTGAGCAGGTGCTGCACGACTGGAACGACACGGCCGTCCCGCTGCCCGAGACCTCCGTCGACGGGCTCTTCACCGCACAGGTGCGCCGCACGCCCGAGGCTGTCGCCCTGGAGACGGGCGACGAGCGCCTCAGCTACCGCGACCTCGACGAGCGGGCAACGGAGTGGGCGGGGCGGCTGGCCGGGCTCGGCGTACACGCGGAGCGTCCGGTGGGTGTGCTGATGGACCGCTCGGCGGACCTGGCCGTCGTCCAGCTGGCGCTGGTGCGCACCGGGGGCGTGTACGTGCCGCTGGACGGCAGGGCGCCGCAGGAGCGGCTGCGCCGGATGCTGGCCGAGGCCGGAGCCGACCTGCTGCTCACGGACGCCGTGTGGGAGGAGACCGCCCGGGGCGTGCTCCCCGGCGGCGGTGTGGTGCGCGCCGACACCCGTGACGACCTGCCGACGACGGCGTTCACACCGTGCGCGGTCCACCCCGACCAGGTGCAGTACGTGATGTTCACTTCCGGCTCCACCGGCACCCCCAAGGGCGTGGCGGTGCGCCAGCGGGACGTCGTCGCGCTCGCCCTGGACGGCGCGTTCACCGGCCACGACCGGGTCCTCGTGCACTCCCCGCACGCCTTCGACGCGTCCACCTATGAGCTGTGGGTGCCGCTGCTGCGCGGCGGCACGGCCGTCCTGGCCCCGCCCGTCGACCTGGACGCCGCCCTGGTCCGGCGCGCCGTCACCGAGCAGGGCGTGACCTGCCTGTGGCTGACCGCGGGACTGTTCCGCCTCCTCGCCCAGGAGGACCCCGGGTGCCTGCGCGGCGCCCGGGAGGTGTGGACCGGCGGCGAGGCCGTGCCGGGCGCGGTCGTCCGCCGGGTCCTGGACGCCTGCCCCGGGCTCACCGTGGTCGACGGGTACGGCCCGACGGAGACCACCACCTTCGCCACCCGGCGTGTCTTCGGCGCGGGCGACCCGCTGCCCGCCGTGCTGCCCATCGGACGCCCCCTGGACAACACCCGCGCCTACGTCCTCGACGGCGCTCTGCAGCCCCAACCGCCCGGCGTTCCCGGCGAGTTGTACATCGCCGGCGCCGGACTCGCCCGGGGGTACGCCGGCCGCCCCGGCGCCACCGCGGCCCGCTACCTCCCCGACCCCTTCGGCCCGCCCGGCGAGCGGATGTACCGCACCGGCGACCTGGTGCGCTGGAGCGCCGACGGCGAGCTGCACTTCGTGGGCCGCGCCGACGACCAGATCAAGATCCGCGGGTTCCGCGTCGAACCCGCCGAGATCGAGGCTCGGCTCACCGCGCACCCGGACGTCGCCGAAGCGGTCGTCTCCCTGTACGAGGACGGCGGACGCAAGCGCCTCGCCGCCCACCTCGTGCCGGCCCCGGGCGCCACCGTGCCGCCCGCCACCGCCCTGCGCGCCCATCTCGCCGCCGCCTTGCCCGACTACATGCTGCCCGCCGCGTTCGTCGCGGTGCCCGAGCTGCCGCTGACCGCCAACGGCAAGGTCGACCGGCGCCGGCTGCCCGCGCCCGACTGGGCGGTGGGCGGCGACAGCTCCCACCGCGCGCCGCGCACCGAGACCGAGCGCGTCCTCGCCGGCATCTGGACGGACCTGCTCGGCGTGGAGCGGGTCGGAGTGGACGACAACTTCTTCATGCTGGGCGGCGACTCGATCCTCAGCATCCAGGTCGTCTCCCGCGCCCGGACCGCGGGTCTCGCCCTCACCCCCCGCGACCTGTTCCGCCACCCCACGGTCGCCGCGCTCGCGGCCGCCACCGGCACCACCGCCACCGTCGCCGGTACCGAACCGGTCTCCGGCGAGGTGGGCCTCACCCCGATCCAGCACTGGTTCCTCGACCCGCGCCCGCCGCACCCCGGGTTCTTCAACCAGTCCGTCCTGATCGAGACGCCCGGCCCCGTCGACCCGGACGCCCTGCGCCGCGCCCTCACCGCCCTGTGGTCCCACCACGACGCCCTGCGCGCCCGGTTCGCCCTCGCCGGCGACGGCACCTGGCGCCAGTACGTCACCGACGCGGACGCCCCGGCGCCGGAGCTGCTCCGGGTGTGCGAGCCCACCACCGAGGACGGCGCGACCGAGGACGCCCACAGCGGATTCCGGCCGGACGCCGGCCCGCTGGTCACGGCCCGGCTGTTCACCGACGGCGGCCCCGGCCCCGCCCGCCTGCTGCTGGTCGTGCACCACCTCGTGGTCGACGGCGTCTCCTGGCGGATCCTGCTGGAGGACCTCCAGACCGCGTACACGCAGGCCGCCGCGGGTCGACCCGTACGGCTGCCCGCCCGCACCACCTCCGTACGGGAATGGGCCCGCCGGCTGCGCGAGCGCGTCGACGGCGGAGGCTTCGCGGAGCAGCGCGACCACTGGGCCGCGGCCGCCCGGCACTGCGCCGAGCCGCTCCCCGTCGACGGCGAGGGCGGCGACACCGCGGCCGACACCCGCGAGGTGACCGTACGGCTCGACCGGGAGAGCACCGCGGACCTGCTGCGCAAGGTCCCCGCCGCCTACCGCACCCGCGTCGACGACGTCCTGCTCACCGCGCTCGGCCGGGTGCTCGCCGAGTGGACCGGACGCGACACCGTCGCCGTCGGCCTGGAGGGCCACGGCCGCGAGGACCAGCTCTTCGAGGACGTCGACCTGTCCCGCACGATCGGCTGGTTCACCTCGCTGTACCCCGTCGCCCTGCACGTCCCGGCGGGGGACTGGGGGAGTGCGCTGAAGGCGGTCAAGGAGCGCCTGCGGGCCGTCCCCGACCGCGGCCTCGGCTACGGCGCCCTGCGCCACCTCGGCGGCGACGAGGCCCTCACCGGCACACCGATGCCCGGCATCAGCTTCAACTACCTGGGCCGCTTCGACTGGTCCGCCGGCGGCGGCGCCCTGGTCGGCGCGGTGCCCGGCGGTCTGGGCGGGGCCGAGGCGCCCGGCACCCTGCGCCCGCACCTGCTGGACGTGGTGGCCCGCGTCGAGGACGAACGGCTGGAGATCACCTGGTACCACGGCGGACGGCACCGTGAGGAGACCGTCACCGTGCTCGCCGAGGGCATGCTGCAAGCCCTCCGCGAGATCGTCGCCCACTGCACCCGGCCCGGGGCGGGCGGCCGTACCCCCTCCGACTTCCCGCTGGCCCGTCTTGACCAGCAGGCGGTGGACCGCATCGCCGGGGACGGCCGGGGCGTCGAGGACGTGTACCCGCTGACCCCCATGCAGGCGGGCATGCTCTTCCACAACCTCCTCGACGCCGACGACCGCACCTACGTCAACCAGGTACAGCTGGTGCTGGCCGGCGTCACCGACCCGCACGCCCTCGCCGAGGCCTGGCAGCACACCGTCGACGCCAACCCGGTGCTGCGCACCAGGCTGGAGTGGCAGGACACCGCCGAGCCGCTCCAGGTCGTACAGGAGCGGGCCACCGTGCCCGTCACCCACCACGACTGGACCGGGCGGCCCGCCGAGGACTGCGCACACGACCTGGACGAGCTGCTCGCCGCGGACCGGACCCAGGGCATCGACCTCGGCGCGGCGCCGCTGATGCGGCTGGCCCTCATCCGGCTCTCCGCGGACCGGGTACGGCTGGTGTGGACCTTCCACCACGTGCTGCTCGACGGATGGAGCGCCGCCCAGGTCTTCGACGAGGTGGGCGAGCGCTACGCCGCCCGCACCGGCGACCGCCGCCCGCAGGCGCCCGAACGGCCGCCCTTCGCCGACTATCTGCGCTGGCTGGCCGCACAGGACACCGGCCGCGCCGAACGGTACTGGCGGGAACTGCTCGCCGGGTTCACCGCACCCACCGAACTGCCCAGGGACCGGCGGCCCGCCGAGGCCCACCGGAGCAGCTCCTCCGCTTCGGCGCGGATCACCCTGGACGCCACGGTGTCCGCGCGGCTGCGGGAGACGGCCCAGCAGGCGGGCCTTACCCTCAACACCGTCCTGCAGGGCGCCTGGGCGCTGCTGCTGTCCCGCTACGGCGGCGGCGAGGACGTGGTGTTCGGCACGACCGTCTCCGGGCGGCCCGCCGAACTGCCGGGCGTCACCTCCATGGTGGGCCTGTTCATCAACACGCTGCCCACCCGGGCCCACGTCGACGGACGGCGCCCGCTGCGGGACTGGCTGCGTGCGCTGCAGGCCGACCAGTCCGAGGCCCGGCGTCACGACTTCGTCTCCCTGGCCCAGGTGCAGTCGTGGAGCGAAGTGCCGGGCGGCACCGGCCTGTTCGATTCCATCGTCGTCTTCGAGAACTACCCCTTCGACGAGGGGGCGCTGGCCCGGCACGGGCTGGCCATGGAAGCGGAACGGGACGTGGAGCCCACCAGCTATCCGCTCAGCGTCATCGTCGCGCCCGGCGACACCCTGGCCGTCAGCCTCGACTACGACCCCGCCGTGTTCGACGCCGCGACCGTGACCGGGCTCGGCGAGAGCCTGCGCACGCTGCTGACTCAGATGGCCGCGGACCCGGACCGGCGCCTCGCCGACCTGGCGCTGCTGGAGCCCGGCCCCGGCCGGGAACTCGTCGGCCGGTTCGGCGGCGCCCCGGCCCCGCTGCCCCGCGGCACCCTGCCGGAGGCGTTCGCGCGGCAGGCCGCCCGCACCCCCGACGCTGTCGCCGTCGTGCACGACGGCCGGCACCTCACCTACCGCGAACTGGACGAGCGCTCCAACCGGCTGGCGCGGCTGCTCATCGCCGCCGGCGCGGGCCCCGAACGGTTCGTCGCCCTCTGCCTGCCCCGCACCGCCGACCTGGTCGTGGCCCTCCTGGCGGTCCTCAAGAGCGGCGCCGGCTATCTGCCGGTCGACCCCCGCTACCCGGCCGAGCGGATCGCGTTCCTGCTGGACGACGTACGGCCCGACGCGGTGGTCACCGACGCGGAGAGCGCCGCACGGCTGCCCGAGGGCCCGTTCACCCGGATCCCGCTGGACGACCCCCGGCTCCCGGCCGCCTCCTGCGACCACGTCGCCGACGCCGAACGGCACGGCGCCCTGCTGCCGGACCACCCGGCCTACGTCATCCACACCTCCGGCTCCACCGGCCGCCCCAAGGGCGTCGTGGTGAACCACGCCTCCGTGCTGGCCCTGACCGACTGGGCCGCGGCCGAGTTCACCGGCCGGGGACTGGAACACGTCGTCGCCTCCACCTCGCTCAACTTCGACGTCTCCGTCTTCGAGATCTTCTCGCCGCTGCTCTCCGGCGGCCGGGTGGAGGTCGTGCGCGACCTGCTGGCCCTGGCCGAGCGCACCGAGCCCTGGCGCGCCGGACTGCTCAGCGCGGTCCCGTCGGCGCTGGGCCGGCTGCTGGCGGAGGACGCGGTGCACGTCGGCGCGGACACGGTGGTGCTGGCCGGCGAGGACCTGCCCGCCCGCACGGTCCGCCAGGTCCGCACGGCGATCCCCGGCTGCGACGTGCGCAACATCTACGGCCCCACCGAGGCCACCGTCTACGCCACCGCCTTCACCTGCGACCCGGCCGACCCGGACCGCGATCCGCCGATCGGCCGGCCGCTGGGCGGCGCCCGCGCCTACGTCCTGGACGACCGGATGCGCCCGGTTCCCGCCGGAGCGCCCGGTGAGCTCTTCCTCGCCGGCACCGGCGTGGCCCGCGGCTATCTGCGCCGGCCCGGACTGACCGCCTCCCGCTTCCTGCCCGACCCGTTCGGGCCGCCCGGCAGCCGCATGTACCGCACCGGCGACCTGGTGCGCTGGAGCGCCGACGGCGACCTCGTCTACCTCGGCCGCGGCGACGACCAGGTGAAGGTCCGCGGCTTCCGCATCGAACTCGGCGAAGTGGAAGCCGCGTTGGCCCGCCACCCGGCCGTGGCCGCAGCGGCGGCCCGGGTCGTGGAGCAGGACGGCCACCGCCGGCTCGTCGGCTACGCGGTGCCACGCGACGCGGGACTCCCGGCCTCGGCCGAACTGCGCGACTTCCTCGCCCGTGCCCTCCCCGACCACCTGGTGCCCGCCCTCGTCGTGTCCCTGGACCGGCTCCCGCTCGGCGCCACCGGCAAACTGGACCGGCGCGCCCTGCCGGCACCGAGCCGGGACGTCGCGGCCACGGGCGGCAGCAGGGCGCCGCGCACCGAGGCGGAGCGCACGCTCGCGGCGATCTGGACCGAGGTGCTCGGCCTGCCCGAGGTGGGGGCCGACGACAACTACTTCGCGCTCGGCGGCGACTCGGTCCTCGGCATCCAGGTCGTCTCCGCCGCCCGCCGGGCCGGCCTCCCCCTCAATCCCCGGCACCTGTTCACCCACCAGACCCTCGCCGCGCTCGCCCGGGTCGCCGAGGAAGAGGGCGCCTCCGTGGCCGCGGCAGCCGAACAGGGCCCGGTCGTGGGCGACGTCCCACTCACCCCCGTACAGCACTGGCTGCTCGACACCGTCACCGGCGACCCGGCCCACTTCGCCCAGGCGGTCTCCTACGAACTGGCCGACGACGCCGACGAGGCGCTGCTGCGGGGCGCCCTGGCCGCCCTGCTGGAGCACCACGACGCGCTCCGGCTGCGCTACGAGCCGGACGGCGCCGGCACCTGGCGGCAGTACGGCACCGCGCCCGGCGAGGACCCGCACCTGGAGGTGCACGACACCGCCGCCTCCCCGGAGATCGCCGGCGCCCTCGCGGCCGGGTTCGACCTGGCCGCCGGTCCGCTGCTGCGGGCCGCGCTGTGCCGGCCGCGGGACGGCGGACGGCCGGTGCTGCTGCTGACCGCGCACCACCTGGTCGTGGACGCGGTGTCCTGGCGGCTCCTGCTGGAGGACCTCGACACCGCCTACCGCGCCCTGCGCGACGGCCACCGGCCCGGCCTCGGCGCCAAGAGCACCTCGTTCCGCGCCTGGGCCCAGCGGCTCGCCGCCCACACCGCCGCCGGCGGCTTCGACGGCGAACTCGCCCACTGGCGCGGCCTCGACACCACGGCACCCCTGCCCGCCGATCACCCGGACGGCAGCAACCGCGCCGCCGACGAGCAGACCGTGACCGTCGCGCTGGACGGCGAGGACACCCGCCGGCTGCTCCAGGACGTCCCGGAGGCCTACCGCACCCGGATCAACGACGTCCTGCTGTGCGCGCTCGGCCGGGTCCTGGCCCGCTGGACGGGCCGCGACCGGGTGGCCGTCACCCTGGAGGGCCACGGCCGCGAGGAGCTGTTCGGGGACGTCGACCTCGCGCGGACGGCCGGCTGGTTCACCACCATGTACCCGGTCGTCCTCGACGCGGCGCCCACCGCGGACCCGGGCACCGTGCTGAAGACGGTCAAGGAGACGTTGCGGGCCGTACCCCACGGCGGACTCGGCTACGGCGCCCTGCGCCACCTGCACCCGACGGCCGGCCGCGACCTGCCGGACCTGCCCGCGGTCTGCTTCAACTACCTCGGGCAGGAGGACCGGGGGACCCCTGCCGGGGACGGGCTGCTGCACGCCCCGCACGACGGCCTCACCGGAGGCATGGACCGCTCGGCGGACCGGCCGTACCTGATCGACGTGCTGGCCCGGGTGGCCGGCGGCGAACTGCGGGTCACCTGGTCGTACTCCGTCGCGGTGCACCGGCCAGAGACCGTCGCCCGCCTGGCGGACGGCCTGGCCGGCGAACTGCGCGCGCTGATCCGGCACTGCGCCGAGCCCGGCGCCGGCGGCCGTACCCCCTCCGACTTCCCGCTGGCGCCGCTGGACCAGGCGGCCGTCGACCGGCTCGTCGGCACCGGCGCGGACGTCACGGACGTGTACCCGCTCACACCCACCCAGACCGGCATGGTCGTCCACGGCATCGACGAGGCCGCACACGGCCTGTACGTCGAGCAGATCACCTGCGTCGTCGACGGGGCCCGCGACCCGGGGCCGCTGGCCGAGGCCTGGCAGCACGTCGTGGACCGCACGCCCGTGCTGCGCACATCCGTCGCCCTCGGCGACGTACCCGTGCCGCTCCAGGTCGTGCACCGGCACGTCACCCTCCCCGTGACCACGCACGACTGGACCGCCCTGCCCGCCGAGCGCCGCGCGGCGGAACTGGAGCGGCTGCTCGCCGACGAGCGGGCCCGGGGCATCGCGCTGGACCGGGCCCCGCTGCTGCGGCTCGCCCTCGTCCGGCTCTCCCCGGACGCGGTACGCATGGTGTGGACGTTCCACCATGTGCTGCTGGACGGCTGGAGCGTCTTCCACGTCCTGTCCGACGTCATGGCCGCGCACGCCGCCCTCAGCCGGGGCGAGCAACCCAGGCTCGTCGAGCGCAGGCCGTTCGCGGACTACGCCGCCTGGCTCGCCGCCCGTGACACGGGTTCCGCCGAGGAGCACTGGCGGTCGGTGCTGGCGGACCTGTCCGCGCCGACCCCGCTGCCCTACGACCGCAGGCCCGGACCGAACGCCACGGCTCGCTCCGGCTCCTGGCTGACGCAGGGCCTCGGCACCGAGCACACACGCCGGCTCCAGGACTTCGCCCGCCGGCACCACCTGACCCTCAACACCGTGGTGCAGGGCGTGTGGGCGCTGCTGCTGGCGCGCTGGAGCGGGGAACGCTCGGTGTGCTTCGGCACCACGGTCTCCGGGCGCCCCACCGAGCTGCCCGGCGCCGACGCCATCACCGGGCTGTTCATCACCACGCTGCCCGCCCGGGTCACCGTCGACGGGGCGGCCCCCTGCGCCGCCTGGCTGCGGACGCTGCAGGAGGCCCGCGCCGAGGACCGCCGTCACGACCACGTGCCGCTGCACGCCCTGCACCGCATGACCCGACTGCCGTCCGGGACACCACTGTTCGACAGCCTGGTGGTGTTCGAGAACTACCCCGTCGGCGACGCCACGGCGGGCGCGCACGGGCTCACGCTCCGCGACCTGGACGCCCGGGAGGCCACCAACTACCCGGTCACCCTGGTCGTCTCACCCGGTGACGACCTCACCGTGGAACTGGGCCACGACCCGCGGTACTTCGACGAGGGCACCGCCGCGTCGCTCGCCGGTCAACTGCTGCACACGCTGCGCACTCTGGCCGCCTGCGACGGCACCGCCCGCCTGGACGACCTCGACGTCCTGCCGCCCGAACAGCACGCCCGGCTGCTGCGCGGGCCCGTCCGCCCCGAGACCGGACCGGTGCCGCAGACCTCCCTGCCCGCGCTGGTGGAGGCCGCCGCCGACCGGTGGCCGACCGCGCCGGCACTGGAGGAGTCCGGGCGGCTGCTGACCTTCGCCGAGGCGGAGGCCGCCGCCAACCGGCTCGCGCACCGGCTCATCGCCCGCGGCGCGGGACCGGGCAGCCTGGTGGCGCTGCTGCTGCCGCGCTCGGCGGACATGGTGCTGGCCCAGCTGGCGGTGACCAAGGCGGGCGCCGCGTTCCTGCCCGTGGACCCCGCCTACCCGGAGCAGCGCATCGCGCTGATGCTGCGCGACGCCGCCCCCGCCCTCACCCTCGACGCCAAGGAGGTCGCCGGGCTGCTCGCCGCGCCGCCGGACGAGGGGCCCCGCCACCGGCCCACCGACACCGACCGCACCCGCCCGCTCGACCTGGACGACCCGGCGTACGTCATCTACACCTCGGGCTCCACCGGCACCCCCAAGGGCGTCGTCGTCACCCACCGCGGAATCGCCGCGTTCTCGGCGGCCGAGGCCGCCCACTACCAGGTGGCGCCCGGCGACCGGGTGCTGGCCTTCGCGACGCCCAGCTTCGACGCCTCCGTGCTCGAGCTGTGCATGTCCCTGCCGCACGGCGCCCGCCTGGTCGTCCCCCCGCCCGGCCCGCTGCTCGGCGCGGGCCTCGCCGAGGTGCTGCACCGCGGACGCATCACCCACACCCTGCTGCCGCCCGCCGCGCTCGCCACCGTGCCGCCGGACGTGCCCGGCACGCTGCCCGACCTGAAGACGCTGATCGTCGGGGCCGACGCCTGCGGCGCGGACCTGGTGGCCCGCTGGGCGCCGCACCACCGGATGGTCAACTCCTACGGGCCCACCGAGGCCACCGTCGTCGCCACCTGGTCCGCGCCCCTGGACCCGGACGGCACCGCGCCGCCCATCGGCCGGCCGCTGCCCGCCACCGGCGCCTACGTCCTCGACGCCCGGCTGCGGCCGGTCCCGCCCGGAGTCGTCGGCGAACTCTGGCTCAGCGGACCCGCGCTGGCGCGCGGCTATCTGCACCGCCCCGGCCTGACGGCGGCCCGCTTCACGGCCGACCCGTACGGGCCGCCCGGCACCCGGATGTACCGCACCGGCGACCTGGTGCGCCGCGACAGCGCGGGCGAACTGCACTACCTCGGCCGCGCCGACCACCAGCTGAAGCTGCGCGGCCACCGCATCGAGGCCGGCGAGGTCGAGGCCACGCTGGTGAGCCACCCGGCCGTGCTGGACGCCGTGGTGAGCGTGCGGGAGGACGAACCGGGGCTGCCGCGGCTGGTCGCCCACCTGCTCACCGCCCCCGGCGCCCGGCCGCCCGCCGACGCCGAACTGCGGGAGCTGGCCGGCCGCTCGCTGCCCGGACACATGGTCCCCTCGGCGTTCGTGGCCCTGGACCGCTTCCCGCTCACCGAGAACGGCAAGACCGACCGGGCCGCCCTGCCCGCCCCGGCGCCCGCCGAGGCGCCCGCACGCGCCGAGCGGGTGGCGCCCCGCACCCCCACCGAGGAGGCGCTGGCGGCCCTCTGGGAGGAGGTCCTGCAGACGGCCGTCGGCGCCGAGGACGACTACTTCCTGCTGGGCGGCGACTCGATGCGCGCCCTGCTCATCGCCTCCCGCGCCGGCGACGTGTTCGGCGTGCCGCTCACCCCGCGCGACGTCCTGGTCTCCCGCACCGTCGCCGCCCTGGCGGAACTGGTGGAGGAGCAGGTGCTGAGCGAACTCGAAGACGCCGCGTACGGCGGCCCCGACCACGACGAACGGTGAGGATCCGACGACCATGACGTCTTCGAACCCCGCACACCCCGCCGGTTCCCCGCAGCCCGCCGACGCGGCGCAGGCCCCCGGTTCGCCGCAGCTCGACGCCTCCGGTCAGCCCGCCGACGCGGCGCAGGCCGCCGGTTCGCCGCAGCCGGCGGGTTCCGCGGAGCCCGGCAGTTCCGCGAACCCCGCCGGTTCCCCGCAGCCCTCCCGCCGCGATCGTGTCCAGGCGCTGCCCGAGGACATGCGTGAGGCGCTGCGGCGGCGGCTGGCCGGACGGGCCGGTGCTGCCGGGGGAGCGACCCGCGGCATCCCGCGTGCCGACCGCGACCGCCCGCTGCCGCTGTCGTTCGCTCAGCAGCGCCTGTGGTTCCTTGACCGGCTGCGCCCCGGCGACGCCCGGTACAACAGTGCCGTCGCGGTGCGGCTCACCGGCGCCCTGGACCACTCGGCACTGCAGTCGGCGCTGACGGCCGTCGTGGCCCGGCACGAGGCCCTGCGCACCACCTTCGACGAGGACGGCGGCCGGCCGGTGCAGACCGTGCACCCGGCCGGTGGACTGCCCCTCGCCGTGCGGGAACCGGACGACCTCGACGCGGCCCTGCTCCAGGAGTACGCCCGCCCCTTCGACCTCGGACAGGGCCCGCTGCTGCGCGCCTGCCTGCTGCGAGAGTCGGCGACCTCGCACGTACTGCTGCTGACCGCTCATCACATCGTCACCGACGGCTGGTCGATGGGCATCGTCCTGGACGAGCTGTGCACCGCCTACGACGCTCTCGCCCGGGGCGCCGCACCCGGTCTGCCCGCGGTGTCCGTGCAGTACCCGGACTTCGCGGTGTGGCAGCGCGACCAGCTGTCCGGCGCCCGGCTGGAGCGACACCTCTCCTACTGGCGCGAGCAGTTGGCCGGCGCGGTGGCACCCGAGCTGCCCCTGGACCGCCCGCGGCGCCGGGAGGAGGCCGGAGCGGGCGCCGTCCACACGTTCAGCGTCCCCGCGGGCCTCACCGCCCGGCTGCGCGACCTCGCCAGAGCACAGCACACCACCCTGTACACGGCCCTCGTCGCGGTCACCCAGGCGTTGCTGGCCCGCTGGTCCGGCCAGGACGACATCAGCGTCGGCTCCCTCACCCCCGGCCGCTCCCGCACCGAACTCGAACGCGCCGTCGGCTTCTTCGTGAACACCGTGGTGCTGCGCACCTCCGTTCAGGCGTCCGCCTCCTTCCGGGACGTGCTGGCACGGACGGCCGATACCGTGAACGACGCCTTCGCGCACGGCGACACGCCGTTCGAACGGATCGTGGAGACGGTGGGCGCACGCCGCGAGGCCGGACGCAACCCGCTGTTCGACGTGATGGTCCTGCTGCACCCCGACCCGCCCGCCGCGAACGCCCCGCACGGTCTTGCCACCGCGCCGGTCACCGTGCCCCGCCGAGCCGCCACCTTCGACCTGAGCGTGGAGTTCGTCCCCGACGGCGACGGCCTCACCGGCCTGCTGGAGTACCGCACCGACCTGATCGGCGCGGCGACGGCCGAACGGATGGCCGGGCAGCTGCTGCGCCTGCTGGACGGCGCGGCGAACGCACCGGACCGGCCGCTCGGCACCCTGCCCCTGCTGGGCGAGCGGGAGGTACGGCAGGTCACCCACGACTGGAACGACACCGCGCACCCGGTCGAGGACACCACCCACCCCGAGCTCTTCGAACGCCGGGCCGCCCTCACCCCCGACGCGCTCGCCCTGGTCGCCGGCGGCGAACGCCTCGACTACGCCACGCTCAACGCCCGCGCCAACCGGCTCGCCCACCACCTGATCGCCTGCGGCGCCGGCCCCGAACGGCTCGTCGCGCTGCGGCTGCCGCGCACCGCCGACATGATCGTCGCGATCCTCGCCGTCTGGAAGTCCGGCGCGGCCTACCTGCCCCTGGACCCCGCCCTGCCCGCCGAACGCGTCCGCCAGCTCCTCCAGGACGCTCGGCCGGCGCTGGTCCTGGACGAGGCCGCGCTGCGCGAGACCCCCGACGGGGTGCCGGACACCGACCCCACCGACGCCGACCGCCACGGCCCCCTGCACCCGGAGCACACCGCCTACGTCATCTTCACCTCCGGCTCCACCGGCCGCCCCAAGGGCGTCGCCGTCACCCACCGCTCGGCGGCCCACCTGCTGGCCGCCCACCGCTCAGGGTTCGTCGCCGACGCGGGCGGCGGCCCGCTGCGGGTCGCCCTCACCGCGTCCTTCTCCTTCGACACCTCCCTCGAAGGCGTGCTGCTGATGGCCGACGGCCATCCGCTGCACCTGGTGGACGAGGCCACCCGGATGGACCCGGCCGCCCTGGTCGAGTACGTCGTCGCCCACCGCGTCGACTTCCTCGACGTCACCCCCACCTACCTGCGGCAGCTGCTGCCCGCCGGGCTGCTCACCGACGCCCGGCACCGGCCGCGGGTGCTGATGCTCGGCGGCGAGGCGGTCGGCCCCGCCCTGTGGCGCGAGCTGGCCGCCCACCCGGACGTGGCCGCGTACAACTTCTACGGCCCCACCGAGTGCACGGTCGACGCGCTCGCCTGCCGCATCGAGGACGGGGACCGTCCGCTGGTGGGACGCCCCCTGCCGAACGTGAGGGCCTACGTCCTCGACGACCGGCTGCGCCCGGTGCCGCCCGGCGTCGGCGGCGAGCTGTACCTCGCGGGCGAGCAGCTGGCCCGCGGCTACACCGACCGGCCGGGCCTGACCGCCGCCCGGTTCCTGCCCGACCCGTACGGGCCGCCCGGCACCCGCATGTACCGCACCGGCGACCTGGCCCGCTGGACCGCCGACGGCCGCCTCGACTATCTGGGGCGCGCCGACGACCAGGTGAAGGTGCGCGGGCACCGCATCGAGCCCGGCGAGATCGAGGCGGCCCTGCTGGACCTGCCCGGGATCGGCGCCGCCGCGGTCGCCGCCGTACCGGACCCGCACGGCCACATCCGCCTGGCCGCCTACGTCGTCCCCGCGTCCGGCGCCCCCCGGCCCGCCCCGGCCGAGCTGCGGGCGGCCCTCGGGTCCGTGCTGCCCGACGCCATGGTGCCGTCCTCCTTCACCCTCCTCGACGCGCTGCCGCTGACCACCAGCGGCAAACTGGACCGCCGCGCCCTGCCCGCGCCCGACGTCGAAGGCGCCGAGCGGGAACGGGAGTGGGTCGCCCCGCGCACGGCGGCCGAGGAGACCCTGGCCGGCATCTGGGCCGACGTGCTGGGCGTGCACCGGGTGGGCGTCACGGACAACTTCTTCGAGCTGGGCGGCGACTCGATCCTCAGCATCCAGGCCGTCTCCCGCGCCCGCGCCGCAGGGCTGCACCTGACCTCGCAGGACGTCTTCCGCCACCAGACGGTCGCCGACCTGGCCGCCGCGGCGGCCCGCCGTACGGAATCCCTGCCCGGGCCGCGGACGCCGCACGACGACGGGCCCGCGCCGCTCACGCCCGTCCAGGAGTGGTTCTTCGCCACCCACGGACCGCTGCGGCACTTCAGCATGTCGATGCTGCTCGACCTGCCGCACGACCTCGACCCGGCGGCACTGGAGCGGGCCGTGGCGGCCGTCGCCGCCCGGCACCCCGCGCTGCGGGCCCGTTTCGACCGCGCCGACGGCGCCTGGCGGCAGCGGCCCGGCCACGGCCCGGTTCCCGGGCTGCTGAGCCGGGTCGTCCCGGGCGCCACCCTCGACGAGGCCGCCGACGCCGCCCGCGCGAGCCTCGATCCGGCGACCGGAGCGCTGCTGCGGGCCGTCCTGCTGCCGGACGGGGACCGGCCGCGTCTGTTCCTGACGGCCCATCACCTGGCGGTGGACAGCGTCTCCTGGCGTGTGCTGCTCGGCGACCTGGAAACCGCCTACCGGCAGGCCGCCGCCGGCGTGGACATCGAACTGGAGCCGGAGGGCACCCCGTTCACCGACTGGTCCCGCCGGCTCGCGGAGCTGGTGCGCTCCGGCGCCCTGGACGACGACCTGCCGTACTGGACGTGCGAGGCCGACGAGACGCGCACCCCGCTGCCGGTGGACCTGCCCGGCACCCCGCTCGCCGGATCGGTGCACAAAGTGTGCAGCCGCGTCGACCGCGCCACCACCGAGGCGCTGCTGCGCCGGGTGCCCGGCGTGTACCGCACCCAGGTCAACGACGTGCTGCTGAGCGCGCTCGGCCGGGTGCTCGCCGACTGGACGCGCGCCGACCGGGTCACCGTCGCCCTGGAGGGCCACGGCCGCGAGGAGGACCTGGCGGACGGCGTCGACCTCTCCCGCACGGTCGGCTGGTTCACCACCCAGTACCCCGTCACCCTGACCCCGGCGGCCCCGGACGACTGGGGCGGCACCCTCAAGGCCGTCAAGGAGCGGCTGCGGGCCGTGCCCCGCCGGGGACTGGGCTACCAGGCGCTCGCCCACCTCGGCTCCCCGCGCCCGGAGGCCCGCCTCCTGCGCGAACTCCCGCTGCCGCAGGTCTGCTTCACCTACCACGGGCAGTGGGAGGCGGCGGCGGGCGGGGACTTCGCACCCGCCGCCGGCGTACCCGGCCGGGACATGGACCCCAGCGCACCGCTGGACCACCTCCTGGACGTCTCGGCTGCCGTGAACGACGGCGAGATGGAGATCACCTGGCACTACAGCGACCAGGTGCACCGGGCGGAGACCGTGCGCGCGCTGGCCGACGCCATGGTCCGGGCGCTCACCGCGATCACCGAGCACTGCGCCCGCCCCGGCGCCGGTGGCCGCACCCCGTCCGACTTCCCGCTCGCCCGCCTGGACCAAGCGGCGGTGGACCGCCTCGCCGGCGACGGACGGGACGTGGAGGACCTGCTGCCGCTCACCCCCCTCCAGGAGGGCATGCTCTTCCACCGCCTGGTCGGCGGCCCGGACGACACCTACGTGGACCAGGCCGCGCTCCTGCTGGAAGGTGTCGGCGACCCCGCCGCCCTGGCCGCGGCCTGGCAGCGGGTCGTCGACCGCACACCCGCCCTGCGGACCTCGGTGGTGTGGGAGGGCGTGCCCGTGCCGCTCCAGGTCGTGCACCGCGCGGTACGGCTGCCCGTCGAGCAGCTGGACTGGCGCGGGCTGGACGAAGAGGAGCGGACCGAACGCTTCGACCGGCTGCGCGACGACGACCTGGCGCGCGGCCTGGACCTGGCCACCGCGCCGCTGATGCGGCTCACGCTGATCCGGCTGCCCGACGCCCGCGTGCACCTGCTGTGGACGTCCCACCACCTGACCCTCGACGGCTGGAGCCTGGCCCAGGTGCTCACCGAGGTCGTCGAGGAGTACGCGGCGCTCACGTCCGGCACCGCTTCCCGGCCCCCCGCGCGGCGCCCGTTCGGCGACTACGTGCGCTGGCTGGCCGACCAGGACACCGACGCGGCCCGCGCCCACTGGCGTGCCGTCCTCGACGGTTTCGCCACGCCCACCCCGCTGCCGGCCGACCGGCTCCCGCGGCCGGGGCACGAGGCCCGCTCGGCCGACGTGCACACCGCCGGGCTCTCCGCGGAGGTGTCCGCGCGGCTGGCCCGCACCGCCCGCACCGCGGGACTGACCCTCGGCACCGTCGTCCAGGGCGCCTGGGCGCTGCTGCTCTCCCGCTACAGCGCCGAGCCGGACGTGGTGTTCGGCACCACGGTCTCCGGCCGCCCCGACGACCTGCCCGGCGTCGAGTCGATGGTCGGCATGTTCATCAACACCCTGCCCACACGCGTGCGGGTGGACCACTCCCGTACGGCCACCGCGTGGCTGAGGGAGCTGCAGGAGGCGCAGGCCGAGGACCGGCGGTTCGCGGCGGCGTCCCTCGCCGAACTGACCGCGCTGAGCGACCTGCCGACCGGCAGCGCCCTGTTCGCCAGCATGGTCGCCTTCGAGAACTACCCCTTCGACAGCGCCCGTTCCGCCGCCTCGGGCGTCCGCCTGGCCGGCGTCTCCTCCCGGGACGCCACCAACTACCCGCTGGTCCTTCGGGCCTACCAGGGTGAGCGCATCGGCTTCGACCTGGCCTACGACCCCGAACTGTTCGACGCGGCAACCGTCCGGGCGCTGGCCGGCCGGCTGTGCCTGCTGCTGACCGAGCTGGCCGACGACCCCGAGCGCCCCCTCACCGCTCTCGCCTGGACGACCGCCGAGGAACGGCACCGCATCCTGGTCGACTTCAACGGCGCCGAGACCGGCCGGCCCACCGAGACCCTGGTGGACCTCTTCGCCGCCCAGGCGGCCCGCACCCCGCACGCCGAGGCCGTCACCTGTGCGGACGACCGCCTCGACTACGCCACCCTGGACGCGCTCTCCGGCCGGCTCGCGCACCGGCTCGCCGAACTCGGCGCCGGACCGGAGCGGTTCGTGGCGCTCGCGCTGCCCCGCTCCACCGACCTGGTCGTCGCCGTCCTCGCCGTCCTGAAGACGGGCGCCGCCTACCTGCCCGTCGACCCGGCGCTGCCCGAAGAACGCGTCACCCGGCTGCTCGACGACGCCGGCCCGGTGACGCTGGTGACCACCTCGGGCGCCGGCATCGCCACGCCCCTGCCCGTCGTGCTCCTGGACGACCCGGACGTGCGCGCCGACCTGGCCCGCCGCCCCGCCACCGGCCCGGCGGACAAGGCCCTGCGCCCGCTGCCCGAGAGCCCCGCCTACGCCATCTACACCTCCGGCTCCACCGGCCGCCCCAAGGGCGTCGTCATCCCGCACGCCAACGTGATCCGGCTGTTCACCCGCACCGCGCACTGGTTCGGCTTCGGCCCCGACGACGTCTGGACGCTGTTCCACTCCTACGCCTTCGACTTCTCCGTGTGGGAGCTGTGGGGGCCGCTGCTGCACGGCGGCCGGCTCGTCGTCGTCCCCGACGACACCGCCCGCTCCCCGGAGGACTTCCTGCGCCTGCTCGCCGACGAACGGGTCACCGTCCTCAACCAGACCCCCTCGGCCTTCTACCCGCTGGTGCGCGCCGACGCCGAACACCCGCACGTCGGCGACCGACTGGCGCTGCGCACGGTGATCTTCGGCGGTGAGGCGCTGGACGTGACCCGGCTCACCGACTGGTACCGGCGCCACCCGGCCGACGCGCCCCGCCTGGTGAACATGTACGGCATCACCGAGACCACCGTGCACGTCACCTACGCCCCCCTGGACCGCACCACCGCCCGCACGGGCACCGCGAGTCCCATCGGCACCGGCATCACCGACCTGCGCGTCCACGTCCTCGACGACACGCTGCAGCCCGTTCCCCCGGGTGCCATCGGTGAGATGTACGTCGCGGGGGAGGGCCTGGCACGCGGCTACCTCAACCGTCCCGGTCTCACCGCGACCCGCTTCGTCGCCGACCCCTTCGGGCGGCCCGGCACCCGCATGTACCGCACCGGCGACCGGGCCAGGCGGCGCGCCGACGGCACCCTGGAGTACCTCGGCCGCGCCGACCAGCAGGTCAAGATCCGCGGCTACCGCATCGAACCCGGCGAGATCGAGGCCGCCCTGCACACCCACCCCGGCGTGGGCGCCGCCGCCGTGGGCGTGTACGAGGACGCCTCCGGCACCCGCCGTCTGGTCGCCCACGTCGTCGGCACCGGCACGGGCGACCGGACCGCGCCGCCCCCGCCCGCCGCCGGCCTCCGCGCCCACCTCGCACGGCTGCTGCCCGCCCACATGGTGCCCGCCGCCTATGTGCCGATGGCCGCGCTGCCGCTCACCGTCAACGGCAAGCTGGACCGGCGCGCCCTGCCCGCGCCCGGCCCCGACGGCTTCGCCGCCGAGGGCGAACGCACCGCACCGCGCACCCCCGCCGAACGGCTGGTCGCCGCCGCATGGGCGGACGTCCTGGACACCGGCGAGATCGGCTCCGAGGACAACTTCTTCGCCCTCGGCGGCGACTCCATCCTCGCTGTCCGCGTCACTTCCCGGCTGCGCGCCGCCTTCGGCGCGGACATCTCACCCAGACTGCTGTTCACGCACGCGAAGCTGGCCGACCTCGCCGCCGCCCTCGACGCCGAGCGCGCCGGCGGAGCGGACGCCCCGGACGTCATCCCGCCCGCCGGCGGGAACGGCCCGGCGCCGCTGTCGGACGCGCAGCAACGCCTGTGGTTCCTCGACCGGTTCGAGCCGGGCAGCACGGAGTACACCACGCTGTCGGTGCTGCGTCTGCGCGGCCACCTCGACACCGGCGCCCTGGGCACGGCCCTGGACGGCCTGGTCGCCCGGCACGCGTCGCTGCGCACGACGTTCACCGAACTCGACGGCCAGGCACGGCAGATCGTCCACCCGCCGGCCGCCGTGGACCTGCCGGTGGAGGACGCGGCGGACGACACCGCCCTGGACGCCCTCCTCGGCCGCGCGGCCGCCACCCCGTTCGACCTGGCCAACGGACCGCTGCTGCGGGCCCGCCTGGCCCGCATCGCCCCCACCGAGCACGTGCTCGTCCTCGCCGTCCACCACATCGTCACCGATGGCTGGTCCCTCGGTGTCCTCGGCCGGGACCTGGGCGAGCTGTACACCGCGGCCCGCGAACAGCGCGCCCCCGACCTGCCCGAACTGCCGGTGAGCTACACCGACTACGCCGCCTGGCAGCGCACCCGCGCCGACCGTGCGGAAGCCGGCCTCGACCACTGGCGCCGCACGCTGAACGGCGTCACCCCGCTGGAGCCGCCCACCGACCGGCCCCGCCCCGCCGTCCGCACCCGCGAGGGCGCCCTGCTGACCTTCACCCTGCCGGCGGAGCTGGCCGAACGCCTGCGCGCGCGGGGCCGGGAGGCCGACGCGACCCTCTACATGACCCTGGTGACGGCCTGTCAGATCCTGCTGGCCCGCTGGGCCGGCCAGGAGGACGTCACCGTCGGCACCGTCACCGCCGGCCGTGAACGACCCGAGCTGCACGACGTCGTCGGCATGTTCGTCAACACCCTGGTGCTGCGGACGCAGGTGCGCCCGGACCTGCCCTTCCGTGAACTGCTGGCCCAGGTCCGCACCACCGTCCTGGACGCCTTCGCCCACCAGGAGGTGCCCTTCGAACGGGTGGTGGACGCCGTCCAGCCGCAGCGCGACACCAGCCGCACCCCCCTGTTCCAGGTCATGGTCGCCCTGCACAACCTGGGCGCCGAGGCCCCCCGGCTGCCCGGCCTCGAGGTGGAACCGGTGACGCCGCCGGTCCGCAACGCCACCTTCGACCTCGCCTTCGACTTCGTGGAGCACGACGGCGCCCTCACCGGCCATCTGGAGTACAACACCGGCCTGTTCGACACCGACACCGCCGAGCGCCTGGCCGCCCGGCTGCGCGTCCTCCTGGAGGCCGCGGCCGAGGACCCCGGCCGTGCCGTGGGAGCGCTGCCGCTGATGACGGAGGCCGAACGGGGCCGGATCCTCCAGCAGGGTGCGGGCGCACCGCTGCCCGCACCGGACACCACCTTCACCGCCCTGTTCGAGGCACAGGCCGCCCGCACCCCGGACGCCACCGCCCTCGTCGCCCGCGACACCACACTCGGCTTCGCCGCGCTCAACGAGCGGGCGAACCGGCTCGCCCACCACCTCATCGGTCTCGGCGCCGGCCCCGAACGCGTGGTCGCGGTACGGCTGCCCCGCACGTCCGAGCTGCCGGTCGCGCTGTTCGCGGTCCTCAAGGCCGGCGCCACGCTGCTCTGCGTCGACCCGGAACTCCCGGCGGCACGCGTGGAGTTCCTGCTCCAGGACGCCCGCCCGCACTGCGTGCTGACCGACCTCGACGCGGTGCCCTGGGACCGGCTGCCCGCCCATGACCCGACCGACGCCGACCGGATCCGGCCCCTGCTCCCCGAGCACACGGCCTACCTCATCTACACCTCCGGCTCCACCGGCCGCCCCAAGGGCGTCGCCGTCGAACACCGGCAGTTGGTCAACCTCTGCCACGACCACCGCGCCCACCTGCTGGCCCCGCACACCACTGACGGACGGCCGCTGAAGGCCGCGCTCAGCGCCTCCTTCTCCTTCGACACCTCCTGGGAGGGACCGCTCCTGCTGGCCCTCGGCCACCAGGTGCACCTGGTCGACGAGGACGTACGCCTGGACCCGGAGGCGTTCTGCGCCCTGGTCGCCGAGCAGCGCCTGGACTGGGTGAACGTCACCCCCTCCTTCCTGCGCGAACTCATGTCCGCCGGGCTGCTCGCCCCCGGCCGGCACCGCCCCCGGCTGCTGCTCGTCGGCGGCGAGGCGCTGCCCATTGCCACCTGGCGCCGACTCGCCTGCGCCGAGGCGGACTTCGGTGTCACCGCGTACAACATGTACGGTCCCACCGAATGCACCGTCGACGCCGTCTACGTCCGCTGCGCCGAACATCCCGACCGCCCCGTCATCGGCCGCCCCGGCGGCAACCTGCGCACCTATGTGCTCGACGGCGCCCTGCGCCCGGTGCCGCCCGGCGTGCCCGGCGAGCTGTACCTGGCCGGCGCCCAGGTGGCCCGCGGCTATCTGAACCGGCCAGGACTGACCGCGGCCCGCTTCCTCGCCGACCCGTTCGGCGCGCCCGGGGAGCGGATGTACCGCACCGGCGACCGGGCCCGCTGGACCCGGCACGGGCGGCTGGAGTTCCTGGGCCGCGTGGACGAGCAGGTCAAGATCCGCGGGTTCCGCATCGAGCCCGGCGAGGTGGAGGCCGCGCTCCTCGCCCACCCGGACGTCACCGACGCGGCGGTGGCCGTACGGGAGCACGGCGGCCGTCCGATGCTCGTCGCCTACCTCGTGCCCGCCGCCGGGAGCGTCCCGTCCGCCGACGCCCTGCGCGTCGAGCTGCGCCGCACCCTGCCCGACCACATGGTGCCCGCAGCGTTCGTCCCGCTGACCCGCATCCCCCGCACCACCAGCGGCAAGACCGACCGGCGCGCCCTGCCCGCCCCGCCCGACCGGCCCGACACCGCCACCCCGTACGTCGCGCCCCGGCCCGGCGGCGAGGAACGGCTCGCGGCGATCTGGGCGGACGTGCTCGGCGTCGAACGCGTCGGCGTGCAGGACAACTTCTTCGCCCTCGGCGGCGACTCCATCCTCAGCATCCAGATCGTCTCCCGCGCCCGGCAGGCGGGCCTCGCCCTGACCACCAAGGACGTCTTCCGCCACCAGACCGTCGCCGAACTCGCCCTGCGCGCGGGCGCCGTGCAAGACCGTCCCGCCGCCGCGGGTGACACCCCGCCCGGCGAGGCGCCGCTGACGCCCATCCAGCACTGGTACCTCGATCACCGGACGCCCGCCGACAGCCTCCGCTTCACCATGACCCAGCGGCTGGAACTCGCCCCGGGCACCGACCCGACGGCCCTGCGCACGGCCACCGAAGCCCTCGTACGCCGGCACGCCGCCCTGCGCACCCGGTTCCGCCACACCGGCGCCGGATGGCGCCAGGAGGTCTCGGCCCAGGCCCCGGACGCGGTCTTCACGCGGTACGACGTGGCCGGCCCGGACGGCCCGGTGCTGGAGGCGCAGGCGCAGCGGCTCACCGAGCAGGCACAGGCCGCGCTCGATCCCACGGCGGGCCGGGTGGTACGGGTGCTGTTCCTCGACCGCGGCCCGGACCACGCCGGCCAACTCGTCGTCACCGCACACCACCTGGTCGTCGACGGCGTCTCCTGGCGCATCCTCCTGGCGGACCTGGAGGCCGGGTACCGAGCCGCCGCGTCCGGCCGGCCGGTGGAACTGCCGCCCGCCGGCACGTCCTACGGCCACTGGGCCGAGCGGCTCGACGCGCACACCCGGGCCGGCGGCCAGGACGCCGACCTGCCCTACTGGACCCGCGCCGCGACCGCGCCGGCCGCGCTGCCCGCCGGACGGCCCGGCCGCAACACCCACGGCACCGCCGCGACCGTCACCGTCACCCTGGACGCCCTGACCACCGACGCCCTGCTGCGGCAGGTCCCCGGCGCCTACCGCACCCAGGTCAACGACGTCCTGCTCAGCGCCCTCGGCCGCACGCTGGCCCGCTGGTGCGGCCGCGACACCGTGCTGCTCGGCGTGGAGGGACACGGCCGCGAGGACATCTTCACGGACGTGGACCTGTCGCGGACGGTGGGCTGGTTCACCGCCGAGTTCCCCCTCGCCCTGCGCGTCGAGCCCGAGGCCGGCTGGCACGACACCCTGCGCTCGGTCAAGGAACAGCTGCGCGCGATACCGCTGCACGGCCTCAGCCACGGCGCCCTGCGCCACCTCACGGCGGCCGCCCCGCTCGCCGAGGCCCCCGCTCCACAGGTCGGCTTCAACTACCACGGGCAGTGGGACGCGGCCGGCGGCGACGGCCTGTACCGCGCCGCCCTGCCCCCGGCAGGCCGCGACACCGACCCCGACGAACTCCGCCCCTATCTCCTGGACATCACCGGCGTGGTCCAGGACGGGCGCCTCGAACTCGGCTGGACCTACCCGCCCGAGATCTACGACCAGGCGACCGTCCGCGACCTGGCCGAGGAGACGGCCGCGGCCCTGCGCGACATCGTGGCGCACTGCGCCCGCCCCGGCACCGGCGGCCGCACCCCCTCCGACTTTCCGCTGGCGGCCCTGGACCAGCACCGGCTGGACCGGCTCGTCGGCGACGGCCGGCACGTCGAGGACGTCCTGCCGCTGACCCCGCTGCAGTCCGGCATGCTCTTCCACGGCCTGGTGGACACCGAGGGCGCCTACTTCGACCGCACCGCCGTACGGCTGTCCGGGGTGGCCGACCCGCGTGCCTTCGCCGAGGCCTGGCAGGAGGTCACCGACCGCACCCCCGCGCTGCGCACCAGCGTGCACTGGCGTGGTCTGTCCCACCCGGTGCAGGTGGTGCACCGCCGCGTCGAACTGCCCGTCACCCACCTCGACTGGCGGCACCTGGACCCCGCGCGGAGGGCGGAGGAGACCGAGCGGCTGCTCGCCGACGACCGCGCCACCGGCCTGGACCTCGCCTGCGCACCGCTCACCCGCCTCACCCTGGCCGCGCTGCCCGGCGACGAGGTGCTGCTGCTGTGGTCCACCCATCACATCGCCCTGGACGGCTGGAGCACCGGACAGCTGCTCACCGAGGTGTGCGAGCGCTACGCGGCCCTCACCGGCCGCCCGGCCGGCCCGCCCCCGGCGCGGCGGCCGTTCGCGGACTTCCTGCGCTGGCTGGCCGACCAGGACGAGACGGCGGCCGAACGGCACTGGGCCGACGCCCTCGCCGGCTTCACCGCCCGCACCCCGCTGCCGTACGACCGCACGCCCACCGAGGCCCACCGCGCCCGCGCCGCCGCGGCCGTCCACCACGAGCTGGACGAGGAGGTGTCCCGGCGACTGCGGGAGACCGCCGCCGGCGCCGGACTCACCGTCAACACCGTGGTGGAGGGCGCCTGGGCCCTGCTGCTGGCCCGCTACGCCGGCCGGGACGACGTGGTCTTCGGCACCACGGTCTCCGGCCGCCCCGCCGAACTGCCCGGTGTGGAGGGCATGATCGGCATGTTCATCAACACCGTGCCGACCCGCGTCCGCGTCCCCCGCGGTGGCGTGCTGCCGTGGCTGCGCGAGCTGCAGGAGCGGCAGAGCGAGACCCGCCGTCACGACTTCCTCGCCCTGCCCCGCATCCAGGCCGCCTCCGAAGTGCCGCCCGGCGAGGCCCTGTTCGACAGCATGGTGGTGTTCGAGAACTATCCGGTCGACGAGGCGGCCACGGCCCGCACCGGCGTCCAGGTGGCCGAGGTGACGGCCGACGACGCCACCACCTTCCCGTGGTGCCTGCGCACCCACCTCGCCGAACGGCTGGGCTTCGACCTGGCCTACGACCCCGCGCTGTTCGACCGGACCACCGTCGAACGCGCCACCGAGCGCCTCGCCGTCCTGCTCACCGCCCTCGCCGACGGCGCCGCGGGATCCGTCGCCGAGCTGGACCCGCTCACCCGAGCCGACCGGCAGCTACTGGCGGCCTGGAACACCGCCGCCCGCCCGGCCGACCCGCGCAGCCCGGTCGACCTCTTCGCCGAGCAGGCCCGCCGCACCCCGGACGCCCTCGCGGTCCACGACGGCGCCCGCCGGCTCACCTACCGCGCACTCGCCGACTGGTCCGAACGGCTCGCCGCCCGGCTGCTGGCCGACGGCCTCGCCCTCGAGGACCGGGTGGCGCTCCTGCTCGACCGCTCCGCCGAACTCGTCGTCGCCCAGCTCGCCGTCCTCAGGGCGGGCGGCGCCTATGTGCCCGTCGACACCCGGGCCCCGCAGGAACGCCGACAGGCGCTGCTCGCCCAGGCGGGCGCCCGCGTCCGCCTCACCACGGCCGACGTCACCGCCGCACGTGCCGAGAGGACCGCCGTCGGCGCCGAGGGATCTGCGGCCCTCGCCGACGTCACCGGAGTTGGCACCGACGGGACCGCCGCGCGTCGACCGCTGCCGTCCGCCGATCCCGACCGCCTCGCCTACGTGATGTTCACCTCCGGTTCCACCGGCCGGCCCAAGGCCGTCGCGGTGCGGCACCGGGACGTGGCCGCGCTGGCCACCGACCGCCGGTTCGCCGACGGGGTGTGCGCACGGGTGCTGCTGCACTCGCCCGTCGCCTTCGACGCCGCCACCTTCGAGGTGTGGGCGCCGCTCCTCACCGGCGGCTGTGTGGTCGTCGCACCCGGCGAGAGCCTGGACGCGGCTCTCGTGCGGCGGCTGGCCGGTGACGAGGGCCTGACCGCGCTCTGGCTGACCGCCGGTCTGTTCCGGCTGCTCGCACAGGACGCGCCGGACTGCTTCCGGGGCCTGAGGCAGGTGTGGACCGGCGGCGACGTCGTTCCCGCACCGGCCGTGCGGCGGGTCCTCGCCGCCTGCCCGGGCCTGGCCGTGGTGGACGGCTACGGTCCGACCGAGACCACCACCTTCGCCACCTCCTTCCCGCTCACGGACGCGGCGGCGGTTCCGGACACGGTGCCGATCGGCCGTCCACTGGACGACCTGCGGGTCCATGTGCTCGACGCGCGGCTGCGGCCGGTCCCGCCGGGCTGTGCGGGTGAGCTGTACATCGCCGGTGAGGGGGTGGCCCGCGGCTACCTGGGCCGTCCCGGCGACACCGCGGCCCGGTTCCTCGCCGACCCCGCGGGGCCGGCGGGCAGCCGCATGTACCGCACCGGCGACCTCGCCCGGCGCCGCCCCGACGGCACCGTCGAGTTCCTCGGCCGCGCCGACGACCAGGTGAAGATCCGCGGGTTCCGGGTGGAGCCCGGCGAGGTCGAGGCCGCGCTCTCGGACCATCCGGACGTCGTGGACGTCGCCGTCCTCGCCCGCCAGGACCGGCCCGGCGCCAAGCGGCTGGTCGCCTACGTCGTCGGACCGGCCGGCCGGGACCCCGAGGGCCTGCGCGCCTTCACCGCCCGCACCCTGCCCGACTACCTCGTGCCGTCCGCGTTCGTCCCGCTCGACGCGCTCCCGCTGAGCGGCAACGGCAAGGTCGACCGGGCGGCCCTGCCGGCCCCCGACACCCTCGCACCGCGCGCGTACGCGGCCCCCCGCACCGACGCCGAGCGGCGCACGGCGGAGATCTTCGGCCAAGTCCTCGGCGCCGAACCGCCCGGCGTGGAGGACGACTTCTTCCAGCTGGGCGGCGACTCGATCCTCAGCATCCGGCTCGCCTCCCGCCTCGCCGAGGCGTTCGCCACCGACCTCACCCCGCGCGAGGTGTTCACCCACACCACGCCGGCCGCACTGGCCCGGCTGCTCACCGAACGGCCCGGCACCACCCGCCCGGCCATCGTGCCGGTCGCCCGTGACGGGGCCGCCGCCCCGATGTCGTACGCCCAGCAACGCCTCTGGTTCCTGGAGGAGTTCGCGCCCGGCGGCGCCGAGTACATCACCGCCCTCGCGCTGCGCCTGCGCGGCACCCTGGACACCCGCGCCCTCGGCGCGGCACTCACCTCGCTGGTGGCCCGGCACGAGTCGCTGCGCACCACCTTCGACAGCGCCGACGGCCACGGCCTCCAGATCGTGCACCCCCCGTACGAGGTGCCGCTCCCGGCGCACGACCTGACCGGCCTGCCCGATGCCGAGCGCGAGCCGGCCCTGCGCCGCCTGCTGCTGGACGAGCGCACCCACCCCTTCGACCTGCGCGAGGGTCCCCTGCTGCGCACCGCGCTGGTCCGGCTCGCCGGCGACGACCACGTCCTGGCCGTGACCCTGCACCACATCGTCACCGACGGCTGGTCGACCTCCGTGCTCCTCGGTGACCTCGCCCACCTCTACCGCGCCGAACTGGGCTCCCAGGCAGAAGAGTTGCCGCCCCTTCCCGTGCAGTACGCCGACTACGCCCACTGGCAGCGCACCGCCGGCGACAGCACGACGCAGGAGCAACTCGCCTACTGGAAGCGGCAGCTGGCCGACACCGAGCCGCTGGAGCTGCCCACCGACCGGCCCCGGCCGCCGGTGCGCACCAGCAACGGGGCGACCACCCGGCTCGTCCTGCCCGCCCGGACCACCCAGCGCCTGACCCGGCTGGCCCGGGACCGGGGCACCACCCTGTTCACCACCCTCGTGGCCGCCGCCCAGACCTACCTCGCCCGGCTCTCCGGCGGCCGGGACATCGCTGTCGGCACCGTCACCTCCGGCCGCGACCGGCCCGAGACACAGGCGCTCGTCGGGTTCTTCGTCAACACCCTGGTGCTGCGCTCGCAGGTGGCGACCGAGCAGCCGTTCACCGATTTCCTCACCGGCGTACGGCAGACGGTCCTGGACGCCTTCGCCCACCAGGACGTGCCGTTCGAGCGGGTGGTGGACGAGGTCCAGCCCGTCCGCGACACCAGCCGCAGCCCGCTCTTCCAGGTCATGGTCGTCCTGCAGAACACCCCCGCCGCCGATTTCGAGCTGCCCGGCCTTAAGGTCACCGACGTCGAACCCGACTCCCAGCAGGCGGCGTTCGACCTCACCCTGGAGTTCGCCGAGACGGGCGACGGAGCGCTGCACGGCCTGATCACCTACAACACCGACCTGTTCGACCCCGCCACCGCCGGGCGCATGGCCGGTCAGCTCGGCACGCTGCTGACCGCCGTCGCCGACGATCCCGGGCGACCGCTCGGCGTGCTGCCGCTCACCTCCGACGACGAGCTGAAACACCTGCTGGACCAGGGACGCAGCACCTTCCGCCCGCTGCCCGAGGCGACCTTGCCCGCCCTGTTCGAGCGGCAGGCGGCCCGTACCCCCGACGCGGTCGCGCTCGTGGACGGCGCACGGGAACTGACGTACGCGCAGGTCGAGCGGGCCGCCAACCGGCTGGCCCACCGGCTGATCCGGGCCGGCGTCGGACCGGAGCGCGTGGTGGCCCTGGCACTGCCCCGCTCGGCGGCGACCGTGGTGGCCCAGCTCGCCGTCACCAAGGCGGGCGGCGCCTTCCTGCCCGTGGACCCGGACTACCCGGCCCCGCGCAGGGAGTTCATGATCCGCGACGCGGGCGTCCACCTGGTGCTCGACGACCCGGACGCGGTGTGGGCCGCCGAAGGGCCCGGGAGCGCACCCACGGACACCGACCGCGCCACCGCGCTCACCGCCGCCCACCCGGCCTACGTCATCTACACCTCGGGCTCCACCGGCACCCCCAAGGGCGTGGTGGTCACCCACCGGGGCCTCGCCTCCTTCGCAGCGGCGGCCGCCGAACAGTACGCGGCCGGCCCCGGCGACCGGGTACTGCAGTTCGCCTCGCCCAGCTTCGACGCCTCCGTCCTCGAGCTGTGCGTGTCCCTGCTCGGCGGGGCCGCTCTGGTGACCGGCGAGGAAGGGCCGCTGGTCGGGGAGCGGCTGGCCGAGGTGCTCGCCGGGCGGGACGTCAGCCACACGCTGATCCCGCCCGCCGCCCTGGCCACCGTCCCACCCGAGGCCGCCGGCGCCCTGCCCGGCCTGCGCACCCTGATCGTCGGCGCCGAGTCCTGCCCGGCCGACCTGGTGGAGACCTGGGCCGGCGGCCGCCGGATGATCAACTCCTACGGTCCCACCGAGGCCACCGTCGTCGCCACCTGGACCGGCCCGCTCACCCCCGGTGAGGGCGCCCCGCCGATCGGCCGCCCCGCCGCGGGCACCCGCGTGTACGTCCTCGACGCCGCCCTGCGCCCCGTACCACCGGGAGTGGCGGGGGAGCTGTACCTCGCGGGCCCCGGGCTGGCCCGCGGCTACCTGGGCAGGCCGGGACTGACCGCGCAGCGGTTCGTCGCCGACCCCTTCGGCGCGCCGGGGGAGCGTATGTACCGCACCGGGGACCTGGCGCGCTGGGACGGCGACGGCCGGCTCCGGTTCGCCGGACGCGCCGACGACCAGGTCAAGCTGCGCGGCTTCCGCATCGAGCCGGGCGAGATCGAGAGCGCGCTGCGCCGCAGCCCCCACCTCCGCGACGCCGTCGTCGTCGTCCGCGCCGACGCGCCGCGGGAAGGGGCGGACGCCGGACCCGCCCGGCTCGTCGCCTACGTCGTACCGGCCGAGCCCGCCGACGGCGTGCTGCCCGTCGGGGCGCTGCGGGAACACCTGGCCGGGCTGCTGCCGCCGCACATGGTGCCGTCGGTGTTCGTGCCCCTGGAGCGGCTGCCGCTCACCCCCAACGGCAAGACCGACCGGCGCGCCCTGCCCGCCCCCGACCCCGCCCGGCTCGCCGACGGCCCGCGCACCGCGCCGCGCACCGACACCGAGCGCCGGATCGCCCGGATCTGGTCCGACGTGCTCGGTGTCGAGGACATCGGCGCGCACGACAACTTCTTCGCGCTGGGCGGCGACTCCATCCTGACCATGCAGGTCGTGTCGCGGCTGCGCCGGGACGGCCTGCACGTGGCGACGCGGGACCTGTTCACCCACCAGACCGTGGCCGAACTCGCCGACGTCGTCACGACCACCCCCCGGCACGCCGGGACCGGACCGGTGACCGGCGAGGTGCCGCTCACCCCGATCCAGGAATGGTTCCTGACCACCCCGCGCGCCGCCCACCACCACTTCAACCAGTCCACGCTGCTCGAACTCGACGGCGTACCCGACCAGCGGGCCCTGCGCGCCGCCCTCGACGCCCTGCTGGACCACCACGACGCCCTGCGCATGCGGTTCACCCGGTCCGACGGCACCGGCGCATGGCAGCAGTTCAACCCGCCGGCCGCCGGACGGTACGACGTCCTCGACCACCACGACCTGTCGGGACTGTCCGCGGCGGAGGAGGACAGGGCCATGGAGAAGGCCGCCGACGACCTGCACACCGGCTTCGACCTGGCCGAGGGCCCGAAGCTGCGGGCGGCCCTGTTCACCTCGGACCCCGGCCGGCCGGCGTTCCTCCTGCTCGTCGCGCACCACCTGGTGGTCGACGCCGTGTCCTGGCGCATCCTGCGCGACGACCTGGAGACCGCCTACCGGCAGGCGGCCCACGGCGAACCCGTCGCACTGGGGGAGCGCAGCACCGGCTTCCGCGACTGGTCGCGGGGGCTCGCCGCGCACGTCGCCGCCGGGCGCCTCGACCACGAACTGCCCTACTGGGAGGAAGCCGTGCGCGCCGAGCCCGCCCCGGCGACCGCGGCGCCGGGCCCCGAGCCGGACGCGACCGCGGTGGTCGAGGTGGAACTCGACGAGGAGGACACCACCGCCCTGCTGCGCTCCGCACCGACCGCCTACCGCACCCGGGTCAACGACGTGCTGCTCGCCGCGCTGGCCCTGGCGCTGGCCCGCTGGACGGGACACGACCGGGTCCGCCTCGACCTGGAAGGCCATGGCCGGGAGGACCTGCTCGACGGGGTCGACCTGTCCCGTACCGTCGGCTGGTTCACCACCGTCCACCCCGTCGCCCTCCAGGTGCCCGCCGCCGGTGACCTCGGCCCGGACCGCGACTGGCGGTCCCTGGTGAAGTCGGTGCGCCGGCAGTTGCGCGCCGTCCCCGGCAACGGCATCGGCTTCGGCGCCCTGCGCACCTTCGGGCCGCCCGAGGTCCGCGAGCGCCTCGGCGGCCCCGCGCACAGTCAGGTGGTCTTCAACTACCTGGGCCAGTGGGACGCCCGCCCCGAGACGGCGGGCGGCGGCCTGGTGCGCGCCGAGCACGGCTCCTTCGGCCAGGACCACGACCCCAGGGACCCCGGCTCCCACCCGGTCGAGGTGGTGGGCGCCGTGCAGCACGGCCGTCTGGCGTTCAGCTGGCACCACCGGCCCGGCGTCCACGACACGGCGACGGTGCGCCGGGTGGCCGAGGAGTTCGCCTCCGCCCTGCGGTACATCGCCCGGCACGCCCGGGGGGACCGATGACGAACCCCCGCCCGCGACCGCTCCGCCCGGGCCCCCCGGCCCGGCGCGGCCCGCGCCGCCCGCGCGCCCCGTCCGCCGTCCGCCCCTGCCGTACGCCCGTGCCGAACGCCCCCGTGACAACGACGACGAAGGAACGAGAGATGGACGAGAACACCCGCTACCAGGTCCTGCGCAACGACGAGGAGCAGTACTCCCTGTGGCCCGCCGACCTCGAGGTGCCGGCCGGCTGGCAGCCGGTCGGAAAGGGGGGCACCGAGGCCGAGTGCACCGCCTACGTCGACGAGGTGTGGACCGACATGCGTCCGCGGAGCCTGCGCGAACGCATGGAGAACACCGGCGTCTGACGCCCGTGGCCCACACGACGTGACGACGTGCCGGGCCGGCCACCGAACGCCGGCCCGGCACACGCCCCCCGCCGCCGTACCGGCGCCCCACCGCCCTCGGCCTGTGCACCGCGTCCCTACCGAGGAGTCGCCATGACACCCGTACTGCGCACCGAACGCCTGGAGTTCCTGCCCTACCGGGCCGAGGACGAGGACGCCTTCGTCGGCCTGCTGCGCAACGAGGAGGTGTGCCACTGGATGGGCCAGGAGCTGGTGCCCGAACCGGACCTGCGCGCGTTGTTCCGCGCCATCCTCACCGAGATCTACCCCGAGCGCCGCTTCGACGTGTGGGGCCTGTGGCTGGACGGCGCCTACGCCGGCCACGCCGAGCTGAAAGAGACCGGCAACGTCCCCGGCCACGAACTCGTCACCGCGCTCGCCCCCGCGTACTGGGGGCACGGGCTGGGCGGCGAGGTCGTACAGGGGCTGCTCCGACACGCAGCCGACCACCTGGGCCTCACGGAGGCCTACGGCATGGTGGGCGCCGAGAACACCGCCAGCCTCGCCATGTGCCGCCGCCTGGGCTTCCGGCACGTGCGCGACGTCGTCGCCGACGACGGAAGGGTCACCCGGATGCTGATGATCACTACCCCGGCCCCCCGCACAAGCCCCCCGGCCTCCCCCGCGCAGACGGCCGGCAGCACCTCGGGGGAGCCGCTCGGCGGCTGCGCCCCCGGCTCGGCGGCGAGACCGGGAGCGGCCAGTGGTCCGGCGGAGCGCGCCGCCGCCTTCGACATCCCTGGGCCGGCATGAGCGGGGCGCCGCCCGACGCGAGCGCCACCGCGCCGCCCGGCACCGGCGGACCGCCGAGCCTGTGGCGGAACCGGGCCTTCAACCTGCTGTGGTCCGGGCAGTGCCTGTCGGACCTGGGCGCCGCGATGGCCGATCTGGCGCTGCCGCTGCTCGTGCTGCAGGAGACGGGATCCCCGGCCCGGGCCGGACTGATCGGCACCGTCGGGCTCGCCGCCACCATGCTGTGCCGGCTGCCCGCCGGTGTCCTCGCAGACCGGTTCGACCGGCGCCGTCTGCTGATCGCCTGCGACGTCCTGCGGATCGTCGCGTACGCGCTCCTGGCCTGGGCGGTCGCGATGGACGCGGCGGCTCTGCCCGTCATCCTCGCCGTCGTGGTCGGCAGCGCGGCCGCCACGGCCGTCTTCAGCACCACCGAACACGCCGCCATACGCAGCCTCGTGCACCCCGGCCAGATCCCCGCCGCCGTCGCCCGCAACGAGGCGCGGTCGTACGGCACCTCGCTGGCCGGTCCACCGCTCGGTGGCCTGCTGTTCGGCATCGGCGGGGCACTGCCGTTCCTCGGCAACGCCCTGAGCTTCCTGCTCTCCCTGGTCGCGGTCGTGAGTATCCGACGGCCCCTGCAGGAGCCCCGCCCAGCCCCTGCCGACCCGGCCGCGCCCGCCGGCGGGTCCGTCACCGAGGGCGTGCGGTTCGTGCTGGGGCATCCCTTCCTGCGGTGGCTGCTGGTGATCGCGGCCCCGCTGAACATGGCCTTCACCGGCATGATCTTCGCGATGACCCTCGCCCTCAGGCGCGCCGGTGTCTCCCCCTTCCTGGTCGGTCTCGCGGGCACGGTCTTCGCACTGGGCGGTTTCCTCGGCGCCTTCGCGG
Source organism: Streptomyces rishiriensis (assembly GCF_003112535.1). GTDB lineage: Bacteria > Actinomycetota > Actinomycetes > Streptomycetales > Streptomycetaceae > Streptomyces > Streptomyces rishiriensis. Next base: position 378,796 of record NZ_BEWA01000001.1, on the reverse strand, counting down.
CGCCCGCGCTGCAACGGTGGCTGCGCCTGCCCGACCTGATCACCCTGCTCTGCTGGCTGACCGCAGGGCTGATGGCCGTCGCGACGCTGCTGTCCACCAGTGTCCTGGCCGCTGCGCCCATGGCGGCGGCGGTCTTCCTCGGCCCCGCGGCGAACGCCGCCCTCTTCGGTCACCAGGCCGCCATCACCCCCGACCGCCTGCAAGGACGCGTGATCAGCGTGCTGCTGCTGGCTGCGGGGTCGGCGGCCGCCCTCGCCCCCGCCCTCGCCGGTGCCCTGCTCGCCCGCTGGGCGCCCGGCACCGCCATGCTGGTGTTCCCCGCCCTGGTCATCTGTGCGGCGCTGGCCGCCACGTTCGTCCGGGGCCGCCGGGTGATGTCCGTCTGAGGGATGCCCACGGGAGCTGGCGCCGGACGCCCCCACGCGCTGCCATGGCGAACGTGGTGAGCCAGGGCGCTGGGAGCGGGAGTTGACGGTGACCAACTCCGGCTTGTCGCCCTGCCGGCGGACCAGCGGGCCGCCGGCGCCACCGGCGCGGATCGCCGTGTCCTGTCCGGTGACGGCCAGGCCTGACCAGGCACCGGGGCGCCTCCGAGTTCCCGGTCGCTGCGGGGTGTCGGCGGTGTCCCTTCGCACGCCGCTGACCCTCCTCGGGCTCAGCTGACCAGCACCATGCCAAGATCGCCAGACTTTACGAGCGCCCTGGGGTGCTGCCGGAACGCCAGGGTCAGGGTGCGTCGAACAGAGTGGGGAAGCGGGCGGCGAGCCAGGGTTTGCGGCCCCAGGCGAGCACAGCCCCGCGTGCCATGGCCTGCCACGGGCCCAGACGTCCCAGCGCGATGAGGAGGAAGGCGACCGGCTGGGTGAGGATGGTGCAGTCCGAACGCTCCGGCGGGTCAGGCAGCACCTCGACCGTGCCGTCGGCGAACGTGACGCCGAACGCCGCGCCGCCCCGGACGCGCAGGGTGTAACGGGCCGTCAGCGCGGAGGCGGCAGCGACGCGCGGCATCGCCGTTCTCAGGAACGGCAGGCACAACCCGACCCGCATCGCGTTGATCATGTGCGGCCGACCCAGCCCGCGGGCGAGATCGTAACCGTGGCCCAGCATGTGGGTCAGCAGGTACGACGCGAGTATGTCCTGGTCCATTGGACCGAGCGGAGTCAGGAGCGTCCGGCCCGCGGTCCCGTCCGCCGCGGCTCGGTCCACCGCATCCAGGAACACGTCGGCCTGCTCCACGATCATCGCGGCCAGCGGTTCCGCCGTGCGCTCGGGGAATTCGATGAGGCTCTGTGCGTTGGCCGCCGCGAGACTCTGCGGCGTGCCGTCTCCGTAGAAGCGTTCCTCGCCGGACGCAAGATCGGCCATCAGGCCGTTTGCCAGTGCCAGGTGGGCCGCCGTCTCGCCGACGGTCCACTCCAACCCCGGTACGGGAACGGTCATGTCCCTCGCGCCGTCCAGGAGGGCGGCGATGGCACTGGCGGTCTCCCGTATCGCCTGACCGAGTCCGTCCGGCAGGGAGTCCCCGCTTCTCTCCTGTGTTCCCCGGTCCACGCGGCTCGTTTCTCCTCGTGTCTCCGTGATCACGAACTTGTAGCACGGTACAAAACCAGACCCACCGGTCCGGGACAAGGGGCGCGGGCGCCCGCATGCAGGGCGCTTCGAGAACCGAGGCAATCAGGAGAACGTGCGCATCCTCGTCCTGGCAGGCCCAGCAGAACCGGGAGCCTGGCTGCCGCGCGAGACGGACCGGTCGATGACGCGCCGCGTCGGCTGCGCCGGTCCCGCGTGGGCTGCGCCGGGTGAGGCGCTGATGCAGCCGATGCCGTCCCGTCCGTACCCTGCCTGGAGCGCAGCAGCACCGATCGGTCAGCGTGCACGGCGAACTGGGTACCGTAGCCGTCCTTTTCCGAACTTGTCGCTGCCTCATGAGACATCGTTAGGCTCAGCCTGCCGGACGCCGAACTACAGCACCCAGCGCGGCATCGTGGTCGCTTCCCTGGGTGCCATCCGGGGTTGGCACCCAGCACTCAGGCCCGGTGAGGCCGCCCCGTCCGGCTGTGTTCGCGGCTTGCAGCAAACGTGCCACGCTGGAAATACGGAGGACGGGGAAAGGGACATGCCGGTCGAACGTCGACTTGTGAACGGTATGACACAGCCGACGGCGGCGTATCGGTCGACCTGACCGCCCTGAACGCGACGGCTCCGCACCCTCCCCACGCGACTACGGGTGCCAGGCGTGACAGCCATGGGTCAACGCCGGACACGAACTGACCGAACGCACCCGCATAGCTGGGCGTGGTCCCGCTGCCCGTCGTCTTAGGAGGGCTGTCATGGTCGTTGATCAAGCGCTTGGCGGCCTGGACGCCCTTGGGCGGGAAGCCGGCGATGCGCTTGGCCGGGTGACGGCTTCGATGGCGCGAGTACGGCCGAGTCGCCGGGTCAGGTGCTGGATTCCCCCCC
>NZ_BEWA01000001.1:151072-376311 GCF_003112535.1 Streptomyces rishiriensis | reverse complement strand
CCCCCCCCCCCCCCCCCCCCCCGCGCCGGGCAGGGCGCCGGTTCCGCACTCGAACTGACCGAAGACCGCGTTCTCACGCGACGCGAAGGTCATGTCGCAGGCCAGCGCGAGTTCGTTGCCGCCGCCGCGGGCACGGCCGCGCACCTTGGCGATGGTGATCACAGGAACGCGCGACAGTCTGTGCAAGAACATCCCGAGTGAGGCGTCACCGGGTCCGCCCGCCTTGGCCGCCTCCGCGGTGTACGGAGGGACCGCGGTGAGGTCCACGTGGGCTGAGAAGTAGTCCGGCGACGCGCTGTCGATGACGACGACGCGCACGTCGGCGGGGTCGTCGTCCAGCGTGTCGACGAGGGAGACCAGGTCACGAACGAGATCGACACCGAGGAGGTTGAGTGGGCCGGCGTCGAGGGTGGCGGACAGAACGCCGTCTTCGAGTCGAGTCCGGATCGAGGAATAGGCGAACGCCATGATGACTCCGTTGAGTGAGCCCGGTTGCGGGACTCGATTCGAGCGCGTGGCGCTTCTGCCGTAAGTCGAGGGACGACGAGCTGGAGGGATGGGTGTTCGGATGGTCGCCCTGGTGGTCCGTTTTGTGGCCGCCCGGACAGGCGGCCATACCGGGCCGCCCACTGGACGTGCGGTATGGATGTCCGAAGGGGGGTTTCCTGGCCGCCGCGCCTTCAGGACTGCCGCCGGCGGGTGAATCGCCGTGCACCGGGCTGGCGTGCGATCGCCCGGGCGCAACGACGCGGTCATGCGCACAGAGGACGCGGAGTAACTGGGCATGCGCCTGACCAACAGCATGCGACTCCGGCCACTTCGCCTGGGAGGCCGACACCCGTGCTGACGTCACTAACCGCTGGTGGGAGGCCAACTGACCCAGGCCCGGCGGACCGCGGTGCGGCAGGGCCAAAGGCTCGCACCGGCTGTTGAACGCTCCACGTGCTTGCACTCCCTCGACAGGTTGCCGCGTGTGCTGTGGGACCTGGTAGTCGCAGGTGGCCGACGCAGCTTCTTGTTCGACGGCTGTACGGTGTGCCCACTCTCGGGCGGTTCGGGGCCGATCACGCTGTCTCACCGGGTTGTGCGGAAGGCCGCGCGGTCAGGCGGTGCAGCCCTTTGCGGTCGTAGTAGAGGGTCATGGCGAACCCGAACAGCAGGGCGAGGACAACGCCGATGGCGATCATGGACCAGCCGCGGGTCAGGCCGGCGTCGGCCCGGGCGTCGAAGTAGAGGATGGATCGCACGCCGTCACTGAGTTGCCGCATCGGTTCGAACAGTGCCAGGAAGCGGTAGAAGCCCGGAACGGCATGGAGGGGAATCGTCGCACCCGAGGACGGCAGGGCCAGGGCGATGAACACGAACATGGACACCACCTGGCCGATCCCGCCGAAGGCCGCGTTGATGGCCTGCACCCCCAGGCCCACGGCCAGGCTGGCGCAGTAGGAGAAGATCCACAGCAGCGGCAGGTGCGATGCGTCCATGCCCAGAATCGTGATTGCGGCGATCATCAACAGGCTGGTGGTCAGCACGGTGATTCCCGCGGTCATGAGCATCTTCAGCAGCAGCGTCTGTGTGCGGCTGATCGGCACCGTCGGCCGCCGGGTGTGCCACGGGCCGATCTCGTTGTCCGTATAGCCCAGGCCCGCGTCGACCCCGCTGTTGATGATGTTTCCGCCCACGAACCCGGTGAGCACCAGGAGCAGGGTGAAGTAGAAGGCGCTCAGGCCGAGGCCGCTGTGCCTGCCGATGGGGTGGCCCACCCGAACGGTGACACCGATCGGGTCGCCCAGCAGCGTACGAGTCCTGGCGTCGGCGCCCTGGCTGGATGCCTGGGTCGTCAACTGCCGGCCGATGGTCAGGGATGCCTGGTGAGCCGCACGCTGGGTGATCTGACTGGCCAGGGAGGAGCCGAGGCTGCCCAGCCCGGGGTTGGTCAGGACCGTGAGGGAGGGCCGCGCCGAGGCTCGGGGCGTCGTCAGCGCCGCCACCGAAGTGGTGAAGTCGGCTGGGATGACCAGGGCGCCGTAGACCTGGCCCGACGCCAGCTGGTCCTGCATCTGCGCCTGGCTGAGCCGACGCCACTGCACGGTGCCCGCTGGGGTCGATGCGACGACCGACCGGCTCATCTGCGCGCCCAGGGCCTGTTGCTGTCCGGGCAGCGGCGGCCCCTGGTCCGTGTCGACCAGGGCGATCGGCAATCGGTGCAGATTTCCGTTCGGGTCGAGGATGCCGCCCATGTAGAGCAGCGTCAGGAACAGCGCCACCAGCGCGCACAGGATGGTCGGCACCAGCCACAACCGCCCATGACGCGCCACAGCAAATGCGCGCGCGAGCGCTTGCCGCTGCCCGGAACCTGCCGAGGTCATGGAACTCCAATGGAAATACGGCCCTGCGCTGTCGGGATTCGCCTGCGGGGGTCGGCTGTTCGCAGGAGCCACACGCCTGTGCATCAGCTGTCCGCACCCTTGGACGTAGGCGAGTAACCGCGGACCCCGTAGGGACGATAACCATCTGTCGGCAGGGCATCACTCAACGACACGGCCGATGCTCGCGTCGAGCGTGGGTGACGGCAGTCACGAAACGAATCTGCACGTCGCCCCGCATGCACCCACGGTCCCTCGCCGCCTGCGCTCGCGGACGTTCGCCGGCCGCCGGATACTCGATGCGGGCGGTATGCCTGTGCGCCGCGGCCCGGGTAAGGAAGGGTGTCATCGTTTCGGCCCTGACCGACATGGAGATTGCGTCATGCGCTCCCGAAGAAACCCGCTGACTCCCCTCGCGGCGGTCACGGCCGGCCTGCTGGCCGGGGCGGTGGGAACGGTGTGTCTGGATGCCGTCCACTACCTGAAGTACCGTCGCTCAGGCGGGACGGACAGCCCACTCGCCTGGGAATTCGCGCCGGTCGAAAGCTGGGAGAAGGCCCCCGATCCGGGGCAGGTGGCGAAGCGGGTCATCGAGGGTTTCACCCAGCGCCGGCTTCCTGAGGGGTCCGCCTGGCTCACGAGCACCATCGCTCACTGGGCCTACGGCTCAGCTGCGGGCGCCGCCTATGGCATCGTGGCCGGATCGCTGCCCAGACCTTCCCCTGTCCATGGCGTGCCGTTGGGTGCCGCGGTGTTCGCCGGTGACTACGTCACCCTGCCGATCGCAGGGCTCTACAGGCCGATCTGGCAGTACGACACAAAGGTCCTGGTCTGGGATCTCGGCGCACACGTCGCCTACGGCACCGGCACCGCGATCACCTTCTGGCTGCTCACCCGACTCGCCTCCGGCGCCGTCAGAGACAGCCCGTAGCCGCCTGCCGGCCACGGCCATGCCCATGTCCGCCACCCGCGTCTGCTGATGCACACAGTTCGCTTCGGGCCCGCTGCCCGGACACCGACAGCCCACGCGATCACGCCTGAGGGCCGCGGAGGCCCCAGGAGGCCTCGCAATGCCGGACGGAGCCGAGCGCGTGGCACGCATCGCCGCCCGGGTAGCCCAGGCCGCCGACCGGCCCCCCCGGGCGTGGCCCGCGTCCGGCGTTGCGAGTCCCGTCGTCACGGCATCTCGTACGCACCCAGGAGGTGTCAGTCAATGGACATGAAACTTGAAGTCGTGGTGGTGCCGGTGTCCGACGTCGACCGGGCCAAGAGCTTCTCCACGCGACTGGGCTGGAGACTGGACGCGGACGTCGCCCCGGACGAGAACTTCCGGGTAGTGCAAGTGACGCCGCCGGGCTCACCGGCATCGGTCATCTTCGGCACCTCGGTCACGTCCCAGGCACCGGGCTCAGCTCAGGGCCTGCACCTGATCGTGGACGACATCAATGCCGCACACGCTGAGCTTGATCGGCTCGGCGCCGAGCCGAGCGCGGTGTTCCGCGACGCCGGCGGCGTCTTCCACCACGCCGGGACAAAGGCCCGGGTGCCAGGACCGGATCCACAGCGGACCAGCTACAGGTCGTTTCTGTCCTTCAGCGACCCGGACGGCAACGGCTGGCTTCTGCAGGAGGTCATCAGCCGGCTTCCGGGACGCCTCGATCCCGCGACCACGACGTTCGCCTCTGCCGAGGACCTGGCGAGCGCCCTGCGCCGTGCCGCGGCCGCGCACGGGGAGCACGAGAGCCGCATCGGTGCGGAGGACGAGAACTGGCCGGACTGGTACGCCCAGTACATGGTGCGCGAGCAGGCAGGGACCGAACTGCCGTCGTGATGGCATCGCTCTGCAGGAGACCGGGACCGGCTCCTCTTCACAGTCGAACGTCGCGGCGGAGGAGGACGAGGCACTTGCCGTGGACGCGACCGCCCTTGTCCGCCGACTGACGCATGCGTGCAGCCGGGCCGGAGGGCCTCGGGGAGCCGGGGGAGGGGCGAGGATCGCCTGATCGGTCCGGGAGCCGTGCGTCGGGACCTGATGTGGGCAGGCGCTCGAGCGATGGTCGGCAGGCCACCGGCAGCAGATTGGCCCTCGTCCGGAACGGGCGGCCCCGGGGAGACTGCTGATGGCGCGGATGCCGTACGTGAAGGAGTTGCGATGCAGGTAGCGGTGGTCACCTTCGACGGGTTCAACGAACTCGACAGCTTCATCGCTTCCGCGCTGATCAACCGATGCCGCGGGGATGGCTTGGAAGCGCTCATCACTACGCCGACACCCGTGGTCACGTCGATGAACGGCGTCGAGGTGACGGGGCAGCGCCCGATGGAGTTCGTTACCGAGGCCGACGTCGTGCTGATCGGCAGCGGCGTGAAGGCGCGAGAGGTGGTGGCCGACGAGCAGCTGATATCCGAGCTGCGGCTCGATTCGTCGCGCCAGCTCATCGGCGCCCAGTGCTCCGGCGCTCTGGTGCTCGCCCGCCTGGGGTTCCTGGACGGCATGCCGGCGTGCACGGACAGGAAGACCCGGCCCTTTGTCGAAGCTCGCGGCATCCCTGTGCTCGACGAGCCGTTTCACGCAGAGGGGAACATCGCCACGGCGGGCGGTTGCCTGGCGTCCCAGTACCTGGCCACCTGGGTGATCACTCGCACGCTCGGGGAGGACGCAGCACGCGACGTCCTCGACTACGTGTCCCCAGTCGGCGAGAACCAGGAGACGATCGAGCGCGCCCTGCGCGCTGTCCACTCCGCCGAAGGCGCACTCGCCTGACGCCCACGCGATCGTGCACGGCGCGGTCGCAGGCGCCACCGTCACTGCGATCGGCCCATCGGGATACGGAGCGGCTGACCACTCCCGCCCAGGATGGACCGATGCCAGGAGCTTGCTCAGGGCCCAGGCGAAAGAAGGCCCCCCGTGGACGATCCTGTGCGGGGCGAGAAATGTGGAGTGGGCCCCGGTGTGGCGGCTGTCCGGGGACCAGCTGAAGAAGCCGGCAGCTGGTGGATCGGAGTATTCGGCACGCGTCGGCACCGGGCTGCGACATCGCGAGCAGTGAAGGACCGGCCGTCGTGCCACGGCCGTCGAGGCGACGTACTCGGACGGACGGCCCGTGGCAGTGGTCGGCGGCGCGACTCGGCAGGCCGAGCGGCACTGTTCTTGGCCCGAACGTCTGAGCCGGTGTACCTGAGCCGGTGTACCTCCTGGTCCGAGGAGGCGATCTTGAGCATTCGATGGTCGATGTCGAGCTGTCTGATCGACGCGATCACCGCCGACCCGAGGGTCCGTGTGCAGGTACCAACAGGTACCAACGGGGGTGGTCGGTATGCCCGCTGACTCCGGGATCACGGGACTCGATGCAGTGGACCGCACGAGCCGGCGGCGCTCCATCGTGGCGGTCAGCGCCGTGTTCGTGTTCATCGGTGCCGCACCGCGTACGGATCGGCTCGCGCAGCAGCCGGCGATGGATCCCGACGGCTTCCTGCTGACCGGACGGGACGTCGCTCTCCCGGCTGACCACCGCATGCCGCTACCCTTCGAAACCAGCATGCCCGGCGTGTTCTGTGTCGGTGATGTACGCAGCGGGAGCGTGAAGCGAGCCGCCGCTGCGGTCGGCGAGGGATCCGCAGCAGTGCGGGCTTGTCTTCGATCGACGCAGAGTCCACGGGGCCGAGGTTGTGTGACGGCCGGCACGGGGACTCGGTGGCAGTCCAGGACGATGTCGACTCCCAGGTCCCGACCGGGCTCCGCGGCCAGTCGCTGTGATCAGCCCGCCTGCGGCAATGCCCGCCTTCCTCACTCCGCGAGACCACGCCGGTCCCGGACACGACCACACGGGTGCGGGCTCGCAACCTGCTGGTGCAGAGCGCTGGGCAGAGGTGCATTCTGGAGGAAGTTGGCCATTCCGGCCATTGCGGACCGGCGGCGGCGAAGTGAGCCAGGCACGCGAGAAACGAAACACCGAAGGCGCCGGCAGGCCGTGGTCATCTCGAACCAGGGAGCAATTCATGCCATCCCTACACTTCCACGTGAACTCCTCGATGAGCCCGGACGAGGTGATGGGTGTGCTGACGAACTTCACCCCATCCCGTGTCGAGGAGTGGTCGTCCATCGATGCCGAGCACTTCCAGGTTCACGAGCGGGGTGAAACCTGGGCGGAGGTGACCGAGGGGAACGGCAAGTCGTGGGAGCGTGCACGCTACGAATGGGACCCTTCGGCGAACAGGGTCACCGTCACCACTCGTGACTCGGTGCCCTTCGGCTCGGGGGGCTGGCAGTTCCAGATGACTCCCACGGACAACGGCACCCGCGTCGACGTCAGACTCGAGCGGCACCCCACCTCGTTGAAGTCAAAGGTGATGTCCTCGATCATCCCCTTCGCCGGGCCGGTGTTCCGCAAGTCCTTCAGGGAACCTCTGCACACCACGTAGTAGCGCGGTCGCTGAAGACGCACCCTCGCCGACATCTCCGAGGGGATCCGCTCATGACCACGGCGAAAGACCTGTTCATGAGCGTCATCGACCCGCGAATGGAAGCGGTCGTCGTCGGCAGCGACCTGCCCGGCCCCGTCCGGCCGGTCGCGGACGCGGTACGCGACGGCGACCGGCCGTTTCCCGTACGGGTGCTGTACGAGCCGACTCCCGGGCTGAGCGCGGGCCGCAACCGCGGGATCTGCGCGGCCCGCGGCCGGTACAGCGCCATCACCGACCCCGACATCACCTCTGCCTCCGGCCGGCTGCAGGCCCTCGCCGACGCCATCGAGGAGGAGAAGGTTTTCGCCGTCGGGGGCCGCACCACCGTGCAGCATCCGGGCGGTCAGGCCGTGGCCCTGACGAAGGCGCTGCGGGAGTGCCACGGCACGGTGGACTGGCCCGGAGGCCGGGAACTGGCCGTGTGGCCGTACTGGGTCACCGGCTGCAATCGGCTTTTTCACCGTCAGACCGCGCTGGACATCGGCCTGTTCCGAACCGATCTCGGACGCCGGGGCCGGTGGATGGCCGACTGCGAGGACCGGGAGTTCATCGACCGGGCCCGCCAGGCCGGCCACCAGATTTTGATCGAGCCGACCGCGATTGTCTCCCACCCGGTCTACCGCCCGGAGACGACCCTCGGGTACTTCGTCCGCCAGACCATGCGCACATGACGTTCTCCGGCCACTGTTGCTCCTGCATCTCCCGCTCCTCGTCCCGCGATGGACATCAAGACCGTGCACGCGCATGCTAGAAGAAGGACTTTTTTACGCTCGAATTGCCGGGTTGTTCGTACGCCTTCCGCGCCAGGTCAAGTGTGACGAGGTGCCGTTTGATTGCTGCTCGCGAACTGGGAAGGTTAAGTCGACTTGCAGAAAGGATCGTCTGATGCCTATCGGATTGACCCCAACGACTCTGGACGTAAACGCCACGGATCAGAACGGGAACCAGGTAACTAGGTTCGGCTTCACAAGGTTTGATGATGGCGGTAATCCTGTGGAGGATTTCTGGTTTGATCACATCCATGGGGACGACGGTCCTGGGGTAGTCACGTCGGATCCTTTCCAGAGCCTGTTTGCTCCACAATCCGGCGATCAAGGTGCGTTGTCATTGCTGGACCTACCAGATGCAAGGCTACTCACACTGACAGACGAAGAGGCGCCACCCACCATTCCGCAGCCAGAGTGGCCTGTGAAGCTCTTCCTGGGTGGGTTCGTATTTGCACAATGGACCCTCGACTTCAATGCGCCAGTTGACTCCTTCGATCTCGACGGTCGGTGGGCAAGGCCGCCTCAGCCGTAAAGGTCCGATGGCGGAACTGAGTAGCACCGCATCCCGTAAGCGATTTCAAATGAGGGATGGTCTTGGGCCCGTGGCTGGTGTGATCACGGCGTCGGGGCCGTCTTGGACAGCCCCGTTTCACCGGGCTGAGTCCGCGCATCTTCGGCAAGTTGGTGAATCAACTGTGCCGCGAGGGCACCGGGACGCCGGGCCGTGGTCGGCCCTGGAAGCTTCCGCTGCAGGACCGGGTGCCGCTGGTGGTCGCGTACTGGGGGCACCTCGGATTCGCGCCGTGGGTGACCACGGTCCACGAGCCCCAGTTGGGCCAGGCGGCCGATCTCCGCCGTCCCCCTCGGCTCCGTACTCGGCGTGCCGGCCGGCACCTTCATCGGCGACCTGACCGGACGGCGCACCGCGTTCGTCGCCATGGGCGGCCTCACCGTCGCCGTGCTGATCATGCTGCTGATTGTCATGCCGCCCCTGCCGCCCCGTCAGACGACTCGCCTGACCGTGCTGCGCGGCATGCTCAACAGCGTCGCCACCCGCTTCGCGCTGCTGCTGACCGTGCTGGTCGTCCTGGCGCACTTCGGGACCTATACCTACGTCACCCCATTCCTCGAGCAGGTCACCAACGTCAGCTCCGGGCTGCTCACCGTCTTCCTGCTCATCTACGGCGTGGCGGGCATCCTCGGCAACTTCCTGGGCGGCTCATTGGTCACGCGCCACCCGCGCGCCACCTTGGGTGCCGCCGCCGGCATGATCGCGGTCGCCACGTTGCTCCTTCCCGTGCTGGGGCAGTGGAAAGCCGGAGCCATCGCTCTCCTCGTCGTCTGGGGCGTGGGCTACGGGGCCGTTCCCGTCTCGTCCCAGACCTGGTTCACCAAGGCGAGCCCCGACACCCCCGAGGCTGCGTCCGTCATGTTCACCGCTTCCTTCCAAGCCACGATCTCCCTCGGCGCCCTGCGCGGCGGCTTCGTCGTCGACGCCGGCTCGCCCCCGACGGTCATGACCCTGGGCGGCATGACAGCCGTACTCATGGTCATGGCCGTATGGGCCCACTACGCCCGACACTTGACCTGGCCGGTCAACGATTGATCCCACACGGCCACTTGTGACCCGACCGGCACGCCCCGGACCCGGCCGAACCGCGTACGGCCGGGGCGGCCGATCTGGGATCCTCACCCAAAGCGACACCGAAGTCGTCCTTCGCGCCTATCTGCAGTGGCGCGCGGACTTCGTGATCGGGACGCGTCCAGGCCGGCAACGCGCGGCGTAAGCCCACCTTCGGCACACGACACAGCGCCGCGGCCCGGCCCCGGGGCCGCGGCCTTCAAGAACACCTCACCGTCGCCCTGTAGAGCCCCGACGACGTGCCGACCGGGGAGTCTGTCTCGCCCGGGATGTAGTCGAAGTTGGGGGTGAGCGTTCCGAGCATGCTTTTCCTCACCGTCGAGCCGACGTGAGCGGTCTCATGAGTGCCCTCCCCCGACGCCCACCCGTGGAGGTGGGCGTACCGGGTTCGGACACGGGATCAGTCGGTTCCGGCAGCAGCCTCAGGTCGAGGGCCTGTCCTCGACCGTCGGCGGAAGCGGCCGGCGTCGGGCTGCGGGGTCCTGGACGGCTTCGGTGGGCTACCCGGCGGTCGTGGTCCCGCTGACCGTGGCCGCGGGGCCCGTGCCCGCCGCCGTGACCGCGGCGACCGTGACGGTGTAGGCCGTGCCGGGCTTCAGTCCGCCGATCACCCGGAACATGCCCTTGGCGGAGGGCTGGGTGACCAGGACGTCCCGGCCGGTCACCGCGATCGGGTCGCGTCCGTCGGAGACGGTCACCCGGTATCCGATGATCTTCGCGTCACCCGTACCGGTCGGCGGGGTCCAGACGAGGGTGGCGGCCGTGGCCGCGGTGCGCAGCTTCGGGCTCGTCGGCGCGGCGGGCAGCGCGCTCGCGGCCGTAGGTCTCAGCGGCGCCGAGGCGAGCGAGGGAGCGCCGGTGCCCTGGCCGTTGCTCGCGGCGACGGTCACCGTGAAGGGGCCGCCGCCCGCCGGCAGTCCGCCGATGCGCAGCAGGGCGGTGCGTTTGAACTCGGCGGCGCCGACGGACTGTTGGGCTACCTGACGGCCCGCGGGGTCGTACGCCCGTGCCGTGTAGCCGGTCACCGGCGAACCGCCGTCCGCGAAGGTGGGGTTGAAGGTCACGTACAGCGCGTCGGCCCCCGCCGTGCTGGTGCCGACCCGGGTCGGCGCCTCGGGCACGGAGACGCCGCCGACGCGCAGGGTCAGCAGGTGCCGGTAGGCGGGTTCGAGTCCGGCGTTCGCGAGGACGTCCGGCGGTGCGTCGGACAATCCGGCCATGATCTTGTTGCCGCGGGTCACCAGGCCCTTGTTGTCCCCGTCGGCCGTGCCTTCCTCCCACCAGTTGTCCTTGATCAGGGTGGGGTCGTTGTTGCCGAGGCCGTCGCGGTAGTCGGTGTGCCGGGAGGCGACGTTGGCGTAGGAGGCGCGGTAGAGGACATTGCCCTCGACGGTCTCGTAGGTGCAGCCGTTGTCGGTGTAGACGCTCTTGCCCAGTCCCCACTGGTCATGGATGACGTTGCCGGTGACTTTCTCACCGTCGGTCAGGGAGGTGCCGGTCAGGCCCTGGGTGTAGACGCCGCCGCCGTCGTCGAGCAGTTGCATGTAGTCGAAGACCAGGTTGTCGCGTACGACGTTGTCATGGCTGGGATTCGGGGTCGCGGGTTCGCCGATCTTGTCGGGCCAGCCACCCCAGCCCATCGAGATCGCCGAGTAGGCGACGTGGTCGATCTGGTTGTGGGCGATGGTGGTGTGCTGGGTGTAGCCGTTGAGGATGCCCACCCCGCCGTGGTACTCGCGGGGCAGCCCGTAGAGGTGGTTGTCCGTCACCCGCACGCCCGACGCCGGGGTCTGTCCGTCCACTCCGCCGATCTCCAGCCCGTTGCCGGACACGTCGGTGAAGACACTCCCGCTGACCGAGGAGTCCGCGCTGCCGGCGGCCAGTTCCAGTCCGGAGGCGCCGAGATGGGCGAAGACGTCGTCGGTGAACTCCACGCGCTGGTCGTGGGCGAAGGAGACATTGCCCGGCATCCTGGTCCAGGAGGCGAACGGGCAGGTTCCGCCCTGGACGTACTGGCACAGACCCTGTGTGGCCCAGCCGTGGTCGCCGGTGACCGTGTAGCCGGCCTGGATCTCGGAGAAGCCCTCCGGCCGGGACGGAGTCAGCCAGGTCGCGTAGCTGAACCGGATGCCGCGGAAGGAGATGTCATGGACGGGGGAGTCCGCGGTGCCGCGTCCGTCGAGCAGTTTCTCGGCCGCGGCTGCCTCGACGTCGGCGCGGCCGAGGTCCTCGCCCTGACGGGGAAGGTAGTAGACCGTGTGGTCGCCCTTGTCGAGGTACCACTCGCCGGGCTGGTCGAGGAGTTCGTAGGCGTTCTCAACGTACGACGGCTTGCCGCCGTTGGTGAGGCGGCCGGGGCCGACCATGCTCACCGTGCGGCCGGGGATGTCGGGGAACTCGACCCGCTTGTTGGAGTTGTCCCAGCAGGGCTGCGCCATGGTGATGGCGGTGCCGTCGGCGGAGGCGATCGGGCAGCGCGGCTCGGTCCACTGGCCGAGCCCGTTGCGTTCGATGTTCCACAGGGCTTCGCCGCTGGTGTAGACGAACTCGGCGTCCTCGGGGTGCTTCCAGTGGGCGAGGCCGTCGGAGGAGGCGGTGTAGCCGGTCGCGGTCTGGGTCAGCGTGACCGGCACGGCGCCGCGGGCCCGCTGGGCGCGTACTCCGTCGACGTACAACTGCCGAGTGCCGGTGAGTCCTCGGGGAGCGGGAGCGGCCCACAGGCCCTTGTGCCCCGGGGCCCGGTGCCATCCGGCAACCCGGAGCCCGCCGCTGATGACCGAGTCGCCGACGCCCTGCCAGATCACCCGGTGCCCGTTCGCCCCCGAGTCGCGGGCGTCCAGCACGAGCGGGCCGGTACGGCGATAGGTGCCCGGCGCGAGATGGACCGTCAGGTCGGCGCGCATGCCGGCGACCCGGCCCCGCACCACGTCCCGGGCGCGGTCCAGCGTGCGGACGGGGTGCCGGGCGCTGCCGTCGGCGTGGTCGTCGCCTCGGGGTGCCACGTAGACATCCGCGGATGCGGCGGGGCCCGGAGTGGCGAGCGAGTGAGCGGCGAGCGCCGGTGGGCCGAGGGTCAGGACGGTGGATACGAGGGTGACGAGGGCGGCTCTGCGGCGCGTGGGCATAGACCCCTCCCGTGGGATCACCGGAACTCAACCCAGGGAAAGGTAGGACCACTTAGATCTCAGGTCAATACAGACTGCGGCATTACGGGCCACGGATCGACGTTTCTCGATAATTCATCGGGCCATTTCAGTCGAAGCGAAGGGCGCCCCGGGTCTGGAAGGGGGGTTGGTCGGAGGAAACGATGCCGCCATGTCCGACCAGAACACCCTCGGCTTGCCGCAGGATCCGGGCTTTCGGCAGGAGAGGCCTGAGGCCCCGCCTCAGGTGCCGTTCATCGGCCACTCGGGCTGGCACGAGTCTCGGTGTCCGAGTCTTCCGCCGCCTGGATGGCGCGGTGGGCGACCATGGGGGACGGGTCGACGCGGGCCGTTCTGCGGCAGTACGAGCGCAGCAGTCCGTGGGGGTCGGCGGCCGCCACCCCGCGCTGCCTCGCCGGGCCGGGCCGGGAACACCCTTGCGGTGGTGGGCGCGCACCGCGAGAGACACCGCTCGTCATCGACGACACCGGGCCCAACGTGACCTGAACCCCCACGGGGGTGGGCCGGGCCGGCCCACCCCCGTCGGATCAGGCCGCCGGAACCGTGCGCTCCGGTGTGTTCCACCCGGAGACCCGCACCCGCGGCTGGGACCCGTGCAGATCGGTCGTCCGGTACGTGGCCGTCAGGGTGACCGACTCGCCGGGCCAGAGACCGACCTCGTTGTCGGACCACCGCACCGGCAGCACCGGCTTGCCCGCCCCGTCCACCAGGTGCACGTCCGTCAGCAGCGACGGCGTCCTGCCGCCGTCCGTGTTGCGCACGGTGACCGTCGTGGTCGACGTGTCACCCGACGAGGTCGTCGACGCCGTGGCAGACACCGGCGCCTGCGCCATGGCGCTCAGCCCCTTCAGGTCCGCGTAGCTCGTCGTGGGCGTGTAGTACCAGTCGGTGTTGTCCCAGTCGAGCGTGTCGGGCTTGGTGGAGAGCCAGTAGACGTTGCGGCTCACCTCCTTGCCCGTGGAGTCGCTCAGGACGAGGCGTGCGAGGTACGTCGGCGACAGACCGCTCACCGAGGAGGGCAGCGTGAGCGCGGTGCCGCGCGCACCGTCGCCGCCGACCGTCACTCCGGTGACGGTCTTGTCGTACTTCTGCGTGCCGTCAGTGCTGAAGAGCGTGGCGCGGGCGGTGAGGCCGGACGCGGAGGCGTGCCGGTTGTTCACCACGACGACCGACCGGTCGTCGTAGGAGTACTGGACGTGCAGCGGCTCGTTCGCCTTCTTCGCACCGAAGTACGCGCCGCCCTGGTCGAGGTAACGGTCCATCAGCTGCCAGTGGAGCGAGGTCCAGCCGCTGTTGAACATCCAGTAGACAACCCCGGTCGACGGCTTGGAAGAGTCGCTGGCGTTGCGTCCGTACGCCTCGAACTGGGCCCGGACGTTCTCGTACTGGGCTAGCTGTGCTTTGCGTACGTAGTCGGTGAGGCTGCTGGGGGCTCCGTAGCGTTCGGTCAGCGCGTCGTCGTAGAGCTTCAGGGTGCTGAAGGTCGACGACGGCGACCGGTGGTACTGCTTGGCGCTCGGGTTCTTCCAGAGGGTGTCGAGTTCTGCCGCGCTCATCATGCGGCGCAGTGTGTCGAGTGTGGGGATGTCGGGACCCGCGCTGGTCTCGGAGTTGAAGCCGGTGGCGCCGCCCTCTCGCTTGGCGTACCAGTAGTTCGGCGGGATCCAGTCGTAGGGGCCGGACATCTTCATGCCTGAACGTCCGCTGACAGGTGAGGATGTGTCGGAGGCGGCCGCGACCACCGGGGTGGGCCAGTCGGCGGCCTTCAGTGCGTCGAGGTAGGTATTCTCGGTGGTCGCGTCGGGAGCGAAGTCGCTGCCGATGAGGAAGGAGATGACGCTGGGGTGGTCACGCAGCCGGGCGGCCTCGGCGGCCATCGACGCCCCTGCGACCGGGTAGTCCTCGGCGGTCCACTTGTCGCCGGGCTCGCCGCCGTTGACGTTCCCCTCCCATTTGTCGCAGCACTCCCAGCCGGGCAGCGTGAGGATGCCGTAGCGGTCCGCGAGGTCGAAGAACTCGTCCGGCTCGATGTGCCCTTCGAGGCGGACGGTGTTAAGGCCGAGGTCGAGCGCGTACTTCAGGCGGTCCTCGGCGTATGTCCTGTCCCAGCGAAGGTACTCGTCGGGCGACCAGCCGCCTCCCCTGATGAGCAGCTTGCGTCCGTTGACGCTGTACTGCCGGGCGCCGTCGGAGTCGAGGGGGGCCTTCACGTCGCGGATACCGAAGTTCTCGTGCGCCGCGTCCGAGACGATGCCGGCGACGGACGCGCTGAGGTCGAGGGCGTACAGGGGTTGCCCGCCCATTCCGGCGGGCCACCACACCTTCGGCGAGGCCAGTCGCAGCCCGGGGACCTCGGCCGGAGCGAAGGTGACCGTCTTGGTCGCGTGGGCGGCCAGGAACACGGACTTGCTGAACGAGATCGCGCCGATGCTGCCCGAGACGGTGGTCGTGACGGGCGAGTCCGAGTCGTTGCGGGCCCGGGCCTTGACCGTCAGGTCCGCGGTGGAGAGGGACGGCACATCGAGTCCGGTGACGACGTGCGCGTCGCGCAGGGCGACCGGGCCGCCGCGCCGCACCAGCACATCGCGGACGATCCCCATGTTCTCGTCGGGGGGCGGCTGCAGCCAGTCGATCCAGCCCATGGTGAGGTTCTTGCGGGGGTCGTTGCGCTGGATGCGGAAGGCCACCGTGTTGGTGCCCGGGCGCACCAGTGAGGTGACGTCCAGCTCGTGTCGGGTGTACGTGCCCGCCATGTCGGCGGCCTTGGCGACCTGCTGTCCGTCGACGTAGACGTCGGCCGCCGAGATCACCCCGCTGAAGTCCAGATACGTGCGCTCGGAGGTGTCGGCGACCGTGAAGTCCGACCGGTACCACCAGGGAACCTGGAAGTCGGCCTTGGGGATCTGCCGCTGGTTGGTCGAGTAGAACGGATCGGCGTATTTCCCGTCCGCCAGCAGCGCCGCGAGCACCGTGGAGCGGGAGCCCGCCGGATACCAGCCGCTCGCCGGATACCCCGGGGAGGAGACGGCCGCCGCGGAGTCGGTGACCTTCGCGGTCGACTGGATGGTGTAGCCGGACAGCGCGGTGGCACTGCCGGCGCGGGAGGCGACGGCGGTGGTCTGCGTCCGGTAGCGGGGCGGTGCCGCGTCGCGGGCACCGGCCCACGCGCTCGTGGAGAGCGTACAGAGCAGGCCCAGGGCGACGGCTGCCGTGGCGAGGCGGGTTCTGGCGGCAGGGCGGTGGAACACGTCTGTCTCCTAGAGAGGTGGGGAGCATCCGCGCTACGGCACTGCAGTTCAAGCGTTCAAGTTAGGAAACTTTACTAACCAGCCTCAAGCTAGGGGGCCGGGCGAGACGTGTCAATCACCTTTGCCGGTATGCGAGTTGGTCAGGACGCCGATCGGCGCTCGAACACCACGTCCCGCGCCGTCCCCAGGGCCGTGGCCACCGCGCCCAGCAGCACCGCGTCCTCGCCGAGCCGGCTGGGCACGATCTTCGGCCGCAGGGGGGTGAGCGCGCGTAGGTTCTCCCGTACGGGCCGCAGCAGCAGGTCCACGCTGTGCCCCACGCCCCCGCCGAGGACCACGAGATCCGGGTCGAGCACGGCCGCGGCCGCCGCGACCGTGTGCGCGATCCGCTCGCTCTCCAGCTCAACCGCCTTGACCGCGGCGGGATTTCCCTGCCGGGCCGAGTCGAAGACCGCCTTGGCGGTGAGCTGCCCGGTCATCCCGAACCTACGCGCCGACTCCACGACCGCCACTCCCGAGACGGCGTCCTCCAGCGTCCGGAGCCGCTGCTGCCCGGGCCACGGCAGGAACCCGATCTCCCCGGCACCGCCGTGCGCCCCGGAGAACACCCGGCCCTCGCTGACCACGCCCATGCCGAGCCCCGTACCGATCATGATGTACGCGAAGAGCCTGCTGCCCGCGCCGACGCCGTACGTGTACTCGCCGAACGCCGCCAGATTGGCGTCGTTGTGGACCTCCAGCGGTACGCCCAGTTCCTCACGCATCCGGTCGACCAACCCGGCCCGCCCCCAGCCCGGCAGATGCATCGCGAAGCGCACCCGCCGCCGCTCCGCGTCGTACACGCCCGGCGTGCCCACCACGGCGTGGGCCACCTCGTCCTGGGCGACACCGGAGTTCGCGACCACCTGCCGCGCTGTGGCGACCACGAGATCGGCCAGGCCTCCCGAGGAGCGGGCCCGGTTGCGCACGTCCGCCCGGGCCACCAGCTCGCCGTCCAGGTTGGCGACCGCCACGCGCAGCCAACCGCGCCCGATATCGATGCCGAGCGCGTACCCCGCGGACGGGTCCGGGGCGTAGAGGACGGCGACCCGGCCGCGTTCCGGCGCGTGCGTGCCGACCTCGCGCACCAGGCCCGCCTCCGCCAGGGCCGCCAGCGCGCTGGAGACGGTCGGCTTCGACAGGCCCGTCTCCCGGGCGAGTTGCGCGCGTGAAGCGGCGCCGGCGGAACGCAGCCGGTCCAGGAGCAGGCGCTCGTTGGTGCTGCGCAACCGCTGACGGTTCCACGGCTGATCCGGCTGCTCGGCGACGTCGCTGGCGGGCATCGCACCATTCTCACGCATGTGGGACACCCTCTTGACGCATCTAGTAAGGCTCCTTAACTTTATCGCCCAAGCGAGAGTCAGTGCCCGAGAGCCGGCTCTCAGCCTCGCCGGGTGAGCCAAGGGGAGCCCTGCGTCGGCCGGATACCTGCCGCCCTTGATCCGTCGGCCGCCGAGTGGCGTCGGTCGGCCCGTCGCACCTCTCCCGCGTCCGCTTCAGGAGGACCCATGTCCGGTAGCCCGCCACCCGAGGGCGGCTTCGTCCGCCGTGTCGGCCTGTTCCAGGCCACCACCATCAACATGAGCCAGATGTGCGGCATCGGGCCGTTCGTGACGATCCCGCTGATGGTCACCGCGTTCGGCGGCCCGCAGGCGGTGATCGGCTTTCTCGCCGGTGCGCTGCTGGCCCTCGCCGACGGCCTGGTCTGGGCCGAACTGGGCGCGGCGATGCCAGGCTCCGGCGGCAGCTATGTGTATCTGCGCCAGGCCTTCCAGTACCGCACCGGACGGCTGATGCCGTTCCTGTTCGTCTGGACGGCGATGCTCTTCATCCCGCTGATCATGTCCACCGGCGTGGTCGGCTTCGTGCAGTACCTCGGCTATCTGGCACCGGACATGGGCAAGACGACCGGCGATCTGGTCGGCCTCGGCATGATCCTGCTGGTGATCGTCCTGCTGTGGCGGGGCATCGAGCACATCGCCCGGATCACGGCCGTGATGTGGACCGTCATGATCACCTCGGTCCTCCTGGTGATCGTGGCCGCGGCCACCGACTTCAGCGCGGACCTGGCCTTCACCTACCCGGCGCACGCCTTCGACCTCACCAGCAACCACTTCTGGCTGGGCTTCGCCGCGGGCCTGACGATCGGCGTCTACGACTACCTCGGCTACAACACGACCGCGTACATGGGCGCCGAGATCAAGGACCCGGGCCGTACACTGCCCCGCTCCATCATCTTCTCCATCCTCGGCATCATGGCCATCTACCTGCTGCTGCAGATCGGCACGCTCGGCGTCATCGACTGGCACCGCATGAAGGACGCGGGCGACATCGCCTCCACCTCCGTCGCCTCGGCAGTCCTGGAGGAGACCTGGGGCAGGGGCGCGGCCGACACCGTCACCGTCCTCATCCTGATCACCGCCTTCGCCTCCGTCTTCACCGGCCTTCTGGGCGGCTCCCGGGTACCGTACGACGCGGCCCGCGAACGGGTCTTCTTCCGCCCGTACGCCAAGCTGCACCCCAGGCACCGCTTCCCCACGCTGGGCCTGGCCACCATGGGGGTGGTGACGGCGATCGGTTTCCTCATCGGCCGCCACACCGACCTGGCGACGCTGATCCAGCTCCTCACCACGGTGATGGTCCTCGTCCAGGCGCTCGCCCAGATCGCCGCGGTGACGGTCCTGCGCAGGCGGCAGCCGAACCTGCGCCGCCCGTACAAGATGTGGCTGTATCCCCTGCCCAGCCTGCTCGCCCTGGTCGGCTGGCTGGTGATCTACGGCTATGCCGACAAGAACTCGCCCGGCCGCCATCCCATCGAATGGTCGCTGGCCTGGCTGGCGCTCGGCATCGTGGCGTACGTGCTGTGGGCGCGCTTCGAGAAGGTCTGGCCGTTCGGACCGAAGGAGATCACGGAGGAATACCTCACCGCGCCGGTCCCGGACACGGAGTCCGCACAGGCGTGAGGGAGGGGCGGGCGTGCGGGTGCCCGTGCTCGGATCGCTCGTCTGGGGGCGCGTGGCCGGCTGGCGACTTCGTCCGCTACCTGGCGGACTTTTGCCATACTGATCTGTCGCCGCGAACAGGGCGATTGGCAAGAACCTGAGGAAGAGTCACTTCCGACTCTCGCACGACAAGGCGAACGCCGTCCGTTACGGAGCCGGTGCGCGGGCGGTGGTAGGGGTCGCTCGGAGGCTCCTGAGGTCTCTCGAACGCGCATTCAGCTCACCATTCGAGGCCGCCCAGGTCGTCCGGGCTTTCTGGGCCTTCCCGGAAGTCCGGTGGTTGGTTCGGGCTGGTGTCGGGGGGGAGGGGCTCGTCCAGGGGGCCCTCGACAGTGAAGCCGAACGGCTCGATATCGGGGTCGAGCAGAGCCGGTGGAGCGGCATCGGGTCCAGGGAAGGGCGGTTCTTCCGGTCCCCGCGTGAACCACTCGGGAAGTCCGTAGCCCAGAGCGTCCGCGATGTGGCGTGCGAGACCGGTCAGGCCGGGACGGTGGGAGGCGCCCAGCAGCAGGGTTTCCAGACCCGCTTGGCGCTGGTCCCGGCTCAGTCCCGGAGCCGTGAGGATGGAGCGCGTCAGCCCCGGATCGTCGTGCTCGGCGGATTCGATCAGATGGGCGGACAGGGCGTGCGGGCCGAGGCGGCCCCACTCGGCGTCGTGCGAGGGGTAGAGGGCGCGCAGGAGGCGGTGCAGCGGCCTGAGCTGGTCGGGCCTCGGCTGGTCGTCCCCCCAGTGTCGGTAGTGCGCGCTCCGGCCCGCTCTGAGCGCGGCCGCCGCCTCGCGCACGTCCCGGCCGCCGCACAGCGTCTGCGTGACGACGAGCGTGCGCAGCAGTTCCAGGGTCTCGCGGTCGTCAGACAGTCCGAACACCCCGGCGCCGCGCATCCAGTACCGCTCCTCCCTGGCCAGGACGACCTCAAAGGGAGACGCCGGTGTCGCGCGGCCGGAGGCGGCTCCCTCGAACGCGGTGATCGCGGCCGCGCACGCCGCGAGGCTGAGGGAGAACGGATCCGTCGGCGGACGGTCGGGAAGATGCTGGTAGATGGCCGATTCAAACAGAAAGTTGAGCGGATCTTCTCCGTACAGCCGCCGTACGAAGGCATGGGCGGCATCGGACAGGGACACCGTCGGGTCGTGGTCGCCCGGCTCCAGCGGCCCGATCCGGAGAGTCTTGTCGCCGTCGGCGCGGAGGCCTGCGTGCTCGCACTGCCGCATGGCTTCGTCGTGGAACGGCTCCGCGACCCGGGACAGCAGAAGCAGCCTCACCGGGACCCGGTCGCGGCCGTAACCCCCCAGTGCCCGCAGGACCAATCTCAGCCACGCGGGCCGGGTCTCGGCGTAGTCGATCACCAGCAGAATCGGACGGGCGCTGGTGGTGAGGGGGTGCAGGGCCGGTGGGGGCGAGGCGCGGGGTGGTTCGGTCCGCAGGAATCCGGTGACCCATTCGTCGCCCAGGCACTGCGCCAGCTCGACGGCCAGCCTCGTCTTTCCGGCGCCCATCGGACCCGTTACCGTCATGAAGTCGAAGGGGCGCGGCGAATCGGCCCATTTCCTGAGGTGGTGCTGCTCCGGGCCGCGCCCGATGAACGGCACTGTTCGGATGCGCGGATGGAGGAGGTAGGAGACCGACGGCCCGCCCTCGTAGGGCGTCGTCAGGGCGCGCGGGCCGGGACGGGGAGGCGCCTCCAGCAAAGGCTGCAGCTCGACGGATTCAAGAGCAGGTACCTCGCATTCCGGCCCGCACGGCGCCCTGAGCGCGGAATGCGGGTCGACCGATCCAGGTCTGGGCGACTCGCACCCCGTCCCGCACAGCGCCGTCCGGAAAGAGGCGTCCCGAAGCAGCAGAGCTACGGGTACGGCGTTGACCCGCGCCGCGTGAAAGCCGTCCGGGACGCTGCGTACGACAGCGATGAGCAGCGGACCGCAGAATACGGCCGCGCCGGACATGCCGCTCCAGTCACTACGGCGTTCCAAGGGCGCCAGCTGGATCTGGTAACGGGAGCTGAACTTCAGGGTCGACGCGTCGACCGTTCCAGAGACGCCCATCGGCTCCCGCCCGTGCGGTGTGGCCTGCACCTGGGGAAAGCCGATCACACCGCAACCGGCGGGGTGCTGCGGATCGGCGCCGGTGAGCTCGCCGTAGCGGACCGGGGAGGTGAACGAACGGTCCGTGGACACCGCCAGCAGTGCAGCGTCCAGACACTCGTCGTGCCAGATCACGTAGGCCTGTACCCAGTCGGCGCCCTCCACCATGAACCTGACCTTCGCCGCCCGGTCGCGGCGTGAATCACCGTTCCTCACTACGTGGCCCGAGGTGAGCACAAGGCCGGCATCGACCTCGTACCCTGATCCGTAGGAGCCGTTTTCGCCCAGGACTTCGGCGACTGACGCCGCGTCGAAGGTCACGCCTCTCCCTCCCGTTTGCCGGTCTCCCCTAGTCATGGCCCCGGCCAAGCCGCGTTTCAGCGCCCTCCCGGCCGACGCAACTGATCCCGGCGCACGCGATCCCTCACCGGCAGCTCCCCACCGTCCCTGTCTGTTACGCGGAACCGGACGGTGATGTGCTGGGCACGGGTCCCAGCCGACTCGCCCCCGGCGTCGGCCGACAGCACGAACGCCTTCGCCCCGCCGCCGGCCCTCATGCTGCGACGCAACTCGATGGCGAAGTCGAGGACCACCTCTTCCGGAACGAACCTCACATCGCTGCCCACACCCTCGTCCCTGGCGCCGGCGAGCCCAGCGCGCACCGCGGCGATCGCCTCCGATAGCTCCATGCCGTCCGACTCCATGCGGTCCCCCGCCCCCGTCCACGACCGGTCCGGTCCTGCTGCCCATTGTGCGGATACACGCCGCGGGCGCCAGAGGGCGTCTGAGGCCAGATGACCGTCAGTCGCAGCAGAGCGCCGAGCGTCGATGCCGAGGGCACCAGCGGAAGCCAGACCGTGATGATCCGGCCCGACAATCCGGTCGTAGAACTCAAGCGCGATCCATTTGAGCCGGGCGAAGACGCCGAGTCGTATCCACTCATCGCGGCGGTTGCGGATGGTGGTCGCCGAGCGGGTCGTGTCGGAGATCGCCTGGTAGGAGCAGCCGAACCGCAGGAGCTGCGGCAACTTGTCGAACACGATCCGGTCGCTGCCGGCGGCGGTGGCAACCCAACGGATGGGATGGATCGATCGTAGGGTGCTTGGGCAACAACGCCGCGAATTGGTCCCACAGCGGGTCGGTCAGCCATGAAGGAAGAACGGGCACAGGTCTCCCACTGGTCACAGAGCGTCCCAACTCCGTGATCACCGAGACCTGGCCTGCCTCGATGCCGGCGCTCCCCATGCCGCCCATCTGCGCGAGCTCTGAATCTAACGGCGAATCCGACGATCACGAGGGCCACGTCAAGTGGCCGACAACGCTGTGGAGTTGGAGACCGTGGAGCCTGTCGAGAAGGGCCTGTCCGGGCCGCCCGTGTCCGTGTCGGATGAGCCCTTCCAGGGCGGACTCCAGGACCCGCTTGGTCAGCTGCTGCAGCAGCCCGCCCTGCCCGGTCAGCTGCAGTCCCTCTCACCGGGCCCGCTCCACCAGCATTGCCCGAGTAGAACGGCCGGTCGGCCGCGACCCGGTCGATGGGCAGCAGGGTGCCGTCGGGCAGGACGAACGCCTTCCTCGACGCGGTGCGGGCGGCTTGCTCGAGCGTGGGTGCCAGGGCTGCGAAATGGTTCGAGCCCCGGGAGCCCGCGCCCGTCGGCTGAGGGCTACGGACCGTCAGAAGTCGTGCCCCCCATTGGCCCGGATATGGTCGGGGCGCTCTTGCGGACCGGTCCTACGCTGGAGGCATGGCCACCGATCCCTTGCTGAGACAAGGCCCCGACTCGACGGATCTGGTCCTGCGCGCCGGCCCGGTCGGATCGGCGTGGAACGCGTTGACCTCGGCGGGGGCGGCGCTGTTCACTCCGTTAGTCCTGGGCGTGCCGACCCTGCTCGTCGCCTTCTGGATGGCGCTGGCCGGGGCGCGGGCGTCGACCGTGTTCGTGGTGGTGGGAGTGATCGCCGGGCTGGAGTACCTGATCGGCTGGCCGGTGTTGGCCTTTTCCAGGGCCCGCGACATTCTGCGGGTGGAGTTCGCGCCGGCCGGGGTGCCCGCGTCCCTGCGGTTGGTTCGGGCCGCCGGGCCGGATGGCTGGCTGCCCGTCAAGGCCCTGCGCGAGGTGCGGCTGACGCACAAGGTGGTGGAGCCGTACCAGGGGGACTACAAGCCGGCCGTCTCCACGCTTGCGCTGGAACTCGTCCTGCGGGGCGTCCGGGAGCAGCTC
This sequence comes from Streptomyces rishiriensis, assembly GCF_003112535.1. Lineage (GTDB taxonomy): Bacteria > Actinomycetota > Actinomycetes > Streptomycetales > Streptomycetaceae > Streptomyces > Streptomyces rishiriensis. The sequence goes on along the minus strand of NZ_BEWA01000001.1, from coordinate 353,320 downwards.
GCGCTCCCGTTCGGGGGCGACCCGCAGCGGCTCGCCGACGCGCTGGAGGCCCTGCTGGGCCCGGCTGGGATTGTGGTGGAGCTGCGCACCGAGCGCAGCACGCGCGCTCGGCCGCAGCCCAACTCCGGCTGGACCTCCGGCGGTTCGGCCTCGGCCGGCTCGGGTGGCGGCTGACGCCGGGCTGCGTCCCCTCCTCGCTCCCGGCTTCGAGAGGGAAGACCGGGGCCATCTGCCATGACAGACGGTCACCGGAAAAACATGACCCGACAGTCCCGGCATCTTTGCCCCGCAACGACCGGCCTTTTGCTGACCGCCCTGGTGACGGTCGCGAGCGTTCCACCTCGGTTACGACTCACGGTTGTCGGCCAGGTCACGCTGGATGATCCATCGGTTCCCATCCATCCGGCGGGCGCTCGCGGGGAGTCGGGGGGCCGGCCGGGTGGCCTGCTCCACGGGGCCGCCGGCGTGGTGGGTCATGCGCGCCGCTCAATGGGCAACAGGTCTCCCGTGCCTTCGAACGCCACGCTTCAGGTCAGCGCGGCCGGGGCACCACGGCGCGCGTTCCGCCGCCGTCGGTCTCGGTGAGCGTGATCCTGGCGCCGTGCGCTGTGGCGATCTCCCGGGCGATGGGCAGCCCGAGTCCGGTGGAGCGGGTGCCGTGTCCCCGGTCGGCGTCGAGGCGGACGAAGCGGTCGAAGACCCGCTCGCGTTCCTCGACCGGGATTCCCGGTCCGTCATCGCCGATCTCGACCCGGATGGCGTCCGGTTCGGCCCCCGCCGTGAGGGACACCCTCGTCCGTGCGTACCGGGCGGCGTTGTCGATGAGGTTGCGGAAGAGCCGGGAGAGGTCCTCCGGGTTGCCGGTCACCGTGGTGTGCGCCGGGACCGTGAGCTCGGTCTCCAGGTGCGGCGCCGTGGTGGTCGTCCGGATCTCGGCGAGCAACGCGGACAGGTCGACGGTTTGCCGGCGCGCGGCCGGCTGTCCGGCGTCGGCCCTGGCCAGAACGAGGAGCTGGGAGATCAGCGCTTCGAGGCGTTCGGTCTGCCGGGCGGCGCGTGAGGCGATGTCGGGCCAGGGCGCGCGGTCGGGGTGTGCGAGTCCGACCTCGAGGCCGGTGCGGATGGCCGTCAGGGGGCTGCGGAGTTCGTGGCTGGCGTCGGCGAGGAAGCGGCGTTGCCGTGCGGCGGAGTCGTCCAGCCGGGCGAGCATGTCGTTCATGGTGCGGGCCAGGTGGCCGATCTCGTCGGTGCCGGGCTCGGGGACGCGCTGGGACAACTCGGTGGCAGTGATGGCGGTGGCGGTGCGAGCCCTGCCCATCAGCCATCGGTCATCGGTCATCGGCCACAGGGTGGGCAGATCGCTGGAATCGAGCCCTTCTCTTTGACTGGATATGGACAATCGCTTTCCGGCCGGGTGATGCGAATATATTGGTATCGATCTTCCGCCGAGTCGTGACGACCTGCGGAAACCACTCATCCTCCCGGAGGAAAATTGTCTCTGGAGAACAGTGCAGTTATGCCCGGCGCGCCCGGCGACCCGTTAGTCCCGATGCATTGTCCGCGCGTAAGTGAACCGCTGGGGCCGCCCTTTCTTTCCCGGTTGGGCACAGGGACGCCGGTTTGGGTGGTCAGGCGCCACGCGGACGTGCGCCAGATGCTCGCCGATCCGCGGCTGAACAGAGCTCATCTCTTTGCTGCCGACGCGCCCCGACTCACGCCTTATCCAAACCTGCTGGACAACCCGGATATTCTGAATAATCTGGACGGAATTGAGCACCAGCGGCTGCGTCGCACGGTGAGCCGGACCTTTACGCCCCGGGCTCTTGCCCGATGGCGGCCCTGGGTTTCCTCGGTGGTCGACGAGCTGATCGATCGGCTTGTCGAGAGCGACCGGCCGGTGGACCTCATCGGCGGCTTCGCCCGTTCGTTACCCGTCGCGGTGTTCAGCCGGCTGATGGGCCTCGACGGTCTTGACAACAAGCGTCTGGCCTACTGGGGTGACCATGCCTTCGCCGCTGCGGCCTTTCCGTCCCATCAGGTCCAGGAGGCGTTGACGGACTTCATCGCCTTCGGCACCGAACTGGTGGCGCAGCGTCGTGCCGATCCTGGCGAGGACCTGGTCAGCACGCTGGTCCAAGCCGCCGACGAGGACGACGAGGTGACGGAGCAGCAGATCGTCTCTCTGGTCATCCTGTTGGTGATGGCCGGGCACGAAGTATCGACCACTGTGTTCGGCAACACCCTGGTCTACCTGCTCACCGACGGCCGGGCCACCTGGCGCGAACTGGGCAGCGACGAGAGCAAGGCCCCGGCGGCCGTCGACCAGCTGCTGCGTGGCATTCCGATCAGCGACCGGGATGTGCTCCCGGGATTCCTGCGCCGTGCGGTGGAGGACGTGGAGATCGGCGGGGTGGTGATCCCGGCGGGCAGCGTGGTCGCGGCGGACACGATGTCGGCCAACCTGGATCCCGAGGTCTACCCGGAGGACTGGCGGGTCGAGACCTTCAGTCCGCTGGACACCCCGCATCTCGCCTTCGGCGCCGGCCCGCACTACTGCCTGGGCGCCTGGTTGGCGAGGCTGGAGATGGAACTCGCCCTGCACCGGCTGCCCAAGCGCCTGCCCGGACTACGGCTGGCCGTGCCCCTGGAGGCGATCGAGTGGCGCGAGGGCCTGCTCACCCGCAGCCCGCAGAACCTCCCGGTCACCTGGTGAGGCAGCGGTGAGGCAGCGGTAAGGCAGGTGAGGGTGAGAGACGCGTTCGTCCTCACCCTCGGCCTCGCCGCGGACACACGTCGCGTCCGTGCCGTGCTGGGCCGGTCCGCCGTACGGCGGCCCGGCCCGGATCGTCACCGCCGCCTGTCGAGGAAGTCCAGGATGTACCCGAACACGTCGAGCGCGGCGCCCCGGCCGAGGAACGTGTCCAGGTGGCCGTAGCCGGGGATCTCCCGGTAGGTCACGTCCAGTTGGGGCTGGCGATGGGTGAGGACCTCCTGGCAGAGCTTCTGGGAGTCCAGCCACAGTTTGTTCTCGCTGCCCGCGATGAGCAGCACCGGGGTGTCGATACGTCCGGCGGCGTCGAGGGCGTTCTGCGGCAGCGCCCGGTAGCGGTGGTCGGTGTCGTGCCAGCGGACCACGCTCCGGGCCAGTTCGATACGGCGCAGATGCGGCACGATCCACAGCGGTGCCGGGCCGAACAGATCCGCCAGCCGGTCGTGGGTGGTCTCGGTCAGGTTGTCGTGGACGAAGAGCGAGGCGCCCATGCCCCAGGCCGAGTTGTGCAGCATCTGGCAGGTCGGGTCCGGGCAGTCAGCCTTGAAGGAGGCCAGCGCGAAGAGCGGGGTGTACTTGGACCACAGCCCCACCCTGCGGAAGTCGACCGGCACGTGATCCAGGCGTTTCTTCAGCAGTTCGTGCGCCACCGACATGCTCAGCGACATACGGCCCGCGAGTTTCGGCGTCAGGAACACGCCCTGCGAGACCACGCCCGCGAGCCCCGGGACCAGGCCGGCCGCCATGCTCATCGACAGGGTCATCGAGCCGATGCAGTGCGCGACGGCGAACAGCGGCCGGTCCCCGATCCGCTGCCGGATGTGGGAGACGGCGTCGGGGATGTCGTACAGGGATACGTCGTCGTACGTGTACTTCCGGCCGGTCTCGCTGTACGGGAGACGGCAGCTGCCCCGCCAGTCGAGGAGCCACGGCTCGTACCCGCCGTCCAGCAAAACATCGACGAGGTTGCGGGTCTCGGGCAGCAGGAACATGTCGGCGGACGCGGTGTGCCCGTGCAGGAGCAGTACGGCGGGCCGGTCATCCCGGGTGTTCCGGTCGGTCCCGCCGGGTCCGATGCGGGTCAGGCCGAGGCGGACGCCGTCCCTCGCGTGGAACGGGATCTCCTCCACGGACGCCGGGTCGAGACGGTGGTACAGCGGCCGGAGGGCGGCGCCCGTGCGGACCTTGCGGACGAGGGACCTGCTGCCGGCCGGCCTGGGGGTCCTGGAGAGGATCATCGGTTGCGCTCCGTGAAGTTCGGGTTCTGACGCAGGTCGAGCAGGTCCGCCGCGGCCCGGGCGAAGGGACCGAGCACGCTGCGGCCCGTCTCCATGCCGAACCAGGCGAGCCAGGTGAGCTTCGCGGCCCGCTTCTCCTGGGCGGTGAGCCGTGGGTCGACCTTGATGCCGTCGATCTGGTCGCGCACGTAACTGTCGGAGGGGACGACGATCTCGCCCTCGTACCGTGCGGGTTCCTTCTCGACGCCGATCCTGACGGTCAGCGCCCGGGTCTGCCGCCACACGTCACGGCGGGCGCGCATGAACTTGCGGCCCTCCAGCCACCAGTCGCGCCCGTCGGCGTCCCGCAGCCACAGCCGGTACAGCAGGAACGGGTGCCGCAGCCCGTGCTCCAGCGGAATGCCCTCCTCCGGGCGGACCCAGGCGTCGCCGTGCTGCACCACCAGCGGTTCGGGGTGCAGGGCCGTGCAGACCAGCTCGCCGCTGACATCGATCCGGCGCTCCTTCACCAGCTGGTACATGCCGGCGATGGAGAGCGTGAGCGCCATCGAGCAGGGGGTGTCGGGGCGTTCGCCGACCGGGCCGACCGTGCCCTCGATCGTCTCGGGGAACCACAGGTACGGCTGGTCGTCCTTGTGCGGGAGCCGGGACAGGCCGTTGTCCGCCAGCCGTTCGAACGTCTTCAGCTGGAGCTGGGCGCCGTAGCGGACCGCGGCCGGCAGGCCGAGCGCCTCGACGAGCGCGTCGGTGCGCTCGGTGGTGGCCGCCGGTCCCTTCAGCGTGGCCTCACAGAGCTTGAGGGCCGTGGGGCTCTGCAACACCCGGGTGAGGAAGTCCAGTTCGGGGATCGGCTCGGTCTGGAGCCGGTCCAGAGTGTCCATGCGCCACTCGTCCCAGTCCATGACGCGCGCGTTCATCCCGCTGAGCGCCATGTCCCCTACGGCGTCGTCCAGGGTGTTCGGCACACCGGTGAGGTTGTAGTCGTACCCCCAGGCATCCGGTTCGCAGACGACGCCGACCGCGACGCGGCTCACCCAGTCGACGGGCGCCCCGTTGAGGTAGCGGAAGGCGGGCATGGTGCGGAAGCGGGCGAATGCCGAGAACAGGCCGCTGCTCAGGTCCTGCGGGTTGTAGGCGCCGGTGAGGGTGTGGCCGGCGATACCGCCGGGACGCAGCGCGCTGACCACCAGCCCGTGGTCCCGGGCCCGGCGCAGCGCGACCTCCGCGGCCCACTTCGTCTGGTCGTAGCCGGAGACGAGCCGGTCCACGTGGGCGAGGGGGTCGTCCTCACCCATGGCGGTGATGCCGACCTGGTTGAAGACGGCGATGGAGGAGATGTGGTGCAGCGGCTTGGGCCGGCCGGTCGCCGCCAGCTCCGCCAGGGTCAGCGCGCCGAGGACGTTGCTGCGGCGCAGTGACTGGTAGCCGCGCAGGAAGTCCACGGCGGCGGCCACGCCGACGATGCTGTCCAGCTCGTACGCCAGGGCGTTCCACACGTCGTCGGGGAGACCGAGGCGGGGTTCGCGGATATCGCCGGGCAGGACGGTCACCCGGCGGCGGACCTCGGCGGACCACGGAATCTCGTAGCTGCGCAGCGCCTCGCCGAGCCGGGCGACGGCCGCCTTCTCGTCGGCTGCGCGGACCAGGCAGTAGACGTGGGCGTCGCTGTGCCGCAGCAGGTCGAGGAGCATATGGCCGCCGAGGAAGCCGGTGGCGCCGGTCAGCAGGACGCGGGTGGGCGGCAGCGGCTCGGGGACCTCGGTCCACGGGAGGCGGTCGGCGAGGGAGAGGTCGGCGAGGATCTGGTCGAGGTCCTCGGGGCGGGCGGTGGTGTGGGGGGCGTCGGCGCTGGTGAGCGTGGTGGGGAACGCGGGGGTCGCCGAAGGGTGGGACACGGGGCGGTGGGTGTGGGGCGCGGGCGCGGGGGCGGTGCCCGCCGCGGAGAGAGGGAGGGCGCCGCGGAGGGCGGGGACGGGAATCGGCTTTACGTCAGGTGTCGCCGGCCTTCCGTCAGGTGTCGCCGACCTGATGTCGGGTGCTTCGGGCGTCGCGGGTGCTTCGGCCGTCCCGGTGGCCTTGAACCAGCGGGCGGCCAGGGACCGGGGGCGGGCGTCGGCGAACACGTCGTCGAGGGCGATCGTCAGGCCCAGCTCGCGTTCGAGCGTGGCGACGAGTTCCACCGCGTGGACGGAGGTTCCGCCCGCGTCGAAGAAGTCGGCGTCCGGTGACAGCCGCCCGTCAGGCAGATGGCGGCCCGCCTCGGCGGCGATGGCGGCGGCCAGACCGTCCACGGTCCGCGGGGGCGCGGTGGCGCCCGCACGCGGGCCCGACCCGTCCGCGCCCGCGTCGCCCGGCTCCGCGGCCGGCAGGGGCGCCGACGTGGTCATGACCTGGGCCAGCAGGTCGCTCACGCTGAGCCCACCGCCACCCCGTTCGATCGACTCGCCGGCCGGACGCCGTCCCCGTCCGTCGCCGTACGCCGTTGTGTCCTCGTTCAGGTCACGCATCAAGAGCCCTTCGCGGTGTGCTTGTCGTTCACGGTGTGCTGCTCCTCCGTCGTGCGCGTGGTGCGTGTCGTGCGCTCGTTCCGGCGGTTCCCGTCGTTACGGCCGTTCCCGTCGTGGGTCACCGCTGCCAGGACCGAAACGCGCGCAGCTGTTCTGGTGTCGTCACCAGGCTCAGCCGTTCGTCGTCCTGATCGCCGCCCCCGAGTGCCGCGATCAGCCGGCGGGCCGGTACGTTGCGCGGGGTGCGTTCCGCCGACAGGCGGATCTTCGTGCAGTCCAGTTCCTCGGCGCGGCCGGCCAGCCAGCCCAGCAGCCGTTCCTCGACGCCGCGGCCCAGGGCCCGGCAGCTCATCGCCCAGCCCAGGACGTCGAGTTGGTCGCCGTCCCGGCGAACGGCGATGAGTCCGATCTGGCCGTAGTCGCCGAACCGGTCCCGGGCAGCCGCCGTCCACACCTCACCGGACCGCCGCCACCGCTCCAGGTCACGGCCGTCCGCCGAACGGGCCCGCATCGTGAACTGGTTGGTGCGGCGCACCAGTTGCTCGGCCCGCTGGACGTCGTCCCCCGTCAGTTCCCGGATGTCGACCTCCAGGCCCAGCTGGGCGAGGAACTCCTCGAAGCCGGCGCTCTCGCGTACGGCGTCGCGCTCCCGTTCCTGCTCGTAGAACTGCGCCCGCCGGGAGTCCTCCGCCGTCGCGGCGAGGGGCACCATCGGCCACAACCGGCCCAGGAACTCTTCCAGTCCGCCGACCGGCGGGCAGGTCACGGACAGCACCTGAGGGAGCGCCGCACGCACGCCCGCGATCTCGACCGGGTTGTCGTCCAGGAACAGGAAGCTGTCCGTTCCGAGGTTCAGCTCCCGTGCCGCGTTCGCCAGGCGATCCGACTTGGGACCCCAGGTCGCGGAGAACACACTGAAGTGCTCCTCCTTGAGCAGGCTGTCCGGGCGGTTCAGGACCGCCCGGACGGTGGTCTCGTCGTTGTTGCTGACCAGGACCAGCAGGGTGCCCGCGGCCCGCCACTGGAGGAGCCTGCGGGCGAGCAGGGCACGGGGACCGGTCAGGTCCACCGCCTCCGGGCCGGCCTCCCCGGCCACGCCGCTCCACAGGGTCTCGTCGCCGTCCACCGCGATCACCTTCGGCGCGGGGCGCCGCACGGCCCGGACGACGTCCGCCAGGGTCAGGGCCACCGCCGCCTGGAAGGGCGGGGTGAAGGGGAGATGGGCGAGCCGCTCGGTGCCGGGGTCGAAGACCTTGTCCACGGCGTGGTGCCGGGTCCAGTCGTCGGGCCGCAGCACCGCGATGCCGGGCGTCTCGGACAGCTCGTCTGCGATCTCCTGTTCCCAGCGGGCCAGCCGTTCGTCCGGGGCGGCTGTCGGCAGGAAGCCGACGACCAGGGGCTTACGGGTCCGCTCGGCCAGGGCGCGCAAGGCCTTCGGGTACTGGGTGCGCAGTTCGGCCAGGATCGTGTCGTCGACCGGGCCGAAGCGTTCCAGGTCCGCTGCCCGCAGCAGGGCCACGCCCACCGCCGCCGACGGGTCGGCGAAGACCCCGGCCGGATCGTGCAGGCTCGCCAGCACCTGGTGGTACGGGGCCTCCGCCACCGTGAGCGGGTCGCCGTCCGGGGTCCCGGCGCCGAGGGCCGCCTCGCACATCGCCGGGAGGTTGCCGAGCGCGAAGGTGGCGGCGAGCGCGAGGGTCGGCCGTGGGGTCGGGGCCGGGCGTACCGGGAGGGTGGGGTCCTCGGCCGCCTCGGTGAGCAGCCGCAGGAACTCCTCTCCCAGTGCGGTGGTGGCCGCCTTGTCAAGGATGTCGAGGTTGTGGTCGAGCCTGATCCAGCCCGCGTCCGGGATCATCGTGATCATCAGGTCGAGGTCGGAGTAGCCCGTCCCGACCGGCAGCATGGCCAGCCGGTCGAACCGGCCGCCGCCCGAGGCCCGTACGAAGTTGAAGTACACCTCGACGAGCGGTGCGTTCGGCCGGTGAAGTCCCTGTGCGGCGAGCGTGGGCAGCACGTCCGAGAACATGGCGCCCCGCGTGAGCACCCGGTTGAGGCGGCTGTCGGTGCGGCGCAACACCTCCGCGACGGATTCCTCGCCGCGGGCCTCGGCCGGGAAGGGCACCGGCACTCCGAAGAAACCGATCGCGTCGAACGCGTCGGCGTGGATGCGGGTGTCCACGGGGACGGCCAGGACGAAGCGGTCCCGCTGCCGCTCGCGTGCGAGGAGCACGGTCAGGATGCCCAGACAGAAGGCGGCGGGAGTGATCGCCAACCGGCTCGCCCGCTTCGATACCCGTTCCATCAGCTCGTCGGGGATCGCGAGGGTCACGCCGCCGGCCCGGAAGGACCGCGTCTCGGGACGAGGCCGGGACAGCTCCAGGTCGAGCCGGGCGCTGCCGTCGAACGCGGCGCGCCACTCGGCCGCCCCCGGGTCGGGGAGACCGTCCCCGGTCTGCTGCGCCTCGATGAGCAGGTCGATGTCCCGGTTGGTGACGGTGTCGTCCAGCGGGGTGCCGGACAGTTCGGCGTCGATCTCGGTCGCGACGAGCAGCAGCGACTGCAGGTCGCTCACCGCGTGGTGGGCGCCGAAGACCAGGATCTGGCCGCCCTCGGCACCGCCGTCGAGCAGCTCGAAACGCCACAGGGAGGAGGCGGTGAGGTCGAACGGCGGCTCCAGAAGCGCCCGCAGCCGTTCACCGGCGTCCACCGCGCCGTCCACGGTCGTGTTGTGCTTCAGCAGCGGCACTGCCGTCTCCCGGTCCACCCGCAACTGCCGCTCACGTCCCGTGCCGTCGACGATAGCCGTACGCAGGGCCGCGTGCCGTGCCGCCAGCCGGCGCAGGATCTCCGCCAGCGTGTCGCCGGTGGTCTGCGTCGTCAGCCGTACGGCGAGGCCGATGGCGTGCGCGGCGCTCGGGACGCCCTGCTGGGCGGTGCGCAGCAGGCGTACGACGTCCCGGGTCGCGGACCGCAGCTCGGTCTCGGCCACCTCGGGCCGGGCCGGGCCGGCGGCGGTGCCGGCCGTGGGCTCCCCGTCCGCCGCGGCCCTGGTGGCGCGCTCCGGCAGAGCCTCGCCAAGGGCGCGGGCGAGGCTGCGGATGTCGGCGGCCGAGAACACGGTGGCGGCGGGCAGCCGGACGTCCAGGTCCCGGGTGAAGGCGTTGCGCAGCCTGACCAGCATCAGGGAGTCCAGGCCCAGTTCCTTCAGGGCGGTGGTCGGGGACAGCTCGGTGGCCCCGCCCGAGACTTCGCCGACCCTGGCCCGTACATAGGCTTCGAGACGTTCGGCGCGGTCCTGGTCCCCGGTTGCCGTGAGCACCCTCCTGGCCAGGTCGTCCGAGCCGTCCGGGACGTCATCCGCGGAGACGCCGACGACATCACCGAGGATCGGGAGGGCCCGTGCCAGGTCCGGGTCGTGCGCGAAGGTCTCCCGGTCCAGGGCGACGGGGGCGAGCTGGCGGCGGCCGGAGGACAGCACGCGCTCGAACAGTTCGCCGCCGTCTCGAGGGGACAGGCCGACCAGTCCGGACCGGCTGGTCGAGGCGGCCCGGACATCGGACCCGGCGACCATGCCGACGCCGGTCCACGCACCCCAGTCGAGGCTGAGCGCGGCGCGTCCGAGGTGGGAGAGATGGTGCGCCCAGGCGTCGAGGAAGGCGTTCGCCGCCGAGTAGGGGCTTTGGCCCGCCGAGCCGAACAGGCCGGCCACGGAGGAGAAGAACACCAGGCTCTCGGCCTCGGGGACCAGCTCGGTGAGCAGGACGGTGCCCAGCGTCTTGGGAGCGAGGACACGCAGGACACGCTCGTCGGTCAGGTTGGGCACGGTGGCGTCGTCCAGCACACCGGCCGCGTGCACGACACCTGTGATCGGCCCGAGCGCGGTGCGTACGGTGTCCAGCGCGGCGTTCAGTCCGGCGCGGTCGGCCACGTCCGCGTGGGCCACATGCACGCGTACACCGCGTTCCTCGAGTGCCGCGATCCAGCCCGCCGCCTCGGCCGAGGGGGTGCCCCGGCTCATCAGGGCCAGCCGCCGGGCGCCGAGCCGCACCAGCCGCTCGGCGATGACCTGGCCGAGTCCGCCCAGGCCACCGGTGACCAGATACGTGCCGTCCGGGCGGACCCGGGCGCCGCTCGTGCCGCCGGTCTCGTACGCGTGCGCGTCGTCCGGGCGGGTGCGGGCCAGCCGGGGCACCAGGCGCCCGGTGTCGCGCAGGGCGACGAGAGGTTCGTCGTCGGCGTGGCGCAGCTGGGTCCACAGGGCCTCGGCACCGCCGTCGGACGGCAGGTCGACCAGCGTGACCGACAGCTCCGGGTACTCCTGCGCCACCGCGAGACCGAAGCCCCAGGCGAGCGCCTGCTCCGGGCGGGTCACCTCGGTGCTGCCCCCGGCGGCCTGACTGCCCCGTACGACCATGAACAGGCGGGGCGAACGGCCCCGGGAACCTTCGGCGAGCGCCCGCACCAGGTGCAGCGGGACAAGGACACCCAGCCGGGCCGCCTCCGCCACCGTGTCGGTCGGGTCGGCCGTGCCGACGGCCGGGGCGTCGAGCGCGGACAGCAGCACCACCCGCTCGGGCGCTCCGCCGTCCCCGAACGCCTCGTCCAGCAGGCGGGACAGGTGCTCCGGGTTCAGCGGGTCGAGGAGATACCGGCCGGGAGCCTCGGCCGTGAACGTCGTGGACCTGCGAGCCACGACGTGCGGCGCGTCGCCCAGGCGCGCCGCGAGGTCGTCGGCCACGCCCGTGTCGTCGGCGAGGATCAGCCACGGGCCGCGCGTCGGCGGCTCCTGGGCGGCGGGCCGGGGCTGCCAGCGGGTCTCGAAGAGGGCCTGGTCGAGTGGGGACGACGCGGCCAGCGTGAATTCCCCGATCTCCAGGAGGGGGCGCTCCTCCTCGTCCAGGACGGCGAGGTCCAGGGTGAGGCGGTCGCCGTCCACGGTGCGCAGCCGGCAGGCCGTCCAGGCCGGTGCGGTGCCCAGGCCGGTGAAGCGGAGCCGCCCGAGCCCGGCCGGCACGAACGTCCTGCCGGACGGTGTGTCGCCGGGCAGGGCCACCACCTGGAGGGCCGCGTCGAGCAGCGCCGGGTGCAGGAGGTGCCCGCCGCGCGCCTGTTCGGCGAGACGGCCCAGCGCCTGACGTCGTCCCGCCCGGCCTTCCCGGACGAGGCGGAAGGCGGGGCCGTAGTCGAGGCCGGCAGCGGTGAACCCGGTGTAGACGGCGGACGCGTCGACCGGATCGGCGCACTCCTCCCGCAGCGCGGCCGGGGTCAGATCGGCGAGGGGCTCGGCAGCGTCGGCGGCGGGGCTGTCGGCGGTGGGGCCGACGAGACCGGTGACGTGCGGTGTCCACGGGCCGGGCCGGCGGCCGCCCGCGGTGGCGGGCGGGGTCGGCCGGGAGGCGATGGTGAAGGCACGGGAGCCGTCCGCCTCCGGCCGCAGGACCAACTGCACCTGGACCGGCGTCTCGGCCTCGAGACGGAGCGGTCCCACGAACCCGACATCGGTCAGCCGCAGTTGCCGGCTGTCCCCGTTGCCCTGGCCGCGCAGGCCGTTCCCGCCGTCCTGGACCACGGACGCCGCTTCGAGCGCCATCTCCAGGAACGCGGCGGCGGGCAGCCAGACCTCGCCGGAGACGCGGTGGTCGGCCAGATAGGCGAAGCGGGCGTCGCGCAGGTCGAGGGTCGTCTGGAAGACGTGCCGGCCGGGTTCGTCGCTGGGCTCGACGTGTGTGCCGATCAGGGGCGTACCGGAGATCCCGGCGGTCTCGGCGGAGCCGGGTGTCAGCCAGTGCCGCTCGCGGGTGAAGGGGTAGGTGGGCAGGTCGACACGGTTTCCCGAGGGGAACGCGACGGACCAGTCAGGAGTGTGACCGGCCACGTACAGCTCGCCCGCCCGGCGCAGCAGATCCGCCATGTCACCGCCGTCGCGGCGCAGCGAGCCGACCGTCACCGCGGCCACGCCCGCCGAGGCGGCGATCTCCTCGATCGACGCGGCCAGCGACGGATGCGGGCTCAGCTCGACGAAGTACCGGTAGCCGTCGTCCAGCATGCGCCCGATGGTGTCGGCGAACCGTACCGGCTCGCGCAGGTTGGCGTACCAGTAGTCCGCGTCCAGCAGTTCACCGGGCACCGGCTCGGCCAGCACCGACGAGTAGAGCGGGACCCGCGGCTGCCCCCCGGTGACGTTCGCGAGCGCGTCCAGCAGTTCCGCGCGCACGGCTTCCATCCGGGGGCTGTGCGAGGCGAACGGCGTGCTCAGCCCGTGGACCTTTGCCCCGCGCTCCTCGCAGTCCCGGCGCAGCCGCGCCAGGGCGTCCACGTCACCGGAGACCGCCGTGGAGTGCGCGTGGTTGACGGCCCCGATGAAGAGTTCGCCCTCGTACGGGGCGAGCAGCGCCTCCACCTCGGCCGGGGAGAGTCCCACGGCCAGCATGCCGCCCCGGCCCACCAGCGGCGCGACCGCGGCGGCCCGCCGGATCACCACAGCGGCCGCGTCGTCCAGCGACAGCGCGCCCGCCGTGTACGCGGCGGCGATCTCGCCCAGGCTGTGTCCGACCACCGCGTCCGGCGACACTCCGAGGGCGCGCCAGGCAGCGGCCAGCGCGGCGTTCACCGCGAACAGCACCGGCTGCAGCACCTCCGTACGGCCGAAGGCGGCTTCGGCGTCCGCCGAGCGCAGTACGTCGACGACCGACCATCCGGCATGACGCCGGATCGCCTCGTCGATGCGGGACAGCTCCTCCCGGAACACCTCGGACCCGGCCATCAGGTCCGTGCACATGCCCGGCCACTGACCGCCGTGCCCGGAGAACACGAACGCGACCTTGCCGTCGGCCCCGGTGGGGGAGCCCGACGGCCGGACGTGCCCGGCCGCCAGGGCGTCCAGTTCCGTCAGCAGCCCGTCCCGGTCGTCCGCGACCACGGCCGCGCGCCGCTCGAAGTGACTGCGATGCCGGGCCAGTGTGAACGCCACATCCTGCGGCGGCAGTTCGGCCCCTGCCGCTCCCTCTGCCCGGGCCGTCCGCTCGGCCAGCCCTGCCGCCTGGGCGCGCAGGGCGGTGTCGTCGCGGGCGGAGAGCACGAACAGCCCCGGTCGTCCCGCGGCGGGCAGGGCGGACCCGACGGACACGGCGGCCTGCGTCCTGGTCTGCGAGGCGATGGGCGCGGTGGTCCGCGAGGCGGCCTGCGGGGTGGCCTGTGGGGCCTCCTCCACGATCACGTGCGCGTTGGTGCCGCTGATCCCGAACGAGCTGATCCCGGCCCGCCGTACCCGTTCACCGTCCGCCGGCCAGGCGACCTCCTCCCGAAGCAGCCGCAACCCGCTGCTCTCCCAGTCCACATGGCGGGTCGGTATGTCCGCGTGGAGGGTCCTCGGCAGGGTGTGGTGCCGCAGCGACTGCACGACCTTGATCAGTCCGACGATGCCCGAAGCCGCCTGCAGATGCCCGATGTTGGACTTCAGCGAGCCCAGATGGAGCGGCCGGTCCTCGGGACGGGAGCCGCCGAACACCGCTGCCAGGGCGTTCGCCTCGATCGGGTCCCCCAGCGTCGTACCCGTGCCGTGCGCCTCGACGAAGTCGATGTCCCCGGGGGCCAGCCCGGACTGTTCCAGCGCGCGTCGGATCACCTGCTCCTGCGCCGGACCGTTGGGAGCGCTGAGCCCCTGACTGTGACCGTCCTGGTTGACCGCCGTGCCGCGCAGCACGGCGAGCACCTCGTCGCCGTCCCGCCGCGCGTCGCTCAGCCGCTTCAGTACGACCATGCCGGCGCCCTCGCCCCACACGGCGCCGTCGGCGTCGTCGGAGAAGGACCGGCAGCGACCCGTCGGGGACAGCCCGCGCAGCCGGCTGAACTCGACGAAGATCTGCGGCGTGACCATCAGCGTCACGCCACCGGTCAGCGCCAGGTCGCACTCGCCCGAACGCAGCGCCTGCGCCGCCAGATGCAGCGCCACCAACGACGACGAGCACGCCGTGTCCACGGTCAGCGCCGGCCCGTGCAGGCCCAGGGAGTAGGCGAGCCGGCCCGAGGCCACGCTCAGCGCGGAACCCGTGCCGACGTAGCCGTTGAACTGGTCGAGCCGGGAACCGGCCGAGTACTCGCTGCCGAACAGCCCGAGATAGACCCCCGTGGTGCTGCCAGTGAGGTCCGCGGGCACGATCCCGGCGCGCTCCAGGGCTTCCCACGCCGTCTCCAGGAGCAGCCGCTGCTGCGGGTCCATCGCCGCCGCCTCGACCGGGGTGATCCCGAAGAAGGCCGCGTCGAAGGAGTCGATCCCGTCGAGGAAACCGCCCTCCCGGACGTAGGACTTGCCCATCACCTCCGGGTCCGGGTCGTACAGCGCGTCCACGTCCCAGCGCTCCGCCGGGAACGGGCCCACCGCGTCCCGTCCCTCCACGACGAGGCGCCACAGCCCCTCGGGGTCACGGACTCCGCCGGGCACGCGACAGGCCATGGAGACCACGGCCACCGGTTCGTCGGTCGCGGGGGCCGGCACACGTGGCCGTACGGCGTCGGACACGGTCGGCGTGGCGTGGTCGGCCTCGGCCCCGGACCCGGGCAGGCTCCGCAGCAGGTACTGGGCGAGCCGGGCCGGCGTCGGGTGGTCGAACAGCAGCGTCGCCGGGAGCTTGCGGCCGAGGCGGGCACTGAGGCGGTTGCGGAGTTCGACGGCGAGGAGCGAGTCGAGGCCGAGGTCACGCAGGGGCCGGCCGAGGTTCACGGAGCCCGCCGCGTCCAGGTTCAGGACATCGCAGACCTGCTCTCGGACCAACGCGGTGACCTGATCGGCCCGTTCGGGCGCGGGAAGGCGGGCCAGCCGGTCCGCGAGGTTTGTGCCGGCCTCCTGACCGGCGACGGCGACCCGGCGCAAGGGGGCGGGCGCCCGGATCAGGCCGCGGAGCAAGGGCGGAACGGGCCCGGTGAGGCGGTCGGTGTCGAGCTTCGCGGGGATCACGACGGAAAGGCCGGTGTTCAGCGCGGAGTCGAGGAGAGCCATTCCCTCCTCGGCGGTGAGCGCGTCGGCGCCCGCCCGGGCCAGTCGGCGCAGTTCCGCCTCGCCGAGGTGAGCGGTCATCCCACCGCGCGGGGCCCACAGGCCCCAGGCGAGCGACACCGCGGGCAGCCCGACCGACCGCCGTCGCCCGGCGAGAGCGTCCAGCCCGGCGTTCGCGGACGCGTAGTTGGCCTGGCCCGCGTTGCCGATCACCCCGGCCAGCGAGGAGAACAGGACGAACCACGCCAGGTCGAGACCGGCTGTCAGCTCGTGCAGCACCACCGCGGCGTCGGACTTGGGGCGGGCCACCGTCGTCAGTCGTTCCGGTGTGAGCTGCTCGACCACACCGTCGTCGAGGACACCGGCCGCGTGGATCACCGCCGTCAGCGGATGCTCCCCGGGTATGCCCGCGAGGAGTGCGGCGACCGCGTCCCGGTCGGCGACGTCGCACGCGGCCACGGACGCCGTGGCGCCGAGTCCGCCGAGTTCCTCGGTGAGTTCGCGCATACCGTCGGCATCCGCGCCGCGCCGGCCGACGAGGAGCAGTCGGCGGGCGCCGTGCCGCGTCACCAGATGCCGGGCCACCAGCCGGCCCAGGGTGCCGGTGGCGCCGGTGATCAGTACGGTGCCGTCCGGGTCGAGTGGCACGGGGACCGTCAGGACGATCTTGCCGGTGTGCCGTCCCTGGCTCAGCCGGCGGAACGCCTCCGGGGCCCTTCGCACGTCCCACACCGTGAGCGGCGGCGGCGTCAGCACGCCCTCGCCGAACAGCCGCAGCACCTCGGCGAGCAGCTGCCCGATCCGTTCGTGCCCCGCCTCCCACAGATCGCAGGAACAGTAGGATGTGCCGGGGTACCGGGCGGCCGTCTCGTCCGCGTCCCCGATGCCGGTCCTGCCCAGCTCGACGAACCGGCCGCCGTCGGCCAGCGTCCGCAGCGACGCGTCCGCGAACTCGCCCTCGAGCGAGCCGAGCACGACGTCCACGCCCCGTCCGTCCGTCGCCGCCCGCACGCGCTGTTCGAACTCCAGGTCGCGGGAGGCCGCGATGTGTGTCTCGTCGAGGCCCTGGGCCCGCAGTGCGTCCCACTTCCCGGGACTCGCCGTAGCGAACACCTCGGCCCCGAGATGCCGGGCGAGCTGCACCGCCGCCATGCCCACCCCGTCGGCCGCGTCATGGATCAGCACCGACTCCCCGGCCCGCAGACCGGCCAGCTCCACCAGACCGTGGTACGCGCTCAGATACGCCACCGGCACCGCCGCCGCCTGCGCGTACGACCAGCCATCCGGGATGCGCGCCATCGTCCGGTGGTCCGCCACGGTCACCGGACCCAACGCGCCCCCGGGCACCAGCCCCATGACCCGGTCGCCGGGCGCGAGGCCGCGCACCTCCGGGCCGGCCTCCGTCACCACGCCCGCGATCTCCCCGCCGAGGCCCGGTCGGCTGTCGGCCGTGCCGAGAGCGACGGCCACGTCGCGGAAGTCCAGACCGGCGGCACGTACGGCGATCCGGACCTCGCCCGTCCCCAGGGGGCGGCCGATGTCGTCGTGGGGGACGAGTGTGAGGCCGTCCGGCGTCTTGTCACCGGTGGCCTCCAGCCGCCAGGCCGACGCCCCGTCGTCCGGGACGACCAGTGTCCCGCGACCCGTCAGGGGGGCCAGCCGCGGCGCGAACGGCTTCCCGCCGCGAACGGCGAGTTGGTGCTCGCCCGTGGCCAGGGCGGTCGCGAGCGCGGGCCGCCACTCGTCCGACCCGTCGTCGAGGTCCACGAGCACGAACCGGCCCGGGTGCTCCGACTGCGCCGAGCGCACCAGCCCCCATACGGCTGCCTGCGCCGGGTCGGGGGCGTCGTCGTCGGGACCGGTGGTGACCGCGTGGCGGGTGACCAGCAGCAGCCGGGTGTCGGCGGAGAGGCTGGCATGCACTCCGGCCAGCGCCTCGGTGACGGTGGGGCGGATGAGAACGGCCGTTTCCGGGACGGCCGTTTCCGGAGCGGTGCTGTCCGGAGCAGTGGGTTCCGGAGCAGTGGGTTCCGAGATGGCATCGTGCGGGGCTGTGAGGTCTGGGACGGTGGCTGCCCGGGCGGCCGGCACCGCGGCAATCCGTTCCACCTCGGTCCACTCCACCTCGTACAGCGAGTCGAGCCGAGGGACCGGGAGGGCACCGGACAACTCGCGCAGGGCGAGGGAGTCCACCGTGACCACGGGCGCGCCCGTGGCGTCGACGGCGAGCAGGGCGAGCTCGCGGTCCCCCGTGCGCCGCAGCCGCAGCCGCAGCCGGGACGCGCCCGTCGCGTGCAGCCGAACGCCGGACCAGCTGAACGGCAGCAGGGCCCGGGACTCGTCGTGATCCCCCGCCCGCAGCGCGTGCAGTGCCGCGTCCCACAGGGCGGGGTGCAGGCCGAAGCGGTCCACGCCGTCCACATGTTCGGGAAGCGCCACCTCGGCGTAGAGGTCGCCGTCCGAGCGCCATACGGCACCGAGGCCCCGGAAGGCCGGGCCGTATCCGTAGCCGTCCTCGCGAAGCCGGTCGTACAGGTCGTCGACGGGGAGCGGCAGGGCGCCGGGCGGCGGCCACTGGCCGAGACCGTCGGCGGGGACCGCCGGTCCGGCGGCCAGGGTGCCGGAGGCGTGCCGGGTCCAGGTCCGGCTCCCGGCCGAGGCGTCGGGGCAGGAGGACACGGTGAGCGGGCGGCGGCCGTCCGCGTCGGGGGCGTCCACCCACACCTGGACGCGTACGGCGTCGCCGGGAGCGAGTACCAGCGGGGTGTGCAGGGTCAGTTCCTCGACGACCGGACAGCCGACCTGGTCCCCGGCGCGGACCGCCATCTCGGCGAAGGCCGTTCCGGGAAGCAGGACGTTGCCGTTGACGGCGTGGTCGACGAGCCAGGGGTGGGCACCGGGCGACAGCACTCCACTGAGCAGCCACTGGTCGGCGCCGGCCACCGCGACGGCGGCGGTCAGCAGGGCGTGCCCGGTGCTCTCCAGACCGGCGGCGGTGACGTCCGAGCCGCCGTCGGCCGCATGGTCCAGCCAGTACCGGCTGCTCTGGAAGGCGTAGGTCGGAAGGTCGGTGACGGGCCCCGGGGCGACCAGCCGATGCCAGTCCACCGGTCGTCCGTGGACGTGGAGTTCGGCGGCGGCCCGGTCTAGGCAGGCGGGCCCGTCCTCGTGCCGGCGCAGGGAACCGGCCGCGACGATGTCCCGGTCCGTGTCCTCGGCGACGGTCCGCAGGGCGGTGAGGAGGGCTGGGTGCGGGCTCAGTTCGACGAAGTAGCGGTAGCCGTCGGCGGCCATGCGCTCCACGGTCGGGGCGAAGCGGACCGGTTCACGCAGGTTGCGGTACCAGTAGTCGGCCTCCAGCTCCTCGGCCACCGGCTCTCCGGAGACGGTGGAGTACCAGTCGACCGAGGTGGGGAGGGCCACCACCCCGTCGAGTTCCGCGAGGATCGTCTCCCGGACCGGCTCGACCCGGGCGCTGTGGGAGGCGTAGTCGACATCGATACGGCGGACGAACACCTGCTGCCGGTCGAGGTCGGCGAGGAGGGCTTCCAACGCTTCCACCTCGCCGGCGACCACCGTCGACCTGCCGCTGTTGATCGCGGCGACGGAGACCCTGCCGTCGAGGTCGGCGAGGTGTGCGGCCACCTCCTCGTGCGGCAGGGCCACGACGGCCATGGTGCCGGTGCCGGCGAGGCCGGTCAGGGCCTGGCTGCGCAGGGCGACCACGGCCGCCGCGTCGTTGAGGCTGAGCGCCCCGGCGACACAGGCGGCGGCCACCTCGCCCTGGCTGTGCCCGATCACGGCGTCGGGGCGTACGCCGCGGGACCGCCACACTGCGGCCAACGAGACCATGACGGCGAAGAGCACCGGCTGGACCACGTCGACCCGGTCCAGGGACGGGGCTCCGGTGCCGCCGCGCAGGACCGTGGCCACCGACCAGCCGGTGAAGGGGCGCAGGGCGGCGTCGCAGCGGTCGAGTTCGTCCGCGAACACCGGGTCACGGTCGAGCAGATCCCGGGCCATACCGGCCCACTGGGAACCCTGGCCGGGAAAGACGAAGGCCACCTTTCCCGGGGGAAGGGTCTGCCCGGGGCCGACGACCGTGTCCGTTCCGTCCCGTCCCTCGGCCAGGTCGGCCAGAGCGGCGAGGAGTTCGTCGGAGTGGGCCGCTTGGACGACGGCACGGTGCTCGAAGTGCGTACGGTGACGGGCCAGCGTCCTGGCGACCCCGGGGAGAGGCGTCCGGGGTTCGGCCGCGAGGGCGTCGAGTAAGCGGGCGGCCTGCCCGCGCAGGGCGGGGAGGGTACGGGCGGAGAGGGGGAAGAGCAGCGGCGCGGCGGACGCGGTACCCGGCTGGTCGTCGGCAGAGAGGGCGCCGGGCGGCTGCCGGGTGGACGTGGGGTCGACGGTGGTGGCTTCGTCGGCGGTGGGTTCGGTGGCCGTGGGCTCGTCGGTCGTGGGGCCGGTGGCGGTATTTTCGACGGCTGTCGGCTGCCCGGTCTCCGTCGTCGGGGCGTCGGCCGTCGGCCGTCCGGCC
Organism: Streptomyces rishiriensis; assembly: GCF_003112535.1. Lineage (GTDB taxonomy): Bacteria > Actinomycetota > Actinomycetes > Streptomycetales > Streptomycetaceae > Streptomyces > Streptomyces rishiriensis. The sequence goes on along the minus strand of NZ_BEWA01000001.1, from coordinate 333,276 downwards.
CGTGTCGGCCGACGGGCACCCGTCAGGTCCGCGGGTGCCTCTTCCAGGACGACGTGGGCGTTGGTGCCGCTGATGCCGAAGGCGCTGATGCCTGCCCGTCGTACCCGGTGGCCGTCGCGTGGCCAGGACTGTGCCTGACTCCGCACGCGCAGTCCGCTGTCCGCCCAGTCGACGTACTCCGTCGGCGTCCCGGCGTGCAGGGACGCCGGAAGCAGCTCCTCGCCGAGGGCCAGCACCGTCTTGATGACGCCGCCGACGCCCGCCGCTGCCCCCATGTGGCCGATGTTGGACTTCAACGAGCCCACGCCCAGCGGCTGTTCCACGGGACGTCCCGGCCCGAACACCGCAGCCAGCGCCCGGCCCTCGATGGGGTCCCCGAGCTTCGTTCCGGTGCCGTGGGCCTCGATGTAGTCCACGTCGTGCGGCGTGAGCCCGGCGGCGTCCAGGGCCGCGCGCACCACCCGCTCCTGCGCGAGGCCGTTGGGTGCGCTGAGCCCTTGGCTGCGGCCGTCCTGGTTGACCGCGGACCCCTTGACGACTGCGAGCACGCGGTCACCGTCCCGGCGCGCGTCACTCAGTCGCTTGAGCAGCACGAGACCGCAGCCCTCGGCCCACACGACACCGTCGGCCCCGGCCCCGAACGGGCTGCACCTCCCGGACGGCGACAAGCCGCGCAGCCTGCTGAACTCGACGTGGCCGCGCGCGGAGACCAGGAGCGTCGCACCGCCCGCCAGTGCGAGGTCGCACTCACCGGCGGCCAGCGCACGCGCGGCCAGATGCAGGGCGACCAGAGAGGAGGAGCAGGCGGTGTCCACGGTCACGGCCGGCCCCTGGAGGCCCAGGGTGTACGCGATACGGCCGGAGGCCACGCTGGACGCCGAGCCCGTACCCACATGCCCGTCCAGCTGGTCCAGGCCGGCCGCCGCGAGGTATCGGCTGTTGTACAGGCCGACGTAGACGCCCGTGGAGCTGCCGTTCAGCGTCTCGGGAACGATCCCGGCGCGCTCGATCGTCTCCCAGGAGGTTTCCAGCAGCAGCCGCTGCTGGGGGTCCATCGCGGCGGCCTCGCGGGGCGAGATCCCAAAGAAGGAGGCGTCGAAGCGGTCGATGCCCGAGAGGAAGCCGCCGCGCAGGCTGTACGCCTTGCCGGTGGCGTCGGGGTCGGGGTCGTAGAGTCCCGGGGTGTCCCAACGGCCCGCCGGTGCCTCCGTGATGACGTCCGCGCCGTCGACGAGCAGTCTCCACAACGCCTCGGGGGTGTCGGCTCCGCCGGGGAACCGGCAGGCCATGGAGATGATCGCGATGTCGTCCGCGACGGCGGGTGTGCCCTTCGGCGCGGCGGCCGACGTCGCGGGCGACGCCGCCCTGGCCGGGCCGTCGTCGAGGACGGCCTCGGCGATCGACGCGACGGTGGGGTGGTTGTACAGGAGGGACGGGTCCAGCGGGCGGCCGACCAGCGAGGAGAGGCCTGCGGCCAGGGAGACCAACTGACGTGAGCCCAGGCCGAACTCGGCGATCGGCCGGTCCGGTCCGATATCGGCCGGGTCCAGAGCCCCTTGCTCGGCGATGGCGGTCGCGAGCCAGGCGCGTACACCTTCCGCGGTCGTGGGGGACGGGGTGGAGGCGTGCTTCCGGGAATCGTGCGCAGGCATCTGGGAAGAGGTTCCTCGTGTGGCTGGGCCCAGCCGCCCTCGGCCGGAGAACGGCAGGGCGGCGCGCGAGCGGTGTACGGAGGCGTGGGGAACACGGAGGCGCTGGGGACACGGCCGTGGGGAATGCGTCGCGGTGAACACGGCCGCCCCGATCCGGCCCGCACGGTGAGGGTGGGGCCGAGAGGTCACCGGCCCCGGCCGGCGCGGCCGGGGTACGTCATCTCGCCGCGAGTTCGCCGATCACGGCCAGGGAGCCACCGAGGTACGCCTCGCGGGAGGCGCGGCGCTGGATCTTCCCGCTGGACGTCTTGGGGATGGTGCCGGGGCGGACCAGGACGACGTCACGCACCGACAGCCCGTGAGCCTCGCCGATAGCGTTACGGATCTCGCTGGTGATGGTGCCGGACTGGTCCGCCGACTCCGGGGCCACCTCGGCGACGATGACGGGCTGTTCGCCCTCGGTCCCGTGCTCGCCCACCTCCACGGGGAACGCGGCGATGCAGCCGGGGCGTAGGGCCGGGTGGGACAACTCCGCCGAGAGTTCCAGGTCCTGGGGGTAGTGATTGCGGCCGTCGATCACCATCAGGTCCTTCAGCCGCCCCGTGACGAACAGTTCACCGTCGCGCAGGAATCCGAGGTCACCGGTCCGCAGGAAGCGGGTGGCACCGTGCTCGCCGGAGCCCTCCTCCAGAGTGGCCCGGAACGTCTCCCGGGTCGCGACGGCGTTGCGCCAGTAGCCCTTGGCGACGCTGGCACCGGCCACCCAGATCTCGCCGACCTCGCCCTCGGGGAGTGCCCTGTGCCGTTCGGGATCGGCGATCACCACGTTCGTGCCGGGGCCCGGCCGTCCGGAACTGACGGCCGCCGCGTCCGCCGCGCCCGCGTGCGGGCCGTTCTCGTCGGCCGCGATCAGGTTCGGCGGCGTGCCGACGGTATGGCCGCTGACCATCAGGGTGGCCTCGGCCAGCCCGTAGCAGGGATACATGGCCTCGCGCCGGAATCCCGCCGCCCCCCCGAAGGTCTCGGTGAACCGGCGCAGGGTCGCGGCCCGCACCGGCTCGGCGCCGTTGAAGGCGACCTTCCACCGGCTCAGGTCCAGGCGGTCGAGGAGGTCGGGCGTGGCGTGCTTCAGGCACAGTTCGAAGGCGAAGTTCGGGCCGCCGCTGGTGTGCGGGCGGTACTTCGTGATCGCGGTCAGCCAGCGCTCGGGTTTCTGCAGGAAGTGCAGGGGCGAGAAGAGTGTGGTCGTCGCACCGAGGTACAGGGTGTTCAGGACAGGGAGGATGAGGCCCATGTCGTGGTAGACGGGCAGCCAGCTGACGAACAGTTCGTTGTCGTACTCCGCGAGCGCCTCCGGCGTGTGGCCCATCCGCTCCGTGAGCAAACGCTCGTTGTCCACAAGGTTGCCGTGCGTCACCATCACACCGCGCGGGGCCGAGGTGGAGCCCGAGGTGTACTGGAGGAAGGCGACCGAGTCAGCGCCGAGATCGGGCTCGTGCCAGGAGGCGGCCAGGTCGTCGGGGATGTCGTTGGTGACGACCTGGGTGATCTCCGCCAGTTCGGGCAGGTGCTGGGCCATGGTCGCGAGTGCCTCGGACACGCCAAGGCCGCTGAGGATCACCTTGGCGTCGGCGTCGGCGATCAGGCGCTTCATACGGGTGAGGGCCCGGTGGTTCTGCGAACGTCCCTGCGGTGGCACGCCCGGCACGGCGACGACCCCGGCCGAGAGACAGCCCAGATACGCCGAGATGAACTCGATGCCCGGGGGATAGAGGAGTATCGCGCGGGAACCGGCGAGGCCGTGTTCCTGTAACCAGGCGGCGATGGCCCGTGCCCGGCCCGCCAGACGCGCGTACGAGATGTCCTGGACCTCCCCGTCGCTGTCACCGGTGACCAGATAGCGGTAGGCGGTCCGATCGGGGTGCCGCGAGGCGTGCGCAGAGAGTGTATCGACGAGGGAACGAACCATGTGCGTGTTCCACCTACCTTGCAGAGGCGTCCCAAGGCACGGGAAACCCAGGAGCCATCGAACGTGTGCTGGCACCGCAAGTATTGACGGCCCCTCCCACGAGAGTTCAACTGTTTACTTTCGTGCCGTGCAAGTTGAGCCGCAATGCGTCTCAAAGGCATGCGCTTTTGGCGGATTATGGATCACAGGTGTCGCAAGGGCGCTGTCACGCTGTTGGGCGTGTGGGTGTCTGACGGTGCGTCGGGGCGTGGCGGGGTCCGGTTCGGAGCCGGTGCTCAGATCGTCATGGGCTGGTCGGCGGCGCCTGTGATGTGGTTCCAGACGGCGAAGCGGACGGTCATCTCGGCTCGGTAGCCGGAGGCGGGCATGAGAGGGCGGCGGGGCCGGAAGTCGGGCGAGATCCTGCTGAACGCGGACAGAAACCGCTGCGTCCCGCCGACGGAACGGAAGCCCTTCATCGCGTGTTCACGCTGCCCGGCTGGCTGGTGGCTAGTCTCCGCCCGGTTGCTCAGCCCCTTGTGCGAGCGGTGTTCGACAGTGGGCATCACCTGGCGACGGTTGGCTCCGTAGGAGCGGAGCTTGTCCGTGACGACCACCCGCGGCACCGTGGCGGTCGTCTTCATCAGGCGGCGGAAGAAGCGCTTGGCCGCGGTCATGACCCGGTGGTTCTGCACCAGGATGTCGAGCACCATGCCGTCCTGATCCACGGCCCGCCACAGATATTCCTGCTCGCCGTTGATCTTGATGAAGACCTCGTCCAGATGTCACTTGTCCCCAGGCCGACGCTGCCTGCGACGCAGCGTATGGGCGTACTGCTGCCCGAACTTGTGCGTTGCTGACGTGGTTGCTTAATGATCTTGGTTCGAGGGCTTCCCGGTGCCGGTCCCGGTCGAGGGGCTGGCAGATGCCGAGGGCGCGGGTTCACCGGACGGTGCGGCTGACCTTTCACGGGACGGTCCGGCGGACGGTACCGTCGCCGGGGACAGGCGGGGCGCCGATGTGGAGTCCTGAACTGTGGCCTGCGCCTGGGCGAGGCTTCCCCCTTCGGTCAGGAACAGGGTAGTTCCGGCCGCGAGGATCACGAGGCGCGATATTCGTCTGTGTGAGGTAAGCAAGGAATGCTTTCTGAGTCATGGACAAACTGCCTCCGGACCGGAAGCGGCCGGAGGCAGCGAAGGAAAGATGAAGGGAGTACCGGAGAAGGCGGGGAACACAGTTCGGCACGCGCCCACCGGTGCCCGCTCGAGCCGCTCGGGGTTGACGGTCCGCGGCCGCCACGTTCGCCGCTACGCGGAGGGCGCAGCCTTCCGTGAGCGGCGGCGCCGTACCGCGAACGCGCCGCCGGAGGCGAGGACCAAGGCCGCGGCCGCGCTGCCACCGGTGACTGCCCAGGACGGGCCGCCGCCGTCCGCGATGGGCTGACCGGCGATCGTGACGTGCTGCTTCGTGGTCTGCTGCCCATGGTGGCTGACCACGGTCACGGTGTGGCGGCCGCTGGGTACGTCGCCTCGCAGCTGTCCGTGGCCCGCGTATACCGTGCCAGGGTCGTCGCATTTGCAGCCGGGGTCGTCCGGGCTGTCCGTCTTGATCGTCAACGGGCCCTTGAGGATGGGCGACGTGATGGTCAGGGAGTTCTCCCCCGGTGCGGCCCGCAGGTCGGTGAGGACCACCCGGACGTCGCTGCCCGGGCGGAGGGAGGCGGGTGTGCCGCTGCCGGGGGACGCGTTCCTGGGCACGATGACGAACCGGTAGATCTGCGCAGTGTTCTCCGCCAGGACCTTGAGTTGTGCGGTGGCGATGGTACGGCCGTGGCTCGTCGCGGTGACCGGATAGGTGCCCGCGCGCAGGCCCGAGCGGACGCGGTGGTCTGTTCCTGGCGCGTCCACCTGGACCGACTGCGTCGAGCCCTTCTTCAGGGGAGTCAGGGTGATTGGCTCCTGCAGGGCCGGGGAGGTGACCTCGACCTTGTCCCATCCCGGTGGCATTCCGCCGAGGCTGAAAGAGATGTCGTCACCCGCCTCCAGGGCGAGGTTCTGATCCACGTGGTACTCCAGGCGGACCGCCGGAGACGGGCTGCCGCCCGGAGCGGGGCTCGCGCCCTCGGCGGCCGACACCCCCGTCGCTCCTCCCAGCAAGGGCATCACGGCAAGACCGGCCACGCCCACGGCCCGAACTGCGTTGCGCAACAATGATTCTCCTTTGATGCAGGACAGTTGAGCCGGGAAGGCCACATCGGTATCGATCCGGCCTCGAGGAAGAGGGCAAAGGCGCGCATCAGGTTGCGAAAGATCCCGTTCACGATGCACGGCCCCTCGCCGAGGACGAACACCCCTACGCATCCCCCATGCGCCGCACGCAGTCCGACAGCTACGCGCTGAACTACGCCGCCGTTGAAAGAGCGTTTTGTCCCGGTGAGGTTTTTGGTTCGAGGTTCAGGTGTCGCGCCAGTTCAGGGTGGATTCGCGGGTGAGTCTGCGGCTTATGAGGTCGATCACCGCGACGTGGATGATGGCTTCGGAGCGGTGGGGGTGGGTCTCGTAGTCGCGGGCCAGCCGGCGGTGGTGCATGAGCAAGCCGAAGGTGCGCTCGACGACCCAGCGTCGCGGGATCACCTTGAAGCCTATGGCGCCCGGGGTGCGTTGGACGACTTCCACGTCGATCCCGAGGCGGGCGCCGTGTTCAATGGCTTTGGTGCGGTAGCCGGTGTCTGCCCATGCTCTGGTCACGCGAGGGTGAGTGGCGGCGATGTGGGACATCAAGTGCATGCCGCCGACGTTGTCGGAAACGCTCGCCGCGGTGACCCAGACAGCCAGAAGCAGGCCGAGGGTGTCCACCCCGATATGGTGCTTGCGACCTGCGACTTTCTCGCCGGCATCGATGCCCTCGCTGGTCGCGGGCACGTTCGCGGAGGTCTTCACGCTTTGAGCGTCCAGCGCGCAGGCGGTTGGCTCGCCGTCACGGCCTTCGGCCTCCCGGACCAGGCGCCGCAGGAGACCGTTGAGTCGGTCGAAGACGCCTTCCAGGGAGTACGCGACCGCTGCTGCCGCTGTCCGCCGTCCGCAAGGCGGCTCCATGACGGCGGTCCGGACACCCGCTCAGGTCCTGGCCGAGGCACGGCGAGCCGACAGCCAGCGCAAACGGCACAGCGTCCTGGCGGCACTCCAGACCCTGGCGGCGGCCGGCGAGCGCATCACCTTCGCCACAGTCGCGCGAGCGGCCGGCGTGTCCACCTGGCTCGTCTACGCCGAAGGAGTAAGCGAACATGTCCAGGCCGCGATCGACCAGCAGTCTGATGAACCTGCGAAGGCCCGCAGCCAGGGCCGGCAGACCAGTCCGGCGAGTCCCAAGACCGACTAGCCAGGGCCGGCAGGCCAGTCCGGCGAGTCTCAAGACCGACCTCGCCCTGGCCCGGGAAGAGATCACCTCTCTGCGGGATGAACGCGACCGGCTCCGTGAGGCCGTCCGGCAGCAACTCGGCCAGCAGCTCGACCAGGTCAGCAATCGGCAGCTGACCGACCTCATCAGCGAACTCACGGAACAGGTACGGCAGTTGGAACGGTCCGAAGCTCAGGCCAGGACCGAGGCCGAGCAACTCGGCTCACGCGTCGCGGAGCTGCAGGCCGACCTTGCGGCGGCCCGCACCAGCCTGCGGAAGATGATCAGGCAGCAGGCAGGCCCACCCGATGAGCAACGACCTCGGCCGGCTCGGCCAGCAGCTCGGAGGCCAGGTCCAGCAGCGGGGGCGTCAGTTCGGGGTGATCGCCCCGGCTGCCCGCCATCAGCAGCTCGGCCACCGCGAACAACTGGACCTGACGCCCTCCAGCAGCGGTCAGGAAGCCGGAGAAGCGGTCCGTGATCTCCGCGGCCACGGTGGGCTGCAGGAGCGAGGTACACCCGCAGAACGGCAACATCCCACCCCGCCGGCGCCATCCCCCATCCCTCCCAGCCAAGAAGAACGCAGGCCGGAGCCGTCAGATTCGCCCAGTGCAGATCACCATGACTGGCCTTCCACACGGCGACTTCCCGATCGACTCGGCCGCCGCTGATCCACTCCAGGCGCCGGTTCACCAGGTCCTGACGGACCGACACCCGGTCCGTCGCGGTCGCCGCCACGGCTTCGAGGGACGTCTCCAGTCCCTTCCACCAGCTCTCCGACAACTGCACGGGTCCCCGCAGCTCGGGCGTCACGGAGACCGGCGCGTCCTCGACGAACGTCGAAAGCTCGGCCCGGAAACGAAGACCCTCCTCAGCCCAGTCACGCATCCCCACCAGCTCCGGCCGGGACGCCCCCGCGATGACCTGCGCGGACTCGATACCCATCCAGAGCTTCCCGCTGACCTTGTCCGCCGGCGCAGCGACCACCCGAAGCCACCTGGCAAGTCCGTTCATCGTCACCTTGCCGCCCAGAGTCCGCCCTCTCCAACCCTCAGCCCGAACCCCATCGGCGGTCTGGCAGCCGAACCCCTCCGCGGCCCGCACAAACACTTTTCGGAGGAGCTGGAGATCAGCCTCAGACGGCTCCCACATCGGCACCGTTCGTCCCCTCAGATCGACCGTTCACCCTTCTGGACAAGGATTCCAGAGCTGGCTGCTCCAGTTTCCGCAAGAGTCGTTTCGCTGGTGGGTTCGGGAGTCGTTCCACGGCGCCCAGCATGATCAATCATGACTGAGTATCCCAGTTGCCAGTGTGAGCACTTCAGTTGACCGATGGGCGGTAGCGGCTGTTTCCGGCTACTTCCCCCGCACTCAGCCGGCGTGTCGGGCCGGCTCTGCTCCGGTCTGGACAAGAAAGTCAGTCAGCACGTCGGCAAGCCGTTTGGGCTGGTCCTCGGGGATGAGGGTGGACGAGTCGGCGATCTCGATCAGCCGGCCCTGCGGGTACAACTCGGCCAGTCGGGGGCCGTGCTCACGCGGCATCAGTCTGTCCTCGGTCGCCCAGACGACCAGTACCGGGCGGTCGAATTCACGCAACCGCTCGCTCCAGTCCAGCAGTGTCCTGCGGTCGGGTGCTCCGGTGGCGAACTTGGCGAGGTCCTTGCGAATGGCCCTGCTGTGGGTGGCGGGAGCGAACCAGTCGTCCATGATCTCGTCGGGGATCCCGCGCAGGCTCATCCCACCGTATCCGGCCCGGTTGTGGCGGAACGCGGGGATACCCATGAGTCGGGTCAGGAGCCAGACGCCGCCGGGGACCCTGCATACCTGGGCCATCGCCTTGGCGGGTCCGGGGGGAAAGTTGTCGAAGGCCTCGCAGGACACCAGCACCAGACGCGCGAGCCTCTGGGCCCGCCCTTCCGACACCAGGAACTGGCCCCCGCCCCAGTCGTTGAGGACAAGGGTCACCTCGTCCAGGCCGAGCCGTTCGATGAACTCACCTAAGAGCCGGGCGACACCTCGCTGAGACAGGTCTGCATCCGGGTTCATCGGCCGGCGGTGACCGCCGAGGGGCAGCGTAGGCAGGACACAGCGGTAACCGTCCAGCAGTGGGACCACCTTGCGCCACTGGGTCTCGTTCATCGGCATACCGTGGCCGAACACCAGCACCGGCCCATCACCGCCGGTGTCCTGGTAGTCAACCGGTCCAGACGACAGCTCGATCCTCGGCATCGAACCCCCATTTGATAGATTGTTCTACTGTAATCTTGGAGGCAGGAAAAGCTGGGGGCAATGGGGCAATCGGACACACGATCCAGGATCCAGGCCGCCGCCGCGATGCTGTTCCGCCGCCACGGCTACTCGGCCACCGGCCTCAAGCGGGTCGCGACAGCGGCAGAAGCGCCGTTCGGCTCGATCTATCACTTCTTCCCCGGTGGCAAGCAGCAACTGGCCGAGGACATGATCCGCACGTCCGGACCCGAGTACGGCCGAATGGTGTTGGCTCTGCTGGACAGTGTGCCGGACCCTGCCGAATCCCTCGTGCACGCCTTCGAGGCAGCTGCGGACGACATTGCCGCGGCGAACTATGCCGACGCATGCCCGATCGGGACGGTGGCATTGGAGGTTGCCAGCAGCAATGAGGTGCTGAGGGCCGCGACGGCAGAGGTCTTCGAGGAGTGGGTCGACGACGCGGCGCAGTGGTTCGGCCGTTGGGTCGACGACCCAACCGCGGCGCGATCGCTCGCCTACTCGATGATCATGATGCTTGAGGGGGCGTTTATGCTCGGCCGGGCTGCTCGTGATCCGGAACCGCTGCGGGTGGCAGGCCGATCGATGGCCGAGTTGCTGCGCACAACTGTCGCGCAGGCGGGTGGGGGCTGACTCCGGTGAGCGAGACGGGCGGCCCGAGTGCGAGTAGGTACTGAGCACAGGACTCGCCAAAGGGCTGTCCCGCAAAGATCTTGAAGCCGCCTCGGGCATGGTGGCCGGCTTGCGGCCCGAGATTCGGCATCGGACCCGGGGTGCAGCGCGTGGCCGACCCGTCGGTCCCCACCGCGGTGCTCACCGATACCCTGCGCCTCGTCCTCGGTCCGGATGCCGGGCACTCCTGAAACCCTGTGCCGGCGGGCCGGGTTCCCGGGGCGGCCTGACCGGCAAGGTCCACCGTGCGGTCGAGCATGGACAGAAGCCCTTGTCGGTGATGGTCACGGCGGGACAGCGGGGCGACTCACCGCAGTTCGAGCTGGTCTCGCATCCGATCCGGGTGCCCCGGCCCGGGCGCGGCAGGCCGCGCAAGCACCCGGACCGACAAGGCGTACGACTCCCGCAGCAACCGCTCCGGCCTGCGCAGACGCGGGATCAAGGCCACGATTCCCAGCCCCGGCGGACCGTGTCGCAACCGGATCGAGCGCGGCTCGCCCGGTGGACGGCCGTCGGAGTTCGAAGGGACGACGACAAGCAGCGGCACACGGTCGAGTGCGGGATCAACCGTCCGGGTCACCCGGCGCGCTGGGTCGTCTCCCCGGCCTGAGCGGGTACGGCGGGCAGGGGGACGGTGCAGGAGGCGCAGCGTCGGGCCTGTGCGGGGACGGGGCTGAGGCATTCGGGGCAGTCCCGTTTGGGGGCCTGGACGTCTTGGTGCGGGGCGAGGCGTTCGTGGAGCTTGTTGATCGGGAGCACGACCAGGAAGTACAGAGCGCTGGCGAGGAGGAGGAAGCTGATCGCCGCGTTGATGAAGGCGCCGTAGGGGAACTTCGTGGCGCCTACGGTGAAGGTCTTGCGGCCCATGTCGCCCGTGGCGCCGGTGGCCAGTCCGACGAGTGGTGTCAGGAAGGCGCTGACGAAGCCGTTCACCACGGCGGTGAACGCTGCCCCGATGACGATGCCGACGGCCAGGTCGACCACGTTGCCGCGCAGGATGAAGCTGCGGAAGCCCTTCACCTTCTCACTCCCAAGAGACTCTTGACGTCGACGGGCGGCCCCGAAATCGCGGTCAGCCCACTGCCTTCACCTCGGATGCCCTACCGCCCCTCACCCATGTCGGCTCCGCCGCGCGGCACGGTGATGGACGTCAAGCGCGCCATCGCGACCTGTCGCCCAGCATGAGCTGCACCCCGAAAACCGGCATTGGCTCACATACCGCCCTTTAGTAGTGTGTCCCATGTGGTGATCGAGTCTCGACGGTCCAGCCGACCTCCAGGATCATCCAGGTCTTCGGCGGGGCCATGACCCCCGTCGGTTGGACCTCGTAGCGGCCGTCTCGACGGGTGCCCCCTCGCTCGCCCGGGTGCGGCCCGCCCCCGCCCCTCCCGGGCGCGCGGGGCGGGGCGGGGCTGGTACGCCTACACCATTCCCCCGAGCCGCTGGTAGAGCACGTGCCGGGACCGTCGGGCACGGGTGACGAGCCCGGCCCGGTGGAGGATCTGCAGGTGGTAGGAGACGGTGGCCGGACTCAGGTAGAGCCGCTTGGCGATCTCCGTCGTGGAACGCGGTTGGCTCAGCTCGGCCAGGAGCTTTCGCCGCGTCGCGCCGATCAGCGGGTCCTGGGCGGGCGGAAGACAGTCGACCTTCGCGGCGGGATAGACGATGAGCGGGGTGCGCGGCGCGGGCGTTCCGGGCGGTTCCCCGGCGCAGAAGAGGGCCCGGTCGACGAAGACGCTCGGCGTGAGGATCACCGCTTCCGCGTCCAGCGTCAGCCGGTGGATGCTGTCCGTGCGGAGGTGGACGAGCAGTTCGCCGCCGCGCCATTCCAGGTTCGGGGCCAGCCGGTTGAGGGCCTCGGCGAGCCCGTACTGGGTGATATCGGAGGCCCGGGCGGTGACGTCGGCTTCCAGTCGGGTCCGGATGGCCGGCCACGAGGGCTTCAGTGCCGCGTGCCAGAACCGTGCCATCTCGTCGGCGAGTCGGCGCGCGAAGTGGTCCTCCCCCCGGCCGAGGGCCTGCAGGAGCTGCCGCGGCGCCGGGTGGCCGGAACCGGGGTCCCAGGAGTGGCCGTTGACGGCCTCGGCCAGCTCGTAGCGGATCCGTTCCTGCGGGGTCGTCGCGATCTGGTGCAGCGCGGTGTCGATGTCGGTCAGGAAGGCCGGGGGTTCCGGCCGCAGGAAGTCCGGGGCGTAACCGAGGGGGCCTCCTCCGCCGACCACGGCCAGCAGCCCGAGCCGGTGCCGGGTCAGCGCGTCCGTGGCCCTGCTCCGCCAGGACGGCGTCAGGGTGCCTGGGTTGAAGCCGACGAGGCGCAGCAGGTCTTTGGCCGAGCCCATCGGTGAGACCGCGAACCGCACGCCCCCCAGCCCCCGGGCGCCCAGGCGGATCCGGATCACACGCGTTCCCCTTTCGCCAGTCGCTTCGAAAGAAATCGAATCATTGGACCGGTCAATCGGCGTGCCGTTTCCTGGATTTCACCGCACAGACCGACCCCGAAAGGAAACAGGACCTGTGATCCTTCACAAGAAGCTGGCCGCCGTCGCGACCGCCGTGGCGGCCCTCACCGTCGGTGCCTCAGGCGCGGCATCCGCCCAGCCCGCCGAGCCCGCCGCCCACCACGTGGCCTGGGAGCAGGGCCAGGCGCCCGGGGCCCGGGCGGGCTCCCTCGCCGCGGGCATCTACGTCCGGATCTACAGCCTGTACCAGGCGACCCCGGGCCAGTGCCTGGACGCCGACGCCACCGCCGGCGGCAACGGCACCAAGGTCCAGGTGTGGGGGTGCAACGGCACTACCCAGCAAGAGTGGCTGCTGTCCACCGACGGCAGCCTGCGGAGCGTGCGGTTCCCGGGCATGTGCCTGGACGCCGACACCAACGGCGGCGGCGCCAACGGCAACCGGGTGCAGCTGTGGCAGTGCAACGGCACCACCCAGCAGCAGTGGTACCACCCCTCGGGGGACCTGGCCATCTACAACGCCCGCTTCAACAACGGCAACAACACCGTGCTGGACCGCAACACCAACGTCCCCGGCAACGGCGCCGAGGCCCAGCTGTGGGGCAAGAACTTCCAGTCCCAGCAGTGGTGGGACGTCCGGACCGCGTGACGCCTCCGGGCACCGGCACCGGCACCGGCGCCCGGAGAACAGCACGTCTCGACAGGAGGGAACACGCATGAACGCAGCGGCACGTCCTCGGAGGAAGCTCAGCGCGGGGGCCGTGGGACGCGCCGCCGCGATCGCGTCCCCCTCGCTCAAGGTCGGGGAGATCGTGGAGCTCTGGAACTGCAACAGCCAGCCGATCCACCGGAGAGTCCCTGACTCTTCTGCGTGTCCATCGCATCGGACGGTGCCAATGTGCGCACGACGTCGAACTCGTTGCCCTCGGGGTCGGCCATGACCACCCAGCTCCGGCCGGGGTCCTGGCCCACGTCTGCCTTGACGGCGCCGAGGCCGATCAGCCTCGCCACCTCCTCGTCGGTCCCGGCGTCGATCGGGCTGACGTCCAGATGGAGCCGGTTCTTCACGGCCTTGCTCTCGGGGACCTGGATGAAGAGCAGGGTGGGCGGCATCTGGCGGGCCCGGACCTCCTCGACGGTCGGCTCCCAGGAGCCGATCTCGACCTTGCCCTCGCTCCGGCCGATCACCTGGAAGCCCAGGACCGCGCACCAGAAGGCCGCGATCCGCTCCGGATCATGGCAGTCGACAACCAACTCGGTGAACCTACTGGTCATTGCTCCCCCCAGACAGTGCGGACGGGGCTCAGACTATGGGGTCGCGCCATCCCTCCGGTCGGTATCCGCCATGACCGGCCACCCATGCAATCGATCATCATGCCCGAGTGCCTGAGTCGACGTCAGGCTTGTTACCGGGTCCCGCGCCTGCGTCGGCTGCCGGTCGCGCACTCCTCGGGAGCCCGTGCGCTCGACACGATGATCGCCGCCTACGACATGCACCGGGGCCAGCCGGCCGCCGGTGAGCGCGCCCGCCGGGTCGCGGTCGCGGGCCCGGGCCGGCCGCCGGGCACCGACTCGGCGCACTGGTCGCGCCCCGCGCGCAGGGCGCCCTGCTGCGCGAGGCCGTCGACGTGCGCTCGACAGGGCCAATCCGGCCGCCGAGGCCCACCGCGCCGTCCGGGACGAGATGGACCCCGACTTCCAGTACGACGTTCAAGAGCTGAGCGAAACGCTCGAGTCGGAGCACGTCGAGTGGGAGTACGCCACGAAGAACATCGACTGGTACACCCAGGACACGCTCTTCTTCCAATTCACCTGACACTGCCGACGTTCGCCAGGCGGGCGGGAGCGCGACGGACCGAGGGGACGCCTGTCACGCGACCGCGCGGTGCTGAGCGGCAAACCAGATCGACGAGGATCAGTGGGATGAGCGATCATGTGTTCATGCCCCTGAGTGAGACGCTTGCCCGAGTCGACGCAGACCTGGCCGCCGGCCGGATTCCCGTCGCGCGCCAGCGTCTGCGCGGTCTCATCTCGTCCTTTCCGCACGACCTGACGCTCCGTCGGCGTCTGGCCGAGGTGTACCGGCGCTACGGCGACGCCGCCGAGGCCGGACGCTGGATGTTCCTCGAAGAGGACCGCGACGCGGACGAGACCGCCGCCTTCGAGTCGCGCTACGGGTCTCCCGGGTGGCGGATGAAGGCCCTCGCCTGGCGCGGCCCCGAGGCGTTGGCTGCCACATCCTTCGCGGAGAAGCAGTTGCTCGCAGTGCGGACCGCCTGCGCCGAGGAACTGGGGCGCCCCGTCGACTGGGACGACCCCGCCTCCTACGGCGAACTGGAAGAGCAGCACAAGGCGCCCTTCGAGCCATGGACGGTCGCAGGCGTGCTGGCGGGCGTCGGCAGCCTGGTGATCGCCCTTGCGTTCCTCGCGATCTGGATCAGAGGAGTCGCCGCCCTCTTCGAGTGACCCAGAGCACCGCGGGAGCAGGGGGCGTCCGCCCGGGGGCAGGGGGCGGAGGCGCGCGTTCTCTCAGGGGAACCGCCCGTCTCGCGGGCTCCGCTCAGGAAGAAAGCATCGGGAAGACAATCAAGTAACCGACAGTCATCACTTCTTCCCGCCTTCGGCTATTCTCCGAGGGGCGCACCGGGCCCGTGCAGGGCCGGCCGGACCCGGCTTCGCCCAGGGTTGCACGACAACTCGCCGAAGCGGAGCCTGTGTTCGCCCCCCGGATCCCCGATGGTGCCCGACCACCTTCCCGGATTGTGAAGGAGTGCGAATTGCGCGTACGTGTGGGCGTTCGAGGGCGCTTCCCATTGAGGGCGCTACGCGCAGTAGCAACGGTTGTCGTGTCCGCGGCCCTCGTGGTGCCCATGGCTGCGGCCCCGTCGAGTGCGAACACGATCGATGAGAGTGCGGCGGTCCGGGAAAGTGCGGCCGGCGGCCTTCGCCTGCCCCCGGCGACCCCGCGGGACCGCACTGCGAAGGCGCGCGCTCACCTGCGGGAGTTGGCGCGGAAGTTGGTGGACGAGGGAGTGCCTGGGGTAGTCGTGCGGGTGGACGACGGTCACGGCAGGCCGATCGAGATCTCCGAGCAGGCCGCCTGGACGAAGAAGGACCATCGGTTGCGGGCGGACGACGAGGTGCGAGAAGCGTCCAACACCAAGACGGTGATGGCCACCCTCGTCCTGCAACTGGTCGCCGAGCACAGACTCGCTCTGGCCGACCCGGTCGACAAGTGGCTGCCCGGCGAAGTGCGCAACGGCAGGGCGATCACCCTGCGCATGCTGCTCAACCACACCAGCGGGCTGTTCGACTACACCGAGGACCCCGCCCTCGCACCGGCGCTCACCGGCTGGGACTCCCACGTGTGGACGTCGACGGAAATCCTGGACCTTGTGAACGGACACCCGGCACTGTTCGAGCCCGGCACCGAGTGGTCGTACAGCAACACCAACTACATCGCGATCGGTGCCGTCCTGGAGAAGGCCACCGGGAAGACGCTCGCAGCGCTGGTCCGGGACCGGATCACCGAACCTCTCAGGCTCCACCACACCTTCTACGCCACCGGCTCCGCCTGGCACGACCGGCACGCGCACGGATACGAGCCCGACGCCGCCCACATGCCCGCGGGCGTCCCCGAGGAGTTCAGGCACTACGCCGGACCGCAGCACGACGACCACGTGGACGTCACGGGCGACTACGTCACGGCCGCCGGAGCGGATGCCGCGATCGTGTCCACCGCCGCTGACTGGTCCCGCTTCTACAATGCGCTGATGTCGGGCCGCTTGCTGTCCGCCGCCCAACTGGCCGAGATGCGCACGACCGTGCCGGAGAGCGGGCCGGAGGACCCGGACGAGCTCGGCTACGGGTTGGGCATCGAGACGGCGAAGACCTCCTGCGGCACGGTCTGGGACCATGTGGGCGTCGTCCCTGGCTATGCGACCTACAACGTCACCGACTCCACCGGCCGTCGCACGGCTTCCTTCTACTTCACCACGTCCACGCTCACCAAGGAGGCGCACCGGACCGGCGCGGCCCTGATGGACGCGGTCCACTGCGCCATGTTCGACTGACCCGCACGCCACGTCGTCCGCGTCCAATTCGTCGGACCCTCAGATGCGGGCGAAGACGTTCACCACCACTCCGATGTAGAGAATGACGAGGATGGTCCAGAACGTGTAGACGACGCCGGGATACCGGATGTACAGCGGTATCCGGATCGTCGGGTAACGCTTGCGAAGCTCACGTGGGGTCGGGGTACCCCCGAACTTCTCAGGAAGAGCCGCCCTGCGCCACACCTTCTCGAGCTCGGCCTCACGCCACTGGCGGGGATTGAGCATGACGGCGGCGCGGTCGTCACTCACGACGAGCACGGCACCGGCGATGCCGCTGGAGTTGATGTGGGTTCGCGCCACGGAGCCGGGTCCTTCGATGACGGTCAGCCGGCGTGCCCAGTTGCGCACCAGAACGGCGCCGTCGGCGAAAGCCACGTACGCGTTCACGGTGTGCAGGACCGCATAGGCCAGGTACCACAGGAAGGGGAGCGCGACGAGAGCGATGGCCGCGGGTATCGACATCGGCCCGAGCCCCTCACTGGTGCCGCGCCCGTTCGCGAGCAGGCGCGTCATGCTGATGCCCGGCACGAGGACCGCCGGTACCACGGCCAGGGCAACGCGTCCGAACCGGCTCTTGTCCGGGGATACGACAAACTCTGTGCGGCGGTCAGTCACGGTTGCTCTCCACTCTCTTCCACACGGCGGCGATGGAAGGCCGTCACGGACAGCGTCCCCCGATGCCGTCGGTGCCCAGTCCCCATTGCCTCCTTTGCCTTCTCATCAGAGGGGTCATCGCTCACCGCCGACGGGGACGGGGACGGGGAGACGACTGTCGCGTCAGTGGCGACCTGGTGATAAGCCGGGTCAGCTCGCCCGGGCTCCGGCGGCGATCAACCGGGCGTACCAGTCACGCATGCGTGCCGCCGCTCCACCGTTGAGCAACTGGTCCACGACGCCGCCGGAAGCGGCCGGTCCCCGTGATCCGCTTCCGGCGTGCTCCGAAGCCCGCTGCTGCTCCGCGCTCGGTGCGGGGGACAGGGAAGCGCCCCGTCCGGCCAGGGCGTAGCGCCGCCCGTCGGCTTTCAGCACGAGAGTGCCGAGCCGGGAGAGCCGGGCGGAGACCGCATGCGGGTCGACCTGCAGAACGGTGCTGAGCGAGCGGTCCCGCACGTGCAGGCTGTCGGGACGCAGGGTGACCAGCACGGGCTCGCAGTGCGCGCCGTTCCACAGGCTGCGCCGCCAGTAGACGATCCCCGAGTGCCCGGTGTCTGTGCTCATGCCGCAGATCATGGCATGGACACAGGCCTGTCCGGCCGGTCGGGCCGAGGTGCGCGCTCTGACGGCCCGGAGAAACCTGGGCCCCGAGCGCTGTGTCGACGCGTCGGCACGTCTGCCCGGGCAGGAAGCCGACGTGGCCGGCAACTCTTGACTCCTGCGACACAGAGGTTTCCTGATGGAACGTCGGGTCACTCGGCGGTCACTGGCCGGGACCGTCCCGGTCGGAAGGGAGTCCCTCTCGGTCGGCCGCGATCCTGGCGAGCGCGACGGCACTGGCCTGCCTGCCCGCGGTCACCGCTGCGGCCGCGCCCTCGCAGGCCCAGCCCTGCGTGCAGAAGGTGGCTGTGGTCAACAACGCAGGTCTCGTCCTTTCCTGGGCCGCCGCCGCCCGAACCGGCGAACAGTCCGCCCAGACCGACGAGTACCCGATCAACCAGGCCAGGGTCGTCGACCTGGCCACCACCTTATGGCCGCAGGGCACCGACGTCCGCCCGTTCGTCGACGCCGTGGCCGGAACCAAGGAGTTCGGCAGTTCTGACGTGTCCTCGCGTCACTTGTAGGGCGGCATGTTGCTGGTCGGGTATCCGGGACTCCAGTCCAGGTGGATCACGAGGACGATCCCGAGGAGGGTCAACACACCAACCCTGACCGGTCGTCAGGGACGTGTCAGGGGGAGGATGGGGGTGTTCCCGGATGGCACCGCCAGGGCGTGGCGGAATCATGATCGTCATGACTTCGACCTTCCTGTCTCGCCGGGCCCTCGTGAGTGGCGCTGTGACCGTCGCCCTCCTCGCGGCCGCCGCGGCCCCTGCTGCTGTAGCTGCCACGCCGCCGCCTGCGACTTCGCCCGCGTCCACCACGCTCCCGCCGCTCGATACGGCGGCGCTCCGCGCCGCGATCTCCGATCTGGACCACCCGCAGGCGACGGCCGCTCAGCTGCTGATCAGCGGCAAGGCGGGACATTGGTACGGCACGGCAGGAGTAGAGGACAGAAGGACGGGCGCACCGGTCTGCCAGGACGACACGTTCCGTGCGGGCAGCATCACGAAGGTCTTCGTGGCGACGGCCGTGCTGCAGCTCTCGGCGGAGGGCCGGTTGGACCTGGACAGGCCTGTTCAGGACTACCTGCCCGGCGTCCTTCCCGACGGCTACGCCCCGATCAAGGTCTCGCAACTCCTCAACCACACGAGCGGGTTGCCGGACGAGCGCATCCCCGACTCTCAGCGGACCGACACCCCGGAGCAGATCCTTGAGCACCGCTACGACCAGTGGACGCCGATGCAGCTGGTGGCCGCTCTCCCCGAGGACGCCCCGATGAAGTTCACGCCGGGCACGAAGCAGGAGTACCGGGGCATGAACTACGTCCTGGCGGCCCTGCTGCTCGAAAAGGTGACGGGCAAGCCGTACGGCAAGGTGATCGGCGACCGCATCCTGCGTCCGCTGGGCCTGCGTCACACGTCCTTCCCGGGCAACGACCCGAAGATCCACGGCCGTCACGTCCACGGCTACCTGGCGATGTCGGACGGCACCCTGCAGGACGCGACGGAATACAACCAGTCCGAGGCGTGGGGCGAGGGCGAAATCATCTCGACCACACGCGATCTGAACCGCTTCATCACAGCCCTGTTCACACCGGGCAAGCTGCTGCCGAGGGCGACGCTGGACAAGATGTTCGCCCTGCCGGCGCCGGAGGTACGGATGGTGGACGGCTCCCCGGCCCGCTACAGCGTGGGCCTTCAGACGGTCACGGTCAACGGCGTGTCCCTGTGGGGCAAGACAGGGGAGCGGTACGGATACAACTCGGCCATGGTGGCCACGCGGGACCTTGCGCGCAGCGCGGTGTTCTCGTGGACACCGACGCACCGTGATGCCACCCAGTTGCAGATGACCCTGCGGATAGCCGATGCGATCACGAAGCCGGAGGCGGCTTCGCGGTAGAGCGGTCAGGACTTGGCCTGCGCGTAGGCGCTGACGGTGTCCCTCCCCTCGTAGCGTGGAGTCCGTGATTGCAGGGGAAGTTGGGGTTCATGGGGTCCAAGCAACGGACGCACACGCCTGAGTTTCGCGAGGGTGCTGTACGCATTGTGATCGAGTCGGGCAGGCCGATCCCGGAGGTCGCCGAGGAGCTCGGTGTGCATTCCGGCACGCTGCACAGCTGGGTGTCGCGGTGGCGGCGCAACGGGCCGGCGTCGTTCCGACCAGCCTGCCGAGCCCGCACCGGGTGGGCGGCTGCGCGAAGCCGAGCGGGCCGAGCTTGGAGCGACTGCGGCGGGATGGGGCGGGGAAAAACAAGCGGATCCGCGAGCTGGAGATGGAGCGTGATGTCCTCAAGCGATGCATGGTCCTCTGGGTGAAGTGACCGAAACGGCCCCGGCCGCCCTGGCCGCGTTCATCGGTAACCGGAGGACCGAGCACCACGTCCCGCACCGCCTGGCCTGCCGGGTTCTGGGGGGTGTCGGAGTCCTGGTTCTACAGGTGGCGCGACAAGCCCACCACCGCGCGTGAGATCCGGCGCGGGCAGCTGGCCGACGTGATCCGGCAGATCTTCGAGGGCTCCGGCGGCACCTACGGCTCCCCGATGGTCTGGTTCCTCCTGGTCCGCGCGGGCTGGCGGGTCTCGGTGAACTCTGTCGCCCGTCTGATGGCCGAACTCGGCCTGGCCGGACGGAAGGTCCGCCGACGGCGCGGGCTGACCCGGCCCGGCAAACGGTCGGCGGCCCCGGACTTCGTACGGCGGGACTTCACCGCGGACGCTCCTGACCAGGTGTGGTGCGGCGACCTGACCGAGATCACGAACGGGCTGCTGCGTCAGTGTTTCCCGAAGGGCACCGACCTGTCCCGGTGGTCCGCCGAGGACCTCGAAGCCGTCGCCCTGGCGATCAATATCCGACCCCGCAAGATCCTCGGCTGGAAGACCCCGGCCGAGGTCTTCGAGGAGCAGCTACGCTCACTACTGCAGCTTGGTGTTGCAACGACTGGTTGAACTCGCCGAATACGGCTCCCGGCGCTTTCGCCGGGCCTGTCGTCGCTTGGGCGTGACCCGGTCCATGGGCCGCGTCGGGTCGTGTTTCGACAACGCCGTCAGCGAGGCGTTCCACAGCGTGCTCAAGGTCGAGTACGTCTACCGGCACACGTTCGCCACCCGCACCGAGGCCCGACTGCGGATCGCGACCTGGAGCACCGGCTTTTACAACACACACCGACTACACAGCGTGTGTGGATATCAGAGTCCGATCGACTACGAGCACGACCACCGGGCCAACTCCGCCTTGGAGCTCGCCGCTTAGGAGCTGTCCGGCCGATCACGTAACCCCATCGAGTCCACATCGTTGGCCCCATCATGGGGCGGGGTGAGCGTGGTGATCTGTCGGATGCCGAGTGGGCACGGCTGCGACCGTTCCTGCCGGTGAGCAACGGTCGGTGCGGCAGGTGGCGTGACCACCGGCAGGTGATCGACGGGATTTTGCACCGGGTACGGACCGGGGTTCAGTGGCGAGACCTCCCGGAGCGGTTCGGGCCGTGGAAAACGGTTTACGAACGTCACCGGCTGTGGTCGGGCGACGGCACCTGGGAACGCCTTCTGCAGCAGGTCCAGGCCGCGGCGGATGCGGCTGACGACATCGACTGGGACATCTCGGTCGACTCCACAAGCGTGCGCGCGCACCATCATGCCGCCGGCGCCCGCACCGACCTCCCTCCCGTGCCCGCCACATCAAAGGGGGGCGCGGCGGCAGAACACCAGGCCGAGACCGTGTGGCAGAGCCTGGTCGACCGCCTGGTGGAGGTGGTGCAGGAGGCGAGGGCTTGGGTCGCTCGCGGGGTGGCTTTACCAGCAAGATCCATCTGAGCGCCGACGGGCGCTGCCGACCGTTGTCCCTGATCGTTACCCCCGGCCAACGCGCGGACTGCACCCAGTTCGTGTCGGTACTGGAGAAGATCCGGGTTCCCCGCCTCGGGCCGGGCAGGCCCCGCAAGAAGCCGGGCAGTGTCGCTGCCGATAAGGCCTACAGCAACGGACCCTGCCGTCAGTACCTGCGACGCCGGGGAATCCGGCACACTATCCCGGAGAAGGCGGACAGCCAGGCCGCCCGCCTACGCAAGGGCTCACGCGGTGGACGGCCACCAGGCTTCGACGAGGACCGGTACAAGAAGCGCAACACCGTCGAACGTGCCGTCAACAAGCTGAAGAACTCGCGGGCGGTGGCTACCCGCTATGACAAACGCGGCTACGTTTTCCTCGGTACCGTCACTGCGCAGCCCTGATCATCTGGCTTCGTGCCTGATCGCCGGGCGGACGGGTGTTCGTGCCCAGCCGTCCGGGATCAGAAGATGGCCCAGGCTTCCCTCGGCAGCCGGTGGTAGACGTCATCCATGACATCGGCGGCCAAGAAGACGGGGCGCGTGAGCAAATGATCGCCGGCTCGCTGCACGCAGAGCGCCACCCCAAGAGTCAGCGATCCGGGCTCCGCGCCCGGCAGATAGAAGAGCTCCGTGAACGGTTCCCGGCTGTCCGCACGAGCGAACAGCCACTGTTCCAGCTCGGAGGGAACCTGGCCGACCAAGGCCGTCTCGTCCGCACGGACTTGCGGTCCCCGACGCGCATCGATCGAGACTCCACACAAACCCTCAACCGCGAAGTAGAGCTTCAGACCCACTTCGGAGTAGGTGTGGCACACGACGTCCCAGCGAGGGTAATGCTGGCGCGTGGCCGCACGGATGCCTCCGAGTGCAGCGAACGCCTCGTCAGAAGTCATTCCAAACCGCAGTGGACCCACGCTTACGAACGGATCGAAGATCCACTGCTGTCGTTCTCTGTTCGACAAGACGTCCCACAGGCCCATGAGCCGCAGCCTACGACGAAGCGTTCGGTCAGGCCCCAGACCCCCGACTCAGGGCAATCACATGATCGGCCGGACAGCTCCTAGAAGATCT
Organism: Streptomyces rishiriensis; assembly: GCF_003112535.1. Taxonomy (GTDB): domain Bacteria; phylum Actinomycetota; class Actinomycetes; order Streptomycetales; family Streptomycetaceae; genus Streptomyces; species Streptomyces rishiriensis. The sequence goes on along the minus strand of NZ_BEWA01000001.1, from coordinate 310,640 downwards.
CCACAGTTCGAGGGGATTGACACGGCGACAACGATGCTTGCGTCTGATCCACCCGGGCCCTCCACCATGCCCAGCCACCGTGGAGTCCACGACGATGCACATCAACCGCACCATCAGGAGTGATCGAACAGGGTGACTACGCTCTCAGGTGCTTGCGGGCCGAAGAAGATCTCCAGGTTCTGTGCCGAGCGCCTGGCGGCGTCGCTGCTACGCAGGAACATGCGTTCTTCGTAGGCGGTGAGCGCGACCTCGATGTCACGTCGCTCAACCAGCATGCTGGCCAGGTCCGCACCGTCATACATGGCGAGGTTCGCACCCTCGCCGGAAAAAGGCGACATCAGATGAGCGGCATCGCCGATGAGCGTCAAGCCGGGCACCCTGTCCCAGGTGAGTCCAATGGGAAGAGCGTAGATGGGACGCAGCAACGGTTCCGTGTCGCTCTCTGTCACGAAGGCGGTGAGCAGTGGCGACCAGCCATCGAACTCGTCGGCAACTTGGCGGAGGCCCTCGGACGGGTCGCCGAAGTCGATCGACCTCATCCACTCCTCGGGCCTGTTCAGTGCCACGTATCCGAGCACGCGCCCGTCGGCGTAGCCATGGGCGATGATGCCTTTGCCCGACGCAACCGCCATCAGCGTGCCGCTGCCGATCGCAGCCACGTGCGCTCGACGTTTCTGGCCACTGGAGGCGAGAGCGATCTCGATGAAGCAGGTTCCGCTGTAGACAGGTTTGGCGGGGGTGAGCAGCGGACGCACCTGCGACCAGGCACCGTCCGCGCCGATGACGATGTCGGCGCGCGTGGCCGAACCTTGGGCGAAGAGAAGGTCGTAGTCGCCCTCCGCACCGCGCCGGACCGAAGCGAGCTTGTGACCCCACCTGATCGTCGCGGGCGTCAGCGAGTCGATGAGCAGCTGCCTGAGTTCGCCTCGGTCCACCTCAGGACGGGCTGAGGCGGGGTTCGCAGGCATGTCGCACAGAATCGTGCCGTGGCGGTCGACCACACGCTTGGCGTCCTCGCCCGGGCGGACCCGAGTGAGGAACTCGTCGTAGAGACCGGCTGCGCGAAGCGCGACCTGGCCGGTTTCTTCGTGGATGTCGAGCAGGCCGCCTTGCGTCCGGGTCGTCGCCGAAGCTTCACCCTCGTAGATCGTCGCGGCTATGCCGTGAGCCTGAAGCACCCGGGCCAGCGTCAGCCCACCCAGTCCCGCTCCGACGATGGCGATGGTCTTGTGCATGCTGCGCTCCTCTGTCGCACCGGCACGCGCCGGCGATGGTCAGTGCCGGGAACGGACGGGATGCCCGGTCACAGCAAGGAGACGCTCAACGATCAGAACCATCTGCATCGATGTACGAGCGATGTCCTGCGGGGGGAGCCCGCGGAACATCGCTTTTCGCGACCAAGCGACTATAGCTCGGCGGCAGCCTCTCGGCGGCCGGGAGGGGTCATGTTGCGACGCGCTGCGCCCGCCACGTTCCTCCTCGACCACCGCCTCGGCTGGCTCAGCAGTCAGGCTCGCTGACTCGGTCGTCGGCGCGCGCCGTGCGGTGCTCGACGTGGCGGGCACCTTTGGGGCGTTGCGCATCCGACAGCGGGGGAGGGGCCGAAGTGTAGAGAGGGCGGCAGTGAGCGAAGTCGACGAGGCAGGAGACTGCCTGGCCCAGATGAATCCTGCGTCCCGAGGGTGGCCGGCCGGAGGGACGTGAATGCGGGCTCTGTCCATGCGAGGACCCTCCCGTCGGCGGGCAGCTCTGCGTAGTGGTGCCTGATGCCGCTTTGCTCGGCTCATACCGCGACGACAGCGCCGTGCTCCTGGTGCTCGTTCATGCCGTCCTCCCCGCGGAGCCGGCCGGCTCGGTGGCGCGGGAGAGGAACGCGGCGGTGGCGAGCCGGACCGCGAACAGGCAGGAGACCGGCGGCGGCTTCGCGGGCGGCCGGGTCGCGGTAGTGCCCGAGGTGCGCGGCCAGGGCGTGGGCGAGCCACACGTCGGCGCTGGCTTGGACGTACGACGTACGACCCGGCGCAGCGGGTGAGTTCGGCCCGGACGGCTTCGTCGCCTTCATGCACTGTTGCCCCGTTCCGCCTACTACGCGCACAGGGCGTCACGGCCGGCCCGGACGGTGCGGGAGCGGGCCGAGGAGGTGCTGGTGGGTGAGATCCGGGTGCTTCACGCCGGATCTCGCGGTGCCTACGGGGTCCCGCGGATCCACGCTGCCCTGCGGCGGGCCGGGCGGGTGGTGAACTCCAAGAAGATCGAGCGGCTGATGCGCAAGCACCGGATCGTCGGGATCACCCGCCGCCGTCGGCGGGGCCTGACCCGGCAGGCGAAGCGGGCGGTGTTCGCGCTCGACCTGGTCGGCCGGGACTTCACCGCGCCCCGGCCCGGAATGCGGCTCATCGGCGATATGACTGAACTCAGCACGCTGGAAGGAAAGTTGTATCTGGCGACCTGTATCGATCTTGCGACGCGGGAGGTGGTCGGCTGGGCGATGGCCGACCACCACCGCGGCGAGCTGCCGGTCGCCGCTTCGCGGATGGCGGCCGGGCGTGGCGGCCTGGAGCAGGGTTGCGTCATGCATACGGATCGGGGCAGCGAGTACACGAGTGACGAATTCCGCAGCGAAATACGCAAGTTGGGCATGAGGCAGTCGATGGGGCGCGTCGGCTCTTGTTACGATAATGCCGCCGCGGAAAGCTGGTTCGCCATCCTGAAAGCAGAGACCGGGACGACCATGTGGGAGACCCGCGAGGCCGCCCGGGCCGACGTTTTCCGCTACGTCGAGGTCGAGTACAACCGCAGCCGGCTCCGTCGGCACCCGGACTACGGGTACGTCACCCCCCTCGAAACGAGATCCTTGCTCAGTCAGAACCTCGTTCCGGCAGCGTAAACACCCGCTGTCCAGTTCGCGGGGGGACTTCATCACCTGGATCCTCCGAATTTCCGGACATGCAAGCACGCGAACGGCCGGGGTGACACCGGACTTACGTGCCCACCTGCGTGTCCCGTCGCTCCGGAGGACGTCCGGAGCGACGGGATCACCGGCCTGTGGTGCGGCAGGCGGCCGCTGGGCTCAGTGGAGGCTGCCGACGAGTCCCGCGTGGAAGGGGGTGAGATCCTCGACACGTCCGGCGCGGACCTTCTCCAGCCACTCGGGGTCCCCGAGCAGGGCACGGCCGACCGCCACGAGGTCGAACTCGTCGCGCTCCATGCGGTCGAGCAGCTCGCCGATGCCCGTGACCTCGGCCTGCTCGCCCTGGAACACCTGGAGGAACTCATTGCTCAAGCCCACCGAGCCGACGCTGATGGAGGGCTTGCCGGAGAGCTTCTTCGCCCAGCCCGCCAGGTTGAGGTGGGAGCCCTCGAACTCCGGGAGGTGGAAGCGCCGGGTGGAGCAGTGGAAGGCGTCGGCTCCCGCGTCGGTCAGCAGGCCGAGCATGGTCTGCAGTTCCTGCGGCGTCTCGGCGACCCGCGCCTGGTAGTGGTTCATCTTCCACTGGGAGAACCGGAAGGAGATCGGGAAGCCGGCGGAGACGCTCTGCCGGCATGCGGCCACGATCTGGGCGGCGAAGCGGCTGCGGCCGACGATGTCGCCGCCGTAGGCGTCGGTGCGCCGGTTGGTGTGGGCCCACAGGAACTGGTCGACCAGGTAGCCGTGGCCGCCGTGGATCTCGACGCCGTCGAAGCCCAGCGCCTCGGCCGACGCGGCGGCCGTGGCGTAGGCGGCGACCACGTCGTCGATGTCGGCGTGGGTCATCTCCCGGCCCGACTTCGTGCCGTCGAGGGCGATGCCGGAGGGACCGATCCGCGGGGCGTCGGGGACCGGCGGATTGCCGGCGGTGCGGTCCATGCCCACGTGCCACAGTTGCGGCATGATCCGGCCACCCGCCCGGTGGACCGCCTCGGCCACGGCCGACCAGCCGACGAGCGCCTCGTCGCCGTAAAAGTGCGGGACCCGGGCGCTGTTGCCCGCCGAGTCGTGGCCGACGTAGGCGCCCTCGGTGATGATCAGACCGACGCCGGCGGCCGCCCGCCGGGCGTAGTACTGCGCCACGTCCTCGCCCGGCACGCCGCCGGGGGAGAACTCGCGCGTCATCGGAGCCATCACGACACGGTTGGGCAGCGTGAGACCTGCCAGGGAGAACGGACGGACCAGGATGTCCCTGACACGTTCGACGGAATTCGTGGGCATCGGCGTTCGCCTTCGGTGAAGGCCGACCGCATGGACGACGGGGGATTCGGACCGTGTGGTCGGCAGCGTGGATGGGTGAGGTGGAACCGGGGGGCGGCCGGGCCGGGCTCAGTCCCCCGGCAAGGTCCGGGCCGAGTCCTTGCCGGGGCCGGGGCCGATCCCGGCGGTCGGCTGCACGGCGGCCGCCGGGGGCGTGGCCGGCGCCGCGCGGACGAACCACGCCGTGCCGAACGCGACCGCGGACAGGACGGCCGCGCCGACCAGGACGCCGTGCAGTCCGCTGCTGACGGCGTCCGCGACGACCTCGCGCACAGCGTCCGGCATGTCCTTCAGCAGAGCCGGGGTCAGTCCGCCCCCCGCGGTCAGCCGTTCCTGCGTGCCGGCGTCGAGCCGCTCGGCCAGCACGTCGCTCATGCGGCTGCTCTGCACGGCTCCGAGCACCGCGACCCCGAGCGAGCCGCCGATGGTGCGCACCAGGGTGACCGTGCCGGTGGCCGCGCCCATGTCGCGTGAAGCCGCGTTGTTCATGGTGGTCAGCAGGGTGCTCTGCATCAGGGCCCCGACGCCCACCCCGATGACCAGGGTGAGCGCGGAGGCCGCGACGAGCGGGGTGTCCGTGCCGAGCAGGAGCAGCAGCAGCGCCCCTGCGAAGGTGACGGCGCCGCCGGTGAGCGGCACGACGCGGTCCAGACCGCCGCCGTCCATCAGCCGCCCGGTGGCCAGCTGGGACGTCAGCATGCCGAGCATCAGCGGCAGGATGAGCAGGCCGCTGGCCGTGGACGAGGAGCCCTGGACGAACTGCATGTACGGCGGAAGGTAGTTGAGGACAGAGAAGAGGATGGCGCCGACCAGGAAGCTGAGGATCTGGGCCAGGGTGAAGTCCCGGCCGGCGAAGAGCCGGGGCGGCGTGATCGGTTCGGCCGTGCGCCGTTCCACCCGGACGAACCAGGCCAGGCTCAGCACGACGAGCACGGCGAGCCCGGTGATCTGCCAAGACGTCCACGCGTAGGCGGTGTCGGCCCAGCCGCCCAGCAGGGTGAGGGCGAGGATGCCGGTGGTGAGCAGGGCGGTCCCGAGGTAGTCGATCCGTCCCGTGGCGCGGCCGGCGGGCAGCCGTACGCCCTTGGCGATCGCCAGCAGCGCGACGAGGCCGACGGGCACGTTGACGTAGAACGCCCAGCGCCAGCTCACGTAGTCGGTGATGAACCCGCCGAGCAGGGGGCCGCCGACGAACGCGACCGGCATCATGACGCCCACCATCGACTGGATGCGGCCGCGCTCCTGCGCGGGCACCACCACGCCGATGACGGAGAGCGCGCCGACCATCAGGCCGCCCGCGCCCAGGCCTTGCAGGGCCCGGAACGCGATGAGCTGCCCCATGCTTTGGGCCAGACCGCACAGCACCGTCCCGACCAGGAACAGCAGCACGGAGTTCATGCAGGCGGCCTTGCGGCCGTAGAGGTCCCCCAGCTTGCCCCAGATGGGAGTGGATGCGGCCATGGCGAGCAGGTACGCCGTCACCGACCACGCGAAGCGGTCGAGACCGCCGAGGTCGCCCACGATCGTGGGAAGCGCGGTGCTGACGATCTGACCGTCGAGCGTCGCCAGGAAGATGCTGAGCATCAGCCCGAAGACGCCCAGCCGGGGCAGACCGGGCCGGTCGGGCGCGGGAGTGTCGGTCGCGCGGTCGTTCATCGCTGCCCCCAGGACACGAGTGGCGGGGGGTCAGACGGCATACCGGCGGACCCGCCTGGCCTCGCGCAGGGCCTGTCCCCACCAGGTGAGCTGGTCGAGCATCGCCTTGGCCGCGACGTCGCACCCGGGGTCGGACGGCCTGCCGTCGGCGCCGAAGACCTCGCCGTAGTTGTGGAAGCTGACGGTGTTGCGGATCGTGACCGCGTGCAGCTCCGCGAGCACGACGCGCAGCTGTTCCACGGCGCGCAGGCCGCCCGAGATGCCGCCGTAGGAGACGAAGCCGACCGGCTTGGCGTGCCACTGCTCGTTGTGCCAGTCGACGGCGTTCTTCAGCGACGCGGGGAAGCTGTGGTTGTACTCGGGCGTGACGATCACGAAGGCGTCGGCCCGGGCCAGCCGCGGCGACACCGCGCCCAGCTGGGCCACGACCTCGTCGGAGGGGGCCTGCCCGAATGCCGGGAAGACGGTCGGCAGGGGGGTCGCGACGAGGTCGACCAGGTCGGCCGTCATGTCCTCGCGCTGCGCGATGTGTGCGGCGATCCAGTCGGCGGCGACCGGGCCGAACCGTCCGTCCCGGGTGCTGCCGATGATCACCGCGGTTCGCAGAACGTCGTCCGTCACGTCGGGCATGGAAGGCTCCTCGATGGTGTGTACGTCGTATCATTCGCGTACAACGTACACAGCAAGGTGTACAGCGTCTACTCCTGATACGATGTACACAGCACCGTTCGTCGGAAGGAACCGCGATGGCCGCCCAGGAGAGGCAAGTTGGGAGCGAGGGCAAGGATCACGTCTCCGTGTGGGAGCGCCTCGAACGACCGGCACCCGTCCCCCGCACCACCCTCACCCCCCTGCGGATCGCCGAGGTCGCCGTCGGCGTAGCCGACGCCGAGGGACTCGACGCCGTCACCATGCGCCGCCTGGCCACCGAACTCGGCGTCGCCCCCATGGCCGCCTACCGCTACGTCACCGGCAAGGACGAGCTCCTCGAGTTGATGGTCGACTTCGTCTACGCGGAGCTGGAGCTGCCCGACGGCAAGGAAGGCTGGCGCGCGACCATGCGGTCCGTCGCCCTGCGGATAAGGGAGGTCCTGCTGAGGCACTCGTGGGTGACGCGGGCGACGTGGTGCGCGCCGACCCCGAACCAGCTGGCCGTGCCCGAGGCCGTCCTGGCCACGCTCGACGGCCTCGGGCTCGACGCGGACACCGCCATGGCGGTCTACAGCACCCTCACCGCCTACGTGCACGGCGCGGTGGACTCCGAGGTCGCACTGACACAGATGCTGCGCGTGCGCGGCTGGTCCACCCGGGAGGAGGCCCGCTCGGGACTCGCCTCGCAGATGGCCTGGCTCCTGAGCACCGGCCGTTTCCCGATGTACGCGCGCTACATCGGCGAGGCCCGGCGCAAGGACGACCAGCAGTGGCAGTTCGAGACCGGCCTGGACTCCGTCCTCGACGGCATCGCGGCCCGCCTGGCGATCTGAGAGGGCGCAGGCCCCAGAAGAACCGCGAGTGGGAGGCGCAGTATCCGTATCCGGCCCACCCGGCAAGGTCCGACCGCTTCACCGTCGGCCGCGACATGCCGCACGGCACCAGCGTGGAGTCGACGATCCAGTGATTGTCGAACCAGAAGTCCGTGTCCGCAGCCAGCATCCTTATCGCCTTCTTGACCAGCGGCAACGCCGCCTTGAGGCGCTTGTTGTACCCGGACTGCTGCGGCAGACACGGAATCATCGAGGACATGTGCGAGTTCGCGTAGCGCAGCCAGCGCGTCTCGGAACCGAAGCCCAGCAGAGCCTGAGCGACCGTGAGCGTGACCAGCTCCGCATCAGTCAACTGCGGTGGCCTGCCCATCCATCGGCCTGTCGCGCGGCCGGAGTGGCCGCCGATCGCCCGCCACGTGACGGAGGTACGCAGGTCGGTGCCCGCCGTGTCGAGGACCACGTCGAACAATCCCAGTTCCGTGGGGGACACGGTCCGGTGGTCTGCGGCGTGGTGGGCACCGAGCGTACGGACGAAGTCGAGGTTGGCAGCGCGGGCCAGGGCCGTGACCTCGGCGCCGTACGCCTGTCCAAGCTGGACGGCGGCGTTGCCGACGCCGCCCGCCGCGCCCCGTACGAGCAGCCGTTCGCCGGGGCTCAGTGCGGCCTTGTCGCGGAGAGCCGTGACGGCCGTGGTGGCCACCGGCAGTGCGGCGGCGGCCACGAGGTCCAGCCCGTCCGGGACCCGGCCGAGTCGCTCGGGCCGTACCGTCACGTACTCGGCGGGGCTGCCGAATCCGGAGTTGCGGCCCAGGGCGCCCCACACCCGGTCGCCGACCGCTACGCCAGTCGTGCCGGTGCCGAGTGCGGCGATTTCGCCAGTGAAGTCCAGCCCGATGCGCTGCGGGAATTTTCGGCCGGTGATGAGGCGGAGCCGACCGGAACGGGCGGCCAGTTCGGCGCCGTTCACGCTGAACGCGTGCACGCGTACGAGGACCTCGCCGGGTGCCGGGCCGGGGCGTGGCACCCGGCTCACGTACAGCACGTCGGGGCCGCCGAAGCGGTCGAACAGCACGGCTCTCATCGTGCGGTCGTCCATCGTTGTGTTCTCACCTTCGCCACAGTGGCCGTGCGGGGGGATCGTGGCGCCGAGCGTAGGCTGGCAAGCGGACGAGATCGTCCAGTTGACCGGAGGTGAGAGAGAGTCGTGGGGGAATCCTCGCGGATCGCGGGGCAGGACAGTCTGCGGGCGGACGCCCGGCGTGGCTGTGACGTTGTTCAGCGGCCCCGGCATGTTGGCTTCGAGCGGCCCCAGCTGGTGGGTCGCACGGGTGCACTGAGGGGTGGTGACGGGGCGAAGTGGCCCCACCTCGGCTCTTGCGGTGAGACGGTTCCTGTGGTTTCCGGCAGGGGCGGTGCTGCGGATGTCTTTGTCCAAGCAGGAGCTGTTCGACCGGATCCGGCGGGACAGCTGGCAACAGCAGCTGTCGATCCGGGCTCTGTCGAAGAAGTACGGCGTTCACCGCCGCCTCGTACGGGAGGCGCTCTCCTCGCCGGTTCCCACCCCGCGCCGCCGGGCGGTGAGGACGGCACCTCGGATGGAGCCGTACAAGAAGACGGTCGACGCCTGGCTGCGGGCTGATCTGGATGCGCCGCGCAAGCAGCGACACACCGTGCGGCGGATCGTCGCGCGGATCGAGGAGGAGTTCGGCGAGGCGATCCCGTATCCGACGGTCCGGGACTTCGTCGCGGCCCGGCGCAAGGAGATCGCCGCCCAGGCGGGGGCTCCTGTCGAGGCGTTCGTGACCAGGCACAACGCGCTCGGTGCGGATGCCGAGGTCGACTTCGGGGACGTCTACGTGGATGTGGCCGGGCAGCGCACCCGCTGCTACTTGTTCGCCTTCCGGCTGGCTTATTCGGGTAAGGCCGTGCACCGCATCTCGCGGTCGTGCGGTCAGCAGGCGTTCTTCGAAGGCCACGTGCACGCGCTGACCACGCTGGGCGGTTATGTGGGTGACAACTCTTCCGCGATCTCGTATTCCCGGCCAGGATGGTCGCTCCCGTCGAGGAGCACGGATGGCCTGGCAGCCAGAATTGGTACGACGCATCGACGCCGCCGGAAACCCTGCGGGGCATCACTGGGGCACGCCCTGGTCGACGACTACCTGGAGTTCGTGGCGGCACGTTGCCGGCCGAACACGCTGCTGGCCACCGCCTACGAACTGAAGGTCTTCTTCTCGGTGGTCTCCAAGGAGCCGACCGAGGTCGCCACCGCGGACATCTTCGCGTTCATCACCGCGCAGAAGAAACCACGGCGGGGGACGAAGGTCGTCCGGCTAGAGGACGGTGAAGCGGGGCTCTCGGCACGGACCATCAAGCGTCGGCTCGCCAGTGTCTCCGGCCTGTTCGGCTACTTGATGACCCGCGATGACCTCGCCGTCGACCGCAACCCGGTGCCGACGGGGCTGGCCAATCGCCGCCGGAGCGGCAATCGAGGGACGCCGCTGTTGCGCACGCCCCGCACCCTTCCTCGCGTCCTCGGGCCACGCGAGGTCGAAGAGGTGCTTGGTGCACTGAATACCAGGCGGGACCGAGCCATGGTTCTGGCAATGCTGCTGGGCGGACTGCGCCGCTGCGAGGTGCTCGGCCTGCGGCTGGGCGACCTGTCGCCGGGCGAGCGTCGGGTCTTCGTCCGTGAGGGCAAGGGCGGGCACCAGCGCCTGATACCGATCTCCGCACAGTTCTTCGCCGTGGTCGGCGACTACTTGGACCAGGAGCGTCCTGCAGCCGAGCACGACCGGCTTTTCGTGGTGCTGCGCGGGCCGACCCGCGGTCGGCCGCTCTCCTCGGACGGTCTGGACGAGATCCTCGACGGCGTCCGGAAGCGGACCGGACTGCCGAGGCTGACCTGCCACCAGCTCCGTCCCGCGAGCAGATCTTCGACGGACTCCTTCACCGACTCGACGAACAGGCCGGGTGACGACGTCACTGGGCGGGACGCCAGAATCCGGTGCTCCGATATCGCCACCAGTAAAGGACAGTGCGGTCGTCAGGCCAGGCGGCTAGCTGCACGGCCTTGGGCTCGAAGCGGTCGCGGTCGGTATCGATGGGGCGCCAGCTCGGGTCCAGCGGCTCGTCCTCCTCGGGATGCCTGACATGTTCCATGGACCGTTCGTCGCATGCTCCATAGTCCTGGAAGTTCTGCTGGGCTTCCATCAGCGAGGGCCGGTTGGCGCCACCTGAGTAATCTGGCCAGCGCAGCTGGATCACGTCGTCCTCCCAGAAGCAGACTGGGCAGATCTGATACGAGCCGGGCGGGTCGTCCATCGTCAGGCGACCGCAACACACGCAGGGGTACTTCAGGATCACGTCCGACATCCTGCCGGATACCCACGTGAAGCCCCAGCGAGTTTCCTGGGCTTGACATCGAGACCCGCATATTAGAGGGGTGCCGGCCGGGCAGGTCCGGTACGACAACCTCACCCCGGCCGTGAAGAAGGTGGTCTTCCGCAGCGCTCGCGGGAGGAGAACCCACGCTGGACCAGCTTCCATGAGTACTACGGATTCATCCCGTTCTACTGTGAGCCGGGACTGCGTGGCGCCCACGAGAAGGGCGGTGTCAAGGGCCAGGTCGGCTACTTCCGCCGCAACTACCTCACCCCGGTGCCCCAGGTGGACAGCCTGGATGAACTCAACGCCCGGTTGGCCGAGTTCGAGGCGAAGGAGGACGAGCGGCGGATCGGTGCCAGGATGCGGACAATCGCCCAGGACTTCGCCCGTGAGGCCGGTCACCTGCTGCCGCTGCCGGACGATCCGTTCGCCACCGGCATCACCCTCACACCCCGCGTCGACCGCTACGGCATGGTCACCGTGAAGATGTGCCGGTACTCGGTCCCGGTCCGCTTCATCGACCGCAAGGTCACCGTGACTCTCACCTGCGACGACCTGACCGTCTATGACGGTCGGCGGGAGATCGCCCACCATCGGCGGCTGACCGGCCGCGGCGCCGAACACCTCGTCCTGGACCACTACTTGGAAGCCCTGCTGACCAAGCCGGGAGCACTGGAACGCTCCGAGGCCCTCCACCAGGCCCGCGCCGAGGGCACCTTCACGGCCGTCCACGAAGCCTTCTGGGCCGCGGCCAAGAAGAACCTTGGCGACATCGAAGGAACGAAAGTCCTGGTCAAAGTGCTGTTGCTGCACCGCCACCAGCAGCACGCCGACGTGGTGACCGGGATCCGCACGGCCCTCGCGGCGGGCACTTTCAACGAGGACGTCATCGCCCTGGAAGCACGCAAGGCGGTCCAGGCAGCCGGGCGGGCACCGACCGTCACCGCCAGCGCCCCCGCCCCGGAACCATTGGATCTGGCCCCGGCCCCGGTCACACCCCTGACACCATGCCGTCTCGCCCCCGCTCTGCCCTCCGATCAGCGTCCCTTGCCCCGCCTGGAGCAGTGGGACGAGCTGTTGCGGCTTCGACGGAAGGACTCATCATGACCACCGCCCATCACGCCCTGACCGCACAGGCATCCGACGCGGCGATCGACACCGCCTGCCGGCTGCTGCGTCTGCCCACCATGCGAGCCCAGGCCGCCGACACGATCGCCCGGGCTGAAGGCGAGGGCCTGTCCTATGCCGGATTCCTCGCCGAACTACTGATGGCCGAATGCGAGGACCGGGACCGGCGCCGGGCCGAACGCCGCATCCGGGCAGCTCACTTTCCCCGCGAGAAGTCACTGCGGGAGTTCGACTACCGCGTCGATCCCAACGTCGATCCGGCAGTGATCCACAATCTCGCCACCTGCGAGTGGATCGCAAAGGGCTACCCACTGTGTCTCATCGGAGACTCGGGCACGGGCAAGTCGCACCTGTTGATCGCGCTGGGCACCGCTGCAGCGATGGCCGGCTATCGGGTCCGCTACACCACCGCGGCAGCCTTGGTGAACGAGCTGGTCGAGGCGGCAGACGACAAGCAGCTGGGCAAGACCATCGCCCGCTACGGACGCGTCGACCTCCTCGAAATCGACGAGCTCGACTACCTCGAACTCGACCGCCGGGGCGCGGAAATGCTCTTCCAGGTTCTCACTGAGCGTGAGGAGAAAAGCAGTATCGCGATCGCCTCCAACGAGGCTTTCACCGGCTGGAGCAGGACATTCACCGATCCACGGCTCTGCGCGGCGATCGTGGACCGGCTCACTTTCAACGCCACCCTGATCGAGACCGGCACCGAGTCCTACCGCCTGGCTCGCTCCAAAGCCCTGGCGGAGCAGAAGGGCCGACAGTAGAGGAGCACCCGATCACCTTCGCCGGCTGACGCCATGGGACGATCTTCGCCGAGCTGAGCGGACAGAGGGGGCGGAGATGCAGTACATCGTGCACGAAAACCCGGTCGGTCGGGCCGAGAGCAACTACATCGCCCAGGCCGATCTGGCGCCCTTCGACCTCGACGGGCAGATCGAGCAGCTGTGGCTCCTGCCCGAAGAGGACGGCACATACGCGGTGGCCTGCATCCCCTTCATGACCTACGGCCTCGCTCTCGGAGACCGGGTCCGTCTGTCACCGGCGTCACGCGTGGTCGACGTTGCCCAAACGAGCGGACACCGCGTCCTGCGCACCCTGCTCAGGCCGAACACGGACGCTGAACGACTTGGCCGCAGCATCAGCCTCATCAAGAACTCGATCAAGGAATCCGGGCTGCTCAGCGAATGGCACGGGGAGCGCTTCGTCGCCATCGACGTCCCTCCCGGGGCCGACATGAGCCCGTTGTTCGCCCTGCTGCAACGGGAAGTCGCCGAGGCCGGCGCCTTCTGGGAATGGGCCGACGCCATGCCGTTCTCAGCCACGCGGAGCTGACCGCCCCGCGGCTGGTCCCAGCGCAAGCCAATTCCCGGGGCCACTTCAGGACGTCGGGAAGCTACAGATCCTTCACCAACTGGGGCCGCTCGAAGCCAACATGCCGGAGCCGCTGAACGACGTCACAGCCAGCCCGGCGCAACCGGCTGCGCATCCTCTCGGCTGCCCGCGTGGTTTTCGCCGAGCACGGCATCGACGCGCCCATGGCGACCGTGGCCCGGCGGGCGGGGGTCGGCGTGGCGACGCTGTACCGGCGTTTCCCGACGCGGGACGCCCTGGTGCGGGCCACGTTCGCGCACCAGACGGACACCTGTGCTCAGGCGCTCACCGAGGCGCTGGCCGAACCCGATCCGTGGCAGGGCTTCCAGCGGCTGGTCGAGACGGTCTGCGAACTACAACGGGAGGAACGGGGCTTCCCGGCCGCGTTCGTCGCGGCCTTTCCGGACACCACGCGAGAACACACGCGAGTATGTGAGCAGGCCGAGCGGGACTTCATGGCCCTGGTCCGCAGGGCTCAGGCGGCGGGCGCGCTGCGGGCCGACTTCCACCCCTCCGACCTTGCCGTAGCCCTGTTGTCCCACTGCGGTCTGGTCACCGCACTGCCGGGTGACCGTGCGGCGTCCCGGCGTCTGGTGGCCTACTTGCTCCAGTCGTTCCGCGCCGAGGCGGCCCACGGAGCGCTGCCGGCGCCGAGCGCACTGTTGCTGCGCAGTCTTCCGCTCGCGGCCGACGGCTCCCAGGGACAGCAACCCTCCAGAGCCTGATACGCCGAAGTCGGACCAGTGGCTTTGTGCGGCGGTGAAGTTGGATAGCCGCAGGTCGAGGGGGCCAGCCAGCATCGCCTCGACCAGGTTGGCGCGGCACCGGTCAACGACGGGCTGGCGTAACCGAAACCGGCAACCCCTCCACCCACACTCGGGATTTCGGCGCCGTTCCTCTGCTTCCGCGAGTTACCAACGTTTTCCCCGCGGGTCTCTACTGGCCATGAGTACAAGATCGCTGCTGGACCGGCCTTCGCGGTCGGGCCCCCGCGTCGTGGAGCCCGGCGGCGAAGAAGGGTCAGGGGTTGTGCGAGCGGGTCATCGGGAGCTGCAGGAGCTGGGCGACGACCTTGCTCGGCTCGCCGACCGGGGCGAACTCCACGGGCTGCTGGAGCTGGTAGATGGAGCCCTGCGGTGGGAAGACGGTGAGGCTGTCGTTCAGGGTGGTCATGGTCTTGGTGTTGGACAGGACCAGCGGGGTGCCGCCGCCCGGGGGCTTCTCGATAGTGAGGGTGAAGTCGTGGAACAGGGTGTTCTTGAACTTCGGGGGCATGTTGCCGAGGACTTCGAGCAGGCTGAGCGGGGTGGCGTCGGTGTCGGCCTGCGAGAGGGTCACGCGCCCGAGGGCCGGGTGGTCGGCGCTGTACTCCTCGCCGATGATCTTCAGCTTCACGCCGCCGAGGCCGCCGACGATGTTGGCCTCGACCCGGACCTTGACGCCGCCCTTGAAGTCCAGGGTGACCAGACCGAGCTCATCGAACTTCATCGGTACGTCGACCGCGTAGCCGGAGCAGGGAATCTCCAGGCCGATCGGGGGGAGCAGACCGCCGATGGACACCATCAGAACGCCTCCACATGGCAGGGCAGCCCGCGCGAAGCGACGCGGAGATGCCGTCTGTAGCTGACGTGCTGGAGGCTACTGATCACCGGGCGGCTGAACGGGATGCCCGGGCCGTACGGGCCCCGTAATGATGAATCGGCGCCGGCCGCCGCGCGTCCCCTGGGGTACGAGTCGTGGCTGGAGCGTCCGGTTGATCCTGCTGGACCGCGAGCTCGAGGTGATCGGGATGGCCTCACAACCGGATGACACCGCCGTCCGCATCCGCCCCGGGGTGTAAACCCGTGGGCCGATGCTGCGCGGGAGGGGCACGTGACAGCGTTCCCCTGTGCCCACGGATCAGCCGTAGCGGCATGGTTGACGATCCGTCACTACGGGAGGGTCCATGACCACCACGCCGTTCATCAGCCGGAAGGGCATGACGCGCCGGAGCGTGCTGGGAGCCGCGCTGGCCGCTGTGCCGTTTGCCGCCGTTTCCGGCCCCGCGGGGGCCGACCCGGCCGCTCCCGCCGTGACGCGACTGATGCTGCCCGTGCCGACCGGGCCGCACCCGGTGGGCACGGTCCAGCTGCACCTCGTCGACCGGTCGCGTCCGGACGACATCGCGGGCCCCGGGCACTTCCGCGAGCTGATGGCCACCGTCTGGTACCCCGCCCGGGACGTCCAGCGGTACCCGGTGGCGCCCTGGATGCCAGCCGGAGCCCTTCAGGCGTTCCTCACCGACGTCGGTTTCAGCGATCTGGCCCCTCTGGGGCCGGTCACTGCCGGCCACGTGGGCGCTCCGGTGCGGCGATCAAGCCAACGGCTGCCCGTCGTCGTGTTCTCGCACGGCGCGCACAGCCACCAGGGCGACCACACCGTCATGGTCCAAGAGCTCGCCAGCCACGGATACGCGGCTGTGACGGTGGCTCACCAGTACGACACGTACACCGAGTTCCCCGACGGTCGGATCGCCGTCCCGCTCTACGGCAGGCAGGCGCCGACGCTGCCCGGGGACTTCGCTGCTGACTTGCGCTTCGTCCTCGACTGCGTCGAGCAGCTCGCCGCCGGATGCAATCCCGACGTCGACCACAAGGAGCTGCCGGCCGGGCTGCCGGGCTCCCTCGACCCGCAGCGTATGGGTGCGTTCGGCTGGTCGAAGGGCGGGACGGCCACAGCCTGCGCCACGCTCGCGGACGAGCGCATCCGGGCCGGGCTGAGCCTCGACGGCCCGATGCAGATGAACCCGCCACTGGCCGGCGACTTGGACCGGCCGTTCATGATGATGTCCGCCCGGTATACCCGGGCCACGGATCCCGAGGCCGTCGCATTCTGGTCGCACCTGCGGGGCTGGAGGCTGAACATTCAGGTTCAGGGAGCCGTCCACGTCTCGTACGGCGACAACGAGGCGCTGTTCCCGCAGGTGGCGAAGGTGCGCGGATGGAGCGGGCAGCAGCTCCAGGACGTGATCGGCACCCTCGATCCCGACCAGGCGGTGAAGATCCAGCAGGCATACCCGCTCGCGTTCTTCGACGAGCACCTGCGCCACCGTCGGGGGCACCTGCTCGACGGGCCGTCCCCGGTCTTCCCGGCAGTGACGTTCCTCCCCTGAGTGCCGCAGTGGCGAGTTCTCTCACAGGTTCTTGAGGAGCGCGACGACTGGGCCGAGTTCCACCCGAACCGCCTCGGATTCGGCGCGCCGTGGGCCGGCTCGTACGACACGTTAGGGAACCCGCAGTCGAGATCGTTTGGCAGACAGTCACGGTCACCTGTCACAGGACAGCGGACGCCCTTCCTGATCCGCGCCACCGCACGGCCGTGTGGCTGAACAGTGGGTCCTTCCTCGTGCAGTGGACGGCTGGTCGAGTTCTGGGCGAACGAAGCCGAGTGTCAGGAGTCGCTGGGCTTCCACTCCGTACGAGATGAGGCGTCCGTTCCACAGGACACGACCAGCGACGAGGTCGCCGCGCACCACGCCCGGCCACGTCCGGCCCTGGCCACTTGTGCGGGTTCCGGAGATCCTTATGGCTCGCCCGGAGCGTCCTCGTGCCCCGCGCCGCCACCGGCCGCCTGCCCTTCGGTACAGGAGCCGGCGACGCGGGCGCGTACCGCGTCATGTCCGCCGACCCACCCAAGCCTGGTCCATGCACACCTCTTGAGGATGCGCCGGTGTATGTGACACGCTCATGACGACTGGGTGTCGGCCAATGTGTCGACCTCATGTCATGCACTCGCACTACCCCCACCGTGGATGTGAGCGCTTACTCGAGCAGCCGGCGATCGCATTCCCCCCTTTCAGGAGTGCCTCCTTGCAGCCAGGAATGGCCCGCGCCGCCCCCCCAGAGCGACCCAGTAGCCAGTGAAATCCTGACCGTCAGTAGCTGATTGGCATGGGTTGCCGACGCCGGCGGATGGCGAGTCTGGTAGGTCCACCCGTCACAGATGCCGGATCGCCCTGGATGAGTACTACTCATCAATGGACTGGGCGTGATCCGCTCGCGTCTGGGTGAGTCGACCATGATGGCTTTGCCGAGGAGTGAGATATGCCCATCTCCTTCCGAAGTGGGTTGCGACAAGGTCGAGGGCGGAGCTGATGCTCCTACCGACGCCGGCTGACGGCTGTGTTCGGAGAGACGGCAGCGGCCGGCGGTTCTGCGGTGGCCCCGCCCCACCGTCCACCGGCCCGATTCGGACGCGCCCGTCGCCACCGCGTCGCTGCCCTACGCCGTCCACGCCTGCGGCCGGCCGTGCCTCGCGGCCCACTCGACCACGAGGGCGCCGTTCGCGTCGTACAGCGAGCCCGCTGCGCCGGATCCGGCGCGCATCCCACCACGCCGTTGTCGCCGGGCTACCCGTCTGACATCACCGCAGCCGGCTGTCGCCGAGCCGGGCGGCGAACCGGGCAATGTCGCTCGCAGCCGCGCGGCGTAGGCCCCCTGACACCCCGCGCGGCTGCCCCTATCTCCAACGATGCGCAAGGAGGCCCGTGATGCCTGGAACCACCACACCTTTGTTACGCGCGGCCGTGGCAGCAGTCTGCTCTTTCGGCCTGCTCGCTACGGTCGGCACCACGGCTCATGCCGGTCCGCAGTCCGCGGTGCGGGCGTCGCCGCCCATCTACCTCGACACCTCCTACTCCTTCCCGGAGCGGGCCGCGGACCTCGTTTCACGGATGTCCCCGGACGAGAAGGTCCTGCAACTGCGCACCAACAGCGCGCCGGCCATCCCGCGGCTGGGCGTACAGCAGTACACGTACTGGAGCGAGGGGCAGCACGGCATCAACACGCTGTTCGCCAACACCAACCCGGGCTCCGTGACCGGCGGTGTGCACGCCACCAGCTTCCCCACCAACCTCGCCGCGTCCATGTCATGGGACAAGGACCTGATGTACGAGGAGACGACGGCGATCTCCGACGAGGCCCGAGGCCTGCTGGACAAGTCGCTGTGGGGAACCGGGCAGAACAACCTCGGGCCCTCGCGGGACGACTACGGGATGCTCACCTACTGGGCGCCGACGGTCAACCTCGACCGTGACCCGCGGTGGGGCCGCACCGATGAGGCGTTCGGCGAGGACCCGTACTTCACCGGGCAGATGGCGGGCGCGTTCGTCAACGGCTACCAGGGCCAGCATCCAGACGGCACCCCGCGGAGCAAGTACCTGAAGGTGGCCGCGACGGCGAAGCACTACGCGCTCAACAACGTCGAGCAGGACCGCACCGGCATCAGTTCGAACGTCTCCGACGACGACCTGTTCGACTACTACACCGCCCAGTTCAAGAGCCTCATCGAGAAGTCGCAGGTCGCGGGCCTGATGACGTCCTACAACGCGATCAACGGCACACCGTCGGCGGCCAACACGTACACCACCAACCAGATCGCGCAGCGCACGTACGGCTTCGGCGGGTACATCACCTCCGACTGCGGCGCGGTCGGTACCACGTACCAGTCCTTCCCTGCCGGCCACGACTGGGCACCACCCGGCTGGACCACCGACCACAAGGGCGCGAACGCGACGTGGACCAGCACCGCCACGGGCCGGAAGGTGTCCGGAGCAGCGGGCGGCCAGGCCTACGCACTGCGCGCGGGCACCCACGTCAACTGCACGGGTGCGGAGGCCACCTCACCCAATCTGGAGCAGGCGATCGAGGCCGGCGTCCTCAGCGAAGGCGTCATCGACAACGCGCTGACGCACCTGTTCACCGTCCGGATGCGGACCGGTGAGTTCGACCCCGTGAACCAGCAGGAATACACGAAGATCACCAAGGACGTCATCGAGTCACCGGCCCACCAGGCCCTGGCACGGACTGTCGCCGACAACGCGCTCGTCCTCCTGCAGAACGACGAGGCCGCCGGCGCCGGCAGGCCGCTGCTGCCGGCCGACCCGGCCAGGCTGGACAAGGTCGTCATCGTCGGCGACCAGGCCGGGAAGGTCACCCTCGGCGGCTATTCGGGCGATCCCACCAAGAAGGTGGACGCGGTTCAGGGCATCACGGCCCAGGTGAAGGCGGCAAACCCGCACGCGCAGGTCGTCCACGACGCGGCCGGCACCTCCAGCACCGCGACCGGCGCGGCGACGCTGAGTGCCGAGACCCGGGCGGCCATCAAGAGCGCCGACCTGGTGGTCGTCGCGGTCGGCACCGACGATGCCACCGCGGGCGAGGGCAAGGACCGCGGCGGGCTGGCCCTGCCGGGCAACTACGGCAGCCTGATCGATCAGGTCACCGCCCTGGGCAACCCCAGGACGGTGCTGGACATCCAGTCCGGCGGGCCCGTCGCCATCGAGCCCTACCGCGCCAAGGTGGCCTCGATCGTCTTCGCCGGCTACAACGGCCAAAGCCAGGGTGACGCCCTCGCCGACGTCCTGTTCGGCAAGCAGAACCCCGCCGGGCACCTCAACTTCACCTGGTACAAGGACGACTCGCAGCTGCCCGCCCTCTCCGACTACGACCTCGCGCCCGGCGGGACCGGCGGTCTGGGCCGCACCTACCAGTACTTCACGGGTGCGCCGACCTACCCCTTCGGCTACGGCCTGAGCTACACCACCTTCGCCTACTCCCACGTCCGCGCCGACCGCTCCTCCGTGAACGCCGACGGGACGGTGACCGTCCGCTTCGACGTCACCAACACCGGCGCCGTGCCCGGAACCACCGTCGCCCAGCTCTACGCGGGCACCGGCTTCATGCTCAAGGACCGCGAACTGCCGAAGAAGCGGCTCGTCGGCTTCCAGAAGACCCGGGTTCTCCAGTCCGGCGCCACCCAGCGCATCACCCTGCGCGTCCGGGTGCCCGACCTCGCCTTCCACGACGGCCGGAAGGCCAGGCAGGTCGTCCACGACGGCACGTACCGGTTCGAGGTGGGGCCGGACTCCGCCACCGACGCAGGAACCGCCAGGATCACCGTGCACGGCAGCCTCACCCCGCACGTGAAGCACGTGACGGTACAGCCGGAGGCCGTGGTCTACGGGGCGGGCGACACCATCGACCTCACCGCCCGCAATCGGTGGATCAGGGACGACACAGACCCCACGGCCCAGCCCGGCCGAAACCTCAACGTCATGGCCGACCACATCGTGGAGGCGGTCAACGACGACGGCTCCTTCCTTGACCTGTCCAGGGCCAAGGTCCGCTACACGAGCAGTGATCCCTCCGTCGCCACCGTCAGCCGCACGGGGCTGGTCACCGCGGTGGGTAACGGCGTGGCCACCATCCGCGTGACCGTGCACGGCGTCACCGGCTCCGCGGTGATCCGCGTCCACCACACCCTGGCCCTCGCCGCGGACCCGATCGTCAAGCCCGGCACCCTCGTCATGGCGACCACCACCTACACCAACACCGGCCCGACCGTCCTGCCGAGTGCCTCGGTCACTCTGGACGTGCCCGACGGCTGGCGGGCCACCCCCTCCTCGCCGGCCACCTTCCCGAGCATCCCGGCCGGCGCCTCGGTCAAGACCACCTGGACGGTCACGCCGCCCGCGGGTGTCAGGCCCGGCACCTACGCGCTCGCCGCCTCGGCCCGCTACCAGGGCGCCCGGGCCAGCGACGACGCGGCCGGCCGGCTGCTCGTCCCCTACGCGTCCCTCAGCGACATCACCAAGAACACCGGTGTCAGCGACGACGCCACTCCCGGCGCCGGCGATCTCGACGGCGGCGGTCAGAGCCTGTCCCAACAGGCCCTCGCCGTCCGGGGGATCACCTCCGGCGGCACGGTCACCCACGGCGGGCTGACCTTCACCTGGCCTGTCACCGGCACCGGCAAGCCCGACAACATCGTGGCCGGCGGCCAGACCGTGCCGTTCACCGGAAGCGGCACCAAGCTCGGCTTCGTCGGCACAGCCGACTACGGCAACGCCTCGGGCACCGGCCTGATCACCTACACCGATGGCACCAGCCAGCGCTACACCCTGTCCTTCGCCGACTGGTGGAGCACCAGCCCCGCCGACGGCACCGACATCGTCGCCACGACCGACTACATCAACAGCGGCAGCGGCAAGGTCCAGCAGAAGGTCAACGTGTACGGCGCCACCGTGCCGCTCCAGGCAGGCAAGACCGTGGCCTACCTGACTCTGCCGAACGTCGGCTCCGACGCGGTGTCAGGCCAGGTGGCCATGCACATCTTCGCCACAGCCATCGGTTGACCACCATCCCCGGCGAGTGCCGGTTCGCCACAGCCACCGGCCGACCACCCGTCCCCGGCGGGCACCGCATTCCGCGGCGCCGCCGGCCCTCCCCCGAGGGGCCAGGGTCGGCGTACGACAAGTCCCCACCTATCACCGGAAACGAGGTTCCTCCATGAGACGCACTCTGCGCGCGGTCCTGGCGATGGTGCTACTGCCACTGGTCGCGGCCCTCACGCTCCTGGCGCCCCAACCTGCGGCGGCGGCCAGCCTGACCCGCGTCACCGGCTTCGGGAACAACCCCACCAACCTCAACATGTACGTCTACGCGCCCGACCACGTGGCGTCCAGGCCCGCCCTGCTGGTCCTGGTCCACTACTGCGGGGGATCGGCCGGGGGGATCTTCGGCGGCAACGGGCACGACTACGCCACCGCCGCCGACCGGTACGGCTTCATCATCGTCCTGCCCGAGGCCACCCGTGACGGGCACTGCTTCGACGTCTCGTCACCCGCGGCGCTCAGGCGTGACGGCGGCAGCGACTCCACCGGCATCATGTCGATGGTCGGTTACGCACGCCAGCGCTACAACGTCGACCCGGCCCGCATCGTCGTCAGCGGATTCTCGTCGGGAGCCATGATGACGAATGTGCTGGCCGCCGAATACCCCGATGTCTTCAGTGCCGCCTCAGCGTTCTCCGGAGTGCCGGCGGGCTGCTTCGCCACCGGTGACGGCTCCCAGTGGAACAGTCAGTGCTCCGGCGGCAACATCATCAAATCGGCTCAGCAATGGGGTGACCTGGCCCGTTCCATGTACCCGGGCTACAGCGGCCGCTACCCCCGTATGCAGATGTGGCACGGTACCACCGACACGACCCTCGCCTATCCCAACTTCGGCGAGGAGATCAAGCAGTGGACCAACCTCCACGCGCTGAGCCAGACACCCGCCGCCACCGATCGGCCGCAGTCGTCCTGGACCCGCACCCGCTACGGCGGCACCGGTTCGCAGGCCCCCGTCGAGGGCATCAGCATCGCGGGCACGGGCCACACCCTGCCGCAGCCCGGCATGCTCGCCTACGCCATCACCTTCCTCGGTCTCGACGGCGGCGGCACCACTACTCCGCCGCCCAGCACCTCCGGTGCGCTGCACGCTGTGGGCGCGAGCAAGTGCCTGGACGTGCCGAACGCGTCGACGACGGCAGGTACGCAGATGCAGATCCGGGATTGTCAGGGCGGGGCCGGCCAGCTCTGGACCCTTACCGGGTCCGGGCAGCTGACGGTGACCATCTCGGGGACCACCTTGTGTCTGGACGCCTACAACCACCAGACCACCTCCGGCACCAAGGTGGTGACCTGGCCGTGCAACGGCGGGGCCAACCAGCAGTGGAACCTCAACGCCGAGGGGACCGTCACCGGCGTCCAGTCCGGGCTCTGCCTTGACGTCACCGGCGCCTCCACCGCCAACGGCGCCCCGGTTCAACTGTGGACGTGCAGCGGCGGCACCAACCAGAAGTGGAACCTCAGCTGACTCCACCACTGTCCGGGCCGGCCACGCCCCGGCCCGGACACTGCGGCTGCCGATGGAGCATCCGCCCAGTTCACGACTGGTCCCTTCGACGATCGGGAGGGTGCCGTCGTCGGCTGCCCGGGAAGAGCGGTGGGTCGGCGCTGGCGAAGGTCAGCGGACGCCACGGAGGTGCCGAGCCGCCAGGCCGTCTGCGAGGTGTCGACGGCGACGGTCTGCCCGGTCAGCAGGCAGGACTTGTTCGCCGCGCGGCCCTTGTAGAGGGCGGGGAAGAGCACGCTCTTCGCGCTGCCAGATGCGGTTGAGCCGCAGGTACCCCGCCCCCGCGGGCCAGGGCGTCGTGCCGGCCGTCGGCAGCAGACAAGCTGCGCGACCCGTCCCTGGACGGGGAGGTTTGATCGACGAGAGCGTTTCCTCCGGTGACTTGAGTGTTCCCCTGTCCTCAGGTCAGGAGGGTGTCAGGGGAAGGTCGTCTGTGAAGGAGTTGACGGGTGGGGAGATCTCCTCGATGCGGTGCACGTCCAGGATCACCGCCGCGGACTTCGTGCCGAGCGTGCCCTGCCGGTGCGAGGTTCCGGTGACGGCCACCCAGGTGTCGGCGGGCGGGGCAGCCGTCCCGTGCATACGTACCTTCACCGACTCGGAGTCCGCCGCGCAGCAGGTGAAGATGATCCGGGTCAGGTACCAGTCGCCGCCTTGCGCTGCGGGGGTGACGAAGCCGGTCATCTTGATGCTGCGACCCCTGATCGCCTGCTTCCGGTCCTGCTGAACACGGGCGGTGAAATCCGTGAGAGTCATCGGCACGGGCGAGGCGGCCGGCAGCGGATCGAATTCCTTTTCCTTTTTCACGGCCTTGCCGGCAGCTCGCGAGGCCGTGAAAGCGCCGAGGGCGGGCGGGGCGTAGAGGAGGAGACTGAGCGCGGGCAGGAGCAGCAGCCAGGCGATGCGCGGGGCGATGGAGTGGTCATGGCCGTGCTCGACGTCGTGGCCGTGCGTATGTCCGTTTCCTTTCTCACGCCCTCGGTCCAGTACCGCGCTTGCCATGCCCAGCAGCAGGAGTAGTACGCCGGAGGCGATGAGCTGGGGGCGCAGACCTTCCTTGACGTAGCGCAGATAGAGGTCGCTGAACAGGGCTGCGTGCAGCAGGCCCAGGCCGGACAGGACCAGCAGAAGGATTTGTGCGTGGCGTTTCACAGCAGTGCGCCTCCGATCAGGACGCTGGCGAGTACGGCGACGACGGTCGTCGCGGTGGAGAAGCGCAGTGCGAAGGGGCGTCCGAACGTGCCGGTCTGAAGAGCGATCAGTTTCAGGTCGACCATCGGTCCGACCACCATGAAGGCCAGTCGGGCGGTGGGTGAGAACCCGGTGAGCGAGGCGGCGACGAAGGCGTCGGCCTCCGAGCAGACGGCGAGGACGACAGCGAGCACTGCCAGGAACAGCACCGACAGCCAGGGCGAGCCGGAGACAGCGTCGAGGACGGAACGCGGCACGGTCACGTTGAAGGTGGCCGCGGCCATGGCGCCGACCACCAGGAACCCGCCGGCGTGGAGGAAATCGTGCTGGAAGCCGAGGCGGAACTCCGTCCAGCGGCTGTGGCCCGACTGGTGACCGGTGTGCCGGACGGTGGGGCGCAGCCACGCCTCGCGGCCCAGCCAGAGCCACAGCCAGCCCATCACGGTCGCGGTGGCGAGCGAGGCGAGCAGCCGGGCCGCGACCATGGCGGGACTGCCGGGGAAGGCGACGGCTGTGGCGGTAAGCACGATCGGGTTGATCGCGGGTGCCGAGAGGAGGAAGGCGAAGGCGGCGGCCGGTGGGACCCCGCGTCGGATCAGGCTGTTCGCAACCGGTACGGAGGCGCACTCGCAGCCCGGCAGGACGACGCCGGCCGCGCCGGCCACCGGGACGGCGAGCGCGGGGCGCCGGGGGAGTGCCCTGGTGAACAGATCGGCGGGCACGAAGGCGTTGATGGCCCCGGACAGGGCTGTGCCCAGGAGGAGGAAGGGCAGCGCCTGGACGGTGATGGCCAGACAGATCGTGCGCCAGGCCGCCACGGCGGGGTGGTTCAGCCACGAGATCCCGGTGAACGCCACAACGGCCACCAGGCAGAGAGCCACTGCGATGCCGGTGACGAACGGCCACGACGGGGTGCGGCATTCATCGGCGCCCGCGCGTGGGACCGTCGTAGCGTCCACACCCAGCACGCCGACCGTTTCATCCGTTTTTTGCATGTCTACTCCGGATGTCGGATGTCGCGCCGAAGATAGGCGAGAGACGGTCTTCACGGTGGGCGCACACGCCGCTATGAAGCGAATGACGAGAATCCGGACGAGTCACTCTTTACGGATCCTGTCTTCGACCAGGCCGGAGCATGGTCGATGAAGGGCATGCCATGATCAGGCCCCGTCCCACGACCCACCACGCGCCTTGGCCCGCGCTGCGGACTGCGCTGTTCGCGTCCGACGGGACGATCCTGGGGGGCGGCGCCCACCATCTGGTCGCCGAAGGGCCCCTGCCCTGGCGGCAGAGCGCGACGGCGACGGCAGTGCTCTTCGGCGTCGGCCTCGCCGGTGTCCGACGGCCCCGCTCGCTGGCCACAGTGGCCGCGACGCACCGGCGCCTCGCGCACGACTACGGCCATCGGCCCTGCTGGCCATGTCCGGCCCCATGAGGCCGTCCTCCTTTTTTCCCATCCGGGATCGACCGGAGGATGGGAGCGGCGGGCCGAGTGCGTACTCCCACACGGGCATGGGCATGGGCGCCGCCGGCGTTGACGTGGGTCAGGGCCTGTTAAACCGGTCAAGGCCGACGGCACCATCGTCTTGACGAGACGCCCCAGCCCCCGTGCCGACAGGGCGAGCGCGCCCAGCAGACCGGCTGCGCAGGGCAGCACTGCGGCGGTGAGGGCGAACCCGCCGTGGCGGCGACCGAGGCCGCGTGTCGGGCGAGTGCCCTCCCGGCGAGTCGCCGTTCGCTTCCGGTCTCGCCGTCCTCAGGACCCCGACGGCGGCTGGGGGCCGGGCGGCGGTGCGTAGTAGTACCGGCGGCACGCCCTGACGAGGGTTTGTCCGGACAGCGTGAAAACATCGGCGAAGTCCGTGCCGGCCGGCGTCCTGCCCGCGGCGCCGGGAGCGGAGTGCACCACGCGTCCCAGCGCCACGATCGTCTCACCGTCGGCTATGACGGTGTCCAGTTCATGCCGTCTGAGCGGCGACACCTGCGCCGTGTGGGCCCTGAGCACCGCCTCGCGCCCGCGTCGCGGCGGCGCGCCGGGGTGGTCGAGGGTCACGTCCGTCTCCGTGAGGGACGCGTATCCGTCTATGTCCCCGATGTCGAGGTAGTGGTAGGTGAGCAGTACGTGGTTGACGCCGGCCGCCGTCACCGCTGGATGGGCGGAGGACGTCCGGATCCTGTCGCTTGTCATGAATCGATGGCCGACCTCTCGTGAGCGGTGAACGGACGGGGCGGTGAACCGAAGGAGCGGTGAACGGACGGAGCCGTCCTGACGGGCGCACCGGGCTATCGTCCGACCCCGCGTTAACCCGCCGCTATCGCTGCGGTATCCCGGCCCAGTGATCTCCCGTGTCCACATCGTTGGTCACCGCTGATCACTCGCGTGAGGGATCACCACCGGCCGGCGGGCCGGGCGTCGCCCAGCCTGTGACCAGGGCGTGTTCGGCGCCGGTGCCCCCGGGCGGCACCGCTGTTCACCTAGTGCTCAAGCCTCGTTGCGCAAGGGGGAGGGTCTTATACTCGGCTCTCGGAGCGTGGTGATCCACTTTGGGTGTTGAGGGAGCAAGTCATGGGCGCAGTGAACGTCCGGCCGCAAGACCGGACGGTGGGCCCTGCCTTTCAAGTGCTGGGCGAACTCAAGGTGTTGAGTGGCCGTGGCGCCGTGCCGATCTCGGCGGGCAGGCAGCAGGTCCTCCTCGCGGCCCTGCTGCTGGAAGCCGGACGGGTGCAGAACTGCGATCACCTGATCCGGCTGCTGTGGGCCGAGGACCCGCCGGAGACGGCGCGCACCCAGGTGCAGATCTGCGTCTCCCGGATGCGAAAGACCCTGGCGGACGCGGCGGTCCCGGCCACGATCATCACCCGGCCGCCGGGCTACGTGCTGCACATCGACGAGTCCGCCCTCGACCTGAGCGTCTTCAGGCGGGCGGTGGCCGAGGCCGGCGCGCTGGTCGGCCGGGGCAGCCCGGCCGAGGCGGCCGGCACCCTGCGCGCGGCGGTGGGCCTGTGGCGCGGGCCGTGCCTGAACGGAACGTCCAGCGAGGCGCTCGCCCGGATCGCCCAGCACATCGACGAGGAGCGCTTGTCCGCGACCGAGTCGTACCTGGAGCTGGAGCTCGCGCTGGGCCGCCATCACCAACTGACCGCCGAGATAGCCTTCCTGGTGAGTGACAACCCCCTGCGGGAACGTTTCCGCGGGCAGTTG
This sequence comes from Streptomyces rishiriensis, assembly GCF_003112535.1. Taxonomy (GTDB): domain Bacteria; phylum Actinomycetota; class Actinomycetes; order Streptomycetales; family Streptomycetaceae; genus Streptomyces; species Streptomyces rishiriensis. The sequence goes on along the minus strand of NZ_BEWA01000001.1, from coordinate 283,274 downwards.
ATGCTCGCCCTGTACCGCTCCGGACGACAGGCGGAAGCCCTGGAGGCGTACCAGCAGGGACGCAAGCTGCTCCAGGAGGAGCTCGGCCTCCAGCCCGGCGAGGACCTGCGCAGACTGGAGCGGGCGATCCTGACCGAGGACGCCTCCCTGCGGCTGGAGCAGATACCCCTCACCATCGTCAGCGAGCCGCAGCCGTCGGCGAGTCGGCCGGCCGCGCCTCCGTCCTCGTTCCTCGAGGGGACATCGTTGTCACACGAGCGGTCCACGACCAAGCGTGGTCATGTGCCCCGACAACTGCCCGTCGATACCGCCGACTTCGTCGGCCACGAGGACCTTGTCGCCGAGGCGGAGGCCGTCCTCACCAGCACCTCGCCCGGCCGGGCCACCGGCATCGTCGTCGTCAACGGCCGTTCAGGCATCGGCAAGAGCACCTTCGCCGCCAGAGTCGCCCACCGGCTGGCCGACTCCCACTTCCCCGACGGCCAGCTCTACTGCCAGCTGCGCGGCGGCCGTGCGGATCCGCTCGCCCCCCGGGAGGTCCTCGGCCGCTTCCTGCGTGCACTGGGCCTGCCGGGGCCGGCCATTCCCGACTCCCTGGAGGAGCGCGGCGAGATCTACCGCAGCATGCTGGCGGACCGGCGGATCCTGGTGGTCCTGGACGACGCCGCCAGCGAGGAGCAGGTCTTCCCCCTGCTTCCGGGCAGCCGCTCCTGCGGCGTCCTCGTCACCAGCAAGACACGGCTGACCGCCCTGCCCGGCGCCCACCGCGTGACCCTGGACATCCTCGGCCGGCAGGAGTCGCTGGACCTCATCGGGAAGGTGGTCGGCCAGGACCGGGTGCACCGCGAACCGGAGGCGGCCAAGGCACTGGCCGCCACCGTGGGAGGCCTGCCGCTGGCGCTGCGCATCGTCGCCGCGCGTCTGGCGGCCCGCCCGCACTGGCCGCTGGCGTCGATGGTGCAGCGTCTCGCCGACGAGAGCCGGTGTCTGGACGAACTGACCCATGGGGAGATGACGGTGCGCGCCAGCCTCTCCCTCACCTACGAAGGACTGGCCGGAGCCGACCGCAGGCTCCTGCGACTGCTCAGCCTCGTCAAGGGCTCCGCCTTCCCCGGCTGGATCGGCAGCGCGCTGCTCGACGACCCGGACGCCAGCCCCTATCCGTCAGACCTCATGGAACCGCTGGTCGACGTGCAGATGATCGACGTCGTCGGCGCCGACGCCACCGGTGAACCGCGCTACGGCTTCCACGACATCGTCCGGCTGTTCGCCCGCGACCGGCTGGCCGCGGAGTCCGACGCGAGCGAGCGCAGAGCTGCGGGCCGTCGGCTGGGAGGCGCCTGGCTCTCCCTGGTCGCCCAGGCCCAGCGGCGCATCTTAGGCACCGGCTACATCAACGGGTCGGCCCCGCGCTGGAACCCGCCCGTGGCGCACGTCCGCACCGTCCTGGCCCGGCCGATGGAGTGGCTGGACACCGAACGCGAGAACCTCAGCCTGACCGTGGAGAGCCTCGCGCAGGACGGCGAGGACGACTACGCCTGGGAACTCGCCGTCAACCTCGCACCCTTCTTCGAGGCGCGCGGCTACCTGGACCACTGGGCCCGCACCCACCGCAAGGCGCTGACCGCGGTGCGCCGCCGAGGCAACCAGTTGGGTCAGGCGGCGCTGCTTGCCTCCCTCGGTTCGCTGTACCTCAACCGCCGCGACCTCGCGGAGGCACGCAAGGCACTGACGGTGGCGCGGGAGCTCTTCGAGACGCTGGGGCACGCCAAAGGCCTCGGAATGTGCCGCAGGGACCTCGGCATCGTGGAGCGGCTCGCCGGCCGTGACGCCGCGGCGATGCAGCTCTTCCTGGAGGCGGAGCACGACTTCGAACGATGTAGTGAGCCCTGGGCGAGGGCCTCCGTGATCGTTCAGCGCGCGGCCGTCCTGCTCAGGCAGGGCGACGTCGAGCGGGTGGAAGCGGAACTGGAAGACGCGCTGCACATCTGGCGCGACCTCGGGTACCTGGGCGGACAGGCCCGGGTGCTGCAGCGCGCGGGCCAGCTGCACCTGTACCGGGGGCAGCTGGAGGACGCCCGCAAGGTGTTGTCCGAAGGCCTGTGCATGGTCAGGGACGACGGCGACGTCATCGGCGAGGGGTACATGCTGCTCGATCTGGGCCGGGTGCACGCTCATCTGGGAGACCGGGCCGAGGCGGCCTCCCTGTTCGACCGGGCGCTCACCGTCCGCGAGGAGATCCTGGACCAGGCGGGTGCGGCCTCCGTACAGGTCGACATGGCCGACCTGGCGCTGCGCGCAGGCGACGCGGCCGGGGCCGGCGACCTGCTCGCCGACGCCACGAAGGTGTTCGCCACCCTCGGCATGGTCGAGGAACAGAATCGTGCCGCAGGCCTGCTGGCGCGGCTGTCCTCGCCCGGTCTGCCCGATGGCGGATGACACCGTGACCGTCCCGGCTCGGAGCATGCCCGGGACCCGCCGCCGACCGAGGACTGCGGCGCTCGGATGAAACCGGACCGTGGTGAGACGGGTGATCAGCCGTCCGCCGGCGCCGGTGCGCCCGCGCGCGCAGGGCCGAGCGCGCGCGTTTCTGCGCCGTTTCGTGGGACGGGAGGACGAACTGGACCCGTTTCCGGGTGCTGCTGGAGGAACCCTCGGACCCGGCCGCGGCGCCGGACGACCGCACGAGCCCGGTCGCGGTGCTGGCGCTGCACGGGCCCGGGGGAATCGGCAGGACGACACTCCTGCGGCGCTTCGCTGTGGACGCCGAGCGGCGCGGCCGGCACGTCGTCGAGGTGGACGCGGAACGGACCGAGCCGACCGAGAGGGCCTTCGCCGCCGCGGCGGACGCGGCCGGGACCGGTCGGCTGGTTCTGCTCGTCGACGCCGCGGACCACCTGGGGAGCCTGGAAGACTGGTTCAGGGACCGTTTCCTCACCCGGCTGGCACCTGGCTCCCTCGTGGTGCTGGCCGGACGCCGGCCCCCGAGCCTGCGCTGGCGCACCGACCCGGCCTGGTACGACACACTCCGCGTCGTACGTCTGGAGGGCCTGTCCCCGGCCGGGTCTGCACGGCTGCTGCGGGACGCCACGACCGGCCGGACCGCCGACCGGGCGGCCCGGCTCGCCTTCGCGGGCGGACATCCCCTGGCTCTGCGGCTCGTCGGCTCCGACCGGGGCGACGGACCGCCCGGCGAGTGGCAGCCGTCGCCGCACGTCGTCGAGGATCTGCTCGACCGCGTGGTGGGTCCCGTGCCGTCACCCGTCCACCTGCGGGCGCCGGAGATCTGCACCCACGTGACGGAGGTCCCCGAGGACCTGCTGCGGGCCCTGCTGCCCGATCACGCGCACGAGATGTTCGACTGGATGCGCCGGCAGCCCTACGCCACCAGCCACCGCAACGGCCTGCGCCTGCTGGGCGCGCGAGACCGCCTGCGACGCCGAGGACGTCTCCTCGGTGCGGGTTTGATGCGCGAGGAGTTGGGTGCGGAGGGTGATGAGCCCCTCGACTTCCGGCTGCACCGACGGCCGGCCGGTTTTCGCGTGTACAGGTCGGTCCGGTCGGGTGATGTCGGCGGCTTTCCTCGGTCTGTTGCCGGCCGGGGACTGCGCCCGGGCCGGCGGGTGCAGCTGGTGCCTTTTCTTCTGGTGCGCAGGCGTTCGGCGGACCGGCCGGCCGCGCTGGCCGCCACGTCCTCGCGGACGGCTCCCTGCCCGGCCCGGACACCGTGATCGGCCCGCTCCGGCACAGCCCATCAGGGCGGTATCCGGAAGTGATAGCGCCGTCAAAGTGGAGTGATTACACGGCCTCCTAATTTTCTCGCTCAGAAGCACGAAGCAGTGGAGAAGCGAGTGAGGGAGCAGCTCATGAACCGTATCGACGCGCTCGTCGTGAAAGCCGTCACCGTCGTCGCCGTCGTGGTCGCCGCCCTCGCCCCGCTGGGTGCGGCGGCCGGCGCAGCAGCCGCACAGCCGCAGCACGCGATCACCACGCAGGCCGGCAGTGACGGCACCACCGACGACACCAACCCCTGGAGCTGACGGTACCGGCCGTCATCGGGCGCACCGCGGTGGTCGCGAGGCGCCGCGGCGGTGACGTCCTGGACGGACGCCCGAGCGGTGACCAGCCGCGCGTCCCCACCTTCGCCGGCCTTCGTCCCGCCCGCGGGAGGCCCACGCGGCCGACGGGAGCGACACAAGGCAGCCCCAGCTGGAAATGAGGTCGTGTGGATTTCCGAATACTAGGCTCTCTGCAGGCGAGCGCGGACGGTGTGACCGTCCCGCTCGGCGGAGTGATCAAACGCCGTCTGGCCGCCTATCTCCTGCTCAACGCCGACCGGGTCGTGCCCACGCACAAGCTGCTCGAGGTCCTGTGGCCCGAGGAGACCCCCCGTACCGCGCGCAAGATGATCGGCAACGCAGTCCGGGGCCTGCGGCTCGATCTGGCGCACGGGGCCCCGGAGACCCGGGCGGTCCTGCTGACGCGCGCTCCCGGATACCAGTTGCGCGTCGACCCCGACGCCGTGGACCTGTTCCGCTTCCGCCGGGCCGTGCAGCGCGCACGGGCCGAAGCCGGTGCCGGCGCGCATGCCGCGGCGGCACGCACGCTGCGCGAGGCGCTCGGGCTGTGGCAGGGGGCCGCACTCGCCGACCTGGCGGAGGCCGGCCTGAGATGGCCCGAACTGGACGGCCTGGAGAGCGAGCGACTGGACGCCCTCGAGGATTACTTCGAAGCCGGGCTGGCGATCGGCAACCACCACGAACTCCTGGGTGAGTTGCAGACGGCCGTCGCCGAGGACCTCCTGCGGGAGCGGCTGAGCGGCCAGCTGATGCTGGCGCTCTACCGGTGCGGCCGGCAGACGGAGGCGCTGTCGGTGTTCCGCCGCATCCGGGGCGAACTCGTGGAACAGTACGGTCTTGAGCCGTCGCGGGAGCTGCAAGGTCTGGAACGGGCCATCCTCGCACACGATCCCGACCTGGACGTGGTGTCGGCCGTGCCGACCGAGCCGGTGGCTGTGGAGCACCAAAGGGCGTCCGAGCAGGCGCGCGTGCCGTCCCTCGTCGGGCAGCAGACCGCCCGCCGGCCGGACGCCTCCGGCGCCCCGTTGACGAGCCGCGTGCTGTCGCGGATGGCTCCCGACGGCAGACGCGATCATGGTGTGGTGCCCGCCCTCGTCGAGGACGGAGGACGACAGCGTGCGGGACACCGGGCGGGACACCGGCGCGGACGTGTCAGCGTCGTCCTGGTGTGGGTGCGTCACGACCTGCCCGACGGCCGCGACCTGGACGACGTCCAGCAGGCCATGGCGGAGATCGAAGCGGTGATGCGGCAGGAGTGCGCGCGCAACGGGGGGACAGTCGGGTCGGCGACGGCACCGATGTTCTCCGCCGTGTTCGGCGCCGACGGCCCCCGCCGGGACGACGCCACGCGTGCGGTACGGACCGCCTTCGCCGTGCGGGACTGGCTCGACTTCAGCCGTCTGCGCGGCGGCGCGTCCGGTGCCCGTCTGCACGTCGCCGTGGGCACCGGCGACGCCTGTCTGGCGTACCTGCCGGCCCACCGCGGCGTTCCGAGTGTCACGGGGGATCCGGTCGACCGGTGCTTCCGGCTGCTGGCGATGGCACCCGAGGGCCAGGTACGGGTGTGTGAGGCCACCCGTCGTGCGACGGAGCCGGACATCTCCTATCATCTGGGTCCCGAGCCCCCGGACGGCTGGGAGGCGGTCCGCTCCCGGCCCGCCGCGATCCACGGCCTGCAGACGGAAGACGCGTTCCTGGGGACCGGCTGAGCCATGGAGGGGACGGCCCGCGCCGAGGCTCACGGCCCGACCTCGCCGAAGAGGTGGGGGAAGTGGTTGATGTCACGCGTGACCCGGGCGATCAGGGTGCGCATGCTGTGCGGTGCGTCGGCGAAGCCGAGGCCGTCGCGGTGGCGCAGCACCGCGGCGCGGGACAACGGCAGCGCACCGGGTACGGCGTAGCGGATCGCACCGGAGGTGTCACGGCAGGGCAGCACGTCGCCCCGGGCGTACCGGCTGGCGCTGAACGGGATGTCGAGCGTGCCGTCGGCGAAGGCCGCGACGGCGGCACGGGCCGGGTCGGCGGCGCCGAGGACCGGGGCGACGAGGTCGTCGACTTCGGCGAGCAGCCACTCCAGTTCCTCCTCGACCCGTTCGGTGTCGACGGTGACGAAGTCCAGCAGCGGTGAGTTGGCGATCGCGGCCAGGCGCATGCCGTCGATGTTCGCCTGGGCGTCGGGAATGCCCAGTGCCTCCTGGTGGGTCTTGGTGACCAGTTTGGCCGCGCCGCCCAGCCGGGCGGTGAGCGCACCGTAGAAGATCAGCTGCTCGGCGTGGGAACGCCGGGTGGGGAAGACGCCCATGAACTCGTGCAGTACGGGATACACCTCGACGTCCGCCGGCAGATAGCGCCGCGCCAGTTCGGGGATGGCGCGCAGTGCGGCGACGTCCTGGGCGAGGTGTCCCCCCTGCGGATAGGACAGGGACAGGCAGCCCACGCCCTCGGCGGCGGTGAGAGCGGCCTCGATGACGCCGATGGCCAGACTGATCGACGGTGGCGTCAGCACGCCGGTGAGGGTGCCGAACAGCTCGCGGTCCACCGTCAGCCCGGCGCGCCGCAGGTCACCGGTCATCGCGTCGACCTCGCGCCAGCAGGCCAGCGAGTGAGCGAGCGGTACGTCCTTGCAGTAGGGGAGGTTGTAGGAGATGCCGCCGCCCTCGAACGATGTCGCGCCGGCCGCCATGGCGACCTCGAACAGACGGCGGGGGTCCGGGGAGCCGTGCCGGATCTCCACCGGCGCGGACACCGACTCGACCAGTTCGCGGCCACGCCGCCAGCCATGCGCCACGAGCGGGTAGCCGTTGAGCGCGCCCGGGTCCGTACGGGCCAGGCGGGCGGCGTGCTCGAAGCGGTTGAGCCGTGTGTGGGAGTCGATGGTGATGGTCAGGACGTCCGGCTGTGCACCGGCGTCGAGGGAGCGCATCAGCTCCAGCATCTCGGTGTGTCCGCCTACCCCGCAGCGGGGCTGGACGGCCACCACCGCGTCCTTCACCGAGCGGGCCAGTACGTCGCGGGCGGTCGGCGTCCCGCGGGTGCGGGCGTAGCGCACGATGTCGGCCGTGGAGGGAAGGTCCGGGTCGGTGAGGGGGTGCGCGTCGGCGGCGAGGCGCATGTTCCGGCTCATATGGCTCGGGGGAGTGGGGGCTGCGTGGTCCGGCGGGCCAGTTCGCGCAACAGGGGGAGGAGATCGCTCAGCTCGGTCAGGATGTGGTCCACTCCGAGCCGGTGCAGTCGGTCCAGCGCGCCGGGATCCTTCGTGCTGCCCACGGACAGGTTGCCGCCGAGGACCACCGGGCAGGGCAGCTGCCCGGCGGCGCGGGCGGCAGGCAGGTCACGCAGGTCCTCGTGGGCGTGGCCGTTGAGACTGCCGATCACCACGGCGAGGACGCCGGTGTTCTCGCGCACGGCCCGCACGAACTCCGAGACCGGCGTACAGACGCCCAGATTGATCACGGTGTAGCCCTCGGCGCGCAGATCGTGCGCGATCAGCTGATTGGCCACCGCGTGCGCGTCGCTCGCCGTCACGCCCAGCACGACCACGTCGTGCGGGGACTCCGGCGAGTCGGTGTGCGCGGGAACGCCCCGCATGGATTCTCCTTCCCTGTGGACCGGCTCGGTGCTCGCTGCCCGGACCGGGCTCACGGACCGGTGCCGCCGGCCAGCGTCTCGGCCAGTGCCCTGGTGGCCCGGACGTCCTGTTTGCCGTTGGCGTTGACCTTGATCTCGGGCACCACGTACACGCGTCGGGGCACCAGTTCCCGCGGCAGCAGGGAGGCCAGCCGCGTGCGGATCTCACGCTCCGTGGGCGGTGTCTGTGCGGACCGGTCGTCGAAGACCACGAAAGCTTCCACCGTGTCCAGGACGCCGCCGCGCACGACGTCGAACGCGGCATCGGCGAGCTGCGGCAGCGAAAGTACGTGGCGGCGCAGCTCCGCCGTCTCGAACCGGTGGCCGCTCACCTTCAGTTGACTGTCCTGCCGTCCGAGGTGGAGCAGCGTGCCGTCCGCCAGCACCTCGACGATGTCGCCTGTGCGGTAGGCGCGTCCGCCGAAAGCGGGGTCGTCGAAGAAGCGGTCGCCACCGCCGTCGAGATATCCGCGGGCGATGCCGAAGCCGCTGATGATCAGCTCGCCCTGGCCCCCCACGCCCACTGGACCGCCGCGGTCGTCCACCACGTAGGCCGCGGTGTTCCAGGCGGGGCTGCCGATGGGCAGCGTGGGCAGGTCGGGCATGTCCCGTACCGTGAAGCGGTAGGCGCAGCAGCCGATCGTGGTCTCGGTGGGCCCGTAGTGGTTGACCACCTCCACGCCGTCGAGCCGGTCGGCCATCTGCCGCAGCAGGGCGGGTTCCAGCGGCTCGCCGCCGATCATCAGCCGTCTGGCGGCCGACCGGTAGTCGGGCTGCAACATGCGCTCGAACAGCCGGAAGTGACTGGGGGTGGCCTTGATGAAGTCGTACGGTCGCGTGCGTCGGGCGTACAGGCTCGCATAGTCCGTCGAGTGTTCGATCATGACGATCGTGCGGCCGTGCGCGAGGGGTACCCACAGCGTGGTGAGCGCCAGGTCGAAGCTCATGCTGGCGAACACCGGACAGGCGGCGCCGCCGGCCTGTGGCAGGACATGGGTCGCCGCCCAGCCGATGTGGTTGACCAGGGAGCGGTGTTCCACCAGCACGCCCTTGGGCATCCCCGTGGAGCCGGAGGTGAAGACCACGTAGGCCAGATCGTCGTGATGCGGGTCGGACGTGACCGGGGCCGGAGCGCCCGCCGGCAGGTCCGGCACACCGGAGGTGTCCAGCGTGGGCAGGCCGGAGGCGCACTCGGCGGAGCCGGTGCCGTCCCACAGCATGAAGCGGGGCCGGACCTGGTCGAGGATGAGGCGCACGCGCCCGACCGGGTTGGTCGGGTCGATCGGCGCGTAGGCCCCGCGGACGGCCATCACCGCGATCATCGCCGCGACCGTCTCCGCGCTGCGGCGGGCGATGACGCCGACGACCTCGCCGGGCTGCACGTCCATCTCGCGCAGCCTGGCGGCGAGGGACACGCTGCGCCGCCACAGCTGCCGGAACGAGGTGGTGGTGTCACCGCATTCGAGCGCCACCGCGTCCGGCGTGGTCTCGGCCCACCGGCGTATCAGCTCCACCACGGAGGACGCAGGCAACTCCCTGCGTTCGCCCACGAGGGTGGCGCCCGGAAACTCCCCTGCTCGGTGGCCGGTCATGGCAGAACCTTTCTTCGTCTCGTGGAGCGGTACCCGGTCCCGTCGGAACCGGGTGGGGGAGGGCTGGGTCCAGGCTTAACGCCAGCCTCGGCCCGAGACACCGCGGAAGTCCCACACGTCGAGTCGGTGCACGTCCGCGAGCTCGGCCGGGACGTGATCCGAGCCGGTCGCGCGGAGCAGGAGGCCGGGCAGCGGCCGGTCACGGGTGGGCCGGCCGGTCGGCTCGACGAACTCGGCGCCCAGGCCGGCCAGGACCTTGGCCCCCGCCTCCGCCAGGTCCCTGGTCCACATGAGCACGCGGGTGCCGGGCAGGAACTCGTGAGCGATCTCGACGAGGTCCGCGTAGACCTCAGGGGTGCGGGCCTCGCACTCGACGACGGTGGTCGGTGTCGGTCCCCCGTCGTCGTCCGTGCCGGAGCGATGGGCGACGAGATAGCCTTCCGCGCCTCCGTCCCCCGACCGCGCGACGAGGTAGTAGTACTTCGCCAGCGGGTTGGAGGCGCGCCAGCCGAAGTATGCGCTGTCGCGCGCGACGCGGACACGGCCGTCGGCGGGCACCGCGCGCAGCACCTCGGTCATGGCGTCGAGGTCCGGGGCGCGTGTCGCGGTGACCGGCAGCCCGGAGCGCGGGCCGCGGGTGACGGGCAGTTCGTCCCACGGGCCGCGGTGCCCGGCGCCAGGGGCCCGCGTCAGCACGGACTGTCCCCAGACGCCGACCTGCCGCCAGCCGCGGACCAGCATCGCCGGCACGGTGCCCTGGTCGCCGAAGTCGAGCAGCCACGGGACCCTGTCACGGCGCAGCCGGGAGAGCACCTCGTCGACCATCGCGTGGAAGAGCGAGCTGTTGCGGTACTCGGCCGCGACGATCGTGTCCGTCAGGCAGGGCAGCGTGAACCGGCGCCCGTCCCTCTCCCAGCAGGAGCCGAACGCCCCGACCATCCCGATCAGTTCGGCACCGTCGGCCGCGGGGGAGCGGGCGATCACCGTGTAACGGCCGTCGAGGTAGGGGTTGGCGCGGTACTTCCACGCCAAGTACGCCTGGTTTCCCTCCGGTCCGCCGGCCCACAGGCCCTCCTGGAGGGCGCAGATCTCTGCGTGATCGTCGGAGGTGAAGCCGGTGAGGGTGAATTCCGCGGGCACGTCAGACTTCCCCTCGTTTCGCACGGACGAACCGGGCGATCGTCTCCAGGGTGCGGAAGTTGTCCTCAAGCACGTCGGCACCGGTGATGGGGATGTCGAACCGCTTCTCCAGCTCGACGAACAGCTGAAGGAACATCGAGGAGTCGAGGACGCCGCCGGCCATGAGGTCGTAGTCGGCCGGGATGGAGTCCGTCAGCAGGAGGTCGCACAGGATCCTGTGCACTTGGTCGAGTACCGCGCTCTCGGCCGGCGCGAAGCCGTATTCCATGTCTCACCCGTCTCCGTAGATGCGCCACCGGCGCGGGGTCACCATTGCCCGCCTCGCGGGATCCGTCGTCGCCCGCAATTCAGCGGGGAGCTCGCCGCTGCCTGGTGAATCTAACGCGGCCGGACAATCAGTGAGGTAATCGCCGGGCCCCCTCCGCGGCAATCGATCCGTCCCTCGCGTGGCCCTCGCGTGATTACCCGCCGGTGAGGGGCGGGACGTCTCGCTTACCGGATGGTGGACGGAATGCGGGGCCTGCGTGACTACCGTCTGGGCCGTGTTGCAAAAGCAGCACCGGCCGCCCGAGGGCGGGACAGGCGGGAATGGCCGAACACGGCCCGGCGGTCGGGGCGGGATTCTGCTGCGCCGACCGGTTCCTTCCCGCTACGCCACACCCACCCGCCGGCGCGTGCCGCCGGCGCGGAGAGGAGACCCTGTGACCTCACGCCCCCGTATCGAACGCACCACCGTCGGCATCGCGCCCGCCCGCGCCGGGCGCCCTGCCGCCGAGGTGGAGTCGTATGCGCTGGACACCGGCAAGGGGCCCGCGATCACGGTGTGGAGCTACGGCGCCACCCTGGTCGAGGTCCGTGTACCGGACCGGGAGGGCAGGTGCGCCAATGTCTGCGTGCGGTTGACCGACCTCGACTCCTACCTGGACCGCGGGAGGAACCCCTACGTCGGTGCCAGCGTCGGCCGCTACTGCCGCTGCGTGGCGGGCGCGGAGTTCACCCTCGACGGGGTGCGCCACACGCTGGACCGCAACGAGGGCGAGCACCATGTGCACGGCGGATCCGAGGGTCTCGACCGCCGCGTGTGGTCGGCCGACGCGTCGAGCGACGGCGACGCCCTGGAGGTGCGGTTGTCGGTGACCAGCCCGGACGGCGACCAGGGTTACCCCGGCGAACTGACGGTGGGTGCGAGCTACCGGATCGGACCGGACGGCACGCTGGACATCGGGTACACCGCGCGCACCACGGCGCCCACCATCGTCGGCATGACCCACCACGCGTTCTGGAACCTGGCGGGTGAGGGCACGGTCGACGGGCACCGGCTCCGCCTCGACGCGACCGAAGCGGTGCGCTTCGACGCGGACCTGATCCCCCTTCCGGGCGCTCCCGAGGACGTCTGCGGCACTGCCCGCGACTTCACGACCGAACGGTCGCTGGACGGCGTCGTCGTCGACAACTGCTTCCTGGCGTCGGACGGGCCGGTGCTCGCGGAGCTGTCGCATCCGGACAGCGGCCGGGTGATGCGGGTCAGTACGGACCAGCCGGCCGTCGGCGTCTACACCGGGGACTGGTTCGCCCAGCGTCCGCGTGGCGGGATCTGCCTGGAGACCGGGGCGTTGCCGGACGCGCCGAACCGCCCGGACTACCCGTCCGCGCGGCTCGACCCGGGCGACGTGTACCAGCACCGCACCGTCCACCGGTTCGGCTGCGGCTGAGCCGGCTCACGTCAACGCGCGGTACAGGTACATCCGTCGCGGCCCCGCACCGGCGTCGGACACCGGGGCGCAGCGGCGGAAGCCCAGAAGCACCATGCACTCCACGGTGGACTCTATGTCCGGATTCACTTCGGCCCGCAGCACGTCCGCGCCGCGCTCACGCGCGAGCGCCATGGCCCGGCGCAGGCACAGCGGCCCGGCGAGCGAGGCGGCGGCTACGAGATCGGGCCGGACGGCGAGCCTGCTCAGGTAGGCCGGACTGCGGGCCGCCGGGAAGACTCCTGGCGGCACCTCGAAGGCCGGCGCCTCGGTGAGGGTGAACATGGCCGCGGCCCGCCCTTCGCTGCGCAGCAGGTGCACCAGACCGTTGCGGACCCGGAACTCCGTGGTGGCGGGATTGCGCCGCGGCACGGGTGAGGCGAACCGCTCCGCTTGACAGCGGTCGCTCGCGCACAGCAGTTCGTGCACCTCGTCGGCGTCCGTGGCGACTTCCCAGACCGGCGTCCTCATCGTGCACCCGACTTCACGGTGACGGTCATGAATGCTTTATCCGGCATGTTCTGTTCTTCTCCTTCACGTCCGGTGGCCTCTGTGCCGCGGCCGCCGCGAGCGTAGACGGACTACCTTCCGTGGCGGTTAATCCGGAACAGGTCCAGGTATTCCATGGGAACCGTCCGGTAATTCGAGGGATGCGACCGCGTGCTTTGTTACTCGGCAATGGCACTCCCTTACCGGGGGCGATATGTGCCCGAGAGTTCCGCTGCTACTCTCTCGCAGAGAGCGCGGGCCCTGTGACACCGCGATATTCGAAGGTGGACGAGTCGTTTCGGAGAAGGCGGCCCGGACGGAGCCCGCCCGGCCTTCTCCGTAACCGCGGGCCGCCCACGCCAGCCGCCGGCTCACCGCTCCGAGACGCCGGTGTCGCCGGGCGCACGAGCGGCCCGTGCCGCATCCGCCGTCGTCCGAGTACCGAAGCGGCGTCCGGCAGGGTCCGCCCGGACCCCGGCCCGCTTCCCGGTTCTGCTTCCCGAAGGAGACAGTCGAATGTGTGGTATAGCCGGATGGGTCGCCTTCCAGCGCCATGTGGGCCGGGAGCAGCATGTCCTGGACGCGATGACCGGGACCATGTCCTGCCGCGGCCCGGACGCGGCCGGCACGTGGACCGACCCGCGCGGACATGCCGCGCTGGGCCACCGGCGGCTGGCGGTCATCGACCTCGACGGCGGCGCCCAGCCGATGACACTGGACACCCCTGCGGGCACGCTGGCCCTGGTCTACAGCGGTGAGGTCTACAACTATTCGGAGCTGCGAGAGGAGTTGCGCCGCCGGGGGCATGTCTTCCGCTCCGCCGGCGACACCGAGGTGGTGCTGCGCGGCTACCTGGAATGGGGTGAGGCGGTCGCCGACCGGCTGAACGGCATGTACGCGTTCGCGGTCTGGGACGCCCGCTCGGCGAAACTGGTGATGATCCGCGACCGCATGGGCGTCAAACCGCTGTACTACCAGCCCACGGCGGACGGTGTCCTGTTCGGCTCGGAGCCCAAGGCACTGCTGGCCAACCCGTTGGCCACCAGGGCCGTCGGCCTGGATGGGCTGCGTGAGCTCTTCGGCTTCGTCAAGACGCCGGGACACGCGATATGGGCGGACATGCGCGAAGTCAGGCCTGGCACGGTCACCACGGTCGGCGCGGGCGGCGTTCGTGAGCACGTCTACTGGACGCTGAGCACGAAAGAGCACACCGACGACCTGACGACCACGGTCGCCCACGTGCGCGAACTGCTCGAGGACATCGTGGCTCGGCAACTGGTCGCTGATGTGCCGCTGTGTCTGCTGCTCTCCGGCGGACTGGACTCCAGCGCGCTGACCGCGCTGTCGGCGCGGCGACTTGCCGCCCACGGCAACAAGGCGCACAGCTTCGCCGTCGACTTCGCAGGACAGAGCGACAACTACGTACCGGACGCGGCACGGCCCACGCCGGACGCGCCCTACGTGCGGGACATGGTCGCGCACGTGGGCACCGTGCACACGGACGTCGTCCTCGACACGGGCTCGCTGGCGGACCCGACCGTGCGCCGCGCCGTGATCACCGCGCGGGACATGCCGGTCGGCACCGGTGACACGGACGCCTCGCTCTACCGGCTGTTGCACGCGGTCCGCAGGCACTCGACGGTGGCGCTGTCCGGTGAGAGCGCCGACGAGGTGTTCGGCGGGTACCACTGGCAACGCTCCCTGGAGGCGCAGCAGGCGGGCACCTTCCCCTGGATGTCGCCGGCGAACGGGTTCCCCCCGGGCACCCAGGGCCGGGACGGCTCCGTACTGCGGCCCGAACTGCTCGACGCGCTGGACCTGCCCGGCTACATCGCGGACCGCTACGCCGAGGCGGTGGCCGAGGTGGAGCACGTGCCCGGTGACGACTCGGAGGCCCGCGCCCGGCGGGTGACCTCGCACCTCGGCATCACCCGGTTCATGCGCACGCTGCTGGACCGCATGGACCGGCTGAGCATGGCCGTCGGCCTGGAGGTGCGGGTGCCGTTCTGCGACCACCGGCTGGTGGAGTACGTTCACAACACGCCGTGGGCCATGAAGAGTTTCGACGGCCGCGAGAAGAGTCTGCTGCGCGCGGCCGTCCGGGACGTGCTGCCCGCCTCCGTCGCCGACCGGGTCAAGAGCGCCTACCCGTCCATCCAGGACCCGGGCTACCTGACCGTGTTGCGCGGGCAGGCGAAGGAGCTGCTCGTCGAACCGGAGCACCCGGTGTTCGACCTGGTCAGCAAGGTGTGGATGGAGGAGGCCGTGAACGGCGGGACGGGCCCGGCCGTGCGGAGCGGGCTGGAGCGCTGCCTGAACCTCGCGACCTGGCTCGACGCCCACCGCCCCCGGCTGCTGCTGACCTGAAGCGCTGCGGAGCACCACCCGGGAAGGTCGTCGCGCCGACGCCGCCGCCCCCGCTCGGGCCGACGGTCCTGCTGACCGATCCGGTCTCGCCCGGCCGGCCCGTGCCGGATACGGGGTTCCCGTCGGCGAGTCTGCCGGCCGGAGAGGTGACGGCCCGGCCGAGCGCGCCCGCGGCCGTACCGCACGGTCGCACCCCACCCATCCGACCAACCTCTTCCACGATCCGAAGTGAGCCATGAGGGAGTGCCGCTCGATGACCTCTGCCGACCACACACGCGCCCATGGGTACCTGGGAGCCGGCCCGGATTTCCCGCACTCGGCGTGGCGCACCCCGTTCGACGCGCTGCACCGGTTCGCGCGGCGTCAGGGCGACGCGCCACTGATCACCGCCGTGGCCCGCGACGGTAGGGATACCACGCTGGACTACCGCACCGCCGAGACCGCGAGCGCGCGACTCGCGGGATGGCTGTGCGCCGAGTTCGGCACTGCCCGCCCGGCCGTGCTCGCGCTCGCCCCGACGAACGATGTGCCCTCCGTCCTCGCGGTGCTGGGAGTGCTCCGCGCCGGGTTCGGCCTCCTCATGCTCGGTCCCTCCGATCCGCCGGAACGCCGCGCCCGGCAGATCGAGGCCGCCGGCGCGCTCGCCGTGCTGCGCGTACCCGGCACCGACGCGCCGGACGAGGACTCCACGGCGCTGCCGCACTGGGAGGAGCTCCAGGAGCGGGCCCTGCCCCTGCCGCCCCTCGACCCGGCCGCCGAGGCGCTGTACTTCGCGACGTCCGGGTCCACCGCGGCGTCCAAGCTCGTCGCCCAGTCCCACGTCAACGCGGTGGCCAACGCCGAGGCGGTGCGACGTCACCACGTCCTGATGCCCGGCGACCGGGTGCTGGGGTGCCTGCCCATCCACCACGTCAACGGCCTGCATTTCACCGTGCTGGGCACCATGACGGCCGGGGCGCACACGATCCTCGCCGAGTCGTTCTCGCCGATGACCTATCAGAAGACGCTGCGGCACTACCGTCCCCGCATCGCGAGCGTGGTACCGGGCGTGCTCGAAGCGCTCGTGGAGACCTGGCGCGGCGCCGAAGTGCCTCCGGACTTCGACTACTTCGTCTCGGCGGCGGCCCCGCTGACCACGCGCACCGCCCGCGCGGTCGCCGACCGGCTCGGCGCCCGGGTGCTCCAGGCCTACGGCCTCTCCGAGACCACGAACTTCTCCACCACGATGCCGGCGGATCTGTCCGACGACACCTACCGTCGGCTCATGCTGGATGCGGACATCCCCTCGGTCGGCGTGGCCGTCTACGGCAACGAGGTGGCGGTGCTCGACGAGAACTGCCGTCCGGTGCGCGCGGGAGAGGTGGGTGAGGTGTGCATGCGGGGCTTCAACGTCATGTCCGGTTACGCAGGCAACGCCGGGGCCACCGCGGAGGCGTTCCGTGACGGATGGTTCCACTCACAGGACCTCGGTCACGTGGTGCGGGAGGAGGGACGCGACTACGTGGTCCTCACGGGCAGGCTGAAGAACATCGCCAAGGTGTCCGGGGAGACCGTGTCATTGGAGGAGATGGACCGCGTCCTGCGCGCCCTGCCGGAGGTCCGCGACGCGGCCTGCGTCACGGTTCCGGACCGGTTCACCGGAGAGAGCATCATCGCGGCCGTGGTGCTCACCGGGCGCGCGGATGCGGCGGGGCCCTGGGCGGCGCTGCGGGCCAGGTTCTCTCCGGCGGTGCTGCCTTCGCGCCTGGTGCCGGTGGAGGAGATACCGCGCACCGCGACCGGGAAGGTGCTGCGCCCCCGGCTGTCCGCGTCGCTGTCCGAGGCACTCGCCTCGGGCCGGCTGCGGTGAAGGGCGGGCCCTCGGCCGGTGCGGACGGAAGGCCTTCAGGACTCGAGCCGCGAGCGGCCGGCCAACGCGGCGGCCAGTGCCCGGGTGTGCCCGGGAAAGGCGAGCTCCACCGCTTCGCCGAGCACGTGACAGCCCTGCGTCTCGGATGTGGGCACCAGCTCGGGAAGTCCCGTGGCCGCCAGCTCCGGCAACAGCGCGAACAATTCCAGCGTGTCCCGTGTGCTGTGCGCCCCGTAAAGACGAACATCCTGTGCCGACGCCACGATCCCGGTTTCCTCACGGAATTCACGCACGGCCGCTTCCCGCCAGTTCTCCCCGGCCTCCAGATATCCGCCGGGCAGCGCCAGCCGGCCGCGTCCCGGGGGAAGGGAGCGGCGGATCACGACGATTCCGCGCGACCCGTCCTCCCGCGTCACCGGCTGCAGCACGACCGCAACGGGCAACGGGTTGCGCCATTGCGTCTCACCGCACGCACGGCACTCCAACGGCCACCTCGTGCTGTCCGGGTAGGCGGAGCCGCAGTACGGGCAGTGCGTGACACGGCGTCCGTGCGTGAATCCCATGAACGCCTCGTCTCCAGCGACGGTTCGGAAAGGGGGGCCCAGCCTAACGATCACCGGAGAACTCACGGATAACCGGCCGGCTATCGACCGTGGCCCACCACGGCTGTGCGCAATTCCCGGGATGTTCCGGACCCCTCCCTACAGTGTTCCGCGTGCTGAGCCGAAGCCGCAGGAGCAGAGGTCCGGGGGAGAGGATTCCTCGGCGGCGTGCACCGTCGGATTCTCCTGGCAGCTGATGCGTCCGAGCAAAGGAACCGAGCATGAGACAGCCCGCCGCCGCACCCTTCGAAACCCCACGCACGTCAGAACACGGCGCCACGTACGGATGTTTCCGGGCCTCGCCGTCCGATCCCCACATCGCTGCGAGAGAAGCGCTGTTGGGCAACGCGACGCGTCTGCACACCCCGACCGCGCGCGTCGTGGAGGGCGGGCAGACCGGTAGGGGCGCCCTGCAGCAGGAGATCACCGAACAACTGTGGAACCAGGGACTGGCCGTCGTACAGCTCGACGAGCCACTGCCGCACCACCGCTTCATCGAGCTCGGCGAGTTCCTGGGCACGGCGACACCGGAGACGGACCCCGCGGTACAACCGTTCGTACAGGAGCGCGTCATCCTCAACCTCCGCAGCCGGCACGCGCCCACCCTGGACGTGTCGCTGCAGCCCTTCGCCCGTAACTCCCTCAGTCTGCACTCCGAGAGCAGCGGCGCCGGTGTGGCGAAACAGCCCCGGTACATCGTGCTCATGTGCGTCACCCCCGGCGAAGACACGGGGCACGCCCGGACCGTGCTGGTGCCCATGCGGGAGGTGGCACGCCGGCTGTCGCCCAGCACGCTGGAACTGCTCTCCCGCACCCGCTACCGGGACAGCCCGGAGGCGCCGGCCATCGCGCGTCGCGTCGACGATCGCTGGGTGTTCTCCTACCGGGACTTCCTCGACCAGGAACTGCGGTGGACGCACAGCCGGCCGGACACCGACCCCGGGACGGTCGACGCGGCACTGCGCGAACTGCTGGCCGCCATGTACGCGCCCCAGGAGACGATCGGTGTGCGCTGGCGTCGGGGACTGCTCGTGGTGATCGACAACACGTACCACTTCCACGGCCGGACCGCCGGTGCCGCGGCACCGCCGCGACAGGAACGTCACCTGCAGCGCCTGCGCATCCGATAGGGGCCGACCGGGTCGTCCCGCCGGACCCGGCACACCCGCACCACCTGCGCCGGACGCCGGCCCCATCTCCGCCGTCCCCGGTGCCACGGCGTCCCCACGCCCCCGTGACGGGCGGCGCCACGCGCCACCGCCTGGCCCGACGCACCCGCCCGGACCAGCCCGGTCCCCTCCCTCCAGCCCCTCCTGCGAGAAGCCGATGACACTTTTCGACTCCCTTCCGACCCCGCGCCCCGCGCACGCCTCACCGGACGCCCTGGTGCTCTCCCAGCGCGCACCGCGGCCCGCTGGACTGTCCGACACGTTCACCACCCGTGTCGACGAGCGAATGCTCGACGTCTTCGCCCGAGCCCGTCGGCCCGACGACCCGCTCGAACTGCGCGACCTGTGGCTGGGCCGCGTGGAGCACGAACTGGGAACCCACGCACACCACCCCGCGCTCGCCGAGCTCTGGCGGGACAGCCGCCGCCTGCGCCTGGTCGAACCGGAACAGGTGCTGAGGTCCCGGGCGACCGTCCGGTTCGTCAAGGAACTGTTCAACTGGTACTTCCGCGACGACCTGTACGGCGGCCTCCGGGACGACGCGCGGTACATCCTCTCCGGGGGAGCGGTGGACGAGGAACGGTGGGGACTGCCGCAGAGCCTGAAGGAGTGCATCCGCTACGCCCTGGACCGCGACTGGTACGGCTACTCCGACTCGCGCGGGCGCTACCCGGCACGCGAGGCGATCGCCGCCTACGAGAGCGCCCGGCTCGACGGCGTGCACTACGGGCCCGAACACGTCGCCATGACCATGGGCGGGACCTTCGCCGTGAGCACGCTCGCGGACTTCGTGCTGCACGACATCTCCCCGTCCGCCGCACCGGCGCTGTGCGCGATACCCAACTACCCGCCTCTGGTCGAGACGATCGCCCGCCGCCACGACGTCCAGCTGGTCCCCCTGGACAGCGGGCACGGACAGACGTCGATCGAGCCGCTCATTGCGGCGCTCACCCCCGACACCCCCCTCGTGCTGCTGCAGACCGTGGGCAACCCCACCGGGGCGGCCGTCACGGAGGAAGGCCTCGCCCGGCTCGTCGAAGCGGCCTCCCCCTCCACCGTGATCGTCCTGGACGAGTGCCACGAGTGGCTGGGGGAGTACGAGAAGCGCTCGGCCGCGCGCGGCGCGCCCAACGTCGTCCGCGTCTCGAGCCTCTCCAAGACCTGGTCGGCTCCCGGCCTGAAGGCGGGCTGGTTCCTCGCCGACCCCGCCTTCATCGCCGAGTACTACGAGTACGCCTCCTCCTCCTTCGGAGGGCCGCCCTCGTTCTTCTACACGGTCGTCGAGGTCCTGGCCCGTATGGAGCGCTGGCTGATCACCGGCGTCGAGGAACCCGGACCGGACGAGCTCAAGGAGTTCGAGACGTCCTACGGACTCGACCTGGAGCGGCTGCGCCACGCCTACCGCACCTACCGGACGGACCGGCGGCGACGGGTCGAGGAACTGACCGTGCTGCGCGACGCGGCGACCGTTCGTCTGGCGCAGACCCCCGCACAGGTGCTGGCACCGCGCTTCTCCATCAACACAGCCGTGGAACTCCCCGGCTGGGACGACTCCTACCGGTGCTTCCGCGACGTCCTGCGGGAGACGGGCGTCTCCCTCTTCCCCGGCATCCTCACCTTCTGCTTCTCCGGCGCCGTCATGCGGATCACCACCGCCCGTCCCTGGGAGCAGCTCGCGCCCGCCCTGGACCGGCTGGGCGCCCATCTCGTGGCCGGGACGGCCCCGGCGGAGGTCTCCCTGCGCGGCGGACAGCGAGGCGTCGCATGAGTGCCTGGGCCGAACCGGGCGGCGGCCACAAGCTGATTCTCGGCATGGTGCACCTGGCGCCCCTGCCCGGCACCCCCTTCCACCGGCCCGACACCTTCCCCGAGATCCTCGACACGGCGGTGGCGTCCGCGCGGGCCCTGTACGAGGGCGGCGCGGACGGCTGCCTCATCCAGACGGTCGACCGTGTCTACAGCGTCGCCGACGAGTCCGATCCGGCCCGCACCACCGCGATGGGCCTGATCGTGCGCGCGGTCGTCGAGGCGACCGGCGAGGACTTCCGCGTCGGCGTCCAGCTGATGCGCAACGCCATCAAGTCGTCCCTGGCCGTGGCGAAGGTGGCCGGCGGCGACTACGTCCGTGCCGGCGCCCTGGTGGGACAGACCCTCACCGCCCACGGCATGGTGCGGGCCGACCCCCTGGAGGTGATGAGCTACCGCCGGTCGATCGACGCGGAGGCCGTCGGCATAGTGGCGGAGATCGACTCCATGCACTTCAAGTGGTTCGGGGGAGAGGCGACCACCGCGCAGGTGGCCCGCGCGGCCCGTACCGTCGGCGCGGACGCGGTGTCGCTGTCGCATCCCGACGAGCGCACGGCGCTGGACATGATCGCCGCCGTCCGCGACGCCGTTCCCCAGCTGCCCATCGTCCTGGCCGGACACACCGACCACGACAACGCGGCCCGCATGCTGGCCGCCGCGGACGGTGCGTTCGTGGGGACGTGCCTGGAGAGCGGCGGCTGGGGCGGCAGGGTCGACCTCGACCGCGTGCGCCGCTACGTCGACATCGTCAGGGGGGCCTGACGGTGTCGCCCACCCGCGGCGAACCGGCTTCCGCGCCGGCGGAACAGCCCACGATGCGACCGGAAGTGATGCTGCGTCAGGTGTCGCGTCTGGCCGACGACCTGCGGGCCCACACCGGTTCCTTCGACGAACAGGTGCGGGCGCTGCCGGGCACCGTAGGCCTGGCGGACATCGAGTCCGTGGTCGTCGTCGGCGACGGCGACAGCGACCACGCCGCCAGGGCGGTCGAGATGGCGTTCCGGTCCGTCGCCGGTGTGGACTGCCGGCCGGTGAGCGCGCTGCCCTTCACCCACTACCGGCAGCCGTCCGCCCTCCCCCCGCCCGCCCGCGTGCTCACCATCGCGGTCTCCGCCTCGGGCCGCACCCCGCTCGTCATCCGCGCGGCGGAACAGACACGAGCGGCCGGAGGCGTGACCGTCGCCCTCACCGGAGGAGCACGGAGCCCGCTCGCCCGGACCGCGGACGCCACCGTCCTGCTCGCGCTGCCCGACCAGGAACCGTCTCCGGGCGTCCGCACCTACCAGGCGAGTCTCCTGGGAGCCCTGCTGCTCGCGACAGCGCTGGGGCAGGCACGCGGACATCTGGACCGTACGGACGCCGACGCCGTGCGGGGCGAACTCGGCGCGCTGGCCGACGCGGTCGAAGCCACCGTGGACGACCTCGTCGTGCGGACCCGGCGGATCGCCGACCGCATCGCCGACGCGCCGGCGCTGGCCGTGCTCGGCAGCGGACCGTCCCACGGCACCGCCCTGTACAGCGCGGCCAAAGTGATCGAGACCTCCGCCGTCCTCGCCATCGGCCAGGACCTGGAGGAATGGTGCCACGTCGAACGGTTCGCCGGCCCTGCCGACCTGCCGACCTTCGTCCTCGCCCCGCCAGGCCGGTGCTCCGACCACGCCCGCGGCGTCGCGCGGCGCGCCACCGAGCTGGGACGGCGGGTCGTCACCGTCGCTCCTGTGGACCGCCTCGACGGTTCCGGGACCTGGGCCGCACTCCCTGTCCACGGGCAGGTGCGCGAGGAGTTCTCCCCGCTGCTCTACCACCTGTTCGCCGCCCCCCTCGCCTGCCACCTCGCCCAGCTCCTGGACCGGATCCCGTTCGCCGCCGGCCGGCCGGACACGACCCGCGGCACCGCTTTCTGACCTCCCTCCCCGAGCCCTTACCGAATACCCCCACGAGCACGAAGGAAGAAGAACCATGACCGAGACAACACACGCCCTGCCCGTCGACGAGACCCTCGAAGTCCTGAGCCGGGAGCTGCACAGCCTCGATCCGGCCGAACGCGAGGCCAAGGCGGTGCAGCTGCTGTCGGTCCTCGGCCGCGCGAAGGCCACGGAGACCGCCGCCCTGCGGCCGCGCGAAGAGCCCGGCGACACCCGCAGGGCGCCCCTGCTGATCTGCGACTGGGCCACCGATCTCGGCCTGGACGGTACGACCCAGCAGCTCGGCATCAACCTCGCCCCCGGCCCCACCCGGGTGTCGAAGACCGCCGACGCCACGGGGCACTCGCTGCTCTCCAGCGGCCACGTCGGCGCCGACATCCTGCACGTGCCCGCCGGCAGCGGCTTCGCCCCGCACACCCACCCAGGGGACCACCTGCTGTTCGTCCTGGCGGGCACCGGCACCATCTCCGTCGCCGGAGAGATCGTGCCGACGCGTCCCGGACAGGTCTACATGGTGGAAGGCGCCGTCACCCACGCGGTGGGTGCGGTGACCGATCACATGATCCTCTCCGTGGGCGCCCCGCACCGTCACCTGGACAGCCCCGAACGGCAGGAACTCACCGCCTACAGCGCGCTTCTGGGCGATCTCGGCCAGATCACCTGCCGTCTCTGCGACATCCAGGGCTCCAGTGGCGAGGAGCTCACGGCGAAGGGCTGCCCGCACTCCCCGCACCGGTTCGGGTGACCGCCACGTCCCGCTGACGGCCGGCCGGCAACACCACCGGGAGCCGTGGCACCCGACCGGCACCGTCGGGTGCCACGGCCCCGCCGGCCCCGCACACCCCTCGTGACGACCTCCCACGACTCAAGCTGCGCAGCGCGACAGTCGCCTGCCGTTTTCCTCCCGACCGCAACGACCAGAATCAGGGCCAACGATGTCGCAGAACGCACTCACCCAGCACCTGACCGACCCGCGCACCGGCCAGGAGCGGTTGTCTGTAACCGTCGGCCGCGCGGCCGACACCCGCGCGGCCGTGGCCGCCGCCCGCGGCGCCCAGCCCACCTGGGCCCGCCTCACCCCGCGGGAGCGGGCACGACGCCTCCTGAGGTTCGCCGACCTCATCGAGGAGCAATCCGCCTCGTACGTCCTGGCCGAGCAGGCCGGTACGGGGAAACCCACCGCCGAAGCACAGGGCGAGGTCGAGAACTGCGCCGACCTGCTCCGGTTCTACGCCGGCGCCCAGCGCGCCGACACCGCACCCGCGGCCGGCCGGCGCATCAGCGACCGGGAGAGCTGGGTGCGGTGGGAACCCATCGGCGTCGTCGCGGCGATCGTGCCCTGGAACTACCCGCTCATGATGGCCGCCTGGCGCATCGCCCCGGCACTGGCCGCCGGCAACACCGTCGTCCTCAAACCCGCCCTGACCACTCCGGACACCGCTCTGCTGCTCGCCCGGGACGCGGCCAGGACCCTCGGCCCCGACGTGCTGGTGACCGTGCCGGGTGACCGCGACACCGGGCGGCTGCTGGTCGCCGAGGACGTCGACGCGGTGGCCTTCACCGGCAGCGAGGCGGGCGGTCAGGACGTCGTCACCCGGGCGGCACTGCGCCGGGTCAGTCTGGAACTGGGCGGCAACTGCCCCGTCCTGGTCCTCCCGGACGCGCCCGCGGACACCTACGAGGCGCTGGTGCGGGCCGTCACGTACAACGCCGGTCAGAGCTGTGCCGCCCCGGCGCGGGTGATCACGCTGCGGGAGAACTACGACCGCGTCGTCGACGGCCTGGCCAAGGCGATGGGCGACCGCCGTGCCGGAGTGGACTTCGGACCGCTCAACAACGCCGACCAGGCGGCACGTCACGACCGCATCATCGCCAGCAGCGGGGCGGGCGTCGAGCACGTCGCCGGCATCGCGCCGCCGCCGGGCCAGGAGAACGGCTACTGGCGGCCCGGCCGCGTCCTCGCGGATCTGGCGCCCGACGACCCGGCCGTGCTGGAGGAGGTGTTCGGCCCCGTGCTGACGGTCCAGGCGGCGGACGACGTGGAGGAGGCGGTGGCACTGGCCAACTCCGTACGGCAGGCACTCGCCGCGAGCGTCTGGGGATCCGACACGGCCACCGTGCTGACCGTGGCCGACGGGCTGAACGCCGGCGAGGTCTGGGTCAACTGCCACCTGGACCAGAGTCCCGAACTGCCCCACGGCGGCCGGGGCAGCTCGGGGCACGGCACGGACATGAGCGTCCTCGCCCTCACCGAGTACCAGCGCCCCAAGACCGTCACCGTGCGTCTCGACACGCACTGACCGACCGACGGCACGCCGCCTCTCGCGGCGCCCGCGCCGACGAAGGAGAAGAGGAACATGAGCACTGCGCCGGCCGGCCGAACCGGTGACACCCTGAGCGCGACCGTACGTGATCTCGTCGCCCGGCAGCTGCCCGGCGCCGCCGGCGACGGGCTGAGTCCGGACCTCCCGCTGCGCGATGCCGGGCTCGACTCGCTGCGCACGGTCGCGACGCTGGTGGCGATCGAGGACGAGTTCGGGCTCCAGCTCCCGGACGAGCTGATCACCCCTGAGACCTTTCACAGCCTGCGGACCCTGACCGCCGCTCTCGCGTCGGTGACGGACACGGAGCCGGTGGCGGGCACGAAGTCGGTGACAGGCACGGAAGAGGGCACGGCACACGGTGCGGGGGCAGCCGATGCCGCCGCCTGAGCCGGCACTGAGGTTCGGCGTCCACTCCGGGCAGCAGTACGAGAGCTACGGCGAGATACTGGCGTTGTGGCGCCGCGCCGAGGAACTCGGCTACGACTGGTGCTCGGTCTTCGACCACCTGCGCCCGCCCATGGGCGGACCGGACGGACCGTGTTTCGAGGGCACCACCCTGCTCTCCGCGCTCGCCGCGCACACCACTCGGATCCGCAGCGCGCTGATGGTCGCGCCGGTGGCGTGGCGTCATCCGGCGATGTTGGCCGCGCTCGCCGCGACCATCGACCACGTCAGCGGCGGACGGGTGGAACTGGGCATCGGGGTCGGCGGCGCGGATCTGGCGCACGAGCAGTATGGCTTCGGGCTGCCTCCCCGCACCGAGCGACTGGACATGCTGGAGGAGACCGCCGCCGTCCTGCGGGGCCTGTGGTCGGGCGAGCGGTTCTCCTACACCGGCAAACACGTCCGGATCACGGACGGCTACCTCCGGCCCGCGCCGGTGCAGTCCCGGCTGCCGCTGGTCGTCGGCGGTGCCGGCGACCCCGTGCTGCGCGTGGCCGCACGGCACGGCGACGTGTGGAACAGCCTGCTCGCGGACCCGGTCCCGTACCGCGAGCGCATGGACCGACTGGACCGGGAGTGCGAACGGGCCGGGCGTGACCCGGCGGAGGTCCGCCGTTCGATGACCTTCCGTGCCCTGCTCGTCGACGACCCGGCGGACCTGCCCGGCAAACTCGACCGTCTGCGCGCCGTCTTTCCGCCCGACTCACCCGTCTGGCCGGAGTACCTCGTCTTCGGCACCCCGCAGCAGTGTGTCGAAGCGCTGCTGCCCTACCGTGAACTGGGTGTCACCGACTTCGTGCTGGGTGTGCGGCCCCCTGTGGACTGGGACAGTGTCACGCTCTTCGCCGAGTCGGTCGTCCCGCACCTGCGGCCATGAAGCTGGAGGAAGACCGCGTCGGGTCGCGGTTGATCGCTGAACCGGCCCTTTGTACCCGACCGGTTACTGCTATGCCTTCTCGGCATGCGCACCGATTCCTGGGCAGTTCCGCCACCTGCTCTACGGTGCCCCGTGTGCTGAAACAAATGATCCCCGAACCGGGACCGGGGCGCGTACTGGCCCTGGCGACAATGCTGTTGACGATGGGTCAGGGCGCGTTCATGACGTGCTCGGCCCTGTACTTCACCACGGTCGCGGGGCTGTCGGTCACCGAGTGGGGAACCGGCCTGACCATCGCCGCGGGAGTCGGTCTGTTCGCCGGAGTGCCCCTGGGACACCTGGCGGACCGCAAGGGAGCACGCGGTACGACCGCTCTCCTTCTCGCCCTCAACGGCGTTGCCGCCGCAGGCTACCTCCTGGTGGACTCCTTCACGCAGTTCGTTCTGGTCGCCAGCGCTTTCATCGTCATGGAACGGGGGAGCAGGTCAGCCCTCCAGGCGGCCGTGGCAGGGACGTTGGACGGTGACGAACTCGTGGCCACGCGGGCGTATCTGCGGTCCATCACGAACGCGGGAGTGGCCGTCGGCGCCGCACTCGCCAGTGTGTCCTTGCACTCGGGGTCCGCGCCGGCCCTGCGCGCCGTGGTGGTGCTGGACGCCTTGTCCTTCCTGGCGTCGGCGATGGTGCTGACCGCGCTGCCTCCCGTGCCGCCGACGCCTCCGGCCGGCGGCGGGCACAGACTCTCGGTGCTGAGAGACCGCCCCTTCGCGGTGGTGACCGCGCTCAGCGCGGTGCTGTCCGTCCACGCGGTGTTGCTGGAAGTGGTGCTCCCTTTGTGGATCGCACGTCATACGAGTGCGCCGCGCTGGATGGTGACCGTCCTGTTCCTGATCAACACCGCGTGCGTGGTGGTGTTCCAGGTGCGCATCGCCAAAGGCGTACCGGACGTGCCTCGCGCGGTGCGCGTCGTGAAACTGGCCGGATGGGCACTGGCTGCCTCGTGCCTCCTCTTCGCTGCGTCCTCCGCGCACGCCGTGCAGCTCTCGGTGATGTTCCTCGTGGGGGCCGCAGCGCTGCACGTCTATGGGGAGATGGTCTTCTCCGCCGCGGCGTGGACGATCGGCTTCAGCCTCGCCCCGCCTCATCGCCAGGGTCAGTACCAGGGATTCTTCTTCACCGGCTATGCACTGGCCGTCATGGTCGCGCCCGCCCTCCTGACCACCACCGTGATCGAGGGCGGTGTGATCGGCTGGCTGGTGCCGGCGGTCCTCTTCGCCGCGGCCGGCCTGGCCCTCGGGCCGGTGACCGCATGGGCCGCACGCAACCGTCCCGCAGACCTCCTGACCGTCCGCGGCTGACGCGTCCGGAGCGCAGGAGCGGGCACGGTCCCGCACGCCCCGAAGCGGTCACCACCGACCCGATCCACGAGCCGTGGTCGGACAAGGCGGCTGGGCGGTAACCGCAAGGCAATCGTCGGCTCGTGCAACGCCGTGGCGGGAGGGCCCCAAGCAATTACCAGGCACAAGCCGGGTGCTGCATAGAGTCCGGGACAGTCCGTGATGTTGACTGATATCTGCGAGGTTGACGACTGATGTCCTTTCCGATGGATGGAGCCGACGGCATACCTGCCAGGCCTCACTTCCCCGACATCGAGGCCGAAGTTCTCCGGTACTGGGAAGAGAACGGCATCTTCCACGAGGTGATGCAGTCGCGGGCGGACTCGGGCGAGGAGTTCGTCTTCTACGACGGGCCGCCGTTCGCCAACGGCCTGCCGCATTACGGACACCTGCTCGCCGGTTACGCCAAGGATGTCGTTCCCCGCTACCGCACCATGCGGGGGCAGCATGTCAAGCGGCGTTTCGGCTGGACCTCCCATGGCCTGCCCGCAGAACTCGACGCGGAGAAGAAACTCGGCATCACCACGAAGTCGGACATCGAAAGCATCGGCGTCGCCGAGTTCAACGAGGTGTGCCGCACGACAGTGATGCGGTACACGCAGGAATGGCGGAACTACGTCAACCGTCAGGCCCGATGGGTGGATTTCGACGACGCGGTGAAGACCCATGACGTGAACTACATGGAGAGCGTCCTTTGGGCGTTCAAGTCGTTGTGGGAGAAGGGGCTGATCTACCAGGGACATGCGGTGTCCTGGTACTGCACTCACTGTGAGACACCTCTGGCGCACACGGAAAGCACCGGCCGTCTGGACGGCACCGACACACACCGGAAGGTGCCGGGCACGTTGGCGCTGGTGAGCGTGCCGCTCAGCGACGGCGCCGTTCTGCTGCTGGAAACCGAGACACCGTGGGCGCTGCCCGCAGCGACTGCGGTAGCGGTACATCCGGACGCGGAATACGTGGTCGTCGCCGGCGCACCGGACATCCCCGGACTGGCCGGACGGCGTGTGGTGCTCGCGGCCGACCGGCTGGCCGCCTACGCGGACCTGACGGAGGCCCCCGTTGTCTCCACCCGCCGGGGCGCCGACCTGGCCGGCCTTGCCTACGCACCGCTGTTCGACGGTGTCGACGCCGCAGCACGAGGGACACGGCACGTCGTGCTGGCCGAACGGCATGTGCCGTGCGACACGGGCACCGGGGTCGTGGCCGTCACTCCTTGTTTCAACGAGCAGGACCATGCCGTCGCCGAGGCCGCGGGGATCGCCCGGCTGTACCCGGTCGACGCCCGCGGACGGTACACCGAAGAGGCGCCGGTGTGCGCGGGAACACCGGTCCTCGAGTCGACCGGTGCCGTTCTCGAGGTGCTGAGGGAGAGCGGCAGGCTGCTGCGCGAGGACTCACACGAGCTGCCGAGGCCGCACTGCTGGCGATGCGAGACCCCGCTGCTGGAGCATGCGATCCCGTCGTGGTTCGTCGCCGTGACACGTCTGCGTGAGCGGATGCTGGAGCTCAACGAGGACATCGCCTGGACCCCCGAGCACATACGTGACGGTCAGTTCGGCAACTGGCTTCGCAACGCGAAGGACTGGAACGTCTCACGCAACCGCTACTGGGGCGCCCCGATACCGGTCTGGATGTCCGACGACCCTGCCTTCCCCCGGATCGACGTGTACGGCTCACTCGACGAACTGGAACGGGACTTCGGTATCCGGCCGGACGACCTGCACCGCCCTCACATCGACGCGCTGACTCGCCCCAACCCCGACGATCCGTCCGGGCGGTCGCGGATGCGACGGGTGCCCGAAGTGCTGGACTGCTGGTTCGAAACCGGCTCCATGCCGTTCGCTCAATTGCACTACCCCTTTGAGAACGTCGACTGGTTCGACCAGAACTCTCCGGGCGACTTCGTGGTGGAGTACTACGCCCAGACCCGGGGCTGGTTCTACAACATGCACGTGCTCTCGACGGCACTGTTCGACCGTCCGGCGTTCACGCACGCCACCGTGCTGGGCGTCGTACTCGGCCTCGACGGGCAGGCGATGTCGAAAGCCAGCGGCAACTACCTGGACGTGAACGACGTCTTCGCCCGTGAGGGCTCGGACGCCATGCGGTGGTTCCTCATGAGTTCGCCCCTGTTGCGTGGCCGTGACCTCGAGATAAGCGATGACGGCAGCCGGGAGGCGCTGCGCAACGTGCTCCTGCCGCTGTGGAACGCCTGGCACTTCCTGGACCTGCACACGGCCGGTGTCGCGGAGCCGGGCGACACGCGAGCGTCGCACTTCCTCGACCGTTATCTGCTGGCACGCACGCGATCCCTGGTGAGCGCCGTGACCGAGGCCATGGACACCCACAACCTCTCGGATGCCTGCTCACTGCTGCGGGAACACCTGGACGCGCTGACCAACTGGTACATCCGGTGCTCCCGGACACGGTTCGCCCACGGTGACAAGGGGGCCGTCGGCACGCTGCGCCACGTCCTGGAGGTGCTGTGCCGGCTCCTGGCGCCGTTGCTGCCGCTGGTCACCGAGTACGTGTGGTGTGCCCTGACCGGTGGACGGTCGGTGCATCTGACCGACTGGCCGACACCCGACGAGCTCCCCGACGCCCCCGAGCTGGTGGCGAGGATCGACCGATTGCGGCAGATCACTTCTGCTGCCCTCAGCCATCGCCGGAGCAACGGCATACGGCTGCGTCAACCGCTGGCCCGCCTGGTGGTGGCCACTCCCGACGCACCGGACCTTTCACCTTTCGTGAGCGTGTTGCGTGACCAGGTCAATGTCAAGGACGTGGTCTTCACCACGGACGTCGCCGAACACGGGCAGATCCGCGTCACCGTGAACGCGCGCGCGGCCGGTCCCCGGCTCGGACGTGAAGTCCAGGAAGTGATCAAAGCGGCGAGCCGCGGGGAGTGGACCCGCACCGAGCGCGGAGAGATGGTGATCGCGGGCAAGCGGCTGGAACCGGGCGAGTACGAGGAACGGTTCGTGGCCGACGGCTCCGGTGCCGTCGCGCTGCCCGAGAATTCCGGCCTCATCGTGCTGGACACGCGCCTGGACGACGAACTGCTGGCCGAAGGGGCGGTCCGCGATGCAGCGCGTGTGGTGCAGCAAGCCCGCCAGGCGGCTGACCTGCTGGTCGGTGAGCGCATCGTCCTGACGATCGACGCCTCGGAGAAGCTGACGCCACGGCTGCGCCGGCATCTCGCACTACTGGCCGAGGAGACGCTGGCCGAAGAGGTGGTGTTCGGCGCCGTCGCGGAGGGTGGTTTCGTCGGTTCCGTGGGGGACGGCTCCACGGTCCGGGTCCAGGTATCCAGGACCTGACAGGCGATCAGGACATGTCGGTGCGACCGGACCCGCGCCGGCTGACGGCGAGGGCGGACGCCGCCCACGCAGCACGGCAGCAACGACCTCAGGAGCTGGTCAGAGGTGGTATACCGGTAGGGGGTACCTGTGCCCTCAGTCCTCGAACGCGGCCGTCCACTACTCCTCACCGGCCCCGTGATCGACTACCAGCACGCGGCGGTCCTGCGCGAGATGCGCATCGCGCACCTCCTGGCATGCCCGTCGTTCGCGCTCCCTCGTCCGTCCTGGGTTGCGGCCGCCATGCTCGCCTGCTCCGACGCGGCGGCACGCCCCCCGACGTCCCTGGAGGTCCCCCGGAGCCTCGTCCGCGCGTGTCACTGTGCCTGGTGGCGGTGCAGCCGTCCGTGGTTGCGCCACCACGCTACTTTCCCGTCGGGGCCGCGCACGAAGTCGGATCGGGTGCCGACCGGTCTGCCGTCGGGGGTGAGGTCCAGCGCGAAGTCCTTTCGGTAGAAGGCGACTCCGACCTCGCTGGTCTGGTCCTGGACCGCGTCCTCTTCGTCGGAGGGGACTCCGGCCTTGCCGGCCGGGCCCTGGACCGTTTGGGTACCGTGCAGCCGTCCGTCGTGCCGGGTCAGTTCGATGACGGCGTCCTCCACGGCGCCCTCGTCGTTGATCCGCTGGGCGATGTAACGGCCCTCGTGGGGTGCCAGCTCCTGACCGCTCATGGCGGTGGGCCTGGCCGGCAGGTTGGTCACCCCGGCGAACCGGCTGAGGGCCCAGTCGTCGGTGAACAGCTCGTCCCGGAGCCGCGTCCCGCCTTCCGAGTTGGTCAGCAAGGTCAGTGCGAAGCCTCGGCCGGGAACCATCAGGAAGCCCGAGATCTGACCGGGCCAGCTCCCGCCGTGCTGCACGATCCTTGGTCCCTGTGCGGTCGGACGCAGCATCCAGGTGACTCCCATGCCGTCGAGTTCCACCACCAGCGTGCCGCCGGGGCCGGGTCGGGAGCGCATCTGTTCCAGCGATGCCCTGCTCAGCAACCGTGTGCCGTCGGGAGCCGTACCGCCCCCGAGGTGGAAGCGGGCCCAGCTCAGCTGGTCGCGCACGCTCGAGATCAGGCCGCCGGTCGGCGCGAGGCTACGTGGTTGGGGCCAGAAGGACGGATCCAGCACGGCCTTTCCGTCGACGACGTCGTGTGACGCCGCGACGTTGAAGCCCACGATGTCATCACTGGAGAAGCGGGTGTGGTCGAGGCCGAGCGGATCGATGACCAGTTCGCGCACCGCCGCCTCGTAGGCCGTGCCGGTCACCACCTCGATGATCCGGCCGGCCACGCACAGCGCCGCGTTGTTGTAAGCGAACATCTCGCCGGGGGCGGTGAGTTGCGGCAATCTGGCCATGGACGCCACGAAGCGGGCCAGCGCGTCGTCGCCGGGGCCGAAGTCCTGGTAGTCGTCGCCCAGCCACCCGGCGCTGTGGTTGAGCAGCTGCCTCACGGTGACCTGCGCCGACGCGTACGGGTCGGCGACCGCGAATGCGGTGAGGTAGCGGCGCACCGGGGCATCCAGCTCGACGTCGCCCCGCTCGACCAGCCGCATCATCGTCGTGCCGGTGAAGGTCTTGGTGGTCGAGCCGATCCGGAAGACGGTGTCTCCGTCGACCGGGACGGGATGGTCGACGTTGGTGACCCCGTACCCCTTGACGTACTCCTGGCCGTCCAGGAGCACGCCCACCGCCGCTCCGGGGATCGAGTAGGCCCACATGGCCTCCTCGATCTTGGAGTCCAGGGCGCTGAACGGTGAGTGCCCCGTGTCGCCGGTGCCACCGTCGTGGACAGTGGATCTCGGGGCGGCGGCCGCCGTCGCTGCCGTCCCCAGCGAGACGCTCGCGCAGCCCACCGCTGCCGCAGCACTCAGAAGGCCGCGGCGAGACCACCGCGCGAGGCCGGGAGGTCCGGACGGCGTGGAGCGCACGGTGTCGGAGCCGGCCGGCAGCAGATCGTCATTCACGGGTTCCGGCTCCCTCGCCGTCGGTGACGAACGGCGCCGGCTTCACGGAGCTCACGCACCGGGTGTCCGGGCTCTCGGGGTCGTCGAAGAAGGAGGTGATCACCTTTGCCCCGCACGGCGTGTCGAACGTCCCGTGGGCGACACCGGCCAGGGTGACCACCGTGGAGCGGGAAAGCGTCCGGGCCACGTAGAGCCCCCACTGAGCCCCCGTCTGGGCGTCGAAACTTCCGGAGATGGCAAGGGTGGGGATGCTGCTCCGAGTGACGGCGCGAACGGAGTCGGGTGCCTTCGGGACGTCCCAGGCCCGGCATGCCTGACGGAGGAACGGCAGCTGCGGCGCCTGGGCCAGGACCGAGCGGGGGAGTTCGGGGAAGGCTCGCCGCCCCTTGGCGAGTTGTTCGGCGGGGGTCTCGAACGGAACCCATTCGCTGCACCACACGCTCAGCGAGAACCCGTGGGCGAACATCCCCTGCGAGCCGGGGAGCCAGGCGGCCGCCCACTGCTCGGCGATGCGCTCGGGGCGGCCGTGGGCCAACTCGTCCACGCCCACCGGGAAGGTGTCGGGGGCGTGACTGGCGCGAACCAGCCAGTTCAGCAGCGCCCCGCCGTCGAGGACCACCTTCACCGTCCCGACCTGCGGCACCGTCACGTGTGTGGTGACCGGATGAGCCTCCAGTTGACGCACCATGCGCAGGAAGGTGGCACCGATGTCCGGGTGGCGCTGCCGGCACGCGCGCTGGGTCGCGCAGGCTCTCACGATGTTGTCGAACGACTCCCTCATGCTGCTCCACGTCCAGCCGGGCGTCGCCACGGACGGCGGTACGACGCCGTCGACGGTCACGGAACGGACCCCTTCGGGGAACATGCGCATATAGGTCAGCGCCAGCTGCGTCCCGTAGGAGTGCGACAGGACGTTCCACTGGCGGATTCCCAGGGCCCTGCGCAGGTCCGCCACGTCGGCGGCGTTCTCGCTGGTGTCGTAGGCGGCCGGATCGACTCCCTGGGCTGTCAGGCGCTCGCGGCACCGGGCCGCCGCCTGAACGTATCGGTCTCCGGTGGAGGGCGCGTCGTAGAGGAGGCTGACGCGCTCCCCGTAGAACCGGTCGATCTCGGGACAGGTCAGCGGCCGCTGGGACGAGTACGTTCCGCGCTGGGACAGGACGACCAGATCACGGTCGCGGTTCAGCCCGGCCTCGGTGAGTTCCGATATGTTCCCGAGGGCGTCCGCGCCGGGCCCGCCGGTGAAGAACACGATCGGATCGGGGCGCGGCCTCGGTGATGCCGAGCGGACGAGCGCAACGGCCAGGCGAAGGGTCCGCGCAGAGGGATGAGCCCGGTTCTCCGGTACGACGAGGAAGCCGCAGCGGGTGTCCTTCAGCTCTCCGTAAGTGGTGGGGCAGGGGGCGGGCTCGAAGCGCGACGACGGCTGCGTCCGTGCCGCCGGTGTCTGAGGCAGGGCGAGCACGGTGCCCGGAAAGATCCAGTGGCCCCGGTCACTGGAGGCGAACCCGTGCCGACGGGCCTCGTCCTCGATGCTCTGCTGATTGAGGGAGTAGACGCTGTCCCATCGCAGTGCGTTGCCGAGGGCTTGCCGGGCGATGTCTGACAACGTGTCCCCGGAGGCGACGGTGTGCGTGCCGGCCGTCGAGCGTGCAGGCAGCGACTCACCGGCCGTCCGTCCTGGCGACAGGCCGGACTGTGGGCGGCTGATGAACGAGGGGCGGCCCGCCCTCGCCGGGGCCTTGTGGCGGGTGGCGGCCACGCCGGACATGCCGTGGGCCGCCGGAGGCGCGCTCAGCACCGTCAGGCCGGCCAGGAACATGGCGGCTGCGGCAGCCGTGCCGCGGTTGCGTATGGGCATGTCGTCCTTCCGTATCGGTGCCGATGACAGCCCACCGGCGCCCACCGAACTCGTCACCGTCCGGCTGGGGATCCTCAGACGCCATGCTGCGAAGACCACCCGCGCCCCGCACTCCGGCAGACCCAATGGGGTCACACACGCGCCCACCGGCAGCGCATGGAAGCTTTCGACGGCGCTGCGGAGATCGCTGAGGCCCGTGACCTGGCCAGATCGTTCCTGACAGATGTCCAGGCGGTGCACGGGCTTCCGGTGTCGGCCCGCGCGATGGCCATGGAGGCGCTGTCGATGATCACCAGACTGGCAGATATATATCGTCGCTCGATATATGCTTGATCCATGACCAGACGGAACCCGCCCTTGACGGAACCGCAGTACTTCATCCTTGCCGCGCTCATGGATGGCCCGTTGCACGGTTACGGCATCATCAAGGCTGCCGAGCGGGCCACCGACGGGCGGCTCCGGATCGCTGTCGCCACGCTCTACGGCGCGCTGGAGCGGATGGAGCGGGCCGGGCTGGTGGCCGCCGGCCATGAGGAGATCGTGGACGGGCGGGCGCGGCGCTACTACCGGCTCACCGAGGACGGCACCGAGGCGCTCGGCCGGGAGGCGCTGCGGATGCAGCAGGCGGCGGCCGTCGTCATCGGACGCGCGCGGGATGCCGGAGCGGCCCCGGCATGAACCGTCTGCTGCTTGCGGCCTATCCCAAGTCCTACCGTTCCCGGCAGGGCAAGGAGTTGCTGACCTGCCTGACCGAGGCATATCCCGGCCGCTCCTGGCCCCCGCCGCGGGAAGTCGCCGCCTTGGTGCGCGGCGGCGTGCAGGCCCGCGCCCGTGCCACCGTCGACGACACCACTCGGCCGTGGTGGCTGGACGGCATCCACCTGGCCGCCCTGGCCCTCGCTGCGCTGGCGCTGGTTCCGTACTTGCAGGACGTGTGGCACTGGGCGCTGCACATCGACCCCCGACAGCACGCCATCGCCTTCCACTTCTCCGGCTGGTATCCGTGGGCCGGAGGTCCCACGCGGATACGGCTGCTGCCCTACGGGCTGCTCCCGCTGGGCTGCCTGATCGCTCTGCTGCGTGGCAGAGCGTGGATCGCGCTGCCGGCCGCGGCGGCCATGATCTGGGCCGGCGCCACGACCCAGGGCCGCACCCTCTTCGGCAGCGAGGGCAAGGCGGGCTTGAGCTACTACGGTCTTGGAGCCCCGATAACGGCCCGTGACCTGGTGCTCTCGGGGGCGCTGTGCGTCGGGTGCGCCGTGCTGGCGCTCTGCCGACCCAGCCGCCTGCGACGCCGCTCCTACCGTTGGCTGGCCCCCGTCGTGCTTGCCATGTTCATGGCCGGTGGCCTGCACATCATCTCCGTCAGTCCGGCCTTCCAGCGTGGCTTGTTCGTCCTCGAAGTCACCGCGCTGCTCGGCGCGTGGGCGGCGACGGCAGCCACCGGCGACCACCGGTGGCTCATCCCCGTCGCGGCGGTCGCGATCGTTCGCACGCAGGCGATCGTCGTCCAGCCGGACGCGTTCATGCAGTCCCTGCCGGACCTGGTCGTTCTCCTTCTCCTGATCGCACCCCTCCCCGCCCTGGCGATCACCGCCCAGCGCCGACAGGGACAGGAACTCCCCGAATAGGAGCGGACCCGCGGTGGGCCGACCGAGCCCGGCGGCCCACGTCGTGCCCACAAGACGTGTGTGGCCTAACCCCCTCAACGGAAGAAACAGAGCGATGACCCAGCACGATTCTCCGACCCTGCCCGAGCACCCTCCGGGGGCCTCAAGGCAGGCCCCCGAGGCCCCCGACGTCCCCAGCCTGTCGCGTATGACACGGCCGTGGATGCCGGCTCTGCTCTACACCCTGGGGTTCCTGACGGTCTACCTGCTCGCCATCTGCACCCCGTGGGGGCAACGAGCTGAGAACGCCCTGTTCGGTCTCGGTAAACAGGGCGGCGAAGAAGCATGGATCTACCCCCTGTCAGGATCGGCCTACGGCTCGACACCCCTGCCGCCGTTGGAATTGAGCGCCAAGCCCACCGTGATGGTGGGCCTGGCCGTCATCGTGATCCTCACTCTGGTGCGGCGGTGCTGGCGGCAGGGGTGCGCGGCGCTCGGGGTCGTCATTCTCACGACCGTAGGCAAGGAGGTGCTCAAATCGACCATCCTCCCCCGCCCCGATCTGGTGGGCGCGCCGGAGAATCTCCTGGATCAGGGTTTCCCCAGCGGGCACACGGCCATCCCCGCCGCGCTGACCCTCGCCGCCGTCCTCGTGGTTTCCCCTCGCATCCGCCCCTACCTCGCCACGGTTGGTGTGCTGTGGCTCGCCTGCATCGCCGCCGCCAGCGCGACCATGGGCGGCCACCGGCCCAGCGAAGTGCTGGGAGCCACACTGTTGGCCTGTGCCTTTTACGGCCTCGCAACCTGGCTGCTGCCGCCGACCGCCGCGCCAGGGACCACGCGGAGCCCCCGTGCGCTGCCCGTCATCACCCTGACGCTGGCGCTGGCCGTCGCCCTCGTTTCCGGCGCACGGAACGACACCCTCACCAGGTCACTGGTCTCCGCGGCGACGGCCTTCATATGCGCGGCCCTGGTCTGGCACGCCGCAGCCGGGCGGCCCGCACACACCGCGCGCCGCACAGGCCCCGCACTGGACTGACCACCCGGCCGACTCCGGGAACCGGCGCATCTTGGCAAAGCGGCGGCCCGCACTGCACCCCACGCAGCTGGAGCAGCCGTTCCTCGGCGCTCTCGATTGCCCGGGTGATCGGTGTGCGCTGTTCGGCGGGCGCCACCGCCCGCCACATCCTCCTTGAGCCGGGCGCTGTCCTCTCCTTGCCCAGCACCTTCAGCTGCCCGGCGACGGTCGCGCTCTGGTGCTCCTGACGCAGCCACCAGGAACCGTCGTCGTGCTCAGGGGTCCGCCTGCGCCGCGGCGCAGGCGGATGCTGCCCCTCCACGAGGTCAGCGGGCCGCCGTAGTCGGTCGCGGCCAGCGGCCCCAGCCACGGCCGGCCGACCCGCTCGCCGAGCCTGCGGCGGAACATCCCGTCGGCGGGCAGCGCCCGCAGGCTGTCCGGTGCCGCTGTCGGCCCACGCCGGCTCGGCCATGGCGGGGTCCAGCAGCGCGTCGGCCGCCACTTCGGGAGGGCGGCCGCGTTCCGGTCCAGGATCCGTCATCGCTGCGGCTCTGTCCCGGTGTTGCCGGCGGCGGCCTGGTGCGGGCGGCGCGGCCAGATGACTTCGCGTTCCCGGGCGACGGTCTGCTCCTGCCGTCGGGCCATGACCGCGTGTGCCGGCGTGAACACTGTCTCCGGTTCT
This sequence comes from Streptomyces rishiriensis, assembly GCF_003112535.1. Taxonomy (GTDB): domain Bacteria; phylum Actinomycetota; class Actinomycetes; order Streptomycetales; family Streptomycetaceae; genus Streptomyces; species Streptomyces rishiriensis. Next base: position 245,351 of record NZ_BEWA01000001.1, on the reverse strand, counting down.
GCTCCGGCCCGTGCTGCCCGCCGCGCCACCCCCGCACCGTTGCTGCGCCACCGCGACCTGCTCGGCCGGGTGCACGCCCACGCGACCTGGCCGCCCCCGGTCCCCCGCGGCCGGGGGCCGGCCGTCAGCCTGGCCTCGCTGCAGGCCGACCTGCCGTCGGCCGACGCCCGCACGGCCCGCTTCGCCGCCCGCGTCCGCCGCCTCGAAGCCCGCCTCAGCGAGGTCCTCGGCGAGCAGGTCTGGCGCGAGGCGGGCATCGGCGGCCCCGACGACACCGAACAGCTCCAGGCCCGGATCACCACCCTCGAACAACTGGTCGTCAACCTGGAGCTCAAGCTCCAGGACCAAGCCGACCACCCGGCCGCCGCGCGCGCGGCCAACCGAGAGCTCATGTCCCAGCTCAACCGCGATCCGACCCGCCGGGACTGAGAGCGCAGGTCAGATGCCTCCTCGGGCACTCCTTGATGCCGGCGAACTCTGGGGGGCAGGGAGGTATGGGCGTGAAGCCGCAGGCTCCCGGCCGGCCGGTCGTCGCCGGGGCATCCTTGCTATTCGCTCCGCCCGCAATGGCATGATGAACGTAAGTCATGCGATCGTCATTCAATGGGACGGAGTCTGTGATGGCGACTCATCGGCCGGTAGCACTCGTGACGGGGGGCGTCATCGGGGATCGGCGACACCACCGCTCGCGCCTTCGCCGCAGCCGGGTTCGAGGTGGTCGGAACCGGACGGAACACCTCGAAACTCACTCCGCCCGCCGACGTGACCTTCCTCGACCTCGACGTGACCAGTGACGAATCCGTCACCGCCGCCGTCCAGGAAGTGATCGAACGGTTCGGACGGATCGACGTCCTCGTCAACAACGCCGGTCTGGGCTCGGCCGGCGCCGTCGAGGAGAACTCCGTCACCCAGGCCCAGAACCTGTTCAACCTCAACTTCTTCGGTATCGTCCGCATGACGAAGGCCGTCCTGCCGCACATGCGCGCCCAGGGTCGTGGACGCATCGTCAACCTCTCGTCAGTCCTCGGCGTCATCCCGCAGCCCTACATGGCCCTCTACGTCGCCGCGAAGCACGCCGTCGAGGGCTACTCCGAGTCCCTCGACCACGAGGTACGCGAGCACGGCATCCGCGTCCTGCTCATCGAGCCCGGCTACACCCGCACCGCCTTCGATGCCAAGGCCGTACAGCCCGACACCCCGCTGCCGCTGTACGCGGAGCGGCGGCGTGTCTTCGACGAGGTGGTCGCTGCGGCTATGAAGGCCGGCGACGACCCTGCCGTCGTCGCCAAGGAGATCGTCAAGGCGGCCACCGCCCCGAGGCCGAAGCTGCGCTACACCGCCGGACCGCTCGCCTCACGCATCACCACCGCGCGACGCCTCGTCCCCGCCGGGATCTTCGACAAGCAGATCCGCAGGTTCAACCGGATGCCCGGCTGACGACGCACCCGTCCCGTCGACCCGCAGCGCGCGCGAGAGGCGCGTTCAGCTCTGACGCGTAAATTGACGGCGAGCGTGGCAAGTTGGATCAGACGGCGTCAGGTAACCCCGAAGGAGCGAAGGCCCGGCGAGTACGCCACCCTTCAGGTCCGCAACGGCCAAGCAAACAGGGCTTGCCGCCGAAGCGCGATAGTGTGCTGACCGCCCGGCAGCGGACACCCGACCCCCTTGGTGAGTAGATCAGCGAGGTGCTGCCCGGGATGGTGCACGTCTCTGGGCGGCCCGCTGGTCGTCCGAACGGGGACCTCGGGTCGGACTCCACGGAAATGACCTGGCTGTCAGGGGGCGGCGGGGCCCGGCTGCTGTGGACCGGGCCCCGACCGTGTTCAGAGTCCTTGCGTCAGGAAGACGGCGTCCGGGACCTGGACGGTCTCGGGGGCGGTGCGGGGGAGGAGGCCGAGGATCTGAGCGACGACGTACTGTGCCGACATCATGGCTCCCTCCTGCCAACCGGGCAGCGGTGATGCCTGGTCGCCGACGACGTAGAAGCGGCCGCCGCCCTCAGGCTGCAGAAGCTGCTTGTAGGCCACCTGGTGGTCGGGGTCGGCCGGGTCCCAGTCGGCCCAGCCTCCGAGCTGGTGGGGCACCTTGTGCCAGGCGATGGTCACTCCCAGGTCCTGAGGCACGGTGGTCTTCTCCTGGAACTCGCGGTGCATCTGTGCGGCGCCGTCCCGGGCCAGGCGCAGTCGGTCGGCCGGCGCGAGTTTGCCCATGTCCTGGGCGTGGTCGCCGAAGTTGTACGCCCCGGTGAGGGTGCCCGCCTTGGAGAAGTAGTCGTTGGACGGGTACCAGAACTGGGTGATGGGGTGGTCGGTCCAGCTGATGCCTCCGTAGATCTGGTGGTGGTCGTCCTCCCAGAACCGCCGGTTGGCCTGCCAGCCGACCTTGCATGTCGGCGCGAAACCCACCGCTGTCATGGCGTTGCGGAACCCCGTGGAGAAGCCGGTCAGCGTGAGCTGCTTCAGAACCGGCAGCGGGATGTTGCTCACGCAGTAGTCGGCCGCCGTCGTCAGTTCCTGTCCGCCTGCGCGGTAGGTGACGCCGACCTTGTCGCCTGTCAGGTCGACCGAGGTGACCTCGGCCTCGAGTTCGACGCTCACGTCGTACTCGGAGGTGATCCGCTCGGTGAGGGCGTGGACGATCTTGTCCATGCCGCCGACGGGCTGGAACATCGTGGCCTGCCACAAGTAGTCCACCGGCTGGTAGAACCTGTACTTCCAGAACTCCGACTGAATCAGTTCGGCGAGGGGCAGCGGGGGCGCGGGCCGGGGGAATTCGTGGACGTCGAGGGGCTCGTCGTAGCCGGAGCGGGTGGAGCCGTGGTACTCGCCTTCCTCGTCCAGGTCGCCGAACTTGCGCAGCAGGTCTCGCAGCAGTCCGGTGAACTCGTCGCTCTCGGTCAGGGTGGCGGACAGGAGCGCGGCGAGGTGGCCGCGAGTGTCGTTGGCGATCCGCCGGTTGCGCCAGGGCTGGCCGGGCGGGTTGTGTCCCGCGCTGTGCAGGACGTTCGCCGTCGTCTCCATGATGTACGGCTCCAGAGACACTCCGAGGTCGGTGCAGTAGTTGAGGACTCGGCGGTGGTGGTACGGGATGCGGCCGGGGCCGAGGTTGAGGTACAGGCCCTTGTCGAACGAGCAGGTGTGGGTCAGCACCGGGCTGTTGCCCTCGCCGTCGAGTTCGTACAGCTTGTCGCCCTTGCGGGCGGTGCGGTTGCGGCCGCCGGTGCGGGGCTGGGGCTCCAGGACCGTGCACCGGTAACCCAGCTTGCCCAGTTCGTAGGCAGTGGTGAGTCCGCCGACGCCTGCGCCGAGGATGAGTACCGACGGCTCCTCGCCGGCCGCCGCGCGTGGTGCGGCGGCGAAGTCCGGCGCGGCGCCTTCGCCGGAGCTCAGCGGGCCGGCGAGGCCGGACATGGCGCGGTAGAGCGACTGCGCGGCGTCGGAGGGGGTGGCGGACGTGCGTGTACTCATGGCTCACCTCTCGGGTCGGACGGGAAGGTGCCGCTCCCGGTTCGTCTGGCTCCTGTGGGATGTGCGGTGAAGAAGCCCGTGGGACCGGCCGCGGGATGGCTCCGAAGGAGACGAGACCTGGCCATGAAGTGCCACGCGAAGTACGAGTTCGGCCTGCGCAAGGGTCCTTCCCGGTCCGTCGCAGGCGGACGCCCACCGTCCGGGTGAGCACACGGAACGGAAGTCGGCGCACGCCGGCGTGCGCCCGCGACTGCCGGCGCGCGCCGGACGACTTTCGAGGAGCCGTGTGCGGCCGGGAGGAGGTGACTGCGGTGCCGGCACGGTCAGGAGCGGTCCGGAACCCCGGACCGAGCTTCAGAGAGCCCCTGCATGCCACCTGTGGCTCACCGCACTTGCGGCATATGCCGTCGTAAATATTCTGATTAGTGGCCATAAGGGTGGTTCAGCGTGTGGTTTCGCGCTGGACCACCCGATTCTGTGCGACTGGAGGAGTTCCCAAGATGCAGCAGCCTCACCCGGCGGACCTGCGCGCGGTGGCGACCTACCGCGATGACGGTGATGTCAAGCTTGAAGGCATCTCACTCACCTGGCGGATCGGCGCGAACACCCCCGACCAGGGCACCACGGAGCCGTCCGACTGGAACAACGGGCGCCCCGACTACCCCCACCACTACGAGGTGTGGCTGGACGGGCGTCCCGCGCAGACGGTGGACCTGTACTGGGCGACCTGGTACCCGCACTGGCAGTCGGCCAACCGGCACTGGGTGTCCCTCGGAGAGACCCCCGCCCGCGAGTACCGGGTGAAGATCCGGGCCCGACACGCCGACGGCGCCTGGGGGCCGTTCACGGATGAGGTCACCGTCGACACGTCCACGTCCACGCCCTACAACGCGCACATCCCCGCGCGCGCCGAGGAGCGCGGAGAGGGACGCCGGGAGCGGCACGGGAGCCTGGAGTTCCCGGCCAGCCGGGCGATCCGGGCGATCCGTGACGAGGACGACGCGCCGATCTGCCAGAAGGCGCGCGAGTTGAACACCTCGACCACCTGGCAGGAAGTGGTGCCTCCCGGCACAGCCGGCAACCCGCCGTGGAACGAGGCCCGCGGGTACCTGGAATACCGCAAGTTCTTCCAGGGCGCCAACGTGGCATCAGCGGCGAATCCAGCCTTCCAGGGTCTGGACCTGGCGGGCGGGGACGGCCTGGGCGACTGGCCGACCAGCACGCTGGAGGCCGTCGACGGTCGGCACACCTTCACCTACAACTACCGGCAGAACCACATGGGCCCGAAGTGGACACACCAGTGGTTCATCACCACAGAGGACTGGGACCCGGCCCAGGGAATCTCGTGGGACGTGCTGGAGCCGACGCCCTTCATGGTCGAGTACCACGGCGGCGGCACACACGCCGACCAGCAACTGCACTACACCACCGAGGCATTGGCCTCCCGGCGGGGACGACACGCCATCGTCAACATCTGGGGCGGCGGCGACGCCGGACACGACTTCAAGGGCGAGTTCTTCGTCAGCGTCTCCGACGTCGAATTCCGTTAGGTCCGCGCTGCGCGCCCACCAGTCTCGCGGACCAGCAAGTCGTGCTGCCCGGTGGTTGTCCACCATCGCCGGCAAACGATCCAGGTTCGGTGTCAGAGGACCACCTGCCTGACGATCACGGCTCGGCGATGGCACCCAGTGGAGTGTCACACCGTCGACTTCCGCCACACCTCTAGTGTCCTGCGCCAGTAGTTGATCATCAGAAGTTGTATGACTTCCGTGGCTGGTGCGTCAGTCCCTCGTCGGGGCTGGAAGCTGGAGCCGTTGCTGCTGTCTGATGACGAGCGGGCGGTGTTGGAGCGGTGGACGCGTCGAGCGACATCGGCAGGGCCTGGCCCTGCGGGCGCGGCTTGTGCTGGCGTGTGCCGGACCGGAAGCGCCGCCGATCGTCGCGGTCGCCCGAGAGTTGCGGGTGACCGCGGACACGGTCCGCAAGTGGCGGCGGCGCTTCCTCGCCGAGCGGCTGGACGGGCTGGCCGACGAGCCGAGGCCGGGCCGGCCGCCCACATCGGCGTCGATCAGGTCGAAGCGATCGTGGTCGCCACGCTGGAACAGCTGCCGAAGAACGCCACCCACTGGTCGAGGACATCGATGGCCGAGCACAGTGGTATGGCCTGACGAGCACTCTTGATCAACTGTACGACAGGAGCCCGCGAACAACGCCAGCGACTGAGAGCCACCGGAAGGCAGGCCGCTGGCAACCGCAGAACCCCTGCATGGGCCAGTAAAACCATTGAGATAGTGATCGTGTGTCACGAACAGCTTCCTTTGACGTAGCGCAGCGGAGCTGATGAGACAGGCAGTCACTGAGACAGCTGAACTGTTCCGAAGCTGCGTTTCACGGGCGCCCACCACGCCGTGGACGCCGTGTCCGTACGGTGCAGCTGACGCGACGCGAGTGAACATCGCCCGGAGATTGTGTGAGCAAAGGCGCGCGCCGACGAGGCCGCGGCGTGCCCGTGCAGCCGGGCATCGACCGTGGTCGCAGGGGGTCGGGGCACCCCTGGCCCCGCTGAAGCACCAGGTGGGGGCTCGATTGCCTGTGCGAAGTTACTTCCTCGAACCGATCTATGCTGGCGCCGAGCTGCGCAGGGTGTCGGCCGATTGCCTTTCCTTCTAGCAGTTTTGACAGGAGCGGGGCGCGCCACCGCTCGTAGAAACGTTCGTACAGGGACACGCGAAAATTGATCAGGCACTTGTTGGGCAGACGAAAAATCGCGAACCAGAAGAAGGGCGCGCTCGCCGGCCTCTCGGTGCCGCAGAGTGCGGGCCTCCTCAGCTTCCGCGTCATCGACCCGGTGGGTGAGCCCGTGGTGCAGGCGCAGTACGCGCTGAACGACAGCCAGGGGCGCAAGGTCGTCGCAGGGGAGACGGACCCGTACGGCTGGGGCGTCGTCGTGGTCCCCGTCGGCGAGTACCGCATGTCGGTCTCGGCGGACGGTTTCGCCGCGCACCTGGGACACGCGTCCGTGCGAGAGGGGGGTGCGCCCGTTGCGCTCGGCGACCTCACCCTGCATGTCGCGCCCACGCTGCCCCTACCCGAACCGGGCGAGTGGGAGATCGAGGCCGCGCACACCCGCATAGGCTTCACCGCGCGCCACATCGGTCTCGGCCACGTGTACGGCGGCTTCGGCAACTTTGCCGGGGCCATCAGGGTCGGCAGCGACATGGAGCACACCGCGATGCACGTCGTCATCGACGCGGCATCGATCGACACCAACGTCAAGATGCGTGACAACCACCTGCGGTCCGGGGACTTCCTCGACGTGGAGAACTTCCCGACCCTGGAGTTCTACAGCGACCGCTTCGTGCACCGCGGCGGCCAGAACTGGGTGATCACGGGCGGTCTCACCCTCCACGGGGTGACCCGCACGGTGACCCTCGACGCGCAGTACAACGGCGTGCGGGTGGGCATGGAGGGCGAGACCCGCGCCGCCATCCACGCCACGACCGAACTGCACCGCGAGGACTACGACATCAACTGGCAGACCATGCTGGCGCGCAACATCGCCGTGGTCGGATCGAACATCAAGGTCGACCTGGACATCCAGCTCGTCCCCAAGGGCACCGAGCTGGAATTCAAGTGACGCAGAGGCGAACTCCGGCGAGGCGGATGTGGGCGTCGGGGGAATCGCGCTGCCATGCGGATTCTTGGCGTAGTTGGGGACGTCGGTCTCCTTGGCGCCGTCCAGCGGGGCACCGGTGTCCTTGCTGCGGCCGAACATTCTCTCCTCCTTGGAGGAGGAGCCCCGGTCCCAGAACTCGACGAGCATGCGGATGATCCGTCAGCGCGCACAGCGCCGCAGCGGGGGCGTGCACCCTGGCTTCCCATCCCCAAAAGTGCACCCGAGTTCGCCACCGGAACCGGATCGAGGCGGCGCGGAAGCGGGGCGCGCATCCGGATCACGACGGTGTCGGTCCTCACGTGTGAGTCGCCCTCAGCGTCGCGGCGACGGCGATGGCCGCCAGGGCGATCAGCAGAAGCGCGACACTGCGGCTCACCCAGCTGTACTTGCGGCGCGCCACGAGCGCGTTGGCCCAGATCTGGTCGGCGATCGCGGTGACGAGCGCTTCCTCGTCCCGCAGCAGTCCCGTCAGCCGCGCGCGGTAGGCGGCATGGGCCCCTGCGTACCGCCGCGCTATGTGATCGTAGTGCAGTGGGCTGTCGGGTGCGCCGGAGCCGCGTAGTCGCGACCGGGGCCACAGGGCCATTCCCGCGGTCAGCCCGGCCGCCAGGGTGCACAGCGCGCCCAACGACGCAGCGGCGTCGAACCAGGCGGAGCGATCACCGGCGCCGGTCACCAGGGTGTAGAGGACACCACCGAGAGCAGCGGCTGCCGCCAGGGTTGTCGCCGCCTTGGCCTCGGCGTGCTTGGTCCACTCCCGGACGTTCTCCAGGATGCGCCATACGTGGTCGGCGCCCTGCTGCCGGCACCGCGAGGGCGTCACCCTCGTACTCGTGACCGTCGTCCGTGCTTGTGTCATCGTTCCCCCTCCGCTCCCGGATACGGGCCCGCGCCTCGCCTATCGTTTCCAGCACATGCCTGGTTCATGCCCATGTGACCACTGACAAATCGGATGCTCCGGTCATAGAGTGGCTCCTGCTTGAGCTTCCAGGGGGGAAGCGGAGCTGAGGCCACTCGGGAGACCGCGTTGCGCGATCGTCTGCTGCACTCTCTCGGCGACCGGCTGCGGAAGGCGGACCGAGGTGACGTGATGCGCGTCCTGGAGCCGGAGGCGCTGCTCGACGCCGTCCAGCTCTTGGCCATGGCCGTCGACGAGACGGGCACCGCCGCGAACCACTGTTGCGACATCGAAATCGCCCACACCCTCGGCCGGTTGCACTGGTACCGCTGGCGCCTGCTGCCGACCGCACTGGGGCACACCGATCGGGAGCGGGCCCTGGCGCTCTTCGCCGGGCTCCAGCGCATAGCACCCACGCTCGTACCGGCCGTTTTGCGCGATGAGATCGCCACCTACGCGGGGCCGGTCGTGCCGATCGTGGCGGACCATGTCCATCCGGCGCGCCGGGCCGCCAGGATCCAGGACACGGAAGGTGACTTCGCCGAGGCCGTTGACCTACTGCGTGCGGCAGCGGCGGCAGCCCCCGCTGAAAGCCGGGACCAAGGGCTCCTCCTGTTCAAGCTGTGCGGGATGCTGCACAAGGTATTCGCCCGCAACGGGTCGCTGCCGGACCTGGAGTCCGCTGTCGCCGCGGGGCGCCGGGCCCTCGACGTCCTTGCATCCGACGAGAAGGCGTGGATGATCCGCTCCGACCTGGCCCTGGCTCTCCTGTCCCGCTTCCACGCCACGCAGAACCCGGCCGACCTGAGTGAAGCGGTCACTCTGCTCCGGCAGAGCCAGTCCGCCGCCCCGGGAGCCGACTCCCGGTCCGCCTGGTTGTTGGCTCTGCTGTGCTCCTGTCTGTTCCGTCAGTACACCGTCTGCGGGGACCCGGCCGTGCTGGAGGAGGCGATAGAGGTCGGCCTCAGGGCACTGGCCCTGACGGGCAAGCGTGACGAGCACCTCGGGTTCCTGCTGGACGACCTGATCGGGGCCTCCCAGGAGAGGTACGCCAGGCTCGGTGACCTGGCCGACATCAACGCCGCGTTGAAGCTGGCCCGCGAGGCGCTCGGCCTGGCAGAGCCCGGGAGTCGACACCATGGCCGGCTCGGGGTGCGGGTGGCCGTCCTGGCGCGGAGCCGGTTCGTGGGATTCGGCCAGGTGAACGACCTCGAAACGTCGGTCACCATGCTGCGGAGCGGCGGGAGCCCGTCGGAGAGCGAGGACGAGCGCGCCGACCGCCTTTCGGAATTCAGCGCCTCACTGATGGTGATGCACAGACACCTGCGCGGCGACGGAACTGAAGTTCTCGACGAGGCCGTCGATGCCGGGCGCGAGGCCGTCAAGGCCGCGACAGAAGCCAACCCCATGCGGTGGGACCACTTCGCGAACCTGGCCGCTCCCCTGGCCCTGCGCGGCGAGATCGTCCGTGACAGCGCCCTGCTGCACGAGGCGGCGCAGTTGTTGACCCTCGCCCTCGAACTGTGCCAGGACACCCCACAGCGTTGCCGGTTGCAGCTCAACCTGGCCGGTGCGCTGGAGCGCCAATGGGACCTGCGCGGCGACGAAGCCGACCGTACCTCTGCGATCGAGGCGCTCCGGAAGGCCGCCATGGTCGTGGACGCCCCGCCCCACGAGCGCATCGAGGCCGCGCAGAGGTGGGGAAGGCTCGCCACCGATGCCGGGCGGGTCGAGTCCGGTCAGGAGGGCTACGCGAGTGCGCTGGACCTGCTGCCCCTGCTCTCCTGGCCGGGACTGGACCAGGTCAGCCAGGAGCAGCGGTTGATGCGACATCAGGGCCTGGCGTCCGACGCGGCCGCCGCCGTCCTCGTCGCTGGAGACAGGGAACGCGCGCTCACCATCCTCGAACACGGCCGGGGCATGCTCTGGACGAGACTGATGCAGATCAGGGCAGATCTGACCGCCCTGGAGGAGTTCCATCCCGAGGTGCGGGCGCGGCTGGCCGCGCTGGGCGCAGACCTCGACCCGTCGACGGATCGGGAGATCCGCGCCACGGGCGTAAGGTTCCGGTCGGTGGCCGACCGCGAGCGCATCCTTGCGACACGCCGTCAACAGCGCACGGGAAAGCGCATGGCCACGGCGCGGGCGTGGGAGGCCACGCTGGACTCCTTACGCGCGTCACCGGGCTGGGAGCACTTCCTCCACCCTTCGGACACAGCACGGCTCCGGGCCGGTCTGCGGCACGGACCGGTCGCGTTGATCAATACGAGCGTGCACCGGTGTGACGCCCTGATCGTCCACGCCGACCGCATCGATCTCGTACCACTGCCGGACCTCTCCTTGTCCGACGCGATCACACGGACCGACCGGTTCATCGCCGCGTTGACGGAGTGGGAGAACGGTGACGCCGGGGCCGACACCGTCGATCCGGTGATCGGCGCGACGTTGCAATGGCTGTGGGACACCATCGCCGAACCGGTGCTCGCCCGCCTCGGCCACCTCTCGACGCGCGGCGGCCCGGACAGCCTCCCACGTCTGTGGTGGTGTCCCACCGGGCCCCTCACCGTCCTCCCGCTGCATGCGGCCGGCTCTCACCGCGGCGGTGGCCATGGGTCCGGCGGTTCCGTGCTGGACCGGGTCGTCTCCTCCTACACACCCACGTTGAACGCCCTCAGCCGGGCGGCCGCCCCTTCCCCCGCCACACCGGAGAGCAGGCGACTGCTCGTGGTAGCCGTACCCCACGCTCCCGGCAAGCCGTCCCTGCCACGGGCGGTGCGGGAGGCCGAATTCCTCGAGTCGTGTTTCGTCGAGCGGCACACCTCCCTCCTCGGCTCGCAGGCCACTCGTGTCAATGTCCGGCAGGCCGTCACGCGGCATGCGTGGGTGCACTTCGCCTGCCACGGGGAGCAGAACGCCTCCCTGCCGATCCTGGTCCGCCATGAGGGGCCGCACGCCTCCGGTCCGCTGAACAGCGGTCTCGGACTCCACGACGGACTGCTGACGGTCGCCGACATCGCTGATCTGCGGCCCGAAGACGCCGAGTTCGCGTTCCTGTCGGCCTGCAAGACCGCCCTCGGCGGAGGCGATGAGGGCATCAACCTCGTCAACGCGATGCACCTGGCCGGGTACCGTCACGTGATCGGCACGCTGTGGTCCGTCCCCGACCCCGTGATGGGCAGGCTGGTCAAGGACTTCCACCACCGCTCCTCTTCCGACGGACGATTCCGGCCGGACACCTCCGCCAGAGCACTGCACGCAGCCGTCCAGAACCTGCGGCAGCGATACCCGGAGCACCCCAGCCGATGGGCCCCCTTCGTGCACACCGGTCCCTGAGGCGGCACCACAGGAATGGATACGACAACGGACCCGGACGGAGCGCGGGCGACGACTGTCCGAGCGCTGGCCGTACAGGGCGACCAACACCTCCGCGAAGGCCGCCCGGAAGAAGCGATCGCCCTGTTCCTGGCCGCGTTGGAGATGTACGACGGTCTCGGCCCGGCAGGCAGGGCGGCGCTGTGCCCTCCGGCGGGTGAGCGAGGCGGCATCACGGCGGCCCGGCTGCATGCCGGTCTCGGCGTGGCTGCCTTCCAGGCGGGCGAATACGCCGAGGCCAAGGCCCGCTTCCTGCAGGCCCTGGCGGAGGACGAGGCCGCCGGGGACGAGCCGGCCGTGGCCCGCGATCTCGGAAACCTGGGCGTGGTCAGCCGCCAGACCGGCGACCTCGACGGTGCGCTGGCGGCCTACGAGCGCGCTCACCGGATCGAGACCCGGTCCGGCGTTGCACCTGCGGACCTGGCCGTCACGATCAACAACATCGGCATGGTGCTGCGCGGCCGTGGCGAGACAGCGGCCGGTCTCGCCCGCTTCCGGGAAGCCCTCACCCTGCTGCCACCCGGCGACGAATCCCTGGCCCCGCGCCGGGCCAGCGTGCTCAGCAACATCGCGGGATGCGACCTGGACAGCGGGCACCTGGCGGACGCGGTGGATCACTACCGCCAGGCTCTCGACACGATCGAACGCCTGGCGGGAGAATCGGCGGACGCGGCCAGGTACCACAACAATCTGGGGTTCGCCTACCACGTGCTGGGTGAATCGCAGCGGGCACTCGCCGAGTATGAGCACGCGCTGCGCATCGACAGCCGGATCAGTCCCCGTTCCGCAGACGTGGCACGGGACCTCATCAACATCGCGGGCGTCCACCGCGATGCCGGAACCCTGGACAGCGCCCTGCGCTACTACCGGCGGGCACGCCGGCTGCTGGCCAAGGTCGCCCCGCGCTCGCCGGAGATGGCGGCGTGCCTGACCAATCTCGGGGGAGTGCTCCATCTTCGCGGCGACTCGGCCGGAGCCCTGCGCTGGTACCGCAGAGCGCTCGAACTGGAGCGGGCGATCGCACCGGGATCCGCCGGTGTCGCCCTCGACCTGGGCAACATCGGTTCGATCCTCCTCGCACAGGGGGAGCTCGACGAGGCGTACGACCACCTGCTGCAGGCCCTCACCCTTGAGCGGAAGTCCGGTGAGGACTCCCTCAACATGGCATTGGCCTCCCACAGCCTCGCCCAGGTACTCCACGCCCAAGGCCGGCGCGACGCAGCCGTGGAGGAACTGACCAGGGCCATGGAGGTGGCCGAGTCACTGCGCTCCCGGGCCGGCCTGGACCGGGCGAGAGAGCTCGTGCTGGCACAACACGAGGTCGTGTTCACGGACTTGGTCGACTGGCTGTACGACCGGGCGGCACCCGGTGACCATGAACGGGCCTTCCTCGTCGCCGAGCGCTTCCGTGCGCGTGTGCTGCTCGACCTCTTCGCCGAACGCCTTCTCGAACTGCATCCGTCGGAAGACCACCAGAGCGAAGTCCTGCGCCGCGAGCAGGAGGCTGCCGATCGCCTGGCCGCCACCTTCGCCCATCGCTCCCGGGCCGAGCTGGAGCGCGACGAGGAGGCCAGGCAGCGACTGGCCGCCATCGAACACACTCAGGCGGAGGAACTCGACCGCCTGCGAGCCGAGGCCCGCACTCTGATCCCCGCCTACGCCAGGCTGCGTGCACCGACCCCGGACGCACTCGAGACGGTGCAGGCGCAGCTGCGACCGAACGAACTCATGCTGACCTACCTGCTCACCGCAACACGCGCCTTCGTGTGGGCGGTACGACGAGACGCCGTCACACTGCACGAGTTGCCCGAGCACCCCGAGCGCATCGCGACGCTCGTCCAGGCGGCGGTCGGGGACTACCGGCAGGGAGGCCGCGGGGGACCAGATGCACAGGCCGCCCAACGGTGGCTCGCCCGGCGGCTCCTGGAACCGGTGCCCCACGAGTCGTGGAAGGACGTGGGCCGTCTGTTCGTCGTACCCGGCGGGCAACTCGCCTACCTGCCGTTCGAGCTGCTCCCACTGTCTTCGGGACGACTCGTCGTGGACGAGTACGTGGTCAGCTACTGTCCGTCCGCCACGGTCTTCACCGAACTGCGGCGACAGACGCGACGGGAGCCCTCCTCCTGGGGCGAGAGCCAGTTCGTCGGCTTCGCCGATCCGGCCACGGCTTATGCCGATCGCTCGCTGTCCTCCAGGCTTCCGGCGGCACAGACCGAGGTGCACCGGGTGGCCGCCTCCTTCGGAGCCGCGGGATCGAGCTGGACGGGCTCTGCCGTCACCAAGAGCCGCATCGCGGCGACCGTCCCCGGTCACCGTTACGTCCACTTCGCCACGCACGCCTTCCTGAACGACGACGAGCCGCTGTACTCAGGGCTCCTCGTCGCGCCCGACGCCCCGCCGGCTGCGCGGGGCGCATCACCGGAAGGTGAGGCCGAGACGCTTCTGCAGGTCTACGAGATGTTCAGGCTCCGCCTGTCGGCCGAGGTCGTGGTGTGCTCCGCCTGCCAGAGCGGCCTCGGGCCCATCCGCGCGGGTGAGGGCCTCGTCGGCATGAGCCGGGCGCTCCTGGTCGCGGGAGCGGAGACGGTGGTGCTGACATCCTGGCCGGTCGTCGACACACCCACGAGTCGTGTGGTGCGCCGGTTCTACGATTTCCTCAGAACCGGCCACGGCCCCGCCGACGCCCTCACCCGAGCCAAGCGATCGGTCCGGCACACGCACCCCGCCGTGTACGCCACCCCAGCGACCTGGGCAGGACTCGTCATCGTCGGGGCCAAGTAACCCGGGCGTCCCCTTCCTGGGCAGATCACGGTGTGAAACGGTACCTCGGACGCAGGATCCAGTTGGGTCGCCTCCTGCGGATCCGGTGATCGTGCTCCCACCCGCGACCAGGTAGCGGATCGCGTCCAATAAGGGCGGTGGCAGTAACCCTCGGGCCGTCCACCCGCCCTTGAAACCAGGCCGGCACCGGCAGCCACGGCCCGACGGCCGCCCACTCCGCGTCCGGCACGTCCGACGGACACCGCCACACCCGGTCCGGATGGCCGGACGCGTGGCCGCACGCGCGCGAGGCAATCGCACGAGACGGCGGGCGAGTTGAGGCGTCCCTTCGTGCCTCGGTGATACTTCCGACGTCAGGCGGGAAGCCACAGCCACGCGTGCGCCTCGTACTCCTTCGACTCGACCAGCACACGCCGGAACCCTTGCGGATCCAGCCCCGGGTGGCCTTCCCCGACGACGTACTCGTGGAGAGGTTCGGAGACCAAGGCGGCGTAGTCGACGTGCGGATTGTCCCGAAGAGCAGTGCGCAGCACCGTGCTGTCGAGCATCCGGCTGACCTTGACGATGGTGCTGCCCGAGTAGCCAAGGGCGGCGATTCCGACCGGTCCTACGACGGTGGCGAGGCGCAGGCGCATCCGGTCGCGGAAGCGGCGGTTGTCGGCTTCGAGGTGGTCCCGCCAGGAACGAAGTACGTGGGGCAGCGCCCGGTGTAGTTCCACTTCGGCCGGGAGGAAGACGTTCATCCCGTCTCCCGTCCCTTGGTGGTCGGTCTCCTCCAGGGAGATGCCCAGCCCTCCGAGGGCCTGCTGGACGAGACGGCCGAGACGGACTTGAAGATCACTCTGTTCCGGGGAGGTACGGCGACTGTATCCCTCGATGTCCACGGCGAACCCCATGCGGAGTTTGACGGCCCCTGGGGCGTCGCCGACAGAGGGGCGGGCAGAGCGGAATGCGTTCGGCACCGCCGACGAGCGGACTGAACCGTGGTCTGGTTCAGACGGCTCGGGTCGGGTGCCGCCGTCGGGCGGAGGGCCGGCCGCATCGGTTGCTGGGCCGAGCAGGCGGCGCAGGTCTTCGGCGCGTAGCCGGGCGCTCGTCAGGTAGTCGGCGTCGTCGCCGAGTTGGCGGGGCAGCCAGTCGGCGAGTTCCCGGTCGGCGGGGAAGAAGGCGGGCTGGGCCTTGGTCATGTTGTCGACAGCTATGCGTACGGTCTGCAGCATGTCCCGCACGTTGGCTTGGACCAGAGAAAGACGAGCCTCGTCGTCGCCCAGCAGACCGAGTTCGGCGAGGGCGTCGGCCGGGCGTCTGCGAGATGACTCAAGCAGCTGATCGGCGCGTTCGACGACCTGCCGGATCAGCGTGCCGATCACATCTCCGTCGTCTCGCACCCGCGCCTGGTAGCGCAGCTTCGCCGCATGCATGGAGTAGCGACACAAGGGTGGCATGTCGGGCTGCCCCTGGCTCCACGTCCAGGCGCTGAGCTGTGCGTCCTGATTCTCGGAGGCCAGTACGACGATGCGTCGTCGGGCCCCGCTGTCGTCCGGTGACAGCTCCCACACGGCGAAGCCCTGCTCGGTGGTCCAGCCCCGCTGCCACCAGTACGGAGAGTTGTCGCCGTCGGGAAGGGCCCGGCGGACCTGGGCTGCCGCGAAGTCCAGCGGCGGGACGTCCGTGCCTACGAACTTCGCCTGGTACACACGAGTCTCGCCCAGCGCCGCTTCGGTGCCGTCTGCCGTCAGCCCGGCCCACCACCGGTCGAACTCCACCCAACCGGGGGGCGACGCCGAGCCGATGCGCAGGCCCCTGGAGGCGGCCCCTGGTGGCGCGGCCAGCGCGACCGACAGGTTGACCACGTCGTGCTCGCGCCGCACGACTGCCTGGAAGTCTGCGGTGGGGTGCTCCTGGGCCGCCGCGGGCCTCCCCGGAACGAGGGACTTGGGGTCCGACGGCAGCGTGGCCGGCAGGCCCGTGTCGGCGATTGGCTGGTCCATGCCGAGCTCGTCCCGGCAGCGCTCCCAGATGCGGCGAATCTGTTCGTAGCCTTGCACGGCCTGCGATCCGTCAAGCGCTGTGTAGAGGTGGACGATGAGTTCCTGATCAATGGGATTGCTCACCAGGTCCGGCGTCATCGTCACCTCCCGGGGTGACGATGACGCCCCCGTGATTCGCATCCTGGGGCGGCGGGACGCCGAGCGAGTGGATCAAATGATTTGCCTGGTCCCGGGTGCGCGGCGGGGCCGGGATCACCGGGGTGGCGCCGATCCTGGTGATCCGCACCGGCCCGGACAGCTCGAGTTCGGCGGTGACGGCGCGCACGCCGTCGCCGTCACCGGCCGCCAGAGCGTCGGCGAGTGCGTCGACAAGGGGCTGCACGCGGTCCCAACGCCGGGGCGAGAGCTGCCATTCGAGGAGGTCGCGGAGAACCTCCACCGCGTCGGTCCGCGTCTCGTCGTCGATCATCTGCCGACCGGTCACCGATCCCCCTCGACCCCGTACGCTTCACTTAGCGTATCCGTCACGACACAGATCTATACGTCGGGGCAGCGGCCCCGGTTCCCGTGCCTGCATCCGAACAACGGAACGACGGCGATCGCCGACCTGGGGGAGGGGCCTGTGAATCACCGGCCTGAGCCGAGGTGGAGAAGTACTTCCTGACCCGGGTCTCCGCAGCCGACGTCGACCCGGCCCGGGCATCGCAGCCCGACAACATTCGCGAACACCGCTGGTGGACCCTCGCCGAACTGCGCGCCTCGACCGGGACCATCTACCCGCTCGGGCTCCCCGACCTGCTCACCGGCGTACTCGCGCACGGTGCACCCACGCACCCCGTCGTCCTGGCCGAGCTCTGCGCCGTTGTCCTCTGGCATCGAAGTTGGATTTCTGCCAGCGAAGTTGAACCGGTCAGGCGCTGCTGGTGTGTTTGGTCGAGATAGTCGTCACCTGGTCGTGGTAACTGTCCTCGGTGCCTCCGAGGACCTGTCGATCCCTTGCCGGCGGATCCAAACTCACTCGCTGGGCAGCCTGTTGACAGGTGAGACTGGCGCGCAATGAATGAGCAATCGGGTGCTGAGGTGGTCTTTGGGACAGCGAGGGGCCGTGTGCAGGGCAGAGGGCCCACTAACGGCGTCACTGCGGTGCTCGGCATCCCGTACGCAGCCGCGCCGTTCGGCGCCCGTCGATTCAGGGAGCCGCAGCCAGCGCCGGCCTGGGGTGGGATCCGGGACAGCACGGCCTTCGGACCCATCTCGCCGCAGTCAGCTGAGCTGCCCGGGGCGCCCGTGTGGCGCCCCGGGGACGAAAACGTTCTCACCGTCAACGTGTGGCTGCCGGAGCACATGCATGACGGCGCGCTGCCGGTGTTCTTCTGGATCCACGGCGGTGCCTACACCTTCGGCTCCTCGGCTCAGCCCGACTTCGACGGCGCGGCCCTGGCCCGCGCCGGGCTGGTAGTGGTCAGCTGCAACTACCGGGTGGGCTTCGAGGGCTTCGGCCACGTGCCCGGCTTCTCCGACAACCGCGGTCTTCTGGACCAGGCCGCCGCCCTGCGCTGGGTTCAGGAGAACATCGAGGCCTTTGGCGGCGACCCAGCTAACGTCACCGTCGCCGGGCACTCCTCCGGGGCGGGCTCGGTCGCCTGCCTCATGGCGATGCAGCAGATCAAGGGGCTGTTCCGGCGGGCCATTGCCCACAGCGTGCCCAATGCCTTCTACACGGTCGAGCTCGCAGCGGCGGTCGCCGAGCGGATCGCCGCGGAGGCCGGCGTCGCACCGACGGCGGAGGGGCTGCTGTCCGTACCGCCCCAGGCTCTGGTGGCCGCCTCCGACAAGGTCGCCGCCCAGTGCAGGGCCGCCCCCGTGGCGACGATCCATGCCTATGACCCGGTGATTTTTCAACCCGTCGTCGATGGCCAGGTCCTGCCCGCGGAGCCGCTCCGCCTGATCGCCTCCGGGGCGGCACGGGACGTGGACCTACTCGCATGCCACACGTTGGAGGAATGCTGGTTCCTCCACGCGGTCGGAGCCGTCCGGGAAGTCGCCAGCGAGGCAGAACTGGAAGCATTCGCCGAAGCCCTGCGCCTGCCGGTCAACTTGGTCAACGACTACCGGACGTCCATGCCCGACGCACCGGTGCTCGACCGCTACCTCTCGATGTTCGGCGACGCGAAGTTCGGCGAGTACACCACCCGCCTCGCCGAGCACCACGCGAAGGCCGGCGGCCGGTCCTACCTGGCCCGCTTCGCCCGCAGGCGCGCAGACGCCCGGCCCTGGCACAACGCGGACATCCCCTTCGCGTTCGGCAACCTGGACGCTCTCGGCGCCGAATTCCTCACCGGCGGCCCGCCCGATGAGCTCGACCACGCCCTCTCCCAGCGCATGCTCTGCTCCTGGGCCGACTTCGCCGCCACCGGCGACCCGGGCTGGCCGGCCGTCACTGCCACAACCACGCCGGTCAAGTCTTGGGCGCTTCCCCAGGACGACCTGACCGATGACGACACGTCCCCCTTCCGCACCCCATGGCGGAACGTCAGGTTCGACCTGTTGCACCCAGGGCGAGCGGCAACCGGGCATCGATAGGCAAGGGGGTACCCGAGCCCAGCCAGCGGCCACAAAATGCCGGCCGGTGACAGCAATAGACCTTGTTGGTGGGGCCGGAGATGAGCGGCGCCTCACAGGCCTGGCAGTTCTTGGCCCGGATCTGCGGCGGGCTGACGTGGCTGCCGGTGAGAGGAGAGCCCGTTGCCCTGCAGCCTTGAAAGTTGGTGATCCGTGTGAGTGTCAGCGGCTTGGGGTGCCGCTCGGTGACCCTTCTGACGACAAGCCTCGGAGCATCGCCGCCGCTTCGTGAGGCGGTCCCCGATCGGCAGGGGCTTGCCGCACTCGACGCACTGCCTCCGTTCGAGGACCTCCTGTAGGCGAACCGGGTCGCGGCCGGTGACCCGGGCCAGGCGCTCCCAGGACGGGGCGGCCTTCCTGGAGTCGGGGGCCGCGTAGGTAGGCGCGCAGGTAGCTGGGTCTGAGGAAGTTCGCGGTGGCCAGACGCTCGATGAACGCGGTGCGTCCCTCGCCCGCTCGGGGGCGGGGCTGGATGGGGAGCTGTCTGATCGGGGTAGGGCTGCGAGGCGTCGCGGTCACCATGTGTGCCTCGCGTCGGTCAGCAGCCGGGGGAACCCATGTCGCGCAGAGGCCCCGCCCAGTACGGCGGAGGATTCTTTCGCGGACCCATCGTCCCTCTGACCCGCTGTCACCTCTCCCTGCGTCTCGGGGACACCGGGTCGGCGGCACACCCCGAGCGGGCCAGCCCTAACGGCCGGCAGTAACCTCACGCGCCATCCGACCCAGCGTCCTGCTCAGAGAACTCCCCTGGTGATGGCCGTGCCTACGCGCCATCACCCGTCAGTGACCGTAATATGCGAGGAGATGGACGAAAATGCACCAAGTGGTACAAATAACACCCAAGGCGGCACAAAGATCTGGGTGGTGGCGGCCGGTATCAGCTTGGCACTGGCGGCATCCCTCACTCTGGCCAACGCCTTGGGCGCAAAGCCCGGCCGGGCAGCGACCCTCATCGGTGTCCTGGTTGGCCTGACCGGTTTCCTGGGGTCCGTCACCCAGCTTCTGCGGGACAAACTGGCCGAGGTGCCGCGGTGGCAGCGCGCCACGTACGCAGCCGTGATCGGTTGTGTCTTTGCCGGCGGGGTCGTGGTACTCCTGCGCTTCCAGGCCCCACCGCCCCCGCTGCGCCGGCTGACCGGTCCTCAGGACGTGGCCGTGGTCGGCTTCAAGGACCGTGGCTCCGGGCAGGACCAGCAGCTTTTGGACGATGTCTCCTCGACCTTTGCCCAGGACCTGAGCAAGGCCCTTCCCAAGGGCACAGTCGTACACGACTACGCCAGAGAGTGCGATCTTCCGCTGGCCGAACTGCTCCACGGCGATCACCGCCGACTCGACAGCCGCACCCGGAAGTTTGTTGGCCAGTCCAACGCCGCCATCATCGTCGGCGGCATCGTCACCCCCGGTTCCGGCGGGCAGATCAACGTGCGCCCGGCGGTGTATGTCCGCGCCGACCAGGTGCCCGACGCCCCCGAAATCGCCGGCTGGTACACCAGCGAACCGGTCCCCGCGGATCAGAGCCTCGGCCTTGCCCACAGCCGGGGCGCCCTGGTGGCCGAGCTGGTCCGGCAAGCCAGCGGTCTTGCCCAGTTCACCTCTGCCCTAGACGCCTGGCACTCAGGCCGTACCACCGAAGCCGTAGCCGGATTCGCCCGGCTGCTGCCCGGCAAAGGGACGTCGGAACTGGACTCCGGCACCGGATTCGTCACCTCGGACCTTGTCCACCTGTTCCGGGGCCACGCCCTGGAACAGAGCACAGTCAACGGGCAGGCGGCTTCGCCTTCCACACTGGAGGCCGCCGGCGCCGACTACCGGGCCATCCCGGCGGACTCTCCCATCCGGCGCCGGGCACAGCTCAGCCTGGCAAGCAACATTTATCTGCGTGCAGAGACAGCGACGGAATGCGCTCCCGGAGCCCTGCGTGACTCGGACATCGCCGGCGTCACCTCCACCCTCCGGCGGCTGATGTCCGACGCGAACTTCACCACGTTGGGCCGCCTCAAAGCCGCGGTCAACCTGGCCCAGGTGGAGTATTGCCGGATCAATGCGGGCCTCACCAGCGACGACGGCACTATCGATGCCGTTGTGCGGCGGGTCCGCGCCGCACGGCCCGGCGTAGGCGTTCGCGAACTGAAGGCGCTGGCCGCCTCCATCGCCGCCCAGCGCGAGTGGGACCGAGGGCACCCGGAGGCCGCGATCTCCGGCATCCGGCAGGCACTCGCGCTGGAGAGCCATTTCGTCGTGCGCGCCCAGTGGCTGGGATGGCTGGCCGCCTGGGCCTTCGCACGGTGCGACCTGGTCACCGGAGACCAGGCCGCGCGGGATTCTCTCGACCAACTGCGTAGCGCCGTCCGCACCGGTGCCGCGAACCGAAAGGACTACGAGGCGAACCGCAAGTACCTCGACCAGCAAAGGAACCAGGCCCGCGCGCAGTGCAGGTCTGGGAGCCCACGGTGAGCACACGAAAGGAAGCCCTGATGAAGCGTCGACAACTAGCCGGATGGCTGGTGCTGCTTTCCATCGCCGCCGCTGGATGCGGCTCGGCGACCCAGGACGCCACACGTC
The DNA here is from genome assembly GCF_003112535.1 of Streptomyces rishiriensis. Classification (GTDB taxonomy): domain Bacteria; phylum Actinomycetota; class Actinomycetes; order Streptomycetales; family Streptomycetaceae; genus Streptomyces; species Streptomyces rishiriensis. Next base: position 223,982 of record NZ_BEWA01000001.1, on the reverse strand, counting down.
GAACGAACGCGACGACACCAAGCGCAGCGGAGAGCCAGCAAGCCGCAGACGCACGCAAACCCAAGCCGCACAAGAGCCCCAAACTGCAGGGGAAGTTCAGAAACCTCGCGGTAGGTGACGGCGCCGCCCCCGGATGTAAGGGGGATCTGTCCTCTCTGCCTGCGGGGTTCGCCACCTCGCCCGCCGTATGGATGAGCACAATCAAGGGCCCCCGCAACCTCGTGTTCACTCGCGAGAACGCGCTGTGCCTGCACGGCTTCACGGCCGAACGAGCGGTCACCGTCACCGTCTCTGACGGCCGCCACGCCTACACCACCACCGCGCAGCCCACCGCCGGCAAGCTCGCCTTCTCCCAGTACGAGCCTCCGGAGTCGCTTTTCAACGGTGCGCGGCTGCGGGTGTACGACATCGGCGGCGGCGTGATGCAAAGTAGAACCTGGGACTTCGTCCCGCAATCCGCCGCCCGTGAAAGCCTGGCGGCAGCGGGCCACTTCACCATCAGCGCCACCCAGGGCAGCACCACCGCCTCGTACAGGCAGTCGCTTGCCGTACCGACGAACCCGGAACGGGCACGGCTGCGCGGTGAGAGCAAGCGCCGACTGGTCGTCGACGGTTTCGAGCAGGGATACACGATTCCCATCGGGCTCTACCGCATGGCTGCCGGGGCGAGCGACCAGGCGACCCTCGTCCGACAGCTCGGCAGCGTCGTGATGCCCGCCTCACGCACCGCCGTTTTCGCCGTTCCACAATCGGCGGCGGGCAGTACATACTGCGTCACGGTACCCCTGGCTGTGCAGGAAAACTGCCCGTCCTTCTGATCCGCTGTCGGGGTGTAGGCGATCTCGACGTTGTTCAGGTGCCGGACCCCGTGCGGTCGGGTGTAGGTCGCCCGTCGGCCGGACCTGGTGTGCAACAACCCGCGAGTTCGCCATGAGCACGGGGTCTGATCAGGCGGTTGGCGCTCCTTGGCCCACGCCTGTATATGTGGATCATGATGGTTCTTCGGCAATCCCGAAGAACCGTCATGATCTGTGCGGGCCCTCCGTGTGCCGCTTGTCGGACTGGCCTGCGGCAACGAGCGACGGCAGCCGGAACGAACCCATGGGACGTAGCGCGCTTGCCCGAGGCCCCGGGGCCGACCTCGATCAGCAGCGTGCCGGGGCCAGGGTCGAGCGGCGGGGCGACCAGGAAGCCCGCGGACGTCGCCGTCCCTGCCCTCCGGTCAGCCGCTCCACGGCGGCGACGAGTTCACCGCGCTCGGCGGCTTCGTCCGCCTCGGCCAGGCGGTTTCGTTTGGATCAACGGGCAGACCAGAGGAAGATGCCCGCGATGTGAAGTCCGGCGAGGTAGATGGTCGCGGTCTCCTCGTAGCGGGCGGCGATGCCCCGCCACTGCTTCAGGCGATTGATGCACCGCTCGACGGTGTTGCGCTGCTTGTATGCCTCGCGGTCGAAGGCCGGCGGTCTGCCGCCCGTCTGTCCGCGCGGCCGCCGGTTGGCCTGCTGGTCGGCGCGTTGCGGAATCACCGCGCGGATGCCGCGTCTGCGCAGGTGGTCGCGGATCGCGCGAGAGGAGCACGCCTTGTCACCCAGGACCAGGGCCGGCCTGGTGCGGGGCCGCCCCAAAGGGCGGGGAACGCGCAGGCGGGCCATGACGTCCGTGAAAGCGGGTGCGTCGCCGGCCTGACCGGCGGTGAGGACGAACGCCAGTGGCCGGCACCGGCCGTCGGCCGCGAGGTGGACCTTCGTGGTCGGTCCGCCGCGGGACCGGCCGATGGCGTGATCGTCCGGCTCGCCGGCCGGATCCCCTTTTTTCGGGCTCCGGCCGCGTGCTGGTGTGCGCGCACGATGGTCGAGTCGACCGAGACCGCCCAGTTGAGGTCTTCGTCGGCGTCCGCCTGTGCGACCAGCGCGGTGAACACCCGCTCCCAGGTGCCGTCGACGGCCCACATCCGCAGTCGGTTGTAGACGCCCCGCCAGTTGCCGTATTTCTCCGGCAGGTGCACCCACTGAGTACCGGTCTGGAACTTGAAGGCGATCGCGTCGATCACCTCACGATGATCCCGCCAGCGGCCACCTCGCTTCGGCTCCCGGTCCGGGACCAATGGCTCGATCCGCACCCACTGCGCATCAGTCAACGGCACACCCGGAACAACGACCGTTCGATCCAAACGAAATGGTCCAGTTCAGTTGCCAGCACCTTCAACGGCGCGCGCTCACTCCAGGGCAGAGCCGGCGGCCGATGGGGCGGGTTGGGTGAGGATTGCGGTGACAGCCTGGTCGAGGGTCGTGGCTGGTTGACCGAGGACGTGCTGAAGATCGTCGGTCTGCTGCTCCAGGGCGCCGGTACGGACCTGCTCCTCGAGCCAACCCTGGGCGCCGGGCGCGCGGTCGTGCCGGTCTCGGCGGGCGACGGGCTTGCCGGAGATGCGGCTGAGCGCGTGGGCGAGCTGGTTGTACGTCCACAGGCTGCCGGTGAAGTTGTAGGCGCGGCCCATGTGGCAGTCCTCGGTGAGGACGCGGGCGGCGGCCGCGGCAAGATCGCTACGGAAGGCGGTGTTGATACCGCGCCCGCCGGTACCGTCAGCCAGTTCACCCGAGGCGACGGCGGCGTGCAAGCCCGAGTTGAGGAACGCCTCGCTGTAAAAGGGGTGACGCAACAGCGTGTGGGGCAGTCCGCTGGCGAGCAGGGCGCGCTCGGTGGAGTGGTGAGCAGCAGTAACACCGCCGGCCTGGGTATCGGCACCCAGGAAACTGGTGTAGGCGATCGAGCCGACTCCGGCCGCGCGGGCCGCGTCGATGGCTGCCTGGTGCTGGCCGACGCGGCGGGAGGGTTCCAGTTCCGGAGACGAGATCAACAGCAGTTGGTCGGCTCCCTCGAACGCGGTGCGCAGCGACGGCGGATCATCGTAGTCACCGAGGCGGACATGGACACCGCGAGCGGCGAGATCCACAGCTCCGTTGGGATTGCGCACCGCGGCTACGATGCGATCGGCTGGCCTCCGGGCCAGTAACTGGTCGATGACCAGCCGGCCAAAAGCCCCCGAAGCGGCCGACACAACAATCATGCACAACTCCCTCGCCGCGATGTCGCCGCCGACGCGGCGGTTCGGACCCGCTCGGTCCGAACGTCCGCTCACCATCGACGAACAGCGAACCACGCGTCAAAGCCTTTTCCAAGGACCCCGGATCGTGGGCTCGACAACGACAACCATTCCGGCAGAGAACCTGCGTTGCGCATTCATGGAGCATCAACAGGACTGGTGACTGCTGCGGTTGGAGGCGCGGTGACATCCGATACGGCCCACACGCCACGACGCCAGTCTTTACAAGGAGCGGAACAACCGTCGAGCGGTGCATCGCCTGAAGCAGTGGCGGGGCATCGCCGCCCGCTACGAGAAGACCGCGACCATCTACCTCGCCGGACTTCACATCGCGGGCATCTTCCTCTGGTCTGCCCGTTGATCCAAACGAAACCGCCTAGGGCCAATGCCGTTGCAATAGCTCGCGGGCGTAGGCTGTCGTGTGCTCCCCGGGGGTGGTGCGGGTGTCTGCGGACGTCGGTGGATTATCGGGCTTGGGGTGGCTGACCTGGGTGTATCCGTCCGGGTTAGTCGATCGTGGGGTGGCCGCTTGCGGTCGTGCGGAGCAGCGCAGGCGTCTGTTGCCGTCCCGGTTGGTGGTGTACTTCGTGCTGGGACTACCGGCTGGTGACCAGCCTGCTCGATGCCCGCCGTTATCCTGCCCGCCAGCCGGCCGCGCTCTATCACGAACGCTACGAGGCAGAAGCCGTCTTCGCCGAGCTCAAGACCCATCAACGCGGCGCCCGCACCGTGCTCAGCAGCAAGACGCCCGACGGAGTCCTGCAGCAGATCTGGGCGCATCTGCTGGTCCACCACGCCCTGCGCGAACTGATGGGCAGAACCGCCGCCACCCGGGGCCTGGATGCCGAGCGGGGACCGGCGTCCCACCGCGGTGAGCACGACGGCCCGCAGCTCCGCATCGGCGGCCACCAGCCGGGGCGTGGCCGCGCCGAGTCGGGCGACCCAGCCGCGGAGCGCGGTCACTTCGCGCTGGTGGAAGCGGTCGTTCTGGCCGGACAGCTGCTGAGCTGAGCGAAGAAGTACCTGAACCTCACCCCCCGTCGGGCACGGGCTGGTCGTGCTCGTCGAGGAGGAAGTCAGCCCGGCACCTGCACCTCGCCGGCATCGGTCTGGCCGCCATAGGCGGAGTCCGCCCAGACGATGGTGGTCTCCGGGTGCATCGGCCGCAGCCTGAAAGGTACTTCCTTCCTTGACGAACAGCGGCAGGCCCTCGGTCTCCACGACCAGGCGCCGCTTGCTGCCATTGTCTTCTTCGCCACGTCGTAGCCGCAGCTGCCGTGCTTTCACTCGGTCCAGTGAATTCGACCTTCGCTTTTCCTCCCGCCCTATCCGTTGAGGCCGCGAGCGGTGCTCGAAGGTCGCGGGCCAGGCCGTAGCCTGAAACGGGCCGTGTTGTCCGGGCAGGGTCTGCCGGTTCAGAGAAAGCGAATTGATGTCGAAAAAAATTACCATCGTTTCGGTAGGGCTTCGCGGAGACATTCAGCCGCTTGCCGCGCTAGGTGTGGCCCTGAAAGGCCGGGGTTTCGACGTGCAGATGATCGGAGCCGCCCGTTATGCGGATACGGTCCTCGGCACCGGAGTCGAATACAGCGCTGTGCAACCGGACCCCGAGTCGCTGCTCATCACGCCTGACGGGCAGCGACTGCTGGAATGCGGGGACAACCCCATGGCGTTCGCTCGCTGGATGCGGCAGATCGGCGGGCCCGCCGCGGACCAGCTGTTCCAGGCAATCTCCACGGTCGCGCGACCGAGTGACTGCGTCATCTACTCACCCTTTGCGGTGCCTGCGGAAAGCCTCGCGGAGTGTTGGGGTGCCAGCTCTTTCATGGCCTCGTTCGTACCGGTCCGCCCCACCCGCTTCTTCTCTCCGAGCGGCCTCGGCCGTTCCCTGGGATCGGTGGGGAACGTGTGGGGTGCCAGGCTCGCCGAGCAGGCGATCTGGCAGGTGTTCCGCAAACGCGTCAACGCGTGGCGCACGGACACCCTGCACCTTCCCCCGTGGCCGTTGCGAGGCCCGTTCGGTCAATGGCGCCGGCAACTGCGGCCCACGCTGTACTGCTACAGCCCTTCGGTGCTGCCGGCGCCCCCTGACTGGCCGCAGAGCGAACACGTCACGGGGTACTGGTTGTTCGACACGCCTTCTGGCTGGGAGCCTCCCCAGGACCTGGCGGCGTTCCTTGAAGTCCAGGGTCCACCAGTCGTCTACGTCGGATTCGGCAGCATGATCACCGACGACCTGCGGCGTCGTCACCAGCTGGTGCGTAGTGCCCTTCGCATGGCTGGTGTGCGGGGCGTCCTGCTCGGGAAACCCGACGTGACACCTTCCGACGACCTCGTCCACGTTGTCCCCGGCGTTCCGCACGCCTGGCTCTTTCCCCGGATGGCCGCGGTCGTTCACCACGGAGGAGCCAGCACCGTCGGCGCCGGCCTGACCGCGGGGATTCCCACGGTCACATGCCCCCACTTCTTCGACCAGCCGTTCTGGGGGTCCCTCGTCCACGCGCTGGGCGCGGGACCTCGCCCGGTCCCGGCTCCTGACCTGACCGCCCAGAACCTGGCGGAAGCCATCAAGCAGGCTGTGAACGACCCGGACATGCGCCGCCGGGCCGAACGGCTCGGTCACCGCCTGCGAGCCGAGTCCGGTATCGAGTCGGCCTGCGACATCGTGGAGCGCTCCCTCGACCAAGCGCCGAGCCCGGTCTCGCTGACCAGCTGACGAAGGACGAACCAGTGAAAAATTCCGGAACCGTCGTCGTGGCCGGCGGGGCGGGCTTCCTCGGCTCCCACCTGTGCCGCCGCCTCCTCGCCGACGGGCACGGGGTCGTGTGCGTGGACAACATGAGCACCGGCAGACTGAGCAACGTCGAGGACCTGACTGCAAGCCGCGATTTCCGGTTGCTCCATGGGGATGTGGTCGAACCCATCGACCTTCACGGCGATGTCGAAGCGGTGTGCCATCTGGCGTCCCCCGCCTCCCCGCAGGCGTACCTCGCCCATCCCGTGGAGACGCTCCTGGCGGGATCGGCCGGCACGCGTCATTCACTCGAGCTCGCCCGGAAGAAACAGGCACGTTACCTCCTGGCCTCGACGAGCGAGGTGTACGGCGACCCGCAGATCCACCCGCAGCCGGAACACTATTGGGGACACGTGAACCCGATCGGGCCACGCAGTGTGTACGACGAGGCCAAGCGCTTCGCGGAAGCCCTCACCACCGCCTACCTCCACACCCATGGTGTGGACACGAAAATCGCACGCATCTTCAACACCTACGGTCCGGGCATGAGGGCCGACGACGGCCGGATCGTCTCCACGTTCATCCGGCAGGCCATGGAAGGTGAACCCATCACCGTCCACGGAGACGGCCGTCAGACCCGGTCCCTGTGCTACGTGGAGGACACCGTGGAGGGATTGGTCCGCCTGCTCCGCTCCCCCCACCACGGTCCGGTAAACATCGGGAACCCGCGGGAGCTGAGCGTGCGGCGCATCGCCGAGATGATCCGGGAGGTGACCGGGTCCCGATCCTCGATCGTCTCGCTGCCCAGGATGGTTGACGACCCCGAAGTCCGGTGCCCCGACATCGGACTCGCCTTCGACATCCTCGGTTGGGCGCCTTCCACCACACTGGAGCAGGGACTGCAAATCACTGCGGACCACCTGGCCAGGGAACCCGGACCGCAGTTCGCGGCCGCCGCGACGTCTCAGTCGTAAGGCCCCACGCATGCGCGCAAACCGCTCGGGTCGCGGCGTTCACCCGATCAACGACCTGGACGGCCTGATGCTCTACGACGTTGAAATGGCGGTCGAACTGTGGAAACCCGGTCTTCCCGAGCAACTGCTCCAAGGACTGCTGGACGCCTACGCGCAGTCCGTCGAGTACCCGCCCGAACACGTTGACGAGCCGCTGTAGCCGAGGAGGAGGGCACCGCCCATGACGACCGCCTACCGGTTCGTCCGAGACCGACCGCGGCGGGGAAGCGCCGGCCGGTTCCGTCGATGAGTGCTCGTAGCGCGCCGAGCAGCCTGCGGCCGGTCACAGCGCCCGAAGCCACGCCGATCCTGAGCCCGGTAGGCCTCGCGCGAGGCAGCCGCGCCTCGCTGACCCTCGCCGCTGTGCTCGCTTGGTGCTCGACTGGGATCTTCCTGGCCCTGCCCTGGGCGCTCAGTGGCACGGGGGCCGCGCTCGTCCGCGGGGAACCGGTCGTCGGCCCCGTTGCCGCACTGACCGCGCTGACACTGGCCGCATACGCCGCCCAGACCGGCTGCGGGCGACTGCTGGCCCGGGCCGGGGAACGCGTCGTACTGGACCTGCGCGGGCGGCTCACCCACCACGTGCTGCGCCTGCCACTCCACGACGTCCGCGCGCGGGGAGCAGGTGACCTCAGCGCACAGGTCATTTACGACACGGCACAGGTGCGTGCGGCAATGGAGTCCGGTCTGGTCCACCTTCCGGCGGCGTCGTTCGGGGTCCTCGCCATCCTCACGGCCATGACGCGCCTGGACCCGCAGCTCACTCTCATGACCATCGGCTCGTTCACCCTGGTCGGCGGACCACTGGCTGGTGTGCTGGCCCGCACCCGGCGCGTGGCAGCCGCCCAGTTCCAAGCGCTTGGCCGTCTGAACCAGCGCCTCCTCAATTGTCTGCAGACGCTGGTGACCATCAAAAGCTACGGCTACGAGACCGCGTCCGCAGCAACCCTGGAGCGCGCTGCAGCGGACTACGGCGCCATGTCGACCTCGGCCACTCGGTTGCAGGCGGTCGTGGGCCCACTCGTCGGGCTGGCCCAGCAACTGGCGCTGACGCTGGTCACGGTGACCGCTGCGCACCGAGTCGGCAGCGGAACTCTCTCCCTGGAGGCATCCAGCACGTTCTTCTTCCTCCTGCTCTGCCTCGCCTCTCCCGTGACCGTCATCGCACTGGGCGCGGGGCAGTTGCGTACCGGGCAGGCCGCCCGCCTCCGGCTCGCGGCCTTGCTCGCCTCCCCAGTCGAGGCAGACGCGCCGTCACCACCCGGACCCGCGCGCCGGCCTCCCGCCCCGACCGGCGGGGCGGTGACCTTCCACGACGTCACCTTCGCCCATCCCGACTCCGCTCCGGTACTCAGGAACCTGTCCTTCACCGTCCCGGCCACCGGTCTGACGCTCCTCGTCGGCCCGTCGGGTGCGGGCAAATCCACAGCGCTCGAATTGATCACCCGCCTACTGCGCACCGAGCAGGGGAAGATCCACGTCCTAGGGCAGGAGGTCGGCTCATGGCGACTCTCACAGCTACGCCGTCGCGTCACCTACGTGGAGCAGAATGCCACCGTGTGCGAGGGCACCGTCAGGGACAACCTGCACATCGGATGCGGCCCGCAAACAGACGATGACGTGCTGTGGAGCACGCTCGACGCGGTCGGGCTGGCCGAGACCGTCGAACGACTCCCGGAAGGCCTCGGCACTGTGCTGGGCGGCGGCCGTGCGCTGTCCGGTGGGCAGTGCCAACGGCTGTCGCTGGCACGCGCCCTGCTCACCGACGCCGATCTTCTCGTGCTGGACGAGCCGACCTCGCAGGTGGACATCGCCGGCGAACAGCACGTGTTCAGGATCCTGAGCCGCTTGGCCGCCACGCGGCCGGTACTTATGGCCACCCACCGTCCTCACTCGGTGCCGGGAGCAACCCACGTCATCACCATCGCGCCTCCAGCACCCGTCCAGGCCAATCGACGCCGCTCCGCATGGTCGCGTGAGCCGACCTCGTCGTGACCTCGAGCAGTCGGCCGCTGCTTCTCGCCCGCGGAGTGGGACCGGGCGCCGTACTCAAGGGCCGTATCCCTTACGTCGGTCAGGCGTTGGAAAGGGCCGGAGCCGTCGACCGTGTGCCGACAACCCCCCTGGCCTGCAAGAGGAGTGGTTCAGTCAATGACCGACAAGAGAACCGAGAAGGGAACGGATGTGCTCGGCGCAGTCGCGCGGTGGTCGTTCCGGCACTGCCGACTGGTACTCGGCTCGGCGGCCTGCCTGTTCGTGCTCTGCGCCCTCGTGGCGAGCCTGGACACCCAGTGGTCCAACGGCGGTGTCATCGCCGACGGCACGGCCGCGCAACGAGCCGAGAGGGCTGCTCAGCGTTTCGGGGCGGGCACGCCGGATCTGGTCCTATACGCCCGCTCCGGCCGTCCCGTCGACTCACGCGAGGTGGCGGAGCAGGGTCGTCTGCTGACTGAGCTGGCCGCCCGGTCTCCGGGGGTCGCGTCCGCATTGTCGTACTGGAACACCGGGGCGGATCCGCTCCGTTCCACAGACGGCCGGGGCGCGCTGCTGCGTATCGATCTCAAGGGGGGCGAGTCCGAGACGGCCCGCACCGCGCGAACCCTGGTACCAGTCCTGCGGGCCGCCGCTCCCGGACTCGAACTGTCGGTGAGTGGTCCCGCATGGATCAACGTCTCCGCTACCGACCAGGCGGAGCGCGATCTGTTGCATTCGGAACTGTTCACCCTGCCGGCAGCATTCCTTGTCTTGACGCTGGCCTTCGGTTCGCTGAGCGCGACGCTCGTACCCCTGGGGATTGGTCTGATCGCGGCTTCGGGGGCGCTGGCTCTGCTGGCGCTGGTGACCCGCCTGATGCCGGTCTCGGTCTTCGCCGTCAACCTCAGCTGCGCCCTCGGCTTCGGCCTGGCCGTCGACTACGCGCTGTTCACCCTCTCCCGGTACCGGGAGGAACGGGCCCGAGGTCTGGATTCGGAGGCAGCCATCGGGCAGTCGATGTCCACCACCGGTCGTGCCGTGATCTTCTGTGCCCTGACGATGGCATGGTGCATGGCGTCACTCCTCGTCTTCCCACTGGGGTTGATCCGCTCGCTGGCGATCGCCTCGCTCGTCGTCGTGGGGTTCTGCACGATGGGCACCCTGCTCCTGGTTCCCGCCCTGGTGGCAGCCCTGAGCGGCCGACTCGACGGCGCAAAACCGTCCCTCCGTCTGCCCTGGCGCCCCCGTGCCACCCATCTGTCCGGCAGTCCCTTCTGGCGACATGTCGCGGTCGCAGTGACCAGGCGGCCCTTGCTGTGGGCGCTGGCCGGGTCCGCTGTGCTGCTGGGGCTGGCGCTGCCTGTCATCGGACTGCGGCCCGCCCTGATGGATGAGTCCATCCTGCCTCCTCACGCCGAAGCTCGGACCGCTGCGGAAGCCATCCGCACGGACTTCGCCCACTCGCCCGACCGGCAGTTGACGGTGGTCTTGCCACGGACGGACCCAGTGACCGAGGCGACCCAGCTGGACTCCTACGCCCGGCACCTGGCGGCGTTGCCCGGCGCGGCTCGGGTGAGCACGGAGGCCGGTGACTATGCCGACGGGCGGCTCACCGCCACACGGCACATCGACACGGGCGGGGGCCGACGGCGCGCGACACTGGTCGTGGTGTTCGCGGAGGACTCCGCCCAGTCACCGCGCACCACCGCTCTGGTCGAGGCGGTGCGCGCCACCGCCCCACCAGGACCGGCGCAGGTCGCCGGTGCCGCCGTCCATCTCGCCGACACGAGGCAGGCTGTGACGCGAGCCCTCGGCTGGTGGTCGGCGCTGATGCTCAGCGGTGTGTTCGTCGTACTCTTGACCTTCACCCGAAGCCTGCTGGTCGCGGTGAAAGCCGCGGTCCTGGGCGGCCTCAGCATCGGGGCGGCGGTTGGGCTGATGGTGCTGCTGTTCCAGCGGATGCATGTCCTGGGGCCTCCGGCCGGCGGAGGCGAGAGCACGCTGGAGATCACTATGCCGCTGCTGGCAGCCGCCCTGGCATTCGGTCTCTGCGTGGACTACGAAGTCTTCCTCGTCTCGCGCATGGCAGAGGAGTGGCGACGTACACGGCAGAACACCGCTTCCATCGTGACCGGTATCGAGCACACCGGCCGGTTGTTCACCGCCTCTGCCCTGGTGGTCGCCGTGAGTATGGGTGCACTGATGCTGGCTCAGATCAGTCTCCTGGTCGTCTTGGGTGCGACGATCGCCGCGATCGTCCTCCTGGACGCCAGCATCGTGCGAGGCCTGCTCGTCCCAGCAGTGATGCAGTTGGCGGGCCAGGCGAATTGGTGGGCACCGGCCCTTCGTCGGCGAACGCCGCCCGCACATCGTCCCGTCATGACCGAAACCCGAGGACAACCAAGCGCTGGTGAATGAGGGGGCGAGCCGGAGAGTGATCGCGCGGCCGGGAGGTCACCCATCCGTTCGGGACGGAGGTGCGGTGCCCGATCATCTACACCCCTGACGGGCAGGTGTCCGCCCATGTCGCTGGCGCGGACGGCTATTTCGGCTACGCCGGTACCTTCGAGTGGCTGGGTGACCGTGTGGTCCACCGGACGTTGGTCGGCGGCGAGCCCGGTGGACTGGGGCGCACCTGCTCCGCAGCGCCCATCTGGCGGCCGGCCGCCTCACTCTCCGCTCACTTCCTGACGACAACGGACAGATTCTTGGCACCGTCTGGCAGCGGATGCCCCTCCGTCCGGCCACAGAGGCGGAACGTTGATGCCCGGCACGGGGCACCTGCCCCACGACGGCCGTGGCAGCGCGGTCTTCCTCTTCCCGGGTCAGGGCGGCGATCCGCGCGCTGCCCTGCACCACTGGTACCACCGCCACAACGGGGGCTCGGCTGCCGCCCAGGCCGTGTTCCGCGATGTGACCGACCGCGTTCTCGACACGATCGATCGGGTGGCGGCGCGTACGGGTACGGGCCGGTCCGCCCGGCCCTGCTGGAGCATTCCCAGCCGGACCCGCTCCCGTACGGAGCGGTGCCGCTGGCCCACTTCGCGGTCTCTGTCGCCCTCACCAGGGTCCTCGCCGCCTCCGAGATCGTCCCACGACTGATCGTGGGGCACAGCCTCGGCGAGTACGCGGCCCTGGTCTGCGCAGGCGCGTTCACTCTGGCCGAAGGGGCGCGGCTAGTATGCGCGCTCAACGACGCCTACCGTGATGTGGTCGGGCGTGGCGGCTTGGTCCTTGTCGACGCGGGCGAGTCCGACACCGAGGCGCTGCTGGTCGGCGCCGGCCGCACCAACGTGGCGGTGGCATGCGTCAATTCGCCCCGGCAGGCCATGGTCAGTGGCCCAACCGAGGCTCTTGACGCCCGCTCTCCCTCACAGGCCCCGCCGTTCCCCGGATGTGGCGCCTCCCCGTTCCCTACGCGGCCCACCACTCCGCGCTCCAGCCCGTTCACGACCACTTCCGGCGTGGGGTGGCAGATCTGCGCCCGCGGCACCTGCGCATCCCGGTCCACCCGTCCAGGGGCGCGCCCGCACCGACAGCGACGACCTGACTACGGCCCTCGCCGTCTGCTTCACCAAGCCGTCCGCTTCACCGACGCCCTCGGTCGGCTCACCCCGCTCGACGAGCGGCTGTTGGTCGAGGCCGGGGTGGGCGACAGTCTCAGTGCCTGCGTTCGCGCCGCACTCCCCGGCGCTCGCACCGTCGCCCCCTCGTTGACGGCACTTGGCTCGCCCGACACCTGCTCACCGGCCCTGATAACTGCGGCCAGGTAGGGGTCCCGGTAGTACACGCCGAGAAAACAACGGAGTAGTGCCTGACCTGGGGCAACGGGGACGGGGGCGGTCGGACGGTGCTACCGGACTCCACCGCGGCGGCTTGCTCGTCGGCGGCGAAGGCCTCTCACCCCGCACGAAGCACAGCGCCTCACGGCGCAACTCGAAGACGATGTAGGCCTTGAGCGCCGCCGCGGCGTTCGCGTGGACGTCTCGTACGCGCGTGGTGCGCGTCAGCGGACAGACCTTCGGCGGCTCACCGGGAAAAGCATTCACCCATGCGTGTTTGATTGATTACTCTGCGTTTTGTCTTTATGGGACAGGTGGGTCATTGTGGCAGCGTGACTGTTCTGATCACTGGTGCGTCAGGGTTTGTGGGTTCTCGTCTTGCATACGCGCTACTCGTGGAACGGGGGGAGCGGGTGGTGTGTCTGGTGCGGGGGAGTCTGGCTTCCGCGTATCGGCGTGTGAGGGAGACAGTCGGCGCGCACGGCGACCTCTCGCCGGAGGAACGCCGGCGTCTGGTGTGTGTGAGCGGTGATGTGACCCGGAAGTGGCTGGGCATGTCGGCGGCGGAGCACACCCGTCTGGCCGGTGAGGTCACCGGGGTGTGGCACTGCGCGGGTGACATCGCGCTGGCGGGGGAGCGGGAGCGGCTCTTCCGGGTGAATACGCACGGCACGGCGAATGTGCTGCAGTTCGCGGAGCTGACCTCTTCGCACTGCCGGGTGGTGCACGTCAGCACGATGGCCGTCGCCGGCGGCCGGCGCGACGGCATCGTGCTGGAGGATGACCTGAGTGACGCCTACGGCTTCGAGACGCATTACGACGCCTCGAAGTATGAGGCCGAACTGCTGGTGCGGGGCTGGGCGCAGCGCATGCGACGGCCGGTCGTGGTGCTGCGGCCCAGCATCGTCGCCAGCGACGCCATAGCCCCGGGGGCTGCGGCGGGTCATCCGGTGGCGGTGTTTGGGCAGATGATCGACGTGGTGGCGCGCGAGGGCGCAACGGGCATCCCCGGTCCGGCGCAACGGACGCATTCCCTCCAGCTGCGGCTGCGAGTGTCGCCGGACGCGACGTTCAACATCGTCCCCGACCAGTACGCCACCCGGGCCATGCTCCGCATCGGCCAGGACGCCCTCCTAGAGGGTCCGGGCGCGCGTACCTTCCACGTCGTGCATGGGAAGCCCACACCGATCAGAGACATCATCGGCGTCATCGAGGCGCAACATCCGCTCCTGCGCGTGGAGTGCGTCGACGACCTGCTCGATCCGACGCCAGCGGAGTCCTTCATCGCTGAGCACTTGACCGGGTTCTTCGCCTACTGCCGGCACCGGCGTACCTACGACCGCACCCACGCTCTGGCCGCCACCCCGGGACTACCCGAGCCCGTTGCTGTCGATGTCCCGTACCTGCGGCGTGCGCTGGGCTTCCAGGACGCACCGCTGGCCACCACCTCCTGAGACGCCGGTGCCTGCGCAGCCCCTTGCACGCCCGAGAATTCCCCGGCTGCCTGCCCTGAGTCGAGCGCAGGGTGCCACCCCCTGCTCTTGAAGAGCCCTAGGTAGGGCTCCTTCGCTCGCACCCGCTCCTCTCCTCTCCTGTCTGCCTGATCACACATGCCCGGAGCGCTCTCTATGTCTTTCCGTGAGTCCCTGCTGCCCGATGACGCGATCGCCGTGGTCGGCACCGCCTGCCGTCTTCCCGGCGGCATCAACGATCTGGACGATCTGTGGGCGGTTCTCACAGCCGGGCGCGACATGGTCACCGAGGTGCCCGCCGACCGGTTCGCTGCCGCTGACTTCGTCGACCCCGACCGGCGCCGGCCAGGCCACTCCTACACCGCAGCCGGTGGCTTCCTGGACGATGTGGCGGGCTTCGACGGGTCCTTCTTCACCGGTATCTCCGCCCGGGAGGCGTCCCGGATGGATCCGCAGCAGCGGTTGCTGCTGGAGATGGCGGTGGAGATGCTCGATGACGCCGGCGTGGACCCGGCCGGCCTGGAGGGGTCGGACACGGCAGTGTTCGTCGGCTGCTCCAGCCGCGACTACGGCGAGCTGCAGGCCGCCGGGACGGACACAAGTAACCCCTACACCATGTCGGGGATGGCCGGGGCGATCGTCGCCAACCGGCTCTCGCACTACTTCGACTGGCACGGCCAGAGCATTGCGGTCGACACCGCCTGCTCCTCGGCGCTGACGGCCCTGCACCAGGCGTGCGAGCACCTGCGGGCGGCCCGGTCGCGCGCGGTGGTGGCCGGGGGTGTCAATGTGCTCCTCAGCCCGCAGCTGTTCGCCGGGTTCTCCAGTGCGTCGATGCTCTCGCCCACCGGACGGTGCCGGCCGTTCTCGGCCCAAGCCGACGGTTTCGTACGGGCCGAGGGCGGCGGACTGGTCCTGCTCAAGCGTCTGGCCGACGCGCGCGGGGACGGCGACCGCATCCACGGCGTGATCGTGGCCAGCGGCGCGAACAACGACGGCCGCACCCCTGGCCTCGCCCTGCCGAGCAGTACCGCCCAGCAGGCCCTGCTACGCGACGTCTACGAGAGGGCCGGGCTTGTTCCCGACGACGTCGCCTATCTGGAGGCCCACGGCACGGGCACACAGGCCGGGGATCCGCTGGAGGCACAGGCCATCGGCCGTGCGCTGGGCCGGGGGCGCAACCGGGGCGCGCTGCCGATCGGGTCGATCAAGAGCAACCTGGGCCACATGGAGGCCGCCTCCGGCATGGGCGGGCTGTTCAAGGCAATGCTGGTGCTGCGCCACCGGCAGGTGCCGGCGACCCTGCACGCGGAGGACCTCAGCCAGCAAATCGACTTCGACGAACTCAACGTGCGGCCCGTCACCCGCCTGGAGCCCCTCGAGCACCCCGGGATGGCGTTGGCGGGGGTGAACTCCTTCGGGTTCGGCGGCGCCAACGCCCACGTGGTGTTGGCCGACCCCGAACCTGTCGGCGCCCCCCGCAACCGCGGTGGCGTCTCCCGGGGTTCCCGGGACCACACCGGTGAGCCCCACAGCGCTTCCTACGCCGGCCGATTGCCGGTCGTGGTCTCCGCCCGCACCCCTCAGGCACTCACCGCGAGCGCCGAACGTATGGCTCAGCACCTGCAGTTCACCGCCGATGACGACTTCTACGATGTCGCCTACACCTCCACCGTGCGCCGGGGTCGTCACGAGCACGCCGCGGCTGTGCTGGCCGCCGACCCACAGGAGGCAGCCGAGGCTCTGCTGGCCCTGGCCGAAGGACTGGTCGACGGCCCCGGCGTGAAGGTCACCGTTCCAGAGCGCCCCGGAGGCCTGGCGTTCGTGTTCAGCGGGAACGGCTCGCAGTGGGCCGGCATGGGCGCCGATCTCCTGCGCCACGAGCCGCTCTTCGCCGCAGCAGTGAGCGCCGTGGACGCCGAACTTCACCCCGCTCTGGGCTGGTCGGTGACCCGAGCGCTTCAGGAGGGATCCACCGGCCTGGAACGCACTGAGGTGGCCCAGCCGCTGCTGTTCGCCGTGCAGGTCGGCCTCCTGGCCCTGCTGCGCCAACACGGTGTGGAACCCGATGCTGTCGTCGGGCACAGCGTGGGGGAGATCGCGGCCGGGTATGCGGCCGGCTGCCTTGATCTGGCCCAGGCCTGCCACGTGGTGGCCGTCCGCAGCCGCGCACAGGGCGCCACGGCCGGCAGCGGCCGGATGGCCGCGGTCGGGCTGGGGGCCAAAGAGGCCCGGAAGGAGCTGGCCGCATTCGGCGGCCTCCTGGAGCTGGCCGGCACCAACACCACCCGCGACGTCACCATCGCCGGCGACGCGGCCGCACTGTCAGAGCTGGGCCGTCAGATGGAGCTGCGCGGGGTGTTCTTCCGCGAACTGGACCTCGACTACGCCTTCCACTCCCGGCACATGGACCCTGTCCAGCAGCAGATCCTCCACCCGTTGCGCTCCCTGCGCCCCCGCCCGGGTAGGTTGCCCCTGGCGTCCACGGTCACCGGCAGCATCATGGGCGGCGAACAGCTGGATGCCGAGTACTGGTGGCGCAACGTGCGCGAACCGGTCGCCTTCGGTGACGCCGTCACCGCGCTCACCGACAACGGCTGCACCCAGTTCCTCGAAGTCGGCCCCCACCCGGTGCTCTCCACCTACCTGCGCCGCCTCCTGCCAACCCTGTCGGCTCACGCCACCCTGCGCCGTGACGGCGACGGGCCGCTCTCCGTGCGGCGCGCCGCAGCCTCTCTCATCGCCGTTGGCGTCCGTCCCGGCAACCGCTGCCTCCCCCACCCGGGCCGGGTGGTGTCCCTGCCCGCCTACCCCTGGGAGCGGGAGCGGCAGTGGAACGGCTCGCCCGACTGGTGGGCGCACATCCCCCAGGACAAAACCCTCATCCACCCGCTGCTGGGCCGGCGGGCGGCGGTGGCCGAACCGGCCTGGCATCAGCAGCTCAGCACCGTCAGGCTGCCATGGCTGGCCGACCACCAGGTGGACGGAACCATGGTGATGCCCGCCACCGCGTACCTGGAGATGGCCCTGGCCGCAGGCCGCCAGGCTCTGGCCGCACCGTGCGAGGTGAGCGGCCTGGACATCGTCCGTCCCCTGGCGCTGCCCCGCAGCGACAACCCCTCGCTCCTGGTCCTGCAGACGTCAGTGTCGGCCGAGGACGGCATCGTCCTGATCGCCTCCCGCACCGACGCCGCCGGCGAGTGGACCCTGCACGCCCGGGCCTGCGTGCGCCGCCTGATCCACCCGGCCCCCCAGACGCACAGCCCCGCGCCCGCCCGTCCCACCGGCAACAACCCAGGCCTCGACCCGGACGGTGCGCTCCGCATCGACGCCGCGGTGCACTACACCCACACGGCCCGGGCCGGCCTGGAATACGGTCCGGCCTTCCGGGTCCTGACCGACCTCAGCGTCAACCCGACGTCCGTCCGCGCCCGCTACCAGCTCCCCGAGGCCGCCGCTCGCCACTGGCAGGACTTCCAGGCCCACCCCGTGATCATGGACGGAGCTCTGCAGGCAGCCGCCCCGCTGCTGGCCCAGGCCGCCGGAGGGGGCATGTTCCTCCCCACGGCAGTGGAGAGCCTGCGCGTGTGGCAGCAACCGGCCGCCCAGGGTGAGATCCTCGTGTCCCTCCAGCACGTGGTGGGCGCCGACGCCGTCGTCGACGTCACCGTGCTCAACCAGGACGGCACCACGGCCGCAACCATGACCGGCTGCCGCCTGCACGCAGTCGCCCCCGGCCGCCCCCTGCAGGAACTCACCCCCATCCTGCGCGCCGCACCACAGGTTGCCACTCTTACGGAAACCGACGGCGCCGTGCCGCTCCCCAGCCCTGCCAGCACCGTCACGGCCACGGCCGCAGCCCGGGCAGCGATCGAAGCAGAACTGGCCGACGACTACCGGCACTTCGCCCCTCGGGCGAAGAACGCCGCCGCGCACTGGGGCGCCGCCGCCTTCCGCCACCTCCTGCCCGACGCCACCGACTTCGGCCTGGACGAACTCCTGCACGCCGGCCTGCGCCCCCATTACGCCCCCTACATGGCGTTGATGGCAGACCTCGCCGCCAGGGCGGGACTCCTGCACCCCGACACCTCCCAGGCAGACGGTCCGCGCTGGCAGTTCACCGGCCTCCCCGCCGACCCCTTCACCCACATGCGGCAGTTCGCCCAGCAACACCCGAACTGGATCACCGCGATCGCCGTCTTCAACCGCTGCGGCGCGCACCTGGCCGACATTCTCACCGGCCGCACCGACCCCCGCCAGCTGCTCTTCGGCGAAGCCGACCGCCACCTGGTCGAAGCCTTCTACTCCGACACCCCCCAACTGCGTATCCATACCCAGTTCGCCCGCATCCTGCTCCAGCACGCCCTGCAGGACTGGCCGACCCACCGGCCACTGCGCATTCTGGAAGTAGGTGCCGGAACCGGCAGCTTGACCGCGGCCCTGCTGCCCGCCCTGCCGCACCAGCTCACCCACTACACCTACACCGACCTCACGGCCGCGTTCTTCCCGCGCGCCCAAGCCCGCTTCATCCGGTACGACAACCTCGACTACCGAAGCCTCGACCTCAACCAGGACCCCACAGATCAGGGCTTTGCCCCGGGCAGCTTCGACCTGGTCGTCGCCGCGAACGTCCTGCATGCCACCGCCGACCTGAACGCCACCCTCACCCGCCTGTCCGGCCTCCTCGCCGACGGCGGGCAGCTGCTGGCGGTGGAGAGCCACGACGAGGACATCCTCGGCCCCTGCTTCGGACTGCTGCCCGAATACTGGTCCAACACCGACACCCACCTGCGGTCCAGCCCCCTGCTGCCCCGCGAGAAGTGGGCACCGCTGCTCGCCGGGTGCGGCTTCGACCAGATCACCATCTCCGGCAGCACCGACGAAGAAGCGGCCGGCGACTACTCCGTCCTTCTCGCCCGCCGCTCACCCGCCCACCCCACCAGCCCCGAAACCCGCCCGGCCGGTCACGCCCAACCGGCCGCGACCGACACCGCGGACAGCACCAGTTCCTGGCTGGTCATCGCCCCCACCGCTGACCGGGAGCTGGCCGCCGCCCTCACCCGTACGCTCCCCGCAGCCGACCTGCTCCTCGTGGAGCCCGACGCGGACACCTGGTCCCTGTCCCTGGACGCGGCCGCCGCCAGCCGCATCGTCGTCCTGTCCACCACCACCGACACCGGCCGCTCGGCCGCACAGGCAGTGACCCGCATGGCGGGCCTACTGAAAACCGCGGCCACCGCCGCCACTGCCTCCGGCCCCAGCGAACCGCACCTGTGGCTGGTCACCGCCCCCACCGGCCTGCACGGCACCCCAGAAGGGCTCGCCGACCCGCACGCGGCCGCACTGTGGGGCATCGGGCGGGTCATGGCGAACGAGCACCCCACCCTGACCGTGCGCCGCCTCAGCCTGCACACCTCATCCGACACCGCCTCCGATGCCGCCCGCATCGCCGCCGAAGTGCTGCATCCCAGCACCGAGGATGAAATCGCCCTGAACCGTCACGGACGCTTCACCCCGCGCCTGCACCCCCTCAACCCGCCCACCCACCCAGCCTCCGACGGCGAGGGCTACCGCATCGAACTGCGCCGCCCCGGCCGCGCACACCAGCTCGCCTGGATCGCCGACGACCCCGGACGGCCCGGACGCGGCGAGGTCCTGGTCCAGGTGCGGGCCGCGGCGCTGAACTACCGCGACGTCATGCTCGCCGAGGGCATGCTGCCGCCCGGTGCCGAACCGGCCACCGAAACCGGCCCCCGTCTCGGCCTGGAATGCGCCGGCACCGTCACCGCCATCGGCCCCGGCGTCACCACCCTGGCGGTAGGCGACCGTGTCTTCGCCTTCGGCCATGGCACCCTCGCCTCCCACGTCCGAGTCCGTACCGAACAGGCCGGACACATCCCCCCCGGCATGACCTACGAGCAGGCCGCCACCCTGCCCGCCGTCTACCTCACCGTCCAGCACAGCCTCGAGACCCTCGCCCACCTCCAAGAGGGCGACACCCTCCTGGTCCACGGCGGCGCCGGCGGCATCGGCCTGGCCGCCCTGAACTACGCCCGGCACGTCGGCGCCCGCGTGATCGCCACCGCAGGCAGCCCCGCCAAACGCGACCTGCTGCGCACCCTCGGAGCCACTCACGTACTCAACTCCCGCGACCTGTCCTTCGCCGCACAGGTACGAGAGGCAACCGGCGGACGCGGCGTCGACGTCGTCCTCAATTCCCTGGCCGGCGAAGCCATCGCCCGCAGCCTGGACTGCCTGACGCCCGGCGGGAGGTTCATCGAACTCGGCAAGCGCGACATCTACGCCAACGCGCCCCTGCTGCTGCGCCCCTTCTGCAACAACCTCGCCTACTTCGGCGTCGACATCACCCGCCTGATCGCCGACACCCCCGCACAGGCAGCAGACGCCTTCCGCACCGTCACCTCGCGCATCAAGGACGGCACGTACCGGCCGCTGCCCCACCAGAGCTACCCCGCCCCCTGCATCACCGACGCCGTCACCGCCCTGCGGCACTCCCGCCACCTCGGCAAGGTCGTCATCACGTTCAGCCCCAGCATGCCCGTCGCCGTCGAAGAACCCGACAACCCGCCCGTCCTCGACGCCCAGGCCACCTACCTGATCACCGGAGGGCTCAGCGGGCTGGGCGCCGCCACCGCCCGCCACCTCGCCGCCCGCGGCGCCCGCCACCTCGCGCTCGTCTCACGCCGCGGCGCGACCGCCCCCGAAGCAGCCAGCCTCCTCGCGGATCTGCACCGCCTCGGCGTCGACGCCCACGCCCACGCCCTGGACGTCACCAACGCCGCAGCCGTGGAAGAGCTCCTGGAGGAGGCCGATCGTCAAGGGCACCCGGTGCGCGGCGTCGTCCACGCCGCGATGCACCTGGACGACGCCCCCCTACAGGACCTCGACGCCGAACGGTTCACCGCAGTCCTCGAACCCAAAATGAGCGGCGCGGAAATCCTCGATCGGCTCACCCGCGACCGGCAGACGGACTTCTTCATCGTCTACTCCTCCGTCGCCGCGCTGATCGGCAACATGTACCAAGCCCCCTACGCGGCCGCCAACCTCCACCTGGAAGCACTCATGCGCGCCCGACGCGACCACGGCCACCCCGGAATGGCTCTGGCATGGGGCGGCATCTCCGAGACCGGCTACGTCATGCGCCACCGGCTCGCCGACACCATCGCCCGCTCCGGCATCGGCCTCATCACCCCCGCCACCGCCCTCGACGCGCTCGACCGCCACCTGCACCGCACCACCTGCCAGACCGTCATCGGCGTCATGGACTGGGAGCGCCTCACCCATCTCCTTCCCGCAGTGACCGCCCCCCGCTTCACCGCGCAGATGACCGGCAGCAGCGACCGCTCCAGCCGCGCCCGCGCCCAAGACCTGCGCCAGCAGCTGAAGGCGGCGGACGACGACGAGGCCCGACTGAATCTGATCACCTCCACCCTGACCGAGGTGGCAGCCCACGTCCTACAGACCAGCCCCGACCGCATCAACCCCAGGGCCAACCTCACCGACCTCGGCCTGGACTCCCTCATGGGGGCCGAGCTGAAAGTCCTCATGGAGCAGACCTTCGCCTGCGAGCTACCTCTGATGGAACTGATGGCAGCCGGCACTGTCAACGGCCTAGCCCAGCGCCTCCACCTCGTCCTCAGCCCCGCCCCCCACTGAACCCACGCGCTCAGGGGCCCTCACACGAAGTCCCGCCGGAAGGCCCCTGACCGCCAGAACACGTGCGCACCAAGGACCTCAAGGGTGGCGTGCGGTGAATCGACACCGCCCTCAACTACGCCACGGGCCAGGCGCAGACCCTGCTGGCCCCGGCCCTGGCCGCCCGCCCGTCCCTGCGGATCGCGACGAAGGCCGGCTACTTCACGGCGGCCACCGGCGCCGACGCTGAACGCCGGTGTCCTCACCGAGGACCAGACCATCGCGCCCCGACCTTCCTCGCCATGACCGGCTACGAGCAGGTCCGCTCCGCTACCGCAGCGATCGCGGGCGACCTCGAGTCCGTCGACCGCGTCGAGCTCACTCTTCCGGAGAGCGGAGTGTGTGGTGGCGCCGGCCTCTTCGACGACCCGGCCGGGCCATCACTGACCGCAGGGGGAACCACCCACTACGGCCGTCTGTCCGGACTCCTCGCCGCGCAGCCCGTCGTAGGTCAGCTCACGCTGGAGGTCGCGCTGGAGTTCACCGGCGGCTGCGAGGGTCTGCACCATGAACTTCACGGTGGACAGCGGTTCGCCGGTGCGCGGGTGGCGGGCGGTGAGGTCCATCGCGGAGAACGCGCCGTCGTGGATGCGCAGTGCCACCTGGTCGTGGTGGAGGACGTCGAGCACGTCGAGGATGCGCCCGGTGCCCTGGAGGAGGCGGAACATCTCGGAGAGGTGCACGGTGTCGCCCGGCCGCGCGCAGGTGAGCAGTTCGCGGAACTTCGGACGCTGGAGGGGGTGGAGGCGGCTGGAGGTACCCGGGTCCTCCTCGAAGAGGACCGGGTCCTCGATGCCAGCCTCGTCGAGGACGAGGTTCTGCCGGGCGGTCGACTGCTGGTCGGTCGAGACCCGCTTGTAGACCAGGTTCGCCACCGAGGGCCCCCTCCGTACGGAGGATCGGACCCTATCTGTCGTCAAACCCTGTCAGCGATCACCATCGGATGTGATCGGATTCGCGCCGCCGCGAACCCGGCGTCGGCAAACGATCGTTTGACGACAGGTGGCCCCGCGTCTAATCAACCCGCGCAATCCGGGTGAGGCGGGAATCGAACCCGCGACTCCCGCCACACAGGTGATCGCCGGACCGATCTTGATTTCGGGCATATCTTCATTCCGGTGAATCGTCATGTCTTGCGCACGGCACCGGTGAAACCGGCGATGAACAGGGTGGCCGACGCCCACGCGGCCAGCTGCAGCAGCCAGCCCGCGACGGTGAGGGTCTGCCCTGCACGGGTACCGGTGGGGGCACATAGGTCAGCCATCCCCGTCTTGACCACCGGCAGACCCAGATCCAAACCCACGCCGACCCGCTCCACGACGCTGCAGGGCGTCGTGGGTGTGCTCGCGCGAGCGGTGTGCTCCAGGCCGCCGCCCGGCCCGCCGAGGACGACCGCCAGCGTGACCGAGCTGGCGAGGACGGCGAACAGCAGCAGCAGCGCTCGCCAGGGTTGATAACCGAAGCCGAGGGCCAGCCCGGTGAATCGGACCCAGGCCCGGTCACGCCGCCGAAGCCCGCCGCGGTCGATCTGGTCCCGCCGCTGCGCCATGAGAATGTCCCGCACCGCGCTGTCGTGGCCGGCCGCCCGGTGGACGGCGGCCAACTGCTGGTACGGCTGGGCGGAGTAGCCAGGCGTGTGGTCACGCAACAGCTCCAGCCACCGGGACAACCCGACCGGCGCCGGCAGGTCCGCGTAGGTCAGCCCGTCGATGCCGACCAGGGCCCCCGTGGCCTGACCCGACCGAGTCACCCCGCTGGTGTCCAACCACAGCGAACCGACCGACACGCCGTTCAAGGCGAGCACGGAGTGTCCGGCGCCGGTGGCCCGGAACCCGTCGCGGAGGAACACGGCTCGGTCGACCCGCAGACCGTCGGCGTGCAGGGCGGGACCGGAGGTGTTCGCCAGCCGCGCCCCGTCGCATGCCAGCCGACCGAGATGGGCGTAGGCGAACCGGACCGTGCCCTGTTCGCCGACGCCGGTGGCCCGGAACCCGTCGCGGAGGAACACGCTGTGATCGACCCGCAGAAACTCGGCGTGCAGGGCGGGACCGGACGTGTTCGCCAGCCGCGCCCCGTCGCAATCCAGCAGACCGAGGTGGGCGCCGAGGAACCGGACCGCGCCGGAAGGTGTGTCGGCGTTGGCAACCGCTCCGCGCATCGTCACCACCGGCGCGGTGAAGCGTGCGGCGTCAACCGGTGGGGCGTGCGAACCCGCGGGGTGCCCGAAACAGGAACCGTCCAGCACGAGGCCGGGCAGCCGGCTGTCGCACAGGTTCAGACCGTCGGGGACGAAGCAGTCGACCAGCTCGATGCGCAGATCGCTGGTGATGTTCGCCAGGTCGACGCGGCCGGTGATGCGCGCCCCGCGCAGCCGCAGCCCGTGTGGGTCCGCCTCGATGTCCCGGCGGCCGCGGACCAGGTCACGGATCAGCGCCGCCGGGACGGTGTGAGTGCCGTCCCAGGACCGCATCGCGGCCTCGTCGACCGGCCCGTCACCGGCCAGGTCCAGCATCTCGCCGTCGCGGACCGCGTCGAGCAGGCTCTGCTCCAACCAATCGGCTGCATCCGAGCATGCTGGCGTGCCCCACCGTACGACGGCAAGCACGCCGACACGAGGCACCGTTGAGCCCGCTGGTCGTCTTCGATGGCGATCTCCGGGTGCAGCAGGGCCAGACGGAACAGCAACTGGCCCGCTACCGCTTTGCTGTCATGGGCTGCCCAACGTCGTCGGCCGCGCGGGGCGGGCGGGGCAGGGTGGCGAACAGCGGGAGTTCGAGCCGGGAGTCCATGTCGAGGCGGAAGGTGCCGTACGGGTTGATGTTCGACCAGGACAAGGCGGTCAGCCTGCGCCGGTCCTCGTCGGTGAGCTTCTTCGCCCAGGCCGGTTCGGCGAGGACCTGCTGAAGCAGCAAGGTGTTGACGTGCACGAGCGCGGACTGGAGCAGGTGCAGCGCGAGCATCGACGTCTCGGCGTGCTCCTTGTCCGGCCCGGTCAGGGCGCCGTCCCTGCCGTAGTGGAGCACGGTGTTCGCCGAGTTCCCGTTCTCCACGACCTGGAGCCCGCCGTGGATCTCCCGGCGCAGGTTGGGGCTGGCCAGATAGCCGCAGGCGAAGATCGTGCGGACTCTCGAACGGGACCGCGGCCGAGCTCTCCGCTCTCCTCGAGCCGGGCGACCATCGCCGCCCGGGCCGCCGCAGTCTCGGAGGTGTCGGCGGCGGACTGCGGCGGAAGGAGGGGCGCGGCGGGCACGGTGTTGTCGGTCAGCACGGGGTTCTCCAGGGGATTGGGTGGTGCGGCAGCGGAAGTCGCCGACGAGTTCGGCACCTCGTTCACGAGGCATCGCTTCCGAGTGATCGGTTGTGCTGCGCGTCGTCCGTGCACGCTGCAGTGGGCACGGTGGGAGGGGCGGTACGGGCTGCGGGAGGCGACGGCACGGTGGTGGCGGGCGGGTCCGGCATCTGCCGTAGGG
Organism: Streptomyces rishiriensis; assembly: GCF_003112535.1. Taxonomy (GTDB): domain Bacteria; phylum Actinomycetota; class Actinomycetes; order Streptomycetales; family Streptomycetaceae; genus Streptomyces; species Streptomyces rishiriensis. Next base: position 198,718 of record NZ_BEWA01000001.1, on the reverse strand, counting down.
CGCGGATCGGGGAGCGGGCGAGGACGACGAACGGGACGAGCGGCAGGAGGGTTCCGGCGGTCAGGGCGGGCCGGACACCGAGCCACGTGCCCAGTGCGCCGGCGAGGAGCGCGGCCACGGGCCGGGCGCCGGACGTCAGCCAGGTGATCACCGCCTGCGTCCGCGCCTGCATCCGCGCCTGCATCCCGGCTGTGGTGACGATCTGGCGGATGGATCGCTGGGTGGTGCCCGCGGCACCGGCGCAGGCGAGCTGCAGGAAGAGCGCCGCACCGACCGGTCCCGTGGATCAGCGCGGAAGCGTTCACCGGCTCCAGCCGGCCGTCCAGGCCCGCCGCGAGGAGTTTCGCGCGCAGTGTCGGTGAGGTGACTTCCGGCTGCGGGAGCCACTGGGCGCCGGAGACCTCCTGGTCCTGCAACACGATCGTCGGCGGTTCCTCACCGGCGAGGTAGAGGACGTAGCGGAAGTCGTAGTGGCGGTGGGCCGGTTCGCCCTTGGACGGGCTGGCGTCGATGTCGTGGACGTCGATGTCGATCGGCGAGCCGAGCAGCTGCCGCGTCAGGCACAGGGCGCCCGGCGCGATTCCGGCCTCCTCCGACACCTCCCGCAGCGCCGCGGCGAGCAGCGTGCGGTCCTCGGGCTCGATGTGGCCGCCGGGGGTGAGCATGAGGCCGCCGGTGGCCCGGTGTCGGATGTGCAGGACCCGGCTCTGCCGGTCGACGATGACAGCGCTGCACGTGACGTGCCCGGGCTGCGTCGTCCGGGCGGTCGCGTCGACGGGCCGGTCCAGCGCGGCAAGGAGCTCGGCCAGGGCGTCACGCTCGCCGGGGTGCCGGCCGAGGTACGCCTCGACGGTCCTGCGGATCGCGGTGGAGCTGGGGGACATGGGCGTCGTCTCGCCTTCGAAGTCGTGAGAACGGGGTGGCGGGCAGGCTGAGGGATTGGGGGCGCTCGAGTGGATCAGCTCGCCGTCTCGTGGCCGGACGGCTGGGCGCCGCGGGGGCCGGGAACGCCGTCGGACGCCGCCGCGATCCCGTACTGCGCGGCCTGGGCGGTGAACATCCCCTGGTACAGACCCCCCGTGCGGGGCATCAGGTCCTCGTGGGTGCCGTCCTCGACGACGCTGCCGCGATCGAGAACGTAGATGTGGTCGGCGTGCATGGTCGCGGCGAGACGGTGGGTGACGAGCACGACCGCGTGCCCCTCCTCGGCCAGGGACCACAACCCCTCGAACGCGGCGATCTCCTCATGAGGGTCGAGGGCGCTTGTCGGCTCGTCGACCAGCAGGAACGGCGCCTGCCGGTACCTTGTTCGAGCTGTCCCCAGCTTCTGGCACTGGCCTCCCGAGAGCTGGACACCGCGCTCGTAGCCCTTGAACACGATCGAGTCCCAGCCGTTCGGCAGGCCCTCGACCAGTTCGAGCACGTCCGCCTCATCGGCGGCCTGGCGGACGCGGTCCATGTCGCGGGGGCGGTCGCCGGCACCCATGGCCACGTTCGCGGCCGCCGTCATCTCCCATCGCGGGAAGTCCTGTGCGAGCAGACCGACTTCGGCGAAGATCTGGGCGCGGTCGGCCTCACGCAGCTCGACCTGCTCGCCCGACTCGCCCACCCACCACACGTCCCCCTCGGCGGGGAGCAGCAGTCCGGCCAGCACCCGCGTGAGGGTGGTCTTCCCCGAGCCGTTCGCACCCACCAGGGCCGTCACCTTCCCCCGCGGCACGCGCACGCTCACGCCCTTCAGGGAAGGACCGTCGGCGCCCGGATAGGTGAACGAGACCGCCTCCGTCCTCACCTCCCGCACCGGTGCGGGAAGCGGGGCACAGGTGAGCGGGATCGCGTTCTCGTCTGCCACCTTGATGGCGTCCTCGGTGTCGGTGAGGAACAGCAGCTCCTCGTACGGCCGGTCTGCTGATTCAGGAGCAGGGGCGGTAACGGGGGATCGCTTCGGTCAGGGAGCCTGCCCGAACGTCCCGGTCGCCGGTCAGGGCTGGATGTTCTCCAGGTCGTCCAGGAGGCTGGGGTGCTTGGGCTCCCAGCCGAGCGCCTGCCGGGTGTAGACGCTGGACGAGGGCTGGTCGCTCGCGAAGATGTGGCCGAGGGGGCCGAAGGTCTCCGCCGGTACCGACTCGACCGGCAGGTCCAGCCGTCGGCCGATGACCGTGGCAATGTCGCGAACGCTGTCCCCCTCATCGGCCACGGCGTGCCAGGAGGTACCCGCTTCCGCCTGTTCCAGAGCGAGCCGGAAGAGGACCGCCGCGTCGAGCGCGTGCACGGCCGGCCAGTTCTGTGCGCCGTCACCCGGGTAACCGGACACTCCGGTCCGGCGCGCGATGTCGGTCAACAGGCCGGCGAATCCGCCGGAACCCTGGTTGTGAACCGTGCGCGGCAGGCGTACGGCGCTGCTGCGGACCCTGCGCGAGGACAGCCCCAGGACCGACGTGACCGCACTACCGCGACCGCCGACCGGCCCGTCGGTGGGCACCGGGTCGCTTTCGACGGATGCGCGGCCCGGCACGGCGGGCGTACCCGAGCAGGTGACGAAGGGGCGGTCGCTGCCGACGAGTTCCTCGCCGAGGGCCGCGAGGGCGGCGCTCTCCTCCGCGACCGACTTCGCGAGGGTCTCGGGGCTGCTGAAGTTGTGGTCGAACGCGAGGTGGATCACCCCGTCGGCTCGGGCGGCGCCGGCGCGGAGGGTGTCCAGGTCGGCGAGGGCTCCCCGGAGGGGCTCGGCACCGGCCGCCTCCACGGCCTGCGCGGATGCGTCGGAGCGTGCGAGTGTGAGGACGGTGTGGCCGTTGTCGAGCAGTTCGGCGACGACAGCGGAACCGATCAGACCGGTGCCGCCGGTGACGAAAACGCGCATGGGAAACCCCCCCAGGAGTGATGGGACTCTTGTCCCATCACTCTACGGCAGCGACGGGACAAGAGTCCCATCACTTAGGATGGTGACCATGGGCAGATGGGAACCGGGCGCGCGTGAACGCCTCGTCGTGGCTGCCGTCGACCTGTTCACCGAGCAGGGGTACGACGCCACGACGGTCGCGCAGATCGCCGAGCGGGCAGGAGTTACCAAGAGCACCTTCTTCCGGCACTTCCCCGACAAGCGCGAGCTGCTGGTGGCCGGACAGGAGACGCTGAGCCGACTGCTGTCTGAGGGGATCGCCGACGCGACCGCTGACGCCAGCCCGCTTGAGGCGGTCGCCGCCGGTCTGGAGCGCGCGTCGAGCGCGATGGGCCCCATGAGCCGCGAGCTCGCGCCTCGCCTGAAGGCGGCCGTCGCCGCCAGCGCCGAACTCCAGGAGCGTGACGCCCTCAAGAGCGTCAGCCTCGCGGCCGCGATGACGACCGCTCTGGTCGCCCGCGGCATACCTGATCCGACCGCGGCACTGGCGGGCGAGCTGGGCGTCCTCGCCTTCAAACGGGGATACGCCCAATGGTCCGAGGGCGACCATGACGGCAACGGCGAGCTCGCCAGGTACACCCTGGCAGCCCTGGACGAACTGCGTGCAGCGAGCGCCTCGCTGGGCTGACCGGCAACCTCACCCCGCCGTTCACGGAACTTCGGCCAGAGCCAGATTCAAAGAGCGTCATCACCCGGCCAGGCCCTCACGGCCGCCCGCGTACGCGAAGGAAAATCACCCGCCCGGGTGCCGCTTCACGGCTGGGCCGGACAGCTGTGGTGGGGCGACCACGGGCCCGACCATGACGTCTGGCGGTACTCACCCGGGCTGCCGCCGAACGGCCCGTACATGTCCAGCTCCCTGCCGACCACCACCCCGGGGCCGACCGGGTCGGGGCGCAGGCAGACACCGACCAGCACGATCTCCGCACCGGCCGGTGCGCTGTCGACGACCCGGGCGAGGACCTGGGCACTGGGTTATGGGGTCGAGTAGGGGTCTTGGCTGATCAGGTGGGCCTTCAGACCCTCTCCGACGCCGGGTTCCGGGGTGCCCGCCCAGTCCTTGATGAGCACGCCACCACTGCTGCAGCCCCAGGGGTTCCAGGTCCACGCGAGATAGCTCATGTTGTGCGCGTCGGCCCAGTCCACCAACTGCTGCATGTAGTCGAAGCCGCAGTTGTCCTGGCCGAACTCACCGATGACGACCGGCACGTGCTGGGCGAGCGGCGCGACTTGGCTGTCCCAGCAGGACACTGTCGCACAGGCGTTGAAGCTGTACGAATGCCATGACGCGGCGATGTTGTTCAGCGGGTCGTTCGGCATGTGCGTCAGCCACTCGCGCATGTCGTTGGCCCACTCAAGGCCACCCAGCATGAGCACGTTGGTCGCGCCGGTGGCCCGGACCGCGTCGACCAGGTCCTGCATGCCGGCCGTCTCGTACGGGAGGCCCGTGCAGGTGCCGCCGTCGCGCCAGCACTGCCAGCCGACGGTCTTGTCCCAGCCGGCGGCGATCTCCGGGTACGGCTCGTTGAACAGATCGAGGACGACGGCGTCATTGCCCTTGAAGGCGTCGGCGACACCGGTCCAGAACTGGGGGGCGTACTGCGCGTCCGGCATGGGTTTCTGGCAGGTCGCGGTGGCGTCCTTGCAGTGCCAGTCCGGCCCGTTGGTATAGGCGCCCCGCGTCCAGTGCAGGTCGAGGATCGGGGTGATGCCATTGGCGACCAGCAGGTTGACGTAATCTTTGACGCCCTGCTGGTAAGCGGTCCCCTGGGGCGAGCCGTTGAGGCCGAGCCAGCATTCCTCGTTCAACGGCACACGTACCGCGTGGATGTTCCAGGTCTTCATCGCGTCGACGGAAGCCTGGTCGACCGGGCCGCCGTCCCACAGTCCCTTGCCCTGAACACAAGCGTATTCACCGCTGGAGCGGTCCACGCCCAGCAGCCGGTACGGCTTGCCGCTCGCGGTGACGATCTTGTTGCCGGAAACCTTCAACTCCGGGGCCGGACCGCTGGGACCGCCGGTCGGAGTGGGGGTGGGGCTGGGGGTCGGGGATGTCACCGAGCCGGTACAGGTCACGCCGTTGAGCGCAACCGATGCGGGTTGCGGATTGGCGCCCTTCCACGCACCGTTGAACCCGATGGACGCCGACCCGCCCGTGTCCAGCGTCCCGTTCCAGTCGAGGTTGGTGGCGGACACGTGGGCTCCGGACTGTGCCCAGGTGGCACTCCAGCCGTTGGTGACCTTCTGGTCGGAGTTCGGGAAGTCGAACGTCGCGGTCCACCCTCGCACGGGGGAGCCGAGATTGGTGATGGCCAGGTCCGCGGTGAACCCCCCCGGCCATTCGCTCTGCACCTTGTACGCGACCGAGCAGCCGGTGGCGGCTGCCGATGCGGGCAGGGCGGCGATGGCAAGGCCACCCAGGATCAGTGCACCGGCGGCGCCGGTGGCTATCAAGGTGTAACGACGTTTCACCTGATCTCCTTGTTGCGTAAGGGATCGATGAGCTCGATACCCATCTGATCGACGGACGGGTGAGCCAGGGCCCAGGCCGAGGGCCTGCAGCTGACCGGTCCACCAGGCGGGTGCTACGCGCCGTACGGATCAAGGAATCGACGACTGTCGCGCGTTCAGATCCTGTCGTCCCGGCACATTCCATGCGGCCGTCAGCAGCCGATCGGTGAGGAGCCCAGGGCCACGTCGTCGAACCAGAGAGTGTCATCCCCGGTGCCGTAGCTCTCCCAGCCCAGCCGCAGGCCGGTGGGGCGGGGAGGGGTCCTGCGGGCGAGCCACTGCCCGTCGACGTTCTGGGTCGGCACCCCATCCACGCGCAGCCCGGCGATCTCCTGGTCGTCGACCCAGGTGCGCATGGACTGGGCGGTGGTGTCGATCTGGTACCGCAGGCACAGCCACCGGCCGGTCGCCAGCGGGGTGCTGAGCCCGACACCCGCCGGGCTCTGTTCCGGCAGCGTCGCGTCGTCGCTCTCGCGGTTCCACTGCAGCGCGCCGTTCTGCCCGCCGACGCGCAGCGCCTTGCTGCCCTGTGAGGCGTCCGGCATGGACACGAAGGTGACGTGGTTGATGGGCAGGGCGGTGGTGTGCCGAACCCGCATCCGCACGTACACCACGGGCCCGACGGAGGACAGATCGCGGGTGGAGGCTGCGAAGACGTGGTTGCAGTAGCCGGCGCCGCCGTCGACGCGCAGCGACCTGGTGCCGCTGTAGGCGACGGACGTGTCGACGCTGACCTTCCCCGTTCCCTGGCAGTCGGGTGCCGTGGTCTGCCAGGCGCCCGAGGGCACGGTGCCGGCTTGGTCCTCGAAGTCGGAGCAGATCGTCACGCCGGCCCCGGCGCAGTCGGCCGGCGCCGTGGACGTCGGCGTCGGCGTCGGCGTGGGAGTCGCCGTCGGCGTCGGCGTGGGAGTCGCGGTTCCGCCGCACGGAGCGCCGTTGAGGGCAAAGGCGGTGGGGGCGGGGTCGGCGGTGCCCCAGGTGCCCTGGAGGCCGAAGTCCACGGACCCGCCGGCCGCGAGCACGGCATTGTGCGCGGCGTTCACGGCGGTCACCGCGCTGCCCGACTGGGTGACCTGCGCGTTCCAGGCGGACGTGACCTGCTGGTCGCCGCTGTAGGCCCACTCCAGCCGCCAGCCGTTCAGGGCGGCGCCGAGATTCGTGACGCGGATCTGGGCGGTGAAGCCGCCGGACCACTCGTTGGTGGTGTACGTGACCGTGCAGCCCGTCGCCGCGCCCTGTGCGCGCGACGTCGCGATGGCGGGAAGGGCAACCGCCACCACGGTCAGAACCAATGCCCACAGAGGGAGCCGGTGGCGGCGCACGCGTAATGAAGTCATAGCCATGACCACTCTCTCGACGGGAGTCAGGACGCGGTGCAGGAGAGCGTGCCGAGGTCTCGGTCGTCGCCGTTGAGCGTCATTCCCCAGGTCGTCGACGCGCCCGGCGCCAGGGAGCCGTTGTAGGAGGCGTTGTGCACGGTGGTGGCGGGGCGGGATGGATCCACCACCGCGTTCCAGCGGTTCGCCACGGTCACACCGCCCGGCAGGGTGTGGTGCACCGACCAGCCGGCGACCGGCCGGGACCCGGTGTTGGTGACCGTGACGTCGGCCTGGTACCCGCCCTGCCATGAGCCGGTCAGCTTCCACTGCGCCGTGCAGGCGGTGTCGCCGGAGGGGCTCGGCGGGGGAGTGGGAGGCGGTGTCCCTCCAGAGGTGTCAGTGGTGTGGGGGACGGCGGTGTAGTCCTGCGAGCAGCCTCCCGCGCAGCCCGACGGCAGCGAGAAGGAGTACGTACGGCCGCCGCCCAGCCAGGCGTCGGCGGCGTCGCGGATCCGTATGGTGAAGTCGCTTCCGCCGGAGGCCGTCGCGCCGATGACATAGGACTGCCCCATGTCGCTGTTCATGGTGGCGTCGGTCCAGGTGCCGTTCGCCAGGTACTGGATGCCGTGGACGCCGTTGGGCAAATGGGAGACGGCGATGGCGGGCCAGTACCGCTGGGCTCCCCTGAGAAAGCCGATACGGATGTCGCCGCTGTAGTCCGGGGCCGGGACGAAGCTCCAGGAGACATGACGGTTGTTCCAGCGGTCCGGGTACATCGCCCCCACGGGGGTGCCGCCGATCCGGAAGCGGTTGAGGGAATCGGTCGCCAGGTCGAGGTGGTTCGGGTCGTCCCGGCACCAGGCGTTGGAATCGGCACAGCTGTCCGCGACGAGCATGGTCAGGGTGGCCCCGTTGTACTTGTCGGCCACCCAGGAGCCGTTGCGGCAGAAGGGCTGGCCAGGGGCGCCGTCGTTGGTGCCGGTGCAGTAGTCCCCGATGGTGACCTTGACCCAGCGGCCGCAGTTGCGGCCGTTGTCGAAGACACCCTTGATCGATGCCTTCGAGTCCGGCACCGGGCGCGGGTAGGAGCCCGAGTAGTCGCCGGGCGTGTTGAACACGTTGAGCGCCACGAAGTCCTGGCTGTCCAGTTCGCGCTGCGGCAGACCGCAGCCGCCGTAGGGGCTGCCGAGCCCGTCGAAATGGGTCGCGTTGCCCAAGACCTCGGTGGCGGCGACGCTCGCCACGGGCGGCTGGCCGGCCGCGGCCACGACGGGTAACGCGGCACAGCAAAGCGCTGCCAGCGACACAGCAATGCGCTTTCGGGCGGGCGAGCGGTGGATCGAAAGAAGCTGCATGGGGGGATCCGCCTTCTTCGTGACGGGGCACCGTGACGTTCGTGTGGGACTCCTCTCGGAGTGAGCGCTGGAGCACCCCACTGTGGGAGCGCTCCCACAGTCTCCGTATCCGGGACTGTAGAAGAGGGCCATGACCCTGACAAGGGGTCGCGTTCCCATCGGAGTTTTCGCCGTGTCCGAGCTGGGGCGTGTGCCCGGCCCGGACAGGGGTGGAATCAGTGGGGGTTCGGCCTCTGCTTGGTGCCGCAACGCCCGGCGGTGGTGCGCACCGGATGCGCGCGGTGCGCACCGCCGCCGTCCCCGGATGCGCACTCACGAACCCGACGTCACCACAGCTACGGACGCCACTCGATACGGCAAGGCCGAGAACGATCGCCTGGGACCGGATGCACCCCAGGCTCACCCACCGAGGCCCCTGGCTGGACCATGCCAAAGAGGAACTGCCCATCCTGCACGGCACGTTGATTCGTCTCAAGGTCGAGCGCCTGTCGGGCGACCGCGACCCGAAACCGGTCTGGCTGTGGCGCTCCGCCACCGCAGCCACACCGGTGGACGTCGACCGCTGGTGGCGATCCTTCCTCCGCAGATTCGACCTGGAGCACACCTTCAGGCTCCTGAACCAGACCCTCGGCTGGACGGCCCTGAAGGTCCGCCTCGCCGACAGCGCCGATCCGTGGACATGGCTCATCATCGCCGCCCACATTCAACTCCGCCTCGCCCGCCCCCTCGCCGAGGACCTGCGCCGTCCCTGGGAGCGAGCCGCCGCCGCCCCCCCGCCCGCGTCCGCCGGGGGTTTCGCAACGTCCGCGCGACGGCGGCGAGGCTGTCGCACGGCTCCTGCCCGGTGAAGGTCAAGAGCGATTCGTTGTTCGGTTCCGAGGATCAGGGAGGCGTCGAAATCTTGGTTGGTGGGGCGGAACTTCTTGTCGTGCGACCGTGAATGTGATCTTGAAATGCCGCTGGATGTGCGGGAGTGGCTGCCGCCCGAGCACCTGTGCTGGAAGGTGCTCGAAGTCGTCGAGCTACTTGACCTATCGGGGTTCGAGAACAGCTACCGTGACGACGGGCAGGGTGGTGTGGCCTACCCTCCCACGAGCCTGATTGCGTTGCTCCTGTACTGCTACAGCAAGGGAGTACGTTCCTCCCGTCGCATCGAGCCGGCTTGCTGGGACGACGTGGGCTGCCGCATCATCACCGCGAACCGCCGAGTGGACCACTCCACCGTCGCACGGTTCGTACGACGCCACCGTGCCGCCTTGAACTCACTGTTCGTGCAGGTGTTGTCTCTGTGCGGCCGACGCGGCCTGGTCGATCTTTCAGCGGTGGCCGTAGACGGCTCGCCGATGGAGGCGAACGCCTCACGCGACGCCAACCAACGGCTCCAGCGCCTAGAGGAGACCATCTCTCAGTGCGAGAAAGAGATCCACGCGCTGATGGAGGATGTAGTCGACCACGCGCTGAGCGTCGAGGCCAATGGCTCGACAGCACAGGGCGATGGCGAGGACGCGTGCGACAACTGGCCTCGCCTGTCCCGGCTGTGCGGCCGGCTCACCCGGGCCCACCTGGCCAGGGACAGACTGTATGAGCGGGCTATGCCTTCACCTACCGAGATCCGGATCAAGGTCGAAGCCGCCGAGCGGATGGTGGCCCGCGCGGAGAAGCGCCTGGCCGCCGAGACCAAGGCTCACCAGGAGATGCTGAAGAAGTACGAGCTCCGCGTCCGAGAGGACCGGGCGGCAGGACATCGTGGAGCAAACGGACGGCCGCCGGTCTCGACGGAGCACAAGACCGTCCTCGTTCGCCAGCGAACGCGACTGGTGAAGATGCGGGCCTGGCTGGAGCGGGCCCGCACACCCCGGCCGTCCCCCTCCCCGGAGTCCCGTGCCTGCCTGAGCGATCCCCACTCCCGGCTGATTCCCGGCAAACGCGGCGGCTACCTGCAGGGATACAACATCCAGATCGTATGCGCCCGCCGTCAATTCCTGCTGGCCATCGAAGCGCACGACAATCCCTCGGACAGAACGGCCCTCGTTGCGATGGTGAAGAAGACCCAGCACAATCACCAAGCCGCACAGCTCCCCGACGACATCCAACTCTGGCTCGCCGACAGCGGCTACGCTTCCGCCGCCTCATTCGAGGCCCTCGCCGAACTTCCGCTACTGGTCTCGGTCACCAGCGATGCCGACCAGGCAGGCTTTCCCGCGAAACGTCAGCAGGCCCCTGCCGGCCAGCAGGACATGGCGGCCCGCCTCGCCACCCCAACAGGACGGGCCCAGTACCGTCAACCCAGTGCCCTGGTCGAGCCGGGATTCGCCCAGATCTTCCAACGCTTCGGACGACACCTCAACTACCGCGGCCGCCAAGCGGTGGACGCCGAGATCAAGCTCCTCGGCACAGTGCACAACCTCAACAAGCTCATCAATCACACGCCCAAGAAGCACCCTTGACCTTCACCGGGCAGGAGCCGTGCGACAGCCTCCGGCCCGTCCGTCGGCCACACCGAAACCGTCCAAGCCGGGTCAGGGACGGCCTCCCGGTCGAAGAACAGGCAGCGGGCCACACGGCACGACGTCGGCAAGACGGTCGAACGTGCTGAGTCGATCAAGGAACACCAAGCCCGCCGAGGATTGTAGGTGATGCGCTGTGCGGCGAAGGGGCCATCCCTCGCTCGTGCGGGGAGCAGGCCTAAAGGTTCGTGCGCACATCGACGCTCATGGGACCGTCCCGCGCGGACGGGAGTGGACGAGCTCGTCCGTCAGTGACGGCGGGCCCGGGGGAGCATCCCCGCGTGGACGGGGAGCAGGTAGCGGCGGTGCGGGTCAGCTGGATGGCCCTGGGGTCATCCCCGCGCCCAGGGGATGGCCCCGCCACACCGAGACCGCCCCCGAGAAGCAGCAACTGCTCCCCGCGCCCGTGGGGGCAGCGCCGGCCGGCCTGCAGGCCGGCGCCCATGGGGCCTCCGGGCTGGAGCGTCAGCCGCGCGCAGCCGTCATACCGCCTCGTGAGGACCGGACAGTTCACGGCCTCTTCTCGAACAGTTCTACGATCTGCCTGGTGTGGGCGGTGGCCGGGTGGTCGGGGCCGAGGGCCCGGACCTGGTCGGCGAGCAGGCTGCGCAGTACCTGATGGGCGACGGGCAGCTCGCGGGCCCTGATGAGCCAGTCGACGAGGTCGCGGCGTGCGGCCAGGGCCTTGGGATGGTCGGGGTGAAGGTATTTCCCGTAGTTGTCGATCAGCACGGCGAACTCGGTGATCGCACGCTGGACATGACCGCACGAGGTCGAGGAACTGAGGGCGCGTCTCACCCGTCAGGAGTCCGTGATCAACCAACTCACCGAGTTCGAACAGCGAGCGATCAGCCGACTTGCAGCGCAGTACGCCGAGATGGAGCATCTGCGGTCCACCTCCGATAGTCCCACGGCCACTGTCTGCTCCCTGCCAGCCCAGCATTGACGTCGCTCGTTGAACGGAAACCCGCCACTCCGAAGCAGGGCCGATCACGTTCGCCGTTCCCCACACGCCTCAGCAGCGACGCTTGCTGGTGGGGGCGGAGCCCGGTTGTTGGGGCACCGCGGCATCCGCAGGCCAGCGCCGGTCAGAGGTCACTCGCGTACGCCCGCCAGCTCCACCGCCCTGCGGCGCAGAGAGAGGCCGGCCGGAGCGACCGCCGAGATCACGGCGAGCACCGCGCAGGCGCTCAGGGCCGCCGCGAGCGTCGCCCACGGGACCTCGATGGGCGTCCACACCGAGAGCAGGCCCAGCGCGCTCCACATACCCAACAGGTTGAGGCCGGCGACCAGTGCTCCCAGCAGTCCGCCGACCATGACCACCATCAGCGCCTCGGCTCCCACCAGCCGCAGCACCTGCCACCTGGTGGCGCCGACCAGCCGCAGCACAGCCAGCTCGCGGACCCGGTCGGAAGTCGCCATGACCATCGTGTTGACCAGCGAGATGCCGGTGTAGAGGAGAGCGATCCCGAGGACCAGGAGGAACCCCATCCGGGTCGTCCTGTTGGTCTCGGGGTACGTCGCCCGCACCCAGGCGTCCCTGGTCAGGACCTGCCCGCCCGACGCCCGCACCGCCTGGCGCAGACCGGCGGCCACGGTGCCCGCGTCGGCACCGTCCGTGAGGCGTACGTCGACCCGGTCGACGGGTGCCGCGGGGGCGTTGCGCGGGGTGACGTAGACGCCGTTGTTGCCGGTGCCGATGGTCATGACCGCGGCGACCTTCAGGGACTTCCGCGTGCCGTCACCGAGCCACACTTCCACCCGCTCGCCCACGGTGTGCTTCCTCCACTCCCCGTTGACGATGATCGAGTCGTCGTCCAGGTCGCTCGCCTTCCCCGCGGCGAGCGGGAGACGGGCCGTTGCCGCGAGCCCTTCCGGCTCGACGGCCCTGGCATCGGACCTGATGAGCGCCACACCGTCCTCCAGCACGTACACGGCGCTCGACGAGCTCGCCGAGACCTCGGCACGGGACACGGCCCGAAGCCGCTGCAGCGTCGCCTCGTCGAAGCCGGTGCCGCCCGCCTCGGTGACCACGAAGTCGGCGGTCGTCTGCTCGCGCACCTCGGTGGCCTTCGCCTCGTTGAGGGTGGCGGTGGCACCGAGCAGCGAGCCCGCCAGCGCCACCGTGACCAGCACGGGCGCCGCGACGGCGGCGGTGCGGCGCACCCCGGCGGCGGCGTTCTCCCGCACCAGCATCCCGCCGGCGCCCGGCAGTTGGGCCGGCAGCCAGGCGATCAGCCGGGCCAGTGGCCGCACCAGCACCGGCGCGAGCAGCGCGACCGCGGTGATCAGCAGCATCGGTCGGCTCACATAGGTCTTGCGCTGCAGCAGGTCGCCCTGGTCCGTCACCAGGGCCAGGGCCAGCGTCACCGCGGCGGTGATCAGCAGGGCCGCACCGAACAGCCAGCGGCCCCAGGTCATCGGTCGAGTGTCAACGGACGCCTCACGCAGTGCCTCGGTGGGACCGGTGCGCCCGGCCCGCCAGGACGCGGCCAGCACCCCGCACAGGGCCACGAACAGGCCCGTGCAGAACGCCATGTGATAGGGCCAGGTGTGGTCCCCGATGGTGAACCAGCGGGGCGCAAGGCTCTCGTCGACCGCCCACTCGGCGAGCTTCGGAGCCCCGTAGGAACCGAGCACACAGCCGGCGGCCGAGGCCAGTACACCGACCACGAGCGCCTCGGAGACGACCATGCGGCGGATCTGCCCCGGGGTCGCCCCGGCGGTGCGCAGCAGCCCGAACTCGCGGCGCCGCTGGGCCACCGCGAACGCGAAGGCCGAGGCCACCACGAACACCGACACGAACCCGGTGACGCCGCCGGCCGTGCCGAACATGGCGTTCATCGCGGTAAGGGCCTCGCTGTCCCGGTCGGGGTCGGCGTCGGCGTACCGGCGCGCGTCCCCGGTGAGGACCTGAACGCCCTCGCTGCCGCGCACCGCCTCGCGCACGGCCGCCGCATCCGCGTCGACCACGAGCTGGAAACTGCGCGGCGCCAGTTCGGCAGCGTGGGCGTCGGTGTAGAACACGGCGTTCTCGAAGCCGAGCCCGCCCACGGCGCCGACGACGCGCACCGTGCCGCCGTCGGTCCGCACCCGGGCGCCCGGACGGGCCCAGTCACCGCTGACGACGATCTCGTCAGCGGCCTCGGGCGCGCGTCCCGCGTCGAGCTCGTACGGCGCGAAGGCCGCCGTGGACCAGGGGTGTCCCACCAGATCGGAGGGCCCGCCCTCCGCCCGCACGGCGAACGACCGGTCCTCGACGACGGTCCCGAGATCCCGCAGCTTCGCGGCCGCGTCGTCGGGCACGGCACGCGGCTGAGCGAGCTTCTGGGTGCGGTCGCCGATTGAGGTGAGCACCTCAAGGGTGTCCTGGCCCTTGACGACGACCGGCGCGGCGGCGAACCGCTCCGGCCCCCGGTCGGGAGCGTCCAGCGAGGACGCCAGGGCCAGCCCCATCACGGCGATCAACGCCACGCCCAGGGAGAGGGCGACGAAACTGCCCACGAAGGTGACCCAGCGGGTATGCAGGGTGCGCAGCGTGATGCTCAGCACGGCGCCGCCTCGAGCTTGGTCATGCGCGCCGCGATGTCCTCGGCCAAGGCGCCGATCAGCTCACCGTTGACCCGGCCGTCGACGAGGAAGACGACGCGGTCGGCATAGGAAGCGGCGACGGGGTCGTGGGTGACCATGATGATCGCCTGACCGTCCCGGTCGACCATGGCGCGCAGCAGGGTCAGCACCTCGCGGCTGGTCTGCGAGTCGAGCGCGCCGGTCGGCTCGTCGCCGAACAGCACTTCGGGGCGGGTGATCAGGGCGCGGGCCAGGGCAACGCGCTGCTGCCGGCCGCCGGACATCTCAGTCGGCCGGTGCCGCGCCCGGTCGCCGAGTCCGACCAGTTCGAGCACCTCGCGCACCTGGGTCTTCTTCGGGCGCCGGCCGGCCAGCCGCAGCGGCAGGGCCACGTTCTGCTCGGCGGTCAGCGAGGGCAGCAGGTTGAACGCCTGGAACACAAAGCCGATGCGCTCGCGGCGCAGCAGGGTCAGCTTGGTCTCGTTCAGCCCGGTCAGCTCGGTGTCGCCCACGGTGACCGAGCCCGACGTGGGTCGGTCCAGGCCCGCGGCGCACTACAGCAGGGTCGATTTGCCGGACCCGGACGGGCCCATCACGGCGGTGAAGGTCCCCCTCGGGAAGGCGAGCGATACCTCGTCCAGGGCGGTGACGGACGTGCCGCCCGAGCTGTACCGCCGGGTCACGGAGCGCAACCGGATCGCGTCGTTGCTCATATGTTCTCCCACCAGTACCCGCTCCTTGGCTCGTTGGTTCCTCCACGAAACCGCGAAAGCCTCGCCTGACGCAGTACGGCACGAACGAGACTTGGGGTAGTGCCAGGCCTACCCCTGATACGCACCCTGGACCGATGGCGCCGGACTGGTGGGGCCACTTACGGTCATGCACATGCACTCTCGGAACGTGTGGCAGGCCATGTCCCGGCCGGGCTTCCTGCTGTCGGCCTGGCCCTGGCGCGTCACCGCGTATCTGCTCACCGGCGCGGTCACCGGCGCCGCCGCCCTGGTGGGGATCGTGACGGTGGCAGCGGTCTGCGGTGCACTCGCTATCGTCCTGGTGGGGCTGCCGCTGCTCATCGTGGTCGCCCTCAGCGGGATCCCAGTGGCCGGGGTGGAGCGGCGCAGGCTGCGCCTGATCGACCGCAACCCGGTGTCCAGTCGGCACCAGGTGCCGGCCGCGCCGGGACTGTGGGCCTGGCTGAACACCCGGCTGCGCGAACAGGCGACCTGGCGGGAGCTCGGGTACGCGTTGCTGTTCGCCGGGCTGCTGTGGCCCGTCGATGCCCTGGCGATCACGGTCGCCCTGCTCTTCCCGCTGTCCATGGTCACCACCCCGCTGCTGATGGCCACGGTCGGCGACGGCCGAGAAGCGAAGGTGCTTAAGCAGTGGACGGTCACCACCTGGCCGACCGCCTTCGGCGTCGCCGTGCTGGGCCTGCTCCTGATGGGCCTGGGCGCTTACGTGCTCGGCGTCACAGCGGGCGCCCGCTCCGAACTGGCCCGGCTGCTGATCGCCTCCCGCGAGGGCGAGCTCGGCGCCAAGGTGGTCGAACTGGCCCGCTCCCGCGTCCGGTTGGTCGAGGCCTTCGAGGCCGAGCGGCGCCGTATCGAGCGCGATCTGCACGACGGCGCCCAACAGCGCCTCGTGGCCCTGACGATGGCCCTCGGGCTGGCCCGCCTGGACGCCCCTCCCGGCCCGCTCGCCGACCAGCTCACCAAGGCCCACGAGGAGGCGGGCAAGGCGCTCGCGGAACTGCGCGAGCTCATCCACGGCATCCACCCCAAGGTCCTCACGGACTACGGCCTTCAAGCCGCGGTCGCCGACGCCGCGGACCGCTGTGTGGTCCCCGTCGACGTCGACTTCGAACTGCCGGGCCGACCACCCCAGGCGGTCGAATCCGCTGCGTATTTCGTGGTCTGCGAGGCGCTGACCAACGTCGCCAAACACAGCGGCGCCGACCGCGCGCAGGTGTGCGGCGGTCATCGCGACAGACGCCTCTTCCTCGAGGTGCGCGACGACGGCTGCGGCGGCGCGGACGCCTCGGCAGGCAGCGGCCTCACCGGTCTCGCGGACCGGGTATCGGTCCTGGATGGCAGACTTGCCCTGACGAGTCCGCCGGGTGGGCCGACTCTCTTGCGTGTGGAGTTTCCTTGCGAGTTGACCAAGGCGGCCGATCACTCCGCGTAGTGCTGGCCGAAGACAGCGTGCTGCTGAGGGAAGGGCTCATCGGCCTGCTCAGCCGCTGCGGCAACGAGGTGGTGTCGGCCGTCGGGGACGCGCAGGCACTCGTCGCCGCGGTCGAGGAGCATGCCCCCGACATTGTGGTGACGGACGTACGCATGCCGCCCGGTTTCCAGGACGAGGGCCTGCACGCGGCAGTGCGGCTGCGCGCCAAGCGCCCCACACTGCCGGTCCTGGTCCTCAGCCAGTACGTGCAACGGACATACGCAGCAGAACTCCTGGACTCCGGCGACGGATCGGGTGTCGGCTATCTGCTCAAGGACCGGGTTGGCCAGGTTGAGGAATTCGTGGAAGCGCTGCACAAGGTGGCGGACGGCGGGACGGTGGTCGACCCCGAGGTCGTGCGCCAATTGCTGCGCCGCCGCCGCGATCCGCTGGAGCAGCTCACCCCGCGCGAACGAGAGGTGCTTGCGCTCATCGCCGAAGGCAAGTCCAACGGCGCGATCGCCAAGGAGCTGGTGGTTTCCGAAGCGGCGATCGGCAAGCACATCGGCAACATCCTCACCAAGCTGGACCTACCTCCGACGGACAAGACCCACCGCAGGGTCCTGGCCGTGCTCACTTACCTGCGGGCCTGACCCCGACCGCGCGCACCGTACAGCGTTCGTTGCCGCCTGCATGCCACGTCCACTCTCGTGGATGGCGCGGATGACCTCTCATTCTGTGATCTCCATCGCAAATCACGTGATGTGGAATCCGACACCGGACCCTTGGTCGACTGCGCGCACACCGAGCCGTCCACCCCATCGCTGAAGCGACACGCGAGATGCAGGACAAGGAGTTCGCCACGACGAAGTCGGACGGCATCGTCTGCGAGCACGAGATCAAGCCCTCCGGAAAGCCCCGCGACCCGGAATCCGGCTGCACCGGACGTGCGAACTACCAGGTGATGTGCAGCGAGCACGGCAAGGTCGGCGAACCGCACGGCCTGCGCGTCCTTGCTGAGCCCGCCCAGTCCGCGCACCGCGACAGCCACAGGGCCGTCCCGGCCTCCAACGCCGCGTGACCGCCCGGCACCGACGCTGCGGCCACGGCACCGGCCCGCTCCACCCCGGCGACCAGAAGGCCGTCGCGGAGTTCACCGCGATGCTCACCACCCGGAAGAGACCAGCCCCCTGGACCGGCACCGGCGACATCGCCCTACGGATCGCCGTCGACGGACAGTCGGCCGGTGCCGACCCCGTCGCCCCGGTCCTCATCCGCCCCGACCCCGAGACCGCGCTCACCAGCACACTTCACTGCGCCAGGAGGCGGATCGGCGCTGTCACGTTGTTGGGTGCGTGAGTGCCTGACAGCGTGGTGGAGTGCGGCCGCCCGGGTATCGGCCTGGGTCAGGCTGTTGCGGGCAGGCCGGCGGTGCCGGTGATGTGGTCCCAGATGGCGAGGCGGATGCTCATCTCGGCTCGGTAGTGGGTGGCGGACAGGCTGTGGCGGTGGGGCCGGAAGCGGCGTGAGATCCCGCTGAACGCGGCGAGGAATCTCTGCGCTGCGCCGGTGCTGCGGAAGCCTTTCACGCCCCGACCCCTCGACATCGACAAGCCGATCGCGGACCTGGTCGCCCGGGTCCAGCTGGAGACGCTGCGCAAGGGTCATCGTCGGACTGGCCTCCATCAGGCTCTCTTGCTGGACATGCCTTGTTCCCTGTCCGCTGATGTCCCAAAAAAGACGGCCGGCGCACCTCCCGCCCGCTTCTCCTCGTCCCCGGTCGGCATTGACAACCGTCCTCGCATCCCTCCATCATCATTCCACTAATCAAGTAGTGGAATGATGATGGTGACCGTGGAGTACCGCATCGACAGGCGGAGCGGCGTCCCCGCCTTCCAGCAGATCGTGCAGCAGACCAAGCAGGCCCTCCGGCTGGGCGTACTCGTGCCGGGTGACCGGCTGCCCACCGCCAAGGAGGTCGCCGAGACCAGCACGGTCAACCCGAACACCACCCTCAAGGCGTACCGCGAGCTGGAGCGCGAGGGCCTGGTCGAACCGCGACCCGGCCAGGGCACCTTCGTACGACGCACGCTGGGCCGCCCCGAGACGGGCACCGACTCGCCGCTGTACGCGGAGCTGGTGGCGTGGATGTCGAAGGCGGCCGGGGCCGGTCTGGAGCGGGAGGACGTGGCCGCGCTGGTCGCGTCGGCGATGGAGAAGCAGTACGCCGCCGGGAACGTGGCGGCAACGGGGTCCACGGGGGCCACGACAACCAGGAGCACAGGTGAGTGAAGGTATGTACGCGGAGGAACCGGCGATCGAGGCGTACGGGCTGGGGATGCGCTACCGGCGGGGCTGGGCGTTGCGGGACTGCTCCTTCCGACTCCCGGCGGGACGGATCTGCGGCCTGGTGGGACCCAACGGGGCGGGCAAGACCACGCTGCTGAGCATCGCGGCCCATGTCCTGCAGCCGACGCACGGCTCGATCAGCCTGTTCGGTGGGGCTCCGGGCTCGGTGGAGTCCGGTCGGCGCACAGCGTTCCTCGCCCAGGAGAAGCCCCTGTTCCGCCGCTTCACCGTGGCGGAGACCCTGCGTCTGGGCCGGGAGCTGAACCCCGGCTGGGACCAGCGCGCCGCCGAGGGCATCATCCGCGCGGGCAACGTGCCCTTCGACGCGAAGATCGGCACCCTCTCCGGAGGCCAGCGCACCCGCGTCGCGATCGCTCTCGCCTTCGGAAAGCGCCCCGACCTGCTGATGCTCGACGAGCCGATGTCGGACCTCGACCCGGTCGTGCGCCACGAGATCATGGGCACCCTCCTCGCCGAGGCAGCCGAGCGCGGCACCACCGTGCTGATGTCCACCCACGTCCTCGCCGAACTGGAGAACGTGTGCGACTACCTCGTCGTCGTCTCCGGCGGCGGAGTGCGCCTCGCCGGTGACGTGGACGAGCTGATGTCCGTGCACACCCTGGTCACGGGCGCCAAGGAGGGTGACGGCATGCCTCCCGCCCTCGGGTGCCACACCCTCGTCGAGTCCCGGACCAGCGGACGGCAGTTCACCGCGCTCATCCGCCCCGAGGGCCCGGTCACCGGCCCCTGGGACACTAACGCCCCGAACATGGAGGAACTCCTGCTCGCCTATCTCCGCTCACCCGACGCACCACCGCTGATCACCCCCACCGCTCAGGTCCACGGCCAGGGGTTCGGCACCGGGGCGGTGGCGGCATGAGCACCTTCACCCGCAGCTCGACCAGCACCTCGACCGGCTCCACGAGCGACGGCAAGAACGGGACCATGAACGCGACCACCACGCCGGCCGACCGGCGCCCCCGACTCAGCGGTATGACCTGGCTGGTCTGGCGCCAGCACCGGGCCGCGTTCTGGACGATCCTCGCCGCCACCGTGCTCTCCGTGGCCTGGATCGTCTACCAGCGCGGCCAGTTGGTCGACTTCCTCGACGGTTACGGCTATCCCGGCAAGAGCCTCGACGAGGCGGGCGGCAAGTTCCAGCAGTACAACGACGCGTTCTCCTTCGTCTCCACGGGTCTCCAGGTGATACCCATCCTGCTCGGTGTCTTCCTCGGCGCCCCGCTCATCGCGGGCGACCTGGAGAACGGCACCGCCAAGCTGGTCGCCGCCCAGTCCATGAGCCGGACCCGCTGGCTCGCCACGAAGCTGGCGCTGGCCGTACTGGTGATCGTGGTGAGCACGGGCGTGTTGTCGGCGGTGTTCGGCTGGTGGTGGAACCCCGTCAAGTCCGAGGCCACGGTCATGGACTGGACCTCGGGCGCCGCGTTCAACACGACAGGCCCGGTGCCTGTCGCCCTCACCCTCTTCTCCGTCTTCGGCGGGGTGGCGATCGGTGTGGTGCTGCGGCGCACGCTGACGGCCATGGTGGTCACCTTCGGTTTCACCGTCGTCCTCCAACTCGTGTGGGGCTACTTCCTGCTGTCGCTCGGCAACGTCGTCACGGTCACGACGAACAAGGGTGTCACGGGCGAGAACGCGTCCCCTTCGCTCCCTCAAGGCGCCTACCAAATCGACCAGTCGTATGTCACCGGCAGCGGGGACCTGGTGGGCTGGGGCATCTGTTCGGAGTCGCAGACCGACGCGGCACGGCAGGTGTGCCTGGACAAGGCCGATGTCGTGGGCTGGTCGGTGAAGTACCTCCCGATGTCGCAGATGAACGCCATGCAGTGGTTCGGGGCGTCGATTCTGTTCGCCCTGACCGCCGGTGTCGTGGCGTTCCTCTTCTTCTGGGGTCGTAAGCGGCTCGTCTGAGTCCGTACGCCCCGCGCCCCTTTGCGAAGGGGCGCCTCTTCTAGCCCAGCGTCAGGACCGGTGAGCGCCTCAAGGCCGCGCTCACCGCGTCCGCCAAGCCCGCCCTCGGCGTCTCGGCTTTCACACAGGGCACGGACCGTACGGACATCGTCCGCGCCCTTGGACAGCAACTCACCACCAGCCCGGCCACCCACGGCTTCCCCACCCAGCAGTGGCCGCACACCGACGACAAGCCGGTCACCAAGACCGTCACCCACCGTAACGACGGCGACCGCCCCCTCATCCTCGAC
The DNA here is from genome assembly GCF_003112535.1 of Streptomyces rishiriensis. Classification (GTDB taxonomy): domain Bacteria; phylum Actinomycetota; class Actinomycetes; order Streptomycetales; family Streptomycetaceae; genus Streptomyces; species Streptomyces rishiriensis. Next base: position 177,820 of record NZ_BEWA01000001.1, on the reverse strand, counting down.
CTCACCACCGAGGTGTGCGGCGAGGACGGAAAGCCCGCCGCCGAGGGCATGTTCGAGGTCTCGCCGAAGCGGCTCACGCGTCCCGGCGGGCGGCACCGCGACCGTCCAGGGCACCGCTGACAGCGCCGCGGGCACGGCCGACGGCGGCTTCGGCGGCTCGGTCACCGCGACGGACGGCGCCAGCATCACCGTACGGACCGGTGTCGGCGTCCAGCGCGAAGTCGAGTCGTACGACCTGACCGTCAGGCATCTCGACTCAGGGGGAAGCCCGCCGGGCGGTCCCAGACCGGGGTGCAGGGGCTGGACAACGAGATCTGGAACGACTACTCGGACGACACGGACGGCGAGTTCACAGCCCCTAATAGCCTTGCGGTCCGCGGCGCCTTTGACGCCGAAACGGAAAGGGCGCAGTCCCGCACCCCGCCCTGCCCGGGGACGGGCACGGCGAGTCTCGGCCGGGGACGGGGCGGCTGCTTGCTCCTGCACGGGGGCTCCTTCGTCGGGGCGGGCTCAGCTCCGGTAGATCACAGGGGCGGCGTCCTCGTCGCCCAGGGCAGCAAGCAGGGTGCGCCACCCCGGGAACGGGCTCGGCACGCTCGGTGCGAAGCCGAAGGGCGAGCGCCGGCCGGGGCGGAGCCGAGCGGTTGGCGCCGCTGGCATGAAGGATCCCCGCGGACGGTGGATGATCACGGTGCCGCGCGGTACGACGGCCGCCCAGCTGCCGGCCTCGCCGGCGGAGTCCGGTCCGGGCAGGTCGTCGGTGTTGATGCAGCGCCGCCTGCGCGGCCTCCAGCCACCACCTCGACCGTGTCGAACGCGGCCGCAACCGCCTGGACGTCCACCTCGTCGATCCCAGCGGACATTAGCGAGTCCCGGAACAGAGCATCGGTCTGCATGCCCAGCACCCTCACCGTCCACCGCCAGCCACAGCAGCGGACGAAGGCACCTGAGGGAGCGTCACTTTCGGCTGTCGGACGGCAAGGCGTACGCCGTCTCGCGCGGGCCGGACTCCTTGCAATCGAACATCGAGGTAACGCTCCGCCACGGCTCCCCAAGATCTGTGCCGGAACCGAGTTGCGACAGCAGATGTACGCCTCACCGCGCAGCGCGTGGACGGCGGCGTGTTCGATGTCCATGAGAAGTGACAGCGGCCGTGAGGCGGCTGGCCGAGCAGTCGCCTCCGCCGGTCGAGAAATGAGCCACGGTCACGGCCTGGTGGCCAACCAGACGGTCACGGCCGCGGTGGCGGTGAGTGCGACATTGAGTGTGATCCGGCGGTCTTCCCCGGTCAGGTGAACGGCGATCGCACCGGTCTGCAGAAGTACGAAGCCGATGGCTGCGGCCGACGCCAGCCAAGGAGCGGTACCGGTCAGCGGTGGCAGGACCAGACCGGCCGCGCCGAGTATTTCGACCGCCCCCAGCGCCCTGAGGGCGGGCAGGGGAATACGGTCGACCCAAGCCATCATCGGTCGGAGTTGATCGCGGCTGCGGATCACCTTCAGCGTGCCTGCGTAGAAGTAGAAGAGCGCGAGCAGTCCCGCGACGATCCAGTAGGCGATGTTCATGGTTTCCGTTCACGGGGGCCCCGGTTCGCGGGGTCCTGTCGATTGCGTCGTGTGCCAGGGAGGCCCCTGGAGACGGCCGGTCCGTCGTCCGAGGGGTTCGGACGCGAAAGGCGGGAGCGCCACGGCCCCAGAGGCCGAAAGGAGGGCGGCCGGGCCGTTCCGTCCCGCCGACTTCAGGCGAGGTCGGTCGCGGGCTGTGTCGCGTAGCGGCTCATTGCGTCGATGTTGGCCTGTGGCGTCAGCGGCTGTCCGGATGCGAGCACCTCATGAAGGTCTCGGAAGTACTGCACATACAGGTCGGGTGTGAATGTGCTGAGCATGACGGCGGGTTGGTCGGTCACGTTGGCGAAGGTGTGCGGGGTGCCGGGCGGAACCATGACGAGCGTCCCCGCGGCGGCGTCGTAGTCCTCGTCCCCGACGGTGAACCGCACGGTGCCGGAGAGGACATAGAAGCCCTCGTCGTGTTGGCCATGGCGGTGCTGCGGCGGGCCCTGCGTGTGCGGGGCGAGGACGGACTCGGCGATCGCGAGGCGGTGCCCGGTGTGGCTGCCGTCCTCCAGAACGCGCATGCGCGTGGCGCCCAGAACGATCGTCTCGCCGTCGTTGGGACCCACCACCGATACGGCGGGGTCGGCCTGCGGCTCGCTGGTCTTCGCTTTTTCGGTCATGGTCACGAGTGCACCGCCGGGACCTCGCCGGTGTCCAAGACCCATTCAGCAGAGCCGATACCTCATGGGTATTGTTGCAGCGTGGAGCTACGGACCTTGCGCTACTTCGTGGCGGTCGCCGAGGAACTCCACTTCGGCCGGGCCGCCACCCGACTGCATATGAGTCAGCCGCCGCTGAGCCGGGCGATCAAGCAGTTGGAAGCCGAGGTCGGGGCCCTGCTCTTCGCCCGCTCGACCACCGGCGTCACGCTCACTCCAGTGGGCGCGGTGCTGCTCGACGAGGCGCGAGCCCTACTCGACCACGCCGACCGCGTCCGGGTACGTGTGAGCGCAGCAGCCGGCGTCGCGACTATCACCGTCGGCATCTTGGGCGACGGCACCGACCCGGGCGTGGCCAGGCTGGCCGCGGCCTACCGCCGAAACCACCCCGGAGTCGACATCCGCATCCGCGACACCGATCTGACTGACCCGACGTGCGGACTGCGCGCTGGACTGGTCGACGTCGCCCTCACCAGGGCACCGTTCGACGAGACCGCCCTGACGGTGCGTACGCTGCGGACCGATCCGGTCGGCGTGGTCCTGCGCGCCGACGATCCGCTGGCCCGCCGCGATGAGCTGCGGCTGGCCGAGCTGCGCGACCGCCGGTGGTTCCAGTTCCCGCAGGACACAGACCCCATCTGGCAGTCGTACTGGAACGGTGGCAGGCCGCGGGAGGGACCAGTGGTGCGCGCCGTCCAGGAATGCCTGCAGGCTGTGCTGTGGAACGGCACGGTCGGCTTGGCCCCGCTCGGACACGACCTGCCCGCGGAGTTCACCGTGGTGCCGCTGATCGACATGGCGCCGAGCCGAGTGGTGGCGGTGTGTAACGAAGGAGACACCAACCCGTTGACCCGATCATTCATCAAGATCGCGACAGCCGCGTACCGCCACTGAGGATCGGCAATGGGGCTGCCGTAGCTCGTGAACAATTCGAACGCTGCAGCCCTCGTGACCGCCTCCGGAAATGGTGAATATCTACTGTCGCTTCTTGTGAACAAGCCAGCGATCAGTGCACCGGCCGTCATGAGTGTGGTCCATCTGCGCTCGCGCGGCGAGTGATCCAGGAGCGTCGTGGTCACGGGTGGTCGGCCGTAGAGGTGCGTCCGGCGAGGTCGGCATAGGAGGGCATCCCCAGGTCGACGGTCTGCCGCGCGCGGGCTTGCTCTGCATTGAGCAAGCTGAGTTTGTCCTGGGCTCCGGCGAGGCTGATCTCGAGTCCTTCGATCTCGCCAAGCCATCCTTCGCGTTCGGCTTCGGTGATCCGGGCGAGAAGGTTGTCGCGGATCTCCGTGAGGCGGCCTCGTTGGGCAGAGTCGGGGCGGAGTATGGAGCAACGGATGCCCCGTTGACTGAACGAAGCCTGTTATTGCCCAGTTCAGTGGGCGGATGGAGTCATTGGGCACTACGTTCACCGGTCGTGATGAAGGATGCTCCCCAACGAGATTTGGCAGCCCTGGCGGTTCCCCAGTGGGGTCGGCTGATGGAGACCGGCAACCGGTACGAGCCGTACCGGCTGATCGATCCCGACGGAGCGGCCGTCGAGCCGGTCGCCGTCTACTTCCAGGAGTTGCTGGCGGCCGGGAAAGCGCCGTCAACGGTTCGCTCCTACGGGATGGATCTGTTGCGGTGGTGGCGTTTCCTGCAGGCCGTGGATGTTCCCTGGGATCGGGCGACCCGCCGGGAAGCCCGGGATTTCAGCTGCTGGATCCAGCAGACCGTCAAACCCAGGAAGGTCAAGGCCCAGGGGCCGCGGGCGGTAGGGGAAGCCGGTGCCGCGAACCCGGTGACCGGGAAACCGTCGACCGGATCCGGGTACGCTCCGGCCACCGTCGTGCACAGCGAGACGGTCCTGCGCCGGTTCTACGACGTGCACCGCGATGCGGGGACCGGCCCGCTGCTCAACCCGTTCCCGCTGGATCTTGCCCGCCGTTCTGGACGGGCTCACGCGCACCACAATCCGATGGCCGGCTGGAAGCTTGAGCGCGTGGGCCGGTACCGGCCGAGCCTGCCGCGGCGAATCCCGCGTTCGATTCCGGAAGCATGGTTCAACAAACTGTTCGCGGCGCTGCCCTCCAACCGCGACCGGGCCTTGGTCGCCTTCTGGATCTCCACCGGGGTGCGGGCTTCGGAACTGATCGGCATGCGTCAGCGCGATGTCGACCCTGGCCAGCAGTTGATCAGCGTGGTGCGCAAGGGCTCGCGGGCAGTCCAGCAGGTGCCGGCATCTGCGGACGCTTTCGTATGGCTGCGCCTCTACCAGCAGGAGGTACAAGGCCAGGTTGTGCGAGGACGCACCCAGCCGGTGTGGTGGACACGGCGAGATCCGATCCGACCCCTGACCTACCACGGCGCCCACCGGATGTTCGAGCGTGTCAACGCCTCGCTCGGCGCCGACTGGACCCTTCATGACCTCCGGCACAGCGCGGCCGCCCGGATGGTGCGCGACACGAAGCTGACGCTGTCCGACGTGCAGTGGGTGCTCGGACACGCTCACCTGTCCGCCACGGAGGTCTATCTGACGCCGCACAAGGACGAGGTCGTGGCCGGCGTGCTGGCGCATCACGCACGCCAGGCCCGCACGAGCATCCAGCCGGTGCCACCGCCGCCAGCACCAGGCTACGATCCGGCGTCGCTGGAGGTCTTGTTCGGGCGCTCGTCATGACGGCCGTCGTCAAGCACACGACGCGCAAGCCGTTGGAGATCACGAACCCGAGCGCGGAGCAGGCCCAGGCGCGCAACAGCCGACTGCGGGAGCAGTTCCCGGCCCGGACCGCGGAACGGTGGTGGCCCCAGACCGCGCAGTCGTCTGAGGAGACATTGCGACACCTGACGATGGCGCCGTTCCTTCCGGTGGCGAACGGCACCCGAGCGGGACGCCGCCGCGGGGTGATCAAGTTGCTGCGCTGGCTGTCGAGCCGGCCCGGGGATACCTGGCAGCAGCGCTGGATGGCCACGGGAGCCGAGGGGTTGTCCGGAGCCTCCTGGGTGGAGATCCCCAAGCGGTGGCTGAGCAAGCACGGGCCCTCACCGTCGCATGACCGGGAGGACCTGGCCTCTGGGCTGCTCATGCTGATCTGCGGAGACGTCATTCGTCCGGCTCTGCCGTGGATGCTCACCCGCTCGCACCGATATCTCGCTTCTGTGATGGCCGAGACCCGGGACCCGGATGGATTCGCGCGCCTGCGCCAGCTGGCCGCCGCCGGGCCGGCGAGCGCGCGCCAGGATGCGCAGACCGCCGCGACGCGGATCGCCATCCTGCTGGCCTGCAAGGGCGGGCGGATCGACGACATCACTGTCGGCGACTGCGTGGAGCTCATCGATACCCAGCGCCGGGTGCACGCCCGCGGCGGACAGAAGAAGGTCGACTTCTACCTGCGGCTGCGGGCTATGGGCATCTTCCCCGAGGACGCCCCGGCCACGATCCGCGCCTTCGGGCTCGCCCTGGGCCAGTCGAGCATCGAAGAGCTGGTGGACCGCTACCAGATCCGCTGCCAACCGGTACGCGACGTGATCGTGGACTATCTGCGCGAACGCCAGCCATCGCTGGACTTCACCAGCCTGGACGCGATCTCCCGAACGCTCGCGGGCCTGTTCTGGGCCCGCATCGAAGATCTGGCACCAGGAATCGACTCTCTGCGGCTACCCCCGGCGGTGGCTCGCGCCTGGAAAGACGACCTGAAGGTCAAAAGGCGCAACGTCGTCGGCCCCGACGGCAAGAGCATTGAAGTCACCAGCCCGCGGCTCAACGCCAAAGACGAACTCATGCGCGTCCGAGCGTTCTACCTCGACATCGCGCAATGGGCGGCCGAGGAACCGGCCCGCTGGGGGCCATGGGCCGTGCCCTGCCCGATCAGCGACGACGAGATCCACAAGGCAAAGGAACGCAAGCGGCGCAAAGCCCGGATGGACCAGCGCACCCGCGAGCGGCTTCCCGTCCTCCCCATCTTGGTCAGCGCCACCGACCGGCGGCGCCGCGAAGCCGCCGGCCTGCTCCAGGCGGCGCGAGACACCGAGCCCGGGGAGCTGATCCCAGGCACGGACGGCGCCCTGCGCAGAACCATTGCCCCGAAGGCTGCGGGCCACCTCACCTGGGCCGAGGAGAGCTCCAGTGGGCGTCGGCGGAATCTTTCGTACGAGGAAGAGGAGGCGTTCTGGGCGTTCGCCGTGATCGAAGTCCTGCGTCTGACCGGTGTTCGCAACGAGGAGCTTCTGGAACTCACTCACCACAGCGTCACCCAGTACCGGCTCCCGTCCACCGGCGAGGTCGTCCCGCTGCTGCAGATCGCTCCATCCAAGACCGACACCGAGCGACTTCTGCTGGTCAGCCCGGAACTCGCCGACGTTCTCAGCGCCATCATCAGTCGGCTGCGGGGCCCCAGCGGGATGGTTCCGCTGGTGGCCGCCTACGACGTCCGTGAGAAAGTTTGGAACCCGCCGATGCCACTGCTGTTCCAGCGTGGCGTCGGCTCCGAGCATCGCGCTTTCACACCGACCGCGATCCGCAAACTGCTGATCAATGCGCTGGCCGCGACCGGGCTGACCAACGCCGACGGTGAGGCACTGTTCTTCTCTCCCCACGACTTCCGGAGGATCTTCGTCACCGACGCCATCATGAACGGACTGCCCCCGCACATTGCCCAGGTCATCTGCGGTCACAAGAGCATCGACACCACGATCGGATACAAGGCGGTCTACCCTGCCGAGACGATCGAGGCCCACCGAGCCTTCATCGCCCGCCGGCGGGCCTCCCGCCCCGGGGAGGAGTACCGCATCCCGACAGAGGAGGAGTGGGACGCCTTCCTCTCCCACTTCGAGAAGCGGAAGGTGTCCATCGGTACATGCGCACGCGCCTTCGGATCCCCTTGCATCCATGAGCACGCTTGTGTCAGATGCTCGCTCCTCCGGCCTGATCCGGCCCAACGGTCACGGCTGATCGACATCCGTGACAACCTGATCGCCCGGATCGCTGAGGCGGAGCGGGAAGGATGGCTGGGCGAAGTCGAGGGCCTCCAGGTCAGCCTCACCGGCGCGCAAGGCAAGCTGGACCAGCTCGATGCCGAAGCAGCCCGCCGACCCTCCACAGTCGATCTCGGCATGCCGACCTTCGCCGACGTCGCCATCCGCACCACCACTACGTCGACGGACCAGCACCATCCCTGAAATCCATGGTCGCCACGAAGCTGAACTGCCTACGCTCCAACCCATGCGAACTGTCTTCGTGTTTCCCGCAGGTGAGCGAGCTGCGACCGTCGCCTCGCTCAATCGGCATCTGCCCGAGCAGCGCAATCCGTGGACTCTGGACGGCAACCTCTACATCGACATCGACGATGAGCAGACCGGCTACCTCTTCTCCGATTGGGATCCCGAGGATGTGGCGATCCTTGAAGCGGCCGTCGGACATCACCCCACTTGGGCGGTGCAGATCGACATCTCCGGGCGGATCGACGGCACCGCAGAGGTTCACCGAATGATCGCGCTGCTGCTTGAGCATGGAGGCGTGGCAACGGACGACTACACCCCCCACCCTTGGACCCTGCCGGAAATCCTGTCTGGAGCGGTGATCGACGGCCTGCGGTTCTTCGACTTCCGCGGCTACCACGAGCTCAACCGCGAGCACGGGCGCTCCTGACTCTGTCCGCTGCTCCCTCCTGCGCCCCGACCCCGCCCAGCGCGGCCGCCTAGTGGAGATCCGCGACAACCTCCTCGACCGGATCGCCGAAGCCAAGAAAGAGGGCTGGCTCGGCGAAATCGAGGGCCTGCGCGTCAGCCTCGCCGGCGCCGAATCCAGAATCGACCAGATCGACTCCGCGCCCGGCAGCGTGGCGATCAACCTCGGCATGTCGCGCAAGGCCCCGGCTCACCCCGCCCAGAAGGAGGGAGCAGGGTCGCTGAGACAATCGCGGGATGATCAGCAATGAGATCCGGTTCGATTGCCAGCACCGTGGCGACAGGGGTCTGCTCGTGGTCGTCCCTCACATCGACGGAGCACCACTCACCGAGCTGATCGATGAGTACGAGATCGCGGCCGGGATGCAGCCTGCAGGTGATGCCTACGGTGGTCTGATTCCGGAGTTCTTCCGGTTCGGCCCGATGCAGGACCACTTCCTCGGACTGTCCACTAGCGCGATGGGGCCGAAGACCCCCGTCCTCGGTTGTGAATGCGGTGAGTGGGGGTGCTGGCCGCTCATGGCCCGCATCACCGCGACAGCGGATCTCGTAACCTGGGACGCCTTCGAGCAACCCCACCGCAAGACCCGCGACTACGTGGCATTCGGTCCGTTCCAGTTCGACCGCCACCAATACGATGGCGCCTTGCAGGCCCTGAGCGCGGTGATCGACTCCGCCGCCGACGACACGAGCGCATGAACACTGCCGTCAGTCCGTCTTGCCGCACATGGAGTCCAGGGGCGGAGGCCAGCGGCGGGGGACTCGTCCTCACCCGTCGGCGACGGGCAGGTTATGCCACCAGTGACCGCATCCGCCGGAGCAGAAGCGTTCGCGGCGCCGTTCGTCTGCGACCGCGAGGACCTCGACCAGTAGCCGGAACGCCTTGCGTCGTTCGTCGACAGGGGTGAGGCCGGCGATCTTCCCCAGTTGCTGGTCGATCGGGCCGCAGGTGATCAAGACCGCCGGGGTGTGCGTCGGGCGCAGCCCGGCACGTCGGATGCTCTCCGGTCCGTCTTCGGTGACGGCGCGCGCCTGCACGCAGTGGTGGCGCAGGAACAGGAGTATCTCGGCCTGCTCCTCCGGGCTGTGGGTGTCGAACCACTCGATGCCCTGTGACATCGGGCGCAGTCCTTGGGCGAGTTCGTTGAGGATGATGTCCCGCTCGGTCATGATCAGCTCCCGCAGGCCAGCGAGGCGAAGACCTCAGCGGTCTCGTCGACGAAAGCGCACAGTTGCTGCACGGCCTGCCGACAGTCATGCGGGTCGAGAGCCGCCACGGCCCGGACTTCGAGCCATCGGTCCCAGGGACCGGCCGGGGCAAGGAACCGTGTCGTGTACTCGGAGCCGAGAATCTCATCGAGGTACAGAAGCGTCCCAAGGACGACTGCCTGGTCGTAGTCGAGGTCGGGACGCGACAAGTAGTGATCAAGGTATGCGCTGAGCAGTTCGGCATCCGCTGCAGTACCGAACTTCGCAAGGGCGACGCAGTATGCCGCGCCCGCATACGGCCCCTCGCTGGCCAGCAGGAGCCGGCCTATGAGCTCGCGGAACTCGGACCTGTGGGCCACAGCAACCAGCCAGGCGGCAGTCTTGCGCTCGCGCCATCCACCCTCGAAGAGGACGCCGAGCTCCGCCGGAGTGATTTCGTACGCAGCCTGAGCCAGATCCCGCACAAACGCGGAGCGCTCGACCGGGCTCAACCGGAAAACGCTCCCGCCCAACCGAAGGTATCGCCGATCAGGCGTGACGAACCGCCGAACCAGATCCTGCAACTCGGGATCGCTCTGGACATCACGCATAGCCGCATCCTGGCCCGGGACGGTACTCATGTGCCACAGGTTTGCCGACTGCCTCAACGGACCGTAGTTACTGGTTCAGAGAAGCATGCGTGTTCGTGGATACAGGAGGTGCCGAAGGCGCGGGCGCAGATGCCGACGGAGAGCTTGCGTCGTTCGAAGTGGCCGAGGAAGACGTCCCATTCCTCGGATGTGGGGGTGCGGTTTCCTCGCTGGAGCGCAGGGCTCGGCGGCGGGTGATGAACGCGCGGTGGGCTTAGGTGGCTTCGGCCGGGTAGATCGCGTTGTAGCCCATGGTGGTGTTGATGTCGGGGTGTCCGGCGATGACTTGGGCGATGTGTGGGGGAGGCCGCTGCGGATGGCGTCGGTGATGAAGATGCGCCGGAAGTCGTGCGGGTCGAAGTCCAGGGGGCAGCCCTCGGCGTCGGTCAGGCCGGTGGCGCCGAGGACGTCGTTGAGGCATTTGCGGAGGAACTCGCCGTTCATGGCAGAGATCTCGCCGCTGCGGTCGTACTGGAACAGCAGCGGCATGGGCGGATTCCATACGCGTTCGTTGTAGTCATAGGCGGCGACCTGCGGGACGGCGCCGGTCCGCGGGTCCCGGACACGTCTGCTCCCGCAGGTGATGATGGTGCTCAGGACGTCGGCGAGTTCGGGGCTGACCAGCAGGACGCGCTCCTGGTCGGTCTTCGAGGGGGCGATCTGCAGCAGGGGCACGACCTCGCCCGTCGTGGGCAGTCGGTACTGGATCAGGCTGTGATGGCTGGTCCAGCATCTCCTCGATCCGGGCTCCGGTGTGCTGCAGGAATTCGACCATGGCCCATCGCCAGAAGGCCCGGCGCTCCCGCTGGGCCAGGTCCCGGCGTCGCCCGCAAACGTCGTAGACCCAGGTGGATCCTGGCCTTTTGGTGCGGGTGAAAGTCTCGCCGAGGACCTCGAACCGGCCGCCGACCGGAGCGATGTGGACGGCGTGCAGTCGGGTCTGGGCGTTGTCCAGAGTTCTTTGGCAGCGCGGACCACCGTCGGCAGGGCGGGCAGGCGTTGCCGGGTGCGCTGGTCCATGCGGGCCTTGACCCGCTGGCCGTGTTTCTTGACGTTGAGGTCGGCCTCCCTGATCGGGCAGGGCCGACCCACGGGCCCCAGCGGGCTGGCTCCTCCCCGGCCCATCGGGCGAGATCCAGGTAGAGGGCCCGGACCGCGATCAGCAGAGCGGAGCCGTCCAGGCGGGGGGACACGACCTCGTCGTAGGTGCCGTCGCTGCGGCGTCGCCGCACGGTCTTCGTCTGGGCCCGCTGCTTGCACTGCACCGCCACCTGCGCCGGCAGGTGCAGCGAGTGGATCCCAGGATGATGCGCTTCCAGGTCGGCCCAGAAGTGCAGGGCGAGGAACCGGGAGAGGTCGTCCAGCGTCGCGTAGTCCAGGCCGGGCCGCCGCTGGCACGGCACCGACCACTTCCAGCGGGACGCCGCCACCGGCGCCGACCTCACCGACGCCTCACAACCGTCAGGGACGGGACGGACCACTCCGGGGCGATGACCCTGGGCGTTTGGTGGCGAGCCCGGCCACGCAGCGGGAGGCCCTTGCTGCGCTTCTGTGGGGAAAGGACGCTCCGTCAGGGCAGGAGCAGGACCCGGCCGAGATTCGACCGCTCTTCCAGCAGGCGGTGCGCCTCAACCGCCTCGGTGAGCGGGAGCCGGGCATGGACCGCCGTGCGCAGACGTCCGGCCACCGAGTAGTCCGTGACCTCGGCGATGTCCTGCCTTGCTCGCTCCGGATCGGCCGCGCGCCAGGCCAGCAAGGAGAAGCCGGTCAGGGACTTCAGACGGAAGAGGCTGGTGAGCGGTACATCGTCGAACCCGCTGCTCGACACGCCGTACATCACCGTCCGGCCTAGTACTGCAACGGTGTCTGTCGTGACTGCTGGCCAGGTCGGTCGTTGGTGTGGTTATGGGTGGGGACCTTGCTGATGTCAGATGGTGGGCGGGTGAACTGACTGCTCTGCATGAGCGGTTCGTGTACCGCTTCAACAGGTCGGAGCCGCGGGAGTCGGCTCTGGCCTACATGCGGGGGCTGATTGCTCCGCTGGAGCGCAAGAACGGCTGGACGGTGGCCGAGGAGGCCGGTCACGACGGCCCGGACCGGATCCAGCGGATGCTGAACCGGATCGAGTGGGACGCGGACGAGGTCCTGGACGACGTCCGTGACTACGTGAGCAATGCTCAGGACTTGTGGATCGGCTTCGGGATAAAACGCGGAGGGCGTACCTTCCCGAACGATCCTGTGTTGGTCACCGAGTAGGCCCGCGTTGCAGCGCGGGTCGGGAAGGCACGCCCATGCTCAGCGTAGTCACCGATGAAGGCTCCAGACAGTCCGGCTCCCTGATCGACGAGATCGTCCGCGAAGGCGCCCGCCGGATGCTCGCCGCCGCCCTGGAGGCCGAAGTCAACCAGTACATAGCCGAGTTGGCCGCCGAGACCGATGAGCACGGGCACCGCTTGGTGGTCCGCAACGGCCACCACCGGCCCCGCACTGTCGTGACCGCGGCCGGACCCGTCCAGGTCGAGGCCCCGCGAGTGAACGACCGGCGCGTCGACGAGGCCTCTGGCGAGCGGCAGCGGTTCTCCTCGAGGATTCTGCCGCCGTGGTGCCGCAAGTCGCCCAAGGTGTCCGAGGTACTGCCCTTGCTCTACTTGCACGGCCTGTCGTCTGGGGACTTCGTGCCCGCGCTGGAGCAGTTCCTCGGCGGCACCGCCGGACTGTCGGCGGCGACCGTGACGCGGCTGACGAAGCAATGGCAGGACGACCATGCTGCCTTCCAGGATCGGGACCTGTCCCACCGGGACTACGTCTACGTGTGGGCCGACGGCGTGCACCCCAAGGTTCGCCTCGGCCAGGCCCACTCGTGCGTCCTGGTGGTGCTCGGGGTGCGGCTGGACGGCACCAAGGAACTGATCGCCCTGGCCGAGGGGCTGCGCGAGTCGACAGAGTCGTGGGCGGACCTGCTGCGCGACTGCCGACGCCGCGGCATGCGCGACCCCGAGCTGGTGGTCGGCGACGGCGCGATGGGCCTATGGAAGGCGCTGGCTGAGGTGTTCCCAGCCGCCCGGCATCAAAGATGTTGGGTTCACAAAGCCCGCAACGTCACCAACTGCCTGCCCAAGTCCGCCCAACCCGGGTCGACGAAGGCCGCGCAGGAGATCTACAACGCCGAGGACCGCACCCACGCGGAGAAGGCGATCGATGCGTTCGCGAAGACCTACGGCGCCAAGTGGCCCAAGGCCGTCGCGAAGATCACCGACGACCGGGAGGAACTGCTCGCGTTCTACGACTTCCCGGCCGAGCACTGGATCCACCTGCGGACCACGAACCCCATCGAGTCGACCTTCTCGACCGTCAAACTCCGCACCAAAGTCACCCGAGGCGCTGGCAGCCCAGCCGCCGCCCTCGCGATGGTGTTCAAGCTCGTCGAGTCCGCCCAAGCCCGCTGGCGCGCGATCACCGGCGCACACCTGGTCCCGCTGGTCCGAGCCGGCGCACGCTTCGAGAACGGCGTCCTGGTCGAACGCACTGAGGAGGTTGCGGCCTGAGTAGCACCGTTGAAGCTCGCAATCCTGGACCGCGTGTCGCTTCCACGTGATGTCGCTCCGGCTGGTCACCATTCCAGGTGATCGTGCCAGGAGGTGCATTGTGCGGGAGAAGGGCAAGCCCCCAGGCGAGTCGGGTGACGAGCGGGCAGAGTCGGCGCGGAGCGCCGTGTCGAGCGTGCGTTCAGGAGTGGAGGGGTGGCCCTCTTCTCGCAGGATCCTGTGGATCTTGCTGCGCGTGGTCGGCTCGGTGGCTGCGCTGGTGAGCGCGTAATACCTGATCCCCTTCGATCGCTCCTCGGCGGCGGCCGCCGTCACCAAGCTCCTCATCGGGCTCGCGGGATTCATCGCCTTGGTCGTCCTACAGGTTCGCTCGATCATGCGCTCCTCAGGGCCGGGTGTGCGGGCCGTCGAGGCGCTGGCCACCAGCGTGCCGTTCTTCCTGCTGCTGTTCGCGGCCACCTACGTCTCGATTGCCTCGGTGACACCCGGCAGCTTCGGCGGGCACCTTTCTCATACCGACGGGCTCTACTTCACCGTCACTGTGTTCTCTACCGTCGGATTCGGCGACATCACCGCCAAGACCGAGGGAGCGCGGCTGGTGGTCACCGCGCAGATGCTGGCCGACTTGATCATCCTTGGCCTGGCCGTCAAGGTCATCGTGGGCGCGGTCCGCCTCAGCCAACATCCTGCGGCCGGCCGGAAGAGCACGGATTAAGCAGACTGGAACCGTTGATGATGGGGGCGACAGCGGTCAGGTTCCCATTCGTTCCTGCTGTGACCTTGTCTGGGCGGTGCGCTTGGCGAGCAGGCCGGCGAGCAGCATGACGAGCACACCGATCCCCACACCGCAGAACGTCCACAGCACCCGGTAGCCCTCGGCGGCGTAGTCGGAGGGTTGCGGGAGGTCAATCAGGACGAGCGCCCCCGCCGCGATGGCCGCACAGTAGAGCGCGTAGTTCAAGAAGCGGATCCCCACCCCGTGCATGAACAACACGAGCGCGACCACTTCGAGTCCGCGCTCGACCGCGAACAGCCTCAGTCCGTGTTCACTGGTCGGGATCAGCAGCAGCAGCGCAGCCACGACGGCACCGATCAACGCTCCGGCAAGGCGCTGCGCGCTGACCAGCGTGGCCTGCTCCAGGCTCGGCTTCAGCGCGATCATGGTCGCGATCGGCAGCCAGACGCCGTGCGACAGGTTCAGTCCGAATGCCAGCGCGACGCTGCCGGCGATGGCCATGGCGCGGATCACCGCGAACATGACCTTCGGGAGGGTCAGCTTCTGGCGCGAAGTGTCGCCAGGGAGTTCCGCGATCGGCTGGGGCCGGTCCTCGCGCCCGCGGATCAGCCACCCGATGAACGTCACCACGATCCACAACACCGACCCCCCGGACCACGCAAGAACCTGACCCCAGGTGTAGCTGGTGATGCGGGCATGTTGCTGGAAGCTGAACGCGAGCGACAGGGCGAGGATGAACCAGACATTGAGAAGCAGGGCGGTCACGAACCTGCGAACCCCGAAAGCGACTGCCAGCCCCGCCACCAGGGTGACTGCGAAGGCGGCCAGCACCAACCAACCCCAAGCCTCTCCGCCGATGCCGAACCCCAGCGCCGTCAGCCCTGCGCCGATCAGCGCAAATACGGCGACGTGTGACGCACGGTGCCCGAAGCCCCCGCCCGGGTCGTCCAGCCAGGCAAACAGCAGGCCGAACAACGCGCTGAGCAGGTACTCCTCATGCCCGATCGCCCAGAAAACGACCAGTGGCACCAGCGCGATGTCCAGGAAGAACACCGCTCGCGGCCAATTCACGCCCTCGGGGTGGAGCTGAAACACCTTCGACACCCAGCCCATGATCTTCCCCGCGTGAACGGGCTGTCCTTCTGGTCCGCTCATCCTGGCCATGGCCGCCTTCGCCCGCCCTAATCACCGGATATGCTGCCTCAGACTCGCATTGTCCGATTTCGCCGAGACCGCCGCGAAGCGACGCGCGGGCCCCGGTCGAAGCCCGTGCGTCCATCAGTCGTACGGCTCAGCCTCACCGAGCACGTGGCGCCCCGACGCTCCAAAAGAACCCCGAGCCAAGACTTCACCCACAACTCTTGACGATTGCTCTGACTACGTCGTGGAACACCTCGGCGACCGAGACGCGGTGCTGATCGTCGACGACACCGGCTTCCTGAAGAAGGGCCTGCGGTCGGCCGGGGTGCAAAGGCAGTACTCCGGAACCGCCGGGGCCCGTATTTCAATAACTGTCAGCGACGGGTTCCTGCGAGGGTAGTTCGGGCGTGTAGCTGTTCCAATGTGCGGGCGGGCGATCCTGGTATCGGCGTGACGAGGATCCGGTGCAGGTCCAGGAGCCGTTTTGCGTCCTGGTACTGGATGGACAGGTTGGTGCGGTTGACGTCCAGTAGTTGGGCCAGGAACGTCATGGTCACCGCTCTGCGGCGGCGGAGGAGGGCTGCCAGCAGTCGGTGGGTGTGGTCCACGCTGCTGGTCTGTGGGTGCCGGTAGCTGCGCGGGCGGTGGAAGCGTCGCTGGAATGCTGCCTCGGCCAAGGCATCCCAGAAAGGCTCCGAGACCGCCACCAGATGCTCGAAGTCGGTTCGCGACATGCCGGTCAGGGCCGGGTCGGTGAGCATCGCGGTCAGGGCCGGGTCGGCCTGGTGTGTCGTTGCCGGCGCGTCTGGCGCTCGCGGTGGAACGGGAGACAGCGTGTAGTTCCAGTCACCGTGGAAGGTTTTGGGTGTGATCGGAAGGGCGCGGAACTCGGCGGGTGTGACGCTGATGCCGAGGCATGCTGCATGATCGATGAATTCGCGAAGAACAGCCTGCACGAGAGACTGCGGCGGGACCGCAAGGCGCTGCTCTGGAAACTCGACGGCCTGTCCGAGTACGACGCCCGCCGACCTTTGACAGTGACCGGGACCAACCTCCTCGGCCTGGTCAAACACGTGGCCAGCGTCGAGGCCAGGTACTTCGGCGAGGTCTTCGACCGGCCGTCCCCGGAACCGCTGCCCCGGTGGCAGGACCACGACGGCAGCGATCTGTGGGCGGCTGAGGACGAGGCGCGCGATCAGATCATCGAGTCCTACCGGCGCACGTGGGAACACTCAGACGCGACGATCGACGAGCTTGCCCTCGATGCCCCCGGCCACGTGCCGTGGTGGCCGGAGCCTTACTCCAACACGAACCTGTTCGCCATCCTGGTCCACGTCCTCGGCGAGACCAACCGGCATACCGGGCACGCCGATATCCTGCGTGAAGGCGTCGACGGCCGAACCGGGATGCGCCCCGAACACGAGATGCAGATCGATGAGGACGCCCGCACCGCCTACTGCGCGAAGATCGAGAAGGCCGCCAGATCGGCCGCATCAGTCAAGGCATAGAAGGCTGTCCCACGTAACTTGATGTTCGAGCGGCATGTTGCCGGCCGTGAGTGCTGATCTGTCGAAGCGTCTGGTTCCTGATGAACTCTGGGAGCTGGTCACCCCGTTACTGCCGTTGTTCGCGGCTCGACCGCAAGGTGGCGGGACCGCTCCACGTGACGAGCGGGCCGTGTTCACCGCAGTGGTGTACGTGCTGACCAGCGGCTGTGCCTGGCGGCATCTGCCGCCGACGTTCGGCACATCCTCCGCCACCGCGCATCGCCGCTTCACGGTATGGACCGAGGTCGGCCTGTGGCGTCGGCTGCATCGGGCGGTGCTGGACGAACTCAGGGTCCGGGGCGAGGTGGACTGGACCTCGGCGATCGTCGACGCGGCCTCCGTTCGCGCCAAGAAGGGGGGATCGCTGACGGGGCCGAACCCGGTCGATCGCGGCAAGAAGGGCAGCAAGCTGCACGTGCTGTCCGATGCCCAGGGCATCCCCCTCGCCGTCGCCGTGTCAGGTGCGAACATGCACGACAGTTTCGCCTTCAAGCCGCTCATCCTCGGCATCCCCGCCGTCCGGTCCCGCCGGGGACCACGGCGGCACCGGCCCGTCAAACTCCGTGCGGACAAGGCGTACTTCTCCGCCGAACACCTCAGCTGGCTGCGCGAGCGTGGGCTCGTCGCGCGCATCGCGCGACCAGGCGTCGAGTCCGGCGAACGCCTTGGTCGGCACCGCTGGAAGATCGAGCGGTCGATCGCTTGGCTCTTCGGCTACCGCCGCCTGACCATCCGATACGAACGAAAGGGCTCGCACTTCCTCGCCTTCCTCGGCCTGGCCGCTGCCCTGACCTGCTACAAGAAGCTCGCGAAACTTGCCACGTGAGACGCCCTCTTAACCAGTACCCACGAAGTTTGGTAGGACAGTGAGCCTTTTCCAACCTCAGTTCGAGCCGGTGAGGTGGAGGGTGAGGACTGCCTGGACGAGGTGGGTGATGCGGGTGGTCGAGCAGCGGAGTTTGCGCAGGAGGCGCCAGGTCTTGAGGGTGGCGATGGCGGGTTCGACGAGGGCCCGGATCTTCGCGTGGGATCGATTGACGGCCTGCTGACCTGTGGAGAGCGTCTCCCAGCGACCCCAGCAGGGGGTGCGGACCGTGCCTCCGGCGCCTCGGTAGCCCTTGTCGGCCCAGCGCTTGATGCCGGCATCGGCGAGGGTGTCGATGATGCCGTGCTCGCGGGCGGCGCGGACGTCGTGGATGGCGCCGGGCAGGGCTGGTGAGGCCCAGAGCAGTCGGCCTGCCGGGTCGGCCAGGACCTGCACGTTCATGCCGTGCTTCTTGTGTTTGCCGGAGTAGAAGGGCCGGTCCGCGGCGATCCGGTCTGTCGGCAGCAGCGTCCCGTCCAGGAGCACGAACGCCTTCGTCGATGCGCTCTGTACAACCTCGGCAAGGCTCGGTGCGAGAGCGGCCAGGACGTCCACGGCCTCGGTGATGTAGCGGTAGGCGGTCGTGGTCCCGATGCCGAACCCGGCCGCGAGCTGGGCGTACGGATGCCCGTTGCGCAGGTGGGCGAGTGTGAGCAGGGCCTGCCGGCCGGCGCTCAGCCGGCGCCACCGGCTGCCGATCGCGCGGCGGCGTTCCCGGAGGCGGGCAGTGAGGAAACGAAGGTGCGGGCTGGACAGGTCCAGCCCGGACGGGTAGACAAGCACGTGAAGCCTCTGGCGGAACGGGTGATCTTGGTCGTGAACCCGTCTACCAGGGGCTTCACTCGTCTGTCACCCCAACTACCGTACCGAATCTGCAGGTTGGAAAAGGCTCAGTGTGGCAACGGCAATCAGGAAGCGGGGACGGGATCCAGTCGGTAGGCGTCCCCGTGGGCGACCACGCGGCCGGCGGTGGGCGGTGTGAAGTGGGTGCCGAGGAGGAGGGTGTCCGTGCCGGCGAGGGAGCCGAGCAGCTCGCGGCGGGTGGCCTCGGACTGCCGCGGGTCGATGTCGACGCAGGCGCCGATGACGGGGTGGGCGAGCTGGACGGGGTGGTGGACGCAGTCGCCGGAGATCAGCGCCGTCTCCTTCTGGCTGGTCAGTTTCACCGCGACGTGGCCGGGGGTGTGGCCGGGTGTCGGGATCAAGCGCAGGCCGGGGGAGATCTCGGCCCCCTTGTGCGGGACGTCGACCGTGCTCAGCAGACCCGCCTGTTCGACCGGGATTACGGAGTCGCGGAACATCTGTTCGCGTGCCTCCTCCATGTCGTACGTGGCCCAGAACTCCCGTTCGGCGCGGGAGGTGAGGTAGCGGGCGTTGGGGAAGGTGGGGACCCATTCGCCGTTCACCTGCCGTGTGTTCCAGCCGACGTGATCGGCGTGCAGGTGGGTGAGGATCACCAGGTCGACGGAGTCCGGGGGGAAACCGGCGGCGGTGAGGTGCTCCAGAAAGTCGGTCCGCAGGTTGTGCCAGGCCGGGTTGGCCCGCTCCTTGCCATTGCCGATGCCGGTGTCGACGAGAACGCGCAGCCCGTTCACGACGAACGCGAAGCTGTGGCTGTCGATGTGCAGAATCCCGTCCTGGCCGGCGAAGTGGGGGAGCAGCCAGTCCTGGGCGGTCACCATCTCAGGGGTGGCGTCGGGCAGCAGCCAGGGTCCGGTCGCGGGCGGCAGGGCGACTTCGTCGATGCGGTGGACGGTGACGCCGCCCACGGTCCAGGAGGGGATGGGGGTGGTGGCGGGGGAGGTGTGCATTGTGTGTCGTTTCCCTTGATCTCTTCAGCGGAAGCGGTTGGTTGTTCGCTTCAGCGGAAGCGGTCGGCTTCGGGGCGGGCCGCTACGCGTCGTGACGCGGTGAGTGTCGCCAGGGCCGCCAGGGCCGCCAGGGCGAGGAGAGCGGCGATGATGGCGTAGGCGTGTGAGGTGGTTCCCAGCCCGTAGTGCTGGGTGGCGGCGCCCGCGGCGACGGCGGGCAGGCTCATGGCGAGGTAGCTGAGGATGTAGTAGGCGGCCAGTGTCGCGGCGCGGTCCCGCTCGTCGAGCGAGGCGAGGAGCATACGCAGCGCCCCCTGGGAAACGGCGCCGAAGGCGATGCCGGCCAGCACCGCGCCGCCGTAGACGGCGGGCAGCCCGGCGCTGTGCAGACCGCTCAGGGTCAGGGCCGCGGCGGGCAGGACGGACAGGCAGCCGCCGATCGCCATGGCGCGGGGCGGCGTGCGCCGCAGCGCCCATACGGTGAGCGCGGCAGTGGCACTGAGGGTGAAGAAGACCATGCCACGGGCTGCTTGCGGGGCGTCGGGGGCCACCAGGCCTACGAGGGCCGGGCCGAGGGAGGAGTAGAAGCCGCCCAGCGCCCAGACGGTGCCCACAGCGGCGCCCGCGGCCAGCAGGGTGCGGCGGACCGGGGGCGGGACGCCGGCCCGCGGGCGCAGCGACCGCAGCGCTCCCACGCGGCGGTGGGCCGTCTCCGTGGTGAAGGTGGCCGCGATCGCCTGGGCGAGGAACAACGCCGCCAGCAGTACGAAGACGGTGGGGGCGGGGGCGAAACGGACGAGCAGGGTGGAGACGAGCACGCCGGTGGCTATGCAGGCGACCGGGGTGACGCTGTTGGCCAGGGCGGATCGGCCCGGGCGCCGGGGGTTCTCCAGGTCGAGGAGTGCCGCGCCCGCGGCGCTGGTGGCCGCGCCGGTGGCCGCTCCTTGCAGGACCCGGGCGATGGTCAGGGAGCCCGCGCCGTCCGCTGAGGCCAGGAGGACCATGGAGGCGGCCGCCATGAGCAAAGCGCCTGCCAGGACGGGGCGTTGCCCCAGGTGGTCGGAGAGCGCTCCGGTGGTGAGCAGGGCCAGCAACAGGGCCAGGGCGTACGCGCTGAAGACCACGGTGACGGCGAGCGCGGAGAGGCCCCACTGGTCCTGGTAGAGAGGGTAGAGCGGGGTCGGAGCGCTGGACGCGGCCAGGAGGGCCGCGAGTATCGACACGTCGAGGGCGAAGGAAGCCGTGCGCCTCCTCGTACGGGTGCGGGTGGCCTGATGAGCGATGTGCGCGGGTGCGTCGGACGCCGAGGGTGCGTCGCAGATGACGCCGGGCATGGGACTCCTTCCGTAAATGCAATGTATTTGCTTTAACTCGACCGTAGGGCCTACAGTCGAGTTAAAGCAAACCGTTAGCTTTTGCTACGGGGTGCTTCGTCGCCACGCCCCTGATCAGGAGAAAGCCTGTGTCCTCCGCTGAACTCACGCCGCCCGAGGCCGCCCGCTGGACCGCCCGTGCCGGACTTCCGCTACCCGATGACCGCCACGCCGCGGTCGCCGCCACCGCCGGCCACATCCACTCCGTCGTCTCGGTCCTGCGTGAGCTGGACTTCGGGGACACCCCGCCCGCCGGCGCCTACCGTGCCGGAAAGGAGAAGCGCGATGCAGCCGTATGAGCTGACCCTCGCCGACGCCGCGCAGCAGATCCGGGCCCGCCGGCTGTCCCCCGTCGAGCTGGTGGACTCGGTCCTCGAACGCATCGACCAGGTGGACCCGCACGTCGGGGCGTACGTCGCGGTCACCGCTGAGCAGGCCCGCGGCGCGGCGCGGGAGGCCGAGCAGGAAGCGGCCCGCGGCATGTTCCGGGGGCCGCTGCACGGCGTCCCGGCCGGGCTCAAGGACCTGATCGACGTCGCCGGCTCGCCCACCAGCGCCAGTTCCCGGGTCCGGGCCGGCCACCGCGCCGGCGCCGACAGCACGGTCGCCGCCCGGCTGCGGGCCGCAGGCTCCGTCCTGGTCGGCAAGACCCACACCCACGAGTTCGCCTACGGCCTGACCACCCCGCAGACCGGCAACGCCTGGGACCGCGGCCGGGTCGCGGGAGGCTCCAGCGGCGGGTCCGCCGTCGCGGTGGCGGCCGGGGCGGCGACCTTCGCCCTAGGCACCGACACCGGCGGGTCGATCCGGGTTCCCGCCGCGCTGAACGGGGTCGTCGGCCTCAAGCCGACCTACGGGCTGGTGCCGCGCCACGGCGTCACGTCACTGTCCTGGTCGCTGGACCACGTCGGCCCGGTCACCCGCACCGTCGAGGACGCGGCCCTGGTCCTGAACGTCCTCGCCGGGCACGACCCGCGTGACCCCGCCTCGCTGGACACCTCCGCCGTCGACCATCGGCCGGAACGGGAGCCGGACCTGGCGGGCGTGCGCGTCGGGGTACCGCGCAACTACTACTTCGACCATGTCGACGCGGAGGTGGAGACCGCCGTCCGCCGGGGCATCGCGCAGCTGGAGACGCTCGGCGTCCATCTCGTCGAGATCGACATCCCGATGACCCGGTACATCCACGCCACGCAGTGGGGGCTGATGGTTCCGGAGGCCACCGCCTACCACGAGGGCACGCTGCGCACGGTCCCCGAGCTGTACCAGGCGGACGTCCGCATCCTCCTGGAGGCCGGTGAGCTGATGGGCGCGGGCGACTATCTGCGTGCCCAGCGCTCCCGGACGCTGATGCAGGAGGAATGGGCTCGCGTTCTGGAGAAGGTCGACGTGATCGCCGCCCCGACGGTCCCGATGACCGCGGTGAAGGCCGGCCAGGAGAGCGTCACCTGGTCCGACGGCTCGACCGAGGCTGTCTCCGACGCCTACGTGCGTCTTTCCTCCCCGGCCAACATCACCGGAGTGCCCGCTCTGTCCGTCCCGGTGGGCCACGACACGGCGGGCATGCCGATCGGCATGCAGCTGCTCGGGCGGCCCTTCGGCGAGCGGCAACTGCTGCGGGTGGGCCACGCGTACGAGCGGACGCAGTCCGCCCGGTCGCTAGCGCCGGCCGCCTGAGAGCGGCGTGCGGGCCGGACGGTTCCGGACCGGCCCATATGCTGTTCGGCTCCGGTCGGGATCAGGACCGGATGCCCGCAGCGAGGAGACCGGCGAGGGAGGCCTGGCGCGGCCGTCGAACCGACACACTCCACCTAAACGCAATAACCGTGCTTTAAGGTGGAGTCATGAGTCGTAAGCCGATGGTGCGCCCCGGTGGGCGCAGTGCACGGGTCCAGGCTTCGGTGCACACCGCCGTCCGCGACATCCTGTCGGAGCGGGGCCGCGACGCGGTGACCGTCCCGCTGGTCGCCCAGCGCGCCGGAGTCACCCCCTCGACGATCTACCGCCGCTGGGGCGACCTTCAGGAGCTGCTGTCGGACGTCGCGGTGGAGCGCCTGAGGCCCGACACCGCGCCGGAGGACCACGGCGACCTGCTGTCCGACCTGACGGCCTGGGCCGAACAGTTCCTCGACGAGATGTCGTCCCCCTCCGGCCGCGCCTACATCCGTGACGCTCTGCTCGGCGACCCGGACGGCAGCAACGCCGGTCGGTGCTCGGCCTACGCGGCCGAACAGATCGACGTCGTCCTCGCCCGCGCGATCGGCCGCGAGGAGAACACTCCCGACGTCGAGACGGCGATGGACCGCGTGGTCGCCCCCATGATGTACCGCATCCTCTTCCGCCCGGCCGGACTCGACGCCGCGTACGCCCGTCGGCTCGTGACCGAACTCCTCGACGCGGGCGAAGAACACCCCCTCCCATGATCCAGATGCCTCGCGGCCCGCGCAGGAGGAACCGCCCAGATTCACCGTTGCTCATGCCCGCGGGCTATCGCAGCTCGGGCGAGGCGAGGGCCTTCGGCTTGTGGCGTGGTCCGTGGAGATCACCGAGCTGGTCGGTATACGGCGCCGCGGCGGCCACGACCTTCTTGCCAAGGCGGGTGAGCTGCTTGGGGTGTTTGACTCCGCAGGGGAAAGGAGCTCGCCGTCCAGGTCCTGTTCCAGCTTGTGGATCTGCAGGGTCACCGTGCCCGGATCGAGGCCCGCGTCGCGGGCGAACGTCGTCAGGGTGGGATAGCGGACTGCTTCCAGGAAGCGGCGCAGACGGCACTGTCCGCCTTTGGTTCCTGCCGCCGGCCGCAGCAGAGGGGGCAGGCGAACCAGCCTTGCTGCCGCGGCGGCGGGTGTACGTGGCCTCCGCCGAGGCCTGGTGGTCTTCGTCATCGAGGCCGTTCTCTTCCTGGTCTGGGCGCTGGCCGGCGACGACGAGGACAGTGCGCCAGGCTCGTTCCGCACGATCGTGACCCTTGCCTGGGCGGTCGCCATGGCAACGGCATATCTGCTGTATGCCTTGCTGCAGGCCAGCACCAAGTCCGCTGACGGCCAGGACGTCTCTGTCCCTCTCCACCAGTTCTTCATCGCGCTCGCCATTGGCACCGCAATCGCGCTCATAGGCCGCTTTCTCCCACGGAGGCACTGATGCACTCTCAGCACGACGACAAGCGAACGGTCTGGTACCGGTCGCAGTACAGCGGTTGGATGCTCGCTGTCGGCGTAGTTCTCGCCATCGCCCTCGTCACGGTGGCCGCATTCGTCGACGAGTACCGGACTGTCAGTCTCATCCTTCTGACCGCAGCAGCCGCCTTCCTCGTCACCGGCGGCATCAAGGTGACCGTGTCCGCAAACGGCGTCACGGTGGCCTCAGCCCTTGCACCCTTTCTTCGACGCAAGATCACGGTGGACCGGATCGCACGCGCCGAGGCTCGCTGGACCCGGCCCATGGAAGTGGGGGGCTGGGGCTACCGATGGAAGCCTGGCATGCGGGCGGTCTCCCTCAGGGAAGGCGACGCTCTCTGGCTCGAACTGACCCGCGGGACACGCTTCGTCGTCACCGTCGACGACGCCGAGACAGCAGCGGACCTGGTCAACCACTACCTGCCGCCGCTCTTGCTGCTCTGTCCGCCTCCCACCTCCTGGACGGCTGCGGCCACTGGGTCCAGCAGGAACGCCCGGACGAGGTCAACAGCCTGCTGACCGACTGGCTCGCTACCGTCCAGGGCTGAACCAGGCGGGCTACCTGGGCAGCTTGGCGGTGCGTTCCGGGAGGTCCGCGCCGAGGTAGCGCATGGCGGTCTGCTCGGTGATGCCGAACAGCCGCACCACTACGCCGGTGACGACAAGCGTGCCTGTGTGACAACTACCGTGCGTCGGCTCAACAAGCAGGTGCTGGGCCTGCGAGCCGGCGCCGGGTCAGTAGTCGATGTCGAGGTAGTCGATGTCGTTGGGGGTGATGTCGGTGAGTGCGGTGGCGCGGTTTCCGCTGTTCTGGAAGTACACGTCTTTGAAGCCTTCGGCGATGATCTGGCGCAGCTGCTGGTCGCCGGCTCCGGCGTCGCGGGCGTTGAAGGAGGCGTTGGGCGTAGGCCGCGGGCAGACGGACGGTGAGGCGGCGGAAGCGTGCGTCGTCGGTGGTGCCGATGGGTGCGGTGTAGCCGAACCGGGCCCGGGTCTCCCCGTGATCCCGGTCGTGACGGCCTGCTTGCGCCGGCGTTTGCGGATCTGGGGCTGCCAGCGCCGCCGCACGGCGTCGTCGATCTTCGCGGTGGTGTTCTTCGGGGGGTGCTTGCGCTCGTCTTTGCGGTAGCGCTCCGCTGACCGCTGGCTGACCCCGAGCTCCGCCGCGACGGCTTTGGTCGTCTTGAGCTGCTTGATCAGGAAGTTGATGCGGGCCTGGAGGGTCTTGGGCGGCTGGCGGGTGAAGCTCTCCCGGTCCGCGCGTTCGATGGCGTCGTCGATCTCCCCCATGGCCTCCTCGCCTTCGTCGAGGACGGCGTCGCCGCCCTTGATGTGGCGGGCGGGGTCGTAGCCCTGTTCCATCAGGTCGACTGCCCACAGCATGGACTGGACGCCCTCCGGCTTCGCCGGTCCCGGCGTGGGCCCGAGGCGGGAACCCGCCCGGCTGCGGCTTGCCGGAATGCCGCGTACGGGAGGAAGTCCAGCGGGCTCTCCCCTGGTGAGGGGTAGACGGCGCAGTCGGAGAGTACGGCGGGTGGGTACAGGCCCGTCATCGTGGCCATGTTGCGCAGTTTGCGGTGAATGTTGACCCGGGCCTTGGAGATGACGGCGGCGCGGATGTCGGGCCGCCAGGTGGGGCGCTGGAGGGCCGGCCATTGCTCGCCCTCCTTGTACTTCTTGCCCTGCGGGCGCTCGCGGAGTTTGTCGATGCCGCCCTTGTCGGTGGCCTTGCTGGGGCGACGAGGCCGGAGCCGGGGCCGTCTGCTCGTCGGGTGCGGGTGGCGCCTGCCACCGCTGGGCCGCGTCGGAGGGCTGCCTCAGCTCGGCGATCTCCTCGTTGAGTCGCTCCTTCTCCGCCTCGGCCTGGTCCGCTGATGCGCCCCGGGGGCTTGCCGGGCAGCCCTTATGGTGGCGTTCATGCACCGATCGCGCATGTACGCCCTCATCATCGACGCCCCCGACGAGGAAGCTTCGGCGGCGGCCGGGTTCTGGTCGGCCGCGCTGGGAGTGTCGGCGCGTCCCGATGCGGCAGAGCCCCAGTTCATGAGGTTGGTCGATGCGGTGGACGGGCTGGCGACGGTGGTTCAGGCGGTTGACGGTCCGCCGCGGATGCACATCGACGTCGAAACCGACGACGTGGGCGCCGAGGTCGAGCGCCTTGTAGGGCTCGGCGCCACGGAGGTGTCCTGTTGGCTCCAGTGCCACGTCCTGAGGGCGCCGGGCGGGCACCTGGTGTGTGTGATCCCCGTGCACAGCGATCCGGGTCTCTTCGCGGCGACCGCGCGGACGTGGGACTGACGCCACGGCCGGCGTGATGCCGCGTGTGGTGGCGGTCTGCTTCTGCCGGCGTTTGCGCACCTGGGGCTGCCAGCGGGCGGGCACGGCGTCGTCGGTGTTCGCGGCGACGTCGGGGCGGGCGTGTTCGCGGGTGGCGGTTGGCGGAGCGGGCGGTGGCCTGGGGTGGGGGGTTGTGGCGGAGGTTTGGGCTGGGGTCGGTGGGCGGGTGTGTGGTCCCGGCTGGTGGGCTGCGGGGCCGGGGGTGGTCGGTGGTGGTCGGGGGTGGTCAGGGTGTGGTGAGGGCGATGGTGGCGGTGAAGGCGGGGGTGTTGTTCTGTATGGCCTGGACGTGGACGAGGCGGTGGGTGTTGCTGTGGTCTTGGGTGGGTGTGCTGTGGATCCAGCAGGGGGTGTCGAGTTCGATGTAGTGGTGGAAGTGGGCGTCGAGGCTGGTGGGGAGGTTGGGGGTGGGGTTGGTGGTGGGGGTGGGGTGGGTGGTGTGGG
>NZ_BEWA01000001.1:0-150887 GCF_003112535.1 Streptomyces rishiriensis | reverse complement strand
TGGGGGGTGTGGGCGGGGGTGAGGACGACGTCGCGGGTGTGGGTGCGGGCGACGTGGGCGGGGTGGGTGGCGGGGGGGAGGGGGAGGGCGTGTCGTGCGGCGTGTGCGGGGTCGGCGTAGGGGCCGCGCAGGCGTGGGTAGACGGCGGGGGAGAGGTTGCGGAATCTGGTGTGGGCCATGCCGAGGGGGCGGCCGTCGATGTAGAGGTCGGCCTGCAGGCGCAGTGAGGCCAGCCGGCCGGCGCGGCGGAGGGTCTCGGTGCAGGTGACGTGCAGGTCGATGTCGGCGTCGTTGCCGGTGAAGGTCAGGGCGGCGGGGTCGAGTTCGTAGTGCAGGCTGGTCCATGACTGGCGGTGGCCGAAGGGGACGGCGTAGGCGAGGTGGCTGAGCAGCGGCACGCTCTGGCGGACCGACTCGGCGACGAGCAGCGGGTCGTGGAAGCCGCCCTTGGGCCCGTAGAAGGGGTGCCGTGAGGGCCAGCGGGCGGTGATGTGGAAGCGGTCGGGTCCGGCCGGGGACAGTCCGGTCAGCAGGACCTCCGAGGCGGCGGCCTTGTGCACGTACTCGCGGGGAACGCGGGTGGCCGGCGGACGCTTGGTGACGCGTGCCGGGGCTGTCACGGTCATGTTGATCCCCCCCAGGGATGTGGTCGGCCTGGTGTGTTTGGCGCGGTGGACGTGTCGGCATCAATATAGAGAGCGCTCGTTTTGTTTTTCTGTCATGTACGGGTAAAGATGAGGGTATGAGTAGGTCAAGGGTGTCGCCGTGAGGGTGGACGGAACGGGTGTTTTCCGGCTGGCTGGCGGGAGTTTCCTCGGCATCGGGCAGGTTCGGGGGCGGGGGCCGATACCGTAAAGAGTGTTCGGTTTCGCTAGGAGGTACTGGTGGTTCGTCAACTCAGGCAGGAACGGGGAGTGCAGACTCGGAGGCAGTTGCTCCGGGCGGCGGCGGAGGTGTTCGACGAGTCCGGTTTCGCCGGGGCGAGCATCAAGGACATCCTTCAGCAGGCCGAGCTCACGGCCGGGGCGCTGTACTTCCATTTCGAGTCGAAGGAGGCGCTGGCCCGGGCGGTGATGAACGCGCAGCCCGATTCGATAGTGCCGTGGCTGGAGTCGGAGGGGCTGCAGCGGCTCGTGGACATCACCCTGGTCTGGTCCCAGCAGCTGAGGACGGATCCGCTGCTGCGGGCGGGCGTGCGGCTGACCACCGAGCAGGGTGCGTTCGGTCTGCGGGACGCCAAGCCGTACCGCGACTGGGGTGCGATCATGGCCGGCTGTCTGCGCGTGGCGGCCGAGAGGGGGGAGCTGCAGGCGGGCGTCGACCCGGAGGAGCTCGCCGAGTTCGTCGTCGAGGCGTGTACGGGCATGCAGACCTATTCCGCGGTGGCGAGCGAGGGGCGGGCGGACCTGGGCGACCGGGTGGTACGGATGTGGCGGCTGCTGCTCGCGGGCATCGCCGTGCCGACCGTCATCGCCCACACCGAAGTGAGCCAGGCGCGGGCGAGGGAGCTGTTGCGGGCCGCCTCCGCCGCGGCCTCCGCTTCGGCGGGCTCCCGCGAGGGCGCCGGCATGCAGGACTGACCGCGGACGCCGGCCGGACGCCGGTCACGCACGCGCACAGCACACAACCCACAGCACACAGCACACAGCCACACGACCCACAGCACACGACCCACAGCACGCTGCCGGCCGCGTGCTGCCGGCAGCACGCGACCCACAGCACACAACCGGCAGCATGCGGCCGGCAGCACGCGACCCACAGCACACAACCGGCAGCGCACGACCCGGCAGCACGCGAACCGGCGGCACGCGGCCGGCAGCACGCGACCCACAGCACACAACCGGCAGCACGCGAACCGGCAGCGCACGACCCGGCAGCACGCGGCCGGCGGCGGCACGCGAACCGGCGGCACGCGGTCGTCGGCACGCGGTCGGCAGCGCATGGCTGACAGCAGTGCGGCCGGCCGCGGCTGGCAGCGCGCGGCTGGCGGCGGTGCGGCCGGCCGCGGGTGAGCGACCGCGGTGTCCGGCCGTGGGTGTCCGGCCGTGGGTGAGTGGCCGTGGGTGTCCGGCCGTGGGTGAGTGGCCGTGGGTGTCCGGCCGTGGGTGTCCGGTCGGGGCGCCGGTGGGTGCGGCGTGTGTCGTGCCGGCCGGGCCTGTCGGGCCTGTCGGGCCTGTCGGCGCCGGCGCCGGCGGGGGTGGGGAGACAGTGCGGGAAATCCATCGGGAGGGGAGAGGACATGGTTCAGGGTCTGGGGCATCTGCGCCTGTGCGCGGTCAACATCGACGGCGTCATGCTGGAGGACTCCTTCAGTCCGGTCATCCACGATTTTCTGGTGAGCCGCGGCTGCGTCTATACGGCCGAGGTCGAGCGGAGCATCTTCTCGCGGCCGCGTTCGGTGGCGGGCCGGCTGCTCGCCGAGGCGGTCGGGGGGTCCATGACCGGGGAGGAGGCGCTCGAGGCGTATTTCGAGGAGCGTGCGCGTCATGTGGCCGCGCACCCGGTGCGGGTGAGCGAGGGGGCGATCGAGCTGGTGCGCAGGCTGCGGCGGCTGGGTCTGCGCACGGTCTGCTACGGAGGTCTCGACCGGAGCCACTTCGAGGCGTTCCTGGGTGAGCACGCCGATCTGTTCGACGGTCCCGGTTACCTCTGCACCGACGCGTTCCGGCCGGGTCTGCGCGAGATCGCCGCCGGGTCCTTCGCTGTGCGCCACGACCGGGTGCTCGTGATCGACGATGTGGCGACGGTCGCGGAGGCGGCCAGGTCGCTGGGGATGGCCTTCATCGGTCATCCCAGCCGTTTCGAGCACAGCTTCCAGCGGCAGCTGATGGGCGAGGCGGGCGTGCGCCATCTGGTCGGCTCGCTGCACGCCGTGGACGAGGAGCTGCTGCGGTCGGTGGACGCCGAGGCCGCCGCCGGCACGGTGTGGCCGCTCTGAGCGCTCTGAGCGGTCTGAGTGCTCTGAGCGGTCTGAGCGGTCTGAGCGGTCTGCGCCGCGGGCAGGATCGACGGGCCGGCCGGTGCGCGATGCGCGGCGGGCGACGGCGTGACACGGACGCGACTGAGAAGGGGGAGTAGCGGTGGGAGACGAGCACAGGCTGCTGAGCGGCAAGGTGGCCATGATCACCGGGGCGTCGAGCGGGATCGGCGCGGCCGCCGCCCGGCTGTTCGCCGAGGAGGGGGCGGCGGTCGTCCTGATGGCCCGCCGTGCGCAGCGGCTGGCCGAGCTGGTGGAGGGCATCCGCGGCGGCGGCGGGCGGGCCGTGGCCGTGGCGGGCGACGTGAGGGTGGAGGGCGACGTCGCGCGCGCCGTGGGGGCGGCGCTGGACGCCTTCGGCACGCTGGACGCGGCCTTCAACAACGCCGGGTACGGCACGGCGGGAGTCCCGCTCCACGAGATGGACGCGCAGACCTACGAGCGGACCATGGACGTCAACGTGCGGGGGGTGTGGAACTGCCTGTCCCACCAGATACCGGCGATGCTGGGCTCCGGGCGCGGCGGGGCGGTGGTGAACACCTCCAGCGTCGCGGGCCTGAAGGCCACCGGGGCCTCGGCCGCCTACGTCGCCTCCAAGCACGCGGTGATCGGCCTGACGCGGGCGGCGGCCTACGACTACGGCCGGCGCGGCATCCGCGTCAACGCGCTCGTCGTGGGCGCCACCCGCTCCGAGATGATGGACGGCGTCATCGCGCAGCTGCCGGAGCTGGAGGAGGTCTTCCTCGCCGACTCGCTGCAGCACAGGATGTCGCGGCCCGAGGAGGTGGCGCAGGCCGCGGCCTGGCTGTGCAGCGAGCGTTCGTCGTTCGTCACGGGTTCCGCCCTGGCCGTCGACGGCGGCTCGACCGCCGTGTAGCGCGCGCGGGCGCGGCGCGGCGCCCGCCCGCGTGACCTCCCCTGGGCCGTTGCCGGCGTTGTCTCGAAGCAAAGCATAGAGAACGATCGTTTTGCTAAATTGGCATCGCGGACGGCCGGGGACCGCTCCCGGCCGTCCGGCCGTGACCAGGAGGAGGACAGGCATGAGGCAGCAGGAGCGGGCGCTGCGCACCCGCGCCCGGATCGTGCGGGCGGCGGCGCTGGAGATGGACAGGCTGGGCTACGAGGGGGCGCGGCTGTCGCGGGTCTCGCAGGCCGCCGGCGCCTCCATGGGGGCGGTGACCTTTCATTTCCCGACCAAGCGGGCGCTGGCCGAGGCGGTGCGGGAAGAGGGCGTGGCGGGCGTCGCCGCCGTGGTGGACCGGGCGGTCGAGGCCGGCGCCCCGCGGCTGCGCGCCGTGGCCGACCTGACCGTCGCGCTCGCGTCCCTGCTGGAGCGGGACGTCGCCGCCCGGGCGGCCGCGCGGGTCGCCCGGGAGCAGCCGGACGTGATGGAGCCGTGGTCGGGCTCCTGGCTGCCGGCCGTGCTCGACCTGCTGAGCCGTGCCCGGGCGGACGGCCAGCTGCGGCCCGAGCACTGTCCGCACACGCTCGCCGCCCTGGTCGTGTACCTGCTCGCCGGCGCGGAGTGGGAGATCCGCACGGGCGCCGGCGCGCCGGCCGGCGGCGCCGGGAGCGCCGCCGAGCGGCTGGAGCGGATCTGGCGGCTGGTCCTGCGCGGCGCCGCGCAGGGAGGCCCGTGAAGCCCCCCTCGCCTCCCCGCCCCCGCCCCCCGGATGCGGTAGCTGTCCTTCCACCCTAGAAAAACATAGCGAGCGTTCTGTACTTTATCTGGTGTCGTCGGCATCGGCGCGGTGCGGCGTACCCGCGGCATCAGATTCAGTCACCAGACACGGAGCAGATGGAGGATCGGCGTGATTCGATTCCGCATACGGGTCCGCGCGCTCGCCGCGTCCGGCGCGGTGCAGGGGGGCTGAGGGATGAACATCAAGCACCTCAGCGCGTTCCTGACGGTGGCGGACGCCCGCAGCTTCACGCAGGCGGCCCGCATCCTGGGGCTGGCCCAGCCGACCGTGACCGCCCGGATCAAGTCCCTGGAACAGACGCTGGACACGCCGCTGCTGCTGCGTACGGCCTCCGGGGCCAGCCTGACCCCGGCCGGCCGGCGGCTGCACCGCTACGCGCGCCGCATCGTGCAGCTGAGCGAGCTGGCCCAGCAGTCCGTGTGCGGCCCCGGCGACGCCCCGGACGCCCTGGTGGTCGGGGCCGCCGAATGCATCGTCACCTACCGCCTGGTCCCGCTCATCGAGTACCTGCACCTGCGCCACCGGCAGCTCGAGCTGTCGCTGCGGGCGCTGGACGGCGACCCGGTGCGGCTGGTGCGCGAGGAGCAGATCGACTGCGCGTTCTTCATCGGCCCGCGCACGGCGGCCGCCGACGTGAACCATCTCGTGCTGCGCCCGGAGGGCCTGAGCCTGGTGGCGCACCCCGAGCACCCGCTGGCCGGCCGGCCGGTCCGCTCCGCCGCCGACCTCGCCCCCCACACGGTGGCCTGCGCCAGCCGGGAGAGCGGATACCAGCGGGCCCTGGAGGGGGCGCTGGCCGAGGCGGGCGCCGTCGCCCGCGGGATCCTCGTCCTCGGCTCGGTCGACGCGGTCAAGCGCAGCGTGGGCGAGGGCATCGGCATGGCGCTGCTGCCCACCGTCGCGGTCGCCGAGGAGCTGCGGCTCGGGCAGCTGCGGCGCGTGGAGTGGCGGCCGCCCTTCACCGTGTACTCGCAGTGCCTCTGGCGCCGCGGCCTCGACGACGACCCGGTGTTCCGCACGGTGCTCGGCACGGCCCGGCAGGTGCTGGCCGAGTCGGACGCGGCCGCCGGGCCGGCGCTGCAGGCGGTCTGCTGATTGTGCGGACGCGGCCGGCCGCCCGCGCGGGGGAGCCGCGCCCCGGGAGGCCGCGCGCGGACGGTCCGGCGCGCGCCGCGCGCGGGCGGACGGCGCGGGCAGGCAACGCGCAGGGCGCCGGTGGGCGGCGCTGCGGCGGCGGGCGGCGCGTGCCGCACGGGGGACGCGGCTGCGGGGTGCGTCGGCACGCGCCGGCGGCCGGTCTCCCGTGCGGGGAGCCCGGCCGCCGGCGCCGTGCGGGGGAGCGGGTCAGGCGGCGGCCGGGGCGGACAGCAGGGCGGTCAGCGCCGTGCGGTCGACCTTGCCGTTCGCGTTGAGCGGCAGCGCGTCCAGCGCGGTGAGGACGGCCGGCACCATGTAGGCGGGCAGCCGCTCGCGCAGGCCCTCCAGGAGGGCGCCGGCGTCCCGGGCGGGGCCGGTGTACACGGCCGCGAGCTCGATGTCGCCGTCCGGGCCGTGCAGGGCGACCGCGGCGGCCTCCGTCACGCCGCTCTGCGCGAGCAGGGCGGACTCGATCTCGCCGAGTTCCACCCGGTAGCCGCGGATCTTGAGCTGGTGGTCGAGGCGGCCGAGGTGGACGAGCGCCCCGTCGAGGGTGGTGACCCGGTCGCCCGTGCGGTACCAGTGCGCGGCGCTCAGCGGCTGCGAACCGTCGTAGGGGACGGCCCGCTCGCCGTCGAAGGACAGGAACCGGCCGATGTCGTGGGCGGGGTCCAGATAGCCGGGGAAGCGCTGCGAGCCGCGCACGCACAGTTCGCCCTCGGGGGCCGGGCGGCCGTCCTCGCCGATGACGAGGTGCTCCTGACCGGGGTAGGGCGTCCCGATGGGCACCGTGCCGTTGGCCGGGCGGGGCCAGTGGCCGGCGTCGGCCGGCAGCCGGAACTCCGTCCACGTCACGGTCATCTCGGTCGGGCCGTAGATGTTCTCCAGCACGGAGCCGGGGGCCGCGGCCTGCCAGGCCCGCGCGTGGCTCAGCATCAGGGCCTCGCCGCAGAACAGGCTCCAGCGCAGCGTCGGCATGGCGCCGGGCTTCAGCGCGCGCAGCCGCCGGGCGATGGACGCCACCGACGGGACGGAGTTCCAGTGCGTGATGGCGTGCCGGTTGACGAACCGCACCGGCGAGAGCAGGTCCTCCTTGCCGGGCACGACGAGGGTGGCGCCGCCGCCCCACGCGCCGAACATGTCGTAGACCGACGGGTCGAAGGTCAGGTCGAAGGTCTGGGAGACCCGGGCGCCCGGAGCCAGCTCGTAGCGCGCGATGACGTGGCTCAGATAGGCCGAGACGTTGCGGTGGGCGATGGGCACGCCCTTGGGCCGCCCCGTCGACCCGGAGGTGAACAGGATGTAGGCGAGGTCGTCGGGTCCGGCCGCGGACGCCGGGAGCTCGGGCACCGGGCCGCTGCGCAGCGCCCGCATCCGCTCGGCCGACAGCACGACGGCCGGGACCGGCAGGCCGGCGCGGCCCGGCGCGCCCTCCTCGGCGATCACGAGGTCCAGGCCCGCGTCGCGGGCGATCGTGGCGTTGCGGGCGGGAGGGAACGCCGGGTTGAGCGGGACGACGGCGGCCCCGAGCCGCTGGACGGCGAGGTAGCCCGCGTAGGCGGCCGTGCTGCGGGCCGCCAGCAGGCCCACCCGCGAGGGGAGCCCGCCGTGCGCGGCCAGGAGCGCGGCCGCCAGCCGGCGGGCGGTGGCGTCGAGCTCGGCGTACGTCAGGTGCTCCCCGGCGACCTCGAGCGCGGTCCGCCGGTCGCCGTGCTCGGCTGCGGAGGCCGCGAACCAGTCGTACATGGTCCAGGTGGCGTTCATGATGTCCGGTCCTCTTCCGTGACGCGTCGCATGACGCCGGAACAGCTCTCGGCTTCGCGACAAGAAAATGGAAAGGGTTTGTCGAGGCGTAGCGAGAACGATATCCGCGGCCGCCCGGAACGCCGCAAGAGTGCGTCCGACCCCCGCCGCGCGACCATAGAGATTCTGAATTCCGCGTTTGCCGCGGGCGGCCGTCCGCGAGGATTATCCGCGGCGCTCTCCTCTTCACCCGAAGGAGTTTTCCCTCCCGCCGGTGAGGACCCAGGCATCGCCGCCCGCGCGGTGGCGGGCGGGCGGCCGTGCCCGCGAAGGCGCCGCAGGCCGGGGGAGCGGCCGGTGCGGGGGTGCGCCCGGCCCGCCCGGCCTCGGCGGGGGCATCCCCTCTCCCGCGGCCGCGCCCCTTTCCTCCGGCAGGGGCGCGGCGGGAGGCCCGTTTCCTGCGGCAGGGGCGCGGCGGGAGGGCCGTTTCCTGCGGCAGGGGCGCGGCGGGAGGGCCGTTTCCTGCGGCAGGGGCGCGGCGGGAGGGCCGCTGATCGCCGTACGCGGCGGGAGGCCCGCTAGTCGCCGTACGCCTGTGCCAGGGCGGGGCGGGTCAGGACGCGCAGGAAGGGGACGACGGTCACGGCCACGGACGCGGCGAAGACCCAGAAGGCGAGCCGCAGGCCGAGCCATTGGGCGAGCAGGCCCATGGCGCCGGCTCCGAGGGGCATGGCGCCCCAGCTGAAGAGGCGGCTCACGGCGGTGTAGCGGCCGAGCAGGGCGTCGGGGACGAGGCGCTGGCCGATGGTGCGGGCGTTCACCGTCCACAGGGTGCCGCCCATGCCGCCGGCGAAGGCGGCGGCGGCGACCGCCCAGAGGTCGGTGGTCAGCGCGGGCACGGCCATCATGGCGAAGGTGCCGGCCAGGTCGGCGAACATCGCCCAGCGGCGCCCGAGGGCCCGGTTCACCCGGGTCACGGTGAGGGCGCCGGTCAGGCCGCCGACGCCCAGCGCGCTCAGGAGCGTCCCGTACTGGCGGGGGCTGAGCTGCATCACGTCGGTGGCGAACAGCGGCATGAGCGCCAGCCAGGCCCCCCAGCAGGCGCACAGGACCGTCAGGATGAGGGACATGGTGCGCAGCAGCGTGTGCTGCCACAGGTAGCGCAGGCCGCCGGCGATCTGCCGGTTGACGCTCCCGCCGGCCCCGGCCCCGGCCCCGGCCCCGGCCCCGGCCTGCGCGGTGTCCCCGGCGGCGCGGAACCGGCCGGCGAGCAGCAGCAGGACCAGGGCGGCCGCCAGGTAGGACACCCAGGTCGCGCCGAGGGCGAAGCCGGTGCCCGCCGCGAGCAGGAGGCCGCCGACGAAGGGGCCGCAGAACTCGTTGCAGACCGTCTCGGCCCCGGCGATCCAGGCGTTCACCCGCTCGCGGCCCTCCGGCGGGACCAGAGCCGGGATCAGGGCCGATGCCGAGGTCAGCGCGATGACCTCGGCCACGCCCAGGACCGCGCCCACGACGCAGAGCACGGCGATGGTGACGCGCTCGGCCAGAGCGGCCTCGATGAGCGCGCCGAGCGCGAGCAGCCGCAGCGCGTTCGCCCCCCACAGCAGGCGCCGGCGGTCGGCGCGGTCGACCAGGACGCCGACGTGCAGGGCCACCAGCAGCCAGGGCAGCGAGAGGGTGAGCGACACCGCCGATATCCGGGCCGGGGAGGCGGAGACACGGGTGGCCAGCAACGGCAGGGCGATCTTGGTGACGCCGTCCGCGAGGTTGGTGATCGCGGTGAAGACGAGGAGGACGGCGGCGTTGCGGCCGCCGTGCCGCGCGGCCGGCTCCCCGGCGCGCGGCCCGCCGGGGCCCGCCGCGGCCGCCTCCACCCCGGTGTCCGCGACCGCTGCCACCGGGGCCTTCGCGGTCTGGACGGCTTGGTCGCTCATCACTTCCCCTAACCGGCTATCGCCTTCAGTGGTTATTCCCGAGGGGGCGAGTCTGACACGTCCGGAACCAAGTCCGCTACCCGGTGAAGTCGTTGACCGGTTAGGCCGGGGTGTACGCTGGACTCTCTGCGAGGAGATGACCCATGTCCGAAGCCCCGGCGTGCGCCCGGCTGATCGAGGCCTTCGCCAACACCGTCGACGTGGAGCTCGGCACCGACGAGCTGGCCACGCCGGGCGCGCTGTCCGCCTGGCTCGTCGAGCGCGGGCTGCTCGACCGCGAACGCCGCACCGGCGCCGAGGACCACGCCCTGTGCCTGCGCCTGCGCACCGGCATCCGGGAGGAACTGGGCGTCCACGTCGGCGACACCGCCGACGCGGCGCTCCTCGCCGGCGCCGACGAGGCCCTGCGGGAGCTGCCCGTACTGATCACGGTCCGCGGCGCCCGCCGGGACGGCGCCGTCCTGTCCCCCGCGGCGGACCTGACGCCGGTCAGGAAGGCTCTGGCCGGCCTCGCGATCGCATGGAGCGAACTGGTCGTCACCGGCGAGGCCGCCCGGCTCAAGCGCTGCGCCGAGCACGCCTGCGCCTGGGTCTTCTGGGACGTGTCCAAGAACCGCAGCCGCCGCTGGTGCTCGATGCGCGTGTGCGGCAACCGCGCCAAGGCCCGCCGGCACTCCGCGAAGCAGGCCGCCGCGGCGGCCGGCCGGCAGCCCTGACGGCGCCACCGGCGCGCACCCCGCCCGGCCGCACCCGCGCACCCCGCCCGGCCGCACCCGCTCCGCCGCACCCGCGCACCCGGCCCGGCCGCACCCGCTCCGGCGCACCCGCGCACCCGGCCCGGCCGCACCCGCTCCGCCGCACCCGCACCCGCCCCCGCCGGGCGCCCGCACGCGGCGCCTTCCCGGTTCGGGCCGGCGGGCGCACGGCTGCACCGCCCCGCCTCGCCGAGGCCGCCGGCACGCACGCGCCCCGCCCCGCCCGCCGGCGCGCCCCGCCTCGCCGAGGCCGCCGGCACGCACGTGCCCCGCCCCGCCCGCCGGCGCGCCCCGCCTCGCCGAGGCCGCCGGCACGCACGTGCCCCGCCCCGCCCGCCGGCGCGGCCGCGGCCCGCCTCCCCTCTTCCCTCTCCCGAAATCCCTGTTCACGGGTCCCTCGGCCACCCTTTCGGGATTTCCCATCGAAAAACCCGATGACGTCCCATCGAATAATCCTATGGCGGCCCATCGAGGAATCCGATGGCGTCTCATCGAAGAACTCGATTCCCGCACAAGCGTTGCTTGACCGCTCTTCGGCAATCGTTGAATCATCTTTCACGCGTCATAAAAGCGACCGTTGCCTGAGGAGCCTGATTAATGAACCGTACGGACGACGTGACCGGCGGCGACATCGTTTCGGCGGTCAGGAGGTATGTGCGTGTGCCTTTCGACGACCATTCCCCGCTGGCCGAGGTCGGACTGGATTCACTGTCCCTGGTGCGGATCGCCAGTGAGCTGATACCCGACCCGGATCAGGAGATCGATCCGACGGGCCTCGCCGCGGTCCGCACGGTCGGGGATCTCCAGCAGTGGCTGCACGGGCTTCTCCTGCCCGCGGAGAGCGTGCGATGACCGTCACCCCGCAGCTCGCCACCCTGCCGCTGACGGCGGCCCAGCAGGGCCTGCTCGTCGTGCACGGCTCGGTGCCGGTCCCGCACCTCTACAACGTCGTGGCCGAGCTGGAACTGGACCCGGCGCTCGCCCCCGCGGACCTCGGCCCGGCGCTGCGCGCC
The DNA here is from genome assembly GCF_003112535.1 of Streptomyces rishiriensis. Taxonomy (GTDB): domain Bacteria; phylum Actinomycetota; class Actinomycetes; order Streptomycetales; family Streptomycetaceae; genus Streptomyces; species Streptomyces rishiriensis. The sequence goes on along the minus strand of NZ_BEWA01000001.1, from coordinate 139,625 downwards.
GTGCTGGCCGTCCAGCCCGCGCTGCGCCTGGCCGTGCGCGAGCGGCCCGCCCCGCACGCCGAACTGGGAACCGTCCCGGACGAGGCGCCGCTGCGGGTGGTGCCGAGCGACGCCGACGGCTTCGACCGGCGGCGCGCCGAACTGCTCGAGCAACTCGGCGGCCACGCCTTCGATCTGGAGCGGCCCCCGCTGCTGCGGGCGGTGCTGCTGCACACCGTCGACCGGTCCCGCTCGACGCTGCTGCTGGTGGTGCACCACCTCGTCTTCGACGGGTTCTCGCTGCGCCAGTTCGTCCGCGACCTCACCGCGGCCGTGCGCGCGGACCTCGACGTCGACCGGGTGCGGGTCGCCCGTGAACGGGCCCTGTGCCGGGAGCTGGCCGCGCAGCTGTCGGCCGCCGACGAGGAGCACGTCGAGCGGGCGGCCGCCGAACTGGCCGAGCGGCTGCGCGCGGCGCCCGCCACCGTGCTCCACCCCCGGCCGAACCGGCCCGCGACCACCGCTTTCACCGGCGCCCGCCGCGAGATCAGGCTCTCCCCGGAGCGTTCCCGGGCCCTCGGCGAGGTCTGCGCGGCGCTCGGCGTCAGCCCGTTCGTCTTCTTCTCGGCCCTCTACGCGGCGCTCCTCGCACGGCACTCGGGCAACACGCAGGTGGTCTTCGGCAGCCCGGTGCTGGCCCGCCGCACGCTGGGCTCGCTCGACCTGTGCGGCTTCTTCGTCAACACCCTGCCGCTCGTCGTCGACGTCGACTTCGGCCAGCGCTTCGACGCCTTCGTCACCCAGACGGTCCGGGCCGAGGCGGACCGGGTGAAGAGCAGCGCGGCGCTCTCCTTCGACCGCGTCGTGCGCCTGGTCGCACCGGACCGCTCGACCAACCGCAACCCGGTCTTCTCCTGCATGCTCGCGATGCAGGACGCGACCGACGCGGAACCCGGCGCGGCCGTCCGGCGGGTGCGCGAGCACGGCAACGGCACCGCGAAGTTCGACCTCTGGCTGGGCGTCACCCCCGGCCCCGACGGCTGGCTCCTCGAGCTGGAGCACGACCGCGAGCTGCTGCCCGAACCGCTCGCCGGCGCGCTGGCCGACTCACTGACCGGCCTGCTGGAGAGGGCCGTCGAACGCCCCGGCACGGTCCTGGCCGAACTCTTCGAGGACGCCTCGTCGGCCGAGTCCCGCGCCCACGACGGCTTCTGGCGCCGGCCGGCCCACCCGGACCTGCACCGCTGGGTGCGCGCGGGCCTGGCCCGACGGCCCGAGGCGATCGCCGTCGAGGAGGACGGCCGCCGTGTGACCTACGGCGAGCTGGAGGAGCTGGTGCGCTGCGCCGCGGCGGGTCTGGCCCGGCGCGGAGTGGGCCCCGCCGCCGTGGTCGGCCTGACCACGCCGACGCTGGTGGACACGGTCGTCGCCGTCCTGGCCGTGCTCGAGCGGCGCGCCGTGTTCCTGCCGCTGGACCTGACCCTGCCCGCTGAACGGCTCGCCTACATGACCGGCAAGGCCGGCTGCCGGCTGGTCGTCGGCCGCGGCGCCGTCGACGGCGCCCGGGTCGTGGCGCTGAGCGAACTGAGCGCCGCCGGCGACGGCGACGCGCCGCCGGCCGGCGGGGCCGCGGCGGGCGACGGCGCCGGCACCGTCCTCCACGACGACGGCACCGTCCTCCACGACAGCGACGGCGCCAGCCACGACGGCGACGACGGCACCGTCCTCCACGACGACGACGGCGCCAGCCACGACAGCGGCGGCGGCGACGGGGTGTACATCATGTTCACCTCCGGCTCCACGGGGCGCCCCAAGGGCGTACTGATGGGCAACGGTCCGCTGGTGAACCTCACCGCCTGGCAGCTCGACGCGCTGGACATGGACGAGCGCACCCGCTTCCTCCAGTACGCCCCCCTCGGCTTCGACGTCTCCTTCCAGGAGATCGTGCCCACCCTCGTGGCCGGGGGGACCCTGGTCTCCCGCGAGCCGGCCGACCGCAGGGACCTGCCCGCGGTGCTCGCCCGGGTCAGCGCGCTGCGGATCTCCCACCTCTACCTCCCCGTCGCCGCCCTGCGCCCCTTCACCCGGGCCGCCCAGGACGCCGGGGACGACCTGCCGCACCTGCGCCACCTGTGCGTCTCCGGGGAGCAGCTGCTCCTCGACGACGGCATCCGGCGCTTCCTCGCCGACCGGCCGCACATCAGCCTGGTCAACCTCTACGGCCCCACCGAGACGCACGCCGTCACCGCACACCGGCTCACCGGGGCCGGACCGTGGCCGGACCACGTCCCGATCGGCCGCCCGATCACCCACACCACCGCCCACGTGGTGGACGCCACCGGCCACCTCGCCCCCCTCGGCGTGCCGGGCGAGCTGCACCTGGGCGGCGCCTGCCCCGCGCACGGGTACGTCGGCGACCCCGCGCGCACCGCGCAACGCTTCCTGCCCGACCCGCGCGGCCAGGGCGACGACGCCCGCATGTACCGCACCGGCGACCAGGTGCTGCGCGACGAGCAGGGCACGCTGCTCTTCCTGGGCCGCGACGACGACCAGGTCAAGATCCGCGGCTACCGGGTGGAACTCGGCGAACTGGAGACCGCGGCCGCCGCCCACCCCGACGTGCGCCTCGCGGTGGCCGCCGTCCTGGGGGAGGGGGCCGACCGGCAGCTGGCGCTGTTCTTCGTGCCGGAGGACGGCCGCTCGCCGCTCCCCGACGACGTGCGGCGCCGGGTGGCCGAAGCGGTCCCGGGATACATGGCGCCCTCGCGGGTGTTCGAGGTCGCTTCCGTGCCCCTCACCCGCAACGGCAAGGTGGACCGCCCCGCCCTGCTGAAGGAGGCGCAAAAAGCCGTCCGCGAGGAGGCCGCGTCCGGCGGCGGGGCCCTCACCACGGCGAAGGACCCGCTCGAAGCGTGGCTGCAGCACCTGTGGGGGGAACTGCTCGGACGCGCCGACGTCCCCCTCGACCGCTCGCTCCTCGACTACGGGGCCCACTCGCTCAACGTGATGAGCGCGCGCGCCGCGATCGAGGAACGCCACGGCGTGCAGATCCCCGTCCTCGACTTCTTCCTCGACCCGACCATCCGCGCCCAGGCCGCCTGGATCACCCGCTCCCGCGACGGTGCGCGATGACCGCCCCCACCGGCGACACGCGCCTGCTGGTCCTGCTCGCGCAGCGGCCCGGCCCGCTGGACAGCCTGCTGATCCACCCGGCGGGCGGCGGCCTCGCCCAGTACCTCGGCGTCGCGAGCCGCCTGGCCCGGCACGGCACCGTGCACGGCATCCGCGCCGACGGCCTGCTGGCCGGCGAGGAACCCGACGACAGCGTCCCGGAGATGACCCGCAGATACCTCGCCCTGCTGACCGGGCTGCCGCGCCGGCCGAACCTGCTGGTCGGCTGGTCCCTCGGCGGCGTGATCGCCTGGGAGCTGGCGGCCCGGCTCGCCCAGGACGGCCCCGCGCCCGCCGTCGTCCTCATCGACAGCTTCCCCGAACGCGAGAGCGCCGGCGACACCGTCCGCGCCGACCTGCTGGCCGCCGTGGAACGCTCCGTCGCCACCCTGGGCGGCGGCCGGGACTCCGCCCGGGCCCGGGCCACCGCGCTGGCGCACATCAGGGCCGGCGCCGCCCACCGCACCGAGGCCCGCGGCGCCGGCCCGGCCCTGCTGATCGCCTGCGAGAGCGAGCACCGCGCCCGGCAGATCGACCGCTGGCGCAGCCTGGCCGACCGGCTGGCCGTACGCCACCTGCCCTGCGGGCACTTCGAGGTCTTCGACCCCGCCCACCAGGGCGCCCTGCTCGGGCACCTGGACGACTTCCTCGCCCGTACGACCCCCGCCGCACAGGAGCACGCCCCATGACCGAACCCCCTGCGCTCGCCGTCGTCACCGGCGGCACCCGCGGCATCGGACTGGCCCTGTCCCGGCGCCTGGTGCGCCTGGGGTACCGCACCGTCGCCCTGTACCGGGCCGACGAGGAGGCCGCCCGGCGGGCCGCCGGCGAGCACGGCCTGATCGCCGTGCGCGCCGACGTCGCCGACAGCCACGCGGTGCGCGCCGCCGCCCGGCACGTCCTCGCCGAGCACGGCACGCCGCGGGTGCTGGTGAACAACGCCGGCGTCAACATCGACCGCCCCTTCCTCGACCTCACCGCATCCGACTGGCAGCGCGTCCTGGACACCAACCTGTCCGGACCCTTCCACCTCACCCAGGCCTTCGCCCCGGCCATGCTGGCCGCGGGGGAGGGCGCCGTCGTCAACGTCGGCGCCACCACCGGCATCCGCCCCCGCCTCAACGGCGCCAACTACGCGGCGGCCAAGGCGGGACTGCTCCAGCTCACCAAGTGCCTGGCCCTGGAGCTGGCGCCCGCCGTCCGGGTCAACTGCCTGATCCCCGGAATGACCCAGACCGAGGAGCTCATCACCCGCTTCCGGCTGAACGAAGCCCCCCACCGCGCCGCCGTCCTGTCCGAGATCCCGCAACGTCGCATCGGCTCCCCCGACGACATCGCCGACGCCCTGGAGTACCTCGTGGGCCCCCTCAGCGGCTATGTCACCGGCCAGAAGCTGATCGTCGACGGCGGCCAGTTCATGTGGTAGGAGATCATGACCGACGCACTGCTCACCTCCGCCCGCGCCGCCCTGGCGGCCGCCCCGCCGACCGGCGACCCGGCGTACGCGCGCTACTGCCGTGAACTCGCCGAGCGCCTGGCCCGCCACTGGCCGGCCGTCCTGAAGGCCAACGCCCAGGACCTGACCCTCGCCGGGGAGCGCGGCCTGTCCCCGGTCCTGCTCGACCGGCTGCGGCTGACCGACGCCCACCTCGGCCGCCTCCAGCAGCTCACCCGTGCCGCCCTGTCCGAACTGGCCCAGGTGAGCGCCCCCGACACCGGGGTCCCCGTCGGCGACTGGGGGATCCGGCTGCGCACGCCCAAGCCGCTCGGCGTGGTGTTCATGGTGTACGAGGCCCGGCCCACGGTCACCGTGGAGGGCGCCCTGCTGCCCGTCGCGGTCGGCAACGCCGTGCTGCTGCGCGGCGGCAAGGAGATCGCCCGCACCAACGGGGCGCTGTCCGTCGTGGCCCGCGAGGCCCTGGAGGCCGCCGGACTCCCGGCCGACCTGGTCACCGTCCTCGACGACCCCGACCGCACGCAGCTGCGCGCCCTGCTCAAGCGGCCCGACGCCGTCGACGTGCTGATCCCGCGGGGCAGTCCCTCGCTCATCGACTACTGCCGCACCGCCTCCTCGATCCCGGTGATCGCCAGCGGCGGCGGCGTCAACCACCTCTACGTGCACCGCAGCGCCGACCTGGACCTCGCCGCCGAGGTCGCCCTGGACAGCAAGCTGCCGGAGCCGACCGCCTGCAACACCGCCGAGATGCTGCTCGTCGACGCCGAGGTCGCCGCTGATCTGGTGTCCGCGATCCTGCGCGCCGCCGAGCGCGAGGACCGCCAGGTGGCCGTGCGGCTCGACCCGCGGGTGCCGCGCCCCGGCGGCCGGGCCGGCGAGCGGCCCTGGCGGATCGAGGACCTGCACGAGCACGACCTCGGCCGCGAGTTCCTCGACGCCACGATCGGCGTGCGCCCGGTCGAGGGCCTGGAGGAGGCGCTGGCCCACATCCGGCGCTACGGCTCCGGGCACACCGAGGGCGTGCTCGCCCGCGACGCCGGCGTGAGCGAGGAGTTCACCCGCCGGGCCGACGCCGCGGCGATCGTCGTCAACGGCTCCCTGCGGCTGCACGACGGCCCCACCCTCGGCCTCGGCTCCGAGATCTCCATCAGCACCGGCCGCATGCACGTGCGCGGCCCGGTCACGCTCGGCTCGCTCGTCACCCACAGCTGGGTCGTCCAGGCGCGCGGCACGCTGCGCAGCCCCCTGACCGCGTCCCGGCCCTGACCCCCCCCGGCCCTCCCGGCCACCCCCGGGCCCTCCCGGCCACCCCCGGGCCCTCCCGGCCACCCCCGGGCCCTCCCGGCCACCCCCGGGCCCTCCCGGCCTTCCCCGGGCCCTCCCGGCCTTCCCCGGGCCTTCCCGGCCTTCCCCGGGCCTTCCCGGCCTTCCCCGGGCCTTCCCGGCCTTCCCGGCCTTCCCGGCCTTTCCGACCCTTCACGGAGGAACCATGATCACCGGACTGGACCGCGCCGCGGTCACCGAGTCCGTCAAGCGCGTGGTCATCGCCGAGTCCCGGCTGTCCCTGCGGCCTGCCGACATCGACGACCACGAACCGCTCAACGGAGAGATCCTGCGCGTCAACTCCCTCGGATTCGTGGGCATGCTGGTGCGCTTGGAGGACGAACTCGACATCGTCCTGCCCGACGACCTGTTCGTCGGGCGCAGCTTCCACACCGTCCACGACCTGATCGAGATCGTCCTGTCCGCGGCGGAGGCGTCCCGATGAGCCGTGCCGAGCCGCCCGCCCGCTGGCGCAGCGTCCTGCCGCACCTGGACGAGCCGCTGCCCGCCGACCGCACGCCCCGGGCCGCGGCCGGCGGCGTGCAGGTCAACCTGCCGATGGCGCTGGTGCGCCAGAGCGTGCAGCTGAAGGAGTACTGGGAGATCCCGGCCGAGGTCGCCGACGCCTACCGGGCGTTCCGGCCCACGCCGCTGTGGCGGGCCCGGGGCTTCGAGCGCGCGGTCGGGGCGCGGGTGCCGATCTACGTGAAGTACGAGGGCGGCAACATCTCCGGCAGCCACAAGCTCAACACCGCCCTGGCACAGGCCTACTACTACGCGCGGGCCGGGGTGCGCGAACTCGTCAGCGGCACCGGCGCCGGACAGTGGGGCACCGCCCTGGCGGCGGCCTGCGCCATGTTCGGCATGAAGTGCACCGTCTTCATGGTCGGGGGCAGCCTGCGGCGCAAGCCGTACCGGGGCACGCTGATGCGGACCCTGGGGGCCACCGTGCACGCCAGCCCCAGCCCCCTGACCCAGGTGGCCCGGCGCGCCGGCGGCGACGTCAACAGCCTGTCGCTGGCCATCGGCGAGGCGGTGGAGTACGCCGCCCGCACCGAGGGCGCGGCGTTCTGCATCGGCAGCGGGGAGACCTACAGCATCCTGCACCAGTCGGTGATCGGCCTGGAGGCCGCCGACCAGCTCGCCGGCCTGGACGCGTCGGTCGACGCGGTGGTGGGCTGCGTGGGCGCGGGCTCCAACTTCGGCGGGATCGCGCTGCCCTTCTTCTCCGCCGCGGCCGCCGCGGGCGAGAAGCCGCCGCTGCTGGTGGCCGCCGAGTCCAGCACCACGCCCAAGCTGACCCGCGGCACGTACGCCTACGACCGTACGGACGCCACCGGCACCGGGCCGATGGAGGCCATGTACACCATCGGCAGCTCCTACCCGATCCCCGACTCGCACTCGGCCGGGCTGCGCTTCCACGGCGCGGCGAAGGTGCTCTCCGCGATGCGCCACCGCGACCAGATCGCGGCCACCGCCGTCGGGCAGGTCGAGGCGCTCGACGCGGGCCGCCGCTTCACCCGCGGCGAGATGGTGCTGCCCGCCCCCGAGTCCGGCCACGCGCTGGCCGCGGCCGCACGTCTCGCGGGCGCCGGAGCCGAGGGCAACGACGGCCTGCTGCGCGCCGAGAAGGGCGTGGTGGTGTGCGTCAGCGGCCACGGCTACCTCGACCTGGGGGCCTACCAGCAGTTCCTGGACGGCGAGCTGAGCGATCAGGCCCCCGACCCGCAGGCGCTGCGCCGCGCCATGGGCGCCCTGGAGCCGGTGCAGCAGCCGGCGGGTGCGGGAGCCGTCCATGTCCGCTGACCTCGCCCCCGCCCCCGCCCCCGGGCCCGCCTGCGCGTCCCTGCCCGCCCGCGTGCCCTGGCCGCTGTTCGACTGCGTCCAGGTCAACCTGGCGATCCTGGCCGAGCGCTGGCACGGCCCGGGAACCTCTCTGGACCTGGGCGCCGTGCTGCGCTTTCGCCCGCTGCCGGGACCGCACGGACTGCCCACGGTGGAACGCTGCGCCGCCGACCAGCTCGGCGAGGCGGCCCAGCGCCTCGGGCTCGCCGTCCTGGAGCGCCGCACCACCGCACCGGGCGAGGCCGTCACCCCGGCCGAGGGCCGCTACGTGGTGGCCGACGCCTTCCACCTGCCGTGGGTGCCCTACGCCGGACGGCGGCACATGGAGCACAGCTTCCTGCTGGAACCGGCCCCCGACGCGGACGCCGTCGTGGTCGACGGCTACCACAACGAGACGCCCTGGGGCAGCGCCCGCCCGGTGCGCCGCCCGCTCAGCCGCGCCGAACTGGCCGCCGCCGTGCCCCCACCGGCGCTGGCCCTCACCCTCGCCCCGGCTAAACGTCCCCCCGCCCCGGCCGCGGCCGAAGCCGACCTGGCGGACGAGGAGACGGCCGCCGCCTACGTCGCCGCGTACGCGGAGCACCCCGACCGGCGCGCCGCCTTCGACCGGCTCACCCTGGAGACCTGGCTGCTGGCCCGCTCCCGCAGGCTGCACGCCCGCTTCCTGCGCTCGCGCGGCATGCTCGCCGACGACGAAGCGGCCCTCGCCCACGTCGAGGCGTGGCAGTCGCTGGCCGAGAGCGTCTACCTCGGCTCCCGGCGGGTGGAGCGCGGCCGGCCCGAGGCCCGCGAGGTCTTCACCCGCCTGGCGCGGCAACTGGGCCGCGACCGCGAGGCGTTCGGCCCCGCCACGCTCCGCGCGCCCGCGCCGCGGCCGGCCGACGCGACGCCCGTGCCCGCCCTGCTGCGGGCCCGCGTCGCGGCCGCCGCGGGCGCCGTCCTCAAGGCCGACCCGGCGGCCCTGCTCCAGGGGCGCCCGCTGGCGGACGTCCCCGGCTTCACCTCCTTCCGGGTGGTGGAGATCGTCGAACGCCTCGAACGCGAGCTGTCCGTCGAGTTCGACGCCGACGACCTCGTCCCCGAGAACCTGCACCACGTCGACGGCATCTGCCGCATCGTGCTGCGCGCCCAGCCCGCCGGCCCGGCGGCGCAGCCCGCCCGTCCCGTCGCACGCACCGGAGGGAACTGATGTCCGCCCACACCGACCTGCTGCACGACCTCCTCGACCGGGCAGCCGCCCAATGGCCCGAGCGGCCCGCCGTGACCAGCGCCGGCCACACCCTCAGCTACCGCGAACTCGACGCGGCCTCCCGGCGGCTGGCCGCCTGGCTGCACGCCTGCGGACTGCGGCGCGGGGACCGGCTCGTGATCTGCGCGCCGGGATCCACCGCCCAGCCCGCGCTGGTGTACGCCGCCTCCCGGGCCGGAGTGGCCTTCTCCCTGCTGCACGAGCAGGTCCACGGCATCCAGCTCGACCACGTCCTCGACGACTGCGAGCCCGCCCTGCTCGTCACCGACGCCCCCCTCGCGCAGGCGGCCGCGCAGCGCCGCGGGGTGCGCACGGCCGGCACACCGGCGGTGGCCGCGGTGGCCTTCACCGGCACGCCCCCGCCGCGCGATGCGCCGCCCGGCCCGCTCACCGTCGACCCCGTGTGCCTGATCTACACCTCCGGCACCACCGCGCTGCCCAAGGCCGTCGTCAGCACCCACCAGCAGCTGACGTTCGCCGCCACGGCCATCCAGTCGGTGCTGGAGTACCGTGCGGGCGACGTCGTCTACAGCCCACTGCCCCTGTCCTTCGACTACGGCCTCTACCAGCTGTTCCTGTCGGCGCAGGCCGGCGCCCACGTGGTGATCGGCCGGCCCGCCGAGGCCGGCCCGGCGCTGCTGGGGAACCTGGCGAGCACGGGCGCCACCGTGCTCGCCGCCGTCCCGTCCGTGGCCGACGCCCTGGCCCGGTTGCTGCGCCGCACCCCCCGGCAACGGCCGCCGCTGCGGCTCCTGACGAACACCGGCGCGGCGATGCCCGCCCAGACGCTCGAGGCGCTGCGTGCGGCGCTGCCGGGACTGCGGGTGCAGCTGATGTTCGGTCTGACGGAGTGCAAGCGGGCCACGATCATGCCGCCCGACGCCGACCTGGAGCGGCCCGGCTCCAGCGGGCGCGCACTGCCGGGCACCGAGGTCTTCGTCGTCGACGAACAGGGCCGGCGCAGGCCTGCGGGGGAGGTCGGCGAGATCGTGGTGCGCGGCCCGAACGTCATGGCCGGGTACTGGCGCCGCCCCGAGCTCACCGCGCAGCGCTTCCACCGGGTGGAGGGCCTGCTGCCGCAACTGCACACCGGTGACTACGGCTGGGTGGACGAGGAGGGATACCTGTACTTCGAGGGCCGGCGCGACGACATCTACAAGGAGAACGGCTTCCGCGTCAGCGCCACCGAGGTCGAGGCCGCCGCCCGCCGCGTCCCGGCGGTCGCCGCCGCCGCCGTCCTGCCGCCGCAGGGCCCGCGCCCCGCGGTGCTCTTCGCGGTCGGCGAGCTGTCGCCCGCCGAGGTGCTCCAGGCCCTGCGCGAGCAGATCGAGGAGTTCAAGATCCCCCGCCGCTGCCTGGTCGTCGACGCGCTGCCGCTGACCGGCAACGGCAAGGTCGACCGCAAGGCGCTCGCCGCCCTGACCCAGGAGGCCTCCCGTGCCGCGGCCCGGTAGCACCGTGCGGCCGGCCCCGCCGGCGCCCGACGACGTCCTGACGCGCCTGCCCACCCCCGCCTACGTCTACGACCTGGCCGAGGTCCGCCGCAACCACGACGCGCTGGTGGAGGCGCTGCCGGGCGGCGCGGGCCTGTACTACTCCCTGAAGGCCAACGCCCACCCCCGCCTGCTGGCCGTGCTGCGCGAGCGCGGCGCGCTGCCCGAGGTGTGCTCCACCGGCGAACTGCAGGCCGCGCTCACGGCCGGCTGGCCGGCCGCGGACGTCCTGTACACCGGTCCGGGCAAGCGGGACGAGGAGATCGGCCACGCGCTGCGGCTGGGCGTGCGCACGTTCTCCGTGGACTCCCCGTACGCGATCGGGCAGCTGGACCGGCTGGCCGGCCGGGCCGGCGTCGCCGCACGGTGTCTGCTGCGCGTCAACGACGACCAGCCGGTGCCGGGCCAGGGCCTGGCGATGACCGGCGTGGCCTCGCAGTTCGGCGCCGACACCCGGTGGGTCCTCGACCGGCCGGAACTGTTCGCGAGCCGGCCGCACGCCGAGGTCGCCGGCCTGCACCTGTACATGGGCACCAACCTCGGCGAAGTGGACGCGCTGGTGGGCCAGTTCACCCGTTCGCTGCACACCGCCAAGACGCTCACGGCGGCCCTGGCGGGACACGGGACGCGCATCCGCGTCCTGGACCTCGGCGGCGGCTTCGGCGCGCCGTTCGCGACGCAGGGCGAGCGCATCGACCTGTCGGGACTGCGGCCGCGGCTGACCGCGCTGCTCGACGCGGAACTGCCCGCCCGGCACACCGACGGCACCCGGGTCGTCTTCGAGTCGGGCCGCTACCTGGTGGGCACGGCCGGGGTCCTGCTGACGGCCGTGCTCGACGTGAAGCGCTCCCACGGCAAGGACGTCGTCGTCCTGGAGTCCGGCATCAACCACCTCGGCGGCATGTCGGGACTGCGGCGGCTGCCCGCCCTCAACCCCCGCCTGGTGCCGCACGGCGCCCGAACCGACGCCGACGGCGACGGCGGTCCGCTCCGCGACACCCTGGTCACCGGCCCGCTGTGCACCCCGCTCGACACCTGGGCGCGCGCCGCGAAGCTGCCCGCGCTCGCCCCCGGTGACCTCCTCGCCGTCCCCAACGTCGGCGCGTACGGGCTGAGCGCGAGCCTCGTCGCCTTCCTCGGCCATCCGCTGCCCGCGGAAGCCGTCGTCGACGGCGACCGCCCCGGCGCGGCCCCCGAGATCACCCGCATCCACCTGACCCGCACCACCGTCCCGGCCCCGGCCGGCACCGACCCCGGAGTGAAGTGATGGACACCCGTTTCACCGAACTGCTCACGCCGTTCCTGAAGTTCCTCGGCGAGCAGGAGATCACCCCCGACGCGCCGCTGCGGGAGCTGGGCCTGGACTCGATGCAGGCCATCGAACTGCTCTTCGCCATCGAGGACGCCTTCGGCGTGACCCTGGCCGACGACGACATGAACGACGACACGTTCGCCACCGCCGGCAGCCTGTGGAGCGTGGTGCACGCCGCGCTCGGCGCCCACCACGGCGCGGACGGGACCCAGGTGAGGGCCGCGTGAGCGCGCCGACGTTCGCCCCCGCCCGGCCCGCCCCGGCCGCCGGGCCGGGCGCCACGGCAGTGGCCGACCGGGTGGCCCGCGTCGCCGCCGTGGCGGCCGAGCACGTCGAACGCACCGACCGGGACGCCTCGTTCCCCCTCGAGGCGCTGCAGGAGATGCGCCGCACCGGCCTGCTCGGCCTCCTCGTCCCCGCATCGCACGGCGGCCTCGGCGGCACCACCGACGACGTGGTGAGCGCCGGCATCGCCCTGGGCCGGGTCGACACGTCCGTGGCGATGATCTTCGTGATGCACTGCCAGCAGGTGGCCGCGGTGGTGCGCTACGCCAACGACAGGCTGCGCGAGGAACTCCTGCCCGAGATCGCCGCGGGCCGGATGTACCTGGCGTCCGTCACCACCGAGGCCGGCAAGGGCGGCCACCTGCTGAGCAGCCGGTCGGCGCTCGCCGCACACGAGGACGAGCTCCTGCTGGACCGCTTCGCGCCGATCGTCACCGGCGGCGAGTACGCCGACGGCTTCCTGGTCACCATGCAGAGCCCGCCCCCGGCCTCCCCGCATCAGGTGTCGCTGGTCTACGCCCACCGCGACCAGCTCACCGTCGAGCGGTCGGGCCACTGGCAGCCGCTCGGCATGCGCGCCAGCCACAGCGTCGCCCTGCGGCTGACCGGCACGCTCCCCGCCCATCAGGTGGTGGGCGAGCACGGCGCGTTCCGCACCATCGTGACCACGGTGTTCGGGCCGATGGCCCACCTGGGCTGGTCGGCGTGCTGGCTCGGCACCGCGGCGGGCGCCCTCTCCCGCGTCGTCAAACTGCTGCGCTCCCCGCACACCCGCGGGCGCGTGGACCTGGACTCCGAACTGCTGCTGACCCGGCTGTCCCGGGCCCGGCAGCGCATCGACACGGTGCACGCACTGCTGGAGCGCGCCCGCCAGGTCGTCGCGAGCGCCGACGACCTCAGCGTGCCCCGGGTCCAGCTGCTGCTCAACGCGCTGAAGATCACCGCGGCGGACGAGTGCCACCGGGCCGTCGACGACCTGGTGGACGCCGTCGGCATGCGCCACGGCTACCTCAAGGACTCACCCACCCGCCTGGAACACAGCCTGCGGGACCTGCGCTCGGCCGCCCTGAACTACAGCAACGACCGCCTGCACCTGGTCGACGGCAAGCTCGCCCTGCTCGATGCGGAGGTGCGCCTTGCCTGACCTGATCGAGACCGGTCGCGCCCCGACCGCGCGTCACCGCCCGCGCGCGGCCACCGCGCTGGCCGCGCTTCCCGCGGCCGCACCGGTGTCCGAGGTGTGGGCGGCGCTCGGCGAGGCGGGCGTCCTGGCCGACCTCTACGACCCCGCAGGCCCGGCCCCGGGGACCACCGCCGCCGTGGACCCCGCCCGCCTCGCCGCCCTCATCGGGGCCGTGGACGCCCGCGGCGACAACGGCGTCACCCTCAGCGTGCTGGTCCAGGCGGCCGGCGCACTGCCGGTCCTCGCCGCCTGCGCCCCCGCGACGGGACCCGTACGCCAGGCGCTCGAGGAGACGCTGTCCGGGGCGGCGACGGTGGCGCTCGCCGCCACCGACAGCGCCGCGCCGGGTTCGGACCTGGCCGGCCTCGGCACCGAGGTGGACATCTCAGCGGACGGGCTGCTGCTCACCGGCGGCAAACGCTGGATCACCACCGCGTGCGCCGCCGACCGGCTGCTGGTCCTGGCCCGGCACCGGCCCGGCCGGCACTTCACCAGCTTCACCTGGGTGCTCGTGCCCGCCACGGCGCCCGGTGTGCGCGTGCGCCCGGCCGGCAGCGACCTGCTCGCGGGCTCGGCGACCGGCCACGTCGAACTCGACGGCGTGAGGCTGCCGCCCGACCACATCGTGGGGCGGCCCGGACGCGGCATGGCGCTCTTCGCCCGGCACATGGGCACCGAACGCCTGGCGGGCGCCCTGTGGACGGTGGCGCTGACCAGCAGGGTCCTCGCCGACACCAGGGAACGGCTGACCCGGCGGCACGGCGACGGGCGGCCCCTGTGGCACCACGACGCCGTGCGCCAGCGCTACGCCGCCTGCCTGGTGCAGGTGCGCCAGCTGCGCGCGCTGTGCGAGAGCCTCGGCGACCGGGTCACCCGCCGCCAGGACCTCGCGGCGGCCGCCCTGCTGAAATCCGCGGCGGGCCTCGTCGCCGACCCCGTGCTGGCCGCCTGCGCCCAGCTCCAGGGCGCCGACGGCTTCGCCCGCGACGGCGCCCAGACCATCCGCGCCGAGGCAGGCGTCCTGGGCATCGGCGGCGGCGTCACCGAGGTCGTCCTCGCCGCGGTGGCCGATCACGCGGACACCCTACTCACGGAGTTGCGCTCATGACTCTTCTGACGCTCCAGGTCACCCCCGGTGTCTGGGTGGCGCGGGGCGAACGCGGCCAGTGGGCCCGCCCCGACCCGCACCCCCACGACCGGGCGGCCGCGGCCGTCCTGCCCCGCTGGCGGGTGGAGGAGTTCCTCGCCAGCCGCGCCCTGCTGCGCCACCTGCTGCGCGCCACGCTCCCGGAACTGGCCGACGAGCCGGTGCTCGCCGAGGAGCAGGGACGCCCCGTCCTCGCCGGAGCCCCCGGCACGGGCATCAGCATCTCCCACGACGGAGACGCCGTCGCCGTCGCCGTCGCCCGGCACCGCCGGGTCGGCGTCGACGTCCAGCAGCCCCCCGACAGCGTCCCCGACGCGTTGCTGCGCCGCTGCCTGGGCGCCCACACCCCGCAGGTCGCCCCACTGCCGCAGCGCACCCGGGCGGCCGAGTTCGCCTGGGTGTGGACCGCCCAGGAAGCCTGCGTCAAAGCGGCCGGGACCGGGCTGTCCGGCCGGCCCTGGGCGATCGACATCCGGCCCGGCCGCCGCCGCGGCCAGTGGCACGACTTCCAGTGGATCAGCCTGCGCGACCTCTCGCGGACGCCGTTGAGCTGCGCCTTCTCCGCCCCTCGCCCTGACTTGGACCCCTCGTGAACCTGACCGGCGCGCCGGCCACGATGCCGGATCTCAGCTGCTACACGACGAACCTCCTCGCCCACCTGGCGCCCGACGTGCCGGGCGTGCGCCGCCGGTTCGCCGAGGGCGTCCGCCTCGCCGTGCGCCTGGACCTGCCCCCCGGCGAACTGGCCTTCTCCCACCACCCCCGGGTGGACCGGACCGGGGACGGCCGGGAGCTGGCCTACCGCGGCGCGGCCGGCTGGCCGGCGGCCCGCGCCGCGCTGCTCGACACCCTGCACCGCGAGCAGCGCGTCCTGGCCGCGGGCAACACCCGCCACCTGCCCTGGGCGGCGGCCCACGGGCGGGCGGACGCCCCGCACTGGCTGCTGATCCACGAGCACCGGGCGGGCCGCTGGCGGGTGGCCGACCACTTCAGCGCCCTCACCCCCTTCGGCGACCAGGAACCCTTCCACGGCTGGATCGGCGACGCCGACCTGGCCGCGGCCCTGGCCCCCGTGCCGGACCCGCCGCCGGAGGTGGTGCGGCGCGACCGGTTCGCGCTCGGCCAGGAGACACCGGTCCCCTCCGCCGGGCACTACCGATGGCTGACCTGGCAGGCCGCCCCGCCCGCAGGCGGCGCCGCGCCCGGCCCGGGAACCTGGAGCCTTCGTCTGGAGACGTCGCTGGCGGCGATCGCCGGCGCCTTGCGCACCGACGCCACCGCGCTCGCCCGGTACGCCGACGACCTGTGGGCGGCCGCCCGCCACCACACCTACGCGCTGGCGTTCGCGGTGGCCGACGGCCGCCTCCACCCGGAGTCGGGCGCGGCCGCGTCGGCGGCCTGGGGCGAACTGCCCCGCACGCTGCGCTTCGCGGCCCAGTCCGCCGCGCGAGGCCGGCCCCGCCCCGGCGTCGTCGACCGCGCGCTCGAGCAGCTGCTGAGCGCCCAGCAAGCCCTGGGCGCGGACCTCCCCCCAGAAAGGACGATCATGCAACGGACTCTGCGTGACACCGGCGGCCCCGAAGACGGGGAGCACCGATGACGACCGAGAGCCTGCTGTCCGCGCCTCCCGCAGTGCCGGACGAGGCGTTCCGCCACGCGATGGCCCGGCTGCCCACGGGCGTCGCGGTGATCACCGCGCAGGGCCCCGACGGGCCGGTCGGCTGCACCGTGAACGCCCTCATGTCGCTGTCGCTGCGGCCGCCGTCGCTGCTCGTCTCGCTGTCCACGGCGAGCCGGACGCTGGAACAGGTCCTGGCGAGCGGCGCCTTCGCGGTGAACGTGCTGGCGTTCGGCGACCGGCACCTGGCCGGGCAGTTCGCGACGGGCACCGCGGCCCAGCGCTTCGGCGGCGTGTCCTGGCGCCCGCAGCACGGCGTCCCGGTGCTGGCGGCGGCCTCGGTGGCCGCGGTGTGCGACGTCAGCAGCTCTGTCCGCGTGTTCGACCACACTCTCGTCGCCGGCGCCGTGACCTGGTCGCGCGCCGACGAACGGCCGCCCGCCGTGCTGTACGCGGGGGGCCGGTACCCGGCGGGCGGCTGACGCCCTTTCCGCCGCGCTCCCGCCCGCCCCGCCCCCACCGAGGAAGGGAAATCTCCCATGAGCAGACCTGTCGTACTCATCGCCGAAGAGCTCTCGCCCGCCACCGTGGACGCGCTCGGCCCGGACTTCGAGATCCGGCACTGCAACGGAGCGGACCGAGCCGAACTGCTCCCGGCCCTCGCCGACGTCGACGCGATCCTGATCCGCTCGGCCACCGAGGTCGACGCCGAGGCGATCGCCGCAGCCGCCAGGCTGAAGGTCGTCGCACGGGCCGGCGTCGGCCTGGACAACGTCGACGTCCGCGCCGCCACCAAGGCCGGCGTGATGGTCGTCAACGCCCCCACCTCGAACATCGTGACCGCCGCCGAGCTTGCCTGCGCCCTGCTGCTCGCCACCGCCCGCCACATCCCGCAGGCCGACGCCGCGCTGAAGAACGGCGAGTGGAAGCGCAGCAGGTACACGGGCGTGGAGCTCGCCGAGAAGACCCTCGGCGTGGTCGGCCTGGGCCGCATCGGCGCGCTCGTCGCGCAGCGCATGTCCGGCTTCGGGATGAAGGTCGTCGCCCACGACCCCTACGTGCAGCCCGCGCGCGCCGCGCAGATGGGCGTGAAGGTCCTCTCGCTGGACGAGCTGCTGGAGGTCTCCGACTTCATCACCGTCCACCTGCCCAAGACGCCCGAGACGGTCGGCCTGATCGGCGACGAGGCGCTGCGCAAGGTCAAGCCGAGCGTGCGCATCGTCAACGCCGCGCGCGGCGGGATCGTCGACGAGGAGGCGCTGTACCGGGCGCTGAAGGAGGGCCGCGTCGCCGGCGCCGGACTCGACGTGTACGCGAAGGAGCCCTGCACGCACTCCCCGCTCTTCGAGTTCGACCAGGTCGTGGCCACCCCGCACCTGGGCGCGTCCACCGACGAGGCGCAGGAGAAGGCCGGCATCGCCGTCGCCCGCTCGGTGCGCCTGGCCCTGACGGGGCAGCCCGTGCCGGACGCGGTCAACCAGGTGAGCGGCCGGCGCCCCGCCCAGGAGACCCCGCCCCGGCCCGTGCCCCGGGCCGCATGAGGAGGCGCAGCCACATGAGACACGTCAGAAGGCGGTGACCGTGCGGTACATCATCAGCCGTGCGTTCCAGGACGATCCCCGGTTGCAGCGGCTGCGGCCGGCTCACCGGACGTACTGGCGCAGGCTCATGCACCAGGGCGTGCTGCTCGGCGGGGGAATCTGGGAGGAAGGCCGCAGGGAGGTGCTCGTGGTCAAGGCGCAGGACCGGGCCGCGGTGCACCAGCTGCTCGGCGCCGACCCCTACACCCAGGAGCGGCTGACGCTGGACGTCACGGTCCAGGGCATGGACGATCTGCTCGGAGCGGAGGAGCGAGCAGAGTGCGCCAGCCCGGCCGCCGACGACACCGAACCGGCCGGGCGGCTCAGCGCCCACGAGCTGAGGGTCGCCCGGATGATGCTGGACGGACTGACCAACCGGCAGATCGCCGAGCACTTCACGGTGTCGCCGCGCGCGGTGGAACAGCACATCACGCGCATCTACCGCAAGCTGTCGATCAGCCGCCGCGCACAGCTGGCGGTCGCCCTGCGCGGCGAGCGGCTGCTCGCGAGCTGAGCGCGCGACACCCCCGACGGCGGCCCGGACACCGGGCCGCCGTCTCCCTCTCGCCTGCGCCCTCGCTCTCACCCTTCCCCGGGCGCCCTCCTCTCCCGCCGCCCGCCGCCCGCCGCCCGCCGTCTGCCGCCTGCCGCGCCGGTACGGGGCCGCCCGCCGTCCGCCGCCCGCCGCGCCGGTACGGGGCCTCTCCCGCCGCCTGCCGTGCCGGCGCCGGCCGCCGCGGCGGCCGGCGCCGTCTCATCCGCGCCATTTCGGCGGACGCCGTCTCAACACCGGCCGGCCGGCGCCCCGGTGGCCAGCGGCCTGAGCCGGCGCAGCACCTCTTCCTCCCCGAGCGACTGGGCCACCTGGAACAGGTCCGGGCTGCGGCGGCTGCCCGTGAGGCACACCCGCACCACGTTGGCCACGTCCCGGATCGAGCCCCGGTAGGCGCCGGGATCGGCCCGGTGGGCGCGCACGTCCGGGGCGAAACCGTGCCGCTCGGCCACCGTGCGCAGCACGGCGAACCAGTCCTGCGCCGGACCCGCGTGCCGGTAGCACGCCGCCAGGTCCGCGGCGAGGGCGGACACCGCCGGACCGGGCAGCCCCCCGAACCGGCCGTCGCCCGGCCGGTCCACCATCTCGTGCAGCTCGGGGAAGCAGAAGCCGTAGGCGGTCGTGAACTCCTGCCAGCACGCGAGGTCCTTGCGGGGCGTGCCGTTGCCGCGCCGGGCCATCTCGAACGCGGCCAGCGCGAGGTCGGGGTGCTTGCGCAGGACGGCGAGCAGCTCGGGCGCGTACCCGGCCGCCCAGTCGCCGAGCTGCGCGAGGGCCTGCGCGGGCTCCAGCGAGGCGATGTACTCGCGGCTCAGGGAGCGCAGCTTGAGCAGGTCCACCATCGGGCCGGCGGCCCCCATCTCCGCCAGCCGCAAAGGCTCGGCGAGCGCCCGGCCGGTCGCCAGCCCGGCGACACGGCTGTTGGCCAGCCCGCGCAGATAGTGGGCGACCGCCGCCGCCGGATACCCGGCCGCCTCGTAGAACCCGGCCGCCGACTCGGGGTCCTTGCGCTTGCTCAGCTTGCGCCGACTGGAGCCGTCCAGCTTCATCAGCGGCGCGATGTGGGCGTACTCCGGCGGGCGGAAACCGAGCGCCCGGTGCAGCTGGTGGTGCAGCGGCAGCGACGAGATCCACTCCTCGCCGCGCACCACGAGGTTCACCCGCATCAGATGGTCGTCCACCACATGGGCCAGGTGGTAGGTGGGCAGCCGGCGGCCCTCGGCGTCCGCGGACTTCAGCACCACCACGTCGTTGCCGTTGTCCAGCATCGTCAGCGCCCCGCGCACCAGGTCGCGAAAGCGCACCCGGCCCGGCAGGCCGGCCGGGCAGCGCAGCCGGACGGTGTACGCCTCCCCGGCCGCGATCCGCTCCCCGGCCTCCCGCACGGACAGCGAACGGCAGCGGGCCCACTTGCCGTAGTAGCCGAGCGGGGAGCGCGAGCGCCGCTGCTGCCCGGCGTTGTCCTCCAGCCGTTCGGGGGAGCAGAAGCACGGGTAGGCCCGCTGCCCGCGCACCAGCTCCCGCACGTACGACAGGTAGATGCCCGCACGGTCGGACTGCCGGTAGGGGCCCCAGCGGCCCCCCTCCTGTTCACCCTCGTCCGGTTCCAGAGCGAAGTAGCGGAAGATCCGGGCGAACTCCTCGGCGGCGCCCGCCACTTCACGGTCCTTGTCGGTGTCCTCGATCCGCACCAGGTACACCCCGCCGGAACGCCGGGCGAGATCCTGGGCCAGCGTCGCCACGTACAGGCCGCCCAGGTGCATCGAGCCGGTGGGACTGGGCGCGAACCGGGTCACCCGGGCGCCGGGCGGCAGCTCCCGCGGCGTGTAGTGCTCTTCCCAGTGAGCGGGCGGGAGCAGGTCGGCGGGGAACCAGGAGTCGATGATGGCACGGTCCTGCATGGCTCATCCCTTCCGTCGCGTCGATTCGGTACGGCGGCCGGCTGGGCCACTGCCCCGTCGGGACATCGACGTTAGGGCGCTGCGGCCGGGCCGCAGCCGTCCGGCGGCCCGGGGGATGTGGGAACCCGAACCCCCGGCCCGTCCGAACGCCCCTTCGCGCCGGTCCCCGGGTCAGGCTTGACCCACCAGGACGCCGACGAGGGAGGAGACACCGTGCTGCGCGTGCTGCTGCTCGGGTTCGGAGCGCTGGCGGTGGGGACCGACGCCTACGTGACGGCGGGACTGCTGCCCGCCATCGGCAGGGACCTGCACGAGCCGGCCTCCGTGACGGGCCAGCTCGTGACCGTCTTCATGCTCTGCTACGCCCTGCTCGCCCCGCTCGTGGGCGCGGCCCTCTCGCGCTGGGGCATCCGGCAGGTCCTCGTCGCGGCGCTCTTCCTGTTCTGCCTGGCCAACGCCGCCTCCGCGCTGGCGCCCTCGCTGGCCGCGCTGGCGGTGGCGCGCGGCCTGGCCGGGGTGGCCGCCGGGGTGTTCATGCCGGTCGCGGCGACCGCGGCCGCCGCGCTCGCCGGCCCCGAGCGGCGCGGCCGGGCGCTGGCGGTGGTGCTCGGCGGGCTGAGCTCGGGCACCGTGCTCGGGGTGCCGGGCGGGCTGTTCCTGGCCCAGCACGCGGGCTGGCGGGCGGCGCTGTGGCTGGTCACCGCGATCGGCGTGGTGTCGCTGGCGGGTTCGGCGCTGCTGCTGCCGGCGGTGTCCGGCGCCGCGATGCCCGGACTGCGCGAGCGCGGCGCCCAGCTGACGGACCGGCGGGTCGCGGTCGCGGTGCTGACGACGTTCCTGCAGACCGTGGCCAGCCTGGGCCTGTACACCTACCTGGCGCCGGTGCTCGACGCCCGCGGTGTCACCGCGCACCAGGCGGCGCTGTGGCTGTGGGGCGCCGGAGGGGTCGCGGGAAGCTTCCTGGCCGGGCCGCTGCTGGACCGCACCGGCCGCTCCGGCGCCCAGGTGGCGGTGCTGCTCGCCGCACTGTCCCTGTGCCTGGCCCCGCTCGGGCTGCTGAGCGGCCCGGCCGTGCTGGTGCCGCTGGTGCTGTGGGGCGCGGCCGGCTGGGCGTTCGTGGTGCCCCAGCAGCACCGGCTGCTGGGCCTGCGGCCCCGCGGCGGCGCGGCCGTTCTCGCGCTGAACAGCTCCGCCACCTATCTCGGCGGCTCGGCCGGCGCCGCACTCGGCGGGGCCGCTCTGTCGGCCGGGATCGCGCCGGGCCGGCTGCCGCCGCTCGCCGCGGCCGTGGCCGCCGCGGCCTGCGGGCTGCACCTCCTCGGCCGCCGGTTCCTGCCCGGCGCGCCCCACCCAGCCCCGGACGCACCTGCGCTCCCGGGGTCCGAGCGAAACGGAGACTCCCATGAAGTTCGGCGCTAACCTGCCCAACTACGGTCCGGCCGCCACGCCGGCAACCATGCTGGACTGGGCCCGGCGGCTGGAGGAGATGGGCTACCACCAGCTGATGGTGTCCGACCACGTGGCGCCCACGCCCGAGGTGGAGCACCTCTTCCCCGCCCCCTTCTACGACCCGTTCACCGTGCTCGCCTGGCTCGCGGGCATCACGAGCCGCGTGCGCATCGGGACGACCGTGACCATCCTGCCCTACCGCCACCCCCTGCTGGTGGCCCGTCAGGTGGCGAACATCGACCAGCTCAGCGGGGGCCGGTTCGTGTTCGGGGCCGCCGCGGGCTGGGCGGCGGGCGAGTTCGCCGCCCTCGGGGTGCCCTACGCCCGCCGGGGGGCCCGCAGCGACGAGTACCTGCAGGTGATCAAGGCGTTCTGGACGCGGGACGTCGTCGCCCACGACGGGGAGTTCGTCAGGTTCGGCCCCGTGCACACCGCTCCCCGCCCGGCGCAGCCCTCGGGACCGCCGGTGTGGATCGGCGGCCACAGCGCGGGCGCCCTGCGCAGGGCCGCCCGCTACGGCGACGCCTGGCACCCCACCTCCGTCACCGCCGACTGGCTGGTGCACCTCGGCCTGCCCGCGCTGCGCGACACCGCCAAGCGGCTGAACCTGCCGGTGCCCGCGCTCGCGCCGCGCATCAAGCTGCGGCTGACCGGCCGGCCGCTGCCCGCCGGGCGGGTCCTCGGCGAGGGCAGCCTGGAGCAGATCCACGACGACCTCGTCCTGCTCGACCGGCTGGGCGCCGACACGGTCGTCCTGGACCCCACCTTCCCCGGCCAGCGCCGTGACGCCGACCGCGACGCCGCCGACCTCGCCGCGTTCGAGCGGCTGGCGAAGGAGGTGATCGACCTGGAACACGAACGGCTGCGCTGACGTTGCGCCAGACATGGGCATGGACAAGGGTGCTGCGACGGCCAAGCCGTACGGCAGCGAACTCGATCTGCGCAAGCTGCGGGTTCTGGTGGAGCTGGACCGGCGGGGCACGGTCAGCGCGGTGGCGGCCGCGCTGCATCTGACTCCGTCGGCCGTCTCCCAGCAACTCGCCGGTCTGGCGAAGGAGTTGGGCGTAGCGCTGACCGAGCCCGTGGGGCGCCGGCTGCGGCTCACGGGCGCGGCGAAGGTGGTGCTGCGCCACGCCGAGGAGATCTTCGGGAGCATCGACCGGCTGCACCGCGCGCTGGCCGAGCACGGCGGGGGAGAGCGCGGCGAGGTGTCGGTGTCGGGGTTCGGCACCACCCTCTCGCCGCTCATCCTGCCGGCCGCCGGCATCCTCAAGCGGCGCCTGCCCGAACTGCGCACGACGCTGGCGGAGGTCGATCCGCCCGTCAGCTTCGAGCTGCTGGAGCTGGGCCGCACGGACGTGGTCATCGCCGTCGAGTCGCCGGCCGCGCCCGCCCTCGACTCCCGCTTCGACAAACGGCCCCTGATGACGGAGGTGTTCGACGTGGCGCTGCCCGAGGAGCATCCGCTGGCACAGGCGCCCTCGCTGACCCTGGGGGAGCTGGCCGACGAGGCGTGGATCTTCGCCACGGTCGGCATGTGCCAGGAGATCCCCCTCGCGGCCTGCGCGGCCGCCGGCTTCACCCCGCAGGCCACCCATGTCATCGGCGACTGGGACGCCACCTTCGCCGCCGTCCGGCAGGGCCTGGGCATCTGCCTGGTGCCCCGGCTGGCCCGCCGGTCCTCCCAGCCCGGCGTCACGGTGCGGCGCTTCGACGACGCGCCCTGGCGCCGGGTGTTCGCCGCGGTGCGCCCCGGCAGCGGGGGAGTGCCCCAGATCGCGGCGGTCCTGGAGGCCCTGAGCGAGGCGGCACGGGCAGCTGAATCGGAGCTGGAACGGTCACCCCAGCCGTGATCTCATAGGAAGAGGGCTCATTCGGCCGAAGTATCGAATGTTTCAGTCTGCCTTCACGTTCATCGGAAAGATTACTTGCTGGACCCCGGGCGGCGGCACGGGCGACGCTCTTGGTGCGGGCCGGCGGACGAGTTCCGTCCCCGTCTCCCCCCCTTGTCGCCCCTGTCTTCCGCTGAATGTGAGGGTCCGCCATGAAATCCGGCGCGCTGCTGCGACTGTCCGGCCTGAGCCTGCTGTGGGGTTCGGTCTTCCTCTGGATCAAGATCTCCGGCTACGGGTTCTCGCCCGTGGAGATGGTCTTCGTGCGGCTCGTCCTGGGGGCCGCCGTCCTGATGGCCATCGGCCTGTCCCGGGGGCAGCGCCCGCCCCGCGACCGCAGGCTCCTGGGACACATGGCCGTGGCCGCGCTGCTCGGCAACGCCGTCCCCTGGCTGCTGTTCGCCCAGGGCGAGGTGACCGGCTCCAGCAACGTCGCCGGCATCATCAGCGGCACCGGCCCGGTCTGGACGCTGGGCGCGGCCGTGCTGCTCGGCTCCGAGAAGCGGCTGGGCGCCGCCCGCATCCTGGGCATGGCCGTCGGTCTGCTCGGCGTGGTCCTGGTGGCCGCTCCCTGGAGCCCCGGCACCCACGCCTCCACCAGCAGCGTCATCTGCTTCGTCCTGGGCGCCGTCAGCTTCGGCAGCAGCTTCGCCTACGTCGGCCGCTTCCTCGCCGGCCGCGGCATCCCCGTCTTCATGCTGGCGGGCGGGCAGCTGACCATCGCCGCCGTGCTCACCCTGGTCGCCGTGCCGTTCATCGGCCTGGAGCCCGTCGAGTGGCGCACCGACTCCGTGATCGCGCTGATCATCCTCGGCGTGGTGTGCACCGGCTTCGCCGTCCTGCTCAACACGGTCATCATCACCAAGGACGGCCCCGCGGCCGCGGCCACCGTCATCTACCTGATGACCGTCGTCTCCGTCGTCCTGGGCGCCGTCTTCCTCGACGAGCCCCTCGGCTGGAGCGTCCTGCTCGGCACCGCCGCCGTGCTCGTCGCGATCGCGCTGCTGCGCCGCAAGCCCGTGGACAAGCCCGCGCAGCAGGCCGCCCCCGCCGGCGCCGCCCCCGCCGGCGCCCCCGCACCGGCGAAGGGCCTGACCGCCGGCGCCCAGTGAGGCCCGCGGACCTCACCGCACGCACCACCCCTGGACGGGACCCGGCGGGCCGGTGACACCACCGGCCCGCCGGGTCCCGTCGGCCGTCACCGCCCCGGGAGCCCGCCCGCCCCCGGCCCCCCGGCCGCTCCGCCCCCCCCGGGCCGCTCCCGCCCCCGCCTCCGGCCCCCCGCCCCGCCCCGGCCGCCACCCCCCCCGGCTCCGCCCCCTCCCTCGTCCACCGCCGCCCGGAACGGGACCGCCACCCGCAACGGGACCGGCGCCCGCGCCGCGCACACGCTGAGGTGACCCCATGCCCTACGTCGTCGAACGCACCTTCCACCCCGCCGAATCCCGCCTGCACCAGGCCTGGCCCGACCACGTCGCGTACCTGCGCTCACTGTCGGGCCGCGGCATCCTCGTCGGCGGCGGCCTCGCCGGCACGGGAAACGGGGACATCCTGGTGATCGCCGTGTCCGACGAGGTCGGCCTGCACCGGATCCTGCGCGGCGACCCCCTCGTCCGGCAGAAACTGATCGCCCGGACCAGGATCCGCTCCTGGAACGTCGAGTACGGCCACAGCGCGCTCACCGGACGCGAGCCCGAGGAGCCCGCAGCCGCTCCCGACGCGGTGCTCACCCCGCACGAGTCGCGCATCGCCCGCATGGTGCTCTCCGGCATGACCAACCAGCGGATCGCCGAGCGGCTGAACGTGTCCTGCCGGGCCGTGGAACAGCACCTCACCCGCATGTACCGGAAACTGTCGATCAGCCGCCGCGCCCAGCTCGCCGCCGCCCTGGGCGCCACCGTCCCCCGCTTCGGAATTCCGCAGCAGGAGCGCCTCACTGCGTGATTCCGTAGTGCCGCGCACCGCCCTCCCCACCTAGCGTTCCAGGCGACGGGAAAGCCCGCGACCGGACGTCCCCGGCACGGCTGAAGCCGTCTCGGGAAAGTCCCGGAAAGCCTCGGAAAAACGCCTCGGAAAAGGGGAAAGATGTCCTTGCAATCTGCGGAACGCCTCGGGGTCGTCGTTCCTTCCGGCAACGCCGCCGCCGAACCGGAGATCGCCGGCCTCGTCCGGCCCGCGATGAACGTGCACACCTCCCGCTTCCCGGTCCTGCCGGGGCGGACCCTGCGCGAGCGGCTGGACGCCTACAACGAGGGCCTCGACGAGGTCGTCGCCGGATTCGGCGGCCTCAAGCTCGGCGCGGTCGTCGTGGCGTGCAGCGGCTCGCACTACCTGCTGGGCCCCGACGGCGACCGGGCCCTGTGCGAGAAGCTCGCGGACGCGGGCGGCCGGCCCGTCGCCTCCTCCACCCTCGCCACCCTGGACACCTGCGCCGACCTCGGCGTCCGCGACATCGTCCTGGTCTCGCCGTACGAGCCCTGGCTGACCGACCTGTCGCGCACCTTCTGGGAGCAGGCCGGCCTCACCGTCTCGCGGGTCGTCCCGATCCGGGCCGGCGACCGCTTCTCCCCCTACGACGTCTCCACCGGCGACCTGGTCCGCCAGGTCGCCGAGGCCGGCCTCGGCGACGACGAGGCCCTGCTGCTCACCGGCACCGGGATGTTCACCTTCGACGCCCTGCGCCAGATCGGCGAGGGCAACGACCGCGTCCTGCTCACCTCCAACATCTGCTCGGCCCGCTGGGCGCTGAAGCAGACGGGCCTGCCGGCCGACCCCGCGGAGGAGACGGGCCTGCTGCGCCGGCTCGCCGCCCGCACAGGCGGAACGGCATGAGCGTGCGCCGCCGCCCGGTGGTCGTCGTCGGCGCCGGACCGGTCGGGCTCACCGCGGCCCTGGTCCTGGCCCGGGCCGGCGTGCCGGTCACCGTCCTGGAATCCTCCCGGGACCTGTCCACCGCCTCGCGCGCCTCCACCTTCCACCCCTCCACCCTGGACCTGCTCGACGAACTGGGCGTCGCGGCCCCCCTGCGCGCCGCGGGCCGGGAGGTGCACGAGATCCAGTGGCGCGACCTGGGGCAGCGGGTCCTGCACCGCATCGGCTACGACGCCCTGAACGGCCGCACCGCCCACCCCTACCGGGTGCACGCCGAGCAGTCACGGCTCACCCCGCTGCTGCTGGCCGCACTCGAGGAGTACCCGCACGCGGAAGTGTGCTTCGCCGCCGCCGTCTTCGACGTGCGGCCCCGCACGGACGCCGTACGGCTGTGGCTCCACGGCCCCACCGGGCTGCGCACACCGCTGGACGCCGACTACGTGGTGGCCGCCGACGGCAGCCGCAGCACGGTCCGCGCCGCCCTCCAACTGCCCTCCCGGGCCACCGAATACCCCTCCTACGCCCTGCGCGTGGTGACGCACACGGCCCTCGACGGGCTGCTGCCCGGCCTCGCGCCCCTGGCCTACGTCCGGGACAGCCGGCAGTCCTTCAGCATCCTGGGCATGCCCGACCACTGGCGGCTCATCTTCCGCATGCCGGCGCACCTGCCGCGCCGCCAGGCCGTGGAGCGGGCGCAGGTGAGCGCCCTGCTGCGCCGGGCCCTGCCCTCCTGCGCCGACGACGTCCAGATCGCCGACGCGCACACCTACCGGCTCGCCTCCTTCGTCCTGCCCGACTACCGGGCGGGCCGGGTGCTGTTCGCCGGGGACGCCGCGCACCTCACCTCCACCGCAGGCGGCATGAACATGAACTGCGGACTGCACGACGCCGTCGCCTGGGGACGGGCGCTGGCCCGGCTGCACCACGGCACGGCCGGCGAACGGATCCTCGCCTCGGTCGCCGCCGAACGGCGCCGGGCGGTGACGGACAAGGTGATCCCGCGCAGCGAGGCCCGCACGGCCGGCCTGGACGACCCGGCCCGTCTGCGCGGCGCCCTGGAGAGCATCGGCCGCATCGCGGCCGACCCGCAGCGCACCGCCGACTACCTGCTCAAGGCCTCGCTACTGGACTGCGCCCCCCGGCCGCAGCTCACCCACTGACCCACCGCCCCACCGACCCGCCCCACCCCCCCTTTTTCACCCCGCCCGCCCCTGTGTCCTGTCTTCCCCTGCCCGATTTCAGCCGAGAGGACGGAAGCGCCATGCGCATCTGGTTCCACAAACACACCGTGGAAGGACGGCTGCCACTGCTCGACCAGTGGTATCGCGAGCATCTGGACGCGATCGCCGCCCCCGGCACCGTCATCGACATCAAGACGCTGCCGGCCGACACCTACCCCGACAACACCCCCTTCGGACTGGTCGGCCACCACGCCGCCCAGGTCCTGTTCAGCGAACACTTCGCGCACGCGGCCCTGAAGGCCGAACGCGCCGGCTACGACGCCTGGATCACGGCGGCGGGCCAGGACCCCGGCCTGCGCGACGCCCGCCACCTGGCAGCCCTGCCGACGCTGGGCTACGGCGAGACGGCGTTCTTCCTGTCGGCCCTGACCGGGCACCGCTTCGGCCTGCTCGGCTTCATGCCGCCGCTCGAGGAGCCCATCCGGGCCAACGTCTCCCGGTACGGCCTGGAGCGGTCCATGGCCGCCTACGAGGTCGTACCGGGCGGCTGGGACGGCGTCCACCGCGCCCTCGACGGCGACGGCGACCAGTTCCTCACCGCCTACACCGAGGCCGCCGCCCGCGCCCGCAAGGCCGGCGCCGAGATCATCATCCCCGCCGAGGGCATCCCCAACGAGATCTTCTGGAACCTCGGCGTCCGCGAACTGCACGGCATGCCCGTGGTCGACCCGGCCGGCCTCGCCGTGAAGTTCGCCGAACTCACCGTGACCCTGCGCGACCTGCGCATCTTCTCCCGTTCCGACGCCGGCTACTGGTTCCACCGCCCGCCCGCCGAGATCTCCCAGCACCTCGAGAAGGTCTTCCTCGGCTCGATCCTCCAAGGAGCGTGATCCGCATGACCATCCACTCGACCATCGGCCCCGCCCCCGTCAGCACCCCCGCAGGCGCCCCGCTGCACCGCCCCCGCCGGCTGCGCCGCACCCCGCACCTGCGCCGCCTCACCGCCGAGACCCAGGTCCACGCGAGCAACCTGATCCAGCCCCTGTTCCTGCGCGAGGGCCTGACCGCGCCCCGGGAGATCCCCTCCATGCCGGGCGTCTTCCAGCACACCCGCGACACCCTGCGCAAGGCGGCCGTCGAGGCCGTCAGCGCCGGCGTGGGCGGAGTGATGCTGTTCGGCATCCCGCAGGACAAGGACGAGCGGGGCAGCGGCGCGGTCGACCCCGACGGCATCCTCCAGGTCGCGCTGCGCGACGTGGCGGCCGAGGTCGGCGACGCCACCGTCGTCATCGGCGACATCAACCTCGACGAGTACACCACCCACGGCCACACCGGCGTCCTGGGCCCCGACGGAGACGTCGACAACGACGCCAGCGTCGAGCTGTACGGTCAGGCGGCCGTCGTGCAGGCCGAAGCCGGCGCCCACATCGTCGCCCCCAGCGGCATGATGGACGGCCAGGTCGGACACATCCGCGCGGCCCTCGACGCGGCCGGCCACCACAACGTCGCCATCCTCGGCTACTCGGCCAAGTACGCCTCCCACTTCTACGGCCCCTTCCGCGACGCCGTCGAGTCCTCCCTCCAGGGCAACCGCCGCACCTACCAGCAAAACCCCGGCAACATCCGCGAGTCCCTGCGCGAGGTCGCCCTCGACATGGCCGAGGGCGCCGACATGGTGATGGTCAAGCCCGCCCTGGCCTACCTCGACATCGTCCGGCTCATCGCCGACCACGTCGACGTGCCCGTCTCCGCCTACCAGGTCTCCGGCGAGTACTCGATGATCGAAGCCGCCGCCGCCCGGGGCTGGCTGGAGCGCGACGGCTCCATCGTGGAGAGCCTCACCTCGATCCACCGGGCCGGCGCCTCCCAGATCATCACGTACTGGGCCACCGAGTTCGCGCCCCGCCTGGGCTGACCCGCCCCCTGCCACGCCCGGCCCCCCGGGCCGGGCGCCCGCCCCACGTCATCCATCGAGGTGTAAGGAACGTGCGACGAACAACACCGGACGACAACCGGTTCCTCGCGGTGGGCATCAGTCACGCCACCGCCCCCCTTGACCTGCTCGAACAGCTCTACGAGAGCCCCAAGCCGCTCGACGACCTGGCCCAGCGCCTCGCCGACGCCGACGGCCTGTCCGCCTCGCTGATCCTGTCCACCTGCAACCGGCTCGAGGTCTACGCCGAAGCCGCCCCCGACACCGACCCGGTGCCCCTCCTCGACGCGCTCATCGCCGACCACACCGGCGTCGACGCCCGGGAACTGGCCCCCTACCAGTACGTGCGCCACGACGACGACGCCCTGCGCCACCTCTTCCAGGTCGCCTGCGGCCTCGACTCGGTCGTGCTCGGCGAGGACCAGATCCTCGGCCAGGTCAAGGAGGCCCTCGAGCGCGCCCAGCGCGTCGGCGCCACCAGCAAGACCCTCAACCAGGCCGTCCAGGCCGCGCTGCGCACCGGCAAGCGGGCCCGCAACGAGACCGGACTGAACGAGGCCGGCCGCTCCCTGGCCACCGCGGGCCTGGCGTTCTTCGAGCGCCTGGTCGGATCGCTCGACGGGAAGACCGCCCTGGTCATCGGCGCCGGCTCGTTCGGCGGGGTCGTCCTGGCCGCGCTGCGCCGCTGCGGCCTGAGCCGGGTGCACATGGCCAACCGCACCCCGGAGAAGGCCCAGCGCCTCGCCGAGACCGCCGACGGCCGCGGCTACCCGCTGCAGGACATACCCCGCCTGCTGACCGAGGTCGACGTGGTCGTCAGCTGCACGGCCGCCACCGAACCCCTGCTGCATGCCCGCCAGGTCGCCGACGCCATGGCCCCGCGCGGCGGACGCGACCTGTACCTGCTCGACCTCTCCCTGCCGCGCAACATCGAACCCGAAGCCGGCCAGGTCCCCGGAGCCACCCTCGTCGACCTCCAGCGCATCGCAGAGGAAGGCGGCGACGACGAACTGTCCGTGGCCAGCGTCGAGAGCGCGCACCGCATCGTCGACACCGAGGTCGAGGCCCTGAAGGCCGCCCGCCGCGCCGCCCGGGCCACCCCCGCCCTCTCCGCGCTGCGCGCCACCGCCGCCGCCGCCACCGAAGCCGAACTCGCCCGGCTCGGCAAGCGGCTGGAAGCCATGGACGGCGAAACCCTCCAGGAGGTCTCCCGCACCGTCCGGCGCATCGTCGACAAGGTGCTCCACCAGCCCACCGTCCGCGCCCGCGAACTGGCCGGACGCTCCGACGGCGACGTCTACGTCGACGCCCTGCACGTCCTGTTCGCCCCGCACCCCGCACCCGCACCCGCGTCCGCCCAGGAGGTCATGGCATGAGCGCGATCTCAGCCCTGTGGAACGCCGACTCGATCGCCGTCGTCGGCGCCACGGAACGCCCCGGAGCGCTGGGCCGCAAGCCGATGGACTTCCTGCTGCGCCACGGCTACAAGGGCCGCATCCTGCCGATCAACCCGAAAGGCGGGAGCATCCTCGGCGTCCCCGCGTACGCCTCGCTCAAGGAGGCGCCCGGCCCGATAGACCTGGCGCTGATCATGGTGGGCGCGGACCGCGTCGCCGGCGCCGTCGACGACTGCGTCGAGGCCGGCGTACCGCTCGCCATCATCGCCTCCTCCGGCTTCGCGGAAACCGGGGCCGACGGGGCCGCCCTCCAGGACGAGATCGTCGCCCGGGCCCGCGCGGGCGGACTGCGCCTGATCGGACCCAACTGCATCGGCGCCGTCAGCTTCAACAACCGCGTCCTGGCCACCTTCAGCCCCCTGTTCGGCGCCGAGAGCGTCCCCTTCGAACCCGGCACCCTCGGGTTCGTCAGCCAGAGCGGCGCCCTGGGCTTCGGCGCGGCGAGCCTGGCCCTGCAGCGCGGACTGCGCCCCGGCTGGGTGGTGAGCACCGGCAACGACGCCGACGTCACCGCGCTGGAGGTGCTGCGCGAGCTGGCCCAGGAGCCCGAGTGCCGGGGACTGCTCGGCTACCTGGAGGACGTGCCCGACCTGGACGCCCTGCGCGCCCTGAGCGCGTCCGGCAAACCGGTGGCACTGCTGAAGTCCGGGCGCACCGAAGCCGGCGGCCGGGCCGCGGCCTCCCACACCGGCGCCCTCGCCACCGACGACCGCGTGCTCGACGCGGCGCTGCGCCAGCTGGGCATCGCCCGGGTCGACGACATCGACCACCTCCTCGACGCCGCCGCCGCCTTCGAGGTCCCGCTGCGGCCCAAGGGCCCGCGCGTCGCCGTGGTCACCACCTCCGGCGGCTCCGGCATCCTGGCCGCCGACGCCATCGAGGACTCCGGCCTCCAGCTGAGCCGACTGTCACCGCAGAGCATCGCCGCGCTCACCGAGATCGTGCCGCCGTTCGGCGCGGTGGACAACCCCGTCGACATCACCGCGACCGTGCTCAGCGACCCCACCCTGTTCGACCGGTCGCTGGACGTGCTGCTCGCGGACGACTCGGTCGACATCATCATCGCCTGCTTCTGCGTCATGGCCGGACCCGACGTGCAGAAGGCGGTCACCGCCCTGTCCAAGGCGGCCCGCAAGGGCGGCAAGCCGATCCTGGTGGCCCGCACCGGCGCCGACTTCCTCGCCCCGGACGCCCCCGCCATGCTCCGCGACGCCCAGCTGCCCGACTACCCGACGCCGGCCCGCGCGCTGAAGGCCGCCGCCGCACTGTGGCAGGTCAGCCGGCCCCGCCCGGACACCCACCGCGACCCGCTCACGCCGCCGCTCCCCGCGCCCGCGCCGCAGGCCACCGAGCCGCAGCTCAAGCAGCTGCTCGCCACCGCCAAGATCACCGTGCCGAAGGGCCGCACCGCCCGCGACGCCGACGACGCTGCCGCGCTGGTGCGGGAGCTGGGCGGCCGCGCCGTGCTGAAGGCCGTCGTGCCCGGGCTGCTGCACAAGTCGGAGGCGGGCGGCGTCCGGGTCGGCGTCACCGAAGCGCAGGCGCCGGCCGCCTTCGCCGACCTGGCCGCGCTCGGCGGCGAGGTGCTCGTCGAGGAACTGGCCCCGGACGGCGTCGAGGCACTGGTGGGCGTCCGCACCAGCGCGCTGGGAACCGTCCTGACCGTGGGACTCGGCGGCATCTTCACCGAAGTCCTCGACGACGTCGCGCACCGCGTGCTGCCGCTCGCCGACGGCGAGGCCGAGCGCATGATCGGCGAACTGCGCGGCGCCGCCCTGCTGCGCGGGGCGCGCGGCACGGCCGCACTCGACACCGCGGCACTGGCCGGCCTGCTGTACCGGCTGTCCGACGCGGTCCGCGACTGGCCGGGCGAGTTCGAACTGGACCTCAACCCGGTGCGGGTGCTGCCGCACGGCGCGATCGTCCTGGACTGCGCGTTCAGCGCCGCCCCCGCCCCGGCCCGCTGACGGCCGCCCCTCCCGGCCGCCCCCGCCGGGCGGGGCCGGTGGCCCGCCCCCGGCCCACCGGCCCCGCCCGGCCCCCCCTCACCCTCCGCTCTCCTCTTCCGACTGCGAAAGGCACCGACCGATGTCCTCATCCCCTGCACCCGCCGCCCTCGACGGTCCCGCCGGCGCCGTCTCGGCCTCGCTGTTCGAACGGGCCGCGACCGTCATCCCCGGCGGCGTCAACTCCCCCGTGCGGGCATTCGGTTCCGTCGGCGGCACCCCCGTCTTCATGGCCTCCGCGCAGGGCCCCTACCTCTACGACGTCGAAGGCCGCGAGTACGTCGACCTGATCTGCTCCTGGGGCCCGATGATCCTCGGCCACCGGCACCCGGCGGTCCTCGACGCGGTCGGCGCCGCACTCGCCGCGGGCACCTCGTTCGGCACCGCGACCGAGGGGGAGATCGCCCTCGCCGAGGAGATCGTCGACCGCGTCGCCCCCGTGGAGCAGGTCCGGCTGGTCACCTCCGGCACCGAGGCCACCATGTCCGCGATCCGGCTGGCCCGCGGCTTCACCGGCCGCTCCAAGATCGTCAAGTTCGCGGGGTGCTACCACGGCCACGTCGACGCGCTGCTGGCCGCGGCGGGCTCCGGCCTGGCCACCTTCGCCCTGCCGGACACCCCGGGCGTCACCGGCGCCCAGGCCGCCGACACCCTCGTCCTGCCCTACAACGACCTGGCCGCGGTCGAGCGCGTCTTCGCCGAGCGCGGCCCGGAGATCGCCTGCGTGATCACCGAGGCCGCGCCGGGCAACATGGGCGCCGTCCCGCCCCTGCCCGGCTTCAACGCCGGCCTGAAGGACCTGTGCCGGCGCCACGGCGCCCTGTTCATCTCCGACGAGGTCATGACCGGCTTCCGCGCCGGCCGCGCCGGCTGGTACGACCGCGACGGCGTGGCGGCGGACCTGTTCACCTACGGCAAGGTGATGGGCGGCGGCTTCCCCGCCGCGGCCTTCGGCGGCCGGGCCGACGTCATGGCCCACCTCGCCCCGGCCGGCCCCGTCTACCAGGCGGGCACGCTCGCGGGCAACCCGGTGGCCACCGCCGCCGGCCTGGCGACCCTGCGCCACTGCACCGAGGCGGTCTACGAGCGCCTGGACGCGGTGTCCGCCGCCATCGGGACCGAAGTGTCCGCGGCGCTCTCCGCCGAGGGCGTCGCCCACGTGCTGCAGTACTCCGGGACGATGTTCTCGGTGTTCTTCTCGCCGCGGCCGGTCCGCGACTACGACGACGTCCGGGCCAGCGAGGCCTTCCGCTACCGGGCCTTCTTCCACGAGATGCTGCGCCAGGGCGTCTACCTGCCGCCGTCGCCGTTCGAGGCGTGGTTCGTGTCCGCCTCGCACGACGACCGGGCCGTGGACCGCATCGTGTCGGCCCTCCCGCAGGCCGCCAAGGCCGCCGCGGCCGCCGTACCCCCGCCGGCGTGAGCAGGCCCGCACACGCGGACGCCGCCGGAGCCGGACCCCGTCCGGCTCCGGCGGCGCACACCGGGAGCATCACCTCCAACGCGCCGAGCCCATCGAACGCGCCGCAGGGGAACCCGGCCTTCAGCCGGCCAGCTCGATCCCCACGCGGACGTTGCCGCGCACGGCCCGCGAGTACGGGCAGCGGGCATGGGCCCGCTCCACCAGCTCCCGCGCCGCCTGCGCGGCCACGCCCGGCATCCGCACCGTCAGATCGGCGCTGATCCCGTAACCGGAGTCGTCACGCTCGAGGTGCACCCGGGCCGTGACGGCCGGCTCCTCCTCGAGCCGCACCCGCGCCTCACGCGCGGACAACCGCAGCGCACTGTGGAAGCAGGCCGCGTACCCCGCGGCGAACAGCTGCTCCGGATTGGTCCGCTCCCCGGAGCCGCCCACCTCCTTGGGCGCGTCCAGTCCCAGGTCCAGCACACCGTCCGAGGAGCTGACCCGGCCCTTGCGGCCGTCTCCCGACGACGTGACCTCAGCCGTGTAGAGAACCGTCACGATTCCTGCCCTTTCTCATCCGGGAAAGCAAGAGGAAAAACACTCGCAAGATAGGGAAGAAATCAGAGGCGAAACAATACGGAATCCCGAAGCGAAAATCGCGAACCGATTCGTGAAAACTCATCACCATAGACCCGTCCAAACCGCACCCGAGAAATCAGAGAAGTCACTGGAAAGGAGATGAGCCTCATGGGGCCACTCAACGGTGTACGCGTGGTCGAGCTGGCGAGCGGCGCACCCTGCGCCTTCGCCGCCACGCTCCTCGCAGACCTGGGCGCCGACGTCGTGCGCATCGACCGCCCGGGCGCCGGCACATCCGGGCCCGCCGACCCCCTCGGCCGCTCCCGCCGCTCGGTCACGGCCGACCTGAAGAACCCCGACGGCATACGCCAGGTGCGCGCCCTGGTGGACCGCGCCGACGTCCTGCTCGAAGGCCTGCGCCCGGGGGCATGCGAGCGCCTGGGCCTGGGCCCGGAGTCCTTCGCCGACTCCAACCCCCGCCTCGTCTACGCCAGGGTGTCCGGCTGGGGCCAGAGCGGACCCTGGGCGCAGCGCTCCGGGCACGACATCAGCTTCCTCGCCCTGGCCGGAGCACTCCACAGCGACGCGGACGCCGCCGGCTCCCCGTCGCCTCCCTCGACGTATCTGTCCACCTTCGCCGGCGGCGGTCTGCTCCAGGTCCTCGGTGTGCTGGCGGCGCT
This sequence comes from Streptomyces rishiriensis, assembly GCF_003112535.1. Classification (GTDB taxonomy): domain Bacteria; phylum Actinomycetota; class Actinomycetes; order Streptomycetales; family Streptomycetaceae; genus Streptomyces; species Streptomyces rishiriensis. Next base: position 104,077 of record NZ_BEWA01000001.1, on the reverse strand, counting down.
GCACGAGCGCTCCCGCAGCGGGCGCGGCCAGGTGGTCGACGCGGCCATGGCCGACGGAGCGGCCCTGCTGGAGGTGATGGTCCGCCAGTGGCGGGACAACCCGGGCAACGTCACGGTGACCGACGCGCCGTTCTACACCACCTACGCATGCCAGGACGGCGGGCACGTCGCGGTCGGCGCGATCGAGCCGCGGTTCTACGACGCCCTCTGCGCACAGCTCGACCTGGACGCCGCCGACCTGCCCGACCGCGCCGACCAGGCGAACTGGCCGGCCCTGCGAGGCCGGATCGCCGAAGCGTTCCGGACCCGCCCCCGGGACCACTGGGCCAAGGTGTTCGCCGACCACGACGCCTGCGTGGTGCCCGTCCTCACCCCCGGGGAAGCCGCGGAGCACCCCGCCCTGCGCGAGCGCGCGACGTTCACCGAGGTCGCCGGCCGCCCCCAGCCGTCCCCCGCCCCCCGCTTCTCCCGCACCCCGCCCCCCGCCCCCCGCCCGGCCCCCGCCCCCGGCGCCGACACCGACGCCGTGCCGAAGCACTGGAACACACCGGCCTGACCCCACCCGCAAACCAGACCCCACCGGCCTGCCCGCGACCGGCCTGACACCGGTCGCCGGCGACGGCACGAGGGCACGGCATTTCGAAGGCGATCGAAATCATGGCGTCCCCCCCCGGCAGGTCCGGCAAGAAGGGCAGCCGCTACTCGTACGGGGTCAGCGCCGTCTCCCTGAAGGGTGACACATACGCCGGCCTGTCCGTCGAGAACGGTTACTGCTGGTGACTGGCGCGGCATCGATGACGGAGACGTTCGCCCGTGGCGGACCCCGGCCGGCTACGGGCGGGTAGCGAGGGCGACGGCCTCAGCGATGGCCGCGGCCAGCGGTTCGGGGGCCTCCACCGGAAGGAAGAACGCCGAGCCCGGGATCGTCACCACACGGGCGTTCGGGCAGGCTTCCAGGGTGCTGCGCTCGGCGTCGGTGAGCCCGCCGTCGCCCTTCTCGGCGTGGATAAGCCAGGCCGGCACGCCGGCCTGGCACAGCCGGACGGCCCGCTGCTCGTCCTGGCGCAGCCACCGTGTGTACTCCAGCAGGATCCGCCGCATGACCGCCGGGTCGTTCCTGTCGAAGTCGGCGCGCAGTTCGGCCTGACGTTCCGTGGACATCCGCATGTGCTTGAGCATCACCCCGGTCGCCTTGCCCAGCAGCCTCACCGGGATGCCGCCGAGTACGCGGCCCAGCGCCACGAGCGCGCGGAAGAACGCCGGTTCGTCGGGGGAGCTGAGGCTGACGCCCGACAGCACGACCGGCCCGGTGAACGCGCCGGAGGTGACCATCTCCACCGCGACGGACGCGCCCATGCTGAACCCGGCCACGACATCCGCCCGCATCTCTTCCGCCAGCTCCGCCGACACCCGCGCGTAGGACGCCATGCTGCAATCCTCCAGAGGTGCGGCCCCCGCGTGTCCTGGCATGGTCGCGGCCACGAGCCGCAGCCGTTCGAGCACGGGTTGCGCCATCACCTCCGCGAACGACTCTGCGCTGCACATGCCCCCGGGAAGCAGCAGCACCGTGTCGGCGGCGTCTGCCGGTCCGGATTCGAGCAGCTGCCAGTCAGCGCCCATCCCCCACCGCCTCCTCCCTGCCGTACGGTGTGGGCCCGAGGGCCGGCGCGTCACGGCTGAGCACCCCATCGCCGGAAACGGCGACCGCGGGGGAACATTCCTTGTTCCACGCTAAGAGCCGTGATCGAGCCGCGCGACCGGCGGGCAACCGGGATGGCTCGGGTCCGCCTGGTGCGACCAGCGGACCAGCCACCACCGCTGGCGCGAAGCCTTTCGCCGGGCGGCAAGGGGCCGCCGCGGACCTCGCCGGTCGCGGTCGGCAGGTGCGGGCCTCACGGGGTGGCGCCCGTCCGGCTGCGCGACCGGTATCCGGCGACCTTGGCGAGGTTGCCGCAGCGTTCCATGGAACACCAACGGCGGCGGCGCGCCTGGGAGTCGTCCAGGAAGAGCAGGGAGCAGTCGCGGTTCTCGCACTTCTTGACCCGCTCCAGCAGGGGGCCGCGCACCAGCAGGACGGCGTCCCGGGCCACCGTCGTCAGCGCGGCACGCACCGGATGCCGGGCCGTCCAGCGGCGTTCGCCCAGCTGGGGGGCCAGGTCAGGGCGGGCAGCGCTCTCGTTGACCAGCGCCACGTCGGCCGGGTCCGGATCATCGTCGGCCATCGCCGACCGCAGGACGCGGTGGAGCGCCTCGCGCAGCACCCGGGCCTCGCTCAGGTCGCCGGCGGTGACCTGCAGGGGGCCCTCGTCCGGCGTGAGCCCGGCCTCGTGGAACCAGTGGGCCAGCGCGGCGGTGTCGGGGATCCGCTCGACCGGGGTGGCGTGCCGCCTGCCGAGCGTGGCGACGAAGTCCAGGCAGGGGCGGCCCCCTACGAAGGGGAAGGCGAGCACCGGGTCGGACGCACTGGTCATGCGAACGATCCTAACCTGCCTTGACACCGGTTCATGTGGTGTCGCAAGGTGACACCACATGAACCGGTGTCAGTCGTCCCGGCGGCTGCGGCAGGAAGCGGGTGCGGTATGCGTGCGGTGCGGATCGACGACTTCGGCGGCCCCGAGGTGCTGGTGCCGGTCGAGGTGCCCGATCCCGTGGCGGGGCCCGGGCAGGTGCTCGTACGGATCGCCGCGGCGGGCGTGAACCGGGCGGACGCCCTGGTCAGGTCCGGGGTCTACCACCGCGCCGGGCGGCCGCCGCTGATTCCGGGCGCGGAGGCGGCGGGAACCGTCGCCGCGGTGGGGGACGGAGTCACCGGGCTGGAGGTCGGACAGCGCGTGGCGGCCCTCGACGGGGACGCCGCTCCCGGCTTCTACGCAGAGCTGGCCGCGGTGCCCGTCGGGCAGGTGGTGGCCTTGCCCGACGCGGTGGACCTGACGACCGCGGCCGCGCTGCCGATCGCATGGCTGTCGGCCTGGTACTGCCTGCGGCACCTCGCCGGGGCCGGCAAGGGGGACACGGTCGTGGTGAAGGCCGCCGCGAGCGGGGTGGGCAGTGCGGCCGTGCAGATCGCCGCCGAGGCCGGCGCCCGGCGGCCGGGTGGTGGCGCTGGCCAATGTCGCACGGGAGCCCACCACCGTCGACACCCGCGACTTCTACCCGAAGAACGCCTCGATCCTCGGCTTCCAGCTCACCAACCTGCAGATCCACGGCTACGACCCGCGAGCCGACCTGCGGGAACTGGCCGAGCGCGTCGCGGACCGGACGTACCGGGTGCCGGTCGAGACCGTGCTGCCGCTCGAGGAGGCCCGGGCCGCCCACGAGCGGCTGGAACAGCGGGACAACCGCGGCAAGATCGTCCTCGCCGTCGGGGAGGCCTGACCTCAGGCGTACAGCTTGTCGAGGAAGACGGACAGACGGCCCGTCGCCGAACGCCGGTATGTGGTGCGCATCTACGGGCGTCGGAACGCAGTTGAACACATCTTTGACGTCTTTCGGCGTTGCCGCTCCAGAGCGAGGACCGCTGCTGCGATGAGCAACAGTCAAGACTTGTGGATCGGGTAGTTGCTCAGCTTCGAGTTGATCGGAGCCCGGTGAGTCCTCCGACCGCCGAGAGCTCGTCTGACGCTCGGAGGGGGGCTTGTTGGTGTACGGGGCGGCGGCTGGCCCGGTGTGTTGCTGGTTCGCTGAGAGGCGGGGCGGGTGGCTTCGGTGGGGAGGCCGGGGTGTGTGAGCTGGGCTTGTGTGGTGTGTGTGGAGCGGGGCTGGGTTCGTTGCAGGTAGCTCTAGCGTGAAAAGGCCCGGCGTGTGTTTGTGCTGGCCAGGCCTGTTTTGGTGGTGCCGTCGGCGGTGGTCGCGCCCGCCTCGGCGTAGAGCCCGGCCAGCCCCTCGCCGGGCACGACGGGCTGTTTTGGTGTGTATCGGCTGGGTGGTGATCGGCTTGTGTGGCCGCCGGACCGGTGCCCGCTATGTTTCCGGCTCGTAGAAGAACATGTCTGTCTCTGAACCGATGTCGGAAGAGTGCCAAAGCGCGCGGATCTCCCCAACTGGGTTCGTGCGTGGTGGCATTGCCTCACCCCGGAGGTAGGCGCCCAGGCAGGCGATGGCGTCACGGCAGAGGTGGATCCTGTCGACCCGTCGCTGCTCCCAGGTTCTGGTGTCGTCAGGAAGATGGAGAGGCATCAGCAGGCAGTTTTCTCTCACTCGGTCACGAAGGCCGGCGTCAGGAACGCGCTGCATCAGGACTTGGATGCTCAGTATGCGTTCGTGGAGTAGGTGACTGCGGGCGTTGTCGTGAGGGCCGGCTCGGCGGGCATCGCGTTCTATTTCGAGCAGTTCGGTCAGCGCCGCCTCAGTCGCTGTGGCTGCACGGGTCTGCCGTTGATCATCACGCGCTTGAGCTGCCTGCCGTCGCTGGGCAATGACTGCGGACCAGATCGAAAGGGTTCCTCCGATCATGGTTCCTGCCAGGCCGAATAGCGCCCCCACCCACGCCGATGAGTCCACGCAGGCGTCCTTCCCGGACGGCGGGAGGCTGACTCCTGGACGGGCTGGATTGGCCAAGGAACGGGAGCGAGTCCTTGGCGGCCGGTCGGCCCCTTGACGCTGCGACGGCCATTGCGTTTGGGGGCGGGGGTTATCGGGTGCGGGGACGGTGGTGGGTTTCGGCGAGGTGGTCGAGGCGGATGGTGTCGAGTGATTGCTTGGTGATGCGTTCGGTTCCGTCGTGGATGGCGGTGATGGCGGCTTGGCGGATGAGTCGTGTGAGGGATCCGATGCGGCTGGCGGTGCGTTGGTGGAGGTAGGGGGCGTGGCGGGGGAGGGTGCCGTTATTCAGGTTGGCGGCCAGGATGCCGTCGAGCGGTGGGAGGCGGCGGTAGGTCCAGCCGATGTACGTGCACGCCTTCGCCACCGCCTCAGCGGCCTTCATCGCGCCTGCGCCGCCGGCATCGGGGTGGCTGGGGCAGTCGGCGAGCAGGGCGGTGCCGTCGGTGTAGCGGGCGAAGAGCTGCGCCACCCTGGAACGCACCTGCCCGCGGGGGTTGCGCCACAGCAGCCGTACCGGCCGCCCCGTCAGGGCGGTCACGCGCGGATCGCGGTCGAGGACGATCAGCTGGGTGCGCATCGCGTTCGATCCCGCGGAGACATGCTTCCCGGTCGTGGCCGACCACCACAGGCCCGGTCCCCACCGCCGCCCCGGGATCACCGGGAACGCGGACACCGGCGCCAGGTCCTCGGACGCCACCGCGAGGGCGGCGTCCGCCCACCGCTGCCGGACCACCTGCCCGACGGGGTCGTGAAAGACTGCCTCGAACTCGGTAGGGCGACCAGCCGCCACCCGCCCTGCCAGGCTCCCCGGCCTGGCCGTATCTGCGTTGATCACCTGCTTCAGCCAAGCCGTATCCGCCTGCGGTCACCTGGTTTTGGGGATTCCTGCCACGAACGGGTACCGCGTGCGCTAACGGTTGACGAGCCCCCTTATGGCGGCCGCTCCGCGCTTGCCGGGCGGTCCTTCAGCCACTGTCTTCCTGGCCGGCCGTCAGCATGTTCATCAAGGCGTCAGGGGTCATGTCCACCCACCGGGCGACTTCTTCCAGGGGGATTCCGGCGTTCGCGGCCGCCAGAGCGGTCCGCTTCCAGGCGTTGTCGCTCAGGCCGGCGCTGTGGCGGAGGCTGCGCAGAAGCTGCCGGGTGACGTCGGCGGTCCCGGTCTGCACCCCGCGCAGCTGGAGCAGCTGTTCCTCGGCCCTCTCGATCGCCCGGGTGATCAGCGTGCGCTGTTCGGCGGGCACCGCCGCCCGCCACATCCTCCCCGAGCCGGGCGCCTTCTTCTCCTTGCCCAGTACCTCAACTGCCCTGCCATGGTCGCGCTCTGGTGCTCCTGGCGCAGCCACCACGGGTCGTTGTCGTATCCGGGCGGCCCGCCGGCGCCGCGGTGGAGGCGGATGACGCTGCCCATCCAGGAGGTCAGCGGGCCACCGTAGTCGGTCGCGGCCAACGGCCCCAGCCACGGCCGGCCGACCCGCTCACCGAGCCGGCCGCAGAACATCCCCTCGGCGGGCAGCGCCCGCGGCCGCCCGGCACCGCTGTCCATCCACACCAGCTCGGCCATGGCGGGGTCCAGCAGCGCGTCGGCGACGGCCACCACCTCGGGGAAGACGACCGCGTCCCGGCCCACGATCCGCCACCGCTCCAGCTCTGTCCCGGCGTGCCGCCCGCGACCTGGTGCAGCCGCCGCGGCCAGATCGCCTCGCGTTCCCAGCGAAGGGCCTGCTCCCACCACCGGGCCACGACCGCGTGCGCCAGAGCGAACACCCTCGCCGGCCCGGCTCCGGCCCGTGCTGCCCGCCGCGCCACACCGGCCCACCGCCGCGGCCACTTCGGGCACACCCCGTACGTCCAGATGTTCAAGAGGCTGGTCGGCGTCCGCGTCCAGCAGCCACCGCCGGTGCCGGGCGCACACCCGCTCCCATCGCGGCGCGTACCGCACGACCCGCACGGCCGTTCCCGTGCGTCGGGCCGCGCACAGGCGGCAGCCGAACGCCACCGGCCCCGCGGCCGCGCCGCCGGTCCGCCACGCCGCCGCCGGCACCCCGTTCTTCCCGGCCGACAACTTGGCGTCCTCCTGTCCCCAGGACGGCAACGCCTGCGCAAGCACGTCTTCGGTGACGCCGCACAGGCCTGCCAGGAGCTGCCGTCCGGCTGCGTTCAGCGGCACCTCGGCGTCGGCCCGCGCGCCCCCGCCGTCGTGCCCTGGCGGGTAGTTGCGCAAACTGCCAGGACGACCGCAACGCTTTCGCTTCCATGCCGTAGCGGCTCGCGATGCGGCAGATCAGCGACGAGGTCGTCTCACCCTGCAGGGGAGCTGTCCGCAGGAGGCCGGGATGATGGGTCACTCCACCACGGTCTCGTATTCGCCGATCCGGGCGGGCGCTTTCGCAAGGGAGCCCAGCGGAAATCCAAGCAAGCCGGTTCCCCGAAGAACGGCTGTGGAAAGCTGCCCCTCGGCTCCTGGGCACCCCCGCCGGTTTCAGTCCCAGCCGCATGGACCTGTCATCTCCCGCTCCCCGCAGGCGGCAGCCGCGCGTGGACCAGGTGCCGCGAGGACGGGACACAGGAGAGGATCCGTGTGTTGATGCCTACCGCAACGCACTTCGTACGTGTTTCGTACGGCAAACGTACGCGATAAGTACGGTTCGTGGTTAGGGTGTTGCTCAGGAGGTGTTCGATGTCCGAGTTGTTCGACGCGGTCGATGCGCTGGTCGCGTCCCGGTCTGCGCTGCCGCCGCCTGCGGAGCGCAAGCGGCTGCGTGCCGCGCACGGCCTGACGATCGACGAGGTGGCAGGCGCGCTGAAGGTACGGCGGGCGACCGTCAGCGCCTGGGAGTCCGGCAAGACCGAGCCTCGCCCGCCGGAGCGCGACGCCTACGCCCGGCTGCTGGACCAGCTCGCGGAGCTCTACCCGGCGCCTTCAGCGTCGGAGGAGACGGACGCCCCGGCGGTGCCGGCCACGTTCACCGCCTCACCGACCCCGGCGGATGCGGCTGTCGAGGCTGCGGACATGACTGCAGTCGAGAACACCCAGCCCAGCCCCGCCCCCGTCGCCGCTGCCCCGGCGGCCGCGACGCGTCCGGTGCGCACCGCCAGGGCTACGTCGTCGGCGTCGCGCCGCCCGGGCGCGAAGGAGGAGGCTCCGGCTGGAACCCCGGCGGGCGGCACGGACCTGCGGTTCGAGAACGGACCGCTGGCGGTCGTCGATGTCGACGCCGATGGGCAGGTACTGGCGTACTGCACGGGCGGTCTGGTCCTGGACGTGCCCGCCAAGTCGATCCCGTCCCTGGTGGAGTGGACGTTGCGCGAGGCGAAGCTCGGTCAGCCGAAGCTGGCCGGTCCGGGCAAGGACGCCGATCCGCTGCTCGTCCTCACCCAGTCCGTGCTGGAGCGTTACGGCCTCCCCGCCACCCTCACGGATGAGGAGCGGCTCGCCGGGCGGATCCCCGAGGGCCACAAGGTCATCAAGCAGTTGGTCCGTGCGGAGTGGAAGCTGACGAAGCGCGGGTTCGGGCCGTGGGCGCGGATCTACCGTCCCGCGACCGGTTCGGACCGCCAGTGCGTGCAGTTGTGCATTCCGTCGTGGAACGCGCTGGACTCCCGGCACTGGGGCGAGGCAGGGCAGCTTCCGCCGGCGGAACTCGCGCGGGTCCTGGGTGTGTACGCGTCGCGGGTGATGACCCCGCGCGGTTCGACCGCGGTGACCGGCCTGGAGCTGATGACCGCGCTGCACCCGCCGACCCGTGCCTCCGAGCCCGACGCGGCGGGCAAGCGGCACTCCGAGCACAACCCCGGCTCGCTGGGCAAGGATCCGGTGGACTGTGCGCCGTGCGAGGCCCCCGACGGGCACCCGCTCCTGGCGGATCTGCCGCGGTTCCACGTGCGCGGCCCGGGGGAGAAGTTGTTCGAGGAGGCGTACGACTGGGCGCGGCCGATGACGGATGCCGAGTGCACCCTGCGGCACCTCGTGGGCATCGACGTCAACATGGCCTTCGCCGCCGGCGCCAACGGCCTGACCGTCGGCATCGGTGCGCCCACCCGTGTCAAGGCCCCCGCGTTCGACGCGAAACTGCCCGGCTCCTGGCTGGTTGACCTCTCCCATGTGGACCTGTCGCGGGTGAAGGCCGGCAAGGACAAGTGGGCGGAGCTGGAAGCGAGTCTGCTGCCCAGCCCGTTCACGCCGAAGGGCGACCGCCCCGAGGGCCCGGCCTGGTACGCGACGCCCACCGTGGCGTACGCGGTGGAGCTCGGCTACGACGTCGCGCCGCTCGAGGCGTACGTCCGCTACGAGAGCGGCCGCTATTTGGACGGCTGGTACAACCGGCTGCGCGACGCGTACCTCGCCACGATGGCCGACCTCGGAGTCGACGCGGACATGGCACCGACCGACTTCCTGGCGGCGATGGACGGCTACCGCGGCCGTGACCCGGAGCTGGCGATCGTCGTCTCCGCGGTCAAGGCGACGGTCAAGGGCGGCCTGGGCAAGCTGCGCGAGCGCCCGCGCGGGGAGGGCTGGAAGCCCGGGCAGCCGTGGCGGGCCCTGTCCCGCCCGACGTGGCGGCCCGACATCCGCGCTGCGGTCATCTCCCGTACCCGGATCAACCTGCACCGCAAGATCGTCAAGCATGCGGCGTTCACCGGCCAGTACCCGGTCGCGATCCTGTCCGACTGCGTCGTCTACGCGGCCGACGGCACCAGCCCGCTGGACTTCCTGCCGTACCGGGACGGCAAGCCGCTGCCGGGCGGGTTCAAGCTGGGCATCAACCCGGGCCTGGTCAAGCACGAGGGCACCCAGAGCGTCCTGTGGGGCGAGGAGGTCCGCGAACGGTTCGACGCGCCGCAGCTCAATCTCGCCCGGTACATCAAGGACGGGCAGGTCACGGACGAGGACAGCGGGGAGTAGCAGGCGATGAGCACGTTCGGGGACGGCCTGGACCAGGCGGTGCAGAAGGCGTTCACGCGCCCGGTCCCGAAGTCGGCCGGCGCGCAGATGCGGTACCTGGTCAAGCAGCTCAAGGGCACCAAGGCGGTCGCCCAGATGCTGCGGATCTCCCAGCGCACCGTCGAGCGGTACGTGAAGGACCAGATCAAGAAGCCGCGTCCGGACCTCGCCGCGCGCCTGGAGCGCGAGGTGAAGGCACGCTGGCAGCCGCAAATCCGGGCCAAGGCCAAGGAGCGGGCGGCGACGACCGGCGGCATCGTCATCGACACCCGCGCCCGCCTCGGCTACACCGCGCCGATCGGGTCGACGGACCAGGACCGTATCCGGCACCTGACCGTCGCTCTGCCCCCGCAGTACGCGGCGCGCCTCTTCGAGGCCCAGGAGCAGGGCGCCACCGAGCAGCGCCTTCAGGAGCTCGCGGCTGAGGCACTCAAGGAGGTGTACTTCCAGGACGGCGGCCGCCGCGCCGGAAGCCTGGAGGAGGTCCGCTTCACGGACATCGAGCACCTCGAGTTCGACCTGTAGATCTCGAACATCCGCGAGCCCCGTCGAGGGCATCAGGCTGTGGTCAGAGCCGGCCGGCCGCCCGGAACTCGATGTCCACGACGGTGGAGGCGATTTCGTCCTTGCGCCACTGCTCGGGGGAGTTGTGGTTCACCAGGCCACCCGTGTAGGCCATGCGCAGCAGTTCTGCCTTGGTGTGCTTGCGCATCAGCTCGTTCATCCGCTGCGCCCGCGCCCGGCCCCGTGCCGCCTGAGCCTCGCCCTCCGTCACGGTGTCGCCCTGGCCGTGGTCTTCCAGCGCCTGTGCGTCCGACGGCGCGGGCTGGACCGAACCGTCGTCCCCCGATGCCGGGCTGGACGGGGCCGGCACCGCAGCCTTCGCCCAGGGCACACCCAAGGCGGCGAGGGCGGCCTGCTGCTCGCAAGTGAGGTTGTCCCGCCTCGCGCGGGTGTTCGATGTCCATACGCCCAGCTTCACCACGGTCGGTTCCGTCTCACCGTCGACCACGATCTCCTCAGCGTGGCCGCGCGGCGTCGGCCGGTCCGGGCCTTCCCGTTCCACCCACTGCGCGAGGGCCGTAAGTCCGCGCTGGAACGCCTGCTGCGCCTTGCCCGGCTTCGTCGCGCGGGTGGCCGCAGGGGCCGGAGACGGCGCCTGGATGGGCTTCAAGCCCAGCTGGGACAGTCGTTCCTGTTGCTCGGTCGACAGTTGTGCCCAGGTGCTCGCTTCGCGTTGCCGTGCGAGCCATCGTCCGAGGTCGTCGCCTTCGTAGAGGACGCCGGGGGCGATGTGGGGCAGGAGGCCGTCGGGTTCGTCGGCGGCGAGGTCGGCGATGACGCGGTGGTGGCGTTGCCAGTCGAGTGGCCATGGGCAGTCCCAGTCAGGGTCGATCTGAGCGAGCTGCGTGGCGCGGGCCGTCGCGCGCTGCGGGTTCTTGCCGAGGCCGTCCTTGCGGCGGAGGTTGGCCATGTGCTCCCCGACCGGGACCAGTTCACTGTCGGCGTCGCCCCATACGGCGTCGCGTCTGGGGGCGAGGTGGCCGTGGGCGCGGTGGTAGGAGCGCAGGGCGGCGAGTTTGGTCTCCCAGGCTTCGTCGCCGGGTTCCCACACCATCCCGGCTTCGTCGAGCAGCTTCTGGCGGTGGTCGTCGAGTTCACCGGCGCGGTAGGTGCGCCGCTGCTGGTGAACCCACCGCCCGAGGGGGAAGCGTTCGGTGGCTCCGGCCTCGGTCTCGGTGTCGTACGGGACGGCGTACAGGCCGGTGATGTGGTTGTCCTTCCGCCAGTGCAGCAGGGCCTGGTAGCCCTCTAGCCAGACCAGGGACTCTGGCCGGTAGACCCGGGTGCGCAGGAACGCCGCGATCGTGGCGGCGTCCCGGGGAGAGGAGAAGTGCAGCAGCGCGGACTCGGCAGCGGTGCCGGTGTCGCCCTGCTCCTCGCCCGCTTCGCCGCCGGCTCCGACGATCTGCCCGTCCTCGTCCCGTTTCACGTACACGTGCCGCTGCCCGCTGCTCAGGGCTCGGCTGGCGAGCTGTTCGACGAGGCGTTCCGAGTGCGAGCGCAGGCCTTGGAGAACGGCTACGAGGGGGGCGAACGAGGCGGAGGCGACCATGTCGGCGGGGTCTTCGCCGGGCTTCAGGAAGACGGGCACGACGATCCTTGCGGTCTTGGCCGTGCCGTCGAGGTTCGGGCGCAGGGCCCGGCCGATGTTCTGCACGATCTCGACCTGGGAGCCGCGGGTGTCGGCGAAGCAGATCGCCTCCACACCGCGTTCGCCGACGATGTCGACGCCCTCGCCCAGGACCCGCACGCTGGCCAGGAACGCCCGGTGCACGCGCCTGTTGCCGGCGTCGAGGCCGCCTGCGAACTGGCGCAGGACTTCGCGGCGTTCGGCGACGAGGTGGTCGCCGCACAGCCAAGCCGACCACACGCGGTCCGGGGGCACGTGGCGGCCTGCCTCCAGCTCGTAGAACTCGGCGTCGATCGACGACTTCGGCAGGGTCTCCGCGCCGGCCAGGTCCCTGTCGGAGACCTCGGCCTCGTAGAGTCGCGCTGCCGTCTGCGGCATCTTCTGCGCGAACGCGGCGGCCTCCTCGACACGCTGGTGGAACGTCATGACGGTGCGCAGGTTGCGCGCGGCGGCGTGCTCCAGGAGCGCCGCCTGCAGCAGCGCCAGACGCCGGCCCCGCTGCGCCTCCTCCGATTCCGCAAGGACGGGGGAGGGATCGTGGATCTCCAGGACGTCGATTTCGAACCCGGCGAGGATGCCGCGTTCGATCGCCTCGGACAGTCTGAGCTCGTAGATCCACGCGCCGTAGGGGCCGTCCGGGTCGGACGCCATGGTGGCGATCTCCAGCTCCTGGCCGGCCCTGCCTTTCTGCGGCCGTGGGGAGGCGAGGATGCGAGGGGTGGCGGTCAGGTAGAGCCGGAAGGCGGCCGGGATGCGGGTGTTGTCGTGGATCGCCGCCCACGGCCGCCCGAGATCACCGGCGGTTGCATGGGCTTCGTCGACGACGGCGAGGTCGAAGCCGTCGAACGTCTGCCCGTACAGCCGCTCCCCGCCCGCCAGAGCGGCCTCCAGCGGCCCGCGCACCTTCGCCCGGCCCGTGACGTCCTCGGGGTCCTCACGGTCCACGAGGGAGGCGTACGTCGCGAACACGACCACCGGCCCCTGCCCCGCCCACAGTGCCAGCTGGATCGGGTGGGTGGTCGTCCGCACGCCGAACTGCTCCAGGACCTCGTCCTTCTCCAGCGAGCACACCGCGACCATCGGCCCGTGGTGGCCCACGCTGCGCCACGCTTGGGCGGTCTGCACGAGCAGGTCGAGGGTGGGGACCATGACGAGGATCCGCCCGCCACGAAAGCACTCCAGCGCAGCCCATGCGGCCGTGATCGTCTTCCCGGAGCCGGTTGCGGAGACCACCGTCGCCCGAAGCCCCTGGGCGGGCGTGGACGACCGTACGGGGAATCCCGCCCACGCGCGGATCTGCGAGACGGCCTGCGCCTGGTGTTCCCGAAGACTGATCACGACGCATCCCCTGCCCGGCCGGCAGGCTCCGGGCTGTCCTGCGGCTCCGGACTCTGGGACGGCGGCTGCTGGAGCGGGGGAGTCTGCTGCCTACGGCGCCGGCGCAGTTCGCGCTGGGCCTGGGCGCGGGCGCATTCGCGGGTGCAGTACTTGATGCCGCTGGTGCGGTTCTGCCCGTACTCGGCGCGGCCGCGCTGGCGCACGAAGCTGCGCCGGCAGGTCTCGTTCGCGCACTCGCGGATCGTGGCGTCCTCGGCGAGGTGGTTGTACAGCTGCAGGAAGACGACCGAGAGGATGCTGGGGTAGCGGTCCGTCAGGCCGCCGATGCCGATGCTGAACGGCCTGAGCGCGGCGTTCAGTTCATCCACCAGGTCGCTGATCTTCATTCCCAGGACGGTCTCGCGCATATGGTCCAGGTCATGCGGCCACACCTTGCCCCCGTCCGTGTTGTCGGACTGCCACTGCGCCAGCTTTTCCCCTGAGATCTCGGCTTCGACGAGCGCGTCGAGGCCGCCCTCGCGGCGCAGGGCCAGCCAGGTAGTGATGGCCGCCTGGGCTTCCGTTACGTAGAGCGTGGCCAGCTCGCCGTGTAGGCAGAACGGCCCGCGGACTGGGTGTTCGCGCTCGGTGAGTTCCTTGAGTCGCTGGTACTCCTCCTCGTCCCAGCCGCCGGTCGTGATGCTGCCGCCCAGAGACCCGTAGGCGCACATCATGGCGGCCACGGCATCGAGATCCGCGGGGTCAAGCTCCATGAACTCACGCAGGTAGAAGTCCTCCGGCAGCGGAACGGTCTCTCCCTCGGATCGCAAATGGGGCTCCCAGACGATCCACTCGCCGTCAGCCCGCGCCCCGGTCACGGGCCGCAACTCCGGTGCGGGCACGGGTGTTCCCGGCCAAAGCGTGGGACGAAAGCGTGGGTCAACGTATGCCGCCATGAGGGGCATCATAGCTAGCGGATGGGTAGTACGAACAGTGAATGCTTCGTATCACGGGCGTGGCTTTCGGGACTTACTCGAGGGGGAACCGGCAGTGGGGCAGTGGGAGGACCGCAAGGCGGTAGGTGACATGCACGAACGTCGAGTGGCTGCCGCTCTGCGCGCACGCGGCTGGACCGTTCACCCCTGCGGACAGGGCACCTACTCGCCCGCCGTACGCGACGCCCTGCGCCGGACCCGCTCCGCCCTGCGGCACTTCCCCGACCTGATCGCCGCCCGCGGCAGCGACCTGATCACCATCGACGCCAAAGACCGCATGCCCAGCACCGACACCGACCGCTACGCCATCAGCACCGACACCGTGAACGCTGGCCTCCTCTTCACCGCGGCCCACGCACCCACTCCGCTGTACTACGTCTTCGGCGACCTCAAGGTCCTCACCCCGGCCGAAGTCGTCCACTACACCGCCCACGCCTTACGCCACCACAGCGGCGCCTTCCACCTCGTACGCACAGAGCAAGCACACTGCTTCGACGACGTGTTCGGATCGGCTGGCGCAGCAGCTGCGGCATGACCGCCACCGCACCTGCTGCTCGCCAGGACGCTTGTCTGGCCTTGCGCTCAAGGTGGCGAACGTCGCGAGCCCGAACCAGTCCGGGGTCGCCGGCCGCCAGCCGGGAGGACAGTGGCGTTCAGTGGCTGAGGGTGTCCCCCTCGGGATGGTCCGCAGCGGTGAAGAAGGCGTCGATGAGGTAGCTGGATGCGTCACGGGGGCCTGTATGGTCCCTGGCGGCAGGCTTCGGGGTGCCGGCGCGGGCGGGCTGCTGAGGTAAGTGTTGAAGCGAGGGCTGTCGCGGAGGACGTCGGGGAGGCGTTCGTAGGCGGGCAGGCGGGTGGCGTTGCAGGGCAGGCACAGGAGGCCGCGGACGCACCGCCCGCATGAGCCGCCGGGCGGGCAGCAGCGGTGGTCGTGGTCGACGTGCCAGAAGCTGACAGCGTCGGGGCAGTGGTCGATCGGCAGGCCTTCCTGGCACAGGGCGCAGACGTCGCCCTGGAAGCGCAGGATCGCGTTCCTCCGCGGCAGGGTGATCTGGTAGTGGCGGACCTGCCGCTCGGCCCTGTCGCAGCGGACGCACAGCGTCTTGTCCTGAACGCGGGACCCGCGGGTCGGGTGTGTCGTCGTCGCCGCACCCGCCGCAGAGAAAGAGGTGTCGTAGGCGCCGCGGGGCAGTGCTGTCCTGGGGCGTTATTGCATGTGGGGTGACGCTGTCTCAGTTTCGTGAGTTCTGATCCGCTGGCCGGTGGGTGTTGGTGTGCTCGGGGGTGTGGATCAGGGAGAGCAGGACCCGGTCCCGGATGGGGTGGGTGGTGACGCGGGTGGGGCTTTGCCGGCTGTGTCGGTTCGGGCGTTGCGGGGAGTGGCGGTGCGCCGTCTGCTGGCCCTGCGGCGGGAGGGGAAGCTCACCACTGGGCAGGTGAGGTCGGCGGCGGACGTGCTCGGGGTGCGGGAGCGTGCGGTGTGGCGGTGGCTGGCGGCCGCCGAGCGGGACGAGGCTGCGGCCCGGGCACCGGGGGAGCGGGCCGCGTATCCCGGGCGGTTCACGGTTACTGATGAGGTCCGGGCTCTGCTGGGGCTGTGGAAGGGGAACGTCGCGGCGGTGCATCGCGAGCTGACCGCTCGCGCGGCCAGGGGCGAGGGGCGAGTCTCCTCCGTCGATCAGCCGATACACCGAGGGCTCTCGAACCGCAGCGCTGGTTGCGTGCCGCGTCACCCCGTTTGGCAGCGGCAGCAGAGCAGGCCGGCCGGTTCCTGTGTCCTCGCGACTTCGCCCTCCATCTGCTCCGAGACCTCGATGCGGTGCCGCTGGCCTCGGCCTGCACTGGAGCTCCGGCGGACCGAAGGCGCCGTGAACCGTATCAAGAAGATCAAATGACGAGGGACGCGGGCTGACCTGAGGTTTGCTGCACAAACACTTCGGACCAGTGAGAACTACGCTCGGTAGTTCTCACTGGTCCGTGGTGTTTTCCGGTGCACTGTGCCCTGCCCGATCACACTGGCACCGCATGGTTCCCGAGGGCACGACGGGCCGGTTCTCACACGGCGTCGTCCGGTCGACCTGGAGATCCAGAAGGAGGCTCGACATGGTCGGCTACGAGACTCAGGATGTCCCGGCTGCTCATGCCTGATCTCCGCGCGGTCCGGACGAAGTGGAGGCAGGCTTCGATGACCATGGCCTGGTCGGCGGCTTCGGCGGTGACGACCGCTCCGCGTCCAGGTCGGAGATCGATAAGCCGGTCCTCCTTCAAAATCTGGTAACCCCGCAGAACCGTATGCATGTTGACGTCCAGAGTGCGGGCGAGAGCGCGAGCGGAGGGCAAGCGGTCGCCCTTCCCGAGTCTGCCCTCGGCCATGTTGCGGCGTACCGAAGCGGCGATCTGCTCGGCCAGGCCCAAGGGCGAGGAGTGGTCGATGGTGACCAACATGTCAGGGACCTTCGTGTCCGCGAGCGAGCAGGTGGTTGGTGAGCTCGGCGGCTGTATCGGCGTCATCGATGGTGATGACGAACTGGCTGCCGCCTGTGAGGGCGAGCCAGATGGCATCGCCTTCGCGCAGTGAGATGCTGCTGAGTCCCGGGTTCCAGCGGTAGCCCCACCCTCCGATCTCGGCGGGCTTGGTCCATCGAGCCGAGGCGCTCTCGATGCGTTCGAGAGGGAAGCGCCGTCGTAGAAACGGCACAAGCAGCGAGCCGGCTGTGACTCCGCGGGGGGAGACCGTGACTCGGATGGCCCCGACGATGAGAAATGCGGCCGGGAACACCAGAAGCCACAGCATGAACGATCGGTGATGGGGGTCGACACCTGCCAGGACGAACAAGCCGACCGCTGCGACGATGCCCGTGGCGAGCATCCAGCCACTGATCAAGGTGCGGTGCCAGACGGTGACCCGCTGCGGCCCGTGTTCCTGGTTCATGCACGGCTCCGGGAAGCGAACCATGCGGCGGCGGCCACGACTGCACCTACAAGGACGTCCACGGCCCACTGGTACGACGGCAGATGAACATTCCGTCCGCTGGAGTCGCTCACGACCCACAGCGTGGCTATGAGGTCGTAGGCCGTCCCGGCGGCGAGCCCGCAGCAGAATGCCCTCAGCCCCCTGGCGGCCCTGGGGGCCGCCTTGACGGAGAAGACCACACCGAGCGCGCCGATCGCCTGGATGGCGAACAGCAACATGTATTGGCCAAGCGTTGTCCCTGGGCTGCTGTAGCCGTCGGCGCTGCCGCCCAACGTGAAATGAGTGGCGATCCTGTCGGGCAGAGAGCCCTTGAACAGCAAAAATGCCACGCCGGTGATCACTGCCCCACCGGCGAAGGGGACGGTCGCCTCCACCACTAGACGGGTGCGACTCAGGGCAGGGGCACGGTTCTCTAACACAAACGTCAGGTCCTTTCTGTGAAGCGCGTCACCAGGATTGTTCACTTTGAAGTAGAACGATAGTCGCGCACTGACACATCCTTTGCCCCGCCCTTATGACACTCATGCGGGCCCTGATGAGCTTGGCTTGATCTCTACCGGGTGACGTTTTAAGTCGTTGGCCTCCGTTTCGAACGCTTGTAGCGTTCACCCGTCCGTGTCCAGAGATTGCGCTGAGTGACCACTGGACTATCACGTCGTACCACGGGGAGTCACTATGCACAGACGCGTGAGCGTCGCCATCGCCGCTGTCGCCGTCCTCGGACTCGGCGGCGCCGTGGCTCAGGAGGCCGCTGCGTCCGCGGCCACGACCCATGCCACTTCCTCCTTAACCTCGGGACCGCGCACGAAGACGGAGGCGACCAAGGACGGCCGGCTCCTCTTCGAAGGCTTGGCCTTCGCCCAGGGACCGGTGGCGGAGAAGCTCGCCCGATCGGGCAAGTTCGTCGATGTCGCCACCCTTCGGAAGGAGAACAGCACCGCAGAGCAGATGAAGGCCGTGACCGCGGTGCTGGACAGGATCCAGAAGGAGCACTCGGACTTCTTCAGCTCCTTCTCGGCGAAGCTGCGCTCCGGTGACCCGCGCCAGGTGGAAAGCGGTGTGGATCAGGCCGCCGGCATCCTCAAGTCGCTGGCGACCACGAAGTCCAGGACCGGTGACACCGGTACCGGCATCGGCAGGTGCGCCAACGTCGTGGTGGCCGTCAACGTGCTTGTCGCCGTCAACTTGGGTGGCGCGGTAAACGTCTCGGTGGCCGTGAACTTCCAGGCAGCCAAGTGGGTGGTGACCACATCCCACTTCTGGTCTGCCACCGAGAAGGGACAGAGCTCCCTCAGCAGGGATGAGGAGATGGCCCAGCTGACACAGGTTCTGGCGGCTTAACCCAGCCGGGTGGTGGGCCGAACTGCCATTCGCTGTGACAGTCCGGCCCACCGCTCTGCGCCGTTCACCTGCACGCCGGCTCCCGCACCATGTCGATCAGTCGAGGGCACAGCAACCATGCGTCTCATCCTCACCATTCGTCTGCGCTCACGCGGTCCAGCCCACTCCGCCACGGTGCCCCGCGCCTGGGTCGCGACAATCTCCGCGATCTGGGTTGTCGTGAGCCTTTACGTCGCCCAAAGCTTTCTGCCGCACAACGTGATCTCGTTGCCCGGACAGGGCGGCATCGGGAAGGTCGCCACCGTTGCAGCGCCCCAGGGCTGGGCCTTCTTCACCAAGTCAGGGAAGGACCCTCAGTACGCTCCGTACCGCATGACCGACGGTCACTGGCACAGTGCCGCCCTCACGCCGCACTCCAGACCATCGAACGCCTTCGGGTTCGACCGGGCCTCCAGATCGCAGGGCATCGAGATCGCTCTGCTGCTGCACCAGAAGCACCTCAGATGGACATCATGCGACGGGACACAGTCCGTGAGCGCTTGCCTCGCACACGCGTCGGCACCGGTCGCTGCGACGACCAATTCCTCGCCGACCCCCACCCTGTGCGGTCGGGCGGCAGTTGTGGAGATGCAGCCAGTCCCATGGGCATGGCGCCGCCTGTCCTCTGAACGCCACACTCCCACTCGTGTTGCCGTCTGGAGCCTGAAGTGCCCGTGACCCAGCGCCCCGTCCCGCTGCCCTGGACCAACGTGTACGGCTTAGCCCGCACTCTCGTCGCCCTTGGCACCGCCGGAACCCTGGCTGCCTCAAGTGCTGAAACTCTCTTCCGACCGGTAGCGACCATCGGTGACTATCCGCTGTGTACCTCTACCACCGCCGCGAGCGTCTTCTGTCTGGCACCCCACAATTACACTCACCTGGCCTGGATCAAATGGGCGTGTGTGATGGTTCTTCTGGTTGTGGCCTCGGGCTGGCGGCCTCGGTTCACCGCCCTGCCGCACGCGTACATCAACTACAGCGTCTTCTCGGGCATCGCCATTGCCGACGGAGGCGACCAGGTCGCCCTCATTCTCTCAGTGCTGTTCGTACTCCCGGCCATCGGAGACAAGCGCCGCTGGCATTGGGAGCCGCAACAGCAGGCGTCGGGGTCACGTACCGCCCCCCTGCTGGCGCTCCTCGGCACCAGCGCACTCGTCATGGTGCGTCTGCAGATGGTCGTGATCTACTTCCAGGCGGCTGTCGCCAAGCTGCCTCACGCCGAATGGCAGGACGGAACCGCCATGTGGTACTGGGGCAGCAACCTCGACTTCGGACCCGCTCCATGGCTCAACACGCTGATTGCGCCGATCATCGCCACACCATTGGGCGTGGCCCTGATGACCTGGGTTCCTCTGGCGATCGAGCTCTCGCTGGCCATCTGCCTCCTGCTCCCGCAACGTCAGCGATGGTGGGTGATGGGCGCAGGGCTGCTATTCCACTTCTCCATCGCCCTGATCATGGGCCTGTGGAGCTTCGCTCTGGCCATGGCTGGCGGCATCCTGGTTCTGTGCCAGCCCCTCGGCGGGTCCATACACGTTCGACGGGTCACGAACTCCGTCCATGTGGCCGCTTCAGACGCGCCTGACACCGAAGAAGGCTCACAAAACGATCTGGATGGCTCATCGGTCCAGCCGGCTGGCATGGCGTAACCCTCTCGTGAAGACACCTGACGATCGCTGACACGGGCCTGGCGTGCAACACTTGCTCGTACGCCGTTCGGTGTAGAGCAAGCCGTCGAGGTTGTGAGGTCGCACCGTTGTTGCGGTGACTGCATGCAGGTGGCCTGCGGGGCTGCAGATGGATTGCGACGGGTTCTGGACCCTGCTCGGGCCGTTTGACCTGCGATCCTGCAGGTTGGGTGAGAGTGCCGCAGGTGTGGTGAGAACGCCTACTGTGGGGTGCTGGGGGAGTGCGCCGGAAGGTGATCATGGACGCAGCTCGGGGAATGCCTCCTCCCATACGTCCTTGATGGCCCTGCTGATGAGCTTGTGGAGCACTGGCCAAAGCTCAAGCAGGATGTCCCGGTTGAGGAAGCGGCATAGGTCGTCACGCATGCCTTCGGCGAGCACCGTTCTGTACAGGCTCATGCGCTGTCGTGGCAGGCCCAGATCGAGGGTGCGCAGTCCGGACCACGCGATGTGAAGCGGCAGCTCCACCATTCCGTGCTCGGGCCCGGTCAGCTCGTTGAGGGTGGAGGGCAGGCGTTGCTTGTACCTGGCTCGCAGCAACGATGCGATGGCGCTGGGGTCGTCGTGCACGGCGTCCATCTTCCTCTGTGCGCTGGCTCCGGGACGGCAGCAGGCAGATCGGGACTCGTTGGCGGGGAAGGCTACTTCGGGGCGGCGATGAGGGGTGCCCGCAGGGGGTGGGAGTAGGCCCGGACGGCGAGGCGTGCCTGGTGGCGGGCACGGGGCATGACGACGTGGTCGCAGTTCCAGCCGGGACGTCCCAGGTAGCGAGTGGTGGCGCACGTTCAGGTGCCTGTACAGCCGCCCTTCGGGCCGCCTGGCCTCCTGCGCCGTGCCGTTCTCTGTCGCCGTTGTCTGCCGAGTGCGAGCGGCCTTTGGACGGCTGCAGGAGCCAGCCAGGTCAGCGAGGAAGCTCCGGCTTGGTGACCGAGGTGCGGGAGTAGTCATTGAGATTTCTGTTTCGGGTGACGGGGGCCTGCCACCTCCTGTCAGGGCAGCCATCCTGGATGGCGCTTTTGTTCGATGCGTCTCGGGGGTCTCGCAGCAAGGGGCTTTCAGTCCGAAAATGGTCGAAAGGCGTTGTCGTCCAAAAGCTGTCGAGCGCGCACGGGCATGGTGATGGGCCGATCGCCTGATGGTCGGTCCCCACCCTGGAGGGGGAAGAGTGTGGACGAGGACCAGTCGCCGGACTGCTTGGGCTGCTGCGACGAGTTGAGTCGTCAGAAGGTGGTGTTCCCGAAGGACAAGGACCAGGATGGCGACTCTCGTGCGGAGTCGCCGGTCGGCCTCTACACGGACCGTGCGCAGTGGTGTCCGACCTGCTGGAAGTACCGTGAGCCGTTCGACCGGTTCCATCTGCTGTATGGCCAGCGACTGCGAAACTACTCCCGCGGGGTGCTCAACCACCTTCCGTCCGGCCTGCGTCAGACGGCGGCGGACGATGTCACTGCGGAAGCTCTGGAGGCGCTGTGGAAGCAGCGCGAGAAGCTCAAGGTGCCAGAGCGCGCCATGTACCGCATGGCCAAGCGGATGGCCTGGAGGCGTTTCCCGCTCGAACCAAAGGAGACGCCCGCCGAGCCGTCAGAGGCTGAAGAAGCAGCCGAGGATCTGATCGATGAACTGGTCGACCTGCTGATCTTGGAGGAGGAGCTTGCCAAGCTTCCGGAGAAGACACGGCAGTACCTGTACGAGCACAAGGCACTCGGCAAGACGGCTGAGGAAGTGGCGGCTTCCTACGGCGTGCGCAAGAGCACGGTGACCGAGAGCGCCAGGCGTGGCCTGGCCGCGCTCCGGCCAGCCTTCGACTACCTCCGTTACCTCGCGGCCATCGCGGAGTTGGTCCGCTCAATCGTCCACTGGTTGAGCTGAGGTCCCAGCGAGCCGTCCCCCGGCGTGGGCTCGGTCGGCGGCGGGAATCGCCGGTGCGGTCGCAGCCGCACAGCAGGGGGTGAGCGGGATCAAGCATTATTTCCCGGCCTCACCCCCTCGGGGCAGGTGTCGTGGCGGGCCGCGTTGGTGGGGAAGGGCTATTCCAGGGCTGCGATGAGCGGGGCCCACAGAGGGTGGGAGTTGGCCGGGACGACCAGGTGCGCCTGGCGGCGGGCACGAGTCATGACGACGTAGAGCAGCCGTGAGTTGATGGGGAAGGGTTCACTTTCGTAGCCGTACCATTCGCCGTCGGCCAGCAGCAGGATCGTGGTGTCGGCTTCGCGGCCCTTGGTCTGGTGGAGGTTCATGACCTGCACCGGCCGCGGGCGCGGCCGTGTGTCGCCCACCAGCGTCTCGTCGCGGGCGCGGTGGAGTTCCGCGGCCACCGCCGTGATGCTCTGGTCTTGCTTGAGCAGGCGCAGTGCGCGACGGGTGGTGGGAGCAGCCTGAATCCAGGATTCCTGGCCGCGAAAGGTTCCGATGCGTGCGTAAGCGCCGGTGATGATGTCGGCGAGGAGGTCGATGTCGGCGTTGGAGCTGGTCCCTGCTGAGCGTAGATCCTGGGCAAGGGCCCGCAGGGCGCGCTCCAATGCGGGATTGGACTTGTCCAGCATCTGCCGTGCGAGATCGGAGAGTCCGCGGCTGCGCAGGCACGCGGTGACGAACACCGCCAGTGCCCGTCGCACCTGCGCCCCCTTCTCCCCGAGCGCGAACTGGACGAGGGCGAGTTGGGCGGAGAGAGCTTCTGCGTGAGCCTCGGGAAAACCGACCTGCTCGTGGATCACGCCTGCCGTCGACCCTGCCTTGCGGAAACCGGGCGACCTGCTGGCTCAGCGGCGCAAGGAACTGCTCGAGCTCTCGCAGGCCTACCGTCCACGAGCTGCCTCGCTCACGATCGTTCGGGAGAAGGAGCAGGAGGAGCAGGAGCCCGCGGCAGCGCGGGGAGCGGTCGCGCCGGAGCAGCGGCTGCAGGCTCGGGAGGGCTGGCTGGAGACCATCGGGAGCGTGCACGCCCGGGACTCCCTGCTCTATCTGCAGGGCCGCTGCCAGGGGGCCGGGTGGGACAGCCGCGACAAGCGAACAGCACTGGCCCTGGCCGCCGACGTGACAAGCGAAGCGGATCTGCGGGAGCTGGGCGCACAGATCCGAGACGTCCACTTCGGGTTGCACAAGGCCTTTGCCGACGCGGTCACCTTCTCCGCCGACTCCTTCGACGTCCGCCCCTTCCGGGAGGACCCCGGCCGGCTGGGGCCGCTGGCCGGAGTGTGGGTGTACGGGTCGAACCTGCACGGCCGGTACACGGGCCGTTCCCACGGAGTGGGCGACGCCTGCCGGCATGCGAGGTCCCTGGGCCCGGGCCTGGAACGGATCTCCCTCGCGCAACTGCTGGAGCTGGAGGACTTCTGGCAATGGAACGGGCCCAGGTGCTCGTTCTGCAGCGGCTGGTCGGGACAGCGCCTGACCGAAGAGCAATACACGCACTACCTGAGCGCCACGGCAAGACCGCGAACGGCCGCCCCCTGAACGCGCAGTAGCGTCGATGGAAGCCGGGGGAGGAGTTCTTGGTGTCGTTATGTCTGTGCGGTGAGGAAATCGCTGACCGCTTCGTGTTCTGCCCGCACTGCGGCGTGGAGTTGCGCGGGCCGGGGCAGGCGGCCGTCCCCTGCGTCTCCCCGGCGGCGCGTTCGGTGTGCCGGACCCTGCGCGCCTGCGCCACGCGCACCTTCGAGCGGCTGGCGCTTGACCACTTCACCGGCTCCGCGTCCGGGGAGGAGATGTACACACAGCTCAACCTCGGGGATCTGCAGCGCCTGCACAGCGACCGCATCGTCGTGCGCGAGTTCCACCGGCGTCAGGAGGCCCGCAACGGGGCCGACTGGGAGTGGTGGTTCCACACGGCCAACCGGGGATTCGGGATGCGCGTGCAGGCCAAACGCGCCAAACGCGGCGGCGGATACAACCTCGAGCATGTGGTGCGCACCACCGGTGAGCGCCAAAGCGAGTTGCTGGTCCGCGATGCACTGGCCGCCAGCTGCCTGCCCGTCTACGTGCTGTACAACCACCGCAATTGGGTGCCGAGGTCACCGACGGGCCTGGTGGTCGACTGCCGTCACGGCCGCGGCTCGCCGACCCAGCTGGGATGCACCATCGTGTCTGCATTGACTGTGCAAGCCGTCCTTCGGGACCGGCCGATCAGGGCGTCCTATGTCCGGGACCGGAGCGTGCCGTGGCATCGCGTCCTGTGCGATGCGCCGGGTGCCGGGCGGAGCGGCCTTGAAGCAGCTCACGCGACGGTTGCAGATCTCCACCGTCGCGGGAGTGATGACCTGAGGGCTGCGGCTCAGACCGAGGTGGACCGGCTGCGCACGTCAACTCGCCGTGACGTTGCGGCCCGTCCCGGGCCGACGGACAGCACTGGCGGATCAGCGCGGCGTGGGCGATCGAAGCCCAGGGCGGCAGCTTGGGGGCGTGAGCCGCTGGACGACCCGGTCTACCCGGGACTGGATGAGCTCGCCGGGCGTCCGTTGTCCCGGCTGCCCGACCGGGTGAAATTCATGATCCGCGAGCGGGGCTTCGAGCCGCCTGACGCACGCGCGGCCGGAGTGGTGCTGGTGGACCTCACGGACATCTAGCTGTTCAGGACAGCCGCGGCCCGCCGTCGTCGTGTCAGCACAGCCTGCCAGGTGTCTGACGTCATCCGCCTCAACGACACCACTCGCCCGGGTGACGGAATGCCTGCCGCCGGTGCCCGCCCTCTACCATCGGCGTCCGTGTCATCTTCACGCCCTGCCGCCGGCGCCCGCGTCATCTACGCGCTGGTTGATCCCCGGGACAACACGCAGCGATACCTGGGCCAGATCCCCGTCTCCTCCCGACTGCCTCTCGCGCAGACTGTGTTGAAGAAGCAACCCTCGGCCCATGCTGCGGCCGCCTGGGTGCGCGGGCTGGAGGAATCCGGCCACACCCCAGCGGTGGAGGTCGTCCGCGACCAGGTGCCGGCCGCCGAGGTCAAACGTGTCCTGCAGGAGGAGCTGACCGAGCGCCTTGCCGCAGGAGCCCCGCTCCTGAACGAACAGGGCGCCGCCAAGGGGCGCAAGCTGCGCCAGGAACGGGTGATGGCCCAGCGCGCAGCCGACGAGACCGCCGCCTGGGCCGAGATGGCGCATGCCCTGCGCACACGCCTGGGCGGGCCCCTCCCGCCGAGTTCCGCGACGGCGATGCGGCTGCCCGAGCTGGTCAGGACTCACATCCCCTTGCTGCCCGACAGCGACCGCGATCCTCTGGCCTTCTCCGAATGCTGGAACACCCTGGAACACACCGACCGCCTCGAAGGCGCGTTGACACATGCGGTCGACGCTCTGTTCTGCGAGCTGGAGGACCTGCACAGCTACGGCGACAACGGCCCCCGTCAACAGCTGCACTACCGCATCTGCTCCATCGCACTGCGCCGACGACGAACCGACCTTGCCCGGCTGGAGCAGATGATCGGGCTCGTGCCCTGGTGCATGTATGCCGTCGCACCCTGGTATCGCATGGCCCAGGCCGGCCGCCTGGTCGACAGCCCCGCCCAGTTCATTCCGTGGCTCGGCGACACCCCGGCGGCTCGCGCGCTGCGGCTGCTGGCCGGTGAGGAACGCCAGTTGTGCCTCATGCTCGAGCACCGCCACGACGATGGGCGGGTGCGCCCGGAGACCTTCCTGCTGGCCACCGCCGCCGCCCACTGCCCCCTGGACATCCCGGCCCCGCTACAAGACCAGGTGCGCCGTCTGCTCGCGGATCTGCTGCCCGATCCGATGCTCACCCAGCCGATGGCGGATCTGCTGCTGCGGCTGGACCCGCAGGCCCTGCGCGCGCTGGGGCTGGATGTGGCCCCCGGGACGGATGAACGGCTGGGGCTGGCGGAGGGCACCACGGCACGGGTCCTGGCCGATCTCGCGGCGCACCGTGCCTTCGACAGTAACCGCCAGCTGCGGCAGGCCGCCTGGCGCGCATCGGGCAGCGCACCCACGGTCGACGTGCCCGACTTCGGCGGCTGGTCCGGCCCGAGCGTACCGACCATGCGCGTGGTATCCGCCAACCTGGTCCACGCCGGTGTCCTGGCTGCGCCCGAGGGGCGATCGGCCGCCGAGTACGTCACCGGCGTCCAGCGCCTGCTTGCTCCCAACTACGACACTCACGCCGCGCGACGGCTGACCAGCGAGCCGACCGACGGGCACGGAGACCCGGTCGGCCGGCCGCACTGACTCGTACGCCGGTCAGGCCGCCTCGGCCTCGAGCTGGGCGGGGATGTAGCGGTTGCTGCGGTCCAGGTGGATCTCACGCACCCCGGCCAGTGGGCGGGTCAGGGGGTCGTTGACCGCGGCGATGATCTGCATCGGGGTACCGTCCGCATCGCCGTCGGCGGCCGCGTCGGCGAGCTGCTCCAGGAGCCGCTGGGCCATCTGCCCGTCCAGCCCTTGTCCGCCCAGGCCGCTGAGCGGCGAGTCGACCATGAAGAACAGCGGGAGCAGCACTGTCGGCACCGCACGTGCCACATCGCGCAGGGCCAGCATGGCGCAGAGGTTGGCCAGGGTCTGTGGGCCGCCGGCTACCGCCTGGTCGTCGAAGGCTAGCCCGTCCACATGGGGCAAGAACGTCTCCGGATCGATGTGGGCATGGCGCACATCGGGGTTGACTGCCCTGAGCCGGGTGAGGAAGTGGCGTGACCACTGCTCCACCAGCTGCTTCAGCTCGGTGGCGAGCTTCTTCTCCGTCTCTTTCCACACTTCGTGAGCCTGATCCTTCTCCTCCAGTAGCCGGTCCCGTTCGGCCTCGAGAGCCGCCAGGACTCCGACCTCCTTGATGCGTTCCTGGAGTTGTTCCAGGCGCCCGGCGAGGTGTGCGGCCTCCTTCTCGTAAGTCAGGGCGGCTGCCCGGCAGGGGTCCAGGGTCGAACGCGTGAAGTCACCGATCGCCTGCTCGGCCGCCCGCACCGTCTCCCGGGCGGCGTCTTCCGTCTCTTGCGCCCCGGCCAGCTCGCCTTCCAACCGCGCGCAGGCCTGCCGTGCCGAGGCGAGTGCCTTTTCCGCCTCCGCGAGAAGGGCGGACCGGTCCGCCAGGCGCTGCGCATACAGCTGGTCCTGCTGTTTACACACCCGGCAGTGGTCCTCAGGCAGGCCATCGACCTGTAGTGCCTGAGAGCAGTGCGGGCAGTGCTGGGGCACGGACGCCTGCTGCCGTAGTCCCTCCAGGCGGCCTTCCAGACGGCCCTCTTGACGCTGGGCCTGCCGCATTCGCTCTTCCACCGAGCCGGTGTGACGGCGCGCCGACTGCTGTGCCGCCCTGGCCTGCTGGCGCTGCCGGTCCAGCTCGGCCACATGACGCTGATGCCTGCTCAGCTCCTCTTGGGCATGCTGCGCCCGCTCGGCAGCGGCAGCGTGCTCCTGCTTCCACAGCTGCTCGGTCGCCTCCAAGTCCATCGGGCCGGGCAGCCCGGCCGCCTGGCGCGCCGCGCGCATGGCCGCGGCCGCAGCCTTCGCCTGTGCATGCGCCGCCTTGGCCTCCTGGAACCGCTGCTGGAGGGCGTCGATGTGCTCGTCGTGCAGGCCCAGCAGCACCCGCCCCGTCAGCCGACGCACCGCGTCGCTTCCTCCGCCCAGGTAGGCGGTGGCAATGGTGGACTGCCGCAGCGCCAGCCACCGCTCCACCTCGGCCAGCCCGACCCGGCCCTGGCCGCTGCCCAGGAGCGGGATCCCCAGCAGCTCCATGACGAACTCGCTGGCACTCTGCTCGCCACCGCGCCCGCGGACGACCGGTCGGCGCACCTCGCCGAGTGTCGGATCGCTGAGATTCTCGAAACACACATAGCCGCCGCGGTGCACAGCCGGCCGTGTCGCCTGCCACCGTGTGTCACCGACCCGGAAGACCAGACGGACCTGGGTACACGACCGCACCGCGTGCATGATCTTCCCGCTGTTCAGCCCCAGGGGATACAGCAGCGACTCAAACCCCGTCGACTTCCCGGACCCGGAACACCCCACGAACAAGGTCACCGCGCTGGTGAAAACCTGACCCACCCAGGAGCCTTGGACCTGGAATTCGTGCCGCTCGATTCTGAAAGACCGCCGACGCACCGCGCATACTCCCTCCGCCCGGCCCGCATGGCCGAGTGCGCTGTCGCCAACGAAGGGCCCGCCCCGCATGTGACGGGTGCCGCCGTATCTCATCCGCACGGATGATCAGCAACCCCGCATCCTCGGAAGACCTTCCGTCCGGGCCTGCGCCGCCCCCTTGGCGGAACAGACCACTGCCACAACACCGCTGTCGACGCATGGCCTTGAAGCACCCGCGGCGGCAGACGTCCCACCGGTGGTGACGAAGGGTGCCTGAGATGTCAACCCGCCATCGTGGCGCAGAGTTGACGCGACGTCACCCCCACGCAGACGCAGTCCGGGCCGCTGACCCAAGGGGATCCCGTGGGGGCAGGGCGCCATAGGCCCGCCCACCGGATCGCGTAAATGCTCGCCCATCACACGAAGTAGCGATAAGACCGTCACATCCACTGCTCTTCGTCTCATCGGTCGTTGCCCTGGGGGAGGGAGAGCACCGGTCACACGGGCTGGTGATCTTTACGACGAAGCAGGGGGCACCCATGGGGCGTACCAAGAAGAACAAGCCGCGCCACAAGCTGCGCGGGCTGCACGACACCAGCCAGCGCCAAAGCGCCAAGGCCCGCGCGGCGCAGATCGCCTGGACACCGCTGAAGCAGGCATGCGGCTGCGTAATCGACTGGGGATGGAGCAGTCAGACCGCCGACCCGATGACATTCAGCAACTGGTGCGTCAGCCGCCCGATCGTGCCCTGCCCCTGGCACACCACCCCCGTGGCCGGAGTACCGGGACCTGATCTGCCCGACGAAATCACCGTGCAGCCACACGGCACCAGCGTCCTGCTGCACGCCCGCAAGGCTGCTGCCGACCGCCACGAGCTCGGCGGCGAACTCACCTTCCGTCTGGCCCACTTGATGGAGACCGTCAGCCGGGGACAAACCGCAGTTCTGGACGACGCACCGGCCGGCTTTCGTAGCTGGCTGATCGCCAACACCGCTGACCCCGTCCAGGCCTGGCTTGAGCATGAGCTGTGCGAGATCATCCTCAACCAGGGCCGCTCCGCCCTGCCGCGTGAACTCCTCGAGCACCTGCCTGAACAGCTCCGGACCGCTTCCCTCGAGAACTCCCAGCCGCAGAGCGTGGCCTGCAGCATCTGCTCCTTCTCCGCCGCCAGTGGCGGCATCCTGTGCACCTGCGGACACGACTGGTCGTGCCACCCCACCAACGCAGAGCGGGACGAGCCGTGCTCGCACTGCCCCTGCAGCGACATGCAGGACGCCTGAGTCCTCCACGCCTGCAAAAGGACCATGCCCGTGAACTCCCCTGCCCTGCCTTCCTCCCGCCCTTCGGCTCCCCACGCCGTCGTATCCCGCGCGGTGTCCGTGTGGGAGCTCCTCCACGAGGCCCTGCACACGGCTGCCCACCGGTGCGAGGGCGGCACGATGACCTACACGTCCGGCCTGCTGGGTGTCCCCGTGGCACGCGCCAGCCTTCTCGCCCTCGCCGACCAGCTGGCTTCCTCCCACAGCGGCCTGGAAGGCAGGATCCTGCGCCTGGAAGGCCACGACGAAGAAGGAACTGTCCTGGTCGAGAACGACCGCCGGGGCCGGCGCTTGCGGCTGAGCCACGGCTACTGGCCCGGTGTGCGCCGGCTGTGCCAGCAGACCGGATGCCGCCATGAACTCGCCCGGTACCGAACTCTGTGCGACACGCACATGAAGGCTGCTGGCCCATCGGCGGTGCGGGAACAGACCACCCTGGTCGCCGAGGAACTCCGCATGGACCGTGAGGCTGCAGACTTCAACGCCAGTGAGGCGATGCGGCAATTGATGGAGGCCGCACTTGCCGTGGGCATCCCGGCAGCAGGGCACGCCCGCTACTTTGCCGAGCGGCTCCACCTGGCCGACGCCGAAACCGCGGAGGACTGGGAATACGACGAGCACGAGCACGAGATCCGGCAGGACGAAGTGCGGCTCCTGCTCTGCATCGGGACCCAGCTCCAGAGGGAGCAGACGCCGGTGGACCGCGGCGCCGCCCGACCGATCGGTCCTGCTGATCCTCGGCAGCTTCCAGGCTCCCCGGACCACTTGACGCTGGACTTCTCGTGCACCACGGGCGGCATGCCGCTCGGCCGGGTCGATGACGACATCCAGTACTGGCAGGTGGGCGTGCACCACCGCGTGCCGGACACCGCCCGCCGAACTGGGGAGCGCGACCGGGGACAGGTCGGCCAACTGGCCTTGCTGAGGGTTGGCTGGGGGCAGGACACCCACCTGCTGGACGGCACGGATGCAGGGTTCAATACGGGTCTGACCGCAAGGGCCGCCTACGATGCTGTCGACGATCCAAGCAGTGCGATCCACCAGCTGGGCTTGCGTGCGGAGGGTGACCTGCTGCTCCTGCTCACCGTGGAACTGGACCCGG
Source organism: Streptomyces rishiriensis (assembly GCF_003112535.1). Lineage (GTDB taxonomy): Bacteria > Actinomycetota > Actinomycetes > Streptomycetales > Streptomycetaceae > Streptomyces > Streptomyces rishiriensis. Next base: position 73,600 of record NZ_BEWA01000001.1, on the reverse strand, counting down.
CGTGGCGGGGTTTCGGGCTCGGTGCATTCCTGGCCCGCCAGGCCCTTCACGTTCTGGGCCGCGGATGCCGGGTGGTCGCCACCACTTGCGTCGAGGACGCCGATTCGCCCACTGGTCGTCTGATGCTGGCTGCGGGGTTTCGTCCCGTCAGCCCGTTGCTGGCCGTGCTCGACCCGTCCAGCAGTGGTCAGACTGTGCAGGAGCGGCTCCTGCACAGGCACCACCTCGACCGGCTCGTCACCCTGCGAGACCCGGACCGCGACGCTGAGCCGCCCCTCTGACCGCTGGCCGCTGGCCAGGGCCGGTCTTCGTGCTCTGGCCAGCGGGTTCGGCTGGCACGCGGCAGAGCGGACCCGCCTGTCCTTGCTGGCGGGCAGTGGCGTGAGCCGCGTGATGCAGTGTCTGGTCACCACTGCTTCAGCGGGTGGTCGTCGAAGCGGCCCACCAGCTGACCATCGAGCAGTTCCTCGGTGATGGCCTCGATGCCGGTCTCGATGGCCTCCTGCGCGGCCTGGCAGACGAGGTAGGACAGCGGCTTCATGTAGCCGCCGGTGCGGCGGTGCAGGTGGGCGGCGAGCTTGAGCAGGTCGCCGGGGCGGTGCTGGTGCAGGCACAGGCCCTCATCGAGGGCCTTGACGACCTGGTGGAACAGTTCGTAGTCGTCAGCGCTGTAGGGGATCGGATTGACCGCCAGCGTGGGGATGCCGCCTGCGCCGCCGTCGGATGGTCCAGGCCGCCTGCCGCGCCGGGCCTCGTTGACGATCTCCTGGGAGCCGACCCCGCAGTAGACGAAGGACACGTTGCATTCCGCGGCGAGATAGCCGAAGTAGTCGAAGGCCGTTTTCAGTTCGCAGTTGTCCAGCCGGTCGATGCCGTCGACGAGGACCAGCCGGGTGCCGCGGGTCTTCATAACGTGGCACACGGGTCCGGTCATGTCGGTGCTGCGCTGGCTGCTCTCGGGGTCCTTGGTGTGCTTGTGGCCCAAGAACTCGGCGAACGGGATCGACATGTCCAGCTTGCTGCCCGGTGCCAGGGGCGTGTTGATGTGGACCACCGGGATCCGCTTGGGGTCGGCAGGCAGCCGCTCCCGCACGATTTTCTCGTAGGCCCGGCCGATCTGCCGCAGCACCGTGGTCATCCCGGTCTCACCCGGCCCGTCCACGGCCAGGTGCAGCGGCCCCTCGCTGCGCGGGCCGCCCACCAGCCACAGCCGCCGTGCGACGGCGACCGCCTTCTTCAGCGCCGGAGTCTGCAGGGTGCCCATCGTGGCGTGGTACACCAGCCGCGGATCATCCAGCGGGACGGGGCTGTCGGTGAGCGGGCAGGCCGCCAGGTCGGGCGGTTCGATGACGCGGTCCAGTTGGGCCTGCCAGCCCGTACGGGTCGTCAGGGGCACAAACCGGTCGGCGGTGTCAGGGGTTTCGGGCACAGACATGGCAAGCGTCCTCGGGGAAGCCGGCGGTGGCCCGGGACACTCGCGACGGCCACCACCAGCAGACGGGAATGAGAGCTAGGACTGTCCGGCGGATGCGCCGCCGTGACTGCCGGTATCGCCCGGCAGTGATGTGCTCGACGGGCCGCCCGGCAGAGCCAGGCGGGTAGCCGGCGCAGCCAGCGGACGCGGGCCGGCATCCAGGACGGGCAGGCTGGCCACGCTGTCAAAGGCGGGGGCGGGGATGCCGCGGTAGGGGTCCTGCACCGGGGCCGGGCCGACCTGCATGCCACGGTCGACGGGAGCCGGATGCGGTGAGGCGGTGCGGGAGGGGCCGCGGCCGGCGCGCTCCAGCAGGGAGCGCACCAGCCGGGCGATAGCGGTCTCGTCGCGGGTGGTGCCGCCCTTGTCGAGGTGGGCGGCGGTGGCCTGGTCCCAGACGTGCTCGCTCCAGGCGTCGCCGATCAGCCGCTGGTAGACGAAGTCCGCCTGCGCCCAGGTGTTGTTGCGGTGGTCCTCAAGCCAGACCTTCTCCGGCTGGTGGGGGTGGTAGCGCACCGGCCACCGCTGGCCCTTGCCCGGCCACCCGGAACGGGCGTTGCGGTAGCCGTTCAGGGCGCGGCTGTCGTAGGTGCGGTTGTTGAGGCGGATGCCCTTGTCGGTGACCTGAACCCAGGCGGTGGGCAGCAGCCGCAGCCGGTCCTCGGCGCTCAGGCGCACAGGAACGTAGCCGCTGCTGGCGACGTGGGCGCCGAACACCTGGTTGGGAGTGCGCGGCGGCATGGATGGCAGGAAAGGGTTGCGCAGTTCGCTGTGCGGGCGCTGCTGCCAGCCCAGAGCGATCCACTGCTGCAGGAAGTCGTTAATCTGGTCGATGCGCCACAGCCGCTCACCCGCGACGTGCTTGCCGCGGTGGGTGAGGTCCTTGCCGGTGTATCCGGGAAAGAACTGGCTGAAGAGGCTTTTGACCGAGCCGAACGTCCGCTCGATGATCGCCTTGTGGGTGGGGGAGTTGGCGCAGGCCGGGCGCACGGAGATGCCGAGCTGGGCGCAGGCGTCCATGAAGGCCCGCCCGGCGAACACCTTGCCGTTGTCCATGACGATCATTTCCGGGATGATTACCGGCCGGGCGGCGGCGCCCTTCATCCGCTCGTCGGCCTCCACCAGCTGGGCGTAGGGCAGATCGGAGGCTTTCGCGGCAGCCTTGAGAGACCAGTGCGGGCGCATCTGCTGCGGGGTGCACATCTCGGCCAGCAGCACCAGGGCATCCACCGCCTTGGTGGCCCTCCCGCCGTGACGGCGGGAGGTGGAACTGGTCTTGGTGCCGCTGGACTTGGGCCGCACGACCGCGGCCAGGACCGACCGGCTGACCACGTCGATGGCCGCGGTCAACTCCAGGGAGACCACGCATCCGCTCTCGTCCAGGCCCAGCATGTCCAGCGAGGTGGTGTCGATCTGCACCTGCTCGCCCGGCGCGGTGGCCATGGCCAGCGTGAACGGCGGCCCGGGGCGGTAGCTGCCGTCGCCGCGCCGGGCGGCGGCCTGCTTTCCGCAGACGATCCCCAGCCGGTCCAGCAGCCGGTAGAACGTCGCCCGCGACGGCATCAGCTGCTCTGCTCGTTTCTTGAACTTCCTCACACACGCCCTCCTGAGAAGTTCGAACAGCCGTGACCTGGTCCCGACGGACCGCTTCTCCTGCCGCTTGTGGATCTTCCACAGCAGCGTGACGACCTGCTCGTCGACACGGCCGTGCCGGCTGGGCCCGCGCACCCGCCGTTTGTCGACGAGCCCCCACACGCCCTGCTCCAGCCAGGCCAGCCGCTTGCGTTCCACCGTGCCTGCCGACACTTGGTGATGCGCCGCGCGCAGTTCAGCGGCCTTGGTCTCGTAGCGCTTGCGCAAGGTGGTGTGCCCGGGGTCGTAGCAGGGGCGCGGCGCACTGCCCGGTGCTGCGAATCCGGGAAGTCCCGTGTGCACTTCCAGCACATGGTCGAGCCAGAAGCCGACCTCTCGGCGGGCTTGGTCCGCCAGCCCGTCCAACAGCTCCGCACCGCCCAGAGACCGGCGTGCGGCCACCAGCGGCTCGGCGGGAACGTCGTCGTCGACTTCCGTGTCCGGCCCGTCCAGCACACGGAAGCCGGGGGAGCGGTGCAGCGCGTCCAGCAGCACGACGGCGTCCTCGCCGTCGGCTTGCCGGCTGAGCAGGTGCACACTGCTGCCCTGCAGCGCCGCCACCAGGTACGTCTCGCCGCACCAGCGCACGGCGCTGCCCACTCTCACGACGCCAGGCCTGGCCGGCGCACGCACCGCCATCACCGCACCCCTTGCAAGGACCACACCAGGGAACGGGCGGGCACGAAGGGGGTGCTCCAGTCGATGAGGAGCTCACGCATCCACACCAGGTGCAATGCCCGGGCCACCGTGGCTAGTTCGGGCAGAGCGCTTGCCTTCACCCCGTCGGCGAACGGGCGGGGCCGGGCGAACACCTGGTGCAGGACGCGCGCGGTGTCCGTATCCGCCAGCCGCGCATGCCGGTAGCGGGACAGACGCCGCCGATTCGAGGCCGCGGCCGTGTCATCCCCGCCGGGATGCACCCGCACCTCCCAGCCGGCCTGCTCGCCGGCCGCCTCCAGAAGCCTCGAGGTCTCCTCCCACCCGCTCGTCGCCCGTTCCGGCGGCCGGCACACCACCAGCCTCGCCCGCCCGTCGGCCAGCCGGGCGAAGAAGTCCGGCACGAATCCCTGCGTGCTGCCCGCCCAGGCCAGTCGCACCGGCCAGCCCGTGAACGACACCACCTGCGGATCGAACTCCAGGCCCACAGCCGCCTCCAGGGCACCGAGACTGACGCAGCCCGCGTGCCGGGCCTGCGCCGCAGGCCGCCACCAGGTGGCGATCGCCTGCCGTCCCCGGTACCGGTGGGGTCTCCACACCTCGGCCCGCTCCTCCAGCCGCTCCTGACGGACCTGGTGCACGGGTTTCTCGAGCAGCCGCCCCGCGGGGGACAGGAACTGTGCCCAGACCACCTCAGTCACGACAACACCTTCCACACGGCGAAAAGCACGGATATCGCCTGTGTGATCGATCGGGCGACGTCGATCACCGTGGCCGCTCGGTGACCGCGAAGAAAGCCATCCGGATCGAACGCACTCGAACGAGCGAGCGCGCGCCGCACCCCGCGCGCCGTTCGATCGCACGGGCGAACGGCCCGTCGTGCCAGGTGAACCCGCCCGGCAGAGGCCGGGAAGGGGGCGCAGGACAACACGCGGCGCGCGCATCGCTCGAACGGAGCAGATTTCCCGCCCGGTCCCGCGCCATCTCCGCAGGTCGACAGCCAGCGAAACGTTCATGCGACTGACGCATGAGATTTGCGACTCCTGCATGCTGCGCTGCCAAGCGCACCTGCCGACCAGCAGCGCGCATCCGAGAGATCAAGCACCAGCGGGGGAGCAGACCCAATCGTGGACGCACTGTTCGACGTCGACCCCATCCCAGAGCCCGGGCCCACGCCCGACGGCCTTCCCATGCCGGCGCAACAGCGCAGGCTGCGCCGCGAGTGCGGACTCTCCCTGCACCAGGTCGCCGACGCCTGCGACGTGAGCGAGGACACCGTCCACTCCTGGGAACAGGGCAGCACCACCCCACGCGGCGACACCGCAGCCGTCTACCGCAACCTGCTGACCGCCCTGCACGCCCGGCAGGAAGGCGCCGCCGCACCACCGCAGCCCTCACCCGCCCAGACCCCCGACTGGGCCGCACTGGGCGCCCTCCGGCACGAGATCCCCACCTTGGCGCCGGCTCCCGCAGCATGCCGCCGCTGCCAGCAGGCCACCCAGCACCGCGTCGGAGGCCACCCCCAGCACCTGGGCACACGCTGCCCCGCGCCCGACCCCGACCCCGCACCGGCCCAACCGGCCCCGCCTCGGCCCCGGACCGCCCCCGCGCAGCCTCCTGCGGCCGCCCCTGCCCCGCCCGTGCAGCGCACACCCAACGGCCCCACGGCACGCTTGGCCTATCCGCCGATCAGAGCCCGGGGCATGTCCGACGGCCCTCTCGCCGTCCTCGAGGCCGGGGCCTCGGGCCTGATCGCCCACCTTGCTGACGGCCGCACCCGGTCCTGCCCCGCCGACGACCTGCGCGGGCTGCTGGCCTGGGCCGTGAACACACCGCTCGGCGCAGCCCCCGTCCGCTCCGAAGCCCTCCCGCCCGGACCGCTGCTGGTCCTCACGCCCACCGCCCGCGCCCGTCTGGCGCTGCCCGCCGACCTGCCCGACCTGCCCGGCCGGCATCCGCGCAGCGACCACCCCCTGCAGCAGCAGGCCCGCGTCATCGGCTGGCAGACCGACGCAGACGGCCTCGGCCCCTGGACGCGGCTGCACCCCAGCACCGGTGATCCCGCCTGCGACCGCATCCACCTCGCCGTCACCGACTGGGGCGCCCTGCACCACGACGCCTGGAACCTCCCTGAACACCTCACTCCCAGCGAACTCGCCGCACTCCTCGGCCAGTACACCTCGCTCGTGACCACTCCGCTGGGCACCCCGGGCGCCTGCGGCCACCAGCTCATGCGTGACCTGCGCCCGCCCGCACACCGCCACACCACCACCGGCGCCGTACTGACCACCGGGGTGCGCGGAGCCCTGACACTGCCCGTCGACCCTGCCCCCTGCGAAGCCCCACCCGGCCACCAACTCGCCCGCCACCGCGCCGAACAAGACGCCCTCGCCGACGCCGACATCGACTGGTGGAGGCCGCCTGCCCCCGACGAAGCCGACCGCGCACACGTGGTGTGCCTGGCCGTGAACCTGCTCCACCTCGCCGGCAGCAACGAGATCCAGGTCGCCGACGGGCCGGCCCGCCACGTCCACCACCCGCCCTTCGACCCCAAGCAGCCGGGCAGCTGGCTCGTCGACCTCTCCGCCGTCCCCCAGCACCCCCGGCTCCCCCCGGCCTTTGCCGGCACCGGCCTCGCCTGGCACACCACACCAGCCGTCGCCTACGCCGCGCTGCGCGGAGCACAGCCCAAGCCCGTCCAGGGCTGGCTGCGCCCCGGCCCCAAAGGCCCCTACCTGAACCCCTGGTACCAGCACCTGCGCCTGGCCCGCCTGGCCGTCCTCGAACGCCTCGGCATCACCGCCACCCAGGAAACCCCCGACCTGCTCACCGCCCTCGCCTCCCTGCCCCACGCCGACCCCCTGCAGCAGGCACTGCTGCACGCCCTGCACACCACCGTCCAGGACGCCTTCGCCGCCCTGGAGCAGCCGCCCACCCAACCCGACCAGGCCGCTCTGGCCGCCTGGCCCACCCCCCAAGAGCCCACCTGGCGCCCCGACCTGCGCGCCGCAGTCATCGCCAACGCCCGCGCCAATCTCCACCGCAAGCTCGCCCGCACCGCCCGCGGCGGCTACCACCCCCTCGCGGTCTCCGGCGACCACATCGTGTACGCAACCCGCACCCCGCACCTGACCGAGATCACCGGCACTGCCTACAGCGACTTCAGGATCGGCATCTCACCCGGCCACGTCCGGCCCGTCGCGGTACGCCCCCTGCACTGGTACACCGCTCAATGCGCCCAGGGCACGAACCCTGCCCAACTGCTGAAGGACACCTGCCCGTCATGGTGAGCACCCAGCCCGCTCGCGCCACACCCCGGCCCACCGGCACCCCCTCACTCCAGGGCCGTCACGGATCGGCCCAGCCGCCAACCAAGACACGACGCCTCCTCAAGCGCCCCCCGTTCCAGCAACCCGTGATGCGGTTCCATCACCGGCAGATGCCCCAACCGGTAGCCGGGCGGCGGCGCCGACCGGGCCAGCCGGGCCACCACCGGCGCGGTGACGCGATGCTGCAGCGTCCACTCCCGCAGCATCCGGTAACCGCCGCGCTCCATAGGGCCGGCCATCCCCAGCCGCTCGCCCACGAAGGTAATCCAGCGAGGCGAGATCCAGCCTGGTGCACCGTTGTCGAACTCCCGCCCCCAGTGCCGCTGCCGCTCGTACACGGCCATGGCCTCGGCGACGATGACGGCTTCCGGGTAGACGACCAGCGGCACCGCCCACCGCTGCCGCCCCGTGCCCAGCACCGCTTCCCGACCGGCCCATACCGTTTCCGAGCCCATCTGACGGCCCTGCCACCAGGCCGAAGCCACCTGCAACGCGTCGGCCAGCAGAGCCCGCGCATACGGTCCCACCCGCTGCTGGAGCCTCACACGCCGCCGATGCGCCTGGACCACCTCCTCCAGCCCGGCCAGCAGAACCCGCGCGGGACCGCCGTCGGCAGCGCTGCGCAGCCAACAGCCGTGGCGCACACACACCTGCCACGGCTCGCCGCCGGCCACCACCACCGGTGCCACGAGGTCGTCATGCCGGGCCAGGCACCCCACGCACGGTCCAAGCGGCGTCCACTGACCGGGCCACGGCAGCACCCGAACCGGCTGCCCGCGACCGGTACCGGCGGCCAGCGTCGGCAGGGCACGCAACAGCTCCTGCGGCGTCCGCCAGGCCATCACCGCCAGCCGCGCGACCGCCTGTTCACTGAGAAACACCTCCTGCGCCCACGGATCCAGCTCCTGAGGCGGCCTGCGTGCTCCCGCCTCCCGCAGCACCTCCCCGGCAGGCAGCCCGTTGAGCAGGGCCAGCCTCCGGACAAAGGACGCCGCCGCCTCGCCCGGCACCGGCTCCAGCCCCACCGGCTTCGGCACCGCTTCCTCGTCCACGCCCGCCCCTCCCGCCTACCTGGCCCGGGCTCCGCCCCAGCACCTCACCGCGGACAACGATCAGCCCACACACCGGTAACACCTGGCAGGAGACCACCCACGCCATGCCGCCGCCGAACACCTCCGTCGCCCACGCGCTCGACCTCGCCGACGCCCGGCACTGGACAAGCCAACCCCCCAAACGTCCCGCCGCCCGCCTGCGCCACCTGCTGCGCCACCACAGCCCCGCCGTCCTGGCCCCGAGACTGTTCGCCTACCCCGACGCCCTGACCCGGTGGACCGACGGAGACACCAGCGACCTCACATCCGCCCACGCCACCCTCATCGAGCGCGAGATCCACCGCATCTGGCAATCGGACGTCCGCCGCGCTGCGCACCAGCAGATCCTCGACCGCGGCGGCTGCGTCACCGCCCAGCTCCACGCCCGCTTCGCCTACACCACTCTCAGCGGCGAATTCCACGACCCCCGCCTGCTCCGCGTGACCGAGGACCTCCCCGCCCTGCACGCCCGCCATCTCTTCTCCGCCCGCCATCACGACGCCCCCGAAGACGAACTGCGGCGCATCCTCGCCGACGGCATCGGCGAGGCCTACTTCTTCCGTGCCCTGCCCGCCGACCAGCAGCAGGCCGCCGTCGCCATCAGCGACCTGCACCTCATCCAGTTCCATTACTGACCCAGGAGCCCCATGACCGTCATCTACGCCTTCAAGGACAGCAGCGGCCACTGGCACGGCGACCCCGATGCCCCCCTGTACGACCCCGCCGACGAGTCCGGCCGCGGAACCCTCACCTACCAGCCCGTGCCCGGCACCCCCGAAGCGGCAAACCCTTTCGCCGGCCAGCGGCTCACCGTCCTGTACGGCGTCACCGACCTGGACACCGGCCCCGTCACCTACCAACTCGACACCGGAGGACGGTTCCTGGCCACCTGGCACGTCCACACCCTCCTCGCCTCCCCGATGGGCGCCGCCCCCCTGCCCGCGCCGCCCGACCCCGTACCAACACCCTGCCTGGAGTCCGCCTTCACCGAGAACGGCCGCCGCTACGTCCTGACCGGCACCCGCTGCGACAACGGACAGCTCACCCTGGAACTCACCATCAGCAGCGAGCGCGGAGACATCCAAGGAGAACTCTGCGGCGCGGTCACCGCAGACGCCCTCGCACCCCTGGCCCGCCTCCTGGACGCCTCCTCCCGCACCCTCACCAACCCCGCCCCCGTCCCGCCGCCCCGCCAGGACTCCACCTGGGCACCCGCAGCCAGCGCCCGGCTCGCCACCCGGTTCCGCCAGAGTCGCGACTTCGCCGTCCTCGCTGCGGAGTTCGGCTGCTCCCGCGGCGCCGTCTACGAAGAACTCAAACGCCAGGGACTGCTCCGCGCGCCGGGATCCGATCCCGCCCCCACCAGCCGGCCCCTCTCCGACGTCATGCAGCAACGCCGGCAGGTCCACCGCAACTCCCACGCCCGCTGGAGCGACGAAGACGACCGGCAGCTCGCCCAGCGCTGCGCCGACGGAGTACTCGCCCCCGCACTCGGCGAAGAGTTCGGCCGCAGTGAACAGGCCATCGAATCAAGGCTGCTGAAGATCGGGGCAGTAGGCCCCGCCGCAGACGAAGCCCGCCTCAACGCTCTTTGAGGCCACCACGATGTACAAGCCTGATCAGATAACTGATCAGGCTTGCAAACAGAGATGTGTGCGGCTACCGTCCTCTCCAGCACCACACGCCACCGAGGAGACGGACATGGCCGTACTGCTGACCACAGGACAGGCCGCCACCGAACTCGGCTGCGCCATCACCACCCTGCGCCGCCTCATCCGCGCCGACGTCCTGCCCGGCCTCTCCTACCGCGGCGTCCGCGTCATGATCCCTCTCGACGTCGTCCAGGCACTCCACCAGCGCCCGCCCGCCCCGCTGCACCGCCTCAGCGCCCGCGAGATCGCCGTCCTGCGCGTCGACGCAGCCCGCCGCGTCGACGAGACCGACCGCACATGGATCGGCTACGCCCCCCACCTCGGCCCCAGCCACCTCCTCAAAAGCCTGCGCGGCTGGTGGCGCTGCGACCCCACCAGCATCGCCACCGCAGGCCTGCTCCCCATCACCCTGTCCGGCTACGTAGTCGCCGTCCTCACCGGCCTGGACACCTGGCAGCGCAACGACCAAGGCCGCTACGCCTTCCCCGACGCCCGCCTGGCCGGATACGTCACCGACCTCGCCGCCCCCACCACGGAACTGCCCTCCACCCGACAAGACGACCGCACCCTCGCCGCCCTGCTCCTCGGCACCCGCCTGGAATCCCACTCCGGCGGCACGATCGCCTACGTCACCCCCCACCCCGCCAGCTGACCGAGCGCCCACGAGGAACCACGATGGATGCACAGACCTACACGACCGGCCTCGCTGAGCTGCGCACACTGCGCGACGACATCAAAAAGACCGCAGCCGCCCTAGCCCGCCTGGAAACCCAGCGGAACAAGACCGTCACGGCCCTGGCAGCCCACGACAAGGCCAAAGCAGAGCGGATCGCCCCCGCAGCCGGACTCAGCATCGCCGACATCGTCGCCCTCGCCCCCCACCTCGCCCCCCAGGGCATCCCCGCCCCCCACACGGCCGAACCGGCACAGCAGACCCCCCAACCCGCCACCCCCGCCCCGGACCCGGCACCCCCCGCGCCGCCCCCGCCGGCAGCCACCGACCCCTCCACCCCCCGCGAACTGCCCAACCTGCCGCCGGACACCGACACCGGGCGCTGGTTCACCCCTACCCCTGGCCTGGCCTCCACCCGCCCCAACTTCACCCAGCAAGCCCGCCCCACCGTCTTCCTCGACACCGCCACCGGAACCCTCGTCCACCGCGACCAGACCATCCGCCTCGATCTCGGCGACCAGTCGGCCGCAGCCATCCTGGCCGCCGTCTTCCACACCGTCCCCGACACCACTCAGCGCATCTACATCACCTCCGGGGCTCCCTGGCACCACGACGCCGACCGCTACCCCTACCTCCGCGACGCCGTCGCCGCCTGGCTCAACGCCCCCGTCCCGGGCTGGCGCACCGACACCGGCCGAGGCCGCGACCGGATGGCCGGACACTTCGTCCACGCCCGCAACCCCGTCGCCCGCTACCAGCGCGAACACAGCGACCACCACGTCGAAATCCGCAGCGTGGGGGAGTGGTTCGACGTCGAGGACGCCGACCACCCCGGCATCGTCCGCGACGCCTTCCGCCTATTGTGGGAAGAACTGCGCCGCCACTTCAGCGACGCCGTCATCATGGGCTCACCCTCCCAGACCGGCCGCGACCTGTGGACCCGCACCATCCCGCAGCGCGGCCAGCACGCCGACGGATTCCCCGTCCTGTCCGAAGAACTGCGCGGCCTGCTGCACGCCACCGCAGGACAGGGCCGCAACGAACTCCTCACCCCACCCCGCATCCCCGACCAACTGCCCGCACTGATCGAATACGACCGCACCTTCGCCTACGCCAAACACACCTGGAAATCCCCGGTCGGCGCCCCACGCCGCATCACCGGCAAGACCTTCGCCTCCTGGAGCGCAAAAGAACAACACAACGCCCTCTACGGCTGCGGCCACTGGCACATCCGCGTCACCGTGCCCGACGGCTGGAACCACGTCGGCCTCCTGCCCGCCCCAGCACCCGGCGAGCGCGCCTGGCACTACCCCGCCGAACCCGGCACCACCTTCACCACCTGGGCCGGCGGACCAGAAGTCCACGCCGCCCTGTCCAACCCCCTCCAGCCATGGAAAGTCGAGATCCTCGACGGCATCCTGTGGGAGGCAGGCAAACCCCTCGACGACTGGTCCAAGAAACTCAAGGAGACCTGGACCAGCCTCTCCGCCCAGGCTCATTTCCAGGGCAACCCCCAGCAGGCCCGGGCCGCCCACCTCGCCTCCCGCGCAGTCCGCTCCATCCTTCTGTACGGCATCGGCTCCTTCGCCCAACGCCCTCGGATGGTCACCGGTACCACCCCCCGCACAGCGGAGCGCGACGTCCCGCCGGACGCCGAAATCATCGGCTTCGACGACGAACTGATCACCTGGCAGAAACCCACAGGCTTCGCCCGCGACCCCAACGCCCACCCCGAATGGGCCGCCGCGATCTGGTCCGGCGCCCGGGCCGCCCTGCTCACCCAGTACCACCGCGACGACGACACCTACGCAGGCGCCCTGCATACCCCGCCCGGTACCGTCATCGCTTTCCGTACCGACGCCGTCTACCTAACCCAATCCCAAAACTGGCCCTACCATCACCGGCCCGGCGACTACCTCCTCAAAGGCCACCTCCCCGGCCCCGTCGACGCCCCCGCCGACGAAACGCAACTCCTCGTCCTGCGCGACATCGGCCGCCAGACCCTGAACAGCACACCGGAAGGCACCTGATGCCGCCCCGCCGCAATCCGACAGCACGCGCAGGCGAGTTGAACGAGGCAGCCCGCCTCGCCGACCGGCTCCAGGCCGCCGGCTACACCAAACGCGACATCGCCCGCATCATCGACCGCGACCCCTCCTTGGTCTCGCAGTTCTACACCAAGAACAAAGGCGCAGCGTTCGTCCCCGCCCTGCGCGAAGCCCTGACAGCCGTCGAAACCGGCGGAATCACCGACCTGCCCGAACTGACCGCGATCGCCGCCCGACACACGACCCGCCGCACCACCTCCTCCGGCGCCCGCGCCCGGGTCCGCAGCAAAGCCGTCCTGATCACCCCCACTGGCACCGGCTCCGGCCGCGTCGCCGCCCAGGCCATCGCCTCCGGCTCCGCCCGCCTGCGCCCCCTCATCGCCGAAGCCGCCCGCCAGGGCCTCCGCCTAGCCTTCACCGTTCGCTTGGCCAAGACCGCATACCTGCATCCCTCCGGCAGCCGCACCGACTCACCCGGCATCCGCCGCGATGTCATCCAACGCGCCGACCACACCGAAGAACGCTCCTACGGCTCCGCCCAGACCGGCGGCTTCGACGCCGCCGACATCGCCCGCCGCGTCAACGCCGCCGCCGGAGACGTCACCGCAGCTGTGCACCAATGGCTGGTCGAAACCGGACGCATCCACCCCGACGCCCGCATCCTCCACCTCGAAATCCGCACCTGGCGCCCGCACTGACCGGCCCTCCACGACACACCAGGGCTTCCCCGACCTGCCGACGTGCAAACGTGGCAACGATGGACAGCGGTAGGTTGACCACCATGGTGCTGTCGTCAGGGGAGCGCGTGAGGGCCGCGATTGCCGCGCTCATGCAGTTGACGGGGGAGACGCAAGCCCACCTCGCTGTGGCCCTGGGAGTCAGCCAGGCACAGGTCAGCCGCCGCCAGTCCGGCGCCGCGGCGTGGCCCCTGGATGACTGCGACCTTGTGGCGGCCTACTACGCCATCGACGTACTCGACCTCCTGGCCGGGCCCACCCGCGCCTGCGAAAGCCTGCCACCGTCGCGTCGACCCACCCCGCAGCCCCAGTATCCACCGACTGCAAAAGGCCCCAGATGGTGGTGCGTTCATCAAGGCGCGCCGACCCATGACTCTTCCTAAAACTCCGTTGCCCGGCCTCCTGTCCACGGACTTTGTCCAGACGTCCCGTGCCTGCAACCTGCCGGCTCGGCTGGTGATGGAAAGCGGGCAGTGTCCTGCTCGCCCGGTGCGGCTCGAGTGCATCGTTCGCACTCCAGAACAGACAGCTTGATCTTGGCTTGCGGCCCCTCTACGAGGCGCTTTGCTTCTCTTGACAGGTGCCCTCCCTCCAACTTCCCTTCCCCATAGGCCAGGTCGTCAGGGCGAGTTCTGAGGCCGTCGCTACTGACCTTTGGGGCATGATGCCGTCAAAGTGAGGCTGGCGAGGCTGGTTTCGGCGAGGCAGGTGGCGGTGGTCAGTAGGGCTTCCATATCGCTGTCGCAGGCAGGGCAGAGCCGGGGGGCGGGGCTGGTAGCGCCCCGGCGAGGCCAGCCGCCGGCTTTCCAGGCGGGTGCGTCGGCCAACTCATCTTCGTAGAACTCCTGCGGTAAGACGTGTAGGCGCAGCCCACGACCGCGTTCAGGCTCAGCACGGGGCCAGGCACCGCTCTTTGACTACCGGTACCAGTACTTCACGCCCCGGTGCCGCGAGCAGGTGCCACGGAAGTGGGCACTGTACGAGTACGTCCCGTCCTTGCACTTCGCCGTTGCCCCACGCGGGTGCGGACTGTTCGCCTTGCACACGCCCGTCGTGTGCCGGGCGCACGACGCCGCTGCTGCGTCTGTCGCCACCGCCAGCGGTGCCAGCAACGCGCCCGCCACCAACGCTGCGGTCACAGCACCCCGAAGCCTGACAAACATGAAGCCCCCTTCTACGTCGAACCGGAGATGAGATCATCCACCGGTCGGCCGCAGCACCGGCACAGAGTCCAAGGCACTTTGCCGGGCTGTGACAGAGAGAGCCGAAGAGACACCCCACGTTCGACAGGATCGGACTTATGTGCGAGGGCGGCGGTCGTCGACGCACGCCCCCCCGTCGGACGGTGTGGATGCTCCCGCCCGGGCACCCCGCCCGGTGTGCGCGATTCCCGGTAGGGCAGCATCTGCTCAGTTGCCGCCTGCCCGTGAGGGGTCGTCATGCGCTTCACTAGCCGCGCTGCTGTGTCTGCGCTGCTGACCTGCCTGTCTCTTGCAGGCTGTTCGTCCGTCCCGCTGGGCATGCCGGGCCCGTCGTCATCCAGCGCGGCGGCGTCTTCGGCGGGTGCCGCGGGCGGGGCCCGGTCGATCGCGGTGGGGGCCGGCCCGCAGAAGAAGTACACGGTGCAGCAGCAGCCCGCGGCGGGCAGCTGCCACTACCGGTATGAGAAGGGGGAGCCGCTGGAGGACCCGAAGTGCACGCCGGGCGCGATCTCCCCGGCCGTCACGCAGGCGAACCTGAAGTCGACGATCTGCCGCAAGGGCGGCTACACCTCCGGCGTGCGCCCTTCCGCGTACGTGACCGGCAAGGAGAAGCGGCTCAACGCCGCCTCCTACGGCTACACCGGGAACACGGGCGACGCCGAGTACGACCACTTGATCAGTCTGCAGCTGGGCGGCGACCCCAACGACTACCGCAACTTGTGGGTGGAGCCGGCCGACCCGGGCCACAAGAGGGGCAGCGGGGTCAACAACGGGAAGGACCCCGTGGAGACGAAGCTGCACACCGCGGTCTGCGCCGGCAAGGTCACCCTCGCGCGGGCACAGCAGGCGATCGTCTCCGACTGGACCACCGCGCTCACCACGCTCGGCCTCAGCTGACCCGGAACCCCTCAGCGTGCCGTACGTGGGGCCGGGCCGGCGGTGCACCGAGACGGCCGCGAAGCGGCTGTTCAGCGACCAGCTGGTCGACCAGGTACAGCGCCTGTCCGGCATCCACACCTGGATCGAGTAACCACGCGCCATCACGAGTAAGAATGCGAGATGAGTGAAAGCGTGCGACGAGCCAACGGACTCGTCCCGGTCCAATACCACCAGTTCAACATCAGCGACGAGGACGGGCCGACCGGACCCGGTCTGGCACCCGAGCACAACGGACTCGTCCAGGTCACCGACGGCGTCACCACTGTCCTGACCGGCATCCACACCGGCAACGTCGACGTCACGGTCACGCTTCACCAGAACGAGCCCGCACCTGACGACGCCGACTGGCAGGAGCGCGTGGAGATCTCCGCGCACTCGGCGTCGGGCGACTGCATGGTCCGCGGACTCATGGACGATCTCGACGAAGAACTGCCCGTCCTTTCGTTCGACGGCCCCGGCGACTACCGCCTGCGCATCCACGCCCGAGGCCGAGACACCGCAGTCGACCTCGCGCCCGACGAGGTGACCGAGTGGTACCTCATCCAAGTGTGGCCCGCACCCGCCGCGCCAGCGGCAGTACTCAGCCGGAGTGACGCCCACGGCGCATCAGTACGCGGCGGTCACTGACAGGCCGACCCCTCTGCTCGCCCGCCACAGGGCGGGCAGACGGGCCGCCGCCTGCTGCGCCAGTCGTACTACTGCGACGAGTTCTCCACCGTGGCGGTCATGCACTCCCTGATCGCGGTGGAGATCGTGCTGCGCGACCGCATCCCCGACGCGGGGACCAAGCCGCTGTTCCAGCTCATCAAGCAGGGTGCGCACGCGCGGTCCTGAGGGAACGGCAGGCGGAGTGCCTCGACCACGGCCGGCAGATCCGCAACGGCATGGCCCACGGCAAGACCACGCACGCGGTGACGCCTCGTTTTCGATCGTCTCCGAGCTCTGTGCCGCTGTCCGATGACGATGGACTTGGACCGTCTGCCATCCAAGTTGGGTCATTGCAAGCCCTGGAGCTACTCGCCTCGATCGTGCCGTACCTGTTCGCTGTCCGCCGTAGTCGGTGCCCCTCGCTGCGTCGAGCGCCGTAAGAGCATGGCTGGTCTGATCATCAGATAGATGGCCGAGAACACCACGCAACGGGACGCCAGCTCGGATCCCCATGCCCTGTCCGTCAGAAGGGTCACGGTGGCACCTGCTGCGAGGCCAAGGGCGACTGGTGCCGCCACCCACAGCCACCATCGCCTCATACCTGGCGAATACCCCCAGGGGGCGGTTCTACTTCGATGGCGATCGGTCCGACTTCGGTGGCATAGGACAGCCGCGCCCGCCTGAGGATCACGGATCGGTAACGGCGCTCGAGCGAGTGTCACACCGTCGACTTCCGCCACACCTCCAGCAGGTGACGGGGGATTCCATCCAGCCCCCGCGCCACCGGGAGCGCGAACCTGAGCCGCGCTCGACCTGGTCAAGGGGTGTCGAGCGGCCTCCGGACGGCTCGGAATCCAGTGCCGTGAACGGTGCCGCGAACGATTCCAACGTCTTTCCCATCACCGCAGCTCACACCGCCCGCCAGGGTGCATCCCGGCACGCTGACACCTCTCTCCTTTCTCCTGAGACGTCGGCGAAGGGGAAGAAGTCCACCCCTGCGGCCAAGGTGCGTGCCGATGCGCTGCGGATGCTGGGGTGTGTGCGGATAGCGACGGTGCGGCAGATGGCTGAGGTGATCACGGCGGAGGATCGGGACGGTCGGTCGTACGTGCGCAGGGCGATGAAGAAGCTGGCGGAGCTGGGGCTGGCGGAGACAAACGGCAAGGACGGCAAGCATCAGATCTGGAACCTGACCCCGGTGGGGCAGAAGGCCGACGGCAACGAGTTGCCTCCCCATCCGAAGGCCGGCACCGGGGCGAAGGCTGTTCGAGCCGGGTTCGGTCCGCATGGCGTCGCGGTGACGGACATGATCCTGGCCTTCGGCCCGCAAGCATCTGACCGACTGGCAGGTGGAGGTGAACCACGCCATCAAGGACACCGGCCTGAGCTTCACCACCGACGCCGTCCTCGCGCTGCCGACCAAGACCAGCGAGATGCGCCTCTTCGAGCTCGACAACGGCACCATGTCCCAGGCCCGCCTCGCCCGTGAGGTCTGGGACTACGAGCGCTACGCCGGACACCGCGTCTGGGAAGGAGCCCGCGGCACCAACGGCCGCACCTTCCTGGCAGCGCCATCGCTACACCCGCTCCCAGACCTTCCCGCGGCTGCACGTCGTCCTGGCGGGCAAGGAGGAGCACCTACTCGACAACCGGCTCCAGGCGCTCACCGCCGACGTCCAGGGCATCGCCATCGCGATCTGGGTGAACACCCTGCCCCGGCTCCTGTGAGGGGAGCCCTGGTACGAGATCGGCGTCGACGACCCGACCGGCGCCGCCAGCGCTCCCCCGAGCCCGCCGGCCGCTGAACGCCGCCCACGACGCCGGGCGCGTCCTTGCGTACGAAGGGCCTGCCCGGCGCCCGCCCCGGCGTAGGGATGATGGCAAAGCGGCGACGCGATACGGCGAACGTCGACAGACAGGGCCAGCACCAGGCCGGCGGACGGCGAGGGCGTGATCGTCACACCCGACCGCCTCCGCAAAAGGCCCCGAGTGGGACGTAGACGTGACCTCAGCGCTCCGCCGCCTGTTGCATCGGCGGGGGCGCATGGTCCGGACGCGCGCTCCCAGGACCACGGGGGATGCGGATGACGTATGAGGACAGCGCCCTCACTGTGCTGGAGGTGGTGGCTGACCGGCAGGAGGCGGCCGGCCACGGCTGGGCCTTGGACTGGGACCTGCGCCCGGTCAAGCAGCGCGTGTTCAACCTGGCCGCACGCGGCTTGGTGGAGTTGGCGGGGCGGGAGGACCGTGCGGAGCTGTCGGCGTGGGAGGGGCGGGCCGTGCGGTGGGCGGCGCGTCCGACGCCGTGCGGTCACGACCTTCTCCTCTACAACCGTCTGCGTCCCCAGCCCGCGCCGGATGAACCCGGGCCGGGGCTGCGGCGGGTGGAGTTCATCCCGGCGCAGATGACCGCGCTGCGCCTGTTCGTCGCCCTCACCGGCCGACTCCGGGTGCCGCCCGCCGATGGACTCGCGGAGCGGGTGCGCAGGGCCCGGCGGGAGGCGGGCACGAACCGGCATGTGCTGTACCTGTCGCCAGAGCAGATGGAGTCGGTGGCGTACGGGTTCTGGCTGCACAAGATGTCCGGTTCCGCGCTCGAGGCCAACCGCTTCGCCCGCGAGTACGGCATCGCCCACCCCACTGCTTCGGCCACCGAGCCCTCGGCCCGGCCAGGCAGCACAGAGGGGCTCCAGATCTGTCGGTAGCGAGGGCGGCTGTCACCCACTTTCGGGTGACGCCTCATCGCGAGGCGGGGTGGCGTGCCGTGGCGGACAGGCACGATGCCTCAGCAGTACCAAGGGGCGTCGCCGCGCCAGGCCGTCAACTACGTGCATACACGGGATAAATGGTTGTTACAGGCGACAGTCACAGAGAAGCGGGCAACCAGTAACACAAGCCCTGTTTCCCTCCGGACTCCGGTGAGCGGCGGCCAGAGTGTGTGTGCGGCCAAAACCGGCCGCCACCCACACATCGCACCGACATCCCCGACGGCCCTGAACGCCGGCGGGGGAGGGTGCCCGCACCATCTGGGGGACTTCTTGTCCGCTTCTGCTTCCGTCACCGCCCGCCGTCTGGCCTCCGCCGCGCTCGCGGCCGGCGCTCTCGTCTCGGTGGCAACCCTGCCGGCGTCCGCGGCCGACCACCGTGCGGCCCGCCCGACGGTGGAGATCTCCGCCGTCCAGGCCGACTCCCCGGGGCGCGACGACCGCTCCAACCGCTCGCTGAACAAGGAGTGGGTGGAGCTGACCAACACCACCCGTCAGAGCGTGAACCTCGACGGCTGGACCCTGAGCGACGACTCCGGCCACCGCTACACCTTCGACCACTACCGCCTGGCCGGCCGGGCCACGGTCCGGATCCACACCGGCGTCGGCCGCGACACCCGCACCGACCTCTACCAGGACCGCCGCGCCTACGTGTGGAACAACGACCGCGACACCGCCACCCTGCGCAACGACCACGGCCGCTTCGTCGACGACGCTTCCTGGGGCCACCGCCGCGGCGGCCGCCACTGACCCACCCGCCCTCCCACAGGGCCACGCCACGGGTCCATCGCCCCGTGGCGTGACAGACATGCCGGCAGCGCGCGACCCGGTGGTGCGGTCGCGCGCCGCTTCCCCGTTTTCCCTCGGGGGAGTACTTCCCGGTGCCGGGGGCTGCTGGTGTTCGTAGGCTGGAAGTGCTCGGGGCCGGCGTTGGTGGAGGTGTGTGGTGCCCCGAACGATTTGGTCCGGCGCGATCAGCTTCGGCCTGGTCACGGTGCCGATCCAACGTGGTGAGCGCTACCGAGGACCACAGCATCCACTTCCACCAGTACCGCGTGGAAGACATGGGCCGGATCCGCACCCGCAAAGCTGCTCAGGGTGCGCGAGGACGCGATCGTTTTGCACGCGATGCGCTGGCCGGACGGGATCCGCGACCCCGCCGAACTGCTGCCGCTGGCCGTGGAGCTGTCCGAGGGCGAGATCGAGGGCGCGATGGCGCTGATGGAGTCCATGAGCAGTGAGGATCTTGAGGGGGAGGAGTTCCGCGACTCCTACACCGAGGCTGTCGCGAAGATCATCGAGTCCAAGCGGGAGGACAAGCCGCTGCCCGAGGCGCCCAAGCCCAAGGCGCAAGGCCAGGTCCTGGACCTGATGGCCGCGCTGCAGGAGTCGGTACGCAAGGCTCAGGCCTCCGAGGCGAAACCGACGACACCGAGGCCGACGTCCACGACCTCGCCCAGCCGAAGAAGAAGACCGCCGCCAAGAAGACCGCGAAGAAGACGCCGGCGCGCAGACCGCGCAGGGCGTGATCCGGGTGGCGCGGTGGGTTCGGTCACCCGGATCCGCCTGCGCTGTGAGCCAATTATGGGGCGGTTACTTCGGGGGAACGAGCATGTGTTCGGTGCCGAAGGTGGCGCCGGTGTGTGTGTACATGGTGGTCTCGCCGTCGGACCAGCGGACGAGCAGGTCGTCCGGCCAGCCGTTGGAGTCGTAGCTGCCCGCCGTCATCACCGAGTCGTGAGACCAGATGCTGCCAGCCGGAGCCATTTGGATCTCCTTGCCGACGCCGCCGGGGCCGGTCTCCTGGAACTGGGAGACATGTCCGTCGGACCAGCGCACCAGCGTGTCCCAGTTGTTGCCGCCGGTGAAGTCACCCGCAGTCACCAGAGTGGCGTCCTCCCAAGCACTCTTCGGCTTCTCCAACTGGTGTTCGGTGCCGAAACCCTTGTCGCCGACCGCGGTGTAGTCGGTGACTTCGCCGTCGCTCCAGCGCACCAGCAGGTCGCTGACATACTTCGCGGTGCCGAAGCTGCCCCCGGTGATCTGATCGGCATGGCTCCAGATGGAACCGGCGTCGGCCAGTTTGCTCCCGCCGTCCACGCCCTTGGTGCCGACGTCGGGGAACAGGCTGACCTCGCCGGAGTCGAACACCACCAGCAGGTCCGAGCCGTTGCCGCCGGCGAAGTCCCCACCGGTGATGGACTTGGCGTTTTGGAAGATGCCGTGCGGCGCGGCCAGCCGGCGCTCGCCGGTGAAGCCGTCGTTGCCATCACCGGTGTACAGGGTGACCTCGCCGTCGGTCCAGACCACGATCAGGTCGGCTTTGCCGTCGCCGGTGTACTCGCCCGAGGCGAGCAGCTTGGCATGGGACCAGGTCTCACCGCCGCCCATGGAGTACGGCAGCGGCGGCTGGTCGTAGGTGCTGCCGTGCTGGGGGACCTGGTTGTTCTTCGCCTCGTCGTACAGGCGGAAGAACCAGTCGCCGTGCATGGGGCTGTAGGTGAGCCAGTCCACGTTCGCGTCGTTGCCGCCGCCGAAGTACCCGCCGACGTTCCCGATGATCTCCCCGGTGCCTTTCGCCCAGTCCACCTGGGAGAACCAGGGACCGCCGGAGACACCGCTCCACATGCCACGGCACTTGGCCTGAACCTGGTAGAAGCCCGGCAGCGCCTCCGTCTGCGTGGGGCACCGCACCGGATGGTCCTCGGGGTCGTGGCTGGAGGGGTAACCGACCATCGTGACCTTGTTCAGGTAACCGGGAGTCCGTACCAGCGTGTTCGCGCCCACCACGTCCTGCGCCTGCTTGCCGCTCTTCGAAGGCTCGAGCCGGCCGAAAGAGAAGTCCAGGTCGGAGACAGGCTTCTTGGTGTTGTGCACGTAGCGGTTGTCGGTAAAGAACTTGGCGACGCGGTAGAAGCCGAAGTTCTGCTTGTCCAGCGTCTGTTCGGCGGCGTACATGGGGACGAAGACGGCCTTGCCCCCGTCGCAGTGCCCCGCGGTCAGGATCAGATTGTGCCCGGGGCTCTCCACCACGCTGGCGGTGCAATGGTGCGCGTGCATCCGCTCGGTGGTCGGGTCCGTGTCGTAGGTGAAGATCGTCCCGACGGACGGCAGGCCGAGGAAGTGCTCCGCGGTCGGCATGTCTGCCGCCACGCCGGGATCGGCCGGGGCCGCCCGCCGTAACTGGGCCTTGGCGCTCGGGTCCGCCTGTTGCGCGGGTCGCGCCGGGTCGGTGGCCGAGGCCATGCGTTCAGGCGTCCAGAAGCGGATGGCGTCCTCGTCCGAAAAGGCGTCGTCGCCGGGCTCGGTCGCGGCGGACCCGCTGGCGCTCGCTGAGAGTGAGGCCGAGGGCTCCCCGGTGCCGGTCCCGGTCGAGGGGCTGGCAGATACCGAGGGCGCGGGTTCACCGGACGGTGCGGCTGACCTTTCACGGGACGGTCCGGCGGACGGCACCGTCGCCGGGGACAGGTGGGGCGCCGATGTGGCGTCCTGAACTGTGGCCTGCGCCTGGGCGAGGCTTCCCCCTCCGGTCAGGAACAGGGTAGTTCCGGCCGCGAGGATCACGAGGCGCGATATTCGTCTGTGTGAGGTAAGCAAGGAATACTTTCTGAGTCGTGGACAAATGGCCTCCGGACCGGAAGCGGCCGGAGGCAGCGAAGGAGATGAAGGGAGTACCGGAGAAGGCGGGGAACACAGTTCGGCACGCGCCCACCGGTGCCCGCTCGAGCCGCTCGGGGTTGACGGTCCGCGGCCGCCACGTTCGCCGCTACGCGGAGGGCGCAGCCTTCCGTGAGCGGCGGCGCCGTACCGCGAACGCGCCGCCGGAGGCGAGGACCAAGGCTGCGGCCGCGCTGCCACCGGTGACTGCCCAGGACGGGCCGCCGCCGTCCGCGATGGGCTGGCCGGCGATCGTGACGTGCTGCTTCGTGGTCTGCTGCCCATGGTGGCTGACCACGGTCACGGTGTAGCGGCCGTTGGGTACGTCGCCTCGCAGCTGTCCGTGGCCCGCGTATACAGTGCCAGGGTCGTCGCATTTGCAGCCGGGGTCGTCCGGGCTGTCCGTCTTGATCGTCAACGGGCCCTTGAGGATGGGCGACGTGATGGTCAGGGAGTTCTCCCCCGGTGCGGCCCGCAGGTCGGTGAGGACCACCCGGACGTCGCTGCCCGGGCGGAGGGAGGCGGGTGTGCCGCTGCCGGGGGACGCGTTCCTGGGCCCGATGACGAACCGGTAGATCTGCGCAGTGTTCTCCGCTAGGACCTTGAGTTGTGCGGTGGCGATGGTACGGCCGTGGCTCGTCGCGGTGACCGGATAGGTGCCCGCGCGCAGGCCCGAGCGGACGCGGTGGTCTGTTCCTGGCGCGTCCACCTGGACCGACTGCGGCGAGCCCTTCTTCAGGGGAGTCAGGGTGATTGGCTCCTGCAGGGCGGGGGAGGTGACCTCGACCTTGTCCCATCCCGGTGGCATTCCGTCGAGGCTGAACGAGATGTCGTCACCCGCCTCCAGGGCGAGGTTCTGATTCACGTGGTACTCCAGGCGGACCGCCGGAGGCGGGCTGCCGCCCGGAGCGGGGCTCGCGCCCTCGGCGGCCGACGCCCCCGTCGCCCCTCCCAGCAAGGGCGTCACGGCAAGGCCAGCGACGCCCACGGCCCGAACTGCGTTGCGTAACAATGAGTCTCCTTCGATGCAGGACAGCTGAGCCGGGAAGGCCACATCGATACCGATCCGCCCTCGAGGAAGAGGGCAAAGACGCGCATCAGGTTGCGAAAGATCCTGTTCACGGTGCACGGCCCCTCGCCGAGGACGAACACCCCTACGCATCCCCCATGCGCCGCACGCAGTCCGACAGCTACGCGCTGAACTACGGCGCCGCTTAAAGAACGTTTTGTCCCGGCGAGGTTGTTTGGTTCGAGGTTCAGGTGTCGCGCCAGTTCAGGGTGGATTCGCGGGTGAGTCTGCGGCTTATGAGGTCGATCATCGCGACGTGGATGATGGCTTCGGAGCGATGGGGGTGGGTTTCGTAGTCGCGGGCCAGTCGGCGGTGGTGCATGAGCCAGCCGAAGGTGCGCTCGACGACCCAGCGTCGCGGGATCACCTCGAAGCCTTCGGTGCCCGGGGTGCGTTGGACTACTTCCACATCGATGCCGAGGCGGGCGCCGTGTTCAATGGCTGGCTGCGTAGGTGAGACCGGAGAGCGCTTTTAGGCGGTTCCGGAGAGCGGTCTGGGTGTCCACCCCTGTGGAATGTTGCTGAGAACTGGCAGCAGGCAGTTGCGTCGGAACCGGATGACGTCAAGCAGATGAGAAGCGGAGCATCGTCACCGACACGATCGGCCTTCTCCTTGCCGTGCTGGTCACCGCGGCGAACGTGCAGGACTCCACCGTTGGCACCCAGCTCCTGGACCAAGTCGCCGCCGACCATCCCCGCATCCGCAAGGCGTGACGCGGGCGGCTATGTGGAGGTGGCACCCGCGCGGCGTGGCCGAAAGAAGCTGGACACGTCGCGTCTGTCGGTGTACTTCGGCGAGGAGGGCATGCGGCGGGCGGCAGCAGCGGAGGAGAGCGAACGGGAGACCGAGGCGGCCGACGGCCAGGGCTGACGCCGAGTCACCGGAGACACACAGGGGCACCCCCACCCCACCGGACGGACGAGGTGGGGGCGCCGCTGCGTGTGTGCCCTTGGCGAAGGCTCCACCCGGCAGCTACCTAGACTGCAGCCTCAGCCGCAGTCCACGTTCGGGTTGTAGTAGTAGTGCACAGCGCCCGTCTTCACCCGCGAGGCCAAAGACCACTGGCCCGGCGCCGTGCAGGCGCTGCGCGTGAGGCTGTCGCCGGTCTGAACTGACGACGTGTGCCCGTTCTGCGGGTGCTTGTAGTTCGACCAGGCGGTGTTGGCGCCCGAGTCGTAGCTCCACGTGCCGCCAGCGATGTTGACGGTCGTGGCAAGTGCCGGCGAGGCGGCAGCGAGCAGAAGGGCCGCAGATACGACGGCGGCCTTCACTCCTGTCCTTTTGTTCATGAATGACTCCCCTTTCACCATGATTTTTTGATGAGGACAAGTCAAGATCATGACGCGCAGAGTAGCCGCCGCACAACCCAATGTTTATGTGACCTATCCAACTGTATGCCGCATACAGCAGTGGCGAGTCGACCTTGACACTCTCGTGTCGCGAACGGGCAAAAGGCAAAGGAGCGGAGCCACAGGCATGAACTGCGGCTCCGTTGGGTTAGTTCCTATTTCCGGCACATCAGGCGGCGGAGGTCGTCAACGCAGTAACGATCAGCGGGCAGACGCGCGCCGCTCGTAGAGAGTGACCCTGCGGCCACGATCCTGCTTGTCGGCTACTGCCGTGAAGTACGATCCCAGCACGGAAATCTTCATCTTGTCCCGATCGGCTGTCACCGGTTTCGCCACCGTAGAAGCATCCCCGACCAGCAGGATCTGCTGCTGCAGCAGCATCGCAGCACGAATCTTCGCCGGATTGGCCTCCACGCCCTTCAGCGTTCCGGACCTCTCCGGGCTCTCGGTCAGGGCGATGTCATGGAGTCCGGCAAAAGCTCCTGGGGAGACCGATTTGACGTCTCTGCGGGCCGATGGGACGAACAGCACCGCACTGCCAGTCTTCTTCATCCGCTGTATGTCTGCTGCCACAGCCAGGACGTCGTCCACTCGACTTTCGGGAGAGCGTTTGGACAGTGACTGCGGCAACAGGGCCGCCATCGCCGCAGCGACCACCAAGGGCAAGATCCACACCGACAACCTCGGGAATCGAGGCGCTGCCGCCTGTACCGCTGAGCCGATGATTCCGCCAACCAACAGGGCGAGGCCCAGCATGCTAAAGAGGATGTAGCGGTCCAAAAACAACGGTTGGATCAGGGAAAGACCGATGAGGCCAAGCTGTGGCACTGCCAACAGCGGTAGCCCGACGGTGGCCAGCGACAACTGGCCGGCCCGCGGCCGGTCAAGCAGGGCTCCCACGCCACCGATCGCCAGCAGGACCGTCGGGCCGATCAGCATGTGCCAAGTCAGCGGGGGTATCCATGACACCTGCGCTGACTGGCCTTGGCTGAAGAGGATCAACGGCGACACGCAGGCCACAGCGACTGCAGAAGCTACCAACCAGCGACACCACAGCGCCCGCGATGTTCGGGACCAGGCCAGAGTCGCCAGGTGAGCCAGCAGAACCATGAGTGACAGCCAGTTAAGCGCTGCACAGATCAAGACAGTGCCGCCGTAAGCAGCCCAGTGCACCGCACGGGCGCGTCCCTGAAGCACAGTGATGAGCAGCAGAGTCGAGATGCCAACCCCGGCTGCCACAAGCGCATATGGCCGCCCTTCCTGCAAGTAGAACTGCACGGCCGGAAGCAACCCGAACGCCAGGCCGCCGGCCAAGCCTGCCCACGTGCCGGCAAGCCGCTGACCGATGACCGTGACACAGGCCGCTGCCACGCTCGTGGCCAGGACCGAAGGGAGGCGCAACGTCGTGGTGCCGGCTCCGAAACACTCGAACAGCACATGCATCAGCAGGTAGTAGCAGCCGTGCACGACGTCCACGTTCCCCAGCAAGTGCCATATCTCAGACGTGGAGCGCTGAGCTACGTTCCAGGTCGCGGCCTCGTCGCGCCAGACACTGTCTTGCCGAGACAGACCCCATGTGCCGAGGGCGAGTGTCCACAGCATCGGTATCAACCAGAGAGGGACGGGGCGACGCAAAACAACTGTGGGTGATGGCATGAAATGTGTTTCCGACCCTCATGTTGCGGTGCAATGACCGAATTGCCGGTCTGTGGACGTGTACTTCGGAACAGTGGCTGTCGCATACAGCGCTACGCGGCAGCAGCCGGACACGAAGCGTATGCACCGTAGCGCCCCAGCGCGGTCTGACCCGAAGTCGGGGTGATCCAGGGCGGCATCTCCACGACGAGATACCGCAGAGCCTGGCCTGCACTCCGACGACTCTTTTTCGCCAACCTGTCTCGGCCAGAGGGCGCGAAAGATTCTGCGACCCAGAGGTTCAAGGTGACCCAGGACCTCTCTGCGTGCGGCGCGTACCACCAGGTCCATGCCCATGCCAATCGGCGCGCGGATAGCTGTACATCTCACCTGGTTACGTAGATCACATAAGCGCAAGGTTGCGCACCGGCTACCCTCCGCGTCAAGATCTTGACCTGTCCTGATCAAAATCATGGTGAAAAGGGGAATCATTCATGAACAAGAGGACTGGGGTTAAGGCCGCCCTGGCATGCACCGCCATCATTTTCGCCGCGGCCACGCCGGCGATGGCCATCACAGTCGACCGTGACGGAGGCAAGTGGAGTTACGACGAGGGCGCCAACAGTGCCTGGTCGAACTTCAAGCACCCGAATAACAAGCACGCGTCGTCGGTGCAGAACAATGACCAGATCTCCCGTAGCGGCTGCACGGCGGCGGGGGTGTGGTCCCTGGCGTCGATACAGAAGGGCTCCAGGAACAACATCAGCTTCTACTACAACCCGAGCTGTTAAGCGTTCATCGAGGTCTATGCCGGTCGGCGGCACGCTGCCTTTGAACGGCTAGCTCGACTCGGCTGTGGAGGCGGATCATCTCGCCTCCACAGCCATTTCCTACCGGTCTCTTTCTGAACGCGCCCGGCGAGGCGCCCTGATTTTTAGGTATCCGATGCTGCATCGAGGCATAAGATTCGTCCACGCTGCCGTCTTGGTCTTCTCAGCAGCGCTGGCTTTTCTGCTCGTGCAAGCGCTGGATGAGAGCGAACCGCTGGGTAATTCTGCTCTGGTTTACGCGCTCGATTCCGATAACTCAGTGAACAGTACGCAAGTTATCCAGGCCATCACGTCATTCTCGCATGAACATCATGTAGTGGTCGCTCGCGAGATATCCGACCTGCACGATCCCGACGGTCTTCGGCACCTGTATATGACTTCGGGTGCCACGGACGCCACTGCAGCGGATTGGCTAAAAAAGGGATACCCGGAATTCAGCAGGAACTATAAGACTCGCGTGCATCCTATCTCAGAGATCGCGCAACGCGATCCACGCGGAATGTATTACGTGTTTGGCTCCTCTGAGGCTGGCGTTGACTTGAAATCCGAGCTCGATGGGCTCGGTCTGGTCACCAGCGTGTCTCATCCCCTCTCGTACAGCGAACTGGCTGATCAGTATTCGGGCGATCCTCTGCTGTTGGCCTTTTACGCTGTCGCTCTCGCGGCGCTGACGCTGACAGGCGCGAGCGTGCTGCTCAGCGCGAAGTCGTACGGGGTGCTTCGCATGCAGGGAATGTCGCTGGCAGATATCCTGATTCGCGATCTCCGCCAGTTGGTTCTGTTCTGGTTCCTGACGGCCGGCATCGTAGGCAGCGCGGCACTCGCTTTCCTGGGCTTTTACAACGGCCTTGCCTGGCTGGGGCTCTTCGCTTCCATAGCCGCAGGAATCGCCGCCCTCCTAACCACCGTCGTGCTGGTTACCCATGCCGCCGCTCTTGCTCTGACCTCCAAGGTCGGCATACTTCGCGCACTGAAAGGTGAGCTGCCTTCGCGTTCGGCATCCGTCAGCGTCTACCTCGTACGCATCCCTGCTCTGCTACTCACTCTCAGCATTGCCACGGATGTCACTCTGGCTGCTCGCGATGTCATGGCGCGTCAAGAGAACCGTGGTGTCTACCAAGAGGTAGGCGATGCCGTTTCGCTCCGCCTCAGCGGTGCTTACGCGGCACATTTGGATGAAATGGACAGGCGGCTGGGGCCTTGGCTAAGGAACGCGGACAGAAAAGGCGAGGTGATCGTTGCGGGACGCCGGGATCTTCAGATTTCTGCCCCAGGTGCGAACTTGCCTTCCGGTGAATTCCTCATCGTCAACGACACCTATCTGAGTAAGCAGCCAGTTTTTGACCCAGCGGGACGCCGATATGAATCGGAGGCCGCGAGCGCCAAGGTACCTGACTCGCGCCCTGTTCGACTCATCATTCCCGAATCGCTCGGTCCCCATTCGCAGGCAATCGCCAAAGCTGCCTCCCAGATAATTGACCCGGCTCAGCGTCGGAATATTCCTACCGAGACGCTCAAAAGCAGGGTGAACCAGCGCCTGTTCGGCTATAATTCCGGCGCTCAGGTTTACAACTCGGCATACGGTCCGACGGAGGACAGATCCTTCGTCCGTAATCCCATTCTCATTGTCGTACCCAATGGTTCTCGCTTCCTAACGAACGACGCCTACGATACATATGCGTCTCAAGACGGCGTGATCTTCCCCGACCCTGATGACGCCTTTAAGTCCATCGAAGCGCAGAAGTTGCAGACGTACATAACGGCGGTCAGCCCAGTAGGTCAGAAAGTCGCCCGAGACTACAAGAATTCGGTCGGCGAGCTTCGGCTGCAAATCTTCAATC
This sequence comes from Streptomyces rishiriensis, assembly GCF_003112535.1. Taxonomy (GTDB): domain Bacteria; phylum Actinomycetota; class Actinomycetes; order Streptomycetales; family Streptomycetaceae; genus Streptomyces; species Streptomyces rishiriensis. The sequence goes on along the minus strand of NZ_BEWA01000001.1, from coordinate 44,371 downwards.
TTATTGCCGCTATGGTGGTGCTACTTGTGGCCGGCGTCGGCATCTGCATCATCTACTCACGCAAGAATGCGCAGAGTATCTTCGCGCAACATGTGAGCGGCTGGAGATATGTCGCCACTCATCGCTTCATCCTCGCCGTAGAAGTGGCTATTGCTGCCGTGTTCGCCACGCGAGTTCCATTCGAGGCATGGCAGCAGAACCGAGAGCTGGACAAGTTCGCTGCTTCGGGTGCACCCGCCCCCTTCCAACCCACTCACATCACTGCACTGGATCTCGGTGTCATCACGAGCATCGTCGTCCTCGAGCTCGGTGCGGTGCTTATCGCTCTCGCATTCTTCCACCGACGAGTCATCAAGGAAGCGGCAGCGGCATGAGTCACTCAGTCCCAAGAATATTGCCAGTCCGGAGTGCGCTGTGATCGAAATCGCCAATCTCTCCAAATCCTTCGGCAATCGAGCTCTGTGGCGGGATGTCACCTTTACCGTAAATCACGGTGAGATGCTTGCTCTCGTAGGGCCGAGCGGCTCAGGTAAGTCAACTCTTCTCAATTGCCTCGGATTGCTCGACAGGCCAAGCTCCGGAACGATTCGATACGAAGGCAAGGAAATCACCGGATTTAATCGACGTGAAATCCGTAGATTCCGCCGTGACACTCTTGGCTACCTGTTCCAGAACTATGCCTTGATAGAGAACGCGACAGTCGCGGAAAACCTAGAAGTGGCCGTGAAGCCGCGGAAATGGTTGCGCACCAAGAGCAGCACGGCTATTTCTGATTCCCTGGACCGAGTCGGTCTGTTGGGGCGGGAAAAAGAGACAATCCACCACCTAAGCGGTGGAGAACAGCAGCGCGTAGCGCTCGCCCGTCTCATCATCCAGCAGCCGAGCCTGGTTCTCGCGGACGAACCGACCGGTGCTCTCGACGAGGCCAACACCGTTGTTGTCGTCGACATCCTCCGTGACTTGAGCAGAGCGGGATGTGCCGTGGTCATCGCAACCCACGATGACCACGTCCGCGACCGATGCGACGCTGTGTTCGCTGTGCATGAGTCCTCTCTCGTAAGCACAGCTGAGACGGCTTGACCACCACTGGCTTGGGCGCAAGTTCAGATAATGTAGCCAGCCCTGTCTGCCTCAAGGTTGAGGGCGCCTCGGCAGCGGGGCCGCCTCGACGTCGACCGGCTGCGGACCGCGCTGGCCGGCCTGCCGCTGCCGCGCGCCACCGACGGCCGCCTGGTCCTCGCGGTGGACGTCTCTCCGTGGCGGAGGCCGGATGCGGCGACTTGCCCGGACCGGTCGTTCTGCCACACCTACGGCCGCGGCGACGCCAAGCACCAGATGATCCCCGGCTGGCCGTACTCGTTCGTCGTCGCGCTGGAGGCCGGCCGGACCTCGTGGACGGCCGTACTGGACGCGGTGCGGCTGACACCCGGCGCCGGCGGCGCGCTCCGAGCTGCGGCAGCTGGCCCGCGGCCGGCGAGCCGTCCAGGCCGCGTGACCGCGCGCCTCGGGCGACCAGGAGCCCGAGGTTGCGCCAAGGGCTGCGCCCGACCTTGCGCTGGATGTCGCGCCAAGGGCTGCGCTAGGTGTTGCGCGGCCCGCAGGACCGTCCCCGTATCCGCGCAGATCACCGGACGGTTTTGCCGTGGTCGGCCCGCTGACCGATACCGGACGTGCCACCCTGACTTCCAGGCAGGAGAGCTGATGCCGCTCCCACGCCGCCACGGCCGCCCCCGGCAACAGGGCGCACCCAGCGAGGCGGCCCGCCTCGCTGACCGGCTCCAGCAGGCCGGCTTCACCAAGCGGGACATCGCCCGCATCATCGACCGCGACCCCTCGCTGGTCTCGCAGTTCTACACAAAGAACAAGGGCGCGGCCTTCGTCACCGCCCTTCGCGAAGTCCTCGCCGCCGTCGAAGCCGGCGGCATCACCGATCTGCCCGAACTCGCCGCTATCGCCTCCCGCCACACCGCCGCCTCCGGTGCCCCGTGCCCGAGTCCGCAGCGAAGCCGTCCTGATCACCGCCACTGGCTCCGGGACCGGCCGGGTCGGTGCCCAGGCGATCGCCTCCGGCTCCGCCCGCTGATCGCCGAAGCCACTCGCCTGGGGCTGCGCCTGGCCTTCACCGTCCGCCTGGCCAAGACCGCCTATCTGCACCCCTCCGGCAGCCGTACCGATTCACCCGGCATCCGCCGTGACGTCATCCAGCGCACCGATCACACCGAAGAACGCTCCTACGGCTCCGCCCAGACCGGCGGCTTCGACGCCGCCGACTTCGCCCGCCGCGTGGACGCGGCAAGCGGTGACGTGACCGCCGCAGTCCACCAATGGCTCGTGGAGGGAGCACGTATCCGAGCGGACGCGCAGATCATCCACCTCGAGGTGCGAACCTGGCGGCCGCGCTGCGACACCACGCCCTTCTCGGCTGTTCAGCGGTGACAGGACTATGGGCGGCTCCTGTGGCGCGGGCCCACCACGGTACTGCACTTGGAATGGCGCGGCGGGAGTGTGGCGCGCGCAGGCATGCCAGCCACACTCGGCCTACAGGGGTTTTGACGCCGGGGCCGAACTCTGCGGCTTCAGCGGGCCGCGTCTTCGGGCTACGCCTCGGCCTGGGCCGTAGTTGTCGCCTCCGGCGCCTCGGGGCTGGTGTAGTAGACCGAGGAGCCCTGCTTGGTGCGCTGTGCCTGGTTCTTGGCCACGAGGCCTTCCAGCGTCGTACGCACCACGGTGGCCTTGACCGCGCGCTCGGGATGCTGCTGTCCCAGGGCGGTGGTGATCTCGGCCGCCGAGCGAGGCTCGCCCTGGCCGGTCAGGTGTGCCCGCACGAGCTCCACCAACGTGGGTGCAGCCGTCGGCGCGGCTGATTGTGCAGCGGTGGTCTTCTTGCTGGCCCGCTTCTTCGCAGGTGCGGCTTTCCCCGCCGGCGCGGTCTTCTTCGCCTTTGCCTGCTTGGGCGCACCGGATGCGGCCGCAGCCTTGTTGCGGGGCGCGGGCACCGCCGTGACAGGCTCAGCCTCGGGTGCATCGGACGCCGCGGGGATGCCGAGGGCCTGCTGGAGGCTCACCAGGATGGTGTGATCGTGCTGTAGGGCGGTCAGCTTCTCCTGCAGTGCTTCGATCTCACTGCTGAGGCGTTGTTGTTCCTTGAGGTTGCGCTCCAGGTCGCCAGTCACCTGGGCGCTGTACTGGGAGGTCAACTCGGTCGTCTGGGCAGTGGTTTCGGACATGATGCTTGCGCCCTTTCTGTGTTCAGCCGCTGATGAGCGGCGCTCTCATGGCGTACGCGATATCAAAGGCTCATGCTGTGCAGCCTGCTGGCGCGGAGTGCAGCGGCAGTTGCTGTCGCATAGCTGCGTTGTAGCGATAGTACGGAAGCCGGCCGCGTTGTTCTCGCTTGTATGGCTGAGATGTGTGGGGCGGGCTCCGGCGGCGGGTTATAGCGCTGGCCTGCTTGCGGGAGGGAGGGGGAGCTGGTGATGCGATGCAGGTTTCCAGTGCACCTCGTCGGTGTCCCTTTGATGCTGCCAGGCTGCCAGGGTTCCGTTTGCCGCGAGCCGGTCGAGAAGTTCTCCCGTCTGCTGACAGGAGTGTCCGCACAAGCGGGAGATGACAGTCATGTCGGCGCTGATGCCGGACAGTCCGGTGTGGGCTGCCAGTACCAGGGCCGTCAGACGTTCCGCCGGCGCAGCCGTCGACGGCACGGTCAGGGGGGCAGGCTGCAGGGCCCAGTGAGCGGCCCGCCGGCGAGCCCCGCGGCTGGGGGCCTGATCCAGGATGGCGTCGTCCAGTAGCCGGACCCGCATGACTGCGGCGCGGGCGGTGGGCAGTTCGAGCCAGCCGTCCCGGGCCAGTTCCTGCCACACCTCGGCGCGCCGGTACAGACGCATGCCGCGCAGCAGCCCGGCCGCCAGCCGGGCGTGGCCCTCGGCGTCGGCGCGCAAGGCGCATTGCACAGCGAGCAGCCGGGCGGCGGGAGAGGTGACGCAGCCGAGCGCGGACGCGAGGTAGGTGAGCATCTCCCGCACTCGCCGGGCCTCATTGTGCAACTGCCGCCGCGCCGGGGGAGGAGAGGCTGCGGGCCGCTCGGGGGCGAGCACCGTCTCGGGCACGGCAGCGGTGCGGCTGGTCGCGGCCGCGCAGGCCCCGCACGCATCGGCGAGCCGCCAGATGCGGCCGCTGCGGTCCCGTGTGAGCGTGAGCAGCACCGGTCCGGCGCACCCGCGGTGCCGCGGGTGCCATGCGCATCCCCGTTCACGGCACTGACAGATCCGCAAGTGCCGGGGAAGAGCGTCGGCGCGGGCATGGCAGGCCAGATGTGCCAGCGCGGCGGAGCGCGCTGAAGCGGCCGCGGAAAGCGGGGGGTGGGCGGTGCAGTGAGGGCAGACGAGGCGCGGGCCGTCCGCCTGCGCCCGCAATTCCACCGTCCAGATACGCCGCACTGCCTGATGCGCGCCGCCAAGCCTCATTGGCTGGTCGTCCTCCCGTCTGCCTACGCCGCGATGACCGCTGCCCGGCCGTGGGAGCCGGAGACCCCGGCACGCTAGTGCAGATCCCTGCACTGCAAACGTCACTCTCGCCCGGACAGATAGTGCAGAAGTCTGCACTGACAGGGCAGGGGTCTGCACCGTCGGATGGTGGGGTGACGATCTTGCCGCCCGACCCCGACTTCAATGCGCTGCGCATCGAACTCGCGCGCCTGCGGGGCGAGCGCGGCTGGACCTTTGACGAACTCGCCAGCCGCAGCGGCCTGGCCCGCCGCACCCTCATCGACCTAGAGCACGGCCGCACCACCGGCAGCCTCACCACCTGGCACACCCTCGCCCACACCCTCGACGTCTCGCTCGAGAACCTGATGGGCAGCCTCTGCACCGGCCACACCCCACCCGGTACGCAAGGCCCCTGACCCCTCACGCGACCGGGCGAACACCGCGCAACAAATCACCCGGACCGGCGAGCCGAATAGAACCTCCAGTCGACCAGTAGTCCACACGTTCGCTGCGATTAGGCCAGCCGGGCGACCCGCCTGCCGACGCGTTGCGTACTGCCGCACCCCGCCTGGCACGGTCCACGCATGTGCCCCCACCCCCACCCCGCACACCGCCACTGGGACGGCAGCCCTCGCACCACACACCCGCGCCGCCCACTGCGGGTATCCGCCACCAGCCCCAGCCGCCTGCTGCGCACCGGGCAAAGCGGCCACTGCCGCCGATGCGGCAACCGCATCGACATCTACCAACGCACCGACCAGCAGCCCGTCGCCCTGCATCCTGCCGAACTAGCCAGCGACCACGTCCCCGAAGTCTGCCGCTGGCACCTGAGCGAAGGCGTCGCCCACCCGCACCACGACAACAGCACCTGGTGTCGCATCTCCCACCATGTCATCTGTCCCCGCCACACCCCCGCCCCGCATCTGGGGCCACACCTTCAAGCCCTGCGCCGTCAGCTCTCCCTGCTCACCCGCCGCCTCATCGACACCGGCGCCCTCCCTGCAATCCCGACCGCCACCCCGCGACCGGTCACGGCCGCCGCCATCCCCGCCCGCCCCATCGTGCAGCTGCTCCTCAGCCGCTACCTGGCCGGCAGCCCCGTCGAAGACATTCAATGCGTGACCCAGACCCGCCGGCGCCAGCGCTGCCCCCGCCCCGTACGCGACCCGAGCCTCCCGGCCGGCCGCTGGAGACTGCTGCCCACCGGCCCCAGGCGCGGCCAACTCACCCTGCCCACCCAGCTGATGGCCGTCTACGACCTCGGTCACCTCCCCTACGCCGAACAACTGCGCTGGCGCTCCCAGCGCTGCCCCGCCCATGAGACGGCCCTCGGCGCCGCCGACCTCGCCCTGACCGGATGGCAGGTCTTCGACCCCCTCCTGCACGCAGCACACATCCACACCCGCCTCCCGCACCCCCACAGCGCACGGAGGTGACAATGCCGCACCACGCCCTAGAGATCACCCTGACCTGCCCTCTCTCACCGGCGGCCCTGCACCACGCCGCCCGCAGGCTGCCGCTCGCCGCGAACCACGACGCCACCCGCCGCCCGCCGACTGCGGCACCGGCTCGGCGAGCAGCTGCCCATCGACGTGATCACCACGCACTATCCCGACACCGACGACAAGGTGCTTCTCAACGTCGCCTTCCCGCCCTCCGTGCACGCCGCCCTCGCAGCCGCAGTCCGCTGTGAGGGCCAGAGACCAAAACGAGCGGTGGAACTGGACGTACGCCGGGCCCTGGACGAACACGCCGACCAGTGAAACCGACCGCCTCGCCCGGGCGGTACGCCAACTGTTGGCCCACACCACCCCCGCCTACCTGTTGGCCGCCGTCGGGCAGGTACTCACCCCACTCCTCGAAAGACCCACCCCATGAAGCCCACCGACGAACAGACGGCAGCAGTCGACGCCTTTTACGCCGGCCACCATCTCGCACTGCAGGCCGGCGCGGGCACCGGGAAAACCGCCACCCTCACACTGCTCGCCCGCACCACCCAACGCCGCGGCCGCTACCTCGCCTACAACCGCGCCATCGCCCAGGACGCCACCGCCCGCTTCCCCAGGAACGTCTGGTGCAAGACCGCCCACGCGCTGGCCTACGCCGCCATCGGCCACCGCTACCGCCCACGCCTGGGCGCCCCCCGCCGCCCCGCATGGCAGACCGGTCACGCCCTCGGAATCACCAAAGCCATCCGCATCGACGAACGCGACCTCTCCCCAAAGGCCCTCTCCTACGCCACCCTGCGCACCGTAGCCCGCTTCTGCCACACCGCCGACCCCTACATCACCCACCACCACGTCCCCCACCTGCGAGGACTCGAAAACAAAGACCTCCACGCCCAACTCGCCGCACATATCACGCCCTTCGCCCGCAAGGCCTGGGCCGACCTTCAGCAACCCGACGACGGCGCGGTCCGCTTCGACCACGACCACTACCTCAAGATCTGGGCCCTCACCCACCCCAAGATCAATACCGACTTCCTCCTCCTGGACGAAGCCCAAGACACCAACCCCGTCGTCGAACAGATCGTCCTCGCTCAACGCGACCACGCCCAGCTCGTCATGGTCGGCGACTCCGCCCAGGCCATCTACGACTGGCGCGGCGCCAAAGACGTCATGACCACCTTCGACGGCACCCGGCTCGCCCTGTCACGCTCCTTCCGCTTCGGCCCCCAGCTAGCCCAAGAGGCCAACCGGTGGCTTGCCCTCGCCAACGCCCCCATCCGCCTCACCGGCACTGAAACCGTGCCCACCGAACTCGGCCCCCTCAGCCGACCCGACGCAGTGCTGTGCCGCACCAACGTCGGCGCCATGGCACAAGCCATGGACCTGCTCACCACCGGATACCGAGTCGGACTGGCCGGAGGAGGGGACACCCTGCGCGCGCTGGCCCTAGCCGCTCGCGACCTCAAAGAAGGCCACCGCACCAGCCACCCCGAACTACTTCTCTTCCCCTCCTGGGGCACTCTGCAGGACTATGCCGCCCACGACCCGGCCGGACGCGACCTCCAGCCCCTGGTCGACCTCGTCGACACCCACGGCACGGACGCCATCCTCAACGCTGTCGCCCAGCTGGCACCCGAACAACAAGCCGAGGTGACCGTTTCCACCGCACACAAAGCCAAAGGCCGAGAATGGGACCGCGTGAAGATCGCCGATGATTTCACCCCGCCCAAGGACAGCGACCTGCACGACGAGGCCGGCCGCCCCCTGCCCGGTCCAATCGACGACGCCGAAGCCCGTCTCGCCTACGTAGCCGTCACCCGCGCCCGCCACCGACTCGACATGGACGGGCTGTCCTGGATCCACGACCACCCTGACGGGATCCGCGAGCGCCCTCGTCAGACCGACCGCTGAACCGGCCATGACGATGCCACCCAGCTCCTGCCCTTGCTGGACGCGGTCGCATCCATCCGAAGTCTGAGGGACGCCCCCGCCGCGAGCCTCGGCGACTGTACGAGACCGGGCTACGACTTCGACAAGTCCCGCGTCAGGAGGTTCGGGTGTCTCAGACTGCTTGCCATCTCAGCGAACGGGCCGAATGAAGGTTGCTCGGCGCGCTGGGTCCTGCCCCAGATGTCTCACGAACCATCGAGGAGTTCAACGAACTACCGGTAACTCCGCCCATCGAAGATTGCGTACAGGTCCCTCATGAGACCGGCGGGGCCGGGTGTCGGATCCGGGGCGATCAGAGAGGCGGGCTCGATGTACAGCCCCGGGATCAGGGCGTAGTCATGCTCGCGTACTGTCGCGACGCTCGCCGAGAAGCAAAAGTCGGGTTCGTCGTGGTAGTGCGAATCTGTGCCGCGCCAGGCAAGGTAGACACCGGCGATCTTTGCGAGGTTGGCGTCCGTCAACACACGCTCTCTTTTGCTGGCCGCTGTGCCCATCTCATGAGCGTCAATGAACAGGATCTGGCCGCGTCGGTCCGCCAGTCTCTTCGCGGATTGCGCGGACTTGTCCTTGGCGAGAATCCAGAGACAGGCCGAGATGCGAGTCGTGTGGAAGAGCTGGGGTGGCAGGGCCACAATGCACGCGACGAGGTCGTCCTCCACCATCGCTTGGCGGATCTCGCCCTCGGCGTTCCGCGCGGATCTGATTGAGCTGTTGGTCAGGACGACTGCAGCAGTTCCCTGGTCACCCAATTTCGCAACCACGTGCTGGAGCCACGCGAAGTTGGCGTTGCTTGCCGGGGGTACCCCGTACTTCCAGCGAGAGTCGGCCACGTCCCTCGCCCAGTCGCTGACGTTGAACGGAGGATGAGCCATGACGAAGTCAGCTCTGAGGCCTGGATGTTGGTCATCGCTGAGGGAGTCGCCACGGCGCACCGTATGGTCGCCCCGGACGCCGTGGACGGCGAGGTTCATCATGGCCAGACGCCAGGTACGCTCGTTAATTTCCTGACCGAAGACGGAAATGTGGCCCTCGGCCGGGTCGGCTCCTCCGAACTGGGCTGCCTGGGTGAGCATGCTGGCGGAGCCGCACACCGGGTCGTACACCCGCCCTGCCTGGGGCGACAGCATCTCCACCATGAGTCGGGCTACGGACCGCGGGGTGTGGAATTCGCCGCCCCGCATGCCCTCGGCCCTCGCGAATTGGGCGAGAAGGTACTCGTACACCTGCCCCTGCGCGTCCCGCGCCGACCCGTCTGCGATGCCTCCCAGGCGCACGTCACCTATGAGATCGATGAGTTCGGCCAGACGTTTCTGGTCGATGTTGTCGCGGTCGAAGACCCTCGGGAGAACCCCGGCCAGGGCGGTGTTGCCCTGCATGACCGCGTCCATCGCCGCGTCGAGGACTCTGCCCGCGTCCGTGTTCCTGGCGTTGGCCGCGATCCAGGACCAGCGGGCGGTCCTCGGTACCCAGAAGACACCGGCGCCGGTGTAGTTGGCAGGGTCTTCCACCAAGTCGTCGCGCGGGTCCCCTGTGAGATCCTCGCCGACGAGCCCTTCAACGAGGTCGTTGCGGCGCTCGTCGAAGGCGTCGGAGAGGTACTTCAGGAAGACCAGCCCGAGTACCAATTCCTTGTACTGAGAGGCATCGATGGAGCCGCGCAGTTTGTCGGCGGCCCTCCAGAGGGTGGCCTGAATCTCCTTAGGGGTGGAGGCGGCCAGCAACTTGCGGTGCTCGGCGGACATCCTCTCGCGTGACACCATGTCGTGATCACCCCCTCTCCCGTTTGATTGTTCCACGATCGATGCCCGGGGTGTCTGACGAGCGTTGTAACGTACCGATGACCTACTGATTTTAGAACCGGGGGTGGGGATGGCGACGAGCGGTGTGGCTGCGGCCATCGAAGAGCTGCGGCAGGAGCTGTATCAGGCACAGGCGCTCGGTGCCAGCCAGCAGTTCGCCTTCGGCGTGGAAGAGGCGGAGCTCGAACTCCAACTCGAACTGCGCAAGTCCGCGAAGGGCGACGGCAAGCTCTCCTTCGGTGTGGTCGCCGTCGGTGCGGGCGGCGAGCGGTCGACCGTCCGTACTCACAAGCTCACGCTGAAACTCTCCGTCAAGGACAGGGCCCTTGGCGGCGCGAGTCTTGAGATTGGAGACGACGAGTCCGGGTCGCTGGACGAGGATTGACATGGATCCGCGCAGACTTGCGTTGATCCGTAGCGGAGGCGTCGGTGAGGGGCGCGTTACCATCGGCTCCGGCTATCTGATTGCTCCGCGGCTGGTGCTGACCGCGCGTCATGTACTGCTTGATCGGGTCACCGAAACGTTCTGGCCGAAGATCACGGTACGCCTCGGTCACGAGCGTTACGGCGCGCTGACGAAGGCGGGTGCGGAACTGGTCTGGGAGCACCCGGACGGCCTGGACGTCGCGCTCCTGCGCATCGATCAGCCGATCGACGTGAGTGACGCCGTTCGCTGGGGCCGCCCCGCGGGGATCGCACCACTGCCGTATGAGGGGTTGGGCTATCCCTGGGCCGCCAAGAACCGGGAGAGACGGGAACCGGAGTATTTGCGCGGTGTCTTGCCGGCCCTCTCGGGCGGCCAGGGGCGCTACATCCTGGACCAGTCTCCGGCCCCCCTCCCCCGTGTTGGCGACGGGAACGCATGGGGCGGAGCATCGGGGGCCGCGATCTTCTGCGGCGGCCATCTAGTCGCCGTCGTGACCCAGGAGGACGACGCGTACGGCGCCCGCCGGCTGATCGGCCTACCGGTGTCCTCCTTCGCCATGGACGACGATTTCATGTCCCACGTGGAGGAACACACCGGTGGGTGTCCCCAGGTGAGTGCGGTCGGCGCGCCTCTGCCCAAGGCGGGGCCCGCCCCTCAACGCACGCCTGCTGAACGTGAGTTGGAGAAGCTGCTCGCCCCGCTGTTCCCGGATCCGGCAGCCCGTATCGGTCATGCGAAGGATCTGGCCCGTGCCCTGGGCTACGAGGCCGAAGGGTACGAGCCCGGCATCGCGGACCTTGCGGCGCTCGTGACGGCACATCCCCGCGCGCTCGCGACGCTTGCTGAAGCCCTCGTCCGGGCCGCGGGCACCGTCTCCGCAGCTCTCACCCGGCTCCTGTCACGGGCCAGAGTGCTCGTCGAACACGGGCTGCTGCTCTCCGCGAACGAGTACGACGACCTTCTCGGCCTCCTGCGCGGTGTCTGTGACATGGATCCGACGCTGCTGCCCGAATCGGCCCGTGAGGCACTTCGCTATGTCGTACTGCCCGCACCACTGACCCGTTCACGGCTCGATGAGGATCACCTCCCCGACGTGATCAAGTCCATGGAGGGCCTGTTCGATAGTGAGACCGTCCCCGAGGGCACTCCTTCGGTACCCGCGCTGCTGCGGCTCGTCGAATACGTAGCGGCCGGCGCCGACGAGTTGGGCGCCGGGCTGCGTGCGTGGTCAGAGGCGGTCGTCGAGCGGCTCGGTATTCATCCCCACGCCTTGGGCGAGCGGCGGGCGGACGCCACCCTCTGGGCGAAGCAGCCGGCCTCTCCGGTGTCGCGGCTGGTGATGGAGCTGCAACGCGACGACGCGGCAGGGGACGAGCGGTACCGGTGCCGGATTCTGTTGGCGCGCGACGATGGTTCGTACCGGGTGCTGGAGCCAGGGGAGTCGGCATCCAAGACGCCGCAGGAGGTGGCGAGCAGCCTGAACGAGGCGGTCCTTTCCGTCCGGCAGGAGCCCGGGCAGCGCGACCGCGCGCCCTGGGTGACTGTAGAGGTGAGCATGGACGCACTACGGTACGCCGTCGATGAATGGGTTCCCGGAACGGCAAACGACATTATTCCGGCCCGGCCGATCGGAGCGGACTACCAAGTTTCCCTGAGCTGCCCCGAGCTCAGCGATCTGATACCAGGACGCGAGGGCGACCAGGAACGCCGCTGGAAGATGGGACGAGGAGCAACCCTCGTCGTCCCCCCGGCATGCAACAGCAGGGATCGGCTGGTGCACCTGCTGAGGACCGAGCACCGAGACACCGCGCGGGTGGTCCTCCACGGCCCCGCCGACGAACGGAAGCGCTGGCTGCTGGCCACGCTCGGTCTGGGTGTCCCGGTCGTGCTCTGGGACAGAGAGGCGGACGGTCATCAGGATGCGTGGAAGCTGGAGAGCCTGGCCTCTGCAAGCGACCTGGAAGGACTACCCGAACGGGTCCGCCACTTGAGGAGCGAAGCGGCGGCCGGCCCGGCGGAGCGTCGGGCGAAACCATCTCTGGTCTGGGAGCCGGAAAGCCGCCGCCCGAGGACCGAGGCGTTGCAATTGACCGATCCATCGAGAGGAACGAACGCGTCGTGACCACCTCGGAGCCCCTGGACGGACGTGTCTCCGCAGACGCCGAGAACAGTGCCTGGAGGCTGTTCCACGGCGACGGAGAACGCCGGGAGATCCCGTTCCCCGCGGCTCCGCCGTGGCGTCGCTTCGCCCCTCTGGAACCCATAAACAGTGCCGAGGTCTCCCGCCCGCGGCCCTACCTCATCGACCGCGACGAGGCCGACGTGGTGAACGCGGCGCTCCACCTGCGTCGGCCCCTCCTGGTGACCGGGCAGCCCGGAACGGGCAAGTCGTCGCTGGCCCATGCCGTCGCCCACGAACTCGGGCTCGACCGCGTCCTGCAGTGGCCGGTGAACAGCCGCTCCACCTTGCAGGACGCCCTCTACCAATACGACGCCGTCGCCAGACTGCGCGAGGCGACGCTGAGACGCGACACAGACGAAGACGGCACGGCACCTGACATCGGCCAGTACATCCGGCTCGGCCCTCTGGGCAGCGCACTCGTTTCCCGGAAACGCCCACGGGTGCTGCTCATCGACGAGTTGGACAAAGGCGACGTCGACCTCCCCAACGACCTACTGACCGTCTTCGAAGAAGGCGAGTTCGCCATCCCCGAACTCTCCCGCCTGAACGACGGCGGCATGCCCGTCCACGTTCAGACCGACGACCCGGACACGACCGCACCAGTCACACGCGGTCGCGTCCGATGCAGTGAGTTTCCAGTCGTGATCATCACCAGCAACGGCGAACGCGACTTCCCCCCGGCCTTCCTGCGGCGCTGCGTCCGTCTCGACCTTCCCGACCCCGACGAGCGGCGCCTGCGGGAGATCGTCGCCGGACATCTCGGCCCCGACGCCCTCGACGGCGCGGACGACCTGCTTCGCGAGTTCCTCGGAAGGCGCGCCACGGGCGAACTCGCCACAGACCAACTGCTCAACGCCGTGTTCCTGCGCAAGGGCGGAGTGGACCTCGACGCGAAATCGCTTCTGGAGGCCGTACTGCATCGCCTCGGCGGAGCTGTGTGACGCCGTGCTCTCACGTGTGACGAAGATCCTCGCAGAGAGCGGGGCGGAGATCTCCCACGAAGAACTCCTCGACGCCCTGTGGCTGGCCGGGAAACTTCCCCGCGACACGGCGCCGCTGGCTCGCGCCGTCGGCCCGTCCGCAACACCCTCGGATCCGCCCCGCACGCCGCACCCCGACGAAGCGACGACACCGGAACCGGACGTCGCGGAACACATCACGCCGACAGCTGCGAAACCGAGCGAGCCAGGGGCAGCGCGCCCCATCGTGGCCGCGGACAACTCCCGGGAGACAGCCGCAGCGGCGGCACCGTCTCCCGCGATCACCGTCCGCGCCCCGGAGAACCGTCTCACGGGAGTACGGCAGCTTCGCCTCGGTAAGTCTCTCCGGCCTCTCCGGCAGCGCTTCCCTGACCGCCACCGCCACGAACTGGACGTCGGGCGGACCGTTGCTGCCATCGCTGACACGGGCGTGCCCGAGACCGTCACCCGACCGGTGCGTACACGCTGGCTGTCCCTGGCCCTTGTAATCGACGACGGGGTCTCCATGGTTCTCTGGCAGCGGCTCGCCGCCGACGTCCGAACGCTGATGGAGCGCGCCGGGGCCTTCCGTGACGTACGCGTCTACGGACTCGACACACGCGGTCCCGTCCCTTCCCTGCACGCCGGCCCGTACCGCAGTCACGGACGTGTCCTCACGCCGAAAACGCTGTGCGACCCAAGTGGGAACACCCTCGTCCTCGTCGTCAGCGACGGGGTGGGTCCGGCTTGGCGAGACGGCGGGATGCGGCAGACGATGAACCAGTGGGGGAAGAGCGGGCCCACCGCGATTGTCCACGCTCTCCCGCCCCGGCTCTGGGCAGGCACAGGAATCCGCACACGACGCCGGTCGGTCACCACCCACCGGCGCGGTGGTCCGAGCCACGCCTGGCACGTCACCGATCCGGATCTGCCGCCAGATCTCGTCCGCGTCGACTCCGTCCCCGTGCCCGTCCTCACGCCGACCCCACGGGCAGTCGCCGAGTGGGCGCGGCTCGTCGCCTCGCCGGGAGGCACCGCGCTTTTACCATTGTGGGACAGCGACCGGACCGGCTCCGCCCGTCCGGTCGCGGACATACGCCGAAACGACGCCGCCGAGGCGGTACTGCGCTTCAGACAGGCGGCGTCCGCCGAGGCGTACCGGCTCGCGGCCAACGTCGCGGCGGTCGCCCCCGTGACGCCTCCGGTGATGCGCTTGGTCCAGACCGCCCTCGGACCGCCGACGGACGCCGGACATCTCATGGAAGTATTCCTGGGCGGTCTGATGCACGAGGTGGACGGGGGCGAGTCCGAAGCGCTGCCACAGCACCGGCGGTTCGACTTCGCGGTTGAGGCCCGTCGCATTCTGCTCAGCGCCGTTTCCCCGCAAGAACTACTGCGCACCACCGACGCCGTCACCCGGGACATCGAGGCAGCCATCGGCCGCGCGCCGGTCTTCCCCGCGTGGGTCGGCCACCCGGACGGCGTCGCGGCGGTCGATGACACCGGGCGTTCCTTCGGCTGGCTGAGGGAGCAACTGCTGACACGCCTCGGTATCCTGCCCGTGAAATCCGACCCTGTGACACCCGAGCCCACCCCTCTCCCGACGTCAGCCCGGCAGGCGACCGCGGGGAGCGGAGACTCCGAAGACTCAGGGGTGCAGGCGCACACGCCGGACGAGATTCCGCAGGGCGGGTGGGCCGAGCTCCAGCCCGATGACCCAGAACGGCTGGGCCGGTTCCGGCTTCGATTCCGCAGCGCGCGAGGCTGGCCCCACATCACGCTGTACCTCGCCCGTGACGAGGACGACACCCTCGTCACGATCCGCGCCCCCATTTCCCTGTACGCCGACGATCCCCAGGCCGCCCTGGACCTCGTCCGCACCGAAGCAGAGTGCCTCCGCAGGCTCCGGGGCGCCTATGCCCCCGCCCTGGTCGACGTGCACGCGGACTCCGTCGAGCAACTGCCCTGGATCGCCGCAGCGTGCGTCCACAGCGACGCGGACATCCCGGCCCCCAACCTGCGGGCCGTTTTCGACGAAAACGAGGGAGACACCCCCGAGGAACTCTTTCTGCGCATCGGCCTCGACCTGTCCCAGGCCCTTGCGTACGCCCACGGACTTGGACTCGTGCATGGCTCCCTCACGCCGAAGGCGGTCCTCGTGACCGACCAGGACGTCCGGCTGATCGGCTGGATGACCGCGACCGTGGACGGCATCGAAAGTGCTCACCGCCATCTCTTGGCCCGTAGCGACACCTTCCTCGAGGTAGGCGATCTACGCCCGTCGCCCACCCCCCAGAGCGACGTATACGCAGTCGGCGCTCTGCTCCTGGCATTCCTCTCCGGGCGATGGACAGACCCGAGTGCCCACGTCGTATCGGACTCCGGCATCGATCCCGCACTCCACCGGATACTCCAGCGCTGTCTGGAATCCGACCCAGCACGTCGGCCATCTGCCACTGACCTCGTAGAGACGTTCACCATCGCATCGGACCGGCTGTCGGCTGCCGAAACGTCGGAAGCTTCCCTCCCACAGCTAGCCGAGACCATCGCGCGGATCCGCCTGCTGGCTCGGCAGGATCTGAACACCCACGGACCGACCCTCACCAGTCATCTCATGACGTTCTCGAACCACCTGGCGCTCGTGGGGCGGCCCGAAGAAGCCCTGTCCCATCTCCAGGAGGCCGTGCAGGTGTACCGCCAGTTGGCCTCGGAAGCCCCTCAGTCGCACACCGCCGGATTGGGTGCGGCCCTCAGTAACCTCTCGGTGAGGCTCGGTGAGCTCGACCGTACGGAGGAGAGCCTCGCCGCTGTCTCCGAGGCAGAGATGTTGTACCAGAGCATAGAGCGAGAGGACTTCGTGGAATTCGGTCCCGGACTCGCGCGCATTCTGAACAACCGTTCCAACCGGCTGGCTGCAGCAGGCCGAGGCCAGGAAGCGGTCGCCACGATCGAGAAAGCCGTCGACCTCATGCGCAGGCTGGCCGACGTGAACCCCCGCGCGCACGAAGAGGATTGGGCCAGGGTCCTGAGCACCCTAGCCAGACGGCTGAGCGACGTGGGGCAGCGGGAGCAGGCCCTGGCGGCCGCTCTGGAGGCAGTCAGGATCTATCGGACCCAAGAAGAACCGCAGTTCTCGGCGGACTACGCCGTGAGCCTGAACAACCTAGCGGTCCTGTTCGGTGATCTGGGGCGCCGCAGAGAGGCCCTCAGCATTCTCGACGAGAGTGACGATATCCAGCGTCGGCCCGGACAGGACCGGGCGACGACTGGGTCGCAGATCCGGGATCAGTCCGAGCGCATCAGGGCCTGGCTCACGGGCCCTCTACCGTAACCCCCAGGCAGCAGCCCGTCGTCGCGTTCGGACCCACCACCAGACCGGAGCGGGTCCCCGTCGAAGCTTGCGGTGGCCACCGTCGCGGCCGTACGAGGCTGCGCGTGTCAGCAGCCGCGCGAGCCCACGCTCTTCGTGCACGTTGCTCAGCGTCGGCTACGGGCGGCATGCAGGGGCTCACCTGGTGCACGTCGCGCGTCCTGGCCGCTTCGGCGGGGTCTGTCGATGCAGACGTGCGGCGGGCCGGCGGACTGGGTGTCCGCGCCGCAGCCGCCGCCGGGTATCGGGAGCGAACCCGGTGGAGTTGCGCAGGGTTCCGTCGACAACGCGCTTCGTCAAGGCTGAACCATGCGGTGTGGCTGTGCAGTTAGGTTCCGGTCATGGCGCGCCGCACGGCGGTGTTGGTGTGCAGCGGATGCGCAGCGCGTTGCCATCGAGGGCGAGGCGTGCGGGCCGAGCACCAGCTTCGTACCGCTTCGGGTAGGCGCGCGTGGCCGCGACAGCCTAGCTGCTCATTCAGGCGAGGAGCTACTGCTTGATGTAGAGGTGGTCGGTGTCGGAGATGCCAAGCGACGCCCGCGGCGTACCACGTGTTCAGGCCGGGGGAAAACGGGCGAAGTGCGCGATCCGATCCGGCTGGCAGGCGTCCGACGGCCTGGCACGGTGTGTGCCCGCGCCCGGCTTACCCGCTGCACGCTATCCGAGCTAAGGCCTGCGAGCAGGCGGACGCCCTGGTTGGGCGGGTTGGCACCAACCCGCCCAACCAGGCTGACCTGCGAGGTATCGGTATTGCTTCAGGAGATGATCTGTTCTCGGCGGCGGTGCAGCAGGCGGTTGCGGCTTCCGTAGGGCCGCTGTCTCGGGATGAGGGCCCGCTTCTTGTGCAAGGGGGTGAAGCCGCCCGTGTGTGAGGTGTCGTCGTTGGGCGGCGGTTCCAGGGAGCTTTCGACGCGAGCGGCTTCAAGCTCGCGGCGCTTTTCGACCCACTCGGAGAACTCCGGATCTCGTGGCGAGAGTCCCATGCCGATGAGTACTCCCATGAGCGCGTTCTCGGTGGGGAGCTTGGCTCCCCGGAAGACGTTGCAGATGGTGGTCTGGCCCACGGCCAGGTTGTGCCGCGCGGACACGTTCGCGATCTTTTGATACGTCGGGTTGCGCTGCCATACCTTGAGCTGGCGCAGGGCTACGGCGAACGCGTGGACGGTCATGACCTCGGACGGCAGGAGCCGTTTGACCGCGGCTCGCTGTTCGGGGGCATCGGGGAGTCCGGCTGCTTCACGCTGTTTGGGGTCGGCGATCATCTCCCAGCGCGGACGCCAGGCGGAAGGGTCCTCGCCAGCCGCGTCCAGGTAGCGCTTCATGGTGTCCCAGGACGGGCACTTGGTTCCCTGTGTCGCAGCTGAGAGGGTCGCTCGCGACAGGCCGGACACGTCGGAGAACTGCTCGAGTGTCAGTTCCTTGTACTTGCGCAGCCGCAGAAGGTCCACGGCGAGCTGTTCGAGTGCACCCTTGCTCGGGTCGACCTGTGTGGTCGGCCGTCCGGGCTCCCTGTGATTCATGGCGGTCTCCCTTCCGGGCAACGCTGCACCTGGGTGGGGGAGGCAGGCAGCCTCCCCCACCCAGGGCGCGGTCAGCCCTGCGTCTCCTGGGTGTCGGCTGCCTCGGCGCGCGAGGGACCCGGCTTACGGGAGGTCATCCCGGAGACGAGCCGCTCGGCGGCGAGGGTGCAGGACAGGGAGATGCTGGCGGCGGTGGGAGCGTCGCAGCCGGTCTGGATGAAGCCGAACGTCGCGCCCGCGGCGATCGTGAAGGCGGCGAGGTTCAGCCTGATCCTGCTCAGGCCCATGGAACGGCGCACGCTGCCGGGAGCGGGCAGTGCGCCTGCCTGGAGCCCGAAGGATCCGCTCTGCTGCGGGGAGACCACGCAGCCCGGGCCGAAGGGACCCTCGGCCCCGTGGCGAGAAAACCGGTTCATCTTTGAACCTTTCTAAGAAGTGCCTTGTCTCGTGGTGCATGTGACCCAGGCTGTTTTTCCGTCCTGGTGGTGCAGGTGGTGCAGGTGGTGCGGGTACTGCAAACGCATCCGGGTTGCCGCCCGGATTTAGAAAGAATGCCCTACGCGACGCGCGTCATCAAGCGAAGATATTCCTGCGCTTTACCACAGGAACCGCGAGTCGAGTCAGGCACTCATCCGAAGACTAATCACCCTCCAACCCCAGATCATGCACGCCTATTTTCTTAAGAAATACACATAGGCAGCCCTAAGTCGGGGTGATCATCGCGGGCTGGATCGCCTGATGACCTTGTGCGCCAACGGAGTTGAGATTGGTCCGGACCAAGCTGTGCATACTGACCGGAAGGTAAGATGAACACGCGTTCTATGTGTGAACATTCGTTCATAGCGACGCTGGAAGATCCTTATACCGGGAATGAACCGGCTGGTAGGGGTGGCGCGTGAAGAGGTTGGGAGGTCGCGAATTCGGAACTCGAGCCCCTTGGTGAATTACCGGCTATCCTGGGCGGAAGGGGACGTAAAAAGATAGTTCCCGGTGCGCTAAAGATCAAAATGTCGAGAGAAAAAACAACCGGAACCCCGAGGTCGGAACCGCCGGGCGGGATAGGTTTTCCAAAGGCATACGGTGCTATGACAAAAAGGGCTGGTCGGGTGGTAGGCAAGGCCAGGTCTGGGCACACTCAACCTGGCAGCTCTTCGGGGAGGAGACTCCTCGCAGTGCGGCCGAGAGGTGCCTTGTCTCTGACCCAGGCAGGTATCCCGTCCTATCTGGCCGTTGCCGCGGCCTCGGGACAACGCGGTGCGTGGGGGTTCCTGCGTGCCGCGCCCAGCTTGAGGAGGTAGACGGTGGAACTGCTCGTAACTCGTGCTCCAGTGCCCGCATCGGCGGGGTTCGAGCAGCCCGTCGAGTGGCGCTACGGCGCTACCGACGGTGTGAAGTTCCTGCTGCCGCCATCCTGTGGTCCATGCCGCTCAGGCGGCCCGGACCCACGGGGCGCTGTCGTTCGGCCGATTTTAGGCTGCACGCGGCGACGGAGCGGATCTACCCACGCGTAACTGCTTGCGCCGGCAGTGCGGCGGGGCACGACCGCCCGACCGCCAGTTCGACGAAGTGCTCAGCCCATGGGGCTGTGCGGGGGCATCGCATCCATCGTCTTCAGGAGCCCGCCGACCACCAGGTCGGCGGGCTCCTCCACGTGCGGCACCGTGCGGGATCCAGTGGCGCGAGGGGGAGCGGCGACGGCGCCGGCTGCGTGGCCTTGCTCATCGCGTCGAGGCAGCGCCGTTGGTCTGCGCCCAAATTGCCGTTGCCGCCCAGGCAGGCCAGTAACCGCACCGTCCGTGCAGCACAGCACCCCGGCCGCTTCGGCCCTGTACCCGCACGACGAAATCACCCCGCAGCAGCGCCATTCCAGACCGCCTGCCCTAGCGGGCTCACGAGCAGCACCCACGTGAGAGAGCGCCCCCCGTCGGGTAGCAGAACGCACATCGTCCCGAATACCCGCAGAGCTCTCGCCCCTGCCGGACCTTTGCCCGTGCGGGGTCACCGCGTGATCGCGAGTTCATGGATGCGGTCGGGCAGCCGACTGTCGGGCCGGCAGACCAGTCCGCCCTCGTCATGCCGGTCGGCGAGCGCCTCGTAGCGTTTTTGCAGGTGGTGGGTGGGGATCGGCGTCGGTTCGCGGTGGCGGGCGCAGTAGGAGGTGAAGGCATCCACGGCACCGACCAGGTCGCGGGTGTAGTCGTTGGACGGGCCGTCGAACCACTGCTGTGCGGTGCGGTCCCGCATGGCGCTCATCTGCCGCTTCCACAGCGCAGCTTCGCGAATCTCGCCCTGGCTGAGGTGGCGCAGGTGCAGGCAGTAGGCGGCGCCGGTGTGCTCAGCTCCGGCGGCGATCTGCCACCAGAAGACGGCGCTCTCGGGATGGTCGGCGAGGTGGAGGATGCAGGCGAAGACGTGGATGCCGTGGACATCGACGGGCATCCACTCGGTGAAGTCGTCCGGGGTGGGTTTGCCCATCCCGTCGTCGCCGATGACCGTGGCGAGTTCTTCGACGTGGTCGGCGGCACCGGCTTCGGTGACGGTCCACCGGGAGATCAGGTCGAGCTGGCGGCGGGCGCCGGCACCGGCGGGCCGGGCAGGCGCAGGCCGCAAATACCCGGCTTCCGCGGCCAGCCGGCGCAGCCCCTCGCCGACATCGAACGCACGGCGCGGCTCACGCACGACGGGATCCGCCTCGCGCAGCCGCTCGGTCCAGGTCGTCTCCGCTTCGGCCGGGCGCTTGTTCCCCACAGATGTCACTGGCTCTCCTCCTTCTGCTTCGGTGTCGTGCCGCGGTGGTGGTGGTAGACCGGGGCGAGGCGCTCGCGTGCCTTGCGGCAGTGGTGGTCCACGGTGCTCGCGGTGATGCCGAGATACCAGCCGGCCTTGCGGCTGCTGTAGCGCAGGACATACCGCAAGATGATCACGTCGAGCTGACGCTGCGGCAGCTTCAGCAGCGCCGGGTACAGTCCGATCGTGCTCGGCATCGCCGTGATCCCGTCGCGGGCCGCGCACAGCGCCTCGTCACCGACGACACGCCGCAGAATGCTCCAGGTCTGCTGCGGCAGGTTGGCCTCGGCGAGCAGCGCCTCCCAGTTCCGCAGCACTTCCAAAAACGCGCGGTGCACCGCGCGCTCGGCAATGTCGTTGGCGCCGAGCCGGTACAGCGCATAGGAGTGCCACGCCTCCTGGTTCATCACGTAGTGCGCCTCGAAGTCCAGCGGCAGAGGGAGCGGCGCCTGCGTGGCGGAACCGTAGCCGTCGTCGGCACGGAAGACGTCTTCGTGCATGGATCCTCTTCGTTGAGGTGTCGGGTGCCCGGCGTGCGCCGGTGACGATCACTCAACCGGCCCAGCGCCCCGAACACGCATGCATGCGACCCTCAATATGACCGTCCGAAATTCAACAGTCGCGCACGGTGAGCGCGACGCGGGGGAGGGGCGCCCCGTGTGAGCTGCGACATCAGCCCTCACGAGGGTGTCTGAACCTCTCTTGCGGCACCGCAAGGCGTGACGGGAGTCACAAATTAAGGTGACAAGTTTCCGGCCAAATCGTCCTGAAATAAACGCAGTTGCGCTCGTAGCCGCCGCGACCGCCAGTAACTTGCCGACAGATGGGCGACGTCGCCCGGGCAACACACGACACGGGACGCAAGCACGGCCCGTACGACTGCGCTGCTACCTGGACCTGCGCCAGCCCGGTCGGGCTGGCTGGGCCGGAGGAGGGCCTGCCACCGGCCGGCGGAGTCTGAACACGGCGACTGTCTCAGCAGACAGCCGCGACCGCTGTCATCACCACACAGGGCCGGTATCCACTGTTCCTCGAGTCCTACCCGCGCCACGCGCTCGAGATCGCCCTGCGCCGTTTACGGACGAACGGAGAGCGCACCCGGCGCACTTCAGCTTGGTCTTGACGCCGCCCACCGGTGCCGTGGCTCTGGCCTTCCGTACGGGTGTCCTGGGCGCGCCACCGACGTCGATGGAGACGAGACGGTCCTCTTCGTGGCCGACTACAGCGGAACTGCCCTGCGAATCAAGGCCAGTTTGAGGCCGACGCACACGCAACGGTCTTCATGTCCGAGAGGTGCTAGGTTACGCCGACAGGGGAGCAGGGGTCCGGTTCATGCGGATTCGCTGATATCTGCATGCACCGTATCTCGCGTGGTCCTCACCGTCGGCGAGCCGGCTGCCGTTGATACAGGTCCGACCACAAGTGGGGAACGTGGCGCAAGCAGGGTCGCATTCGGCGGCAGGCCAGATGACCGGATACCTCTACCAGTGCGAACTGGCCCTGCTGGAACTCGCGGAGCGCAGCTGGGACGACATCACGGTCGAAGTCCGCATGGAAGTCCTCGACGACATCGAGTTCCTGTACCAGGACAGCAGCGACCCGTCCGTGCTCCTGCAGTCCAAACACCGCGAGCGGGCCGGGCGGCTGAGCGAGACGGGCAAGGACTTCTGGCGCTCCGTCGCCTCCTGGATCGACGCACTGACCGTCCTGGGGCGCCTGTCCGACGGAACCATGCCGCTGCTGCGGCTGGTCACCACCCAGGTGGCAGCCGAAGGCACCTTCCTCCACAAGCTCCGCCCCGGACCCGGGCGCTCCGTCGACGACGCCCTGGCCGGCATGGAGGAGGTCGCGAGAGCGGCCGAGCCCAGCAACACCGCGGACGATCGCAAGAAGTTCACCGACCTCACCCCCGCACAGCGCTACCGACTGGTCGCCGCCATGGAGATCAGCGATGCGTCGCCGCTGATGTCAGACCTCGACTCTAAGCTGGCCCGCGCACTGGGGATCAGGCCCGGCCAGCACACCCGCGCCATCCTCGACGACATCAAGGGGTGGTGGTACGGCATGGCCGTGGAGTTGCTGGACAAGAACCGGAGCCGGGCCTCGGTAACCGCCCAGGAACTGCAGTGCCGCCTGGAAGAGACCCTCGACCGGTTCACGGGCAAGAACCTTCCCATCACCGAGACGCTGCGCCGCCTCACCCAGGCCGAGATCACGGCCTACAAGGACGACCTGGTCGTTGCCCAGATGCAGTGGATCGGCCTCAAGGACCGCACCATCGCCAGCCACCTGCGCGACTACCACTACGCACGCGCGCAACGCTCCGCGTGGCTGCGTGACTTCACGATCACCGAACAGGCCCTCGGCGACTACGAGCGGCTCCTGTGGGACGAGTGGGACCACGTCTTCACCCGGCACACAGATGCAGTCGAGGACGACACCCCCGCCGCCGAACGCAAGACCGTCGGCAAACGCGTCCTCGACGACTCCATGGACAAGGCCGCCGGCATCCCGGCCCGCCCCGGCAGCACCACCGAGAGCTGGATCGGACGCGGCACCTTGCACAGCCTCGCCGGCAGGGCCCACAGCGCCGAGGACGACGAGTCGGTCGGCTGGCATCCCGACTATCCCGATCTGTGCCAGAACCACAACGAGCAGCCAGGCCAGTGACCATGACCAATCATCGCGTTCCCGAAGCCCAGGCCCTGCTCAACACAGCCTTCGGCGCCTACCTCCTGGCCACCAGCGTCCACGCTGCGACCAAGAAGGCCAACCGCCCCCTGCCCTGGCCCAGCGCCTTCCTCGTGCTGCCCCTGGTGCTCCCCACTGACACCCGCAACGACCTGCCCACCCAGGCTGTCCACTCGATGTCCGCCTGGCTCACCGAACACCCCCAGCACCAAGCCGCCTTCGCCCTGCGGGCCGCTGCCCTGACCGACTACACCCGCGCCAGCCTGCGCACCGCCCTGCGCCACCACGCCCTCGAGGTCACCGCAGGAGGACTGCGCTGCCCCCGCCCGCCCAAGGCCGCCTCACAAGCCCCCAGCGATGAAGTCGCGGACTGCGCCCGCCGCGCAGGCCTCGTCGGCCGCTGGCTCGCTGTTCTCGATCCTGCCCTCGCCTACAACCTCCTCGGCGTCCGCCCCTGACCCCCTCTTTGCTCAAGGAGCCTACGAACCACCATGCAGCTACTCGCCCTGGCCCTCTACCACCGAGATGGCCGGCCCACCCCCAGGGTCGTGCGGTTTCGTCCCGGGGCGCTCAACATCCTCACCGGCGAGTCCGAAACCGGGAAGTCCGAGATCCTCGACATCGTCGACTACTGCCTGGGCCGCAGCACTCCCAACCTGCCGGACGAACCCATCGACCGGACCGTGGGCTGGTACGCGCTCCTGGTCGCTTTTCACGACAGCCGCATGCTCCTGGCCCGGCCCCGCCCCGCAGGAGCCTCCACCACCCAGGCCATGATCCGCACCGGCGGCGACACCCTCGACCTGCCCCGCGCCGACGAACTCACCCCGAACTCGAACGTCGCCGCACTGCGCAGCCAGCTCAGCGCCCGCCTGGGCATCGAGGACTTCCGCTTTCAGCCGCCCACCGGCGCCGCCTGCCAGGCCTTCGACGTCTCCATCGCACAGGCGGCCCTGCTGTGCTTCCAGAACCAGAACGAGATCGCCGACAAAAAGGCCCTCTTCCACCGCCAGACCGAAAACGGCATCGCCCAGACCCTCAAGGACACCCTGCCCTACTTCCTCGGAGCCGCCGGACCCGAACAGGCCCTGCGCCGCCACCACCTCAACGAGGCCCAGCGCGCCCAGCGCGCCGCCCAGCGCAAGCTCGACGACGCCCACCGCCACCGCGACGCCGTGGACGCCAGCGGTGTCGCCCTGCTCCGCCTCGCCCAGAGCGAAGGACTCCTTCAGGAAGTCCCCCCGGCCCCCGGCCCCGAGGAGATCCGCGCTCTCCTCGAGCAGGCGCTCACCGTCACCGTCTCCACTGTGGGCCCAGTGGATCTCACCGACCGGCGCCAGGGCCTGACCGACGAGCGACGACAACTGCGCGAGCAACTGCAACAGCTCGACGAGGCACTCGCCCTGGTGGACCGCTGGCAAAAGCAGGGAGAAGCCTTCACCGGCGAACTCCACCTGCAACTCGGCCGCCTGCAGACCCTCAGCCTCCTGGGACCCGAACGCGACTACGACACCGCTCTGTGCCCGATGTGCACCCGTCCGCTGGAGGAACCGGACGCCTCAGCAGCAGAGATCACCGCACTCACCGCGCAGCTTGCCGAAGAACTCGACCAGGCCCAGGGCATCCAGCCGATCCGCGACGAGCACCGCAGATCCCTCCAAGCCGAACGGACATCCGTCGTCGAACGCCTCAGGGTCAACGGGGCGCAACTGCGGGAACTGACCACCAACGACGAACGCATGCGCAACCTCCAGGACCAACATGTGCGCATCGCCCGGATCCAGGGCCGCATCGACCAGGCCCTCACCGCAGGCACGGGATCACCCGTCGGCGACATCGGCGAACTGCGCAACAACCTGGCCCTGGCCCAGGAAAACGTCGCCACCCTCCAAGCCCTGATCGACGAGGACGACGTCACCGCCGAGACGGAACGACGGCTGGCCGACATCGCTGGCAACATGACCGACTGGGCCCGGCGCCTGAACCTGGGGCAGGCCGCCTCCGCGGACGAGGTCGCCGTCAGCCTCAGCCAGCTCAACGTCGTCGTACGACGCCCCCAAGGACGCCTCCCGCTCAACCGCATCGGCAGCGCCAAGAACTGGATCGGCTACCACATGGTCGCCCATCTCGCCCTGCACACCTACTTCCGGCTCCACCGCCGGCCCGTCCCCGGATTCCTCATGCTCGACCAGCCGACCCAGGCCTTTTTCCCCGCCAAGATCAAGGACGCCACCACCGTCCAAGACGCCGACTGGAACACCGTCACCGCCTACTTCGAACTCCTCAAAGACGTAGCCGATCTCAACGAAGGCGCTCTGCAGATCATCGTGTGCGACCACGCCAACCTCACCGAAGAGCCCTGGTTCCAGGACGCCATCGTCGAGAACTGGCGGCCGCTCGATGGTCAGCGCAAGGCCATGATCCCGAACGACTGGCTTGACTGACACCCGCTCACAAGGAGGCCCGGCTCTGCGAGCATGAGCAGGGCCCGTGAAGGCTTGGACGCCGGTGCCGCGGCGGACACCGACCCCGCGACCTCGCCCTGCCTGCGAAGCGATGACTGGACCGGCGAGTCCCCACAGAATCCCAGACGCTTCCGCGCCATGGCGTCTTCGATTCCTTGGCCAGACCTCCGGGAGTCGACTGGCGAGGAATTTCAGATGGACAGGCAGTTCAGCACTTCGACGGCCGCTGCAGTGGCACCCTGCTGCAGAGCAAGGTCGTTCACGAGAGTGCCCGTGTCGCACTCCTCCTCGCCCAGCGTTGTGGTGACGTGCACCCACTCGCCGCCGCCCGTCGCGTACTCGCGCCAGGTCCTACCGACTGCAAGGCTGTCGTGGACGACTCTGTTGCGGCGCTTGATCGCCCTCTCGATGACGTCGAGGGCCGGCGGCCATTCGGTGTCGCAATGGCCGTCGATCTTCGCCCGCACCATCCGCAGAAGCTCTCCGGCGGGTCGGTTAAGACGGACTGTCGGGTCGAGACGCGACAGGATGAGGCCGAGCACCGCCTCGGTCTGGGCCCCTGCGGGAGATGACCGGCAGGATCCGGTGTTTTCGCAGTTCACGAGGGTTGGTGTCGGAGTCGTAGCCCTTGTCGCCGAGCAGAGCCTGCGGGCGCCGGCGGGGCCGGCCCGGGCGTCCAGCGACGGGCGGGATGCTGCCGACCAGGGCAAGGGTCTGGGTGACGTCGTTGACGTTGGCCGCGGTCGTGATGACCTTGAGCGGAGTGCCTTGGCCATCGCAGATCAAGTGGTGCTTACTGCCCGTCTTGCGCCGGTCGACCGGCGACGGGCCGGTGTCGGCTCCTCCCTTTTCACGCGGACATGGGAGCCGTCCACACAGGCTCTGGACCAGTCCAGCTCGCCGGCCGCGTTCACTTGGCGAGCAGGATCCGGTGCAGCTGGTCGAAGGTCCCGGCCTTCTGCCACCGCTCAAGCCGCCGCCAGCAGGTCTGACCCGAGCCGAACCTCAGCTCCAGCGGCAGCAGCCGCCAGGCGATGTCGTTGTGCAACACGTACAGAATGCCCTGTAAGCACTGCCGGTCCGGCACCGGCCGCGGGCCGGGAGCCTTCTCGGGCCAGGGCGGCAGCAGCGGCTCGACCAGCGCCCACAGGTCATCGTCCACGATCCACGGTCGAGTACTCACACCCTCCCGAACAGCTGAGTCATCACACCGGTCACGGCCGACCAGGGCCGTTCAACAAGATCGCGTTACCAGCTCTAAAAGGCGGGTCGGCAATTCACTCGGCGAAGCACCGATGCGCGGTCGAAGCCGAAGCATCGAAGGCCAGCGGCAGTTGCTGCCATGTGTAGTCCGTCGTAGTGTCAATCCAGGCCTGAGGTGCGCCCGCGGCGCACCTGCCGACGGTAGTACGTGATTGCGCACATGCCGACCACGATCAAACTGGCAGCACGGGCCGCTTCGATCACGAGGTCACTGCCAACCGGAGCGCCGTTTTCCACGACCTTTCGGGCCGCGCTGAGGGCGTGGTACCCCGGGACCCAGTGCGTAGCAACCGTCAACCATGTCGGATAGGCGGACGGAGGAACGAAGAGGCCCAACGCCAGCGAAAGGAACCACATGGCGAGGTTGATGACGGTGAAGATGTCGCGCACGTAGAGAGCAAAGACACCAAGAAGCATGCCGAGGGCAGCGCTGGAGAGGGCCCCGCACAGTAGGCATCCCAACAGAACAGGCAGCACGTCGTCCGGCAGTCGCACATCGAGGAGCAGCATGCCGACGGGGAGGGTGACGCCCCCAGCGAGCGCTCCGAACAGGGAGTAGGGCAGGGGGCGGAGGAAAAGGGCAGGCCCTAAAGCGTTTGGGCTGATAAGGAGAGCGTGCAGGGTGCCGTAGTAGCGCTCACTCGTCACGGACATCACTCCGCCCGAGAGTGCGGGCAGGCATGCGGCAAGCATGACGCCGCCGGTCAGGTAGAAGGCTCCGTCCTCGACGCTCATGTAGTGACCGAAGAGGCCATAGAACAGAAGATCAAATACGGGTGCAAAGACGAATGCCAGGAGGAAGTCGCTTGGTCTCGACCAGTTGAAAAGAGCCCGGAAAGAAAGGTAGTTGGACACCATCACGTGTCGAACTGCGGGAGCTGCGTCTAGCGGGGATTTGCTCAATATGGTGCGGCTTTCATGGCTCACCACAGGTGCATACCCCCTCGGGATCGAGACGATTGAGCCGCAGCGTTGACGGCGGCCCATCCGATTGCCCCGTAGAGAAGGCTAAGGCCGAGGCAGGCTGCGATGGCGCGCACATCCCAAACGTTCCGCGTGGCCGCCCGCAATGCTTCCGCTCCGAAGGTCATGGGCAGGAGCCTGCTGATTGCTTGCACAGGGTCGGGGAGGGTGGAGACGGGAATCAGGACACCCGAGAGCAGCCACAAAGGAGCTACGACGGCTTCAGCTGCACTCTCGGCTTTCCGTACCCGGACAAACACGGCAGCGACCATGAAGCCCACTGCACTCATGGCGAGAACAGTGAGTGTGGCGGCCACTGCCAGAGCAGGCAGAGCAGCAGCATCGATCTGTGCGTCAAAAAGAAGATATCCCCAGGCGAGAGTGCCAAGCATGGCCTCGAACCCAAACAGGGCGACAGCGAGGGTCATCGTCGCAATCGCCGAAGGGAAGCGCCCAGGCGCTGCCAACAGGAGTTCGAGTATCCCAAGGCGCCGCTGTTCCTTTATAAGGCCACCCGCTCCGTACATGACTGTGGTCCACATGCCCATGAGGCCTGCCCCCAGCGTAATTTCCAGAGGGGTGATCCGGTCCGACCCGGATTCCGCGATCAGGTGCGCCACGGTCGCGTAGAAGAGGGGCAGCATGAAGGTGAGAGTGATCTCAATCCGTGATCGCGAAAGATATAGCAAGTAGAAGCGGACGTTGGAGGCGAAGTATCTCAAACCTGCACGGCGATCCGTCATGCACTTTCCTTGTCGCGGGACTGACTCACCAGCGTGACATACTTGTCTTCAAGCGTCGGCTCGCGGAGCTGAAGATCCAATAGCTTTACTCCGGTATCTGCTGCAGCCGCCTCGCCAACGACTCGGGACGCCTCGACTTCGGTCTGCGCCGCGAACCGAATGGTCACCAGTTCGCGCCCGCTGAGCGGCTCCAGGTGGCAGTTGACGACGTCGGCGCGATCTTCAAGGGCCCGGCACAAGGCCTGGGCGCCGCCCCCACTGACCTCCGCCCGAACGACGGGGCCGGCATTCGCGAGCGCGCCGAGGTCCTTGCTGGTGCCCTCGGCGATGATGCGCCCGCCCTCGATGACGGCCAGGCGGTCGCACAGATCTTCCGCCTCGAACATGTAGTGCGTGGTGAGAAGGATCGTCTTACCGGAGTGCTTCAGCCGTCTCACAATGTCGCGCACATCGCGTGCGGCCAGCGGATCGAGACCGTTCGTCGGTTCATCCAGGTAGATGATGTCCGGGTCGTGGAGGAGCCCCCGGGCTATATGCAGCCGCTGCTTCATTCCCCGGGAGAACGTCTCCACCCGATCGTTCTGACGGTCCGTTAGGCTCAGCATTTCGAGAAGTTCGTTGATGCGCCTGCGTTGCTGTCCCGGGGCAATGCGGTACAGGTTCGCAAAATATCGGAGGTTGTCACGGGCGCTGAGCCGATCGTAGAGTCCCTTGTCGCCTCCGAACACATAACCGATCCGACTGCGGACCTGATCCGGGTTGCGCACCGAGTCGAGGCCGTTGAGGTAGACCTCCCCGCTCGTCGGAACCAGCAGAGTCGTCAGAATCTTGATCGTGGTCGTCTTGCCAGCTCCGTTAGGGCCGAGAAGACCGAACAGCTCGCCCTTTGACACATCAAGGTTCACGCCTCTGAGTGCCTCGAATTGCTGCACCCTGCGGTTCATCCGCCAGGCGGATCCTTTAACGACGTCGAAAGCGCGTCGGACGTCGCGCATGACGATTGCGGACACTGCCTGCCCTACCTTCTTCAACCAGAATCGAGAGAATTACCGCGGAGCCACCGTGTGAAGTTGCCAAGCAGGTCCGGGTCGTCCCTCACCAAGATCTTGATCCCCGTAGCGAGCAGCTCATGCGCGCTCCTGAGTAGAGAATCCTCATTCGCCCCATCGCCAGCAGCTTTAGCCCAGCAGTCCATCACCTCGCTCAAAGGCGTGCCAGGCACACCTGCAGGAGAGATCGCTGCCTTCACGAGTAGATCATTGAGGCCCGACACCCTGCGCAGGTAGACGAAGCTGCTGAGAATGCCCAGGAAGGCCCCGGCCAGGTCACGTTGGTCTCCAAGGGCCAGGCGTCCTGCGATTCTCTGCGGACGGAACGGACCCTCGCCGGCGAGGGCACAAGCCAGCGTCGACCATGTCACGGCTGCGACAACCTGTTCCGGGGTGTCACAGCGGGCGGTC
Source organism: Streptomyces rishiriensis (assembly GCF_003112535.1). Classification (GTDB taxonomy): domain Bacteria; phylum Actinomycetota; class Actinomycetes; order Streptomycetales; family Streptomycetaceae; genus Streptomyces; species Streptomyces rishiriensis. The sequence continues at coordinate 13,857 of NZ_BEWA01000001.1, read as the reverse complement.
GGCTGCGCGACGTGTCCCGTTGGGTTGACGACGATGGTGACGCGTGAACGCCCCCACATAGCCGACCCAGGGGGCAGTGACAGCCGGATCTGGCCCAGTGCGTCCACCGCATGGCAGCGGTCGGGAGTCAGCAGTCTGCGCGCGACGACGAGCGGGCCGTGTTGCTCCGTCTGGTAGCCGAAGAGGCGTGTAACGGCATGGGGTACGTGGTTCAGCGCCTCGGCCACTGCCGTGTGACCAGGCCGCCAGTGATTCGTGCAGATCAGCTCGCCCACCGTGCGGCCGGCCAGCACCCGGGGAACCACGATGATTGATGGCCCGCGCACTGTAGCGGCAATGCGACAGGCATCGCCCGCGACCGGTGACCAGTCCCTGGTCATGAGGGCATATTGCAGCGCGTCGGCGGTTGACTCGCGCAGCCAGTCCCCAGCAACCTCGCGCAACCGTTCGAGTTCGGGCAGGCCGTCTGCCACTGGATCGCTCATGCACTTCTGCAACGACTTCAGGGCGACGGCAACCTCGGACGCAAGAGGTTCAATCGGCAAGGTTCACCGCTTCCTCTGCAGTGGTGCGCAGGCTTCGGAGGGCGACGACCGCTCCCAGCGGGGGCGTGCGCCCGCTGATGGAAGCCTGTTCTGGCACAGGTGTTTCCGCCAATGCGAGACTGAGGTTCTCGGCCGCCGTCTCCATGACCTGCAGGAGGTGGCCCAGATCGAGGAACACTGTCGGGTAGGCGGTGCTCGCCCGGTACCGCCACTGCACTCGACGTACAGCGAGATGGACGGCTATCAGCACGTAGCCGGGTGCTACGGGGGCGATCGAAGTGGCAGGAAGGCGCACCAGCGCGTGAGCCATGGGGTCGTACCCGAGCGTGACGGAGCTCCCGTCGCGCTGGGAGTTCATGATGACGGTGAGGTCGAACGGGTGTGCCGCACCGTGCGACGGAGGGACCCGGAGAGTGCGGGGCAAGGGGCCGAGGGCCGCTGGCCGTAGAACAGCATTGCTGTAGTAGAGGACGTTGCCTAATGCATAGTGCGGACGTTCAGGCGCATCGTGGACGGGATGCGGCAGAAGGGTCCGACGCAGCCCGAGCGGCCACTGGACGGAGACGGCAGGAGGAGCTTCTGCGGCAGCAAATCCCTCCATCTGCCGGAGATCGATGACCTGTGTATCAGGATCCCTGTAATCCGCAGGCAGAGCCAGGTTGGCCAGCCGCCAGTCCTGCAGGACCGGTGCCTCCGCGCGAGGGAGTGGGTGGGACGTGGTCGGCACCAATAGTCCCGCGCGCCGGAACGAATCCACACAGCGGTCAGCTGCTGCTTCGGGCACGCCCGCAGCGATGGCAGCTGCCGCAGCCGCAGCCGTGTTGACGGAACCCAGTTCGACCAGTCCGCGCAAGAAGTCCCAGAGTGTCTCGTTGCTGATGCCCAGTTCCCGGATGGCGCCTTGGTAAGGGTCATCAAGGAACCAGTTGCTTGCATTGCGCAGAAGGGACGCGGTGGGCGAAACGGTCCACGCCTGAAGTGGGGCAGTGATGTCAGCCTCCCAGGAATGCAGGTGCCAGCCCGCTCGGGGTGCGGGTGTCCGGGGTGAACCTTGGCAGTGCGGGACAGAGCACGCGCAGAACATGCAGGCCTAGTGCGTCAGTGAGTTCGTCGCCGCAGTCCACCGTGGCGACCGGACCGTCGATAACCTTGAGGATGGAATCCCTGGTACCCGCCTCCTCCCCGTGATCGATCGGTTCCTCCCTGCCGGGCTCCGTACAGTCAGAGCGGGCGGGGAACTGCGCGAGGAAGCGGATTCGGAAGTCCTCGTCCACTGGGGTGTGGCCGATTGGAGGCCCGAACACTACTTGTCCCTCTCGCGTCACCACAGGCTGAGGAGCGATGTGCATTTGGAAGGCTTCTCGCCAAGCGGCGTTGACTGCGGCATCAGCGGTGAGTGCTGTTCCGCCGCCGAACGCGGCGGTGGGGCGTATCCTCCGCTCGGTGAAAATCACGCATCCCGCCACGTGCCAGTCACCGTGACGCAGATGCCAGACCTCGCACGCACTGTCTGGCAGAGCCAGGGACGTCCCGCGCATCAGGTCAGAAGCAATGCGGGAGTGGATGGAACAGCGGGTACTGTCCGGCTGTGTCCACCATCTGTGTAGCACCGAACGTTCCAGCCATTCACGCAATCCGTGGAGAATCGCACGCTCCTTGGACGTGTGTGCGGACATGCCCGTCGTGTCCGTAGCGACGGGTGGTGTGCCTCGCCACTGGGAGGCAAGGACGGCCTCCTTGAGCGGCAGCCAGGTGGGCTCGCCGTCCAACCCGTGCGCCTGGGTCCACCACATGGGAGCTTCTTCGGCGACGGCCTCAGACATGGCAAGGCCCGGGGGCTGCACCGCGAAGACGAGTTGCTCCCGCGGCCGCCTGAACGAGCAGCGCCGTTCAAATGCTTCGATCCAGCCCAGGGTAAGAGCCTGCTCTGCAGTGGCGGCCAGGCCACCGCCGACAACAGCGGGAAACCCACGCGTCCCGCAAGGAACCGTCACGAGCACGTCCGACGACCACACCCCGGCACTCGCATCCTCCACCACCTGCTGCAGAAGCAGAGGTCCGAAAGGAGCGTGAACGCCCAGCCCGTCGGGCTTGAAGTCGAGGGCCTGCCACCGCTCGTCTCCATGCGGATGCTCCCAGCAGTCGGGATGCACCACGAAAGTCTGCGACACACCGGTGCTTGTGGCGACGAACGGGTGTGCCTCTGCCGCCCATAGAGTTCCACAGGAGCGGCAATCGGTCGAGGGAAGCGAAAGTTTGGGAAGGCCAGGTCGGTGCGTCACGCGAGAGCCATCGCGTAGAGCGGAAGATGGAGCGCATCCGGCAAGGCGAACAGATGCCGCGCCACATCGTCGAAAAAGCCTCCGAGAGGACAGTGGGCGACGCCCCGGGTGTCGAACGCCAGCGCCAAGTTCTGGGCCAGGTGACCGGCTTCGAGCAGCGCGTACCGGTAGCCGCGCTCCCCATAGCGCGCGCCGACTCCGTTCATGTCGGCAGCGAGAAGCAGAACCGCCTGCACGGTGTCTGCACGGAGCACGGTTGTGCGGAGGAGATCCGAGAGGTCCGGCAAGACCGGATTCTCGGCGTCCTTGGCGGGAAGGGAAAGTAGGGATCGTACTGACGGGTCGAAACGGTACGCCCCGGGACCTGCTCCCTCTATGTCGCTCACGTAGCAGTACACGGAGACGGAGTAGCAGCCGCCGGCGCTCGGGTAGGGCCGCAAGCCAGTGGTAGAGGCAGCCATGGCACTGGTCAAGGCACCGACCAGTGTCTCCTGGGCCACCCTCGTGGACCGTGTGCGCCGGGAACGACGGGCACGCAAGATGCGGTCCAGATGCTCCACATCGTCCGGGCACGCAACCGCCATGTCGGCCTGAGGCTGCGTCTCGGTTGCAGCCCTGGTATGCGCCCACAGGTCGGCAGGCCGCGGTTCCGGATAGTTTCCGTACGTGGATTGTTCGTGAAACGCCAGAGCGCCTTGCAGGTAGTAGTCAGTTGGAATGTCCATGATCCCTGCTAGCCGGCGGCAATAAGGTAGAGGCTCGACTCCTCGAACCGGTTGGTCCCGATGAGGTCATCAGCCAGAACCGGCTGGTGTGCGGGCGTCGGAAACGTCGTGAAGCCGAAGGCCGTCAGGGCCACGAGGTAGCGCTGGGCGAACTGCCCGACCAGGGTCAGCAAGGTGCGGTAGGCCCGCGGGTCGCCCTCGTAGCGCAACATGTGCCGTTCCCACACCGCTGACAGCAGCAGCGCGCAGGAACCGCTGCTGGCTCGTTCCTGCCCCGTGAACGCAGTGCGAACTTCCTCCCGGAGATCTCCTGCTCGGACCAGCGAAAGGCGGTGCCCGGCCGGGTCGTAGTGGTAGAGACCTGGTGGGATTCCATCGACGTCGAACGAGACGAAATACGTCTCCATGTCCGCGTACGCATTCTCGAGGAGCGCGGACGGTCGTGCGACGTACTCCTCTTCTGCACGGCGCCGCATCGCGACGAGCGGCTTGTTGGCGTCTAGCAGTACGCGGCTGACCTGTTTGGCATCCATCACCTCGCCCGACCAGGGGATGTGGGTACGCCTCGCCAGCAGAACCTCTCCCAGGTCACGCGGAGGGTATTCGCGCGGTTCGGAGAGAACGATGACTCGGTCGGTGTCGATCTGCTTCCAGAACGCCGGGAGACCGTGCCTTGCGATCCGTTCCTGCAGTACGTCGTCGGGGCTGTGAGGATCGGCCGCATCGACGACGTCGCAGTAGTTCTGGCCCTCCGAGAGGCAATGCAGCACCAGTGCGTCGAGCCAGCCGTACCTTTTCCACTCGTGGACTTCGGGCATCAGCTCGTGTTCGTGGTCGGCGTCCTGCAGGACGCCGGCTGCGATGAGCTTGGTCACGAGGCTCTCAGCTGCCGCGGCATCGCAGCCGAACACGTCAGCGGACAGTTTGATCAGGTCAGGTTCGCTCATGCGCTGTCGTACCCGTCCGAGCAGGGACAGGACGCGGACGTCCGGCACCTTGACCGACCGTCGCTCCAAGAGGAGATCAAAGATCACCGGAGAGCCGAGGCGAATCCGCATGAAGTCGTTAAGGCGGTACATAGTCATAGAGGTCAGGCCTCCCAACCGATGGCCATGAACGACATCGCCGGGTTCATGAGCCTGTCATTTCCGAGCAAACCAGCAACTGCCTGTTCATTCATGGAGAAGGCACGGAAAGCCGTCTGACCGAGCACGCGTGAGACGAGAGACGCAGTTTCGAGTACGTGCCCTGTGTCGTAGTGCAGGACGCGGTAGGAATTGCTTTCGCGGTATCGGTACATGCTGACCTGTACACGTGTGGTGAGCACTATGAGGGCTGCTGGCGAAGCGATGCGCCACCGTGGCACACCGATGATGTTTGCGGCCACCCAGTCCTCGTCCAAGCCGTCCTGGATTTGTTCGAGTTCGTGGTTCTTCACGCCGTAGTGGTAGACACCGCGGGCGAGGCCAGCCACGTTCAAGGCGAAGACGTAAGCCTCCGTGGGATGCCGACTTCCGCCGGAGGGGCTGGTTTTGGTGATGTGCTCACCCGTCACCGGCAGCTTCTTGGTTCCGGTTTGACCGAAGCCGAACCACAGGATCCGTGACAGGGTCAGTGCGTCCAGCTCGGGAGCGGCCTCAGCTGCTTCGAGGGCGAGCTCATCCAACGCGGCCTTCACTGAGACACCGAGCGTTCGCCCCGGTTCTGGGAGTGGCGTGATGCGCGACGAGACAGCGGTCATATAGACGGGCGGCGGCGCCTCCACAGCAGAGTACTCGCGCATCAGCGCCACATCCTGACGTTGCCCGTCTTGGTGCCTGTAGTCGATGCGGGGAATTGCATCGGTCGATGCGTGATAGGCGAATGCATCGCCCCATCCGTACTCGTCCCACAGCGCCTTGCCGGAGAACAGCTGACGTTGCTCACCGGATTCGTCATCGCTGACCAGAATGGCCGCTGCGAGCAGGCGATCCACCTCCGGTCGAGCAACTGCAGCGGTCACCCCCGTAAGCGCGGCGATGCGCTCTGCGGCCGCATCGATCGAGGTCCACTCCTGGAGTTCACTGAGGAAGACCATCAGGTGCGTGTCGCTGAGCGTGCCGCCGCCGAACGAACGGGCTTCACGAGGGCTTCTCAGGTAGACATCGCCAGCGACGCTGCGTATCTGGAGATCAAGCGCACATCGAACTTTCAACGCACCGTTTCCTTGTCTGAGGTAGTGGTCGAAATCTTCAGCAGTCCTGGAAGGTCAAAACGATCCGGTCGGGACCGGTGACCGTGCGGTAGTGCCGCTCCAGCGCCACCGGCAAGGCGTAGCCTTGGCCGCTCTCGGTGAACACCTTCCGGCGGAGGCCGGCGGCCTGATTGCTGAGTTCCTGGGGCGCGTCGAGGGAGTTACGAGCAGCTGACTCTCCCGCATAGATGTCACCGAGGACGACGCGAACTGCTGCGTGTGCATCTTCCCAGTCGACATGCATCTGTCCCGCTTCGACACGGAGCGCGCCCGACACGTGAAGCGCGGCGGCCCAGAGGCAGCCATGTTCTCCGTCGAGCGACTTTCCGATGCCGTTCGCCTCCGGGTCCAGCGCGTTGCCTACCCGCACGGACCGCAATAGCCGCTCAGCCAGGACTAGCTCCTGGGCTAGCCGGGCACGTTCGCCTAGCTCCCCTTCCAGGACCCCTAGAGCGACGAAGGCGCTCATATCCGTTCGCATTTCCTCGACTGGCCCGTAGTCCATGCCGAGGGAAAGCTTGTGGCCCGGTTCTGCGAAGAGAGGCATGGGACCACTCGCGTGCATCATCTCGTGCAGGGTGAGCCAAAGCGTGAAAGCATCGTCGATTTGCTGGTCTGAGGCATCACACAGTGACGAGAGACGCGTATCGATGCGAAGACCGTCTAGGAAGGGCCTGGTGAGAAGGTCGAACCGAGCACGGATTATGTTGTGCAAGATCAAAGACCGGCGGTTCTCGCGCTGGCGGGCGACATCTGACCACCCGTCGAAGTAGAACGGGGTAAAGAGGGCGATGCTACTTGCTCCGGCTTCTTCGAAAGGGCCCACCGCAGCGGTCATGTCGTAGAACTCAACCAGCCGGTCCATAAAGGAGCATGGAACACCGAACATCGCCGTGCCGATTCGGTTCGCAGCCTGTTCCAGCATGGCTACCGTCTGCGCGGCATGAGGCCGACGCTCGAGGATGATAAGCCCCATGCTCGACGGACCATCGTCAGAAGTGCGTATGGGACCCAGATAGAAGTTCACCTGTTGCCCGCGAGAGCGAGTGAACGCGCTGACGGCGTCGTCCCAGGAACCTCCGTGTAAACCTGTCGCAATTCCGTTGAGGAGCCCTTCGCTTATTCCTGCAACGGCGAGATGAGAGCGGACAGCCGTGAAACGCTCAAAGACTTCGCTGTGCGCGGCACCTTGGCGAACAGCAGTGCAAAGGAGCCGCCACTCGGAGTGCCCCGCCAGCGCACGGGACGCGGGTCCGTTCAGATGGACGTGGGCCGGCTTGTGCTGCTGGCTGATAAGCAAAGTGCTCTCCTTACAGGTAAACAGCCTCCGTGGTACCCGGGTTGAGATGTCGAGTCACCTAGGCATGTCAGATGTGTCTTGCCTGGAGCCTGTAGCGGACCTCTAGCTCGGCAGGCTTCTCTCCGGTGGGCCGGACTCGCTCGTCGAGTCGCCAGCCGGACCTTTCGTAGAAGGTGCGCGCGCGATCGTTGCGTTCAAAAACCCAGAGAGTCGCCTCGGCGACGCCTTGCTCCGACCAGTACTGGGCGGTCGCTGACATCAAGGCGTGCCCCACTCCAGCGCTCCAGAGCGAAGGATGCACGTAAAGGGCGTAGAGCTCCATGACGCGATCACCCTTGAGGTCTTCGTCCCGGACTGGTCCGAAAGACGAGAAGCCCACGACTTGATCGCTTGACTGTGCCACCAGGAGCTGCGTACCTGCCACCGTCGAGGAGGCCATCTGCTCACGCCAAAAATCTGCCGACCTGTAGACATCCAGTGCTTCCAGCTCTTCTGCAGAAAGGATTTCGCTGTAAGCCTGTCGCCAGGTGACGACTTGGATTTCGGCCACCTCTTGCGCATCTCGAGGTTGCGCTGCCCTCACGAGAGGGATAGGAGAGCGCATTTTGCGTTCCATTCACCAGTGATGTCCCGGAGTGGGGACGGAAAAGAAGCGGGTCAGTGCCGCAGAGGCAGCACTGACCCACCGCCGTCAACTGCGTTCTATCGGATACAGCCCTGCTTGGGCATGATCTGAGCCGGCTCGACTTCGGAGACCTCGATCTCGAAGATCGGGGCGATGAGCTTCTCGGTGTCGACGTCGTCGGTGCTCAGACCGGTCTTTGCGGTCTCTTCGATCGGAGAAAGCATCTCAACTCCTTACGTGGCAACTGGACTGACAACGTGAAAGTTACGTTGCAGATTTTTCTTGCGCAAGATACATCCCGTCATGACAGGAGGCGCAAAGAGGGCCACGTGCTGCCTGTAAGAGTGTGCATGGTGTGCCCATTTCAACCACTTTGCTGTTGATCTTGTCGATGGATTTCGGCCGCATGCAGTCTTCGAGGTGAACTTCACGTTTATTCAGGTCGGACTGGAATCTGGCTCATTTCTTGCCGTCTGGCTCATTCGTAAGAGCTCGCCCGGCCGCCCGCGCAGACGCCCCGACTCGCTCCTCGGCGACAAGGCCTACGACTCGAAGGCCGTGCGCCATGAGCTGCGACGTCGCCGGATCCTGCGGGTCATCTCCCGCAAAGGCGCCCCGAGCATCAAGGGCCTGGGCAAGCTCCGCTACGTCGTGGAACAGACCTTCGCCCTGCTGCACCAGTTCAAGCGCCTGGCCGTCCGCTGGGAACGCCGAACCGAACTCCACGACGCCTCGTCTCATTGGCCTGTGGCCTCATCTGCTGGAGGCGGCTGAAGAGGCACCGATCATGATCGGGTCACGAGCTTCCAGCTACAACTCACGCCACTCACCCAGAGGGCCGGCCGCCCGCGCCTGGGTGAAGTCGTGCACCAGGTCCCACGCCCGATCGATGTCCAGAACAAAGTCGCCCGTGAACGCGGCGAGGTCGTCCGTGATCGGGACTTCGACCTCGGCACCCGAGGGTACGGTGCCGTCTCCTACGAGCAGAGACATCCGCTCGGTGTCACTCATCAGATGGACGACCGCGTGATCCTCTCGGAAGACCAGGATCAGCACCGGGAACTCTCCGTTCGGCCCCTGCATCCGCAGGACGCCCCGGCCGCAGTCGCAGCCGCCGCGGTCATCTGCCACGCGCGCAAGGAAGAGCGGGACCTCAATGAGGTCGGTGGCCACCTCCATCCAGCGAGCCAAGGGCGAGACGCATGCAGCCACCCTCATCCTCGAATGCCTCGACAGCCGCGGTCGCAAGTACGACGTCCACGAGACACTCGCGCTGGTAGCGCAGTCGAAAGATGTGGCTGACGCCCCCATCACCCGTCGCAAAGCAGCGCAGTTGCTCTTCGTGGGCGCAACCCGCCCCACACACCTCCTGGTCTTCGCCGCGCACCGGACGCGCATCGCGCCCCATCTCGAGGCACTGCAGGCTCGTGGGTGGCTGGTTCAGAGTGTGCCGACCGGGCGGTGAGGTCGTGCGGGACTACGCGTCTAAATGCTTCCCGGCATGCTCTTCGCTTGCCTTCACGGGATGTTGCTGCAGAATCAGGCGATCGGCACGGTGGGCGGCGGGACTCCGAGCCGATGCCGTCCGCGGAACGCGTCATTATGGCCAGGCATTCCAAGCCGACGCCGACCAGAGCGTTCACCAGGAAAGGCCGTTGCGGGCCGCCGGCCAGCCCCGACCGGGCAGGCGGCTGGACGCCGTCCGGATGGGCGGGGAGTTGATGCCGACCTGGCGCGGGGACCACACCCGCTTCCTGCTGCTGGCCGTCGGCCAGCTCACCGGCGGACGACCTGGAGGGGGGAGCCGCCGCGGCTGTCCTGGAGGCCTGCCACTCGATCGCCGCCCCCGTCCGGAAGGTACTCGCCACGCACGTGGACGCCTAACGCGCGGCGCACGGTCCGGAGACGGGGCGGCACCCGAGGCGCGGCTGCGCACGATGTGATGGGCAGGGACGGCTGCATTGTTCCGGGCACTGTCGATCAAGAGTGTGGCGCCGTCGGGGCGGGGCCAGTGGTGGGAGTGTTCCCGAGGACGACCGCGCCAGAAGGTGCGTTCAACGTGCTGAGGGGCGCACCCCTGTCTCACTGACGGGGCTTGCGCCGGCCACTCCGCGTGGTTTTACGGGGCTGGTTGCGGACTGTGGCTGGCGGCCGGGACGGTGTGGCAGGTGCCGGCGGGAGACGGACGGATACGGACGCTGCGGCGAGGAGTCCGTTGTCGCTGGCGTCGGTGATACGGCGGCTGAGTTCGGCAGGGGAGACCATGAGCCTGCGGTGTGCGGTGGTGTCGTGGATGTCGAAGCCGTAGCCGTAGAAGACCAGCGCGCTGCGGCGGGAGCGGGCGGCGCGTTGCCATGGGCCGGGCGCTTGTACGAAGGAGCGGGCGATCACGGTGCCGTCGTCGTGTTCGAGGATCAGCTCCTGGCCGATCAGGACGAGGGCCAGGTGCTCGGGCGAGGGGATGACGGGGTGCGGCCCGACGAGGCGGCGCAGGCCCCTGTCGCAGGCTCGGTGGATCTGAAGCTCGATGGACTTGCCGGTGTCGGGTGAGGTGGCGCCGAGCATCTTGTGCGGCTGGAGGATGACGAGCGGCCGGGGGCCGGGCAGAAACTTCCGCGCTTCCGGCAGCAGAAGGTCGACGGTGGAGTTCACCGCGATGCTGCTGTAGAGCCGGTCGGTGGACAGCGCCAGCACAGCGTGGCAGCGGGCCGTCTCGTAGGCCTCCTTGAGCATGGGATCCTGTTTGAGCAGCGGGACGCCGATTGACAGGATGGCCTCGCCCGCTGCCTGATACTGACGGTGCAGGTTCTCGTCCACCACGGCCGACAGCCGAGGCGCCAGCCCGGCATAGATCCGCTCCCACACGTTGTCCGGGTCATGCGGATCGGTGAACGTCTTGTCGGTGAGCCGGCGCATCAACTGCAGGAACCCTGCGCCCTGTCCGCTTCCGTTCATGGCCCGCCAGCTGTCGTGCACCACCTGGAGCAGAATGAACCGGGCCTCATCGGTGGAGGTCTCGAACGCCGGGTTTTCGGCGATGCCGGTGTCCTCGAGCAGGCGGCCCAGCAGCTCCACCGCCCGCTGCTCGCCCTGAACCACCCACTTCCACGCACATACGCATCCGACGTTGTGCACCAGATGGTGCACGGCGAACCCGTGCAGCGTGTGAGGTCCGCAATACGGGAGGAAGTCACTGAGCGCGGCGTCGGCCTGCTCCCACTTGTCCTGCTTGGCCAGCGCTTCGACGAGGAGACGCTTGAGGTCGGCCGTCGCGGGAGACCACGGATCGGTGCTGCGGGACAAAGCCAGCGCAGCGGCCTGCTCGGCCCGCTCGGCGGCTCCCTCTTCCAGCAGGTCCTGGATGTCGAGGAGGTCCTTGGCCGCTTGGGTGGTCTTGCTGGGTTCTTGTGCATCGGCCAGCGCGCGATAGTCCCGCAGCAACTGCGCCAGCTCGTCGTCCGGGGCATCCCGCAGATGGGTCTGGAGGATCACCGATGCCTTGATGGCGAGATGGGCGACCGGCTCAGGTGGCGGTCCGTCGAGCTGGCGCAGATAGGAGAGCACGGGACGCAGATGGGCAGCAATCGGCTTGCTGGCGCCGGCCTCCTTGCGCAGTTGGATGATATGAGCGAGCAGGGTGTGTGTCTGGGCGGTCAGGCCCTCGTCGGGGTCACCAGCATGCTGGAGCCATTCCAGTTCCAGTTCAAGCAGGCTGTGCGCGGCGTCGTACTGGCCGTGGGCATGGTGGAACGCTGCGAGATTGCCCATCAGCAGCGCCGTGTTCCCGTCGGCAGTCTGTGTTGCGCGGATATGCCCGACCAGCGCGGTAGCGTGCTGGGCCAGTTCCCAGGAGCGCTCTGCCTGCCCGGTGAGCAGGGCCCCGCGCAACCAGCGGTCGGTGTGACAGGCCACATGCGACAGGCCTTCGACCATGCTCGCCTGTGTCAAACGCAGTTGCCGGATCAGGATGCCCTGCAGCACCGCGTTCATCGACACGGTGTCCTCACTGCCGGGGAAGATCTCCCCCCGGGCCGGCAACGGCTCGTCGTACCGCACGAGGGAGACATCAAGGAGCTCGCGGATGATCTCGCGTACGGGGACCTGCGCCTCGTCGAACACCACCCATCCAGGTGCCGGAGGCAGGTCCTGCGGGCCGACGAACGCGCTCGCCAGTGCCAGATGCACCGGCGCCCGGCGCGGGCCCAGCCAGCACAACGCCGCCACCGTGGCCAGCGTGGTCTGCAGCAGGCCCCGTGCGCGGGCGCTGCTGATCAGACGTTCCATGCTCAGCGCGACGGCTGCCGCCAGTGTCCTGGGATAGCCGTCAGGCACGGACCGCTCGTCGTCCGCGGCTCGGGCGATCAACGTGTCCGTGTAGGAGGAAAGACGCTCGACTCCGATGCGGCAGGTGACCAGATAACCACAGGCCACCTCGATCGCCAGCGGCCAGTATTCCAGCGTCCGCACCAGGTCCGACAGCGACGACGCATGCTGGGCTGCCTCGCTCTCACTCAAGCCCAGCCGCAGCCGCAGCAAGCGAAGGGCTTCCTCACTGCTCATCGAAGCCAGCTCGATGTGCCCCTGCGCGCCGCGCCAGTGTCCGCCCAGCGCCGTGACGATGACCCGCCCCTGCCCGCGCCGCGGTATCCAGGCATCGGCCACAGACACGCTCGCGTCGTCGAACACCATCAGCCACGGTCCTGGCAATGACTGCAGCTCTGCGTGCACACGCTCGCGCAGCAGCCGCGGATCCCTCACCTCGGCCGGCTCCCCGGCACCGGTCAGATGCGCCAGCACGCGAGCGAACGAGGCGACCAGAGCTTCCTCGCTCTCGGCGTCCACCCAGAACACGGCGTCGTAGCGGTAGGCGTGGCCAGCGATGTGCGCCGCAGCCAGGCTCGATTTCCCCAGCCCCGACAGACCCGTGATGACGCACGTCCTCACACCCCCCGGACTGCCCTCGCCGCCCGAAAGGAACTCTCCGATCTGGTCGACGAGATCCGCGCGCTCGATCTCAGGAACGGGCGGCATCTGCCCATACACGATCCCGAAATCCTGCCGGCCCACGGCCGAGATCAGCTCGGCATCGCCGACCAGTACCGATCGCCGGAAGTCCTCCACGTCCCAGTGCGCCAGATCAGGGTCAGCCGCCCGGCGCATGACCTCGGCCACCAGATAGCCCAGAACCAGCCCTCCAGAACGGCGCGCCAGCCCCCGTCGCTCACGCTCCCGCTCCTGGCGCAGCGCCGTGTTGAGGTCCTCCCTCAACTGGCTGTCACTGCGGCCGTCGAACTCGATCCCGGCACGCCCCAGCCGCTCCCAGTGCTGCTCGGGCAGTGCCTGGCAGATTTCCCACACCTTGGGTGCGCGCGCCAGAAGATCCTTCAACTCCGCTTTGAACAGCGGAACATCACCGCCATGTCGGCGCAGCAGCTCGGCCAGCCGCACACAGCTTTCGTCAGGTGCCGCCGACGTGATCAACCGGTACTGCTGGGCTTCGAACCCGGTGATCAGATGCACCAGCACTGACACGGCCTCGCGTGCCCTCACTGTCCTGCCCGCTGCGGCGCTTTTGACCTGTACAGCCATCAGCGAGCAGCCGGCGGCATCGGTCAGATCGAAATCGACCGAATCCGCATGCTGTACGGACACCGTGCTCCCGGGCCCCTCGATGCGGCACCCTGCCACATCTGCGTCGCCCGCAGCGGCCAGCAGGGCTTCCACCGTGCGCAAATACTGGTACTGAAACCCGCGAGCGGCAATCCGCCCACCGTCGATCGTCACGCAAACCCCCTGTGCCTGAGCCGAGTTGTGGGCCACAAGGCTAGGCGGGGGCTCTGACAACGCGGCCCCCTGACAGCAGCGTCACCAGCAACTTCCAGCCGCGAATGGGCAGTCACCACCCTCCGCCAACCTGCCCCCGCCGGCCCGAAGAGATGCGGCCGAGACCCGGCGACACCTACCACTGTCAGTGCAAGCAGCTATGTTCTGGCCTCATGCACTCGCACTCCTTCTGGGACGCGCTAGCGGAAACCCCCACCCTGTCTCTGACGCAGCAGCGCGCTGTCGCCGCAGCTCTCACTGAGCGGGAACACCCGGACACCGCCGCACGGTTCTTCGCCCGGCCCGATCTCGACGACGAGACAC